>CBDCZY010000001.1:0-774542 GCA_965224745.1 Methylococcales bacterium
GCCACCACAAGGGGGCTCGCGTGCAGTCCACCTCTTCGAAACTCGCTCAAGCAGTCGCATCCTGCCTCTTCGCCGTTTCGGTGTTCGTCGCATCGCCGGCCCTCGGCCAGGCGAAGTACTTCAAGGCCGCAGGTGCCCAGAACTGCCTGACGGGCCAGACCTGTAATGGTCAAGTTTTCTTGAAGGATTTTAAGCCGCTTTTTTCATTTCTTTGGTTTTTTGATGAGGGGTTTTATAATCAATAGCAGAATGTAACCTTTTATAGTTATAGAAACTAATATAGCTAGTCACAGCACTGACTACAGAGGAGTAATTAATAAAACTCAAATAGTTCAGCCTCTCTGTTTTTAAATTCTAAAAAACCGCTCCATCACAGCATTATCCCAGCAATTAGCTCGACGGCTCATACTTTGTGTTATATCCAAGTCATGAAGATAATCAACAAATAGATTGGCTGAATATTGAACCCCTTGGTCTGAATGAAACATTAATTGTTGAGTATCTGGCTTGTGTTTATTAATCGCATGTTCTAATGCTGACTTTGCAAGCTCTGCATTGGGTTCTTCTGATAATGCCCAGCCCATAATTTCTCTTGACCCAAGATCAAGTATACAAGCTAAATAGCTCCAGCCTGTATAGGTTTTAATGTAGGTAATGTCACCTACCCAGTGCGTATGAACAGTACTGGGATTAAACTGTCTTAAGTAAATGATCCGCTTTCTTGTGGACTTCTCCCGCTGGATAGCTGTGTCGCTTTTTAGGTTTTATGGCAATGACATTCGATTTTTTCATTAATGAAGCTGTTTTATAAACGCCTATTTCAATCCCTCTGTTAGCTAATTCAACCTGAGTCCTTCGTTTACCATAGGTATGCTGAGTTTCAATGGCTATCAATTTAATTTGTTCTATGGTTTCTTGTTCTTCATCGCTCATTTGATTATTAATCTGATAGTAGTGTGTACTGAGAGCTATATTAAATAGTGTGCAAAGCTCTGTTGTTTGATAGCCTGGAGAAGCCTTCTTTATTTCAACAATCAATTCAGATTGTTGTTGTCTCGAACAAAGAAGGCTGTGGCCTTTTTTAGTATTTCATTATCCTTTTAGCTCGCCATAATTGCTTCTCTAGGCTTTGTATTTTCTGTTGTTCTGGGGTTAACGCTTGCTTATCCTGAGGTGTATTACCTTTGAGTTCATCTAAATATTGCTTTTTCCATCGCCTCACAGCAGAGTCACCTGCTCCTGATATTTCCATTACCTGCTTATTGGTATATCCTTCATTTACCATGAGTTTAGCGTAGTCTAGACGCTGTTCTGTGGTGAAGGTTGTTTTAGGTTTTACTGTGGTTATTTCGGTCATTTTTTATCCTAATTTTGGGTTGGATTATAAGCTATAAATCCTTCCAAGATTATTAGACCATTACAACCATCAAGACGAAGAACGGGTGCGAGGGCTGCAGGTCAAGCCACGGGCTATCCCTTCAACAAGGAGGTGAAGGCGGCCGACCGACCCGCCGGCTGCTTCTGGGACCAGAACGGGCGAAGTTACCTCAACAAGAACTTAGAAGCGAGCGCGACGTGGAGCGGTGTCGGTGCCCTGTGCGATCGTAATCCCCCCCCCCCCCCCCCCCGTCGCGCTCTTCCCTGAGACTTACACCGTCCCGGTCTCGGTGTCGAAGCGAGTAGTGCTCAATACGCTGTACTGTGACAAATCTTCAGAGAGGGGTGACGACGAGATTTATATCAAGGTTAGAACGGATTCGAAAACAACACGGTTTCCTCGCGTAGTAAAAGGTTGTCATGAAAACTACGTCGAGATGAGCGAAGATGATGAAGATCTAAACGATCTGTCTATTTGCAAAGAGTTTGAGTCAGCCAATGGCAAGGTGACGGTGGAAGTTTGGGAGGACGATACTACTGATAGTGATTTCATTGGCTCCGTGACAGTAGATCACTTCTCACAGAAGGCCGGAACCTATACCGCCAAGTTCACTGGAGATGACGGAATCTATCGCTTGCTGTATACGATTGAAGAGCGCGGTGCGGATAGGTCGTGTCGGTCGGGGGGATCAAGGCTTGGAGGATTCTGTACCAGGGGCTATCACGATGCTGGTTCTCTCTCAGTCTCGAGAAAATGCAAGAAGTCATGTGACAAGAATGGCGCGTTGAATATCGGTATAAAGAATTGTACCCTCGGCAAATCGTGCCCCGCGGCAACAGTGTTTTTGGCGTGTGTCGCCGCTTGTGAATTATTTTGACCTGCCGAGCTTAATGGATAGGAATTTTAACGCACTTTCCTTTCTTATGGAAGAATTTTATGGCTAAAATAGATAAAAATCTAACTGAGAAATGGATTTCGGATTCGTGACAGGCAACAAAAATGCTCCTGATTATAAAGAATCTTCAGCCACATGTTAAAAACTCTTTAAAACATAGGTTTAAAAGGTGTCTACCATAGAATTATAAGGAATAAAAACAAACCTGTTAGGCTCGTGGATAAGTGGATACCAGGGATGATATCCACTTATCCACAGGCTTATCGAAAAAGGGGCTTTTGTTCCGAAATTTGCGGATGACAAAACACGATAATCGAGTTAGCCTATGGTTTTGACGGGGGTGTGGCTCATGGGGTCAGCGGTCTGGTTTATTAGATCCGCTCGGCACTGAAGTGCCGCCCCTGTCATCTGCATCATCCAAAGCGTCTGCCGGGATGGTGCCAATCGGTTGATGTGGCTCTGAGTGTAGACGAGACGCTGGATGATAATTTTCATCTTTTATAGCAGAGGCGTAAGCACTATGCAAACATCACAAATTACCGTGGGCATTGACATTGGTTCTTATCAGCACCGGGTGGCCATTGCCGGCCCCGACGGGGCGATTTTGGAAGAGTTTGACCTGGCCCATCATAAGTTAGGTTTTCGCGATTTTTTCCAGCGTTTGGCGGTTCATGAAAAACGCACTGGATTACCGGTCGCCATCGCGATGGAAGGTTTCAATGGTCACGCGCGACCCTTAGATACGGAAATTCGGATGCGGGGCTATCCGCTCTATAATGTCAACAACTTGAAGCTAGCTCGTTTCAAAGAAATTTTTCCAGGGCCCGCTAAGAGCGACCCGATTGATGCGCATAAAATTCTGGGAAAAAGGTGTCAGTCATTGCATTGTGCAGAAATCCTAAAGTCTGAATAAAGTGTGACAATTGATACTGTGCGATTTATAACCAGCCGTTCAACCCGCCGAGCGGGTTAACTCAGCGTTATGCTCAAAAATACCTCAGTCGCACTTATGTTAGAATAAGTGCATTATTTTGGGCTAAAAGTAAGTGGTAATGAGAGTATATCTTGACAATTGCATGTTTAACCGACCGTTTGATAATCAAGCACAAATTCGCATCAGGCTCGAATCTGAAGCTAAATTGTATGTTCAAGATAAGATCAAAAATAATGTTATTGAGTTGGTTTGGTCTTATATTCTAAAGTTTGAAAACTCTCAAAACCCACATGATGAAAGAAGAAATACTATTCAAAAATGGCAAAATCTTTCAATTATCGAGATTACAGAAACTCCAGAGGTTTTGACTCATGCAAATCAGTTGTCTAAGTTTGGTATAAAACCCAAGGACACATTGCATGTCGCATCAGCAATAGAAGGTAAAGCTGATTACTTTTTAACAACTGATGATAAATTACTTTCTGGTGTTAATAGAAGTAATATGATCAAAGCTTTAAACCCAGTTGACTATATCAAGGTGCTAGAGGAATGACAGCAATAACAGATAATGAAATAAAAGTGCAAGGTATCGAAGCACTAATTTCTTCTTTAGGAGAAGTTCAAGCAGAACGATTTATTAGTCTAATTCTTAGAGAGCCTTTTGACTATACAGAATGGCAAAAAAAGTTATGGCCTGATAAAAGCATTGAGGAAATTAGCAGTATGGCAATGAAAAGTTATAGTGCTTAAAAGCATAACAAAAAAATCCAGCTGACCGTTGGCAGCGCAGTTTTTTTCCATAGGTCATTTTTATATCACAATTCAGTGCTTTGTCAGAGTTCATCGAACATCCGCCAACGGCATCTGATTTAGGCGTTATACATCTTGAACATGGCGAAATGAAACTATGGATAATTACTGGCTAAATGAAGGGATAAAAGTCGTTACTCTATTTTCGTCAGCCTTTCTTTTAGGATTGTGGGTTAAGAGAGCTGGTGTAAAGGTCAATTACACAAGAAAGATCTTCCATTTTATTTTGTTTTTTCTTCCTAATTTATTTAGCCTCCCAAATTCCATTTGAGGCATCGTTGTATACAACTACCTTTAGTGGAGCAACTCTCCTTCTATGTATATTAATCATGGCTGAGCCAGTTAGGGTTAGGTCAAGGTTTATTTCCACCGCATTCGCAGCAATTGACCGTCCTGAGGATAGGCCATATACCCTTTTATGGTTATCCACTCAGGTTTTAGCTACTTATATTGTATTAATTATTATGCTGGCATGGTTGGCCAGTTATGAAATGACTGTGTTAATCTACATAACAGTATTAATTGCGGGTATCGGAGATGGTCTAGCAGAGCCTGTAGGTGTTCGCTTTGGAAAGAGAAAATATCAAGTAAAGGCATTGTTTACGGAGAAAAAGTATACTAGGAGTATAGAGGGGAGTTTTTGTGTTTTTCTCAGTGGCATATTGGCGGTCGCACTTTTACAAGAACATTTAGAGTTTAATCAGTTTATTTTAGCCTTATTAATAATTCCAATAACCATGACATTGGCAGAAGCATTTTCACCTCATACATGGGATGGTCCGTTTTTGTACTTAACGGGCGGTTTGTCTACTGTAGCTGTAATTGAGCTATCGAAAATTAGTGAGCAATGTATAACCAATGCTTCCAGTTGAAAAAAGGTGCCAGTCATTGCATTGTGCAGAAATCCTAAAGTCTGAATAAAATGTGACAATTGATACTGTGCGATTTATAACCAGCCGTTCAACCCGCCGAGCGGGTTAACTCAGCGTTATGTTTTAAAATCCATTCATAGAAATTTGTATTCCTATGTGCTATCATTTCATCTATGATAGTGACAATGGATACAAACGTCTTATTAGCAGCACACATAAGTGAATCTGGCGCATCGCATAAAATTCTTCGGCTTATCATAAATGAGAGAATTGACCTTGCTTTATCAACGCAAATATTACTTGAATATGATGATGTTCTAAAAAGAGAGGAAATTCTTAAACTTACGAAACTGAATACCGAACAAATTGAAGATGTACTCGATCTATTGGTTCTTTTAGCACAAAAACAAAAAATATATTACAGGCTTCGACCAAATCTCAGGGACGAAAATGATAATCTATTTGTTGAATGTGCATTTGCTAGTAATAGCAAGTATCTCATTACCTCGAATATTCGTGACTTTAATGGTGGTGAGCTAAGAGGTTTCGAATTTAAGGTATTAACACCAAAATATTTCTATCAAATGTGGAGAAAAAATTATGAGTAAAACACAAGTTGTTACCTTAAGAATTCCTGTTGATTTGAAGGCTAGGTTAGAAAATGAAGCGCACATTCAAGGTGTTTCAATGAATAATCTTGCGAACTATATGCTTACAACACAAATTAGCCAAATAGAGGTGCTTTCAGCTATTGAGGCAAGAATATCTAGAAAAAATATTTCCTCTTTAAAAACCAAAGTTAATAAGGTACTTGATTCAGTGCAAAAAAATTATGATATACCTGAGTGGGATAAAGTGCATTAGAATGGTATTGTATCTAGGAAAAAAACATAACGAACTAGGTTAGATTGTGTGAGCGGAGCGAACCACAATCTGAACCGTTTGTTGGATAAGCCCGATTTTACTGTTTGGTTTGAGTTTCGCTATTGCACAAATAGCTTTTTGCTAAACAGCCCGATTAAAGCATCCTGCTTCTATTTTTTGATCGGTTTTCCGCAAACGTATGGATTTTCATTGCGATCATCCATAAAGCCCCTTTTTTTATCAATTAACCCCCTTTTCAGAACAGGCAATAGCCTTTTGGCCTATTATAGGCCACTTGTCCCGTTGCCTGAGAGTGATTGATGCTACATAATCAATACGACCTCCTTTACCTAAATCGGGACCAAACTCTGCTTGCTCGCTTTAAGCCTGAGGACTTCGGCAATGGATAGTCGAGTTCGAGTGACTTCCATTTTCCCTCCGCAACATTCACAGGTCAGTTGCGGCCGTTGGCGAAGACTCATCTTTGCCAAGATCTCTTTAGGATTCAGTTGACCTAGCTTCTGCAGAATGTTAAGCAGTACTTTGCTGTTCGGGTGAAGAAAGCCATAATTCCTAGCACGGCGAAATCCTGTTGGCAGAACATGCTGTAACACCCGCCATAAAAATTTAGCCCCTGTTTCCGTTCGGGTTTCCCAGCGCTTGGTGTCGCTGTTTTGATAGCGAAAAGTCACCTTGCCCTCCTGGACGGATACAATGTCTTTCTATAGTACTCCCCATTGTCCAGACCAATTATCTCTAATAATTAAGATATAAATCTTTCTCTTTAATTTTTAAAAAAAATTGTTATTATTGCGCCGCAGGCGTTTTAATATTACGATTTGTTGACTGCGGCGGAATGTGGTCAAAGGGTGGATTAGTGTGGGTAAGCTGATGGAAAACGGCTCTTTTGTTTTCCATCAGCTTATCCACACGTTCCGTAGGAAATCCACGCTTTGTCCACATGGAGTCCGCCTAGCTTACCTTTAAATCATACTGCGCTCTGGTTTAAATAGACCTCCTCGGGTGTTTGATAATCTAGCGATTGATGTATCCGTCGCCGATTGTAAAATTCAAAATAGTCTTCCAGCCCTTGGTGCGCTTGTTTCACGGTCTGAAAATCATTCAAGTAGACTTTCTCGTACTTGACAGAACGCCACAAACGCTCAACAAAGATATTATCCAAGGCCCGGCCTCTGCCATCCATGCTAACCTGGATGCCTTTATCCAGCAGGGGTTGAGTGAACCGATGCGTAGTAAATTGGCTCCTGTCTCGCGTCAATTATCTTGTCCCATCTGACGACAATTATGATGGCCGGATGAATGGATATAGGCTATTTTTTCAAATGTTGTTTTTTACGAAAACTTTCTCCTTCTATTTCAATAATACTGGCATGATGAATAATACGGTCTATTGCTGCTACGGTCATTAATGTATCCGGAAAAATTTGATCCCATTGGCTAAAAGGTTGATTGGAGGTGATAATCAAACTGCCACTTTCATAACGATGAGCGATGAATTCAAACAGTACCTGAGTTTCTCCATCGGTTTTTTTAACGTAGCCGATATCATCAATGATGAGCACACGGTATTTATCCAACCGTGTCATACAGGTCATTAAAGCGAGGTCTTGTTTAGCCCGTTGGAGTTGCTGCACAAGTTCGGTTGCTGACACCCATTTGACACGGACACCCCGTTCAATTAAGTGATACCCTAAGGCGGCTGCAATATGTAAGAAAAGGTGTCAGTCATTGCATTGTGCAGAAATCCTAAAGTCTGACAATTGATACTGTGCGATTTATAACCAGCCGTTCAACCCGCCGAGCGGGTTAACTCAACGTTATGTAAGGGCTACCAGATCGCGGCTTCTATAATTAAAAAGTGGAAAAGATAAGTCTGTGAAGTAAAAGCGGGGGGTTAGTGTTTACCACGCTGAGTATTGAACTGGCGCGCCATCCTCGCTACATATCACCTTGGGACATCCATGTCCAAAGGTTTACTCCACTCGGGCAAATTAATTAAGTGCCCCAGTACGTCCTGCGTCCAGCTTCAACTCCGCACAAAA
Organism: Methylococcales bacterium; assembly: GCA_965224745.1. Classification (GTDB taxonomy): domain Bacteria; phylum Pseudomonadota; class Gammaproteobacteria; order Methylococcales; family Methylomonadaceae; genus CBDCZY01. The sequence goes on from CBDCZY010000001.1 coordinate 7,817, forward strand.
GCCGCTCCGTTAAAGCTTACCTCAATGACTTGACGGCTTTTCGGGAGAAAATTTTAGCCTCCCTCGCGTGCTATCGAGACTGTGAAAGTATTCAATTAAATCACTACAAATGGTAAAAAATCAGCTGTAAACTATTGATTTCTGGTTATCACAATGCGTTTTTTATGTGATTGTGGAATGCTTTCACAGTCTCTATCGTACACTTCGGATCAGCAAATTTCCCTGTCGCCTACTGCGGACTAAAAATCATCACTTCGCTATCGCTCCGTTTCCCTGATTTTCAGCGAAGGAGTAGATACTAATATGAATAGTTCAGTACATAAATTATTGATTTAGAAAACATACAAGTTACACAGATCGAATATAAGATCTCCATACTCCAGGGGGTGAACCAATCATACGTTTAAACATACGGCTAAATGCTGCTACATTGTCGTACCCCACTTGAACGGAAATTTGCTCAATCCCCAATTGCGTATCGTTGAGCATTTTGCTTGCCAAATACATTCGCCAGCGTGTGACATAAACCATGGGAGGAACTCCCATGGTTGCTGTAAATCGTGTGGCAAACCTTGAGGGTGACAACGAAATGATACTTGCTAATGCTTTAACCGACCATGCAGAGGCAGGTTGTGAATGTATCGCAATAATCACATTGGCAATTTTCGGGTCTTTTATTGCATGGAACCAACCAACGTTATTCTCAGGGGCTGTTTCAATATAGGAATGAATACACTTGGCGCAGAGCAATTCCAAATAGCGTTCTATTAGATAGTCATGTACAAACGACTGTTGCTCAATTTCTGATAATAATAAGTCAATAATGCTTGCGGTAGATGAAGAGAAATAAGCGTTATTCTGTTTTGAACTGATTTTCAGCATAGCTGGCAATGCTTCAAAAAGTGGATTGAGATGGGTATTATGCAACATAAAAATACCACATATTAATGAGGTGGACTGTGCATAGTTATCTTCTGTCGGCTGAAAAATATTCTGACCACCTTGCATAATATCTTTAAAGGGACGAGCTGGTTTGTTGGTGCCCTGATAGATTGTATGAGACGTACCTGCAAAACAAATGACTATTTCACCTTCACGCACCAACTCTTTGTTTCCATTTTCTAATTCAATTTCAATATACCCCCGTCGTACCAAATGAAAGGCTGCAATATGGACATTTTTTTTGTTCGGTAGACTTTCAGCCAGTTGTTTTCTATCAGGTATAGAAACGGCCCATGGAGAGCAGTAATCTTCATTAAGCAACAAGCTACCTGTTATTTTCATAAACCGTAAGGTTTCACTAAAAACATTATCACTAATATAATATTCAGTTGTTTCTGCAATATTATCAGTTGAATTAGCCATAGATACCCCTGTTATAGAAGTGGATACTATACACCACACTACACAGCAGAGGAATTACAAATGTCATCAATAACATCAAGTTGGTTTATGGTTGGGCTGGACTTGCTTATGGTCACCTACACGCTCTGGGTGCATTCACTTAGTAACAAAAATAAATTTCATTATGGTCTCGGAGGCGGATTATTAGCATGGCTTGTGTTGTTGCATTTGGGCCTTTCAACTAAAAGTCTTTTTGCTGAGGATATTTCCGGAATTTTATTTTTGATCATCATTTTTGCAGCCGTCGGTATGGTCGGGATGTTATTGCTTGCTGTGCCAACAGTAAAAAAAATAGTCCTTGGTTTAAGCCAACAGCAATTATTGCTGATGCAGGGGATCAGGGTATTTTTTGGCGCTTCATTTTTAATGCAAGCTAGTTTAGGAAATATGCCATTACTATTCGGTATTGTTGATGGATGGACACATATTGCTGCCGGTTTTTTTGGTCTTATCGCAGCTTTTTCAATGGAAAGCGGTATTGATGCAGTAAGGCGAGCTTGGTTTGCTAATATTTTTGGATTAGCTGACATACTGATTGTCGCTAGCACGCTTTCATTAGTGATACTACAAGAGATTACCCCTCACGGAAGCATGATGTATGCGGTCTTTCTGCCTGCTCCACTTTGGTTGTGGTTCCATTTAATTTCAATCTGGAAGCTGATGCAAAAAGAAGATGTTTTTCTACGACAACAGCCTCAGGTTTAACTTCTTTCTTATGGATATTATTATGAAAAAAAGATTTTTTAAAATACTTATTATTGCTGTCACTTTACTATTGACAGCTGGCTGTACTGATTTTGTACTTAAAACAGTGATGAAGACGGTTGACCCCTATTTTCATGGCGCTGGAATTGATGGTACTCAATTCGAACAAATAACAGAGAATATCTATACCTTTCGATGGAATTGGTACCGCAATGTCGTAATTAAAACAAAAGTAGGTTTGGTTGTGATCGATCCCATGAATTCTGATATGTCTACGGAATTAAAGAAAGAGTTGGATCATCATTTTCCGGGTGAAAATGTACACACGCTTATCTATTCTCATTACCATTTGGATCATACTAGCGGTGGTGAAAAGCTGGCACCTAAACACATTATTGCACATGAAAAAAACCCTGAATATTGGAATGATGTTAATCACAAAAATGTCCTTGAACCGACACGTTATATTTCTGGGGATACGGTATTGAATATTGGAGGTGTTGAGATACGCGCCCTTTATCTTGGACTCTCACACACAGACACTCTTTATGCTTTTCATTTTCCATCAGAAAGATTGGTTTTTACCGCAGATCTTGGTTTTGTAAAGACCGTTCAGCCAGTAGGTGTGCCTGATAAATATGCTCCCGGATATTTAAGAGCCATGAATAGGATCATTGATATTGATTTCGATATTTTTATACCCTCTCATTTTGGTTACGGTGTTAAACAAGATTTGATTGACTGGCGTGACATGATGGAAGAAGGTCGTCGGCTTGCCAGAAAAGCGATTCAACAAACAGGAACTCCAGGGGTACGTGATAACCAGATGAGCCAATATTTTGATGCAGTGTATTATCCAATGCGTGATAAATATGGTGACTGGCATGGCTTTAACGATATGTTTATTCTCAATTTGGTACGCGATATTGTAGGCGAATCTTTAGGCTACTAAACCAATAAAAAAGAGGTGTTTATTAGTCCCTAATAAAGGTTAAAACCACCGCCTTTAGGCGGTCAGATTTATCTATGATTTAGAATAGCCATTTTAGACATTAGTTTAGGAGGTGCTATGGAATATAGATATGGCAGTCATACAGTTTTTAAAATCCAGTATCATTTTGTATTTGTGACGAAGTATAGATATCAAATATTAAGAGGAGATGTTGGATTAAAAGTACGAGAATTAATTCGGCAAACTTGTGAGGCATTTGAAATTGAAATATTAAAAGGAGTAGTGAGTAAAGACCATGTACATAGTGTGCCAAGAAGCGAGGGAGATAATGATGAGTTACTAATATAATTATGTTCAACGCATGCTGTATAGGGGATGAAGGTAGGTCCTTCGGATTCTGTTTTCAGGAAAGGGGTCCAAATCGCCTTAGAGCTGCTTCAGTAAAAAGCTGAGGTGGTGAGCGTCTAAGGAAAAGGCATTTTAAAAAAAATGTCAGATACATTTAGAGAAGACGAACGCAAGTGAACCACTGCTGACGTGTCGAAATGGTCTTAAATGTCATCAAAACCAGGGTTAGGTGTATATCTTGGGATAAGTCTGGAAGCAACCTGATTACTGACCAGACGGTGGCCGGCGTGAAGGTGGCGTGATCTTTAGATAGGCCTCTATACGGAACTTGGGAACTTGTCGTTTTGTTGCAAAGGTGAGGATCAAGTGGGCAGTCCCCATAAGATTAAAACACTGATACAAAGCACAGGGGCGGATCAACTCGTAGTAGTGTTGAAGCTTTTGTAATGAGAGTGGAGCGAAGGGGTTGAATTATCCAGCTATAGAAGATGATCAACCAGAATGGGAGGAATCATTTGAAATGGCAAAGTCATTTGAAATTTCTAAACAGGTCGTTTGGCAAGCGTACCAGCAAGTCAAAGCCAACAAAGGCGCAGAAGGTATTGATGGGCAGACTTTACAGGCCTTTGAAAAGGATCTGAAAGGAAACCTCTATAAGATATGGAATCGTATGGCATCAGGGAGCTATTTTGCTCCACCGGTGAAAGCGGTAGCAATACCAAAGAAATCAGGTGGGAGTAGGATATTAGGTATACCCTGCGTTTCTGACAGAATCGCACAGACCGTGGTGAAGATGTATATAGAGCCAGAAATGGATCAATGTTTTCATCCGGACTCGTATGGTTATAGGTCAGGGAAGTCGGCAATTCAAGCGGTCGCCATAACTCGACAAAGATGTTGGAAATATGGATGGGTGTTTGAATACGATATAAAAGGAGCCTTTGACAATATTGACCACTTACTGTTGATGAAAGCGTTAAAAAGGCATACGGATTGCGACTGGATACTTCTATACATTAAAAGATGGTTAGAAGCCCCGTTACAGAAACCGGATGGAACATTAGTCGAAAGAAATGTTGGCACACCACAGGGTGGTGTCATCAGTCCACTATTAATGAACCTGTTTATGCACTACGTTTTTGATAAATGGATGGTAATGAACTACCCTAATTGTCCATTTGCAAGATATGCAGATGATGGAATAGTCCATTGTCGAACATTGAATGAAGCAGAACGGTTGAAAGGCGTTTTGGGAAAGCGATTTAAAGAATGTAAGTTAGAATTACATCCAGAAAAGAGCAAGATTGTTTGTTGCAAAGGCAACAGGCCGGAAATAAATTATCCTATCACTAAATTTGAGTTTCTAGGATTTGAGTTTCGTCTTAGAAGTTCAAGAACACGAGATGGTCGGTTATTCATAGGTTTTCTACCTGCAATAAGCCCAACAGCAGCAAAAGCAATAAGGCAAGAAATGAGAAGTTGGAGCTTACCCAACAAGAGTGATAAATCAATAGAAGACTTATCACGAATGTTTGCACCAACGATCATGGGCTGGATTAATTACTATGGACATTTTTATAAATCAGCGATGTATCCAACGTTGTATAATTTTAATCGGAAATTGGTAAAGTGGGTCACGAGGAAATTTAAAAGGTTTAGGCGGCGTCCAAAAAGGGCACATTATTGGCTGGGGCGAATTGCCCATAAACAACCAAGACTGTTTCCCCATTGGAATATTTTAGGTCTAAAACCATCGGCTGGATAATGGGAGCCGGATGAGTCGAGAGGTTCAAGTCCGGTTCTGCGAGCAGCCGAAGGGGAAGTTCCTTCGGTTGACTCTCCTGCTAGTATCAGCACCACCAAATTTAGCACCTAGCGAAATAATGAGAAGAATAAAAGGGAGAAGTGCTTCTAAAATATTTGAAAGTTTCCCTGATTTAAAAAAGAGATATTGGGGGCGACATTTTTGGGCTCGAGGATATTTCTGTGTGACATCTGGCGAATTAACAGAAGAAATGATCAAGAATTATTTAGAGCACCATTTTGTGTCTCGCGTCAATTACTTTGTCCGGTTTGGCGACAATTATGATGGCCGGTTGAGTGATTAAGGTTTTTTATGATTTTTTCTGATGTTTCCTCCTGTAACTGTTGCCGTCGATTTCAAGAATCGTGGCATGATGGATAATGCGGTCAATGGCGGCTACGGTCATTAATGTATCCGGGAATATCTGATCCCAGTGACTGAATGGCTGGTTTGATGTGATGATCAAGCTGCCACTTTCATAACGATGAGCAATAAACTCAAACAGGACCTGGGTTTCTGAATCCGTTTTTTTAACATAACCAATATCATCGATAATGAGTACACGATATTTATCCAGTCGACTCATCACAGCCATTAAATCCAGCTCTTTTTTGGCCTGCTGCAGTAATTGCACCAGTGCGGTGGCAGCCAACCATTTTACCCGGATGCCTTGTTCGATAAGATGAAGCCCCAAAGCAGAAGCAATATGCGATTTACCGACACCGGAAGGGCCAATCAATAAAACATTATCTGCCTGTAGCGCCCACTGGGTATTATCGCGCAGCCCAATCACTTTCTTTTGAATGGTTTCCGGTAATTCATCAAAGCCTAAGGTGGCAAAACTTTTGCCCCGGGGTAATTTGGCTTCTTTGGTCCAGTTGCAAACTCGCGTTTCAAAGCGCCGTGCAATTTCATTTTCACACAGTTTAGACAGGTATTGGCTATAGCCCCATGCCTGTTTTGTGGCCTGTTCCTGATAAGCTTCATAATATTGCCAAAAAGCCAGCAAGCGAAGTTCTTTTAACATCATTGGCAAACCATCACTCACAGCACACCTCCTGTCTCATCCACTGACCGGTCAGTAGTTGATCATAGTCAGCAACCTGGTGTTGGCGTAGCGGTATCGGTGGCGGTGTACTGTGTTGTAAATACCTTGCCTGCAGGGATGTTAAATCGGGCAAGGCACCTTGTTCTGCCTGTCGCATTAGCTCAGTTGCCAGGGCACTTTCGCAATCATAATCATAGGCAAAGCGTAAAACAGCAACCATCCACTTGCATGCTTCTTGCGGTGTAAACTGTTTCTCTGCCTGCTTCCATAAAGCCCGATATTGCGTGTTAGGCAAAATATTATCGCGAAACTGTGAGAAGCGGAAGGCTTGTGGTTTGGCTGCCAGAGAATGAATGATATGCCGGTAATCTATTCGTCGCGCTCGGCCGGTGGGCGTTGTTGGATAAATCCGAGGCAGATTGATCACCCGAGTTTGGCCAACAAAGCAGACCAAACGATCATGGTAGAGATGCACCCTGACGCTTTCACCGATAAGGCGTGAAGGGACGGTATACAATGCGCGTTTTACAGCAATGGTACTGCTGGTGGTGACTTTTACCGACAGCTCAGCATAATCAACAAATCGGTGTTTGGGTAAGGCTAACAGGGTTTTGTGCTCTTCGGCCAACCTGCCTTTGCATCGTCTGTTCAGTTTGTCGACAATGTGTTCAAGAAACTCTCGATAAGCACGGAGTGTAGAAAAATCATTCGAACCGCGTAACTTTATGGCTTGATCAATGCGACGTTTTAATGAGCCATGCGGTGCTTCAATGGCGCCATTTTCATGACTAATGCCCAGATTATTGATGGTGGGCCGCATGCCATAATGCTTACATAAATCATGATAGTCTTCCGTCAGTCGCTGTTTTTCTACGTTATTGACGTAAGCCGCACTGAGGCTGTCTGTACGATGTTCCTTTGGTGAACCGCCTAAGGTGTGTAATGCACTTTGTAAGCCGTCAGCCAGTGCACTGTAGCTTTCTCCGCCCTGAATAACATGGACATGACGCCAACCACTAAAAGCCAGGCGAAACTGGTACAGTAAATGTGCGAACGCCTTCCCGTCTATCGTAATGACGGTATTGGGGTGCGTAAAATCAGATAGTCCCTGATGACCCGCAGGTACCGACTGACGAAACATGACTTCTTTGTCCGGGCCTTGTGTGGCCTGCCAGTGTTTAACACGTCTTTGCAGTGTCCGAAGGTATTTCTCTGGATACTTTCCCGGATGCTGCTCATCCAGATGCTCCCACAGGGTAATGCCAGTTAAGGACGATTCATCTTCTAATAACGGAACCAGTTCTGAGTCCCATACGGCTTCTAATGGATCTTTGCGCGTTCGCCACTTTCGTTCTTTGTGTTCAGCTCTTTCACCTTTTTCGATCCGGCAACCTGATCGAACACTGATGCCGGCTTTTGCTGCGGATGTCTCCTGCGTACAACCTGTCTGACGATTTTTCATATAACTATTTTCCTGTAATTGAGTGATGTGTTTACCGGACAAGTCACTTCCTCCTAAGAGTAAAAAGTACTTATCAGTTTATACACTCAACCGGTCAAGATAATTGTCGTCTGACCGGACAGGTTAATTGTCGCCTAACAATTTTGAGCCAAAAGGTGACGACAATTTTAAGACTGAGGCGTAAACGGGTCTTGCGACCCGTATCCGGACTTTAGTCCATTATACGAACCCACCAGCTTTAGCTGGTGGTTGTTTAGTTTGTTTAATAAAAGAGCGTCCTTACCAACAATAATTCTTCTTCTGGCTACTGACGTGGCTATTGTTTCTTTACCCGCAAATGCTCTGGAAAATCCAATTGAAGAACCTGAGGAGCACATAGCTAAACTGACAACTCAGGAAGAGGCCAAAGCTCTATTTGATTGGGCAATGGAATAATTAGGGTCAGAGTAAATTTAAATTTTGGTGTGGTAATCCAATATGGTGCTTTTCCAAGTTTTTATAACTTGGCATTCAACCAGCCAAATTCTTCTGATGCGTAGTTTGTTGCGGAGAAAATAAGCCAGTGGTTTGTCAAGTTCCGGATGTTAAAAAGGCTGGTTAATTCATGGTTATACCCTCATTAATTTGCGAGAGACAACGCTGTACTTCTTTAAAGCGAAAGAGCAAAAGCAGTTTTGATTATTGCCACGCTGAGCGTGGACAATGGAAAGCTGGCGTTTTCCCACGTTATATTTAATCAACCATTAAGGTTTACATGGAACATATTTTAATTTCTTATATAATTCCATTAGTTACTATCCTTGCATCATTCGTATTCTTCCGACAATTTATACTTTGATGCAATGCCTTTACCACTACGCTCAATCCATTCAATGCCACTCAAAAATCTACTTGTTGATTGGCTTTGTTTGTAACCAAGTAAAGTTGATACGTCTTCGTTACTTACCCATTTGTGTTTTTTTAACATGGAAAAAAGCTTTACAAATTTATCACTATTAGCTGGAAGTTTAATGGTTTTATGCAAATCAAAAAAATCAACTGAACCCTCCTTAATTCTAAGTAAGACCGCTTCTTTTGTGCCACATATTTCTAAATAACTATCCCAACGGTTAGAGAAATCAATAATAGCCTTAGAAGGATCTTCAATTACTTTTTTTATCATGTCGGCACACTCAGGAAGCGAGATATACGCTTTCTTCGATAGAGTATTCAGGAGGATAAGATCTGGTAAAAACATTTGTTGCTTACCATGTGTTAGCACAAAAATCGCTGGCTTAATATATTCGGCTTGCATAGAAACATTTATAGAGTCAGCAGTTTCCTCGAAAATGGGATATTTTCTACCATACATAAGGGACTTTATTCCCATTCTTAAAATACCCATTCCGGCTCTATCAACAAATCGGTACGTCATTAATATTCGCGCCAACGCTTTATTTCTATGCCTAGGACTATGGTAAGCAATATTCTCTGTTGTAATCTCACCATAGAATGTGCCTGGGCTAGATATAGATAATTCATCCCCCGTAAATTCTACTGTAATCATTCCATCAATAGCATAATCTCTATGTACAACAGCATTTAAAAATGCCTCATGAAATGCTACAGGATCTAAATTAGGTACTTTGTATTTATTCCCTTTAAATTCAATATCGATCTCAGTTATACATTTTTCAAAAAGTGATTTTGCCTTGCTTAATGAATTCCATATATTACCAGACCAAACTTCATTTATTTTAAGATCCGTTCCTTCTTTCCACGAAAATCTGTATTCGTAATCTCCAAGTTGATTTTTAATAATGCTTTGCTTACCGAAAAAGAGCAGCCCCCCTTTTGTTAAAATACCATTATTAGTAACGCCTATTGATTCCAGAAAATCTTCTTTTGAAGTGGGTGTTTCTTGTTCCATGAAAGATTTATACATAGACAATGCTTCGCTAACATGCGTCTCATCTAAAGCAGATGTTTCTACTCTTTGCAGAATTTCAGCACTCCAATCATAATTCTGTAATGACTTCACAGCTCTTTCTACTTCTTCCGGCGTCATTGGCCTACTATCTCGGCCTTCTCTTATGCAAACTTTTCCAGAAGTGGTTGTAACTAATGATTCCAAATTATGTATTACGTACATAGCAACATAATTATTACCTTCAAAATTTATATTTTCTATTCTCAGATTTACAAGACTTTGAAGTTTTCCTTTAATCCTTTTTTCCGTTTCAATTGTATCTATTTTCTGAAAGCCAACTAGTTGATCATTCCAGTCTTTACTTTGAAGATTGCTCGTATCTTTTACACCAACAATTAATACGCCGCCTTGGCAATTAGCAAAAGCACATATTTCCTCTGCTAGTTCCTTACTGCCATGTAGCGATGATTCAGATGAAAATTCTTTAAATTCTATAGTTTTACTCTCGATTTTATCGCTAGGCTCAGATTTGACTCTCAATAATATTGTCAAAATATCAGCCGTGCTATAGTCGATAAGAGTCATAATGCTCACCCATGCTAATAGTCGTAGCATCATATTTTAACATATATCTATTTAATATCAATTTGTTATGATGTTGTTGCTAAGAGTAGTAACCGCCTAAACTATATTGGTAAAAGATGAGGTACAATGTAAACCTATTAAAAATGATGATGTTAATTTATATTAAACACCAAGCATATAACAATATGAAACGTTAGAGAGGAAGAGAAAAATCAGTCTTATTTATGCCAATCTGATCTCGAAAAAACAAAAACGACAACTGCCGATCGAGTTAATTTAAATTTTGAGTGTTGAAAGCAAACCTGATGCGGTATCACGCTGACTACTGTGTAGCCTGAAAGAGCAAAGCGTCGTGGAAATTAAAAACGTGACAATTTTAAAATTCAAATAACTTGTCAATCAACCCGACCGAGCGGGTTATTTCATGGTTATAGCCTTCTGCGAAGGCATGAAGCAGAAAATAAATTCATTGTTGAAAGAGCAAAGGTTGAGTGCTGTAAATCAAGATTTGATGTGAAAAAGCTAACTCAGACGTGGAAAATAAAAGCCTGTGAAAAAGCAAAAGTGAGTCTTGATGTTTGCCAAGGTGAATACGGAGAAAGTAAGCTCGATGGAATGCCAAAGGATTGAGAAAGAGCAAAAAGCGAAACTTTGAGGTTTACAAAGATGAGTGCAGAAAAATAAAGTTCGGACAACTACCACAGCATTGAAAAAGCGAAGAGCAAGAGAATGAAAGAGCAACAGGAAAAATAAAATATGTCAGAAAAACCAATTACAATTGAATTTAAGTATCCATGGACAATGCTACCACTTGAGCATTCAAGTGAATGGATAGAAATAGTTAAAAAGTCATTAAAGCCAACAGACCCTCTTTTTAAAAAAGATATTTTTGTCTCTGGACGGCATGAGTTCGAAAAATTACTCCTTATTGAAAATGATACAGACGATAATTATGCAATTGTTTCAATTAAAATGGAGTCAAGTTCTCGAAAATACACAAGCTCAACTATTAATCTTTATTCATCAAGACAAGAGTTTGCAAATAAATTACAACAAGATTATGAAGTCGCAATAAAAGAGATTAAAGCCCGAGAGGAGAGCTAAAGCATAATGCAAGCTGTTATCAAAGAAGCCTTTGAGTCAGATAAAAACAAGGAGATAAGTTAATGTCTCAAGAAACAAAAACATATAAGTTATTTACCTACGGCTCAAAGTGGTTAAAAGCAGATTTTCATTTGCATACCAAGGCTGATAAAGAGTTCAAATACACCGATGATGAAAATGATTTTATAAACAAATATGTTGCCAAACTCAAAGAGCAAAACATTAATATTGGTGTTATCACTAACCATAACAAATTTAGTAAAGATGAGTTTGTAAACCTTAGAAAAAAAACCCAAAAAGAAGAAATATTATTGCTTCCTGGTGTTGAATTATCTGTTAATGATGGGGCTAACGGTGTTTATATGCTTGTTGTCTTTTCAAATCAGTGGCTGGAAAACGGTAATGATTATATCAGCCCTTTTATTTCCTCAATGTTTACTGGAAAGGCTGAAAATGAATATCAGCAAGAAAACGGTAGAAGCGATAAAAATATTTTGCAGGTAGTGGAAGAGCTAGAAAAAGTTAATCGAGATTATTTTCTTGTTTTTGCACATGTGGAACAACGTAGCGGACTTTGGAAAGCAATGGATGGGGGCAAGCTTAGTGATTTTACTGAAAAAAGCTATACCACTGTCAGACAGAGAACACTTGGTTTTCAAAAAGTCAGAACCCATGACCAACGTAGTAAAGTTAAAAGTTGGCTTAAAAATTGGTATCCAGCAGAAGTAGAAGGTTCGGACTGTAAGTCGATTGATGACATCGGTAGTAGAAAGGGTGAAACCTGGTTAAAAATCGGTGATTTTAGTTTTGAGGCAGTAAAGTTTGCCTTAACCGATTATCAAAATCGTGTACAAGCAAATCAACCTGAAAAATATCAACATTCTTATATCAAAAGTATCGCTTTTGATGGCGGTATATTGGATGGTCAGAAAATTAATTTTTCACCTGAACTCAACTCACTGATTGGTATTCGTGGCAGTGGTAAGTCTTCCCTATTAGAAGCCGTCCGTTATCTATTAAACATCCCTTTTGGCGATAAAACTATCGATCAAAATTACAAAGACAAGCTGGTTGTTCATGCATTGGGTAGTGGCGGTAAAGCAACGATTGAAGCAGTGGATAAGCATGGACAGGAATACCGATTAAGCAGAATATTAAATGAACAACCCGAAGTTTTTATCAATGGTGAGTTAAAGCCTGGTATTGCCATCAGAGAAACCATTATCCACAAGCCTATCTATTTTGGTCAAAAAGACCTTTCTAGCACAGGTGAAGGTTTTGAAAAAGACTTAGTTGAAAAGCTGATGGGTGAAAAATTAACTGATATTAGACAACAAATAGTACAACAAATACTCATTGTAAGCCAGCAATGCGATAAGCTGACTAACCTTGCCAGTATTGATGAAAAAATCAAGGAAAATACGGATAAACAACAGGATGCAGAATTTAGGTTAAAGTCTTTTAAAGACAATGGCATAGAAGATAAACTGCAAAAACAAACGAACTTCAATAAAGATGATCGAAAAATACAAACCATTCTGACGGATGTTATTCATTATGAAAATGCGCTGTCGGAAGTGGTTAATCAGTATGAAGATGAACTTAAAAACCATCTTTTATATCGTTCAAAACAAAATCAAGAATTTTTTAACACATTCTTTGGCTTATTTCAGACAGAGTTAAATTCTTTTGACTCCATCAAGGTAGAGCTTGAAAAAATCAGGCTGCAACTAGGACAATTAAAAGAAAAGGAAACTGAATTTAGTCATGTTAAAAAGGAACAATCTGATCAATTTGCAGAAATCCGCAGAAAACTGGAAGCTGATTTAAAACAACAAGGTAAACAGCTAAATTTAGAGGAATTTCCCAAACTACAAAAGACTATAGAAACAAGCAAACAGTTACTTGATTCTCTGCAAAAGGAGAGTTTAAAAAGTTCTGTGATTAAAGATGGATTAGTTAAAGCTCTGTCATTGCTTAATGACTTATGGCATCAGGAATTTAGGTTGATTGATACAGAGCTGAAAAAAATCAATGAAAACCATACAGCACTACAAATCAGTAGCGAGTACAAAGGAGATAAAACTACATTTTTGGCATTTTTTAAAACTATTTTCAAAGGTAGTCGGGTTCGGGAAAATAATTTACAAACTATAGTTAGTGATCATACTGATTTTGTCTCTGTGTTTAATGATTTTGATAAGGTGAAATCTCAGTTAATCAGCTCTGCTGATACTTTTGAACAGTATTTCTTTGCCAATTTAAAAGAACTGCTAAGCTGGCAAGTGCCCAACAAGTTCATTATCAAATATCGTGATAAAGAATTGCAAGATCACTCTTTAGGACAAAGAGCATCGGCTCTGATTCTTTTTGTGTTAAGCCAGAAAGAAAATGATTTGGTGATTATTGACCAGCCAGAAGATGATCTGGATAACCAAACCATTTATGAGGATGTTATTAAACTGGTCAGAACACTAAAACCACAGACACAATTTATATTTGCCACCCACAATGCTAATTTCCCTGTACTGGGAGATGCAGAGCAGATTCATGCTTGTTGTTATGCTAATGACACCATGCAAATTGAAAGTGGTAGTGTTGACTCACCTGTTATTCAGCAGGAGATTGTAGATATTATGGAAGGCGGAGAAGACGCTTTTAACAAACGAAAAGAAATTTACCAAATATGGAAACCTCAGAACTCTTAGAAATTATTGCCAGAGACGAAGATAGCAAACACCAGTTTAAGGCCAATGTGACTAATGAAACCTCATTGGCACAAGAGATGGTTGCGTTTAGTAATACTTTAGGCGGTATGTTGATTATTGGTGCAGCAAATGACGGTACGCTCTCTGGACTGACCCGTGAAGATATGGGGAGGTTGAATAATCTTATATCTAATGCTGCTTCACAACAAATAAAACCACCGATAAACCCAATCACTGAAAATATTTTGTTAGACGATAATCTAGTAATGGTTGTAAATATCTTAAAGGGAATTTCAAAGCCCTATATGGATAAAAACGGTGTTATCTGGGTTAAAAGTGGCGCTGATAAGAGAAAGGCGACTTCCAGAGAAGAAATCCAGAGAATGTATCAAAGTGCTGGTTTGTTACATGGTGATGCAATCCCTGTTTCAGCAATGACAGTAAGTGATATTGATGAAAGTGTTTTCTCTGCATTTTACGAAAAACAATATGAAGAAACGCTGGATGAGCAAGATTTATCGGTAAAGCAAATTATAGAAAATCTAAATTTGAGTAGAGAGGGAGTAATAAATATTGCGGGTGCTTTGCTTTTTGGAAAAAACATAGAGCATCGTTTGCCTGCATTTATTGTAAAGTGTGTTACTTATCCAAATATTGATATTGATGAAGACGAATATATTGACAGTCAGGATATATCAGGCACATTAAAAAATGTTTTCGATGACACATTAGGATTTATTTTACGAAATGTAAAAAGAGCACAGAATGGTCAGGGTATCAACTCACTTGGAAAGCTGGCAATACCTAAAATTGTTTTTGAAGAATTGGTAGCAAATGCGTTAATCCACAGAGATTATTTTATTTCTGCCCCTGTGCGAATTCTTATTTTTAGTGACCGGATTGAAATCATCAGTCCTGGGCATCTGCCCAATAACTTAACCATTGCAAATATTAAAAATGGCAATTCAAACATTAGAAACCCAATCCTTGCATCATTTGCCACCAAATTACTTCCCTATAGAGGACTAGGAAGTGGTATTCGTAGAGCTCTTAAAGCCTATGACAAAATAGAATTTTCTGAAGATCGCAATGGCAATACTTTTAAAGCGATAATTAAAGTCAATAGAGAAAAGAATAAGGAATAAACTCTGCGGTAAACTTACGAGAAAATGAGCCACCAACTTTTTTGAGTTTTGAGAAAATAAGCAAACTTGATGACTTTGTAAGATTTTTATAACCAAAAAATCAACCAGATGCGTATTCTGGTGATCATGAACACCGATTCTGGCCATCGTGAACACTTCCCTTGTCCACGCATTGGATTCAGGTTATTTTTACCCTAAGTGTTCACCATCAGTCAAATTTGACTGTGTTTTTCGCATAGATTCTCCTTTTAATTTGATGCGATGTGCGTTGTGCATGAGCCGATCCAAAATAGCATCAGCCAGTGTATTGTCACCAATAGATTGATACCATTGATCCGTAGGTAATTGACTGATCATAATGGTGGATGCACTTTCGTAACGATCATCCATAATTTCCATTAAATCATTACGTTGTGCTGCTTTTAATGGCTCAAGCCCCCAATCGTCTATAATCAGACAATCCAGTTTGGCTAATGTTTGTAGAGCCTTGCTGTAAGTTCCATCTGCTTTTGCCTGAGTGAGTTCCAGCATTAACCGTGACAGTCGGTAATATTTCACGCTATAGCCTTTCATACAGGCAGTATGTCCCAACGCACAAGCAATATAGGTTTTACCGCTGCCACAAGGCCCAGTAATGAGTATGTTTTGTGATTTATTCAGCCAATCGCAATGTAACAGTGAAGCCATCATGGATTGTTTCAGTCCTCTGGGATGCTGATAATCAATGGCATTGCTGTTGGCTGCCAGTTTTAATTTAGCGGCTTTGAGTAAGCGCTGCTGTTTTCTATTTTCTCTGTCTTGATATTCACTATCCGCTAATAATTGCAGCCGTTCCTCAAAGGGTAATCCTTCATAGGTATTAGGCTGTTCTATCTGGCTAACCAATGCATTAGCCATGCCTGATAATTTCAGCTGCCTGAGTTGTGTTATGGTTTGTTCCAACATAATTAATCTCGCTTGTCATTCTATTAGTGAAAACTTTCTGAGCCACGGATGTTTTCATGGGTTTGAAGTAAAGCGGGTAGCGATTCCTTTGCGTCTGATACCAGTTGATCTTGGTTGCTCAGCAGAATGTCTTTGATGTGTTTCAGCCTGTATAAGCTGTTTTTGTTGGCAATTGCACAAGCTTTATTTAACCGTTCAGCAGGATAACTTCGGGAGAGATTGAGTAATCCCAGGCAGACTCTATAAGCCTGCTCTGGATGTTGTCGTTGATTAAGCACCGTTTTAACCCAAAGCAAGACTTCATCACCGATATCTTTAGCCCAGTTCATTAATCGCCCTGGTGTCCACTGATGATGCTTTTCATGTTTAACAGGCATATGCTCTGCTACGGTGGTCATGCCAGAATGATATTTTCTAGCGTGGCTGGTTATGCGTTTGTTGTGAAAATAAAACTCAATGACGTATTCTTTGGCATGAATCGCAAGCTTTTCACCGACCAGATGATGCGGAACGGAGTAAAAATGATCGTCATAGCGAATATGATAATCAATATTGACTTTGACCGTTTTAATCTCGGTATATTGATAAGTCTGCTTAGGTAGCGGCAAGAGAGCGGGCTTATCTATGGATTCAAACCATTGTTGTCGTGAGCCTTTCAGCTGTTTAAACGGTTTATTATTCACCTCTTCTAATAGTGCTTTAATGCAGTGGTTTAATTCTCCCAAAGAGAAAAAAGTATGGTGTCGTAGTCTGGCCAGTATCCAGCGTTCTATGATTTGTACACCGACTTCAGCCTTGGCTTTATCTTTGGGTTTTAACGGTCTGGCAGGCACTAGTGCAGTACCATAATGTGCGGCAAGTTGTTGGTAAGAAGGATTGATTTCTGGATCATAACGACAGGCTTTAGTGACTGCACTTTTCAAATTATCTGGAACCACCATCGTAGGCACGCCACCGATGAAGTTAAAAGCTCTGACATGACTGTTAATCCAGTCAGGTAGTTTTTGACTCCATGTCGCTTCACAAAAGGTGTAATTGGAAGCGCCTAAAACAGCAACGAATATCTGAGCAGTTTTGATTTCTCCTGTGCTGTTACTGACAATAGGCACGGTTTGACCTGCATAATCTACAAACAGCTTTTCACCAGCCTTGTGGGTTTGACGCATGGAACGTCTTTGTTTTTTTTGCCAGTCTTGGTACAACGTGCAATATTGCGAGTAACTGTAGCAGCGATTAGGGTAGTGCTGGGTATACTCTTCCCATAGCAGCAGTTTAGTCACACCTTTACGTTTAAGTTCCTGGTATACCTCAACCCAGTTAGGCAACTGAAATTGATCGGATGGTCGGGTATCCGATTCAGGATAAAACTGACCGGCCAGTTGTTGATCATCAAGTTGCTCTATGGCTTTCCAATCCAGCCCCATTTCTTCCGCTTTACGGGTGACTTTTTGTATGGCTCCCAGACTTAATTTAAGACTGTCTCTGATCTGACGCATGCTGAGGTCAGCATGTAATCGAAGTCGTAGTACTTCGCGTAATTTTCGCATTGATATTCTCTGTGTTGGCATCACCTGTCCCAATTAAAATCAGGTAGGTTAGCAATGGACAATAATCAATGTGTGGAAAGGATTCTGATTGATCGTGAACACCGATTCTGGAAAAACAGCAAAAGTGTTCACCATCAAATCAGAATTAGCGTTCACTATGAACCAGAATAGGTGTTCACGATGCATCAGAATCAGTGTTCACGTTGAGCCAGAATATGCACCAGACGAGCTGGT
Organism: Methylococcales bacterium; assembly: GCA_965224745.1. Classification (GTDB taxonomy): domain Bacteria; phylum Pseudomonadota; class Gammaproteobacteria; order Methylococcales; family Methylomonadaceae; genus CBDCZY01. The sequence goes on from CBDCZY010000001.1 coordinate 25,717, forward strand.
TATTTTGGCGTTAGTGCGGCAAGCGAAGCTTGTCGCTTCTTTCAGGGTGAAAGTCCCTGATGGGAGAAATCCAAGGATTGGTATTTCGTACGGTCTAACCAACCACCCATATCTGTAATGGTCAACAAAAACAGGACACTTCTTTAAGCCACCTTCTTAAAAAAATCGCATTCAAAATCTAAAGGCGATAAATATCCTAGTTTTGAATGCTTACGTTTCCCATTATAAAAAGCTAAATAATCAATAATACTCAACTTTGCTTCCGCTTTGGTTTTGAACCGCTCATAATTCAATTGTTCATGCTTAAGGCTACGAAAAAATCGCTCTGTTGGTGCATTGTCCCAACAATGTAATGGTCTACAAAAACAGGACACTTTCCTATAAAATTCCCTTTCAAATTGTAATGGCGACTGATAACCCAATTTTGAATGGGTCCGTCTCCCATTATAAAAAGCTAAATAATCAATAATACTGAGCTTTGCTGTCGCTTTGGTTCTGAAGCTCTCGTAATTCAATTGCTCATGCTTAAGACTACGAAAAAATCGTTCCGTCGGTGCATTGACGCTCCTATGTCAATTTAAATGTAGCCTCCTTTAAATCCGCTAAAATAAGTGGATATAATTCTCTGATAATATAACGCTTCAAACAACGGTGAATTTCTTTTAATGATTTCCCTTCCAATGTTCGACGTTCAACATATGTACGTGTGCGCGGGTCACTCCGCATTCGTACCATAGCGATGATCCAGAGTGCATTATTTGCCTCTCGGTTTCCACCACGGTTTAGACGATGACGAACTGTTTCCTGATGAAGCTTCTAAAGGATTAACACCACACAAAGAAGCCAGAGCAGCTTCACTACGCAAACGTTCTGGATTATCTCCTGCAACAGCCAGTAATGTAGCTGCTGTTTGAGGGCCTATTCCAAATTGTGCTCTCATCTGTTTAGCTGCACCAAAAGTTAAACGTTCTAGTGTTTTATCGAGCTCTTTTATTTCTTCAGTTAGGTACAGCCGACGCTTAGCCAATAGGTGAAGTGTTGTAGCAAGGGTTATTAACCAACTTGATTCACCCAGAGTGCGTAAATAAGCACAGTTTTTAACACATTCAGCAGGCTTTATTAGGCGACAATTATCCTGTCCGGTCAGCGACAATTAACTTGACCGGTTGAGTGATTCCCCAGATAAGCTAACTCGGACTCTAATCTCGCCATTTTATTAATAATGTACTCTTCGATGAATCCGCGAACAGTATAGCATCATTAATTTTACTCTAATGTAATGGTTCGCCCCACTTCCTAAACGGCTTCAAATGAGCCATGATGTAATTGTTCAAACAACCATCAAAACAGAAGTGAAGCAAACCATGAATAATAATAACGCAAAAGGAACAGTAACAGTAGTACTAGTACTAGTACTCCAACAATTTTGTTCTGATACGTATTTAATGTAATATCTTAAGTATCAATACCAAGAATATGATAGTTAGGATTAAACCATGCCAGCCAAGAAATACCGAATTAAACTACCGAACGATGAACGCGAGGATTTAAAGCACCTCATCTCAAAGGGAAAAACCGCCGCCCGCAAAATAACCCATGCCCAAATACTGCTTCATGCGGACGAAGCGATTTCAAAGGCTTCATTAACCGATGCAAAGATCGCCAATGCGTTACACATCAGTCATCTGACAGTACAGCGTGTACGAAAGCGCTTTGTTGAAGAAGGAATAGAGTGTGCCCTCAATCCCAAAATCCAGACACGACGACGCGCCAAAAAGCTGGATGGCGAAGCGGAAGCGTTTTTAGTAGCAACAGCCTGTTCATCCGCCCCTGAGGGATATAATAATTGGACCTTAAACTTATTAGCGGATCGATTGGTTGAATGTAAAATAGTCGACTCGATATCGGGCGAAACCGTTCGAAAAACACTCAAAAAAACGCCCTTAAACCTTGGTTAAAAGAATGCTGGTGCATTCCGCCCAAAGCCAATGCTGATTTTGTCTGTGCGATGGAGGATATCTTAACGGTTTATCAACGTACTTTTACAGAAGATGAAGTCCTCATCTGTATGGATGAAACCAGTAAACAACAGACCAAGGAAACGCGCATTCCCTTGCCGATGCGTCCAGGAGAACCTGAAATATTTGATTTTGAATATGAACGCAATGGCGTGAGTAATCTGTTCATGCTGTTTGCCCCACTGATTGGATGGCGACATGTCAACGTAACCGATCGACATACTAAAATAGACTGGGCGCATTTAATCAAAGAATTGGTTGATCAGTATTTTCCGGACAAGAAAATTGTTCTGGTGATGGATAATTTAAATACGCATAAGTTGAGTTCATTATATGACGCGTTTGAACCAGAAGAAGCAAAACGCATTGCTGAAAGACTGGAGCTTCATTATACGCCGAAGCATGGCAGTTGGCTGGATATGGCGGAGATCGAGATCGGGGTGTTAAGTCGCCAGTGCCTGAATCGAAGAATACCTGACCAAGACACATTACGAACTGAAATAAACGCATGGCAAGAACAACGCAATCAAAAAGCTGTTGGTGTGAACTGGCGGTTTACGACTGAGGATGCCAGAATAAAACTGAAATCACTCTATCCATCAATACAATGTTGATGGAGTACTAGTACTAGGAATTGATTTAGCAAAACAAAGTTTTCAGCTCCACGGAGTGGATGAAAATAGCCAAGTAGTATTAAACAAGTAGTATTAAAAAAGGGGTGGTGATTCAATATAATGTTATACTAAAAACACACGTGTGCGCCATATTGCTCAATATTTCCCCAAAATTGCTGCCAACGCCCCTTTGACTGAACCAGTGCTCGCAACGATAAAATCACTTTGGCTCCTTTGTTTTTCCAACGCATCCCTGAGCCACAAAGACGTTGCTTCACCAATGTTTTGCAAGCAGCCTCAGTCACCCCCGACCCAATGGGTAATTGTTGTTTCACCTGTGTCGCATAATCCATCATGTGACGATGGTTGATAAAATAAGTCAACGCCGCCAATAAATCGTCTTTGATTGTTTTTGTCAGGCTCTTTTTCTTGGCTAATTGCTCCATTTCTGCAATCAGTGCTTCGACGGCTTTTGAGTCATGTTTGAGTTGTGTACAACGCTCATTCAGCCAACTGTCTCGCTTGGGTTTATCGGTTTTTCCTGGGTAAGCCGCGTAAGCAACGGTTGCCAGGTATTCAGTCACATGAAAAAAATCTAAGAGCTGGCGACTGGTGTGTGTTTCCAGAAAGGTCCAATTGCTTTTTGCGCCATCGGCGATGCCTAAGTAGAGTGCATCTGGGTAATGTTTTTTTACCGTGCTAATTTCTTTTTCCAGGCGCTGTAAAAAAGTCCCTTGACCATATTCAGGCGCTTCTCCGATGTAGATAGTGTGTTGCCGTTTTCCGGTGACATCATACAGTGAAATATTGCCCACCATGGCTTCTCTGTATCCATCTTCTCGCATCAGGATGTAGGCTCCATCTAAGCTGACAACAACCGTGCTAATTGCTTCATTGAGCGTTGGCGTCGCATATTCCCAGATCTGTTCTTTCGCTTGGGCAATACTGCCAACCCAATCACTGACAGCTTGTAAATAAGAATGGGCGATTGTTCGGTGATGGTTTTCGTTTAAATCCTGGCAGACGGCCGGGGCATTCATGTTGGCGTATTTGTGTGCGATTTGTTGTGCAAACTTTGGGGTGGCTCCTCTGATTATTTGAGCATTCGTTTCCAGTGGGCAATAGATCTTTCCGCCTTTTGATGTTTGATACACATAGCGTCGAATGGGGACACCACCATACGGTGTTTGGTAGATTTTATTGGTTTTATCGCGCACGGTCAGTTTGACCTCACCCAGTTTGATTGGGCTGCCGTCGGTATCAAATTTCTGGAGGGCGTGTGCTGTGGCCAGACCTCCCATCTCATTGCATCCATCCAGGATCGCTTTTTCCATTTCCATTAAACTACCGGTGAGCGTTACAGTGACTTGGAGAGTTAATTGATTTCCTTCGTGAGCGACAACTTCAGACATGACCTTTTCCTCATAATATCAGCAAGATAAAGTATTGATCCTCTTTTTTACTTTAAGTTCAACATTATCCAAAATCAGCACCCTAAAAAAGAAGCTAAATCGTAAACAATTAACAGCCTTTATAGCCAGCCAGCCAATCTGTTTAATTGGTCTTGAAGCTTGTGGGGGAGCCCATCACTGGGTATGAGTGTTCACGGAAATGGGGCATAGTGTGGGATGATGGCACCCCAGTTTGTCAAACCCTATGTCAAATCGAATAAAAATGATGCAGTAGATGCGGAAGCTATATGTGAAGCCGTCCAGCGACCCAGCATGCGTTTCATACCGAGCAAAAGTATTGAAATCCAGAGTTTGCACCGCATTCGCAATCAGCTGGTTGGTAGGCGAACCGCTCAGGGCAATCAAATTCGGGGGTTGTTACAAGAATATGGTGTTGTGATTTCCCAAGGCATCAAGAATGTCAGAAAATTCCTGCCAGAGATATTGGAAGATGCCGAAAACCAACTGTCAGTTATCTTCCGAGAGCAATTAAGAGCACTCTACGATGAAATGGTACATCTTGATAGCCGAATAGAAAACCTGGAACAAAGTTTAAAAGCTGTTTGCGCGCAAAATGAAGACTGCAAACGATTACTGACCATTCCTGGAATAGGGTTAATGACTGCAACCGCACTGATTGCAGCAATAGGTGATATTAGCGTCTTCAAAAATGGTCGAGAACTTTCAGCCTGGTTAGGACGGGTTCCACGGCAACATTCGACAGGCGGTAAACCGACCTTGCTGGGTATCAGCAAACGGGGAGACAGTTACCTCAGAACCTTATTGATTCATGGAGGACGAGCGGTTGTCAGGTGTGCTCACAAACATCAGGATAAACGAAGCCAATGGGTTGGAGTCGTAGAAGGTCGTCGGGGAAAAAACATCACCGCCGTTGCAGTCGCCAATAAAAATGCCCGAATTGCCTGGGCATTGCTAAGCAAAAAAGAAGATTATCAGGCAGCGATGGCATGAAAAGACTTAATTTAAGAGCTCAAAAGGGGCTTTGCCCCTTGCCGCACGGCATACCCCACCCTCGCCCGGGAGGCAGGAACCGGAAGTCTCCGGCTCCTGCCAACAGGGTACCACCGAATTTGGGCAAATCAAGGACTACTCGACGCAAGCGTCTGCGTTCCTCCTTGACTTGCCAAAATCCGGCAAAACGAAAAAAGAAAACAAAAATAGTACAAAAGTTAAACGATTAACAAAGCTAAGAAACCGTTAGCAACGAATGGCGTAGATTGAATTTAAGTGAGGGCATAAAAGGTAACACCTGCCTCCCATAGAACCTGCTGGGGTCTAGGGCCCATTGAGGCCGATACTCTGATAAGGTTGGGTGGCGCGGATTCCATCAGGGCCAGAGGTCGTAGACAACCTCAAACTAAGGCCGGATATATGGATGCATTATTTCTTTATGTTACGAGCAAATTTTTTCTTGCAATACGGGGCGGACCATATATGACCCCAAATATCCCCTGACGGCTATCTGGGAGGCAGGCTAATGGGTGACCCCAAATATAAATTTCGGTGAAACTTCGGTCAAGGATAAACAACATGATTGAAAATACTTTATGTTTTCACTACTTGATATAGGCCCGGATAGTGAGGAAATGCTTCCATTGAACCAGCTGTCAATTCTTGAAATTCAGTGCTGTTAATAACAGCCTGAAAGTGTTCAACACTTTCCCACTCAGCAATATTAATAAGCGCAAACTTTGCATTTGGGTCAATAGATTGATGTAATTTTGTTGATATAAAACCGGGTTGAATACGCATAAAATCTGCTGCTTTTTCCCACATAAGTAATGCTTCTTCTTCCTTGCCTTTAGGAACCTCAAATGGATTAATAAGTATTACTGTATTATTCATGTAGATCTCCAGTAGTTTGTTCAAGGTAAAGTTGTTATTTTTGGCTTGCTAGAGCATTGTAGCTATATTTTTTAAAAATGACAACATGCTGTCATTATGGATAAGGTATTAATGAATCACACCCCCGAAGGAAAGATATTTACCAGCCTCTTATTGGATGTTTTTAAATTAAATGGACTATTGATTCTTGAAGGGGATCGTATTACTAAAGAAGTTGAGCTGAGCAGTGCGCGTTGGAAAATACTAGGAGCTTTAGCAAATACCAAGGCCTCGATGACAGTATCTGAGATAGCACAAAAAATGGGGCAAACTCGGCAAGCAGTACAGAGGCTGGCTAATGAAATGACACGCGACGATTTAATCTTCTTTCAAGATAATCCTAATCACAAGCGAGCAAAGCTACTAAGTCTTACAGGTAAAGGAAAAGATACTTTCAATAAGCTTGAAGAAAAGCAGATGCCTTGGGCAAACTCAGTTGCGGAAGGATTGTCAGAATCAGAGTTACAACAGGCCTTGCTTACATTACAGAAGTTGATAGATAATTTGCAAACCTAACGTTCAGTTAACCAACCCTAAGCGCACAGAAAAGAGAAGCAGAGCGAAGAGATACTGACCCCAGGTTTATTAAAAATTAGTGTGGTAGTGTCCAAGCTTTATTTTTACAAATAGCTTTTTGGAATCAGAAGCCATTTTTTTTCTCAACTAGTTTTTTGATGCAAGGTTTCGACGATTTTGTACAATGTGCGGTAGTTATTTAATTACAAAGAGAATAATGATGTCGAAATATAATCAGGTCAGAAGTGAAATTAGATCAGGGGACTTATTAGCTTGGTCACACTTGGGTTGGCGGAGTTGGTATGATTTTAAAATTCAAATTGTCAGGTTTTTTACGCGTTCTGAATATTGTCATGTCGGTATTGCGTGGGTTGTGGGCGGACGGGTGTTTGTGTTGGAGGCGGTGCAGCCGAAAGTTCGTATCTTTCCACTTTCTAAACTGAAGCCTTTTTATTGGTTGCCGTTAAAGACCGAGTGGAGCAAAGCCTCGGAAGAATTTGCTTTGGCCAGAGTTGGGGAAAAATATTCTGAATTACAAGCGGTTAAAGCTTTTTTTGATGCGTTAAAACCCGGCGAGGATGCCGAGTGGCAATGCGCAGAGTATGTGAATGCTGTATTGCGTCAAGAAGGTATTGATCTAGCGGATAAAGCGACACCCAGCAATATCGTGCTAGCGATTCAAGAAAGCAAACATGTGCCGATGTATTATGTTAACTGATAGTCGCAAGTGTTATTGCATTAGATAAGCAGAGGCTCTTCTTCCATCAGGGCAATTTGTTCACGCAAGGCGAGAATATGATCTTCCCAGTAACGTTGCTTATTAAACCAGGGAAAAGCAATGGGGAAAGCAGGGTCTCGCCAGCGTCTGGCTAGCCAAGCTGCATAATTGATGATGCGTAATGTTCTAAGGGCTTCGATAAGTTGTAGTTGGCGATGGTCAAAATCGAAAAACATGCAGTATCCTTCCAATAAATAATTTAGTTGTAAGGTCATTTCCTGGCGACTTCCCGATAATAGCATCCACAGATCCTGAATGGCTGGTCCCATACGGCTGTCGTCGAAATCGACAAAATGCGGGCCTTGATCGGTCCATAGTATGTTGCTGGGATAACAGTCGCCATGCAAGCGAATCAGGCTAATTTCACCACTTCGTTCATAACAGGCTGTTGCGTTGTTTAAAGCATGCTCGGATACATTTCTGTAGGCATCGATTAATTCGAAAGGAATAAAGTCTTGTTCCAATAAAAAATCTCTTGGTTCATAGCCAAAATGGTTAATGTCTAGCACGGGCCGATAGTCATAATGCTGGTGGCTGCCGACAGCATGAAGACGGCCTATAAACCGCCCGATCCATTCAAACATGGTTTTTCCTATCAGCTCAGGTGCTCTTCCGCCTTGTTTAGGGTATAAAGCATACCGGAATCCTTGGTATTCCATTAAGGAATCACCGGTGCTGAAAGCAAGCGCATTAACAACAGGAATTTCATATTCGACTAATTCTTTAACAAAAGCATGTTCTTCAAGAATGGCGTTATCGCTCCATCGATGGGGTCGATAAAATTTAGCCACAATCGGTGCATGTTCTTCAATGCCAACTTGATACACTCGATTTTCATAACTGTTAAGGGCTAATAATCTGCCGTCTGTCTGCCATCCTTCAGCATCAATGGCATTCAGCACTAAGTCAGGCGTCAAGGTCGAATAGGGTATGTCATCATTATTCATATTGTTGGCTAAATTGTAGTTTTTCGAAAATTCAACTTACTATGATTCTTAGAATGGCTTTTTAGTTCATAAAATAGATTAACCATTCTATTTCAATATTACTATCCCAGCGTTGCTGTTTGTTCTTTATCGCCTATAGTTATTCAATATGAGACGCATAATTATGTTGTTTTGATCGATTTATTTTCAGTTAAATAGGGCAGGGAAAAATGGAAGCACTACTAAACAGATTCGGGTTTGCTGAGCCTTTCTTCAAATTCTTTAAAGTAGAAAGAAATTTCAACAGGGATGAGTGGGTAGAAATACTTGAACTTGAATTAATTGCACCTTTTAGGAACCCCAGGTTTTCTCTTCAGTCATCGTTATCTGAAGGGTTGTTGATAGGATTGATGTATAGCCTGCTATTCTTTACGGTCGGCCTTTTTTCATACCAAGAATATTCAATGCTGTTTCTCCTTGGTGTTATTGGGTTTACTCATGGCTTTGTTTACTCCTTAATGCTTGATAAATGGTCAATGAGTAATCTGTATAGTGCAGGAATAGGCACTTTGTTAACCGTGCTCTTGTTAATAATTTGTCATATTATGTCAACCTCGGCGGGCTGGGGTGGAATATTTTAGGCTTAGCGTTGTAGCTGACAACTTTTGTCTTTTGCTAGCCAATGTGAAAGAGTAACGGCATGAATTGGAAGGTAAAATATCGACAAATTCACTAGCATATTTTATATGTCTGAACGAAGTATTCATGGTGTATTACAGGTAGCACATATTATTACCCTTTCTTGATCGGGGAAGGGGCACTTATAATGAAGTTTTTGGTATTTTCGAGACTTCATGCTTCGTTTAAATTTTTCTAAGATTACATTTTTCTATTGTCTTACCTTTTTAGGGTTACTTTTCTTATCGGTTAAAGGGGCGTGTGACGCCCTGCCCGTAACACTTTCCCGAATATTTCCAACGAAATCTCATCCTTCAGTTAGTTACGACACATTAACCCTAGCTTCACCGGTAATCGATCAGACATCACCAAGGCCGCAAATTATTGTGCCTATAACTGATGGGACGCTGTCCTTTCTCGATGCAGAATCGGGTGATAGTAATGGTCAAGTAAAGCTTCCAAGTACGCCAGAACAACAAGTTTACATTGTGTCAACGCCGGCCCAAGTTGGTCGGAGCCTGATTGTCCTCTATCAAATGTTAGGCAAGAAAGGCCGTGAAAGCCACCGGTTAGCAGTCATCAATTTAGTAGAAAAGAAGCTGAATACAGCGTTCCCTATTCTTGAATTGACAGCCGAAAAACCTCAAGCCGATGGCAAGGCCATGGTTAAATTTGTTCCGACTAATGCTTTTTCGCATTCCGAAGTTAAGCATGCCACCAGACCAGGTTCGGAACTGGGCTTTATTTATGCTGCTTTTGGTAATGCTGGCGATGTTCAACCATTTCATGGTTGGTTGTTCGAAATAGACATGGATGCCTGGAAAAAACAAGGTGTTAAGCATGCCGTCAACAATGTTCTGTTGACCACACCAGAAAGCCAGTGCGATGTGAAGGTCAAATACGGAACGCGTGAAATGATTTGCGCGGGTGGTATTTGGACTCCGGCTGGACCTCAAATTGATTACGAGGGAGAAGATTATGAATTGTTGGTGCCAACCGGGAATGGCCAAATCGATTTAGCCCGAAAGGACTATGCTAATACTTTGATGCGTGTCAAACCGGGTTTGAATTTTGATCCGGGTTGTGATGATGATTTATGCCAAAATTTCAAGCCGTCCAACCCATCTCTAGCTTGTATGCAGTCATGTAAAAACCTGTTTATACCAAGACCAGAACCCCGGGATAAGCCTTTAAAACCAAGCACCGGCGAGTGCGATAAACTAACTTTTTGGGAATGTGTCGCATGGATGGACTACGATCTAGGAGCTAATGCGCCAGTAAAAATTGCGTTGAACAGCCAACAATCAGTTGTGGTTCAATCCGGCAAAGAAGGAGCTGCTTATCTTTTAGATGCGGATCATCTTGGTACCATGTTTGATCGTATGCAATTAGTAGAAATTTGTGGGACAGCAAATGATCCTTGTAAATTGCCATGGCGCGGGATGATGGTGACTCATCCAGTGGTGTCTATGGTGAATGAAACACCAGTGGTTATTTTTCCAACGTTTGTTACGGATGAAACACATACGGCCGGTTTAATCGCTTTAAAAATTGTTATCCAAGACGGCAAGCCCCATTTTGAGCCTTTTTGGCATTTCTCCCACCCTAGAACCAAGACAACAACCTCAACATTTCGTAGCGCTCCAACTCTGCCTGTTATAACTTCGGTAAGTAAGCATGGCGAGGTTATTTGGGTGGTAGAAATTGGTAAACCAGGAATACTTTACGGGGTACGTATCAGCGACGGGCAGTTGATTGCACAAACTGCGCTATTAGGGACAGGCGTTCCTCTCTCGAGGCCCGTAGTGTTGGGAAAAAATCTTTATATTACGTCCAGTAATTTTGCGGGCAAAAGAACTTGGCTGGAAAGTTATCAGGTTGATTAGCTCAGAACAACTCTAAAGCGCATTAAAAAAATGCTGAATATTGCCCGGATAGTCTTTCAGTTAGCGAGTGTTTGATCGTCTTAACCTGAGCTTCTGAATAGGGTTTTTGTGCACTTATTCCCCATACGGGATGAGGCCACGCAACATCATTTTTTTGCCTGCCTACTACATGAACGTGCAGTTGAGGGACGATATTTCCAATAGTCGCAATATTCAGTTTGTCTACTTTAAACTCCTCTGTGACGAACTGAGATAAAAAATTTATTTCTTCTAGCAATACTTTCTGTTGTGCTTTATCCAGTTCAAATAGTTCTGTTTCGCTGACTCGGGGTACTAAAATAAACCATGGAAAATGAGCATTACGCATCAGTAACAATACGCTGAGTTGCAACGTCCCCAGCGTATAACAATTCATATTAAGGCGAGTATCAAGTTCAAATTGCAGCATGTGAATTCCTTGTGTGCTAAGTTGATTGATAGCTTTTTGATCAGTCTATCAAGTGTAAGAAAACAAGTTTTTGTTTCTCTAACAAATTGAATTTTTAGGCCGTTTATCAAGGAAAACAAAAAAAAGAATCTCAGTTTTTGCTGGATATTATTTTCGTGAAAGAATAAATATCAAGAATGATGATTTTTGAGTTAGCCGAAATAGTTTCAGGCTACAACAACTTTCAGTCTAACAATTTTTGATAAATTATTATGTCTAATGTCTCTTGATACTTGCGATATTATAGTTAGTTCCCATTCATGAACAACGATTTTTGACTCTGCCAAAATCGAAGCTGTCATAAAAAGCACAAAAGCATCACTTTGAACGAAAGTATATCTTGTTACTGAGTTAAGACTCGGTTTTTTTAAGGGAATACCTGTTTCTGCTCGCAACTATCCTGCAGAATATTTTTTCCTTAAAAAAATAGAACAGGTATCCTCTTAGTTGGTTTAAGCGGTTTGCAATTGCGCCGTCATCACCAAGTTGAGTGTCACCACAGACGATAAGTTTTAAAATGTTCCAGTTCTTTCCAATGAAAGCGAGACAAGCCAAAGCATAGCTTTAAATACGAGATACCGGCTTCAATTCCAGCCTCCTTTTCTTATGAAAGGCAACATCTTTAATAGTTCGTTGTTTGGCACTTTCCCGTTTTCTTTGCTGGCATAGCCTCCATTCGCTGCAGTCTGTCTGGGTGCCTTGTCATAGTGTTTAATATGCGATCAACCATGGAGATGAATTGATCCGAAGCAGCTGGGTTACCTGAATTCAAAGACGACATCCAGTCCCATACCACTGCGACCCGTACTAAAATTCAACTTGTACCCAGAGGAGCGAGGATTTAATACTATCCGAATCTTGACTTGTCTTTTTGTCCGTCTTCTCCGTGTATTGGATCAAATCACGGTATAACACTTTTTTCTTGTCTTTTTCTCAGGTGTCTATAATTGAACGCACACACTGTTTTTTACGTATTTTTCCCTTGGATATTTTCAAATATTACTTTTAATCAATGGTTTAGATTAATATCGCACCTGATTTAGCCGAGTTTTTTAGTTTTTGTTTCTTTGTTTTTCTAATGGTTGAGGTTTATGGCTGGGGGCTAAGTAGTAATAAAATGCTGTGTTACTGGTGGTTTCTCGGAAGATTTTAAGTATTGAAAATACAAAGTCTGTCTTTTCTTGATAAACTTATTACATATACATATTGGTTAACAACGATAATGAAATTAAATAGGGTTATTCTTATTACATCAAGTGACTTGCTCATTACGTCTTACTTCAGGCTGACTGGTTAATTTATTGTTTTATCTCTTAATGAAACCATTTATCACAGGCAAGACTCATAACTTAGTACCCATAAATGTAATCATGACAAAATAATGAAAGGACTTCGATTTTATAGAATTCTATTTTTAATCTTTCTGTTTGGTATTGTTGGTTGTTCACAGGAAACCGTTAAGCCTCAGCAAAAAGATGCAAACTTTGGTTTGGATCCGTTGCCGAAAGCAACCGAAAAAAAACCATTGGATGACTCAAGCCAAGTAACAACCAAAAAAGCAAGCCTAGATCCACAGTTGCTTTACACCTTAATGGTGGCTGAGATGGCTGGTCAGCGCGAACAATATAACCTGGCCTTGGATGGTTATTTACATGCTGCAAAAAGGGTCGATGATATTGAAGTTGCTAAGAGAGCAACGCAATTAGCACTGGTGCTCAAGCAGAATGAAAAAGCCTCGGAAGCGGTAGATATTTGGTTGGCGAACGAGCCAGAAAATATTGAAGCCCGAAGAGCTGCTGTGCTTTTGTCGGCTAGAGGTGATGATAAGGATAGTCTAAGAACCCATCTCGAATATTTGTATCAGGTCGACCCTTCCGGTTTTGAGGAATCATTGGTTTCAGTTACAAAAGCCATGCCCCGTTCAAAGGGTAATCAATCTGACCTTTTATTCGAAGAACTAGAGCATCTTGCTTTAAAAAATCCGGATCAGGCGATTTTTCCATATTTGCAAGCTTTGTTGGCATCCCAAGCAAAAAAAGAAAAATCTGCTGACGAAAAGATTCAACAAGCTGTTAAATTAAGGCCAGATTGGGAAAATGCGCTATTGTTACAAGCCCAGCTGGCGGCGCATAGGGGGGATTACACAACGGCCAGGTTTACCTTGCAAAATATGATTAATAAGAATCCTGGCAATATGAAGCTAAGAAAAATGTTTGGGCAATTGTTGTTAAAGCAAGAATCGTATAAAGAAGCATTGCAACAATATCAAATTATTTCAGAGCAAAATCCTGATGACTCAGAAGCGGCTTATTCATCAGCGTTGATATATATGCAGTTGAAGCAAGATGATAAAGCTGAGTCTGCACTAAAAAAGCTGGTCAATAAGCCAGAACTTCGTGCTCAAGCCAGTTATTACATGGGCAGAATTGCAGCCAGGAAAGGCGATTATGATGAAGCTCTCGTTTGGTTTGATAAGGTTACTTTTGGTCCTCTGTCTTTCGAATCCAAAATGAGTGCAGTCGGTGTTTTGATTGAGCAAGAACATTTTTCTCAAGCGCTAAGTCGCGTAGAAGCGGCGGAAGATGAATTTCCTGATCAATTGCTTCGAATAACTTTATTAAAAGCAGAATTGTTTAGTATTCAAAAACAACATCAAGAATCATTTGATGTTCTGACCCAGGGTTTAACTAAGTTACCAGGCTCAACAGAATTGCTCTACACGAGGGCTTTGGTTGCAGAAAAACTGGATAGGTTGGATATTGTAGAAAAAGATTTGAAATTTATTCTTAAAAGCAAGCCAGATGATGCAAATGCACTCAATGCTCTTGGCTATACATTGGTTGACAAATCAGAGCGATACTCTGAGGCAGAGAGCTATCTACTTAAGGCATTAGAGATAAAACCTGATGAACCAGTGATTCTTGATAGTTATGGCTGGTTAAAGTATAAGTTGGGTGAGTACCCAGAGGCGTTAGAATATCTAGAAAAAGCTTATAGCAAAGAGCAAGACGCTGAAATTGCAGCGCATTACATCGAAATTCTGTGGGCTTCCGGTAAAAAAAGTCAGGCCAGAGAAATTTATTTGAAAGCCCTGAAGAAAGATCCTGAAAGCGAAAAACTAAAACAGATATCAGATTTATTTTCTGGGTCTGGTATGAATTAAATGAGGGTATTAACCCATTTGATACTAGTGGGTTTACTGGTTTTCACTGTTACCGGCTGTAATCGGCGTCTCGTTGTTGCTGATTTTATTGGTCTTTCAGATGAACAGAGAAATTATTTGTATGATTTGAAACGATGGTCTCTGACCGGCAGGGTTGCTATAAAGACACCTAAACAAAGCTTTTCTGCTCATTTAACATGGGATCATAATAATACAACGGAAAAGATTTTGCTAAGCGGCCCTTTGGGGCAAAACAAACTTGTCATTAAGTTGGATGAAAATGGGATGTTGATCCAGCGGTCTGAAGACGATTACGAGTATTCCGAAGATCCAAAAGCATTATTAAATAAATACTTAGGGATTGATGTTCCGTTTGCCTCACTGCGTTATTGGGTTCTTGGCTTGTCGTTCCCCCAAAATTCTTATGTCAAAGAAAATAAGGGATTTGTCCAAAATGACTGGCGAATTCTCTATGCTCAATTTATTCAAGTGAAGACATTAGTGATGCCACAAAAGATCAAGCTTATGCATTCTGATCTTCGCTTCAACTTATTTATTGATGATTGGAATTTAGATCGTGGTTGAGCCAAGCTGCTCTTTTTTTTCCGGTCAAAAATGGCCAGCACCTGCTAAATTAAATCTTATGTTAAAGATAGTAGGTCAGCGTCCTGATGGCTATCATTTGTTGCAAACTGTTTTTCAACTGATTGATTTGTGCGATTGGTTGACGTTTAAGCCGAGTGAAGATGGCTGTGTAAGAATGGATGGACTTCTGGCGGGGGTGGCGGAAGAACAAAACTTGGTGGTACGAGCAGCTAAAAAATTGAAGCAATGTTCTGGTTATCGGGGTGGTGTGAGCATAGGTATTGAAAAAAACATCCCCATGGGAGGGGGGTTGGGAGGAGGTAGTTCCAATGCGGCTACCACTTTGGTTGTTCTTAATAAGATGTGGGGCTTAGATTTGTCTGTTAGCCAGCTTATTGATCTGGGTGCTGGTTTGGGAGCCGACATACCAATATTTGTATTTGGCTATAGCGCGTGGGCGGAAGGTGTTGGAGAAAAGCTTGAGGCAATGCAGTTACCAGAAAAATGGTTTGTTATTATCAAGCCAAATTGCCATGTTGAAACCAAGCGAATTTTTTCTGCAAAAAATTTGACACGAAATAGTAAATCCATCACAATTAGCGGTTTTTCATCGGGTCATTTTGTTAACGATTGCCTAGACGTTGTTAAATCTAACTACCCGCTGATTGACGAAGCTCTGAATCAGTTAAACTTGTTTGGTGAGGCAAGATTAACTGGAACTGGGGCTTGTGTTTTTGCCGAGTATCGCGACAAAAATAAAGCGCAGGAAGTCGCTGCGTCGTTGAGCGAAGAATTATTAGTTTTCGTGGCTAAGGGGCTCAATATTTCTCCCTTATATCGACAAATTAAGCAAACGAACTAATTTTTTTCAGATTTATTGGGGTGTCGCCAAGTGGTAAGGCACGGGGTTTTGATCTCCGCATACCCAGGTTCGAATCCTGGCACCCCAGCCACCTTTAATACTTAAATTACTTTACCTTTGTGGAAGAAATTAAACGATCGGTGATGACAGATTTATCTGTTATGGTGTTCTCTGGGAACGCCAATGTAGCGTTGGCAGAAGGGATTGTAAGCAAATTAAACATGCGTCTTGGTATGGCGACTGTTGATAGGTTTAGTGATGGTGAAGTTGCCGTAGAAATCGAGGAAAACGTTCGGGGCAAAGAGATTTTTGTTGTCCAGCCTACCTGCGCACCAACCAATGAAAATATGATGGAGTTGGTGGTGATGATTGATGCTTTTAAACGGGCGTCAGCCTACAAAGTAACCGCCGTCATACCTTATTACGGTTATTCAAGGCAAGATAGAAGGAGTAGGTCTGCAAGAGTACCCATCAGCGCAAAATTAGTCGCTAAAATGATCACGGTAGCGGGGGCTGATCGTGTTCTTACCATTGATCTTCATGCTGATCAAATACAGGGTTTCTTTGATATTCCGGTCGACAATGTGTATGCCTCGCCAATTCTGCTGGGAGATGTTTGGCGCCAAAAATATGATGATTTAATAATTGTATCGCCTGACGTTGGTGGCGTAGTGAGAGCAAGGGCTTTGGCAAAACGACTTGATGATGCTGATTTAGCTATTATTGATAAAAGACGACCAAAAGCCAATGTTGCAAAGATAATGAATATTATTGGTGAAGTTGAGGCTCGTACTTGTATTATGGTAGACGATATGGTCGATACTGCGGGTACTTTATGCCAAGCTGCTGCCGCATTAAAAAATCATGGCGCTAAAAAGGTGGTTGCCTATTGTACTCATCCCGTTTTGTCAGGAAACGCTATCGAGAACATTCGCGAATCCAGATTGGATGAGCTGGTTGTGACGGATACTATTCCTCTTCAGGCAGGCGCCAGTGAACTAAATAAAATCAGACAGCTCAGTGTGGCTGAAATGTTGGCAGAAACGATTCGACGAATAGCGGTGGGTGAATCAGTCAGTTCAATGTATGTTGATTGATCTTTGATCATAGAAAGAATGAATAATCCGAGGAGGATAGAGTGTTAGGTATTTTTGAATTTGAAGCTGTGTCTCGTGATAAAACGTCAGCGAGTTCTGCCAGGGCAATACGACGAGATGGTAAGGTTCCTGCTGTATTGTATGGTAGCGGAGGTGAACCCACCGCTATTTCTCTGAGTCATAATGAAATGCTGAAGCGTCTTGAGCATGAGGCTGTTTATTCTCACGTCCTTGATTTAAAGGTAAACGGAAAAGTTGAGAAGGCCATACTCAAAGATATTCAGCGTCACCCAAGTAAGCCAGTTATTTTGCATATGGATTTTCAGAGGATAAATAAGTCTGAAAAATTGCGAATGAATGTGCCGCTGCACTTCCTGAATGAGCAAGAATCAGTTGGTGTAAAAAAGGGAGGTGTGGTCATGCATAGCTTGGTTGATGTAGAGGTAACTTGTCTGCCTTCTGATTTACCCGAATATATTGAAGTAGACTTAATTGGTTTAGATATAGGTGATTCTATTCATCTGTCTGAGATTAAAGCACCAAAAGATGTTGAGTTTCCTGCTCTCTTGCAAGGAACTGACCATGACCTAATGGTGGTTTCTGTTATGGCAAATAAAGTTGTTGAGGAAGTTGAGGAAGTTGTTGAAGAAGAAGCTGCTCCAGATGAAGGCGAAAAAGAAGAAAAAGAGTCTGAATGATCTTTTTCAAGAGGCGCTTTTTTGATCGTTCGACTTTTTGTTGGTCTTGGTAACCCAGGCAAAAATTATAATAGCACACGTCACAATGCTGGTTATTGGCTTGTTGATGAGCTGGCTCAGTCTGAAAATTTACAATGGCAACAAGAGAGTCGTTTTCGAGGCTGGTTGAGTCGGCTGGACTTCGGTACGACTAAAATTTTCTTTCTTAAGCCCGAAACCTTTATGAACAACAGCGGAGAGTCGGTCAGAGCTGTCGTAAATTTCTATAAAATTGAAATACAGAACATTACTGTTTTTCACGACGAACTAGATTTTGAACCTGGTTTTGTAAGATTTAAAAGAAATGGGGGTGCTGCTGGCCATAATGGTATAAAAAGTATCATCGCTCATTTGGGCGCATCAAAATTTGAGCGGGTAAGGTTGGGTATTGGTCGGCCGGAACAAAATTTTGGAATATCAAATTATGTGCTGCATAAGCCAGGTGGTGAAGAAAAGAAGCTAATTGATGGCGTCATTGCTAAGTTGGTGAGCGACAAGAATGATCTGTTTGAAGGAGCTATCGATAAATTAATGTTGAAGTTTCACTAAATTCTTATTCTCTGGCGTATCCTTTTTAGTATTTGACAAATTCCTGATATTTTCAGATAATGAACAGCTGACCCTAAAGGAGGGGTTCCCGAGTGGCCAAAGGGATCAGACTGTAAATCTGACGGCTCCGCCTTCGGAGGTTCGAATCCTCCCCCCTCCACCAAATGAGGTAAGTATAAATAATTAGGGGCAAGGGGCAAATGACTTGCGGGTGTAGTTCAATGGTAGAACTCCAGCCTTCCAAGCTGATCACGTGGGTTCGATTCCCATCACCCGCTCCAGGTTTTGCCCATATAGCTCAGTCGGTAGAGCACTTCCTTGGTAAGGAAGAGGTCACCGGTTCAAATCCGGTTATGGGCTCCACTGAAAAACGAAACATATTCTGAAGGTTTTTGAGGTCTTTATGTCCAAAGAGAAATTTGAGCGCAACAAGCCCCATATTAATGTGGGTACGATAGGTCACGTAGATCATGGCAAGACGACGTTAACAGCGGCGTTAACGAAAGTGATGGCGGAAACTTTGGGAGGAGAATTTAAAGCCTACGACCAAATTGATAATGCGCCGGAAGAACGTGAGCGAGGTATCACGATTGCGACAGCACACGTTGAATACGAATCGGCGAACAGGCACTATGCCCATGTTGATTGCCCGGGGCATGCAGATTACGTCAAAAACATGATTACCGGAGCGGCCCAGATGGATGGCGCTATATTGGTTTGCTCGGCAGCCGATGGGCCGATGCCGCAGACCCGCGAGCACATATTGCTGGCGAGGCAAGTGGGTGTTCCTTATATTGTGGTGTTTTTAAACAAAGCCGATATGGTGGATGATGCCGAATTGGTTGAGTTGGTAGAGATGGAAGTCAGAGAGCTATTAGATAGCTATGATTTCCCAGGCGATGATACCCCGGTGGTAGTGGGTTCTGCCTTGAAAGCGCTGGAAGGTGATAGCAGTGATATTGGTGTCCCTGCCGTGGTCAAGTTGGTTGAAGTAATGGATAGTTACATCCCACAGCCTGAGAGGGCGTTGGATCAAGCGTTCTTGATGCCGATCGAAGACGTATTTTCGATATCGGGTCGAGGCACCGTGGTGACGGGTCGTGTTGAGCGAGGGCGAGTAAAAGTAGGCGAAGAGATTGAAATTGTAGGGATAAAAGACACGATTAAAACCACCTGTACAGGCGTTGAAATGTTCCGCAAGTTGTTAGATGAGGGAGTAGCGGGAGATAACGTAGGTGTATTATTGAGAGGAACCAAGCGAGAAGAAGTGGATCGAGGGCAGGTTTTAGCACAGCCTGGTTCTATCACGCCGCACACCCATTTTGAAGCAGAGATTTATGTATTGTCAAAAGACGAAGGTGGTCGCCATACCCCGTTTTTTAATGGGTATCGTCCGCAGTTTTATTTTAGGACGACGGATATAACGGGTGCGGTAGATTTGCCGGAGGGTGTAGAGATGGTAATGCCGGGAGATAATGTCCAGGTGACGATCAAGTTAATAGCGCCGATAGCGATGGAAGACGGGTTAAGGTTTGCGGTTCGAGAAGGCGGGCGCACGGTAGGTGCGGGTGTGGTTTCTAAAATAATTGAGTAGTACGTGCCTTGATTAATGTTTATTTGCAAGTCTTGAGAAGTTGAAAAATGAAGGTCAGTAGCTCAATTGGCAGAGCAGCGGTCTCCAAAACCGCAGGTTGGGGGTTCGATTCCCTCCTGGCCTGCCAGTTTTTTTGTTTCTCTTAAGATACTTTTTCCTAGTAGTTTAATTTGTTAAATTTAAAATAAATGACGGCTCAAGCTGAAACATCTGTCTCAATTACAGATGTACTTAAAATTTTTACATCGGTAGTGCTAGTTGTGGGGGGGATAGTAAGCTTTTACTTTTTCTCTGAATTGCAACTGATCTATAGGGTATTGGGGATTGTGTTACTTGTGATTGTTGCTCTTGGTCTTTTGCTCACTACTCAAGGTGGAGGGCGCGTTTGGTCTTTCATGGTTGAATCAAGGCAAGAAGTTAGAAAAGTTGTGTGGCCTTCGAGGCAAGAAACCGTTCAGACAACGATGATGGTGTTTGCAATGGTTTTCTTAGTTGGCCTATTGTTGTGGTTGCTAGATATGTTCTTATTTTGGGCGATACGTTTCTTGACAGGACAAGGTGGTTAATATGTCCCATAAGTGGTTTGTTGTGCATGCTTACTCGAATTATGAAAACCAGGTGAAAAAATCTCTCGAAGAACGAATTAAAAGAGAAGGTTTAGATGATTTCTTTGGCAAAATTCTTGTTCCAACGGAAGAAGTTGTTGAAATGAGAATGGGTAATCAAAGAAAAAGTGAAAGAAAGTTCTTTCCGGGGTATGTACTGGTACAGATGGAATTAACTGATGAAACATGGCATATGGTGAGAGATGTGCCTCGAGTTCTAGGTTTTATTGGTGGCACGGCGGATAGGCCGGCGCCTATCTCAGATAAAGAAGCCGAGACGATTCTGAATAGAGTTGAAGAAGGAATTAATAAACCAAAGCCTAAAGTTATTTTTGAGGCTGGAGAAGTTGTTAGAGTGATTGATGGGCCGTTCAAAGACTTTAATGGTGTCGTTGAAGAAGTTAATTACGAAAAAAACAAATTAAGAGTTTCGGTATTAATTTTTGGAAGATCTACGCCTGTCGAGTTGGATTTTGGGCAAGTGGAAAAAAATTAAGGTTAATTAGTTTTTGACCTATCAATTTTAAATAAGGGGAGCTGAAAGGCGTTTTAACCCGTTAAGTAAGAAACTAAAATGGCGAAAAAAATTCAAGCTTATATTAAGCTGCAAGTTAAAGCGGGTGAGGCAAATCCGAGTCCACCAGTTGGTCCCGCTTTGGGTCAGCATGGTGTCAATATTATGGAATTTTGCAAAGCATTTAATGCAAAAACCCAGAATATAGAAAAAGGGCTGCCAATACCTGTTGTTATTACGGTTTATGTTGATCGTAGCTTTACTTTTGAGACAAAGACACCCCCGGCAGCAGTATTGCTTTTGAAAGCGGTTGGTATTGCTAAGGGCAGTGGAACCCCCAATACTGATAAAGTTGGAAAAGTTACTCGAGCGCAGCTTGAGGAGGTTGCTAAAACCAAGATGCCCGATCTTAATGCAGCAGACTTGGATGCAGCAGTCAAAACCATAGCGGGTAGTGCTCAAAGCATGGGTTTAGATGTGGAGGGTTTGTAATGGCAAAACTATCTAAAAAAAGTAAGTTGTTGCAAGATAAAATAGATAAAGATATCCAGTACAGTATTGGTGATGCCATTCAGTTACTTAAGGATTTTGCGACCCCTAAATTCGTTGAGTCGGTGGATGTCTGTGTGAATTTGGGAGTCGACCCAAGAAAATCAGATCAAAATGTGCGTGGATCAACAGTATTACCGAATGGTACGGGAAAATCGGTGCGGGTAGCCGTTTTTACACAAGGTGAAAATGTTGATATTGCAAAAGAAGCGGGTGCCGACATAGTTGGATTTGAAGACTTGGCTGAACAAGTGAAAAAGGGGGAGTTGAATTTTGATGTTGTCATAGCTTCTCCTGATGCTATGAGAGTGGTTGGGCAATTGGGGCAAATTTTAGGTCCGAGAGGTTTGATGCCTAATCCAAAAGTTGGTACTGTCACCCCTGACATAGGCACGGCTGTCAAAAACGCTAAATCTGGACAAGTTCAATATAGAACTGATAAAGGTGGAATCATTCACTGCACAATTGGGAAAATTAATTTTGATGGAGAGGCGGTCAAGCAAAATTTAGTGGCTCTTTTAAATGATTTGAAAAAAGCTAAGCCTAGCACTGCCAAAGGGATTTATATGAAGAAGATTACGATTTCTACCACGATGGGTCCAGGAATTAGTATCGATCAAAATTCTATTGAAGTATAGAAAAAGACTTTGAGTTACCTTTATTTTGGATAACTGTCAAAGACCGCAGGTGCAGTAGTAAGCTTAATTTCCTGCGTAGACGGGTAAGTAGTGGCTGAATATTTGCTGCTTGTAGCCGTTTGTTACGTACCAAGATAGTGATGGTACATTATTACGTTCAACGCGAACATTGCTTTAATTTATCGGAGGTAATTTAGTGGCATTAAGGCTGGAAGACAAACAAGCAGTTGTCGAAAAAGTTTCTTCAGTGGCGGCCCTTGCTCACTCTGCTATAGCGGCGGAATATAGAGGATTGACCGTAGCGGAGCTAACTGAATTGAGAAAACAGGCAAGGAACTCGGATGTTCATCTACAAGTAGTAAAAAACTCGCTCGCAAAAAGAGCTGTTCAAGGTACGCAATTTGAATGTATGTCAGATGGTTTTGTGGGTCCTTTGGTGCTTGCTTTTTCAATGGAAGATCCAGGATCAGCTGCTCGTTTGATTAAGGGTTTTGCTAAAGAACATAAGTTTTTAGTCGTTAAACTCGTTGCCATAGGAGGACAGCTTTATAGCTCTTCCGAACTAGAAAGGCTATCCAGTTTGCCCACAAGAGATCAAGCTATTAGTTTATTGATGGCGGTAATGAAGGCTCCTGTGGAAAAATTCGTGCGAACACTTGCCGAACCTCCTGCTAAGTTAGCCAGGACGCTATCTGCAGTTAAGGCTCAGAAAGAGATTAATTAAGGTAATTGATTTTTTCATTTTTTACATATTAAGAGGAACAAAATGGCGGTTTCACAAGAAGAAATTTTAGAAACAATTTCTAATATGAGTGTTATGGAGGTTGTTGATTTAATATCGGCAATGGAAGAAAAATTCGGTGTTTCAGCAGCTGCGGCTGTCGCCGCTGCGCCTGCTCAAGGTGGTGTGGGTTCTGCAGAAGCTGTTGAAGAACAAACAGAGTTCAATGTCATGCTTACAAGCCCTGGTGGTGAGAAAATATCAGTTATCAAGGCGGTTAGAGCTATTACTGGGCTCGGCTTAAAAGAAGCAAAAGCGCAGGTAGAGGAATCACCTTCAACCATCAAAGAGGGAGTAAGTAAAGATGAAGCAGAAACAATCAAGAAGCAATTGGAAGAAGCTGGCGCAACGGTTGAAATAAAATAACAGTTTCACCACCCTTTTTATATTCATTTCAAGGCTAACGGATTTATATGCCGTTGGCCTTTTGCTGTTTGTTATTTTAAGCTATTCATTTAGCTTAAATCTTTCTCTTAAAGTTACGGAAGCGTGATGGCCTACTCTTTTACAGAAAAAAAACGTATTCGAAAAAACTTTGGCAAGCAACCTGAGATTCTCGAAGTTCCTTATCTTCTGGCTACCCAAATTAATTCATACCGAAGTTTTTTGCAAGCTGGAGTTCCCAATGATCAAAAAGCAGATCAAGGAATACATGCTGCATTTTCAAGTGTTTTCCCGATTAAAAGTCATTCAGGCTATGCTGTTCTTGAATATGTGAGTTATCGTCTGGGAGATCCATCGTTTGATGTAAGGGAATGTCAGCAAAGAGGCGCGACCTATGCTGCACCTCTTAGAGTATTGGTTCGACTAGTCATTTTTGACAAAGAAGCGCCTGCCAACACGAAAGTTGTTAAGGATATAAGGGAGCAGGAAGTTTATATGGGAGAGCTTCCATTGATGACTGATACCGGTACTTTCGTTATTAACGGTACTGAGCGAGTCATTGTTTCCCAATTGCACCGTTCACCTGGGGTGTTTTTCGATCATGATAAGGGCAAAACGCATTCATCAGGAAAATTATTATTTAATGCTCGTGTAATACCTTATCGAGGCTCATGGTTAGATTTCGAATTTGATCATAAAGATTGTGTCTATGTAAGAATCGATAGACGAAGAAAGTTACCCGCAACGATACTTCTTCGGGCGCTAAGTTATGATAATGAAGAAATGATTAATCTGTTTTTTGAGACTAATCACTTTACATTTAAAAAAGGCAAGTGTTTTTTTAACCTTATACCAGAGCGTCTTCGTGGTGATATAGCTTCATTCGATATAAAACATGATGGTAAAGTTTTGGTCGAAGAAGGGAGGCGGATAACAGCAGGTCACATAAGAAAGATGGAAAAGGCTGGTATTTCTGTCATAGAGGTGCCCCTTGACTATCTGGATAAGAAAATTTTAGCGGACAACATTATATCCACTGAAACGGGAGAGATCATTGCAAATGTCAATGATGAACTTACTGAGGGGTTAATTACAAATATTATAGAGGGTGGAGTAAAAGAAATAAGGACGCTTTACGTTAACGATTTAGATAAAGGGCCGTATATTTCAAATGCAATGCGGATGGATGCCACCGCTAGTAAATTAGATGCATTGGTTGAAATCTACAGAATGATGCGGCCAGGAGAACCTCCTACTAAGGATGCTGCCGAAAATTTGTTTCAAAATTTGTTTTTTTCTGAGGATCGATACGATCTCTCAACTGTTGGCAGGATGAAATTTAATAGGCGACTCGGTCGTGAAGAGATTATAGGGCTTGGCGTATTAAGTAAAGAAGACATTATTGATGTATTGAAAGAGCTTATTAATATACGGAACGGTGAAGGAACGGTCGATGATATCGACCATCTTGGTAACCGACGGGTTAGATCCGTTGGTGAAATGATTGAAAATCAATTTCGTATTGGCTTGGTTAGAGTGGAGCGGGCTGTTAAAGAGCGATTAACCCTGGCTGACTCAGAGGGGTTAATGCCACAAGAAATAATGAATGCAAAGCCTGTGTCGGCGGCGGTGAAAGAGTTTTTTGGCTCAAGTCAGCTGTCTCAATTCATGGATCAAAACAACCCGTTGTCTGAAGTAACGCACAAACGACGAGTCTCAGCCCTTGGTCCGGGTGGTTTAGCAAGAGAGAGGGCCGGGTTTGAAGTCAGAGATGTCCATACTACTCATTATGGAAGAGTTTGCCCTATCGAAACGCCAGAAGGACCAAATATTGGTTTAATTAACTCTTTGGCTGTTTATGCGAGAACTAATGAATATGGGTTTCTAGAAACACCTTACAGGCGTGTGGTAGATGGTAAGGTGACAGATGAAATCGATTATTTATCTGCAATTGAGGAAGGGGAGTTTGTTATTGCCCAAGCCAGTGTCCCTATAGATCAGCATGGCAAACTGGAGGAAGGGTTAGTATCTTGTCGGCATAAAGATGAATTTTGTTTAGCAAACTCTGATACTGTTCAGTATATGGATGTGTCTTCCAGACAAATAGTCTCGGTGGCTGCTTCAATTATCCCATTTTTAGAACATGATGACGCTAACAGAGCTTTAATGGGTTCCAATATGCAGCGCCAAGCTGTTCCCACGCTTATTGCAGAAAAACCGTTAGTCGGTACAGGCATGGAAAGAACTGTTGCTAAAGATTCTGGGGTTACAGTGCTGGCGTCAAGAGGTGGAGCGATTGAATTCGTGGATGCAGCAAGAATTGTGGTAAGAGTTGATGACTCACAAACCGGTGCCGATGAGGCGGGAGTCGATATATACAATCTGACAAAATACATGCGTTCCAATCAGAATACGTGTATCAATCAAAAACCACTCGTTAAACCAGGGGATAGAATTGAGCAAGGTGATATTCTGGCTGATGGCCCCTCTACTGATATTGGTGAGTTAGCTTTAGGGCAGAATATGCTGGTCGCTTTTATGCCATGGAATGGGTATAACTTTGAAGACTCAATTCTGGTCTCAGAGCGGGTTGTTAGAGAAGATCGGTTTACTACCATACATATCGAAGAAAAAAGCTGTGTGGCTCGTGATACCAAACACAGTCCTGAAGAGATTACTGCTGATATCCCGAATGTCAGCGAAGAAGCTCTTTCTAAGCTTGATGAATCGGGTATCGTCTATGTGGGAGCGGAAGTAAAAGCAGGTGATATTTTGGTAGGTAAGGTGACGCCAAAAGGTGAAACTCAACTAACACCAGAAGAAAAGCTTCTTAGAGCTATTTTTGGGGAAAAGGCCGCTGATGTAAAAGATACTTCTTTGCGTGTTTCTGCGGGGATGGATGGCGTTGTTATTGATGTGCAGGTTTTTACACGGGATGGTGTCAAAAAAGATAAGCGAGCCATCGATATAGAAGAGTTAGAAATCAAAAGGGTAAAGCAAGACTTTGATGATCAACTGCGTATTATCGTTCAGGATGTTTTTAATAGAGTAGAAACAATGTTGTTGGGTAAAGTGGTTCAGACGGGTTCAGGCGACCTTAGGACTGGTGCGGAAATTACTGACGACTTGCTTCATTCTTTAGACCAATCTGATTGGCTTGATATAAGAGTTGAAAATGAAGATGTCAACTTGCAATTGGAAGCGATCGTTCAAAAAATTGAGAACCTTAAAAAGGAATATGAAGACAAGTTTGAACTAAAAAAACAAAAAATTACCGTAGGTGATGATTTGCCTCCAGGTGTTCTGAAGATGGTCAAAGTTTATTTGGCGGTTAAAAGAAGAATTCAGCCGGGGGATAAAATGGCTGGTAGGCATGGTAATAAAGGTGTTATTTCTCAAGTTGTACCTGAGGAAGACATGCCTTACATGGAAGACGGGAATCCTGTTGACATAGTACTTAACCCTCTGGGTGTCCCATCGCGGATGAATGTTGGGCAAGTCTTAGAGACCCATCTTGGTTGGGCGGCAAATGGGTTGGGAATTAAAATTGGTAAATTGTTAGAGCAGCAGAAGAAAGTTTCCGAAATCCGGGATTTACTTGAAAAAATATACAATACCAGTGGCAGAAGTGAAAGCTTGGACAAGCTATCAGATGGTGAAATTTTAGAATTGGGTCGGAATTTGGTCAAAGGTGTTCCCATGGCAACGCCTGTTTTCGATGGTGCAACTGAGGAAGAAATCAGAGGTATGTTGAAGTTAGCTGACTTACCTGAGAGTGGCCAAACCACGCTTTATGATGGACGAACAGGGGAGCCTTTTGACAGAAAAGTCACTGTTGGTTATATGTACATGCTGAAGCTCAATCATTTGGTTGATGACAAGATGCATGCGAGATCCACGGGTCCTTACAGCTTAGTGACACAACAACCTCTTGGTGGAAAAGCACAGTTTGGAGGCCAGCGTTTTGGAGAAATGGAGGTGTGGGCGCTTGAAGCCTACGGCGCTGCCTATACATTGCAAGAGATGTTGACCGTGAAATCTGACGACGTGACAGGGCGTACCCGGATGTATAAAAACATAGTTGATGGAGAACATAAGATGGAGGCTGGTATGCCAGAATCTTTCAACGTCTTGATCAAAGAAATACGTTCTTTAGGTATTAACATCGAACTTGAACAAGAACAATAGTCGTTCTGATTAGACTAGGTATGTTTTTAGGCTACTTAAGTTAGCCAAATTAAATTTAGGGGAAGGTCATTGAAAGATCTCATAAAATTTTTGAAAAGGCAAGGTCAAACAGATGATTTTGACGCTATCAGTATTGGGTTGGCATCGCCCGATATCATTCGTTCTTGGTCTTTTGGCGAGGTAAAAAAACCTGAAACCATAAACTATAGAACATTTAGACCTGAAAGAGATGGTCTTTTTTGTGCCAAAATATTTGGTCCGGTAAGTGACTATGAATGTCTGTGCGGTAAATACAAGCGCCTAAAACACCGGGGTGTAATTTGCGAAAAATGCGGGGTAGAAGTCACGCTTTCGAAAGTTCGTCGCGAAAGGATGGGGCATATTGATCTTGCTAGTCCTGTTGCTCACATATGGTTTTTGAAGTCTTTGCCGTCTCGCATTGCTCTGCTATTGGATATGACGTTGAGGGAAATCGAGCGGGTTCTTTATTTTGAGTCATTTGTGGTACTGGATTCAGGTATGACTCCCTTGGAGAAAAAGCAATTACTCACAGATGAAGAATATTTTGAAACCATAGAAGCGCATGGTGATGAGTTTGAGGCCAAAATGGGTGCAGAAGCCATTTACAGCCTTCTCAAATCAATGGATTTGAAAGACGAGATTACGCAGCTCAGAGAAGAAATTCTAAGTACGAATTCAGAAACTAAAATTAAAAAATTGACGAAGCGACTTAAAGTAATAGAGTCATTAGTTGCTTCAAAAAATAGGCCTGAGTGGATGATTTTAACGGTCCTTCCCGTCTTGCCGCCTGAGTTACGACCTTTAGTACCCCTTGATGGCGGAAGGTTTGCTACTTCTGATTTAAATGACTTATACCGCAGAGTTATCAATAGAAATAATCGGTTGAATCGACTGTTAGATCTAAGTGCGCCTGACATAATTGTTCGTAACGAAAAAAGAATGCTGCAAGAAGCTGTCGATGCCTTGCTTGATAATGGTAGGCGGGGAAGAGCCATTACCGGCTCGAACAGAAGACCCCTCAAATCATTGGCTGACATGATTAAAGGCAAGCAAGGACGTTTTCGACAAAACCTTTTAGGTAAGCGAGTTGACTATTCGGGTAGATCTGTGATTGTGGTTGGCCCGACTTTGCGGTTGCACCAATGTGGTTTGCCAAAGAAAATGGCGCTTGAGTTATTTAAACCATTTATCTTTAGTAAATTACAGTTTCGTGGGCTTGCTACCACGATTAAGGCAGCCAAAAAGATGGTTGAAAAAGAAGGAAGTGAGGTTTGGGATATTCTTGAAGAAGTTATTCATGAACATCCCATCATGCTGAATCGAGCTCCCACGCTGCATAGATTGGGTATCCAGGCATTTGAACCGATCTTAATTGAAGGTAAAGCGATTCAGCTTCATCCGCTTGTATGTAGCGCTTTTAATGCTGATTTTGATGGCGACCAAATGGCAGTCCATGTCCCCTTATCTATAGAAGCACAGTTGGAAGCTCGCTCACTTATGATGGCGACAAACAATATTCTTTCCCCGGCAAATGGCGAGCCTGTGATCAATCCGACACAGGATGTGGTATTAGGTCTCTATTACATCAGTCGTGAGAAGATCAATGCTAAAGGCGAAGGGATTATTTTTTCTAATGTAGAAGAGGTTGAAAGGGCTTTATATCATAAGGTGGTTGAAGTTCATTCTAGAGTTGAAGTTCGAATCACCGAAAAAGTTAAAAATGAAAATGGCGAACTAGAAGAAAAGACCTTACGTGTCAAAACAACGGTAGGGAGGGTTCTTATTTGGAATATAGTGCCCGATGGATTGCCGTTCGAGTTGATAAATTGCGATATGACTAAAAAGAACATATCAAGATTAATTAATCAATCCTACCGAATATTAGGCATAAAAGAGACCGTAGTATTAGCTGATCAATTGATGTACCAAGGTTTTTATCATGCCACTAGGTCGGGTGTTTCATTTGGGATTGAGGATATGGCTGTCCCTGAGCGTAAAATGGACATTATTGATTTGGCCGAAGTCGAGGTCAAAGAAATCCAGAATCAATACTCCTCAGGTCTTGTAACCGATGGAGAAAGATACAACAAAGTGGTTGATATTTGGTCTCACGCAAATGATCAGGTAGCAAAAGTTATGATGGAAGGTTTGGGCAAAGATCAGGTTACAGACGCAGAAGGAAAAGTTGTTGATCAGAAGTCTTTCAATTCTATCTACATGATGGCAGATTCTGGGGCTAGAGGTTCGGCTGCTCAAATTAGGCAGCTGGCTGGTATGAGAGGTTTGATGGCGAAGCCAGATGGATCAATCATCGAAACGCCTATTACTGCTAATTTCCGGGAAGGGTTGGACGTATTACAATATTTTATTTCTACTCATGGAGCCCGCAAAGGACTGGCAGACACGGCTCTAAAAACTGCTAATTCAGGCTATTTGACCCGAAGGCTGGTTGATGTCGCTCAGGATCTTGTCGTTACGGTTGAAGATTGTGGAACAACGCAAGGCTTAATGATGGCGCCAATCATTGAAGGTGGTGATGTGGTCGAGCCATTAGCAGAGCGTGTGCTGGGTCGAGTAGTACCAAGCGAGGTGATGGATGCAGAAGGAGCTAAGGTAATCGTTGAAGCGGGAACCTTACTTGATGAGTATTGGGTCGGTGTTTTGGAAGAGAATAGTATTGACCAAATTTGCGTCCGGTCAGTGATAACATGTGAAGCTTCACAAGGTATTTGTTCCTCATGTTATGGACGTGATTTGGGACGAGGACACAAAGTTAATAATGGGGAATCTATTGGAGTTATTGCTGCCCAATCAATAGGGGAGCCAGGTACTCAGCTTACTATGCGGACATTTCATATTGGAGGCGCAGCCTCTAGGTCCGCTGCTATAAGCAATGTGCAAGTAAAATCGTCAGGAATAGCAAAATTAACCAATTTAAAAACGGTAGTAAACCGGGATGGTAATCTGGTTGCTGTTTCCAGGTCAGGAGAAGTTGGTGTCATTGATGAACATGGAAGGGAAAGAGAACGCTATAGAATACCGTATGGTGCTGTCTTGTCAGTCCAGGACGGAGATAAGATTGATAGTGGCCAGATTATTGTAGGGTGGGACCCTCACACCCATCCGGTTGTTACCGAAGTAGAAGGAGTTGCAAAATTAGTTGATTTTGTTGATGGCGTTACCGTAAATGAACAGTCTGATGAAGTTACTGGCCTGAGTTCTCTAGTGGTAACAGATCCAAAGCAACGTGGATCAGCTGGTAAAGAACTTAGACCCATGGTGAAATTGGTTGCGGAATCTGGTGACGATATTTTTCTGGCGGGGACGGAAATACCCGCTCAATATTTTTTACCGACAGGTGCGATTTGTACTATCAAAGACGGTGAGCCAGTTCAGGTAGGAGATGTTCTTGCAAGAATACCTCAAGAATCGAGCAAAACAAGAGATATTACTGGAGGTTTGCCGCGAGTAGCTGATTTATTCGAAGCGCGAAAAACTAAGGATCCAGCTATTTTGGCGGAAGAGACGGGCGCAGTATCTTTTGGCAAAGAGACTAAGGGTAAACAACGGTTGGTCATTACCGACAGTGAGGGAGAGACGCACGAAGTTTTAATTCCAAAATGGCGCCACATTACTGTGTTTGAAGGAGAGTTTGTAGAAAAAGGGGAAACAATTGCGGAGGGTGAGTTGACGCCTCATGACATTTTAAGGCTTCGTGGTGTTGAAGAGCTATCCTCTTATTTGGTTAAAGAGATACAGGATGTTTATCGTTTACAAGGGGTAAAGATAAATGATAAACATATTGAAGCAATTATTCGACAAATGCTAAGAAAAGTTGAAATTTCATCAGTTGGTGACACTGGGTTTTTGAAAGGAGAACAGGTCGAAAAAACAAAGCTCTTTGAAGAAAATAAAAGACTGGAGGCTGAGGGTAAGGTAACAGCTACTTTTGAACCACTGTTACTTGGTATCACTAAAGCATCGCTTGCGACTGAGTCATTCATTTCTGCTGCATCATTCCAAGAAACAACCAGAGTGTTAACTGACGCAGCAGTAAGAGGTTTAAGTGATGGGTTGCAAGGTCTGAAGGAAAATGTGATTGTAGGCCGTCTAATTCCCGCCGGAACAGGTTTGGCTTACCATGAACAAAGAAAAGCAAAAAGATTTGAACGACTGGAAGCAGCCGATGAAGATCTCAAGAGAAATGTAGAACAAGAGAAGGCTGAAGAAGCTTTGAAGCAAGCATTGAGTACTGAAGCTGAAGAAGGTTAAAAGCAAGGAAGAATTGTTGTATTGACATTTGCTAATTTTAATCTTATTATGGCCGGCTTGCATAAACGTGTTATATGTCGGTTTCTTCTTTAGTTAGAATAGTTGATGGATATAATTTTTTTGTACGAAAATGCAGTAAGTTGGTTTATCACAAAGACATTTTGGAGTAAATTCTGTGGCCACCGTTAATCAATTGGTTCGTAAACCACGTGTAAGAAAAATTGAAAAAAGTAATGTTCCTGCCCTTGAGGCATGTCCGCAAAGGCGCGGGGTGTGTACGCGTGTTTACACAACTACCCCCAAAAAGCCGAACTCAGCTTTGAGAAAAGTAGCTCGTGTTAGATTGACAAATGGTGCAGAAGTCACCAGTTACATTGGGGGTGAGGGGCATAATCTCCAAGAGCATTCAGTTGTTCTGATACGAGGAGGGCGAGTGAAAGATTTGCCTGGGGTACGATACCATGTTGTCAGAGGAGCGCTTGATACATCGGGTGTTACGACCAGGCGGCGTGGTAGATCGAAATATGGCGCAAAGCGACCAAAAGAATAGTCACTTATAAATTTTGAGTTAATTCAATGTCAAGAAGAAGAGTTGCAGCAAAAAGAGAAATTATCCCTGATCCTATGTATGGCAGCGAGATGTTGTCTAAATTCATGAATATGGTGATGGTCAGTGGTAAAAAATCAATTGCTGAAAAGATTGTCTATGGTGCATTAGAAGCTATATCTAGTAAAGGGCATACTGAGCCCGTCGAGGTGCTGACTAAAGCACTTGAAAATGTACAGCCGAAAGTTGAAGTCAAGTCAAGACGAGTAGGTGGTGCAACCTATCAAGTTCCAGTAGAAGTAAGGCCTGCTCGAAGGCTTGCTTTAGCTATGCGGTGGATGATTGATGCAGCCAGAAAAAGAAGCGAACGAACCATGGCTTTAAAACTGGCAGGTGAATTGATGGATGCTTTTGAGCATCGCGGCTCTGCAGCCAAGAAAAGAGAAGAAACGCATAGAATGGCGGAAGCAAACAAGGCTTTTTCTCATTACCGCTGGTGATCGGACGAATTCACAAAGGTTATCTAAGTGGCTCGAAAAACGCCGATATCAAGGTATCGAAACATTGGTGTCATGGCGCACATTGATGCAGGTAAAACGACAACGACTGAACGTATTTTGTACTATACCGGGGTGTCTCACAAGATAGGTGAGGTACATGATGGAGCAGCAACTATGGACTGGATGGAGCAAGAGCAAGAAAGAGGTATTACCATTACCTCGGCAGCAACTACTTGCTTTTGGAAGGGGATGAATAGTCAATATCCAGAGCATCGTATTAATGTGATAGATACACCTGGACATGTAGACTTTACTATAGAAGTTGAGAGATCTCTCAGGGTTTTAGATGGAGCCTGCGCGGTTTTTTGTGCAGTAGGTGGTGTAGAGCCGCAATCTGAAACAGTATGGAGACAGGCTAATAAATATCATGTGCCGCGTTTGATCTTTGTGAATAAGATGGATCGAACGGGCGCTGATTTCTTTAGGGTATTGGAACAGGTTAAGGAGCGTTTGGGAGGTAATCCGTTGCCTTTACAGATCCCAATCGGCTCAGAAGATAGTTTTAGTGGGGTCATTGACCTTGTAAGAATGCAAGCCATTTACTGGAATGAGGCTTCTAAAGGCATGGTTTTCGAAGAAAAAGAAATTCCTGCTGAGATGATGGAAAGCTGTTTGAAATGGCGCGAAAACCTAGTAGAAGCAGCGGCAGAGGCAAATGAAGAGCTGATGGATAAGTATCTTGAGTCAGGTGCCTTGTCAGAGGATGAGCTAAAGCAAGGGATAAGGTTGCAGTCACTGGCCAATCAGATTGTGCCAGCATTCTGTGGTTCCGCCTTTAAAAATAAAGGTGTGCAAACTCTGCTGGATGCCATTATTGACTATATGCCTGCACCCGATGAGGTAGCTGAAATTAAGGGTGTTTTAGAAGATGGTAAAACAGAGAAAGAGAGAAAGTCTAGTGATGAAGAGCCTTTTTCCGCTTTAGCTTTTAAAATTGCAACTGATTCATTCGTAGGTACATTGACATTTTTGAGGGTTTATTCAGGTGTGCTAAGTACGGGGGAAACTGTTTTTAATCCGATAAAAAGAAAAAAGGAAAGAGTCGGTCGTATTGTGCAAATGCATTCGAACAATAGAGAAGAAATTAAAGAAATCAGAGCAGGTGACATTGGTGCTGCAATTGGATTGAGAGATGTCACCACTGGCGACACTCTTTGCGATTTAAAACATGTAATTCTGCTAGAAAAAATAGATTTTCCGGAACCCGTTATTTCTGTTGCAATAGAGCCTAGGACGAAAGCTGATCAGGAGAAAATGGGGGTTGCGCTGATCAAGTTAACACAGGAAGATCCTTCGTTTAGAGTTCATACAGAAGAAGAAACAGGGCAGACTATTATTTCTGGAATGGGTGAACTTCACTTAGAAATAATTGTTGACCGTATGAAAAGAGAGTTTAGTGTCGAGGCTAATGTTGGAGCGCCTCAAGTTGCTTATCGAGAAACAATTAAAGATACAGTTGAACAAGAAGGAAAATTTGTAAGACAATCTGGCGGTAGAGGGCAGTATGGTCATGTTTGGCTAAAGATCGAGCCTATGGAATTAGGATCCGGATATGTTTTTTCAAACGATATAGTCGGTGGGGTTGTGCCTAAGGAATTCATACCTGCCGTTGACAAAGGTATAAAAGAGCAAATGGAGAATGGCGTATTAGCGGGGTATCCAATGGTTGATGTAAAAGTCAGCTTGTTTGATGGATCATATCATGACGTAGATTCTAATGAGATGGCATTCAAGATTGCCGGTTCAATGGGATTTAAAGAAGGTGCTAATAAAGCGAATCCAGTATTGCTTGAGCCGATTATGAAGGTTGAAGTAGTAACCCCAGAGGATTACATGGGCGACGTAGTAGGCGACATAAATCGGCGTAGAGGGATGATTCTGGGCATGGATGATATGCCCTTAGGAAAAGTTATTCGTAGTGAAGTTCCTTTGGCCGAAATGTTTGGCTACGCAACAGACTTGAGGTCTGTGACGCAAGGTCGTGCTACATACACAATGCAGTTTGAAAAATATAAAGTAGCTCCTGCAAATGTAGCAGAAGCAATAATCAAACGATCAAGTTAATATAAGTTTGGGTTAAGGAGACTATTGTAATGTCCAAAGAGAAATTTGAGCGCAACAAGCCCCATATTAATGTGGGCACGATAGGTCACGTAGATCATGGCAAGACGACGTTAACAGCGGCGTTAACGAAAGTGATGGCGGAAACTTTGGGAGGAGAATTTAAAGCCTACGACCAAATTGATAATGCGCCGGAAGAGCGTGAGCGAGGTATCACGATTGCGACAGCACACGTTGAATACGAATCGGCGAACAGGCACTATGCCCATGTTGATTGCCCGGGGCATGCAGATTACGTCAAAAACATGATTACCGGAGCGGCCCAGATGGATGGCGCTATATTGGTTTGCTCGGCAGCCGATGGGCCGATGCCGCAGACCCGCGAGCACATATTGCTGGCGAGGCAAGTGGGTGTTCCTTATATTGTGGTGTTTTTAAACAAAGCCGATATGGTGGATGATGCCGAATTGGTTGAGTTGGTAGAGATGGAAGTCAGAGAGCTATTAGATAGCTATGATTTCCCAGGCGATGATACCCCGGTGGTAGTGGGTTCTGCCTTGAAAGCGCTGGAAGGTGATAGCAGTGATATTGGTGTCCCTGCCGTGGTCAAGTTGGTTGAAGTAATGGATAGTTACATCCCACAGCCTGAGAGGGCGTTGGATCAAGCGTTCTTGATGCCGATCGAAGACGTATTTTCGATATCGGGTCGAGGCACCGTGGTGACGGGTCGTGTTGAGCGAGGGCGAGTAAAAGTAGGCGAAGAGATTGAAATTGTAGGGATAAAAGACACGATTAAAACCACCTGTACAGGCGTTGAAATGTTCCGCAAGTTGTTAGATGAGGGAGTAGCGGGAGATAACGTAGGTGTATTATTGAGAGGAACCAAGCGAGAAGAAGTGGATCGAGGGCAGGTTTTAGCACAGCCTGGTTCTATCACGCCGCACACCCATTTTGAAGCAGAGATTTATGTATTGTCAAAAGACGAAGGTGGTCGCCATACCCCGTTTTTTAATGGGTATCGTCCGCAGTTTTATTTTAGGACGACGGATATAACGGGTGCGGTAGATTTGCCGGAGGGTGTAGAGATGGTAATGCCGGGAGATAATGTCCAGGTGACGATCAAGTTAATAGCGCCGATAGCGATGGAAGACGGGTTAAGGTTTGCGGTTCGAGAAGGCGGGCGCACGGTAGGTGCGGGTGTGGTTTCTAAAATAATTGAGTAGATCATGGCAAAACAAACAATCCGTATCAGACTGAAGTCTTTCGATCACAAGCTAATTGATCAATCCGCTGGCGAAATTGTAGAAACTGCTAAAAGAACCGGAGCGAGAATAGTTGGTCCTATCCCGCTTCCAACAAAAAAAGAGCGTTTTACAATTCTAATTTCTCCACATGTCAATAAAGACGCTAGAGATCAATATGAATTGAGAACCTATAAACGGTTGCTTGATATAGTAGATCCAACAGATAAAACGGTTGATGCGCTAATGAAACTTGATTTGGCAGCAGGTGTAGATGTGCAAATCAAACTTAATTAAGTATATAAGAGAAATATTATGTCAATTGGTATGATAGGGCAAAAATGTGGAATGACTCGTGTTTTTAAGCCTGATGGTAACTCAATTCCAGTTACGGTACTTAAATTCTATAACAATCGAATTACACAAATAAAGAGTGTAGAAACCGATGGTTACAATTCCATTCAAGTTCTTGCCGGAGAGCGCAAGGCTTCGAAAGTGAATAAAGCTATGGCAGGCCATTTTTCAAAAGCCAATGTTGAGGGTGGGGATATTCTTCGTGAGTTTCGTTTGGATGAAGCTTCCAAAGTGGAGTATCAATTGGGTGATGAGCTCAGTGTAACCGAATTCGAAGAAGGCCAATACGTCGATGTGCAGGGAAGGTCTATTGGAAAAGGGTTTGCAGGAAATGTGAAAAGAAATAATTTTAGCACTCAGGACATGACCCATGGGAATTCAAAAGCTCATCGAGCATCTGGTTCCATAGGGCAGAATCAAACGCCGGGAAGAGTTTTTAAGGGCAAAAAAATGGCCGGTCACATGGGCCATCAAAAAGTAAAAATGCAAAACTTGAGGATAGTTTCCATTAATTCAGACAAAGGATTAATCATGGTAAAAGGGCCTGTGCCAGGTCCCGTCAATGGCCATGTGATTATTTCTCCTGCCGTTAAACACTTGAACAAAGCGTAATAACTATCATGACTTTACAAATTCCTGTTCTTGACGCCGGCACTTCACCGGCAAATATTGAACTTACAAGTGATTTATTTACAAATGATTACAACGAGACGTTGGTTCATCAACTTGTAACCAAAATGTTAGCAGATTGGCGGTCTGGTACCAGGGCTCAAAAAAGTAGATCGGAAGTAAGTGGGGGTGGTGCTAAGCCTTGGAGACAAAAAGGGACTGGTCGAGCAAGGTCTGGGACTAGAAGCAGTCCAATATGGCGATCCGGGGGGGTCACTTTTGCTGCAAAAACCCAAAGCCATAAGCAGAAATTAAATAAAAAAATGTATAAAACAGGAATGAGATCCATTGTTTCTGAGCTCATTAGGCAGAATAGGTTTTTCATTAAAAATGACATTACCCCTAAAGAACCTAAAACCAAGTTGATGGTTGAAAAATTGAAAGGGATTGATGCTAGAAAAATCTTAATTGTTACCGACTTTGAGGATAAAAATTTAGAGCTGGCTAGCCGTAATATACCAAATTTAGAAATTTCTACCGCGGACACTTTTAATCCAGTTTCATTGGTATCTGCTGAGTGTGTAATAGTAACTGAGCCAGCCCTGAAAAAGATAGAGGAACTGTTGTCATGAACAAGCACACAATTTCAAAAGTGCTAGAAAAGCCTTTGATCTCTGAAAAAAGTACTAACAGTGCAGAATTGCATAAAACATTTGTTTTTAAAGTACAGAAAAAATCAAATAAATTACAGATAAAACAAGCAATTGAATTAATGTTTGACGTTAAAGTTAACTCTGTGCATGTGCTTAATATCAAAGGGAAAAGTAAACGTTTTGGCCGATCAATTGGGAAAAGGTCGGATTGGAAAAAGGCTTATGTAAAATTAAAGCCAGGATTTGACATTGAGTATTCGATCAATTAAGCGCTTTAAAATAATTAAACCCAAACGGTAATTTTATATGGCAATTATAAAATCTAAACCCACCTCGCCTGGTGCAAGGTTTGTAATCAAGGTAAAAAATGATGCTCTTTCAAAAAAAAGGCCTCAAGCTTCCTTGGTAGGTAAGGTACATAATAATAGTGGAAGAAATAATCTTGGGCGGATAACGACACGCCACTCGGGTGGAAGACACAAACGGTTATATAGAATTATCGACTTTAAGCGTAACAAAACAGAGATACCGGCTACGGTTGAAGCAATTGAGTATGACCCGAATAGAACATCACACATTGCTTTAGTTTTATATAAGGATGGTGAAAGACGATATATTATTGCTGCAAAAGGAATGCTGCCAGGGTTAGAAATTGTATCTTCGGATGCGGCCCCTATCAAAGTTGGGAATTGTTTGCCCCTAAGAAATATCCCATTGGGCACGCTCATACATTGTGTTGAATTGAAGCCTGAAAAAGGAGCTCAGCTAGCTCGTAGTGCTGGAAGTTCAGCACAATTGGTCGCTAAAGATGGGCTTTATGTCACTCTAAGACTTAGGTCTGGCGAAATGAGAAAAGTTCTCTCAGAATGCAAAGCTGTTATCGGCGAAGTTTCCAATAGTGAGCATAACCTTGTTTCTTTAGGCAAGGCTGGCGCATCACGTTGGCGTGGAATACGCCCAACTGTACGAGGTGTCGCTATGAACCCTGTTGACCACCCTCATGGCGGGGGAGAAGGAAGGACTTCTGGAGGACGACATCCTGTTTCCCCATGGGGAACCCCAACTAAAGGATACAAGACCAGAAAAAATAAAAGAACAAACAAACTTATTGTAAGAAAGCGCAAGCAAAAGTAACTAAGAGGTTAAACAGTGCCTAGATCAATTAAAAAAGGACCATTTGTAGATCATCATTTATTAAAGAAGATTACAGTGGCGGTAGAAACAAAAAGCAGGAAACCGATCAAAACATGGTCGAGAAGATCTATGATAGTTCCGGATATGCTTGGTCTTACAATAGCTGTTCATAACGGAAGGCAGCACATACCCATTTTAGTTTCTGAGAACATGGTAGGCCATAAGTTAGGTGAATTTGCACCCACCCGAACGTATAAGGGCCACATTGCTGATAAAAAAACAAGATAGGTTCATTCGATGGATGTTGTAGCAAGATTAGATAACGCTCCAGTTTCACCTCAGAAAGCTCGTTTAGTTGGTGATCAAATTCGAGGTATGCCGGTTGAGAAAGCACTCAGTACCCTTGAATATAGTAAAAAAAAGTCATCATCAATAATTAAGAAAATTCTTGAGTCTGCAATTGCAAACGCGGAGCATAATGAAAGTGCTGACATTGATGATCTGATTATAACCACTGTTTATGTAAATTCAGGGCCTACTATGAAGCGATTTAAAGCAAGAGCAAAAGGAAGAGCAAATCACATTTTAAAACGTACATGTCATATTACTGTTCAAGTTTCTGAAATTAGTTAAGGGGTAATAATAATCATGGGACAGAAAGTTCATCCAATTGGTATACGCCTCGGATATGTTAAAGATTGGACATCTAGATGGTACGCAAGCAGCAAAGATTATCCTGTTTTTTTAAATCAGGATTTACAAGTTAGAGATTTTTTGAAAAAAAAATTAGCGCATGCATCAATAGGCAGAATACAAATAAACCGACCGGCCAATAATGCAAACATAACTGTATTTACAGCAAGGCCAGGTATTGTAATAGGAAAAAAAGGACAAGACATTGAGGTTTTAAGAAATCAAGTTTCATCCATGATGGGAATTCCAGTTCAGCTAAATGTTGAAGAAATAAGGAAGCCAGAATTAGATGCGCAACTGGTTGCAGAAAGCGTAGCACAGCAGCTCTCAAAAAGAATTATGTATCGGAGAGCTATGAAAAGAGCCGTAACGAACTCCATGAGGTTAGGTGCTGAAGGTATCAAAATTAATGTGGCTGGCAGGTTGAATGGAGCAGAAATTGCTCGAAGTGAATGGTATCGAGAAGGTAGGGTTCCATTGCATACATTGCGTGCCGATATT
The DNA here is from genome assembly GCA_965224745.1 of Methylococcales bacterium. Lineage (GTDB taxonomy): Bacteria > Pseudomonadota > Gammaproteobacteria > Methylococcales > Methylomonadaceae > CBDCZY01. The sequence continues at coordinate 65,868 of CBDCZY010000001.1, forward strand.
GATTATGGTTTGGCTGAAGCGAAAACAACCTATGGCATTATTGGTGTCAAGGTTTGGATCTTCAAAGGGGAAGTGTTCGACATTGATAAGAACGTAGAAGAGGTTTCTTCAACTTCGAAGAAAAAGGGTTCTAAAAATGCTGCAACCTAAAAGAACAAAGTTTAGAAAACAACATAAAGGACGCAATACAGGCGATGCCCACAGAGGCTCCAAAGTTAGCTTTGGAGAGTTTGGTTTAAAAGCCATCACAAGAGGGCGTTTAACTGCACGTCAAATAGAAGCCGCAAGAAGAGCAATTACCCGTCATATTAAGCGTGGTGGAAAAATTTGGATAAGGGTGTTTCCCGATAAGCCGATAACCAAGAAGCCTCTGGAAGTCAGAATGGGCAAAGGGAAAGGAAGTGTTGAATATTGGGTCGCACAAATAAAACCCGGCACCATGCTGTACGAAATACAAGGCGTACCCGAGGAGTTGGCGCGTGAAGCGTTCAAATTGGCTTCTGCAAAACTACCTATTAAAACAACTTTTGCTTCAAGAACGGTAATGTAATGAAGGCTACAGAGATTCGTCAAAAAACCATCGAAAATTTAAATGCGATGTTATTAGAACTCTATCGAGAGTTATTTAATCTGAGAACATTATCGGTGACTGGTGGGTTATCTAAACCGAGCAGAGTTAAGACAGTGAGACGAGAAATAGCGAGAATAAAAACTGTCCTAACTGAAAAAGGAAAAAATAACGATGAGTGAGCAAAAATTAAAGACTCGAACGATTAATGGTCGGGTAATCAGCAATAAAACAGATAAAACAATCACGGTGTTAGTAGAGCGGTTGGTGAAACATTCCATGTATGGTAAATACATTAAAAGGTCCACTAAGTTGCATGCTCATGATGAAAAGAATGAGTGCGTTGAGGGAGACATTGTGAGTATAAAATCCTGTAAACCTATCTCTAAAACAAAAAACTATTTCTTAGTTGAAGTATTGCAGAGACAAGGCTAGAAAAACATCAAAAATATTATCAGTTAGCTCAGGAATATCCTTATGATACAAATGCAAACTAGCCTTGAAGTGGCTGACAATAGTGGCGCTAAAAGAGTAATGTGTATAAAGGTCTTAGGTGGGTCACACAGAAGATATGCCAATATTGGTGATGTAATAAAAGTAAGTATTAAAGACGCAATACCACGTGGCAGAGTTAAAAAAGGTGAAGTTTACAACGCATTGGTTGTAAGAACAAAAAAAGGTGTCAGAAGATCTGATGGATCAATGATTCGTTTTGATGGTAACGCTGCTGTTATCTTGAATGCACAACTGCAGCCTGTAGGCACTCGGATTTTTGGTCCTGTAACACGTGAGCTTAGAAGCGAAAGATTTATGAAAATAGTCTCACTTGCTCCAGAAGTTTTGTAAAATTTTGATTTGAAACGCTCTACTGGAATATTGATATGCACAAAATAAAAAAAGGTGATGATGTTATTATCCTTGCGGGAAAAGACAAAGGGAAAACAGGGTTGGTTACTAAACTAGTAAAGCCTGAAAAAGTACTAGTTGAAGGCATAAATTTGGTTAAGAAACATCAGAAGCCAAATCCAAACAAAGGCGTTTCCGGCGGTATCCTTGAAAAGGAAATGCCTATCCATCTATCAAATGTTGGTTTATACAATCAAGCTAAGAAAAAAGCAGATAGAGTGGGATTTAAAATTATGGATGACTCATCAAAAGTGAGAGTATATAAGTCCTCCCAAGAAGTAGTCGATCTATAAGGTAGTATTGCATAATGTCTAGATTAACTGAGAAATATAAACAAGATATCATTCCGGCTCTTATGACAAAATTTAAGTATAAGTCAGTCATGCAAGTGCCGAAGATTAATAAAATTACGATAAACATGGGATTGGGAGAAGCCGTTTCTGAAAAAAAAGTACTCCAATCTGCTGTTGACGATATGACCAAGATTTCAGGGCAAAAGCCAGTAATTACAAAAGCAAGAAAGTCCATAGCAGGCTTTAAAATTAGAGAAGAAATGCCAATTGGATGTAAAGTCACTCTGAGAAAAGAAAGAATGTACGAATTTCTAGATCGCCTAATTAACATTTCCATACCACGTATCCGTGATTTTAGAGGTTTAAATCCAAAGAGTTTTGACGGGCGTGGTAATTACACTTTAGGTATTAAAGAGCAGATTATATTTCCAGAAATTGACTACGATAAAATAGACGTTTTGCGAGGTATGGACATCACAATAACTACGACAGCAAATACAAATGAGGAAGGCTTGGCGTTATTAAAACAATTCAACTTTCCTTTAAAAGATTAGGTGGGTTTATGGCAAAAAAATCAATGATTGCAAGAGAAGCAAAACGCATAAAGTTTATTTCTAAGTACCATGCTAAAAGGACCCTCTACAAAGAGATCATTAGAGATCCAAACAGAAGCTATGAAGAAAAAGAGATAGCACAATTGGCATTACAAAAATTGCCAAGGGACTCAAGCCCCTGTCGAAAACGCAATCGATGTAATTTGACAGGAAGACCTCACGGTTTTTATCGTAAATTTGGACTAGGCAGAAATAAATTACGTGAATCAACCATGCGAGGCGATGTGCCTGGCTTAGTTAAAGCAAGTTGGTAAACTTGTCAGGAGACCATTAGAATGAGAAACTTGTCAGGAGACCATTAGAATGAGTATGACGGATCCTATTTCGGATATGCTTACGAGAATTCGTAATGCACAATCAGCAGGGATAAAAATTGTAGAAATGCCTTTATCTAAAATAAAAACAAATATTGCTACAGTGCTTCAAGATGAAGGCTACATTCAAAGTTTTGAAACGAAAACAGAGAATTCACATAGCAACATTTGTATTGAAATTAAATACTTTCAAGGTAAGCCAGTAATAGATGAAATAAGTAGGGTTAGTAAACCTGGGCTGAGGGTTTACAAGTCTAGTCAGCAAATACCAAAAGTTTTAGATGGTCTTGGGATTGCTGTTATTTCAACATCACAAGGTTTAATGACTGACCGAGCAGCACGCGAAAAGGGTATCGGTGGTGAAATTATTTGTAATGTTTCATAAATTTATCTAGGCTAATTTCATGTCAAGAATAGCAAATAATCCAATAGTTGTTCCACAAAACGTAAATCTAAATATTGATGGTAAGTCTTTCTTAATTAAAGGATCAAAAGGTGAGCTTAGCTATCAAATTCATGAATCCGTAGATTTTAGTTTTGATGACAATACCCTAAAATTTTCATGGGATGATAAAGACAAAAAAGCAAAATCTCAAGCTGGAACCAGCCGTGCAATTTTAAACAACATGATTCAAGGTGTTGCTAATGGGTTTGAAAAAAAATTAGCATTGGTTGGCGTGGGTTATCGCGCCCAAGTAAAGGGTAAAGTTTTAAATATGACGTTAGGTTTTTCACACCCTATCGATTTTCCAATCCCAGAAGGAATAACGATAGAAACACCGTCTCCTACAGAAATAATCATTAAAGGCATAGATAAGCAAAAGATTGGACAAGTATCCGCTAAGATTCGATCTTTTCGACCACCAGAACCCTACAAAGGTAAGGGCGTACGATATGCTGATGAATATATTGCTCGTAAAGAGGCAAAGAAAAAATAATACTTAATTAGGTTTAGATAACTATGGACAAGAAGAAATCCCGAATTCGGCGCGCCAAGAAGACCCGATGCAAAATCAGAAGTTTAGAATTTCCAAGGCTCACGATTCATAGAACCCCAAGACATATTTATGCACAAGTTATTAATGGAGTTGGGGCAGAAACTGTTGTAAGTGCATCTACGGTACAAGCTGCTGTCAAAAGCTCTATCAAAGGTTCTGGAAATGTCGAAGCTGCAAAGGTGGTAGGCAAAACAATCGCTGAAAAATGTATTTCAGCAGGCATAAATCAAGTTGCTTTCGATCGTTCGGGTTTTAAATATCATGGGCGAGTTCAAGCACTTGCTGAAGCAGCGCGTGAAGCAGGCCTTAAATGTTAATTGAGAGGATAAAATAAATGGCTTCGGTATCTCCATCAAATGTTGAAGGATTACAAGAAAAATTAGTTTCTGTACGTCGTGTTGCCAAGGTTGTAAAAGGTGGGCGGGTTTTTGGTTTCACAGCCTTAACGGTAGTAGGTGATGGCGAAGGAAGAGTAGGTTATGGAATAAGTAAGGCCAGAGAGGTTCCAATTGCTATCCAAAAGTCTATGGAGCAAGCTCGAAAAAACATGAAAAAGATTCATTTGAAAGGTGAGACTCTACAGTATCCAATAGTCTCTAGAACAGGTGCTGCAAAAATATATATGCAACCTGCATCAGAAGGAACAGGAATCATTGCTGGTGGTGCGATGCGTGCGGTTTTCGAGGTAGTTGGCATACACAATGTTTTAGCCAAATGTATTGGTACCAACAATCCAATCAATGTAGTCCGAGCTACCATCATTGGCTTGGCAGACATGAAGGATCCCAAATCAATTGCAGCGAAACGCGGGCAAACAGTAGAACAAATTCTAGGCTGATACTATGAGTAGTAAAACGATTAAGCTTACACTTATTAAAAGTAAAATAGGACGCTTAAAAAAACATAAGGCTTGTTTAAGGGGTCTTGGTTTTCGAAAACTTTATCAATCTATTGAAGTTCAAGACACACCTGAAATTCGTGGGATGATCAATAAAATTAATTATATGTTAAAAATTGAGGATTGATAATGTATCTTAACTCTCTAACCTTTTCTAAAGGAACCAAAAGAAAAGCAAGAAGGGTAGGCCGTGGTATTGGTTCTACTTTTGGAAAAACCTGTGGCAGAGGTCACAAAGGACAGAAGTCTAGAAGTGGTGGATTTCATAAAGTCGGTTTTGAAGGTGGACAGATGCCTTTACAACGAAGATTACCTAAAGTGGGATTTAAATCTCTCCTTAAGAGATATTCTGCCGAAGTTAGACTGTCTGAGCTTAATCAATTAGATATTACTAATATTGATTTGAAACAATTGGTTCAACTCAGGTTAGTGCCCAAACAGACTAAAACCGTAAAAATTATTTTATCAGGTGAAATAACAAAACCTATCACAGTTACCGGTATTAAAGTAACTAAAGGGGCGCAAGAACAAATCTTGAAAGCCGGTGGAAAAATCGAGGTATAAGTGAGTACCACAAAAAAACAACTCAATGAAAAGTTTGGTGACCTGTCAGAATTAAGGTCAAGACTATTTTTTCTCCTAGGCGCATTCTTTGTATATCGAGTTGGGGCCCACATACCAGTACCTGGCATAGATCCCAAAGCGTTATCTTTGATGTTTGAACAACAAAGCGGCTCTATTTTGGATATGTTTAATATGTTCTCTGGAGGCGCCTTAAAAAGATTGAGTATTTTTGCTCTAGGAATTATGCCCTACATTTCAGCTTCAATTATTATGCAACTAATGACTGTTGTTATACCTAAATTGGAGCAAATAAAAAAGGAAGGAGAATCCGGGAGAAGAAAGATAACCCAATATACCCGGATTGGTACGGTATTTTTGGCAACGTTTCAAGCTATCGGTGTGTCGTTTGCATTGCAAAGTCAAACAGCGGGTGGAATGGCTGTTGTCTTTATTCCAGGTATACAATTCGTGGTAATAACAACCATAACGCTGGTTACTGGTACTGTTTTCCTGATGTGGTTAGGCGAGCAAGTGACAGAGAGGGGTATCGGCAATGGTATATCAATGATTATTTTTGCTGGGATTGTTGCTGGGTTACCATCAGCGATCGGCGGCACATTAGAGTTAGCAAGAACGGGTGAAATGAATGGTGCTTTTATCATTTTGTTATTTCTACTAACCATTGCTGTAACGGCTCTGGTGGTATTTGTAGAGAGAGGTCAGAGACGGGTACTCATTAATTATCCTAAACGGCAGCAAGGTAAAAAAATGTATGCCGGGCAAAGTAGTTTTCTGCCTTTGAAGTTGAATATGGCCGGTGTTATCCCACCGATATTTGCCTCGAGTATCATTTTATTTCCAGCTACAATAGCCGGTTGGTTTGGCAACAGTGAAGGTTTTAGTTGGTTGCAAAACATTGCTACTACCTTGTCGCCAGGGCAGCCGGTTTATGTAATGTTTTATGCAACAGCTATTATATTCTTCTGTTTCTTTTATACAGCATTAGTCTTTAACTCAAAAGAAACATCAGAAAATTTAAAGAAGTCAGGAGCATTTTTGCCAGGTATTAGGCCGGGGCAGCAGACAACTAACTACATAGATAAAGTAATGACAAGATTGACTCTCGCAGGCGCAATTTATATTACGTTAGTTTGTTTGTTACCGGAGTTTTTAATCATCTATTGGAATGTACCGTTCTATTTCGGTGGAACATCATTGTTGATTATAGTTGTCGTTGTTATGGATTTTATATCCCAACTACAAACTCATTTAATGTCTCAGCGTTATGATGGGTTAATGAAGAAAGCTAATTTAAAATAATTCAGCAAATAGTTTAGGAGAAAAAATGAAAGTTCGAGCTTCAGTAAAAAGGATGTGCAGAAATTGCAAGGTTGTTAAGAGGAGCGGAGTTGTCCGAGTCATTTGCAAAGATGTAAGGCATAAGCAAAGACAAGGTTAATTTTCAATAAGATTTAATAGGTTATTCAATGTTAAGCAAAGTAAAAATTAGAGGTTATTTTTAATGGCGCGTATAGCTGGTATTAATATTCCTGACCATAAACATACAGAGATTGCTCTGACTTCTATATATGGCATAGGCAGACCAAAAGCAAATGAAATTTGTGCAGAAGCTAAAATAAATCCAGCCACAAAAATCATTGAATTAACCGAAGACCAACTTGAAAAAATACGGTCCATTTTAAGCAAATATACCGTTGAAGGGGACTTGAGAAGAGAAGTCTCAATGAACATAAAGCGGTTAATGGATTTAGGTAGTTATCGAGGTATCAGGCACCGCCGGGGGCTGCCTCTTCGTGGGCAACGAACTAGAACTAATGCACGGACCAGAAAAGGCCCGAGACGGCCAATTCGTAAATAATTTCGTGTATTGAGGTTTAAAAATGGCAACACAAAGTAGAACAAAGAAAAAAATTAAAAAAGAAGTTTCGGACGGAGTTGCACACGTTCATGCTTCGTTTAATAATACTATCATTACTATTACTGATAGAAAGGGTAATACGCTGTCTTGGGCAACTGCCGGTGGTCAAGGTTTTAGAGGTTCGAGAAAAAGTACACCATTTGCCGCCCAAGTAGCCGCAGAGAAAGCTGGAACAGTCGTATTAGAATATGGTATGAAAAATCTAGATGTTTACATTAAAGGACCTGGTCCAGGTCGCGAATCGGCTGTTAGGTCTCTGAACGGTTTGGGTTTTAAAATAACAAACATAATTGATGTTACCCCCATCCCACATAATGGATGCCGCCCCCCCAAAAAACGAAGAGTGTAATCAAACAGAGTTGGAGTAGTTTAATATGGCGAGATATCTTGGCCCAAAATGTAAGTTAAGCCGAAGAGAAGGTACTGACCTGTTCTTAAAAAGCAGGGGTAAATCACTTGATACTAAATGTAAGTTAGATCAACCTCCTGGACAGCATAGTCAGAGAAGGATCAGAAATTCCGATTATGCCCTTCAATTAAGGGCAAAGCAGAAGCTTCGAAGGATTTATGGCATTCTTGAAAAACAGTTTAGAAATTACTACAAAACGGCTGCACAAAAGAAAGGTGCAACTGGGGAAAACTTGTTATTTCTTCTTGAAAGAAGGCTGGATAATGTAGTCTATCGAATGGGGTTTGCCTCGACGAGAGCTGAAGCTAGGCAACTGGTTAGTCATAAATCCATCTTGGTTAATGAAAAGATTAACAACATCCCTTCATATCAAGTAACCGAAGGAGATGTAATAAGCGTAAGAGAAAAGTCTCAAAAACAACAAAGAATTATTGACGCACTTACTGTTACCGAGCAATACGGATTTCCAGAATGGATTGAGATTGATGTGAAAGATAAAAAAGGTATATTCAAATCTGTACCTGACAGATCTAGTCTTGGCAGTGATATTAACGAACAACTTGTTGTTGAACTTTATTCTAAATAATTTTTCAGAGGTTACTTATGCTTAATCCTCTTTCTGGTTTGTTAAAACCAAGATTAGTTGATGTTATAAAAATATCAGAACACCATTCAAGAGTAATCATAGAACCCTTAGAAAGAGGTTTTGGTCATACGCTTGGTAATGCCTTACGAAGGGTACTGCTGTCTTCCATTCCTGGATGCGCGGTTACAGAAGTAGAGTTTGAAGGTATATTGTATGAATATACAACTATTGATGGTGTTCAGGAAGATGTCATTGATATTATTTTGAACCTTAAAAATTTAGCTGTTATTCTCCAGGAAAATGATGAAGCAACTCTTCTTTTGGAGAAAGATGGGCCTGGTCCAGTGTTTGCCCGAGATATTCAGCTTGCCAGTGATGTAGAGATCGTTAATGGCGATTTGGTCATAGCCAATTTAACGCAATCAGGCAAATTGAGAATGAAGTTGAAAATAAAAAGAGGTCGAGGCTATGAGTCGGCCACTGCCAGAAAATTAATAGAAGAAAATGGGCCTTTAGGGGTTCTTCAGGTTGATGCATCTTATTCGCCTATTAATAAAGTGGTTTATCAAGTCGAAAGTACCCGGGTTGAGCAAAGAACAAATCTTGATAAATTAGTCATTGATCTTTCCACGAATGGAACGGTTGATCCAGAAGAAGTCATTAAATTAGCTGCGACTATTCTGCACGATCAATTGTCAGTTTTTGTCGATTTTGAGAAAGTATTAGAAAAAGAAAATATAGAATCACCTGTTGAAGAAGAAACTTTTGACCCAGTCTTACTCCGTCCTGTTGATGATTTAGAACTAACTGTCAGATCAGCGAATTGTTTAAAAGCAGAAAATATTTTTTATATCGGTGATTTGATCCAACGAACAGAAGTTGAATTGCTAAAAACTCCAAACTTAGGTAAAAAGTCTCTTACAGAAATTAAAGATGTTTTGGCAACCAAAGGTTTATCTTTAGGCATGCGTCTGGAAAATTGGCCACCTGAAAACATAGCAGAACAAGAGCGAATACCAGTATAGACAATATCTTAATAAATGTAGGATCCACAGTAAATGCGACATCGAAAATCCGGAAGAAAGTTTAATATTAATAGTAGCCATAGAAAAGCGCTATTCAAAAATATGGCTGTTTCTTTATTCAAACATGAATTGATTAAAACGACCCTGCCGAAAGCAAAAGAGCTTAGAGGTTTTGTAGAACCAATAATAAGCATTTCCAAAACTGACAGTGTTGCGAAACGTAGAGAAGTTTTTGCTAAGTTACGCGATAGGGAAATTGTTGCCAAGCTGTTTGAAGAACTTGGTCCTCGTTATAAAGAAAGACCTGGTGGATACATGCGAGTGATGAAATGTGGTTATAGATCAGGAGATGCGGCTCCAATGGCCTATGTCGAGCTGGTTGATAGGCCGCTAGACGAAGCAGAACTAGCTGAAGAATAAAAAAAGCCGGTTTAGTTTAACCGGCTTTTTTTAACGTTCGAGTAATTCACTTTTACCTGGTTTTCCATTCCATTCTTCGGCTTCTGGAGGAGGTTCTTTTATCTCCGTGATGACGGGCCAACTTTGCGAAAGATCTTTGTTTAACTCAATAAAATTCTCTTGGCCTTCTGGCAGTTCATCTTCAGCGTATATAGCTTCCGCAGGACACTCAGGCTCGCACAGGGTGCAATCTATACATTCTTCGGGATCAATAACCAACATGTTTGGCCCTTCGTGGAAGCAGTCAACCGGACAAACATCTACGCAATCAGTAAATTTACATTTAATACAATTCTCAGTGACGACAAAAGTCATATCGCTTACCTTATTATCTATAAAGTTTTAAAGTCAGTTATAGGTACATAACTACTGGTAATTAAGGAGGTTCATAGTATCAGAAAGATATAACTTACTGAATAAAATTTTAATAAAATTCCGACCCACTTGGTGATATTGTGAACTCCATAAGTCCCACTTAGAAAGCCGAAAAACTCATAGAAAAACAGGTGGTTATGACTTTTATTAAGTTAGTTCATCATTCTGCAATAGTTAGAAAAATGTATTCCTATTTATGTTTATCTGATAAATATTTCTGACCGAGTTTATATCACGATGAATGATACAAAAATGATAGACCCATTTGTTAATCGCCTTCGTAAAAACTTCGGACATATTGGGCGATGGGCTAGACAACAAAATATAACGAATTATAGAGTTTACGATCGCGATTTACCTGAGTTTTCGTTAGTAATCGATCTTTACCATGGGACTCATACTTGGGTCATGGTTCAGGAATTTCAAGCGCCAAATCGAATTGATCCCTTGGTATCCAAAGCCAGGTTGACTGAAGCTTTGCAAGTAATCCCAGAAATTTTTGATACGGATAAGGAGAATATTTTTTTAAAAGTTAGGCAGAGGCAACGTGGACTAGCTCAATATGAAAAACTAAGTCACCAGAAAACATTTCACATAGTGAAAGAAGTTTCATGCCAGTTTTACGTTAATTTTACTGATTATTTAGACACTGGCTTATTTTTGGATCATCGTATCACTCGCAATATCATTCATGCATCTGCTGAAGGGAAAAGGTTTCTCAATTTGTTTGCTTATACGGGTACTGCGACCGTATTTGCAGCCTTGGGTAAAGCAAGCACAACAACAACGGTTGATCTATCGAAAACTTATTTAGACTGGGCTGAGCGGAATTTAAAACTAAACAAAATCAACATTGGATCTGACCATCAACTGATTCAAAGGGACTGTTTAGCTTGGATCAAGGAAGCTATATCCAAGCAGTGGCAATATGATCTGGTTTTTATAGATCCCCCCAGTTTTTCTAATTCGAAAAGGATGCAAAATACTTTTGATGTACAGCGTGATCATGAAGTAATCTTGCGGCAAATATCCAAGTTGTTGAGCTCGAAAGGGGTGGTGTTTTTTTCAAATAATCGTCGTGGATTTGCTTTCAACCATGCAGTGCTAAAACAGTATTATAAGATTCATGACATCACCAAGCAGACAATTCCGAAAGACTTTGTAAGGAATCAACAAGTTCATGCTTGTTGGAAAATGGAGAAGCTAACAAAGTAATGGTTTCAATGCCTATATTCCATTGGTGTGATCTTCTAAAGGAAGTGCTTTAGTATAAGTTTGAAACGAGTAATTACATTCCAGCTAAGCCTTTTAAAACTAAATCAATAAAGTGAAATAGCGTAGAATGCGCTTCTTAGTCAGGATTTTGAAATAGCTAGGTTTTACTAATGGGGCCTCTATTATTATCATTTCGTCCGGTTTTTGCGTTGGATGATGCTCAGTTATCCCCTTGGATTTTTTAAGCGCTGAGGTTCTTGAAAGCTATCCCTTTGTACTCAAACAATCTCCGAACTAGAAGAAGTCCTCTTAAAAATAAATTATTTCCTGTTACCCTAATGTATGCTCCAATACTTTGGAATTTTTTTCTATTTTCTTGCCAAACCTCCTTTCTTTCAGAGTAATGAATATTCGTTTTTCCACAGAACAAATTAAAAAAGTATGCGGTAACCTAACTTTCTTGCAGGGAGAAAAATATTGGAAAAATCAGCTGGTTCAGCATGTAGAAATTGACGAACTGCCTATGGGAGTGTTTATCACTTCCAGTGTAAAAGGCGATCAAGGACGCGTTTACAACCAATCAATTTTTGTCTTTGGTGTAGTCGGTTTAAAAGGTGATGCGGTTACTATCAAAGGAGAATGCTCTTGCCCAAAATTCCTTAATTGTAAGCACGTGGCCGCCGCGTTACTTTCTATCCTGGAAGCAGAAGATGAGTTAACTTTAAGCAGCGATAATGATCCGGGGAGTATTGTCAACGACTGGTTGGAGAAACTCAAATCAGCCAGTACTAGAAATAGGAAAACCACTATTGAGCAAATCACTGATTCGAGTGACATGTCATTGCTCTATATTTTGAAACCTGGGAAAAAATCTGAACGGAGCCTGCAAGTAGAAACAGTCAAATCAAGACAGCTTAAATCTGGAGGATATGGAAAACCTTCAGCTTATGCACTAGAAAAAATTCAGGATTACCATAATGATGTGTTCATTCAACAAGCAGATAAGGACATTGCAAGGCTTTTGTCAGAAAAACAGAATTATTATCAGCGTTATAACGTTTATCAACTTGAAGGCGAAATAGGCGAATGGGCACTACAAAAGATGATAACGTCTGGTCACTGCCATTGGCAAAAACATTCCAGTCCAGAACTGTTTCCAGGTCCTTCTCGAAAACTTAGATTTAGTTGGCAAGAGCGAGCAGACGGTCATCACTTAGTGAGTCAAGTTGAGCCACCAGTCAATTTTATTTTTCAGTTACATAACTTGTGGTATGTGGATAAAGATACTTGGCAGATTGGTTTAGTCGAGCACGATCAGACTAAGCCAGAGCAAGTTCTGTTATTGATGGATGCGCCAATTATTCCAGTGAATAAAGTCGACGAAGTAAGTCGAGACCTACTGCTTCAGATCCCGGAATATCAATTACCGCTGCCTTCCCAAGTTGATATTAAGCACCAAAAAATTAGTGGTAAAGATCCTGTTCTTCACCTTCGTTTGCGAAGTATGGAAGGATTGGAAGACGTGTCAGCGGGGAAAAGATTTCACGCTGCACAGCTTTCTTTTGGCTACGGGCCCGTTATTATAGATAATTATTGTTTTCAGAATTTTTATCAGCGTCAAGTAGACGATACTTTTTATTCTATTGACAGAGAAACAGAGTCCGAGGTGGAAGCAATTGATCTACTTCACCGCAAAGGGTTGGTGTTACTACATGCCAGAACGCTATCTGAAGATGATCAATTAGACTGGTTTTTTCCTACTCATCCCATAAACCAATCAGCTATGAATTGGCATGACTTCATGGAAAATGATCTTTCTGAACTTCAAGAGCTGGGTTGGAAGGTCGAAATAGATGATACTTTTTACCTGCGTTTTGAATCCGCGGATCAATGGCAAGCGGAAATTGCAGAGGAAGGAACCAATGATTGGTTTTCGTTATCACTTGGCGTTGAATTGGATGGTGAGCGGATAAATTTGCTTCCCACGTTGGTTGGCTTATTGTCCGAATCCAAGGCCCCAAAAAAGCTCAGAGAAGCGCTACAACAGCAAAATAGTGTGCTAGTGTGCGTTGGAGAACATCGCTGGTTAAAATTGCCTACGCAGCGTTTATTGCCGATATTCGATACCTTAGTAGAGTTATACGACCATGATCCGTTAACAGATGATGGCAAGATCGCACTGTCAAGAATGCAAAGCATACAAATGGGTGAATTACTTAATGATCCCAATTTACATTGGCGAGGCGCTGCAGAATTACAAAAACTGACTCAACAGTTACAAGATTTTTCGGGTGTTGAAAAAGTAGATCCTCCTGCTGACTTTAATGCAGAGTTGAGAACATACCAACAACAAGGATTAAATTGGTTACAGTTTTTAAGACAATTCGAGTTTAACGGCATATTGGCTGATGACATGGGATTGGGTAAAACGGTTCAAACGTTGGCTCATTTACTGTTAGAAAAGCAAAGTGGTCGTCAGCAGCTCCCCAGCATAGTTGTGGCACCAACTAGTTTGATAGGAAACTGGCGTAGGGAGGCCGAACGTTTCGCGCCTGATCTAAAGGTTTTAGTATTGCACGGCTCAGAAAGGCATGCCAATTTTGAGTTAATTCGGGACTACGATCTTGTAGTAACCACTTATCCTCTTTTAAGGCGAGATAAGGAAAAACTCGTTGAACAACGCTTTTATTATGTGATATTGGATGAGTCACAATTCATTAAAAACCCTAAGTCACAGACTACCCAGGTCGTTTTTCAATTAAAATCAGCACATCGGTTGTGTTTAACCGGAACACCAATGGAAAACCATCTGGGCGAATTATGGTCAATGTTTCACTTTTTAATGCCTGGTTTTTTGGGGCAATTGGAGCGTTTTAATCGCATATTTCGTAATCCCATTGAAAAATATAATGATGGAGATCGTAAACAAGAGTTTAAGCGTCGTATTGCTCCTTTTCTTTTGCGTCGTACTAAAGAAAAAGTGGCGGCTGAGTTGCCCGCTAAAACAGAGATTATTCGTTCAGTCGTTCTAGAAGGTAAACAGCGAGATCTTTACGAGTCAATACGTTTGGCGATGGATCAAAAAGTGCGTGAAGAAATTAGCAAAATAGGGCTGGCTAGAAGCCATATCATGATCCTTGATGCACTACTCAAATTGCGACAGGTTTGTTGTGACCCTAGGCTGCTATCCCTGCCGCAAGCAGAAAAAGTAAAGCAAAGTGCTAAGTTGGAGCTGCTGATGGAAATCTTGCCAGAAATGGTTGAGGAAGGGCGTAAAATTCTATTGTTTTCGCAATTCACATCAATGCTGGCCTTAATTGAGAAAGAGTTGATCAAGAAGAAAATAGTTTATACCAAATTAACCGGACAGACTAAAAAGCGGGATGAAGCTGTAACAATGTTTCAGCAAGGTGAAGTTCCGGTTTTTCTGATCAGCCTGAAAGCAGGAGGGGTTGGTTTGAATTTAACCGCCGCAGATACCGTTATCCATTACGACCCCTGGTGGAATCCGGCTGTTGAAAATCAAGCAACTGATCGAGCGCATCGTATAGGACAAGACAAAGCTATTTTTGTATATAAGTTGATTATTGAAGAAACGGTTGAAGAAAAGATTTTGACTTTACAACAGAAAAAACAAGCATTGGCAAACTCGGTTTACTCTAATCAGCAAAAACAGGAGGACAACTATAACCTGGGATCAGATGATTTGTTGAATCTCCTAAAGCCGTTTTCTGAATAAAAAGCAACTAAAAAATATAGGAAACAAAAATAATGAGTGGTATCGACGATGTGCAGGAGGTAAGGTAGGTTCCCCGACTGCGCCGGAACTTTCTTTCGCCCTTGAACCAATTTGGTTAAGGTGGAGAAAGTTAAAAGTCAATCAGGCTTTCCACTCAGCAAGGTGGACTTGCACAACATGGCTTAGTAACTAACCCCTGGGTAAGTAATTAGGCTCAAGATATAACCCAGAAGGTTTCGAACGCAACAGGGAACTTGATTCATAGTTTAGCTCGAAATTTAAAAACTGTGTAAACTTTTTTGAAGTTATTTCTGTACTGTTAACGATGCTGCTGGAAGCTGTGGTAATTGATGAAAATCAATATTGTTGATGCTGACGGCTAACGTCTTTATGATGAGAGCAATTTAAGTTTAGTGTGTGCTTTCTAAAGCGGTTTCTATTTTTTCCCTTAAATTGGATAAACGGTGATTTAGTCCTTCGGACAAGTTGAGGTTATGGTGTTGCAATTGGTTTAGCTCGTGAATTAAATTCAGCGCGGCCATAACGGCAATCCGATCAGCCCCAATAATCTTGCCAGAGTCTCTGATTTCCCGCATTTTTATGTCTAACTGCTCAGCAGAGCTTCTGAGTTCAAGCTGCTCTTCTTGAGAGCAGACGATTCGATATTCTTTTCCTAAGATTTGAACGGTGATGGCTTTGGGTTCTTCGTTCATTAAGTATGCTCCATTGTTTTAAGCCGGTTAATCATTTCTTCTACCCGGGACTTGGCCAATGAGGTTTTTTCGATTAACCCGGCTTTTTCACGAATGAGATCCTCTTGTTTCAATTTTAGTGAAATATTTTCATCCTGTAACTTATTACAGTGTTTCAGTAAAGTTTCTAATTTATCTTCAAGAGCTTTTAACTCTTTTTCATGATCTTGATTGTTCATAGCGTTATTTCAGCAAAAGGGTACTTGATAGATAAAGAGTAAAATGGAAAAGTTTAACCCAATTCCCTTTATATCATGGTTAGCATATTATATTACTTTAACAGGGTCTAGTGATTTAAGTATTCGAAAATGAGTTATGAATTAGTTCAATCAATTTTACAAGACTATGGGGTCACCCGGTCGGCTGCAGAGGTTCACGGCATCGCCGCAGCTATGATTTGTGTTGATGAAGGTGTCAGTTACCAACGCTGGTTTCAGACAGTATTCGCTGAGGTTGGCCGGATAGATGAACACCAGCATCAACCTTTAATCGCTTTGTATGACCAAACACAAAGGTTATTGACACAGGAGCAATTTGAATTTGATCTTTTTTTGCCGGAGGATGATTTGCTTTATGTCCTCGCAGAAGCCATTTCTGACTGGTGTACTGGATTCATTGACGGTATTGGCTGTGCTGGGACTGAGGCACAATGGTCTGGGCAGTGTAATGAAATATTAGGTGATATTATAAAGCTTTCAAACATGAGTATAGATGAGAGTGAGGGGGAAGACATGGAGAATGGATTAATGGAAATTAATGAGTACTTGAGAGTGGCGGTGCAATTGATCCATGCAGAAATTTTTGAACAAAAAAAGTATCAGAGCCAGTAAGTTATGAACATTGACCAAACTGATTTTTCCAAACGTCGCCAGCATTTGATGGCGGAAGTAGAGATAGGGAATATAGCCATTATTGGCAGCGCTCCGACTGCAACGCGGAACAGAGATATTGACTACCCATTTCGGCAAAATAGTGATTTTTACTATTTAACCGGATTCGGAGAACCTGATGCGCTTGCCGTTTTTATTCCGGGAAGGGAACAAGGAGAGTACATTTTGTTTTGTCGAGAATATGATGCTACAAAAGCGCTTTGGGAAGGTGCGCACGCTGGATTAGATGGGGCGCGAAATGATTATTTGGCGGATGATGCGTTCCCTATTGAAGATCTTGATGATATTTTACCTGGTATGTTGGAGAATAAGGAAAAAGTATTTTATCCCATGGGTCGGGACAGCGAACTGGATCATCACTTACAGGAGTGGCTAAATCAACTAAGAAGTCAGTCCCGGTCAGGAATTAGTGCGCCGATGGAATTGATTTCGCTAGAGCATATGCTACATGAAATGCGCTTAATCAAAAGTGAATACGAAATTCGGAAGTTGCAGCAAGCTGCAGATGTGTCGGCCAAAGCACATGTCAGAGTTATGCAAGCCAGCAGGCCTAGCGTCTATGAATACCAAATCGAATCCGAATTCATCCACGAATGCATGCAGCATGGGCTGAGGTCGGTCGCTTATCCTTCTATCGTCGCTGCAGGAGAAAATGCTTGTACGCTTCATTATACTGAGAACCGGGCTGAGTTGCTTGAAGGGCAGTTATTGCTGATTGATGCCGGTGCAGAATGTGATCATTACGCTGCCGATATTACAAGAACATTTCCTGTGTCGGGTCAATTTTCAGACGCGCAAAAATTGCTTTATCAGTTGGTGTTGGACGCTCAATTAGCTGCGATTGACAAGGTCAAGCCAGGAACCCATTGGATTCAACCGCACGAAATCGCTGTAGAAGTTCTGACGTGTGGGTTGGTTGCTCTGGGATTGTTGAAAGGTGAAGTGTCTGAACTGATTGAGTCAGAAGGTTACAAACAATTTTTTATGCATAGGATTGGGCATTGGTTAGGTATGGATGTTCATGATGTGGGCGACTACAAAATCAATGGTGAATGGCGTTTGTTACAACCGGGAATGGTGCTGACAGTTGAGCCAGGTTTGTATATACCTCCAGATTGTGAAACGGTGGAACAGCGTTGGCGTGGTATAGGGATTAGAATCGAAGATGATGTAATAGTGACTGCAAGTGGTTGCGATGTTTTAACAAAGGCCGTACCGAAGAGCATAGAGGAGATAGAGGCGGTTATGCGGATGGATGTTTAGTGTGAAATATGATTTTGACATAGTTATTGTAGGTAGCGGCCTAGTAGGAGGGTGTCTTGCACTTGCACTGCAGGACAGTGGGTTGAAGATCGCTATCATCGATGAACAAACCTGGGAACAAAGAAAACAATCTGCCAGTGGGCATAGAGCGTTAGCCCTGTCTTTGGGTTCCACTATGTTTTTGGAGGGTCTCGGCATTTGGTCTTTAGCTCAGGATTACGCGGTTGCTATCAAGGACATTCATGTTTCGAACCAAGGACATTTTGGTAAGACGCGAATTAGCTCGAGTAAAGAAGGCGTCGCGGCTTTAGGTTTTGTGATTACTGCGAGAGACCTGGAAAAGCATGTAGCTCATAGCCTCACCGAGTCCTCAGTTACAGAATTTGAAGCTTGCAGTCTTAAAGGTTTGATGAGCAGTAGTGAACAAATAAGTATTAGCGTTGCCGAAAAAAATAGAGACACCCACAATTTTTCTGCACGATTGTTAGTGGGTGCTGATGGTGGGCAATCAACTGTTAGGAAGCTGCTTGAAATTGATCAATACCAACAGAGGTATGAGCAGACGGCTATTGTTACTAAGGTCAAACCTGAACTATCACCCCATCACGTTGCCTATGAGCGGTTTACTAATTCCGGTCCACTTGCATTCTTGCCCACTCTAAATGAGTGTTGTTCAGTGGTATGGACATGCACCACTGAGGAAGCAGAGGAACTTTTAAATGCTTCAGAAGAAAAGTTTTTAGCCGAGCTCCAGCGTTGCTTTGGTTACCGTTTGGGTTATATATCAATGGTTGCTCCCGTAAAGTCCTTTCCATTGAGCTTGATAAAAGCCCAGCAGATAACAAAAGGCAGAGCCGTTATTATTGGCAATGCAGTGCACCAGCTGCATCCTGTTGCGGGCCAAGGGCTTAACCTGGGTCTGAGAGATGTTGCTGACCTTGTTCAACTGTTGATAGCGCAAGCAGCATCGGGTAACGATATTGGCGCTGGAAACTTACTGTCTGACTATGCTGAGAAGCGATATCGTGATCATCAACAAGTGATAAAGTTTACCGATGGCTTGGTGAAATTATTTTCCAACAGTAATCCCTGGCTGGCGTTATCCCGCAATACTGGTATGGTATTACTGGATCATTTAAAACCTGCCAAAGGTATACTGGTTAAGCGCGCTATGGGGGTTTCTGTTGCCAAGAAGTTTGATAGTAGGAAGTCTTATTAACGCATCAAAGCAAATATTAATCAACATACTCGATAATTTTAGTACCGTTACTATCACGCTTAAGTTGGATTAATGTAAAGAAAATCAATGATTTTTTTTCCCTTATGCTGATGTTCTGGTATATTTCGCGTATAGTGCCTTCTTTTTATTATAGAATTGTACTAATATCAACTGTAAGTTAGATAATAACTAAAATCCTTAATTTCAAACTGATGGAGAGTTAGTATGTCAATGACACTGTTCCTAATTACTGCTGTTTTTGTTGCGTATATCGTTTATGTTATGTATCAGGAAGATTCGACTTCTGGTCAACAAACTAAAGCGAAAGAACCCAGTAAACGATCTTCAACTGCGGCTACTTCTTCAACAGCGAGTACAAGATCCACAGCTTCATCTGCGCCAGCCAAGAAAGCTAATGTTGCGCCTAAACAGACTCCGAAAAAAACAGCAACCGCTACCTCAACTGGCAATAGTGAAGAAGTCAAAAGTTTAAAGAATCCAGCTACGGGTGAAGTAGCCACTGTACCAGCCAATTATCGATTTGCTAAACGTTGGATTAAAGAAGCCATTGTTGAGGAAGGTTTATTAGATCGAGTTTATAACAACAACGACTTGAAGGTAAAAAGCAACGAAGATAAAGTCAAAAAAGCAATAGAACAGATCAAAAGCATAAAAAAATATCATCCTTGAGATTCTGGTTTTTGAGGTGAATAAACGGTTTTAAAATTAGACTGTGAAAGATTAGAAGCCAAATGCTGATGGGTGATGAGGGTTCTTTAATAAATTGCTGGAAGAATTAATTCAACGATAGAGTTTGGTTTGAGTTCTACACAAGCTATTGCTCATCGAGTCCTAATTTTTTTAATCGGTAGCGTAGTGATCTGAAGGTCATGCCCAGATCTTTAGCCGTAGCTGTTTTGTTCCATCTGTTTTTTTCAAGAGCCTGAACAATTGCTTTTTTTTCTATTTCCTCAAGGTAGCTTTCCAGGGTTTCTTCTTTCGGGAGAAGTGCATTGACTTGAGTATTCTGTGCCGGTGTATCGTGCAATCGCAACGTTAAATCGTCTGCTTTAATAGTATTGTCTTCAGAGAAAGCTAAAGCGCGTTCGACAATATTTTCCAGTTCTCTGACATTGCCGGGGAAGTGATACTGAATTAACTGCTGTAATGCTTCTTCGTTCAGTATTGGCTTTGTTACGCCTGCCGCGTTAGCGTGATTCGTTAGGAAGTGATCGACCAACTCGGCTATATCTTCGACCCTTTCCCTAAGTGGAGGAACCGTAAGCTCAATCACGTTAATACGGTAGAATAAATCTTGGCGAAACTGACCTTCCTGCACCATTTTTTCCAGGTCTTTGTGGGTTGCACTTAAAATTCTTACATCCACAGCTATTTCTTGTTGTTCGCCGATAGGGCGGATTTTTTTCTCTTGAATAGCTCGTAACAACTTGACTTGAAGAACAGTTGGAAGATCTGCTACTTCATCCAAAAATAAGGTTCCTCCGTGAGCAGCTTGAAAAAGCCCTTGTTTATCTGAAGAAGCGCCAGTAAAACTCCCTTTCTTATGGCCAAAGAATTCGCTTTCCATTAATTCGATAGGAATAGCTCCGCAGTTGATTGCAACGAAAGATTGATTCGAGCGCGGGCTTTTTTGATGGATTAAGCGTGCTACTAGTTCTTTGCCGGAGCCCGATTCGCCGCTAATATAGACAGATGCTTGGGTTCTCGCTAGCTTGGCAATCATTGATCGAATACGTTGCATTGCCTCCGAATTACCCAGTAGCGTGTTTCTAGATCGTCTGTCGGTATCAGACAAAGACTTTAATTTAAGTGCGCTGCTAATTAACTGCCTCAGCGATTCCAGGTCAACCGGTTTTGAAACAAAATCAAATGCACCGATTTTCATAGCCTTGATAGCAATGTCCATGCTGCCATGAGCACTTATGATTGCTACTGGTAACGAGTCATATCCCTCTCTGATGTGTTTAACCAATTCCAAGCCATCTGTATCGGGTAATCTCATATCGGTCAGGCAAAGGTCAAAATCATGTTGTTGCAGTTGCGCTTTTGCTTCTTCAACGTTAGTCGCTGTTCGAGTATCGATATTCATTCGAGCAAGCGTAATTTCTAATAATTCTCGGATATCTGCTTCATCATCAACAACAAGAGTGAGAGGTTTTTTCATAATTCCACCACCGTATTATTTGCTTCCTGAAAGTACAGCCGAAAGCGACTGTGGTCTTGTTCATCGGGTAGATAAATTAAGTTAGCTTGGTTTAGCTCCGCCAATTCTTTAGAAATGTAAAGGCCAAGACCTGTGCCAGAGGCTGAGGTCGTAAAAAAAGGTTCAAAAAGCTGGGCGACATGTTCTGGAGCAATACCTTTGCCATTGTCTATTACATCAAGATAAGGCAATTTCTGTGTAGTTTTATAATGTAGCACCAACTTAATCACAGGTGATTTTGATTCTGCATATTTCAAGGCGTTAGTCACCAAGTTATCTAAAATTTGTTTTAGGTGGGCTGGAGTCATAAGCACAATCACTTCTTTGCTATCACTTTCCAAACTGAAATATTCACTGCGCACATCATAGTCTTTAATGAATTTGTGTAAATAGTCTTGCAACCACTCACTAAGGTTTATCTGCTCACGTTTGGAAATATTTCGCCGGGAAAGTTGCAGAATATCCTCGATAATCTGATTGACTCTACCAGTATGAGTCAGAATGATTTCTATCAGGCGTTGATCTTGTAGTTCCAATGCTGGATTTTCATTAAGTAATTGACTGGCATGGCTAATGGCACCAATAGGGTTTCTTATCTCATGAGCGATGCTGGCGGTAAGGCGCCCTAAAGAAGCCAATTTGCCTTGTTGGAGACGTTGGTTGTAAAGAGCGCTGTCTTCAAGAATGTACATGAAAAAAGTTTCCTGCGATGTACTCAGCTGAGTCAGCCGCGTCTGAAAATGGTTATTTGATATTCTATCCGTCATTGTCATGGCAGCAAAAGGGTCAATTAACCAGCTTGCAAATGTATCAGACCATGATTTGGCAATGTTACTCAAGGTTGCTGGCGTATGGTCTAGATGCAGCAAATTTTTGGCTGCTTCATTCACTGCGATGATGTGTTGCAACCGATCGAAAATAATGATGCCTGACGGCAAATGTTGAACGATGTATTGGTTGAGTTCTTCGAGCTTAATAACTGTTTGATGGGTTTGCTCTGCCCTTCTAGCAAGAATGTAAGATAATATTGCAATAGCAAAATAACACGCGCCTAAAAGGCCTGCATAAGTAAAAGCCGTAGCTTCAAAACCTTTGGTCTGAAATGCATAAAACTGTTCGGCGATGATGGCTAGACTGGCCAGGGCGGAAAACAACAACGCACATTGTCCACCAATCATCAAGCCACCGGCTGCAACAGAAATAATCAGCAGTAAGCCAAGGCCGCTTAAGATACCACCACTAGCATGCATGCATAGCACCAGAATAACGATATCGGTAAACAAAAGCATCTGAGCTTGGATAGCATACGAAGGTTTCTGGTAGAACCAACTAATGCATGACAGTAGGGAAATGCCCAGAAAAATTAAACTACACCACCGAAAGAGCTTTGGGTTACTCTCCCCAAGTAGTGTTGGAAAAGGTTGGTTAACTGCGATCCATGTAAATAATGAGGCAATAACAATGTGATAGAGAACAAAAATCTTCAAGCTTAACCAAGCCTGGTCCTTGGAAATTCCATAACCTTTGGAGATAGGGCAAGGATAAATCCTGTCCTCATTTCGTCCTGAAATTGTTTTGATCATAATCTAAAAGTATATGCTATCCATACTATTTTCGTAGCGTGTTATGATCGAATTAGACTGACTCAGTGTAAAACTTCTTCTCTAGTATTAAAATAATAATTTTAGTCACTCTGAAACATTTAAATTTATAGCCTTGAATTACATATTTTGCAGCAAACAAGCTAATGCCATTCATCATTAATTTCCTGGAACAATATTTAGATTTTATGTTTGTAGGTTTTGCTAGTTTGATGATCGGATTAATCATCATGAAGATACTCTACCACGGACATCGGCCAGCGCTATGTGATCTCAATTCACAACAACAGCTTAATGATATCCAGATCTTACAAGTAAAGCTGAAGGAGCAAGAGCAGGAAAATTATCGGCTGGAAACGAAGCTGGCTGTTACAGAAGAACGTGCCAAGCGGATACCAGAAATACAAAACGATCAATTCCTGGCAGAAAAGCAAGCGACGCAGCTGAGAGAAGAGATGACTCTTGCATTATCCGAACAAGCCAGATTAAAGCAACATGTAGAACAAATTCCTCAGCTTCAGCATCAGCTGGCAGCAAGAGAGACTGACCTAAAAGAGTTCCAGGCTCAATTGACCGCACTTCAATCAGAAAATACAGAATTACAAACAAGGATGACCGAAGAGCGTAAACGTAGCGAAGAAAAACAACAGTTGCTACAGGAAACAGAAACTAAACTGAAAATACAATTCGAGAACCTCGCTAATCGAATACTGGACGATAAAGGCCGTAAATTTGCGGAACAAAACAAAACGAGTTTAGATAATATCGTTAATCCATTAAAGGAACAATTAGGAGAATTCAAAAGACGTATAGAAGATGTTTACGTTAATGACACTAAAGATCGTGTCTCACTACGCGAAGAAATTCTGAGTTTGAAACGCCAAACGATACAAATGAATCAAGATGCTTTGAATTTAACTAAAGCACTTAAAGGCGATCAGAAGGTTCAAGGGAATTGGGGTGAATTGGTGTTGGAACGTGTGCTCGAACAATCCGGGTTACGGAAAGGCACTGAATATTTTCCACAAGGTGCCTACAGAAATGAGGCTAATCAATTGTTAAAGCCTGATGTCATCGTGCGTTTACCAGAAGGCAAAGACGTTGTGATCGATTCTAAAGTGTCTTTGATTGCGCATGAGCGCTATTGTAACGAAGAGGAAGAAAGTGAAAAATCCAAATTACTGCGGACACATATTGATTCGGTAAGGACACATATTAAAACCTTAAGCGAAAAAGACTACAGTAGCCTTGAGGGACTCAGGTCGCTTGATTTTGTATTGATGTTTATGCCTATAGAAGCAGCATTTATGACTGCTTTTCAAACCGATGAAAAACTATTCAGTGATGCCTTCGAACATAAAATCATCGTTGTTACGCCTACAACACTGCTCGCCACCATGAGAACAATTGAAAACATTTGGCGTTATGAACGGCAAAATGAAAATGCCAAACTGATAGCCGACAAAGCTGGAACCTTATACGACAAACTACGCGGAGTTGTTGAAGAATTTGATAAATTAGGCAAACAACTAGCCACTGTCAATACAACTTACGAAGGAGTGTTTAACCGACTAACTCAAGGTCAAGGCAACTTAATTCGTCAAGCCAGTGATTTTGTAGAATTAGGCGTAAAAGTTAAAAAGACGCTGCCTAAGAATATCTTGGAGAAAGCTAATATTAAATCCAGATAAAGGAATATCTTTTGGCGTATAAAAATTAAGCAGGTCAATACAACTAAGCAGGTGTTACGTGCTGGCGCAGGATCTCTAAAACATGGGGTAAATCGTTTCTTATAGTACTAATTAGGGTTTCGACACCTTGAGTATGACCTTCCCTGGTGATGGCTTCAATGGAGGCGGCGCAATTTGCTATCGTTTGTGCCCCGAGATTAGCGCAGCCTGATTTGAAACTATGGGCGATATTGGTTAATGCGACACTGTCTTGATTCATGAATGCCCTTTCGAGGGCGTCAATGTCCTTAGGCGCCGAGGTCAGAAAAAGATTAATTGCTTTAGTGAGCAAGCTCTCGCCAGTTGCTGTGGTTAAGTGGCGTAGAATATCAAGCGCTTCGACATTTAGAAAATCACAATTAGGTTGAATGCTGTGTCCTGTCGTCGAGGATGGGGGCTTAGCGGTTGTCTCCCTTTTATCAATCAACCATTCTGCTAACGCTTCTTGTAATTGTTTGGTGCTGAACGGTTTGCTGATATAGCCGTCCATACCTGCATCAAGGCACTGATCCACTATCCCTTTTTGGACATCTGCTGTCAGCGCAATGATAGGCACTCGACTTTTAGTGCCTTGAAACTTTTCTCGCTGGCGTATTTGGGTTGACGCCTGGAATCCATCCATTATAGGCATATGGCAATCCATGAGTATGATATCGTAGTGCTTCTCGGTTGATGCAATGACGGCTTCCTGGCCATTATTAACCACGTCCGCCTGACAACCAATAGCTTCCAGGATGCCAATCCCAACCTCTTGGTTGACTGGATTATCTTCTGCCAATAGTATATGTCCGATTAGGCCAGATGGTTCGTTATCGGATTGTTTAGAATTTTGCTGGGTTTCAAGTAATGATCCCATGAGTTCCAGTAAGCAATCTAATAGCTTTTTTTGGATGATGGGTTTATTCAGAAAATAACTAATACCATACTGTTCTTCTTGGCCGTGCTCAAAAGTGACATTGTCCGAACTTAACATAATCAGCGGTGGTGCTTGTATTAATGGATCATCCTGTAATACTTTTGCTAACGTCAAACCATCCATTTCTGGCATATACCAATCCAGGAGTACTACCTGGTATTGATTATCTTGTGCTTTTGCATTCCTTAATTGATGGATTGCATGGGCGGCGCTGTCGACGCAATCACAATTTGCACCCCAATAGTTGAGCTGCTCGGATAAGATTTCGCGATTCGTGTCGTTATCATCAACGACCAGGATATTTGCACCATGTAAAGCACTAATATCAGCTTTGTTGAGCGTCAGTTGTGCACTTTTCTCAATAGCAAGATTAAAATAAAAGCATGATCCTTGACCGAGAGTACTGGTTAGTTTAAGTTTACCCCCCATCATTGTTACCAGCTGCTTGGATATACTTAGGCCCAGTCCGGTACCTCCATGCAGGCGGGTAATAGATCCATCGGCTTGGGTAAAACTATCAAAGATCAAGGCTTGTTGCTCTGGGGCGATACCTGAACCGGTATCGATAACTTCAACGAGCATATTCAAGTGAGTATTCGGGGTTTGTTGTTCAAGCCAACTGACTTTTAATTGGATTTCGCCTTGCTTGGTAAACTTAATAGCGTTACCTATTAGATTAACCAAAACTTGTCTCAAGCGTTCCGCATCTCCGCGTACGATACCACTTAAGTCCACTGGAAGGTTTAGCACCAATTCCAGACTTTTAGAGTGTGCCTGACTTGCCAGTAATTCAGCGGTATCTTCGAATAGTGCACGCAGATCAAAATCATTCATAATCAGCTGAAATTTACCTGATTCGATTTTTGAGAAATCCAGAATATTATTAATAATACCCAATAATGATTCAGCTGAACGATAGGCAGTGTCTGCCAATCTTTTTTGGTGAGTATTCAATTCGGTATTTAAAAGCAGCTCATTCATACCCAGAACACCATTCATTGGTGTGCGTATTTCATGACTCATGGTTGCTAGAAATTCGCTTTTTGCTTTACTGGCTGCTGCGGCCTTTTCGGCCAAATGAAAGGCTTCATCAGTTTTGTTTTGCAGATCTTGAGTACGTTGAGTGACCTGTTCTTCTAGGGTAGCCTGTTGTTTTGATACTTCCTCCTGATAGCGTGCCAATTTCTGTGACATGCTATTAAAAGCAAGGGTGAGCTCGGCTACCTCATCTTTTGATGACGGAACCAGTTCTTTGCCAAATTCGCCTTCAGCAATGGCATGCGTCGCTTCTACCAGCTCGTTTATGGGATGGGTAATTCGCTTGGTTTCCCAAAATGTTAAGAAGATACCGATGGTGATAATAACTGGAACAATAAGTAAGGCCTGCAACATAAATTTCTTAGAGTTCTCATAAATCCTATCTTGATTAATCCCAAGTTGCAGGTAACCGATGACTTCACGATTAGTCGATAGGTCGTCGGTGGTTAAGTCAACATCAAAATCGTTTATATCGCCTTCACCAATGGAAAAAACAGGGGTTATAATGTTAATGAATGATTTGTTGTTGGTTGGATCCAGATATTGGCTGGTGGTAACTTCCGTTATGGTAGGTGTGTTGTTCTGCTTAGACAGGGCTGGTAGTGTTGACAAACTTAGATAGTTAATCCGAGTCAGTCGTTTTTTTTCTTTATTATAAATTTCTAGATAAGCAATGTCAGGGTTTTCAGTTAATCCAGGTAATCCTTGCTTTATGATTTCCTGGTTTTCTGTATAGACTCCATATTCGATTTGTTTAGCCAGCATCACAGCTGTTTCTTCACCATGTTGGGTAAAGGTATTGAAAGCATTTATTTGATGTTGCCAAATGATATAACCACCGGTCGCTGCGGCCGTTAACATGATCAAAAAAATCGTCAATAAATTCAGCTTGGAAGCGATCGATTTCATGTATAAAATGTCCTCATTTAAAAATCATTTTAGCTTGTGTCAACAAGGCATTATCAATGACTATATTCATGTGGTTTGCAGTCTTGGTATTAATTGAAAAAGCAACCGTGTTGATATATTCCATCGGTATGTTTTGAATAGTTGTGCCTTTTAGTAATTTATTGGACTGCTCGGCACATTGTTGGCCAAGGTCACGATAAGTCCAGGATAAGGCGAATAGAGCACCCGATTTGACCCAGTTATCGGAGAGTCCGATAAACGGTACTTTGTTTCTAAAAGAGGCTAACAGCAGTGCCTTAGCCGTTTTTGATGACATGACAACTCTATCTGGTATAGCCATTAATATTTCAACGTTCTTTGCCAGTCGTTCCAAGGCAAAAGGAAGTTGCTTAGGGCTTGCTACCGGAATGGCAATTAATTCAAGACCCACTTGTTGAGTAATTTTTTGGACGATTTTGATCGTTTGTTCATTTTCTTGGGGGTTAAAAAGAATAGCGACTTTCGACTTGTTAGGGAAAAACTTTTTGAGCCATTGAATTCTGGTGGCTATCGGATAATCTAAACTTACGCCGGTTATATTGTTTGCTTGTTCGAAGATTTTTTTACTTATCACCAGAGTAGAAACGATGGGGATAGTTGAAGTATTCTGAGTCACTAATTGCGTCGATGCGCCACCCAAGGCAAAGATTAAATTGGGTTTGAAGACTTTAATGGTTTCGGCTACGGTTGCTAATCGTTGACGAATGTTGGAAAGGTACAGCTTGGTGTAAACGACTTTCGTATTTGTTGCAAGATTTTCTTGGAAGCTTTTAATTGTTTGTTGGTAAGGTATGTCTTGTTTATTGGCCACAATTAAAACTCGTGCCGATTTATCTGCAGATACACTAAGAGGCCACGCAACCAACAACGTCAGTAATAACCTAAAGACGTACAATTTGTACTGCATCGTTTTATCTAGAAATTCATGCTGCCTTTGATGCGGAAAGTTAATCCGTCTCGCTCAATTCCATTTTGGCGGTGCTGTGCAGCACCAGGGTCAAAATACCTTTGGTCAAATAGGTTGTACACGCCAGCCGACAGCTCAAGCCCTTTATACCAGTTTCTGGTAAATAAAGTCAGGTTGTTAAGAACAAAGTCTTTTACTTTACCTCCGGATGTCGTCCTTCTGCTGCTCATGTATTGTGTTTCAAAACCGGCAAAAATTTTATCCGACCATATAGGGGCAATCAGGTTCAGCTTAAGCATATGTTCGGGAGAATTAGTCAAGCGTTGATTGGTGAGTCTGTTTTTAGTTTGCTGCCAAGAATAACTGAACCGACCTTGCCAGCCATTAGACCAATGGCCTTCCAACTGAGCCTCTACTCCAATGGATTCTACATTACCCGCATTCTGGTTTTGTAATAGGCCATCGGAAGCGGTGGTTAACGTGATAATGTCATTGATATCAGTGTGGAAAAAGTTTAATTCGGCTCGAATTTCTTGCGTAAAATAATGTTCCAGAATTAATTCCAACGTCTCCAGCTTTTCAGGCTTTAATTTATCCTGAGCCAGACTAAAGTTATTATTGTCCTGGTAGTTGAGCTCGTATTGGTTAGGCGCTCTAAATGCCGTGCCATAGAGTAGTTTGATTGACGTTTGTTCCCATGGATTGAGTATCAATCCGACCCGAGGGTTAATGGTGTCACCAAAAATGCTGAAATAATCATAACGAACACCAGTATTCAGAGTTAAATAGTCAGTTATGCTGTATTCATCTTGAATAAAAAATGCCCACCTATAGGTACTGGCATCAGATTCAATATAGGTTTCTAGATCAAAATTAGTTTGATATTGATCAAAATTATGTTGGATCTCGCTACCGACCGTAACTCGGTGATCATCCCACAGTGATTGTGTCGCCTGTATTTCTGCATGCCACCATTGACCATGGCTCAAATCTTGATTGTTTACAATAAAAGGGGTGTCATCTTCAGAGTAATCATAAGGATAATCACCGTCATAATCATAAGTGTTATAAGAAATTCGTGATTGCAGGTTTAATTGGTTGTCAAAAGTGTGATCATATTTCAGCGCAATATAAGACCTTTGGTCCTTTGTATTGAAGTCAGGGTTGTTAAAGAGCGTCCCAAAAGAAGCGGTCGGAATATCTTTTTGCCGATTCACATACAGCCCTTGAAGCGTGAAATCTCCCCAGGAGATAGTACCCATGATTTTTTTTGCTTGTTCTCCATCATTGTTATCAACAATGCCGTTATTTGTAGCAGGATCATCAAATTCCTTATAATAGAGGCGGTCGTTTCCTTGACTATCAAAGAATGTGCCAGACAAGAAAACTTCAATACCGTTGCTGAAGCGGTCGCCATAACTGACCCTGGTTTTGTAAGCATCAAAGCTGCCATAAGAAGCGGTGATGTTTGCTCCTTGTTGATCGCGGCCGCGTTTGGTAATAAGGTTGATTACACCAAAAAACGCATTCGAACCATACAAAGACGAGCTGGGTCCACGTACTACCTCGACCCGTTCAATGAGATCTATATCAATCGGAAACCCGGCAGTGGTATCGAATGAATCATAAATATTTTCATTGTATCGATGGCCATCAATCAACAATAATAAACGCGTATTGTAATCAGCGGGTAATCCGAATCCTCGCGAGCCTATATAGCCATAATTACGGTCGTTAGTATTGTAAAAACCTTTAAGACTGGAAATTATTTCGCCAAATGTTCGATAGCCATATTTTTTAATTTCATCAGCGGTAACTATGCTGATTGAAGCAGGTGCTTTGGTAACTTTTTGCTCATATTTTGATGCGCTAAAGACAGACGGAATTTCCTGAAATAACAGTTCTTCGTCTAAGACCAGATCCGCTTCCGTGAACTCATCGAATTCGTCTTCAGCAGCGGCCGTTGTTTGAAGTAATACAAGAACGACAGTTAAAATTAAACGTCGTTTTATTAGATATGTCATGTCCTTATCTTTTTTTAGTCCTTGAACTAATAAATATAGATAGGTTTTGATTTATTGCTATTGTAGAAAAGTAAATCTAGCGCTCAAAACTGACATTAAAAACATATGCCGTGCTTTAAGTATTGTTGGGGATTATAGAAGGTATTGTTTCTAAGATCCAAATATTGTGAGTAGGAGGAATATCACGTTTCTTTCTCAAGGATGAAATCTTGCCAACCTGACTCAAGTAATTGGCTTAGGTCAAAGTTCTCTACAACTTCAACCAGGCGGAGTCCGGTATCTTTAAGAAATGGGATTAAATCTTCTTTAGATTCATAAATTCGAACTGGATATTCGTGTCTGTACTGTTTTCCCAGAATCTCATAGAGGTCACACCAAATTCCAATTTTTTCGTGGCTTCGACTCAAATCATAAGAAGGTTTGTAGTGGACATTTATCCCTTTATACAAAAATGTAAAATTTATGGCATCGGCCCAATGACTGGGTTGATAATAGTTTAAAGAGGCACGGGCGCCTGGTTTCATCATTGATGATAGGTTTTTGAAAAACAGCTTTATCTGGGTGGGATCAATGATTAAAGGGAAAGAGTCATATGCTGCAAACACTCGTTCAAATTTACGCTGAGTTTGAAAATTTATTGCGTCGCCATGATGACGTTTGTTATCAGGCAGGTCGACGAATTTGAGCAGCGACCGAGATAAATCAACTGCTTCTATATCTTCTTTGCGCTTTACCAAATAATTGGTTACTCTGCCATAGCCTGCAAACAACTCGAGTGTGCTATGCCCGCTAACGAAATCGTGATAGTAGGGTAAGTCATCTTTAAAAACGCTGGAATGTTGTTTGTATAGTTCCCAGCTTTGTGCATACCGATCTATTGAAAGCATCAAGACCTCCATATTTCTTGATCGTCAAAATCCATTACCGCCGCAATGTGACCATATTTCTTAATTGTTAACAATAAGTTTATCGTTACGATTTGTTACAAAATAAAAAAACTTTTTAACGGCTCGGAATGGCAACGATGCAGCATCTTACAAGAACTCATCTGTTTTTTTGCTTGCTACGCTTAGTGAGTGGGTCAAAGCGAGCTTGTTAGCAGGTGTTGGGTTATCTAATTTAACTGATAGAAAGATAGAAAGATATATAGGAATAAGTCACGAAGAGGGGCTAAATTCCCCCCCCCAGGATCAGAAATGCTGATCACATTCATCATCTCAAAGATTCTCCCCCCAAAACTTAATACCGAAAAAGAGGGTATTCACTTCACTCTCGTACTCCCTGGATATTGTGATTGATTATCAGTCAGAAAGATGACTCGAACTCACGATTCATAAGTACTCTGCACCTCGCTACTGGTGTGTTTCCACAGCTTCTTTGTACTGCGTACAAGAGCGAAGTGGATATCTCCCCTCGCCGAAAAATATTTCGTAATAGTTTGAGTTTTCCCATTCCTACAATGGGGAAGTACTTTTAGTTTGTCGCAAAGAATTATTAGAAATAGTAACTACACTTTTAATTAACCCGGCCCAGTTGTTGGTTATGTTGATTAATGGAATTGAAATGCAAAACTTAATATTACATGGAATTAAAATTTTTTTTGGATTGGTTTTATCACTGCCAGTATTTGCGACTTCCTTGGAAATAGGAGAATTGAATCAAGGTAAATACGGTTTTAATTACTTTGGGAAAAAAAATAAAATTGAGTCCTTCAATTTTATTCCCTCCAGTTCAAAGTTAACAGTACAGTTTGATACTTATGGAATTTCTCACAAAAGAGAGGTAAAACTCTACGTCAATAATAAATTCATAAGGTATCTTAACATTCAGGGAATCGTCGCATCAGGGTCCGAATCGCTTACTATAAAACAACTCTATCCCGGCAAAATTAATACAATAAAATTTAGGTTAGGGAGACCAACTGATCGTGTGTATGGGATCACTAACTTAATTTTAAGCCCGACTAAAACGAGCAAAGCTGAAAAAACTTCTCAAGAACCGACTGCAGCGACTCAAGTTGCTACAGATACCAATCTATTCTTACGTGCGCTTGAAACGAGTGATAGTAAGATTACCTCTAAAGAAGCAACCAAACCGAAACTGAATGGGCCTATTGGTCATTGGC
Organism: Methylococcales bacterium; assembly: GCA_965224745.1. Classification (GTDB taxonomy): domain Bacteria; phylum Pseudomonadota; class Gammaproteobacteria; order Methylococcales; family Methylomonadaceae; genus CBDCZY01. The sequence continues at coordinate 98,407 of CBDCZY010000001.1, forward strand.
CTTTTGATGGAAATGCTGAAGATGTTTCGGGTAATCAGAATCATGGTAAACAGTATAACAATCCTTATTTTCCTACAGGCTATATAAACCGAGGGCTTGATGCTAATGGAGCCTATATTAGCGTTAATTCTGATTCATTTGATGTCTCGAAATTTACACTTATGGCTTGGATAAAACCAGACAATGTAGCAGGCACTTATCGAGTGATTATTGAAAAAGACAGGTGGAAATCTGATTGGTACGGTTTATACCAGGTCGGTAATAAAATACATGTTCGCTGGAGTTTATCTGGAACAACTACAGCAACCTCAATAGCACTAGCACCCAATGTTTTTTCGCATGTTGCAGGTACCTTTGATGGTTCTTCTGCAAGGATTTATATCAATGGAGTTTTAAAACATACTTTATCGGGTTCGCCATCAAAACCATCTAAAGCAAAGGGAGAACTTAGGTTTGGGATCACCGGAGATGGAACAGAAGCTTATCAAGGAATTATTGATGAAGCTAAAATATTTGGGGGAGCGCTGAATCAATCAGAAATTCAGTTGGCAATGGATTCTTCATCTACAGCTACAGACAACAAATCGGATTCAGTTTTAACCCCGTCTGAAGTTCCAGTTACAGAATTGACAAGAGCAGCTACTCAAGTTGATAGAGAAAATAATTCAGCATTAACTCCTCTTGAAACAAGGACTGTTGAGACCCCTGCTGAAGAGACAACAACAGCAAATCAAGTAGAAGTTAGCAACACTTCTTCGGGTCAATCCTCAGCAGAAATCAAATTATATAACCCTCCTGCAGATGTAGCTGAGTTCAAGGGCAAAGATCTTTACTATAGCAATACGCTCTCAACATTTGGTATTGCCAAAGCGGGTAAAAATACGTTGAGGTCAGCCAGGTATAAAATGGAAGTGAAACCGAAAGGAACGCCAGATTCAGAATACAAACAGGTATTTACATATCAATCGTTGAATAATTTGATACAGGATTCTAGATATGAGGGGCATCGATGGTCACGAAAAGATATGACCGACGCTAATCATTGGGGATCCTTTGATTTTAAAGGTGAAATAACCGTTAAAGTAACGCCTGTATCTCAACAAATAAGCGGTGTTAGTATTTCTCCAAAAAGTAAAAACTACCCATTTACTTTTAATAATGGGGCTATTGTGCTTGATTTAAGTGAAGCACAGTTAGATGCCAAGAACCTTGATTCCCATAAAATTGCATTAAAATTTTCGGGTTCCGATGCACTTAAGCATCCATTATTTATTTTCGCCAATAAGTTTGAAACTGACGTTCCATCCACAAACAGTAAAAATATCAAACTGTTTGAGCCAGGCACTCATGCAGCAGGTACATATAGTCAGCCAGTCTTATACTTCAAACCTGGTTTGCATACAGTTTCTGGTACGGGTCGTATAACAATTTCCAGTAATACAACAGTTTATTTGGCCGGTGGTGCTTATGTCATGGGGCAGTTTTATTCCGTAAGTCAAAGTAATATTAATATCCACGGTAGAGGAATACTCTCAGGTGTAAACAGAGATCATGATCCTTATGGGGGATGGGCAGATGCACCACACCTAATAGAACATTGGGGCGGCGATGGCTCGACTTTTAGCGTAAAGGGAATAACTCTTACTGATACTGCAAAATCAAATATTCATTTTGATGGTAATAATGCAACAGTGAGTAACGTCAAGCTTTTCAGTTGGAGACCAAACTCAGACGGCGTTACTCTCCGTCAAAATTCGTCCATTAGAGATAGTTTCTTCAAGATTTTTGATGATACCGTTAAGTTATTTCATTCAAATAGCAAAGCGGAAGAAATAATTATCTGGCAACAACCTTCAGGCGCTGCTTTCCAACTTGGCTGGAATACCTCATGGGTCTCTGCTCACGGATACGTAAACAATATAGATGTGATTAACTCTGATTTCACGCTAGAGAAAGAGCGTGAGGGAGATAAAAACTTAAATAACGCGATTATTAGCATCAGAAACTTTAGAAAAGGAACCGGCAAAATTGATGACTTTCAATTTAACAACATCAGAATTGAGGGGCGCCCTTACCAAATTTTAGATTTGGGAACAGTTGATGGTTTAGTGTCTGGTTTTGCAGGATCCGATAGTATTGGGGGAAGTGTACAAAACTTAGTGTTGAGAAATATGACATCTGAAGGCTTTCCTCGGATCCCTAGCTACATCAAAGAAGAGGGCCCAAAGGGAAATGTGGGACCAGTAACATTTGAAAACGTCAGAATAAATGGCGGGAAATTAACGGGTATTGAGCACCAAGGTAGAACAGCGGTTCGTGTTTATGGTGGGGCCATGCCAATTTTCAAATAACCAAAGGACAATTATTATATTCGAACTGGCGACCATTTTGACGAACACGAAATGGTTAGCCGGTTCGAAACTTTTAGAATTAAGGAGTCAACAATTCGGAATATAGATCCATCATTTCGCTTAAGTATCGTTTGCTAGTATAATCCTGTAACACATATTCTCTGGCAGCAAGGCCAAGCTGACTTATTTTCTGATCTGGCATGTCTGCAAAATTTCGTAAAACATCAACCAAATTCAAAATATCGCCACTTTCAAATAAGGCACCGGTTTCTCCCTCTTTTATCATTTCAGGAATGCCGCCAATACGTGCACCAATAGCCGGTTTACCACAAGCGTAAGCCTCCAAAACACTCATCGGACCATTTTCATACCATTCTGAAGGTAAAACTATCGCCCGTGCTCCCCGCACCCAGTTCCATAAAGGTTCTCCACTGACAAAACCTAAAAACTCGACATCAGCCCCCAATTTTTCAGACATAGATTGCAGCACTTCTCTTTCTGGGCCAGTACCAGCAATACGGAGTTTGACTTTGGCTTTTGCTGCTGCTTGTATGAGGGTTGCAACGCCTTTTTCGAAAGACAAACGACCAAAATAGAAAAAGTAATCGCCTGGCTCATAATTCGGCTGAAAGTTTTCGGCGTCTAAAAAGTTAGGAATATGAATTAATTGCTCTCTAGGCCATCCCCATTCGACCAGTTTTTCCAAGAAAAAGAGACTCGGGGTAACCACTCTGTCCAGATTTTGACGGTAAAGTCCCAAAGATTTATGAATTGCAGATTCCAGGGCGATTAAGCCGCTCACTGCCAAAGAATCTCTAATACATCGATTAGCAACCAAATGCAGCAGATTTCCTCCTTTACATTTTTCACAGATACCTGTTCTATTCAGCATTTTGTAAGCCGGACACGCGAGTTTTAAATCGTGTGTGGTCATAACGGTTGGAATACCTCGTTGCTTTAATTCAACGAACACCGATGGTGAAAGATGATGATAAATGCAATGAGCATGAGCTATGTCAGCTGAAAATTCATCTAGCAAGGCTGCGAGCTTGCGCTTGGCTTCGTATGAATAAATCACTTTGCCAGCCATCGACAATTTTTCCATGAAACCATATTCATGGCCGAACTCAATTTCATCAGCAAAGAAACGACTCCATGGCGAAGCTTCGTTAAGCGGATGATGCATTGTCATTACTGCAGTTTGCCAATTCTGCTTGCCGAACAGGTTATGGTGATCAAGAAAGCATACATCGGAACCACCGCGACGATAATGGTAGGAATTTAGTGATAGTAATTTAGGCATAAATTAATAAATTCTTCTAAAGTTATATATAGAAACGGGGTGTTTGCAGATCTCGGATAATTATAGAATTAAGACTATATATCAGGATACTTGAATATTATAGTGTGCTTATGTATTGAATCTAAACAAGCCAGCCAGTGCATCATGAACCCTTGCTCTTCCTTAATCGACTTAAGCCACTTAATTCATCACTGGAAAAAGGTTTGAAGAACCAAACTAACAAGAGATATGTTCCAAGGGTAATTACAGCAGCTATTATCCAAATAAACGCTTCCAAATCAAATTGTATCAACCACTCGGAGACAAAATGCCCTGCTGTGACACTAAGCAAGCCGGCTAGTATGATTTTTAAATAACTTAACCAGTTCACCAGGCAGTCGAAACCTTTGTTTTTTAGCCATATTCTGACGACGCCATTTGCAACAACCAACCCAGCAAAGTTTGCCAGCGGTATCGCGGCGATCCCAAACTTGGGGATAAATAGCAAGGCTAAAAGGAGTGAGCCCGACAATATTAAGTTGGTATAAAGTAACATATCGTATCTTTCGACTGCCTGAACCAAAATATCTAGTAAATAGCGGTCGGATTCAAAAGCCAGAGCAATACTAAATAATATGAGCGCTAAACTGGCCTCATCTGAGTATTTGCCTTTACTGAGAAAAGATAAAAGGTCATCACCAGACACCATCAGTACTATTAAAGGTAGACCCAGAACCAATGTATTGAATCTTAATAAAATGTCGGCTATTCTTGCAATTTCTGCGAAATTACGCCCGGTAGCATAACGGGCAATAAGCACAGGATGGATGATACCTTGAAAAAACTGGGCCGGTAAATAACGCCGCATGTTATCGATTAAAGACTGCGCAAATCCCAAAGAGGCCATCTCTCCTGCCGGTAAGTAACGTGCGCCTACCAGTCGATTAGGAGAACTGCCATAGAGCAATACAGCCAAATGTTGAAGGTATGCAACGACACCAAAACGCCAAATTCGTTTCCAGTTTTTTTCTAACCAGCCTGGACCCGAGGCATCTTGGTTACTCTGGTTGATGATGGTACGAATTAGTCCTAGTGCGAGAATGATAACGCCGACTAGTTCGGCAGCTATTTCAATCTGAATCACTACTACTAGGTCTAACTGTTCTCCACCTGATGCTACTATTACGCCAATAAGTTTACTAATATTGGCGAAAACAAAGCCTGCTTGTCCAATGGCTTGAGCCAGTAGTGTTTCTAGTAGCTGAAATAGGAAATAAAAAGTGACCCGAATCCATACTAACCATAAGAATAGTGAGAAGGCAGTTTGCCAGTCACTTAATTTAAAAAATTCTGTTACCGGCCCTGAGCCATAGCTGACTAGGATAACTGCCGTTGTCAAAGTGAGGGTTCTTGTCAGGATACCTAACCCTAGCAATCGTTTTATGGTGCGGTCTTGATGTTGTGCATAAAGCTCAGGCAAAAAACGCAACAAAGCGTGGGTTATGCCAAAGCCAACCAAGGCAGTAAATAAATCAACAAAACCGGTCAAAGCACTGTAGGCAGCAAATTCACCAATAGTGAGGTAGCGCGCCAGTAAAATGACGGTAACAATGCCGCCGACCGCAGAAATTAGTTTCCCAGCTAAAAATACGCTCGCGCTTCTGCGTATATGGTCTTCGCCATATCGGGAAGCTTGTTCAGTCATTGAGCTTTATTGCTGCAATAAGCTCAAATACTGAGCATAAACTGGCTCAGGAATACTATCATAGGTTCTATTAGCTTTGATCCAGTCTGGTCCTTTAGCTCCCATTGCTTCAGCTTCCTCTCTATGCTCCAGTAACCAGATTATCGCTTCAGCAAAACTTTCGTCGCCCCAAGGGACGCAAAGTCCACCGCCACTTTCTCGAATAATGTCTGCTTGTTCTGGATGATCATTGGCGACACAAGGACGGCCCAGCGCTAAATATTCATTCAATTTTGTCGGTGAAGTTGAACGCAATACGAATGTTGGGTAAAAGGGTGACAAGCAGGCTTCAGCGCTTGCCGCCATCCCCCACGCTTTTTCCATCGGTATAAAACCGGTAAAATGCACTGTATCTGTCAGCTGAGCTTGTTCCACATGCTGTTCCAGCTTTTTTCTATCTTCAGGAACGTCGCCATCGCCGACCATCCAAAGCTGAGCGTGCGGTAACTTGAGCTTCACTTTTGCAAAAGCGTCAATGATCATGCCAAGTCTTCTTACTTCAATGAGCGTCCCTACGTAGACTATTCTTCCAGAAACAACTTCTGTGCTATGCAGTGATGTCCAACTAGTAAGCTCTTTAGGTACGCCCATTGGAACGGGTGACATTTTGTCGAGTGGAACAGAGTAGAGTTCATTTAGATCTGTCCGCATTTGTTTGCTTTGGACGAAAACATGATCGGCTTTTTGGCAAATAAATCGATAAAACCAAAGTCCGGATAACCATCCGCGTACCTGATAAAAAAACTTCATAACGCCTTGAGTTTGTTTCGCTTTCTCTAAATCATGCTCAGGAAAAGGATAAGATACCCAACAAGTAAACTTAGAACCTCGTAAGCGAGCGGCCAAAAGGCTTAAACCTGCTGCAAAAAAGCGCTTGTCACGTACTTGTATGATGTCGTAACGTGGCTTCAATAACAAATGAAAAAACATACGGATATCAGCAATATTACAAAAAACTTGATTGAGAACTCGGGCTAACATAGTTCTTCCTTCACGTTTTGCAGGCAGGTGAGCAGATTGCCCGTACAGCTCGAACCAACCTTCAGGGCCAGGTTTATCTCGCCATACGCTCCAAGTGGTTTCAATTCCTTTTTTGGCTAATTCAACTCCAAACAGTTCTGATAGATCGAGTCTCCAGGACGGGTACTCATCTGGAGCAAAAAAGAATAATCTTATTTTACTAGAGGCATTCTTGTTAATAGTCATAGCGTATTATTATTTGGAGGTAACAGTAAAAGTCGTAACAGAATAGGGTGAAAGGGTTAGTCTGGCTTTTCCCAGGCTGTTTATTTTAATCGATCCTGAAGTTTTCTGCGGTAATATTCGTTTACTATTCTTACTATTGTTTGCGCTAGAAGATGAGTCGGTTAGCTCTGTTTTGTTAAATTTAACGGTACAATTTTTACATAAAGGAAGTGGTGTTTCCAGTTTGATACTTGATGAATGTCTGTTGATTGCCCAGACAGAAAATTTATTGCGATCCTGGTTTGCCATGACAGCTGCCCGAACATCATATCCTCCAGCATAACCGCTCTTATTTGCGCTGCTGGTCTTGGTTGGTAAAACTTCATCAAGCATCGCTTCACGCAATATTCGTAAAGTCCAGTATATAACGCTGGGATGAAACGAGCCATTCGTATCCGCATGAAAGAACGGCCAAGGCCCTTCTGTACCTTCTAAGGTATGCAAAAATGCCCCTTTTAACTCTGGTAGTTGTGCTGCCGCAATCATCAAATCTGCCACGGATATACCGCCCTGCAAGCTGGTCGTGTTCCACCACTTACTCTCCCAATCTGAGTCTGATACTTCACCTTCAGGCCAACGTGCATGCTCAGTAATCCAAATGCCGGCATTTGAAACCTTTGAGATGGGGATTTTCTTCTTAAGACTTTGCAGTGTGATACATAATTGATTCAGCCTGTTAGGAACGGGTGGTCCTCCAGGTTCGCCATCGTAATAGAGGTGGTTGGCATACTCTTGAATACGATCACCTAATTTGGCAACAATATGGTTGTTATAGGTTTTGGCGCTTAATCCAGACGATTTTGCTTGGGCGTCATAATCCTCGGCCAAGGCAACAAATTGAGCGTCAGGTATGACTGTCTTTATGGCGTCCACAATTTGGATAGCGCGCTCCGAATATTTTTTGGGCGACCATTGGTAGATATCCCGATCCAGTTCATTACCCATTTCCCATCGCAGAACGGAAGGAATATCGGGTTGTTTGGATTTCTTCAAAAAATATCTGGCCATACCAACAGCTTCTTTGGAGAGTGCTTTAATCGGCATTTCATGTTCATAACGACCGTATAGGTTGGCAACTATCCACGCTTGACCTGACACTTGTGATAGAAATGTCAGATATTCATCCACACCGAATTTAGTCACCATGGGCTTATACCAATCGACAGCTTTTTGTCGGATTCTGCTTTTTACAATACCAGTAGCATTCTTCCATTCAAAATAATTGGACACCGTGCCGCCCGGGTACCGATATACTGCGCCAGGGAAAGCTTTCATCCAGCCCAGTAATTTCGGGTTAATTGATTTTGTTTTATCATTCCAGAAGCTGTTTTGAAAGCCTATCCATTCCAGGTTAAAGCCAAAAAATGAGGGTTTAATTGGTTTTGAGTTTCCCCCTTTGATGTTGGTAACAGAATAGTTGCTCTCTGATATGACGGGTATGTCAGCTTGACAAGAACTGACAAAAAAACTTTTATAAAAATACATCAGTATTGCCACAAGTAAGGCTGTAGTAACTACGCTGGTAATTGCCTTTTTACGGTTTGCGTGCATAGGTTACTCTCTCCATATGAAATATATAGCCTAGAAGCACCATTAAGAGCGTTTGAAATCCCAGCTCAAAAAGTAAGTAATTATTGTGTAGTAAATTAACTGCCAAAACGGCAAGGCCGGCTTGTACAGCTTTAAGGTATGCATATTGCCTGGTCTGTCTGGAAAAATGAGCTGCGAGATCTTGAGCGCGTTTAAAAGCAGCGATGTATATCCCTATCATTAAAAAAGTGCCAATTAAACCGACTTCCCACAATAAAGACGATATTCCGGTCAAACCAATACCAACCCCAGGATAAACGTTTCGAGCTAGCGAAAAATTCATTAATTCGGCATCTTCATTGGTGGCTCCAGGGCCATGTCCGATCAGGGTTTCTGGCAAATTATCCATACCATGACGTTCTGCCCAATAGCTGTAAACAGTCGTTCTATTCAATAGCTCATTGCCGTAAGCCTTGTCACCAACGTTATAGGCAACCATTTCTTCATAAAAATCGGATAGATTCTTACTTTGTTGTCCTGCTGCCTTAGGTAAAATAGAATAAAGTGCTAATAGCCCAAACATCAGGATAGCCACTAATAAGCTCGCTAAAAGTGCCTGCAAAGGGCGTTTAATTAAGGCATCTTGAAAAACAATAGCTAGCATTATCGGAATGAACAGGACTACTGCCTTTGCTTCATTCAAGGCAATGGGCAAGAGGCAAACCAAACTTAACAAAAAAACCCTGGTACCAGAAGCGATAATCTTGGCACGCCAAAGACCGATCATTATCCCTATCGCGATGACTTGTAAAGAAGCTAAAATAACATTGCCTCCTCCTCCTTCCATGTTACCTACAAACGTTCCGACTACGATATCTAAAGCAACAATACCTTTCTGGGCTTCTTCATTGCTTAGCCTCAGTGGTACCAACACTAGGTATTGATGGAAAGCGAAGGGAATTTGTAAAAAAGCAAGCCAAATTAAACCTGTTAAAATACGATTAGCTTGTGAATGTTTTAATGCGAACCACGCCATTGCGAAGGCAACGCCCCAAACTTGAAAATACCCTTTGAAGCCAATGATCGTATCAAAACTCAACCCTTGGTTAATTATCCCTGAGAAGATTGCTACAACTCCAAACAAGGCTAACCATGCAAGTGGGCTGATCCCGGTTTTTTGAATCTTGACAAGCCGTGAAGGTGGTTTGGTGGCTAACCGAATTAATGCTATCCCTATCAAAGCCATAGCACCTACCACTACGGCCCATCGTATAAAGCGCAATTGCGGTATATATAGTTCAGCCAGGCCTGAGAATACTAAGCCGCCAATAAGCACAATCCATAACAAAATAATGGGGGTTGTTAACAGGGCGGCAGCGCAAATAGCGCCAACGAAAACAAGCAGCAATAATATATTGCCATTTGCAATCACTACACCCAATAAGGCAGCGCTTAAAGCCAGGCCAACCGGCAATAAAGTAGCAAGGGTTCGGTGATGGTTGGCCCAGGTTAAGTTATTCAATAACACTTTAATATAATAGCGATGATATATTGTTGGTAATAGCGGACATAACAATCGTTTTTCATTTAATGGCTGTTTGTTGCGAGTTATTTTTAAAGTATAGAAGACGTTGTTTTAGGATTAGCAATAAGTTTGCTACCACTCGGAAAATCTATTTTTCGGGTTTTATAGAAAAAGATTAAAAAGTCACTTGCATATTCAAGCCTACAGAGGCTGTTTCATATGATCTGGAGGTACCGTCATTGGCGGTGCCATTGGAGTTTTTCTTCTCATAACGTAACAACATGCCAAGGGTTGTATTGTCAAAAGGAAGATAGAGCGCATTAAGCGTAGCGCTCCAAATATTATCGACTTGTATTCCATTGGATGATGTATTTGGGTCACCAATAAACTCTAAACGTTCATAGGAAAGTGGTAAGTTTAATTCTACTTTACGTGTTATCTTCCATGTGGGCGTGAATGCTACACCTTGAGTCAAGATAAAATTCGCATTAAAGTTATATGCCTGATCAATTTCACGCCATCCTGATAATAACAATTGTGTTTTTTCCGTCGGCGCCCAGTTTAAAGTCAAGCGACCCGTGAAATCTGAAAAATCCCGATTTCGTAAATGGTCGTTTTCCTGAGTGGTGTAACCTACTTGTCCTTCTATTTGCGTTTTTACACTCAACTGCCACTTCCAGAACAACCAGTAATTAAAGCGAAGATAGCCATCATCCTCCCGGCTATCTTGGTTAAATTCTCGGTCTGGATATTGTCCGATAGTCGAAAGAAACCGGAACCCCAAGTTGCTTCCCGTTGGGCTTAGGTATTGCAATTCGAATTCAGCGTTATCTTCTATATTATTACTGAAGGATCTGTCATCAGCATCGTATTCTGTGTCAGTACGAAACCAGCCGATGTGAACTTTACCATTAGGGTGAAATAGGTAACCCGAATTGGCGAAAAATTGTTGAGTATTGATTAAATTATTTAAACCTCCGCTACCATCCACATCTCCGTTGATTTGAGTAAAGTTTCCCAATATTTGGTTGTTTGAGTAACCTATTTCACCACTTAAATAATTACCCAGCTGCCAGTCCCATTTTGCCAGAGTATCCCAGCCTAGATAGTTCAGTTCATCTAAGTCTTGATACCAGCTATGGTTCACTTCGCCTTTCAGCAGAAAATGCTGGCGGTTCAATTTCCAATCCAAATCAAAACCTGCTCTAACTCTTTCGATAAAACTATCTTTTACGTTTTCAGAAACCCTTAATATATTACTATCATATATAAGATTGGTGGCCACATAGGGTTGTATAAATTTTTCAGAAGACCCCAACGCGAAGGCATCACCACTCATTAACCCTGCAAAACACATTGTTTGAAGCCAGACCGTAGACCAATAGCTGAATTTTTTCACATTACACTCACTGTATTTTATTTTTTTACATTATCCATGAATTATTTGTTGATTCATTCTGCCAGGCTAACAATAATTAATAGATGCGGTTATAGCTGTATTAGCTTAGTTTAGAGCGAAGACCGATATTTCCTGTTCATTATTAATGATATATGTAGAAGCTGAGGGTGCTCGTGCTTCCATCAATGAATGTCATTATACCTTATAGAAACAGGTTTAAAATTGCTAGTTATAGCCTTGTCCTATATGAAATGAGTCTGAAACAAGTTTTTATTTCCAGCATAAAATGAGCCTGAAATAGCATTTCTGTTCATAATCTACTCGAAGCAATAGGGTCAGACTCGATTGAAATTACTTGCCTTATAAACTTTTGATCGCCGATCTCCGCCCCGAGCTTTTGGTTTTGCCTGCCGTGCCGATAACTTTTCAATTTTCTCTTTAAATCGATCATTACCTAGCACCCAAGCTTTATTCGTGGCTTCTCTAATTTGTTCTATATCGGCACTCGACATGTGACTGTCAAATAACGCTCTATAACCTAACTGACGCTGAACCTCAGTTAGGCCTAATCCCTTATAAATCGGATGAGGTGTAATTAACAGATTTTCTTTTCCCATCGCATTGCAAGGATAACTTGACCAGGGGTATTCATCAGCATGAGAAACCATTTTAGCTCGGACAGGATTCAATTCAATATATCGGCTACAGACCAGCAAATACTGTTCACTATCAAGCAAAGTCGCCTTATAACGCCCTTCCCAGAGTGTGCCTGTCCGGTCATATTGGTAATTGAAATATTGGACATAGTAACGTCCCAATGACTGCATGACCTTGCTGATACTATTTTCTGAATAAGGAGTCATTAACAAGTGCACATGATTGGTCATCAAAACATAGGCATGAATTTCACATTGAAATTTCTGACAGGCATCTTTGAGTTTTGACAGATAAAACTGATAATCTTCATCTGCCACAAAAATCACATCAGTATTTTCCAATTCAGAAATGAGTCTGAAATGTGCATAAAAGTTAAGCCATTTTTTTCTGTTCAAAAATCTGGTTAAAAAGTTTCTGTCTTTCTTTTTTTAGGATTATAGCGGCCTGATTATCGGTTATTGCCATGGCAACCTGATCGAGTATCGCAAAGCTTATTCCCGGTTTCAAATATTTTTCACTGTCAGGTAGTGATTTGAGTTTGTCATAAGGTGTCATCATGTTTTTATAGGGGTATTGCTTAGACTGCTTTCCTTTATCGTCGGTGATGATTTCAGGATAAAAGCAGGGCCTGTGATAGTTAACATAGGGGTACAAATACTTGATATTGAATTCATTCAGCCTCGCAGCCCATCTTTGTGGGATATGGGTATAGCCAAAAACCTTTCTGACCACCGCGGCATTTTTGCCTTCAACCAGTGCATTATCATTGGTTTGTCGGGATCGTGATTTGGTCATTTCAATCAATAGCTTATTTAACAGGTTCTCTACGGGCTTGTTGATATATTCTGACCCATTGTCAGAGTGAAAACCTTTGATGATAAAGGGAAAAGTTTCCAGTATTTGTTCAAGCACGGGGATTAAAAAGTGTTCGCTGATTTTTTCAACGGATAAGATCATTTCAAACTGAGTGACTTCATCAACTACATTGATATGATAAACGCCTTTTTGCTTGTCCTGGTCGCCCTGGTGAACGGTATCAACGCGAAGGTATCCTGGCTGACCGTTGGCTTGTGGTTTTCTTTTGTCGCCAATGGCGATCTGCCTGGGTTTGGTTTTTTCAAAGTCTCTGCGCTGTAACTGATAGGTTTTTGATGCCCTCAGATTGTAGAGGTGTGAAACAGAGATTGTCGCCAGCTTTTGATACTGCTTCTCTCCGTACACCTGATAGGAACGCTCAATAAGCTTTTTCACGGCATGACCACAAGGTTTCTCATGCCATTCATCAATGTCTGCCAATAATCGAATATCGCGCTGAGAATATTTTCGGTTGAAACCATTGCCTCTTGCTGGGCTGTACCTGACGTAACCGGTCTTTCGGTACTGCGCGATGAGACGTGTCATCTGCTGGCGGGAATAACCGGTTAGCTTAATCAGAAACCGACTAATGATGCCCTTGTCTTTTTTATTGCAGGACAGGTTGTAATGGTCTAATAATCTTGGAAGGATTTATAGCTTATAATCCAACCCAAAATTAGGATAAAAAATGACCGAAATAACCACAGTAAAACCTAAAACAACCTTCACCACAGAACAGCGTCTAGACTACGCTAAACTCATGGTAAATGAAGGATATACCAATAAGCAGGTAATGGAAATATCAGGAGCAGGTGACTCTGCTGTGAGGCGATGGAAAAAGCAATATTTAGATGAACTCAAAGGTAATACACCTCAGGATAAGCAAGCGTTAACCCCAGAACAACAGAAAATACAAAGCCTAGAGAAGCAATTATGGCGAGCTAAAAGGGATAATGAAATACTAAAAAAGGCCACAGCCTTCTTTGTTCGAGACAACAACAATCTGAATTGATTGTTGAAATAAAGAAGGCTTCTCCAGGCTATCAAACAACAGAGCTTTGCACACTATTTAATATAGCTCTCAGTACACACTACTATCAGATTAATAATCAAATGAGCGATGAAGAACAAGAAACCATAGAACAAATTAAATTGATAGCCATTGAAACTCAGCATACCTATGGTAAACGAAGGACTCAGGTTGAATTAGCTAACAGAGGGATTGAAATAGGCGTTTATAAAACAGCTTCATTAATGAAAAAATCGAATGTCATTGCCATAAAACCTAAAAAGCGACACAGCTATCCAGCGGGAGAAGTCCACAAGAAAGCGGATCATTTACTTAAACGACAGTTTAATCCCAGTACTGTTCATACGCACTGGGTAGGTGACATTACCTACATTAAAACCTATACAGGCTGGAGCTATTTAGCTTGTATACTTGATCTTGGGTCAAGAGAAATTATGGGCTGGGCATTATCAGAAGAACCCAATGCAGAGCTTGCAAAGTCAGCATTAGAACATGCGATTAATAAACACAAGCCAGATACTCAACAATTAATGTTTCATTCAGACCAAGGGGTTCAATATTCAGCCAATCTATTTGTTGATTATCTTCATGACTTGGATATAACACAAAGTATGAGCCGTCGAGCTAATTGCTGGGATAATGCTGTGATGGAGCGGTTTTTTAGGAATTTAAAAACAGAGAGGCTGAACTATTTGAGTTTTATTAATTACTCCTCTGTAGTCAGTGCTGTGACTAGCTATATTAGTTTCTATAACTATAAAAGGTTACATTCTGCTATTGATTATAAAACCCCTCATCAAAAAACCAAAGAAATGAAAAAAGCGGCTTAAAATCCTTCCAAGAAAACTTGACCATTACAGGTAGTTGAATTTAACGAGTCCCTTTTGGATCAATTGATACCGCTCAGCTTTATTACCCGGTATCGAATAGGCTATCGATTGGTTGCCCTGCAAAAAGGATTCGAGGTGCCCTATTTGGGTTAAATTATCGATGTTCATAATCATTTTCATAAAGTGGATTATGAACAGAAAAGCTATTTCAGGCTCATTTTATACTGGAAATAAGGAGTCGTTTCAGACTCATTTCATGTTGGACAAGACTGCTTATTTTTGATTTTCAAACGAGTCTGACCCTATTGATGGGTGTGATTAAAAGTGATGCAACATGTTAAGATTGTATTTTATAGAGTTGAAATATAAAAGAAAATATACATGAACAAAACCATCCCCGAAAAAGATATAAAGCTACTCGAACTTCTAAATGAACATCCCATACTACGCCATCGTGTTGAGGTATTAATGGCTATCGTAGAAGATGACGATGAAACGATTGAGAAAGCGGATGCAGCGGAGCAACGCGTCATTGAAGAGGTTCGAAAAATAGGTCACGCAGCACTTTCCGAGTGGGCAGAAAGTAAAAATAAGCGCAATGAAGCTGAATTGAAAGAACAACCCGAATTACGTATTGCAGGAAAAAAAACTGTGGTGGCATAGTACCTTTGATATTATCGAAATTGAAGAAACCCTCTTTCGTGAGTCAACCCATATCGTTCGTACTTTTTCAGATCAAGCGAATGTGACCTGCCGAAGTACCTCGACGCCTTTACAACGGGCCATCACAGATTTTGGAGCAGACCAGCCATTTGGCCAAGTCAACGCTAAACTCCAAGAACATTATGGAATAGAGGTACCGGTGAGTAGTATTAGGTTCATCACAGAGCATCATGGCAAAGCGATATTTGAACAAACAGACCTTGTCAGTGACTGGCCAGATACCTCAGGTACAAAACACGTCATTGCAGAGACAGATGGAGGCATGGTTCCTGTGGTGACCATTGATCCTGAAGCAAAAGATAAGCGAAAAGAAAAAACACTGGGCTGGCAAGAACTGCGACTTTGTATTGCCCATGAATGTGGCAGTCGGACGCTGCATTATGGAGGAAACTTTTCTGGGGGTATTGAAGAAACAGGTCGCCAGTTATTTGATTGCGCGATGAATGTAAACTTTGGCCAACAAACACACGTGCATTCGGTAGGCGATGGCGCATCCTGGATCAAGCGCCAAGTGGATGAACAATTTGGCGAAAATGGAACCTATTTAATCGACTTAATGCATCTTTGTGAATACTTGGCAGAAGCGGCACCTAGCTGTACAGGTGACTCGGCATTATGGTTAGATGAACAAAAACAACGTTTGAAAATCAATCAGGCCAGCCTTGTTCTTGAAACCCTATTGCCGTTTCTTGAACCATCCGAAACGGATGATGAGAAAGCGCCGGTTCGTAGGGCTTACCGCTACTTGAGAAATCGTCTGGATCAAGTTGATTATCAAGGTGCGATAGAAAAAGGACTTCCAATCGGTTCAGGTGAAATTGAAAGCGCTCACCGTTACATTGTTCAAGCTCGGCTTAAGCGTCCTGGAGCTTGGTGGTCACCCAATAATATAGATTATATGTTGGCTTTGCGATTATGTAGAATCAATCAACGATGGGAAAATTACTGGCAAGATGTTAGGCAAAAGGCGGCATGATGAAAATTTAGTCTTGCATCACTTTTAATCGTACCCCCTATTGATTTCTTTAATCCAGATGGGTGACTGGTGCGGATCGTTTTGATCTGATGCCGAAAACGAGACATAACGGGTGCGATGTTCGTTGATGCAATGGATTTTAGTGATAAATCGATGCTGTATATTGATAGGTCGTTAAAAAGAAAAAGACGTTAATTAGGAAAAGAGCTATGAGGAGACGCTGCACCTAGGGTGCAAGGTGCCCAAATGAACGGCGCGCCGCCTAGTTGCTAAAAAGGAAACCTCATCTTAACCTTGGCATCTTTAACACCTAGGCTGATACATGGGCAGAATATCGTATCGGCTATTGACACCGGTAGGCTAATGGGTGACCCCATTGTTCATTTTCCAAGCGTCGAACAAACTTTTCTGTACCACAGGGCAGACCTTTTTCAACGTTTCGTCGTAATACTTCCAGGGTTTGCAGTTCATCTTCCTCAACTAGCCATGAAGACCAGTCAATAATTTGTTGGCGTTGCATCTTCCACGCTAATCTTTGATTCAATAGCTGATCCTCTTTCAGCCCACAATACGCAGCAGCACTCGACCACGGATAGTCTTCTGCCTTCAACACCATTTTCGCCCTCACCGGGTTGCGCTCAACATAACGGATCGCTGCCCACAAATACGTATCGTCCAACGGCGATGAAAAAAATCGTCCTTACCACACATGGCCTTTCCAGCCTTGTGCTCGATTGATTCTTTTGCGCGTACCGCATATGCAAAGGTTTCAAGACACGCTGCAATCCTTCTTCCTTCTCTGGGACCACGACCAGATGGATATGGTTTGTCATCAGGCAGTAAGCCAAAATTTAAACTCTGTATCTAACCACAATACTCGTTTAACCACGCCAGATAAACGGTACGATCCTCCTTTGTGAAAAAAACGTCTTCTCGGCGGTTCCCTCGCTGTGTGATGTGATGTGGTATTCCTGTAAAAACTGCTCGACTCAATCTAGGCATGAGAATATTATACCCAAATAAAAGTACGGCATAAAGGGAAGCGTCCCCTATTTCGCTCTGGTAGCCGTATTGCTTCGCATGGTCGCTTAATGAATTTCTAGGAAACTTCAGTAAATTTACTTTGCCTATTGACAAGGGGCGTTCATATAGAGGTTAGAGCACATTAGTTTCACGAACATAAAGTTTGTTCATATCGCGCGTACCCGAACCATCTACAGCCTCAAAGTATTGTCGTGCGATTCTCAATCCATCCCGTGTGGTTGGACGCGCATAAATAGGAGCCGGATATGTTTCAAGAAAAGCTGACATTCGCTCAGTAAGAGCTCCTAATGCAACACCTTTCGACTTCCCTCCTTTTGATCCAATCGCACCGACATAGTAAGCCACTGGAGTATTAAAATTCAACGCAATATGTTTTGTTGTAAAGTGTGTTCCATCAATTTGGCCATCCAAGAGCATATCCACGCCTTCTTGTGTCAACGGCAGAACTGAGAAAAAACCAGTTATAACACTTACTTTTACAGGGCCATTGTGCTTAACTTTCTCGACGAGCCAAAACATCTTGTTGTTATGACGGAACCATTTTTTAACAGAGTTAAAACTAGAAAAATTGTCTCCAAAAACACCACCACAAAATATATATGCTCGCTTCAAATCATTTCGGCCAACGCGCCGGACTGTTGGGTAGTTCTCTTGCCACTTAGGGATGAACGGGATTAAAATCATCGCTACCCCAATTACTCCTATACCAAGACCAGAATATGTAAAAAGAGTAGCTATTGTGCCTGGACCAGGCACTCTAGTGAGAGCGGGAATTGCAGCGATAAAGCTTCCTGTTCCCGTCAGTAATCCACCTCTTTCAAAGTATTGTTTTTTATACATTTGCAATGCTCTAACGTCAATAATCAGTCGACTCGCAACGCGTAGCGGTGTTTGCGCGATAATGCCTAAGAAATGCGCAATAAGCCGCGGAGTGTTGCAGGTCGGCTGAATGCACTTGTTTAGCGCAATAATTGTTAGGTAGCCTGTTTGCTTGTACTACTACTCGAGGGGGAGAAACTTCTCGCAAACCCATTACCTATATTGATATACAACGAACGCAGCCTGCGAAAATACGTGAAATTATGGGCTACGGCACCATTCACGATAAAGTTATTATCTCCAGATGTTACCAGATTGTAGGTTTCACTGTACTCTTGAGTTGCGGTTGCTGACACTATCTCCTGGTTTACGATACTATTATCGCTATCGGAATATACGACGCTGTCACCCACAATGAGATTTTCGGTTTTAATCCATCCTCTTTGAGTTAAGAAGGAATGGGCAATGGTTGTTTTCACAATTTCTTTGCTCAGCGAAAATTTTAGCTCCCACACTTGCGAAAGATTTCTATGTCTCTTAATTCTTAACACCTCTCGTTCAATAATTGCATTTTCGTCCAAAGAGTAGGAGAGTATGGCGTCATTCCTTTCAAATTCTTGGATTCTTTTCCACCCAGTTGGTGTTAGAACCTTAGTATCACCAGTAAAACACGAACCGCCACCGCCACCACCGCCGTTATTTTGTTGATTCTGATATTTTTGATTTAAATCCGCATACGCCCCACCAGGGTCTTTACCCATGTTGAGTCGCTGTTCCGCTAGTTCTCTGTTTGGATCTTTGCTCATAATTCTATCCTCTTCGTTCAATTAACCATACAGTTTTCGCGCGGTTAAACAAAAACACACCCGGTGGGACCGCGCGCCCCAGGGCTAATTTGTTCTATCGAGCAAAGCCTTAAATTCAGGAGCATAGACCTATCATCTGAATGAATTAACAATGTCATATAAAATATCTTTTATTTTCAATATGATATAAAATTTCCGTGAATGATATTAAAAATAAATCAATAACTTACCGGCTAGAACAAATTAGCCCTGCCGCGCGCCCACGTTTTTGCGCTAACAAATTATTATCTTGATCTGCATATCTTACACGCTAGACCGCCGAATCTCGAAATAAAAACGACTTAAGCCTTTTGTTTCCAAACGGGATAACATACATTTTATGCATGATAACTTTTTAAAAATAATACTACACGCTGAATCTTCCTAATCATTTAAACCAATCATTCGATCACTTTTTACTTGTAAAAACAGATAAGGTGAGTTCTACGCTCCAATTCAACCCATTCCTTTTTTACCAAATACGTCATTAAATACTTCAATGCCATTGTCTCCCCAGTTTTTATCGTAAACACTTTCGTCTACATAACGATGAAATGACGAATGCGGTCAATCTATGGTCAATCTATTAAATGGTTTAAAGAATCAATAGGGTCAGACTCAAGAATCAATAGGGTCAAGAATCAATAGGGTCAAGAATCAATAGGGTCAGACCCCAATACTGCTTACTTAAGAAAATTCCCTTATGAATTAATAGCTTCACAAGCTTGTTCTCGGGTTGATGTCAGTAAAGGATAAGGCTTAGGTCGACGTTTTACTGCCCGAGGTTGTGCTTTCCTTTTTTGCAAACCAATAGAAGCGGTTGCATTCAATAAACCATCAATAGCATATTTCAAAACCTTTCCGGAAAGGACTATCAGCTGTAATAGCCCTGCATTAAAAATCTTAACGGTTGTCATAAAGCTTATCTGTCTGGGAATTTGACTCTTAATCTTGGCCGTCCTGGCTATACTGGCTCGAATAAGATTGTACGCCAATAAATAAACGGCGATTTCTTTTTGAACCATCTCTGGAGATTTGCAGCGCAGCATGTCCATTTTCATATTCGTTTTAATGCTGCGAAAATCGAGTTCAATTAACCAGCGCTGAGTGTAGAGTTTTGCCAGCTCTTTTTTGTGATATTTTTTAACATCCAGTAAAGTTGATACGTAGACTACACCGCCTACGGAGAACTCTCGAATCACTATTTCATCCGGTAAAGTATCATAATCATTTTGGTTGATCCAATCGGGTTTTCGCTTGGGCTTTTTCCATTCAATAAGATGATCCTTTGTCCCCCGCTTTTTGCCTCGGCGAAAGTCCGGTTTACGCTGGGCATGGTTTTGAACCAACATATGCGAGCCTTGTTGTATCAACCGTGCGATAATAGCCCAAGTGCAGTAATACCGGTCGGCCAGCAATAGATCATTTTGGGTGATCGTACCGATCATCCGACCGAATAATGAGGTTTCACCACTTCCTTTTCCTTGGTAAGGCCCCATGGAATAGGAAACAACCGAGCCGACACTTAACGAAATGAGCCCAACAATACGGGTAATAGGAAACCCCAAGCCAGGCTTTTGATTGGATTGTTGAGGAAAGTCGGCCTGATTTTCTGGCGTATCGGGCATCAGTACCGTGGTTCCGTCTGTCAGCAGCGTGTTATGTCCTTTCCACAACCAAGATTTATGTGCTTGCTGGTGCAATGTTTGTCCTGAGGTTTCAACAGCCTGCTTGAGTGGATTGAGAGGTAAGCGTTTTCTGGCGTTGCAATAGACCCCCGTTATTATAGAGTTAGCTGAGCGGCCTTGGTATAACCGTTCTGCAAGCACATGGCTGACGGCTTGCCTGCAGGAACCATCAGTACTGAGCACCTGAAAAATAAACGTTTTGAGTGTGACTAGCGGCGTAAAAATACGTTCTCGACTACTCGCTGAGTGCTCTATGATTTGTTCCAAAGCAGCGGTGGTTAAAATATCTGCATAAGGTAGGTGGGAAAATTGAAAAATAGAGTTTTTGAAATTGCGGATTTGTTGTAATACGATTTTTTTTGTAATATTAGTCAAGGTTAAGCTCTTTTTCAGATTAATTTTATAGGTAATTCAATTATATCTGATTAGAACGAAGAGCTTAACCTTCATAATGTAACACAACTCATTGAATACTATATATAACAGCCTCTTAAGTAAGCAGTATTAGAGTCTGACCCTATTGGTTCTTATTGGTTCTAAAATGAGCCTGAAATAGCATTTCTGTTCATAATCTACTTGACAGAAATCAACCTATTTAAATTCAATTGGTTACGTAAAAACAAACGAATAGAATCAATAAAACTTCAATGAGTTACAGTTAGAACAGTTTCGCCTTGGGCAACGGCCCGGATCGTAATAATGGTCAACCATTTTTCACGGTTGCCCTAATTGTCCTAATAGCAACATTTTTGCAAAGTAGTTAACAAAAAACGCGGAAATCTAAAATCATTTGCACAATTGTCTAGACTTTTTTTATCAAGTCAAACAAGGATTAGCTAAATGAGAATAAGATTTTTTGCCGTGTTGGTTGGCGTACTATTAATAAATGAAACTGTTTCCGCAGGAATGGATGCACCGAAATTTAAGAATATGCGGTTTAACGAAAACTGGTCTAACTACCATGCAGTTCAAAGCGATGGATTAAAAGGTTTTTACCAATCATTAAAACATCTCAATTTGAGCGATAACGGTAAAATCTGGATTAGTTTCGGTGGACAGTCGAGATTACGCTATGAGTATTTTGATGGCTTTGGATTTGGAGCTTCAGCAAATAACAGTGATCACTACCTATATTCCCGATTTCGGCTTCACACAGATCTTCATATTGACGATTGGGCGAGAGTTTATGTCGAAGGGATTTCTAGTCATTCTAGCAACCGCGACCTGCCCGGTGGACAACGTGCCATAGATATTCAGGATGTCGATTTATTGAATGCATTTATCGAATTTAAGGCAAAACTAGATTGCTGCCTTGGTTTAAGACTTAGAGTAGGCCGACAAGAACTGGGATTTGGTAGGCAGCGCCTAATCAGTCCGTTAAATTGGCTCAATACACGTAATTCCTGGGATGGAGTCAGGGCAATCGTAAATTGGAACGACTGGGAAGTAAGTGGTTTTTGGACTAGACCGATAAAAAAGCAAAAATATGAAGTAGATGCGGCAGATAACGATAGGGAATTATTTGGTATTTACAGTAAAGGAAAAGTTAATTTTTTACCAGGCAAAATAGAAACTTATTTTCTAGGGACTCCAAGAAAGTCAAGAACTTATAACGGCACTACCGGCAATGAGAACCGCTATACTATTGGCGGTCGCCAATGGGCCAACATTGGGACATCAGATGTTTACTATGAAGTTGAAGGTGCTTATCAGTTCGGTCGTATTGGTAACGACAGTATTGATGCCTTTACAACAACGGCTGTTTTAGGAATTAAACCCGCAGAATGGCCAATGGATTTAGATATGTGGCTCGGTTTTGATTATGGCAGTGGCGATGAAAATGCAGGTGGCAATGTCAACACATTCGATCCGCTTTTTGCTACCGGCTTTGGCCATTATGGGCATGCGCTAACATTAAATCGGTTTAATACTATTGATGCTAGGCTTGGGATGAAATTTAATCCAGGATTAGGTTTAAAAGCAAAAGTGGAATGGCATAATTTTTGGCGTGCACAAAAAAATGATGCTGTATACAATATTCCTGGTGGTGTCATTGTTCCAGGTAACGCCAGTGATGATAGATATATTGGATCAGAAATCGATTTGGTGGTTAAAAAACCAGTGGGCCGCCACCATATGTTGATGGTGGGTTATAGCCATATCTTTGCTGGAAGCCTTATCAATAGTGGAATACCCAGTGCAGAAGACATCGATTACGCTTATGCATTATGGCAGTTTACATTCTAGCAATCGAATTTGTATTTTTTGATATCAAAATGATCAATTAAAGAGCACGATGTAACTGCTATGTTAAAAGATAGGATGACGGTACCCACCGCATCTGATTAATTGACATATAGAGCTTTAGTATGAGAAAAAACGTTATCGTTTTAATTATTACTCTAATATTGATTGTTGCCTCCATGCTCCCCTATAAATTGCATATTGAGAAGAAGGAAATAGAGAGAAAACCTTCAAGCTCTGTCACTAAATAAAAACGCATCACCATGAAGTGGTGATGCGTTAATCAATGAATTTAGACTAAATAAAATACAAAGATTGAAATTTTTTATTAAAGTTAAACCTATCATAATCGAAACAGCTAGGTTGTTGACATACCTAACTGCCTTGTAAACTTAAGAGTGATTATGTTGCATAATTGAAACGGCAATTAATAATCACATTGAAAATCGTAGTCATCAGTACAATTTTCTTCACTGCTGTAGTCATCGATACAATTATCTTCACTTGCCATCGATTCTTGAGCTACAAACGTGAATTGGTAACGTTGCGATAAAGTCACTGCGGAACATATCATCATGATAGCAGCAATACTTAGAACCACGTTTTTATTTCGTAATATTTTCATGTTAACTCCGTATTTGTGTAGAGGATTACTAATGGTTTCAGGACATCCTGATTAAAACAACTTGTCAGAATAAATAATTTTTCTACTCGAAATTTTTTTTGCCTACCTATAAGCAAGTTTTAAGACATAATAAACGAGTTAATATTGAACGTATACAGTACTTTTGGGTATTTATAATAATTAAAAGAGTTATGAATAAATCTGGTGTTTGACAAAAATAAAAGCTGACGTATTCTGTTTCAAACTATCCTGCAAGATAAATTTACAACGAGGAATACGTCATGAGCAATAGTAATATTATTCCCTATAAAAACATGATGACACCTTATGACAAACTAAAATCATTGACTGAAAGTGAGAAAAATTTGAAACCGGGAGTAAGCTTTGCAATATGCGATCAAGTGGCCATGGATATGACTGATAATCAGGCCGCTAAAATTCTAAATCTCACAACAACTCTGCTCGTACCACGATACATCCAACTATTTGACAAAAGGGTTTAATCTGGCTTCTGTATACATCCCTGGCAACACTGTTCGACATAAATTACTCTTCATAAACTGTTTCTTAAGGAATACTTCATTCCATCCGCAATGCCTCCAATGGAGAAAATCGTGCTGCTTTTAGGGCAGGCAGAATGCCTGCTAGCAAGCCGATAAGCAATGAAGCTATCAGGGCGATGACTATATAAGTCCAGACTAATTCGATGGGTAATTCTGGAATAAAGAATTTGATGAGTTTGACTAGGCTAATGCCGGTAAGTACACCGAAAAACCCTCCTAATAGACACAGTAACAATGCTTCATTGAGAAAAATCTGAAAAATCATGGTGCGAGTAGCCCCTATTGCTCTCAATAAACCGATTTCAAAAATCCGTTCCGATACAGACAAGCTCATCATTGTTAATATGCCAACGGTACCCACCAGCAATGAAATACCGCCCAGAGCACCAACCGCCAAAGTTAAAATATTCAATACCGAATTTAATGTCTCCAGCATTTGTTTTTGAGTTATTAAAGTGAAATCTTCCTGGCCGTGACGAGCAATGAGTAATCGTTTGAGTGATCGTTCTACTTTTTTTGCTGTGGTTTTAGCGCTGTAGACCAAGTCGATTTCCATTAAACCTTCGCGGTCAAATAATTCAAGTGATTTGGCAACCGGGATGTAAATCGAATCATCCAAATCGAAACCTAGCATCTGTCCTTTCGTCTCCATAACACCGATTATTCGATACCGGTCTTGTCCGACTCGGACGCGTTGCCCCAATGGGTTGCTTGAGCCGAAAAGTTCGGTTTTCAATTTGCTACCGAGTACAGCAAAAGCTCGTGGGTTGAGTTGCTCGCCTTGGGGGAGAAATCTGCCGATATCGACTTTAACATTCCAAACAGTGGGTACCGCAGCACCGACGCCAAAAACGCTGGCGCGCCTTTGTTTTTTGTCTGATTCGATGCGGGCATTACCTTGTACCAGAGGGGCGACTTCTTGCACGTGGTCAATGCGACTAATGGCTTCTGCATCCAACAATGATAAGGGGCGCACGGTACTGATAGTGGCCCCAGATGTACCGAAGGTATTTGACTTACCAGGTACCACCGCGATTAAGTTGGTGCCGAACTGGGTGAATTCGTTCAACACATAGCGGTGAATACCTTCGCCAATGGAGGTTAGAATCACTACTGAAGCAATACCTATAATGATGCCAAGTGTGGTCAATAAAGACCTAAGTTTATGAGCAATAACGCTACGATAAGAAAGGCTGATTAGGTCTTTGGGATGCATAACTACCCGCCTATTTCCTGGAAAGAGCCTGGATCGGATCGAGTTTGGCGGCTTTAATGGCGGGTAACACACCAAATAGTAAACCGGTACCCAGGGCAACACCCAGCGCAGAAAACAGCGCCCAAGCTGGCAGAAATAACTCAAAATCGGGATACATTGCTTGTAAAACGGACAATGTAATTTGTCCTAGCGCCACACCAAAAAGGGCACCAATCAACGACAAAATAGCCGCTTCAGTTAAAAACAGCCATTCAATCTGTCGATGAGTCGCGCCTAATGCTTTCAGTAAACCGATTTCACTGGTGCGCTGGGATACGCTGACGAGCATAACGTTCATTACCAAGACACCCGCTACTGCAAGGCTGATGCTGGCAATGCCTGCGACTGTGTAAGTCAAAGCCGATAAAATCTTATCAAAGGTACTTACCACACTATCTTGCGTAATTATCGTAACATCGTCTTCTCCTTCATGCCGCTGTTTGATAATAGTTTTGACTTGATCAACTGCTTGATACATAGCCTGCTGTGATTTGGCTTCGATCAAAATTCGAAACAACGAGTTGGTATCAAACAAAGCCTGGGCTGAAGCGACAGGGATGATCACGAGTTCGTCGAAATCCACGCCAATGGATTGACCTTCGGATGATAAAATACCAATGACTCGAAAGCGGCTGTCGTTAATGCGCAGCCATTCACCTAGCGCAGGCTGGTTTTTGAATAATTCATCTTTGATGGTTTGACCAATGACGCAAACGGGTAACGCTTGATCAACATCAATTAGTGGTAAAAAACGACCTTGGGCAATGTCAAGATGTCTGACTTGTAACAAGGCGTTGGTTGAACCCACAATACTGGTTTCCCGTTCATATCCTAGAGCTGACACCGGGGCATTGCCAACATTTACTGGCGCAATGGCGGCTATATAAGGGCTTCTAGACAGTGACATGGCATCGTCTAACGTAAGGTCGCGCGGCGTTTCTCCGAACAAAGGCGGCTGTCCGCCGGTGGTTTCATTGCGCCCAGGTAACACGATAATCAGGTGAGTGCCCAGCGACTCAAATTCGTTGACCACAAAGGAGCGGGCGCTTTCACCCAACGCTGTTAAAAGGGTAACCGAAGCAACTCCAATTCCCATTGCTAGCAAGATCAGTCCGGCTCTAACAGGTTGGGTTTTGATGGAAATTCCGGCTTGATGCAGATAGTCCTTGATAATCATGCGGATTGATCTTGTTCCACTTGACCATCAACTAAGGTAATTTGTCGTTTAGCACGTTGACCGATGGTATGATCATGAGTAATGGTTATCAACGTAACGCCCTGTTGATTGAGACTTTCCAGTTGATCGATGATATCCATACCAGACGCACGATCTAAATTGCCGGTCGGTTCATCAGCCAATAACACCGTCGGTTCCATTATCATCGCTCGGGCAATCGCGACGCGTTGTCTTTGGCCGCCGGAGAGTTGGTCTGGACGATGATCAGACCGATCGCTCAAACCTACTTTTTGCAGTGCAGCAGCTACTTTTTGTTTACGGAGTATGGGCGCATAGCCAGCTAAAGTCATAGGCATCTCAACGTTTTCCGCAGCAGAAAGGCGTGGTATTAGGTGAAAAAACTGGAACACAAAACCGATGTTTTCTCGGCGAATCTTAGCTAGCATTTGATCATCTAACAGCGTTACGTCCTCACTATTGAGTAGATAGCGACCTGAAGTTGGGTGATCCAGCAGTGCGATAATATTTAACAGGGTAGATTTACCAGAACCCGACGGCCCCATAACAGAAACGTACTCTCCCGATTGAATTGTTAGATTGATGTTCGCCAGAGCGTGTACGGTTTGATCGCCGACCTGAAAATTACGCTGAATATTTTCGAGAACAATCACTCTTGTTTTGCACCGACTGCTTTGACGCCGGCTTCAACACCTTCCATGCCAACGGATAAAACCAGCGCGTCTCCTTTTTGCAAGCCTGATAGCACTTCGGTGAAGCGCCAATTATTTAAGCCAGGTGAAAATTTTCGTTCTTCAATGGTGCCGCTCTGTGCCAGTATTAGCACTTTATTGCCGTCCAAAACCGCTTCTGTGGGAACCCTCAACACCCGGGTTTTACTATCAACTAGCACTTCGATGTCGGCGCTATACCCAGGTAGAAGACCGCTGGTTTCTTGTTCATCTTGTAGCAACACTTCGACCTCCACGGTTCTTGCCTGCTTTTCTTTTTCGAGTACATAAGGTGCGATCCGTCTTACTTTGCCAGAGCACCGTTGCTCCTTGAATGCATCTAAAGATACGCAAGCGGTCATGCCAAGCTTGATTTGCGGGGCATCAACTTCATCAATGGGAGCTGAAATATAAAGGCAACTATTATCGATCAAATCAATCGGTGGAAGGGTTGGAATACCGGGTGGCGAAGGGGTAACGTATTCCCCTAGCTCAGCGTTGACTTCGGCAACAACACCATCAAAAGGCGCTTTGACCAATGTCCTTTCAACGGCTTCTAGAGAGACTTGCAGATTAGCCAGGCTTACTTTGACGGCTGCTTCGGCAGCTTGACAACCTGCTCGTTTGGCTTGAGCGTCGGTCACCGCAACATCGACTTTTTCTGCCGAAATTAGCTGATTTTTACGGCTCAAGCGTTGTAATCGTTTGGCTTCCCGTTCTGCACCTTGTGCAGTATAGCAAGCTTGCCTGGTAGTCGCTTCCTGGACCTTGATTTTAGCTTTTTGCAGTGCTACTTGAGCTTTTAAATCAGCATTCCAGACTTCCAATAAGGTCTGTTGTTGTGCAACCTTATCGCCTTCTTTTACATTTAATAAAGCGACTTGACCTCCAGCCGCAGGTGCAAGAAATGCTCTGCGGCACGCTTTGATAGTTCCTACCCGAGTGTTTGATACAGTGGATTTAACCAGCCCAGTTTGGATTGTATGTAGTTTAACTGCTACCGGTTTTTCTCGGGTAAGGTATAAAAAAAGTGCAGAACAAACAATGATGGCAAGGGTTAACCAGAATAGTTGCTTGTCTTTATATTTCATCTAATCAGAGAGCTGCCTGCGTTATGTATTTTATTTTGAGCGGGAACTGTCCAAAGTTTTACTCACCTTAATCGTTAAAGCAGAGGCTAGGAACAAAACCAGTAAAGTTAAACCAGCTTTCCACAAAAAAGCCTTATCGAAGACTTCTCCCCAAATCATTGAAAGTAACAAGCCTGCACCCAATAAAATGCAGAGGATGCAGATAGTGAAACAAATCTTGGTTAAATATTGTAGGTTCATAATCGCCGTTGGTTATTGGTAGAGTCTTAAGCAACTCTAATTTATTGGTAATAAAATCACAAGCAAATGAAAAAACATAACAGTTTTTTATAACTGTCAAGGGTGGAGCCTTAAAATGATGTTTTCAAATATAACATTGAGCCCCATATTGATTAATCTTCTCCCAGAATTGTTGCCATCGACTGCCTGACTGTACAAGACTTCGCAGACTCAATATCACCCCTGCTCCTTGGTTTTTCCAGCGCATCCCCGAACAACATAAGCGTTGTTTGACCAAGGTTTTACAAGCCGCCTCAGTAACCCCTGAACCAATCGGTAACCGGGCAGCCGTATGCGCGGCATAATTCATTTGATGCTGATGATTATTAAAGTAAGTCAATGCTTGAACCAACTCTTCTTGAACGGATTGGGACAAGCCTTGTTTTCGCGTTAACCCCTCCATCTCCTGAATTAACGCGTTAACCGCTCCTGACTCATGCTTCAGTTGATGACACCGTTCTGATAGCCATGCGGCTCTTTTGGGTTTTGCTGTTTTCTGTGAAAATGCAGCATAAGCCACTTTGCCAAGATATTCCGTGACATGATAAAAATCGAGTAATTGACGGTCTGTATGGGGGGTTAAAAATGACCAGTTATCTTTGGCGCCATCAGCAATACCCAGATAAAGGGCGTCAGGATAGAGCGCTTTGATCCGCTGGATTTCTTTCTCATAACGTTGCTTAAAGGTTCCCTTGCCATATTCAGGCGGAGCACCCAAATACAGCGAGTGCAAACGCTGGCCTTCCGCATCATAAAAGGACAGTGCGCCGACCATCGCTTCACGCCAGCCGTCTTCTTGCATCAAAATATAGGCACCATCCAAACTAAACACAATGGTTGAAACGGGGGCATCGAATGCCGGCAACGTATACGTCCACTCTTCTTCTCTGGCCTGAGCAATGCCGCCGACCCAATCCGCCATATTCTGGATATAGGATTTGGTGATGCTTCGGTTGTGGTTGGCTTCAAAATCGTAGCAAACTGCTTGGGCATTCATCTGCGCATATTTGTGCGCGACTTGCTGGGCTAATCGCGGCGTTCCGCCTCGAATAATACGCGCGTTCACGTCCAGTGGACACCACACTTTGCCGCCTTTTGAGGTTTGGTAGGTATAGCGCTTGATTTCGACGACTCCGTAAGGCGTTTGATAGTGTTTCTCACTGGGGGTTTTAGCGGTCCATTTGATACCCCCGGTTTGCAGTGCGCGTCCATCGGTATCAAAATTTTCCAAGGCTTTTCCGGTGGCCAGCAGTCCAACTTCGTTGCAGGCATTTTGAATCGCATCTTCTGCTTCCAGCAGAGAGCCGTCTATAGTCACTTTAACTTCTATCGTCAGTTCGTTTCCGGTGCGAGCAATGAGTTGTGCCATTTTTGAAATAACCCGTATGACTTAGTTTCAACAAGTTATATCATATATCTATAAATAACATCAAGTATAGGCTGCACCCACTGTCAACTGTCAAAGCAGGCAGCGTATTGAATTTCATTGCTTTTTGACTACGCTTTAATCATTAAGTTTGAGAAACGCGGAGACAATATGAAATTTAATTCTTTTCTGAAAGCAGTCTGGCTAATCATTGGCCTAGGTTTGACGTGTCAATCACAGGCAGAAAATCTGTTTGAATTATCGACACAACGCATTGCTATTCATGCTGTCGATGTAGGTGGGGTTTTGTATCAAGGCGATCTTTTTATGCCACCCAATCATCCAGTGTATGAAGCATTTCTTGATGAAAGTACTTTTGCTTTGAGTCGAATGAGTGCGGCGGAGGCTTCTTTCGATCCCAATACAGGGATTCTAAAACTGAATTCTTTGAAAGTGATGATGCAAGGCAAAGTTCTGGTAGAAATATTTAATGTGGAATTACTGTTTGGTCCCAGTAGTGACCCTGCCTATGGCGAAACAGGTTTCAGATTGTTGAGTTATACCGCAAATTAATATTTCAACTACGCGTAGAGTATCTGGTTAACAGCTTATTCTATAGACTAAATTTGAATAAGGCTTACCTACCAGAAGCTTTTAATGCAGATCGCTTTTACAGTTACGCAAAGTAAAGACCCAAATGATTCGTTTGGGTCTTTACGTTAAGGCATATCCCTGGTTACTTGTCTTGTTTATTTGGCATTGCTAATTTAGTATAGTTAACGTTCCATTTCTTTTATGCATTAAGAGTAATATAGACAGCTCAAGCATTCGAACACTTTTTGTGTAACATTTTGTCTTTCTTCTCATTCGTGCAAGAAAATGTCTAAAGATACTATTGTAGCCTTCAACTGTGTATGTTTCAGCTTTGGATTGAACGTGTTTTTCGCTAGGAATAAAATGTTCATAGGGCTGCCAATAATCGGTTGCTATTGTTCCATTTAATTGATCTTCAATTCCTTCCCAGAGTTTTTGTCCTGTCTGTACGCTTCGGTCGCCAACAATGAAATTGATGAATTTTTTCCCATATCTATCAACAGCAATCCATATCCATTTATAGCTTTTTTTTGACCCACATAGGTATGCATTTCATCCATCTCAGCATAAATCACTTGTTCAGGACTTTTCAATTCGGCAACTTGCTCTCACCAAAGGATCTAATCCAATTTAGTACCGTGACATTGCTTACGTTCAAAACCCGACCAATTGAACGAAACCCTAATCCTTCAAGATATAATTGAAGAGCCATCTTTCTTAAATAGAATGGTTTGGCTCCCGAGCCACTAGCAACAGTATATCGAAAATTACATTCTTTACATTTGTAACGCTGCTTTTGTTTTACGATACCATCTTTGATGTTTTTATTAGATTTGCATTTAGGGCATTCCATTAAATTTCTCGCTCTCTTTAGAAAGATATCAAAAATTTAATTCTAACATAAAACTATACTAAATTAGCAATGCCGTTTATTTATCGTTCTCAAGACCCTGATGAATACTTCTTCCACGGTTATCCAAAGCGCCGGATACATCCAGAACGACCTCACCATTAATATCCTTAATTAGAAAGGCTGCGTTATACTTAGAATCTGTTTCACCAACATCGACTAATACAAACTCAATGGTCGCTCCATCAACGTTATTGTATCTGCCTGCGCCATTAAAAGTATTAATAGGTACAACGGGAGGCCTTTGGTCAGTTGTTAGATCATCACAAGAAGTGGAGTTTAACGTTGTTAAGTGAAAGTTATTGCCGCCGTCCCAATTGACTTGAAGATTATTGGGGGTTGCAAGGTTGAAAGGCAACTCAAAACTTTGAGTGACTGAAGTATTAATGATCCTTCCATCGCTGTTCATACGTTTTGGCACTGAAAGTGTTGCTGCAATCCATGAAAAGGAAACAGGAAATCCAGGATCGTCTAACGGCGGCTTGTCTGTAGATGATGTTTGATCAGTAAGCATTGTTTCGCTGGGAGGAATGTCAATCCCGAAAATAAAGGTATTCCATTTATCATCGCCATTGCTGTCGAGGTCTTCTTCTAGAATCTTAATAATACCGTCAATTGTGGTCACTATTGAAGAAGGTATAAAACCTAAGCCTTTTGGTGCAGAACCACTAACACTAGAGGAAAACATGGTTAAGGCACCTGGATCGACTATTATTTGATCCATCAAACATAAATGTTTGTGATGCTTCCGTATCAGAAGGTATTTGACATTCGTATTCAGCTTTGCTTTGGTTGAGCTCTTCCGAAACCATCGTTTCAATCATTGCGGTTTGGGTAATGAGGTCGGTACTGGCAACCATAACACCGGTTCCAGAGGCAGAAACAAAAGGTTGGTGTGGGGAATCGTGTGTATTGTGGTTTCTTCTGCTAATCCTAAATTTGTTGTAAAACTGAAAAGGTCAAGGGAAAGTGCACTGGGTGTACTAGTTTTGTTACAGTGCGTATCTATTATTATCATAATTCCAGCTCATGTTATTGTAAGTATATTGGCTAGTCTTTGAACGAGCGATAGCGGGTGGCTAGCCTGTTTTATGGCTTGTCTATAGGACAGTGTAAATGGACTAATGAAACAAGCAGTTTGTTAGGATACTCTTAGTAATTAGCTTTTAAAATGGAAATTTTCCACACTTCATAGTCCAAAAACAACTTACTTTTCAAGTTATCATTCAATAACACTTTGTATGTTAACGATAAGATTAAGTTTACAGAAGAGTAATGGTCCCCCAAAAAAACTGGAAAAAAGCTTAAGTGATAAAACTGCGTTATTGAAATCTTGAAAAACGAGAAATAACCTATGAGCAAGAAAAGAAGGAAACTACTCAGCGGAATTTAAAACGAAAGGGCTGAGTCGCAGTTAGGGTTCGAAAGGAGTCAGGTTATTGGCAAATAGGGGCAATAGAAGTTAAGAAAGGGCAGGTTAGAGGCTTTTTTTACTGAAAGGCCGTTCCAAAACATGTTTGTATAAAAATACCAGTGCACTTCGGGCTTGGTTTTGTCGATTAATCGATATTCTGCTCACCAGTGCTAAGTGATCTAGATAAATATCAACTTTTTCCTCAGCGATGGTCATTAATGCTTCGCGCTCTTGAATACGGTGGAATTCAAGAAAACGAACAATGAATCCATAATAAACTTTTTTAGTGTCACGAGAATAGGATTTGGCACGCATTTTTCTGTGAACATCATCTAATAATTGCGGAATGTCTGACATGGCTTTTCGGCGACCCTGTAGCTAGGAACTAGGATTCAATAACAAACTAATTTTGACATGTCTGTTTGTTCTACTACTGCGTTGTAGCAACAGTTGCGTAGCTTGCTGGGCGTCTGTTACTACGCTTTGAAGAAAAACAAAAATCCTGCGTCAAATTTGCGTATATTATTGAATTCTAGCTCCTTATTGTATAAACCTCTGTTTCTAAGTATGTTTAGTTTTTTTGTTGCTTAGAAAATCCCTTCTAAAGAGGGTTTGTTAACGATGCATGATTGGGTTAGATAGTAAGGGGAGAAGAAGAATACTGCAAGACGTCCTCGCTTATTCTAACGGTTAACATTCTACAATATTCACAAGCAGCCTGAATGTTAATTTTTTCATTTTCGCCTAAATAAACTGTAAACTTTCTAAGTTGGGCCAAGATAAGGGATGAGAGCTAGTTTGTATGACCTCTGTGTTGCTTTATTTCACCATGCCGTTTTAGTTCTAAACGCTGATTAAGCGCTATTAAAATCATAATTTCACAAAAGCTTTGTTGTTGAGCCAAAGTATTGCCTTCTTGCAGCAGAGCAGGAGCACCATCCTTGGCGCCGATGTTAGCATTGCGCTAACTTGTTGAATAAACAGAGTGGGGTTAATGGATTACCGATGAGGTTGAAGGTAACCATTGACATACTTAAAGCAGTATTAATGCCAGCCACTATAAGCTGTTAATACAACTTGTTTTTTTACCGTTTGTTCACTTTTAGACTTAACTCAGTTTATTAAACTGTGTTATATGCAAAAACAAACAGTGTTAAATGCATTACTTTGATGGTCGCTTTTTTTCATAGTAGGAATGCACGAAAATAATCCTGTCTTTTTGGCTAGAGTGATGTCAGCAAAATGCAGTGAAATGTTTTTCGGTAATTTCTGGTTATGTTTTTATAAGGGGCGAGGATTCGTATATTATTGAATCCTCACTCCTAAGACATTCTGAATGAATTTTATCGGATCAATTGTAGGAAAGAAATTGTATACACCAATGGAGTATTTACAAAAAGGTCTGGACGGATGGACTGAATACGATAACAATGATCGAGCGCAGCAAGGTAAGATGAGCAGTGGGAGCACACCAATTGGAAACATTAGTTGAGAGACAAATGATTATTTAACCCTACAGATTAGGTTGGAGATACGCAGTGCAAAGAATAGTTGTAATTTGTTTAAGTTTGGTATCAGGAATATCGTTTTCTATGGCCTCTGATCAAGTGCTTCCCGCGTTGAATGGTGTTGAAATACCAAAAAACTATAACAACTGGCGGATGATCGGCGTTTCACACCGGCTGGATAAAAAATCGCTTAGAGTTATTCTAGGGAATACTACTGCGGTCGATTTTGCCAGATCGGGGAAGACAGGGGCATGGCCCGATGGCAGCGTTTTGGCCAAATTGGTTTGGAAGGATAGAGTTCATCCAGATTGGGATACAGCCATTGTACCTGGAGCTATGCAGCATGCGGAGTTCATGATAAAAGATGCCAAAAAGTATCGAAAAACTGGCGGCTGGGGGTTTGCACGATGGTTAGGAACGGAACAAAAACCCTACGCTACCGATGGCAGTGCCGATCAGGAATGTTTCGCCTGCCATACTAAAGTAAAAAATAGTGATTATGTGTTCACTCAACCTGCAACATTGCCATAATTCTACTTAGGGGTGAGGATTCAATAATATACGAATCCTCGCTCCTTAGGCTGTTTTTTTCTAACAATCGTTTTATTGGAAGCTCATGAGTACAGGAGATACCATGACTATTGATTCTCTGAATGACCAGTTCGGTATTGATCATCAACTAAGGTTTGTTAAGGGTCAAAATGATTTGACCATGATCCAGATAACGTCTGATCTGGCTAAAGCAACGCTATCAACGTATGCGGCTCAGGTACTTTCTTTTCAACCCCATGAAGAGCCAGAGGATGTTTTTTTTGTCAGTGATGCAGCCTATTATTCATTTGGAAAGGCTATTAGAGGGGGTGTTCCGATTTGTTGGCCCTGGTTTGGGAACGATCCGACCAATCAAGGCAAACCCTCACATGGTTTTGCCAGAAAACGCGCCTGGCAAGTCAAAGAGACACAAGTGTTGGAAGATGGTTCGATCAGTGTCAAATTGAGTCTGACAAACTCAGTAGAGACTGAAAAACTATGGCCGCATCGTATCGAATTATTACTGGAAGTTATCGTTAGTAAGGCATTAACTTTAAGATTGATAACCAGTAATAATAACCAATATCCTATAACGATCAGCCAGGCGCTCCATGCGTATTTCAAAGTCGGTGATATTTCGAAAGTTCAAATATTGGGGTTGGAAGGAACCGAATACATTGATCAACTTCACGCTGACAAGCTCAAAACACAAGGCGGTTCGGTTGCTGTTGAAGCTGAAGTAGACAGGATTTATACGCATGTTCCCAACGAGCTGGTCATTGATGATAAATCGTTAGGCCGACGAATTAAAATCGATACAGAAGGCAGCCAAACGGCGGTAGTATGGAACCCCTGGATAGACAAAGCAGCACGTATGACTGATCTGGGTGATCAAGAATATCGCACTATGATTTGTGTGGAAACGGCCAATGCGGGGCCGGAATTAATTACTATCCCGGCGGGTGAAAGTTATCAAATGACAGCAACTTATTCTGTCAAACGATGAGTGCATATTAATCTTTTGGCTTAATATGCATAAAATAGCGGGTTAGACACGACATCACGAATTTCTTTTCGTATAATGACTCTCTTTTTTTGCTTCGGATTTACGTTCCGAAACGCAAAGAGGTTGCGAGAATGTCCAAGATTGTTGTTTGTGCGCTGTATAAATTTGTTACATTGGAAAATTTCCAGGCACTTCGTCGTCCTTTGTTAAAAACCATGTTGGAAAACGAAGTTCGTGGTACGTTGTTACTGGCTCGTGAAGGTATTAATGGTACCATTGCAGGTAGCCGCGAGAGTATTGATGTGGTATTGGATTGGTTACGACAAGATCCGCGGTTGAGTCAACTTGATTGCAAGGAATCGTTTACCGATGAAGCTCCCTTTTACCGCAGCAAAGTAAAGTTGAAAAAGGAAATCGTGACGATGGGAGTAGAAGGCATTGATCCTAATCGAGCGGTGGGCACTTATGTAGATCCCAAAGACTGGAACCAGTTGATCAGCGATCCAAATGTGTTGTTGGTGGATACGCGTAACAAATACGAATATCAAATTGGCACGTTTAAAAAGGCCATTAACCCCAATACTGATAGTTTTCGAGAGTTTCCAGAATTTGTTAAAGAACACCTCTCATCGCAAAAAAATAAAAAAATTGCCATGTTTTGTACTGGCGGTATCCGCTGTGAAAAATCTACAGCATACCTGAAAGAGCAGGGTTTCGATGAAGTCTATCACCTACGAGGCGGGATTTTGAAATACCTTGAGAGTGTACCGGAAGAACAAACGTTGTGGCAGGGCGAGTGCTTCGTTTTTGATGATCGGGTGACTGTCAATCATCGTCTTGAACAGGGCGGCTATGACCAATGCCATGCTTGCCGCTTACCCTTGTCGGAGAGTGATATGACCAGTGAGAAATATCAGCAGGGAGTGAGTTGCCCCAGCTGCTTTGATGCTGTCTCTGTAAAAGATAAAGCCCGCTTTCAAGAGCGTGAAAAACAAATGGAATTAGCAAAAAAACGAGGCGAAGCTCATATAGGTACGGATGCGGCTAAGCTGATTCAAGCTAGAAGGGATGCTAAAAAACAGCAACAACAAAGTCAGCAGTAATAGGGAAGGGGGTTTTCTGCAACAAAGATTACCATAGCAGCACTTGTAGTTAATGGGGCTGCCTTTTTAAAGAATACTCAATAGTCTTAGGCCAACCGAATAGTTATTGAGAATACCTCAACTATTTGATTAATTAATACCTATGAAACAGCATAATTTTAAACTCGGGATACCTGGATTCGAATACCAAGACTTATATGATCATCAACGCCTCAAAGCGTTATATGAGGTGTTCGATGAATCGATCAAGCGGCACGACAGTGAGCTGCACACTGATTTTACAGCCTATCGGGATTGCCAGGGTGAGGGTATGGATCCGACCAGGATATCAGACCATATTGTCAAAATGGGTCCTTACGTTGGAAAATTTATAGCCGAATTATTTCATGTGACGGCTGAGCGAGATCTTCAAGCACAACACATTCAACAAGAATTCGAAACCATCTTCACCTATAAAACCGAGTTGGTTAACAAGCTGGCCGCCAAGTTCAAAAATCAAACCGCCGATGACTGGGATCTATTAAATATAGATCAACGTTTCCGTTTGTTAGTTGCAGTTAGTTCTCCCATCAACAATAAAGACTCCGATGAAGAGAAAAAGATTGCTGATGTTGGAGCGACCATCGCCTTGTTGGCCAAACATTACACACAAGTAGCGAAAGACAAACCGGGCATCGTCGCAGATGCCAATCAGCAAGCAGCTGAGCTGCGTAGCCAGTTAAAGGCAGATCAACTAGCTGCAGAAGCATTTGCTGAGAATTTGGCAATGCCTGAAGAGGCCGATTTTATTAATGCGCTGCTGGATCTGGTTCAGCATTGGAGTTATGCCGCAGGTCAAAATTTAATACCGGGTATTGATACAACTCAGTGGCTAAGTTTCAAATCGCCCGAAAAGCGCGATTTTAATCACTTGGTTGAACATGAAATTCTTGATCAAGGTACTCATGATGTTTGGGTCGGTCCTGAGAAACGTCGTCGAAAGCGAGATGGTTTTGCTTTGACAGATGAACGTTTTAACGAACGTGAAACTCTTTACGAGGTCAATCATTGCATCTACTGCCATGAACGAGACACTGATTCGTGCGCCAAAGGTATGCGCAACAAAAAGACCAATGCTTTCAAGGATAACCCTCTTGGCGTTACCATCACCGGCTGCCCGTTAGAAGAAAAAATTTCCGAAATGCATCTGGTAAAACGTGAAGGCGATAACATCGGTGCACTGGCAATCATCATGATTGATAATCCGATGTGTCCTGGAACAGGTCACCGGATTTGTAATGATTGTATGAAAGGCTGTATTTATCAAAAAACCGAGCCGGTCAATATTCCCCAAATCGAAACCAATGTGCTAACCGATACATTGTTTATGCCCTATGGTTTTGAAATCTATCAGCTGTTAACGCGCTGGAATCCACTTAACGTTAAGCGGCCTTATGCCTTGCCTTATAATGGCAAAAACACGTTGGTGGTGGGACTGGGTCCGGCGGGTTATACCATGAGCCATTTCCTTTTAAACGAAGGCTTTGGTGTGGCTGCTATTGATGCTTTAAAAATTGAGCCTTTGCCCGTTGAGCTGGTAGGCGATGCCAACACGATACCTGAACCGATCGTGGATTTCAAAAGTATCTATGAAGACCTCGATAAACGCATGCTGGCTGGTTTCGGCGGTGTAGCGGAATATGGTATTACCGTTCGTTGGGATAAAAACTTTTTGAAAGTAATCTATCTGACTTTGGCGCGTCGCAAGGCGTTTCGTGCATACGGCGGCGTCCGTTTCGGCGGCACCTTAACGATTGATGATGCCTGGTCTCTTGGTTTCGATCACATCTGTGTGGCCTCCGGTGCGGGGAAACCAACTGTTATCAATATCAAGAATAACCTGATCCGCGGTATTCGCAAGGCGTCCGATTTTCTAATGGCATTGCAATTAACCGGTGCTGCGAAAGCGTCGTCAATGGCGAATCTTCAAGTTCGATTGCCGGCAGGTGTTATCGGTGGTGGTCTGACAGGTATTGATACCACGACTGAACTGCTCGCGTATTATCCAACCCAAGTGGAAAAAATCCTTAATCGTTTTGAAAGGCTGAGCGAAATTTACGGAGGGGACGTCGTTCGTAGTCGCTATGATAAAGAAGAAACCGAAATTTTAGAGGAGTTTCTCGTGCATGGTAAGGAGATACGTGCGGAACGTCAACGCGCCGAAACCAAGGGTGAAGCGCCGGACTTTCATCCGCTGCTGGAAAAGTGGGGAGGCGTGACCATGTTTTATCGCAAAGGCATGAAAGATGCGCCGGCCTATCGGCAAAATCATGAAGAGATTGCCGAAGCGCTGGATGAAGGCATCAAGTTGGCGGAAGGCATGAGTCCGCTGGCGGCCATGCCGGATGAATATGGTCATCTCAAAGCAGTTCAATTCGATAAATTAACCGATCAAGAAGGTCGTTGGGTTAGTAAGAATGAAACCGTTGAAGTGCCGTTGCGGGGGCTTTATGTCGCTGCTGGAACGTCCCCGAATACTATTTACCAGAGCGAGTATCCTGACACCTTCAAGATGGATAACAAGTTTTTTCAACGTTATCAACCTGAATGGAACGATGGCGATCTTGAGTTGGTACCCATGGCCGATACTGAAGCGCCGAAACTGGGTAAACCAGCGCCACTCACTTCGTATCAAAAAGAAGGTAAATACATCAGTTTCTACGGGGATAATCATCCGGTTTATGCCGGTAATGTGGTCAAGGCTATGGCTAGTGCCAAAGACGGCTATCCTTACGTGGTAAAACTATTTGAACAAGAACTGGCCAAGCTTGATACGACAAAACAAGATCAACGCGATGCGTCCTTGCAACAACTTTATGCAATGTTGGATGAGAAATTGGTCGCTACCATCGTTGCTATTCATCGATTGACTCCAACGATTATTGATGTAGTTGTTAAAGCGCCAATGCAAGCTGAAAAATTCCACCCTGGGCAATTTTATCGTGTGCAGAATTATGAAGCATTGGCGCCGGTAGAAGAAGGAACAGTCTTGGCAGCAGAAGGCTTGGCGCTGACCGGTGCTGATGTCGATCGGGAACAAGGGACTATATCTTTAATTGCGCTGGAAATGGGGTCTTCGTCCAAATTGTGTGCGACCTGGAAAGTGGGTGATCCGTTAGTGGTTATGGGCGTTACCGGTGCCCCCACAGAAATTCCTTCTGATAAAACCGTGATGCTGGTGGGCGGGGGGTTAGGTAATGCCGTATTGTTTTCAATCGGTAAAGCGCTGCGTGCTGCTGGTAATAAGGTGATTTATTTTGCCGGATATAAATTTAATCAGGATGTGTTTAAAGTGGAAGAAATCGAGGCCGCTTCGGATACCATTATCTGGTCGGTCGATGACACACCGGGCGCCGAATCGATTACCCCATCACGTCCTCAGGATAAGGCGTTTGTAGGCAATATAATTCAAGCGATGGTAGCTTATGCAACCGGTGAGTTGGGTAATAAGACTATCGAGCTTAATGATGTCGATAATATGGTGGTTATAGGTTCCGACCGAATGATGAGCGCGGTCAAAGAGGCACGTTTTACCACGCTAAAACCTTACCTGAAAGAACATGCCGCTATTGGTTCCATCAATTCACCAATGCAATGCATGATGAAAGGCGTTTGTGCCCAATGTTTATGTAAGCATAAAGATCCCGAAACCGGTGAGGAATACTTTGTTTATTCCTGTTACAACCAAGACCAGGATTTAGACCGAGTCGATTTCCCACACCTTAACGCCCGCCTCAGGCAAAACAGCGTGCAGGAAAAGCTATCAAATTTATGGTTGGAATACTTAATCGAAAAGCAGCAAGAGAAAGGGGTGGCTTAATTGTTATTTACTTCAACTAGTTAAGCTACAGCCAGTACGACTCATAATTTGCTTTTAAAGGATTGAAATGCATTGGCCCGAGCTAATTGATTGGTCCCTTCAAAAGCATAAAAAAGGACTTTACCAGCTTTCAAAACACTTTAATCAGTTTGAGCCTGATTTTTTTAAACTATTAGAGATTTTTGCCCAGATCGAACTTTCTCGTTCTAATAATATTGTTGGAATTCAAGAAAAGATTAAAGAAGAAACATCAAGTTTTGATAGGTTCTTGTCATTTGGTTCGGAATTGGTATTCGCAAATGAATTTGTATTCAAAGGCTTTGGGGTTGAACTTTATGTAGGGAATGAAGCTATGTGGGAACAACCTAATTCTTCGAGTATACCAACGCCTGATTTATCTGTGGATCTTAGAGTTATGAAAATGTTTACTGAAGTGGCTAGGGTGTCGGGTGATGAAACAACTTCCGATATAGCTGCATTGATTAATCCAACAATTAGAGAACTAGGTTTTAGAGTAGATATTATATATTCAGAAAGATTTTCTATTCCGGTTATATCTTCTTCTGAAAGGACGAATAGGGAAAAACTGGTTAGTGAATTTGTTGAAAAGTTTTACGAAGTTATTGATTCAATTGAAAAAAGTTCTCTACCACAAACCATTGATTTTTTGGACTGTAAAGTTACTTTTACAAAGCCCTTAAAAGGAAAGGAAGGGTATTATGCTGGTGACAATACTGCAGCGATAATTGTTCCTACAGAAAATATTCTAAAACAAATAAAAAAAGTCATTCTTTCTAAGGCAATTAAAAGGAAGAAATGGCCTTCTTCGTTACAGAATGAACCGTATTTAATAGCCTTAGATGTCCATCAAACATTTTTACTAAAAGAAGATCTTGATTCTCTTCTTTATGGTAAACGTACCTTTTTCCAAGATTGTGAACCGGTTTATTCAGAGCCCCCTCTTGTTCAGGCAGCAAAGCAAAATGGATGGGCTGAGTTTTTGGAAAAAGTTGGCTTTAGTCAAAATGAAAAATGTCCAGTGACAGAGGTTGGGCTATTTATTACCTCTGAACAGGTCTGTAGAAATATATCAGGTATTTTTATCAGACTTCACTGTCTCGCGTCAATTACTTTGTCCGGTTTGGCGACAATTATGATGGCCGGTTGAGTGATTAAGGTTTTTTATGATTTTTTCTGATGTTTCCTCCTGTAACTGTTGCCGTCGATTTCAAGAATCGTGGCATGATGGATAATGCGGTCAATGGCGGCTACGGTCATTAATGTATCCGGGAATATCTGATCCCAGTGACTGAATGGCTGGTTTGATGTGATGATCAAGCTGCCACTTTCATAACGATGAGCAATAAACTCAAACAGGACCTGGGTTTCTGAATCCGTTTTTTTAACATAACCAATATCATCGATAATGAGTACACGATATTTATCCAGTCGACTCATCACAGCCATTAAATCCAGCTCTTTTTTGGCCTGCTGCAGTAATTGCACCAGTGCGGTGGCAGCCAACCATTTTACCCGGATGCCTTGTTCGATAAGATGAAGCCCCAAAGCAGAAGCAATATGCGATTTACCGACACCGGAAGGGCCAATCAATAAAACATTATCTGCCTGTAGCGCCCACTGGGTATTATCGCGCAGCCCAATCACTTTCTTTTGAATGGTTTCCGGTAATTCATCAAAGCCTAAGGTGGCAAAACTTTTGCCCCGGGGTAATTTGGCTTCTTTGGTCCAGTTGCAAACTCGCGTTTCAAAGCGCCGTGCAATTTCATTTTCACACAGTTTAGACAGGTATTGGCTATAGCCCCATGCCTGTTTTGTGGCCTGTTCCTGATAAGCTTCATAATATTGCCAAAAAGCCAGCAAGCGAAGTTCTTTTAACATCATTGGCAAACCATCACTCACAGCACACCTCCTGTCTCATCCACTGACCGGTCAGTAGTTGATCATAGTCAGCAACCTGGTGTTGGCGTAGCGGTATCGGTGGCGGTGTACTGTGTTGTAAATACCTTGCCTGCAGGGATGTTAAATCGGGCAAGGCACCTTGTTCTGCCTGTCGCATTAGCTCAGTTGCCAGGGCACTTTCGCAATCATAATCATAGGCAAAGCGTAAAACAGCAACCATCCACTTGCATGCTTCTTGCGGTGTAAACTGTTTCTCTGCCTGCTTCCATAAAGCCCGATATTGCGTGTTAGGCAAAATATTATCGCGAAACTGTGAGAAGCGGAAGGCTTGTGGTTTGGCTGCCAGAGAATGAATGATATGCCGGTAATCTATTCGTCGCGCTCGGCCGGTGGGCGTTGTTGGATAAATCCGAGGCAGATTGATCACCCGAGTTTGGCCAACAAAGCAGACCAAACGATCATGGTAGAGATGCACCCTGACGCTTTCACCGATAAGGCGTGAAGGGACGGTATACAATGCGCGTTTTACAGCAATGGTACTGCTGGTGGTGACTTTTACCGACAGCTCAGCATAATCAACAAATCGGTGTTTGGGTAAGGCTAACAGGGTTTTGTGCTCTTCGGCCAACCTGCCTTTGCATCGTCTGTTCAGTTTGTCGACAATGTGTTCAAGAAACTCTCGATAAGCACGGAGTGTAGAAAAATCATTCGAACCGCGTAACTTTATGGCTTGATCAATGCGACGTTTTAATGAGCCATGCGGTGCTTCAATGGCGCCATTTTCATGACTAATGCCCAGATTATTGATGGTGGGCCGCATGCCATAATGCTTACATAAATCATGATAGTCTTCCGTCAGTCGCTGTTTTTCTACGTTATTGACGTAAGCCGCACTGAGGCTGTCTGTACGATGTTCCTTTGGTGAACCGCCTAAGGTGTGTAATGCACTTTGTAAGCCGTCAGCCAGTGCACTGTAGCTTTCTCCGCCCTGAATAACATGGACATGACGCCAACCACTAAAAGCCAGGCGAAACTGGTACAGTAAATGTGCGAACGCCTTCCCGTCTATCGTAATGACGGTATTGGGGTGCGTAAAATCAGATAGTCCCTGATGACCCGCAGGTACCGACTGACGAAACATGACTTCTTTGTCCGGGCCTTGTGTGGCCTGCCAGTGTTTAACACGTCTTTGCAGTGTCCGAAGGTATTTCTCTGGATACTTTCCCGGATGCTGCTCATCCAGATGCTCCCACAGGGTAATGCCAGTTAAGGACGATTCATCTTCTAATAACGGAACCAGTTCTGAGTCCCATACGGCTTCTAATGGATCTTTGCGCGTTCGCCACTTTCGTTCTTTGTGTTCAGCTCTTTCACCTTTTTCGATCCGGCAACCTGATCGAACACTGATGCCGGCTTTTGCTGCGGATGTCTCCTGCGTACAACCTGTCTGACGATTTTTCATATAACTATTTTCCTGTAATTGAGTGATGTGTTTACCGGACAAGTCACTTCCTCCTAAGAGTAAAAAGTACTTATCAGTTTATACACTCAACCGGTCAAGATAATTGTCGTCTGACCGGACAGGTTAATTGTCGCCTAACACTTCACGAAGAATTTATTTATCTGCCTAACCCCTTTGCTGAAAAGAAAATTAATTCTTTTGAATTACTGGATATTTTAGCTGGAAAGAGCAATAAAAAATTAAAAAGTGTGCAGTCAAGATACAAATATTGCAAGATGCGATTACCGCAGGTCTGGAAAGCGGTGAAAGCAAAAAATATTTTGAAGAAATTATTAATGAGGCTCGTAATAGTTTGAAAGTTAAAACTTTATGATCCGATATGTATTTTTAAGGAGGCTGAAAATGATTTGATAGAAATCTATCGTTA
This sequence comes from Methylococcales bacterium, assembly GCA_965224745.1. GTDB lineage: Bacteria > Pseudomonadota > Gammaproteobacteria > Methylococcales > Methylomonadaceae > CBDCZY01. The sequence continues at coordinate 143,012 of CBDCZY010000001.1, forward strand.
TGGTTTTTTAAGCTATGGCGAAAACCAATCTGATCTGTATAAAGAAGCTCTCAAAGAAAAGTGTCAGTTTCTAGCTAATAACCCTTTTCTTTATCGGGAACGGCAAGAATTTAAACCGCCTGTTCACATACATCATCACAAAAAACACCTAATTATTTATACCATACAAGCAGACCATATTTTCATTGTCCGCATTCTGCATGAATGAATGGACATTCTTCAACACGTAAATCGATAATGCAAGAATGATAGAAAAAAAAGGGGACAGATTTGTTTTCCTAAATAAATCTGTCCCCTTTTTGTGAAGTCCCGACCTATTTACAAATTAGTGGTAAACTCTCTATTCCTTTCGGTTGGCTATGGGGGATCTGATATGAATAGCGTTTCTTTTAAGGAAATGTTTGAGCGGTTACTCGACCCTCAGGGGCAAACGGGTGCCGCAAAAACTGTAGAGGTGTTTGGTTGGGTGATTTTAGTTGAAAGTTTTTTCATTTTGTTTATTCCCCATACCGTTGCTTCGATATTGCACATGACACCGCTCACCGAACAGGCCGCTAACTACTTCAGGTTAGTCGGTGTGTTGGTAGGTGGCCTGGGTATACTTTATATCGTTAGCGGGCGGTTAAATGCGATGGGATTTGTGTTTGCTTCGTTACTAGATCGTCCCTTGGTGCCCCCACTGATGGCCATATTATGGTACCTCAGCATTGTTCCGGGTCCTTTAGCATTAATGTTCGCAATCCAGGATTCTGCAAGTTTTTTGTGGACATTGTCAACATGGCGCCGGTCATCGAAGGTCTAGATGTCGTACACGGCTTTACTTTTCCTAGCATATTAAATAAGTTTAACAGTCATAAAAACTGAGATGCAGAACTATGATAATCCGCCATCATTAGCAAATTTCTAACACAGCAGATTTAACCTCTGTCAATCTGATTATGCAGTTAACTCATCCAGTAACGAAAAATCACTATGAAGATAATCATGTAAACGTACGTTCAAGGTTTTAATGAAACTCAAAATCCCCTCATAAAATATACGCTCGTAAAGAACTTTGGTTCTCCTTGGATGAGCAAACTGCATAATCAGACTTGGCAAAGTCTTGTTGCAACACTGAATCTCTTGGAAAAACGAGTGAGGTTCGCCCCGTGATATACACTAAATCCGCTAAACTGCAGAATGAGGAGTAACAAAAATGCATAACACTGTAAAAATTTGGTTAAGCAAGTCGCGTGAGGAGCTTGATGAAATCTATCGAAACGCCAACTCGGGAGACATTCCTAGTGGCGATACGCACGGGACCGCAATCTTGGCTGGCTCGATCTTCTCAAAAATGGTGGCAGCTTTTACACGTCTCTTTGCCTGGCAAGGAAAAGTATTCGATCTATTTTGTCCGAATGGCCAGGCGGGTGTACTTATCAACAAGATAACACCTTTAAGCCTAACATTTATTATTGCCAGGGTGTACCGTGACAAAAGTTGGCTTGATGGAAAAGATACCATCGTTATTGATTACTCCAGAACCTCATTTTTTGCCAAAGTGATCCGTGATGAAATTCGCGAGATCGAACCCGGTCTATATCTTGGTAAAGTATGGTGGGGAAATAAACGTATCCTTGATTTTGCCTTGTCACGAGATAACCTTGGTTAAGGAATCGTAGAGTCGTCCATCTTGAGTTTGAAGCATAACTAAAGGGGTCTACCGTTTTATTCAACTCCTGTATATCCGATGGTAGATCTCCCGACATCACCTATGTATTTTATGCGCGACAAAACTATGATTGGCTTAAGAGCATGACCGCCTCATGCTCTGGCTGCCAAGGTTTGAATTTAGTCATGGCGGTTTTGAATAACCCTGTGTTCAATGTTTTTTCTAACCAAATCTTGAGTTTTGGATAAGGAGCAGAAGCGAACCAAACAGCGTCAATTTTTGAAAATTGGCGGATAAAAGGAAAAATAGCGATGTCAGTCAGTGTTAGTCGATCGTATAAAATATAGGTTGTGCTATTTAACTGTTGCTCGAGAGCCTTTAAAAAAAGTTCTGCTTGTTGTCGATAAAATATTTCTGGGTGATCGGGGAAACGGTCTGCATATTTATACCTGTCAAGATAATACTTGAAGTCACCATCATTCCAGTTACACCAATACTGATGACGCTTTAAAAATTTGTCGTCAGCGGGTTGCCATTGCTCATGGTCGTGTTGTTGCAGAGCCCACATCATAATCTCCAGGCTTTCATCGATCACGCGAGAATCCGGTAACACCAGTATCGGTACTGTGCCTTTGGGAGAGAGTGCTAACATTGATTGCGGTTTGTCGCGCAGAGTAATTTCTCGAATTTCTAAGTTTATGTTGGCATAAAGTAGACACATGCGCGCCCTAATGGCGTAAGGGCAACGTCGAAAACTGTAAAGTACCGGATAAGTTAGTGGCATGTTCTATAAGGTGAATAATAACGTAACAGGTCAACTATTGATTTAATACTATTAAAATCAATAAACTGGGTTTATTGACATTAATTGTTTGAAGTGCCTACAAACCTTATCCAGTGATTAAAGCCATGTTGTAAGAGATTTACATTGTTTTGAGCGGATAAACTGCCGTTGGCAGTGTTGGTTCTTCAAGAATAGATTGCTGACATTCAATTTTCAGGTTATTCAATCAATGTAAGGAATGCTTTAAAGTTGACAGTTATCGAGTGGATTCATCTCTTTCCCAAACATGTTTATTGGTTGAGTAAAAATAATTCGCTCTCAAACGGGTGATCAAATTAATTGCCACATAGGTAAAAAGCTTGGGCCATAAGTGGATTTGAGGGAGTAGTTTTTTGATGGCGCCTTGATAGTCATTTGTTTCTTGCGCAGATAATTCCGGGAGTTTGTCTCTGAGTTGATATCTACCTAAACGACTTCTGGTTTTAACCCTAATGAGTCCCAAGAAGGTTTTCGGCGCTTTGACCACAGAGAAGTGATTTTCTGTTACGCCTCTTTCGAGTGAATTATAGGTGCATCGAATGAAACTGTCGTCTGCAAAAATATCTGGAAAAACGTCAAAGCGCTTTCTTCCTTCCTCGGAAATTGCATAGAGTCCAGAACCCATAAAACCTTCTTTAAAATAAGGCGTTCTTTGCCAGATATCATAGAAGGCCTTGACGCCCCATTCGCAGCCTTCGGTATTGGTTGATCCTCGAGTAGATGCGGCCAGATATCCTTGGCTCAATTTATCGCAAAGTGCATCGACAGTAGCAGGATTAATGACGATATCTGCATCTATAAAGATCCTGGGAAAAGAATTTGCATGTTGGTCGCCCATGTTTAAAGCATTGCTTTTTGAGGGAACATCGGTTTCTAAACAAGTTATTCGTTTATCCAGTTGCCTGACTCGATCGGCGGTTTTGTCCGTGCAACCGTTGCATACCACCACAATTTCATTACCCAGCTGATTAAACAAAGGTAGTAACGGGGTGACGCAATTCGCAATATTGTTCTCTTCATTGTGAGCAGGGATGATGATAGATGTCATTTTTGTCCTTCAATAATGAGTTAATCAATTTTGTTAAGGCAGGTAATAATTGAGATCAGAAGCAAAATATCCAAAGAAAAAGTGCTAAAGACATTGCTTTCAAGGCCAAATTATAGCATGTCTGAGGCATCCACCCTCTTGTTTCATATGCAAACTAAACTTCAATATTGCTTTGGCAAGTGGGCAAATTTTACTTAAACACGTTTGCTATGGATTTCAACAATTAGCGAAATAAAAGAATTTGCAATGTAACAGATGAATGTATCTCAGCGTTAGTGTCTTCTGAAAGCATAAAGATCCGGCAACTGTAATAGTCAATAAAAACAGAAGACTTCTTTAGGCAGTTTTCCAAAAATATATGTCTACCGTTAAATTAAAGTCAAATAATAAAAAATACTCAGCTTTGCTGCCACTTTGGTCCAGAACGTTTCATAATTTAGTCTCCTAAGAGCTACGAAAAAATCTCTTCGATGGTGCATTGTCCCAATATTTCACCTTTACATTCATGTTCTGTTCAAAACATTTTGAAGCGGTTGGTACCTCTTTAGTGTTGGTATTGCATATTTTGATTGAGGTGATGAAGAAATATTTACTAATTTGCCCTGTTAATGCCACTGGATAGTCTGAATGATAAGAAAAATCAACGCAGCTAAGGATATTTGCCAAATTCCATGCTGAGGTTAGTGGTTTGGCTCAATTGATTTTTTAGGCTTATGCAAACCCACAAAAAAATATTAAAGATAAAATGTCGACTATATTTAAAAATAAATAGACTAAGTTTTTAACTTTAATGTTAAGAGTCATTGGTATATAGGTTATACAACGATATCTTTATTTAAAAACATATGGTTAAGTATTCTAAATACCCTGAATTTATATTGAAACAGAGGTAAATCGTGCGAGCTATTAACAAACAACATGGGAGCAAAAGCCAATTATTGTTGTGGGTCTTACCTCTTGTTTTAATCGGCTTCAGCATGTTTTTATTTATTGTCGAAATCCCTTTGATGATTACTTTTCCTGTACTTATTTTGATCGCATCGTTAAGTGGGTTATGGCTGAATAAGTGGTATAAAAATAGCATTGTTCAGAACAATAAATTTTGGGAAAAAGAACTGGCTGCTCAGCTTTCCCAAATACCAGAAACACCTGTTATTGGTTTGGAAAATGTCTGCGAGCAATCTTTTCCCATTTGGGAAAAGCAAATCGAAACTTGCAATGAGACGCTGGCAACAGAACTAAATGCGATTGCAAATACTTTTGCCTCGATTGTTGAGCAGTTAGATCAAGTAAAAAGTGCTGTAAATGACAACATATCTAGTTTAAATACTGATGACTCAGGCGTTAATATTGCAACGGAGATGGAGGGTATTTCAAAATCACTTTCATTGGCCTTAACATTACAATCAACTCTTGTTACTGAAATTCAAGGACTAACGCCACTTTCGTTACAATTGGAAAAGATGGCAAAGGATGTGGGTGATATTGCAAGCCAAACTAATTTATTGGCCCTAAATGCCGCCATTGAAGCTGCACGAGCAGGGGAGTCAGGGCGGGGATTTGCCGTTGTTGCAGATGAGGTAAGAAAATTGGCGACCGTTTCGGCTGAAATTGGTATCCAAATGATTGATCAATCAGAATCAATACGCAATAAAATCACCAGTATTTTAACCAGCGCAGAACAGACTACCGAGAAGGAAAACAAAATGGTAGAAGAGGCGGAATATTCTTTAGCTAATGTGATCGCCAGTTATCAAACTGTTGTACAACAATTTCAGGGCTCATCCGATCTGTTGTTGAATGCCAGTGGTCAAATTGAAAACGATATAAACCAGACATTAATATCGTTGCAATTTCAGGGTCGGATTACTCAGATTTTGCAAAATGTTAATAAAAATATTAACCAAGTATCGGCTAAGATTAGTGGCTCTATCGCTCAATTCAGCCCTGGAATCCACCAAGAACCTATTGATGCAAACAGGTGGCTTGATGATTTAAAATAAAATTACACCGACCAGTGATGAACGCTTAAATCATAGCGAAATAACTGGGGAATTGTTTTCGTGCGACACTAATAATGACTGTGGCAAACAATACACTAGCATCTAGTTATATCCAAGTGATGAAGAAATGAATGATAGTGATATGAATGATAGTGAATTGGTAGCGATAGATAGGAAGATCCCTCGCAGTGTCAGCGATGACAGCAAAAACCATTTTTGGAGTGCAGCTTCTTGCCCTTTTTGAATATCAAGAGAGTAAGAAATTAACACTTATTCCCGAAAAATCTAATTTTCCAGCTAACAAAATTCCATCCTAAGAGGATAGGGATACAATTCTAACCAAAATTATTTCTTTCATAGTGTTTACGGCTGTAATGAATACAGCCATGGTCGGAGATGTAGTAAAACCGCCTGAGTATTCTTTTCTCCGTAATGTTCGTAAATAGAGCACTTTGTTCGAGAGTAAAAGCTGGATTTTCGTCCTAAACTGGGTTTCAAGCTCAAGCATATCAGCAACAACCAGCGCAATAGCGATATTTCCTATCTTAAATCCTGGGTAACGGGGAAAGCAATTTTCATTTTCGAGGGATAGCACTGACATCCGTCAATACTTTTTAGTAAGCAACTGTTATTCATGTATAAAAAATATATGGTTTACATATTGCTTGCTTTCCCCATAAAAGTATTTAATTGATGGATAAGCATGGTATCAACAGGCAACTACAAACCACAAACAGATCAATTGGCGGATGCGTTTCAGCAGTTTAATGCGCTTTCTCAGCATATGGCCCAGGCTTACCAAGCGCTTCAGGGACAAGTTGTTAAGTTGCATGATGAATTACAAGCTGCTCGCTCGGAACGTCTGCAAACTTTGGTTGAAAAAGAAACACTGGCCGAACGTTTGCAGCGACTATTGGAAGCAATGCCCGCTGGCGTTATCGTGCTAGATGCTGACAATAGCATTGTAGACTGTAATGCGAGTGCCAGTCGTTTTTTGGATCAGCCTTTGATAGGGCTTCTTTGGCCAGATGTTGTTAGTAGAAGTCTTAAATCTGTGCCGGACAATCCACACGAAGGTCAATTAGCCCACGGTCAACGCTTGAGTATTTCCAGCAGTGAGGGTTTAGAAGAAGGCGGCCGGATCATTTTATTAACTGATGTCACCGAAATGCGTACATTGCAAATGCTGGTCGATCAACAAAATAATTTATCGGCTATGGGTGAAATGGTGGCAAGAATGGCGCACCAAGTGCGTACACCGTTATCAACCGCTATTCTTTATGCTTCGCAATTGAATAACGGCGGCTTGCTAACGGAGCAGCGGCAAAAATTTTCCGACAAAATCGTGGAAAGATTGCTGCATTTAGAGAAGCAAATTAACGATATGTTGGTTTTTGCTCGCCGTGGCGAAATGGAAATGATCCCTTTATCTATTTCCTCATTACTGGACAAGATAACTGAAAGTTTGCGTGATCAATTGGCTGCGACACAAATTAATGTGACAGTGGTCAATCAGGTAAATGTAGACAGAGTAGTTGGAAATGAAGACCTGCTTCGAGGGGCCATCATGAATTTATTGAATAATGCCATAGAAGCTTTAGAAGGTAATGGTTCAATCACTATTTCTTTGGATAACCCAGGAAATGGATGTTGGCGTCTCAGCGTTGAAGATAATGGTCCAGGAATTGACGAAAACCTGCAACAAAGGGTGTTCGACCCTTTTTTTACGACCAGGTCAAGTGGAACCGGTTTAGGTCTAGCTATTGTTAAAAGTGTTATCAAAGCGCACGGAGGTTCTATCGAAATTGATCCGGCTGTTGAAACAGGAACTCGATTCGATCTTTACTTTCCGAATGACAGTCAACCACAAAATATATTGCCCGGCGGTGTTTTTGACCGCATAAGTCAGGTAGAGGTTTGAGATGAAAAAAATAGATGTATTAATTGTCGAAGATGATGCTGATTTAGCCGAAGCATTATCGGATATTCTGCAAATTAAGGGTTATCAAGTTTTGTTAGCAAAGGACGGCAACGATGCTCTCAACAAATTACACAGAAACGATGTGAAATTGGTCGTTAGTGATGTTCAAATGCCCGGTATGGATGGCTTGGCTTTACTTAATAAACTGCAACAGCAACAAAATCCTATCCCGCTGTTGTTTATGACAGCGTATGGAACTATTCAAAAAGCGGTTGCGGCGTTGCAGTCGGGCGCCGTGGATTACCTGGTAAAACCTTTCGATGCGAACACACTGGTGGCAAAGGTTGAAGAATATATGCCTGTCAATCAAACTTTGGATGAAGAGGACCGAGTTGTTGCAGATGTAAACATGCAACGGGTTTATAGTTTGGCTGCCAAAGTCGCTGAAAAAGAAGTTACTGTGCTGCTGGAAGGCGATAGCGGAACAGGTAAAGAAGTGATCGCCCGTTTTATCCATGCGAATTCGAAAAATCGGCAAGGTCCTTTTATCGCGGTGAATTGTGCAGCGATACCGGAAAATATGCTGGAAGCTATGTTATTTGGTTATGAAAAAGGCGCTTTTACAGGCGCTCATCAAGCGACACCCGGTAAGTTCGAGTTAGCACAGGACGGTACTTTGCTGTTGGATGAAATTTCGGAGATGGACTTAAATCTGCAAGCAAAAATACTGCGGGTGCTACAAGAAAAAGAAGTGGAAAGGTTAGGTGGGAATCGGTTGATTTCTCTCAATGCCAGGGTCTTGGCCACGACCAACCTGCCATTAAAGAAACGTGTGGAAAAAGGCTTGTTCAGAGAAGATTTATATTATCGTTTGAGCGTATTTCCGTTGAAAATACCGTCTTTGCGACAAAGAACGGGTGATATTTTACCCCTTGCCGAAAGCTTGCTCAGAAAGCACTCTGAAGGCGGCAAAAAACTGCCGGTATTTACCGCTTCGGCAAAAGCCAGTTTATTAGCTTACGATTGGCCTGGGAATGTGCGTGAGTTAGAAAATTTAGTGCAAAGAGCGCTGATTGTTTATTCCGGTGACCAGATTACGCAACAGGATCTGATCTTTGAAGAGGCTTATACGCAAGCTTTTGAGGAGCCAGTTGGCGAATTTCAGGCGCATATCGAGCCGAGTGAACGGATTATTGACGGTCTTGATCTAGATTTAAAGTCAGTTGAAGAAAAAATAATATTACAAACACTAAGAGAAGAGGATGGCAGTCGAAAAATAACCGCAGAAAAACTCGGCATTAGCCCGAGAACGCTGCGTTATAAGATTGCCAGGATGAAAGAAGCAGGTTTAGCGGTTCCCGGATAATAACATGGCTCATTAATTGCTTATTACTCTGACAGACAAGAATTTAGGAAATTTGCTATGAGCGAAATGAATATCAACCAAGTGCTAGCACAAATTCGTGCGATGTCAGCGGATGCCAGTAATAAGACGCAAACCGTTGACGAAGCATCTAATTTTTCCACGCTATTAAAGCAGTCGGTTGATGCTGTCAATGAAACGCAACAAGAAGCGGCCAGTATGTCCCATGAATTCGAAGTAGGAGAATCAGATGCGAGCTTAGCAGAAGTCATGGTTTCTCTGCAAAAAGCCAACGTGTCTTTTCAGGCGATGACCCAAGTTCGTAACAAATTGGTTGATGCTTATCAAGACATCATGAACATGGGATTATGATCGTAACCGCAGTTTTATTGATATCGCTAACTTTTCTGACGAGATATGTTTGTTTGGACGAGCTATTGGTCAGCTATTTTGCTCTTGACATCGATCATAAACAACAGCAATGAGCGAAGACGCTACAACACAATTGGTGCCAACCAACGGTGCCACTGAGCTGGTTGCGGAAAAACCGGTAAAAGAAGCCAATAATCCGCTGCTAAAAGGTTTCAATGGGTTAGCTGTAAGCCGGCAAGTAGGGTTAATATTAGGTGTGGCCTTCAGTTTAGCCATGGCTATCGCTGTCGTTTTGTGGTCGAGCGAAGCTGATTACAAATTATTGTTTGCCAGTGTCGATGGACAAGATGTCGGCGAAGTATTTGGTGCCCTTGATAAATTGAATGTCGACTATAAAGTGGCGTCGGATTCTGGTGCGATCATGGTGCCTGCTGATGACATTCATTCGTTACGCTTAAAATTAGCCAGCCAAGGATTGCCAAAGACCAATAGCATAGGGTATGAATTACTCGAAAAAGAATCTGCTTTTGGTACCAGTAAAAGTATGGAAAAATCCCGTTTTAAACGGGCGTTGGAAGGCGAGATTGCTCTGTCTATTGCCTCCATTCAAAATATCAAAAGTGCTCGGGTATTACTGGCATTACCTAAACAATCGGTTTTCATTCGTAAACGAAAGAAACCCAGTGCATCGGTCATTGTCAATTTATATCCCGGCAGAACTTTAGAAAAAGGCCAGGTCGAAGCAATTTTGCATTTGGTTGCCTCCAGCGTACCCATGCTGGAAACAGCGCAGGTGACAATCGTTGATCAAAAAGGGCGCTTACAGAATGCGAAAGGCGCTAACTCTGAGATGTATCTGACCTCCAAACAATTCGAGTATAAAAAGAACATCGAAGACCATTTGGTGGAACGCATCGAAAATATACTGATACCCTTGGTGGGTGATGATGCTATGCGCGCTCAGCTTACTGCCGATGTCGATTTTTCCATTACTGAAAAAACCCAAGAGCTTTACAATCCTGATTTACCAGCGTTAAGAAGCGAGCAAACACAAGAAGAGCAAAATGCACAAAACGGCATTCAAGGCGTACCGGGTGCGCTCTCCAATCAACCGCCGCCGGCAGGTGTAGCGCCGGAATTAGCGAATGGTGAAAAAACGGGTAACAACGAGGCAGGCAATGCTTCCTCAAGAAAATCCTCGACTCGTAATTTTGAGTTAGATAAAACAATTAGTCACACACGCTTTGCAGCGGGCGATTTGAAACGATTATCGGTTGCTGTTGTCATTGATAATCAACGGGTAACCCAAGCAGATGGTACTGTAGAGAGTCGCCCTTATTCGCCGGAAGAACTCAATCGTTTTACTGAACTGGTTCAACAAGCCGTTGGATTTGATGTGATGCGAGGTGATCGTGTGACCGTGACCAACGCAGCCTTTAGAGCGCCCGACCCGGCTGAAGCATTTCCAGACATACCTTTATGGGAACAACCTTGGTTTATGGGAGCCATGAAACAGCTCGTAGCAGTCTTGGTGATATTGTTTTTGATATTCGGAGTCCTTAGGCCAACTATGCGCGGCTTGGTGGCGAAGGAACCTGACGAAAAAAACAAGCAAGCAGAAACAGAAGGCACTTTATCATACGATGAAGAAGGCAATCCTGTCATGGTGGATGCAGAGGGTAATCCTATGCCAGATGCGCCACTTGCGCTGGATGAGCCGGAAGATCTATTGCTGCTCGAATCCCCGCAAAGTTATGAAAAACGTTTGGACTACATTCGCAAGCTGGTTGATAACGATGCTAAGCGAGTGTCTCAAGTGATTAAAGCCTGGGTAGCTGTCAATGAGTGATAAAACGGGTATTGAAAAAGCTGCGCTATTACTGTTGACTTTGGGCCCGGATCGGGCAGCAGAAATCCTCAAATTAATGTCGCCGACTCAAGTCCAGACAGTCGGTATGACGATGGCTAGTTTAGACGATGTTAAATCGGAAGAAGTGGATGAGGTGCTGGAAGAATTCATCGAAACCATCAAAAACCAGACCTCACTGGGTGTGGACTCAGATGATTACATCAGAGATATGTTGATCGACGCTTTGGGTGAAGATAAAGCGGGTCATGTGATTGATCGCATTATGATAGGGCGTAATAGTAAAGGGTTAGAGCAGTTAAAATGGATGGAGCCTAGAGCCATCTCCGAGTTAATTCGGTTTGAACATCCGCAAATTATTGCCGTATTACTGTCGTTGTTGGATGCTGATCTAGCCGCCGAAGTACTAACCTTTATCCCAGCCAACATGCACGCAGATATTCTCATGCGTATTGCTACCGTAGAGGGTGTCCAACCTTCAGCTCTTAAAGAACTTGATGCCATCATGGAGCGGCAATTGTCGGGGAGTCAAAACGTTCAATCCTCCAATGTGGGCGGTATTGATCGGGTTGCTAATATCCTCAATTTTATTGAAGGCAGCGTAGCCAACGAAATCATGGAAAAAATTGAGGAAACTGATGCCGAGCTTAATCAACAAATCCAGGATAAATTATTTGTCTTTGCTGATCTCGTGGGCTTGGATGATCGTGGCACTCAAGCTCTAATGCGTGAAATATCGACTGATCAACTCATGCTTGCTCTACGGGGGGCTGAAGATTCCTTAAAAGAAAAAATCTTTAACAATATGTCGAAACGTGCTGCAGATATGCTTCGTGACGATCTTGAAGCAGCGCCACCGGTTAAAGTTAGTGAAGTTGAGATGGCGCAGAAAGAAATTCTGGTGGTTGCCAAACGTTTAGCAGATTCTGGTGAAATTTCCTTAGGCGGCGGCGGTGGGGATGACCTCATCTAAATTACGAGCGTTTAGCGCTCGGGATGTACAAAATGCACAGCCATGGAAATTACCTGATGTATCAGGCAAAATTTTAGAGCAATTCTCCCAGGTTGATGGTGTAACAGAGTCGGAAAGTGATGCTCAAGCTTCATTAACGGTCGATGCCATTGAAACATTTCAGCAACAAGCATACGATGAGGCATTTGTCGAAGGTAAGCAACAAGGGATGGACTTTGGCGCCAAAGAAGGGCATAAAGAAGGTTACCAGGTAGGTTTTGAGGAAGGGTTGCAGGATGGTAAAAAGCAGGGACACGAACAATATAAACAACAACTAGAGCAACAGATAGAGCAGATAAAAGGTGTGCTTACATCGCTTAGTGAACCGTTACAATCCTTAGATGAGCAAATCGAACTTGAGTTGGTTCAACTTGCTCTTGCAACAGCTCGCTGCATCGTTCTGAAAGAAATTACTGTGGACGAAACGCTGATTCAATCGGCTCTCCGCCAAGCCTTGGCTGTGCTGCCGGTAGCACATAGAAAATTGGTGTTGAAACTAAATCCAGAGGATGCTGGTCATATTGCGACGGCTTTGGCGCTCGATGACAAAGCGGCTGATTGTCAGGTCATTGAAGATCCCAAGATCACACGTGGAGGTTGTATTGTGACTACTGAGAATTCTCGTATCGATGGCACATTGGAAAAGCGGATGCAAACAGCAATCGAAACCGTTCTAGGTGAAACTTCCAAGCCTTCAAAGCAATGAATTATTCAGCTGGCTCATTCAACGCTGAGCGGCAGTCGGTCTGGTTAAAACGCATACAGCAATATCGCCCTAAACTTCAAGAGATGCCAGGCCCCCTGTTAGAAGGCAAGCTCTCAAGAATGGTTGGTTTGACGTTAGAAGCCTTGGGCTGTAAAGCGCCCGTAGGTTCTCGTTGCCAGATCATTGCAGCTAATGGTCGATCCATTGAGGCCGAGGTGGTGGGGTTCGCTGGCGAAAAAACTTATTTAATGCCAATTGGCACGACCAAGGGGTTGGAGCCGGATTGTCGAGTTATACCTATTGGTTATTCGAGTTCAGCTAAAGTAGGTTTTGGTCTGCTCGGCCGGGTTCTGGACGGAGAAGGCCAGGCTTTAGACGGTAAAGGAACGTTAAAAACCGAAGCGACCATGGGATTATCAGGAGAAATTATTAATCCGCTTGCTCGCCAACCTATTCGGGAATCGCTTGATGTTGGAATTCGTTCCATCAATGCTTTGCTTAGTGTCGGTAGAGGCCAACGTTTAGGGTTATTCGCCGGAACAGGGGTGGGCAAAAGTGTCTTGCTGGGCATGATGACTCGATTTACCGAAGCAGATGTGATCGTAGTTGGATTGATCGGCGAAAGAGGTCGTGAGGTCAACGAATTTGTGCATAAAATATTAGGCGAAGAAGGATTGAAACGAGCTGTGGTAGTGGTAACGCCAGCAGACTATCCTCCTTTGATGCGAGTTCATGGCGCCATGCTAGCGACTAGTATTGCCGAATATTTTCGTGATCAGGGCAAGAACGTTTTGTTGTTGATGGATTCGTTGACCCGTTTTGCCCAGGCACATCGTGAAATCGCGCTGGCAATTGATGAGCCTCCCGCAACCCGTGGTTATCCACCTTCCGTGTTCGCCAAAATACCCCATTTGGTAGAGCGGGCTGGTAATGGCGAGCAAGGAAATGGCTCCATTACAGCATTTTATACGGTATTAACTGAAGGAGATGATCCCAACGATCCAATCGCTGATGCCGCTCGGGGGATTCTGGATGGACATATTGTGCTATCACGATCACTAGCGGAGGCGGGTCACTTTCCGGCTATCGATATTGAAGCATCAGTCAGTCGTGTCATGCCAGATATTGTCGAGAAAGAACATTTGCAATACATTCGAAAATTTCGTCAGTATTATTCGCTGTATCAACAAAACCGCGACTTGATTAGTGTTGGGGCTTATCAAGCAGGAACTGATACCAAACTTGATGAAGCAATTAAAAAGTTTCCAGCATTGTTAAATTTTTTACAACAAGATATGGATCAATCCATTGATTCGCAGCAAAGCACAAATGAATTATTGAGTCTTTTGAGCAGCCCAAAAACAACAGATTAATCCTTTTAACTTGCAGGTAAAATTGTGGCAGCAACCAAATCTCAACGTTTATTACCAGTCAAACAACGTTATGATTCTGAAGAGAGATCAGCGTTGCAAGAATTGGCCGCTTTTCAACGAAAACGGCAAGAGCAGCAAGCTCAAATGGCAAGTTTAAAGAAATTTCGTGCTGATTATTTCGCTAAAAACCAAGAAACTCAAAGCAATATTAACATCAGGCAACTACTCAACTATCGGCATTATATTTCTCAAATTAATCAGGCAATAGATGAACAAGCTCAATTAATCAACAAAATTGATCAAGAATTAGAGCAAAAGCAACGTTCCTGGCAACGTGCTAAGCAACGTGCACAAAGCTTAACCAGGGTTATCCAAGCTGCCTTGGATGATGAAAACAAGCTTGTCATGCAGAGAGAACAAAAAACTATGGACGAACGAGCCGCCCGCAGGAAAAAAGGCAGGTTTAGTGGCATAGATACTGCTTATTAACTGATTATTAAAGATCAGGAGATGAAAATGGGCCCGCAAAATCAAAATTTGATGTTTCCAAAAGCTAATCAAAATGAAGCATTTACTCAAAAAAAACAATATCTTGTGGCTAAGAAGAACGGCGGGAATACGATGCAGCCCAAGCAAAAGCCGCAAACCAAGGAAACGACTCCTTTTGCCAAAGAGCTGGCAAAAGTTACCACTCAGCCAGAAAAAGTAAAGAATATTGGAGATGATCCAAGCTTGACTGATAACCTGAAGCAAGAGGTTGTTGATCCTTCATCAAATGCTATTTCAGAACCAACAACCAATGAATTAAATCTGCCATTGGATCAGGCGGTTGCTGCAGAGGAAGAAATTGCCGGGATTATTGGCAATGAATTGCCAACAGGTGACGAGAGTTTTCCCGAAACTCCCTTTCAAGAATCTTCTGTTCTAACCGAAATTCAAGAACAAATCGCCACCATGCGTTCACAATTGAACGACTGGGAAGAAAGGTTGAGTGACCTTGGTCAAGAAGAAGATGATGCTGAGTTATTAAAACCGGGTGAGTATTTGCCTAATAACAATAATCGCGATATTTCAACTGAGGTTACTGCTTTTGGATTAGCGGCAAGCGATATTGTTTTAGACAATGAATTGCAGACTGCGAGCGGTGAAAAACCTCATACCAAACCTGCTTTCAATAAAGGTGAGATTCTTCAAGCGGGTCAAAATATTCGATCCAGTTCAATCTCTTCTCAGGGTTTTGATGACGGAAACGCTGATCCTAATGAATCCTTTCATGAAAATAATAAATTTTTGTTTGCTGGTTTGAAGCAACAAGCAGGACAGTCTGGTACGGAAAACCAGGAAGGTGCTGCATCGGTGGAATTAACGTCCAGTCAAAAGCTGAATTCGTCAGGCCTATTGTCCACAAGCAGCGAATTGGGCGAGGCTACCGTAGAAGAAGATTTCGACCTACAGTTGGATCAACTCGGACAAGCTGATGATTCTGTCAGCAATGAGCAAAAGGCGAATGGACTATCGCAAACGGCTCAAACACGTGGTAGTGATGTAAAACCAACGTCTGTTACCATCAATAGACCTATGGGAGATTTAGCTTGGAAGCAAGAGTTTGGCGAAAGTATTGTATGGTTGGCCGATCGTGCTATTAATAGAGCTGAAATTAATGTTAATCCACCTCATTTAGGCCCTATTTCCATTCAGGTTGATGTTAAACAGGACAAAGCCAGTGTCGCTTTTAATACCCAGCATGCTGTCGTTAAAGAAATTATCGAATCGGCCATCCCGAAATTGAAAGAAATGCTGGCCAGTCAACAGATCGATTTGGCCGATGTTAACGTTTCACAAGAGTCGCCGAACCATCGCAGTGCTCAAGAGTTTACCAGCTCGGGGCAACAATCATCTGCATCTCAAACACCATCCGATCAGATTGACGAGCAGGGCGAAGATTTGGCTGAAAACGCGGTCGCTGATACATCTTCGGTGCAGGAAGGAAGTGAAAGCATCAATGGTAAAAGTGTAACAAAAACACAAGGTTTGTTTGACGCGCACGCGTAATTGATACACACCAAAATTCAGTGCAATGAGATGTTTGTTATTCACGGTGGGTAATAATATGCAGATTGCCCGTCAATAATTCACATTTTCAGATGACGTTCACTGATTGATAGAGCTAACCTTCTGACGCCTCCTGTCAGTAAGATACTTGGAAGTAAACCCGTCATTCTATTCTAGAAGCCAACCTCTACGCATTATTGCAGCGTTCAAAACTTAGCCAGTCACCAGGCTTCACTACAGTAAAATTTCATGGCATTGCTAATTTAGTATAGTTTTATGTTAGAATTAAATTTTTGATATCTTTCTAAAGAGAGCGAGAAATTTAATGGAATGCCCTAAATGCAAATCTAATAAAAACATCAAAGATGGTATCGTAAAACAAAAGCAGCGTTACAAATGTAAAGAATGTAATTTTCGATATACTGTTGCTAGTGGCTCGGGAGCCAAACCATTCTATTTAAGAAAGATGGCTCTTCAATTATATCTTGAAGGATTAGGGTTTCGTTCAATTGGTCGGGTTTTGAACGTAAGCAATGTCACGGTACTAAATTGGATTAGATCCTTTGGTGAGCAAGTTGCCGAATTGAAAAGTCCTGAACAAGTGATTTATGCTGAGATGGATGAAATGCATACCTATGTGGGTCAAAAAAAAGCTATAAATGGATATGGATTGCTGTTGATAGATATGGGAAAAAATTCATCAATTTCATTGTTGGCGACCGAAGCGTACAGACAGGACAAAAACTCTGGGAAGGAATTGAAGATCAATTAAATGGAACAATAGCAACCGATTATTGGCAGCCCTATGAACATTTTATTCCTAGCGAAAAACACGTTCAATCCAAAGCTGAAACATACACAGTTGAAGGCTACAATAGTATCTTTAGACATTTTCTTGCACGAATGAGAAGAAAGACAAAATGTTACACAAAAAGTGTTCGAATGCTTGAGCTGTCTATATTACTCTTAATGCATAAAAGAAATGGAACGTTAACTATACTAAATTAGCAATGCCAATTTCATTAAGCCCCATAAAAGGTATTCGTCTGTAACTGATTAAACTGGTATGATGGAGCCTTTTTAAGGTCGCTTTTGTAAATACAGATGAAGCATTGAGGGTATGCTTTGGTGAAAAGGCTTAATTCTTATTTGTTCGCATTCAAAATAAACAAGCATGGAGATGACCTAACGGTTGATTTTTTGAGTTCAACTGGTGTGATTTGACCGTTATCCATGTAGCAGTGCAGTTTTCAGTATTTTCTAAAATTAGTGTCCCAACCCTTACTTAAACACAATATAGTATTTTGAGATTGAATTTTAAGCTTTTTATCAAACATGCTCGAGCTTAATTGATTTTTTTAACGGAGAGGAAGAGGATTAAATGATTGATTCAAAAAAAAATATTTTTAATTTCCATTTAGTAGTTCTGTTTTTGTTGCTAGGTTTTTTTGGTCCTGTTGCTCATGCAGCAGAAGTTAATAACCAGGGTTATATTATCAACCCGGGCGATACTTTGGGTATTTCGGTTTGGAAAGAAGAAGAACTAATCCGAGAGCGACGCGTTTTACCTGATGGAAGTATCAGCTTTCCGTTGGCAGGCACTATTCAAGTCGCAGGTAAAAGCGTAAAGCAAGTAGAAGCAGTATTAACCAAAAAAATCTCTGACTACATAACAGACCCGGTTATCAATGTTTCTTTAAATTCTGTAGAAGGAAATGTTGTTTATGCCATTGGGCAAGTAAAAGCACCCGGACAATTTATTATGTATCAGCCTATGGATGTGATGCAAATCCTCAGTTTGGCTGGTGGATTAACTCCTTTTGCTAAATCGAATAGTATTAAAATCTTAAGAAGGACTGCTAAAGAATCTGTGGCTATTGACTTTGAGTACAGCGACATAGCGGATGGAGATAATTTAGACAAGAATCTGATCTTAAAAAGTGGTGATGTTATCGTAGTACCTTAAAAACAGAGTGATTAACAAAACAGTTGGTACTATGATATTAATAAGACAAATCGTTTTTGGGTCTGGGATTTTATTCTCGGCTGTCAATCAAGCCGCGGAATATAAAATTCATGGCTCGCTAGATCAACAATTCGGCTACAATGAAAATTTAAGGATGCAAGAAGATCCAGAAGGATCTCTTTGGTACCTTATTACACCCACCTTAAAATTTTCACGGGAAACTGATATTTCAAGCGTAACTGCCTATGCAAGTTACGGAACACAGTTTTATCCTGATTTGGAAGGGTTAGACCAAGACAGGCAATCATATGGGTTGACTGGTTCATTGACCTCTGAAAGAAGTCAGTGGGGTTTAGACACCCAGTTTTCTATTCTGCCGACCCAAGACACGGCCGTCCAAGAAGGTGCTGGTATTTTCTTCTCCAATGCAACCCGTGAGTTCTTTCAGATTACCCCGTCTTGGGTTTATCAATTGACTGAGGCAGACCTGATTTCTTTGACACCCTCATACTCAAATTCTACCTATTCTGAAGATACATTTAACGACTATGACGTTTACAATGTAGACTTAGGTTGGCAAAGGCAATGGAATGACCGTTTAATCGTCGGAGTGAATGTAGCGTATAACAAATATAAATCTAATGGCTTCTTTATACCGGACCGTAACAGCAACTCCGGTAACTTTGGACCAACAGAGTCTGAGATTGACAGTTATAGTTTAAATTTCTCAGCCAATTATATATATTCTGAACAATGGACCTTTAATGGCGCTATTGGTGGGAGATATACTGATAGCAGTAGAAGCTCACCTAGTGATGGTCATATTAGTAATATTGATAGTGGCGATCCGGGGTTTTTGGCCAATGTGAGTGCTTCGTATCAAGGCGAAAGCTTGTCAGGTAATTTTGGTGTGGCAAGGACTTTAATGGCAACCGGCGGTACCAATGGATTAGAAGAACAAACACGCTTTAATGTTGATTTAAGTTACGCATTAAGCGAAAGGTTAAATGCCGATTTTCTTGCATACTATCAATTGAGTGAATCGGCAGTTATCTCTGGGAGCAGTCAGCGGGATAACTTTATTATTCAGCCGAGTATTAACTGGAAAATGACACCTGATCTGGGCATTAGATTAACTTACGCCTATAGGTGGCAGGATGCAGGCATAGCGACGGACTCAAATTCGGCTTTTTTATCTGTTAACTACATTTGGCAAGGTGTCAGCTTTGCAAGGTAAGTGGCTGAATAGATTTGCCGGTTACAAGTTTTACGGAAAATAAGCGAAACTTTAGCTTGCTTTCTCTTACCAATGGTTTTTATAGCAATCAGTTTAAATAATATAAATGGAAGAAGAAGTAAAAAGTATTAAAGATTACCTCTTGATGATAAAACGACGTAAGGCTGTAATTATTTGGCCCGCTGCGTTGTTATCTTTGCTATCTATTGTCGTTGCGGTAGTTTTGCCCCCGATTTTCCGTTCTGGGGCAACGATTTTAATTGAGCAGCAGCATATCCCGACAGAGCTTGTAAAATCCACAGTGACCAGCTATGCCGATGAAAGGATTCATTTGCTTCAACAGCAGATTATGACGGTTAATAAAATTAATAAAATTATTAAAAGATTTAACCTATATCCAGGACAGGCTGCAAAAGTATCCAATATGGAATTAAGTGAGCAATTTAAAGAAAGAGCTAATCTGGAGTTAATTAATGCCGATGTTGTCTCCAATATCGGTCGAAGCAGGCAAGCCACAATAGCTTTTAAATTATCATTTGATGATCGAAGCCCATTGATCGCCCAGAAAGTTACCAATGAGCTGGTGACTCTTTTTCTCAAGGAAAATGTTCGTTCTAGAACCAAGAGAGCAGAAGAAACCACTCAATTTCTTGATGAAGAAGCAAAAAAAATCAAACATGAGATTCGAAAAATAGAGAATAAAATTGCGGAGTTTAAGGATCAATATAGAGAAAGCCTACCTGAGCTCATGGACATCAATCTGAGTGAAATTGCCAGAATAGAAAATCAGCTGATGCAATCTGAGTTACAGGGAAAACTTCTAAAAGAGCGAGGCAGTAGTTTGAGGAGCCAGTTGGCATTGACGAGTCCAACTTCGAGATCTTTTGAAGGTGGTTCAAGGAAAGTCTTGGACTCAAATAGTTTGGGGGAATTACAAGCCGAATACGAAAGACTCCAGTCTAAATACTCAAAAAATCACCCAGATATTAGGGCAATTAAAAGAAAAATAGAGTCTTTGGAAAAACAAGGACCTAAAGCGAGCAAAAAATCAAATGGGGTTTCCAATCCAATGTTTTTGCAATTGAGATCGGAGCTGGAAATTGTTGATGCAGAACAAAGAGGTTTAATAACCTTGAGAGAACAACTCAGGAAAAAAAGAAAAAAATTGGAATCAAATGTTTCTAAAACAAACCAAGTAGAACGTGGGTACTCTGATTTGAGGCGAGATCTTGAAAACAATAAAGTAAAGTATCAGGAATTAAAAGCAAAACAAATGGAGGCCAAGCTTGCTCAAACTTTAGAGGAAGAACAAAAAGCAGAAAGATTTACTTTGATAGAACCTCCTCTTGTACCTAGTAAACCTGAAAAACCTGATCGTTTGAAATTAGCCTTAATGGGGCTGGCGCTTTCTATAGGAGCTGGTTTAGGTCTTGGTCTTTTGGTAGAAACTCTAGATAACAGCGTTAGAGGGCATAAACATTTAGCAACTATAACCGGGTTTGCGCCGTTAATAGTCATTCCTTATATCGAGAATCAAGAAGACTATAAAAGAAAGCAAAGTGGTAAGTATAAATATGTTTTTATTTCCATTGGGATTATTGCAGGAGTTTTATTGATGATCCACTTATTTCATCTTCCTCTGGATGTTTTGTTTTTTAAGATATGGCGGAAATTGCAGGTACTCTAAGAAGATTATTGTACTCTAAGAAGAGATTATTACATTGAACCTACTATAATTTTATTGTCCAAATAATTGATTTTGATTATTGGTTACCAATTATTAAAATGGTTGTTTGGCTCATAATCTGATATTTTTACAAAAGAACTATTTGTTAGTTTCACCTTGCGATTAATGACGATTCGATTTGTTTATAAGGAAATAAAGAAATAGCTAGTGAAACTTTATGAAGAAAGGGTATAACCCTTTTTGGTGTTGGAGATAAAAATTGGATCCTATTCAGAAAGTAATTGAGAAAGTTCAGCAAAATAAATGGAATGACACCGGGAGACTTGTCGAAAGTAAAATTAACTATACTCAAACAAAAAAGTATGAGGTAGATAATAAAATACTAAGAGAAAGGCGAGTAGTTACTCTGCAAAAGCATGATCCCATGTGTGATGTTTTTAGAATGCTGCGGACAAAAGTGCTGAAGCAAATGAGGAACAATGGCTGGAATAGTTTTGCTGTTACGGCGCCAACGCCCGGCGCAGGAAAAAGTCTCATTGCCGTCAATCTGGCTATCGCCATGGCGATGGAAGTTAATCAGACTGTTTTACTAGTAGACATGGATCTTCGTTATCCTAAAGTCCAGTGGTATTTTGATCTAAGCGTAGATTACGGGTTAAGAGATTATATTGATTCGGATATACCGCTCAGCAAAGTTTTAATTAATCCGGGGGTACAACGGTTGGTGGTTATTCCTGGAAGAGGTTCTGTGGTCAGTTCTTCAGAAATGCTGTCTAGCCCAAAAATGCGCAGTTTCGTTGATGATGTGAGACACAGATATCAATCCAGGATTATTATTTTTGATATGCCCCCTTTGCTTGGGTCGGATGATGCGTTAGCTTGTTTAGAATATTTTGATGCTGCGTTACTTGTCGTTGAGGAAGGAAGAAATAAAGCGGAAGATATTTTACAAGCTTTACACATGTTATCTGCAACAAGTTTATTAGGGACTGTTTTAAATAAAGCGGAAAATCCGCCTGAGCATCAAACCTACTAGAACTGCTAATCTGAATTAATTACAGTACCTCGTTACTATGTATACTCAATTTTTTGGCCTCAAAAAGAAACCGTTTACGCTTGTTCCTGACCCTGAGTTTTTATACTTTAGCCAGAAACATAGAAAAGCCCTAACGATGCTGCAATATGGTTTGATGAGTCAGGCTGGTATTACCGTTATAACAGGGGAAATTGGTTCAGGCAAAACTACCCTGGTTAGATATATTTTGGGCACGTTAGCCGCTAATAACAGGGTTGGTTTAATTACCAATACACATAGTTCATTCGGTGATTTATTAACTTGGATTTTATCGGCGTTTGATATTAAGCATACTTCTCAGGATAAAACGGAAAGATACCAAACCTTTATAGAATTTGTTGAAAAACAGCATCAGCAAAACAGAAGAGTCATCCTGGTGGTTGATGAAGCTCAAAACATGGACATTCAAACCTTAGAGGAATTGCGCTTATTATCCAATATTAATACCAGTCAGGACATTATGTTGCAATTGGTCATGTTAGGTCAGCCGCAATTGATAAATAAACTGAACAGACCGGAACTGACGCAACTAGCTCAGAGAATAACAGTAGAATATCACCTTAATTACTTGAACTATGAGGAATCGGTACAGTACATTCAACACAGAATTACCGTTGCAGGTGGAAATCCAGCACTGTTTACCAAAGCGGCTTGTGCAGCGGTTTATTACTATACCGGTGGTATACCCCGGTTAATTAACAGCATTTGTGACTTGGCCCTCGTTTTTGCTTTTGCTGAAGAAAAGAGTGAGATCGATGCTGGTTTAGTCGTGAGTGTCATTAAAGAGAAAAGAACGAGCGTTGTAGTTCCATTAGATAATAAACGAAGAATAGATTCTGGTGAAGAAAGTGTATTAGAAAAAATCAGGGAATTCATTTTGCAAAAAACCGGTGTAGATTTAGCTCACCTGGAAGAAACTTAAGGGAAATTCTATTAATTAAGGCCAACTTAGATTGGCCTTAATCGCCTTCTTTGTTTCAGCAAATATTCATTTGGAATTAATTGGTACCGAGGGTCGGGATCGAACCGACACGGTATTGCTACCACTGGATTTTGAATCCAGCGCGTCTACCAGTTCCGCCACCCCGGCACAATCATCCATTATATTATGAGACCCTTCTTTTTTCCAGGTTAATCTGTGTCCGCAGTTTATGTTTTGATTATTTAGTCTCTGTACATGACAAAAAATCAGCCTACTGGTGGCACCCCGTTCGTTTTCATACTCAGAGGATCAGGACACAACAACGCAATCAATTGTTTCATCTGTTTTTTTGATTGGCTCATCCCATTAAACCTAAAAAAATCAGTTGAACCTTAATTTTACCTATAAGCCTTTGAAAATTATTTTTTTATAAATTTAACATTTTCACCCATTTGGTGAGTGGTTCAACTGCGGCGCAGTAAAATAAAGTATTTAAAATTAGTAAGTTGTAAAAGTCATTAGCTGATTTTAGGTTTTAACTGATTTATTAGTCTTCCGTAAGGTTAAAACCTTCGCCTTTAGGCGAATAGATTTATCTTTTATCATTGATAAGTCAAATTTATCAAGAGGTGGAAGATGGAATATCGTTACGGTAGTCACACAGTCTATAACATAGAGTATCATTTTGTATGGGTTACAAAATATCGTTATCAGATATTAAGAGGGGATGTTGCGCTACGTGTCAGAGAACTGGTGAGGCAGACCTGTGAAGCCTTTGAAGTGAAGATATTAAAAGGGGTTGTGAGTAAAGACCATGTCCATTTGCTGGTATCAGCACCTCCGACGATAGCGCCAAGTGAGCTAATGAGGAGGATTAAGGGGCGGGCGTCCAGTAAGCTATTTGAAGAGAACCCGACACTGAAGAAACGTTATTGGGGCCGTCATTTTTGGGCGCGAGGTTATTTTTGTGTCACAGCGGGGCAAGTAACCGAAGAAATGATAAAAGCCTATTTGGAGCATCATTTTGAACCGAATCCAGATGATAATTTCAGGACAGAAGATTAAACGGGTCTTTGACCCGTATCCGGACTTTCAGTCCTTAATACGAACCCACCGGCTTTAGCCGGTGGTTGTTGAGTTAGGTTAAACAGTTCTGAGCAAAGACAATTGCGTATTAGTCTCGACTAGATCGGCCACTTCAATCTACAGGCTCATTTTGTATTGGGCAAGGTTTCTATTTCACAATAGTATGGATGCGTGTTTTTGTAAAAATTCATTGAGTTTCTCCTGTTCTTGTTTTGTCAGACACCTTTTAGTTTAACTCGTAAGCTTTAAACTAATGGGGCGGCTCAATGAGTATCAATTGCTTACACGCGGGCGTTACCTGCATGTG
Organism: Methylococcales bacterium; assembly: GCA_965224745.1. Classification (GTDB taxonomy): domain Bacteria; phylum Pseudomonadota; class Gammaproteobacteria; order Methylococcales; family Methylomonadaceae; genus CBDCZY01. Next base: position 167,483 of record CBDCZY010000001.1, read on the forward strand.
AAGTCCTCAGTTCATATCAATAAACTTGCAAGCCCACAAATGTAATACTAAAATGGTATTACTTTTTTTGAGGTATGAAATTATGCGAGTTACAACAAAAGGCCAAGTCACAATTCCTAGAGATATTAGAGAAGCTTTGGGAATATCTCCTGAAACAGAAATAGATTTTGTTGAAGATAGTGGCCGGTTTTATATCGTAAAAACTGACGACCCAGATATGACGGGTAAATTTAAAAAACTCAGAGGCATAGCGTCAGCAGGAATGTCTACTGATGAAATTATGAGTCTTACAAGAGAATCATAATGAACGGTATTCTAGTTGATTCCTGCGTATTACTAGATTTATTTACTGACGACGAAGATTGGGCTGATTGGTCAGAAAATACGCTAGAAAAATATAGCCGAACTAACTCGCTGTTTATCAACTCAATCGTATATACAGAAGTCTCTATTGGGTTCAATACAGTTGAAAAAGTTGATACTGCAATTGAGGTGTTGGGTATTAAGGTTTTGGAAATGCCACGAGAGGCTTTATTTTTAACGGGTATAGCTTTTATAAAATACAGAAAAAACGAAGGTACTAAAACGTTGCCATTACCTGACTTCATTATTGGTGCTCATGCATCCGTATCCCAATTTGAATTAGTGACAAGAGATATAGCGAAGTACAAAACATATTTTCCGCAGGCGAAGCTAATTCACCCATCTGAAAATTAAGCAGCTAAGCCATATGAGTCGCAATCTTGTCAATAGGCAATAAACTTTTCTTTTAGCCAAAATGGCTAAAAATTAATTGCATTAGTCTCGACTAATACTTTGAATGGATCCAAATACAACTTACCAGGACGTGATGAAATAAGAGAAGCCTTTGATCCTGGAAGTGGTTGGGCTTTCCAGGTTAGTCGAAAATATCAGCGTCGTCTGCTTCTCCTTGGGTAACATACATTATGAGCCGTTGCGACCCATCGGAATTTGGGAAAGCCCGAGTATAAACAGTTGAATCTTCAAGCGCTTCATCCAGTAAAGTATTGTCGGCTAACGAAGCTTCAGCAGTTTGTTGGAGTTCTAATTTACACATATTACTTTTACAACCGGCATTAATAATATCTGTTCCATCTTTTGTCTGACTTAAACTTTCCAGTAACGTCGTTTCGCTTACAGAAGTCTCATCACTGATGGCTGTATCATTCTGCCAATAATTTTCAAGATCAGTCATCATTTGATCTATGCGTGCTTTTTCTTCAGCTTGTTCCTGTTCAAAACGTTGTTCTGAAAGTGCTTGGTCATGAATTTGTCTATCCTCGGGGGTTACTTCTGTTCCCAAATCTTGTATTAGAGCTGTAAGCTCTCTTTCTTGCTGTGATGATGCCTGCTGCAATTGTTTTTGTTGGGTCGTTAATTTTTCCAGTTGTGCATTAACTTTCTGCAGCTGTTGAAAAAGTGGAGTGGGTGATCCTGTTTTGGCGTCATTAAAGGTGATATTATCTATTAATTCATTAGAAATCGGGGAGGTTTTTTTATGTTGTTTTTTTGATCCAGCAATTTGATTTAATGTGACTATCATTTTTTTCAATTGTTGTTGCTGAGTGTTGGCTTCCATACGATTATCAATACTGATATAGCCAGTGGTAAAAATGGTTATTAACAACAACATCCACCCTTTTGGTCGCAATTTCATCGTAAAAACTCCTCTCTTTGTTTGTCATTAATATGCAGGTAATAACAGGTACTACCTGCATATTAATATTATTTTATTCCTATAGCTCATGCAGAGCATAAGAAAGAATGTAGGCATTAGCTCCCATCTTACAAGTAAGATGGACATGTCCCCATTGATTGGTAGTATTTAAGTTAATGGTTTTTTGTATATAACCAGCACCCGTTATGTTCAATGGAAAGGATGCACCTGCATTAGCTTCTCTACTACGTACATGCACTTTACATGTCGTTGTTTTATTACCAGAATGATAAAAGCTGACACGAAATCTCGCCGGACGTGCATTACGCTGATCCCTTACCATAGGACATTGAGCTATTGTTGATTTGGTGGCACGCATCCAACCCCATGCCCCGTTTACACTGCTATTTCCGTAAGCTAAACCATTATTATTGCTTTCGCATGACGTGGCTGGCATGGATTTCCAATCATCTGTTTGATCCGCGGCCTGGCTTGAAGTGGCAAACAAGGCAATAGGTGCTGATAAAATAAATGCTAATAATGTGCTTTGGGTAATACTTTTCATGATTTTACTCCTCAGATATTAAAAAAAAGATTGTCGCAATAAGTGAAGTCAGGTCTGATTGACTAAGAACTGCTCTGTGATTATCAGAGCCTGATCTCATTGCAGTTTCAGTTTGCCTAATAAACTCTAAGGTCTCTGCGTGATATGTCTCACTTCGGATGGGATATATGTACTTGAGAAATAGCTAAGTATGGTGCTTTTGTGATCAATTCAACGACACATAGCATCTCTGGTAAGGCTTAAACGGGGTGTGATTAAAAGTGAAGTAAAGTGTAAACTATGTTCCTTATCACATTGAAATATAGTAGAGCAATAAAAAACCAACCATCACATCATCTTACTTTCTGAAACGCATAGAAAAACAATCCGCATTATTGAAACGATTTGAACAGCTTCTTTGTATTGTTGAAAACAGTACAGGGGATATACAAAAAGCGAATCAAGCAGAAATGTGAGTCATAGAGAAACTTCGAGAAATGGGTAATAAAGCATTGACAGCCTGGGGTGAACAGCAAGTGAGTACCCTGACTGAACATCATAAAAAGAAAGAAGGCTGTTACCAAGCAGGTAAAAAAACTCTGCTGGCATATAACCTACGGGCAAGTCACCGTCAATGAAGTTCTATTTCGGGAAGGACACCAAAGCTTACGGCCTTTTGCTAGTACTCCATCAACATTGTATTGATGGATAGAGTGATTTCAGTTTTATTCTGGCATCCTCAGTCGTAAATCGCCAGTTCACACCAACAGCTTTTTGATTGCGTTGTTCTTGCCATGCGTTTATTTCAGTTCGTAATGTGTCTTGGTCAGGTATTCTTCGATTCAGGCACTGGCGACTTAACACCCCGATCTCGATCTCTGCCATATCCAGCCAACTGCCATGCTTCGGCGTATAATGAAGCTCCAGTCTTTCAGCAATGCGTTTTGCTTCTTCTGGTTCAAACGCGTCATATAATGAACTCAACTTATGCGTATTTAAATTATCCATCACCAGAACAATTTTCTTGTCCGGAAAATACTGATCAACCAATTCTTTGATTAAATGCGCCCAGTCTATTTTAGTATGTCGATCGGTTACGTTGACATGTCGCCATCCAATCAGTGGGGCAAACAGCATGAACAGATTACTCACGCCATTGCGTTCATATTCAAAATCAAATATTTCAGGTTCTCCTGGACGCATCGGCAAGGGAATGCGCGTTTCCTTGGTCTGTTGTTTACTGGTTTCATCCATACAGATGAGGACTTCATCTTCTGTAAAAGTACGTTGATAAACCGTTAAGATATCCTCCATCGCACAGACAAAATCAGCATTGGCTTTGGGCGGAATGCACCAGCATTCTTTTAACCAAGGTTTAAGGGCGTTTTTTTGAGTGTTTTTCGAACGGTTTCGCCCGATATCGAGTCGACTATTTTACATTCAACCAATCGATCCGCTAATAAGTTTAAGGTCCAATTATTATATCCCTCAGGGGCGGATGAACAGGCTGTTGCTACCAAAAACGCTTCCGCTTCGCCATCCAGCTTTTTGGCGCGTCGTCGTGTCTGGATTTTGGGATTGAGGGCACACTCTATTCCTTCTTCAACAAAGCGCTTTCGTACACGCTGTACTGTCAGATGACTGATGTGTAACGCATTGGCGATCTTTGCATCGGTTAATGAAGCCTTTGAAATCGCTTCGTCCGCATGAAGCAGTATTTGGGCATGGGTTATTTTGCGGGCGGCGGTTTTTCCCTTTGAGATGAGGTGCTTTAAATCCTCGCGTTCATCGTTCGGTAGTTTAATTCGGTATTTCTTGGCTGGCATGGTTTAATCCTAACTATCATATTCTTGGTATTGATACTTAAGATATTACATTAAATACGTATCAGAACAAAATTGTTGGAGTACTAGCAATGCGGGTGGTAAAAGCTGCCGGAGTTATTCATTGCCACTTCAGCGTGTTGTCACCGGCTTTGCGGCCGATTTTTCCTACGCCAAGGCCCGTTTGCCAAAGTGAAGGAACATTATTGCATAAGCTTGAGTGCCAGCAGTATTCGCCAAACAACGATGACACATGCTCAAGCCCTATACGACAATGAAGCCTTAAATAGTTTACCGAGTCGTTGCCAGACCATTACAACTATTATTGCAGAAATGGATGGCTGCATGGTTCCCGTTGTCGAGGTCAATGAAGAAAGTAGTGACAAGCGAAAGGGTAAAGCGCTGGTGTGGCAAGAATTAAAACTCTGTCTTGCTCATTCTGTGGGTTCGAACGCCCCAGTTTTTGGAGGAATATTTTCAGGGGACGTCGATAAAGCAGGAGATCAATTACACCAATGTGCCAAGCTAGCAGGCCTTGGAGAAAAAACCCAGTTACATGCCGTCGGTGACGGTGCAAAATGGATAGCCGATCAAGTTGAAGAATAATTTGGTGCTAACGGAAGTTACCTGATCGATTTTTTTCATTTATTTGATTATTTAGAAATTAATTTACCACCATTTTTCCTAAAATTGGTATGATCGCCCGCCATGAGGAAAAGCGATTTTAACTTTCAGTTACCTGATGATTTAGTAGCTCAAAAGCCTTTAGATAAAAGAGTTGCCAGTAGGCTTTTGTGCGTAAACCGGGAAACAAACTCCTACACTAATAGTTTGTTTCATCAATTACCCGAATGGTTACAGCCTGGTGACTTGTTGGTTCTTAATAACACCAAAGTAATACCTGCCAGGATTTTTGGCACCAAGTCAACGGGGGGTAAAATTGAAGTCTTAATTGAGCGTTTGATAAATGACAACCGGGCTTTCGCGCATATTCGAGCCAGTAAAGCGCCCAAAGTTGGCGAGCGCATAACATTGGATAACAATTATCAGTGTTATGTTGAAAACCGCCAGAGAGATTTGTATGAAATTGTTTTTGATCAGGATCAAAAACTTATAGCGATACTGGATGAAATAGGCCATATACCATTACCGCCCTATATAAAAAGAGGTGACACGTCAGATGACCGGAAACGTTATCAAACAGTTTTTGCTACTGAAGCAGGCGCTATAGCTGCTCCTACTGCTGGCTTACATTTTGATCAAGCTTTGCTAGCCCAGATTGAAATGCTCGGTGTAGAGATAGCCTATGTAACGCTTCACGTCGGCAGTGGAACTTTTCAGCCAGTTAGAGAAGAAAATTTGGATGAACATCGAATGCATGTCGAGGTTTTTGAAGTAGGTGATGATGTTGTTAACAAGATTAATACAACGATTGGTCGAGTTATAGCCGTAGGAACCACAGCTGTTAGAGCACTCGAATCCTCCGTTCAAAAAAGCGGTTTAAAAGCTTGCCGGGGAGAGACTGACCTTTTCATCACACCAGGCTATAAGTTTCAAGTTGTTGATGCACTGATTACCAACTTTCATTTACCCAGTTCTACTTTACTCATGTTGACTTGCGCTTTTGGCGGCTATGAGTTGATAATGCAGGCTTATCAGTATGCGATAGAGCAACAATATCGTTTTTTCAGTTACGGTGATGCTATGTTCATCCATTCTTGAAAGAGCAGGATTTAAAAAAAAGATTAATTCAGACCATTTCATTTCCCCCCCCATGAACTCACCTGTCTTGCAAATTTGTACGTTACCTTTACCTGAACCTAAACAGTCTTTGCAATGGAATGGCTTATACGGAAGCGCAGACGCATTAGCGCTAGCCTCGGCAGTACAGTCCGCTGATGGTTTGTTAGTAGTTGTGATGAATGATAACCATGCAGCCCTGCGGTTAGAAAGAGAACTGGCTTTTTTTCTACAAAACAAAGCTCCCGTTTTGCATTTTCCAGATTGGGAAATCCTGCCGTATGATGTGTTTTCACCGCTGCCGGAAATCGTGTCAGACAGAGTTAAGACTCTCACTCAATTATCAGCCGTAAAACAAGCTATCCTGGTTGTTTCAGTTTCTACATTGATGCATCGTTTGGCGCCAAGAAAGTATATTCTGGCGAATAGCTTTTCGCTTGAAATTGGTCAAAACTTCAACTTGGACATTAACAGAAAAAAATTGGAAAGCGTTGGCTACCAATACGCACCTCAGGTTTTGCAGCACGGTGAGTTTGCCATAAGAGGTTCGATTTTGGATTTGTTCCCTATGGGGGGTCAAACCCCGTTTAGAATAGAATTGTTTGATGATGAAGTTGAGTCTATTCGAACGTTTGATCCTGAAACACAACGATCGCTAGAAAAGATAAGCCAAATTAATTTATTTCCAGCCAGAGAATTTCCCATTTCAGAAACTTCGATTAAGCAGTTCCGACAAGCCTTTCGAGGATTATTCCCAGACGCACCCGTTAACAACCCACTCTATCAGGATGTCAGTAAAGGTATTGTCCCAGGTGGTATTGAGTACTATATGCCGCTCTTCGTCGATGAGACGGAGACCCTTTTTGACTATCTGCCAGAAACTACCACCATGGTTTTGTTGACTGATACCAAAACAAGCAGCCAAAATTTTCTCAATGAAGTCGGTGAACGTTACCACCAACGTCAGTTCGATAAAATGAGGCCACTGTTAAAACCAGACACGCTCTTTCTGGATGAGGAAGGCTTTGATGCACGTATTAAAGCTTTTGCCACTGTTATTGTCCAATCGCCAGAGACGGGCTTGCAAGATAATAACGGTTTTTTTAACGCATTGCCGGACTTGACGATTGACCCTCGATTAGCTTCTCCAGCGGAAGGTTTGCAACAGTTTATAAGCCAATCAACAAAAAAAGTTTTGTTTGTTGCGGAAACAGCAGGACATCGTGAGGCTTTGTTGCAACAACTTAAGCAATATCAAATAAATCCTGTGCCGGTTGAAGATTGGCTGGCTTTTTTAACATCGGAACAACCAGTCAATATTACCATCGGGCCGATGGATCAGGGGTTATGGCTAGATAACCCTGCTATTGCGGTCATCACGGAGAGCCAATTAACTAAAAATAAGGTTCAACAACGTCGGCGCAGAAGAAAGACCTCTCGCTACGAATTGGAAAACATCGTCGGTAATCTGCAAGATTTGTTGGTTGGTGACCCAGTGGTGCATCAGGAACACGGCGTAGGGCGGTATATGGGTTTGCAGCATTTAAACATCAGTGGTGTTGAAGCTGAATTTCTGACCCTTGAATACGCTAACCAAGACAAAATATACGTGCCGGTTTCATCGTTACATTTAATCGGTCGTTACACCGGTGTTAGCCCGGAGAATGCGCCATTACATAAACTAGGAAGCGATCAATGGACAAAGGCTAAGAAAAGAGCGATAGAAAAAGTTTACGATGTTGCTACAGAATTGTTAGATGTAAATGCTAAGCGCGAAGCTCACAAAGGCTTTGCCTTTAGTCTGGATGAAGATGAATATGATAAATTTGCCAGCACATTTCCGTTCGAAGAGACGCCAGATCAGCAGACTTCCATCGATCAAATTATTGGCGATATGACTTCAGGACAACCGATGGATCGAGTCATATGTGGCGACGTCGGGTTCGGAAAGACGGAAGTGGCTATGCGAGCCGCATTTATCGCGGTGCTTGGAGGCAAACAAGCGGCGGTTTTGGTACCCACCACCCTGTTGGCGCAACAACACTATCAAAATTTTTTGGATCGATTCGCAGAATGGCCAATAAAAATAGAGGTAATGTCTCGATTTGTTTCTCAGAAAAAGCAAAAAGCCATCAACAAAAACCTCCAGGAAGGGAAGGTTGATATTGTCATTGGAACGCACAAATTACTTTCCAAAGAGATTGGGTATAAGTCGTTGGGACTTATTATCATTGATGAAGAGCATCGTTTTGGTGTCCGACAGAAAGAGCACTTTAAAAAGTTACGAAGTGAAGTCGACTTGTTGACCATGACAGCGACTCCAATTCCTCGCACTCTTAACATGGCGATGTCGGGCCTTCGAGATATATCAATTATCGCCAGTCCGCCACCAAACCGACATGCCATCAATACCTTTGTTTCGGAATGGGTCGATGTTTTAGTACAAGAAGCCTGTGACAGAGAAATAAAGCGGGGAGGTCAAGTCTTCTTTCTACACAATGAAGTAAAGACGATGGAAAAGATAGCTCGCGACCTCGAGCAGCTCGTACCCCATGCCAGGATCGAAATCGCCCACGGCCAAATGCCGGAAAAAGAACTTGAACGTGTCATGCTGGATTTCTATCATCATCGATTTAATCTGCTGCTTTGTTCGACCATTATTGAAAGTGGTATTGACATTCCCAGTGCTAATACAATTATTATTAATCGCGCTGATAAATTAGGATTAGCCCAACTGCATCAACTAAGAGGTCGGGTGGGTCGTTCTCATCATCGGGCCTATGCTTATTTGTTGATTCCTCCGAAGCCGATAATGACACGAGACGCTGTGAAGCGTTTAGAAGCGATTGAAACATCATCTGAATTGGGTGCCGGCTTTTTGTTGTCTTCCCATGACTTAGAAATCCGGGGTGCGGGTGAATTACTGGGTGAAGAGCAAAGTGGGCAAATCCAGGAAATTGGATTTACGCTCTATACTGAGTTGCTGGAACGAGCGGTCAATGCATTAAAATCAGGTAACCAGCCAGAATTAGAAACACCGCTGGATACCGGGCCAGAGATTGATTTGCAATGTTCGGCGTTGATAACTGAAGATTATTTGCCAGATATCCATACCCGCTTAGTTTTGTATAAACGGATTGCAAATGCGGAGGATATGGAGGGGCTTAGGGAGTTACAAATAGAAATGATCGATCGATTTGGGCTGTTGCCGCCCGCAACCAAGAATTTATTCAGCATTACAGAATTAAAATGTACCGCTGCCAGGTTGGGAATTCACAAGATTGATTTGCATGCCAAAGGAGGTCGAATTATGTTTGGTCCCAAACCACAAATAAATGCAGACCAATTGATTAGTTTGATCCAAACACAACCGGCGATCTACCAGCTGGACGGAACTGATAAATTAAAAATAGCACATGGCACTGAATCAGTCGAAGAGCGGCTAAGCTTTTTAACCCCGCTGTTAGATCGTCTGGCTGTTTCTGCAGAGCAGGTTTAACGTTTGTCTGGGGTTAAAAGCTAGCTGTATTTAATGGATATTGCGTGTTTTATTAATTCTTATTAACCTTATCTTCGACTTGATTGTAGAATACCGTTATAGAAAATCTTCTAAATAATTTAAGGTTGAGTAAAGAATGGCGAAAAATAGTTATAAGAGATGCTTAAGAATAACTTCTTTTTTCTGTTTTCTGATCATGTATGGTGAGGCCTTTTCAGGCCAAAGACGCTTTCAAATAGAAGTTATCGTTTTTACCCATAACCAACCCACTAGCGAACAATTCGAAATTACCAAAAATCTGACTAAATGGCCTGATGGATTGGTTAATTTGGGAGGAAAAACCGCAGCCAGCCTAGGCTTCACCACGCCAATGAATCATTTGCGAACCTTAACAGATGAACTGAAAGGCTTAAAACAAAGTGGTCGTTTTGTACCTGTGATATACGAAGCTTGGGAGCAGTCTGTTTACTCAAATACCAAAGGATCCCCTGTTCATCTTTTTGTTGGTGAAGTGAGGGGCTTGTCGAGACGGCACCGGATAGATGGTTACGTTCAGTTACAACGAGGTCATTATCTGTTTATGAAGGTTGACATGGAACTGTTGGGTCAGGAATTAGGGGTGGACGATGTCAGCTTTCCTGCTGTTTATAGGGTCAATGAGCGGCGGCGTATCAAGTTAAATGAGGTTCATTATTTCGATCATCCTAAGTTTGGATTGTTGACTCAAGTAATTCCTCTTGAAGGTCTAATTGATTGATAATAAATGATATTTTTAGAATAAACAAAGTGCTTGGCTCTGACTTGATCAACTAAAAATGCAAAGTTGCAAATCACAGTTATATCGCATAGACTGCCACAGATTATGATAATAATAATTTCGTCGAATTATGCGAACAATGATACCTACTGAGTTGTGAAAAGTATGATGAAAACAAATAGAGCGACGGTGCAAAGGGGCGGGGAAAGTAGATTACGAAAACCGCGTGTGGGTGGTGGGATAGGCGTTTTTATCAACCGCCTTCAAACGATTTTTGTCGGAGCACTCCGGATTTGGACCATTCCTATCGTTCTTATGTTGAGTGTTGCATCTGGATTTACCACGTATTATGGAATGTCCTACTTCATAATACCTTGGATTGCTCTCATTATAACGATAGCGATACAATCCATCATAGTCATCTGCTCTCTGGAAATAGCCGGTATCCATTGGAAAGCCAACCGTTTTCGTTATTTTACTATCATTGCATCGTTGTTAATTTCTTTGGCAGCTTCTATCTCTTTTTCCTATTTCAAATTCTATGAAGTATCAGAGCGTGAAACCATACAAATATCGCGATTGAACTTGGTTCGAAAGGAGATTAATAACTATGTGAACCAACTAATAGCCGTCAAGGGACAAATCTTAGATTCAAAAAAAATTACGATGGACAAGGCTTCGCAAGAAGCCAGCAAAGCTTATTTCGGTACGCATCCCCAAGTTACTCCGAAATATAAGAATAGAGTCGGCGAAGGACCTTTTTGGCGACATTACAACCGGTTATATTTGACCGAGAAAAAACATTATGAATCTTTGGAAAATGGGTTTAGTCAACTAGATCAAAAAATTCAAAGTTTGCAGCAATATGTTAGTAGCCTGGGTGTTCATTCCGGGAACTCTAAAAAAGATTATCAAGCGGTGGCAGACAGTTTTAAGGCTGTGCAGCTGAGTTTTAGCGAACAAGCTTCCAGTGTTGGTCATGCTGTCCCAAAACCCCCCATTTTAATGCCGTATGCCCAGTTCGTGCAGGGCGTTACTCCCAGTTTTGCAATGTGGGATAGTTTTTCATTGTTTGCTTTTATTTGTGCAGCAATGGTTGATTTTTTTACTGTGTTGTTGTCCTATCGACTTGAATTTACTGCACCTGGACCTTTAACAACCGAAGAAAAAGAATTGGTTTTTCAATGCTTAAGAGAATTCACTGAATTTCGAATTAATGAGAATGATGAACTCGAAATGGTGATAGAGAAGACTGAGATAGAGCGGGCCAGGCGATACTCAGATTGGTCTCGAATGTTTGCAGTAGGATTGCTTCTCAACAGAGGGTTTTTAAGGAAAATTGATCAGCGAACTGTCGAGTTTGCACCCAATCTTTATCCGCTAATGTCTGAAAAAATGGGATCAAAAATTAGAGAATTGAAGGCGCTGAAACTTGCCTCAATGAATGCCAACGACCAAGAAAATAATGTTCATGAAGGTGCCAAAGCCAGTGAGTGGAAGAATTTTTCACATGGATGATTGGTTATCTGGATTGCCGGTAGCCGCAGGTTATGAGACAACCGAAGATATTTGGGATCCTGGTTTCGAGGGCGATAGGCGAATTGTTATATCGCAGATTGGATCCTATTTTAAGATTTATAAAAGACCGCGCTATTTTGTCAAACGCTTTTATCATAAAGTCTACCCATTAACGATTGAGGATTGGAAAATCCAGGCTTCCTCTCAATTGCATGGAGGGTTTTGCACCATTGAAGCTAATTTGAGTATTCGTTTCCAGGCAACGCTTAAATATGTCGAGATGAATCTGGAAAGTTTACCCAAAGTTAATGATCACATAAAAATTCACTATGAAGGTTTAATCAGAGATGCACTTGATAAGGAGTTGCTGACCATAGTTGGTGGTAACTGGGTGCAAGATGGGTTAGGGTCGGTTGAAAAACAGGTTCAAGACTTCATCAATGAAACACTAATGATTCAAAATATTCAATCGCGTTCAGTTTGTGTCTTAAAACCTCATTTTGAAGAATTCCCAGAAGAACAAAAAGGGCTTGATGGTCGATTTACACAAGAAGCAATCTACATCAATGTATTAAAAAAACACTTTGAATTTAAGGATCATCAGCAACGGGAGCAGTTTAGGCATGACGAAGCATTGGAATTATCAGGTTTAGAGCATCAAGAAAAGAAAATTGAACAGCTGCGAAAAGAAGAAGAACTAGTTCGACTTAAGCAAGCTGGAGAAGCGCAAGCAATCAAACAAAAACTGGAAGAACATGAAAAGCAGTTGGCAGAGCAACACACCATTGAGAAACGGCTACATGACGAGAAATTAAAGCATGAATCCAGGTTGAAAGAAATGGAAGCTGAAGCCGAGATGAAAACGATCGAAAATAAGCAGACCAAACAACAAAATGTTGAGCAAAATCTTCATATTGACAAGTTGAAGCACCAAATAACGCTAAAAGAAAAAGAGTTAGAAACAGAAATCAGCGAGTACGAAAGACAACAAGAAAAGTGGAATCAGACTAAATCAAAAATGCATTCCCAAAAAATCGAGCAAGAAAAACGTCTTAAAGAGTTGGAGTTAAAAGCTAATCTTGATGGCCAAGAAAAATTATTAATGGAACAACAACAAGTTGAAGAGCGTTTGAAGGCCGCAAAACTTAGACACTCAACAAGAATGAAAGAAATGGAGCTGGAAGCGGAGTTTGTTGAACAGGAAAAGCGATATGAAACGTCCAAAAAAGCTGAAACATTTCTTCGTCGTGACATAGAGCATTTAGTTCTTGAAAAGCGCAAAGCAGAACTCAATCAAGAAATAAGGCTGGCAGAGCAAAACCTGTTAATTGATAAAGAAGAAAATTAAAACCATAAATTGGTTAGCCATTCGAATTATATTCTTAAAGTTAAAATAAATCTTCGTACGCAAACAAATAAGCTAGCCAATTAGTGGTTAAATTTATCAGGTTAGGTTGGTTGTTATTTACTTTGAGGTATTATCTCTTAAGGTATTTACAATTTTATTTTGAATGGAGCGTGCCCATTCTGGCTGTGGAACATTCCATCCAATATAAGCACCTAGAAGAATCCAAAACAGAGTTGACATGTTAATCCTGCCTTTGTCTTTATTTATCAGTGTAAAAGAAAGCTATTTTAATGTATTCCTTAGCAATAGTGTTCAAAAAATATAATTAATCTTGAATCGCTCTGCAAAGATTAAGTTGTATTTTTTTGACGACATCAAAGGGCCATTAAAATTACTCCTCCCTACTAAGGAGCGAGGATTTAATAATATCCGCATCTTGACTTGTCTTTTTGCCCGTCTTCCACGTTGTAGAAACAGTTGCGTAGCATGCTATGTGCCTGTTTCTACGCCTTGAAGACGAACAAAAATCCTGCGACAAACTTCCGGATATTATTAAATCCTCGCTCCGTAAGTAAAATTTTTAATCAATTCTTGCAACTTCTAATACGTTTCTAAGCTGCCCTACTTTGTCCAGTATCTGGCCAAGTTGGTGAGTATCGTTGGCTTCAATCGTCAAAGTTATACTGACGGAAAGGTCTTTGTTATTGGTATGGGTATTTGCATCGGTAATATTAACGTGTAGCTCGGCTAATTTTAGGGTGATATCTTTCAACAAGCCTTGGCGATCATAGGCTTTTACCAATATTTTCACGGGATAGGCTGCCTGATGTTGGCCCCAACTGACGTCAATCAGGCGGTTTTGCTTTTCAATCGGCAATTGCAGAATATTTTGACATCCCTGTTGATGGATAACGACTCCTTTGCCGTGTGAAATATAACCGATGATAGCGTCGCCGGGCAGTGGATGACAACACTGAGCAAATTGTGTGAGCAAATTGCCTAATCCGGTGACGTAAATATCGTTTTTGTCGTAGTTAGATTTAGTTGCGGGTTGTATGTTCCAGGCTTCTTCATTGACGTTTGGTACGATTTGAAGCGCACTGGCTAAACGTGTGGTACTGATGTCCGCTCTGCCAATTTGGATCAATAAGTCTTTCTCATTTTTAGTTTTAAAGCGCTGAATTAAATTCTCTAGGTCGAATTTTTTAACGCCAAAGCGCTTAGACTCTTTTTCTAAAATGGCTTTGCCGTCTTCGAAATTTTTTTGACTATCCTGTTGATTAAACCAAAGTTTAATCTTGCTGACAGCACTGGGGGTTACAATATAATTGAGATTGGAGTTAAGCCAGCCCCTGTTTGGACCCCCTTCATTGGTCGTCAGTATTTCCACGCGTTCGCCAGAACTCAATTGATGGGTGAGGGGAACAATGTGCCCATTCACTTTTGCTCCTCGACAACGATGGCCCACTTCGGTATGGATAGCGTAAGCAAAGTCGATCGGCGTAGCGCCTTTGGGTAAATCTTTAATTTCACCTTTCGGCGTTAATGCAAAAATGCGGTCAGCGTAGAGTTCTGAACGAAAATTTTCCAATAAGTCTGCAGTGTTTTGGTGGTCTAGTAGACGCCTCAAAGACGTAATATTTTTTTCCAGTGCATCATCTTGTTTGGTTTGTTCTTTATATCGCCAATGGGCAGCCACCCCAAGTTCAGCAAAGTCATGCATTTCTTGTGTTCTAATCTGAATTTCAACCATGGCCCCTCCAGAGCCAATGACCACCGTATGCAGTGATTGGTAGCCGTTTTCTTTTGGATTTGCGATGTAGTCATCGAATTCTTTGGGAATATACTGCCACTGACCATGAACCAATCCCAGCACGGTGTAACAAGTGACGATTTTATCCACGATGATGCGGATGGCTCGCTGATCGTACAGTTGATCGACAATGAGTTGTTTCTTCTGCATTTTGTGCCAAATGCTATAAATATGCTTGGGACGACCGTAGACCGAGGCAGTAATGCTTTCGCTTGCCAATAAAACATTAATATCGGTTATAAAGTTTTCAATAAATTGCTCTCGTTCCTGGCGGGATTCGGTAAGAGCGCTGGCAATGTGTTTATAAGTCTGCGGTTGCAAATAGCGGAAAGCTAAATCTTCCAATTGCCATTTCAATTGAGCAATGCCAAGCCGGTTAGCCAGTGGTGCATAAATATCAAGTGTCTCTTTGGCGATGAATTTCCGAACTTCATAGTCTTCTTTCGAAAGAATGCGCAATCTTTCGACTCGGAAAGCCAGTTTGATCAACACAGCTCGGACGTCCTCTATCATAGCCAGTAACATTCTTCTCAGGCTTTCAGCTTGATCAGGCTTGGTTAAAATATCGTGAGAATAATCAAAGGTATTTAAGCGACTAACGTTATCGACCAGTGTGCTTACGCCTTGACCAAACTCGGTCACGATGACGTCGCGATTATCTGTATTGCGAAAATAAGGATCACACAATAAGGCAGCTTGTATTGTTTCCGCGTCTACTTCTAACTTTTTTAGTAGCAGTGCGACATCTATACCTCTGGTCTTGTTGCTTGATTCGCTTGATACACTAGCCGTCAATAACAATGCTCGCTTAATTTGTTCCACAGTTTGAGCATTAAAATTGCTCGTGAGCTGATCTGTTAATGAAATATTATCTATTGGGTTTTTGATCATATTTACAAGGCAAAGACATTTATAAAGTCACATTAACGCAGCAACTAGCATGCCGTGCTTCATGAGTTGAAAAAGAGAATAAATAAAGGCATATACTAGTCTTTTTCTCGTTGCTTTATTTAGCGCACAAAAACATGTAGCACTTTATTACCCTCACCTGTAGTAGAGGGCTAGGGCGGGGAGATTTTAAAAAGCTAAATATTCATGTGCGAACACCCTATATGAGTAGTTTTCTTTAGTTTTGTTTCGATACTCTTACAGCAAACAATTAATAGAGTTCACTATTTAAAAGATCAACAGAATATTTACTTTCTAGACTTTAAAATGATAAAGTTTTCCTCTTTGCTTCGTCAATGTTATAACAAAAGGCAGTTCTTAAATATCTATGCATAAATTAATCGTTAGCAATCGTTTATTGTTAGTCATGTTCTCGCTCTTGTTACTAGCTGGTTTGCTTGGCGGGTGTTCATCGGACGATGATTCCAGCGCCAAAACTGGGCAAGGTCCTTTTAGTCACACTCACGGTCGCGCAGTCACCGATCTGGAGAAGCATAAATTTGAACATGATTTTGCCGATCAATGCCTTGCCAGAGAAATTCGCAACTCAGTGAACAAAGATATCGACCGGAAGCGCTTTGAAAGCGTTTGCATGTGTATCGCAACAACCATGATGAAAAATTTGTCAGCCAGAGAAGCAGAAAAATTTTTAAAAGAGCATAAAAGCACGCGTGCCCTGCAAATAAAATTCGATAACGCGGCTTATATGTGCATGGTTAAAAAAGACAAACCTAAAGCGCCAAAGATTTTTAATACGCGTTAGTTAAAAAAAAGGGATGCCAGGGTTGTATTACTGTTGAAGCAAATAGGGAAATTACTGTTCTGCTCTTTACGGTTAAATTTTCAGTCACCTAAAACATTTTGTGAAAAACGGATGCTGATTTTCTGTGCAGACTCTAAGTAGTTGTGGGCACAGATGAAGTCATTTTGTTAAACAGGATTTTTGTTGTTGACTACTGCGAAGATTGGTTAAATGGGTTCCAAAAGTAACCCCTTTTAGTTCTTTCCCTGTTTGCAAAGGCCTGTTTCTATCCCAGCTTGGAATATCAGCAGGATTCCAGAAATTTTTTAACTTCGCTGAGTTTGGATCTGCTGACAGGAATATTCTCCGATCGATCTTTTAGTAGTAGAAAATAAAGTTCGTCTCCCGGTTGGCGGGGTTTTAAACCCGAAACATAGTCAGGGTTCACCAAAAAGCTAAGGTGTGGACATAAAAAGGGTTGGTTGCCTATCGAATCTTTGAATTTTGCTAATGTTTTGTGATAGCCCTCTAATTGGCTGTTATCTGCCAAATGAACGGTTAGAGTGTTAGTCAATGCGGCTTTCTGAACATAGACAATTTCGCTGGGCTTAACGTAAGCAATAGGATATATATGCTCGCCATCTGGCATGGTTTCTTTGTGTTTGATCTCCAATCTGCCCGGATTGATTTCCTTGCGGGCTCTTTGAATTGCCTCGGCCACTAATGTTTCATCGATGGGTGTATTTATGAAATGTAGTGGTAATGGGTAGTTGCTATAACCTTCCAGGGCATATTGCGGGTGTGCTGTTACAAAAACTATGGATGGCGGATTTGCGCGCTGATTGAGATTTCGGGCTAAATCTAAACCGGTCTGTTGTTCTCCTTCAAATAAGATATCCAGAAAAACTACATCTACAATGTTTTGGTTAACAAACTCCAAGGCTTCGCTTGCCCATTCCACTTCACCAACGATTTCAACATCAACCTGTTGCTCCAATAAAAATCTTAGCTCGCTCCTCTTAAGTGGTTCGTCGTCAGCTATCAGTATTTTAAGTAATCGCATGATGGTTACCTTAGATTGACTTCGTGAGGTTGTGTCGGTAAAGATAGACGAATTAAAGTCCCTTTCTGTTCTTCACTGCTAATTTGCATCTTAGCCGCGATACCGTAGCTTAATTTGAGCATCTGAACAATGTTATAAACGGCATTCCCACCTCCTTGGTGATTTGAAGAGACGACGTCTCTCCCTAGTTGCTTCAATTTGTTTGGTGCGATACCTTTGCCATTGTCTTCAACCTCAATAATATTATGTTGATTAGTGCAATAGAGTCGTATTAGAACGGTCAATGAACGGGATTTATTACGACCATGAGTTATGGAATTTTCAACCAGAGTTAACAGGGTTCTAGGAGGTAATCTGTAGTCTGTAGGAAAATCCGCTGAAATCTCAGTGTTAAGGGTTATTTTATTGGGGAAACGTAATTGCTGAAAATCTATATAGCGTTGAATTTGTTCGAGTTCTTCACGGATACTCAACGAATATTTAGTCGCATAACGCTGGGTTTCTTGCATAAATTTTCCGAATTGTGTGACATATTGGCGTGCCCCATCTGGGTCGGTTCGTATCAGAGAGCGAATAGCGTTGAGTGTATTCAACATAAAGTGGGGTTCAATCTGTGCTTTAAAATAAGCCAGCTTTTCCCTTCGTTCGCTGTCGAGAGAACGAATGACGTAGATAAATAAGTAACAGCCACCGGCGTTAATAATCCACATGGGTAAGGCCGTTTTTTTAACCAACTGGACTGCCATATAGGCTGGTTCACTTAACCAAAGAATAAGCATCTTTTGTAGCAATACAGCAATACTGGCGATTAATGCGGCGTAAACTGGGGTTATGAGACCTTTGCTGTGCCGGTGTGCGATACCCGCTAAAAGTCCAACGATTGCTGTTGCAAGGCCACAGGATATGGCTGTAAATCCTCCCAGTTGGTAGCGCTCAAATCCTGCTACAAGACCTACAAACAATCCCACCGCAGGACCCATTACAAATCCGGATACTAGCACAGCCATATCTCTGAAATTCAATATGGCATCATATTTTCCAAGAGAGGAACCTTGTACAGCTACCAGCTTGCCATCAGGTGAAACAATCATACCGGCATGTGTGCCGTAGATCGCGAAACCGCTAAACAGAAAAAAAAGTAGCAAAGTCCCGGGAATATTGTACGGGTAGTGCATTAGTCCTCGGCGTAACAGAGGGATGCGAAAGGTAATGAAAGCAAAAGTAATGATAACGCAAGCGCCTTGAACCAAAGGCATCAGATAGTTTGCCCAATGGATTAGATTCAATTCTTCCACATGCGGTCTCCGTTGAATTTAGGTAGGTACCTCAAGGTGAACCAACTTTTATTATCGGCTATCGACAACAATATTCCGACATTGTGGCACAGCGCCAGCGATTTTTGCATTACATTACGACATAATCTTTCTGCCCGAAACGCTAAAGGTCACTACGAGGTAGTCTTTACGTTATAGGGGTATTCGGCAGGGGAACTTCATTATTACTAACTCGTTCTCGCAACGAAACTTGAAGCAGGGGTTGTTTTGTATTAACAAATAAAGGGATAGCAATGAGCAAATTAAGAAAGACAAGCAGTAGCTCAAGATTTTCTCAATGGTTCGAGAAATATGTAAGTACGATAGAATGTTATAAAAAAATTAAGGGTATGAAGAATAAACAACTGATAATCATTGTTGGATCAATGTTGACAGCGGCGGTGCTAGGGGGCATGTTACTGATGTTTGGCCAAACCAGCGCTATTGCCTGGACTGCTGCAATAACCTGTTTAACGGCCATGCTATGGGTTACTGAGGTTATTCCTATTCCGGTTACCTCTTTGTTGCCTTTTGTTTTATTTCCGATTGCAGGTGTTCTTGATCATAAGGAAGTCTCACTAGCGTTAGGCAACCATGTCATTATATTATTGATGGGCGCCTTCATGTTATCCAAATCCCTTGAGAAAAGTGGTGTCCACCGACGCTTGGCAGTCTATATGGTGACTATGGTTGGGGCTAATAGTGGACGCCGTGTAGTGATAGGTTTTATGTTGGCGGCCGCCTTCTTAAGCATGTGGATCTCCAATACAGCAACAACGCTGATGTTGATTCCCATTGCTTTAGCTGTACTGCAATATATCGACGATAAACCGATGGCAAAAGCGCTGATATTGGGTATTGCCTATGCGGCCAGCGTGGGTGGAATTGGTACCCCGATCGGTACGCCGCCGAATATCATTTTTATGAGTATTTATCAGGAAGCGACCGGTAAGGAGGTTGATTTTATCGAATGGATGAAGACCAGTATTCCAATAGTCATCATTGCTATCCCGTTAATGGCGTTGTGGCTTACCCGAAACGTGTCAATTAAACAGGCCTTTCATTTGCCCGAAGTGGGGGAGTGGCGCATTGCAGAAAAAAGAGTGTTGTGGGTGTTTGCCCTGATTGCACTGGCTTGGGTAACCCGTAAAATATGGAGTGAATGGTTAGGGTTGAAGATGGTGGGGGATAGCACCATTGCTTTGCTGGGGGTGGTTGTGATGTTTCTGATACCCAGTGGCGAAAAGCAGGAAAAGTTATTAGACTGGCGCACTGCCAATGATATCCCCTGGGGCATGTTGTTATTATTCGCCGGAGGTATTGCCATCGCCAAAGCATTTACAGCTTCTGGTCTGAGTGATCAACTGGCTGGCATGTTGTCAGGTTTATCATCGATGCCCTTATTGGTATTAATATTATCAGTTTGTCTTTTCGTTACATTCCTGACAGAAATAACCAGTAATACAGCCACCGCGACGCTGTTGATGCCGGTATTAGCTACAGCGGGGATTGCTGCCGGTACTGATCCGAAACTGTTGATGATGCCGGCTGCCATCAGTGCCAGTTGCGCGTTTATGCTTCCTGTAGCAACAGCGCCGAATGCCATTGCTTATGGCGCTAATAAATTTACCATTAAAGACATGGTACGTGAAGGGGCGATACTCAATGTCATTGTAGCGTGTGTGGTCAGCGGCGTTTGTTATTCAATGTTGGGATGAAAGAGAGGGGTACTCGTCAACATGCCAAAGAGAACATTACTAATCGTTTTGAAAACAACCAAATAGGATACAAATAAATGATTGTTAAATCGAGACAGTTCATTGCCAACCTTGGCCCGGGACTATTGTACGCAGGCGCTGCTGTGGGTGTTTCTCATTTAGTGATGTCTACTAAAGCCGGTGCAAAATATCAGTTTCTGCTATTGGGGCTAATCCCGCTGATTCACATTATTAAATATCCCTTCTATAAATACGGCCCCCAATATACGGCTATAACCGGTCGCAATATTTTGCATGGTTATTATGCATTGGGAAAATGGGCGCTCGGCATTTACGTCGTTATGACACTACTGGCCATGTGCCTGATTCAGGCGGCCGTTACTATAGTGACAAGCTCTATTGCCGTGCAGTTTTTTGGATTGCAAGTCCCGCCTGAAATGATGCCTCATATTCCAGCCATGCTGTTTCTCATTGCGGCTGCCGTCATTTTGTATATCGGACAATACAGTGTTTTGGACAAGGTGATGAAAGTGATCATTCTCCTGTTGACCTTAACTACTTTGTTCGCACTTGGGTTTGTCTTATTTGGACAAACTGAGAGCGCTTCCAATGCGCTGGCCCCATCCTTCAGTTTAGGCAAACGTACGGATATTCTTTTTCTGGCCGCTTTTTTAGGTTGGATGCCGGCGCCTATGGATATTTCGGTATGGCATTCGGTTTGGTCCGAGGAAGCTAATCGCAGCAACAAGGAACAAGCATCAGAAAAAAAAGCCATGTTGGATTTCAAAGTAGGTTTTTTTGGTACTGCTCTATTGGCCATGGCCTTTCTTACGCTTGGTGCGTTGGTGATGTTTGGCACAGGCGAGCCTCCTTCTGAGAAAGGCGCTGTATTCGCAGGACAATTGATCAAAATGTATACCGATTCCCTTGGTAGCTGGGCCTACCCTGTGATCGGCATCGCTGCGTTAACTACGATGTTCAGTACTACATTAACTTGCCTGGATGCATATCCTAGAACGCTGGAAGAGAGTTACTTTATCTGGCGGGGTCAAGGTGACTACGAAACCAGGCAGGGTGCTTCTAAATTGGCATATCGCATGATGTTATTGCTAGCTGTCGTTGGCACAATTGTTATCTTCATGATCATAAAAAATATGCCGGGAGCCATGGGCATTATTGTCACCACTGCAACCGTTGTTTCCTTCGTTGCAACCCCCATCTTTGCTTATATTAACCACAAAGTGATGCATGGAAGTACTGTGAGGCAGGAGCGACGTCCCAGCAATTTAATGACACTATGGAGTAGGGTTGGAATCGGTATTATGGCAGTGTTGAGCCTGGCTTATTTGTGGGTTTTCTTTTTGAGATAAATTTTGAGTAGGAGTAAGGTAATTCTCGCCATGTTTTTGGGGAATATATATTTTATTCATCCAAATATGGCTATTCAGGTTCCATCTAAGCGGCAACGCTAATGTGATCTTTTCGTTAGCAAATATAATTGCTTAGGAGCGAAGATATTAATAATATCCGGAAGTTTGGCGCAGGATTTTTGTTCGTGTTCAAGGCTTAGAAACAGGCGCATAGCAGGCTACGCAACTTTTTCTACAACGTCGAAGACGGACAAAAAGACAAGTCAAGATGCGGATATTATTAAATCCTCGCTCCTTAAGGGTGGTATCAAGTGTACCGTCATAAAACATTTCATTAGATTTTACTATGCACTGGGCGGTGTTGTTTTCTTATGCGGTAGTTCCACTTCAGTTATAACGCCGGCCTCTGGATCATCGAATACGTTTTTATCGATTTCACCTTCTCCGTGAGCAACTATACAGGTCACTGTGGCATCACCGGTAACATTCACCGCTGTGCGAACCATGTCTAATAGTCGGTCAACGCCTAGTATCAACCCAATGCCTTCAACCGGTAAGCCGACTTGGTTAAACACCATGGCCAGCATAATCAAGCCTACTCCTGGCACGCCCGCAGTACCGATTGAAGCCAGTACAGACATGCCGATGATCGTCAAATATTGGCTCAGACCCAATTCGATGGCGTATACATTGGCGATAAATACCGTTGCTACGCCTTGCATGATGGCTGTGCCGTCCATGTTAATAGTTGCTCCAAACGGTACGGTGAATGAAGCAATTGAATTATGTACACCTATACGTTTTTCCACTGCTTGTAAAGTGACCGGAATGGTCGCATTGGAGCTGGCTGTGCTGAAAGCAAATATCTGTGCCGAGCGCATTTTTTTCAGAAACATCATTGGATTCAACCGGGTCATCGTTATAAAAAGCAGGTTTAAGGTTCCGAATGCATGCAACAATAAGCAACCCACTACCACAGAGAAATAACCAATCATAGGCAAAATCAAGCCAACCCCCTGTTCCGAAAAAGTTTTTGCCATCAAACAAAAGACGCCGATCGGGGCAAAATCCATGACAATGGTCACTACCCGCATCATCACTTCGTTCATTTTTTCCGCGCCCCGATAGAGACTTTTACCCGTTTCTCCGGACATCAACATCGCAATAGCGAATAAAATTACAAAGAAAATGATTTGTAGCATTTCGCCATTGGCAAAAGCATGAATGGGATTGCTGGGCACAATGTTGATAAAAACATCGGTCAAGGGCGGTGCTTCTTGGGCGGTAAAGCCAGTATTCTCAATGACGGGTTTATCTCCACCAGAACCAGGGCCTATTATGATCGCGGCAACCAATGCAAGGCTGATTGCCAAAGCGGTGGTTAGCATATAGAACAAGAAAGCTTTCAGGCCAACGCGTCCTAGCATGCCGACATCACCAATACCGCAGACGCCACAAATCAGCGAGAATGTTACCAAAGGCACTACCAACATTTTCAAGGCATTAATAAACATTTTGCCAACCACATGAAATAGTCCCTGCACCAAGTAGGTCTGTACAAATTCAACCTTCGAAGCAAAGCCATTCAACAGACTGCCTAGCACCAGACCGATGCCCATGGCAATGAGGATTTTAGTGGTGATGGACATTTTGTTGCTCATGAAGAATTCCTTATAATAGGTGTAAATATTGTTGTTGTCCGATCATACCTTGTGTGTCCGGCATGGGCACGATCTTATGGGGTTCAAGCTCCCCTGTACATTATCCGGAAGGATATTCTAAATGATAGCTTTAAGAAGTACTAGCCGATGACAAGGCAGGGCTAATTTGTTCTACCCATACAGGCTATAAAGAGCAAAGAGATAGCCCTTAAATTGGACAAACCCATAATAACGCAGTATAGTTTTTAAGAAGTTTATTGAGATAAAAAACTATGCCGTTATCACAGATATCAGTGAGACCCATATTAAAACATGAAGAGTCAGCCTATGCCTTGTTAATGGAAACTCACCATTATCTGGGCGCTATTCCAAAAATTGGTGAAACCCTCTGGTACGTGTCGACCTATCAGTCACAATGGGTTGCACTGATCAGTTTTTCAGCCGCTGCATTAAAATGTACGGCGCGTGATCAGTGGATAGGCTGGGGTTATCGTCACCAGACGGGGCGCCTAAAATTGATTGTTAACAACAGCCGGTTTTTGATACTTCCCTCCTTCACTGAAAAAAACCTGGGCTCACGCATTCTGTCACTGTGTCTTAAGCGCTTGTCCACTGACTGGGTTGAAAAATATCAGCACCCCGTTGTTCTGGTTGAAACCTTTGTCGACCCAGAGCGATTTCACGGCGGTGTTTATAGAGCAAGCAACTGGCAGGCAATTGGAATGACCCGTGGTTTTCGTAGAACAACGGCAGGCTATTCTGCTCAGTCAGAACAGAACAAACTGATCTTTGTTAAACCCCTGCATAGACGAGCACAAGCGGTTTTATCTCAACCTCAATTGAGTCATCATTTCAATCTAGGTGAGATAAAAATGAAAATAACAAAACAGCAAATGCGATCATTACCGAGTTTCTTTATGGATATAAACGACCCTCGGCGCCCACAAGGGCGGCGACATCGACTTTCAACCGTACTGGGAATTGCGGCGGGTGCGGTACTTTGTGGGATGCGAAGTTACGAAGCTATTTTCGACTGGGCTGACAGTCTCAGCCATAAATCCAGAGAACATTTCCGCTGCCGTTATGAAAAAGGACGATACACGGTTCCCAGTCTCAGCATTATTAGAGATGTGTTGACGCGAGTTGACCCCAGCGAGCTCGAAGCGGCCTTTATCGCCTGGAATACTGTTTATGCACAGGATGACGAGTCATTAGCCATTGATGGTAAAACGATGTGCAACGCCATTGACGAGAAAGGGCGGCAAACCCAGATAATGAGTGCGGTTGGGCATGGCACAGGCATTTGCTACGCCCAAAAAAAGTAGGAACATTACCTGTTGGACACGGTTCGGATGAAGTGAAGCAGAGTAATGAAATCAAGTTTGCACCTATTCTGCTGGCTCTAATCCCCATTCGAAACAAGGATATCACCAGTGATGCCATTAATACACAAACAGAGTTTGCCGAATATCTGGTGGAGCAGCGTAAGGCACATTACTATTTGAGTGTTAAAGCCAATCAACCCACATTGCTAGAAGATATTGAAGTCTATTTTTCAACCGTCACCCGCCAGGCTGATTATGAAGACAAAGTATCTGTGGGGCATGGGCGAATAGAAATTAGAAGAATCTGGACAACCTCTCAGTTGAACGCTTATGTCACATTTCCGCATGTTGCCCAGGCTTATAAAATAGAGAGAGAAATAACGGATAAAAAAAGCGGTCAAACGACAGGGGTAACCGCCTACGGCGTTACCAGTAGAACAGAAGAGGAAGTCAGCCCTCAAACTGTTTTGCACAAAGTGCGAGGACACTGGTCAGTTGAAGTGAGTCATTATATTATTGACTGGGTGTTTGATGAAGACCGCTCAACCATTCGCACAGGCTTTGGCCCTGAAAACATGACCCGTCTTAGACGATTTGCTATTGGACTCATTAAATCAAAGGGAAGCACGGGTGTTTCGAAAAAAATGAGGCAATTGAATAAGAAAACAAGAGCCGTTCTGGATTATTTAAAGATTACAAATAACAGAGCAAAGCCTTGTGTAGCAGAGGGTCTGGCTTAAGAACAAATTAGCCCTGGATGACAAGGGTGGTGTAACTGGCATGATCGTCAACCAGTTGGTGAAAGTCCAGCCTTTTCTTTGTGAGAAGGGAAGATGTAGGTGAAAGCAAGGGTGTTCAAAGAAACTTCCAGTAGCTACCCAACAGGGAGTCGCGGTTATTCGATCCCAGATATTTTATGGGCTTTGGACAACTCGATTTTTGGCGCAGCATGTCAGATAATTGTCGCGCGGCAGGTTACGATTGTCTCATCAACTTTGGGCGGGGCACCGTTTCAAAGATTCTCAATAAATATCAGATAAAGACCCATAAAATCAAATACTACCTGGAAAAGAAGGATCCAGAATTTGATGAAAAATGGCTCAAGTCCGAATGGCACTTAGGAGCGAGAATTTAATAATATCCGCATCTTGACTTGTCTTTTTGTCCGTCTTCCACGTTGTAGAAACAGTTGCGTAGCGTGCTATGCGCCTGTTTCTACGCCTTGAATACGAACAAAAATCCTGCGCCAAACTTCCGGATATTATTAAATCCTCGCTCCTTACTTAAGCAATAACTTCAACCTTAATCCGTGATTTAAGGAGTTAATATAATGAGTTATCTAGCTGATTAATAAGCAATAAAGTGTTAAAATAGAGGCGTTAAAAACTTCACCCAACAAGTGCAAAATGAAACGTCTCATCATCGAACAATCCACAACAGAAACCTATACAAGTCATTCTGGTTTGGCCTTAGTTGGCTTGTGTTTAAATCGATATGGCACTATTCATAAAGTGCTCAAGGCCGGCATTCCTTTACGCCATGGCATTTCGCACAGCGACATTATCAAATCATACATTGGAACGCTATGTTTAGGCAAAAGCGACTTCGAAGCAATCGAGAACTACCGAGATGATGACTACTTCAAGAACGCGCTGTCGATTAAGCACGTACCCTCAAGCGCAAGATTAAGACAACGACTGGATGAAGAGGCTGAAGCACTATTGGTCATCATGCAACAATGTAATATTGAATTTCTGACTCATGCCGGGGTACCGGTGACGCCATTGGCCACCCATCATGTCGCATTGGATATTGATGTGTATCCGATGAACAATGAGAAGACCCAGAAGGAAGGTGTTTCCAGAACCTATAAAGGCCATGATGGCTATGCGCCGATTGCGGCTTATCTGGGTAATGAGGGTTGGTGTCTGCTTAATGAACTTCGAGAAGGTAAGCAGCATTGTCAAAACGGTTTTCAAAAGACGCTGGACCGCGTCATTGAATATGCTCGGTGCTTGACTGAGGCTCCGCTGCTGGTGCGTTTGGATAGCGGACATGATGCCTTGGATACCCGTGTCTGGCTGCACCAAAACCAAGTGGACTCTATCCTGAAATGGAACCCCAGAAAACAAGACCTGGAGGCTTGGTTAGCCTTGGCTGAACAACAAGGCAAATGGACAACGCCGAGGGTCGGCAAACGGGTCGCCTTGTTCAGTGTCCAAGAAACCCAACAACAAGACGGGCAAACCTATCGCTTCCGCCGCGTCATGCGGGTTATCGAAAGAACTATGGATGCAGAGGGTCAAATGCTGTTAATCCCTGAGATAGAAATAGAAGGCTGGTGGACCTCATTAAATTCGCTCGCCTACGCTGATGAACAGATCATTGCTCTTTACCAAGATCATGCCACTTCCGAACAATTCCACAGTGAATTTAAAACCGACCTCGATATCGAACGCTTACCTTCGGGCAAATTTGCCACCAACGACTTGATCATGGCATTGAGCGCTTATAGTTACAATATCTTGCGTTGGATCGGCTTAATCGGGCTCATAGGCAACATCAGTCCTGTCCGTCATCCGGCCAAAAGAAGGCGAATAAAAACGGTTATACAGGAACTAATGTACCTAGCGGCTCGGGTCATCCATGCCGGGCGACGAATAAAACTTCGTTTCTCCAAACACTGCCCGGGTTTTTTAGCATTTGAGTCAACCTACCATCGCTTAGCATCAGGATAACGCCACACTATTCTTAAAAAAAATGCGAGAACATGCCTCTCAGGGATAGCAGTGCCTGGTGTACAGGATTTGGTGTCAATTGAGAGCTATTGATGCTTAAATAGCCTCAGTGTGCTCGTACTATAAGCTTTGTCAAACAATAACAAGGTATTAAAACGTTGAAATGTTAATGTGGCTTCCCAAGGATTGGTGGATGCTCTTTAAGTCACGGATTCAGGTTCAAATCAATATCTGAATGAAATGGTATCTGACGGTTAAATAAGGTTTATCCACTTTTTCATCAAGGTTTTACTAATTCAAATGCAGCTATTGTTGCATTTTGTTAAATTTACATGTGTTGTAAGATGTTGATTTACATTATATAGATTGTTAAGTAAGTGCCATTCGACTCATGAATGTTTAATTAACCCTTTTCCTTGCCATAATTGATGAGCATAATTGATATGTTTAGCAGGTTGTTTATTACTACTACAAATGAGTAAATCCTCAGTTATTACCTTATTGAATTGATCTGAAGCGCCCATGATTTACTTCGATAATAATGCAACTACACCATTGGATTCCAGAGTGCTGGCGTCTATGGAGCCCTATCTGAGCCAGAATTATGGCAATCCGTCCAGTCTGTATCGCGCTGGCAGATTTGCACGAACGGCCATCGAACGAGCCCGTGAACAAGTGGCAGAATTGGTGGGTGCTCATGTTTCTGAGGTCATTTTTACCAGCGGAGGTACGGAAGCTAATAATCTGGCGATCAAAGGATTCGGTTACTCTCATTCTCCGGCCAGCATAGCCATATCAAC
Source organism: Methylococcales bacterium (assembly GCA_965224745.1). Lineage (GTDB taxonomy): Bacteria > Pseudomonadota > Gammaproteobacteria > Methylococcales > Methylomonadaceae > CBDCZY01. The sequence continues at coordinate 195,881 of CBDCZY010000001.1, forward strand.
TATTGAGCACCCTTCGGTTACCAGCCCTGCCAACCGTTTACAGGAGCAGGGTTGGAAGGTCACTGAAATCCCGGTTGATCATTCAGGACGGGTAAACGTCTCTTTATTAAGGTCGATATTGCAGCAACAGCCGGGCTTTGTCTCCATCATGTTTGCCAACAATGAAAATGGAGTGATTCAGGATATGGCGTCCATAACGGATATTTGTTTGTCACAAGGTGCTATCGTGCATACCGATGCAGTCCAGGCTTTAGGTAAAATTCCGGTCAATTTTCAACAATTGGGTGTGCAGTTGATGACCCTGTCGAGCCATAAGATTTACGGTCCAAAAGGTTGTGGTGCATTGATTCGAAACAAATCATTAGATTTAACTCCCTTACAAGAAGGCGGGGGACAGGAGAGCGAGTTGCGAGGTGGTACTGAAAATGTCGCTGCCATTGTGGGTTTTGGTACAGCGGCTGAAATAGCTGGAACAGAGTTGGAGCAACGGTCCAAACATACTGCCATGTTAAAATCCAATTTAGAAAGGGCACTTTCTGACTTTCAGCAAGTCTCTATCTTCAGTCAAGATGCCAACCGGTTGGCTAATACCAGTCAATTTGGTATCCGTGGCGTTGATGGTGAAATGTTGTTGATGATGCTGGATCAAAAAGGTATTGCAGTTTCCAGTGGTTCGGCTTGCGCCAGTGGTAAAAGTGAGCCAAGCCCGGTACTAACTGCGATGAAAATAGAACCTGAATTAGCCAACAGTGCTATACGAGTAAGCTTTGGACAACAAAATAGTCAAACAGAAATCGATACTTTTGTAGAAACATTAGCATCATTGATTCCCAATTAAATAGAGTGTGGAGGTAGTACATGTCGATATCATTAACAGAAAAAGCAGCAGGCCAGATCAAAAAGCAATTATCCTCAAGAGGAAAGGGGTTAGGGTTGAGGCTCGGTGTTAAAAAGTCAGGTTGCTCGGGTTATGCTTACGTGTTGGATTATGCGGATGAATATTTGGAAAGCGATCAAGTGTTTGAAAAGCATGGTGTTAATATTGTGGTTAATGCCGATGACCTTGCTTTTTTAGAAGGAATAGAACTTGATTATGCGAGAGAAGGTATCAACGAATCATTTCGTTTCAATAATCCGAATGTTAAAGGTACCTGCGGTTGTGGAGAAAGTTTTTCGGTGGAATAAAGTCTCGTAAACTAATTTCAACACCGTACTAATTTTTATTAAATTGGCCAAAGTGTAAAAAAATTACAGGTAAAACCAATAAATTCAGCAAGGTTGAGGAAAATAACCCGCCAATGATGATCGTTGCCATCGGACCCATGATTTCTTGGCCGGGATTATCAGAGCTCATAGCAATGGGAAGCATTGCCAGCGCCGTTACCAAAGAGGTCATCAGTATGGAAGGAAGTCTTTCTTGTGAACCGCGCAGCATGGTATCGATGTTCCATGCCAGACCTTCATGTTCAACGAGGTATTGGTAATGAGAAATTAACATGATGGCATTTCGAATAGTGATGCCGAAGAGCGTGATAAAACCTACGACAGAACCGATGGAGAGCGGCTCATCGGTCAAATAAATGGCCATACAGCCGCCTACAAGTGAAAAAGGCAGGTTAATCAAGGTTAGCGCGACATGCTTGCTTTGTCCCAACGCAAAGTAAAGCAGTGTTAAAACGCCGATTCCAGCCGCCATCGCGTTACCGATCAGTGTGTTCCTGGCTAATTTCTGTTCAATTGCAGTGCCTGCAACTTCTGTATAAACATCGTTTTCGGCTAACGGTAGTTTTGATAAATTTTCTTTAAGAGACTCGATAAAGCTATCGTAATCATGTTCTAAAATATGACAAGTGATGGATTGCAGCCGTCTGCCGTCTTGATGAAAGATGTTATATCGACCCTCAGTGAAAATGACATCGGCCACTTGGTTCAGAGTGATTGTTTGGTCTGCGAAGGTGGTTATGGGGAGGTTGCCAAGCGCTTCGGGTTGCTTCCTAAGCTCGGGTGACAGGCTGACAGTGATGTCGTAAATTTGGTTATTGCGAAAATAAATGCCCACTTTTCTTCCCGCATAGGCTGTATGAAGGGTATCTACAATTTGGTCTGGACGAACGCCCCAAAATGCAAGTTTTTGCATGTCTGGTTGAATTTGTATCATGGGAGTCAGAGCGGCTGAACGTAACTGCACGTTATGTGCCCCAGGTAGAGAGCGCATCATGGTAGCGGTTTGTTTAGCGATAGAGTCGATTGTTGCTAAATCGTTACCAAATAAATTGACTACAACGGGCGCGGTAAACCCTGAAATCGTTTCATCAATTCTTTCAATCAGAAATGTGTTGGCTTCGTAAAGGATACCAGGCATGTGATCCAAAGCGTTTCGAATATCCTCCAAAACCTTTTGCTGTGCTTTCCCAGAAAGAGTTTTGAGCCGCACTTCAAATTCACTGTAGTGGGTGCCATAAGTATCAGCACCTCGTTCTGCGCGCCCCGCCCATTGGGATACTGATGCAATACCGTTAATGTTTAACAGTTGTTGAGTGATTTGATTGCCAGTGCGGATAGATTCATCCAGCGATGTTCCGGGTAAACTGGCAGTATGAACAATATAATGGCCTTCTCTCAAATCCGGTAAGAATTGACTATCGCGCAACACAATGCTTGTGGTACCGGCAATGCTTAACAATAAACTGATCGTGATCACAACAATGGCATGTTGTTTAACAAAATAGAGCGTTTTTTGATAGAGGGGTAAGATAAATTGCACTAATGGAGATGATTTGTTGTTTTTTTGTCTTGTCGAAAACAAGAGGGTACAAAGAGCCGGTGTAAGCAATAAAGCAACCAGCAGAGACATTAATATCGCCAGAATATATGCAAAGCCTAACGGGGCAAATAATCGACCTGCAACACCGGTCAGTGTTAGTATTGGAGTGAACACCAATGCAACAATGAAGCTTGCATAAACCACAGAGCTTCTAACCTCCAATGAAGCCTGATAAATAACACTGGCATGTGAAGAAGGTACAGGCGATAAAGCATTTAGTTGTAATCTTCGAAAAATATTTTCAGTATCTATGATGGCATCATCAACTACTTCCCCTAGAGCGATCGCGAGTCCTCCTAATACCATGATATTCAAATTAATGCCCATTTCTAGCAACGCCAGCATGGCACACAATAGAGACACTGGAATAGCTATAGCAGAAATAAAGGCTGTTTTGGCATTGAATAAAAAGGCATAAAGGATAATGATGACAAATAGTCCACCCAACAATAAATGTGTGCTCAGATTGGCAATGGATCGCTGGATATAATCGGCGGGACGAAATAAGTGAGGGTACAACTTAATACCTTGTTGAGCCAGGATGGGTTTGATGTCTTGTAAAGCTGCTTCGGTCGCTTTGGTAACGCTTAAAGTATTTGCGCCCATCTGGCCTATTACCATCATTACAATTCCAGGTTGGCCCATGATGGATGCTGCTCCGATGGCGGGTGCCCCTGCATAGTTAATGTTTGCAATATCGGCCAGCGTCACAACCCGGTCTCGATAGCTGTGCACTACCACGCTGGCTAACTGTTCAGGAGTCATCGGCATTCCGGCAATGTGCAACATGAAACGTTGATTAGCATTTTCAACAACACCGCCGCCATGTTTGATAGTAGCTTGGGTTGCCGCTTGGATGACCCTATCCAAAGTCAGGTCAAGACGGCGCAGCTTGTCGGGATCAATTTGAATTTGTAGTTGCTTGATTTGGCCGCCGAAAACATTGATATCAGCAACACCTGGAATCGTTCTAAGCTGCGGCAGAATAGTCTGGTCAACGATGCTGCGCAAGTTCATTAAATCAAGGTTCTTCGATTGAACCCCAAGGGTCAAAACAGTTGCTGACGATGAAGAGAGTGGCACCAGGCTTGGTGTTGCAGACCCAAAGGCCAATTGTCCCTTCAAGGTGCTTAACCGTTCAGCAACTAACTGACGATTTCTATAAATATCCGTAGTCTCAGCAAAGCTGGCAGTGACAATGGAAAGGCCTTGAATGGATTCAGAACGAACTGTTTCTAAACCGACTAAACCACTGATGCTCGTTTCAACTTGGTGACTGACTAAGGTTTCTACTTGTTCGCTGGTTAAGCCTGGCGCTTCGGTTTGAATGATTACTTTTTTCGGTGCAAATTCTGGGAAAATATCTAACCCTGCATGGAACATCCGATAACCGCTATAAACGATTAACAAACCAGCGAACACGATCACTACGAAAGCATGTCGAATGGAAAAGCGAATTAGAAAACTTAACATAGCTAAAGATAAGCAACTAAGTTAATGATGACTCAATCCTGATCATCTTCTTGATCTTCCTCAGGAATTTGCCCTTTATATTCTTCAGACAATAACATTTGTGCCCCCTTGGTGACGATTAATTCTCCGGGCACCAACTTTTGTTGTACAAACCAGGAAGACTCAGTCTTAATGGGGTTGATTAAGGGGCGACGTGAAAAAAAATTGTCTTTAGATAATACATAAACATACGGTTTACCCAAGTGCCATATAACGGCAGACTCTTCGACTGTCACACCCGATAACGCCTGTTTTGATTGAGGAAGCCACGCTATTACCTTCATACCTGTGAGCAACGAAGGGTAATGTGTTAAATAATAAAAGCTTTCGCTTTGAGAAAATGATTGAGTTGCCCTGGAAATTAGATTTGCTTCAACTCTACGTTCTCGGCTATCGGTAGAGATTGTTATTTTGCTGGGAATAGGCTTAATTTTAGAATGAGGATTTAACGAAACAAGTATTACGTTTTGTCCTGGTTCGAATAGTCGGTTGAGTGTCTTCTGGTCGTCAGCAAAACACCAACTAGACAATACTTCTCCCCACTGTTGAATAGCCTTGGTTTTAATGCTGACTAGTTTGGACTGGTGAGCGTTAAGGCGCGCTTTATTAGTTTCTCGCAGGCCGCTTGCTTCTATCACCTTTCGGCGGGGTATTATATTTTCTTGCAGTAATTTTTTTAACCGTTGGAGTTCTATTACAGATTGCTTCAACACTGATTTCGCAATGGAATTTTCTGCAATTGTGTCGAAGAATTGTATTCTTAAATCGAGCAAAGGTTTCAAGTCCAGCGCAATTCCGTAGGCTTTCAGCTCAGGTTTAAAGTGAGCAGGGATTAGCGCCTGGATTTCTATCCCAACCGACTGTTGTTTAGCTTTATCCAAAAAAACACCTGAAACTGAAAGTGTAGTTGGATGCAATTGTGATGGTTTTTGTGAGGCTTTAGCAGGGGTAGCTGCAAAACTGGCAGGAGAGCAAAAAAACATGGAAAAGCCGATGCAGGCCAGGATGATTTTAGGCTTAGCGGAAAACAAAAGAAAGACGAGATTTAAGGTGTTTGAATAAATACATTTAAATGTCAAATTACCCTGAAATAATTGATGCAACATGGAATAATGGGCGCTTAAATATATTGCTCGATACTAATGAATAATGGTTAATAAATATGATAAAGCAAAGCTGATGAGACGGCGTCATTATTGCATATTTCTTGACAGCCAAGGGCTAACAACTTTTAAGGAGGCTTTCGATTGATGACTAAACTGCCCAAAAATCTAAAGTATTCGCCGACACATGAGTGGGCACTATTGGAAGACGATAATCTGGTGAGAGTTGGTATAACTGATTTTGCGCAAGGGGAACTGGGTGATGTGGTTTATCTGGAACTTCCAGAAAAAGGTCGCAAAGTAAAAGCGGGTGAAGCCTGTGCAGTGATTGAGTCGATTAAATCCGCATCAGACATTCATAGCCCACTGAGCGGTGAGATTGCTGACGTGAACGAGTCTCTGACCGACGAGCCAGAGCAGATAAATAACAACGCTTATCAAAATTGGTTGTTCTGCATCAAACCAGATAATTTAGGTGAGTTGGAGCAATTATTTGCTTCGACGCAATACCAAGAGCAGATTACTGAATAGAGTTTTTTTCTTACCAGACCTAATTCCTTATTGTTAAATGACTCTCTGAAGGTTTGTTTTTAGCAATTTTAAGCTCTAATCAAAACGAATAATATGCATGGTAATGGCTAACCAAAATCAACAAGGACTTCAACGGATTTTTAACGCGTTCTTTTTTTCAATGGCAGGGTTAAAAAAAGCCTGGCAACATGAAGAAGCGTTCCGCCAGGAAGTATCTTTATTCATAGTGACATTCCCGTTTGCTCTATGGCTAGGTGAAACAAAAGTAGAAAAAGTGTTGTTGATAGGCACCGCATTGCTGGTTATTATTGTAGAGATTCTCAATTCTGCAATAGAAGCCGTTGTAGACAGGGTTAGCCCTGAAATTCATGAATTGTCAGGCCGCGCCAAAGATATGGGTTCAGCAGCGGTTTTTTTATCGCTAACCTTAATGTTTGTAACGTGGTTTTTTTTATTACTCTTTTAAGGAAATTTTAATGTCCGCTTTAATTTGTGGCTCACTTGCCTATGACACCATTATGGTGTTTCATGATAAATTCAAAAATCATATCCTGCCAGAAAAGGTACACATGCTTAACGTCTCTTTTTTGGTACCTGTATTGCGCCGTGAATTTGGGGGGTGTGCTGGAAATATTGCTTATAATCTGAAGTTGTTGGGGGAAGAACCCAATATCATGGCAACCGCAGGTCATGATTTTGAGCCCTATGCTCAATGGTTATCGCAGTGCGGTGTGTCGCAACAATATATCAAGGTTGTGAATGATAGTTATACCGGTCAGGCTTATATCACAACGGATGAAGACGATAATCAAATTACCGCCTTTCATCCCGGAGCCATGTCGTTTTCTCATTTGAATGAGATTCCGGATGACACTGACATTAGCATTGGCATTATTGCTCCGGATGGTAAACAAGGGATGCAAGAGCACGCGGAGCAGTTTGTGGCCAAAAACATTCCGTTTATATTTGATCCGGGGCAGGGCATGCCTATGTTTGATGGAGAAGAATTGATACAACTTTTAGAGTTGGCACGTTGGCTCACGCTCAATGATTACGAGGCGCAGTTGCTGCAAGATAAAACGGGATTAACGTTACCTCAGGTGGCGGAGCGGGTGGAAGCTTTGATCGTAACCTTAGGCGGTGAAGGATCAAATATTTATGTCGATAAGAAATGTCATAAAATACCGTCTGCGAACGCAAGCCAATTGAATGACCCAACCGGATGCGGCGATTCCTACCGGGCTGGTTTGATATATGGCATGGAAAAGGACATGGACTGGGAAACCACTGGTCGTATTGCTGGTTTGATGGGCGCCATTAAAATTGAACATCATGGCACCCAAAATCATAAATTTACTATGGCTGAGTTTAAGGATCGCTTTAAAGAAAATTTTGAGTACTCATTTTGAGCTTAACCCACACTCAAAAATTACTGGAAATCATGGCTCGTTTGAGACATCCGGACGAAGGATGTGCCTGGGACGTTAAACAAGATTTTGCGAGCCTGGTTCCCTATACACTGGAAGAAGCTTATGAAGTCGCCGATGCCATCGAACGACAAGATTATGACGACCTGAAAGAAGAGTTAGGTGACTTGTTATTGCAAATTGTATTTCATTCCCGCATCGCTGAAGAGCAAGCACTCTTCGATTTTGAGCAAGTGGCAAACTCGATTGGTGAAAAATTAGTTCGCCGACATCCTCATGTTTTTTCAGATGTTCAGTACGACAGCGACGCAGCCAGAAAACAAGCCTGGGAAGATGCAAAAAATCAAGAGCGCCAACAAAAACAAGTTGAGGCTCAAAGCATATTGGCCGATGTTCCAAAGAATATGCCCGCACTCATGCAATGTGAAAAAATCTTAACCCGCGTCGCTAGTCATGGTTTTGATTGGCCGGATGTAGTGCCGGTTTTTGCTAAGGTTGAGGAAGAACTTGAAGAAGTCAAAGAAGCATGGCAATCTGGCGACCAGGCGCATATTCAAGAGGAACTTGGTGATCTGTTACTGGTTGTAGTTAATTTAGCCAGACATCTCAATGTAGTTCCTGAACAAGCCTTAATGCAAGGCAATCGAAAATTTTCCAAACGATTTAACTACATCGAACAACAGGTCGCAAAACAAAACAAACAGCTCAAAGAATGTCCACTGGAAGAACTTGACGCGCTTTGGGATGAGGCGAAACTAAAACTTAAACCGTCAGATTCTAACTGAAAAAAGTAGATAGCCATCCATTCCTCGAATAGAATGCCTTCCCACTTTGACCGTTTGGTCATGGTTCAACAGGATTTTTATCCATATCAACATTCACCAGATCCATCTGACATATATTTTTTTAAAGTAATAGCTCACTGACAAGATCTCAAGGATTAAGGGACATCAACAGGGAATAGGTGCATCAATCGCTCAGGCTTGTCGTCAGAATGCTGACTTCGGCAGGGGTGTAATCTGTTGTGACCCACTGTACGCCGATAGGATATCGTCAGCGTTTCCACTTCTCAATTTCGATCACTGTTTCGCCAGTTGAAAAGGACCAAGAACCGTTCTTGGATACGAATATTTGCGCGAAGTTTATTAGAACTTTATTGGGTGTTTATTAGAATCTTGCTAGAATAGTTACCGTTATAAACATCAGGTCTTTTTAGTCGTGTTGAAGCCAATTTTTCAGATAACAGCAGCACTCACAAAATTATTGATGGATATTGAGGCCTCTCGTCAGGCTGTTTCCAGCTTGCCGATAACTGTGCCGGTATTAACCTCTCTACGCGAGTCCGCGCGCCTAATCTCCACGCATTATTCCACGCAGATCGAAGGTAACCGTCTGACACAAGAACAAGTGGATGATGTACTTCATGGCGGAACATTCCCCAATCGAGAGCGGGATGAAAGAGAGGTCAAAAACTATTATCAATCCCTGGATTATCTTGATGCGCTCATAAAGACCGAGACAACGCAAATTGATGAACGCGATATTCAAACTCTGCACGGATTAGTCATGGAGGGTAAGAAGCGCCCCTCACCATATCGTGATGGTCAAAATGTGATTAAAGACAGTGCGAGCGGTTCAATTGTATACATGCCACCAGAGGCCAAAGATGTATCGGCGCTCATGCTTAATCTGATCGGCTGGATAAATAATGAGGTCAGCAAAGCAGAACTACCCGTACCTATTATTGCCGCCATTGCCCATTACCAATTTGCCACAATCCACCCATATTATGATGGCAACGGGCGAACGGCTCGATTACTCACAAATTTGGTGTTACACAAATCAGGTTATGGCTTAAAAGGAATTTATTCTCTCGAAGAATATTACGCAACGAATTTGCAGGCCTATTACAACGCACTGACCGTTGGCGAATCTCATAATTATTATTTTGGCCGTGAGCAAGCCGATATAACGGGATGGGTTGTTTATTTCTGTGAAGGCATGGCCGATGCATTTGCAAATGTACGCCTAAAAGCAAGCGAGGCGGCCAAAGGCGAAAAAACAGATCACAGTGTTCTTTTGCGTGAACTTGATCAAAGGCAAAAACAGGTGTTGAGCCTGTTTACCAAAAGCAAATACATCACCACCCGCGAGATTGCAGAATTACTGAATATCCACCCACGTACAGCACTTAACTTGTGCAAAAAATGGGTTGAGTGTAATTTTATAATCCAGCACGGCTCTGCCAATAAATCCCGCAACTATGAACTGGCAGATAAATGGATAGAGTTGATTTAGAGGAGGGAGTAAAGGTGTAAAGTAACTCGCAAGAATTAAACGACCTAAATCTCGCGCTCCCAAGCTCTGTATGGGAATACAGCTTGTGAAGTTCTGTGTCACGAAACGCCGAGCATTTCTACATGAGAGTTCCCGCAGAGGCTGTGGGAACTAGGAAAACTGTCAGGTTCTAACTGAAAAAATAGATAACCATCCATTCTTCGAATATAATGTCTTCCTACTTTGACCGTTAGGCCATGGTTCAATAGGATTTTTATCCATCTCAACATTCACCAGATCCATCTGACGTTATTTTTTTAAAGTAATAGCTCACTGACAAGATCTCAAGGACTGAGGGATATCAACATGGAACAGTTAACCGATTTAAAAGCCATATTACACTCCAAGCGCGCCAATATTTATTACCTGGAAAAATGTCGGGTGATGCAGAAAGATGGCCGCGTACTCTACCTGACAGAAGCCAAAGAAGAAAAACAATACTGGAATATACCCATCGCCAATACCACAGTCATTCTGCTGGGAACAGGCACATCAATCACTCAGGCCGCCGTCAGAATGCTGGCTTCAGCAGGCGTGCTGATCGGATTTTCTGGCGGTGGTGGTACACCCTTGCTGATGGGTAATGAAATAGAATGGCTCACACCACAAAGCGAATACCGTCCGACCGAGTATGTACAAGGCTGGCTTAGTTTTTGGTTTGAGGAGGAAAAACGTCTGATAGTGGCAAGACAGTTCCAGCAATGGCGGCTGGAATATATACGAACTGTCTGGGGAAAAGACCGTGACCTGATCAATGAAGGATTCTGTCTTGATGATCATGACATCTCTCAAGCGCTGCATGGTTTTGAAGTTCGTCTATCACAGGCAAATAGCGTCACTGAACTATTGTTGATCGAAGCTCAATTAACCAAGAGCCTCTATAAAACAGCTGTCAGACTCACCAAGCAATCTGATTTTGTCAGAAATTATGACAACGTAGATCTGGCCAATGTCTTCCTCAATCATGGCAACTACCTGTCCTACGGACTGGCGGCGACAACGCTCTGGGTGTTGGGTATCCCTCATGGTTTTGCAGTGATGCACGGTAAAACGCGACGCGGTGCTCTGGTCTTTGACATCGCTGATCTGGTTAAAGACTCACTCATCCTGCCCTGGGCGTTCATCTGCGCCAAAGAAAACGCCACAGAACAGGAATTTCGTCAACAAGCCCTGCAAAACTTCACCAACCACAAGGCATTGGACTATATGTTCAATGCGGTCAAAGACATTGCATTAAAAGGGGTTGAAATATGACTGTAAATCAAGGGTCTGGAATCCAATTAACATGGAGAAACTGTGCAACAGAATTCAGGCGACGATCTTTCGTCCATAGCAAAGTATCAGGCGTCAATAAAGTCGATGCTATAAGGTGTAAATCAATAAACCCAATACCCCTGCCCATTAACCAGTTCGTATCCAGACAAAACAACGCTTCATCATGGTTTGCCTCAGACACATGCGGGAGATTTTTCCAAAGACTGATCAACTGTTCACGATTTTGCAAATGACCACAAGCCAGTTCGCCAATAATCATAAAATGAATACAGACCCTCCCTTGTTCAAGCAGATGAAAAAGTGCTCCATCCTTATAACGCAGATGATCCACCCAGACCGAAGTATCAACCAGAACCATTATTCATGCACTTCCGATTGCCGGCGTGGGATTTGTTTGAGATCAGGTTCCGAGCCACCAAGCAAAGCCAAACGGCGCGCACTTTCGCGTTCAATCAATGCCTTGAGACTCTCACGTAATAACGCGGTTTTTTCATGCACACCGCTTAACTCCACTGCTTTGGCATATAGATCATCATCAATATTCAATGTGGTACGCATAGAAAACCTCCTGACGCATCAATTAAGTCATCATTATATGCTATTTCTGATGCTTTTCATCCTTTCTTTAAGCATTGGTGACTTGTCATGATGGTCACCTTCATCTCCGAATGCGAGAAGAAATCCCTCAACCGCACCCGCCGTGTCCTCGACGCCTTTGCCAATCGTATCGGCAGCCACACCTGGCAAACCGTGATTACCAATGAAGGTTTACAGGCAGTAAAAAAACTATTGCGTAAAACTGCCACTAAAAATACGGCTGTTTCCTGTCACTGGGTCAGGAGCCGAAGTCGGAGTGAGTTGCAATGGGTCGTTGGAAATAAAGATAACTTTAATGAACAAGGCATTGTGCCGGTAAATTACACCAATCAAATTAACGCATTAAAAATGGACGGATTAAACGTGAATATAGAAACCTATTATGCGAATACCAAAAAACAGCCACTAGATCAGCATTTGTTCGCGGTGGGTTATGTGGCGAATGAACTTTGTAATCAACTGACGGGCAATGAACATCTGGCTAAATCCGTATTTGTTGCAGGCTGCTGGCATGATATGGGCAAAGTGGATGTTGTCTTTCAAGACTGGTTAACCAAAGAGCTAAAAAGGAAAGGTGCTTTAGACATTGAAATTCCCGAAACGGGACAACATGACGATAAAAAAGCAAAGAACTATCCACGTCATAATAAAATATCCCTTTTACTGTTTTATCTAGCCAATAAACAATCTTTTCCAAACGGCCAGTCTAAAAAATACGCTGAACATGCCATCTACTGGCATCATGACAAATGGTTTCGAGGGGTCGAAAAAAATGGCAGCTACACCGGTTTTAGTCTGGACATGATTTACAACAAACTGCTGGGAAAAGCAGGAGCTGAAAATGTAAAAAAAATGTTTGAAGTAACACGGGCATTGACTCAACAAATTAACATCATTGCAGAAAACTACACCGAAGATGAAATCCTGTTGATTGATCATGCCTACTCAAACCTGAATGATGAAAAACTCAGTGAAATTGAAGATGCAATTTTACCAGATTATAAAAAATATAAAGAAAAACTTACTCTAAAGGATTACCAAAATAATATACAGGAGAATGCAAAAAATAATATTGCCCGCACTGCCGTAATTGCAGCGGATAGATTGGTCTCATCATTAAGTGCCGATCAACTCACAGCACATATTGAAGAAAGAACACTTCATGAGCTAGTTGAGGAGTCGTTATTAAATGACCGAGGCTTAATAATTGCGATTGAAAACTTTCTAAATAGTTTTAATACCAAATATCCAAAAAGTGAGCGAAATAAACAACAAAATCAAGCAGCACTGGAATTATCTGATGAAGAAGTGCAAGTTGGTGTACTCAGTGGTCCGGCAGGCTGTGGCAAAACCAAAATTGCATTGGAATGGGCGGCTAAAACCCAAGCGAGAAAAATCATCTGGGTTTGTCCCCGAGTGCAAGTCTGTCAGGGTCTAGTGAACGACCTAACAAACGAAGATTATTTACCCAAGACCAAAATAGAAATTTGCACCGGAGAGTTTAAAACCATCTACCAAAACGAAGTCGAAAACCCAACACCAGAAAATCAGGAGTTTTCAGGTGACATTGTCATCACCACGATTGATCAAGTGCTGAACACGGTTACTACTCATAAAAAAGTAACGGGATTGGTGCAATACATGAACGCCCATGTGGTGTTTGATGAATACCACGAATATATCAATATGCCTGCATTCAATTTGCTGTTTGCAGAATTAGTTACCTGTAAGAAATTACAAGAAAAACAAAACAATACCTTACTGGTGTCAGCAACTCCCAATCCCTATTTTGTTGAAGAATTGCTTGGACTCAATAAAGACGACATCATTGGCATTGAGAGCTTTAACAAAAGCCAATATAAAATTGAATTTGCTAATTTTGAAGAAGGCAATGAGGCTAATAATCCACTTTATCAAGAGCAACCCGACAATACTTTTGTTATCAGCAACACGGCCATTACCGCCCAAAAAAGCTTTATCAACAACCAGGCGAATGAAAAGGCACTGTTATTTCATTCCAAATACAAAAAGGACGATAAACAGACTTTATTCGAGAAAGTATTTGCAACCTTCAAACATGAAGGAACAAAAGAACGCGCTATTTTACGGGCAGGGCCAATTGTCCAGGCATCGCTTAATATCACTTGTGACAAGATGATTACTGAATATACCCATGCCGAAAATTGGTTACAACGCATGGGCAGATTAGACCGGTTTGGTGAAAACAAACAAGCAAACATCTATATCACAGCGACACCCGAAACCTTAGCCGATGGCAAACAAAGCGGAGCTTGTGCTCGTTTTTTAAATCAATCCAACTGTTTGCGAAGTGCAAAAGAATGGTATGCCTTTTTACAGGACAAACTAGCAGATCAATCCGTGTTTAGCATTACTGAAATTTATCAAATCTATCAGGATTTTTATCAAGACCCGACCGTAAAAAAAGCCATCGAACAAGACTTGTTAGATGCACTGAAAAAAAGCGTCGAAGCCATCACTGCCAAAATCATGGATCCCGTTGCTTTTCCTAATAAAAACAAAACCAAAGACGATAAACCAAAGATCAAAAGGAACTCTCTGCGCGGCGACAACCGTTTTGTGCAAATGGCTGTTTGGAATATTGAAAACGGGCAAGACGAATTTCCAAATCAATATGCTTATGAAGAAAGCAATGACGAAGGCAACTTAACGATGGCGGTGGAAACCATTTGCGGATACGGAGATAGCGATAAAAATTTATTAGCTTTTATGGCAAAAAAACATCACAACATTAAAGAGGATGCGAAAAAGGCTTATAAAGACAACGTGTTACTGGGCGAAGCTAGAAGCCATGAATCACCCATTTATCTGAGTTATATTCCAGCTGATTTGAAACAAGTAGAAGCACAGGCAAACCCTTATGCAATCTATTATGCCATAGGAAAAAATCAACCCATTGGCGCGCTATCACGCGATCAAAACCCAAATAAATAAAGAATTGTAGCAAAAGACAAAAAGTGGTATTACCTTAAAGTATTACTTAACAATGGAGAATACAATGCATGTAACCAGTAAAGGGCAGGTCACTATCCCGCAAATTGTAAGAGAAAGTATGGGTATTATTCCGGCAGAAACAGAAGTGAATTTTTTACAGGACGAACAAGGACGCTGGTATCTTGCAAAAGCAAAGTCAGCAGAAGGAAAAATCAGCCGATTTAGAACCGCTCATCAATCTGCAAAATTAACAATGAGTACCGAAGAAATTATGGCATTAACAAGAGCTTAATATGGCAGTCGTCTTAATAGATACCTGTGTGGTCACTGATTTGGCTGATACCCACAGCCGTTGGTTTGAGTGGAGTGGGCGACATTGGAACAGCTAGATCAGCAGCATACTTTTGTCATAAATCCCGTTATCTACTCAGAATGCTCAGTAGGGTTTGAAACCATTGAAGAAGTTGAGGCCTTATTTAAACATCTGGGGTTTACGATTAAACCAATTCCGAAAGAAGCCTTGTTTTTGGCAGGAAAGGTTTTTCTTCAGTACAAAAGGAGAAAAGGAGGAAAAAACAATGCTTTACCCGATTTTTTTATTGGTGCACATGCGGCCGTGTCTGGCTATTCATTGATGACAAGAGATAAGGGACGATTTAGCAGTTACTTTCCGCATCTTGATTTAATCATGCCCGAGTCTTAATGATTAGGATTAATGGCACGCTTGCTGTGTAGAAAGGAAACCGATTTAAGCACAACCATTTGAAGACAACAAACGTTTTATCACAAGGAGACAATCATGAAAAAAGTAACAGGCATTAAGAGTGTAGATTTTAAAATCACCGCACGAGGGCATGGCGTGGTGAATTGGAATGGGCCGACAACTCTAACGGGCGATGGCGGCAAAACAGTTGATAACCACACCTTGCCAAAGCTACGAGGTTATACCAATTTAACCGGCAAAATTAAAGATGACACGGGCTATAAATACAAAAAAGAAGCAACCGATATTGATTTTAAAAAAACACCGTTGTATATCAGTCAAAACTGTATTCGCCACCATTTATTCCGCGACCAAGCCTTTGATATCCACTATGCCGCAGAAAAAAGTTTGCAAGGCGTATTAGCGTCCATTACCGGACTGGTGCGGGGTTATGTAGTGCCATCCAGTCAATGCAAGCGCACCAGCTCTTTATTAATGGAAGATTTTGTTGACGAATTGGGCAACGGTAATTTTGAGCAATTCGGACAAGCAGGCGAGCGCGACAACTCTTCATTTTTCTCAAAAACCACTTTTGGCGACACAAAATACACCTCATATGGTTCTATCAGCATAGAACAATTACAATTTATCCCTTTGGATAAAAAGTTTGACCGCTGTGCAATGATCATCAAAGAAGGACAAGGGGAAGAAGTTGCTCAAGCTATGCAGAATTTTGTTCAATCCCTAAACCCCAACCTAAATCCACAAGCCTCATTCCACAATAACTATGTCCGTTGCGGCACAATCTTTGAGGAAGGTGAAAATGGCATTTTGCTGAATAATGATGCTGTACAAGCATTGGTTGAACATACCTTACAAATGATTAGTGAGCTATCCATTCGTCAGGCAAAGTCTTATATGTATGTGGATGAAATACTCGTGGATTATAACGACAGCCATAAAATGATGCGTATTAAACAAAATGAAGGCGATATATCCAGCCAACCCAATGCTGAATATGCTGTATATTTTTACGCAAAATAATGGGACAGTTTATGAAAATTATCATAGATTATGAATCCACATGGCGAAATTCGTTCTTAGACCCCAATACTAGCAATAACGAACCGTTACCGAAAAATGGACGCAAGTTTGTTGGCTCAATGACCAGCCTTAAAGATGCCAATAACTTTATCCAATGTAAGATTACACGCGATACAGTGATGGGGGTTTTAAACCGGCTGATTGGCGATCAACGTAAACTTTATCAATCAAGAAATGACGAACATTATTTTTTTAAAGAAATAGATATTGCCGACAGTAAAAAAGTGTTATTTCAAGACAACTCAATTGAAACTGATGAGGTTACTTTCATCAGAAATATCACCGGAAGTACTGATCAAAAATCATTTACAGGTGCAATAAAAACCAATGATGCAATGTTCTCATCAGATTATGCTGTAGAATTTTGGGGCGTTTTAGCCCTTAGCTTCGAAGAACTTTGCCAATTTATTGTTTCAGATGAAAAAGTAACCTCATCTATGGAAACAAATCCTACCTCGATTATTGAAAAACTTGAATTGCTAAACAAAGAAAAATCAGTTGCAAACGAAGGATTTGCATATGAGGCGGTTCAAGTTTTAATCCAACAATTTGAGGGTATTGAATATCTAAATAGAAAGGGTGAAATATTGCCCATTAGCTTGTATTGTTCATCACTTTATTTGCAACTGGAACGATTAGCGATTCGATATGATATGAGTTCAGCAAAAACGAAGGCTGGCGGCATTAGTGGAATTTCAAAAAGAGGATTTACAACCAAAGATTTTATGAATCGTTTTACCACAGGTGAAAAAAAGAAAATCTGGGGAAACCCCTATATACGCAAAGAAAGAGTCAAAGGTATTGGTGAAGTGGTTTCAATTATGACCAAAGCCAGCGGTCAACTTGAAATCAATCTGGATATCAGTCGAGATGAAGCCAAAAAATTAAAAGGTATGATTGAGGATGCTGGTGTTTCCAGCTTCTATCTAGGTAAAAAAGGCTTGGCGTATGTGTCTCAAGAGATCGACACACGGGAGTTAAAGCGATGAATAACTATATGGATATTGTCATCAAACCCGATGCAGAAATGCGAGAAAATCTATTACTCAACAAAGTCTATAGCAAATTGCATAAAAGACTCTTTGAATTACAATCAACCGACATAGGTATCAGCTTCCCGCGATATAAAGTCATGCTGGGCGCTCTAATCAGACTGCATAGCACAGACAGAAAACTCACCGAATTACTAGCAATGGATTGGCTGGGCGGTTTAGTTGGCTATTGTGAAGTGAGCCCAATCCAAAGGCGTACCGACGGACGTTAAATTCCGAACCATCTCACGCATTCAGTCCAACATGACTGAAGCAAAATTAAGGCGGTTGATTAAGCGCGGTTCAATTACAGAGGATGAAATTAAAACCTACAAAGCCAAAATGTTTCAACAAGGTCTGGATAATCCATATCTGGAATTGGAAAGTACATCAAACGGACATAAACATAGACGTTACCTGCAATTTGGCGAGATAATTGCAGAACCTGTTGCGGGTAAATTTGATCAGTTTGGTTTAAGTAAAACCACCACCGTCCCTTGGTTTTAAATTGATCTTACAATTTGTAGCAATATGCTACAAATTTTGGATTTTCAAAAAGAATGTTTCGCCTATGGCAAAAGCAGCTCTGGCTGTTGGCAGGTGGAAACGGAGCAGGAAAAAGTACCTTTTACTGGACACGGCTTGAGCCGCTTGGATTGCTTTTTGTGAATGCCAATATAGTGGCAAAACAACTTTTTCCCGATCAACCATAACAACGCAGCTATGAAGCGGCAAAAATCGCTGAGGCCATGCGAACTCAATTATTACAGTAAGGGCGGATATTCTGTTTTGAAACCGTGTTTTCGCATCCCTCAAAAATTGATTTTGTTGCTCAGGCAAAAGCAAAGGGTTATGCCATTGTACTGGTTTTTATCCACCTTGATCTGGTAACGCTTAATCAGGCACGGGTTGCCCAATCTGTGAGTGAAGGCGGTCACAATGTGCCGGAAAATAAAGTGGCTAGCCGAATTCCGAGAGTCTTACATAACATCATGCTGGTTTTACCACTTTGTGATCACTGTTACCTGTTGGATAACTCTCGCCTGGATCATCCTTTCCAGCAGATAGCAGAAATACACCGAGGAAAGATCACCTTATACCAGGATACGTTACCAATATGGGCGAAAGAATTGCTGAGAGATTTTTTAAACTGAAAACGAATTTTTTGACCCAATTTTTTCAAGCTCTTTAACAAATCACATAAATCAATAACTTACAACAGTGTGGAATATTATTGGTATTTTCCCAAAAAAATACCTAAGTGCCTGTTGTAACTCTGTTTTTGTAAGTTATACTACAGTTCACTGCCGCACAGGCAGCTTAGAAAATTATTGGCAGTATAAGAATAACGGCACTGTCGTTCACTGCCGCACAGGCAGCTTAGCCCATCTTCGTGACTTATATTTACAATATCCTGTTATTTCAATAAGTTAAAATTTTCAATCTGTTTCAGTTGGCACTACAGATTTTTTTTATCGATAATTGTTTTACATTGACCAATGAGGTCGGGTTTAATATTCAAAGCTTCATAAATTTGTTTCTGACGTAGCTCCGCCTTCGTTGTTGTCCGCAGGTGAATCATTTTATGATCATCCGTTGGTAAGGTCATGGTGATACGTTGCTGTGTCGACATGATGTTACGAATACTGTCCCAGCTTAAATGAATGCCCTGTTGCTTCAGTTGATAGCGCAGCGTATGCACCAGATGATAAGCCAGCAAAGTAATGAACAAGTGGCCGGTGACACGGTCTTCTTTTTGGTGGTAAACCGGGCGCAAGCCCAGTTCAGTTTTCAAGCTTCGAAAGGTGGCTTCGATCTCGGTCAGCATGATGTAGGTTGTCCACAGTTGTTCTTCAGACCAGTCGGGGATATTGGTTCTGAGGCAATAGACACCACAGTGTTGATCGTTCTGTTTACTTTGAGGTTCACGTTGCCATTCAAGCCGGATGGCGTTTTTTTTCTCGTCATCGGTTATGACGTCAATGCGGTAGTCTTGCGAAACCCGCCGGTTTTTTTCGCGCAGTCGACCGATCCGTTCCAGTATTTTGCTGTATTTTTTGATCGTCCCTTTTTTGTTTAAGCCCGCATCAAGCTTGTTGAGTGCTTCTTCCATGCGAACATGGAAGCGGTTTCGGATAGCCTGCTCTTTTTTTTGTTTTTGTTCGGAGTGACAATAGAGCCGGGTTTCGTGGGTGTCTTGATCTGTTTCGCGATAAACACACACCTGACTGTGTTCGGTTTCTCTCACCATCACAGCATCGTCCTGATCGGTGGGATTGATCACGGATCGCTCTCGACTGACCACCAGATAATGATAGCCCTGCTCGATTAACCAGGCGATGTTGTCGGCACTGGCAATACCGGCATCCATGATGATCACAGGTTTTGTGACCTGCGGTAATGGCTGTATTTTTTGTAGTTCATCCAGCATTAACTCCAAGGTGCCCGGCTCACTGGCATTACCCGGGAAAACCTGACTGCTCAGAGGAAATCCCTCACCATCCAACACCAGTCCCAGCGTCACCAAGGGACAATCACTGCGTTTTTCTTTGGAACGACCGAACTGGGCTTTGGGGTTTTGGTGACACTGCCCTTCAAAATAGGTATTGGTCAAATCGTATAGCACAATACTACGGTTCAATTCGAATAAGGTTTGCTCTTGCTCGGACAGAAACGTTTCCAGTGCCGTCTGGTGTTTGAGCAATTTATCGCTGATCGTATAAAGCCGTGTCAGGCTGGTATGGCCATAGTCATGGTCAAGCAGTTCTCCCAACGCTGAGCGTGATTGTAGCCAATCATGGGTGTGCAATTCACTGCCCGGTGAAACCACACGGCCGATAATGTTACCGATGGCCGCAGCGAGTTCGACTTTATTAAAACCCAGTGCGGTGAGCTTCTGATCCAGTTGTAGTTGCATAACCGCATGCCACGCCAGCGTTTCAACACCGATACTGCGGGCTTGAAGGGTTTCGACATGATTGATATCAACCGTGTGATAATCGGGTTCTGGACTGGCAGCATCCACCGGTTGGGCCAGCTTAGCGATGATAAGCGCACTGTAACGCTGGGCTGAGGCTTCCAGGCATTGCGTTAACTCATCGGCTACATGAAACAATTCTTGCTGATGAGGCTCACAGCCTTGTAACAATTGTTCAATCCTGGCTGTCAGCAAGGGCCAGTGCTCTGGATCAATGGCGAAGTCTTTGCCTAGATTCAGTAAGGTGCGTTGCTTTACTTTCCTTCCCACGCGAACGGATTCAACGATCCGATAGGTGAAGTAGGCCCCGCCATTATCCAGGGATTTCGTTTTGGTTTTTCGAATATACATGTCCCTAGCATTAATGAAAAACCGGGGAAAATCAAGGGTCAAAAAGACGAAAATGGCACTACCGAGCGGATCTGAAAAAAACACCGTTGAAAGGTAAGGTTTTTTTTCATGGAATCATTCGATGAAAACAAAATATCAATAACTTAGCGATGTCAAAGTCACGAAGATGGGTTAGAAAGATGGCAGAATAGTGACTATTGCCAGTGGTGCGTTCACTGCCGCACAGGCAGCTTAGAAAATAGCGGTCAAACATATTGATACCTTCTTAAAGTTCACTGCCGCACAGGCAGCTTAGAAATATCATGCCTGCATCTGAACTTATCAATGTCAGTTCACTGCCGCACAGGCAGCTTAGAAAAATGATGCTTAGCATTCGTGTATTCGCAAATAGTTCACTGCCGCACAGGCAGCTTAGAAAATGAGCCGTACGAATAGCCTCGCTAACTGAGGGTTCACTGCCGCACAGGCAGCTTAGAAATTTCCTGGGATAATAACGTAAGAACATTCTTGAGTTCACTGCCGCACAGGCAGCTTAGAAACGACCAGTTCAATCGGGGCTTTATTATCATCGGTTCACTGCCGCACAGGCAGCTTAGAAATGGAAACTTGACCCCGACACACACGACCTAGTGTTCACTGCCGCACAGGCAGCTTAGAAGTAAAAAATCTTTATAGTCTACCTCGCAGAAAAGTTCACTTAACGCGAGATCGACCAGTCGGATGATTTATTCTGTTTGCCAGAAGATATCAAGTGAAAGTTGTAGAGAGTTCCTGAAATTTAAAAATTTACTAAAGTCTAGAAAAAATCATGTCAGATCCATGTATGTGACGATTATCGTTTTGTTTTAATCGAAAAAGTAATGACCAGGCTCCAGGCGACTAAAAAAGCCAGTCCCCCAAACGGTGTAATCATGCCTAACCATTTATGACCTGTTATTGCGAGCAAGTATAAGCTGCCACTGAATAGGAAAATACCGCTTAACATAATCCAGCCGGCCCAGTGTAACAATTGGGACTGTGGTATGCGGTGCATCCATGCGCCGATCAAACCTAAGCCTAGAGCATGCCACATGTGGTAGTCCACGGCTGTTTGGTAGACTGCCATGAGTTCAGGGGTGAGGTGCGTTTTTAAACCATGCGCACCAAAAGCGCCGAATGCAACGGCTGTAAAAGCCGCCACACTGCTGATCAATAAAAAATTGGTTTTTATCATTATTTTTCTTGTAAGCGGGGTATCAGTTGCACAAGATTACAAGGTCGCGTGCGATGGTCGAGTTGATCTTGAATGAGTTCATCCCATCCAGTTCGACAGGCGCCGGATGATCCTGGCAGGCAGAAAATATAAGTCGAATTAGCTACGCCGGCAATGGCTCGCGATTGTAAGGTCGATGTTTTAATCTCCTGATAAGAGATAGAGCGAAACATTTCGCCGAAACCATCCAGGGTTTTATCAAGCAGTGGTGCTATTGCTTCTGGAGTTCCGTCACGACCGGTGACTCCAGTGCCTCCGGTGCTAAGAATGACATGGATATCGGTGTTGGCAATCCATTTTGATACTGTTGCTCTAATTTGGTAAATATCATCAGGAACAATACTCTTTTCTGTTAATTGATGACCTGCCATTACTAATCGCTCAACCAGCGCTTTTCCCGAGCTATCGGTCGTTTCTGTTCGCGTATCCGAGACGACTAAAACGGCTATGTTCAAAGGTATAAAAGATCTTTTTGATGGTGGCATAATGTCAATTAAAGCTTAAAGAGTTTACAATACAGTCAGTTGCAATGCGCTGCCTAGCGTTCATGTCGCGTATAAATTTTGTCAGACCTTACTACGCATGCTACTTTTTATTTTACAGTAACGTTACTGTAAAACGACAAAGAATCCGTCATTTCCACGCTGAATATTGATTAACAAAGGTTGTTTGGGATTGGTCACCGATTTTAATTCATCCAAATCGTGAACGCGGTAGCGATTGGCCGTGACGATGATATCGCCGGTTCTCAAGCCGTAGCGGGCAGCTTTTGACGAACTTTCTACGTTGCTGAATAGGACGCCCTCAACTTGTTGTTTTTGAGTGTTGGTCAGTTTTGACCCTGCTAGCAAAGGATGTAGCTTTCCACCTGCAATGACTTGCCTTTGCGGTTTAGCAATAACGGCGGTTATGGTTTTTGTCTCTTTATCTCGAAGAATTTTGATATCGACCTTTTCACCAATTTGAACTAACCCAATCATATTCTTGATTTGTGAGCTGTTTTTAATAGTACGATCATTCACTTTCAGAATAATGTCTCCTGGTTCTAAACCGGCTTTTTCGGCTGCGGAGTTAGCTTGCACCTGGCTGATAATGGCGCCGCGGCTTTTTTTTAGGTTAAATGCTTTAACTAGTTCTGGTGTTAAGTCTTGTGTGGAAACACCTAGCAATCCACGTTGTACTTCTCCATGAGTGACGAGTGCGGTTTTAAGTTTTATCGCCATATTGGAAGGGATCGCAAAACCGATACCCACGTTACCGCCGCTGGGAGCAAGAATAGCGGTATTGATACCGATCAGTTCCCCTTTTAAGTTGATCAAAGCCCCGCCAGAATTGCCTGGGTTAATCGATGCGTCGGTTTGGATAAAATCCTCATACCCTTCAATACCAAGGCCAGAGCGCCCTAACGCGCTGATGATGCCAGATGTCACTGTTTGACCCAGTCCGAAAGGGTTGCCTATAGCAATCGCAAAATCCCCAACCCGAAGCTGGCTGGAGTCTGCGATCTTCAATTCGGTTAAATCATCAGAAGGAATTTTGATAACCGCAATGTCGGCTTCTGGGTCGGTTCCTACTAATTTTGCGTTCAGCTGTCTTCCATCACTCAAAGTGACTAGAATTTCATCCGCTTTGTCAATGACATGGTTATTGGTTAGAACATAGCCTTCATCATCATCAATAATTACGCCTGAACCCAAACTGTTGCTTTTTTTTTGCGTCGGTCGTTGTTCTGGTACATTAAAGAAGTGGCGGAAGAATGGATCGCTGAGTAGAGGGTTTTCACGGAGCCTGATGTTGGTGCTGGTAGAAATGTTGACGACTGCGGGCATTGACTTTTCTAAAATGGGCGCCAAAGAGGGTAATGGTTCATCGTTGGTTGAAATGGGTAGTGCAGAGAACGCGTAGGTAGGTAATACTACGCTTAATAGTAATAAGCTAATCAGTAATGACTTAGACTTTTTGAATATCGAATAACTCATTTAAGTACCGTGAAGTTGAAAAATATTAGAAAATATGCGTTAACTATCCATAGCAAATCCATTTTTTTGGATTATCGACAAAATGCTTAGAGAATGCAATTGAAAAAAAATTCAACAGTAATGAAAGTAATGTTTACCTGGCCGCTTCTTGGACTAATTCAAAAAAACAGCAATCATCAAACTTTGTTCTATTACGTCTATACTTTTATAATGTACAAATTATACTAATTTAATGAACTTCTTTAAGTATGGACAGAGAATCCTCTAAAGCACCTTTGCTCTAATTCGTTCTATGAAAATAATAACTTAACGGGTAGTCATGGCGATAGACGTAAATTCAGAAGAAGGAAAAGCGGTTAGGAAGTTAATTCCGTTATCAACAATTCCTGTGCAACATTTTGAGATGATTTGTTTGTTGCATGACAGTAAGAAAATCAAACAAGGTACTGTTCTTTTCAAAAAAGGAGATCAGAACAAAGAATTGGTCTATTTGCTGGAGGGTGAATTATCTTTACAAGCGAATGGTCTTGAAATAGAAACTATCGCTGCTGATAATGATCAAGCTCGTTTTGCGATTGCCCATCACGTTGTTCGCAAGGTAGATGCAGTGGCGAATACTAATGTTAGGCTGCTCAGGATTGAAGCTGATTTTCTAAACCATCTTCCTCCCATCGGTTCTTTGCCACAACAGACGATAGCTAGCTCTGAGTCAAGCGGAATAGAAGCCACGCGGCCGCTGACTGAATGGATTAAATTTCTCGTTAAATCCCGAATATTTCAGCAATTGCCTGCTATCAATATTCAAAAACTGGTTATGTCTCTGGAGAAGATCAGTTTTAAGAAGGATGATGTCATTATTAAACAGGATGACATTGGTAAGTTTTTTTACATCATTGAGCAAGGACACTGCAACCTGGTTCGCAAGCCCACAGCTAAAGCCAAAGAAATTAGTTTGGTGCAACTGCATCGTTACGATAGTTTTGGTGAATTTTCGTTACTAGCAGAAATACCAGAGCAGACCAGTGTGATTGCTCTTACAGATCTTATTTTGCTGCGAGTCAACAAAGAAAATTTTCTGACTTTAATCAAGCAGCCCTTATTGAAATACATTCATTACTCAGCGATTCAAGAAAGACAAGGTCAATACAAAGATATTTTGCTGGTGGACATTAGGCCTCCAGATGGTTTTCAAGACTTTCACCTTCCGGGTAGTGTCAATATTCCATTTTTCTCTCTGCATTTGCAGATGAAAACGTTAAATCCCAAAAGGACTATTATTTTAGTTTGCGATGATGAAAAAACCAGTGAATCTGCGGCTTTCCTGTTAATCAAAAATGCATACGATACCTTCATTTTAGAAGGTGGGGTTAACAAAATAAGGTCAGAGGCCAATGAGGTTATTGCCAAACGAGACAGCACTTTTCAGCACTCTGAGGAACCGACTGAAACCGAAGATCCCGATGTTGATAGACTCATTTCTGAAAACATCAAATTGCAGAGGAAGATTCAAAACCTGGAAAAAGAGAAACTTTTTTTAGAGCACCAAAGTAAAAAATTTCTCCATAAGATTAAAACTCTGAAGGAACAATTAAATACGCAATCGACCGGAATAAAATCATAGCGATTGGACTAATACCTGGTTTTGAGATCTATTGCCGGAATTGAGTCCAGCAAAATGTTATCTTATCTCGGCACTCTTCCAATCAGGTTAAGAGAAACAGTCTTGAGTTTTGATGGACTAATATATTTCGAGTCATCATTCTAAATTTGTTTGAGAATAATCTGGGACGTGAGATCAAATTTTGGTAAAAATTTACGGCGATAATAGTGCAAGGGGTCGTTGACCAAAACTATTACATAATGAAACTATACTTTCAGCTTATGGATACGATAAAAGCATGATTAAGGAGAACAAAATGCAAACCGCTTCCCCATCTTCTTCAAATAGGCGATCTAACACCATATCCATGGTGGATAAACTGGTGAAAGCTAGAAATGAAGTATGGACCTTGTATGGCAAGGTGGCAGAAAACAGGAACGGTGAAGATAGCAATATTCAAGCTGTCTTTGTTGAGTTTAGACAGCTATTAGTAGACTATATCGCTCTCGGCCACTTTGGAATGTACCAAAGAATTATTGAACATAAAGAAAGAAGACAAGCTGTCGTAGATCTTGCAGAAGAAATCTATCCTCAAATAGCACAAACCACTGATGTAGCGCTAAAGTTTAATGATCAGTATGAAGCAGAAATAATTACTGAAATTTCAGATGTGTTGAAACATGATCTTTCCGGCTTAGGTGAAGCCTTGGCAGTTCGAATTGATTTAGAAGATCAGTTATGTGAAACGATGGTGAGATAATTTTGAATCTTGCCAGGGTTTTAAAAAAAAGACCTGGATATTGTTGCTAAGTTTTGAAAAAACCTCTCTTTAAAGACCCATTGATTTGGGGTTTAAGAGAGGGTGTAACCAAGTCAGTTTAGTTTTTGCTAAAAGAGAGTTACTAATTTCCAGGAGGGATAAATTGTAAAACTTAATGCCTACTATTTTCGTATGCTGGGTTATTTGCAATCGTACTGAAAGTTGCTGCTGTTCCAAAAAGGAGAGCAGATACAATAAATTGCCCCGATATGAAACTTCCCACGCCCGTTATAAACAATAGGGCAATAAAAATATCTTTGTTCAGTTCATTCATAATGACAAGTCCTTAAAGTTAGAAAAATAAAAAGTTAATATTTGTTAGGTCTAATTATAAAAGATACAGAAAAGTTTACAATACATTAAAAATAACATTAACTGTTTACCAAAAGTTAACAATTAAATGGTTTTATTTTCTTTACTTATTGCATTCCTGCTTTTGTTGATTTGCATACGAAGTCTGTATGTTCCGCACCGCCAAACTTTAAATCTGCAAAGCGAGTGGTCAGCGCAATTTTCAAGGTAGAAAAGTACACGAGCAAAAAAAACCTCCCACTACTGCCGTAAAGGGAGGAATAGATTGCTGAGATTGAAGGTAGAGCACTTCTATAAGTAGTAGTCTTTTTTGAGCTTTGAAATTGACTGATTTTCTGAGATTTCAATCTATGTTGCATACATAGATTTTTTAGTAATTGATTCGCCTTAAACTCAAAAATCAACTAATGATAGGATGTGCTCTGTATTTCTCGAAAGGAAAGTAACAATTAACAAATCGAACAAAGTTTCTTACTAATGTTTAGATTTGCTCATTGTTTTTGTAGTAAGCACTATTTTGCGCAATCGTGCTGAAGATAGCAGCGCTACCGAAGATTAGTGTTGAAATAATAAATTGACCTGAAATAAAGCTTGCTACACCGGTTAAAAATAATACACCGATTACTACGTCTTTGTTTAGTTCACTCATGATAAACCTCTATATTAAATTGACAATTCTGGGAAATAAAGAAAACATTGTTATCTTTATTTATTCGTTAGCTTGAGTATAGAGACTGATTAATGGTTTACAATGTGTTTAATATTAAATATATTGTTTCTTATTAGTAATTATTTGTTTTGTCATTAAGCATTGTTTCAAATTCTAAAAGCGACGTTATTGTTGGTTTTAACGAAGAAAACCAGCCACAATAACGATAATTTTTTAGACCTTATTGCATCTTTATATATCTCAATTCGATATGGATAAGCTTTCCAGTATGAATGTTTTTACCAGAGTAGCGCGAGCTGGCAGTTTCGCAGGTGGAGCACGCGATACAGGGATTTCAAGAGCGATGGCAACCAAGCATATCATGCAGTTGGAAAACTATCTTGGTGTTCGATTGTTTAACCGAACAACGCGTAGTTTAAGTCTAACGGAAGTGGGGGCGGCCTATTTAAACCGCTGTCAACAAGTCTTGGGTGAAATTGAGGAAATGGAGTCCGCTGTAACGCACCTTCATTCACAGGCGAGGGGAAAGCTTAAGATCAATACGCCCCCTTTCATAGGTTCCTCACACGTTGCTCCTGCTATTGCTCATTTTTTGGAAAAGCATCCAGATTTGAATGTAGATATGTTGATACAGAGTAGTTTGGGTGACTTTGTAGATGAAGGAATTGATATCGCTATTTTTCTAGGCAAACTTGAGGATACCAGTCTGATCGCAAGAAAGCTTGCTAGTTCTCCTATGGTAATCTGCGGAGCGCCGGATTATTTTAGCAAACATGGGGTACCTGAAACGCCACAAGAACTCGAGTCTCACAGTTGTTTAATTAATTGGGCTATAGCGCCCAGAGACAATTGGCAATTTACCAGTCCTGAGGGTGAGGTGTTAAGCATGAAGGTAACAGGCAGGCTGCAGACCAATCAGGCTGATCCTCTACGAACAGCTGCCATCAATGGGTTGGGGATTATCAAACTGCCTACGTACGTAGTGGGGCATGATATAAAGAAGGGAAAATTGAAGCGTATTTTTAATGATTACCAATTACCTCCCCTGGAAATATATGCTGTCTACCCGCACAGGAAACATTTGTCGGCAAAAGTCAGGCTATTTATTGATTTTTTTCAGCCTTGGCTGCAGAGAAGGATTGGAGTCATTGAAGGATAATGGATATAGAAACCCTCGCTCCTATTGATCGGTCGGTTTTTAGTTCCGTTTCTACATAGCGCCATTGCGAGAGCTTTAAATCTTTGATCTTTGTTGTTTGATCAAACTTTTACTGTAGAAAAAATGAGCAGCCAATGACCTAATAGCTTAGAATATTTGTTGAGTCATAACGAATTGCTTCAAATCGTTGCTAGCCCGGTTTTTCAAGGACTACAGGAAAGAGGGAGGTGTTGATACAGGGTTATGGGTGAGGCGCTATTCAAAAGCCTCCTATAATAGTGTGAGTTAAAAAACTAAACCATGATAAAAGAGTTATTGCCAAAACAAGCTTGGGAATTTATGAAAGCCGACCCTGGGGCGGTTCTGATTGATGTTCGAAGTGTGTTGGAATACTCTTATGTCGGGCATCCCATTGGTGCAGTGAATATCGTCTGGAAGGAACCGCCCTTATGGGAGGTTAATCCCGAATTTAATGCCGAAGTCAAGCTTCAAGTCCCTGACATAAAAATGCCGGTTTTGTTGTTATGTCGCAGTGGCCAGAGATCTTTAGCAGCCGCCAGGCAGCTTGGTGATATTGGATATACTCATCTCATCAATATCAAGGAAGGATTTGAAGGGCCGCTTGACGAACATCACCACAGGGGCGAACTAGGGGGGTGGCGTTTTAATCAGTTACCTTGGGAACAAAGCTAATTTCAAACCGTTCTACATATTTTTTCTTTAATTTCAAATAACCACGTGATAGATAAACTCAGAAATATTGCCATTATTGCTCATGTTGATCATGGGAAAACGACTTTGGTCGACAAATTGCTTCAACAATCCGGAACTTTTGCTGAGCATGAAAAAGTGACCGAACGGATGATGGACTCGAACGACCTTGAGAAAGAGCGTGGAATAACGATTTTAGCCAAAAATACCGCCATTGAATGGCAGGGCCATCATATTAATATTGTCGATACGCCAGGACACGCCGATTTTGGAGGAGAGGTTGAACGTATCCTGTCGATGGTAGATGCAGTTTTATTATTGGTAGATGCTGTCGATGGACCGATGCCGCAAACACGCTTTGTGACACAAAAAGCTTTCGATCTAGGGTTAAAGGCGATTGTAGTGATAAATAAAATTGATCGTCCGGGTGCTCGTGCCGACTGGGTGCTTGATCAGACATTTGAGCTTTTTGACCGACTGGAAGGAACTGATGAACAACTTGATTTCCCTGTAGTGTATGCGTCTGCCCTGAATGGTTATGCCAGTTTGGAGGAGACAGCAACTGAAGGCACTTTGACGCCTTTATTCGAAGCCATCGTAAAGCATGTTCAGCCCCCCAATGTAGATGAACAGGGCCCTTTTCAATTGCAGGTTAGTAGTTTAGATTACAACTCCTACGTTGGTGTGATTGGTATTGGCAAAGTGCAGCGAGGCGTAGTCAAATCAAACGCACCATTGGCCATCATTAATGTTCAAGGCGAACAGAGAAAGGCCAGAATATTGCAAATATTCGGATTTCATGGCCTTGAACGGATAGAACAAACCCAGGCAGAAGCGGGGGACATTATTGCTTTCACAGGAATTGAGAACCTGGAAATATCAGATACACTTTGTCATCCGGATACAATTGAAGCATTACCGCCACTCACTGTTGATGAACCCACAGTTAGTATGACGTTTCAAGTCAATACATCGCCTTTTGCAGGTAAAGAAGGAAAGTTTCTGACATCAAGACAGATTCGGGAAAGACTTCAGCGGGAATTGCAGCATAATGTTGCTCTTAGAGTTGAAGACACATCCGATCCGGATAAATTTAAAGTGTCTGGAAGAGGGGAGCTGCATCTTTCTGTTTTGATAGAAAATATGCGGCGAGAAGGCTATGAGTTAGGGGTCTCAAGACCCGAAGTGATCATCAAAGAAATTGATGGAGAACTTTGCGAACCGTATGAAATGGTCACTATTGAGGTGGAAGAAATTCATCAAGGTACCGTGATGGAGCAAATGGGTGTACGTAAAGCCGATTTAAAAAACATGGTGCCGGATAGTCACGGGCGAATTAGGCTTGAATACATGATGCCATCCAGAGGGTTGATCGGTTTTCAAACAGAGTTTATGACGGCTACTTCGGGGTCAGGATTGATTTATCATATTTTCGATCACTATGGGCCAATCAAGAAAGGGGACATTGGTAAACGCCAAAATGGGGTTTTGATTGCCAATGTTTCTGGTAAGTCGCTGGCCTATGCGTTATTTAATCTGCAGGAGCGTGGAAATTTATTCGTAGAACATGGTGAGGAGGTCTATGAAGGAATGATAGTCGGTATGCATGCACGATCAAATGACTTGGTTGTTAATCCTACCAAAGCAAAGCAATTAAATAATATAAGAGCAGCAGGAAATGACGAAAACTTAGTTCTGGTCCCTTTTCAAAAAATGACTTTAGAGCAGGCTTTAGAGTTCATTGATGACGATGAGTTAGTCGAAGTGACCTCGAACTCCATTCGGTTAAGAAAAAAATTGTTGTTGGAGTATGAGAGGAAGCGGGCTTCAAGATCGGCGGTATAAAAACAAAGCCCCGTTTACTCTCTCAATTAAACGGGGCTTTAAAAAGTAAGTCGTCTAAATCGCTTGGTTGGCTATGCTGCTTGACAGGCCAAGTTAATGACTTGAACAAACTCATACACGACGACTCGGCAGTATTAAAGCATCTTTCAATTTTTTTTGAGATGCTGTTTGGATTAAAACAGTGTAAGCATAAGCTTACAACTGCTATACCATAAAATTAATAATTTCAAGATTAATGCTTTAAAAAAAGCTATTCTTGTTATCATTCAATTAGGTATCATAGTATTCTAGATAGAATAAATATAAAATTATGTATTCATTGCAGTCATGACTATTCGTAGTGTCGATATTGAACGCAATACCTTAGAAACTCAAATTAAAGCATCCATTAATCTGGATGGTTCAGGTACTGCCTTAATGGAGACCGGGTTACCATTTTTAGATCACATGATCGACCAAATAGCCAGGCATGGATCAATAGATATTGCGATCGAAGCCAAAGGTGATTTACATATAGACGCTCATCATACCGTTGAGGATATTGGGATTACCCTAGGTCAAGCTTTTAAAAAAACGTTGGGTGATAAAAAAGGTCTTGCTCGTTATGGTCACGCTTATGTGCCTTTAGATGAATCACTGTCGAGAGTCGTTATCGATTTTTCTGGGCGTCCCGGGCTTTTTTATAATGTGGTATTTTCCAGAGCCATGATAGGTAGTTTTGATGCCGACTTGTTAAAAGAATTCTTTCAAGGGTTTGTCAATCATGCCGAAGCAACATTGCATATTGATAATATCAAAGCTGGTAATGCCCACCATATCGCAGAGACCATTTTTAAAGCGTTTGGACGTGCTGTGAGAATGGCTATAACTATTGACCCAAGAATGACTAACCTTATTCCTTCAACTAAAGGTAGTTTGTAACTTAATAACTTTTTTATCGTCTCTCAATGTCATCATCTGTTGCCATCATTGATTACGGCATGGGTAATCTCCATTCGATAGCTAAAGCCTTGCAGAAGGTAGCGCCTGACGATCAGATTCATGTGACTGCTGATGAAAAAATAATTAATGCCTCCGATAGAGTGGTTTTCCCTGGTGTGGGCGCCATTCGGGATTGTATGAACGCGCTCAAAAATACTGAATTGTCAGAGGTAGTGAAAGAGGTTTCTCATCACAAGCCGTTTTTAGGAATCTGTCTTGGCCTGCAAGCTTTGTTCACAGTTAGTGAAGAAAATGATATGACGCCATGCTTGGCAATACTCCCGGGTCGAGTGACCCATTTTTCTTCGCTTGACCGCAATTTGGGAAAGGCATTGAAAATTCCACATATGGGCTGGAATCAAGTTAACCAATTGGACAGTCACCCGCTATGGAAGGATATACCTCAATACAGCCGGTTTTACTTTGTTCACAGCTATTATGTTGCTGCAGATGAGTCGTCCGATATCGTAATAGGTACGGCAGAGCATCCTTTACCGTTTGCTTGTGCGGTCAGCCACGAAAATATTTTTGCCGTTCAATTTCATCCTGAGAAAAGCCATTCGGCTGGTTTACAATTACTCAGTAATTTTATGCAGTGGAACGGCGCAATTTAATACTTATCAGAGATACAGGGGTCAATTATGTTGTTAATACCTGCTATAGACCTAAAAGATGGAAAATGTGTTCGTTTACGTCAAGGTCGAATGGATGAGGACACTATTTTTTCTGACAACCCGGTTGAAGTAGCGGGTCAATGGGTTAATCAGGGCGCTAAACGAATCCATATTGTGGATTTGGATGGTGCTGTCGCTGGTAAGCCCAAGAATTTCAACTTAATTCATGAGATTACACAAACTTATCCGGATATTCCGGTTCAAGTGGGCGGTGGAATCCGCGATGAAGATACGATACAAGCCTACTTAGAAGCTGGTGTGAGTTATGTGATTATTGGAACTAAAGCGGTCAATGAACCGCATTTTGTGTCAGATATAGCCCTGGAATTTCCGAAGCACATTATTATAGGATTAGATGCCAAAGACGGAAAAGTAGCGATAGAAGGTTGGTCAAAGTTATCGAGGCATGATGTTATCGACCTGGCGCAACAGTTCGAAGCAGATGGTGTTGAGGCCATTATATATACCGATATTTCCCGTGATGGCATGATGAGTGGTGTAAACATAGAGGCCACGGTAAAACTTGCTCAAGCGATCAAAATACCTGTTATTGCTTCAGGTGGTATCACTAATCTAGAAGATATTAAAGCGCTAGGAGCTCTGATTGATGAAGGTATCATGGGTGCCATTACAGGTCGGGCTATCTATGAAGGGACTCTTAACTTTGCTGAGGCAGTTAAAGTGTCTGAACAGTTTTGTAGTAGTTATATTTAATGAGTTTAGCCAAGCGAATTATTCCTTGTCTGGATGTTGATAATGGCCGAGTCGTCAAAGGCGTAAAGTTTGTCGATATTAAGGATGCAGGCGACCCGGTAGAGGTTGCGCGACGTTATGATCGTGAAGGGGCTGATGAAATCACTTTTCTGGATATTACCGCAAGTTCAGATAACCGGGAAACGATGGTTCATGTCGTAGAACAAGTGGCAGGTGAAGTTTTTATTCCATTGACAGTCGGTGGTGGGATCAGAAAGCTTGAAGATATTCGCAGAATGTTGAATGCCGGGGCTGACAAAGTAGGAATCAATACTGCGGCAGTGTTTAATCCGGAATTTGTCAAAGAAGCTGCTGATAGCTTTGGTTCTCAATGTATCGTTGTCGCTATTGATGCCAAAAAAGTCAGCGGACATGAGGCAATAGAGCGGTGGGAGATATTCACCCACGGTGGTCGTAAAGCAACAGGTTTGGATGCTGTTACATGGGCAAAAAAAATGGTGGATTTAGGAGCCGGCGAGATACTGTTGACCAGTATGGATCGAGACGGAACTAAGCAGGGTTTCGATATTGCCTTAACACGGGCGGTAAGCGAAGCCGTTCCAGTCCCTGTTATAGCCTCGGGCGGTGTTGGTAATTTGGATCATTTGGCAGTAGGTGTTTTAGAAGGTAAAGCGGAAGCGGTTTTGGCTGCCAGCATTTTTCACTTTGCCGAATTTACAGTGCAACAGGCAAAACAGCATATGCAGGAAAAGGGTATTGAGGTGCGCTTGTGAGTGAAGCGTGGTTGCAACAAATCCAGTGGACCGATGAAGGGCTAGTACCTGTTATCGCACAACAATCTGATAATGCCAGGGTCATGATGTTTGCATGGATGAATAGAGAAGCGCTGAAGTTGACCGCTGAAACCGGATATGCAGTTTATTGGTCAAGATCACGTAAAAAGTTGTGGTTTAAAGGGGAAGAGTCAGGAAATCGTCAAAAAGTGGTTGATGTGATGCTGGACTGCGATTCGGACGTAATTTTAATAAGGATTGAGCAAGAGGGGGGTGTCGCTTGTCATACTGGAAGAGAAAGTTGTTTCTTTCAAAAATTAATAGATGAACAATGGCAAACAGTCGATCCGGTTTTGAAAGACCCTGCACTAATATACTCTAACAAGCATGAATAGTATTCTCGATGAACTCACTGCAGTTCTTGAACAAAGAAAACAACAGAGTGCGGATGAATCCTATGTTGCGAGTTTGTACGAGAAGGGGTTGGATAAAATTTTAAAAAAAGTCGGCGAAGAAGCGACTGAAACAATCATTGCGGCAAAGTCTGGTGATAAGCAGCAAATCGTTTATGAAATGGCAGATCTTTGGTTTCATTGTATGATACTGTTGGCGGATCAAGGTCTAAAATCTGACGATGTGTTAGCAGAATTAAGCCGTCGATTTGGGCTATCCGGGCATGTAGAAAAAGCTCGAAGAAAAACCGAATAACAGGAAAATGTATGGGTATTAGTATCTGGCAGTTATTGATCGTTCTGGTTATCGTTATAGTATTATTTGGCACCAAACGATTACGTAATATTGGAACTGATTTGGGGGGTGCCATAAAAGGCTTTAAAAATGCAGTAGGCGAAGGCTCTGAAGATGATCAGACACTTTCCAGTCATGAAAATGATTCCAACGAGGACAATGTTTCGTCAAAAGAAAATGAGAAATCTTAGTTTTTTTGGGGAGTTGTCGTTCAGGTTATTTTGAAATGTTTGATATCGGATTTTGGGAGCTGTGCCTGATTGCAGTAGTTAGTTTGGTCGTCATAGGGCCCGAAAAACTGCCCAAAGCAGCCAGGATTACAGGCTTTTGGATAGGGAAAATGCGCCAAACCGTCGCTAGTGTTAAGGAAGAGATAAAGGAAGAGCTAGAATCGGAAGAAATTCGTCAAACCCTAAATGCTCAAAGCAAAGAACTAGAAGAATTAAAGCAAATCTCTGCGCAAGCCAACCAAATTTTTGATGATGTTAAGTCATCTGTAAATACCGAAACTGCAAGTAAACAAACCCCATTAGACCCACCTTCTAATGGCTCGAAATAACGAGACGGCTGAACAGCCTTTTATTTCTCATCTGATAGAGCTTCGAAATCGCTTACTACGGATTGTTATTTTTGTTTTAGTTATTTTCTTATGTTTAGCGCCATTCGCTAATCAAATATACGAATATTTAGCTGATCCGCTATTGAAATACATGCCGGACAACAGTCAGATGATCGCGATAGATGTTGTATCGCCGTTTTTTACCCCCTTCAAACTGGCATTAGTAGCCTCTATTTTTATTTCAGCTCCCTTTATTCTTTACCAAATGTGGGCATTTGTGGCTCCTGGTCTTTATAAACAGGAGCGAAAATTAATGTTACCTCTATTGATCGCCAGTACCTTGCTATTTTATTTGGGCGCATCTTTTGCATATTTTGTTGTGTTCCCTTTAGTCTTTGAATTTCTTTCAATGGCTGCGCCTGTCGGTGTAACACCTATGACAGATATTACTAAATATCTTGATTTCGTTCTTACCTTATTTTTTGCTTTTGGGGCCGCTTTTGAAGTTCCTATTATTACCATTGTTGTAGTTTGGACAGGAATCTCCGACCCTAAAAGCCTGTCAGAGAAACGGCCCTACGTTATCGTTGCTGCTTTCGTAATTGGAATGCTGTTAACGCCGCCCGACGTTATTTCACAAACGCTACTCGCTTTACCGATGTGGGTTTTATTTGAAGCGGGTTTGCTATTTTCTAGGCCCTTTAGTAAAGGTAAGTCAGAGCACACTATTATTTAGAAAGCCTGAAAGATTATTCTTGAGAATTTTAGGCAGGTTGATAATGTATGGGTTATCAGGCAAAAATGACAGGCCTGTTATATAGGCCAGCAAATTTGTCTGAAAGGCGCGTAACATACATAATAGTCGGCATAATCGCCTGGGGTTCAATAGTCAAAATTCTTTGGCTTCCATTTTGGTTCCACAGTATACATAGGTTAATTGTGGCTTCGGCCTAGTCTTTTCCAACAGCGTCTTAGGATCAAATTTGAGCAGAAGATGAAATACGGAAATCAACTGTTGGCTGTTAGGGTGTAGAAAGCCAAAGCTTCTGGCGCGACGAAAGCCTATTGGCAGCACATACTGTAAAACCAGCCACAATAACTGCGCACCCGAGAGTGTTTTGGTTTGATAGCGATACGTACGTCGCGCGGTCGTCCTGGCAGGCTAGAACTAACAACAATCATGCCTATCACCTGTCAAGTTAATTAACGTCTAATATTGGTATTCAAGCTCAAGCATTAGTTAACACAAATGTCACAATAGTTGACAATCTCGAGTACGCCATCTTGCTATAGTCGGAGTTAAATATGGGTTCTTGGGTTCTTGGGTGCAAGGTCGTACTGCCTTTCTCGGTTTCATGCAACAAGGACGAAAAAAATAACTGAACTGGAGTCTATTGGCTATGAATTATCGTTTTCCAACTTCTAAACTAGGCATTGAACTCTTAAGTTCAATCAATTCAATTGCTATGTTTCCACTCTCAAATAAATCGTATCAATGGGTGGGAGATAAGCCCCAATGGTTAGATTTATTGGGATCTTGTTGCGTTACAAAAAAGCAGCTTATTCTAGATCAACCACAAAACTTTTTGGAAAACTTTTTGGTTGATGCAAAAAGATTCTGGATAGATAAGCCAAGGGTCATTGCGCTCAGGAAAATGGGTTCAAACCGATAGGGAAGGCAATGAACAGCCGTTTGAAGCGATAGCAACCATGCTTAAAGGTGAGCCAGTATTATTGGTACAACAGATTTATGAGAGTTATTCCGAAATTGAAGAAATTTTACAAAATGTTCGGGAAAACACCATAAGCCGAGAAAAAATTGAATACCTTGACTATCGAGATGAACAGACTGGGTTATATAACCGGCGCGCTTTTATGCTGCTGGCTAAAGAGCAAATGCTGATAGCAGGACGAAATAAAAAACCGGTGACATTGGTGAGCATCGACCTTGATGGACTGAAAAAAATTAACGATGAATACGGTCATCAAATAGGCGATTTAGCTATCGTAAATGCGGCACTGCTGTTCAAAAGAATTTTTCGTCAAAAAGATATCTTAGGTAGAATTGGAGGTGATGAATTTCTAATTTTAGCCATAAATATGAACAGCACTGAGGCTGATAGTTTCGCAATACGTCTTGATCGAGGCGTGAGTGAATGGAACGAATATAAACAGCAAGGGTTGAAACTTTCTTTTAGTATCGGGTTGGCCAGTAGTGACGCAAAAGAAATATCATTGGAACAGTTGTTTCAAGAAGCCGACGCTAAAATGTATGCTAATAAGCAAAACAAATATCAATATGAAAAAGGATATGCTGAAAATCAGATCGGGTATGTGGCCTAGTATGAATTTATCTGAGAAGTAAATTTTTTTTACCTCGGTACTCGAAGAAATAAAAAAACTGTCACGAAGTTCTTCCATTGGCTTATGATGCTCCGCATCAATGTTGCGGAGCGGGGATTCAATAATCAACGAATTTTGACTTGTCATTTTGTCTGTCTTTTGCATTGTGGCAATAGTTGTTAGGCGACAATTAACCTGTCCGGTCAGACGACAATTATCTTGACCGGTTGAGTGTATAAACTGATAAGTACTTTTTACTCTTAGGAGGAAGTGACTTGTCCGGTAAACACATCACTCAATTACAGGAAAATAGTTATATGAAAAATCGTCAGACAGGTTGTACGCAGGAGACATCCGCAGCAAAAGCCGGCATCAGTGTTCGATCAGGTTGCCGGATCGAAAAAGGTGAAAGAGCTGAACACAAAGAACGAAAGTGGCGAACGCGCAAAGATCCATTAGAAGCCGTATGGGACTCAGAACTGGTTCCGTTATTAGAAGATGAATCGTCCTTAACTGGCATTACCCTGTGGGAGCATCTGGATGAGCAGCATCCGGGAAAGTATCCAGAGAAATACCTTCGGACACTGCAAAGACGTGTTAAACACTGGCAGGCCACACAAGGCCCGGACAAAGAAGTCATGTTTCGTCAGTCGGTACCTGCGGGTCATCAGGGACTATCTGATTTTACGCACCCCAATACCGTCATTACGATAGACGGGAAGGCGTTCGCACATTTACTGTACCAGTTTCGCCTGGCTTTTAGTGGTTGGCGTCATGTCCATGTTATTCAGGGCGGAGAAAGCTACAGTGCACTGGCTGACGGCTTACAAAGTG
The DNA here is from genome assembly GCA_965224745.1 of Methylococcales bacterium. Lineage (GTDB taxonomy): Bacteria > Pseudomonadota > Gammaproteobacteria > Methylococcales > Methylomonadaceae > CBDCZY01. The sequence continues at coordinate 234,599 of CBDCZY010000001.1, forward strand.
CATTACACACCTTAGGCGGTTCACCAAAGGAACATCGTACAGACAGCCTCAGTGCGGCTTACGTCAATAACGTAGAAAAACAGCGACTGACGGAAGACTATCATGATTTATGTAAGCATTATGGCATGCGGCCCACCATCAATAATCTGGGCATTAGTCATGAAAATGGCGCCATTGAAGCACCGCATGGCTCATTAAAACGTCGCATTGATCAAGCCATAAAGTTACGCGGTTCGAATGATTTTTCTACACTCCGTGCTTATCGAGAGTTTCTTGAACACATTGTCGACAAACTGAACAGACGATGCAAAGGCAGGTTGGCCGAAGAGCACAAAACCCTGTTAGCCTTACCCAAACACCGATTTGTTGATTATGCTGAGCTGTCGGTAAAAGTCACCACCAGCAGTACCATTGCTGTAAAACGCGCATTGTATACCGTCCCTTCACGCCTTATCGGTGAAAGCGTCAGGGTGCATCTCTACCATGATCGTTTGGTCTGCTTTGTTGGCCAAACTCGGGTGATCAATCTGCCTCGGATTTATCCAACAACGCCCACCGGCCGAGCGCGACGAATAGATTACCGGCATATCATTCATTCTCTGGCAGCCAAACCACAAGCCTTCCGCTTCTCACAGTTTCGCGATAATATTTTGCCTAACACGCAATATCGGGCTTTATGGAAGCAGGCAGAGAAACAGTTTACACCGCAAGAAGCATGCAAGTGGATGGTTGCTGTTTTACGCTTTGCCTATGATTATGATTGCGAAAGTGCCCTGGCAACTGAGCTAATGCGACAGGCAGAACAAGGTGCCTTGCCCGATTTAACATCCCTGCAGGCAAGGTATTTACAACACAGTACACCGCCACCGATACCGCTACGCCAACACCAGGTTGCTGACTATGATCAACTACTGACCGGTCAGTGGATGAGACAGGAGGTGTGCTGTGAGTGATGGTTTGCCAATGATGTTAAAAGAACTTCGCTTGCTGGCTTTTTGGCAATATTATGAAGCTTATCAGGAACAGGCCACAAAACAGGCATGGGGCTATAGCCAATACCTGTCTAAACTGTGTGAAAATGAAATTGCACGGCGCTTTGAAACGCGAGTTTGCAACTGGACCAAAGAAGCCAAATTACCCCGGGGCAAAAGTTTTGCCACCTTAGGCTTTGATGAATTACCGGAAACCATTCAAAAGAAAGTGATTGGGCTGCGCGATAATACCCAGTGGGCGCTACAGGCAGATAATGTTTTATTGATTGGCCCTTCCGGTGTCGGTAAATCGCATATTGCTTCTGCTTTGGGGCTTCATCTTATCGAACAAGGCATCCGGGTAAAATGGTTGGCTGCCACCGCACTGGTGCAATTACTGCAGCAGGCCAAAAAAGAGCTGGATTTAATGGCTGTGATGAGTCGACTGGATAAATATCGTGTACTCATTATCGATGATATTGGTTATGTTAAAAAAACGGATTCAGAAACCCAGGTCCTGTTTGAGTTTATTGCTCATCGTTATGAAAGTGGCAGCTTGATCATCACATCAAACCAGCCATTCAGTCACTGGGATCAGATATTCCCGGATACATTAATGACCGTAGCCGCCATTGACCGCATTATCCATCATGCCACGATTCTTGAAATCGACGGCAACAGTTACAGGAGGAAACATCAGAAAAAATCATAAAAAACCTTAAACACTCAACCGGCCATCATAATTGTCGCCAAACCGGACAAAGTAATTGACGCGAGACAAATAGTTGCGTAGTTTGCTAGGCGCCTTGAAGACAAACAAAAATCCTGCATCAAACTTCCGTATATTATTGAATCTTCGCTCCTACTGAAATAGTCAATAATATGAGCAACCATAAGTTGAAAAAAAGCTCAAATAATCCAAGTAATCAATTTCGGCTACAAAATCGAAAATTCACCAAGAAAATAAGCTATTTTTCACCTTGGCTGGGTGTTTTATCGTTTGCGTGGCTAGTAATTTATCTCGCTGCTTTTCCCAACCCCGAAGCGTTAGCTGCAAAAAACTGGCCGTTGGTCTTTATAGGTATCTTTGCTGCTATCATCGGCAACATTACTGCCATTGGTGGCGGTATTGTTTTTATACCTGTGCTGATGTTTGCTTACCAGTTAGATCCGGTTAGCGCTTTAAAACTGTCTTTTGTTACCCAGGCGGTTGGTATGACGAGTGGTGCGATTGGTTGGATGCAAAGGGGTGAAGTACCGTATAAATTATTGTGGTGGACCATCCCTTCATTATTGATAGGGGCAATGATTTCCAGTTTTGTGATCCATCCACAAGCGCTGCTGGTTAAGGGGTTGTTCGGCCCTGTATCCTTTTTGGCGGGGCTGGTAACACTGTGGACATTGAATAAAACAGGTTATCGTTCAATGCTTCCAACTCATGCGTTTGCTCCCATTTTTTTTGTTTCATTGCTAGGTGGGTTGATCACCGGTTGGGTCGCTATTGGAGAAGGGGAGGTGGTTGCAGCGTTTTGTATGCTGGCTTATGGTTTAAAACCGAGTCTGGCAGTTGGGTTAGGGGTTGTTCTACTATCGATTAACTCCATTTTTTTAGCCTTGATCCACGGCATCTATTTTGGCGGTGTACCTTGGGATTTGGCTGCATTTACTATAATAGGAGTCTTATGGGGAGGACGATTAGGGCCTTATTTGGCGCAATGGATACCGTTGAAAACGACCAAAAGAATATTTGCTTTTATTGCTATGCTTGATGGCTTGGTGATTATTTTTCAGGTCATTTATACAATGATGAAAAATTAAAATTCTTATCACTAAGGGCTGTTTTTATCATCAACCTGAAGGGGAAAATAAGATGCTGTTATGGACAGGGTTAAACCAACCCCATGCGGGTCAGGGAAAAACAATTCAAAGGACTATATAATATCGAACCGATATTTATTTTTGCTTCTTTATGCAAGAAAAAGCCGATTATGGGGCGATTTGTTGAAATAACTCAAACATCCACTAAGCAAACATTGAGAAAATCAAAATTCCCGCTACATTTATTGATATAGAGAACACGTCATAAAGGTTTGGTTTGGAAATAATGCTTTTTGCATTGACCGCTTAGGAGAAAATTTTGGATAAGAACATGAAAATTCTCGTTGTTGATGATTTCGCAACAATGAGACGAATCGTAAAAAATTTATTGAGAGAACTGGGTTTCAATAATACGGTTGAAGCGGATGATGGAAAAACGGCCTTACCAAAATTACAGGAGGGAGGATTTGATTTTTTGGTGACTGATTGGAATATGCCCGGTATGACAGGCATCGATTTGTTAAAAGCGGTCAGAGCCGACAGTAAGCTGGCTAATCTTCCAGTATTAATGGTAACCGCTGAAGCGAAGCGGGAACAAATCATTATGGCGGCTCAAGCGGGAGTAAATGGTTATGTTATTAAACCCTTTACCGCAGCCACATTGAAAGAGAAGATCGAAAAAGTCTTTGAACGCATCGATACTGCAGCCTAATAGGCCCAGGGGAAACCATTCATGACAGATCGGAAACATGCCAAACGATTAGAATTGGCCAAACAATTGGTCGCAGCATTGGAGAATGATCAAGCTGAACAAGCAGATCAAATATTACAAGACATTGCGTCAGTCACGGAAACAGTATTATTCAATGAAGTGGGCAAATTGACTCGTCAGCTTCATGATGCTCTGATAAGTTTTTTGTCGGAATCGAAGCTCTCATCTATGACTGACCAAGAAATTCCCGATGCAAAAGAGCGGCTTAATTACGTGATTACCATGACTGAGCAGGCGGCCAATCAGACACTCAATGTAGTAGAAGATATATTACCTCAATCGCAAAAACTAAATTTACAGACAGAAACTTTAGGCAATCACTGGGAACAGTTTTTATTCAAAGAAATGCCTTTTCATGAATTTAAGGTCATGACAGGTGAAATCAGTGATTATTTCAAGCAAGTCAAACAAACCACTCTTGCAGTTAACTCCGGCTTGAATGATATTTTAATGGCTCAGGGGTTTCAAGATATTACTGGCCAAGTGATTCGACGGGTCATTAACTTGGTTCAAGATATTGAACTGGGTTTGGTTGAGTTAATTCGGCTTTCGGGTACTAAAACCAATAAATCAAAATCAGATAATGTGGCAGAATTAGCGGGGCCGGTAGTGCCTGGCGTGGGACATGACGACTCAGTCACTCAGCAGGACGAAGTTGATGATTTGTTGTCAAGCATGGGTTTTTAAGAGGGCGACGTATGGCAATAGATCTGAATGATGAAATACTACAGGATTTTCTGGTCGAAGCAGGCGAAATTTTAGAGCTGCTTGGCGAACAACTGGTAACACTGGAACAAACGCCAGAAGATTATGATCTTCTAAACGCTATTTTCAGAGGGTTCCACACAATTAAAGGGGGTGCTGGTTTTTTAGCGATAGAACCTCTGGTCAATGTGTGCCATAAAGCTGAGGACGTCTTTAATGTTTTGCGGCAGGGTGAACGAGTGATATCGCCCGATTTGATGGATGTTGTTCTTGCTGTAACGGATGTTCTCAATGTTATGTTTGATAACATTAAAACTGGCGAAGATCCTCATTCTGCGGAATCTTCTTTACTGAGTAAACTAGCATTTTTCGCGCAGCCCAATGCTAGTTTAGACGTAGTACAAGAGCAACCGAAAGTGATTGTTGATACTGCTAAAACAGTCGCTGAAAACTCAATCGAGGAAGACTCAGTAGAAATAGAATTTGAAGCAATGCTAGAGGATGCGCTTGATGAATCGGTCGAGTCAACAGGCAAAAATGATGATATTACCGAACAAGAGTTCGATCAACTACTTGATGAATTGCATGGTAGCGGTGGGTCACCTACACTTGGTAAAAATCAGCAGAAAGTTGGCGGAGGGGATGAAATCACCGAAGCAGAATTCGATGAGGTACTTGACCAATTATATGGCGAAGGCAATTTTGGCAAAGTCGAATCAAAGCAAGATTCAGCATCAGTTTCTGCATCAAATTCCTCAACATCCCAAGATAAAAAACCTTCTCCAGGCATAGAATCTAAAGCAACCAACAGCAGTATTAGTGCCGAGAAAACAAATTCAGCTATCAATCAAAAATCATCAGTCACTCCTATTAAACAAGCTAAGGCGGCTAAGCCGGTAGCAAAACAAACCGGAGATACTTCTGTAAGAGTTGATACGCAAGTGCTTGACGATATCATGAATATGGTTGGTGAATTGGTATTAGTCAGAAATCGATTCAAGACGCTAAGAGCAGCGCCAGACTCTGAATCGAATGCGGAAGATATTACCAAAACCATTGCTAACCTGGACATTGTAACTGCCGACTTGCAGTTAGCCGTCATGAAGACTCGCATGCAGCCGATTAAAAAGGTTTTTGGACGTTTTCCCAGGGTGGTCAGAGATCTTGCTAAAAGCCTTAACAAAGAAATTAAGTTGGAATTGAAAGGAGAAGACACCGATCTGGATAAAAACTTAGTAGAGGCTCTTTCGGATCCGCTGGTACATTTGGTCAGAAATGCAGTCGATCACGGAGTAGAAACGCCTGAAGAACGAGAAAAGGCTGGCAAGAAAAGAGAAGGTTTAGTTGTCCTGAATGCATCTCAGGAAGGCGACCATATTCAGCTGACAATCGAAGATGACGGTAAAGGGATGAATGCCGATGTTCTGAGGGAAAAGGCGGTAGAAAAGGGTCTTATGGACGAAGAGACTGCGGCCAGATTGGATTCTAAAGAGTGTTATAACTTGATTTTTATGCCAGGGTTTTCGACCAAGACTGAAATTTCCGATGTGTCAGGCCGTGGCGTGGGTATGGACGTCGTTAAAACCCGCATCAATCAAATGAATGGCACCGTTGAAGTGGATTCCAAGCTTGGACAGGGCAGTAAAATTATCATCAAAGTTCCTTTGACGTTAGCTATTTTACCGACACTTATGGTCAAGCTAGCTCAACAACCGTTTGCGTTACCGTTATCAAACGTAATGGAAATATTGGATCTCGATCTTAAACAGACCAATAAGGTAGACAATCAACTTGTTATTATGGTCAGAGGCAAAGCGCTGCCATTATTTTTCTTGAGTGAATGGTTGGTATCAGATCCTGATTATAACAATGACACTAACCAAAACAGAATGGCGCATGTAGTTATTGTCAACGTAGGTGGGCGCCAACTTGGTTTGGTGGTGGATCATTTGGTCGGGCAAGAAGAAGTTGTCATTAAAGCTTTGGGAAAGGAGTTAGTCGGTATTGGCGGGTTAGCAGGAGGTACTATTACTGGTGATGGAAAGATAGCCTTAATCCTTGACTTACCAGGATTAATAAAAAAATACGCAGCATAATTTATAGCAATAGTTTGTAGAAGCGCCCCTTAGGAATAATAAAGGAAGTAACTAACGGATTTAGGTAGATTTAAATGGATATATTAAGTGTTATTGGCATTTTTTTGGGTATGGCCGCTATTTTGGGAGGGAATTTCCTGGAAGGTGGCGAATTGGATTCGTTACTCAATGGTCCTGCCATGGTCATCGTCCTGGGAGGTACTTTAGGAGCGATGTTTCTGCAGTTTCCCCCGTCAGTTTTCTTTCGAGCCTTGCGCATTGCCTTGTGGGTATTTTTCCCCAAATTGTATTCAGTAAAGAAGCAAATCACGCAGATCCGTCAGTGGGGGATGATTGCAAGAAAGGAGGGGCTCCTGGGGTTGGATTCCGTTGCGGCACAAGAAAAAGATCCCTTCATCAAAAAAGGATTGATGATGTTGATCGATGGTAATGAACCTCAGGCTCTAAGAGATAGCATGGAATTGGAAATCAATGTAAAAGAATATCGCGATCTACAGGCCGCCAAGTTATTTGAAGCGATGGGTGGATACTCGCCTACTATCGGCATTCTCGGTGCTGTTATGGGGTTGATCCATGTGATGCAAAATTTATCGGATCCAAGCAAACTGGGAAGCGGTATCGCAACCGCCTTTGTGGCCACCATTTATGGCGTAGGCCTTGCCAATCTGCTGTTTTTGCCGATCGCCAATAAACTAAGGGCGAGAGTCCACGGAATTTCCCAAAATAGGGAATTGATCGTCGAAGGTTTAACCGCTATTGCGGAAGGGGATAACCCTAAGAATATAGAACTTCGATTGTCAGGTTTTTTGCGGGAAAAATTTTAAGGGAGTTCTATTATGCGTCGCAAAAGGCCGGTCGAAGAATCAGAAAATTTAGAGCGTTGGCTTGTGTCATATGCTGACTTTATTACATTATTATTTGCCTTCTTTGTCGTAATGTATTCAGTCTCATCGGTTAACCAAGGCAAATATCGATTGTTGTCTGATTCCATTGTGGATGCTTTCAGCAAAGTTAAACAGGGATTTACCACAGAAGGTAATCAACAAGCAGAACATGCTTCTGACGTTCCTAAAGAGTACGAAAACTTGAGCAATGAAGAAAAAGAAAAATTAATGCAAAACCAGCTCGAAGCAGAAAAAATGAAGATGGTTGAGTTAGCGGAAACGTTTCAGGAAGTGTTAGAACCCTTTGTTGAAAAAGAATTGGTTAAGCTGGAATACAACGATTTTGTAATGCGCTTGGAAATGAAAAGCGGCATGCTTTTCGAGAGTGGTCAAGCTGTTTTGTCGCGTAATGCGATTCCGATACTGCGCAAGCTCGCTAAAGTATTACACCATAATTCGAATGGTATCCAAGTCGAAGGGCATACCGATGATATACCCATTAACACACCGCATTTTCCATCAAATTGGGAGCTGTCATCAGCGCGTGCAGCGAGCGTGGTTAGGCAGATGGTCGCGGAAGGCGTCAATCCTTTACGATTATCTGCTGTTGGTTTCGGCGAATATCGACCCATTGCAGACAATACCTTTGAAGAGGGGCGGAATGAAAATAGACGCGTAGTAATGGTGCTGTCTTCAAGAACATTAAATGAATATCGACAACAGTTAGAAGAAGAACAAAAATTTCTTGATATGGTGCCGGCAGAACCAGAAGCTGAACCAGCCGAAACCAACAATGAGGTTCATTAACGCATGAAAGTATGGACTGTTGCTAACCAAAAAGGGGGTGTTGGAAAAACCACAACGACAGTAACGTTGGGAGGGCTGTTAGCGAGTCAAGGAAAGCGTGTTCTATTGGTCGATATGGATTCTCAAGGCTCACTGACCAGTTACTTCAAACTCAATCCTGATGAACAAGACATTAGTATTTATAACTTGTTTCAAGATGCTGCAGCGCGTAAAAAAGATCTTAGTCTGAAACCTTATATTACGGAAACAGCTTTTTCGGGTATGTATCTTGCCCCCGCTTCGACAGCTTTGGCAACTTTGGACAGACAGGCTGCATCGATTCCAGGTATGGGGTTAGTTATGTCCAGCGGTTTAGGTAAAGTCAGCAGTTACTTTGATTACGTCCTGTTGGATACTCCGCCGATGCTTGGCGTACTAATGATTAATGCGCTGGCTTCCTGCGAAAGAATAATTATTCCGGCAGCCACTGAATTTCTAACATTAAAAGGATTGGAAAGATTATTTCGCACACTGAATATGGTCTTTCGAACTCGCACATCACCGCCGAGTTATCACATCGTGCCAACCATTTTTGATAAACGTACGCGGGCTGCCTTACAGTGTCTTAAAGTTTTGCAAGAGAAATATGGCGAATATCTTGCTTCAGCTATTATTCCAATTGATACCAAACTAAGAGAAGCTAGTAATGCAGGTGTTCCAGCATCCATGTTCACACAACAGTCGAGAGCGGTCAACGCTTATCAAATGCTATTAGACGAATTACTAGACCAGGAAAAGTCTGATATAAAGCAAGTAGCAGCAAGTTAACTATGAGTAGCCAACAAGATACTAAACTGATGCCTGAGAAAGAAGCGCTCGGTAATTACCTCAACGCTTTATTGGACGAAACCCCTGTCGTTATAAACGAAGTAAATGTCGCGGCAGAATCCATTCAGCCAGCATCTCAGGAAAGTCCTGAACCCATCACTGATACTCCATTTGCCAGTAAAAAAAATGAAGGGACTTTACCACCAATTGCTGATTGGACACAAAGCGAGTTTCCGGCAGTTCTGGTTAAAGTGGAAAAGTTAGTTTTGGCTTTACCATTGTGTACCCTACGGCAGATGATTAAGGTAACGGATGAGGATAGTATTCGTAGCGTATCGGACGAAGGTTTGATTGGCCAGTTTATGGGGTCAGAAAAGACTGTTGCTGTGTTAAATGCAACACAAATCATTTTAGGTAAAGCGACTGACAATTCACAAGGTCATAAAGGGAAAACGTTAATTATTTCTACAGATGGGGTGTCAGGTATCCTGGTCGATGCAGTAATGAAAGAGATGAACTTAAGGACTTCAGAAGTTAAGCACAGAAAAAATCCGGCAAATAGACTATGGTTATTAGGTACTTTACCAAAACACAATGCTGCGCTGATCGATATCAGAACGCTTAAAAAGGCAGAAGGTCAGTTAAATAATGAGCTCTGAACTACAAGAATCAATTGATGAAAAACCCATTCAATGGGTCACTTTTTTTCTGGGAAATGAAAAATTTGGTATCAACGTAATGCAAGTACAAGAAGTGTTGCGGATTACCGAAATAGCGCCTGTTCCGGGCGCAAGTTCGTATGTTCTAGGCATTATTAATCTGCGAGGAAACGTTGTGACTGTAATTGATACCCGCAATCGTTTTGGATTATCGGGTAGTGGTGGAGATGATAATTCAAGAATTATCATCATTGAGATGGATGATCATATTGTCGGTATGATGGTCGATAGTGTTGCTGAAGTCGCTGAAGTGATGCCGTCAGCGGTGGAAACTGCTCCTAATACAGGGAATGAAGAAAGAGGAAAATATATTTTGGGTGTGACCAATCACAGTAATGAACTACTGATTTTAGTGGATTTGCTGCGTATGTTCAGTGCTCAAGATGTAGCAGAATTAGAGATGTTTTAAAGGTAAGGAAAAGTCGCTAATATGGATGTCAGTTACTTATATCAGATGAAGGTTTCGACATGATGTCGCTACAAATTATTATCTTAATGGGATTATTGCCGCCGCTGGGTTGGTTGTTTTGGAGTCATCTTAAATTAAAGCATAATCATGCTGAATTAATAGATCGAATAGACCAAAATACTGAGGATTTGGAAGGGTTGTGTACTGCTGCAATTAATGTTGATCGTGAAATAGTAATCAATAGACAGCAGTTGTTGACATTAATGGAAAAAATCAATCAGTCGAGAATACAAAAACCGCAGCATCCTCCAGATACCCCTGCGCCGGATCAGCGTTATCAAGATATTATTCATCGGGTTAAGAATGGTGCCGAAGTTGATGAATTAGTGAACGAATTTTCTTTATCAAAAGATGAGGCGACTTTGTTGGTCAGTTTGCATCATCCATAAAATGCCTGATAGCCCATTGAACTATTGATTATAGTACTAACATTTTAGTACCACCTATAATTAAAAGAAAACTCGACCTCAAAGGTTAGCTCTTGCTTTCGAAAACCGGTTGGGTGAGTAAGGAAATTCACCCCAAGCAGATAAGCCAGGATGGTTAATTTGCTTAGCTCTGATTTTTATCAAAATTAAAAAGAAGAGCATTGTATCCTCAGGGTGCAGAACAAGGAAGTTCTGCACGACTACCCAGATGAAGTTCTTTCAATTTAAACACCTTGCATTGTTGTTTTAAGCTCTTGACAAGGTTTATGGTTCCAGCACTGGGTTAAAAACCGGCTCCTATTGTCAATTGCCCCACCTTCGTATTCACTGGCAAGCCTCGGGCTAGTGCCTCTTCTCCTCAGATTTCAACTCGATAAAAACTAGGGTAACGGCATGATGATCGGTACGAATATTATTGAATACTCGCTCCAAAGAATTAATTGCTATGTATTATCTATACCAAGATCAGTAATATAATAAATTGTTTCATTATTCAGTAGTGATTACCTGGCTGGTAAAGTAACCAGCAAGTGAAATTGAGTAAACTTTTATTCGTTGAACTGTTTGGAGTTAGATCACTCCTATGCAGTCATACTTAAACTTAAATGTGAGGAAGAGACTATGAGCGAACCCGTGATTGCAGCAAAAGTCCCAGCAGTGTTGGAACTTGAACCTGGTACGCATTATTGGTGTGCCTGCGGTAAGAGTAAAGAACAACCTTTTTGTGATGGATCTCACCAAGGCAGTGGTTTGGAACCTATGGCTTTTGAGATAGAGGAAAAGAAAAAAGTAGCGCTTTGCCAATGTAAATACACTAAAACCCCGCCCTATTGCGATGGTTCACATACAGACCTATAACTTTTCTCGTCATTTTTGATAGCTACGAACAATAAATTAAGGCTCTTTGAACATAGCCGGTTTGTCAGTATTGAAGCAGAAGGGTCAAGGGTCTTAATTTTGCTATACCACTGAATAAATATTGATGCATCGTTAAGTTTATACAACCAGTTAATTCATAACGCCGTGAATAGTTTTCAATTGTATGGGAGTACATTTTTTTTGACTAACCCTCATTTTGTTATATTGGCTTCTTTTACCTTCCTCTTTAAAACACTTCATGGTTAAACGACAAGTTTTCACCCTGTTGTTTGCGCTGATCATTTTTGGCGGTTTATTCGGTTGGAAATTTTTCCAGGTGAAACAAACGATGCAAAATTTCCAAACGCCGTCGCCAGAAGTGGTGGCCGTGTCGGATGTGCAAACCGCTTCTTGGCAATCTTCAGTGGGCGCCGTTGGCAGCGTAGTCGCAGTGGCTGGGATCGAAGTGAGTAACGAGCTTGCTGGTAAGGTGATGGTTATTCATTTTGAGTCTGGGCAAGCCATCGAACAAGGTCAGCTAATTCTGGAATTGGACTTAGCCACTGATAAAGCAGAGTTCAAAGGTTTAAAGGCGGCTAAAAAATTAGCGCAAATTCAGTTTAATCGAAGCGTTAAATTGCTGAACGATAGATATACGTCTAAATCTGATTATGACGAAAATAAAGCCAAGCTTGATGAAGCCAAAGCCGCACTGATTGCTAAGCAAACTGTTATTGACAAAAAACAGATTAGAGCGCCATTCAGTGGTGCTTTAGGAATTCGTCAAGTTGACATTGGCGAGTACCTGGCCGAAGGCTCGCCCATTGTGTCTTTGCAACAATTAGATCCTATTTATGCCGATTTCACCCTTCCTGAAAGGTACTTAAGCGAATTGGCGAAAGGTCAAAAAATATTAGTCACTGTGCAAGCTTATCCTGAACAATTATTTACCGGAAAAATAGCGGCAATCAATCCAGGTATTGATCAAGAGACCCGAACTGTTAAATTGCGTGCGACGCTAACCAACAAGGATCAGACATTACGCCCTGGAATGTTCGCAGATATTCAAGTACAAACGGATAGACCGCAATCGATAGTTACTATTCCTGATACTGCCGTAACTTATAATCCTTATGGTAGCAGCGTATTTGTTGTGTCTAAAAGTGATCAGGGCTTGATCGTCAACAGTCGACAGATCGAAACCGGTGAAGTGCGGAAAGGTAGGGTAGCAGTCATAAAGGGGCTAAAGGCCGGGGAAAGAGTGGTGAGCGCCGGGCAGGTAAAGTTACGTAATAAGATGCTAGTAACGATTGATGATAAAGCAGCGCCATCAGAACGCGAAACGACCATGTCTCACCCATGAAATTCACTGATATCTTTGTCCAAAGACCGGTATTTGCCAGCGTTATCAGTTTGATAATATTGGTGGTAGGGCTGCGTTCTATCACTTCTCTCGAAGTTCGTCAATTTCCTGAGACAAAGGATACCGTCGTGACTGTAACAACGACTTATCCAGGGGCCAGTAGCGAATTGGTACAGGGGTTTATTACAACGCCAGTGCAACAAGCAATGGCCGAAGCAGACGGCATTGATTATTTGTCCTCTACCAGCAAGCAAGGCAGCTCAACTATCGAAGCGCACATGCGGTTAAATTTTGATCCAAATGCTGCTGTAGCAGAAATTCAGGCCAAGGTTGCCAGCCAGCGAAATGTATTGCCAGAAGAAGCGGAAGATCCGGTTATAACCTCTCAAACTGGCGAAAGAACCGCTTTGATGTATCTTGCTCTCTATAGCGAGACGATGAAGCCGTCGCAACTAAGCGATTATGTTTTGCGAGTCGTGCAGCCCAAAATGCAGGCGGTGGAAGGGGTTGGTAAAGCCAGTATTTTAGGGAATAAAACGTTCGCTATGAGGGTTTGGCTTGATCCTAAGAGAATGGCTGCTTTGGGTGTAACAGCCAAAGAGGTCGCCGATGTCTTGCGTACCAATAATTATCTGTCCGGTGCAGGCAAAACCAAGGGTGATTATGTCACCATTGATCTCAGTGCCACGACCGACATTGCACAGGAGCAGGATTTTCGTCGGCTAGTCGTCAGTAATCGCAACGGGACATTGATTCGATTAGCCGATATCGCCAATGTGGAATTGGGTAGTGAGGATTACGACACGGTCAACTGGTACAAAGGTAAACTTGCTATCTTCATGGGTATAGAACAAGCGCCGGGAGCCAACCCATTAACCGTTGCTCTGCAAATCCGTAATGTGGTTGAAGAGATTAAAGCTGATTTGCCGGAAGGCATCAATATGTTTATTCCCTACGATGCCAGTCAATTCATCGAAGATTCAATCGACGAAGTGCTTCGAACATTGATTGAGGCAGTAGCCATTGTATTAGTTATCATTTACTTATCATTGGGTTCATTTCGAGCGGCCTTGATACCCGCTGTCACCGTTCCATTATCGTTAATCGGAGGGGCTTTTTTAATGCTTGCCATGGGCTTCTCCATCAACTTGCTGACAATGCTGGCGATGGTACTGGCGATAGGTTTAGTGGTTGATGATGCGATTGTCGTTGTCGAGAATGTTCACCGTCATATCGAACAAGGAGAAACCCGACTGCAAGCAGCGTTATTGGGTGCCCGTGAATTAGCTTTACCGGTTATTGCCATGACGACGACATTGATTGCCGTGTACGCGCCTATTGGTTTTATGGGTGGTCTGGTTGGCACCTTATTTTCTGAATTTGCTTTTTCGTTAGCAGGAGCAGTACTGGTTTCCGGTGTTGTAGCTCTGACTTTAGCGCCTATGTTGAGTTCAAAATTTTTAAAGGAAAAAGGCTCTCCCGGACGATTTGAGCAGGCAGTGGAAGGCTTTTTTAACAAGTTGGCTGTTCGCTATCAAGTCCTTTTGCATAGCGTCTTGGAGTTTCCCTCTGCCGTAGTTGTGTTCGCAGTGCTAGTTTTGATAAGCATTTATTTCATGTTTTCTTTTTCACAAAAGGAACTGGCGCCGACTGAGGATCAGAGTATTTTGTTTTTTATGGCAACAGGACCGCAAACAGCAACATTAAATTACAACCAAGTGTATTCGCGTGAATTGATGACTATTTTAGAGTCATTCCCAGAGTATAAAGAAAGTTTCTGGTTACTAGGTTTTCGCAATGATCCAAATATTGTTTTTGGTGGCTTTAAGATGCCTTCAGCCAGTGAACGCGAGCGCTCTCAAATGGAGATTCAGCCAGAACTACAGAGTAAGGTGAAACAAGTTGCTGGCTTTCAAACTGCCATCATACCGCGTCCTAGTTTACCGGGTTCAGGTGGCGGTTTACCGTTACAATTCGTGATGGTGACTGAGGCAGGCTATACTGAGCTTGATCAAGTGGCAGATCAACTGATCGCACGCGCTATGGAAAGTGGAAAATTTGCCTTTCTCAATAAGGGGGTAGAATTTACCCGTCCTAAAACCACGCTTGTCATAGATCGTGATCGAGCTGCTGACCTGGGTCTATCTATGCAAGATGTTGGACGTAATCTATCGACTCTGTTAGGTGGTCAGTATGTTAATCGATTTAGCTTGCAAGGCCGCAGCTACAAGGTGATCCCACAAGTCAGCGATGCGGCCAGGTTGGATGTCAGTAAACTGGCAGATATTTACCTCAATGCAGCGAATGGCGATTTGGTACCCTTATCCGCATTGGTTCGGCTTGAAAACTCGGTCGAACCCAGTAAAAGAACGCAATTTCAGCAACTCAACAGTTTAACAATCGGTGGCTTAATGGCACCCGGCGTGACCTTGGGGGATGCTATGACCTATCTTGACCAGCAAGCTGATGATCTTTTCCCTCGTGGTTATAGTAATGATTATACGGGCAGCTCAAGACAATATGCGCAGCAGGGTAATGTGTTAATGATTACTTTTTTTATGTCTTTGCTCATCATTTATCTGGTGCTCGCCGCCCAATTCGAGAGCTGGCGCGATCCACTGATTATAATGGTCGCCGTGCCGCTCTCTATCGCGAGCGCATTAGCCTTCTTAATGCTTGGGTTTGCTTCCATCAATATTTATACGCAAGTCGGGTTGATTACGCTCATTGGACTGATTGCCAAGAATGGAATCCTTATCGTTGAGTTTGCCAATCAACTGCAAATTCAGCAGGGCTTTTCCAAGCAAGTCGCCGTTGAGCAGGCCTCCAAGGTTCGGCTCCGACCGATCCTGATGACCACGGTTTCGATGATAGTGGCCATGGTGCCACTTTTAACTGCATCCGGCCCCGGCGCAGTTAGCCGTTTTGATATAGGACTCGTCATTGCCAGCGGACTTGGCGTAGGTACATTGTTTACACTATTTGTGGTTCCAGCCTTCTATTTGTTATTAGCAAAGGATCATGCTCAGGTCATCAATACCGAGCACAAGCATTCAACTCAAGGTAGCCTTAGCTCTTGAGAAATCGTGAGGGATGAAAGAGGCTTTTGCCTCCAGGCGGGCTTTTTTAAAACAGCTATAAACTATCCATGAAGAATAATGTTGAAAAAAATTATATCAGTCGCAAGTTTGGAAAACTTTTTAGAGACTTGGTAGTAATTATTGACAAGTTTAAAACTGGCAAAACTCGATAACCGAATTTACGTGGCTGGTAGGCTGGCGAATTCTTCGAAAATCTCCTTTTCATTAGGCAATGATTTGAGAGGCCTTTTATTCAGCCTGATTGACGTTACTCTAAAATAGGTTCTAAACTTTTAACTTGAATCCAGAACTAATAATCCGGTTTAAAGCAAAGCTTTTGCAGCTTTTTTATAAGCCGAGCGGTTAGGTGTGCAATATCAGCATCTTCTTTTGAAGAAGATGCAACAAAATTACGAATTGAACCTATTAGATTTTCGCTCGGCAGGGTGTTTTCATTCTGAAAAGTTTTATCTTTATAAACTTGAGTCATATCTGTCATTTTTTGTAACAGATCAATTTCATTTTCTGCTATTAAGATAGATTTAAAATCTTTGAACCTTTTAATAGTTGAGAGTTGGTGGTCATTTCTATGTTCATGGTTTTTTGCCAATCTGGGTAGTACCAATAATGGCTTGCCCATTTCTAATGCAGTAATAATAGTCCCCATGCCTGCGTGTGCCACTATAAAATCAGCCGATTGCATGCTTTTATTAAAATCTTTCGGTGTCATAGTTTTATAGGCACGTAAATGCAGTGGTTTTAGCTTTGATTCTCCAATTTGAGCTATTACTTCTGTTTTTTGGTTCTGCTTCGCCCATTTGTCGGTTATTGTAATTAGTCGATCAAATGGTAATTGAGAGCCTACGGTGACAAAAATCATACGACAGCTCCATAAAATTTAGGGCCGCCCGGTTTGGATAAATGTTCCCATTGGGTTAACCATAGGTCAGCATAGCGTTTTACTTTCAAGCCACTCAACGAAATTTTATCTACGTTGGCGATACTGTCTACCCATATGGTTTTAATGCCCATTTGTTTAGCAAAAAACAATGCAAAAAAACCAGGTGCTGCACCAGTGGAAAGTACTACTTTAGGCCTAATTCGTAACAGTACGTATAAAACGTGAAATGATAATAAAATTAATCGTAACTTAGACCAACTTGAAGCATCGGGAACAGCAGTAAATTTCTCACGTCCAACGAACTCGAAATAAGAAGGGTCTGTAGAAACGTAAAAAACATCATATTCCTCGAATGCAGGTTTTAGGCGGCACATTTGAATCCAATGGCCACCTGAAGAAGATACGAATAATGCTCGTTGTTTTTTTTTGTGATCTAGTTGGCTCATCGCGTTTCCATTGGAAATTGATTGCAAAAATAAAGATGGCAAACTCTTAACCTAGTGAATAGATTGATTAAAAAATATACACTAATATTAGGCCATAATTCGAAATTAAAGAAAAATTCTTTGGTTGTTCGCCTAGAATTTTTACCTTTCGTAGCAATTGATTCATTTCGTTCCTCGTTTAGGAAAGCAATGAATGGCTCTAAACAATTGCTAATGTTTTTTTCTTCGTTGTTTGCTGCAATGGTATTAGAAGTCATAACATTAAGGGTTGGTTGTAGTATGTTCTTAACCATTAGTTTATATTAATATTCCTGAACGAACTGTTAATTTTCGTCATGTCTTCATATTGGAAATTTAATCCTCCCTAGCAACATCTCAAACCTAAGTTTTATTTTAAGAAGTAAGTTTAACATAATGGTTTTAAAATATTCTTTCGGAAAATATAATAAATAAAGTTATGTTATTTGTCTATTATACCAACCAGACATGTTGGTCTTCTATTATTAAGCCGAACAATATAGTCTGTCAATCAAACTCATCGTGGCTATAGATTGTAATCAAAGGATTGAATATTCATTCAGTTTCGACAATTTTACAAAGGTTGTTGTCACAAACCACAGGCGGATTTTGCACTGCCGAACAATCAGAAACCAGTCCTAATGATTCGTTCCGTTGTTTGTCCAATAGGTTGTATTCGTTCACGCGATTTTTTAGCAGTAACGGGTTGGTATCTAGGATTGAGTAAACAAGATATGATTTAACACCGCCGCAAGGCTTTGAGCCAAATCCAATCGTAGTGCACTCTAAGGGTTCGGTGCAGGATGCCTGACCAATAATTTCATCAATTTCAGCTTTTAACTGTGTCAGTTGTGGGTCAGTTTCTGTCTCAGATGAGTTGATGGTATTGGCTTGTGTCAACTCGAAACGTATCGGGTTGGAATTAATGGTTTGCATATTGACAGAAAAGCTGGGATTACCTGCTATCCCGGAGACATCTACTCTTGGTATCGTCAATAAACCAGTTTCATTATCAAACGTTGGGTAAGTACAATTTTCTTCAGCCTGACTGGTGCTAACCCAGATAAAAAAAGCAATAATAATGACCAATCTTTTCATGATAATGTCCCTATTAGTTACGTCTAAAAATTGAGTGAATAATGAATTTAACATACTAAATTTTAGTAATGAATCAATGAATGTACTTCGACGTCTTTAAGCTGTTTCCGACCATCTAATGCATCAAGCTCAACGACGAAAGCGCAGGCTTCGACTTTAGCGCCCAGTGCTTGAACCAATTCACAGCTGGCTTTGGCAGTGCCTCCTGTTGCTAATAAATCGTCGATCAGTAGGACGCGGTCGTCAGGGTTTACAGCATCTATATGTGCTTCTAAAGATGCTGAACCATATTCTAGATCATACGACACACTGTGAACATCGGCCGGTAGTTTTCCTGGTTTACGTAATGGAATAAAACCTACGCCCAATTCCCAAGCTACCAATGAACCAAAAATAAAGCCTCGAGCTTCCATGCCAGCTACGGCAGTAATATTGCGACCAAGAAATGGATGCATCAGTTGGTGTGTTGCAAGCCTCAAGGCAGCAGGGCTTCTTAACAACGGCGTGATATCTTTAAAAATTATGCCAGGTTTTGGAAAGTCAGGGATATCACGAATTTTTTGTTTGAGTCTCTCCATTTAATCACCGCTGATAGAGTTAGCTGCAAAGGATTTTACGTGAGATAAAATACCCTGAACATCGAGTTCACAATAGCTGAGTAATTCCTCGCGGGTCCCTTGTTCGACATATTCGTCTTTTAAGCCCAGGTTTAATACCGGCATCCAAATGTTTTGCTGCTGTAAGAACTCATTGACAGCACTGCCAGCACCGCCCGCGATAGTATTTTCTTCTACTGTCACAAGACGATCATGATTTTGGGCCATCTCCAGGATAAGTTTTTCATCCAACGGTTTAACAAAACGCATGTTAACCACCGTAGCGCCCAACGTTTTACCGACCTCAAGCGCTGGTGTCACCATCGTACCAAACGCTAAAATTGCGATCTTCTTACCCGTCAGCTTGATTTCAGCTCGTCCCAGCGGTAAGGCCGTCATCGTTTTTTCGACAGCAATGCCTGGACCAGCCCCTCTTGGATAGCGTACCGCCGCAGGCCCCTCATGCAGAAAACCAGTGTACAACATCTGCCGACACTCATTTTCATCGGCGGGCGCCATCACCACCATGTTGGGAATACAACGTAAATAGGTTAAATCGAAACTACCCGCATGGGTCGGACCATCCGGTCCCACTAAACCGGCTCGATCAATGGCAAACAAAACAGGTAAATTCTGTAAAGCCACATCATGGATCAATTGATCGTACGCGCGTTGCAAAAACGTTGAATAAATCGCGACCACCGGTTTTGCACCTTCACAGGCCATGCCTCCCGCTAACGTGACACAATGCTGCTCGGCAATTGCTACATCAAAATAACGTTCAGGGAAACGTTTGGAAAATTCCACCAGGCCAGAACCTTCACGCATGGCGGGTGTGATGGCCAGTAAACGCTTATCTTGCTCAGCCATGTCACACAACCACTGGCCAAATACTTTGGTATAAGTCGGTTTCGAAGGTTTTGAGGTCGGTAAATGATCTTGGGCAGGGTCAAACGGTGTAACACCATGATAAGCAATCGGATCCTTTTCAGCGGGTCGATAGCCTTTGCCTTTTTGTGTGACAATGTGCAAAAAACGTGGCCCACTTAGGCTTTTCAGATTACGTAGCGTGGGAACCAATGTATCGATGTCATGGCCATCAATCGGTCCAATATAGTTAAAACCTAATTCTTCAAACAAAGTGCCTGGAGCGACCATGCCTTTAACATGCTCTTCGGTCTTGCGGGCTAATTCCCAGACGCTCGGCATTCGACTCAGAACTTTTTTGCTTTCTTCACGAACAGTTGAATACAATTTTCCTGAGAGCACTTTGGCGAGATAGTTATTGAGTGCGCCAACATTCGGTGAAATCGACATGTCATTATCATTCAAAATGACCAACAGATTGGCGTCTAACGCACCGGCATGATTCAGCGCTTCAAAGGCCATGCCACCGGTAATGCCACCATCGCCAATAATCGCTATAGCATGCCGGTCTTTGCCTTGTTCAGCCGATGCTATGGCCATCCCTAAGGCAGCACTGATAGATGTGCTGGAATGTCCGACTCCGAAACAGTCATAGGGACTTTCTGCGCGATTGGGAAATGCTGACACGCCATCGCGTTGTCTGATGGTGATCAGGCTATCACGGCGACCGGTTAAAATTTTATGTGGGTAGGCTTGATGTCCGACATCCCAAACCAAAAAGTCGTCCGGTGTGTCGAATACGTAATGCAAAGCAACCGTCAGTTCCACGGTACCCAAACCAGCAGAAAAATGACCGCCCGATTGACTCACGCTATATAACAAAAAATCCCGTAACTCCTGGGCTAGCGGCTTAAGCTGACTCGACGACATGGCCCTCAAGTCTGATGGCTGGTCTATCTCGCTTAATAGTGGGTGCGGGGCAGGTGTAGGTCGGTTCATAGCTATGTGTGTGTGGGTTAGCAATGAAGATTTATTGGCCACAAAATCTTCATGTAGGATGTAAAATCAACAATTGTCATTGTAGTAAGATCCGTTTTCATTAAATATTATTTTTTCTTTTTGTTTTTCATTGCATGACTTGCTAAATTCTTGCCAAGATCCCAAATAGACCCTGGTACTTGATGGCAATCAGCAATGACCTTATCAAATGAATCAGTCACCCAATTTTGATCTTTTTCTGTAATCATCAGCGGCGGTAATAGTTTGACAACGTTCATACCATGTCCTGCGACCTGACTTAAAATATGATGATCTTTAAATAGGGGAATTGTTATCATTTGGCTAAATAAACCTTTGTTAGCAGTTTCAAGCAAACTCCATGCGGCTTTTAATGAAAGGCTTTTCGGTGCTCCAAATTCGATGGCGATCATAAGACCCTTGCCGCGAACTTCATGCAGGAATTCATAACGATCGATCATAGCAGTCAAACCGTCAATAATAGCTTGGCCGCGATGGGCTGCATTTTTCAACAAGTTTTCTTCTTGGAAGACTTGCAAGGTAGCTATTCCTGCCGCCATCGCCATGTTGTTTTTTGAGAAAGTGGAGCCGTGAACTACCGCTCTATCCATCCTGTTGAATACACTTTCCATCACCTGGCTGGTCATGGCAACGCCACCAACTGGAACAAATCCGCCCGATAATGCTTTCGCCATCAAAATCATATCTGGTTCAACGTGCCAATGTTCGATTGCCCAGAATTTGCCGGTACGACCGATCCCTGTTTGAACTTCATCAGCCACGAATAATGTGCCATATTTTTTACATAGTCTGGCAACTTCTGGGAGATAATCGTCAGTAGGCAAGTTAACGCCTTTACCTTGGATCGGTTCAACAATGAATGCGGCGATATCTTTATTGGTTAATGCTTGTTCTAATGCAGCCAGATCGTTGAAAGGGATGGCTGAGCAATCAGGTAACAGCGGGCCAAAGCCTTCCCGGAAAACATTTTCTCCAGTTAAAGAAAGAGAGCCCAAAGTTAAGCCGTGATAGCTGTGCTCACAATGGATTATTTTGCTTCGTTTGGTGGTATAACGTGCAAACTTGATGGCTGCTTCAACTGCCTCAGTGCCCGAGTTGCAAAAGAACATTTTGCTCAGGTTTTGGGGGGAGCGTTCTAGTATCTGTTCAGCTAGCAAACCACTTAACAGAGAAACGTCCATTTGTACCAAATTAGGTAATTGATTATGCAGCACGTCTGTTAATGTTGAAATGATTGTAGGGTGGTTTCTACCAACTGCAAATACGCCAAACCCACTTAATAAATCTAAATATTCTTGGTTGTTTTCGTCATAGAGATACTGTCCGATAGCTTTTTTATAATTTCTGTCATAGCCGATGGTTTTGAGGACCCGAACCATTTGGTTATTTAAATGCTTTTCGTGTAATTTAAATTTGTCCTCGCTACGAGACTGCATCAATTCGGCGATATTAAAAGACATTTTTATTCTGACCTCGGGGTTTTAGGATGCTATTTTTTGTCCACTGAATGCGGGTATAAGGACTAGCGCGGATAGTAATGTAAAAGCTATGCCAGTGGCTAATAGCAGCCCCATACTAGCAGTTCCTTCGTGGGCGATAAAGGCCATACTGGTAAAGCTACAGAAAGTGGTTAAAGCACTGAAAAAAATACCTCTGGCCGTGCTTGTTTCTAATATATTGTTATCATTCGGTAAATGCTTTGACAGTCGATGTACCATGTGAATACCACTGTCAACACCCATTCCAAGCAATAATGGCAATGCGATTATATTGGCGTAGTTAAATGGGTTGTTAAGCAAGACACTGGTTGCACAAGTGAAAACAGCAGCCATTAGAAGAGGCGCTATGACCAAAAACGTTTGTTTGACGTTTTTAAAAATAACGAAAATCAATATCGTGATAGCAATGGTGGCGCCAGAAAATGCCTGTATGAAAGCTTTGACTACGACTTTGCCTGATGCTTTATCAGCGACAGGTAAACCGGAGGTTTTATCATCAATGGATGCTACTTGTTGCACGAATTCTTGCAGATTTTCTTCGTTGTTTAGATCTTTTTCTGGTTGAATAAGAATCCGGTAGAGTCCATCCTGGCTGACCCAATGTTGTTTGAGTCCGCTGGGGATTTGTTCCAATTCAAAGGGGTAAGCTTGTAAACTGGTTTTGAGTTGTTGCATGGAAAAAGACAGTAAGCCAAGTAGGTTTACTTCAAGCTTTCTGTGTAAGTCATATGGATTTGGGCTATTTTCAACCATTGCCATATAGTCTTTAATAAGGTGTCCTAAATTGCTGTATAGAGGATCGATTGGATTATCTGTAGATTGTTCAGCTAACAAGAGTTTATCCAAAAAAGCTTGCAATACTTTTGTGACATTAGTCGGTTGAATGGGCTGTTCAAATTCCCCGAGTTGGTTGCCTAGCACCAATGCTAAATCATCAAGGATGGACAGTTTTAAGTTTTGCTCTTCAGGTACAAAGCTACTTAATGTGATAGCTTGTTTGACATCAGGTAGTCCTTCGAACTGGACGGCTCTTTGTTCTGCGCTTGGAAGGTCAGGCGCCAGTGTCGACAAGGAATAAGGCGAATCTTCCGGGTCAAGCAGCAGATCTCTGAAAGTACTGACAGATTCACTGGTTTGATCACGCAAGTTAACCGGATTTGAATCAAAACGAAGCTGAGTGATTATGGCAATGCTGACTAAGGCTAAGATTATCGCTAAAATGCGAATCATGGGGGAAAAGTGAAAAGGAAAAGCAGTCAGGCTGGCAGGAATATTCCATTTTTTGGCTGTTTCTCCAGGTTTATAGTTCAGAGGTAGCACGTTAAGCAAAGCAGGCAATAAAGTTATCGAAACAAGCAGGCCGATAAACATGCTGCCTCCTGAAATAAACCCCAGCTCGGATACCCCAGAAAAGTCTGTCGGTACAAAGGCAAAAAAGCCGATGGCTGTGGTGACTGCGCAAAGCGTTAATGACATACTGACGCAGCGGGTTCCTGCTAAAATGGCCTCTAATGTTTGCATGCCCGTTGCACGCAGTTCTCGGTAGCGTAAACAAACGTGAATAGCAAAATCCACACCTAAACCGATGTATAAAACAGCAAAAGCAATCGAAAACAAATTGAGGTGACCAATGGTCATAGCCGCATAGCCGGCAGAAAGGATAAGACCGGCAATTAATGTGAGAATGGTGGCAAACAGCAATTTAATTGAGCCAAGTCCGATATACAAACAAATGCAAACCAGAACGAAGGACACTAAACCCGCTATTAGCGTTCCTTTGGTGGCGCTTTCCAACTCTTCATGTTCGAGGGCTTTTTCTCCGGTAATTCGTACCGTTACTGCGGTGTCTGCTGTTTGTACTGTCTTGATCAATTCCCGGAGCGCTGAAAAAGAAGTTTCGATCGGTTTTAGTTCTTTAAAATTTACTTTCGGTTTAACCAATATCAGATTACGCTTTTTATCAAGTGTAGAGTTTCCCCCTAGTATTAGCTTTTGCCACGACAGATAGTGCGTTTGATGTTCTAGTGCTGCCTCAAACGAGTGAATAATTTCGGTTAACAATGGTTCGATATCAACCGGCAGTTTTTGATCGCTTTTTTCTAGGGTATAACCTAAGATTGAAAACAGTCCGTCCAGGCTGTAATTTTGTGCTAAATGCCCAATAAAAGGCTGGGCTTCTGTTAATTGTTCGGAAAGGGTTTCCAGTTGATCAATGTCTAGAAATAATAAACCTTGTTGTTTAAAAAATGTGGATTGATCAGGTGCATAAACTGAGTCAAACGTGCTTTTTTTTTGTTTTAGCTGGCGAACTAAATATTCGGTTGTTTTGCTGGCTTGTTCAGAGGTTGGGGCATCAACAACCAAAATAATAGCATTGGCTTCTTGCGGAAAAGCCTGTTCCAGGCGTTTTCGATTAATTTGAAAAGGTAGGTCTGGTGACAGCATCGCCGAAGTATCGGTGTTGATACCAAGATGCTTGCTGGTATAAATCGCACTAAGAGTGCAAAGGATGAAAAATAATAATATGACTTCCCACGAGTGCAAAACAAGATAAGCTTGCCAATTTTTTAATCTCGAGAACAGCCTGTCAAGCGCTATAACTTTCTTACTTTCCATACATTTTATGGTCGAAAATCAACGATATAATCTAAATGTTGGGCAGCTTTTCTCAGGGTTCTTTGAGCAGCATAAAAATGCAAGCCTAATTTTATCAGCTTAGGTATTTCGAAGGGATGTTTGGTGATGTAGAACAGAAGTTTACGAAGTTCAATTTTACCTTCCATGTCTGCCGAAAACTCAATCGCTTTTGGTAAGCTCATTCTACTCGTGTCGACAATGGCTCTGACAGCTAAAAATGGAATCTTTTTTTCATGAGCGAATTTGGCAATAGCGGTACTTTCCATATCGAGTAGGTCGCCATCACAATCTTTTTTTATCAATAATTTTGAATGGCAGCTAGAAATAATTTTGGAGCTTTCGATAAGTCGTCCAACATGGAGTGGGAAAAAGTCCCCTAACACGTAGGCCGCATGACGCTGCCATAGAAAATGTAGGTTACGGTCATAATGGTTCTCTTCTATGAATTCGACAGGAATTATTAGATCACCCGCTTTTAATTCATCGGCCAAGGCGGCCGAGCAGCCCCAGCTGATCAGTCGGGTCACCCCTATATCTATGAGTTTGAGAGCTGCGCGGCGAGCATTTGTTGGACCCATGCCTGAACAAGCAACAACGACATTAGGGGTAACGAAGCTATAATTGCCTTTTTTGATTTTTTTATTAGTGAGGGTGCTGCGTTCCTCAGGAAGAGCAACAATAATCCCTGTAATCACTTGTTGCCACGCATGTTTCTATATTTTGCCAGTGCCCACAACGGGAAAAATTTCGGGTAGCCGTGGTAAATAAGATAAAACACTCTGGGAAACCCTGGGGCATTATGGATGTTATCATGCCAAAACCCATCTGACTGTTGTGTTCTTAGTAAAAGGTTAATACCTGCTACAACCTCTGGGCTATTGACTTCACCAGCCGCCATGAGTCCAAGTAATGCCCAGGCAGTATGAACCGCTGAACTGATATGATAATGTCCACGTTTTTGGTTGTCGAAATAACTGTCATTATCTTCACCCCAACCACCGTCTTCTCTTTGTATGCTTTTTAACCAGGATACTGCTTGAGTATACATCGGATCGTTACCGGGCAAATTGGTTTGCTCAATGCCCATTAATACCGACCAGGTCCCATAAATATAGTTGGTGCCCCAGCGACCAAACCAACTGCCATCAGCTTCTTGTTCATTTCTAATATAGTTAATACAACTGTCCATGTAAGGTTGGTATTGTGTATGTCCTTGCTTGATCAACTTACCCATGAACATAATGCAACGAGCGCTGACGTCGGCTGTTGGAGGGTCCAGCAGAGCGCCATGATCTGCAAAAGGGATTTCGTTTAGATAGTAGTATTCATTATCAACTTCGAAAGCGCTGAAGCCGCCATTTGTTGACTGCATGCCGACAACCCACCTGGCAGCTCGGTGTAGCGATTCATCCAAATCTGTTTCTTCGGTTTGCGCCATGGCAAAAGCAATTACTGCGGTGTCGTCAATATCGGGATAATATGCATTTGCAAATTGAAATGCCCAGCCACCACCTTCCAAAGTTGGGCGATCCCTGCGCCAATCGCCAGGTTCGTGATGAAGCTGAACGCTTTTCAGCCAGTCATAGGCTTTAGCAAGTGGTTTTTGGTAGTCGGTTAGACTAATTTCTTGCAACGCCAAAGCGGATAGTCCGGTATCCCATACGGGCGATAAACAGGGTTGGCAATAAGCCTCGTGGTCTTTTATGATCAACAGTTTATCAATCGCCTTGCGAGCTGTTACAACACGCTCATCCGACGCTGGAATACCTAGCAGTAACATGGCTTCGTAGGCATTGACCATAGCAGGGAAAATACCACCTAGACCATCTTCACCGTTCAATCTTGCTGTAAACCATTTTAGTGCTTTGTCGGTTGCTTTTTTGGTCATTGCTGCAGGAATGAGGGGTCTAGTCAATAAACCAATTTTATCTAATGCCAGGAAGCACTTGTTCAGTAGACCGCGTTTTGGAAAATAATGCTTTTCTTCAAAAGGATGGGTGGTAAATAATTCCAAAATATCGATGTCATGCGGGTTGTTTGCTGTGGCTTTGTAAGTGCAAAGAATGAACAAAGGAACCATGACAGTTCTAGACCAATATGAGACCTTGTCTAAATGGAAAGGAAACCACTTAGGCAGCAGCATAATCTCTACAGGAATGTAAGGGACTCCTTGCCACGGAATTTGTTCGAAGGTTGCGAGAGCAATACGAGTGAAAACGTTGGCTTTTGCTGCGCCGCCCTGGCTAAGAATAAAATTTCTGAGCCGCACCATGTGCTCTGCTGAGGGAATATCGCCAGCTAATTTCAACGCAAAGTACACTTTAACACTACAACTAATATCCCCAGCTCCCCCTTTATAAAGGGGGTAGCTTCCATCATTCGATTGCTGGTGTCTTAAATAGGTGGCAATCTTAGTTTGCAGCTCATTATTGATGTCACCGATATAATGCATCATCATGATGTACTCTGCGGGAATGGTGCAATCGGCTTCAAATTCGAAAACCCAATAGCCGTCTTCAGACTGCAAGTCTAATAATTGATCACTTGCGAGTTGAATGGCTGTATTTAGCAGTTCAGTTTGATTGTTAATCGATACCACATGCTCCTGAGTTTTGGAAATATCTGAAGTTTCTGAGGTGGTTTCGTCAAACATCGTTTTTCCTTAGTAGTAATAACAAAATTAATTATTTTGGGTTGCTTGATACTGCCAGTCAGGCGTTTTCAAGCCAGAACTGGCAAGCTTAAATAAAAGCTTCAAAAGGGTGTTGCTTTGACCAGTTAAGCGGGTTGCTAAGATGGTCGTTTTCACACTGCGTCGAGAAATTTTAGCTTGATTGGATGCCGTAAAATCAAGGTTATGTTTAATTTTTCTTAACGTTAAGACCGCCATTCCTAACGCCCATAAACAGAATGCACGGATGCCTTTTTCACGAGGTGGAATCATTAAGGTAAATTCAAGTGCATTATGTAAATGAAGAATTGCTATGTCTATAAGATGAGCAACACCAAGCTGAAATTGTTCAGAATTGGTTTTCACGCTCAGTTTGCCTAGGTCGTAGCCTACTTCATCGAAAATATCCTTGGGTAACCAACAAACATCACGTTTCGCGTCGTCCCAGATATCTTTCAAAATATTGGTCATTTGCAAACCTTGACCAAATGAAACAGCCAAAACGAGTAACTCTGGTTGCTTATCCTTAATTTCCGGAACTTCATGACAAAACAGTTTGGCCAGCATTTCTCCGACACAGCCAGCTACAAAGTAACAATAGTTATCCATGTCTGCCATGCTTTTAAGGCCTGCATGCAGGTTTAGATTTTGAAACTTTGGCATTCCTCCTGCCATTGTTTCGACACACGTCGTCAAGGCTTCTTGTTGAACCGTTTCAAGTTGATGAGTGATTAAAATCACAGAAGGAATGAAGCGAATTAATGTGTGTTCAGCCGGAAGAGTTTGTTGTGAAAGCAATGGCGTTAAGCGTTCTGCAAAGGCGTCTGAGGGAGACTCTCCTTTCACAACACTGATGAAATCAGAACAGAACTCTTGTTTTTGGTTGGCCGAAAGTGATACTTCATCCTCAATGGTATCAACAATACGGCACAGCAAATAGGCATTTGAAACTGCAAAACGAAGGTTTTTTGGAAGTTGCGGTATCGTTAGGGCAAATGTTCTGGATACGCCTTCGAGCAAAACGTCTTGCAATTCTTGTTGTGGCAACGATTGCAATGTTTCAGGATTATTGGCCGTAAGTGATGATTGAATCATTTAAATTGAAATGCGGACAATTGATTACAGGCTCGACAGAGCGAATTTGTAGCTATTTTACAAAAGATGTTGTTTTTTTGCAAATACATAATGTATTAGTTTGGGAAGCTCTGCAAGATGCGTAAAAAATACAAGCACATCTAAAAATAACATTAAAAACACTCTGTATACTACTAATTTTACGATATAATACATTTAAGTCAAGGTATATCGATATTCCTTTAATAGTGTTGCTTAAATACAATTTTGTTTGGAATAAAGTTAAGTTTTTGAATAGACATAGATAATTAAAAACTCAACTTATTCAATGATATAAAGATTTATAAGTGATCGTTGAAAAGGCATATTTGTATATATAATGTTGAAAATTAGGAACAAGTTCTTATTCTGTTTGTAAGTTAGTGTTTTTTTTATTATTGTTGTTATAATGCAACATAAATTTAACCTATTGGAGTTTTCGCTATGAGTGTCCCTTTAAGTCAACAGCTAAAAGTGGGTAGTTACCTAATTAAACAGAAGCTTAAAGGTGTTAAGCGTTATCCGCTGGTTTTAATGTTGGAACCATTATTCCGTTGCAATCTTGCCTGTGCTGGGTGTGGCAAGATAGATTATCCTGATGAAATTTTGGATAAAAGGCTGTCGGTGGAAGAATGTCTTACAGCGGCAGATGAATGCGAAGCACCGATCGTTTCTATCCCTGGAGGTGAGCCACTCATTCATAAAGAAATGCCGCAAATAGTGGAAGGCTTAATTGAGCGTAAAAAATTTGTTTATCTGTGTACTAATGCGTTACTTCTGAAAAAAAGAATAGGTGACTATAAGCCTTCGCCTTATTTGACATTTTCAATCCATTTGGATGGTAACGAAGAAAGACACGATGATTCGGTTTGTCAAAAAGGTGTTTTTGATAAAGCCGTAGAAGCTATCAAGCTGGCATTGAGCCGAGGTTTTAGAGTGACTGTAAATGCCACTTTTTTTCAAGGTGAAAAGGCAGAAGAAGTAGCAGAATTCTTGGATTATGTAACTGAACTAGGCGTTGAAGGAGCAACGATGTCACCTGGATTCAGTTATGAACATGCACCGAGACAAGATGTTTTTATCCAAAACCGAGATACCAAAGAATTATTTCGTGCCATATTCAAATTAGGTAAACTTCGGAAAAGAAAATGGAAGCTTAACCATTCCAGTCTATATTTGGACTTTTTGGCGGGTAATCAAGCTTATAATTGTACTCCCTGGGGTAATCCAACCCGAAATGTTTTTGGCTGGCAAAAACCTTGCTACCTACTATCAGATGAAGGCTATGCAGAAACCTTTCAAGGTTTAATTGATGAAACGCCTTGGGAGGATTATGGAACTAGCAAGAATCCGAAATGTGCTAATTGCATGGCACATTGTGGTTATGAAGCAACTGCTGTAGAAGACACTCTTTCACACCCTTTAAAGGCGTTATATACTAAGGTAATGGGCCCAAAAACGGATGGGGATTTGTTACCCGAACCAGTACCGCAATATAAAAAAGCGAATGCCAGTGCTTTAGACAAAATAGCTGTTCGCGTAGAGGTAACAGATCATTAGCAATTTACCCTGTTATCTAAATAAACGTAATAACTGACTATAATGAGTGTACACACTGCCTTAGTCGCTTTATTTTTTAACCCCCTCAGCACAAGCAAGCGTTAGTTAGCATTTCTCGATGCTTTATCTATTGATCGCTTCCCTGGTAGTGTGGTCGTTGATTTTGTTGTTACCCTGGAAGCCATGGCAAACCAACGAGAGTTTTGAAGCAACCAGTGATGCTGGTGCTTCTGCTAATCTCAGCGACATAACTATCGTCATCCCGGCCCGTAACGAAGCCGATGTGATCGGTCAGACATTAGCTTCGCTACCAAATCAAGGTTTTGGATTGCAGATTATCGTAGTCAACGATCATTCTACAGACAAAACTGAACAGGTTGTCTTAGCTTCTGAGGTGTCAAACCTCAATTTAGTTCAATCTGCAGAGCTTCCGCAGGGTTGGACAGGGAAGGTTTGGGCGCAGCACCAAGGGCTTCAACACGTTAAAACTCCGTTGGTTTTATTGCTGGATGCGGACATTAAACTTTTTCCGGGCGTTCTGTGTTCTTTAAAAACCCGCCTATTGGAAAGTGATATAGATTTCATTTCTTTAATGGCCAAGCTGAGATTTTCAGCTGGGTGGGAAAAACTTTTAGTGCCAGCTTTCATTTTCTTTTTCAAAATGCTTTATCCCTTTGCTTTATCAAACGATCCTAACAGTCCCATCGCTGCGGCTGCCGGAGGGTTCATTTTATTAAAAACTGATATTCTCAGTTCCAATAATGGTATGTCCAGTATTAAAGATTGTTTGATAGATGACTGTGCTTTAGCGAAAATGGTTAAGCAAAAGGGCTACAAGACTTGGATAGGAATAACTAATTCAGTCATCAGTATTCGGCCATATCAATCATTGGCTGAAATTTGGAACATGGTCGCAAGAACCGCCTATACACAACTAAAATACTCAGTAATTTTATTAGTAATCTGCACGTTTTTAATGTTTCTTCTCTTTTTGCTGCCAGTGTTAGGTTTGGCAGATGGAAATATTGCAGTGCAAGCAGTTAGTTTTTTGATTTATTCCGTTATGATGTTTTGCTATGCACCTATTTTGGATTTTTATGGTCTGTCAAAAGTATGGTGCATTTTTATGCCATTCATAGCATGTCTGTATTTACTCATGGTATGGACGTCAGCTTATAAATATTGGAGAGGAGAAAAATCCAACTGGAAGGGACGCACCTATCAAACGGCTTGATGAAATAAGGGGAATTTTTTAATGTACACTTCGAAATCTTTAAAGATAAGATTGTTATTGTTGTTGTCTTCATTTTGTCTGTTGCCAGGCGCTTTGGCTGAAGAGGGCAACGATGTATCAGCTAGAAAAGTAATAGAAGATTTTCAGAATATACTGATCGAAACGATGAAGCAAGGCAAGCAGCTTGGTTATACAGGCCGTTTTGAAAAGCTAAAGCCAGCTATTGAATCCAGCCACGATTTGCAAAAAATTACACGTATAGTTGTAGGGAAAGGATGGAAGGATTTAACAGAAGATCAGAAGAAAAAAGTTACCGATTCTTTTTCAGAGTTAAGCATTGCTGCCTACGCCAAAAATTTTGATAGTTATTCAGGTGAAAAATTTGTTCTCAAAGCAGAAGATTCGACGGCCAGAGGAGGCAAGGTATTTCATTATGATTTTGTGCTGACAGACGCAGAAGATGTTAAATTTCAATATCATATGATTAAGTCAGGTAATAACTGGTTAATTGTAAATGTCATTGCAAATGGTGTTAGTGATCTGGCTCTCAGAAGATCTGAATATGCCAGCATTTTGGAGCGAGAAAATTTCGATACCCTGATTACTAAAATAAAAGGTAAAATAAAGGATTATTCGCAATAAAGAAAAACGCTAGCATGATTGATTGTTCGATAAAAGCAAGGAAGCAATGCTTGAACCGGATAGTTTATCTTCTACTGCTAGTTTTTATTTTTGAATTATCAGGCTGCTCTTCTTCTCCAGTAAATAAGTCGCCCCAAGAGCAGACAACTGCTGCGAATGAGACTGACCCGTTAGAAGGCGTGAATAGAAATATTTACAATTTTAACCAAAGCTTTGATGATTATATAGCCAGCCCAATTGCCAAAGGCTATCGTTGGGTGTTGCCTCAGTTTGTCAGGACAGGAGTATCGAATTTTTTTGCCAATTTAGATACTATTAATGTGGCACTTAATACCTTTTTACAAGGCGAAATTAGAGAAGGCTTTCAAGATACTGGCCGGTTTTTTGTCAATTCAACCATTGGGATTGGCGGGCTTTTCGATGTTGCAACGTCGGTCGGAATAGAACAACATGATGAAGATTTTGATCAAACTCTGGCTGTATGGGGAGTTCCAAAAGGTGCTTATTTAGTGATGCCTTTGATAGGACCAACCCATGTGAGGAGAATACCTGCTTCAGTGGTAGATACGTTAGCCAACCCTGCAACTTATTTCTCATTTCTTCCTCTTGCGGGGCTTGCGGCAGTTGATGCCCGATCCAACGCAGAAGGTGCATTGAAATTTATTGACGATGTCGCTTTGGATCCTTATGTGTTTACCCGAGAGTCTTATATTCAATGGCGGGATAATCTTGAAACCAACGGCCAGGGGAAAGTAACTGATGACTTCTTAGACGATTTTGAAGATGAATTTTATGATGAAGATGAATTTTCCAGTGCGTCGGAAGAAATAGAAGCAGTAGATGCGAATAAAGCCAGTTCAAAAAATAGCGTTGCAAAGGATAAATCAGCAAGTCTAGCCAAGAAATCTACTCGAAAAGTAAAAGCGCAGTGAAGTTAGGAAAAATCAATTTCCTAGATTAACTCCCTTCCAATAAACTAGTTTATCCCTCATGCATGGGGAATAATAAAAATAGCTAATACCTGTTGTCTACTTCCAACCATAGATGCTGGCCATCACCTTGACGAACTGCAAATGCTACCAAATCTCATTAGTAGCCTAACTCTATCTACAGAACTGGTATATCAAGCATTCCTCTCTCAAAATATTTATATGATTTTTGTAATGAAAGTTTTTCTGTTAATTTACGTGCGAAGAATAAATCAAAAATCCATTTGTATCCTGAGCACTGGTATTGTTCAGGTCTCTTTCGCTTTAGTTTTTATATATCTTATTGGCGGACTAGCTGGAATTGGACATAATTCTGGAAGAATTCTTGCATTGGCTACCCCTATTATTGCCGCACTGACAGCGATCCATCTTGCCCATATCGAAGGTATAATTAACCATTCTAATTCAAATGGATGATGCTTGAGCTTGATTTATTACTTGAATGGCTTGTTTGCAGTTTATGGCGTTTCTTGGGTGTTCCAAAATATATTCGGCAAGTTCTGTTATGCACTTCCAGATAACCGGCTTTTCGATAAATTGAAACGCTTGTAGAAAAATGTCTTGGCGTTTTTTTGCTTGTTTTTGTGGATCTTCAATAAAACTATCGAGATATTCTTTGACTTTTTTCAGGTCAGAAGTACCGCCATAGTAATGAAGGGCATCTAAAGTTACCAGACAAGGGTTAAATGTTTCATTGTCGCTTAAAGCAATGTGCTTTGCTTCGGCTAAAGGACCGGCCAAAAGGTTAAACACATCGGCCTCGTAAGCACGTTCTCGGGCTTGTTTTTCCTCTAAACAGCCATCCCGCTGGCTTTCTATGAGAGAAATAGGAATACTATGGATCAATCGACCACCATCCATGGTCGCGACTGTATTTCCGCCCTTTAATTGGTCGCTTTTTGCTTGCCAACTATCTTGGGTTGGTTTTTGTTGCAGGGTAATTTCGAAATAGACCGGGGGAAGATTCTTTTGTTGGTTTCCAAGATAAATAGCTGCAGCATGTCCTGCCTCGTGATAAGCCGTCTGCCTAAATGAGGTTTGTTCTATTATTTTATGAGATCGGGGATGAGCGATGACATTCTGTCGCATTATTCGTTATCCTTAAAAAGAATGCGGTCAGTTTCCCGACCGCATTATCCAACGAGGAAGGTAAGTACAACTCTGATAAATCCCTTAGGAGGTGGGTGCATACAAAGTTGCAATAAGTGTATCGGTTGATGGATCGCTTGAAAATGCGTCATATTGACGCGCGACAAAATGACGCAAGCATTGGTATAAAACATGCTTTATTCACCGGTTTGCCTAAAAAAAAGTAAGGCAAAAGGGTGCTTTTAGGTGAGATTGTGTTCTAGAAATAGGTGATACCACTCGATTAACTATGGGATATCACGAAAACATGACTTTTCCTTTGGCTAGATGAAGATGGGTAGAAAATATTTTTTTGAAATAAATGTGGTAGTGGGTAATTAATAAGGAGAATGCATCTAAGATGAAGTGCTACGCCGTTTTCACATATTCGTGGACGTAATCTCTCTAATTGAGAGATAACCTAATGAGAACGTTAAAACAAGTAATTCATAATACTAACTTAGGGCTGCCGTCTTGGTAGCATGATATATCAACGGAATAATGAACCGCGATGGTTCGTGATATGTATGCTTGGTGGTGTGGGAGGAGGGATGCCGTGAGGCATCTCCCTCTCCCGGTTAGGAATTAACTTGTTTCGTAATTTTCAGCTACTCCCGGATTTTCTGAAGTTAGCTTGTTTTTTTGTTTTACCAACCTTCTTCATAAATAGTCAGTAGGTCTGATGAATTTTCAATCCATTTGGCCATACCATGTTTGTTAAATCTGAGGGCATCTAAATCAGGTAACAGATCTGGCAAGATTTCTTTTTCGTCAAAATCGAATTGAATGATAGGTGAAACATGGTCTGCATGGCGATAAAATTTTCCTGATTCATCGGTATTAGAAACAGGGTCATGAATGTCACCAATGACATGGACAGTTTCATTGAGTTGATCTTTCGATAAAGGCGTTGGATGGTCATCAAAAAAATCATCGGGTACGGGGGCGGAGTTAAAAGCAAATGTTTTAACCCCGAAAGCTGCTCCGATGGCTTGTGCTAAACCACCTCCTAATGAATGACCTGTAACAACGATGGTTCGATCAGGGTAACGACTACCCATTTCAAGAGCAAAATTATAGGCGTGTCGGAATTGAGGGCCATCTTCGCCCACAGCTAATAACGCATCAGCGGCTATATCTAGTACGGATTCTTTAATTTCATCGAAAGAGCAGGAAAAATCACAGTCTTCAGTACCACGGAAGGCTAATACCAATTCGTCGGTATCACGGTTTCTATAAAGTCCAGCCTGCATGCCGGAATCTGTACTCTCTTGTTCAATTAATTCCCAAGAATCTACAGAACTATTGTCAAAATCATAGACAGCTTCCGCCAGCGTTGCATAAGGCATGGATTCACCTAATAAATCAACCGCTCGTCGCTCCTGTTGGGTTAATAAACCATATGGCTTCAAGGTTTGGTTGGGGACATAATCTGGATTGTTATATATGTCTGATGATGACAGCGTAAAAAAAGAGGTGTCGCCAACTTGTGTTAATGCAAGATTTGCAGAATACCGTTCGGTACCGTAAGTTTTTGGAACATCAAGTTTGGGAATGATTAATTCACCCGATGCTAAAGAGTAAGTTGGGCTATTCTCCTGCGAGCCGGAATCAGCTTCTACGTCCACTAGTTGAAATTGATCAGGATTTGTCTCACCCATCCAACGCAGTGATGCCTTGTAATATTGAGTACCAGTGTTCTCAGATACAGCTATTTTTTGCAGGCAAACCACGCCGGTAGATTCAAGATAAGTAGCCGAAGCAGTTAGATCTAAACATTCTGCAGGGAGTGCCGTAGCAATATTGCTGAAGCCAGTAAAGCCGAGTAAATGAAGAATAATAACGAGATCATACCGCCAACGCCCTTTTTCTTTTGAAGGCTTAATTGACTGACTGACTGAATGGTTGTTTCCAGGGTTTTTAGTCATGACGAACTTTAGATGTAAGAATAGAACGCTAAATTGTAACGTATAGATCTTTGATCTATGAAGTTATTTTATCTTTGTGCTGAAAATACAAGTTGATAACAATGAACTTCTGATGCCTATATAATGATGGAATGGAGCAAGGAAGAAATGGGTAACGGACTATATTATCGATGTTGGGGTAAAGCCTCCAAAGAAGAAAATGGAAATAATGCCTATCATCTTCTCCCATACCATTGTTTGGATGTGGCGATGGTAGCGGATGTATGGTGGCAGAATAGCCCCAATATCAGGCGATGCTTTACTCAAGTAACAAGCCTTCCGGAAAATCAAGCTCGTGCATGGGTGTTGTTTTTTATAGCCTTGCATGATTACGGAAAATTCGATTTACGATTTCAACGTAAAGCGTCACATCTATGGAAACAAGTTAATCCCGAGCTAAGCCAGATAAGCACGAAACTAAGCGGACGTGAGATTAAAAAATATTATCATGGTTCAGCGGGACTTTATTGGTTCTATCAAGATAATGCTGAGCGCTTTGTCAGTAGTGACAATGATTTTTGCTTTGATGACAATGATGATTGGTCTGCATGGTTAAGCTGGTTAGCTCCTGTCACAGGTCATCACGGTGTTATTCCTGATGAGGATGAAAAGGACAGTGTTGAATTCAATTATCCAAGTGGTGTTCCCGAATCATTGGGTCAACAAATTAAACTGGCACGCAGTCAATGGCTCACCTCTTTGGCTGAGTTGTTTTTAATTCCAGCAGGGTTAAGACTGGAAAACTCACCACCTGTATTTGAACAGACAAAAAACACACAGAGTCCAGCAACAATGCTAGCTGGTTTCTGCTCAGTTTGTGATTGGCTAGGGTCATCGGATTATTTTTCATACGATAATCAACCAAGCAAAAACCTTGAACAATGGTATCAACACCGTATTCAAAATGCCGAGCAAGCCTTAAATGCAGCAGGTGTCATTAGTGAGATCAAGCCTTACCAAAATATTGAAGCGTTATTAAAAAAAGACCATTTCCCACGCCAAGTTCAATGTTTAATCAATCAATTACAGCAACAACAAAGTTTGACTTTAATTGAGGCATCTACTGGTTCAGGTAAAACGGAAGCGGCATTGGCATATGCTTGGCAACTATTGGCTTCAGGGCTGGCTGATAGCATTGTTTTTGCTTTACCCACTCAAGCGACTGCTAATGCCATGCTTGAACGTCTGGAAGATGCTGCCCCCCTAATATTTGGTAAAGAAACTAATGTTGTATTAGCTCACGGTCGTGCAAAATATGAGCAACAATTTATCAACTTAAAACAATCATGCGAATCTAGCTCAGCACAGGGCCAAGAAGAAGCATGGGTGCAGTGTGGACAGTGGTTATCACAAAGTAAAAAACGCGTATTTTTAGGGCAAATAGGTGATTGCACTGTCGATCAAGTGCTGGTTTCAGTGTTACCTGTCAAGCATAAATTTGTTCGTGGCTTTGGTGTAGGGCGTAGCGTTTTAATTATTGATGAAGTCCATGCTTACGACAGTTATATGTATGGCTTGTTAGGTGCGGTATTGGAACAACAACATCTTGCAGGTGGTAGTGCTATTTTATTATCTGCCACACTACCAATGCACCAGAAGCAGCAACTTGCTAGAGCTTGGGATTGTGAATTAACAACAGAAAATAAGGCTTACCCCTTAATAACATCTTGTTATGACAAGCAAATAAAGCTTTTAGATTTAACAGAAAAACCTGAACAACAGCCGCCGACCACAGCAATTCAACTGGAATTGTTAGAAACATCACACTTATTACCTGATACTGATTTTTATCAACGGCTACTAAATGCTGTCACTGAAGGTGCTCAAGTCTGTTTGGTATGTAATTTGGTGGCCGATGCACAAGCTATTTATCAGGCTATGTTAAATCGGATTCAAGAGAATAAGGTTTTAACGGAAGATCAGGTATTACTGTTTCATTCGCGTTTTACATTCTCAGATCGACAGGAAAAGGAAAAAACCGTATTAAATTTGTTCGGGGCAGAACCCGTGCCAAAAAATGCCAGAAATAAAGGTCATTTATTAGTTGCCACGCAAGTGGTCGAGCAGTCTTTGGATTTAGATTTTGATTGGCTGATAACGCAACTTTGTCCGGTAGATTTATTGTTTCAACGGATAGGACGATTGCACAGACATCAGCGAAGTAGACCGGAGAATTATCAACAGGCTTGTTGCATGGTACTTTTGCCAGACAATGATGACTATGAACTGCATGAATTAATTTACGGCAATAGCAGAGTGTTATGGCGGACACAGCAATTACTGCAAAAAACGAATAATACCGTTAGTTTTCCTAAAGCCTATCGAGACTGGATTGAGTCGGTTTATCAGCTTGAAGCATGGCGGGACGAGCCTGAAACGGTTATTAAGAGCTTTGAAAAGTTTGAAGAAGAGTCTTACGCCAGTCATATGACTGCAATGCAGTTAGTCAGAAGTTCGATGAAGGTTTTATCTGATGACGATAGCCATGTTTCTGCATTGACCCGTGACGGTGAAATGAGTCTAAATTTATTACCCTGCTATCAAAATAAGCAAGGCGACAAATGCTTATTAGATGGAACTGTCTTTCAACAATTAGATGAAAGCCAACGCTGGGAAGCTATAAATCTTAATTCCATAGCTGTTCCGGCAAGCTGGGGAAAGCATGAGCAACTGGGGAATCCTGATCAGGATGGCATTCTTTGGTTATCGCTGGAGCATACAGAAACAAAAATTTTTACAGTAATTATTGGAAAATATCGCTTCATTTATCAGGCCGATACAGGATTAAGTCGAATACAACTATCAGAGGAAAGTGCATGAATTTATTAACCGGTGCCTGGATTCCTATTCAGGAACAAGGAGTTTATGAAAAAATCACCTTGCAGCAATTGCTTTGTGGTGAAAAACAAGGTGAGCTGTGTTTGCCGCGTGATGATTTGGAACTGGCGTGTTTGCAGTTACTTTGTGCTATCACGCAAGTGTTATTCACGCCTGAAAATAAAAAAGCATTGGGGCAATATGTTAAACAGCCGCTAAGTCCTGACGCTTACCAAGCGGCAATTCAGGATAAATTGAACTGGTTCGATCTTGAACATGCAGAAACACCGTTTATGCAGTTTCGAGGTGTTAAAGCAACTCAGCCGACACCAATGGACAAGCTAATGGCTGGCGTTGCCGACGGCACTAACAAAGCCTTTGTTAACCAGAAAGGTTTGGCGGATGGCTTGTGTGCAGGTTGCGTTTCTATTGCACTATTTAATGCGGCGAATAATTGTCCGAGTATGGGGGGCGGTTTTAAAGGAAGTCTTCGCGGTAGTACACCCATTACGCTGTTAATTAAAGGCAAAACGCTTAGAGAAACGCTATGGCTGAATACTCTCACGAAAGAAACCATTGAAAAACTGATGCCTTGGTATGAGGCAACTAAAACTCAACAGCCAAATTACATTGAACCGATTAAAGCGGGGCAAACAATACCGGCTTCTACCATTGGTTTATATCGGGGCTTACTTTGGCAGCCGGCACAGTTTGAATTATTAGCTGTCGAGTCTGAGAAGCAAGCCTGTAGTTGTTGTGGTTATAATGAATTTGTGTATACAGGATTTAACAAAGCGAAATTTAATTACACTATCGAAGGTGTCTGGCCGCATCCTTTGTCATCGCGTGTTTTTAGCATTAAAAAAGGCCAAAAAGAAGAAAAATTTCCTTCGTTCACCACGACTGCGCCAACTTGGACGCATATGAGCCGGTTATTGCTGGATAAGCAAAGCGATAAAGAAGGTCAGCAAGCTGCGCCAATTATTCAGCAAGCCAGAACATTTATGTCCTCGGCAAAAATGCAACTCATTATTGGTGGTTATCGTAATAATCAGGCCACAATTCTGGAACGTCGGCATGAGTTATTTAGTTTGGCACAGGGGTGGACTGAGCATGGTGAAGTGATTCAAACCATTATTAATATTGGTTTGGAATACAAAAAAGCATTGCGCAAAGCGCTGTATTTATTTGCCGTAGGGATAAAAGATAAAGTGCATGGCTCCGGGATAAATCTATGTTATCCAGTCGAAGCAGATTACTACCAACAAACCGAAGGCTTGATGCATCAAAGTTTGGCATGGGTACATTTTGAACAACCCGATCAAGACCTTGAGCAATTACAGCAACAGCTGAAAAAAATTGTTCAGGAATTGTTTAACCAGGCAACAAACCCTTATCGGCAAGAGCCGAAAATGCTCAAAGCACTGGCAATGGCTCGGCGCTCATTAAATAAATCCTTAAAAGACTTAGAACCGCAAGGAGAAACAAATGACTAAAAGCGAAAACAAACTGCCTGATTTTCTGGCGATCTATGAGCGTTATCAAGCACTGAAACCTGGCATGAAGGCAGAACTTAAACGAGCGGTTAATCCCGGTGATTTAATAGAAATTCCTGCTTTTTATCGTTTGTTATACGGTGAAAAAGCCAACCAGCGTATGCAGCGATTAGTATTTTGTTTGCCGCTTATTAGTCATAAAGAAGGCGGTGACTCCTTAGGCAAAGCTTTAGCAAAAGCTGATATTAACGAAAAACGCCTGTTTATGGTGATTCGTTCACAAGAACCGAATGACCTTATCCAGTTGCGGCGCTTATTAAAGCAAGCCAATCAAACAGTGGATTGGCTCAGTATGGCTAAAACTTTGTATTACTGGAATGACTTTGCCAAACGCAGCTTATTAGAAGATTTTTTCTATTATCAAACCAACCATAAAAGCAAAGCAACCGCTTAAACAAGGAATGACCATCATGAACGAAAACTTTATCAATTTTCACATTTTAATTTCACACAGCCCGTCCTGCTTAAACCGGGACGATATGAACATGCAAAAGTCCGCTATTTTTGGCGGGAAACGGCGGGTTCGGGTATCCAGTCAAAGTCTGAAAAGAACTATGCGACATAGTGATTATTATCGCCAGCATTTAGGGGAGCCTAGTATAAGAACAAAACATCTTTGGGACCCTGAAAAAAACAATTTAAAGGATTTTGTAACTAAAGCGCTTAGTGAAAAATTCGACAAAGACTTAATCGAAAGAACGATTGAGTTACTCAGCGATAAAAAACTGGATTCAGATACTAAAGTTGAGAATGATGCAGTCGCACCGTGGGTGCTGGAAGAAATTGCCTATTTCTGTGAGCAAATTAAAGCACTGGAAGCCGAGGGCGTGGATAAGAAAAAACTACAAAAACGCGTCGAAAAGGACAGCGTAGGATTTCGTCAGGCACTTGCGAGAGGATTGGATATTGCCTTATCAGGGCGTATGGCCACCTCAGGGTTAATGAGTGAGGTGGGTAAAATTGACGGAGCATTAGCCGTTGCCCACGCCATCACAACCCATACCGTAGATGCCGATATTGACTGGTTTACCGCTGTCGATGACTTGCAGGAATTAGGCTCAGGTCACTTGGACACACAAGAATTTTCTTCCGGTGTATTTTACCGTTATGCCAGTTTGAATATAGGCCAGTTACAGAAAAACCTGGGTGATGCCATTCGTGAACAAGCCTTGGGAATTGCTGCCCATGTTTTACATATGTTGGCAACGGAAGTACCTAGTGCTAAACAACAAAGTTTTGCTGCGCATAATCTGGCTGATGTCGCATTGGTCAGTTTTTCAAACCAGCCGGTTTCTCTGGCTAATGCCTTTGAAGAGCCGGTAAAAGCGGCCACTAAAGGCGGTTTTCGTGAACCTTCCATGCAACAAATGAATGATTATTGGAACAATATACATCGGGGTCATGGTTTGGTGGAACGCTGTGCGGAGTTTACCTTGGAGCAGAATGATCTGCCAGACGGTATTCAAACTCAAGTCTCATTGCCTGATCTGGAAAGCTGGGTACGTAATAATGGCCAGAACAATTAAACGCAGGGAACAAAAAGATGCGTGACTATTTAATCATAAAATTGCAAGGTCCGTTGCAGGCGTGGGGGCGAGAAACTTTTGAAGGATTAAGGCCTTCGGAGTTATTTCCTGGCCGCAGTGCTCTGCTGGGTTTGTTGGGTGCCTGTTTGGGTGTTGAGCGCACGGATAAAGATGCTCAACAATCATTGGCAAGCAGTGTGGCGTTTGCTGTACGCGTGGATAAACAGGGGCAGAAAATGACTGATTATCACACGGTTAAAAATGCCCGTGTGGATTACCAAGGCTTAAAAAGCCATGAAACTATCCAAACATGGCGCGAATACTGGCAGGATGCAAGTTATACCGTGGCCATTTGGTCATTGGAACAAGCGCCGATTGTCTTAGCCGATATTCAACAGGCATTAATGAAACCGGTTTATACGCCATTTATGGGGCGGCGTAGCTGCCCGATTACTCGACCTTTATTTGAACTGGAAGT
The DNA here is from genome assembly GCA_965224745.1 of Methylococcales bacterium. Taxonomy (GTDB): domain Bacteria; phylum Pseudomonadota; class Gammaproteobacteria; order Methylococcales; family Methylomonadaceae; genus CBDCZY01. The sequence continues at coordinate 277,157 of CBDCZY010000001.1, forward strand.
TACCGCCGAGAACGCTTTATCTGCTTTAGCCCAGAATAGTATGTCAGGTGGAACTATTTACAGTGAAGAGAATAGTAAAGATGCAAAGCCGTTTAAAATACGTAATGTACCTATCATTCACCAGCCGCGACAATTTGCCAGTCATATTGTCTATATGACAGCAATAAAAGGAGAGCCCCATGTATCTGAGTAAAATTCATATACCTTGGACGGATTGTAAAAACAATTTTGAATTGCACCAAGCGCTATGGTGTTTATTTCCTAATCGTGATGCCGAAAAACGTGATTTTTTGTTTCGTGTTGAACAGTTAGAAAAAGGAGTCGGTGCAAAGGTTTTAATGCAATCCATAACTCCTCCGCAACAATCAGCAGATAGCCCGGTTATTGTAGATTGGCGAGAATATAATCCTGAATTCTTGTCAGGGCAACGGTTACGTTTTCGTGCAAATCCTATAAAAACGATTAAGGATAAAAGTAAAGGGACAGTTGAGAAAAAAGGCAAGACCTTTACTAAAACGGTAAGAGTTCCTTTGCTCCACGAAGAAGAACAACAAGTTTGGTTAGAGCGAAAATTACAAGGCTTTGGGCAATTGGAAGCATTAATTATTCAACCTGAATCCGTTTTATACTTTCGTAAAGTTAAAGAAAAACGTAGTGGTAAAATTCAACCAGTATTGTTTGATGGTATTTTAACAGTCATGGAGCCAGATCAGTTCGTTTTGCAATTAAAGCAGGGTATTGGTCCAGCTAAAGCCTTTGGTTGCAGGGCTAATTTGTTCTATCGAGCAAAGCCTTAAATTCAGGAGCATAGACCTATCATCTGAATGAATTAACAATGTCATATAAAATATCTTTTATTTTCAATATGATATAAAATTTCCGTGAATGATATTAAAAATAAATCAATAACTTACCGGCTAGAACAAATTAGCCCTGCTTTGGTTGCAGGGCTAATTTGTTCTTAAGCCAGACCCTCTGCTACACAAGGCTTTGCTCTGTTATTTGTAATCTTTAAATAATCCAGAACGGCTCTTGTTTTCTTATTCAATTGCCTCATTTTTTTCGAAACACCCGTGCTTCCCTTTGATTTAATGAGTCCAATAGCAAATCGTCTAAGACGGGTCATGTTTTCAGGGCCAAAGCCTGTGCGAATGGTTGAGCGGTCTTCATCAAACACCCAGTCAATAATATAATGACTCACTTCAACTGACCAGTGTCCTCGCACTTTGTGCAAAACAGTTTGAGGGCTGACTTCCTCTTCTGTTCTACTGGTAACGCCGTAGGCGGTTACCCCTGTCGTTTGACCGCTTTTTTTATCCGTTATTTCTCTCTCTATTTTATAAGCCTGGGCAACATGCGGAAATGTGACATAAGCGTTCAACTGAGAGGTTGTCCAGATTCTTCTAATTTCTATTCGCCCATGCCCCACAGATACTTTGTCTTCATAATCAGCCTGGCGGGTGACGGTTGAAAAATAGACTTCAATATCTTCTAGCAATGTGGGTTGATTGGCTTTAACACTCAAATAGTAATGTGCCTTACGCTGCTCCACCAGATATTCGGCAAACTCTGTTTGTGTATTAATGGCATCACTGGTGATATCCTTGTTTCGAATGGGGATTAGAGCCAGCAGAATAGGTGCAAACTTGATTTCATTACTCTGCTTCACTTCATCCGAACCGTGTCCAACAGGTAATGTTCCTACTTTTTTTGGGCGTAGCAAATGCCTGTGCCATGCCCAACCGCACTCATTATCTGGGTTTGCCGCCCTTTCTCGTCAATGGCGTTGCACATCGTTTTACCATCAATGGCTAATGACTCGTCATCCTGTGCATAAACAGTATTCCAGGCGATAAAGGCCGCTTCGAGCTCGCTGGGGTCAACTCGCGTCAACACATCTCTAATAATGCTGAGACTGGGAACCGTGTATCGTCCTTTTTCATAACGGCAGCGGAAATGTTCTCTGGATTTATGGCTGAGACTGTCAGCCCAGTCGAAAATAGCTTCGTAACTTCGCATCCCACAAAGTACCGCACCCGCCGCAATTCCCAGTACGGTTGAAAGTCGATGTCGCCGCCCTTGTGGGCGCCGAGGGTCGTTTATATCCATAAAGAAACTCGGTAATGATCGCATTTGCTGTTTTGTTATTTTCATTTTTATCTCACCTAGATTGAAATGATGACTCAATTGAGGTTGAGATAAAACCGCTTGTGCTCGTCTATGCAGGGGTTTAACAAAGATCAGTTTGTTCTGTTCTGACTGAGCAGAATAGCCTGCCGTTGTTCTACGAAAACCACGGGTCATTCCAATTGCCTGCCAGTTGCTTGCTCTATAAACACCGCCGTGAAATCGCTCTGGGTCGACAAAGGTTTCAACCAGAACAACGGGGTGCTGATATTTTTCAACCCAGTCAGTGGACAAGCGCTTAAGACACAGTGACAGAATGCGTGAGCCCAGGTTTTTTTCAGTGAAGGAGGGAAGTATCAAAAACCGGCTGTTGTTAACAATCAATTTTAGGCGCCCCGTCTGGTGACGATAACCCCAGCCTATCCACTGATCACGCGCCGTACATTTTAATGCAGCGGCTGAAAAACTGATCAGTGCAACCCATTGTGACTGATAGGTCGACACGTACCAGAGGGTTTCACCAATTTTTGGAATAGCGCCCAGATAATGGTGAGTTTCCATTAACAAGGCATAGGCTGACTCTTCATGTTTTAATATGGGTCTCACTGATATCTGTGATAACGGCATAGTTTTTTATCTCAATAAACTTCTTAAAAACTATACTGCGTTATTATGGGTTTGTCCAATTTAAGGGCTATCTCTTTGCTCTTTATAGCCTGTATGGGTAGAACAAATTAGCCCTGGCTTTGGTTGTGGTTTGCTTTCTATTGCCAGAACTTAATGCTATAGTTGGCTGACAAATAGTCGGACAAGTGGTGTGATATGCGAATTACTGCCAGAATTGATGAAAGTTATGAAAAAAAACTTAAAATCATCCAACAAATAACTCATTTAAATACCACAGAAGTCATTAAGCAAGCATTGGATTTACTGTATGAAAAAACAGAATTAACAGGTAAAGAAAAGAATCAGTTATTAGTTAAAAAACTTGCAGGGATAGGACAAGGGCCAGAAGATGGTTCAGTTAATTATAAAAAATATGTAGCAGAACACCTTGATGAAAAATTCGATCATCGCTGATACAGGTTTTTGGTATGCATTGCTGAATAGAGATGATCATTTTCATGATCAAGCTATCAATGCTTTAAATCAGATTAACAACCCTCTTATCTGCACTTGGCCAGTTATTACAGAAACCAGTTACTTTTTACAATCCAGAATAGGACAAAAAGAAGCGTGCGAATTTTTAGATGCTCACAGCGATGGTTTGTATCAAATTTACAACCTTTCAGCAAAGCAAATGAAAGTATTGTTTCTTTAATGAACAAATACACTAATTTACCTATGGATTTAGCTGATGCCTCTTTAGTCATTCTGGCAGAAGAATTAGGTCACGGTCGTATTCTTTCCACTGACTTGAGAGATTTTAGAACCTATCGATGGAAAAATCACAATCCTTTTCAAAATCTATTACTACCCGACTCCTGATGCTTCCACCCTTAAAACCCATTGCTATGAAAGAACGCGTTTCTATGGTCTTTCTGCAAAAAGGACAAATTGATGTTAAAGACGGTGCTTTTGTTGAGATAGACAAAGACGGTATTCGCACTCATATTCCTGTAGGGAGTATTGCCTGTATCATGTTAGAACCTGGTACACGTATTTCTCATCATGCAGTGGCATTAGCCGCAAGGTCTGGCACATTATTAGTTTGGGTCGGTGAGGCTGGGGTAAGGCTTTATGCTTCTGGACAGCCTGGTGGCGCACGGTCTGACCGTTTATTGTATCAAGCAAAACTTGCCCTGGATGATACAGCTCGCTTAAAAGTCGTCCGAAAAATGTATGAAATTCGCTTTGGTGAGAAACCGCCCGAACGACGTAGTGTACAACAGTTACGAGGAATAGAAGGCTCTCGTGTTAAAAAAACCTATCAATTATTGGCTAAACAAGTTGGCGTAACCTGGAAAGGCCGTAGCTATGACCGTACCACCTGGGATAATAGCGACATGCCTAATCGCTGCATTAGTTCAGCAACCGCCTGTTTATATGGAATTTGTGAAGCTGCAGTATTGGCCGCTGGTTATGCACCTGCTATCGGATTTATCCATACTGGTAAACCTCTATCCTTTGTCTATGACATTGCTGACCTCTTTAAATTTGACGATATCATTCCTAATGCCTTTAAAGTAGCCGCAAAAAATAATCGTGATCCAGAGCGCGAAGTTAGGCTAATGTGCAGAGATACTTTTAGACAAAGCAAAATCCTCAAGAAAATCATTCCGACTATAGAGGAAGTGCTGACAGCTGGCGAATTAGAAGTTCCGAAACCGGCTGAGGAAAATATTGCGCCTGCAATTCCAAATCCCGAAAATATTGGCGATGTTGGTCATCGTAGTTGAAAACGTTCCTCCGCGTTTGCGTGGCCGTTTGGCTGTCTGGTTGATAGAAATTCGTGCTGGTGTTTATGTTGGTGATTTATCAGCTAAAGTTCGTGAAATGATTTGGCAGCAGGTTGAAAATGGCATAGATGAAGGTAATGCCATCATGACCTGGAGCACTAATACCGAATCTGGATTTGATTTTTTAACGTTGGGAGAAAATCGTCGTTTACCCGTAGAAATTGATGGCTTAAAATTGGTTTCTTTTTATCCTGTTGAAGATAAAAAGGATGAAAATGTTCTTTAACAATTCGCTCCTAAAAACCGTCTTTTTGACTGGTAGAAAGTTGCAAGTCATTATTTGTCTTATGTAACAATATGTTAAGCTAAGTGTGTTCCCCACACCAGTGGGGATGAACCGCTGCCCAGCCCTTTAAGTATCGAGTTGCCTGAGTGTTCCCCACACCAGTGGGGATGAACCGGTGTTGATGCGATTGCAGTTGATACACAAGAAGTGTTCCCCACACCAGTGGGGATGAACCGTTAACTGGGGGATGCCTGCTTTGGGAGCCATGAGTGTTCCCCACACCAGTGGGGATGAACCGACATGTTACGCATATCCTACAATCCAGTCCACGTGTTCCCCACACCAGTGGGGATGAACCAGTTATCTTAACCTATTGAGTTGTAATAGTAAAAGTGTTCCCCACACCAGTGGGGATGAACCAGTTACGACGGCTGAAGGGCAGCCCGTGCAACCGTGTTCCCCACACCAGTGGGGATGAACCGAAGATGGGTTAACTTGCGTGTCGACATAAACAGTGTTCCCCACACCAGTGGGGATGAACCGGAGGCTGGTATCGGGCGAAGTTAATCCTTAGAAGTGTTCCCCACACCAGTGGGGATGAACCGCACTGCAGCCGGTCGACCATTCGGTAGCCGATTGTGTTCCCCACACCAGTGGGGATGAACCGGGAGAGGGGGTTTTCGCTACTAAATCATTTAAGTGTTCCCCACACCAGTGGGGATGAACCGGAAGGCAACCGAGGCGCCGCCGGTCAACAATACGTGTTCCCCACACCAGTGGGGATGAACCGTAGGTGGCGGTGATGATGTGTTGGTCGCTTCAGTGTTCCCCACACCAGTGGGGATGAACCGTCTACAACCTAGGTGTCCCACAAACCAGCCTGGTGTTCCCCACACCAGTGGGGATGAACCGCTTAACATCTGCTTCACCCCAGACCTCTTTAAGTGTTCCCCACACCAGTGGGGATGAACCGTGTAAGCATCGTCCTTGCTGCTTTTTGTTTGGGTGTTCCCCACACCAGTGGGGATGAACCGTCGAGTGAACAGGCGCATAGCAGGCTACGCAAGTGTTCCCCACACCAGTGGGGATGAACCGTTAGGTGTTTGCATGTTGGTTATTCCTCCCTTGTGTTCCCCACACCAGTGGGGATGAACCGAAAGTGAAGATACAGTAGCCAGAGAAATTAGAGTGTTCCCCACACCAGTGGGGATGAACCGGTGCTCTATTCTAAATGTAAAAAAGGAAGTAACGTGTTCCCCACACCAGTGGGGATGAACCGGTGATGCAACATCGGCAGATATCTATGCTAAAGTGTTCCCCACACCAGTGGGGATGAACCGTGAGATTGTTTGGCAAACCTGATGCGTTAGTGGTGTTCCCCACACCAGTGGGGATGAACCGGTAAAGTTCTTCTGACAGACTTGATTAATTGGGTGTTCCCCACACCAGTGGGGATGAACCGAAAGTGGGTTAATCCTGCCATTGGGCGCCTGGGTGTTCCCCACACCAGTGGGGATGAACCGTTGTCAGGCTTGATGTCAGCGTTGAAAGGTCAGTGTTCCCCACACCAGTGGGGATGAACCGTTATCCAGTTTGCTGGAAATGTCAGTTCGACTGTGTTCCCCACACCAGTGGGGATGAACCGTTCGGCATGACTTTTACAGGAAGCATTGGCACGTGTTCCCCACACCAGTGGGGATGAACCCTACGGCATTCTTTGGGCCATTGATAACGGTGCCGTGTTCCCCACACCAGTGGGGATGAACCGGCATCAGCAGAGCAGAAAAACTAACCGCCATCGTGTTCCCCACACCAGTGGGGATGAACCGTACACCATTTGCCGCCCAAGTAGCCGCAGAGAAGTGTTCCCCACACCAGTGGGGATGAACCGTAAAGCAACGCACCTTACTGAATCTAGGCAAAGTGTTCCCCACACCAGTGGGGATGAACCGGAGCCAAAGTGATTTTATCGTTGCGAGCACTGGTGTTCCCCACACCAGTGGGGATGAACCAGTAAGGTTAAGAATAATGTATTCCAGTGTTGTAGTGTTCCCCACACCAGTGGGGATGAACCGCTGGAAGCGGGGTTTTGGTGCTCCCTTCTGAAAGTGTTCCCCACACCAGTGGGGATGAACCGCAACTGGATAGACCAGTTATTTTAATAGTTAGGTGTTCCCCACACCAGTGGGGATGAACCGATGGAAGGTTTGGGCAAAGATCAGGTTACAGAGTGTTCCCCACACCAGTGGGGATGAACCGCAGAAGAAACCGCCTTACCGGGTGTGATAATCGTGTTCCCCACACCAGTGGGGATGAACCGCTACGATGGCTGTTCTAACATGCTCTGCAAAAGTGTTCCCCACACCAGTGGGGATGAACCGTGTGGATACGCCAAGGGATTAAAGCTCGTCGCAGTGTTCCCCACACCAGTGGGGATGAACCGTTTGGTAGCGTTCTACCCACCGCAACAGTTTTTGTGTTCCCCACACCAGTGGGGATGAACCGCCAAGCCTTGGAGCATCAGCCAGTTTTTATCCGTGTTCCCCACACCAGTGGGGATGAACCGTAACGGTTACTGTCGTAAATTTGTCCTGGTTGGTGTTCCCCACACCAGTGGGGATGAACCAGGTATCGGTTTTGGAGGAAAAAGATATGCAAAAGTGTTCCCCACACCAGTGGGGATGAACCTTTAGGGGGTACTGGGTTGTTCAGTTGCTCGATAGTGTTCCCCACACCAGTGGGGATGAACCGTGTATTTACCACCTCTGGTTGACAAATATTACGTGTTCCCCACACCAGTGGGGATGAACCGTCCGAACATAGAGTTTTTAGGAGGGTACAATTGTGTTCCCCACACCAGTGGGGATGAACCGATGTGCGGTTGTCGGTCGGTTGATGAATTTGTGTGTTCCCCACACCAGTGGGGATGAACCGATATTTCAGCGGAATAAACAGGCACCTTTTTAGTGTTCCCCACACCAGTGGGGATGAACCGAACGTAGTGCTAGCTTAAACCCGGTCCAAAAAGTGTTCCCCACATCGCAGTGGAGATCAATCGGAGTTTTTTAGACTAGCTAATCTAAGGCGTGCTTATCATGAACTTATGTCAACCTTATGGACTAAATGGTGCCACTAATTCCTGACGTCTTAGCAAGTGGCCAAATTGTTTGGCGGGTAGCGGTGGACTAACGAAATAGCCTTGAGCTTGATCACATTTTTGCTCGCGCAAATAATTCATTTGAGCTTCAGTTTCTACTCCTTCTGCGGTCACTTTTAGCTCAAGTTGCTGGGCCATGGAAATGATGGCTGAAGTTATTCCTCTGTTGTTAGCTTCTTGAGTAATATCCTGGATGAAACTCCGGTCAATTTTTAATATATCAACAGGGAACCTTTTCAGGTAGCTGAGAGAAGAATATCCAGTACCAAAATCATCAATAGAAAGAAACAGTCCCATGTCTTTTAACTCATCAAGCAGTTTGCCTGTGGCTTGTGTATCGTCCATTAATGTACTTTCGGTTAATTCCAGCTCCAGGTCACCGGGATTTAATCCGGATTTGTTCAATATACGTAAAATTGATTCGGATAACTCAGGATCTAAGAATTGGCGTGCAGAGATATTTACCGAAACCGTTAGTGTTGGAAGGCAGTCATTCTGCCAGATCTTATTCTGCTCGCATGCGGTTTGTAAAACCCACTCGCCGATTGGTACGATCAAGCCTATTTCTTCAGCAATTCCGATAAACTCTTGAGGCAAAACCAGACCTCTTTTTGGGTGCTGCCAGCGACATAGGGCTTCGACGCCAACAATACGATCGTTTTGCAGGTCTAGTTTTGGTTGGTAATAAAGTTGAAATTCATTATTGTTTATTGCTTGCCTCAGTTCAGTTTCGACAGCAAGTCTTTTTGAAGCATGGACAGTGAAATAATCCGAGTGAAATTGATAGCCATCTATGCCTTGTTTTTTAACATGGTACATTGCTGCATCAGCTTGCTTCAGTAAGGTGGTGGGATTATCGCTGTCTACTGGATAGGAGCTGATACCAATACTGGCAGAAATATAAATTTCCTTTTCGTTCAGAGTAAATGATTTTGCTAAAGTTTTACCGACTCGCCATGCGACAATTGCCGCATCTTCGGCGTGTCGAATATCTGTCAGAACCATAACAAATTCATCTCCACCCAGGCGAGCAACAGCATCGTTACTACCTTCTGTCGGTTGTTTATCTTCAAGGGATGACTTTGGCCTACCAACCCAATCGCCACCCCGCAAACAAAGAGTCAGCCTTGTCGCAACCTCCTGAAGAAGTTTGTCTCCGATGTCATGCCCAAAGGTATCATTGACTAATTTGAAGCGGTTTAGGTCAACGAATAAAACGGCGACCAGTTCATCATTTCGCTTAGCCCGTTCTAAAGCGTGATGGAGAAGATCTTGCAACAAAGTTCGGTTAGGAAGCCCAGTTACATCATCGTAATACGCCTGATAGCGGACTTGTTCCTGCGCTTGACGTCTTATTGTGATGTCGACTAGAGAGCCTTCAAAATATTTGGGTTTGCCATCTTCGTCATTGATCGTTCGTGCTGAGATGGAAGCCCAGAACTCATCGCCTTGGTGTTTTTGTGCTCTAAATTCATGATTAATGACCTCTCCCTTATTTTGTAACAGTCGAAAGAACCTATCGGCTTCGTCTTGATTTAAGAAGCATGCCCGTAAACTGCTGAGATTATCTGACAAAAGTGAGTCTTTGTTTGGTAAACCAAGCATCTCGATCATAGCTTGGTTAGCGCTGACAAATTTATACGCCAGTGTTGATTGAAAGATCCCTTCAAGGGCACTTTCATAAAGTGTTTGATATTTCTCTAGAATAGAGACTGTTTCGGCTTGTGCCAGTTCTTTTTCCTTCCGTATTGAATTGATGCGGTTGGCGAGTGCGAAGGAGAGTAATATGACCTCGATTACTGACCCAAACTGTATGCCATTTTCAGTGAATACATTACGAGGTATGACACCAAACTTGTTCAGTGCGAATGCAATAGTTCCTGTTAATAAGCCCATCCAAGCTATTGTGTAGAAACGTGCCGGCGTATAATCACGTTTCCACATTATGGAACCTGCGGTCAGGCCAAGTGAAGCCATCAAAATACTATTAGCCAAAGCGATAGAAACTGCTGATTTATATTCTAAAAAAGGTAATGCCATACCATTAAGTAAGGCGATCAGCGACGCCATAATCATCAGCCAATAAAGTTTAAAACTTTGTTGTTTTAGCCCAAGCAAGTTGATGGTAAAAAGACCACCAACCATGAGCGCTGTTACTACGCTAAAAAGCAGAATTTTTTGATTAAACCACGGATGGTTTGGCCAAAAATAATGGTATGAGAAGCCGTGCAGAGTAAACTGAAAAACGGCAAAACAGCCTACAAATAACACATAGTAGATATAGCTTCGGTCGCGAACAACGGTATAGATAAAAAGGTTGTAGACGGTCATTACGAGCATAATGCCGAAATACACTCCCTGCAAAATTAAGGCGCTTTGGTTGGCCTTCCAAAAGGCTCTCTCGTTCCATAGTACTAGGGGTATCTGCATTGCACCGTTGGTTTGAATTCGTAAATACAGGGTTAAAGAATCTTTTTCCTCGAGGTGAACTGGGAACAAGAAATGACGATGTTCGATGGGTCTGTTAGCAAAAAGCTGCTGATCTCCGGTATGGAATTGCTCAACTATCTGCCCTTTGCGTTCTAAATAGAGGCCGACTGAATCAAGCAAGGGATAGGACAACTCTAAGAGTTCCTGTATAGGGATCGTATTGCGATTTTCCAATTCGACAGCAAACCAATAGACTGAAGAAGTGAAGCCGAAGGCGGGTACTTTTCTAGTATTTCGTTGCCATTGTTCAGTAAACGAAGAGCTTCGGATCATATCGATGGACAATTTGCCTTGATGATCCTCTAAGTACGATAAGTTTGGTCCCAGGGAATAATGTTCGGTCTGCGGTATTAAAATGACCTTTTCTAACCCGCTCGCGGATCTCGCTGACAATACGATTAGAATGACAAACAATAAAACTGTGGCATTATTTGGAAATATCCCGTTCCCCATAAATCCGTTTGCGCCTTTACGTTTTGGATCCTACTGACTGGTAAATCTCAAACAATTATAAGAGATTTGGCCTTTAGGTGATCTTGCTGATTCTCGGATATTTGAATATTTTGCTGAGAAACTGAAACAAGATATTACTCAAGTTTGAGCGATTCATAATGAAATTGCAAATATCATGGAGTGATATGGAGTGATATAAAAAAGAGGGCAAAACAGTCATTTTGATTCTTGGGAAGCCGTTTGATGCCCAGGCTTCAAAAGTAGAGCAAGTGAGAGAATTGCGAAATATTTAGAAAGATGTTCAAAGATAGCTTCTATTCACGCAAGTTTTATTTTTCTATCCAAATATGCAACTTTGATGGTGTGGGGTAGAATTTTTTAAATAGTTAATCTAAGGTCTTAGCTACTTGATCCAGTGCGAGACCCAATTCATCAAAAATCCATTTATGTCCTACCAACTCTATAGCGCCCAATGGCGATAAGGCCGCTTCGACACTTTCTGACATACCTACTAACAGTACTTGCCGATCCTGGTTTAATTCTTCACGAATAATATCATCCAGGATCATGGCGGGAGAATCGCCTACCAAAGAAGTTTTAGTCAAGTTGATGACGATCATGCGATGAGAAGTAAATGCTCTTAAACGTTGTTTGAGACCTCTTTCCTGTCCGGAACTTAGCTGACTACCCAGATGCAATAATACGGCTGCTCCATGATGACGTTCTAATCTAAGGTCGTCATATGGACGTTCTGTATCGATGGCGCGATCGCCGTCCGTTAAGCGAACACGGGTTAATTGAATGCTGGCTAAACGCTCTACTGTTATTAAGTTTGAAATAAATACGCCTGCTAATAGGGCCGGCAGTAACCCAATGAACAGGGTTATAAAAAGAACTGAAAACAATAAGATATTTGTCATCAGCGGTAGCTTCTTGATTTTCCGGAATAGAGTCCATTCAATCAGGTCAAAGCCAACTTTGATAAGAATTCCAGCTAAAACTGCCAAAGGGACATAGGAGGCATATTTGCCGGCGATTATCCAAACTAACAGTAGACAAACAGCATGACTAGCGCCCGCATATCCAGAGCCTCCGCCGGCCTGAATGTTAGCAGTGGTTTGTATGGCTGCGCCAGCACCCGGCAGGCCGCCAAACAAACCTGCTATGGTGTTGCCGATGCCCTGGCCAATCAGTTCCTTATTAGCGTAGTGAGGTTTATTAGTAAGGTTTTCAACGACAAGTGCGGTCTGTAACGATTCGATGGAACCCAATAGAGCCAACATGGTAGCCGTGTAAAGTAATTCGCTTAGTACGTCCATTGAAAAAACAGGCCAATACAAGTCTGGAAGACCCGTTGAGATTTCGCCAATGGTGGGAGTTGATGCAGGTGCTAACCATAACAACGATATAACAGTGCCAATTAACAGCGCTGCTAAATAAGGTGAAAACCATTTGGCTAAATCCTTTGGCCAAAATACCATGATGCATAACGATAGTATCCCCAATAATAAAGCTGACCAATTAATACTCTCGCTTGAAACAGGAATATTCCTGAGGGAGTCCATCAGCGATGTGGCGGTACTTTGCCCAAGGAGGGGGCCAACCTGGAGAACGATAAGGATAATTCCAATACCGCTCATAAAGCTGGCGATGACAAGGTTAGGCACCATATCAAAATAGTGACCCAGTTTGAGGAGTCCGAATGCTGTTTGCATCAGTCCGGCTATAATGACAGCATTAAAAGCGAGCAGTAATCCAGTTTCAGGATATTTTGTTTGCAACGATACCAGGATGCTCGTCATCAGTATGGTCATCGGTGCAGTAGGGCCCGATACTTGGTTGAAAGTACCGCCAAATAAGGCTGCAAAAAAGCCGACCAGGATAGCGCTGTACATGCCAGCGGTAGGCCCAGCGCCAGATGCCACACCAAACGCCAAAGCTAGCGGAAGGGCGGCCAATGCAGCGGTAAATCCACCTAACAAATCTTTACCAAGATGGCTAGAGCTTAGCGTATTGAAAGTAGATTTGGACATAGTGCCTAGTCTAACCACTTTGAGCCAATAAAATCCATGTTTTTTGATCATAGCCCTGCTGAAATTTCTTTGCTACAACTCGGTTGAGTCTGAGTTAAGGTGACTGAAATGACGAATCAATATTCATTTTGGCTAACCCAATTAAACTAGCGTCATGAATTGGTAATATTTCATAGACTTTGAATTGACCGTACTGCCATAATCAAAACTCAGCATAACGGCGAATACAGATTAAATTACAGATAGTTTGATGGACAGGTTGCTTATCAATTTACAACCAAGGTCAAACGTTAATGGAGGAATGAACTGCCATAGTCAACCAAGGGCATTGTCACTCTAGTTTTTTAAAAGCAAGGTTTTTTATTTTCTGGTGTAAAAGATTCTATATCACCTTTTACCGTTATCTTTTGGAGTCTGTACTACCTGTCTTTAGAAAAATAGAAATTATTAGGGTCAACTGAGCGTTTTGAGAATTAAAAAACGTAACAGAAAAAATAAAAGAGGAGTAAACGATGATTTATCCATTAACTGAAAGAAGGATTTCTGGATATGAAAGGCGAATCAACAAGCCTGATTTGACGACTCATACTTCTGTTTCTGAAGAACGAAGACTTGGGCGAGACCGACGTCAAATAACGCTGGACCGTAAGAAATTGTTGGAATCAATAGCCATAGAACAAAAAAAATCTACGTGGCAAGACATTATCAAGGTCGGCCTTATTCCGGTTGTTATTGCAGGGGCATCGGCTTATGTAACCCATAAAGTCAATAAACAGCAGATTGTTAGCGGCAAACTTGTTGCGGACAGTCAGCTGGCTAGCGCGGAAAAGATTGCAGCTGCTAACCGTGAAAACTCCAACAACATCGCCGCAGCGGAGCTGAAAACGCAACGACTTACGCAAATGGCTGAGATTTTTTCCAGTATCATCACGCTTCTTAACCAACCGCCGGAAAGTTTTAGGGCAACAGAAGATGCGTTAAAACAACAGGTTAAGTCGTTGAGTGTTTTTAGCGATGAAGCACTCCCTTTTCTCATACAACTTCGCGATGAATACAAACGTAAAAACTACCAAGGCCAACCTGTTGAAGAAATATCAACCACTGCTGCACAGACCATAAAAGAGATACTGGTTCTCAACCAGCCAGTAATTAATATGGATTTTGTAGGCAAGAAAGATCAGCCGCTGGAGCTTCCAAGGAGAAAATATATGGATTACAACCTTAGCAATAGCAGATTCGAGTACGTGAATTTATATGGAGCCGACTTTTCCCGCAGCTCATTGCTAAATACCCAGTTTATGGAAGCTGACTTGCGCAAAGTAGACTTTTCTAATACTTCATTAATTGGTGCAAAGTTTAAAGATAGCAATCTTTCTGGAAGCAATTTTGATAATGCAAATTTGTCTGGTGTAACCTTTAACGGAGTCGATCTGTTCGAGACGAATTTTGAGAAAGCGTTTCTTGAGGGAGCCAAATTTGAACATTGTAAACACGTCGAAATGGCTAAATTTTCTATGGCAGTGTTACTGGAAGCTGAAACAGACCCATTTAATTCGATGCCAAGAACTCAATATGCTTTGTTACTGCTTCGGCATGAAAAACAACTTTCAATCATTCGTGACAGCAATGCGAATAGATTAAGAAATGTTTACAAGAAGTTGCATGTTGCTAACTTTTCGGAACTGAAGAGCAGATTTAACGAATTGCGGAAAACTAATCCTAAACCTTCCGAAAAACATATGGCGGGCATATTTCTTTAAAACCAAGCATAACAGATTAATTTCTTATGGTTTTCATGCCATAGATGTAGCTCTTGTTAAACTTCACGCGGCCACGGAAACGGAATTTATAGCGAGTTGATTTTTGTCGAGAGCAAGGCGATGAAATAAGCGCATAGCAAGCTACTCAACTATTTCAGTAACGCAGTTTATTGGCAAAAATAGACCGATAGAAATCCGCACCCTTGATCGCGTGAAGTATATATTACAAAAAGGGAAGTACAAAAAAGTAATCCAATAGAAGATGCTGGTCATTAAAAAACTTAATGGAAGAGAGAAGAAAATGACTGAACAAAACACCAACAATGATCTTAGACGAGCGCTACGCTTTGCAGAGACAGACCTGGATGTTGAAATTACTTTCGATGCTGATGAAAAACTTAGTCATCTGGTACCCGATGATGGTATCAATATGGCGTCACCTATGGCGAAGGCTCGCAAAGGGTATTTACATGCAACGATCGCATATAAAAATGGCAAGAAAGGTAGTAACACTGGACATGCTTGAACATTGCGACATGAGGCCACTTGATCACCGCTATTTGAAGGATCGCCGCAGCAGTATCGAAAGAAGACGTGACATTGTGCAATTCCCGCAAGAAAATGAACGGCGTATGTTACAAAGGCGCATACAACAAAGACGAAACTAAATTTCTACATGCTTTTAATTTAGTGAGCCAGCTTGACATCAAATCCGGCACCATCAAGAATTTTTTTTCCCAACAGCTCTTTATCTCCGTTGATCATTTTTCCAACGATTTGTATCGATTTGTTTTTTTGACCTGTCTGATTATTGAATAAATCTGGCAAATAGCTTGGTTTTACATTTGTCGATATATAGTCTGAATGGTTAGTTTCTGGAATTGTAAATGGAACTGATAAATCCAGAGTCTTTTGATACTGGTTATGGTTAGTTTTCTCAGAATTAGATTCAGTGTCTGATTGTGGAGGTTTAGCATCATGATGAGTAATAGCATTAAGCGGTTTCTCTTCGACGGCTAATGTGGCTGTTTTTTGGGTAGAGGAATCCTCACATCCATATAACAATAAAATGAGGTTGAATAATGCTAAAGAATAATTTTTCATTTATGAACAAGAAGGGGTATGTGTTAGAAATGTTATTTGGCAAATACAAAAAAACCAGAATAATCCTGCAAGATCATTTTGCCCGTAAATCCTTAGCTACTAAGGAACGCGCACGGAATAAGTTCGGCAACTAGCGCGGAGTTTTTGTTTGTCTTCAAGACGTGGCAACAGGCGCATAGCAGGCTACGCAACTGTTGCCACAACACCGAAGACGGACAAAAAAGCAAGTTAGTTGTCGAAGTTATTTCGTGCACGCTCCTAAGTATCTAATTATTGGAATTAGTTCAATACAACCTAATAATTTTAGAACAGATTTAACAAATTGTAGTTTGGGTTGCATGATATTTACCTGAGAGCAAGTTCTTTAGAGAACAAGGTCCAATCCCAGGACTGTATTGCCGATGTGTTCTAACAGTTAACATTAAGGCCGTTATGCTTGATGGGATCGGGTATCCAACGCCACGGATTGTAAGCGGTAGATAAAATTTAGAGGTGTAAAATAAAAATGTTATATCAATGATTGAACTCTTCTTTGCTGGCGCCAGGGTAGGTTGTGAATAGCTAATCTAATACCTTGTCAATAGGAAACTGTCTATATACATCCTAAATGCATTTCCCTGACTTATCAACGTGCGATACCCTCAAATTAATATCAGAACATTAAACAGTTAAATTGAGTTTGTGTTTAACTCGACTTCAGGTGGGCAAAACTGTTTGCCCACCTAGTTGAGATTAGGTCTGTTGCTAAGAATAAGAGAATGCTATAGCCCTATAACTTTTCTCCAGAAATCAGAAACAACATTTGATCATGAGTAACCGCACCGGGAACTAACGGACTTGAAAATTTTGTCCCGTCAGTCATTTTGAATTGTGTTGGTGCGGCACCAATTTGTGGAAACGCACCGGAAACGTTACCATCCGAATGGTAAGCCAAATCAATAAATAGCAAGATCGATCCGTTATCAGTAACATCCTTGGGACATGAAGCGAGTTCACGAGAAAAAGTCGCTTTACCTGCGCTATCTGGTGTAACAACATTGGGAATCCCACCTAAAGGGACTGGTAAAATTCTTGCTTTCGATGCCCCGGGAGGTGTTGTGTTCCAGATTCCCCAGACAGTATAAACTCCGTTTGGGATCAGGTTTTTTAATCTTAGTTTCACTTTAGCGGTTCCGTTTGCATTGCAGCGAAGAAGCATCCATCCTTGTGCGTCCAACCAGTTTCCAAGCGTTATAGTATTATTAGGATTGCTTTTCGTTATCGGTAATGCATTCCCCTGAACATTTTCTAAGGAGGGCACAACACTGCGACTTCCGTCAGGATTGCTAATAACTGGTACATCACGTAATGGAATATTTTTAAGTCGGGAATCGATGTCCGGCTGTCCCGTTCTGGCAAGAAAATCAAGATCAGTGTGCGTAGAAAGAACGATATCGTCGTTACAGTTAGTTGGGGATAGTGGAATGGGTAATTTCCCATCCCGATTGTATTCGCCAAGCATGGTAGCATGAATTGTCGGCGAAATACCTTCGGGTGCGGGAAGGTTGAACACCGGTGAACCACATAAGTCGTTGACTCCGGTTACTGCTACTCCACGTTCAAAGTATTGCTGGCTGTCATTGTGATTTGCGAACGCCGTCGTTGATAGCAATAATAAAACAATATTCGATAACATAATTCGGAGCTTTTTAACTAGAATGAAAAGCTTTTGATCCGATTTGTTTCTGTCTGTTGCTATTTGTCCATTTAGCTCTGGTATTGAGTTGCGCGAGCTTAACTTTTTCTGTGATATTTGTGAAACTCCATATGTAGGGTCATTTAAATCAGATTGAGAAACTATAAATTTTATACTCATTTTCTATCTCCTGTATTGATGAAAGATCCTGACTAAGATTTGATTTTCCCAGATTCATCAGGATCAGAACTGTAGTGGATACCACTACGGTTCTTTCAGTTAATACTAGAAATTAATGAGTTTGGATGCCACGAAGAATTTCCCTATGAAAAGAGGTATTTGTTAACTGACAAGCTTAGCGGAACAGGGATCAATACCCTATAACGAGACAGTTCTAAAGATAACTGTTTTCGACCAATGTCCCTTAATATGGTAGCGATTGTTCATTGAATAAGAAGTATGTCAGCGTCAAGTTATAGTGCTTACAGACCTGCCCGAATAGTCCCACCCACTAATTCGAAGCGGAGAGGTCTGCTCATTGCTTAAACTATAGCCGATATCAGAGCTGGGGCTTTGGTATCGGCAGTTTAAATAGATACTTTCTTTAAGACCTTTAATCTAGAACGTATTCAACATGGAGCGTAGGTGCTGCATTTGGATTACTGTCATATGATTGTGCTTCCCGTTTACCCGTTCCAGAAATAATAACTGCAAGCGAATTACCTTGATTCCAGTTGGGTCGGTCGATAATCTCCTGGATTATTGGAGCTATATTTGGCGTGCGTTGGTCAAAACCAGATTCACCAATGGTTGACCATGCCTTTGGTGACCAGGGTACACTGGCCAAAGTTGTTGGTGCTGGCGAAATATCAAAAGCAACTTTTCTTTGAAATGATGAGGCATCGTCATGTGCCTGCCCTTCAATAATAAGATTCGTCGTCTCGGAGCGCACTTTTGCCGCCGTGAACTGGATATGGGCTTGGGTAATAATTGCGCTTCTAGGTATATTCACTATGGTAAAGCGCATGCCAACGGTTTGGTTGCTGCCCGAACGAACCAGATCTAGGTCTTTGCTCCCTGTGATGACTCTGCCAAAATCTTTTTCTTCTGCATCATCACTACTCGTCGAGATTTGTAGCTCAAGCGTAGTAGTTTTCTGAGAATCAGTCTCGAACTCAGCCGCTGGATTTTCCCTTTCATTGTCATTCAGCGTTATTGGTGGAACAATCTCAACGTTGTTGGTTCCGCAATGTCCAGCGGATTCGACAATAGAATCAAGGTAGATTTCGAGGTTAGTATACCCAGCCAGATTTAGATCAATTTTATTGCCATCGCTTGCATCATTTGGATCCAGCCCTTTGGTTGATTCCCAACTGTCTGGCATACCATCGTGATCGCTGTCAACTGGCGCAGTCCCATTAGCAATCGATCCCAATCCACCAACATCATCCTGCGAATCAATTATGCTGCCAGTACGATTAAGAACATCATCGATAACGCGCATATCAACATCATCTCGCGTAAGTGAGGCACCTGCATGGTCAAGAATTTCCTGGTAGGCATCTTCAGCGGACAGAGCTGGGTCAACGAAAGAAAAAGGGAGTGCTTTGTCTAATATTTCACCCGCTTCAAATCCAAGGAACGCTTCGCTTTCAACGGGCTGCCCGTTATGAATACTGTCTTTGTCTGTATCCATATAATTACCAGCAAAATAAATGAAGAAATCACCTTCGTCGCCATTCTCCTCATGCATCGCAGTATTAAGATTTTTTGCTGTCGTACTGGGTCCTGCAATGAGGTAATTGTTAACGTAGTTCATCTGGGTTTGAGGTCGGCCGGTGTGACCACTGCGCTCCCCCCAATTGTAAATGACATTGTTTTCGAAATGCATACGCATGAATTTTCTATCTTTCTCGGCCTGGCCAGGATCTAATGTCATTTGCCCGCCTACAACTGGATTCCGTAGATTGCTATGAGCCATGAGGTTTTGGTATATGGTATAACCACCATCGCCGTTTGCCAGCTCATTGTCGGTTACTCCAGCAAACAACATCAGTCCTCTGCTATGGTGCCCTTTGGGATGAAAGGAGTTATACAAACCTTCTGAAACTATTGAGTGTTGAAGGGTTACATTTTTGGAGTCAAGAATATCCACGGTTTCATCCATACTCCATGACGCTGAAATATGGTCAATAATTAGTCGGTTAGAACGCTCTGCATTAATTGCATCTCCACCAGCTCCTCCCAAGTTCATATTCCCTTTCCCATCGTTTCCCCCTTTGGGGTCTCTGGCATTATAATCACCAACACGAAACCGCATATAGCGAATAATCACATCAGAACGTTCAATGATATCTAACGGATATCCTGCAAGCGTAATTCCACCCCCCGGAGCCGTTTGCCCGGCAAGTGTAATATTATTGGTTCTTATTTTAAGCCTGGAATTTAATTTGACGATGCCGCCTATGTCAAACACAACGGTTCGCGGCCCTTTTGCCGAATCGAGTGCGTGGCGCAAAGTCCCCGATGAACCGTCATCCAGCAGTTTTGTGACATGATAGACATCACCTCCACGACCACCGGTCGTTGAAGCACCGTATCCTTGAGCACAAGCAAACGCTTTAAGTTGATCCTCAGCATATGCCGTTTCGCCAAAGGTCATCATACAAATCAGCGCAATAGTACAGAGTTTACCTAGGGGTTGATCAAAGCTTGCAAATCGTTTTGATACGTTATTGGATTCTTTTTTGTCTAGATATATTAATGGGTTATTTAGCATGAGTAAGTATAAGTATTATTAGGCATATATATGAGGCTTAATTTATTTTTTATATTGTTTAAAATTCCCGAATTAATTACCTCACCTTATTATTTTCCGCCATTTAACATCAATCCTTGTGACTAATCGGGATATAACTACATAATGACTCAAACTGAAAAGCTGTGCAATATCATTCTAGAAAAAGAAATAAAGGGGGTGTGCGGCCGAGTAAGGTCAATAACCCCAGGGGTGAGAGTTCCGCTCTTCTTTATCGTCGGGTACTGCGGGTAGGCTGTTGGTTGGTTGCCCTGTAAAATGGATTCAGTTAAGTTATCAAGATTCAGAATCGCTTTCATGAAGCAGATTATGAACATAAAAGCTATTTCAAGCTCATTTTATGCCGGAAATAGGGTGGTTTATAGATGCTTTATATATTGGATAAAGCTGTATTAGGCTTGTTTTTTGATAGTGAGATGTAGTGGTTACTAGCTAGTTTCCGTCCAAAAACAGCGAATTATTTGCTATAAAAAAAATGACACCAGACCAGTCGCCAAAAATGAATTGCTTTGTACGGTAGGGTTTGCTGCATATTGGTCAACCCTCAATCTTTTTGTAAAAATTACATTTTTTAGGCACATCTTTCCTGAGGAACTATTACACCCTTGATCAGCCTGTTTGTGGTTACCCTAATTTTAACTAGGGTGCTTGTAATCGAGCCATTATCACTAAATTGTGTGTAACCACCGATGACCACACATAGTTTTTAAAATGCTCTAGACCTTTCCAGTTACAGCGAGACAAGCCAAAGCATCGTTTCAAGTAAGAGATACCGGCTTCAATTCCAGCTCTGAAATTTCTGAGCTTTCTGTAAACCCAGGGGCTTTTCGTCATCTCAAGTATGGCTAACCCTTTTTTCTTATGGAAAGCAACATCTTTTATGTTTCGTTGTTTAGCCGTGTCGAGATTTTCTTTGCTGGCATACCCCCCGTCTGCTGCGACTTGCCTGGGCGCCTTACCATAGTGGTCAATATGACGATCCACCATGGGGATGAACTGTTCCGAATCAGCCGGGTTACCCGTTTCAACGACAACATCCAGTACCATACCACTGCGACCCGTACTTAAATTCAGTTTGTGTCCATATTGTATATCCCGGCTGCCTTTAACAATAATATCGCTGTGTGCTTCAAACAGACTGAATACTTTTTCCGATGCGGGGACTTTCTCTCCATTAAACACACGTCTTGTCGTTTGATTGATGACCTGATCAATCAAAGGCAGATAATGATTGACCTCCAGGCGCCAATATTCCCAGCCGGGTGGCGGTTTTACATGACCGGCTATTTGCGCATTGTTGAGGTACTGACGTGTCTTTTTCGTGTAGTGAACAAGATCACTGTATAAGGCTTTTTTCTTATCCTTTCCACGGGTATAGATAATTGCACGCGCACGTTTTTTTGCTGCGCGATAATGGTGATGGCAGTCAAATTCCAAACCCATTTCGCTGGCTTGATTGAGTAATCTCGTCATCACCCGCACGGCATCCCATAACAGGCTACTGTCGGTTGGTTCGTGGATATGTGTTTCTGTGACGGTACTATCAATGCGCAACATGCTGCCTTTTTCAATGCCGGTTTTATTGGCATCATTGAGCAATGCCAGGTTAATACGTTCCCATGTCGGGTCGAGTATCCGGCTGATTGCCCCTTGCAAAGCCGACTTCTTGGGGACAAATCCATCGCTCAGCCGGGCAAATGTTTGACACGAGACCGAATCCAGCAAAACAAATGATAATTCTTCATAACTGAGTTGCCGATGTTGCTTTAAGATCGCGCAACGTAATATGGATTCAACTGACATCCCTTTTCGACCACTTTCATCTTTTAAATCGATCGTGCAGATGTCTTTTTCTACCCAATCCAGTATTTCTCTATGTTCATCCAATATCATGGAAATAATTTTTAATTCTTGGCCAATCTCGTGTTCAACATAATTATCGAATATACTTGTCTGTAGGCGTTGTTTTTGGCGCATCTTTTTCCCTCGGCTTTTTTTAATTATGTTTAGAATCAATTGCTTAGATTATAAGCATACCAGAATTAGCCGGGGAATTCATCTTGTTTTTGTGATTTTTTCTATGTTTTTCATAGGGTTGTAGTTTATGGATGAGAACTAGCTATTATTTCTGGTATATTTAAGTGGAAAAAATAAATTATGCAACAGTCTTATCAATGCCTTGTTAACAAATCGAGATGCTGCAAATATGCAAAACTATCAACAAATTCCTACAAAGGCTAAATGTCCTGTTTGTACTTGCAATGATGCTCACCGTTTATGGGATGTAACCAGTAAGCAAGCAGCACAACATTATGTGTTGCAAGAAAAGCAACCTGAAAGATACTTAGAGTTAGTTTCTCATATTGAGGATCTTTGGAAACAGGATTCTTGTGAAGTTGTCAAATGCGACCAATGCGAATTTTGCTATAGTAATCCTTATGTTGCTGGCGATAAACGTTTTTACTATCTTGCCTATGAGCGTCCTGGGTATCCGTCATGGAAATGGGAATTCCAGATAACACATGATATTTTAAGCGATATCTTCAAAACGAACTTTAAAATGCTTGAGATTGGAGCAGGTGATGGCTCATTTGTGGAAAGAGTTGTTGATAAGCTTACACCAAAAGATAACATTTTCTGTACTGAATTTTCAGAAACTGGACGGGACAAAATAAGTAAGCTTGGTGTTAATTGTTCATCCGAGCACGTAAGAAACTTATCAAACCAAGATTTAAAAGAAAGCTTGGATGCTATATGTATGTTTCAAGTCCTTGAACACATGGACGAGATAGATTTATTGTTCCAAAAGTTAAATTGGCTGTTAAAGAAAAACGGTAGTCTTTTTATTTCTGTTCCAAATGCAAGTAGGGTAGTTTTCAACGAACTCAATGGTGCTTTGTTAGATATGCCGCCCAATCATATTGGTCGCTGGAACAAAGTATGTTTTGAATATATTGGTAAGAGATATGGTTTTGAAATTAAAAATCACAAAGTTGAACCCTCGAGCTTTTTAGCGATGGTAAAACAGTTCGTATCTTATCGTTTCTTAAAGAGATCGCAGCAAAGCGGCAGTTTTGAGAATTATGTTCAGAGTATCAAGAACAAAAATTTCCTAAGAATAGGGCAAGTAGTTGGAGTGGCTCTTAACTTTATGATGGCGATACCTGCGTTTATAAAAAAAGATTTTCAGCAGGGAGATTCTCAGTGGGTACATTTGATTAAGATAAGGTGAAGGGTCAACCATATACAATATAATAAGGTTCTATTATTTAGCACACTAACATAACAACTAATCCCAAGTTAACGCTCCTCCCGTTTGATATTCGGTTACTCTCGTCTCAAAGAAATTCTTCTCTTTCTTTAAATCCAATACCTCCGACATCCAGGGGAAAGGGTTGGTAACGCCAGGATATTGTGTTGCTAACCCAATCTGGTTGCAGCGTCTATTGGCGATAAATTGCAGATAATCTTTGAACATCGCTGCATTGAGACCCAGGATACCGCGCGGCATGGTGTCGTGTGCGTATTGCGTTTCAATCTCAACCGCTTCTCGGATCATGTCGGTAATTTCTTGCTTGAAGGTATTTGTCCATAAGTGAGGGTTTTCCAGTTTGATTTGATTGATCACATCAATGCCAAAATTCATGTGCATTGATTCATCGCGTAGAATGTACTGGAATTGTTCGGCGGTACCGGTCATTTTGTTGCGGCGTCCCATTGACAGTACTTGGGTAAAGCCCACATAGAAGAAAATACCTTCAAAAATGACATAGAAAGCGATTAATTCGCGCAATAGTTTTTGGTCGTTGTCGACCGTGCCAGTGTGAAAGTTAGGATCGCTAAGGTGTTGTGTGAATGGTAGTGCCCATTCTGCTTTTTTGGCTACAGCAGGGATTTCCCGGTACATATTGAATACTTCGCCTTCATCCATGCCCAGGGATTGAATCACATATTGATAAGCGTGGGTATGAACCGCTTCTTCGAAGGCTTGGCGCAATAAATATTGACGGCATTCCGGGTTAGTAATATGGCGGTACACAGCGAGCACCAAGTTGTTGGCAACCAACGAATCGGCTGTTGAAAAGAAGCCCAGGTTGCGCTTGATGATGGTTCGTTCGTCTTCTGTCAAACCATTAGGGTTTTTCCACAGGGCTATGTCTGCGGTCATGCTGATTTCTTGCGGCATCCAATGGTTAGCGCAGCCGTCCAGGTATTTTTGCCAGGCCCAATCATATTTAAAAGGCACCAGTTGGTTTAAATCGGCACGGCAGTTGATGATTTTTTTATCATCGACCTGAATGCGCTTAGCGCCCATTTCAATATTTTCCAAGCCGGCAGCTATATCTATGCTGGAAGGTTGTGCAGGAGCCGTTTTCGGGTCGGGATTCACGGTAGGTGCTTGCCCTGCTGTTTGCATTACAGCATCGTTGGATTGCACGCCCATGCCGGGTCTTACCTTTGCAGTATCGGGCTGTTCCGAGAGAGATGTCTCAGGTGCGCTAGCTGTGTTGACTTGTTCCGGTAGTTGTTGGTCTTTGGGTAATCCATTCAGGGGGTCGTCCCAATTCAGCATGGTCATATCTCCAGATCTGATCAATATAATGTTTGGTTATTGGCAAGCATCACAGTCGGGGTCCAGAATTGAGCAAGCTTTAGGCTCGTCTTCTTCGGACTCTGATTTGACGGCATTTAGCCGTCCATCTTCTAATGTACTTTTTTCAACATGAGTAGCGCCGATGCTGCGTAAGTAGTAAGTCGTTTTTAAACCGCGGATCCAGGCCAGTTTATATAGGTTGTCGAGCTTCTTGCCGTCTGGTGCCGCCATGTAAAGGTTGAGTGATTGACCTTGGTCAATCCATTTTTGACGTCTGGATGCTGCTTCGATTAACCAACGTGCATCAAGTTCAAACGATGTGGTATACAGTTGTTTTAATTCGTTGGGTATGCGGTCAATTTTTTGGACGCTGCCATCATAGTATTTGAGATCATTGATCATGACTTCATCCCAAATATCACGCTCCTTTAAATCATTCACAAGATAAGGGTTAACCACCGTAAATTCGCCTGAAAGGTTAGATTTTACGAATAGGTTTTGATAAGTTGGCTCAATCGATTGTGAAACACCACATATATTGGAAATGGTCGCAGTGGGTGCAATCGCCATGGTATTGGAGTTACGCATGCCGACGGTTTGGACGCGTTGTCGCAAGTTCTCCCAATCAAAGGTTTGGGTGGTATCTACTTTCAGATAATCACCGCGAGCTTCTTGTAGTCGCTGCAAAGAGTCGATGGGCAGAATACCTTGATCCCACAATGACCCTTGGAAAGAAGAATAAGTGCCACGTTCCTCGGATAAATCGGTGGACGCTTTGATGGTATAAAAACTGACTGCTTCCATGCTACGATCTGCCAATTCAACTGCTTGCTCGTCAGCATAAGGAATACGCAACTTGTACAGTGCGTCCTGAAAGCCCATGATGCCAAGTCCAACTGGCCTATGCTTAAGGTTGGCGCGACGAGCTTGCGGTACGCTGTAATAGTTGTAATCGATTACGTTGTCAAGCATACGCATAGCGGTATTTATGGTTTGTTCCAGCCGTACCATGTCCAGGCCTTGATCATTGACGTGTGCTGCCAGGTTGATGGAGCCGAGGTTACAAACCGCAATTTCGCTATCTGATGTATTCAGTGTGATTTCTGTGCATAAATTGGAACTATGCACCACGCCGCAATGTTGTTGTGGCGATCGTAGGTTACACGGGTCTTTAAAGGTGAGCCAAGGGTGGCCGGTTTCATAGAGCATGGATAACATCTTCCGCCATAATGTGAGCGCAGGAAGCCGTTTGAAATGAGTAATTTCGCCACTATCGGCTTTTGTTTCATAAGTTTCGTAAGCAGTTTTAAATGCGTCGCCATACAGGTCGTGTAGGTCAGGTACTTCATTGGGTGAGAACAGTGTCCAGTCACCTTCTTCAGCGACTCGCATCATGAATAAGTCGGGGATCCAATTGGCCGTATTCATGTCGTGTGTACGCCTGCGATCATCGCCGGTGTTTTTGCGTAGTTCGAGGAATTCTTCGATATCCAGGTGCCAGGTTTCCAGATAAGCACACATCGCGCCTTTACGTTTGCCGCCTTGGTTGACTGCGACAGCGGTGTCGTTGGCGACTTTCAAGAACGGAACAACGCCTTGTGATTTACCATTGGTACCCTTAATATGGGCGCCAAGCGCTCTGACACGGCTCCAATCGTTACCGAGTCCTCCGGCATATTTAGATAGCATGGCATCGTCTTTAATTGCGCTGAAAATGCCGTCCAGATCATCAGGAACGGACGTTAAATAGCACGACGATAGCTGTGGCCGTAATGTGCCTGAATTAAAAAGGGTGGGTGTGGAGCTCATGAAGTTGAAGCTGGATAATAAATGATAAAACTCGATGGTTTTGGCATCCCGGTTGATCTCATTGATCGCCAATCCCATCGCTACTCGCATAAAAAATGCTTGGGGAAGCTCAAAACGAACTTCATTGGCGTGAATAAAATAGCGGTCGTACAGCGTCTGTAGGCCGAGATAATTGAATTGTAAGTCGCGTTCTGGCTTGATCGCTTGACCGAGTTGTTGTAGGTTGTAGTCTTTGAGGGCAGGGTCAAGCAGTTCCAATTTAATGCCACGGTGGATATAGTCAATAAGGTACTCAGGGTAGCGCTGTTGCATTTCTTGCTGGGTGGCTTCCTGAGCGCCATGACCTATAAAGGTTAGCGCTTCTTTGCGTAAACTATCCAGCAATAGTCTGGCGGCAACCATCGAATAATTGGGTTCTTTCTCAATGAGGGTTCGAGCACTCATGATCAACGTTTGAGCAACGTCTTTTTCAGGGACACCATTGAACAGGTTTCGTTGCGTTTCTTCCAGAATTAAGCTGGCAGCAACATCATTCAAGTCAGCACAAGATTCGTCGATAATCTTCTGTAAACGGTTTAAATCAAGCGGAGCGCGGCTGCCATCCTCGCGTGTAACCTGGAGTCTTGGTTCAGATTTAAACCGATTTTTGGCTTCGGTTTTTTCCATCTCAGATCTAAGACGGGCGTGTTCTTCGCGATAAAGGACGTAAGCGCGAGCTACTTTTTGAAACTCGGAACGCATCAACGCCAGTTCGACTTGATCTTGAATGTCTTCGATATGAACCGTTCCACCGCTGGGTAAATGACGAGTCAGCGCTTTAATAATTTGCTCAGTTAATTCTTCGACCGTTTTATGAATGCGACTACTTACTGCCGCATTGCCCCCTTCGACAGCAAGAAAAGCTTTGGTGATCGCGACAGAAATTTTGCTATCATCGAAACGAGTCACTTTGCCATTTCGCCGGATAACTTTTAATTCGCCTGGAGCGAAAGCCTCAATTTCCTTGGCAATATTAGGATCATCAGCAACGAAAGTCGATGTGGATGGTGCGGGTGTGGTGATTTCTTTTTCCATGGGTACTCCTACAAAGTTACCTGGTTATCGCTTAGCTGTAAAAAAAGATGTTGCTGTTTGGAACAATTAAAGACACTCATATGTTGATTGACTACTATTAATAGTATTAATAGCTTTTTTCTGGTTTTGGTCGTAAATGATTTTCAACAGTCTTTATGTATTTAATGTGCATTTTAACCTCGAAAACCATTCGCCAAGTACTTCAAGCAAGAAGATGAATAGTAATTAAATTTAAGAATATTTGAATTTAATTGGAAGAACTGATCAGTATCATAAATAGTGCTTGGATATTATTTTACACATCATCTTGTGGTTTTGAAAGAAAAAAACACAAGATACTGTGTTTAAAGTACTTGGCAACCTGTGGAAAAAGTGTTGGAAACAATGCAAAAAGATCGGTAATTTAATGATATAGCGGGCAATTTAATGAGACAATTTTAAACAAGCAATGAGGCTGAAATTGTTGGCAAAATTTTTTTGTTGATGAATTAGTAAAATATTGAAGGATAATAGTTCATACACGGCAACTGTTTGAGGTCTCAATTAAGATGGGTGATTGATAGAGAGAGCTACAATTAATAGACAAAACAAATAAAAATGCAGACAGAAGAGACCAAGAAAAAAGGCTATTTTATGGCCGAATTAATGAACGAGTGGCTTTCGCGGGTTTTGCCCAATAGTCAGGCCGTTTATTTAGCACTCATATTAGTCGTCGGATTTTTATTAATTTATTTTTTATCCGACCTGCTAATGCCGGTTTTAGCCTCCGTAGTATTAGCCTATTTATTGGAAGGGATAGTCACAGTCTTACAAAAAAAAGGCTTTAAAAGACCTTTGGCGGTTTTTTTGGTGTTTATCTTTTTTATGACAGTGTTATGTGTAACTTTGTTTGTTTTTATGCCGTTGCTGTACCAGCAAACGCTTCAGCTTATCGAACAACTGCCGGGGATGATGGGTCGCGCCCAAGTTGAAATAATGCGTTTGCCGGAAATGTACCCCAAACATGTTACGGAAAACCAGATCAAAGGCATCATGTTTGCGATAAGAAGCGGACTCATTGATTATGGACAAAAACTGTTGTCACTATCAGCATCGTCTTTTGTCGGCTTGGTCAGTGCAATGATTTATTTGATTCTGGTGCCAGTGTTGATTTTCTTTTTTCTAAAAGATAAAGAAAATATTGTCGATTGGTTGGATCAATTTTTGCCAAGAGAGCGTTATCTTTCCATCCAAGTTTGGCGCGAAGTTGATATGCAGATTGGTAATTATGTCAGAGGCAAATTTGTTGAAGTATTTATTTTAGGTGTGGCCAGCTTTATAGTTTTTTCTTGGATGGGGCTAAAGTATCCGTTATTACTGGCAGTTTTTATGGGCCTGTCAGTCATTATTCCCTACTTGGGAGCCACATTGGTGACTTTCCCGGTCTTGTTAGTTGCGTATTTTCAATGGGGTATTTCTGATACTTTTTGGTATATCGTGGTTGCTTATGCCATTATTCAGGCTATTGATGGGGTAGTGCTGGTACCGCTGTTATTTTCAGAAGCAGTCAATTTGCATCCTATCGCTATCATTGTCTCAATTTTATTTTTTGGCGGGTTGTGGGGTTTTTGGGGGGTCTTTTTTGCAATTCCGCTGGCAACGCTAGTAAAAGCTGTTTTAACTGCTTGGCCCAGAGTCGGGAGTAAAAAAGTAGAAAGTCCTTATTAGGGGTTGATAAAAAAAGACTAAATAGCCAAATGAACCGTTCTAATGAGGAAGTAGGCGGATAAATGCCAGTACTTCTTTAATGTGAGTTTTAACTTTGACTTTTCGCCATTCCTGTATCAGCTTGCCATCTTTATCGATCAAAAAGGTACTTCTTTCAATACCTCTAACCTGCTTGCCATACATGTTTTTCATTTTAATGACATCAAATAAATTACAAATTTCTTCCTCCGAGTCAGAAATTAACTCAAAAGGAAAACAGTATTTTGCTTTGAAGTTCTCATGAGCTTTGATGCTGTCGCGAGAAATTCCATAAATTTCGGTTTCTAGTGACTGAAATTCAGCAAAGTTTTGACTAAAGTCTTTACCTTCTTGAGTGCATCCAGGGGTATTGTCTTTGGGGTAGAAATAAAGCAGAATATTTTTACCTTTCAGGTCGGTTAGCTGAAAGGTTTTCTGACTGGTTGTAACGCCTTCGAAGTTTGGAACTTGTTGATTTAAAGTAAGTTCAGTCATGATCTACCGTTTAATGGGCTCTAAAATGGCATCTATGTTATGCTGATCGCAAAAGTCGAGAAAATCTTCTCGTAGTGAAATAAGTCTTAAATCTGCAGGGACGGCTATGATGTATCTGGTTGAATGAACTAGAGATTTGACGAATGATGGAGTATAACGGCTACACGCAACTTCTTCTATCACGATATTTCTTTCAACAAGGAAGCTTATCGTGCTGCTCATTGAGTTAACTTGACTACCAGAAATCGTTTCTATCGCGTAAGGAATTAATTCTGTGACCACTTTCTGTGTTTCTGGACGGGTTTTGATTATGACAAGGTCAGATCTTTTTTGGAAGGTTTCGAGTGTATTTTCAAGTTTGGCAATATGATTCCAATCACCGCTAATCAAAAAATAAGCAGCATACAAATTTTCTAAGCCATTGATCTTACAATCTACCACTTGGCATAGACAATCAGAGACCAACTGGAAGATTTCGGTAATGAGGGTATGCTCTTTTTTGCCAATAACGTTAAAAACAAGTTGCATGGTAATGAATGGAATATTATTTTGTCAGAGTATAGCGTAAGACAATTACGTAATAGTATTTTACAACCTAAAGTTTGATTCAGCTAATGGAATGGGTCTGATTAAACGGATTTAAGTGGGATGTGATAACGTTCGTGATTGTTAGTTTGCTGCTAATGCTTTCACTTGTGCAGCATAACTGGCTTAAGTCAACAATTGATGTTGATTTGGCTCAACAGTTTATGAGGTCAGTATAATTTTGTGGTTGTAGCAAGTAAAAACAAGTATATTACCAATATCGACAGCATTTGGTAAAATTCTTGCTTGGAAAACAGCTATCTTTATAGTATATGCAATATTTAATTGCGAACACAAGAGTGATAAAAATAATAAATTTTGCAAGGGTTTTTTTAGGAGACAGGTGTAATTATGGGAAAAAAATGGTCCAGCAATACGAATCCTAACAATAGGAAGAAGAAAGTTGGTGTTCAAGAAAGGCTCGAACAACATCAAGAGTTATCAGAAGACGATGAATTGAAAGCGTTTCTGGAAAAAGGGGGTGCGAGTAAATCGTTCCCTGAGCTGGATGATCAAGCAGAAAGTAATCGACGCTACGAAACTGCTGTTAACCATTTAACCAAGGAAAAACCTGAAAGTGATTTATTGAATGCTGATGATTCTGCAACGGTTAAAGTATCCCATGAACAACTTGGTCAGCAGAGCATAAATCCTCAAAAAACAAGGCAATTAAATTCCGCAGAGCCTGTTTCCACTCTCGAAGATTCGTTTACAGATTTTGATGAAAGCCCTTCTTTGGATGTTTCAGAAACGGATTCATTAGAAGCGAGATCATTTGTCAAAGAAGTCTTTTCTGGAAGTGTTGAGAATAAATCCGACAAAGAAGATTTGCCCGATTGGGTGCCCTTGGAAGACCAAAAGCCAAAAGAAATAAGTCGCTCAGAAATGATTGAGCCGGTTGCCCCTACACCTGTTCCTGGCGCTGAAAGGGAAAAAACCGATAGCCATAGGGTTAACAGGTTGGAAGAGTATCGCCAATATAACAGCGACGATAAAATTGATTTGATTGAAGAGCACCAAAGTCAAATTCAGAGGGCAACGTCAATAAACACGGCAAATGCCTTAACGTTAAAGTATATTGTTTTTGGGGCAATTTTATTGATTTTGATTTTAGCGGCCGGTTTGGGTTTAGTTAGTTATAAATTTAGAAAACAAATTAAT
Organism: Methylococcales bacterium; assembly: GCA_965224745.1. Lineage (GTDB taxonomy): Bacteria > Pseudomonadota > Gammaproteobacteria > Methylococcales > Methylomonadaceae > CBDCZY01. The sequence continues at coordinate 308,902 of CBDCZY010000001.1, forward strand.
AATTTAAATCAAGTAATTGAAAAATCAGCAATGTCTAATAAAGATGATATTTCTGTCGATCGGAAGCAAACAATTGGAAGTGAATTTTCAGAAGAATTGGACGAGCTGATAGGGAGTAGTTCTGGAACCCCTTTAAATGCTGAGAGTGATTATCGAGTGTCTGATTGGAAGGATAAAGCCAGCAGCCAGAAAAAAGCGTATGAACAGGGACAAAAATCTGCAGAAGTATCTTCATTGGACGATGACCCGGTAAATTACACAGTCGAACGGGATGAACAAGATATTGCCAAAAAGACTCTTCCTGAAAAAAATGCTCAAAAAGATAATCAAAAGACCAAAGCACCAGATGATAATTTGTCAGAAGAGGTCATTTCGAAATTAGACCAAGGTAGTTATACAAAGCCTTCCTCCAGTTTAATTGAAAATGACAATACCGCTCAAAAGGACGCGCCTGTTTATAAAAATACTGTTTTAGATAATAATGGCTGGGTCGTAAACTTAGGTGCATTTCAGGCTAGGCAGCCTGCGAAACGAGCCGCCGATAAGTACACCAGGAAAGGTGTGCCTGTCGAAGTCGTCCAAATTACTATTGGCGGTCAAAAGTGGTATCGACTCAGAGTTGAAGGGTTTGAGTCGAAAGATGAAGCCGTAATGTATTCAACTAGGGTAAAAAAAGCTCTTAAGCTAGATAACGTTTGGGTTACAGTGAACTGATTTGCGTAAGTAAAGATCCTTTTTTCAAATTGTTATGAGGCAGGTTTTCTTACCCGGCCTAATCTCTTTTCTTTTTGATTTGATGAAGGTCAAGCGTACTCTGCTTACTGGCATATGATGATTGTTTGAACTCTTCATGTCATATTTTTTGAGCTTGCCAATCGGAGTAATTTAGTCAAATTTTCCGGGGTAACCACCCATAAATGCGATCTATCTTCAAATAAAATATCAGGGTTTTCCACATATTGGGTTAAATTTTGAGTAATCGCCTGCTGGCTAGCGCCTTGCCAATAACCGTCATTTTGTGCGGTCAAGATGAAGGTTGGAATAGTAATCGGCTGTTCAAGTTGGCTGATACAATACTGTAACATTTCGTTGAAGCAACTAATCGATGCGTAACCCCAGTAAACTCCAAAGCAACGAAAACGCGACTCCAGATCATGTTTCATCAGTTTTTTATGCGGTTTCTGATGAGTCCAGTTGAATGAAGTGCTGGTTTCCGGGTTTAATCGTTTTAGTAGGTTATGGTTAGGAAAAGCAACCCATTGGTGGTCATTATGCTCAAAGCCATTTAATCGATAAAAAAAGTCGTGCCACCGGGTCGGTTGAAAACTGTCCGGCGCTGATGCCACCCAAAACAGTCTTATTTTTTCACGTGTTTCGTCTGTCAATTGACCATAAGCGTGCAAAAAATCATAAAACCCGTTACTGCTTGCTACTACCATGAGTTGATCTCGACAAAAGGACATTGAATTAAGATCATGGGCAATAGCACTGGCTTTTTTGGTGATATTGGCAAGGGTATATTTTTCCCAGATGGGAGTTTGCGCAGAAAATTCAGGTAAATTTAAGCATTGAATAAATATCTCGTGGCCAAATTGACGGTGCAAAGCAGGTAAAGCAAAGCGGATTTGACCGGGTACGCCGTTAATGCCGGGGATGAAATAAAAGGTTGGATTATCGGGTTTTTGTTGGCCATAAACCGCCAGATTGTCATAATAAAATTTGTAATCTTCGGTGAGAGATTTTAAATAATTAGTTTTGAATGTTTCAGTCAGTTGAGTTTGCATGGCATTTAAAAGTATTTGTATTATTGATTTTATTGTTGTCTTTGCAGTGCGGTATACCGTCGATTTTATCGCGTTTGGTGATGACCACGGGAAATATTCCTTGATAAGATCGGTAAACGTCAAAGAACTTACAGTCATTGGTTTACAGTTAGGTCAATCATCTTTAAGAATTACACCGATTGTCTGTTCAATACCAGCATAATTCGATATTCTCTTTTTTGAAGACGATATAATTCTAATCCAAAGGACAGTTGATGATTACAGAGTTAGCAGTAGTGACTAAAGTTGAAAAGCAACAAGTGTGGGTTGAAAGTAGCCGGTCATCGGGTTGTTCGGGATGCCTTCAAAACAGCTCTTGTGGGACTTCAGCCTTGGATAAATGGATCAAAAAAAGAAGCCTGGCTGTGGATAGTGAGATTACTGTCATTGCAGGTGATCAGGTAGAGGTAGCGATTGAAGAAGCCGTTTTGCTTAAAGCCTCGGTACTGATCTATCTTGTTCCGTTGCTTATGATGTTGATGGGCGCGGGGTGCGCTCAGTGGTTATTACCAAAGGAAACAGCTTTGGTAGATATTTGGGTCGCTTTTACTGCGTTGATGACTTTAGCTGTTGGGTTATGGCTCATCCACCAATTCCAAGCGAGTTATTTAGTGCATTTTTTCCCTAGGCCGGTGGTGGTAAGAAAAATTTCTTAGATCCTCGTTCAAAAATAACTTCTAATCCTTAAGCGTTCGGAATTGAACTTTACTGAGTATTTTGGGTAAAAATAGAAAATGAAAGGCGGCATGAGGCTGGAGGTAAAGCAGTAACCCTATGAAGTTATCCTATTTCCATCCTGCCGTAGCCAGATGGTTCGAACAAACCTTTGATGCACCTTCGGATGTGCAACTACAAGCCTGGCCTTCTATTCAGGCGAAACAACCTACTCTGATTGCAGCACCTACTGGTTCTGGTAAAACCTTGGCAGCTTTTTTAGCTATCATTGATCAATTAATCAAACAAGGCTTGCAATCGGAATTACCGCAAGAGACGCAAGTGTTATATGTGTCACCTTTAAAAGCCTTATCCAATGATATTCGCAAAAACCTGGAACAGCCGTTGAACGGAATCGGAGATAAATTATTGGAGTTATTATTGCCGGACGTGACGATTACGGCGCAAAGCCGAACCGGCGATACGTCTCAGAGCGAACGAGCGGCCATGAAGCGATCACCGCCGCACATTTTGGTTACAACGCCTGAGTCGTTTTATTTATTATTGACATCAGATTCAGGCAGGCGGATGCTCAGTACTGTGAAAACGGTGATCGTCGATGAAATTCATGCATTGGCTGGCAATAAACGTGGTGCCCATCTTTCCTTATCGCTCGAAAGACTGGAGCAGGTGACAGACCAACCACCCATTCGAATAGGACTGTCGGCAACGCAAAAACCGATTGAAGACATGGCTAAGTTTTTGCTCGGAAATCGTCCTCAAACTTGCAATATTATTGATATCGGCCATGTGCGGCAGCGTGATCTACAAATTGAAGTGACCGGATCACCGCTGGAAGCCGTTATGGCTGGCGAGGTTTGGGAGGAGTTGTATCAGCGTTTATACGAGCTGATTAAGCAACATTCTACGACGTTGATATTTGTTAATACCCGACGTTTGGCAGAGCGCGCCGCAGCCGCATTAGCAGAGAAAATTGGTGAAGAACTGGTTACAGCTCATCACGGAAGCTTGGCTAAAGAACATCGCTTGCAAGCAGAACAAAAACTCAAACAAGGACAGCTCAAAGCGCTGGTGGCAACCGCATCGCTAGAATTGGGAATCGATATTGGTGACATCGATTTGGTGTGTCAACTCGGTTCTCCGCATGGTATTGCTGCTTTTTTGCAGCGAGTTGGTCGTTCTGGTCATCGTTTGGGCGCCATACCGAAAGGACGTTTATTTCCATTATCTCGTGATGATCTGGTTGAATGTACTGCGTTACTGGCTGCGGTGCAACGCGATGAGCTGGATAGAATTCCCATGCCGAGTTGTCCTCTCGATGTGCTGGCTCAACAAATCGTGGCTGAAGTGGCTTGTGCTGAATGGCAAGAACAAAAGTTGTATGAAACATTTTGTCGAGCTTGGTTATACCGTGATCTTACGGAGCAACAGTTCGCTGCCGTGACGGTCATGTTAAGCGAAGGGTTTCATTTGCGGCGGGGTAGGCGTGGTGCATACCTGCATCGTGATGCGGTAAATGGTCTGTTACGAGCTCGTAGAGGAGCAAAGCTTACCGCCGTTACTAACGGCGGAGCCATCCCCGACCAATTCGATTACGATGTTTTTCTGCAGCCAGAAGGACTTGTGGTGGGAACACTGAATGAAGATTTTTCTTTTGAAAGCCTTCCTGGTGATGTTTTTCAATTAGGTAACACTTCCTACAGAATGCTGAAAATAGAACAAGGGCGGGTTTATGTTGAAGACGCCCACGGGCAACCGCCTAAGATCCCATTTTGGTTCGGAGAAGGGCCGGGCAGAAGTGACGAGTTGTCGTCGGAAGTATCGATGCTGCTGACAACGATGGATCAACTGCTGGAACAAGGTCAGGAGTATGCTAGAAAGTATCTTATTGAAAGCTTGCAACTACCGTCATCCGCCACTGAACAACTGGTTCTGTATCTGGCTTCGGCTAAAGCTGCATTAACTCATTTGCCGACCCAAAAAAAGATCGTTTTTGAACGTTTTTTTGATGAAACAGGGGATATGCACTTGGTGGTTCATTCTCCCTTTGGTTCACGTATAAACAGAGGTTGGGGGCTTGCTCTAAGAAAGCGGTTTTGCCGACGTTTTAATTTTGAGTTACAAGCCGCTGCAAACGAAAATACTATCGTTTTATCATTAGGGCCTACACATAGCTTTCCTTTGGAAGAGCCCATTAGTTATCTACATTCGGCTTCTGTCAAGCAGGTACTCATCCAGGCTTTACTGGCTGCGCCAATGTTTCCGACACGCTGGCGCTGGGTCGCCAATACTGCGTTGGCGGTGCCGCGTAACCGGTCAGGTAAAAAGGTGCCTGCTTATTTTCAGCGCAACGATGCTGAAGATTTGGTAGCCCTTATTTTTCCAGATCAATTAGCTTGCCAAGAAAACATCGTGGAGCAGCGTCAAGTACCGGATCATCCATTAGTGAATCAAACGCTTCATGATTGCATGCACGAATTAATGGATATCGATGGTTTGGAACAGGTTTTACTGGGAATAGAACATGGCAACATCACTGTCACCTGTAAAGATTTATCCTGTCCTTCTCCCTTAGCGCAAGAAATTCTTAATGCGCGTCCCTATGCTTTTTTGGATGATGCCCCTGCCGAAGAACGAAGGACCAGAGCAGTCCAGCAACGACGATTTATGGATCCTCAATCGGCCGCTGAGACTGGACAACTCAACCCCGAAGCGATAGAGCGTGTGAGACTGGAAGCATGGCCGGAGGTCAATACTGTTGATGAATTGCATGACGCTTTAATGATCATGGGCTTTGTTACTTCTGAAGAAGGGCAACGAGGGCAGAATACGTTGTTGTCTCAGGTTGCTGCTGAAGCCAGTTGGCTGCCATTGATGCAAAGTCTTCAGCATGCTGGTCGAGCAGCAACTATGGAGCTTTCGACACAGCAGTCTATCTGGATCGCTACAGAACATTTGGGGTTATTGAAACAGCTTTTTCCAGATCAGCTACTTGATCCGGTAAATATCAAACCAATAGCTGACGGAGCAGAATTTGATGAAGCCGAAGCGATCAAAGAAATTATTCGTTCCAGAGCTGAAGTTCTGGGGCCGGTAACAGTCAAGCAATTAGCCAAACCACTCGCTTTAGACTCAGCAAAAGTTGAGCTGGCATTAACCCAATTACAGCATGACGGCTTTGTTATTTCAGGCCGTTTTTCCAATAACACTGAAGAATTAGAATGGTGTGAACGTGGTTTGTTAGCAAGAATACATCGTTATACGTTGAAGCAATTACGCAGTGAAGTTGAGCCGGTGCCGCCGTCCGACTTTATGCGGTTTCTTTTTCATTGGCATGGAATAGATGAACCCAGAGCAGGCGAAACTGCTTTATTAAGTTCGTTGCGGCAACTGGAAGGGCTTAGTTTGCCGACATCCTGTTGGGAAGAGTCGGTTCTCACAGCGCGCATCCAACCGTATCAAAAAAATGAACTGGATCAGCTGTGCTCATCCGGTAAATTGGTATGGTTACGGTTGCACTTGCCGAATGGCGGCCCTTCAGATAAACAAAAAAATCCTGTAGGGAAAAGTACCGGCATCAGTTTTTTAACGCGACCTCATTTGAAACATTGGCGGGCTTATGCTCCTTTACCTGAGCCTGATACTTTGAATTTATCGGGCAAAGCTCAAAAAGTGTATGTCGTTTTGCAACATGAAGGAGCCAGTTTTTTTGATGATATTCAGTCTTCTGTAGGGCTGTTAAAAACCGAGCTTGAGTTGGCATTAGGAGAGCTGGTAGCGGGAGGTTTAGTGACTTCCGATAGCTTTCAAGGTTTGAGAACGCTCACCACCTCTCAGCAAGTTTTGCAACGACGCAACCGGCGTTATCCAGTTTACGATCCTTTTTCCGCAGTGGGGCGGTGGTCCTTACTCCATCAGCCAAATACTGAAAATGACGACAAATATCAGCATTGCGAATACGTTGCCAAAATATTACTTCGACGTTACGGCGTTGTTTTTCGCAAAGTGTTAGTCAACGAATGCAATATTCCGACCTGGAGAGAATTGCTTTATATCTATCGTCGCATGGAAGCCCGAGGAGAGCTTCGTGGTGGACGTTTCGTGCAAGGTTTTTCTGGGGAACAGTTTGCTCTTCCTGAGGCGGTGAGTGCGTTGAGAGAAATACGGAAAAAAGCTAAATCAAAATTTCAAATTACTATTAGTGCTGCTGATCCGCTCAATCTAACCGGTATTATTACACCAAACCAACGAATCCCAGCACTGGCAAACCAAAGAATTCTTTACCGAGATGGCATTCCGGTTGCTGTAGGTAAATCTAATCAAGTCAATTTTCTTATTAAGGTACATCCTGAAGAAGAATGGGAAATAAGATCAACGTTGTCAAGAAAGCAGCAAGTGGCTACTCATCGTTCCATAATGGGTGGCGTAGAGCAGCATTGAAACTTTTAACAGTATCGTTTAAAAATTTTTTGATAAATGAAAAATATTGGCTGACGACTGCCAGAGATTGGGCTTTCTATAAGTTGTATAAAAACGTTATGGGACACAGCAATTCGCGACCTCTCTCTAGAGTACATTGTTCTAAGGTCGTATTTATTGTTCTGTTGTGGATCATCACTGGACTCTCAACAACTACAGCTGAAGAATACTTTATTGATATAAAGAAACAACCGGTCAAGATTCTCAGCGAACAACAGCAGGCCATCGTAGCTAATGGCACGCTTCCCGGCCCAACTATACACTGGCGGGAAGGTGAATGGGTCAATATCCATGTTACTAATTATCTAGATGAGCAGAGTTCTATCCATTGGCATGGTATCCTGCTGCCGTATCAAATGGATGGTGTTCCGGGCATTAGCTTTGACGGAATTGATCCAGGCCAGACCTTTACTTATCATTTTCAGGTTAAGCAGAGTGGTACTTATTGGTACCACGGGCATTCAGGTCTTCAAGAGCAACAAGGTTTGTATGGTGCATTGATCATTGATCCCGCAATTTCGGTCGGGCTAGCCAAGAATGATTTTGTCATCATGTTGTCTGATTGGCCGGAGGCTGACCCTTACCGGACATTAGTTCGACTGAAAAAGCAAAGCGATTACTATAACTTTCAAAAACGCACTGCTGTTGATTTTGTTCGAGATGTACAGCGTGATGGTTTTGTATCGACGGTCAAAGATCGTCTGGCTTGGGGTGATATGCGAATGATGCCGTCCGATTTGGCTGATGTTACCGGGGCGACTTATCATTTTCTGGTTAATGGAAAAACCGCAGAGCAAAACTGGACAGCATTATTTAATCCGAGTGAAAAAGTCAGGTTGCGTTTTATCAATGCTTCAGCGATGACTCATTTCGATGTCCGTATTCCTGGTTTACCATTACGAATAATAGAATCAGACGGTGTCATGGTTGAACCGGTGGAAGTGGATGAATTTAGAATTGCTGTTGCTGAAACGTATGATGTTATAGTCGAACCGCAAGCAGATCGGGCATACACTATTTTTGCTGAAGCTATGGATAGAAGTGGTTATGCCAGAGCAACCTTGACGGCAAATCAATCATTAACAGCCCCGGTGCCAAAGGTGCGTTCAAGGACTTTGCTCACCATGTCGGATATGCCAGGAAAGCATCATCATGGTGATGCTGCCGTTCCTAATGGTAGGCACCCTGATCATCAAGGCAAGCATAAAAAGCCTGCTGCATCTTTGATCAAAGATGGAGATACTGCTAAGGATGGTCATTCGGGTCATTTTGGCCATCGAAAAGAAGCCAAAGCAACGATTTCCTCCGGGGAATCAGCGCTTCATTACCAGCAATTAAAAGCTGTTGTGCCAAATCAACTGAGCAGTCTTCCTGATCGTGAAATCATTTTACGATTAACCGGCAGTATGAATCGTTATATTTGGTCGTTTAACGATGTGAAGTATTCAGAGTCAGAACCGATTCGAGTTCGTTTTGGAGAACACATACGCTTCAAGTATATCAACGAGACTATGATGAATCATCCGATTCATCTGCACGGTTTGTGGCAATACTTAGAGGCTGGTCAGGGTGCATTGAACCCAAAAAAACATGTTGTAAATGTTAAGCCTGGACAAACAGTTGAAGTGGATGTGCTGGCTGATGCAGTCGGTGAGTGGGCGTTTCATTGTCACTTGCTGTATCACATGCAAACAGGCATGTTCAGAAAATTTGTCGTGGAAGACGTACCTGGAGAATGAACAACAAAAGAACTGCTCAGTTGCAGGAGCTAATCAGGTGGCGATTCATTCAACTAACAGTAGCGATGATGTTGAATACAAACTTGGCATTTGCTCAAGACGATCAGTCTATCTACAGCCACTTTAGAGCCGAACGTTTGGAATATGAAGGCAATGGGCAGCTCACTTTGTTTAAGTGGGATATCCAACATTGGATCGGGACTGATGATCACAAATTATGGATTAAAACGGAAGGCGATTATTCTTTCGATCAAGGCATTTTCGGACGTGCAGACTTACAATTATTATATAGTCGAAATGTTGATAAATTCTGGGACTTTCAGATCGGAGCCCGCAGGGCATTCGAGCCAGAGCGAACCTTTGATGCTGTCATTGGTTTCCAAGGCTTAGCACCTTATTTTATTGAAGTCGATACGGCCCTATTTTTTACTTCTAACGGTAATGTGCTGGCACGATTGGGACTTACTTACGAATTGTTATTAACGCAAAGGCTTATCCTGGAACCTCGCATAGAATTGAACGTAGCGGCATCCGATATCAAAAATCGTAATGTAAAAGCGGGTGTCACAGAATTTGAGGCGGGCATGCGGTTACGTTATGAAATTATGCGTGAGTTCGCACCTTATATAGGCTTTGATTATGTTGAAGAACAATCGTTGAAGGAACACCAGCACAGCTTACGTTTTGTAGCTGGAATTCGTCTATGGTACTGAAGTTGTTTGATGAGATGAACACGACTAATTAAAAAGGCTCTTCATAGCCGAGGCCAAAAAGCTTTAATCAAACCCCTTAAAGGAAAGTGTCCATGAATAAAACTAACAGGTAGTTGCTCAAACTTGATCTGACAGACAGTGCCTGATTTGGTTACGCTCGAATGACTGTTTTGTTGCTTGAAGCAGTTGGTAAGGTTACAAAGAAAATAATATCGCAACTGGCTCTTTTCGGCCAAAAGCAGCCTGACAGTATATTGGTATTGAGCTTTATTATATAAAAACCAGCATGCTTAGTGTCCGGCTTAGGATTAAATTAAAATTTGCACAAAAAACAAATAGATTGTTTGAGCATTGCTTCCAGCTGAAGTCATCTTTTTTGATGATTCAATATTGACAGGTCTTAAATAAAAGTTTACCCTTCGCGCTAGATTTTCAGGTAAAAGGACTTCCTGTGACACATAAAACGGATTCATTCTATTTTTCTTCGCGCGTCTCTTTTTTCGCCCTAATAGTATTAATATTCTTGGCATTGCTAATTTAGTATAGTTAATGTTCCATTTCTTTTATGCATTAAGAGTAATATAGACAGCTCAAGCATTCGAACACTTTTTGTGTAACATTTTGTCTTTCTTCTCATTCGTGCAAGAAAATGTCTAAAGATACTATTGTAGCCTTCAACTGTGTATGTTTCAGCTTTGGATTGAACGTGTTTTTCGCTAGGAATAAAATGTTCATAGGGCTGCCAATAATCGGTTGCTATTGTTCCATTTAATTGATCTTCAATTCCTTCCCAGAGTTTTTGTCCTGTCTGTACGCTTCGGTCGCCAACAATGAAATTGATGAATTTTTTCCCATATCTATCAACAGCAATCCATATCCATTTATAGCTTTTTTTTGACCCACATAGGTATGCATTTCATCCATCTCAGCATAAATCACTTGTTCAGGACTTTTCAATTCGGCAACTTGCTCACCAAAGGATCTAATCCAATTTAGCCGGGTAGGGTGGGCAACGCTTTTCTGCCCACCATGATTTACCTCGACGGTGGGCAAAAAAACCTGCCCACCCTACCTGACTTGCTATATCACATGCAAACGGGCATGTTTAGAAAATTTGTCGTAGAAGACTTAACTGGAGAATGAACAACAAAAGAAATGCTCAGTTGGTGGAGCTAATCAGATGGCGATTCATTCAACTAACAGTAGCGATGATATTGAATACAAATTTGGCATTTGCTCAAGACGATCAGGCTATCTATAGCCACTTTAGAGCTGAACGTTTGGAATATGAAGGTAATGGGCAGCTCACTTTGTTTAAGTGGGATATTCAACATTGGATCGGGACTGATGATCATAAATTATGGATTAAAACGGAAGGCGATTATTCATTCGATCAAGGGCATTCAAGGGGTCGGTCAACTTGATTTAGAACCCTGTAACGGACTACGAGATATTAAATTGATACGTCTGATTGTTGATCAATATGGGTATAAAAAGACGAAAGGATTCAGTATCGATCGGTAGGAAGTTGTTAGCTTATTCCCATAGTCTGCTATGGGTCGGATGCAGCCAGTTAAGTTGATACCGACGGACTGGCCGTTTTAGGAGAAAAAGGAGCCATTCGATCCTAACCCATCTTTGTGGGTTTTTTTAGCTAAGTCATTGATTTATGTTTTATAGGAATAAAAAGTTCTTTAAAATCAAGGGTATTTTTTTGAATCTTTTTGTGGTGCCATTTTCGTTATTTTCAAGCATAATTTCATTGACTTTTAGGAAAACTTTCCTCACTATTGTGCTGTTCCATAAATTTATCAAAATATAATTCTGAAATTCAATGATTTACACAAAAGTACAAAATTTGTAGTGCCAGCTGGCCAAGTTTTAAATTTACAAGTTATTGATATATCAGGAATACATCTAAAATTGTCACGAAGTTGGGCTAACAGAATCTTGTGCTTTTTGTCAGCTCAGGTTTGACCTACTACATTTTCATGTGTTAACACCAAGCGATTTTGTCGCACCGTAACTACCAAGGGAATTTGACGGATTCACCGTATAAGTGATCCCTTAAATATTCGTTTTTGAATATCTAGGGGACGCAGAGGATGATTGTCTTGGACTCCAAAGCACAACTTACTGTCGATATCATTGCAAAAGTTGCCGAAGGAAAAATTAGTATTTGCAATGTTGTTAACAATTGAGAGGTCTGTTCGACCATACCAAAAAATTGGCCTTCAATTTATTGTTCATAAAAATACCAATAGGACCCGCTAATAAAACGCCTGACACCCTGTTGGTGTTCTATTGACATTGCAAAATAGCAGTAATCCTGAATTCATTACCAGAAGTTGCTGTTTATCCCGGCGATAGAGGCATTAGATGTATTAGATCATATAGTTGAGCCGTAGCCGTTTTGCCTTAACCGAACTAACTCTCAAGCGGAATGCGTTGCAGATTGTCAGTTCTTCGTTGTGCTTTCTGAGGATGGATATTTATCCGACTGTTCTGGTGATTGACTTCGACGCTGTTCTTGATTTTTTGGCTGGGGCTTTCGTGCTTCTTCTTCATTTGCGTCAATCATAGCTTGATGGAAACCCTCAAAAACTGATTTGTCCCATGCGTTTTCGAATATCAATCAATCAGGATAAGGCAAATGGTGTTTCCATTAAATAATCTACCAGACCGATCCCATAGACGGGTTTCCCTGAATTTGCAGAACAGTTTTTGCATCTGAAGGGCAGAGTTTTACTGCTTCAATGACCAACGAGCATCAATGGCAGACCTTCTTGAGTAGAAATATTTTGATAATAACCTTCTGTAAGTTCATCCCAAGGAATGCATTGGCTCATTCTTATCCAGCGGCTATTCACTTCAGAATAGTCAAAACATTTTCTGGAGGTCTTCCAAGTGCGGCTTTTTGGTCAGCTATTACAATAGGTCTTTCAATTAGTTTCGGCGTATTAACCATCTCTTGGATTAACGCCTGACGGTCAAAATTACCTTTGTCTAATCCTAAGTTTTTATATTCAGCTTCTCCTTTACGGATGAGCTGCTCGGGTTCCATGCCTAGCATGGTTAGAATTTGTTCCAATTCATTGGTTGTGGGTGGGTTCTTGAGATATTCTACGATTTCGGGGGAATAGCCTTTCTCTTTTAATAATGCTAGAGTTTGTCTCGATTTACTGCACCTGGGGTTGTGGAAAATGGTCACTTTCATTGCTTACTCCTAATTTCTTTGAAGATATTTTATTTTACATATTATCCAGTTAAACGCTTTATTCCAAGCTTCTTGAGAGGTTATGGTATTATTTTTTAACTTATATCGTTAAAATTAAATTATGCTTTTACCCGATTTTTCTACCTCTCGGATCCTCGTTGTGGGTGATCTGATGCTCGACCGATATTGGCATGGTGCAACGTCCAGAATTTCTCCGGAAGCGCCAGTACCGGTGGTACATGTCAGAAACAATGAGCAGCGCGTTGGGGGCGCAGCCAACGTAGCTTTGAATATTGCAGCATTAGGGACTAAGGTAGCACTATTCGGCTTTACTGGTGATGATGAGGCAGCGAATGAATTAGCCAATATTCTCGATACTGCACAAGTTCATTGCTGTTTTGAACGACTGAACCAATACCCTACTATCACCAAGCTAAGAGTGATGAGTAGACATCAACAATTAATACGTTTGGATTTTGAAGATGGCTTTTATCATGTTAAGCCAGATTATTTATTGGCTAAATTCAAGGATGAATTAGATCAATCCGATGTTATTATTCTTTCCGATTATGGTAAAGGCACGCTGTCAGCTGTTAATCAATTTATTAGTTTGGCTCGCTCTAAAGGCAAAAAGGTTTTAGTTGATCCTAAAGGTACAGATTTTAGTATTTATCGTGATGCAACTGTAATCACACCGAATTTAACTGAATTTGAAACAATCGTTGGACAATGCAACGATGATGCCCATATGGTTGAAAAAGGGGTTAATTTAATCCAAGACTTGGCTATAGAAGCACTGTTGGTAACACGCGGAGAACATGGCATGACTCTTATTAATCGCAGTTCTGAGCCATTACACTTGCCGACCAATGCTAGAGAAGTTTATGATGTAACCGGTGCGGGTGATACCGTAATTTCTGTTTTAGCTGCCAGTATTGCAGCGCATAAATCGCTTCCTGAAGCGACCAAGTTGGCAAATATTGGTGCTGGCATTGTCGTCGGAAAAATGGGAACGGCAACCATTTCTATTGCCGAATTCAATCGTGCATTAGAAAACGCTAAAGCACATCATAGAGGGGTGGTCGACGAAGAAACTTTGGAAGCAGTGCTGGCTACGTCGCAACTTCAAGGTGAAAAGATTGTTGCTACCAACGGTTGTTTTGACATTCTTCATCCTGGCCATCTGAGTTACTTAAAGCAGGCAAGGGAACTGGGTGATCGTTTAATTGTTTTAGTGAATAGCGATGCATCAGTTAAACGATTAAAAGGAAACGAACGACCCATCAACGATTTATCGCATAGGATGCAAATGTTAGCAGCACTGGAGTGTGTGGATTGGGTTGCCTCTTTTGACCAAGATACACCAGAAACTTTAATATCAAAGTTGTCGCCTGATGTTTTAGTGAAGGGTGGTGATTACGAGGATATTACCCAAATCGCTGGCAGTAAAAATGTTTTAGCGAGAGGAGGAGAGGTAAAGATTTTACCTTTCATTCAGGGTCACTCTACATCGAAAATAATAGCAGCTATTAAAAAAACGAGCTACGGTAGCCGGAAAGAAACGAAAAAAGTTAATCAGCTTTGATAACTATGCACCCGTTATGATAGCTAGTATAAGTTTTTCGACATCAGCCATGCCAAGTCTTAGATTTTGTTCGATTTCAGTCATGGTAATTTCATTGGCCGATTTACCGGCAGCCCAATTAGCTACAACGGCACAGCTAGCGTAGTTAAGACCTAATTCTCTAGCCAGAGCAGCTTCAGGCATTCCAGTCATGCCGACCATGTCGCATCCATCGCTTTCCATTTTGGCAATTTCAGCAGCGGTTTCCAAGCGTGGCCCTTGAGTACAACCATAGGTACCTTGTTTACAAATATCCAAATTAATATTTTTGGCCACGTTAAGCAATTTATCTCTTAATGCTAAAGAATACGGGTTGGTAAAATCAATGTGTGTGACATGCTCTAAGTCTTCTTCAAAAAAGGTATGTTTTCTTTGGTAACTATAATCAATTATTTGATTCGGGATTGCGATTCTTGAAGGGTACATTTCTTTGCTGATGCCACCTACTGCAGCAATGGCAATGATTTGTTCTATGCCGGTTTCTTTCAATGACCAGATGTTGGCTCGGTAATTAATTCGATGCGGCGGTATCAAATGAGGATTACCGTGTCGTGCAAGAAAAGTGATAGGAATGCCTTTGACATTACCTTTTAATAAAGGTCCAGAAGGAATGCCAAATGGTGTTTTGAAGTGTTTTTCCTGTTCTAAAGTAAAACCAGTGAGTTGCTGAAGGCCTGTTCCACCTATTATCGCTAAATTCTTCATACTTCTTCCTTACAAGCAAAAATTCCGGGAGCATTTCTCAAATAACCTTTGTAATCCATGCCATAGCCGAAAAGATAACGGTTGGGTAATGTGAGACCGATAAAATCGGCTTTAATTGGCTTTTCGATCGCTTCAATTTTTTTGTCTACCAGAGTAGCGATATTGATAGATGTTGCCCCTTGTTCCTGGCAGTATTGATGAATAGTTTGCAGTGTAAAACCTCGATCTAAAATATCGTCGACTAACAGCACTTCACGATCTTTGATTGGAGTCAGTGGTTTTTGTATCCACTGGACTGACCCACCTTCTGTCTTTCCAAGATAACGACTGGCATTGATGGAATCAAAGTTTAACGGAAAATGCATACGACTTAGCAAGCCGCCAGCCAGGACAACTCCCCCGTTCATCAAACAAAGCATAAGCGGGTTTTTGTTAGCTAATTTTGATGTGATTTGTTCTGCCATTTTATCCATAGCCGCTTCGACCTCAAGCTTAGAGTAGAGGCAATCTGCTTGAGATTGGACAAATTCGATTTCTTCGATTGAGGTCATAAGAATATTGCCGTATGTTTTGGAGTTGTAACGTGTAAGTTTGAGATTAATCAGCCAATGATTATTCACCAAAATAAAGCCGATGGCTACTGTTCGAAGTCAGTCTTCCTTTTAGGGTTGCGTTAACAGTTTGTAGTACTTGTATTACTATCTTTGACAGGTAACGCAAAAAAATGTTGATCGTTGACCAAGTTTAAGCTGTCTGATTGGAGTATGACATGCTTGGCAAGGCTCATTTGCTCTACTATAGACTTTTAGGGATTGCTGAAAATATCCTGGTTTTCCTTGCTCATTAACAAAATCTTTTAGGGTGGTGCCTCCCTTTTTGATTGCTTCATCCAGAACTGTTCGAATGGTTTGCACCAATATTCCATAACGTTTTTTTGCGATTCTATTGGCTTGTCGAGCCGGATGAATGCCGGCCCGGAAAAGCGTTTCATTGGCATAAATATTACCAACGCCAACGACAATGTGATTGTCCATGATGAATAGCTTTACGGCTGTTTTTCTGTTTTTAGCTTGGTGGTAGAGCCAGTCAGCATTAAAGGATTCACAGAAAGGTTCAGGCCCCAGCTTTTTAAAAAGAGGATGATCTTCCAATGATCCATTTGTCCACAGAAAGCAACCAAAGCGCCTTGGGTCATTAAAACGAAGGATTTTTTTAGCAAATAGTATATCGATATGATCGTGTTTACCGTGAGTTTGCTGCAAATCAGTAATTCTTAAACTACCTGACATGCCGAGATGGATAATCAAAGTACCTTTTGTAAAGTGCAAAAGTATGTATTTCCCTCTCCTGCTGACCTTAGTAATAGTTTGTTGAACTAGTTGCTGGGTTTCAGCAGCGACAGGCCAGCGTAATTGGGTTTGACGAATAGTGACTCGATCAACTGTTTGACCGAGGATGTGAGGGCTAATACCTCTTAAAGTTGTTTCAACTTCGGGTAATTCAGGCATTAGGTTTATCGTTAAACTTCACAGGCATAAGAATTGCCAAGTAGTGAAAACGCAGGGAGAATAATGGTTTTCCTGCTACAATTCGGTAAGGAGTAGTTTGGTCTCGTCTTGAAGTTTTTTTCGAAAGAAAAGGAATTTCCAGCGCGAGCCACCACATTGTCGCCAAAGAAAAACGGAACGTATCCCTGCCAGTAAAAGGCTCCTTATTTTGTTCGCGATTTCAGGTTGTTTTAAGTATTCCTCTTCTCCCTGAATGATAATGCGAGGCTTAATAGTGCTAACAGTGTTTTGGTAAACGTCAGCAAGATTAGCTAACACATTTTCATGCATTAAACCAAAATGCTCCGTTTGAGCTGTTGCCTTGTCAATGCCAGTGCTAATGGTTTTAAGCATTTGTTTGTTTGAAGAAAGTTGGTTTTCAAGAAATATCAATGATGCGGCAATTCTTGCTTGCTCTGGATCCATTACATCTCTACTGGCTAATTGTTTTTGTAACTTTTCCAGTCCGCAAGCAAGATTTTGTATGCCACCATAAATATCTTCAACACTGTCAGAGTCTACTTTTAGAATGCTACCGATACTCGCTTCCATAATGTTTTGATCAGCTTTGCCAAAGCGAGCAATTTGTTGGACTAAATAGGCCGTTTGAGCGATACCGGCAAGAGCGATGGTTTGACTGCGAATGGTTTTTAAATCCATGATGGCTTACGTTATTCGATTGATTCAGTTTTGTCTGACGATGAGAGAATTACTTTCTTTAGTAGGTATCCTTCTGAAACCCAGCTGTTTATGCCGTTTCGCAAATAATAAATATTCTTTAGACCTAACTGCTTGACTAGGAAATCACCGACCATTTTGCTTCTATTACCTGATTGGCAGATCAAAACTACAGGCTGGTCAACAGATATTGAAGACATACCAGATGTTTTAAGCCATTTATTGATGTTGTATTGCCCATCGGTGGAAAAAAACGCGGCTTTTCTGCTGGAAGGGATAATGCCGGTCGCAGCCCATTCGTGAGATGTTCTTATATCAATGATTATTGGGTTTTTTTCCTGTAAGGCTTTTAGTCCTTGAGCGGATAAATCCTGCAGCTTGATAGCTGCCACGTTGGATGAGAAAAGTAGTAGTAAAATAAACAGCTTAGGTTTCATATAGCATTTTTTAAAAAGTTTAGGCTTTTAGATTAGACAATACTTCATGAGTCCAATTTAGGCTTTGTAAATAAGCTTGCCCGAGCTTTTCCAGTTCTATATCGTAAAATGAGATACCTTGAAAATTCCACTGTTCGTAATTTATCACACAATCTAATGCTTTTCCGTTGTTTCCTTTTTTTTCTAATATTGCTTCACTAATCTCATTGTCAATAGGTAGTTTGGGTATGATTTTCTCCAAAGGTTGCTGCAAAAGCGAATCAAGGTTGGAAAACAAGCCTACCATAAAGAACGGTTCCAAGGTCTCATTGATGTATTCTGCAAGAAATTCGCACATCTTGGCTCTGATCAAAGAAATTTGGAGAGCGGCCTGAGATTGTGGGGTTAATGCTGATAAGCTCAATATATTTACCCAACGTTTAATTTCTTGCAAACCTAGTAATACCGTTGCATGCTGAATAGATTCAATGCGATTGGAGGTAACAAACTTTGCTGAGTTAAGATAATTTAGTAACTTATAACTTAGTGCAGGGTCTTGAGCAATCGTTGTCGCTATCTCTTTTATTTCGACATTGGGTTTGTTAATTATACTCAGTAAATTAATGGTCGACTGTTGGTTAACACCAATACGCTGCCCTTCTAATATGATCGGTTTACTAAAAAAATAGCCTTGAAAATAATCAAAACTTAAACTTTTACAAAAGTCAAAATCTTCTTGAGTTTCTACTTTTTCAGCGAGTATTTTTCCTTTGAAACCCTGAAGCTTTTTTAAAATGTTACTTATTTCGTTCCGGCTGTACTGCATAACATCAAGTTTAATGATGTTAGCAATTTCTATCAGTGGTATCCATTCGGGGGAAAATACAAAATCGTCCAGTGCAATCATGTAACCTTGTTGACTGAGGTTTTGTAATGTATTGACCATGAGTTTGTCGACTTTGATATTTTCTAAAACTTCGATGACAACTTGATCTTTTGGAAGATGAAGCGGTGTTTTGCTTAGTAAATTTTGTCGAGTAAAGTTGATGAATGCCTTATGTGGGCCTACGATAGCATTCAATCCGAACTCTATAATCGTATCGGTTATAACCTGATTTGTAGCAAGGGTGGCGCTTTCTTCGTCTCTTAAGTCAAAGTCATTTCCTCTGAATAGAATTTCATAGCCAAAAATATTTAAATTTTTGTCCAGGATTTGTTGTTGCCCAATCAGAAAACTCGTCATAAGTTAAAAGATAGTAAACTTTTTAAAATAAAGGTAATCTCAAGATTGATTTTGCAGGTTTTATCCCTCAAGTTTAGGGTATAAAAAGAAAATTTCTTGTTTCAAACATTATTATGGAGATGTCATGCCAGAAAAAATTGTACTAAACGTTCAAGGTATGAAATGCGGAGGTTGTGAAAATAACGTGCAGTCTCAACTCAAACTAGTTGATGGCATACTGTCAGTAACTGCATCTCATCAGGCAAACCGGGTGTCAGTAGAATACGATCCTGCTAAGACTAATCTTGAAGCAATCAAGGCCCAGACTGAAAAGGCTGGCTATCAGGTTAATTAAACATGCTGGACACTTTCTTTAATCTATCACTGATAGCTAAATGATTGAGGAGTAGAACGATGCCCGACAGTCAGAAACCATATGAAAAAATAAGTCTTTCCATTTCCGGCATGAGCTGTGCCAGCTGCGTTAGTTCTGTTGAAAATGCATTGGCCAATGTTGATGGCGTTACGGATGTAGATGTAAATTTTGCTGATCACACTGCAATGGTAACCGGTAAAGCGGACCCTGAAGCTTTGCAACAGGCTGTTACAGCAGCCGGCTATGAAGCTGCTATGATGCAAGGACTCGAAGACCTTTCATCGCAGGAAGCGCTTGAGGATCAACATTACAGGTCGCTCATCAGAAAAGCGTTGGTTGCCGCTATATTGGGTGTGCCTTTAATGATAGCGGGACATCTCAATCTTCTTCCTGAAATAAACTCTGAGTTGGGAAGTCAGTTTTGGACTCAAATATCATTGATGACCTTAGGGGTTTTGATTTATTCAGGCGGCCATTTTTTTACCGGCGCACTGAAAGCAATTAAACAAAGACAGGCTAATATGGACACCCTTATTGCCTTAGGGACTGGTTCGGCTTGGTTATATTCGACTATCATTTTAGACTATGTGGATTGGTTGCCTGCTATGGCCAAGCATGCTTATTTTGATGCGTCTGTGATTATTCTAGCGTTTATTAATCTGGGTTCTGCCTTAGAAACCAGGGCTCGTGGTAAAACGTCAGCGGCAATACGTCAGCTCATCGGGTTGCAACCCAAAACTACCCGAGTCGTTCGTGATGGTGTCGAAATCGATATACCCATAGAAAAAGTTGGACTCGAAGAGACTTTGAGGGTTCGTCCTGGTGAAAAAATTGCTGTCGATGGTATTTTAGTTGAAGGGTTTTCATCGGTTGACCAATCAATGCTTACCGGTGAATCCATGCCCATTGAAAAAAAGCATGGTGATAAAGTTGTTGCCGGAACTATTAACCTGCAAGGCACTTTCTTGATGCAAGCAACTCGTATTGGAAGGGATACTGCTTTAGCCCAAATTATTGAAAGCGTCAGGCAAGCACAAGGGAGTAAGCCAGAAATTGCGAAAATTGTCGATAAAATTGCAGCTGTGTTTGTTCCGGTTGTTGTTGCGATTTCTGTTTTAACATTCATTCTATGGTGGATGTGGGGACCAATTCCCAGTTTAGGTTATGCTTTTGTTACTTCTATGACCGTGTTGGTAATTGCTTGTCCGTGTGCTCTAGGTTTGGCGACACCAATTTCTGTGATGGTTGCTGTGGGTCGAGCGGCTCAAATGGGCATCTTGATCAGAAATGGAGAAGCTTTGCAAACTGCAGGAAAAATAACCACCGTGATCCTGGATAAAACAGGGACTGTTACCGAAGGCAAGCCTAGTGTTATTCATGTCGAATCGTTTGGGCAGCTTTCAGAACAAATGGTTTTGCAGTATGCTGCTTCTGTTGAGTTGGGCTCTGAACATCCGCTAGCAACAGCTATTGTAAGTGCTGCTAAAGAAAAGGGTATAGATACCAAGCAAGCTCAAAATTTTAGTGCGATTTCTGGCAAAGGTGTTACTGCAGAAGTGGCTGGAGAAACAATTTGTCTTGGAAATATAGCGTTGATGGACGATTTTCAAATTTATTCAGAGCGCTTTAAAGATAAGCTTAACGGCTATTCAGAAATGGGGCAGACACCCATGCTATTAGCAGTAAGTGATCGTTTAGCCGGCATTATAACGGTTGCAGATTCAATCAAGCCAGATTCTGCCAAAGCGATAGAGAATTTGATATCAAACAGCATTAATGTTTACATGGTGACTGGCGATAATGCTGTCACCGCTAATGCCATCGCCGAACAAGTTGGTATATCAAAGGTACATTCGAACGTGATGCCAAGTGATAAAGCATCAATCGTTCAGTCGTTGCAACAACAAGGTGAAATTGTTGGCATGGTAGGAGATGGGGTCAATGACGCCCCTGCTTTGGCTCAGGCCAATGTTGGCATGGCTATCGGCAAAGGAACAGATGTTGCCATTGAGAGCGCTGATATTGTTTTATTGCAGGGTTCATTAAGTAAAGTCAATGATGCAGTGGCCTTATCAAAGGCAACTATTCAAAATATTAAGCAAAATTTATTGGGCGCTTTTCTGTATAACACATTGAGTATCCCCATAGCAGCCGGTCTGCTGTATCCAGTGACAGGATTGTTGCTTAATCCTATGATAGCAGGGGCAGCTATGGCAATGTCCTCTTTGACGGTTGTAACTAATGCCAATCGTTTAAGGTGGTTAAAATTACAGTAAACCAAAAAGCTAAATTGTTGTTGGCTATCCTGCTGCCTTTTCATTGTTGTTCAGTTTTGTTGTTTTCTGCAACGCTTTAATTCTGCTTGTTTTGACCGGAAGAGCTTTCCTTTTTTGCTTCTTCAATCATTTCAGTATCAATATTCATGTTAAGTTCGCTGTCAATAGCCAAATCGGAGTCGAGTGAGAGTGTCTGGTTTCTGGCGCCAACACTGACCTTGCTTTTGGTAGTGGAAATATTAGCTATTTTGTTTTCTAGAGTCTGGATCTTTTCTTCGCATTGTTCCTTTATTACGAGCTCGTAGTTTTTTGCTGAATAGCTTTTTAACAACCAGCCAACACTAAACCCAATCAGGGCGGCAATTAGCAGACAAAAAATGATTTGAAAAATTAGGTACTCCATAATGCTTTCCTCTACTTGATTATTATTTGACTAATTGGAATTCGACTCGACGATTAGTAGCGCGACCTACTTCTGTTGCATTATCAGCGATTGGGTTTGATGATCCATAGCTTGCTGCAATTAATAGTTCGCGTTTAACACCTTTGGTGATTAAAAACTCTATGACCGCACTTGAGCGGCTTTGACCTAGACTTAGATTATTTTCGTGCCTGCCTCTTGAATCAGTGTGTCCAGAAATTTCAACTCGCGATCCAGGGCAAATTTGGGTGAATGCAACGAGTTGATCTAAAGTACTTTTGCTTCGCTCAGACAGAAAAGTGCCGCTGGTTGAGAAGTTTATTTTTTTCTCAATAAGCATATGGTTAAATTGATTAAGGCAAAATTTAAAACTGGGTTTAGGGGTTGTTGAACCATTGGCTGCATCTTTGGGCGGAACTAATTTAATACTGGTTACAAAATTGGTGGGTAGCCTGGTTTTAATTTGTTCACGGATCTTATCTGTCGTAATGGGGCTGGTGATGCCAACTAAGTCAAAACTTTGGTCAAGTAATGTTGCCTGGCCGCTTTTAACCTGTTCCAAACTACTCATTGCAACGATAGCAGCACCAAGCCAGCCTTCAGGCGATTGTTCGTCTATTGTCAGTTGATCATTAATATCAGGAGATTGAGTAATTTTTTTGGCCAAATCCACTAAAAGGCGTCTGCTGTTGTCATTGGTCACTTGACCGCTCAAAGTGATCACTCCACCTGCTTTGGTGAAAGAAGTTTTATAGTGGTTTGAGAGAGAATCTTTGGTCGAATTTTTAGCTAATTTTCCTAGGCTTCTAGGATCAACCGCCAAGTTATTATCAATTGATCCAACACCCCAGGTGGTGGATGCGACTTGTCCAGCTTTTTGTTTAAATTGGAGTGAAGGAGATACGCCCGAAAGCTTTATGTTGCGACCGTCAACTGAAACTCTGGCCCAAGGCATCCCTCGGTCTGAAAGGTCTCGAAAAACTCTTTGAGAAATATCTTTCTGAATGTTAGTAACGTGTTTTGGAATACAAAAGAAAAATAATAACATCAGTGCAAAAATGCCTAATGTGGCTGTTATTATTTGCTTCATTATTTTTCTCCCAGTAGTCTTTTGTGGTTCGTTGTTATGTTGTTTTATTATCCCTTTTAGCTTCCTACCCTGCATCGTACTTAAGGGTAATTAGTACTTGAAATCCCTAGAATATTCCTATTGACATATCATAAGCTATGTTAACTAAATTATTTTCATTTTTGTAAAAAACTATGGCGTTATGAGAATAAGGAAACATCATGACAAGTCTAAAATGATTTTTTAGTTTCATAAAGGCTGCTGTGAAATTTAAAGTATCATTTGATTATTTGACTGTTGGTGACTTCATCAATTATAATTTTAAAGTTAACTCAAACAGAAAAGCATTGTGGAGTGTTTTCGCATGTATGCAGTAATAGAAACAGGTGGTAAGCAATATAGAGTCGAAGAGGGATTAACTCTGAAAATAGAAAAATTAGATGCCAGCGAAGGAGATATCATTGAATTTGACAAAGTTCTCATGGTTCAGGCTGACGGATCTGTTCAAGTAGGTAAGCCTTTTATAGATGGAAGTAAAGTCTCTGGTACAGTTAAATCTCAAGGCAGACATAAAAAAGTTAATATAATAAAATTTAAAAGGCGAAAACACCATATGAAAAAAATGGGTCATCGTCAATATTTTACTGAAGTTCAGATTACAGGTATCTCTGTTTAATTCATAGTGGAGTGAGTCATGGCACATAAGAAAGCAGGTGGTAGTACCAGAAATGGGCGCGATTCTCAGTCAAAACGTTTAGGCGTTAAGCGTTTTGGTGGTCAAGAAGTCAAAGCAGGAAATATTTTGATAAGGCAACGAGGAACCAGGTTTCACCCCGGTACTAACGTACGTTGTGGTAAAGATCATACATTGTTTGCTACAGCCGAAGGTAAAGTCGTATTTGAAACTAAAGGGCCAAATAAGCGTAAGTACATCAGCGTGTTGGCTGCTTAAGGTCAAAACCCTTGTTATTTTGACCACTGTTGCAAACAGGTGGTTACCGAAAAAAAGATTAACTGAAACCCCGCTAAGTAGGGGTTTTTTTATGCCATGAAATTTGTAGATGAAGCAGAGATAAAGGTCGAGGCCGGCGACGGAGGTAATGGCTGCGTGAGTTTTCGTCGCGAAAAATATATTCCAAAAGGTGGCCCTGATGGCGGCGATGGCGGCGACGGCGGCGATGTGTATATAGTAGCGACTGAGAACGTTAATACACTGGTCGATTTTCGTTATCATTCGGTACACCGGGCAGAAAGTGGAGAAAAAGGTCAAGCTAAGAATTGTCGCGGTAAAAGAGGTCAGGATAGTATTATCAATGTACCTCCAGGAACTCAAGTGCATGATTCTGATACCCAAGAAAAAATTGGTGACTTGATTCATTTAGGGGAAACGTTGTTAGTTGCCAAAGG
The DNA here is from genome assembly GCA_965224745.1 of Methylococcales bacterium. Taxonomy (GTDB): domain Bacteria; phylum Pseudomonadota; class Gammaproteobacteria; order Methylococcales; family Methylomonadaceae; genus CBDCZY01. Next base: position 333,289 of record CBDCZY010000001.1, read on the forward strand.
CGGTTTTCATGGCTTGGGTAATACCCGCTTTAAAAGCAGTGTCAATCGCACGCCATTGCAGTCTACCGAAGGTACACATGGAGAGCGAAGGTTACTAAAATTGGAGCTGAAACTGATTGCTGATGTAGGGCTTTTAGGCGTACCCAATGCGGGCAAATCAAGTCTTATTCGAGCGGTTTCTGCTGCTAGACCCAAAGTTGCAAACTATCCCTTTACGACGCTTTACCCAAACTTGGGTGTTGTAAGAATAGATGATTCTCGAAGTTTTGTGATGGCTGATATTCCAGGTGTGATTGAGGGAGCTGCTGATGGCGCAGGATTGGGTTTACAGTTTTTAAAACACTTGGCACGAACAAAGTTATTGTTGCATTTGGTAGATATTATGCCTTATGAAACAATGCAGGATCCTATCGATTCCATAAAAAATATTGTAGATGAACTGACTAGGTGGAGTGCTGATTTGGCAGAAAAGCCGCGCTGGTTGGTATTCAATAAAATTGATCGCCTTTCTGAAGAAGAAGCTAAACAACGGTGTGCTGCCATTGTTAAAGAGCTAGCCTGGCAAGGACCAGTTTATGAAATTTCGGCTATCAATAGGAAAGGGGTTAGTGAGTTATCCTATGCAGTAATGAACTATTTAGAACAGCAAAAACAGAAGGTAAATGAAGAGCCGGTGTGACTTTTCTTCGGTAAAGAGGGTCGTCATAAAAATTGGTAGTTCGTTGCTAACGAATCATGGGCAAGGACTAAATCGAGAGGCTATTGCAAGCTGGGTTAAGCAGGTCGTTGCGTTGAAAACTGACAGTGTTGAAGTCATCTTAGTATCATCAGGCTCAGTTGCCGAAGGCATGTGTCGCTTGGGGTGGCATACCAGGCCGCAAACGTTGCATGAACTTCAAGCAGCCGCGGCTATTGGTCAAATGGGTTTGGTGCAAGTGTATGAAAATTTCTTTCAGCAGCATGGGATGCATACGGCCCAAGTTCTTTTAACCCATGATGACCTGTCTGATCGGCGTCGGTATTTAAATGCTAAAAGCACACTCCTTACCTTGTTGTCGCTCAACGTGGTTCCAATTATTAACGAAAACGATGTGGTGGCAACCGACGAAATACGTTTTGGCGACAATGACAATTTAGGTGCTTTAGTTGCCAATTTAACGCAATCAGAGCTATTAATTATCTTGACCGATCAGCAGGGGTTGTATTCAAAGAACCCAGCACTTTATCAAGAGGCTAAAATTATTAGCCAAATTAATGTAAATGATAGTTCTTTGGAAGCCATGGCCGGCGATAGTCTTAGTGGGCTGGGTCGAGGAGGAATGACTACTAAAATAAATGCCGCTCGGTTAGCAGCCCGTTCAGGATCCGCGACCGTTATCGCAGGCGGCTTTATGGACAACGTTATTATCAAAATTATAGAAGGGCAACAAATCGGATCATTTTTAGTGCCGAACGTGCCTCCATTAGTAGCTAGAAAGCAATGGTTGGCCGGGCATTTGCAGACTAAAGGTCAGTTAGTGCTGGATGAAGGAGCGGTTAAGGTGTTAAGAACGGCCGGCAAAAGCTTGTTATCGATTGGTGTCGTTAGTTCTTCTGGATATTTTGGACGTGGCGACTTGGTTGTTTGTGTTGATGGATCATCCAGGGAAGTAGCCAGGGGTTTGGTAAATTATGGAAATGATGAAGTAAATCTAATACAAGGAAGGGCAAGCGCTGACATCAAAGATCTACTTGGGTATGTGAATGAACCTGAACTGATACACCGAGATAACTTGATGGTGCTGTAAAGGTTCACTACTTAAAGTCGGTTTCAATTCGACTTTAAGTATAATTATTCGGCCTTCTTAAGAAGATAGTGCTTTAACTCTTGCGTTAAGTCTGCTTTTCTTTCTGGCAGCGTTATTTTTGTGGATTAGGTTTTTGTTAACAGCGGTATCAATAAGTGCGCATGCTTTTTTGAATGCTGCCATTGAGTTTTCATAATTTCCTGTTTCAACGGTGGCCATCACTTTTTTGATATAAGTTCTTAGATTACTTTGTTGACTTGCGTTTCTTTGTCGGTTTTTTTCCGCTTGTCTCGCTCTTTTTTTCGCAGATGCTGAATTAGCCATTAATATTTCTTGTTCCGTTAAAAAACCCAACATTATTTAGACTTTTACGGGACTTGTCAAATATAATTTTGATGCGAGCTTCATTCTTTTTTTGCTAAATATAATCCCAATCCTTACTTTTTCTAAACAATTTTGAGGAAAACTGATTAAACAATTTTTCAAACCGGCAGTTCTTGTGAGTGGTATGACCGTGTTGTCTCGGGTTCTAGGTTTTTTAAGAGATATGATATTTGCACGTCTGCTAGGAGCAGATGCGGCTACTGATGCGTTTTTTTTGGTATTTAAAATTCCAAATTTGTTAAGGCGGTTATTTGTTGAAGGTGCTTTTTCTCAAGCCATTGTGCCGATTATCACTGAATACCAAGAAAGAAACCAGCGAAATGAATTAACAGAATTTCTAAATCGTGTTAGCGGTTCGCTTATTCTTGGGTTATTGGTAGTAACGGTGCTAGGAATAATGACAGCACCTCAAATTATCATGTTATTAGCGCCCGGTTTTGATGTACAAAGTGAACAATTTCAACTGGCGGTTGAATTGTTGAAAATTATTCTGCCCTATTTGTTTTTTATCTCGTTGGTTGCTTTTGCCAGTGGGATTTTAAATTCATTCGATCATTTCGCCATACCAGCATTTACCCCGGTCATACTCAATGTTTGTTTGATCATTACGGCAATATGGATAGCTCCAAATTCTTTGCAACCAGTTAAGATGCTTGCGTGGGCAGTTTTAGTCGCAGGCATCTTACAATTATGGCTACAGATTCCAGTGTTGAACAGATTAAACCTGTTGCCAAAGCCAAAAATAATCTTTAAAGATGCGGCTGTCAGCCGAATGATGTCTCTAATGCTTCCATCAGTTTTTGGTGTTTCAGTCACTCAATTGAATCTGTTTACAGATACGCTAATGGCATCGTTTTTAACAACCGGAAGTGTTTCCTGGCTGTACTACTCAGACCGCTTGGTTGAATTCCCTCTAGGTGTTTTTGGTGTGGCGGTTTCAACCGCTATATTGCCAATATTGTCAAAAAAATACGCCGCTCGCCAAATGGCGCATTTTTCTGATGCGTTAAATTGGGGGTTAAGACTTGTTTTATTCATTTCAATACCAGCGTCGATAGGTCTTGTAGTGCTGGCTGAACCGATTATTATCACATTGTTTCAGAATGAAGCGTTTAATCATTATGATGTGTCTATGGCCGCTGTAAGTCTGATGGCTTATGCGTTTGGCTTATTAGGATTTGTTTTGATTAAATTGCTGGTCCCTGCGTTTACCTCTCGCCTTGATATGAAAACGCCGGTTCGTTGGGGAATATATGCCTTAGTTACCAATATTCTGCTAAATTTGGTTTTCATTGGGGGATGGGGGCATATGGGCTTGGCGTTAGCCACTTCTCTGGCGGCCTTTGTCAATGCCGGGCTATTACTATTTAGCTTGATTAAGCAGTCCATTTTCCAACCACAAAAAAAATGGTTGTCTTTCGTCATCAGACTGTTGTTTGCCAGCGCTATCATGCTAATTATCTTGATTTATGGTTTGGGTCAATTGACATGGTATGACATGTCTTCGTTTAGACAGGCCGGCAATTTATTCATGTTAATCATGGCAGGAATAATAAGTTATGGAGGTGCATTATGGCTGAGTGGATTTAGATTTCGCCAATTAACGAGTGCAACCGGCTTGTAGTGATGGGGCTATCAATGGCTATATCTGATAAGATAATTGCTTTTTAAGTATCTCCTTATGCGCATCATTCGTGGATTAACCAACTACCAAGCCGGGCCGGAAGGTTGCGTTTTGTCGATTGGTAACTTTGATGGTGTTCACCTGGGTCATCAAGTCGTTATTAATCATTTGGCTGAGAAGGGAAGAGAGTTAGGGTTGCCCGTCAATCTTTTGGTTTTTGAACCCCAGCCTTTAGAGTATTTCTTAGGAGATAATGCCCCATCAAGGTTGACCCGTCTCAGAGGAAAAGTTTTACCCTTAACTAAGCTTCCCATTGACGATCTTATTGTTATGAAATTTGATCGGCAACTGGCAAATTGTGATCCAGAGCTATTTATCAGTGACTTTCTCATCCATGTGTTAAATATTAAATACCTGGTGGTGGGCGATGATTTCCATTTTGGTAAAGCACGGCGCGGTAATTTTCATTTATTAAAGGAAAAAGGGGCTGAACTAGGCTTTGAAGTTGAAGATACTGCCTCATATCAAATTGATCATCAACGCGTGAGTAGTACGTTGATACGTGATGCACTCGACACAGGGGATCTTGATCGAGCAGCATGTTTGTTAGGGCGCGCCTATTCAGTTTGCGGGCGTGTCTTACACGGCGAAAAGAGAGGGCGAAAGTTAGGCTATCCAACCGCAAATATTGCTATGAATCGTAAAAATACTCCCATTGAAGGCGTGTTTGCTGTGATAATGACGGGCATAGGTAATTCCACGTATCAAGGCATCGCAAATGTTGGTATACGTCCAACCTTTGAAGCTAAATCTAAAGTAATATTAGAAGCGCACCTATTTGAATTTGACCAAGAAATTTATGGCAGCTATGTTGAAATTCATTTTCTTGAAAAAATCAGGGATGAGATTGCCTTTAAATCACTTGATGAATTAGTGACACAAATCGAACGAGATATTGCACAAGCTAAAATTATTCACCAGCATCGATCAAAATAAAGATGGACTATAAAAAAACACTCAACTTACCCAAAACAGCTTTTCCTATGAAAGGGAACTTGGCGAATAGGGAGCCAATAACGCTTAAGAATTGGGAGGAAAACCAGCTTTATCAGAAAATTCGCGAGACATTTGAAGGTCGACCAAAATTTATATTGCACGATGGCCCACCCTATGCCAACGGTGCCATCCATATTGGTCACGCCGTTAACAAAGTTCTCAAGGACATTATCGTTAAGGCCAAAACGCTTAATGGTTTCGATGCCCCTTATATTCCAGGATGGGATTGTCATGGGTTACCGATTGAACTAATGGTGGAAAAGAAGGTAGGTAAAGCCAATGTTAAGGTGTCTGCAGCAGAATTCCGAAAGGCTTGTAGAAAATATGCTACTACTCAAGTTAATGTACAACGTGACGAGTTTATTCGCTTAGGTGTTTTCGGTGATTGGCAAAAGCCTTACTTGACGATGGATTTTAAGTTTGAAGCTGATATTGTACGAGCGTTGGGTAAAATTGCTACCAATGGCCATTTGAGCAAAGGCGCAAAACCTGTGCATTGGTGCACTGATTGCCGTTCTGCTTTAGCTGAAGCAGAAGTGGATTATGAAGATAAACGTTCATCTGCTATCGATGTAAAATTTCGGGTTCTTGACGAACATGCTTTAATGAAAGCTTGTCACCATATTCCGGAACACGAAGGAGAAGGGACATTATCAGTAGTCATATGGACAACAACGCCATGGACATTACCCGCTAATCAAGCAGTAGCTGTCAACCAAGAGTTAGAGTATGCAGTCATTCAATATGATAACGACGGCCAACAAGAAAGACTGGTGATTGCTGAGCAGCTCGTGAAGGATGTAATGCTGCGCTATGGAGTCGACCAGTATCGGGTAATTGCTTATTGTCGAGGTGATGCACTCGAGCAATTACAGTTACAGCATCCATTTTATGATCGACAAGTACCAATTATATTGGGTGACCATGTAACCATAGAGGCCGGGACGGGGGCAGTACATACGGCACCGGGTCATGGGCAAGAGGATTACGCCGTCGGTTTAAAATACAATTTACCGGTAGATAATCCAGTGGCTGACAACGGTACTTTTTTACCGTCGACTGAACTTTTTGCAGGCCAGCATGTTTTTACGGCTAATGAACAGGTGATAGACGTCCTAAGGCAAAACAAGGCGCTGATACATGATGAAGCGATTGAGCACAGTTATCCACACTGCTGGAGACACAAAACGCCCATTATTTTCCGAGCGACCCCGCAATGGTTTATTGCGATGGATAAAAATAAATTGCGCGAAAATGTCTTGACCGCAATTAAGCAAGTCAATTGGATTCCGGACTGGGGGCAAGTCCGCATTGAAAACATGATTACCAACCGACCTGACTGGTGTATTTCCCGACAACGGAACTGGGGGGTACCCATTGCTCTTTTTGTCCATAAAGAAACCGGTGAACTTCATCCCAAAACGATTGAATTAATCGAAACGGTTGCAGAACGAGTTGAACACAAGGGTATTGATGCCTGGTTTGAACTTGATCCTAAAGAATTACTGGGAGAGCAAGCGGCTGACTATCAAAAGATCAATGACACGTTAGATGTTTGGTTCGATTCTGGCGTTACTCACGCTTGCGTTTTAGATCGTCATGAGCAATTGCATGCTCCAGCCGACTTATACCTCGAAGGTTCGGATCAGCATCGCGGTTGGTTTCAATCATCCTTGCTGTCGTCTATCGCGATGACAGGAAAAGCGCCTTATCAGTCTGTTTTAACCCATGGTTTTACCGTCGATGCAAAAGGTAAAAAAATGTCCAAATCCAAGGGCAACGTGGTAGCGCCCCAGACTATCATGAAAACCCTGGGAGCGGATGTTCTTCGCCTGTGGGTTGCAGCTACTGACTACCGGGGAGAAATGAATGTTTCTGATGAAATTCTCAAGCGTACCTCTGACGTTTATCGCCGCATAAGAAATACAGCGCGCTATTTGCTTTCTAATTTAGACGGTTTTGAACCGGCAACTAATTTGGTTCAGCAGCAGCAGCTGCTGGCTTTGGACCGGTGGGTAGTGGGCCGGGCTTATACCTTGCAACAAGAAGTGATTGATGCTTACGAAAATTATCAATTCCATCAGGTCTATCAAAAAGTTCACCATTTTTGCTCGATTGAACTAGGCGGCTTTTATCTTGATATCATCAAAGATCGGCAGTACACAACTCAGGCCAATAGCTTGGCGCGGCTATCCGCGCAGACAGCAATGTTTCATGTGGCAGAAGCGCTGGTGCGATGGTTGGCACCCATTTTAAGTTTCACTGCTGATGAAATTTGGCAACACTTGCCTGGTGAACGTGCGGATTCAGTATTTCTGGAAACCTGGTACCAAGGTGTTTACCCATTATCCGAACAAGATGTAATGACTCCCATGACATGGCAACAAATTATGGAAGTTCGTGATGTCGTGAAGAAAGAAATGGAAAAGCTTAGAGCGCAAGATATTATCGGCTCTTCTTTAAATGCTGAAGTTGAGGTGTATTGTAGTGAAGAATACTTGCCAGCTTTGAGTTTGGTTGAAGATGAGCTTCGCTTTATTTTTATAACCTCTTATGCAACTGCTTTTTCGGATACTAAGTGCCCTGAGAATGCGATTGAAACGAATATACCGGGTATCAAACTAAAATTGAAAGCGTCAGATCATCCAAAGTGTGTTCGTTGCTGGCATCAGCGTGAAGATGTTGGTCAACATACTGAACATTCTGGTTTATGTGGACGCTGTAATGAAAATGTGGAAGGACAGGGTGAATCAAGAAACTACGCTTAACAATAAACGGTTGCAAACAATGTTGAAATGGCTTTGGTTATCGGGGTTGGCGTTGGTGCTTGATCAAGTCAGCAAAATCTGGATAGTTTCTACCTTAACACTCTATGGGTCGATTGAAATCTTGCCCTTTTTTAATATTACTCATGTCCATAACCCTGGCGCCGCTTTTAGTTTTCTTAGCGATGCTGGAGGTTGGCAACGCTGGTTTTTCAGCATAATGGCTTTGGCGGTTAGCGTAGGGATCGGGATTTGGCTATCCCGTTTGAAAGATAACGAGTGGTTGCTGGCCATAGCCCTCTCATTAATTCTGGGTGGGGCATTAGGTAATTTGATTGATCGATTGTATTATGGCTACGTCATCGATTTTCTCGATGTTTACTATCAGTCTTATCACTGGCCGGCGTTCAATATTGCGGATTCGGCAATTACTTTGGGAGTTATCCTAATGCTTACCGATTCGTTTAAATCTGAGTCTAAAACCAATTAAGAAAAGTACCCTTTAGTGATGATGTATGCCAGTTCAGATACTTCGTATTCCTATCACTAGTCATGGTATCGCATTATTTAGGGTCAGAGTAAAATTATTTATGAATTTGACTCTGACCCCGATTATTCCATAGTATCAATGGACGGTATTACCAAAACCAACTTGGGAAAAGCATAGTCGGGAATAGAGAAACATGAATACAGAAGAGCTTACCAACGAACAGCAATCTGTTAAAAAAGCACTCTCCTCGATCCTTTCTTCCTTGAAGAAAGAGATGAAAGCCGATATTGCCACCCTGTATGTTTATGACTCTGAGAATGGAAGCTTTCATCTACCGGTAGGAATTGGACTGCGCGATCCCGATTCATTCAACGACCCCATGATGCGACCGAAGGCGTATAGAGGTGCTGCAAAATTGGCTCTTGTCGACTTACCATTGTGTATTGAGCGGACAGACGAGCACCCTGAGCTTTATGGGGCTTTTGTTAACCGTGAGCGCATTCGATCATTTGCAAAAATGCCTTGTTTGATTGATAGACAGATCGTTGGCGTATTGTTTGTCAGTTATCACAGCCAGCATTCATTCAGCAAACAAGAAGAGAAAATATTACAGGGTTGCGCGCTTCGTGTAGGTAAAGCTATTGTGGAATCTTCTATATTGCGCAACCTACCGGAAGTTAAAGTTGGACAGGTATCTTCTCAAAAAAAAATCCTCCAGGGTATTATTGAACTTGCTTGTTCTTCCACCAACTCTTCGATAGGAATATGGTTGTTCGATCCGAAAGAAAATGGCCGTTTGTGTCTCTGGGCTTCGACTGGTTTTTCAAAGAGCTACGGGGAAAAGGCTTATCGAAAATTAGACGATGGTTCCATAATAAGCCAAGTGTTCACATCCGGTATCGAGCAGGTCATTGAGGATCTGCAAAACGATGAGTCATTCTCTTATAAAGAATTTGCTCATAAAGCAGGCTGGAAATCCGTCTTCTGCTACCCCATCAACAGCCGAAGTAAGCGGGTCGGAGTGATCGAATCGTTTACTTTCAAGCCTTGGACTCACAATCAGGGTTTCATCAGGACCCATCATCAACTTGTTGATTTGATCGGTATGACTTTGAAAAACTCTTGCCGTTCGGAGGAGGCAGAGCAGATAGCCGACTTGACCCAAAATATCAACATTGAACCGAAATTCGAATCAACTTTGCAAAAAATTGTCGACACAGTTCGCAATTTGACTGATGCAGCTTCCAGTTCAATTTTTATTTATGACAAACGTACCCGCAGTTTCACTTACGGTGCTCTTAGTCCTTGCAATGTACAGACTAGATTTAAGGCACCACGTAAAAAAGGGCTGACCAAGTATATTATTGATACAGGAAAACTCGTACATATCCATAACACTGAAGGTGACAAACTTTCTAATAAACTCAGAGTTTCTGAAAGTGCTAAATCATTGATTGGTGTTCGGTTGGATGTTGGTCAGGAAGAAGTGGGAGTTTTATATGTGCGCGCAAATCGAATTGATCAATTTGTCGAAGCGGATGTGGAATTACTGAAAACCATTGCAGCACAAGCTACCTTAGGGTTCTTGGGGCGGTCTTTGCTGAGGCCAATTAGAGAGATAGAAGATGTAATTGCTAAACGGTTGGTTAAGGATAAAATTCTTAAACGTATATGCGATCAGGTCATGGGTTTAGGGTACAACTATGCCGCGATTCAACTGATCAGCCAGGAAGAAAGAATTATCGAAACGGTTCATGTAGAAGGTGTCAAATCTGATTGGACCGGTGTATCAAAGCACTCGCTTAGTAGCGAAGAGGATATTAGAGACATTCAAGCTGATATTGCATTAGAGGACCCTCCTTTGGTCAAGATTGTTACGGGTTGGTGTGAAAAGTTTGATCGTTGGATTTATGACGAATTCAACCACAGCTCTTATGCGAGAGTTTGGGTTCCTATCATTGTGGTGAGAGATGAAAAAGGCAAAGTCGTCGATGATTGGATTGATGTTTGGGATGGAAAGGTTATTAAGGAAGGCGAAGTCTTTGATCCAAATCAGAATAGATCAGGTTACATAACCCGTATTAAAATGTCGCTACCCACTGTCAAAGAAGGACATAAAGCTAAAATCATAGGCACCATTGATGCAGGTTATACTAATTTCAATGCGGATAATCAGGATTTGAAGGATCGGATTAAACTTCCTGAGGCCATTGACTTAGCAAAAATGGCTGCAAGACTTGCGTTGGATCTACGCCAAACAATGCTTCCCTATGTACTTGAAAATATTGCAGATCGTGCTTGGAAAATTATCCATGCAGATTCTGCCAGTTTGCACTTTCTATTCAATCGTGAACGGAAGAAATTTAGCTACGAAGTTTGCATGGGAAAACTAAGTCAGGAATTTCTTGACAACCATCAACCAAGACCAAAGGGCCTGGGTCAAAAGGCTATCAGCGAGGGCAAGGTGCAATTTGTACCAGATATTGAAAAGGGTCACGCTGATAACGAACTAGAAACAACGAATCCAAAGGTTTGGAAGGTAGGTGTTCGTGCTATGGCTGCAGTGCCTCTTTTGATGCAAGAAAAATCAGGTGTACTCTATGTGCTCTTTCGAAAACCACACAAATTTACCCGCATCGAACTAGACTGGATACAACTGTTTGCCAATCGAGCTGCCGAAGCGATAAGCAACGCCCATTCCTATGATCAGATTCGAAACAATGAACGAGCGCTTACCGCACTTCATTCGATTTCAAATTCCTTGGCATCCAAGCCGCAAGATGAACATCTTTTGCAGCAGATTGCCGGCAACGCCATGAATGTTTTAGCAGCAGACACCACAACCATTATTGAATATGAGGAAGCAAACAAACGATTTCTGATGCCCCCTGATATTGCCGGGCGGTTATTATATGAAACTGAAAAAGCAAGAACCAGGGAACTTGGACAAAATACGCCTCCAAATCTTTTATTGAGTCATACAAAAGATCTTTATATCGCTGAAAATTGTCAGAATGACTTAATCATGGACAATGCTAATCGTGTTAACACTAAAAATGGATTTTTTATCGAACGTGAAAAGATCCAGTCCTCAGCAGGCATTATTCTAAGAGTAGCAAAAGAAAATCAAGATGGAATTAGAACAGAAGGGGGAAATGAAATTGTCGGTGCTATGTTCGTCAATTTCCGTCGTCACCATGTTTTCACAGAGCAGGAAAGAAAGATAATAAAAACTCTCGCCACTAATGCGGGTATTGCAATCAAGAATCGGCGATCACTGGCCGCTTTAACTGCAGGGACCCATGAAATATTGACAACACTGGATTTGAAAAAGCTACTGGGTCTTATTGTCCAACGTGCGGTCAACATAACTGGTGGCGATGTGGGCAATATCCGTCTTGTGGAAGGCCGTGATTCGGATGAATTGGTCGCCTACGCTCAACATCCTGAAAATGAGGAAATTAATGAAAATTTGAGACGCATAAAAGTCGGTGAAGGGTTTATAGGTATGGTGGCTGATATGAAAGTTGCACGAATTGTTTCTGACATGGAAAGTCATTCTGACCCTAGACAGTATTTTTTTAAAGGCTTGCGTTCGTGTGTTTACGTTCCAATGCTTACAGGGGGTGGGGAATTGTTAGGGATATTAGCATCTGGAAGTCGTGAAACATCTAAATTCGACAAGAATGACCTCTTAATGCTGAAGGGATTGGCAGATCAAGCGGTTATTTCGCTGCAAAATGCCAAACAACAAGAGCAGTTATCTGCCACGGAAACTATGGCTACCTTAGGTGATATCGTAGGAAATTTGATTCATAATGTCAATAATGATGTTGGTGCGATTAAAGAATTTTCCATTATGCTTGAAAGACAAGTAGAAGACCAAGTTAGAAAGACCGTTGGAGATATTTTTGAATTATCTAAGAAAATTCTGGCTGAAGTTAACGAACTCAACAAGAGTATTCCTGAAAGAGCAGAAGGTGCTGATGTCCTAAAAGCGTTGGATGCGGCTATCCATAAAGTCCATTTTAGTGGGGACATTGCATTTTCCCGAGAATTGCCTCAAATACTTCCACCAGCAAAAGGAGGAGAGTTGCAAATTCAAAACCTCTTCGCGAATCTATTTCAGAATGCCGTAGATGCAATGCCCGATGGTGGAAAGTTACATGTTAATGGTCAAATATTGAGTCGTGGTGTGATAGAGCTCTTATTTAAGGATACAGGAATAGGTATCCCTGACGACCACTTGGATAAAGTATTTGAGCAGGGTTTTACGAAAAAGAAAGGAAGGCTTGGCTTCGGCCTTTGGTGGAATAAGAATTATTTAGACAGGCTGGGAGGTGATTTAAAGGTACATAGCACCCTTGGTGAAGGCAGTTGCTTCATAATCCACCTGCCGATATGGGGGGAATGAAATAAATCAATGATCAATAAGGAGCAAAGCAATGAGTGAGTGCAATATATTAATCTTAGAAGATATGCCTAGTTGGAGCAAGATACTTAAAAATTATATCCAGATCGCTTTGGATAACTTGGGAGAAGAAGGCGATATTCAGGTGATCGATAACCTACAAGAGGCTTGGGATATATTTGAGAGGAGCGAAGGGTGGAGTCTGTTATGCGCAGACATCAGGCTTAGCGAAAAGGGTTTTAACAAAGAGGGTGCATTGTTGGTGAGCCGAGCGGCAGAGAGAGAAATACCAACAGTGATTGTAAGCGGCTCTCCAAAGGTGACGCAGCAGGATGTTCGTGATTTCTTTAAGAAAGATAACATTGAGGATTTTTTCTCAAAAAATTCATTTGACAGCAAGATGTTTGTTGGGGTAGTCGAAAAATTACTGACGAATACAAAACGACCAACGAGCAGATGCCGCGTATTTATTTGTTATGCGCACGCTGACAACGAAGATAACGATCCGAAAAAATGCTGGTTAAACCGGTTCCGAAAATTCCTAGAGCCCTTAGTGAGACAGGAAGATATCACGGTTTTTTCTGATAAGGACGTCACCATTGGTGAGCATTGGCATGAAAAGATTCAACACGAGCTAAACAATTCTTCCTCTGCTGTGTTGCTGGTCAGCCAAAATTTCCTTGCATCAGATTATATCGCTAACAGTGAAATGCCTGTGTTGCTCAAAAATGCTGCCGACAAGGATCTGAGAATTTTTCCGATTATTATCTCACCGTGCTCGTACGAACGTATTACGTTCAGATATACCGATCCGAAAGATGGGCCAAAAGAATTTAAGCTGTCGTCTCTGCAATCAGCAAATCCACCTTCAATGACCTTAATGGACATGAATAATGAAGCAGATCAAGATCGCGTCCTACTTGAAGTGGCTGAACAGCTTTCAGAAAGCTAACTTTAATGTAGGCAATCATTATACATACTGTAAAAAAACATCCACCTTCTAAGAAGGTGGTTTTGATGTTACCCCCTTGAAGGGGGTTGAATAGCAGCCCTCTTAGAAGGCTGCTAATGTTATCCCGCTGTTTACTATTTTATTATTGTCTCCTCTTGGGAGGGTTAAAACCCCCAGCTTCAGCTGGCTGCTTTTAGCTTAAAGCAGTATTCTTATGGGATGAAAGAATATAGAAGAGGAAGTCATTCAGTTTTTCAGTTACATATCCATATGGTGTGGTGTACAAAGTATCGAAAGAAGGTACTGGAGAAGGATGTTGGTAACCGTTTGCGTGAGTTGAGTCGACAAATATGTTCAGATATGGGGATTGAGATTGTTAGGCGACAATTAACCTGTCCGGTCAGACGACAATTATCTTGACCGGTTGAGTGTATAAACTGATAAGTACTTTTTACTCTTAGGAGGAAGTGACTTGTCCGGTAAACACATCACTCAATTACAGGAAAATAGTTATATGAAAAATCGTCAGACAGGTTGTACGCAGGAGACATCCGCAGCAAAAGCCGGCATCAGTGTTCGATCAGGTTGCCGGATCGAAAAAGGTGAAAGAGCTGAACACAAAGAACGAAAGTGGCGAACGCGCAAAGATCCATTAGAAGCCGTATGGGACTCAGAACTGGTTCCGTTATTAGAAGATGAATCGTCCTTAACTGGCATTACCCTGTGGGAGCATCTGGATGAGCAGCATCCGGGAAAGTATCCAGAGAAATACCTTCGGACACTGCAAAGACGTGTTAAACACTGGCAGGCCACACAAGGCCCGGACAAAGAAGTCATGTTTCGTCAGTCGGTACCTGCGGGTCATCAGGGACTATCTGATTTTACGCACCCCAATACCGTCATTACGATAGACGGGAAGGCGTTCGCACATTTACTGTACCAGTTTCGCCTGGCTTTTAGTGGTTGGCGTCATGTCCATGTTATTCAGGGCGGAGAAAGCTACAGTGCACTGGCTGACGGCTTACAAAGTGCATTACACACCTTAGGCGGTTCACCAAAGGAACATCGTACAGACAGCCTCAGTGCGGCTTACGTCAATAACGTAGAAAAACAGCGACTGACGGAAGACTATCATGATTTATGTAAGCATTATGGCATGCGGCCCACCATCAATAATCTGGGCATTAGTCATGAAAATGGCGCCATTGAAGCACCGCATGGCTCATTAAAACGTCGCATTGATCAAGCCATAAAGTTACGCGGTTCGAATGATTTTTCTACACTCCGTGCTTATCGAGAGTTTCTTGAACACATTGTCGACAAACTGAACAGACGATGCAAAGGCAGGTTGGCCGAAGAGCACAAAACCCTGTTAGCCTTACCCAAACACCGATTTGTTGATTATGCTGAGCTGTCGGTAAAAGTCACCACCAGCAGTACCATTGCTGTAAAACGCGCATTGTATACCGTCCCTTCACGCCTTATCGGTGAAAGCGTCAGGGTGCATCTCTACCATGATCGTTTGGTCTGCTTTGTTGGCCAAACTCGGGTGATCAATCTGCCTCGGATTTATCCAACAACGCCCACCGGCCGAGCGCGACGAATAGATTACCGGCATATCATTCATTCTCTGGCAGCCAAACCACAAGCCTTCCGCTTCTCACAGTTTCGCGATAATATTTTGCCTAACACGCAATATCGGGCTTTATGGAAGCAGGCAGAGAAACAGTTTACACCGCAAGAAGCATGCAAGTGGATGGTTGCTGTTTTACGCTTTGCCTATGATTATGATTGCGAAAGTGCCCTGGCAACTGAGCTAATGCGACAGGCAGAACAAGGTGCCTTGCCCGATTTAACATCCCTGCAGGCAAGGTATTTACAACACAGTACACCGCCACCGATACCGCTACGCCAACACCAGGTTGCTGACTATGATCAACTACTGACCGGTCAGTGGATGAGACAGGAGGTGTGCTGTGAGTGATGGTTTGCCAATGATGTTAAAAGAACTTCGCTTGCTGGCTTTTTGGCAATATTATGAAGCTTATCAGGAACAGGCCACAAAACAGGCATGGGGCTATAGCCAATACCTGTCTAAACTGTGTGAAAATGAAATTGCACGGCGCTTTGAAACGCGAGTTTGCAACTGGACCAAAGAAGCCAAATTACCCCGGGGCAAAAGTTTTGCCACCTTAGGCTTTGATGAATTACCGGAAACCATTCAAAAGAAAGTGATTGGGCTGCGCGATAATACCCAGTGGGCGCTACAGGCAGATAATGTTTTATTGATTGGCCCTTCCGGTGTCGGTAAATCGCATATTGCTTCTGCTTTGGGGCTTCATCTTATCGAACAAGGCATCCGGGTAAAATGGTTGGCTGCCACCGCACTGGTGCAATTACTGCAGCAGGCCAAAAAAGAGCTGGATTTAATGGCTGTGATGAGTCGACTGGATAAATATCGTGTACTCATTATCGATGATATTGGTTATGTTAAAAAAACGGATTCAGAAACCCAGGTCCTGTTTGAGTTTATTGCTCATCGTTATGAAAGTGGCAGCTTGATCATCACATCAAACCAGCCATTCAGTCACTGGGATCAGATATTCCCGGATACATTAATGACCGTAGCCGCCATTGACCGCATTATCCATCATGCCACGATTCTTGAAATCGACGGCAACAGTTACAGGAGGAAACATCAGAAAAAATCATAAAAAACCTTAAACACTCAACCGGCCATCATAATTGTCGCCAAACCGGACAAAGTAATTGACGCGAGACATGAGATATTGTCCGGTGTTGTTGCTAAAGATCATGTGCATGTTTTGGTATCAATTCCCCCTCAGGTTTCGGTTAGTAAGCTGATACAAAAATTGAAAGGGAAGTCATCCTATAAGTTGCAAAGGGAATTTGCATCATTACGAAAACAGTATTGGGGGGCAAAGAATGTGGGCGAGAGGGTATTTTGCATGAAGTACAGGAAATGTGACGGATGAAATGATAAAAAGTTATATCGAAAATCATTCAGACAAAGATGATGATTTTCATGTTGAATAGGACTTTTAGTCATGCCCTTAAGCCGCCATGGGGCGGTGGGCTTGTAGCTGGCTTTAGCCTGAATGACACTTACAGTGTCTAAATCAAGCCACCTGCTTCAGCAGGCACGGCGAAACCGTTCTAACTGACTTAGACTAATGTTAGCCTATAACTTTTCTAGAATTATTAGTCATTCTCAGGTAATCAAATACTCGTCGTACATTACGAGCTAGTTTTTTGATTGTAGAAGAAACGCTATCTTTGCTAATAGATTTAATGAGACCAGTAGCAAATCTTCGTAAGCAGGTTATATTCTCAGGACCATACCCTTTACTTATAGAACAACGGTCTTCATTCCAATTCCAGTCGATGATGTAGTGGTGACTTTCTACACCCCAGTGTTCACGATTGAACTTGAGAACACGTTTTGCATCTGCACTCGCTGGAGAATGACTGGTCAGGCCGTAAGCCATCTCTTTAGTTTCCTTTCCTGTTTTTTTGTCTTTGGTATGAGGTTGTATGGCAAATATTTGTCCCACAAAAGGAAAATCAAGATAGTCGTTCAGTCGAGTGGATGTCCAGATTGAGCGTGATTCGAGTCGACCGTGCGTCAAGATATAAGGCTCACTATAATCAGGGGCTTGGCGATTTTTAAAGGCAAGACGAATATCTTCTGCTAACGTAGGCTGGTTGTTTTTGGCAATAAAGACAGTGTGTGCCAAACGATCTTCGACGACATAACGAGCCAATTTCCGTTGTGTTAAAAGTGCATCGCCTGTGTGCCAAGAGAACAACGAAGTTGTTCGTAACTATTCTAAAGATGAGAGTAGGTCTCTCGTAATCGACTGAAAGGAGTTGGTTACAAACCGCCCTCTGCTGCTGAGGTAAAGAGCTTTGGTAGTGAGCGAGAAGGGAAAAGGCATGACTGTAGAGAACATGTCAGGTGAGTATCAAAGAGATGAATGAAAATGAACCCTTGATGAGGTGTCGAAACGCTTATCATTGTTGTCAAAACCCGAACGCAGGCGTGGGGCGGGGATAAGTCTGGAAGTTACCTTTAATCCTGACCAGACGGCAACCGGCATAAAGAGGGCATGAATTTGATATAGGCTTTAGAATGGAACTTGGGAACCTGTCGTTCTGATGTTAAGGAAAAATCACGAGTGGAAGCCCCATGGAGTGAGAAAGTACCGAAGCAGAGCACGGGGGCGGATCAGTTCGTAGTAGTGAAGAAGTTTCTGTAATGGAAATGGAGCGAAGGGGCTGACATGTCCAAAATAGATTTTCGGTCAACTAGAAATAGGAGGAACTGAAAACTTATGCAAACTTGGTAATTTGCGAGGGACATGAAGAGCCGTATGAGGTGAGAGTCTCACGTACGGTTCTGTGAGGGACTGAGGGGGAAGTTCCCTCGGTCTACTCGACGTGATGGTTTTACCTTCAATTTCTAGTGACTCCATAACCGGAATAAACATGCCGATTTCGTTAGTTTGTTTGACTTTATCACTCCCTTCTACAGGCAACGTTCCGACTTTTTTTTAATGTGACATCGCCCTGTCTGGTGACCTACAACGCCCATAATCAGACTTCTTGATTCAGGGGAATTTAAATGGGCACCATTTCCTAAATTTTTGAGGATGAGGCCAACTCATAAATCGGGTGCTGATTTTGGATAATGTTGAACTTAAAGTAAAAAAGAGGATCAATACTTTATCTTGCTGATATTATGAGGAAAAGGTCATGTCTGAAGTTGTCGCTCACGAAGGAAATCAATTAACTCTCCAAGTCACTGTAACGCTCACCGGTAGTTTAATGGAAATGGAAAAAGCGATCCTGGATGGATGCAATGAGATGGGAGGTCTGGCCACAGCACACGCCCTCCAGAAATTTGATACCGACGGCAGCCCAATCAAACTGGGTGAGGTCAAACTGACCGTGCGCGATAAAACCAATAAAATCTACCAAACACCGTATGGTGGTGTCCCCATTCGACGCTATGTGTATCAAACATCAAAAGGCGGAAAGATCTATTGCCCACTGGAAACGAATGCTCAAATAATCAGAGGAGCCACCCCAAAGTTTGCACAACAAATCGCACACAAATACGCCAACATGAATGCCCCGGCCGTCTGCCAGGATTTAAACGAAAACCATCACCGAACAATCGCCCATTCTTATTTACAAGCTGTCAGTGATTGGGTTGGCAGTATTGCCCAAGCGAAAGAACAGATCTGGGAATATGCGACGCCAACGCTCAATGAAGCAATTAGCACGGTTGTTGTCAGCTTAGATGGAGCCTACATCCTGATGCGAGAAGATGGATACAGAGAAGCCATGGTGGGCAATATTTCACTGTATGATGTCACCGGAAAACGGCAACACACTATCTACATCGGAGAAGCCCCTGAATATGGTAAAGGGACTTTTTTACAGCGCCTGGAAAAAGAAATTAGCACGGTAAAAAAACATTACCCAGATGCACTCTACTTAGGCATCGCCGATGGCGCAAAAAGCAATTGGACCTTTCTGGAAACACACACCAGTCGCCAGCTCTTAGATTTTTTTCATGTGACTGAATACCTGGCAACCGTTGCTTACGCGGCTTACCCAGGAAAAACCGATAAACCCAAGCGAGACAGTTGGCTGAATGAGCGTTGTACACAACTCAAACATGACTCAAAAGCCGTCGAAGCACTGATTGCAGAAATGGAGCAATTAGCCAAGAAAAAGAGCCTGACAAAAACAATCAAAGACGATTTATTGGCGGCGTTGACTTATTTTATCAACCATCGTCACATGATGGATTATGCGACACAGGTGAAACAACAATTACCCATTGGGTCGGGGGTGACTGAGGCTGCTTGCAAAACATTGGTGAAGCAACGTCTTTGTGGCTCAGGGATGCGTTGGAAAAACAAAGGAGCCAAAGTGATTTTATCGTTGCGAGCACTGGTTCAGTCAAAGGGGCGTTGGCAGCAATTTTGGGGAAATATTGAGCAATATGGCGCACACGTGTGTTTTTAGTATAACATTATATTGAATCACCACCCCATAAATCAGGCGCAAATCGGTTCCTGGATAATTGAATTCTGTTTGATTGAGTTGTTCAAATAACTTTTCAATCGCTTTATTACTCGCGGGGCGAGAAGTACTATGAACACGTATTCGAAGCTGTTTTTTTGCTTTATCGGGTAAGATATCAGCTTCTGTCACAAATAGCGTTTGTAATAGCTGCCTTGCCATTGAAAAGTCAATTGTTGTTGAGGTTAGCACAGGGCTAATTTGTTCTTAAGCCAGACCCTCTGCTACACAAGGCTTTGCTCTGTTATTTGTAATCTTTAAATAATCCAGAACGGCTCTTGTTTTCTTATTCAATTGCCTCATTTTTTTCGAAACACCCGTGCTTCCCTTTGATTTAATGAGTCCAATAGCAAATCGTCTAAGACGGGTCATGTTTTCAGGGCCAAAGCCTGTGCGAATGGTTGAGCGGTCTTCATCAAACACCCAGTCAATAATATAATGACTCACTTCAACTGACCAGTGTCCTCGCACTTTGTGCAAAACAGTTTGAGGGCTGACTTCCTCTTCTGTTCTACTGGTAACGCCGTAGGCGGTTACCCCTGTCGTTTGACCGCTTTTTTTATCCGTTATTTCTCTCTCTATTTTATAAGCCTGGGCAACATGCGGAAATGTGACATAAGCGTTCAACTGAGAGGTTGTCCAGATTCTTCTAATTTCTATTCGCCCATGCCCCACAGATACTTTGTCTTCATAATCAGCCTGGCGGGTGACGGTTGAAAAATAGACTTCAATATCTTCTAGCAATGTGGGTTGATTGGCTTTAACACTCAAATAGTAATGTGCCTTACGCTGCTCCACCAGATATTCGGCAAACTCTGTTTGTGTATTAATGGCATCACTGGTGATATCCTTGTTTCGAATGGGGATTAGAGCCAGCAGAATAGGTGCAAACTTGATTTCATTACTCTGCTTCACTTCATCCGAACCGTGTCCAACAGGTAATGTTCCTACTTTTTTTGGGCGTAGCAAATGCCTGTGCCATGCCCAACCGCACTCATTATCTGGGTTTGCCGCCCTTTCTCGTCAATGGCGTTGCACATCGTTTTACCATCAATGGCTAATGACTCGTCATCCTGTGCATAAACAGTATTCCAGGCGATAAAGGCCGCTTCGAGCTCGCTGGGGTCAACTCGCGTCAACACATCTCTAATAATGCTGAGACTGGGAACCGTGTATCGTCCTTTTTCATAACGGCAGCGGAAATGTTCTCTGGATTTATGGCTGAGACTGTCAGCCCAGTCGAAAATAGCTTCGTAACTTCGCATCCCACAAAGTACCGCACCCGCCGCAATTCCCAGTACGGTTGAAAGTCGATGTCGCCGCCCTTGTGGGCGCCGAGGGTCGTTTATATCCATAAAGAAACTCGGTAATGATCGCATTTGCTGTTTTGTTATTTTCATTTTTATCTCACCTAGATTGAAATGATGACTCAATTGAGGTTGAGATAAAACCGCTTGTGCTCGTCTATGCAGGGGTTTAACAAAGATCAGTTTGTTCTGTTCTGACTGAGCAGAATAGCCTGCCGTTGTTCTACGAAAACCACGGGTCATTCCAATTGCCTGCCAGTTGCTTGCTCTATAAACACCGCCGTGAAATCGCTCTGGGTCGACAAAGGTTTCAACCAGAACAACGGGGTGCTGATATTTTTCAACCCAGTCAGTGGACAAGCGCTTAAGACACAGTGACAGAATGCGTGAGCCCAGGTTTTTTTCAGTGAAGGAGGGAAGTATCAAAAACCGGCTGTTGTTAACAATCAATTTTAGGCGCCCCGTCTGGTGACGATAACCCCAGCCTATCCACTGATCACGCGCCGTACATTTTAATGCAGCGGCTGAAAAACTGATCAGTGCAACCCATTGTGACTGATAGGTCGACACGTACCAGAGGGTTTCACCAATTTTTGGAATAGCGCCCAGATAATGGTGAGTTTCCATTAACAAGGCATAGGCTGACTCTTCATGTTTTAATATGGGTCTCACTGATATCTGTGATAACGGCATAGTTTTTTATCTCAATAAACTTCTTAAAAACTATACTGCGTTATTATGGGTTTGTCCAATTTAAGGGCTATCTCTTTGCTCTTTATAGCCTGTATGGGTAGAACAAATTAGCCCTGAACAATTGGCTGCTAAGCTTGAATTTAGCTACAGATAACTGTATTGTTCCTAGTAGTAATTCCAATACAACCTGTGTTCTTGAATCTATCATCTACATGAAGATCCACAAAATTCAGCAACAACAAACGCTATTTTCACTGCTGATCGTATGTTCGATTTTATCGCCCAATGTCTTCGCGTTAACAAAGTATGAATGCGACGACGAAATTGATATCCTTGAAAAGCGTATACGCAAGGGGTACTTGAAACTGGAAGAGGTAGCTCCCAGAACAAAAAACATCAAAGAAGACGCGCATGAATATTTAAGGCTTGGTGGTTCTCGTACCTATCAAGGCCGGAACTATTTTGAAAATAGGGGGCTGGCAAGATCAAGATTCCTCTCAGATGTGCGTGAATTAAGCCGAAAAGGAATGTCGGGCAAAGAACTATGGAAAAAAACAATTAAAGATTTACCGAAACATGAAACACGCGGAATGGAGAAAATCCAACAAAAAATTAACCAGTTGAAGAGAGAACACACTAAGCTCAAACGCGATTGCCAAGATCCTATCATGCCTGGCGTTGGGCTGGTTGGATGCTATGGGCAAGGTAGCTTGCTTTTAAATGGGGTCAAATATCTCATTTTTACATCTAAACAAGATAAACATAATTTCCCTGGGGTGCGATATACCTATCACACCCCAATCGGTGAATTTAAGAAAGGACGGGATATAAAAAGCATACAAAAGAAAATTGATAATGAGGGTATCTCTGGCATTCCGAAGAAACACACGTTTGATGTATCCGGGCCTTTTGATGCAGCTGGTGTGTGTAACTATTTAAAGACAAAATGTTCTTTCGACATTCCAGGAAGTAATCTCCAGAATGGTTCATGGATAGCTCTATGCGGTTGGTAGCCACACAATATCAAGTTGGCTGACCCCTTTGATGTATGCCAGTTCAGATACTTTGTATTCCTATCACAAGCCATTGGTATTGATGTAAAAATTTGGTTTAGGCTTTCTTGCTGAAAAATAGCCAAATAGACCTACTACACAGGGTCCAAACAGCCAAATGAATGCAAGCACAGGAACTTGAGATGCTTTGGGTTTGAATGCGGCATTTTGAGATTCAATTGCGTCATTGATACCAGTAACTGAGAGTATTTGAGAGTGGCTTAAATTCACCCCATTTCCCTGGTTTGTTAAATCAAGCATTGATGCTGATGTCAATCCTGAAATAGTTATCATCGAAGTTGCCAGAATTAGCCAAACGAGGCGACTGGTTAATTTACTTATCATTATCTTCTCCCGGGCATTGAGATCCAGTCTGAACTGATTTAACGGTTGAATTACAGCCGTTAAATGAACTGCTATAGTGCAAAATCAGTTTATTCAGACAACTTTTTCAATTTGTAATGCATATAAGATTAGTCGCTGTTATAGGGATGGTTATCGTACAAAAGTACTAGAAAACTTCTCTCATAGATTTGAATAGCAGGGGAAACAAGCAACCATTCGCAACAGGTTAAACCTATCAAAGTATTGAATAAACCAAGAAAGCTGTGTAGAGTTTTTGTTCTGACCAAAAAAGTTTGGAATTTTAATGATCAATATTTCTTATAAAAGTTAAAGGGGACATTTTTATGACATTACAGGAACGTTTTACTGATGATGAATTACTGTTACTGAACAGTGTGCCTACAGTAATAGGCTCAGCTATGGCTTTTGCTGAAGGCAGTGGATTGGGTACCATCAAAGAATTAATGGCGAATGCCAAAACATACATTGGTGGGTCTAAAGCTTATCCCAATAACGAAATTATTACTGGTATTCTGCCTAATCTTGAAGATCGAAAAGAAGCCGTTGCGCACGCCAAGGAATTTCGCAAAAAAGCCATGGCAAGATTAAAAGATA
Organism: Methylococcales bacterium; assembly: GCA_965224745.1. Classification (GTDB taxonomy): domain Bacteria; phylum Pseudomonadota; class Gammaproteobacteria; order Methylococcales; family Methylomonadaceae; genus CBDCZY01. Next base: position 356,887 of record CBDCZY010000001.1, read on the forward strand.
AAGGCATAAATTCTCATGAAACATTAAGGAACCAACTGATTGAAGACTGCAAGACAGTTTCAGAGATCCTAGCCAATAAAGCTAGCGAACAAGAAGCAACAGAGTATAAAGAGTGGGCAATGTCAGTGGCAGAAAATGTCGCTAAAGCAGCAAAAGAAGGCGGATTTCTGGGGTTTGGAGGAGAAACTATCAGCGAAGGCGAAAAAGAAGTATTTGGTAAAATTGCCTCATCCCTGGGAGTCTCTTCTAATTTAGCCTAGTTATTACCTTTGCGTGATGATTCATTCACTAGGATAAATTAACGCATCATTGTAGTCGTATTCTTCAACGATGCGTTATAAACAGTCGTTACTTTTTTAACGACGTAAATTTCAGGTGATGTTGGATGATTCCGGATGCTTTGCTTTGTTTCCCCATCTTGAGAGCGCAAAGTAAGGCAAGGCTAATCCAGCCAATACTGACAAAAGGAGTGAAAGCCACGTGGTTCTTGTCCAATCTACGGTGTAGCTATCAGCTCTTACCGGGTCGGTTAAACCAGGAATGCTGGATAAATCTGCATCGCCGCCATCAACTTTGAGTTGGGCTTTCATGCCTTTTTCCATGTGTTGAGGCAATTCGCAATGAACCAGGTAAGTCTTTTTCTTACTGGGTATTATTAAGGATGCTTTTAGCTCGCCTTTACCATAAAGCTCCAGGTGGAACATGCCACCTGGATACAAATAGCCCGGCAACCCGTGAATCATTAATTGATGCCGAATGTCATCGTCGTTAATAAAAGTGATATTGATGCGAGCACACGATTGTACGTCCCATTGTTGTTGATCGAACGCAAACATTTTGCCGTAGAATTTTTTGGCATGTTGGTGGCCCGCATGAATAGTAATATCCAAATCTTCAGAAATTTTCTTACAGTCGCGCGGCAAATTGTCAGGGTTGGCATTCATCACCATGCCTTGGTCGTTCATCACCATTCGGTCATGGTTCATTGTGGAAAAGGCGTTTGGAGCGAATAAAATCCAAAACAAAAAGCTACAACCAGTAACTACGCGGGCATTAAAAAAATCTGACATTTGAATCAACGAATTTTGTTATAAACTTAAACGTTTGGATTTTACCAGAAGCATCAGGCCGCTGCCTAATAGCCATATTACTCCGGGCGCTGGGACGGGATCAGGTTCAGGTGACGCTGGAACAGAACCAGATTCTCCGTCTTTTGTAAAAAAACAAATTCTGTGACACTATTGACTACCAGGTTCCTTTCCTTAGCTGTTTTTACACTAGACCTAATCATAATGGACAAGATTATAAGGCAAAAATGGTTCTTGGCCAGCCAATAAATCTGTTAAGAATTTCCAGAATACATCTGCCGATGGAGGGCATCCCGGTAAAAAATAATCCACTTTTATTACTTCATGTATAGGATAGACTTTATCTAATAATAAAGGCAGTTCCGGATCGTTTGGGACTTGAGGGTTTTCTACGCCAAACCCATCAAGGTATGCTTCCTGCAAACATTCTTCCACTGGAATGTTGTTGCGCATCGCTGGCAAACCACCGTTGATTGCACAGGCGCCCACGGCTACCAGGGTTTTGCAGTTTTTTCTAAACTCACGAAGCACATGGACATTGTCAGCATTGCACACGCCACCTTCGATTAAGCCGATGTCACACTCAGTACAATTTTTTATGTCGGTCAATGGAGAACGATTAAATTCAACCAAGTGTGCAAGATCCAGTATGCGCTCATCAATATCCAGTAAAGACATATGACATCCGAAGCATCCTGCCAAGGATGTTGTTGCCACTCTAAGCTTGCCCGCTGTTTTATTTGACATCTTTTGCCTTCTCCTGTTGCAGAGCTACTTGATTGATTTCTCTGTCATCATAAGTGCGCTTTCCAATGGGCGTCCTGTAGGCTGTTCCTTTTACCAATATAGCGCCGGTTGGACAAATATGGGCAGCGCTATCATTTACATCTATATCACTGTCTTTCAGTTTGCCTGATTTAGAATTGATGATCAGCTGTTGGTTGATGCCCCGCCCACTAATAGCAAATACGTCCTTGCCATCCTGTTCTTGACTTGCCCTTACGCACAGGGTACAAAAAATACAGCGGTCATGATCAATCAACAGATTGGGGTGGCTGGCATCCTTTCCCGTTTTGGGTAAAAATGAGGAAAATGGTTATCCAGCATGTTCAGATGATAGGCCACCGCTTGTAGCTGGCAGTTGCCGCTTTTTTCACAGGAAGGACAAAAATGATTACCCTCAATGAACAACATTTGGATCATCTGTTCTCTTTGCTCATTCAGTTCCTTAGTTTCACTCAAAACCTCTTGACCCTCAACGGCCGGATAGGTGCAGGCTGTACAAATCCGACCATTAACTCTTACCGTGCAAAGTTTACAACTGCCATGCGGCGTAAATTTTGGATGGTGGCATAAATGCGGTATATAAACACTGGCTGCTACAGCAGATTCCATAATAGTTTGGCCTTGGTTAAAGGCCACTTCTTGTCCATCAATTTTTATAGTGTCCATTATTTACTCACCTATCTGGGATAAGTGTGCCCCAGTATCATCACGTCCAGTCAATTGTCTTGCGGTTTCTAATGACGCATCCAGATCAAATCCAGGTTCGTAACTGATCTCTTTCAACAGTTGTTGATAACGTTCAGGATAACGCTCTAGCGTGGTTAATATCGGGTTGGCAGCGGTCTGACCCAGTCCACAATGGCTGGTGGTTTTGACCAGTTGACACAGTTTTTCCAGCTCGACTACGTCTCCAGCTGAACCGTGTCCATCATAAATTTTGTCTAACTGTTTTTTCAATAACGAAGTCCCCACGCGGCAAGGCGTACAAAACCCACAACTTTCATGAGCGAAGAAATGAGTAAAGTTATGTACCATATCAAGCATATTGCGGGTTCGATTGAAAACAATGAACGATCCACCCGTTGCCAGATCTTCGAAGGCCAGTTTCCGCTCTAACTCTTGGTCAGAAATAAAGGTTCCGGATGGCCCGCCAACCTGCAGACCTGCTACATCGTTTGCTCCGCAGTCATCAAGAATTTCTTTAATAGGCGTGCCAAAGGGGTATTCGTAGATACCGGGTTGTTCACAGTCACCACTGATGCTAAGGATTTTTGTGCCTGATGATTGTGCAGTACCGTACGAGGAAAACCAGCTATCACCGTGAACTGCAATGGCGGCGCTTGCGAGAAAAGTTTCGACATTATTGACCACAGTCGGTTTGCCCAGATAGCCGCAAGTCACCGGGTAGGGAGGTCTGTTACGAGGAATGCCTGGTTTACCTTCCAGTGATTCAATCAAGGCAGACTCTTCACCGCAAATATAAGCGCCTGCTCCCAAGCGAATTTCTATATCGAATGTAAAATTCTGCCCCAAAATGTGATGACCTAGCAGCCCTAGCTGTCTACGTTCTGACAAAACTTGTTGTAGTTTTCGATAGAGAAATAAATATTCTCCTCGCAAATAGATAAATCCATGTTCGGCACCGATAATGGCTGCACACAAGGTCATGCCTTCGAATACTTGATGCGCATGGCTATTTAACAAAACACGGTCTTTGAAAGTTCCGGGCTCACCTTCGTCAGCATTACAGACGACATAGCGATCAGCCTGCTGCTCTTCAGCACAAAAACGCCATTTTGTCGCTGTTTTAAAACCAGCTCCTCCTCTTCCACGTAAGCCGGATTGGTTTATTTCATCCAGTGTTGCGGATAATCCTCTGGTAAAAGCAGTCTTCAAGGCATGTCCAGGCGCTGTTTTGTCGGTAAGCAACAAACCTGCCTTTTTAATAGTGTCTTCAACGTGGAACAGCTCCTTCGGCCATTGTTCTAATGGTTTTTTCTGCCCGATTAAATCGGCTATTTGATCAATTTTCTTCTTGTTCAACCGGGTTACTGCATAACCATTAATAAGTCCGGCAGGGCCTTGGTCGCACATTCCTGTGCATGAAGTATTGTTTAGGCTGACTAAGCCATCAGCACTTAATCCTCCTATATTTACACCCAGTTTGCCACACAGATAAACCATCAATTCTTGCTTACCCAGCATATGATCGGTAATGGAATCACTGATTAGAATGTCGTATTTTCCTTGCGGTTGCAGATGAAAAAAGCTGTAAAATTGAATGACACTGATAACTTTGGTTCGTGGGATCAGCAGTGCTTCTGCTATCTGCTCAATCGCTTCTGCGGAGATATGATAGTAGCGGGATTGAATCTCTCTGATTATTTCTAACAACCGTGTTGGTTGATAATCATTTTCTTTAATCAACTTATTGATGAACCGTTTCATTCCAATACCTGTTTTAGATATTTTATTTGGCCAGCAAAACCTGATTTTGTTAATCAAATTTTGTAAATTGAATGGACTTTTTATGAACCTCATGTTTTTGAAGATTAAGTCATATCAGTATGAGATAGAAGTGGATTGTTAAATACTGACTTGGTCTTAGAAGTCTGCTCGAACTTGCAATTGAATCTTCGCTCTTTAAAGGGTGCTCTGCAAGCAGGATGAGCTCTTCTAACGGCATAGTTTTTAGCGCTGTATGCTTTTTAATCTAACTGTTCTAGATTGTTTTAATAGATTAGGTTTAAATTTTCTAATAATCGCTTTTTCAATTTCTACCAGGGGCAATACAGAAAAAGCAACGGCTGTTATCAATAACCAGTGGTCAAGACTGATTGGAACTGTGCCGAATAACACATGCATAGGTTCCAGGTAAGTAAAACCGAGTTGAACCATAAACAAAATCATCACTGCAAATAAGGCATATCGATTACTGGTAAATCCCTGTAAATTGAGTATAGATGCTTCGATTTTTCGCGAGTTGAACAGGTAAAAAATTTCAAACATCACCAGTGTGTTGACCGCAACGGTACGCGCATGTTCAATTGTTTCATTTTGCATGCGTTCCCATAGAAACAAACCGAAAGTCCCGACCACAATAATGAGCGATACAAAAATAATTCGCCAGATTAATAATGGCGTCAGTAACGGTTCTTTAGGATTACGTGGTGGTCGCGTCATAACATTAGCTTCTGAGGGTTCAAATGCGAGTGTTAGAGCCAAAGTGACCGCTGTAATCATATTAACCCATAGAATTTGAACTGGAGTAATCGGTAGCAGTGTACCCATTACAATAGCAGCCATAACGATCATTGCTTCCCCACCATTGGTTGGTAAGATGAATAATATCGCTTTTTTCAAGTTATCATAAACTGTACGTCCTTCCAGCACTGCCTGGGTCAATGAAGCAAAATTGTCATCGGCCAATACCATTTCTGCTGCTTCTTTGGCTGCTTCAGTACCTTTTTGACCCATAGCTGTACCGACATCGGCTCGTTTTAAAGCAGGTGCATCGTTAACACCGTCACCGGTCATTGCTACAATATCACCATTTGCCTGCATAGCTTTAACCAGGCGTAATTTGTGCTCGGGACTTGAACGTGCAAAGATATTAATTTCGTTAACAGACAGTTGTAACTCTGCATCGGTTAGTCGTTCAATTTGATGACCAGCCAATACCCCGCCTGACCTTGTCAGCCCTAATTGTTCCCCTATTGCTGCTGCGGTATCCGCATGATCGCCAGTAATCATTTTGACCACGATACCCGCGTTCTGACATTGTTGAACGGCCGCAATCGCTTCAGTTCTGGGAGGATCGATCATGCCGGCGATACCCAGTAAAGTCAGCCCGGTTTCAAGGTCATCAAATCTGAGATTACACTGTTGGCCGCTATCGGCCTTCATTGCGATTGCCAAAAGACGTTGTCCCTGTTGCGCCATGCTTTGCATCTGTTGCAACCAGTAATTGCGGTTCAGAAATGTATCCCCGCAATTATTACGCTGCTTGGTACACATATCCAGCAACCGTTCTGGTGCGCCCTTTATATAAGTGAAACCATGTCCAATATGGTCATGATGAAGCGTCGCCATGAATCGGTGTTCCGATTCAAACGGGATAATATCGGTGCGTGGCCATTTTTCCTGCTCCAAATTAATTTCAAGGCCGGCTTTTAACGCCATGGCCAGTAAAGCGCCTTCAGTGGGATCACCGTTTAGTTCCCAGTTACCCTTTGCTTCATGAAGAGCAGCATCGTTACATAGCAATGAAGCACGCGCTAATTCTTCTAAAATCGGATGATCATCTAGATTGATATTCTGTTGTTGCAGTTGAAAACTGCCGTGTGGATTGTAGCCTACGCCGCTGATGCTATAGAGAAACTCAGGCGTTAATACCGAGGTTACGGTCATTTCGTTGCAGGTTAACGTTCCGGTTTTATCAGAACAAATGACTGTCACTGAACCGAGGGTTTCAACTGCCGGCAATCGCCGTATAATCGCATGTCGTTTGGCCATGCGTTGTACACCAATCGCCAGGGTAATAGACATGATAGCTGGCAATCCTTCAGGTATTGCCGCAATAGCCAAGCCTACGGCGGCCATAAATGTATCAGCAAAAGCATAATCACGATAATAGTGACCAAATAAAAAAGTTGCAGTAGCCAGAACAAGAATTGATCCTGTCAGCCAGCGCCCAAATTGCGCGACTTGTTTAAGTAACGGAGTAACCAGTGTTTCCACTTGGGCGACCAAAGCACTAATCAAACCAATTTCTGTGTTAATTCCGGTTGCAACTACCACACCTGTGGCCTGACCGCTACTCACCAAGGTGCCGGAATAAGCCATGGATAAGCGATCGCCCAACTCAGCATTTTTCTCTACGGTAGCAGTTTGTTTTTCAACCGGTAGGGATTCCCCTGTCAATACGGCTTCTTGAACCCGGAAATTCTTACATTTCAGCAGCCTCAAATCTGCGGGTACTTTGTCGCCGGATTGCAGCATAACTATATCTCCGAGTACCAGTTGATCTGCAGCAACCGTGGTTTGCTGACCTTCGCGAAGAATGATGGCTTGCGGTGAGAGCATTTTTCGGATTGCTTGAAGCGCGTCTTCCGCTTTACCTTCCTGAATGTAGCCAATTAGAGCATTGATGATAACTACACCGAGGATCACACCGCTATCGACTGTGTGACCGAGCAGCAAGGTGATGATTGCGGTAACCAGCAACACATAAATGATCAGATTATGAAACTGGCTGAGAAAACGTAGAAAAGCACTGCGTGGCTTTGTGTCCGGAAGGCGGTTGAGTCCGTATTGATTTTGGCGTACGCTGACTTCCTTTGGAAAAAGTCCCTTAATTGATGTATCGAGTTTTGCGAAAACTTCTTTAGTGTCAAGGTTGTGCCAGGGTATTTTGTCTGGTAGCTGCCGTTTCTTAAGTTGTTGTGTTTGTCGGCTTTGTAGTAAATGCCAGGTAAACCAGGCAGAAGTAAAGCCTAATATTATTGATGCGATCAACACTAGCCAAGGCCAAACGCATTGCTGGGTAGCACAGTTATTAATAGCAGTGAAATAATCGCTTTTGATAGTCAACCATTGCATCGTCTTATATGAATATTTTTGTAAAAGATGAGTTTAATGTCGCAATAGCAAATATGGCATTATTATAATATGTTAATAAATATTAAATTTATTCTAATTTCTTTATTTCCTCAGGTTTGGCATAATCGACACCGACACTCATCACGAAGCTTGAAACTTCTTCCATATCCATAGTTGATTGAATAACTTTAGACTTATCAACCATCACTGTGAAACCGGAGGTTGGATTAGGCGAAGTGGGTATATACAAGATATAGCAATCATCAATTCGATTAGTGACATAGGCGGGTACCCACATGCCGTCTTTCGGGTATTCAACATAAACGACATTTTGAATTTGTGGTTCATCGTCTGAGAGAAATAATCTTAATAATTTTCGACTGATTCGATAAACACTGCCTAGGATAGGAATTCGATGAATAAGAGATTCCAAATAATATAACAAGTGTGCTTTATCGTTCTTTAGCAGTTTGCCGAAATAGGTTAGCAGCATGATGGCTGCGGCAAACAAAGCGATCGTCACTGATGGATTTTCATATTTACCATGAACGAGTAAAACAAAATCTTTCAAAAATCGTTCCACATAAATAATAATTTGGAACACTAATGCAATTGGGAGAAAGCCAATGACGCCAATAAGTAAATAATTCAAGATCGTTTTCAGTACTTTTTTCATACCTTTTTCCTCTATTAGGTTTTATGAAAATGACCCAACCTGTTGTTAAGAGAGAGGATTTAATAACATCCGAATCTTTACTTGTCCTTGTCCGCTTTCTCCGTTGTAAAAATAGTTGCATAGCCTGATATGCGCCTGTTTTTACGCCTTGAATAAGAACAAAAATCCTGCGCCAAACTTTCGAATACTATTAAATCTTCGCTCCTTACAGATCAATTTGAACTGTATATCCAAATATAATTTGCTGTAATTTCAGGTAAAAATCTTATTTGATACAACTGCAAAGTTATCTCAGTAAAGAAGTAGTCAGCTTCATCTTTGAATGATGAATATAAATTTTCCCTCTTTATTAAGACAATACTTTGGTACTGATTGCTCCCAGAGAGTCGGCAATAGTACAACTATTTTCGTTAAGCTATTTATGCTTACTTAGACCTCATTCATACATTGTTTATTGTCATGACTAGCGGACAGGTGTCAGTCATTGCATTGTGCAAAAAGGCAGTTATTTACTTGAGCTATCACGTTACATCGTTCTCAACCCAGTCCGCGCAGGTTTGATCAACAATCCTGAGAACTACACCTGGTCAAGCTATTGCGCAAGCATTGGGCAGTGCGTTTGCCCGGAATGGTTGTCTGCAGATAATTTACTCGCTGCATTTCATAATCAAAGAAAAGAGGCAATTCGTCTATATCAGGAATATGTTAGCCAAGGCATTGGTCAACCCTTTTCCGGAAAAGTTATGCAACAAACCTATTTGGGCAATGAAACTTTCATTGATCATGTTCAAAAACATATCAGCACCAAACAAAGTGACAGTGTTCATATCACCAAACGATCAAAAAAATCACCGAAGAAACCTATTGATGAAATTATTTCAACTGCTTCGGATAGAAAAGATGCAATGAATGCAATTTATGAAACAGGGCATTATACGATGTTCGAAATTGCCCAATATTTATGGTGTCCATTACAGCACTGTGAGTAGAGCCATTCGTTCATTCTGTGCAAAATACAATGACTGAACATCCCGCTAGAATTTGCAAGTATTTTTTAATAACAAATCAACGCATTTCATAGTTCCTTTGATGCTTAATCAAAGACCAGATGACTCTCGTTAAATGTCGCCCTAAAGCTCTGACTGCTTGGTTATGCTTTTTACCTTCAGCACGCTTTTTGTCATAATAAGCTTTGGAACTGGGTACCCGCTCGATATGTCGAGCTACCGCTACCATCATAGCCGCCTTGGCGCGCTTATTGACTTGCCTGGGTGTTTTCGTGCCTTTGAATTGCCCAGATTGATTGTCTAATGCGGCCATGCCGATATACAGCGCTAAACTAGCCTCGGAAGCAAATCGCTTCAGAGTGCCGATCTCACCCGCCAACTCGGCGCAGGAAATGACCCCAAAGCCAGGAATAGACTGTATCCGGCCAGCAATCACCGAGTGTTCAGTAAGGTCCATTATTTGTGTTTCTAATCGCTTAATAGATCCCATGATTGCCAAGATACGCTGAGCATCCTCAATGATCATCTCACCCACCCAAGCGACTTCGGGTGCAAAGTAAGCGGTTTGTTGCCACTGTTGGATGATATCCGCGTATTGGTGACCAACACCTTTGACTTGAAGCAGGCTTTTGCCCTGAATGCGAGCCAGTTTGGAGAACTCATCACGGCAGGTCAGAAAGTTTAAAAACCAAAGATTATCAACACTACCGGTAATGTCTAGTAGACCCGGTGAGACCGCCTTGAGGTCCACCTGTAGACGATTGGCGATGCGCATCTTATCATTGACCAACTGGCGGCGGCGACGTGTTAAGCGTTTGAGCTGGTCGTTTTCTGCAGGTGTTGCGGCGACTTCTTGCAACACATCCTTGGCTAAGGGTAAATGGGTACGCAACTGGAACAGTTCCAGAATTTTATGCGCATCAATCGGGTCGCTCTTAGCGGGCCCTGGAAAAATTTCTTTGAAACGAGCTAGCTTCAAGTTGTTGACATTATAGAGCGGATAGCCCCGCATCCGAATTTCCGTATCTAAGGGTCGCGCGTGACCATTGAAACCTTCCATCGCGATGGCGACCGGTAATCCAGTGCGTTTTTCATGAACCGCCAAACGCTGGAAAAAATCGCGAAAACCTAACTTATGATGGGCCAGGTCAAACTCTTCCAAAATCGCCCCGTCGGGGCCGGCAATGGCCACCCGGTGCTGATAAGAACCAATGTCAATGCCCACGGTAATTTGTGATGTTTGCATAGTGCTTACGCCTCTGCTATAAAAGATGAAAATTATCATCCAGCGTCTCGTCTACACTCAGAGCCACATCAACCGATTGGCACCATCCCGGCAGACGCTTTGGATGATGCAGATGACAGGGGCGGCACTTCAGTGCCGAGCGGATCTAATAAACCAGACCGCTGACCCCATGAGCCACACCCCCGTCAAACCATAGGCTAACTCGATTATCGTGTTTTGTCATCCGCAAATTTCGGAACAAAAGCCCCTTTTTCGATAAGCCTGTGGATAAGTGGATATCATCCCTGATATCCACTTATCCACGAGCCTAACAGGTTTGTTTTTATTCCTTAAATTCTATGGTAGACACCTCTCCCTTCCCTTATTAATAATCTCCATTTCTACAAAGATAGCAAGAATCGGGTTGCCCGTTTCATTCCAAAAGACTAAATTCTCCACTCGTACTAAATATTTAAGCTGATAAGGAGAAGATTTTGAGTTCGGACTATGAGCGGATTGCCTCAGCAATCTGTTTTCTCCATCAAAACACCGTGAACCAACCCAGCCTTGATGATGTCGCGGCCGCTGTTGGTTTAAGTCCATATCATTTTCAACGGCTTTTTCGACGCTGGGCCGGAATTACTCCTAAGCGATTTCTTCAATACCTGACTGTTGATCATGCGAAACAGTTGCTCGACAACTCTAGCGTATTGGAAACGGCTATGGAAGTAGGGCTATCCAGCCAAAGTCGATTATATGATCACTTTGTTACGCTGGAGGCGATGACGCCTGGAGAATATAAACGGGCAGGGATGAGTGTGGAAATATACTATGGCATCAGTTCAACTCCTTTTGGAAACGCTTTTATTGCGGCAACTGAACGCGGCATCTGTCAGCTTTCTTTTATCGATCAGCAAAACTTTGATGATGCACTGAACACATTAAGGAAAAAATGGCCAAAAGCCGAGCTACAAGAAAATTCAGATCGGGTTGCAACTTTAGCTAAAGCGATATTTAACCATCCGCCTAAAACAACTGCTGATTTTTCCTTGTTGGTTCAGGGAAGTAACTTCCAAATCAAAGTCTGGGAATCATTGTTACGCATCCCATCAGGTAATCTCAATTCCTATGGGCAAGTGGCCGCTAGAATTGGTCATCCTTCGTCATCTCGTGCGGTAGCCAACGCTATTGGTGCAAATCCCATCGCTTACTTAATTCCTTGCCATCGAGTGATTCGCAATACTGGCGTTTTAGGTGGATACCGCTGGGGTATGGAGCGTAAAAAGATGATGATTGCTTGGGAGTCTGCTCAATAAGATTAATGCGAAATTATTGTTCGGCGTTTGCTTGGATTTCTTAACTTTAGATGATTATTCGTATAGGGAGGAAGAATGATGAAGGTTAAATATATGATATATACAGCTTTGATACACTTGTATTTTGCAGCCACCTGTCCAGCAGCTGAGAAAAAGCTGGGGTCTAATACAAGGCCAATCTCATTCGGAAGTGATCAAACCATAGTCAATTTAAATAAAATCTCCTGGGAACCGCTTAACCCATCTTCGTGACTTTGACATCGCTAAGTTATTGATATTTTGTTTTCATCGAATGATTCCATGAAAAAAAACCTTACCTTTCAACGGTGTTTTTTTCAGATCCGCTCGGTAGTGCCATTTTCGTCTTTTTGACCCTTGATTTTCCCCGGTTTTTCATTAATGCTAGGGACATGTATATTCGAAAAACCAAAACGAAATCCCTGGATAATGGCGGGGCCTACTTCACCTATCGGATCGTTGAATCCGTTCGCGTGGGAAGGAAAGTAAAGCAACGCACCTTACTGAATCTAGGCAAAGACTTCGCCATTGATCCAGAGCACTGGCCCTTGCTGACAGCCAGGATTGAACAATTGTTACAAGGCTGTGAGCCTCATCAGCAAGAATTGTTTCATGTAGCCGATGAGTTAACGCAATGCCTGGAAGCCTCAGCCCAGCGTTACAGTGCGCTTATCATCGCTAAGCTGGCCCAACCGGTGGATGCTGCCAGTCCAGAACCCGATTATCACACGGTTGATATCAATCATGTCGAAACCCTTCAAGCCCGCAGTATCGGTGTTGAAACGCTGGCGTGGCATGCGGTTATGCAACTACAACTGGATCAGAAGCTCACCGCACTGGGTTTTAATAAAGTCGAACTCGCTGCGGCCATCGGTAACATTATCGGCCGTGTGGTTTCACCGGGCAGTGAATTGCACACCCATGATTGGCTACAATCACGCTCAGCGTTGGGAGAACTGCTTGACCATGACTATGGCCATACCAGCCTGACACGGCTTTATACGATCAGCGATAAATTGCTCAAACACCAGACGGCACTGGAAACGTTTCTGTCCGAGCAAGAGCAAACCTTATTCGAATTGAACCGTAGTATTGTGCTATACGATTTGACCAATACCTATTTTGAAGGGCAGTGTCACCAAAACCCCAAAGCCCAGTTCGGTCGTTCCAAAGAAAAACGCAGTGATTGTCCCTTGGTGACGCTGGGACTGGTGTTGGATGGTGAGGGATTTCCTCTGAGCAGTCAGGTTTTCCCGGGTAATGCCAGTGAGCCGGGCACCTTGGAGTTAATGCTGGATGAACTACAAAAAATACAGCCATTACCGCAGGTCACAAAACCTGTGATCATCATGGATGCCGGTATTGCCAGTGCCGACAACATCGCCTGGTTAATCGAGCAGGGCTATCATTATCTGGTGGTCAGTCGAGAGCGATCCGTGATCAATCCCACCGATCAGGACGATGCTGTGATGGTGAGAGAAACCGAACACAGTCAGGTGTGTGTTTATCGCGAAACAGATCAAGACACCCACGAAACCCGGCTCTATTGTCACTCCGAACAAAAACAAAAAAAAGAGCAGGCTATCCGAAACCGCTTCCATGTTCGCATGGAAGAAGCACTCAACAAGCTTGATGCGGGCTTAAACAAAAAAGGGACGATCAAAAAATACAGCAAAATACTGGAACGGATCGGTCGACTGCGCGAAAAAAACCGGCGGGTTTCGCAAGACTACCGCATTGACGTCATAACCGATGACGAGAAAAAAAACGCCATCCGGCTTGAATGGCAACGTGAACCTCAAAGTAAACAGAACGATCAACACTGTGGTGTCTATTGCCTCAGAACCAATATCCCCGACTGGTCTGAAGAACAACTGTGGACAACCTACATCATGCTGACCGAGATCGAAGCCACCTTTCGAAGCTTGAAAACTGAACTGGGCTTGCGCCCGGTTTACCACCAAAAAGAAGACCGTGTCACCGGCCACTTGTTCATTACTTTGCTGGCTTATCATCTGGTGCATACGCTGCGCTATCAACTGAAGCAACAGGGCATTCATTTAACCCATCTTCGTGACTTTGACATCGCTAAGTTATTGATATTTTGTTTTCATCGAATGATTCCATGAAAAAAAACCTTACCTTTCAACGGTGTTTTTTTCAGATCCGCTCGGTAGTGCCATTTTCGTCTTTTTGACCCTTGATTTTCCCCGGTTTTTCATTAATGCTAGGGACATGTATATTCGAAAAACCAAAACGAAATCCCTGGATAATGGCGGGGCCTACTTCACCTATCGGATCGTTGAATCCGTTCGCGTGGGAAGGAAAGTAAAGTAAAGCAACGCACCTTACTGAATCTAGGCAAAGACTTCGCCATTGATCCAGAGCACTGGCCCTTGCTGACAGCCAGGATTGAACAATTGTTACAAGGCTGTGAGCCTCATCAGCAAGAATTGTTTCATGTAGCCGATGAGTTAACGCAATGCCTGGAAGCCTCAGCCCAGCGTTACAGTGCGCTTATCATCGCTAAGCTGGCCCAACCGGTGGATGCTGCCAGTCCAGAACCCGATTATCACACGGTTGATATCAATCATGTCGAAACCCTTCAAGCCCGCAGTATCGGTGTTGAAACGCTGGCGTGGCATGCGGTTATGCAACTACAACTGGATCAGAAGCTCACCGCACTGGGTTTTAATAAAGTCGAACTCGCTGCGGCCATCGGTAACATTATCGGCCGTGTGGTTTCACCGGGCAGTGAATTGCACACCCATGATTGGCTACAATCACGCTCAGCGTTGGGAGAACTGCTTGACCATGACTATGGCCATACCAGCCTGACACGGCTTTATACGATCAGCGATAAATTGCTCAAACACCAGACGGCACTGGAAACGTTTCTGTCCGAGCAAGAGCAAACCTTATTCGAATTGAACCGTAGTATTGTGCTATACGATTTGACCAATACCTATTTTGAAGGGCAGTGTCACCAAAACCCCAAAGCCCAGTTCGGTCGTTCCAAAGAAAAACGCAGTGATTGTCCCTTGGTGACGCTGGGACTGGTGTTGGATGGTGAGGGATTTCCTCTGAGCAGTCAGGTTTTCCCGGGTAATGCCAGTGAGCCGGGCACCTTGGAGTTAATGCTGGATGAACTACAAAAAATACAGCCATTACCGCAGGTCACAAAACCTGTGATCATCATGGATGCCGGTATTGCCAGTGCCGACAACATCGCCTGGTTAATCGAGCAGGGCTATCATTATCTGGTGGTCAGTCGAGAGCGATCCGTGATCAATCCCACCGATCAGGACGATGCTGTGATGGTGAGAGAAACCGAACACAGTCAGGTGTGTGTTTATCGCGAAACAGATCAAGACACCCACGAAACCCGGCTCTATTGTCACTCCGAACAAAAACAAAAAAAAGAGCAGGCTATCCGAAACCGCTTCCATGTTCGCATGGAAGAAGCACTCAACAAGCTTGATGCGGGCTTAAACAAAAAAGGGACGATCAAAAAATACAGCAAAATACTGGAACGGATCGGTCGACTGCGCGAAAAAAACCGGCGGGTTTCGCAAGACTACCGCATTGACGTCATAACCGATGACGAGAAAAAAAACGCCATCCGGCTTGAATGGCAACGTGAACCTCAAAGTAAACAGAACGATCAACACTGTGGTGTCTATTGCCTCAGAACCAATATCCCCGACTGGTCTGAAGAACAACTGTGGACAACCTACATCATGCTGACCGAGATCGAAGCCACCTTTCGAAGCTTGAAAACTGAACTGGGCTTGCGCCCGGTTTACCACCAAAAAGAAGACCGTGTCACCGGCCACTTGTTCATTACTTTGCTGGCTTATCATCTGGTGCATACGCTGCGCTATCAACTGAAGCAACAGGGCATTCATTTAAGCTGGGACAGTATTCGCAACATCATGTCGACACAGCAACGTATCACCATGACCTTACCAACGGATGATCATAAAATGATTCACCTGCGGACAACAACGAAGGCGGAGCTACGTCAGAAACAAATTTATGAAGCTTTGAATATTAAACCCGACCTCATTGGTCAATGTAAAACAATTATCGATAAAAAAATCTGTAGTGCCAACTGAAACAGATTGAAAATTTTAACTTATTGAAATAACAGGATATTGTAAATATAAGTCACGAAGATGGGTTAAGCTGGGACAGTATTCGCAACATCATGTCGACACAGCAACGTATCACCATGACCTTACCAACGGATGATCATAAAATGATTCACCTGCGGACAACAACGAAGGCGGAGCTACGTCAGAAACAAATTTATGAAGCTTTGAATATTAAACCCGACCTCATTGGTCAATGTAAAACAATTATCGATAAAAAAAATCTGTAGTGCCAACTGAAACAGATTGAAAATTTTAACTTATTGAAATAACAGGATATTGTAAATATAAGTCACGAAGATGGGTTAAAGTCCTCGGTTTCCCCGATGGTGCTGAGATTGCAGTTCTAAGGGGCGATTTGGAAGCAGGCGGCAGCGAATCTATATTGAGATTACTTCCCAATTATCGTGTACCCAGCCATAGTCACACCAGTGATGAACTCTATGTTTGGATTGAAGGTTCTTTTACCTTGGTTTCCCACAGAGGTGCTAAAACCATATTCAATGGACCCGCCTATATTAGCTTCCCAGGTAACGCACCACCTCACGGTTTGCAGTGTGGTTCAAAACAAAGGTGCTTGTTGTATCTGAGGCTTTCAAGACCTTTTGATGTCAAGTATCAAGTCAATGAATCCCCAAGAAAATGAACGGTAAAGCGGTATGAAGTGTAATTTTACAGTTAATTTGGTGCTGATAGCTTGCGTGGCAATGAGCCAAGATGTTGTCCCTAATCAGGTTGAACGCACTTTCAATCGATGCAAGGCTTGTATTAAAACTGGAAAAGAAAGATTGGGCCGAAAGGGTGATGACGAACAACGAGTTAACGATTGTAAAGTTCCGATTCGAAAAAGAGGGCATAAACTACGATCAGCTGACTGTGCTCACAAGAAAACTAGAATTGTTGAGAAATCTAGGGGCTAGATTTAGTTTGAAAATTGAGTCTCAAGTATCTTTTTTACTTTGCATTAATGAGAGCTTCTTGTAAATAGAAAAATGAAACAGGTAAATCTGGTTAATTCCAATTAATCGGATTATCCAAATTAACTAGATTATTCGAAGTTAGCTCTCAGTTTACTCGGTTGAAAAGAAGAAGGTGTGGATGACTTCACGTTATTGATTTTTTCCTATGACTTAGTTGTCTTTCCAATCAATGTTGGTCGAGAGATAAATAAAGAAGATAATTGCTTGGTTGATGAATTTCCTTCTAATTCTCAATCAATTGCTCATACTAATTATTCCAACGCTTTAGTGCTTCTGATAGATAGTTAAAAAGTAGAGATCGGACCTGGAAATAATGCATAAAAGTTAAATTGTCCTCGCACCTAATACTTTTTTTTGTGAGCAAAAAAAAATACCGTTAGATCACATGAAAAAACTTAATTCTGTTCCAAAGCTTCGTTTGATTTTTTTAAGTGCACTGCACTGGATTTGCCTAACTCTTTCCCGAGTGAGACTCAGTTCATCGCCAATTTCTTGTAATGTCATTTCGTCTTTTTTATCTCGGCCAAACCGACAATTCACGATGTGCGATTCGTTTTTTGAAAGCGATTCAATCGCACGATCAAGTAAAGTCTTCAAATCTTGTTCAGAAAGCTCTGTCATTGGGTGGGGGAATATATTCTGTTCAAGAAAATGCAACAACGTTGTGTTTTCATCGTCTGGACTCACTTTCGCGTCAAGCGAGACGGATTTTGGAGAGATGGACAGCATGTTGCTCAAATCTTCATTAGAAAGGTTCACAAGCTTTGCAAGTTCTTCATGACGAGGTGTTTCACCATTTAGTGATTTTTGTTCTTCAATACATTGAAAAATCCTTTTAAGGGAAGCCATTCGTCTGAAAGGTAATCTAACCGTTCTTTCAGATTTAGATAATGACCGCGATATAGTTGATCTTATCCAATAAATGGCGTAAGTAGAAAACTTGTAACCTAACCTAAAATCAAATTTATCAACTGCCTTGATCAAGCCAATTTGTCCTTCCTGAGCAATATCTGTAAATTCCATAAAATCGCCTTTGTACTGGTTAGCGACATAGAGAACTAATTTCTCGTTGTTGACCACCAGTTGTTGTTTAGTGGCTAGCCAGATTTTGTAACCCCGATTAATCTTCTCCAGTAAATCAACAGCCTGGCTATCATTAATCAGAAAACTTCCATTACTCTTTGAGTTTGAACGATTAATCAGGCTAAACATGATTTTTTGTGATTTCTTTTCCTGAGACAATGAACTTTGTTTCAATAGTTCCAATTCCATGCCATGTAAAATAAGAGATTCGCTTATTTTCTTAAGAAGATTGACAGGGTAGGGGAATAGTTTGAGGTTCTCAAATAAAGCGGTTTTGTGTTTAAGTGTCTCAACATGAGTAAGACCGTACTCATTTAATGACGAAATAAATTGCTCAAAGTTAGATTCCATGCATCTGATTGATTGGGCAATTTGTTCAGCATTTGTAGAATTTTCAGGCGTTCCCAGTTCATTGATGGTGGAGTTTCCATCCTCCTGAAGATTTGTGCAGGTGCCTATTGTTTGTTCAACCGAAACTTCTTCAATTCCATTGACTCTGGTAATGGGGTCGTTGGCTGTATCCGAAAGTTCACTTATAAGCCAGGAAGCGACTACAGGGAAGTGAGCAACACTGGCGATCATAAGTGACCAGCCAAGTTCTTTTTTTTCAAATAATTGTTGATTAGCGTATTCTCGACTTGTTTGGTGGGGAACTGATTTTTCAGTCGATACAAGTTTTTTCTGTGAACTTTTTAGACTGATCAGATTTTCGTCTAATGGAATAAAATTATTGACTAACTTTCTACCGAAATGCTGGGTATCTGTGGTAAGAAACAGTCCGTCATTCATGAGTCTTTTTTTCCGTATACCAGTTGGTGGCCCTGAATCGAAATCGCAAAGATCAAATTTATCTGCGAATAACCTGCTTTTGTATATAGACATAACTAACCCTCAGCGGTTTGATCGTTCTTGCCTCATAAATCGCTTTATTGTTTTTGTTGCGATGTTGAAGAGGTTTAAGCTTAAAGAGTTCAACTCTTTTGTCTTATCCATGTCTAAAAATTTTAAGTCTTTGTTTATAGCAATGTAAATAGTTTATTTAACTATCCCAGTTATATTTGGCTAATAAAATGGACAATGGCTTATCATATTTTGATTTAGAGTAAAAACGACTATATAAGTTTATTATAAACCTATTTTTTACAATATTACAATTTCTAGTTATTATATATTTATATTACTCATGACTCATTTTAATTTTCAACATCTTTTTCGTGACGAAGTGCTTGCAATGTCGGCCTATTCAGTGCCGGATATAAATAATTGCGTCAAACTGGATGCCATGGAAAATCCATTCAGCTGGCCTGAAGAAATGACGAATCAGTGGTTTGATCATCTTCGCCATTGCCCGCTAAACCGATATCCTGAACCAACAGCTAAAAAACTATGTCAAGCGCTTGCCAGAATGGATGGCCTACCTGAAACAACCCGCATTCTGTTAGGTAATGGTTCAGATGAACTTATCCAAATGCTGCTAATGGCAATGCCTCCTGTATCGAGCCATGTATTAGCCCCTGCCCCTAGCTTTGTGATGTATCAACAGATTAGTCGTTCGCTAAACCTGCCATTTTTAAGCCCACCATTACTTTTGGAAACTTTTGAGCTTGATATGCCAGCGATAGAGCAAGCAATAGATAAGTATCATCCGGTATTAACTTTCATTGCTTTTCCCAATAATCCAACTGGGAACTTGTTTAATGCTGATGATATTGAGACCATTATTGAGCAATCTAAAGGCATGGTTGTGATTGATGAAGCCTATTTTCCCTATGCCGATGCCAGCTTTATCCACAGAGTAAATGATTATGAAAATTTGCTGGTTATGAGAACCCTTTCTAAACTTGGCTTAGCCGGCCTTCGATTAGGCTATTTGGTTGGTAATCCATTGCTACTCGAACAACTTGACAAAATAAGATTACCTTACAATATCAATGTATTGACACAATTCAGCGCAGAATTTGCATTAGCTAATCAAGATGTCCTGGACCAACAAACCCAAGTTATTCGCATCGAAAGAGAGCAACTTTTTCTTGCGCTCAGCAAGTTAAAGGGTATTCAGGCCTATCGCAGCGCCGCTAATTTTATTTTATTCAAAACGACTAACCTGCCTGCGGATACTGTTTTTCAGCGGTTAAAACAAAATGGGATTCTAATAAA
The DNA here is from genome assembly GCA_965224745.1 of Methylococcales bacterium. Classification (GTDB taxonomy): domain Bacteria; phylum Pseudomonadota; class Gammaproteobacteria; order Methylococcales; family Methylomonadaceae; genus CBDCZY01. The sequence continues at coordinate 376,978 of CBDCZY010000001.1, forward strand.
AAATCTAAGCCACAGCAGTGGCCTCTTAGCAAACGCTCTCAGAGTAACTGTTGGTAAACCGGAAGAGAACAAGGCATTTATGGAAGCTCTGCAAGCAAGCCTGGTTGCTTAATGACTGTGAACCAATAAGTTACTTTTTTAAACCTGTCCATGGTTCATACAGGTTTGACGCATTGACTCCCATCATTTCTAAAACCCGGCCGACACTTTCATTTACTAAGCTTTCTAAGGATTTAGAATGCCCGTAAAATGCGGGCATCGGTGGAAAAATAATGCCGCCCATCTCGGTCACACCCAGCATGTTCTTTAAATGGATCAAACTAAGGGGCGCCTCGCGCGGCATAAGTATCAATCGACGCCTTTCTTTAAGGGTTACGTCTGCTGCTCGTGCAATTAGATTGTCTGAAAATCCATGTGCAACTGAGGACAAAGTTTTCATTGAACAAGGTATGATAACCATCCCATCGGTCTTAAATGCCCCGCTAGCAATTGATGCAGAAATATCTTTATTATCATGTATGACGTCTGCCAATTGGTAAACCGCTTGGCGTTTCATATTAAGTTCATGCTGAAGATTAATAACACCAGCATCGGAAATTATTAAGTGGGTTTCCCAGTCTGGTTGCTGGCTCAAAGTTTCCAGCAATTTGAGGCTGTAAATTACCCCTGTTGCCCCTGTGATACCGACAACTATGCGTTGTTTATGCATTATAGTGAATTTGAGTGATCATGGTATCAGTGGCTGTCACCAATGCATCGACCATATCTTCTCCTTGTGCAATGTGACCCGCTTTTGGCAGGATTTGAAATGCCGCTTGTGGAAGATATGAGTGCAAGCTATAACCCGCTTCAATAGGACAAACCAGATCTCGCCGTCCATGAATAATTGTTGTTGGAATTTTCGAAAGCCGGCTGCAATGGCTCAGAATATGATTTTCCTCTAGGAAATATCTGTTTTTAGCATAGTGGATTTCCATTTTTGCCAGTTGAGTCATTCTTTTAGTAGCATGCTCCGAATTAGAATTAGGGTCATAAGAATTTCCCAAAGCAACTTGCGTACCCCAAGCATGCCATTCTTTAACCACTCTGGCAATGGCTAGTTCATCTGTCCCCCATAGGCAGTCAACCATTCCTTGCAGAACATGGTTGCGACTACCCGTTGGTAAACTCTGGTTTAATTTTTCCCATTGTTCCGGGTAAATCCGCTGGGCTCCATGTCCCAAAAACCAATCTAAATCGCACTGCCGCGCTAAAAAAACCCCTCTAATGATCATGCCCAACACTCTTTCAGGATTTTGTTGAGCGTACAACAACGTTAAAGTCCCGCCCCAAGATCCGCCAAAGAGCAACCATTGGTCAATTTCCAACGCAATTCTGATACGCTCCATGTCTTCAAGTAAATCCTGGGTGGTATTGTTGTCAATCTCGCCGTAAGGTAGCGAGTTTCCACAGCCCCTTTGATCGAATAGGATTACTCTATATTTTTCGGGATTAAAAAATCGCCGATGTCCGGGTTTACAACCGGAACAAGGGCCGCCATGCAGGAAAACAACAGGAATTCCGGCTGGATTACCGCACTGCTCTACAAACACCGAGTGCTGGGTGCCTGTTTCCAAAAAGAAGGAATGGTAAGGTTCAATATCCGAGTACAGTGCTTTTTTAGCCAATCTAACTCCAGGAAAACTTAATTATTGACACAAAATATAAACAACGCCCATACCAACGAACCAACAATTAAGTTGCCGAAGAACTGGTGGGTTAAGCCCTAAGCTCGCTTTCGACGATGTCCTTGCAGTGCGATAATTTGCCACATTTTCTTTCCTCACCAAAATCGTTATCTTTCCTCAAACGCTATGAGACGGAAATATTGTCGTCTTAAGTTTTCTAATCATTGCTTATTTAGACTCGAATGCAGGGTTTACCGCATTCATTGTTTAACTTTAGTTTAAACAAAATCGCTCGATATAGTGTTTTCGGTTGAAAACATTTTTTATCGAATCGTTTGCTAAATTGATAAGAACTATTGGGTATGGTTTAGAAAAATGGTGGTATATTGGTAATCTGATCGTTGTATTATGATCTTAAGTTAATGGAAGAATTAATACAAACCAGATTTGCCAACAGTCCAATTTTCGCCGATTGAAAAAACAGAAATTACATATTTCAGCAAGGCAGTTTACTTTATTGTCCTTGCTTGTTGTTGCAATGATTTTAACTTGCACCATTTATTTTCAATCGCTGTCAGGCAACCAGCTTATCAATACACCTGAAGAAATCAAAACAACCGTTATAGAATTACCAGACCAAGTTATATTTGCTAAAGCTTTTCATTTAGATCAACAAGGACAGTTTCAACAAGCTTTGCGTTGGTATGGTCTGATCCAGAATAGTAACAAGACCGAATGGGTTGAAAAGGCTCAGTACAATATGGGAACTGTTTATCTTGAGCAAGCCCGTAAGCTTTGGCTCAGTAAAGGCGTTTGGGAGTATGATCAAGTCAATACGTTACTTGATTTGAGTGTCGACTCGTTCGAAAAAGTTCTCGCAAAAAACCCAACCCATCAAGGCGCCCGCTATAATTTAGAAGCAACTCAATATTTTAGACCTCCCGCTAAAGTCTCGGAGCAAAGTAATTGGACGGGCAGTAAAAGCAGTGTTAAAGCCATACTTCCCGGTATTCCTGGGGGAGGGCCATAATCTTGTTATGGCTTACTAAAATAATCAATGTTCTCCAATCCTCGCTGATTCGTACCTTGGTCGTTCTGGTTTTGTTAGCTCTAGCGATAACAAAACCTTCACTACCGATCGAGAAATCCAATTATCACTATGTTTTCGTGCTCGACATCTCGCAAAGTATGAATGCACAAGATTATGATTTGCCTGGCCTACCGACTGATCGGCTGTCTTTTGCTAAAGAATCCATAAAATACGCTATTCAAAATTTGCCCTGCCATTCAAAAGTTGCACTCAGTATTTTTACAACTAAAAACATGTATTTACTGTTTGAGCCCATGGAGGTTTGTGAACATTACACTAATATTGAAAAAACACTGATGAATATTAATTGGCGGATGGCTTGGGCGGCCGATAGTCACATATCTCGTGGACTTTTTACCAGTATCAGAGACATCGAACGAATTAACACCAAGCCTGCTATAGTTTTCCTGACAGACGGCCAACAAACGCCGGTTAAAGCTAAAGAACCACCTTTTCTTGATACCCCTTCTGTCGTCAAAGGATGGGTCGTTGGTGTTGGCAACTTGGAACCGGTTCCTGTGCCAAAATATGACGAAAATGATGTTGTTACCAGTTATTGGTCGAACAGTGAAGCTGAAAGCCAACAAGATTCGTCAAGCGCAGCCAAAGTAAATAGTTCAAAAACCTACTTAACCGCTGTGCAAGAAAATAAGTTACAACAACTGGCAGGTCTCACTGGACTTTCCTATATCCATTTAGACTCACCGGAACAATTCAGCCGATCTTTATTGTCATTTGAACCTGAACAAAACGAAACAGTTATGACCGATATCGGATGGATTTTCGCTTCGTTAGCGCTAATCTTTTTAATCGAACCCTATATTAAACCTGTCTTTTTGAGGTTAACTAAAGCAACCTTATGAGCGGAGGAAAATTATTTATCTATGCCGGAATAGCATTACTAGTTCTGGGCTTGATAATTCGATATGCACCTTGGCTGGTGAATTGGTTTGGCAAGCTTCCTGGTGATATTAAAATTGAAAAAGAAAACAGCTTTATCTTTATTCCAATCACTTCAATGGTTGTCGTTAGTTTGTTAATTACTTTGATTATCAACTTGTTTTTTAGAAAATGAGTCCAGCATTTATCGTTTATTTTCCTGTCTGCGCGATCCTGCTTTCTAGCATAGCAGTTATTTCCCCCAGCATTTTTATTACGTTTAAACCAGCGATTATGCCATTACTATCGTTGGTCATGTTTAGCATGGGGATGACGCTTACCTGGCAACATTTCAAAAAGGCATTGAAACGTCCATTTGTGATCGTTATCGCTTTGTTTATTCAATACAGCTTGATGCCATTATTTGCTTTTTTAATTGCCTTGATGCTGAATCTTCCAAGAGAATTGATGATAGGTTTGATGCTGGTAGGTTGCAGCTCAGGTGGAACTGCTTCCAATGTCATCTGTTATCTGGCCCGAGGTGATGTCGCGTTATCGATTATTATGACTATGGTGTCAACATTATGTGCGGTCATTTTTATGCCTTTTCTTGCTTATCTTTATTTACATCAGACCGTTAATGTTCCGATTGAGGACATGATGCAAACTTTGCTTACAATCGTACTCTTGCCTGTCCTGACAGGTACCGCGATCAATAGTTTGTTTGGGGCTAAGTTGGCAGGCATACAACGTTTTTACCCTGTCTTATCTGCATTTTGTATCATTCTTATCATCGCCATTATTACTGGGATCAATCATGCCAACCTGCTTAACCTGACTTGGCATACTACTCTGGCGGTTGCTATGCATAATTCACTAGGCCTATTGGCTGGTTATTTTATTGCCAGGCTTTTTGGTTATGATGAAACCATCTGTCGAACGCTTAGCATTGAAGTCGGTATGCAAAACTCTGGTTTGAGTGTGGCCTTAGCGGTTAAATACTTCAATACTGTTGCGGCGCTTCCTGGAGCAGTCTTTAGTATCTGGCACAATATATCTGGTTCTATGCTGGCAGCATACTGGCGTAAAAGCGCAGTTTCGACAAATCATTAAGTTTTTATTCCGACTCAAGGTTTCCCCCTCAAGCTTTGTTTTACAGCGCTCTTTGCTTTTATTGCGTAAAGTATCAACCTTTTAGTAACGCCCCATTCATTGAATTACACAATATTATGAACATTCTAATTATCGGTTGCGGTGGACGCGAACACGCGCTTGCCTGGAAAGCTCGGCAATCAAAGCTTGCAGATAAAGTTTATGTAGCGCCGGGAAACGCCGGTACTGCGCTGGAGCCTGGGGTCGACAATGTTCTTATCGACGCCACGGAAATCGATAAACTTCTTCAGTTTGCAAAAGATTCAACTATTGGTCTGACAATCGTTGGCCCTGAAGTGCCTCTGGTTGCAGGCATTGTCGATCAATTTACCCAAGCGGATATAAAATGTTTCGGCCCTACTCAAAAAGCAGCGCAATTAGAAGGTTCGAAAACGTATTGTAAGGATTTCATGAAAAGGCACAATATCCCAACCGCTGAGTACCAATCGTTCATTAGTGCAGACAATGCAATTGCTTATGTACAACAAAAAAGCCTGCCAATAGTCATTAAGGCCGACGGTTTGGCAGCCGGGAAGGGGGTTGTTATTGCAGAAACAGAAATACAGGCCGTAACCGCCATTCAAGACATGTTGTCTGGCAATGCATTTGGCGAAGCGGGTAGTCGTGTTGTCATTGAGGAGTTTCTTACGGGTGAAGAAGCCAGTTTCATTGTTATAGCTGATGGTGTTAATGCGCTTCCAATGGCGACTTCTCAAGACCACAAGGCTAGAGATGATGGCGATAAAGGCCCCAATACCGGTGGTATGGGAGCATACTCTCCTGCACCAGTGGTGACCGAAGAATTGCACGAAAAGATCATGCAGCAAATTATCATGCCGACTCTAGATGGGCTGGCAATTGACGGCATACCCTATACAGGATTTCTCTATGCTGGGTTAATGATAAAACCAGATGGTGATATCAAGGTGCTGGAATATAACTGTCGTTTTGGTGATCCTGAAACTCAACCTATCATGATGCGCTTAAAAAGTGATTTGATTGAACTATGTATTGCAGCCATCGATCAAAAGCTACACCAATGTCAAACGGATTGGGATGAAAAGTCGGCGCTTGGTGTGGTATTAGCTGCAGGAGGTTATCCAGATAGTTATCAAAATGGGGATGCGATAACGGGCTTGTCAAACGAACAAGCGGGACAAAAAGTATTTCACGCCGGAACAGAACAGCAGAATGGCGAAATCGTCACCTCTGGAGGTCGGGTACTTTGCGCTAGCGCGCTAGGAAACACCTTAAGTCAAGCCAAAATCAGTGCGTACCAGTTAGTTAACAAAATTACCTGGAATAACATGTATTATCGCCATGATATCGGTGATAAAGGGATAAATCGTTGAGTTAGAATAGGGTTTCGATATTGAGCGCTAAGGAATATCAAAGCTCTTCAATGATAGCTGTCAACAACATCCATGTCTACTCAAGTCGTTTTAACTGCGATGCCAATTGATCTAAAACCCTACCAAATAGCCGTGGTGATTGGCCGCTACCAAATTTTTCACATCGGTCACGAATTACTTTTACAACATGCGCTTACCATCGCCAAAAAAGTAATCATTGTTATTGGCTCATCCCATCATGCCAGAACACCACGCAACCCTTTTACTTGGGAAGAGCGGGTAGAGATGATAGTTGCGACCCTCACTGAACAACAACATAACCAAGTTATCTGCCTACCTGTGAGGGATTATTTCAACGACCAACGATGGACCGCAGATGTAAAACGTCAAGTACATGAGCACTATTCCCCCAGAGACACGATCGCATTGGTAGGTCATAAAAAACCCGGTGATACTAGCAATTATTATCTCGATCACTTTCCAGGCTGGCATCTGGTTGAAGTTGAATCGCCTCATAAAGTAGATGCAGCAGAGTTAAGAAAAATCTATTTTGAAACAGCTGATATCGAAGTCACTTTGCAAAACTTAGCATCTTGGGTCTCTGAGCCAGTACACCAGTTCCTCAAAAACTGGTGCAAAAAGCCAGACTATTCCAGCCTTTCCCAAGAATATAGTGCTGTAATAAAGGAGCAAGAAAAATGTAGAAGGAGCGCACACTCAGCTATTTTAACTTCCGTACACGCCCTGATTGAAGCTAATGGGCGAATATTGTTTAGTCGGAGAAATAAGTTACCTGGAAAAGGCTTATGGATGCTGCCAGGCGGGTTCATTGGACCATATGAAAGATTAGTTCAAGCAGCGCTCAGGCAATTGCGTGAAGCCACTAACAGCAGTCTATCGGAAAAAACACTGTTAAAACACCTGAAACAGGTAAAGATTTTCGATCATCCTAACCGATCTTGTTTGGGACGTGTTATAACCCATGTTCATTGGTTCCAGCTACCCAGTGAAGAGTTGCCAAAAAGCAAAGCTACTCAACAGTTATCTAACAACCAATGGTTCCCTGTTGAAAAAATCATGACCTTAGAAGATCAGCTATACGAGGATCATTTTCATATCATGGATTCATGCTATGACTTTCTCAATAACGATAATACCTAACTGTTTGTTGTCATATCGATAGTAGCTATGCACTGGTGCGTATTCTGGTGATCATGAACACCGATTCTGGCCATCGTGAACACTTCCCTTGTCCACGCATTGGATTCAGGTTATTTTTACCCTAAGTGTTCACCATCAGTCAAATTTGACTGTGTTTTTCGCATAGATTCTCCTTTTAATTTGATGCGATGTGCGTTGTGCATGAGCCGATCCAAAATAGCATCAGCCAGTGTATTGTCACCAATAGATTGATACCATTGATCCGTAGGTAATTGACTGATCATAATGGTGGATGCACTTTCGTAACGATCATCCATAATTTCCATTAAATCATTACGTTGTGCTGCTTTTAATGGCTCAAGCCCCCAATCGTCTATAATCAGACAATCCAGTTTGGCTAATGTTTGTAGAGCCTTGCTGTAAGTTCCATCTGCTTTTGCCTGAGTGAGTTCCAGCATTAACCGTGACAGTCGGTAATATTTCACGCTATAGCCTTTCATACAGGCAGTATGTCCCAACGCACAAGCAATATAGGTTTTACCGCTGCCACAAGGCCCAGTAATGAGTATGTTTTGTGATTTATTCAGCCAATCGCAATGTAACAGTGAAGCCATCATGGATTGTTTCAGTCCTCTGGGATGCTGATAATCAATGGCATTGCTGTTGGCTGCCAGTTTTAATTTAGCGGCTTTGAGTAAGCGCTGCTGTTTTCTATTTTCTCTGTCTTGATATTCACTATCCGCTAATAATTGCAGCCGTTCCTCAAAGGGTAATCCTTCATAGGTATTAGGCTGTTCTATCTGGCTAACCAATGCATTAGCCATGCCTGATAATTTCAGCTGCCTGAGTTGTGTTATGGTTTGTTCCAACATAATTAATCTCGCTTGTCATTCTATTAGTGAAAACTTTCTGGGCCACGGATGTTTTTATGGGCTTGAGGCAAGGCAGGCAGCGACTCTTTGTTTTCTGTCAGTAATTGATCTTGATTACTCCGCAAAATATCTTTGATGTGTTTAAGTTTGTATAAGTTGTTTTTGTTAGCAATCAAACACGCCTTATTTAATCGTTCAGCAGGATAACTTCGGGAGAGATTGAGTAATCCCAGGCAGACTCTATAAGCCTGCTCTGGATGTTGTCGTTGATTAAGCACCGTTTTAACCCAAAGCAAGACTTCATCGCCGATGTCTTTTGCCCAGTCCATTAATCGACCCGGTGTCCACTGATGATGCTTTTCATGTTTAACAGGCATATGCTCTGCTACGGTGGTCATGCCAGAATGATATTTTCTAGCGTGGCTGGTTATGCGTTTGTTGTGGAAGTAGAGCTCAATCACATATTCTTTGGCATGAATCGCAAGCTTTTCACCGACCAGATGATGCGGAACGGAGTAAAAATGATCGTCATAGCGAATATGATAATCAATATTGACTTTGACCGTTTTAATCTCGGTATATTGATAAGTCTGCTTAGGTAGCGGCAAGAGAGCGGGCTTATCTATGGATTCAAACCATTGTTGTCGTGAGCCTTTCAGCTGTTTAAACGGCTTATTATTCACCTCTTCTAATAGTGCTTTAATGCAGTGGTTTAATTCTTCCAAAGAGAAAAAAGTATGGTGTCGTAGTCTGGCCAGTATCCAGCGTTCTATGATTTGTACACCGACTTCAGCCTTGGCTTTATCTTTGGGTTTTAACGGTCTGGCAGGCACTAGTGCAGTACCATAATGTGCGGCAAGTTGTTGGTAAGAAGGATTGATTTCTGGATCATAACGACAGGCTTTAGTGACTGCACTTTTCAAATTATCTGGAACCACCATCGTAGGCACGCCACCGATGAAGTTAAAAGCTCTGACATGACTGTTAATCCAGTCAGGTAGTTTTTGACTCCATGTCGCTTCACAAAAGGTGTAATTGGAAGCGCCTAAAACAGCAACGAATATCTGAGCAGTTTTGATTTCTCCTGTGCTGTTACTGACAATAGGCACGGTTTGACCTGCATAATCTACAAACAGCTTTTCACCAGCCTTGTGGGTTTGACGCATGGAACGTCTTTGTTTTTTTTGCCAGTCTTGGTACAACGTGCAATATTGCGAGTAACTGTAGCAGCGATTAGGGTAGTGCTGGGTATACTCTTCCCATAGCAGCAGTTTAGTCACACCTTTACGTTTAAGTTCCTGGTATACCTCAACCCAGTTAGGCAACTGAAATTGATCGGATGGTCGGGTATCCGATTCAGGATAAAACTGACCGGCCAGTTGTTGATCATCAAGTTGCTCTATGGCTTTCCAATCCAGCCCCATTTCTTCCGCTTTACGGGTGACTTTTTGTATGGCTCCCAGACTTAATTTAAGACTGTCTCTGATCTGACGCATGCTGAGGTCAGCATGTAATCGAAGTCGTAGTACTTCGCGTAATTTTCGCATTGATATTCTCTGTGTTGGCATCACCTGTCCCAATTAAAATCAGGTAGGTTAGCAATGGACAATAATCAATGTGTGGAAAGGATTCTGATTGATCGTGAACACCGATTCTGGAAAAACAGCAAAAGTGTTCACCATCAAATCAGAATTAGCGTTCACTATGAACCAGAATAGGTGTTCACGATGCATCAGAATCAGTGTTCACGTTGAGCCAGAATATGCAACTGGTTCCAGTCTATTTTTTTCATAATCCTTGCATCTGGTTGTTGTGAAAACTAGCAGGCTTTTAAATAAATTATGAGAATTCTTTTGGAACCTTTAGGACTAAGGCGCCTCTAATGTTCCAGGTTCTGCCATGCCGTAATTCCTGATAATGTATTCTTAAGGAAAATGAAACCACAATGAATTAAAACCTGTGGTTTCATTCTTTTTTTACTATCGTTTATATTCCTGCCTCCTCCAAGTATTAAAAACCCACAACATCATATTGCGTGAAGCGTTTTTAGTTTTTTTGTTTATTTTTATCATAAGAGCTAAAAAATAACTGCATTCAATGTGAAAAAGTTACGTGCAAGATTGCTTTGCATTGACTACATTAGCTGTCAAGGCTTAAATCGAAACACCTTTTGTTAATAAACATGTTATGCGAGGCAGGTTTTTTCGAATCTGATTCAGGTTTATAAATTGATACTGCATCAGTGAGGTTAGATCTGCTAATCCAAGGAAAATCATACCTGAAGTGCTCAAAATACGCTTCTTGGAACTTTGCTAAGCCAAGATGTTTGAAAATGACCCTGCAAGGGACTGTGTTTAAGCATGATGCCATGATTAATTCCCTTAGACAACTATTGGCAGTTCGGAGTAAAGTAATGAACAAAGATCATCAAATGTTCGAGTCGCTTTCCAAAGACGACATAGAATATATTTTCAGTTTTGGCGTTACACGCAAATTTCCTGCTAAAACTCGAGTGTTTAACCAAGGGGATGAAAGTAATTCGCTCTTTTTTATCAAAGATGGACGAGTAAAAATTTTTGTTAATGACAAGAACGGTAAAACATCAATCTTGCGATATCAGGGCGCTGGCGAATTTTTTGGTGATCTGGGGCTGATTGATGCTCGTCCGCGTTCTGCTACAGTAGAAACAATTAATGAAGCGAGTTTAACTCAAATGACACGAGCTAAAATACAGCTGTGCCTAGCTGAAAAGCCATTTCTTGCAAGCAAAATGGTACCCTTTTTGGCGCAAAGAATCCGTGATCTGACCGATGATTTAACAATGTGCAAACTGGGCAGCGCTTATTTACGGTTTCGTGCCAAATTATACGATTTGTCAGTGATACAATCGGATCAAACACACATTATCTCGCAACGAATTACACAACAGGAAATTGGTGATTTAGTGGGAACGGTGCGTGAAAATGTCGGTCGATTTCTTAACGCGCTAAAAGAAGGTGGTTATCTCGAAGAAACTGCACAAGGTCATCTAATTATTAGAAGGAAGTTACCCGAGGCTTGGTGAGATATCGTTAAAATATCTGTTTCTGCGGATCAGGATTCGAAGAGTATTAAAATGAAAAACTACAGAGAGGGTTGTTACATAGACTTAAGATCCCCTTTGGCTTATCCTTAAGCAAAGGGGTCGCGGTATAGTAATAGACTAAACTTTTTTTCTTGATTTTGATATCAGACCAACCATGCCAATGCCGAAGAGCCAAAACGCTGCGGGCAATGGTACTTGTGATCCACCAGAGTATTCAACAACATAACCATTGTGAAACCCAAGCTTTTGGTCGTTTGAAATATCATTCCAAACGCCGCCATTTTCAGTAAACCAGAACTGAAGATAGTTTTCTGAACCCAAGCCATTATTAGGTTCATTAGGAGCCCAATTGGTGTAATTAAAGGCTTCTCCTGTTATCCACTGATAATCGCCTTCATTGGCTGCATCGGTAGCGCCAAGAAGATAAAGGCCTAAATCGGAACCAAGGTTATTCCAGATCCAGCTGTCTTCTGCTGCTGAAGTGATGGTTGCCAAATGTCCTTGAACGCCGTTAAACGAGGAAGCCGCCGCTAAGTCTCTTGCTTCTGTCCAATCAAATGAACCTTCTATCGCTTCATAGTAATGTCCATTATCTGGATTTAAAACAGGTGCTGCATTGGCTGTCATCGAAAAAAGTAAAAAGATGCCCGTGGTTTTTGCAATAGTTTTTAACATGTATGAATTTCCCCTTGCTAAAAGTTAGCTTAATGACAATCATAATAAATGATTTTCTTATGATTCAATTGTTCAAAAGTACATACTTTATCCAATAACAACTCTTGTTAAGAATCTTTCTCATTCTATCTGCTACATGATTAACAGTAACTGAACAAATCTTTAAAACCTGCCATCAATTTTTTTTAAAAGGTATTAAAATAATTTGGTTTTTTGTAAAAAACACGCAGATTCAAATCAGTCTTCTACAACTTGAAGAATATAAACATAGAATATAGTAAACAGCTAATTTGACCATAGTTAAAGTTAGTCTGTTTAATTGTAAAAAGAGCTGCCTTGGTTTCTTACCTTGTTGGACGATGCAGGCCGGGATGCAAGTAAAGTGTTTGAAGTGAAAGTTCTTTCAATGTCAGGAAACAAGGATGATAGTCCATTAGGATCGGCTGACTGGAATTGGGCTGAGAACTATAATTAATGAGACGTTCCCACATGTTTTTATCGTAACTGGTTATTGGTTATTGGTTATTAACTAAATTAATTACGATCCTCTTTGCTTATTCCTGAGCAAAGAGGATGCGTTCTATATAGACTAAACTTTTTTTCTTGATTTTGATATCAGACCAACCATGCCAATACCGAAGAGCCAAAACGCTGCGGGCAATGGTACTTGTGATCCACCAGAGTATTCAACAACATAACCATTGTGAAACCCAAGCTTTTGGTCGTTTGAAATATCATTCCAAACGCCGCCATTTTCAGTAAACCAGAACTGAAGATAGTTTTCTGAACCCAAGCCATTATTAGGTTCATTAGGAGCCCAATTGGTGTAATTAAAGGCTTCTCCTGTTATCCATTGATAATCGCCTTCATTAGCTGCATCGGTTGCGCCAAGAAGATAAAGGCCTAAATCAGAACCAAGGTTATTCCAGATCCAGCTGTCTTCTGCTGCTGAAGTGATGGTTGCCAAATGTCCTTGAACGCCGTTAAACGAGGAAGCCGCCGCTAAGTCTCTTGCTTCTGTCCAATCAAATGAACCTTCTATCGCTTCATAGTAATGTCCATTGTCTGGATTTAAAACAGGTGCAGCATTGGCTGTCATCGAAAAAAGTAAAAAGATGCCAGTGGTTTTTGCAATATTAATAAACATTGTTTAGTACTCCTAGTAGTAGAAATTGTTGTATGTCATAAATGTAGATGTTTTTTTATGATGAAATATTGTTCAAAAGTACATTATTTCTAAAAAGTAAATTTATTACATCTAGTTACCTTATCAAAGCGTGTAATGATATTAACATAAACTTAACATATTGTATTAAGTAATACTTATAACTTTATGAAAGACATATAAAATATAGAATTAATTTCGTTGCTATTGTTAAGAATTCATGTCAGGTGTAAGATGACTTTACTTGCAGATCTTGGTTTTTTTCTCTTGTATCTAGCAACTAACAGAAGGAATTGTCTAGTAAGGTTTAGCAAGTCAGGCAAAAACTTTGCCGGAAAAATACTTCAATACAAAAATAACTTTTCTGTGAGGGTAAAATATGAATAATTCATTACGAGCAGCTTTGCTTTCGTCGATAGCACTTTCAGCTAATACAGCTTTAGCGGTAGAAGTCATTGATATTTGTCCAGATGAGAGCTCACGAAATTCCATCCATACTGTTTTAACAACTTTGCTGAAAGATGCTCAAGCAGTTGATAACGGTGGCTTTGGTTTTCAAATGTGGGCTGCAGTTGTGAACCGGGATGGTGTAGTGTGTGCTATTGCAAAGTCAGGCGATGATCGAGGTGATCAATGGCCTGGTAGTCGCGTTATTGCTGCACAAAAAGCCAACACGGCCAATGCATTTAGTTTGCCTGGTTTTGCTTTATCAACTGCAAATCTGCATGAAGCAACGCAAAGTGGCGGAAGCCTGTTTGCTTTACCAGAAAGCAATCCAGTGGATACTAATGTCGCTTATGCAGGGCCTGAAAGTAACTACGGTAATAGTGATGATCCAATGGTTGGAGGAAAAATTGGAGGGGTTAATGTGTTTGGTGGTGGGCTCGCGTTATACGATGTTAATGGAAGTATTCTGGGTGCATTAGGCGTGAGTGGAGATTCGTCTTGTGCAGATCATAATATTGCATGGCGGATTCGAAATGCATCGGCTACAGATTTTGTGCCTGGTGGACCTAGTCCAGCCGGCAATGACCAAATTATCTATACGGGTGAAACCGGTAGCGGTATAGCTGGATTCGAACATCCTGATTGCGGTAATGGAGAAAAACCCGTTTCTGCTGCGTTGCCTGAATCTCAATAAATCAAACAGGTTGCCTTAATAAATAAGGGCTCTTCCTGTATAAATATTGTTCAGTGTTATGAAGGTTATTGAAATAGATTAAAGCATACCCTTTAAAGCCCTTTGTTACGCTGAACATTTTTACAAAGCTACTTCCAGTATGGTTGCATATTATTTTGGCTATTGTACTGCTCGTTTCAATAAAGGAGTTAATAGTAAAAATTTCTCCCAAAATGTTACAGATACTTTCTTGAATTTTGCAATGAGGCGCTTATTCCAACACCTTGCTTCTTCATTAAATCTGTGATTATTAAAAACACTATGTACAAACTTCTTGAAGTGTAGTCGCGCAATTTGTTTAAATTTCGGAAAAAACTAGTATTAGTTAATCTAAAATCAGCTATAGAGTGGTGGTTGTTTTTCTTTATCAGGCTATTGATTTGTCAGAGAAAACAGGTGAGAAACTATTCCGTTCAATAAGATTATATGAGTCTAGTATACAAAAAGATGTTATTGTCATTATGCTTTCTTGGGTTCGTGTTATCAATTTCGCTGAATATGTTTTTGGCATTCCAGGCTAAACATTATTACTCTGAAAATAAACTAAACAGAGTGTTTCCATTCCATGAGCAAGCCTATAAGTCACAAAATATTTCGCTTTTATCGAAATCGAAGGAAAAAACCAGAGTCGTATTGTTTGGTGATTCCAGGATTAATCAATGGCACCCATTGCCATCCATTGAACAGGTCGATTTTGTCAATCGTGGCATAGGCGGTGAAACAACGGTTCAGTTAAAGCATAGAATTCATCAAGACGCTATAAATCTTGAACCCGACATAGTGGTTCTGCAACTGGGTATTAATGATTTAGTTACGATTGGTGTTGCTCCAAAGAATGAGAAAAAAATTGTCCAACAAACTGTAGATAACATTCGTCAAATGGTTAATCAATTACTAAAACAGGATGCCATTGTTATTCTGCTAACCATTATTTCACCCAGTAAACCGAGTTTAGTAAGGCTCCCGGTTTGGAGTCAGCGTATATCGGTTGCTGTTAGAGACGTTAATACACAGCTATTAAGCTTATCCCCTCAGGATAAGTTGCATGTTATCGATGCAGAAAATATTTTTAGTGATAAGGGCGAAGTTTTGAATAATTTATACGCTGATACGCTCCATTTATCTGCCGAGGGTTATCGGCACTTGAATACCGCCATTCAACATCTGATAAGCAAATAAGCATAATATAAAGGTAAGAATAGTCATTAAAATGCTTGATTTAGTGAGTTGAATGCATCCATCCATCCAGCACACAGATACAGGATAATTTAAGATCGACTCTCGATTATTAACCCATCTTCGTGACTTTGACATCGCTAAGTTATTGATATTTTGTTTTCATCGAATGATTCCATGAAAAAAAACCTTACCTTTCAACGGTGTTTTTTTCAGATCCGCTCGGTAGTGCCATTTTCGTCTTTTTGACCCTTGATTTTCCCCGGTTTTTCATTAATGCTAGGGACATGTATATTCGAAAAACCAAAACGAAATCCCTGGATAATGGCGGGGCCTACTTCACCTATCGGATCGTTGAATCCGTTCGCGTGGGAAGGAAAGTAAAGCAACGCACCTTACTGAATCTAGGCAAAGACTTCGCCATTGATCCAGAGCACTGGCCCTTGCTGACAGCCAGGATTGAACAATTGTTACAAGGCTGTGAGCCTCATCAGCAAGAATTGTTTCATGTAGCCGATGAGTTAACGCAATGCCTGGAAGCCTCAGCCCAGCGTTACAGTGCGCTTATCATCGCTAAGCTGGCCCAACCGGTGGATGCTGCCAGTCCAGAACCCGATTATCACACGGTTGATATCAATCATGTCGAAACCCTTCAAGCCCGCAGTATCGGTGTTGAAACGCTGGCGTGGCATGCGGTTATGCAACTACAACTGGATCAGAAGCTCACCGCACTGGGTTTTAATAAAGTCGAACTCGCTGCGGCCATCGGTAACATTATCGGCCGTGTGGTTTCACCGGGCAGTGAATTGCACACCCATGATTGGCTACAATCACGCTCAGCGTTGGGAGAACTGCTTGACCATGACTATGGCCATACCAGCCTGACACGGCTTTATACGATCAGCGATAAATTGCTCAAACACCAGACGGCACTGGAAACGTTTCTGTCCGAGCAAGAGCAAACCTTATTCGAATTGAACCGTAGTATTGTGCTATACGATTTGACCAATACCTATTTTGAAGGGCAGTGTCACCAAAACCCCAAAGCCCAGTTCGGTCGTTCCAAAGAAAAACGCAGTGATTGTCCCTTGGTGACGCTGGGACTGGTGTTGGATGGTGAGGGATTTCCTCTGAGCAGTCAGGTTTTCCCGGGTAATGCCAGTGAGCCGGGCACCTTGGAGTTAATGCTGGATGGACTACAAAAAAAACAGCCATTACCGCAGGTCACAAAACCTGTGATCATCATGGATGCCGGTATTGCCAGTGCCGACAACATCGCCTGGTTAATCGAGCAGGGCTATCATTATCTGGTGGTCAGTCGAGAGCGATCCGTGATCAATCCCACCGATCAGGACGATGCTGTGATGGTGAGAGAAACCGAACACAGTCAGGTGTGTGTTTATCGCGAAACAGATCAAGACACCCACGAAACCCGGCTCTATTGTCACTCCGAACAAAAACAAAAAAAAGAGCAGGCTATCCGAAACCGCTTCCATGTTCGCATGGAAGAAGCACTCAACAAGCTTGATGCGGGCTTAAACAAAAAAGGGACGATCAAAAAATACAGCAAAATACTGGAACGGATCGGTCGACTGCGCGAAAAAAACCGGCGGGTTTCGCAAGACTACCGCATTGACGTCATAACCGATGACGAGAAAAAAAACGCCATCCGGCTTGAATGGCAACGTGAACCTCAAAGTAAACAGAACGATCAACACTGTGGTGTCTATTGCCTCAGAACCAATATCCCCGACTGGTCTGAAGAACAACTGTGGACAACCTACATCATGCTGACCGAGATCGAAGCCACCTTTCGAAGCTTGAAAACTGAACTGGGCTTGCGCCCGGTTTACCACCAAAAAGAAGACCGTGTCACCGGCCACTTGTTCATTACTTTGCTGGCTTATCATCTGGTGCATACGCTGCGCTATCAACTGAAGCAACAGGGCATTCATTTAAGCTGGGACAGTATTCGCAACATCATGTCGACACAGCAACGTATCACCATGACCTTACCAACGGATGATCATAAAATGATTCACCTGCGGACAACAACGAAGGCGGAGCTACGTCAGAAACAAATTTATGAAGCTTTGAATATTAAACCCGACCTCATTGGTCAATGTAAAACAATTATCGATAAAAAAAATCTGTAGTGCCAACTGAAACAGATTGAAAATTTTAACTTATTGAAATAACAGGATATTGTAAATATAAGTCACGAAGATGGGTTAAAACCCTAGGTATCAAATTTCTGCCCTTGAGTCACTGGAATAGGTTATATACTGGGAAAAAGCAGTCTTAATAGCTACAGCTGCTAATTTTCCAATATCCAGGTAAATTAGGCTTTTTAAGTCTGTGCTTTATTTCTCAATCGAGCAGTAATTTTATTTATGATACTCTGGCTCAAAATCTTCATGATAAAAATGAACAGCACCCTAAACGCAAACTTCCTCTATCCGAGCAATGGGCAAATTTTTTAAAGGCTAGGAAGCAAGCAAGAAATAACTGGCATATCGATTATTCCCAGCCAGTAATACCAAAAAATATCTTTCGATTATTTGACATGAGCGATACGGATCACGAAAAAACCCTCTACTATGTCATTGATCCAATGTGTAGCTGGTGCTGGGGTTTTAGACCAACATGGGAGGTTATAGCTGCAAAACTCCTGGGTAGGGTTCGGATTTGTTATCAAATGGGAGGACTAGCACCAGATAACAATGAGCCGATGCCAGCCGAAATGCAGGCGAAGTTACAAGGGATTTGGCGCCAGATTCAAAGAGCTGTGCCAGGGACAAAGTTTAATTTTGATTTTTGGGATCAATGTAGACCGCGGCGATCAACTTACGCTGCATGTCGAGCTGTTATAGCGGCACGCAATCAGGGGGTTGGTGCAGAAGCCAAGATGATTTTAGCGATTCAGCAAGCTTATTATTTGCAAGCTCGAAACCCATCAGACTTCACCACACTTATTGAGCTTGGCGAAGAACTTGATTTTGATATGGTTCGATACGAGTCAGATATGAAATCGGATACAACACAGCTTACTTTATTGGGAGAAATTCAACAGAACAAAGAATTTGGTGTGCAAGGTTTTCCAAGCTTAGTGGTAAAAGACTTTGAAAGTACAAGTCTAGTGGCACTTGAATTTGGCAACGTTGATGCCATCGTCAACCAAGTGTTATCTTGCAATTAGCCAAGCATCAGGGTTTGGTTGACATTATTCAAACCAGCCCATTAAGAAGTCAACTCAAAATTATAATAGCAAGTATTTATTGACTATGTGGAAGTTATTGAACCTAATAGATTTGCGTTTAAATGTTTACTTGTACGGTGATGACAGGCCATTAAACAGGGCTGTGGTTTTATTGGGAACGACAGGTAACGTAGGACAAAGTACCGATGTAGAAGGCATTACCAATCTTGCTAGGGCTTTTGAAGCTAAGGGTACTCAATTAGTTGTATTAGATATTGACTATTTTGCTGACGGAAGAAATACTTATTCGTTAGCAGCTTTTAGGATATTTGAGATACTCACCTATTTCATTGAAAAGCAGCATTTACATCCAGGTTTTAGGCTCATAGGCGGTTCATCCGGCGCCAATGTCAATGTAAGAATGTTGATGGATAATCTCCCTCTTAACCAACTTACCACCAACCTCACTTTCTTTGCCGGCCCTGCCTATTCCATCAAATCTATAGACAATCAAGAACTGTCAGCGCTAATTCAGGAAAGATTGGACGGAGATCTGACAAAGTCTGATTGGGTTATAGAAGGTGTCAGAGATTCAATGATTGATTACGACATAAACTGCATTATTAATAAATCTGACTCTTTGCTTAATTCTATTATGGATATGAAGCAGCTGAACAATATATTTATTGATAGGTATGGCAGGTTCAGCCAAAACAGTCAGAGAGTATTTGTTAATGGGACTCACGGTGAGCTTGGTCGGGATGCTATTGAAGCAATAGTGGAAAGATAGGAAATCTATTGACTGATAGGCAGAGGGTATTTTAGTGGAGCTAATGTAATGTCTGTTAAGACGTTAGTATAATCCCTTACACCCCCTTTTAATGCTGAACAATGCATACCTGTAGAGTGTTGGTTTTAGTGTCTTTCGAAACAATGTTTAAGTTGTATATCTTAACGACCTTACTAGCCATCATTCTCTGAAATAAGCAGTATTTTGGTCAGTTTTTCTTGGTTTTCTGTTGTAGCTGGAGTTAAATATTTACCTCATAACGGGGCTGGCAAAGAGCCCTCAGTTAGAGGGCACGGCCTAAAAAATCATCATAAATCCCCATGATTTCAGGGCTTTCAAAATGAAGAAAATGACCGGCATCCAAAACCAAATGAGATTCACTGCGGGGAATACGCGTCGTGGCTTTTTTAACATCTTCCAAGTCGAGCAAAGCATCCTTTTCGCCATTGATTATCAAGGTGTGGGCCTGAATATTTTCCAGTTTGATATGCTCTTCTATATCGTCTACCTGTTGTACAAAATCGCAGTGATTATAGAAAGCAAGTGCCTGTTCTGGCCGAATTTTCTTGAATTGTTGGATAATCTTTTCTTTATAGGCACCGCTTATAAACTGGCCGAATGTTTCAATGATTAGTTGAGCTGCTTTTTCACCCTCGTTTCGCTCATACAATGCCCTCCCTTCAGTAATGCATTTGCGCATCGACTCACTTGGGCGAATACCAAAACTTCCTAATATCAACTTATAGACTTGTTCTGGATAACGGGCTGCAAAGCCTGAGGCTATAATGGTTCCCCATGATGCGCCGGTTAATATCAATTGACCCTCTGTATCGGTTCGATCGACGACTTGTTTGAGAAGCTCTATCTGTTCATTAAAATCCATTGATATGGCGCCAGACCGAATCTCGGCTCGACCCAGACCAGGCATATCAAAAGTAACAATGGTGTAGTCGCCCACGAAACGCTTAATGAAAGAATACCAGACTGCCATAGTTTGCTGGGCTCCAGAAATACAGACAATCCGGTTTGGGGAATTTCCGTATATTCGATAGGGTACGTGATAACGCTCTGTCTCAATATGGCCTTTAATGATCTTCATTCGTTGTATCCAAAATAAGTTAACTAACAGTGAAAGATATTGCTATCTTACACCAAGTTCATTTCTTGCGATTCGTTTTAGTAGTTGCGCGCGATCAACTACAGTTTTTTCACCAAACCATATTGACGAAAAAACTTTGGCAAATAAAGGATTTCTCAGTTCAATGATGTTCATGTGTCCTGAACATCATTCGATTTGAGATGGGAACGCTGCTCCGCTGCGGATTAAACCAAACCTTCTAGCTCGAGGGCGTTATGCGATAAAAGTAGAATGGACAAACTTACCGCTAAGCAATATAACGTCAGTTGTTTTCTCATAAAGTTACCTCTAAGCAGTAGCGAAATATTTATAGCGATGTTGCAAATTAAAATTAGTTGGTTAAAAAACTTATCCTTTGTGGCTCAAGTATTCTCCAGGCAGGATTGAGTCAATATAAGTTTTTTGAAGTAACAACATCGTCTTTACTACGAAAAAAATTAGCTATGTAGAATTAAAGTAGTGGCTGGGATAAGGCCAACAAAATCTATATTGTATAGCCAACATCTGGCAAGGTGGCTGTAAGTAACTGGACGAAAAACAACCGTATTTGACAGACTATTTTTCTTTTTAGTTGTTCCTTATGGCATCTTAGTTTAATCAGCGTTGAATAAGCAATATCTCTTTTAAACTTTTTGTGAATTTTTGTTTCTTTTTGTTAACCATCGTTGCGCCCGATAGTTGGATAATGAGGCTTTCCAAGCAAACCAGTACTGATCGACCAGTTTGTTCATCAACCGATCACATGGCGATAGCGCCATAAGGTTCATCAAACCTTTCAGACGCTGTGGCCAATGTTCACAAGGTGCACGCAAAGAAACTCCGTAACCAGGCTCTTCATAGATAGTAAGGTGCCAGTATCCGCTCGGAATAAATAAGGTTTCTCCAGGATTTAGGGTCACATCGAAACCCTTGACGTGGGCTAACGCTGGAAAGCGATCCAGATCCGGTGATAATACGTCAACATAACTTCGCACGGTGAGTGGTTGTTGGTAAAGCGGTATCGATTGGTCTGGCGGATACAATATGAAACGTTTTCTGCCGTGAATCGTAGTGTGAAGTACATGACCCAAATCGATATCGTAATGGATCGGAGTCTGAGAACCTTTGCAACCGAAAAACATAAACACGAAGCGACTGGACAGACCATTGACCAGGTCTGGAAATTTAAGATCGTCTAATAGACTAGGAATTTTGCGCACGATGTTATACAAAAACATACGTAAATCCTGTTCCTGTTCAAGAACACACCGCAGATATTCGTCAAAACGCATGGTATCGACATTAGACATATAGGTATCGCCAGGTTGCGCAAAAGTGGCATCATAAACAGGCACCTCAAAATGACCGAAATTTTCGCTGAAAAAAATGGGTGTCCATTTATCACTAGCTGGCCAGTTAGTAGCTAAATTCGTTAGCACTACCGGTTGAAGAGGTTTGACGTACTTTGCTTGAAATTCTTCGGCAGATGGTGTCGTTATGCACCTTACAGGCTTCAACATGTTAAATTGAGAAGATCCCAAACAGAAAGCAAAAAGTTGTTGAGTGATCTACTGTAGGAATCATGCATAAGTTCGTTATATTTTTTTAAACTTCTGGGATAAATCGAGAATAATTTTCCATTGTATAGCAGCATGGTAGTTTTCTGAAAAATACTCTATTTGCATTGAAATTAAACCGCAATCCTGTTTCTTGCGAGTTATGATTAGATCTGGTGTTTGACAAAAATAAAAGCTGACGTATTCTGTTGCAAACTATCCTGCAAGATAAATTTACAACAAGGAACACGCCATGAACAATAATAATATTATTCCCTTAAAACAGCCAGAAGAAAATAGCATAGATGGACTAACAGAACTTTTGAGAAATGGAGCCAAGGAACTCATTAGTCAAGCAGTTAATGCTGAACTAGAAGAACTCTTAGCTCATCATTCAGAAAAGAAGATTGATGGAAAGCAAGCGGTTATTCGTAATGGCTATCTTCCCAAACGTACAGTACAAACAGGATTGGGTGATGTTGATGTTCAAGTGCCCAAAGTGAGAGATAAGAGTCATCAAGGAATAAAATTTAACTCTTTATTGATACCACCCTATTTAAAAAGAACCGAAAGTATTGAAGAATTATTACCTGTCTTATATTTAAAAGGCATTTCAACTGGCGATTTTTCAGAAGCCTTGAAATCCCTGCTAGGAGAAAATGCAAAAGGCTTGTCAGCAGGAACAATCAGTCGATTAAAACAACAATGGCAAGAAGAACATAAAAGTTGGTCTCAACGAGATTTAAGTCTGAAAAAATACGTCTATATCTGGGCTGATGGCGTTTATTTTAATGTTCGTAGTGAAGAAGCCAAACAATGCATACTGGTTATTATTGGTGTTAATGAATTTGGAAAAAAAGAACTGATTGCGATAGAAGAAGGATATCGTGAATCAACGCAAAGCTGGACAGAATTACTGGAAGGTATTCGTCACAGAGGATTGGTTATCGCCCCAAAACTGGCTGTTGGTGATGGTGCTTTAGGATTTTGGAAAGCAATTAGTAAGGTCTATCCAGAAACAAGACATCAGCGTTGCTGGGTACATAAAACCGCGAATGTGCTGAATAAATTACCTAAATCAGTTCAGCCCAAAGTGAAAGAAGCCTTGCATGAAATATGGATGGCTGAAACACGAGACAATGCTTATAAAGCGTTCGATAGTGCAGTAAAACGGTTTGGCGACAAATATCCTGGTGCAATAAATTGCTTGACCAAAGACAAAGAACAAATGCTGGCTTTTTATGATTATCCAGCCGCTCATTGGCAACATATTAGAACAAGCAACCCGATAGAATCAACCTTTGCCACCGTGAGGCTTAGAACCGTTAAAACAAGAAACGCTGTGCCTCGAACAACCATTTTATCCATGGTTTTCAAATTAACACAAAGTGCTGAAAACCGTTGGAGAAAAATCAGAGGATTTAAACTTCTGGGTGATGTCATTGATGGAGTGGAATTTATCAATGGTAAGAAAGAAGAAACAGAAACCATAGATAATAAAAACAGAATATTAGCTAATTCTTAAACACCAGAATTGACTATAACTCGTTTCTTGCTACCCCTAGCTTCAATTTTTGCGATAAATAATTATTTATACTGACTTTAACAACGCAGAGAGCATGCCATGCTTATGCTGTTTTGGGCACTTAAATAGCAATAAAACCATGCGTTTGAATTTTATTGGTTATATAATCGAGCAAGTTTTTTGTGTATTGTAGGGATGAAAAAAATGACGGAATATACTAAGCGAATTTTAATTATCGATGATGTTTTAGATAACATCCAAGTTGCCATGAATATCTTGCAAGAAGATAATTACGAATTTTCATATGCTGAAACGGGCAAAAAAGCGTTAGAAATCCTGGAGGAAGCAAAGAATGATTTCGATTTAATTCTACTAGACATTATGATGCCTGGAATGGATGGGTATGAAGTATGCCGTCAATTGAAATCATCACCGCGATGGCAAGACGTGCCAGTGATTTTTCTTACAGCCCGGGTAGAGACGGAGTCCATAACAAAAGGTTTTGAAGCGGGTGCTGTCGATTACATTACCAAACCTTTTCACTCCAATGAGCTACTCGCCAGGGTTAAAAATCATATTCAGCTCTATCACGCGAAAACGTTCTTAAAACGACAAAACATTGATTTGGAAACCAAGGCAAAGTTTGAACAAATCCGATTACTAACTGAGCTTGAACATAATCAAAAGGAAATGATATACATTTTGACTGAAGTCATGGAAGCCACTTCAGACGAAACAGGAAAGCATATTAAACGGATGGCTGAAGTTTCAAAATTACTGGCATCGCATTGCAGTTCGCTTACTGAAGAAGATGAGGAGATCATATTTCATGCTGCTCCGATGCATGATATCGGTAAGATGACGGTTCCTGCTGAGATTCTTCATAAACCTGGAAGATATACTGAAGAAGAATTCTCTATCATGAAACAACATACCAGCAATGCTTATAACTTGCTCAAAGGATCTGACCGTAAGTTCATGAAGGCGGCAGCAATTATCGCTCACGAACACCATGAGAAGTGGAACGGGCAAGGATATCCGAGGGGATTAAATGGCCCGGAAATTCATATTTATGGTCGAATCGTCGCTCTAGCAGACGTATTCGATGCTTTGACTCACAAGCGTCGCTATAAAGATGCCAGGGCTAATTTGTTCTTAAGCCAGACCCTCTGCTACACAAGGCTTTGCTCTGTTATTTGTAATCTTTAAATAATCCAGAACGGCTCTTGTTTTCTTATTCAATTGCCTCATTTTTTTCGAAACACCCGTGCTTCCCTTTGATTTAATGAGTCCAATAGCAAATCGTCTAAGACGGGTCATGTTTTCAGGGCCAAAGCCTGTGCGAATGGTTGAGCGGTCTTCATCAAACACCCAGTCAATAATATAATGACTCACTTCAACTGACCAGTGTCCTCGCACTTTGTGCAAAACAGTTTGAGGGCTGACTTCCTCTTCTGTTCTACTGGTAACGCCGTAGGCGGTTACCCCTGTCGTTTGACCGCTTTTTTTATCCGTTATTTCTCTCTCTATTTTATAAGCCTGGGCAACATGCGGAAATGTGACATAAGCGTTCAACTGAGAGGTTGTCCAGATTCTTCTAATTTCTATTCGCCCATGCCCCACAGATACTTTGTCTTCATAATCAGCCTGGCGGGTGACGGTTGAAAAATAGACTTCAATATCTTCTAGCAATGTGGGTTGATTGGCTTTAACACTCAAATAGTAATGTGCCTTACGCTGCTCCACCAGATATTCGGCAAACTCTGTTTGTGTATTAATGGCATCACTGGTGATATCCTTGTTTCGAATGGGGATTAGAGCCAGCAGAATAGGTGCAAACTTGATTTCATTACTCTGCTTCACTTCATCCGAACCGTGTCCAACAGGTAATGTTCCTACTTTTTTTGGGCGTAGCAAATGCCTGTGCCATGCCCAACCGCACTCATTATCTGGGTTTGCCGCCCTTTCTCGTCAATGGCGTTGCACATCGTTTTACCATCAATGGCTAATGACTCGTCATCCTGTGCATAAACAGTATTCCAGGCGATAAAGGCCGCTTCGAGCTCGCTGGGGTCAACTCGCGTCAACACATCTCTAATAATGCTGAGACTGGGAACCGTGTATCGTCCTTTTTCATAACGGCAGCGGAAATGTTCTCTGGATTTATGGCTGAGACTGTCAGCCCAGTCGAAAATAGCTTCGTAACTTCGCATCCCACAAAGTACCGCACCCGCCGCAATTCCCAGTACGGTTGAAAGTCGATGTCGCCGCCCTTGTGGGCGCCGAGGGTCGTTTATATCCATAAAGAAACTCGGTAATGATCGCATTTGCTGTTTTGTTATTTTCATTTTTATCTCACCTAGATTGAAATGATGACTCAATTGAGGTTGAGATAAAACCGCTTGTGCTCGTCTATGCAGGGGTTTAACAAAGATCAGTTTGTTCTGTTCTGACTGAGCAGAATAGCCTGCCGTTGTTCTACGAAAACCACGGGTCATTCCAATTGCCTGCCAGTTGCTTGCTCTATAAACACCGCCGTGAAATCGCTCTGGGTCGACAAAGGTTTCAACCAGAACAACGGGGTGCTGATATTTTTCAACCCAGTCAGTGGACAAGCGCTTAAGACACAGTGACAGAATGCGTGAGCCCAGGTTTTTTTCAGTGAAGGAGGGAAGTATCAAAAACCGGCTGTTGTTAACAATCAATTTTAGGCGCCCCGTCTGGTGACGATAACCCCAGCCTATCCACTGATCACGCGCCGTACATTTTAATGCAGCGGCTGAAAAACTGATCAGTGCAACCCATTGTGACTGATAGGTCGACACGTACCAGAGGGTTTCACCAATTTTTGGAATAGCGCCCAGATAATGGTGAGTTTCCATTAACAAGGCATAGGCTGACTCTTCATGTTTTAATATGGGTCTCACTGATATCTGTGATAACGGCATAGTTTTTTATCTCAATAAACTTCTTAAAAACTATACTGCGTTATTATGGGTTTGTCCAATTTAAGGGCTATCTCTTTGCTCTTTATAGCCTGTATGGGTAGAACAAATTAGCCCTGATAAAGATGCCTGGAAAGTTGACGATGTGGTGAGTTACATCAATAATCATAGTGGTACTCAATTTGATCCACAACTGGTTGATATTTTCCAGGAACATCTGGACGAATTTGTTGCAATTACTTAAGGGAGCTTCTATTCATTTAATATTGTGTGGATATTTGAAATACTGTCTATCAACAAGATATTACTTTTATATCCATCATCTCAAACGCTGCTCGCCATGGAAAGCGAAGCGAAGGCGAGTAGTCCCCAGTAGCCCTAGCGCCGAGTGTGGGTCCGTAGGTCGCTGCGGTAGCAGCGGTCGGAGGGAACATACAAGGCATCGCGACATGGCGTCCAGTCTTTTGTGGAACGCAAGTCCCGACCCCTTGTTGGGTCGGGACCAGTGAACGCAGGACGGCTGGGGCAACAATGGCTGTCGCGTTGGCGAGTCGATTTTGGTGACTGGGATGTCCCAAAATCTTTCACGAGGTAGCGACACTCTTGATGTTATTAAACCTCTTGACCGGTCTCAATTACTATGTCAACGCTGTAATTTCTTTCTGTTAGCGCTTATTGCTTTTCATGGTCTCTGTAACGCCAACCCTCAAAATCATAAACAAGCAGCAACGCAATATCCAAAACAGTTCGATGATGGTTTATTCAAAGGTTCACAACCAACTTCAATTACCCTAAAAGCAAATTTATCCACCACTGATAAAAACTGGATTAAACAGCATTCTCAAGTATCCATTGGTGGTCTTCCAGATGTAGTGCCTTTTAATTTCATTAACAAGGATGGGAGATATCAAGGTATTGTCAATGATTACATCAATCTGGTCAGTGAAAAAACCGGTTTGAAGTTTTCTGTCCAGATTGATGAATGGAACAATAATCTACAAAAATTACGCGAAAAAAAAATTGATGTGATAGGAGGAGCTTATTACACAGATCAACGCAGCAAATTTGCTCTTTATTCAAAGCCCTTTTTTGAAGTCCTTGATTATTTCTTTATTCGTAGTGATGTAAAAGCAAACGGGATTACCGATATAAATAACAAACGCGTTGCCATGCCCAAAGGATTTGCACATGGTGCTTTGATAAAGAAACATTTTCCACTAATAGAAATTGTCACAGTCAATACTCTAGGTGATGCCATTGATGCGGTATTGGAAAAACGCGCTGAACTGCTTTTCAATGCTCATGCAACACTTTCATATACCTTAAAAAAAGAAGGTATCAACAATATTATTCCGTTTAAGTCAACACGCAAACAAATAGGTACCAGCCACTTTCATATTATTACACGAAATAATGCCCCGAAACTGGCTTTGATTATTCAAAAAGGTCTGGATGCAATTTCAGTAAAAGAAAAACAGGCTATTTATGATCGATGGATAGGTAATAAAGTTGTAGCTGAACAACAAAAGGTAAATTTAACGATAGAAGAAAAACAGTGGCTTGAGAAACATCCCGTTATTCGCCTGGGTGCTGAATCAAACTGGCCTCCCTACGAGTTTCTTGATAAATCTGGCAAAGTTCAGGGATTCAGCGCAGATGTTATTGAGTTGGTAGAACAGCGGCTAGGTATCCAGTTTGAAGTGGTCTCAGAATTAAGTTGGGCAGAGACTTTGGAAAAAGTGCGCAGTCTAGAGATAGATTTGGTAAGCAGCATCGTCAAAACGCCTAAGCGGGAACAATATTTGAGATTTACTGAATCCTATTTTACCCCGCCAAACGCTATATATACTCGCAAAGACAGTGTTGGCATAAGTAGTCTTGATGAGTTAAAAGATAAAACAGTTGTCATTGAGAACGGATACTCTTTGCATGAAAGGCTGACTGATGAATACCCAGAGATTAATTTTTTGTCAGTAAAAACGACGGTGGATGCGTTAGCAACGCTATCTCAAGGCAAGGCCGATGCCTATGTAGGCAATCAGGGAGCGGCTAATTGGATAGCAGAAAAATATGCGTTGACCAACCTGAAAGTCGTGCTTGCTCATGGCGCCAAACTGAAAGCCAAGAGTCATCGCATAGCCGTGCGTAAGGATCGGCCAGTGTTTCAAGGTATCTTGAATAAAGCATTGGCATCGATTTCAGAGGCAGAAATATCAGCTATTCGTCGAAAATGGCTGGGAATGGACGCGGCCTCAAAAAAACTAATGCTAAGTGAATCAGAACAGAATTGGCTGGATGAACACAAGGTTATCCGTTTTACCGGCGACCCTAATTGGTTGCCATACGAGGCATTTGATCAACAAGACAACTATATCGGTATAGTTGCCGAGCATTTAAAGCTTATCGAGCAAAAACTGGGCATTAAACTCGAAATTATTCCCACTAAAACATGGGGTGAATCAATTGCCAAAGTTAAACAGGGTGAGATTGATGTACTTTCTGAAACCACTGATTCGGATCTGAAAGCGCAGCTAAAATTTACTCAACCCTATCTTTCAAATCCAGTTGTTATTGTGATGAAAAATGATGAGGACTACGTTGAAAATATAAACCAGATAAAACAAAGAAAAATAGCAGTAATCAAAGATTACGGCTATGTGTCGAAAATTCTTGAAAAGTACCCTGATATTGCTTTTCACACGGTTGATACAGTTGCTGACGGGCTTGCTGCAGTATCAACTGGCAAGGTTGATGCGTTTTTAGCAACACTTGCACTGGCAAGCTATCACATTTCCGAACAGCAGATAAATGATATTCGTATCGTTGGAAAAAGTGAATTTAATACCCAGCTGGCTTTTGGAATGCGAGAAGAGTTTGCTCCTCTGGTACCCCTATTTAATCGTGCGCTAGCCAGCATAAGCCAAAGTGAGAAAAAACGCATTCTGGATGCATGGGGGAAACATGAGTTTGTAGCAAAAATAGATTATGGGTTAATCGCAAAAATTGCCGGAGCTTTACTTTTTATCATCGCGTTGGTGGTTTATTGGAATTATAAACTGGCTAAAGAAGTTAAGTTACGCAAAAAAATGGGGCTTGCTCTAAAAGAGGAAAAAGAAAATTTTCAAGTTTTATTTGAAAAAGTAAAGGATGGTAATGCCATTATTCAAGATGGTGTGTTTATCGCCTGTAATGAAGCGCTGCTTAAAATGATAAAACTGCAGGATAAAAATTTGTTCTTACAAACTTCTCCAGGGTATTGGTCACCCAAGTTTCAGGAGGATAGACAATTATCTGTTGATAAAGCCAATATTAAAATAACAGAGTGTATCGAAAAAGGCATGAGCCATTTTGAATGGTTACATAAACGCACAGATAATGAAGTATTTTTCTGCGATATTCTATTATCAAGAATTTTCCATAATGGACGAGATGCAATTCATGTTGTGTGGAGAGATATCACTGAAGAAAAGCAGGTAAAAGATGTGCTAAAACAGGCTAAAAAAGAAGCCGAGGCGGCCAACAGTGCCAAATCAGAATTTTTAGCCAATATGAGCCACGAAATTCGCACGCCGATGAATGCCATTATCGGCTTCACAGAATTGCTTAACGAACAAGTTAAAGAGCCGCGCTTGAAAGCTTATGTCAAAACTATTCACTCGGCTGGAAATTCTTTGCTGACTTTGATAAATGATGTTTTGGATTTATCCAAAATTGAAGCCGGGAAAATGACTATAGAAAAAACGGCTACCAACCCGCATGACATGTTTACCGAATTAGGCACCGTATTCATGATAAATATCCGTAACAAAGGTTTAGAACTCATTCTGGAAATCGACCCAAAAATTCCGGACAGTTTGATGCTAGATGCCACTCGGTTACGGCAAGTATTGTTCAATCTTGTCGGTAATGCGGTCAAATTTACGGAACAAGGTTATGTGCGGCTTAAAGCAAGCACCACGAATGAAGACAAAGTATACAGTAAGCTTGATCTGGTGATTGACGTGGAGGATACCGGGATAGGCATTCCAGAAGAACAGCAAGAAAAAATATTCGATGAATTTACCCAGACAGACCATCAGGACTCTCAAAAATTTGGCGGCACCGGACTGGGGCTGTCTATTAGCACTCGGCTGACTGCATTAATGGGTGGTAAAATTTTCGTTAAGAGTCAACCAGGCAAGGGCTCCACTTTTACCGTATGCTTAAAAAAGGTTGATGTTGCTTCGGTTAAAGCAAAACCAATCGATTCCTCGTATGATGTGGTAAAACACGAGATTCATTTTTTACCTGCAGAGGTATTGATAGTAGACGATGTTGCTAACAATCGCGATTTGATCAAAGAAATTTTTGCTCAAACAAAAATACAAGCTATTGAAGCCAAAGATGGACAAGAAGCTATAGATAAAGCAAAAACGCAGTCAATTAATTTGATTTTAATGGATCTCAGAATGCCTGGCGTTGATGGTTATCAAGCCGCTGAACAGATTAAGTCTTTTTTGGATGTACCGATTATCGCTTTGACCGCTTCTGTTATGAAGAATGATCACGACCGCGTTAAAAGTAGTTTTTTTGATGGCTACCTGCGCAAACCCGTTTTAAAAAAGGACTTATTTGATGAACTGGCTCTGTTCTTGAATCATGATATTGCTGAACCGACTGAAGAAGAGATGTCGAGGTTAATGTTGAATGAAAAAGAACAAAAAGTGCTCCCCGATTTGTTACAAAAACTGAATGAGGAATCCCAGTTATTTGACTCAATACGAACCAACAACAACATTACCAATATGAAAACATTTTGTTCGAATATCTTAGCAATAGCAGAGAACTATGAATTTATTCCGCTAATTCAGTACGCTGAGCGTTTGGACGAAAGTATTAAAGCCTTTGATATTGCCGGAATCACACTAAGTTTAAATGAATATTCATCTTTGCATGATGAATTAAAAAGCTGGGTAACAATGGCTGTTTAAAAACCGAAAACTGGCAAATTAAAACTCAGTTTTACCTACCAATACAGAAAGTGATCTGTCAACCCTTTTCAGGGCACAAGATTACACAGTTTTTTGCTGAATTTCATATTTTAGACACACTTTTCCTTTTCAGGTTATATTAAAGGTGTATCTCTAGTTTTAGTATAGCCACATCAGTCAAAGGAGAATCCTAATGAATGAACAAACCCTTTATGAACGTTTAGGTGGTTATGATGGTATTACCGCATTTGTTGACGATTTACTCCCCCGCTTAGAATCAGATTCCCAATTGGGTCGTTTTTGGCAAAATCGTGGAGATGATGGCATCGCCAGAGAAAAGCAGTTGCTCATAGATTTTTTGAGTTCCAACTCTGGAGGTTCAATGTATTACACGGGTCGCGATATGAAAACGTCACACAAAGGAATGAAAATCAGCGAAAGTGATTGGACGGTGTTTTTAGAACATGCGAGTGATACGATGACCGCGCTCAATGTTCCCAAACCAGAATGTGATGACATTGTAGCATTCGTTCTAAGCTTAAAAAAGGATATAGTTGAAGCTTAAAGGATGGCAAAATAAGCCTTGTATGACAACTTCTCAACATTAGAGGGCTGTCGGTACGGTGACTTTCGACCAGGAGGAAATGGAGTGAATGATTTATACCACGATGGTCATCGAAAAATTCAAGACCAATTCGATTCTGTTAAGTTAGCAGATCGTTTAAATGAAGTGATCGTGCATGATGAATTGACTGATGAAGACCTCAGTTTCATCGAAACAAAAGATGTGTTTTTTATTGTACAGTTGGTGAGGAGGGGAGGCCCACTGTCTCCAACAAAGGCGGAGATATAGGGTTTGTTCGAGCCATTGATTCCAAAACGATAGCTTTTCCCGGTTACCACGGGAACGGTATGTTTCTTACTGCTGGCAATATTGTCTCTAATAACGATGTAGGGCTTCTTTTCATCGATTTGGAAAATCCTCAGAGGATGCGTCTTCACGGCACAGCCAAAATAGCCGAGCTATTGTCAAATCTGGTGTATGGCATAATCAAGCGACTTCCTGTTTTTGATTGCCAGTTTGTTTAATTCCATCGATAAATTTAACGCCTGTTATGACGTCCGCTAAATGCTTATGACCTCTTAATCTGTGCCATGTTTTTTGAGCCGTTTCCATCAGTTTAAACGCCATCGTTAGCGTGGTTATACGGCTACCGCAGTTTTTCATTTTATTGGTCCGTAATCTCACCGTAGCAAAGACGGATTCTATCGGGTTAGTGGTTCTGATGTGTTGCCATGTTTCTGCCGGATAATCATAGAAAACTAGCATTTCAGCCTTATCTTTTTCCAGGCAACCCATGGCTTTAGGGTATTTTGCACTGAACCGTTCAATGCAATGGTCAAAGGCTTTGTAAGCCTCTTCCCGTGTTTCTGCCTGCCAGATGTTATGCAAGGCTTCTTTCACTTTGGGTTGCATGGCCTTTGGTAACTTTTCCATCACATTAGCCGTTTTGTGTACCCAGCAGCGTTGCTGATCGGTGGTTGGCCAGACTTTGCCAACCGCATTCCAAAAGCCCAGTGCACCATCACCAATGGCAAGCTTTGGGGCTACCGTTAATCCACGCTGCGTTAAGTCCAGCAAGACCTCTTCCCAGCTGGCAGAAGATTCGCGATAACCATCGGATACCGCTAATAGCTCTTTGTTACCCTGCTCATCAGAGCCCATAATAACCAGTAGACATAAACGATCATCAAGCCTGACGTTACAATGAACACCATCGGCCCAGATGTAAACATAGCGTTTTGTAGAAAGGTCTCGTTTCGTCCAGGCTTTATAGTCCTCTTCCCAGCTGCTTTTCAAGCGACTGATGGTGTTGGCCGATAACCCTGCCGCATCAACACCCAGTAAGTGCTGTAAGGCTTCTGGAAAATCGCCGGTTGAAATACCACGCAAATATAACCAGGGCAGTAATTCATCAATCACTTTTGCGCGTTTTAAATAGGGTGGAACCAGTTGACTATTAAATTTAATTTGTGAACCTGAACGATCCCTTACTTTAGGCACTTTTACCGTCACATCGCCAAGCCCTGTCTGGATGGTTCGTTCAGGCAGGTAGCCATTACGGACAACAGCTGTTTTATTGTCCTCTGTTTGCAAAGAGACGTGCTGCTCAATAAACACCTCAACTTCAGTATTAATGGCCGCAGCAAGCATTCTTTGCGCTCCATCTTTTAATATGGTTTGTAATGGATCAAGTTCTACTTCTGCTTGCTTATTGAGAGCTATAACATTATTCTCTTTCATGGTGGTGTGTTCCTTATTGTTGGTGAGTGATCTGGCTGATCTTTTCCAACAGAATACACCGCTATCTTTTTTAGGTCATACACCAGAAATGACTATACCTCAAAATAGCCGTTGATGATCCGTTGCAGAGCCATTATGTAGATGCGCAATTTGTTATCCGTATCGCTATTCGTAAACTATTTGTTAATTGCCCAAGATACATCCATCGATATCGAAAGGTCAGAGTACGTCCCCAAACGAGATTGTAATACCCCTGTTCCCGAATAAAACTTTGGAAGTTGTGCAGGATGTCTTTCCGAAAAAGGCTAGGTAATAGTCTATTGATAGACGAAGAGTTAGCGATTTACACGGTTTTGATTATTAGCAGTTGAAATCTCTTTAACTACAAAGGCAAGGTTATCAGAAATATTTCCGGGTTAGTGTTGCAAAAACATCAAGGGTTTTGGGCTGAGATATCGAGTGCGTAACCGTTTCGATCTATAAAGTTCGCTAAATTCTGTAAATCTTGCTGGCTTAGTGCTTCATCGCCATTAGGTTTCGAGGAAAACTTAAGAACTGGTAAAAAAGATCTTTGGATTAGATGCTTAGGAGCGAGGATACACTAATATAGGAAACCAATATCTTGCCAAGATATTGGTTTCCGCTTATCTTTCTCTTGATAGTTAATTCACAACTAAAGTTGTTTCACAAAACCCAGATCTTCCTCTTTCTTCGACCTTCATTCTAAAGGTGGTTGTCTGCTGCACTCGGTATACAGCACGAGTTCCTTCATTTTCTAAATCGCTGACATCAGATGGGATTCTGTCCGTTGCAGAATGAGTAAGGTAGAACGTTATACCCGGGTCAGGATTAACAATGCTGATCTTTTCAACCTCATTGGGTGACCACCACCAAATAGTAGTTGGTTCATCAGGTCTAATGGTTTGGTGATATGTTCCTATACTACAAATGGGTGTATAGGCTTCGCCTTGTCCTTCAACAGTGACAGTAGTTTCGCAAGTCCCGGTGCCACCAGCATTTTCTACTGTCATAATATAGGTTGTTGTTGCTGTAGGACTAACCCATTTATAACCTTGAGATTCGCTGATAGATCCGATTGAATTATCAATGCTGCCCAAAGTACCTATACCTGCTTCAAACCACCACCATAGCGGTACACTATCTCCTGCACTGATAGTTTGAGGGTCAGTGCCCATGTCGCACTGCGGTGCCGTTTCAGAACGAGGAACCGGGATATCATGTATTCTAATCATTTTTGAGACACTCGGAACCCCTGAGCCGTCAATAATGAAAAGCATGTAATGTCCGGGAGGTGCTATGTTGGCGTTGTTGGGAGAAGTAATGGCTAGTTTTCCATTTTGTCTATTAAAAACAAGGGGAATATAGCGCTGTTCCATGTTCTGCGAATGAGTAACAGAACCAGTACGCACTAATCCAACTTTAGTAATCTGATTTGCTTGAGATGTTTTCACCACGAATGGTTGTGAATACCCGACTTCAGGGGGAGCGCTTGTGATCACAGGGCGAGATGCTAGCGCACCCGATCCATCCGGTTTAAAAAGATAAGGTGGTGAAAAAATTTGTGCATTTTTCTGGATATATCCAATTCGTTGACAAGTTCCACAGATACCACCACCGCCCGATAGAACACGTCCATCAGGCAGCAATAATGCTGTTGAATGGTACTGTCTGGCTCGTGATTCACTTGCTAATGTCGTCCATTTTCCTGTGCTTGGGTTCCACAACTCTGCGGCAAATACCGCATTTGGCAAATCTACTAATCCTGAATTTGAACTGAAACCACCCGTTGCAAGTACTGAACCGTCAGCTAATACGGTTAAGTTATGTTGGCGACGACGATTTACCATAGAATTTGTAGATGACACCCTATTGTTATTTAGGTTAATGATGAGTGATGAGCGTTGGTCATATCCTGAGCCTTGCTTACCACCTCCTGTTACCAGAGCTTTGCCGATATCGTACATGGCATAACTGCCATAACTGCGGGTCGCATTATCTCGTTGTCGCATGCTTTGCCATGAGCCGGTACCACTAGTCGATACGTAGCCAAGTTGCCTGTGAGGGCCAAAAAATGCCACACGTCCATCCGGCGCAGTTTGTAACCATGGATAGTCGCGGTTAGCCCAATAGTTTTGGGCGGCACCAGTCAGTTGACGAAGCTGTCCATCTGTTTCACGAACTTCTGATATTGCGGGCCCTCCTCCTGTTATCAGCATTTCTCCATTGGCTAGTGGTGTAACAGCAGGATACCAGCGAGGCGCTTGCATATCCAGCTTAAGTTCCCAGCGGTTGACTAAGGGAGAAAAGAGATGAGTTTCTCGTAGTCCGTTTAACTCAGAGTCTGCATTACCGCCTGCAATAAATAACTGTCCATCTGGCAGAGAGGAAAAACCACTACAAAACAGATTGTAACCCGTATCAACCCGAACATTTGAAAATTGGTTTGTCGTAGGGGTCCAGATCGTCGCTCTGGTAAAGGTATGGTTTTGAAATGATTCTGTTGGAGCGTCGCCAACCGAGTCAAAAGCAAGCACACGTCCATCATATAGAAGCGATGCAAAAACGGGAATGACAGGCCAATTCTGCACATTTCCCCATTGCCCTATAATGTTTGCAGGATCATTGCGCATTTTCGCAAATTGGCTTGTATGCCTCATTTCTGGATTGAGTCCAATCCCTTCCTTTGTTGCGCGCTGAAGCAACTGTGCTTCTTGTTCAAGGGTTGGTGCTTGATCGTCGTGAAAATCGTTTTCTGTTATCTCATCAGAGACTGTTGGTTCAATCTCGTGAGCTGAAACTAATGGCACGTAATTCAATAAAGTTACGGCACATGCCAAGAATAAAACTACGGGTAATTTTGTCCTGAATATCATTGACCTACTCCCAATTCAGATGTTGATGTTAGTTCGCCTTTATTTGTTATTATTGTTTTAACGCACTGCATCAATTAGCAGCAGCGTATTCTGACATTTAGCAATGCTAACGACTAAATGCTGAAATGTGTGGTTACTTGTTTATAACCTACTATTTTGCATCTTACTCCAATAATTCAGAAAGTTAACAATAATTTGCAAAGTTCTAATCCGTTTCTACTGCAATCAGAAGCGTGAGGTATAAATAAATCTGATACTCAGATGTTTTTTCGGTCAACATCTCAAAATGAGCAAATTAAACCAGTTGGCTTGGTAATTTAGACGTGACGGATAATTGTTTCAGGAATGTAGGTTGACTCTATCGACAAGCAAGGTATGTCTAGCATTTTCTGGCTACAGCTATAATTCTCATTATTCCTGCAAACCCATATACTTCATGACTTCACTCCACCACGCTGCATCAGGTTGAATGGGTAAGTTGTTATGAGTTGCATTTTCAAGTGACCATAATCTTTTCTGACCAGGTAACGAGTCAAATAATTTTAAAGTGAGCCGGTTGGGAACGATCTCATCCTTATTTGCAAGAACAACAGCAACTTTACCTTGAAAGTTGCGTAAATTTTTTACATTGTTATATTTTTCACGAGTAAGCCATTTGCCGAGTAAAAACCAATAATGATGATGCGCTACATTGGATAAATTATCGAACGGCATCAATAAAATGATGCCTTTGACCTGAACCAGGCCGGTTTCTATAATGCCTGAAACTACGCCTGCACCCAGTGATTCTCCCCACAAATATAAAGGCTCTTTGAATTGTTCTAAGGCCAATTGAGCTGTTTTAAGACCATCAATAATTAATTCTTTTTCAGAAGGCTTTCCATGACGAGCACCATAGCCTGGGTATTCAGCAATAATAACTCTAAATCCAAGCCTTTCCAATGCCTCGATATAATACAATCTTGCCACCGCAGAACCGGCATTGCCATGAAATACAACAACTGTTCCTTTAGAGTTTTCCAAGGTGTTTTTTGAAACGAATCCTCTAAAACTGTCTTTCTGAGGCCAGGTTTCTAGCTCCAGTTTTGTTGTGATTTCTTGTTGGGCGATCAATGAGTACTGTTGCGGCAGATAAATCAACTTATGCTGAAATGCAAAGACAAGAAATAGAATGAGTAAATAAGTGAGTAAAAATGCAATCATGTTTTTAAGTATCACTTTGCTTAAATATCGTGCCTGTTTGCTGCGTAAAATTAAATGTTATACACGAAACAAAGCCCCCATTCTTTTCCCCAACAACAGGCTACTGCCAATTATTGTGACCGCCAGGAACACCATGGCCCAAACTCCCAAGGCTGAAGCAACGTACTTACCGGTACCTATTAGTTGAAACAGTTCATAGATCGTTTTGGTAATGGGATAAAAATCCTGGCGTTGGGCCAACATGAGACCGTCTGATACTTCTAGCATGCTAAAGGCAAAAGCCAGCATTGTACCGGCAATTAAGTTGGCTGTAATCAAAGGTACTGTGATACGGCGAATAGTTTGTAACGGTGAAGCACCCATGTTGCCAGCTGCTTCTTCTAGGGTCGTACTGGTCTGTTGTAACCCAGAAACAGCCGAGCGCACCATGTAGGGTAAACGACGGATGCTGTAGGCAATGACTAAAAACAAGGTTGGATTGGTGGTTACATCAAATAACGACAATAACAATGGGCTGTTTTTAACACTTTCCAAGTTGCTTAAAAAAGTACTAATACTAAGATATCCAAAAGCCATGACTAAACCAGGGACTGCCAGTGGAAGCATGGCAAGACCATCTAATAACCCACGAAGCTTCAAGTTAGAGCGTACTACGACAAAAGCAATGGCAATGCCGAAAACGACATTGAATAACACTGCTAATAGGGAATAAGTCAGACTATTTCGAATACTGCTCACTGTCATGCTATGACCCAGCGCTTCTTGATAATTTTCTGTGGTAAATACCGCTGGGAGCACCGTACGGTACCAACTACCGGGTTCGGCCAAGCTGGTCAGGATGACACCGAAGTGCGGTAACAAAGCAAAAAATATCACCAGCAAAAAAGGTAGCATTAGGCAAAAACCCTTAACACCTGATACCTCTTTCTCTGTATAAGTGGTCGCCGCTTTGCTGGTCATAGCAAACGTTTGCCGCCCGAACAGGTATTTGCTGATGGCATAGAGTGAAACGCTGGCTGCCAACATCACAAAAACCAGCGCATAAGGAAAAGGGTTTGACCCAATCTCTTTTAGAGCATCAAACACTTGTACCGAAGCACAACGGGTATAATTCATGATCAAAGGTGTACCCAATTCAGTAAAGCTCCAAATAAAAATAATCGTTCCGCCGGCAAAAATACCAGGCATGATTAATGGCAACGTGATGCGTCGAAACTTGGTAAAACCGGAGCATCCCATATTCTCTGCAGCTTCTAACATGGCATGGTCAATATTGGCCATCGAAGCAGCCACATTCAAGTACATGATAGGGTACAAGGCCAACGATTGCAGCACGATTACGCCTAAATAACGTCCCTTTGCCAGCCAGTCAACAGGACCCAAGTCAAGCGCAGCATTGAGGACGCCATACTGTCCAAGAATTTGTTGAAAACCGATAGCACCGACAAAAGGGGGTAATATCATAGGGACCAGTAATAAAGCGGTAAAAGTGCCTTTCAAAGGGAATTTATAGCGGTTGGCTATCCAGGCTAAAGGTAGCGCTATCAGAGTAGCTAAACAAGTCGTTCCCAAACCCAATGAGATACTGTTATACAACCCTTCGCGATATATTGGGTTTCGAAACACCCCGAGAAAATATTTCAGAGTAAAGCTGTTATCTACAACAAAACCGCCTTTGATGACGCTACCCAGCGGTATTATAAAGCAGACTAAATAAATCAGCATGGCCAAGCTGAATATAACCCATGCGGTGCTTTGTCTCATGATGCACCTCCTTCAGCCAATTCTTTTGATTTAAGGTAGCTGTTACGAAAATGTATGACCCAGAGCCGCATAAATTCCAGCTCGTTAGCGCTACTGTATTTATCGATCGCTGAGCGCCAGTTTAAACCGTCAGGCATGGTGCTGAAAACTTGTATCGCTTTGTGATTATTTTGCAAGTCGCCATGCGAATTAATGGCTTCCCAAGCTGCTTTTAATTCTTCTCCAGCATCAAGACACATGGCTTTGATAAGATTGCGATGAATGTTGAAATGGTGACCAGTCCAGCGTCGATAGTAGGTGAATTTTTTGCCAACTTGGTAAGGATTGACATTAGGATCTGCCAGGTTATCCGTCAAGTGAGGATGATGTTCCACAAATTTTTGGTTCACCATCTCATTGGTTGATGGATAAAAACTACGCCGGATCGGTAAACGTCGTAGCGCGAACTTGAGAGGGCCTCCAACTTCACCCGGTCGATAATTCCATATTTGTTGTCCTTGTTCACTTAACACAAATTTGATGAAACGAGTGGCTGTCTCTTTGTGAGGTGCACTCCGTAATAAACTGATAGGGTCAGCACTAACAGACGAACCGCCTTCCGGTGTAATAAAGCGCATTCGTTCGCTGCCATCAGGTGCACGGCTATTTTCTGCTTGATAACGACCATAAAAATCGATAGCAAGTCCCATCGCAGCATTGCCCATACTGACATCAATCGGCACTTTAGTGGCTGAATCGGTAAAATAGCGCGCATTAGCACCAATGCGCTGCACCAGCTGAATGCCTTGCAACCAGCCTTGCTCCACTGCATTTTGATAGTCGACCGGCACACCTTTAGGCAACTCCCAGGGCTTATCGTTGGCAGAGGTAAATAAGGCTTCATAATGTTTGACTACCTTTTTCTTGAAACCTTTGTGTTGCAAAGCTTGATGTATTTTTTGTTGAATAATCATTTCAAATGCTTTGGCAATACTGCCGCTCTTAGTCGGATCAGATATACCGACTTGTCTGAATAGTTTCGGGTTAGCCAGATCATCCCATCGAGTTGGATGCGCGACTTTCAACTCACGCAATCGATCCATGTTGTAACAGATGCCAAACGTGCTAATAGCAGCCCCAAATAAGGTTGGTGTTCGCCAGATTTCACCGCTAAGAGAGGGCGGGATCATTGTTATCCCTGCTTCAGTAAACAATCCTTTCGGTGCTTGATCTTGTGGCCAAGGCGGAACTGTTAAGCCGCGTTGGTAAGCTCTATTGTGGTCGTATTCTCCCCCGCCAAAAAAAACATCGATATTTGCTGTGAAAAGAGTAGCATCATTTGTTTGACGAAAGCCTTGGTAAAGTTCATCCATGATCGACCCATCCGGCTGATAATAGCCATCTAAAACTTTTTGGGTAGCTTCAGACGGCCACCTTTTCCCAGCCCGTTGCCAATAACCCCGATACGATGCAACGTAGGCCGCTTCCAGGTAGCGCATAATCTCGGTCGTACCACCAATTGCCCGCCAATCTATCTTCGCTGGCTGACCATAATTATTTTGATGCCAACCATTGAAAGCCTGTGAAAACTCGAAACGAATCGCCTCATTATGCGGCGTGACAACCACTAGCTCAGGGTCTCCTGGCTGCCATTCAGTCACGCTTGTTTCTTGCTGAAACACAAAAGGAAGGGCCACAACTACAAAACTGACCAGTAGGATCAGAATATTTTTTACCATCTAATCTACCAATAGAATCACATCTTCTGGAGCAAACCAGAACTGCGCTTCTTGTGCTTGATCTCGTGCAACAATCTTGGGGTTTAAATCGAACACTTTAAGTTCTACCGCCTTTCTCTGATCGCTTTCTGTTGCGGTAATTTTAACCTGATGTTGCGCCATTTCACCTAAATAGATTGTGTCATGAACACTGCCGATAAATACATTGGACATACCTTCTGGTGGTGGGTTGAAATAAACAATTTCAGGACGAATTGATAAGGTGACAGATTGGCCAGACTTAACTGTTTGAGAAATTGTTGGTTCGCTGGTAATGTTGCCGATAGGTGTTTGCACAATAATGCGCTGCTGTTCAATAGCAACGATATTACCTTCGATAAAATTAGTCTCGCCAATAAAATCAGCGACAAAACGACTATTGGGATGGCAGTATATTTGTTGTGGTGTTCCTAATTGTTGAATATGCCCATCATTGAGAACAACCAAACGATCAGCGATACTGAGTGCTTCTTTTTGATCGTGGGTGACATAAACTGCAGTCAGTCCGGCTGTTTTACAGATGCGGCGAATTTCGGTGCGCATCTCTAATCGCAATTTTGCATCTAGATTGGATAGAGGCTCATCCAGCAACAAACATGTCGGCTTGACCACTAAGGCCCTGGCCAAAGCCACACGTTGTTGCTGTCCACCCGAAAGTTGATTCGGCTTATGCTCCGATCGATCACTCATCTTTACCATCTTTAGAGCTTCGGCAACCCGTTGTTCCATTTCCGCTTTATTTACCTTGCGCATCTGCAAACCGAATGCAACATTTTCAGCCACTGTCATATGTGGCCAAAGCGCATAACTCTGAAACACCATTCCGGTATCTCGCTGATACGGTGGTATATGGGTTACATCCCGATCACCAATCAGCACCTGGCCTGCATCTGGTTCATTGAAACCAGCGATACAACGCAACAAAGTAGTTTTTCCGCAACCACTTGGGCCTAAAAGAAAGAACAGTTCTCCAGGTTCAATTTCAAGATTAATACCATCAACCGCCCGGATGTCACCAAACACTTTAAGTAGATTTTTTAAGATAATTCCGACAGGCATGAAGCAAGGATCCTTGTGTTATTGCAAACAGTTTACATAGTACAGAAAGCCGCAAATAAAATATCTGTAAATAGTTATCGAGAAATATGTTCGGGACAGATCAACTAATTGTCATTACATCATAAGTTGCAAAAGTAAAATTTAGTTTTGTCATATTAAGTAATATCCTTTAAGCTTCTAGAAAAATTATAAAAACAATTAGAACTCGTCATTTTCTCGCATAAGTTTGGCTAACCAATGAGATATCAATTTCATTTATTACCTATCGGTTTCGACGCATTAAGCTTCCAGCAACTGGAAACTCAAATTAATGGTTTCGAATTAGGCGTAAAGCTTGAAAAAAGCATTAATTCTGATGTGACTCAAAGCATCAATGCTTCAATCATTGATTTTGATAGTGGCTTTCTAGACGAGAAGTTGGATACCTGCAGCGAACTTTTACCCGATCAACCCATCATAGGTTTGTTTAAGTCGCCCATAGAGTTAGAGAACGTCCTAACCCTAAAAAAACCACTCAGATGCGGTGACTTGCGCTTAACTCTTGATAAGCTTAGTGGTAAAAGGGTAGTCGTAGATCAAAAACCAATAGCAATACGGGCTATCTATTCGAATCCTGAATCTCCTCTACATTACCCGATAAAAAACTGTTTTCAGTCCTATCTCGTGCAAGTCTGGAAGGTTTATAAGAAAGTTAACCGGCCCATTAAAATCATTTTTTTGAATAAACCAGTGCTGGTGTTTTACCAAGATAAGGTCAGTGTATTATTATCCACTAAAAGGCTAAAGCAACTTTGCCAATTAACAATTCATGACCATTCTATTTCTATCTCCTGGTTATTAACTCCCCCTCCGGAGATTCAAAGCATAAATATCATTTATTTTATTGCTCAAATTGCCCTATGGTCTTCGCAGGGACGGCTAGCGGACGGTGTTAATTCAACTGATATCGTTCGATTGGTAGAGTCTGAAATAGATTATCTTTTACCTAAGGTTGAAGAATCTGAGTTAATACTAAACCTTTGGAGGGCAAAAGACTGCAGTTTATTAGAAGCGGAACAAGTATTACAAGTACGGCAAAGTAATTTGTTTTCTTATTTCAGCATGCTTTATGCTTTGGGTTTAGTTGAGGTGCTTCCACCCAACCAACCGTCAATAAAACAGTCAAAGGGTGAAAAAAAACTATCTAAATGGGAATGGTTAGAAAAAAAACTCATTCTTCACAAAAATACGCCAACCCTGGATTCTCTTTTAACATAACTAAAATAACGGC
This sequence comes from Methylococcales bacterium, assembly GCA_965224745.1. Lineage (GTDB taxonomy): Bacteria > Pseudomonadota > Gammaproteobacteria > Methylococcales > Methylomonadaceae > CBDCZY01. The sequence goes on from CBDCZY010000001.1 coordinate 420,786, forward strand.
ATAATTTCATGGAAAAAACACAGCTCGATATCCTCTGGGTTCTTCTTGCAACTATTATGATAGTGGGTATGCAAGCAGGTTTTTTATTCCTTGAGGCAGGTATGACACGTAGCAAGAATGCAACGAATATCGCCATGAAAAATGTAACCGATACGGTTGTCACAGTGCTTGGCTTCTGGGTTTGCGGATTCGCAATAATGTTTGGCAGTGAACAAGACAGAGGTTTATTTGATAGTTTTTTTACTCCCATTGGTCAAAGCGCTGAGCCATGGCTTTCGACTTTTTTTCTTTTTCAAACATTTTTCTGTGCTACGACGGCCACTATCATTTCAGGTGCTATTGCGGAGCGCGTGCGTTTTGTTTCTTATCCCATTATAACGATGATTGTGGTTATTATTATCTATCCAATATTTGGACGCTGGGCGTGGGGAGGAGCTTTCCAGGGTGAAGCCGGATGGTTGGAAGATAAAGGGTTTGTCGATTTTGCTGGCTCTACGGTTGTTCATAGTACGGCAGGTTGGATGTCACTCGCTTTACTGATGATTATCGGCTCGAGATTAGGACGCTTTAGAGGTCCCGGCGAACCACCCCGGGAAATAGCGCAATATAATTCGTCTATGGCCATGTTCGGCGCACTCGTCTTATTTATCGGCTGGTTTGGTTTTAATGGGGGGAGTACTTTAGCATTCAACGAGCAAGTGCCTGGAATTATCGCTAATACTGCGCTTGCAGCTGTTTCCGCAGCAGCAGTTGTAGGCTTACTTAGCTATATGAAAACGGGCTATACCAATGTAGCGGCCGTTATGAACGGATTACTGGCTGGATTGGTTTCCATCACAGCTGGTTGCCATGCAGTGAGCGCTTCAGAAGCCGCATTGATAGGCTTGGTAGGCGGACTTTGTATGATAAATTGCGATAAATTACTAATCCGTTTACAAATTGATGATGCAATAGGGGCTATACCCGTCCATTTGGCGCCTGGAATATGGGGAACTATAGCGGTTGGGCTTTTTGGAGACTTATCGGTTCTAGGTACTGGTTTAACGCGCTATTACCAGATTGTGATCCAGGTTGAAGGTGTCTTGGTTTGCGCACTTTGGTCGTTACCTGTGAGTTACGTGTTGTTTCGTTTGCTCAATAACCTTATGCCTATCAGAGTTACCCCTGAACAAGAGCGAGTAGGGTTAAATGTGTCTGAACATGCTTCCTCATCAGAACTCATTCAGATTCTTGATACCATGGAATTACACAAAACATTGGGTGATACCTCGGTTCGCTTACCTGAAGAACCTTTCACTGATCTAGGGCAAATTGCAGGTAAGTATAATGAAGTGATGACTTCTCTGGAGCAAAACGCTGAAAATAAAAAGGCAACGTTGTTAAGAAGCAAAGTCGCTATCGTTAATTTTGACAACCAAGGCATCATAGCGGGTTTTGATGCCGGCGCTGAAAAACTGTTTCAAATGAAACCAGAGCAAGGAATCGGGCAATCGATTGAAATCCTGTTTGCTGACGGTCACAATAACTTAGCATTAACTAATCCCAGGGAACTGATTTATGGAATTACCAATTATGCCGCTGGTTTCCGTCGTGGTCGTATGTTTCCTATTCAGTTCTCTTTTTCAAAAGCTATGATAGGAAACCTGGATCTTTATACCGCTACAATCTCCGAATACACAACCGAAACGACAGAACAACCACCTGTTGATAACTCATTGCCTCCTGCTACTTTTTCTCCCGAGCAAGCAAAATCTGGCGCGGAAGATACTATTCAAATGGGTCCAAATGGTTCTCTCACTACAACTATCACAATGAAATGGAATGAAGAAGGTAAAGGCGAATCATCCTGAGTTCATCTGGAAATCTAAAAGTTAGTGGATAGCAACAAAATAGTATGTCTCATACGCTAAAGAAACTAAAACAATCGGAAATTGAGCAGGGTTACAGAAAACCTCGAGTCGAAAACAAAGCCAAGTCTTTGCACGGCTTATTCATTGCCTGCTTCACATTAACCATTACCTTTTTATTGCTGCTGATTATTCGCGGAGAAGTTGTATTTTCTAAGAAAAAGGCAATTAACTCTAAGCCGGTAAACGCTCTAATCGAAGAAACACCTGCTCAATCAGCTTCCAGCAAATTAACAACTAAACTTGCGATTGTGGAAAACCAAAGTGATAATAAAAAAAGGCGAAAACAAAAAAATAAAAGGACAGCCAGGAAGGCTAAAATAAACCAGGTAGTTATGACTAAAGAGAACGAAGTATTAGCTGCTAAAACCTTAATATCTCAATTAGATGGCCTCCTTGGCGAAGAGAAACTTTTTAAAGCCACCGCCATTGATATTGAAACAACCAACAACACGTTATCTCCAAGTCAAAGTTCAGCTAACCTTTCCAAGACTACTAATGTACCAGCGAATAAGTTAGTTAATAAACAAGAAACGGTGAGACAAAATTATGTACTGCCTCCTACAGTCAGGAAAACTGAAGTTAAACCTATCTCGCCCAAAGAACCACAATACTCAGCAAGCAAGTCCAAAACAGAAACCAAAGGCTTAAATCAACTCCCAGCACAGCAAGCCTTTGAAGTTGCAACGAATCGAGCTTTTCCTCCGAGCTTTGAAAATATAGAAAATCAACCGGACCAACCCGAAATCTGGAATGAGTTACCAATCAGTATTCAACAAAGCATGCCAGATATGGAAGTCAATGGCATTGTTTTTTATGATAAGAATGAAGATCGTTCTGTCTTCATCAACATGAGGAAGTATAGGATTAATGACACTGTTGAGATGGGACCCACTGTCCAGGAAATAAATCAAAATTCTGTTGTCATGCTTTTCGAAAATAGGCGGTTTATTATATCGTTGCCAAAATAAGGCAGGAAATTAGCGATGCATGAGGAACTCGTAACGCTTTATCCACCCCCTCATGAAATTATCAATCTCCAGGGTACCTATCTGGCTCACCGATTACATACCTTGGGCTGTTCAACTACCCCTTTTGTCTATGCGAACTTTCTATCTACGCTTGATGGCCGGATTGCTCTGAAAGATTCCGGACAAAACACTATTCCTTACATCCCAAAACATATCACCACAGCTTCAGATTTTCGGTTGTTTCTAGAATTGCATGCGCAAGCTGATTGCCTGATAACCCATGGCGGTTATATGCGTGCTCTGCATGAAAAAAGGCTCGGTAATATATTACAAGTCAACCATAACGATCTGGTTGCATACCGCCAAAGTCAAGGGCTAAAACCACAACCCGCTGTCATCATCGCTAGCGCCAGCTTGGATTTTCCAATGCATCTGAGCCTGCAAGAACATGGTCAAGATATTTATATCGCTACCGGGAAAAATGTTGATGCAGATCGCATGCGTTACTGGCAAGACCAAGGATATAAACTACTACTAGCGGGTGAAGAGTGTATGGTTCAAGGCGCCGCCTTAATTGATCAAATTAGTAAATTGGGTTATCAAAGTATTTACCTGGTTGCAGGCCCCCAAATGCTTGACACCATGATTAGAGAAAAACAGCTTCACCGTTTATACCTAACCATGACTCATCAGCTCATTGGAGGGTTGGATTTTCGTACTGTATTAACTGGGCCGCCTCTTATCGAAGAGTGTAACATGACTTTAAAATCTCTTTATTTTGAACAGGATTCGCCATCTGGTCCTGGTCAGTTTTTCATGCAATACGACCTGTAAATTTCTCAGTCAAGTGTGCCCTCAGTGGTTTTTTTTGTGAGACGACTTCAAGCGATTTTGAAAACTCTCAATATAAGTTAATAAGTCCCACAAGTTTTGTTCATAAAAATAAGGAGGGTGTTTACTGAATACCAGAGATCGGCACAATTCCTTTTTTAGAGTTTAGTTAACTATGTCAGCCGAACAACCAACAATACGCTTTTTAGTCACCTCTGACTTAGCATTGCTCCAGTCTTTACGTTTTCAAAAACTGCTGTATTTCAGACCTGAATTAATCAATTACGAGGGACATTGGCTTTCACCAAAGGATGGTGTTCCTCCACGAATATTGGCTATTCTGTTGATGCATGGTGGTAACCCGATAGGTTGTATCGCAGGCTTGTTTAAGCGTTCAGACCGAGAATTTGAAATTAACGCATGGATCCTACAGTCTCAATTAATCAATAAAGGACTCGGTCAAAACCTTCTGACTGCCTTGGAAAACCACCTTACCAATACCCAAGCATGTCATTTAACCATCAACTTTCGAGATGATTTATCTGCCAAAGCTGCTATCAAACACATACTTAATAAACAGCAATGGATATCGCCAGAAGTTCCCATGCATATTTGTAAAATGGTCGTTACACCGGAAACCCATTCCTTCGTGGACGAACACCTTGCAGCCAAAGTCCATTTCTTTCACAATCTATGGCTTTGCTGTGAGCTTGTTCATAGGCGATTATGTAAATCGAGCGGATTATTATGATTTGAAGTTTCCCGATTTTTAAAAAAGCCCACTTTCTATTTATTTGGGTGTGAAGTGGATATTTTAAGTAGAGTTTGCATCAATTATTGCAAACCCCCTATAGTATGTTTTATTTTATTCGCTAGAGGCTCGAAAACTGGGAACACTTCAATTTCTTAATTTTTAGCCCTTAAGGAGTGCAGTGATGCGAATATTGATTGCTCAAGAGGAGCTTGAAACTTCCGTCAACATTGAACGACATTTATTGGCTGAAGGTTTTGATGTAGACATTGTCACAGATGGCGAAACAGCTTTGTGGCGAGCGAAGGCAGGTAGCTACTCGGCCATTATACTCGACATTCTGTTGCCAAAGATCAACGGTTACGATATTTGCCAAACGTTACGCAACGAGCGTGATGCAACACCAATCCTGGTGTTAACGGGTAAGTCGGGCGAATTTGATGAAGTAGAGGCGTTTGAACTAGGCGCCGACGATTTTATGCGTAAACCCTTTTCGATTGTTGTGCTGATTGCACGTATACAGTCATTGTTGCAGCATGAGAGACATGGGTTCACAGATGATCTTAGCTTAGGTGCTATTCGTTATGACCCGTCTGACTTTGGGTGCTTGTATAAGGGTCACCCGATTGATCTTACAGAAAGGGAAGCGGGGGTGTTGGAAGTACTTTTACGCGCGCGGGGCAAAGTTGTGTCTAAGGAAACACTTATTGCCCAAGTTTGGGGGGTAGATTTCGAAGGTGATTCAAATGTAGCCGATGTCTACATTGGCTACATTCGGCGCAAGTTTAATCGGATTGACAATCAAAAGGTGCTGAAAACAGTGAGGGGGGTTGGCTATCGACTACTCGAAGTGAATGAATAAAATAAACCTTGTCTGTGACAGGTTGGCAATTTGTTCGAATGGTAGTCGGTTAACTACTCCTGGTACAGGGTGATGATTCAATAGTATGTTATACTAAAAACACACGTGTGCGCCATATTGCTCAATATTCCCCCAAAATTGCTGCCAACGCCCCTTTGACTGAACCAGTGCTCGTAAGGACAAAATCACTTTGGCTCCTTTGTTTTTCCAACGCATTCCAGATCCACAAAGACGTTGCTTCAACAATGTTTTGCAAGCAGCCTCAGTCACACCTGATCCAATGGATAATTGTTTGTTCACCTGTGTCGCATAATTCATCATGTGACGATGGTTGATAAAATAAGTCAACGCCGCCAATAAATTGTCTTTGATCGTTTTTGTCAGGCTCTTTTTCTTGGCTAATTGCTCCATTTCTGCAATCAGTGCTTCGACGGCTTTTGAGTCATGTTTGAGCTGTGTACACCGTTCATTCAGCCAACTGTCTCGCTTGGGTTTATCGGTTGTTCCTGGGTAAGCCGCGTAAGCAACGGTTGCCAGGTATTCAGTCACATGAAAAAAATCTAAGAGCTGGCGACTGGTGTGTGTTTCCAGAAATGTCCAATTGCTTTTTGCGCCATCGGCGATGCCTAAGTAGAGTGCATCTGGGTAATGTTTTTTTACCGTGCTAATTTCTTTTTCCAGGCGCTGTAAAAAAGTCCCTTGACCATATTCAGGCGCTTCTCCGATGTAGATAGTGTGTTGCCGTTTTCCGGTGACATCATACAGTGAGATATTACCCACCATCGCTTCTCGATACCCATCGTCTCGCATCAAAATGTACGCACCATCCAAGCTGATAACAACGGTGCTAATTGCTTCATTGAGCGTTGGTGTTGCATATTCCCAGATCTCTTCTTTCGCTTGGGCAATACTGCCCACCCATTCACTGACATCCTGCAAATAAGAATGGGCTATTTTCCGATGATGATTGTCCTCCAAATCCTGGCAGACGGCCGGGGCATTCATATTGGCGTATTTGTGTGCGATTTGTTGCGCAAATCTGGGCGTGGCTCCTCTGATGATGTGAGCATTGTGTTCCAACGGGCAATGGATCTTTCCGCCTTTTGATGTTTGATAAACATAACGTTGAATGGGAACACCGCCATACGGGGTTTGGTAAACTTTATTCGTTTTATCGCGCACGGTTAGTTTGACCTCACCCAGTTTGATTGGGCTTCCGTCGGTATCAAATTTCTGGAGGGCGTGTGCTGTAGCCAAGCCTCCCATCTCATTGCATCCATCCAGGATCGCTTTTTCCATTTCCATTAAACTACCGGTGAGGGTTACAGTGACTTGGAGAGTTAATTGATTTCCTTCGTGAGCGACAACTTTTGCCATGACCTTTTCCTCATAATATCAGCAAGATAAAGTATCGCTCCTCTTTTTTACTTTAAGTTCAACATTATCCAAAATCAGCACCCCATGGTACATAGTGTGGAGGTATTGTTAACTTTGTATAAATTTGAATTTACGACCTAATGAAACGTAACATCTATATCAAATTTACTGTATTAGATTACAACTTGATCCGTGTACTTAATTCTCGGTTCAGATTTTCTAAAGGGTTATTGTGAACAGCAACAAGAAGAAAATACTTAAAATATGATTGAAAATGGGTAAGATCACTTTATTTTTCATCAGTGTTCCCCTATTAATTGTACCCGTGGCATTAACCTAGCCACAAGAGAATGTAATGGTCTACAAAAACAAAAACAAAAACAAAAACAAAAACAAAAACAAAAACAGGACACTTTCCTATAAAATTCCCTTTCAAATTGTAATGGCGACTGTAATGGTCAAGTTTTCTTGGAAGGATTTTAAGCCGCTTTTTTCATTTCTTTGGTTTTTTGATGAGGGGTTTTATAATCAATAGCAGAATGTAACCTTTTATAGTTATAGAAACTAATATAGCTAGTCACAGCACTGACTACAGAGGAGTAATTAATAAAACTCAAATAGTTCAGCCTCTCTGTTTTTAAATTCCTAAAAAACCGCTCCATCACAGCATTATCCCAGCAATTAGCTCGACGGCTCATACTTTGTGTTATATCCAAGTCATGAAGATAATCAACAAATAGATTGGCTGAATATTGAACCCCTTGGTCTGAATGAAACATTAATTGTTGAGTATCTGGCTTGTGTTTATTAATCGCATGTTCTAATGCTGACTTTGCAAGCTCTGCATTGGGTTCTTCTGATAATGCCCAGCCCATAATTTCTCTTGACCCAAGATCAAGTATACAAGCTAAATAGCTCCAGCCTGTATAGGTTTTAATGTAGGTAATGTCACCTACCCAGTGCGTATGAACAGTACTGGGATTAAACTGTCTTAAGTAAATGATCCGCTTTCTTGTGGACTTCTCCCGCTGGATAGCTGTGTCGCTTTTTAGGTTTTATGGCAATGACATTCGATTTTTTCATTAATGAAGCTGTTTTATAAACGCCTATTTCAATCCCTCTGTTAGCTAATTCAACCTGAGTCCTTCGTTTACCATAGGTATGCTGAGTTTCAATGGCTATCAATTTAATTTGTTCTATGGTTTCTTGTTCTTCATCGCTCATTTGATTATTAATCTGATAGTAGTGTGTACTGAGAGCTATATTAAATAGTGTGCAAAGCTCTGTTGTTTGATAGCCTGGAGAAGCCTTCTTTATTTCAACAATCAATTCAGATTGTTGTTGTCTCGAACAAAGAAGGCTGTGGCCTTTTTTAGTATTTCATTATCCCTTTTAGCTCGCCATAATTGCTTCTCTAGGCTTTGTATTTTCTGTTGTTCTGGGGTTAACGCTTGCTTATCCTGAGGTGTATTACCTTTGAGTTCATCTAAATATTGCTTTTTCCATCGCCTCACAGCAGAGTCACCTGCTCCTGATATTTCCATTACCTGCTTATTGGTATATCCTTCATTTACCATGAGTTTAGCGTAGTCTAGACGCTGTTCTGTGGTGAAGTGCGTATTCTGGTGATCATGAACACCGATTCTGGCCATCGTGAACACTTCCCTTGTCCACGCATTGGATTCAGGTTATTTTTACCCTAAGTGTTCACCATCAGTCAAATTTGACTGTGTTTTTCGCATAGATTCTCCTTTTAATTTGATGCGATGTGCGTTGTGCATGAGCCGATCCAAAATAGCATCAGCCAGTGTATTGTCACCAATAGATTGATACCATTGATCCGTAGGTAATTGACTGATCATAATGGTGGATGCACTTTCGTAACGATCATCCATAATTTCCATTAAATCATTACGTTGTGCTGCTTTTAATGGCTCAAGCCCCCAATCGTCTATAATCAGACAATCCAGTTTGGCTAATGTTTGTAGAGCCTTGCTGTAAGTTCCATCTGCTTTTGCCTGAGTGAGTTCCAGCATTAACCGTGACAGTCGGTAATATTTCACGCTATAGCCTTTCATACAGGCAGTATGTCCCAACGCACAAGCAATATAGGTTTTACCGCTGCCACAAGGCCCAGTAATGAGTATGTTTTGTGATTTATTCAGCCAATCGCAATGTAACAGTGAAGCCATCATGGATTGTTTCAGTCCTCTGGGATGCTGATAATCAATGGCATTGCTGTTGGCTGCCAGTTTTAATTTAGCGGCTTTGAGTAAGCGCTGCTGTTTTCTATTTTCTCTGTCTTGATATTCACTATCCGCTAATAATTGCAGCCGTTCCTCAAAGGGTAATCCTTCATAGGTATTAGGCTGTTCTATCTGGCTAACCAATGCATTAGCCATGCCTGATAATTTCAGCTGCCTGAGTTGTGTTATGGTTTGTTCCAACATAATTAATCTCGCTTGTCATTCTATTAGTGAAAACTTTCTGAGCCACGGATGTTTTCATGGGTTTGAAGTAAAGCGGGTAGCGATTCCTTTGCGTCTGATACCAGTTGATCTTGGTTGCTCAGCAGAATGTCTTTGATGTGTTTCAGCCTGTATAAGCTGTTTTTGTTGGCAATTGCACAAGCTTTATTTAACCGTTCAGCAGGATAACTTCGGGAGAGATTGAGTAATCCCAGGCAGACTCTATAAGCCTGCTCTGGATGTTGTCGTTGATTAAGCACCGTTTTAACCCAAAGCAAGACTTCATCACCGATATCTTTAGCCCAGTTCATTAATCGCCCTGGTGTCCACTGATGATGCTTTTCATGTTTAACAGGCATATGCTCTGCTACGGTGGTCATGCCAGAATGATATTTTCTAGCGTGGCTGGTTATGCGTTTGTTGTGAAAATAAAACTCAATGACGTATTCTTTGGCATGAAGCGCAAGCTTTTCACCGACCAGATGATGCGGAACGGAGTAAAAATGATCGTCATAGCGAATATGATAATCAATATTGACTTTGACCGTTTTAATCTCGGTATATTGATAAGTCTGCTTAGGTAGCGGCAAGAGAGCGGGCTTATCTATGGATTCAAACCATTGTTGTCGTGAGCCTTTCAGCTGTTTAAACGGTTTATTATTCACCTCTTCTAATAGTGCTTTAATGCAGTGGTTTAATTCTCCCAAAGAGAAAAAAGTATGGTGTCGTAGTCTGGCCAGTATCCAGCGTTCTATGATTTGTACACCGACTTCAGCCTTGGCTTTATCTTTGGGTTTTAACGGTCTGGCAGGCACTAGTGCAGTACCATAATGTGCGGCAAGTTGTTGGTAAGAAGGATTGATTTCTGGATCATAACGACAGGCTTTAGTGACTGCACTTTTCAAATTATCTGGAACCACCATCGTAGGCACGCCACCGATGAAGTTAAAAGCTCTGACATGACTGTTAATCCAGTCAGGTAGTTTTTGACTCCATGTCGCTTCACAAAAGGTGTAATTGGAAGCGCCTAAAACAGCAACGAATATCTGAGCAGTTTTGATTTCTCCTGTGCTGTTACTGACAATAGGCACGGTTTGACCTGCATAATCTACAAACAGCTTTTCACCAGCCTTGTGGGTTTGACGCATGGAACGTCTTTGTTTTTTTTGCCAGTCTTGGTACAACGTGCAATATTGCGAGTAACTGTAGCAGCGATTAGGGTAGTGCTGGGTATACTCTTCCCATAGCAGCAGTTTAGTCACACCTTTACGTTTAAGTTCCTGGTATACCTCAACCCAGTTAGGCAACTGAAATTGATCGGATGGTCGGGTATCCGATTCAGGATAAAACTGACCGGCCAGTTGTTGATCATCAAGTTGCTCTATGGCTTTCCAATCCAGCCCCATTTCTTCCGCTTTACGGGTGACTTTTTGTATGGCTCCCAGACTTAATTTAAGACTGTCTCTGATCTGACGCATGCTGAGGTCAGCATGTAATCGAAGTCGTAGTACTTCGCGTAATTTTCGCATTGATATTCTCTGTGTTGGCATCACCTGTCCCAATTAAAATCAGGTAGGTTAGCAATGGACAATAATCAATGTGTGGAAAGGATTCTGATTGATCGTGAACACCGATTCTGGAAAAACAGCAAAAGTGTTCACCATCAAATCAGAATTAGCGTTCACTATGAACCAGAATAGGTGTTCACGATGCATCAGAATCAGTGTTCACGTTGAGCCAGAATATGCAGTGAAGGTTGTTTTAGGTTTTACTGTGGTTATTTCGGTCATTTTTTATCCTAATTTTGGGTTGGATTATAAGCTATAAATCCTTCCAAGATTATTAGACCATTACAGACTGATAACCCAATTTTGAATGGGTCCGTCTCCCATTATAAAAGGCTCCATTCTGCTATTGATTACAAAACACCACATCAAAAAACTAAAGAAATGAAAAAAGCGGCTTAAAATCTTTCCAAGAAAACTTGACCATTACAGTTTTTACCAAATTGTTTCAAGTATCGTTGCATCTCTAAGGTTTTGATCTGCGGTAATGATGGGAATATTTTTAAGAATTGAAGTGGCCGCAATAAGTCTGTCAGCAGGGTCATTATTGATTTCTGATCCAAAATTAACTGATAGCTCAGCTATTTCTGGTGTTATTTGCTGAATCTGAAAATTTCGAGATAGAAGTATTAGGTTTATAAATCCTGAAGGACTATCGTCAACCGTAAGGCGGTTTTTCTTTATAAGCATTGAGATTTCCCAAATAGAAATATCACAAATTATCAATTCATTTTCTGAATATTCAATAGCTTTTTTTGCTTTAGGAGAAAGCTTATCAGGTTCTATGGCATCCCAAATTAATACGCAAGTATCTAACAATATCATTTCATGGCATCCCAAGCATCCTCTATTGGTGAGAGTACGTCATCTATCACAGCTGTTTTAGCGAGTTCTCTAAGTTTATCTTTGGCAAAACTTTGTTGAGAAACTGGAGGAGTTAAAGTAGCTAATAAAGTACCTTTTGATGTCACATTAATTTGCTCTCCATGCTGTGCTATTTTTAAGTACTTTAATAGGTTAGCCCTAAGTTCGGTAATGTTTACATTTTTCATCTTGTGTTATAGTAGTTATGTACAATAAGTACGTACAATTATAGAAAAATAAGAATAGTAAGGCAAGTGTGTAATTAACGTAAACCTAAATATAACAAAAAAATCCTTGTGCCGAGCTAAACTCGGAGCCTCGGGATTCTCTGAACAGGGATGAAATTGGTTAGTGTTACCCAGTGGGTGAGTGTTGAAAAATACAAGTCCCATCTGCCTAAAGTCTGGCCGACAGGGCAGTAGTGAAACCTGAGGGTAAACCCGGTAACGGGAGTCCGAAGCCAGGTGGATCAAGAACAGAGGGTCAGTATTGAGCCCCGAAAAAGGTAGAGTGGTGGTCATTGGATAAACCTGATTGCATCAGGGCAGTCAGGCGAAAGCCGACAGATTGGAATTTCTGGAAGGCAGCAGGCCTGAATACGTTATAGCCAGTATTTAGGTCACTACCGGGGTCTTAGGCCTGGTCATCTGGTCATAGGGGGGGTATAGCCCCACTGCCATTAAGTCATAACGCTCCCGCAGAGCGGGAGGCTTGACGGCTGTGAGCAGCCCCAAGGGCTGCCAATGTTAAGGTTTGGTGGACTCTTAAAGGTTAGTGGTTAAAATTCACCGTCTTCATCTGAGCCCTTACCATCTAATTGTTCTTGGTTTCGAATGTAGTGTTTGATCTGACCTTCTTCAAAACCAACTGTAGAAACTGCATAGCCTCTTGCCCATAACGCTTCCCCATTAAAATTCCGTTTTCATCCACTAAATTGACGTGCAACGGCTATCGCACTTTTACCTTTCAAGTAACCTACTATCTCCGACACCGCATATTTCGGCGGTATTTCTATGAGCATATGAACATGATCCTGTACCATATGACCCTCAGCGATCCGGCACTGCCTTTGACCTGCCAATTCGTGAAAGATTGGCCCTAAATAATTTCTAATCTTTCCATACAACTTTTTCCTTCGACACTTGGGTATAAAAACCAAGTGGTATTTGCAGTCCCATTTTGAATGACTTAAGCTCTGATATGACATGGGTTTGTTTCCTCTTTTGTGGGCCGCCAAGCCACGAGGAAGCATTCCACATGTCATCAATTCAATCAAAACTAAATCGGACGGCCAAGCCTTGAGAGTCTCACTAGTCAAACTAGTGGCTTACCTGTCAACGAGTTATCTGTAATGGTCAACAAAAACAGGACACTTCTTTAAGCCACCTTCTTAAAAAAATCGCATTCAAAATCTAAAGGCGATAAATATCCTAGTTTTGAATGCTTACGTTTCCCATTATAAAAAGCTAAATAATCAATAATACTCAACTTTGCTTCCGCTTTGGTTTTGAACCGCTCATAATTCAATTGTTCATGCTTAAGGCTACGAAAAAATCGCTCTGTTGGTGCATTGTCCCAACAATTACCTTTTCGGCTCATACTTTGCTCCCTGCTCATAATACTCAGATGTTTACGGTATTCATGGCTTGCATATTGGCTACCTCGATCTGAGTGATGAAGCACACCCGGTTCTGGTTTGCGCCGCCAGAAAGCCATTTGTAAAGCACTGACACACAAAGATGTGCGCATGTGGTCATCTATTGCCCAGCCCACGACCTGCCGAGAAAATGAGTCCATGACGACAGCGACATAGAGCCAACCTTCAAGCGTCCAAACGTAGGTAATATCCGTTGTCCAGACAGTGTTAGGTTCGATTACTTCAAATTGACGATCCAGTTTATTCGGTGAAATCGCTTCATTGTGATGACTATCCGTGGTCACTTTAAAACGCTTAGGATAACGCACTTCTAAGCCCAAATCAGCCATTAATCGGCGGGTTTTATAGCGCCCAGCATCAATACCAGCTTCTTTTAAAGCATCGGATAAACGACGCGACCCATAAACTTTTCTATTCGCTTCAAACAGCTCACAAACTTTGGCTTCAAGCTGTTCCTTTTGACGAGCCTTTTCTGGGTCGTCAGCTGCTTGCAACCAGGCATAATACGCACTACTACTGACTTGCATCACTCGACACAATATAATCACAGGATAGGTTTTCTGTTGCTCTCGAATAAATCCGTACTTTATCCGGCTTCTTTGGCAAAGAAGACCGCCGCCTTTTTTAATATTTCGCGCTCCATTCGTAACTCATCGTTTTCCTTACGTAATCTAATGAGTTCGCTCTGAGCACTTAATTTTAAAGAGCTCGTCTTTTTACTCGAATCATTTTCAGGGCCTCGCTCTGCTCTGACCCATCTTCCAATCGCACTTAATGATACACCCAGATGATCAGCTGCTTGCTGATGGGTATAGCCTTTTTTTATCACTAATTGCGCTGCATCTTGTTTTGAATTCAAGCGTATATTTTGGTCTGGTGTGTGTAGTTTTCTTGTTCATGTTCACCTCTATTTGACATTATATATCTGCCTTTAGAGGTGTCCTGTTTTATTAAACTATTTCACGTCGAGCAGGCCTTACCGATTGGTTCAGGTGTCACTGAAGCCGCTTGCAAAATGATCGTTAAACAACGGTTATGTCAATCTGGCATGAAATGGCATCATAAAGGGGTATCGATTATCCTGAGTTTGAGAACCTTAGAACGGTCTAATCGATGGGAGCAGTTTTGGGACAAAGTCAGCCAGTATGGGGTAGCTTATTGTTAATCTACATTAATATGTAGCTACACCCCTCTACGATGAAATGGTACATCTTGATAGCCGAATAGAAAACCTGGAACAAAGTTTAAAAGCTGTTTGCGCGCAAAATGAAGACTGCAAACGATTACTGACCATTCCTGGAATAGGGTTAATGACTGCAACCGCACTGATTGCAGCAATAGGTGATATTAGCGTCTTCAAAAATGGTCGAGAACTTTCAGCCTGGTTAGGACGGGTTCCACGGCAACATTCGACAGGCGGTAAACCGACCTTGCTGGGTATCAGCAAACGGGGAGACAGTTACCTCAGAACCTTATTGATTCATGGAGGACGAGCGGTTGTCAGGTGTGCTCACAAACATCAGGATAAACGAAGCCAATGGGTTGGAGTCGTAGAAGGTCGTCGGGGAAAAAACATCACCGCCGTTGCAGTCGCCAATAAAAATGCCCGAATTGCCTGGGCATTGCTAAGCAAAAAAGAAGATTATCAGGCAGCGATGGCATGAAAAGACTTAATTTAAGAGCTCAAAAGGGGCTTTGCCCCTTGCCGCACGGCATACCCCACCCTCGCCCGGGAGGCAGGAACCGGAAGTCTCCGGCTCCTGCCAACAGGGTACCACCGAATTTGGGCAAATCAAGGACTACTCGACGCAAGCGTCTGCGTTCCTCCTTGACTTGCCAAAATCCGGCAAAACGAAAAAAGAAAACAAAAATAGTACAAAAGTTAAACGATTAACAAAGCTAAGAAACCGTAAGCAACGAATGGCGTAGATTGAATTTAAGTGAGGGCATAAAAGGTAACACCTGCCTCCCATAGAACCTGCTGGGGTCTAGGGCCCATTGAGGCCGATACTCTGATAAGGTTGGGGAGGCGCGGATTCCATCAGGGCCGGAGGTATTAGACAGCCTCAAACGAAGGCCGCATATATGGATGCATTATTTCTTTATGTTACGAACAAATTTTTTCTTGCAATACGGGGCGAACCATATATAACCCCAGTTATTCGTGTCTCTACAGTAGTCATTTGACCCTCGAGCACCTTTTGGTTAGTGTCTGAAACATTATCAAGCAGTGAATTATGCAGGCGGGTGTCAAGGACATTTTTCTCAGCGTTTCAAAGATATTTTTCGCAGAACGAGCAAGTAAGGATTGCTATCGTTTTAGTGAACAAAATTTCTATTGTTCTCAACTTAAAATATCTTATGGAGTGTATTCACATGAAAATTTATACAAGGTGTAATTTCATTGCCCTTTTTCTCTACTTATTTATGTTGGGGGTCAACGCGAATGCTGATGTCCGGAATCCTGAAAGAACGCAAGGTTTAGTTACTCAAGCGCCTACCGGAGATACTGAACTTATCTTCCTTAAAGGCAGGGGCAAGTTCATATCGGCGCAGATTAGCAAACAAGGGGGAACCAACGATTTGACGTTTGTGATCCTCGATATAGATGGAAAGAACGTAGTAAATATATCCATCGCTGCTCTAAAAAACATTGGCCTCGCCGAAAATAACCCTTATGGACTGGTACTGTTGCAATCTAAAGGCAATCCGAAAACGTTTACGATTGGATTTTCGACTCCACTAATTTTCAGGAAAGAATTGCGGCTTTCAGTTGACGTCCAGGAACAAAATGTTGTTCAGATAGTGGCTAACGTGGTTCACGGTAAGTAGTCGTTGCGGTTTGAAACATTATTAGTCTTTGAGCGTTCTTCGTTCTTTGCCTGTGACCAAATACAGTTACGAACTTTGCTTTTTAGGCAAAAAATCCAAGTACGTTAATTATTGAACCTCAACACGATGATGGCTCTTTATTGGGTATCAGAATATTAGCCCATTAATCTACGAGCTAAAAATTTCATATGGAGAAAAGAGATGAAAGCATTTTTATTATCGGTTTTATTATTAATAAGCACTTCAAGCTTTGCTGCTAATAGCACACGCACCACACCAGCCAATTTTTTTGATTGCCACGGTGATAATGGACTAACGGTTAATTACACCACCAGTAGTTTAATAGCACAGCCTACCTTGAGCATCAGTGTAGGTGGAAATACCTATTTTGCGACTGGCGACGAGATTTCTGACCAAAAAACTGTATTGGGCTCCCTGTTAACCCTTACAAAAGAGTCTTTACCTGATCTCTATACGGATACGCTGACTTTTGTAAAGCCTGATGTCAACGTGAATGAATTCGGAGAATCTGTTGATTTTATTGCTACGGTATTTAGCACTCGTAGTCATACATCGTTTGGTGGGCCTAGATTAGTAGAAGGTGTCATTCAAAGGAGTCGGTTAAAATTAGTACATTGCACAGCCACGGCTGTAGTTTTTTAAAGATATGCCGGAGCGCCTGATGGTAGGCATCGGTAGTGATGCCTATCCTGGCTTTCCGGTTGATAACAAGGAACAAAATGACGTCCAGATATTTGGCTAATGTGGTTTACGGCAAGTAGATGCTGAGGTTTAGAAACAGAGCCAGTCATCACGTTCCTCTAGGCCTGGTAGCGAAGAAGATAGACGCTTTACCTTGTCTGAACAGGAAAACCAGGTAGATATTATTAATTTAAGCGCTGATTATTTTTATAAAGCTGACTGATAGATTAGGCTTTTTTTATAAAAAGCGTATAATATCTATATATTTAGATTATATAGTTGATTTACTTTGTTAATATATAAACACCTCCGTTTCGTTCTTCGCATTTATAGATTTCGATTGACCAGGGATAAGGATGAATTGATATGTCAGCTGTAATGGATGAAAAAACCAGTAAAGGCTTAAAAGAAGCCGTTCTACTCTTTTTTGGTGCGCTGGCTCTATTTTTACTGATTTCTTTGTTGACCTTTAATTTGGAAGATGCGGGCTGGACTCACAATGGTTCAGGGGCCAAGATAATCAATGCTGGTGGCATAATTGGTGCGTGGTTTGCTGATTTATTGCTCAGTATGTTCGGCGTTATGGCTGTATTGTTTCCGGTAATGATCGCATGGCAAGGTTATTTGTTGTACGCCGGTGAAAAAGATGCGAAAAATAGTTGGTCATTAACGATTCGTTGGCTCGGTTTTGTAGTGAGTTTAATGAGCGGTACCGCACTGGCTTATTTGCACTTCAGTGCATCCCTTTGGGATTTGCCTGGTTCTATGGGCGGGATTTTAGGCCAGGAATTGGGTGATAAGTTACTGTTGATGTTAGGCGGGACTGGCGCCAGTCTATTATTGCTGGCAGCGCTATTCGCTGGTGCTACTCTGGCTACTGGTGTTTCATGGGTTTCACTGGTTGATCGAGTCGGCTATTACACGCTCATGGGGCTTTCGTATTTATTCGAAAAAGGAGTCGCATTAAATGCGTATTACCAAGAAAAAAAATCGCAGAAGCAAAATATTAACTCTAGTAAACCTCCCAGAAAGCGTCAGCGCAGAGCAGTTGACAAAGTTAAAATAGAGCCGGTGATACCACCCGTTTTTGAGCAGTCAATGGTTATTAAAGCGCAACCAAAATCCAAGCGAAAGAACCCAGTTCCATCAAAACTTCTCGATGTGCCTCAAGGCAGCTTACCGCCTCTGGAATTGCTGGAAGAAAGGCACTCAATCGTTAAAGGTTATACATCCAGTGAAATGGAAGACATGTCTCGCAAAGTGGAGTTGATTTTAGCGGATTTCGGTGTCAAAGTTGATGTTGTAGCGGTCTTGCCTGGGCCGGTTATTACCCGTTTTGAATTGAATCCGGCGCCCGGAGTTAAAGTCAGCCGTATCAGTACACTTGCTAAAGATTTAGCGAGGGCTTTGTCTGTCACCAGCGTTCGTATTGTCGAAATCATTCCTGGCAAATCGGTTATCGGTATGGAAATTCCCAATAAAGAAAGGGAAATGGTTTCTTTGCAACAAATTTTATCATCCGACGTCTATGAACGCACCAGTTCACCTCTAACCCTGGCATTAGGTAAGGATATTGCAGGCGGTCCTGTAGTGGCAGATCTGGGTAAAATGCCCCATTTGTTAGTCGCTGGAACAACCGGTTCGGGCAAGTCGGTGGCGATCAACACGATGATTTTGAGTCTGTTATACAAGTCTACTCCGGATCAAGTCAGAATGATTATGATTGATCCTAAGATGCTGGAATTGTCGGTTTATGAGGGTATTCCGCATTTATTAACGCCGGTAGTTATTGACATGAAAGAAGCCGCTAATGCTCTTTGCTGGTGTGTGGCTGAAATGGAACGTCGTTATAAGCTGATGTCAAAAATGGGTGTAAGAAATTTGGCCGGCTTTAATGCGTTGATAACAGAAGCTGAAAAGAATGGGGAGCCTATTCGTGACCCGTTGTTCATATTGGATCGGGAGCTGGAAGAGGGCGAGGAATTTCCGGTACTGACTACGCTACCATCTATCGTTATCGTTATTGACGAATTGGCCGATATGATGATGATCGTTGGCAAAAAAGTGGAGGAGCTCATTGCCAGGTTAGCTCAAAAAGCCAGAGCAGCTGGGTTACACTTAATATTAGCTACGCAACGACCATCAGTAGACGTGTTAACGGGTCTAATCAAAGCCAACGTGCCGACGAGAATATCTTTTCAGGTGTCGTCAAAAATCGATTCAAGAACTATTTTGGATCAAGGGGGCGCAGAGGCCCTGCTCGGTAATGGTGATATGTTGTTTCTACCCAGCGGAACCAGCATACCAACGCGAGCACATGGGGCTTTTGTCGACGACCATGAAGTACACAAGGTTGTCAACTTTCTAAAGAAAACCGGTACTACGAACTACCTTAAAGAAATTACTCAAGGCGCTACGGGAGATGAGATCGGTTTGGACGGACTCGATTTTGTTACTAGTAGTGATTCGGAAAATGATCCGCTTTACGATCAAGCCGTACGTTTTGTCACCGATAAAAGAAAAGCATCCATTTCTAGTGTGCAAAGACAGTTCAAGGTGGGCTATAACAGAGCGGCCAGAATGATCGAAGATATGGAAATGGCAGGAATTGTCTCTTCAGCGGAAGGTAATGGTTCGAGGCAAGTAATTGCTCCGCCACCCCCAGTTGAATGACCGACTCAGTAGTTTCATTCCGAAGGCGGTTTTGCTAAGGTAAATGTATAACCTACAGACTATTAACGGTTATTCTGCCATTCCAGAGTAGAATAGAATACACTGACAAAGCAAGTTAAAAAATGTAAGCAACGGGCTTCAGTTGCTACTATCAAGAGCCGTTGTAATTGACATTCCAATGACTTCTGTTTTAGAGTTCCATGTAACCCAATGATAATTTGGATAAAACAATAATTTCTACGTAATTTAAGAGGAGGCTGTGATATGTCAGCACCATTAATACAATTAGCTTTGGATTCATTGGACTTCGACCAAACAGTCCAATTAGCCAAGCAAGCAAGCCCATATGTCGACATACTGGAAATTGGTACCCCTTGTATCAAGCATAATGGAGTCAAATTAGTTAAAGAATTAAAGAAGCAGTTTCCCGATAAACTATTGCTAGTTGATCTGAAAACGATGGATGCAGGGGAGTACGAAGCAGAACCTTTTTATGAAGCTGGTGCTGATATTTGCACAGTGCTGGGCGCTTCAGGATTGGCAACGATTAAGGGTGTAGTTAATGCGGCGAATAAATACGGTTGCGAAGCACAAGTCGATTTGATCAATGTGCCAGACAAAGCCACTTGCGCAAAAGAAGCTGTTAAAGCAGGCGCTCAGATTATCGGTATCCACACGGGTATCGATGCTCAAGCAGCGGGACAAACGCCGTTTGAAGATTTGAAGTCGATGGAGAACCTGCATCTTCGTTCAAGGATTTCAGTAGCCGGTGGTATTAAGCCGGAAACCGTAATGGAGGTTGTGGATTCAGGGGCAGATATAATCGTGGTCGGTGGCGCTATTACCGGAGCAGATTCCCCTGCAGAAGCAGCTCAAACAATACGCCAGCTGGTCGATGGAGAGCTATCTCCTGAGGAGGAGAATGCTGAAACGAAGTCTACGCTTAGCACAGCCCACCAACAAATGCTTGTCGATAAAATTTCAGACATCATGGGTGCTACTGACGCGTCATACAATGACACACTGTTGACAATGCTAAACAAGGCAAAACGTGTTTTCTTATCAGGTGCAGGTCGTTCAGGCCTGATTGTTCGTTTTTTTACTATGCGGTTAATGCATAGTGGTTATGATGTCAGTGTGGTCGGAGAAATTGTTACACCTAGCATCAAGAAAGGCGACTTGCTGATCATCATTTCCGGCTCTGGAGAAACCGAACAACTCGTCGCGTTTACCAAAAAAGCGGGTAAAATTGGCGCCAAAATATTGCTTATCTCCGCTAAAGGGGATTCAACGATTGGCGATTTAGCCGACGCAGTGTTCCAAATTGGAAGGCCCGATCAATATCCCAAAACCACAGGTATGCCAATGGGTACCATGTTTGAGCTGTCTACCTTATCCTACTTGGAAGCATTCATTTCACATGTGATCCATAAGAAGGGGATTGCCGAAGAAGAGATGCGAGAAAGGCATGCAAACTTAGAGTAAAGATTTTTTTCATCACTTCATAAACAAGTTGTCATCTGAACAGCTACAAAGTTTTCTGAAGTTACCTTTTTTCTAGAAGTAACTCACTTATTATCTTGTCGCCTGTAATTAAACAAATTAGAGGCGTTTTTTTTGAAATGTACTGGTTGAATTTTGTTATTGGTGACTCAATATTTTCCCATCATGCTTTTATAGTGATTTATTGACAATACTCTCAAAGTCAATTACTAAGGTCTTTTAAATGGCTAAATGTTTCAAAAACCAAAAGATATTCACAACTAATATTTATTCGATATCGATTTGATGGGCTTTGAAGCTTAATTATTTTATTTTTTTTAAGTTGCTGATTATAAACAAAAATATCAGCAGTATAATTTATGATCAATGGGATTATAAGCCAGTTTCCATGGTGGTTTGAGCGCGAATAAGACAACTTTTCCACAAAGTTATCCACAGTTATTGTGACAAACGGAAAAAACAATAATTAATCAGTGGAGTAGCATAATCATCCAGAAATTTTCCAATAATACACCGTAACTTAGCTAAATATTACGCTTGACAATTTACGATCGATCTAAATTTTTAACATCAATAATTGATCGTGTCGACATGCCTTATTGTGTTGTTCGGTAAACCAATAAATCACATGTAACAATCCATTTTGTGTGTCTATTTGGTTGCTTAAATGCTAAAACTTTGGGAGACACTTCACAATCAAAGCAAAGAATCATCAGACAACGTTTCCATTGGCGTACCCACTATCTGTTCGGATATTTTTCGAACACGCTCAAGGCTGAGATCTTTTTTCATTGCTACCAGTGCCTTGGCTAAATCATCAAGATTAGCTTTATCATCTGTTTTAGCGCGTATTTCTTTGTCTAGGGCAAGTAATACTCCTACTGCTTTAGCGGTTATAGGGCCATGTGAACGCTTCACATTTAATTTGTTAGCTTCTTCCCCCCATTCTTCAAGGTTACGATGTGCCTTTTTATAACGCGCTTTTGAAATGGTGCCTGAACGACGCATTATCTCCAAAGAGTAATATTCGGCAAAACCTTCTACCAACCAATCTGCGCCAATTTTGGCGCGAGTGGCCATCGCTATATGGACTAACTCGTGGATTAAGGTACTGGTACCATTTTCACTGATTAATGGTCTGTCAGCATGCAAGTACAGCGAATTCGGCGCTGAGAGTGCTCCTCTCCACATAGGGTTACCAGCACTAACCACAAGAATTCGTTTGGGAAAATTTGGGAAAATAGCAAGCAATGTCGGCAGATTCCAATTCAGGTGGGCTAGGATGTCCATACGTCGTACAGATTGTCCTTTGGGGGCTGCTACAGCAACATTAATCCCGTTAATCCGCTCATGTTTTACTCCAATTTTACCTGTGACAATCCAGCCTTTTGGTCTATCGAACGATCGATTTGGATCATTAATTTTGAAAGAATTGTTATGACCAGGACCATAGGGAGTTACTATTGACCACCTCTTAGGCAAATAAAACGTTAGTTTGGCATTTGCTTGAGTACCATCTTGCATGTCTACGCGAGCCTGAGGAACAATATCATAGCCGCGAAACATCGCCCAATCATCTTCAAACAACGCATCGTAGTTACCCGATTTACGACGGTGATCAATTTTCACATTAAAAAAAAGCGATCCACCGCTTGGTGAGGGTTTCCAGAGTACTTGGCGATCTGTCGTTTTGACACTACCATCACCATTAAATCCTGAGTGATAATTAGGGTCTATTTTAAAGCGAATCCATCGTATGTATTTCGCGTTTTTACCCAGTTGTATCTCTACCTGTACAGAGCGAGTGTCAGGTAACAGGGTCACCCTGTAATCCACATCGTATTTTAGCTGATCGGCAGCGCCAGCAGCGATGCTGCAGCTAAGCAATATGGCACAGAAAATACCACAGGTAGCGTTTGATTGAAAAAATCTGGCAAACGAAGAATGTGCCGTGAGCTTAACAAGGAGTAAATTGGATAAAGGGAAGAAACCCGTCATAGCATTTTCCATAAACTTCATAATAAAAAGGGATGGTGGAGTAAACTCGGAAGTGTCATTCTATTTTCAGTCGACTATTCAAGCTCAAAACGATTGTGAAATAGGGTTCGAGGATTCAGTAAAAAATCTAAATTATTAGAATTGTACCTAAATCCTGTAATCCCTACCTACGAAGCGGTAAAAATAGTTAAATGAGCAAGAAGAATAGACCCCTCTACAAAAAGTCCATCGGGGATCTGCAAAGGTACATTTTGATTGCACCGGGAAGAACACGATCAGCAAGGCTGGTTTGATTGCCGATATCAAAATCCTCGACAAATTTGGCTTTTTTGCTACGCTGTTTCGCGAAATCGTACACCATACTCTGGTCTGGATGCACTGTGCTGCAATGGGTGGAGGCTGATAAAGGACGACAGTTTAGGTCGGTAGTATGGGTTTGAGGACTAATATTGATGAAGAATACAGCTCTTTCTTGGTACTATCGGGCTATATTAATAGTTGATGAAGCATGAAATTATGGCTTACAGGATATAGGTGTTATTCGAGTTTTGCCAATTCAGTCGTTTGTAAAGCTAGAGTCTGTGACTCGACTAATGTTTTGTCTTGCTGTTGAATAAATAATGCTGCAATGTCTTGCTGATTAGCCAACTTGAGGCCTGCTTCTTGTCCCATGCAGAGTAGTGCAGTTGACCATGCATCGGCAATGATTGGGTCTTTGTTAATAACGGTGACTGAGACCAAGTCATGCTCCACCGGCCGACCCGTTCTGGCATCCAAAATGTGGCTGTAGCGTTTCCCATGGTTATCAAAATAATGACGATAGGTACCCGAGGTCATAACGGCCAAAGACTGTTCATTGGCGATAGTAATAATTTTGTGTAGCACCCTGGCACCGGGTAAGGGTTGTTCGATAGCAACTCGCCATGACTGTTGGTTAGGTTTATGGCCATGAGCCTTCAGTTCGCCCCCAATTTCTACCAAATAATTATCGAGCCCTTGTTGTTCAAGAATTTGACTGATTTTTTCAACACTATAACCTTGAGCGATAGATGAAAGATCAAGCTGTAGTTTGGGATGTTTCTTTTGAGCGAGGTTTTTTTCGAAAATATTGATTTTTGACATCCCCATTTGTTGCCTACTCTTGCTGATGGTTGCCTCTGTCGGGACAGTTAATGTTTCGCCTTGAAAACCCCATAGATCGAAAAGCGGTTTAATCGTAAGATCATAGCAGCCTAGACTTAGCTTATTGACTTTTTTGGCTGTTTTAATTAGATTTGCTATTTCAGTTCCTACATAATATTTTTCAGTAGAGTTTTGTTGATTAAAACCTTCGATGGTCGAGTCAGGTCGGTAATTGGAAAGTTCTTCATCAATTCGTTGTAGTTCTTTTTGGATTAGTGTTTTCAGTTTTTTATGCTCTTTTGTTTCAGTAGTCCAATAGGTAATTTGATAGGTAGTTCCTTGGGTAAAACCTGATATTTTATTAAGCTCTGGGGAGGAGCAAGCTGCAATAAGTAGTATCACTCCACTGTAAAGTGGGCATTGTTTTAATATCATGGAGTTAAGCATTTTTGTGATAATAAAAAGCCAGTGTATCCAAAAAAGATCATTATGTGGAAACTTGCTTTGAAGAATTCGCTATTACTGTCTATTAAATTGCTTACAAACGTTGTCTTTCAAGTTGTTTGGTTTATTTAGTCTTTGGTAGGGGAGGCAATTCTTTAATGTCTGTATTTTTATGATAAAAATAAGTAAATGGGCTTTGCCCTGGCTCAATGTTTAGATTATCATTCGTGTATAATTAGTAATTTTTTGTTCAAAACAATATTAAAGGAATCCAGATATGGCTAAGAACTTTTTAGATCAAATTTTTTCAGTTGTCGGTATCAAAAGCTCGGGTACATCGGCCAATACGCATTTTTCCAAAGATGACAATAGTTTAAGCGGTGTGGCTAGATATTTGGAAAGGCAAGCACAAGCCGAACAAGCTGCCAGCGACGCAGCTAATAGTAAATCAGGCGTTGAAAAATATCTGGAAAGAATGGCTGCTGAGGAAGCAGGAGTGAATGCAGAGTCAGTTGAGGCGGTTTCAGCCGATGCAAAAACAGGTGTTGCCAAGTATCTACAGGATCATGGAGATGGTGCAGCTCCAGCTCCAGCTAAACCCAAGTCGCGGATTGATAAATATATAGCGAGTCATGGCGATACTGCACCGGCACCTGCTGCGGAGGTCGCGAGAAAGGCAGCGCCTAAACCCAAGGAAGCCCCTGCTAAACCTAGAAGCAGTGTTGAAAAGTATCAAGAGAAAATGGCTCAAGCACCTAAAAAACCTGCAGTAGCGGTTAAAAAAGTTAATAAAGTAGCTGCAACAAAACCTGCTGTAGCAAAGTCGGCAGCAGTAGACTTAGATACCTTAACCAATAACCAACTTAGGCATATTGCTAAAAAGGCAGGCATGACAGGTTACTCAAAAGCAAATAAAACCAAACTGACTACTTGGATCAATGCAAATACTTAAAAGATAAATGCTGCGCTGTCTTGGGTCTTTGGGCCTGGCCCTGGATTAAGTTCTATTTTTTCCGGGGTTGATTGACTTGTCGGCAGCGAAATAGGAGGTTCGTGGTGTTTGTAAATAGGAAAAGAGCAGTCTATTCTAATTTGCTAAGTGCCTTTTTAACTAGATCGCTCAGGTCACTGCCATCTTTTTCAAAATAGATCAATAGCTGCTTCCGCATTCTGGGTTCCCAAATCCGTTGGATGTGCGTTTTGACTCCATCAGAAGCTATTTCTTTATCTTCTTCGGCATTAAAAAAATCGCCAATATCATTAGCCATTTTAATAAGGTTTTCTATTTTCATGTTATCGGTTAGTAAAATTATTTTAAACTAATGAAGCGTTGTGTATTAAACGGTTGGGATGGCTGTATACAACATGCTGTTTATCTCTAGCGAACCCTATAAGAGTAAGTCCTGCATCTTTGGCTAAACGAATAGCTAACCCGGTAGGCGCAGATATAGCCGCCAAAATACTAATCCCTACATGCGCTGTTTTTTGCACCATCTCGTAGCTTGCTCTACTAGTAACTACTATGAAGCCAGTCGATAAGTCAGTATCCTGAACTAACAATGAGCCAATCAGTTTGTCTAATGCATTGTGCCTTCCCACATCTTCGCGTACTAATTGAATTCCTTTTTTGGCATCAATCCAGGCAGCTGCATGAACAGCTCCAGTCAATTGATTAAGCTTTTGTTTTTGCTTTAATTCAGTCAGAGCTAAGCGAAGCTGGGTTGCTGTTACCGTTAATTGATTGATTACTGGATTTGGCGTTCTAATCGCTTGCTGCAAAGTGCTGGCGCCACATAAACCGCAGCCCGTTCTGCCCGTTAAATTTCGACTTTTATCAGTAAGACAACTAAACCGATCTTCGGCTATGGTCATACGGACTTCGATACCGTCTGTGTGGTGGTATATTTTCGTTTTAAGTAATTCGTCCTGGTTTGTGATGATATCTTCAGTAATACTAAACCCGAGAGAAAATTCTTCCAAATTAGTAGGTGTAGCGAGCATAACGACGTAGGGGATGTCATTATAGACCAAGGATACTGGAACTTCTTCAGCAATAAAATCTTCAAACTGGGATAAGGATGAGCCTTGCCATCTATCTACCCTCCATTGTTGATAGCTAGGCCAACCTAACCCAGAATTAACCGACTCTATAACAGAGTCTGCTTTAAGCATCCGTCATCCCTTGCTTCAATAATTCCAACTGCTCTTCTGAAAAGTCTTGGTATTGAACTTGCCAGGAAGACATTTGGTTAACCTTGGTAACTTGTACCGCAGTGACTTTATATTCAGGGCAATTGGTGGCCCAGTCAGAATTATCTGTGGTAATGACGTTGGCTCCGGATTCTGGAAAATGAAATGTTGTGTAAACAACCCCAGGTTGAACTTTTTCACTGACTAAAACGCGCAAAACAGTTTCTCCGGATCGACTTTTAATGCCCGCCCAATCATCTGTTTTCATTCCTCGGTCTTCTGCGTCATGCGGGTGTATCTCTAGACGGTCCTCTGCGTGCCAAGCATTATTTTCGGTTCGTCTTGTTTGAGCTCCTACATTGTATTGAGAAAGAATACGTCCTGTAGTTAATATTAAAGGGAATTTTTTAGTGGTACGTTCAGCTGTTTGGATATAGTCGGTTAGCATAAAACGCCCTTTGCCTCGCATGAACTCTTCTTCGTGCATGGTCATTGTGCCTTCGGGAGCTTCTTCATTACAAGGCCATTGAATACTGCCAAGTTTGTCGATTTTTTCAAAGCTAACGCCAGTGAAGGTTGGTGTGAGGCTGGCAACTTCATCCATGATTTCAGAAGGATGCTGGTAGTTCATCGGATAACCCAATGCATTGGAGAGTAGTTGAGTAATTTCCCAATCTTCATAACCTGCCATCGGAGCCATTACTTTGCGGACGGGTGAAATTCGACGTTCCGCGTTGGTAAAGGTACCATTTTTTTCCAAGAAAGAAGAGCCGGGTAGGAATACGTGAGCAAATTTTGCCGTTTCATTCAAGAATAAGTCCTGGACAATGATACATTCCATGGCTTCTAATGCAGCGAGCACATGCTGAGTATCTGGATCCGATTGGGCAATGTCTTCGCCTTCTACATAGAGACCTTTGAAACTTCCATCCATCGCCGCTTCAAACATATTGGGAATTCTGAGGCCTGGTTCTGGTTCAAGCGAAACATTCCACGTTTTTTCGAATAGTTGACGAGTATCGGGGTCCGAAACATGGCGGTAACCAGGATATTCATGAGGGAAAGAACCCATATCACATGAGCCTTGGACATTATTTTGACCCCGAAGAGGATTAACCCCAACACCTTCACGGCCAATATTTCCGGTCGCCATGGCTAAATTGGCGATACCAATAACCATGGTTGAGCCTTGGCTGTGCTCGGTTACACCTAAGCCATAGTAGATCGCAGAATTATTTCCAGTCGCATAGAGTCTGGCTGCTGCCCGTAAATCAGAAGCAGGCACTCCGGTAATCGATTCTGTCGTTTCAGGAGAGTGTCGTTCATCAGCAATAAACTTTTTCCATTTTTCAAATGGGACTTGCTCGCAACGCTTGGCAATAAAAGCATTATCAAGCAGATCTTCGGTCACTATGACGTGACCCAGAGCATTCACCAAAGCGACGTTTGAGCTTGGTTTAAGCTTCAAGTGATGGTCAGCTTTGACATGAGGTGTTTTAACTAATTCAATTGATCTGGGGTCAATGATGATGAGTTTAGCGCCTTGGCGTAGTCGCTTTTTCATTAGAGAGCCAAACACAGGATGCCCTTCAGTTGGATTAGCGCCAATAATAACGATAACATCTGATTTCATGACCGAATCAAAATTCTGTGTTCCAGAAGATTCGCCAAAGGTTTGTTTCAGGCCGTAACCGGTCGGTGAATGGCAAACTCGTGCACAGGTATCGACATTGTTATTACCAAAACCGGCACGAACCAGTTTTTGTACCAAAAAAGTTTCTTCATTGGTGCAGCGAGAAGAGGTAATACCTCCGATTGAATGTTGTCCGTACTTTGCTTGGATACGCTTCATCTCAGATGCAGCGTGATTAATAGCTTCTTCCCAACTGACTTCTTGCCATTTATCTTTGATGCTCTTTCTAATCATTGGCTTGGTAATGCGGTCTTTATGAGTCGCATAGCCAAAGGCAAAACGCCCCTTGACACAAGAATGACCATGATTAGCCTTGCCGTCTTTATCGGGAACCATGCGGACTACCTGATCTCCTTTCATTTCGGCTCTGAAGGAACAGCCTACACCGCAATAAGCACAAGTCGTAACAACTGAATGTTCTGGAACGCCATGATCAACGACTGACTTTTCCATTAACGTAGCCGTTGGGCATGCCTGGACGCATGCACCGCAAGAAACACATTCAGAGTCCATAAAAGGTTGGTTTTCACTCGCAGCTACCTTTGATTCGAAACCGCGGCCATCAATGGTTAAGGCAAAAGTGCCTTGTGTTTCTTCACAAGCTCTTACACAGCGGGAGCAAACGATACATTTACTCGGATCGAAAGTGAAATATGGGTTACTTTCGTCTTTTTTGGCCAGTAAATGATTTTTACCTTCTGGGTTGTAACGAACTTCTCTTAAACCAACCGCACCTGCCATATCCTGCAATTCACAGTCACCGTTGGCTGAGCAGGTTAAACAATCCAAAGGATGATCCGAGATATAGAGTTCCATTACACCTCTGCGAACTTCGGCCAATCGAGGGTTTTGGGTGGTTACTTTCATGCCTTCTGCGACAGGCGTGGTACAAGAAGCAGGCATCCCACGACCCCCTTCAATTTCAACGACGCAAAGGCGACAAGAGCCAAACGGGTCAATGCTATCAGTCGCACATAATTTGGGGATATCAATTCCAATAGTTGAGGCTGCTCGCATCACCGAGGTTCCCTGAGGGACAGTAACATTGAATCCGTCAATTTCGAGTGTGACTGCTGTATCGGATATTATTTCCGGAGTACCGTAGTCTAAGGTATTGTTAATGGACATATTTAAGCCCTCGTATTTGCTCAGGCAACATTTGCTTTGGAACTTTGCCTGAAATCATCAGAAAAATGGTTTAATGCGCTTAATACTGGATAAGGCGTCATTCCGCCAAGGGCGCAAAGAGACCCGTTGATTAAAGTGTTACAGAGATCTTTTAGTAACGTTATGTTTTTTTCGACTTCATGCCCTTTTATGATGTCATCAATAACTTCATAGCCGCGCGTTGAACCTAAACGACAGGGAGTGCATTTGCCACATGATTCAATAGCGCAAAATTCGAGGCTGTAGCGAGCCATTTCGGCCATGTTCACGGTATCATCGAATGCAACGATGCCACCGTGACCCAGAACAGCCCATATTTCAGTAAAAGCTTCGTAATCTATGGGCGTGTCGAATTGAGATTCTGGTAGAAATGCACCCAAAGGGCCGCCAACTTGAACAGCTTTAATAGGTCTTCCAGATGCTGAGCCGCCACCATAATCGTATAAAAGCTCTCTTAATGTTACACCGAAAGCCAATTCAATTAAGCCATTTTGTTTCAGGTTTCCTGCCAGTTGAATAGGTAGAGTTCCACGAGAACGGCCCATACCAAAATCCTTATAATACTGGCCGCCTTTGTCTAATATGATCGGCACGGATGCCAGAGAAATAACATTATTGACGACAGTAGGTTTGCCAAAGAGTCCACTGATAGCGGGAAGAGGCGGTTTGAAACGAACCAAGCCACGTTTCCCTTCCAAACTTTCCATCAGCGATGTTTCTTCGCCACAAATATAAGCGCCGGCTCCCAAGCGAACTTCTAAATGAAAAGCTTTTCCGCTTTCTAGGATGTTGTCCCCTAAATAGCCCGCTTGTTCCGCTTTTGCTATGGCTGTTTTAAGTGCATCATCAGCATGTGGATATTCACATCTGAGGTAAATGTATCCTTGAGTAGCGCCTACCGCTACTCCGGCGATCGTCATTCCTTCGATGAGTACAAACGGATCGCCTTCCATTGCCATTCGATCTGAGTAAGTGCCCGAGTCACCTTCGTCCGCATTACACAAAATATACTTTTGATCGGCTGGTGTGTTTAAAACGGTATTCCATTTGATACCAGTCGGAAAAGCTGCGCCACCTCGACCTCTTAAACCTGAGTCAGTGACTTCTTTAACAATAGCCTCTGGTTTCATGGTTAAAGCTTTTTTCAAACCTCGGTAGCCTTCATGTTCAATGTAATCATCAAGGTCTACAGGGTCTGTAATCCCAAGTCGGGCAAATGTCAGTCTTTGTTGCTTTTTAAGGTAATCAATTTCTTCTGTTAACCCTAAAGATAAAGGGTGCTTTTGACCTTGGTAAAATTTCGCTTCAAACAGGCTGTCAATATCACTTAAAGTGACTGGGCCATAAGCAGTACGACCTTGATCAGTGGATACTTCAACCAAGGGCTCCAGCCAGAACAATCCTCTAGAACTATTACGAATTAAGTTAATGGGTATGCCATTACTTTCGGCTTTCTGAGAAATTGAAACAGCAACCTTATCAGCCCCCATTGATACGGCGCTGGCATCATTAGGAACGAAGACAGTATAAGAAGTCATGAGGATTCACCTAATTCGTCGATTATTGCATCAAATTTATTATTGTCCAGGCGACCGTAAATATCTTTATCGATTAGCATTGCAGGTGAACAGGCACAGTTACCAAGACAATATACTGGCTCTAAGGAAAAGAGACCATTTGAAGTGGTTTCATGAAAATCTACGCCCAGCTTTTCTTTAGCATGTTTTTCTAGTGAGTTACTGCCCATCGCTTGACAAGACTCGGCTCTGCAAAGGTATACAGTGTGTTTGCCCGGCGGTGTCTCTCTGAAATAATGATAAAAAGAAATGACGCCGTGTACTTCTGCTCGAGATAAATTCAGAGCGGAGGCGATTTCGGGAACGCTCTCGGGAGGAATGTACCCAAGGTTGTTTTGAATGCCATGTAAAATCGGTAACAAAGCCCCAGGCTTTTCTTTTAATTCTTCAATGACGGTTTGAACTGTTGGTTGGATGTTAACTGATTCTTTCATTGTGTTCTCATGATAACGTTCCCAATGCTCGTTTCTGTTAGGTATGGGAAATTTTACGCTAAAAGTTATATATCATTGCTAGCATAACAAATAAAAAACGTAAAAAAAACTCAGGTACTACTTCGCTCGCGATTAATTTCAGCGATGAGTACAGTTAAAGTGTTTATTTACCCCTATTAGCTGCCTGTTTTTGATGCTACCAACTAAATTCAGCCAAGATCAAAACGACTCTAATGAGTTGTCGTTTGGTTACAACAAAGTATCATCCAAAAATTAAAGTCTAATGATTTTTTTGAGCGGTATTTTACTTCTCTCTAAATTACCCGCTTTTTAGTCGAACTAAGAAATGGTTCATTAATACGATTGACTGCCAAATAAACTAACCAACAAGATATAAATGTTAAGTAGGCCGACCACACAATATCTGATAGATAATGTCCGCCCGAAGCCATTCGGGCTACGCCAATCAGAGAACCAAGCAACACAGCAGTAACCACTGACAATAAAGCAAGTCGCTTTCGTCCTGTTTGCCGGAAGATAAAAAACCCTATGAATAGAACAAAACCGGAGGAACAATGGCCACAAGGGAAAGATCGATTTGCGTTATGCGGTAATAGAGGTGCTTCGCCCTGGATAAGCGGCGGATTGTAGTGGTGTTGGCCACCAAACTGTATGAGTTGGATAGGCCTTGGTCGGTTAATATGATCTTTAAAAATCAAATTGATGATTAATCCCGGTCCTAATGCTAATGAAAATAAAATCATAACGCCATACCGTTTAAATAGTAGGAATCGCGGATTAGTAAAAGCAATTAGAATCAACAGAAAACCGGTGACAACAAGTACATAATTAAGGTAATTGATCTGTTTATATATCAATGTCCACAGCCACCAGTGTCCTCCCGACCAAGGATCGCTTGGTGATTCAGGGTGAAAAAACCCCCTTGCTATCTTAGTATCGATGTCACTAGTCCAAAAAAGAAAAGTTAGGATTAGCGTTATCAGAGTGGTTAGACTAATAAGTCGAGGATAGTAAGAGAATAGATTCATTATGTGGTAGGCGGTGGCCAGTGTAATAATCTATTTGCTTGATATATATATAAGCGTTTTTCCCGTTTGGTATGCTGCAACACAACAGCTTCACCCAGAAACTGCAAGTCGTAGAATGAGGATTTTAACGGCTGTGCAAGCTGATCCCATGGGTGCATACTAATGACTAAGCCATTGCCAGCAATATGTTGTTCCAGCCCTGGCCATAGTCCATATTGTGATTCGATGCGTGGGTTTTTCTGCCAATGATAAATAGTCGGTTGATCTGGTAAATAAAAGGCCAGTTCGCTGACGATGTCTCTATGCCCATCAATTAAGATAAATTGATGGGCATTTTTGTTTTTGGGCTTGCTTATTCGGTCAACTTGGGTCGCTAAATCTTGCCATTGACGCAAGCGATTAGTTGGGTCCATGTCGTTGAGTTTTTGGGGTAACCAAAAACTTAAGAATGGAAGTAAATATGTTATAGCTACTAAGGTCGTGCCTGTGTAAAGCGCGATACTTTTCAAGCGTCGAAAACTGAATTTTGGATTAAACAGGGTTATTTTTTGGTTAATCCAACCAGCGACCAAAATGATGCCGGTAAAATAAAAAGGAATCGACCAGTTACCTTGTACTTTCTGGATGACTGCAAGGCCAAAAATGCCAATGAGTGGTAAGGGTCCGAGTAATATTAGCCACTGTTCGATGGCTGTTAACTTAAAAAAACGCCAAACGCTGATACAGATAATAACAATAGTAATCAATAGCGTTACCGGAGATATCAAAAGGGTCTGTTGCAAAACGAAGCCAATAAAATGACTTAATCGATCGGTAATGCTTAGTGCTTCAGCAGCGAAGTGATTTTGGTTGTGCTGTAGCATGATCCAGTCATGTTGGGCATTCCATATCAGTTGCGGAATGATTGCGACGATGATAGGGATTATAAACACAGCTAAGCCTAATTTTGATCGAGAAGCAATAGAAGGCTGGGAACCTAAAAACAAGAATGTCATGATGGGTAAAGCTATGGCAGTGGGCTTGCTTAATAATGCTGCTCCAACAGCGATGCCAGCATAGAGCCAATCACGATTACGCTGATGGGTAAACAGGGAGCGATGCAAGAACAATAGTGCGCACATCCAAAAGAAATATAACGGAGGATCAATCGTCATGATAAAGCTAACTAATACCATTGCAGGCATCGAGATTATCAGTAAAGTCGCTAAAAGTGCCGTTGGATGGTCATAGATTTCACGGGTCAATTGATAAAACGGCCATAACATCAGAGTTCCGAGTAGGGCGGCTGGAATTCTGATAATGGGAGTAGAAGAACCGAATAGTTCGGTAAACAAACGAATAAGCCATGCAACCATAGGCGGTTTGCTGTAGTAACACCAATCCAAGTGCCTGGACCAATCCCAATAATAGCTTTCATCGCCGATCAAATCCAAATCAACTATGAACAAGTAAATTAAGCGAAAGCCCATTAAACCAAGCAGTCCAAGTAGTAAGAATTGACTGGAACGTTGTTGATTAGTCAGTAACATGTATTAAAGGCCGGAGGTTGAGGTAGATAGACTAGCATCACGGCTCTTCAAAAAAGAGATGAGTCCAATTGATCCTGCGGCAGCCTGTAAAGAAAAGCTAACAAAACTGAGGATTAGCGCTGATTCTTGAGGTGAGCCAGCAGTTACAAATAACATCACAAACCCAAATTCTCTTACGCCGAAGCCATTAATAGCAAGAGGAAATAAACTTATGATCGAAATGACAGAGTAGGCAGCGATATAAAATAATATAGGTTGATCGATACCCAGTTGCCAACCTAGTATCACAACAGCGGCAATGGTAAACAATTGAACCACCACAGAAAGCCCTCCAAATTGCAGTAGTTGTGCAGGATGATGCCATAATAGATTTACCGGTTTAACAAGTGTATTGATTTTTAGCCAACGATGGCTAAGCCATTGCGTTAATGTACGAGCGGTTAGCAGCAAAAAAAAACCCAGTGTGGCGCTGAGCAATAATAAGTCTCTTAACCAAAAAGGTCTGAGTTCAATTACAAAAGCTGCAAGAGCGCCTAAACCCAACAATATTATGAGTCCGAAAACACGATCCAGTACCACGCTGCAAATGGCATTGGCAAGTTGTCCGCTGGCCCGGCCCAAAGCGTAGCTTTTCACTACATCACCGCCGATGCCAGTGGGAAGGAAAAGGTTGCAAAATATGCCTAAAAAATACCAATCGAAATAGTTTTTCCCAGGGATGTTAAGTTTTAGACTTTTACTGATTAACATCCATCTCAAAGCGCTGACAACTTGAGCGCTGAAATAAAGTAAAAAAGCGCATAACCAAGTCGATATTGAGATATTTTGAAGCTTTAAGAATGCTATTTGCCAATTGAGGCGAGACATTAAAATAATGAGCATTAATCCGCTTATTATTATTTTTACTATAAACAAGCCCAATGGATTAGTTTTTTCCATGTTCGATCGTTGACTTAATGAGATAGATATGTCTGCCTCCATTTTCATGATAAATCCTAACTAATAGTTCGGCAATAATCCCAATGCCGACTAACATAATGCCACTGATTATCAACAGAGCCCCTAGCAGCAACAATGGTCTCGTACCGATATCCTGGTGCAAAAACAATTTAATGCCTGTTAGATAAATTTCAATTACAAAACCAGTCACTAACATGACTAAACCCGAACGGCCAAAAAAGTGTAGGGGACGCGTGGCAAATCGTTGGAAATAATACATCAGTAATAAATCCAATAACACTTTAGGCATTCGACCAATACCATACTTGCTTTTTCCTTGAGTGCGCGGATAGTGATTGACTTCTATCTCGGCGATACAAGCGCCCTCTAAAGAGGTTAATATTGGAATAAAACGATGTAATTCACCGTATAAAATTAGATTTTCAACATATTTACTTCGATAAGCTTTCAATGAGCATCCGTAATCATGAAGCTTGACTCCTGAGATTTTAACGATTAACCAATTGGCTATTTTAGAAGGTAATTTCCGTTGTAAAAAGTCATCTTTGCGGTCTTTACGCCAACCGCACACAACATCATAACCTTCATCCAGCTTTGCGATGAGCCTTGGAATATCGGCCGGATCATTTTGCAGGTCACCATCCATAGAGACAATGATTTTCCCCAAGGCATTTTGAAAACCTGCCGTCATGGCCGCACTTTGACCATAATTACGACTAAGTAGAATGGCTTTGAGCCAAGGGTATTCAGCTACCAAAGGTTTGAGGATCTGTTCGGTTTCATCTTGGCTACCATCATCCACGAGTATGACTTCAACGGTATCCTGATATTTTTTGATAAAGACAGCAAGTTTATGGGTTAGATCGGCTAAATTCGAAGCTTCCTCATAAAGCGGAATAATTATCGATAAAAAGGGTTGATTGGACTGCATTTTTAGTTAGTTCCCATCCATAAACAACGATTTTCGACCCTGCCGAAAACCGAAGCTGTCGTAAAAATCACAAAAGCATCATTTTGCAAGACAGTTTATCTTGTTATTGAGCTAAACCTCGGTATTTTTAAGGGGAATGCCTGCTTCTGCTTGCAACTTTCCCGCACAATATTCATCGGAAAAGGGGACAGACCACGAATAAATAAGCTATAATGTCACCTGTAATCACTTGACATCCTTTTTTATGCCGCGTCGATCTCCTTTGGTTGTTCCGAAGATACCTTTACATATTATTCAGCGAGGTAATAATCGACAGGCATGTTTTTATTGTGATGATGATTATCTTTTTTACCTTGAATGTTTGCTGGAGTATTCTCAGAAAACTAATTGCATGATTCACGGGTATGTTTTAATAGTCTTGTCCAATATGAAATGAGTCTGAAACGACTCCTTATTTCCAGTATAAAATGAGCCTGAAATAGCTTTTCTGTTCATAATCCACTTTATGAAAATGATTATGAACATCGATAATTTAACCCAAATAGAGCACCTCGAATCCTTTTTACAGGGCAACCAATCGATAGCCTATTCGATACCGGGTAATAAAGCTGAGCGGTATCAATTGATCCAAAAGGGACTCGTTAAATTCAACTACCTGTCCTGCAATAAAAAAGACAAGGGCATCATTAGTCGGTTTCTGATTAAGCTAACCGGTTATTCCCGCCAGCAGATGACACGTCTCATCGCGCAGTACCGAAAGACCGGTTACGTCAGGTACAGCCCAGCAAGAGGCAATGGTTTCAACCGAAAATATTCTCAGCGCGATATTCGATTATTGGCAGACATTGATGAATGGCATGAGAAACCTTGTGGTCATGCCGTGAAAAAGCTTATTGAGCGTTCCTATCAGGTGTACGGAGAGAAGCAGTATCAAAAGCTGGCGACAATCTCTGTTTCACACCTCTACAATCTGAGGGCATCAAAAACCTATCAGTTACAGCGCAGAGACTTTGAAAAAACCAAACCCAGGCAGATCGCCATTGGCGACAAAAGAAAACCACAAGCCAACGGTCAGCCAGGATACCTTCGCGTTGATACCGTTCACCAGGGCGACCAGGACAAGCAAAAAGGCGTTTATCATATCAATGTAGTTGATGAAGTCACTCAGTTTGAAATGATCTTATCCGTTGAAAAAATCAGCGAACACTTTTTAATCCCCGTGCTTGAACAAATACTGGAAACTTTTCCCTTTATCATCAAAGGTTTTCACTCTGACAATGGGTCAGAATATATCAACAAGCCCGTAGAGAACCTGTTAAATAAGCTATTGATTGAAATGACCAAATCACGATCCCGACAAACCAATGATAATGCACTGGTTGAAGGCAAAAATGCCGCGGTGGTCAGAAAGGTTTTTGGCTATACCCATATCCCACAAAGATGGGCTGCGAGGCTGAATGAATTCAATATCAAGTATTTGTACCCCTATGTTAACTATCACAGGCCCTGCTTTTATCCTGAAATCATCACCGACGATAAAGGAAAGCAGTCTAAGCAATACCCCTATAAAAACATGATGACACCTTATGACAAACTCAAATCACTACCTGACAGTGAAAAATATTTGAAACCGGGAATAAGCTTTGCGATACTCGATCAGGTTGCCATGGCAATAACCGATAATCAGGCCGCTATAATCCTAAAAAAAGAAAGACAGAAACTTTTTAACCAGATTTTTGAACAGAAAAAAATGGCTTAACTTTTATGCACATTTCAGACTCATTTCTGAATTGGAAAATACTGTCCGAGCAGAAATGGTTTTGCACCCAGAGGATTATAGGTGGTCGAGCTATCGAGCCAACGCACATGGGAAGAGAAATAAGTTGATCAAACCTCATTTCATGTACGAGGGATTGGGTTTAACGGAGATGGCGCGACAGGCAAGTTATCGTGAATTATTTCGATACAGTCTGGAGCCTAGTTTGGTAGATGAAATACGTAAGGCGACGAATGGTAATTTTGTTTTGGGAAATGATCGTTTCAAGGAAGAAATCAGCAAAGCTTTGGGAAGGCGTGTACGACCTGGGAAGGCAGGGAGGCCAGTTAAGAATGAAAAATAATAGTGGTCTGTCCCCTGTTTCCCTGTCCCCTGTTTCCCTGTTTCCGTGTTTTCCACTGTTTTCCACTGTTTTCCAGTGTCGGCAAAAACAGATTGGTAAATCTATCTCATAACAAATGTTGCAGCCTGTCAAAATTCAAACAAAACCAACCTTGAATAGGCTTGATCTCCTATGAGTCCTCGAAAATTAGACGTTATCAAAAATTTACTCATGATAAAGATGTGGCAGGCTGTTGATTAAAACCACTGCGAAAGATATAATTTGTAACGAATTAAGATAGAGTGATCCGAAATGATGGCAGATAGAATGTTTGAATCTACTGTCAAGAAAATATTGAATTGGCAAGTCCTGGCAATACTTATTATTTCGTCAGGATTTTTTTTTGTTGGGGGATGGCATAAAGCCTTAGCTGCAATATTGGGCGGATTTACAGGGTTTTTGCCTAATGTTTATTTAGCCTTCAAAGTCAGCAAAGCGAGCCAAAAAAAACCAGAGCAAATTCTACAAACATTTTATGCAGGCGAATTTGGAAAGCTGCTGCTAACGGTCATTATGTTTGGTTTTTTGTTCCAGGTCGAAGGAATTGAGCTAATCCCTTTGATGACTTGCTACGTGGGCGTGCTGTCAGTTTTTTGGTTTGCTTTGATCATAAGAGAGTAATTAATCTAAATCCTTTGAGGAAATAATGGCTGAGGAAGTTCATGAAGCTGGCAGTAGTGCTACTGGATATATTGTTCATCATTTAACCCCTTTGTCAGTCGGGGAAGGTTTCTGGACGCTGCATTTAGATACGTTGTTTTTCTCAATCGTTTTAGGAGCCTTATTTATCGGGGTCTTCAAGACAGCAGCTGAAAAAGCAACGTCTGGTGTACCGGGGCCGTTGCAGAATTTTGCTGAAATGCTGGTCGAATTTGTCGATACGCAGGTCAAAGATAGTTTTCACGGTAAGAGCGAGTTAATCGCTCCTTTGGGGTTGACCATTTTTTGCTGGGTTTTCCTAATGAATTTTATGGATTTGTTTCCGGTCGATTTGCTGTCGACAGTCGGTTCTATGATGGGTTTAAACTATCTTCGAGTAGTACCAAGTACCGATTTGAATGCTACTTTTGCAATGTCGATTTCGGTATTTTGTTTAATCATTTTTTACAGTATTAAAATTAAGGGCGGATGGGGTTTTGCAAAGGAATTATTGTTTACGCCCTTTGGTCCTTGGTTATTGCCGTTTAACCTTTTGCTCAAGCTGGTCGAAGAGATCGCTAAGCCTATTTCACTGGGTTTGCGGTTGTTCGGTAATTTATATGCTGGCGAGTTGATCTTTATTCTTATCGGGCTGTTACCGTGGTATATACAGCCACTACTAAGCTTTCCTTGGGCTATTTTTCATATTCTTATCATTACCCTTCAAGCTTTCATTTTTATGGTATTAACAATTGTATACCTGAGTATGGCGCACGAAGAGCATTAATTTTTTTAGACTTTTTAATTAACGACATTATTTTTGGAGGTGTCATGGAAATTGCATCATTGATTGCAGATGTTCAGGGTATGACTGCAATTGCAGTGGGTTTGGTACTTGGCATGGGAGCAATGGGTACCGCGATTGGATTTGGTTTGCTGGGTGGAAAGTTTCTCGAAGGAGCTGCGAGACAACCTGAAATGGTTCCAATGTTACAAGTTAAAATGTTTATCGTTGCTGGTTTGCTTGATGCTGTAACGATGATTGGGGTAGGTCTGGCGTTATTTTTTACGTTTGCCAATCCATTTTTGTCAGCGGTTCAAACGGCAGCGGGTAATTAGTAACTGTTTTTGGTCCTAAACAACTTAAGCTTATTATTGAGGGCGTGAAATGAGCATCAACGTAACTTTGATCGGACAAATGATAACATTTGCCCTTTTGGTGTGGTTTACCATGAAATATATTTGGCCTCCCATACTGAATTCGCTAGAAGAAAGAAAAAAGAAGATAGCAGAAGGATTGGCTGCAGCTGAACGTGGGCAACGCGAAATGGAGTTGGCACAAAAGAATGTTTCCAAAGAATTGAAAAATGCTAAAGATCAATCAGCTGAAATTATCAGCTTAGCGCAAAAAAGGGCAAATGAAATTGTAGAGGAATCTAAAGAAACGGCCAAAGTTGAAGGCACCAGAATCGTTGATGCGGCAAAAACACAAATTGATCAGGAAATTAGCCAGGCGAAAGAGAATCTTCGAAAAGAAGTGTCAGTGCTAGCGGTTAATGCTGCTGAACAAGTGTTGAAAAGTGAAGTTGATGCGAATAAACACAAAGACATTATCGAGAAAGTGTCTAGTCAGTTTCGTTAGGAATGATTCATGCTTGAGCTGAGAACCCTGGCGCGTCCCTACGCTGAAGCAGTTTTTAAGAGGTCCAAGGAAACAAGTTCAGCTGCTGAGTGGTCGGAGATGCTGCGCTTTTTGGCCTCGCTGGTAAAGAATGAGCAACTCTTATCGATAATCGAAAACCCTCGGATCAGCAACGAAAAATTGCAGTCTCTTTTGATCGATATTTGTGCAGAGCATATAAGCAAGGAAGGTGAAAATTTCATTCGGTTGTTATTGCAAAATAACCGACTCAAACTAATCCCTTATGTGCAAACTCTTTTCGAAGAATTTCGAGCAGATGACGAGGGCTATCTTGAGGTCACTGTGCAATCAGCATTTTCTTTGGATGCTCAGCAAGTAAAAAAATTGTCGACAAAGTTAAAAAATGTATTAGAGAAAGAAGTGCGCCTAAATGTAGAAATAGATAAATCTTTAATAGGTGGCATACTCGTTCGCGCCGGAGACAGAGTTATAGACGGATCTGTTAAAGGACAGCTTCAACAATTAGCCAAAATACTCTGAAAAAAGGGTGAGAAAAAACTATGCAATTAAACCCATCTGAAATAAGTGATCTAATCAAGAAAAAGATCGAAAATTTCGATATTAGTGTTCATGCTCATACTGAAGGTACCGTAGTAAGTGTAACTGACGGGATTGTTCGTGTACATGGTCTGGCTGACGCCATGCAAGGAGAAATGCTTGAATTTCCAGGCGACACTTTTGGAATGGCTTTGAACCTTGAAAGAGATTCAGTCGGCGTCGTCATTTTAGGGGACTACGAACACATTTCTGAAGGGGACACTGTAAAGTGTACTGGACGTATCTTGGAAGTACCCGTTGGTGAGAACTTATTGGGTCGAGTAGTCGATGCACTGGGCAGTCCTATAGATGGTAAAGGCAGCATTGAGACCACAGAATCTTCACCTATCGAAAAAATTGCTCCCGGTGTTATTGCCAGACAGTCAGTAGAACAGCCTGTGCAAATTGGGCTAAAATCGATCGATTCAATGATCCCTGTGGGTAGAGGACAACGGGAATTAATTATTGGTGACCGTCAGACAGGTAAAACAGCGATTGCTGTTGATGCCATTATTAACCAGAAAGGAACCGGTATTAAATGTGTGTATGTGGCGATTGGTCAAAAACAATCATCAATTGCGAATGTGGTTCGAAAACTGGAAGAACATGATGCAATGGCGCATACCATCGTCGTCACAGCTTCAGCATCAGAATCAGCAGCCATGCAATTTATTGCACCTTACACGGGTTGTTCCATGGGTGAGTTTTTTCGGGATCGAGGTGAAGATGCGTTAATTATTTATGATGATTTAACCAAGCAGGCTTGGGCTTATCGGCAAATGTCGCTGCTACTTCGCAGACCACCCGGAAGAGAAGCTTACCCCGGGGATGTTTTTTATCTGCATTCAAGATTATTGGAACGCGCTGCACGAATCAATGCAGCCGAAGTAGAAAAGTTGACGGGTGGCAAGGTCAAAGGTAAGACAGGTTCTCTGACGGCCTTGCCCATTATTGAAACCCAAGCAGGTGACGTTTCAGCATTTGTTCCGACCAATGTTATTTCAATTACAGATGGACAGATCTTTTTGGAAACAGATCTATTCAATTCCGGCATCAGACCTGCTGTTAACGCTGGTTTATCAGTATCACGAGTGGGCGGAGCAGCGCAAACTAAAATCATCAAAAAACTAGGTGGCGGCATTCGGTTGGATTTAGCTCAGTATCGTGAACTGGCTGCATTTGCTCAATTTGCATCAGATTTGGATGAGAGCACTCGAAAACAAATTGAACGTGGCCAAAGAGTGACTGAATTGATGAAACAGAATCAGTACTCGCCCATGTCAGTTGGACAAATGGCTATTTCGCTGTATGCAGCGAATGAAGGTTATTTGGATACCATTGAAGTCAATAAGGTGCGTGACTTCGAGAATGCTCTGCAGTCTTTTATGCAGTCAGAACATGCTGATTTGATGGACACTATTAATACCAGTGGTGACTACAGCGATGAAATTCAAAAATCATTGAAGTCGGCCGTTGACAAGTTTGTAAAAACCCATTCATGGTAATAAATTAGGTTATCTCATGGCGGTTGGTAAAGAAATACGAACAAAAATATCAAGTATCAAGAATACGCAGAAAATCACGCGTGCCATGGAAATGGTTGCCGCAAGTAAGATGCGTAAAACGCAAGATAGAATGCGAGCCACTCGTCCTTATTCCAATAAATTGGCTCAAATCATCAAGCATTTGGCCCATGCTATTACTGAATATAAGCATCCTTATTTGATCGACAGAGACGTTAAACGAATTGGCGTTATTCTTATTTCTTCTGATCGTGGCCTGTGCGGTGGCCTGAATTCTAATTTATTCAGAAAATTAATCGGGCAAA
Organism: Methylococcales bacterium; assembly: GCA_965224745.1. GTDB lineage: Bacteria > Pseudomonadota > Gammaproteobacteria > Methylococcales > Methylomonadaceae > CBDCZY01. Next base: position 463,708 of record CBDCZY010000001.1, read on the forward strand.
TGAAAGGGTGGGATGCCAGTGATTTCGAAATTGATTTATGTATTGTGGGCCAAAAAGGAGGTAGCTTTTTTAGTAATATTGGCGCAAATATAACCGGTCAAGTTGAAAAAATAGGAGAAGCACCTTCTTTGGAAAGCATTTTAGGAATCATTAAAATTATGCTGGATGCTTACGACGAAGGGAAAATAGACCAAATTTTTCTGTCTTACAATGAATTTGTCAATACTATGACGCAAAAACCAGTCATCGAAAAGCTGTTGCCTATTTATGCCGAAGAAATTCAAGAGGAATTAAAGGGGCATTGGGATTACATCTACGAACCGGATGCCAAGGAAGTATTGGATAATTTACTGACTCGTTACGTTGAATCGATCGTATTTCAGGGACTTGTAGAAAACAATGCGTGTGAACAAGCGGCTCGAATGGTGGCAATGAAGAGCGCATCGGATAATGCAGGTACAATTATAGATGAGTTACAACTAGTTTATAACAAAGCCAGACAAGCCGCTATTACGCAAGAGATTTCAGAAATTGTTGCGGGTGCAGCTGCTGTTTAGGAAACACCAAATTAATCAAATAACATAGAGGACTAACTTAATGAGTTCGGGTAAGATTGTTCAAATTATCGGCGCGGTAGTCGATGTTGAGTTTCCCAGGGAAAATCTACCGAAAGTGTATGATGCACTGAATGTAGATAAAAAAGACATTGTTCTAGAAGTCCAGCAGCAATTGGGGGATGGTATTGTTAGAACCATTGCAATGGGCAGTACAGATGGCCTTTCTCGGGGATTAACGATTTCAAATACTGGCGCCCCAATTTCTGTTCCAGTTGGCCAGGAAACGTTAGGCCGAATTATGAATGTTCTCGGTCAGCCGATTGATGAAAAAGGCAAGATTGGTGAAAAAGAACAATGGGCTATACACCGAAATGCCCCAAGTTATGCTGACCAGGCTGCTGGCAATGAGCTCCTTGAAACAGGTATTAAAGTAATCGATCTAATTTGTCCCTTTGCAAAAGGCGGTAAAGTTGGCTTGTTTGGCGGTGCTGGGGTCGGCAAAACAGTTAACATGATGGAACTCATTCGAAATATCGCTATTGAACATAGCGGTTTTTCAGTATTTGCTGGAGTGGGTGAGCGGACTCGGGAAGGCAATGACTTTTATCATGAAATGACAGACAGCAATGTCATTGATAAAGTTTCTTTGGTATACGGCCAGATGAATGAGCCGCCTGGCAATCGCTTACGAGTTGCTTTAACGGGATTAACAATGGCCGAATATTTTCGCGAAGATGGCCGTGATGTTTTGTTTTTTGTAGATAATATTTATCGCTATACCTTAGCAGGAACTGAAGTTTCGGCTTTGCTTGGAAGAATGCCCTCAGCAGTGGGTTATCAACCAACGTTGGCCGAAGAAATGGGCGTATTGCAAGAACGGATTACCTCCACTAAAACGGGATCAATTACTTCAATACAAGCTGTTTATGTTCCTGCCGATGATTTGACCGACCCGTCCCCAGCGACAACTTTTGCCCACCTGGATGCTACAGTCGTATTATCAAGGCAAATTGCCGAGCTCGGTATCTATCCTGCGGTCGATCCTTTGGATTCAACCAGTAGGCAATTGGATCCCCTGGTAATAGGTCAGGAGCACTATGAAGTGGCTCGTAACGTTCAAGGAACGTTGCAGCGTTACAAAGAGCTTCGTGACATCATTGCTATTCTCGGAATGGATGAGCTATCCGAGGAAGATAAACTAACCGTATCCAGAGCCCGAAAAATTCAAAAATTTCTTTCTCAACCATTCTTTGTTGCTGAAGTTTTTACCGGATCACCTGGAAAATATGTCTCCCTCAAAGATACGATTGCTGGTTTTAAGGGAATTGCTGAGGGTGAATATGATGCGATACCAGAACAAGCATTTTACATGGCCGGTGATATCAGCGAAGTATTAGAAAAAGCCGAAAAAATGAGTAAAAAGTGATTTAAGTTCATTTTAGGACTGTTTTAATGACAATGACAATTCATGTTGATATCGTAAGTGCAGAACAAGAAATTTTTTCCGGATTGGCAGAGATGATTTTTGCGCCGGCTGAAATGGGCGAAGTTGGCATCGCCCCCCGGCACGCACCGCTGATTACTAAGCTGGCTCCAGGCGAGGTTAGAGTAAAAGTAGATGCCGATCAAAGTCTTCCCTTTTTTATATCGGGTGGCATGTTGGAAGTGCAACCACATATTGTTACTATTTTAGCTGACACAGTAATACGGGCAGATGATTTAGATGAGGCAGCTGCTTTGGAAGCAAAATCAAAAGCTGAAGCAGCTCTGGCTGATAAATCTGGCAAGATAGATTATGCCAAAGCCCAGGCTCAATTAGCGGAGGCAATGTTACAACTCAAGGCTCTGGACAAGCTAAAAAAACGCGCGAAGTAGTTAGTCTTAATAATTAAATTAACAAACAATTCAGACCCGGTAACATGTTCGCATTTTACCGGGTTTTTTCGTAATAGGGATTAACAAATGAAAGTTAAAACAATTGTTCTTGCTGCTGGGCAGGGAACCAGAATGCATTCGGCTTATCCCAAGGTGATGCATAAAATTGCTGACCAACCCTTGCTCGTTCATGTTTACAATATGGCGAGAGAAATCCCCAAAAATGACATTACTATTATATATGGTCATGGTGGCGATTATGTTCTAGAACAATTACAGCATTTGAATGTTAACTGGCGAGAGCAAAAACAGCAGTTGGGCACTGGTCATGCTGTTATGCAGGTGACAGATCTGATTAGCGAAGAAGACATTGTATTAATTCTCTATGGTGATGTGCCATTATTGAAATATCAAACGGTACGACAATTGCTTGATATAGTTGATAATCAAACATTAGCGTTATTAACGGTCAATTTGGATAATCCCAGCGGTTATGGCAGGATTATTAGAAGCTCCGACCAACAAGTGTTGAAAATAGTCGAAGAAAAAGATGCAAGTATTTCTGAAAAGCAGGTAACAGAAGTGAATACGGGTATTATGGCGGCGCAGGGAAGCTACCTAAAACGTTGGCTCGGTCAACTGGATAATAACAATGCTCAAAATGAATATTATCTAACCGATATCATTGAGATAGCAGTGGCTGATGGCGTTGTTATAAGAACGAGCCAACCAGCTTCTGAAGATGAGGTTTTAGGCGTGAATAATCGAATGCAATTAAGTCATCTTGAGCGTACCCTGCAACGAGAACGAGCAATAGATTTGATGGAAAAAGGTGTAACACTCGTCGATCCAGCTCGTTTTGATTTACGAGGTGAGATTATATCTTTAGGTCAAGATATTGAAATTGATATTAACGTTATTTTAGAAGGTCGGATTAGTCTGGGAAATAATGTCAAGATTGGTGCTAACACTATAATCCGGGATGTAGTCATAGCTGACGATGTTGAAATTTTGCCTAACAGCCTGATCGAACAATCGACGATAGGGCAATCCTGTAACATTGGTCCATACGCCCGAATTAGGCCTGGCACTAAATTAGAGCAAGAAGTAAGAATTGGCAACTTTGTGGAAGTAAAAAAATCGCAAATTGCCGCAGGAAGTAAAGTGAATCATTTAAGCTATATTGGAGATACCATCATTGGTAAAAAGGTGAATGTTGGTGCCGGCACCATCACTTGTAACTACGACGGTATCAACAAATCACAAACTGTCATCAAGGATGGCGCTTTTATTGGTTCAGACACTCAGTTAGTGGCGCCAGTGACAGTAGGAGAATATGCAACGGTAGGCGCAGGATCAACGATCACTCGTGATGTGCCAGATAACCAATTGGCACTCAGCAGAGTTAAACAGCTCTCAATTACTGGTTGGCAAAGACCGAAAAAGAAGGAGGCATAAATGTGTGGCATAGTTGGAGCAATCGCTCAACGAAATGTTGTGCCCATTCTGTTAGAGGGATTAAAGCGGCTTGAGTATAGAGGCTATGACTCAGCAGGAATCGCCCTTGTTGACCAAAGCGAAATCAAACGGAAACGACAACTCGGTAAAGTTAGTGAATTAGAAAAAATTCTTGATCAGGAACTTATCCATGGATCTTTAGGCATTGCCCACACCCGTTGGGCAACCCATGGTAAACCAAGCACATCTAACGCTCACCCTCACATTTGTCGCCATACAGTGGCGGTTGTTCATAATGGAATTATCGAAAATCATGACGCTTTGAGAGAAACTCAGAGGCTTTTAGGTTATGAGTTTACTTCAGAGACTGATACTGAAGTGGTTGTCCATGCTATTTATGATGAGCTCGAAAAAACCAATGATTTATTCACAGCGGTAAAAAATACCGCAGTAACCTTGGAAGGCGCTTATGCTCTGGGTGTTATTAGCCAGCAAAATCCTGATCAACTGATTGCCTGTAGAAAGGGGAGTCCCTTGGTCATCGGTATTGGTATCGGTGAACATTTTATTGCCTCTGATGTTGCGGCGTTACTGCCGGTAACTCGTCGCTTTATTTTCTTAGAAGAAGGTGATATTGCTGCTATCGAAAGAGAAAAAGTGACTATCTATGATGCGCTCAATAAGGTAGTCGAGCGTCCTATTAAAGAAAGCAAATTATCTGCCGATTCGGTTGGGTTGGGTGAATATCGGCATTACATGCTGAAAGAGATATATGAGCAGCCTAGAGCGATTTCCGAAACCCTAGAAGGCCGTTTTATCGAAAATCGCTTGCAGGAAGCTGTTTTTGGTGTTTCTGCCAGCTCAATTTTTGACCAGGTCAAAGCGGTTCAAATTATTGCTTGCGGTACCAGTTTTCACGCAGGATTAGTGGCGAAGTATTGGTTTGAATCGATAGCAGGTGTTCGATGTAACATCGAGGTTGCTAGTGAATATCGTTATCGAAAGCCAGTGTTATTGCCAGATACATTAATCGTAACCATCTCACAGTCAGGAGAAACCGCTGATACCATAGCGGCTTTACAAGAAGCTAAAAGGATCGGCGCAAAACACACGCTAACGGTGTGCAATGTGCCTGAAAGTTCATTGGTGAGAGAGTCTGATTTAGTTCTGATGACTCGAGCAGGTCCAGAGATCGGGGTTGCCTCCACCAAAGCATTTACTACGCAATTAGTGGCGTTAATGCAGTTGGTGATAGCCTTAGGAAGGCGCTTTAATCTGAAACCTGAAATGGAAGATAAACTAACGTCGCTGTTGTTCAGTTTGCCGGCTAAGATAGAGTCAGTATTAAGTCTTGATAGCATCATAGCAAAGGTGGCTGAGTTGTTTTCTGAAAAACAGCACGCTTTGTTTTTAGGTCGCGGTACGCAATATCCTATTGCGATGGAAGGTGCACTAAAACTGAAAGAAATTTCTTACATTCATGCCGAAGCTTATCCGGCAGGCGAACTAAAGCACGGCCCACTGGCGTTAATTGATTCAGAGATGCCGGTTGTAGTAGTGGCACCCAATAATCGCTTGCTGGAAAAACTCAAATCAAATATGCAAGAGGTCAGCGCTAGAGGTGGACAATTAATTGTTTTCATGGACGAAGCGCTTGACGCAACTCCGGATGATAATGTAAAGGTCTATAAAATTCCAAGCATTGAAGATGAAATCGCGCCTATTTTGTATACTATTCCTCTACAATTGCTGGCTTACCACGTGGCTATTCTTAAAGGGACAGATGTTGACCAACCTCGAAATTTAGCGAAATCAGTGACGGTTGAATAATAGTTTGTATCAAGTTTTCTTAAATAACGACGGATTAACGTCAAGGTAATTCGGCGCAGCATTGAAAATAAAAAATTGGAATGAAAACAGCGCTAAAATTGGCAATGAGTCGTCATTTCAGATGATTTCTATTCTTCTTTTCCCAGTAGAATTTAGGATCTTTGTTCCGGGTATTGTCGGTTGGGCGATGTGAGCTTTAAAGAACTATTAAAACAATCTCCGGTGTTTACAACTCCCCAAAGTAAATGTAACTCTACTTTACATTTTTCAATGTTCAGCCCATTTGCACCATTACTAGTAATATTTGTGACATAAGGTCCTGCTGTCGTACAGCCAATCATTAAAGACCCAAGCACCAAAGCGGTCATCATCTTTATATCCATTTTGTCCTTACCTATCTCATTTTGTAAAAAATTTACTGCTATATAAAGACTAGATTAAATTGTATTGTTTTCTAGTTTCAATTCGAGTTCGATCAGTGCCAACCATAAAAACACTGTCGATACCATCTCTTCCATTGATCGGGGGTGCACCAGACGTTATTTCGTTGTACCGAATTTCAAAATCAACGACACCATTACACCCAACGCAGAGCGTGGGAACGATGAGATGATGGTGTGTGAGGGTGGCTCTTTTTGAGAGAGGAAATTGACTTTAGTAAAAATCTAGTCTAGTCTAGTCCTTATTAGTTATTTAGGAGGTCTTATGTCAATTTCATCCGCCCCTTATCACAAAAAATGGACCATTACAGAGGCCAAATCACGGCTTTCTGAGGTGCTTCGCCTAGTCCAGGAAGAAGGCCCTCAATATATTGGCACTAAAAAATCATTTGTTGTTATATCAGAGGAAGAGTGGTTGGCATTAAAACAACCCAGGAAACCTTTAGGTCTTTGGTTGGTAGAAAATATGCCGACAGTCGGTGAATTGGAACTACCCAACCGGAATGAACCTGACCGCGAAATTCCTTTTCAATAGTTGGGCATAGCATGAAGGGTTTTCTGCTGGATACCAATGTGATTTCCGAACTGGTAAAGCCTGCGCCTGACAAGAATGTTGTTGAATTTCTATCTACAATGGATAGCGCCTGGATTTCTATTATAAGCTTACATGAACTCACTTATGGCTTAGGGCTTTTGCTCAAGGGTAAGCGACGTACTGAGTTAGATGAAAAATTACAAGAATTATTGTCCGAGTACAGTGACTGGATCATTCCTGTTAATCAATCAGAAGCGAATCAGGCGGCTTTGTTTCGAGTACAGGCGAAAAACCAAGGACGAGTGATTCATCTTGCCGATGCGCTTATTGCGGGTACTGCAAAGGATCATGACTTGTCGGTGGTTACTCGGAATGTGGATGATTTTTTGGGAATAGATGTTGAGGTGGTTAATCCTTGGGATTAAATATCGTTACCACGCGGAGCAAGGGAACGATGTTGTATACCATTATCTATGCAAGCGTAGTCGATAAATGTATGGTAGCAAGACTTGTCTGTGCAAACCAGGCCAACAATCATGTTGGCTGCCCCCATGATACTCAAGTCTTTAAAAACTGTAATTTCTTTCTCTACCTTCTCTAACAATATCAACAATCTCGCTAGAAGACACGCCAAGATTAACTCCTTCAATATCCAAAGGTGATTTTTTTTGAGTTGCTGGCTTTATATAGAATGACTCACCATCTCTTTTTTTTACACAAACAACACCTTCTTTTTTTGCTTCATCTAGTATTGACGCGAAGTGTTGCCGTGCTTCTGTAAAACTATATTCTTTCATTACTCAACCTCTAAAACGTGAATACCAATTTTTTTTGCTACAACCTTCAGGCTTCTATCTAATGTTAATAATGGAGTACTTGTTTGTTGGGCACACTGGATAAGATAAGCGTCGTAAGCATATATTTTTTGGCTATAAGATAATTCCAATGCTTGTTCCAGAGGAACTTCAATAAATTTCACGGGAATCTCTTGATATGCTTTCAGTGCAAGCTTGGCTAATTTTATATTTGTTTTTTGCCTTTTAAACATGGCAGAAAATGCATTGCCGATTTCCCAATGGACTGAGACAGGAGCATAAAGTGAATAGTTTGTTGTAATTTCTACTATTCTATCTTTCGACTTTTCATTCCCAATAACCGCAATTAAAGCGGATGTATCTATAGTGACGTACATTTTTTACTCCAAGATGTACATATGTACGCACTATAAACGATATAGATTTTTTTGTAAACCGTCGCTATTGAAACCTCAGGGCTAATTTGTTCTAGCCGGTAAGTTATTGATTTATTTTTAATAACATTCACGGAAATTTTATATCATATTGAAAATAAAAGATATTTTATATGACATTGTTAATTCATTCAGATGATAGATCTATGCTCCTGAATTTAAGGCTTTGCTCGATAGAACAAATTAGCCCTGATTGAAACCTCACGACCAAGTTCAGATGCCGTAAAAAGCATGTATCACTATGCAAGCGTAGCCGATAAATGTATGGTAGACCCCATGATTATTTAGTGAAGAAACAGATAGGTTGGTAATAAACCAAAAATGTATTCGAAATGGACGCATTGATCTATCGGAAGCCAGATTGCATGACAGCAAAGTTCCCAATGAAAAATATATCCAGTATGGTGATGCCCTTGTTAACTCAACGGGTGTAGGTACTTTAGGGAGAATATCTATTGTGGAGTTTAACCCAGAGAAAATTACTGTCGATTCACATGTAACTATTTGCCGAGCGGATAAGAGTAAGATAAATTCCGTGTATCTAGCAACAACAACTTCTAAACTACAAAGTTATTTTGAGTTTATGGCCTCAGGTTCGACAGGCCAAGTGGAATTGAATCGTTCTCTAATTGCAGGAGTCAAAGTCCTTGTTCCAACAGATGAGCTAATGAATAAATTTAGTGATCAAGTGAGGTGCTTATTTAAGCAAGAACAGACTTTACAGAATATAAATACTAATTTAGTAAAGACGAAGAATAATCTTTTACCTCGCCTAATCTCCGGCAAACTCTCCGTCGAAAACCTAGACATCCAATTCCCACCCAGTATGCAAGACACCCCAACAACCTGCTAACAACGCCTCCAATGAAAACCGAAAACCACCGCATCGAATTCAAACGGCAACTCACCGACAGCCTGGAAAAAGAAGCGGTGGCTTTTCTCAATACCCATGAGGGCGGTGTGATTATTATCGGTATGGATGATCAGGGTAAAGGCATCGGCGTTGATGATGCCGATGCCTTGCAACTAAAAATAAAAGACCGTCTTAAAAACAACATTACCCCGTCAACAATGGGGCTGTTTAATGTGCTCTGCGAACAACAGCAAGATAAAAACCTGATCAAAATTATTCTGGCCAGTGGCCTGGAAAGCCCTATTACCTCAATAAACACGGCATGTCACCCAAAGGCTGTTTTATCCGCATCGGCAGCGCCAGCGAGCCAATGACTGCCCGTATGATTGAGGATTTATTCGCTCGCCGTATTCGTAACTCGATTGGTAACATTGCTTCGCGTTACCAGAATTTAAGTTTTGAACAACTGAAAATCTATTACCACGAAACACCGCTCAAGCTTAACGAGCAGTTTGCGCATAATCTGGAACTGCTCACCACCGATGGCCAATATAACTACGCAGCCTATTTACTCTCCGACACCAATGGTTGCTCAATAAAAGTTGCCAAATATGAACCAAGGGGTCAGCCAGCTTGATGCTGCTGAGGAACGTAAGCGCATCTTTCCGTGTTTGCGGGGTAATAGATCACAAATTAGTGGTGTCATACTTTACAGATAAAACTGGCGTTTAGTCGCATTCTATCAATCTGACCAATTTGGTTTAACGACTAAATAATGGTGACTGTAAAAACAGCGGAGATGTAAAATGGCAACACTTGTAGATTATATGGTGATCAGTGACGGTAGCTTTGCCTTAAACCCGGGCGAAAGCAAGACATTTCAACTTCCGATTCCGAACAACTTTGTTGTTGGAACTAATAGAGCCAGACCTATTCTAGCGTTCAAGGCTTGGGCAACACCTTCAGGGGGTAAATTCGAAATCGAAGTAAATGATACTGAGATATACAATCCTTCGATTTCTGGTGGTGATGTCCGTGGCTTGTGGGAAAAATGGCATTGCTAATTTAGTATAGTTTTATGTTAGAATTAAATTTTTGATATCTTTCTAAAGAGAGCGAGAAATTTAATGGAATGCCCTAAATGCAAATCTAATAAAAACATCAAAGATGGTATCGTAAAACAAAAGCAGCGTTACAAATGTAAAGAATGTAATTTTCGATATACTGTTGCTAGTGGCTCGGGAGCCAAACCATTCTATTTAAGAAAGATGGCTCTTCAATTATATCTTGAAGGATTAGGGTTTCGTTCAATTGGTCGGGTTTTGAACGTAAGCAATGTCACGGTACTAAATTGGATTAGATCCTTTGGTGAGCAAGTTGCCGAATTGAAAAGTCCTGAACAAGTGATTTATGCTGAGATGGATGAAATGCATACCTATGTGGGTCAAAAAAAAGCTATAAATGGATATGGATTGCTGTTGATAGATATGGGAAAAAATTCATCAATTTCATTGTTGGCGACCGAAGCGTACAGACAGGACAAAAACTCTGGGAAGGAATTGAAGATCAATTAAATGGAACAATAGCAACCGATTATTGGCAGCCCTATGAACATTTTATTCCTAGCGAAAAACACGTTCAATCCAAAGCTGAAACATACACAGTTGAAGGCTACAATAGTATCTTTAGACATTTTCTTGCACGAATGAGAAGAAAGACAAAATGTTACACAAAAAGTGTTCGAATGCTTGAGCTGTCTATATTACTCTTAATGCATAAAAGAAATGGAACGTTAACTATACTAAATTAGCAATGCCGGAAATATTTTCAGGAACAGTTCTCAACGCAGGGACCAATAACACTGTGCAGTTTAGATCAACCCAACACAAAATCTGGTATTCAGATGTGGTGCTATGGTTTCAAGTCCAGGCATAAATTCGGTAAATGAGCAGTAAAAGCTTGTAGTTTTGGGCTTTTCAAAAGCATCGCTAGTGCTGGCCTTCTAAATGCTTCTTCGCAGAAGTAGCATGCTCAGGAAAAGCTTTAATGAGCTTTGTATCTGCAGTAATCAGTGGAGTATTGAATGTTTGAGCTAATGAAATGAATTTACAATCATAAGTACTACAATGACTTGAATTTTCCAGAGCAAGAACTTTGTTAGAGTTAATTTCAAACTCATTATCAGTGAGAAAAAACCAAGGGGTCAGCCAACTTGATAAATAATTTAGCGGGGTAAGATACGCTAACTTTATGATGCTTCCGAGGAAAGAAACGCATCTTTTCGCGTTTGTGGGGTAATAGATCACAAATTAGTGGTGTCATACTTTACAGATAAAACTGGCGTTTAGCCGTATTCTATCAATCTGACCAATTTGGTTTAACGACTAAATAAAATGATGATTGTAAAAACAGCGGAGATGTAAAATGGCAACACTTGTAGATTATATGGTGATCAGTGACGGTAGCTTTGCCTTAAACCCGGGCGAAAGCAAGACATTTCAACTTCCGATTCCGAACAACTTTGTTGTTGGAACTAATAGAGCCAGACCTATTCTTGCGTTTAAGTATAGCAACCCAAAGAGTCAAGACAGATATTCCCTTAAATCTTATTCCTAATCATTAAGCGGCTACATCCATCGTATTTTTATCTAAAATACTTTCTTTATACACCTTCATTGGTTTTTTATAATCTAATGTTTCATGAAATCGTCTGTGATTATAAAACTCAATATAATCATCAACATCTTTTTGTAAGGCGTTGATTGAATCGTATTCATTTAGATAAATACGTTCACATTTTGCACTGCGCCAGAATCTGTTAGGCGACAATTAACCTGTCCGGTCAGACGACAATTATCTTGACCGGTTGAGTGTATAAACTGATAAGTACTTTTTACTCTTAGGAGGAAGTGACTTGTCCGGTAAACACATCACTCAATTACAGGAAAATAGTTATATGAAAAATCGTCAGACAGGTTGTACGCAGGAGACATCCGCAGCAAAAGCCGGCATCAGTGTTCGATCAGGTTGCCGGATCGAAAAAGGTGAAAGAGCTGAACACAAAGAACGAAAGTGGCGAACGCGCAAAGATCCATTAGAAGCCGTATGGGACTCAGAACTGGTTCCGTTATTAGAAGATGAATCGTCCTTAACTGGCATTACCCTGTGGGAGCATCTGGATGAGCAGCATCCGGGAAAGTATCCAGAGAAATACCTTCGGACACTGCAAAGACGTGTTAAACACTGGCAGGCCACACAAGGCCCGGACAAAGAAGTCATGTTTCGTCAGTCGGTACCTGCGGGTCATCAGGGACTATCTGATTTTACGCACCCCAATACCTGTAATGGTCTAATAATCTTGGAAGGATTTATAGCTTATAATCCAACCCAAAATTAGGATAAAAAATGACCGAAATAACCACAGTAAAACCTAAAACAACCTTCACCACAGAACAGTGTCTAGACTACGCTAAACTCATGGTAAATGAAGGATATACCAATAAGCAGGTAATGGAAATATCAGGAGCAGGTGACTCTGCTGTGAGGCGATGGAAAAAGCAATATTTAGATGAACTCAAAGGTAATACACCTCAGGATAAGCAAGCGTTAACCCCAGAACAACAGAAAATACAAAGCCTAGAGAAGCAATTATGGCGAGCTAAAAGGGATAATGAAATACTAAAAAAGGCCACAGCCTTCTTTGTTCGAGACAACAACAATCTGAATTGATTGTTGAAATAAAGAAGGCTTCTCCAGGCTATCAAACAACAGAGCTTTGCACACTATTTAATATAGCTCTCAGTACACACTACTATCAGATTAATAATCAAATGAGCGATGAAGAACAAGAAACCATAGAACAAATTAAATTGATAGCCATTGAAACTCAGCATACCTATGGTAAACGAAGGACTCAGGTTGAATTAGCTAACAGAGGGATTGAAATAGGCGTTTATAAAACAGCTTCATTAATGAAAAAATCGAATGTCATTGCCATAAAACCTAAAAAGCGACACAGCTATCCAGCGGGAGAAGTCCACAAGAAAGCGGATCATTTACTTAAGACAGTTTAATCCCAGTACTGTTCATACGCACTGGGTAGGTGACATTACCTACATTAAAACCTATACAGGCTGGAGCTATTTAGCTTGTATACTTGATCTTGGGTCAAGAGAAATTATGGGCTGGGCATTATCAGAAGAACCCAATGCAGAGCTTGCAAAGTCAGCATTAGAACATGCGATTAATAAACACAAGCCAGATACTCAACAATTAATGTTTCATTCAGACCAAGGGGTTCAATATTCAGCCAATCTATTTGTTGATTATCTTCATGACTTGGATATAACACAAAGTATGAGCCGTCGAGCTAATTGCTGGGATAATGCTGTGATGGAGCGGTTTTTTAGGAATTTAAAAACAGAGAGGCTGAACTATTTGAGTTTTATTAATTACTCCTCTGTAGTCAGTGCTGTGACTAGCTATATTAGTTTCTATAACTATAAAAGGTTACATTCTGCTATTGATTATAAAACCCCTCATCAAAAAACCAAAGAAATGAAAAAAGCGGCTTAAAATCCTTCCAAGAAAACTTGACCATTACAACCGTCATTACGATAGACGGGAAGGCGTTCGCACATTTACTGTACCAGTTTCGCCTGGCTTTTAGTGGTTGGCGTCATGTCCATGTTATTCAGGGCGGAGAAAGCTACAGTGCACTGGCTGACGGCTTACAAAGTGCATTACACACCTTAGGCGGTTCACCAAAGGAACATCGTACAGACAGCCTCAGTGCGGCTTACGTCAATAACGTAGAAAAACAGCGACTGACGGAAGACTATCATGATTTATGTAAGCATTATGGCATGCGGCCCACCATCAATAATCTGGGCATTAGTCATGAAAATGGCGCCATTGAAGCACCGCATGGCTCATTAAAACGTCGCATTGATCAAGCCATAAAGTTACGCGGTTCGAATGATTTTTCTACACTCCGTGCTTATCGAGAGTTTCTTGAACACATTGTCGACAAACTGAACAGACGATGCAAAGGCAGGTTGGCCGAAGAGCACAAAACCCTGTTAGCCTTACCCAAACACCGATTTGTTGATTATGCTGAGCTGTCGGTAAAAGTCACCACCAGCAGTACCATTGCTGTAAAACGCGCATTGTATACCGTCCCTTCACGCCTTATCGGTGAAAGCGTCAGGGTGCATCTCTACCATGATCGTTTGGTCTGCTTTGTTGGCCAAACTCGGGTGATCAATCTGCCTCGGATTTATCCAACAACGCCCACCGGCCGAGCGCGACGAATAGATTACCGGCATATCATTCATTCTCTGGCAGCCAAACCACAAGCCTTCCGCTTCTCACAGTTTCGCGATAATATTTTGCCTAACACGCAATATCGGGCTTTATGGAAGCAGGCAGAGAAACAGTTTACACCGCAAGAAGCATGCAAGTGGATGGTTGCTGTTTTACGCTTTGCCTATGATTATGATTGCGAAAGTGCCCTGGCAACTGAGCTAATGCGACAGGCAGAACAAGGTGCCTTGCCCGATTTAACATCCCTGCAGGCAAGGTATTTACAACACAGTACACCGCCACCGATACCGCTACGCCAACACCAGGTTGCTGACTATGATCAACTACTGACCGGTCAGTGGATGAGACAGGAGGTGTGCTGTGAGTGATGGTTTGCCAATGATGTTAAAAGAACTTCGCTTGCTGGCTTTTTGGCAATATTATGAAGCTTATCAGGAACAGGCCACAAAACAGGCATGGGGCTATAGCCAATACCTGTCTAAACTGTGTGAAAATGAAATTGCACGGCGCTTTGAAACGCGAGTTTGCAACTGGACCAAAGAAGCCAAATTACCCCGGGGCAAAAGTTTTGCCACCTTAGGCTTTGATGAATTACCGGAAACCATTCAAAAGAAAGTGATTGGGCTGCGCGATAATACCCAGTGGGCGCTACAGGCAGATAATGTTTTATTGATTGGCCCTTCCGGTGTCGGTAAATCGCATATTGCTTCTGCTTTGGGGCTTCATCTTATCGAACAAGGCATCCGGGTAAAATGGTTGGCTGCCACCGCACTGGTGCAATTACTGCAGCAGGCCAAAAAAGAGCTGGATTTAATGGCTGTGATGAGTCGACTGGATAAATATCGTGTACTCATTATCGATGATATTGGTTATGTTAAAAAAACGGATTCAGAAACCCAGGTCCTGTTTGAGTTTATTGCTCATCGTTATGAAAGTGGCAGCTTGATCATCACATCAAACCAGCCATTCAGTCACTGGGATCAGATATTCCCGGATACATTAATGACCGTAGCCGCCATTGACCGCATTATCCATCATGCCACGATTCTTGAAATCGACGGCAACAGTTACAGGAGGAAACATCAGAAAAAATCATAAAAAACCTTAATCACTCAACCGGCCATCATAATTGTCGCCAAACCGGACAAAGTAATTGACGCGAGACACCAGAATCGTTCAATACAAATATTATCAGTCGCTCTGCCTTTTCCATCCATTGAGATAGTGATCCCTTTATTTTTTAGCCGTTGGGTATGAATTTCGCTGGTATATTGACTGCCTTGGTCTGTATTAAATATTTCAGGGGTGCCATAGTGTGCAAGTGCCTCATCCAATACATCGACGACTAATGTGGAATCCATGGTGTTGGATATTCTGTGGGAGAGCACCGCCTTTGAGTGCCAATCAATAATAGCGGCTAAATAAACCATACCGCCCTTTGTTTTGATGTAGGTAATATCTGTACTCCAGACTTGATTAGCCTCTGTTATATCAAGTCCTCGAAGTTTATAGTCATATTTTTTATGTTCTTTTATCGGCGCAGTCGTATTGACCTGTTTAACCGCCAGAACAGCTTTCAGCCCCATTTGTTGCCGATAACTTGCTACCGTATTTAAACTGACCTTAAATCCATCTTCAAGTAATTGCTGGTGTACTTTAGCTGCACCATAAATGGGTATCTCTTCAAAAACTTGATTGATATGCGCTTTGATTTCTTTTTTCTTGGGGTTTTCTCTATTTTTGTAATAAAGGCTACTTCTATTTAGGCCGAGTAAAGTACACTGCTGAGTCAGCGAAAGAGTATCAAGCTTGGGTTCTATCAGTTGTTTCTTATTAGATAAGCCCAAGCTTTTTAGCTTTTTTTCAAGCCACTCCTTTTCAACCGTCATCTTGCCTACGATCTTACTCAGCATCTCATTTTGTTCTTGAGCTGCTAATAATTCCTCTTTATATTCTTTCACTGCTTTGGCGGGTTCCATCGCTATTTCCGCATTGTCTAAGAAGATCTTTTTCCAGTTTTGCAGGTTTTTAGGCGTGATGTTATTCGTACTCGCTATTTCTTGCAGTGTCTTTTCATTTTTCAAGACCTCTAAGACTAATCTGCTTTTAAACTCAGCGCTGTAACTTGTTCTTTTTCTGCTCATTAAAATACTCCAATATTTTCTTTAAATAGTAACTAAATTGGAATAAGATTTCTTTAATTTCTCGTCTGGATTTGTTGGGGCATTATACAATGGGGTTTTGCGTTATTTGATACGGGTCGTTATGATTTGGAGAGCGCTTCAAAAAACAGATCGATTGCGTCTTTAGAGTCTGGTAACGGCTGATTTAGGAAATATTCATCGTCTCAATGACTCTTTTTTCATTGGACCAACTTGTTTTTAGCAACTGTGAGAGAGGCTTAATTTCTCCCGCTATTGGTGGTTCTTAGCAAGATACAATAGAGGCTAACAATCGAATGTTGCCTGGATATAATCAAGGAGGTAATCATTTTGATTGATAAGACTAACAATTAATCATGCGAATATGAAAAGTGATAACAATAATAAGCTTGATTCGAGTTCTATTCACGTCATCGTGCATGATCACCCTAGTCCTGACCGCGGTGGCGTTGAAAATATGGCTTATTCGATCGCACTTGCACTTAAAGCAGAAGGTGAGGATGTTGCGGTAACCGGCATCAATACGGTATTAAACCAATGTTTCCCAGTATCAAGTGGTATTCTTCGTATTCCACTTGAACGCCCTGTCCGTAGTAAATATTTTAGTGACTTTAGAGTTGCTTGTTTATTATTGAAACTCAATCGTCAGTTTGGGGAACGCATGATCTTACATTTACTTATTTTTCGAAATGTAAAGGTATATCGTTGGTTAAAGTGGCTCATGCGTGGACGATGTATAAGTTATTTTCATGGAAATGAAGTTGTTCGACTCGCACGAAAAACACCTAAAGCACTAGTAAAAAATATAGCCCTCTGTGATCTGATTATTTGTAATAGTGCATACACATTAACTTGGACGCATAAATTAGGCCAGTTTCCAAATATTAAAATTCTGCATCCCAGTATTAAACTGCCATCATCTGTCCCAACGAAAGAAGAAGCAAGAAAGCATTTCAATGTTGGTAGTAAAAACATTTTATGGATAATGATTGGTCGGTTTGTTTGGAGAAAAGGTCATCTTTCTGTCATAGAAGCAGTAAAACAACTACTGCCACGTTATCCCAATCTTTATTTAGTTATAGCTGGAGAAGGATCGATGCAAGCGGCGATAAAAGCAGCGATTGCTGCTGGGGACTTTGATGACCATGTCCGTTTATTAGGAAAAATAGAGGAGTACGAAAAATGGATGCTCTTCACTGCTGCAGATTTTGCACTAATGCCCAGCCTGATTGACGAAAACCGCAACGAAGTAGAGGGGTTTGGAATTGCGAACATTGAAGCTGCGGCGATGGGTGCTATTCCGGTTGGTACCTTGACGGGTGGAGTTCCAGAAGCGTTGGATTTTGGACAAGCTGGTATTCTCTTACCGGCTTGTGACAGCAATGCGTTACCGAATGCTATTGCTACTCATTTGATACCCTATTTAGATAGCCCGAAGCAATTAGAGCCATTACGAGCTCATGCAACAGAGCGTGCCCGCAAAGATTTTAGTTGGTCTTCGTATGTTCAAAAAGTGTTAGAAGCTTGTGAAGAATTTAACTGATTGCTCCGTTTCAGTGCTCGCCGAAGCTCTTTTTATTTAGGCTAGATTGCCAGGATGTGAGTTTTTTCATAATTAAGCCAAGCCTAAGTTGTTAAAAATAAATCACTTTAACCTTTTGAAGAAGGGATAGGGTTGGAAGTAAAAAATTATATTTCAAGGTTTGTTTTTTTCTATTAAACTTATATAAGCTTCTGATTTGCAATACGGTTGGCTTCATGAAACATAAGTAGAGAAAATGGCAGAACTCTATATTTTATAAGAAACTTTATAGATGATGATTGCTTCACCCTGTGTAAAAAAATGTTGTCTTAATCAGAAAGATGTTTGTTTAGGCTGCTTTAGAACTCTGGATGAGGTGCTGCAGTGGCACGAGGCAAACGATGATGGAAAGAACCAAATTCTTGTTCAGGCAAAACAGCGTCAAATAGAGCACTTAAAAAATTACAATGTCTCAATTTAGGGTGCGGATATGCCAAGCACATCGAAAGGATTACTGATTATTAGTATCAAGTATTTTTTCTTCTAAAAGCATTTTTCATGTTTCAGATGTATAAATCCTTATTTCCATTCGACCTTTTAATCATAAAGTCACTCAACACATGAATAAAGTATCGATCAAACGATATGCTCTCAAAACGATTGAGAGCATATTAGTCATTGGGTTCATTCTTTTTGAAGAAATTATTTGGAATATCTTCGTTAAACCCATCTTTGATTACTTTCAAACGCTCACTGTGCTGGATGCGATCAAAGACCGCCTGATAGGATTAAACCGCTATTACTTAGTTACTTTATTTATATTTAATTTTGGTATCACTGAAATTATGGGTGTTTTATCAGGGATTAGTTTGCTGAAAGGTGAAGTATTGCTGGCTATTGGCGTTTACGCTCTAAAAATTCCAGTGGCGGTATTTACTTTTTGGCTATTCGATTTGACGAAGGAAAAATTAATGTCGTTTCACTGGCTCAAAGTTTCTTACGATAAAGTCATGGAATGGGTCGATTTATTAACGCATTCTTCAGTTTATTTGACAGTTAAGAAAAAGGTTGGGGTTCTCAGAGCTAAAATTCGAATGATTGTAAAAAAATACTTGGGGGAAGGCAGCTTTTTTTCCAGTGCCAGGGCGCAGTATCTCATTTTCAAATCCTACGTTGTTAAATATTTTTAAACTTGAATGGTTGGTTATATGTAATGAATATTCCGACGTTCCAGAATCCCTAATCTTAACAAGAAATAGGAAATAGTAAACGGAATGACTACGGTGTCTGTTTATAACAAGATTGACTGAGCTGAGGATCGAAATGTCAGCCCAGTTGTTTCAATGAGGTAGCTGGATTACGATTAGTGGCTCACATCCACTTTTTTACCTTTGGCTTGACCTAGTTCTGACAGGGTTGAAGTAAACCAGTGAGTATCCAAATTAAATGGTTTGCCACCTTTGATGCGTGGAAACTCAATGGCCCGTAATATCCCGCCTTGATCTTCGTCGTGTCCCATAACGCCCGATTCGCGGCGAAATGCACACTCAACCGCTAAATCAGCACAAGATTGTATTAAACGAATGTCTTTTAAATTAGCTGCCGAGGCACGAGCGAAGTAACCAGATTTTTGCACCAGTGTTTTTTCTGCGCCAACCATCTCGGCAAATTGTTCGCCAAACCACTTGCCGGGATTGACTGCATCCAATTTAATGTGGCCAAAAGCATCGCGCGGGACCTCTTGTCCTTTGGTTTCCATTTCAGCCACAATAGCCTCAACACCAGCGCCTTCAGAAACAAAAATATTCACGCAATCGACTTTGTCCATTACAGCCCGGAGGCGTTGAGCTTCAGCGGCTAGGTCGATTTTCATTTCTGGAATAAAAATACCATGCACTTCAAAAGCTTGGCGATCAAGCCCGATTTCTGGCAACCATTCTGCTTGATCGAGCAGTTTTCGATATTCCAGCGCTGTGGCGGCGGTCAGCCAGCCGCAGCTTCTGCCCATCACCTCATGCACGATAAGCATTCGGGGATTGGAATTATTTTCTGCTACGACATTCCAGAAGTAGCGAGCACCTTGTTCGGCTGCAGTCCAAGCGCCCAGCGATTGTTTGATGGGAATAACATCATTATCAACGGTTTTAGGTAATCCGATAACCGTCAAACCATAGTTGTTTTTTGCCAGAAAAGCAGCAAGATCAGCTGCTGCAGTATTGGTATCATCTCCACCAATGGTATGCAGAACATCGACGTTATCTTTAACCAGTTGATCGGCTGCAACTTGTTGTGGGTCTTGCCCTTCTTGAACCAGTCCACGCTTGATACAATCGGCAACATTAGTAAGTTTGACTCGGCTATTGCCGATAGGCGAGCCACCAAAATGGTGTAATAGGCTTGCTTTTTCTCTAATTTCTGGTGTGACTGTATAGTAATCACCGAGTAACAGACCTTTATAGCCGCTACGATAACAGATTATTTCAATACTTGGATCTATCTCCGAATACCTTTCGATTAGACTGCCTATGGCAGAGCTTAGGCAGGGAGCTAATCCACCTGCGGTTAAAATAGCAACTTTTTTAGGTTTGTTCATGAAATGGTTTCGCTAGTAGAAGTTAAACAATGATGTGAAACTTAGGAACGTGCACGAAATAACTACGACAACTAACTTGTTTTTTTGTCCGTCTTCGGTGTTGTGGCAACAGTTGCGTAGCCTGCTATGCGTTTGTTGCCACGCCTTGAAGACAAACAAAAACCCCGCGCTAGTTGCCGAACTTATTCCGTGCGCGTTCCTTATCAGAGTGCTTTTCACATCAAATATTGATGATGAGTGGGAATTGTGATCGCCTCTTGTTACCTTAAATTACGATGATGGTTTATGGCACTTGCTGTAATCTAATGAAGCGAATTCATAAAACCAATAGTTAAAAACGCGGAATTATAACACAGTGCTTTAGAAATTTTTTTAGTTTACGAATTTGCTTTCAAACGTGTATCTTTTTAAATACTTTCCGTGGTCTTTTGGTTTTCCTAGTAATATTCTGTTACTTACTTAAAGTTTGGTTAATCCCTGGGGCGGATTGTTGGGCATTTCGGAATACACAGATTCTTGAGGTTTAGTCTTTATTTGCTCTGCCAACAGACAACTCGTTATAATCCGAATAGCTAACTATTTTACCGGCGTAACTATTAGAAAAACTGCTGCTTACCGTGTCAAAAAGTTAAGGTTGCCTGAGTGGTGATAATGCAAAATGGTAGAAAGTTTGAGTAAAAGATTTAATACAATTAATTAAGCAGTAAATTATAAAGCAGAAAAGGTGTGCGAGGAGTAATTCTAATATGTTTGAATCATTTGCATTAAGGCCATTATGGAAAGTGCTCAAGGGTCATTTAAGAGACTTGGTTGAGCAGCAACCTAAGAAGAAGTTCGAGAAAGTGTTACATGCTAGCTTGCCCCAAGCTGTTGATGATTTGGCGGGTGTCATTGTAAATACTTTGACGGAAGATGGGGCAGAAGTGTGGTTGACAGATCGTATCTCTTTAGCTGATGAACCAAAAAAACCATTGTTGAAGCTACAAACGATACCCCTCAGTCAGTTGACAGAATCTCAATTATTGACATTTGAAATGTCAGAGAAACTACTATCTTATGGGTCATTGGAACAAGCCAAAAGCCAAGTCGGCTATAGCGAAGAAGAATGGGAAAGTGTACTTGGCCATTATTCAGAACATTTCGTAAGGCATGGCACCAGGTTCGCACTAGAACGCTTAATTAAGCGACAGACTGTATTTGCGCATAATTGTATCGTACTAACATTGTCAGATTCTGAGGAATATCCTTTGGGTGACGAGGCTACGAATCACGATATGATTAAGATTTATACTTTACCATCATTAAATGATGATACTTCCCCTTCTGTAAAAGAAGTCCGAAAGATTTGGTTAAATCGCTTCAAGCCGAATTATCTTTATGAAAAAAATGTAGTGGCGGAAGTAGAAAGTGATGAAGAGCAATCCTCCGCAGAGAATGATGATTCGGATGAACCAGCGCAAGAAAATAACGAAGATCAAGGTCATACCTTTGAGGCTTGATAAATTGTATTGAATAAAGCGTACTCGAGCTGATCAGTGTTTCCTTGAGCGCATGTTATAAAGTACTAAGGACTCCCCATTAAAAAACTGCCAAAATTAACTTGTCTTTTAGTTTTTCTTCTTCGATAGAAAAATAGTCGCGTAGCCCGTTATGCGCGAGTATTCCTACCTTGAACTGAAACAAAAACCTAAAAAAAAGAAAGACAGAAACTTTTTAACCAGATTTTTGAACAGAAAATACAGGTTTAACTTTTATGGGCTTTTCAGGCTCATTTCTGAATTGGAAAATACTGTTTGCAAGACCTGAACATCCCGCTAGAATTTGCAAGTATTTTTTAATAACAAATCAACGCATTTCATAGTTCCTTTGATGCTTAATCAAAGACCAGATGACTCTCGTTAAATGTCGCCCTAAAGCTCTGACTGCTTGGTTATGCTTTTTACCTTCAGCACGCTTTTTGTCATAATAAGCTTTGGAACTGGGTACCCGCTCGATATGTCGAGCTACCGCTACCATCATAGCCGCCTTGGCGCGCTTATTGACTTGCCTGGGTGTTTTCGTGCCTTTGAATTGCCCAGATTGATTGTCTAATGCGGCCATGCCGATATACAGCGCTAAACTAGCCTCGGAAGCAAATCGCTTCAGAGTGCCGATCTCACCCGCCAACTCGGCGCAGGAAATGACCCCAAAGCCAGGAATAGACTGTATCCGGCCAGCAATCACCGAGTGTTCAGTAAGGTCCATTATTTGTGTTTCTAATCGCTTAATAGATCCCATGATTGCCAAGATACGCTGAGCATCCTCAATGATCATCTCACCCACCCAAGCGACTTCGGGTGCAAAGTAAGCGGTTTGTTGCCACTGTTGGATGATATCCGCGTATTGGTGACCAACACCTTTGACTTGAAGCAGGCTTTTGCCCTGAATGCGAGCCAGTTTGGAGAACTCATCACGGCAGGTCAGAAAGTTTAAAAACCAAAGATTATCAACACTACCGGTAATGTCTAGTAGACCCGGTGAGACCGCCTTGAGGTCCACCTGTAGACGATTGGCGATGCGCATCTTATCATTGACCAACTGGCGGCGGCGACGTGTTAAGCGTTTGAGCTGGTCGTTTTCTGCAGGTGTTGCGGCGACTTCTTGCAACACATCCTTGGCTAAGGGTAAATGGGTACGCAACTGGAACAGTTCCAGAATTTTATGCGCATCAATCGGGTCGCTCTTAGCGGGCCCTGGAAAAATTTCTTTGAAACGAGCTAGCTTCAAGTTGTTGACATTATAGAGCGGATAGCCCCGCATCCGAATTTCCGTATCTAAGGGTCGCGCGTGACCATTGAAACCTTCCATCGCGATGGCGACCGGTAATCCAGTGCGTTTTTCATGAACCGCCAAACGCTGGAAAAAATCGCGAAAACCTAACTTATGATGGGCCAGGTCAAACTCTTCCAAAATCGCCCCGTCGGGGCCGGCAATGGCCACCCGGTGCTGATAAGAACCAATGTCAATGCCCACGGTAATTTGTGATGTTTGCATAGTGCTTACGCCTCTGCTATAAAAGATGAAAATTATCATCCAGCGTCTCGTCTACACTCAGAGCCACATCAACCGATTGGCACCATCCCGGCAGACGCTTTGGATGATGCAGATGACAGGGGCGGCACTTCAGTGCCGAGCGGATCTAATAAACCAGACCGCTGACCCCATGAGCCACACCCCCGTCAAACCATAGGCTAACTCGATTATCGTGTTTTGTCATCCGCAAATTTCGGAACAAAAGCCCCTTTTTCGATAAGCCTGTGGATAAGTGGATATCATCCCTGATATCCACTTATCCACGAGCCTAACAGGTTTGTTTTTATTCCTTAAATTCTATGGTAGACACTGTTCTTTCTAGTGAGTTTTGAATATTGATATGTGAGGAAGCCAACGTCCAACCGAGTTGATGTAGTGCCTATAGGTTGATCCATACTGTTTTAACAGGATAGGTTCTTCAAAATATAAAACAAATAATGAAACGATCAGACTAAAAGCGATTAAAATTTTTATGATGAGGAGTGATTGAAATAATATTACTTCTCCCAGTAAGATCGAAAAAATCGATACATACATCGGGTTACGAATCATACCGTATGGCCCTTTGACGACTAATTTTTTAGGCGGATCCTGGGGTGATGGTGTTCCATTGCCCAGTTTCCAGAAAGTCCAAACGCACCAAATATATAAACCAACTCCCAGCAGGATCGGGAAAATACCCAGATGATTAAGGTATAACTGGCTTGTGTTTTTTTGAATGACTGCCCAATATGGGAGCCAAACGGTAAAGGTACCTGGAATGATGGCAGAAAAGATTAATATCTTTATTATTGTTGGCATTGAAGAATGTTTATACTTCGTTAAAGAATTGATACATGACATTTATCATCGCTTGATGATCGAAAACACCTGCACTTTCCCGGATGCTATGCATGGCCCACATGGGATTGCCGACATCGATACTGCGAATACCTAACTTGGCTGATGTAATCGGGCCGATAGTCGAGCCGCAAGGCAAATCGGTGCGGTGAGAATATTTTTGAAAGGGTGCATCAGCCAGCTCACACCACTTGATAAAATGAGCTTCTGAAACGCTCTCGGTGGCATAGCGGTGGTTGGCATTGATTTTGATAACCGGGCCACCATTAACAATCGCTTTATGGTCGGTTTCGTAAGCATTTGGAAAGCTGGGTTGAAATGCATGCGCCATGTCTGCGCTGATGAAAAAACTGTGAGCCATTGACCGCTTAGCGTCCTGCGGGGTCAAGTCAAGAGCAAAACTAATTCGCTCTAATATATCGGTTAAAAAACTGCCGCTGGCGCCTTTAACGGTTTCACTGCCAATTTCTTCATGATCGAAAAAGGCACAAACCATAGTATTGCCGGATGCTAATGTTTGATCGTTTAACAGAGCGCTGATCGCCGCATGGCATGAGGCTAAATTATCAAGTTGACTGTTCGCGATGAATTCGCTGTTAGATCCCCAAAAACATCCTTTTTGGGTGTCGTAAGCATTGAGTTCCCAAGACATTATTTGACTGGCTGTAAGGTCAAGGTGTTCTGCTATCAGGCTGTTCAATAATGGTTGAGGAGGCATTTCTTGAACCAGAGTTGACAAAATTAACGGTAGTTCATTTTGTCTATCGAGTTTTAACCCTTTGGTATTAACCTCGCGGTTCATATGGATGGCCAGGTTAGGAAGTCTTAATAAAGGTTGCTTAAAGCAAATCTGTATCGTTTCAATGTGACTCTTTATTTTACAACTCACTCTGCCCGCCAAACTTAAATCACGGTCAGTAAAGGTGGCAAGTATTGGGC
This sequence comes from Methylococcales bacterium, assembly GCA_965224745.1. Lineage (GTDB taxonomy): Bacteria > Pseudomonadota > Gammaproteobacteria > Methylococcales > Methylomonadaceae > CBDCZY01. The sequence continues at coordinate 488,958 of CBDCZY010000001.1, forward strand.
CACCGTAAACCTCGACACCCACACGAGCGATACTTTCTATGGTTGGTGTAGGATTCGGTTTGACACGTAACCCAGGTGAGTCAGTATGAGCGCCAATAATTTTAAAACCTGTCTCAGCCAAGGTTTGCTTTCCCACGACGAAAACAATAATTGAGGAATCATCACGCACAACATAATAACGACCAGATGGTTCAAGTTGCCAGCTTGATTGTTCGTAGAGTTTTAAGAAATCGAATTGTTGCAATTGCTGTTCGATAGTAGCGACTGCGTGCCATGGGCTGGGACTCGAATCAATAAAATCCAGCAGTTGACGGGCACTTTGCTGCGCTTGAGAGTTTGGTTTATTCATCTTTAATTTTAATTTGCAATGAAGCTGAATTTATACAATACCTGAGGCCAGTTGGTTGTGGGCCATCTTCAAAAACATGACCGAGGTGCGACCCACAGTGTTTGCATGTGACTTCTACCCTGCGCATACTGTGGGTATCGTCAATATTCTCGGCAATTGCTTCTTTCGATATTTTTTCCCAAAAGCTTGGCCATCCTGAGCCAGAGTCAAACTTAGTCGTTGAATCGAATAAGGGTTTATCACAGCAAACACAATGATAAATGCCCTCATCTTTGCAAGAAGCATATTGACCGGTAAAAGGTGGTTCCGTTCCTTTATTGATGCAGATTTGGAATTGCTCTGGAGTCAATTTTGATTTAAGTTCATCATGAGTTGGGATATCATTTTTCATCTTTAAGAACCTTATTGAATAAGCATTTGTAGATTGTAAACCGACCATTCAGCTTCTGCCAACCGCTTCTGAATTACAATGTATTGTAAGGACTTGGTTTTGAATAAAAAATGAGACTAAAGGTTGAGGCAAATTTAATAAACTATTGCTCGACTATACTTCACGCGGCCACGGATGCGGAACTTATAGCGAGTTGATTTTTGTCGAGAGCAAGGCGCTGAGATAGGCGCATAGCAAGCTACGCAACTGTTTCAGTAACGCAGTCTATCGGCAAAAATAGACCGATAGAAATCCGCATCCGTGGCCGCGTGAAGTATATTACCTTAATCCGTGATTTAAGGAGTTAATATAATGAGTTATCTAGCTGATTAATAAGCAATAAAGTGTTAAAATAGAGGCGTTAAAAACTTCACCCAACAAGTGCAAAATGAAACGTCTTATCATCGAACAATCCACAACAGAAACTTATACAAGTCATTCTGGTTTGGCCTTAGTTGGCTTATGTTTAAATCGATATAGCACTATTCATAAAGCGCTCAAGGCCGGCATTCCTTTACGCCATGGCATTTCGCACAGCGACATCATCAAATCATACATTGGAACGCTATGTTTAGGCAAAAGCGACTTCGAAGCAATCGAGAACTACCGAGATGATGACTACTTCAAGAACGCGCTGTCGATTAAGCACGTACCCTCAAGCGCAAGATTAAGACAACGACTGGATGAAGAGGCTGAAGCACTATTGGTCATCATGCAACAATGTAATATTGAATTTCTGACTCATGCCGGGGTACCGGTGACGCCATTGGCCACCCATCATGTCGCATTGGATATTGATGTGTATCCGATGAACAATGAGAAGACCCAGAAGGAAGGTGTTTCCAGAACCTATAAAGGCCATGATGGCTATGCGCCGATTGCGGCTTATCTGGGTAATGAGGGTTGGTGTCTGCTTAATGAACTTCGAGAAGGTAAGCAGCATTGTCAAAACGGTTTTCAAAAGACGCTGGACCGCGTCATTGAATATGCTCGGTGCTTGACTGAGGCTCCGCTGCTGGTGCGTTTGGATAGCGGACATGATGCCTTGGATACCCGTGTCTGGCTGCACCAAAACCAAGTGGACTCTATCCTGAAATGGAACCCCAGAAAACAAGACCTGGAGGCTTGGTTAGCCTTGGCTGAACAACAAGGCAAATGGACAACGCCGAGGGTCGGCAAACGGGTCGCCTTGTTCAGTGTCCAAGAAACCCAACAACAAGACGGGCAAACCTATCGCTTCCGCCGCGTCATGCGGGTTATCGAAAGAACTATGGATGCAGAGGGTCAAATGCTGTTAATCCCTGAGATAGAAATAGAAGGCTGGTGGACCTCATTAAATTCGCTCGCCTACGCTGATGAACAGATCATTGCTCTTTACCAAGATCATGCCACTTCCGAACAATTCCACAGTGAATTTAAAACCGACCTCGATATCGAACGCTTACCTTCGGGCAAATTTGCCACCAACGACTTGATCATGGCATTGAGCGCTTATAGTTACAATATCTTGCGTTGGATCGGCTTAATCGGGCTCATAGGCAACATCAGTCCTGTCCGTCATCCGGCCAAAAGAAGGCGAATAAAAACGGTTATACAGGAACTAATGTACCTAGCGGCTCGGGTCATCCATGCTGGGCGACGAATAAAACTTCGTTTCTCCAAACACTGCCCGGGTTTTTTAGCATTTGAGTCAACCTACCATCGCTTAGCGTCAGGATAACACCCCACTATTCTTAACCCATCTTCGTGACTTTGACATCGCTAAGTTATTGATATTTTGTTTTCATCGAATGATTCCATGAAAAAAAACCTTACCTTTCAACGGTGTTTTTTTCAGATCCGCTCGGTAGTGCCATTTTCGTCTTTTTGACCCTTGATTTTCCCCGGTTTTTCATTAATGCTAGGGACATGTATATTCGAAAAACCAAAACGAAATCCCTGGATAATGGCGGGGCCTACTTCACCTATCGGATCGTTGAATCCGTTCGCGTGGGAAGGAAAGTAAAGCAACGCACCTTACTGAATCTAGGCAAAGACTTCGCCATTGATCCAGAGCACTGGCCCTTGCTGACAGCCAGGATTGAACAATTGTTACAAGGCTGTGAGCCTCATCAGCAAGAATTGTTTCATGTAGCCGATGAGTTAACGCAATGCCTGGAAGCCTCAGCCCAGCGTTACAGTGCGCTTATCATCGCTAAGCTGGCCCAACCGGTGGATGCTGCCAGTCCAGAACCCGATTATCACACGGTTGATATCAATCATGTCGAAACCCTTCAAGCCCGCAGTATCGGTGTTGAAACGCTGGCGTGGCATGCGGTTATGCAACTACAACTGGATCAGAAGCTCACCGCACTGGGTTTTAATAAAGTCGAACTCGCTGCGGCCATCGGTAACATTATCGGCCGTGTGGTTTCACCGGGCAGTGAATTGCACACCCATGATTGGCTACAATCACGCTCAGCGTTGGGAGAACTGCTTGACCATGACTATGGCCATACCAGCCTGACACGGCTTTATACGATCAGCGATAAATTGCTCAAACACCAGACGGCACTGGAAACGTTTCTGTCCGAGCAAGAGCAAACCTTATTCGAATTGAACCGTAGTATTGTGCTATACGATTTGACCAATACCTATTTTGAAGGGCAGTGTCACCAAAACCCCAAAGCCCAGTTCGGTCGTTCCAAAGAAAAACGCAGTGATTGTCCCTTGGTGACGCTGGGACTGGTGTTGGATGGTGAGGGATTTCCTCTGAGCAGTCAGGTTTTCCCGGGTAATGCCAGTGAGCCGGGCACCTTGGAGTTAATGCTGGATGAACTACAAAAAATACAGCCATTACCGCAGGTCACAAAACCTGTGATCATCATGGATGCCGGTATTGCCAGTGCCGACAACATCGCCTGGTTAATCGAGCAGGGCTATCATTATCTGGTGGTCAGTCGAGAGCGATCCGTGATCAATCCCACCGATCAGGACGATGCTGTGATGGTGAGAGAAACCGAACACAGTCAGGTGTGTGTTTATCGCGAAACAGATCAAGACACCCACGAAACCCGGCTCTATTGTCACTCCGAACAAAAACAAAAAAAAGAGCAGGCTATCCGAAACCGCTTCCATGTTCGCATGGAAGAAGCACTCAACAAGCTTGATGCGGGCTTAAACAAAAAAGGGACGATCAAAAAATACAGCAAAATACTGGAACGGATCGGTCGACTGCGCGAAAAAAACCGGCGGGTTTCGCAAGACTACCGCATTGACGTCATAACCGATGACGAGAAAAAAAACGCCATCCGGCTTGAATGGCAACGTGAACCTCAAAGTAAACAGAACGATCAACACTGTGGTGTCTATTGCCTCAGAACCAATATCCCCGACTGGTCTGAAGAACAACTGTGGACGACCTACATCATGCTGACCGAGATCGAAGCCACCTTTCGAAGCTTGAAAACTGAACTGGGCTTGCGCCCGGTTTACCACCAAAAAGAAGACCGTGTCACCGGCCACTTGTTCATTACTTTGCTGGCTTATCATCTGGTGCATACGCTGCGCTATCAACTGAAGCAACAGGGCATTCATTTAAGCTGGGACAGTATTCGCAACATCATGTCGACACAGCAACGTATCACCATGACCTTACCAACGGATGATCATAAAATGATTCACCTGCGGACAACAACGAAGGCGGAGCTACGTCAGAAACAAATTTATGAAGCTTTGAATATTAAACCCGACCTCATTGGTCAATGTAAAACAATTATCGATAAAAAAAATCTGTAGTGCCAACTGAAACAGATTGAAAATTTTAACTTATTGAAATAACAGGATATTGTAAATATAAGTCACGAAGATGGGTTAAGAAAAATGCGAGAACATGTCTCTCAGGGATAGCAGTGCCTGGTGTACAGAATTTGGTGTCAATTGAGAGCTATTGAGGCTTAAAAAGCCTCAGTGTGCTCGTATTATTAGCTATTTCAAATAATAACAAGGTATTAAAACGTTGAAATGTTAATGTGGCTTCCCAAGGATTGGTGGATGCACTTTAAGTCACGGATTCAGGTATTAATAATGAGTCACAAATGCCGCTGTTTAGAAATGACACAACAGCGGCATTACTATAAAAGGAAGAGGATTTGTTGGGTTAGGCAGTTACCGTTATTGGGATAGGTTGACGTTATCATCCTGTGAACCATCCACGAAGAAATTGGATCCCCAAAGCAGAATATCCACCTCATTGAGCCTATTGAGATCAGCTTTGCTGATAGCTAGTTCAGCAAACTGTCCATTGATGGCATGCTTTACGTCTCGGGTATATGTCCATTTCCAGTTTGAGCCATCACCTGTATATTTATACAATTGTGCTCCCAGTACTATATAGTCAGCACCCATCTCACCGTATATGTTAGCGCCGGTATTCATGTTTTTGTCGGTGTCGATTAAAATCAGCCACGCCCAAAAGTTGTTGATGTCAATGGTGGTACGGTTGTTGTAGGCCACATAGACATAATCATTGTCCTGCTTAGACCAAGCTTTTAGAAAATCAACTGGCGATGTCCCGGAGTTTTCGTCATTTATTGCGAGGTTATCGGGCCAATCAGTACTATCACCATCAAGAACTATTCCCGAATTATTGATCTCTTTACGATTATTTAGTTTGTTTTCTGGTTCAGGAGATGGCTCGGTAATATAGCGCCGAATAACAACTTCTGCAGGTTTATTAAATGGGGTGTAATTGATGTCATTGGGCCCACCTTGCTTGGGGTTTGTGGTAAAAGCCCACCAGAAAACACCTCCAAACCAAGGTTTGTCAGCAAAGTTTTGGTAAAATGCCTCATAAGCGATGGCTTGTTTCTCCAAATCAACATCACCCTTATTGTTTTTGTATTCCCAGGGATGGTGTATCGCATTTTTTCTACTTCTGTAACCTAGTTCTGGAATCAATATGGGCTTGTTCCACTTTCTAGAATATTCCTCCAGTCGCTTTACAATGGGTTTCCAAGCTTCCATCATATCTTCAAATGTTGGGTTCTTATTGCTTTCAGGAATGAGATTGTAATAGGCGTCAATACCAATGTAATCCATTTCATCCCACCAGCTAACATTTGAAGATACGCTGCTTCCTGTTTTATTTTCGTAGTTCTCAGCATAAACAAGTGTCCCTTTATAACGTTGACGGAGATTGTTGATTAACTTCCGCCAATGCGCCTCTTGTTTTTCGGCATACAATAATTCCATTCCAATACTCATTTGTTCAACACCATTTGCTTGAGCAATATCAGCATAATGAGACAAAAATTTGGTATAGGCTACGAACCACTCCTGCCATCGCTCTTTATTGAACTTCATGCCTAGTTCTCCAAACCAATGAGTAGGGTCGTTGGCTAGCTCCAGGTGAGGATAAAGCATTACTTTTAAGCCTAACGAGTGGGCTTTTTTAATGGCATGAACGAGTGATGCATCGGATGGTGTCATGCCGTCTCCGGAGGAACGGTAAATGGAGGTGGAATCGATATTTTCCATCATTTGTGAGGCCAAAATATTAGTCCATTCGACACCTGTTGCTGCCAAGTTTTCCAGCGATCGGTCGGCTGATGGGGTAGCATATTCGTTATAAGAGTAACCGGCAAATGAAATGCCATATTGTTTTTCCAGAGCTTGGCAGGTTAAGCTGCTTGCCCCAACAAAACAAAGTAGAGCAGAGTGCAGGGCACTCGCGGATATTTTACGCAGCGATATACTGCATAACTCATTGATATTAAACATTTAATATTTCCTTTTCCCATGTTTTTTACGCTAAAAAGGCTTATGATTTTTCGGTTTTTTTATTGATTGACCGCTTATTTATGATTGCCTTAGAGCGATGATATGTAACTCAACTAGATCCTTAGTGATTCATAGAATAATAATTTTTGTCAGATTTTTCAAATACTAAAATTCTGTAATTCAACTGATTAAAGCGGCTTATTGTCGCAAGCCCTATAGTTTCCAGTATGGCAGAACGACTGGGTCGGTTTATTTGACGGCTTATTTTATTGAGATAGTGATACGTCGGTAAGGTATTAGCTTGTTATTAAGCGAAAACAAGTAAAGAGGTATAAACCACCATCGTACGTTAGCTGTTAAAACACAGATTATGTGTCTCGCGTCAATTATCTTGTCCCATCTGACGACAATTATGATGGCCGGATGAATGGGTATAAGCTATTTTTTCAAATGTTGTTTTTTACGATAACTTTCTCCTTCTATTTCAATAATACTGGCATGATGAATAATGCGGTCAATCGCTGCTACAGTCATTAATGTATCCGGAAAGATTTGATCCCATTGGCTAAAAGGTTGATTGGAGGTGATAATCAAACTGCCACTTTCATAGCGATGAATAATTAGTTATGGAAACTTAATATTCACTGATTTAGACAGTGAATCAATTATGAATTATTGCAATGATAAGTATCCAGGTACCACCAAATTAAGCGATATCGACATCATGGTGTTAAAAGCCTACTATGGAAATATACCAACGCTGGATTATTTTGCTAATCCCAGACGAATTGAAATACCTCTTGTGCTAAAAAATGGCACGACAGAGAAATTAATCATGACCGATAGCAATCGTGATGGAACTTATGAAGATGTTATTTCTTCAACGGCCGCCAGTCAATCAAAAGCACCAGGGGTTTATCTTGATTCAGATACTCTGTATCTACCACTTATCAAATTATTAAAAGATGACCGTGTCTGGGAGCTATGGGAAGCAACAGCTACTGATATAACAGATTCAAACGGCAAACGCACGTTTAAGTTGGAATCTGTCAAAAAACTTCAACCCCAAAACAGACAAAGTGAATTTGTGCCTATCTTAACCGAGTAATATTTTCTTAGTTCTTTCGACTGGATCATGCCTTGATACACTTCAAGGCATGATCTAAAATGTTGATACGACTGACTGATGCCGAGATTTCCTTATCATAAAAAAAGCATAGGATCGTAATCATGGATACTTTTACCCCTTATTTGGGGCATTTTATACTGGTTAATTTCTTAACTTTTTTCCTGAGTATACTGAGTACCAGCGTTTTATTAGTGAAAAAATGCTTGGGTCATCCCGCTATTTTTAAACTTTTTTTTAAACTCATGGTGCTTATTTGTTTTGTTAATTCTATGATGCTATGGTTTATTCGCTCCGAACATTATATAGAAAGTTTGGGTACTGCTTTGAACTCATCAATCATTCTATTCATTTTATCCGTAGGCTCTGCCTCTATACAATTTTTATACAGTAAACGTCCACAAAACAAACCGTCGTGCCAGCAAAGCCTGGTGGCCTCCTGTTTGCTCGCCATTCCAATTACGGTCTTGATTTTTGGAAGTTACTTCACGCAGACTCAGCAATTTGTGGAAATTAGACACTTTATTATTTCCTTATTATCCTATACAGTCATCTTTTTATTCACTTACAAAGTATTCAATAATTAGGGTCTTAGTTAAATAAATGAACAAATGTGCTATCACTAGGTAAATCCGCATGGAAAATTAGACACGTCAATGTCTGTTATAAATGTTACTCTGACCCTAATTATTCAATACGGGGCGAACCATATATGACCCTAATTATTGATAATCACCGTTCACGATGGATAATAATGAGTGTTCACGATGCTTAATAACCGGTGTTCATGATGGGTAATAATATGCAGGTAGCTATTGAGAGTTTCTTTGGACACCCTTGCTTTCGCCTACTTTTTCCCTTCTCACAGGGCAAAGGCAGTATTTTCCAATTCAGAAATGAGTCTGAAGTGTGCATAATAGTTAAGCTTGGATTTTCTGTTCAAAAATCTGGTTAAAAAGTTTCTGTCTTTCTTTTTTTAGGATTATAGCGGCCTGATTATCGGTTATTGCCATGGCAACCTGATCGAGTATCGCAAAGCTTATTCCCGGTTTCAAATATTTTTCACTGTCAGGTAGTGATTTGAGTTTGTCATAAGGTGTCATCATGTTTTTATAGGGGTATTGCTTAGACTGCTTTCCTTTATCGTCGGTGATGATTTCAGGATAAAAGCAGGGCCTGTGATAGTTAACATAGGGGTACAAATACTTGATATTGAATTCATTCAGCCTCGCAGCCCATCTTTGTGGGATATGGGTATAGCCAAAAACCTTTCTGACCACCGCGGCATTTTTGCCTTCAACCAGTGCATTATCATTGGTTTGTCGGGATCGTGATTTGGTCATTTCAATCAATAGCTTATTTAACAGGTTCTCTACGGGCTTGTTGATATATTCTGACCCATTGTCAGAGTGAAAACCTTTGATGATAAAGGGAAAAGTTTCCAGTATTTGTTCAAGCACGGGGATTAAAAAGTGTTCGCTGATTTTTTCAACGGATAAGATCATTTCAAACTGAGTGACTTCATCAACTACATTGATATGATAAACGCCTTTTTGCTTGTCCTGGTCGCCCTGGTGAACGGTATCAACGCGAAGGTATCCTGGCTGACCGTTGGCTTGTGGTTTTCTTTTGTCGCCAATGGCGATCTGCCTGGGTTTGGTTTTTTCAAAGTCTCTGCGCTGTAACTGATAGGTTTTTGATGCCCTCAGATTGTAGAGGTGTGAAACAGAGATTGTCGCCAGCTTTTGATACTGCTTCTCTCCGTACACCTGATAGGAACGCTCAATAAGCTTTTTCACGGCATGACCACAAGGTTTCTCATGCCATTCATCAATGTCTGCCAATAATCGAATATCGCGCTGAGAATATTTTCGGTTGAAACCATTGCCTCTTGCTGGGCTGTACCTGACGTAACCGGTCTTTCGGTACTGCGCGATGAGACGTGTCATCTGCTGGCGGGAATAACCGGTTAGCTTAATCAGAAACCGACTAATGATGCCCTTGTCTTTTTTATTGCAGGACAGGTAGTTGAATTTAACGAGTCCCTTTTGGATCAATTGATACCGCTCAGCTTTATTACCCGGTATCGAATAGGCTATCGATTGGTTGCCCTGTAAAAAGGATTCGAGGTGCTCTATTTGGGTTAAATTATCGATGTTCATAATCATTTTCATAAAGTGGATTATGAACAGAAAAGCTATTTCAGACTCATTTCATATTGGACAAGACTAAGGCTGGACTTTCACCAGCTAGCTGACTATCATGCCAGTCACACCGCTACGTTTCATTACTGCACAAAACAAAGGCCACATTTTGGTCAGCTGAACTTAGCGTTAGGTTTTTTAATCTATGAAAGCGCGTAATTTTCAGGGGTTTGCCACGTAAAAATTATTGGAGTCAAAAGATTTTCGATCACTTTTTTAGCGATACCCCGGTAGCTTGCCTTGCTACGGGACAACTTGTTGAGGTCATACATAAGCATGAAAGATGGATTTGAATTAAGAGAGTCTTCTGAAAAGGGAGAGGGGGTTTTCGCTACTAAATCATTTAAGACGGGTGAAATAGTAATTGTTGGTATTATCAAAGAAGTGCTGAGTAAAAATCACTCTCATGCTTCGCAGATAGGCGAAAATGAGTATGTACTTCATGCTGGGTTAATAATTAAGGTTAATCATTCCTGTGATCCGAATTGTGGTATTAGAGTAAATGAAACTGGTGCTCATAACTTTGTAGCCAGGCAAAGTATCAGTATTAACGAAGAAATAACCTTCGATTATGCTATGAGAAACTACGGTATTGATTATTTCCCGAAACAGTGCATGTGTGGTTCTGAGAAATGCCGAGGTAGAATTACCGGATGGAGGGAGTTACCAAGTGAAAAGAAAAAAGAGTATGAAGACTTTGTGGCCCCTTATCTTCTTGAGTTAGATGTTAAGTATTCTAGCGAGGACGTGTAAGGCAAGTACCAATCAATCGGTACAAAATCCGAAAGTACTAGCCGGCCGCCTGGTTTGAGTACTCGACTTGTTTCTTGTAAAAAGGCCCAGCCTATCACCAAAATGAAAGATACACTCGACGGCAATGATAGTGTCCAAACTATCCGTTGTAACAGGTAAATGGCAGGCGTCTCCTTGCATAAATTTTATGGTATTTGGAGCTTTAGGGGTGTCTGATTGTTTAGCTCGCTGTAATTGCCTGCGGTCAATGTTCAGGCCTAACAAATAAGCGTTAGTTAGTCTTTCGTTCAAACTTGCAAGGGTGTCGACAAAGCCGCAACCGACATCTAAAATGGTGTTGTTGGATGAAATTTCAGCGGCATCTAGCAGTTGCTGTGTTAAGTTTTCAGTCGCTCTTGCAAAATCTTCAGCATTATTTTTGGCTCAATCCGGGATCATGCCAATAGCTCCAGTGTACGTGATGACCGAATGCCTGCTCAATGATCGGGTTTTCTTGCTCTAATTCGGCCATTAGCCAATCGAAATAAGGGAGTGGTTGGTGATGGGTACGATTAAAAGTGATGCAAGACTAAATTTTCATCATGCCGCCTTTTGCCTAACATCTTGCCAGTAATTTTCCCATCGTTGATTGATTCTACATAATCGCAAAGCCAACATATAATCTATATTATTGGGTGACCACCAAGCTCCAGGACGCTTAAGCCGAGCTTGAACAATGTAACGGTGAGCGCTTTCAATTTCACCTGAACCGATTGGAAGTCCTTTTTCTATCGCACCTTGATAATCAACTTGATCCAGACGATTTCTCAAGTAGCGGTAAGCCCTACGAACCGGCGCTTTCTCATCATCCGTTTCGGATGGTTCAAGAAACGGCAATAGGGTTTCAAGAACAAGGCTGGCCTGATTGATTTTCAAACGTTGTTTTTGTTCATCTAACCATAATGCCGAGTCACCTGTACAGCTAGGTGCCGCTTCTGCCAAGTATTCACAAAGATGCATTAAGTCGATTAAATAGGTTCCATTTTCGCCAAATTGTTCATCCACTTGGCGCTTGATCCAGGATGCGCCATCGCCTACCGAATGCACGTGTGTTTGTTGGCCAAAGTTTACATTCATCGCGCAATCAAATAACTGGCGACCTGTTTCTTCAATACCCCCAGAAAAGTTTCCTCCATAATGCAGCGTCCGACTGCCACATTCATGGGCAATACAAAGTCGCAGTTCTTGCCAGCCCAGTGTTTTTTCTTTTCGCTTATCTTTTGCTTCAGGATCAATGGTCACCACAGGAACCATGCCTCCATCTGTCTCTGCAATGACGTGTTTTGTACCTGAGGTATCTGGCCAGTCACTGACAAGGTCTGTTTGTTCAAATATCGCTTTGCCATGATGCTCTGTGATGAACCTAATACTACTCACCGGTACCTCTATTCCATAATGTTCTTGGAGTTTAGCGTTGACTTGGCCAAATGGCTGGTCTGCTCCAAAATCTGTGATGGCCCGTTGTAAAGGCGTCGAGGTACTTCGGCAGGTCACATTCGCTTGATCTGAAAAAGTACGAACGATATGGGTTGACTCACGAAAGAGGGTTTCTTCAATTTCGATAATATCAAAGGTACTATGCCACCACAGTTTTTTTTCCTGCAATACGTAATTCGGGTTGTTCTTTCAATTCAGCTTCATTGCGCTTATTTTTACTTTCTGCCCACTCGGAAAGTGCTGCGTGACCTATTTTTCGAACCTCTTCAATGACGCGTTGCTCCGCTGCATCCGCTTTCTCAATCGTTTCATCGTCATCTTCTACGATAGCCATTAATGCCTCAACACGATGGCGTAGTATGGGATGTTCATTTAGAAGTTCGAGTAGCTTTATATCTTTTTCGGGGATGGTTTTGTTCATGTATATTTTCTTTTATATTTCAACTCTATAAAATACAATCTTAACATGTTGCATCACTTTTAATCACACCCGTTGGTGATTGTGTTGAATAAGAATTAACGAGTCATATGGTACGATGGTATTAGATTATTAACGTAACAGTCTATAGAGAAGGAGAAAGAATATGTCTGCGCTATCCATTTTGGCTTTTTCTGGAAGTACCAGGCGTGATTCTTTTAACCAGAGACTGGTTCGAGAAGCGGCTAAAGGCGTTGAGACAGGTGGGTTGACTGTTAGTTTAATTTCTCTTAGGGATTACCCTATGCCCTTGTTTGATCAGGATTTGGAAGCTGAATTAGGGCAGCCGGAAAGTTTAAAAGAATTGAAACAACTGATGTTGTCTCATCAAGGCTTGCTGCTTGCCTGTCCTGAATATAATAGCTCCATCAGCGGGGTGCTAAAAAATACCATCGACTGGTTGTCACGAAAAAAACCTGATGAAGCGCCCTTGGTATGTTTTAAAGGTAAAGTGGTTAGTTTGATGAGCGCTTCTCCGGGAAAACTGGGTGGCTTGCGTGGGTTAGTCCATATCAGATCGATATTATCCAACGTTGGTTGTATTGTTTTGCCAGAGCAAATTGCTATACCGGATGCACATAACGTTTTTGATGAGAATGGTCAGATTAAAGATCAATCTCTCCGGCAAAATGTGCTCGGTTTAGGCGAAAAACATGCTCATATGGTGACCAAATTATATGGCTAATGTTACGGAATTTCCCTGCTGTGGCTTTGGTCTCAAAGACTGCATTCAACTGTTGCGAGCGGTTTCCCTTCTGAGCAACCGTTATGTTTGACCATGAATGAAATCCCGGAAGAGGTCTATCAGAGTCTTCTTCAAAGAGTCAAAAGTCTTCAGTTAGCCACTGTCGACAAAGCAGGTAAACCTAGGTCGAGTTACGCACCATTTGTGCGAGGTCAACACGGTCAATTTTATATTTTCATCAGTCAGCTAGCTGGCCATACCAAAGATTTACTAGTACGCCCCTCAGCTTCTATTTTGGTAATTGAAGATGAAGAATCTTGTCAGCAACTATTTGCCAGAACCCGAGCCAGTTTTAACTGTTATGCGCGTACAGTCGCACCAAACGAGCCAGAATTCGCATCGACCTTAGAACTGTTTACAGCAACTTTTGGTGAGGTTATGCAATTGTTGCGAAGCTTTCCCGACTTTACGTTATTCTGTTTGGAGCCGAATAGAGGACGCTTTGTCATGGGTTTTGGGCAGGCTTATGAGCTCACCGGTGATGATATGTTGACTTTGCTACCCGTATCATCCCAGACTCCAAAGTTGTCGCCCGATCCCAACTGAAGTTGACAGTTGATATAAATTATCACTCACCACCAGGTTAGATAATTATGCAGATATCATCCGCTATTGAACAATTGTTTCCAGATATGTGCCAATGGCGTCATCATATTCATCAGTACCCCGAATTAGCGTATCAAGAGTTAAAAACGTCGGAATATATTCGCGATGTGTTGCAATCTTTCGGGTTAGAAGTGCACTGCGGATTAGGTCAAACAGGTATAGTGGCAACCTTAAAAAATGGTGGTAGCCCTTCGAAAATTGGGTTGCGGGCTGATATTGATGCTTTGGCTATTCATGAGAAAAATGACTTGTCATATCGATCTAAGCACGATGGTGTGATGCACGCCTGTGGTCATGATGGCCATACCGCGATGTTGCTTGGCACTGCTAAATACTTGGCGGCAAAAAAAAACTTCAATGGAACCGTGTATTTTATTTTTCAACCTGCGGAAGAGGGGCAGGGTGGCGCTAAACAAATGATAGAAGACGGTTTGTTTGATTTATTTCCGGCGGATAGCGTTTTTGCTATGCATAATTTTCACGATCTCCCTATCGGGCATTTCGCGATTAAGCCCGGCCCCATGATGGCTTCTTCTGACATGTTTGAAATTAAAATAACAGGACGAGGTAGTCATGCAGCCATGCCACACTTGGGAAGAGATCCTATCGTGGCTTTAAGTCAAATCATACTGAGTTTACAGACTATTGTTAGTCGTTCAATTGATCCCGCAGATTCTGTTGTAGTCAGCGTGACATCCGTACACGCGGGTAGCACGTGGAACGCCATACCGAATGACGCAGTGCTAAGAGGAACTTTTCGTTGTTTCGACCCAAACGTTCGGGCATTGATTAAACAAAGGATAGAGCAAGCGGTGAATGCGCATGGTCAAGTTTGCGATGTGCAAACTGGAGTTGAATTTAACCCCGGTAATCCAGGCTATCCTGTTACAATCAATGATGCGGAAGCGACAGCTACAGCGATGCAAGTTGCAATAGATTTGGTAGGTTCAGATAAAGTGAATACGGCCCCGGCTCCAAGTATGGGAGCAGAGGATTTCTCTTTTATGTTGCAAGAAAAACCAGGCTGTTATCTCTGGATTGGCAATGGCTCTGCTGAAAACGGCTGCATGCTTCATAACCCAAATTACAACTTTAACGATAATATATTGACCACTGGCGCTGCCTACTGGGTTAGATTAGTTGAAGCTGTGTTGGCATAAATCCAGCGCTGGTAGAAAGTATTTCAACATAAGACAAAATTTAAAACTTAAGGAGTAAAATGTCGTGGCAAGGCGCAGCGAACATAGCCTGGAAGAAATAAAAGAATTGATTTTGGCAGCAACAGAAGAAATTGTAGAAGAAGAAGGATTTGAGGCATTGAAAGTCAGAAAAATTGCCATGAATATCGGTTATACCGTTGGCAGTATCTACATGGTTTTCGATAATATGGAAGATCTTATTTTACATGTTAAGGCCAGAACATTGGATGCCCTCAATGAGTATTTGGACGAAGTGATTAAAATCAATCCAGACCCTGAAGCCAGCATATTTGCACTGTGTAAGGGCTATGCGAAATTTGCAGATGAGCATTTTAATTTTTGGATCATGCTTTTTTCTTATCAATCGGCAAAACCTGAGCCTTTGCCAGATTGGTATCAAGAAAAGGTTAACCAACCATTTATCAAATTTGAAATTTTTTTTCAAAAAATTGCACCGCAGAAAAACCAAGTTGAGATTAAAAATGCATCTCGTACTGTTTGGGCAGGGGTTCATGGGGTCTGCCTTCTGGCACTAGCAAAAAAACTAGAGTTGGTTGGCCTGGAAGGCGTCGAGGATAGTATCGACATGCTAGTGGGTAATTTTTTAGCAGGTTGGAAAGCTTAAGGAGCAAAGTTTTTTCTGTGAAATAATGCGGTTTAATAACCATCAGAAAATGGACAATGAGTATTGCTTTGAGTGAATTAAAGATGAGTCAATCCTTGCTGACCTTTATGGGGGTTTTCTGGTGTCTGATGGCGCATGCTCAAACAATGCCCAATCCATTGCTGGCTCGTAGCGTGGTAAAAATTGTAGCTTCGAATGCTCAGCACAAAACTGCGATGGGTTCAGGCGTGGTAGTCGCAAAAGATCAAGTGGTGACCAATTGTCACGTTACCCAAGGCGCTCATTCAATCGCCGTTCTGAAAAGCGCTATTTTTTACAAAGCACTCTCTCAAGTTGTTGATGGCGAGCTGGATATTTGTTTGCTACACGTTAAAAACTTACCAATACCCAGTGTTTCATTGGGCAGTGTTGCCAGTATTTCGATCAACGATAAAGTGTTCGCTTACGGTTATCCTAATGCGGTCGGAATAAGCTTGCAACAAGGTAAAGTGACTAAGCTCTTTCCTTATCACTCAAGTCAAGTGATAGAAACCACTGTAGGTATCAACCATGGTGCCAGTGGAGGCGGGTTATTCGATGCTAAAGGAAAACTAATTGGGCTTACCACTTTTTTTCGCAGTGATAACGGCGGGCGTTTTTACGCTATTCCAGTGGATTGGTTAAAAAAGCTGATTGATCAGGATGGTCAGGCCATTGAGCCATTTGCAGCTAAACCTTTTTGGCTGGTCAAAAACAGCTTTGTTCAACAAAACTCAACGGAATGAATCGAAAGCCCAATCGTGCTTGCTGCAATCTTTTCATCGTTTTAAACCCCTGGTTTTATGTTATTAGCAACAAAAGCCTGTTTTGTTCATCACAATTTCACCAAGCATTCAACATGAAATGTTATATCGAATGAAAAAAAGATTAATGGGGTTCAACTGAAGCTTGTTTGGGTGGCCATTATTGACCTTTCACAAGCTGGTCAGGAAATTTAAAATAAACTTAAGGCGATTATCAGCTGTCAAATAGTTAAGGTCTTATAGCGATAAATGATAAGCTGATTATTCTGGTAACGTTATTTACGGAGGGGGTAGTATGAACAATTTTAAAACAATTATTGTCGGCACAAGATGGTGCTTGTTATGTTTAGTCCTCGTAGCAATGCAAACTAATATTGCAGTGGCAAAGGAAAAAGATTGTTGGGTCGATTTTTATGAGTTTGCTCAGTATGTAGGCGAAACAATGCGGGTAGAAGGGCCAGTTGATTTGCCGGAATTAAGCAATATAAAGGGAGATGACTGGAGTTCAAAGATTGATAGTTTAATCGTTGGGCCAAAAGCTAAAGTCATTCTTTATAAAAACACAGATTTTAAATTAACATTAACAGAAATGGCTAAATATCCCGATTTAATGCGATCTCTGGGAATTACTGAGGAAGATATCAGGCTCGATTCAGAATTAATTTTTAGTGCTGGATCAAAGATAAAACATCTAGGTATGTATAACTTTCACAAACTGACCAAATCGCTAAAAGTGAGTTGTGAGTAGATGAACCAGAGATGTAGTAAGTGTGAACAATTTACATAAAAAAGGTGATTAGATCGCATACAAACCGATGCTTATTTGACAAACTGAAACTGACCTTGACAACAAGCTACATAGAAAGGGAGGTATCTCATGAAATCTTTAGTAAGCGGCGTAATGAATGCAGTCACAGCGTCTTTCTACATCTTTCGAATTTATTTGAATTTGAGAAAAAAGCTCGCCTTGGTTGCTCATAGTAAAGATGTATAGTAAAACCCTCAATTCCACTTGTTTAAGAAAGAGTGGGGTTGAGGTGACAGTGTGTCATCCTGCTTTACTTCCATTAGCAAACACTACTAACAACTAACGTGGTGGTATGTAGATGATGAAGCCTTGGATCCATTGGCCACTCCTCAAATATTCAAAGCCCTATCCAAAACTGAATTAACAAAAACCACCAGCCGAACATTGGAGCATTATAGTCGGGATCAATAATTGGCTGGGTAACCGAACTGTCGATCCCCGTTGATAGAGGGTTAAACTGGATCTAGCGAATGGAATTTCAATGATTTTGAACAAGATGTGCGGGCAGTAAAATGTAATCTCAATCATGCTTCTCTGGTATCTGGCACAAAGCTCTAACTGTACCAGTTTTTTTGGAACTACCAGGAAGTTGGCGCGCCCGGAGAGATTCGAACTCCCGACCAACTGGTTCGAAGCCAGTTACTCTATCCAGCTGAGCTACGGGCGCGTGATTTTGATGTTAATTATATACTGATATCGACTGAATGAGTCGAGCATTTTTGGGAGAAGATAGGTAAGTCTATTCCAATGGTTTGTAGCTGCGACTAGAGCCAAGTGTCGAGTCGTAGCAAAGCAACCACTTGGCTCTTTTTTCAGGACATTTACATAGATTCTAAAGTAGCTTTCGCTTTATTGATCGCCTCCATGGAAGGGCCAGGATGACCTTTTTTAGAATGGATTAAAGCCTGGGTTAAGTCACTTAAAACAGACTTCATGCCTTCACCTTCATGCGACATGGTTTTACAAGCTGAACGAGCCATTCTGATGTGAGTAGTGCCGTTCGCTACATCACCGTTTTCAAGAAAAGGCATTGCCGCGTCTAGATGAGTGATGACTTCAGCGGCGGTTGCTGGGGCTGGAGCAGCAGCTTTTTCTGCCCAGGCAGTTGATTGAAGTATGCCGAAAGTAAAGATCAGCATAACTGCTGCCAGATATTTTTTGACGTTTGTCATTATAGTATTACCTCTTGGTTGATGAGATATCCAGACGGCTTGGTCTGAAAAATTGAAAAGATAAAAGCTTAAGCTCTTAATTACATACCATACAGTAAAATCACAGTTTAAGGAAATTTCCACAGACGCTGGTTATGCAGGTCTTTTGAGATAACTAAAAGTTGAAAAAATTAGAGATTGTAGTGCAAAGTTGGGGGTGGTTAATTCTGCAAATCGAATGTTTCTCTGCATGGTCGCCAAGCTGTATTTTTTTACCGTAGCTATAAGGCATAAGGACACAATAATATACGAATATTGATTTGTATTTGTGTCCGTCTTCTGTGTTTTAGTAACGGTGCTATCAATGCGCAACATAGCGCCTTTTTCAATACCACTTTCTTTGGCGTTACCCAACAATGCCCGGTTGATACGTTCCCAGGTTGAATTTTGTATTCGACTGATGGCACCTTGAAACGCTGATTTTTTGGGAACAAAACCATCTGACAGCCAAGCGAATGTTTGACACGAGAGAAATTCAACAGGGTAAAAGATAATTCTTCATAGCTGAGATCTAGATGTTGCTTAACGATGGCGCAACGCAGAACTGATTCAACCGATAGGCTTTTTCGTCCACTGACATCATTCAAATTGATGGCTTGAATATCCTTGTCTACTCAATCAAGTATTTCTATATGTTGATCCAGTATCAAGGATATATTTTTTTATTCGTTTCCACTTGTGTGTTAAACATAATGATCGAATAGACTTGTTTGGACTCGCTGTTTGTTAGGCATTTTCCCCTCGGCCATTTTTTAATAATGCTTTGAAGCAATCACTTAGATTAATATCATACTTGATTTAGCCGAGTTTCCCATCTCGTTTTTCTAGCGTTCTCTTTATTTTTCATATGGTTGTAATTTATGGATGGGAACTACCTAAGGCTTGCTCCACAGTTGACTCGAATAAATTAGTGCTCAACCACAGAAAGAGCAACTTGACTGGCAAAGTAGGCGGATAAGTTTTCCATGTCATCGGTAGATAGGTCTTTAACCATCGATTGCATAATGGCATTTTTACGTCGACCGGTTTTATAATCTTTCATGGCTTTTACCAAATAATTGCCGTATTGACCTGTTAATCTGGGGTAGCCAGCGCCGGTATCTTTTCCTTCAGCATGGCAGCCCATACAACTGGCAGATAGAACTTTGCCCGCCTTGGCGCTGCCATCAGCTGGGCTTGCTTCAGGTTCCAATGTGCTTTTGGTTAAAAATGCGGCGATATCTTCGATTTTTTGATCGGTTAAATTATAAGCATTTCCTTGCATACTGGCATGGGGTCTTGATTCGTCTCGATAGGCTTTTAAAGCAGACACGACATAAGAGGGTCGTTGGCCGCCTAATTTTGGTACATAGTAAGTTGGATAGATATTACTGTAACTAGAGTGGCTGTGGCAGCCTTCACACGTTTCAAAGGCAATTTTTCCGGCTTTAGCATTACCCGCTTGAACCATCGAGGAACTACCCATACTTAAACAACTCAAAATTATCCCCGCAATAATGTTTTTCATAGTCAGTTTTCCCTACAAATTTAAAATGATAAAAAAAGGAAATATTCTGATTAACATTGGATGTGTGACTGATTGACTGGGAACTCATCCTAAAGATTAAAACAGAACAATGTTGCTTTAATTTTAGGCTGGACTGGCATTTTTGCCAGGTTAACGCTGTGTTTTTTCCTAATGTGGGCAAGACTTGGGCGATTATTATTAGTTGGAGTATTTTTGATATGAACCAAATAATAGGGTGGGGTCTCATAACTCTAAAGGATGCTTTTTATTGCGAATGGTTAACCTTAGGGTTTACAGTAGCCAGAAAAAGTTAATATTGATGAGTCGTCAGAGAGGAATCGGAATGAAAAATTGCATGAAATTATTTGCCATAGTCTTGTTTGCTTTTTGGGGTGTCGGGTCAGCTTCTGCGGCTGATTTAGATCGTCAACAAATCGAAGTAATGTTAGAAACGGCAACGCTAAAAAAGCCTGCAAATCTTCGTCGTAAAGACCTACGGGGCTTAGATTTATCAGGAATTGATTTTAGGCATGCTGATCTATGGGGTGCGGATTTAAGGCAGGCTAATTTAAGCCGTTGCAACCTGTCAAGCTTAGTTTTGGATTTAACAGTGATGACAGGTATTAATTTGAGCGAAGCAAATTTACAGAAGGTTAGTATTTTTGGCGTTCACATGAAAGGAGCAAATTTGTCGAAAGCCGATTTAAGAGGCAGTCGAATTATCGCGACGTTAGATAATGCCGATTTAACGCGAGCTAACATTACCAATGTGAATTGGGGAGTCGATATGAAAAACCAGCCGATGGGATTGATGCGGGTTAGCCTGAACAAAGCCAATTTAGCAGGTGCAGATTTATCGGGAAGTGATTTAAACAGAGCTTTGATGCGTTTTGCCGATTTACGCGGAACAAATTTAACAGATACTAATTTATTCAGAGTCGATTTAACCGGTGCGGATTTAGCCCAGGCTAATTTGACTAATGCCAATTTGAAATCAGCAAATTTAAGTGATGCTAAGATGCCTGGAGCTATTCTGAAAGGTGCTGCGCTGCCTGATAAATAGTCGTTTAAACCCTAATAAGCACGCCAGGAAAGGCTAGCAGACGGCCGTTTCTTTATCGACACTGACTTGGTTTCTGCCGCTGTTTTTCGATTGGTAAAGAGCGTTATCAGCTCGTTCCAGCAAGCTGTTTATCGTTTCTCCAGGCTGGTATCGAGCGACCCCAATCGAGATGGTAATGCGACACAGCTCATCCTTGTCGCCCGTTCTTTTGATGCGGGTTTTTTCTATCAAGAGACGAATTTTTTCTGCTAGAATTGTTGCGTTCTTTAAACTTGTTTCCGGCAATAATACTGCAAATTCTTCACCACCAAAACGTGAAGCAGAATCTTGCCCTTTGATATTTTTAATCAGAACTGTACCCACCACTTGAATGACTTTATCGCCCACCAGGTGACCGAAATTATCGTTAACTTTTTTAAAATGATCGATATCGAGCATTAGTAAGCTGGGATAAGATTCAGTTTCCTCAGCAGTGGCTAAGGCTTCAGAAATGGCTTTTCCAAAACCATTGCGATTGGCTAAACCGGTAAGAGGGTCAGTCAATGCTTCAACTTCAGCTTGATCCAATCGTTCTTGTAACAAATTAATTTCTGCTTTGCTAGCCTCAACTTCATTTTTCATTTCTTTTACTGAAGCTTGCATGGTTTGGGTGCTGGTTACTAATTGGGAAATAATGTTACCCAATGATTTTGCATCCGAGACATCTGCCAGGTCATTACCATATTGTTGGAGGTTTTGATCAAATTCACCGACGTTTGTTTCAGCATTGCTGGTTGTTTGTACCAATTTATTGACTATCGTCATTAAATAGGATTGTGAACTCTCCAGGCTATCCGCTTTATTGTCAGTCAAATATTCATTGAGCCAAATCGACATCAATTCATCGGTTAACTTGGATTTGCTCTTCAATGCATCATCAATTGCCTTATTGAGTTCCGCATTTTCGTTTCGTAGGTACTCATAAGAAACTGCATAATTAATTGGATTAGCTGCCAAGCCATTTTTCCCTAAAAACGGAATCACTCGTTTTAGTAGATTGGTGCTTTGCGTTGAAGATTCAAGATAATCAAATAAATTCATGATGATAAATATCGTTTAAAACGAACTAATGCTTTGCTTATGGTTAATCGGAGTTATTCATCGTCAGCTAGAATTTACAAAAACATAGCTAACTCGGTCTATAAGGAATAGATGTTTCCAATAATAATGGTAAATAAGTTTAGTTCATGAATAAATAAATTTTGGAATCATCATTCCAACGATAAGAAAAATAGGTTGAGCCTAATATCAACCTTAGCAATGCAGTAAATATCCTTGAGGAGCCAATAAACTGTGTTATTTGCCGTTATCGTGTGGTGATATCCCGCAATTATTGGGTTGCACGGCATTAGGTGATGATGCTTGTCTAGTCAAAATAGTGAAGTAAATTCTTGTATTTTAAGCTTTTACTATTTTCAATTATCTACTGGCTTAATATTTGCTCTTAGCTTTGTGATAGGTCGCCGTTGCTTCCAGCCAGCATGGTCACATTCAACATCATTTCTGTAATAAATAGAATAAAGGGGAAACTATGAAAAGCCCAAGTGAGTTGTTTTTGAGAATATGCCAGTTTTTCTGCATGTTGCTTGTGTCCTCAGTAACGCTAGTGCAGGCCAATAATCCATATGATGAATCAGTACTTCACCCAGCCATTCCATTGTTAGATGAAAATGGTGTCCATGTTTTGCAGTCGCAACAAGCTTACAGTCCTAAAAAGAGTTGTGAAGGCAGCGGTTGTCATGACTACGAAAAAATCACTCATGCTTATCATTTTGAATTTGGCAGAGATGAAGCGGATGACCTCTATGGATTAAAAAGAGGGATACCACAACTAGTATCTCCAGGCTATTTCGGCGGTTACAGCTGCATGGGTGGTAGTAACCCAAATGTGTTAGCGGCTAAAAATAATGCCACAACAGAAAATTTTGCTGACTATGGGTCATCTGGGTTCATTAAAGACTGCTATACCTGTCATGCGGGCGGTGGGCTGGGAGAAAAAGATCGCAACGGTATTCGTTATACAGATAAACCGGTAGAGACCATAATCGCACTAGATGGTGATTATTATAATCGGGGGACCGACGAGAATAATCAGAAGGCCTCCAAAGAAACCGTCGCGCTTTGGGATTGGAAAAAGAGTGGTGTCTATGAAGCAGATTGCATGATTTGCCACACAGAATTTGACGTCTTAACCAAGTTTCCTGCCAGTCAATTTGGCCCCTCTGAAGGAGAAGAGGCTAAGACCGCTATGGATGAGTTTAAAGATGGCCGCAAAGCAATGGCTAAAAGTGGAAATTTTCGCTATATCTCCAATTCGATCTGGGAACTTATTCCTAGTGCCGATGGTAAAAACTTCCTGACGTTTGAACGTCAGCCGGAAGCACCTGCAGGGGATCATGGCGGCAATGGCAAGTCAACTGTGGCAGCGAAGGCAGGTGAGGCGCCGCCAGCACCTGCGATGGAATTGGCTATGGATGAGAGCGGCAAGCCCAAAATACAATGGCATGCCGAAGCGTTTGACGCGA
This sequence comes from Methylococcales bacterium, assembly GCA_965224745.1. Classification (GTDB taxonomy): domain Bacteria; phylum Pseudomonadota; class Gammaproteobacteria; order Methylococcales; family Methylomonadaceae; genus CBDCZY01. The sequence goes on from CBDCZY010000001.1 coordinate 512,644, forward strand.
ATGGCCGCATCTCAGTCAAAATGCTGCGATTTCCTGACAATGAAAACTGCATGATGTGCCATAGAACCAGTAATTCAAGACGCGGTTTTTACGGCTTCGGATCTGATGCGGTTATGGAACTGGGCGAAGACGGTATTCTTGAAACAGATTTAAAAGATGATGTACATAAAGGCAAGGTTTACAAGGCAGCAAATGGCGAAGAACGAGTTATTGACAATTGCAATGCCTGCCATTCCAGTATGTATTTTAAACCGAGTTTTTCCAATGTTGATCTGGATGCCCATCATAATTTTCTGAAAGGCGATTCAGACATGGATATTCGTAACGATCTGGATTATTCGCCAGGTGCCATGTCGTGTGAATATTGTCATATGACAGGCCCCAATCTGATTATTCCATCAGGTCAAAAAACTTTATTGGATGCCCATCGTGAAATATGGAAGTCGAATGGCGATATGGCCGGTTATGACAAGGATTCTTTGAGCAAAATCACCAAAACCCATTTTGATGTGGTGGGATGTGAAACGTGCCATATTACCAAACTGCAAGACAGAAAAGGCAAACCTTTAATTCCGATGTACCGTTATCGTAACGCGGAAAATGGCAAGCTGAAAATTATGCCCAGCAATCCCCGGTTGCGTTATTACTGGAAGGACAAAGCCTCCGGTAGAGCCTTGGTGCGGTTTGAGCGGGATTCTGCTTTTAAACTGGTCAAACCTGAGGATGGTAGTGATATGTATGGCCTTATTGTCGATCCAGATACCGGTGAAGAGTTAGGGCGAGTATCTGCCAGAAAGAGTCACGGTAACATACGTTTTGGTGAGCCGGAATCATATGAAGCTTTCGCCGCTTTGAAGAAGGTCTACGATAAGGTTCTAAAGAAAAAAGGTATCCCCTATAAATTCTAGGGCAACAGACCATCCAGAAAAAACATGCCATAAAAGTAAAAAAACACTTGACAAGGTTTTGGACACAAACTGTGTTTTCAATGTTCATTTCCGCCACACCCTGTTTCGGGTTGTTTGTCCATTTGTGAAGCGACTGGAGACCCTTTCGCAACGCTTTGCTAATTCCTTTTCGCCAATATTACCAACCCCCATTAATCGCATTGTATGGGCAAAAATCTGACCTAAAAAACCAACGATATAATAGGCTTATACTTCATAAGACCTCTAAAGTATCGTTGAACAGAAACACTATTGAGTCGGCCATCGAAGCGTTGCAAGTAGATGTGGCCTCCATCCCTGATCCTCAGATAAAATCCCTGGTGAATGGACTGCTTAACTTGGTAGAAACGCTTTATGGTGAAAATGAGGCGTTCAGAGAAGAAAACCAGCAGCTCAAAGATGAAATCAACCGCTTGAAAGGTGAACAGGGCAAGCCGAATATCAAGGGTAACCGTACAAAAGAATCCGCTGATCACTCGTCCGAAAAGGAACGTCAAGTGGGCGGTGACCCTGAGGCCGATGAAAAAAACAACCCTAAGAAACGTCAACGCGAGGGCAAATTGACCAAGGTGAAAATTGACCGAGAGCAGGTTTGTCCCGTCAACAAAAATGTCCTGCCAACGGATGCTCGATTTAAAGGCTATTCAGATGTCGTCATTCAGGACATCAAGATCATCACGAACAATGTCAAATATCGGCGTGAGGTGTATTACTCGCCATCACAGGGGAAGACCTTTCTGGGTCAACTTCCGGCCGATGTGGCGGGGAAAGGTGAATTTGGCGTCGGTATCCGCTCCCTGATTCCGCTGTTAAAATCCGAATGCAATCTGTCGGAAAGCTGTATTCTGGACTTCTTTCAGAATTTTGGCATCGAAATTTCATCGGCGTATCTTTCCAATCAGTGGACAACAGGCTACGCCGATTTTCATCAGGAAAAATCTGACATTGTTGAGGCTGGGCTGGCGAGTACGACATATCAGCAGACCGATGACACCAGCGCCCGTGTCAAGGGCGAAAACCATTACACGCAAATTCTCTGTAATCCCTTTTACTCGGCCTATTTCACCACCCCGCACAAAGATCGTCTGACGGTGCTGGATGTGTTCAGGAACTTTGCGCCGCGCCAGTTTCTTTATAACACGCAGGCCATTGGCCTGCTCGAGGGCTTTCAACTGTCTAATAAAATACGCAAGGCCGTGGATAAACGGTTGGAAAAAGGCGTCTGCTTTGACGAAAGCACTTTTGATGCTCTGCTGGATACCCTCAAGCCTGGCCCGCAACAGCGGACACGCATCAAGGAGGCCTGTGCCATCGCGGCTTACCGGGAACAGACAACGATCCCCGTGATTGAAACGCTGGTCTGCGATGATGCACCACAATTCAAGTTACTCACTCGGCATATCGCCTTGTGCTGGATACATGATGGCAGGCATTATAAAAAGCTACGGCCGATTGTTCCGCAACACAAAATGTCACTGGATAAATTTCTGACCCAATACTGGCTTTTCTATCATCGGCTAAAGGCTTACAAACAGGCTCCGGATGACCAACAGGCCAACCTACTTTCAAAGGCGTTTGACGCGCTGTTTTCAACGCAAACGGGTTATGCACAACTGGATGAGCGCATCGCCAAAACACGGGCGAAACAGGACGCATTGCTTCGGTTGCTTGACGACCCGGAATTACCGTTGCATAACAATGCCTCCGAATTAGCTGCCCGTGTGCAAGCACGGGAAAGGGATGTCAGTTTGCATACCATGTCAGACGCGGGCACCGAGGTGAAAGACACCTTTATGACCCTTAGTCAAACCGCGAAAAAACTAGGTGTTAGAACGTACGACTATATTCGGGACAGGGTCAGTGGTGAGTTTAAATTGCCTTCTCTTGCTCAGCTGATTCGTGAAAAGAGTTCAGGTTGTGAGGCGATGATTGAGACCATGCCCTAAGATTTATAGGGGATACGAAAAAAGGCTATGCTAACGCCGATACGGCAATGTTTTGGACTGAATCCAATCAGTATATTATTACTCACAATACTCGACCATCACCTGAGTCCATGCCATGTGAGGATTGTCACAGCCGTAAACAAAGCGGTTCGTTTAGTTCTCTGGTATCGGCTGATGGAGTGTTGGGCGAAGGTAATGTTAAAGAAGTGGTACAGCTGCCTGATCGTCGTTTGGTTGATGAAGGTATAGTCGTATTGGATATGCCTTATATGAAGGTCGATGATACGGGTCGAGTGACTGAAAATGTTGGCGATATTCTATATACATCGAAACTGGATTCGTCAATGACCATTCTTAAAAATTCCACGGCACGTGCGGTCACAGGTGAGTTTAAGCCAATCAAGTCGGCTGAACTTATCGGTGTTGCTGCAAACTTTGGCTTGGCGCTACAGCAAGACCTTCCCTCGGTCGACTCATTTATGTACGCAACGCTGAAAGGGAAAGCTGCTGTCAGGAAAAATTTGGCATTAGCCATTGATGGCGGCGGAGTCAACGAGCTGACTTTTACTTCTTATCGAGTTGAGGTCGGGCTAATCCCCGGTGCCGGAGTCGATGCAGCCAAGGATCTTCTTAACCGCAATAGCCTAGGCAGCCTAAGTTCCGATGTATTTGTTATTGATATTTCAAATAAGAGCAAGGGCCGTGTTGAAAATGTAGGAGATCGGCCATTATTAGTTATGATGCCATACCGGGGTCTACCATAGAATTTAAGGAATAAAAACAAACCTGTTAGGCTCGTGGATAAGTGGATATCAGGGATGATATCCACTTATCCACAGGCTTATCGAAAAAGGGGCTTTTGTTCCGAAATTTGCGGATGACAAAACACGATAATCGAGTTAGCCTATGGTTTGACGGGGGTGTGGCTCATGGGGTCAGCGGTCTGGTTTATTAGATCCGCTCGGCACTGAAGTGCCGCCCCTGTCATCTGCATCATCCAAAGCGTCTGCCGGGATGGTGCCAATCGGTTGATGTGGCTCTGAGTGTAGACGAGACGCTGGATGATAATTTTCATCTTTTATAGCAGAGGCGTAAGCACTATGCAAACATCACAAATTACCGTGGGCATTGACATTGGTTCTTATCAGCACCGGGTGGCCATTGCCGGCCCCGACGGGGCGATTTTGGAAGAGTTTGACCTGGCCCATCATAAGTTAGGTTTTCGCGATTTTTTCCAGCGTTTGGCGGTTCATGAAAAACGCACTGGATTACCGGTCGCCATCGCGATGGAAGGTTTCAATGGTCACGCGCGACCCTTAGATACGGAAATTCGGATGCGGGGCTATCCGCTCTATAATGTCAACAACTTGAAGCTAGCTCGTTTCAAAGAAATTTTTCCAGGGCCCGCTAAGAGCGACCCGATTGATGCGCATAAAATTCTGGAACTGTTCCAGTTGCGTACCCATTTACCCTTAGCCAAGGATGTGTTGCAAGAAGTCGCCGCAACACCTGCAGAAAACGACCAGCTCAAACGCTTAACACGTCGCCGCCGCCAGTTGGTCAATGATAAGATGCGCATCGCCAATCGTCTACAGGTGGACCTCAAGGCGGTCTCACCGGGTCTACTAGACATTACCGGTAGTGTTGATAATCTTTGGTTTTTAAACTTTCTGACCTGCCGTGATGAGTTCTCCAAACTGGCTCGCATTCAGGGCAAAAGCCTGCTTCAAGTCAAAGGTGTTGGTCACCAATACGCGGATATCATCCAACAGTGGCAACAAACCGCTTACTTTGCACCCGAAGTCGCTTGGGTGGGTGAGATGATCATTGAGGATGCTCAGCGTATCTTGGCAATCATGGGATCTATTAAGCGATTAGAAACACAAATAATGGACCTTACTGAACACTCGGTGATTGCTGGCCGGATACAGTCTATTCCTGGCTTTGGGGTCATTTCCTGCGCCGAGTTGGCGGGTGAGATCGGCACTCTGAAGCGATTTGCTTCCGAGGCTAGTTTAGCGCTGTATATCGGCATGGCCGCATTAGACAATCAATCTGGGCAATTCAAAGGCACGAAAACACCCAGGCAAGTCAATAAGCGCGCCAAGGCGGCTATGATGGTAGCGGTAGCTCGACATATCGAGCGGGTACCCAGTTCCAAAGCTTATTATGACAAAAAGCGTGCTGAAGGTAAAAAGCATAACCAAGCAGTCAGAGCTTTAGGGCGACATTTAACGAGAGTCATCTGGTCTTTGATTAAGCATCAAAGGAACTATGAAATGCGTTGATTTGTTATTAAAAAATACTTGCAAATTCTAGCGGGATGTTCAGGCCAATAATCTTGATCAGATTAATGTGGTTTTCGCCAGTCACGATTTAGGTAGCATCAGACCCGTTAGTCCAAATGATTTGATGTCTATCAGACCAGCGGATGATAGTGAAAGTGGTTACGTTGTATTTAAAACTTTTGAAACTGGTTATTTTGTAATAGCCAACAAATAAGGAAGGAGGTATTAGGTCAAGGACTACCTTCTGTGCATTCGGGTTGGACGGATGCACAGAATTTCCAAGGAAGTTAAAGTGAATTTTAAGTTGTAGTACCCTCGTTGTAAGACTCCCGGATGTAGTTAGCATGACGGCTACATCCGTTTTTTTAGGAGCAGGAAATGATGAAACAAGAATTGAAAACTGAATTTTCAGAATTTAAAGCAATTGCTGATGATGAAAAGCAAAACGACCATCGTACATTATTGATGAAAATGACCCCTTGGTTAGCGGGCGCCGGGTTTGCAGCGGGCCATGTGCTGACGTCCTCCAATTGCACCATTCCTCAGCAAGGTAAATGCAGTGTCTGCGGCGGGTGCGTGGTTGCGCTAGCATCTTTAGTGACTTGGGCCGTGGTAAAAAAACGTGATGGTGACGAATGGTATATCGAAAAATAAATTGGCCATGGGTCTTTCCCGTTTGGCTTAATAGTTGAAATAAGATCCTTTTCACTGTTACGTCGGTTTTCCGCGTTTTCTTATAGCAAACCAGAGACATTTGAAGCGTTATTTATGACAGCGATAATAGATATTCTACAGAACAATAAGAGATTGAATATTGAGTGGTGGACGGTAAATACTGGAACATTTTATGGGCATTGGGTCTGATCTTATTTTGTCACAATAGTAAAGCATGGAACTGGAGCGGAGTACTTAACAGCAAAGTCCAGATCGATAACCGCTATGGTCGAACCGACCAAGTATTTGGCGAAATCTGGGGAAACTTTGAAGTATTTGATCATAAAAAGGGGTTTCAAGGCGGTGTAGATTTCATTACTCGCCAAGGTGGTTTTGACTTCAATGACCGTGAGGGTAGAAAGGCTTTTCAAGGTGATATTTATCAGCTGTATGTCAAGCAAACTCTCAAATTAATAAATTCTACCGTTAAGTTAGGCCGATTCCAGCGAGCGGATAGTCAGGGTTTTTACGCACTGGATGGTGTTGATCTGACCTATGTCTACTCACCGTTAGACCTCTCCTTTAATTTTTATGGCGGTAAACCGCAGCGCATGGAAGATGTGCGGTCTGTCAGCGGCGACTGGATGTATGGGTTGGAAGCACTGTGGAATAAGCATGGCTTAGATTGGGGCCGCGACACTTCGCCCGTGACCTTGGATGACTTATCTGTGCGATTTGGTATCCAACAGTTCCATGATGCGAGTACGACTTCGCGTGCGATGCTATCGGCTGTTACCTCCGGCAAGTTTAAAACGAAATATGTGGAAAAATATGAGCTCTCGTTGGTTAGCACCTACATCTTAGAAGAGTCCTTATTTGAAAATTTAATGGCATCGGCGACGTTGGACGTTAATGCCGACATACGGATACGAAGCGATTTTGAGATTTATGATCCGAGAGATCCTTTCCCAAGTTTCCGCGAGCAGTTCTATAGTTTGGGTGGTGATTCAATATAATGTTATACTAAAAACACACGTGTGCGCCATATTGCTCAATATTTCCCCAAAATTGCTGCCAACGCCCCTTTGACTGAACCAGTGCTCGCAACGATAAAATCACTTTGGCTCCTTTGTTTTTCCAACGCATCCCTGAGCCACAAAGACGTTGCTTCACCAATGTTTTGCAAGCAGCCTCAGTCACCCCCGACCCAATGGGTAATTGTTGTTTCACCTGTGTCGCATAATCCATCATGTGACGATGGTTGATAAAATAAGTCAACGCCGCCAATAAATCGTCTTTGATTGTTTTTGTCAGGCTCTTTTTCTTGGCTAATTGCTCCATTTCTGCAATCAGTGCTTCGACGGCTTTTGAGTCATGTTTGAGTTGTGTACAACGCTCATTCAGCCAACTGTCTCGCTTGGGTTTATCGGTTTTTCCTGGGTAAGCCGCGTAAGCAACGGTTGCCAAGTATTCAGTCACATGAAAAAAATCTAACAGCTGGCGACTGGTGTGTGTTTCCAGAAAGGTCCAATTGCTTTTTGCACCATCGGCGATGCCTAAGTAGAGTGCATCTGGGTAGTGTTTTTTTACCGTGCTAATTTCTTTTTCCAGGCGCTGTAAAAAAGTCCCTTTACCATATTCAGGGGCTTCTCCGATGTAGATAGTGTGTTGCCGTTTTCCGGTGACATCATACAGTGAAATATTGCCCACCATGGCTTCTCTGTATCCATCTTCTCGCATCAGGATGTAGGCTCCATCTAAGCTGACAACAACCGTGCTAATTGCTTCATTGAGCGTTGGCGTCGCATATTCCCAGATCTGTTCTTTCGCTTGGGCAATACTGCCAACCCAATCACTGACAGCTTGTAAATAAGAATGGGCGATTGTTCGGTGATGGTTTTCGTTTAAATCCTGGCAGACGGCCGGGGCATTCATGTTGGCGTATTTGTGTGCGATTTGTTGTGCAAACTTTGGGGTGGCTCCTCTGATTATTTGAGCATTCGTTTCCAGTGGGCAATAGATCTTTCCGCCTTTTGATGTTTGATACACATAGCGTCGAATGGGGACACCACCATACGGTGTTTGGTAGATTTTATTGGTTTTATCGCGCACGGTCAGTTTGACCTCACCCAGTTTGATTGGGCTGCCGTCGGTATCAAATTTCTGGAGGGCGTGTGCTGTGGCCAGACCTCCCATCTCATTGCATCCATCCAGGATCGCTTTTTCCATTTCCATTAAACTACCGGTGAGCGTTACAGTGACTTGGAGAGTTAATTGATTTCCTTCGTGAGCGACAACTTCAGACATGACCTTTTCCTCATAATATCAGCAAGATAAAGTATTGATCCTCTTTTTTACTTTAAGTTCAACATTATCCAAAATCAGCACCCGATAGTTTTTATGCGTTAGGACGACAAGATCTTTTTCGGTTGAAATTAAACCATAAGATCAATGATTATTTTGAATATTTTTTGGGTGGTATGCGCGCTAAGCGCGAAGACAGCACGAACACCGGCTATGGTGTTTATGGCGGCATTAAAATCTATTCATGGCGTAACCTATTCGTAAGTGGCGAGTTTGACTACCTGGATAGTGGTCAGGATGACGCCAAAAGCGTCTATATAAAAGCGCAATATTCTGCTAATGCTAATTTGATGCTGAAATTAAGCACGGCGGTTCGGTTTGAGAATAAAGCGCTATATGGTGAAAACCGGGCGGTCGGTTTGGAATCCCAGTGTCGTTACCGGATAAACAATCATTTTTATGTTGATCTCAATGGGAGTTACATTTGGAATACCCGGCTTAAAGACGAGTTCTTAAGTCGTATTCAACTGACCTATTATTTTGATAATTTTCAACCCAAGGTCAATTGATGTTTAAGTCCTTTTTTACCCTCATACTGATGCTTTTGTCTTGCTTAACTTTAGCCGAGAAAATGCAAGAACCTTTCCTGGACGGCGCGATAAAACCGGCAAAAGAAATGCCACCTAAAAAAATGTCAACATCGAAAAAAAAAGAAAAAACCTGGTGGGAGAAGCGAGACGTACGCCCCGATATTTATTATCCACACAAAGCCCATTATGACGTTATGGAGGAAGAGGGTGACAGTTGTTTGCTGTGTCATTCATACCGTAAAAATGACGTTCACGATGAGAAAAAACGTAAACCACTAAATGTCATTTCCAATGAGGCTCTAAATGAAATTTGCCATAACTGTCATGTTGTAGAATTGCGAGGGCCCTGGCGCTGTGAATTATGCCATGATGACCCTAAAAAAATATGGCCTGATGATCATAATTTTGGTTACATTCAGCATCATAGTGAAGATGCCCGGCAAAACAAAGAAGCCTGTAAAGAGTGTCATTTAGATAACAAGTTTTGTAGTGATTGTCATTTTCGCCGGGATACTTCTGGTAATGATTATCACCCTTTAGGTTATCGTTCGTTGCACGGTATCGATGTTCGTATCCAACCGTCGAATTGTGCACGATGTCATAACTTTTTTTATTGTCGCGATTGTCACCAAACAAGATAACTATGAGCAGTTGGTACCGGCCCTTTATCACTTTTTTGCTATTAGGATTTGTGTGGCTGCCACTATTGCGGTTAATCCAGCCAGCTGAGGCAGCTAAAACCTTGGATGTTTCGTTGGAAAAAGGGCAGCTACTGCTTACTCCTCGTCATGGTGGAGATGGTATGGGCTGGGGCAAAGAGAAATGTGTAGCGTGTCATTTTTTGAACAGTATCCATAAAGAAGCTCCCAATATTCGGAGTATTGTTGATCGCAAAGGGTTTGAGACGTGTACCGGTTGTCATGGACAAAACGGAACCCAAGCAGTGCGTCAATGTGCGATTTGTCATAACGGAAAAGATCTACCTGACTCCCCATTATTACAAGGCAAGCATACTCATGACTTTAGTGTGCAGGAAGTAAAAGCATTGAATGACGCTAATTGTATGATCTGTCACGTGTCATCTGATATGGACGGAACCTTCGAGCCAGATGTTGACTTGACGTTACCTAAACAGGCGCAACAGTTAGAAATTCCATTTCAGAATGTATCGGAATTTTGTGTGCGATGCCATAACCAGAATCACCAGCAGCCCGGTTTTCCAATGCAGGCCCGTTTTCCGAGAGACCCATTAGTCACCATGGATCTTAACTAGTTCTCATCCATAAACTACAACCCTATGAAAAACATAGAAAAAATCACAAAAACAAGATGAATTCCCCGGCTAATTCTGGTATGCTTATAATCTAAGCAATTGATTCTAAACATAATTAAAAAAAGCCGAGGGAAAAAGATGCGCCAAAAACAACGCCTACAGACAAGTATATTCGATAATTATGTTGAACACGAGATTGGCCAAGAATTAAAAATTATTTCCATGATATTGGATGAACATAGAGAAATACTGGATTGGGTAGAAAAAGACATCTGCACGATCGATTTAAAAGATGAAAGTGGTCGAAAAGGGATGTCAGTTGAATCCATATTACGTTGCGCGATCTTAAAGCAACATCGGCAACTCAGTTATGAAGAATTATCATTTGTTTTGCTGGATTCGGTCTCGTGTCAAACATTTGCCCGGCTGAGCGATGGATTTGTCCCCAAGAAGTCGGCTTTGCAAGGGGCAATCAGCCGGATACTCGACCCGACATGGGAACGTATTAACCTGGCATTGCTCAATGATGCCAATAAAACCGGCATTGAAAAAGGCAGCATGTTGCGCATTGATAGTACCGTCACAGAAACACATATCCACGAACCAACCGACAGTAGCCTGTTATGGGATGCCGTGCGGGTGATGACGAGATTACTCAATCAAGCCAGCGAAATGGGTTTGGAATTTGACTGCCATCACCATTATCGCGCAGCAAAAAAACGTGCGCGTGCAATTATCTATACCCGTGGAAAGGATAAGAAAAAAGCCTTATACAGTGATCTTGTTCACTACACGAAAAAGACACGTCAGTACCTCAACAATGCGCAAATAGCCGGTCATGTAAAACCGCCACCCGGCTGGGAATATTGGCGCCTGGAGGTCAATCATTATCTGCCTTTGATTGATCAGGTCATCAATCAAACGACAAGACGTGTGTTTAATGGAGAGAAAGTCCCCGCATCGGAAAAAGTATTCAGTCTGTTTGAAGCACACAGCGATATTATTGTTAAAGGCAGCCGGGATATACAATATGGACACAAACTGAATTTAAGTACGGGTCGCAGTGGTATGGTACTGGATGTTGTCGTTGAAACGGGTAACCCGGCTGATTCGGAACAGTTCATCCCCATGGTGGATCGTCATATTGACCACTATGGTAAGGCGCCCAGGCAAGTCGCAGCAGACGGGGGGTATGCCAGCAAAGAAAATCTCGACACGGCTAAACAACGAAACATAAAAGATGTTGCTTTCCATAAGAAAAAAGGGTTAGCCATACTTGAGATGACGAAAAGCCCCTGGGTTTACAGAAAGCTCAGAAATTTCAGAGCTGGAATTGAAGCCGGTATCTCTTACTTGAAACGATGCTTTGGCTTGTCTCGCTGTAACTGGAAAGGTCTAGAGCATTTTAAAAACTATGTGTGGTCATCGGTGGTTACACACAATTTAGTGATAATGGCTCGATTACAAGCACCCTAGTTAAAATTAGGGTAACCACAAACAGGCTGATCAAGGGTGTAATAGTTCCTCAGGAAAGATGTGCCTAAAAAATGTAATTTTTACAAAAAGATTGAGGGTTGACCAATATGCAGCAAACCCTACCGTACAAAGCAATTCATTTTTGGCGACTGGTCTGGTGTCATTTTTTTTATAGCAAATAATTCGCTGTTTTTGGACGGAAACTAACTATGATCTCATTGATGTTCATGGCAAACCCAAAGGAACAGGGCAGCGAACGTATGCTGGATTTAGAGAAGGGGTTTATCGTTATGGAACTCTCGTGGACTGTACGGATTGTCATGCAATGCACGGCACCCATAACCCAAAACTTATTTTAGATCGTTCAGATGTCGGAGCCACTTTGTTAGCTGACCATCTGCGTTTCCAGCCGATCCTAGTTGACATTGACGGAGGTGATTACTCACAGCTTTGTGTAGTCTGCCATGCCATGGAGGCCATTGTGGAAGATGGCGCTGTTGATACTGGTAATGGTTTTTCCGGGGTGCATGAAGTCGGCACCGACTGCACAACGTGTCATACCCATGGCAATGCAGTTCAAACGGGCTTATGACCGGGAGAGTCTTAATGATGGTTTTTTTGTATCCCCTATAAATTCTAGGGCAACAGACCATCCAGAAAAAACATGCCATAAAAGTAAAAAAACACTTGACAAGGTTTTGGACACAAACTGTGTTTTCAATGTTCATTTCCGCCACACCCTGTTTCGGGTTGTTTGTCCATTTGTGAAGCGACTGGAGACCCTTTCGCAACGCTTTGCTAATTCCTTTTCGCCAATATTACCAACCCCCATTAATCGCATTGTATGGGCAAAAATCTGACCTAAAAAACCAACGATATAATAGGCTTATACTTCATAAGACCTCTAAAGTATCGTTGAACAGAAACACTATTGAGTCGGCCATCGAAGCGTTGCAAGTAGATGTGGCCTCCATCCCTGATCCTCAGATAAAATCCCTGGTGAATGGACTGCTTAACTTGGTAGAAACGCTTTATGGTGAAAATGAGGCGTTCAGAGAAGAAAACCAGCAGCTCAAAGATGAAATCAACCGCTTGAAAGGTGAACAGGGCAAGCCGAATATCAAGGGTAACCGTACAAAAGAATCCGCTGATCACTCGTCCGAAAAGGAACGTCAAGTGGGCGGTGACCCTGAGGCCGATGAAAAAAACAACCCTAAGAAACGTCAACGCGAGGGCAAATTGACCAAGGTGAAAATTGACCGAGAGCAGGTTTGTCCCGTCAACAAAAATGTCCTGCCAACGGATGCTCGATTTAAAGGCTATTCAGATGTCGTCATTCAGGACATCAAGATCATCACGAACAATGTCAAATATCGGCGTGAGGTGTATTACTCGCCATCACAGGGGAAGACCTTTCTGGGTCAACTTCCGGCCGATGTGGCGGGGAAAGGTGAATTTGGCGTCGGTATCCGCTCCCTGATTCCGCTGTTAAAATCCGAATGCAATCTGTCGGAAAGCTGTATTCTGGACTTCTTTCAGAATTTTGGCATCGAAATTTCATCGGCGTATCTTTCCAATCAGTGGACAACAGGCTACGCCGATTTTCATCAGGAAAAATCTGACATTGTTGAGGCTGGGCTGGCGAGTACGACATATCAGCAGACCGATGACACCAGCGCCCGTGTCAAGGGCGAAAACCATTACACGCAAATTCTCTGTAATCCCTTTTACTCGGCCTATTTCACCACCCCGCACAAAGATCGTCTGACGGTGCTGGATGTGTTCAGGAACTTTGCGCCGCGCCAGTTTCTTTATAACACGCAGGCCATTGGCCTGCTCGAGGGCTTTCAACTGTCTAATAAAATACGCAAGGCCGTGGATAAACGGTTGGAAAAAGGCGTCTGCTTTGACGAAAGCACTTTTGATGCTCTGCTGGATACCCTCAAGCCTGGCCCGCAACAGCGGACACGCATCAAGGAGGCCTGTGCCATCGCGGCTTACCGGGAACAGACAACGATCCCCGTGATTGAAACGCTGGTCTGCGATGATGCACCACAATTCAAGTTACTCACTCGGCATATCGCCTTGTGCTGGATACATGATGGCAGGCATTATAAAAAGCTACGGCCGATTGTTCCGCAACACAAAATGTCACTGGATAAATTTCTGACCCAATACTGGCTTTTCTATCATCGGCTAAAGGCTTACAAACAGGCTCCGGATGACCAACAGGCCAACCTACTTTCAAAGGCGTTTGACGCGCTGTTTTCAACGCAAACGGGTTATGCACAACTGGATGAGCGCATCGCCAAAACACGGGCGAAACAGGACGCATTGCTTCGGTTGCTTGACGACCCGGAATTACCGTTGCATAACAATGCCTCCGAATTAGCTGCCCGTGTGCAAGCACGGGAAAGGGATGTCAGTTTGCATACCATGTCAGACGCGGGCACCGAGGTGAAAGACACCTTTATGACCCTTAGTCAAACCGCGAAAAAACTAGGTGTTAGAACGTACGACTATATTCGGGACAGGGTCAGTGGTGAGTTTAAATTGCCTTCTCTTGCTCAGCTGATTCGTGAAAAGAGTTCAGGTTGTGAGGCGATGATTGAGACCATGCCCTAAGATTTATAGGGGATACGTTTTTTTGTTAGTTCCGATAATCGCAACCGCTGTAGATACAGCGCCAGTCGGAAAAGCAAAGAAAAAGAAAAAAAAGACGCCTGATTTTCATCACGTGGTTGATGTCAAGCCATCGGATGCCAAGAAAATTCCTAAAGCATTGAAATTAAGTCCCAAAGGCAAATTGCATTGTAAAACGTGTCACGGACTTAAAGATATAAAAGATAAAAATTTTGAAAAGGTTGATAAAAAAGCCAAGAATTTTTTGCGCGGTGGTCCCTATCCCAAGCTGACTGATTTTTGTTATCGCTGTCATGATAAGAAAGCCAATAAGCGACCAAATATCCACATGATGCTCGACAAAAAAGGTGAGATTAAAAAGGAGCACTGTTTATTTTGCCATAAAAAAGTGCTGAAGCGAGACCGTGAAATCAAGTTGGATGAGATCAAGTTACGTCAACCCATGGAACAAATCTGCTACGGCTGTCATCTGAAAGCGCCACATTTTAATGCAGCAGAACATCAAGTGAAGCCAAAGGAAAAATCAATGGTCAAGCACTTGAAAAAATCGTCCAAGCGGCAAGGCGTTTTTATGCCATTGAGCAAAAAAGGCAAAGTGATGTGCATTACCTGTCACACACCACATCCAAAAGGCGTGCTGGATGCTAAAAAGCCCGCTGCAAAACAGGTTGACAATACCGATCTTGAGAAAGGAATAACCTACCGTAAGCACTCCTGGAGTGAAGTGTACCAGAATGACAAAGTAGAACGTTTAGCTGAGTTACAAGAAAAAACAGGGCAACGTTATAAGCTTGGCTACAAGAGGCTTGACAAAGAGGTGCTGTTACGTTTACCGGCCAAAGACGGCACTTTGTGCTTGTCTTGCCACCAATTTGATAAATAGATGGCAGCTGAACAGCTGCCGGACTTTGCAGGATAGTTTAAACATGTTAACCCTTGACTATATATTAAAGGAGAGCTCTATGAACGTGATAGATAATTTAAAAGCGATCCCGAAAGTGCAAAAATATCGCTACTTTGTAATATTTCTCGCTTGTGTCAGTTTTCTCGGGCCACTGGCCTTTTTGCCACAGTTAGTGGGCAACGATGACCTCTGTGGTAAATTGTGCTTAAGACGTTTTTACCTTTATTTTCCGGGGATGACGTGGGACGACATGATGATGCATGTCAACGCGGCTTTCATTGGCGTTATCGCATTCGGCATGATTTTGTTGACGACTTTCTTCTTTGGCCGCATCTGGTGTTCCTTTTTATGCCCGGTCGGCGGGCTGGCTGAGCTGGGTTCAAGAATGCTCAATGATCGTTGGAAAATCGAGTTTCGCTCGTTACCCCAAATCCAAATTCGTTATGGTTATTTTGCGTTTTATCTGGTCGCAATGCCGGCCCTTGGAATCAGCGCTTGTACATTGTGTAATTTTATTACTGTACCTCGGCTGATAGAGGCGATGAGTGGTGAATATCGAGGTTTGGCATTTTTGGTATCCAGTGTGGGGTTGGTAAACTTGGGCCTACTGCTATTAATGGGCTTCTTTTCGAGTAAGGGCAGGGCTTATTGTCAATTACTTTGCCCAATAGGCGCTGCCGATGCGCTGGTGAACCGGGTGGCTGCCAACTTTAAATTTACCCATCGTATTCATGTGGCCAAGGAACGTTGTACCGGGTGTAACATTTGTGCGCGCAACTGCATGTGTGGCGCCATCAAAATGGTTGATAAAATAGCTGTGGTTGATCAGGCTTCTTGCATGTCTTGCCATGAATGCGTCGATGTTTGTGACTGGAATGCTTTGGAGTGGCGCACACCCGCTCGGCATAAACAGCCTAAACGGATCAAAAAAAACGTGGAAATATTTCCGGAGCCGGATTGGCAAGCGGTGCATTTTAATGGTATCAACAGCAATGGCGCTACCGGCTGGTCAACTATGAACAAGTTGCGTGCTGTTAATGCTTTAATCGTGGTCTCTGCCCTGACAGTTGTTGCGGTCACATCATTAATGTCATAGGTCTGTTAATAATGTTTCTAAGGTTTCGTTATCTAGCATGAGGCGATTATTGCTCATGTCTCTTTTCTTGGGTTCGCTGTTACCGGTGGGCTTATTGCATGCGGAAAAACGGCATAGCGATCCTGATGGTTGTCTTTCCTGTCATGGTTTACAAGGATTGGAATTTATCGATAAGCAAGGTGTCCGGCGAACGGCATCAATTATTAAAGAACATTATTACAGCTCTTTACACGGCAGTGTGCCCTGTAAGGATTGTCAACGGAAAATTAATGACTATCCCCATACCGTGGAAGACGGTTATGTAGATTGTACCGAATCATGTCATGTAGAAGAGCCGTCTGAAGGAGAGCGCTTTACCCATAAACCGGTGCATAAAGAATTCGAAAAGTCAGTGCATGGTGAAGGCTGGTATAAAGGGTTTGCAGGCGGTAATCGGTTAGAAGAAATGGAAAAGGAACTCAACCCTTCTTGCCGGCGTTGTCATAGTAATACCCTTTATATATTGGAATCACAAACCGAGAAATTTAAAGAATCATTCGCCCATACAGAGACCGAATGTGGGACGTGCCACGAGGGTGAAGTCTGGCTCAATCAGTTTGGCGGCCATATCTTGCGCCGGTTTATCGGTTCCCGCTGGAGTAAAAACGAAGCCAATAGGGTCTGTATCAGTTGTCACAAAGATCGAAAAAAAATGGCTGAAGTGGAGATAGAAGATCCTGAAACCAAGGAAAAAAAGCCGGCCAGTACGCGCTTTATTCACGCGGTTGACACGTATAACAAAACCTTACATGGACGATTATTGTACGCTAAGGTTGAGCAAGGCGCGTCCTGCCTGGAATGCCATGCACCTAATGGGCTGCAGCATGAAATCAGGCATTTTGAAGATGAAAAAGCGTCAAGTCATGTTGATAATTTGTCCAAAACCTGCAGCCAGGAAGGCTGTCATGGCTATGCTAAAAGTAAAATCAGTGCCGGCTTTACTAAAACGGATGTGCATGACTTATCGATGATCCCATTATCGTTGTTAGAAAATCCGTTACAAGAACAGCCTTTGATAGAGTCAAATTGGTTCAAAAGCGCCTGGCCATTCATTGGTATATCCGTTTTCATAATGCTGAGTAGTTTGTATTGGCAGTTATTTGCTAAGAAAGCCAAAAAAATTGAACCCATTTTTGGCGGTGATCATTTTGAAAGAGTTATGGTAGGTCGGAAAGGGAAAAAATCGAGTCAGGCGAAAAAAACACGAAAAATAGCTGCCAGAGAAACAGTTACACCAACCAGTAAAGGGAACACTGGAGGGATTAAAACTGAGCTGGATACGACCGCCACCGATATCGTCTCTACCATCGAGAAAAAGGCCGGCGATACTGAAATCAAGCCGGCTGAACCACCTAAACCAGCACCTAACCCATCTTCGTGACTTATATTTACAATATCCTGTTATTTCAATAAGTTAAAATTTTCAATCTGTTTCAGTTGGCACTACAGATTTTTTTTATCGATAATTGTTTTACATTGACCAATGAGGTCGGGTTTAATATTCAAAGCTTCATAAATTTGTTTCTGACGTAGCTCCGCCTTCGTTGTTGTCCGCAGGTGAATCATTTTATGATCATCCGTTGGTAAGGTCATGGTGATACGTTGCTGTGTCGACATGATGTTGCGAATACTGTCCCAGCTTAAATGAATGCCCTGTTGCTTCAGTTGATAGCGCAGCGTATGCACCAGATGATAAGCCAGCAAAGTAATGAACAAGTGGCCGGTGACACGGTCTTCTTTTTGGTGGTAAACCGGGCGCAAGCCCAGTTCAGTTTTCAAGCTTCGAAAGGTGGCTTCGATCTCGGTCAGCATGATGTAGGTTGTCCACAGTTGTTCTTCAGACCAGTCGGGGATATTGGTTCTGAGGCAATAGACACCACAGTGTTGATCGTTCTGTTTACTTTGAGGTTCACGTTGCCATTCAAGCCGGATGGCGTTTTTTTTCTCGTCATCGGTTATGACGTCAATGCGGTAGTCTTGCGAAACCCGCCGGTTTTTTTCGCGCAGTCGACCGATCCGTTCCAGTATTTTGCTGTATTTTTTGATCGTCCCTTTTTTGTTTAAGCCCGCATCAAGCTTGTTGAGTGCTTCTTCCATGCGAACATGGAAGCGGTTTCGGATAGCCTGCTCTTTTTTTTGTTTTTGTTCGGAGTGACAATAGAGCCGGGTTTCGTGGGTGTCTTGATCTGTTTCGCGATAAACACACACCTGACTGTGTTCGGTTTCTCTCACCATCACAGCATCGTCCTGATCGGTGGGATTGATCACGGATCGCTCTCGACTGACCACCAGATAATGATAGCCCTGCTCGATTAACCAGGCGATGTTGTCGGCACTGGCAATACCGGCATCCATGATGATCACAGGTTTTGTGACCTGCGGTAATGGCTGTTTTTTTTGTAGTCCATCCAGCATTAACTCCAAGGTGCCCGGCTCACTGGCATTACCCGGGAAAACCTGACTGCTCAGAGGAAATCCCTCACCATCCAACACCAGTCCCAGCGTCACCAAGGGACAATCACTGCGTTTTTCTTTGGAACGACCGAACTGGGCTTTGGGGTTTTGGTGACACTGCCCTTCAAAATAGGTATTGGTCAAATCGTATAGCACAATACTACGGTTTAATTCGAATAAGGTTTGCTCTTGCTCGGACAGAAACGTTTCCAGTGCCGTCTGGTGTTTGAGCAATTTATCGCTGATCGTATAAAGCCGTGTCAGGCTGGTATGGCCATAGTCATGGTCAAGCAGTTCTCCCAACGCTGAGCGTGATTGTAGCCAATCATGGGTGTGCAATTCACTGCCCGGTGAAACCACACGGCCGATAATGTTACCGATGGCCGCAGCGAGTTCGACTTTATTAAAACCCAGTGCGGTGAGCTTCTGATCCAGTTGTAGTTGCATAACCGCATGCCACGCCAGCGTTTCAACACCGATACTGCGGGCTTGAAGGGTTTCGACATGATTGATATCAACCGTGTGATAATCGGGTTCTGGACTGGCAGCATCCACCGGTTGGGCCAGCTTAGCGATGATAAGCGCACTGTAACGCTGGGCTGAGGCTTCCAGGCATTGCGTTAACTCATCGGCTACATGAAACAATTCTTGCTGATGAGGCTCACAGCCTTGTAACAATTGTTCAATCCTGGCTGTCAGCAAGGGCCAGTGCTCTGGATCAATGGCGAAGTCTTTGCCTAGATTCAGTAAGGTGCGTTGCTTTACTTTACTTTCCTTCCCACGCGAACGGATTCAACGATCCGATAGGTGAAGTAGGCCCCGCCATTATCCAGGGATTTCGTTTTGGTTTTTCGAATATACATGTCCCTAGCATTAATGAAAAACCGGGGAAAATCAAGGGTCAAAAAGACGAAAATGGCACTACCGAGCGGATCTGAAAAAAACACCGTTGAAAGGTAAGGTTTTTTTTCATGGAATCATTCGATGAAAACAAAATATCAATAACTTAGCGATGTCAAAGTCACGAAGATGGGCTAACGATAAACCAGAAGAATAATAAAATGTGGAATACGATGCTTAAACTTGCATTTTTGGCGAGTCTCTTGTGCAGCATAGGTGATACTTTGGCTGAAAACTTTTATCTTGAACGTGTGATGAACCTCCCTCTCGATGCTAAAACCCTCGCCGAGTCAGAGAAAAAAATAAAGGAACACAAAAATATTAAAATTCGCGATGATATCGATGTCCCACCTTTCCATAAGCGAAAGACAGGAACCGATCCTCTTGCAAACACCTTTTGTACTACATGTCACTTGTCGCCACCACATACTAAAAGCCTTAGAAAGCGCAGCTTTCTTAACATGCATACCCGTTATGTTGCATGCGAGTCTTGCCACTTACGCCCAGAGGATGTCAAGATGAAATTTGTTTGGGTTGACTATGACAAAGAACAAACTGTCGATGGACAGCCGGGTCTGTTCAGAACTGTGAATAAGTCCAAAAAACAAAAAATAGTTGATCAAACCAAACCAAAGGAGAATAAAGCAAAGACGCGTCCTAATGTCAGAATCGCCCCTTTTCACCAAGGTCAGCCAGCTTTAATTTTGCAGTCAAATGATTTCGCAAAGGATACTGCCAACATTTGGAAGAACGGCTCGTTGCAAGAAAAAGTCAAAAGAAGGGCTAAAATTCACCTGCCTTTAGAAAAAGAAGGACCACCTTGCCAGGATTGTCATCAATCCGAGAAACCGATGTTGAATTTGCCAGACTTGGGCGCCACGAAAAGTCAGGCGGCTAAAATCCAACATCACACCATTCCTCAATTCTTTCAACGCTATACGGATGACGAGCAGCAAATAAAAATAGAAAGCTTATTAAAATGAGTCGTTATTTTGTAGCCGTGTGGATGGTTTTGTTATCAGGTTATCAGTATGTTTGGGCTGATGGTCAAATACCAGTGGTCAAAGCAGTTGCCAAGTGGCAAGCGGATTTCAATCAACCCACTTCGGTAGTAACCGACCGTCAAGGCAATGGCTATATTTTGGATGGGATGAATAATCGCATCGTAGTATTGTCACCAGAGGGAAACAAACTATATGACATCGGTGGTGATGACAGTCTGCCTAAATTCAAACAAGCGGTTGGTTTAGGCATTCATGACGACTGGCTCTATCTTGCCGATGCGATTAATAGTCGTATTTTGGTCATGGATTTGCAGGGCAATTTACTGAATACCTTGCAGTTAACTATACCTGTGCCGTTTAATGCCTGGCCGCAACCTGTGGCGGTAGCGGTTGCCAATAATACTTTGGTTTATAGCGACCGGCAGTACCATAAAATTTGCTACAAACAGCTGCACCGATCTGAACCCATTCAATGTGTAGGGGGACGAGGGGAGATGGATGGACAGTTTCAATTTCCGTTTCAACTGGCGATAGATCGTGATGGTTTTGTACATGCTGTTGATATTGTTAATGGGCGTATTCAAGTATTCGACAAGGAAGGCCGTTATTTTTCCCAGATTGGTACTTTTGGTACAACACAGCATACCTTGTATCGGCCCAATGGAATGGCGTTTGATGCGCTAGATTACCAGTACGTTAGCGATGCCTATTTTGGTACTATTGCCATCTATCATGAAGGCCATTTTATAGGCAGATTAAAGGATCAGTCCGGACAACTGCTACAGTTTTCAACGCCATCGGCTTTATGGTGGGATCGGCATGGCTTGTACGTAGTTGATACGGGTCAAGACCAGGTATATAAATTATCATTGAACTATCAGCAATTAGCTGAGACGCGTGATCAATCAGATCAAGACATCGAGTTATCGCGTAAGAATTGTGTCGGCTGTCATCTGGAATGGAGTATCGATGATCCTGAAAAAATGCGTGATAAGCAAGGTGTACTGCCAGTTGCTTCGGTTAAGATGTGTTACAGCTGTCACCATGGCGCAGTGTTCGACTCACGTCATGCTATTCCACGTGGTCAACAACATCCAACCCTGTATGACGATGCCAAAGAAAAACAAAAACGGCTGGATAATGCGCCGCGAAAAGAAGCCATTCCACAAGAGTTTCCACGGCTTGAAAACGACGAAATGTTATGCACCACCTGCCATACTCTGTAATGGTCAAGTTTTCTTGGAAGGATTTTAAGCCGCTTTTTTCATTTCTTTGGTTTTTTGATGAGGGGTTTTATAATCAATAGCAGAATGTAACCTTTTATAGTTATAGAAACTAATATAGCTAGTCACAGCACTGACTACAGAGGAGTAATTAATAAAATTCAAATAGTTCAGCCTCTCTGTTTTTAAATTCCTAAAAAACCGCTCCATCACAGCATTATCCCAGCAATTAGCTCGACGGTTCATACTTTGTGTTATATCCAAGTCATGAAGATAATCAACAAATAGATTGGCTGAATATTGAACCCCTTGGTCTGAATGAAACATTAATTGTTGAGTATCTGGCTTGTGTTTATTAATCGCATGTTCTAATGCTGACTTTGCAAGCTCTGCATTGGGTTCTTCTGATAATGCCCAGCCCATAATTTCTCTTGACCCAAGATCAAGTATACAAGCTAAATAGCTCCAGCCTGTATAGGTTTTAATGTAGGTAATGTCACCTACCCAGTGCGTATGAACAGTACTGGGATTAAACTGTCGTTTAAGTAAATGATCCGCTTTCTTGTGGACTTCTCCCGCTGGATAGCTGTGTCGCTTTTTAGGTTTTATGGCAATGACATTCGATTTTTTCATTAATGAAGCTGTTTTATAAACGCCTATTTCAATCCCTCTGTTAGCTAATTCAACCTGAGTCCTTCGTTTACCATAGGTATGCTGAGTTTCAATGGCTATCAATTTAATTTGTTCTATGGTTTCTTGTTCTTCATCGCTCATTTGATTATTAATCTGATAGTAGTGTGTACTGAGAGCTATATTAAATAGTGTGCAAAGCTCTGTTGTTTGATAGCCTGGAGAAGCCTTCTTTATTTCAACAATCAATTCAGATTGTTGTTGTCTCGAACAAAGAAGGCTGTGGCCTTTTTTAGTATTTCATTATCCCTTTTAGCTCGCCATAATTGCTTCTCTAGGCTTTGTATTTTCTGTTGTTCTGGGGTTAACGCTTGCTTATCCTGAGGTGTATTACCTTTGAGTTCATCTAAATATTGCTTTTTCCATCGCCTCACAGCAGAGTCACCTGCTCCTGATATTTCCATTACCTGCTTATTGGTATATCCTTCATTTACCATGAGTTTAGCGTAGTCTAGACGCTGTTCTGTGGTGAAGGTTGTTTTAGGTTTTACTGTGGTTATTTCGGTCATTTTTTATCCTAATTTTGGGTTGGATTATAAGCTATAAATCCTTCCAAGATTATTAGACCATTACACTCCACATAACAATGAAGAGGATACAGAAGCGCTCTATTCGGGTCATGGCAATGCCTGGATGCGCATTTCAAATTGGCATAGCGATTTATGTGAGCATTGCCATCAAAGTAAGATTATCGCGTCTCGTAGTTCCGACCCCGATGTGCACGGCATCAATCATCCTCTTGCGACGCATCTAAAACCACCTCCTGACCCTAAAACAAAGTTAGGTTATCCGGCTGATAAAGACTTGCAAAAGGGGTTGCCTGATACCCTGGTAGCTACCGGTGCGGTGCTGGGACATAAAGATAAAATGATCTGTCAAACCTGTCATCAAATTCATGGGGGGCAGGGCGAAGATTTGCTTGCGTTACCAAAAAAGCAAGGTGAGATTTGTGCCCAATGCCATAAGAGACAGGCTTCCAAAGACAAGAAAGAAGCTCGAAGAAAAGGTGTGCATCCAGTTAATGAAGACCTGGAAGAGCCGGTTATTTTAAAGGACAAAAAGATTGTAGATGTGACTTGTATGAGTTGTCACAACGTTCATGACGGTACATTCGGCACTGAATTATTTCCAGATGGTATTGAGCAAGCGGAAAAAATCTGTGTTGATTGCCATGAACGACAGCATGCCAAGAATGAAAAAGACGCCCTAAAAAAAGGCGTTCATCCGGTTAATGTTAAGCTCGATGAACCGGTCAAAATAGGGGACAAGAAAATAAAAAAAATCGGTTGTCTGACTTGTCATGCAGTCCATAGCGGCAAACCCAATACTCCTGCACTGGTCCAAAACCACACCAACGGCGAGTTGTGCGAAAATTGCCACGAAGGCAAGCAACACATCGTTGGTACCGATCATGATCTTCGCGTCACGGCCAAAAAATCTGAAAACCATTTCGAAGAAAGTCCGGAAAAAGCGGGTGTTTGCGGTAGCTGTCACAGCATGCATCGAGGTAAAGCCAAGCTTCCTTATCAATACGCAGCAGAGATCAAAGCCAAGCAGAAGCGGGAAAAAACTTCTCCGTCGTTAAAAACCGATGAAATGTGTCTAAACTGTCACCAGAAAAAAGGTATTGCCAAAGACAAACCTATTTTGCACTACGGTCATCCATACAAAGACATCGTTTTGCGTTCTGATCCTAAAATTATGCCACTGCTCGGTGCAAAAGAACGTCCTGATAAAAAAGGGTTCGGCAACATTGCTTGCATCACCTGCCACGAACCGCATACCTGGAACCCTGATACGCATGGCAAAAAACCGCCTAAAAAACTTCCTGACATTTCTCAGGCAAAAAATATTGAAGGGACAGTATTAAACAGCTTTCTGCGGCGCAAAGGTCCTGGGAAAACCTTTTGTGTTGACTGCCATGGTTTTGAAGTGCTGCCCAAATACAAATATTTTCACCATAAGGATAAGGTGAGGGATATTGGCGTGGATTATTTGGAGTAGGAAAAGCCATAATGCTTTGGAGAATTTCCTTTTGTGTACTGACTCAGGCTTGATCTGTGTTCTCGGTTCTCCCAAAAAAAGTTGTCCTGGTTCGGGTGATTAACACGGTTATTGATGAAGTAGGAACAATTCGATCAGATTATCCTCCAGCGGGCTTTGGTTACTGTGGGTATGAAGGATAGCGCCCACCCAGAGATGTATGGTGGACGCTAAAACGCGGAATGGTGGATGTTAGAGTTGAACGCTTTTAGATTTGTTTATGGATGAAATGCTCCAATAGTTGCTCCCGTATCATTTGAGCGTGTTTTGAAATCAAAATCAACTGTTGACGCTCCTCCTTCAGCAAGACCAGAGCCGATAGCTGGTGAGTTACTTTTTAGGTGGAAGTCGTTGTTATTAAAATCAACAAATTCAGGTAAAGCATTAATTGCATTATGACCTAATGTGTCACCTGACCCCTGTTGCTCCCATTGCCGATTAGAGTTGTCGACCAAATTGTTTTGAATATTATATTTGGAAAGAGACAGCTCTGGGGCAATTCGGATTTGCATACCCGTATTCTGACTTACGATATTGTTTAGTATAACTACATTATCAGCTTCGTCATTATCCGAACTGATACCCGTACCCCATGGTGTCCAGCCATTTTTTACTACGGTGTTGTCTGTTATATAGATATTTCTCATACCGTGTGATTTACCTGATACACCACCGCCCCATACGTTAATGCCGCTCCATTCATTTTCATAAACCACGTTGTTAAAAATGCGTATATCCTCAAGAAATCCCCCGGCTTCAGTTCCGACTTGAATGCCGGTTAAAGCATTTGAATAAACTGTATTGTTATTGATCTCAATGTTAGTTAGCGATGAGTCATATGCATCTACGTATATTCCTTGGCGTTTAATATGATGCACTCGATTGCCAGACACTTTGCCGTTATGAGATTCTCCTTTTACATCGATACCCTCTCCACCTTGAGAACTTGAGCCGCCATTATGCACATGATTATTACTGACTTCAAAATTCACGATATTCTCAATGGAAATATTTTCTTGACTGCCTTCAGTATTGGCCAGCTCTACCTCATTGCCATCAATGGTAATATCATGGCCGAAATGCATTCCGATGCCAGAGCTATTAGTGTTATGTGTGTAGCATTTACTAACAATTATATTATTTATTTTGTGGCCAAATATGCCGCTTTGGTTGGAGTTGATTACATTAAGGCCAATAATTTTTATGTGGCTTTTAGAGCCAACGTTAAATAGCCCTTGCCAGTAAGGAACAGAAATGCCGTCACCGTTAATCGTTACTTTTTCGTCGCCGTAAGGCTGAAAGGTTATGTATTGGTCGGCAGACCCAGAGTTTTTTACACTCACTTGCTCCCAGTATGTACCCTCGCGGATGATAACGTTATCCCCGGCAACTGCTAAATCGGCTGCTTTAGATATTGTTTGGAAAGGGCTGTCTATTTCACCGTTGTTACCATTGTAGCCGGTAGTTGACACATAATAGTCTCTTGCAAAAGAGTTACCGGAATAAAGAGAGAAGAGTAATACAAAGAGGGGTAAAAAAAGTTGTTTTAGTTGGTTTGTTATATTCATTGATGTCCTTACCGGAAAATTTTAAAAAAATAAAAAAGCACTATGCGATTGAAAATATACTTTTCACTTCATAGCATTTTGTTGACAATAGGTTGAGTTTTTGCTTAAAAAGTACAATCTTGTTATTTATCACGCTTTACGAAACGCTCGGTTTTCTTGGTTTGTGGGAATTTCTGTTGATTGAAACTTTTAGAGCTACTATAGGTGGAGAGTAAAATGGTTTCCTACAGGACATTTTGAAGACACTGTCTGTCCTGGTGGTTCATTTATATTTTTAAAGGATCACCCCATTCTCTTTTACATTTACATTTACATGCGTACCTTCCTTGTGATTATTTAGTACTTCACAGTTAATCTCATGTTTTACTAGTTAGTTAAGGTGACCAAAAGGCATCATGTTATAAATTCAATTCATCATGCCAATTATTACTTTTGAAGACTGCAAGCCAATAGTACGTAGCTCATGTGACCGCCTAAGGTTTGTTGGTTAGACTCGGTTTTGTACTGTTCGGTTGTTTCTGTTAATAGGGTTGCCCCTCGACCCTTTGTCCTTAAGGTTTGGCTTTCTATCTGCGTTTAGCTAACGGCTACTCCTGAGTTTTTAGCGGTACACGCTATCAGCAGAAACAGTATGCTTGTTACTATCATCGTCTTGGAAGCTCATCGGACACTTGGTTGTCACGTCCAAAAGGAGTTGCAAGAGAAAAGTTTTGTATTTGGCTGGTGTGGATGATTCGTGTTGATGTGGTTTTTATAGGTAGTATTTCTCTCAGTTCTCTTTACAGTTTTCTAGGCAAGCAAAATACAGGCCATAGTCCAATAACTGATTGATTAAAAGGTAAAATGGGATTATTTCCCGATTGGAAGCAGAAGGTATTAGTTGTGGAGTAGCGACAGTTGAAGTTTACATTGCCTATAAGGCATTGAATTTCAATGAAAAATTGCTGTCGTAAGAAACCAACGAGGAGTGTGTGTCTTTTCAGGGTTGTCGTTTTGAGTAGCTCAATATAACGGCTATGTCTCGTGTCAATTATCTATCCATGAGTTTGTTGATATTATCCATAATTCGTTTGGCATTAGAGATCAAATCCTGTTGTTCGTGATCGTTCAGGGTAGGGTGCAAATAGCGTAAAATCCCTTTTCGGCCAACAACAACCGGAATACTAAAACAACTATCTGAAATTCCCAACCATTCATCAAAATAGGTACATAGTGGCATGGTGCGGTGTTCATCAAAAACAATTGTTCTGATGACTTCACAGGTCGCATTTGCGATCGCAAAATTTGTGTAACCTTTGGCATGATAAACTTCAAACCCCGCTTCTATCACTTGTTCAAATATCTCCCGGTGCTTAGGGTTATCATTAATCGTTTCACTACCAACAACCGCTTGACTAAAGATGGGGAACTGATTGGGACCATGTTCACCCAAAACATAAGCTCGCAGATCATCGGGGTGGATTTGCTCAACTTGTGACAGCATCACCCTGAATCTGGCAGAGTCGATTAATGTACCTATTCCCATTACTTGAGGCGAAGGAAAACCTGATAGTTCTGTCGTTAAATAAGTCAAGGCATCTACGGGATTAGAGACAACTAACAGGAGTGCGTCGGGATTGTTGTTAGCTACTACCGGAATCAACTCTTTGAACAAAGCAACATTAGCAACGCCCAATTCCATTCGCGAGTCCATCTTTTTAGTCATTGGGGCTGAAGTGGCAATGACTACAATATCAGCGTTTTTAGCACCAGCAACGGAGCCTGATGATATCTGCATGGAGTGTTGGCAAAAAGCCAAACTATGTTGTAAATCAATCGCATCCCCAGTTGCTTTTGCAATAGTACGATTACTGAGGATTAGATGATCACATAATCCTTTCATGACGATACTGAAAGCGATTGTTGCACCGACCCGCCCCATACCAATAATTGCTATTTTCATGTGTGCTCCACAAAAAAAGACTATTATCCTGTTACAGTTCTCTTAGCAGCTGAAGCTGCGATTAAACTTAGGCAAATTATTGTAGCGTCACCCCTACAACAACAATGTCATTTTTCGATTTTTCACGAATTTTACTTCTTCCTGAGTATCGAGAGAAAATTATTCATTTTGTTATTGTTCAGAGACACTAATTTCCGTTGTTTTCGAGGGTTTTCAACTTCCAATGATGCATTGAATTGTAACCAACTCTTACTGCTTGTGGAATGTCTGTCTTCATATTTGCTTCTCTCCTAAGGCCTACTTTCACTCGAAAACGAGTAATATTAAAGCGGGTAGGCGCCTACAATCACTACAAGTCTATGAAAGTAATCCCGAATAAGTCAGTCGTAGTAACGAAATTATGACCACAGTTTTGGTGCTAAGTTTAATGATAAACATTAGTTTTTTAGTAACCGCGGATTTAAGGTATGCTTAAGTTACTTTGGTGGTTCAATATATTTATGATTAATAGTAAAATAAGAAAATCATTCTCTTTTCTAATGTTATTGTCCTGTCCTGTTTTTGCTCAAGACTCACAGGGTAATAACCGAGAGGAAATGCAACAAATAATGCAGCAAATGCAAGAGATGCAAGCTTGTGTTCAAAATTTAGATCAATCACGGTTACAAACGTTACAGCACAAAACCCAAGAATTAGAAGAGAAATTGACAGAGTTGTGTGACGCTGGTAAAAGAGAACAAGCAAAACAACAGGCAATAAAGTTTAGTAAGGCGTTTGCTAATAACTCTATTATTCAAGAAGTAAAAGAATGTGGTGAGTTTATGCAAGCAATGGTGCCAAAAATATTGATGGAGTTGACAGTACAAGATCAAAAGCAAAGTAATAATGCAAAAATTGACGTCTGCGATCATTTAAGCGTAATGAGGCGTTAAAAAGACCTATGACTAAGGTTGTCGACTTAATCTACGGTTACTCGTTGTTAACAAAGTTTGCCTAATATGAAGGAGCTATTGTTATGAAACATCATCTAATTGGCCAAAAGGCGCCACCGTTATTTGTTTCAGAATGGGTTCAAGGAGAACCTCTCAACCTCGATCAATTAGAAGGTCAAGTGGTTTTAGTGGAAATTTTTCAAGTCAACTGCCCCGGTTGCTTTATGTATGCATTGCCACTGGCGGCAAAATTACATCAACGTTATGCTAATAAAGGGTTGATAGTATTGGGTTTGGCGACTGCTTTTGAAGATTTCGAAAAAAATACACTTGAAAATTTGGTTCGCTTGGTAGAGCAAGGTGAGGTTATTGGTACAACGTTAAACACATTGAACGATCATTCAGCCTTAAAAAACAATCGCTTGCAATATGATTTAACTTTCCCCATTGCTATGGATCGCTTGCACAAACGAGAAGTTGAAGTTGACGAAAAAGAATTACAAACTTTTCTTGATCAGCGAATTCCTGATTTTTCGGAGCGTCCTGTTGAATACCAACAAAAAGTAAGTGAGCAAATTCAAACTTATCTTAATTCGCTAGATTATCTTGCCCAAACATTTCATCGGTATCAACTTCAAGGTACGCCGTCACATATTCTGATCGATAAGCGGGGTATCATAAGGGATTGTGCTTTTGGTTCACACCCTGAGCTAGAAAGAGTCGTTATAGATTTACTCAGAGAGACTGAGCATATAGAGGCAGCGCTAAACATTGTCGAGTGAATATCAAACTAAGCGGGGACAAATTTTTATACGGTTTCCTTTCACTAACTTTATCTACCAGTATTTCCTCTGTGTTGTTTCTGACCCACACTCTATCTATAAGCGATTAGTAACATTACTGAATTAAGGAAAAGAAGAATGGCTACAAACACTTTTGGGTTAGTTTTATTTCAAAGATTACACCAAAAACACATAGGCATGGGTGGTTAGGAATGTGCACGAAAGAACTACGACAACTAACTTGTTTTTTTGTCCGTCTTCGGTGTTGTGGCAACAGTTGCGTAGCCTGCTATGCGCCTGTTGCCACGCCTTGAAGACAAACAAAAACCCCGCGCTAATAGCCGAACTTATTCCGTGCGCGTTCCTTAGTTTGGATCCTGTTTTAGAAAAATAGAGAACTCCTTGTTTTTAATTTGAGTCTGCTCAGAAAGTCAGCATTAATTTTTCACAAAATGGTTTAGATGACTGAAAAATTTAACCGACAATAGCAGAACAGTAATTTCCCTACTTGCTTCAACAGCAATATAACCCTGGCAAGGCTAGTCAAATTCTGGAATCGTGAGTTGTTTGGAGCAGCAATATCGGATCATAGGTGTGCGAGTTTTGGTAATATTTGCTTGTTTTTCGGGCGCTATTACACCATAAAAAATCCTTATGTTATAATTATATCAATAAGTTATACTTTATGAGTAGACTCTAGTTATCCTGCTTAGTTCGTAGCATTGACAGTCCAATCATAGGGCATATTGGCTTCAATTTTCAATGCCGGTAAATCTGTTCGATAACGTTTAATAAACGTCATTACACCTCCACTTGCTTTAAAATCACCTTTAAACCAATCAAAGATTTTGGAAAGTCGAATGGCTTTTTTCTCAATCTTTAACCCTTTTCCTTCATTATTTAAAAATTGTCGTGATTGATAATCCAGTTGTTCATTAAGTTTTGCCGCTGTGTAAGGCTCATTTCTAAGATCTGGACAGCTAATTGATGCGCAAACAATGGCTAAATGAATGCGAGGGTCACCCATTTTGCGTAGAATTAGATGCTCAATTTCGCCTAAAGTAATAGGCTTGCCACCAAAGAACCAGACACCCTGCTCCAAACTCGCCTAAACAGACTGCCAGCATCTTTAATACTACCAATGGGCCAATGATCTGCTACCATTTTTAACGCCATAATATTATATGCATTAATGTAAAATGCTAATTTTTCGTTATGATCAGACAACTGCTGCATATTCTGGCTCAACGTGAACACTGATTCTGGCGCATCGTGAACACCTATTCTGGTTCATCGTGAACACTAATTCTGATTTGATGGTGAACACTTTTGCTGTTTTTCCAGAATCGGTGTTCACGATCAATCAGAATCCTTTCCACACATTGATTATTGTCCATTGCTAACCTACCTGATTTTAATTGGGACAGGTGATGCCAACACAGAGAATATCAATGCGAAAATTACGCGAAGTACTACGACTTCGATTACATGCTGACCTCAGCATGCGTCAGATCAGAGACAGTCTTAAATTAAGTCTGGGAGCCATACAAAAAGTCACCCGTAAAGCGGAAGAAATGGGGCTGGATTGGAAAGCCATAGAGCAACTTGATGATCAACAACTGGCCGGTCAGTTTTATCCTGAATCGGATACCCGACCATCCGATCAATTTCAGTTGCCTAACTGGGTTGAGGTATACCAGGAACTTAAACGTAAAGGTGTGACTAAACTGCTGCTATGGGAAGAGTATACCCAGCACTACCCTAATCGCTGCTACAGTTACTCGCAATATTGCACGTTGTACCAAGACTGGCAAAAAAAACAAAGACGTTCCATGCGTCAAACCCACAAGGCTGGTGAAAAGCTGTTTGTAGATTATGCAGGTCAAACCGTGCCTATTGTCAGTAACAGCACAGGAGAAATCAAAACTGCTCAGATATTCGTTGCTGTTTTAGGCGCTTCCAATTACACCTTTTGTGAAGCGACATGGAGTCAAAAACTACCTGACTGGATTAACAGTCATGTCAGAGCTTTTAACTTCATCGGTGGCGTGCCTACGATGGTGGTTCCAGATAATTTGAAAAGTGCAGTCACTAAAGCCTGTCGTTATGATCCAGAAATCAATCCTTCTTACCAACAACTTGCCGCACATTATGGTACTGCACTAGTGCCTGCCAGACCGTTAAAACCCAAAGATAAAGCCAAGGCTGAAGTCGGTGTACAAATCATAGAACGCTGGATACTGGCCAGACTACGACACCATACTTTTTTCTCTTTGGGAGAATTAAACCACTGCATTAAAGCACTATTAGAAGAGGTGAATAATAAACCGTTTAAACAGCTGAAAGGCTCACGACAACAATGGTTTGAATCCATAGATAAGCCCGCTCTCTTGCCGCTACCTAAGCAGACTTATCAATATACCGAGATTAAAACGGTCAAAGTCAATATTGATTATCATATTCGCTATGACGATCATTTTTACTCCGTTCCGCATCATCTGGTCGGTGAAAAGCTTGCGCTTCATGCCAAAGAATACGTCATTGAGTTTTATTTTCACAACAAACGCATAACCAGCCACGCTAGAAAATATCATTCTGGCATGACCACCGTAGCAGAGCATATGCCTGTTAAACATGAAAAGCATCATCAGTGGACACCAGGGCGATTAATGAACTGGGCTAAAGATATCGGTGATGAAGTCTTGCTTTGGGTTAAAACGGTGCTTAATCAACGACAACATCCAGAGCAGGCTTATAGAGTCTGCCTGGGATTACTCAATCTCTCCCGAAGTTATCCTGCTGAACGGTTAAATAAAGCTTGTGCAATTGCCAACAAAAACAGCTTATACAGGCTGAAACACATCAAAGACATTCTGCTGAGCAACCAAGATCAACTGGTATCAGACGCAAAGGAATCGCTACCCGCTTTACTTCAAACCCATGAAAACATCCGTGGCTCAGAAAGTTTTCACTAATAGAATGACAAGCGAGATTAATTATGTTGGAACAAACCATAACACAACTCAGGCAGCTGAAATTATCAGGCATGGCTAATGCATTGGTTAGCCAGATAGAACAGCCTAATACCTATGAAGGATTACCCTTTGAGGAACGGCTGCAATTATTAGCGGATAGTGAATATCAAGACAGAGAAAATAGAAAACAGCAGCGCTTACTCAAAGCCGCTAAATTAAAACTGGCAGCCAACAGCAATGCCATTGATTATCAGCATCCCAGAGGACTGAAACAATCCATGATGGCTTCACTGTTACATTGCGATTGGCTGAATAAATCACAAAACATACTCATTACTGGGCCTTGTGGCAGCGGTAAAACCTATATTGCTTGTGCGTTGGGACATACTGCCTGTATGAAAGGCTATAGCGTGAAATATTACCGACTGTCACGGTTAATGCTGGAACTCACTCAGGCAAAAGCAGATGGAACTTACAGCAAGGCTCTACAAACATTAGCCAAACTGGATTGTCTGATTATAGACGATTGGGGGCTTGAGCCATTAAAAGCAGCACAACGTAATGATTTAATGGAAATTATGGATGATCGTTACGAAAGTGCATCCACCATTATGATCAGTCAATTACCTACGGATCAATGGTATCAATCTATTGGTGACAATACACTGGCTGATGCTATTTTGGATCGGCTCATGCACAACGCACATCGCATCAAATTAAAAGGAGAATCTATGCGAAAAACACAGTCAAATTTGACTGATGGTGAACACTTAGGGTAAAAATAACCTGAATCCAATGCGTGGACAAGGGAAGTGTTCACGATGGCCAGAATCGGTGTTCATGATCACCAGAATACGCAACTGCCCTGAATCAAAAGAAGATAGTACTTGATAAGCCTTATTAAGACTGCCGGTCGCGTTAAGAGCGTTATAATCAACTTGTACAAAAGTGATGCCGTTTCTTATGTCCGGTTTTATATGCTGTAATACTACTTGATAGCTTGTCCAGTTTGGTTCTTTTGCAACTACATTATTGTTTGCTAAAAACGAAAGCCCGATCATTAATAATAAATATTTTTTAATGATCATCACTATTATCCATATTATGATTAATCTAAAGAACCAACGATTCCTAACATATTTTTCAACAATTCAGCTTTTTTAGAAAGGTCTATAAACGATAAAAAGAGAATAAATTGATGATACAACAAAATATCTTAAGGATACATTTGGTTTTCAATTTTATTTCTACTCTGAGTACAAAATACAAATCGATCAAAGGGCAGCTAACTTGATTTCTATAGCTTCAACTTTTCTGTCGCTTCTAAAGGACACAGTTTTTCGGCGTTTTTTAACCATGCGCTCACGGTTTGACGACTTACGCCAAACGTACGTTCAATCCCGCACGTGCTGGAATGTTTCCTGGTAAGCTTTAAAAATGATCTCTTTCTCAGCCTCAGTATAGGAACTTGAGGCTCAACTACGCCATATGCACCGCAGGTTTTACAATGATATTGTGAATGGCTACACCCGTTCGTGCCATTTTTAGTGATCTCTTGACTGTGGCATTTTCGGCAGTTTTTGCCAAAAAATGTTTATGAAGCTATTTTAATGCCAGGATTGACAAAATGTCTCTAGACAAGTCATGTTCTCTTAAAACTTTCTCTACAAGATCTTTTTGCCACTCATTTGCAAATAGAAGAATGCCAGGGTTAGAATTGACTCGATAGTTTTGTTGTAACAGAAACGAAAATAGCCTTGTTTTTTGAATGAACGGCAAACGACAGATATTTGCTTCAATTCTCTGAGGCTTCGCTTGGGGCATTTAACTGTAGCTTTCATAAATTAGATTAATAAAATCAAGAGTAGTTCTGATGCTTTTTAATTCATATGAATTCATTTTTTTGTTTCTACCGATTACGTTATTTGGATTCTTTTTTATTGGGTATAGAGGTCATTATCGTTCAGCTGTTGCTTGGTTGGTTAGTGCGTCGTTATTTTTTTACGCGTGGTGGAATCCCGCATATTTAGGCCTGATTTTGGGTTCTATCATATTCAATTATTCGTTCGGTGTGGCCATTAGTACCGAACAATCTCAGCAGACCAAAAAATGGGCATTGACGCTAGGGATTTGCGCTAACCTTGGGCTTCTTTTTTACTATAAATATACTAATTTTCTGGTTGAGAATTTTAATGTTTTATTGGGTGAGGTTGTTGAGATAGAAAACATTCTTCTTCCATTAGCCATATCTTTTTTTACTTTTCAACAAATCGCTTATTTGGTCGATGCTTATCGCGGCGAGACCAGGGAACTGAATTTTTTACACTATTGTTTGTTCGTGGTCTTTTTTCCACAATTAATCGCTGGACCCATCGTGCATCACAGCGAAATGTTGCCGCAATTTGCCAGAAAAACTTTGTACCAACTTAGTTTTCGGCGGCATGCTGTTGGTTTTACAATTTTTACCATCGGCTTGTTCAAAAAGGTATTTATGGCGGATAGTATTGCGGTTTATGCTACACCCGCTTTTATGGCTGCGGATAACGGTATTGCGCTGACTTTATTTGAAGCTTGGGCTGGCGCTGTAGCCTACACACTGCAACTTTACTTCGATTTTTCTGGTTATTCGGATATGGCGATCGGATTAGGAAGAATGTTCGGTATTCGGTTGCCGCTTAATTTTAATTCGCCTTACAAAGCCAACAACGTCATTGAATTTTGGCGACGATGGCATATGACGCTTTCACGTTTTATGCGTGATTATATCTATATCCCACTCGGTGGGAACTTGAAAGGACCAAAGCGACGCCATGTCAATCTGATGGCGACAATGCTGCTTGGAGGTCTGTGGCATGGAGCTGGTTGGAACTTTGTGCTCTGGGGAGGGCTGCATGGTATCTATCTAATTATTAATCATGTTTGGCGAGCTATTTTAAGTGGGCAGGCAGCAACCAGCGGCAGAGGAAAGTTTATTGGATGGTTAATTACTTTTATCGCAGTTATATTTGCTTGGGTTCCTTTTCGGGCCACCAGCGTTGAAGGAACTAAAAATATTTGGTTGGGAATGATTGGCTATAATGGCGTTTCTTTAGAGTCCAGCACCCTGAGGGCATTGGGTGGCGTTGGAGAGTGGCTGCGGGAGAAGGGGGTAGCATTTGATGGTTTATTTGCCCATTTGTCAGGCGTTAGTACCTTGAGTGCTTTACTCTGGATTTATGGTTCCTTGATTTTTATTTTGTTGTTTCCAAATACTCAACAAATAATGCGGAACTATCATCCAGCGTTTGAGACCTATAAAGGAGAAATAAAACGTATCAAATGGAGATGGTTAGAATGGCGACCCACGTGGGCCTGGGCGTTTTTGACTATGCTTTTCTTTGTATTCGATGTACTAAGCCTCACTCATGTCAGTGAGTTTTTGTATTTTCAATTCTGATATGAACAAATTAACATCCAGTCAATTAATATTTTTGAGATACCTGTTGTCTATAGGTGTGGGAACCACTATTTTGTTTGTTGGTGTTATTTCGTTGAATTATATGATGGATCCATATTCGGTTTATAATACGCCGAAGATTGATGGGGTCAATGCTAACAAACCTGAACTTTTTAAACATCTGAGGTTAACTAAAGCGCATATTATTGGAAGACGGCGACCGGATGCATTAGTGATTGGGAGTTCAAGAACTGAGCATGGATTAGATCCAGAACACCCTGCTTTATCGTCTCGCTACAATGCCTATAATCTGGCGCTAACTGGTGCTACGATTTATGAAAATTTACGGTATATTCAGCACGCCAATGAAATCAATTCCCTGAAATTCGTAGTCTTGGCTATCGATTTTTTTCAATTTAATGCGTATCGACCAAATAGTCCTGATTTCAGCGAGAAGCGATTGGCTGCTAATACCCATGGCGAAACTAATTATGTCAGTCCCTTGACTGACCTTGCTTCCACCCTGGCTTCTTTTGACACTTTGATGGCTAGTTTAAGCACTTTTTTTGAGCAAGAAAACAGGGACAACGTTATATTACCAAGAGGTCAGGTCGAGCAACCCGATGTAAATTCTGTTGTGATCCTAAAAAAAGGTCGACACGAAGCAGCCCTATATAGTGAATTAAACTATATTAGCCATTTATACTTCCCAAGACCTCATAAAAAATTTGATTTTGTTTCTGAGGACGGTCAAGTGAATACATTTGATTACTTTCGAAGAATTATAGAGGATTGCCATCGACAACGCATTAAGCTCAAGATACTTATTTCTCCAGCACATGCCAGACAATGGCAATTAATTGCCAGCGCTGGTTTGTGGGGTCAGTGGGAAACCTGGAAAAGAGAAGTCGTGAGAATCAATGAAGAAGTTGCTCGGTGGCACAAGAAGAAGCCTTTTTCCCTATGGGATTTTTCCGGCTACAATTCTTACACGACCGAAACGGTTCCTAAGCTAGGGGATAATAAAACCATGATGCAATGGTATTGGGAGTCATCACATTATCGCAAAGAATTAGGTGATTTGGTTTTAGATAGAGTCATGAATTACTCTGATCCGCAGCGTAAAATTGCCGATGATTTCGGTTTTTTACTGACTTCAAAAAATATAACCTCCCATTTGCTAGCAACACATAAAGGCCGCCAGAGCTATGAGATGGAACATCCTGATGAAGTTAGGGAAATCGACGAGTTAGTAAAAAAATATCAGAGTAACTAATCGGTTAATTGTGCGGCCAAAAGCGTTTGTCCGTCATTCTGGAGTTTTTTAATAAGCAGTTAACCAAAGAAATTGAAAGGGTTGTAAAATGAGGCAGTTATCAATGACCTTAACTTGCTTCGCAGAATATAAATCTATCCAGATTTCACAGTGAGCCAAACTTGTTTTACTGATATCGTTTAGATCAAAGAGTTGTGGGTTAGCATCAAAATTATTAATGACGAGCACTTGGTTGGCTGTTTGTTGAGCCTGTAAATCAAGCCCTTGGTATTGATGGCTATGTCGAATAAAAGCAAACAGGTGGATGTTTTCAGAAGGGATGAGCTCTCTATTATTGAAATCAGCAAAAGCCCCGGTTTCTTTGCGAAGGGTTATCATTTTTTTTAGGGGCTCGAAAATTTGGAATTCAATAGTCCCTGGTTTATTGCGGAGATTGGCCTTTTCCCAGTCGATTTTAGGACGATGAATCCAGCGGTTATCATTAGCCCGGATTTCATCTTCTAAATAACTACAATCGTTCAGCATGCCTATTTCATCGCCGTAATAGAGCAAAGGGATGCCGCCGAATGAAAGTATTAAACTGTGTAATAGCAAGATTTTTTCAATAGCGGTCTGAATTTCATCTTG
This sequence comes from Methylococcales bacterium, assembly GCA_965224745.1. Classification (GTDB taxonomy): domain Bacteria; phylum Pseudomonadota; class Gammaproteobacteria; order Methylococcales; family Methylomonadaceae; genus CBDCZY01. The sequence continues at coordinate 550,656 of CBDCZY010000001.1, forward strand.
ATTATCATTTTGTATGGCTTTTTCCAGTCCCGCCAAAGATGCTAATGATCCGGAGATTCGTGCGTCGCCATTTTTTTCGTTACGCATGAAAGCAACGCCGTTGGCGGTTGAATCGGCATATTCACCGGTATAGAAATCGATTAAAAACTGGCGATGAGCATAAGGGTTATAATCAACGGCAACGATATCATTATCATCAAAACCAAGCCCAATATCATCGTGACAGCGGATATAATTGAGCCAGGTTGCACGCTCTAATTTGTCAGGGAGACTTTGGATGCCTTGATTCAGTAGTTTGGCATTTTTGGTAGCCAATGCTTCCCATAACAAAGCCATAAAAGTAGCATTGTAAGCAATTTCGCACTCTTTGGCGTTGATAGCATCTTCACCAAAATATTTGATGACTTCCACTGGCGCAACAATGGCTTCAGCAATAAATAACACTCCAGGCGCGGTTACTTGACAGCAATCTTTCATCAATTGCAGAATCAAATGAGCTTCACGTTGATTTTGGCAATTAGTACCAATTTTTTTCCACAAAAAGGCTACCGCGTCCAGGCGGATGATGTCGGCGCCTTGATTGGCCCAGTAGAGAATGATATCGACCATGTTGATGAATACGGCTGGGTTACTGTAATTCAAATCCCATTGGTAAACGTTGAAACAGGTCATCACCCATTTTTCCATGGTGTTATGCCAAGTGAAATTGCCGGGTGCCGTTCCAGGAAAAATTTCTGGCATGGTTTGTTCAAACATGTCAGGAATTTCTCGCGTTTCATAAATATAAAAATAATCTTGATAGGTTTTGTCGCCTTCAATGGCTTTTTGCGCCCATTGGTGTTCATCTGAAGTGTGGTTTACCACTACATCAAGCGTTAGCAATATGTCTCTTTTTTTCAGTTCTACGGCGATACCTTGTAAATCTTGTAAACTTCCAGCCCGTGGATCGACTTCTCGAAAATCGCTGATAGCGTATCCGCCATCACTGTTTCCCTCGGGGCATTTTAAAATGGGCATAATATGCACTAAATTGACCCCTAGTTCTTGAAAGTAGGGGATTTTAGTTTGTAAGTCTTTGAGGTCATCGGCGAAACCATTGCTATAGAGGGCCATGCCAACCCAGTTTTGGCTGAGGAACCAATTATGATCTTCTTCTCGTTCGATATCTGTTTGTCGTAGAATGTCGGGGCGTTCTATATACTGCTTGGCAAGGGTTTCAACCAGGCGGAGCATTTGTTTTTTGAAATCGTTTCGATTGCCATAAAGCAGGTAGAACAACGAATAAATAGCGTAAAAATTGGCGCCAAGTCTAGTATAAAAATATCTTAAATCTTTATTCTTTTTACTTTTAATCTCCGGTTTTAAGTTATCCAGGATTTCGTTTAACAAGGAATGGGACACTTGTTCATACATAAGATATTCTCAGGTTTATGGGTTGCTTGTTAAGAAGTGAAGAGTGATATTAATCAGCGCTTTGATTGTTATCAAGTGACCAGGATTTTAGCCAAGGATAATAAAAGTCTTTGTTTTGATTGGTAGCGCCTTGGTTGGCGATGATTGCCGTAGCAAATTGTTGTGCACGCTCCATAATTTGAGAAGTATTCCAATGGTTGATGAGACCCAGTAAAAACACCGCGCTATAAGCGTCGCCTGCGCCGACGGTGTCCTTGATTGTAGTCGGTTTAATGGGGGGTTGATGTAAAATTCTATCATCAGTATCTATGACAAAAGATCCATTCTCACCCATAGTGAGAATCAAACCTTCCAAATTAAATTGTTTCTTGAAATGATAAATCTTTACTTCAATGTCGGTTTGGTTTGCATCTAGCAAATTAAGCTCTTGAGTATTTAATTTAACCCAATGGGCTTGTTGCAGCAGCTGATGAACTTGAGCTTTGTCCCAAAAAGGCGGTCGCAAGTTTACATCGATAAAAATTTTACCGCGGTGCTGTTTTTTGATCTGTTCGAGCGTTTTGGCAGAGGTTGGGTTCCTCAGTGCTAGCGTGCCATGGTAAAGAAATTCATCCTTCGGGATTGCTTTCAAGTTATCCGTTTCAATGAAATCATAGGCGCAGTTTTTTTCAATACAATAGGATGGTTCTCCGTTTTGAAGGGAAACAGTCACCTTGCCGGTCGGGTATTTTTGATCGTGCTGTAAACAACTCGTGTCCATACTCCATTGAGTTAAAGCCTGTTTTATTTGTTCGCCTTCTTGGTCATGCCCAATGCGGGTGATGAGTTTCGGGTTAGCTCCAAACGCTTGCAAATGCCAGGCAACATTGAAAGGAGCTCCACCCAAGATGGCCTTTCCGTTAGGAAAAATATCAAATAAAACTTCGCCGAAAATACTGATAGAAGATTGAATCATGCCGGAGATGAACTCACTGCCAAATTGTATGAAATTGTGGTTTGAAATGTACGACGCCTTCGATAATACCCGCGCTGTAATTACCGTTCATTCCTAAATACCCACCTTGAGCGATATAAAGCTGTTTTTCAGTTTTATTACGACTGGCTTCTTTTGCAGCTTCAAGTTTAATTTCTTCAGAAGCGTTCGCAACTAAAATAGAATTTAATGGGCTGACTAAAACGGGCAGGTCATTACCGCTATCACCTGCGAATAGTACTGTGTCTTCACAAAACCCATGATGTTTCATGAGGCATTCAATAGCGTGGTATTTGGTTGCGCTAGCCGGAAGAATGTCTAACAAACCCACATTCTCAGGTTCATCAATGCTCCAAATGACGCTGGCTTCTATACTATGCTCTTGTAAGCGCTGGTAAATTGATGCGATAAGCCTATCCTTGTTCACGTTAAGGTCAACATAGTAACTGAGTTTTAAGACTCCTTGCTTTTCAATTTCTTGTAATCGAAGTTCACTACGGTCGCTTAGTAAGTTGTGGAGGGTTGAATATTCATGATTCTGCCAGTCTTTTTTAATATCGTTATGCCATTGCGGCCATAGATTCCACTGATCATTTTCAACGTTATAAATAGTTGTGCCAACATCGGCTATAACAAAATCTGGCTTGGGTAACTCATATTGATTGATAGCATCAATTACTAAGGATTGGTGTCTCCCGCTGACATAGGCAAGCTTAATTTGTGGTAGTGCTACTAATTTACCAAAACTTTGTCTGGCATCAGCAGATTCAAGCTGATGCCCATTAGGCAACAAAGTTCGATCAAGGTCAGTGCAAATCAAAAGGGTTTCATTAAAATTTGATTGGCTCGTCTGCTTCGTTTGATCAACCATTATTTAATTTAGTGTATGTCTGTATTGAAAAAATCATAGTGCTCGATAGCCTCTACAATTCCAGCTGCGTAGGGCTTTTCGGCAAAATAGATGCCCGTTTGCTCATCCAGAATATTTAATTCTTCATGGTGCCTGTTGGCTACGACGACAGCATGGGTATTGCCGCGCATCATGTCTTCATCGGCTCCGGATCCACCGGCCACCAGGCATTTTTCTAGTGGTATCTTCCATTTTTGCATAACATACCTCAAAGCAAACCCTTTAGAGGCTCTGCTGGGAACGATGTCAAGGTATTGACCAAAAGACTGGATAACGTTGACTGTTTGATCTTTTTGCCGAAGCAGCGCGTTAATTTCGTCTACATGTGGTGCTTCGTTCGGGTCGATATGATAGGAGATTTTATAAAAACTTTGTTGATTCCTGCCTTGAGGTGTTAAACCTGGGAGGTTAGATAATATTCTGCGGATAGATTTAGGATTCCATAGGTGATCAATATGTTCGCTCCAAGCTTCATCTAATGTAAATTTTGGAGCATAAAATATTCTGGTTCCAAGGCTGGTAATTAATACGTCTGGAAGCGGTATATTGTTTTTTTTGAGAATGGCAATAGCAGAGTCAAGTTGCCTGCCAGTCGCGATACCGAATGTAAATTTACTGCGGTTGCTTCGGATCAAACCAACGAGCTGTTTAAGACCCTCTTTGTCACCTAACAGGCTTTGGTCAATGTCGCTGAAGATAGCTCGATCATGGTGGCGGGCTGGCCGTCGAGGTTTTGCGGTTTCTTGAATTGATGTTCCTTCATCGATAATGGGTCGGATTTTTTGTAAATAGTTTTCGACGTGTGCAGCCCAAGCATAATGTTTGCTTACACCCAGTAATCCGTTTTTTGAATATTTTTGCCAGAGAGAAGAAGAGTTAAGTATTTTTAGAAGCGCGGCAGCAATAGCGGGCTTATCCAGTGGATCTACCAAGAGGCCATTGTGGCAGTTAGCAATAATGTCGACAGGGCCACCGTTTTCGGTACTTACTATGGGAAGTCCGCTGGCGGCTGCCTCAAGTATTGTTAGGCCAAAAGGTTCGGTTAACGCAGGATTAACAAAAATACCTTTCGTAGCGGCGGCCAAACGGTATAATTCGGGTACTTCCTCGGGTTCATGCTGCTTTGGTAATGCAATATTTCCGTACAAATTATGGGCGTCACTGGCAATCAATAATTCTTTTAATACAGACTTAGCACCTGATTCCAATTCGCGAATATCGGTTCTATTACCAGCTATGATGACTAAATTTGCTTTGCTTCGTAATTCAGGGGTTTCGCCAAAGGCTTCAAGTAAAGAAATGATATTCTTTCGTTCATCAGCGCGAGAAAGTGCCAGGATAATCGGTTTTGAGGGATCTTTGAGAAATGCATCGATTTGACCAAATACGGGTGAACTGGTGACTTTTTGTTTGGAAGGAAAAAATTGTTCCAGGTTCACGCCAGGCGGGATAACTTCCATTCGATCCGGCTGGTAATAGTCATACAGCTCGTATTGATCTTCAATTTCGTTATTGGTGCTTGTGATCACCATTTTTGCGTGAGCTAATATTTCTTCTTCGGCATCAATTCTGCGGTTCATGTTATAGCGCTGATTGATGACCTCTTCGGTTAAGCCTTTAGCAAGCAGTCTGCGTCGCTTGTCTCTGCCAAGCGAATGACCCGTATGAACCAATGGAATGCCTGTGGAATTAGAAATTTTAACGCCAACATAACCTCCGTCTGCATAGTGAGTATGTATTAAATCAGGTTTGAGCGGCTGCTTCTGGAGCCAATTGAGTAAATTGTCAGAAAAAATGTCAAGATAATCCCATAAAGCTTCTTTGGGTAAGTAGCTATCTGAACCGGAATATATTCTGATGATGTTCGCGTTGTCCGATAACGATTCAATTTCTGGTACATAGTCGTCACCTATTTCAGGATCAATGATCTGACGGGTCACCAAGTCGACATGAGAGACATTTTCATGCTGGGCAAGGGCTTTCGTTACGTCGACAACATACTTGGTTTGTCCTCCCGTATCAGCATCTCTACCGAGTTCAAGGTCATGATTGCGAATCAACCCATGAATGCATATTTGTAACAAGCGAAGTTGGTGATCTGAATTAGGCATTAATCCTCAAAATCTAGTGGCTCTATATATTATAACCGAAAGTGTGTTCAGTCTTACGAAGAAGAATCGCTAAAAAGCTGGAATTTAGAACCGCGAAAGGAATTTTTCTGCTCAGGTTGAAAGTTAAATGAGCCTAATTATGCAAAGGAGATAGGGTAGGTTTCTGAACTAAAAATCAAAGAGGCTTCTGGGAAGGGAGGTTTTTGCTATGCCTAAAAATAAAGATAGGATCTCCAAAACATGGAGATCCTACTTTATTCATCAAAAATTACTTACCTTTTTCGGCTTGTAATTGTGATTTGATCTCAGCATTTAATTCTTCATAACCACCTTGTAAATGCTCAGTTTCACGGCCTTTCAGAATGACGACTAATACAACAACGATTGCAATTAGTCCGCCGATGTATAACCAAAAATTGTCTTTTTTCTCTTCTTCTGCCATTTGTATATCCTCATATAGTCAAGTTGAAAAACACCCAACACTCGTATTCTATTGAAAGTGCTTATTTATCTTTATGATGAGTGTACTGATTTTTAAGCTAACAACATTTCGGTTATTAGCTTAAGCGTTATTTAATAGATGAAATTGTACTTGAAAGTCTTTGAGAAGTACCATCTGGATCATCAAGACAACCTGAAAGACCAATAACTAAAAGTGTTGCTGCTAGTAATGCTAATATTTTTTTCATAACATCCTCCTAAAGAATATTAAAATTTTTTTGTAATTCATGCGCTCAGTAATGAACACAGCATATTTTTAACATGCCTCTAATAGATATGCAAGGAGTTTGTGCTTTTAGGAACATACCGCTGTAACTGGTTTATAAGCTCTCAATCTCATCCGAAAAATCGATTGACAATGCATTGTGTTCCCATTTTGCTTTACCAACTTCTAGCCATGCTTGGCTAAAGTTTTCATGCAGTAAGTTTTTTTCCCAGACAGGAGGAGATTTAATCCTCTTGGTTTTGATGATGAATACTGTATTTTCAAGCGGTATGCCGCTCTTGATCGACCAAAAGATAATTATTTTTTTTAAAAACCTTGTAAGTCTTTGCACATTGATGTCGGGTGTTACTGCTACGTTTGCCCACATTGAATGTACTCGACCCCAATTAGGTGAAAGCAGACGTCCTTGAGGACTAACGAAAGGTAACCATTTTTCCTGGGAGCCACTTTTATAAGTAACTCCAATAAGGTGGTTGTAACCTTCGAAATGATCATGCAGATACAATGCGTGAGGGGTAATCCCTAAAAAACTTGTAGTCAGCAGCAAGATTGTGTTGCTGGCTTTTATAGCCATGGTAGGTATGGGAAGTTGTTCTAAGTTTGGGTTAATGCGATAGAGAATGCCATAGTGAAGCGTGCTATTAATCTGTAAAAAAGCTAATATCAAAATGATTTTAGCGAGACGGATGGATAGCTCTTTTGGTTTTTTTTTTCCGTAGGTTAAGATTAATTTGTCGTACAACGACTGGTTGTTTGGGTAGTAAGTTTCATCATTGGGTGTTTGTGGCGTGAGACACGCTTCATCACAAGAAGTACGCTTTCTATTGTCAGCAATCCGTCTATAGATGTGTCGGGCAAGATGGTAAATGCCGGGGATCTCTAGTAGCTTGGCAAACAGATAGGGGTATTTCATCTTTTTCCCTATTTGAATATAGGTATCTATTCCTGAGTGAAGGTGTTGATCTTTGTCGAGTGAATACAAATCTGCCAGTAATATTTTTTCTGGGATATTATTCAAAGCGGGTTGTGCTTTAGCATAAGTTTGCAAACCCTTGAATTCGATAGCTTGGAACAAATCGACATGGGAGATCGCGATAACTGTTTTCAAACATAACGGACAAAGTTCATCGTAATAGACCGTTAATTTATTAACTCTGCTGGATAATTTCAGCTTTATTGTCCGCCACCATGAAAAAGGTACCATCAACACGTAAGTTGATAGCATGCTGATACCAAAAGGATAAATGTTAAGCGTAAGGGTTATCCCGAGATGGATGGCAGCACCAATTAGTAAAAGCGGTACTCTGAATATTTTGTAAAAGCATAGAAATAAAAAGCAAAATTGAAAAACAATAATTGCGTACCCAATGAGTTGTTGCAGCCAAAGCTGGTTCAACAGCCAAGTCGTATCCAGAGGGGAAACGTAGTAGGGATGAGAGGATGGAAGCCAGGCGCCCAATCCGTTGCGCCAATGCTCGGCGGAAAGTTTGTGGATAGCAGAATCAAAATAAAGAAAACCCAGACAAATGGCGACAGGAATATAGTAGTTTATTACCGATACTTGGTTCGAGACCGTGTAACGAAAATTTATTGTGGAATAGCGAAGTTTAAGAATTAAATTATCAATTGAGAGCGATTTGTTTATGGGTAAAAAAATCATAAAGAAGCCCAGGCTGATCATGAACTGATCAAAGCCTCCGTCAAAATCTCGCTGCATGGGCGTAAAGTTGGTAAAAATTATCCACATTACGTAGTTTCCTATGGCAGCCACGGAAGATTTGTAGCCTACAGATAAGCATAGTGATATCAGCAGCCAAAGCCCTAAAAACAAGGGAATTAGGGGATACGCCTCATCCAGGTAAGGAACTGGATCAAAAATCAAGTGCTGGAAGTAAAATAGAAATAAGATTTCTTGAGCTGTAATTAGCCCATAAAATATACGCAATAGAGCAATTCCAGTGGCTGGAACTTGCTTTTGTAGCCCGTTTGTAATGGCAGTGACTAACTTTCTTTGAACCATTACTTAACTAATTGTTCTTGTAAAACTTTTTCTGCCTGTTTAATTTCAAAAGCCTTTAATAGGCTATTCTGAAGAGGGAAAGAGAAGGTGACTGGTTAAGATAGGCCGCTAAATTACGTTAAGACTATTGCTATATAGCGGCCTTGCCTAAGGTTTATATAGTAACTTTATTTGGCGTCAGTATCTTTGGCGTCGTCGTCAGCAAGTACCCATTTAACGAAAAAATACACGGCTGCTATCAGGATAATGAGGCCGATAATGCCGCTAGGTTCTTTTAGTTTTTCAGTGAGATCTAAGATCGCTCCCATGATTTTCTACCTTAAAAATTAAGTTATAAAATATGCCGCAATTCAGCAACATCGTGAAATTATTATCATACGTATGCTTTTTGCTAAGTCAAGAATAAAGTTATTACGATGTATCCCAAAAGTCGTATTTAAAATTTGATCTTTCTAATTTAATTGTCATAATGGACTAAGCAGGCGAGCAAGGGTTGACGTATAATTTACTTTACCAGGAGGGGGCAATTTGACAACCAAAAGATCATTTTTTATCTTTCTAATGATATTAACTTTTTGGTGTGGGATAGCTCCTGCTGAATTCGATAAGGATGCAAAGAAAAAAATAGATTTAACAGATATCATAGGTTTATGGAAAGTCGTTGCAACTGCACCAGGCATTGACCGGAACAGACGAAAAGCTGATCAACAATGGGAGTTTAAAAAGGATGGAACTTATATTTTGACTGCCAAGGATCACCGAGTATCGAGCACAACTTTTTCTACAAAAGCAAAATTTCTCGTTGAGAATAATGTAATAAAAATTGAGAGGGCTGGAAGGCCAGGTAAGTATATTTTATACAGAGTATATGACAAAAAAGGCCCTGAATTAATACTGCAGGGAGGTCTAGAGGGATTTTATTTTTTGAAGAAATAATTTCGATAACATTTACAGAACAAAACTAATAATGCGGGGTAATCAATAATGATTGGAGCTTTTTTTTCTATATTTGTAGCCATTTGGTTTTTTAAAACAGCAATCAAAGAGCAAACAGGTAACGCTATGTACTGGGCTGCAGCAGGCGCGGCCTTGTTTTTTGTTTTGCAATACGTCGGGGTAATGTTAGAAATATATTTGATTGAGGTTATAAAGGAGGATAGTCGAGGATTCGGTATATCAGATCGTGCCGATAAGGCCGGTGAAAGCATCATGGCAAGGGTTGAATCAATCTTATACGAATTAACGCCGATCTTAGTTGGCTTACTAACGTCGGCCTTGGTCAGAGTTATCTTTTTGCTGAAACAGAAACCATCGCTTTCAAATTTGTTTAGTGGAGTTAAAGACGTTTTTTCAAGCTCAGAGAAGACAGAAGATACTCAGTAACCCTTTGGAAATAGTCTAACCCTGGTTCCTTACTAGGGTTTCCTTAATTCAATTTCCGACGATGGTCTCAATCAGTAAGTAAAGAACCCACACGAAGAAAACAGTTCCAATCAAACCAAAAACTATAAAGGGTTTAGGCGAACGCTTGTTAAAGTCTTTAATTCTATTTTTCTCACTCTGGATTCCAATCGCTGAAGCCAATATACTTTGGAAGATTTCGAGAAATTTAAATGTGCGCATATCCTGTTTCTAGTAAAAAAACTTTTCGAAATATTACTACATCCTCCCATGCAGGGGTAAAAATTTTATCCTTAAATAATGCTTATTTTCTCAAAGAAGTGCACAAAAGATTATGAAAAGACATGAGTTATTAAACGCTCTACTGTCTCAGAAGATATTATTTCTGGATGGTGCAATGGGTACGATGATTCAGGGTTATCAATTGGAAGAAAGTGATTACCGTGGTAGTCGTTTTGTTGATTGGGAGTCCGATCTCAAAGGTAACAACGACTTACTTTCACTAACCCAGCCCGATATTATCAAGTCTATCCATAGAGCGTATTATGATGCGGGGTCAGATATCGTTGAAACCAATACCTTTAATGCAACAAAGATTGCTATGGCTGATTATGGTATGGAATCCCTTGCTTATGAGATCAACAAAGTTTCATCCGAATTAGCTAGAGAAGCAGCTGACGAAGTGACACAGCTTACGCCAGAAAAGCCTCGATTTGTCGCGGGTGTATTGGGTCCAACCAACCGAACCGCTTCTATGTCGCCTGAAGTGAATGATCCTGGTTTCAGAAATATAAGTTTTGATGAGTTGGTCGATGCCTATTCGGAAGCAGTTAGCGGGCTGGTTGATGGAGGCAGCGATATTATTTTGATCGAAACTATCTTTGACACCCTCAATGCAAAGGCCGCCATTTTTGCAGTCGAACAATATTTTGATCAGCATGGGATGAAGTTACCCGTTATGATCTCTGGAACCATAACAGATGCTTCAGGGAGAACCCTTTCGGGACAGACAGCCGAAGCGTTTTATAACTCGTTACGCCATGTAGAGCCTATTTCAATTGGTTTTAATTGTGCTTTAGGTGCCAAAGAACTAAGGCAATACATAGAAGAGTTGTCGAATATAGCTGATACACATGTTTCGGCACACCCAAATGCAGGTTTGCCGAATGAATTCGGAGAATATGATGAATTGCCAGAAGATATGGCAAAAGAACTTGAGGATTGGGCGCGTAGTGGCTATCTAAACATTTTGGGAGGGTGTTGTGGGACTTCGCCGGCGCACATTAAAGCAATTATTGAGGTTGTTGAAAAGTTTCCACCACGTCAAATTCCGGAAATAGACAAGCAATGTAGACTTTCTGGTTTGGAACCGATGAATATTGGACGAGATTCATTGTTCATAAACGTCGGAGAGAGGACCAATATCACCGGGTCAGCAAAATTCAAAAAGTTGATTCTCGAAGAAGACTATGAAGCCGCTTTAGAAGTTGCTCGCCAGCAGGTGGAAAATGGTGCTCAGATCATCGACATTAATATGGATGAGGGGATGCTTGAGTCAAAGCAAGCTATGGTTCGGTTTCTAAACTTGGTAGCGGCCGAGCCAGATATTTCTAAAGTTCCTATAATGCTAGACTCGTCGAAATGGGAGATTCTGGAAGCTGGTTTGAAATGCATGCAAGGCAAGGGCATTGTTAATTCTGTTTCAATGAAGGAGGGTGAAGCAAAATTTGTTGAGCAGGCCAGGTTGGTGCGTCGCTATGGAGCAGCAGTTATTGTCATGGCCTTTGATGAAACAGGTCAGGCTGATACCCAGGCGCGAAAAGTAGAAATATGTCAACGAGCTTATAAGCTGTTAACTGAGGAAGTAGGTTTTCCTCCAGAGGACATCGTTTTTGATCCCAATATTTTTGCCATAGCAACGGGAATAGAGGAGCATAACAATTATGGTGTTGATTTTATTGAAGCTACACGCGAAATCAAAGATTGCCTTCCTCATGCCATGATCTCTGGTGGCGTCTCTAACGTTTCTTTTTCATTCCGCGGTAATAATCGTGTGCGAGAAGCGATTCATGCTGCGTTTTTGTATCATGCGATTAAAGCCGGTATGGATATGGGGATTGTTAATGCGGGCCAATTAGCTATCTATGAAGATATTCCGACCGAACTCAGAGAGGCAGTGGAAGATGTTGTTTTAAACCGCACTGATGAAGGTACTGAAAAGTTATTAGAATTATCAGCCAAATTTAAGAGCGATGGTACTGGTGTTGCAAAAAAAGAAGATTTGGCCTGGCGCTCTTGGTCGGTTACCAAACGTTTGGAGCATTCTCTGGTTAAAGGTATTGCTGACTATATTGTAGAGGATGCAGAAGCTGCTCGGCTGGAAGCTGAAAAGCCCTTGCATGTGATCGAAGGTCCATTAATGGATGGAATGAATGTCGTGGGCGACCTTTTTGGAGAAGGTAAAATGTTTTTACCCCAAGTCGTTAAGTCTGCTCGTGTTATGAAAAAAGCAGTGGCTCATTTAATGCCGTTCATGGAGGCGGAACAGAGTGGCAAAATGGAGACAAACGGCAAGATTCTTATGGCTACCGTCAAAGGCGATGTACATGATATTGGTAAAAACATTGTCGGGGTAGTGTTGCAGTGTAATAATTTCGAGGTGTTAGACTTGGGTGTTATGGTTGCTGCCGACAAAATATTGCAAACTGCAAAAGCTGAAAATGTAGATATTATTGGTTTGAGTGGCCTTATTACGCCATCGTTAGACGAGATGGTTCATGTGGCTAAGGAAATGCAGCGCCAAAACTTTTATGTACCATTGCTTATCGGGGGTGCAACCACTTCACGAGCTCACACAGCAGTTAAAATTGAGCCTAATTACAGTAATGGGCCTACAGTTTATGTTACTGATGCCTCGCGCAGTGTTGGCGTGGCAAGTAGTTTGGTCAGTGAAGAGCTTAAGCAAGATTATGTCGTTAAAATACATGAAGAGTACCAGGGTGTTAGAAAAAGACACGAAGGCCGTTCTGCCAAAACCAAGCAGCATCCCATAACTGCCGCAAGGGCCAATAAGCTTGCATGGAAAGATCACCAGCCCGTTAAGCCGACGTTTCTTGGCACTAAAAAGTTTGATGATTTTCCTTTAGAGCGATTGGTGGAATATATTGATTGGACACCATTTTTTCAGACCTGGGAGTTAGCTGGCAAGTATCCGAAAATTTTGCAGGACAAAGTGGTTGGAGACCAAGCCAAGTCGTTGTTTGCGGATGCACAAGCTATGCTGGATAGCATTGTATCTGAGAAATGGTTGGAGGCAAGGGCTGTTATTGGGTTTTTTCCGGCAAATAGTCAGGATGACGATGTAATTTTGTATACGGATGATGATCGATCTGAGATTTTGGAAACGTTGCATCATCTCCGTCAGCAAAATATAAAAGCACCGGGCCGACCTAATTATTGCCTCTCTGATTTTATCGCACCTGTCTCTAGCAAGGTGCATGATTATATCGGTGGATTTGCGGTGACAGCGGGTATTGGTATTGAAGAAAGGGTTGCTCAGTTTGAACGCGATCATGATGATTACAATTCTATTATGTTGAAAGCGCTTGCTGATCGTTTTGCTGAAGCCTTTGCCGAATATATGCACGAAGTAGTCAGGAAAGAATTCTGGGGCTATGATTCGGGTGAAACTCTATCTGGCCAAGAGCTTATTAAAGAAGCTTATCAAGGTATACGGCCAGCTCCCGGTTATCCGGCGTGCCCTGACCATACCGAGAAGGGAAAGTTATTTAATTTACTCGATGTTACGGCTCAGGCAGGCATTAATCTGACTGACAATTATGCTATGTATCCAGCGGCGGCAGTCAGTGGTTGGTATTTTTCACATCCCGAATCCCAGTATTTTAACGTGGGTAAAGTTGATCAGGATCAATTGAAAGATTATACCAAACGCAAAGGGAATACAGCTGAAGAGACAGGGCGTTGGTTGGCTGGCCATGTTTAAGTTTGGTTTAATAGAGTCTTATTGTTTTCTCTGAGAGTTAAATCAGAATTTTGAGAGCATCATCCAATATTAATGGCATCAAATACATTCATTTTGCTGGGGACTTCGGGTTGTCACTTATGCGAAAAGGCAGAAAAATTGTTACACCAAATTTCCACAAATGTTACTTTGCGAAAAGTTGACATTGCAGAACAAGTCGAATTTTACGATTCTTATGCGTTAAAAATACCAGTGCTTTATCATCCGGCTTCAGATAGATCCTTGTGCTGGCCATTTGAAACAAACGATGTTGATAACTTTATTAAGGCCTTGTCGCATGAGTGAAAACTTATTCCGAATTGAACAAGATAGTATGGGCGAGGTGAGTGTTCCTAAGAACGCATTGTATGGTGCACAAACTCAAAGAGCAGTAGAAAATTTTCCGATCAGCGGCTTGGTTATGCCTGAGGCTTTTATCCGGGCGGTGGCCTTGATCAAAAAAGTAGCTGCGCGAGTTAACGTGGGTTTAGGTCAACTCGATGCAGTCAAAGGGCAAGCCATTATTGATGCGGCTGAGCGCATAATTGCGAGAGAATACGTTGATCAGTTTCCGGTTGATGTTTTTCAGACAGGGTCGGGAACCAGCACTAATATGAACGTCAATGAGGTGTTGGCGTCGTTGGCTTCCGCAAGCAGTGGATTGGTCATTAGCCCTAATGATGATGTTAACTGTGGACAGAGTAGTAATGATGTTATACCCACGGCGATACACGTAAGTTCCGCCTTGGAATGTCACCAACGTTTGTTGCCTGCATTGCGTGAGTTAAAACGGGTGATAGACGCTAAAGCGGTCGATTTACATGCTGTCACAAAAACCGGCCGTACCCATTTAATGGATGCTATGCCGTTGACGATGGGGCAGGAGCTTTCGGCCTGGTCAGCCCAAATTAGTCATGGCATTAATCGTATAGATACGGCGCTGGTTCGTTTGTGTGCGTTAGCCCAGGGTGGTACAGCCGTGGGTACTGGCATTAATGCACATTCGAAGTTTGCTGCTAAATTTGCAACCCTTTTGAGCGAACAAACAGGGATACCTTTTAAGGTAAATGCTTGTTTATTTGAAGGTTTGGCGACTCAAGATTCTGCTGTCGAGTTATCAGGCCAGTTAAAAGTGATCGCTGTCAGCTTTATGAAGATTGCCAATGATTTGCGATGGATGAATAGCGGTCCATTGGCGGGTTTGGGAGAAATTGAGCTTAAAGCTTTGCAACCCGGTAGCAGTATAATGCCAGGCAAAGTTAATCCCGTGATTCCGGAGGCGGCGGCGATGGTTTCAGCACAAGTGATTGGAAACGATTCAACCATAACGATTGCAGGTCAATCGGGACTGTTTCAACTCAATGTCATGCTTCCAGTTATAGCTTTTAATTTATTGCAAAGCATTGATTTGTTAACCAATGCGTCAACTGTATTGGCGGAAAAAGCAGTTGCAAGTTTCGTAGTAAGACAGGATAAGTTGAATGAAAATCTGTCCAGGAATCCTATCTTAGTGACAGCATTAAATCCTATTATTGGTTATCTAAAAGCGGCAGAAATAGCTAAAACGGCCTACAGAGAGGGTAGGCCGGTTATCGATGTGGCTGAAGAAATGACTAGTATTTCGCGCAAAGAATTAGAGGGATTGTTAAATCCAATTTTTCTAACGGGAGAAAAATAACTTTTTTTTGGGAGTCGCACTTACCAGCAATCTGCGTGACTCGCATTTTGTGCGCCTGTTTGCGTTAGTGTCATCGTACCGCATCTGTCTCCTGCTTGAGCACTAGTAGAAATGGGTATTGCTTGTAATAAATAGGTCGTAGTTGTTGCTGTGCTTATATTGAAGCTATAGTTTTCACTTAAGCTGTTTTGAGCTGCAAAAATACTTGCTACCGGTGTTCCAGTGTCACTATCCGCAGTACCGTCATCATTTGCATCCGCAGCATTTTTATATGTACTGTTCTCTGTAAAATGACGTTCCATGCCGTTGGCTAATTGATAGAGTGCGCCTTTAGCGTCGGATCGGCGAGATTTTTTTACACTCTCTTGATAGCTTGGAATAGCGTAAGCTGCTAAAATTCCAACAATAACAACCGCTATCATCAATTCAAGTAATGTAAAACCCTTCGATCGTTTTTTTTTGGCTAAGCGAGTAACTATTTGCATCCCTCTGTTTCCTCTGTGATTTTGCACAATTTGATAAAGAATAATGCTTAAGTATAGGCGTAGTTTGAAATGTTACTAGACACGATTCTTAGATGTTGGAAAATAGTCTTGTTTATAAACAGTCCGTTATCATAATGAACATTTGTGGCGGTTGGTATCAAGCATGGCAGACGTATTTTTCTTAATAATATTGAGATTTGCATGGTATTGTTTTAGCTGTTAAAATTCTAAGGCTCAGATTGCAGGCGCGTAGCTCAGTTGGTTAGAGCACCACCTTGACATGGTGGGGGTCGTTGGTTCAAATCCAATCGTGCCTACCATTTACCCAAAGCACCGTATACCGGTGCTTTAATCTTTTAGACACTTTAAGCATTGAGTTAATGCCAGTAATTACCCTGCCGGATGGTTCACAGAAACAATTTGAGAAGGCTGTCACCGTTATGGATGTCGCCTCATCTATAGGAGCTGGTTTAGCAAAAGCAGCCATAGCAGGCAAAGTCAACCAGCAGTTGGTTGATATGAGTAATTTGATTGAAACGGATGCCAATGTTGCCATTATCACCGCCAAGGATGAAGAAGGTGTTGAGGTAATAAGACATTCTTCGGCACATTTGCTGGCACAAGCAGTAAAACTGTTGTTTCCCGAAGCACAAGTGACGATCGGTCCCGTGATTGAAAACGGTTTTTATTACGACTTCTCTTACGAAAGACCCTTTACTCCGGAAGATTTGGTAGCGATTGAAAAAAAGATGCAAGAGCTCGCGGCTCAAGATCTTGATGTGAAATGCTCAGTGGTATCAAGAGAGCAGGCAGTTAAGTTTTTTAGAGATCAACATGAAGAGTATAAGGCTCAAATTATAGAAGGTATTCCGCAAGATCAGCCAATAAAACTCTATACTCAAGGGGATTTTACCGATTTGTGCCGTGGTCCGCATGTGCCCAATATTGGCAAAATAAAAGCGTTTAAATTGATGAAGATTGCTGGGGCATATTGGCGGGGTGATTCTAACAACGAAATGTTGCAAAGAATCTATGGTACCTCATGGCCTGATAAGAAATCTTTGCAAGAATATCTGCAGCGATTAGAGGAGGCAGAAAAGCGGGATCATCGAAAACTGGGAAAAGCATTAGGTTTGTTTCATACCCAGGAAGAAGCACCAGGGATGATTTTTTGGCACGATAAAGGATGGACTATCTACAGAATCGTTGAGCAATATATCAGAGAGAAATTGCGTCAACATGACTATCAAGAAGTCAGAACACCCCAAATTGTGGATCGTTCTTTGTGGGAAAAGTCAGGTCATTGGGATAAGTTTGGGAGTATGATTTTTTCTACCCATTCCGAACATCGTGACTATGCCATCAAACCCATGAATTGTCCCTGTCATGTGCAAATTTATAATCAAGGACTAAAGAGTTACCGTGATTTGCCGATCAGAATGGCGGAATTTGGCTCTTGTCATCGAAACGAGCCTTCGGGAACGTTACACGGATTAATGAGAGTAAGGAATTTTGTTCAGGATGACGCGCATATTTTTTGCACCGAAGAGCAGATCCAGCAGGAGGTATCTGCCTTTATTGATTTGTTGTTTGAGGTCTACGCAGATTTTGGTTTTACTGATGTCATCATTAAACTTTCAACTCGACCTGAAAACAGAGTTGGAGATGATACAGTTTGGGATAAATCAGAGCGTGCTTTAGAACTTGCTCTCAATGATAAAAAATTGCCGTGGGAATTGCAGCCTGGAGAAGGTGCCTTTTACGGGCCCAAAATAGAGTTTTCTTTGAAAGATAGCATCGGCAGAGTTTGGCAATGCGGTACTATTCAGGTTGATTTTTCCATGCCAAGTCGTTTAGGTGCAGAGTATATAGCGGAAGATAATTCCAAGCAGGTACCGGTAATGTTGCATCGTGCTATTTTGGGCTCTCTTGAACGATTTATTGGCATTTTAATTGAAAATCATGCCGGAACGTTTCCCATGTGGTTAGCGCCAGTTCAAATTGTCCTTTTGACGATTGCCGACAGGCATCATGAATATGCCAGGTTAATTGCTAAACAGCTTGAAAATCAGGGTTATAGGGTCAAATTAGATTTGAGAAATGAAAAAATCGGCTTTAAGATTCGCGAACATTCTATGCAACGCATCTGTTATTTGCTCATTGTGGGTGATAAAGAGGTAGAAACCAATGAAATATCACTTAGAACTCAACAAGGTCAAGACCTGGGGAGTTTCAGTATCGATGACTTATGCAATGAATTTAAGAAGCATACGGCCAAACCACTTCATTTGAATTAGGGGAAAAGATATCGCTGCAAATAAAGAAGCTCGTCTTAATGACGCAATAACGGCAAGGAAAGTCAGAGTAATTGGTGCAGATGGCGAAAAAATAGGTATTCTCGCCCTCAGTGAAGCGAAAAATCTAGCATTAGAAGCGGAGTTGGACTTAGTTGAGATTTCCCCCAACGCTGATCCGCCTGTTTGTAAGATCATGGATTATGGTAAATATTGTTTTGAGCAAAACAAGAAGTTACAAGCAGCAAAGAAGAAACAAAAACAGATACAAGTAAAAGAAGTTAAGTTTAGGCCGAGCACTGAAATCGGAGATTATCAGGTCAAATTAAAAAATCTGATGCGTTTTTTGAATGATGGTAATAAAGCCAAAGTGACCGTTAGGTTTAGAGGCCGAGAAATGGCTCACAGAGAATTAGGGACGGCTCTATTAAAGCGCATTGAAGCAGACTTGATTGAACTTGCAATCGTGGAACAATTTCCAAAAATGGAGGGCAGGCAAATGGTTATGGTGCTTGCCCCAAAGAAAAGTTAACTAAATTTTTAAGAGGAATTATCAATATGCCTAAGATTAAAACTAATCGTGGCGCGGCAAAAAGGTTTAAACGTACCGCTTCAGGAGGCTTTAAATGCAATCAATCGCACCGTCGTCATATTTTGACTAAAAAATCGACCAAGCGAAAAAGGCAATTGCGAAAAGCTGCGCAAATTCATGCGTCTGATGTGAAAAGTGTAGCGAGAATGCTGCCTTACAGTTAACTAGATAAATTACAGAGGTTACTATCATGCCCAGAGTTAAGCGTGGCGTCACAGCAAGAGCAAGACATAAAAAAATTCTTAAACAGGCTAAAGGCTATTATGGCGCCAGAAGCCGAGTTTATAGGGTTGCCAAACAAGCTGTTATTAAGGCAGGTCAATATGCTTATCGTGATCGTAAGCAACGCAAACGTCAGTTCAGATCTTTATGGATTGTGAGAATTAATGCAGCTGCGCGTGAAAGCGGCTTATCTTACAGCCGGTTTATGGATGGCTTAAATAAAGCTTCCATTGAAATTGACCGAAAAGTACTCGCCGATATTGCTGTTCACGATAAAGAAGCTTTTGCAGAGCTTGCTAAACTTGCGCAAGCCAGCCTTAATTAGAACAATTGTATGCTAGATTTTTCACAGAAAAGGATTCTCCTTTTGTTTCGTTTCTTGGCCCAATAATATAAAGCGAGTAGGGCAGTGCAAACAACATTTAGCGAAATTCTGACTAGAGCAGAGCAGATGCTCATAGAAGCAGAGAATCTGGCAGAGCTTGATCAAGTCCGGGTTCATTTTTTGGGTAAAAAAGGAGAGCTTACTCTAAAAATGAAGGACTTGAGTGCGTTAGACCCATCTTTGCGGCCTGCAATGGGTCAGCAGATCAATCAGGCAAAAAAGAGTCTTCAAACTGCTTTAGAGGCTAGAAAGAGTGATTTAGAGCAGGTGTCGCTGAATAAGCGGTTGGAACAAGAAAAAATTGATATCTCCCTTCCGGGAAGAGGAATGAATGTCGCTGGACTACATCCAGTAACGACAACTATGAGGCGTATTACCAGGATTTTTTCAAGTGTTGGTTTTAATGTTGTGGAAGGCCCTGAAATAGAAGATGATTATCATAATTTTGAGGCGCTCAATATACCTGCTCACCATCCTGCAAGAGCAATGCATGATACGTTTTATTTTGATGAGCACACCTTGTTGAGAACACATACATCTCCTGTTCAAATTCGGGTGATGGAAGATCATAAGCCGCCCCTCAAAATATTAGCACCGGGAAGAGTATATCGATGTGATTCAGACATAACTCACTCACCAATGTTTCATCAAGTAGAAGGGTTTTTGGTTGATGAAAGAATCAGCTTTGCTGAATTAAAGGGAGTCTTGTTTGAATTTCTGAACTGTTTTTTTGAAAAAGAAGTGAAAGTGCGTTTTCGACCCTCTTATTTTCCCTTTACTGAACCTTCCGCAGAAGTCGATATCGGTTGCGTGATATGCGATGGCGCTGGTTGTCGAGTTTGTGGGCAAACAGGTTGGTTAGAAGTTTTGGGTTGTGGGATGATCCACCCAAAGGTTTTTTCAGCAGTTAAAATTGACGATGAAAAGTATACCGGGTTTGCTTTTGGTATGGGTGTCGAGCGATTGGCAATGCTTCGGTACGGTATTAATGATCTAAGGTTGTTTTTTGAAAATGACCTTAAGTTTCTGAAACAGTTTAATTAACATAATACAACTCTTATGCGGTTTAGCGAAGCTTGGCTAAGAGAATATGCCAATCCTGATATAAATACGGCTGATTTAGTATCACAACTTACCATGGCTGGATTAGAGGTCGAGTCGATTGATCCAGTGGCTCCTCCCTTTTCTGGTGTTGTAGTCGGCAAGGTTCTATCAGTAGATTCCCACCCAAGTGCAGATCGTCTGAAACTTTGTCAAGTCGATGTGGGCTTAGATAACCCTTTGAAAATTGTATGTGGTGCATCAAATGTCTTGATGGGTCACCTATTCCCAACAGCGGTGGTTGGCGCCACGTTACCCGGCGATTTAAAAATCAAAGAAGCAAAGCTCAGAGGAGAGGTATCCCAAGGCATGCTTTGTTCTAAAAAAGAGTTGGGTTTGGCTGAGGATGCTGAGGGCTTGATGAATTTGCCTAATGACGCACCAGTTGGCGAGGATTTACGAGATTTCTTAAAGCTCCATGACCAAATAATTGAGCTTAGTTTGACACCCAACAGAGCGGATTGCTTGAGCGTTGAGGGTGTCGCTCGTGAGGTTAGCGCTCTCAATCGTATTGATGCAATACTACCTAACTATCCAGCTTGTCAACCCGATCATTCTGACGTGTTCCCTCTTTCAGTAGAAGCGCCAGAAAAGTGCCCAAAATATTTAGGCGCTTTAATACATGGCATCGATTCTGGCAAAGAAACCCCAATCTGGATGCAAGAAAAACTGCGGCGTTCAGGGATTCGTAGCTTGGGTCCGGTAATCGATATTACAAACTACGTCCTAATAGAATTAGGTCAGCCTTTGCATGCTTTTGATGCAGACAAGCTTGATCAGTCCATTAATGTTCGAAAAGCTAGTCCAGGTGAAAAAATTTCTTTGCTCAATGGCAATGAGATTGAGCTAAAAGATAATACCTTGGTTATCGCTGATTCCTCAAAACCAGTGGCTTTGGCTGGGATTATGGGGGGGGCTGATACAGCAGTATCAAGCAAAACCGTTAATATTTTCATCGAATGTGCATACTTTGAACCTGAAGTCATAAGTGGCAAGGCCAGGTACTATGGTCTGCACACCGATTCGTCACACCGTTTTGAAAGGGGTGTGGATCCCGGTTTGCAGGAAAGAGCGATTAACCGTGTTTGTCAACTGATTATTGATATTGTTGGTGGGCATGTTGGTCCTTTAAATACTGTTGTCTCGGAAGATTTATTGCCGCAAAGAAAAACTATCTATTTACGGCCAAAGCGTATTGATAGTATTTTAGGTTTGAAAATGGATCCGTTAGCCGTCAAAGATATTTTAGTTAGACAGGGAATGTTAGTTGAAGAAACCACTGATGGTTGGCATGTTACTCCGCCCGGTTTTCGCTTTGATATTGAGATAGAAGCTGATTTGATTGAGGAATTAGCTCGAATTTATGGCTATGACCAACTTCCAACTAAAAGCTTGGAGATGAGTTCAGCTCTCAAAGGTACTACTGAACTTGAGCTTGACCCAGAAAGAGTTAAGGATCTGCTGGTCGACAGAGGGTATCAAGAAGTTGTTACCTTTAGTTTTGTAGATACAATAACAGAAGCTCGGTTGGCGCCGAATGAGCAACCTATTAAGCTTAAAAACCCAATTTCTTCAGAATTATCGGTAATGCGAACCACGCTTTGGAGTGGCCTCATTACAGCTGCATTAAGGAACCAAAATCATCAACAGGTACGTATACGATTATTCGAAAGTGGCTTGCGATTTTTAGAAAAAGATAATAAAGTAATGCAGATCAAGACCTTGGCGGGTGTTTCTATCGGTTCTGTTTATCCAGAACAATGGGGTATTGAATCTGTTAATGGCGACTTTTATGACATGAAAGGGGATATGGAAGCCGTTCTATCTTTGACTAGAACAAATATAACTAAATTTAGATCGTCTGAACACCAATGTCTTCACCCAGGTCAAGCGGCTGAGATTATGATTGATGATGCATTTGCTGGACGCTTTGGTATGTTGCATCCAGATCTTGAAAAGAAATTTGGTTTTAATAATCGCGTGTTTCTTTTTGAGCTGGATCAGGACGTTTTGATAAAGAGAACATTGCCATCATTTAAGCCAATATCAAAATTTCCATCTTTAAGACGAGATTTTGCTCTATTGGTTGATGATAAGACCCCTGTTTCTGATGTCATTCAATGCATAAAAGAGAGTGATTATGACCATAATTTGTCAGAAACCATCGTTTTTGACGTTTATCAGGGCAAAGGTGTCGAGACAGGAAAAAAAAGTATTGCTTTGGGATTGGTTATTCAAGACTATGAAAAGACCCTCTCAGAAAAAGATATTGATGCTATAGTTACTAAAGTTCTTAAAGATTTATCACATAAAATTAAAGCAGATTTGAGGAATTAACTCGTGGCTATAACGAAAGCGGATTTTGCCGAAAGGTTATTTGAAGAACTCGGATTAAACAAGCGAGAGGCCAAGGAAATGGTTGAGCTTTTTTTTGAAGAGGTGAAAAACTCTCTTGAAACAGGTGAGCAAGTAAAACTATCCGGATTTGGCAAATTTGAATTAAGAGATAAAAATAGCAGGCCGGGCAGGAACCCGAAAACCGGAGAAGAGATTCCCATTACTGCCCGACGTGTGGTAACATTTAGGTCGGGTCAAAAACTTAAAGCTAGAGTAGAAGCCTATGCTGGAACCAAGTAACAACAACGAATTGCCTCCGATACCAACAAAGAGGTACTTTACGATCGGCGAAGTGAGTGAGTTGTGTGCTGTTAAGCCACATGTGCTTAGATATTGGGAGCAAGAATTTTCTCAGTTAAACCCTGTGAAGCGAAGGGGCAACCGAAGATATTATCAAAGACATGATGTTTTGATGATTCGTCAAATCAGATCGTTACTCTATGAACATGGTTATACGATAGGTGGAGCCAGGGTTCACCTTTCAAGTGGGGATGCAAAAGAAGATACCACCAAAAGCAATCAGCTTATTCAGCAAATGTGCTCCGAACTAGAGCAAGTGTTGTTAATTCTAAAATAAATTTTCTAGTTCCATAATATCTTTTCAGTCGGGGCGTAGCGCAGCTTGGTAGCGCACCACAATGGGGTTGTGGGGGTCGGAGGTTCAAATCCTCTCGCCCCGACCAAATTATTTTAGTCTACGATATACCAGAGTTGAGCCATTTTATGGTTATTACGCACTTTACCAAGAATGCGTTTGCAATTTTCTTTGTTGTTAATAATTCAAATTGAATTTCCCTGCTTTTTTGAAATCGGCAGATACAGAAACTGTGTTATGTACTCCACTGGTCTGACGAAAAATCCAGTTCAATCCCATTTCCTGCTGGATCTTTAAAGAAAATTTGTTTACAACCAGTTAGTTCAACATAGACTATTTTGTAGGCTATTTTTTTTGTTATTAGCCGAGCTTCCATTTTATCCGGATCAGTGCAAGTAAATGCAACATGATCAAAAGTAGATGTGATATTGGGTATTCGTGTCTCACCTTGTTTTTCTTCGCTTAAATGAAGCACATCTTTTTCAGCGGCATAAAGCCAATAACCATAACTGCTGAAAGGTGGTCGGTAGCCGTTAGTCAGCCCAACTAAATCACAATAGAATATTTTGAGTTGTTCGAGCAGGTTCCGTGGGGTTCTTAAATTATAATGATTTATTGCAACAACAGCCAAAACATTACCTTTTATTTTGAGTATTTAAGCGAACGGTCAAAAAAAGTGACCGTTCGCTGTCAGAAGTTATTAAGCCGCAAGACCTTTGACTTTTTCTAATATTTCTTGGGCATGGCCTTCATGATTTACGCCATATATAGCTTCCTCCAAAATACCCTCTTTGTTGATAATGAAGGTTGAGCGAAGTATAGCCATCTTTTTTACACCGTTTTTTTCTTTTTCCTGCCAAACATCATATTTTTTACATAACTCGCCAGAAGTATCGGCTAGTAATAACAAATCCAGATCGAACTTTCTTACAAATGCTCTGTGGCTGCCACAATCATCTTTGCTGACGCCAATTACGACGGTATCTAATTCGGCGAACTGCTCAGTTAAACTGGTAAAATCATTGGCCTCAATCGTACAGCCAGGGGTATCGTCTTTAGGGTAGAAGTATAAAACTATATTTTTTTTCCCTTTGAAATCTGACAATTTAATCTGGCCTTCATTTTGCTCATTACAGCAGAAGTTTGGTGCCTCTTGAGTCTTTTCTAACATTTTTCATCCTCCTCAATACTATATCTCTATCAATTAAAAGATCAATTTGGAACAGCAATGTAATTTAGTTCCGGTTTTTTCTTGATATATTTCAATGCTTATAGGCTTTATTATCATCCTGAAGCCATTCTTTCCTCTATCTGGCCATCGTGGCCAATTAAAACCGTGCTTGCCAATTCACGGAAAATTCCATGCTCAACGATGCCAGGGGTATCGTTTAGTAGTTCATTGAGTGTTTGAGTGCTCAACGACGTATCAAAAGACATGTCTAATACCAAGCTTCCGTGCGAGGTAACAGCAAGCCCGTCTCCGTTGGAATTTGGTCTAAGTTTTCCCTCTCCTCCAATGGCTTCTAATGCTCGCTTGACAAGTTGCCATGCAAATGGCATTACTTCGATAGGAATTGGATGTTTTTCGCTTAATCTGCTTACCAATTTGCTGTGATCGACCATAACGATAAAATCATCGCTGGCTCGGACTAACAGTTTTTCTTTAACCAAGTCAGACCCTCTACCTTTAAGAACTGTTAGGTCAGGGGTGACTTCATCAGCACCATCAACATACATGTCAAGGTGGTCGATGTGTTCAATAGCCACTAAGGGTAAGTTTAGAGATTTTGCTTTTATTGTACTGACAACAGAGCTTGCAACGGTTTTAATTCTTAGGTTTTCTTCAGTCTTCCTTCTTGCTAGCGCTTGAATGAAATAATCAGCAGTGGAGCCGGTGCCGAGGCCAATGAGCATGCCGTCTTTTACTTTGTTAGCAGCTTGCTCGGCAACAAGTTGTTTATCATTCATGCATCGCTCCTATATTCAAAAAAGATGTTTCGAATGGCAGTATTAATAATTAATTAGTTTTGCCTAAGTAACTTTATAGTCTGATCAGCAATATAACTATGTTATTTGTTGCAACCTTTATTAAACCACTAAAGGATAACTTATATACTTACATGATGCATTTTTATTGCCAAAATTTTATCCTCGGCCCTAAGTTTCGATTCCAGATAATTAAACTGGACATAGTTTTTTGTAAAGGCTTTTTTTTCATGTTGACCTTTATAGCAGCCCATTGATATCCTTCTGGATGCTTACTGTTTTTGATGCCAACATTACTTTGAGAAAAGAGAATCTTTCAGGAAAGAGCAGCTAAATGTTTTTTTCTTTTACTAATACTTATCTTAATACAAAGGTTGATGTGGTGTATGGAACATAATCTTTCTGAGTAAGCAATCGATATTATTCAATCTTTAGTAATTTGATCATGCATTTATGAAATTATCAGAATATTCTCAAGGTAGAGATAATAACTTTAACCTGATCCGAATTTTAGCTGCATTAGCTGTACTGGTAACTCATAGCTTTGCCTTGATTTATGGTACAGCAGAGGCGGAACCATTTAGGGGTAGCTTAGGGATTACTCTGGGTACCATTGCCGTCGATGTTTTCTTTATTACAAGTGGTTTTTTGGTTACTGCGAGCTTATTAAATAGACAAAATACCATTGAATTCATATGGGCAAGATTTTTGAGAATTTTCCCAGCCATGTTTGTCATGCTAATTTTAACAGTATTCGGTTTAGGGCTTGTTTTTACTTCGATACCTTGGCAGGACTATTTGAGCCATTCTCAAACCTGGATTTACTTTGTTAAATGTGCCACCTTGATTGCTGGTGTTGAATATAATTTACCCGGTATATTTGAAAACAACCCTTGGAAAAATGCAGTGAATGGTTCACTTTGGACGATGCCTTATGAAGTCCGTATGTATAGCATCTTGGCTGTTTTTTGGGTGGCTTTGGGAGTGTTTCCAAGATTTAGGGCGAAAACATTGACATGGGTTATTTTAATTTGCAGTCTTATAGCGGGTTTTTTGGTCATTGGTATTCATTTTACTTCAGGACAAGAGAATCAATTTGTTAGACTTTTCTTCATGTTTTTTACTGGAGCCAGTTTTTTTATTTTAAAAGAGCATATAGTTTTATCACGACGGATTTTTTGGTTTTTTCTGATTTCTTTATGTTTTTCAATGTTTAGTAAAAATGCTTTTTTTGTTATTTACCTGATTACGATTGCTTATTGTTTATTTTATATATCCTATATCCCGTCGGGAATAATAAGAAAATATAATCAGTTAGGTGATTACTCTTATGGGCTTTACATTTATGCCTTTCCGGTTCAACAATCAATTATGGCATTGTTTCCTGAAACAACAGTAATCACGATGATTTTATTTTCGTTACCGATAGCCTTGTCCTTAGCTGCTTTATCATGGCATCTTTTGGAAAGAAAGGCGCTCGGGTTGAAGGCATACTCTATTAGCTTTACAAAAAAGTTTGCTTCCCTTTGGTAAATAAATCCCTTAAATTGTATATTTCTTTTCTGAGGCATCCGTTAAATTTAAGTGGTTTTGGTTTATTTTGTCAGATTAAAAACAAGGTCGGCATGCTCGTCGGGAAAAGGTGCTCAGCGGTATAGCTGGCAAGCTGAAGCTCATTCTTGAAACTATTCTAAATAATGGGTTTTTTAACTACGTCATCTCAAAAAGCTAATGAAGAATATATTTGATATAAAACTGGTAATATTTCTTGCGTTTCATTTTTTGGCACCGCTAATTTTTTTATTGGGATTTATCTTTGCCTTAGAGTACTCCGGTGCAGATATTGGCTTTGGAAGACAGTTCTATAATGAACAGTTGGTCACTTGGCCATTAAGAGGTCACTGGTTAACTGAAACGGGAATCTACAAAGGAGGCCGCCTTCTTTTTGTGGTTGCTTTAGTTGTAATCAGTTTACTTTTGCTATCTTCTTGGTTTTATAAAGCTGTAAAACCCTATCGAAAAGAGTTGCTATATATGATTATAGCCATTGTTACGGGTCCAGTTATTATTACCATACTGAAAGACATAACACATATTTATTGTCCTTGGGATATAACAATCTTTGGTGGGGTTCAGCCCTATATTCGTATTATTGATCCTGTGCCATTGTTACTGGACGTAGGCCATTGTTTTCCTTCCGCTAACGCTGGTTTTGGGTATTCATTTGTAAGCTTGTACTTTTTTTTATTGGCTACGAAACCTCAATACAAGTTTTATGGTTTGTTTGTGGGTTTAGGGTTAGGTCTATTATTTGGCGTTGCTCAACAAATGAGAGGTGAGCATTTGTTGAGTCATGATGTAATGTCATTACTGATATGTTGGGTTAGTTCGCTGTTTTGGTTTGTAGTTTTTTATCTAAAACAACTGAAATGGATTAAATGAAAGCCTTCACTGCTGAATAATCAGTAACTACAAATATTAAGTTTTCTCCTGCAAAATTAAATTGCTGAATAGTTATCGAATAATGACTGGTTCGTTGGGGAGTTCATTTGGATTGTCTTTTTCAGGGGGAAAATGGTTGGCTAGTATATTGCCAATTTCAAGAATGCCTCTTTTAATGCCTTCTTCAAACTGTCCTTCATGGAAGTTTTTTTGGATTAACGCACATATTCTTTTCCATTCGGATGAATTAACTCGCGCATTAATTCCTCGGTCGGCGATGATTTCTACGTCTTTATCGGCTAGCAACAAAAAAATTAGAACGCCATTGTTTTGTTCCGTATCCCATACTCTTAACTCGGCAAAAACATCAAGGGCTCGTTCACGGCATGGTTCGTCATTAAATAAAGCGCTATAATCCAAAGCGCTTTCTATGGCAAATCGAATTTCTCCGCTATGCTGAGTTTCTGACTCTTTAATCGCAGCTTCGATTTTTGTCAAAGTTGCGGGAGGGAAAAACTTTTGTATCATCCACGGGGGATAAATTAGATGTTTAATGATTCTTGGTAAATTCATTCCTACCAGCCTCCTGATGCCCCGCCGCCGCCAAAGCCGCCGCCTCCACCGCCACCAAAACCACCGCCACTTCCACCTGACCAGCCACCTCCACCAAAGCCGCCACCATAGCCGCCGCCTCTGCTTCTAGGAAAGTTACTACGACCTCCGCTGTTCATAAAAAGTGCTAACAGGAATACAACAATTCCGGCAAAGATGCTGCCAGTTAAAATTGTTGAGACACTCCATGCAATAAAGCCAGCTATCGTACCGAGAACACTGGCACCGATTAAACGACCGAACAAAGAACGAGTTGCAGGGGAAAAAAATAGCAAAAAGATCAACAAAAAAGGAAGGTCAGCCAGTGATGTTTCAGAACCATATCCTGGATTATCAAGAGGAGGAGGTAAAGCTTCCCCTTCTACTAAGCTCACTAATTGATTTACCCCGGCTGAAATACCTTTATTAAATTGGCCTTGTTTGAAATAGGGTGTAATTGTTTCAGCTATTACCCGCTTGGCAATAGCGTCCGGGATGCTGCCCTCTAATCCATAACCCACTTCTATTCGTAGTTTGCGATCATCTTTGGCGATTAGGAATAACACACCATCGTCGATATTCTTGCGGCCTAATTGCCATTCATCAACTACCCTGATGGCATATTGTTCGATACTTTCCGGTAACGTGCTGTTTACTATTAAAACGGCCAGTTGGCTGCCTTTTTCTATCTCAAGGCGGCTTAATTGCTGTTCTATTTGAGTTTTTTGGTTGATGGCTAAGGTGCCGGTCAAATCTGTGACACGTTGCTTAAACGCAGGAATGGTTGTTAATGACCAGCATGCTTCTGGAGCAAGAAAAAACAGCAATAGCCCGAAGGTTACTATCCATTTATTGAAGAACCGGAACATAGCGATCAGCGTTACGTTGTTATATTTATTGTGTTGGTACGGGTGCCGTTGCTGGTGTAGGTGCATTAAAGTCTACTACAGGCGGCTTGCTGATGGCTTTTTCATTTTCCACGGTAAAATTAGGTTTTACCGAAAACCCGAATAATTTAGCGGTGAGGTTGGAAGGAAATTTTCTGACCGTTTCGTTAAAATTTTGGACGGCTTGAATATAGCGATTCCTGGCCACCGTAATGCGGTTTTCAGTGCCTTCCAGTTGTGCTTGCAGATCACGAAACACACCATCAGCTTTTAGCTGGGGATAATTTTCGCTGACTAACAACAATCGTCCCAAGGCACTGCTCATTTCACCTTGAGCAGCCATGTATTTTTGAAATGCAGCTTGATCATTAATTAATTCGGGAGTTGCTTGCATGGCTCCAACACGGGCTCTGGCATTGGTGACTTCAGTCAAAACTTCTTTTTCGTGGGACGCATAGCCTTTAACAGTATTGACCAGGTTGGGAATCAGATCCGCTCGGCGTTGATATTGATTCAAAACTTCAGACCAGGCGGATTTGATTTTTTCATCTGTGGTTTGTAATGTATTGTATCCGCATCCTGGCAATAGGAAAGATAACGATAAAAGCCAGATAAATTTGTAGGTTAGCTGCAACATAAGTATTTCCTCTGTACTTGTTAAGCAAGTTAGGGTTGTTACTTGATGGAGCATCAAGTAACCAAGTGACGTGACTATATCACAACGTAAGAACAGAGATTGCTAGGTCTTGTTGATTTAACGGTTGGCTATTTTGCTGATTAATTTATGAGACTGTCATCAAACTTCATTGAGTTTATCCAAAAAATTGCTCAGAAGAACGAGAGTTTTGAACTAAAAGACACCCATAGAAGAGTGCTTTAAGTTTTTAGCAATTGGTCGAGTTCTTTATTTTGTTCCAAAGCATACAAATCATCAAAACCGCCCACATGGAAATCTCCAATATAAATCTGAGGGACCGTTCTTCTTTGGGTTTTTTGTATCATTTCTTGACGCAAACCGGGTGCCATATCAACATTTAATTCAGTATAGCTAACTGATTTTGCATCTAATAAGCGTTTCGCCATGATGCAATAGGGGCAAAAAGTTGAGGAATAAATCACAATTTGAGGCATGGGTTAAGTACTGATTTAGCGGACGATTATGTTAGTTTTCATAAAAAATATATCAGTTGCAAATAGGGTGGTTTATTGCTCAATAGTTAATGCTAATGCCAGGTATTTCAATAACACAAATGCAGCTTTGTCGATAGTTTTGCCAAAACTCACAATGCCATCTTCATGGCCCAGCATGGAAAAAATGTTTTCAGGTGGTTTTGCTGTTGTTGTTCTTAACATTATAGCTACTTCTTCAGCCATTTCGTGGGATCCGTAAGGAATATGTTCAGGAACGTAAGGTAATGTAAGTGCATGGGTGTTTTGCCAAATTTCCGGGCAATGGACGTGAATTATCCATTGGGTATCCTCAGAGGCTTGATAAATACTAGCGTGTGTTAAGGCTTCAGATGATGGTTGATGCAATCCCTCTGATTTAATCATGTTGTTTTTTGTGTCGGCGCTCAAAATGATGGCATAGTGATCTGAGTTCAGTTTTTCCAAGTGACCTGTTTGGGTGCCGCTAATGATGAATGATTGAGTATTGGGCTGCAAGCGAGCGCTGATATTGCCATAACCTAAGCCTTGATACTTATCTTTTAGTTGATTGATGAGTTTGAGTCGGTGCAGGATTTCTCGCCAGGCATTCAGGTTTTTTATGGTGTCGCAATCAGGGAGTTTTTTTAAGCGGTGTTTGAGTTTATATTTAATAACGCCTTCAAGTTCGTTCATGGCTTTAATGTTAAGGTTGATGCGCTAAATCATGTAAAATAATAAGCGGTTTGGTGATATGGCATCTTATAGTTTATAAACCATCATTGTAAATCAGGTATAAGTTTATTTAGAGAATGTTGAATGCGCTGTCCATTTTGTGCGACTCAAGAGACTAAAGTAATCGATTCGCGTTTGTCGAATGAGGGTGATCAAGTACGCAGACGGCGAGAATGCCTGGGCTGTAAGGAGCGTTTTACCACCTATGAAATGGCTGAACTCAGTTTACCTCGTATTATCAAAAATGATGGCACTCGTGAGCCTTTTCAGGAAGCCAAATTGCGAGCGGGGATATTACGCGCTTTAGAAAAACGGTCAGTCGGTAGTGATCAGGTAGAAGCAGCTATAAACCGAATCAAAAAAACCATCATGACTCTTGGCGAAAGAGAGATTACAGCCCGCACTATCGGCGAACAAGTGATGACAGAGCTGAGTGGATTAGACCATGTAGCCTACGTACGATTTGCTTCAGTATATCGAAGTTTTCAAGATGTCAACGAATTTACCGAAGAAATAAAACGTTTGCAAACTAATCCAAAGCAATAATGCTGACTGAGAGCGATGCTTATTTCATGGCGCAAGCTATGCAATTGGCAAAGCGCGGTAGATACACGACCGATCCCAATCCAAGAGTGGGTTGTGTCCTGGTCAAAAATGGTTCAATCATTGGTCAAGGCTGGCATCAGAGAGCCGGCATGCCACACGCGGAAATTGAAGCACTAAGAGATGTTGACAATGCCAGAGGTGCAACGGCTTATGTTTCTTTAGAGCCCTGCAGTCACCAAGGTAAAACTCCCCCATGCTGTGATGCTTTGATTGAGGCGGGAGTTGGCAAAGTGGTTGCAGCAGTTGAAGATCCTAATCCTCTGGTAGCGGGTCGTGGATTAGCTAAACTTCGGGCTGCTGGTATTGAAACTGATTGTGGCTTGATGGATTCTGCTGCTATTGAACTAAATCGTGGTTTCTTTCATCGCATGCGGACAGGCAAACCGTTTGTTGTAAGTAAAATGGCGATGAGCATAGATGGTCGGACTGCTATGGCTTCTGGCGAAAGCCAGTGGATAACATCAAAACAATCACGACTGGATGTTCACCGGCTGCGAGCATCCAGTTCTGGGATTATTACCAGTGTCGATACGCTCCTAGCGGATGACTGTCAGCTCACTGCAAGGCTAGAGGATGTGGACGTAGAGCAGCCCGTCAGAGTCGTGCTTGATGCTTCACTTAGGACACCTCTTTCCGCTACAATGGCGAGCTTGCCGGGGAGAAGCATTATTCTGACTATTGCTAACGACGCAGTTAAAATTGAAGCGCTTAACCAAGAGGGTTTTGAAGTGTTGAATATAGCTAACGATGTTTCCCTACAACATGTCAACCTTGAAGCTGTTTTGAACTTTTTGGGTCAGGAGTATATCAATGAGGTTTTGATTGAAGCTGGATCACGGTTGAATGGCGCTCTTTTGCAAGCGGATTTGATTAATGAGCTGGTTATCTATACAGCGCCTTTGATAATTGGTGACAACGGACGAGGATTGTTTAGCATACCTGAGATAACGCAGCTTTCTCAGGCGATTAAAGTAAAATTAAAAGAGTCTCGGCCAGTTGGGCCTGATCTAAAACTCATATTCACAGTCAAATAAAATCCAGCATGTTTACAGGCATTATTCAAGCTTTGGGAAGTATTATTTCAGTACAAAACGTATCTGGTGATAGCAGGCTTATGGTTAATAGCGGTCAATTGCCGATGGTCTCTGTAAATATGGGCGATAGTATCGCTGTTGATGGTGTTTGTTTAACAGCGGTAGAGTTGGGATCCGATTATTTTGCTGCCGATGTTTCTCGCGAAACACTTGCTAGGACAACCTTGCAGCATATTACAGTTGGTAAGCCGGTCAATTTAGAAATGGCTTTGACTCCATCCTCCCGAATGGGAGGTCACATAGTCAGCGGCCATGTTGATGGCGTTGGAAAGATAGTAGATCGATATAATGATGCCCGGTCGGTACGCTTCAAGATTGCAACACCCGTGACCCTGGCTAAATATGTTGCAGGAAAAGGTTCTATTGCTATTGATGGCATCAGCTTAACGGTGAATCAAGTAGACGGTTGCGTGTTCGATGTTAACATTGTGCCACATACCATGAAAGAGACGACCTTGGGATTGTCCGAGCTTGGCGATGCAGTCAATTTGGAAGTTGATTTATTGGCGCGTTATCTGGAACGTTTAATGAGCAGCGAAGATGGGTGGCAACCTAAAAATCAGGTTACCTTAGCGTTGTTGCGCGATAGTGGCTTTATAGGAGAGGATCATCGATGAATACCATTGAGGAAGTCATTGAAGATCTTAAAACTGGCAAAATGGTCATCATCATTGATGATGAAGATCGAGAAAATGAGGGAGATCTGGTAATAGCAGCAGAGTTCGCCAAACCTGAAGATGTCAATTTCATGGCCCGGTATGGCCGGGGTTTGATTTGTCTTACATTAACGAAAGATCGTTGCCAGCAATTGCGTTTACCATTGATGGTGAATGAAAACAAGACAGCCCATTCAACAAATTTTACCGTCTCGATTGAAGCGGCTTCTGGCGTAACCACCGGTATTTCAGCATCTGACCGAGCTCAAACAATACAATCTGCGGTTGCTAAAGATGCCCAGCCAGAAGATCTAATCCAGCCAGGCCATATTTTCCCTTTAATGGCTCAGTCAGGAGGGGTGTTGACACGAGCCGGACATACTGAAGCGGGTTGTGATTTGGCTAGTTTGGCTGGATTGGAACCAGCGGCTGTTATCGTTGAAATTTTAAATGATGACGGCTCAATGGCCAGACGACCTGATCTTGAGGTTTTTGCCCAACAGCATCAACTTAAGATGGTAACGATTGCTGATTTGATCCAGTACAGGATCCAAAACGAAAAAACGTTAGAGCGTATCAGCGAATGTTATTTCCCAACGGAATTTGGAGATTTTCGTCTTTTCGCTTATCAGGATCGGCATGAAAATAACTTGCATCTTGCAATGGTGATGGGTGATGTCAGAGGTGAAGAGCCTGTATTGGTCAGGGTTCACGCTCGCAACTTGTTGTCTGATATGTTTGCTTCTACCCGGATAGAATGTAGTATTTCAATTCGGGATGCCATGCGGATTATTGCCAAAGAAGGGCGAGGTGTTTTAGTTGTTATCCGGCAAGAAGGAGATAACAAGTCGTTAATAGAAAAAATACACGAGTATCAGATGGAGGATAATGGTGTTACTCCGCCGGAAGGTGGCGAACACTCCTTGAATTGGCGTTTAACCGGAGTAGGATCACAAATCCTTTCGGATTTGGGGGTTCATAAACTGAATGTTTTAGGTACCCAAAAACGTTACTTTGGTTTGTCTGGGTTTGATCTTGAGGTGGTCGGTTATATAGAGGGTACAGGTTCAGGTGGTACAGCTGTACTGTAAAAAATTCATTTGTCATTAATCAGTAGAAAAATTCATGTTAACAATCAACACAATAGAAGGTCATTTTGTAGCTGATCAAGCAAATATTTGTATTGTATCGTCTCGTTTTAACAGTTTTATCGTTGAGCAGCTTGAGTCGGGAGCGATTGACGCCCTGGTTCGACATGGTACTGATCATTCCGCTATCACCATGGTTAAAGCGCCGGGCGCATTTGAGTTGCCGATGGTTGTGCAAAGGGTGGCAGCCACCCAAAAATTTGACGGTATCATTGTGCTGGGCGCAGTGATTCGAGGGGCTACCCCTCATTTTGAGTATGTCGCTGGTGAATGCACTAAAGGTATTGCAGCCATGGCTTTACAATTCAATATTCCAGTTAGTTTTGGTGTCTTAACGGTGGATAGCATTGAACAAGCTATAGAAAGAGCCGGTACCAAAGCAGGCAATAAAGGTGCTGAGGCCGCGCTTTCTGTAATAGAAATGGTTAGCTTGTTTCGTCAATTGGAAAAAGAATGAGTAAAGCTCGTACGTTTGCCAGGCAGAATGCTGTGCAAGCTCTTTATCAATGGCAAATAACGGGTGAAAATCTGAACGAAATTGAGAAACAGTTTTTAGTGGAAAATCGGCTGGAGAATGCCCAAAAAAGCTATTTTTCGGAATTATTTCACGGGGTGCCTAAGCATTTGGATGTCATAGATCAAGTTCTTACCGAATTTGTTGACCGACCTGTCGAAACAGTTGACCCGGTTGAACGAGCCATTCTGAGATTGGGGACTTACGAACTCACTAATCGCTTAGATGTTCCTTATCGGGTCGTTATCAATGAAGCTATTAATTTGGCAAAATATTATGGTGCTGCAGACAGTCATCGCTATATCAATGGTATTTTAGACAAGGTTGCACAAAGTAAACGTGGTAACGAGTTTAAACCTAAACGTTAGCGATAGCAGATAGTGTCGCTAACTGAGTTTTCGCTAATTGAGCGTTTTTTTACCCGCCATCAGTTTTATCATTCTGAAATAGAGTGTGGTATTGGTGATGATTGCGCTGTTATCTCTATCCCAAGGGATTATCATCTGGTTACCACTACAGACACCATGGTGGAAAGTGTTCATTTTTTGGTAGATGCCGATCCAGAGACCTTGGGTTATAAGCTTATGGCAGTCAATCTAAGCGACTTGGCTGGTATGGGGGCAAAGCCTTTGGCCGTCACTTTGGCTTTAACCTTGCCTAAATTAGATGAAAAATGGCTTAGTCAATTTTCTAAGGGGTTGTTTTCATTGGCGGATCGCTATCAGGTTGATCTCATTGGTGGTGATACCACATCGGGTCCATTAACCCTCACGTTGCAAGCTATGGGGACTTTGCCAAAAGGCAAAGCTTTAATGAGACATAAAGCTATGCCGGGCGATCTGATTTATGTAACCGGAACATTGGGTGATGGTGGTCTTGGTTTGTTGCAGGCTCAAGGTAAATGGGATACTGAAAGTGCGGTGGCTCTAGCCCGTTTTCATAAGCCCGATCCGCGGGTTGATGGTGGAATATTATTACGTCACTTTGCTACTGCATGCATTGATATTTCAGATGGTTTGACTGGAGATCTCGGTCATATACTAAGAAAAAGCTCAGTGGGTGCCTTGCTTGATTGGGATCAACTCCCATTGTCTCCAGAGGTAGAGAATTATGTCAAAGCTACAGGTGATTGGATGCTCCCATTGTCTGGGGGAGATGATTATGAGCTATGTTTTACTGTATCGCCTGATATGAAGGAGAAGATGGAGCGACAGCTTTCAACCTTGTCTTGCCCGGTAACTTGTATCGGTCATGTTGAGCCAGAGCTTGGCCTGAATGTAGTTAAAGATGACAAGATAATTCCTCTTAAGCCTCAGGGGTTTGAACATTTTCGAGCTATCTCTCAGTGATACGAAAAAACATTCATTCAGTCCAACCAGCTACAATCTTTAAAGATCCTATTATGCTGTTAGCTTTTGGCTTCGGGGCCGGGTTAGCAAAGAAAGCGCCAGGTACTTGGGGTACCTTGGTTGCTTTGCCGCTCTATTGGTTATTGTCTCAACATAATGTTTGGGTTTACGTGAATGTAACACTGTTGATTTGTGTTTTGGGTGTTTTTATTTGTGGGAAGGCCGCTGAAAAATTAGGTGTTCATGACCACTCTGGCATCGTTTGGGATGAAATCGCCGGTTATTTAGTGACAATGGTGGGTATTCCTTTTGCATGGAAAACTGCTCTGCTAGGTTTCATGCTGTTCCGGTTGTTTGATATCCTAAAGCCATGGCCCATCAGCTGGTTGGATCGTTCCGTCCAAGGCGGCCTTGGAATCATGGTGGACGATTTGCTTGCTGGGATAGTGGCTGCTCTGTTGTTGCACGTGTGCATAAGGTTTGTTTCTTAGTATTTAACAAACTATTTGCTTATATTTCTTTAATTAACGTATGATTTGCATTATAATAGTTGATCCAGTCGCGGGGTGGAGCAGTTTGGTAGCTCGTCGGGCTCATAACCCGAAGGTCGTAGGTTCAAATCCTGCCCCCGCTACCAATGATTTTTTTAAGAAACCCCGGTAGGGGTTTTTTTATTTAGTAGATTTAGAAAATGGGCTTAATGCCCTTTTTTTATGTTTGAAAGTATTTTGTTATGAAGCAAGCTTCAGAGTTTTTGATCAGATTGGTTGAACCTATTGTAACTGGGTTGGGTTACGAATTTGTAGGCGTTGAATATAATCCACACCCCATGAATGGCTTGCTGAGGGTTTATATTGATAGCCAACAAGGCATTTTGTTGGAAGATTGTGCCAAAGTTAGCCATCAAGTTAGCGGTATGCTGGATGTTGAAGATCCTATTGCCGGTAATTATCGATTAGAAGTATCTTCTCCTGGTATGGATAGACCGCTATTTAACCCTGAACAATTCATTAAGTTTAAATCCAAGATGGTCAGCGTTACACTATTCCAACCCTGTTTGGGAAGAAGAAAAATTACTGGAGAGATTGCAGGCGTAGAAAGTGATTCAGTCAAGCTAATTGAAAAAGAGCAAGTGTTCGAAATAGCTTTCGCTGACATTAAGGGCGCACGTTTGATTCCTGAATATATGATTGAAAAAAGGAAAGTGTGATGGGAAACAAAGAAATTCTATTAGTTGTGGATGTCGTATCTAACGAGAAGGAAATCGACAAAGAAATCATATTCCAAGCCATAGAATCTGCTTTAGAAGCAGCAACGACCAAGCGTATGCGTGGACAAGTTAAAGCGCGGGTTGAGATTGACCGAGAAACGGGAGACTATTTTACCTACCGTTGTTGGGAAGTCGTCGAATCAGATCCAGAATTTGTAGGTGGTTTAGAAAGCCCAGACAATCAAATCCTGCTCGAAGAAGCCAATAAAAAGAATACCGAATTAACTGTTGGCGATGTTTACGAAGAATCTATCGAGTCAATTGAATTTGGCCGCATTGCGGCACAAACGGCGAAGCAGGTGATTGTGCAGAAAGTTAATGAGGCTGAACGGTTGAAAGTTGTAAAAGCTTTTAGCGGCAGAATTGGTGAATTGGTTACGGGTGTGGTAAAACGAATTGAAAAAGGTAACTTTTATATTGATCTTGGCAGTAATATCGAAGCATTTATAGCGAAAGAAGAAATGATACCCCGCGAAGCAGTTCGAATGGGTGACAGGATTAGAGGCTATCTTAAAGATGTCAGATCAGAAGTTCGTGGTCCACAATTGTTTGTTAGTAGGACAGATCCCGCGTTACTGACTGCTTTGTTTAAATTGGAAGTGCCTGAAGTTGGGGAAGAGCTAATAGAAATTAAAGCAGCCGCTAGAGACCCCGGATCAAGAGCTAAAATAGCTATTGCTAGCAACGATCCTAGGCTTGATCCCGTGGGAGCTTGTGTGGGTATGAGAGGTTCGAGGGTTCAAGCAGTTTCTAATGAGCTTGCTGGCGAACGAGTTGATATCATATTATGGAGCGATAATGATGCGCAATTTGTTATTAATTCAATGTCACCCGCTGAAATTGCCTCTATCGTGGTTGATGAAGACTCGCACAGTATGGATGTCGCTGTAGCTCCGGATAATCTATCGCAAGCAATTGGCAGGGGAGGGCAAAACGTCCGGTTAGCAACAGAGTTAACAGGTTGGGAGCTCAATGTTATCGATGCATCAGAAGCTGAAAAAAATAGTGAATCAGAGGCTGTCAAGGCAAAACAAAGCTTCATGGAGCAAATAAGTGTTGATGAAGAAATCGCAGATATATTGGTCGATGAAGGCTTTAATTCGATTGAAGAAATAGCTTATATTCCAGTCAGTGAAATGCTGCAAATCGAGGATTTTGACGAAGAAATTGTTGAAGAGCTAAGAAATAGAGCTAAAGATGCTCTTCTTATCAATGCAATCGCATCAGAAGAGAGGCTGGAAGAAGTAAAACCAGCGCAGGATCTACTTGAAATGGAAGGTATGGATGCCGACTTGGCTTACAAATTAGCGGCAAAAAATATCGTTACCATGGATGATTTGGCTGACCAGTCAATTGATGAGCTATTAGAGGTCGAGGGTATTGATGAAGAGCGAGCAGGCAAATTAATAATGAAAGCTCGAGAACCTTGGTTTGCTGAATAATAAGGTCGAACAAGTATAGGTAAGTAAATATGAGTGAAAAAACTGTCCGACAATTAGCAGATTTGGTTGGGATACCTCTTGACCGGTTTTTAGAGCAGCTTGAGGCAGCAGGTTTAGAGGCGCATTCGGCAGATCAGGTTATCGATGAAGAAGACAAAATGAAATTGTTGTCTCATTTACGCCATCGACATGGCAAAAACGGTGCCGACGCCGTTAGTGAACCAAAAAAAGTAATTCTTAAACGTAAAACAGTCACGGAATTACGCCAAACTAATAATCCGGGAAGGAATGCTAAAACCATTAGTGTTGAAGTCAGGAAAAAAAGGACTTATGTCAAGCGCAGCGAAGTTGTTGAGGATGATGAACAACTCAAGGAAAAGGAAGCCGCTATTAAAGCGCTTGAGGAGCAGCGAATAGAACAGGAACTGGCTGACCAACAGCTGCAAAATCGTCGCTTGCAAAAAGAAAATGCAATTGAAGCAGAAAAAGAAAAAGAACGTAAGAAGCAGGATGAAGAACTACAAAAAACGCTGGAAGAGAAAAGTAGCATAGATCAAAATGAGCAGAACAACCTTAATGACACAAAAGAAAAAATAAACGTATCAACCCAAGAATCAAAAACAGAAAGTAAAGAAAAAGCAGTTGACGCTTCTCCTGATAATCAACAGCAGCCTAATGGTTCTACGGTAAAAGATGTTCCTGCCGTCAAAAAAGAGATGCCTCAAGACAAGCCTAAAAAGGGAAAGCTGGTCGGCAAGAGACAAGAAGGTAACAAGGAACGACCGTTACGTGGCTTAAAGGGTAAAACCAGAAATAAGAGTAAGAGAGGCCAACCTGGAAAACCAGTGTTGACTGAGAACAAGCATGTTTTCGAAAAACCTACCGCACCTTTAATTCGTGAGGTTGCGTTGCCTGAACATATTGTAGTGTCGGATTTAGCTCAAAAAATGTCAGTCAAAGCGGCAGAAGTTATAAAGCATCTCATGAAGCTTGGAATTATGGCTACTATCAATCAAGCTCTTGACCAAGATACCGCGACCATTGTGGTTGAGGAAATGGGGCACAAAGCGATCCAGCAAGGGGTTGATGATGCTGAAAACGAGATGATGGCAACCTTTAGTGACCAAGACTTTGATGATTTGCCCCGCGCGCCCGTGGTTACCATTATGGGGCATGTTGATCATGGTAAAACATCGCTTCTTGATTACATAAGAAAATCTAAAGTTGCTGAAGGAGAAGCAGGCGGTATCACACAACATATTGGTGCTTATAAGGTTACTACTGATCATGGTTCGGTAACTTTCTTAGATACGCCGGGGCATGCTGCTTTTACTGCAATGCGTGCTAGAGGTGCCCAAGTGACAGATTTGGTTATTGTAGTTGTTGCTGCTGATGATGGAGTCATGCCTCAAACTAAAGAGGCTGTGCAACATGCCAAGGCAGCAGGTGTTCCTATTATCGTTGCGGTAAATAAAATCGATAAGCCTGAAGCAGATCAGAATCGAGTTATGCAGGAATTATCGAATATTGAAGTGATTTCTGAGGAATGGGGAGGCGATACTCAATTTATTAATGTTTCAGCTAAGACCGGGCAAGGGGTAGATGAGCTTATTGAAGCGCTGATTTTGCAATCTGAAATTCTTGAATTGAAAGCTCGAAAAGAGGGTGTCGGATCTGGTTTCGTTATCGAATCGAGGCTTGATAAAGGAAGAGGTTCGGTGGCCACTTTATTGGTCCAAAAGGGGACCTTAGAAAAAGGGGATATTGTTGTTTGTGGCGAACAATATGGCCGGATTAGAGCCATGTTCAATGAAAACGGGAAAGCAATCAAAGAGGCTGGTCCTTCAACCCCGGTTGAGATTTTGGGTTTATCCGGCACCCCCAATGCTGGAGAAGAGTTTTTGGCGGTTCCAAACGAAAAAGTTGCACGGGAGTTGGCGGAACACCGTGAAGACAAAAGTCGTACCAATAGAATGGCTAATCAACAAGCAGCCAAATTGGACGAAGTATTTAGTAGAATGGAATCGGGCAAAACGAATGATCTAAATATTATCGTAAAAACTGATGTACAAGGCAGTTTGGAAGCTTTGCGAGACTCTTTAGTAAATTTATCGAATGATGAAGTCAAAGTCAAAATTGTCTATGGTGGAGTTGGAGGCATTAATGAAGGCGACGTAAACCTTGCAGCAGCATCCAATGCGATTCTTATAGGGTTCAATGTGCGTGCAAGCGTTGCTGTGAGGAAAATAATTGAAGAAAAAGGGTTGGATTTACATTATTACAGTGTCATTTATGATGTAATTGACGAGGTTAAAAAATCAATAAGTGGTTTACTAGAACCAGAAATAAAGGAACAAATCACCGGTATTGCCGAAGTGAGAGATGTTTTTAAATCACCTAAACTTGGTGCTATCGCTGGTTGTATGGTTATTGACGGCATAGTAAAACGAAACTTGCCCATTCGCGTTCTCAGAGAGAATATAGTGATCTATGAAGGACAGTTAGAATCTTTAAGGCGTTTCAAAGATGATGCCAATGAAGTTAAATCAGGAATGGAGTGCGGCATCGGTGTTAAGAATTACAATGATGTGAAGACTGGCGACCAAATAGAAGTGTTTGAAAAAATTGTAGTACAACGCGAACTATAAGTTGAGCGTGATATACCGTGGCTAGAGAGTTCAGTAGAAGTGAAAGAATCGCCTCACAAATCCAAAAAGAGATTGCAGTCATCCTACAATTTGGCAAACTTACGCCTAATTTGGGTTTTGTTACCGTTAATGATGTTGAAGTAAGCAAAGACTGTACCGTTGCAAAGGTTTTTGTAACAGTTCTAAATGCTAACAATGAAACCAAAAAAGAGAGTGTCGCTGAATTGAATAAAGTCAGTCCACAGCTGCGTCATCAAGTAGCCAAAGCCATGCGTATTAGATCAATTCCTGAACTGCGGTTTTACTATGATGATGCTATTGATCAAGGGATAGCAATCAATAATCTTTTGCATCAACTGAAAGATGATACACCAGAAGACAAAAGTGAATAAATCGTAGTTAGTAGTATGGGAAGAAGGCAAAAAGGAATCGATATTAATGGTATTTTGTTGCTGGATAAGCGAGCAGGCGTTAGCTCAAATGCCGCCCTGCAAGAAGTCAAAAGACTATTTAATGCACAAAAAGCAGGCCATACGGGAAGTTTAGATCCGTTGGCGACAGGGTTGTTACCAATCTGCTTTGGTGCAGCAACCAAAATATCTTCCTTTATGCTGGATTCTTCCAAACGTTACCTCACCGAGGTTAAACTAGGGGTTACGACGACGACAGGGGATTTGGAAGGCGAAATTGTAGACAGCAAGCCTGTTCCTCGCCTGGA
This sequence comes from Methylococcales bacterium, assembly GCA_965224745.1. GTDB lineage: Bacteria > Pseudomonadota > Gammaproteobacteria > Methylococcales > Methylomonadaceae > CBDCZY01. Next base: position 593,213 of record CBDCZY010000001.1, read on the forward strand.
TGAACCAACCATAGAAGCTTGTTTGAAGGAGTTTAGAGGCCAGATACAACAAGTACCACCCATGTATTCAGCTTTAAAACACAATGGACAACGGCTGTATAAGTTGGCCCGAAAAGGCCAGACGGTTGAACGTGTTCCTCGTTCCGTTAACATCATGGCATTGCAGCTCCTTAATTTTGGTGAAGATTATTTAAGTTTGGAGGTCTATTGTTCGAAAGGAACTTACGTTCGTACATTGGTTGAGGATATTGGTCAGGCATTGGGTAGCGGGGCGACGGTCGCCGCATTAAGACGAACGCAAGTCGGCGATTTTTTGATTTCTGAAGCCACAAGCTATCAAAAATTAGTGGGCCAATTCGATGAGAATTCGAAAAATGATTTGATAAAGCCCATTGAGTCTGCTTTTCAAACCTGGCCTTTGGTTGATCTGGAAGCTTCATTTCCTGCTGTTCTTCAATCTGGACTTGGTTTTGCAGTTTCTGGGTCAATACCAGATGGTTGGGTTAAATTGTATCGGCAGGAACATTTTTTGGGTATTGGCAAAGTTTTTTGCGGAAATGTTGTGCCAAAACGACTTTTCAATAGTGAACATTACAAATAAATTAAAGAGAGTTTGTTTGGTTGTGTTACTTTAGGTAAGTTATAATGCATTGTTTTTTTAAGTCTAATGTTAGAGGTTTTATAATGCCATTTACTGCTACACAAAAGAAAGCAGTTATAGATGAATATTGTTTGTCTGGAACTGATACTGGATCACCGGAAGTCCAAGTTGCACTTTTAACGGCTCATATCAACCATTTGATGCCGCATTTTGAAAAGCATAAAAAAGATAATCACTCCAGAAGAGGTTTATTAAGGATGGTTAATCAGCGACGAAAATTGCTTGATTATTTGAAAGGAAAAGATAATGATCGATATCGTTCGCTAATTGAGCGTTTGGGTCTCCGTAAATAAATCAAACAAAGGAAACTAAAGCGTGAAGCCGATCAGGAAAGAATTTCAGTACGGGGAACAGCTCGTAACTATAGAAACGGGCGAAATTGCCAGACAAGCCGATGGCGCTGTCATGATAGACGTTGAAGGCACCGTTCTTCTTGTTACCGTTGTAGGTAAGAGAGATCAAAATTCAGGGGGGGATTTTTTCCCACTGACCGTAAATTATCAAGAAAAAACTTATGCGGCAGGTAAAATTCCTGGCGGGTTTTTTAAGAGGGAGGGACGTCCTTCTGAAAAAGAAACCTTAACATCGCGATTAATAGATCGACCAGTACGGCCTTTATTTCCGGATGGCTATGTCGATGAAGTACAAATCATTGCAACTGTCTTGTCGCTAAATACCGATGTGGATCCAGAGATACCTGCGTTGATCGGAACATCAGCGGCTCTGGCAATTGCAGGTCTACCTTTTAATGGTCCCATAGGTGCAGCAAAAGTGGGCTACCATGAGGGTGAATTTCTGTTGAATCCTACTGCAGAGACGTTAGAAACTTCCAGCTTAAATCTGGTCGTGGCTGGTACTGAAAATGCCGTACTAATGGTTGAGTCTGAAGCTGAATATTTGTCGGAAGAGGTTATGCTGAATGCTGTCCTGTTCGGTCATGAACAGATGCAAATAGTGATTCAATCGATCAATGAATTTGCTACAGAAGTTAAGAGAGAGTTTGATCCATGGGAAGCTCCTGAAGGTAATGTCGAGCTTGAACAGTTGGTTGCTGACCAGGTTGAAGTGGGTATTGCTGAGGCCTACCAAATTGCTGAAAAAATGAACCGGCAGAAAGCCCTTAAAGACATCAGGATTAATTTGCTTGAAACTCTCACTGCTGATGATCGTTTTGAAGCGTCTGCTATTAAAGCAGCTATTGAAAAACTGGAGAAAAAGATCGTTAGATCGTCCATTCTTAAAACTAGCCAACGCATTGATGGTCGTGACCTTAACACAGTTCGTCCGGTTTCTGTCAGAACCAGCGTATTACCAAGAACCCACGGTTCCGCATTATTTACCCGCGGAGAAACACAGGCGCTGGTTGTTGTTACTCTGGGTACAGAGCGAGATGGACAAGTTATCGATGCTCTCGAAGGCGAATATCGTGATAATTTTATGCTGCACTATAATTTTCCACCTTTTTGTGTGGGAGAGACTGGATTCGTTGGTTCTCCTAAACGAAGAGAGATAGGTCACGGCCGTTTGGCGAAAAGAGGAGTCAAAGCCGTTATGCCGACTCAAGAGGAATTTCCTTACGTTATTAGGGTGGTTTCTGAGATTACTGAATCTAACGGATCAAGCTCAATGGCATCAGTTTGCGGTTCCAGTTTGGCATTAATGGATGCAGGTGTTCCCATAAAAGCACCAGTCGCAGGTATCGCTATGGGTTTAATTAAAGAAGGCGATGAATATGCTGTCTTATCCGATATCATGGGAGATGAGGATCATCTGGGTGATATGGACTTTAAAGTCGCGGGCACGAGTGATGGTATCACTGCTCTTCAAATGGATATCAAAATTGATGGGATAACCCCTGAAATTATGAAAAATGCGCTAGAGCAAGCTAAAGAGGGTCGTTTGCATATTCTTGGCAAAATGAACGAAGTAATGCCGAAGACAAGGGATACTATGTCGGATTTTGCACCGCGCATTATTTCATTCAAAATTGATCCCAGTAAAATTAGAGAAGTTATTGGTAAAGGTGGGGCTACCATCAGAAGTCTTACCGAAGAAACTGGGGCGAGTATCGACTTAACCGACGATGGAGTAGTGAAAGTTGCTTCCGTCGACAAGCAAGCTGGGCTTGAGGCCAAGCGCTTGATAGAGGAGATTACGGCTGAAGTAGAAGTAGGCAAAGTATATGAAGGTCGAGTCGTAAGGCTCATGGATTTTGGCGCATTTGTAACTATTTTGCCGGGTAAAGATGGATTAGTGCATATTTCGCAAATTTCTGATGAGCATGTTGATAAAGTGAGCGATAAATTGACCGAAGGTGATGTTGTCAAAGTCAAAGTACTTGAAATTGATCGCCAAGGTAGGGTTAGGCTCAGTATGAAATCAGCGGAAGTAGAATAATTACCCACCTAGTTAAGAAGGGTAACAGGAGGGCCGAAACGGCCCTTTTTTAATTTCAGACTTTTGCTCAATGATTTTGGTAGCTGTTATACAAGACAAGATCAATGACAAGAGACTAAACAATTTGCAGCTCGCGTCTTGTAAGGTGTTGGTATTTGTTCTAGCCAGAATGAATGTCAACCCGGATATACTGAACCAATGCTCTCTATAAACATGTTTTGTATGAAAATAGTAGTCTGTCAGTGGCAAAAATTAAGCAACAGTTTGATTTGTTACAGCCAAGTTCATTAGCAGAAATATTAAATTTCAATAATTCAATATCACTTGAAAGCTGGTTTTTTCAGTGGCGGAATTTGATCTAGATATATTTTTAAAAACTTTGACTGCTAGACCAGGCATATACAAAATGCTTGATAGCAAGGGCGAGATTCTTTACGTTGGTAAAGCCAGAAACTTAAAAAATAGAGTCAGAAGCTATTTTAGGGTGTCAACTATTTCCCCCAAAATAAGCGCAATGTTAACCCATCTAGACGTTGTCGAAGTAACGATCACATCTTCTGAAAGTGAGGCATTGCTTCTAGAAAGCCAACTCATCAAACGGTATAAGCCGCGTTATAACATAACCCTCAGGGATGATAAATCTTACCCTTATATTTACCTTTCTACGCCCCATGCTTTTCCTCAAGTGACTTTTCATCGCGGTGCAAAAAAACGTCCAGGTCGTTATTTTGGTCCCTTTCCCAGTGCTGGTGCCGTTAGAGAAAGTTTGAAATTATTGCAAAAGGTTTTTCCCGTCCGACAATGTGACGATACTTTTTATAATAATAGAAGTCGACCTTGTTTGCAGCACCAGATTGAGCGGTGTACTGCCCCTTGTGTAAGCTTGGTTAGTGCTGCTGATTATCAACAAGACCTTGACCATACCATCATGTTTTTGGAAGGTAATAGTCATTTGCTGATTGATGAATTAGTAGGAAAAATGGAACAAGCCTCGAGCTTGTTAGAATACGAAAAGGCTGCTCGTTATCGAAATCAGATACAAAAGCTTAGAGTTGTTTTGGAAAAGCAATTCGTTGCAGGAGAAAATGGCAATGCTGATATTATTGCGTGTGCTTCAGAGGGAGGAATGGCCTGTGTCCAGGTTTTTTTTATTAGAAACGGTCAGCAGTTAGGCAACAAAGCCTTTTTTCCTAAAATGAATGTTGAACACGAACCCCGTTATGTTCTGCAGGCATTCATTTCGCAGTATTACTTGGATCGCCAAATTCCGAATGATATTATTATTAGCCACTCTATTAAAGATATAGAATGTTTAACCTTGGCGTTAAAAGAACGATCTGGACATAGTGTAAATATTAGTAGTCAAGTAAGAGGGGAGCGTCTGAAATGGTTGCAACTGGGCTGCACAAACGCTGACAACGCTTTGCAGAGTCGGTTAGCGAGTAAGCAAAATATACTGGCCAGATTCGTTAACTTGCAGCAGGAATTGCGACTAAAGGATATCCCTGAACGCATTGAATGTTTTGATATTAGTCACTTGCAAGGGGAACAGACGGTTGCCTCATGTGTTGTTTTTGACAAAGAAGGGCCGGTAAAGTCAGCTTACAGACGGTTTAACATACAAAATATAAAGCCAGGTGATGATTATGCGGCCATTTACCAAGCTGTTTTACGGCGATATAACAGAATTAAAAAGGGCGAGTATCCTGAGCCCGACTTACTTTTGATCGACGGTGGACAGGGTCAAATCAATGCTGCAGAGAAAGCACTTAAGGAAATTGGCATAAACAATGTTAAAATGCTGGGTGTCTCAAAAGGTCCAGATAGAAAACCCGGTATGGAAAAGTTGTTGATGCTTGATCGTGAACTGCCTGTTAATTTGTCTCCAGGAGCCAGTTGTTTGTTGCTAATACAACAGGTTCGGGATGAAGCACATCGATTTGCTATTTCTGGCCACCGAAATCGCAGGAGCCGGGCGAGGAAAAAATCTACCTTGGAGGTAATTGCTGGTTTAGGGCCTAAAAGAAGACAAAAATTATTGAAAGAATTTGGTGGTTTACAAGGTGTCTCTAAAGCTGGTGTTGAGGCATTGTACTCGGTTCACGGCGTTAGTAGACAATTAGCAGAAAGAATTTACGAAACATTTCATCAGCAAGATGCCTGATATCGACTTTAATCTACCGACCAATCTAACAATCCTCAGAATTGCATTGATTCCGTTGTTGATTATCTTCTTTTATGCACCCTGGGCATGGACCAACCTGGTTTGTACGATTATTTTCATTATTGCTTCGATTACTGATTGGCTGGATGGCTATCTGGCGAGAAAGATGAAAAATGAAACCTGCTTTGGTGCTTTTCTTGATCCTGTAGCGGATAAGTTAATGGTAGCCATGATATTGGTACTGTTAGTGCAGCGTGAGCCGACTGCCTTAATGGCCGTCCCGGTTGCTATCATCATCGGTCGAGAAATCACCATAGCGTCATTGCGAGAATGGATGGCTTTGACAGGCCAAAGCAAAAAAGTGGAGGTGGCTGATATTGGTAAATGGAAAACGACATTTCAAATGATTTCTATCGGTTGTTTATTGTATAAAAATGATCTTATAGGACTACCTGTTTTTCAGATCGGATATGTTTTGCTTTACCTTTCTACAGTTTTAACTTTATGGTCCATGATTATGTATCTTAAAGCTGCCTTTTCAGAGCCATCCATTAAGTTGAATTAACTAAGGAAAAATCGATAGAAGAGTTCGAACTGTCCATGCAGCTAACAAAATAATCAATAAACACGAGCACTCAGATGAGCGAAGAAGCTAATATAAAACAAACTGAACAAAATACTTTGGAACAGAGTGACATAGTATCCAAAGATCAAATTTTGCTCGTGGCATTAAACTTATTTACCAAAAAAGGATATTTCAATACCTCTTTAAGCGATATAGGATCAGCAACTGACATTTCGAGCAAACAAATATATCAACACTTCAGAACCAAGCAAGATATTGCCGCAACGCTTTATCATACGATTTTAGGTAGTCTTGAGAGCTCCATTGATGAAATCAGCCGTAATACCAGTAAAACGCATGAGCAACTAAATCAAATTGTTGGTTTGATGTTCGGGTTAGCTGATGAAGCGCCTGAGGTTTTGCGTTTCTTGTTATTCCTGAAACACGATGAATTTATTCAAGATGAACAGCCCCAGTTTACTGATGGTCCATTCGAGAAATTAAAATTAATTTTTCAATCAGGGGTCAGTTCTGGAGACATTAGGAAAATTGAACCGCTACAAGCATATGCTCAGTTTTTTGGGATTGTTCAATTAACCTTAAAATTAATTTTGTCAGGTAGCTTGGAGCGAAAAGCCGAGAAATATCAAGTGGAAACCTTTAGGACAGCTTGGAATGCTATTGCCAGTCATCGCTGATTCTGTTAAACAAGTAGTGTTATAAAAGGTTAAAGAATAGATGTTACTAAATATTTCAATGTTAAGTGAAATATTAAAAAGCTGATAGAATACATTGTTTATTTTAACTATTTTAGTTACTTTTACGTTTTGAGATAAGAATATGGCTGGGCATAGTAAGTGGGCTAATATCAGGCATCGTAAAGGAGCTCAAGATGCCAGACGAGGTAAATTATTTACCAAGTTGATGCGAGAAATTACAGTCGCAGCAAGAGAAGGGGGTGGAGATTCTTCATCCAACCCGAGATTGCGAAGTGCTATCGATAAGGCATTGTCTGCCAATATGAAGAAAGACTCTGTCGAGAATACCATTAAAAAAGCAATAGGCGCCCACGACGGGGTTAATTACGAGCAAGTGCGCTATGAAGGTTATGGACCGGGTGGTGTAGCCGTGATGGTAGATTGCTTAACTGATAACCGCAACCGTACTGTGGCAGAAGTCAGGCATGCCTTTACCAAAAGTGGCGGTAATTTGGGAACAGATGGTTCTGTGGCTTATATGTTTAACAACATAGGCATGTTTGTTTTTTCTTCTCAATCAGACGAAGATTCGATTATGGAAATTGCTTTAGAAGCTGGCGCTGACGATATCGTCACTAACAATGATGGATCTATCGACGTGATGACAGCACCAGAGGATTTTGTTGCTGTTAAAGAAGCGCTTATTGTCGCTGATATGGTGCCTGAGACGGCTGAAATAACTATGAAAGCCACTACTTTATCTGAACTTGGTTTGTCTGAGGCAGAAAAAATGATTCGTTTGCTCGAAAAGTTAGAAGATTTGGATGACGTTCAAAACGTCTATTCCAATGCTGATATCAACGAGGAAATATTGGAGCAAATCAACTAACTATTTCAGTGACCCGCATATTAGGCATAGATCCTGGTTCTCGCGCAACAGGCTTTGGAATCATTGAACAAAAGAAGCAGCAATTTTTTTTTATCACTAGCGGTTGTATTCGTACAAAATCAGAGTTTTTTCCTAACAGGTTAGGTGAAATTTACAGTGGAGTAAAAGAACTCGTCGAGCTTCATAAGCCTGACCAATTGGCAATTGAGCAGGTCTTTATGCACAAAAATGCAGATTCTGCACTAAAACTTGGTCAAGCACGTGGTGCAGCAATTTGTGCAGTGTTAGCATACAAGTTGCCAGTTTTCGAATATTCAGCTCGAGAAATTAAACAAGCGTTGGTAGGCAAAGGGAATGCCGAGAAATCTCAAGTACAACATATGGTTAAAGTATTGCTAGGTATTAAAGGGGAACTGCAGGTGGATGCTGCCGATGCTTTAGGCGTTTGCCTATGTCATGCACATAGCCATCAAACGCTTATTAAACTTGCTTCGGGTCGATCATCATGATCGGTTTTTTACGCGGTAAATTAGTTCTGAATACGCCTCCATACTTACTACTTGATATCAATGGTGTGGGTTATGAAGTTGAGGCGCCGTTATCGACAGTTGTGAAATTAACCGAGCTGGGGCAGGAAGTGACTTTGCAAACTCATTTAGTCGTTCGTGAAGATGCTCATTTATTATTCGGGTTCTTAACCGAGACCGAAAGGACGTTGTTTCGTACGTTGATCAAAGTCAACGGTGTTGGTGCCAAGTTGGCGCTAACCATTTTATCTAATATGAATGCCGCTGATTTTCATCAATGCATCTTTGAAAATGACATCCCTGCCTTGGTAAAAATACCTGGAATTGGGAAAAAGACTGCCGAGCGTTTAATTATAGAAATTCGAGATCGTTTACCTGGACTTGCAAATAGCGTTCGAGAGAAAAATAGCGCAAGCAATGTAAATTCCAAGACTCCTATCGATTTTCGTCAGGAAGCGATCAATGCATTGATTACACTTGGGTATAAAGCGCATGAAGCTCAGAACATGGTGCATGCTATTTCAGAAGAGCACGATAATTGTGAGGCTTATATTCGAACGGCGTTAAAGTCGGTGAGATGATAGATGATTGAAAGTGATCGCATCATCGATGCTCAAACGGATAGTTCAGAAGAGCCGCTTGACCGAGCTATCCGGCCGCGCTATTTAAAAGACTATGTGGGACAAGTCGAACTTCGACAGCAGATGGAAATATTTATTCAAGCGGCCAAGCAACGGCAAGAGGCACTTGACCATGTTTTGATTTTTGGTCCTCCTGGGCTTGGAAAAACGACGCTAGCGAATATAATCGCAAATGAACTTAATGTCAATTTGCGGCAAACTTCGGGTCCTGTGATAGAAAAAGCGGGTGATTTGGCCGCATTGTTGACCAATCTGGAGACAGATGATGTCTTATTTATAGATGAAATACACCGTCTCAATCCGCAAATAGAGGAAGTGCTTTACCCAGCGATGGAAGATTTTCAACTGGACATCATGATAGGTGAAGGTCCGTCTGCGCGTTCCATAAAGCTGGATCTGTCCCCCTTTACTTTGGTCGGTGCAACAACACGGGCAGGGTTGCTGACTTCTCCTTTAAGGGATCGTTTTGGGATAGTACAACGTTTAGAGTTTTATTCCGTCGAAGAATTAGCTCATATTGTGACGCGCTCATCAAGCTTGTTGGGCATACCTATGGACTCAGAGGGCGCTGCAGAAATTGCACGCTGTTCCCGCGGCACACCCCGTATCGCCAATCGTTTATTGCGGCGTGTCAGGGATTTTGCTGAAGTTAAACATGATGGCAAAATTGTTGCGGACATCGCACGCCAAGCGCTGCAAATGTTAAAAGTCGATCACAACGGTTTTGATACTTTGGATCGAAAATTACTTAAAACAATGATTGATCATTTCGCGGGTGGCCCTGTAGGATTAGACAGTTTGGCCGCTGCTATCAGTGAAGAAAGAGGTACCATTGAAGATGTCATTGAACCTTATTTAATTCAACAAGGTTTTATTATGAGAACCCCTCGCGGCCGGGTTGTAACGCAAAATGCCTATCACCATTTTGGTCTACAAGTACCCGACTTGGCAGGTTCTACAACTGATATGTTTGATACATGAAGCCTTTTGTTTGGCCCGTGCGAATCTATTATGAAGATACAGATGCGGGTGGGGTGGTGTTTTACGCTAATTATCTTAAATTCCTTGAGCGAGCTCGTACTGAGATGCTGCGTGATATGGGGTTTGAACTCGATCAGTTGGCCCGTGACGAAAGGCTTATTTTTGTCGTTAGAGAAGTAAGCTTGGATTATCTGAAACCGGCGAAATTTAATGAGGAAATACTAGTGAGTGCTTACCCTACTAAAATGAAGCCAGCCAGTTTGATTTTTGTTCAAGAAATTACTCGCTCATCTGAGGTACTTTGTCGTGGACAAATTCGAATTGCTTGTGTCGGTACCAACGACTTCAGACCGAAGCTTATTCCAGAATACATAATCAAAAAAATGAACTATGAAAACTGATCTTTCCATTTTCGAACTAATTGCCAACGCAAGTTTTGTTGTTCAATTAGTCATGTTGACATTGCTACTGGCGTCCATGACATCTTGGATGTTTATTTTCACTAAGCGGAAAGAATTAGAGCATGCATCAGAAGTAGTGGAAGACTTCGAAGATAAATTTTGGTCGGGTATAAAGTTGAATGAGTTATATAGAAAGTTGAGCATAGAAGGTTTTGAACCCGCAGGTATCGAAAAAATTTTTCTCGCTGGCTTTAGGGAGTTTAGCCGTATGAGAAAAAAGGAAGACATGGATCCGGAAGTACTGGTAGAAAGTGCCCAACGTGCCATGCGTATCGAATATTCACGAGAGTACGAACGGTTGGATGAAAGATTGCCTTTTTTAGCAACCGTCGGCTCTACTAGTCCTTACGTTGGTCTGTTTGGCACTGTTTGGGGGATTATGAATTCATTTCGATCATTGAGTAATATGCAACAAGCTACGATTGCGCAAGTGGCTCCCGGTATTTCTGAAGCCCTGATTGCTACTGCGATTGGTCTGTTTGCAGCGATACCTGCAGTCATAGCTTATAATCGTTTCTCAACAAAATTAGACCGTTTGATGAATAGGTATGAATTGTTTATCGATGAATTCGTGGTGTTACTCCAACGTCAAGCCCACCTCAAATGAAAGGTAAACAACATAGAAGAAAACCAATGTCAGAAATCAATGTTGTTCCATACATTGATGTGACACTGGTGCTACTCATTATCTTTATGATTACCACGCCGTTACTGCAAACCGGAGTGGAAGTTGATTTGCCTCAAGCAGAAGCTAAAACGATTGATCAAAAGGAAGATCTTCCCTTAGTGGTCAGTATAGATGCCACTGGCCAATACTTTATTAATATCGGTGGGGACGAAGACGAACCAATCGAACCTGAGCAACTTACTATCCAGGTAGCAGCCGTGTTACGTAACAAACCAGCAACAAATGTATTAGTGCGAGGCGACAAAGCAGTTGACTATGGAAAGGTGGTTGTAGTGATGTCTGCACTAAAAACTGCTGGTGTTGAGAATATAGGTTTAATGACTAACCCAAATCAGGAATGAGTGGTTTGAGACGGCGAAGCAAGATTCAAAAGAAAGGCAAATATTCATGGGGGCTGATATTATCAGTCGCTCTGCACGGCTTGATTTTGTTAATGTTTATTTTAAGTTTAAACTTTTCTTCGGATGATGAGCAGCACGTAACTCCTGAGCCAGAGATTGTTAACGCCAAAGTTGTTGATCAAAGTAAAATTGAAGCTGCAGCCAAGAAGTTAAAACAAAAAGAAGAGGATAAACGTTTAAAACAGATCAATAAACAAAAAAAATTAGAGGAGCAACGTCAGGCAGAAGAGAATAAACTGACTGAATTAAAGCGAAAAAGACAAGAGGAAGAAAAGCTAGCCAAAGAGCAAGCCCAAAGTCAACGTGAACAAGCAGAAAAAGAAACCAAACGATTAGCTGAAATAAAAGCCAAGCAAAAAATTGAAGAACAAAAAGTCGCGGCATTAAAAAAACAACAACAAGAGGTCGAAAAAAAACGCCAACAAAAAGAGCGAATCGAAGCGGAACGAAAGGCAAAAGTAGCTGAAGCTCAGCGAAAAGAGGAAGCAAAAAGAAAAGCCGCCCAACAGGCTCGACAAAAAGTATTTGCTGACGAAAAAAGACGAGAAGTGGAAGAACGTCGGCTTTCTGCTCAATTGGAAAATGCTAAAAACGATATGATGGCTGCGCAGCAGCTCATTCAACGAAAGATCAACCGCAGTTGGCGTCGTCCTATAGGAGTAGGCGATGGTTTATCTTGTGTGTTAAGAATTAAATTGTTCCCAAACGGTCGTGTCAAAGAGGTAACAGTGGCAAGGAGCAGTGGTAACAAGGCTTTTGATCAGTCTGGAGAAATTGCTGTCAGGAAAGCTTCGCCTTTTCCTTTACCGGATAATCCCATGGCTTTGAAGGAAATGCTTGATATAAACTTAACTTTTAAACCTTCTTAATTGAATTTTAGTGATGATGTTAAAGATTGAAATTTCAACTTATTTGCAGTGGCCCACAATGTTTAAAGTCTCTTATTTATTTTTGTTATTGTTACCTGGCTTGGTTCAGGCTGAATTAACGATAGAAATTACCGAAGGTATGGAAGCCGCTGCGCCGATAGCGGTTGTTCCATTTCGCTGGTCAGGAGCTAAGTCTAAACCGTCCCAGAATCTAACCCAGATTATTAGTGGAGATTTAAGTCGAAGCGGTCAGTTTAAAGCGTTGCCAGAGGAAGATATGTTGACGAAACCAACTAAACCCAGTCAAGTAAAATTCAGAAATTGGCAGGCTTTGGGGCAAGAATTTCTGGTCATTGGCACTGTAAAACAAAGTAATTCAAATAGATATAAAGTCGCATTTCGACTGTTTGATGTTTACAAAGGAAGTCAGCTAACGGGTTATCAAATGACCGTTACAGAAAATGACTTGAGACGGGCCGCCCATCGTATTAGTGATCTTATTTTTGAAAAAATTACAGGCACTAAGGGTGCTTTTGGAAGCCATATTGCTTATGTCACCAGTCATGTCGAAGCGAATAACAATAAAATCTATAAACTGCAGGTGGCTGATGCTGATGGTTATAATCCAAAAACCATTACTTCTTCCAAAGAACCCGTAATGTCGCCCTCATGGTCGCCTGACGGGAAAAGAATCGCCTACGTTTCTTTTGAAAAGAAAGCATCAGGTATTTATATTCAGACGCTTGCCAATGGTCAGCGTGAGCAAGTATCTTCTTACCCTGGAATAAATGGAGCACCTGCCTGGTCACCAGATGGCAATAAGCTGGCCTTAACTTTATCCAAGGAAGGTAGTCCTGATATCTATATTTTGGAGTTAGCGGGACGAAAATTAAGAAAACTAACGGAAAGTTATGCGATAGATACCGAACCGACCTGGTCGCCGGATGGCAAAAATATTGTCTTTACTTCGGATAGAGGTGGAAAGCCACAACTTTACATGAAATCATTGCAGGGTGGGTCGGCCACTCGTGTGACTTTTGATGGTGACTATAATGCGCGCGGGGTTTTTTCTGCGGACGGTCGATGGTTGGCGATGGTTAATGCTGATCAGGGCAACTATCGCATTGCTTGCATGAATTTATCGACCAAAAAAGTGAATGTTCTGACATCAGGTCGTTTAGATGAATCTCCCAGTTTTGCGCCTAATGGTAGTATGATCTTATATGCGTCTAGGGAGCAAAATCGAGGGCAGCTATCTGCGGTCTCGATTGATGGTAAGATGCACCAAAATATAGTTGTAAATACTGGTGAAGTCCGTGAGCCGGCCTGGTCACCGATGTGATTTTAATTTAACTTTGATGGCTTTGGAGGCAAACACATCATGAAATTTAACCATACAATAATCATTACAATATTAACAATCTTGGCTGTTGGTTGCAGTTCAACCGCTGATAAAAATAAATTAGTAAACAAACAACGCGGCGCTTATGATGATTTAGACGCTTCCACGAGTGGTCTGGCTGGTGATGATGATCTGTCGGGAACTGAGTTGGAAGGTAATTTAACAGGGCATCCATTAGGGAGGGAATTTGATGACCCTATGAATCCACTTTCAAAAAGAGTGATATATTTTAATTATGATAGCAGTGAAGTAAGATCCGAATTTATTGAAGTTATCCAAGCTCATGCAGATTATCTGGTAGCACATCCTGACCAAAAAATCACACTAGAAGGTCATGCCGATGAAAGAGGGTCGCGAGAATATAATATTGCTCTGGGTGAAATAAGAGCAAAATCAGTTTCTAGAATGATGGAAATGCACGGTGTATTTGGGAGTCAAATTGCCATTATTAGTTATGGAGAGGAGAAGCCTGATAGTAACGATCACAGTGAAGAGGGTTGGGGCTTGAATCGTCGTGTAGAAGTGCAATATCAAGGAATATAGTGATGCGAGTAAGGATTTGGGTTTGTTGTGGTTGGTTGCTCTGTCCTTTAATACATGCCGAAGAAGAATATTTGGCGCCGGTAATTGATAGCTCTACCTATGGTAAAAGTGCTGCTCGCAAATCAACTAATAATCGTGCGTTACAGGAAACCTTGGGTCGTTTGCAACAATTACAGAAGGAAATACAACAGCTTCGCGGGGAAGTCGAAAAACAATCCTATATCATTGAGGATCTGAAAAAACGTCAAGAACAACTAGAACAAACTAATCTTGCCACGACAGACAATACCTCAACTGCTGGAGCTTTTACACCAGGTGTAGTGACTCAGTCGCCTACTAACGTAAGCGTTCCCCCCCTGGTTACTGCCACAGAGTACCCATCTACTTCTTCTCAAGAATACACCTTAAAGAAAAGAACAAAGATCGATTATACGAAAGATCCGAATACTCAAAAAGCGTATCAACAAGCCTATGATGTGTTGAGAATGGGTGATCATGCAGAGGCTATCAGTTTATTTAGTGAATTTCTAAAAAACCATAGCAATAGTGCTTATGCAGACAATGCGTTGTACTGGATTGGTGAAGCGCATTCGGTGTCTAACGATTTTGTCGCTGCCAGTGATGCTTTCCAAAAAGTAATTGATTATTATCCCGAAAGTCCGAAGATACCAGATGCTATGTTAAAGCTGGGGTATATTGAATTTAAGAAAAAAAATTGGGATAAAACCAAAACCTTGTTGACTGATCTGATAGCTAAATACCCGAATACGACTCCAGCCAATTTGGCTGCAAAAAAACTTAATCAGATACCTGTCAACTAGATGTAGTGTGAGCAGTTTACAAATTACCGAAATCTTTTATTCGTTGCAGGGTGAGAGTACAAAGGTTGGGGTTCCTACAACCTTCATTCGATTGACTGGCTGTCCTTTAAGATGTAACTACTGCGATACACCTTATGCTTTTACCGGCGGCTCTAAAATTGCTTTCGCCGAAATTCTAAGCAGAGTGAAGTCTTTCTCATCGCGTTATGTCACGATCACTGGGGGCGAGCCACTAGCCCAAAAAAACTGTTTTAGTTTATTGTCGTTATTGTGTGATCAAAACTATATCGTTTCGTTAGAAACCAGCGGTGCTATAGATGTCGCCAAGGTTGATTCGCGGGTTATTAAAATAATGGACTTAAAAACCCCTGGTTCAGGTGAGTCAGAGCGTAACCGATATAAAAATATAAAATATTTGGAGCCACAAGATGAAGTTAAATTTGTAATCGGTGACTTAGAAGATTACCAGTGGGCGAAAGAAAAAATAATTGAATATGCATTGAATAAGCGTTGTAACGTGCTTATTTCACCTGAACTGGGAAGAGAAAATGCTCTTTCGCCAGCCTCTTTAGCGGACATAATGTTAGCTGATAGGTTGCCAGCCCGCTTTCAAATGCAATTGCATAAAATTCTTTGGGGTGATGTACCCGGCAAATAAAGGTTTATGACTAAAAAAGCTGTCATTCTGTTATCCGGGGGACTGGATTCGATAACCGTGTTAGCTTCAGCTATCGACCAAGGTTATGCATGTTACGCTTTGAGTTTTGACTATGGTCAGCGACATCTTGCAGAAATAAAAGCCGCAGAAATAATAGCAACAACTTTTCAAGTAGCTGAGCATAAGATTATTCCTATTGGCTTAGGGGCATTTGGAGGATCTGCTTTGACCGATCTAAGCATAGAGGTTCCAGATCAACCTCAAGACGGTATACCTATCACCTATGTTCCTGCAAGAAACACTGTTTTTCTGTCGCTAGCCCTGGGTTGGGCGGAAATTATACATGCCAGAGATATATTTATTGGCGTCAATGCTGTTGATTATTCAGGATATCCAGATTGTCGCCCAGAATTCATTGCCGCTTTTCAAAACCTGGCAAATCTAGCGACCAAAGCTGGTGTTGAGGGGGAGCAATGCACTATTCATACCCCACTTATTCAGTTTACCAAGGCAGAAATCATCAAAATTGGTTTGGCTCTAGGGGTTGATTACAGTTTGTCTGTTTCATGCTACCAAGCCGATAGTGAGGGGAAAGCTTGTGGTCGCTGTGATTCGTGTCGCTTGCGAGCTAAAGGTTTTCTTTCAGTCGGGATTGCTGATCCGACTCGATATCAGATTTAGAAAAAAAATTCTTTTAACTATTATCATGTTCCATATGTTGACCCCACTCACTCAACTTTTTTAGTTGCATATCTTTCTGTCATTTGGTTTGTTCCCCTGCTTCTAAATTTTGAATATTCGGTCTTAATCCGTGTGACTGTATCGCGCCAAAGTAGTCTGCTAGCACAATAAAAACGAATAACAAGACAGAAAGGCCGATGCGAAAACTGAGCGCCTTTACAGTTTTAGCCGACTGATTGCCTTTGATAAGGTAAAATAACGCTGATCCGAGGCTGGACAGAATGAGCAAAAAAGCGATAACTATAATGATTTTAATCAGCATGACAATCTTTAAACATATATTTTCTATCTACAAAGGGTATGGAAAAGCCAGTTTAATACAGAATAATCAACATTGTGGTTAAAATTGGAGGTTGTTTTTTTTCGCTCAGAGCCCTGTTAATCATTTCAGTGGTAATAATATCGCTAAGCCTGCTGGGTTTTTGGCAGTTAGATCGAGCTGAGCAGAAAAAAGCACTTGTAAACTCGCAGCAAGAGCGTGAGCAAGACCAGCCTCTTCAGCTTTCGGCGTTGGTGACTCAAGACATTAGTTCATTAAAATTTCGCCTTATTGAGATGGAGGGTATTTACGACAAGGCACATCAGTTTTTATTGGATAATCAAATAGTCGATGGACGCACAGGCTATTTTGTTCTTACACCTTTTAAACTATCAACCATGACACAAGCGGTGCTGGTTAATCGTGGCTGGGTACCAGTTGGCCAGGATCGCAGCCAATTGCCTGATGTTTCAATGACTGAAACGCGTGAGAGTATTTTTGGTCGGATAGATGGTTTTCCTGGTGTCGGTTGGCGACTGGAAGGTGCAGAGATTCCTACGGACGGTTGGCCCTCTGTTATTCAGTTGGCAGAACAACAAGCCCTTAGCAACAAGCTGGGTTATTCTGTGTTGCCTTTTCAAATTAAATTGGATAAAGATAATTCGCAAGGTTATCGGCGAGAATGGACGATGCAAAATATCAACATGCCGCCCGAAAAACATCAGGCTTATGCCTTTCAATGGTTTGCGTTGGCAAGTGTATTTGCTTTCTTGTCGATAAAATTCGCGTGTAAGAGAATTGAAAAATAAATGACAACGCAAAAACAAAAAAACCGCATCATCATTATCGCTATTACCATGATTTTTGTTTTTCCGCTCAGTTTGGCATGGCTTTTCTTGCAAAATCCACAGTGGACTTCAGAAAGACAACAACATAATGGCACGCTGATTGATCCACCGATTAACTTACCGAATTCTCTATTTATTGGTTTCGATCCTTTTTCATCTGAGCATATGCAAGAACTCAGGGGGCGCTGGGTTATGTTGAATATAGTGACAGGTGATGATTGCGATGATTATTGTAAGGATGTGCTGCATAAAACCAAGCAGTTAAGATTAATGCTGGACAAGGACTTAACACGTGTTCGAAGGGCAGTGATATTATCGAATAACATAGAGCTTGAGAAAACTGCGTCCTGGTGGAAGCAAGATCCGTTAGTGATTCGTGTTCGTTATCAAACCGGTTTGATCAATATTTTAGAAAAATCAACCATAGATCCTTTACATAATGGCATGATATTTTTAATAGATCCGCTGGGAAATTTAATGATGTGGTACCCAAATGGATTTAACCCTTATTTAATCAAAAAAGACTTAAAAAAATTATTGCGTGCTTCTCAAATAGGTTAATCAAAAAATGTATAAAAAATTAGCATGGTTAGGCTGGCTGTTAGCTTTAACTGTCATACTCGTTGGTGCGTCTATTCGATTTTCAGATGTAGAGGCTGGGTGTCCTGATTGGCCCGTCTGCTATGGTGAACTTTTCCTTCAATATAAAGCACCATTAATTGAACAGGCCAAGCAAGCCTTTCCCGATAGGCCCGTCAATATAATAGAAGCATGGAAAGAGATGGGTTATCGCTACAGCTTAGCCAGTTTGGCTGTCATTAGTTTGCTGCTGTTGCTGTTTTCTTCCGCTCAGCGCCATTATCGCCTCAAAGCAATGGTATCTGGTTTGCTACTTTGTTTGGGTGTTGGTGGGCTCATCGCCATCAATTTCTATCATAACGAAGCTCAAAACAGTACCTCTCATTGGTTACAAAGCTTTGGTTATCTCATTGAATTGTTTGTTTTCTGGATTCTCTACCATCTGACTTTGTATAGTGACAAAGCGCAGGTTTCATCAAAAGCTGTCAAAGGGTTAACAACGCTATGTGTCTTGGCTGCCATCACGTTATTCCTGGAAATAAGCACCGGAATATGGACCAGTACCAACGCCGCAGCGTTTGCTTGTCCTGATTTTCCCAAGTGCTACAACGAATGGTGGCCAGAGGCTGACTATCAAGGTGCCATCGATTTGTTTAACCCTTTAATAGCTGATGAACAAGCCGGGAAAGACAATTATTTGGCCAGAGTCGCTATTCATTGGCTGCATAGAGTAGGGGCGTTGGTCAGTTTGGTAATGGTATTGCTGTTAGTTATCTTTGCTGCATCGTCTAAGAATTCTTCCAATATCAGGCGAACTTCTTTTGTTCTGGGTGTTTTTCTTGCTATTGAAGTGATTTTGGGTGTGCTGGCGATAAAATGGAGGATACCTCTGGCATTGGTTGTCGCACATAGTGGTTTTGCAGCCTTGTTAATGTTGCCAATTCTAAAGCTGCGTTATTACACTCGGTTAGCTTTAGTGGAACAGAAGACTTCCAGTGCACGTGAAGTTACAGCAAAACCAGCGCCTAAAAAGATCCCGCCTGAGATAGATGGTCAACCGGTTATTGAAGAAGCAGCCGCAGACGAAATAGATAACTTTAAAGAACCGGAACAGCTTTTTTCACGCCTAAAAAATCAACTGGGCAAAACTCGCTCTGGCCTATCAGATGCTTTATGGGGTTGGTCTTTTGGTGAAAAAGGGATTAATTCCGAACTACTTGAGAATATTGAATTCAGTTTGATTATGGCGGATGTTGGCGTTGAAGCAACCAATAACATAATAAATAACTTAAGTAACAGCATTAAAGAGAATCGAATCGCGGATGAGCAAGCGCTAAAATCTGAGCTTAAATCTCAGTTGCTCGATATTCTTCAGCCCTGTAGTAAACCATTAACCATCAAGAAAAAGGAAGGGCCGTTTGTTATTCTGGTTGTAGGCGTTAATGGCGTTGGTAAAACAACAACTATCGGCAAACTGGCTAAGCGTATTCAATCCCAAGGGCACAGCGTTATGCTGGCCGCCGGAGATACTTTCAGAGCGGCGGCTGTGGAACAACTTCAGACCTGGGGCGAAAGAAATAACATACCAGTAGTAGCTCAACATACTGGTGCTGATTCGGCGTCGGTGGTTTTTGATGGTGTGCAATCTGCCCAGGCAAAAGGGATTGATGTTCTCATCGCTGATACTGCGGGCCGTTTACACACCAAAGCTAATTTGATGGAAGAATTGAAAAAGATTAAAAGGATTATCGGCAAATTGGATGCGTCAGCACCGCATGAGGTTTTATTGGTGCTGGATGCAGGTACCGGGCAAAATGCCTTAGCGCAGACCAAGCAATTCAATGAAACTGTGGATGTTACCGGCATAGTTTTAAGCAAATTGGACGGTACGGCAAAAGGTGGCGTTATTTTTGCGTTAGCACGTCAATTCGGTATTCCTATCCCTTATATTGGAATAGGTGAGGGCATAGATGATTTACAAGACTTCAATGCAGAGCAGTTCATTGATGCTTTGTTTGTTCAGCAAAATTGATAGCAGGCATATGTTGACTTTGGACCGCGTTTATAAACGCTATACTGATGCAGCCGAGGCCTTGGTCAACGTTTGTTTTCATTTAAATAAAGGTGAAATGGCTTTTTTGACCGGTCATTCAGGCGCTGGAAAAAGTACCTTGCTTAAATTAATAGCTTTAATCGAACGTCCTACGAGAGGTCAAATTCTGCTTGAAGATGAGTCTTTAAATCAAGCTTCCGATCGACGGATCCCCTTGATACGCAGGAAGTTAGGGCTTATTTTTCAGGATTATAAATTATTATCGGACAGAACCGTTTTCGATAATGTTGCCTTACCTTTAGTCGTTAGCGGGCAAAGTCATCATGAAATTGGTCGTCGGGTCAGAGCGGCGTTAGATAAAGTGGGGCTACGCGAGAAGGAGCGTAAATACCCTTTGGCCTTATCAGGTGGAGAACAACAACGGGTCGGTATTGCCAGGGCGGTGGTTAGTAAGCCGACACTTATCTTGGCCGATGAACCAACCGGAAATTTAGATCCTGAGCTATCGATAGAAATCATGCAACTATTCGAGCAATTTAAACAAGTCGGCGTTTCAGTGTTGATTGCTTCTCACGACTTGGCGTTGATTACAAAAATGAACGGCAGGCTATTGACATTAGATCATGGGCATCTCAAAGACAGTGGTTGATTTGAACCAGGAAGGCTGCTACGCAAAATATTGTAGTGTCCCTTTAATGGCACTTTACTGCTAATCAATGTGAATAGGCGAAAACGTTTTTCAGGGAAAGCTAACAGGCGATACAATACCTCTCGCCCTAGTAAAAAAGGACAGAGTTCGATCAAAGATTGGATGCTGAAAAAAGTGGAAGCTTATTTTACTCATCACGCCCATGCTTTTTTTGCCAGCCTTGGGCGTATCAGCAGAACCCCTTTTACCAGCAGTATGACTATCTTGGTATTAGCCATCGCTATCGGGTTACCGGGTAGTTTATATCTAATGCTAAAAAATGCTCAGCAAGTCACCGGAAATCTTGAAAGTAATCATAAAATTTCACTTTTTTTAAAGCAGTCAATCGATGACAGTCAGGCCAGGAAGATGCGCCAGGCGTTGGCCGAAAACAAGCAGATTGAAGACGTTTCATTCATCAGTAAACGAGCCGCTCTTGAAGAATTTAAGCAGCACAGTGGTTTTGGTGAGGCTATTGAATCATTACAAGAAAACCCATTACCGTCAGTCATTCAAGTCACACCGGCTTACACTGTTGTGCAAAACAAACAACAGATTGAGACACTGTATCGCACACTCAGCGAAATGCCGCAGGTCGAACTCGCTCAGATTGATATGTTGTGGGTAGAGCGTTTGCAATCCATTATGGCACTGCTGAAACGTGCGGTGATTTTGCTTGGGATTGTCTTAGGGTTAGCTGTTTTATTAATCACCAGCAATACCATTCGTTTAGAATTACAAAGCCGTCAGCAAGAAGTTTTGCTGGAAAAATTAATGGGAGCGACCAATGCCTTTATCCGCCGCCCTTTTTTGTATCATGGTTTCTGGTATGGTTTTTTATCAGGTTTAATGGCCTGGGTTTTAATCACAGTAATGGGTTTTGTGCTCAAGTCCCCAGTTCAGACTTTAGCACAGCTGTATAATAGCCATTTAGACGTTCTGTTTCTCAATTTTACAGAATCCGTGCAGCTAATTTTAATCGCCTCTATTCTTGCTGTCATAGGGGCGTGGATCATGCTGCTCTATCAACTTCAGCAGTTAAAACCTGAATAATCAGGGAACTCTATAAATTATTAGCACTCTCATGCTAGGAGTGCTAAAATTGAGTTTAAAGGTTTTATAGGGGGTTTTATGAACAATTCTATTGCATTACCAATTAATTTATCGACAGGATCATTTGATTCTTACCTGAATGCCGTCAGCCAAATGGATAAATTGACAGCTGAGGAAGAGCATAAATTGGCCGTCCTTTATCATGAGCAGGGTGATCTTGATGCTGTTAGAGCGCTAGTAATGTCTAATTTGCGCTTTGTGGTTCATGTGGCGAGAGGTTATTCTGGTTACGGACTCCCTCTTCCTGATTTGGTTCAAGAAGGTAATATTGGTTTAATGAAAGCGGTCAAACGATTTGATCCAGCTGTGGGCGTTAGGTTGGTGACTTTTGCCGTGCATTGGATTCGTGCCGAAATCCATGAATTTGTTATTAAAAATTGGCGAATCGTTAAAATTGCAACCACTAAGGCTCAACGCAAACTGTTCTTTAATTTACGTAAATCGAAGAAGCAATTAACTTGGTTAAATCATGCAGAAGCAGAAGCAGTTGCTGATGATCTTGGTGTTAAAGTAGATACCGTCTATGAGATGGAAAAACGGCTGTACAGCGGCGATACCTCTTACGATGCGCCTGCGGAAGACGATACATCTGACGATAAGTTTTATGCTCCTGCTAATTATTTGCAGCAACATAATGCTGATCCAGCAGCAATACTAGAAAGTGAAAACTTTAAAGATCATAAAGAAGCCTTACTGTCAGAGGCATTGTCAGAACTCGATGAAAGGAGTCAGGATATTTTAACCAGTCGTTGGCTGAATGAAAAAAAGTCTACCCTGACTGAGTTAGCACACCGCTACAATGTTTCTGCCGAGAGGATAAGACAGCTAGAGAAAAATGCTCTGCAAAAATTAAAGTCTTCTTTTTCATTCGAAGCTTGAACACAGCATTGTTTTAAAAATCAAGCCTAAATTTTTCGTAACTACTCACCCCCTAGAGCAGTACTTCCAGCCAGAGCCATTTGAATAGCAATAAGCGGATTGTATCCTTTGTTCGCCATCGTCTGCAGATAACTTGAAATGCGACAATAAGCATGGGCATACATTTCAGAGCGAAAACAGCCAGATACTTTTTGTTTAACCTTTGCCATTCTCAAATCTTGCTCGGCTCTATTGTTGGTAAATGAAACATGCGGGTTTTTTGCAAAAAGCAGAACAGCGGTTTCATGAAGTTTTAAACGTTCCCACAAATTGTGTGCATCCGATTTAGCCAATTTACCGCGTTGACCACTCGGTTTCGGAGGAATGGGAGGTAATTCTTTTTCGCCTCGCGTCAGTATGTTTCTATATCGTTTTTGCAAATTGGCCAAGTCTTTCTCACCGAGTTTCTTTTCGGTTGTTTTAGAGACGTTGACACAGGTTTCCTGCAACAGCCGTTTCATATTGAACGCCCATTGATACTGGTTGGATTCAAAAATAAAGGTTAACTCGCGCAGCAAATGTGAACCGCACAACCCATGTCCGCAGTGTTGATAGGAAGAATAGGATGACCAGCAGTCATGAATAATCACGCCGCCATAGCGTGGAATAATATGAATCGACTCAATGGCTGCTTTGCCTCGCCTTCGATGTAAACACTTCAGTGTGATATCACCTGCTGAATGCACATGGATCCAATGGTTTTTCTTGTCCACCCGAAGGGATGTTTCATCGACATTCATTGCAGGAGCTTTCAGTCTGTGTGCGATTGCCTGTTTCTCCCAGGCGTCTAAAGCCAGATGCAGGCGAAGGATAAATTTTAATAAGCTGGCTTCAGAAATAACCACGCCCATCATTGATTTAACCAGCTTCTGTACACGATTAAGCGCGACCATCTGGCAAACCAGCAGATTAATGACAAACGCCTTTAATCCATCGCCATATTGTAAAGGGCCATGCAGATCGACAGGAAACCGGCCTTTTGCTGTTGAATCGCAGACGGGACATTGTTTGACCTCAGCCTCCACATGTTCAACCACCTTTTCAAAAACAATATCAATTTTCGTCCGTCTTTCAGTATGAAGACAAGGTATATTGATTAATGACTCACCACAGACATCACACGTATCAACTTTAGAGAGCGTGATCGTTTCTTTGGTTCGCGTATTATCAGCAAGACCGATACGTTCTTTTTTTCCCTTGCTCTTGCTTTCTTGATGCCCCAAAGCAGAGTCATCTTTTTCAGTTTGAGAGGAGGGTTTGCTAGAATTCTTAGTGTCTTTCTTGGTGCTTCTTTCAAGAAAGATAGAGAGGATCAATTCAACAATCATGAACAGGCTGTTCATGAGCACTTTGCTTTCACTGGTGATTTTCCCGTCAGTACAGAGTTTTTCAAAATCAGCCTTCAATCGGCTGACTTCATTTCTGACCGTTGTTTTATCGAGGCTCGCCATCAAGAGTGATACAATGAATTTGGAATAAACCCATCATATCATTGGTTTTTTTGGCCGTTTAGTGGTGCTGTGAAGAGAGTAAAATTAACTTTTTAATACAAAACGATTCGAGTCTGAATGACGTGCCTTAGCGCTTTGTTCAGGGGCGGTTGTGTGCAGTTTTTATAGCGCCATGGGGAAAAATATTTTTGTATCAAAAAAACTGTCAAGCGTTTTTTTGCTTTATTTATAGGGGTGAGTAGTGACGATAAATAAATAACTCCGGTTTACTTAGGGTTTTATTTTCTGGACTTTTTCAGGCGCTTTTTGTAGCCCACATTCCAAATGAGATATTTAACATGAAACTATATGATCTTGAGCTTTCTGGGCATTGCCATCGTGCACGTTTAATGGCGAGCCTATTGAAGTTGAATATTAACTTGGTACCCGTCGACTTACTTGGTGGCGCGCACAAACAGCCTGATTTTTTAGAAAAAAATCCCTTTGGCCAAATCCCTGTTTTAGAAGATGGTGACGTTATGCTTTATGATTCAAATGCCATCCTCGTTTATTTCGCTTCAAAATATGATTCTTCAGGTTGTTGGCTGCCACGTGATCCACAATTAGCGGCTGAAGTGCAAATTTGGCTCTCAAAAGCAGCGAATGAGTTGGCAAATAGCCTTGCTGCTGCTCGTTTGGTGAAGGTTTTTAATGCGCCTTTAGATCATGCAGCATTAAAAACAAAAGCGCATGATTTTTTAAAAGTCATCGATGCTCATCTTGTTGGGCGTGAATGGTTCGTAGGAGGAGCACCGACTATTGCAGACGTTGCGATCTATTCTTATACCGCACATGGCCCTGAAGGTGGTGTTGATCTTAGACGTTATTCTAATGTCACTGGTTGGCTTAAACGCGTAGAGGCTTTGCCGGGGTTTGTGGCTATGCAAGCCACAGAAACCGAAGCAAAAAAAGCGTTGGAATCTTGATTTAAGAGGCATTTACAGTGTGACGATCAAATTCCGCCACTTTGGGGCTGTGAAATTCTTCAGCAGAAACGGTGCAACGAATATGCGGATAATTAAACATTGTTGATTTGTGCTGACCTCGATTTGTTTGGTTAGCTCTGGTTGCATAGTTGAACTAAAGTCTGGCTGTCGAGTGTTCCTTGATGGAGTGCACTTGCGATTAGAGCTGTTTTGATGTCAATGTTGTTTAGTATTTGTAAGTCATTTTTATTTCTTATACCACCAGCCGCTATAAAATTTTTCTCTGGATATTTCTCTTGATAGTGTTGCAAGCGTTGTATATCTGGCCCTTGCTGACTGCCGACCCGGTTTAGTGTCATAATAATTATGCTTTGAGGCCAAAACTCGCTTCGATCAAACACGGATTGTAAGCCCAGTCGTTTATTATAAGAAAAGTCCAACGATAAAATAAAAGGTTGTTTGCGCTGACAAAAAGTGGACCATGTTTGTGGGTTAATGGATTCACTTCCGATCACAGTAATTTTAGAGTTGGTATGTTTATCGGAGCTCAGTGGGACGAGTTCACCTTGATCGATCCAGAAGGTTTTTTGGGGGTGATGATGCAATATTTGTGTAATGATTAAATTATGATCACCCTGTTGTTGGATCGCGTTCAAGTCGGCGATATAAAAAATCTTGAAAGGATAAAGTGACAAATAGCGATCTATAACTGATAAGGGCTCGCTATCAGGGCAGAGTTTGGAATGGATAGGTTGATACTGGTCACGTTGTCCTTGTCGGGCGTGTACCACGCGGCCATCTTTTAAATCAATAACAGGTATGATTTGCATTTTGTATGAAGGTTTTGGTTTTTGAATATATCACCGGCGGTGGTTTAAACGACGCTTTATTACCTGATGCGTTAGCTCGTGAAGGCCAAATGATGCGGGATGCATTGGTAAGTGATTTGTGTGAGATCAATGGTATTGAGGTGCTCCTGTTCCGTGATATCCGCACCCCATTTCCTTCCGATAAAATAGCATCACCAAATAAACTTAGCATTATTACGATTAAAGCAAGGGACAATTATCGAGCAATTTGGTTGGAAGCACTGAAAAAAGTCGATGCGGTATGGCCAGTTGCTCCTGAAACCAATCAAATATTGGCTGATTTGTGCCAAGATGTTGAAGTAGCTAACAAGGTTTTATTGACCTCGGGATCGACGGCAGTTGTACTGACTGGAGATAAGTTGAAGACTTATCAAGTGCTTTCCCGGTACGATGTAAAAATGGCACAAACAGTGGCAATGAGCCAATTCTGTTATACCACTGAACATACATGGGTGTTGAAGCCGGTGGATGGTGTGGGTTGTGATCACGCTCAGGTTATTCAATCTATCGAAGACTATCAGCAGGTTCAAAAAAAATGCTCTGTTCCGGAAGAATGGATCGTTCAGCCGTTTGTTAAGGGAGTTTCGATGAGTCTTTCGGTGCTGATGAGAGATGGGCAAGCAATATTGTTGTCATGCAATCAGCAAAAGATAATCATTAAGTCTGGTAGATTTGAGTTAATAGGTTGCCGTGTTAATGTGGAGCCAGAAAATAGAAAGGAGTTAGCTTTATTGTTACAAACGTTAACCAAGCAGATACCGGGGCTATGGGGTTACGTTGGTATCGATTACATTGACAGTGAAACAGGTCCAAGTCTTTTGGAAATCAACCCTCGTTTAACTACGTCCTATGTGGGTATTCGTAAAGCACTCGGCGTTAATGTAGCTGGCTTAGTGCTACAACTGATGAGGGGATTACCTGAATTATTGCCTACTTGTAATGAGGTCGTGGACATAACCTTAAATGAGCCATTTGCTATGGATGTTCATGAATAAAAGTTTGATTGGCTGGGATATTGGTGGGGCACATCTAAAAGCGGCACATATTGATCAATCCGGAGTGATCTTGAATGTTGTTCAGCTCCCTTGTCCCTTATGGCAAGGGATTGATAAGCTGTCAGTGGCTGTAGAGACAGTAATATCGATTTTCGAATCGCCATCTAGCACTCATGTTGTGACGATGACCGGTGAATTGGTAGATTTGTTTGCCAATCGTTTTGAAGGTGTCAAGCAAATCATACAACTGATTCAATCTCGCTTAAACAATAACCCAGTGTATATTTTTGCTGGCGATGATAGATTCCTCAGAGCACACGAGGTAACGTCTGATCGTTATGACGATGTGGCGTCTATGAACTGGCTGGCAAGTGCGCGTTGGGTTGCAGCAAAAGTTGATAGCGCTCTGTTTCTCGATATTGGGAGTACTACGACAGATGTTTTTTGTATCAATAAGCATAAGCTTTTGAACGAGGGGGTAAACGACTTTGATCGGCTGTGCAGTGGGGAAATGGTATATACCGGCGTGGTTAGAACGCCGGTGATGGCAATTGTTGGCACTGTTGACTTTGAGCGCAAAAAAGTCGGGTTAATGGCCGAATATTTTGCGACAATGGCTGATATATATAGGATAACGGGTGAGTTGGATGAAACCAGTGATCAGTATCCCGCAGCAGATCATGGAGACAAAACGATTGAAGGCAGCGCCAGGCGGTTAGCACGCATGATTGGTAGAGATTATGAGTCAGCTGAGCCAAACGACTGGTTGGCTTTAGCTAATCAACTAAGAGCATTACAGATCTGCAAGGTAAGCAATGCTATTGAAGGCCAACTAAAGAGAACCGGCTGTTTACCCCCTAAAATACTAATTGGTGCCGGTGTTGGCCGTTTCTTAGCCAGAGAGTTAGCCGCCCAGTGGCAATTATACTATCAAGATTTTTCGGACTTGTTAGTACAGCAAAACCCTTGCGGTATCAACTTAATCAATGATTGTGCGCCAGCGGTTGCGTTGGCAAGTCTTGCATTGAATCAGTTGTTAGATGATTCCTAGCTATCAACGCCAATACTGTTTTTTCATTTATTAAATAAATTAAAGCCTTGCGCCCACTGACTATTCACGAACTGCCATATTTTGCCAATAGCGCCAACTTGTTTGAAAGTGTTGCTGATGAGCGATGGGCGGTTTTTCTGGATAGTAGTTATCCTGATAGTCAGCAGGGTCGTTACGACTTTATTGCTAGCCAACCTTATTGCACCTTGATTACACGAGGAGCTGAAACGGAAATATGTGCCGCTGGCAAAGTCGCTATCTCGCAGGAAGACCCGTTTCAGTTAATTAAAGATCGTTTGTTACCCGAAGTGCAAAAAAATCAAAAATTTCCCTTCACTGGTGGAGTCATTGGGTATTTTGCCTATGATCTGGCCAGGCGATTGGAGCAACTCCCCAAGATTGCTCAAGATGATGAACAAACGCCAGAAATGATGGTTGGAATTTACGACTGGGTGGTCGTGGTTGATCATGTCGCCAGAAAAAGTTATCTGGTGACCCATAATCGATGTCCGGAAACACAACAGCTTTGGCCTAAACTCATTCAGCGCTTTAGCCATTTGAATGCTGCCAGTTCAACGTCTTCTTATCAAGTTTTGGGTGATATTGAGTCTAATATGACGCGCGATAAATATACCCAGGCTTTTGAGCAGGTGAAAAATTACTTGCTTGAAGGCGATTGCTATCAGGTCAATCTGGCACAACGATTTACTGCGCCAGCGTCTGGAAATCCATGGCTAGCATACCGGTTATTAAGGCAATCCAATCCTGCTCCTTTTTGTGCTTTTCTAAATTTTCCGGGCGTGCAAGTTTTAAGTTCGTCACCAGAACGTTTTTTAGAGGTCGCTGACGGCATTGTTGAAACTAAACCTATTAAGGGTACCCGACCCCGTAAAGCCGACCCAAAACAGGACCGATTACAAATTGAGTTGCTTGCTGCCAGTAGTAAGGATCGTGCCGAAAACCTAATGATTGTTGATTTGTTACGTAATGATTTGAGTAAAAATTGTAAAAAAGGGTCGGTTCACGTTCCCAGTCTATTCGTGGTTGAGTCATTTACCACGGTTCATCATTTGGTGAGCACGATTCGAGGAGAGTTAGATGCTGGAGAACATGCGCTGGACTTGCTGAAGAGCTGCTTTCCTGGCGGCTCTATCACTGGCGCTCCGAAAATTAGGGCTATGGAAATAATTGAGGAGTTGGAACCTCATCGACGGGGATTGTACTGTGGCGCTATTGGTTACGTTGGTTTCAACGGGAATATGGACACCAATATCACTATTCGCACCTTGGTCCACTCGAGTGGTACCGTTCGATTTTATGCGGGTGGTGGCATTGTATACGATTCATCGCTAGAAGAAGAATATCAAGAATCTTTTGATAAGGCGGCTGCTTTATTGAACGTTTTACAACAAATGAAAGTTTAATGTGGGTCGTAAAATTAGGGGGTAGTTTGTGGGATTCTCAAGCATTGCTGGGCTGGTTATCTTTTTTGGCTCGACAGAGCATTCGTCCGGTCATCATAGTTCCAGGAGGCGGCCCTTTTGCAAATCAAGTTAGAGCCACGCAGAAAGTATGGTGTTTTGGCGATGAGTATGCACATTACATGGCGATACTCGCAATGCAGCAAATGGCTTTGATGTTTAAGGGCATAGCAAACGGGTTGCCAATTATATCGGAGCTTGAAAACATGCAGGCGTTGGGGCTTAATTCACCGCAAACTCTTATATGGTCACCGCAAATAGACATGCTGAACCAGGAGCAGATTCCAGTGTCTTGGGATATCACTTCGGATAGCCTTGCCGCCTGGTTGGCTAATTGCCTAAATGCTGAAAAATTGATCATGATTAAGTCTGTCAAACTGTCTCCGGAACGCTCTTTACCAAAATTAGTGCTTGAAAATGTCGTTGATAAAGCATTTAATCTCTATGCGCAAAATGCCGAATATAATGTTAAGTTTTTGCATCGTGACGAGTTGGAAACATTTATAGCCTTATTTACAAACGATTTATGAAACTATCAAAAAAGGAAAAAAAACCCGCTAAGAGTTCGCTGATGCCCCAGGTGCTTTTGAAAAAAGCCATAGGTAGCGTTTCGGAGCGGGTTGTAAAAAAATGTCGTGGAGTTTATTACAAAACCAAGGAGTCGTTTGGCCAGCACAAACGGGATATCGTAGTGTATCGCGTAGAAGATGCTAGTGATACTCTGGAAAAGACAAAAGAACAATTTCAGGAAACGTTAGAAAGGTTTAAGTCGATCGCGCATTTTGAAGGAGGTTCTTTAGAGCATAAATACCGCCAATTACAGTCTCATTATGATAGCGCTCAAGCCAAAGCTGATGCAGTTTCTAATAAAATAATAAGTATTGAAGAGGTTAGTGAAGCTTTATTTGCTGAATGGGAAAATGAGCTGCTGCAATATACTAACAGGGCGCTAAAATCCCAAAGTAATCGACAGTTGAAGACTACTCGAATTCATTATGGCCGACTGATGAGGGCAATGCATAATGCTGAAAAAAAAATTACGCCTGTTTTGGCAGTCTTCAAGGATCAGGTTTTATTTTTAAAGCATAATCTTAATGCTCAAGCGATTGTCGCATTGCGTCATGAATTGGTCGTTATCGGCGTGGATATTAGTCATTTGATCATTGCCATGGAAAAATCGATCAATGAGGCAAATGGATTTGTGTCCACGTTAGTAGAGCAGAAAGTTCTAACTGATACTAAGTAACGCAAAGATCACAATTAATATCATGGTGTAAAGTAACAATACCTGTTCTCCTCGCGTTCTGTTTTTGCGAGCTGACAATCGGCTTTAAAGCCACCGCAAGCCTATTCCATTACTTTTCTACAAATCAGTCTTCCCCACTTCTCGCTACTATTTTCTGGTAAGTTTCCAACAATTTTTGTTATTCCGTTGATGTGACAAAATTTTACCCAAGACAGTGCAGGGCTAATTTGTTCTAGCCGGTAAGTTATTGATTTATTTTTAATAACATTCACGGAAATTTTATATCATATTGAAAATAAAAGATATTTTATATGACATTGTTAATTCATTCAGATGATAGGTCTATGCTCCTGAATTTAAGGCTTTGCTCGATAGAACAAATTAGCCCTGCAAGACAGTGGTATGGCAATGAAATTTATTGCTTAAGCTGGTATAATTGGGGAGTTTTTGCAAGTTTATCGCATTCCCTTGAATACTCATGGGAAATGCTTTTTTGAATTGTTTACAAGGTTAGAGTGTAGAAGGTAATAAATAAAACTATTGCGAGCTTTTTTTCAATCTTACTTCCCATGCCCCTCTTAATTTTGTTTGCTAACTGTAATGCGGATTAATGTCAGAATTTGCTAAAGAAATAATTCCAGTCAATCTCGAAGACGAGATGAAAAAGTCGTATCTCGAGTACGCTATGAGCGTCATCGTAGGGCGAGCTTTACCGGATGTCAGAGATGGCTTGAAACCGGTTCATCGGCGAGTGCTTTATGCCATGAGTGAACTGGGGAATGATTGGAATAAGCCTTACAAAAAGTCAGCTCGTATCGTCGGTGATGTTATTGGTAAATATCACCCGCATGGTGATACAGCCGTTTATGACACGATAGTTAGAATGGCACAACCCTTTTCAATGCGCTATATGCTAGTTGACGGGCAGGGGAATTTTGGTTCAGTGGATGGGGATTCACCCGCAGCCATGCGTTACACCGAAGTTAGAATGGCGAAAATAGCCCATCAGATAATGGCCGATATCGACAAGGAAACGGTCGACTTTATTACTAACTACGATGAGTCTGAAACTGAACCCACGGTGTTTCCAACGCGGGTTCCCAACTTGCTGGTCAATGGGTCAGCAGGTATTGCTGTAGGCATGGCAACCAATATTCCACCGCACAACTTGACTGAAGTGGTGAATGCTTGTTTAGCACTGATAGATGACCCTGAACTGACAGTCGAACAGCTATTGCAGTATATTCCTGGGCCCGACTTCCCGACGGCAGCTATGATCAATGGTGCTTCTGGAATTAGTGAAGCTTATTTGACGGGGCGGGGGCGGATCCATATGAGGGCACGATGCCATTTTGAAGATCGGGATGATGGTGCTAAACAGTCGATCATAGTCACAGAACTCCCGTATCAAGTTAATAAAGCGCGTCTGCTCGAAAAAATTGCTCACATGGTAAAGGAAGCAAAACTTGAAGGCATTTCTGCATTAAGAGACGAATCCGATAAAGATGGTATGCGCATGGTGATTGAACTGCGTCGAGGCGAAGTGCCAGAGGTCATCCTCAATAATTTGTACCAGCACACGCAGCTACAAACCGTTTTCGGTATCAATATGGTGGCGCTATTAGATGGCCGCCCTTATGTCATGAATTTACGGGAAATTCTGGCTGCCTTCATTAACCATAGACGCGAAGTTGTCACACGACGAACCCTTTTTGAATTACGTAAAGCCCGGGAAAGAGCGCATATTCTGGAAGGTTTGGCGGTTGCTCTGGCGAACATAGATGAAATTATCGCTCTAATCAAACAGGCAGAAAATCCATCGGTAGCAAAAGAAAGAATGTTGGCGAGAGTTTGGGAGCCTGGGTTGGTGACTACTCTGCTTGAACGTGCTGACTCATCTCGCTCCAGGCCGGATGGATTGATGCCAGAGTTTGGGCTAACGGATGGAGGTTATCGTTTATCAGAAGCCCAGGCACAAGCTATTTTAGACCTGCGTTTACATCGTTTAACCGGGTTAGAGCAAGAAAAAATTATCGATGAGTTCAAGGGGCTATTGCTCAAAATAGATGGTTTGCTGGAAATTTTAGGTGATGATGAAAGGCTTTTGCATGTGATTCGCGAAGAACTGGTTGAGATCCAGGAACAATTCGGAGATGAACGTAGAACAGAAATCCTGCAAGACCATCTTAACTTGACGACAGGTGATTTAATTACCGAAGAAGAAGTTGTGGTCACAGTGTCACATGAAGGCTATGTAAAATCGCAATCATTAGATGTTTATTCCGCCCAACGCAGAGGGGGGCGAGGCAAAGCAGCTACATCAACCAAACAGGAAGATTTTATCGACAAACTAATCGTGGCAAATACCCATGACACGATTTTATGTTTCTCCAGTGTCGGTAAAGTGTATTGGTTGAAGGTCTATGATTTGCCTTCTGCCAGTCGTGCCTCACGAGGTAAACCTTTCGTGAATTTGTTGCCTTTAGAAAATGACGAGCGGATTAATGCATTTTTGGCTGTTAGGGATTTTGATAGTGATCGCTATGTATTGATGGCGACCGAAAGAGGAACCATCAAAAAAACACAGCTCAGTGAATTTGAAAGACAACGATCCAGCGGGAAAATAGCCATAGACCTGCGGAATAATGATAGATTAGTGGGTGTGGCGATTACCGACGGTCAACAGAAGATTTTGTTATTTAGCAGTTCGGGAAAGGCAGTTTGTTTTCATGAAAGAGATGTTCGTGTGATGGGGCGAACGGCAGCAGGGGTTCGTGGTATCAGGCTGCAGGAAGATCAAAAAGTGATCTCGATGATACATGGGGCTGAAGGCACTGTGTTAAATATTACTGAAAATGGCTATGGCAAAAGAACTGAAATAAGTCAATTTCCTCAGCACAAAAGAGGCGGTCAAGGCGTTATTGCAATTCAAACGTCCGATCGTAATGGTCAAGTGGTAGGTGCCGTATTGGTGTCAGAGCAAGATGAAATTATGTTGATTACTGATGGCGGTACTTTAGTAAGAACCCGTGTGAACGAAATTTCAATCGTTGGCAGAAATACACAAGGAGTAACGGTTATTCGGCTGGGTAATGATGAAAAGGTGGTCGGTGTCGATCGAATTGAAGGGTTATTAGATGATGAGAGTGAAGAGGGTGAGGGTGCAGAAGATGTTTCGACAGAAGAATAAAGGGGTAAGATGATGTCTCGTGTTTACAATTTTAGTGCTGGGCCGTCGACTCTTCCTGAAGCAGTTTTACAAACAGCTCAGCGAGATATGCTTGATTGGCAAGATTCTGGAATGTCCGTCATGGAAATGAGCCACAGAGGTAAACAATTTTCCAGTATTGCTGAAAAATTAGAGTCAGATTTCCGTCAATTATTATCAATCCCTTCATCGTACAAAGTACTTTTCTTACAAGGTGGTGCGACCGGTCAATTTGCTGCTGTTCCGATGAACTTGTTGCAAGGAAAAACGGTTGCTAGCTATTTATCTACCGGTTTATGGTCTGAAAAAGCGATAAAAGAAGCAAAAAAGTACTGCACCGTTAATGTTGCCGCCAGTTCGGAGACTCAAGGTTTTACTTCTATACCGGAACGTTCCACCTGGGACATTGATACAAATTCTGCTTATTTGCACTATACCTCGAATGAGACCATCAATGGCGTGGAGTTTCAAGAACGCCCGGATTCTAGCGGACTACAGCTGGTGGTTGATATGTCATCGAATATTCTTTCCCGAGAAATAGATATTGAAAAATATGGATTGATCTATGCCGGAACCCAGAAAAACATGGGGCCAGCAGGGGTAACCGTAGTTATTGTGCGCGAAGATTTGCTCGGAGAAACGATGGGCGGAATACCCACTATCGTTGATTATAAAGCCCAAATCAAAAGTGGCTCAATGTTGAATACTCCGCCAACATACAATTGGTATCTGGTTGGCTTGGTTTTAGAATGGTTAAAAAACCAAGGGGGTGTGAAAGCTATGGAGGTCATTAACATTCGTAAGGCCAGCAAATTATATCAAGCGATTGACGTTTCATCGATATTCTACAATGCAGTCGATATAAACTGTCGCTCACGCATGAATGTGCCCTTTTCATTGCATGACGACGCATTAAACAAACCTTTTCTGGCTTTTGCGGCAGACAATGGGTTAGTAACCCTGGAGGGCCATCGTTCAGTGGGTGGAATGAGAGCGAGCATTTACAATGCAATGCCAGAACAAGGGGTTGATATGCTTATCGAATGCATGTCTGAGTTTGAAAGAAGCCATTAAGCAACGGGTTTAAATAGTATGTTTGACGTGGTGCCACTAGCGGAGTTAAGGGAGAAAATTGATGCACTGGATCAAGAAATCCTGAAGCTAGTCAATGAAAGAGCATCAGTTGCCGAACAAGTTGCTAAAACCAAAGTGGCACTCGGTGAAGAGGTGAATTTTTATCGCCCAGACCGTGAAGCGTTAGTGCTTCGGCGGATTAGAGAAATAAACCAGGGACCATTGGATGAAAATGCAGTGGCCTGGATTTTTCGAGAAATCATGTCTGCCTGCTTAGCGCTAGAGAAGCCTTTGGAAATCGCTTTTCTGGGACCCGAAGGCACTTTTACCCAACAAGCCGCTTTCAAACATTTTGGTCATGCGGTTAAAACCGTGCCGAGTGTTTCCATTAGTGATATTTTCAGCGCTGTTGAAAGCGGCCACTGCTCCTACGGCGTAGTGCCGGTGGAAAATTCAACGGAAGGTGTCATAACACATACGCTGGATAGTTTTTTAACCTCTCCACTGCTCATCTGCGGCGAAGTAGAAATCAGGGTACACCACAATTTAATGGCTCGTACTGGAGGCTTGTCATCGATAGAAGAAGTGTTTTCTCATCAACAATCGTTGGCGCAATGCCGTAATTGGTTGGATACGCACTTGCCGTATGTGAAAAGAACGGCGGTTAGCAGTAATGCTGAAGCTGCTCGATTGTCTGCAGAAACAAGAGGTAGTGCGGCTATTGCAGGAAAAGTTGCAGCAGATTTATATCAACTCAACATTATTGAACATCACATCGAAGATGAGCCTGATAATACAACACGCTTTTTGATTATTGGACACCAAGTAGCCTCTCCCACAGGGACGGATAAAACTTCGTTACTGGTTTCGACGGGCAATCATCCTGGCGCCCTGCATGGTATTTTGGAGCCTTTTGCCAAACACAACATTAGCATGACACGAATAGAGTCCAGACCATCTCGCCAAGGTGTTTGGGATTACGTGTTTTTTATTGACATTGAAGGCCATCAGAAAGATAAATCGGTGGCTAAAGCTGTGCCAACACTAGATAAAAGTGTAAGTGTACTAAAGATCCTTGGCTCTTACCCTAAAGCCGTGCTATAGGCTAGAGTTAATTTAAATAGATTAAACGTTCAAGATTTTATGTGTGAAAGTGGTTTGTTTTATTCATTAGCTGCTGAATATGTTCAACAATTATCTCCCTATCAACCAGGTAAGCCAATCGATGAACTGGAGCGGGAGCTGGGTATCAGTGAAATCGTCAAGCTTGCTTCAAATGAGAATCCACTGGGGCCTAGCCCACTAGCTACAGAGGCAGTTAATCAGGCGTTGCAACAACTGGCTCGATATCCTGATGGCAATGGTTTTAATTTGAAACAGGTTCTGGCAGCTAAGTTAATGCTGGATACTGATCAGATCACTTTAGGTAATGGTTCTAATGAATTGTTAGAGTTAATCGCACGGGCTTTTTTAACACCAGAACATGAAGTTATCTTTTCGCAGCATGCATTTGCGGTTTATCCTATTGTTACTCAAGCCGTAGGGGCTACAGCACGAATAGCGCCAGCTTCTGATGGTTCTAAATGGCCGCGCTGGGGACATGATTTAGATGCGCTGGCAAGTTTGGTTTCTCCCAAAACCAGGGTTGTTTTTATCGCTAACCCCAATAATCCTACCGGAACCTATCTGCCAAACATTGATCTGGAGCAATTTATTTCAGCGCTACCAAAAAAGACCTTATGTGTCATTGACGAGGCTTACTTTGAGTATGTAGATCAACCTGACTATCCAGATGCTACCCTGTGGTTAGATAAATTTCCAAACCTTATTGTTACCAGAACGTTTTCAAAAGCTTACGGACTTGCCGGCCTAAGAATAGGATACGCCCTATCGAATCCTGAAATTGCTGATTTACTGAATAGAGTAAGACAACCTTTTAATAATAATCATCTGGCGTTAGTGGCGGCCGAAAATGCAATAGTAGATACTGAACATTTGGCTAAATCAGTCTCGATTAACCAACAAGGCTATAAGCAATTGGCTGGCTTTGTAATGAATTTGCAATTGGAATGGATACCTTCAGTTGCTAATTTTATTACCATTAATTTTAAACGGGAAGCTATGCCGATTTATCAAGGGTTGTTACAAAGAGGCGTTATCGTTCGACCGGTAGCCAATTATGAAATGCCTGATTTTCTTAGAGTGAGTATCGGTACCCTAGAAGAAAACCAGTTATTCATGAAAGCTCTGACCGATACGCTCGCTGATGTTTGAAAATATATATGTGATTGGCGTTGGTCTGATTGGCGGCTCGCTGGCAAGGACAATTAAAAAAAACGGATTAAGTCGGCGTATTATTGGCATTGGACGAGATGAAGATCGTCCAAATTTAATTGAAGCATTGGAACTAGATGTTATCGACCAGTTTTATTGTGACTTTATTTTTCAGCCAAAAGAAAGTGATTGTGTTGTGATTGCGGCGCCGGTGAGCGCTTATCATTCAATTTTTCTGCAATTAAAACCTCATTGGTCAATGGAAGCCATTTACACCGATGTAGGAAGTACCAAACGTAATATTACGAAAGCTGCAGAGCAGGTTTTTGGTCAAGTTCCAACGAATTTTGTACCTGCTCACCCCATAGCAGGCGCGGAAACCAGTGGTGTCGTAACTAGCAAGACAGACCTTTTTCTAAATAAAAGGTTGATAATGACCCCGTTGCCGGAAACATCAGAGCAAGCCACTTATGCAGTGAAAGAATTATGGCAGCAATTAGGAGCTGAGGTTTCGGTGATGGATGTAGATCATCATGATGCAGTTTTTGCAGCCACCAGTCATTTACCCCATGTGCTAGCCTTTGCATTGGTAA
Organism: Methylococcales bacterium; assembly: GCA_965224745.1. GTDB lineage: Bacteria > Pseudomonadota > Gammaproteobacteria > Methylococcales > Methylomonadaceae > CBDCZY01. The sequence continues at coordinate 630,985 of CBDCZY010000001.1, forward strand.
ATATGTTGGGGTGTAAGGATGAAAAAGAAGAGATATTCAGATATGCTGCCGGGGGCTTTAAAGATTTCACACGGATTGCATCAAGCGATGCAGCTATGTGGCTGGATATTTGTTTAGCCAATCAGGATCAAATTATCCCGTTATTGAGGGAGTTTAGCGATCAAGTAGAACGAATCGCAAACATGATCGAAGATAACGAGGCCGAATCTATTTTTAATACCTTTAACTATGCGCGACAAGCTCGACAGCGATTCCTTGAGCAAATAAAATAAATGAATACTAAAGCAATAAGTTTTCAAGTTAATCCAGGTGGTTCAATGCGTGGCAATATCAGGGTGCCGGGTGATAAATCCATTTCCCACCGATCAATCATGTTAGGAGCAATTGCAGAAGGAACAACACATGTCAAAGGGTTTCTTGAAGCAGAGGACGCCCTGGCGACGTTAAAAGCTTTCAAAGCAATGGGGGTTAACATTTCTGAACCAGCGGATGGACAGGTAACCATCGAAGGGGTGGGGCTGCACGGCTTAAAACCTGCTGCTGAGCTTTTATATTTAGGTAATTCCGGAACGTCGATGAGGCTATTAAGTGGCCTGCTGGCAGGGCAAACATTTGGTTCTGTGTTAACAGGTGATAAATCGCTTAATTCGAGGCCGATGAAGCGAATTACCTTGCCACTATCAGAGATGGGAGCACAAATTGAAAGTGCTGAGGGTGGAACGGCGCCTTTAAAAATTGAACCAGTAAAAAGTTTGAAGGGTATTAATTACAATATGCCAATGGCTAGCGCTCAAGTTAAGTCTTGTTTAATGTTGGCGGGCCTTTATGCGGAAGGAGAAACAACCATTGAAGAACCAGCGCCAACCCGTGATCATACCGAGAGGATGTTAGAAGGCTTTTCTTATCCGGTGAAGCGCAAAGGTAATCAAGTAACAATCAACAGCGGTGGCCGCTTGTTGGCGACCAGTATTGATGTTCCAAGTGATATTTCATCGGCTGCATTTTTCTTGGTTGGCGCTACTATAGCGGCCAATTCTGAGCTGAATCTGCAACATGTTGGAATAAATCCGACTCGAATTGGGGTTATTGAAATTCTCAAGTTAATGGGAGCTGATATAAGATTATTTAATGAAGCAGTAGTGGGTGGAGAGCCGGTGGCTGATATACAAGTCCGTTCAAGCCGCCTCAAAGGTATTGAAATTCCAGAACAATTGGTTCCTTTAGCCATTGATGAGTTTCCGGTACTTTTTGTTGCAGCAGCCTGCGCTGAAGGAACAACGGTTCTGACGGGCGCTGAAGAATTAAGAGTGAAGGAAAGCGATCGAATTCAGGTGATGGCTGACGGTTTGAAATTTTTGGGTATCAATGCTCAATCAACGCCTGATGGCATGATAATACAAGGCGGCCAACTTCAAGGAGGGCAAATAAAATCGCATGGCGATCATCGAATTGCAATGTCGTTTGCTATCGCTGGCTTAAGAGCAAAAGAGAAGATTATTATAGAAGATTGTGAAAATGTTAACACGTCATTTCCCGAATTTGCCGTATTATCGAAACAGACCGGGCTACAATTAGATATTCTGGGTTAAAAGCATGAACATTCCTGTGATAACAGTGGATGGACCCAGCGGTTCAGGAAAAGGAACTATTTGTCGGAAACTAGCAACAAAATTGGGTTGGCATTACCTGGATAGCGGTTCTATTTACCGAGCTTTGGCAATTTCAGTATTGGATGATCATGGTACGAATATCGACCAAACAGCTGCAGTTGTTAAGTTAGCGCAAGGTATGCGACTGAGGTATAAATGTGATACTGAGCTTAAAGTGTTTCTAAATGAAGTCGATGTCACCTATCGATTGGCCGATGAAAAAACTGGTAATATGGCATCCAAAGTAGCGGTATTGCAAGACGTTCGGGCAGTATTACTGCAAAAACAACGTGATTTCAAACAAATGCCTGGGTTAGTGGCCGATGGTCGAGATATGGGGACGGTTGTTTTTCCTGAGGCTGACTATAAGGTTTTTTTAACAGCGCAGGCTGATGTAAGAGCTGAAAGACGCTATAAACAGTTGAAAGAAAAAGGAATTGATGCTAACCTTTTAGAGATAAGAGAGCAACTTCAACTGAGAGATCAACGCGATCAAGCGCGGGCTATAGCCCCTCTCAAAGCTGCGGAAGATTGCTTATCAATTGATTCTTCTACGCTTGCTGTTAATGCGGTCTTAGATCAAATCATTGAATTTATAAATAGTACATGACTTATTGGGGGCTATTGTTATTTTTGCAATAGCTGTTTTTTTATTTTATTTTTAGTTGAAGATTTACTTTACTGTAGGTCTGGGAAAAGAAGAGATGAGCGAAAGCTTTGCTGAGTTATTTGAAGAGAGTTTGGCCGAGGCCGAAATGAACCCAGGATCCATTTTGACAGGATCTGTAGTCGATATTGACAATGATATTGTAATTGTCAACGTTGGATTAAAATCCGAGGGCGTGATTCCTAAATGGCAATTTTTAAACACTAACGGCGAACTAGAAGTCGAAGTTGGTGATGATGTAGAAGTTGCGCTTGATTTATTGGAAGATGGTTTAGGTGCAACAATTCTTTCCCGAGATAAAGCTAAAAAGAATAAAGCCTGGCGTGAGTTAGGGGTAGCATTCGAAGCAGAGGCAACCATAACCGGTCGTATCACAGGCAAAGTAAGAGGTGGTTTTACCGTGTCCATTGGTGCACTGAGAGCTTTTTTGCCAGGCTCATTGGTCGATGTTCGTCCCGTTCGAGATACAACCTTTTTGGAAAGTCGTGATCTTGAATTTAAAGTCATTAAGATTGATCAGAAGCGAAATAATGTTGTGCTTTCTAGAAGAGCGGTAGTCGAGTCTGAATATAGCGCTGAACGAGAGGCGCTACTAGCAGGACTAAAAGAAGAGGCCGTGGTAAAGGGAGTGGTAAAAAACCTCACGGATTACGGTGCTTTCATCGATCTAGGTGGCGTTGATGGCCTATTACATATCACAGATATGGCATGGAGACGGGTTAGGCATCCTTCTGAATGCGTAGAAATCGGCCAAGAGATCGAAGTGAAAGTTTTGAAATACGATAAAGAAAAAAATCGTGTATCACTCGGTATGAAGCAAATGGGTGAGGATCCATGGCAAAACATTGCGCGTCGATATCCAGCCGGTGCCAGACTTTTCGGTAAAGTTAATAATTTGACAGATTACGGATGCTTCGTTGAGATAGAAGAGGGTGTTGAAGGATTGGTTCACGTATCAGAGATGGATTGGACCAACAAGAATGTCAACCCATCTAAGGTCGTGCAATTAGGCGATGAAGTCGAAGTGGTCGTGCTTGAGATAGATGAAGAGCGCAGACGAATTTCCTTGGGAATGAAACAGTGTATTCCTAACCCTTGGGATGAGTTTGGTGGCCTCCACAACAAAGGCGATAAAATTGCCGGAAAAATCAAATCGATTACTGACTTTGGTATTTTTATTGGACTTGACGGCGGTATAGATGGCTTGGTTCACATGTCAGACATCTCATGGACCACACCAGGTGAAGATGCGATCAGAAATTATAAAAAAGGTGATGAAGTCGAAACGGTTATTTTAGCCGTGGATTCAGAGCGCGAGCGTATTTCATTAGGCATCAAACAGTTAGAGCAGGATCCTTTTCAAAACTATTTGGCGATTAACGAAAAAAACAGCATAATTAAAGGCGTTGTCAAAGAAGTTGATGCAAAAGGAGCGGTCATCGTATTGGCTGAGAATGTAGAAGGTTTTCTCAGAGCATCTGAAATTCAAGGTGATCGAGTAGAAGATGCACGCAACCATTTGAAAGAGGGTGAAGAAATAGAAGCCAAGTTCCTTGGAGTTGATAAAAAGAATAAATCTATTACACTTTCTATAAAGGCTAAAGATCAAGACCAGGAAAGTGATGCTATTAAAGATTATTCCCAACAAACTGCTTCTGGAAAAACGACTTTAGGCGATATTTTCAAGGAACAAATAGAAAACAAATAATCTTATTAAAAACATCAATCGGCGCAAGTTTTGTTCCTTGTAGCTTGCGTCTGATTATGTTCGTGAAGGTAATACCTAGTGACAAAGTCAGAATTAATAGAAGCTCTCTCAAAAAGTCAATCGCACCTTGCTTACAAAGATGTAGAGCTGGCGGTTAAATGCATTATTGATCAAATGATACAATCCCTTTCTACTGGAGAAAGAATCGAAATCCGGGGGTTTGGAAGTTTTTCATTGCATCATCGTGAACCAAGGATTGGTAGAAATCCAAAAACTGGAGAAACAGTGGCTCTTTCTTCAAAACACGTTCCTCATTTCAAGCCAGGTAAGGAATTGAGAGATAGAGTGAACGCATCTAAAGGAAAAAACAGGATCATTTAAGATTCCTCTAATAATTGCTCCTTGATTTTAAAGGACAAAGTGAATAGATAGTATGAAAATAATACTTGGAATTCTCGCATTTGCCTTTTTATTTTTTACAGCTCTTGTTTTTTCTACTCTCAATTTAGATCCGGTTGAAGTTAATTTATATTTCACTAGTCTATCAATCCCGTTAGCGCTAGCCTTAACCGTTGAACTTTTAGCTGGGATTTTTCTTGGCTACATAATTTCCTTTTGGAAGATCGTATCGCTGCGATCACAAAATTCAAAGCTTAAAAAAGAATTAGTTCAGCAGCAGAAACGGAACAATAGATAAGTCTCCCCTTTGTTCAATCTAAATCATCCTATCATGGCTATTTCAATCTAATTTGTGAGCTGCTTTAATATGAAAAATAAGCCAGCTTCTATGGAAAAATTAGATCAATAAGATAAATTTCGATAGTTACAAGCGAAAACAAATACCGAGTTTTATTCTTGGTAGAAGCTATGATTCCTTTTTCTTGCGAAAAGTGTTCACAGCTTTGATAAACAGAATCGACGATGATAGAACAAAGGTAACCAAATTTGCATAAATAATGGCGCCATCTGCTTTGTGTAAACCATAAATAAGCCAAAGAAAAACTCCTAGTGTAAACAGGCTGTACATACATAAAGACAGGGATTCGGTTTCCTTTGTTTTTAGAGTCAGGATAGCTTGAGGCAGAAAAGAAGCCGTGGTGAGTGTTGCTGCGATATAACCTATGATGTCTGGAGTGATTTGCATATAAAGTAACGATGTAGTCTTTGTTGGGTTTAAGATTGATCTAATGGAAACTTGATGCTTTTAGCAATAAGGTTAAATCAAATTTTATTAGGGAATAAAAAAAGCCAAAACAAATGCTTTCAACTTTTGTTGATTGCCTGGCATGTATCTATAGCGACAAGTTGTAACATCTATCTTATTTAGATAAGACATAACATAGTGGCAAGACTATTGTTTTCTTTGGTATCTAATTATTCCAATCTTATTAGGAAATAAAGCTCAAGGCGAAAATGCCTTTGTGTTAAATGTTGCCATTTCAAATTGTCAATGTATTATAAATAGTGGTCTAGTTAAAATACAAATGTTACTTCCTGGGGAGAATAAAATAATGAAAAGTACCGTAACAAAATTGTTATTAGTTTGCGCCTTATTAGGTCTGGCAGCCAATCAAATTGCTAACGCTGATGTTAATGCTCAACAGGCTGAAGAAATATTTAACCTCGCTGAGCAGGCACTTCCGCAATTTTTTAGTCCACCATTAACGACTCAAACTTTACCGCCCGATTGGCCATATTATCGCGGGCCTTACAATAATAATATTTACGTAGGGATAAATGTTGATTGTTCAGTTTATGTTTTAGGAGGTTCCTTTGGTAATGTTCCTGTCAATGTTGGAACCTACCAAGAGGCATTAACACTGGTACAAAATAACTTAAATAGTGCCGGATCAACTGATACTATTTGTAGTACTAATAATCTGCCAAATGGCATTAACTATAGCCAAGATGGAAATGTTGTTAACGTGACAACCGATGGTTGTATCGCTATTCCTGACAATCAAAATATTTGTGAAAGTGCTGTTTCCACTACACCTCAAGTAACGGGGATTTCAGTTTTATCAGACACAAATGTATTTTCGTCTGAATTTGCTGGTATTTCATCGACCAACCCAGCGTTAATAGATTCGTTAAATGTATCTGGTGCAAATACATTCTGTACCATCAATGCACCTGAAGGTTTTGCGCCATCTACAGTTAATATAAACGTTTGTTATGATGTAACGAGTTCTTTCAGTCAAGTTTCTTCTCTTCCTGGTGTAACCATTACTCCACCAGTAACGAGCACAATTAATAGTACTCAGAATAACAACGTTGTTAGCGATTGCTTCAATACGGGAGCTCAAACGATCACTGATAATGTTACAGGTGAGGTATGGGTTTTACAAAATGGAAGTTATCAGATGATTCCTAATATTTGAAGGTCTTTTTAGTAAAGAAAATACGCTCTGAAGTTACAAAATTAGTCAGGGCGGCACTTCATTTTATGAATGCTAATTAAGCATTGTACGACACAGACTTTGGTTTTTTAACAAAGAAGTTAAACAACTCAGTTATGTTGCTGCGCTATAACAAGAGTAGTTATAAAATTTGTTGCCAAGAACGATGTTTCGCGATTTCTTGTAGCGCTACTAGCAACAAACTTTTTCCAGGCTCCATACGGTGCCATGTTGAGGCTCCGGATGGGTGTGGCAAAGGGATAATGTCTGTTTTATGGTCATGAAAAACAGCCTGGTGTTTTTGCCCAATCACCTCAGTTAATTTATTGAAGCTGAGAATCTGAGTAATGGCTAACTTGCCGACGGGTATTATAAGATTTGGCTTTAGCAAATTAATTTCTGTTTGGAGCCAGCTTGAACATTGCTGGATCTCACTCTTGTCTGGAACGCGGTCACCTCCTTTAGGGTTTTTGCCGGGGAAGCACCGGCAGACAGCAGCCATATAAACACGTTGTCGAAAATTTGTTTCGTCAATTCCGATTTGATCGAACCATTTGAACATCGTTTTACCTGCTGTCCAGGCAAATGGTCTGCCGTAAACCCCTTCTTTATCACCTGGTGCTTGGCCTATCAGTAATATAGGGGATAAAACGGGTTGTCCTGATACCACAGGGCCAATCATATTAGGGCATCGGTTGCAATTCAATAAGGCTTGACGATGCTCGGTAATAGGTTGAATATTCGTTGACATGGAATAATGTAAAGTTAAATATCAAGGTCAATACCAACAGGGCAATGATCTGAGCCAATAATATCTGGCAGGATGAAAGCGTCTTTGACTTGCTGAGTCAGTGCCTGACTGGATAGTACATAATCTATCCGCCACCCGATATTGTTGGCTCTAGCGTTGGCGCGATAGCTCCACCAACTATAAGCCACGGTTTCTGGGTGTTGTGCACGAAAAGTATCGACTAAACCACCATTTAGAAAGCAGCAAAAACCATCGATTTCAACTTGGGTATAACCAGCCGATTTATTATAGTTAGGTTTTGGTCTCGCGATGTCTATGGGCTGGTGAGCGACATTGAAATCGCCACAGGCGATAACCGGTTTTTGTGTTTCAAGGTTCTTAATATAAGTTTGAAAGTCTTTGTCCCATGTTTTTCGATAATCCAAACGAACCAATTCTTGACCTGCGTTGGGAACATAGACTCCTACAAGAAAAAAAGCATCGTATTCGGTGGTAATAACTCGACCTTCTTGATCATGTTCATGTATCGCAATGCCGTACGTTACTTCTAAAGGGGATTGTTTGGTTAAAACAGCAACGCCCGAATAACCTTTTTTGACCGCCGAATGAGCGAATAAATGATAACCATCAATATCTTGCAAGGCCTTTTCCACTTGATCTGGTTGTGCTTTGGTTTCTTGCAAACAAATGATATCAGCGTCAAGTTGCTGTAATTTTTCAGTCAATCCTTTTTTCTGTGCAGCTCGAATGCCGTTGACATTCCAAGAGATGATTTTCATAGCTATTTTATAGGGTAACTACAGCTTTTCGGTCTGATAGAAGAAGTTATAAAACGTTATTTTAACTGATTTTAAGAGAGCTTGGAGGGGAATGCTTGGAGCGATTATTAAAGCTTTAAAAGCGGCACAGCATTATACTTCACGCATTCGTGGACGCGTGAAGTCTACTCAATAAGAATTCATGTTTACAAGGTATTAGGTTTTTTTTTCGCACGTCCTTGTTGGATTATATTATAGGTTCTGCAATACGTCTCTTGAATGATTTTTGCGTCGTTGCTAGCTCGATGTCTAGAAATATTAAGTTGTTCAAGCACTTCTATTTTGGTTTCGTGCCAGATATTCATTTGAGCCTCTGACAAAATGCTTTCCAAGGGGCTAATCATAAATTGTTGAAGGATCCCCGCGGTATGGAATAGTTTAATCAGCCAAGGTTGATCAACAACCCAGCCGTCGCTATAAACTACTTTGTTCTTAAGAATGTAATTCAGGCTTCTAGCAACATTTTCTAGGGAATCACCGTGAATTTTTAACATCTTTTGATCAATTAGGTGAAGTTTCTCAGCTTCATTATTCCAGTGAATCCAATCAACAGCCGGTTTGATTAAAAAACAAAACTTTTCGCCTGAACTCAGTATCAAACCAATTTCGATTGGATAACTTTGGGATCCAAATCCGGAGGCTTCAATGTCAATAATAGCAGGATGCATCTTTATTTTTTTTGTTAAGAAATATTGTGATTTGAAGAAGTGTTAATTGCTTGGCTAAATAGACTATAAAGTATAAGACTTATTGATAATTTTGCTAATGTACAAACACAAAATTGTGAGCAATTTTTTGACTATAGCTGACTCATAATTATGTTTGGCATATTCCTAATTTCACGATCACAAGAAGTTTTCTACGATGAGTCAGTTGTCGATTGTACCTATCCTTTTGTGAAGTTAACCAAAGACGACCAGATGTCCTTAAGAGAAAGTCTACACATTGTAATAATTCAAAATTTATATATACTTTTAGCGAAAGGAAGCTTATCTTAAATTCAATGCTAATTAGGGATGATGATGCAAATGTTTGTTTTACTATCGCAAATTCGGAATAGTGAGTAACGAAATGTTCCGATATCTCAGTATTTTTCTTATATTGCAAACAGGGTTGTTTATCGCTGAAATGACCCAGTCGATTCAATCGGCTATGATTATCCCGTTTACCGAAAATATTGCCCATTTCTGTGCTTGGCTGATCAAATTATTTGATGAAAGCGCTGTTTCCCAGGGTATTGTATTGCGAAGTTTGGAGAACGGCTTTGCTGTTGCGATTGAGGCGGGTTGTAATGGAGTTGAAGCTTCACTGATATTGACAGCTGCCATGTTAGCGTTTCCAACATCCTGGATTTTCAAGTTGTTTGGCATTCTTGCTGGTTTTTTGGCTGTTCAGGTATTTAACATAGCTCGCATAATCAGCCTTTTTTATCTGGGTCAATGGAATCTGGAAGTCTTTGAGTGGGCGCACTTATATGTTTGGCAAGCGTTAATCATGCTGGATGTACTGATCGTTTTTTTGCTGTGGCTACGATATTTATCCAGGCATAATATTAAGGAGGGATCTAATCATGCTACTGAGCCCGGTTAGTCGACTGTTCTGGAAGTCGGTTTTGTGGCTGCCAATTTGTTTCGCCGTTTGGTACTATCTGTCAATCGTACTGGTATGCCCGTTAGAATGGCTGGTAGAAAAGGTTATGGTGGGTTTATATCCGCAATGGGTTTTTGCCGTTGAAAAAACAGGCTATAGCCTAGAGATCATCACTCATTTTACCCTTCCCAACCAGAACTCCCTGACAATAGATCAGGCAAATCCCGGCTATTTGACATTCGACATCAACCCGCTGACTTATGGCTACAGCTTGCCTTTGTTTAGCGCCTTATTATTTGCTTCACCGGCATTATGGAATGACAAAATGCCTCATTGGGGAATAGGTATCGTTATTTTGCTAGTGGTTCAGGCTATTGGCATCAGTTTCGATATACTGAAAACTATTCTGTTTGAATTAGCGCCCACCGTACGTGAGGCTATTGAATATAAACCATGGCTGAATAATGGTGTGGCCTTAGGTTACCAATTTACCTATCTGATTTTGCCTGCTGTAGCTCCGTTGACCTTATGGTGTTTTTTTCAGAGAGACTTTTTGAAAAAGTTGATGCCGGAGCTATTCGAGTGCCGTAAAAAACCAAGTTTAAAAATTAAGAATGGGTAGTTCCCATTAAAAAAGCATCTGATTTTATCCGAAAAAACATACAGTTCTTCAACTACACTTTAAAGTTGATAAGCGGTCTTCCTTCAATTTTCATATGTTATTAGGGATAACAACATGGATGTTAATAAAAATTATTTTTCCTCTGACTCTTTATTTGGCTTCTTCTTACAACCTGTAATAGGGTTGATTTACCTGCTGTTATCATCGTCTGCATCATTTGCAGATCGGTTGCGAGTATGGGGAATCGCTACATGGAATAGCGATACAGGTTGTAGGAATTTTAACAACTTTCTCAGCAGGAATGCTCAGGTTTCTAAGCTGAGCGGCCAGGTGGGATGGTTCGCGTCTGTGTTATTGACAGGATTGTTGTTGGGGCTTGCTCCCGTTGCTCATAGTGCTCCATCTTGTGCGACTCCAACTCAGTACCACATGAATTGGAAAGATTACAGCCAATTCAATGACAATGACGATGGGAGCTCCGACTACCCTTTTGAGGCTACGGCTACCGGTGTGGATGGCTCCAGTGTCAATATTTCAGCCACCATACCGCGATTCGGTTCGGATCATAAACATGTCAATTTTACCAATACTGAATTCCCTGGACTCGTTGATTCCTATTTCACCGGTGATGAGCAAGTCTACCGCTATTGGCGGCAAAACGATAACTCAATCGATACGCTTGTCTACAATTTTTCTGAGAAGGTTGTGCTTGATACCTTTATGTTTGGTGGGCAGCGTCCTCCAAATGATGGGGAATTTGCCTATGCAGAATTGACCTTCTGGGATGGTCCGAACGGAACAGGCAACAAAGTGGTTAGTACGCACGCTAGCGGAGCTAACTCAGTTACGACAATCAATGCAGGGGCTGCGACGAGCGCGGCAATCAATATATTACAGGGTCAATATTCTCCTGGTTCAAGCTTGCCGAATGTTGATGTTGGCAACGGAATTTCATTTCTTAGTACCGATAACAGTTATATTGCTATCGGCTACGAAAAAAGTAAACGTCCGTGGACGGTGCTTCAGCTGAATGGTGTCGAGGTTCGCAGTATCACCTGGTCGGAATATGCCTCTTCAGAAGACGTTTCAGCGAATGGCACTGCTACCTTAAATCCAGCCGATGCAAAGGATGATCTGATTAATACGGGTAATTTGTCCGCGTATATCAGTAATTTTGACTTTGGTGTGTGTGAATCGACACCTCCACCGAGTTGTAATGCAAGCAGCGGACATTTTGGTGGAACCGTTTTCCGTGACTCGGACAGCGATGGTACGTTTGACCTGACCGAACCGAGCTTTGGTGCAACTGGTATGCAGGTGAAAGCCTATGATGCCAGCAACACAGTGGTCGAAACCGCTGCGGTTGGCAGTGATGGTCAGTATTTGTTTACGGGACTGACGGATGGAACGGATTACCGACTGGAATTCAGTGGTTTGCCAGATTATCTGCAATCGACTGCCGAGGGTGCTAATGCCGATGCTAGTGTGCGATTCGTTAAGGTGACCAGTTGTAACCTGGACTTTGGAGTACATAATCCAGCGCAATATTGTGATAACAACCCCCTCCTGGTGGCATCGTGTTTTGTATCAGGAGATCAGACATCGGATCGTGATGCGCTGGTTGGATTAAACTTAGATCGAAGTGGTACTGTTCAACATATTGCCAATGACAGTGATGTTGGTTCTATATGGGGTTTAAGTTATAAGCGATCCTCTCAAACACTGTATGCGGCTGCAATGCTAAAGCGTCATGTTGGGTTTGGGTCAGGTGGTATTGATACTGTTTATGCGATTGATTACCAAGCTCCGAGTATTACAGGAGCGGGTTCAGTGGTATCTGCTCAAAATATCGATTTAGGGGGGTTAGGTGTAGATGTAGGCGCTGATCCCAGGACAACGGCTTTACCCAATGATCCAAGTACACCTTCGCATGACCCGGAAGCATTTGCTTTAATCGGCAAGAGGGGCATCGGTGACATTGACATTTCTGAAGATGAAAAAAATCTTTATGTAGTCAACTTGAATTTGAATGAATTAGCGGTGATTGATATTTCATCAGCTGCTACTCCTGCTTTGACATCCAAAATTTCTATTGCAGATCCAGGTTGTTCAGATGGTGAGTTTCAACCTTTTGCGGTTAAAGTGCATGATGGTGATGTGTATGTAGGTACGGTTTGTACGGCAGAAACATCACAAGATACATCGGACTTACATGCCTATGTTCAGAAGCTGCAAGGCGTAACATTCACGACTGTGTTTGATTTTGCATTGGATTATGATCGGTCATATACCTTTTTTAAACCTAGTTCACAACGACCAGCTGAATGGCAGCCCTGGATAAATGCCTGGGCGGTAAATCCTGTAGGTGCTCCAGTTGCGGATGTGTCTGGTCGTGATGGTAATTACTACCCACAGCCAATTTTATCTGATATTGAATTTGATGCAAATGGCGATTTGTATCTGGCTTTTTCGGATCGCTATGCACATCAAGCTGGTTTCCAAAACTATTCACCTGATACAGCTAGCATCTTAACCTATGATGCACACACTGCAGGAGATCTCTTAAAAGTGTGTAACACTGGAGCAGGATATGAGTTGGAAGGGACTGGTAGCTGTTCTGCGACACACGCCGATTTTTATGACAACTCAGTTTTAGAATATTTTGATGATGAGGCGGTACTAGTAGCCGGTCTTCCGCTGGGACATGGTGAGACTCACATGGGTGGGGTTGGCCTACACCAAAATAGTGGCGCCATAGTTGGTACGGGTGTTGATGTAACTAATGGAGCGTTTACAGGGGGATTAGACTGGTTTGATTCAACGTCTGGTGCTAACACGGGGGCTTATAAACTCTACGATGGTGGCTTCGGTAAAGCAGCTGGTTTGGGTGATGTCGAATTCATGTGCGCTGCTACACCGCTCGAAGTGGGCAACCGTCTCTGGTGTGACGCAAATAGTGACGGTATTCAGACGCCTGGTGAAGCCGGAGTTGGTGCCGGTATTGATGTTACGATGACCTGTGGTGCTGAATCAGCCACAATTCAGACCGATACTGACGGTAAATACCTGTTCACAGATACGAACTGGGCGGCCTCCTCTAGCACGACTAGTAGTGCTATTCCACGAGCCACAGCTTGCACGATTGTAGTGGATTATAGTAGCGCTAGCACAACAATTAAGACTGCTTGTAGTTATACTGCAGTCAGTCCATCGACACCGAATGCCGACAGTGATAACAGCAATAATGCACAAAGCGATGTACGTGATTCCGATGCTGCTGACACGGCTGGCCTAGCCTCAATCAGTTTTGACACGGGTCTAGCTGGTGAGAATAACCATTCGCTGGATTTTGGTTTTATTGATGTTGCAACGCCAACGCCAACGCCAACGCCAACGCCAACGCCAACGCCAACGCCAACGCCAACGCCAACGCCAACGCCAACGCCAACGCCAACGCCAACGCCAACGCCAACGCCAACGCCAACGCCAACGCCAACGCCAACGCCAACGCCAACGCCAACGCCAACGCCAACGCCAACGCCAACGCCAACGCCAACGCCAACGCCAACGCCAACGCCAACGCCAACGCCAACGCCAACGGAAATCAAACCGATCCCAACGCTAGGCGAATGGGCAAGTATTATCCTGGTGATGGGACTAGGGTTGATTGGCTTCCGTCAAAGAGGGCAGGGACACGGCAAGGGAAGATAAGCCTGTCAATGCTTCTATCCTTGGTTATTCGCTAATATGAAAGGGTCGCCATTGGCGGCTCTTTTATGGTAAAAAATGTATATAACCAGCAGCATATGCGCGATCAAACAGATAAATCCTGAACGAACTCTCGAATTTGAAACAGAATTAATTCAAACTTACGTGTGTTTATGATTGTGAATAGTTCCTTTCTCCTAAGCGGGTAGCTCCCACTAAAAAGCATTTTATTTTCTTCACAAAACGTACAACTCTTTGACTATACTTTAAAATTAATAAGCGGTTCGCCTTTAATTTTCATAAGTTATTAGGGAAAACAACATGGATGTAAATAAAAATTATTTTTTCTCTGGCTCTTTGCTGGGTCTCATCTTACAACCTGTAATAGGGTTGGTTTTCTTGCTGTTATCTTCGTCTGCTTCATGGGCGGCAGGTAATCAAACGCTTACCAAACAGTTAATTTCTTCAAGTACCGCTAAGACCGGGGAAATAGTTGAATACCGTATTGGTACAGCTTGCAGCACTAATACTTCAAATTGCGGGAATCTGTCGATTTCTGATAATGTTCCAGCAGAAATGGAGGTCGTTTCTTGCTCTACACCTCCAGGATTTACAGTTAATTCCTGTACCACAGGCAGCCCCATACAGATTTCTAAAAATGCGATTTTCGATGGCGGAGATTCATTTAATATCACAGTTAAAACGCGAATCAAAGCGGGCACACCCGGCGGTACAATAATCACCAATTCCGCAGAGGCAGTCATTACTGACCCTGAAACGCCAGCCAATGGGAACCTGGTTGCTTCAGCGCCTCCAGTGACGACATCTGTGGGGACACCTCAGTGGGAAGTTCGCAAGAAACGCATCGATCCCAAGGTTTCGTTACTTCCGGCTGTTGATACCAGGGTACGCTACCAGCTTGATGTCTGTTCGCTCACCAGCGTTGGAAACGTCGGTATGGATGGCGTAATATTGATTGATTCTTATACTGCCAACGCTACCGTGGACGACAGTGATGGCGGAGTTGTCAATGGTGGTTCCAGTACCATCGAGTGGGATTTGGGCAATCTAGATATTGCGACTCTTTATGCCGGGAAATCGGTGACTTCGGTACAATGTATTTCCAAAAATGTTACTCTTATTTATCCCGGCGCCAGTTTTAATGTGAACGACCCAGTTCCGAATACTGCGACAGCAACAGGTACACCCCAGGAAGGTTCCGGTGGTATCGGTCAAGCCACTCAGGATACCGAAAATGATGTTATTGGAGCGCCAACGCCGGGCGCCAGCGTTTCTAAATATGCTGCCGACATCACGCCGCCTGATGAGTTGAGATGGCGGCTCAATGCCAATAACAGCAATTCTAATGTTCCATTGGACGACTTTATTGTTGTCGATGAATTGCCGGGTACTTCTGCCAATACACCGGGGCCAGTGTTTAAGACAACCAGAATTACCAGCGGTAAATGGCCCTCACTCTATGGTTACCTTATTGAAGCGTCAGTCGAATATGCAACGGTGGTATCCCCGGGTTCAGGTGATTGGACGGTCATCCAAAGTGGACTGGACGGAACATCCTTAGTAACCTGGACATCACCTGGAAATTTTCCTAACAATATAACGCATGTACGTTGGGTTTTTAGTAATACAGGAACAGGCCCTGCAAACCAGATACCTCGAAGCTTTTCTTTTACTTCGCAGCCAAATATTTATCAGGACGTACCCAGCGAAGCTGATGGAACGGTCATTGATGATAATCCAACCAACTGTATGACAGCATCTTTTTCTGGAGGAACAGCTGGGCCTGCTTGTGACACACCGAATATCGAGTTACCCAAACCCGCGATTAATGTTAAAAAATCCCGATTAACAGCGAATAATATTAATCCCGGGAGTGATGTCCAATATAAGTTGGAAATTGATCATGTTTGGGGAAATAGTACTTCATCTACAGTTAATCCGGTGCTGGCTGATTTGTTACCTGCTGAAATGGAGTTTGTCAGCTGGGATGATTATCAAGGACCTTCAGGGAAAAAATCACCTAACCTTGAAATCATTGATGATTATAAAGGGACCGGTCGTTCGTTACTACGTTTCTCCTGGCAGGACACGGCTCCTTCCGGTTCCATTCAAATAGACGGTAGCCTGGGAGCAGATAACCCTGAACAATTTGAACACACTATATCCAGCAGTTCTATGCCAAGTATTAAGATTACAGTGCGCAGCAAGGCGGGTACGGCGGCAGGCAGTTACACCAATGAGGTGGTCTTTTTTGATAACAGCCCTCGCTTTGTTTGCAGTAACAATGGCACCGATACCAATGATCTGGACGATGATACCGATACTGCCGAAACGGTTTGTAAGAAATCAACCAGTGTGACAGTAATTTCAGCCGCCGTGCTTGGCGGTTCTAAATGGATAAAAGGAGATTATCCTGCGTTGGCGAATATTGATGATCCTAGTTCTTCACCGGCAACGTCTGATTTATTATGCCCTAACGATGGCGAGGGTTATACGCGTTTTCCTTGTGTGGCACAAACCAAACCGGGGCAAAATTTCGATTATCGGCTGCGTTTGGAAAATACGGGTAACATCGAGTTAACCAATTATATTATGTATGACATGCTACCCCATTTGAACGATGTGGGTTCCGGCGAGCCGTTGAAAAATTCATTACGTGACACCAAGTGGCGTCCTTTATTGACCGGGCCTATTGTGCCAGAAGATGGTTATACAACTTCTGTTCTAACAGAAACCGGCGCTTTCGTTGAATATTCCACTGCAGCAAACCCTTGCCGCCCGGAAGTTTCAAGTTCAGCGGTAGAGTCTCCAGCTGATCATTGGCAAGCCGGTTGTGATAATAGCTGGGGTGTACTTCCTGCTGACCCGGCAACAGTAACAGCGTTTCGAATTCATGTTCCGTTTGCTTCTGTACCTTACTGGGAGCCTGGTAAACAATTGCGTTTTAGGGTGCCTATGATGGCGCCTCTGGATACACCGCCAAGTATTCCTGGGGATGCTTCAATATTTAACCCTGCCTGGAATAGTATTGCCCACCGAGCTAGTGAAAAGCTGGGAGTTGGCGAATCGCGGCTGAATACAGCTGAACCTAAAAAAGTAGGCATTATTGTTCCGCCAAAATATCGCTTAGGTAATCTGGTTTGGTGGGATCTTGATGACAACGGTATTGCTAACAGCAATGAGCCAGGTATCAGTTCTGTCACCTTGCAGCTTTGGCAGGATACCGATAGTTCAGGTACTGTAACTGCTGCAGATACGATGCTGGAGAGCAAAGTGACCGATTTAGAGGGTCATTATCAATTTAGTCAGTTGGAAGCAGGCGACTATTATGTCGTGGTGCCAGAAGGGCAAACCGTATTGAACGGGTTTTCATCTTCTTCGACCGGAGAAGAAAATGCGCCAAATTCAGATGGTGACAATAATGATAACGGCGTCAATCCGGTTAGTCTCAGCGGTGGTGCGAATGGTTTGGCTTCAGGGTTGGTTTCCTTGGGAACAGGTGGTTCTGAGCCATTAAATGAAGTATTGCGTAACGGTAGCGCGTCTGATGATGACAATGATGATTTTCCGGATAGTCTTTCTAATTACTCAGTCGATTTTGGCTATCATCTTCCCTCTGTTGCTCCTGCTGTAGCGGGTCCTCCGGTTTCTATTGGCAGTACGGTTTTTCTTGACCCGAATAATAATGGTATACAGGATGGCACTGAAGCGGGTATCAGCGGTGTCAGCGTTCAATTGTTCTGGCCAGGTTCTGATAATGCGATGGGAGGTGGTGATGATATTCTGGTCAAATCCATGTCCACCAATGGCAGCGGAAACTACTTTTTTGATAACTTGATTCCCGGTAATTATTTTATCAAAATCCCGGCGCCGCCGGCCAGTGCGCCCGTTTCATCTACACCTACCAGCACAACGGATAACAGTAAGGATGGTGACGATAATGGCAGTCAGTCAGGTGGAGCAGGAACAGAAGTGATTTCTCCGATCATTGCACTGGCTGTAGATCAAGAGCTTGCTGGAGAGACTTTCCAGGGAGGGGGGCAGGATACGGCAGATGATGATAATGGCGATATGACTGTAGACTTCGGTTTTCTAAATAATGCCAGTCTGGTAGCCAGCTATGTCAGTATCGGTAGTACGGTTTTTCTAGATCCCAATAATAATGGTATTCAGGATTCTGGCGATGCTGGTATCAGCGGTGTGACTGTTAAGCTCTATCTGGCAGGCCCTGATAATAAAGTAGGTGGCGGTGATGATGTGTTGGTCGCTTCAAAGGCGACTGATGGTAATGGAGACTATCTATTCGGTCAACTGTTATCAGGTCAGTATTATATCAAGATCTCAACGCCTCCGGCGCATGCACCTTTATCATCACAAGTAACAGCTATCCTTGATAATCAAAACGATGGTGATGATAACGGGATTCAAGCCAGCGGTGTGGGAACAGTCGTTAATTCTCCGGTGATTGCATTAGCGCCAAATAGTGAACCTTCAGGTGAAACCTATCAAGGCGGTGATCAGGATGATACAGATGATGATAATGGTGATATGACCGTTGACTTCGGGTTTACTTTTGATAATACTCAACCAATACCGGCGATAGGAGCATTGGGGTATTCTTTCCTCATGGTGTTTATGGGGATGCTCGGAGCAGTTTATAAGCGAAAGTTCCAAGCATAATCGATAGAAAAGCTGTGAGAAAGTCTTTCACAGCTTTTCCCTAAAGATAGATGGGGGAAAGTGCCAGCCTTCTTTAAAAATTGTTATACTAACGCATGCCAAAACTCTCTATGTGTTGTTTTCAAACTTTTAAAGGGCTCTACCAACTTTTGAGCTTAACTCTAAATATGTCTTATCCTAACCATCTTTGATCTCGAAGGATTTAACCATGCAAACTAAGCTTGCAGGTGTGGTTGCGCTTCATATGCTATTAACAAGTTTGGCTACTTTTGCCAGTGAAGACTGCGGCAAAGTGACTATTGCTGACATGAATTGGAGTTCTGCCACATTAATAGCACATATCGACCAATTTATTCTTACCCATGGATTCGGTTGCAATGCTGAACTGGTACCCGGAGATACTATGCCGACGAGTACCTCGATGATAGAAAGAGGGGAGCCAGACATCGCTCCGGAGCTTTGGACAATCTCCATGAAAGAAGCGTTAGAGAAAGGTGTCAAAGAAAAACGACTGCGGTATGCAGGGAAAGCTTTTTCTGATGGTGGAGAAGAAGGTTTTTGGGTGCCGCAATATTTGGTAGATAAAAATCCTTCACTGGCCACGATCAAAGGTGTATTGGCTAATGCCAAGCTATTCAAACATCCGGAAGATCCAGATAAGTCAGCTTTTTATGGGTGTCCAGCGGGTTGGAACTGCCAGATTACCAGCAGTAATTTATTCAAGGCACTTGAGTTAGAAGATGCTGGTTTTGATTTGATTGATCCAGGTTCAGCAGCGGGTCTTGACGGTTCGATTGCCCGCGCTCATGAGCGCAATGAGCCATGGTTTGGTTATTATTGGTCACCGACCGCGATTGTTGCAAAATATAAAATGGTTAAGGTTGATTTTGGTTCGGGTGTAAACGAAGAACACTATGCTAATTGTCTATCAAAAACAGAGTGTGAAGATCCAAAGGTTTCAATGTATCCTTCTTCCCCGGTTTATACCGTTACAACTCATAGTCTAGCAACGGCAGCGCCGAAAGCTTATTCTTATCTCGAAAAGCGTTCATTTACTAAGCAACAAATAAATGAACTACTGGTCTGGATGGATGAGAATCAAGCAGATGGAGAGGTGGTGATGGAACATTTTTTAACGAATTATGAAATCCGCTGGACAACATGGCTTCCCAAAGTTGCTGTTGAAAAAATAAAAAAAGTGTTGAATGAACGTTAAACGAGTTGTGGATACTTCGCTCATATAAACAAAGGTGGCTTGTCTACAAGTTAAATCAACAAACAAGGGGTTTTGATGGCTGAGAAGTCCTGGCTAAACGAATTTCCACAAATGGAACGCGCCGATTTAGTTGAAATCCGCAAGGCGCTGGATCATGACTTCCGCCAATTTTCTAGAGAATATGGCGAAACGATCGAGTCATTTTTTGATCCTTTGTTACAATTTTTAGTTTGGTTCGAAGCTTTGTTGACTCATTCGCCGTGGTGGGCGGTATTGTTGTCGATTGCATTTTTGATTATGGCTGTTAGTCGTTCATGGAAGCTATGTGTGGCAGTAGTTGTAGTACTATTTACTATCGGCTATTTCGGTATGTGGGAAGATGCTATGCGAACCTTAAGCATTATCACCGTATCAACCTTGCTTTCCATTGTAATAGGAATCCCTACAGGCATAATGATGGCTCGTTGTGATCGAGCGCAGGCCATCATCACGCCTCTTCTTGATGTAATGCAGACTTTGCCGGCCTTTGTCTACTTGCTGCCTGTGGTAATGCTGTTAGGTATTGGTAAAATTCCTGGCATTATTGCCGTGGTGATTTATGCCATCCCGCCAGTTATTCGCCTCACCAACCTGGGTATTCGTTTAGTTGATCAAGAAGTTCTGGAAGCTGCGACCGCATTTGGTGTCAACCCTCTGCAAAAGCTCTTCGGTGTTCAACTGCCATTAGCGTTGCCGAACATTATGGCTGGCATCAACCAAACGATAATGATGGCGCTGGCAATGGTTGTTATTGCTTCGATGATTGGTGTGAAAGGACTCGGTCAACCAGTTTTGAAAGCTATCACTAATCAGTATTTCACGATGGGTTTGCTCAATGGCTTGGCCATCGTAGCGCTGGCAATAATTTTTGACCGTACTTCTCAGTCATACGCCAAGCGCATCCGTAAGCAATTTGAAAGGCATTAAGGTGGCGGCGCAAAATTCAGCTCAAACTTTGATTCGAGTTGAAAATCTCTTCAAACTGTTTGGGAAAAAGCCTGAAAAATTCATGTCACGGGTTCATCAAGGTGAAAGCAAAGATAAAATCTTGAGTGAGACAGGTCATACCTTGGGGCTACAAAACATTAACCTTGAGATTAACAAAGGTGAAGTTTTCGTTATTATGGGGTTATCAGGTTCAGGTAAATCAACCCTCATTCGCCACTTTAATCGTTTGATTGAACCGACTGAAGGGCGTATTTATATCGATCATACCGATGTTACGGCACTTAAGCCCAAAGCGTTGCAATATTTTCGACGAAACAGAGTGTCCATGGTGTTTCAGCACTTCGCACTGATGCCTCATCTTACGGTGATTGAAAATGTCAGTTATGGGCTTGCTGTTCAAGGCATCTCTACAAAAGAGCGGTTCGCTAAAGCAGATGAATGGCTCCAGGCTGTTGGGCTGACCGGTTATGATAGCCAATATCCCTGGCAACTGTCGGGTGGACAGCAGCAACGAGTGGGTCTGGCAAGAGCGCTTTGCACCGATGCTGATATTTTACTTTTAGATGAGGCGTTTTCAGCACTCGACCCATTAATTCGAAATGCAATGCAAGATCAGCTGATTGAGCTGCAAAAACAACTTCATAAAACCATTATATTTATTACACATGATCTTAATGAAGCGCTTCGACTTGGGGATCGTGTCGCTATTTTAAAAGATGGTGCGGTAGTCCAAATCGATAAGCCTGTTGATATTTTATTGAAACCAGTGAACGATTATGTTAAGGCTTTTGTTAAAGATGTCAATCTTACCCGTGTTTTGACCGCTGCCGACGTTATGGAACCTCCTGCTACTAGCATTGTAGCCAAAACACAAGCCGAAGCATTTAAACAGATGAGGCAGCAACCCAACGAGCATAGTTTTTACCTTACAGCAGAAGGCTTCGAAGGTATTTTGCACCAGCAAAAGGGATTAAAAGCAACTAAGAGCGATAATAATCCGCAAGAAATTGAATTGCTACAAGACCCCTCTTGGTTGCCGCCCGATGCAATTCTGGAAGTAGTATTGCCGTTGCTATTAGAAGCGAATTATCCCTTGCCAGTGATTGATGCAAAAGGAGTTCTGTTGGGTGAAGTTTCACGGGTAAGTCTGGCAAAGGTTTTGGCGAGTACGAAATCAAGGAAATAGTTTGTTTTGGTAAGTTAACCTGATTGTTAAAGTTTTGTTGGTGGGGGGTGACACAAGCCATCCATTTTGGGGTATAGCTGCGATGAAATCATACGTCTACGAAATTAGCCTCTGAAAGGATTATTCAACATATATAATATTTATTAATATCAATCTATCACATGGCTTCTTGGCTTTTAAAAAGCCATGAATACTCGTTGACTAACGGGTAAAACTGGTTATAATAGAAGCGGCTAGAAAGTCCGTCTTATATTTATGCTCGCCATTTCGAAGTCCCGTCTTAGAGTGCCTCGTCCTGATCTTCATAAGTAGTAGCAACACTTCCAGCCAACTGGCCTTAAAAGAAGGCTTTTATTACTCTTGAATTAATAGGAATTTTTATGTCTACAACTACCGGCACCGTTAAATGGTTTAACGAATCTAAGGGTTTTGGCTTTATTGAGCAAGAATCTGGTCCCGATGTATTTGCTCACTTCAGTGCCATCACTGGCTCAGGTTTCAAAACTTTGGCTGAAGGGCAGAAAGTCGAATTTACGGTTACTCAGGGTCCTAAAGGTCCCCAAGCTGAGAATATCGTACCGCTTTAATCTTTAGACGCTCTTTGGTTTGAACTGAGTACTGTGTAAACCAACTGAGCGTATCATTAAAGAGGTCAAAATAAAAAGGGCAGGATCACATTGATCTTGCCCTTTTTATTTGCGTTAAATTTAGGCTATGATATGGGTCTTTTGATTCAGAAGAAGCCACTGCTGAGACAGTAAGTCCCCAGTCAAAATTGCAATAGTGCAGATTTAGCTTTAGAAAAAGCCGAGTTAAGGAATAATGTAGCTTTAAATCATCGTAACTTGCTAAGTGCATTTTAAATTAACCGATGACAGAGTTAACGTTTAGGATAGCTCAGAAGGTGTCTGACTTTTTTACAGGGTCACGTTCACTAAGGAGTAAGCATGCATAATCTGATCTTGCAAGGTTCTTGGAAAGACTGTTAGGCGTATAAGTAAATTTGGGAGGATACTTTCTAAACTCATTGGCAACTACTGACCAACGCCAAGAATCCTTTCACGATACCAACCTAAAAATTGATTTAACTTCTGCTAGTTGCTGGCTACAAAAAAGTCAACTCAACCAAGTGAGATGTTTATACAATTTTCAACTTATTATGTCTCACCTTTTTTAGCAAGAATTTTTGTGCTATTGCTCTTGTTCAACTGTTGAAGAGTATATTTATCTGTGAATTTGGTTGTGTGAAGAAGATGTCAGTTGTCTGTATAGCATTCATTCAAGGCTACCAAACCAAATTCCAATACATAAATTAGCCAATTCATGACAAATAGAGCAGTATTACTAGTTAACTTAGGTTCTCCAAGCAATCCAGAACCTCAAGCAGTTCGGCGCTATCTGAACCAGTTTCTGATGGATCCTTACGTTATTCAATTACCCTGGTTGCTAAGACGCCTGATTGCCAGTCTGTTAGTATTACCCACGCGATCGGAGGTATCGTCCAAGGCTTATCAGAGTGTTTGGACACCTGAGGGTTCACCGCTTATTTTGTTATCAGAAAAATTGAAGAAGGCGCTGCAAGCTCGGTTGGAGATGCCAGTGGAAATGGCGATGCGTTATGGCAATCCCAGCATAGAAAGCCAATTACTTATACTTGCTCAACAAGCTGAGATTAATGAAATTCTGTTTGTCCCTTTGTATCCGCATTATGCAGAAAGCACCGTAACTACGTCCATTGCAGAAGCAGAACAAGTAATAAAAAAACATAAGTTACGCGTCAGGTTGAAAATTATTGAGCCTTTTTATGATAATGCCGATTACCTTAGTGCTTTGGTAGATAGTGCCAAAGCCTTTCTCGAACAACCTTATGATCACTTGCTGTTTAGTTACCATGGCTTGCCAGAATTGCATATTACCAAGCTGGATCAATCAAAACAGTATTGCCTGAAGCAAGATGATTGTTGTCAAGTTCCAAATGAAGTACATAAAACCTGCTATCGCCATCAAGTTTTTAAAACGACTGAATGCTTCACGGCAAAAGCTCGGTTATCGCCCGAGCAATACTCTGTCGCTTTCCAGTCCCGTTTGGGGCGCGCAAAATGGTTGGGTCCGAGTACCGAAGATCGATTACGTGAATTGGCTCAGTCCGGTGTTAAAAATGTGTTGGTCATTTGTCCTGCTTTCGTTACGGATTGTCTGGAAACGCTTGAAGAAATTGCCATAAGGGGCAGCGAAGTCTTTAAAGAGGCTGGTGGTGAATCGTTCACCCTTATTCCGTGCCTCAACGATAATCCAGAGTGGGTTGAGGTATTGGCGTCATGGTGTCAAAAATAGTTTGCAGCGAGGATTCAATATATTGAATCCTCGCACTTTAGAAATATCTTTTTTGGAATTCTAATCTGAACAGAAAATGATCTTTGCCTCTGATAATTGGGCGGGTGTCCATCCGAAGATTGCCAATCGACTTTCAGAAGAAGCGAGTGGTTTTGCGGCTGCATATGGGTCTAGTGACTTGGATCGGAAAGTTGAGCAATTATTTAATAATTTGTTTCAGCGTGATGTGGCTGTATTTTTTGTTGGTACAGGTACTGCGGCAAATTCACTGGCTCTGGCAGCGGTCAATCGGCCGGGCGGTGTAACTTTTTGCCATCGCGAAGCACATATGATTGAAGATGAATGTGGCGCACCGGAATTTTTTACTCACGGCGCACGTCTGGTACCAGTGGACGGCGAGAATGGCAAGATTGAACCACAATATTTAAACTCGGAAATAGCTCGTTTCCCGCCTGATTTTGTACATGCGGGTCAGCCTATGGCAGTTTCAATAACTCAGGCAACAGAAATTGGTACTGTTTATCAAACCGATGAAATAGCCGCGCTTGCAGCTATTGCCAAAAGCAATGGTTTACCTTTGCATATGGACGGAGCTCGTTTTGCCAATGCCCTGGTAGCTCTAAATTTGACACCGGCTGAAATGACCTGGCAAGCAGGTGTCGATATTATTTCTTTTGGAGCCACTAAAAACGGTTGCTGGTGCGCAGAAGCGTTGGTTTTTACTGATCCAAAGATGGCAGTAGACCTCCCTTTTATTCGTAAACGTGCCGCTCAACTATTCTCCAAAACCCGTTTTATAGCCAGCCAGTTTGACGCTTATCTTAGCGATGATTTATGGTTGGAATTGGCTCTCCACGCAAACAACATGGCTACGCGACTGCGTGAAGGAATAGCAGCTGCCAAACATGCACATTTGGGCTGGCAAACAGAGACCAATGAAGTGTTTTGTATTTTAGATCAAACTTTGGCTGAACAAATCAAGCAACAAGGCGCAGTCTTTCATCCATGGAATCCGCCACGATCTATGCCTAATCTGCTAGGAGACGACGAAATATTAATTCGTCTGGTCACCAGTTTTGCAACAAAGCCTGATCAAGTCGATCATTTTATAGAATTCCTAGAATGATACATTAGTTCTTTTTTATTTTTAGACGCCAAGTTGGGTGAAGAGTATCAACCTTACCGTGTCATTTTCTAAAAATATCAGATCAAAAAGTACCCGTTTTTTTAACCTTTTTTTGGTGTAGTGGAATAAGGTTTACTTTTCAACCAAAAGGCCGACGGGCTGAAAAAAAAGGGAAATGATTGACAAAGTATGCCGCAAAACCAATGAGCCAAGTAGGTATGGCAGGACCCATCTAGAGCCCAAAAAGGTGTCTACCATAGAATTTAAGGAATAAAAACAAACCTGTTAGGCTCGTGGATAAGTGGATATCAGGGATGATATCCACTTATCCACAGGCTTATCGAAAAAGGGGCTTTTGTTCCGAAATTTGCGGATGACAAAACACGATAATCGAGTTAGCCTATGGTTTGACGGGGGTGTGGCTCATGGGGTCAGCGGTCTGGTTTATTAGATCCGCTCGGCACTGAAGTGCCGCCCCTGTCATCTGCATCATCCAAAGCGTCTGCCGGGATGGTGCCAATCGGTTGATGTGGCTCTGAGTGTAGACGAGACGCTGGATGATAATTTTCATCTTTTATAGCAGAGGCGTAAGCACTATGCAAACATCACAAATTACCGTGGGCATTGACATTGGTTCTTATCAGCACCGGGTGGCCATTGCCGGCCCCGACGGGGCGATTTTGGAAGAGTTTGACCTGGCCCATCATAAGTTAGGTTTTCGCGATTTTTTCCAGCGTTTGGCGGTTCATGAAAAACGCACTGGATTACCGGTCGCCATCGCGATGGAAGGTTTCAATGGTCACGCGCGACCCTTAGATACGGAAATTCGGATGCGGGGCTATCCGCTCTATAATGTCAACAACTTGAAGCTAGCTCGTTTCAAAGAAATTTTTCCAGGGCCCGCTAAGAGCGACCCGATTGATGCGCATAAAATTCTGGAACTGTTCCAGTTGCGTACCCATTTACCCTTAGCCAAGGATGTGTTGCAAGAAGTCGCCGCAACACCTGCAGAAAACGACCAGCTCAAACGCTTAACACGTCGCCGCCGCCAGTTGGTCAATGATAAGATGCGCATCGCCAATCGTCTACAGGTGGACCTCAAGGCGGTCTCACCGGGTCTACTAGACATTACCGGTAGTGTTGATAATCTTTGGTTTTTAAACTTTCTGACCTGCCGTGATGAGTTCTCCAAACTGGCTCGCATTCAGGGCAAAAGCCTGCTTCAAGTCAAAGGTGTTGGTCACCAATACGCGGATATCATCCAACAGTGGCAACAAACCGCTTACTTTGCACCCGAAGTCGCTTGGGTGGGTGAGATGATCATTGAGGATGCTCAGCGTATCTTGGCAATCATGGGATCTATTAAGCGATTAGAAACACAAATAATGGACCTTACTGAACACTCGGTGATTGCTGGCCGGATACAGTCTATTCCTGGCTTTGGGGTCATTTCCTGCGCCGAGTTGGCGGGTGAGATCGGCACTCTGAAGCGATTTGCTTCCGAGGCTAGTTTAGCGCTGTATATCGGCATGGCCGCATTAGACAATCAATCTGGGCAATTCAAAGGCACGAAAACACCCAGGCAAGTCAATAAGCGCGCCAAGGCGGCTATGATGGTAGCGGTAGCTCGACATATCGAGCGGGTACCCAGTTCCAAAGCTTATTATGACAAAAAGCGTGCTGAAGGTAAAAAGCATAACCAAGCAGTCAGAGCTTTAGGGCGACATTTAACGAGAGTCATCTGGTCTTTGATTAAGCATCAAAGGAACTATGAAATGCGTTGATTTGTTATTAAAAAATACTTGCAAATTCTAGCGGGATGTTCAGTCATTGCATTTTGCAATACACGACTGCACGATGCTGACACTTTTCTACTTTAGATTTATCTGGAATAGCGACATAAACAGTTATGTTTTGGTCTCCAGTATTTTGACAAATTAGTAAATAACACGTACCATCATGATTCCAATGTGCTGATAATTAAAGCTAAAATATAGCATGGGGGGATATATCAAAATCTAATTCTAATTCTAAGTGTTATATCAATGTAGTTCCACTAGGTTTAAATCCCAAATTTACTAACAAACCTAAATTTTAATATGAAAAAATATACTTTCTCATTAGCTATGCTAGTTTTGTCAATACAGACTGGTTTTGCACAAGGCCTGGATATACTAATTTTTTCTAAAACATCTGCTTTCAGGCATTCTGATGCGATTAATGCCGGTAATAACATGTTTTCTAACGTAGCTGCCAGCAATGGATGGAATGTAAATTTCACTGAAAATAGTGCCGTTTTTACCAATGAGAATCTTAGCCAATACGATGCTATTGTATGGAATAATGTTTCGGGTGATGTACTTAATTCAAGTGAAGAGGAAGCCTTTAAATCGTTTATTAAGGATGGAGGAGGTTATCTAGGAATACATAATGCTGCTGATGCAGAAACCAATTGGCCTTGGTATGTCGACTTACTGGGAGGAGCAACGTTTTTGAATCATGGGGCAGGTAATGACCAAATTCAACCCGTTTCTATCAATTTGGAGGGAGTTAGTGATCCTATTACTACTCATTTTCAATCATCATTTACCAGAACAGATGAGTGGTACAACTTTACTTCTAATCCTAGGTCGGTGGTTGATGTCTTGCTTTCAATTGACGAAACCACACTGGCTGGTCCCAACATGGGAGGAGACCACCCTATAACTTGGAAGCATGAATATGATGGAGGACGAGCTTTTTATACAGGATTAGGACACACTGAAAGTTCTTTTAAGGAACCTGATGTGATAACCATGCTCTCAGAGGCCATAAAATGGCTGGCTAAGAAAGACACTGTTATTCTTGAGGGATTTGTAGATGATAGCGTTATTCTTGAGGAATTTATTGGTACTACAGAACCTGGGCAATGGACTATTCAACAACCCTATAATGGATCTTACCAATATACAGCTTCACTTAACGATCTTGAATTAACAGGTGTTGAACCGGGTCCTAATCAGCATCTGGTTAGAGAAGGAATCACTATTAATTCTTCTTTACCATATACTGTTCAAACTAAATTCAAAATTCTTAACTATGGCGGTGTAAAATCCTTTGCAGTCAATTTTTTACAAGATAATCAACCCGCATCCGAACCAATTAATAGTTGGTCTCTAAATCTTGATTTGCAGGGTCCGACAATAAAATATATGGGGTTCGTTAATGGCAGCTTCGATTTAATCGGTGATCGACAAGCTCCTTGGGCCGTTCAAAATCAAGAATACATATACAAGATTGATGTAAATCGCCGGCTTAACGGTGATATCAGTCCAAAATGGGTAACGGCAACAATCTCAAAACCCGATGGAACCATAATGGATACCTTTGAAGTTGATTATTCAAAGTTCCGTTGGCAGCCAAAGTTGAATGAGCCTGCCAAATTTGGATTAAATTCCCACTTTGCTTCATGGATTGCTTCTGATCTCAGGATTTTTTATAGTGGGAATGCCCCGAATTCTGCCACTGTTGATACTGCTACTACTACTAATAATAGTGTTGATGAGGATGAGGTGCTTCTGGAAAAACCTCGGTTGTTAGGACACTGGCCTTTTGATGGAGATGCTCAAGACTTTTCAGGAAATAAAAATCACGGTATAGAATATAACAATCCCTATTATCCTGTGGCTTATATCAGCAGTGGGCTTGAAGGAAAGGGAGCCTATACTACCGTAAATTCTGATCCATTTGATGTCTCTAAATTTACATTAATGGCGTGGATAAAACCAGATGATGTAT
The DNA here is from genome assembly GCA_965224745.1 of Methylococcales bacterium. Classification (GTDB taxonomy): domain Bacteria; phylum Pseudomonadota; class Gammaproteobacteria; order Methylococcales; family Methylomonadaceae; genus CBDCZY01. The sequence goes on from CBDCZY010000001.1 coordinate 660,224, forward strand.
CCGGCCATTATCGAGTTATTATGGAAAAAGATAGATGGCAAGATGATTGGTACGGTTTATACCAGGTAGGTAATAAAATACATGTTCGCTGGAGTTCTTCTGGAACAACTACGGCGACATCAGTCACTCTAGAACCCAATGTTTTTACCCATGTTGCTGGTACCTTTGATGGTTTTTCAACAAGGATTTATATTAATGGCGTTCTAAAACATACTGTATCGGGATCTTCTTCTAAGCCAACTAATTCTAAGGGAGAACTTCGATTTGGCATTACAGGTGATGGAACGGAAGTTTATCAAGGTGTTATTGATGAAGCTAAAATATTTGGAGGGGCACTTAATCAAGCAGAAATTCAGTTTGAAATGGATTCTTCTTCGTCTGATATCGGTTATGCCAGATGAAAAGAAAATATCAAATCAAATTTTAGCCTTCTTCTGAAGTCTTATAACCGGAGCCACACAGAACATATATGAAGGTGTCAGTCATAAGATGTCAGTCATTGCATTTTGCAATATACGACTGCACGATCCAATGACTGACACCTCCTCTGACACCGACACCTCCGTTTTACCCCGAGGAGGTGTTAGCAATCTTATTTATGTTTATAGGACACTGGCGAATCGGCGTTACTTGAATCCACCACATCAAACTTACAGTTAGAGATAGTAGATGTATAATCAGATAAGTATCAATCAAGAATAAATCAGGTAAACAATTTTAGGGGAGGGGTTCATCATGATGAGAGTTATTTTATTTCTTGGAACAAACGTTGCTGTGTTATTTGTTTTGGGTGTCTTGTTGAATGTTCTGGGTCTGAATCAACCTGGGATGAACTTAAAATCATTGCTCATCATGGCGGGTGTGATGGGTATGGCAGGCTCATTTATATCTTTGATGATGTCTAAAAGTATGGCGAAACGATCATCGGGCGCGCAGGTAATAGAATCACCCAGAGATGATACGGAACGTTGGTTGTTGGATACTGTAAAATCGCAGGCTGAACGGGTTGGTATTGGACAACCTGAAGTGGCTATTTTTAATTCCCCAGCTCCCAATGCTTTTGCTACAGGCGCTAATAAAAATAATGCATTAGTGGCGGTGAGTAGCGGTTTACTCGAAACTATGGATAAAGATGAAGCCGAAGCCGTTCTTGGACACGAAATAAGTCATGTGTCGAATGGCGACATGGTAACGCTGTCTCTTATTCAAGGCGTTGTGAATACCTTTGTGATTGTATTATCACAAATCGTTTCTACAATGGTAGATCGCCGAGGTGAAAGTGGAGCTGGTTACAACAATACGGGCTATGGGTATGGCCGTGGTATGGGTTACCGTTTTACCTATATGGCAGCACAAACAGTTTTTGGTTTGTTGGCGACAATTATTGTCCGCTGGTTTAGCCGTTGGCGTGAATACGGAGCAGATACTGGCGGTGCCAAGCTGGCGGGCCGAGATAAGATGATTCGCGCATTAGAAAAATTACAAACTTTGCAACGACCGGCACAATTACCGGCAGAAATGCAAGCCTTAGGTATAAACGGCGGACTCTTTGGCGCCTTAGGTCTGAAAAAATTGACCATGACTCACCCACCCCTGGAAGACCGTATCGCCAGGTTGCGTGAAGAGGGGTAACACAAAAAGGTGGATCTAAAAGCGGAAAGGTACAGGATGAGATGTTAAGATGCTCTTTATGCGACAATCGGTTCTAGTAGTTGCTCCATTGCTAAAAGAAAGCTGGTTTTCCCTGGGTTATATTTTCCAAGCAGGGACAACCAGCGCTGAATGCATCGTTTGGTTCTCTGGCAGTTAAATCATTTTTACAGATCTCGAATCACCTCTTCACCCATAGTATGCCTTAACCACCATTGCTTGGTGGAGACGGGGTTACCTTGCTTATCCAAAACTGATAACGAAGGACAAGTACCTGCTTCTCCATAAATGGTGATACGATCTCCATCAAAGCTGTCGAAAGTCATTTCAACTTCATCGCCATAGGTTGGGCATTGTTCTAAAAGAATGCCAACGGCTACGCGCTCACCTATTCTTAATGAGTCGTAGTAATCAGAATAAAAGTGCACCCCTGCCATATTGCGGCCAATAGAAATGTTGGCGGCCAACTTATCTAACTCACCTTGGATTGTGAGGGGTACATCGGTGATGCTATTCAATTCGGTTCCGATATCATTCGGGACAAAATAATCTTGGTCGCTTAATTTTAAAATACTTAGTTTGCCACTATCACAGTCTTCATACATTTCGAAGAAAGCTTTTAACATGGTCACACAGCCACCTGCCACTGTTGCATGGCCAGCGCCATAGGCAGGATGCATGGGCGAACCTTCAGGAAAAGCCATGGGTAATAATAGATTGGAGTTTTTAAAATCTTCCGGATCAATGCCAAAGGGAGCCATTACGCCATGTTCACATTTAACCAGACGCATAGCAGCCATATTATCGTTTTGATCCATATTATGCTTAATTATCGCGTCGCATAATTCGATAGGAATTTCGTTGAGCATGTTTTCAAAAGCTATACTCGAACACCCAAGCGCTTCTGCTGATCCGGCACAAACCAGCGATAATCGACCACCTAGAGCTTCTGGTCGACCTCGGCGATGATAGTTAAACTTTTGTCTTCGGACAGCCTTTAGGCATCGCGTGGCCACTTCAGTGACTAGGGTTAGAATATGTGGTCCGCCGAATGTTGCGAAAGCGTCACGTCTGCCGCTCAGGCTTTTCTCTGGAAAGCCTCTTGATGTAGGTGTTCCTGTAGAAAGTAAAATCAGGCAGGCATTCAGATAAGCCTGATAGAGTGCATCAAAATGTACATACGTTGCCAGATCTCGTGGCGTCGTAATAAACCGTCTTTCATCTTCAAACAGGTTGCCTGCTTTTAAATCTGCCCCGTTCTGAACGTCTAGCCAGGAAGTCCAATCGGTCATGTGATCAAGGCAGTTCTTATGAGTGATAACCCGCTGATCGATGATTTGAGCACCATACGGTATAAAACCGTCTTCCGCATTAAATTTAGCTTGAATGGCTGGGAACCCTGGTCCGCCGACTGTTCCTCCAGCTAAACTAGTAGTGCCTGCCAATAAAAATTGGGAGATGAAAGGGCCGACCTGAGCTCCGCCAGAACCACGAAATAAATTCTGTGTAGTCAACCCACCCGTTAAAGTGTCGGTGCGTGCTTCACGTCGGTTGCGTTCGAAGGTATTTAACCCAGATTGGTCGGTATGCAACGGCGTTGATGAGGTCAGCCCATTACCACTAAAAAAGGGCATATCGGCAATAAGGTTAGTTATCTCAAGACTGGATAGCAGTGATGTACCTCCCTGATCACATAACTTGTTATTTCCGCCATCGACTATTGTTGTAAAGGGTACATCGCGCAAAATTGCCAAAGCATAGACTTCAGCCATTTCTGCTGCTAACTCACTCGATCCAACCCGAGGCGCAGGGGCCATACCTAGTGCACCGGGGTCGGGTCCTTCCAGTTCATAGACATGACCGGCCCGGGGACTCTCCCATCCGCGCCATTCGACAATATTATCGTCTATAGTACAAGAAAATGTTTTGCCACGGTCTTCAGCTGTTTGGACATAGGTATCAAACAGTGTTCGGTCTGAGGAATTGATGGCTTCAACAAAGGATAGGTAATCCTCTGGATACTCAAGCAAACCATTGTCATCATGAGCCAGTCCTTTGGTAAAATTTGCCGGATATAGCAAGCCATGATCTGCTTCCTCACCGTTTGACTGCGTTAATGCTTGTGGTTGCAGCCTGGCTATTTCTGTTGCCAAAGCACGTTGTTGTTTGGCCAAACTGGCGCGTTCGCAGCCAGCTGGGTCAGGTTTTGAATATTTTAGTTTTTTCATTAATTTCACCGTTTGTATGTAGGTAGGTTGAAAATGGGTCAAAATACGTTTTTGTTGTGTTTGTTTATAGAAATATAACGAATGACACATTCAATGTCTGTTAATTATTCACATAGTTTGCAGTTCTGTCAGACAGATCTTCTAAGGTCTACTTACGAAGAGACAACTTGAGAAGTCAATAGAGCAGGAAGCGTTGAAATAACGGCGCTATTTATAATTGATTAGTCGACCAGTGCTTGTGATAACCTTACTACTTCAAAGAATTAAAAGCACCAATACCATAACCATATGAACGACAGCCTGTTAAAGCTTATTCAACAGACGACTGACGCAACTGAGGTTTCTCCTATCCAGGACATACAAAACCTTTGGAGTGGGTATGGTTCAATCGTACGCTATGGTTTAAAAGGGTGTTCGATGGATACCGTCATAGTAAAACAAGTGAATTTATCTGGCTCTAGTGCACATCCTAGAGGCTGGAATTCCGACTTGTCGCATCAACGAAAATTGAAATCCTACCAGGTAGAAGTGGCCTGGTATGACCAATGGGGTAAACAGTGTGACAAAGCGTGTCGCATTCCTGATTGTTTAGGGCTGTCCTCCCATGAGGATGAAATCTTGATGATATTAGAAGACCTTGATGCAGTCGGGTTTGCAGAACGCAGGTCTGCAGTGTCCATTCCTGAAATATATACTTGCCTGTCTTGGCTGGCTAATTTTCATGCGACATTTATGGAACGACAACCTACCAATTTATGGTCTATCGGCACTTACTGGCATTTAGCCACTCGCCCGGATGAGTTGGCAGCATTGCAGGATAAAGCGCTAAAAGAAGTGGCGGAACCGATTGATAAAATGCTTCAAAACAGCCCTTTTCAAACCATTGTGCATGGGGACGCAAAACTGGCTAATTTTTGTTTTTCCCAAGATGGTGAAAGCGTTGCCGCTGTCGACTTTCAATATGTCGGTGGCGGCTGCGGCATCAAAGATGTAGCTTATTTTATTGGCAGTTGTTTGGATGAGGTTAGTTGTGAGCGTTTGGAATCTCAGCTATTGGACTTTTATTTTGAAGCATTTGGTCAAGCTTTATACCAGAAACATCCAACAGCAGACGCGACTGTCATTGAGCAAAATTGGCGGACACTTTACCCAATAGCCTGGACAGATTTCCATCGTTTTTTGAAAGGATGGAGTCCCGGTCATTGGAAAATCAATAGCTACAGTGAACGACTGGCGCAAGAAGTGATAACCCAGCTGACTAATTCCTGATATAAAAACAATATGGAGTTGAGCGAACTAAATTTACAACTGCTTGCTGAATATGCTGTGTCCGCTGCTCATAAAGCCGGACAACTGATTGCAAAATATGCTCAGAAACCGATCGTGTTTAATACTAAAAAGAGCGGATCCAGCCAAGCTTCACAGGTTGTAACAGAGGTCGATCACCTGAGTCAGGCAGTCATTTTACAAACACTTGCACCCACTTGCGAAACCTATGATCTGGCTCTGCTGACAGAGGAAAGTCCGGATGACCGACAGCGATTACAAAAAGATTTTTTTTGGTGTGTCGATCCGTTAGATGGTACGTTGGCATTCGTGCAATCCAAGCCTGGTTATTCTGTCTCCATTGCTTTAGTCTCGCAATTAGGTGAGCCCTATATCGGTATTATTTATGACCCATTAAGCCAAACACTTTATCAAGCTGTAAAAGGCAAAGGTATCTTAAAAAATGGCAAGCCTTTCCTGCCAAAACAATTGGCATCGAGCACCTCTATATTAATGATGTCTGCTGATCCTGGTTTCCTCGACCACCCATTCTGTTCAGAGATCGAAACAGCAATGAGATCTATTGCTAAAGAATTGGGTTATCACGACTTGAAGATTCAAATACAAGCGGGTGCAGCGATGAACACATGCAGTGTTTTGGAAAATAATCCAGCCTGTTATTTTAAATTTCCCAAACCACAAGATGGGGGAGGGAGCCTGTGGGATTTTGCTGCTTCAGCGTGTTTATTTGTAGAGGCAGGAGCTGTCGTGAGCGATATATACGGTAACACCTTGGCGTTAAATAGCCCGGATTCGACCTTTATGAACAAAAAGGGGGTGCTTTATGCCAGTAACATTAAATTGGCGAAACGGATCCGGGATTTATATATCGCAATGTCAAAATAATCATTTCATGTGTGTTTAATTCTACTGTGTAAGGGTATGATTCAAATTTTTCATGCCAGCCTGGAAGGGGGTATTCAGAGGTATGGAGGGCAAACTTAACCCATCTTCGTGACTTTGACATCGCTAAGTTATTGATATTTTGTTTTCATCGAATGATTCCATGAAAAAAAACCTTACCTTTCAACGGTGTTTTTTTCAGATCCGCTCGGTAGTGCCATTTTCGTCTTTTTGACCCTTGATTTTCCCCGGTTTTTCATTAATGCTAGGGACATGTATATTCGAAAAACCAAAACGAAATCCCTGGATAATGGCGGGGCCTACTTCACCTATCGGATCGTTGAATCCGTTCGCGTGGGAAGGAAAGTAAAGCAACGCACCTTACTGAATCTAGGCAAAGACTTCGCCATTGATCCAGAGCACTGGCCCTTGCTGACAGCCAGGATTGAACAATTGTTACAAGGCTGTGAGCCTCATCAGCAAGAATTGTTTCATGTAGCCGATGAGTTAACGCAATGCCTGGAAGCCTCAGCCCAGCGTTACAGTGCGCTTATCATCGCTAAGCTGGCCCAACCGGTGGATGCTGCCAGTCCAGAACCCGATTATCACACGGTTGATATCAATCATGTCGAAACCCTTCAAGCCCGCAGTATCGGTGTTGAAACGCTGGCGTGGCATGCGGTTATGCAACTACAACTGGATCAGAAGCTCACCGCACTGGGTTTTAATAAAGTCGAACTCGCTTGCGGCCATCGGTAACATTATCGGCCGTGTGGTTTCACCGGGCAGTGAATTGCACACCCATGATTGGCTACAATCACGCTCAGCGTTGGGAGAACTGCTTGACCATGACTATGGCCATACCAGCCTGACACGGCTTTATACGATCAGCGATAAATTGCTCAAACATCAGACGGCACTGGAAACGTTTCTGTCCGAGCAAGAGCAAACCTTATTCGAATTGAACCGTAGTATTGTGCTATACGATTTGACCAATACCTATTTTGAAGGGCAGTGTCACCAAAACCCCAAAGCCCAGTTCGGTCGTTCCAAAGAAAAACGCAGTGATTGTCCCTTGGTGACGCTGGGACTGGTGTTGGATGGTGAGGGATTTCCTCTGAGCAGTCAGGTTTTCCCGGGTAATGCCAGTGAGCCGGGCACCTTGGAGTTAATGCTGGATGGACTACAAAAAAAACAGCCATTACCGCAGGTCACAAAACCTGTGATCATCATGGATGCCGGTATTGCCAGTGCCGACAACATCGCCTGGTTAATCGAGCAGGGCTATCATTATCTGGTGGTCAGTCGAGAGCGATCCGTGATCAATCCCACCGATCAGGACGATGCTGTGATGGTGAGAGAAACCGAACACAGTCAGGTGTGTGTTTATCGCGAAACAGATCAAGACACCCACGAAACCCGGCTCTATTGTCACTCCGAACAAAAACAAAAAAAAGAGCAGGCTATCCGAAACCGCTTCCATGTTCGCATGGAAGAAGCACTCAACAAGCTTGATGCGGGCTTAAACAAAAAAGGGACGATCAAAAAATACAGCAAAATACTGGAACGGATCGGTCGACTGCGCGAAAAAAACCGGCGGGTTTCGCAAGACTACCGCATTGACGTCATAACCGATGACGAGAAAAAAAACGCCATCCGGCTTGAATGGCAACGTGAACCTCAAAGTAAACAGAACGATCAACACTGTGGTGTCTATTGCCTCAGAACCAATATCCCCGACTGGTCTGAAGAACAACTGTGGACGACCTACATCATGCTGACCGAGATCGAAGCCACCTTTCGAAGCTTGAAAACTGAACTGGGCTTGCGCCCGGTTTACCACCAAAAAGAAGACCGTGTCACCGGCCACTTGTTCATTACTTTGCTGGCTTATCATCTGGTGCATACGCTGCGCTATCAACTGAAGCAACAGGGCATTCATTTAAGCTGGGACAGTATTCGTAACATCATGTCGACACAGCAACGTATCACCATGACCTTACCAACGGATGATCATAAAATGATTCACCTGCGGACAACAACGAAGGCGGAGCTACGTCAGAAACAAATTTATGAAGCTTTGAATATTAAACCCGACCTCATTGGTCAATGTAAAACAATTATCGATAAAAAAAATCTGTAGTGCCAACTGAAACAGATTGAAAATTTTAACTTATTGAAATAACAGGATATTGTAAATATAAGTCACGAAGATGGGTTAAACCCGTCCCTGGAGACTGGATTCCGGCAATCCCTGCCGGAAAGACGAGGGAAGAGAATAATGAAGCATTTTTACTCCATTTTTACTCATAGTCCCAAGGCCATATGCAAATCTATCGTCTTCGATTAAACGTTCACCACACAGCTCAAATAAACCGTCATATCGTCACGGACTGCCGGTATCCAGATTATAGGGAGGTAATGCTAGACTTTGCCCTCCATGGTTTCTGGCAATCCCTGTCGGAATGACGTTCAGGGGAGAGACGAATTATTTAATCTGACAAAGTAGAATTATGGTGGAAATTTAGCCGACAGGGCGCAGGTTTCGCAGTTCTTGTTCTGTAAACAATCGGGAAATGACCATAAACCGTACTCCCAAGGGTATTTCCAGCGAAAAGCTGGAACCTCGCCCTGCGGATACGTCAATCGTCAAGTGAGTATTTTGCCAATATTCGAACTGATCGGCTGCCATGTAAAACGGGCAGCCATGGATTTCACCCAATAACACATCACGGCTGCCGACCATAAACTCATCCACACTGAAACACATGGGCGCAGAGCCGTCACAACATCCACCGCTTTGGTGAAACAGTAGCGCGCCGTGCTTTTCACGTAATTGGTCGATGACGTGTTTGGCTTTTTCGGTCACCCTGACGCGTTCTGTGAACATGATTTTTCTATGCTTCGGCTTTGAATAGAAAAAGCTAGAAAAAACCCAGTGGATTTTTGTCGTAAGACATCAGAACATTCTTGGTCATACGATAATGATTCAACATCATCTTGTGCGTTTCTCGGCCAATACCAGACTTCTTTTGCCCACCGAATGAAGCATGTGCCGGATACAAATGATAGCAATTGGCCCAAACTCTTCCGGCTTGAATGCCCCGGACAAAAGTTTGCATCTGATGAATATCACGCGTCCAAACGCCAGAACCTAATCCGTAAAGCGTATCGTTGGCTATTTCCAGTGCTTCTGCTTCATTCTTAAAGGTAGTGACACTCAACACCGGCCCGAAAATCTCTTCTTGAAAAATTCGCATCTTGTTATGGCCTTTTAGAACAGTCGGTTGAATATAGTAGCCATTAGGGTAACTGGCGTTTTGATAGGTTGCGCCACCGGCTAACACTTCAGCCCCTTCCTGTTTGCCGATATCGATATAATTTAGAATCTTTTCATATTGATCATTGGAGGCTTGAGCGCCCATCATGGTTTCCGGGTTTAATGGATCCCCCAGTTTGATGGCTTCAACCCTTTTTAAACAACGCTCCATAAAAGCGTCATAAATGTTTTCCTGGATTAAAGCGCGTGATGGACAGGTGCAGACCTCACCTTGATTTAACGCGAACATCACCAGTCCCTCGATTGCTTTATCCAGAAAATTGTCATCTTCCGCCATGACGCTGTCGAAGAAAATATTGGGCGATTTACCCCCTAACTCCAGGGTGACTGGAATGATGTTTTCCGAGGCATATTGCATGATCAACCGGCCGGTTGTCGTTTCGCCTGTAAACGCAACTTTTTTGATTTTTGGGTGGGTCGCCAGGGGTTTTCCAGCTTCAATGCCAAAACCGTTGACGATGTTGAGTACGCCTGGTGGTAATAAATCAGCAATCAGTTCCATGACGACCAGGATAGAAACAGGTGTTTGTTCTGCTGGTTTTAGAACCACGCAATTTCCAGCCGCCAGTGCAGGCGCCAGTTTCCAGGTTGCCATTAGAATCGGGAAGTTCCACGGGATGATCTGGCCAACTACCCCGAGTGGCTCATGTATTTCCATAGAAACCGTGTTGGCGTCGATGTCCGAAATTTCGCCCGTTTCGGCACGGATTACACTGCCAAAATAGCGGAAATGATCAATGGCCAAAGGAATGTCGGCTGCTAGTGTTTCTCGAATCGCTTTGCCGTTATCCCAGGTATCCGCCAACGCAACAGCCTCCAGATTGGCTTCTATGCGTTCAGCAATTTTGAATAGAATGTTACTGCGTTCCGCAACCGATGTTTTGCCCCAACCAGGCGCTGCCTGTTCAGCAGCGGCAACCGCTTGGTCAATATCTTTGCTGCATGAGCGAGCGACTTGTGCCATAACTTGCCCGTCAACTGGCGAGATATTATCGAAATAAGTTCCTTCGACAGGGGGTGTCCATTTGCCGCCGATGAAGTTGTCGTATTGGCTCTTGAAAGTGGGTTTTTGGTAAGACATGTTGAGCTCCTCCAATCAATTCGTTGAATATATCCCAAGCAAATATAAACTATTTTTAATACCTTTAATACCTTTCGGGGAATGAAGTCAGGGTGAGTAGCAGCTAAGATCATCTGCAAATAAAACAGAGCCGCTATAGTGTTTGCGAATCTCTTTCAGGGTTGATGTTTCTATACCCAGTGTTCGACGCATTCTGTGCGAAAGAACCAATTTTTTAACGTTCGCTTTAGCAGCTATTTTTCCAATTACCGAGGGTGGCATATGAAGATTTCTGGCACCACCTTTGGCAGTTTCCGGAATAGCGTTATGCGCTACCAAAATATCTGCATTCCTGGCTAATATTTCCAGCGTATGCCGGTTACCATTCATGTCGCCACTGAATACGAATGATTTGTTTTTAGTCTCTATACGCCATGCCAAAGAAGGAAGAGGGCCATGTTGGGTCGGGATTGCTGTGATTTTAAGGTCGTCCTCTTCATAAGCAACTTGAATCTTGTCATCGGCTATCGGAATATTCTTGGGTTTGAGATGGTAAGCTTCGTCCCCGCCGGGAAGATATCCATTAAGATACGGCCATACTCCATTTTTTGCCAAGAATAACGAATCGATAAAATCAGTGGTCGAAGGCAAAAGACGATTCCCAGTTGGACCGAATACAGGTAAGTCGCGGGTACGCTGGGTGAAGAACGATGCTTTTATCATTGCAGGAAAATCTGCCGTGTGATCGACATGAAAATGGGTAAAAAGTACAACATTCAGGTCAATGATATTTGCCCCACTGGCAGAAAAACGCAGCGCCGAGCCGCCGCCCGCGTCGATTAATATACGAGCTTGCTTATCTTGCCAGACAAGATAAGCACTGGATGCTCTATCAGCGGTTAACTCTGGCCCCCCTGAACCCAGAACTTGAAGGTAAGCTGCTTCTTGGTTGGAACAAGGCACGGCAATAACAGGCGGCAATACCAAGATGCCTAAGGAAGAAAAGATGAGAGTAAGCCAACACTTCATGCAATTGATACTCGTTTTGCAAAAGGGCAAATATGTTATCGAATCTTACTGCATAGCCTATTACCCGACAAGCTAATTTAAATCAGCTTCTTTAATTCTACTTTGTCAGATTAATTTACAGACTCGTCATGCCCGCTACCTGTTGGGTATGATAAGTTTGTTCATATTTCTGACAACGTAGAATAGCTATTCGGTGTCAACAGCCCAGACTATCCTCGCAAAAATATCAGCGTTGGTAAGCCCCAATATCGTGGCCAGCACCAATGGGACGGGCGTTATTTTCAATGTCAAAAGCTGGGGTGAAGCTTGCATCGGCAGCTTCCACTGCCGGTGAATCTTGCCTCAAACGATAGTTTCGGTTTGTAATATCAACGAACAATGGGTCTTCTTCTACAATATTGTTGCCAGTATTCACAGCAAGACCTTCCTTAATCGAAAGTCCGCTCGTTAAGATGTTATTCTTCACGAGTATATTTGTTGCTCTATCAGTGTTCAAGTCAAGGCCTTCGCGCCAAGATTCAGCTGTTCCACAGTCCACGAAGGTGTTATTGATGAACTGAAAATCATTGAATTTTCCAGTCCCTTCGGGATGATCGTATACGAAGGCACAGTCGTACTCCACGTCATAAGCAAGATTATTGTACACTTTCACCGAGTTAACATCCGCTTTGCCCTCGGTCATAATCGCAAAACCATTGGGTACGCCGTGCATCACGTTGTTATAAACTTCGATATCGTGAACGGGCGAGAACCATTGCAGACTGCCACCACCATCAATATAAATTGCGCGCCGGGTGATGTCATGAATATGGTTGTCATGAATCGTGCCATTGCTTGATCCTTCCTTGATGTCAATGCCTTCGCCGCCGTTAGTCGAAACACCTCCATGGCGGATCTCGTTAAAGGCAATTTCGAAGTTAACTACTCCGTTGGAGACAGTGATTTGCTCGTCGTAGCCGCCATCGTTGGCTTGCTCAATGAGGTTGTTGCGAATAACAATGTCAGTGACATTGGAATAGTCACCAGGGTTTTGTCGCCAAGGTACGCCCCATATACTGATCGCTGAACTTTGAGTATGATCAATATGATTATTTTCGATAATGATATCTTTCACGCCGGGTCCTAAGACGAAAATACCTTTGTTGTCCTGATCATTACCGCCCATGCACTCCACGACCTTGAAACCACGAATTACGATGTGGCTTTGACCTTCTACCCTGATACACCGACCAGCAAGTATAACCTCTTCGTCAGGGTAGGCTGCGAAAGTGATGCGTTGCTCAGGGGAACCTGATTGGGTAACATCTAAACCCTCAGTATACGTTCCGGCTCTCACCAATACAGTATCTCCAGGTGTGACGGCATCAACTGCTTGTGCAAAGGTAGCCCAAGGTCGCGCTTCCGTTCCGTCACCCGAGTCAGGCGCATTCAGATCAACGTAAAGTTCTCTCCCCAAGGGAGTATTAGCAGGCCTTGTAGAAGAATCATCAGATTCAGTTATCGAGAAGTCCATAGCAAAGGTATCACATCCATCAGAACCGTTGGGACCTACCGCGACATAAATAATTTCACCAGCTACCAGCGAACCAAGATCGACCTCAAGCGTTGCGGTTTCTTGCCTATTCAGAACTTTTGAGTAATGTTCATGATCGCCCACCAGCACTTTTGTGATAAGACCATTGGTCCACTCGCATCCGGTGTGACTGATCTGGCCTTCAGTGACTAGATAGTGACCGTCCGTGGCAACGGTGTAAGCCGCAATCGCATATCGATCGAACGCTACGCCGTCGGACGTTCCTTTGCCGGGATGACCGCCAGTTGCATTGAGATGTCCATAGGCCATATCAGTTGGAGCGGGAAAACTGGGAGATCCGTCAGAATCATACCGATTTTCAACCCCCAGCAGTGTTTGATATCCAGCTGAGTTACCAATAGGTTCCGAAACGTTCCATAGATAGCTCCAACCGGCTGAAGGCGTCGTTGTAGCAAATGCCGTATTGTAGTTTGTAACCAACTCGAGACCAGCCGATTGGGGCGTGGTGCTGTTTGAAACTACAGATTCGACGGCGTATCCTGATCCCCAGGATAATAGGCCAGCGAGCTGGAATATAATGATTTTTGGCAATTTATTATTGTATTGCATGCTTTTCCTCCCTCCTGGCAGGATGAACTCCTGCATTCTAATATAAAGTTAGTTTCGGAATGTTAACGTACTTTTCCAGACAAAGATAACGATTATTGAGGAAAATAAACCTGGAAGCAATCATTAACCTTAATCCGTGATTTAAGAAGTTAATATAATGAGTTATCTAGCTGATTAATAAGCAATAAAGTGTTAAAATAGAGGCGTTAAAAACTTCACCCAACAAGTGCAAAATGAAACGTCTTATCATCGAACAATCCACAACAGAAACTTATACAAGTCATTCTGGTTTGGCCTTAGTTGGCTTATGTTTAAATCGATATAGCACTATTCATAAAGCGCTCAAGGCCGGCATTCCTTTACGCCATGGCATTTCGCACAGCGACATCATCAAATCATACATTGGAACGCTATGTTTAGGCAAAAGCGACTTCGAAGCAATCGAGAACTACCGAGATGATGACTACTTCAAGAACGCGCTGTCGATTAAGCACGTACCCTCAAGCGCAAGATTAAGACAACGACTGGATGAAGAGGCTGAAGCGCTATTGGTCATCATGCAACAATGTAATATTGAATTTCTGACTCATGCCGGGGTACCGGTGACGCCATTGGCCACCCATCATGTCGCATTGGATATTGATGTGTATCCGATGAACAATGAGAAGACCCAGAAGGAAGGTGTTTCCAGAACCTATAAAGGCCATGATGGCTATGCGCCGATTGCGGCTTATCTGGGTAATGAGGGTTGGTGTCTGCTTAATGAACTTCGAGAAGGTAAGCAGCATTGTCAAAACGGTTTTCAAAAGACGCTGGACCGCGTCATTGAATATGCTCGGTGCTTGACTGAGGCTCCGCTGCTGGTGCGTTTGGATAGCGGACATGATGCCTTGGATACCCGTGTCTGGCTGCACCAAAACCAAGTGGACTCTATCCTGAAATGGAACCCCAGAAAACAAGACCTGGAGGCTTGGTTAGCCTTGGCTGAACAACAAGGCAAATGGACAACGCCGAGGGTCGGCAAACGGGTCGCCTTGTTCAGTGTCCAAGAAACCCAACAACAAGACGGGCAAACCTATCGCTTCCGCCGCGTCATGCGGGTTATCGAAAGAACTATGGATGCAGAGGGTCAAATGCTGTTAATCCCTGAGATAGAAATAGAAGGCTGGTGGACCTCATTAAATTCGCTCGCCTACGCTGATGAACAGATCATTGCTCTTTACCAAGATCATGCCACTTCCGAACAATTCCACAGTGAATTTAAAACCGACCTCGATATCGAACGCTTACCTTCGGGCAAATTTGCCACCAACGACTTGATCATGGCATTGAGCGCTTATAGTTACAATATCTTGCGTTGGATCGGCTTAATCGGGCTCATAGGCAACATCAGTCCTGTCCGTCATCCGGCCAAAAGAAGGCGAATAAAAACGGTTATACAGGAACTGATGTACCTGGCGGCTCGGGTCATCCATGCCGGGCGACGAATAAAACTTCGTTTCTCCAAACACTGCCCGGGTTTTTTAGCCTTTGAGTCAACCTACCATCGCTTAGCGTCAGGATAACGCCCCACTATTCTTAAGAAAAATGCGAGAACATGCCTCTCAGGGAGAGCAGTGCCTGGTGTACAGGATTTGGTGTCAATTGAGAGCTATTGATGCTTAAATAGCCTCAGTGTGCTCGTACTATAAGCTATGTCAAACAATAACAAGGTATTAAAACGTTGAAATGTTAATGTGGCTTCCCAAGGATTGGTGGATGCTCTTTAAGTCACGGATTCAGGATTAATTTAGTCGGATCGATCTCGCTGAGCCAGGCGGTAAAATGAGATTAACTCATTGACAGGTCGCTTGACTATTGAGAGCTAATTAATTCTACTTTGTCAGATTAGATAATTCGCCTCTCCCCTGAACGTCATTCCGGCAGGGATTGCCGGAATCCAGGCTCCAGGGATGGATCTAAGTTTGCCATCCATGGCTCTGGATACCAGATTCCAGGCTGGTATGACGAATTTGAACCATAATCTGACAAAGTAGAATTAAGGCTTTAGGTTTAGAGTGAAAAGACAGGTAGATTGTCCCTTGGGTGCTTGGCGATCCACAAACTGGGGAGACAATAATCAGGGTATATGAAACCTTAAGTCATTTGAAGTTGACTGCAACTATCACCAAGTGTTTGTACCCAAAAACAGAGAAAAGTACTGTACGTAGAGATCAGGATATTTTTGGTGTAAACAGTTAAACTAAAAATACCTCTGTTTGCTTTGATTATTAATGAACAGTACTGAGCCTGCTTAATGTTTCAGAAATACAGGCTCAATGCGTCATTATTTATTGCCAGTTATAATCCTTCACAGTTATCCGTCAGAGGTGCAGTAGAAACCAGGCGAGTTGGATCATGGCTATGCGTACTCAATGTGTTGCCCAATGAACCATCAAAGCCATTACTTGCATCTATAACTACCTGACCACTTCCATTAAAGTTCCAATAGGCCAACAAGCCAGTACTGAATGAATCTACACTGCGATCATAGTTTTGATTGATCTCTCCAGCGCTGCGTGCTATGTCCCAAATTCTGACTTCATCCATTTCACCGGCAAACCCACCTTGTAAATGGCGGTTGCCTCGTCCCAAGGTTTGAATGGATAGTACCTCGTCCCAGAAGCCAGTGGCATCCAGTGAGCCATTGATGTACAACGACAAATTTGATCCAGCACGTGAAATGGCAATGTGATTCCACTGGTTGGGTTGCAATACTGTGTTTGCTATCACAACATCCCAAGGGCTCTGAGCGATAAACAGACGTACTTTGCCCTGATGAAAGTTAATATCCGGTCCAACGGTTGATTGACCCAAGAGAGAGTCAACTGCATCTATACCGGGCGCTAGTTTTACCCAGGCTTCGATGGTAAAGTCGTCAGTCAAATCCAGGTTGGGAATCCCAACAAAGTCATTTAAACCATCTAATGAGACACTTCTATTACAACTGGCGGATGGTTGAGTGATCGTTATATTCACTGTCGCGATATCAGAGACTCGCCCCTCATTATCTTCCAGTGTATAGGTAAAACTATCGCTGGTGGCCGATGAACCATCGTGGGTGTAGGTAATAGTACCGTTGATCTCTTCGGCAATGGCTGTCCCGTTCATCGGTGGACTGACTAATTTAACAGCTCCGAAGAAAGAATTATTGGGTCCGTCATTAGCTGTCACATCTAAGCTGACAGTTCCTCCTGTTTCAACCGTAGCAGTGTCGTCTTGAACGATGGGTGTATTATCATCTACTGGTAATTCACCACCATCACATGCATCCACCATGGGTGCGGTAGAAGCCAGTCGAGTGGGATCATCACTATTAACATCTGATCCACTGCCCAAAGAACCTTCAAAACCGTTACTAGAATCCATGACCGTTTGACCACTTCTATTGAAAGTCCAATAGCCTATCAAGCCAGGGCTGAAGGGATCCACGCTTAATTTAAAGCTTCTCATGATTTGGGATGTAGTGCGAGCAATCTCCCATAGCCTGACTTCATCTATTTCGCCGGCAAAGCCCCCAGGACTACGGTTTCCTCTGCCCAGGGCTTTTATGGGAAATATTCCTGCCCAAACGCCGCCAGTACCAAGTTGGCCATTGATATATGACTTCAATGATGAGCCAGATCGTGTGATGGCAATGTGTGTCCAAACATTGGCTTGCATCGGGGTATTTGCAGTTACGACATCCCAAGGGCTTTGAGCGATAAACAGGCGCATTTTTTGCTGATGAAAATTGATGTCCGGTCCGCTGCCATTCTGTCCCAAGAGTGCGTCAACAGCATCGATACCTGGTGCCAGTTTAACCCAGGCCTCTATGGTAAAGTCGCTTGATAAGTTCATATCTGGCAGGTTGATCCAGTCATCTATACCATCAAGCAATACGCTTTTATTGCAACTGCCGCTTGGCTGGGTGATAAATTCTCCGCTAATCCTAAGGCTATATGAACTTTCTGCACTTGATGCTATACGGGAATCTGGGGGAAAAGAAGTATTGACCGGACCTCCCAAAATAAAAGAATCTCCAATATCTTCAGGGGCTCGAAAAGCCCAGGCAGCAGCGTTAGGATCATCTTGCTGTTCAAGAGTACTACTCAGTACAAGAAAATAAGTACCAGCCTTAAGATTAAGTGAAGTTGGGATTGAAACTAAATGAAGCCCAAGGTTTGGTTCAACTATAAAACTATACTCCTCAATTAATTCACTTGATGGTGTCCCTGGCCCTATTGAAGAAGTTAGCTGTGCTTTAATAACTTGAGGATTAATCCCTGACTCTCTGAACATATAAAATGAAATATCCGTAATTTTTGCATCATTTTGTAAAGTCAACTCCTGAGCCAGGAATTGATCAGACAATATGGATGGGCCTCCAGCAAAATTTATTCCAGAATCGATTAGTGTCGAAGATGATGATGGACTGCTCAAGTCATAAACATAGGTTGCACCTGCCTCGGAACCTTGTTCATTATCAGATGGGGCTCCGATGATTGCGGTGTCCCCAGAAATTGAAACGGGTGTATTGTTAAATGAAGAACCTATATTGTCATCAACAGGTAACAGCTTTGTTTGTTGGTTCCAGCCTCCATCGCTGTCACGGGTAAAGATATACGCCGGCCCATTATTGCCATTATTATCTGAGCCAATGATGGCTGTGTTATCTGATATCGATACAGATGAGCCAAAAAGGCTTACTGTTTCTCCATCGTCCGCCAATAATTGAGCTCGCTGGCTCCAGACTCCACTATTATCACGGTCAAAAATATAAGCTGCACCTGCACTTGAAGCCCCAGGTACGCCTATGATTGCGGTGTTCTGCGATATTGAAACAGACTGGCCAAATCTGTCAGTTCTGGTGGGTAACTCATGAACTAACCTCTCTTGTTGGATCCAGCTTCCATCGCTGCTACGAGCATAGATATAGGCTGCCCCTGCACCCACACGGCTATTAACGGGGGTTAGAGGTGCACCGATGACTGCAGTGTCCCCCGAGATAGAAACAGAGGCACCAAATTGATCTATTACTGTACTAGGTCCCGAAGGAGTAAAGAATATGCTGCCGCCGGTACCTAAAAACTTCGCTTGCTGGCTCCAGGCTCCATTGCTGTCCCGAACATATATAAAGGAAGGATCATTACCTATCAGTAAGGTGTCTCCCGAAATAGAAACCCTAGAGATAGTTGGCTGTTCTATCTTCGCTTGCTGGCTCCAGCCTCCACTAGCATTTCGAACAAAAACATAAACATAAGAATTGGAAGCAAGAGGGGGAGCAAGTTTTGAAGAAATAACCACTGTGTTTCCTGATATGGCAACGAGGCCACCAACAGTATTTCCATCTGAAGCCACTAATTTGGCTTGCTGATTCCAGTTTCCATTGGTATCACGGACATATACATAGGCTAAGCCGGTTGTTTTTGCCCCTATGACGGCTGTGTTTCCTGAGATGGCAACTGAGGTGCCAAATCTGTTTTCTGCCTCTCCATCCGAAGCCAGCAATTTCGTTGCTTCTGATACCGTCATGGCGTGGGTTGGTGTAGCGATAAGATAAAAGAAAATAGTGAGCGCTAGCAGCCAGAATGGCTGAAAGCATGTTGTTTTGTTTAATAGTGAGCTTTGATTACCCATAGACCCTCTCCTAAATAATATTCAAGGTTGTGATCACTTGGTCTAATCATGAGCTAAGGCCGCCATATTCTCCATGAGCAACTATCCAGCGCCTGAAATGGCGTGTAGAAGAGTCTTCTTCACTTGAGTCTGGATTTCGCAAACTCTTGCAGAACTGACTGGCCATAATTTTAATGAGACCAAGCAGCACAATGACAATATTTAGAAGTCTGCTGCGACACGATATAAAAGACCTTATGTGAAGCGTTAGATTTCTAAATCAAGGACATATTACATCAATAAATATACTAGGGAAAGTGAAATATTACCTTTTTTTTAAAAAAAATGAACCAGTATATTGATTAGTACACAGTAAAAGTTTTCTTCACAGGCTAGAAATATGAAAAAGTTGTCTAAAACAGGTTCTTAAAGTGTTCACTAGGAATTTCTTGCTGGTGTTCTAACAGGTTTAAATTTGATAATACACTATTACTTTTGTTAAACCCTGACTATTTCTACTTGTCTTCTGTTAACTTTTGACTCAATTTGCTTGATTTAACACATTGCAACACTAGTGAGCTTGCCTCGTAACGAATTAGCTTCCTTTGTTTTGGAAAAATGGATCTGAACGAATATCGTCACAACGATACTGTCATTTTGACCTTTCAGAAGATATGTTATAGTTTTGCGGAAAATAACAACAATAATTTCGCCACTTGCTCAAACTCACATGCTTAATCAAAACTTAGTGACTAAAAAATTACTGGGTGAAAAGTACCAGGCGGTTCGTCGTCAAACAACCGAATTAACGCTACCTTTAACCCGTGAGGATATGGTCGTTCAACCTATCGTTGACGTCAGCCCTCCCAAATGGCATTTGGCTCATACTACCTGGTTTTTTGAAACTTTCTTGTTACTTCCTCATTTACCGAAATACCAGGCATTTCACCCGCACTATTCTTTTCTTTTCAACAGCTATTATGAAAGCGTTGGTGATCGTGCCAAGCGGAATCATCGAGGCTTTATGACAAGACCGACAGTGCAGGAAATTATGGATTATCGTCGGTACATCGACGGTTTCATGGAGGATTTAATTGACCGTGCCGGAGAAGATCTTCTGTTCTGGGTTGAGTTAGGCCTTAACCACGAACAGCAGCATCAGGAATTGCTGGTGACCGATATCAAATATATTTTAGGCACACAGGTAGTAAAGGCGGAATATAGCGAAAAAAATGTCGCGTCAGACAAACTGCCTTCTGCTGCTTGGATTCCGGTTGACGGAGGGCTATATTCCATTGGACATACAGGAAGTGGCTTTTGTTTTGATAACGAATTGGGACGACATAAAGTTCATATTGAACCGTTTCAAATAGCCGACAGGGTCATTTCTGTAGAAGAATATCAGGCCTTCATGAATGACGACGGTTATCAGCGAGCGGAATTATGGTTATCAGACGGGAGGGATTGGCTCCAGCATAACAATTGCCAATCGCCTTTGTATTGGGAGAAGATTGATCATGAATGGCACTATTATCGATTGGATGGCTTTGACCAGGTAAGTCCTAATGAGCCAATCACTCATATTAGTTTTTTTGAAGCAGATGCTTTTGCCCGCTGGTCAGGCAAGCGTTTACCGACCGAATTTGAATGGGAAATTGCCAGCCAGGAAGTTCAGCCTAACGGTTCCAAATCGGCGCATTTCTTGGAAAGAGGTCTTTTTCATCCTATTTATGATGCCCATCAAGCAGGGTTTTGCGGATCAGTATGGGAATGGACTCGTTCGGCCTACTCACCTTATCCAGGTTACCAACAAACCAAGGGTGCATTAGGTGAATACAACGGCAAATTCATGGTTAATCAAATGGTGTTAAGGGGCGGCTCGTGCGCCACACCTGCTTCTCATTTTAGGTTAAGTTATCGAAATTTCTTTCAGCCAGATAAACAATGGCAATTTACGGGTATTAGGCTGGCGGAGACTATCAAATGAAAGCTTCGGTTTGCAGCTTTGCCACTGACGTTCTCGAAGGCTTGTCTGTTTCGCCAAAACGATTACCTTCCAAATATTTCTACGATGATGAAGGTTCCAAATTATTTAAGAAAATTATGGAGCTGCCTGAATATTATTTAACCAATTCTGAGGCGGAAATTTTCCAAACTCATGCCGATGCAATTTTAGCCGCATTTCATGATTGTGGATCACCGTTTCATTTGATTGAATTAGGGGCTGGGGATGCCAGTAAAACACAACTATTAATCAAGCATTTCCTAAATCAGCACGTCGAATTCGACTACAACCCGGTAGATATTTCCAATTTTGCGGTTGATGAGCTGGTTAGTGAATTAAAACAAAAATTTCCGGCACTCAATATTAAGCCCATTGTTGGTGACTTTATGGCGTCGCTGGATAGATTGGCAGGATGGGATAAATTTCCAAGAATAGTGTTGTTTTTGGGGTCTACCATAGGTAACTTCTCGCATGATGAAGCGGTTGCTTTTTGCGGTGAAATTCGCAACCACTTAAATAGGACAGACAGGCTCTTGCTAGGCTTTGATCTAAAAAAAGACCCGGCGATCATTAAACGAGCCTACAATGACTCAGATGGTATCACGGCAGCCTTTAACTACAATCTTTTGAAGAGAATTAATCGGGAATTAGAGGCTGATTTTGATTTAGATAATTTTGTACATGAACCAGCGTATAATCCTGAGTCAGGTAAAGCTAAAAGCTTTTTGGTGAGCAAAATAAAGCAGACCGTATTCATTAAAGCATTGGCAAAGTCGTTCGATTTTTATGCATGGGAAACGATCCACACTGAAATTAGTGAAAAATACAATCAAACTAAAATCAATGAGATTGCTGTTGCTGCAGGATTTGATATTACGGATCAATGGGCCGACCCCCGCCAATATTTTATGAATTCACTGTGGCAGCCCAGGGAAAAATTATGAAAGCAATTTGGAGTGACGAAATTATCGCCGAAAGCTCTGATACCGTTGTCGTTGATGGCAATCATTATTTCCCCCGAGATACCCTAAGTCTGAATATTTCAAACCGAGTACTCACCATACAATATGCGGATGGAAAGGGGAGGCATCCTATTTGTCGGTCAAAGTAGGCGACCAGTTAAGTGCTGACGCTGCCTGGTTTTATCCTGAACCGCAGCAAGCCGCAGCAAATATCAAAGGACGGGTGGCCTTTTGGAAAGGGGTTCAGGTGGTAGATTAATTCAGCATTAGGGGTCATATCAATGTTTGACCCCTTTTTCTTTCAGTCAGACACCTCAAAACTGATGCTTTACTCAGATCAGGATGTGCTACATTCAACCGAACTTTTCTGTCAACACCTACAGTATTTAATAATTAAGCAAAGTATGATTAGAAGAGAAAATTGTTGGGACAATTATGTGATAGAGCGTTTTCAGGGGTTTGAATTCAGAAAGACTGAACCTCTGAGCTTTATGAAACATCGCTCTGTTGTTAACAACGCTAGAAATTCTTACAAATGAAGAAAACCTAATAATGATTGGCAAATTCAAGATTTTAACAGCCTCAATCTGCCTTGCGCTATTGCTGCTACCGGGTTGTATAAGTAAAACCAAGTTGATTTCAAAGAGCTTAGTACCCGCTAAATATAATGAACTGGCTAATGTAAAAAGTATTATTGTTTTGCCGTTTACGTTGGACGGAAGAATAAATAACGAAATAACTGACAGATTTGAAGCTGCTATTGCTAGTATCCGCGTCGGAAATCAGCCTTATTTCAATGTCACTGAGCGAGGGAGTCTTGATCGTATCATAACTAAATACGTCGTAGGAAGTAATGGAACAATTGATCCTAATAGCGCTTTAAAAGTGGGCAAAAAAGCTGGGGTTCAAGCCGTTATATTGGGTGCTGTCACTCGCTACAACATTGAACGGGCACAAATTGATGAATATGAAGATTATTGTGTTCTTTACGACCGGGATGACAGATGTACGAACTGGACCAAAGTGCCTATTCCTTGTGAACATACCACAGCGGTATTCGCTTTCATTCCTAAAATGATCAGTGTAGCAACGGGGAAAATTTCCGCTGCTGAAACCATTGAGCGCAAATCTAAGGATGTTGATTGTGGCAATAGAAGCCATATCAGCAGTATCAGCAGTGATGATACGCTTATTAATAATGCGATGAAAATGGCTTTCGATGCTTTTAAGGAAATGATAGCTCCGCATTATCAGGATGAGGTCATTGTGTTGTTTGACCGTGATAATTCGGAGCCATCCGAGATCGTGCAGAAGCAAATTAAACAGGGGATTCGCTTTGCCGGAGACGGCAGAATGGATCGTGCTTGTGAGATCTGGAAAACTGCAGCGGCAATGCATAAAGCAGGGTATCTCATGCCATACTTGCTCGGGGTCTGCGCTGAAACGTTTGGCAACTTACACCAAGCCTTCACGCTGTATAAAACAGCCGATAACAACACGACTCACTCTGTTATCGAAATTAATGAAGCACTGACCCGGGTCGAAGTCAAGTTGGAAGATCAGGTGAAACTGGATAAAACCAGAGGAAGTCCAAAGTAATAAGCCGGGAAGGGTACGCAGTTTTTTTGTCCACCGTCAAAGTTGAATAATGGTGGGCAGAAAAGATTACCTCACCCTGACTGATGTGGAGACAGCGAGGTGGTTTTGTGTAACCTTCTGGACATCGTTTTTTGGTGCAACCTTCTATTTTACCCTCTACAACGAGGCAACGATTACAGCCATCAAACCAAGTAACGCAACCATTAGGTATATCGACTGATCCCGGTGTTTCCGGTATAGATCCAGAACACGATAATAAAACGCCAGTAAGGCAGATGATGACTAAACGAATTGTTTTCATGTTATGAATTACCCTGATACAGTACTAATTGATTAGAGTTAGAGAAAAGTTGCCAGAATTTAATGGTACCAAAAAAACTTGCCATACAACCACGAATATCTGTATATTAAAACATTCTAAAATAATGTTTATTTAAAATGGTATGAAGAAACAAATAGCTTTAATCTTACTATTATGTTCTATGATGGCTGCTGCTGGTAGCATTAATCATCGCTCAAAAATTGTTCTTGATGACCAAGGAACCAATATGATTTTGACTGAGATGAGAAAAATGTTGTCAGGAACAAAGGATATTATTTTGGCTTTGGCTGAAAATGATATGGCTAAAGTATCAAAAGCGGCGGGTCAAATGGGCAAACATATGACTCATCAAGTTGAAAGATCTAAAATCATGGGCTCCTTGCCAAGTGAGTTCAGAAAATTAGGGATGTCGGTTCATGCTGATTTCGATAAAATTTCTACAGATGCCGCCACTCATGGAGAAAGCGCCTCAATATTGAAACAATTGGGTACTGCGATGAATAAATGTGTCGCTTGTCATGAAGGTTATCGGTTAGTAAAAGCACCGGAATGAGTCTAGAAAGATACACATAGGTTGATAATTATCCATTGGTTTTGTCTGTGTGAATGAAGAATTAATTTTGCATGGTTTTATCGATCAAGATGTGTCGCAACATGTCATCAAACCTTTAATATGCGCCGCTGCGCTTTGCCCTAAGGCAGTTAAATGATAGCCACCTTCTAAGGAGGATACAATTCTGTTGCTGGAATATTTGGCAGCGATTTCTACCAGTTTTTTAGTCACCCAGAAAAAATCATCTTCGACTAATTTGAGTTGAGCCAGTGGATCATTCAGGTGCGCATCGAATCCGGCTGAAATAAAAATCATTTCAGGTTGGAACGCTTCTAATTCTGGCAACCATTGTTGTTTGATCTCTTTTCTAAAAATACTACCTGCCGAATCTGCCGGTAGTTTTACGTTAATAATGTGACCAGAAATACTGTCGTGTCCGGTATAAGGGTAAAGCGGAGATTGGTAGGACGAACAAATAAGCACTCGGTTATCATTGAAAAAGATGTTTTCCGTACCATTGCCGTGGTGAACATCAAAATCAATAATTGCGACTCGCTTTAACCCAAATTGTTCAAGGGCATGCGCAACACCCGTTGCGATATTATTGAAAAAACAAAAGCCCATTGCTTTTTCATATTCTGCATGATGGCCTGGAGGGCGCACATTACAAAAGGCATTGTTGACTTGGTTATTAATGACTAAGTCGGTCGCTTTAACAACTGCACCAGCGGCACGAAGAGAAGCTTGCAGAGTATATTGATTCATGGCGGTATCAGGGTCAATTGTATATTGACCGTGGTCGAGTGAGTGTTCAAAAATGAATGCTATATGCTCTTTTGAGTGAACTCTGGCCAATTGTTCAAAGGTCGCTTTAGGTGATTCGCTAACTATCAGCAGGTCCATCAAACCCTCGGTAATCAAATGCTCCTCGATACTTGATAAGCGCTCTGGGGACTCAGGATGCACGGAAGATATTTGATGCTTTAAACAATCTGTATGGGTAATATAAGCGGTTGCCATTGTCTTTCCAGAATTCAGTTTAAATCAATACTATCTTCTCAAAACAGAGCAAGCGATAAAAGTTTGGTTTTTTGTTGATTTGAAACACTCAGAGCAGTATTCCTAAAATTGGAATATTTTGAGGTTAGAGAAATATTGATTGACAAACGAGACGACCAGTCGTATTTTAGTCTCATGGCTCAAGTATTAACCAAACATATCAATCGTGAAAAGTTATTGAATCAAGGTGTCTCTATGTTAATGACTAAGGGGTACCATGGCACAGGACTAAAGGAAATACTGGATGCAGTGCAGATTCCTAAAGGCTCTTTTTATAATTATTTTGGCAGTAAAGAAGCTTTTTGCGCTGAAGTAATTAACCATTACATTGAACCTTTTATCCTGCAACTGCAAAATCATTTGGAAACACCTGATGTCGATGGATTAACAGCGCTGAAAAATTATTTCAATGAGATGATCGTCGAACTTAAAAACAATCAGTTTAAAGGTGGATGTTTATTGGGTAATTTAATGGGCGAATTGGGAGACAACAGCGAGATATGCCAGAAAGCCTTACAAAAAGCCGTGCAACGCTACAGTGATTTACTATCAGAAGGATTACTTAAGGCGCAGCGAGAAGGTTTTGTAAGAACAGATCTATCAGCTCAGTTAATGGCTGATTTATTGGTGAATACTTGGCAGGGTGTTTTACTTCGAATGAAGATAGAGAAGTCGGTGGCCCCTTTGGAAAGCGGCTGCAATAGTTTGTTGGATGGATATTTTAAAAGTTGATGTTGTGTGGTTTTTTTATTAAATCTAAAAACCATCTTTGGTTAGGTTGAAAATGGAAAAGATTTAATAGAAAAACAATCAATTCTATATATTTCATCTTTTTGGGAACGGCTGGTTATATTTTTTTAATTTGGAATTTAATAAGGAGAGTGTTATGCCAAAATTTTTAATTGAACGAGAAATTCCCGAAGCAGGAAAATTGTCTGCTGAAGAGCTGCAAGGCATCTCGCAAAAATCTTGCGCAGTAATTAATAGAATGGAAGTACCTATTCAATGGGTCGAAAGTTACGTGACGGATAACAAAGTTTACTGCGTTTATATAGCGCCCGATGCAGAGGCTATTCGTGAACACGCTGAGCATGGAGGGTTTCCTGCTAATTCAATTGAACAGATAAAAAGTATCATTGATCCGACAACAGCAGAATGAGAGAAAGGTAAATTCCAGGTAAAACCAAAACACGATAATGAAGAGGAGAGCACAATGAAAGTAACATGGGATCAAGAAACCTGCGTTCATGCAGGGGTATGTGTTAAATCATTACCGCAAGTCTTTAAGGTTGAAAATGGTGCGTTCATTATTGACATCCAAGGTGCATCTGACGAAGAAATTTCAAAAGTAGTTCAGCAATGTCCTTCCGGGGCGTTGAAAATTGATGGTTAAAACATAACGAGGTTATAAAGATGAAAGTATATCCCCCAATGTGCTCTAAAAGAGTAATGAGTTGTCTAAAAACCGGTATCTATTCCATACTGACTGTCGCTATTGTTACTCTCGGCACGGTGCCAGCGCAAGCCGATGAAACGTGTATGTCGCCGTATATGGCAAAAATAGTCGGTCAAGAAGATTATGTCTATGTTTGGACGCTTGGTATGGAGGGACTCGGCGACGAACAAGATAAGTTGGTAACAGTTGACGTTAAACCAGGTTCAGCGACCTATGGCAAAGTGATCGATTCATTATCTGTTGGAGGCCGTAACGAAGCACATCATTCGGGCTTTACTGATGATAGAAGATACCTTTGGGCTGGCGGTCTGGATACCAACAAAATTTTCATATTCGATGTGCATACCAATCCTGCCAAGCCAACTTTACACAAAACCATCAATTCTTTCGTAGCTAAGAGTGGGGGTGTTGTTGGGCCACATACAACGTATGCCTTGCCAGGCCGAATGATGATTACAGGCTTATCCAACAACAAAGATACCGGCGGGCGTACCGCTTTAGTTGAATATTCCAATGCAGGCGATTATGTGGCCACCCATTGGATGCCAACCGATAGCCAATTAAACGGCGCTGTAAAGTCTGGCCAATATGCCGATGGTTATGGTTATGATGTTCGAGTGTTACCGCGTCGAAATGTCATGCTAACCTCTTCTTTCACCGGCTGGTCCAACTATATGATGGATTTTGGCAAATTGTTAAAAGATCCAGAAGCGATGAAACGTTTTGGAAATACTGTGGTGTTATGGAATTTGCACACACGGCGACCGAAAAAAATCTTTGATGTACCCGGCGCGCCTTTAGAAATACGCTGTGCATGGAATCCCAATCATAACTATTGTTTTACTACGACAGCGTTGACTTCGAAAATATGGCTTATTTATGAAAATAGTAAGGGAGAGTGGAAAGCAAGAGATGTTGCCGATATTGGTGACCCTTCTAAAATCCCGTTACCGGTAGATATTTCCATTCAAAGCGATGACAACATGCTATGGGTTAACACTTTTATGGATGGAACGACCCGAGCGTTCGACATCTCTGACCCATTCAACCCCAAACAAGTTTTCGAGAAGAAGATAGGTTCGCAAGTCAATATGGTTTCGTCCAGTTGGGATGGTAAGCGTTTGTACTATACGACTTCTTTACTTGCTAACTGGGATAAGAAAGGTGATAACAATGAGCAGTTTTTAAAAAGCTATCAATGGGCCGGTAAGAAGTTAACCGAAAAATTTTCTATCGACTTTATCAAGGAAAAATTAGGGCGTCCTCATCAAATGCGTTTTGGGGCTAAATCTTTGTATGCATCAAAGCCACCGTCTAAACCAGGCAGCGTTATTAGTTTATTAAAACCTGAGTAATCGCTCAATCTAATTTATCGCCAAGGATGGCTTTTACTTAATAAGGGTCAATGCATCTAACACATGAGTTCAAAGGGATTGTCGTCTTATGGATCAGCTTAGCGGTAACAATACCGGTTGACACTGTTGCTGACAGTACTAATGAATCGGGTCAACAGGCTCAAATATTGGCGCCTGGATATGGTCGGTTAGCGTTCACCGCACCTGTAGCCGGAACTTATCAACTACCTGTTTTGGGCCAAGCAAGTGATGGCCAGGTCATCGATACTGATGGTACCGAGCGATCATTGACTAAGTTAATGCGGAACCATGTGGTTTTATTGAGCTTTATTTATTCTACCTGTAATGATGTTAATGGTTGTCCATTAGCCACTTCGGTACTGCACCGTGTCAAACAACGCTTATCCAAGGAGCCGGAACTGATTGATCAGGTACGGTTGATAACAGTCAGTTTTAATCCTGAATTCGATACGCCTTCGGTCATGAAAAAATATGCAAAAACCTTACAAGGTGGCACATTGGATTGGCAATTTTTAACAACTCGCTCAGAACAACAGTTACAACCCATTCTCAAAAATTACCAACAAAGCAGACAGCAAGAATATGACGAAAACGGTGAACTTACTGGTACCTATTCACATATTCTGAGAGTCTTTTTAATTGATCGGGAAGAGCGTTTTCGCAATATATATAGCGTTTCTTTTTTGCATCCTGATACGTTGGTAAACGATATTAAAACGTTGTTGCTGGAAGATTCCAAGGTAGAGTTAGCGTTTAATTCAAAAACACCAGAATCAATTGACAACAATCTCGCTCCACGGTATCGAGCGGGTGATAAGAAAGCCGGTTATGATCGCTCGTCATACCAAACCCAATCTTTAGCACTGCAAAAGCGTATCGGTAAGTCAACTGATTTGTTGCAGTATGCGCTGGAACCACCGCTAGGATTGCCTGAGTTACCGGTGCCTGCGGATAATTCCCTGACTACAGAAAAAATTCAATTGGGTAGGAAGTTATTTTTTGATCGTCGGCTGTCGCTCAATAATACTGTTTCGTGCGCCATGTGCCATGTTCCTGAACAAGGTTTTACCAGTAACGAATTGGCAACTTCGGTGGGTATCGAGGGGCGTACAGTTAAACGTAATGCCCCCACAATTTATAATGTGGCATATGCTAAATTATTGTTCCATGATGGGCGTGAAAACACGCTAGAACAGCAAATTTGGGGACCTTTGTTGGCTCATAATGAAATGGCTAATCCATCAGTAGGCGCTGTGATCGATAAAATCAACCACCGAGCTGATTATGTTGGCCTGTTTGAAAAAGCATTTGGACGAACTCCCAGTATGGAAACGATTGGCATGGCTCTAGCCAGTTATCAGCGCACTTTGAATTCGGGCGATTCACCTTTCGATCGCTATTATTACGGCAAACAAACAGAAGCAATTTCTGAGCAAGCAAAAAAAGGTTTGCAGCTCTTTCTAGGAAAAGCGGGTTGTGCAAGTTGCCATCGTATCGATGCAGACAGCGCACTCTTCATGGATAATCAGCTGCATAACACTGGACTGGGTTTTCGTGAAGCGATGCTCAAACAACCTTCGAAGCAACGAGTTCAATTGGCCCCCGGAGTATTTGTTGATGTTGATGCAACGGTTGTTAATGCCGTTGCAGAACCTAAGCCGAATGATCTGGGGCGCTATGAAGTAACACAAGCGCCGGAAGATCGTTGGGCTTATAAAACACCAACGTTAAGGAATATCGCGCTAACTGCCCCTTATATGCACAATGGCAGTTTTACAACCCTTAAGCAAGTTGTTGAGTTTTATAACAATGGCGGGGTGGCAAATAAAAATCTTGACCCATTACTAAAACCACTCACCATGAATAAGACAGAAATGGATGATTTAGTCGCTTTCCTTAATACTTTAACAGGCAATAATGTAGCGGCATTGGTTGCCGACGCATTTGCTGCGCCGGTTGGCGATACTCAGTGATAATAGATGTCAGGTAGTTCTGGATATTGATTTCTTGACTATTACTACACTTGATAGTTTCTTCGTATATTATTAATCTTCGATCTTTAATCACATTCTACGGCAATGCGCTGCTTGCTTTCTGGAGTCCAATAATTTCGGGTCATAACGAAAAGACTTAATAAGTTAATTGAGTCTTCGTAATAATCTTCATGGAGCTTATAGACCCGCTGATAAATGCTGTTTAGAAAACCCTGGTGTTCTGGGGCTAACATGGCGGCGACACCGAATGGGGCGACAAAAAAACTGGTAAAATAATGACCATAGGGTTGGCCGTCTAGCTTGTAGCCGGCTTTTATTCTACTGGACTTGCCCTTGCTGCTACTGACTAACCAGCGAATGATTTTTTGCACCTGAGCTTTTGATTGTTGGTTGCTATATAGCAACGCATCTATTCCCAGACGTAGCGGTACTCGACCTGAATTATAATGGTAATCACCGTCGTGTGGTCCTTCTAAAAAATCTTCTTCAGCCGGCTTGCAATCTTCAACTTTAAGGCAAGAGCTAATGAAATCAGGGAGTAGTCCCGTTTTGGGACTGTATCGGCTTTGCATAAAATCGATCACATTTTGCGAATTTGCAATCACTTCTTGCCACTGCTTGTTGTTGCTAGCATGGGCAAAGGCCCTAAAATGTGCGGGCATAAAATCGGAAGACCGGGGTGTGAATTGACTAAAGGTTTTACCATCTTTAGTGACCCAGTCACCCAGCATAGGGAGGCCGCTTTTCGGGCCAATGGTTGAATCATATACGGCATTAATTACATCCAACGCTGCTTCATGATAATTAATTTTACCCTGGTTGCCCCATTGTGCTTCAGCCAGCAGCAAGGCATAGCTAATATCGGCATCACCATCAAAAGCACTGCCGTTGCCATCTACAACTTTATTGTTTTGTATCTTCCAAGACATTAAATTTTCATTATGCGAACTTGGGTATTCCCGAGAGAAGCGCCATAAACCGTCAAAGTATGTTTGAGCCTGCGGATCATAACCAGCCATTAAAGCAGTGATTATCATGCCATAACCCTGGCCTTCCGATACGGTTATATCGGAATGTTTGCCGAAAGCTATCCGAAACATTAATTGTCCGGCTTTGTTTTCTCCGGCAGAAATTAAATAATGTTTTTTCCAATCATTGTAGAAATCCTTTACGTGTTGATCTTGGTGTGTTTGGTTAAAGACCGTTGGACTGATACTTTTCTCAGTATATTTGGTATGTTGCGGAAAAGGGCGTCTGGGATGTTCGGTACAGTTCACAGTAGAAATGTCAACGTGGGCACAACCGCTGATAATTAACAACACAGCAACTAACAGAATTTCAGTGCTGAAGGATATAAAATGATTAGTTATTGGGAACACACCAAGTTTCCCTATGCTAAAAAGGTGGTGAAGTTTGTTGTTCATTGAAGTCTATTGGTCGCAGTTTATTATATCTGGCAATAAATTTATGATGCAAAACTATTATTTCGTTGTTGAAGTAGCTTTCATTGTTGCTGAAAATAAAGTCGACCGATGGCGCCAAATTAACTAAGGCTCATCAAGCTAGTTAAATGACCAATAAAAAATGAATACCCATTATATATGTTAGATATATTTTTGTCTAGCATTCTTCGCTTTTGATAATAATGTTACGTTACATAAATTAGTGCAAGTAACGTTTTAACCTTTCATCACCAAACCACTAAATAATATAAAATTATACTATTAAATTAATAAGTTACACTTTTCTGGGGAAAAATAATATTTGCGAGCAATACCCACATAATTTTTTAGTTTTTTACCATACTTACTAGCATTCTGTGATTTTCATGTGTTAATAAATCTATGGGCCAATCGCATAAAAAAATTCTGGTTTTACGCTTAACGAGCTTATGGTGGCCATTGTTGTCATTGGTATTTTTGCAGCCGCAGGTATCCCTAGGTTTTCAGCACCAATAACTATGGTGAGAAACAGGTCAGTGATCCTGTGTTACGCAATGACCGCATTATCTTCACCACATATTGCCTTCTGATGATCCTTGTGTAGAAGGTGGATCTGGCTGGCTCATGGAGCTAGATGCCCATAGTGGCTCATACTTAGAATATTCTCCTTTTGATTTAAATGGAGACGATCACTCGGAATCGTTGATGATGACGAAAGGAATTTAAATACAATAGTGGGTCAACAGGCGAAATAGAAATTACCACCGAAAACCCAGGGCCAGATTTCAGCGGCAGGCAGGCATGGATTCAGCTTGAGCTGTAAATCTGAGTAACAGATTAAGCCATAAGTTACCGCTTAGTACCATTATAATTCAGCACCTCATCATCAGGAAATAAAGAGCCCGATGATGAGGTAACTGTATCTCTGCCAAAAGGACCGTTTCTCTCTTACATGAGTTGCTTCTGTGCTGCAGTTTCAAGAGCTATGACGCAAAAAAAGATCCCCAACGCATTTTCAATGCATTTTTACTCTTTCAGTCTATTCTTAATTTGTAAAGTTTTATTTTTAAGGCGGTAAAAAAGCATCACATATGAAAACAGTACTTGCAATATCAGCTGGGAACACCAAAAAAACTAAGGTAAGGAGTTTAAGTGCGTTGCCAGTGAGGGGTTTTTCGCTGATTGAACTTTTGGTTACTTTAATTATTGGTGCGATTCTGCTCTCCGCGGGAATACCCAGTCTTAAAAGCTCTATCAATAACAATCGTCAGACTGCCATACTCAATGAATTCACCACTTACTTCAATTATGCAAAAAGTGAGGCGGTGAAGCGAGGTACACCCGTTACTTTATGTCAGCGGAATACCACTGGAACAAACTGCGATAATTCGGCGAGTTGGAACGATGGTTGGATTGTTTTTATCGATACTAATGCTGATGGTGACGTAGATGATGACGGAGACACCAACCTTTGTGTAGCGACTCTAGATGATGATTGCGTGCTAAAAATTCACGATGAAATGGCCAGCGATATCTCCATCGCGTCACCTCTCAATAGGGTAACGATTGAGGCCAGCGGTTTTACCTCTCTTTTTAATACCTCATTCACATTTTGTGATAGCCGCGGTGTTCGTTTTGCACGGGCCAAGATTTTGACAAAAACAGGCAGTATAAGATCGTCAGCAGATACCAATCATAATGGGATTCATGAAGATGATCAGGGCAACAATCTAACTTGCACATAAAGTTTTTATGAAGCGATTTCCAATCATGCACAGACAACAAGGGTTTGGTTTAATAGAAGTGCTCATTGCCTTGCTGATATCAGCCTTTGGCTTAATGAGTATGGCAGGGTTACAAGTCACTGGTTTGAGGAACAGTCATCATGCCTATCAAGGTACTATGGCGACGATTCTGGCTGCTGAAATGGCTGATCGAATGCGAGCCAATCAGGAAGCTTTGAATAGTGGTTCTTATGCTCAAGCAAATTCAACTAGTTATGCTATTTGCGAGAGCACAGGATGCAGCGCCGCACAGCGCGCTGAACACGACACTTACGAATGGACTAACGCTATTAATACAAATCTTTTTTCAGGGCAAGGTCTGGTCTGTATCGATAGTACGCCGGATAAAACAGATACGCCTGCAGCACCCGCATGTGATGGTTTAGGTGATGTTTATACCATTAAAATTTGGTGGGACGAAGATCGGAACGGAGCTATCGATGAACCCTATATCTTGAGTGTAACGCCATGATGAACAGAATAGGGCAAAAGTGTCAGAAGTCTTGCCAAGGGATAACAATGGTTGAACTCCTGATTGCGATGGCTGTTGGCTTAACCTTAGTAGCGGGTGTCGCCCAATTATTTCTCAACAGCAAAAAAACTTATCGCATGCAAGAAGCTGTCTCTCATATGCAAGCTAATGGTCGTTTTGCTATTAGTTATCTTTCGAGGGAACTTAGGGTTGCGGGGTTTCAAGGGTGTCCCAATTTATCAGCGATACAACCTAATGTTCTTGTAAGCAATGCACCACCCGTATTTGATTTAAATTCTGCTCTTAAAGGTTATGACTATGAAGGATCTGATCTCGATGGATTTACCGAGCCAGTAGACCTGGTTGCAGACACCGATATTATAACTACACAGCGTGCCAGTAGTTGCAGAACGGCACTTGGCCACGATATGGCATCATTTGCTGCTGCAATCAAAATAGTTGGAGTGAATGCTTGTCAGCTGCTTGACGACGATGTCGTGATGATTACAGATTGCAGTAGCGTTGACATTTTTCAGGCAACTAATATCCAAGTGTCCGGCGGTACGACGACCGTTACCCATGCTGCCTCGGGAAATACTAGTCCTCAGCTTAGCAAAGCGTACAGTCAGCAAACAGATCTGGTTAAATTTATGGTTAAAGATTTTTACATAAAAGAATCCAATACCGGTATTTATGCCCTATTCGAAAGGGATATTCATGGCAATGAAGACATTCTCATCGAAGGTGTCGATGATATGCAAATCAGTTATGGCGTTGAGCAGACCTTAAGTAATTCGATGGTGTTTATGGATGCAGAAGATGTTTCGACCGCTAATCTGTGGCCTTCGGTCAAAAGTATCAAAATCGATCTTTTATTAAGTACCATCGAAGATAACATCGTGAATTCCCCACAAACTTACCAATTTATGGGGACCTCTACGACAGCGACTGACCGCCGTATTCGCAGGACTTTTTCCACTACAGTATCTCTCCGCAACCGATGATGATTCGTAACGCTCTCAATAAACCCGCAATAAAGCAACAACAAGGCGCAATCCTAATTGTCAGCTTATTCATGTTGATACTGCTGACACTGATTGGTGTCAGCGCGATGAAAACGACAGCTCTGGAAGAAAAGATGGCGGGTAATTTACGTCAACAGGATTTTGCTTTTCAAGCAGCTGATAGTTGTGCAACTCGCGCTTTAAAAGAAGGCGAAAATTTTACTTTTAATAAAAGCTGGGAGACTGCAGGCAGTAATATCGCTATGGGGTCTGTGGCGGCGAATAATGAAGCCAAATATAGTTCCCAAAGGCGTTTCAGGATGAGTACAGCCCCGCAAAGAAAATCTGGTTATAGCGCTATAAAATTTCAGGCTGCACACGATGAATACAGTTGCATGGGTAATGGGCCGGTTAATGCCTCTGTAACCTTACGACAAGGCGTCTATCAAATAACACCAAAATTATAAGTAGAGTTTTTATATGCAAGCAATCAAAGATCAATTCAGTTTCAAAATTGCAGTGATGTCGTTTTTTCTCACTATTGGCGTCATGGGTCCTCTTTATGCTGATGATACCGATATTTATTTGGGTAATAGTGGTTCCGGTGTAGCCCCAAACGTGCTATTTGTGTTAGATACGTCCAGCAGCATGACATCTACTGATGACACAGGCATAACACGGCTGGACAGAATGAAAACCGCCCTACATACAATTCTCAATCAAGCGGATAACCTGAATGTGGGTTTAATGCGCTTCCACCGGGAAGGCGGTCCTGTTTTATACCCGGTGTCTTACATTGACCAGGATTTGAGTGTAGCGCAGGAGGATGATGGGTCACCGCTTGTTCAATCGATGGTTCACCAAGGTGATGATGATGCTGAAGAGTCGATCACTAGTGGTAGTGTGACTTTGGATAGTAACCGATTGGATTTAGTTTATCAAAGTGCAGAGGCTGCATCTTCAACGACTTTGGAAGTTCGAGTAAATTCTGATCAAGATGATGCAGAGCAAGTAGCGCCAAACGGAAGCATAGATGTAACTGGCAGTTCTGATCTCGAATTAATTAATGATGGCAATGATCAGCTTGTCGGTATACGCTTTGACAGTGTTGACATTCCCGTCGGTGCGACGATTGAAAGTGCTGAGATAGAATTTGAAGTCGATGAGAAGAAAACAGGGGCAACTTCATTAACCATTTACGGACAAATGGAGCTAAATCCAGTCAATTTTAGCAGTGCGAATATCTCATCAAGAACGAATCTAACGACACCTGTTAATTGGAGTGACGTACCGGTAAAAGAAGAGAATGAAAAATTAACGACGCCTGACATAACCGGCATTGTTGAGGAAGTTATCGGACAATCAGGATGGAGTAGCGGTAACTCAATGGTGTTTATATTTACAGGCTCAGGTAAAAGAACCGTTGAATCTTATAATGGCGAATCCTCAGCTGCTCCCTTATTACGGATTACTTATGCATCGGCTGGTGATACAGCAAGCGATCAAATTGTCGGACTGCGTTTTCAGGATATTGGCATTCCGCAAGGTGCCACTATCTCTAGTGCGTCTATTGAATTTGAAGCAGCTGTCAGTGATAGTTCAGATACATCTCTTACTGTATATGGGCAAGATATTGATGACTCTGTTGCATTTTCTACTGTTAATAATTTATCAAATCGAGATAAAACCGATGCTGAAGTATCGTGGTCTGATATTTCTGCTTGGACACAAGGGGTTCGCTACCAAACCCCCGATTTAACAAACATCGTGCAAGAGATCGTTAATCGCACTGGTTGGTGTGGGAATAATAGCTTGGCTTTTCTGCTTGAAGGTGCTGGTATAAGAAGAGCTGAATCTTTTGAGGGAAATCCGTCGGCAGCGCCTGTTTTACGCGTGAACTATGATGAAGACAGTGTCTCTGATACCGCATGTATCAATCAATCATTGGAAAGAGTCGTCAGTTCAAGTAGTGATGACGCAGAGGAAGATAGTGGAGGTGAAGTCGATTTATACAGCAGTGATTTGGAACTGGTAGAAGAGGATACAACCCAAACAATTGGCATTCGGTTTCAAAATATTTCCATTCCTCAAGGGGCTACGATAGAAGAAGCTTTTATTGATTTTACGGTGGATGAAGCAGACAGTGGAACCACTTCGTTGACGATCAAGGGAGAAAATAGTGCCGATTCATATACGTTTGGTACGACGCATGAGAATATTTCGACTCGATTAACAACATCAGTTGGTTCTGCAGTGAGTTGGTCTCCTTCAGCCTGGAGTACTATAGGAGAAATTCATACATCTCCTGATGTGAAGGCCATTGTTCAAGAGATCGTGGATTTGGAAGGTTGGAGTCCTGGTAATGCATTAAGTTTTATCATTACAGGAAGCGGTAAGAGAGTAGCGGGTTCTCAAGGCGGTGATGTTGGTGCACCAAAGCTCAGAATCAAAGTTCAAGGACAGTTAAGTGAAGATTCAGGTGCAAATACGGTACGTGAAAAACTCAATGACATCGTTGATGAAATCCAATATAAATCAGGGACACCAATCGTTGATACTTTTTATGAAGCAGCGATGTATTATCGCGGTGGTGACGTTTTTTATGGTAAAACCCGAGGCAATAGCCAAAATGCGGATAGTGACTTAGGTCGCTCAGAGTTTAGTCGGGTCAGTCACCCTTCTTCGTATACAGGAGGAACGGTTGTTAGAGAAGCGGGTTGTACCGATGGCAATTTAAATTCAACGGACTGTCGTTCAGAACATATTGATGGTTCTCCGACCTATATTAGTCCCATTACTTTGAGCTGTCAGGCCAACAATATCATATTATTATCCGACGGTTATCCGAGTGTTAATAACTCTGTTAGCAGAGTTGAATCGCTGATCGATTCGACTTGTGCCGGTTCAGGAAGTGGTAAATGTGGGAATGAGATAGCTGATTTTCTTCATACTCAGGATCAGATCAGTGATGCGATCATGGAAGGAAAGCAAACGGTTAAAACATTTACCATTGGATTTAATATTCTGGATGATGGCAAAGACTATCTTGAGGGTATAGCCGCAGCTGGTAATGGAAAATACTTTCCAGCGTCTTCTTCTGCCGAGTTAGTCAATGCTTTTACGAGTATTATCGCGGACATTGAATCTAACCCTACTTCCTTTGAAGCGCCTGCATTATCAGTTAACTCTTTTAACAGACTTTATCATAATAACGAGCTATATTTTTCACTGTTCAAGCCTGACAACAGTCAACATTGGGGTGGAAATGTCAAGAAATATAAAGTTTGTGAGGGTGATCCTGAGGATACTTGTGTCCGAGGTGAAATTATTGATGCCACAGGGGCAAAGATAATCGCATCAAATGGGCGAATTAAAGATGAAGCACAAAGTTATTGGAGCTCGGCTGCAGACGGAGCCTTTGAAAATCAGGGTGGTGCAGGTGAGCAAATCCCCTCGTTTAGTTCAAGAAAGCTATACACTTTTACCGGCAATACATCACCAAGTAATGTGGATTTGACGCTGGCAGATCACGCTTTGTCTACGTCCAATTCGGCACTCACCAAAAGCTTGTTAGGCAATGCCGGTCTAAGTGATGACGACTTCACTGATTTGGTCGAATGGATTCGAGGTAAAGACGTGCTAGATGAGGATGAAGATACCACGGTCAATGAAAATAGATGGATAATGAGCGATCCTTTACATGGCGGTACCATTACGATTCCTTATGGCTATAAAGTAGATGGGGATGGTGATCCAGTCCATGATAGTGATGGTAACGTTATTCCAATTACTAAGTTAGTGGTGGCCACTAATGATGGAACACTACGCCTGTTAAATTCTGAAACAGGTCTAGAGGAATGGGCTTTTATCCCGCAAGAAATGTTACCTTTACAACAACAACTCATGACCAATATTGAAGGCGATCATCTGTACGGTCTCGATAGTACGCCTACCTATCGACTCTATGATGCCAACGAGAATGGTGTTATTGAACCTGCCGGTACGGACGTTGATAGCAATGGAACAATAGACGATGACGAAAAAGACTATGTTCATGTCTATGTCGGCATGCGAAGAGGAGGGCGTAATATTTACGCGTTGGATATTACTCCTGCAACAAAATTAACTAACCCGAACACTTCGGATAGCATCGCACCTAAATTATTATGGCGCATTAACGGTGGTTCCGGAGGTGATTTCTCAAACCTAGGTCAAACCTGGTCACGGCCTTTACCTGCCAAAATTTTATATACCGCTCAAGGTTCGACTGATGCAAAAGACGTTTTGATATTTGCAGGTGGTTACCATTCCGGGCAAGACGGTGGATTTGGAGTGTCAGCCTACGGAAATGCAATTTATATTGTTGATGCAGTAACGGGAAATCGTCTTTGGTGGGCTAGTAATGCCGGCTCGAATTTGAACCTGACAGATATGCAGTATGCGATACCATCCGATCTCGCGCTAATGGACAGCGACAGTAATGGAGCGATAGATCGAATCTATGTTGGGGATACCGGAGGACAGCTTTGGCGTATTGATTTAGATTCCTCACTTGCTAATTCGACGGGTGCCAGACTAGCTATTGTATCGTCAGCCGATAGTGCAGAAAACCAGCGTAAATTCTTTTATCCACCGGATGTGGCTCAGGTGGACGATCCCATATTTTCTACAACAGCGATGTATGATTTGGTAACGATTGTTAGCGGGAATCGAGCTGATCCTCTGAATACAACAGTTCAAAACAGAATATATGGCTTTCGTGATTACGCTATTTTTTCACCGATTGCTTCAGAAGCTCCAAATAATGGTAATCCAAATATAACTTACTATACGCCATTAAAAGATCCAACCTTACTTGCAGAAGGGGAGACTGCTGATTTGCACGATGCGACTGAAAACCTTATATTTGAAGGGACGGCTGGAGAAGATGGGACCAAACAAGCGGCTTTGGACGAGTTAAAAGACAGCAAAGGATGGTTTATTGATCTCAAAGAATATTCTGGCGATTGGATTGGTGAAAAGGGCTTATCCAGTCCACTTATTCTTGATGGTAAGATTTTTTATACTACCTACGTGCCGGGACTAACATCCGATGATCCTTGTGCGCCCGCAGTAGAAGGAGGTGGACGTTTGTATGCAATCAATTTGCTAAGTGCCGGCGCCGTCTATGATTGGTACGATGAGTCTGATGATGAAGATGAAGATGAAGACGAAGACGAAAATGAAGACGAAAATGAAGATCCCAACGATTTAACGAAAGAAGACCGTCGTTATCAATTGGGTGGTGGTATTCCTTCTGGCGCTGCTGCAGTTTTCCAAAAAAATGGTGTTTCGTTAGTCGTAGGAACCGGAGGCGGCGCTACTACATTGGATCCAGACGTCGGTTTGCCGAGACATAGAACGTTTTGGATTCAAGAGGGATTAGACTAAAAAACTAGTGAAATAATC
The DNA here is from genome assembly GCA_965224745.1 of Methylococcales bacterium. GTDB lineage: Bacteria > Pseudomonadota > Gammaproteobacteria > Methylococcales > Methylomonadaceae > CBDCZY01. Next base: position 700,956 of record CBDCZY010000001.1, read on the forward strand.
CTTAATCCGTGATTTAAGGAGTTAATATAATGAGTTATCTAGCTGATTAATAAGCAATAAAGTGTTAAAATAGAGGCGTTAAAAACTTCACCCAACAAGTGCAAAATGAAACGTCTTATCATCGAACAATCCACAACAGAAACTTATACAAGTCATTCTGGTTTGGCCTTAGTTGGCTTATGTTTAAATCGATATAGCACTATTCATAAAGCGCTCAAGGCCGGCATTCCTTTACGCCATGGCATTTCGCACAGCGACATCATCAAATCATACATTGGAACGCTATGTTTAGGCAAAAGCGACTTCGAAGCAATCGAGAACTACCGAGATGATGACTACTTCAAGAACGCGCTGTCGATTAAGCACGTACCCTCAAGCGCAAGATTAAGACAACGACTGGATGAAGAGGCTGAAGCACTATTGGTCATCATGCAACAATGTAATATTGAATTTCTGACTCATGCCGGGGTACCGGTGACGCCATTGGCCACCCATCATGTCGCATTGGATATTGATGTGTATCCGATGAACAATGAGAAGACCCAGAAGGAAGGTGTTTCCAGAACCTATAAAGGCCATGATGGCTATGCGCCGATTGCGGCTTATCTGGGTAATGAGGGTTGGTGTCTGCTTAATGAACTTCGAGAAGGTAAGCAGCATTGTCAAAACGGTTTTCAAAAGACGCTGGACCGCGTCATTGAATATGCTCGGTGCTTGACTGAGGCTCCGCTGCTGGTGCGTTTGGATAGCGGACATGATGCCTTGGATACCCGTGTCTGGCTGCACCAAAACCAAGTGGACTCTATCCTGAAATGGAACCCCAGAAAACAAGACCTGGAGGCTTGGTTAGCCTTGGCTGAACAACAAGGCAAATGGACAACGCCGAGGGTCGGCAAACGGGTCGCCTTGTTCAGTGTCCAAGAAACCCAACAACAAGACGGGCAAACCTATCGCTTCCGCCGCGTCATGCGGGTTATCGAAAGAACTATGGATGCAGAGGGTCAAATGCTGTTAATCCCTGAGATAGAAATAGAAGGCTGGTGGACCTCATTAAATTCGCTCGCCTACGCTGATGAACAGATCATTGCTCTTTACCAAGATCATGCCACTTCCGAACAATTCCACAGTGAATTTAAAACCGACCTCGATATCGAACGCTTACCTTCGGGCAAATTTGCCACCAACGACTTGATCATGGCATTGAGCGCTTATAGTTACAATATCTTGCGTTGGATCGGCTTAATCGGGCTCATAGGCAACATCAGTCCTGTCCGTCATCCGGCCAAAAGAAGGCGAATAAAAACGGTTATACAGGAACTGATGTACCTAGCGGCTCGGGTCATCCATGCCGGGCGACGAATAAAACTTCGTTTCTCCAAACACTGCCCGGGTTTTTTAGCATTTGAGTCAACCTACCATCGCTTAGCATCAGGATAACGCCACACTATTCTTAAGAAAAATGCGAGAACATGCCTCTCAGGGAGAGCAGTGCCTGGTGTACAGGATTTGGTGTCAATTGAGAGCTATTGATGCTTAAATAGCCTCAGTGTGCTCGTACTATAAGCTATGTCAAACAATAACAAGGTATTAAAACGTTGAAATGTTAATGTGGCTTCCCAAGGATTGGTGGATGCACTTTAAGTCACGGATTCAGGATAATGGCATTAAATTATTTTAATACATCGTCTTATGGCTATTGGGATAAGACGATGTTTTCCCATTACCTGGCAGTACGGCATGTGTGATGATGAGTCGTAATACATTGACCATGAGCATGACTGGTATAAGTTGTTCCATCAAGATTGGTAACAACAAGTTTGTATCTCGTCAAAAGTATTTCTAGTCAGAATTACAATGTTTTCTACCTCCCAGTGTTAACCAAAAAATGGCAACGTTGTTTAATGCAGTTTAAATAGCTTAACGCTGATTCTCGCTTTTCTTCCAAAAACGACTATATTCCAGTAATAGGGCTGTTTGTTTATAGCTATTAGTAACAAGCAATGACGAATAGGATTTATTTGCTGGGAGAAAGTGGTAGGTCTGAAGTTTTATTAATTAATCAATTAACCTTCACTGCTTGTTCAATCCTCTATATCACCCGGCCTGAGCATATTTAAAAGCAGGCTGGTACTGACGATTTATCCATGAAGCGCCCATAATTATTTTCGCCATTTTTTGTCCAGGATTCTGGTTGTGCGGTGATGAGAGGAATTTTTGTTATCTGTGCTTATAGGAAAAGGTGGTTTAAGTTGGCTAATTGTTGAACTGTTGTCACTGGGTAATGTATGAAAAAGAAAATTCTGCGCAATACTAACATTAAAGCATGGCAAGGTTTTGCGATGATGGAAGTCCTGATTGCTGTGGTTATTTTACTGGTAGGCATTTTAGGCTTGTTGGGATTACAAGCACAAGGATTAAAGAATAATCACAGCGCTTATTTAAAGTCACAGGTCGTCAGTTTGATCGATGATATGGCTGATCGAATGCGTGCTAATAAGACAGGGCTTGATAGCAATCGATACGCTTCGATCGATACCTCAAGTTTGTCCTCCGACCCAGGATATGACTGCATTACGGATTATACCGGAACGAGTAACGGAAGCAGTTGCAATGAAGATGAAATAGCGACTTACGACATCTATGCCTGGGGTAAAACACTGGCCTCCCTGTTGCCTTCTGGTTATGGAAAAGTAGTCTGTAATGACTCGCCTTGTGTGAGCGGTTCAACCCATACCATTACGGTGTTGTGGGATGACCGTCGTACCGGAAGCGCGGATACCGAGTTTTCAGTGGTTTTTGCTCTGTGACGCATATGAATAAATTTACTATGAAAAAAAATCAAACCGGTATTTCGCTGGTTGAACTGATGGTTTCGTTAACTATCGGTTTGTTTCTGTTGGCCGGTCTGATCCAAATGTTCGTCACCACCAAGAAGTCTTATAACGTTCAAGACTCACTGTCCAGGATTGAAGAAAACAGTCGTTTTGCTTTAGATACGTTGTCGCGGACGATACGATTAGCGGGTTACAAAACTGATCCGTGGCAAGATAATTCATCAGCTTTTCCGGTTGTCACGTTATTTCCTGGTTCAGGGCAGTACATTAGTGGTACAGAAGGAGGGGTCACCGATTCGGACAGTATTAATATCCGCTATCAAGGAAGTGTAAACTCGGCAGGTGTGGCGGACAATCGGGTTTTTGATTGTGCTGGTACATCAATCGGAAATACAACCGTTGAGCTTAGCTTCAGTATAAGTGGCTCTGATTTGGTATGCAGTATTAACGGAGCAACTCCGGTCGTAATGGTTGACAACGTTGCCCATATGCAAATCTTGTACGGTATAGACGCCGGGGGTGATGGCGCTGCAAATCAATATGTTGTTGCATCAAGTGTTACCAACTGGGTCAATGTTGTCAGCGCCAAAATAGGTTTGGTTTTCAGTTCCGAAGACATTGAAGGAAAACGTAATTTGGCCAGTCAGACACTTTCTTTTCCCGACCTGTCGGCTAACCCTATGAATGCGATGTTTGATCAGGATAACGACGGCCATCCAGATTTATTTAAGTCTTATGGCAGTTCTGATTTCGATACCCAGACCGCGCCCGATAAACGTCTGTATAAAGTTTATACCGCCACCATTACGATTAGAAATAGTGTTTTATAAAGTGCGACTCTGTTCAATCAGCTATCTAGCGATGGTCAGAGCGCTACCGCCCTATTGAGAAATATTTATTGGTACCCCAGTTATGGAGAGTCTGCTATGAAAATAAGTAGTATTGAAACGTCATACCATCAAAAAGGTGCGACCTTAGCTACCAGCTTAATCATTTTATTGGTGATGACATTAGTCGGTATCACTGCAATGAGAACCAATATTCTAGAAGAAAAAATGGTTAACAATGATCGGCAATACAAGATTGCTTTGCATACCGCTGAACTCGCTTTAAGAGAAGGTGAAGGTCAGATTAATCCGGATGCTAGATACAGCAATGTGATCAGCACCCATGCGACAACCAGCGGCATGTATTTGGCTTCTGCGGCTACCACTATTGAGTGGTGGAATACCGTTGGCTGGGATGATGTTATCGAAGTGAGAAAGTTTGGTTTAGCGTCTAATGGCACAACAGTAACAGCATCCAGTACGGTCATAGCGTCCTTATCGAGTACCGTTGGTAATCTTCCGAGCTATATCATAGAACAACTACCCGTACCTGATGTTGAGAAAGACAGCAAAGAAGCCGGTATTGCGCTGACCAGAAACTATTATCGGGTTACCTCCAGAGCATTAGTGATCGGAACCGAGGCTAAAGTGATGCTGCAATCAACTTATAAAAAATAATCCTTAATTCTACTTTGTCAGATTACATCATTCATTTATTAAAAGATTGTCATTCCGGCAGGGATTGCCGGAATCCAGGCTTCATGGATGAATATAAGCTTGCCATCCGTGGCGCTGGATACCTGTTCCCGACGAGTATGGCGGCCTTATTGTTAATCTGACAAAGTAGAGGAAAACAAACAATCGTAGGTATTACCAATGAAAAGAATCCCACAAAAATTATTAACCATTACATCGACTAGTTTGTTGACCTTTAATATCGGATACGCTGGGATTGCTCAAACCCCTTTGCATTTAACCGCAGCAGTCAATCCGAACGTCCTATTGAACATGTCGGTAGAAGTTCCAATGGGAGGGGCTGCATACAACGATCAAGCCGGTACATTAGCTAACGGAACTACCTGTGGTGGAAGAACAAGTGGTATCGGTACTTGCTATTTTTCAAGTGAGGAGTATCTGGGTTATTTTGATCCGGAAAAATGTTACAGCTATCATAATTCTGATCATGCATCTGATAGTTCGACCGACAATCCGACTAGTGGCTATTTTTATCCTCATAAGAAGACCGAATCGGATCACTCATGTCAAGGCGGTGGAAAATTTAGTGGCAACTTCATGAATTGGGCTACGATGACTGCGGTAGACATGTTTGTGGTCACCATGACAGGTGGAAACCGGGTAGTCGATACCACAAGTGAGACAATAATTAGACGGGCTAGAAAGCAAAATAACGATAGCTGGTACCCTTATAAAAGAGTTGCCACCTCCGTCAACGTCAGCCCAAACACAGTGACACCATTTTCAGGTTCTGACTATTATATTTACAACACATCCTTTGGGGTACAGTTTGGAACGACTACAACGGATAGTAAATCTAGTCCTACCAACAGCTATAATTTAAAAATTAAAGCCTGTGATCCTAATGTCATAACGGGTGATACCACTGCAAGTTTGGAAGACAATTGCACATCTTATGGTGACGCACACTATAAGCCGGAAGGACTCATCCAAGACAACTCGGACAACATGCGGTTTGCTATAACCAGTTATTTGTTTAACAGCGATCAATCTCGTGATGGTGGGGTTCTTCGTGCCAACATGAAATATACCGGGATACTCAAGCCTGATGGCTCAGGCGGTAAAGAAGTAAATACGGAAAAAGAAGTCAATGAAGATGGTACCTTGGTTGCTAATCCAAACCCTACTGATGCGATAGCCAGTAGTGTTTCAAAATCAGGTGTGATTAACTTTATTAACCAGTTCAGTAATCCAGGCTATAAAGGCTATGATCCTGTTAGCGAATTGTTTTATGAAACTGTCCGTTATTTTAAAAACCTGGGTCCTACACCTGAATATTCCAGCAGCCTGGCGTCTGGAGAGGATGGTGGCTTTCCCGTAATAACGAATTGGCAGGACCCCATTGAATATAGTTGCCAAAAGAACTTTATTGTTGCTATCAATGACGCCTTTCCCTGGCTTGACAAAAAACTACCGGGCACAACGTTTACATCATCAACGTTTGGAACACCGGCTCGAACATTAAAAGCAAGTGACTATGGTGAACCATCTAATTCCGATGCCAGCATTAATGTAACAACGCTAACTAACACTGTCGGAACGCTGGAAGGATTAACTTCTTTGAAAGTAGGCTGTACTGCCAGCGATTGTGATATGTCTATCAATAATAAATCACTTGTTGGGTCGGGGTTGGGCGAAATTTTAGGTACACCAACATGGGCAGGCAGAGAAAATAGTTATTACGTGGCGGGATTGGCTTATTATGCGAATACTCAAGATTTACGATCCGATATTCCAGACAAACAGACCGTGCGTACCTTCATGATCGACACACAAGAGTACAATTCAAATCCACCACTTGGGCCGCTTAATATGTTGTGGCTTACGGGTAAATACGGTGGTTTTGTTGATGCCAATGGCGATAATGATCCTAACGATGGCTCTCCTGGAACGACAACTGCAGAATGGGATGCGGATGGTGACGGCGAGCCCGATAATTATGTATTGGCTAATCGACCCGACAAAATGGTCAACGCATTGAAAAATGCCTTCGACCAAATTGAAGAGGCCGATTCATCGGTGACAGCACTTAATTCTAATTCAACCTCGCTGAGTTCGACGACCCGTCTGTATCAAGCTCGTTTTAATAACGGTAACTGGGAAGGTGATCTTTGGTCTTACTCAATTGATTCAATAACGGGTAGTGTAGACTCATCCCCAGTCTGGAAGGCTTCAGAACAGATGCCAGGGTGGAATGCCAGAAATATTTTTACTTATGATCCAGCCCTATTGGGTAACAAAGGGATTAAATTCCGCTGGGCCAATATCAGCTCTGCCCAAAAAGCATTGCTGGAACCAAGGGCGGCACTGTTTGCGGATTCTGCTACAGCTGTAGCAGAACAAGAAAAGGTACTGGAATTTATTCGCGGACATCGAGAAAAAGAAAAAATAGATGGTGGTAAATATAGAGATCGTCCTCATTTTGGTGATAGTAATTCTCACGCGCATTTGGGAGATATTGTCAACTCGAGTCCCGCCTATGTCAGCTATGAATATTTTGGCTATGATGAGTTGTCAGGTTCAGAAGGTAATTCTTACGCAACCTTTCAAAATGGATTAAGCCGGACTCCGATGCTCTATGTAGGAGCCAATGACGGAATGTTACACGGCTTCAATGCAGTTAATGGTCAGGAGAAATTCGCCTATATACCGAATACCATCATGGGTGATCTTAAGGACTTGGCTGACCCTCTTTATACACATCAGTATTTTGTAGATGCTTCGCCGCGAGTGGCAGACGCTTACTTTGGATCCAATATTTGGAAAACCGTTTTGGTTAATAGTCTAGGTGCGGGTGGTAAAGCAGTATTCGCTTTAGATGTTACCGATCCTGATGCTTTTGTCGAAGGCAGTTTTGATGGCAGTAAAGTTTTGTGGGAGTTATCGAATACTAATGATGTTGATATTGGACATGTCATCGGTCAGGCTTCAATTGTCAGGTTAAAAAATGGATCTTGGGCAGCTATTTTCGGCAATGGTTTTGAAAGCAATGACAAGGGGGCCAAACTGTTTATTGTTGACATTGCTACCGGCGCAATTATTAAAAAATTTGATACCAAATCTGGAGATGCCAGCAATCCGAATGGACTATCAACACCCATCTCAGTTGACTCAGACGGAGATCGAATTGCCGACGTTATTTATGCAGGCGATCTACAAGGCCACCTATGGAAGTTTGATGTTAATAATTCAGACCCCACGCAATGGAAAATCGCTTTCGGGACATCTACTACTCCTGAGCCGTTGTTTAGAGCTTGTAATGAAGATCCTTGCGTTAATCCGCAAGCTATCACTGCTAAACCACAAGTTGGCGATCATCCATCCGGTGGTTTGATGGTTTATTTCGGAACGGGTAAGTTTTTTGAAACCGGTGACAATATGATTGGTGTTTCGCCGCAAGTGCAAACCTATTATGCGATCAGAGATAACCACGATATCACCGACACCAGTTCCCTTGTGGAAGGGCGAGATGAACTTCAAGCACAAGTCATTGAATCTGTGGTGGTTGCCAATGGTTCATCGTATCGTGGCACATCTAATGAAGAGGTAGATTACTACGATGCCACTACTCCTAAATATGGTTGGTATCTTGATTTGTTAGCGCCAGGTGGCGTTAGTCAAGGTGAGCGAGTCATCTCCGAGTCTATTTTAATGAATGGCCGTATCATTTTTGTGACCTTCATACCTAATCCGGATCCTTGCGCCACAACAGGCAATGGCAGTATCAGCTGGCTAATGGAGATGGACGCAATTTCAGGCGGTCCTTTGGGAGCCTCGCCATTTGATGTTGATAATGACGATGATTTTGATGACGATGATAATTTGCTCTTAACGGATACTGATGACGATGGTGATATTGATAATGATGATGACAAGACGGCAAGTTCCGGTACAAAAATAGATGGTGGTACTGGGCAGAACCCAGTCATTCTCGAAACAACAGATGATAATCGTGATAAAAAATACTTCTCGGAAAAATCGGGTGGTTTCACTGTTATAGACGAGTCGGCAGCCCGAAAGCGTGGAAGACAAACCTGGCTGCAGTTTTAGTTGTAAAAACAAACTTTTTCTAAGCCTTCGCTGGATTGTGTCCAGTGAAGGCTTTTTTATTTTGATCCTCTAACCTTGCAAGCAAAGTATTGTCACAATTTAATGCTAAGATAGCCGGCTGTTTTGATATAAATACTAGCGAATAAGCAGTTCTACTATGAAAAGCGGTGTAATTTATCCCGGTACATTCGATCCAATGACCAATGGTCATCTTGACTTAATTGCAAGAGCCTCTGAAATATTTGATCGAGTGGTCGTTGCAGTAGCCTTGAGCGAAGATAAAAGCCCATTGTTTTCGATGGAAGAAAGAGTGGATCAAATTGTAGGAGAAGTGTCACATTTATCGAATGTGGACGTGTCAGGTTTCGATACTCTGCTAGTGTCTTTCGCCAAACAGCAAGGGGCGAACGTCATTTTACGAGGATTAAGAGCGGTTTCAGATTTTGAATATGAGTTTCAGCTGGCAAGCATGAATCGCCGGTTATCGCATGATATTGAAACAGTTTTTTTAACGCCAGCGGAGCAGTTCGCGTTTATTTCATCAAGCATGGTCAGAGAAATCGCTAAATTAGATGGTGATGTTTCAAGTTTCGTATCTCCAGCTATTGAACGAGCCTTAAATGATCGGTTTGCTGAACGAAAAGGTACTGGATGTCCCTGATTATTAATTCTGAATGTATCAATTGCGATGTTTGCGAGCCGGAATGTCCTAATGGCGCAATATCTGAAGGTGAGGAAATTTATGTTATCGATCCAGCGTTATGTACCGAGTGCGTTGGTCACTATGATTTGCCACAGTGTGTAGAAGTTTGTCCAGTAGACTGTATCGATAAAGACCCAGAGCACATTGAAGATCGACCGGCTCTGCTGCAAAAATTTACCCAGTTAACTAAAGAATAGAATTCCTTTTTTGCTATCTAATCCTAAAGCAGCAACAGACTTAGACATGCAAAATTCAATACAAACAACGCTACTAGAAAATTTTGGCTTTGATAGCTTTCGGCCTGGGCAGCAGGAAGTGGTCGAATTTCTGCTGGCTGGTCATTCTTCTGCGGCTGTGTTCCCGACTGGCGGCGGCAAATCCCTTTGTTACCAATTGCCAGCGCTAATGTTACCGGGGGTTACCTTGGTAGTTTCTCCTCTTATTGCGTTGATGAAAGATCAGATTGACGCACTAACAGTGCGGGGTATTGCCGCTCGCAGACTGGATTCCACACTGACAGCTGATGAGTACAGAGAAGTCATGGATGAGGTTCGACATGGTGCTTTGCGCATGCTCTATGTTGCACCTGAGCGATTCAACAACGAACGCTTCAGAGAATCTATCCGCAGCCTTCCCATTTCTTTATTTGCAGTTGATGAAGCACATTGCATTTCCGAATGGGGACATAATTTTAGACCTGATTATCTCAAACTTGCTGGTTTTGCCCGTGAGTTTAATGCTGAGCGGGTTCTCGCATTAACAGCAACAGCCACCAGTCAAGTCCTTGAAGATATATGTCAGGGATTTAATATTAAACAGGAACACGCTGTCAGAACGGGTTTTTATCGCAGCAACCTCACTTTATTGACCGAATCTGTCACTGAAGCAACTAAAATCGGTCAGCTGCTTTCGATGTTAAAAGAACGACCTTTGGGACCAACAATAATCTATGTCACTCTGCAAAAAACAGCTGAATACGTAGCACAACAATTACAAGATCAAGGGTTATCAGCCCACCATTATCATGCGGGCATGAAAGATGAAGCCAGAGCCTCCACTCAAGAATGGTTTATGAGTTCTGATCAAGGGATTGTGGTTGCAACCATTGCGTTTGGAATGGGCATAGACAAATCAGATATTCGTTATGTCTATCACTACAATCTGCCTAAAAGTCTGGAAAACTATGCGCAGGAAATTGGCAGAGCCGGTCGAGATGGAAAACCTTCTACCTGTCAGATACTGGCAAGCCTGGATGATCTGAATGTTCTGGAAAACTTCATCTATGGTGACACTCCCTCTGCTGATGCCATTAAGAGTTTAATGACGTCCCTATTTGCCCAGGATCAACAATTTGACCTTAATCTCTATGCTTTTTCATCTGAGCATGACATTCGCATACTGGTTTTAAGAACGTTATTAACTTATCTGGAACTGGATGGTTTTTTGCAAGGTGGCACGCCCTTCTATGCTGATTATAGTTTCAAACCACTAAAGAGTTCTCATGATATTTTGCAACAATTTAAGGGTGAGCGGCGATTATTCCTCAGCAATCTGTTTAAACAGGCAAGCAAAGCTCGTACCTGGTTCCACATTGATCCCAATGTTGCTGCGATGGCAATGAGTACTGACCGTGAACGTGTCATTCGTGCCTTAGACTGGTTAGCTGAACAGCAAATGCTGGAGCTTAAAGTTGCCGGTATTCGTCATCGCTATCAAAGGCTTAAAATGCCTGATTCTGCGGTGGAACTTGCTGAACAAATGTACCTGCGTATTATAAAGCGTGAAGCAGCTGAAATTAGCCGTCTGCAACAAGTTCTTGAATTTGTGGAAATGGATAGTTGCCAAACAACGATGCTAGCGGCGCACTTTGATGAGGTATTGAAACAGAATTGTGGACATTGTGCTTTTTGTAACAGTGGCAAAACTACATTACCCGATCGTAAAGCCCAGGCCATCCCTGAAAATCTCAGGGAAAAAATTATGCAGCTAATAAATCAGGATGAAACAGCTCAAATACTGAAAAATCCTCATATATTGGCAAGATTTTTGTGTGGAGTAACATCACCACACCTGAGCAAGGCAAAATTAACCAAACATTCATTATTTTCTGTACTTGAAAACGTGCCATTTAAACAGGTTCAAGAATGGGTTCTTGCTCCTATGCCATTAAAATAAGCAAATATAGTCATTATAGGTGTGACAAATTCGCATTGTGCGATAAATTCGCGGTAACTAAGTTTTGTTGTAAAACGCCTTATAATCAACCTTCTATTGAGTAAAACAATAAATTTAATTTTTTTTACTCCAGCAAGATTCTGCCATTGCCTTTAGCTAGCGTCTTGTTTTCAACTATTCACAGTTGAAAACCTCTAATCCTGCCCCAATGTTAAAACAATCGCCAGTAAGGCAATTTTTTTAATTATTAAAGACGAGGAAATGACACGATGACTGTTGAAGCGAAGAAAGAAACAAAAGGTTTTGAAACAGAGGTAAAACATCTTCTGAGCCTAATGATTCATTCTTTATACAGTAACAAGGAGATATTTCTCCGGGAGCTGATTTCGAATGGATCCGATGCGATCGATAAGTTTCGCTTTGAAGCTTTATCCAATGACAGTTTGTATGAAGGAGACAGTGACCTAAAAATACGGGTAGAGTTTGATCCTGAAAAAAGAACGATTACTGTAAAAGATAACGGTGTTGGTATGTCTCGCGAAGAAGTGCAGGAACATATTGGAACGATTGCCAAGTCGGGTACCAAGCAGTTTTTTGAGTCGTTGACCGGAGACCAGGCCAAAGATAGTGAGCTGATAGGTCAGTTTGGCGTAGGGTTTTATTCTACGTTTATCGTTTCTGATAAAGTGACTCTCGTTACACGGAAAGCGGGCGCTGACAAGTCCGAAGGGGTTCGTTGGGAGTCAGGTGGTGATGGTGAATATACCTTAGAGACTGTTGAATGTTCTAAGCGAGGTACTGAAGTTACGTTGCATTTAAAAGAAGGTGAAGACGAATTTCTAAACGATTACCGTTTGCAATCGATTATTCGTAAGTTCTCTGACCACATTTCTGTGCCTATCGTGATGGATAAGGAAGTTGAGATAGAAGAGGAGGAGGCGGACGATAAAAAAACAGACCAAGCAGCAGAAGGAACTGAAAGTGCTGAAGCCGAAGTAAAAGAGGAAAAACCAAAAGCCAAGAAGATTGAGGAAGAGACAGTCAATAGCGCGTCAGCGTTATGGACTAAAAATAAACAAGACATTTCCGAAGAAGACTATAAAGAATTTTACAAGCACGTCGGGCATGATTTTCAAGATCCTCTGGCCCATATTCACAGCCGAGTCGAAGGCACAAACGAATATACCCTGTTGCTCTATGTACCGCAACGCGCCCCTTTTGACCTTTGGGATCGCAATGCTACCCATGGTGTTAAGTTATACGTGCGAAAAGTATTCATCATGGATGAAGCGGAAAAACTGATGCCCAGGTACTTGCGCTTCGTTAAAGGGGTGGTTGATGCTGATTCGCTGCCTTTGAACGTTTCCCGCGAAATACTGCAACAAAGTAAACAAATCGAAACCATCAAATCCGGCGCTGTTAAAAAAGTGTTGGGATTACTGGAAGGTCTGGTTAAAAACGATCCGGAAAAATATCAAACTTTTTGGGAGCAATTTGGTGCAGTCATGAAAGAAGGGCCCATCGATGATCACAAAAATAAAGATAAAATTGCTAAATTACTGCGCTTTTCATCGACCCATACCGATGACAAAAAACAAGACATTTCTTTAGATGATTATATCGGTCGAATGCAGGAAGGGCAGGACAATATCTTTTATGTGACTGCGGATTCGTTCGCAGCGGCAAAAAGCAGTCCACATTTGGAGATCTTCCGAAAAAAAGGTATCGAAGTGCTATTGCTGTCAGATAGAATTGACGAATGGTTAGTGTCTAGTTTGACTGAATTTGATGGTAAGCATTTGCAGTCGGTTGCTAAAGGTGATCTTGATCTTGGGAAGTTAGAGGATGAAGAAGAAAAGAAAGCCAAAGAGACGACGACTAAGGATTTCGAGTCGGTGATAAAACAAATTAAAAGTGTTCTGGGCACAAAAGTAAAAGATGTCAGAGTAACTCATCGATTAACCAATTCGCCTGCTTGTTTGGTCAGTGATTCTTATGATATGGGTTTGAATATGGAACGTATCATGAAAGAGGCAGGGCAGGAAATGCCGGGTACTCAACCTATATTTGAAGTCAATCCTGAGCATGGACTCGTGCAAAAGTTAAAAGAGGAGCAAGATGATGAACGTTTTGCTGATTTAACTCATATCATGTTCGATCAGGCATTGTTGAGTGAAGGTGGACAACTGGATGATCCCGCTGCATTTGTACATAAACTAAATGGCTTGTTACAGAATTTGATGAGTTAATATTACCTGTTTATATGCATCAAAAATGCCTGGTTAATCCAGGCATTTTTTTTGAGAAGCAATTGGTTTGCTGGCAGCGGAAGGATTTGTTAAATGAAATTTGAGTTAAATAATACCGATGGACAAGCACGAAGAGGGCGGTTGACTTTTGCTCGTGGGTCCATAGAAACGCCAGTCTTCATGCCTGTAGGAACCTATGGTACGGTGAAGGCCATGACGCCAGAAGAGTTGACTGGTATCGGCGCTCAAATAATCCTCGGAAACACTTATCATTTATTATTGCGTCCCGGCATGGAGGTTATTCAGGCGCACGGCGATTTACATGACTTCATGCATTGGGAGAAGCCAATCTTGACAGATTCTGGTGGTTTTCAGGTATTTAGTCTGGGCGATCTCAGAAAAATTACTGAGCAAGGTGTGACTTTTCGATCGACCATCAACGGCAGTAAAATTTTTATGGGGCCGGAAGAATCGATGCAAATTCAACGGACACTGGGAGCTGATATCGTGATGATCTTTGATGAATGTACGCCCTATCCGGTGACTGTTGACGAAGCAGAAAAATCAATGCGATTATCGTTGCGTTGGGCAGTGCGGAGTAAAGCAAGTCATGACGACAATCCGGCTGCTTTGTTTGGTATCGTGCAGGGAGGCATGTATCCAGAGCTACGGCAGGAATCGTTACAGGGCTTGATAGATATTGGATTTGATGGCTACGCCATCGGTGGCTTATCGGTCGGCGAACCCAAACATGAAATGGAAATCGTATTACATGATTTGCTACCGCAAATGCCAGCTACCAAACCGAGATATTTGATGGGTGTCGGAACACCTGAAGACCTCGTCGAAGCAGTCGGTAAAGGTATTGATATGTTCGATTGTGTTATGCCAACCCGCAATGCGCGCAATGGCCATTTGTTCACCCATAGCGGTACACTGAAAATTAGAAATAGTCAGTATCAATATGATACCGGGCCCATCGATACACAATGCGAATGTTATACCTGCTGTAATTATTCCAGAGCTTATTTACGACATCTGGATAAATGCGGTGAGATTTTAGCCGCGCGACTTAATACTATTCATAACCTTTATTATTATCTTAATTTGATGGAAAAGATGCGGGAAGCTATTGAATCACAACAATTTGAAGCTTTTAAAAAACAATTTTATCAGCAGCGAACCAATTAAGAATAAGATGTGGCATAATATAGAGATTTTTTTATAACTTAAATGACATTCGGGGAATCTATCATGAGTTTTTTCATTTCGGAAGCAATAGCAGAGGCCGCGCCGGCTGAGGTGACACAAGATCCTGGTATTGTGGGCATAATTTTACCGTTAGCTATCTTATTGTTTTTTTATGTGTTGTTTATTCGACCACAGGCTAAACGCAGCAAAGAACATAAAAAAATGGTTGAAACACTGGGCAAAGGCGCAGAGGTTGTTACCAATGGCGGCATCTTGGGTAAAGTGATAGATATTGATGAAAACTTTGTTAAATTGGATGTAGGTGACAGCTTATCTCTTTTAGTGCAAAGAAATGCGATCGGTAATGTGATGCCGAAAGGCACCTATAAAGCGGCTTTTAAAAAAGAAAAAAAAACAACTTAAAGAATGCTCTTGGCAATAACTAAAAGCCTCCGTTAGTCTCTTTAGAATCCATTGGAATACTTATGCAAAACCACTTTCCACTCTGGAAAAATTTATTAGTTCTGATCGTCTTTTTGATTGGAATCATCTATGCGTTACCGAACTTGTTTGGGGATGATCCTTCTATTCAAGTGTCACCGACAAGATCGGCCAAATTAGAACAAACTCAGATTGATAAAATTAAGCAGACGCTGAAAGAAAATGCATTACCTTTTAAAGGTCTGGAGTCTGATCAACAGAAACTGTTGTTTCGTTTCGAAAATACCGAGCAGCAACTACATGCATCAGATGTAGTAAAAGCAGCCCTGGGGAGCGATTATACAGTCGCTTTGAACCTGGCTCCTGCAACGCCTGGTTGGCTTCGGGCTATTAAAGCGTCGCCAATGTATTTGGGGCTCGACCTCAGAGGCGGGGTACATTTTTTACTTGATGTTGATATGGAAGCTGCCATCAAACAGGCCGAAGAACGTTACGGGGACGATATACGGGCAGCCCTAAGAAATAAAAAAGTACGCTATAAAAGCGTAGCAAGAGATGGCCATACCATCAGAATAGAATTGCAAAAAACTGACGCAATGATCGCTGCAACAGAGGTCATGGAGACAAATTTCCCATCCCTTGAACTTAAAGAACTGCCTGAAATAAATGGTTTTGTGGCGACATTGGACGAGAGTGAGCAACGTGACATACGAAAGTTTGCACTTGATCAAAATATGACCACATTACGTAATCGAGTCAATGAACTTGGCGTAGCCGAACCCGTTATTCAACAACAAGGTGACCGCCGTATTGTCATACAACTACCGGGTGTACAGGATACCGCTCGAGCTAAAGAAATTTTGGGTGCTACAGCGACTTTGGAATTTAAATTGGTCGATTTCGAGCACGATGTGCAGAATGCGTTGGATGGAAAAATACCTTTGGGGGCTAAGTTATATAAAGAAAGAAATGGTAGTCCAGTTTTACTAAAGCGTGGGATTATTGTTACAGGAAACCAAGTGGTTGATGCTTCCTCCGGTATAGAGCAAACCAATGGCTCGCCGTCGGTATTTGTAACGTTGAACAGCATCGGCGCTAAAAAAATGTCTCAGATCACTCAAAAGAACATTGGCAAACCGATGGCGGTGGTGTTTATTGAAAATAAGATTCACTCTAAGATGGTCGATGGTCAGTTGACCCAGGAAAAAGAAAGGGTTGAAGAGGTCATTAATATAGCGACAATTCGCGATACCTTGAGCAAGCGTTTTCAAATTACCGGACTTGATAATACTCAGGAAGCAAGGAATTTGGCATTATTGTTACGAGCGGGTGCGCTGGCTGCTCCCGTGGATATAGTCGAAGAAAGGACGGTAGGACCCAGCCTTGGAAAAGACAATATTAAACAAGGTTTTATTTCAGTTGTAGCCGGTTTTGTTTTGGTGTTGATATTTATGGCGTTGTATTACAAGTATTTTGGCTTAATCGCCAATATCGCACTATTGTTTAATTTAATCATTATTGTAGCCGTGCTATCGATGATGCAAGCTACGTTGACATTGCCTGGAATCGCAGGAATCGTGCTTACTATAGGGATGGCTGTAGATGCCAATGTACTGATTTATGAACGTATCAGAGAAGAAATAAAAAACGGTAATTCACCTCAAACCAGTATCTATGCTGGTTATGAAAAAGCGTTTACCACCATTTTTGATGCCAACATCACGACTTTGATTGCAGCATTGGTATTATTTGGGTTTGGAACAGGGCCAATTAAAGGTTTTGCAGTAACGCTATCAATTGGTATTTTATCGTCTATGTTTACTGCGATCATCGGATCCAGAATGTTTGTGAACTGGATTTACGGTAACAAAAAAGTAAAAAAACTAGCGATTTAAAACATAATATTTCGTTTGAGGGTGGATCAAATTCCGTTTGGAGGATGTAATGATTTTTGACAATCTAAAAAATACTAATTTTGACTTTATGGGCAAGCGGAAGCTTGCTTTGATTTTTTCTTCAATTCTAATTTTAATCTCATTAAGTTCGCTGGCTTTTCGAGGATTGAATTTAGGCTTGGACTTTACTGGTGGAACGCTCATCGAAATAGGTTATCCTGAAACTGTCGATATTACTGTGCTTCGAGATAAGCTAAAAAAAGGAGGTTTTGCTTCGGCCAGTGTGCAAAATTTCGGAACTTCGAAAGATGTGTTGATTCGATTAGCGCCAAAAAAGGGGGTTAGTGAGGCCGATCTTAGTAGTAAGGTTTTGACTGTCGTCAATCAAGATGTTGCCGTAGAAGGGGAAATACGGCGTATCGAATTCGTTGGTTCACAAGTTGGCGATGAATTGACTCAAGATGGTAGTTTGGCGTTACTCTATGCGCTATTCGGAATCTTGATTTATGTTGCCTGGCGTTTCGAATATAAGTTTTCCTTGGGGTCGGTAGTCGCTCTGATTCATGACGTAATAATCACCTTGGGTTTCTTCTCTGTTTTCGGTTTTGAATTTGATTTGACCGTTATAGCCGCGCTACTGGCGGTGATTGGTTATTCTTTGAATGATACTATTGTAGTATTTGACCGGATTCGAGAAAATTTTCGGAAGATGCGCAAGGATAACCCTTTAAACACCATGAATGTTTCCATTAACCAGACTTTGAGCAGAACGTTAATGACATCATTTACCACCATTTTAGTTGTAGCCGCTCTGGCTGTATTAGGTGGCGAGATTATCCACAATTTTGCGATTGCATTGTTAGTGGGTGTTTTAATCGGGACTTATTCGTCCATCTTTGTCGCCAGCGCCGCGACGCTTGCCTTAGGTGTCAGTAAAGAAGATTTGATGTTACCTGAAAAAGAAGGTGCAGAAATCGATAATCGTCCATAGAAGGAATTAATTTTTTATCTTAGAAACTTTATACAAAGAGGATTTAAATGGCAATAGAACGAACTTTTTCAATTATTAAACCGGACGCCGTTGCTAAAAATGTAATTGGTCAAATTTATAACCGGTTTGAAAGTAATGGGCTTAAAATCATTGCTTCAAAAATGATCCAAATGACTCGCGAGCAAGCCGAGGGTTTTTATGCAGTACATAGTGAACGACCGTTTTTCAATGATCTTGTAGAATTTATGATTTCAGGTCCAGTCATGGTGCAAGCCCTAGAAGGTGAGGATGCGATTGCAAAAAACCGTCAGTTAATGGGAGCCACAAACCCTGCTGAAGCTGATGCAGGTACTATTAGAGCAGATTTCGCGCAAAGCATAGACGAAAATGCGGTGCATGGTTCAGATGGGCCTGATACTGCAAAGCAGGAAATCACGTTCTTTTTTTCTGACGAAGAACTTTGCGCCAGAACCCGCTAAGGCGATGAAAACTAATTTACTCAACTTTGATAGAAAAGGTTTACAAGACTTTTTTACAGAGTTGGGTGAAAAACCTTTTCGAGCAACTCAGGTCTTGCAATGGATCTATCAGTACGGCGTGTTGAATTTTGATGAGATGTCCAATCTCAGTAAATCATTACGGCAATACCTTAACGATCATTGCACTGTTTCACTTCCTGACATTGTTTTAGAACAGCAGGCAAAGGATGGTACCTGCAAGTGGGTTCTTGACATGGATAATGGAAATCGTGTTGAAACCGTTTTCATCCCTGAAGAGAATAGAGGGACTCTATGTGTTTCTTCACAAGTAGGGTGTGCCTTAGCGTGTACTTTTTGCTCGACCGGGCATCAAGGTTTTAACCGTAACCTCAGTGTTGCAGAGATTATCGGTCAGGTTTTACTGGCGACTCGGCAATTAAAGGACACCAACCGGATTACTAATGTTGTTATGATGGGCATGGGCGAGCCTTTGCTTAATTTCGATAATGTAGTTCAAGCAATGAATATCATGCTGGATGACTTTGCTTTCTGTTTGTCGAAACGACGTGTCACAGTCAGCACATCCGGCGTAGTTCCTACCATGTATCGGTTGGTCGATAGCATTGACGTGAGTCTGGCAGTGTCATTACATGCGTCTTGTGATGAATTGAGAAACACATTGGTGCCCATCAATAAAAAATATCCATTGCAGGAGTTATTGGCAGCCTGCCGTTATGCGGTTGAAGGGTCTCCTCGAAAAAAAGTTACCTTTGAATATGTCATGCTCGACCAGGTGAATGATTCACAGGTCGATGCAAGAGCGATGATCAGGTTGCTAAAAGATGTGCCATCAAAAATCAATTTAATTCCTTTCAATCCTTTTCCGCAATCTCAATATCAATGTTCTTCACCGACAACAATTGATCGTTTTCGGAATATTCTGCATCAGTCTGGAATGATTACTACGATTAGGAAGACGCGTGGCGATGATATAGATGCAGCCTGTGGTCAATTGGTCGGACAAGTGGAAGATAAAAGCAAACGTTTTGCCAAAATGCAGCAAACAATGGCCTTTTCTCCTCACTAATTAACCATCACCAGCTATGAATATTAACCTTTCCTACAGAGTAATACCTTTAATTTTTCTAGCAACTATTCTATCCGGTTGTGGTTTATTTGGCTCATCAGGTCATGGTAAAAGCAAAACCGATCTGTCAGGTCTGTATGTCGATATGGGCGTGAGATACATGGATGTCGGGAAAATGGATATAGCATTGGAAAAACTAGAGCATGCCTTGGAGCTGAATCCAAATAACGGTGATGCTCATAATGCATTAGCGGTTTTCTACGATAAAATTAATTTACTTGATAAAGCTGATGTCCACTTCAACAAAGCACTTAGGATCAAGCCAAATGACTCGAGTATTGCGAATAATTACGGAAAATTGCTTTGTAAACGTGGTGATTACGACAAAGCGTTCAGTTACATCAATAAGGCTTTAGCGCTACCAATGAATGATCGGCAATGGTATGCGTTGGCTAATGCCGGTCAATGTTACCAAACAAGAGGTGATAACCAGGCTGCTGAAGATAACTATCGTAAAGCGCTTTCCCTGCATGGTACCTTTGCCCCTGCCTTAAAAGGTATGGCCTACATTAGTTTTGATGCCAACAAAAATCGTTCGGCGCGGGCCTTTCTCGAACGCTATCTGAATGTTGCAGATGAAAATGAGGATACCTTATTATTAGGCGTTAAAATAGAACAAGCTATTGGTAACCAACGGCTCAAAAAAGAGTATGCAGAGAAATTGGATCGGCTTTATCCAAATTCAAAGCAAGCCCGAGAAGCAGCAGAGTTGGTGCAATAAATTAAAATGAGTAACAAAATTCAAGCCGTTCGTGGCATGCATGATATCTTGCCTGAACAGACACCCAACTGGCATTATGTTGAAGCGACCTTGCGAGACGTATTTGCTGCCTATGGTTATCAAGAAATTCGATTACCGATAGTCGAAAAAACTGAATTATTCAAACGTTCAATCGGTGAAGTCACTGATATTGTCGAGAAAGAGATGTACACCTTTGAAGATCGAAGCGGCGACTCGCTCACGCTAAGACCAGAGGGAACGGCAGGGTGTCTGCGCGCCTGTATTGAACACGGGTTATTGCACAACCAGGTTCAGCGACTCTGGTATTACGGCCCAATGTTTCGTCACGAACGTCCGCAAGCAGGTCGTTATCGTCAATTTTATCAGGTTGGCCTTGAAACCTATGGCATGCCTGGGCCGGATATTGACGCTGAGATCATTGCTTTAACTTACCGGCTGTGGAAAAGACTTGGCGTTCAGCACAAAATGCAGTTACAACTGAATTCGTTAGGAACCAGTGAGGAACGCTTAATTTACCGAGAAAAGCTGATAACTTATCTCAAAGGACATGAGCAACAATTAGATGAGGATAGTCGAAGACGGTTAGACACTAATCCATTACGTATCCTCGATAGTAAAAATCCGGAAATGGCTCAACTTATCAAAGATGCTCCGGTTCTACTCGAATACCTGGGTTCGGAAAGTTCAAGACACTTCAACGAGCTCACTGAATTTTTGCGGGATCTCGATATTCAATTTGAGTTGAATACCCGTTTGGTACGAGGTTTGGACTATTACTGCAATACGGTTTTTGAGTGGGTTACTGATTCTCTTGGCGCTCAAGGTACTGTGTGTGCTGGTGGACGCTACGATGGTTTAATTGCACAACTCGGTGGACGAGGTGCTTCTGCCATTGGTTTCGCTATGGGGATTGAACGGCTCGTTGCCTTACTTGATGAGCAAAAGAAGCAGACCAGGGTAGATGGCTATCTTGTCTGCGTCGGCGGAGGTACTGTACAGCAAGGCATAAAACTTGCCGAACAACTGCGAGATGCATTACCTGAATTTAATCTGATCTTGAATTGCGGTGGTGGCAGTTATAAAAGTCAATTCAAAAAAGCAGATAAGTGTGGCGCAAACTATGCCTTGGTTTTAGGAGAAGATGAAATAGCGAATCAGCGAGTCAGCATCAAATCATTAAGGCAAAGTGAAGAGCAGGTTATTATTCTCCAGACAGAGGCTGTGGATCATTTCAAACATATTCTTAACGATACAACAATCAGTAAATACTGAGGATTAAAGTGGAAATATATAATTCAGAAGAAGAACAAATAGACGCTATCAAGAGATGGTTCAAAACCAATGGTAGCTCAACCCTGATCGGCCTTTCAATTGGAGTTTTATTACTATTTGGTTGGAATTATTGGAAAAGCTATGATTTGCAACAACGTGAACAAGCATCACTGCAGTATCAAAAACTTCTTGGGGTTGTAGAGAACAAGAACAAAGAAGGAGCCCAACAATTATCACAACACATTATCAAAGAGTTTGGTAATACTGCCTACAGCGCTTATGCTGAACTGATCAAAGTTAAACTAAAGGTTGATAGTGATGATATTGATGGAGCTAAAGCCATATTAGAACAACTGGTAACAACCGCTCCTGATGAAGGTCTGAAGAATGTGGCTCGTATCCGGTTAGTCAGATTGCTCCTGGCAACAGGTCAGTATGAAGAAGGTTTGAAAATGATAGCCGAAGCTGATCCAGAGAAAACAGCTAATTTTAATGCCGAATACGAAGAGCTTACCGGCGATCTGTATTTGGGGTTAGGTCGTTTGGGTGAAGCTCGAACATCGTATCAAAAAGCCATGGTGGCGGGTCGGCAATCGCCATTATTGCAATTGAAAATGGGTGATGTAGCGCTTCCAAAATTGAAAGAAAAAACAGACTAATGCGGGCTACGCTGTTTCTTATAGCTGTCTGGGTAATTTCTGGATGTAGCGCATTTTCAGGGATCACCGATATCTTTTCCGATGAAGATAACGTCGAACCACCTGCCGAACTGGTCGATTACGAACCTGAAATAGAGATCGAAACCATTTGGGAGGAGAACATTGGTGAAGGTTCGGAAGATTTGCGCTTAAAACTTCTTCCAGTTGAGCAGGAAGAAGTTCTATACGTGGCGGATCACGAAGGATTGCTCACTGCTATCAGTGCAGAAACAGGTGACTCAGTTTGGGAAATAGAAACTGAGATACCATTCTCTGGCGGCCCTGGTATTGGCAATGATACATTGATTTTAGGTAGTAGTGATGCGGACGTTACTGCTTTTAATATCGCCGACGGCAAATTATTGTGGGAAACGAGAGTGTCCAGTGAAGTTATCTCCGTGCCAGCGATTGAGCAAGGCATAGTCGTTGTTCGTGCCATTGATGGTAAATTAACCGCTTTAAGCGAAGAAAATGGCGAGGAGTTATGGACTTATGAGCGTAATGTTCCTGCCCTAAGTCTACGTGGCGAAGGCAAGCCCTTGATTATAAATGATCAAGTGATAGCTGGTTTCCCAAGCGGGAAATTGATTGCCTTGCGACTGGTTGACGGAAAACTGGAATGGGAATCAAATGTCGCCTTGCCAAAAGGCCGATCAGAAGTAGAGCGTTTGATTGACTTGGATGGCGATCCAGTGGAAGCTGATGGTATTATTTTTCTTACCAGCTATCAACAAGGCGTGTTTGCTGTGTTACTGCAAGACGGTGAAATTCTATGGCGCAATGAAGAAGTATCCTCTTTTTCTGACATGACGTTGGATTGGCGGTTCCTTTATGTGACGGATGAAAATAGTGATACTTGGCAGCTTGACCAAAGAACCGGCGCTGCATTATGGAAGCAAAAAAAACTGCATCGAAGGAATTTAACAGCTCCTGCCGTCTATGAAGACTTTGTTGTTGTAGGGGATTTTGAAGGGTATGTTCACTGGCTGAATGATGATGATGGCAAGCAAATGGGAAGAATTCGTGTGACAGACGAACCCTTTCAAATTGCACCACTTATCGTGGATGATATAGTTTATGTTTATGCGACTGATGGTACATTAGCCGCTTTAAAAATTAGTCAATAACTTTTCGCTGTCAGTACTTTATTCTTACAACCATGCCTTGCATGTTATAACGCTTTTAGTCTTATTCTTAAACGAAAACCCATCCCATGATACTTCCTGTCATTGCTTTAGTTGGCCGCCCCAATGTTGGTAAATCCACGCTATTTAATTATTTGACTCGAACCAGGGATGCGTTGGTAGCAGACTATCCCGGCTTAACTAGAGATCGTCAATACGGACGGATCAGACGGGGTGAATTAAATGCTATCCTGGTTGATACCGGTGGACTTACGGATAGCAAAGAAGGGGTTGCCGGTTTTTCCAAACTTCAAGTTCACAGAGCCTTAGCAGAAGCAGACATCATTGTTTTTATGGTGGATGCAAGAGAAGGGATCAATACGGCTGATTTTGCTATTTCTGATCAATTACGCAAAATGAGTAAATCTATTATATTGGTGACGAATAAAAATGATGGGTTAGATGCCACGCTCGCCAGTTCTGATTTTTATTCGTTAGCGTTGGGTGATCCGGTAAAAATAGCTGCTTCACATGGTCAGGGAATCCCTGAGTTACTGCAAACCATTCAGGCGGTGCTGCCGAATACTGTATCTGAACTGGAAAATGTAGAGCAAGAGCCCAAAGGCATTGCTATTGCTGTAGTAGGAAGACCGAATGTTGGTAAATCTACGCTGGTTAATCGTATCCTGGGTGAAGAAAGAGTCGTTGTTTTTGATCAACCGGGGACCACTCGCGACAGTATTTATATTGAGTTTGAACGGCGAGGTAAGCCTTTCACGTTGATTGATACCGCTGGCATGAGGCGCCGCGCGAAAATCTCGGAAGCGATTGAAAAATTCAGCGTTATTAAAGCCATGAAAGCAATAGATAAAGCGAATGTAGTTATTTATTTGGCTGATGCCAGTGAAGGAGTGACGGATCAGGATGCAAGCCTGATGGGAATGGTTATGGAAGCGGGTAGAGCGTTAATTATCGGCCTAAATAAATGGGATGGCATATCCCCTGATCAGAAACAAACCATCCAAAGACAAATTGACCTTAAACTACCGTTTGTTAAATTCGCTGAAAAACATCCAATTTCCGCTTTACATGGCAGTGGGGTGGGTAAATTGTTTGATAAGATTGACAAACTTTATCGAGCTTCGATGATTGATTTGTCGACCTCAGTGTTATCAGACATCCTCCATGATGCCCTGCAAAGTCATCAACCGCCTTTGGTTCGAGGCCGTCGCATTAAACTTAAATATGCCCACCAAGGTGGACATAACCCACCCAGGGTTGTTATTCATGGGAATCAGACCAATGCGTTACCAGATTCTTACAAACGATTTTTACAAAATTATTTTCGTCAGCGATTAAAATTGGAAGGAACCCCGATACACCTCGAATTTCGTACTTCTGACAATCCTTTTAAAGGGATAAGAAATAAATTGACTGAAAGACAAGTCAAACGCCGTAAGCGATTGATGAAACATGTTAAAAAACGAAAATAAGATTTGGTATCACAGTATTCTTATGGCAAGAAACAGTGCATTGTTAAAGCTAGCAGGCAGCTTTATAAACGGGTAATATTCATGTTAGTCTCTCTAACCTAAGTGAGTTGAGAGTTCAGAAGATTTTTATTACCACTTCGATACAGCATTCCTAATACGGGAGATTCTTTTATGGCTAATATTCAATTTATGGGTAAACCTATTCATACTTCAGGTGAATTACCAGCAGTTGGTAGCAACGCGCCTGATTTCTCTTTAACCAATGGCAAGTTAGCGGATGTGTCTTTGGCAACCTATCAAGGAAAGAGGAAAATTATGAATATTGTTCCCAGTTTAGATACGCCAACTTGTGCAACTTCGACCCGAAAGTTTAACGAAAAAGCAGATCGGTTGCCCAATACTGTTGTATTAATCGTCTCGGCAGACTTGCCTTTCGCCCAAGATCGTTTTTGCGGGTCAGAGGGCTTGGAAAGTGTGATCCCACTTTCAACATTTCGCTCCAGCTTTGCTCAAGATTACGGTGTTGCTATTACTGATAGCGTACTGGCAGGGTTAACGGCTAGAGCGGTGGTGATAATTGACGAACAAGATAAAATTATCTATACCGAATTAGTCGACGAAATCAGTCAAGAACCGAATTATATCAATGCTCTGGCAGCGAGTGAAGGGTAATTTATTTGTTTTGACAGAGTTTTTTATAGAGTAAATAATTAGGTTTACCCATTTCATATCAAACACTATTACCTGATTTGGGAAACATAAGACTGTTATTTCCGGACATTTTAAACAATTAAATAAAACAGGCTGAGTAAAACTTATCTGTCCTTTTCGTAAAATTTATAGTTTCTTCTATACTTTTTATGATATGCAACCAGGAAAAAGGAATTCACGATGATTTTTACTGAGCTAAACCAAGAAAAATGTAAGACTTACCTCATCGGCTGTGATGTTCATAACAAAGCCGTCTTAGTAGACCCTGTTACCAGCCACATTGATCGTTATCTTGCTATTTTAGCTTATTATGGATTACGTTTAGAGCTGGTTATTGATACTCATACCCATGCCGACCATCGTTCGGCGCTTAAAGAAATTAAAGCGTTGACAGGCTGTAACATTGCTCGCCATTTAGCGTCTCCCCAGCCCAACGTTGACCGTCATCTCAATGATGGTGATAGCATCGAGTTGGGTGATGTTAAAATCGATATACTTCACACCCCTGGGCATACCCCGGATAGTATTAGTTTACATATCCAAGATCGAGTTTTAACGGGTGATTGTTTGCTTATTGGCGGAACCGGCCGAACAGACTTTGCTGGTGGCGATGCCGGTGATCAATATGACAGTATTGCCGGAAAGCTTTTTGCGTTAGCGGATGAGACCCTGGTGTTTCCGGCCCATGATTATAGGGGCAATACAAGTTCCACGATTGGTTATGAGAAGAGTCATAATCCTAGGGTTAGAGGTAGAAGTCGAGATGAGTATATCCAACTAATGAAGGAGCTTGGTTTGCCTCTGCCAGAAAAAATTCAAGAGGTACTGCAAATCAATGCTTCAGAATCGCAAGATACAGAAATTGCTTATCCATCTATTGCTGAACTCAACCAAGTATTTCAAGTATCTCAGGAATATTTACAAGGTCAATTGAAAGGCACGAACCCTCCGTTAGTTTTGGATGTTAGAGATGCAGAGGAATATCAAGGGGAACTGGGTCATATTGAAGGCAGTCTCTTGATTCCACTTGCCGAATTACCAAAACGTTTTAACGAATTGGATGAATATCGTAAAAGTCGGATTATTACGGTTTGTCGTGCTGGTGTTAGAAGCACAACCGCTGCGGCGATGTTGATTGCACTGGGGTTTAGTGGGGTAGCTAATTTGTCCGGTGGTATGGTGAGTTGGCAGCGTTCTCAACTGAGTAAATAAAGAAGATGATTAAGATAATCCTATTAGTTTTTTTCGTAGCGACAGCAGCGGGCAGTTTGGGTTGGTTTTGGGCAACTTCTCGACAACGCAAAAAAAATGCTTTGGAACAAGCGAAACTCTCAGCAGATCACAACACCGTCCTTGAAAAACTGAAACAAGAACAACAAGCATGCGAAGAATTATCCCGCGCTAAGGAACATTCGGTAGAACAACAAAGCGAGCAGTTGAATGCAGCGTTTTTAACCAATGGTCGAAGCGTGGAGTCGATGACAACAGAATTAAAATCTGCTCAAGAATTTGTGACTAATGCATTTTCTTTA
Source organism: Methylococcales bacterium (assembly GCA_965224745.1). Taxonomy (GTDB): domain Bacteria; phylum Pseudomonadota; class Gammaproteobacteria; order Methylococcales; family Methylomonadaceae; genus CBDCZY01. The sequence goes on from CBDCZY010000001.1 coordinate 728,266, forward strand.
CTCCCTGAAATATATCATTCAAGTAATCGAATGACCGAAACCACTGACCGAAGTAAAGCGAAAATGGATGATCTTTCGAATTCGGTTAATTCTTGGCAGGATTCTATTAATACGCTCCAGTCCATTCAACAGTTGATCAATGGTATTCACGATAAATCTCAGCAAATTAGAGATGTTTCTGCAGAAGCTAATCTACTCGCCTTAAATGCTTCGATTGAAGCTGCCCGTGCCGGTGAGCATGGGCGTGGATTTGCTGTGGTCGCTGAGTGTATGCGTGATCTGTCTAATAAAAGCGAAGCAGCCACGTTAGAAATTAGTAGTTCGGTTGAAATTACCCGATCCGAAGTGACCAATATTATTACGGGCATAGAACAAAGTGTTGGTTTTTTATTGGAAGTGACAGAAGCAGTGAACTCGCAATTCGGCGATATTGAGAGTGAAGTTAATAACATCAATGATATTTCTAAAAAATCCTCTGTCAGTGCGCAGGAGGCACAGCAGAAATTTGAAGAAATTAACAGTAAAGTAAATACTCAACTTGAAGGGGTCAGCAAATTATTGGCAGATACCATGGGTTTGGTGACTGGCAACCGAATCAATGAAGTTTCTCCTAATTCTGATTTGACTGGAATGAAAATAATTGATGTCCGCCGTCCTGATGAGTTCAATGGTGATCTTGGTCATATTCAGGGAGCTCAGCTGATTTGTTTGCAGGATAATTTTGAAAACCGTATTCATCAGTTAAATAAAGAACAACCGCATTTATTTGTTTGCCGTAGTGGTGGTCGTTCCGCCCGAGCTGCGAGGATGGCTTTGGCAAATGGATTTAAGCAGGTTTATAATCTTGAAGGTGGTATGCTGGCTTGGTCAAAAAGGTTCAAAAGTCAGATGGCACAATAATCGCTGCAACCTATGGGGATTGATGGGAGAGGGTCAATTTTCCAAAACGTCTGTGACAATCCGCTTCAGTTCTTGTGGATTAAAAGGCTTACTGCAGATTGCGCTAACGCCGGCTTTGCGAATTTCATTTAAAAGAGATTTATCTGTTTCACTGGTGATCAATATAATTGGAAGTAAGGTATTTCCAAGATCCTTTCGAATATGTTCCGTCAATTGTTGGCCATTCATTCCAGGCATATATAAATCAGTCAGTATAATATCCAGTTTTAGTTGATCTTCGATCAGGTCTAATGCATCTTGTCCGCTATGCACGATGGTAAAATTAGAAAGGCCTATATTTTCTAATGTTTTACTTAGGTGTTTACAAGCTAGGGGACTATCGTCAACGATCAAGATATTTAAATCATCTGGGTCGTAACTGTCAAAAACGATTTCATCTGTTTCGATCAATTGTACCGCTGTTGCTAACGCTTTACTAAGATCATTCTCGGTAAAAGGTTTTGGCAGCATAGCCGCCACACCAGCTTGCTTAATCGGATCTAGTAATCCGAAATGATGCTCGCTAGAAATCAAAATAAAAGGTATGTTATCGCGAGGTTCGTCTAGATGCCGCAAGGATGTGATGACCTCAGTTGCAGTCATATCACTTAAGTACATACTACTGACAATTAAGTCGGGTGGATATTTGTCAATCGTTTTTAGTGCTTCTTGCCCCAATATGACAATTTCTATATTTTGTACGCCTTGGTTTTGTAAAGCATGTTCAATAATTTTAGCCTGAGTATTTGATGGCTCGATGAGCAAAACTGAAAGATCAGAAATTGCGAAAGTTTCCACTGATTTAGCTCCGTAAAACATAGAGTACTGTGATTCTAACTATAGTTTAATTCAAGGTTGCTGCCTTCTTTTTTTGGCATACATATCGATAAAACCATGGCGGTTAGGCATCTTGATGTTGGTTAAAGTTTTACCATCCAAAACAACATCTTTTTCAATGATATGATTGAGATACAGCAAGTAGGCTGTAACGGCATAAATTTGTCCAGACGTTAATGAGCCAGGCGCATCCATAGGCATGGCTCGACTAATGAAGTCAAACAGCGTGGTCGCATAAGGCCAATAGGTTCCAATTGTTTTATCCGGCGGATCATCGGTCAATGAGTGATGAGCACCCGCCAGCTCTTCTGCGCTGTCACCTTGACCATTTTCGCCATGACAAGACAAACATTGGTTGAGGTAAATCTTTTGCCCTTCAGCAGTCGATCCACTGCCTTCTGGTAAGCCGGTGCCGTCAGGGAAAATACTTAAATTCCAGCTTTTAACGATGCCAGGATCTGGTTTGTGACCTAAATTTGGACCTGGATCTGACACGGCAATAATAGGGTTGACACCCACGAACAATAATCCAAAATAGATAAGCAACACTTTAAGGAGCGAGGATTTAATAATATCCGCATCTTGACTTGTCTTTTTGTCCGTCTTCCACGTTGTAGAAACAGTTGCGTAGCGTGCTATGCGCCTGTTTCTACGCCTTGAATACGAACAAAAATCCTGCGCCAAACTTCCGGATATTATTAAATCCTCGCTCCTAAGCATAGACATGACTGATTTCTCCTTGCGAAGAGACCGACCAACTTACAATGGCATTATAGTGAAAATAGCCATATTGCCCTTTTTGTTGAATTAAAACTGGGCGCTCAGGTTGGATATATCCTGATTCATCAGTCGCCCGGCTTTTGATGATAGCGGGGCGTCCATCCCATTGCCAGGGAATGCGAAATCGGGTGAAACATTTATCGAGAATCGGTGCTTGCAATTCTGCTTTAGCCCAACTCAAGCCGCTATCCGCCGATACCTCGACATGACGAATCTTGCCTGCACCGCTCCAGGCCAGCCCGTTGATCTGATAAAGCCCGGGGTGCGTTAATCTTTGGCCAAAGGATGGCTTTGTAATTAACGACTTAGCCTGCATTGGAAAACTAAATTGCTGCGCTTTGCCAGAAGGTAAAAGTTCGGTATATTTGGCTGTTTCATTACGCGACATAACCGGACGGTCAGAAATATGTATGCGTCTTAGCCATTTGATATGCAGTATTCCTTCCCAGCCCGGGACGATGAGACGTACAGGGTAGCCATTTTCCGGGCGCAGGCGCTCACCATTTTGATACAAGGCTAGCAAAACATCGTCCATGGCTTTTTCAATGGGGATGCTAATGTTGATGGCTGCTGCGTCAGCCCCTTCAGCGATTATCCAAAAAGCTTTTTTCCTTAATTGAGCTTCGTTCAAAAGAAGCTTCAGTGGAATACCGGTCCATTCACTGCAAGATACCATGCCATGGACATAGCCGACCGGCGTTTGGATTGGGTCGCTACGCCAACCCGCATTGCTATTGCCGCCACATTCGATGAAGCAGAGCTTGGATTGCATGGGATAACGTAATAAATCATCCAAAGAAAAAATGAGCGGGTTCTTGACTAAACCATGAATTAAAAGCTGATGTTGCTTGGGGTCGATTTGAGGAACCCCGTTATGGTGCCTTTCGAAGTGTAATCCGTTTGGGGTAATAATTCCTTCGAGATCTTGTAAGGGCGTCCAGGACACACCATTGCCAGGCGTCATACTATTTGCCATGGTCCAGCGAATGGTTTTTTTCTCATGTTCGGAGGGCATGCCATAGTTAGAAAATGGTTTGCCGGGAGTCCGCATCCAATCGGGTTTTGATGTCAGGTTGGATAGAATGGGTGTTTTCGCCAGAGCCGATGAAGGTAGTGCTGTAGCCACAGAAAACAGCAATCCTTGTTTTAAAAACAAACGCCTGTCCAAGAGGCCACCGCCGGCTACCGGTTCAAGATTCGTTTTCATAGCTGTTTTACTTACCCTGGTAAATCATTGCGAACAGAAAATGTTTACGACTGACCCTGATCGTACCATGGCATGAGGGTGTTAAGGAGCGAGATGATGGTTTTCTTGTTAGAGGCATTGTACTAAGTTTTCTGTTTTCAAAAAAACTCGACACGATGGCCACCAATCTTTCGATGGGGTATCCATAGACTTAAGTCGGCTGAATAAGTCTGATTCGGTTCGATTTCTGAGTCATCTGGTGAGAGTTGGTATTCATCAGGGTCAAAAATTCTTTCGGCGATAATTGCTCCCTTGAAATCGATTAATGATAACTTAATTGAAGGTGCACTTTGCGCTAATGGTGCATGGTTGTTTAATTTTATTGCCAGTAAATATTTGTTACTGGCTAGTGGTAATAAAGAACTTTTAGTTATTTTAAGCTTATGGATTTGTTTAAAAGGAGGCAGATGACAATGTAAAATTTTGCAAGGGCCATTAACCCAAATTCTGACAGAGGGGTTATTAAGCCAAGATTGCTGTTTAAAATAGATAATCTGAATCATCAATAACCACAAAACTATTATTGTCCCTAAACCCCATAGCCATGTTGGTATTGCAAACGGTGCTTTCTTTCGTATTCTTAATGGGTCTTTTTTTAACTCGGGGGGAAGGTTAGCGCACAGATGTTGTAATGTATCAAAACTAGCTGAGCAGTGAGAACAATTGATAACTGAATTCTCTGCATGTAACTGCTTGGTAGTGACTGTTAACGTTCTAAAACAAACTGGACATTCTGTGTGCATGGCTGTGTCCTAATATTTTGTGCCATCTATTCGACACCAGTTTTTTTGTATGGCAGGTTGATCAATCAGGAAATCAGACTGATAAGCCTGCACAACATCGTAACTTTGATCTGCCAAAATACCCGAAAGGATCAAGTTACCAGAAGGCATTACACTTTGGGATAGCTTTGGTTGTAACTTGATTAGTGGGTTAGCCAGAATATTGGCGATAACGATGTCTGCTTGTTGCTGGGTGAATTGTTCGGGTAGATAGCAACTTAACCTATCGAAGACTGCGTTTTTTTTTGCATTTTCCTGAGTTGCTGTGAGCGCTTGTGGGTCAATATCAATCGCAAAAGCTTGTTTAGCGCCTAGCAGTAGCGCAGCAATGGCTAATATACCGGATCCACATCCAAAATCGGTAACTATTTTATTTTCAACATTATTCGCCGCCAACCACTCCAGGCATAACGATGTTGTCGGGTGGGTGCCGGTGCCAAAAGCAAGCCCTGGGTCCATAAGTAAACAGATCTGGCCGCCATCATTTTTGTCCTCACCCGTTGGACAAACCCAAAGTCGATTGCCAAACAACATTGGTTTGAAATGATCTTTCCAGGCTAGTTCCCAACGTTCGTCTGCAATAAGCTGGCTATCCCAGTCAGTTAAAACATCTTTACCTAACTGAAAATTAAGAAAGTTAAGAATACCATCCAAATCGGTTGAAAGATCAAACAAACCTATTACTTTTGTATATGGCCAGATACGTGTTTCTCCGATATCAGGTTCATAGACAGGTTGGTTTCCGGCGTCCATAAATGTCACCGAAAGAGCGCCTAGCGATGAAAACAAGTCGCTGATTAAAGCGGCAGATGTTTCCTTCGAAGTAACAGATAATTGATTCCAAGCCATGTTGCTTGTGGAGCAATTTTTATGCAGTCTGAACTTGCCTTGTAAGCTTGTAAGATCATTCCAGGCCTAGTTTTTTTTCTAAGTAATGGATGTTTTGAGAACCTTTTATAAATGCACTGTCTTCCATTATGTTTTTTTGCAGAGGAATATTAGTTTTAATGCCTTCTATCACCATTTCTGTCAGGGCATTATTCATTTTTGCGATGGCACTTTCTCGTGTCATGCCGTGCGCTATGACTTTACCGATCATTGAATCATAGTACGGTGGTACGTTGTAACCATTGTAAATATGGGTGTCGCAGCGAATACCGGGACCTCCTGACATGTGAAATTGATCTATCACACCAGGGCAGGGCATAAAAGTTTTGGCATCTTCTGCATTGATTCTACACTCGATGGCATGACCATAGAGTTTTACATCATTTTGGGTAAAGGATAGTGGGTTGCCTGCAGCGATCCACAGTTGTTCCACAACGATGTCGATACCCGTCACCATCTCGGTCACCGGATGTTCGACTTGTACCCGGGTGTTCATTTCAATAAAAAAGAATTCGCCATTCTCATACAAGAATTCAAAAGTCCCCGCTCCCAGGTAACCTATTTCTTTACAGGCCTGCACACAACGATGACCCATCTCGGTGCGTTGCTGCTCGGTAATGCCAGGTGCAGGGGCTTCCTCGACAACCTTTTGATGGCGGCGCTGCATTGAACAGTCCCGTTCACCTAAATGCACAGCGTTTCCGTGCGAATCTGCAATGACTTGAAATTCTATGTGTCTGGGTTGCTCAAGAAATTTCTCCATGTAGACGATATCGTTACCAAACGCATTGGCAGCTTCAATTTTAGTCATTGAAATGGAGTTGGAAAGTGCGGCTTCGGTATGGACGACCCTCATGCCACGTCCACCGCCACCGCCAGATGCTTTGATGATTATCGGGTAACCTATTTCAGCGGCAATTTTATGATTTGCCTTGTCATCATCTGTAAGAGGTTCACCAGAACCCGGGACACAAGGTATGCCAGCCGCCAGCATCGCTTTTTTTGCGGCAATCTTATCTCCCATCGTGCGAATGGTATCAGCATTTGGCCCGATAAAAACAAAACCACTTTGTTGGACTTTTTCGGCAAAATCGGCGTTTTCTGATAAAAAGCCATAACCGGGATGAATGGCCTCGGCATCAGTGACTTCTGCGGCACTAATGATGGCTGGAATATTGAGGTAACTATCTTGCGAAGCTGCGGGGCCAATACAAACCGATTCGTCAGCCAGTCGGACGTGTTTCAGATCTCTATCTGCTTCAGAATGAACAGCGACCGCTTTGATGCCTAATTCACGGCATGCGCGCAAAATACGTAAAGCAATTTCGCCTCGGTTAGCGATGAGGATTTTATCGAACATGTTGCACCATTAAATAAATCAGAAAGATGAAAATACGTTATTCAATGATGAATAACGGCTGGTTATATTCAACCGGTTGTGTATTTTCAACAAGAATTTTAACGATGGTGCCACTGTGGTCGGCTTCGATCTGGTTGAGAATTTTCATCGCTTCGATAATGCAGATAGTATCACCGACTTCGACGTGCATCCCAATATCAACAAAAGGTTTGGAACCGGGCGAGGCTGCTCTATAGTATGTACCGACCATGGGTGATTTTACCACGTGGCCACTGATGTTATCGTCTGCTGCCTCATTAACAGCGTCCTCTGAGGGCGCTTTGGCGTTTGTCTGAATGAGAGCAGGGTTTGGAGGTGTATAAATGGGTGCCGGGGGCTGTAAACTTGAATAGCGGTTTATACGAACCGATTCTTCCCCTTCTTTTATTTCCAGTTCCGCGATATCTGATTCTTCAATTAATTCTATGAGTTTTTTTATTTTTCTAATGTCCATTTGGGTCTAGGTCTCTACAGGTTTTAATGGCAGCTTGTAGTGCAAGTTCGTACCCCAGTGGGCCGAATCCACTAATAACACCTTGTGCTATATCCGATAAATAAGAGTGGCTGCGAAAAGTCTCTCTGGAATGAATATTGGACAGGTGTACCTCAATAAAAGGGATTTTGGTAGCAAGGAAAGCATCCCTTATGGCAATGCTGGTATGCGTGTAAGCTGCTGGATTGATGATAATAACCTTTACGCCTTGTTCGTAATTAGCGTGTATGGTGTCAATAATTTCGTTTTCGGCATTACTTTGATAGAAAAATAAACGATGGCCCAAATCGTCTGTAATCGATTCTAGTGTTTCTTGAATATCTGTTAAGCGTTGATTACCGTACAAGCCAGGCTCTCTAATGCCAAGCATATTCAAATTGGGTCCATTAATGACGCTGATTGTTGTCATTGTAAATAATATTACGTTGCTTCTGACAGTGGAATAAGTGAATTTTGCCTAATTTTTTATAAAATGTCTAGAAACTTAAAATTTAGGACCTTTTCGAAGCAAGATCGAAGCTTTTTGTGTATTTTATGCTAAGTGCGATTTTTTTGTAATAGCGGAATAACAACTTTTTTTATCTCGGCCGGGGTGAATGCACCAAGCTGGCGTGCAACGATATTGTTTTCTCGATCTATTACGACACTGAAGGGTACCGAGCTGACTACATTCCCCATCTTTTTGGACAGCATGACACCGTCTTGATCGCCTATTAATATTGGGTAATTGATGCTGTTGGCTTTTACAAAGTCTGTAACAGTTTCCACTTCCTCAAGCGCTATACCAATAAACTGCAGACCTTGGGATCCCATTTGCTGCTGTAATGCGACAAAATCAGGTATTTCTTTAAGACATGGTGGACACCAGGTTGCCCAAAAGTTGATAACTAAAACCTTACCTTTCCATTCTTCGATATTTCTTTTTTGACCTGTCAGGTCAGGTAAAGAAAAACTTGGGAGTTGTTGTTTCTCAGCAGCAAAGGATAAATCGGCATAACGCGCATACCAACCTGCTGTTAAAGCTATCAGTCCTGTGAGAAAAATAAAAAGGCGGGTTCGAGTCATAGCTTCATCCTGTCAAGGTGTTTAAGAAAATTTGCTGCATCTTTATAACCAATGACACGTAAATTTGCTCGTTCTTGGCCGTGCGGGTCGAAAAATAAAATGGCAGGAGGTCCAAGTAGATCAAATTTCTTCAACATTGCCTTATCTTGCGCTAGGTTTTTGGTGACGTCCGCTTGTATTAGTTGCATTGATTTGAGTTTTTCTATCACACTTGGATCGGAAAAAGTATAAGCTTCCATCTCCTTGCAAGAGATACACCAATCTGCATAAAAGTCGAAAAGGGTCCATTTTTCTTGTTCTGTGGCTACGGCAAGTTTTGCGGCCAGTTCATCTAAATTATTAATGCGCTCAAAAACGACAGGGTTAACCGCTGCCGTTCGATTGATACCAAAGTTTTTTAATGGCTTTAGCGGATCATGTCCGCCAACTGAAAGTCCAACCAGAATTAATAAACCATAAAAAACCATTGATAAACCTAAAGCTTTCCATAATTTTGACCAACCAGAAGAATCGCTGGGTAGTGGGTCGATTGCTTTCATATAGACCCCTGGGATAATCAACAATAAAGCCCAAAAGAACATTATTATAGATGGCGGTAACACTCTTTCCAGCATCCAAGCGGCAACAGCCAGCATGGCGACACCAAATACCGCTTTAGTAGCATTGAGCCAACTGCCCGCTTTTGGTAGAAAATGTCCTGCTGAAGCGCCAATCAGTAATAACGGCAACCCCATGCCCAAACCCATCATGAACAAAGCGGAGCCACCCAGAACAATATCACCGGTCTGACCAATATAAATCAGCGCTCCAGCTAAAGGTGCAGCAACACAAGGCCCCACAATTAAAGCAGATAGTGCTCCCATGATAACGGCACTGAATAAACTGCCATCTCGATGCTGGTTACTGATATTGTTCAACTTTGTTTGTAGGGATTGTGGCAGAGCGATTTCATAAAACCCGAACATTGAAAGCGCTAAGGCAACAAAAATTGCGCTAAATGTGATGATAACCCAAGGTTGCTGTAAAGTGGCTTGCAGGTTACTGCCGAATAAAGCAGCGAGAATACCAAAGAGCGTATACATTAGCGCTGACGCTAATACAAAACCCAAGGATAAAATAAAAGCTCGACTGGATGTAATCTTATCGCCTTGTCCTACGATAATACCGGAGAGAATCGGTATCATTGGAAATACACAGGGTGTAAACGCTAACAACAAACCAAAGCCAAGAAAACTGGCTAGTGTAAAAACTAAGGAATCGCTTGCAAGGCTATTGGCTATTTGATCTTGCTCCGCCAAATCGTTGTCAATCTTGGTTGCCGTATCAGGCTTGTTTAATTGAACAGGTAGTCCCAAGTTCAATTCCACCGTCTGTTGCATCGGAGGATAGCAAACACCGATTTCTGCACACCCTTGATAACCTACTTTTAACTGAATGGCTTCTTCATTCAAAGCCTGCCTGACAAGTGGAACTTTCAAGTCTAACTGGTGATGAAAAATTTCAACATCACCAAAGGCTTCATCGTGAACCGGTTTTCCTCTAGGTATCGAATACTTTCCCATTGCAGTGGATTGGGCTTTACTCAACTCGAGCGCAATCTTCTCCCGATATAAATAATAACCAGCGGCGATATCCCATTGTAGCTGAATAGTTTCTGGATCAACCACGGTTACCAATAGTCTAAATGCCTGATCAGCAGGTAGTAAGCTGCTATTTGCCTGAAATGAATTTTGGCCGGGTTGTTTGAGTAAGCGGTCCAATGGATCTGCTTGAGTACTGCGTTGATTGGTTCTCGGAAATTGCAGGCTGAGCTTTTTGGTTTGTGGGGGATAACACACACCTGCATCGGCACAACCTTGATATTTCAATACGAGTTCGGTATTGCTTTGATTGGGTTTTGCTTCGAAGGGTAGTTGGATGGCCAGTTTGCGGCGGTACACTTCAACATCGCCGAATAAGTCATCATGTTTTTGAATACCTTTGGGAAATTCAGGAACTGCTAAAGAAATTTCTTGAGGATCAGCAGTAAACTTAAATTTATTACGGTATAAATAGTAACCTTCTGCAATATCAAACTGTACTTTTATCGAGTTATTATTGCTTGTTGATACGGATGGTACAAAAGCTTGATCGGCTGGCAGTAATTCTGAAATATCTACGGCAAATCCACGGTTGCTGATCGCTACAATCAAGCAAAGAAAAACTATTTTAAAGTTAGCCATGAATTGATCCACTGTAAGTAATCAGGTAAAGCATCGTGAATTGGGACTGCAATGATTTCTGGAAGTTCATAAGGATGAAGCTCGGTAATAGTGGCTTGAAGAGAAGGAAACAGATCATTTCTCGATTTAATCAATAACAGGATTTCTTGAGCGGTTTCAATTTTACCTTGCCAAGGGTAAACTGACGTCAGCCCAGGAAGAATATTAATACAACCTGCAAGTTTTTTTTGAATAAGGTCGTGAGCCAGTTTTTCTGCGGTTTTTTGATTAGGACAAGTACAAAAAATCAAATTGAATTTTTCACTCATAAGTCGATCATGACTGTCTGCCAGTACTAAAACGAGGCGTTGTATTATGGCCCCATTTCAACTTTTACTGTTGTTTTTTCTTGTTGTACCTATAGTAGAGATTTATTTATTACTTAAACTAGGCGCTTTTGTCGGCGTCTTTCCAACCGTTTTGTTGGTCGTCAGCACCGCAATTATAGGGAGTTGGATGCTTCGACAACAAGGTTTTGCGACGTTTCAACGTTTGCAAGCGAGCATGGCTAAAGGTCAAATTCCAACATTAGAAATTATCGAAGGCCCTATTTTGTTGGTGGGTGGTGCATTATTGTTAACACCTGGTTTTTTTACGGATGTGATGGGGTTTATTTGTTTGATCCCAGTTACCCGAAAAAAATTAGTCAATTATTTACTTCAGAAACAATGGGTGGTAGCCGGTCAACCGAATGAAAGAAGTTACAGAAAAGATCCTAACGTAATAGAGGGTGAATTTAAAAAAGATGAATGAATTTCACTAAGTCAATAACTTTTATTTTGGATACAAGAGACAGAACATGACAGTCGTTTGGGAAATCGCTCAATTAGGCAACGCTGTGTTAAGGCAAAATGCGTTGCCTGTTGAATTTCCATTAACGTCCTCAATAAAATCGATAATCAATACTATGTTAGCGTTGATGAAAGAGGGGCAGGGTGTAGGCATTGCAGCACCGCAAATAGAAGAATCTTTGCAAATTATTGTTGTTGCTTCAAACCCAACGCCGAGATATCCAAAAGCTCCGCAGATGGAGCCGGTGGTGATGATCAATCCATCGTTTTCTCAGCTTAGCGATGAAACAGACATGGGTTGGGAAGGCTGCCTAAGTATACCGGGTATCCGGGCTAAGGTGCCTCGTTTGACGTCAATTGAAGTAACTTATTTCTGTCAACAGAGCCAACAGCACAAGGTTACTTTCACTGATTTTGTCGCAAGAGTTTTTCAGCACGAATATGATCATCTGCAAGGAATGGTTTATTTGGATCGGGTTGTCGATAACCGAGATATCGTGACCGAAAAAATGTATTTACGCAGCATTGATGCCGCATAGTTAGACCTTGACCAAATCATCACGCCCCATAAAAGGACGAGGAGCAGTCAATAATCCTCATGCCAGATATAACAGATATACTTCTGAAGAGATTGATGATGGTTGGCATCAGGATGAAGAGTTACCTGCTCTTGAAACGACGGTCCAAACCGAAAACAGCAAAAGCATCATTACCTATAATCAATCACCAGATCTACCTTTTGATCGATCGATCAACGTTTACCGAGGATGTGAACATGGTTGTATATACTGCTTTGCCAGGCCGACACACGCTTACTATGGCCTTTCTCCAGGATTAGATTTTGAAACCAGGTTATTTGTTAAGCCGGAAGCAGCGTCGTTACTCAGTGAAGAGATTCAAAAAAAGACTTATCAGTGTGCTCCTATCGCCCTTGGCACAAATACCGATCCCTACCAACCAATCGAAAGGAAGTGGCAGTTAACCCGCCAAATTTTAGAAGTTTTACACCAACATAATCATCCGGTGACCATCGTTACTAAATCATCACTCATTGAACGGGATATTGATATTCTGGAAGCTATGTCGAAGCAACAATTAGCTCACGTTATGATATCAGTCACCACGCTTGATAAGGCTTTGGCAAGAAAGCTTGAGCCACGCGCAGTTTCTCCTGCTCGGAGGTTGCAAACGATTAAACGGCTTATAGAGCGTGAAATACCAACCTCTCTGATGGTAGCGCCGATCATTCCGCATCTAACTGATTATGAAATCGAACGAATTATAGAGGCTGCTGATGAATGTGGCGTTGTTTCCGCGCACTCTGTTTTACTTCGTTTGCCGCTAGAAGTAGCAACACTTTTTAGCCATTGGTTGGAGACATATTTTCCCTTAAAGAAGCAACATGTACTAAATAATGTAAGAAATACGCGTAGTGGAAAATTGAATGATGCAGCTTTTGGGCAACGATTTAAAGGGGAAGGTGCCTATGCTTCAATGATTACACAGCGTTTCAACTTAAAATGCAAGCAACTTGGATTGGCTCGAAAATCGCCGCCACTAGCGACTCATTTGTTTCGAAAAAGGATCGAAGATTCCAACCAATTAGATATATTCAATTCTTGAACAGGTTTTACTACTAACTGGCTTTCCACTCTCGAATTCTCAACTAAACTTAATGTTGATTTAGTCTTATTGCGAGAATTGCTATGTCTGAAGACCAGGGTATTTTGATTGGTTATTTAACTCAAGTTAGAGGCGATGGTTTGGAAGCTAGAATGGCGCCCGAACACAATAATGCGTTGCCGCTAATTAAAATTGACGATGATGAGGTTTTAGCAGGGCATCTCGGCTCTTATGTTGTCATCCGGCAGTCCCATATCAACGTTCTTGCGTTGGTTTTCAAGATGTGGGAAGAAGATCGCTATGATGCCGAAAATGTACGCCATTCAGAACGGTTTTTCTCACTGATCCCAGTTGGCGAAATGGAAGGCAAAGGGAAATTTATCCGAGGTGTCAGACACTATCCTACTCCAGGCGCAAAGGTTTTCGCAGTGGGTACTAATGAAATCAATGCCATTTTTTCAAAGTTTAGAAGTTATGAATTTTTTATTGGGAAATTAGCCGCTCACAAAAGTTATGATTTGAGTCTCGATCCCAGCGCATTATTTTCTCGGCATTTTGCTATTTTAGGGCAATCGGGCTCGGGTAAATCATGGACAGTGACAAGTCTCATCCAACGCACCATTAAGGCCATGCCCAAAGCGCATATCATTATGTTGGATCTGCACGGTGAATATTGTTGGAAAAATGAATACGGTGAAGTGGAATCTGCTTTTCCTGAGGATCAAGTTAACTATGTAGATGCTTTAGAGCTAGAAATGCCCTACTGGCTGATGTCGTATGCTGAATTAGTCGATTTATTCATTGATCGTTCAGCGCCTGGAGCATCAATTCAAATGGCATTTATGCGAGAGGTATTGCAAACACTTAAACGCAGTACCGCTAAAGAAATTGGTTTAGACGTTGTATCAATCGATACGCCTATTTATTTTTCCTTAGCCGAATTGTATAGCCAATTCAAATCAGCCAATGAAGAACGCAAAGATTTTGGCAAATCGGAAGGATCTTTGTTTGGTCAATTCGATGAGTTTTTGGTCAAAATGCAAAGCCGTTTTAACGATTCTAGATATGATTTCTTGCTAAAACCGAAGCGTCGAACTGATTCTGCTTCAATGACCGGTTTATTGCGTGACTTTGTTGGGCTAGGTGCCAACAAAGCCAGTATAACCGTGATTGATTTAAGTTCCGTACCTTCTGATGTTAAGCCCGCTATTTCAGCCCAGGTTGGCCGTCTAGCTTATGAGTTTAACTATTGGAACCCACGACGAAGAGAATTCCCGATTACTCTCATATGTGAAGAGGCACACGGTTATATTCCAAGGGAAAAAGGGACTCAGTATGAAGGCACTAAAAAAGTTATGGAGAGAATAGCCAAAGAAGGCCGGAAATATGGTGTTTCGATTGGTGTCGTTAGTCAACGTCCGAATGAATTGTCAGAGACCATGCTAGCGCAGTGTAGCTCTTTTATCTGTTTACGTATCACCAATCCCGATGATCAAAACTATGTGCGAGGACTCGTGCCTGAAGCGGAAGGCGACCTTACCGATATTTTGACTTCTTTAGGAAGAGGCGAAGCATTGGTATTGGGCGAAGCTGCTCCTTTACCAACCCGGGTGCAAATCTACAGACCTGACCCTGAGCCAAAGAGTAATGATGTAGATTACTATAAAGGTTGGCGGGAAGGGCCAGATGACCTCAATGTCGAAGAGATCGTCCATTTGTGGAGAACACAGACTAAGCTTTGAATATAGCTTAGACGCCACTTTATCTTCTTTTCATTAGTACGAGAGTTCCTGGCGATGTTTATTCCGGAATTCTCGGCATACTGTTAGGCGACAATTAACCTGTCCGGTCAGACGACAATTATCTTGACCGGTTGAGTGTATAAACTGATAAGTACTTTTTACTCTTAGGAGGAAGTGACTTGTCCGGTAAACACATCACTCAATTACAGGAAAATAGTTATATGAAAAATCGTCAGACAGGTTGTACGCAGGAGACATCCGCAGCAAAAGCCGGCATCAGTGTTCGATCAGGTTGCCGGATCGAAAAAGGTGAAAGAGCTGAACACAAAGAACGAAAGTGGCGAACGCGCAAAGATCCATTAGAAGCCGTATGGGACTCAGAACTGGTTCCGTTATTAGAAGATGAATCGTCCTTAACTGGCATTACCCTGTGGGAGCATCTGGATGAGCAGCATCCGGGAAAGTATCCAGAGAAATACCTTCGGACACTGCAAAGACGTGTTAAACACTGGCAGGCCACACAAGGCCCGGACAAAGAAGTCATGTTTCGTCAGTCGGTACCTGCGGGTCATCAGGGACTATCTGATTTTACGCACCCCAATACCGTCATTACGATAGACGGGAAGGCGTTCGCACATTTACTGTACCAGTTTCGCCTGGCTTTTAGTGGTTGGCGTCATGTCCATGTTATTCAGGGCGGAGAAAGCTACAGTGCACTGGCTGACGGCTTACAAAGTGCATTACACACCTTAGGCGGTTCACCAAAGGAACATCGTACAGACAGCCTCAGTGCGGCTTACGTCAATAACGTAGAAAAACAGCGACTGACGGAAGACTATCATGATTTATGTAAGCATTATGGCATGCGGCCCACCATCAATAATCTGGGCATTAGTCATGAAAATGGCGCCATTGAAGCACCGCATGGCTCATTAAAACGTCGCATTGATCAAGCCATAAAGTTACGCGGTTCGAATGATTTTTCTACACTCCGTGCTTATCGAGAGTTTCTTGAACACATTGTCGACAAACTGAACAGACGATGCAAAGGCAGGTTGGCCGAAGAGCACAAAACCCTGTTAGCCTTACCCAAACACCGATTTGTTGATTATGCTGAGCTGTCGGTAAAAGTCACCACCAGCAGTACCATTGCTGTAAAACGCGCATTGTATACCGTCCCTTCACGCCTTATCGGTGAAAGCGTCAGGGTGCATCTCTACCATGATCGTTTGGTCTGCTTTGTTGGCCAAACTCGGGTGATCAATCTGCCTCGGATTTATCCAACAACGCCCACCGGCCGAGCGCGACGAATAGATTACCGGCATATCATTCATTCTCTGGCAGCCAAACCACAAGCCTTCCGCTTCTCACAGTTTCGCGATAATATTTTGCCTAACACGCAATATCGGGCTTTATGGAAGCAGGCAGAGAAACAGTTTACACCGCAAGAAGCATGCAAGTGGATGGTTGCTGTTTTACGCTTTGCCTATGATTATGATTGCGAAAGTGCCCTGGCAACTGAGCTAATGCGACAGGCAGAACAAGGTGCCTTGCCCGATTTAACATCCCTGCAGGCAAGGTATTTACAACACAGTACACCGCCACCGATACCGCTACGCCAACACCAGGTTGCTGACTATGATCAACTACTGACCGGTCAGTGGATGAGACAGGAGGTGTGCTGTGAGTGATGGTTTGCCAATGATGTTAAAAGAACTTCGCTTGCTGGCTTTTTGGCAATATTATGAAGCTTATCAGGAACAGGCCACAAAACAGGCATGGGGCTATAGCCAATACCTGTCTAAACTGTGTGAAAATGAAATTGCACGGCGCTTTGAAACGCGAGTTTGCAACTGGACCAAAGAAGCCAAATTACCCCGGGGCAAAAGTTTTGCCACCTTAGGCTTTGATGAATTACCGGAAACCATTCAAAAGAAAGTGATTGGGCTGCGCGATAATACCCAGTGGGCGCTACAGGCAGATAATGTTTTATTGATTGGCCCTTCCGGTGTCGGTAAATCGCATATTGCTTCTGCTTTGGGGCTTCATCTTATCGAACAAGGCATCCGGGTAAAATGGTTGGCTGCCACCGCACTGGTGCAATTACTGCAGCAGGCCAAAAAAGAGCTGGATTTAATGGCTGTGATGAGTCGACTGGATAAATATCGTGTACTCATTATCGATGATATTGGTTATGTTAAAAAAACGGATTCAGAAACCCAGGTCCTGTTTGAGTTTATTGCTCATCGTTATGAAAGTGGCAGCTTGATCATCACATCAAACCAGCCATTCAGTCACTGGGATCAGATATTCCCGGATACATTAATGACCGTAGCCGCCATTGACCGCATTATCCATCATGCCACGATTCTTGAAATCGACGGCAACAGTTACAGGAGGAAACATCAGAAAAAATCATAAAAAACCTTAAACACTCAACCGGCCATCATAATTGTCGCCAAACCGGACAAAGTAATTGACGCGAGACAGCATACTTTGACAATCACCAATATTTCCCCACTTCTAGCTGAATTTAGCATAGAAATACGTTAAAATCCCCCCCTTATATTATTTTAGTAACGACCGTTCACTTGAAATGGTCAACCCGTGGCAATGCCAGCCTCGTCAGTTCAGGTTTTAAAAGCAATTTTCTATCAAAACCTGAACTGGGTACATTCTAGACAACACACATTTAATTCTTGACCGGGAGTTTTAGTTAATGCGAATTATTCTTTTGGGTAGTCCTGGTTCCGGCAAAGGAACTCAGGCACAGTTTATCGTTGAAAAATTTAATATCCCTCAAATTTCGACCGGAGATATGCTTCGTTCGGCCGTTAGGGATGGAAGTCCCCTGGGAGTTGAGGCGCAACAAATAATGGATGCTGGCAAACTAGTTTCTGACGATATTATTTTAGGCTTAATCAAGAATAGAATTGCTGAAGAGGATTGTAAGAATGGTTTTTTGTTGGATGGGTTTCCCAGGACCATTGCACAGGCGGAAGGCCTCAAAGCGATGGGTATAGACATTGATCACGTTATAGAAATTGAGGTTGATGACGAAGAAATTGTTAATCGTATGAGCGGTCGCAGAGTACATTTAGAATCTGGCAGAACTTACCACATTGAATTTAACCCTCCAGCCGTCGATGGTGTAGACGATATAACCGGAGAGTCTCTAATCCAGCGTGATGATGATATAGAAGGAACGGTGCGTAAGCGCCTCACCGTTTACCATGAACAGACCAAACCATTGGTTAGTTATTATCAAAAAGACAGTGAACTATCTAAGGGTAAGTTTCACTCTATTGCCGGCGTCGGTTCTGTGGCTGAAATTAGGCAAAAAATTTTCGATTTCCTGACTTGAACCGGATTTACAAATGGATAAGCTTTGTTCCCAGATACTCCTTGATTTTCAAGAGTATGGATTAATTACTGCCCATCAAGGTGCTGATCATCGTATTACTGATATAAAGCCCGTTGAATTCGGAGGGGTTGGAGATTTGGTTTTTGTAGAAAAAGAAAAATATTTAGCAGAAGCAATGGCAAACAAAGTTTCAGCTATTATTACTACAACCGAACTCGCCGATAAAATAGATGACAAGCAAATAGCGGTTTTAACGACACCGAATGTTCGCATGGCTATGGCTCATGTAAGACAAAAATATGTTGATAGGAATTTGTACCATACCGAATGGCCAAGGGTTCATCCTAGCTCAATCATTCATAATTCAGTCCTTGTTCCTGAAGATGCAGTGATTGGACCCGGCGTTGTTATTGGTGCTGACGTGCTGATTGGGGAAAAAGTAGTCATAATGGCTAACAGTGTTATTGAGCAAAATGTTATGATTGGCACTCGAACGATTATCCATCCAAGTTGCGTTGTGGGATACCGATGTAAAATCGGAAGCGATGTTATTTTAAAGTCAGGTTGCGTGATTGGCAGTGATGGCCAAGGTTTCGCCCAGGATCAAGATCGCCGTCATCACCGCATTCCTCAGACAGGTATCGTGGTCATAGGGGACAAAGCTGTGATCGGCGCAAACTGTACTATTGATCGTGCAACATATACCGAAACTACCGTGCAATCTGGCACTATAATTGATGCCCAATGCCATTTAGCTCACAATGTAGATATTGGGGAGGACTGTATAATTGTCGCTCAATCTGGAATTGCTGGATCCAGTCGATTAGGAAAGCGGGTAATCGTTTCAGGGCAGACGGGAGTGTTGGATCACATTTCCGTTCCTGATGATACTGTTTTGCTGCACCGTGCCGGATTGATGAGTAGCATCAAGAAACCGGGTGTTTATGCCGGGGTTCCGTCGCAACCGTTAAAAAAATATTTGAAAAATATAGCGATATTTCAAAGGTTAGATGAAGTTTGGTCGCGACTAAAAGCACTAGAAAAATCACTAGATAAGTTGCATAAAAATCAAAATTAATCTTTAATTATAAATAGAACTACACAAATACAAAAAAAATAAGGGCAGAAACTGGATGATACTTCCATGCACTATTTAGTTTCTGCGATGACCAAAACCGAGTCGTAGCACGTTGAATCAAGATAAATCACGTTTCAACTTGTTTAGAACTAGGTATGCTTTTAACGATCCAAAGCGGTCAAATAATAATTAGATTTAATATTCTCGTCACTATTGTCATTTTTTATAGGTCAATGACATAAAATTTTGTCGTATCTTTTTATGTCTTTAAGGAACTTACTTCTCAAGACCAATTAGATTCGTTCTTATGTGGTTTTCAAAGGAAATTAACTTCGCTAACAAGTTGCTGATTAAGTTTTTAACCTTGCATAAATTACTGACATCAAAAAAGAATGTCAGCACGAGAAAATTAAATGACTGAACAATATGATTTGGCCATTGTTGGAGCTACTGGGGCAGTAGGTGAAACAATGATTTCTATTCTGCAGGAAATCAATTTCCCTGTAGGAAATCTTTATGCTCTTGCGAGCAAAAATTCTGCCGGGAAACGAATAACTTTCAAAGGTAAAACGACTTTGGTCGAGGACTTAGACCATTTCGACTTCTCCAAGGCACAAATTGCATTGTTTTCTGCCGGAGCATCTGTGTCTGCAGCTTATGCTCCCATTGCTGCAAGGGCAGGATGTATTGTCGTAGATAATACGTCTCAGTTTCGATACGATAATGATATTCCACTCATCGTTCCAGAAGTTAATTCAGAAAGAATAATCGACTATAAACATAGAAATATTATCGCAAACCCGAACTGTTCGACTATTCAACTCTTAGTGGCTCTGAAACCTATCTATGATAGTGTAGGGATAGAAAGAATAAATGTTTGCACGTATCAAGCCGTTTCAGGCACTGGCAAACAAGGAATCGATGAGCTAGCGCATCAAACTGCACGGTTGTTGAATGGAAAGCCAATTGAACCAGAAGTTTATAGCAAACAGATAGCGTTTAATGTACTTCCACACATTGATGACTTTATGGATAACGGTTATACCAAGGAAGAAATGAAAATGGTTTGGGAAACACAGAAAATTTTGGGAGATGATAAAATAAAAATAAATGCGACGGCAGTTAGAGTGCCAGTTTTCTATGGACACTCTGAAGCGGTACACATTGAAACAAAAGAAAAAATCGATGCTAAAAAAGCTCGAAAATTATTAAATAATGCGTCAGGTGTCAAGGTAATTGATGAAAGAAAGGATGGAGGGTATCCGACAGCAGTGACTGAATCATCCGGTCAAAACGAGGTGTTTGTTGGTCGTATTCGTGAAGATATTTCTCATCCTAAAGGCCTAGATT
Organism: Methylococcales bacterium; assembly: GCA_965224745.1. Classification (GTDB taxonomy): domain Bacteria; phylum Pseudomonadota; class Gammaproteobacteria; order Methylococcales; family Methylomonadaceae; genus CBDCZY01. Next base: position 748,904 of record CBDCZY010000001.1, read on the forward strand.
TATGGGTAGTAGGCGACAATTTAAGAAAAGGTGCGGCTTGGAACAGCATTCAAATTGCCGAAGACCTAGCAAAAAATTACATCTAGTCTAAGCTTATCAATTAATAAAGTTAACGATTTTATTTATTAAGCCATTGGTTTAAGAATATATTAGGAAGGAGAGCAAAGTGCGAAAATTTACGAAAACGGTAGCAGTCATATCGTTATTTGGCCCCATGAAGGGATATGCATTAGGTATTGGCGATATTGAATTGCACTCAGCTCTGAATCAATACCTTGATGCTGAAATCCCTTTGGTCACCTCAGATGAAGAAAATCCATCTGATATCCAAATACAGCTTGCGCCGCCGGAAGCTTTTGAAAAAGCAGGGATACCCTGGAATTATTTTCTATCCAACCTTAAATTTAAGACGATTGTTAAGAAAAATGGGGACGTGATAGTTAAACTGTCTTCTAAGGAAGCAGTCCGAGAACCCTTTCTTAACTTTTTGTTGGAAGTAAGTTGGCCTAAAGGAAGCTTGTACCGAGAGTTTACGGTTTTAGTTGATCCTCCGGCTACTTATCAAAAGCCGACAACGTTAGTTACAACACCATCGGCGAAAAAGCCGGCTCTGACCAATAGCCAAGCTAAAGTCAAAAAGTCTAAAACTAACCGAGTAGGTGTTGTCAGCGATAATCAATACGGACCCGTTCCACGTAATGACACTTTGTGGGAGATTGCTGAGAGGGTCAAGTCGGATGACTCTATTCGAACTGAACAAATGGTTATGGCTCTCTTTAAAGCCAATCCAGATGCATTTTTTCAAAACAATATCAATGCATTGATGGAAGGAAAAACGCTGACCATTCCTGATCAGGACTTTGTATTGCAAACTTCAAAAAAACAGGCCAGAGCAGAATTTAGAGGGCAAGTCCAGGCTTGGAGGTCGCGCAATTCTGTACAAGATTCAATCGTTGCTGACGCTAAACAGGGTAATGAACTTAAATTAGTTCCTCCGTCTGAAGATGATGGCAGCAAATCCTTGAGTACAGGAACAGCTTCTACTGATGCAACCAATCAATATACAACTCAGGAATCAGCTGAAAAGATAAGCCAGATGAATCGTGAGTTAGACGAATTAAGAAATCTTCTGACAATTAAAGATAAACAGATTGCTGAATTACAAGCCGGAAAATTATCCGGTAGTGAAGCAATAGTCAGCGAACCAAAAAAACTGCCCGCTCTAAAGGATGAAGTTAGTAACCCAAAAGAGAATGCAAAAACAGAGATTGACAAGGTTCTGGATGAAAGCAACAAAACAGATATAGATATACCAATAACCGTTCCCACCATTGAAGAGGCTGCCAAACCTGCTAAAAAGCAAGTTAAGGTTAAGGAGCAGGCTGAAGAAGAAAGTAGTATTTTGCCAGCAGTTCTTGGCAGCGCTGGATTTGGTTTACTTGGGTTGTTTGGTTGGTTGTGGTGGAGAAACAATCGAGTTGCAAGTAACAGCAATATCGACAGTATTCTGGCTTCATCTAGTGAGATACATCTTCCCGATGTAGAGGAAGATAATCTAAAGGTAAGCTCTTTTCAGGAAAAAACATCGGTAACGCCGGAAGAACAACCAGGTGGTGAAAACTCATTTTTAAGCGATTTTTCGCTAAGTGATTTTGACACCTTTGGCGAAGATCATGGTGAAGTTGACCCGATTGCAGAAGCAGATGTTTACCTGGCATACGGACGTTACCAGCAAGCCGAAGAATTGATGCGCCAAGCCATCAATGACTATCCTGAGCGTGACGAATGTAAATTAAAATTATTGGAAATTTATTACGCCAATGAAGATAAAGAAGCATTCGAGAAATATGCAAATGAATTAAATGACTCAGGTAAATCGGTCAATGCTGATTTTTGGAGTAAAGTTGTTGAGATGGGAAGCGATTTATGTCCGAGTGCTACTTTATTCTCAGCATCTTCAAGCGATGCCGCTACAAATGAAGGCGCAACAGAGCCAGTTACAAAAGCGGCAGAACGCGTCGTTAGTCAAGAAGAAGAACGAACACTGGAATTCAATACTAGTGAAACCGCTGCATCAAAAAACGAGATCGAATTGGATGACCTAGACGGTGCTGATCTTTCGGAGATGACTTTAAAATCTGATTTTGAGTTTAATGCTGAAACATTGGATCTTGAAGACGCTGAAGAAGCTCAAAGTATGGACTCCGGTCTTTCTGTCATGACAGAAGAATATGAAACCAAGCTTGATTTAGCAAGAGCCTACATTGATATGGGCGATGAAGACGCCGCCAAAAGCATTATCGATGAGGTCATGAAGCAAGGTGAAGATTCTCAAAAAAATGAAGCAAAAGAAATCTTGAAGAAACTAAAATAACCATTGAAACAATCTGATGTATATGGACTTATATCAGATTGATTACCTGCCTGGCTTCTACAACACAGGTAAAAAAATCTAAATATTACTTGGTGTGCTGTGAAAAGTTTCAAACTTTTGTTCGCTTCCTACTCGAAAATAGTTCGCTAAATCTTCCTTTTGCGAACACATCACTTTAGTCCTGTACTTCTTTTTCCTGGCGTAATAAAATCAAATTCATCCTGTTGCTTTCTGTTGTAAGATAAGGAATCCTTATCAAATAACATTCGAAACTTATGCGGGATTGATACAAGATAGCTATAGACCGCTAGTAATGTAAATTAAGGGCTAAAGTTTTTTTAATATAATAGCCAGCCACTATTTTTTTCTGCCCCAAACCGACCAGCGAGTTTTCATGAAGATCAAACAAAACTATCTTGGTTTTGGCCTTTTTTTGTATTTTTTTTCAATTAATTTTGCGTTTGCAATAACGGTGCAATTGCCTGTTAATACAAAAGATAACTTGGTTTTTTTGGATGGTCGGGTCACTGTGAAGGCGAGATATGAAGACACTCTGCTCGATATTGCCCGTCGTTACGATCTGGGCCATGATCAAATAAAATTACTGAATCAAAATGTCGATCGATGGTTGCCTGGAGAGGGCACTAAAGTTAAGTTATCTAACAGCCGTTTACTGCCCGAAGCTCCTCGCCGTGGCATTGTTATCAATTTACCCGAACTACGGTTATATTATTTTGTTCCACACAAAAGTAATGAAGTAGGGCAAGTTATTACGCATCCTTTGGGGATTGGCCGAGTTGACTGGGAAACGCCTTTGGGTGTAACAAAAATTACCGGTAAAAGGCGCAATCCTGATTGGTATCCACCCGACTCAGTAAAACAAGAGCATGCAAAAGATGGCGACCCCTTGCCCGATAGAGTTCCAGCTGGACCTAATAATCCGTTAGGACGCTTTGCTATGCGCTTAGGTGTACCCGGCTATCTGATACATGGCACAAATAAACCTTATGGTGTAGGGATGAGGGTTAGTCACGGTTGTATTCGCATGTATCCTGAAGATATACAAGCTCTTTTTCCCATGATTCAGGTTGGAACGCCAGTTAATATCGTTAACCAGCCCATCAAGGCAGGATGGTCAGGCGATGTGCTCTATGTCGAGATTCACCCTGAACATGGAAAACAAAAAGGGAGTAGTGCAACGTATCAAGAGCGTCTTGAAAACGCTTTAAACTTGATTGAAAAAGCTAATAATAATCAAGTTATGACTCTAAATGGCCGCGTTTTGAAGGAAGTATTGAGAAGACCCACTGGCGAACCCATTGAGGTTTTCCGAAAAAAAAAGTAAATGGCTAATTTTCCTTCGAGTGTCAAAAAGATCTTGCCTATTTTATTTGATAGTATTTTAAAAAGCGTGTTTATTTTTCCTATTCTCCAATTTCCGATTTACCACTCACTTCTTTGAATCTTGATGCTGCGAGAGAACGAACTGTCTCGTTTGGATCGTCGAGGGCCTCTTGCAAAATTGAAATTCCATGATTATTTGGTTCTACGTACTCTACTGCTACGATTCTCACATTCGGGTCTGAATCACTTAACCCGTAAGGCGGAACCGTAACTTCTTAGTGTGTACAGCGAAAGCGTTTTGCACCATTCTGCTGAGGATGAATGGCGGAATGCGTTAACACTTTTCCACCTACCTTACGTGGTTTTTACGACCTACTTTCTCATAAATTGCTTATTCGCCAGCTCTAAACCAATTAAAGCATATTTCTTTACCAGCTCATAGAAAGCAAGTAAAGGATCAAAAAGGCCATGTAAAATAATCTGAATTTTTTGAGCTGGTTTTGAGGATTGATCCATTGCTTTAGGTGATGCTGCCCAGTAACCGATGGCCATAAATACACTGCCGGATACAATGTTACCCAAAGTGACAAAAAACAGATTATAAAACATGCCGATAAGTGATACTGAATCAGGGTGATCACCTAATAAGGCGAAAGAGAAAACAGCCATATTGGCAACGCTATGCTCAAAACCGCAGGCAAAGAATGCGTACAAGCACCAAAAGATCAAGATACATTTTGCAGCATCATTTTCAGTGCGCGCTGCAGTCCAGATTGCAAGGCAAACCAGCCAGTTGCACAATATAGCCAGAAAAAATAGTTGAATTGGACCTTTGTTCATTTTGGCACTGGCAACAGCATTCAATAAATCCGCACTTTCGTTATAAAGTGCACCATGTCCAATGGCGACCATAATGCTAAATAGCATTGCGCCAATCAGATTGCCTGACCAGGATGCACCCCAGGCTTTAAAAACATCGGCGCCTGTGGTTGTTTCTTTTAACCAACCAATAGTCATGTACATAGTATGGCCTGTAAACAGTTCTGATCCTGCAAAGATAACCAGTGTTAAAGCGATACCAAAAGACATGCCCATAACCATAGGTCGAACTGATGGGTCAAGTTGACCAGCAACCGTAAAAACCAGGGCTATGCCTATGCCAAGGTATGCCCCAGCCATCAATGCGCCAATAAAAAAAGCCAGTGGATTATTCTTTAATAGTTCAGTTTTTGTCTTGGCAACATTTGCAAAGTGATTAATGGTATCGGAATACATAAAAAAGCCTTTGTGTAGTTTAAGTGTTGTACAAATACTTAAACATCCATGTAATAAGTAATATCATCAGTTGTTAGCTCAGTACGTCCTGCAAAAAACCAAGCAGAACGAGTATGAGTTCGATCACACCAATGCCGATCAGTGCAAATCCCAAATATCGAGAATATTGATTTAGTTTGGGGGAAGGTGCACCAACCAGATATTGATCTAGTTCACCTGTTTCGACTAAGCGATCGTACTCAATTTTTCGCTCATGCTTGAACTCTTCTAATGGCATGCTGCCAGTAAACATGACCACATCAACTGGGAATTTTTCCGGTCGGAAATGGCAGTTGAAAAAATGCACTGTGAACAGAAATACCGCAGCCAAGAATGCCTCTTCACCATGAACAATGGTGGCGACATTAAACACCCAGCCAGGCATAAAGCTGCCGAAGAAAATTGGGAACCAGAGCAGTAAACCAGAGCATCCGATGATAAACATGCCCCAGAAAGGTGCCCAGTAATCGAATTTCTCCCAGTAAGTCCAACGATCAAAAACCGGGCGAGGACCTTTTTCAAAAAACCACTTACACATAGCGATAAAATCCCGCCCATCTTGCGGTCGTGGGATCAGTGAATGAGGGCCAAACCATTCAAATTTAATACCATGATCTCTGTTGTCAGTATAAATTTTGCGGAATATAACGTATAAATGACCAAAGAATATACCCGCAAAAGTCACGGCTGCGATTCGATGAATAATAGCGGCAACTTCTGGCCCACCGAGTAGGGTCATTACTACAGGTGCCCAAAAACTATTGGCGAACAGCACGGTTGTTCCGGTAATTACCAGCGTCATCACCGCAATGGCTAATACCAGATGGGCGATCATCCAGCCTTTGGTAAAACGGGTAATATACTGCCCTTGTTTGAGCGGATCCCCATTTTTCTCCAAACGAATGGCAGGTTGATGACCATTATCAAACTCTTTTTTCTCACGGAAATACCAGAGTATTGAGTGGGCCCAGAAAAACAGAAACACCCCAAATAACAGGGATATCATGAATTTGGAAACAATCCACATTTCTGGAAATCTCTCATAATCATGCGTGGTGCCATGCGGATGGAAAGTTAAAAAACCAGCAGTTGCATTTTTATGACATTCCTTACATGTCTCCATTATGTTGTCGTCATGGATCATAGCAAGCGGATTGTCCGCTTTATGTGTGTCATGTGGAGCATGACAATCGTGACATTTTGCCGTATGAGTAAACCCCAGGTTTACGATTTGTCCATGATACGTTTCGCTGTAGGATTTATAGTAATCTTCATGGCAACTACCACAACTTTCAGTGATAGCCAATTTTGCAGGGTCTTCTTCAACCAAGGAAATTTTATGCGCAGTATGACAGTCGCTACAGACAGCCGGTTCCAGTTTTCCGTAACGTTTTATGGGGGCTCCATGAACGGACTGGGTATATTCTTTTAATTGTTTTTCATGGCATCCACCACATGTTTCCGGGCTATGAATACGAAAGCTATCCTTGGTGGAACCTTCCATAGGAAATATCTTGTGTGTACCATGGCAATCCCAACATGTTGCATTCAGTTGTTTTGGGTTGTCCTTGTTGGGTTGAGCATGGATTGAGGCGAGATAATGGGTTGCAGTAGTATCCAGATTGTCTTTTTGTACTATGGGTACAGTCGCGGGTAAGCCGACCATGGTATGAGTCAAGTTTTTAGCAACATGTACGTCTACTTGAGCCTCTTCCCGATCCTTTTTACTCAGTTCTTTATGACAACTAACACAGTCTACAGAGCGTTTTACATCGTCCTTGTGCGGCATCTGTTTGATATCAACATGGCAGCTAACACATGATACCTTGGCGTGAACACTTTTTTTGAAGGATTTAGACTGTACGTGTAATGCGCGTTTAAGCGATTCCCCTGTTTTGCCGGTGGGAACTGCAAAACCTCGGTAACCATGACAATCCAGGCAAGTGTCTGTATCGGTTTCGTCAGTAACGGTGATTGGATCAACTTGGTTAGGCGCAGCTGCTGCCGGTATTGAGGCTGGAAAACATATAATCAGCAATCCCAACAAAACTGCGCCGCCTAAAGGAAGGCGGCGCATGACCATCATAGCGTCTCTCAAGTTAGCTTATTTTTTAATTTCTTGTAGGTACCGCTTATTAAAGTTTTCCCGGTCCTTTTTACGCTGTTCAGCTAACTCCTTGGGCATTTTACCGACAAACCAGGCATGCCCATCCAGGGTCATGATTTCATTATCAAGAAAATCTTTGATAATTTTAGCTTCTTTATGTTTACCAGCTTTTTCGGCTTTTTCGATGATTTCCTGAATATTAGGATACCACTCCATATAGAAGCGATGGGCAACTTCATACATACCATGCCATTGCACATAGTCAGGAGCTTGCATGGATGCGCCATGGCGAGCACGTCTACCTTCATGGTGCCACATGAAGTAATAACTCCATTCTACCTCTTCATCAAATGGCGTTTCCGTACGTAAACCTTCGGCAAGTAATAGTTTCATCATCTTGGTAGCAGGTATGGCGTACTTCTCATTATACATATTGACCACGCCATCAAATTGCAGGTAGAAACTATCAATCATCTTTTTACCGTGACAACTACTACAAACGTCTTTCATATCTTTACGTCGTAATTCCCAAGGTTTAACTGTTAAACCTTTTTTCGCATCCCGAGCATCAATTTTTTCCGAAATAGGTGGACGTAAAGTCCAGGAAATCCGGTCGCCCACATCATGGGTAATCGGTAGGTTACGCGTTGCAGACATATGGCAGGTAGCACAGGTTGGCGCAGCATCATAATCTTCACCAGCGACCCACTTGGCAGAATCCAGATTCATTTTGTCGACATTAGCGTAAAAACCAATGCCATGTTTGGATTCATCATAAATTTCTTTTTGCGGATGATCGGGTCCTAAATGACATTTACCACAGTTTTCTGGACGTCTAGCCTGAGCTGCAGAAAATTGGTGTCGTTGATGACAAGCGCTACAAGCGCCTTTGGAACCGTCAGGATTAATGCGACCAATACCTGTATTTGGCCAGGTAGCAGGATCAAGTTCTCCATTGGGAAGTACTTTAACTTCGGTGCCGTGACACTGCCAGCAACCAGCAACTGCAACGGGTGATCTGCCCATGAAACTCATTTTTCCTTCAACAACTTCTGCTAAGGTGTTGTCTAATGAGCCAATGATTTCCGCCGCTTTAGCGTGATGACTTTTTTGAAATTGCTTGGCTTCGACATTGTGACATTCGCCACAATCTTTAGGGGAAACGATCACAGAAATAAAGAAATCCTTATGTCGGATTGCATCAGCATCATTTTTATCTGCCTTATGGCATTCATAACAACCCACGTTAGCACCGAAATGTTTGGAGCGTCCCCATTGTTGGTAGATTCCGGGATGTTCATTTTTATGACAGGAAGCACAGGTGGCGCTTTCTTTGCTCAGGTTTTTGAATGGCTTGAGCATTTTTGCTTTTTCTTTAGGCGTTACGTCTACCCATTTTTTTTCAACAGATTCGGTTTGGCGGTCTGAGGGTGTTTTAATCTTCGTGCTACCTTTTTTCAATCTGTATTCTTCGAGTGTTTCGCCCTCTCTTAATACGACTGTATCGCCAGTTTCTGGATCTGTTACATTTCTCCAGATAGCAGCAGAGGCGTCCGGACTGTACATCTGATAACTTATCGTAAGTGCTACGACAAATAGCGATGTAACCCACACTGGGTAATGTTCGTTTTTCATTTATTATCCCTTCCCAAAAATAATTTGTGTATGTAGGTGACTTCTCGGAATAAATAATCCAAGACTAGCTTGTACATTTATTTCGTGAAATCACCTTAGACTCTTGCCCTGGTTACTTCGCCAGCTCCCCAAGTAGTGCGCCAACGTGATTTTACTTTGTTGATTCCATAAAAACTTAGTAACGCCAAAATGGTAAATATGAAAAAACCGAAGCCAAAGCCATCAGTCATTTGTTTGGACTGTCCAAGAGACCATGCCAGTAAAAATCCGCCTAATCCACCTGCAGCGCCAATTATTCCGGTGACAGCACCTACATTTATACGAAACCTGAGTGGAACTAATTGAAATACAGCGCCACTACTCATCCCTAATGTGGCAGCTCCTAGCAGCAAAAACAGAATAGCTAACCAAATGGGGGGAGAAAAACTAACTAAGAACATACATACAGCAGTGGCTGCAAATGATCGCTGCATGGTGCGAACACCGCCAAATTTATCAGACAACCATCCGCCTACAGGACGCAAGGCCGTTCCTGCCAGAATACTAACAGCCGTGTAATAACCTGCTAAAACTGGGTCAAGTGCGTATTGTTGATGGAAGTATAAGACCAAAACACTGGATAAAGCGATAATACCGCCAAAACTCAAGCTATAAAAAAGCATAAACCACCAGACATCAATTTCTTTAAGTACTTTTAAATAATCAGAGAGAGGTTTTTTATCAGGCTGATAGTCATCGTCTTTAGCCTTGAGGTAAAAAAAAATGACAGTGGCAATCAAAGGCAATGTAGCAAATCCAAATACTGCACGCCAACCAAAATTGTCTGCGAGCATCGGTGCCAGTGCTGCTGTGAAAACAGTGCCGCTACTGGCCGCGCCGGCGATACCCATAACCAGTCCTTGGTGTTCATCAGGAAAACACCGACTACAAAGAGGAAGAGCAACAGCCATGCTGGTTCCAGCTAAACCTAGTGTAATTGCAACAATATAAATGCCGCTAAGGGAACTTACATTGCTAAGGAAAGCCACTAGTAAAACTAGGATAACAATAATCTGAGCGACAAAACCGGTGTGTTTCGGCGCAAAGCGATCGACCAAAATCCCGACTGGGATGCGAAACAGAACGCCGGCCAGTAGAGGAACCGTAACCAACGTATACTGCTGGGCTTCAGTCAGATTTAACTCTTCGGCAATAAAAATGACCAACGGTCCCATCATTACCCAGACCATAAAGCTCATATCGGAATAAATGAAGGCGCTTAATAACGTATTTTTATGGCCGCTTTGTAAAAGTTTTGAAATAGACATAGGGCAGTCTTACTAATAAGTATTCAATACATAGCAAATATTGTGCCCAAATACATACTACTGACTGCATGCCAAGATAAACAACCGTACCTATGTGTTTTTTTTGCTCTAACATGTTAAAAAAGACTGTTTTTGAAAAGTGATTCGCTGATAGCTGCAGCTATTTTTGCATCAAAATAGTGCGCGGTCAGCCTTGTCATGACTCTTTATGGTGCACCTATTAATGAATGCCAAATGTATAATTTGCACCACTATAATTTTGGTTTTGTAGCACGTTCATTATTTGCCGATAGAAAACCACAGATGTGGTGGGAACACAGTATATTATCCAAAAACAGGAAATTTGAATGACTGAACTCTTAGAAACACAATGTGGTTTTGCCAGTGATACAGGTAAACGAGAATCCAACGAAGATTTTGTTAGCTTTTACCAAGGTACTGACAATGAGCGTGCCATATATGGCAGTGTAGCGGTCATCGCCGACGGGATTGGGGGAACAGGAGGAGGGCGTTACGCCTCTGAGCTGGCTGTGCGTGAATTTATTGATGCCTATTACGAGCAAAAGCAAACACTGGGCGTGAAGCATATGGCAGAGAAAGCGCTCACGCCGATTAATCGCTGGATCTACTCGCAATCCCAGCGTAATTCAGAATTTAAAGGTATGGGAACGACATTCAGCGCCTTGATTTTCCTGGGAAGACAAATACACACCGTTCATCTTGGAGATACCCGTATTTATCGCCTCAGAAATAATAGGCTGCAATACCTGACCAAGGATCATGTTCATCAACATCCAGATTTACAACATGTTCTGACCCGGGCATTGGGAATTGACGAGACCGTTCATATTGATTATTCGCAGCATAATTTGAATCTTCATGATCGGTTTTTATTGTGTTGTGATGGCGTGCATACGTCTTTATCCGAAAATAAAATTCAACAATTACTCTGTCAGAACCAGTCCTCTCAAGACCATGCCCAGGCCATTGTGCAAGAAGCTTTGCAAGCAGGTAGCCAAGACAATGTCAGCGCTCTGGTTGTTGATGTACTTAAACTGGCACCTCCAGATAAGTCATTTCTGGAAACGGTAGTTGATGATTTACCGATGATGGCATTACCCAAAGTAAAAGAGCAGGTCGATGGCTTTCGTCTGAATAAAAAAATCTCTGATGGCCGCTATACTTGCCTGTTTCTAGCCAGTGATGAAAAAGAAAGTCACGGGGAAGTCGTCATGAAATTTCCTAAACCAGAAGCAAATACTGAGGAGATCTACAGACAAGCTTTTATTCGTGAAAACTGGATCACTTCACACGTTCATAACCCGTGGATTGCTGAGCAAGTGGAGCTTGAAACGGGCCGGCAAAGTCGTTTGTACACAGTTATGCCGTATTATCAGGGTAAGACATTGGAACATTATTTATTGGAAAATGATATTTCGCTTGATATGGGAGTAGACGTTGGTTTGATGTTATGCAAAGCAGTCTATGCTCTGCATAAAGAAAAGGTTATACATCGGGATATCAAACCGGATAACGTTATTTTGCTCGAGGAGGGTGGTTTGAAACTGCTGGATCTTGGAGTAGCACGTTTACCAGGGTTAGATGATGAATTAGAAAGTACTGCACCGGGGACTCCCAGCTATATGTCACCAGAATTATTCCGAGGTAGTCGAGGTAATGAACAATCTGATCTATATGCGCTAGGAGTAACTTTATATCGAATGTTCAGCAAGGGTAATTATCCCTATGGTGAAGTGGAACCTTTCACTAGTCCAAATTTTGATAGGCTAACACCTTTGAGCTTATACCGACCTGATTTGCCTTCGTGGTTGGATGTTTTATTGGCCCACGCAGTCAATCCGGAAAAAGGATTTGTCACGGCAATGGATCTTGCCTTTGAACTGGAAAATGGCCTTGCTCGAGGAACAACAGTGCTGCCAATGAAAAACAGTCTTTCCAGTCGCGTAAAAAATACGCTTGGGGATTGGTTTAGCTAGTGCTCTGACGATTTTTGGTTTGATAGATAAATATAGTTCCCACGGTCATCGTCACTTTCATTAAGTTAAGAACTTTTACAATATCCTGAATCCGTGACTTCACTACGGATAACAGGACGCAAGCTCTTGATTCCACAGCGATCAAAAAAATGCCCACTTAACCAATGGGTGAAGCTAAGATTTTTTTGAAGCCACTGTGAAACCAATATCTTACGCCCTGTTATCCGCATTGAAGTCACGGATTCAGGAATATTTGTAGGCTGGATGAGGGATAGCGTAATCCACCACTTTCGAAAGGCTTGTCGGGTTACGCTGCCGCTCACCCAACCTACACATTTCTTAACTTAATGGTAGTGACGCAGAGCATGAGAACGATAAAATTATAACTCCGGAATATCCATAACCCCTTCAACCGTCATTACAGCTTCCCCACCTATTCTTAGAGCGAATTCATCTGCACCTTTGTGATCCATTTCCAGATTAATCACACTGCGCCGGGTTTTTTCTTCTCCCCTTTCAGCAGCATAGACGTAAGTTCCCTTTTGCAAATGATCAAATGAACAAAGGTAAGCGGCGAAAGCTGACAAAGCTGTGCCAACCGGTGGATCATCATGCAGCCCAATATTAGGCCCTACCAAACGAACCGAAAAATCAGAATCCGGATTCGGTGTTTTAGGAGAAAACAATAAGATCTCTTGGGCCGCTGTTTGAGGTGCGATGGACTGACTCCAGGCTGCATAATTAAATTTGGCCGATCTGACTGTCTCATAATAGAAAAGCGGCACCACAAGGTATGGAAAACCACACGACACCAAGCGTGTTTGATATTTTTTTTGATCAATGTGGCTAGAGTCAAAACCAAGAAAACTAGCTATTTCCGCTTCCGTTGGCGTGTAGTAATCCACTGTTGATGAGACCTTTGTGGAAAACTGAACAAAACTCGGAGCATCTTCCCTCCAGCTAACACTGATATCCATAGCTCCTGAATTTTGAATAAATTCAAGTGATGAATAAGGCTCCTGCTTGTTAATCCGGCCAGTGCTGGCCAAAACATAAGCAGCTGCGACGACAGGATGTCCGGCATAATCCATTTCGCCAAGCGGAGAAAATATTTTCATTCTCCAGCTTGTATTGTTGCCATCTCCCTGAAATAAAAATACCGTTTCAGATAAATTCAACTCTCTGGCCACCAATGCCATTTGTTGATTGTTTAAACCGTTAGCATCTGGAAAAACTGCGACCTGAGCGCCGCTAAAAACCTGATGGGTAAAAATATCGGCCATATAGTATTTATATTTCATTCGATGACACCTTAATGTTGATTTCTATTCGATCATTTTCAATACGAATGCCGTAGGTATTGATTGTTACGCTTTGATCATCCAGACATACTCCTGTTTTTAAGCTGAAATGTTGTTTATGTAACGGTGATGCAACCATGGGTTCACCATTGATATCGCCGACTAAGCCACGCGATAAAACATTGGCCTTACCAAAAGGGTCATAATTATCGACAGCATAAAGTAGCTGCTGTTTTGGCAGGTAAAAAATTGCAACTTGTTTGTCCTCAACCAAGGCGCAAATACCTGAGTCCGGTTGTAAATCATCCTTACTACATATATCAATCCATAGACTCACTACACTTCCTCCGCAATTTTAATGTGTATACGTTCGTCTTCATTGGCTGGGCGAATTTGTCCGCGCTCTTCAACAAATACAATGCTGTCATCAGCTTTATCGCTGTTAACAAAATGACGGAAGCGTTTGAGCTTATCTTCACTTTCGATGGTGGTTTTCCATTCACATTGGTAAGTATCAATCACATGCTGCATCTGTGATTCAAATTCCTCGCAAGCACCTAATTTATCGTCAATAACAACTGATTTTAGATAATCCAGGCCGCCCTCCATGTTCTCCATCCAGACCGAGGTACGTTGTAACTTGTCAGCTGTTCGCACATAAAAAATCAGTAGCCGATCAATATATTTAATCAGGGTTTCTTTATCCAGATCGGTGGCAAATAAATCAGCATGGCGCGGCTTCATGCCGCCATTGCCACAAACATAGAGATTCCAGCCACTTTCGGTAGCAATAACGCCAATGTCTTTACCCTGGGCTTCAGCACATTCCCGGGTACAACCGGAAACGCCCATTTTGATCTTGTGTGGCGCGCGTAAGCCTTTGTAGCGATTTTCTAATTCAACCGCTAAGCCAATACTGTCATCAATACCAAACCGGCACCAAGTACTACCCACACAAGATTTAACAGTTCGCAGAGATTTTCCATAAGCGTGACCGCTTTCATATCCAGCATCAATTAATTCTTGCCAGACCAGAGGTAACTGATCGACTCTTGCACCAAAGAAATCAATACGTTGACCACCGGTAATTTTGGTATAAAGATTGTATTTTTTAGCAACCTGCCCGGCTGCGATTAACATATCCGGTGTTAATTCACCGCCAGTAACCCGAGGCACTACCGAATAGGTGCCATCCTTCTGCATATTGGCAAGGAAAGTGTCATTGGTATCTTGTAGAGCAATATGCTGTTTATCGAGAATATGTTCATTCCAATAAGAAGCCAGAATAGAACCCACGGCTTGCCTACATATTTCACAACCGTTGCCTTTACCATGCTTCTCAATTAACGCATCGAAACTTTTAATCTCACCTATCATTACCAGATTGTAAAGATCTTGACGGGTATGCGGGAAATGTTCACAAATATCGGTGTTGACTTCAATACCTGCTTTTTCCAGCTCACAATCTAATACTGATTTTAATAAAGCGGAACATCCGCCACACCCAGTTGAGGCCTGAGTAGATTCTTTCAAGGTGGCTATTGTAGTGCAGCCATCTTCAATGGCTGTACAAACTTGACCTTTGGAAACATCGTAACAGGAGCAGATTTGCGCAGACATTGGCAAGGCATCCGGACCCAGTCCAACTGATTCATCCGAACGATGCGGTAATATTAAAGAATCAGGATGTTCCGGAAGCTCGATACCGTTCAGGCAATATTGCAATAAAGTACCGTATCCTGCAGCATCACCCACTAGAACAGCACCCAATAGAAATTTCCTATCTTCACTGACGACGATACGTTTATAAACTTCCGCTGCGCCATCTTGATAGGTGTATACCATAGCGCCTTGCGTTTTTGCGTGAGCATCACCGATACTAGCCACATCAACGCCCATCAGTTTTAGTTTGGTACTCATGTCAGCACCAGTAAAACTACCTTCCATACCTGTTAAATCAGCAACGACTGTTCTGGCCATGGTGTAGCCTGGCGCAACCAAACCAAAAATTCGTCCATCCCATAATGCGCATTCTCCTATCGCATAAATATTTGAATCTGAGGTTTTACATTGATTATCAATGACTATCCCGCCTCGAGGACCGACTTCCAAACCACTTTTCCGAGCAAGGTCATCACGAGGACGAATGCCGGCGGAGAACAGGACTATATCTGTTTCAAGTTCCTCTCCGTCAGCAAAGGTCATTTTATGGAAACATTGATCTCCATCGCCAATATTTGAAGTATTCTTGCTGGTATGTACAGTAACACCCAGATCTTCAATTTTTTTCTTCAACATCGCACCGCCGCCCTCATCCAGCTGAACAGCCATCAATCGCGGAGCAAATTCTACAACATGGGTTTCTAACCCTAAATCCTTCAGTGCTTTGGCTGCTTCAAGCCCTAGCAAACCACCACCAACCACAGTACCAATTGTAGATTTTTTAGCCGTTTCGGAAATCGCTTCAAGATCTTCGATGGTACGATAAACCAGACATTGCTCCCGATCATGGCCAGGAACAGGAGGAACAAAAGGAAAGGACCCTGTGGCCAGCACCAGTTTGTCGTAGTTTATGGTGATGCCTTTTTCAGAAAACACTTGTCGGTTTTCTTTATCTATTTTAGTAGCCCTGTCACCTATATGAACTGTAATATTATGTTCAGCAAAAAAGTCATCAGCCACCAATGAAAGATCCTTTGCAGTCTTACCACTGAAATATTCTGTTAAATGAACCCGGTCATAAGCTGGCCTTGGTTCTTCACAAAAAGTCACAATGTCATATTTGTTTGCTATTTCACTTTCGGTCAGGGACTCCAGAAAATTCTGTCCAACCATGCCGTTTCCTACGACCACCAGTGTTTGTTTTGTACTCATTTTTTACCTTCGTATTTATCTATAAGTTGGAGCAGTTAGCATGTTTTATGCCAATACTTACAAGTTATTGATTGGTGTTGTTTAAAAGATGCGGGAAACCATACAATTAGAGCTGCTGATTAAAAATGGTGCGCTGTTGATTTGTTGTGAGCAATAAAGGTGCTGTAATTTTACAGTACTTGAGGCCGAAATTGAAAAATACTATTTGAATCAAATGTATGTGCTGATGGCACATATCATGCTTAACATGGATAATTCATCTTATAGAAGGTTACAACGATGCCCTCAACCAAGCTTAATCTATTATCTTTTTCAGGCAATGTGAAGGTATTACATCTTACCTGGATTGCTTTTTTTATCAGCTTTATGGTTTGGTTCGCGCATGCCCCATTAATGGTTGTTATTCGTGATGCCATGCATCTGACGGAGCAGGAAGTCAAAATTCTGTTAATCCTGAATATTGCGCTTACCATTCCAGCACGTATTGTTGTCGGTATGCTGGTTGATAGATACGGTCCCAAACAATTATTCTCAACAATACTGATATTAGGTGGCCTTGTCAGTATTGGATTTGCTTTAACACAAACTTATCAGCAGTTAGCCATTGCCCGGTTTTTATCTGGCTTTGTGGGTGCTGGTTTTGTGGTGGGCATCCGCATGATTTCAGAATGGTTTCCCGCAAGGCAAACTGGTATAGCTCAAGGAATATATGGTGGTTGGGGTAACTTTGGTTCCGCGGGTGCAGCTCTTATCTTGCCATCAGTCGCTATTTATTTTGGTGCAGAAAATGGCTGGCGTTATGCCACTGGTATGATAGGGAGCATTGCTATCATTTATGGGTTTATCTACTATTTTAGTGTTTCTAATACGCCCAAAGGTTCCACTTATTTTAAACCTAAGAAAATGGGTGCAATGGAAGTAACAAGCAAAATGGATTTGTTGTTATATATTGTCATGAACATGCCCATGTATCTTGCATTAGCTGTTTTAACCTGGAAATTATCAGCAAAAATGCATTGGTTTAATGAGTCAGTTTCCTACGCAATTTATGCAACACTGATTGCTTTGTACCTTTTTCAGGTTTGGAAAATTATTCAAGTGAATAAATCTATTTTCCAGACAGAAGTACCGGAATTACAACGCTATGCTTTTAAGCAGGTTGTGATTTTAGATCTTGCTTACGCATTGACTTTTGGTGCGGAACTGGCTGTTGTTTCTATGCTTCCACTTTATTACGTGGATACCTTTGGTGTAGAACCTGTTTTGGCGGGTATTCTTGCAGGAATTTACCCTGTCATTAATTTATTTGCACGTCCTGCAGGGGGTTGGTTAAGTGATAAAATGGGTCGCAAACT
Organism: Methylococcales bacterium; assembly: GCA_965224745.1. Taxonomy (GTDB): domain Bacteria; phylum Pseudomonadota; class Gammaproteobacteria; order Methylococcales; family Methylomonadaceae; genus CBDCZY01. The sequence goes on from CBDCZY010000001.1 coordinate 766,512, forward strand.
CACTCTGGGAATTGTTTCAGCAGGTGCAGCAGTGAGCTTTTTTATTCTAAGTAACGTAACGTCAGAGTGGGCATTGTGGTCAGTGGTAGCATCCACAATTTTGGCAGGTATCTTTTCAAAAGCTGGCTCAGGTGCGGTTTATGCTATGGTTCCTTTAATCCAGCGACGTATGACCGGACAGTTTGCAGGCATGGTTGGCGCTTTTGGAAATGTCGGGGGATTAGCATTCCTTACCGTATTATCATTTGTTTCATCTGATATTTTCTTTATGACGATTGCAGTAACGGGAGTATTCGTTTTTATCTGTGTTGTTGTCTTTCTGGATGAGCCCAAAGGGCAAATGTTTGAAGTATTGGATGATGGGACAGTTGAGTTGATAGATGTTAAATAATAATTTTGGGGGCTTTTCTGATGTGGTGCGGAGAGTAATATATGAGCATACCATTATTAAAGGTCAGTATTGGCGCATATAGTGATAAGGGTGTTAAGGCTGAAAATGAAGATTTTTATGGTTCCTGTATTCCTAGTGAAGCACAGCTGATACATAAAGGTTTGGCAGTCGCTATTGCTGACGGGATGAGTGGCAGTGATGCAGGCAAGGAGGCCAGCCATTGTTGTGTGGTTAGTTTTTTAAACGATTATTTCAGTACCCCTGACTCTTGGACGGTAAAAAATGCCGGGCAGAAGATTCTTTCAGCAACCAATTCATGGCTCTATAGCAAAGGACAAGAGCAATATGAATCGACTAAAGGTATGGTCAGCACACTGAGCATTTTAGTGCTCAAATCAACAACAGCACATATTTTTCACATTGGGGATTCCAGAATTTACCGGATAAGAAAAGGTAATCTGGAATTAATGACCCGGGATCATAGAATTCATGTATCTGAAGACAAGAATTATCTGAATCGCGCTATGGGCATAGAGCCGCGCCTGGAGGTTGATTACAAAGCCTTTCCCTTGGAAAAGGACGACCTCTTTGTTATGACAACCGATGGTGTGCATGATTTTATTCAAGAAAAATCCTTGCGAAGTACGGCGCTTCAAGAAGGAGATTTAGAAGTGATTGCCGAAAAAATTGCTCTTCAGGCAAGCGCCAATCAAAGTGATGACAACCTGACTTGCCAGTTGGTTAAAATTGATGAATTACCGCAAGCGAAAGAAGATGAAATCTTGCGCCAGCATATCAATCTTTCCTTTCCGCCACTATTGGAACCAGGAATGATCCTGGATGGTTATCGTATTGAAGCGGAATTACATGCCAGTAAACGCACCCAGATTTATCGTGCTTTTGATACTAAAAATGAGACCCAGGTCATTCTGAAAACCCCCTCAATTTTATACGAAGACGACACCCGGTACATTGAACATTTTTTGCATGAAGAATGGGCAGGGAAGCGTATTCAGCATGAGAATGTTTTGAAAGTACTGGGTACGGACAGGAAGAAAAGCTGTATCTACTATGTGACCGAATATATCCAGGGACAAACGATAAGAGAGTGGATAGACAGCCACCCAAAACCCTACATCAGAGAAATTCGTGTCATCGTTAAACAAATAGCCATGGGTTTAAATGCTTTTCATCGCATGGAAATGCTGCATCAGGACTTAAAGCCGGAAAATATCATGATTGATAAAGACGGTGTCGTAAAAATAATCGATTTCGGCTCGGTCAAAATAGCGGGAATTGCAGAAATCACGTCCCTGGATAATAAAGAAGAAAATGTTTTGGGCACCTTAAATTATACAGCGCCGGAATATCATTTGGGTCAACGAGGTTGTGTTAAGTCAGATTTATACTCGTTGGGTGTTATCACTTATGAAATGATTAATGGCGCGTTGCCTTTTGGCCGCGACATGCCCGAAAAGCCGGATAAAATTAATTTATCAAAACTGGAATATGTGCCCAGTTTTCATAAAAATACCATGGTGCCTATTTGGATTGACGGCGCGTTAAAAAGAGCCACATCTATTGCCCCACAGATGCGTTACGATGAAATATCCGAATTTATTTATGACCTTTCCAAGCCAAACCCGGACTTTCTGAAACAAGCACATCAAATCCCTATCATCGAACGCAACCCGCTGTTATTTTGGAAGCTGGCTTCTGGCCTTTTGTTTTTGAGCAATTTAATGTTGCTTTATTTTCTAAATAAGGGATAAAAGTGCAGTATCTGTTGCAAATATTATGGGGGGTTTAATACTCAAGTTTGGTGCGGCAAGCACATATATGGTGCGTTTGTCGTCGCTAAAATCCAGAACTATTCAATGAATATAACGATAATTAGTTTGGCTTGTTTATTGCTGCATGTTTGGTTTGTCGCAGGATGGGTATGTTTGAAATGAAGAGAAACAAAACTCAGCCTTTAACTTGAGAAAATATAGTTATAGTAATGAGCAGTAGCGCGAGTTCGAAACAGAATTTATTCACCTTCACAGGCAAGACCAGGATTTTGCATCTGACGTGGATGGGCTTTTTTGTCACCTTCCTGGTTTGGTTCAATCATGCGCCCTTATTATTTGCGATACAAGAGTCATTTGGCTTATCAGATCAGCAGATTAAAACCCTGTTAATTCTGAATGTCGCGTTAACTATACCAGCCCGTATTATCATTGGCATGCTGGTGGATGTCTTTGGTCCCCGTAAAACCTTTTCTATTTTGCTCTTTATCACTGCACTTTTGTGTTTTGCCTTTGCCCTGTCCGATAGCTTTGAGTTGTTGGCTATAACTCGATTTTTATTAGGGTTTGCCGGTGCCGGTTTTGTTATTGGTATTCGCATGATCAGTGAATGGTTTCCAGCAAAACAAATGGGACTGGCCGAAGGTATCTATAAAGGTATGGGTAACGTTGGTTCTGCCGTCGCTGCGGTGAGTTTGCCAACCCTTGCTCTATTAATCGGTGGTGATGACGGCTGGCGTTACGCTACCGCAAGTACCGGTGTGATTGCTCTGATATTCTCGCTTATCTATTACAATACTGTGACAGACACACCAGTAGGATCAACCTATTTTAAGCCTAATAAAACGGGAGGGCTGGAAGTCACTAGAAAGGGAGATTTTTACTTCTACCTGTTAATGAATATCCCTATGTATGGGGCGCTAGGTGTGTTAGCCTGGAAAGTCTCTCTACTCGGGTTGTTAACTGAGACGACGACCTACATCATTTACGCGATGCTCGCTACTCTTTACCTCTTTCAATGCTTACAGATATACAAGGTGAATAGTGATGTTTTTGCAAAGCCAGTGGAGGAAGTGTTTCAATACAAATTTAAACAAGTAGCCATTTTGAGTCTTGCCTATGCGGTCACTTTTGGTGTAGAGCTGTCGGTGGTGTCGATGTTGCCCTTGTTCTTTAAGGAAACCTTTGCCGTTCCCGTATCGATAGCAGGAATGCTAGGTGCCTGCTTCGCTACAGTGGACGTTATCTCCTGCCCTTCAGGGGGTTGGATCAGTGATAAGTTTGGTCGCAAGAAATCGTTGGTTATACTATTGGCTGGTGCATCAGTGGGTTTCTTTCTTATGTCGCTAATTAATTCCGAGTGGCCGATTTTTCTTGCAGTTGCTGTCATGATGGGGTGTTCATTTTTTGTCGGTTCTGCCGCGGGTTGTGTGTTTGCGGTTGTACCTTTGATTAAACGACGCCTTACCGGCCAGATTGCCGGAATGGTAGGGGCCTATGGAAATATTGGCGCAGTTTTTTTTCTTACGGTCTTCTCCTTTGTATCCCCATCTGCGTTTTTTATAACCATCGCCATTGGTGTGGCTATCGCTGCCCTGGTTAGCATGTTGCTGGATGAACCCAAAGGCGCTATGGCCGAAGTGATGCCTGATGGGACTGTCCAGATGATTGATGTACATTAGCCCAATTCTTAAAAACCAACAACTTTTTACACATACTTCCTTCACTTAGGAGCGAGGATTTAATAATATCCCCGACATTCCGCATACCATTTTACTTTAAACTTATTATTTAAATCGTTCATACTATAGGTTTTTTTAATCCAATTACTTAATATGGCAACGCACGTTGAAACGGGAACCATGGCACACCCTGAACACTATAGTAGCAAACAACTCAATCACTTGGGTCTGGTTGCAGGCATGTACGATGAGCTGGGCATCGGTGAGTTGATCGATCAACTGATTATTCAAGATGGCGACAAACGCATTGTCTCACTAGGTCAGGCAGTCAAGGGGATGATCTTGAATGGTCTGGGCTTTACTCATCGGGCATTATATTTAACCCCACTATTTTTTCGAGATAAGCCTGTAGATAGACTTATTGGTGAAGGCATTGAAGCGGAGCATTTGAATGACGATGTTTTGGGACGTGCACTTGATAAGATCTATCGTTATGGTCCCGAGGCGTTATATTCACAACTATCGATCCAGTCGATTAAACGCCTGGGGTTGTCGAACCGCTTTGTCCATCTGGACTCAACCAGCTTTCATGTTGATGGCGTGTACAATAGTGGTGGTCAAGCAGAAGAAGGTGTCATTCATATTACCAAAGGGTATAGCCGAGATCATCGCCCCGACTTGAATCAGGTGGTGTTGCAACTGATTTGTGAACGACAGGCTGGTCTTCCAATCATGATGGAAACTCTGAGCGGGAATAACAGTGATAAAACAAGTTTTCGCGATATGATTAATGCGCATATCGAACAGATGCACAACGATTTTCATGTTGAGTATTTGATTGCGGACAGTGCATTGTATGTTGCTGAAACGCTAAAAGACATGCAGGACACCTTATGGATTTCCCGTGCCCCCGAAACACTTTCTCTGTCCTGTGACATCATTCACTCACTTGCACCTGACTTGATGGAGAACCCGTCAGAATCAGCCTATCGCAGTCTTGGTGTCGTGTATGGCGATGTTAAACAGCGCTGGGTGGTGATTTATTCGCCCGAAGCGCGTCAGCGTGTACTAAAATCTGTCAACAAACACTGCCTCAAACAGAGCCTTGCTGAATTCAAGACATTCGATACGCTGTGCAAACAGGCGTTTGCCTGCGAGACCGATGCCTATCAAGCATTGGCTCTATTCGAAAAGAAACAAAAAACAACCTTTGTCAGTGACGTTCAAGTGATCGCACAGCCTAGCTATCAAGGAAAGGGACGCCCCAAAAAGGATCAAGAACCGGATGATTACCTTTATCATATTGAAGCAGGGATCGCATCCAATCCACAGGAAAGAACACGCCGGTTGGAACGTAAAAGCTGTTTTATTCTGGCGACCAATCAATTGAATGGTGACCTGTTGTCTGATGAAAAACTCATTGCTGCCTATAAAGATCAGCAGAAAGTAGAACGTGGTTTTCGTTTTCTCAAAGACCCTTTGTTTATGGCTTCAACCGTGTTTTTGAAATCACCTAAACGAATTATGGCGCTGATGATGGTAATGACGCTCTGCTTATTAGTCTATGCTGCTTTGGAGCATCGTATCCGAGGGGTATTGAAATCGCATGACACGACCTTTCCCGATCAAAAAGGTGATGTGACAGATATTCCTTCGGCTCGCTGGGTTTTTCAGTATTTCAGCGGAATCCATGTGCTTACTATTGCCAGAATGCAAGTGCTTGTTTTGAACATGAATGAATATCATGCTGCGTTATTAAAACTATTGGGGACGCAGTATGAAATGCGATATTCTGGATATGGGTAATTGGTATGCGGAATGTCGGATATCCGCATCTTGACATGTCTTTTTGTCCGTCTTCCACGTTGTAGAAACAGTTGCGTAGCGTGCTATGCGCCTATTTCTACGCCTTGAATACGAACAAAAATCCTGCGTCAAACTTCCGGATATTATTAAATCCTCGCTCCTTATCGTTACCAAAATCATGGTTTGGATGTGAGGGGAAATACTCGGTACAGAGCAATATTCTCGAGCAGTCTTAGGAATGTGTCCGCAACTGTTTCATAATCTCGCCTGCCTGTAACAGTTGTTCTGGTGTCAACAAGGTTTTGACTTTTGGCAAAAAATCCTCATTCTCTCGCGTTAAGTGTTCGCGCAGTACTTTTTCAAAGTCACGCGCTACCGTTTTAAATTTGTCAAAATCCTTGATATGCTCAGGCTTGCTGAGCCAACTGGCGAGTGCTTCCCAGGCTTCTTCTATTTCTTCATGATCCTTCGTGAGTCGCTCAAGCATTCCGTCAATCAAGGGTGATTGGTTCACGATCAGTGGAAACAGGCCTTTTTCTTCGTCTTGATGGTGCAGCAAACAGGTGTAGGTGTAGTGACAATGACTGCTGATACATTGGTATGCCGATGTTTCGTTCATGCCGTGATTGCTCAGTCTTTCAGTCAGGTTAAGTAATTCCTCGCCGTGCAACAGTAAGTCATCATGATAAACCTGCAAGACTTGCAGGCCATTGGAAAAATCAGTTGCGGGGTCAATGAAACGAAATTTCATGATGAGCAGTTGCTTTGTTAGTGATACTTCACATACTTGCTTCTAACAACCTGGTACGGTCGGGCAAGATACCCCAGCGGTACACTCCAGACATGGACCAGTCGTGTAAATGGAAACATAAGAAATACGCTCATGCCCAGGAATAAATGCAATTTAAAAATAAAGCCGACTTCATTGAGTAGTTTGGGATTCGGGCTGAGGGTGAAGATGCTTTGCGCCCAATCGGCTAATGCGATCATCACTGATGGGTCACCATTGAGAGCATGGTACAGTGAAACAGGAATGGTGAGTAAACCAATTCCTAAGGTCACCAGAAGCCAGTTCAATATAAAAATATCCATAAAACGGCTGTTGGCGCGGATGCGGGAATTGTACATACGGCGCTTCCACAGTAAAACGCCACCCATCATGCACACTGTGCCAAACAGAGCCCCAGCAATGATGGCAATGTATTGGTGCGACATATCTGAAACACCGATACCTAGAAACAGCGAATGTGGTGTCAACAAGCCAACAAAATGACCGAAAAACAGTGCTAATACACCAATATGGAATAGTATACTGCCCTTACGTAATTGCTCTCGCTCCAAAAGCTGAGTGGAGTCGGCTTTCCAAGTATATTGCTCGCGATCAAAGCGGATCAGACTGCCGAGTAGAAATGTTGTTAGAGCGATATACGGAAAAGTTCCAAACAATAGTGTTGCCATAATAAAAACCTATGCAGCAAGTTCAGCAAGACGACCATGGCGCTCGATGACACGTAGCAGCGGAGCATATGGACTTTCAATGGATTCCAGATTGGCAGCAACGATCTCACAGGCATCCGCACTTTGTTTCAGGAACAAACGTGCCTGGGTTTCGTCTTCCAGTGTAGAGACGTATTCCAGTATCAACGGTAAATAATCAGGCAATTCGTTGTTTTCAATCTCGAAGCCTTCGGATTTGAAATAGTCAGACAATTCTACTAATGTGGGTCCGCGTTCACGATCTTGCTCTTCGAATAAATGATGCGTCAAATAAAGTGCGTTGCTGGGTGACTGGTCGAAGGTTTTCACATAATTGGCCTGAAAGGTTAACAACGGAAGGTTCTTTGCCCAGTCAATGAAATCGTGCAACACAGCCTTATCCGTTTTACTGGTACTGTCCAGAGAGATGATAGTCTCTTCAAGTTCATGCCAATGTTCCGAGAGCTCTTGCGATGGGTATTCCAACAGTATCGAGAGTATCTTATACAGTAGCATCAGTTTTCCTCTTCTTTAGATTTCATTAACAGGCGGTCTTTAGGTACAAATTTCATTACTTCTACTGTTTTCTTGCGTTTTCCCGGGAACAGACTGGCGTTGGAGCTGATACTGCAACCTTCGTTGCCGAAACTGAAGCCATTTTGCCCCTGTTGGGCATGAAAGTCTTCGTGACGCAGTTCCTCATGGCTGGTCGGGATGACAAAGCGATCTTCATAATTGGCAATCGCCATATAGCGGTACATCTCGCGGACTTGAGTTTCCGTCAGGCCGACTTCGTCCAATACGGTAGTATCCACTTTCCCTTCGACGTTTTCCATACGGAAGAAACTTCGCATAGCGATCATACGTTTCAAGGCAAGTATGATCG
>CBDCZY010000002.1:0-1317500 GCA_965224745.1 Methylococcales bacterium
CGGTTCACCAAAGGAACATCGTACAGACAGCCTCAGTGCGGCTTACGTCAATAACGTAGAAAAACAGCGACTGACGGAAGACTATCATGATTTATGTAAGCATTATGGCATGCGGCCCACCATCAATAATCTGGGCATTAGTCATGAAAATGGCGCCATTGAAGCACCGCATGGCTCATTAAAACGTCGCATTGATCAAGCCATAAAGTTACGCGGTTCGAATGATTTTTCTACACTCCGTGCTTATCGAGAGTTTCTTGAACACATTGTCGACAAACTGAACAGACGATGCAAAGGCAGGTTGGCCGAAGAGCACAAAACCCTGTTAGCCTTACCCAAACACCGATTTGTTGATTATGCTGAGCTGTCGGTAAAAGTCACCACCAGCAGTACCATTGCTGTAAAACGCGCATTGTATACCGTCCCTTCACGCCTTATCGGTGAAAGCGTCAGGGTGCATCTCTACCATGATCGTTTGGTCTGCTTTGTTGGCCAAACTCGGGTGATCAATCTGCCTCGGATTTATCCAACAACGCCCACCGGCCGAGCGCGACGAATAGATTACCGGCATATCATTCATTCTCTGGCAGCCAAACCACAAGCCTTCCGCTTCTCACAGTTTCGCGATAATATTTTGCCTAACACGCAATATCGGGCTTTATGGAAGCAGGCAGAGAAACAGTTTACACCGCAAGAAGCATGCAAGTGGATGGTTGCTGTTTTACGCTTTGCCTATGATTATGATTGCGAAAGTGCCCTGGCAACTGAGCTAATGCGACAGGCAGAACAAGGTGCCTTGCCCGATTTAACATCCCTGCAGGCAAGGTATTTACAACACAGTACACCGCCACCGATACCGCTACGCCAACACCAGGTTGCTGACTATGATCAACTACTGACCGGTCAGTGGATGAGACAGGAGGTGTGCTGTGAGTGATGGTTTGCCAATGATGTTAAAAGAACTTCGCTTGCTGGCTTTTTGGCAATATTATGAAGCTTATCAGGAACAGGCCACAAAACAGGCATGGGGCTATAGCCAATACCTGTCTAAACTGTGTGAAAATGAAATTGCACGGCGCTTTGAAACGCGAGTTTGCAACTGGACCAAAGAAGCCAAATTACCCCGGGGCAAAAGTTTTGCCACCTTAGGCTTTGATGAATTACCGGAAACCATTCAAAAGAAAGTGATTGGGCTGCGCGATAATACCCAGTGGGCGCTACAGGCAGATAATGTTTTATTGATTGGCCCTTCCGGTGTCGGTAAATCGCATATTGCTTCTGCTTTGGGGCTTCATCTTATCGAACAAGGCATCCGGGTAAAATGGTTGGCTGCCACCGCACTGGTGCAATTACTGCAGCAGGCCAAAAAAGAGCTGGATTTAATGGCTGTGATGAGTCGACTGGATAAATATCGTGTACTCATTATCGATGATATTGGTTATGTTAAAAAAACGGATTCAGAAACCCAGGTCCTGTTTGAGTTTATTGCTCATCGTTATGAAAGTGGCAGCTTGATCATCACATCAAACCAGCCATTCAGTCACTGGGATCAGATATTCCCGGATACATTAATGACCGTAGCCGCCATTGACCGCATTATCCATCATGCCACGATTCTTGAAATCGACGGCAACAGTTACAGGAGGAAACATCAGAAAAAATCATAAAAAACCTTAAACACTCAACCGGCCATCATAATTGTCGCCAAACCGGACAAAGTAATTGACGCGAGACAGGTGAAGGTTGTTTTAGGTTTTACTGTGGTTATTTCGGTCATTTTTTATCCTAATTTTGGGTTGGATTATAAGCTATAAATCCTTCCAAGATTATTAGACCATTACAATTCTCAGCCGCTGCATTTATGCAGGGCGTATTAGCCTGCCGAAAATGGGGCATTCGTAATCATCCTGCAAAACATGAAGGACTGATCAGCTTTGAGACTTTTCAGAAAATACAAGAGCGATTAAAGGGTCAAACCAAAGCTGCGGCGCGTAAAGATATTAACGAAGATTTCCCATTGCGCGGTTTTGTAACGTGCTCTTGTTGTGAAAATCCATTAACCTCGTGCTGGGCTAAGGGGCGCAGTAAATATTACGGCTATTATCATTGCCAGAAAAAAGGTTGTGAACTCTACGGCAAGTCAATTGCAAAGGATGCGGTTGAGGGTGATTTTGAAAAGCTGATGCTTGATTTATGCCCCTCAGAAAATCTATTTGCTGCTGCGCGTTTGATGTTTCGCGAACTTTGGGATGACCGCTCACGCAAAAGAGCGGATGAAAAACTGACCTTAGAACAACAAATCGAAAAGATTAATCAGAAAGTGTCCCAAATTTTAGACCGTCTCATTGATGCTGATAGCCAGACATTGATTACAGCTTATGAGAAGCGGATAAATGATTTGGAAGATCAGAGACTTGTTTTACACGAAAAAATAATCAAATGTGGCACAGCATTGCCAGACTTTGACAAAACATATAGAACCGCCATTAATTTTTTGGCAAACCCGCATGGCTTATGGGTTTCAGACCGGTTGGAGGATAAGCGCACAGCGATAAAACTCGTTTTTACAGAGAAACTACCCTATGATAAAAAAGAGGGTTATAGAACCGCCCCAATCGCCTTACCTTTCAAGGTTTTAGGGGCAATAAAAGGTGGTGAAAAAAAGATGGTGCCGATGGCCGGACTTGAACCGGCACGACTTTCGTCACCGCCCCCTCAAGACGGCGTGTCTACCAATTCCACCACATCGGCAAAAACTGCAAATCAAGTAAGTTACAAAATAATAAATGGGTCTATATTATTTATGCTATTCCTCAATCTGTTCTAATGGTTGAGCAGGTGTATCTGGAACATCGGGTTGATCATTAGATAAATCAGGAACATCCAGGGCTTTAGGTTTCGAGGGAGTTTTTTTAGTCGTTTCTTCAATGGGTGTTACTTCATCCATTAAGTCTGTTGATATCCGATCTTGTTTACCGCTTAGTATAGCCAATCCCAAACTCGCAACGAAAAAAATTGTCGCAAAAATGCCAGTCATTCGGGTTAAAAATGAACCTGAGCCTTTTGAACCAAAAACTGTGCCAGATGCACCACTCCCAAAAGCAGCGCCAGCATCAGCGCCTTTCCCCTGTTGAATTAAAACCAGACTAATGATGCCGAGTCCGACTAAAACTTGTAATATGATGAGTGCTTGATACATAGTTAAATTAAGCTGATTGGTAGACTTGTAAAAAAGATTCAGCGTTTAAAGATGCTCCTCCTATAAGACCACCATCAATATCTGGCATAGCAAATAGTTCAGTAGCGTTTTTAGCATTGACACTGCCGCCATATAAAATTTGCAAACCATCAGCAACCGTAGCATTTTTAGTAGAAATGGTATCTCTGATATAGCGGTGCACCTCTTGCGCTTGTTCTGAAGTGGCTGTTTTACCAGTACCAATCGCCCAAACTGGTTCATAAGCAATAACGGCCCCAGCAAAAGAGTCTATACCAACAAGGTCAAAAACAGGGTTTAGTTGCGAGTTGATAACGTCAAAAGTCTTATTTTCTTCTCTTTCTTCCAAGGTTTCCCCAATACATAAAACAGGAATGACCTTTTCTGCAATAGCTTGTTTAAATCTGATAGCGACAGATTGGCTGGTATCGCCATAATAAGATCGACGCTCTGAATGACCAACAAGTGCATATTTACAATTAAAGTCTTTGAGCATTCCAGCAGATATTTCCCCAGTATAGGCTCCAGACTCTTGGTCTGCGACGTTTTGAGAACCTAAAGAAATAACGGTACCTTCCAATAAGTTTTTGACAAGATCAAAATAAACAAAGGGTACACAAACACCTATTTCAGCGTTTTCTTTTACTGCCAGACCTTTAATAATTTCAGAAACCAGTTGGGTCGAACTTTGAGCTGTCCCGGTCATTTTCCAGTTTCCCAAAACCAAGGATTTACGCATACAATTAACCTCGTCAAGACAAACGGGATATTATAACAGCAAACAACCTATCATCAAGTTGCCAATGCTTGTTTTATTTCATCAGCGAGCATATTCGCATACTCTGTCACTTGAGCCTTTCCTGTACCCTCCACCATGACCCTAATGAGTGGTTCAGTACCAGATGCCCTTAATAATATTCTTCCTGTGTTTCCCAGCTGCCGCTCAATATCTTTTTTTACTTTTTGAACCGAATCGATTGCTGAAATATCTGTTTGTTGCTGTAATTTTACATTGACTAACGCTTGTGGATATTTTTCCATTCCTTGCTTCAGTTCTCGTAAACTTTTCCCTGTTTGTTGAATTTCAGTTAAAACCTGCAGCGCAGCAATAATGCCATCCCCAGTAGTTGTTCTATCTAAACAAATCAAGTGACCTGAACCTTCACCACCCAAGATACCCCCATGCTTAGAAAGTAATTCCATAACATATCGATCACCCACCTTTGCTCTCATAAATGACAGACCTAACCGTTCAAGTGCTTGTTCCAGGCCTAAATTTGACATTAAGGTTCCCACCACTGGCCCGAGTTCAACACCGGCTTCTTTTCTCGAATTAGCAATGATGTATAACAATTCGTCGCCATCGACTACGTCACCTTGATGATCGACCATGACCAAACGATCTCCATCGCCATCCAAAGCTATACCAATATCGGCCTGCATTTGTTTGACTTTTTCAACTAATTTGTCAAGATGTGTCGCACCGCATTTATCGTTTATATTTAGACCGTCTGGTTCGTTTCCAATAACAATGACATGGGCGCCTATTTCTTCAAATACGTGAGGCGCAATATGGTAAGTTGCTCCATTGGCGCAGTCCAGAACAATATTTAATCCGCGAAAGTCTAAATGGGATGGGATGGTGGATTTACAATATTCAATATATCGACCTGCCGCATCAGCAACTCTCTTGGCTTTACCAAGGTTGGCAGAATCAACAGTTGTCATTGGCATGTCGAGATATCGTTCAATATCAAATTCTTTTTCATCAGGCAATTTAATACCTTGCATGGAAAAAAACTTGATTCCATTATCGTAATAAGGATTATGAGAAGCACTTATCACGATACCTGCTTGAGCTCTTAAGGTTCTCGTTAAATAGGCAATCCCTGGTGTGGGCATAGGTCCTAGCAGCTGCAGACCGACACCTGCGGCTGTCAAGCCTGCCTCAAGAGCAGACTCAAACATATAGCCAGAAATTCTGGTATCTTTACCAACTATTACGAAACTGCGCCCTTCACCAGAAAAAGCTTTGCCAACTGCCCAACCTAATTTAAGAACAAAATCGGGTGTAATTGGAAATTCGCCGACCTTGCCTCGAATACCATCAGTACCAAAATACTTCTTGTTTGACATTGTCGAACTCCCCCTTTTCTCTCTGTCTAAATCCTATTCAAACTATGATTATGAATTAAAAATAATGATAATATTCGTCTCTTGTTGAGAGCAAAGATGATGTAATGCCAGTTAATTACAAAAAATAAAGGCCGTATGTATAAACGGCCTTTGCTTGGTAATACTCTATGTAGAAAAAATCTAATGTTGCTGCGCAGCCCCGCTTACTGAAGTATCTTGTGACTTACTATCTTCTGTATTATTCCCAGTTTTGGTATGGCCTCCTTGGGGCGGTTTAGTATCATCCCACCCTTCTGGCTGCCTAACAGGCTTTCTAGCCATTAGATCGTCAATTTGATATTTATCGATGGTCTCATAGGTCATCAATGCATCAGACATGGCATGTAAAATATCTTCATTCTCTTTGAGAATTTTTTCTGATCTCACGTAGTTACGATCAATCACTGACCGAATTTCTTTATCTATCGTATGGGCAGTTTCTTCAGACACGGATTTATGTTGAGTCACTGATCGGCCCAGGAATACTTCCCCTTCCTCTTCAGCATAGGCAAGCGGCCCTAACCTATCAGACAACCCCCATCGAGTGACCATGTTTCGAGCTAATTCTGTTGCTCTTTCAATGTCATTCTGAGCACCTGTGGTTACTTCCTCCACCCCAAATATCATCTCTTCAGCAACACGGCCGCCATACAGGCTTGATATTTGGCTATCTAACTTCTTTTTGCTGGCACTATATTGATCTCTTTCGGGTAAGAACATTGTTACGCCCAAAGCTCTTCCTCTAGGCATAATACTCACTTTGTAAACAGGATCATGGCTGGGCACTAACCGACCTACAATGGCATGCCCTGCTTCATGGTAAGCCGTCAACTTCTTTTCCTCAACACTCATAACTAAGGATCGCCTTTCAGCTCCCATAATCAATTTATCCTTCGCTTTTTCCAAATGAGCCATGGTAACCAATCTTTGGTTGGTCCTTGCTGCCAATAGTGCCGCTTCGTTGATTAGATTTGCTAAATCAGCACCCGAAAACCCGGGTGTTCCTTGGGCTATGTATTTTATTTTGACATCATCTGCTGCAGGTACATTTTTCAAATGCACATCTAGAATTTGTTCTCGGCCTTTTATATCAGGCAAACCTACTGTCACTTGGCGATCAAAACGACCTGGCCTTAATAAGGCTTTATCCAGTACATCTGGCCGGTTAGTTGCTGCAATGATGATGATCCCTTCATGCCCTTCAAAGCCATCCATTTCCACCAACAATTGGTTCAACGTTTGCTCTCTCTCATCGTGACCACCGCCTAATCCAGCACCTCTTTGGCGCCCAACTGCATCCAACTCGTCAATAAAAATAATACAAGGCGCATGCTTTTTGGCCTGCTCAAACATGTCGCGCACACGAGAAGCTCCTACACCAACGAACATTTCTACAAAATCAGATCCTGAAATGGTAAAAAAAGGTACTTTTGCTTCTCCGGCGATAGCTCTAGCTAAAAGCGTTTTACCAGTCCCTGGAGGACCGACCATCAGAGCACCTCGAGGAATTTTTCCACCTAATTTTTGATATTTTGCAGGGTCTCTGAGGAAATCAACCATTTCTTCGACCTCCTCTTTTGCTTCTTCAACTCCCGCAACATCAGCAAACGTTACTTTGACTTGGTCTTCTTCAAGCATTCTTGCTTTACTTTTTCCAAAGCTCATGGCACCACGACCACCGCCACCGCCTTGCATTTGGCGCATAAAAAACACCCATACGCCAATAAGAAGTAGCATAGGAAACCAAGAAATAAAAATTTGCATTAATAGCGACTGTTGCTCTGGCGGACTTGTTTTTATTTCGACACCATTGGTTAAGAGATCATCAACCAAATGGGAATCATTAGGATTATAAGTGATAAATTCTTCACCTGTCTGCAAGCTGCCTTTAATTTCATCACCATTAATGACCACTTGACTCACATGACCCGATTTTACAGAATCAATGAACTGTGTGTAAGAAATCGGGGAATTATCTCCGCTTTTTGGTCCGAAGTTACTAAACACGGACATTAAAATCATGGCGATGACAACCCAAAGAATTATGTTTTTAAGCATATCGTTCAATTCATGCTCCTGACCGGAAAGGGCCTTTCATTTAAAATGTTGCTGGCTCCAGAATATCAACTAGGCCATTACTTTACAAACATTATCAACCATCGACATTGGAACTAGTCGATTATGAATCAAAAAAGTTATTTAAATTTCATTTTGTATTAACAAATAAGGTTACGTTAACTGTGATAACTAAACAAAATTAATAATTATAGCTGTTCCCTACCAACTGATATAGGGACATCAAATCTTTATTTAAAGCCCTTAGCCAATAAATAAAATTCTTTACTTCTCTGTCGAGACGCTTTTGGCTTTCTGATGATGACCTTAGTAAATTGAGGCCTAATATTGGAAATAAGATTCTCAGTGCCTTCACCTTGAAAAACCTTAATCAATAAAACACCTCCTTTTTTTAAGAAATGTTGACACATATCAAACGCTAATTCAGCCAAATACATGGCGTGTGGTTGGTCAATAGCTTTCAAACCACTGATGTTTGGAGCCATGTCAGAGAAAATAATATCGACCTTGTTAGAATTAATTATAGCTTTCAAATCATCCAACACTTCTAATTCTCTAAAATCGCCCTGAATAACCTCAACATTATCTCGTATGGCCTCAATTGGCAAAATATCGAGTGCTATAATTTTGCCTTGCTTACCCACTAAGTCGGCCGCATATTGAGACCAACTACCTGGCGCAGCTCCCAGATCAATTATGTTCATTCCTGGCTTGATAATCCGGTCTTTTTCTTGTATTTCTATCAGCTTAAATACAGCCCTTGAGCGAAAACCTTTTGCTTGCGCAGTTTTGACATATTCGTCATTAAAATGTTCATTTAACCAGCGACGACTACTTTTCGTTCTCGACATCCTTTGCAAAGCCTGTTCTTGATGTAAAATGTGTCACTTTTAGACAAAGTAATATGACGACTAATATAGATAAAAAAAGATTGCGTAGCGCTGCCCACGCACTGAAACCAACTGTCTTCATCGGCCAACAAGGCTTAACTGCTGCTGTGCTGAGCGAAATTCTAACAACTATTGATCATCATGAATTAATCAAAATAAGAATCAGATTAGAAGACAGGTCGGTTAGAAAAGCGTTGGCAGCGGAAATTTGCAGTCAAACAGAGGCAACATTAATTCAACTGATTGGCCAGGTAGCCACTGTTTATAAAGCGAAACCAGTGTAATAAAATTTAGCTAACACGCTATTTAAATATATTTAACCGACAATATTTCATACTCCTGATTGCCGCCGGGCGCTTGAACAAGAATAACATCTTCTGCTTCTTTACCAATCATAGCTCGGGCAATTGGAGAACCAATTGAAATACGAAAATTTTTGATATCGGCCTCATCTTCTCCAACGATTTGATAGGTAACCTTTTTTTCCGTATCAATATTTTCTAACCCTACGGTAGCTCCAAACACAACCTTACCTGTGGGGGGCAGTTTTGTGATATCAATAACCTGAGCATTAGACAGCTTTGCTTCAATCTCTCCAATTCGTCCCTCGGCAAAACTTTGCTGCTCGCGTGCAGCATGATATTCTGCGTTTTCTTTTAAATCACCATGCTCTCTTGCTTCTGCTATGGCAGCTATGACGCGTGGTCGAACAACTGTTTTGAGTTCATTTAACTCATCCCGAAGCTTTTCTGCTCCCGAAACAGTCAGTGGTACTTTATCCATTGTTAAAACTCCAATACTCTTAAAAATATTTATTCAAAAATTAATAAAATAACTATTCAGTACCATTCAGGCTGTTATGTAGCATTTGCAAACTATTAATATTGAGGGTTTCTATGTCTGCAACAGAATTACTGATCGCTTTGGCTCCCGCAATGGTCGTGGTATAGGTGATTCTTCGTTGCAGCGCTTCTCTCCGCAACAAAAATGAGTCTGAAATAGCTTTTTTACCTTCTGTTGTATTAATTATCAGTTGGATTTGTCCGTTTTTGATCAAATCTACAGTGTTAGGTCTTCCTTCATTCACTTTAAAGACGACTGTACAATTGATGTCAGCCTTTTTGAGAGTATCCGCAGTTCCTTGCGTCGCAATCAATTCATACCCTCTGGCGACTAACTGTTGTGCGATATCTGGCAACTTTGGCTTATCAGCATCCCGAATACTAATCAATACTTTACCACTTGAACCGAAACGTTCGCCATTGGCACGTTGTGCCTTCGCAAATGCCTCCCCAAATGTCATGCCAACTCCCATTACTTCCCCGGTTGACTTCATTTCAGGCCCCAACAAAGGATCAACACCAGGGAATTTTATAAAAGGGAAAACCGCTTCTTTGACTGCATAATATGCAGGTATTCGCTCTGTTAACACACCTTGTTCAGCTAGCGTTTTACCTACCATACATCTTGCCGCTATTTTGGCAAGGGGATACCCGGTCGCCTTAGAAACAAAAGGCGCTGTTCGTGAGGCTCTTGGGTTAACTTCTAAAATATAAATATCACGACCTTGAATTGCAAATTGCGTATTCATCAATCCAACAACACCTAGGGCTTTGGCCATTTTCTCAACTTGCTCCCGCAAGCAATCTTGTAAATCCTGATCTAAATCAAAAGGTGGAATCGAACACGCCGAATCGCCTGAATGAACACCAGCTTGCTCAATATGTTGCATCAAGCCACCTATTAACACATTTTCACCGTCGCTGATAGCATCTACATCCATTTCTATGGCATCATCAAGGAAGCGATCAAGTAATACAGGCGCTTCATTCGATACACTGACTGCTTCTCGCATATATCTGCGAAGCCCATCGTTATCTAAAACAATTTCCATAGCCCGACCACCAAGGACATAAGATGGTCTTACTACTAGCGGGAAACCCAACTTTTGTGAATGTTGCAAAGCTTCATCTAGCGACCTTGCAGTTGCGTTGGGGGGTTGTTTGAGTCCTAGCCTTTCAATCAGTTTTTGGAAGCGTTCACGATCTTCTGCCAAATCAATAGAGTCAGGCGAGGTACCTATAATTGGGACCCCCGCCGCTTCTAATCCTCGTGCTAGTTTTAACGGTGTTTGACCTCCAAATTGAACGATGATTCCTTTCGGTTTCTCCAAGCTGACTATTTCTAGTACATCTTCCAGCGTTAATGGTTCAAAATATAATCGATCAGACGTATCAAAATCAGTAGAAACGGTTTCAGGATTACAATTCACCATAATGGTTTCGAAGCCATCATCCCTGAGAGCCAAAGCAGCATGAACACAGCAATAATCAAATTCGATTCCCTGTCCTATCCGATTTGGCCCACCCCCTAAAATAACTATCTTGTCGCGATCCGATGGTTTAGCTTCGCATTCTTGCTCATATGTAGAGTAAAGAAACGCAGTTTCAGTGGCAAATTCTGCACCACAAGAATCGATTCGTTTATATACGGGGCGAATATTCAACTTTTGTCTAACGTTCCTGACATCAAATTCAGATGTATCCAGTAACTCAGCTAACCGTAAATCCGAAAACCCTTTACGCTTTAATGCTCTAAGCTCAATTTGGCTTAAAGTTGCTAACGTTTTTGCTTTAAGCGATTGCTCAGTCATTACAAGGTCTTCAATTTGCGCTAAAAACCAAGGATCAATACTGCATATATCGTGAATTTCTTCTAACGACAAACCAAGTCGAAAAGCATCTGCCAAATACCAAAGTCGATCGCTTCCAGGGTGTCGAAGCTCACCCTGTAGCCTCTCCCGAGCGTCATCCTGTTCCAGATCAATAATTTCTGTTAAACCATTGACACCAGTCTCGAGACCACGTAAAGCCTTTTGCAACGATTCTTGAAAAGTCCGTCCGATCGCCATTACCTCGCCCACTGATTTCATTTGGGTCGTCAAACGATCATCCGCTTTTGGAAATTTTTCGAAGGTAAACCGTGGGATTTTGGTAACAACATAATCTATGGTTGGCTCAAAAGACGCCGGTGATTTACCCGCTGTAATTTCGTTTCTAAGCTCATCCAAAGTATATCCGACTGCCAATTTAGCGGCCACTTTAGCGATAGGGAAACCGGTTGCTTTGGACGCTAATGCGGACGACCTTGAAACCCTCGGGTTCATTTCGATAACAACTAAGCGACCATCTTCAGGATTGATAGCAACTTGAACATTCGAGCCACCAGTATCGACACCTATCTCGCGTAATACTTTCACCGAGACGTTACGTAAAATTTGATATTCTTTATCGGTCAGCGTTTGAGCAGGAGCGACGGTTATTGAATCGCCTGTATGAACGCCCATAGGATCAAAGTTTTCTATAGAACAGATAATGATACAGTTATCTTTATGATCCCTGACCACCTCCATTTCAAACTCTTTCCAACCCAGCACCGATTCTTCAATCAGTAGTTCACGGGTTGGTGATAGTTCCAAACCATTCTCGCAAATATCAACAAATTCTTGGCGGTTATAAGCTATCCCACCGCCCGTTCCTCCCATCGTAAATGATGGTCGAATAATAGCAGGGTAACCCACCTCTTCAAGAATTTTTAACGCTTCTTCGATAGAATTTGCAACGGCTGATTGAGGCACTTCGAAACCAATATTCAACATGGCTTGTCTGAATAAATCACGGTCTTCAGCTTTATCGATTGCTTCCTTGGTAGCGCCGATCATTTCGACGCCAAACTTTCTCAGTACCCCATGTTTATCGAGATCTAATGCGCAGTTCAGCGCAGTCTGCCCACCCATCGTTGGAAGCACAGCATCGGGCCGCTCTTTTTCAATAATTTTCGCGATGGTTTCCCAATCCAAAGGTTCGATGTAAGTGACATCAGCCATATCGGGATCCGTCATAATGGTGGCGGGATTTGAATTGGCTAAAATAACTTTAAACCCTTCTTCTTTTAGCGCTTTGCAAGCTTGGGTTCCGGAATAGTCAAATTCGCAGGCTTGACCGATAACAATAGGACCGGCGCCCAGCAACAAAATTGATTTGATATCGGTTCTTTTCGGCATTGATTAGGTTTTTAAATGTCAGGTTACTTGCTTTGATTAAGCTTCATTTTTTCTATGAAGCGATCAAAAAGCTCAACTACATCATGAGGACCAGGACTGGCTTCGGGGTGACCCTGGAAGCCCATAGCTGGGCAATCAGTTCGCTCAATACCTTGCAAACTATGGTCGAATAAGGAATGATGCGTGGCAGTTAAATGACCAGGCAAGGTCGATTCATCGACTGCAAAACCATGATTTTGACTACTAGTCATCACTTTTCCAGTCGCTTTCTCAATAACCGGATGATTAGCTCCATGATGACCAAACTTCATTTTGATCGTCTTAGCGCCGCTTGCAAGTGCCAGCAATTGGTGACCCAAACAAATACCAAAAGTGGGTATCCGGTGATCTAAAAAAGTTTTGATGGCACTGATTGCATAATCACATGGCTCAGGGTCTCCCGGCCCATTCGACAAAAAAATACCATCAGGCTTATGAGCCAAAACAGCCTCAGCACTTGTTTCAGCAGGCACAACGGTCACTTTACATTTTCGATTGGCAAGTAATCTTAAGATATTGCGTTTAACGCCGAAGTCATAAGCAACGACATGGTAGTTGAAATCAGACAGATGCTGATGCCCTTGTGATAAATCCCAAACATCTTCATCCCATTGGTAGGATTCTGCCACTGTGACCTCCTTTGCTAAATCCATTCCTTGCAAACCAGGGAAAGATTGTATGGCTTCAGTGACCACCGAATGTTCTAATATTTCACCGATAAAAATACAGCCTGTTTGTGATCCTTTTTCTCTGATATTATGCGTCAGCATTCGAGTATCGATGTCCGCAATTGCAACAGTCTGATGCTCAACAAGATAGTCTGACAAGGTTTTTTCTGAACGCCAACTACTCACCATCAAGGGTAAATCCCTAATCACCAAGCCACGGGCGTAAATTTTGTTCGATTCATTGTCAGCTGCATTAGTGCCGACATTCCCTATATGCGGATAGGTCAAGGTAACGATCTGCTGGGCATAAGAAGGGTCACTCAATATTTCCTGGTAACCTGTCATGGCGGTATTAAAAACGACTTCTCCGACTGAGCAGCCTTCAGCACCTATCGATATACCTTTAAAACTTGTGCCATCCTCCAGAACCAGCCAAGCAGTTTTTCTCAAGTTAGCCACCTTAAATATAGAAAACGGGAGTCACTTGAGCTATTCAAGATTTCTCCCGCTACCATTAATAATTTTTGTTGTAATGATTTTACGTAATATTGTTCGTTAGGTCTATGGACAAACCGAAATTCTGCATTCACCGAACCGACAACATACTGTTTGATGACTAACCAATGAGTGGTTCATTGAGCTGAAACTATACTTCATGTGGCTACGGATGCAGTATAAATTCAAACTTGTTTTAAATTCAATACATCCTGCATATCATAGAGTCCTTCGGAATGACTCTTAAGCCATAAGGCGGCTCTAATCGCTCCATTAGCAAAGGTCATACGACTCGTGGCTTTGTGATTAATTTCTACCCTTTCACCTTCGTCTGCAAACATTACCGTATGCTCACCAACGATATCACCGGCACGTATTGTAGAAAAGCCTATTGTTTTGCTATCTCTTATCCCTGTATTACCTTCCCGCCCATAAATCGCACTGCTTTCAAAATCTCGTCCTAAGGCCCCAGCAACCACTTCACCCATTCGTAACGCTGTTCCTGATGGAGCATCGACCTTATTCCGATGATGCGCCTCAATTATTTCAATATCTACGCTATCTCCCATAACTTTGGCTGTCATTTCCAAGAGCTTTAAAGATAAGTTGACCCCGACACTCATATTTGGGGCAAATACGACAGGAATAGTTTGACTGGCTGATTGTATTCTTGTTTTCTGTTGCTCCGAGAAGCCGGTCGTACCAATCACCATGCTTTTATTTGAATACTCACAAACACTCAAGTTTTCTAAGGTCATTTCAGGACGGGTGAAATCAATTAATACATCATAGAGATCTTGTGATGCAGTTAAATCTGATGTGACTTCAACGCCAATGTTTGCCATCCCCACTAGAGTACCGACATCCATTCCAATAGATTTACTGTCTGGTCTCGATATAGCTACCGTTAAATGACAGTCTTTAGAAGATAATGCGGCTTTTACCAAACATTGCCCCATGCGTCCTGAAACACCTACGATAGCGATGCGTAACATGCTTTTAACCTGTTAGCTTGTCAAAAAATTGCTTGACACCATCGACCCATGAATGCTCTTGTGGGCTATGTTGGCTGCCACCACCACTAAGAGAATCCCTTAACTTTTTAATATATTCTTTTTGCTCTTTGGTCAATCGAACCGGTGTTTCTAGTTGAATTTGACAGAGTAAATCACCAACAGAGCCGCCTCGAACAGGCTTTACTCCCTTACCTCGTAACCGAAACACTTTACCCGTTTGGGTTTCTGGAGGGATTTTCAACATGACTTTACCATTGAGAGTTGGCACTTCAAGTTCGCCGCCTAAACAAGCAGTCGGGAAACTGATAGGCACTTCGCAATAAAGATCGGATTCATCTCGCTTAAAAATGTCATGTTCCTTAACATGTACTTGAACGTACAAATCTCCAGGTGGAGCACCCATTTCGCCTGCCTCACCTTCGCCACTGAGTCGAATCCTATCACCGGTATCAACGCCCGGCGGAACTTTCACGGAAAGCGTTTTATTTTCTTCGGTTCGACCAGTTCCCTGGCAATTACGGCAGGGATCATTGATCTGCTTTCCAGCACCCCGACAGGTTGGACATGTTTGTTGAATTGAGAAGAAGCCTTGTTGCATCCTGACATTACCGTGACCGTTGCAAGTCGAACAAGTAACGGGGGTAGAACCTTTTTTTGCACCTGAACCCTGGCATTCGCCGCAAGTTGACATAACCGGGATACGGATTTTAGCTTCTGTCCCAGCGACAGCCTCTTCTAAAGACAATTCAAGATTGTAGCGAAGATCAGAACCTCGATTGGTTCCGCCACGGCTTCTACCGCCACCGAAAATATCGCCAAATACATCGCCAAAAATATCACTAAAGGACTCTCCTCCTCCAAACCCAGCTCCCTGGGAACCATCAACACCCGCATGACCAAACTGATCGTAAGCTGCTCTTTTTTGCGGATCAGAGAGTACTTCATAAGCCTCTTTAGCTGCCTTGAATTTAACTTCAGCCTCAGGGTTATCTTTGTTTCTATCGGGGTGATGCTTCATAGCTAACCGGCGATAGCTTTTTTTTATTTCACTATCACTAGCATTTTTTTCGACCCCTAGCAGAGCGTAATAATCTTCTTTTGCCATAATCCAAAAAATAAAAAAACCGCTTACACTATTCGTTTAAGCAGGTTTGTGGATACCACTATAAATATTGGGTTGTTGCAGTGAAAGAAATTATCCAGCAGGTTGTTAATAACAACCTGCTGGATCTTCTTTCTTAAGTTAACACTTATTTTTTATCCTCATCCTTAACTTCTTCAAATTCTGCGTCAACTACATCATCAGCGCTTTCATTGGAAGAAGAGGCTTCCGGATTGGCAGAATCACCCTCGGTAGGGCCTTCTGAACCGGCCTCTGCCTTTTGAGCATAAACCTTTTCAGCTAACTTACCAGATAATTCGGTTAAAGCAGTCGTTTTGGCTTCAATATTTTCTTTGCTATCCGCCTTAACAGCCTCTTTTAACTCGTTGATGGCCGTTTCGATCTGACTTTTTTCATCAGCATCTACCTGGTCACTCAAATCTTCTAATGATTTTTCCGTTGCATGGATCATAGCATCTGCTTGGTTGCGAGCTGTTACCAATTCATGCAATTTACGATCTTCATCGGCATGAGCTTCAGCATCTTTGATCATACGATCGACTTCATCATCCGCTAAACCACTTGAGGCTTTGATGACAATCGATTGTTGCTTGCCTGTCGCTTTATCCTTAGCTGAAACATTCAAAATACCGTTGGCATCAATATCAAACGTCACTTCGATCTGAGGTACACCGCGTGGAGCTGGCGGAATATCAGCCAAATCAAATCGACCTAACGATTTATTACCCGTTGCCATTTCGCGCTCACCTTGTAACACATGCACCGTAACGGCCGATTGATTATTTTCAGCCGTTGAAAATACTTGTGAGGCATTGGTTGGGATAGTGGTATTTTTTTCGATCAACTTGGTCATAACGCCGCCTAAAGTCTCGATACCTAAGGACAAAGGAGTCACATCAAGCAACAACACATCTTTGACATCGCCCCCTAGTACTCCAGCTTGAACAGCGGCACCCAACGCAACAGCTTCATCGGGGTTAATATCCTTACGTGGTTCTTGGCCGAAGAAATCTTTTACGAATTCTACAACTTTTGGCATTCTGGTTTGACCACCGACCAAAATAACATCATCGATGTCGGAATTAGACAAGCCAGCATCTTTCATCGCAGTGTCACAAGGCCCCTTGGTACGCTTGATTAATTCTTCAACTAAAGACTCTAGTTTTGCACGAGTCAGTTTAACGTTTAAATGTTTTGGACCAGTCGCATCAGCTGTAATATAAGGCAGATTGACATCAGTCTGTTGACTGGAAGACAGCTCAATCTTGGCTTTTTCAGCGGCTTCTTTCAATCTTTGCAAAGCTAATGGGTCATTATGTAAATCGACGCTATTTTCCTTTTTAAATTCATCGGCCAAATAATCGATAATACGTAAATCAAAATCTTCACCACCAAGAAAAGTATCACCATTAGTCGCTAATACTTCAAACTGATGCTCGCCCTCGATTTCAGCGATTTCTATAATCGAAACGTCAAAGGTTCCACCGCCTAAATCGTAAACAGCGATTTTACGGTCACCTCTGTTCTTATCCATTCCGAAGGCTAATGCAGCCGCAGTAGGTTCATTGATAATGCGTTTAACATTAAGCCCGGCGATTTTTCCAGCATCTTTGGTAGCTTGGCGTTGTGAATCGTTGAAATAAGCAGGCACCGTGATAACAGCTTCTTTCACTTCTTCACCCAAATAGGCTTCGGCATCTTTTTTCAATTTCATCAAAACACGTGAAGAAATTTCAGGTGCAGCCATTTTTTTCCCGTTAACTTCGATCCAAGCGTCACCATTTTCTGCTTCGACGATTTTATACGGGACCATCTTGATATCTTTTTGTACTGCGTCATCCTTGAAACGGCGACCAATGAGACGTTTGACAGCGAACAGGGTGTTAATCGGATTAGTCACCGCTTGACGCTTGGCTGATTGTCCAACCAGTACTTCGTCATCGCCGGTAAATGCAATGACGGACGGTGTGGTTCGCGAGCCTTCGCTATTTTCAATGACTCGTGCTTTACCATTTTCCAGCACGGCCACACAGGAATTTGTCGTTCCCAAGTCTATACCGATAATTTTTGGCATCGTTTTCTCCAATAAAAATTAAATTCGTTATTTGTTGATGTATGGATGAAAATAATTATTTCAAGCCTGTTCGTCGATTTTAGGGGTATCTTGCGGCGTGCCTTCCATGCCTTTCGCGACGATAACCATCGCCGGCCGAAGCAAACGACCATTCAATACATACCCTTTTTGTATGCAAGCCATCACAGTGTTGGGAAGAAAATCTGCTGTAGGTTGCATTGAAATAGCCTGATGTAATTCTGGATTGAACGGTTGTCCAACCGGCTCTAAAACATCAATCTTGAATTTTTCGAAAGCTGCGGTAAATTGGTTGAGGGTCAATTCTGAGCCTTCCCTAAACTTAGTCACTTCAGCGCTATCGCCGCTTGCTGCTTTGATCCCAAGCTCCAAGCTATCAATTACCGTTAATAATTCTTTGGCAAAACCTTCTAAAGCAAATTTGTGTGCATTTTCCAAATCTTTTTGAGTCCGTTTTCTCAAGTTATCCATTTCTGCTTGAATTCGAACTAATTTATCCCAGTGGTTTTGAGCTTTTTTTTCTGCTTCCTCAAGTTGCTCTTGGGTAATCTGTGGAACAGCTTCTTCAGAAGACAAATCTTCAGCTGCTTCTATCGTTTGTTCATCATTCGACACTGGTTGTTGTTGGTTTTCAGACTGAATTGCAGAAGGATCATTATCTGTACCCATTTTTCCTCCAGATAGTAAATAAAGGTTTTAAAATCAAAAATTACTCGAATTTAAGTCCGCTTATGAAACGAGTAGGATATAGTGTTGATTTTTCTAAGATGGGGTCGATGTTTTTTGATTCAAGGCTGAACCTAAAATTTTTGCAGTCACATCGACAAAAGGAATTACTTTTTCATAGGCCATACGGGTTGGGCCAATCACGCCAAGTACACCAACAACTTCATTATCAACCGAATAGGTAGAGGTTACCAGACTACAATGACCAAGCGGTTGATAGCCCGATTCGTCGCCGATAAAAATTTGAACACCTTCTGCTTTAAGACATTGATCTAGCAGGCTGATAATATCTCTTTTTTGGCTAAAGGCTTCGAATAACTGGCGCAAATTATCTTTATCGGATAATTCGGAAAAATCCATTAAATTGGTTTCGCCTGAGATAACATAGTCATCTTTTGATTTTGATTCACTCTGAAATGTTAATCGAGCCATTTCGATAGCGTCCTGCATTTCCTTATTCATTTTTTCTTTATCCAACAACAAATCAGCAAGAATTTTATCCCTCACTTGCAACAGGTTTTTGCCGGAAAACAATGAATTTAAGTAGTTGGATGCTTTTTGTAGTTCTGAAGCATTAAATTCCTTGGATACTTGAATAATTTTATTATGAACCTCTTGTTCATTGGTCACCAGAATCACCAGAATCCTAGTATTTGACAATGGAAGAAACTCGATATGTCTAAAAGAAGCTATTTCACGCTTGGGCAAGGTGACAACCCCTGCCATTCGGGTAACATCAGATAATATCTGCGATGCAACGCCAATCACTTCATGCGCATCTTCTAATTTGACCAGCCCTTCTTTCAGTCGAACGATTTCTTCACTTTTCAAGGGTCGAACTGTTAGTAAAGCATCAACAAACAAGCGGTAACCGGTGACTGTGGGAACTCGCCCGGCTGATGTATGAGGTGAACAAACCAGCCCCAGATCTTCAAGGTCTGCCATTACATTACGAATAGTGGCCGGACTAAGACTTAAATCGCGTGATAAAACTCGTGAACCTACTGGCTGACCATCTGAAATATACCTTTCAACTAAAACCTTTAACAGATGCATGGCTCTGTCATTTAATTCAGAATGCTTTGCTTTTTCCACCCGGTTGACTCATTCAGTTGTAATTAATCGTGAATGCTAGGAGCATTTACCACGAAATATAAAAATCTATATAGATTTAGTCTAAAAACAGCATTATTCTTTAGATTCCATGCTATCAGTTTGCTTTACCTTAAGCATAAAAAAACTCCAATACGCTCTAATGTTCTTGGAAATAAGGCATTATCGTTAAAAGAATAGCTTAAATTCTCTTTTTATTTTTGCCAAGTATAACCCAAACAAAAAGAGCAAATAAGTAGATTGATGAAATAAGCTTATGCTGGCATCATTTATTTATAACAAAATGGTAGTCCATTTAATCTAAATTTATTCGATCTAACTGCATGAATTTGGCTTTTCGTAAACACATTAGCAATACAGAAACAAAAGTTTCGTTATTATTGTGCTTGACATTTAACTCAGTATTAACCGCACCTTTGTGCAACCTTATGTTTCATTGCGGATGTACCTGGCCCTGGGCTGGACTTTCGACTTACTGCAATATCCACAACCACCATGCGCTCTATCAATGCCCCTGGTGTTACTCGTTGGTAAATGGTGTTTTAGCTGTTGCATTGTCTCTGTTTACCGGTATTTGGGCTACAACATTTTTATCAGTGCAGAACATTACTGGCCTCAATTCAAAAAACATTACCATTTTCTTTAAAACACTGTTTGGGGTTTTGGTTTTCAGTCTGTTCGCTTTGACCTCTGGCTGGATTTCGGCTTTGCTCCAACAATATCCCCATTTTCTAGTTTTTTCGCTTATTTGAGGATACATCTAAGATATCGTTTGTCCTAATTGCTACTCAGGTGGATAATCAGCCACTAAAAACTAGAGGACTGTTAGCTAGAAGTAAGCTTGAGTCGATCAATATTAAATTATAATAAGGTAAATTCATGAAGCAATTAAAATATATATTTGTTGTTTTTTTTCTTGTAGTCCCGGTTAGTTATGCGGAAAGGGGTCCGTTTTACATTTATTCCGAAGGATTTTGTAACATTAAAGAACTGTTTGTAACTAACGATGATTTTTTGTATGCTCGAGAAATCGGCTGTCCCGGAGACTTTACTATCTATTCCGGAAACCTGGGCGACACACGTGTGACGTTGGGATATAGTTGGAATAATGACCAACGGCTTGCCGTTTACGATCTTTTTAATGGCATAGAAACCATCTACTCAACAGACGGTAGCGCTTTTTTCTTTGTAGGGGAAAATCTTTTTTCAATTGACACAAGACCACCTGTTTTCAGCAGAAAACGACAAAGTCTCCCTTCAGTTAACGACCCGAGATAATACTCACCTCCTTCATAGATCATTTTCTAAATTATTACTGATGACTGTACCCTTCAGTAAAATCGGGATTATTGGGAAACCTAGTGCAACCCATATACAGAATACCCTGACAACTATTTATCAGTTTTTGCAACACCAAGGCTATGAGGTAATACTTGACCCACATAGTGCCACCTTGCTGAACGTTCCAACCGAAAAGCATCGAAACTTAAAGGACTTAAGTCAAACTAGCGATTTAGTCATCGCGGTTGGTGGAGATGGTACTTTTCTCTCAGCTGCCAGGGCAGTAGCCGAATTTAATGTCCCGCTAGTGGGTGTA
Source organism: Methylococcales bacterium (assembly GCA_965224745.1). Classification (GTDB taxonomy): domain Bacteria; phylum Pseudomonadota; class Gammaproteobacteria; order Methylococcales; family Methylomonadaceae; genus CBDCZY01. Next base: position 21,291 of record CBDCZY010000002.1, read on the forward strand.
AATTTGGGTCGGTTAGGTTTTCTGGTTGAGATTTCGCCAACACAAGTTATAGAAAACCTCAGACAAATTTTAGACGGCCATTACATTACGGAACAACGGTCAATTTTACGAGCTAAAATCATCCGCGAACAAAATGTCATCAGGGAAGAAACAGCATTCAATGAAGTGGTCGTGCATCGTTGGATCACCTCCAGCATGATAGAGCTTATCACCTATGTAAACGGTCAATATCTCAATTCCCAACGATCAGACGGCCTTGTGGTATCAACCCCTACAGGCTCAACTGCGTATGCTTTGTCAGGCGGCGGCCCGATCCTCCACCCAACCATTGCCGCTTTGGTTTTAGTTCCGTTAAACCCTCATACTCTCAGCAACAGGCCCATTGTTGTGGATGATCGCTGTGAAATTAAGATCAAATTTTGCCAAGAAAAACCAATCAATGCGCTGGTCACTTGCGATAACGTGGAAATACCAGATGTGACAATGGACGATACCATCGTAATAACCAAAGATCCCAGCCCGATAACGATATTGCACCTAGAAGATTACGATTATTTTCATGTATTGCGGGAAAAAATGGACTGGAGCGTTGGTTACACCAACTCTAATTGTTGACTTTTCGAAAATAGCTCAGTTAGAAAAACATAGTTATACTTCGGGAAATAGCTTCTTCTGTACTGAATATGGGTAGTTCCAAGTAAATGTCTTGATAAACCTTACTTTAGCAGACTAAATGATGACAACGACTAATCCAGGTGCGCGACCAGTAGATACTTCACTTTATCTAACTGGCTTAAGAAAATACCGGTATTGTTCTTAAATTCAGCCAATCTAGAACGTTCGATAGGCGGCGCTTTAGGAATCTTTACAGTTAATGGGTCCCGGTGAACTCTGTTAACACGAAATTCATAATGTAAATGATAGCCAGAAGCCAACCCCGACTTTCCTACAAAACCAATTACTTGTCCTTGTCTAACGGTTTCTTTTCGCTTAATCTTTTTATCAAAATCCAATAAATGCGCGTACACCGTACTGTGTTTATTTTGATGCTGGATAATAATGACATTTCCATAACCACGCTTGGTGCCTACAAACTTAATTTTGCCGTCCCCGGTGGTTCGCACAGGGGTCCCTTTAGGTGCTGCATAATCAACACCTTTGTGGGCTCGAATTCGGTTAAGAACGGGATGCCTTCTACGCAGATTAAAACGCGAGCTGATACGAGTGTAATCAAGTGGGGCGCGTAAAAAAGCTTTACGCAAATTATTACCTTCTGGATCATAATAATTAACCCACCCCTGACTGTCCACATAACGGATAGCACGAAACACTTGCCCTTGAGTGACAAACTCGGCCGCTAATATGCTGCCGGTATCATACTCTTCTCCATCAAGATACAGTTTTTCGTAAATCAAAGTAAATTGGTCGTCAGAATGGATGTTTTGAGCAAAATCGATATCCCAGGCGAATATTTTGGCCAACTGAACGATTAGTTTTTCAGACAACCCTGCCTTTTTCCCGTCCAGAAACAACGAGGAATTAATCGTGCCGTGGGTATAAGCAATCAAACGTTCAGGATTTTTTTCTAATTTAATGCTTTTATAGCCAGAATCGGTTCGATAGAACTTTAAGACTTCGACTTTACTCGGGGTGTAAACTAACTCCTCTAAGGTTTCATTGGCTGAAAAACGTAAATTGATCAACTGACCTGGAAGAATTGAGTTTAGTCTTCCCACATCTTTGGATGAAAATATTCCCTGAAGTGCGTCCTTTTTAGCACCATATTTGGCCAGTATTCCGGAAATTGTTTCACCAGCCTGAATCTCGTGTACAAACCAAGCATCACTTTTTTTCTTTGAATTCAAGCCCAAACCATTTTCTGCGGACTGCTTGGGTATAGCTAATGGTAAATTAAAACGCTGTGGCTCGTAAAAGGGTTCAGTATCATTTATCGGAGAAATTAAAGCATAACTTGCACTCGCAGTAATCGTTGCGATAACCCCCAATAAAAGTGAACGCGAAAAGCGTTTTTCCAAAATCATACCCCTGTTTCAGTGCCTTATCAGTGAGAAGAGAACTTTTCAAATTAATCATAAGTTTAGGATAATTACCACACCTCACCAAACCAACAATGTGAAGTGGTACGTAAAATTGAAAATTAGTTGAGGATATTGTTTTGGCATTGCTAATTTAGTATAGTTAACGTTCCATTTCTTTTATGCATTAAGAGTAATATAGACAGCTCAAGCATTCGAACACTTTTTGTGTAACATTTTGTCTTTCTTCTCATTCGCGCAAGAAAATGTCTAAAGATACTATTGTAGCCTTCAACTGTGTATGTTTCAGCTTTGGATTGAACGTGTTTTTCGCTAGGAATAAAATGTTCATAGGGCTGCCAATAATCGGTTGCTATTGTTCCATTTAATTGATCTTCAATTCCTTCCCAGAGTTTTTGTCCTGTCTGTACGCTTCGGTCGCCAACAATGAAATTGATGAATTTTTTCCCATATCTATCAACAGCAATCCATATCCATTTATAGCTTTTTTTTGACCCACATAGGTATGCATTTCATCCATCTCAGCATAAATCACTTGTTCAGGACTTTTCAATTCGGCAACTTGCTCACCAAAGGATCTAATCCAATTTAGTACCGTGACATTGCTTACGTTCAAAACCCGACCAATTGAACGAAACCCTAATCCTTCAAGATATAATTGAAGAGCCATCTTTCTTAAATAGAATGGTTTGGCTCCCGAGCCACTAGCAACAGTATATCGAAAATTACATTCTTTACATTTGTAACGCTGCTTTTGTTTTACGATACCATCTTTGATGTTTTTATTAGATTTGCATTTAGGGCATTCCATTAAATTTCTCGCTCTCTTTAGAAAGATATCAAAAATTTAATTCTAACATAAAACTATACTAAATTAGCAATGCCATTGTTTTTAGGGTGCGTCCATTACGTATCGTTAAAAAAACTCTGCCACCAAATTGTACTCAGGATCAAAGAGTAACTTTTTCCTGTTATTCCTTAAAAAATTTGATCTATAGTTAAAGTTAGGCCAGCCAGGAGTAATAATAGTGATTGACGTAAACAGTGAATCTGCTATCTTGGATCGCCAAAGACTATTATATTTGATGCAATGTTACCGGCTTTCCATGAACCATATTTCGGTTAGGAACCGATATTCGGCGCTCTCAGCAAGACTGGATGCGTAAGTCGTATGCTAATAAAGGATTATTTTCTAACTATGATAATGATCTGAAAATAAAATAATTAAGTTAATCTTAAACAATCAAACTCAATATTCTTTGATTATGAAGATATGCTGAAAAAAACTTATAACTTAAAATCTGGGAACCCTTACCCCTCTGGCGCTCACTTAAATTCAGATGGGGTTAATTTCTCAATTTTTAGCCGCTATGCGACTAAAGTCGAGTTGCTATTGTTTGCATCTACAGATAGCAGTAATCCATTTCAAATCATTGAATTAAAGAAAGAGCAAAATCGAACCTTCTTTTCCTGGCATGTGATGGTTTTAAATTTACCGGCGGGCACCTGGTATGGCTGGCGAATGGATGGGTCCGATCAAACCCATGACCTTGGTTTAACATTTGACACGGAAAAATTGTTACTTGATCCTTGGGCGCGCGCAGTAAGCCATTTCCGATGGAATCGCAAAGCTGCCTGCTTGCCAGGAGACAATAGCGCAACAGCGATGCGAAGTGTTGTCGTTGACAATGATTATGACTGGGGAGACGATATTCCACTGGTCATCCGGAGTGACAGATCAATCATCTATGAGCTTCACGTTGGTGGCTTTACCAAGCATTCGTCATCACAGGTTAAACATCCCGGCACCTTTAAAGGACTCATCGAAAAAATCCCTTACTTGCAAGAACTTGGCATTACTCACGTCGAGTTGTTACCTATTATGGCTTTTGACCAACAAGATGTCCCTCCGGGAACCGCTGAGCTTGGATTAAATAACTATTGGGGATACAGCACACATAGTTTTTTTAGCCCCCATCCTGGTTTTTGTGTAACACCTGAACAAGGTACACATATTAAAGAATTCCGCGATTTGGTGAAAGCTCTCCATAAAGCAGGCATCGGCGTCATCCTGGATGTAGTCTTTAATCATACTGCGGAAGCGGGTGTTAATGGTCCAATGATCAATTTTCGAGGTATAGCCGGCAATATTTTTTATCATTTGGATGAAAATGACAAAAGTGTCTATCGAGACTACACCGGCTGTGGCAATACCGTTAATGCCAACCATCCTCTAGTCACCGGATTTATTGTCAGTTGTTTGGAATACTGGGTTAGAGAAATGCACGTCGATGGGTTTCGCTTTGACTTGGCAAGCGCTCTGGCTCGCGGGGAAAACGGTGAAGTATTGCATGATCCTCCAGTATTATGGGGTATCGAATTATCTGAACAATTAGCAAAAACCAAGTTGATTGCAGAGGCTTGGGATGCAGTTGGACTATATCAGGTCGGTAGCTTTCCAGGCTACCGCTGGGCTGAATGGAATGGCCGCTATCGTGATATCGTGCGACGCTTTGTGAGAGGTGATCGTGGCATTATCAGGGAACTGGCTACCCGTGTCTGTGGTAGCAGCGACCTCTATGAGAATCAAGGTCGTTTACCGATAAGCGGTATCAATTTCGTCACCTGCCACGATGGCTTTACCCTCCATGATTTGTTTAGCTACAACGAAAAACATAATGACGCTAATGGAGAAAATAATCAGGATGGCTGCAACAATAGTTTGAGTTACAACTGTGGAACTGAAGGAACCACAGATAACCCTGAAATATTAGCCTTGCGACGAAAAAGCGTTAAAAACGTTTATGCCATATTACTGCTGAGTCAAGGCATTCCCATGTTACTAGCCGGAGATGAGTTTTTAAACACCCAACACGGTAACAATAATGGCTACTGCCAGGATAATGATATCACTTGGCTGGATTGGAATATGGCGGATAAAAACGCAGATATCCTCAGATTCACCAAAGAAATGATCGCTCTAAGAAAGAGACACCCGTCACTGATGCGTCGACATTTTTTGACTGGCAATCTTATGGAGAAAAAAAACATGGCAGATATTTCCTGGCATGGCAACAGCCTTGGCAAGACGCCATTGTGGGACGATAAAGATGCTCAAAGCGTTGCTTTTACTCTAGCAGGAATAAAAACAGAAGAACCTGACTTACATGTCGTTATGAACATGTCAGATAGTTATTTAATTTCTGAACTTCCTAAAATAAAAGGAAGAGAATGGCGGCTTGCAATGGATACAGCACTTCCTTCGCCTGATGATATTGTTCCGCCAAACCAACAAAAAATTACTGAGTTACAGCAATATCGAGTAGAAGCCAGAACAGTTGTTGTACTTGAAAATTTCCCAGCTTAATGATCAGATAGCCTGGGTAGACATCCCCAACCTATATAAATTTGCAACCTTGGCTCAGCTGGCTTATGAAAAAAACAGATTTTGCATTTTTTCACCAGGACTAGGTGCACGCATGAAAGCTTCTCCGATCAAAAAACAATAGACTTCATTATTCAGCATTAATTGCACATCCTCCTGGGTATGAATACCGCTTTCTGTAACCACTAAACGACCTTCAGGTATTTGCTTAAGCAAATCAAGTGTTGTTGTGAGCTGCGTTTCAAAATTACGAAGGTTTCGATTATTAATGCCGACCAAAGGCGAATCAAGCTTGAGTGCACGTTCCAATTCCTTTTCGTCGTGCACCTCAACTAAAATATCCATTTCTAGTTCAGCAGCCTGTGTCAAAAGTTGCTCCATTTGATTATCTTCCAAAGCTGCAACAATCAGTAACACGCAATCGGCTCCTAAAGCACGTGACTCATATATTTGGTAGGAATCAACCATAAAATCCTTCCGAATAACAGGCAGTGGAGAGGCCCGCTGTACCATTTGTAAATATGCTTCAGATCCTTGAAAATAGTGTTTGTCAGTTAAAACAGACAAACAGGTTGCGCCATGCATAGCATAGTCGCTGGCAATTTCTATTGGCTTAAAGTCTTCACGAATAACACCTTGGCTGGGAGACGCCTTTTTTATTTCGGCAATAATTGCAGGCTTTTTTTGAGCAGCCTTATCTTTTAACGCCCGATAAAAACCCCTGGGCTCAGGTGCTTCCTTTATCATTTCTTGCAACTCTGATAAAGATGTTCTTTCCTTTCGCTTCTCTACTTCCTCTGTCTTGGTATGCAAGATTTTTTTCAAAATATCAGGCGTATCACTCATCGGGTTACTTCTGTTGTTAGTTTAAAGTTTTATAGCGGTGTGAAAATTCGACCAGACTTTCAAATTTAGCTTTAGCTAACCCCTTCTCTATCAAGTTTTTGGCGCTTTCTACCCCCGCCTGCAACGATGAAACAAGGTTAGCTGCGTATATTGCTGCACCCGCATTGAGCAAAACTATATCTAAGGTTGGGCCTGACTGGTTATCCAACACACTTTGCATCATCGATAAGCTGGCTTCAACGCTGTCAACAGCCAATGTTTTTAAGCTTGAACTGGGAATTCCCATCTGTTCGGGAGTAACGGAATAGGTATCAACTTGCCCGTCTTTTAGTTCAGCAACAAAACTGCTTGTAGCGATACTAAGCTCATCCAGACCATCATCAGCATGCACAACTAAAACGTGCTTACTCCCCAATTGCTTAAGAACCTGCGCCATTGGTTCAACCCACTGTTTATCAAACACACCAATGAGTTGGTTTGGGGCTCCTGCAGGATTTGATAAGGGACCCAGTAGGTTAAACAAAGTTCGAACGCCCATTTCCTTGCGAGGCCCAATAGTATGTTGCATAGCATGGTGATAGCGTGGAGCAAACAAAAACCCGACCCCAATTTCACGAACACATTCTGCGACCTGTTCTGGCGTCAACGTTAAATTTACTCCGGCCGCCTCCAAAACATCAGCGCTGCCACAGCAGCTTGAAACAGAACGATTACCGTGTTTAGCCACTTGCCCGCCGGCCGCAGCCACTACAAACGCGACGGTAGTAGAAATGTTAAAGGTATTCGCACCATCTCCACCGGTACCACAAGTATCCACTAAATGGTCTCCAGATACGTTGACCGGCTTGGCAAGCTCTCGCATCACTTCAGCAGCTGCTGTTATTTCTCCGACCGTTTCACCTTTACATCTCAGCGCTATAAGAAACCCTGCGATTTGTGCCGGCGTTGCATTGCCTTGCATAATCGTTCGCATAATAATTCGCATATCAACAGCCGAAATGTCTTGCTTATCAAGTAAGCTTTGAATGGCTAGAGAGAGTTCCATTAACGCTCCAGAAAATTACGCAGCAAGTCATGACCATATTCAGTCAAAATCGATTCTGGATGAAACTGAACACCTTCAAGCACCAAATCCTTATGTCTAATACCCATGATTTCATCAATATCAGCCGATTCTGTCTGCGTCCAGGCAGTTACTTCCAAACAATCTGGCAAAGTAGATTGCTCTAAAACCAAGGAATGATACCGGGTCGCCTCAAAAGGATTATCGATTCCTTTAAAAACACCACGACCATGATGATGGATCATTGATGTTTTACCATGCATGATATTTTTAGCATGTATGACTTTTCCTCCCATGGCTTGCCCGATACTTTGATGTCCCAAACAAACACCCAAGATTGGCAATTCTCCGGCAAGCTGCTCAATAACTGTAATAGAGATGCCCGATTGGCTTGGTGTGCATGGACCTGGAGAAATAACGAGTTTATCGGGTACCATCTGTATAATTTCGTCTACTGTCACCTGGTCATTTCGAACCACGACAACTTCTGCTCCCAGTTCGCCAAAGTATTGAACCAGGTTGTATGTGAATGAATCATAATTATCGATCATAACCACTTTGACTGCGCTCATTGACTTGCCTCTGGGACTAATCCTGCTTCAGCCATGCTTACTGCACGAAATATTGCCCGGCCTTTATTCAGTGTCTCCTCCCATTCTTTTTCTGGCACTGAGTCATAAACGATGCCTGCACCCGCTTGAATGGACAACACCTGATCTTTAATCACAGCCGTTCTAATCGCAATGGCCGTATCTAGATTACCAGACCAAGCGATATAACCTATAGCCCCCGAATACACACCTCGCTTTACTGGTTCTAGTTCGTCAATTATTTCCATCGCTCTAATCTTTGGCGCGCCGCTCACTGTTCCTGCTGGGAAAGTGGCAGCCAGGACATCAAAAGCATCTAGCTCCGGTTGTAGTTGTCCATTCACATTCGACACGATATGCATCACATGCGAATATCGTTCAACAATCATTTTTTCAGTCAGTTCGACACTGCCAATTTCAGCAACTCTCCCGGTATCATTCCGACCTAAGTCAATTAACATAAGGTGCTCAGCCAGTTCTTTCGGATCGTTCAATAAATCCTTTTCCAGAGCTTTATCCTGTTCTGTGTTTTTTCCTCTTGGACGTGTTCCTGCAATGGGTCTCACGGTGACTTGATTATCTTCTAACCGGACTAATATTTCAGGCGATGACCCGACAATTTGAAAGTCCTGTAAATTCAAATAATACATGTAAGGCGAGGGATTTAAAAATCGCAGGGCTCGATATAAATGTAATGGTGGGGCAGAATAAGGAATCGTCATTCGCTGTGACAGAACCACTTGCATTACATCGCCTTCGACAATGTAGTCTTTTGCTTTTCGCACCGCGTTTTCGTAACCTTCCTGAGTAAAACCTGAGACAAAATCTGCTTCTTTGACTCGTTTTTTAAGCGTATCAGTCGGTTTTGAGTCGATCTGTTTGCGCAGCTTAGTAACTAATTGATCCAAGCGATTTTGAGCCTTTTCAAAGGCATCTAGTTGCATTGGGTCGGCGTGCACAATCAACATGAGTTGACCAGACAGATTATCGAACACCACTATTTCTTCAGATACCATTAACAATATGTCTGGGGTTCCAAGAGGATCCTCCTTGTTTAGCTGGCTGAGCTTTGGCTCAATATAGGCAATCGTTTCATAACCAAAGTAACCCACTAAACCACCATTAAAGCGAGGTAATTCAGGAAGGTCAGGTACTTTGAAGCCCTGCTTAAACTGCTTAATCCAAACTAACGGATTATCAACTTCAATCTTTTCTTGGACAACGCCCTGCTGTTCCAGGTGTATTTCTCTGCCAAATACTTTGACGATGGTTTGACAAGGCAATCCAATAATGGAATATCGGCCCCATTGTTCGCCGCCCTGAACCGATTCAAATAAATACGAATAAGGTTCGTTAGCTAGTTTAAGATAGGCGCTCAGAGGGGTATCCAAGTCCGCTAAAATTTTACGCATTACCGGTATGCGATTATAGCCATCTTCTACATACTGCTTAAATTGTTCTTTTGTCATTGCTATTACGGATTGTTCATTATTTTTTAATTAAGAGCTTAACACCCCTAATTCACAACAATGACTTTAGGGATATCAAACAGATGGCGAATAAAAGGGTATTAGACGCCAATAAAAAACGATGTGGCACCATCGTTCTTTCAATTCATTTTCAGCAGTTGAAATAACTTTTCTCAACAATCGCATAACTCGACTAAATCAATCAAAGTATTAACACGGTGATCAGCCCTCAAGTCTTCAACACTATAATCACCAAGATATCCGTAAGGCACGCTAACCGTGATGTAACCAGCTGCTCGACCTGCTTCCATATCATTGATTGAATCGCCAACGATGATAGCTTGGTCAGGTTGCACATCGAATGTTTCAGCTGTTTTTAGTAAAGACATCGGATCAGGCTTCAATTTTTCGAAATGATCACCGCACCCGACAAAGTCGAGAAATTTATCTAGACCCGCCTGTTTTAAGAGAGGCATAGTAAAACGTTCTGTTTTATTAGTAACGCATGCTAACTTCATTCTTTTAGCTTGAAAATTTTCCAACCCTTCCAATACCCCTGGATAAAGAGTGCTTTTGTTGAAAACGTTTGTTAAATAAATATCTGAGAACAAACCCAAAGCCTGCTTGAAGTTTTCTGGCTCAAAGTCAGGGTTTTGCTGATCAGTCAGGGCTCTTTTAATCAGCATACCGACACCATTACCAATCCAACCACTAATCGTTTCAAGGGTAGGTGCTGGCATGCCAAGTTCATACAACATCAGTGACGTTGAATAAGCAATATCTGGAGCTGAATCGACTAAAGTTCCATCTAAATCAAGAACGATTAAAGCGGGCCTTAACACACTCATTTATACGGCTTTGGCCATTTCTTCTCGCATTTGATCAATGATGGACGAATAATCCTGCTTGCCAAAAATAGCTGAGCCAGCAACAAAGGTATCAGCACCGGCTGCCTTGATTTCGCCTATATTATCGATTTTTACTCCACCATCTATTTCTAAGCGAATGTTAAAACCACTGTCATCAATCATTTTTCTGACTTGTTTCAGCTTATCTAATGCCGAAGGAATGAATGATTGACCACCGAAACCGGGGTTAACAGACATCAGTAAAATCATATCTATTTTATCCATCACATGGTCCAGGTGATGTAAAGGTGTGCCAGGATTGAAAACCAAACCCGCTTTACAACCGTTATCGTGTATTAACTGTAACGTTCTGTCGATATGAACTGAGCCTTCAGGATGAAAAGTAATGTAGTTAGCACCGGCTTTTGCAAAATCAGGAATGATTCGGTCAACCGGTTCTATCATCAGATGAACATCAATCGGCGCCGTTACTCCATGCTTTCTAAGTGCATCACAGACCAAGGGCCCAATCGTCAGGTTAGGTACAAAGTGATTATCCATGACATCGAAATGAACAATGTCAGCACCAGCTGCCAAAACATTATCGACTTCTTCCCCTAGGCGAGCAAAATTTGCTGAAAGGATCGAAGGAGCTATCCAGTTATCATTCATAATATTATCTCAGATTTGAAAAAAGCCTATTATAACTATTTTTATAAACCGCGAATAAATCGTTTTTCTACTTATACTTCACCCGGCCTCGGATACGGAATTTATAGCGAGCTGATTTTTGTCGAGAGCAAGGCGCTGAAACAGGCACATAGCAAGCTATGTAACCGTTTCAGTAACGCAGTCTATCGGAAAAATCGACCGATAGAACTCCGCGTCTGTGGCCGCGTGAGGTATAATTACAATGGTTGCCAGAAAACTACTGGGAAAATAATAAACGATTCCCTATTGAATGTTGGAAAAAAATAATACCTGGACTATGCAATCAAGTATATATAATTTATATCGGGCGAGAATAATGTTAACATTGCCCTGCTTGTAGCTAGTATCGAAGCTGTTCTTATACATAAAAAACACAATCTTCAACCTTTGTTTATTGATAAATATCAAAAGATAACGCTTTTCATTATGTTCTAATTTACTAATTCGTTACCACTTATTAGGACAATTATCTATTGATCATTTGCAAATTACATTCTCGATCTGGTAACAAGTTTTTACGTGTAATCTCGAACCAAAATAATAACGGTCTGAAATGAAATTGCGGCCTGCAAGTAAGAAATATGCAATTCTTATGCAGGACTCTATTTCAAAAAACTGTTATTCCTTTGTGATAGTTTCACATTTTATTTATCATTTTTTATGGAAGTTTATGGTGAACATTATGAATACTTTATGGATCAATTTATCTTCAAGCCGCTTTTCTGCTTTAAAATCATTAAGCTTGTTGACTGCTTTTCTGACATCTTCGCTAATCTGTCCAACATCAGTAGCTAATGACAGTGCATCGAATATTTCTGATACCACTAAAATCTATGGCGGCATCACTGCCGACAATAGCGAATGGCCTTTCATGGTTGCATTAGTCCGGCCAGCATTCGACAATTATTTTGGACAGTACTGCGGTGCAACTATCATTGACCCAAACTGGGTATTAACCGCAGCTCATTGCGTCTCCGGCGCGAGTGCTCCCATGCCCACTTCGGAGGTTGAAGTTTTAACGCAAGTGACGAATCTTAGAGCTGAAGTAGGCACGCGAATACAAGTATCCGAAATTATCGTACATCCCGACTACATTAACGGCAATGTCAATGGGGATATTGCTTTAATAAAATTAGCTTCTCCGGCATCAATTCCCGCTGTACGCATAATCGACGACATTTCCGACCTTGATCAGCCAGGCACCCGAACAGGGATACTTGGTTGGGGAAGCACCAGTAATCAGTCCAGCTCACCCTCTTTTCCTGATCAATTGCAAGAAGCCGTAGTAGATGTTGTTAGTCAGGAAAACTGTCAACAATCCAGCTCTTTCACAGATAAAATGATTTGTGCCGGCATTAATTCAAGCATAGACTCTTGTGTCGGTGACAGTGGTGGCCCTTTAATTGCCTGGGATCCTTCTATAGGAAAGTGGAAACAATCCGGTATTGTCAGCTGGGGGCCTACAGACGGAAACCTTACCTGTGCATTACCCGACAGGTATGGTGCATACACTCGATTGACAAGCTATAGCTCATTTATTCAAGATAACGTTTGCAGTGCCCAACCCGCTATACCAGCACCAGATATTCAACTGTCCGTCAACGGCAATGAGGTAACTGCAACTTGGCCTCAAACACCAGGAGTTGAAGGTTACGAATTGTACTATCAAGATGCGTTGTTGTTGACCAAGGCTACGGTTAATTTTACAGGTAATGACGGTTCGATAGATGTGGGACTGACAAATTCTTTGACAGCAACTGTACCTTCTGGCTCTGCTTACAATGTCTGGATGAGGGCGTATCGCGGAAACTGCATGAGTCCTCATGGGTTAGGACAACATTTTTCTATTAACTAGTATTAATATAACCATCGATCGACCCAGAACAAAAAAAATCAGAAGTAGATTACCGGCAGGGAACGCCGGTGATATTACATAAAATCATCGATAAAACGAAAAAATAAATATATTCGCTCATGTCAAAATAGCAGATGCCAGATGTCGATACTTTGCATCAAGCTTTGTTACTTGTTGATCTAACGCCGCTTCTTCTCCGCTATTTTCTATTACATCATCGGCTGAGCTAAGCCGGTATTGGCGAGCTACCTGACTCTTCATAATTTTTATTGCAGCGTCTTCTGATAGAGAATCTCGTATTTTAATCCGCTCCAGTTGCAAATCTTCCGAACAATCCACGACCAATATTCGGTCGACAAAATTTTGCCGGTTTGTTTCAAATAACAAGGGTATTGATAAAATTGTATACATAGCACTAAGTTTATCGACTTGCTTTTGCATCTCGGCATAAACCAGAGGGTGGATAATGTTTTCGAGTTGCCTTTTGAATCCCTCATCGGAAAATACCAAATCTTTAAGCAAACTACGGTTCAGTTCACCGTCATCTAATAATACGTTTTTACCAAACACATCGACTATTGCTTTTAGCGCGGGCTCTCCTGGCCTAACCAGATTACGGGCAACCAAATCAGCGTCAATTTCCGGCACTCCAAGCGCCCCAAACAACTGGGCAACAGTCGACTTACCACTGCCGATTCCGCCAGTCAGCCCTACCTTATAGGTCATTGCAGCCCTATCCAGGCCAAGTAATATTGGTTAATTTTCTCACCCCAAATCATAGCCAACCAACCTGCAGCAGCCAAATATGGGCCAAAAGGAATGGGTTTGTTGCGGTCATGCTTAATCAAAATTATCATGGTTATACCTACCACTGCACCCACCAAAGACGATAATAAAACGATGACCGGAAGCATTTGCCAACCCAACCAGGCGCCTAGCATCGCTAAAAGTTTGAAATCACCAAACCCCATACCTTCCTTACCTGTTACCAATTTAAATAATTGGTAGACAGTCCATAGACTCATGTAACCTGCTATTGCTCCGATTATACTGGCTTGACTGTTGATAAATACGGCAACCAGACTTAAACCAAGGCCCAGCCATAGCATAGGTAAAGTAATGCTATCGGGCAGCAATTGATGATCATAATCAATCATAGTTAAAGTGATTAAAGACCAGGTTAAAACCAAAGCCCATAAAGTTTGAATCGTGAAGCCGAAGTGCCATGCAACTATTACAGATAAAACCCCGGTGATCGCCTCAACGACTGGGTATCGAGCTGAAATACTCGCTTTACATCCTGAACAACGACCTTTTAACAGCAGATAGCTAAGAACCGGTATATTTTCCCAGGCTTGAATTGTTTTCTTGCAATGCGGACAATGTGACGCCGGAAATGCCAAATTGAAAGGTTCTGCTGGTTTAACACTGCTTTCTTTCGATTCAATGCCTAAAAATTCGTGGCAATCCTGTCGCCATTGCTGCTCCATCATTAATGGTAAACGATAGATAACAACATTCAGGAAACTACCTATCATTAGCCCTAAAATACCGATGACTGTCAAGAAAACGGCTGGATTAGCCTGAAGCATGGTTTGTAACGTCATGTTAATATTAATTATTGGATTTAACTTTCCATGTCAATATCATAGAAGTATTAGAATACGCAACCTTGGTCATTTGCCAAAATGGCGTTACTTTCATTTTGAGTGTCAACAACAGGGTTTTTGTTAGAATTCTAGGCGGATGATTTTTGAAAATCTCAGTCAATCAACCAACGTAGAAATCACAAGAAGCCAATTACTTAGAAACACCCATATTTTGAGTTTAAAGAACTCCGTGTGTCAATGTTATCTAAAGCACCTCTTCATTTACATTGAATCCTTAGGGGAACTGAAACATATTATTCTTGACTTTGGGTGGATCCAGAGTTAATTGGTAAAAATACTTGCAACTCTGAATCCTAGCCCAAAGAATTTAGCTTAAAAGCTAAATGCAAATTGCCGATACAATTCTAAATAGCAGAACCTAATTTGAAAATAGGTAAATACATGGCAACAATTAAGCCACCGACTAAAACGCCCAAGATAGCCATGATTAAAGGCTCCAGCAAACTACTCAAATTATCGACAGCATTATCCACTTCTTCTTCATAAAAATCGGCAACCTTGGCCAACATGCTATCAATCGAACCTGACTCTTCACCAATGGCAATCATTTGCACTACCATGTGGGGAAACAATTTAGATTGCATCATGGAAAACTGCAATTGTTGACCGGTCGCCACATCTTCTCGCATTTTCATCACAACATCCGAGTAAACGATATTACCCGTGGCTCCTGCTACGGATTCAAGGGCATCCACCAAAGGCACACCAGCTGCCGACATGGTTGATAAGGTTCTTGCAAAACGAGCAATCGCCGCTTTATTCAAAATAGCTCCAACAGCCGGAACTTTTAAAATGACTCGATCGAGAAAATGATTGAATGGTCGTGAACGTTTTTTAAAAAACTTGAACGTAAATATAACGACAAAGATACCAATCAACAAAATATACCACCATTCCTGCATCCATTTCGACATGGCAATCACCATTTTGGTGAACTCAGGCAAATCGGCGCCAAACCCTTTAAAAAGATCCTCAAAAACCGGTACCACAAATAACAATAGAATCGCAGTCACAATCACCGCAACCACTAACACAGCGATAGGATAGGTTAACGCCTTTTTGATTTTGGCTTTTAACGATTCTGTCTTTTCTTTGTAAGTGGCAATTTTGTCTAGCAACCCTTCCAAGATACCCGCTTGTTCACCGGCATTGACCAAATTACAAAATAACTCATCGAAATGGACAGGGTGTCTGGCTAAAGCCTCTGCTAAAGTAATGCCACCTTCGATATCACTTTTTATTTTAAGCAACAACTCTTTCATACTGGCATTTTCTGAACCTTTGCCAACAATATCAATTGCTTGAACCAACGGGATGCCGGATCCTAACATGGTAGCCAATTGGCGACTAAATATTGCAATATCTTTGGTGGTAATTTTCTGCTTACCAGCCGAAAACAGAGGTTTTGGCTTCTTCTTAATCTTAACAACGCGATATCCTCGACGCCTTAATTCGGTACGTGCAACCACCTCACTCTTGGCTACTAACTCGCCCTTAGTTCGACTCCCGCTCTTATCGATGCCTTCCCATGCGAACTCGATTTGCTTTTCCTGCTTGGTTGCAGTTTTCCCAACTTTTTTAGCTACTGTGCTCATAATTACTCTCTAGTTACTCGATCAACTTCTTCTAAACTGGTGACACCTTGCTTGACTTTTTCCAAACCGGAGCGTCTCAGATCGTTAATCCCCTCATCTTCCGCCGCTTGTGCCAATTGCAAGGTATTCCCACCCTCGAGAATCAGTTTTCGCATTCCCTCGCTGATGGGCATGACTTGATAAATACCTACTCGGCCTTTATAGCCCTTTACACATTTGTCGCAACCTTCTATGTGGGCAACGTAGGCTTTTAACTCATGAATCTCTTCTGCTTTAAAACCTGCATCCAAGTATATTTTTTCTGGATAATCTGCTTCTTTTTTACATTCTGTGCACAATCGCCGAGCCAACCTTTGGGCCATGATTAAATTCACTGAAGAAACGATATTAAAAGGCGGTATACCCATTTGAACCAATCGATTCAAAGTTTGAGGGGCATCGTTAGTATGCAAGGTAGAAAGCACCAAATGGCCTGTTTGAGCCGCTTTAACAGCAATTTCTGCGGTTTCTAAATCTCGAATTTCCCCCACCATGATGATGTCAGGATCCTGCCGCAAGAAAGCTCTCAACGCAGTAGAAAAATTCATCCCGGCTTTATTGTTCATATTAACCTGGTTAATACCAGACACAGTAATTTCCACTGGATCTTCCGCTGTTGAAATGTTTCTTTCCGTTGTATTCAATATATTGAGACCGGTATACAACGATACTGTTTTTCCGCTACCCGTAGGTCCGGTAACCAATATCATGCCATAAGGCTTAGCGATGGCATCGAGAAAAAGTTTTTGTTGAACTTCTTCAAAACCCAGCTTCTCAATACCTAGTTGCGCACTGGTAGGATCTAGAATCCGTAAAACCACTTTTTCACCAAACAATGTCGGACAGGTGTTAACCCTAAAATCGATCGCACGATTTTTGGAGATCGCCATTTTGATACGACCATCTTGAGGAATACGACGTTCTGCAATATCCATTTTGGACATTACTTTAATACGAGAAATCAGTCGATTAGATATATTTGCAGGAGGGCTGGCTATTTCGTGCAAAATACCGTCGCTTCTAAAACGTATCCGAAAGTTTTTTTCGTACGGTTCAAGATGAATATCTGAAACCCCTTTTTTTACAGAATCCAGCAAAATTTTATTCACATAGCGAACGATTGGCGCATCGTCAATATCGACATCTATGGCATTGCCATTATCGTTTTCCTGTTCTCCACCCGATATTTCGATATTATCCAGATCGTCATCTAACAAATCGCTCATCGTATTATCGGCTGCTTCAATCGCAGTCTCGATCGCTTTGGCTAATTTGTGTTCTTCTACCAGGATGGTTTCAGTGTTTAACCTTGAATGGAATTTAATTTCATCCAAGGCCTGGAAATTGGTTGGGTCAGAAATAGCAATAAACAGGCGGTTGCCACGCTTATAAAGAGGCAGCGCATGGTGCTTCTGGATTAACTTATCGTTAATCAGACTAATGGGTAAATTGTTTATATCAACAGCATCCAGGTCGAATAAAGGCACGCCAAATTCTTTAGCCGCAATCACAGCAATAGCCTTACTATCAGCAGCCTTATTAGCGACCAAATGGCTAATAAAGAGAACTTTCTTTTTACTTGCCTCATCCAGATGACGCTCTGCTTCTTCAGCGCTAATAATATCGGCTTGCACCAAACATTTGGCAAAACCACTGAATTGCAAGGTATTAAGAGTAGTTGACATGATTCGCTATGATGACATTTTTATATATCGGTACACCAAATATAGAAGATATAAAGGATTTGTAAATCAGCAGAAAATATTCTTACATTGAATGACCAATATAATTGAAACATCGATTTAATCTTGGCTTAACAAAGTTTTATGCAGAACTGCCAATATCAATGTAATGGGGCGAGTAATTTATTTATGTTGCTGCTATTTCAAAATAAATTTCACCGATCAACTTATTACAGTATCTAGCGAAATTAGGTTTATATGATGTTATGAAAATAGTTTAATTCCTATAAACCAGCCGGTTGTTAAACGACTATAATGAGGCTCTATTTCACCCTGGCTTAAACTACTCTTTCCTCAATGAACCCAATGCAAACAACTGATACTCCTTCAAATGTGTTCAGCTCTCTTCCACTAGACCAGGATCTGCAAACCACTTTACAGCGAATCGGCTTAGAACAAACAACGCCGGTGCAAGCTGAAGTGATACCTTTGGCATTACAAAAAAAAGATCTGTTAGTCAGCGCTCAGACTGGCAGCGGCAAAACGATCGCATTTTTACTGCCCTTGTTGAATCTAATACTCACCAATAGTCGCTCACAGCCTGGTATTCGTGCATTGGTATTAGTACCCACCCGAGAGTTAGCTCGACAAATAACCAATGAATGCAAAGCGTTAGCGGAATCTCAACCGATCAAAATTGGTATGTTAATAGGTGGTGAAGATTATAAATACCAACAAGCAATGTTTCGCCGAAACCCTGACATCGTTATCGCCACGCCCGGGCGGGTCATTGCTCACTTGGAATTACAGACAGAGAACCTAACTCACGTGGAACATTTGGTTTTAGATGAAGCTGATCGCATGCTTGACTTAGGGCTTCAAGAGGATGTACTCAAAATTTCCGGTCTGAGTCAAAATGAGAAACGGCAAACAATGCTTTTTTCAGCGACTCTAACTCATCCAGGCGTTCAAACGGTAGCGAAACGACTAATGATTGATCCTATCAATATTGAGTTGCAGGCCATTTATGATGCCCACCCTGATATTGAACAACAATTAATAACTTGCGACGATTTCGATCATAAATTCAAGGTTGTAAACTGGCTCTTAACGCACGAAACGTTTGATAAAGGATTGATTTTTACAAACACAAAAGCTCGGGCTGACAAACTACGTGGCCCATTGCTGGGGAAAAAACATCGGGTTGCTGTTTTGCACGGCGGCGTTGATCAATCAGAACGTAATCGGGTGATGAGTTTATTTCGAGAGGGCCTGATTAAAACGATCATCGCCACAGATGTTGTCGCTCGCGGCATAGATGTCAAAGGTATTGAATTGGTGATTAATTTTGATATCCCCAGAAACGGTCACGATTATGTGCACCGCATCGGCAGAACCGGCAGAGCGGGCGAACAGGGCCGTGCGATTTCGCTGGTGAGTTCGACTGAATGGAACTTACTAAACAACATTAAACGTTATTTGGCATTAACTTTGGCTCAACGCACTATAAAAGATGTTGAAGGCCATTTCCACGGACCTAAAAAGACCAAATCATCAGGAAAAGCGGCCGGCAAAAAAAAGCATAGCAAGCCAAAGAAAGAGGCTGTAAAAAAAATTAAAGTCAGACATCGTGATCGAAAAAATATCGGCAAAAGGCGTCAACCCAGTACCAAACAACAACCTGAAGTTAACGACAATAAAAGCTAGCAAACAATGGAAGCAGTTTCCGCTGAAAATTTAGAAATACTTTATTTTGTCGAAGGGAGATAAGGATCAGTAAAGCATACCTCTAAAGTCTTGGCCCTATTATGGGTGTTGCAAAGAAGTTGGGCTGCTTCATAATGAATTCGTCACGTCAATGTCAGGTGAGACAATAGAAACACACTAGCCGAGCCAGTGCCAAATTAAACGGTCAATGTATAAAAAATTTTGAAAAAATAACTACATTCCCAGGATCTTGATATTCAAGGGTGTCAAAACAAAGCTTTTTCGACATGGCGATACCCCTTCCAAACTTGCTGTTCGCTCGATTAGGGTGCAGGTCTAAAAAATATTCCCAATCAAAACCGTCCCCTTGGTCTTCTAATCGAAAGACTATTTTTTTTCGATCTTTTGCCACTTGAATTTTGGCTTTTTTCTTTCTATATTGAGGTTTTGCTAATCTCTTACTGACTTCTTTTTTCCAAATCCCTTGCCTAATCCATTCATTTTTTTCCTGGTAGCTAATACCCAAATTACCATGCTCAACTGCATTTAACATCAATTCGTACAACCCTAATATAACCGCTTCCGGTGATGGAGACAGTTGTGCTATAAACCGTGAGATCACTTTGACTTCTTCTAAGGTTCTAAAAGTAAATTGGCACTTGTCCATTAACGACAGAGATTGAGCTGTCGTGTAGATTGAAGTCTGAAGACCCTTATAAACTTGAAAGGCCTTTAGCGCTCTATTCAGTATCGCTAGAAAAGTACTTTGTTTAAAAGGCTTGCTCAAAAAGTAAAAAACACCGGCACTAATGCCGCGAGCAACATCGTCTGCTGATGAAGCACCCGTTATCAAAATAATGGGGATATTCTTGAAAACTTCAGCAGCATGTAAGCGTCGGACAAACTCAATGCCATCAATATTCGGCATCTCACTGTCCAACACTATGGCATCGACTTGCTGGCCAGACAGGACATAGTTTAATGCAGCTTCTGCATCTTGATAAGATAATACCTCAAAATCAGTTTCTGCCAGATAATCACTGATGAGTAACAAATTCATCATTTGATCATCAATTGAAAGCACAACTTTTTTCATGAGCAATATCTCAAAATAAATAAGTTAGATCGCTTGCTCAAATTTATATTTTCCATTGCAATGTATAAATAGTATTTCCTTCAAACTTTATTAGTATTAGGTAGAAATTTAATCTGGTCTGTTTTCAACCGACTGCTTAACAGAAATGTAGTCAAATAGCAGCACTCTATCGCTGATACCTAAAAAAAAACAAAAACATATTTTGGGGAAAATAAAACCGGTCTATGACAAGCAGGCAGAGAACAGGATTTCAATTTCTTGCTGCACCAAATTGAAGCATAGCCGGGGATTAATAAAATTCAATCGTGAAAAGGTAATTCTATTCAGTTAAAATTTCTTTCGTGCTCGTTCCTTGGCTAATCCAATCCATTTAGAACTAAGAAATTCTTTTTGTAGCCCGAATAAAAATCAGCACCCAATAGGCCACAGCTGAGAATATGGCTCCTGTAAAAAATGTTATTTGACTGCCGTAGGCATCCCATAGCAAACCTGCTACGATGCTTGCAAATAATAATGATAAGCCACAAATGCTATTGAATATTCCAAAGGCAGTACCTTTAGATTCGGTTGGCGCCGCATCTGCTATTAAAGCAGTTATTATCCCTTGACTTAAACCCATATGGAGCCCCCAAAATACAACGCCCATTATCAATAATTCAAGAGAGTTGTTGCTGGATGCCAAGGTCAAGTCAGCCAGGATTAATGCAATTAAACCCCAAGACAGGATCCTTTTTCTATCGATACGATCAGCTAACATGCCAACGGGATAAGCTGATAGAGAATAGACCAAGCTCATTATCACCATCACAATAGGTATTGAAGTGATCGATAAACCGACTTGATGTGCCTGAAGCAATAAAAAAGCTTCACTAAAACGAGCAAGCGAAAACACTGCTCCCAGAGCGACTATCCACCAATAGGTATTTGAAAATTCTTTAGCCGCTATCCATTGAATGGGTGATTTAAATTTTACGCCTGCTTTCGATTGTTTTGGTTCTTGAATGCCAACAAAGATTAGAAAAACACTCAAAAAAGCAGGGATAACAGCGTACCACAATACGGCTTTAATATCGTCTTGGTGGTAAAAAAGTAATGCAACCGCCGCCAATGGACCTAAAAACGCTCCAATAGCATCCATTGATTGACGGAGACCATAACATGCGTTGCGGATCGATAGCGGCGCAACTTCAGCGATCAAAGCGTCCCTGGGTGCACCTCGAATACCCTTCCCGATTCGGTCTAAAAATCTTGCCACGAAAACCACTTCGATAGAGTGCGCAAGAGGAAAGAGGGGTTTTGTCAAGGCAGCCATTCCATAACCGGCAAAAATCAGCCATTTCCGGAAACCGAGATAATCGCTCAGAGCACCAGAAAATACTTTGACAATAAGCGCTGTTGCTTCTGCGATACCTTCCAAAAAACCGACAGTTAATGCGCTCGCACCCAAATGGGTCACTAAAAAAACAGGCAGCAGGCAATGCACCAGTTCGGATGATAAGTCCATGCACAGGCTAACCCATCCAAGCGTCCTTATGGTTTTGGGAATGCCAAGCTTCTTACCTCGTTGATCTACCAAATGATATCGATATTAGCAGCTTATCTGAATGATTTATTTGCAATGAGGAAATAAGTTTTCGCCTTTCGCTGCGTACCACGCCAAAATACTATCCCATATTGCGTGGGCTGTTTCGGAGTACCAGAACAAATCTTTATCTTCTATATCGATCTCCCCTTCTTCTAAAAGAAAATCGATATCAAAGGCTCGTTCCCAAAACGACCGACCAACCAAGACAATAGGCAGTGGTTTAATCGTTCGGGTTTGCACTAAACGCAGGGCTTCAAATAATTCGTCTAACGTACCATAACCGCCTGGGAAGAACACCAAAGCTTTGGTGCGTAATAAGAAATGTAGTTTGCGCATAGCAAAAAAACGAAATTTAAAACATAATTCCGGCGTTATATAGGGATTAGGAAATTGTTTTTGTGGCAATGAAATATTGAGCCCAATCGATTTGGCCCCCACATCATTGGCACCTCGATTTGCGGCTTCCATGATACCGGGCCCACCACCGGTCATGATCGCTAGTTTGCAATCTAACGGCCCATAGCCCGAATTACCGACCAATCGACCAAATTCCCTAGCTATTTCGTAATACTGGCTTCTTGCCTCTAATCGTTCTGCAATGTTGAGTTTTTGACGTAAATTGTCTTCGTCAGGACAACGCTTTAACGCTTCCTTCAATACAGCGACTTGTTGCCTGGCGCTCCTACTTTCTTTCATCCGGCTACCACCAAACACAACGACCGTCTTTTTAATGCCGTGAGACTTAAGACGACGTTCTGGTTTTAAATAGTCAGCCCGCAATTTTAATTGTATCGCTTCATCTCGACTCAAAAATCTAAAATCGATCGTATCTTGTCGATAAGTGGGCGAATCCAGGATTTTCAAAACTTTTTTAAAAGCCTCTGGATCTTCTTGCAACGGTTTTGGTTTTTCATTAGGCAACGGCACCCTGCGCGCTTTGCGAACCCGATTTGCTATTGATCTCATCAGTGCAGCTACTTCTGTTTCGCTCTTAGCCATGTTTTCACTTTTTTAGTGATAATCCTTAATACATCCAAGCAATCGTCTTTCATTCCACCTTACTTTCTCACATTCCTAAATCTTTGCGCGGGTTGATTGAAAATTTGTTCGCCATCTGTTGGTAAAATGACTTGGCTTCGGCGGTGTTCGCAGGAGGCACCACAATCTTGAGGGTCACATACTGATCTCCTGTACGTGTTCCAGGCATACCTCTACCTTTAAGCCGTAATTTCTGTCCCGATTGAGAATTGGCCGGAATTTTAAGATCTACAGCACCGCCTAGCGTTGGAACTGACAGGGTTGCCCCTAAAGCCGCTTCCCAAGGGGTGATAGGTAAATCAAGGTAGATATCTTGTTCAGCCGCCTTAAAGTGGCGATGAGGTTTAAACTTAATTTCTAAGTACAAATCGCCTTTTTTTCCTCTACCAACTCCTTCACTCCCCTGCCCGGCTAATCGAATCCGTTGACCCGCTTTTATTCCTTTTGGAATTTTTACTTTTAGCGTGTGTGTATTGGTCACTAAATGCCCAGAACTGTCGGTTTTTGGCACCTTCAGAGAAATTGATTTCGACTTTCCGGTATAGGCCTCTTCTAACTCAATCATGATTTTAGCGTGCCGGTCTTCGCCCGGTGAACTATTGACGCGACCACGAAATGGATCATCCTGGGAAGGACGAAACCCGCGACCAAATAAGGTTTCAAAAAAGTCACTAAACCCGGCTCCATCGCCTTTGGGAAAGCCCCCACCTTTAAATTCATAGCCTGTATTCCAATCGGGAGGAGGTGTAAACCCCTGACCCGTTTGCCAATCTGAACCCAATTGGTCATAGGCTACTCTTTTTTCCGGGTCTTTCAGTACTTCATATGCTTCACCTATTTCCTTAAATTTCTTTTCAGCTTCCTTTTCTTTGCTGACATCTGGGTGGTATTTACGCGCAAGCCGGCGATACGCTTTTTTAACGTCATCTTGCGTGGCGCTCTTAGCGACCTCCAGAATTTTATAATAATCTTTATATTCCATGCCGTTAATAAATATCGATTATATTGTTTAATTGCGCATAATTTAAAACCTTAATATCAATAATCTGGGTGATTATTCTAACTTAGATCATTAAGATCTCAATATACGCTTCCAAGCTCCTTTATGCTACATCGTCAAGGTTATTTATTATTAATCATTACAACCAGTACGTAGCAATCTGCACCTGTCGAAATTGGAATAGTGATTGAGCTATGGGCGTATTGAGAAATACTGAAGTGGCTACGCTCAATCGATCACACAAGATAAAACACCCCCTAACTCACTCTATATCAATAGTTGCAGTGCGTTAAGATCCCAGTATTGAATTCTTTGGGTTCCAATTTCAAGAAAAAAAGTATGCAGGATTGGAATCATGCTACTCACGTCTAGTGCTAAATACTTCACACCATTTGACAGAAATATTACGCAGATTTTCCTGAGAACGTTGTTTAAACTTTAACTACCTACTAGCACACGTTCTATTCTGCAGAAGAAAATATGCAAAAGGCTTCTGAAATAAAACTACTGCTACCGTGGGTACTGACGCTCCTGAGTAAATAGCCGGAACCTCTTAGATATAATCCACAAGTGGGCACTTATCTTTTAGGCTTTCCTCTGACAACTCGCGAGTCTTTAACCTTTAAATTGAAGGAGATTCAAATGTTTAAACGAATGATACAGAACGAGTCTGATTTAACTCAAGATACAGAAGTAAGCATCGAGGCTGGTGAGATAACAGAGCTAAACTTGGCTGAGATCCATCAGGTTAGTGGCGGCTGCCCAGTCGATAATTCTCATTTCCCTCAACCGCTCGAGCTGCTTTTGGAGGTGCCTGATCCTACAGAGCCGCGAGCTTTCGTTATGCCTGTTCTATCGAGGCTAGCAGTTTGATGAGAACAAACCAGTGATGCCAGTCTATTAAGGCTGGAATGGCTGTTATTGTACAATATTTTTATAAGGTTGGTAGGGAGAATTGAATAAAGTGGCTCGCGATCTATTTCGTCAAGAAGCACTTGATGCAAAGCGAGAAAAGGTTCTCGGCGAAATCATTGTCGCGAGTCCTTTATCTTTCTCCCTGCTCACCACAGTTGCAATAACTATAGTAATTTCGTTGATTGCATTCATCAGTTGGGGGGAGTACACCCGCAAGGTCCATGTGAAAGGTTATCTTGCCCCGAATAAAGGATTGATCAAAGTGTATTCTCCGAAGGCAGGAATATTGATCGAAAAACATGTCAACGAAGGAGATAAAGTTCAGCAAGGAGACACATTATTTATTCTCTCCACCGAAAGTAGTTCACGTGAGGAACCCGAGGCGCAAGCTGCTGCTATCGACCGACTTCGACAACGTCGGGACAGGTTAAAGAATGAGCTATTGCAGCAACAACAGATTGATCGAAACGAGTTGAACGAGCTGCAAGATAAGCTGCGAAGCATGAAAACTGAGTTGAATCAACTGAAAACTGAACTGGTTACTCAGGAGCAGCGTGTAGCAAGCGCAAGAGAAACCGAGCACAAGTACCATAAATTATTGGCTGGAAACTTCGTTGCGACAGTCGAGGCGCAAGAGAAGCAGGAATTACTGTTGGATCAACAATTGCAGCTACAAAGGAGTCTGCGAGACCAGACTACGCTCCAGCGAGAGATCAATGCAGTTAAGCTCGAACTCTCGACATTCGAGCCAAAAGCAACCAACAGACGGTCGGCAATGGAACGCGACATTGCGACCCTGGAACAAGAATTAACCGAATATGAATCCCGTCGTAATATCGTCATTACAGCACCAAGGAATGGGACGATATCAACAATTTTAACGGAATACGGCCAGTTCTCGAACCCCGAAGCGCCTTTATTATCGATTATCCCGAACAACGCCCACTTAGAGGCACGCTTGTTGATACCGTCACGAGCAATCGGCTTTGTGGAACCTGAACAAACCGTCTCGATCCGTTATCAAGCTTTCCCTTATCAACGTTTCGGGAATTATAAGGGCAGCATTAAACAGGTCACGAGGACGTTGACGACACCTAATGAGGTGAATCTTCCTGTTTCTCTGGAAGAGCCTGTGTATCTGGCAACAGTCGCTTTAGATTCTCAATTCGTAGATGTGTATAAAAAGGTCATGCCGTTGCAGTCCGGCATGTTGTTGGAAGCAGATATTGGGTTGGACCATCGTCACATTATCGAGTGGTTGTTCGAGCCTCTACTTAGTTTAAAAGGTCGGCTGTAACCGTGAATAAACGATTGAGCTTTTTTGGTGGTAACCGAACCCCAGTGATTCGACAAACAGAAGCCGCCGAATGCGGGTTAGCTTGTCTGGCCATGGTGGCCTCCTTTTTCGGCCACCATATAGACTTACCTAGCATACGTCAAAAATTCTCTATTTCGATGAAAGGTACTACACTGGCTCATCTAATAGATATTGCCGATCAACTTAAGCTCAATGCACGGCCTGTGAAAATTGAATTAGGCGCTTTAGGTATGCTGAGCTTGCCCGCTATCTTGCACTGGGATCTCAATCATTTCGTGGTATTAACCAAGGTCGTCACCAACAAAATCACAGTACATGACCCGGCACACGGACAACGTCGTTTGAGTATGGCTGAATGCTCTCAACATTTTACAGGGATTGCGATCGAGCTGAGCCCAATGACCGGTTTCCAACCAAAGGTGGAAAAGCAAAAGATTACGTTCTCGCAATTAGTGGGGCGTTTGCCAGGCGCTGCTCGAGCGATTCTGCAGATTTTCTTATTAGCCGGTGTCCTGGAATTTTTTGTCATCGCCAGTCCTTTCTATATGCAATTGGTTGTAGACTCTGCCGTGGTGTCGGAAGACGAAGATTTATTAACTGTTCTAGGTCTGGGTTTTCTACTGTTGGCGCTTCTACAGGTAGGTGTTTCGGCTCTTAGATCCTGGGTAGTTATGGTTTTAGGAACAACACTTAATTTCAAATTGTTGAGCAATCTTTTCCGACATTTGTTGCATTTACCAATGGATTTCTTTGCCAAGCGCCATTTGGGCGATATTGTTTCGCGTTTTGAATCCGTCAACGTAATCCAGCGCACGTTAACGACAACATTCATAGAAGCCGTCGTGGATGGGTTAATGGCTATCGCTACATTGGTTATGATGCTGGTCTATAGCTGGCGGTTAGCGGTTATCGTGCTTTGCGCAGGTATCTTTTATGGGATATTAAGACTCGTACTTTATCGGCCATTCCGACAGGCATCTGAGGAACAGATCTTATGCGGAGCGAAACAGCAAACAAGTTTTTTAGAAACGGTTCGTGGTGTACAGAGCGTAAAGCTTTTTAACCGTCAGCTACAGCGCCGAGCTCTGTTCGAGAATCGCATTATAGACACATTTAACGCCAATATCCGCATCCAGAAGTTGGGTATCTTATATAAAGTATTAAACGGTACTTTATTCGGCATTGAAAACATCGCCGTAATTTGGTTAGGGGCTATGCAAATATTAGGCGGCGGTTTCTCCGTGGGAATGCTGTTTGCTTTTATCGCCTATAAACAGCAATTCACAAACCGGATAGCGGCGTTTATCGAAAAAGCTATCGATTTTAAGATGCTTGAATTGCATATGGAGCGAGTTGGTGATGTAGCATTGACGGAAGTTGAAGCTGATGAAGTGGACAATTACGCAGGCGGCGCTATTGCAAGTACCACAATTGAAGTACGCAATCTGAGTTATCGTTATTCAGATGCTGAACCTCCAGTCTTAAACAACGTCAACCTGGTAATTAAAGAGGGCGAGTCTGTTGCAATCGTTGGACCATCGGGATGCGGTAAAACAACGCTACTGAAGGTTCTACTGGGCTTGCTATCTCCTACTGCTGGAGAAGTGTTTATCGGACAAGTAAACCTTGCGCGGCTAACACCTTCACGTTATCGCGATGCCATTGGCGCCGTGATGCAAGACGATCAGCTATTCGCAGGTTCCATCGCTGATAATATTAGCTTTTTCGATCAAGAAGCAGACCTGCAATGGGTACAACATTGCGCAGAACTTGCTGCGATTCATACGGATGTCATCACTATGCCCATGGGTTATAACACGCTTATTGGAGATATGGGAACGGTACTATCTGGAGGACAGAAACAGCGAATCTTATTGGCTAGAGCGCTCTACAAAAGGCCAAAAATACTCTTTCTTGACGAAGCAACAAGTCATCTTGACTCTGCTTGTGAACAGGTCGTCAATATTGCGATAAGACGTCTTGAGATCACTCGAGTCCTTATTGCCCACCGCGCGGAAACAATAGAGTCGGCTGATAGAATTATCGCCTTAGATAAAGGAACAACCGAATCAGTTGTTATCAACCAGAACGTAACCCAGACTGTACAACCCATACGATGATGAAAAACGGGTCAATCTATTCCAGAGAGGTGTCTACCATAGAATTTAAGGAATAAAAACAAACCTGTTAGGCTCGTGGATAAGTGGATATCAGGGATGATATCCACTTATCCACAGGCTTATCGAAAAAGGGGCTTTTGTTCCGAAATTTGCGGATGACAAAACACGATAATCGAGTTAACCTATGGTTTGACGGGGGTGTGGCTCATGGGGTCAGCGGTCTGGTTTATTAGATCCGCTCGGCACTGAAGTGCCGCCCCTGTCATCTGCATCATCCAAAGCGTCTGCCGGGATGGTGCCAATCGGTTGATGTGGCTCTGAGTGTAGACGAGACGCTGGATGATAATTTTCATCTTTTATAGCAGAGGCGTAAGCACTATGCAAACATCACAAATTACCGTGGGCATTGACATTGGTTCTTATCAGCACCGGGTGGCCATTGCCGGCCCCGACGGGGCGATTTTGGAAGAGTTTGACCTGGCCCATCATAAGTTAGGTTTTCGCGATTTTTTCCAGCGTTTGGCGGTTCATGAAAAACGCACTGGATTACCGGTCGCCATCGCGATGGAAGGTTTCAATGGTCACGCGCGACCCTTAGATACGGAAATTCGGATGCGGGGCTATCCGCTCTATAATGTCAACAACTTGAAGCTAGCTCGTTTCAAAGAAATTTTTCCAGGGCCCGCTAAGAGCGACCCGATTGATGCGCATAAAATTCTGGAACTGTTCCAGTTGCGTACCCATTTACCCTTAGCCAAGGATGTGTTGCAAGAAGTCGCCGCAACACCTGCAGAAAACGACCAGCTCAAACGCTTAACACGTCGCCGCCGCCAGTTGGTCAATGATAAGATGCGCATCGCCAATCGTCTACAGGTGGACCTCAAGGCGGTCTCACCGGGTCTACTAGACATTACCGGTAGTGTTGATAATCTTTGGTTTTTAAACTTTCTGACCTGCCGTGATGAGTTCTCCAAACTGGCTCGCATTCAGGGCAAAAGCCTGCTTCAAGTCAAAGGTGTTGGTCACCAATACGCGGATATCATCCAACAGTGGCAACAAACCGCTTACTTTGCACCCGAAGTCGCTTGGGTGGGTGAGATGATCATTGAGGATGCTCAGCGTATCTTGGCAATCATGGGATCTATTAAGCGATTAGAAACACAAATAATGGACCTTACTGAACACTCGGTGATTGCTGGCCGGATACAGTCTATTCCTGGCTTTGGGGTCATTTCCTGCGCCGAGTTGGCGGGTGAGATCGGCACTCTGAAGCGATTTGCTTCCGAGGCTAGTTTAGCGCTGTATATCGGCATGGCCGCATTAGACAATCAATCTGGGCAATTCAAAGGCACGAAAACACCCAGGCAAGTCAATAAGCGCGCCAAGGCGGCTATGATGGTAGCGGTAGCTCGACATATCGAGCGGGTACCCAGTTCCAAAGCTTATTATGACAAAAAGCGTGCTGAAGGTAAAAAGCATAACCAAGCAGTCAGAGCTTTAGGGCGACATTTAACGAGAGTCATCTGGTCTTTGATTAAGCATCAAAGGAACTATGAAATGCGTTGATTTGTTATTAAAAAATACTTGCAAATTCTAGCGGGATGTTCAGTCATTGCATTTTGCACAATAATCGCTTTATAACGCCTGTCTCGCGTCAATTACTTTGTCCGGTTTGGCGACAATTATGATGGCCGGTTGAGTGTTTAAGGTTTTTTATGATTTTTTCTGATGTTTCCTCCTGTAACTGTTGCCGTCGATTTCAAGAATCGTGGCATGATGGATAATGCGGTCAATGGCGGCTACGGTCATTAATGTATCCGGGAATATCTGATCCCAGTGACTGAATGGCTGGTTTGATGTGATGATCAAGCTGCCACTTTCATAACGATGAGCAATAAACTCAAACAGGACCTGGGTTTCTGAATCCGTTTTTTTAACATAACCAATATCATCGATAATGAGTACACGATATTTATCCAGTCGACTCATCACAGCCATTAAATCCAGCTCTTTTTTGGCCTGCTGCAGTAATTGCACCAGTGCGGTGGCAGCCAACCATTTTACCCGGATGCCTTGTTCGATAAGATGAAGCCCCAAAGCAGAAGCAATATGCGATTTACCGACACCGGAAGGGCCAATCAATAAAACATTATCTGCCTGTAGCGCCCACTGGGTATTATCGCGCAGCCCAATCACTTTCTTTTGAATGGTTTCCGGTAATTCATCAAAGCCTAAGGTGGCAAAACTTTTGCCCCGGGGTAATTTGGCTTCTTTGGTCCAGTTGCAAACTCGCGTTTCAAAGCGCCGTGCAATTTCATTTTCACACAGTTTAGACAGGTATTGGCTATAGCCCCATGCCTGTTTTGTGGCCTGTTCCTGATAAGCTTCATAATATTGCCAAAAAGCCAGCAAGCGAAGTTCTTTTAACATCATTGGCAAACCATCACTCACAGCACACCTCCTGTCTCATCCACTGACCGGTCAGTAGTTGATCATAGTCAGCAACCTGGTGTTGGCGTAGCGGTATCGGTGGCGGTGTACTGTGTTGTAAATACCTTGCCTGCAGGGATGTTAAATCGGGCAAGGCACCTTGTTCTGCCTGTCGCATTAGCTCAGTTGCCAGGGCACTTTCGCAATCATAATCATAGGCAAAGCGTAAAACAGCAACCATCCACTTGCATGCTTCTTGCGGTGTAAACTGTTTCTCTGCCTGCTTCCATAAAGCCCGATATTGCGTGTTAGGCAAAATATTATCGCGAAACTGTGAGAAGCGGAAGGCTTGTGGTTTGGCTGCCAGAGAATGAATGATATGCCGGTAATCTATTCGTCGCGCTCGGCCGGTGGGCGTTGTTGGATAAATCCGAGGCAGATTGATCACCCGAGTTTGGCCAACAAAGCAGACCAAACGATCATGGTAGAGATGCACCCTGACGCTTTCACCGATAAGGCGTGAAGGGACGGTATACAATGCGCGTTTTACAGCAATGGTACTTGTAATGGTCTAATAATCTTGGAAGGATTTATAGCTTATAATCCAACCCAAAATTAGGATAAAAAATGACCGAAATAACCACAGTAAAACCTAAAACAACCTTCACCACAGAACAGCGTCTAGACTACGCTAAACTCATGGTAAATGAAGGATATACCAATAAGCAGGTAATGGAAATATCAGGAGCAGGTGACTCTGCTGTGAGGCGATGGAAAAAGCAATATTTAGATGAACTCAAAGGTAATACACCTCAGGATAAGCAAGCGTTAACCCCAGAACAACAGAAAATACAAAGCCTAGAGAAGCAATTATGGCGAGCTAAAAGGGATAATGAAATACTAAAAAAGGCCACAGCCTTCTTTGTTCGAGACAACAACAATCTGAATTGATTGTTGAAATAAAGAAGGCTTCTCCAGGCTATCAAACAACAGAGCTTTGCACACTATTTAATATAGCTCTCAGTACACACTACTATCAGATTAATAATCAAATGAGCGATGAAGAACAAGAAACCATAGAACAAATTAAATTGATAGCCATTGAAACTCAGCATACCTATGGTAAACGAAGGACTCAGGTTGAATTAGCTAACAGAGGGATTGAAATAGGCGTTTATAAAACAGCTTCATTAATGAAAAAATCGAATGTCATTGCCATAAAACCTAAAAAGCGACACAGCTATCCAGCGGGAGAAGTCCACAAGAAAGCGGATCATTTACTTAAACGACAGTTTAATCCCAGTACTGTTCATACGCACTGGGTAGGTGACATTACCTACATTAAAACCTATACAGGCTGGAGCTATTTAGCTTGTATACTTGATCTTGGGTCAAGAGAAATTATGGGCTGGGCATTATCAGAAGAACCCAATGCAGAGCTTGCAAAGTCAGCATTAGAACATGCGATTAATAAACACAAGCCAGATACTCAACAATTAATGTTTCATTCAGACCAAGGGGTTCAATATTCAGCCAATCTATTTGTTGATTATCTTCATGACTTGGATATAACACAAAGTATGAGCCGTCGAGCTAATTGCTGGGATAATGCTGTGATGGAGCGGTTTTTTAGGAATTTAAAAACAGAGAGGCTGAACTATTTGAGTTTTATTAATTACTCCTCTGTAGTCAGTGCTGTGACTAGCTATATTAGTTTCTATAACTATAAAAGGTTACATTCTGCTATTGATTATAAAACCCCTCATCAAAAAACTAAAGAAATGAAAAAAGCGGCTTAAAATCCTTCCAAGAAAACTTGACCATTACACTCTCAGGGATAGCAGTGCCTGGTGTACAGAATTTGGTGTCAATTGAGAGCTATTGAGGCTTAAAAAGCCTCAGTGTGCTCGTATTATTAGCTATTTCAAATAATAACAAGGTATTAAAACGTTGAAATGTTAATGTGGCTTCCCAAGGATTGGTGGATGCACTTTAAGTCACGGATTCAGTTAAAGTATTTTGTGTAACGCCCATTCAGCCCTCTCATGACTTGAGATAGATTGGCTTTAGGTGTTTCTATCAAAAGATGATAGTGATTATCCATCAGGCAATACGCATAACAAATAACGTCATAACGAGCCTGGAGCTCTTCAAATAATCCCAGAAAAGCGAGTTTATCTGCATCCTCAATAAATATATTTTCTCCGCCATTTCCACGAGACATTACGTGATACAAAGTGTTGGGAAATTCGAGGCGAATGGGACGTGCCATAAAGAAATGATGTTCGATTTATAATCTCGTGAATAATTTAATAATAGCAGTATTTTTGCACTATGCGATGACTGAACATCCCGCTAGAATTTGCAAGTATTTTTTAATAACAAATCAACGCATTTCATAGTTCCTTTGATGCTTAATCAAAGACCAGATGACTCTCGTTAAATGTCGCCCTAAAGCTCTGACTGCTTGGTTATGCTTTTTACCTTCAGCACGCTTTTTGTCATAATAAGCTTTGGAACTGGGTACCCGCTCGATATGTCGAGCTACCGCTACCATCATAGCCGCCTTGGCGCGCTTATTGACTTGCCTGGGTGTTTTCGTGCCTTTGAATTGCCCAGATTGATTGTCTAATGCGGCCATGCCGATATACAGCGCTAAACTAGCCTCGGAAGCAAATCGCTTCAGAGTGCCGATCTCACCCGCCAACTCGGCGCAGGAAATGACCCCAAAGCCAGGAATAGACTGTATCCGGCCAGCAATCACCGAGTGTTCAGTAAGGTCCATTATTTGTGTTTCTAATCGCTTAATAGATCCCATGATTGCCAAGATACGCTGAGCATCCTCAATGATCATCTCACCCACCCAAGCGACTTCGGGTGCAAAGTAAGCGGTTTGTTGCCACTGTTGGATGATATCCGCGTATTGGTGACCAACACCTTTGACTTGAAGCAGGCTTTTGCCCTGAATGCGAGCCAGTTTGGAGAACTCATCACGGCAGGTCAGAAAGTTTAAAAACCAAAGATTATCAACACTACCGGTAATGTCTAGTAGACCCGGTGAGACCGCCTTGAGGTCCACCTGTAGACGATTGGCGATGCGCATCTTATCATTGACCAACTGGCGGCGGCGACGTGTTAAGCGTTTGAGCTGGTCGTTTTCTGCAGGTGTTGCGGCGACTTCTTGCAACACATCCTTGGCTAAGGGTAAATGGGTACGCAACTGGAACAGTTCCAGAATTTTATGCGCATCAATCGGGTCGCTCTTAGCGGGCCCTGGAAAAATTTCTTTGAAACGAGCTAGCTTCAAGTTGTTGACATTATAGAGCGGATAGCCCCGCATCCGAATTTCCGTATCTAAGGGTCGCGCGTGACCATTGAAACCTTCCATCGCGATGGCGACCGGTAATCCAGTGCGTTTTTCATGAACCGCCAAACGCTGGAAAAAATCGCGAAAACCTAACTTATGATGGGCCAGGTCAAACTCTTCCAAAATCGCCCCGTCGGGGCCGGCAATGGCCACCCGGTGCTGATAAGAACCAATGTCAATGCCCACGGTAATTTGTGATGTTTGCATAGTGCTTA
Organism: Methylococcales bacterium; assembly: GCA_965224745.1. Classification (GTDB taxonomy): domain Bacteria; phylum Pseudomonadota; class Gammaproteobacteria; order Methylococcales; family Methylomonadaceae; genus CBDCZY01. The sequence continues at coordinate 55,892 of CBDCZY010000002.1, forward strand.
CGCCTCTGCTATAAAAGATGAAAATTATCATCCAGCGTCTCGTCTACACTCAGAGCCACATCAACCGATTGGCACCATCCCGGCAGACGCTTTGGATGATGCAGATGACAGGGGCGGCACTTCAGTGCCGAGCGGATCTAATAAACCAGACCGCTGACCCCATGAGCCACACCCCCGTCAAACCATAGGCTAACTCGATTATCGTGTTTTGTCATCCGCAAATTTCGGAACAAAAGCCCCTTTTTCGATAAGCCTGTGGATAAGTGGATATCATCCCTGATATCCACTTATCCACGAGCCTAACAGGTTTGTTTTTATTCCTTAAATTCTATGGTAGACACCTATACTCTGTTCCTCAGCGACTTTTTTGAGATATGAGCTTTTTATGCAGCAGGCAATGTAAAATAAAATGTTGAACCTTTATCCAGTTCGGATTCCAGCCAAATCTTACCCCCATGACCATCAACAATTCGCTTACAAACGGCAAGTCCTAGCCCTGTGCCAGAATACGTTCCTTTACCGTGCAGTCTTTTGAATATCTCAAAAATACGTTCAAAATAGCCAGCTTCAATACCGATACCATTGTCTGTCACAGAAAATTGCCACATGCCAGCTACGGGTTCACAGTTAATTTGGATATCACAAGTTCTTTTTTTGTCTCGATATTTGATGGCATTCCCAACGAGGTTTTGTAGTAATTGCTCGAATTGAGAATAATCAGCTTTTACCGAAGGCAGCGAGTCTGGAGAACTGATTTTGGCATCACTTTCTTCTATTGCAACTTGTAGATTTAGCGAAACATTTCTCATTATTTCGTTTGTATCAACTACTTTAAGAACTTGTTTAGCCTTCCCTACACGGGAATAAGCGAGTAGATCCTGAATTAGCCGCTGCATTCTATTGGCGCCGTCAACGGCATAGCCAATAAATTCATTGGCATCGTCATCCAGTTTATCCTGGTAACGTCGTGCTAATAACTGGGTATAGCTTGAGACCATACGCAAAGGTTCTTGTAAGTCATGAGACGCGACATAGGCAAACTGTTCAAGTTCTGCATTGGACCGTTCCAGGTCTTTAGTGTAATTCTTTAATATTGTTTCAGTATTTTTTGTTTCAGTAATATCCAGTGCAATCCCGATGAACCCTTGATCTTCATTATTATGGTCGATATTGGGTACGCCAATCTCGTGCAACCAACGATATTGACCGTCATGGCGGCGTAATCGATATTTATGATCAAAATTTTCTCGTTGTTGAAAAGCCTGATGATAACTATTCATGGTTTTTGTCTGGTCTTCAGTAAAAATATCTACAGTATCCCAAGTCATTTCCAGCTCATTTTTTAACGTGCGCCCAGTAAAATCGAGCCATGTTTGATTAAACAACACAGGTTCATTATCGGCATTCAGCATCCACATCATTACTGGAGCTGCATTAACAAAGGTACTAAATAGCCTTTCTCTTGATTGAATTTGATCTTCCATGCGTTTACGTTCGCTAATATCTCGAAAGAAACCCGTAAATATTTTCCCAGAACTCAAATTTATTTCTGTAACACCTAACTCTAAAGGAAAGCATGAACCATCTTTACGCTTGCCCGTTACTTCTCGACGGGATCCAATTATTTTCTTTTTACTTGTTGCCAAATATTGTTTTAGATAGGAATCATGTTCATCATGATATGGGTTTGGCATTAACAGTTTGACATTATTATTTAAAACTTCCTGTTCTTTATAGCCAAATAACCTTTCAGCAGAATGGTTAAATGATTGTATAAGTCCCTCCGGGGTAATGGTGACCAAGCCATCAACTGCGTTATCAAGAATAGCGTTAGCTTTGCTTTCTGATTCTGTCAGACGGTTATTAACCATCTCTAAACGGGTATAAGTTTGAATATACTCAATGATCAATCCCATTAGGGGCACAAGGTAGGCAACGATTTTAATAAAATGGGCGATATTAAAATGATTGTCAAACAGTGCAGTTGAGCCAAAAGCCATATGCAATTCAACCACTGTTTCAGGAATCATTGAAATTAATAAGGCATGGGTAAAAACTGATGGATTTTGTTGATTAAAGCGTCGCAATAGAGTGAAACCGGCTATGACGTATAACACCAGTGGAGCAACATCCCAGGGCCGGGAAATTATGGCATCTGGAAACATGGTCTCTGGTAAATTAGCGCTGGTCGCACAATATTGAATAATACCAAACGCAATAAAAATAAAGCAGATACTGGTTAAAAGAATAAAGTTAAAACCAGCCTTTCTGCTCAGAACCGGATTAATCAAAAAAAGACTCACGCCTATGATAATAATTAAAGCGTTAAAGGTGCGTGATATGGCCCAGGTGAATGGAATTAGTTTATTGTTATCTGCAACAGCCTCTATCAGCCGGTCAGCAGCCAGTGTATGAAAAGCATCCATGCTGCCTGCACAAAACAGAGCAATACTGATCACAGGTATAGTGACATCTTTTGCTACTCTGAAATGAGCAAAGCCCAGTATCGCAGTAATTATAGCGGCTGAAAATGCACTCCACTCAAGAATGGTATGGGTGAAAGCGCCCGACAAGCGATAAAACAGGTCATCAATCTGAATCTGTATTGCACTTTGATTGCCAGGTAATGGCGTGGACGTGGATGAAAAATCAACGCCTACCAGGTTTAAACTGAACGGCGTTATACAAATGATAACGATCAATGCGGTGACTACCCCTGGTAGCTTGTCTTTTACCGTGATCGCAGGGTCAGACATTCTCTTGTCTTAGTAAAATTTCAAATTCATCAGCAGAAACCGGTTTACTGAAGAAATATCCCTGAATTTCATCGCAATTGTGCTGGCGTAAAAAGGCTAGTTGCTCTTCATTTTCAACTCCTTCGGCAATAACTGTCAGTCTCAATGCATGCGCCATTGCGATAATCGCTTTGACTATTTCTGCATCATCCTGGTCTGAAATAATATCTCTTATAAAAGAACGGTCAATCTTTAGAGTATCAACAGTAAATCGCTTAAGATAGGACAGCGATGAATAACCGGTACCGAAATCATCGATGGATATTTTATGTCCTTTATCATTTAATTCCTTAAGAATCTCTTGTGCTAACTGCTCTTCTTTCATCAATAAGCTTTCTGTGATTTCGAGCTCAAGTGATGATGCTTCCATGTTGATATTGCTTAACTCACGTTCAATAAGATCAACAAAATCCCGTGTCTGAAATTGTCTGGCAGAGAGGTTGATGGCCATCAGAATCGGTTTTAGTTGCTTTTCTCTCCATTGGTGATTTTGACTGATGGCTGCTTTAATCACCCATGCGCCTATTTCATCTATCAGCTCCGATTGTTCCGCAAGAGGTATAAACTCAACAGGGGAAACTAGGCCGCGGATGGGGTGCTGCCAGCGCAGTAATGCTTCTGCGCCAATAATCGCATGGTTGTTGGTCTTAACTTTTGGTTGATAATAGAGGAACAACTCATTCTGTTTGATAGCTTTTCTCAGGTCGTTTTTGAGTTGCATTGTTTTGGCAACTTCAACATTTAAGTTATCTGTGAAATACTGATAATTATTGCGGCCCTTTTCTTTGGCTTTGTACATGGCGGTATCCGCATATTTTATCAACTCCTCGTGGTTTGTTGCGTCTTTTGGATAGAGTGCAATGCCAATGCTGCTACCAATAAAGATTTGCTGCTCTGAAATTAAAAAGGGTTTCGCTAATGCCTGCAAGATTTTTCCAGCAACCATGCCAGCATTCTCAGGCTGTTGAATAGAGTCAAGAATAATAGTGAATTCATCACCCCCCAATCGCGCTATGGTATCTGTCGCTCTGACGCTGGACTGCAATCTTTTACTAACGCAGACTAATAATTCATCGCCACAAGCATGACCAAACGAATCATTGATCTCCTTAAAATGATCTAAATCAAGGAACATTAATCCTAAAACATGGTTATTTCTTTTGGCCCGAAGAAGGGATTTTGGCAGTGTAGCATGGAAAGACTCTCGGTTTGCTAATCCTGTCAGGCTGTCGTAATGGGCTAATAAGAACAGATTTTGCTCAATACTTTTTCGTTCAATGGCATACCTTATTGCGCGGAGTATAAGATAACCATCTCCCTGGCCTTTTATCAGATAGTCTTGGGCTCCGCTAGTGACGCTTTTGATAGCAAAATTCGGGTCATCCAGGCCGGTTAAAATAATAATCGGTAATGAGCTATTAATATGCTGGATTTTTTGAATGGAATCCAGCCCGTCGCCATCTGGTAAAGAAAGGTCAAGGAGTACAAGGTCAGGGGTATTGGTTTTAAGAAAATCCTGCGCCGATGTTAACGAAGTAACATGATGAAGCTTGATCGGGTTGGCTTCCAGCTCATTTAACATCAACTCAACTAGCCGGGCATCTCCCGGATTATCTTCAACCAATAGAACATGAGTACTCTCTTGAGTCATAGTTGTTACTGCCGTTATTTAGTTGGCAGACTGACGATACTTACCCAGAAGGTAGTGATTGATTTAATGACTTCTATAAACTGATCCAGATCTACAGGTTTACAAATATAGCAGTTTGCATGCAGGTCATAACTTTTAAAGATATCTTCCTCGGCTTGAGAGGTAGTCAACACCACAACAGGTATACGCTTTAATTGATCATCCTGTTTCATATTTTCCAGAACTTCCCGGCCATCCATCTTGGGCATGTTCAAGTCCAGCAATATTAAATCCGGCAGAGGCGCATTAAAATATTGGCCTTGTTTGCGCAAGAAAGCCAAAGCTTCAACACCATCAGAAACGTGATGCAAATTATTGGCTATTTTATTTTCTTTTAAAACTTCAATCGTTAATCTGGCATCGCCAGGATTATCTTCAACTAAGAGTATATCGATTTCTTTCATTTAATTGTCCCAATTAAAAAAAAGGGTGCTATAAAAGAGAAGGCAGTAGAATTGCCCTTTTAGATCAAGGTTGGTATTTAATCTAGAGTCAAAGCTTTTGGGTTAATTTCTCATTACACAATTCCTTTAATCCGTGAGCCGGATACAATAAAACACTGTGAAATATTGATTTAAGAGAGGTAATCATGGTTGGTTTAACCCAGTGCAAATACTGAGGAACCTTTGAAAAGTCAAGAATATCAATGCAATGTAACATCTTTGTCTATTTTGACTTACGGTTCCAGAACTCTTCCATGATGTACTCGTTTTTTTACATCTTAACGCATTTTTACTGGTTATGAGAAGAACATTTTCAAAAATGTTAGTCTCGATTGAAATAGAATAAATATTAACCTTTCCGGAAAAAAGTTTGCTGAGTAGTCAGGTATTGTTTTTGGCTATCGTAAAAAATTATGGCATTAAGTTGGGGGCCTTAGTTGTTACCCAAGACATAAACAGATGATCACAACCAGTTTATATAGGCCGGCTTGGTGGCTGCCCCATGCTCATATGCAAACCCTATGGTCAACGTTAAAATCTCGGGGTCGCAACATCAACCAACATAGGGAGCGGATTGCAACACCAGATGGTGATTTTCTCGATCTTGATTGGACCGGGTCGGGTGATGGTCCCATTGTAATTATTTTACATGGGCTAACTGGCTCTTCCGATTCAACTTACGTCAAGGGTTTGCAGCGCTCGATTGATGACTTGGGGTGGCGTACGGTTACGTTAAATTTTCGAGGATGTAGTGGCTCTCCGAATCTTACGATTAGAAGCTACCATTCAGGGGAAACAGAGGACATTGCATACGTTTATCAGCACGTCAATGAGCTTGAACCGGATACCCCTTTGATGGCGGTCGGCTATTCATTGGGGGGCAATGTTTTGTTAAAGTGGCTGGGGCAAAACAAACATCTCGGTTTGTTCGCTGCGGTAGCGGTATCGGTGCCATTTCGGTTGGATAATTGTGCTGACCGAATGGATCGAGGTTTTTCTAAAATCTATCAAAGGCAGCTCATTACTGAATTAAAAGAGTATCTTCAGGAAAAAATTGATTATTTTGCTTCTCTGGGGAAAGTGGATGAGGCGGAACATCTAAAGAACATTGCAAATCTTAACAATATCAATAATTTTTGGCAGTTCGATCACCTTATTACAGCTCCATTGCACGGCTTTACCAGTGGTATGGATTATTATCAACGTAGCAGTTGCCGACAATATCTTGCTGAGATCCAACTTCCTACCTTAATCATTCAAGCAAAAGATGACCCATTTATGACTTTGGAGGGTTTCCCCAAAGCTTCGGAGCTTTCACCTACTACAACGCTAGAATTAAGTGAACGTGGTGGGCACGTTGGTTTTGTCGAAGGGGATAGTCCAGTAAAACATGGGTGCTGGTTGGACAAACGTATTCCAGAGTGGTTAGTCCAACAGTTTGAAGCTTGTAAATCATCTCTGCGAAAAGCAAAAAATGATTAAATCATTTCTAACTTGGCATAGTTAACCATCAACCATTTTGAGCCGATTTGTTCAAAATGGATTTCCAGTCGTTCCTGAGCGCCCGAGCCTTCCATCTGCAGCACGACGCCTTCGCCAAATTTCGGGTGTTTAACCCGTTGTCCCAAGTTGGATAACGACGTGCGACCTGACCCTTACTTTTGTTGCAATCACTACATGGCGATGATTACCCATCAGGCAGTAGGCATGGCACCGCCAGTTAGTTTTTGCACATCCCATTTTTAGTCTGTAATTTGACGGACTACAAATAAATGATAATCCATTCGCAGAGAAAGGTGTCTACCATAGAATTTAAGGAATAAAAACAAACCTGTTAGGCTCGTGGATAAGTGGATATCAGGGATGATATCCACTTATCCACAGGCTTATCGAAAAAGGGGCTTTTGTTCCGAAATTTGCGGATGACAAAACACGATAATCGAGTTAACCTATGGTTTGACGGGGGTGTGGCTCATGGGGTCAGCGGTCTGGTTTATTAGATCCGCTCGGCACTGAAGTGCCGCCCCTGTCATCTGCATCATCCAAAGCGTCTGCCGGGATGGTGCCAATCGGTTGATGTGGCTCTGAGTGTAGACGAGACGCTGGATGATAATTTTCATCTTTTATAGCAGAGGCGTAAGCACTATGCAAACATCACAAATTACCGTGGGCATTGACATTGGTTCTTATCAGCACCGGGTGGCCATTGCCGGCCCCGACGGGGCGATTTTGGAAGAGTTTGACCTGGCCCATCATAAGTTAGGTTTTCGCGATTTTTTCCAGCGTTTGGCGGTTCATGAAAAACGCACTGGATTACCGGTCGCCATCGCGATGGAAGGTTTCAATGGTCACGCGCGACCCTTAGATACGGAAATTCGGATGCGGGGCTATCCGCTCTATAATGTCAACAACTTGAAGCTAGCTCGTTTCAAAGAAATTTTTCCAGGGCCCGCTAAGAGCGACCCGATTGATGCGCATAAAATTCTGGAACTGTTCCAGTTGCGTACCCATTTACCCTTAGCCAAGGATGTGTTGCAAGAAGTCGCCGCAACACCTGCAGAAAACGACCAGCTCAAACGCTTAACACGTCGCCGCCGCCAGTTGGTCAATGATAAGATGCGCATCGCCAATCGTCTACAGGTGGACCTCAAGGCGGTCTCACCGGGTCTACTAGACATTACCGGTAGTGTTGATAATCTTTGGTTTTTAAACTTTCTGACCTGCCGTGATGAGTTCTCCAAACTGGCTCGCATTCAGGGCAAAAGCCTGCTTCAAGTCAAAGGTGTTGGTCACCAATACGCGGATATCATCCAACAGTGGCAACAAACCGCTTACTTTGCACCCGAAGTCGCTTGGGTGGGTGAGATGATCATTGAGGATGCTCAGCGTATCTTGGCAATCATGGGATCTATTAAGCGATTAGAAACACAAATAATGGACCTTACTGAACACTCGGTGATTGCTGGCCGGATACAGTCTATTCCTGGCTTTGGGGTCATTTCCTGCGCCGAGTTGGCGGGTGAGATCGGCACTCTGAAGCGATTTGCTTCCGAGGCTAGTTTAGCGCTGTATATCGGCATGGCCGCATTAGACAATCAATCTGGGCAATTCAAAGGCACGAAAACACCCAGGCAAGTCAATAAGCGCGCCAAGGCGGCTATGATGGTAGCGGTAGCTCGACATATCGAGCGGGTACCCAGTTCCAAAGCTTATTATGACAAAAAGCGTGCTGAAGGTAAAAAGCATAACCAAGCAGTCAGAGCTTTAGGGCGACATTTAACGAGAGTCATCTGGTCTTTGATTAAGCATCAAAGGAACTATGAAATGCGTTGATTTGTTATTAAAAAATACTTGCAAATTCTAGCGGGATGTTCAGTCATTGTATTTTGCACAGAATGAACGAATGGCTCTACTCACCGTGCTGTAATGGACACCATAATATTGGGCAATTTCGAACGGGTGCTGATTTTGGATAATGTTGAACTTAAAGTAAAAAAGAGGATCAATACTTTATCTTGCTGATATTATGAGGAAAAGGTCATGTCTGAAGTTGTCGCTCACGAAGGAAATCAATTAACTCTCCAAGTCACTGTAACGCTCACCGGTAGTTTAATGGAAATGGAAAAAGCGATCCTGGATGGATGCAATGAGATGGGAGGTCTGGCCACAGCACACGCCCTCCAGAAATTTGATACCGACGGCAGCCCAATCAAACTGGGTGAGGTCAAACTGACCGTGCGCGATAAAACCAATAAAATCTACCAAACACCGTATGGTGGTGTCCCCATTCGACGCTATGTGTATCAAACATCAAAAGGCGGAAAGATCTATTGCCCACTGGAAACGAATGCTCAAATAATCAGAGGAGCCACCCCAAAGTTTGCACAACAAATCGCACACAAATACGCCAACATGAATGCCCCGGCCGTCTGCCAGGATTTAAACGAAAACCATCACCGAACAATCGCCCATTCTTATTTACAAGCTGTCAGTGATTGGGTTGGCAGTATTGCCCAAGCGAAAGAACAGATCTGGGAATATGCGACGCCAACGCTCAATGAAGCAATTAGCACGGTTGTTGTCAGCTTAGATGGAGCCTACATCCTGATGCGAGAAGATGGATACAGAGAAGCCATGGTGGGCAATATTTCACTGTATGATGTCACCGGAAAACGGCAACACACTATCTACATCGGAGAAGCCCCTGAATATGGTAAAGGGACTTTTTTACAGCGCCTGGAAAAAGAAATTAGCACGGTAAAAAAACACTACCCAGATGCACTCTACTTAGGCATCGCCGATGGTGCAAAAAGCAATTGGACCTTTCTGGAAACACACACCAGTCGCCAGCTGTTAGATTTTTTTCATGTGACTGAATACTTGGCAACCGTTGCTTACGCGGCTTACCCAGGAAAAACCGATAAACCCAAGCGAGACAGTTGGCTGAATGAGCGTTGTACACAACTCAAACATGACTCAAAAGCCGTCGAAGCACTGATTGCAGAAATGGAGCAATTAGCCAAGAAAAAGAGCCTGACAAAAACAATCAAAGACGATTTATTGGCGGCGTTGACTTATTTTATCAACCATCGTCACATGATGGATTATGCGACACAGGTGAAACAACAATTACCCATTGGGTCGGGGGTGACTGAGGCTGCTTGCAAAACATTGGTGAAGCAACGTCTTTGTGGCTCAGGGATGCGTTGGAAAAACAAAGGAGCCAAAGTGATTTTATCGTTGCGAGCACTGGTTCAGTCAAAGGGGCGTTGGCAGCAATTTTGGGGGAATATTGAGCAATATGGCGCGCACGTGTGTTTTTAGTATAACATTATATTGAATCACCACCCTTTCGAACATTGTATAATGCCCTGTTTCATAAATTGCATTCATTGCATCCTTTCTATCCGAAGCAGTTGAAATAATTTCATCAATAGGTTTCTTCGGTGATTTTTTTGATCGTTTGGTGATATGAACACTGTCACTTTGTTTGGTGCTGATATGTTTTTGAACATGATCAATGAAAGCTTCATTGCCCAAATAGGTTTGTTGCATAACTTTTCCGGAAAAGGGTTGACCAATCCCTTGGCTAACATATTCCTGATATAGACGAATTGCCTCTTTTCTTTGATTATGAAATGCAGCGAGTAAATTATCTGCAGACAACCATTCCGGGCAAACGCACTGCCCAATGCTTGCGTAATAGCTTGACCAGGTGTAGTTCTCTGGATTATTGATCAAACCTGCGCGGACTGGGTTGAGAACAATGTAACGTGATAGCTCAAGTAAATAATTGTCTTTTTGCACAATAATCGCTTTATAACGCCCCTGAAAAACATGACCTATTCGCTGAAAAGTTTTGTTAAAGTATTTTGTGTAACGCCCATTCAGCCCTCTCATGACTTGAGATAGATTGGCTTTAGGTGTTTCTATCAAAAGATGAAAGTGATTATCCATCAGGCAATACGCATAACAAATGACGTCATAACGAGCCTGGAGCTCTTCAAATAATCCCAAAAAATCGAGTTTATCCGCAGCCTCAATAAATATATTTTCTCCGCCATTTCCACGAGACATTACGTGATACAAAGCGTTGGGAAATTCGAGGCGAATGGGACGTGCCATAAAGAAATGATGTTCGTTTTATAATCTCGTGAATAATTTAATAATTTGCAGTATTATTGCACTATACAATGACTGACACCTATATTGCACTTATCGTACATTCCAATAGAGCGGATTTAAGAAACAACTGCAAATAAGTTATACTCGTCTGGTTACAGTTCTAAAATAAGAGTTTCACTGTTAAGATTTTAATGCACATAATCTGAAAAGAATACTGCTAGTTCTACAACCTTGACTAATAAAAACTCTTTTAGCATCAGGGCATCATTTTGCATTTGCAAAGGAGGCAAATATGAATCTTCGAACAACTCACTTGGATTGGCATTCAAGATCGTGGCTAGCTGCTTTGGCCGTTTTTCTGTTTTTTACAATAGCATCTGCTCAAGCCGGATCAACAGCACAAACTTCCGGCTCTTCTTTCGTTCTTTTCGAGACAGGGCAAGTCAGGCCACTTGCTATGTCACCCGACGGAAAAACTCTTTTTGCCGTCAATACACCGGATAATCGCATTGAGGTTTTTGGGATTACCAAACAAGGGCTTGTTCATAGAGGTTCTGTAACAGTAGGACTCGAGCCGATTGCTATCGCAGTCCGAAGCAACCGTGAAGTATGGGTTGTCAACCATCTTTCTGATAGCGTCAGCGTTGTTAGGATCAATCGAAAATTTTCGAAGCATCTCGAAACTGGAAAGCGCAAACCAATAGCCGGCCGGGTTGTTCGAACACTGCCAGTGGGTGATGAACCTCGCGATATCATATTTGGTGGTTCCGACCGCAACAAAGCTTTTATTACGACAGCGCATAGAGGTCAAAATGCACCTTTTGACCCACAGCTTACAACCCCAGGGATAGGACGTGCAGATGTTTGGGTATTCGACGCTAAAGAGCTTGGCAACTCATCGGATGGAGAACCACTGTCAATCATCACTCTGTTTGGAGATACGCCTCGGGCACTGGCAGTTTCGCCGGACGGAAATTACGTTTATGCGGCAGTTTTCCATTCGGGCAATCAAACCACGACGCTGTTTGAGGAAGTCGTTTCTGCCAATGGTGGATTACCGATGCCACTTACTAATTTTGAATTGAATCCACAGCCGAAAACCAGTCTGATCGTCAAATTTAACGGAGATCGATGGGTCGATGATACCAATCGTGATTGGACCGACCACGTAAGATTTTCGCTTCCAGATGAAGATGTGTTCGTGATTGACGCAAATGCGAATCCACCCGCCCAGCTTCCCGAGGCCGAAGGTGTTTACAATAGTGTTGGAACCATTCTGTTCAACATGATTGTTAACCCTGTAACCGGACAAATTTATGTGTCGAATACTGATGCTCAAAACCTGACGCGGTTCGAAGGTCCGGGGAAATTTGGAGGCAGCACAGTCCGTGGTCATACCCACGAAAGTCGCATAACGATTCTTAGTAAGGATGGCGCCGTAGAACCAAGGCACCTCAATAAACATATCGATTTTTCGAGGTGTTGTGCACCTATTCCGAACGATGAAAACAGCCGAAGTCTTGCATTTCCAATGGATATGGCAATCACCAATGATGGCAAATCTCTTTATGTAACCGCATTCGGTTCAAGCAAAATAGGTGTCTTCAACACAGAAGAACTCGAGGCAGACACATTCGAACCGAATGTTGAAAACCAAATTCAATTATCAGGTGGGGGGCCCAGTGGATTAGTTCTCGATGAAAAACACCAACGTATCTATGCTTTGACGCGATTCGACAACTCGATCTCGATCATTGATACACAAAAGCAACAAGAGATCGCCCATGTTCCTATGTACAATCCAGAGCCGGAAAATATCGTAAAAGGACGACCATTGCTTTACGACGCAACATTTACATCCAGCCATGGTGATTCCGCCTGTGCCAGCTGTCATATTTTCGGGGATTTCGATAGTGTAGCCTGGGACTTGGGCGATCCTGATTTTACCCAGATCAATAACCCGGGACCCTTTACGCTTAGGCCTGAGGAGGCTGGAGCTCCAACGAGCGTCCATTTTCGACCCTTGAAAGGGCCAATGGCAACCCAAAGCTTGCGTGGTTTGGCCAATCACGGACCCATGCACTGGCGCGGTGATCGGACCGGGGGTAATGATGCACCAACAAGTCAACCGGACAGCGGAACTTTCGATGAAAGCGCAGCATTCAACAAGTTCAATGTTGCCTTTGAGGGCCTGAACGGAAGACATGCCCAACTTACAGAGGATGAAATGCAAGCATTGACAGACTTCTCTTTGCAGATTACCTATCCGCCGAACCCTATTCGCAATCTGGACAACTCGCTAACACCGGCTCAGTCTGCCGGCAAGGACTTTTATTTTGGCGAAAAATCGGACACATTTTTTAACTGTAACGGCTGCCATGTCTTAAATCCAGAAGGTAATAGCGAATTTGAAGTCGCTAAACCGGGTTTCTTTGGATCAGATGGACAATACTCATTTGAATTCGAGGCGCAAACGTTCAAGGTGCCACATTTGAGAAATATGTATCAGAAGGTTGGCATGTTTGGGCAGGAGGTTCTTCCCTTTAATCCACTGGATATTCCATTTTTTCTCCCGGTCCCGTTTAATAATGATGAATTCATGGGTGATCAGATCCGAGGATTTGGTTTTCTGCATGACGGTAGTACCGATACACTCTTTCGATTCCACGGCTCTGTCGTATTCACACAACGACCGGAAACAGCCCCACTACCCAATCCAGACGGATTTTCGCTTGACGAAACGGGTCTAACCCAACGAGCTCAAGTCGAGCAATTCATGTTTGCATTTGACAGTAATTTGGCGCCCATTGTGGGTCAACAAGTAACCTTGACTTGGTTCAATACAAAAGAAGTCACACCTCGTCTTGATTTATTGATTGAACGCTCAGAGGCGGGTGAATGTGACTTAGTAGCTAAAACACGAAAGGGACGTCGTGAGGCTAGTTTTCTGTATCGAAGAGACGGAAGTTTCGACCGTGATGTAAAAAGCAAGCCAGCTATTTTGGATGATGAGTTACGTCAATACGCTAATAGACGGTATGGCGAAGTAACTTATACCTGCACACCACCCGGATCCGGAATTCGAATCGCGTTAGACCGCGACCAAGACGGCTTTTACAACGGCGACGAATGGTATGCGAATAGTGATCCTGCGGATGCATCCAGTGTACCATCCGACGATGTTCGAGAAGATAGTGCGAGCTCCAAAGTATCTTTTTAAGTTGAACCGTAAACGCCAGTTCAAATGGCGTTTACGGTTCTGTAAGAAAATGCAACCGCAACTACCATTCTACTGTGATCTTACGACCTTACTTGATTTCAAAGCAGCTATTAATTCTACTTAGTTAGATTATATGATTCGTCTTTTTCAAGAATATCATTCCCTCCGGTATTGCTGAAATTCAACCTGCATGGATTTACGCTATCCAGTGAATAACCTTTTGAACAATTCCTTCTGCACGAAATATTTGTCGCGCTCTGCTTGATTGCGCAGATAGTGTTGTACTATAGCGACATCCAACCCGGTAGATACTAATAATCATTGGTCAACATTGCCAAATACCTTAGTAGTTGTTGTTGTTGTTGTTGTATCGTCGGCTGGTTCAGACATTGACATAAAAGGTTCAGCGTTAAAAGCAGGCTTTGATTTGCCAAGCAGTCTTTTCGTTTCACCTTCAATAAAATCAAGTAATGCCATCGCTTCACCTTTGTTCAAACGCATATTCGGCATGGCTAGCTGATTGTATTTTTGATAGAGTTCCAAGGCTAGTGGATCTTTTTTCTTAAGCATTTGATCCGGTGCTTTCAGCCAATCAAGGAGCCATTGCCTGTCCCTATTTCTAGTGACTGCCAATAAGTCAGGGCCAAGCGCCTCTTTAGACTCATCACCGGTTAAGGTATGGCAGGTAGCGCATCGTGTTCTGAATATTTGTTCGCCACGAGAAATGTTACGTAATTCGGGGGCATGAGTGTAATCATTGGCGCGCTGTGCCGTCTTCCATTCTGCCAACCAATTCCCTATTTGATCGGCCAGCACGTGGGGGTTCTCAAAGGGTGAACGTTTCATCCATCTCCCTGTGCTCTGATTACCAATGATCAAGCTTACATTGTGATTGTTAGAGCCATCTTGGATTTCTTCAACGTATAAACCCAGCTTCTTTCGAAGGTTAGTAATATCAATCTCGTTACCCGTCAAAAAAGTCCAGTTCGCATTAAACTTTTTTTTGTATTTTTTAAGGACTTCAGGAGTATCCTGTTTAGGGTCAATCGAAATTGAATAAAAAAACACATCCTTCCCCACGCGACCCCCCAATATTTTCTGCACTCTGACCAGTTGTGCAGTTTCCAACGGACATGACTCCGAACAATGGGTATAGATAAAATTGATAGCGACGATTTTGTCTTTGATAAGATCATCAAAGAAATGAACTGTTTTACCTTCTTCAGTCACTAGTGGAACGTTTGGAAAGTAGTTGGCTCCCCAGGGAGAGTCCGCAAGAGTTGTTTGTGTATTGCTGACGATAACCAAACCAACTAACAGTAGCCAACAATATTTATGCATTGTAATTTTCATTTCAAAATTCCTCAATGAATAAAAGAAAGCCCGTGGCAAACATGACATTGTTCACCACGGACAGATAACTCATCATTTGTCTTTATTTGAGATAAAGACTATTTTGTATAATTATCTTTACTGAGTTTACGGACTCGATGGATTGATGTATCGACAGTAATCGGTGTCGGGCAGTTGACCACATGAGGGGGTAGCAAACTATCAAAGTTGTAGTTGTTTAAACCTGGATTTTTTGCTGCCGGCCACTCGATCACTTCCATCTTTCCTTCAGACCGCAATTCTTTAATACGATCAAGACCTTTAACAACTTCAGTCGCAGGCTCTAACCAATGAGCAAAGCCAATATGCCACATGGGGCTGTAGTCGTCTTCAGGCATGAAATAGGATGGAACACCGATTTGACCGCCAAAAGGTCCGCCGCCGATTAACCCGTTGCCATCACTTGGCGTGGGAGGAAAATTGGGCCGGATAGGTGCTGCTGGTAGAAACTGTATCAGCGGTACTGCTGCATCGGCCAGGAACTGATACTTCGGCACATAAGGCACACCCATAGCTTTAGAAGGACCAAAAGGAAAAGTGTCTGTGACGATATAGTAAGGCATATAGTCACCTTCTGCAGACCATGATTTATGCAATTTAAAGGTCACATGTGGATTAGCGCCATCAGTCTCTAGCTCGACTACATGACCCGATGCATTGAGGCTACCCCAGGCGTCACCATTGTAAGGACAACTGGTGTTCGGTGGATCATCCGGAAAGCCGACACAACTTTTATCCAGCCTGTTATGCTCCCATGGTTGATCACCCCATTTAACAACGATAACATTGAAAACAACTTCCTTACCATCAACATTAACTCTACGAAGAGCAGAGTAGGTGTTGTTGTCATCGACCTCAGGAATGCCTTCTGGATTCTCGTCGCTGGCCCAAACCGGATTGGGTAAATCGCCAAAGAAGGTCCAATCGCCACTGGAGGCTATAGTCGCTTCCGCTGTTGCTTCAACAGGAACGTTTTGTAAGCGTCCCGCCCAAGCCAGACCCATTTCTTCAGCCATTTCTTCATCACTGACATCATGTACTAAGAACCAGACATCTGTAGTGACACCGTTTTCATCAATATTGGTACCTTTGGTTAGAGGGAAGGTTGCTGTGCCGCGTTCTTCATCACTCGGGTTGTTAGCATCACCAATGCGGGTATCACGAATGTTGTCAAGTTCTCCGACGACAACATGCTTATTCCATTTTGATAATGGGTCTAACTCAGGACCGAATTCACCGACATCATCACCTTTTCGAAAAGTAGGTAACGCCACTGTATCGACATAACTAACCCCATCCCAACTTGGCATAGGTGTTGGCATTAATTTTACCTGTCCTGGATGCTCAATATCCCAACGTAACAACATGGCATGGTCTTCATGCTGGGTGTTATGACAGTGTTCCATAAAGGTGCCTGCAAACTCCCTAAAGCGAAGTGCCAATTCAACGACATCACCACTATCAGGTTGTGGTCCGAGACGATACACATCCTTCCGTGCCCACTTTTCCCATTCAGGCGGCTCTTTACCATTCCGCCTCAAAACAATACCTTCTTCAAAGTGGATATGCACTGGGTGACTCCAGTTCCCACTATTAACTAGACGCCATACTTCCAGGCCATCATTATCTTTATTTGGCGCAGCCGATACACTTCTTGGATCCATTCCAAATCCTTTCCCACCATCGGTTTCAATCGACCATGGTTTATCATCCGTAGGTTGTTTTTCAAACTCGAAGGTACGGTGAAGGGCATTGGCAAGCTCATCTTCAGTCGGCCTATGTAGCGGGATCAAAGTTTTTTTACCTACCACGAACATAGCTGGATCCATGCTGTGATCAACCTCTTTGTATTCGTGAACTCTGAACTCCATGAATTTCCCGACTACAGGATCACCCCCCATCCAACGATCAGATTGACCATCACCATCATCATCCATCGTTTTTGGCGCATAAGTGCCGTTAGCAATTTCAGACATAGCGACTGCTTTATCGGTTGCCTGGCCATCTTTATGTTGAAGTAAATTGACCATATACAATTTGTCACCAGGTTGGAACTTGCTAAAATCGATAATGATGTCATAACGCTCTGCTATCCCTTGAGTAGGCAATTCACCATTTTCGAAATAGACGGTGTGCTCCATGATGTTGCCATCATTAGCGACCATATAAAAAGGCACCGGGTCACCATGCTGATTCATCAAAGCTACCTTGAAATAGCGAGAAACAGAACCATTTAACAGACGGAATCGATATTTACGAGCACGTACATCCATATAAGGCTTATACAACCAGTTAACCGTCATTACATCACCGATAAAACCATTTTGGTTAAAAGGATTGAACCAGAGTTGTCCATCTTTATCCCAGGCTTTTTCTGCCAGTATGAGGTTAACATCGTAGTCGCGATTACCCCAGCTCAAGGAGCTTCCGCTAGGTAAACGTAAGTTAACACCATCATCAATAACTTCATTACCGCGATCCAATGCGCTATAGTAATTCATCATAGCCGCATTACCTTTGTAGACATTTTGTGCGGTGTAATCCAACATGTGATCATGGAACCAATGAGTACTCATGGTTTCTCTCCAGTCTCCTGGAATCTTTTTACTACGACCACGCCATCTAGGAGATGCTGCTCTTGGATCATCCGCATCAGTATTGATTGAATCATGACCGGCAAGCGTCATAGGCCAGCGATAATCATAATATTGACCAGGAAAGAAAAAGCTATTGGCATAACCATCGCTTTCAGCTGGGTTGTGTCCATTATGCTCATGTGTTGTCAACGTATGGACTCCAAACCCATGGTTTGCGGAAACGTCAATAGGGAGAGCATTGTAATGCCTCATCAACACCGGCTCTCCATAGCGGGCATTTAACAACTTAGGAGGAAACGTACCATCGAAGGTCCATAGTGCATTCGGCGATTGTTCCGGCATGTTTGGATGGAATTTCACTTGTATACCTTCCGTAGTACCTTCAAAACCTTCTGCACCTGCTGTATTATGATAGAGCCCACCCCTGCCAAACTCACCGTAGCGATAGTGATGCCGTTGTTTTCTATCACGTAAACCACCATTTGGACGTGCTCCTGCTTGTGCCGTCTGAAAATACTTCTTAGGCTTGAACTCGTCCCAACGTTGATGCGACCAACCCATGCCCGGTGGACGCCCCTCAGCAGGCGGGTCATTCAGGGTACGTCCTATAAACTCTTCAATATCAGCTTGCCATGGGTTAAGATCCACGATATTTGAGAGTTTTGTGGGGGTAGGCCAGATGCGCTGCTTCATAAAATAATCAAGTTGATTACCATCGGGTGAGCTTTTAGCGTCCCATGGCCTGGGAAACGAAGCCCACTTGCGTGGACGTTTTTTCCTGAATTTTAACCGTTTAGGTCCAAATTCTTCAAATCGCAACATCTTTTGGGTAAAAGCTTGTGCTCCAAACAATGGGCTAGGTGCGCCGTTGGTCGGTATATTAAAGGTACCATCTTCTCTTTGAGCTTCTTTGGGCAAGACATTCTCTACTTCCGTATCAGCCACAGTACCAGTGGCACCACCTTCAAAAGTTCCTTCGTTGGCTTCAGGTGAACCTTCCGTCGGTGAACCTGTTACCAATTCACCATAATGCGAAGGGTCATCTTCAGGAGGTAAGGGATCGACAATTTCAGTGCTCGCATGAGAGTTCGTAACACCGAAACATATGATTAAGGCAGCTGTCCATACCTTATGTCGAAACTGTAAGTTAGAATGACAGCGACTTAACCGCTTTAAGTTTTTCATTGAAATACTCCTCGTTGCCTAAAACTTGTAAAAACCCCGTTTTCAAAAGGCAAAATTTTATTTTTTGATTCTGGGGGTCAGTTAAATCAGCACTGGCTGATTGTTTCTTTTGCCCCTGTCGGAATATTTTTCCCTGCAGAATAGTATTAGGATTAAGCTAATAACTTCGCTCACACCTTAATTTGCACAGAGCTTTCATACAAATAAAAGCTAACCTCTGAATACATTTTTTCAACCTTTTGCAGGATCGTTTGTTTCGACTTTTTAGTCTACACACCCGTAAACAACCGCAGTGACAGCATTCAATAAAGGTACTTTAAGAGTTCCATTTCCAATGGCTTAATCATTACTAGCAATTTACAAACCTTCATCACTCTCTACAAAGTACCTACCAATAAATGCTGTCAATGATACTAACGGCTTTAAATTAGTAACTCTGCTTAAAAATTCTCAATAATTTTGTGATTTATTCACGTTGAAAAAATTTTGAATCACCATTACATGAAGAGTTACATTTTTACTTTTTATTGAACGTAACTTTGTTAATTTGATTATTAATGTCTGTTAAGTTTGATTCCAAAGCAGACCATTACCTACTATGGATATAACTTGTACACACGCTACTCGCCAGGGAAAGCGAAGCGGAGGCGAGTATTCACAAGCCGCCTAACACCGAGAGTTTCTTGACATGGATCCATAGGTCGCTGCGGTAGCAACGGTCGAAAGAAACATAGAAGCACTGCCGCAGGACGTCCATTTTATTATGAAAAGCAGCGGAGTCTAGAGCAATGAACACAGTGCAGCTGGAGGGCTACAAGGGCTATCGCGTTGATGAATGGTTGGTGACTGGATATCCCAAAATCTATCAGGAGGTTACGACACTGATGTTCCGTCATAGATGATCGTTATGAAGTAACATGAACCGAAAACAGGTATATATCTCTCTAAGGGGCCAGAGAGTCCCTATCGGTTACTCATATTGGCTATTCAACATCAGTTCCTTCGTTTCTATTAACCCGAGTATATTCTTAGGAACGCGCACGGAATAAGTTCGGCAACTAGCGCGAGGTTTTTGTTTGTCTTCAAGGCATGGCAACAGGCGCATAGCAGGCTACGCAACTGTTGCCACAACACCGAAGACGGACTAAAAAACAAGTTAGTTGTCGTAGTTATTTCGTGCACGTTCCTGAGTCTTTATATTTATTGAACGACGGCTAGACCCTCGCCTCTTGGATCACTGGCAGCAAACACTTTACCGGTCACTTTATTCAAACTAATGGCTTGCATGTTACCGTAGTTACGACTCGTTGGTTTGAGTTGATAGCCAAGTGTTTTGAGGGCATTAATTTCATGAGGTGTTAATGCTGCTGGTTCATACTGCACCCTATCAGGCAGGTATTGATGATGGAAACGAGGCAATGATACCCAAGATTCAGGTAGGTGTCCCTGGGCAAAATCCAATACCGCTAACAGCACCATGGAAATAATTCTACTGCCCCCAGGGGTTCCTAGAATGGCTAAACGGTGTCCATCCTCCAAAAATGTTGGTGTCATACTGGAGAGCATTCTTTTACCTGATTCTATTGTATTTGCTCTACCCCCCATCAACCCATAGCCATTAGCAGATCCTACCTGACTGACAAAATCATCCATTTCATTGTTTAAAATTACACCTGTACCGGGTGGAATAAAACCCGAACCGAAGGGATAATTAATGCTTAATGTCGCTGAAACCCTGTTTCCTTCTTTATCCAATATCGAAAAATGGGTCGTGTCATTTCCTTTAGTTGCAGGTTTAAAATCACCCGATAAATGCTCACTGGGTAGTGTTTTATCAAGCCGGATGGTACTAATCAATCCCAAGGCATAATCTTGGCTAAGTAGTCGTTTGGTTGGGATAGAAACAAAGTCCGGGTCACCCAAATAAAGCGCTCGATCATGGTAAGCCCTTCGCATCGCTTCTATAATTAAATGCTTGCGAGTAATTTCATCATATTCGTTAAGGGGGAGTGCAGACAACATATTCAACGCTTGAACCAGCACGATACCACCCGATGAGGGTGGTGCTGCTGTCGTGATTCGAATGTCTTTATAGCGCCCACTAATCGGTTTTCGCTCAATAATATTGTAGTTAGCAAGGTCTTCTACAGTCCAAATACCACCTGCTTGGCGGACACCTTGTACTAATTTTTTAGCTACTTCACCGTTATAAAAACCGGAATGCCCGTTTTTGGCAATGCTTTTTAAGGTTTTTGCCAAGTCGGACTGAACCAGCTTGTGACCATCCTTGGGTATTTTATTTTGTGTCAATAGAACAGCCGATGTGGAAGAAGCCTGTTGAATCAATGGCAACCGAAAAGATAACATCCGTTTAAATCGATCACTGGTGGTAAACCCAGCCTCGGCATAAGTTATTGCAGGCTGAAGCAATTCGGCCAGAGGTATTCGGCCATATTTTTTTGCAATGTGAACGATCGCCGCAGGTAAACCTGGAATACCGGCAGATAACGGTCCATCTTTTGATAGCCCTGGTAAATACTTGCCCTGCTGATCTAGATACATATTTTGATGTGCTGCCAACGGTGCTTTTTCACGCCCATCGATCATAGTCTGGTGATTATCTTTGGTGCGATGAAGTAACCAAAAACCGCCACCCCCCAATCCAGAGCTTGCAGGTTCAACAACAGCTAGTACCCCGCTTACAGCTACCGCTGCATCGAAAGCATTCCCTCCTTGTTGCAATATCTCAATTCCTGCTTTGGTTGCCAATGGGTGCGCAGAAACTACTGCGGATTGACCGGATGCTTGTACAGACATCTGAAAATAAGACGAAAAAATCAGTATCAAAAAGAACTTCTTCATGGTGGTTTGTCTCTATTGTTGAAAACTCGTATGCCACTGAACTGGTATTATGGACGAAACAACTCACTGCTACTACGTTTAACTTGATATGGATTCGCTGAAAAAGTGACTTGGTTTTGTCGTCTTAGTTTATAATCGCTTAAAAGAAAAACTGGACCCAGTGGTTGCAGCAGGCACTAACTCTTGTAATTCTATTCAACAATTATTTGAAAACCCTGATGCTTATCTCTCTGCCTAAGTGATTTGGCAACGGTTCATTCAGCTACCATTGGGTCTGAAGGTATCATTACTTTTGGCAATGATCATACTTGCTAAAATAGCCTGTGGTAGTATCGCGCATGAAATAATTAGAGGAATTGGCGCAGTTTTTTTGCTTGTATTCAAGGCGAAGCTACGCAACTGTTGTGAGTTGCGTAGAAGACCGATAATAAACAAGCTAGTCCCTGAAATTATTTCTTGTACGTTCATTAGGAGCGAGGATTTTAGTAGAATTGTCCCGTCAGTAACCACGTATGACGTGATAAAAGAATAATATTACTTACTTTGAAAATTTAATTATTGTTAAAAGAAAGTTAGCGTTATGACTGAACCACAACAACTAGACTGCATTGAAGTTAATCCCGATGGAGAAGCACTTGCTACCGTCATTTGGTTGCATGGATTAGGTGCTGATGGACATGATTTTGAGCCTATTATTCCACATCTAAATTTACCTGATGATTTGAAAATTCGATTCATTTTCCCGCATGCTCCCAAAATGCCAGTAACAATAAACGGTGGTTTTGTCATGCGCGCCTGGTACGATATTTTAGAGCGATCGATTGATCGTAAAGTCGATATACAAGGCGTACAAAAATCTTGTGAATTGATAGTTGGATTAATACAACAGGAAATCGCAAGGGGCATTGACCCAGAAAAAATTATTTTAGCTGGATTTTCCCAGGGTGGTGTTATCGCTCTCGAAACAGGGCTACGTTATCAACCACCTCTAGCCAGTATTATTGCCTTATCTACTTATGTAGCCGACCAGAGCAACATACCAAAGGGCATGATGCCTATTTTCTTTGGGCATGGAACTATGGATGAAGTCGTCCCACTAACGCTTGGCGAACAAGCAAGAATAGCATTAGAATCACAAGGCCACATTGTAGATTGGCATCTTTATCCTATTCAACACTCAGTCAGTCAGGAAGAAATAGTCGATATTGGCTTATGGATTGTTGAAAGGTTAATACCGGTTTAACGAAGCATGAAATCACATAAAAATGCCGGTCATTAGACCGGCTTTTTTGTAAAGGGTAAAGATTTTTACAAGGTATTAACAGCATTTAAATCGCTGAATGCTTGTTCAAGTCGGCTGACCATACTAACTTCTCCTGCCCGTTGCCAAACACGAGGGTCGTAATATTTTTTATTAGGTTTATCATCGCCATCAGGATTGCCGATCTGGGCTTGCAAATATCCTTCATTCTTCTTGTAAAACTCCATAATGCCATGCCAAGTCGCCCATTGAGTATCAGTATCAATGTTCATCTTGATAACACCATAACTAATAGATTCTTTGATTTCTTCAGGCGTTGAGCCTGAGCCACCATGGAATACAAAGTTTAAAGTGTTTGTTGGTAATCCGAATTTTTCAGTGACATATTTTTGAGAATCACGAAGAATAGTTGGTGTTAACTTTACGTTACCTGGTTTATAAACACCATGAACATTACCAAAAGAAGCGGCAATGGTGAAACGAGGGCTTACCTTACTTAAAACTTCGTAAGCATAAGCAACGTCTTCGGGTTGTGTATAGAGCATTGACTGATCTAAGCCACTATTATCTACTCCATCCTCCTCACCACCGGTAACTCCAAGTTCAATTTCCAGAGTCATGTCCATTTTCGACATTCTCTCAAGATATCTTGCACAAATATCAATATTCTCTGCAAGACTTTCTTCAGAAAGATCTAGCATATGAGAACTAAAAAGTGGTTTGCCACACTCTTTAAAATATTCTTCTCCTCCGTCGAGTAGGCCGTCGATCCAAGGTAATAATTTCTTAGCTGCATGATCAGTATGCAAAATTACTGGCACACCATAATAAGAAGCGACCGAATGTACATGCTTTGCACCAGCAATAGCACCAACGACGGCGTTTTGCTGTCCTTCCAGCTTTAGTCCTTTTCCTGCATAGTATTGGGATCCACCATTAGAAAACTGAATAATCACCGGAGCTTGTGCTTTAGCAGCAGCTTCCAGTGTAGCGTTAATGGAATGCGATCCAATAACATTTACAGCAGGTAGCGCAAATTGCTGTTGTTTACAAACTTCAAAAATCTTCTGAACATTTTCACCGGCTACAACCCCCGGTTTAACTAAATCTAAAATTTTCTGTGCCATAATATTAGACCTTACTAAAAAAAATCCCACACAGTGTGTGTGGGAAAAATTAACTGCTATATCTGTTAAAACTGCCTACATGGCAGTTTTAACACTTAAAGACTCCTAAAATAATTTACCTCAGCTACAACCATTAAGATTCAAGAGTTGCTAGGCGAGTAGCTAGAAGTTCTTCAAGAGATTCGAGGGCTTTAGTAAAACCATCAATACCTTCAGATAGTTTATCTGATGCCATACGATTTTCTACATGCATTGCGTCGAAGGTAGCTTGATCCATAGTTATTTTATCAATAGATAACGACTTCGCGTTTTCAGAATTTAGTTTTCTGACTAATTCGCCTTCATCTGACTGAAGCTCTCCGAGTAAAGCAGGAGAAATAGTTAATAAATCGACACCTGCCAATTCTGTAATTTCACCAATGTTTCTAAAGCTGGCTCCCATAACTTCCGTCTCATAATCGAATTTTTTATAATAATTAAAGACTTCTGTTACAGATACAACGCCGGGGTCTTCCGCTGAAGGATAAGAATCACGACCAGAATCTTTTTTATACCAATCTAGAATCCTTCCGACAAAAGGTGAGATCAATGTAATATTTGCTTCAGCACAAGCAATGGCTTGATGTAAACCAAATAGAAGGGTCAAATTACAATGAATGCCCTCTTTCTCTAATACTTCGGCAGCCTTAATACCTTCCCAAGTGGAAGCAATTTTGATTAAAATCCTTTCTCGCGAAATCCCTTTTGCTTCATATTGAGAAATTATTTCTCTGCCCTTAGCTATCGTTGCGTCTGTTTCATAAGAAAGTCTCGCATCTACTTCAGTAGAAACTCTACCAGGTATTATTTCCAATATTTTTAAACCAAACGAAACAGCCAATCTGTCAAACGCTAAATTTGCTACTTCTGAAGCTTGAGCTGATGACCCGAGACTTTCTCGAGCACCTTTTAGGGTATCATCAACAATTCCTTGATATTGAGGCATCTGCGCAGCAGCAGTAATTAGCGATGGATTGGTCGTGGAATCCTGAGGTTTAAATTTCTCTATTGCCTCAAGATCACCTGTATCAGCGACGACAACAGTCATCTCTCTGAGTTGTTCAAGTAAGTTTCTTGCCATCTTTCTGTACCATTCTGTTAATTAAAGAATAATTTACTTTTATGCATTCTGTTTTTGCATTAGTTTACTAACCGATTATCAATCTATTCAAAATAAATTGCAATCCACTTTTTAGTTTGCTTGTTTAATGCCCAGTCATAAAAATAAAATCACCCTCGGCTATTTAGGTATTTTTCAACGCCGGTTGCATTTGCCGAAACTGTTTGCCCGGATGCAGCCGATGGGTTTTGTTGCTCTAGATATTTAGCAACACCCGTTGCAGCAGAAGAACCAGACGCCGACCCAGAACCTCTTACATACCTTTCGACACCGGTAAGTCCGCTTGGGTCTGGACCGCTAACAGCTGCTTTACTACTCTTAGATGATGAAGATGAGGTGCTTTTGTTATAAAACAAAAAACCTATTACAGCCAGGACGACCAAGGCTATTGGAAGATTATCTCCCAAACCATTGCTCTCACTGTTATCCGTCTCCGCCGCCGATCCACCGCTTCCCCCAGAACCATTGGATGAAGAAGTGCTAGAACTTGAACTCACATTGTTGCTTGGCTTATATTTATTTTTAGCAATGTATTCATCATCTTTGTAGATGACCTTTGGCTGAAAATTTGCCGCATCAGTCGCCATCTTTTCTTCTGATTCCTCTTTTCCTGCATCCGCAGCAACCTTTATTGCCTCGCCTTGATTTGAGTTCCTGCTCGTAGTTGGTGAATTAGCAATATATTCTTCATCTTGGTAAACAATCTTAGGTTCAAAATTGGCCGCATCAGTTGCCACTTTGATCAGTCTAGCTTTGCTTTGACTATTAGTTACTGTTTTTACTTGGTTTTGCTGATTTTTGGCAATGTAGTCAGTATCTTGATATAAAACTGCAGGCTCAAAATCTGCCGCAGGATAGTTCGATCCAGCCTCTACATTTCCAAGTAATAAAGCAAAGCTGGTAATGACCATTAGGATGTAGCTATTCATTTTCACGTTTATTTACCTCACGATTGATGAGTATTAACCAAATTTAAATTATCGACTCAACATGCTGCATAACATTTTCTGTTGTAAATCCAAACTCTTTAAACAATGCCCCCGCAGGCGCGGATTCACCAAATGTATCCATACTTACGATTGAGCCATTTTGACCAACATATTTCCACCACCCATCAGCCACACCTGCTTCAACTGCTACTCTCTTAGTAACTGAAGGAGGTAATACGCTATCTCGATAAGCTTGGTCTTGAGCGTCAAAAACATTGGTAGATGGCATCGAAACAACTCTAATTTTATGCCCTTTGGAAGATAATTCTTGCTGCGCTTTTAGGGCAATATCTACTTCAGAACCAGTTGCAATGATAATAGCATCGGGTTCTCCACCCTGACTATCAGACAATACATAACCTCCTTTGGCAATGCTTGCAATCTTATTGTCATCGCGAGCCACGTGGGGTAAATTTTGTCTTGAAAAAATGAGTAGCGAAGGTCCGTCTTTTCTTTCTACCGCTGCCTTCCAACATACCGCAGACTCAACAGCATCGCATGGTCTCCATACTTGCATATTAGGAATCATTCTCAGAGTTGCCGTTTGTTCCACCGGTTGGTGTGTCGGCCCGTCTTCCCCTAGCCCAATAGAATCATGGGTATAGACGAAAATGGTTGGAATTTTCATTAAGGCTGCCATTCGCAGAGCATTTCTGGCATATTCAGAGAACATCAAGAAAGTTGCTCCGTAGGGCTTTAGTCCACCGTGGATAGTAATTCCATTCATCATCGCAGACATACCGAATTCACGTACCCCGTAATACACGTAATTACCATTAAATCCGGGTTCATTAACATCCTTACAGCCTGACCAGAGGGTTAAGTTCGAACCCGCGAGGTCTGCTGAACCACCCAATAATTCAGGTAATAGCGGCCCATAGCCATTTAAAGTATTCTGAGACGCTTTACGGCTAGCAATCGTCTCTCCTTTAGTATTAACACTTGCAATGTATTCTTGGGATTTCGCTTCCCAGTCCGCGGGTAAATCACCGTTCGTTCTGCGTTCAAATTCAGAGGCTAGCTCGGGGTAATCTTTACGATAATCTTCAAACTTAGTCTTCCAATCTGCTTCAGCTTTGGAACCGGCTTCTTTGGCACTCCATCCGCCATAAATATCCTCTGGTACTTCAAAAGCAGGACTTGACCAGCCAAGAGTTTTTCGAACTAAAGCAACTTCTTCTTCGCCTAAAGCTGCCCCATGGCATTCTTCTTTGCCTTGTTTGTTGGGAGAACCCCATCCGATAATGGTTTGACAACAAATTATGGTAGGTTTTTCGGTAATAGATCGAGCTTCATCCACAGCTTTTTTTATAGCATCAGCATCATGACCGTCAACATTAGAAATAACATGCCAGCCATACGCCTCGAAACGCTTGGGTGTGTCATCTAAAAACCAGCCGGTCGTGTCACCGTGACCTCTGACTTCACCATCAATTGATATATTATTATCATCGTAGAATGCTATCAACTTACCAAGTTTCATTGAACCAGCCAATGAACAAACTTCATGGGATATGCCTTCCATCAAGCATCCATCACCAAGAAATACATAAGTATTGTGATCAACAATTTCATGTCCTGGTTTGTTGAACTGACCTGCTAAAGTACGTTCCGCCAAAGCCATGCCAATACCGTTAGCTATTCCTTGTCCGAGAGGACCGGTAGTCGTTTCTACTCCAGGAGCATAACCGTATTCTGGATGGCCAGGTGTTTTGGAATGCAGCTGTCGAAAATTTTTCAATTCTTCAATAGGCAGGTCATATCCCGTCAAATGAAGCAATGAATAAAGCAGCATTGAACCATGACCATTCGACAATACAAAACGATCTCGAGCCGGCCACTTGGGATTGGTTGGGTTATGTCTTAAATAGTCATTCCATAACACTTCCGCAATATCTGCCATTCCCATGGGCGCACCAGGGTGACCAGATTTTGCTTGCTGAACGGCATCCATGCTTAAAACGCGTATTGCGTTCGCTAATTCACGTCGCGAAGGCATAATTTTCTCCTCAATTTGGTACAACTAAAAAATAGAAATTCTTGCAGTAAGGCAAGTACACTTGCTATTTTCTGATGCCAGATGTTTGTTTGAATTTGCTTAGATTAAACAAGCGAGTGATTATCCACTCGCTTATTTTTATTCCAGATTTGCGTGTCTTGACCGCATTTCTTCTTCTTCAATCCCTTTTTCATGAATAACATGAGATATTAATGCTTCAAGAAAGAAGAGCGTAGATAACTCAAACACGGTTCCCATGGGCATGCCTTTGACCTTCCCATATTGTTCACTGGTACCGATTTGAAATACTTCATCCGCCAAATCCCCGATAGTAGAGTCACTCTTAGCAGATATCAATACGATAGAAGCACCAAGTCCTTTAGCTTTCTTTGTAAATGCAATCAGCTGTTCGGTTTCTCCCGAGCCTGAAATGATAAGCAAAAGATCACCGCTTTTGATACTTGGGGTTACAATTTCGCCGACAACACTAACATCATAACCGCTATGCATTAGTCTCATGGCAAAAAATCGACAGATCAAACCAGAACGGCCAGCACCAGTTATAAACACTCTTGATGCTTGATCCAACATTGAAGTCAATTTTTCGTCATAAGATTTATCAGTTGCAGCTAATAACTCAGAAATTTTATTAATGATTAACTGCTGATGCATAATCAAATATCCTTATGCAGCAGCGTCAGCTAATTCGCGTATTTCTCGTGCTGCTTCAGCGGGAGAAGGGGCACCATAAATTGCTGCTCCAACCACAATGATATTAGCTCCTGAACCAACAACTTGTCCAACAGTGGCTGGCTTAATGCCGCCGGCAACAGAGACTCTCATATCTAAGCCCAATCTGGCTATGTCGTTTAAATCGGTGAAAGGAGATTCTCCGGCTGCTTGTGCATCCAAACCTGTATGAATTCCGATAATTTGAGCACCAATTCTGGCACAATCTCTCGCACAGCTTGTTTTATCAGGTACGTTGATTAAATCTACCTGTGCTTCGGCACCATGAGCAATGGCTGCTTTTACAACACCTTCTACAGTAGCGTTACCTGAAACACCTAAGACAGTACAAATATCTGCGCCTGCCTCATAAAAAGGGGTTGCTTCGTACTCACCTGCGTCCATAGTTTTCAAGTCAACTAAAAGTAGTTTGTCTGGAAATCTTTGTTTCAACTCTTTAACTAAAGCCAGTCCATTATATTTAATACATGGAGTTCCGATTTCAAAAATATCTACGTAAGGTGCAGCTTGTTGAGCTAAGCCTACTGTTTGGTCGAAATCTAGTGAATCTAATGCCAATTGTATTAATGGTTTTGCCATGATATTTGCTCCGTAGGGTTTTAGAAATTATTTATTTTTGTATAATTAAAGGTAAAAAGAGAGGCTAACTTTAAAACAGAAAGGGTATAGATGTCAATCCTTCCCGAGTTGTGCAAACAGTGCCGATACCTTAGGGTGACTTAGGATCTTAAACATTTTCACCATAGAAGTTTTGGTACCAATGAATAAAGCTTTCGACTCCTTGCTCCAGTGTCACGGAGGGTTGAATACCAAAATCAGATAATAAATCATCAACCGCCGCCCATGTACCGGCAACTTCTGTCAACTGGATAGGCAATAAGTTCTTAATGGCCTTTTTACCTATACATCGCTCTAAATAGTCTACCAACGTTAAGATCGATACCGGTTGGTGATTACCAACATTGTAAATTCTATATGGAACGTTACTCGAATTTGGAGCGGGTGCACCTGAACTCCATGTTGGATTAGGTGTCGCAGCCTTATCAATGACCAACAAAAGGGCAGCCACTACATCCTCAATGTAAGTAAAGTCCCGATTGTGTTTACCACCATTGAACAAATTGATGGGCTTGTCAGCTATGATGTTTTCAGTAAAATGAAAAAACGCCATATCCGGCCTCCCCCAAGGCCCATAAACTGAAAAAAACCTCAAACCGGTTGTTGGTAAGGCATATAAATGACTATACGTGTGTGCAATCAATTCATTCGCTTTTTTACTGGCTGCATAAAGTGATAGCGGATGATTCACTGAATCAATTTCTGCATAGGGCATTGAGGTGTTCGCCCCATACACCGAGCTAGAGGAAGCGTAAACAAAATGGTCAACTGCGAGTAGGCGACTATTTTCGATGACATTATTGAAACCCTGGATATTAGTTGACACATAAGCCTGCGGATTTTCTAATGAATACCTAACTCCGACCTGAGCTGCCAGGTGCAAAACACGCTGGGGTTTTTCTTTACGAAAAAGTTGTGCCAGGGAAATGTCATCCACAATATCTATTAGATGAAATCTGAACTGCTTAAAATCTTGCAGCTTTTGCAACCGGGCTTTTTTTAATCTTATTGAATAATAGTTATTTAGATTGTCTAGACCTACAACTTCATCACCTCTTTCTAATAAAGCTTCGGAAATGGCAGCACCAATAAAACCGGCCGCACCTGTAACAAGGATTTTCATGAATTCAATAATTAGCTGTAGGAGAAAAGTTCAAACTAAATTATTGCTAATATCCTATCGGCAAATGGAAATTAAAATTAAAAGGGAAATTAATTAGCGTAAACGTATTTCTACATAGGCTTCATCTCTAAGCTTTCTTAACCAGGCTTCCGTTTCTTCTTCTATTTTTCGTTTTCGTATTTCTTCACGGGCTAACTCTACCTTGAAGTCTTTACTATTGTCGGTTGTTTTTCTTCCGAGAACCTGGATGATATGCCATCCAAATTGTGTTTGCACCGGTTCGCTTAGTTCATTTATTTTCAATCGACCCATGGCTTGTTCAAAAGGAGGCACCAAAGCACCAGGATTGACCCAATCCAGGTTGCCGCCATTCAAAGCAGAAACCTTATCATTGGAATAAGCTCTTGCTAATTTCTCGAAAGGTTCTCCTGCTTTTATTCTTGCTAGTAATTTAAACAACAGAACTCTAGCTTCATTATCAGTAAGCATTTCGTTGGTTTTTAGCAAAATATGTCTAACCTTTGTTTGCTGTAGAACATGTTTTTTAATGCCTTTGAGACCTAACATTTTAATAATATGAAAACCACTGGGGCTTCTAATGGGTTCGGCTATATCTCCTTCGTCCAATTTAGTGACATCATCGGTAAATATAGTCGGTACTTCTGCCAGCTTTCGCCAACCCAAATCGCCACCTTTTAGCGCTCGACCACCATCTGAAGACTCGATTGCTACCTGATTAAAACCTTCTCCTTTACGTAATTTAACGACCAAACCTTCAGCTTTAGTTCGTGCAGCCTGGATCTCCTTAGAAGAAGCGCCTTTGGGCAATGCTATCAAAATATGGCCCAAATGATATTGCGATTTGTTTCTCTCAACATCGCCTTGAGTCTCTAAAAAATGAGTCACTTCACGATCAGTTACTTTGACTCTTTCACCGATCTCTCTGGCTCTCAGTTGATTAACAATAATTTCGCTTCGAACGCTTTCTGAAAAGCTGGGATAACTGATATTTTGTTTTGATAACTCTTCTTGAAACTGCTGAATAGTCATATTGTTTCGTTTAGCGATATCCTTAATGGCTTGGTTCAACATTTCATTATTGACTCTGATCCCAGACCGCTCAGCAATTTGACGCTGAATTTTATTAATGATTAAACGCTCTAGTACTTGTTTTTGAATGAACGACTCCGGCGGTTTATTTGGATCAGCAGCAGAAATTTTGCTCATAACAGTTTCCATCTCGCGATTCAGTTCGCTGTATAAAATGACATCGTCTTCAACAATCGCCACTATTCGATCCATTGCCTTTGCTATTAACTGTTGACAGAACAAAATCATGACTGCAATGGTTATTAATTTCCTCATCATCTTACTCATCATTAAGTTGCTTTACTCTCTAATGCCTAAATATCCCGGTATACTCTGTTCAAGGAAGCGATCAACTCTATCGCCCAAATCACCCAGCCCTTTTAAACCAAATTGAACCAGAAAACCGAACTCTGGATCACTTCGGATATCGTTAACAAAATAACGACCAACTAGCTTAAGTGACCAACAACAGCTTTCTTTTTCAAGACCCGCAAAACTATCCACAGTAACATTAGTGCTCAAGGAATATTGCCAACGACCTACGAGAAACCAGTTGTCATAAAGTGGCATTCTTGCAGAAACATCGATTTGGTGTATGTCGTTAATAAGGCTGTTGATATCATCAAGATCCAACAATTTGCCTTGTCCTCGATCTTCCTCACTTAGCAATGCCTCTATATCTTCTCGATCAATTAGGTTGATCAAATTTTTGAGATCACCTTCCAATAGCCGGTTTTTTCTAAAACGATAGCCTGCATTAAAAATTATATTTGATGGATTCCGATAGTGAATATCAGCATGCCACCTTTCCATTGCATTTGACTTGGGATTCCATTGCAAACCTGCTGATGCGAATATGTCATCGGTCAATTGGCTACCAAGCTCAGCCACTATGTTTGACGTATTCCTGGAAAGATCTCTGGAAACAGCGGAGTCACCTAACCCGTTTAAATTATTGTAGGCATTAAGCAATGGGTCTCTGAATTGTGGTTGAACTTTCTCTAATATTTCTATGATTTTATCTTGATCGGGCTGAAAATAACGTCCTTGCCGATCCGCAAAATAGAAGATCTGTCCTAGACTAAGATTAAGCCGTTCACGTCCTGAGCTATCATCGAACAATCGAGTGGTCAGCGCATAGGTTAGCTGATTAGTATTTTGAATCCTATCAAGCCCACTAAACCTATTTTCTCTGAATAATTGAGAAAAGTTAAAGTCATTTTCTGAGCTATCAAAGGTAGGTATGTTGTTTTGGTTTTTATGCGGAATATAGAGATAAAACAACCTCGGCTCAATAATGTGTGAGTAGTCATCATCACCCAATTTGAATGCTTTCTCAAAGGACAATTTGCTATCAACTGATAGAATGGGAAGCGTTCGACTGATATTATCATCTTGTTGTCGCTCTAATTCAGGCAACCAATATATCTCACTGGCTTTATCCAAGTCACTCAACCAGTACTGGGTATAATCTAGAGCTGCCTTGGGTTCAATACTAAATCCATGGCCTTCAAAAGGGATACTTAGAAAGGGTTTGGTATGAAAGCGCTGGCCAGTGACCAAGTCGTCATGTTGAAAATAAACAAACTGATTATCTAACCCTGTTTTAACAGGCAAGCCATATTTGAAATCTTTATGTAGTTTAAGCGTGACTTGTGGCAAGTGCCGATAAGGTCGATAAACATCTTCAATAGTCTCATCAATAACCTGATAGCTGTCCGCTAGCGTTTCAAAATTTAGCCAGGGTAAGTCATACCTTAATGTACCAAAACTTCTCAAAAAACGGTTATTAGAAAAACCAAGGCTACTGGAAGGCAGCTGACTATTGGAACGCCTTAGATTGCCCGTTGGGTTACCAGGATCATCAACATTCGATATTTTATTAAAATCATCAATGTAGCGCCTGTCGGTCACGTAGTTTAAATCCAATACGCCACGCAATTCAGGACTAAAACGGGTCTGATTTTTAAAGGTAATAAAACCTCTGGTTTGTCGATCAACTTCATCATCGGGCAAGATTTCACCTGCTAAAACGCTCATCGATCGTTCGCTCAAATGACGAAAGCTCGCTCCAAGCATAAACCCACGTTTGAATAAATATCTCGGTGTGATAATCGCATCATAATTTGGAGCCAAATTTAAATAATAAGGTAAAGAGACATCAAACCCAGTATTCTCTGTGCTACTGAAACTAGGAATTAAAAAGCCCGAAAGCCTTCGATCATCGACCGGGAACGATAAATAGGGCAAATATAATGGTGTCGGCACACCTTTATATTCCAACCACACATTCTTAGCAGAAGCTTTACCGACCTTCTTGTTTACCTTAAGCCGGGAAGCGTGTAAAGCCCAATCTTGATTTCCCGGTGGACAGGTTGTGAATGTCGCTTTATCGTATCGTGTGAGTGATGGAGTTTCCAGGTAAGCTGTCTCGGCACTTCCTCTAGCTGCGGCGTCCGGAAAGATGAACAACATATCCCGTAACCGTCCTTTTCCTGTTTCTAAATTAATAAAGGCGCTGCTGCCATAGGTGGAAATGGCTTTATCGGCATAATAAAAATCATCTTCGGTATTCAGCACTTGAGAAACTGTATCGTAGACGGCGCTTTGAGTGCGAATTTTTTGATCAAGATGAGTAAATTCTACATTCCCTTTAAATAAAGCAACCTCTTTATCGAGCATTTCGGAATAATCGGCCTCAATATCGACAGGTGCACTATCTCGATCTTCAAATGTTGTTTGAATAGGCATGGTTGAAGTTGACCCACCATAGCAACTCGCCCAAGGGTCAGAATTCAGTTTAGATCTCAAACTATCAAAAACAAGTTCCTGCTCAGTATCATAGACCGGATCAAACCACCAACCACCTGAACTTCGTTCAACCGTTTTGGCTTTTCCTTCAGGGTCTGGGCCTTCCAAATTACAATTCCAAGTGCCGTCTTCTGGGCTGGGTTGGCAGTTCCAGCCTTCTTGAGTAACAATATCTTTTGGTACTTCCCATTCTGTTGTTGAGTTGCCAGCTGAAGGTTTGTTTTTTTCAATAGACTCCATCTCTAACGAAGCGTCTTCCCAGCCATTTTCGCCCTTCTCTTTTATTAGTTTTTCACAATCCCAATCATCGCTCTGCTCCTCATTTTGACAGTCCCATTGCTGAATTTTTTCTTCTGCTTGAACTGAATCAGCATGAAAAAAATTGATGAGGACTAGTAT
Organism: Methylococcales bacterium; assembly: GCA_965224745.1. Lineage (GTDB taxonomy): Bacteria > Pseudomonadota > Gammaproteobacteria > Methylococcales > Methylomonadaceae > CBDCZY01. The sequence goes on from CBDCZY010000002.1 coordinate 91,026, forward strand.
TATTAAAAGATACATTATAATTTAACTAAAATGGCTGTTTTTCATGGAACAATGAGCCGCATAAGATTGCTAATCAGTTCCTTGAAAAACGATGAGGAGTCATGAATGATGTCGCTTGTTTTTATCTAAATCTGTTTTATTATTCGCCGGTCTATTAAAAAATAAGGAAGAAAGATAAATGATCAAAAAACCGGATCATTCAACCAAACCGGATAAAAGCGCCAATTTTACCTCAATTTTGTGAGCGGCCGATGAGAGTTTTAACTAAACTACCAATAAGGGATTAAAAAGGGGTAAAAATGGATCAAAGATTAACGGCAATGAAGCAGTGGTTGGCATTAGTAATGGATGAACCAATTCTTGAGCTGACTACCGCCTCGACTGACGCGAGTTTTCGCCGTTATTTTCGCGTTACTACATCTAACAAAACTTACATCGTCATGGATGCGCCTCCAGAACAGGAAGATATTGATCTTTTTGTTAAGGTAGGAAATATTTTTGGCGAAGCTGGAACAAATGTTCCAACCACTTACCAAGCAAACTTAGAACAAGGTTTTTTATTACTACAAGATTTTGGAAACATTAATTATCTAGACAAACTGACAGCAAATTCAGCTGACACCTTGTATATGCAAGCGCTGGATTGTCTATACACACTACAAAAAAACACATCACCCCTAACAACTGCCTTACCGGTTTATAGTAGCCAGCTTCTTCACACTGAAATGGAATTATTCCGAGAATGGTTCCTGGTGAAATTATTAAAACAAACACTCAACCCCGAGATTGCCAACTTGCTTGATCAAGTCTGGCAGTTACTCATTGAATCAGCTTTATTACAACCGCAGGTCTGCGTTCATCGAGATTATCATTCTCGCAACCTCATGTATTTGCAGCAGAATAACCCTGGTGTTATTGACTTTCAAGATGCGGTGATTGGACCCATTACTTATGACTTGGTGAGCTTGTTACGAGACTGCTACATTAGCTGGCCCGACCAACAGGTTTATCACTGGCTCGCTAACTATTACGACAAGGTGTCCGAAGCCGGTTTGGTGAAAGGCTACCCATTCGAAGTTTTTGCACGTTGGTTCGACTTGATGGGTCTACAACGACATATAAAAGCTATTGGTATTTTTTCTCGATTACAAATAAGGGATGGTAAACCTCAATATCTAAAAGACATTCCAAGAACCATGCAATATGTCATTCAAATATCCCAAAAATATAAAGAACTAAAACCACTGCATGATTTCGTGACTCAACAAGTTGTTACCAGTAGATACTTTCCACAATGAAGGCGATGATTTTAGCGGCAGGCCGTGGCGAAAGGCTCCGCCCTTTGACTGATACGACACCTAAGCCATTATTACCGGTTGCCGGCAAACCGCTGATTGAACACACCATTCTTTCGTTAAAATCTGCCGGTATAAAAGAAATAGTCATTAACGTCGCTTATCTCAGTAAAAACATTATTGATCGACTGGGCGATGGTAGCCAATTAAATGTGCAGATTAATTTTTCTGAAGAAGGTCATTCAGCGCTTGAAACACTGGGCGGCATAGTAAAGGCGCTACCGTTATTAGGGGAAGAACCCTTTTTGGTTGTCAATGGAGACATCGCTACCGATTTTCCCTGGCATTCACTTATTGATTCTAATAGAAAAAGCTTAGGCCACTTGGTCTTAGTGCCTAACCCCCCACATCACCAGGAAGGTGATTTTGCCCTCAGAGAAGGATTGATCACAGAAACAGGGGATGAGCTTTTTACTTTCAGTGGTATTGGCGTATATGACCCCGAACTGTTTGCTAATTGCAGCTCTGGTAAGGCACGATTGGCACCGTTACTGCGAGAAGCTTCCAAAAAAAACCAAGTGACCGGTGAACTATACAAAGGATTTTGGCTGGATATTGGCAACCCGGAACGGCTGTCTGAATTAAATGATCGTTATAAAACAAACCGATAAGCAAAAGAGTGTTGGCTACATGATCACTCTGTCCTTTTAGAACAACCTCAAACAGCCTGAAAAACTGCATACTATACAATTATGAACAAAGTCAGTGACCAACAAAAAAGCTTACTCTTGCGAATAGGATGAATGCTTTGAACGCCCATGGTTAAAATGGTTAGTTGGTATACTTTAGTCTCCAGCTATTTGCAAAAAATGCTTGCTTAGCGTAGTTTGAACCCAGTCAACCCGCTAACCAAAATCAATATGCTAGAAGCGAAGTTTGCCATAGGAGATATTATTCAACACCATTTATTTACTTACCGTGGAGTAATTTTCGATGTTGATTTTCAGTTTTTAGGAAGTGACGAATGGTATGAAAAAGTCGCCCACAGTCACCCACCTAAAGACCAGCCTTGGTACCACGTTTTGGTTGATAACGCACAACATGTAACGTATGTCGCCGAGCGCAACCTCACACTGAGCAACAATCATTCTCCGATTTTTCACCCACTACTAGATGAATTTTTTATTGCGTTTCAAGATGGCAGATACTTACTAAATATTTCCAAAAATTAACATCTATATCAGATCTTTATAGAAGTTATACAGCTAGTTACTCAATGTCTCGCCAGCTTATATAAAAAGCCTTATCCTTACAAACCGTAAGAATAAGGCCTTGAAAAAATGCTAACTGCTATTTTGGGATTCGCAGAACCTGTCCTGGATAAATTTTATCAGGATGTTCCAACATAGGGCGGTTGGCTTCGAAAATTTTTGGATACGCTTGAAAATCACCGTAAACTTCTTTGGCAATTTTTGACAATGAATCACCACTTTTGACGGTATAAGTTGTCGATTGCCAATCAGATTGATCACTGCTGCTTTCGCCATCTCCGACTACAATATTATCAACAACCTTAGTAATGCCTTCAACATTACCAGCCACTAACACCGCTTTTTCTTTTTCTTCTTGTGTAGCAACACAACCTGACAACGTGGCGCAATCGTCTTCAACATCAATACTTAACTTGCTTAAATCGACACCGCCGTTACTGTTGATATGATTTCCCAGGGCCTCACCGGCATTCGCGTCTCCAATACCGAACAATTTACTGCCTGCATTGGCAACGAAATCAAATACACCCATTTTTTTCTCCTTTGTCAAAAGTTAGAAAACTTCATTAAGAACAATGATTAAATAATAGAATCATCATTAGGTATATCTTACAACATTTAGTTAAAAATGATGGTTTTAAGTTACGCCATTAAATTCCCTAGGATAGTAGAGTTGTAACTCAAACGATCAAGAAAAAGGGATTTATTACTCATCCAGCCTTATTTTTGGCAACCATGTGAGCCATTCTTTTTGTGGGTCTTCATGCAATATAAATTTAGTCCCTGGGTATGGATTACCTCCCATTTGATCATTGTCTGGCGTGGCGAAAGCTACACCACCGCTCAATAATGACTCAAAAGAATCGGTGTGAATCTGAAAACCTTGAAACAAGCCTAAATCTAAATTGACGCCACTAACCGACCAAAATTGGCTATTTTCTCTTACCAATGGCACATAGTGAGGTTCAATATTAATGAAGACTTCTACACTTGTTGCACGCTTAGATAAATCATATCCGGTGATTGATCCCACAGGAAATTGCCGATAATAGACTGGATCGCCCGGTTTAAGCGAGTTCAATCGAGTCGTCAACAAAACAAGATTCAAACCTGGAAGTTGATGCTGTTTAAGCGGCTCTTTCAAATGGCCGTTAAACCTAGTAGAGTTGGCTCCCTTCCCTGGATAGATGGCAATATATTTACCACCGATTAACGTGTCAAGGTGAGCCGTTCTTGTTAGGCTCAATTGTGGACTAACCAACCAAAACTGGCTGCCTGTTCTGGCGAATTTTGCAGCAGAACTAAATAATAGTGCGTTGACAGCAATTTTATCGGCCAGCTCAGTTAATTCAACACTTTGCACTTTACCCACCGTTATACCACGATACTTGATAGGGCTACCTTCTGCCAAGCCTTCTGCTAAATCGAAAAAGATTTTTATCAGCATTCCTTCATGCTTAGCCGCATCGTCATCTTCAAAAAGTGAAAATGTCTGCCCGGGCTTTGCTAATCTCCTTTTTTCAGGCGGATTATAAAAGCTGACTCCACCTTGCAGCAACGCTTTCACTGATGCAGTTTTTAACTTAATACCCGATAGACCACCTTGCAAACTGAATCCACTATTTCTATAAAAACGGCTGTTGCTTTTCAACAAGCGTCGATAGCGCCCTTCAATTCGAATATCGAGCCAAATAGAGTGATCGTCATCAGCTAATTCAAACCCTTCTACTTGACCTACTGGTATTTTTTGATAATAAACCGGAGAACCTTCAGCCAATGAGCCTAAATCATTAGTTTGTAGCCGGACATGTTTTGCTTGGCCTACTGAAACCTGCTTGAGATTGCCTTTGGCTATCGCTTTTTTATCTTGAAACAACTGAAAAGCATGGCCACTCTTAAGCGTAATAGATTTTCTTTTGCTTAAGTATGGCGTCTTAAACTCAACCCCTCCTGCAAAAATACTCTTAAGCGTCCCAGTTTTAACGGCTAAACCCGATAAGCCAGCATCTACTTCTATACCGCTGCTATTCCAAAACAATGACCGCTTTGAGACTAAATGCGAAAATTTATCATCAACACTAATATCAACCTTAATATACTGACCATTATCTGCCAGCTTATAACCCAGCACTGAACCCACTTGCATTTTTTTATATAAGACGGGACTTCCAACTTCCAACGCTCCCAATTCATCAGTGTTTAGCACTAAATGCAATCCTTTATCTTTAGAGGCTAAGAAAGAGGGGCGTTGATTGACAGGAAATGTTCTCGTAGGTTCTCCACTCCCTGGTTGAATCTCAATGTAATTTCCCTGCAAAAAAGACTTCAAATTTGATATTCCAGTCAGCGACAATTGTGGTTTCACAAGCCAAAACTGCGTTCCTTCGCGAAGTAGGTTTTCAGCGTCTGGATCGACAACTGCGTCTAATGATTCAATGTTAGATTGCTCAAATCCTCGGGTTTTAGTAAGTTTTCCAACATTAACGCCGTTATATTTCAGATCATAACGGCCTTCTGCGAAGTCATCAAGTTGACTGATATTGAGTTTAATTGGAATACCAACCTGAGCATTTTCAAAATCATCATAAAGGGTAAAAGCATCTCCATTCCGACTTAATTCAGCCACGCTATGACCATTTGATGTAAAAGCGATGCCACCGGAAACCAATGTAGCCAGCGACCCCATATCGACGGACAGGCCTGAAAGGTCAACATTGAAAGACACGCCACTGGTATTCCAAAAACGGGTGGTACTGTTTACCAGATGATCATACTCCTCATCAATGTGAACATAGATCACCACTTTTTCCATGTCCTTGGCTAATCTATAATCCTCAACCCTTCCAACCGGAATTTGTCGATAGTAGACCAAAGACCCTCGATCAACAGACCCCAACTTACTGGCTTGTAATCGGATGTGTAATCCAGATATTGATTTATCGACAGACGGCGGGGAAGATAAGGCTGTAAAATGATATTTAGGCTCTCCTTTACCCGGTTTAGTGGCAATGTAGTTACCGGTAACCAATGTATCCAAACCGGTTATCCCGGTAAATGAAATTTTTGGCTTAACCAGCCAAAACCGACTCTTGTCACGGAGTCCATTTTCCGCTTCACGCCTGATTTCTGCTATGACCTTTACTTGCCGCATATCTTCGGTAATTCTAATATCTTTCACCAAACCAATATCTATTCCTTTGTATATAATTTTGGTTTTACCGATCTCTATGCCTTCTGCATTTTCAAAATCTATCCTTATTTTGATGCCAGAAGCCATAATATTTTGATACAGTACCCACCCGCCAATAATGGCCGCCACTATGGGTAATAACCAAATAATTGAAAAGCGAGTATTGGACTGTTCTATCGGCTCGGCAGGATCGTGCTGCGGCGTTGAAATCTGCTCATTCATTCCTGATCCCAAATCAATCGAGAATCAAAGGAAATAGCTGCTAACATCGTTAACACTACAACAGCAGAGAACGCTGTCGTGGCTGGCCCGGCTTGAATCGACGCAACGTGACCAAAATCAACCAAAGTAACCAGAATGGTAACCACAAAAATATCTAACATAGACCAACGACCAATGTACTCAATAATCCTAAACATTAACATACGTTGAGCAAAACTTAGACGCCAGTGAAGTTGAACAGAACAAAGTAAGACAGCGATACCGATCATTTTAAGCAAGGGCACTAGAATACTCGCCACAAAGACCACTACGGCGATCAAGTACATCTCATCCCCCAACAAGTGTAAAATACCGGACAAAATGGTGTCAGTCTCGCCTTGGCCAAAATTGTTTATGGTTATGATTGGCAGAACATTGGCTGGTATGTATAGAAAAATGCTGGACAGCAATAAAGCCCAGGATCTTGTCAGGCTATTACTCGTTCGCGCAGACACGGCCGCACCACAACGTGTGCAATATACAACTGACTTGACATGCGCTCTTATTAATTTATGACAAGACGAGCATAGCCAGAATCCCAAAGATTTAGCGTTCATGTTTTTCAGTCTTGCGCTTCTCGATCAATAGCCAAAGAGTATGGCAGTCGATAGCTCTGGACTGCAGCACGGTAATAAGAATCAACCCGATTAAACAATAAAAACCCAGCCCTGGAATAACCTCAGACATGTCCTTCAATTTAATGATAGAAACCAAAATTCCCAGTAAATAAATTTCAAGCATGCCCCATTGATCAAGATAATGGTAATACCTAAATGAAGTTGCAACGCCTGGTAAAGAAAGATTGAACTTAAGGTGGGCTGAAATATAAATTAGCAAAATTATCTTTATAAAAGGTATCAGAATGCTGCAAGATAGAACGATTAAGGCTACCCACCAATAGCCGTGTTCAAACATCGTAGTGATCCCAAGAAGTATCGATTCGGATTGCGAATTGCTGAGCCACTTCATAACTAACACAGGTAATAGTATCGCCGGGAAAAACAGAATTAAACCAGAAATTGCCAGAGCAAGCGTTTTATCTACTGTGTTTTCGACTGAATAATACAGCACATGACCGCAGCGTGGGCACTTTGCCCGACTACCTATGGCTATTGAACGAAAACGAATAAGCAAATCACAACCGTCGCAAGCTAACAATTCAGGTTTGTGTGTCAACTCATCGGTAGCACTATCGATATTTGACGTTGACATTAAGCGCTTTGGAAAATTTTTGTAATCTATCTAAAAGCTCATCGGAAGGATGCACCCGCCATTCATCCCCGAGTTGAAGAGTAGCCTTTGCTACACCCGAATCATAGTCGATGATAATAGGGCAACCTTGCCCGCAAAAAGGTTGGAGGATTCCTTGTAATCGATGTAAAAAATCTTCTTCTGCGTGACTCGTATCTGATTGATGCCAATTAACGACCAAGCAACGTGCAAAGCTGGTTCTTGCTTGTTCAATGCTAAACAGTTTTTCAGCTGTCAATTGGGCCGCACCCGAAAAATCGCTCATTTTTAATTCACCTTCTGCGATAATCAGCATATCTTTTGATAAATTGTCGCGGTATTCTTCATAAACTGCGGGCAGAATGACAATTTCAATTCTTGCACTTTGATCGTCCACAGTCATATAGGCCATGGTTTTACCTTTTTTAGTTTGGCGGGTTCGTAAATCAACCATCAGCCCCGCCAGTCTGGCAGTCATTTTTGCCCGCGAACGCTCAGCCTTCTCCATCAAAGCTCTTATCTTTCCATGGGTAAAATGAGCTAACTCGACTTCATATTGTTTAATCGGATGCCCCGTTAAATAGAGACCCAGCGTTTGCTTTTCTGCCATCAAACGTTCATTTTCTGTCCAAGGTTCAACAGTTTTAATGTAGTTTTCTGACTGTTCAGTTCCGTTTGGGCCATTGTCTAAACCAAACAAGTCATCTTGTCCAGACAGAGTCATTTTACTTCGTTGTTCAGCAGTCTTTAAAGCGATCGCTAGAATGGATATGTGAGCGGCACGATTAATACCAAAAACGTCAAACGAGCCGGCTCTTATCAAGGCTTCAAGTACTCTGCGGTTTACTTTTCTTAAATCAACTCTTTGGCATAAATCAAACACGTCAGCAAATACACCGTCACTTTTTCGCTGCTGTAAAATCTCATCAATCGCTGATTGACCTACACCTTTGATGGCTGCTAACCCATAAAAAATCGTTTGCTCCCCCACCACTGTAAATTTAAGGTTGGATAGGTTGATGTTCGGAGGATCAATCGTTAAGCCCATGCTACGGCATTCTTCAATTAGCATAACGACTTTGTCCGTATTATCCATATCTGACGACAATACCGCCGCCATAAAAGCTGCCGGGAAATGAGTTTTCAACCACGCCGTTTGGTAAGCAACCAGAGCGTACGCAGCCGAATGTGATTTGTTGAATCCATAGCCAGCAAACTTCTCCATTAAATTAAAAATATAGGTGGCTACCGACTCCTCAACACCTTTACTAACTGCCCCCTCGGTAAATTGTACTCTTTGCTTGGCCATTTCTTCGGGCTTCTTTTTTCCCATCGCTCGCCTTAAAAGGTCAGCGCTGCCCAAGGTATAACCGGCCATTTCCAAAGCAATTTGCATGACTTGCTCTTGATATAAAATAACGCCATTAGTCGACTTTAGAATTGGCTCCAACAAAGGATGAGCATACTCTGCTTTTGCCCGGCCATGCTTAACATTGACATAGTCATCGACCATGCCAGACTCAAGCGGCCCTGGTCTGAATAGTGCGACTAAAGCAATAATGTCTTCAAAACAGTCGGGCTGCATTTTTCTAATCAGCTCTTTAATACCCCTCGACTCCAATTGGAAAACGGCAGTCGTCGCACTTTTTTTAAGTAGCTCATAAGTTTTTGGATCTTCACGATGAATACGGTCAATATCAATCGGTTCTTCAGCGGTCAGGGCGCGTTGTTCGTTAATCGTTTTAAGTGCCCAATCGATTATGGTAAGTGTTCTTAGACCAAGAAAATCGAATTTAACCAACCCAACACTTTCGACATCATCTTTGTCGAATTGGGTCACTAAATTCCCTCCTCCCTGTTCGCAGAATAGAGGACTGAAGTCAGTTAAAGGACTTGGCGATATCACCACACCACCGGCGTGTTTACCAGCATTTCGAGCAACACCCTCTAATGAAAGTGCCATATCGATTAAATTCTTGACTTCTTCATCGGTATCATAAAGCTGACGCAATTCTTCAGCATCTTCTAATGCTTTTTGCAGCGTAATCCCCAGTTCAAACGGTATCAGTTTGGCGAGCTTATCGACAAACCCGTAGCCATGCCCCATTACTCGGCCGACATCTCTGACCACAGCCTTGGCGGCCATACTGCCAAAAGTAATAATTTGTGAAACGTGGTCCCGGCCATATTTATTGGCTACATAATCAATAACTTCATCGCGTCGATCCATACAAAAATCGATATCAAAATCAGGCATAGATACACGTTCTGGATTTAAAAACCGTTCAAATAACAAGTTAAATTCCAGGGGATCTAAATCTGTAATGTTTAGTGCATAAGCGACAATGGAGCCAGCACCTGAACCTCGCCCTGGCCCGACAGGGATATCCTGTTTTTTTGCCCATTGGATAAAGTCGGCAACGATCATGAAATAGCCCGGGAAGCCCATTTGGATAATGACGTCTAATTCAATTGCTAAACGTTCCCAATAGCGTTTAAGATTTTCCTCAATCGTTCCTTGACCCACTGGCGGGTGAAGCTTTAACCGCTCTTCGAGCCCAGATTTTGACTCGGTTCGAAAATAGTCATTGAGAGTCATACCTTGGGGTACTGCAAAATCTGGCAGATAACTCTGGCCAAAGGTCAGCTCCAAATTGCAACGTTTTGCAATCTCCACGGTATTTTCCAACGCTTCCGGCAGATCCGAAAACAACTCTACCATTTCTTCGGGGCTTTTTAGGTATTGCAGCCTGGTATAGTCTTTGGGTCGCCTTGGGTCACCCAAGATTCGTCCTTGATTGATGCAAACTCTTGCTTCATGCGATGCAAAATCATCCTGCTTTAAAAAACGGACATCGTTAGTGGCTACCACCGGCAAATCAATTTCCTCTGCAAGAGAAACAGCTTGTTCAATATAAATTTTTTCATGCGGTTTCCCTACACGTTGTAATTCCAAGTAATAACGATCTTTAAAACAAGCTGCCCAGCCCTTTAAGTATCGAGTTGCCTGAGGTAAATTGTCTGCAACAATTGATCTTCCAGCATCACCTTGCTGTGCACCTGATAACGCTATAAGTCCGTTATTATGTTGCTCTACCCACTCTCTTTGGAGCATCGGCACACCTTGATGTTGACCCTGCTGATAGCCCATAGAAATCAATTTTGTCAAAGCGTTATAGCCCGAATTATTCTGCACTAAAAGCGTCATCCTGAAAGGCGCTGCAGGTTCGGTAGGATTAAAAATAAAGACATCCGAACCAACGATAGGCTTAATCCCTTGCGCAGTCGCCACATTATAGAATTTCACTAACGAAAAAAGATTAGACTGTTCTGTGATCGCAACGGCTGGCATGTTCATTTCAACCAAGTGCTTGACTAGAGGTTTTATTTTGACGATACCGTCAACCAACGAATATTCTGTATGAAGTCTTAGATGAATAAAGTCGATGGCCATGATTAAGCTTAACTGGACAGTTGGAGTAACTTTTTGACGGGTGCGTAACTTTTTCGGTGAACAGGCGTTATACCTTTTTCCATCAATATTTTTTTATGCAAAACGGTAGGATAACCTTTATGTCTGGCAAACTGATAGCCAGGATATAACACATCCATTAGTGCCATTTCGTTGTCTCTAGCTACTTTAGCCAAAATAGAAGCAGCAGAAATTTCAGCATGGAGTTGATCACCTTTTATAATACTTTCTCCTGGTATATCTGTTTCTGGATAAAAGCTACCATCCACTCTGACCCAATCTGGTCTAGGCCGTAAAACCTGAATGGCTCTTTGCATGGCAAGTAATGAGGCTTGCAAAATATTAATTCGATCTACCTCACTCGCTTCAGCACGCCCAATAGCCCAACTTAAAGTGTTTTTTTGAATCTTCTCTGCAAGAACTAAGCGCTGCTCTGCTGCTAGTTGTTTGGAATCTCGCAAACCGGGAATAACATGATCAGGATCTAAGATAACAGCGGCAACCACCACAGGGCCAAAAATACAACCTCTTCCAACTTCATCGACCCCTGCAACAAGTTGTTTTAACGATGCCATGATGTAACCCCGAACGCAGAATGAACCGAACGATAATATGATGCTTGGTTAAGTCAATTTAATTGAAGGCCATAACAATTTTTTTAGAATTCAAAGCGACGTTGACGGCTCTTTATTGTTAATTACTCAACGCCAGAAAAAACAACCAAGCTTTTGTGTTGAAAAGCAACCACCAGCGATAAGGCTGATTATCACAACTATCTCTTTGCTTCTAAAAACGACGCGTTTTAGCGATTCTATTCTCTAAGGAAATCAGCGCAAGATACCTCGTGTCACATTGCGCAAAAAGCTTACGATTTCAGATAGTTCAGAACAGTCGCCGGCCATATCTTCCATTTGCTCTACGGCATCTTCTAATCGAAGGTTAGACTTATAAAGTATTTTGTATGCCTTTCTGATTAGGCGGATAGACTCTGGACTGCTCCCACAACGTTCGAGCCCTACTGAATTGATACCATGCGGCCTTGTCGGGCGGCCACCTACCATCACATAAGGCGGTATATCCTGAGTGATAGCACTACCCATTGCAGAAAAGCTATGTTGGCCTATTTGGGTAAATTGATGAACCAATGTAAAACCGCCTAGAATCGCATAATCTTGAACATGAACATGTCCCGCTAGAGAGGCGCCATTGGCCATAATCACATCATTGGCTATGACACAATCGTGTGCGACATGCGTGTAAGCCATAAACAGGTTACCGTTACCAATACTTGTAACACCCCGATCTTGCTGTGTACCGCGGTGCATGGTACAAAACTCACGAATGGCATTGTTATCGCCTATTTCAAGTCGAGTCACTTCTTTTGCATATTTCTTGTCTTGGGGATCTTCTCCCAGCGACGTAAATTGGTAGATTTGATTATTGCGACCAATAGTGGTCGGGCCTTTGATTACAACATGCGGACCAACAACCGTTCCAGAGTCTATATGAACATCAGGACCAATAACCGAAAACGGCCCAATCGTTACATCTTCAGCGATGTCTGCATTGGTGTCGATAACAGATTTAGGGTCAATCAATCTTACTTCTCCGCTGCAGCGCACATAATTTCAGCACTGGCAACAAATTCATCATCAACAGAGGCTTTACAAGAAAACGACCAAATATTTTTTTTGTGGCGAACATAATTGGCTTCCAGTATCAGTTGGTCACCCGGCACCACAGGTCTTTTAAAGCGAACTTTATCTAATCCGACCAAAAAATAAGTCATACCCTTCCCCAAGATTTCAGGCTCTGTTTCTGACGCCAAAAGGCCGGTGGCCTGTGCAAGAGCCTCCATTATCAATACGCCAGGCATAATTTGCATATGGGGGAAATGACCCTGAAAATAGGGTTCGTTATAAGTTACATTTTTAATCGCCAATAATCGTTTACGAGGTTCACACTCAATCACTCTGTCAACCAGTAAGAAAGGATAGCGATGCGGTAAAAATTCTTGTATTTGTTTAATATCCAATGGAACAACCTTAATTAAATGACTGAGTTATATCCAAACGGCGACCTCCCCAGGCATATACGCTCAGACACTTTATTTGTAACAACGACGAAGTAAATTATGCGCTTATTTAAGACCTAAAAATCCTAATACTTTAGTTTTCAAGAGTCGCTAATTTTTCTTGTACTTTTTCGGTTACATCAATTTTGGAACTCGCATAGATAACGCCATCAGTTAACAGAAGATCAAACTCCTCTTCTTTTGCAATTTCTTTTATGGCATCCATAATACGTTCTTGTAATTTACCTAATTCTTCATTACGCCTAATATTAAAATCTTCGCTAAATTCTTGTTGAGATCGTTTGGCTTCTCGCTTTTTCCCCAAAATTTCTCGCTCTAATTTTAAGCGCTCTGATTCACTTAGAACAGCAGCATCCCGAGACAAATTCTCTTCTAATTTGACAATGGCTTTTTGTTGCGAAACGAGTTGCTTGTCTCGTGGCGAAAATTCTTTTTCCAACTGCTTTTTGGCTTTCTCGGCCTGAGGGGCTTTTTCAAGAACCTTTGGAACATTGACGAAACCAATCTTAATATCATCAGCATAGAGATTGGTCACACCAAAAAGTAAGACCAATAAAAGTATATTTTTTAACATGTAATCAACCTAATTGTTTAAATTCTGAATGGCTAGAGTTGTAGTTAGCATCGTTTGGATGCGTTATTCGGTACATTATAAATAATTTTTTTCATCGTATTATAATCTTTCAACAAGCACTCAACTAATTTGCATAAATTTCTCACTCTTAGAAGCCTGAACCAAAAGTGAACTGAAACATACGAATGTTATCACCATCCTGCTTGTTCAGTGGAAGTGCAAAACTGACTGAAATCGCGCCAAAAGGTGAAAGCCACTCACCTGATACACCGGCTGAATATCTTAACCCAGTCTTACCCGTAATACTAAAATTGTCACTTACACTACCTGCATCAAAAAAAGCACCTAAACGCACTGATTTATTATCTGTAAAAAAAGGTACCGGGAATAACAATTCTGCACCACCGACAATTTTAGTCGATCCACCCAGAGGCGATCCATTAACTGGTTTTCCATCAGCTGTCAAAGGTAAATGATCTGAGCCCAGCCGGGTATCTCTTGGCCCCAAAGTATTATCATTGTAACCCCTGACAGAATTAACACCACCAGCATAGTAGTTTTCGAAAAAAGGCAGCTCCTTGGATTTTCCATAACCATCGGCGTAAGCAATTTCACTGTGAAATCTCAGCGTCAAATCTTTAGCCAAAGGAAAATAAAATTGATTCTTAAAACTCGCTTTGTAGTACTGCAAATCACTGCCTGGCACGGTGACCAAACCCGTTAATCTTATTTGTTCACCATCTGTCGGGAAAACGGCTCGGTCAAGCGTATCATGTACCCAACCAACAGATATGGGGAACGTTAAAAAATTTGCACTAGGGAATTGTTCTTCGTTCAAGGGTGCCTGGAATTCGCAACCCCCATTAAACTCACACGTAGTGGGTGTTCGTAATATAGTTTCCCCTGTTTCCGCTTCAAGAAACTCAATAATCTCTCTGGAGAAATTTCGCCCAGTTCTGAGCTTGGTGTATTTAGCATCCAAATTAAGGCTTATCCGGTCATATTCGCTTACTGGCATCCCAAAATTGATCCCTGCATACATGACATCTGTCGTGTAATTAGAAATATTAGCTTGTACCGCATCTGTTTTCGAATAGCCCAAATTAAAGCCAGAACTAACACCATCGACGGTAAAATACGGATTTTGAAAATCAAAGCGGTAAACGGTTGACACGTCACTGTTGTTAAACTCCAAACCAATCCGCTTGCCCGTTCCAAAGATATTATTTTCCGAAACACGGGCATTAAAAATCAGCCCTTGTGTTTGAGAGAAGCCGACCCCTGCTTGTAAATTACCGGATGCTCTTTCAGTCACTTTAAAATTAACATCGATTTGATCATCAGCGCCTACCACTGGCGGTGTCTCAACTGAAACTTCTTCAAAAAAACCTAGTCTCTCCAAACGCTGTTTGGAACGTTCTATTTTTTGGGTAGATGCCCAGCTCGACTCCATTTGGCGCATTTCCCGGCGTATTACTTCATCACGAGTCTTGGTGTTTCCCTGAGCATTAATACTTTTCACGTAGACTCTTTTGCCTGGGTCAACAAAAAAAGTCATATCGACAGTTTTTGTTTCATCATCGATATCCGGCACCATATTGACATTGGCAAAAGCATAACCTTCTTCACCCAATCGCTCGGAAATAGCATTTGAGGTAAGTGTTGCTTGCTTGCGAGAGAACACTTCTTCGGGACCAATTTCTGCCAGCGCTGCCAACTCTTCAGGATCAACCACTAAATTACCTGTCAACTTAACGCTGTTGAGTTTATATAATGCCCCTTCTTTCACATTCACCGTAATAAAGATCTCTTTTTTATCGGGCGTGATTGAAACTTGTGTCGATTCAATTGAAAATTGAATATAGCCTCGGTCCAGATAATATGACTTGAGCCTTTCTAAATCTGCCCCTAATTTTTGCTTTGAGTATTGATCGTCTTTTAAGTAAAAAGACAGCAAATTGGTGGTGTCTAATTCAAATTCGCCTAATAGTTCATCATCCTTAAACACTGAATTGCCGACCACATTAATTAATTTAATTTTTGCAACCTGACCTTCTGCAATTTTAATTTTGACGCCCACTCGGTTACGAGTTAACGGAGCAACCTCTGTATCAATTTTTACGCCATATTTCCCGCGATTGAAATATTGCTGGCGCATTTCCATTTCAACTTTATCGAGAATTTGCTGGTTAAATACTTTACCTTCAGACAAACCAATGTTTTTGAGTGCTTTTAGTAATTCTTCCGAGCTTAAATCTTCATTTCCATCAATAATAATCTTGGCGATTGATGGCCTTTCTACCAGTTCAATGACTAAAGTATCTTCCTCTCTGCCAATAATAACATCAGTAAAAAAACCCGTTTTGAACAAAGACCTGATAGCCGGCCCTACATCACTGGGTGCAAAGCTATCTCCCTTGTTAACCTGTAAATAGTTGTAGACTGTTCCCGCTGAAATTCGCTGTAGACCCTTAACCTCAATATTTTTGACAATGAACGAATCTCCCTTCGCTAAAACTGATTGAGAATATAGTAATACGATAGAAAGAAATAGCGAGAAAGCTCCAAATTTCATTTTAATTATGCTTTAAGGGGGATTGACGAAGATTCAGCTTTGATTTATGGGGCGAGTATACCTTACCTATCGATATAATTCAGCCGTCAAGCCCGATCAAAAGGAAATGCCAACACTGCATCGATAGTCGCAGTACCACAAATCAACATTAGCAGCCTATCCAAACCTAAAGCCACACCTGAACAATTTGGTAACCCAGATTTTAGAGCATCTAGTAAACGATTGTCTTTTTGTACTGTAAGCAGGTTTTTATCCAATCTCAGAGCATTCTCCTGATCGAAACGGCGTTCCTGTTCGACTGGATCTTGTAGTTCGTGAAATCCATTTGCCAACTCGACACCTTGCACAAACACCTCAAAACGATCGGCAACGCGCGGATCACTCAAATTAATGCGGGCTAACGCCGATTGTGAAGCTGGATAATGATACACAAAACACAATGCTTCATAGCCCAGGTTAGGCTGAACTAGATGACTAAACATAAAGTCTAACCAGACGGAAAAGTTATCTTCGCAAATAGCAGTCGCTTCCATAAACCCATGATTCTTAGCACAGCTTGTGAATTGTTCAATAGATGCCGTTAGCGGGTCAACCCCGGTATACCGTCGAAATATTTCTTGATAGCTAACTTTTTCGATGGTTTTTGAAAGGTCCAAATGGGTTAAAACAGTCTTTAGCAATAACGTTACTTCATCCATTAAATTATATATATCAAAATCTATTCGATACCATTCCAATAAAGAAAATTCAGGATTGTGTAACGCTCCTTGTTCTTCTTTGCGAAAAGCTTTGCAGATTTGATAAATTGAACCAGACCCCGCTGCTAACAAACGTTTCATTGCAAATTCTGGTGACGTTTGCAGGAACATTGTTTGGTTCTTTCTCTGTACGTTGGAAACATCAAAAAAGTCCAAATGAGGGTCTGTACCTATATGTTGTCCCAATACAGGAGTTTCTACTTCCAGTATATTTTTATCCGTAAAAAACTGACGAATTGAAGCCAGCATTTTGGCTCGTAATTGCAACGTATCAAGATGACAGCACGGCTGCCAATCATTCAGCTTTTCATTAGTCTTTGACGCGAGAAACATATTCGCCAGTCCTGGTATCAACTTTAATGACTTCGCCTGTCTGTACGAAAAGCGGCACTCTAACTACAGCGCCTGTTTCCAGAGTTGCCGGTTTACCGCCACCTCCCGAAGTATCACCCCTAACACCAGGATCGGTTTCCACGATCGCTAGCTCAACAAAATTGGGCGGAACAACTGACAAAGGGTTGCCATTCCAAAGTGTTACGATACAAGTATCTTGATCTTTTAACCATAACTTCGAATCGCTTACCGCTTTTTCTTCAGCAGAATATTGCTCAAAAGTGTCTGGAGCCATAAAATGCCAAAACTCGCCATCGTTGTATAGATACTGCATGCTAGTTTCATTCACATCTGCTGCCTCCAGGGATTCCCCAGATTTAAATGTTCTTTCGATAACACGACCATTTTTCAAATTTCTGATCTTTACTCGACTAAATGCTTGTCCTTTACCAGGTTTGACGAATTCGTTTTCGACGATTGAGCAGGGATCGCCATCCAACATTACTTTGAGTCCACCTTTAAATTCGTTTGTACTGTAAGTTGCCATTAGTCCCTCTTCAAGAATAAATTTTGAGATAAAATTCGACCCATTATAATAGAGGCCATTCGCTAAATACATTTAATTTGAAATAAATAAATGCCACAAACCGCACTTTCCTCTTGTTCGAACAGAGACCTTTGGAAAACTGAGCTAGCAAATTCTTTTACAAAAATTGAGGATCTTTGTAACTACTTGCAACTCAACCCTGAGGATCTCGATTTACCTAAAGATCCTTCCCATTCGTTTTCCTTTAGAGCGCCATTGAGCTATGTCGATTGTATCTCAAAAAGAGACCCTAAAGACCCGTTGCTACTGCAAATTCTACCCGTCCAACAAGAAATAATCAGACTACCTGGCTTTACTGATGATCCAGTGGGTGATCAACAAGCACTCAAACATCCCGCCATACTACAGAAATACTTCGGCAGGATTTTATTGTTAGTTACTGGCGGTTGCGCGATTCATTGTCGCTACTGTTTTCGCAAAGAATTTCCCTATCAGGAAAATCAACTGACTGAACAAAGAGAAAATGAGGCGATAGAAATAATTCGTCAGGATTCCACACTGACTGAAATTATTTTAAGCGGAGGCGACCCTTTGCTGGTTACCAATTCAAGACTTAATCGTTTAGTGAACAAACTAGAATCGATAACCCATCTCAAGAGACTAAGAATTCATAGCCGTATTCCGGTCATTCTACCCAGCCGAATTGACGATAATTTACTTGCAATTTTGACTAACACGAAACTGCAAACCATCCTGGTTATACACGCCAATCACCCTAACGAACTAAATCCTTTGACTCTTGCAAAGCTAACTAAATTAAGTGAAGCTGGTATCACTATATTAAATCAGTCTGTGTTATTAAAAGGTATCAACGATGATGCAAAAACACTTTGTCAACTCAGTGAAAAATTATTCGAAGCTCAAGTGTTACCCTACTACTTACATATGCTTGATAAAACCAAAGGCACAGCACATTTCGAAGTTTCCGAAATAAGAGCAAAAGAACTCATGCTTAGCATTCAAGCTAAATTACCGGGTTATTTGGTGCCAAAACTAGTTAGAGAACAACCGGGAGAAACCGCAAAAACGATGCTTTAATCAAAAAATTAATCGTTGACCATTACCGTGTTAGCCAGTATTATTTGACGGCTAAGGTGAAAGCCTTTCTAAAGTCATCAACGGGGTATAGCGCAGTCTGGTAGCGCGCCTGCTTTGGGAGCAGGATGTCGGGGGTTCGAATCCCTCTACCCCGACCAATATTCTGCGCTTGTAGCTCAGCTGGATAGAGCATCGGCCTTCTAAGCCGAGGGCCGCAGGTTCGAATCCTGCCAAGCGCGCCATTCTATTTCATACCTAGAACTCCTGTCAAAAGTAGAACCATACCTGGCCTTCTGTTTTGCTCACTTACAGTACCGATTAATCAGAAAAGGTCATTTCGCAGAAAGATAGTTAGAAAGGCTTCAGATCGGTTGCACACTTAAAGGGATAGCTTTTGTTTGCACAACTAGCAGAGAATTATGACAATGCTGAAATAATCGCGTACACCAATTCAAATACACAGATAAAATGAATTAGCAGCCGACACTAATTCAATGACTGAATTAGCTATATGAAACGACCTTTACAGGGTAAATATATAACTATCTCAACGGTGGGTGAAACAGCAAAAGCATTTCTACCTTCACCTTTGCCGCCAAAACCGGATATTGAATGGACAGACCAATTGCGCCAAAAGTTCGAGCAAGCATACCTTGCGCTGGGACGATTAGATAGCATTGCCAGTCTACTACCAGATACCCATTTGTTTCTATACATGTATATCCGCAAAGAAGCAGTGTTATCATCCATGATTGAAGGGACAAAATCCTCCCTATCAGATCTGCTTCTGCACGAATTAGTCGCCTGGGGCGATTATTAATCACTCTGATACTGGTATCAGAAGACATATTGCAACAACCGTTACTGTATTTAAGTCTCTATTTTAAATAGTCAACGGCAAACCTACTATCAGTTGATGAATGAAGTAAGACTTAATGGCGATTGGGAAAACTGGCCAGCATTTTTTGCCGATGCAATCACGTACACCGCAAACACTGCAGTCGATACTTCCAGGCAATTGACGCAAATGTCCCAAAAAGATAGACAAATGCTGCAGAAACAAGGACGCTTCTCAATCACATTGATAAAATTGCATCAGGGACTATTACAAAAACCAATCACTACCGCTGCATACTTAGAGCAATGCACAAAACTGGCTCCGGCAACCATATAATCAGGTTTACAAAAACTAGAACAATTAAAGCTTATAGAAGAACTTACCGGAAAACAACGAGACCGGGTATATGCCTATAAAGCATACATTGCGGTTTTAAATCAAGGGAATGAGTTGCCGGAATGAATACAACGATGATGAGGTAGGTAACTATACATAATAGGAAATGCAATTTGGGAGTTAATCGATAGCATTCCGAGCTTATGGCGACACATTAACGAATTCGAGTGTAAGATTCTCTAAAATAGTATTCCAATTTCCCAAGGTTTCAAATATACTGTTTGGACTTTTTCTTCGACGTACTTCGTTAGGTTAAAAAGGGTTCAGGCGATGGCGGGAGTAGCTCAGTTGGTAGAGCCCCGGATTGTGATTCCGGTTGTCGCGGGTTCAAGTCCCGTCTCTCGCCCCAATTTTCAATGACTTACGGAGTTTTCAATTTAACAACATTATCAAATGTAGCTAAATTGTAGCTAACATCGCCCGCGTATATAGCTAAATGGCCAGACGACAAGTGGGCATACTCAGCACCTTTCTGTAATCAAACCACCCGGCTAACACCTGAAGAACATTGAGAGGCGTTCCTGACTGAACGTTCTAACTTACCCAGGTGTACCCAAATTGTGCCCAGTGGCATGGGGATGAATGCGCAGCGTAATAACTCATGCGGAACTTTATCCATAATTAAGTACACCGGCCGACTTAAAGGCTGGCAAGTCCTGACTGGATATCTTCTTGTAGCGTTTTTATGGTCCGAATAGGATCTGGTGATTGCCTTATCGGTCTGCCAATAACGACATGATCAGCACCATTGATGATAGCGTTTCGGGCTGTTGCTATGCGTTTTTGGTCATCTTCTTCGATGGTACTGAAGTCCGGACGAATACCTGGTGTGACGATTAGAAAATTGGAACCGAGCTTATCACGCAAGGGCTGCGCTTCTAAAGGCGAAGCTACAACACCATCGCAACCCAGATCCAGCGCTTTTTCTGAGCGAATCAGCACCAAATCTTCTACTGAACCAGTAAACCCCATCTCTTTCATATCCGATTCATCAAAACTGGTTAAAACCGTCACCGCTAAAATTTTCAGACTGCCTTTATCAGAGTTGGCCGCGCTAATAATGGGCGCGTTTCCATGAATAGTCGCAAAAGTAACGCCTTTATTTTTAAGTTGCTGTATCGCCAAATGAACGGTTTCAGGGATATCAAAAAACTTGAGGTCAACCATGACTTGGTTGCCGCGCTGAACAATAAAATCAACAATATACCACCAGCCAGCTAAAAATAATTCCAAGCCTACTTTGAAAAACTTTATTTCGCTATCAAGCCTGGTCACCCACTTCTTTGCTTCGGTCGGGTCGGAAAAGTCAAGCGCAAAAATGATACGTTCATTGATATTTATATTCTTC
The DNA here is from genome assembly GCA_965224745.1 of Methylococcales bacterium. GTDB lineage: Bacteria > Pseudomonadota > Gammaproteobacteria > Methylococcales > Methylomonadaceae > CBDCZY01. The sequence continues at coordinate 112,307 of CBDCZY010000002.1, forward strand.
ACAGTAAGCCCATGTAGCCATTGATCACTCAACCCAGCACAATAACACGCTGGATTTTTACATAAAAGAAACTTTCCAATGTCGGATTACGCTGCCGCTCATCCAACTTACGGTTCCGTCTTACGTGTTAAAACCATAACCCAAGGGGGGGAATTACGCCTTACCGCGTTAAACAACACCTGGGTTAAACAACACCTGGGTTAAACAACACCTGGGTTAAACAACACCTGGGTTAAACGTAGGCGCCGACAGATGCGCTTCGTTCCTCAGAAGCATCCTACAACAGTTAGCGCATCTTACCGCGTTTACGTGTTACAGATTGAAACAAGCCTTTCAATGTCTACATTTTGAGATACGATTTCAATTGACTCTGCATCTTGATCAATAAATATAAAATTGGCATTTTGGTCTGATGGAATAAAATAGTCCAATCGACTTACCGTTAGCCTCTTCAATAATTTCGATTCATTTTCTACTTGTTCACGTATCGATTTAATCGCATCTGATGAATCATCTAACAAAACACAGACCACGGATTCATAGCTAGTTCTCATCCATAAACTACAACCCTATGAAAAACATAGAAAAAATCACAAAAACAAGATGAATTCCCCGGCTAATTCTGGTATGCTTATAATCTAAGCAATTGATTCTAAACATAATTAAAAAAAGCCGAGGGAAAAAGATGCGCCAAAAACAACGCCTACAGACAAGTATATTCGATAATTATGTTGAACACGAGATTGGCCAAGAATTAAAAATTATTTCCATGATATTGGATGAACATAGAGAAATACTGGATTGGGTAGAAAAAGACATCTGCACGATCGATTTAAAAGATGAAAGTGGTCGAAAAGGGATGTCAGTTGAATCCATATTACGTTGCGCGATCTTAAAGCAACATCGGCAACTCAGTTATGAAGAATTATCATTTGTTTTGCTGGATTCGGTCTCGTGTCAAACATTTGCCCGGCTGAGCGATGGATTTGTCCCCAAGAAGTCGGCTTTGCAAGGGGCAATCAGCCGGATACTCGACCCGACATGGGAACGTATTAACCTGGCATTGCTCAATGATGCCAATAAAACCGGCATTGAAAAAGGCAGCATGTTGCGCATTGATAGTACCGTCACAGAAACACATATCCACGAACCAACCGACAGTAGCCTGTTATGGGATGCCGTGCGGGTGATGACGAGATTACTCAATCAAGCCAGCGAAATGGGTTTGGAATTTGACTGCCATCACCATTATCGCGCAGCAAAAAAACGTGCGCGTGCAATTATCTATACCCGTGGAAAGGATAAGAAAAAAGCCTTATACAGTGATCTTGTTCACTACACGAAAAAGACACGTCAGTACCTCAACAATGCGCAAATAGCCGGTCATGTAAAACCGCCACCCGGCTGGGAATATTGGCGCCTGGAGGTCAATCATTATCTGCCTTTGATTGATCAGGTCATCAATCAAACGACAAGACGTGTGTTTAATGGAGAGAAAGTCCCCGCATCGGAAAAAGTATTCAGTCTGTTTGAAGCACACAGCGATATTATTGTTAAAGGCAGCCGGGATATACAATATGGACACAAACTGAATTTAAGTACGGGTCGCAGTGGTATGGTACTGGATGTTGTCGTTGAAACGGGTAACCCGGCTGATTCGGAACAGTTCATCCCCATGGTGGATCGTCATATTGACCACTATGGTAAGGCGCCCAGGCAAGTCGCAGCAGACGGGGGGTATGCCAGCAAAGAAAATCTCGACACGGCTAAACAACGAAACATAAAAGATGTTGCTTTCCATAAGAAAAAAGGGTTAGCCATACTTGAGATGACGAAAAGCCCCTGGGTTTACAGAAAGCTCAGAAATTTCAGAGCTGGAATTGAAGCCGGTATCTCTTACTTGAAACGATGCTTTGGCTTGTCTCGCTGTAACTGGAAAGGTCTAGAGCATTTTAAAAACTATGTGTGGTCATCGGTGGTTACACACAATTTAGTGATAATGGCTCGATTACAAGCACCCTAGTTAAAATTAGGGTAACCACAAACAGGCTGATCAAGGGTGTAATAGTTCCTCAGGAAAGATGTGCCTAAAAAATGTAATTTTTACAAAAAGATTGAGGGTTGACCAATATGCAGCAAACCCTACCGTACAAAGCAATTCATTTTTGGCGACTGGTCTGGTGTCATTTTTTTTATAGCAAATAATTCGCTGTTTTTGGACGGAAACTAGCTAGTGTACTGTAAATCATTCACAAGCTCCTCAGTATTTACAAATAAACGGACATTCTCACCAAGACATTCATCCCTTTTATCTTCACCGAACTGAGTTAATTCACCTACATTCGTAAACCATACAACAATTTGCATATTTTCCGAATTACTTTCTAAAAACCCTACCTGAAAATAATCGAATTTCTCTGGTATAGATCTCTGCCTTGCTAACTTTTCAGAAATAGGATGTTCAATACATATATGCATTATAATCAACCTCACCTACCTAACCATTTTCTAATAGCTTTTGGAATAGAACCATCAAATTGAGACCTCTTACCATGATGAGGAGAATCAAAACGGAAATATTCCCTTAGCCGCTGCGGGTGTTTTGGAAGACCTCGTGTTGTAAATGGTTCAAAGACCCTTGCTGCATATCCACCAAGAAAAGTAGTTGTATTACTTCTTGTGCATGCAGTCCACAAAGCATCCAAAGCACCCGGAACCCTGGTAAGTTTTGCATGCTGTTTAACACTGGTGGTTGACCTACCTTGCCAGAGCGGGACTTTCACCCGCTGGAATTATCGACCTTGCTCGGCCACACACCCCTTTGGTTTCGAACTACGGTTGCGCCTTACGTGTAGTAAGTGACGACTTTCCATGATCGCAAAACAAAAAAGGTATCTTAAACTTGTGAAATATCATTAATCACGCGAAATATCGCGAATCAATGCCGTGCCCTTTTGTTTTAAACAATCTTACCAATAATATATTTTACCTTTTATTTCAATAGTTTATTGTTTACTATCTGGCAGGACAATAGATCGGTATAACTTTTGCTTCTAGTCTACTGTAGCGTTTTAAAGCTACGGTTTTTAAACTCAATATTATAGGTGATTAAGAATGAGAGAATTATCGAGTATTGAAATTACTATGGTTTCTGGCGCAGGCGAGTCCTCATTAGCTGAGATAGCTGCGGCGTTTGGAAAATCTACTCCTCACAGAGGAAATATCGTAAGTATTCGTGAAGTTATTGGTCGACTTCCAAGGATATCGCGAAGATTACGAAGAGAACTAGGGTTACCCCACTAAACAAGCTAGTTTTCTTTTATTCAAATCTGAAGGGTTAATTTAAGTTTATTAGCGATATCCGAAGGTTGCTGTATTGACCTGCGAAAATTGCTGGGATAACCCTTCTTTTGGTCAACAATCTGCCTTGAACTGTGACTTCTAATAATCATGAGGAACTAGCATCTTGTTGTTATTTGGCTCTGACACTGATTATTCACTCATTGATAGTGTGAAGGCGCAATTATTGTTCAATGGTTTTAATTTAAAGGAAAAGGAAAATGAAAAAATTTTTATTTGTAATGTTGATAAACCTATTTGGTTTAAGTTTTGTAGTGACCGCTGATGACGGTGTATACAAAAAATCGATCGCCAATTTTGGTGAAGATCTAATGGTCATACCTTGCGTAGAGGTTGAAGCTTCAAATTTTAACGGCTACTACAACGTATTGATGGAAGCTACCGGTGATAAGTCTGGATTTGATTGGCGGGTAAAAGAAGTCACATCGGCTTCCGAAGCCAACTGTGAACGGGACAGTACTGAAGATAACAGTATGCAAGACGTGCTCAATGCGACGGGGTTAGGATCAGATTCCGATTCTGATGGAAGAGCAGACGATAGTGACGATCCTGATGACGATAGCGATAACCCTAACGATATCGAAGAACCTATTGAGGATATCGATAGCCTTGATGATACTGACGAACTTATTGATGATAGCGATAGTTCTGATGATTTAGACGATGATATGGATGATCCAAACGAAGATGAAGAGATAGGTGATGATACGAATGACGAAGGGAGCAGCTACTAAAAATCCAAACTGTAAGACTTCCAAATGACTGTACTAGCTCAAACCTGACGTACACTTTGCAAAAAGGAAAACTGTCAGCTCAGGTTTGAGCTAGCAGATTCAACTGATTTTTTAGGTTTATAACTCATTATAGCTTAACGCGATGAATAATCGATTTTTTTCAATTCCAACCAGCTAAAGGAAAACCAATGTTACGAATCATCTCCAGCTGTTCAATAATATCGCTCACTTTATTATCCGCATCGATTTACGCGGAAACTGATCCAGACTATACAAGTGGTGTCCTCTCCTTACCCAAAGTCATTTCAGGTGCCACAGTGTATAAGGATGTTGAATTGGGGTTGGATTTTGCCACCAACGCATTGTCACTTATTGCTTATGATCTATCAACTGACGCAGCTAATCCAGAAACCGACCCTGATTTTACAAATAGTATTTTAACCATGCCCAGAGTTATCTCGGGCGATACACTTTATACAAACGTGCGTATAAATCTTTCATTTTCATCCATTCCGGATTTTGCAAGTACCTTTTCTCTTCTTGATGACAATGAAACTAGCCAAACGCCTTGGGATGTCGGGGGCACGCTCACCATGAACGAAGCCAACCAGGTTGGCGGTGCTATCGTGACGATCATAGAAACACCGTTCAGTATGGACCGCTCGCGCGTTGACTTAGCCGTTGGCGCACAACCTTGGCGACATCAAGATGGCACGCTCTACTATATTTCAGGATGCGGCGAGCAGACGAGCTATGTCGAAGTATTGGATGTTAGTGGCACTGCGTCCTCGGCAAGCCCGTGCAGTGACACAGTCCCAAACACCGGGTTATCACCGACCAACTTCACTTATGCCATGGCCTCGCCGGATAAACGGCGAATAGCTGTAGAGGCCCGCTGGTACGATCGTGATCTGCAGGTGCACTACGACACAGTGATCTTCGAGGGTAACTCGGTTGTTGCCACTTATGTCGGTTACTACGCGGCCAGGGCTAATTTGTTCTATCGAGCAAAGCCTTAAATTCAGGAGCATAGACCTATCATCTGAATGAATTAACAATGTCATATAAAATATCTTTTATTTTCAATATGATATAAAATTTCCGTGAATGATATTAAAAATAAATCAATAACTTACCGGCTAGAACAAATTAGCCCTGACTACGCGGCAGCCTGGTTGGACAACAATACACTGGTATTGCCGTCTTCTGACGGACTTTATAAGGTTGATCTGGGAAGCGTTCCGCATCGACTAAATAGCGAAATAACCGGTAGCGGGATTGCTCAAATTAATAACCCCGATGTATCGCCCGATAGGGAACGCATCGTATTCGAGTGGCACGGGGCGATATGGTTGGTGGCAACTGACGGTAGTGGATTGCGTCAACTAGCTGATGACGCACAAAACCTACGCTACCCGGTCTGGTCGCCCGACGGTCAGTTCGTGGCCTTTTTGCGAATACAGGGGCCTGACGCATTCGACCACCTTATAATACCGGGTGATCCTCTCAACCTGGAGTATCTTGCGAACGCCAATGAAAGATTCGTGCACTTTGTACAACCCGATACCCTCGAACGTTGGTCGGGGACCCTGGCTCGTCATATGGAAGAGGGCAAGATGCCGCAAGGTCAGCTCAGCTGGCTACCATAGATTCCCAATTCGACCAGCGCGATTGACTGACGAAAATAGGAAAAGGAAAATAGGGGACAGACCACTATTACTTTTCATTCTTAACTGGCCTCCCTGCCTTCCCAGGTTGTACACGCCTTCCCAAAGCTTTGCTGATTTCTTCCTTGAAACGATCATTTCCCAAAACAAAATTACCATTCGTCGCCTTACGTATTTCATCTACCAAACTAGGCTCCAGACTGTATCGAAATAATTCACGATAACTTGCCTGTCGCGCCATCTCCGTTAAACCCAATCCCTCGTACATGAAATGAGGTTTGATCAACTTATTTCTCTTCCCTTGTGCGTTGGCTCGATAGCTCGACCACCTATAATCCTCTGGGTGCAAAACCATTTCTGCTCGGACTGGATTAAGTTCGATATATCGTAGACAATGCAGTAAGTAATTGTCTTCCTGTGCAATACAAGAACGAAACCTCCCTTCCCATAGGGTGCCACTACGCTGGTAAGTTCGATTGACATATTGGACATACCTTTGCCCAAGCCGTTTCATAAGCTGGCCAACACTTTCCTTATAGCTTGGCGTTAGTAATAAGTGAAAATGGTTTGTCATTAAAACATACCCGTGAATTATGCAATTAGTTTTCTGAGAATACTCCAGCAAACATTCAAGGTAAAAAAGATAATCATCATCACAATAAAAACATGCCTGTCGATTATTACCTCGCTGGATAATATGTAAAGGTATCTTCGGAACAACCAAGCGAGATCGACGCGGCATAAAAAAATGATGTCAAGTGATTACAGGTGACATTATAGCTTATTTAATCGTGGTCTGTCCCCTTTTTACGTGGTGTTAAAAGAGAACAAGCCAGGCTATTATAGATAAACACTATGCAAGCAGCCTAACTCCAGATAATTTCCTTGGTGATTATTTAACTGGCAATGAAAGCCATTTAACATCAGAGGATTCTTTGATTGATTTAGAAGACCTAATTGCTACAGGTAAAGCTAAGTATGGGTTAAGGAAGTAGGCAAGTTAGTAGCGTTTTATTTTCCTTTGCGACTATTCAAAGTTTTTAACTGCCGCTTTCCATTTTTTATCGTAATATATTATTTTGTTTTCACTTGCCGGGTCGAAAATATAAGTAGCAAGAAAGAATATAACGATTGGAACTCCATATAAAATGAGAAGTAGTATTAAGCAAAACTGAAAACCATTATACGAATTGTGAAATAATAAATTAGAAAAAAAGCTCATCAAAAAGAAAAGGGAGTGTGCCGGATAATCATTTATAATCCCTAACAGTTTGCTCCATTTATTACTATTTTGATCTTTTCTGTAATAATAAGACCAATATGTTTCAAAGTTTAATCGCTTGCATTCGGGTTTAGATTCAAGGACAACCTTAATGTAAGAACCCATTCTAAAAGTAGCTGCTACCTGGGACAAGTATAATAAGTAACTTGGAAGTATGACCGCGTGAGGCAACAAAAACAACCATTCTGTGGTATCTGGGTTTCTGGATCCACTTATCTTAATCGCATAGATTAGTATTGCAGTTGTTGCTGTAATAGCAAAACCAAGAATCTGTAAGCAATTTTTATGGTTTTGGAGTATCTCTGCTCGAAGGGTGTTGTATTCAACCTCGTAACTTACTGCTTTATTTTCTTCGTTATTTTTTTTGTAATTACTTATGTAAGCCATAGTACCGACTTCCTCTTTTTATTTTGGTCAGTTAATGCTTGGAAGATATCGCGTCTTTATTCTAACATTGAAATTTAGAATATTGGAATAGTAGCCTTGTCCAATATGAAATGAGTCTGAAACGACTCCTTATTTCCAGTATAAAATGAGCCTGAAATAGCTTTTCTGTTCATAATCCACTTTATGAAAATGATTATGAACATCGATAATTTAACCCAAATAGAGCACCTCGAATCCTTTTTGCAGGGCAACCAATCGATAGCCTATTCGATACCGGGTAATAAAGCTGAGCGGTATCAATTGATCCAAAAGGGACTCGTTAAATTCAACTACCTGTCCTGCAATAAAAAAGACAAGGGCATCATTAGTCGGTTTCTGATTAAGCTAACCGGTTATTCCCGCCAGCAGATGACACGTCTCATCGCGCAGTACCGAAAGACCGGTTACGTCAGGTACAGCCCAGCAAGAGGCAATGGTTTCAACCGAAAATATTCTCAGCGCGATATTCGATTATTGGCAGACATTGATGAATGGCATGAGAAACCTTGTGGTCATGCCGTGAAAAAGCTTATTGAGCGTTCCTATCAGGTGTACGGAGAGAAGCAGTATCAAAAGCTGGCGACAATCTCTGTTTCACACCTCTACAATCTGAGGGCATCAAAAACCTATCAGTTACAGCGCAGAGACTTTGAAAAAACCAAACCCAGGCAGATCGCCATTGGCGACAAAAGAAAACCACAAGCCAACGGTCAGCCAGGATACCTTCGCGTTGATACCGTTCACCAGGGCGACCAGGACAAGCAAAAAGGCGTTTATCATATCAATGTAGTTGATGAAGTCACTCAGTTTGAAATGATCTTATCCGTTGAAAAAATCAGCGAACACTTTTTAATCCCCGTGCTTGAACAAATACTGGAAACTTTTCCCTTTATCATCAAAGGTTTTCACTCTGACAATGGGTCAGAATATATCAACAAGCCCGTAGAGAACCTGTTAAATAAGCTATTGATTGAAATGACCAAATCACGATCCCGACAAACCAATGATAATGCACTGGTTGAAGGCAAAAATGCCGCGGTGGTCAGAAAGGTTTTTGGCTATACCCATATCCCACAAAGATGGGCTGCGAGGCTGAATGAATTCAATATCAAGTATTTGTACCCCTATGTTAACTATCACAGGCCCTGCTTTTATCCTGAAATCATCACCGACGATAAAGGAAAGCAGTCTAAGCAATACCCCTATAAAAACATGATGACACCTTATGACAAACTCAAATCACTACCTGACAGTGAAAAATATTTGAAACCGGGAATAAGCTTTGCGATACTCGATCAGGTTGCCATGGCAATAACCGATAATCAGGCCTGTTAGGCGACAATTAACCTGTCCGGTCAGACGACAATTATCTTGACCGGTTGAGTGTATAAACTGATAAGTACTTTTTACTCTTAGGAGGAAGTGACTTGTCCGGTAAACACATCACTCAATTACAGGAAAATAGTTATATGAAAAATCGTCAGACAGGTTGTACGCAGGAGACATCCGCAGCAAAAGCCGGCATCAGTGTTCGATCAGGTTGCCGGATCGAAAAAGGTGAAAGAGCTGAACACAAAGAACGAAAGTGGCGAACGCGCAAAGATCCATTAGAAGCCGTATGGGACTCAGAACTGGTTCCGTTATTAGAAGATGAATCGTCCTTAACTGGCATTACCCTGTGGGAGCATCTGGATGAGCAGCATCCGGGAAAGTATCCAGAGAAATACCTTCGGACACTGCAAAGACGTGTTAAACACTGGCAGGCCACACAAGGCCCGGACAAAGAAGTCATGTTTCGTCAGTCGGTACCTGCGGGTCATCAGGGACTATCTGATTTTACGCACCCCAATACCGTCATTACGATAGACGGGAAGGCGTTCGCACATTTACTGTACCAGTTTCGCCTGGCTTTTAGTGGTTGGCGTCATGTCCATGTTATTCAGGGCGGAGAAAGCTACAGTGCACTGGCTGACGGCTTACAAAGTGCATTACACACCTTAGGCGGTTCACCAAAGGAACATCGTACAGACAGCCTCAGTGCGGCTTACGTCAATAACGTAGAAAAACAGCGACTGACGGAAGACTATCATGATTTATGTAAGCATTATGGCATGCGGCCCACCATCAATAATCTGGGCATTAGTCATGAAAATGGCGCCATTGAAGCACCGCATGGCTCATTAAAACGTCGCATTGATCAAGCCATAAAGTTACGCGGTTCGAATGATTTTTCTACACTCCGTGCTTATCGAGAGTTTCTTGAACACATTGTCGACAAACTGAACAGACGATGCAAAGGCAGGTTGGCCGAAGAGCACAAAACCCTGTTAGCCTTACCCAAACACCGATTTGTTGATTATGCTGAGCTGTCGGTAAAAGTCACCACCAGCAGTACCATTGCTGTAAAACGCGCATTGTATACCGTCCCTTCACGCCTTATCGGTGAAAGCGTCAGGGTGCATCTCTACCATGATCGTTTGGTCTGCTTTGTTGGCCAAACTCGGGTGATCAATCTGCCTCGGATTTATCCAACAACGCCCACCGGCCGAGCGCGACGAATAGATTACCGGCATATCATTCATTCTCTGGCAGCCAAACCACAAGCCTTCCGCTTCTCACAGTTTCGCGATAATATTTTGCCTAACACGCAATATCGGGCTTTATGGAAGCAGGCAGAGAAACAGTTTACACCGCAAGAAGCATGCAAGTGGATGGTTGCTGTTTTACGCTTTGCCTATGATTATGATTGCGAAAGTGCCCTGGCAACTGAGCTAATGCGACAGGCAGAACAAGGTGCCTTGCCCGATTTAACATCCCTGCAGGCAAGGTATTTACAACACAGTACACCGCCACCGATACCGCTACGCCAACACCAGGTTGCTGACTATGATCAACTACTGACCGGTCAGTGGATGAGACAGGAGGTGTGCTGTGAGTGATGGTTTGCCAATGATGTTAAAAGAACTTCGCTTGCTGGCTTTTTGGCAATATTATGAAGCTTATCAGGAACAGGCCACAAAACAGGCATGGGGCTATAGCCAATACCTGTCTAAACTGTGTGAAAATGAAATTGCACGGCGCTTTGAAACGCGAGTTTGCAACTGGACCAAAGAAGCCAAATTACCCCGGGGCAAAAGTTTTGCCACCTTAGGCTTTGATGAATTACCGGAAACCATTCAAAAGAAAGTGATTGGGCTGCGCGATAATACCCAGTGGGCGCTACAGGCAGATAATGTTTTATTGATTGGCCCTTCCGGTGTCGGTAAATCGCATATTGCTTCTGCTTTGGGGCTTCATCTTATCGAACAAGGCATCCGGGTAAAATGGTTGGCTGCCACCGCACTGGTGCAATTACTGCAGCAGGCCAAAAAAGAGCTGGATTTAATGGCTGTGATGAGTCGACTGGATAAATATCGTGTACTCATTATCGATGATATTGGTTATGTTAAAAAAACGGATTCAGAAACCCAGGTCCTGTTTGAGTTTATTGCTCATCGTTATGAAAGTGGCAGCTTGATCATCACATCAAACCAGCCATTCAGTCACTGGGATCAGATATTCCCGGATACATTAATGACCGTAGCCGCCATTGACCGCATTATCCATCATGCCACGATTCTTGAAATCGACGGCAACAGTTACAGGAGGAAACATCAGAAAAAATCATAAAAAACCTTAATCACTCAACCGGCCATCATAATTGTCGCCAAACCGGACAAAGTAATTGACGCGAGACACAGGCCGCTATAATCCTAAAAAAAGAAAGACAGAAACTTTTTAACCAGATTTTTGAACAGAAAATCCAAGCTTAACTATTATGCACACTTCAGACTCATTTCTGAATTGGAAAATACTATAGTAGTAAAATTCATTCATTCCTTTACGAATTACGGGTATTAGTTATTTTGAGGTTATTAGGTTAATTGCAGAAAACTAGCTAAGAGTAAAACATAATTTAATCATATTTTTGAGTACTTATTTCTTACATCCCAACCATATCAATTTGTCTTTATTCGACTTACCCTGTCCAATAAAGAAGTAAGTTTAATGTTTGACATGATTCTATATTTCCGGTAACTTTCTTGAAGGTTAAACATGCATGCAAATGTGCCCTGGATTCACTGGTTACGCTAAAAAATATGAATTTTAAATCAATTACTACGCATTAAAGGACGAATTTTAGGTATGGCTAAAACACTAGACGAAATCTTTACATTTTTCGGATTTATAGCTCTCTGCTTCTTTGCTTACAAATACTATTCATATTCTCAAATTGATACTCAAATTGAAGAAATGTGTCTCTATGGTTCTCTCGCACCTGTACGGCCAGTGATAAAAATTGAAAATCAAAATACATCAAAATTTTGTACTTGCTGGGGACAACGTGCGAAGTCAAAAATCAGCACTGTTGGAATATTTATTACGGATCAAAAGGAGATAGAAAATGCGATTGACTATTCTTCCTTTGATTGTCGCAGAGCAATTCAAGGTAGATGAGGAGGTGAATTTTAAAAATGTACCGCTGTTATGATGTTTACTCAAAATAAAATAATGTTTGTTCCCGAATGGGGAGTTCAGCTTGTTCGAGAAATTGATTGTCAATAATTATTGCCATATGATCGAATGACGTGACTGTGATGATGCATTGTTTGAAATCGATGCGCAAATCAGTAAGGGCTAGTATCTCTCTAGCCCTCCCTGCATCCGCACAGGGAGGTTCATTAACAGGCACTAACCCTTGTGCTAACTCAACCATGAGATTTGACTCTCCAAAAAACCTCTGTTCGTAGGCTCGCAGTTTTGCACTCAATCTTCATTTTCAAAACTCCTCGTTGAGTTGTATTTGCCGACGGCAAATGGTTATACTTGTTGTTATGAATAAGTTAGGTTGTCCTACAGAGGATTTTCACCTTATTAGTTCACGCCCATGCTGGGCGTACACCATGGCATCCAGTTGACCGCTGGCAGCACAGTTTTCTTTCAGAGGTCATCTATTATCAAAGTTCAGAGCGTTAGCATAGTTCATCTAACATCTGCCAGCGGACACAGAATTTGGCGTTATGTGACTAAGTCTTATCCAACAACTAAGGGTTATTCAAATGAATAAAGGTGACTAGTTAGTGGCATGAGTCAAAATATACCTAAGGAAGAATTTAATTATGGCACTAAGTAAATGTTCCGATTGTGGCGGATCAGTTTCAACACTAGCTGATGCTTGCCCACATTGCGGCTGCCCTAAAACAACAAGTGTAGCTGTTTACAAAATATGTGATCATTGTAAAGGTGAAGGAAAGTGTTTGTCTGAAGGCATAGTTAACAAATATTCGTGTAGTTTATGCAGCTACAATTATTCCGGCAGTGAGATAAAATCTGTAATGCTCTGTAGGTTCTGTGAGGGCGCAGGTAAAACTGTAGCGTCTTACAACACAACTAATAATTTTTAATTTATCTGGACAGTTTTCTAGCAAGGTGTGAATGATATTTCTCATACTATGCTAGGACTGACTGCCTTTCCTGTGCTGAGACAACAGATAATTTGGGCAGCATATGGAGCGGAGAGCATGAAGTGTTGTTTAGCGGTAAAATATTAAATATGAAAGAGTTAACTGATAATGATGGGATAATAATTGGGCCATTAGTTGTGATTAACAGGGAAATACTAAAGGTAAAAAAGTAATCAAAGTCATTTGTTGGACAAGCCCTTGTATATTGTGATTATGTGGGTTTGCTGATTGAATCCCCGCACATTATTTGTTTAAAAATCTAAGGTATTTGTTGTTTTCTAATACTCGAGTTACTTCAAATATCAGTGCCTGTTTGATCTTACTTTTAACTGAATTATCTTGGCTAAATTCAAGAGCTAATTCGTATTCATTCCCTGCATCGGCTTCAAACTCAACAGTATAAACAGTGAATAATAGTAGGTATTTTGTTTCTGTTTTAACTTTTATATTTTGAAAATTAACCGGTAAGCCATTCTCAAAATAATTAGGGTCGGAGAAAGGAAATAGGGGACAGACCACTATTGTTTTTCATTCTTAACTGGCCTCCCTGCCTTCCCAGGTTGTACACGCCTTCCCAAAGCTTTGCTGATTTCTTCCTTGAAACGATCATTTCCCAAAACAAAATTACCATTCGTCGCCTTACGTATTTCATCTACCAAACTAGGCTCCAGACTGTATCGAAATAATTCACGATAACTTGCCTGTCGCGCCATCTCCGTTAAACCCAATCCCTCGTACATGAAATGAGGTTTGATCAACTTATTTCTCTTCCCTTGTGCGTTGGCTCGATAGCTCGACCACCTATAATCCTCTGGGTGCAAAACCATTTCTGCTCGGACTGGATTAAGTTCGATATATCGTAGACAATGCAGTAAGTAATTGTCTTCCTGTGCAATACAAGAACGAAACCTCCCTTCCCATAGGGTGCCACTACGCTGGTAAGTTCGATTGACATATTGGACATACCTTTGCCCAAGCCGTTTCATAAGCTGGCCAACACTTTCCTTATAGCTTGGCGTTAGTAATAAGTGAAAATGGTTTGTCATTAAAACATACCCGTGAATTATGCAATTAGTTTTCTGAGAATACTCCAGCAAACATTCAAGGTAAAAAAGATAATCATCATCACAATAAAAACATGCCTGTCGATTATTACCTCGCTGGATAATATGTAAAGGTATCTTCGGAACAACCAAGCGAGATCGACGCGGCATAAAAAAATGATGTCAAGTGATTACAGGTGACATTATAGCTTATTTAATCGTGGTCTGTCCCCTTTTTTTTATTTCTTTTTTTTATTTTTAATCTTTCAATACACTGATGGCAGCTCCCGCCAACAGGTCGTGTAACCTGGAGATTTATGATGACGTTGCATCGCCCAGCGCTGTTGAAAGCCTTCTCGAGCATAGCGCAAGGTGCCCTTGCCGTGGCGTTGATTGATGTCATCCACCACCTGCATCAACGCAGTCGAACGGCTAGTATCACCGTCATTAAAAATATCTTGTTGCACGGATGCAGCAGAAACGATGTCAAGCAGCATCACGCCAGCTTTGGCATAAGAGTGACCCGAACGATAAATTCTTTTCAAACCGACTTGAGCAGCTTGAATAAACTGACCCGAATGCGCTGTAGGTGCGGCCAGCTTAATACAACAAGACGGTGCAAAACAGGTTTGTTCAGGGTGATATCGTCCGGTCATAATAGTAACGATGATTGCTCCGGCCAAACTGCCTTGCTGACGCAATCTCTCTGCTGCCCGACAAGTATGCAAGGCCAAAGCCTCCCCCAGTTCATTCTTGGCTGTGATACGCCGACCAAACGAACGAGATGCAATAATCTGTTGTTTTGATAAAACATCTTCTCGGCCCAAACAAGCTGTGCCGCGCAACTCCAAGATAACACGCTCCATGACCACGCTAAATTGCTTTCGCATAAACTGAGTATCGGCATCCCTTAATTGGCGTGCATTGAATATATTAAACTGATTGAGCTGTTGACCCCAACGTCGACCAACACCCCAAATATCAGCGACTTCGGTAGATTCTAATACCGTCTCCAAAGCATCAGCACCGCCTAAATCAAATAATCCACCAGGAATTTTACGCTTTTTAGCGATGCGATTCGCTAATTTAGCCAGTACTTTAGTAGGACCGATACCGATGCTAACGGGAATGCCAGAACATTGCTTTATGTAGCGACTGATACCTCTTGCATATTCATCCAGACACAGCGGCGCAAAACCGGTTAGATCCAAAAAAGCTTCATCGATAGAATAAACTTCCATCTCAGGCGTATATTGACCAAGCAACGTCATCACCCGCGCCGACATATCACCATAGAGCTCATAATTACTGGACACTACGACAGCGCTGGCTTTTTTTAGCAAAGGCTTAGCCTGAAAATAAGGCATGCCCATCGGGATCTTCAAAGCCTTAAGCTCATCGGAGCGCGCGATGATACAGCCATCATTATTGGACAACACGGCTAACGGCCTACCTTCCCAGGCAGGATGAAAGACTCGCTCACAGCTGGCGTAGAAGTTATTGCAATCGACCAGCGCGATACGGCGTGGAAATTCAGAGCTTGCGTGTGACACCGGTAACCACGCCCCATATAACCAGCTCCATGTCATGCTTCAACACAATCGTGGGAAAATCCGGGTTGGCCGGTTTTAGTTGTAAAACGCCATTCCTCCGATACAAGCGCTTAACGGTAAGCTCATGATCAACCACAGCGATCACAATTTTGTCATGTGTCGGCTCGATGGACCGATCAACGATTAAAATATCATCGGGTAAAATACCCGCATTGATCATGCTGTCACCCGTTACTCTGACATAAAAAGTCGCTGCTGGATGTTTAACAAAATAGTCGTTAAGATCCAATTGCCCTTCGATATAATCATCAGCTGGCGAGGGGAAACCTGCTGGAACTGCGGAGGAAAACAGTGGCCTAGCCAGTTTAGGTGGATTGTCCTGAGGTATCAACACCGTTGCTTTATCAGAAAAGCTACTTTGCCTGGCTTTTGCCAGATCTTGCAACATATTCCGTAGCATTGGCACATAAGATGCCGGCACTCGAACCGGTTGGGTCGCCTCTTTATATTGCCCAGAGCTGACTTTGCGTCCAGCCCCTTCGCGGCGACCACCATGCGTGTTTTTTATTGACATGCTTTATGATATCTTGAAAAAAGAACATAAATCAAGAAGACAACTCAAGCGAATTTTAAAGAACAATCATTCCGTAACGACGAGACGAGTAGATTAAGCGGACAAACTTTCTATCGAAAGCTACCCAGAAACAGCAAACTTAAATTTAGGCAAGATTAGGCGGGTTAGTTTTAATAAAAGCTCACGACAACTTCACCGTGGGTCTGTTTCATTAAACTGCAAGCACAGAAAAGCACATCTCCATGTGCTTTTCTCATGCTAATATGGGATTATTTTAGATTAGTTTGTGATGATGAGCTGCCAGGTGCGCCCATGCCTCCGTCTCCACCACCGCATGCTACAAGCATTGTAGATAATCCAATAACCATGAATAAAGCACTTGCTATTCGTTTCGCGATTTTTTTCATCTTGCTTTCCTCTTTAAAAGTTGAAATTGATTGCTGTGCCCGTCACTAATTATTCATTGACTGGATACAGTAGTAATCAAACGAGAAGATTTATATTGCCTTTTCGCTTGACAAAAAGTATATCCTTGAGTTATCAATCAACTTTTGACATATGTCAAAAGACTTGAAGATTTTAATTTTGCGCTCTATTTTTTATTGATGGCCACAACATAATGAAAGACAATTCGCACGACCTTGAAGTCAACTGTAGCCGCTGCAGCCTGGATAAAATCTGTATGCCGAAAGGCTTATCTAAGGACGAAATCAACACATTAAGCGGCGTTGTAAAGCAGAAGCGTATTCTTCAACGTGGGGAGTTTATTTACCGCCAAGGCGATAACTTTAAAGGCGTTTTGGCTATTCAGTCTGGCATGGCAAAACTGGTCATTGATGACCAATCCGGCAACGAGCATATTTTATCGATCTTACTGCCTGGTGAATTATTAGGTTTTGATGGTTTGCATGACGTACATTATTGCTCGGCGATTGCACTCAACACATTGAACTTTTGTGAACTTCCTAAAGACAAGGTCGATGATCTCTGTCGCCGGCTGCCTACTTTAACTCATGAACTTTTCAAACATTCCAGCAACATCTTGAAAGAGTCCCAGGCAAGAGTCATTAGCACTAAGTTACCAGGCGACCAAAAAATAGCGACTTTTCTGCTTGACCTCTCAGACCGGTTTAAACAAAGAGGGTTTTCCGCCATTACCTTTAGACTCCCACTCAGCCGCAGTGAAATAGGTAACCATTTGGGACTGGCTATCGAAACCGTCAGCCGATTACTACAGCAATTTCAACAAAAAGGACTGGTTTCTATCAATCAAAAAGAAGTAAAAATTTTAAATTTTGCCGAATTAAGACGCACTGCCCAAAATGATAATGATGAATCCATTCACTTTCGGTGACATCAAAACGAAATAGTCTGCCAGCGCTTTAGTGATTAAATTTATCCTTAACACTCCCAGTAGGTCGTTATAATGGAGGCTATTTTTAATAGCGACATCATTAACCAAAACCTTACTCAAACAAATGGCTAAAGACCTCTTAGAAACATGGCATCGGCATGTCCAAGAATTTGAAAAACAGATTAACCAAGTCGTCATAGGTCTGGAACGAGCCGTCCGTTTAATCACAATCGCCACGTTCGCGCGAGGCCATGTGATGTTGGAAGGCGATGTAGGCGTCGGCAAAACAACCTTGCTACGCGCAGTTGCCAGAGGCATTGGAGGCGACTATGAACGGATCGAAGGTACCATCGATCTAATGCCGAACGATCTGATTTACCATACTTATATAAACCAGAGCGGTAAGCCGCAAGTCGACCCTGGCCCCATCTTGAAACACGGAGAAAAGTTGTCGACTTTCTTTTTCAATGAGGTCAACCGAGCTCGTCCACAAGTTCATTCGTTATTGTTAAGGATTATGGCGGAAAAAAGTGTGACGGCATTTAATCAAGAACATTTATTTCCTCATCTGCAAGTATTTGCCGACCGTAATCGAGTCGAAAAAGATGAAACGTTTGAAATTCCAACGGCTGCCCGAGATCGTTTTATGATGGAATTGAGAATTGAAACCCCCAAAGATCCCGCGTTACAAAAAAACCTGATGATCAACCCTCGGTTTCATGATATCGACAAACTCATTGAGACGGTTCAATCTGGCATTTTACCTTTCCAAGAACTCAATCAAATCGGAGAACACATCCAGCAGACCATCAAACATACCAATACTCTACAGGATTATGCCTGGGCGTTATGGCAAGCAACCCATCACCCTGAGCAATTGGGCATTGAGATTGATGGTGTCGATATTGAGAAGTTAATTTTGGCTGGCGCCAGCCCACGGGCGGCCAGTATGTTGATGAGAGCGGCCAGAGTCAATGCCTGGATCAATGGTCGCGACCATGTATTTCCAGAAGACATCAGAGATATCTTTCATGAAACCATCGGTCATCGCATTTATTTTAACCCGACTTACGAAATGAGACGGGAAAGCATCGCTAAAGAGCTGACGCAACAAATTCTCCAGCATGTCGCGACGCCTTGATGGAAGAATTTCATTACCGTATCCCCTGGCGCACCAGGATGGCACATCCGGGACGGCACCCTAGCAGCCAGAGCGGTGGCGGCCATGAATTCTTCAATCATGTTCCGCTGATGTCTCGCCCAGAGCCGAAGCAAATCGATATTTACGCCAGCCTGCTGGATCCTTTCGGACAATTTTTAGTCCGCAATTACAAACAACGGAGCACCATTCCTGTGGTGGTGATAGCCGACCTTTCTGCATCGATGAGTTTTGCCAATAAAATCCAACCACTCGCTGAGTTTACTGGGGCTACAGCATTTTCTGCTTACCGCACAGGTGATTTCTTCAGCTTTCTGGCTTTTGCAGAAACTTTTTTGGAACACTATTTTCTTCCTGCCCGGTGGTATAAAGGAGGCGTTCCGGATTTGGTTCAACAACTAAGTCAGCACCAGCCTTCTGGAAAAAATATTTCGGGTATGCTAAATGCGATTAATCACCTTCCCCGCCACCGCTCTCTGCTTTTTTTGGTATCAGACTTTCATTTCCCTCTGTCAGAATTAGATCGAATATTAGAACCAATAGCAAAGCATGATGTGGTGCCTGTGGTGATATGGAACAGCCAAGAGCATAGTAATTTGCCAAACCGGGGATGGATTCGTTTCACTGACCCGGAATCAGGAGAGGATCGTCATTTATTCATGCGTCCCAGCCTCAAGGCCAAAATGGTTGCTCATTTTTTGGCTAGAAAGAAAGCTTTAATTCATTATTTCGCAATGCGTGAACGACAGCCAATTTTCTTGGATGATCAATGGCACCCGGATCAAATTACCCGCTATTTTTACGAGCAATGATTAAAAAAATCGGATTAAACGTAGTAAAACTACTTTCACAATTTTCTTAACTCTTTAACAATTCTGAAATTCTGATCGCTGTGGCAAGCGCTCTTTTTCCGGCCTCTCCTGAAACAAGCGGTTTTCGACCTGATTGAATACATTCGGTAAAATGTTGAATCTCGTTTAAAAGCGAGTCACCCGAGTCGAAAATCGATTCTTCGGTAACAATTTCAGGAATCCCGGGAAACATTTCTCGTTCACCCGTATAATTTCGCGTTAAAATTCTATTCTGAAAATCAATTGATACGTAGGATTTTGGCTGAAATAAACGCATTTTGCGTTCCATTTTCACACTAACTCTGCTTGCCGTAACGTTAGCCACACAACCGTTGGCAAAGTTGAGCCTAGCATTAGCAATATCAATGCCTTGTGTTAAAACAGGCGTGCCGCTGGCATCTATCCTATCAATGTCAGAATCGACCATTGCCATAATGATGTCGATGTCATGGATCATCAGATCGAGCACAACGCTGACATCATTTGCTCGGGGATTAAAAGGCGATAGCCGGTGGGATTCAATAAATAAAGGTTGGTCTTGCTGAACGTCTAGCCCCATCACTGCGGGGTTAAATCGTTCCAGGTGCCCAACCTGTAGGATCAAATTTCGCTCCGCAGCTAAATCAATTAATTCATCGGCTTGTTCCACTGTTTCTGTAATCGGCTTTTCCACCAAAACATGAGAGCCTGCCTTTAAAAAATCTTTTGTGACTTGATGGTGCAATGTCGTTGGCACCACAACGCTCACAGCATCAACCTGATCCAGTATTTCTTGATAGCTTGTCGATGCAGTCGTATTATTTTTTTTGGCAACTTCCTCAGCCGCTTCTTGATTGATATCGACCACGGCTATCAAGTCGCAGCCTTCTAGCTCAGCATACTTTTCAGCGTGAAATTTCCCCAAATAGCCCGCGCCAACGACTGCACATCTCAAGTTGCTCATCGTCTACCTATTTCTTCAGTCATTTTTCTACTTTAGCAAATCCATGAATCCCGCGTTTAGATTTTTCTCTGAGCCATTGTTTTAAAGTGATAATCTCTGGTGTTTCTTCCAATTTATCAAGACTTTGTTTTTGTCCCAGGAGACGAACCGCTTGCTCCAATACTCGGTAACGATCACCACTGACCCCAGCTCGACGCAAAGCGACTTTATTTAACCGATAATGCTTTGCGGGCCTCGATCCACCAATCATAAGATAAGGAATAACGTCCATACCTATGCCAGTGGTGCCTTGGACTATTGCGAAGGTTCCGATACGGCAGAATTGATGAACCACAGCAGCACCTCCCATAAAAACTTTATCGCCGACTGCCACATGTCCTGCCAATAACACATTATTGGCGAAAATAATTCCATCACCTAAAGTACAATCATGCGCCACATGGCTATTATTCATGTAATAACCATTTGAGCCGATAATGGTCGCTTCTCCTTCTCGCGAGGACCGATGAGCAGTAAAACCTTCACGAAAAACGTTATCATCACCGATAACTAAACGGCTAGGCGTCTCCGCTTGAAAGCCGAGGTCTTGCGGTAAATCACCCAAAACGACATGGGGATGAACTCTGTTTCGTTCTCCCAAAGTAGTGTAAGATCGAATAACAGCATGGGTATCGATTAAACAATTACTACCTACTGTTACGTCTCCTTCAATTACTGCAAAAGGGCCAACCCTGGTTTCTTCACCTAGCGATGCTGCCGGATCAATGTATGCTGTCGGATGAATGAGTTGAGACATTGTGCTATTACCCTCTGGGATGATATCGAGTATGAAGTTCTTTTAGTCGCTCTTTGGCTATATGAGTATAGATTTGAGTGGTCGATAAACTGCTATGACCTAGCAATAATTGAACAACCCTAAGATCGGCACCATGATTTAATAGATGCGTAGCAAACGCATGTCTTAAGGTATGAGGCGACAAGCTTTTGGTTATTTCAACTTTTTGCGCCATACGTTTAATTATGTGCCAAAAGGCTTGCCTGGTCATAGCCTTTCCGTGGTGCGTTATGAACACAAAGGAACTCTGGCGATCCCGAATAACATCAGGCCTTATCGTTTTGATATATCTTTGTAGCCATTCCATTGCCACTTCACCCATCGGCACTAAACGTTCTTTGTTCCCCTTGCCGATTATTCTGACAACGCCTAACCGAAGATTAATTTGATCAAAGCTTAAATTTACAAGCTCCGAAACTCTGAGACCCGTCGCATATAGAACTTCCAACATTGCTTTGTCTCTGACGCCGTGCAACTGGCTTATTTCAGGTGCCTCAAGCAAGCGCTCCACGTCTTGTTCTGACAAAAATTCGGGCAACAATCGACTAACACGGGGAGACTCGATCCTTGCTGTAGGATCTTCAAACACCTTATTTTCTCGTAATAAATAGCTATAGAACCGCCTGAGACTGGATAAAATTCTAGCGGTTGAATTAGAGCTTAAACCTTTGTGGTAACGGCTAGCTAAAAAAGCACTGATATCCGGCACATCGACATCGGCCAGCGTTTTTTTTGACAGCCATTTGTCGAAAATAGTCAGATCGCTTCGATAGGCACTTAAGGTGTTTTTACTAAGTCCCTGCTCGACCCAAATAGCATCTATAAATACTTCAATATGCTCTTTCGAATGCATGCTATAGGGATGAGGGAATTGACTTTTCGTGGGCTAATAGCCCTTCCTTGATACTAACAAGCGGGCCATCAATTGCTCCTGCATAACCGCCAATTCCACTAGCAGAGATAATTCGATGGCAGGGCACAAAAACAGGAAAAGGATTATGTTTGCACGCACCACCGATAGCTCTGGGGCCGGTGGCTAAAACTTTGGCTAATTCTGCATAAGTAATCACTTTACCAGCTTTAATCTGGCATAACGCCTGCCAGACATTTAATCTAAATGACGTTCCTTTTTTTAACACTTTAATAACAAAATCGTACCGGGAGTTTTGCCAGAAACCGTCTAATTGAACCACGACTTGCTGCAAGAAAGAAGTAGCCGGAAATTGCAGCGCAATATCTTTTACCACCAGCCAATCAGCATTCAACAAAACTTCCCCTTGTGATTGCAAAGATAAAAGCCCCAACGGCGTTTGCACAACCGCTTTATCTTTAGAACCATGGCATGTTTCAACCCAAGTAATCATAGCTTGGATATTAAAGCAAAACGGGTAGCAAATGCTACCCGTTTTGTTGATCTGCCAGAAGAACCTACAACAAGGAAATCCGCATCCGTGACCGCGTGAAGTCTATCAACCCGCTAGATTTTTTCTTTAATTCTGGCCGCTTTCCCGGTTAGCCCTCTCAAGTAATAGAGTTTTGCTCTACGCACATCGCCTCGCCTTACTACTTTTATAGAACCAATCAACGGACTGTGACTTTGGAAAACCCTCTCTACACCTTCTCCATGTGAAATTTTTCGGACGGTAAAAGCCGAATTTAATCCACGATTACGCTTTGCAATAACAACACCTTCAAAGGCTTGCAATCTCTCACGATTTCCTTCTATTACCTTGACTTGAACAGCAACAGTATCGCCCGGGTTGAAATCCGGCAAATCCGTTCTCATCTGTTCTGCTTCTATTTCCTGAATTATGTTACTCATTGTTTTCTACCTTTTGCTTCTTTCAATTTTAAAATCTTCTAGCAACTGTTGCTGCTCAGTGGTTAAATCTAATCGCTTTAGCAGATCCGGTCGCTTCAACCAAGTCCATCCCAATGACTGTTTTAAGCGCCACTGGGCAATTGCCGGGTGATTTCCACTGGTTAATATTGCCGGCACTAACTGACCTTGAAAATTATCCGGCCTGGTATAATGCGGACAATCGAGCAAGCCGTTCATGTAAGAATCTTGAGCTGCTGATTCGGCATCACCCAACACGCCAGGCAGTAGTCTGGTGATTGCATCTATAACAACGAGTACAGCCAATTCTCCGCCACTGATAACATAATCACCAATGGACCATTCTTCATCCACTTCTTGATCAATAAATCGTTGATCTACGCCTTCATATCGCCCTGCAATTAAAATCAACCGATCATCTAACGTAGCCTGGTTGATCAGTTGTTGATCGACCTTTCTGCCTTGGGGACTTAAAAAAACTGTTTTTACCGTTCCTTCATGTCCCGCTTTTACCGCCACCATCGCTTGGAGTAATGGTTTGATCATCATAACCATTCCCGGGCCGCCCCCGTAGGGTCGGTCATCTACTGATTGATGGGGATCATCAGTAAACTGGCGTGGGTTCCATGTTTTAACACTCACCAATTGACGTTCTATCGCCCTACCAGTTACACCAAAACACAACGCTTGTATAATCATTTCTGGAAATAAGGTGATTACGTCAAAGCGCATAATATGTTAAATATCAGTTAAGAATCAGGATCCCAGTCAACTGTAATTTTTTTCTGATCCAGCTCGACTTTAAGAACATAAATACCCAGGACAAATGGGATCAGATGTTCTTTTTCGTCATCCACGACCAGCACATCATTAGCGCCAGTTTCAATCAAGCTAGACACTTGGCCCAAATTAGCGCCCGCTATCGTCACCACATCTAGCCCAATCAAATCCAACCAAAAATAATTTTGTAGACCTGGTTCTTTAAATTGACTTGGATAGACTAATATATCTGACCCTTTATAAAGAGCTGCCTCTTCAGGCGTATCAATACCATCCAGTTTGGCAATAAATCCTTTGGTCTGTTGCTTGACCATGCTAACGGATCTCTCAATCTGGGGTTTCTTCCCCTTAATGATCCAAGGCGTATAATCGACTATGTTGATTTTAGGATCAGTGAAGGAGGTTATTTTTACCCACCCTTTAACACCAAATGTTCCAGTAATTTTGCCTACTGGAACCGGCTCTTGTTGCTCCAAAAATTAACTGTTGGTTTCCGCTGTGGCTAGTTTATTCGCTTTTTTGACAAGACTTTTGACCCGGCCACTCATCTGAGCGCCGACCGACTGCCAATATTGAAGCCGTTCGCTGTTAATCCTTAATTCTTCTTCCTGACCTTTTGCGGAAGGATTAAAAAAACCCAAGCGCTCTATATAGCGACCATCTCTGGCTCTTCTGCTATCAGCGACAACCAAATGATAGAAAGGCCGATCTTTGATCCCACCTCGTGTAAGTCGAATAGTTACCATTAAATTCCTCTGTTCAAAATGAATAAATTAACCGCATATTTTAATAGGAAACTACTGAAATGTGAAGCTAAAGCTAATAATTTGTCACATCCGCATACCACCACCACCGCGCATATTGGATTTCATCCCTCGCATCATGTTGGCCATGTTCCCTTTTTTAAAGCGTTTCATCATTTTTTGCATCATTTTAAATTGCTTTAGCATACGATTAATATCTTGAACTTCTTGCCCACATCCGGCTGCGATCCTTTTCTTACGATTGCCTTTAATCAAGTCGGGAAACTTTCTTTCTTGCTGCGTCATGGAGTTGATAACACCGATCTGCCTGGCCAGTTCTTTATCATTGACTTTTTCCCGTACATTTTGTGGCACTTCGTTCATACCTGGCAATTTATCCATCATCGAGCCAACACCACCCATTTTTACCATTTGTTGCAGCTGATCACGAAAATCTTCAAAATCAAATCCTTTCCCTTTTTGAACTTTTTTTGCTAATTTTTCAGCTTTTTTCTTATCGACCTTTTGCTCAATCTCTTCAATCAGACTTAGAACATCACCCATCCCTAAAATTCTGGATGCGATCCGATCTGGATGAAATGGTTCTAATGCATCGCTTTTTTCACCCATTCCGATGAACTTAATCGGTTTGCCGGTGACATGTCGAATTGACAACGCAGCACCACCCCTGGCATCCCCATCTGCTTTAGTTAAAATAACACCAGTTAGTGGCAGCGCCTGATGAAATGCTTTGGCGGTATTTGCTGCATCTTGTCCAGTCATGCTATCAACCACGAACAAGGTTTCAATCGGCTTGATAGCGGCATGCAAAGCCTTGATTTCGTCCATCATGTCAGCATCAATGTGCAGACGACCTGCCGTATCTACAATCACAACATCCAGAAATTTCTTTCTGGCTGCATCAAGTGCTTGTTCAACAATTTCAACCGGTTTTTGTGATATATCGCTAGGAAAAAATGTTAAAGACTGTTCGTCAGCTAGCGTTTTTAATTGTTCGATAGCGGCTGGACGATAAACGTCCGCACTGACAACACCGACTGATTTTTTCTGCGTTTGCTTTAACCATCGACCTAATTTTGCAACTGTGGTTGTCTTACCGGCACCTTGCAATCCTGCCATCAAAATAATTGCGGGCGGATTGGCTCGTAAATTCAACGCTTCATTGGCCTCGCCCATCACACTAACAAGTTCGGTCTGAACAATTTTTATCAATGCTTGACCGGGTGACAGGCTAGTTTGAACCTCTTGACCCAAAGCGCGTTGCTTAACTTTGTCGATAAAGTCGGTAACAACAGGTAACGCGACATCCGCTTCAAGCAGCGCCATTCGCACTTCACGCAATGTTTCTTGAATATTAGATTCGGTCAGCCGGCCCTCGCCCTTGATACTTTTTAGGGTCTTGGATAAACGATCAGTTAGGTTATCAAACATGGTGAATCTCTTTGGTTCAGAAGTTGAAGTTACGGGTTATTTTATCAGCTTTTACAAGGGCTGAAGAACTTTGTTTTGATCGCGGGCTCAACCATGGATGCCTCTTAATCAGGATTTGAACCTACCCGAACAATGTGCAAGACTAGTCACTCAATTTTGGCATGCAAGGACACTAAATCGCAATGAAATTTCTATTCCTGGGTGGCTTGGCTGTCTTTGGCTACCTGCTCAGCGCTACTTTACAATTTACAGCGTTCAGGAACACTGAAAATAACAATAAATTGCGGCTTTTTGCCGCAGGCTCCGGCTGGTTGGCGGCTGCATTTCATTTATTGTATAACACTAAACTATTCTTGGCACCTGAAGGAATTAACTTTAGTTTCTTTGGAACAGCATCGTTAATTGCACTAATTTTAACGTTGATGCTATTAACTGCTTCAATAACCAAACCCCTCGAGAAACTGGGTATAGCGATCTTTCCCATGGTGGCTGCACTGCTTTTGCTCGACCTGACAATACCATTAAAACCGCACTATTTAAGCCACATTTCCTGGCAAATGAATGGCCACATACTGGTATCAATCATCGCCTTTAGCCTGTTCAATATTGCTGCTTTCCAGGCCATCTTGCTTGCCTTGCAAGACTGGCAACTGAGAAACCACCAACCTATTCGGTTTATGCAATCATTACCATCATTACAAACGATGGAATTTCTGCTATTCCAGATAATAGGTGTCGGCTTGTTTTTTCTTACTCTTTCTCTGTTAAGTGGCATATTGTTCGTGAACGATTTGTTTGCACAGCATTTAGCGCATAAGACCGTGTTGTCAATTACCGCGTGGATTATTTTTGGCACCTTGTTATTGGGCCGGTTACGTTATGGATGGAGGGGGCGGACAGCGATTAAATGGACGTTGTCCGGCTTTGCATTGCTACTATTAGCTTACTTTGGGAGTAAACTGGTGCTGGAACTGATATTACAAAAATACTAATTGTTACTTCTGAATCAATTTTGCTAAATTAACCAATTTGAGTATCCCCTATAAATTCTAGGGCAACAGACCATCCAGAAAAAACATGCCATAAAAGTAAAAAAACACTTGACAAGGTTTTGGACACAAACTGTGTTTTCAATGTTCATTTCCGCCACACCCTGTTTCGGGTTGTTTGTCCATTTGTGAAGCGACTGGAGACCCTTTCGCAACGCTTTGCTAATTCCTTTTCGCCAATATTACCAACCCCCATTAATCGCATTGTATGGGCAAAAATCTGACCTAAAAAACCAACGATATAATAGGCTTATACTTCATAAGACCTCTAAAGTATCGTTGAACAGAAACACTATTGAGTCGGCCATCGAAGCGTTGCAAGTAGATGTGGCCTCCATCCCTGATCCTCAGATAAAATCCCTGGTGAATGGACTGCTTAACTTGGTAGAAACGCTTTATGGTGAAAATGAGGCGTTCAGAGAAGAAAACCAGCAGCTCAAAGATGAAATCAACCGCTTGAAAGGTGAACAGGGCAAGCCGAATATCAAGGGTAACCGTACAAAAGAATCCGCTGATCACTCGTCCGAAAAGGAACGTCAAGTGGGCGGTGACCCTGAGGCCGATGAAAAAAACAACCCTAAGAAACGTCAACGCGAGGGCAAATTGACCAAGGTGAAAATTGACCGAGAGCAGGTTTGTCCCGTCAACAAAAATGTCCTGCCAACGGATGCTCGATTTAAAGGCTATTCAGATGTCGTCATTCAGGACATCAAGATCATCACGAACAATGTCAAATATCGGCGTGAGGTGTATTACTCGCCATCACAGGGGAAGACCTTTCTGGGTCAACTTCCGGCCGATGTGGCGGGGAAAGGTGAATTTGGCGTCGGTATCCGCTCCCTGATTCCGCTGTTAAAATCCGAATGCAATCTGTCGGAAAGCTGTATTCTGGACTTCTTTCAGAATTTTGGCATCGAAATTTCATCGGCGTATCTTTCCAATCAGTGGACAACAGGCTACGCCGATTTTCATCAGGAAAAATCTGACATTGTTGAGGCTGGGCTGGCGAGTACGACATATCAGCAGACCGATGACACCAGCGCCCGTGTCAAGGGCGAAAACCATTACACGCAAATTCTCTGTAATCCCTTTTACTCGGCCTATTTCACCACCCCGCACAAAGATCGTCTGACGGTGCTGGATGTGTTCAGGAACTTTGCGCCGCGCCAGTTTCTTTATAACACGCAGGCCATTGGCCTGCTCGAGGGCTTTCAACTGTCTAATAAAATACGCAAGGCCGTGGATAAACGGTTGGAAAAAGGCGTCTGCTTTGACGAAAGCACTTTTGATGCTCTGCTGGATACCCTCAAGCCTGGCCCGCAACAGCGGACACGCATCAAGGAGGCCTGTGCCATCGCGGCTTACCGGGAACAGACAACGATCCCCGTGATTGAAACGCTGGTCTGCGATGATGCACCACAATTCAAGTTACTCACTCGGCATATCGCCTTGTGCTGGATACATGATGGCAGGCATTATAAAAAGCTACGGCCGATTGTTCCGCAACACAAAATGTCACTGGATAAATTTCTGACCCAATACTGGCTTTTCTATCATCGGCTAAAGGCTTACAAACAGGCTCCGGATGACCAACAGGCCAACCTACTTTCAAAGGCGTTTGACGCGCTGTTTTCAACGCAAACGGGTTATGCACAACTGGATGAGCGCATCGCCAAAACACGGGCGAAACAGGACGCATTGCTTCGGTTGCTTGACGACCCGGAATTACCGTTGCATAACAATGCCTCCGAATTAGCTGCCCGTGTGCAAGCACGGGAAAGGGATGTCAGTTTGCATACCATGTCAGACGCGGGCACCGAGGTGAAAGACACCTTTATGACCCTTAGTCAAACCGCGAAAAAACTAGGTGTTAGAACGTACGACTATATTCGGGACAGGGTCAGTGGTGAGTTTAAATTGCCTTCTCTTGCTCAGCTGATTCGTGAAAAGAGTTCAGGTTGTGAGGCGATGATTGAGACCATGCCCTAAGATTTATAGGGGATACCAATTTGATGATACATAGACACCGCGTTTTGGGCGCGTTTCATCCCTGAAATTTGTTGTTGTATCAAACTTTGTTCTTCCACGACAACTTTTTTTATGGCGTTATCTGTTGCCAGCACCCACTGAACTTGTTCAATCTCGGCTGGAGATAAATTAGTTGGAGTGGAAAAGAATTGCTTAATCAAGCCATCCCGTTGCTGTTGAATGGCCACTAATTGATCCCATGACTTGTCCTCAGCTGCTTGACCTAATGCTTCAGTCAGAGCCACGATCGTTTCAAATTTGATAGGTTTAACCATAGATCGTAATTTGTTTATCGGTAGTCAGCAGGGATCGCATCCCAACCGTCTTTGACTTCTTTCATCAAAGCAGAGACTTCGTGCAAAATAGCCATATCGTTTTTAGTGTTGGCTAAGATAAGGCGGCGATTAATATAGTCATATAGATCATTGAGGTTATGGGCAATATCACCACCCTTCTCGACGTCCAAGCTGCTTTTCAAACCGTTAATAATCCCAATTGCCTTACTAATATACTGGCTTTTCTGAGCCATTTCGCCCCGCTCAAGATTTCCTTTAGCATAAGCAATACGATCAATAAAACCGTCCATCAACATTTGGATAATGCGATGAGGAGATGCTTCTAATACTTCTGCGTGAAGAGTCCCTTTGCTATAAGACTCGATAGCACTGTTGATTGCAACCATATGTTTCTCTCTAGAAATGAGTTATTAATTATGCGTTTGGACTGGATAACTGCTGAGTCAAAAAAGCGCCGGTTGAATTCATTTGACTGACAAATGTATCGAGTGTACTGAATTGTTTTCGCAATCTATCTTCAATTTTCAGCATTCTCTCTTCTAACCTGAATTTCTGATCTTCAATTTGCCGTAAACGGTCTTTAAAACCGGACTCACGATTATCTATCAGCCCATTGGTTTCAAGCAATCTATCAGCCATGGTTTGGAGACGATTGGCAAAACCTTCGCCATCCGCAGCAAATAAATTTACCACCGAGTTAAAATCAAGATTCATCTGCTCAGTTAAGCGGCCGTTTTCCAACTGCATCCGTCCTTCTTTATCGATTGAAAGACCTGCTTCAGATAGTGAACTTAGCGATGACCCAGTTATTCCCGCTCCAGAATTAAGTACCCCGAAAATTCTTGCTTCAATGCTGGATAAAACACTATCCGCTTCAAGCTCTTCATCACGCTGTAAATCAATTTCATCGCGTAAAGCATTGAAGGCATCTGCAAACAATTGAATGGACTCATTGATCGCTTCGTCATCTCGACCTATTGCTAAAACGGTATTACCGGGCTTTTTGATATCGAGCGTAACCCCACTAATTAAGTCTGATACTTTATTGGAAGAACGTGTTACGGTAAAAGTATTCTCGAAAGTCATCACAGCATCGAGATCATCCTTGTTAAAACCACCGCTTTCATCTCGATCTTGATTCAGTGTTGCCAGGGTGAGTGGATCATTGGTTACTTCAATGAAATTTTCGCTTCCTGTTTCATCGGCAGTAAGCATTAGCCGGTAACCTCCATCTTCCTTGATGATAGATGCAGTAACACTATTATTTTCGGTGCTATTGTTGATCTCATCCCTGATTCCACCTAAGGTTTTCCCGTTGACATCAATATCAAAACTTGCCTCGCCCACCTTTATAGACATAGGACTACCAGCACTGATTGTGGTTGAATCAAAATCGGCAAAGGCGGCCGATGCCAGCTTGTGGTTTTCAGCAATACGATTAACATCGATGCTATAGCGACCTTTAGCCGCTTGACTCGACGCGGTAATGGCCAATACATCCTCATCGGTAGAAGTCGCAGCATAAATCTTAAATTTATCCTCGCTTCCCAGGTTTTTCATGGCCGTTTGAAATTCGGCCAACTTGCTTTTTAATTGACCAAAAGCACTGACTTTGGCATCAATCGTTGATTCTTTTTCGTCCAACAGCTCAATGGGACGCCTCTCAAGCTCCATTAATTGAGTGACAATCCCATTAATATCGAGTCCAGATCCTATACCAGGTGCTTGTAGTGATTTCATAGTTATGCTCGCAAACTATCTCAATTTAACCGTTTCAAATCAGGCTTGAGCCTGTAATAAAAAGCCTGTTACATTCTCCAGTGATTCTGAAATGGCAAGGATCTCCTCCGATGGAATTTGTCGGATCACCTTGTCAGTCTCTGCATCAACCACTTTCACAACAGTTTTTCCACTGTCCTTGTGAATACTGAATTGAAGTTCCCGATCCAGTGACTGCACAAATTGATTGAGTTCAGCCACTGCTTCCTTCACTTTATCCTCACTTTCAGCTTCAGCCTCAGTATTTTTAAGCTCCTTTTGTTCTTCTTGTTCATCCTTTTTCTGCACCATCACATCTTGTATGTTGGTAGCTTTCCCTACGATTGTCGACTCGTTTGTTGTAATCGGTATGCCCGAACCGGCTTCAGCCTGGATTCCTGCCTGTCCTTTGAGCGTATCCTGTTGAGACCTGAGAGGCAATACTGTTTTTGTCGTCAGTGATAAATCATTCGACATAACACACCCTCTAACCTAGTGGACCCACCTCAGTTGTTGTTGTCTGAGGCGGTTCCTCAATAAAAAATTAACCCAGCAGTGATAACGCTGATTGTGACAGTTGGTTAGCCTGAGCCACCATCGAAACACCTGCTTGTGACATAATTTGCGACTTGGTTAATTTTGACGTTTCTTCGGCAAAATCTGCATCCAAGATACGGCTGCGTGCGGCCGATAAATTTTCAGAATAATTCTGTAAATTGGAGATCACCGCATCAAACCGGTTTTGCACCGCTCCATAAGTAGCCCGTTTCTTAGCCAAAGCTTCTATTGCATTGTCGAGGCTATTGAGCGCTGCGGAAGCGTCGCCCTGAGTACTGACTGCGATGGTACCCGTCGCAGAAAGATCGGCATTATAGCCACCGCTAGTACCAATCTCGGTTTGCAACGCAACCGTTGAAACAGTGATCTGATTATTGGCTTTACCGTCCATACCCACTTGGAAAGTTAATGAACTGGTACCACTTAATAACGCTTGACCATTAAACTCTGAAGTCGTAATAATTCTGGAAATTTCTTGGGTTAATTGATCTACCTCTTCTTGCAGACCGCCTCTTTCATCGGTTGTTGCGTTAGATGATTGCACCGCAATTTCACGAATCCGTTGCAGGTTGTTGGCAATTTCTGCCATCGCACCTTCAGCGGTTTGCGCTAATGAAATACCATCGTTAGCATTTCTCACAGCCTGATTCAAACCCCGGATATCAGATGTCATCAATTCACTTTGATAAAGACCTGCGGCGTCATCCTTGGCGCTGTTGATACGTAAACCTGAAGACAGCCTTTGCATGGCAGTATTCAGATTATTTTGTGTTTTACCTAAATGTCTCTGTGAATTCAGAGATGCTATATTGGAATTGACGACTAATGGCATTATTTTTCTCCTTACTTGTTCTTAACAATGAAATTATTGTAAAAATCTTGTTCGAACACTGTAACGGCCAACGCCAACTAAACTTTATTGATCTCCTTGGTTAACTTGCAGAAGTGTGAACCACTTAATATTTATTACTGAAGTAGCGATAAAGCGCCTTGAGGTATTTGATTAGCCTGAGCAAGAACTGCAGTCCCTGCTTGTTGCATTATTTGAGACTTTGTCAGAGAAGCTGTCTCTTGAGCGAAATCTGCATCCAAAATCCTGCTCCGTGCAGCCGTCAAATTTTCGGCATAAATTTGTAAGTTAGCGATAACGGCTTCAAATCGATTTTGCACTGCACCGTAAGTCGCTCTTTGTCTCGCAATTTCTTCGATGGCAGTATCTAACAAGCCCAAAGCAGCTGAAGAATCTGCTTGAGTACTCACTCCTATGGTGCCTGTTGCAGATAAATCCACGTTATAAACAGAACTGATACCGGAAGCTGAGGTTAAATTAACACCAGATACAATAACTTGATCAGTCGTTTTACCGTTGGGGCCGACTTGGAAGACCATATTACCAAAGCCGCTAAGCAAGGCTCTTCCATTAAACTCAGAGGTAGTAATGATTCTTGAAATTTCTTGCGTTAACTGATCCACTTCTTGCTGCAAACCATCTCGTTCATCGGTCGTGGCATTTGCCGACTGCACGGCAATTTCGCGAATTCGCTGTAAATTATTGGCAATTTCTGCCATAGCCCCTTCCGCAGTTTGAGCTAAGGAAATACCATCATTGGCATTTCGAACAGCCTGGTTAAGACCACGAATATCTGCTGTCATAATTTCAGCTTGGTAAAGACCTGCTGCATCATCCTTAGCGCTATTGACACGTAATCCCGATGATAAGCGCTGCATGGCAGTGGCAAGTTTATCTTGAGTTTTTCCCATGTTCCTTTGGGTATTTAAGGAAGCAATGTTGGTATTGACAATTAATGGCATTTGTATCTCCTTAGGTTCATCTTTGCATAAAACTAAGCGACAATTATGCCAATAATTTTTTTATATTTAATAACAAATACTTATCTATGTTTACCAAATCTTTATAGTCATTCCGGCAAGATTTGCCGTCGACACGTGCTTGTGCTTCCCAGTATCGTCGACTATTCGTCCACTCAATAACGCTCTGAACATACTCTGGCAAGAACATTAGGAGCGAAGAGTGTTTTAGGGGTCTTTGATGGATTTTCGAGCAAGATGTTAGACAGCTAGATTATTTATCTGTCTGCTAGTCGGTAAATATAAATCCTGACAAAATTATGGATTCACAAATAGGGGTGGGAATATTGTTAGGGGAGAGTGCTTTGCTTATCTAAAATAAAACATGAAAACAAGGCAAAGCACTCCCAAATATACTTCACGTGGCCAAGTGAAGTATATACAAGCAAAATTAAAGATTATTCTTCTTCAACTTCATCGTAATCGGCAAGCTTCCAAAGTAATTCGCCGTCAGCATTTTGTCCAGCAAATTCCAGTTTTGCCCATAAATGAACAGCATTACCTCCGTTTGATGGGAGATATACCAACTTTGGGATGTCAATACTTAAATCCGAAGCATGTACTTCCGGCATATTACTATCATCGACTTTATCATCGATGCACAATTGGTTATCCGTATCCTGATCATCGCTGTCATCGTTATCAGCAGTGTCTTCATCATCCGAAGCAGTATCGGTCTCGGTAAGAGAACCGCTGACTAAAGACCCCTTATATGCGCGCTTATTCGGATTCATGCCAGCGATATTCTCATCACAATAACCCCAGTCGCCATACACGATATCGCTGGTATTCAGAAAAAGAAGAACAACCGGACCGGAAAACGCACTACCCTCACCGCAGCTTGTTGAAGTACCCGATGCAGTCCACCAGCCTTCAAATCGCAAACCTTCAGCAGTTTCTGAAACGGTGCCAGTCATAGTTTTACCATCTAAACCATTGGTACCCTCAGCGTTGCTACCATTACGAATAAACGTAAGATCGGTATTGCCAGCGCCATCTGAAGAATTCATATCCCAATGACTTGTTGACGCAGCAAAAGCGGAACTACTCGCTATAAAAAAAATCGTTATTAACAGTTGCTTTAATTTCATGTTTTAACCTGCCTTAATCGAGAAAAAATATTCCTTCACGATTAACTGTAGTCAAAAAGAAATTATTTGCTTTTTTTCCTTCTGGAAATTGACACAGGCACTCAAAATAAGAGCTGTCACAGGCTTTACCTTTGCGAAGCAATTTATATCAACAATTTCTCTCATGCATTCTTTAACGCCCATGCCAAATCCATAGCCTGGCGATTTTCCTTAACATCGTGCACTCTAAACAGCTGGACACCCGCCAATACACCTAATGCTGTGGTTACAGCTGTTGCAGTGACTAATTGTTGAGGATCTGATACTTCACAGACTGACCCCATGAACCTTTTTCGACTCGTGCCGAGTAAGACAGGGAAACCCATTGTGACCAATTGATCCAGGTTGGCGATCAACTGCAGGTTATCTTGCTTTCTTTTACCGAACCCAATGCCCGGGTCAAGTATAATCTGAGCTTGCTCAATACCGGCAATTTCTGCCAGCTTAATCCGTTCCATAAAGAAATGACGAACTTCATTGATAACATCATCATAACAAGGGTTTACCTGCATTGATTTTGGTGTTCCTTGCATGTGCATGAGTACATAGGGCACCCGACTCGTTGCGACCAATGAAAACATTTTGCTGTCTTGTCTGCCTGCCGAAATATCGTTGATAATGGACGCTCCCTCTTCGAGCGCAGCCTCAGCCACTGAAGACAAACAGGTGTCAATACTAATTTGAATAGTTGCAGGCAATGCTTGACTGAGTAACTTTATAATAGGCTTGGTACGTTTAATCTGTTCAGCAGCCGGTACTGGGTCAGAACCAGGACGCGTCGATTCACCACCCACGTCAATAATATCAGCCCCTTCCTCGACCATTGTCATAGCTTGCGCTACCGCGTTATCGATTTGCGTATAGATTCCTCCATCGGAAAAACTATCTGGGGTTAAGTTTAAAATACCCATAATGAGGGGTTTCTTTTTGATAGGCAACATAATCATCAACTCCCGCATATTAATTTACCACCAGAAAATCAGTGGTTTGTTGAGATCCGCCCTCAAAGAGCTTTAATTATGGCCAAACCGCCCGTCAATATAATCTTACTGGCGCATGACGAGCATCATTTTGATCTCATTGACGGATATAGTCACTTACCAGATGTTATCCAGCCCGATGGAAGAGATAAAATACCCTCTTGCCTTAAAGTGTACACACTAAAAATTCCTCTGTACCTTCGAACTATGGTTCTTGAACTTCTTCCTTTCAAAGAAAGGCTTCCCAAAACATGAACACTACTGTTCAAATAAAAGCATGTACCATGCTGGCTTTTTGTTTTTATTCCTAGGGAAAAATAGAATTCTGGATTTGGGCGAGAAACAGATCAATGCACGTTTCATGAATATAATAGGTAACTTTTCAGACTCATTCTACATTTTATATTGGACAAGGCTGAGATTTGACTATATCTCCTTACTCTAACATAATGACGTATGAAAACAATTTTGACTACATTAATTTTATCCTTCACGTTTTTAAGCTTAGCAACCAATCAATCTGTGAAGGCTGAAAATCTTTCAGTAGATGCTGAACAAATATTAAATCTTGCAGAGCAGCATTTTGGACAATTTTTTAACCCATCGTTAAACACCCAGTTTGCTCCACCTGAATGGCTTTATTATCGGGGACCTTATAACAATAATATTTATGTGGGCATTAACTTAGATGGCTATGTTTATCTATTAGGTGGTGATTTTGGAAATACTCCACTTAGGTTTGGCAGCTTTCAAGAGGTTTTAACACTGCTACAAAATATCGGTAGTACCAACACAATATCTCCAGCCCAACTTAGTGGAATGTGGTGGCAACTAGTTACTAGCAGTTGTACTTTTGTTTCTTGTACTGAGAGCGCTTTTTTGTATACGTACGATCTTAGGGATTGTGTACAAGACCTTTGTACTGGTAGCCGTCAAAGCTGGATTAATAATGGCAATGGTTGGAATGCACCCCAAGCACTGCCATTTTCTTTTGCGTGGACACTGAAAGAAAATATTTTACAACTTTCTTTTTCAGGTATCAGTGGCCGCATTGAAACGTATACCATTAACAACTTCAATGAAGGTCAAGGTATTCTAGAGCTAAGTTCTAACGATTTTGACAACACCCAATTTATAAAATGTGGATTTCGGGGCTTTCCCCTATTTATAGCGGATGCCCTAGGCTGTTAAATTTGAATAATCGGGATCGGAATGAAATAGCTTTCATGTATTGAGACTAACACTTACTTCCCGTTCACCCAGCTTTATTCAGAAACCCTGGATCTCTAACCAGCCCAGCAAGCATCCATGCTAACCGCGATCAACGCTAAGTGATTTTAACAAAAATCAATGCCACTCTATGCCTGCGTTACTTTTGAAGGAATTGGGATCGTAGTTACATTCCTTTCATAAATATGTGAGCTGTCTTGAAACCATTTGTTTAGGGCAGAAAGTTGCCCATAGCCGTCATTCGGAAAAGAAATTAATGTTACTACGACCCTGATTGCCGAACTCTAGTTGTTATTTCTTATAATTCATTGACAAACATTAACAACCAAAGTTGGAATCGCTTATACTTTTTTAGAACGAAAACGTTGTAACCCTGTCATTCCAAACAATGCGCTACTAAACAGCCAGAAAGCAGCGGGTACGGGTACAGCCGATACTGATGGGTCACCTTCTACAGAACCTGTATCAATAACCACCGGGTCGACAACTACAGGATCAATGCCACTTCCAGACAAAACGACATCATCTAGTAAACCTAAGAAAAAACCACCTATTGAAGGATTATCGTGATTACCTAATCCATCAACAAACATTTCTGTTACGTTAGTTAAATTAATATCGAATATATCTACAGTACCACTTTGTACATCACCCGCACCTACCAGAAATTGTGTGCCCTCTGAAGAAACAATATTTGCACTGTCTCCTCCTAACCCAACGCCCCAAAGACGCATGCCTACTTGACCAACATCGACGGGTTGATCAAATGTGATTTTAACTCTATCTCCATTATTAATATCCGTTTTACTTCCCCCTGCATTGTTCACCCCCAAACCCTGATTAAAACTCACACCTAAAC
The DNA here is from genome assembly GCA_965224745.1 of Methylococcales bacterium. Lineage (GTDB taxonomy): Bacteria > Pseudomonadota > Gammaproteobacteria > Methylococcales > Methylomonadaceae > CBDCZY01. Next base: position 150,164 of record CBDCZY010000002.1, read on the forward strand.
CATCAGAGCTGGTCGTAGTGGCCGTTGCTGTAATACCATCATTTGTTATTGAAACGCTTGTTGAAGGATTCGGATCAAGTAGATTAACAAAATTTAATGTGGCTGATGATGCTCCTTGTGAGATTAGCAATGTTGAGAATGACATTGCAGTAAATAGTTTATTCATAGTGACTTCCTACATGATTATTATTAAAAGATACTAATGACAAATTAAATCGTCATTGACCTACCACTAACACTTAAAGGAACTTAGTCTGCTATCGTTTAACCACTTCCAGAGATCAAACATTAGATATCTGTCCCGTGTGATGTAATGCTGTCTCAGTATATGATTTGATTACGCTATAAAAAATAACCCAGATGGGTTATGGAAAATAAACCAGAAAATATCTTATACCTAAAAATCTTTGTTGCGGGGGTTAAACACTATGTCAGATGACGAGGACTTTCCCTCGATTAAGACCCAACTGGAGTTAATACAAAAAACCTATGCAGTTGCCATTCACCCAGAAAAACTGACTGAATTTTTAGCGACATTAGATACTTTTCTTGAGACAAAAAAACCGGATAAGCTAAGTCGGAAACCTGACGATGCCAGAGAAGTGTCTGAACATATCAATCAGGCTTTCGAAATTGTCGATCGAATGGACAAATCATCAGATCCAGAATATGTTCTAGAAGCGATGCCTTATCCTGCTTGGTTTTGCAACGGAGTAGGCGATATCCTCTTTATAAATCATGATGCAAAAAACTATTTTGGTAAAGCCAGTAGCATCAACTCACTTCCTATCAGTCTTGATAACCAACAGCAACTTTTGGATACGATTGAAGATGTTTACACGAATAACAATTCACATTTAATCAATGTTATTTTAACGGATTCGTCGAATGACCGATTGCCTCTGATTATTACATCATGGGGAAATAGTATCGATGATAACGATTTGACCCTGGTTAGAATTGTAGTCACTTCCTGGCCAGCTAACCTCTCGGCTGCCATTCAATCATCATACCAGTTAACCAATGCTGAAATAGATGTGCTCGAAGCGTTAGCCAAAGGCTATTCTCTCAATGAAATTGCATCACTTAGAAATGCTAAAACTGAAACCATTCGTGTTCAATTAAAATCAATCTTTCGTAAAACCGGAACATCCTCCCAAATTGATGTGGTGCGTTTAATTACCGGTATTGTTGGCGCTTCAAATTTTTATAATAAACCGAAACAGGTTCAAAACGATGAGCTTCATAATTCTGAAACAGCTTCAACTATCAGAGAAAAAGTTCAAATCAAGTTACCTGGTGATCGTGTGATGACAGTTTATAAATGCGGGGCATTGAAAGGTGATCCTTTTGTTTATATTCATGGGCATTTAGATAATGCGCTGTTATCTGATGATATTGCTCAACTATTGGCAGAATATAATCTACTTGCCATTTGTCCAGTCAGGCCTGGCTTTGGAGATTCTTCTCCCTGTCCTCCTCCCTTTCCAGATGTTGAACAGGGACTAAAAAAACCACCTGTCGTGATTTAAAACTTATGTCTGAATCATTAGGCATTGATCAAGCTGTTTATGTTGGCTTATATGCCGGCGGACTCTACGCTTATGCAATGGCCGCTCTTCAAAAAAAGTCTGTTTCAGCGCTCATTCTAATCACTTGCTGAACCATGCCTCTTACACCTGAAGAACTACAAACATTTCCTTCTAACTTTCGAATACTTCTTAAAGCAGTACGATCATCACCGAAAATGATGCGCTTTATTATTAAAATATATGGTTATTTAGTTAGAACCAACAAATTTTCTGTGCTTTGGGACGCTTATTTTAAGAATGCCCACCCCAAAAAAGACCCTGATAGTCTGCTTTTACACTCAAACGAATTTAGACGATCTTATATGGAAAGTATACGATTTGTTCTCGCTCAAGGGTCCGATGCTTTGTTTAATGAATGGTTACTCTGGTCGTGTCCAAATAATCCTGTAGATACCGTTTTGGATAAACCTATTTTGTTATTGAGAGGAAACCAGGACAGCTATATAACTCAAGAATTTTTAGAACGCAGGTGTTTGCTTTATCCTAATGTCAGTATCAAATCAATTGAAGATGCTGGAGTATTTGCTTTTTATCAACAACCGCGAGAAGTGATTAAAGAAATTGCGGTGGCTGTACGACAAAACACTTCAAATAAAAACGAGTCAAAGTCAATATAACTTATGAACCTACATTATGTTTACTGTTTTGATTTGAATTTAAGGTTGAAATAAATTGACTGCCAAAAAAAATTCAAAACAACCGCCCAGCTCTGACAATGCATTATTTTCTTTGATAGAAAAAACCTATGCTGTCGCGATTAATCCAGAAAAATATACCGAATTCATATCGACACTGGATCTTTTTCTGGAGTTTAAGAGAGCCGAATCATCGCAACAGCCATTAAGCAAAGATACAGAGGTATCCAGGCATTTCAACCTGGCTAACGAAATTCTCGACCAAAAAAGTGATTCATCGGATCCTGCATACCTTCTGGAAACAATGCCTTGCCCTGCCTGGTTTTGTAACGGAATTGGCGAAATATCCTATATAAATCAGGATGCGGTAAATTATGTTGGTAATGTCAGCAACATCACAAATCTTCCCATCAGCATTGAAAGCCTCCAACAACTTTCAAATGCCCTAGAAGATGTCGATGAAAACAACAATTCACACTTAATCAATATCACTTTAAATGATTCGTTAAATGATCGACTCCCCCTAATCATTTCGCCTTGGGGGGATAATCTAGAAAACAATAATTTAATTTTAGTAAGAATAGTAGTGATTTTCTGGCCAGCTAATCTCTCTAATGCTATCCAATCTTCGTATAGATTAACCAATGCAGAAATAGACGTTCTGGAGGCCTTAGTTAAAGGTTATTCTTCTCGTGAAATTGCATCACTTAGACAGGCTAAAAATGAAACTATTCGTGTTCAATTGAAGTCGATTTTTCGAAAAACCGGAACCTCATCACAAATTGATGTAGTACGTCTGGTTACAGGTATTGTGGGAGCATCAAACTTTTATAGCGAACATAAACAAAGCCCAAAAAATGAGGTTCTTATCGCTAAATCAACCTCAAGTTTTCGAGATAAAACCCAGATTCAATTACCTGATGGTCGTCACATGACCGTTCATAGATGCGGTGCTAAGCACGGTGATTCTTTTATGTACATACATGGGTACGGAGACAATGCACTTTTACCCGACAATATTGCCCAGATATTAGCAGAAAACAATCTTCTAGCTATTTGTCCAGTAAGGTGTGGTTTTGGTGACTCTTCTCCCTGCCCTTCTCATTCTCCAGATGTTGATAATATCCTTAAAACAACCTGCAATGATCTGCTATTTATAAGTAATTATTTTGAAATCAGTCAATCTGTTTATGTTGGAATGTATACTGGAGGTATCTTTGCTTACGCAATGGCTGCCATTTATGAGCAATGCGTTTCTGGTTTGATTTTAATCACAAGCCCAATTCTCCCACTTACACCTGAAGAAACACGGCTAGTGCCTGCGAATTATCAAACACATCTTAAAGCAGTGCGATCATCACCCAATGCAATGCGCTTTATGATTAAGATATTTTCGTATTTAGCGAAAACCAATAAATTTAATGTGATTTGGGATGTTTACTTTAAGAAAGCCATTGCTGGAACTGATCCTGATCAAGAACTTTTTCAATCACACGATTTTAAAAGATCATTTATGGAAAGCATACGATTTGTTCTTGCACAAGGGTCAGAAGCAATGTTTACTGAATGGTTACTGCTTTCCTGTCCCTATAATCCTAGTGACTTAGTCTTGGAAAAACCCATTTTGATGTTGCGGGGGAGTGATGATGTTTTTGTTTCGCAAGAAATGGTAGATCGAAGGGAAATGCTTTACCCTAATGTTAGCAGTAAAGCCATTGAAGAAGGAGGAGCATTTCTCCTATTTCAAAATCCTCGAGAGGTTATCAAAGAAATTGCAGCAGCTGTTCGGAAAAATGCTTTAAATCAAAACGAGTCAAAGTAATTCACGTTTCAATAAAAGGCTGCACCTAGCACATCTGTGCTAAAAAAATTTGAGGAATCATTATCCCATTATAAATACTGGGTTTATTTCAATGGTAGAATCACCAGCTGAATAATATTAGCTAACCCTATCTTAAGCATCTATTCATGGTATGACCGAGCATATTCTATTTTTGACCGGAAAATTGGCCGAAAAACAATTACGCCGTCTTTTAGAAGCCATGCAACCCGAGTTTAGTTATACCGTGCATCAACTTGGCGTCAAAGTTGCCGCACTGATGACCACTGACATGATCATTCGGCGGCTACAAGATACTTATGGCGCAAACCGAATGATTATTCCTGGTCGCTGCCGCGGAGAGATTGATGATCTCTATCAAACCTTCAACATACCTGTTGAACGGGGGCCCGAGGAGTTGAAAGATTTGCCTGCCTACTTTGGCAAAGCGGCCAAAAAAGCCGATTTGAGCCAATATGCAGTCAATATTTTTGCTGAAATTGTTGATGCACCAAATTTATCAATCACTGAGATTTTGCAAAGAGCCAGGCAGTATCAACAAGATGGCGCTGATGTTATAGACATTGGCTGCTTACCCAGCACCCCATTCCCTCATCTCGAAGAAACCATCCAGACATTAAAAAACGCTAACTTTCAAGTCAGTATCGATTCTTTAAATAGTGATGATTTATTAAGAGGTGGTAAAGCCGGTGCGGATTTTTTATTGAGTCTAAAACAAGATACGTTATGGATTGCAGATGAAGTTGACAGCACGCCAGTATTAATTCCTAGCCAACACGGTCAACTGGATACTTTAATTCCAAGTATTGAAGCCATGCAAACAAAGCAGCGAGCTTTTATGATTGACCCTATATTGGATCCCATCCATTTTGGCTTTACTGAGTCTATTACCCGTTATTATCAAGCCAGAGAACTTTATCCTGATATTGAAATCATGATGGGAATAGGCAACCTTACCGAGTTAACGCATGCCGATACCGTTGGTATGAATGCGCTTTTGCTGGGGATTTGCTCTGAGCTTAATATTAACCATATTTTGACCACAGAAGTTAGCCGTCACGCTTGCAAGTCGGTGAAAGAAGCTGATTTAGCGCGTCGCATCATGTACGCTGCTCAGCATATCGATGCGCTACCCAAGCATATTGATGATGGCATGATGGCGTTACACGAAACAGCTCCATTCCCTTATGCACTAAAAGAAATTAAAGAACTAGCTGAGCAAATAACCGACCCCAGTTACCGCATTCAAATCAGTCCAGAAGGCATTCATGTGTACAACCGGAATGGTATACATTCTGCCATTGATCCGTTCGAACTTTTCCCTCATCTGGATGTAGAACAGGATGGCGGTCATGCCTTTTACTTGGGCGTTGAACTTGCGCGCGCTGAAATAGCATGGCAACTAGGCAAACGTTATAACCAAGACCAGGCTTTAGGGTGGGGTTGCGCTTCCCACAAGACCCAGACCAAAATTGATCTGCATAGCTTTAAACCCGCTGGCACAACGTTAGAAAAAAAGCCTGGGAAAAAATGATCCAAGAAACCATCGTAACGTCTCAAGATCAACACGGGCTGGTTCATATTGCTCCCATGGGCATTCATCGCTTAGCAGATCATCACCTGATAATGCCTTTTAAGCCTTCGGCAACTTTAGAAAATATAATCACAACACAGACAGCTGTCATCAATTATACTGATGATGTTCGCATTTTCGCTGGATGCTTGACTGACAGGCGCGACTGGCCTCTGCTCCCGGCAAAACAAGTCATTGGTCATTATTTAGCCAACGCCCTTGCTCATACTGAAGTAACTCTCGAACGGATAGAGCATGAGGAACAACGAGCTAAGCTATTTTGCAAAACAACAACAACGGTTAATCACAAACCTTTCGAAGGTTTTAACCGTGCTCAATTCGCGGTACTGGAATTAGCCATATTAGTGAGCAGACTTGATAGACTTCCTTGGTCTAAAATCCAATCTGAATTAGATTATTTATCGATAGGCTTTGATAAAACTGCTGGCCCAAGGGAGCAAGAAGCTTGGATTTGGTTGATGGATGCTATCGAAAAATTTCAATTACAATTAAACAAGAATAACGGCTGAAACATGACAAAAATGCTTGCCAGCGTCAACAACTTGCAAGAAGCGCTGATAGCGTTAGAAGCTGGCGTTGATATAATCGACCTAAAAGATCCGAACCAAGGTGCATTGGGTGCTTTGGATAGTAAAACGATTAACGCCATCGTAACAACCATCAATCATAGGCGTCCCGTTAGTGCAACACTCGGCGATATTGCTTTTCAGCCTGACACTATTATCAGTGGTCTGCAACGACTCAGCGGAGCCAATCTTGATTACATCAAAATGGGGATATTTCCGGACGCTGATATTAGTGCGACCTTGGCTGAGATCCACCGTCTAGGCTATAACCAACAAAAGCTGATTGCTGTTCTTTTTGCCGATAGCGAATATGAGGTGGCAACCATCCAAACATTTGCGGAAGGAAAATTTCACGGCGTCATGTTAGATACAGCCGATAAAAAAAATGGCTCGTTGCTGGAGGTCATGGACTTGTCCGAGATTGAATTATTTATCCAAGAAACTAAACGAAACCACTTGCTCTGTGGTCTGGCCGGATCGTTAAAGATCAGTGATATTCCTGAATTATTACCACTTTTCCCTGATTACATCGGGTTTAGAGGCGCGCTGTGTAACGCTCAACAGCGAACAAATGATATAAATCCAGACGCTGTGAGCGAAGTTATTGCTGCTTTGGCACTTTAGTTTCTCACCAGTTACCATCGCGATTGCCATAATCTTAGCGCCGAATAGCTTCGAACCAGAAATCAATAATAAACCGCCGGTTTTAGCAGCGATAAGATCTTTTCTAGACATGTTATTTCAACATGTGGCCTTTATGTAGCAGCGTAGCCTCTTAATATTTTCTCGACCCGCTGCAAGTCCTCTTTAGTATCCACACCAGCCTCAGGTAATGTTGAAACAACCAAAACAATGATCTTTTCTCCATGCCAAAGAATTCTTAGTTGCTCTAACGATTCGATACTTTCCAATACGGAACGGGTCCATTGGCAGTAACGTTGCAAAAAGCCAACGGAATAGGCATAAAGCCCGATATGCCTCAAATAAATATTTGAATTCAAAGCGTCTAAATCAGTTTTGTGCTGAAAGCGTTCGCGATCCCATGGTACCGCCGCTCGACTGAAATAAAGCGCATAACCTTCACGATTAAGTACAACCTTAACCGCGTTCGGATTAAAAATTTCTTCGACATCCTGAATAGGAGCAGCCAGGGTTGCTATCTCCGCAAGGGGCTGAGTATCGAGTTTGACGGCAGCTTCACGAATATAATGACCATCCAGCAGCGGTTCATCACCTTGCACGTTTACGATAATATCTGTCGTTTGCCATTGCTTTATGTCAGCCACTTCGGCAATCCTTTCAGTGCCGCTATTATGATCAGGTCGCGTCATAACAACATCGACATCTATCGCATGGACAGCGTCGTAGATTCTTTCATCATCTGTCGCCACCACGATCTCGGTAGCCCCCGATTCTTTAGCACGCTCGCAAACATGCTCTATCATAGGCTTCCCAGCGATTTGCAGGAGCGGTTTCCCTGGCAACCTGGTAGAACTAAATCGAGCGGGAATCACGACTTTAAATGCTGTCATTTCAGCAATTCACTAATCCAAAGTTAGGAAAGCGACTTAACCTCTTCAGGTGACATTTCCCTGGCCTCATCCTCCAACATAACCGGAATATCGTCTTTGATAGGAAAAGCGAGGTGATCGGCTTTACAAATAAGTTCCTGCTGTTCTTTTTTATAACGTAATGGATTTTTACAAATAGGACAAACGAGTATTTCCAGAAGCTTAGGATCCATACTTATTTCTTAATAAAGCTAGTAATTGGCTACCAAAAAAATCATCGAGCTTGGCGCGAACCGGAACAAACCAATGTTGCCCGGTGGCAAACCCTTTGCATTTAATAGCATCTTTTTCGGTCATAATCACCAGCTTGTCATCTTCAAATAAAATATCAGAAGCTTCAAAAGCATGATGATCAGAAAAAACATGCTGAATGCATTTTAAACCATTTTTGCTTAATTGTTTAAAAAACCGGTGAGGATTACCGATTCCTGCTACGACATGACACTCTTGATTTGCAAACCAGCGAAGCGACTTAATTTCTCTAGTTTGCATGTTAACAGCAATAACCCCACGTACTTCCATAGAGGTAACATTTGAGTCCGCATCTGCCCGACCATTACAAACCACAAGCTGCACAGACTTTAACCGTCTCAACGGCTCTCTTAAAGGGCCGGCAGGTAAACAAAATTTGTTACCAAATTTTCTATGATCATCATAAACTGCGATTTCGATTGATCGTCCCAGCGCATAGTGTTGCAAACCATCGTCAGAAATAATGACATCGCAACCATGTTCGGCCATCAACATCTTAACGGATTTAACACGGGAAGGACCGACTACCACGGGTAGCTTGGTTCGTTGAGCAATCATCAACGCTTCATCACCGGTATCAGCCGGATTGGCGTCCAAAGCAACCTGAAGCGGATATGAATCTGCTTTACCGCCATATCCACGGCTTACAATGCCAGGGCTATAGCCCAATCGATGCAAAAATCGCGCTATCCAAATCACTAATGGTGTTTTGCCCGTGCCACCAACACTAATATTACCTACAACAATAATCGGTATTCTAAAATGTTTGCTTGGCAGTAAACGAATTTTATATGCGAAACGCCTTACAAGGACAACAGTACAAAAAATAAAACTGAGAGGAAGTAAAAGATAGGAGACTGGATGATTACGGTACCAAATATTCGTTGCCCACGATTCTAATCGCTTCCTCATTGCGCCAAAGCGGCGGGATTTATGGTCGCAAACCCGACGTGAACAAAGCCAAGTTGTCTCGCTGAATCTAGTGCACTTATAACCGATTGATGTGGTGTATTGGCATCAGCGCTAATAATCAAAGGAACTTTACGGTTCTTTCCAGTCGCTTCGATAATAGCCCTTTTCAAGGTAATCATCCTACTATTAACCAATTGTTTCTTATTGACAAAATAGGTTCCTTTGGAATCAATGGTTAAATCAAGTGTTTTTTGTTCGGTCAGCTTCTCTCCTTGAGCCGTTGGTAAATTTATTTTAAGTTCTGTCTGTTCATTAAAAGTAGTCGTTATCATAAAAAAAATAAGGAGCAGAAAAACCACATCAATCATTGGCGTTAGCGATACCTCAACGATACTTTTTTTACGCCGATAAAAATTCATTCATTACTCCCTTCTTTTTCATGCACCACTTCGATCAACTTAAGGGCTTCATCTTCCATGCTAAGCACTAATTCTTCAACGCGACCTTCAAAGAATCGATGGAACATCAAGCTTGGAATAGCGACAGTCAATCCAGCTGCTGTAGTGATCAAGGCCTCAGAAATACCGCCTGCTAACACTGAAGGATCGCCTACACCATTGGTCATAATCGCGGAAAAAACTTTAATCATCCCGACCACAGTACCTAATAAGCCCAGAAGAGGTGTAATTGACGCGATGGTTCCTAAACTATTTAAAAAACGCTCTAAATCATGCGTCACTTGCCTGCCGGCTTCCTCGATGCCCTCCTTCATGATGTCTCGACCATGCTCACCGTAGTTTAGTCCGGCAGCCAAAATTACGCCTAAAGGAGAGCTTTCTTTGATGCGCCTTATCGTTGACTCGTCTAACTCTTCTTCTCGACATATGCGCCAAACCTTTGGTACCAATGTAGGTGGCAAAATTTTCTTGGTTTGTAAGGTCCAAAAACGTTCACAAATGATACTGACAGCTATGATTGAACATAAGATTATCGGGATCATCAACCAACCGCCGCTCTTTATCAATTCAAACATTCTGACTCCTCGATATTATAAAAAGTTATATAGTCCATGCTGGTTTTGTTAGATTTTATCAATTATATAAAGCAATAGAATAATAATATCAATTACTAAGAGTAGGTCTTACAAATAATTATTGCTGGCTACGTGACAAATCATCGTACCATTTTAGTCAAATTAAGACAGCAGCATTGATATTAATCTATTAAAATTTTAGTCAAGTTTTTCAATAATGCTAAAAAATTAAGTCCTGGGGCAGCATGGACTTGCTTATCATACAACCAACTGTAATCGGCTTCGCCCTATCCATACCCAAGCTATTAAACAAGCTAGCAAACTTGAAGCGGCAGCCAGACCGAATACAAATTTTCCACCATAACTTGACCAAAAATAGCCACTATAAAGCCCTCCAACCATTCCTCCAACACCATAACTGACGCTACTATACAGTGCTTGCCCTTTACTTTGGTGATGAAAACCAAAAAACTTTCGAACGAAATGGATTGCTACGACATGGCCAGCAGCAAAAGTCGCAGCATGGAGTATTTGAGCAAGCAACAAAATGCTTATATATCCAACACCCCAGGCAATCAAATTCCACCGCACTATACCCAGAGCGGTGCTCACCAATAAAATTGACCTAAGCGAAAAAACTTTGAGACATTTGTCTATATAAACAAACAACAAAATTTCTGCCACTACCCCAACTGCCCACAACTGACCAATGACCGTCGTGGTATAGTTATTTTCTTCAAGATAAATTGAAAAAAAAACGTAATAAGGGCCATGCGCCAGTTGAATTAGCAAAAAGACAACAAAAAAAGCAATGACTTCTGGTTGTCGAATAATATCAATAACAGCAACTTCCTTAAGCTCCTCCATAAGCGGATTGACATCTGGCGTTATGATACTAAACATCCAGACAGCAAATAAAATAAACGCTATCAACCAGGGTAGCCAAATCAAAGGAATATTATTTAATAACTCCCCTGTTATTAAAACAGCCATAATAAAACCAATAGACCCCCATAATCTAATTTGACTATAACGGCCTACCGCATGCTTGAGATGAATTTGGGTTAATGCTTCAAACTGCGGAAGAGCGGCATTCCAAAAAAAACTAAACAAGATGCTGACACCAATATACCAGCCAAAACTATCATCTAGAAAAAAGCCGCAAAAAAACATGGCTGCTAACCAGGAACTCCAACGTATTAAGCGTAATACTTGCCCGGAATGGTCAGCTATCCAACCTAAAACATTAGGCGCTACCATTTTGGTACCAACCAGCAAGGCCGATAACAACCCAATTTGGGCAGAATCAAAACCAATCTTTTTTAAATAGAGGCTCCAAAACGGCATCAACACACCCAACGAGGCAAAGTACCAAAAATAAAAACCGGACAGTCGCCAATAAGGAATACTTAGACTATTCACCATTGACTTCAGCTTCGATTATGCATTAGTTAGCAGCGGGAATTTCTAATTCTGAGCTTTATTTCTGAGAAAATGATCCATTAACACGATGGCTAACATGGCCTCCGCAATAGGCGTTGCTCGAATGCCAACACAAGGATCATGACGGCCGGTTGTTACCACTTCGACCTGTTCTCCTTTAACATTGATACTTTTTCCCGGTATACGCAGGCTTGATGTGGGTTTTAAACCTATACTAGCCACAATATTCTGACCACTGGAAATACCTCCAAGAATACCCCCGGCATGATTGCTTAAAAAACCTTCTGGCGTTATTTCGTCGCGAAAATCTGTCCCTTTACTTTCCACACAGCTAAATCCATCACCTATTTCAACAGCCTTGACCGCATTAATACTCATCAGAGCATGAGCAATATCCGCATCAAGCCGATCGAACACTGGTTCGCCCAAGCCTGTTGGAACATTGTTGGCGACTACATTAATCCTGGCGCCAATTGAATTACCCTCTTTCGAAAGTGCAATCATATACTGTTCCAACTCCACAATTTTTTCAGGATCAGGACAAAAAAATGGATTGGTCTCAACGACATCCCAATCTATCCTGTCCATTTTGATCGGACCCAACTGGGCTAAATAGCCTCGAATCCTAACGCCTAGTCCAGCAAGATATTTTTTTGCGATGGCTCCAGCAGCGACCCTCATTGCAGTTTCACGAGCGGAAGACCTCCCTCCGCCACGATAATCACGAAAACCATATTTTTTTTGATAAGTAAAATCGGCGTGACCAGGACGAAACTGGTCGGCTATTTTGCTGTAGTCTTTGGATCGTTGATCGGTATTTTCGATCATAAGTCCAATGGGTACACCGGTTGTCTTACCTTCGAAGACACCGGATAAAATTTTGACTTGATCTTGCTCTCTTCTTTGGGTGGTAAAGCGTGATTGCCCCGGTTTTCGGCGGTCCAAATCGACTTGAATATCCTCCTCTGATAAAGCTAACCCAGGCGGACAACCATCAACAGTGCACCCTAATGCCAACCCGTGGCTTTCCCCAAAAGTTGTGACGGTAAATAATTTACCAATGCTATTTCCAGACATAATATTCGCAGAATCTATTTAAGGAAGTTTCGACTTAAAAGTCTCAGTATATTGGTTAACTTGATCAGCGGTAAGTAATAAAACACCATCACCTCCATACTCAAAATCAAGCCAATAAAAGGGAACATCAGAAAACATGACTTGCAGAGGCTCAGAGCTGGATCCAGTTTCAATAATTAAAATACCCTGAGGGGTAAGATATCGGTGTGCTTCGGACAATATTCTGACGACCAAATCCAAACCGGAAACACCCCCATCAAAACCTAATTTTGGCTCTTTATGATACTCAACAGGTAAACCACGCCACTCTTCCTGACTAACATAAGGCGGATTACTTACAATAATATCGTAGCGTTTATCCACTAATTCATCAAACAAGTCTGACCGAATCAAGTTAACTGATTCACTTAAGTCGTGTTTTTTGATATTTATTTCTGCAACAGCTAATGCCTCTTCGGAAACATCAACTGCATCCACTAGTGCTTCAGGCAAACAATAAGCGCTGGTAATAGCAATACAGCCACTGCCTGTGCATAAGTCCAACACTTGTGTAACCTCTTCTGGCTCAATCCAGGGAGAATAGGAAACTTGTATCAGTTCAGCAATCGGTGATCGAGGTATCAACACCCTTTCATCAACATAAAACGCTAAACCTGCGAACATCGCTTCATTGGTTAAATAAGCAGCGGGGATTCTTTCATCAATTCGCCTCTCAAATTGGCGCGCCAACTGTAAACGCTCCACTTGAGTCAGCTTGGCATCTAAATAGTCTGCTGATAAATCATTGGGTAATTTCAACTCATGTAAAACGATAGCATAAGCCTCATCTAGAGCATTCGCAGTTCCGTGACCAAAACTAAGTCTTTCCTGATTAAATTGTGACGCGCCCCAGCGGACAAAATCTCTAATGGTTTCAAGAACTTCAATCGAGTCCGTGGAAATCTTATTCATATCATTTTTAGCAACAGTCATTAGGGTTATGAACCCATAAAAAATTTGACTATTTTAAACTAAACTTATTGATAGCCAAATGTAATTAGCAATTCGAATACATTTTTTTAACAGACTATTGACATTGAACTACCAATCTAGCAGATTGGTCACAAAACACTTGATCGCAGATTTTTTTATAAGCAAATCGTTAACGACTGAGATGACAGAATTATTAATTAAAGGAAAAAACGGTCATGCAGACGCAAGTTTAGCGAAAAACCGCTTATTGACTGACTGTTATCAGTATATGCTTGCTGATGAACTGCCACTACCAACATTGCCAGACTTGTCTTTGCGCATTCGCAGAGCACTTGATTCATACAGTGGCAATAGCTATAAAATGGCTAAAATTCTGCAAAATGACCCAGTTGTAACCGCTAAATTAATTAAAGTTTCTAACAGTGCCCTGTATAAGGGACAGCATTCAATTCAAAGTTGTCCTGAAGCAATCACCAGAATCGGCTTGGAGGCTGTAGCCAACATGGTCACTGCATTTACGCTGAAATCAGCTTTTGAAGCAAGCTCACCGGTTATTACCCGTTTGATGGCAGACAAGTGGTCTCATAGCACAGAGGTCGCTGCAACTTGTGCTGTCATAGCAAAAAAAGCTCATGGTTTTGACCCGGATAAAGCAATGTTAGCTGGACTCATTCACGATATAGGTGTGTTGCCAATTTTAAAAATAAGCGACCTGTTTCCTGACATCATTAACCATTTGGACTATCTCCACGAAACTATCAGCCATTTACGAGGAGAAATTGGTGCTCAAATTCTCAGTAAATGGAACTTTCCTGATGAATTTAAAGACGTTGCCATCCATGCTGACGATTGGTATCGAGATCACGAAGGTAAACCAGACTATACTGATATTGTAATTATTGCTCAGTTGCATCAGACTATCCGGAAAGCCCACGTTGAAAAAACACCAAAAATGGATACGCTGCCCGCCTATCACAAACTATTTGGCAAGCATTTTGATGCAGAATTTAGCATGTCTATATTCAATTCCGCAAAAGATGAAATTGCTTACCTTCAAGCTTTGTTGAATTAGTCAGGCTGGTGTGAAAACCGATCACATCATCCGCAGCTCTTTAGTACCGACTAACCCTCAGTCCAAACTCACTAACCAAGACCAGTTATTTCTCCCAAATAAAGTTGGCGAGACCTATCTTGCTCGGGTAACTGCCATTGATTCAGGCAACCTAACGCTTGAATTCATCCATTCAAATTTTAAGTTGTCTGCCACCACCTCGCTGCACCTCAAACGCGGACAGCCTCTTAGTTTAGAACTGACTCAAACAAGTCCGAATTATGAATTTAAAGTAGTGAATGCCGAACCTGATGCCAGCACAAATGCACTCAAAGTCTTACTCCCAAAACAGGCAGCTTTACAACAGGATTATCAGCAATGGTTCAAATTGTTACCTACTCTAACAAAAAACGATGCCTTTTCAGAGCAAACTCAACTGGCGTTACAGCAATTTTTCCAATCACTGCCAAAACACAATGACCTCTCAAACCCAGCGGTATTAAGAGTCTTGCTGCTCAACTCCGGCCTGTTCCATGAAAAAAAGGGTATCGATGGCTCATCAGCTAATTCAGATAAACGAGCTAGCAGTATCAAGGCATTATTACTAAGTTTAATGAGTCAAATAAGCGTAAACAAAAGTACCGATGATGTATCATCATTGCTCAAGGATTTTCTAGGTTTAACAGAAGGAGCTTTGTCCAAAATTGTATTAGATCAATTGATCTCAACCTCTAAAGATCAAGTTGATCAGAAGCAATGGGTACTAACATTGCCTTACCTGGAAGAAAAAACTAACAAAACCATTGATATTAAGATCAAACAGAGGAAAAACAATACTAGCCATCAAGATATTGATAATTGGTCAGTTTTAATTCGGTTCTGTCCATCAACACTGGGCCAGATCACCTGCAAACTCTCACATAACCAGGAATTATTGAATGCAATGTTTTGGTGTGAAAACGACAGCACAGGCCAACTGTTTGAAGATAGACTCACTCTGTTACAAGGCCAATTGCAACGAGCGGGGCTAAAGTTAGGCCATTTTACGGTAAGCCAAGGAATTCCAGAACAGCCGTTTGATTTTACTTCTTTTGATGGGCAATTAGTGAATGAAACAGTCTAATGGACACCTCTAATTTGACTCAGACTTAAGCCCTCTTCCATCAATATTTTCTCGCTTTCATCTGCGCTTCCTTTTCTCCGGAAACATCTCCCCGAGCAGCACGCGCCTTAGCAATTAAAACCCAATTTTGTTGCTTTATCTGGTCTTTCCCTGCCGCCAATAACAGCGACTTTTTAGCCAGCTCTTCAGCCAATCCGGGTTTGTTTTGTTGCAACCTGATCTTTGCCAACTGATGCAGCAACCTGGGATTTCTTGGCCGGATACGATGGGCTCTTTCTAACGTAGCGACCGCTGCCTCATAATCACCGGTAAGCACGCTCTGATTAGCTTCTGCAACCAAAGCATTCAAAGGTGGCGGCAATGATGCTACATACGCAACGTCGTTGATCAAATCAAGCTTACCATCACCGTCTTCTTGAAGCATGGTTTCTTTTGGAACTTGTTCTTCTAATATCAAAGGTTTTGTGGCAATTCCGCTGGTGCTATTTTCATAACCTTGAGTTTGTACTGTTGAGTCATTTACCTCGGAACCATAACGATAAACAGGTGCCGGTTTTTGCAGTTGATCATTCTTTTTCGAAGATGCGCAACCACTCAGAATAGAAACGCTCACCAATAATAAAAATATATATTTCATAGCCATGTGCAAGTGATTAACCTTAAGTTTAACTGACCGGTAAACAATAATCCTACAGAAACTAAAACTTATGTGTTAGCAAAATAAGTTTTCTAAGGAACGAGGGGTTTTATTATATGTCATGAGGTATGGTTTTATGAGCTTTTTACAACGCTATTACGCTGCTTCTTTAGCAGTTTGGTTAGGGCTGTTCTTGATTGTAAAACTTTTCCACCAAGATGGTGATCGATGACAACTTTTAGAAGTTGTTTTGCTTCTTTTTTAACTGTTATGTCAGTTATTTGTTTTTGTTTGAGTGCAATGAGTGTAGCCCCTCTCAAAGGCGTTACTGTGTTGCATTCAACCGCTCCGACTAGAGGCTGGTACTCATAATATCGATTGGGTTCAATGGGCTTCATTTGCGCCATGTCATGCTCCAGTTGTAAACCATAGCCAATCTCTTCAAGTAACTCGGTTTCGAAAAGACGCAACACTTCATCTGGGGGCTGACCATCACTTAATTGCTGTAATCGATAAGAAAAATTCAAAAACAATGCTGGATGAGGGTCACTGGATGGTAATAACAAATCAATCAATTCACACAAATAATAACCGCAGTAGAGTAATATGCCTTGAAGTTTAAGTTGTAACCCTGATGGTTCAGCACCTGTCATTACCTTTAAGTCTGAGTCACCACTGAACGACAAATTCAATGGTAAAAAAGGCTGTAAAATTTGTGTTTGATGAAATTTACTGGACAACGCTCCTTTGGCAAGCAGGGTAAGTTTGCCATGTTGATGAGTAAATACAGTTAACAGTAAACTACTTTCCCGGTATTTTCTCCGCTGTAGAATAAAACAGGGTTGTAAATTTGCGTTTTCACGCTTGTTCATTGCTCGCTGCTTTTATTCATGATAACCAAGCTTTTCTATAGTTTTAGCGCTATCAAACCAACCTTTTTTTACTTTAACCCACAGCTGTAAAAAAACCTTGGTTTCTAGTAATGTTTCAATATCTTTACGCGCATCAATACCAATTTGCTTCAGCATCTCACCTTGTTGACCAATAATGATCTGTTTTTGCCCTTTACGTTCCACCCAAATAATAGCGTGAATCTTAGTTAAACCAGTGAGTTCTTCATAGCGCTCTATTTCGACCGTTAACCTGTAGGGAAGCTCTTGTCCGAGGCGCCTGGTTAGTTTTTCCCTAACAATTTCGGTGACAAGAAAACGCTCCGATCTATCAGTGATTTGGTCTTCAGGAAAAATGCTCTCTCCTTCAGGCAACTCCTGCATGATGGCAACCACTAATCGATCCAGGTTTTCACCTTTTAATGCCGACACGGGCACCATTTGGCTGAAAGAATAGCGTTGACTCAACTCTTCAAAATAGGGCAATAACGTTTCTTTTTGAGTAATCTTATCGACCTTATTGAAAACCAGAATGACCGGCACACTTATCTGCTTTATTTTCCTTAGAATAATATCGTCAAAGGCATTCCAATGGATGCCATCAATGACCCAAAGCACTAAATCAACATCAGTGAGTGTTGTATCTGCTGCCTTGTTTAAATAACGGTTAAGCGCACTGCTTTGGTCGTCATGCATGCCGGGAGTATCTACAAATAGCGCCTGTCCTTCCGGGGTGGTTTTTATTCCTAGAATTCGATGGCGCGTCGTTTGGGGTTTACGGGAAGTAATGCTGATTTTTTGGCCGAGCAAATGATTCATCAACGTTGATTTACCAACGTTTGGTCTTCCAATCAAGGCGACATAGCCGCATTTCATGACTTTACTACGGCTTTATTATTTTGTTCCACCAGCAGTTGCAGCATGTGTACAGCAGCTATTTGCTCGGCTTTTTTCCGTGAGGATCCTTCACCCATGCTGGTTTTAGCACACTGATTAACGCGGCATTCGATTTTGAAATGTTGGTTGTGGTGTTGACCGGATACAGCAACTAAATGATATTCCGGCACATCCATTCCCCTACCTTGAAGAAATTCTTGCAACTGGGTTTTGGGATCTTTCTCCCAATTATCCAATGATAACTGATCGATTCGATCTGAGAATAATCGTAAAACCCAAACTCTAGCAGCGTCCATATCTTGATCGGTAACGATAGCCCCGATAATAGCTTCCAGTGCATCAGAAAGAATAGAACTCCTTCTAAATCCTCCGCTTTTAAGCTCACCTGCCCCTAAAATCAAGTATTCACCAAGTTGGTGCTCACTAGCAATCTCAGCCAGCATCGTTTGATTAACAAGATTTGCTCTGAGCCGACTCAGAATACCTTCACTCGCTTTGGGAAATTTTTGGAATAACTTTTCTGCTATAACAAACCCCAAAACAGCGTCACCAAGAAACTCCAATCTTTCATTATTCTGCCCAGAAGCACTCCTATGGGTTAGCGCCGTTTTAAACAGTGCTAAGTCATTGAAATAAAGTCCTAATTTCTTAAGTAAAATATCAGGATTTTTTGTCACAACTCTCCCATTTCGATTTCTTCATGAAATTCCGTTAGTACACTTAGGTTTCCAGCCATTTCTTCTATAACCTCATACTTTATGGTCAATTTAAAATAGGTGCCATTTTTAAGTATCTTAATATCATGAGGTGTCACGTGATCAACATAATTGATATCAAAGCGTCTGTCCAATGTATCCAAAATCTGATACTTGCTGCGATTTTGAATATCAGGCGTATTTTTAACAGCCTGGAGCGATTCAACGACTGACGCATGATTCATGTAGATAGGGACTATCTTTAGAATGAGTAATGTAAAAAAACCAATAATCGCTAATAACAGAACTAAAGTAACGAGGGTAAGGCCTCTTTCGCGCTGAAAATTGCCAGCCATGTTTTTCTCCTAAAATTTTGACACAATGTCTCCATCTTAAGGATAGTTTAATTCAGCACAGTTCCAATACGATCAAAGCCAATTCCTGTATTTTGCCAATCCCAATTCATCCAAATGAAGAAAGCTTTACCTACTAGATTGGCTTCTGGGACCGTTCCCCAATATCGGCTGTCATTGCTATTATCACGATTATCGCCCATCATGAAGTATTGCCCTGGAGGCACTACAAATACCCCGTCTTCTTGCGGTTTTTGTTTTATGGTCAGAATACTATGGCTGACAGAATCAATTTTCTCACTGAAATGATCGGCTCCGGTCATATTTCTTCCTTGCCCAACTCCTTGATAACTTTCAATTTTCTTCTTTATCACCGACTGACCATTGATAAACACTGTTTTATTGTAATAGCCGATTTTATCACCCGGCAAACCAACTACACGCTTAATATAATCGACCGTTGGGTCTTCAGGGTATCTAAAAACAACTATATCTCCCCGCTTTGGCTCGTCCAACTCTACAATTTTGGTATTTAATACGGGTAACCTGATCCCGTAAGCAAGTTTATTTACGAGTATAAAATCTCCAATCAGTAACGTTGGCATCATAGAGCCGGAAGGAATACGAAATGGCTCGACTAAAAACGAGCGGAGCAGCAAAACGATGAGTACAATTGGAAAGAAGGAACGGGCATATTCAACCAGCAAAGGTTCTTTGCTGAATGGAGAACCTTGGCTGACAGTTTCGTCAGAAGCTCCTGATAATTTTCGAAATAACGCGTATCCACCCCATATAAACCCAGTGACAAGCGTTGCTACCACCAAGAAAAAGGAAAAGTCATAATCCATATTTTTTTATCACTCTATTAGTCTTTTAAAGATGCTACAGATACCAAAATTTAAGAATTTTTATTCACTTTCAAAACAGCGAGAAAGGCATCTTGAGGAATTTCAATTTTTCCTACCTGCTTCATACGCTTTTTACCTGCTTTTTGTTTTTCTAATAATTTTCGTTTACGCGAAATGTCGCCACCATAGCATTTTGCAGTAACATTTTTTCTTAACGCTTTAACCGTCGAACGAGCTATGATTTTAGAGCCAATAGCAGACTGGATAGCCACTTCGTACATTTGTCTTGGTATTAATTCTTTCATTTTATCAACTAAATCTCTGCCTCGCGCCTGACAGAAATTTTTATGAACAATAATCGATAGCGCATCAACCCGCTCACCATTAATTAAGATGTCTAATTTCACCAAAGAAGCAGGATGAAAACGCTTGAATTCATAGTCGAAAGAAGCAAAACCACGGCTAACCGATTTTAACCGATCAAAGAAATCAAGCACTACTTCACTCATGGGTATTTCATAAGTCAAAGAGACTTGTTTTCCCGAGTAGACCAACTCTTTTTGTACACCTCTTTTTTCGATACAAAGACCGATTACACTACCAAGATACTCTTGTGGCACCAAGATATTTGCGGCAATGATAGGTTCTCTAATTTCCTTGATTTGCCCAGTTTCCGGCAATTTAGCCGGATTATCGATCAATAATTGTTCACCCTTATGCGTTATCACTTCATAAATAACTGTCGGGGCAGTGGTGATCAAATTTAAATCGTATTCTCTTTCTAGCCGTTCTTGGATAATTTCCATGTGCAGCATACCCAAGAAACCACACCTAAATCCAAAACCAAGTGCTTCAGAAGTTTCCGGTTCATATTGCAGCGCTGCATCATTCAACCTTAACTTACTAAGCGCATCTCTAAAATCTTCATAGTCATCCGAACTTACTGGAAATAGACCTGCAAAAACACGGGACTGCTCTTTTTTAAAATCAGGTAACGGATTTTTAGCAGGTTGCTCTGCAAGAGTAATGGTGTCGCCAACCGGTGCGCCAAAGATATCCTTAATGGCCGCCACGACAAACCCGACTTCGCCCGTATTAAGCCTATCTTTTTCCAGACGTTTAGGCGTAAACACACCCACTTGATCTGCGTGATATGATTTGCCGGTCGACATGATGGTTATTTTTTGTTTTTTACGTAATGAACCATTAACAATCCTGACTAATGAGACAACACCTAAATAACTATCAAACCACGAATCAATGATGAGGGCTTGCAATGGCCCAGTTAAATCTCCTTGTGGCGGCGGAATTCGTTCAACCAGCTGTTCTAAAACGTCCTCTACCCCTATTCCCGTTTTAGCACTTATTTTTAGCGCATCGCGAGCTGAGATGCCAATAATATCCTCGATTTCTGCAGCAACACGTTCAGGTTCAGCCGATGGAAGGTCGATTTTATTCAGTACTGGAACCACCTCAAGGCCTTGGTCAATGGCAGTATAACAATTGGCAACACTTTGGGCTTCCACGCCCTGGGCTGCATCGACAATCAGTAAAGCACCCTCGCAGGCAGCTAAAGAGCGCGAAACTTCATAGGAGAAATCCACATGCCCAGGCGTATCGATAAAATTCAATCGATAGTTATGCCCATCATTAGCCTTATATTGCAAAGTCACACTTTGGGCTTTGATTGTGATACCACGTTCCCTCTCAATATCCATTGAGTCTAGAACTTGGTTTGCCATTTCCCGCTCTGTCAACCCACCACAAAGTTGAATAAACCTGTCAGCTAATGTTGATTTTCCATGATCAATATGAGCGATAATAGAAAAATTCCGAATATATTTCAGATCCACGCTTTAACTTTTATTTATCAATTTTGATGGCCAAAAAGACTGGACTGCCTCGGCGCTGAATTAGAATTGCCACTGACTTGCCAGGGATGAGTTTTGCGACTATCTTATCAAAATTAGCAACATTGCGAATAACATTGTTCTGAATCCTTAGAACAATATCACCCCGCTGTATTCCCGCGTTTGCTGCTGGACCTTGTTTAACCTGTTGCACTAACACACCATTTTGCGCTAGTTGAAATTGTTCCCGTTGCTCGGTGGTTAAATCAGAAATCTCAATACCCATACGTTCAATGGACTTGAAGCCAGACTGCTCTGATTGATTATAGCCAAGCTCAGTTTCACCCTGATCTGGTAAAAGTCCAACTGTAACGTTGAATGTTTTTCTCACCCCTTGTCGAATAACAGTAAGTTTTCCTTTTTTATTGACTGGCGCAATACCTACCATAGGGGGTAATTCAGAAGATGTTTCGATGGTTTTCCCATTGAACCCAACAATAATGTCACCGATTACTACACCTGCGCTCTTGGCCGGGCTATTTGGTAATACCTTTGAAACCAGAGCGCCATGAGGTCTGTCCATACCAAATGATTCTGCTAATTCGCGGGTGACATCCTGAATTTGGACACCCAACCAGCCGCGTGAAACCTTCCCTTTGTCTTTTATTTGATCGACTACACTCATGACGACTTCCATCGGAATTGAAAAAGATAAGCCCATGAAACCGCCCGTTCTGCTATAAATCTGCGAATTAATACCTACTACTTCACCTTTCATGTTAAACAACGGGCCGCCTGAGTTGCCAGGATTAATCGCCACATCCGTTTGAATAAATGGTACATAATTATCCCCAGGCAAATTCCTGCCTTTAGCGCTGACAATGCCGGCTGTCACCGAACGATCAAAACCAAACGGAGAACCAATCGCCAAAACCCATTCACCCACTTTCAAATTTTGCGACGAGCCTAGTTTAACTACGGGCAAATCGCTGTTACCATTTTTAACTTTCAATACTGCGATATCAGACCTGGGGTCTGAGCCTATTAATTCTGCGTCTAGTTCCCTGCGATCACTTAATTTGACGATAATTTCATCAGCATCTTTTACCACATGATGGTTCGTCAAAATATAACCGTCTTTAGAAATTATGAATCCAGACCCAAGTGAATTGGTTTCTTTAGGAACATATTGACCACCCGGCTCTTCAAAATAATGTTTAAAAAAATCATCGAACGGCGTTCCTTCTGGTAAAGGTGTCCGCTGTTGCTTGGGCTTCTTTGGTTTTTGTGATGTACTTACATTCACAACGGCTTTACCACTATTTTCTGCCAGCTTGGTAAAGTCAGGCAATTCTGCATACACTCTGGAGCAAAAACCAACCAGTATTGAACAACAGGTTATTAAGAAAACCATTTTTTTAAGCATAGAACCTCCGGTTACTGAAAACCTTAACTAAAATAATGAAAGTATTTTAAATCTTACGAACAGTTATGAATAATGTGCCTCATGAGGCATTAAACTGAACTAAGCACTCCAGAATCTTTTTCGTGGCAACTAATGGGCAGAATTATGTTGAGTATAGGAAAAACCACCGTTGAATACGGCGATGTGCTGTTGAGATCACAGCAAGACTCATCGAACTTCATCTTGGTATTCTTCAAGTTTATAGTGAACTCAATCCCTTTTTTATAATCTACAAACTCTTAATCAGTCTGAATTCTGTTTTTTCACGGGCTATTTTATCAATGACAATCGCTACTCTACCATTTGGCGTAATTTAATACCGTTAGCGATATATTGAGCCGTAAAAGCAGGAACTTCTCCCATCACTATAACCTGAAACTGTTTCAATTTGCGGCTGTAAGAATTAATCGCTCCCGCAGATTTAAACCCTGTTTCATAGCGCCCTTGTCTTTGTTCTAAATAGACTGATACTGCCGAAAAACCATCGCTTAACAGCAGATGTTCTACCGGCGTTTCATGTTGTTTCATTTTCCTGTGCGTAAAATATATTTGATTAAACCCTGGCGGAATGTGTGTTAATAAAAAACTGGACTTATCGAAAGAGATGTTTTCTGTCAAATGAATATGTTTTGCTTGATAGTTCATTTGTAATGAAGCATCAAATTGGTAAGGTGCTATGTTATCAGCCAATTCAAGTTCAGTAAAAACCGCTTGCTCCAAAGCATCTCCCGACCTATCCAATAATTCAAACTTAAGCGGTAACTTATTCTTTTGGCTGATCCAAATTCTGCGAAGATAACGATAGTTGTCCTTCGGTTGCACTAAAATCGTTATCGTCGGATATGAAGCAATTTTTCCTTTTCCCTGATAAACGAAGCGATAGGTTTCCTTAACTTCGGTAATATTCTCAGGAAAATCCATGAAAAAGGAACGTCTGGAGGGCCGGTGGTCAACAACAACCTCTTGGGATTCGGGAAATAGGCAGATAACTTTCTCAGAATTTCGAATCACTTCTCTTATGGGTGAATTAAGTGATTTTAAATGTTCTTGCTCGCTACCTTCGGTAATAGAATGAACCAACTTATGCACATCCAGCCTTCCGTCCCTATACATCGCTATAGTTCCTTGATAATTCTTGGTGGCCATAGCTTGTATCATTTCAACGATAACTTGGTTAGTATTGACAGGGTTTTCGAAAGCTAATCCATGCTTTGCAAAGCATGACAACAATACCATTACAAAAATGGTAAATTCTCTGCCAACAAAAATCATCATTGTTGTTCGTAATTAACCACGCTGACCGGCGGCTGAAATCGCGGTGAACCAGCAGCGTAGAGACTTCCAACATGGGCTTCCAGATAGTCATTAAATCGAGAGTCAGTATTAACTGTCTTGGCTATTGGGTGATTTTCTTTTAACTTTTTATCGTTATTTACCACTTGTCGTGCAGGCTCTAACTTGGATTGTTGCTTATATATTAAGCTGCTTCCAATGCCTCCGACCATAAGTATCAAAGAAGCGGCTACCGCTAACGGCACCTTGTTTCTAGACTTATTGGTAGTTATTTTTTGCGCATTCGGTACTAAGACAACCGGTTCTTGCTCAAGCTTAGCACTTATCTGTTTAACTAAGTTGTGTTCTGACAGCGCTACTTTACTTGTCTTTAGTGTGTGACTTATTATTGAATAACGTTTGTATTTTTCGGCAGCATCGGAATTTCTACCTAATTCATGTAACACAGAAATGGTCTCAGAATAATTCATTTCATTATCCAACAACTGTGAAATTTTTTGATCTAGCTCATTTGACATTGATTATCACCGTTTATCAAGCAAAGGTTTTAATTGTTTATCGATAGCCTCACGGGCTCTAAAAATACGGGATCTGACCGTTCCAACAGGACAGTTCATAGTGACAGCAATTTCTTCATAACTCATTCCTTCAAATTCTCGTAGCATAATGGCGATCTTCATGTCTTCAGCTAATCCGTCAATCGCCGACTTAATCGTTTCTAAAATTTCTTCATTGAGTAATTCCTGCTCTGGGGTATCCAGGCCTTTTAATCGAGGAGAATGTTCTACTTGTTCAGCATCTGTGATGTCTACCTCATAATCACTTGATTTTCTTGCTCTGGAGACCAGATAGTTTTTGGCTGTATTAATTGCAATACGATAGAGCCAAGTATAAAACGCACTGTCACCTCGAAAATTACCAAGTGCTCGATAAGCTTTAATGAAAGTTTCCTGGGCAATATCCTGAGCTTCACTGGGATCTTTGATATACCTGTTAACCAGCTGAATAATTTTGTGTTGATATTTTTGAACTAGTAAGTCAAAGGCTTTTTTATCACCTTGTTGAACTTTAAGCACCAGTTCTTTATCAACTTGTTCACTCAGTTGTTTACTGTCGCTCACTGAAACACTACGATGGTAGATGGACAGATTTTGTTACCGTTAGTTCTTAGTATCAACATTAATTTTAGAAGTATCGTCAAAGTTTGCTAAAAAAGTTATCATTATCGCCAAACCTAGAGAATAATCCAACTAGTTTAAGGAGCGAAGATTTAATATTATCCGAAAATTTGGCCCAGGATTTTTGTTCGTATTCAAGGCGTATGAACAGGCGCACAGCAGGCTACACAACTGTTTATACAACGTGAAAGACGGGCAAAAAACAAGTCAAGATCGGATATTATTAAATCCTCTCTCCTAAGTTAAACATACGAAATTAAAGTGCATTAATGAATGATACAGTATCAACAGATGTTTTAATAATTGGAACCGGTGGAGCAGGTTTAGCATTGGCTTTACACCTTGCCGACCACTGCCAAGTAGCTGTTTTAACAAAATTTGATTTGACAGATGGCAGCACCTATTGGGCACAAGGTGGAATTGCTGCTGTTCTGGACGCTGAAGATTCTATTGAATCTCATGTCGAAGATACGCTGATTGCCGGCGCAGGATTATGTGACCCAAAAATTGTAAGGTTAACAGTTGAAAATAGTAAAGCAAGCATCGATTGGCTAATCAACCAAGGTGTTCCGTTCACAGAAGAAAAGGGTCATAAGGCAGATTATCCACAATTGCACTTACATCAAGAAGGCGGACATTCCAGGCGAAGAATTGCTCATGCCGCAGATGCCACAGGTAAAGCGGTACTTATTTCACTATTGGATAGGGCTAAAGCTCACCCCAATATTACACTTTTCGAATATCACAACGCTATTGACCTTATATCATCAACTCGCTTGGGCAAAGATGACAATCGTATCTATGGTGCCTATGTACTTGACAGTCAAACGGGCAAGGCAAAGTGCTTTCAAGCTCGTATCACTGCATTAGCAACAGGAGGCGCCAACCGGGTTTACCTATATACCTGTAACCCAAACATTTCCAGTGGAGATGGAATAGCCTTGGCATGGCGAGCCGGATGTCGCATTGCCAACATGGAGTTTATGCAATTTCATCCCACCTGCTTGTTTGAACCAAATGCCCAAACTTTCTTAATCAGTGAGGCAGTTCGTGGCGAAGGCGGCAAACTTATTCTGCCAAATGGCAATAGCTTCATGCAAAATTTCGATGCTCGAGAAGAGTTGGCGCCACGTGACATTGTAGCGCGTGCCATTGACCATGAAATGAAAAAAAGAGGAATCGATTGCGTCTACTTGGATATCAGCCATAAACCAACGGATTTTATACTTGAACACTTCCCTACCATCTACCAGGTTTGCTTAAAATTCAATATCGATATTACCAAGCAACCTATTCCAGTCGTTCCAGCCTCCCACTACACCTGTGGGGGAATTATTACGGACCAGCACGGACGGACCGATATAGCCTCGTTGTATGCGATAGGCGAAGTCGCTCATACCGGACTGCATGGCGCCAACCGTATGGCGAGTAATTCATTACTAGAGTGCTTGGTATTTGCACAACTTGCCAGCCAACAAATTCTGCAAGAACTTCCCAACACACCTTCTCCACCTGAACTACCTCCTTGGGACGAATCCAAAGTAACTGATTCAGATGAAGAAGTTGTGGTATCTCACAACTGGGACGAACTAAGACATTTCATGTGGGATTATGTCGGAATTGTCAGAACCGATAAACGATTGGAACGAGCTATCCATCGAATCGATTTACTGAAACAAGAAATTACTGAATACTATAGCAACTTTAGAGTCACCAGTGATTTACTCGAACTCAGAAATTTGGTGATTGCTGCCGAACTTATTGTTCGGTGTGCGCTAATAAGAAAAGAAAGTAGAGGGCTGCATTACACTTTAGATTATCCTTCAACCGACAACAGTAAACCACCCGAAAACACTATTCTAACTCCTGATTCTTTCAAAAAGTCTATCATCCTTTGAGACATTTAGAGTCAACTGACTCATTACTCAATCAATTCTAACAGCGGGAACAAACTCTTGTCATGGATAAAATAATCCGCCTGTTGTAACACAATCTCCCGTTTAACCACTCCCCCAAAACCTATTACGGGAAAATTTTCATTGGCCACCTCAAGATCGGTTTTTCCATCACCTATCATGACTAATTTTTTACTGTTAATTGCCAAGCTTTTACAAATCTCAGCCTTGCCACCATTTTGCGTGAGTGGTGAAGCATCATCATAACTTTGGTATGCCCCATCACTGGCAAACTGCAAACTAACGGCATGAACACGCTTTTCATCAATACCCATATCAAGTGCCATAGGTAATAACGCTTGTAAAATCCCCCCGCTGATGATGTGAACTTGCTTGCCCAAATTAATTAGCTGACGGATGACGTGATAGCTACCGTCCACTTTTTCTTCGATATATCGAGACGCCAACCATTCAATCATCTGCTGATTCGGTCTGATCAACGCTAATCTTTGCCGATAAACGTCAGCCAGCGACATACTTCCTTCCATTGCCGCATTGGTAAGTTTAATCATGGCAGGGCCAACACCTGCCTTGATCGCCAATTCATCGATGCCTTCGATACGACTTAATGTGCTGTCAAAATCGAAACATACAATGTCAAATTTTGACATAAAATACTTATAGAGTTATTTGTTCAGCATTATTGACAGCAGGGATGTTACGAATTTCATCCATTAAATCAGCATCTAAAGGTGACGAAATAGTCATCACAGCAATGGCTTGCTCTGAATCTTTTTCACACAAAGCAACTTGCATTCGTGAAATATTTATTTGCCCAGTACCTAACACAGTCCCCAACGATGCTATTACACCAGGCTGATCTTTATGGTGTGTAATCAACAGGTTACCTTCTGGAACAATTTCAACTTCAAAGTCGTCTATTCCTGTCAGCCGAGGATGACAATCACCTAGCAATGTACCTTCCACTTGCACCGACTGGTCTCCGGAATGTCCTACAACACTAATCAGTGAAAGATAATTCAAAGGCTCTTCCGATTTTGACTCAGTCACTGAAATGCCTTGCCTTTTAGCTAAATCATTCACATTGACTCGATTAACCGGTATTGAAAGCTCGCCATTCAAGAGACCAACCAAAACTTCTACCGAAATGGGGTGAATTTCCAGCTCTGCCACTCGACCCAGCACCTTGACTTCCAGTCGATCTATAGCATTTGGAGCTAGTTGCCCCAGAACCTGACCCAATTTATTACTGAGTAAAAGAAATGGTTTGAGTTTTTTCAAGGCATCGGCTGATAACCTTGGGAGGTTGAGGGCATTGATAGCTTCCCCGGTTCTAAAGTAGGTCACTGCTTGCCGAGCAATCTCAACACTTACCGCCTCTTGAGCTTCTTCGGTAGACGCCCCCAAATGCGGCGTAAATACAACGTTAGGCAAGGTTAATAAAGGCGAGTCTGCTGGCGGCTCCTGTTCAAAAACATCTAAAGCTGCACCCGCTATGCTATTTTCTGATAACGCTTTGTATAATGCTTGCTCGTTAATGAGTCCGCCTCGGGCACAGTTGATGATTCGTGCTTCATTTTTCATCAAAGCTAACTTTTCAGCATCAACAATATTACGCGTGCGCTCATTACTGGGACAATGTAATGTTAAATAATCAGCTTCTTTAAATAAGTCGTCTAAATCAACCGGTTTAATCAACAATTCTTCGAACACTTTGTCGGTTACGAATGGGTCGTAAGCAATAACATTCATTTTGAGTCCACGGGCACGATCCGCGACGATACGACCAATTGTTCCAAATCCCAATATTGCCAGCGTTTTGTGAGCCAATTCCGATCCCATTAACTTCGACCGCTCCCATTTACCCTGTCGCACCGAAGCATCCGCTGTGGGCAAGTGCCGACTCAGCGACATCATATGAGCAACCGCTAACTCGGCGGTGGTCGTAGCGTTAGAGTCAGGTGTATTCATGACAATAATGCCTCGTTCAGTTGCAGCCGCACAATCAATATTATCAACACCGATACCGGCTCGCCCGATGACCTTCAGACGATCGGCAGATTGAATCACTTTGGATGTAACTTTGGTGCCACTTCGAATAAGCAAAGCATCATACTCACCAATGATTTCGCACAATTGATCTTCGGTTACGTTAGTTTGGATGTGAACTTGAATGTCAGGTTGTTCGTTGAGAAAGTTGATACCGATCTCGGATAATTTGTCAGATATAAGGATCTTCCACATGTCGATCTTGCAGTTTATATAGTTAGTTAAAAAGTAGAAATAAATAAAATACGCTGAAATCATTAAATTCAGTCAGGCTTCGCGTTAATATACAACTACAACGACGATTACCTTCCTGAACTGGATTTATCCGGGTTAGAATAACAAAAAACACCTTTAATCCATACTGAAAAACGATGATTGAGCCCATTTCCAACGAATACCTCATCCCTTTCGGGAAAAAACTTAACCTTAACAACTGTGCTAGCTCACCGTCAGACGAGGCCGCAGATCAGTTACCCAAAAAGAACGCTCGAAAAAAACTAGCAAAAAAAGTCCGCAAAATAGCCGCCATGCAGCACAAGATGTATGCGCAAAACCAGTATTCCTTACTGCTGATTTTTCAAGCGATGGATGCTGCTGGCAAAGACGGCACCATCAAGGCAGTCATGAGTGGCATAAACCCTGCCGGCTGCCAAGTTTTTTCATTTAAGAAACCTTCAGAAAAAGATTTGGAGCATGATTTTTTGTGGCGAACGTCTCAGTGTTTACCAGAAAGAGGCCGTATTGGAATTTTCAACCGCAGCTACTACGAAGAAACGCTAGTGGTCAAAGTCCACCCGGAATTTTTGCACGCTCAAAACCTTCCAGACCTTAATCCAGATGCTACTTTCTGGAAAAAACGGTATGAGTCGATTTGCACACATGAAAAACATTTGGCACAAAATGGCACGGTTATTCTCAAGTTTTGGCTCAACATTTCCTATGAAGAACAAAAATCTCGCTTTTTATCTCGTCTGAATGAACCCGAAAAGCATTGGAAATTTTCATCTAACGATGTTCATGAACGCTCTTTTTGGCCTGAGTACATGAAAGCTTATCAAAGCACCCTGGCAGCGACGTCAAAACCATGGGCTCCGTGGTACGCCATTCCTGCTGATAATAAACCTTATATGCGACTGCAAGTGGCAAAAATTATTGCCGAAACGATGAAATCTATGGAATTACACTACCCAGAGGTTAAAGAATCTGAACAAAGTAAATTCGAGGAAATGAAACAGTCTCTCCTCACCGAATAAAAGACCAATAACCCGCTTCAAATATTGATTTTAAATCTGCTATGTCATCATCGAACCACAGCGCCTCCCTCAAAGCTATTCTTTATGCTTTTTTAGCGAATCTGGGAATAGCAATCGCAAAATCTTTCGCGGCTTTTTACACTGCTTCAGGCAGCATGTTAGCTGAAGCTGTTCATTCCTTTGCCGACTGCAGCAATCAAATTTTACTGTATGTTGGGCTCGTACAATCCAGAAAACAACCCAATGAGAAACATCCTTTGGGATACGGCAAAGCAACCTACATTTGGAGCTTCATTGTCGCGCTATTATTGTTTAGCGTGGGCGGCTTATTTTCCATTTATGAAGGATGGCATAAGATACATCAAACTGAACCTTTAAGCAGCCCTTGGATAGCAATTGTTGTATTGGTGCTATCTATTTTGTTAGAAGCCGCAAGCTTGAAAGGTTGCCTATCGGAAGTGAATAAAATACGCCAAAACAAACACTTATGGGATTGGATCAAAACTACGCGAAATGCAGAATTGGTAGTCGTACTGGGAGAAGACATAGCCGCCATTTTGGGTCTTATTGTTGCATTACTCTTCGTAATGCTCACTATTTTCACAGGCAATCCGGTTTACGATGCGGTGGGATCAATCTGCATTGGTGTCATTTTACTGTTCATCTCAGTTGCCATTGCTTTACGCATTCAAGGCCTCATTATCGGACGATCAGCAGAACCAGAAATGCAAGCTCTTATCGACCAAATAATTTCAGCAAATCCAGCTATAGTCAAAGCCCTTAGCATCATTACATTACAACTGGGGGCAGAAGTCATGCTGGCGGCTAAAATTCAAATGCAATCCAACTTATCTATTACAGAGGCCATTCAATCCATTAATCAGTTAGAAAAAACCATTAAAAGCAAAGTACCTGAGGTTAGATGGTGCTTTATCGAGCCTGATAATGTTGATTAGTACAATAGACTTTTCCCCAAATTGTTTTACTATTAAATACATGATTATAAAAAAATGATCTTAGTTCAGGATGACTTGATTACTTTTTGACTGAAACCTAACTATTATTCACCAAAAATTATGACTTTTAATCCTGCAACCGAACAATTATCTGATAACCGTGAAAAGACTGATCGGCGTAAAACTAATTTGAAAACATTCCTTTATGCTACCTATAAAGGCACAAGAGAATCAGCAAGACGAGAAGAAGAAGCCACTAGTCCTTTCTACACGGATCTTTATGAAAAAAAAGCTGGGTTGATGATCTTATTAATCGCCTGTTTAAGCACCCTAGACTCCTTTCTTACGCTCATTATTCTCGGTCATGGTGGTGAAGAGGCCAACCCCCTGATGGCTTACTTACTGGATTTCGGCAACAACATATTTCTTAGTGGCAAATATTTAATCACAGTGTCTTGCCTCATTTTTGCATTGGTCCACATTAACTTTAAAGTTCTTTTTTTCTTCCCAATGCGTAAAGTCCTTGCCGCATTATTAGTTTTTTACTCCTGTTTAATATCATATGAAGTATATCTCCTAGTCTTTATCATAAAATAAACTTATTAGTCCCTATCACTTCCTCATATTTGACCCATAACTAAATCCCTATCTGCTACCAAGCCAACTTCTCGAGTACAAGGGTTACTATTGCAAACGAATATTTAGTATGAGATTCTGTTGGTATTAAATATCTTCTCCAAAGACGTTTCTTTTGGAATCAGCAATAATAATGTTTTCTGGTTCGAACTAAAAAAATCAGTCTGTGTCTTTTAATTAAAAATGACTTACCAAAGTGCTTGATTTAGATTTATCAAATTTGATTTTTGCGGTCACTAACTTATATTTCTATGAATCAGTGATAGCTACTTTTGTAATAATGCTTTTTATTGCAAAAAAAAAAACAAATGGATGCTATTACTAATACTGCTAATAAACATACCTAACCTGCCCTCACTTTGTAGCTCCTTTCACCAACAAAAAGTAAATAAAAAAAACTATAAGTTATTGTCATTTAACAAGTATGAAAGAAATACCAGCATTATTGAATTTCTCAAAAACTTGAAAAAAATCGATACTGATTTCACAGTATTACAAGAAGTTTCTGACCCGGGTTTTATTTTAAACGACTCAAAATTAAGTAAGATTTACCCCTTTCACTTTTTTAGCCCCAAGGCCAAGAAGCTTATTCTCTCAAAGTATAAAATTTATGATGATTCTTATAATGAAAATGGTTTCCAAATAACCTCTATTAAATTACCCGCTAAAAAACTATCTATTGTTAATGTGCATTTACCTAAATTATTCATGAATAAAAAATCATATGAATCATCTGTGAACACTTTACTTAGTACGATAAATACATTGCAAGGAGCAGTATTGCTAGTTGGAGATTTTAATATTACCCCTTATGATGCTTTGTATCGAACGATAACCAAAGAACATAACTTTAACGATTCTTTCAAATGCACAGGCTCAGGACTAGGGTTTACTTTTCCAAGTTCAGCCAGATCAAAACTTGGTTTATTTGGGAAATTATTTAGAATTGATTATATTTTTGGGAGAAACATTCATTTTTTAAATGCTAAAGTAATTGATAACAACAGTGGCAGTGATCATTTTCCAATCATGACTAGCTTTATTTTGTAAACGAAGCCAGGACAATTAAGTATAAAAGTGGTAGAAGGTCAAAATATTGCCTGATCTCAAATTCTAATAGTGTTATTGAGATTTGACTACTTGACATTCAATAACTAATAATGTTTCCTTTTAGCAACACATTTTGAAAAGCACAGTATTATTGGACTTGGATAGCAGTTATACTTACATGCTGTTGATTTTTAATAACAACTAAGAATAACAAAAAAACCAAAAAAAAATCGTTTTTATGCTTACTTAAACTGACTCGAAAAAAATATTTTGATTGCGTCGTTTTTTTACAACGAAACAAAGGTAATTTCTTGGTGCTTAATTAGTCATGCAGAGTTAAGCGATCAGTAAACCATTGTTTTTTTTATAATAAAATATAAATTGGTATAAAGCCTGCGATACCTAGAATGCATTTGTTAAACATCTAATAACCCTCGTTCTTTTACACCTGTGCGATGGCTTATTCATAGATATTTTTTAAATCAACAAATTGGCAATTACCAGGCTGTACGCCATGTAGATTGCAAAAGGTTACATAAAGTTGGTCAATGCTAACGTAGTGCTTTCGACCCTAAGAAATATTTTTTATAACCAAACCCAAACAATTTTGTTAGTAGTCTGGATCCAACGTTATATCTAGATATAACGAATAAAGGAATAAAAAAAGCCGATATTGATTAACATCGCTTTCCCCTTTAATTTGAGGGAAATAACATTAATAACCTTGCTGAATACATGAAGTGCTAACTTCATGAAATACACGAAAAGGGCAGAACGCTATAGATATAATTTGGAGTTTTGTCGGCTTGTATCACTTATGCATCAATTAATGGAATGTAAACATTAAGAGCCAACACCAGGCTTAAAGCACTCTATTCCTAGCGAATGAGACTAATTACCTCATTGTGCTCAGAATAAATACAGCTTTTTTATTACGGAGTGGTATTTAAAAGGTTTTTGAACTTGTATTCCGAGTATTCATTTTTTTAACCGTTCTTACCCCTTAGGGTGAAAAAAGAACACAATTTACTAATCATTCACTAAATGTTGAATTTAAAACCGATCAAAATCGATATGAAAAATCAAATATTAATTCTAATATCCTCTCTCTTTCTTTACAGTTCATTCACGAATGCATCTGTATTTTATGTTGACCCTAACAATGGTTCAATAGAAAACCCAGGCAGCCCAGATTTACCATGGAAAACCCTTGAAGAGGTCATCAATAATAAGCTGGTTGAAACCAAAGATAACAAAGGCAACCTCTTAAACGCAGGTGCGCCTGTTAAGTCTGGAGACACTATAATTTTGCGCTCAGGTTACCATGGCCTTATCAAGATAACGAATGCGTTTAACGACCAATTAATCACTGTTAAAGGTGAGGATGGATCATCGCCTCAATTGGGCTATTTAGAACTGAGGTCGGCAAAAAACTGGCGTTTTGAGCAAGTAATTATCAGTCCTTCACATTCTTCATCAGCGGTTAATAAAGCCACTATTGCCATTTTGGGCGATTCCAATTATTGGGGTAATAGCAGCAACTTAGAGCTTGTTGATTCTCATATCTATACCGCTGAAGATACCCAAAACTGGTCAAAAGATAATTGGGTAAAACAAGCCAAAATTGGAATAATTGTTGGTCGATATACTCTAAACACACTCATCAAAAATAATTACATAAGAAATGTTTCTAACGGAGTCATTGTTTTATCCGAAGGCGCTGACATCGAGGGAAATGTTGTTAGCCACTTTGCTGATGATGGAATTAAAGTAAATGCTAATGGCACTAGAGTCACTTACAATATTCTAAAAAATGCTATCAACCCTTCGAATATTCACAATGACGGCATACAGGCATATAAAGTTTTCAATAATCCATCACTTGACGACTTTATCATTGAAAACAACATTATCTTAACCAAAGATACCAATCAAGTACCCTTCTCAAGTGTAGATATGCAAGGTATTGGATTGTTTGATGGACCATACAATAATGGAACTATCTCCAATAATGTCATATTGGTCTCAACATGGCATGGTATTGGTTTATTTGATGGCACCAATACAACTATCACCAACAACATCATTTTCTCAACAGCACTAGATAGGAATATTAAATCAAGAATTACATTATCATCAAAAAAAGGAAAAAACCCTAATGACGTGGTAAATGAAAATGATGTATTCGGAAACATTTCAACCGGTTACCACCCGTTTGAAAGCTTAGTTGCTGCAAATAATGTTAGCGAAGACGAAAATTTATATAGAGAACGGCTAAACGCACTACTGAACACCATACAAACAAAGTATGGTCCTAAAAACGTACTAGCCAATAAATCAAGATTGAGCGAAGAACTTTTAGGGAATGCGGCACCGGCAAGTCAGACATCGCTTAAATCTGCTAGTGATACTGAAGTGGAAGCTATTCAGGAAATCCAACCTACACCAGCACCTGCCGCCCCAGTAGCTACACCGGTTCCTGCCCCAATAATAGCAGCTACGCCAGCGCCTAAACCAATAGCCAGACCAGTTGCAACAGCCACACCCTTACCAGCAGCACCCAAACCAATAACTACTCCTGCACCAAAACCCGTAACGACAACACCCGTCGCTAAACCAACAGCTAGACCACCATTACCGACAACACGACAATCAACTAGCCAAACAAACCCTGGAAAAGCAACTGCTACAACAACAAAACCTACGTGGAAACCACGTTATGTTAATCGATCTAAATTTCAGCGGTGGTGTAGATTTACAAGAAATGGTTGCGAATGATACTAACTATAAATAGTTCTTACTAAGGAACCAGAGTTAAATAACTTCCGGAAAAGACAAATCAGTTTGGAAGTTATTAAATGGCGGTTCCTTAAGAGAGAATTTGAGCCAAACTGGTTCCATATACCATTGCTCTTACAATTTTCTTACTATGAGACTCTATTTTATTGAGTTAGCCCAGCAACTTTTGGCTGGGCATTTTTTTAATATTTTTAGAATATTAAAAAATCTTCGTTAGACAGGTGCCGTTGTGAATTGAGAGTCCTAATTGCCAAAACTGTTTTTAGCAAACTCAGCTCTTTCATCTGCTTTTGCGGGTAACTTTGACATGTCTTCGATCAAATTTAAACGCTTAAGCAGGCCACAGGAGTTAGCCAGTTGAATTGCCAGACCTGGTCTCGCATTTAATTCAAGCACCAACGGGCCGAGGTCTCTATCAAAAACAATATCAACCCCAAGATAACCGAGACCGACCATATCAGCACAACCTGCCGCCAATTGTAAAATTTCATCCCAATTAGGAATCACTAAGCCTGAAATTTGGTTACCCGTATCTGGATGTTCATCAATCAAGCTCTCCCGATAAGTAGCGGCGCTAACTCTTCCTGTAGCTATGTCAACGCCTGCACCGACTGCACCTTGATGCAAATTGGCCTTCCCATCCGATAACCGGGTAGGCAACCTTATCATTGCCATCACAGGTATTCCTTGAAATACGATAACCCGAATATCAGGAACACCTTGGTAACTTATGGCTTCAAACAAAGGGTCAAATTTAACCTGATATTCAACCATAGCAACATCCGGCATACCTCCCAAGCTATGTTCGCCGCCAAGAATATTGGAAACATAGTAAGCAATATCTTGTCCAGTAAGCAACTGCCCACTGGTTTTTCGGTAACGTCCACTTTTGGTTTTATTAATCACTAAAATACCATTGCCACCGCTCCCATGCGCCGGTTTGATAACAAAACTCTTATAAGGCGCGAGTATATTGGTTAGATTCCGTAAATCATGAACCATTTCAAATACACCATATAGTTCAGGCACAGCAATACCAGCCTTCAGTGCTAGTCGTTTGGTATTGAGCTTATTATCGACCATGGGATAGAATCTGCGGGGATTATAGGTCATAACATAATCTGCATTGCGCTGATTCATCCCAACAATGCCTTGCTCCCGAAGCCGCTGCCAGGGAAATTTCATGAAGTACTTTTTTCCTTTATCAGGCTGCGAAAACGCCAGAGCTCAAACAAGCGATAACCGGTATAACGCCCCATTAACAAGGTCAAAGCTAATATGACTAAAAGTAACTCTGGGAATACAAAAATAATGTGCTTTATTAAGGGTTGCTGCATCACCAAATAGCTCAGAACAGCGGCAACTAAACTGCCAGCACCCATTATCAAAGCCTCCCTTGCACCTGATTCTTCCCAAGCCAAAGACATGCGTTCGATAACCATCGTTAGAATGACCATAGGAAACAAAGCAACAGACAAACCTCTCTCAAGTCCAAGTTTGTGACTCAATATGCTAATGATTATCATCAGCAAAATAACCACAATCAATACCGAAGCCAACCTTGGCACTAATAGCAATTTGAGCTGCTCAAAGTAAAAACGAACACTTAACCCCAAGGCTGTTAGCAAAGAGAACAGAATTATGCCCCATAACAATTGAGTTTCGTAAAAAGCCAGTGCAATTAAAATAGGCATAAAGGTACCAAATGTTTTAATCCCAATAAAACATCGCAAAAAAACCAAAATGAATGCTCCTAGCGGCACAACAATCAATATTTTGTAAACATTTTGGGTTTGTAATGGAAGGCCTAACAACGAATATTCGATCAACTTAGAATCTAAAAAAGACGCTTTTCTCTCAGCAACCGTTAGCTGCGAAACCGTATCTCTCATGACAGAAAAACGAGTTGTTGGGTTATCAGCATGATTGACTTCCAATAACGAATTGGCTCCTTTATACCAAATTAAAGTGTCCTCAGATGCACCTTGAGTACTCGTAAGAGGATCAAAAAGAGTCCAAACCTCGCTATTAAATACTTCAATCCAAGGTAGAAGCTCACCGGACCTCATCCCATCTTTCAGCTTTAGCACATGAACCAAACGTGATGGAATGTGAGCTCCAGCCAATATATTCTGAACATAGAGCGCCCATTCCAGGCTGTTTTTTCGATTTTTTTGGATCAACTTTACATTCTCAGAGGGCTGTTTGGTATTCAGCAGCGACAACAACTCTTGGGTAAATGTAATGGTATCAGCTGATTTACTTCGAACCTGATCCAATAATGACAAGATGGCTGTTTTTTCAAGCTCTGGATAAGGTGGCGAAGCGGGATAACTCGGCTGTTTTTCCTCCACACTTTGAAGCACTGAAGAATCAGGCGATATTCTTATACGATAATATAAAAACTGCTCTCCCTTAGCTCGACGAACAGCCCACTTCGCGATACGATTTTCATCATTGCGTCCAAATGATAAGCCGTAATTACCAGAAACAAAATCTTCGTCCAGAATGGTAAATCCTTGCGGTTTATTCGGAACAGCAAAATTAATCTTTATCGGTTTTTTTCCCCCAGAAAAATTAATTCTAGCTTCGATAGTCCAAATTTGAGAAGTCGTGTCAGGGCGAATGGGAAGATGAAGGTAATTGACTTTGTATAAAAAAATTGAAAGACCAATAACCGATAAGATTATGGCGAGCGTAATAACTTGTAAGTTTCTAATTTTCAAAGGGTTTGATTCGATAATTTATCTAAAAACACTAAGCTTTTGGACAACGCTTATGGGAGAGGTATTTTTTTGCCGGATGAACAATGGTTACATCTTTTAAAAAGCGTCTTCCCAGTAACACAGGATAATTAAATTTATGGCGATTAGTTAAAGTAAATTCAGCCTCATGTTTTTTTCCATTAAGGCAAAAATCAATTTTTACCACCGGACGCTTTTTACTGGCCAAACCATGTCTTTTGACAGCAACTTTTCGTTCTACTGGGAGCTTGACCAATTTTTTCTTCATCTTCTTTCCGTTTGGTACACGCATCATGAACTGTACCCATTCCTCTCCATCTTGATCAAAAATTTCAATATGTAAAGCATGAATTGATGATGTTTTAGCTCCCGTATCAAGTTTTGCTTTAAATTTAGCCCCCCAGGGATATAAGGTAACCATTTCTAGCCAACCTAAAGTGGATTTCTTTGCACCATTAGCCATAATTGGACTGAACAGAATAAAAACTAACATTAATGACAAAGTCTTTTTAAATTTTTTGTTAATGTCATGCATCTGAATTACTAACCCATTTCCTCCTGATCAAAGACCCTATTATATATCGTTTAGTTTTAAGTCTTCATTAGTTTCAACAATATTTCTAGAAAGTCTTCACAGAATTTTTTAAAAACCGTAGTCAGAGATGATTCTGTCCATAAAATAATGAAATTTGCATATTGCAGCATAAAAAATTGTGTTCGTAGCATGTTAATGCCTTAACTACCAACCTAAATAATTCTTTACATTTAACACTCATAGACTAAACTTAAAGTGCTGGTAAGGAATACAGCGCTGATTTATGTTTTTAACAATCTGGATGTACCTTCTGTAACCCCTCCTTGTTTTCGTAATCATCAACTGCCTTCTCAGTAAACGCCAATTGGCAAATTATCAAATCATTTTAGTAATTAGGAATATTTATGTCTACATCTAACGGCCGCGTGAAGTGGTTTAATGAAGCAAAAGGCTTCGGTTTTTTAGAGCAGGATAACGGACAAGATGTGTTCGTTCATTATAGCGCCATTTCAAATAGCGGATTTAAAACACTCGCCGAAGGTCAGCAAGTAAAGTTCAACGTTTCCCAGGGTCCCAAAGGACCACAAGCCTCTGACGTAGAAGCAGTATAAACTTGAGTCCTTTTATGAGCGTGACTATACTCAAAACAAATCACTTTTTTCATAGTCTCGCTCATAAATACCGATTTATTCATACCCGTAAATAGCCTCTCCTTACACATATTTTTCAGCCATATATAGCAATTGAGTAACTGGAAATCAGTTTCAAAAAAATTTGCTCGCATCAAAAAGCCAATCAGTTGATAAAATTGAATATATCAACTCCTTTCTCGAAGACCGTATTTTTATAAAATAAAGTTATTTTTTCTTCTTGAAGAATTGTCTTTAGCCATATTAATACTTTTTCTACTTCCCTCAATATTATCAAATATGTGATAGTCTACAATTTTTATTTTTAAGGAAGCACAATCATGGGTTTTTCCTTACACAAATGGTTACTCCTTATTTTTATTCTTGCCCAGACACCGTCTTACGCGCTTGAAAAGGGTGATAAAGCCCTAGCTTTTAGCTTACCTAACTTACAAACCCAACAAATTACAAAGCTTGATAAATTCAAAGGAAAAGTCATCTATCTGGATTTTTGGGCTTCTTGGTGCGCGCCTTGCCAAACGTCTTTTCCGTTGTTAGATAAACTGCATAACAAACTAAAGACTAAAGGGTTTGCTGTCGTCGGCATAAATTTGGATGAAGAAAAAGCCGATGCAGAGAAATTTTTCAGCCAATTTCCGGTTTCCTTTACTCTACTCAGAGACAATGATGGGCAATATGCCGATCAGTATGGCGTAGAAACAATGCCTATTGCTTTTATCATTGATAGGAAAGGTGTGATTATGAAAGTACACAATGGATTCTCTAAATACGATATTGAGGAATTGGAGCAACTGATTATTGCTCTATTGGACAAACCGTAGGTTGTATTCATATGTCGGCTCGATTTTTTCAAATCTTAATATTAGTAGGGGCCATAATAGCTTCTTGTCTGGCTTGCACTCCGGTATTACCCAGACAACGTGGCCATTTAGCATTACCACAAATGAGCTTAGAGCCTGATCCTTTGGGTTTTGGTTTGCGTCAACATACTTCATTTAGTAAAGAGGCAGCATCCGGCGGTTATGGGGGTAGAGGGGGTGG
Organism: Methylococcales bacterium; assembly: GCA_965224745.1. GTDB lineage: Bacteria > Pseudomonadota > Gammaproteobacteria > Methylococcales > Methylomonadaceae > CBDCZY01. The sequence goes on from CBDCZY010000002.1 coordinate 191,560, forward strand.
CGGATGCGGCTGCAACTAAATTTGTTAAACCTTCTTTTTCATGAAAAACCGAGTTAAAAAAAATAAAAGGCCATCACGTTTAGTTGGCAGGCTAAGCACAGCAGCACTAGCTCTACCAGGGATTTTACAACAGGCTCACAGTGGTCGAGTGGAAGAAACTTACAATGCCGATTTTCAATATGGGCATTATGGTGAAAGTAATGATCGCGTGGATGTTGATATATTTGAAGGTGTTCTATCTGCGCCTATCGGACGATCTTTAACCGCCTCGTTAAATTTAGTCAGAGATACAATTACTGGAGCCTCTCCTCGTTACAACAGGAGAGATGAGCAAGGAAAAATTCAACAAGTGCTCAGTGGCGCAACACTACGCGAACAGCGTGATGCCATCAGCCCGACAATAACTTACTTTTTTGATCAAGCGGCATTGAGTCTTGGCGGCAGTTTTTCTAGAGAACATGACTACACTTCCCGCTTGGTCAATACTCAGCTAAGCGTCGACCTGAACAAAAAGCTAACCACTCTAAATATCGGCGGATCGGTCGCTTTCGACGAAATTGAACCGACAGGAGAAACCTTTAAACGTAGTAAAACAACTCAGCAATATTTTTTAGGCTTTTCTCAAATAATCGACAAAGACACCGTCATCAGAAGTAATATTACCTTTGGATACCGTAACGGATTTTTATCAGACCCTTATAAAAGAGTACTCTTCGAAAATTCTGGCATTCGTCCAGACACCCGCCCCGAAAATAAATTTCAATGGGCCTGGCTAGCTCAATATGTACACTATTTTAAACAATTTAACAGCGCAGCACTCCACGCAGACTATCGATTTTACAGCGACGAATGGGGTGTTGAAGCACACACGTTTGAATTCAGCTGGCATCAACCCGTTGCTGACGGATGGCAGATAATCCCTCAGTTTAGATACTATTCACAGAATCGCGCTGATTTTTATGAACCTGTTTTTACCGGCAATAGCAATGCAACGGTTTTTTCCAGCGACTACCGTTTGGCAGACTTCGGTGCTTTCTCAGGAGGACTAAAAATCAGCAAGGAATTGACTCGCATAGCAGGGTTAAGTCAGATCAAATTTCAAGCAGGTTTTGAGTATTATGATCGTCAGTCTGCTTACCAATTAGGAGGAGATAAAAGCGGCAGCTTCGATGACTTCAACTACTACCTGGTCACTGCTTCTTTTAATCTAAAATTCTAATATCGCTACTCTTTGACGAATTAGGGTAGTAATTTGAACGATGGATAAGTTATTTCGACTTCCCTTTAAAGCCATGGGTGCGCCATGCCAAATCCAATTTTATGCCAATTCTGAACAACACGGCCAAAACGTCTTCCAAGCAGTGACTGACTGTATCGAAACGTTGGAGGGTAAATACTCAAGGTATCGAAAGCATAATTTGATCGCTAACATTAACCGCAGCGCAGGAAGAGGCCAACCGACACCTATCGACTCTGAAACGTTGGCCTTGTTGCATTATGCAGATCAATGCTATCAAGAAAGTGATCAATTATTTGATATGACTTCCGGCGTGTTGCGTAATGTATGGCATTTCAACAGACAGGCACTACCCACTGATCGAGACATAAAACAGTTATTACCTCTCATTGGTTGGCCTAAAGTTAAATGGGATGAACATGAGATATATTTACCCCAAGTAGGTATGGAACTCGATTTTGGAGGTTTCGTGAAAGAATACGCAGCAGATACGGCTGTTGCTCTATGTCAGAAAATGGGTGTACAAGCAGGAATTATCGAACTGGGCGGCGATATCAAAGTGATCGGCCCATTACCAGACGGCTCGGGCTGGCCGGTCGCTATTAGAAACCCAACAGCACCGGATAAAAAAATAGTAGAGCTAACTTTAAAATCAGGTGCCCTCGCCAGTAGCGGTGATTATGAGAGGTTTCAACTAATCAACGGGGTTCGTTACAGTCATTTATTAAATCCTAAAACAGGCTGGCCTGTAACAGGATTGAGGGCTGCCAGTGTGATTGCAGAACACTGTGTCGTCGCTGGTAGCTTAGCCACTATCTGTATGTTGAAAGGCCCCGACGGATTGAAATGGTTACAGCAGCAAAATATGGCATTTTTATGTTGCCAAAATAATGGGAAAGTGACTAACCAACTGTAGCGCACCTCTATTAGTGGTCATTCGGAGCGAGGATTTAATAATATCTTCGCTCCTTAGCTACTTATTTTAAGAACTACAAGAAAGCATTGAACAGCCAGCCCGTTGGCGTGCCCAATCTGGACGTTTTACTGCATATTTTTCAAATTGAGGTTGCTCATCATAAGGTCTTCGCAATACCTCTAGCAATTCGTTTACCATCGAAAAATCACCTTGGTCGGCTTTATCTATGGCCAATTGCGCCAAATAATTTCGCAGCACATATTTGGGATTAACACGGTTCATTTGCTGCAACCTTGACTCGTCGGTCTTACCTTCTTGGTCCAAACGTTCCCGATAATTTTGCAACCATTGCACCAAACGTTGGCGGTACTCGGATGTTCTTTGTTCAGGTCGATAATAAACATCATCAAAATGGCGAACCAGCTTTTCCTCTAAATCTTGTGATGACGTTTCATTCAGGTTTATCGATGCTAATTTTCGAAAAAATATCGTCATATCTGTTTCTATCTGCAGCAGTAAAGCTAATAGCTCGGTAACCAAAGCTTCATCATTCTCTGGTACAAAGTGGTCGAACCCCAGTTTTTCAGCCATCATCGATTGCCAACCTGCAACGAAATGTTCTGTGTAAGAATTAAGAGCGACTTCTAGCGCCTCTTTTTCTTCAATCAAAGGATAAATCGCATTGGCCAATTGCGTTAAATTCCAAAGGGCAATTTGTGGTTGGTGACCAAAACGATAACGACGTTCCGATACATCGGTGGTGTTGGGAGTCCAATCAGGATCATAGTTTTCCAACCAACCATAGGGGCCGTAATCAATGGTCAACCCTAAAATTGACATGTTATCGGTATTCATCACACCATGCACAAAACCAACGCGTTGCCAGTGGACAATCATCTCTGCTGTACTGCGACATACTTCCTTAAACCAGGCGAGGTAAACCTCCTTGGAAGGCTCACCTAAATGATTAAAATCAGTACGTATGGTGAAATCTACCAGTTGCTTCAGCACATCCATTTCACCACGTGACGTGAAAATTTCGAAATTACCGAATCGAGTAAAAGAAGGGGCTATCCGGCAAACAATTGCTCCTCGCTCACTTTGCGGGTTACCATTGTAAAACATATCTCTTACTACCTGTTCGCCCGTTAACACTAAACTCAAAGCACGAGTGGTAGGTATTCCCAAGTGAAACATCGCTTCACTGCACAAAAACTCACGAACCGATGAGCGTAATACCGCCAACCCATCAGCAGTTCTTGAATAGGGCGTCAACCCAGCGCCTTTAAGTTGCAAGACCCAACGTTCACCTTGTTGGTTAACCACTTCTCCCAGATTAATCGCACGACCATCGCCCAGTTGCCCCGCCCATTGACCGAATTGATGTCCGCCATAGCACATCGCATAGGGCTCCATGCCTGGCAGCAACTTGTTTCCGGCAAACACTTCAGTAAACCAAGATGCTTCACAATTCTCAGTCGACAACCCGATACGATCAGCCATTTCTCGTGAATAAGCGACTAATTCAGGTCTGATAACGGATGTCGGGTTAACTTTCGAATAGCAAGCGCCTGTTACTTGTCGCCTTACATTTGTTAAGTCAGGGTCAGCAGGAAGTTGAGTGAAAAAGCGATTGTCAAAAGATAGTTGCATTGCAGTATATTTTGTAACAGAAAAAGTCATTGTCAAATTGTAGCGTTTGATTAGTGCAAGCGAAAGCTATTATCAATCATGATTTGCTTCAGCCATTGGATATGGTTCAATGAGCATTCAAAAAACTAACAGTGCTATCAATGTACTATTCTGGAAAGCCGTTTGCACCCATCCTACTACTATTTTTCCTGTCTGGTGTTTCAGGCTTAATCTATGAAATTATATGGCTTCGAGAATTAGGACTACTTTTCGGTAACGCCAATTACGCTATAGCAACCACGCTAGCGGCCTTTTTTTTGGGATTGGCTTTAGGCAACAAAATTTTCGGAAATGTTGTCTCCTTTTCTAACCAACCATTAAAACTTTACGGCTTATTGGAAATTGGCGTAGCTGTCTGTGCGGTGAGCTATTTTGTGATCAGGAGTATCTATGCTGCTGCCTACCCGTTGATTTTTGAATGGTTTGGTTCGGACAGACAAATTTTTACGGCGGTAAAGTTTGGTCTTGCTCTCATCATGTTGTTACCACCCACTTTTTTAATGGGCGGAACCTTGCCTGTCATAAGCCATTTTTCTGTTGATACTCAACATCCATTGGGTTTAACAGTTTCATTGCTCTATTTTATAAACACTCTCGGCGCAGTAGCAGGCGCTTTGCTGGCAGGCATTTTTTTACCCCCGTTACTAGGTTTCACTGGAACCTATATCGTGGCATTAGCGCTCACTTTTAGCATAGCATTAATCGCCTTAATCCTCTCGCGCCAACAAAAAAATACTCCTTCAGAAAAACAAGCTACCGAAACTAACTTGAGAAGATCTACCCCGGACATATTATTGCTAAGAACGATCGCAATGCTCTCTGGATTAGTCATGTTAGGTTTGCAGGTCTTGTGGAACAGGATGTTTGCCCAAGTCTTGCAAAATTCTATCTATACCTTCAGCTTAATATTAGTGGTTTTTCTAGTCTTTATGGCAATCGGCAGTGGATTAGCCAACAGACTGATACACCGATTTAACAATGATCGCCTTATCCTTTTTTGGTTATTGACACTCGGTGGCAGCTTAGTTGCCACGACGCCTTTTACCTTTTTGGCATGGACCGATGACCTCATGATGCTGGTTACCGATCAGGGTTGGAGTGATTATCTTTGGCGAGTCAGTCGGCTGATCGTGCTTGTAATCGGCCCCCCGGTATTGTTACTGGGTGGTGTCTTCCCGCTGTTAATCAAACTGGGTGACACGCAAAAAATAGCGACCGGCCAATGGGTCGGCGAGTTAACCAGCAGCAACACCTTGGGAGCTATTATAGGCTCATTAATGGCGGGCTTTATCATCCTTGATTCCATCGGATTATGGGCAGGTATCCGATTGATGGCCGTGCTAATATTAATGACGGCTGGGCTGATAATTACCCGAACGCCTGCTCAAGTATCGCGCTTGATGATGATCCCATCCCTGAGTATTCTACTTTCGATTTCAATCCTGGACACGTCTAAATTGCCTATTGTTCAAATAGACCCGATCAATGAAGAAGAAAGTTTATTACAAGCCTGGGAAGGTAGCGCTGCCAATGTAGCGGTCATTCGACAGCAAGATGAGCTGAAGCTAAAAGTCAACAATCACTACACGCTGGGAGGCTCAGGATCTTTCGAACTGGAACAATTCGAAGGCTACTTACCCCTCCTACTCCACCGGAACCCTAAAGCTATTTATTGCTTAGGACTCGGTACCGGCATAACGGCCGGCGCCACACTTGATTATCCTATCCAACAACTTATAGTTACCGAGATTATTCCGGACGTTATCTCAGCGGCAGATCAATATTTTTATCGCTACACCAACCGTTTGTTCTATGACAAGAGGGTTAGTGTGATACATGAAGATGGTAGAAATTATTTACGGGGAACCAACAATCTTTTCGATGTAATCATCGGCGATCTATTTATTCCCTGGAAAGCAGGGGTCGGCGGGCTTTATTCACTGGAACATTATCTGAGCGTTAAACAACGTTTACAATCAGATGGAATATTTATGCAGTGGCTGCCAGCTTATCAACTGTCAACTAAAGAGTTTAATATTATAGCTAGCACGTTGCTTGCTGTGTTCCCTCAAGTGACCGTTTGGCGCGGCGATTTCTCACCTAGCAAACCTGTTATTGGTTTGCTGGGTCATTCGACTAACCAACCGTTAGCGTCAAATGCCTTGCTATTTAAAGACACTCAACATCATAATCCCAAGCAACCTATTCTGAGTCACTATCTAGGCCAGTTAAATACTGAGCTATCTAAATCTCCATTGAATACAGACAATCATCCAATCATTGAATTTCAATCGCCAAAAACTCAATTACTCAGAAAAGCCGGCTCTATGCATTGGATGATTGGAGAAACTTTGCTTGAATTCATGCAACAAATGATACAACCATCCAAGCTATCAGCTGATTCATACCTGAGTCAGTTAAATCGAGCCGATAAAAACTTACCTTTGGCAGGTTTTTATCTGCATCAGTCACAAATTTATCAAAGCCAAGGCAAATTGAAAGCCGCCGCAACATCTTACAATCGCTATCAATTGCTATTGAATAAAAAAAAGAACCCGCTTTCAAATAAGCACTAGACTCCTACTCGAAGTATATAAAGCCGAGCAAGTATTTGATATCGCTACCTCAATCAGCTCTTTCTAAACTTCTGGCTCGATCGGTTCGTAATTCCAGCCTTGGTTTTTATCGACCCATTTAAGGCAAATTACATACCAGGCTGTCATGGGTACCATCATTGCGAACCAGCTCCAATCATCTATTAAAAAGACTTTTGCTACCCAACCGTTACCATTAAAGAACTGTGCCCAGGGAATGCAATACAACGAGAATAACACACAACTCCAAATTAAAATTAACGCGCCTTTGCGCGACTCAATACTGGAAAATGCAAGGAAAACCCATAACGGGGTTTTGTTAGTTTTTTTCATAGATCCCTTCTCGATAGGAAAACTTGCTTATTGCTAATCAATTTAATTAAAAAGTAACAACAATGACTTAAGGAAACTATTGCAAATTTAAAAACAAACAATTCACAAAAGCCCACATAGTTTAGCCTTATTTTAATTTTATGTACACTCCATGAGGGGCAGTAACTGAGGAAATCTTAACAGCTATGGATAATTCAAATTCTTTTGATGACTGGACTTTATTCATTTATCGATTTTCTGTAAATGATCCCTTAAAGAACAACTTGATTGATGAGTTTTTTGAAAAACTTATCGACAGTATGTGATTATCAACTATTTGATTCACTGGAAGGTAATCCTAAATTACATCCGCCAAATACAGCGGTAGTGTTTTTAGTCTCTTCTATTTCAGATTTTGAAAAGTTACTGGAAATTAACTACCCTGATGACGTACTCAAAAATGAATACAATGCTGCACTTTCATTATAAGCCTATGACCAATTCGCCTAAGCTTGATTTTTATAGAACAGAAAAACATGTCTCTTGCGGCACAATGGAAGAGGCGCAAATTATAACGGTTAAATTTCGAAAAACCGGAGGTGTTGTCTTTGCAAATGGACACGGAGAATTTATCATAGCTACAAATTTTTTAGCAATAAAAAATTTAATTACGCGGATCTGGGAACACAATACATAATTATTGATTTCTTCCACTCATCAAGTGATTACTTGGCTGTGATTTAATAAAGGAAAAAGATCAAATCACATTAAATATCGTATCTCTATAATTCTAAGGTAATATTGCTCAGATTGGCGAAACGAAGGTATCAATAAAAGTTGTCTGTATTTAAAAACGCTGCCAAGTATTTTTATTCCTCCCATTCCGGATATTGTTCAGGCTTCTTACCCTTTTCTTCGATTAATCTTGGGAGTTTATCTGTCTTCACCAATTCTTTGCTGGCATTTCTTTTTTTAGATACTCTAAACAACCAGTGATCCCCGTAATCAAATAAGTAAAAAAGTTTTCTCCCTTTTTCTAGTGGAAATATGCTGGATAACGTGGTATCAAATATTTTTTCATTTTCGTCATCAAACCGAATTTTGTCACGACTTCTTTCTGTTCTTGCAATAAAAAACTCATACAGGTGGTCGTCATCAAATTCTACAGCCTGCTGAATGACATAATGCAAGTCTTCCAGCGTTGATTCGGCATCTATTTCAATGGTTGCCTCCCATGCATCCTCTGAATCCACTGAATAAGCACTAAAACCCAGCTCAACCTTTAATGTAAAACTCATATTATTTCTCAATCAGATTTTATGTTCAAAAATGTAAAGCAACATCACTTAGCTTCTTACAAGATCTTCATTCCTGCAAGAGTTACCGAGGTCCAGTCATCATGGATGGATTTAAGCTTGCCATCAATTACCCTGGATAACCGTTCCAGACGAGTATGACGATACTGTTGTTAATCAGTAAGGCGCAATTAAAGCGCCTGTAAACACGGAAGCGCACTAATTCTCAATATATTGGTCAGAGTAACATTATGGGGCTATGAAGAATCAAATGGGTAAATCCTGTAAAATAATTCAAATTTATCCCCTCTACCCATATGAATAGTACCGAAATATTTGCACTTGCTTTAGGATTAAAAGAACCTTGGATTATTTCTAATGTTGAAATACTGACAAGTGATGATTCAGTAAAAGAACTCCATATTCACTTTGGTTTTAAGCGAGGCAGCAAATTTGAGGATGAATCGGGAGAAAAATGCTCGATCCATGATACGCAGGATAAAACATGGAGACACCTAAATTTTTTTGAACACACCTGCCTCCTTCACTGCTCAGTCCCCCGTATTCGAACAAGCGACGGAAAAGTACGTTTGGTGGATGTTCCCTGGGCACGAAAAAACAGTGCTTTTACCTTGTTATTTGGGCATTGCTAATTTAGTATAGTTTTATGTTAGAATTAAATTTTTGATATCTTTCTAAAGAGAGCGAGAAATTTAATGGAATGCCCTAAATGCAAATCTAATAAAAACATCAAAGATGGTATCGTAAAACAAAAGCAGCGTTACAAATGTAAAGAATGTAATTTTCGATATACTGTTGCTAGTGGCTCGGGAGCCAAACCATTCTATTTAAGAAAGATGGCTCTTCAATTATATCTTGAAGGATTAGGGTTTCGTTCAATTGGTCGGGTTTTGAACGTAAGCAATGTCACGGTACTAAATTGGATTAGATCCTTTGGTGAGCAAGTTGCCGAATTGAAAAGTCCTGAACAAGTGATTTATGCTGAGATGGATGAAATGCATACCTATGTGGGTCAAAAAAAAGCTATAAATGGATATGGATTGCTGTTGATAGATATGGGAAAAAATTCATCAATTTCATTGTTGGCGACCGAAGCGTACAGACAGGACAAAAACTCTGGGAAGGAATTGAAGATCAATTAAATGGAACAATAGCAACCGATTATTGGCAGCCCTATGAACATTTTATTCCTAGCGAAAAACACGTTCAATCCAAAGCTGAAACATACACAGTTGAAGGCTACAATAGTATCTTTAGACATTTTCTTGCACGAATGAGAAGAAAGACAAAATGTTACACAAAAAGTGTTCGAATGCTTGAGCTGTCTATATTACTCTTAATGCATAAAAGAAATGGAACGTTAACTATACTAAATTAGCAATGCCGTTATTTGAAGCCCTGGCGATGGCGTTAATTGAAAAAGAAATGCCAGTAAACAAAGTGGGGCACTTATTAAAGGAAAACCCACATAGAATCTGGACAATTTTTAACCACTGGATAGGTTTGGCCTATCAGTCAGATGATCCTTCCTCAGTGACACAGCTTGGCTTTGATGAGACATCAAGACGTAAAGGCCATCAATATGTCACTGTTGCCGTTGATCTAGAAGAGCGCAGAGTGATTCATGTTGTCGAAGGAAAAGATGCTAAAACAATTGAAGAGATCAAAGATTATCCCTGTACTAAACAGGTTGAACCCGAACAGATTACTCAAGCGAGCATTGACCTTTCTCCCGCCTTTATTTCAGGTATCAAGAAAAACTTTCCGCGGGCAGAAATCACCTTTGACCGTTTTCATGTGGAATATATAGGGTCAGGGTAACATTATTTTAATGTTTATTTTACTCTGACCCTATATATTTGGAAACTTCAGCTTAGAAATAAGCCTGGTTATTATCATAATAACGTAACTTCCAAGATTCAATACTTAACCAGGGAAGGAGGCAGCTATAAAAGCACTAACTTTCGCGGCCTTTTCCATTATCCAAGTGATGGTTTCTCCACTTAATTTGATGTCTTTGGCTAATTTTAAAGCACCGAGTGAACCATCTTTTAATTCTGTTAATAATTTCAAAAGATTTTTTGCATTTTCGGGAGTCATACTTTCAGGGTTTCCCAGTACTTCACGTATATGTAAGATATTTGCATAAGCATCTGTTTTGACTGCAATATCAACATCGAGTTTTTTAACATTTGACATTAATTTATCGAGGGATGTTCTTAGCTCAGATATATATTGTTGATCAGAAGGGCTCAAAATTATATTTATTTTTCCTTTGACTTCAGTATGGTCACCTTTACTTTGTGCACCGATAGTAGCGTTGCCAAAGATATTATTAACAATTCCAGTATTCTCTTTCTCTTTTTTCTGCTGTTCATCTGTCATTATAAACCCCAGTACCATTATTAGATCGTATTGGTTATCTGTATCAGAAAAGGTTATAGCCCTACCTGCTTTAGCTTCTGCAACCAATCTTTGATAACTCGCTTTTTCAGGTTCGTTACCGCGATGTGCGAAAGATTGTTGATTAATTCGAGCAAATTTAGGCAATAACACGTATTCCATGAACGACAAACCTTTAATTGCATCTAAAATGCGATAGATTTCGTCTCTCAAAACAAGCAGGTATTCTCTTGACTCTGTACCTTGTATCCAAACTTGCAAGATACGCTGTTGATAATCAACTTGCAAACGTGCAATAGCTTGATAGATAGGATGATAAATAATTACACCTCGCTGCCAAACCAGTTGTTCGCCTACTTCGTTTTTTTGCATTTCCGTATGACGCGCAACAATCAAGTTTGGTATAACACTGCGTGGTAATAAACTCGTAAACTGAAATTCAACCCCTAATGTACCAGGTAAATTTTTATCAAAATATTTACTGAGATCAGGCTGTTCTTTTGGCAGCTTATCAGGAATAACAAAACGACTTTCTTCCCCCGGTAAGGCATAGCACAGTTTGAATTTGGACATGGCATCAATGATAAAACGACATTTTTCTTTGGAATAGGTCAGTTTTTGATCTTCTTCGTCCACTATTACTTCAGTTCCCAAAATAGCCACCACATCAGTATGGCTTAATAGTCCTTGTTGCTGTTTCACTTTATCTGAATATAGCAGTGTGTAAACCCCATAAGTGAGCCAACGTGGATTCAACACATAAGCATCCAACCATTCTAGATCGGGGAAATGGATGATTTCACCGAGATTATCCAACAGCTCTAAATATTCTTTTCGACTCCAACCGAATTTTCCAATTTGATATTGTTCGCACAAATCATTAAATTTATTGTGATGTAAAAACGCGTTTTTTCTGGAGAGTTTTCGTATCTGCTCTAAAGCTTCAAATTCATTGTGGTTAAACATTACCTGATGCGTACCAACCTTTATTAATTGCTTAGTAAAATCGTCAACAAACAATGTAAAGTGACCCCGATAGCTTGTTTCCTGTTTAACACATGAAATTGGGTAAAAACCTATAATATTATGATATTTCTCGGTTAAAACATGCATATCCAGATTGACTTTTTCAATTTCAGATTTATTTCCAACAAGCATTACCGGCGCTGAATTTCCGAAAGCTTTGACATGTTCCAACCAATATTCAGCCTGATCATTCGCAGTTTTATTTTCGCGAGTTTCACGTTCGGAACCGGCATCCACAACCAATATGTATAAACAACGTTCTCTTAAAAAAAACTGGTGGGTGGAGTGTGACATCACTTGACCGCCAAAATCCCAGAAACGTGCCTTTATATCAGTACCTGGTACCTGCCAATTGCATATATCAATACCCGGTGTCATTGATTGTTCTCCTTCTAAAACATCCATATTACGTAAACGGCGACTCAACGAGGTTTTGCCGGTTGCCCCATCACCAATAAATATGGCACGGACAAGGTTCAGAGGTTTCAACGAATCATTTCGAAAAGAAGCTGTTGTCAACTTTGCAAGATAGGCATTGATCGCTTTAGCACCTTCTACTTTGATTACGGCTGGGAGATTGACCCATTGTTTTTCTAGAGCTTGAATTAGAGGCACGCCATTGATTCGATCCTGATACCATTTCACCCACAGATCAAATCCTTCATCGAGATCAAGCAATGTTTGTTCAAAAAGATAAAAAAGTGTTTGCCACTTTTCGGGAGCCTGATTTAACCATAATGAAGAATAAATCAGTTCAGCTGCGTTTAAAGGTCGACTATTAAATTGTGTAATGATTTCAAAGTCCTGAAGTACTTCATCTTCAATATTGACTCCTGCAATGGTTCCGGCGAAGGCGGAGGAAGAGGCGGCTGTGGCCGCATAGGCTCCGATATCGACGGTAACAGTAGTAGTGGCAATGGCGTTAGCGGTGGCGGTGGTTATGAGGGCAGCGATAGTAGAAGAATTGCCTGGAATAGCAACTAACAATTGATTAATCTCATTTGTATTACCAAAGACTGTAGAATTGATACTGCTTTGCTGAGCGAAGAATAACTCCAATAAGTACTTAGAACGGTTAACCTTATCCCAATACCAAAAAGCTTCTCTATGTTGATCAGCCACTAACAGAGGCAATACCCGCAAACAACAACGTGTTGCAAAAGCTACGCATAAATGAGGATCAATATTTTTCAGGTGCTTTTCTATCTCTTCCTGTGACAACATTTTATTTTCTCCATTTGCTGATTCAACTCTTTCTGAATTAAGCTTTCAATAAAGTCAATTGATCAATGATTATACGAATTCAGCCGATAAAAATAAGTAAACGAGTTTTTTTCCAAAATAGGTAACATCATCCTAAACTATTTCAAACATGCAGCGTGGTCTGTACCTGGCGAATATTGCCCAGCGAAACAGAGAGAATAACGGTGTTAGTGGCTATGAAACGACCTTTATCACCCCTCGATTTTGAAGTGATGCAGATAAGCGCTATTGGTCAAAACTGGAATTCAGCTGAAAATGAATATTCTTAGGATTATATAAAAAATAGAAGACTGCCACTAGTAAAAGCAAACTCTATTTCAAATCCATAACGTGAATTTAAATCTACTTTGCCGATTTAAAATCAGATTTAATTGCAAGAAATTGGATATTTGCTTAAGGCCAATATAAAAAAATTGCTTTTTAAACTGACAAAATAGTACTAATCAACAATTCAAAATTGAGACGTTTTTATGTCTCAGAAGGTACGAACTTTATCCCGTCACGTCACGCCGAGCACCGCAGATTTCGAACAGAATGCCCGTTAGGGGTGCGGCAAGGAAGCCGTACGTTGTTGCCGAGGTATGATCATTTCTGGTGTATGACAAAGAAAAGATAGCGGTGTACCCTGTTGGCTGATTTTAGACAATCAACACCCAACAAAAGGAACACCACCATGACAAATCATACTGTTATCCCATTCAATAATCCAGAAGAGATCGACCCATTGCAGGAGATCCTACAAGAAGGAGCGAGAAAGCTGTTAGCCAGTGCAGTCGAAGCAGAAATCGAACACTTTCTTACTCAACATAACGGCGAGACGTCGAGTAAAGCGACTGTCGTTCGCAATGGTTATCTTCCTGAGCGGACAATACAAACAGGTCTTGGAGAGATTCCTGTCAAGATTCCAAAAACGCGAGATCGTACACACTCAAGACTGAAGTTTAATAGCACACTGATTCCACCGTACTTAAAACGAACTCAAAGCATTGAAGAATTTCTACCCTGGCTTTATTTGCGGGGGATATCAACCGGTGATTTTTCAGAATCGTTAAAACATCTGTTAGGTGCGGATGCAGCGGGATTATCGTCCGGTACGATCAGTCGTTTAAACCTAAAAAAATCAGTTAAAATTTAAAAAAAGTCACTGAAACTCCGTAACTTAATGATTTTAAGTATTTTATTTTACTGCGCCGCAGTTGAATCTTTCACCGAATGGGTGGAACATTAAATTAATAACGAAATAACTTTCAAAGACTTATCGTTAAAATCCACATTCAACTGATTTTTTTAGGTTAAAGCAAGGATGGGAGCAAGATTACCAAGACTGGAACACACGTGATCTCAGCAAGAAACGGTACGTGTACATCTGGGCCGATGGCATTCATAGCAATGTCAGGATGGATGATCGCTTGTGTTTGTTGGTGATTATTGGCTCAGACGCACAAGGCAACAAAGAACTGATTGCCCTCAGTGATGGGTATCGTGAATCAGCGGCAAGCTGGGAAGAGACCCTGCTTGACCTCACCCAACGCGGTTTGACAATCCCGCCCAAACTTGCCGTGGGTGACGGTGCACTGGGTTTCTGGAACGCCTTGAGCAAGACTTGGCCTCAGACCGCCCAACAACGATGCTGGGTGCATAAGACCGCGAATGTGATGGAGAAGTTACCCAAATCCATGCAACCGAAGGTGAAAGAAGTCTTACATAACATCTGGGGTGCAGAAACCCGTAAAGAGGCTGAAACAGCGTTTGAACACTGCATTGAGCGTTTTAGCCCGAAGTATCCAAAAGCCATGGACTGTTTGGCAAAAGACAAGGCAACCCTGTTGGCATTTTATGACTTTCCTGCTGAAAACTGGCAACACATTCGGACCACGAACCCCATCGAATCTGTGTTTGCAACAGTGCGGTTGAGAACCACACGAACCAAGAACTGTGGGAGTCGGAATACAACGTTGGCGATGGCCTTCAAGCTGGTTGAAACCGCCCAGAAGAAGTGGAAACGATTACGCGGCTACAAGCACTTGGCAGATGTGATTACCGGCGTTAAATTTACCAACGGTATTAAACAAAAAACAGATCAGGAACAGGACGCCGCTTGAAATGCTGTACACCAGATTTGACTATAGCTCAGTGGCTTTCTGGAGGGAAATATGAACTCCGAAACTTTAGTTATAAATATAATTCTGTAATTTAGTTTCTTATTTAAACTAGTGAATTCAAGTTCAATAGACACTAAAGATTACAGCATATTTAAATAGTAAGTGTGCTTCGATTTTTTTTATGAAGGTAGTTTTATTTCAAGTTGTTGATTGATATCTTGAGGGGACACTGCACGTGTAATATCAGAAATATCTCCTATTTCAAAAACAAAAGGGCCATCTCCAGGGTTGCCTGTATCGATACAAAACCTGAATTCCTTTTGGTAATCATAGTTTTTTTGTTTCATAAATGGGGCTCTTTCCCTAAATGAGCCATGGAAAGTTAAAGGGTCATAGTATTCTACTAACTGTCCTTGACATTGAAACCGTTTCATTCTTACTGCTTTAATAAATCGATCAATGAATGTTTTGACTCGAAGAATAACAATCGGGTATTTTCCAAGTTTAAAACACTTATCATCAATTAAAAACTGCTTTTTAAATGCAGCTAGATCGGTATCTGAGACATGATCGAAATGACCTGAATGAGCAGCATATATGCAAAATAGGTGCAAATCGTTATGCTTATTTTTTTGAATGCATACTGGACTGTCAAAATCACTTTTTGGTATTTGTATACCACCGAAGGAAAACTCAATGTTTTCTGGCTGAAGCCAAGAAGAAGGTGCTTCATATAAATCCCCACGATTGTCTTGATCTTCAATACTTTTAAAATATGACAGTCTATTGAGAAATAATTTGCCATTCATAAAATCATCAGCAAATTCTTTTTTTTCGAAAAACTTCACAAAGAAAAAAATAGTATTTTTCATGACAATTTTCTCAAACGGTATAACGAGGTTATAAAGCATGAGTCGTTTTCTTTCTTAGTTTGTTTTAATTTTTCAAATTCTTTTTCCATTACTTGTATCGCTCCTTTACTTTATTGTTAATCTAGCAAAAATAATTTAAACAACATCTCAAAATTAAAACGACTTCATGTTAGAAAAGGCGCGTATTTTAATCCCGTTACTTCGCGCCGAGCACCGCAGTTTTCGACCAGAACAGCCCGTTAGGGGTGCGGCAAGGAAGCCGCACGTTGCCATAGGGGCATGGAAGCCCCTTTTGGCAACCCTGGGCGAAAACAAGGCGCGCAGGATTCAAGCGACGTCCGGGCGGCCTTTTCTTTGAATACTTTCTTTTGGCCACGCAAAAGAAAGTATTTCACCTTCGGGTGCGAATACCCGATTAAAATAATCCCTTGGAAAAGCCTCAAAATCAACAATCAGCTACAAGGCGTTCTAATGGTATCCATACATAAACGACCCATTCGTCAGTTTCGATAATAACCCAGTTTTTGAACAACAATTGGGGCATAAAGGTAGCTACCTTCGAATCTCAATCCAACCATATTTAATTATGAAATGTGCGCAACTTGCTGTGCAATATTTTCAGATAAAGCAATGGGTATAAATAAGGATTCGGGATATAAATAGTCCTCTCCCGACTCATCAACTACACGTAACTGATGATGCTTCGCAGCTACCTCATCGGCTAATAACTGTTAGAGTTTTCGAGGCTCCAAAGATACCTCATAACCTAAATTACTCATACATATTACAAATTTAGAGGATGCCATAAACATTACTCCAAATATCGTTTTATTTTAAATTAGCGCTTTCCTATCCCGCGAGCTTCATACCAATGAATTTCTGCATTTAGCACCGTTCCATCTGCCAATTTAACGGTAGCTTAACTTTTACATTTCCGCCAACGACCTTTACCGTACATTTTCAGTAAACGAGGGAGTTTTCCCTAATCCCAGTTCCTTGAGCAAAGCTCTCAGAATAACGAATATCGCTAATAACTTCGAAATCCATAAAAGATATACTATGCGAACTATCCTAAGGGTGCGTGACGAGTCTGAAGAATACTAAAACCTTTCTCATTCTCAAAATTAATTATATTAAAAAATAAAAACCATTACCGAAATGAACTCATTAATTTCTGATTCGGCAAAAAGACAAATTGCTGTCAGCGAAGACATTAATCGACATATTAATGTAATCAACCAAATTGCAAATGAAACAGCATCGGGCGCCAACCAAACATCCAACGACTCAGTGGCATTGTTTACACTGGCAGATACATTGAAAGCAACTGTTAACCCATCTTCGTGACTTTGACATCGCTAAGTTATTGATATTTTGTTTTCATCGAATGATTCCATGAAAAAAAACCTTACCTTTCAACGGTGTTTTTTTCAGATCCGCTCGGTAGTGCCATTTTCGTCTTTTTGACCCTTGATTTTCCCCGGTTTTTCATTAATGCTAGGGACATGTATATTCGAAAAACCAAAACGAAATCCCTGGATAATGGCGGGGCCTACTTCACCTATCGGATCGTTGAATCCGTTCGCGTGGGAAGGAAAGTAAAGCAACGCACCTTACTGAATCTAGGCAAAGACTTCGCCATTGATCCAGAGCACTGGCCCTTGCTGACAGCCAGGATTGAACAATTGTTACAAGGCTGTGAGCCTCATCAGCAAGAATTGTTTCATGTAGCCGATGAGTTAACGCAATGCCTGGAAGCCTCAGCCCAGCGTTACAGTGCGCTTATCATCGCTAAGCTGGCCCAACCGGTGGATGCTGCCAGTCCAGAACCCGATTATCACACGGTTGATATCAATCATGTCGAAACCCTTCAAGCCCGCAGTATCGGTGTTGAAACGCTGGCGTGGCATGCGGTTATGCAACTACAACTGGATCAGAAGCTCACCGCACTGGGTTTTAATAAAGTCGAACTCGCTGCGGCCATCGGTAACATTATCGGCCGTGTGGTTTCACCGGGCAGTGAATTGCACACCCATGATTGGCTACAATCACGCTCAGCGTTGGGAGAACTGCTTGACCATGACTATGGCCATACCAGCCTGACACGGCTTTATACGATCAGCGATAAATTGCTCAAACACCAGACGGCACTGGAAACGTTTCTGTCCGAGCAAGAGCAAACCTTATTCGAATTGAACCGTAGTATTGTGCTATACGATTTGACCAATACCTATTTTGAAGGGCAGTGTCACCAAAACCCCAAAGCCCAGTTCGGTCGTTCCAAAGAAAAACGCAGTGATTGTCCCTTGGTGACGCTGGGACTGGTGTTGGATGGTGAGGGATTTCCTCTGAGCAGTCAGGTTTTCCCGGGTAATGCCAGTGAGCCGGGCACCTTGGAGTTAATGCTGGATGAACTACAAAAAATACAGCCATTACCGCAGGTCACAAAACCTGTGATCATCATGGATGCCGGTATTGCCAGTGCCGACAACATCGCCTGGTTAATCGAGCAGGGCTATCATTATCTGGTGGTCAGTCGAGAGCGATCCGTGATCAATCCCACCGATCAGGACGATGCTGTGATGGTGAGAGAAACCGAACACAGTCAGGTGTGTGTTTATCGCGAAACAGATCAAGACACCCACGAAACCCGGCTCTATTGTCACTCCGAACAAAAACAAAAAAAAGAGCAGGCTATCCGAAACCGCTTCCATGTTCGCATGGAAGAAGCACTCAACAAGCTTGATGCGGGCTTAAACAAAAAAGGGACGATCAAAAAATACAGCAAAATACTGGAACGGATCGGTCGACTGCGCGAAAAAAACCGGCGGGTTTCGCAAGACTACCGCATTGACGTCATAACCGATGACGAGAAAAAAAACGCCATCCGGCTTGAATGGCAACGTGAACCTCAAAGTAAACAGAACGATCAACACTGTGGTGTCTATTGCCTCAGAACCAATATCCCCGACTGGTCTGAAGAACAACTGTGGACGACCTACATCATGCTGACCGAGATCGAAGCCACCTTTCGAAGCTTGAAAACTGAACTGGGCTTGCGCCCGGTTTACCACCAAAAAGAAGACCGTGTCACCGGCCACTTGTTCATTACTTTGCTGGCTTATCATCTGGTGCATACGCTGCGCTATCAACTGAAGCAACAGGGCATTCATTTAAGCTGGGACAGTATTCGTAACATCATGTCGACACAGCAACGTATCACCATGACCTTACCAACGGATGATCATAAAATGATTCACCTGCGGACAACAACGAAGGCGGAGCTACGTCAGAAACAAATTTATGAAGCTTTGAATATTAAACCCGACCTCATTGGTCAATGTAAAACAATTATCGATAAAAAAAATCTGTAGTGCCAACTGAAACAGATTGAAAATTTTAACTTATTGAAATAACAGGATATTGTAAATATAAGTCACGAAGATGGGTTAAGGAACGTGCACGAAATAACTACGACAACTAACTTGTTTTTTTGTCCGTCTTCGGTGTTGTGGCAACAGTTGCGTAGCCTGCTATGCGCCTGTTGCCACGCCTTGAAGACAATCAAAAACCCCGCGCTAGTTGCCATAGTTATTCCGTGCATGTTCCTAAGCAATTTAAAATATAAAGGGATTTAGCTTGAGCTGCGGGTTCTTACTCCATAGTAAACAGATCTCCCAACTTCACCTTGAATTGTTCGACCACACTACCCTGATTAATAGCAATTTCAACTAAATCATTTGAGTTTCTATACCAAAAGCCTGCACCTTTCGCTACTGAACAAAAAGTATCAGCAGGTGGTAACCGTTGCCCTGCTTCCGTTATTACATAACGTCCACGAAAGGTTTCTGAATATCGTAAGCCTGTAAACGCGTTGCCATAATCATCAAAATAAATGATCTCATTAATGTCCGTTAACCAATCAGTAAGGTCTGGCCCAGTAAAGCTGGACAATTCATTGGTTAACCGATCAGTCACTATCATTGCTGCGATGGGTGCGAAAATATCTCTGCCATGAAAACTGGTAGAACATGACTCAGGTCTCCAGGTTATTATCCACCATTTAATATCAATAGATTGTTTTGCAACGGTATTCAGCAAGTCATTATCTGGCCCGACAAACCACTGACCATCAGCATACAGCACCAAAGGCAACCTTGGTCCGCCAACTCCGGGATCAACAACCGCTACAAATACACTCTGCTCTGGCAGCGAATATCTAAGCGCAGCTAATAGATAGGAGCTTATTCTGGGGCTTCTAGGTGCATTACTAACCAGATTAATCACAGAAAGCTGTGGAGCCGATTGCCTTAAAACAGCTTCCATTTGTCCAAGATAAGGGCCGGAGCTACCAAAATCGGTAAATAAAACGACCATTTTCATAGCGGCGACTTACAGAAAAAGTTGTGTGAAATGCAACGAATTGATGAAAAGAACATACTTTGAAAGTATCGATTCTCAGCGCCTTGTTTTGTCTGAATATTATTGTTCAATTAAAATTTAAGCTGCACTGGATCGTCATTGAACAGAATTAACTGGAAAAGTGACTTCATTCTTCTGGTGTGCTAGAGCCTGCTCTGTCAATAGTTCCAGGAAATTGAAAAGGTTCCGATCTGCCAAATGTGACGGCGTCGCATTTTGCAGACTGGTGAAGATTGTTTCCAATCTACCCGGAAATTGCTTATCCCATGTTTGCAGCATTTCTTTCATCATTTGTCGTTGCAAATTAGTTTGCGAACCACAAAGGTTACATGGAATGATGGGAAACTCTTTGTAGCCAGCATAACGTTCAATATCCTTTTCTCTGCAGTAGGCTAGCGGCCTGATTACAATATGCTGCTGGTCGTCACTTAGCAGTTTGGCAGGCATTGCTTTTAGTTTTCCACCATAAAACAGATTCAGAAAAAAGGTTTCAAGAATATCGTCCCGGTGATGTCCCAAAGCAATTTTGGTGATGTTATTTTGCTTGGCGTAGGTGTACAAAGCGCCTCTTCGCAATCTTGAGCATAATCCGCAGGTTGTTTTTCCTTCAGGAATAACACGCTTAACCACACTGTAGGTATCTTGCTCAAGAATCTCAAAAGATACGCCGAGTTGACTTAAATAGTCAGGCAGAACGTGCTCTGGAAAACCGGGTTGCTTTTGATCTAAATTGGCAGCCATCAGCTCGAATTTAATCGGTGCACTTCGCTGGAGATTCAACAGAATATCCAGCATCACATAAGAATCTTTGCCTCCAGAAAGACAAACCATGACCCGATCACCACCTTCGATCATGTTGTAATCGACAATAGCATTCCCCGTTTCACGGCGAAGCTTTTTGTGCAGCTTATTTTGGTTTATTTTCTGTTTTTCTTGTGGCCTCATTCGAGAATAGTAATCCAAATAGACAAAGAGGTTTTCCCTCAACCGCGATAACGTTGAAATATCAGTGTAGAATTGGTTCCACCAAAACCAAAGCTGTTAGACATGATGGTGTTTAAAGTGACATCTTCCTGAAGCTCTCTGACAATACGCATACCCTCAGCACCTGGATCAAGTTCTGTGATATTTGCTGAAGCGCTCAAATAGCCCTCTTCCATCATGATCAAACTATAGATCGCTTCATTGACGCCAGCCCCTCCAAGCGCATGACCCGTTAAAGATTTTGTTGAGGAGGTTGGTGGAATTTTATCGCCAAAAACAGTCCGAAGTGCTTCCAACTCACGAATATCACCAACAGGCGTACTAGTACCATGGGCATTGATATAATCAATCTCGGCATTTACTTCGCGCATTGCTTGCTGCATGCAGCGGACAGCGCCTTCACCCGATGGCTGAACCATATCGTAGCCGTCAGAAGTAGCGCCATAACCGACTAATTCTGCATATATTTTAGCGCCTCGCGCTTTGGCATGCTCCAAATCTTCTAATACCAGAGTACCGCCTCCCCCTGAAATCACGAACCCATCCCTGCTGGCATCATAGGGTCTTGAAGCCTTGGTTGGCGTTTCGTTATATTTGGAAGATAACGCGCCCATCGCGTCGAATAATACAGACATCGTCCAATGCACTTCTTCACCGCCACCAGCAAATACGATGGTTTGTTTACCCATCTGTATTTGCTCCATCGCATTTCCTATGCAATGGGCGCTGGTAGCACAGGCTGAACTAATCGTGTAATTGATACCTTTGATTTTAAATGGTGTAGCAAGGCATGCGGTATTAGTACTCGACATTGAACGTGGAACCATATAAGGCCCGACTTTTTTGATACCTTTTTCACGTAAGTTATCCCACGCCAAAAGTAGATTGGACGTGGAAGGTCCACCGGACCCCATAATCAGGCCAGTATCAGGATGAGAAACTTCTTGTTCTTCTAGTCCTGAATCTGCGATCGCTTGCTGCATGGCAATGTAATTGAAAGCCGCCCCATCACCCATAAACCGTTTAATCTTACGGTCTATGAAGTCATCAAGATCAATCGTAACAGGGCCATGTACGTGACTTCTAAAACCAAGCTCCTTGTATTCCTCAGCAACAGTAATCCCTGACCGTCCTTCTTTTAGGGATTGACTCACCTCTTGGCGATTATTACCAATGCTTGAAACTATTCCCAAGCCGGTTACAACAACTCGTTTCATCATTCATTCACCTTTAAAAATCAGCCGTTGTAGCAAACAAGCCCACTCTTAGATCGCTCGCTTGATATATGGTTTTACCATCAACATCCATTTCTGCATCGGCAATACCCATTACTAAATTACGCATAATAACCCGTTTTAAGTTGACATGATAAGTCACCAGCTTAGCATCTGGTAATACTTGGCCTCTAAATTTAACATCACCCACCCCAAGCGCTCTGCCTTTACCTGGCCCTCCAGCCCAGCATAAATAAAAGCCAAGTAGTTGCCACATAGCATCCAAACCTAAGCAACCGGGCATCACAGGATCGCCCATAAAATGACAATCAAAAAACCAAAGCTCGGGTTTAATATCAAGCTCGGCAATGGTTTCGCCTTTGTCGAATTTCCCTCCCTCATTGGAAATCTGCGTTATACGATCAAACATCAGCATGTTCGGAAGAGGCAATTGTGCATTTTCGGGCCCAAATAATTCACCTCTGGCCGACATCAACAATTCATCGTACGTGTAACTATGCTGTCTCTGCATGAAGTTTTTCTCTCTGTTATAGTTCTGTATCGAGCAGTATTATCTTACAGGCATTAAAAAAAATCAGTATTTGACCACAATTATTCACAAAATTTATTGAAAAAGCTTACCCGTCATTAGAAAGTCTTTCGGCAAAATAACGTGACTAACCCCCCATAATGCTGACAGAAATGACCAAAAAATGGTTATTACTGATCTCACCAAAAATAAGTCACAATTAATTTAGCAACCAGCAAGTAATTTAGCTCATGTAAACATGCTAAAGAGCCAATTGTTGTAAAAACAATCTGTATTGAATACTTTCAGATTTGCTTGCTACAATCTTTTTATTTAGCTCAACCCATCCTTACTGTAAGGTAGAAATTGAAAACTAATGTCTTCAAAAAGTTTTAACTGGGATTATATCCGTACAATCACCTTAGAGTATAAAGACAAACTCGTCGGTGCTCATGTAGTCGCTATTTTTGCCACTTTAGCAAATGTACCGGTTCCTCTGTTGATGCCCCTGTTGGTCGATGAAGTATTACTCAACCAGCCGGGGAAGGCAGTCAGTACCTTGAATGATGTATTCCCGGAAAGCTGGCATGGACCAGTTCTCTACATTTTAGTGGTTTTGCTGTTTAGCCTATTGCTTCGTCTTATAGCAATCATCTTCAATATCATTCAGGCCAAACAATTTTCCTTTCTGTCCAAAACTATCATCTATCGTATCAGGGAAAACCTGACCCGCCATCTTCAATCCATATCCATGGCAGAATACGAAAGCCTGGGAAGCGGCACCATTGTCACCTACATGACAACAGACTTAAATACCTTGGATAATTTTATAGGCAGTACCATTAGCCGATTGTTAGTGGCCACTCTGACAATCATTGGAACGGCCATTATTCTGCTATGGATGCATTGGCCGTTGGGTTTATTTATTTTGTTGCTTAACCCTGTGGTTATTTATTTCACAACCCTCGTCGGAAAACACGTCAAAGAACTGAAAAAGAAAGAGAATACAGCTTACGAAGTTTTTCAGTTATCGTTGTCTGAAACATTAGAGGCTATCCATCAAATTAGAGCCAGTAACAGGGAACAGCATTATTTCAGCCAATTAATCGACACTGCAAAGTCAGTAAAACAACATGCCATTAATTTTTCGTGGAAAAGCGATGCAGCGAACCGATTTAGTTTTGTTATTTTTTTATTTGGTTTTGATATTTTCAGAGCGACAGCCATGCTCATGGTGGTCTATTCCAACCTGACTATTGGAGAGATGCTGGCCGTATTCGGCTATCTGTGGTTTATGATGTCTCCGGTTCAAGAAGTACTCGGTATTCAGTATGCTTATTATGGCGCTAAAGCAGCGCTTGACCGCATTAATCGATTGTCGCACTTACAGCAAGAACCGACTTACCCTCACCTTGCCAATCCTTTTGTTAACACCGACACAGTCGCCATTCGGATAGAAAATTTACACTTTAGTTATAACGAAGAAAGCGCCATATTGAACGGAATCTCCCTCAAAATAAAAAAAGGAGAAAAAGTCGCTTTGGTGGGCGCCAGTGGGGGGGGGAAATCGACCCTGGTGCAAGTACTCATCGGACTCTATCCTGCCAACAGCGGGATGGTTTATTTTGATGATGTACCCATTGATCAAATTGGTTTAAATGTTGTCAGAGAAAATGTAGTGACTGTTTTACAACACCCGACTTTGTTTAATGATACTATTCGTTCAAACCTAACCCTGGGAAGAGACGCCACTGAAAAACAATTATGGCAAGCGCTGGAAATAGCGCAGCTTGATCGAGCCATATCTCATCTGGATAAAGGTTTGGATACCATTGTTGGTCGCCAAGGCATGCGACTATCTGGCGGTCAAAGACAACGAATAGCGATAGCTCGAATGATCATAGCCGAACCAAGTGTGGTAATCCTAGACGAATCAACTTCGGCCTTGGATAGTCAAACGGAACGCAAATTACACCAAGCCATGGCAGATTTTTTATCGCAAAGAACGACTATTATTGTCGCCCACCGACTCAGCGCCGTAAAACTGGCAGACAAGGTTTATGTTTTTGAAGAAGGTCAAATTTGCGAGCAGGGATCGCACCATGATTTAATCAATCAACAAGGTTTATATTCGAAACTTTATGGCGAACATCCACAATGACGTCTGAATACGATTTACACTGCCATTCTAACGTTTCTGACGGTTTTCTAGCCCCGGCAGAAGTAGTACAGCGCGCTGCGAATCAAGGCGTCAAGACGCTGGCTTTAACCGACCATGATACTGGCCAAGGCATTAAACAAGCGCAGCAAGCGGCGGATCAGTGCGCTATCAATCTCATCCCCGGCATTGAGCTGTCTGTGAGCTGGAGTCATCATTGTTTTCACATTATTGGTCTAAACATAAACCCGGAATACCCTCCATTAGTCCAAGGCACTAATCACCTACAAACTATTCGCCAGGAACGAGCTGAAAAAATCGCTAACAAGTTACAAAAGAAAGGTATTGATGGTGCCTTTGAAGCGGTAAAAAAAATCGCAGGAAACGGCATGATAACTCGAACCCATTTTGCTGATTTTTTGGTTAATAACAATTATGTATCAGACCAACAGGCAGCATTTAATCGTTATCTACGCAAAGGAAAACCGGCTTTTGTTGCATCCCAGTGGACAGAACTGGAACAAGCCATCGATTGGATCATTCAATCCGGCGGCATCGCTATCATTGCTCACCCTTTACGTTACAATTTAACAGGCTCCAAGTTAAAAAAATTTATTGAAGCTTTCAAAGCGTCAGGTGGATCTGGCATCGAGGTAGTAACAGGCCGTTATAATCAAGGAGAAATCAACCTGGTGAGCCAGTATGCCAAAAAACATGACTTATTAGGCTCTATTGGCTCAGACTTTCATACCCCAAAACAAAGTTGGGTAGAGCTTGGGAAATTAGCTCCTTTGCCATCAGACATTACCCCAGTTTGGAGTCAGTTTTAAACTTCCCCACACCATATTTTTCAAATTTCTTCCGCAAATTCAAACTTATACACTCAAGTTATATTATTGAAGCAAGTCCTAAAGACTGGATAAAAATATCACAACTCGTGTATACTCTTCGAATTAATCGAATGAGTTAATACGTTCCTGAACCTGAAATTTTGGTCAATACTCTCGGTTATTGTTACATCATCAGTTACAAGTTCTTTAGGTCTACACAGAAGTTTACTATCGGTATCATCTGCAAATTACCTTACCTGATCTGTGATTGAGCTCCAATTTTAAATTTTTTAGAGGTAATTTTTATGGTTACAGGTACCGTGAAGTGGTTCAACGAAGCCAAAGGCTTTGGTTTTATTTCTCCATCGGATGGCAGTGCGGACGTATTTGTTCATTACTCGGCCATTGAAGGATCAGGATTTAAAGCATTATCAGAAGGCCAAACTGTCAATTTTGAAGTAGAAAATGGCCCAAAAGGCCCACAAGCCACCTCAGTTACTGTAGATAGTTAACGTTACAATCTAAAGCTGAGAACCCTGCATTTTTTTAATGCCGGGTTCATTTTTGCGCCGAACAAGCGCGACAATCCATTCACTTTATTAAGGATGCGCATATGAAAAAAATGTTCGTCGGCAATCTGCCTCAGGATGCGACCGAAGAAACCGTTCAAGAGCTCTTCTCAGAATTTGGCGTGGTACGCTCAATTCATCTTGTAACAGATTTATTCTCAGGCAAATGCAAAGGATTTGGTTTTATTGAAATGGAAGGCCATGAAGCTCGTGCGGCTATCGCAGGCCTTAATGGCAAAACCCTTGATGGAAAATCACTCCGAGTACAGTTTGAAGAAGCTCGCGGTAACCGCAAGCGTCGATAACCATTGCCATCAGAAAATATCAGCCAAGGGGACGTGGCTCACTAAGCCTTAGTACAATAAGAAGGCCACAACCCAAAGCTGTAAAACCGTTCAGACCAAACTTAAGTACTTTCTTACTGAATTTTGCCAGTCTTTACTAGTTCTAATGTCTTGAGTAAAATAACTATCTTATCTGAAGTTAAAGAACCATTGGTTTTCTTTGCCACTTTACCTATCCTGCAATACATTTTCACTACTTGCCAGAGTAAATAAAATCATTGTAGCCTGCTTTATATTCAGCATAACGAAATTGATAGCCTTCCTGGCGAATTAAGCGATTATTGCAACGCTTATTTTGCGCCGCAGTAGCCCCCATAGTTTTTTTGGCGGGAGGTTTTTTTTGTAACCGTTCTGCCATCCATGCAACCACGTCCCAAAGTGGTGCGGGGTTGCTATCCGTTGCCAGGTAAATTTGACTTAAGCTTACCGAACCCAATTTTTTACCCAGCAAAAATTTTATGATACCTACACAATCCAGCCAGTGTATACGATTCGTGAAATACGGTGGATTAAACTGAATGCCATCGTCCGCATCAGTTAAAGCAGAAAAAGGCCCCGTACTTCGTCCATAAATACCGGAAAATCTAACGACAGTATTATTGGCGTCAAGCTGAAGAATTCGTTGTTCCGCCGCTGCGATAATACGACCACGAAAATTACTTGGCTGAGTGATTGACTGCTCATCCACCCATTCTCCTTGGTCTTGGGCATAAACACTGGTTGAGGAGATGAATATCAACGGTATGGGTTGGCCGCTTTCTCCCAACCACGCCAACAAGTTTTCCAAACCAACCTCAAACACGGCCTGATAAGCTTGCTCAGATCGCTCATCCGGACTTAAAATTACCACTATATGATCAAAGTCTGGCTGAATATCTTGTAATGTCTCCGGGTGAGTTAAATCCACTTTGGCGTATTGTATAGCTGATGGGATGGCCGGAGGGTTTCTTCTAAAACCCACCACATCATGACCCTCTAGGCATAATTGCTCACCTATATGGCTGCCAAGAAAGCCACAACCTGCGATTAAAATTCGACTCATACCCCTTTAGGGTAGCAGGGCTTTATACCACTCGTCCAGATGATCTTCCAACATAAAATGTTGCTTGACCCATTGATGTAATTGCTCAGCTTGTTTATCGGCCTCCTCTAAATTAAAGGCATATTCTTTTACCGCATTCAACCAATCTTGAGTATTATTTTTAACCCGTTTCACGGGCGGATTAAGATACCTGAAGGGTTCAATATCGGTACAGATAACTGGCCATTTCATTGATCCATATTCCAGTAATCGTAAATTACTCTTCGCTTCATTAAACGCATTAAACTCAAGCGGGGCAATCGCCAAATCCAGATTCAAACTTGCCATCTTTTCGGGGTATTGATTATAGGACACAAAGCTATGCTCTTCAGCGATGAAAGGCTTTAATTCATCAAGGCTCATACCCATAAAAACCCAATCAATGATATCGCTGGTTTGCTTAACCACTTCGGCAATTATTAGTAAGTCGCCATGATGTTGCTGTGCACCAATCCAGCCAACTCGTGGTTTTTTAGCCGTTCGCTTGAGGGAGGTTACGTTTCCCCACCGCTCTTTATCCAGGCGATTCGGCACGATAACGATATCGTCTATCATACCTTTACTTGCTTCTTTTAGCGGCTCGGTTGTCACAATGAGTCGATCGCATTGCTGCAACCAGCGGTTTGTTCGATGCTTCATGTCCTTGAACAAGAACCGTTTTTTACTGTTACTATCCGGCACATCGGTCTTTAAGTCTTCAAGATCAGCGACCACGAACATGTCTGACTTATGCTTGCGGTAATCTTCCAGAGTAGCTAGATGATTATCCTGAATGGTACCTTGCAACAGCAAGACATCTGGATTAACTCTTGCCATGTCGGTCACCGTCGGAAAATGCTGACTGCCTTGCTCAACAAAATAAAACCCGACTTCTGCTTTCGCTGCTTTTTCTAACCCCCACAACGGCGCATAAACACGATAATATCCCAATGCCATTTTATCGAGCGGAAAGCCCAGAATTCTTGGTTTATTATGAAAATTCTGGTCCCAGTAGGTCATTAAGTCTCGCTCAATATCGACATCAGTACCATTGAGACTAAGATTCTGATTATATGCCGGATCGCGAGCCAACTGAGGCAACCACTGACTTAGCAATTGATCCCTTTCAGACTGCTTTTGATGTTGAATTTTTTCAGTTGATAATCGATCAAATAGTTCGACATGATTATGAAACGAAAGAGTAGAGTAAGGCGTCCAAACGGTTTTTTTACCTAAATTCGTCATTCTCAAACAAAAATCGACATCGGCAAATGAAATTTGGTAATCGAGATCGAAGCCATTTAATGAAGTGAATAAAGACTTCCGTACCATCATGCCTGCAAGACTAACGGCAGAAACATTTTGATCATTTTGTAACCTATCCTGGTAGCCCTGATCCGAGTAAGTTTCTCCAAAATGGATATATCCGGCAGACCCAGCCATACCGAGTATCATTCCAGCATGAATAATGGTTTTATCAGGTGCCAAAAGCCGTCCACCAACAACACCCACATCCGTTCTGCAAGCATGGTTATAGAGTCTCTCCATCCATTGTGATTGAACCACCTGCATATCCGATGCTAAAAATACAACATACTCTCCTTTAGCTGATTCAACACCTTTATTAAGCAGACGAGCAACACTATAGTCTTCAAAATCAGCCACAATTTGCAAACTACCCTGATATTTTTCTTGCAAGGAAGAAAAGAAGTCGAAGGTATCTTCAATCATACTGCCGTTATCGACTAAGATTATTTCAAAGTTTGGATAATCGGTTTTAGCGAATAAGCTTTCCACGCACGGCTGCAAAAACTTAAGATTGTCTCGAACTGGAATGATCACTGAAACCAGCGGTCGTTCCTCTCCCATATATGTAACCCGCCTTGTTTCGGGTAATAAACCCGAAAGAACTTGGGCGCTTAGCCCCACTCTGCTGAAATGGTCTTTTAGCAGTTGCCGTTGTAAGTTTTCTAGTTCACCCTCTTTTACCACGTTGACGGTTTCACGGTATTGCGTCAGCAAGACATCAGCGATATGGCCGATAGCCTGTTCACCGTGGCTTTCCAATATTCTAAATGCCGCATCATAACTCGAAGCACCTGGCAAAAACATAACTTGGGATTGTTGCTGTAGCGTCTCACGATGAATAAAACAGCAATCGCCTAGATAAAATTGATTGCACAATAGATCAAAATTAAAATCAGGCTTGAAGCGTACTTTACTCCGCTCGCCTTCCAGGCTGATGAAATCGTCATCAAAATAAATGAACCGCCAATCCGGTCTGGCGTTAATGTAATCAGCGATAGAAAACAGACTATGCGGCGGCAATGTATCTCCGGCTTCTAATAACGCAAACCAGTCCATGCCGGCTTGGTTTAGGGCATTATTTAAAGCGACATCGACATTTTCTGTTACCGTAAGCCATTCTATATTCTCTACATCAGTGAATATCTGGTCAGGACAATCAACAGGCGACAGGATAGTCAACCCCCAGACCCCATACAACTGCTGATTGAGGGAGTCCAAGGTTTTTAATAACAAAGAATTATCATTGGGATTAACCCAAATGACTAAATGTAAAGTAGGTTGATTCGTCCACTGCGACATCATCCGCTCAGCATAAATCTGTGCTCGCCCTTCTTGTGGTTCTTGCTTATCTAACCATTTGCGGTAATTTACTTCACGTTGCAGCGATTTTGGCAGGATCACATCAGCATGGCCATGCTCAAAACTGGACAGCATTTTTTTGCGGCCGTAGTCGATCAAAGACGATTTGATTTGAGTATGTTTTTGATAGATTTTATGGTAAACATCAGGATAGGTATGTTTCTTCAGAAACGATATATTATCCTTTTGATCTATCCGATGCCTGACCTCAACTGTTTTTCTAGGAATGTGCCTACCACCAAATTGGGTGGTAAGTCGTAATAAAAATTCCCAATCTTCTAATGATGGATAAGTTTCATCAAAAACCCCAGTTGTTGGTAAACAATGTCTGAGATGTGCCCAGGTGTTTATCGGGATATAATTTTCTATATAGAGCTTCTCTAAATCGAAATTACCATGTTCGTATAGCGATGTTCGACTGACTTCAGTTCGTTGCTGC
This sequence comes from Methylococcales bacterium, assembly GCA_965224745.1. Lineage (GTDB taxonomy): Bacteria > Pseudomonadota > Gammaproteobacteria > Methylococcales > Methylomonadaceae > CBDCZY01. The sequence goes on from CBDCZY010000002.1 coordinate 222,509, forward strand.
CCATTAACTTTTTCCAAAACATAATCGATGTCAGTATAAACAAATGCTTCTTGTCCTTGCTGCAAAGCATCCACAACCGTCTTTAAATGATCAGGTTTATAGCGATCATCATCATCCAAGTAGCAAACTATGTCACCTCGGGCTAGTGACAAACCGGCGTTTCTGGCTGCCCCTTGACCTTGGTTATACTTTAAATCGATATATCTAAATTGTTGTTTGACATCCTGATATGCGATCAAAGCTCCTATATCATCTCCACCATCGTTGATTACGATTGCTTCCCAATGAGAGTAAGTTTGCCGACTGATTGATTCCATCGCATTTATCAACAGTAAAGGCCTATTTCTTGTCGGGATGATGATTGAAACTAAAGGGTTAGTCTTTAACTTTATTTTGGGTTCAGTTTGGGGCAAGCTTTCTAACTGCTCAATAACGGTGTTGATACGATTTTCAATTGCCGGATAGAGCGCTGCATATTCGGTCGGATATTGTTTGAAATTCCTTATTTTCCCTTTAAATAGCTCAATAATAGACTGCTGATGCCCAATGATCAGCGAGTGATTCTCGGGTACAATATATTTTTCCAGTAGCTCCAGATGCTCTTTAAGTTGAATGCCTTCCTTTAAATAATTATCTCCAACTGACGCTTGGTTACCATGCACTCTGAAAGCTGACATCAATTGATTGACAAAGGCAAACCGTTTGCCAGCTGCGGATAACCTGAGCATTAAATCGTAATCGGTTGCTCTAAAAAAGCGTCCTTGATCGTCTATTTTCAACTGATCATCGAAAAAACCCATGGATTGCAGTGCTGTCTTACGGAAAAGAGACGCACCCATATTGATATAGCAGTCATATCGCAATAAATCCGCAAACTCATTGCGTTCCCCCAGGTACGAAAACTTCTTGTGACCGGGATGATTCACTAAATTGTTGACCACACCCTGACCATCTGCGATCACATATCGACCATAAACCAGATCCACATTACCGTCATTTTCAACCACGTTGAGGAGAGATTTAATCGCACCTGGTAATAAGAAATCATCAGCCCCAAGCAGAAGAAAATAACAACCCCTGGCATGAGCCAGACACTTATTCGCATTCAGTACCGTACCAAGATTATGCTCATTTTTGATATAACGTACCCGTGGATCTTTCGCAAACCCATGCACAACAGTTTCGGTATCATCAGTCGAACAGTCATCAATCACGAGCACTTCAAGACTATCACTCGCAGTTTGGTCCAACGCACTTTGAATAGCGTGACCTAAATATTGATCATAGTTATAGGCAATGATACCTATCGTAACAATGGGGTGAGTCTTTTTCATAGGGTCGTCCTTATCTTAAATTAGCTAAAACGCTAAAAATCCATGTTCTTTTATAAACTTTTCAGATCATTCATAATTTGCTGAGCTCGATGTGACCAAGTATGCTTTTGCTGTATTTCCTGATTAGCTTGACGACCTATACGCATCAATGCTTCTTCATCCTGTAAATAGGTGTCAACAACCTCATTAAAATTACCAAGGTCATAAGGTAAATAATGTTCATAAGGAACAAATTCGGTGGAGATACTGCCTGCCCTTCCTTCAAATTGAGAGCTATTCACCATGACGACTGAAGCATTTCCCATGCAATCTATGACTCGACTATGAAGGCCTACGCCGTTAGGATTAAAATGCAGGTTTAAACGGGTTTGTTGATAGACTTTCTCTATATCCAGCGGTTCGGATAAATAACCTTGGTAATACGGAGAAAATTGTTCCCATAACGCCCATTCTTTACCGCCGTAAATCGCCATATTTTTACTGATATCGATTGCTTTTTTTAATACCAAGCTTCTTCCAAGCGACCGGCATCCATAGGTGTAAAAAACATCCATAAACCTTTCTTTACTCAACTTCAAATCTGCGAAACTCTGTCCATAGTCGCAGTCTAAAATCCTGGCGAGGACTGCCTCGCAATACTGAAAATCCTGAACCAGGCCGTCTGATGCATATTGATTGGTAAATTTTGTGAACAGTTCGCCGATTGAAACATCGCTGTTGCAAAATGGTAAATAAGCCATGCTGACATCAGGCAGGGGTTCTGGCATATAGCCAATTAATGAGAAGTCATAACGATAGTCTTCATCAAACTCTGCCAGCCTAGTTTGGTCATAGCCAACGTACAATGTCGATTGAAAAGCTTCCGAAATGGTGTAACCTAAAATATCCGGATCACACAAATAATAGGTCATCTGACTGCAGCTAGGCACGGATCTTATCTCGTTAACAGGATCTTGTATCCAGGCAATATGGACTGTTTTTTCTGGTAAATTCGGCACCTCATTGCGAAACCTATTAATTTCGAATACTGCATCAACTTGCTTGTGCAAACAAAATGATCGCAACATCTGCGAAGGCAACAAACGAGTCATCACATGAGTTTCCAACCCCATGCTACGAAACCCTCCAGCTAAACCGTTAAGCATCGTGGTTTCGTGAGATGATACGCCTGGTGAAAATAGTGCGATTGATTTAATAGGCATATCCTTTGCCAATGTTGAAATGAAACGTTAAATGAAATTTAGATGACCCGGTTCTGGACCCTTGGGTTGTTCAAGTATTAATTGACCCTGCTTAACGTCATCCAACACTTCGTTCACTTTATGTTGTAAACATAACGATCCACACATTGATTGTGCATTAAAACGAGGGGATGCTAATTCATTCATCACATCCCAGTAACGATCCGATTGCCAGATTTCCTTGAAACGGGTTTCAGCAATGTTGCCTATGTGATATTTGTTATATTTATCGTTAAATAACATCCCGCACGGTGCAACTAAACCTGAGCCGGAAATTTGAATTATAAAGGGAGGGCCGTAACAACGTTGGTAACGCCTCCCGCCCTTATCTTTTATTTTCGACCACTTCACAATGACCTTGTAATCGCCTTTGGAGTAACTTTCCGCTTCCTGCATGGTTTGATACATTCTTTCGTAGCCTTCATAATCGACACCAAGCGAACCCTCTTCATCATCGGAGCAGTGTTTAATCACCAAATAATCAACACCCAAGGTTTGTCCCAACTTAGCCAACGGCAAAATCTGATCTTCAAATTCAGGCATTAGCACCATCTGTAATCCTATGGTGACGGATAAATTTTGTTTACGCTTAACCTCGACCATAGTCTTGATATTGCTAACCACACGATGGAAGTTTTCTTCCTTGGTGCCCATAATCTCGGCATATCTTGCTGGTTCACCTGCGGTAATATTGACTCTAAAATAGGTTAAATGGGGCAAAATTTGCTCTATCTTTTGCCGGTCTAATAGAAAACCATTGCTACCGCTTGCCATATCAATACCAAGCTCTCCACCCCGTTGAATAGCATCCGCATAAACCGGTGACAAGGTACTCTCACCATCACTGACTAAACTTATCGCCTTAACATCCATTTCTGCACAATCTTCTAAAAAATCGTACATGACTTGCTGGGTGATTTTTTTTCTTTCGTTTTCTTGCAGCGTTGCATAGCAATAAACACAACGATAGTTACAGGCTCTGGTTAAAGCCATATCGATAGTGATGGGAGCAATTCGCTCTCCCCGCAACCAAGCATCGACACGGTCTTTGTGCCAAGCAATTTTGGTACCGTCTAAAATCAATTGTTCTTGTTCAGTTGGCGTGGCGACAGAGACGCTCATGGGACATTTCCTTATGGTTGATGGTATGTATTGGGTCAATCGTAATTGACCTAAAAAATTCCAAATTTTTAAAACAGCTACCTAAGCTATAGATCAAAAGTATCGATTTAGCAAGTTTTTGCCTAATTCTACTTTATCTGATGACATGATTCATTTTTACAAGATCGTCATTCCGGCAGAGATTACCGCAATCCAGGCTTCATGGATGAATTTCTGCTTGCCATCCATGGCTCTGGATACTCGTTTCCAACGAGTACGACAACCTTTATTATTAATCTGATGAAGTAGAATTAAACCAGTGTCCAATTTTTTGATCTCCACTTCTAGCTTTAGCTTCTGGTCTCCGATAATCCAAGCTTGATAGAAGGTTTATTACTTAATGCCATTGGAGCTCCCAGCCAGAATATTTTTTTATCCTCTCAAACGCTCATTATTTTTAACCAAGCTTCACCCACACATTGTTGCGCCTATTTTATCAGCAAGTTTGCATCAATAATCTAACTCTTCTAGTGTGTATTTATAACAATAATCACTCAGCAGTTCGTCAAAAAATTCGTCAATAGCAATGGATGCTCGGGACAAGTATAATACTCCCCAAAAACCAGACCAATAGTTAAGATAGAATCTTACCCTCAAAACCGAGGATTAAGAGATGACAATTAGTCGAAAAAAGCACAGCACCCAAACCAAAGTCAAGGTTGTTTTAGCAGCCCTAAAAGGTGAGCAAACCACAGCAGAAATTACCGCGAAATACGGCATCCATTCAACCCAAATCAACCATTGGAAAAAGGCTGCGTTAGACACCCTCCCTGAAGCCTTTTCAAGCCACCGAAAACGCCAGGAAGATGATCAGCAAGCGTTGATTGATGAACTCTACAAGCAGATAGGGCAGCTAAAAGTAGAAAATGAATTTCTAAAAAAAACATGTTGAACGTGGCTCTTGACACTAAAAAAATGTGGTTAGCACCTGCGCATTCAAGCCTTAGTACCCGGCAACAGTGTGGTTTGCTAGGCATCAATCGCTCAAGCCTGTATTACCGTCCGGTGGGTATCGACGCATACACGCTATTATTGATGCACGAACTGGATAAACAATATACCGAAACGCCTTTTTACGGTGTGTTGAAAATGACGGAGCATTTGAGATTACAAGGTCATCAGGTCAATGTGAAACGCGTCAGGCAGTTGCTCAGGCAAATGGGCTTAGAAGCGGTCTATCCCAAGCCGAAGTTAAGCCAGGCGAATCCAGAACACAAAGTGTTTCCTTATCTGTTGAGGCATTTGTCCATTGACCGCTGTAATCAGGTCTGGAGTACTGATATTACCTATATCCGTCTGAGACATGGCTTTGTTTATTTGATGGCAATCATTGATTGGTACAGCCGCTATGTGCTGAATTGGGCACTGAGTACGACGTTGGAAGCAGACTTCTGTATCATTGCGCTGAATGAAGCCTTGGCAACATCACGGTGCGAAATTTTTAATACCGACCAAGGGAGCCAATTTACCACGCATCGGTTCACGCAACCCCTGCTGGATAAAGGCATCCAGGTTAGCATGGATGGCAGAGGCCGGGCCTTGGATAATATCTTTGTTGAGCGTTTGTGGCGTTCTGTCAAGTATGAGAAAGTCTACTTGAATGATTTTCAGACCGTGAAACAAGCGCACCAAGGGCTGAAAGACTATTTTGAGTTTTACAACCAGCGACGGATTCATCAATCGCTAGATTATCAAACCCCCGAGGAGGTCTATTTAAACAAGAGCGCAGCATGATTAAAGGTAAGCCAGGCGGACTCCATGTGGACAAAGCGTGGATTTCCTGCAGAACGTGTGGATAAGCTGATGGAAAACAAAAGAGCCGTTTTCCACGAGCTTACCCACACTAATCCACCCTTTGACCACATTCCGCCGCAGTAAACAAAAAGGAATATTAAAACGCCTGCGGCGCAATAATAACAATATTTTTTAAAAATTAAAGAGAAAGATTTATATCTTAATTATTAGAGAAATTGGTCTGGACAATGGGGAGTACTATAAAGTTTCAAAGTAGACCGGGCTTTAGGGTTTGACATAATTTCTCACTTCCGGTAGTTTTCAAGAAGAAAACTAAATATGCAGGCAATAATGCCCGAATATGTCTCTAATAGTAGAATAGCAGGCAAAAATGACAGGGTATTTTAATAGGCAGGCAAATTTGCCTGAAAAGACCGGTAATATCATAATAGCAGGCAGAATTGCCTGGGATTCAGTAGTTATGTGTAAAACCAAAAGAAGGATGCTGTTCACTCTGTGCTACCGACAGGGACAACATGGCTTAGCATAAAGTGCTCTTGGGCATAATTAAGCAGCGCAGCATCAAGGTGTTGTGATGTTGTTGAAAATGATGGCATGTTCGTTCATGGCGAAATTAAGTCAGCAAGTGTATTGTTGTTTGAATAGCGGCGCTTTTCTACCGGATAACTGGGCAAGGTTATAATCAATGCTGGGTGTTTATTCAAAATGAGGAACAGCTTTTCAGGTAAGGCGAAAAACAACCAGTGCAAAGTTCAGAGATCTATTCAAGGGAGTGGCAACGCATGAAAGCAGCACATAACCATCACATCCAGCTGACCGCGAAACCTGTCACTTCTTTTGCAAAAGAACCTGCAAAACAAGCGCCATGTTCCGCGGCAGCTGATGTAAGCCGTTAGAATAGAGCTAAATTTTGAAGCATAGGTGGTAAACTTAATAAAGATAACTTTTCAATTTAAGCGTATGGTAATATTTGTTTTTTAAATTTAATAGAGGGTGTTTTTTTGAAATATTTACAATTGTTTTTTTTATGTTTTATGGGAGCTTCTTTTCAATCTCAAGCAGAAGATCTATCAGGAGTATGGGTTACTGATAACTATCAATGTCCTGTTGGTGTAGTTCATTCTGAAAAAGTTAAAATTGAAAAAAATGGTATGGTTTATACAGCAATTAAACTGGTAGGTGATAATTGTGTTCCAGCTGGGTTTGTGAGCTTTATTTGGGATTCTGCTACGAATAATTGTCATATATTTGTAGGAAGCCCCTCAAATCCAGCTAATGTTGTAGAACTGTGCAGTATTAATGTTGAAAATGATAATAATTTTATAGTTTCCCGAGAGCCAAATTTACAAGAAAATAAAATTAATTTTAGAAAAGAAAGCAATAAATCAAGTTCTATCACAGAAGTTTTGCCCAATTTAGATATACATATTCCATCAGCTAATTATCAAAAGTTAGATGGAACAACTAATATTTGGGCTGATTTAGAATACAACGGTGTAGATAGTAAAGGTAGTTTAATCTGGAAATTGAAAGATTATGGAATAAATGAGTAGCTACTTAATGTTATTCTAACAAACGCTTGCACGCGGACTGCCATAAGCGTCATGTCTTTTGCGAAAAGAAAAAGCCGCAAAAGCCACGCCCCTTATGGCATCCGGTGAAGCTGGCGTTAGGTTTCATGAAGGTGCAAAAATTAATATTTTTCATTCAAAAAATAATTTAGAGAGAATAGTATGAAGAAAATATGTAAAAAAGGTAGGTTGATAATTGTAATGCTTACTTTGTTTCAGTTGGCGGCTTGCTCTATGCCGTTGAAAGTTAATAAAATTGATTCTACAAATGATGTTGCAAAAGGAATTCGATATGTAATAAAGCGACCTTCATACCTTGTTGCCATTAGGTTAAAAGATGACAATATATTAAATATGAATACTTCCCATAAGCTAAAACCTAGAGCATTTCCAGCATTAGAAAAACAAGCAGAAAATTGCTTTGTTAGCTTTTTAGCGAAGACTGATCCAAAAACACATAAAAAACTTATATTAAATTTTGATGTGGTTTTAAAGCAAAATATGGATGGGGGCAAGAATATATATGAAATCACCACACCAAATGGGTTCAGTGCGTTACCACATATTTTATCTGATACTGATTTAACAATTACTACTGAAGCAAATGCCGAACTTAAATCTATTTCTGCTGGAGAAACGGATAAGTCGTTAGAGTTCATCCAAGCAGTTGCTGGCTTGGCAATTTCAGCAGTAACACCGGCAACACCTCTCAAATACTGTACTGTATTTGCTAGAGACAAATTTAAAAAATATCTTTCTTCACACTTGTCGTTACTTAAGAGAAAAAAACTAAATAGTTCACGTTTAAAAGAACTTGAAAATTCATTAGGCAGTGAACCAATACATGAACTAGTTAAATCTACTAAAGCTATTTCTTTTTTACGTGAAGAATTAAAAGCAATTCAACTTGAACTTAAAGGGACTTATTATATATTGAATGGAAAAAAAGACTACACCCTTTCAGTTGGAGGTAAAAACATAAATCCAAATCCATCCTCACCATGGATTAATATTAATTTAACAAATTAAATGGAGAAACAAATGATATTTTTTAGACATCTAGTTTTATCAATAGTATGTATTGGACTTTCAGCGTGTGGAACATTTCTATCTGTTTCTGAGATTTCACCAAATAATAAAACTCCTGATGGTATTGCCATAAATAAACGAGCAACCTATAAAGTAACTGTAAATTCAAATGAAATTGGAATTAAACTTAACTCTTCAAAGAAACCAATAGTTGGTATTGATGAAAATAAAATGTTATTAGTTAATGCAACAAGAATGCCTTTTGCTTCGGGAACACTTAAAATCGAACTTTCTAAAAACCAACTTACCACTACGACAGGCCTATCTAGTTTCCGTCCAAAAACAGCGAATTATTTGCTATAAAAAAAATGACACCAGACCAGTCGCCAAAAATGAATTGCTTTGTACGGTAGGGTTTGCTGCATATTGGTCAACCCTCAATCTTTTTGTAAAAATTACATTTTTTAGGCACATCTTTCCTGAGGAACTATTACACCCTTGATCAGCCTGTTTGTGGTTACCCTAATTTTAACTAGGGTGCTTGTAATCGAGCCATTATCACTAAATTGTGTGTAACCACCGATGACCACACATAGTTTTTAAAATGCTCTAGACCTTTCCAGTTACAGCGAGACAAGCCAAAGCATCGTTTCAAGTAAGAGATACCGGCTTCAATTCCAGCTCTGAAATTTCTGAGCTTTCTGTAAACCCAGGGGCTTTTCGTCATCTCAAGTATGGCTAACCCTTTTTTCTTATGGAAAGCAACATCTTTTATGTTTCGTTGTTTAGCCGTGTCGAGATTTTCTTTGCTGGCATACCCCCCGTCTGCTGCGACTTGCCTGGGCGCCTTACCATAGTGGTCAATATGACGATCCACCATGGGGATGAACTGTTCCGAATCAGCCGGGTTACCCGTTTCAACGACAACATCCAGTACCATACCACTGCGACCCGTACTTAAATTCAGTTTGTGTCCATATTGTATATCCCGGCTGCCTTTAACAATAATATCGCTGTGTGCTTCAAACAGACTGAATACTTTTTCCGATGCGGGGACTTTCTCTCCATTAAACACACGTCTTGTCGTTTGATTGATGACCTGATCAATCAAAGGCAGATAATGATTGACCTCCAGGCGCCAATATTCCCAGCCGGGTGGCGGTTTTACATGACCGGCTATTTGCGCATTGTTGAGGTACTGACGTGTCTTTTTCGTGTAGTGAACAAGATCACTGTATAAGGCTTTTTTCTTATCCTTTCCACGGGTATAGATAATTGCACGCGCACGTTTTTTTGCTGCGCGATAATGGTGATGGCAGTCAAATTCCAAACCCATTTCGCTGGCTTGATTGAGTAATCTCGTCATCACCCGCACGGCATCCCATAACAGGCTACTGTCGGTTGGTTCGTGGATATGTGTTTCTGTGACGGTACTATCAATGCGCAACATGCTGCCTTTTTCAATGCCGGTTTTATTGGCATCATTGAGCAATGCCAGGTTAATACGTTCCCATGTCGGGTCGAGTATCCGGCTGATTGCCCCTTGCAAAGCCGACTTCTTGGGGACAAATCCATCGCTCAGCCGGGCAAATGTTTGACACGAGACCGAATCCAGCAAAACAAATGATAATTCTTCATAACTGAGTTGCCGATGTTGCTTTAAGATCGCGCAACGTAATATGGATTCAACTGACATCCCTTTTCGACCACTTTCATCTTTTAAATCGATCGTGCAGATGTCTTTTTCTACCCAATCCAGTATTTCTCTATGTTCATCCAATATCATGGAAATAATTTTTAATTCTTGGCCAATCTCGTGTTCAACATAATTATCGAATATACTTGTCTGTAGGCGTTGTTTTTGGCGCATCTTTTTCCCTCGGCTTTTTTTAATTATGTTTAGAATCAATTGCTTAGATTATAAGCATACCAGAATTAGCCGGGGAATTCATCTTGTTTTTGTGATTTTTTCTATGTTTTTCATAGGGTTGTAGTTTATGGATGAGAACTATCTAGTAAATCTGGAGCTACAAGAGTTATTACTGCTGCTGATACAGCATTAAAAACAAAAACAACAGTTGATAGTCAATAAATATTCATGATGCAATAGAAACCTAACAATCAAATCCACTTGACCGTAAAAAGCGTCACAAAATTTGCTATCGCAAATTTTCCGCCCCTTTTTACGTCAAGTGATTTGGGCGTTAGGCAGTCAAAAAGTATAAGCACATAGTATGAATAGCAAGGTCAAATACCCAAATTTAGCTCTTGAATTATGGCGGAGAGTAGCAATGTTTTCGCTTAAAAAAAAGAATAGATTGGGCTCAAGAGAACGTAATCAACGATATATGCTGATTGCCTACATCATAGGTTCTTTCACTACAACATATTCTGTCATAGATATACTCTATGATCTGAACATCACCTTTATTAATTCTATAGAACTTCCATTCTATGACTTTTATGTGCAAGAAATCATCCCGTTTATACTAAGCCCACTAAAATTGGTTGGTTTTAATTATTCGTCATTTTATGGATCAATTGTAATAGTTGCAGGTATTGGAGCTTCAATTTGGGCAAATGCTGAGTTTCGTTCCAATCAATACCTAATATTGTACCCTTTCCAAAATCTGCAGGATCGCCCAGGATATATTGAATCTGATATAGAAAAACTTTCAGAAGAACCAATAACACCAGAACCTCCAAAGTTTTTATCTTTTAAATCTTTTGTAAGATTTATTGAAATACTTTTTCTCACATATACAGGTATAGGTATAGTTTCATTTATTGGAGGTGTTGTTGTCGGTTTTTATAGTTTAGTAACTTTCATGTATGAAGTCATTCTTTTAAGCATCGGTTCATTAGTCTATATTTTTCAACATATATTATTTCCCCTCGAAAGGTTTGGAGATGACGATTATTGGGGAACAAAAGTGTTTTTATCAGTGTTTAATTACAGAAGAGGAATTGATGATACTCTAAATGAGCGATTAACCAGGCATCGCCTAATTTACCCTGGTAAATCAGATTTACTTCTATTGATCGAAGAAATATTTTTTGATGCTGCTCCTCTGTGCGCGGGAACCATTGGGTTGTTGTTCTTGATAGTCGGGGTGAAAGTTGCCTAACCAATGCTTCCAGTTGACCGTAAAAAGCGTCATAAATTTTGCAAAGAGCCGCAAAATTTCTGCCGCTTTTTACGTCAACTGAAGCAGGCGTTATGTTGTAGAAATAGGAAAACTAAGTGGCTAATTCAATAATGGTAATCCACCCTTATAAGTATGAAGGGTTGTGGGTATTTGACGACGAAAAAGCAGGATTGGTACAAGAACCTTTTGTTTCAGGTGCTGATGACATTATCGATCAAATGGTCACAGATGTACCAAATGCCAATGATGGTTTTAGTTTAGTATTTTCATCAATCCCGTTTCCGGGGCATCAAATCGAGTTTGAATGGCGAAGGGAAGATTCCGGGGGAAATTGGTACTATGCAAAAATCCTCGATATGGAGGGCTGGCTTTGTCCTGCATTGTTTAAGTATTTTGAGGAACCACCAAAGAATCTTTACGCCCAATTCAAAGCGAAAATAACATAACCAAGCAAATGCACTCGGAAGTCAAACAGCGCCGCTCCTTCGTCGCTCTGCTGTTTGCCTCCGGTGATTTACGGCGTTAGGCTTTTCAAACTTAGACTATAAAATGAACGACCAGTTTATTAGTTCTTCAGAATATTTGGTAAAAGAAATCGAGTATTTAAGAAGGACATTTTCGGATCTTAGAAACGAAACCAGGGCTCTGGAAACGTATACGTTATTATCTGTTGGTGCAATTTGGAGTTGGTACGCAACAAACTCTAGCTCTTCGCAAGTAGACTTCGTATTATGGCTTCCATTTATTGTTGTAAATCTTTTTGGTATTCGTGCGCTCGGTGTTTATATGCAAATGCGCACAATTAGAAAATACTTAGAGAAACTTGAAGCAACTTTAAACTTGCCAGGCGAATTGGGATGGGAACACTTTCTAAATGTACACAAAACGCGAGCCATCTGGCCAATTACTGCTTTTGCTTTTTGGATAACACTTAGTATTTTAACAAGTATTACCCCATCTATTTTCTAGTAGCTAGAGAAAAGTTGTATACAAGAAAGCCTAACCAGGCGTTGCAGCTGACCCAAAAAGCGTCCTTTGTTTTGTGCATTACGCTACGCTTCATTGTTGCACAAAACAAAGGCCACTTTTTTGTCACCTGAACTTAGCGTTATGTAAGAACCAGCATATTTGAGAAATAGGAGTGCAATAAATCATATAGCCAGATAGAATAAACGTATTTGAGACAATAGAATATGAAATGCTACATTATTGCTGGTCCAAATGGTGCGGGTAAAACGACATTTGCAAAGACATTTTTACCAGAAGAGGCATCATGTTTAAATTATGTAAATGCAGACCTAATTGCCGAAGGGTTATCACCATTCAAGCCCGAAGCAGTTGCCCTCGAAGCGGGTAAATTATTACTAAAAAAGATAGATAAATTAGTCGAAAAAAAAGAATCGTTTGCTTTTGAAACGACACTGAGTGGATTAAACTATATTCGTCGTATCGAAAAGTGGAAAAAGCTTGGCTATGAAATTATTTTGTATTTTTTAAAACTACCAAATGAAGAAATGGCTGTTCACCGAGTCAAATTAAGAGTAGCTGAGGGTGGGCACAATGTACCAGAAAATGTAATCAAACGTCGATACAAAAAGGGATGGTGTAATTTTCAAAACCATTATAAACATTCCGTTAGTGCATGGGTTGTTTTTGATAATTCTGGGGAAGTACCTCTAATACTTGAAGAATCATTATGAAAGAAAAAACATCATATTCTGAACTCGCCATAGATGCTATGCGTAGGGCTTCAAAAATAGCTCAAAGAAAAGCAATAGAAAATGGTTTAAAAGTACCCATTTGGAAAGATGGAAAAATCATTTATTTGGAATCAAAAGAGACATAACAATAGCTTCCAGCGGACTACGCATAAGCGTCATTTTTTTTGCGGAGCAAAAAAACCGCCACTTACGGTAGCCGCTGAAGCTGGCGTTAGCTGTTGACAATATATACAAACATGAGGTATTGGTTAAAATGAAGATTATTTTCTTTGTGTTTATAATAATTTTTAGTGCATTGATAAGCTGTTCTAATAATCCTGTGGAAGGAGAAAAAGAGCCTCAAGAGGCTGCTAAATATTGTGCAACTCAGCTTACCGAACCATATTTGCCAGATGGTCATTTATACACAACATTATCTGTGATTGATATTGCAGGGTATGATGATACTAGACAGTTGATTATTTCTTATTATTCTCAATATCCTGATATTGATCTTGACTATGAAGCTGTATCAGTTTCCTTAAAATATTTACTTTTACCTTGGAAATGGGAATGGCGTAATAACTTAACAGGTGTGTTACATTCACTACATGGTGGTACCCGTTCAGCAATAGATAAGCGGAGAAGAAAAATTCAAGATGTTTTATCTAACACGCTAAAAGACCCACAACTAGATTGGCTGTCCGGGCTTATAATACATGCTTATGCTGACTCTTATTCACACACTAAAAATAAATTTAATTCAGAGTATGAGAAAGCATATGATGTATGGATAGGGCATATAATTCCTAGCCTGCTTGGAGAAAGTCCAGATAATATTAAAAATGAATTAAATGAGTCTAAATTCCTTGGGTATATGTCCAGTTTTTATACTTTGGTAAAACTTGATAATAAAAACGATCAAGAGTTTGTTGCTTTTAAAAATTACATTGATGATTTGAAATGTACAAGTGGACAGTGCCCTAATTTTCATGCACTGTACAATGGTGATGATATAGAAAAAAGTAGTAGAATTGATAAATTTACTATATGTATGAACTTAACCTCTCGTCAATTAACGAAGGAAGAAGTTCAAGAGGCGATTGATCTTATTATCAAAAATGACACTGTTTAAATTCAGTTAAGCAAAGGATATAGGAAAGAATTCCTATATCCTTTCTTTTCTCCCTATTCCTTAGTTTGAATCGAGCGGTTACCTACTTGATATTTGACAACTGTGATTTTAACGCATATACAAAAATGTATTCATTGAATATGCTCACTATCAAACAGTCGCTTTGTAAAGGAATTGGAAAATTTTCCATCAGGGTCGTGTTTTTTTGTTAGATCTATGAATTGGCGATAATATTTTCCGTGCATCGTTTTCAAATCCCTACTCTTGAAGCCTCTGCAATATTTTCCCAAATGTGGGCGACCACCAACCGATTTAAAAATTTCCTCGGCACGCTGATAAAATAATTCGAAGCCTGGTGAATCACAGCAGATGATGTCAATCCAAGCCGACTGTCGGCTACGACCTGGTCCTATAAGAGTCTGGTTGTGTCCGGCTGGAGAAAATCGAATTTCGAAAATAAGGTATGGCAAACCTTCCTGATATAACTCCTCGTATGCCATCATTAGTTCTCGACTAACACGAAACACCTCTGTATATTCAACTGCCATTTCTAGTTCTTGGTGGAGATGGTAAATTGATCGGTTATGGCCATTATGGCTCTCTAACACCAGATTGGTCTGATGCTTAATACCATGGGACAAGTCTGAAAGTCTAGGAAGAAGTCGAGTGTAAGCAAGAAAATTTCCGAACCAAGATGCCATAAGTGCATCAGCAGAAATGGCTATGAATTCACGAAAGGTGCCGAAAGTAGACTTCTGTGTATCAGTTGAATTCCAAGTGTTAATTTGGCACTTTTGTGTGAAGGGAAAAAGATAAAACCCAAAGTGTTCATTGTTTGCATGGAGAGAATCAAAATGTTTCTCCACATATGAAAGAGTTGACATTTGAAAACTCTGTTTGATATTAAAGCGATCTATAGCTTGAATAGTGACTTCTGATATGACGCCCACCGTCCCAACACCGCCAACAGCTGCTCTGAATAGCTCATCTTCAGGGTGGCAAATATTGACTATTCCACGTCCATCTATAATTTTCATCGATATTACAGATTCGCTTACGAACCCCCAATCACGACCAGTTCCATGAACATCTGTAGAAAGAATCCCCCCGATACTTTGAGCGTCGTGCGAAGGAAGTGCAACAAATGCTAAGCCTCGCTCCAACAACACTTTTGATATATCTCTAACACGCATGCCTGCCTGAACTGTTATTAATTTTAAATCGGGTTTGAAGTCAAGGATTGAATTATACTGGTCGAGAGATAGTAGTGCCTCAGCACTAACCACTCCTTCATTGAAGGAATGTCCTGACCCAAAAACCCTCAATTTTCTTGAATTCTTGATAAGAGAAATAAGTTCTGTTTCTGTTGTAGGTAAGTGAATTAGCTTTGGTCTATATTTGAATCTTTTTGCCCAATTTCGAAAAATGCCATTTGTCACTCTGCCCTCTAACCACAGAAAACGTCCACCAGTGAGCGCATATAAAAAAATATTCAGACTGGTTGCAAACCCTCCCCAAAAATAACTAATACATTTCATCGTTGTTTCCATTTAGTTTAAATAATATAGATTATAATCTATGTGTCTATTGAGTCTGAAGTTTCCCAATTATTATTTATGGTAAAATTAAAACCATGCCACAACCATATGAAAAAATAATCTTTTCATTCGTTTCAAAGGCTTTCGCCTAAGGGGAATTAAATAGGGATTGGCTATAAACATGGCAAAACCACCTAAAATAAACCTTGATACGCCAGCATTGTGTATTTCAGCCACTCAATAATTGGGAACAGTATTGAGTAAAACAGCTAACAATCGCATGCACTAGGACTGGGACACTTCGGTGAATCGAAAAATAATGCACTCGAATCAGGATTACAAAATGAAAGACGGTTTGTGGAGGCGCCTACAAAAGAAATTTGGGCTATTTTTTGTTATTGGAGCCGCACTTTCGTTTGCCAATGCAGTGTCGTCTCTTCAGTTGTTGGTGGACGTATGGGAGTTCGTTTTGGAATCCGTCAGAAATGTAAAAGGTGTCGTCGACTTCCTGAATTTTTTGAGTTATGCAGTCCATGCTATTCTCGCATGGTGGAGGTCAATTATATACACCTTCTTCGAATGGTTCGATTGGAGACCTCATGTGTTGCTTCTCGATTTGGGATCTGCATTGTTTTTCACAGTTGGTCGTGCAATACAAAGGTATTTGGCACTTACTGCTGAACTGAATGATCTTGAACGTCAAATTGCAAATAACGAACGAAA
The DNA here is from genome assembly GCA_965224745.1 of Methylococcales bacterium. GTDB lineage: Bacteria > Pseudomonadota > Gammaproteobacteria > Methylococcales > Methylomonadaceae > CBDCZY01. The sequence goes on from CBDCZY010000002.1 coordinate 238,845, forward strand.
AAGAGAAGAACAGAAAAATGCTGAAAGAGGCCTTGCCAATGCCTATCATGGCATGGAGCTGGAGTCATTAGATGATCCGGATTCTGATGCGATTCCTCATCTGGTAGAAAGAGCGGACTATTTTCAGCGACTCATCATGCTAGAGATCCCAAAAATCACGGCTAATCGCGGAAGAATACCGCGACAGGTTGCGTTGACTCTTGCAGTCTTCAGTATTGCTTTTGGCTTTCTCTATACGGTTGACTGGTATTACGTTCACACCGTAACCAAAGCAAAGGATCATAAACTAACAATGGGCTGGACAGCGACGGCTAACCGCTGCGTGTCAGTCCACTCGTTGGTATTCAAATAAAATATGGATAAATAGCCATACATTTGCTACTCTATAGTTATGAGTAAATCAAACTTTGAGTGGGATGAAGCCAAAAATATTGAAAACCAACAAAAGCATGGTGTTTCTTTTATCGAAGCTCAATTTGCATTTATGGATGAAAAGCGTGTAATTGCTGAGGACTTAATTCATAGCCAAGAAGAAAGTCGTTATTATTGTTTTGGTTTAAATCAAGACAAAACAGGAATTCTAACTGTTCGTTTTACTTATCGTTCTGGGTGTATCCGAATTTTCGGTGCAGGTTATTGGCGAAAAGGAAAAAAAACTTATGAGCAAACAAATTCAATATAGCAATGAACCCATTGGTGAGTTTAAATTGGTAACAGACTTTTTACCTTCACCCTCTGAGTTAGCTTTAAAAAATAAAAATACAAAAATTACTATTTCACTTAGTTCTGATAGTCTTTCTTATTTTAAAGATGTTGCTGAAACACATCATATGCAATATCAAAAAATCATTAGGCAATTACTTGATGAATATGTTGCAAATCAAAGAAAAATGCTAACCAAAAAATCCAGCTGACCATTTAAAGCGTCACGGTTTTTGCTATTCGCAAAAAACCGTGCCACTTTAAATGGCATCTGATTTAGGCGTTATACCTGTCGTGCTTGGTAGACTATTCTGTTTTTGTCTTATAGTCGTAGACCACATTCGTTATATTTGAAAGTGCAATTTTTCAAAATACGGTTGCTTTTAACAGTGTCTTTAAAGTCCCATCAAATCCGCAAACGTCTTCATATGCTGAGCGACCTGTCCCCAAGGAGCGCCTCAACCAGTTCGCGCAATTCAAGGGTACAATCAACGATTATGTTCTATTGGTTTGGTGTCAATAAAGGGTTTAGAAAAACTAGGCAATTATGGTATAACAAGCAAATGCACCGGACGCCAAACAGCGGTATCTTTTTTTCCAATGCTTTTGTGGCGTTCGGTGATTTGCGGCGTTATACCTGTCGTGCTTGGTAGACTATTCTATTTTTGTTTTATAGGCGTAGAACTTATTGGTTATATTGAAAATGCAATATCTCAAACCACTGTTGCTTTTAAAGGTGTCGTTAAAGCCCCATCGAATCCGCAAACTTCTTCAAACATTGGGCGACCTGTATCCAAGAAGCACCTAACAGATCCGAGCCATTCAAGGGTACAATCAACGATTATGTTCTATTGGTTTGGTGTCAATCTAGGGTTTAGAAAAACCAGGCAATCATGGTATAACAAGCAAATACACCTGTCTCGCGTCAATTATCTTGTCCCATCTGACGACAATTATGATGGCCTGATGAACTCAATGGTTCAGCTTGGTTCATTCAAAATAATTGCACAACAGGTGCCACCCAGGTGATCAATATTGTCATTAAAATAATCCAGCAAAGGCTGATAATTGATCCCGGCAACAACATATCAAACATGCGATAGTAACCTTTTGAAAATGTCAGTAAAGGTACTGCATCCAGGGGTAACAAAAACGCACATGATGCGGTAAATGCAACCGGTAGAATCAGGATGACCGGGTTAATATTCATACTCAGAGCCAATGCAGCGATGGGTGGAATCAACACGGCATTGACGACTGGGGCAATCGGTAAGGGTAGGTGTATCAGCACAGTTAACAGGCTGATCAATGCAATTATCCAGAATAGTGGCCAGTTGCTGACACCACTCATGCTCGTTTGTACCAGCCACTCTGCCAGCCCGGTTTTGACACTGGCCTGACCTAAAGAACTCACGCCACCGATCATTAATAAAGTATCCCAGCCAATATGGCGCTCAGCTTTTTTCCAGCTGATTAGCCTGATCCCCGGCATGAACATGATGATGGCGCCCAATAATGCGACGATAGCGACATTCAATAACTTGATCCAGCTTCCAGCTATCCATAGCACTATCATAATAGCCATAATGATCAGCACTTTTCGTTCATTGACAGAAAGTGGCCCCAGCGCACTAAATTCAGCTGTGTTCGACCTTGCAGATCCTAGTGTTGCAAATTCCGGCGGATAACAGCGTATCAGTATCCACCATGCAAGAGGTACCAGGAAAATCACCATGGGGATTCCCAAAGCCATCCATTGTATAAATGAGATGGTGATGTCAAGCTGGTGTTGTTCGGAAAATGCAGCAAACAAGTCTAATGCCAGTACATTAATTGAACTGCCTGCCGGTGTGGCGATCCCTCCTATTAATGCGGCAATAGGAATGCCCATCATCAATGCCTTGGCAAAGTTTGACTGGCCGGGCTTAACCTTGCTTTTACCCAGTATGCCCAAGCCTATCGCCATAAATACCGCACAGGCCGGAACATCAGACATAATAGAGGAAAGTATCGCTGTCCCAAGCATCATGGCGAATATAATGTGGGTGCTGCGGGTGCCGGCTTTTGCCAGGAGGAAAAGTGCAAAACGTTTGTCCAGGCCAGTTTCATTGATGACTCCGGCAATAATGTACATGGCAATGACGAAAAAAAACACCGGACTCATGAATGATGCAAAAGCGTCCCGTACTCCTGTAACACCAAGCAATGGTTGCAAAGTCACAGCTAATAATGCGGTGATCGCAATAGGTAATGTTTCGGTAGCCCAAAGAGTCAATGACACCAGAAAGATAGCTGCTAAATACAGTGCTTCCAAGGAAATAGTTTCACCGTTGGCTAATGATGGCACAACTAGAGGAGCCAGCAATAAGCCCACAGCAGTTAGAGCCGCAAAAAAGAACATCAGCCACTTTTTTTGAATGCCAATTTGATGTGCAAGACTATGCATACTGCTATTCTCCGTGAAACACGTAATTTTGACAATATGTGTTACAACTTATCGATCACTAAAATATCGAGAGTGCAAAACGAGTTATACCCTTATTGTTGCTACTACTATGGTGGGTTAAGCCAAGGGTGGGCAACGCTTTTCTGCCCACCATGTTTCTGAAGGAAAGTATGCTAAATTAGCATTTGCGAAGAGCATACGATAGGGTATAGCTACAATATGATGTAAACTAAAAACTAATAATAGACTCTTCCATATTGACTGACTTTATCCCAAAACTGTTCCCATCGCTTCGAGAATAACTAGGATCGAATAAATAGGGTCGGAGTAAAATTAAATATTTACTCTACTCCAGAGATTGATTTTTTCCGTTCAGAAAGATTCACTGCGAAGAAATAACAAGGGTATTTTGACTTCAGCGACCCACTAAAGACGAAATAGATTGCTGTCCACCAAGAGTCATTTTAACAAGGGTTGCAGCGAATTCTTCTAACAATAAGTCAATGGTAGCAATATCAAACCGCTCCGAACTGTACTCCAGCATTATGTTCATTGTTTTGTACGCTGTAATGTTAAGCTCTAAATCGACAGTATTGTTTTCAATTTTTCTGAACGAACGATTAAGCCATTCATTGCCTAATGACTGCAATTCTTCAGTTTCATCCTGGGTGTCAAACATAATCGTTGTTTGAAATAATTTGTTTCCCGGCGGCAATTCGATTGCTTTGGTGATATCAGTTAATGGCACGTGTATATGATCCCGCATATTTATCCATTGTTCTCTAAGAGTCTTTAGCCACTCATTTAATGTATGGTTTTTTGATATTTCCATACGAATCGGAACCACATTGATCAATAATCCAACGATTGACTTCAACTCGGGAAAAGCGCTTGAGCGGCAGGTTCTAATAACACCGATAGCAACATCATCAAGCTCCGCTGTTTTCGACAAAACCAGTATCCACGCAGCCTGTATCAGTGTGCTCACAGTAACATCTTGTGATTTAGCGAAATCTTTGATTGTTTGGTGAACATTTTCCGAAAGCTGAATGCTTTTTTGATCCGAGTTCATATAGGTTTCAGGCGTCGAACTACGCAGTAGCCTATTGATTTGCGGAGCGGGTGTAAATTCTTTTAAGACCCTTTTCCAATACTTGATGCTTTCACTCATATCAAGGCTGGTAACCCAATCACAATACTGACGGTACGAAGTTGGCTTTTGTAAACCAAGCGGTGCTTCCTGAACCGCTGCCTGGTACAACATAAAAAGTTCTTTAACCAGCAAAAAACGAGCGCGACCGTCAAAGCTTCCATGATGATAGGTCCAAACCAAACGATACTGATCGACAGCTAATTTTATGAGGGAAACACGAAAAGGTGGGGCTATAGAAAGATCAAGTTTTTGCGCACGATCTTCTTTTAGAAAACGCTGGAAGCGGCCATCGACGTCCCGAGAGTGTATTTCAGTCCAGTCATAGTGGTGGATCGTAATGGATGTGTCGTTATGAATAATGCCCAGCTTTTTTATAAGATCGAAGCTGGTCCTTAATGCTTCATGACGCTCGATCAATTGGTTCCATGCCCGCTGAAAAGCTTCGATTTCCAGAGTTTCGTTTAAAGTCCAGATATGTTGCTGGGTATAAGCATTCTTTAGCTGAGAAAAGTAGAAGTCGAAAATGACGCCAAATTGTATCGCCGGAAGCCGATAGCTTGAGTTATCTTGAGCCATACTTGCCATGACCCTCTTCAAGATCCAAGATTTTCCTGAGTTTACTCGGGGGCATAATTAGCCGTTCATTCGCTTCTGCCAACCGATGAATTCGTCTTATAAGATCAATGTTCTTAGCGAGTTGAGTACGCTCTTTATCAAACCAGATATTATCTTCCAAGCCTACCCTAACTCCTCCACCCACCGAAATAGCCATTGAATTCATTGGCAGCTGACTGTTTCCAATCCCCCCTATCGACCATACTGTCTCTTCGGGTAAATCGCGCACCATCATACCCGCATGCAACAGATCCGCTTGAGCGCAGGCAATGTTACCAAGCAGTAGATTACAGTAAAACGGTGGAACTAATATCCTTTTAGTCATTAAATATTTAGCGTAGTTAATCATGCCGGCATCAAACGCTTCCAGTTCCGGTTTGATTTTATTTTTTAACATCTTTTTAGCAAGATCTGTAATCATTTGTGGGGTATTGATGCTGGCCTGTTTATTGAAATTGAGCGAACTTAGCGTCAAACTTCCAGTATCGGGTTTAAGTTCTCCCGTCAAATCCAAAGGCTCTGATCTTTTATCAAATTCCGAGAAATCTCTGCCGCTTAACGAAACCCCAACAATCAAATCCGGCGCATATTTTCTTATACCCTGAATGATCTCAGCATAGAGATTTTTCTTATAAGTCGGGCTGCCCGTGTCAATCTCCCTTGCATGAAGATGTACCATGGTAATACCCAGTTCACAAGCTTCAAGAACATCTCTGACTATCTCCTCGGGTGAAATAGGTACATGCGGCGTCATTTTCTTGGTTGGCAACATGCCGTTCGGGGTAAAGTTGATGACTAATTCATTCATTTTTAATGGAATCCCAAAATGCTGTTAGAATTATATTGCAAAAGTATAAGAATAGTCGACACTTAATATTATGAAAAGTAATGACATTGAACTAGTCAATTTAAAAGACAACATAATCAAATTTTTGGCCAATGAACTGGCAATCGATACGAGTCAAATCAACAACCAGTCGCTAATATTCAGCACTGGCATCATTGATTCATTTTCACTGATTAGTCTGATTGCGTTTCTCGAAAAACAGCTGGGCTTCCAAATTAATGCAATGGATATCAACTTGGACAATTTGGATAGTATCGAACGAATAGTCACTTACGTTAACCGGATTACTGCCATTCCGTGAAGCTTGACCCTACTGTCAGAGAGATACTGGCTGGTATCGGACAGAGTCATGGAACACCCTGTTATGTTTATTTCATCGATCACATCCTTGCCCAAATTTATCGTGTTATGGGGGCTTTCGATAATCGATTCACAATAAGCTATGCCGTTAAGGCTAATCCAAATCCCATACTTCTCAACCACTTAAAAGAGAGCATTTCTTTACTTGACGTATCATCGGCCGGCGAAATGAGTGAAGCCTTGACGTTAGGTTACAAACCGGAACAACTCTCGTTTACGGGTCCCGCAAAACGGGAGTTTGAATTAATTCAAGCGACCCAAGCAGGCAGCGTCGAAATGATTTGTGAATCTGAACAAGAATTAGATCGACTAAACCAAATCGCAGAACAATTCGCAACCCGGATACCCATCTTGATACGCATCAATCCCGATAAACTCCCTAAAACATTCGGCGTCAATATGGCCGCTCGACCAAGCCAGTTTGGCATTGACCAAGTGGAAGTAAGTCGAGTATTGGAGCGTCTGACTCAGTGGACTAACTTGGATTTCGCAGGGTTCCATATATACGCTGGAACCAACTGCTTGAACGAAGATGCCATATCGGAAAATTTCGCCAATTACATCGAATTGTTCCTCAATTTTTCCGAAAAACATCAACTTCACCCTCGGAAGCTGATTTTTGGATCAGGCTTTGGAATCCCTTATTTCCAGCAACAACAACCCTTGGATCTCAAGAAACTTGCCAACCTGATCAACCCGGCAATTGACGATCTACACACATCTCCATTTTTGAAAAACGCACAATGTGTTTTAGAAACAGGCCGGTTTCTGGTTGGTCAAAATGGCTATTTTGTGACATCGGTTATTAGTGAAAAAACCAGTCGTGGGGTGCAAATTAGACTATGCGATGGTGGAATGAACAACCATCTAGGAGCTTGTGGATTGCTAGGGATGGTTATTCGTCGAAATTACCCTATCTGGAATTTAAATAATCCGACAGGGCCCTTGCGGGAATATATGTTGGTTGGCCCTCTTTGTACAACCATTGACACCATTGCCGAACGCATCGAACTGCCGGAAATAAAGACCGGGGATACGATTGCCATCGGTTCATCGGGCGCCTATGGACTCACTGCAAGCCCGGTTCGTTTTATCAGTCATCCGCAACCTAATGAATTCATAGTCTCAGGAACCGGACTCAATACTCAAATTACTGATGTCAGTCAAAATTAACCCCTGGGATGGATAACCATTTCCCAAAGTCCTCGGGAAATACAAAAACATCAGTTGCCTTGGAGGATTGTGACCTTTGGACAGCGTTTTGTCAGATAGCCGAGCAGCACCCACACCATCCCGCAATCATCCGGGGTGATGAGCAGACGACATTTGGCCAATGGCATCGACGCTCACTGGATTATGCGAATTGGCTTTTTGCCAAAACACCCATCGTAGGGGAAAGAGTTATTTTATGGCTAGAGCCGTCTCCCCAAATGGCGGCAGCCCTGTTTGGTATCTGGGCGGTTGGTGCGATTCCGGTTTTGACCGATCCAAAATCAACAAGTAGTCAACTACTTCATGCCATCGAAACCACGGAACCCGTGCTAATCTTTTTTTCTTCACAAACTGCAATCCCAGATGATTGTGAGATAGTTAGTTCCGCCAATGTCGACTTTATCCCCAAGGTTTCCAAATTTTCAGGAGATATCAAAAGACCATCTTCCTGCCAGGCAGCGTCCATTGTATTCACCTCCGGGTCAACAGGACTACCCAAAGGCGTAACGCAAAGCCACGGCAATTTATACCGTGGTGCTTCCACTGTCGCAAGTTATCTCGAAATTGGCCAGACCGACCGAATTTTATCTCCGGTACCATGGTCATTTGATTACGGCTTTATTCAACTGCAGCTGACTGCTATCACAGGCGCGACGCACATCATACCCCAACCCCAAAATCCGTTTGGTATTTGTACTGCGATTGAACGTTATAAGCCAACCGTGCTGGCCGGCGTACCTTCGTTATTTACCTACCTATTGCACGATATTTCACCATTCAAACAAACTGACTTATCTTCAATTAGAATCATCACAAATACCGGAGGAACAATACCCTCCAGGGTATTAAATGAACTGCTTAGATTGTTTAAACAGGCTGCCTTCTATTTAAATTATGGTCTCACTGAGTCCTACCGCTCGACCTACCTTGACCCATCCTTAATTAATCAAAAACAGAACAGTATTGGCAAACCCATCCCTGGAGTAGACATTGTGATAGTAAGGGATAATGGAACGCTTGCCAAAGCCCACGAAGTCGGGGAAATCGTTCATAGGGGAGACTATATTTTTCTTGGGTACTGGAACAACCCGGAAAAAACTGAGGTAATTCTACGTCCTGACCCAGCAAGCCCTGAAGGAGGTAGATTATCGCTTTTTACTGGGGATTTTGGCTACCAGGATAATGAAGGGTTTCTATATTTTCAGGGCCGTCGTGACCATCAACTGAAAGTTATGGGCGTTAGGGTATCGCCAGATGAGGTCGAACAGTTAATTTATCAATCCGAATTGGTTGGGGAAATTGCTATTTTCGGTATTAAAAACGAATTATTAGGCGATGAAATATGGGCTGCTGTCGTTCCAATCGATCCAGACATTGATGTAAGACTACTCTTAATTAAGCATGCAAAACGAGTTATGACACTGAATATGGCGCCACGAAATTATTTAGTGCTTGATACGCTACCAAAAACCACTTCCGGCAAGATCCACTTTGAAAAACTTAAACATCTAGCAAAAAATATTGAATGATTCCTAAAACCACCTGGAAAAGTGCAGTTTCTTCATTTTGGAAAGGCGCTACTGAACCAACCTTAGGCACCATTGCGGGCATCTTGGGATTGGTTATTTTTCAGATAGTTGTTTTATGTTGGTATTGGACGCCACAGAGAATGGCTCAAATCAAGCAAAGTTGGGTACCTAATTCATTTAGTTCTCAATATGCGTATACGTCTGTCATTGCTAATCGATTGAAATATTTACCTTCCACAGACAATAGCGTGGTCATGGTCAGTACTTCAAGTGGTCGAAATTCAATCCATAATTTCGATCAGACAAGCCAGCAACTATCATTGACTACAGGGTTAACGACCAATTTTTATATGCTCTCTACCGCAGGGCAAACAATTTGGGAATCCGGAATCATATTAGATTGTTTACCGACCGATTTTAACGGTGTTGTGATATTTTCAGTCGGCTTAAAACGCCTTACATGGGGGCATGATACTCTTGAAACCCATCATAAAACACCGAGAATTGCTGTCAATTCATCATTTTTATTGAATGAGACTAAGCTGGCAGGACTAGCTATGCAAAAACCTTCCGGAATATTCCTACTTGATTACCGAAATTTCTTTTTTGAATTCGGGTTTCAAGCTGCCAGGGCAGCGATGCAAGGATATCCAAAGAGTTTACATTTAACTTCTAATCGGCAGCGTAACAACGAAGAGCATTGGAAAACCTATCTTCAGAGATTAAACCAACAAAAAAAATTATTTGCAGAAAACAGTTCCTACAATTTGGGTGTACTTGCCAGAATCATTGGACAATTACAAGAGAAAGACATCCCTGTGGTTTTAATGGAATCAACGCTACACCCCCGAACCTATCAAATCATGGGATCCGATTATTTGCAGTATCGTCACACCATAGAAGAATTTGCAACCACGCAACATTTACCTTATTGGAACCTTAATAACGAGGCGGAGCTATCCGCAGCAGATTTTATGGACAACGTTCACATTTCTAACCCTGATGCTCGCAAACGATATCAGCATATTTTAGTTCAGCATTTAGCTGAACTGATTAAACAAGAACAAACCACAATTGATCTTAAATGATAAAGTTTTTTCAAAGAGCAGGCAAAACCCTCCAGATAATCATTCTCGGCGAACTTCTATTTATAGGGATAGCTAAAATGTCTCTATTGGAAAGTGGTATCCGTCTGTTTCGGTACGCTGGATTCTAAATTGATAAATACAATAGCTTTTTGGCTGGTCTTGTTTGGCAGTGCAACGCTGTACTGGTTGTTACCGTTAAAACTCAGAATGGGGTTTTTGACGACAGCTTCATTCTTTTACTTGATTACCCTGGATAGCCAGTCGCTCACCGTACTCGCACCTATCGTTTTCGCATTTTTTTACCTGTCACCAAAAACCCAAAGAAATAAACCTTATGCTAGTATTCTTTTGCCGGTTTTAATACTCAGCATCCTTGGATATCTGGCGTACTTCAAATACGTTCCTCCGCTGCTTCGCTCGTTCGCGACCAACCCACTTAGTGAACAACTACTACTGCCTTTAGGGGTTTCATATTTCACATTTAAGCTCATTCATTATGCTCTGGAAATCAGTCGAGGTAATTTTAAAGAACACACTTTGCAGCATTTCTTATTGTATATATTCCTATTCCCAATTTTTATTGCTGGACCTATCGAACGATTTGATCATTTCTTGCAAAATCAAGAAAAAAAACTTAACAAAAACAGTATTGTTGAAGGGTTACAACGTATCATATATGGGCTGATTAAAAAGTTTGTACTGGCTGAAACCCTGATTTTTCGCATACTAGACAAAACCCCTCCCGATTTACTTATCGAGAATACACCCTTTGACATCTGGGTATATGTTGTACTGTTTTTCGTCTACGCCTATCTCGATTTTTCATCTTATTCAGATATTGCAATCGGTTCTGCCAGGCTATTTGGATTCCGAATTATGGAAAACTTCAACTTTCCTCTGTTCGCACCCAATATTTCAGAATTCTGGAATCGGTGGCACATGTCTTTATCCGGGTGGTGCCGAGCCTATGTCTATATGCCAATGATCGGCCTTACACGAAACCCCTATATCGCAGTTTACGCAACCATGAGTGCTATAGGACTTTGGCATGGCGGTACGTTTAGCTGGTTATTCTGGGGCATCTATCATGCCATAGGAATCACCACATACGGCACCTGGCTCAGGTATCGACGTAAAAAAAAATGCTTGCCGAGCCAGCGTTTTTTACCTCGGTTCTTCGGGATAATTTTGACTATCGCTTTTGTCTCTACAAGCTACGTATTCCCTATATCTGATCAAGCAGGCAGCTTAATGATCGGATTTCGCTTGCTGGCAAAGATGTTCTGGCTGGATCTATAGTCAGCTTGATAATCCATATATGGGATAAGTCCTGTCTTTAAAATTCCTATACAAATCAAAAAGTTGATTTAAAACAGAGTAACTTCTCATTCTCCACAGGTAGCGGCTTGACGAATACCTCCCATAGGAGGATTCTGGTTGGCGCTTGATGTAGGATCAAACAGGTAGTTCCAGTACGAAACCCCATGCTTACGACAGGTTTTGTTAAAACTGGTAAAGGTGTCCTTACATTGCCTACCCGCTTCACTTCGGGTGCTTCCACTGATCTTTTTCGTTTCTTCACGTAATCCCGAATATCCCGCTCACTGAGGTTGTTATGCAAAGGAATCTTCTGTCTGTCCAGTACACGGAATAATTCATGCTGGTTGTTGCCCATGTGTTTGAGTATCTGGTTCAAGGTTTCATACTCAGTTCGTCTAGACACAAGCTGATCAAACTGCGCTTTCAAACAAACCGCCTGGGCTGGGTCAGGCGCTGTTTAAACAATTAACCTAAATACATCAGTTGAATATGGATATTAACGATAAGTCTTTAAAAGTTATTTCGTTATTAATTTAATGTTCCCACCCATTCGGTGAGAGATTCAACTGCGGCGCAGTAAAATAAAATACTCAAAATCATTAAGTTACGGAGTTTCAGTGACTTTTTTTAAGTTTTAACTGATTTTTTTAGGATTAAAGGGTTGTGGGTTAAATTACTCTTCGGAATCTTCCCGGCTTTGCTAGCTTTTTATCCAAATGTGTAATCGCTATGTGTTCTCCAAATAGCTTAGGCGAAATCGTCTCTAACATTTATCCAGAAAGGCTTTTAGGAGAAAACTGGGGCATGCTATTTATAAAAAACGTAATTCCATCAACAATGTCCCCTTTTTAGGCTTCTACCATATTTCTTCGAACGCTATCGTACAATACAGACATAAAAAAACCAGCATTCACGCTGGTTTCAGGGTTCTATTGGATGTAATCTGAGGTTATTTGGTGGAGGCGGCGGGAATTGAACCCGCGTCCGCAAGCACTCCGCCTGAAGGTCTACATGCTTATCCCGTACTTGGATTTAACCGCAAGCTACCCGCCGGGCCAGAAAAACTTGCAGCGATTCCGTAAGGTTTTAGCGCATCAATTCCGGACAGATCTCAACGCGAGCTTGTATAATATGACCTCTGAATGTTCCGAAGAACTCTGCACGTACAAGCACACCCAGTCAGAGGATTAACTGCCTAAGCAGCTAATGCGTAAGTTTCGTCGTTTGCGAATACTTTAAAAGTCAGTAGGATTTACGAGGTCACTGTCCTCGGCATGCACTCAAGGTTTTGCTACCCACGTCGAAGCCAAGTCGCCCCCAAGAGATGTAAAGTCTACTGTATCTGACTACTGTTTGCCAGGAAAATTCCCCAACCAAGTCAAAATAGTTACGTTAAGGCGCCATAATTCAATAACATACGAAAGTTTGACGCAGGATTTAGTCTGTCTTCAGGGCGCATAGCAAGCTACGAAATTGGTAACTACTCAGCGTATTCAAAAAGTTGACTGAAATTATAAAGCAAATTCAGGCAATTTCCCCTCAAACACAAGTGTCATTGCCTGGGCTGCACTCATACCTTGCTTGCGGCATGTTGATAGATAGCCTCTGACACGGCAAAATATTTCAGCCCCCTCGGTACTGCGAAAACACCCTGATATTTTCTGATGTACTTTGGTCATTCGAATGGCGTTTTCTGCCGCATTATTGGTAAACGGTACGCAGGCATTTGTCATGAAGCGCAAGACATCGTCTTCAAATTCAATCAGTCTTTCCAGTAAGTTTCGAGCCTTGCTGCGTTTAATTCGCCCTCGTTTTACTTCTGTCGGCTTGTCTGGTGGAGGGCATTCAATTTCCGCTTTGTTCAATAATTCTCTGTATCGTACTTTCCATGTCTCTGCTTCCAGAGGGGTGAGTACACCACCGGCCTGATTAACGGCAATGTTCATTTTTTCAAGCAGCCGTTTCATATCATGAGCCCATGCTTGCTTATCTTGCTCCCAGGCCCGTGTCAATTCTCTCAAATGATGGGCATTACACAGTGAATGCGTACAATCGTACTTATAATAGGGCTTCCAATGGTCATGACACAAGATGCCGTGATAGCGCGGCAATAGGTTGATCACATTCATGGCCTCTGTGCCACGTTTTGCATGGGAGAAGAAATGTGTCCATTGATCATTACAAGCACTATGCAGCCAGTGCCCCTTGCCATTGATATTAATGCCGGTTTCATCCGCATGAAGACACGGCGAGGCAACCAGCCTTTCTTTGCTAATGCGTTCAAATACGGCTAATGCCTCATAGGCCTGCCTGTTGAAATTATAGAGTGAGCCTTCGCTGACGGGCATGCCTAACTGATCTGCAAAATATCCCTGTATGCGTTTGTATGGCAGTAACTGGTATTGTGACAGATAGACGGCATGCGCTTTTATGCCGTCCCCATATTGCACAGCCTTGGTGACCTTATCGGGGAAAGGCGCCGTAAAGCATTGCCCTTTTTCATTGATTAGCCGTTGCGCCTGATACTCTGTGACTACCCGTGAAATATCAATATCGAAGACCTGACGTATTTCAAAGCCATCTTCGGTGTACTGACCGTCGGGTAAGATGCTGCGGTCGAGGGTAATGATCTCAATTTCATCAGGGTTATCTACTTTTCTGAGCGTCGTACCAACATGCGATGTTTGTCCGCCTGGCGGTTTGTCTGATTTTTTACGTGCCCCCTTTTTTCGGCTGGGATCGCTGGCGGGTGGTTTGCTGCTATTTTTACTGTTCAGTGTCACTCGGTTCAATAACACAGAAACCAATAGTAGAATCACTTCCAATGCTGATTTTAACGCAGGCGATAGATCACGCTCAGTTTTAAGCAACTGCTTTACCTGATTGATTGCGGAATCAACATCAATAGCGTCTATTTTCAATGGATAACCCTGTATTGTTTTGTGGACAGGGCTATTATCTCATGGGCTTTGAAACCCATTTTTTCCTTAGTGTAAGCCGTTATAGGGCGATTAAAAAAATGACTGACGGTCGCCCAGTATTTGAGAGAAGATTGATCAATGGTTATTGATACTGAAATGATAAAGAGTATGATCATCGGTTGGGATGCAGGCTGCCGAAAATCGCAAAAAACCGTCTAAAACCCTGTCAAGAACTTTCTTTATTATTTACGCTGAATAGTTACCGAAATTGTTGCTATATCACAGAAGACGGACAAAATGACAAGTCAAAATTCGTTTATTATTGAATTCTTAATGCACCAACATTCGGCTCAAAACTCTGTTTTCAACCACTTCATTTTCTGTTCCAGTATCGCAATCAATCATTATTTCATTTCCTGTTTCGAGCAAGGACAATCTATTTTGATCAACCGTGTTAATACTCGAAACAGCCTCAGCATGTATCGCTGCCAAACCTTTCTGCACACCTTTTTGTAACCCGGAATAGGCGGTTTTTTCAATAGAAGGTTGCAATTTTTTATGCAGGAAATAAGGAATTATCCACGAGATGCCAATCAACAATAAGCTGTGTACAGCAAATTCGGTGCCTAAATAGCTTGTCTCTGACACACCACTTTGGTAATACCCATAATAAATTTTGTAACCTGCCCAAGCCATTGCTAGTAAAGGTAAAACAGTGCTTAAAAATTTAGTTAGCTTTAAGAAAAACCGCTGCACACTGTTACCAGGATTTGCTAATGCATTTCTAACATTTATTTCTACTTGGGATTGAAGTAGCTGGCTCGCTTGCTCACGAAATGAACTGAATTCATGCTTCAAGGGATGAGTGTTTAAATTATGTTTATCAGCCTCTAGTATCATCTTATCGATAGCGTCTTCAAATCGGCTTTGTGACCAACCATCCCAGAGCTCTTGGCCGTTTTTACTGTTATCATCAGTTACATCATGATCTTGTACATCTTCATCGGGCTTAGATTTCTTGAATGGATTGCGTAGTAATTTTGAATCCGTAACCGCATAACTCTTAGCAAGTGTCCGCAGTGGCCACTCAAACCCCTGATTTAACTGCTTCGTTGTTTTCTGCCAGATAACGTCCCATTGCTCGGTTAATTGGCTAGAGATATCTTTTGTTCCCAGCAATTTGGTGTTTTTAGAGATAAGCTGTTTTAATTCTTCCTTTCTGGAGAACAAACCTATTTGCTTCAAATATTTGACGGTATGCTCATTTGTTATAGATTGGATTGTATGCTGCAGCTTAGAAAACTCATCTTCCACTTTTTCCTCACCTGAGCAAATCGTTTTAAAAATAACTGGGCTTCTAAAACCTGCTTTGTTGAGCTGCCCGATAAAGTCATCATACTGCCCTTCAACGCCTTTATCCCACTGGTTAATAACGAAAATCCAAGCATGTTTCCCACCTTCTTGCTGCAATAAACGCCAAGCCTTTTCATCGCGGTACCTTTCCGGGCTCACCACGTACACTAAAACATCAATATGCGGTAACCAGTTTATTACCAATTGTTTGTTGTGCAGGTCGGTACTATCCATGTCCGGCATATCAATCCAAATAACATCCTTTTGTTCTTCGTTGTCATGCTTAACCATTCTTGTATCAGTGACTGGCAGCTCTTTAGGCAATTGGGCCAAGGAAACAGAACCATGAAAAAACAATGTCACCTCTCTTGATGTAGGTCTTTCAACGCCCGTTCTGGCAATTTCTTTGTTGGCCAAGCGGTTTAATAATGAGCTTTTACCTACTCCTGTTCCTCCAAAAAACGAAACGATTAATGGACGATTGGTCGTTTGATCTTCGAATAACGATCCAGGCGTTCGGGCATCATAATCAACTAACGGCAGTATGGATTTACTGTTAACCCATCCAGCTGTCGAAACATCATGTCCCCACTTTTTAGCTCGTTCTACTAATTTAGAGAATTCTAAGTCCATTCTTTTTCTCTTTTAAGTTGGCTTCGAAAACGTCTAGATTTTCTTTGCTAATATTGAATCGATTGGATTGTTGCATATTTTGAGGAATCTTTCGAAAATAAGGCCTTAACAGTTTAACCAGTAATGTATCTTTCACGGTTTCAATTTGCTTTTTTTTCAATTTAGCTTCTGTTGAATTCATGTAACTCCCTAAAGCTCCTTCAGTCAGCATGGAAGTAACTGATAATATTGCGGGCATAATGACTAGGTCGTGCAAGCCGATACCCCCAGTATGCAATGCAACAGCAACTGCCGCGGCATCAGTGGTGACCCGAGTGGCTCGGAGCGCATTAAGGGTTGTCGGGCTTTCTTGAAGTTTGTTGTAGAGGGACTGAGCAACTTCTTCTATTTCGTCTTGAAAGTCAGCATGATAAACCTTGACGGCACTTTCGAATTCAGCTTGTACTGTGTCCTTTTCGCTTCGAAGCATGTTACTAACTTCACGCCACCAAAGTTTTTCCGGCTCCTCTTCTATTTTATCTAATACGGCTTCCAGCAACTGCATCTGAATGTACTCGCCCATTTGATTCAACACCGCAACTTCGTTACTGCTTTCTGCCAAGTGTTCCTTTTTGCCTCCTTTTTGGCCCAAACGAAAAATTTGTTTTACCGGCCAGGTAATGACTTTACGAATACCAGATAAGGCGGCAGCGAGCCCTGGAATTTCCAGCAGAGTGAGTAATTCTGCAATGGCATTTTGAAAAGTTTCGTAATGCTGTGGGTGATCAAGATAATCACGCCTATATCGTCTAATACCATTTCTCAATGCATCATCAATTAATTGTATCCAGGTTTTTTCGAGCTCGTGCTCCAGCAAGACGGGTTGAATCCACTTTTGTCTATGCTGAGTAATAAACTGTCTTGCAAACGCATTATGTTTCTTCCGAATACTACGCTGCTTTCCATCCAGTAGAACCCGATAAATTTGCTCTAACTGATCCGTCAATAAAGTTTTTTGGACACCCCCTTTTTGGTAGGGAAAACTTACAATTTGAGGCACCTTGTCAGTTCGTGCATTCTGCCATTTTTGCTTTAATGAATTCAAGACGACGCTCGAATTCTCTTCGGGTAACTTATTGACACAAATGAGCGTAGGTTGCCCCAGAGATTCAATCAAAGACATTATGTGCCAAACCGAGCTGTCTGCATATTTTTCTTTACTAATCACCAGAACAACAATGTCCGCCAAGGCAATAGTTTTAAAAACACCTTCACGATAACTGACAGCACCTATTGAATCGAAATCCGGAGTGTCCCAGACCACACTGTTCGTGAGAGATTGGTTAACGTCTGAACTAACTAGCGTTAAAGAAAAACAGTTGGTATCTTCTCGGGGTAAATCTTGTTGCGGGTACCGTTGAAAATCGGCAAAAAATTTATCAAGCCACTCCCAACTTGGTTGGTCCGATTCACACGCAAAACCTTGAGGGTGGATAGTGTAACCAGCCAAGGGGCTAATTCCGGCGACCTTATGATCAGTAATCAGATCAACTAAGGTACTTTTACCCGCTTGGGTAGGCCCTATAATGGCAATTTGTAAAGGATGTTTCGGCTTGTCGGCAATCAATATACCCTTTCTAACAAAATCTTCGGCCAAGGTTAATTGATCTATGTAGACTTGGTACTCGTTAAGATCATTTCCATTATTAAGCGAAGCATCCATTACAACTTGGTAACGAAGCTTTAACTGTTGTATAAATTCCAGCATAGACAGTTTATTTTTAGCGGCTTGTAGTAGTTTTTAGCTTTTGTGATAAAGTAGAAATTTATAATCAGAATGGAAAGTTTAACAACATTTAATAAAAACAGGAACATAAACTGTTGCAATTTTTAATCTAGTGAGGAGTCAAAATGAAATACCTATCCTTTTTTCTCATCGGTACAATTTGCGCGCTCAGTATAGGTTGTGGCAATAGCAAAACTGTCAATGGAAGAAGCATGAAAACTGCTTATAGGTCGGTTAAAACAATAAAAGAATATCTTCCTGGTGAACAAAGAATGGAATTTGAAGTCGCCTTTTGGACGCTTAACGATATCCACAAAAATAATAAAGACGCATTTCTTGATGCCGTGGACGGTAAGTCTGTACCAGAACTAATATCCACTGCAAAAGAAGCTTTCGCCAAACAAAAGAGTTCTGGTCTGGATACTTATGATCAATACACCTCTTGGGAAGACATGATTGCAAAGCTGGCGGAAGAAAGAAAAATGAACTCGGCTGGAAACCTTAAAGACAAACCAGCAGAAAAAAGAGAAAGAGCTAACAATGTTTTGTATGACTTACACTAAAACATTAACTCATAATCCTTGCCACCTACCCTCCTCCTTTCTGGCGCGAGGGTAGAATAATATACAACCCTTTCACGTAAACTCGTTATTTCAAACGAATGATTGAAGCCCAATTAATTGAGCTGTCAGGTATTTGTTGTCTGGCAGTTATTTGCCAATGGATTGCTTGGCGCTTAAAACTACCGGCCATTCTATTCTTGCTTTTAATCGGCATACTGTGCGGACCGACGCTAGGATGGATTCAACCTGACCGTCTTTTTGGAGACTTGCTGTTCCCTTTAATTTCTTTGTCTGTCGCCATCATCTTATTCGAAGGCGGCCTGACCCTAAAACTCTCTGAAATTAAAGGACTTGAAACCGTCGTTCAAAGACTAGTTTCTATAGGGTTACTCACGACCTGGATCATTATTGCCATCAGTACGCATTGGTTGCTAGCTTTTTCCTGGGAGCTAAGTTTTTTATTCGGCGCACTGGTCGTGGTCACCGGTCCAACGGTCATTACGCCGATGCTCCGCACAGTAAGACCCAACAACACCATTTCAAATATCTTGCGGTGGGAAGGAATCGTCATTGACCCGATTGGTGCGTTACTCGCCGTTTTGGTCTTTGAATTTATTATCTCAAGTTCTTCGGGAACAGCGTTGGAGCATGTTTTGTTGTCCTTTGGCAGCATTCTTTTAACAGGAATAGTGATCGGTAGTGTAGCCGGTTATGCTCTAGGATTAATTTTACGCTACTTCCTGTTACCGGAATTTTTACACAACTTGGCATCTTTGTCGTTTGTTTTTGCTGCTTTTACTTCGGCCAACCTGATCATGGAGGAATCGGGGTTGTTAGCTGTCACATTGATGGGTATGTGGTTAGCAAATATGAAAAACATTCATATCGATGAGATTATTCACTTCAAAGAACATCTATCTGTCCTGCTGATTTCTGGTTTGTTTATCATTCTGGCTGCTCGAATAGAATTTGAACAAATCACCTATTTGGGGCTGCCAAGCCTTGGCGTTTTAGCCGCCATACAACTGGTCGGGCGACCAGTAAAAGTGTTGCTTGCGACCTTTAATTCATCGCTAAAGTGGCAAGAAAAAGTAATGCTGGCTTGGATAGCGCCAAGAGGCATCGTAGCCGCCGCGGTCTCTGCATTATTTGCATTGAGGCTTGAAGAAATGGGGTTTCATCAAGCACAATTGATCGTACCATTAACCTTTATCATCATCATTGGTACGGTCATTTTACAAAGCACTACAGCTCGATGGCTGGCGCTCAAACTTGATGTTGCTGAACCAAATAACAATGGCCTGCTAATTATTGGCGCTAATTCGTTCGCCATAGAATTAGCAACGACACTCAATAAACTAGGTTTTAAATCAGTCTTGACCGACTCTTATTGGAATAATATCAAAACGGCCAGAATGAAGGGCCTTAAAACCTATTTTGGCAACCCCATTTCTGAGCATGCCGACCAAAATTTGGATTTACTGGGATTAGGCAAAATGCTGGCTTTATCTCCTCAGGATGAGCATAATGCTCTGGCATGTATCCGCTTTCGCAATGAATTCGGCAGAAGCTCTGTTTATTCCCTGCCCTCGTCTAATCTTAAATCAGATAAAACCACTATTGCGCTACAACATCGCGGTTTAACTTTATTTAAACCAGAACTTAGCTACTCAGAAATCAACAACCTGTTACACCAAGGTGCTGAAATTAAAGTCACTTCCCTAAGTAAAGACTTCAGTTATGCCGACTTCATCGAGCGTTATCAACAAGCAGCCGTACCTCTACTAGCAATCACCAACGAAAAAAAGTTGACTGTGGTCACAGTAGAAGAGAGCTTTCAACCCAAAAGCGACTCGCAAATTATTAGTTTGATTCTTCCAAACGAGGAGAAAAAGATTAAGCAAGAAAGTGAAGCTCTTGCGCTGTCTTAAAGAGATGCAGAATTAATTCGGCATTAATTTTTCAATCCAACCCCTTTTTTTAACAAGAAAAGACAAAATATTGTCATGAAAACGATAACCAAAATCGTTATCACGAGAGCGCTCGCAACATTAACATCACTGACACCAATCATACCGTAACGAAAAGCATTGACCATGTATAAAATAGGATTCCCCAACGATATTTTTTGCCATAAATTGGGCAGCATATCCACTGAATAAAACACCCCACCTAAATAGGTTAAGGGCGTCAAAATAAAATTGGGAATAATAGATATATCATCAAAACTGTCAGCAAATACCGCATTGATGAAACCTGCTAACGCAAACAAGGTCGAGGTAAAAAAACATACAGTTATCGCCAAACCTAAATGGGTGAAAGTTATTCGGGTAAACAGCATTGAAATGAACGTCACAACAATACCCACCAGCAAACCACGCGCTATCCCACCTGCAACATATCCAAATAAGATTACCCAATGAGGTATCGGTGCAATTAATAATTCTTCTATATTTCGCTGAAACTTTGTCGAATAAAATGAAGAAACCACATTTGAATAAGAGTGAGTAATCACCGACATTAAAATAATACCAGGTACTATATAATCCATGTAATGAACGCCATGGATTTTACCCAAACGATTACCAATCAAAGTACCAAATATCAAAAAATAAAGTGATGTTGTAATCGCAGGAGGCAACAGAGTTTGTGGCCAAATTCTAGTGAAACGACGAATCTCTTTGGTAAAAAGGGTTTGAAACGCAATGTAATTATTCATAGTAACGAAATAATGTTCAGTTTACCCGCGATTTTGATCTACTAAATCCAGAAACATCTGCTCTAAGCGATTAGATTTATTTTTCATGCTGACCACGTCGATTTGATGCTCTGTTAATTGGGAAAATAGTGCGTTTAAGCCTGACGCTTTAGGTACTGCAACATGTATGGTTTTAGCATTGACTTGCTCCAGCTGGTAACCATCAACGATTGGCATCTTGATCATTGGCTGAGCCAGGTCCAGAACAAAATAATCAGTTTTTAGCTTGGCAAGTAAATTTGACATACTTGTATTTTCCACAATTTTGCCATGATTAATGATGGCAATATTTCGGCATAAACTCTCTGCTTCCTCAAGATAATGGGTCGTTAAAATAATGGTAGTGCCTTGTTGATTTAACTCCTTCATCAATACCCACATAGCACGCCTAATTTCAATATCAACGCCGGCTGTCGGTTCATCCAGGATCAATAATTTAGGGGAATGCACCATTGCTCTGGCAATCATCAAGCGTCTTTTCATACCGCCAGAAAGCCGCCGGGAAGAGGTATCACGCTTTTCCCACAAACCCATCTGCCTGAGGCAATGTTCAGTTCTAACTTTTGCTTTACGTCGGGCAATACCATAATAACCTGCCTGGGCAATTACGATGTTTTGTACGGTATCAAACTGGTTGAAATTTACCTCCTGAGGAACCAGCCCAATGCATGATTTAGCCCATGTTGATTGTCGAAACAGGTCGTATTCAAAAATGCTAACTGAACCACTTGAAGGGGTAACCAAAGAGCTGATGATCCCGATTGCAGTTGATTTTCCCGCACCATTCGGCCCCAGCAAAGCAAAAAAATCGCCTTCTTCAACTTCAAGATCAATACCTTTTAAAGCATGCAGTCCATTTTTATAGGTTTTATGCAGGTTTTTAATTGATAATGCTTTCATACCAACTTTTTTTACTTAACCAAATTCGATAAATAAGATAAATTAACCACCGGATCAGAGGGATCTTTTTTAATCGCTCTGATATTTGCATTATCTTAACAGAGAGAACAGTCACCCAGCATAAATATAGGGGGTAACAACTTGTCACAAATAAAATCAAAATATCTTGCTGCAGTTGATTTGGGATCGAACAGCTTTCATATGATCGTCTCCTCCTTGACCGATGACAAGTTGCAAACAGTTGATCGGCTGAAAGAAACTGTCCGATTGGCGGCAGGCCTAAATAAACGTAATGTGTTGAATGTTGCTACACAAAATAATGCAATTGCTTGCCTGGAACGTTTTGGACAGCGTATTAAGGATTTTCCAGAAGACTGTGTTCGTGTCGTAGGCACCAACACCTTACGTAGAGCAAAAAATGCCGAACAATTCATTCACAAAGCCGAACAAGCCATCGGACATCCTATTCATGTTATTGCGGGTATTGAAGAGGCGCGCTTGATTTATATCGGAGTTTCTCAAAGCCTCGCAATCAATGGAAAAAAACGTTTTGTTATGGACATTGGCGGCGGCAGCACTGAATATATTATTGGTACAGGCAACAAACCAAAACGCAAAGAAAGCCTTCCTATGGGTTGTGTTTCAATGAATAACCTTTTTTTCGAAGACGGCAAAATATCGAAAAAAAGCTTTCAACAAGCTGTTTTTGAAGCAGAACAACAATTGGAACCATTTATTCGGGACTTTCATACCAAAAACTGGGATGATGCAGTAGGTGCCTCCGGCAGTGTGCGAGCAATCGATAAAGTTCTCCAGGCCACAGGCTGGAGTAACAATGGAATCACTCTAAAAGGCTTAAAAAAACTGGTCGATGCTATTTGCTCAAAAAGCCATTACAGCGAACTCGATTTACCTGAATTATCGCCAGATCGTTGTCCAGTATTCCCGGGTGCCGTGGCCATCTTGTATGCTAGTTTCGCTAAATTAGGCATAGAACAAATGACTGTATCAGATGGGGCATTGCGTGAGGGTTTGCTTTACGACTTGCTTGGGCGTATTCATAAACGTGATATCCGATCTGATACCGTTGCAATGTTGGTCAATCGCTACCACACTGACCAAAGTCATGCTAACCGCATCAAAAAAACGGTGTCCTTAATGATAAATAAATTGCAACCTGACTTTATTGATAATAAAAACGAAATAAAGCAATGGTTAGATTGGGCTGCAGACCTTCATGAAATTGGCCATGATATCGCCCATCATCAATATCACAAACATAGCGCTTACATCATTCAATATGGCGATCTTGCTGGCTTTTCTCAACAAGATCAGCTGATCCTGGCAACCATAGTTCGTACGCACCGCAAGCAATTTAGTAAAAAAAGATTTAACGAGCTCCCTAAGCCCTGGCGAGAAAAAGCACCTATTTTAACTATCCTTTTGCGATTAGCTGTGTTGCTAAACAGAAGCCGTTTGGACACTAACCTTCCAGACATTAAAATCAACATTGACCGGAAAGTAGTCGAACTGACATTTCCAGCAGACTGGATAACTAATTCACCCTTAACTCTGGCTGACTTAAATAATGAAGCAGACTATTTAAACGCAGCTAAATATAAGTTAGTGTTTTAAATATCTTTTAGACGACTGTTATGATTCATTTACTGCGTGTGCTGTTTGCTTGCATCAGTGTACCCACCATTGTCGTAGCAATCCTGTTAAAGTTTTCACTTCAAACAAGCCCCTCCGCTCAGTTAAGCTGGTCTTTGACGAAACAGGATAGGGTAAAAGCCCAACGCATTCTGAATGGAAGCGAACCTTTCTTGGAGTATCAACAGCAGACTCGAACACTTCAATTAAGCGAGCGTGATTTAAACATCGTAGCGAACTATTTATTTAACCTTGACTTTAAAAGCACATCCAAAATTGATCTGAATAAAAACGCCATGCATTTAGCTTTTAGCGCTGAATGGCCTAACTATTTCTTTGGTTCGTACGTCAATGTCAGTTTTGATATGCCTAAGGAAATGCGTAAACCCGTCATTATTAATTTATTGATCGGCAAACTTAAAATTCCTGATGAATTTGGCAACTGGGTGGTCGGCCGCCTGATCGAGTTATCAAATCTGGATAAGTATTATATTTTAGGGCATCAGCACATCAAAAAGGTTGAATTTAAACCTGCCTTGCTCATTATAACTCATGACTGGACAGTCAATACCTTCATTCAGGCCAAGGAAATGCTGTTTAAGAATGATGCTCATCGGAAATTAATCATGTTTTACCAAAACATGTTAGAAAAAATCATTACCGAGCATGACCGCAACTGGTTGCTATCCCTCGCCGATATTTTAAAACCGATGTTTAAAGCGGCCTATGACAGATCTGTCTATCTTGACCCGATTGAAGAAAACAAAGCAATTCTATTCGTCGTTAGTTCCTATGTGAATAAATTAAACATACAATCCATGATGCCTTGGCTTTCAGAATGGGAAACTATTGCTTATCATCCAGTATTTATTTACAAACGCATTGATATGGTAGAGCATTTTATGGGATCTGCTTTACTAGCTGCTACCGGTTCAGGTTATATAGCGTCTGTATTGGGAAGGGAAAAAGAGCTCAGTGACTCGCACAAAGGCAGTGGTTTCAGCTTTGTTGATCTAGCTGCTGATAGAGCTGGCATTCACTTTGGATCAAAGGCCACCCTGTCTAGGGATGATGCAAGAAAACTGCAAAAAGCAATGGCTGATATAAAAAATTACGACGAATTTATGCCCGACGTAACAGACTTGCCTGAACATATAGATAACAAAAAGTTTTTTGAACAATTTATTTCAATCTACAGCACTGAATATCGATCAATGGTGACAGACATTGATCAAAGAATTGCAGCTTGCCCAATATATGAAAATTTATAATTCAACAATGTAATTTCGGACCAAAACTCACCATCAGAACAGGACACCGGCATCAAAAACCAACATACGATTAATTTTTTTTTGATGCCGCTGACCGTCACTATTTTAGATCTGAAACGAATCTGTCAATTGAAACTAGTACCTGCCATCTCAGGCAATCTTGGCATTTGCTGTTTTGGAAATTCACCTGTTAAAGACTGTAAAAAAGCGACTATATCTTCTACTTGTTTGGGTGATAATTTAATATTAAGTTGTGTTTTTCCCATCACCGTCACAGCCTGTTCCAATGTTTTCACCGAGCCGTTATGAAAATAAGGCGCTGTAAGAGCTATATTGCGTAAGGTCGGTACTTTCCAAAGATGCTTGTCTTCGGGTTTTTTAGTCACTTCGTAACGACCTAAGTCTTTGTTAAATTTGTATTGCGCCTCAAAATAGCCATTTGAATTCAGAGGAAATTTCATAAAAGATCCTGAACCACCAAAGGCTGCTCCGCTATGACAATTACTGCACCCTTTAGCTTTAAAGAGCTTCATACCATTAACCTGTTGTGTTGTTAACGCCGATTGGGTGCCTTTAACGTACTTATCAAAAGGGCTGTTGGGTGTAATCAAGGTTCTTTCATAAGCAGCGATCGCCTTAGTGGCATTATCTTTAGTTGCATTATCCGACCCAAAAGCTTTTTTAAATGCTAGTTTATAACCATCTATTTTATTAAGGCGAGCAACAACTGCGTCCCAACTTTTCATTCCCATTTCTATCGGATTGGTCACCGGACCAGCCGCTTGCTCTTCCAAGCTAGCCGCTCTGCCATCCCAAAATTGCACATCATTAAATGCAGAATTCCAAACAGTTGGCGCACTTCGACCACCGGTTTGTCCGTTCACACCCATTGAAACCGGGCGGCTATCGTCACCACCTGACATGACATTATGGCAAGAAGCGCAGGATACAGTCCCAGTGGATGATAATCTCGGATCATGATAAAGCATGCTGCCTAATGCTACTTTGGCAGCGGTTGTAGGGTTATTAGAAGGTTCAGGAGCTTTGCTGGGCAAAGCTTCCCAAGCGCCAACCATAGAAAAATTAAAAACACCACTCATCGCAATAGCAGCGCAGTAAATCTGTTTTTTTAACATAAATTTAACCTCCTCTCAATTTACATTCTACGAACCTCGACTGGTTTAACAAGAGAAGCATCTGAACATCCTTATTTACGGGATGATGAAATAATGCTAGTCAATCAAAGCAAGTAGTATAAAATAAATAATTATGATGTTAGAGCTTTATAAAACTTATTACCAAAGACCAGAAACACTGAATTGACTGAAATTTCAGATGTTTTAAACACCATCACCCAACTAACGTTTTTAAATTACAAAAACTTATACATTGAGGGTGTTTATAGCGTTGCACCATCTGTTCAATCTCTTGAACATATATTCAGATTCACAATTTTGTCTTATTAATGGGGCTTTTAGACTGATCCTACTTGGCTTTTCTCGAAATGAGAGTTTTACCGTCAATAACAAGATCTGTGATCCCTCCGTTTGCTCTGGTGAATGTGCATTTTGCGTTTTTAAAACCTTCTTTCTGATCTGCCCATGTAAGTATTTGATAGGTTTCTTTATCACCTTGGGTTGAAGTTGCGCCGTATACCTGTACGTTTGTATGTTTTTTCACTGCTTTTGAACACATTTGAGTCGCCATTTGTGTCATGACACTATAATTTCTCACAAAAGATTCTTTCTTTTTTTCTTCATCCGATTTTTCGGACGTACCGACAATAATGAACCCTGCTAAAAAAAAACCAGCCACACCAAGTATGATGAGAGTTGTATTAGACATAAATCCTCCTAAATATAAATTAAACAGACAGTGAAATTAGTAATGATACTTTATTAACCGTTTAGTTTCTCTAAATAACCCCCCAAGAGATCTTTCAATATTTTTTCAAGTATAAATCTAAAGATTGTTCAGCTACTTCTATAATCTGAAGATATGTTATAACAAATAAAGTTCCTAAAAGCGTCAAGTGACTATCCGATAGCATGGTCGATACTGTTTGCCCGGAAGCTTCATTCTGTTTTGTGTCACAAAAGCTTCTAACAGACGATCAAGCAATCGCATAATACCGGCATCACCTTTGATATTGAATGGACCATGCTCTTCAATCTGGCGCATCCCCTCTTCTTTTACATTGCCGGCAACTATTCCAGAAAAAACCCGGCGTAGATTTATGGCCAGTTCATGTGCTGGCATATCTAGATTTAAAGCTAATTGAGCCATATTGGTATGGTTTGGAATGAAAGGTTCTTGCAACGCTTCATCTATTTTCACCAACCAATTAAAATGTTCAGGTTCATGGTGAGCAATTCTATAATCTCGAACTAAAGACACTTGTTCCTTAATTTTTTGAGCGACTTCAACGGGCTTATCTATAAATATCTGGTAATGTTGCTTGATCCGTTCGCCGAAACAGCTCACCAAAAAGGCATCTATTTGCTGAAAATAGCCTTCACTCTCCTTTGGGCCAGTAAAAATCAAAGGAAGAGGCATATCACTATTTTTAGGATCTTGTAAAATGCCGATAATATAAAGAATTTCTTCGGCCGTTCCGACCCCCCCCGGGAAAACAATAATGCCATGCCCTACCCTGACAAAAGCCTCTAGCCGTTTTTCAATATCAGGCATAATAACCAAATCATTGACGATCGGGTTGGGCGATTCAGCAGCAATAATACCTGGTTCAGTAATACCTAAGTAACGACCATTATCTATTCTCTGTTTTGCATGTGCAATGGTTGCTCCTTTCATGGGGCCTTTCATTACTCCAGCGCCACATCCCGTACAAATATTCAGCCCTCGCAGACCTAACTCATAGCCCACCTCTTTAGTGTATTCATATTCGGCACGGCTGATTGAATGGCCGCCCCAGCATACCACCATGTCTTTAGTCATCGAACCCTTTAGCACATCTGCGTTGCGTAAGATGTGAAAAACCGCATTGGTAATGTCAGAAGATTGAGATAAGTCGAACTTAGGATTTACGGTAATAACGTTATGGGTATAAATAATGTCTCTTAATACAGCAAACAATAGCTCTTTTATGCCTTGAATCATTTTGCCATCAACAAAAGCTCTTGCTGGCGCGTTGATTAATTCAAGTCTAAGACCACTTCCTTGAAGTACGACTTGAATAGTAAAACCCTGATATTGCTCCAACATTTCTTTCGAATCATGACTCGATGCACCGCTATTCAATACCGCTAAGGCACAACGCCTAAAAATATCCTTTAACGCCCCGGTGCTGGCTTTCTGCACATCTTCCATCTCAGATAATGACAGTATTTGCAAGCTACCTGTAGGCTTAACTATGGCACTGGTGGTGGAGATATTAACGGACTGAACCAGCTCGTTTTTGATTGCAGTGCTTTCAGATAGAAGAATATTTTTTGATGTCATTTTTTTCAACCGCTTTTGAATAAATTTGTTCAAGGGGTGACTTTATTGATCTGACTGGAATTTATTCAATAATGTTACATTTATTGCAACTTCAGCGTACTCCAGGCAGCTGTTCAGCTACCCTTATTTTACCTTCACTATTCAAGTCAATCCAATCATTGATTAACCGGCTTAAGCTTGATTGATACGGTATCATATTCAAATAAAGTAAATTGCTTTCTATTGAGTGAACTGGTATAAAATCAGGTTAGGGGACACTAGATACTTTTGAACATAATAATACCCTCAAGAACACGTTATAGCTCAACTTTATTGTTAATTTCTTATTACTTTTAAAATTTGGCAGGTTGTTTTTTTGAGTGTCCGTGACGCCTAGCGTCAAGATAACTTACAACCACAACGAACCCAAGCTAATGGCGTCGATCTTTAAAGGTTCTAATCAAGGGTGTTTTTGTAAACAGTATTTTAAGAACGCATCTCTAAAATTTTACAACAAAGCGCTCTTAAACAGCCCTAAAACAAAGGTGGATCCAATCAATAAGTATTGGATAGTTGAAGACAATCCAGGAACTATCGGATTTTCGCAACGCCTAAACAATAACAAAATATAATAAAACTTTGCTTTCATCATGCACACAAAAGAACAAGTTACATTCAACCCGTCAACACAGAGTCAATTCAACCGAGATATCTCTGAACAGCATCTAGCGCTCGAAAGATTACACCAACTTGCAAATTATGATCAATTAACCAGTTTGCCTAACCGAAATCTTTTTAACGAACGTATAGCATTCATCCATACGCAAGCAATCCGGCATAAATTCAGTTATGCGTTATTTGTCATCGATTTAGATAATTTTAAAAAAATTAACGACACGCTAGGCCACTTGGCCGGTGATATTCTACTAAATAAAGTCGCCAAACGACTTTCCGAAGTATTAAGAGAGGCAGACACGTTAGCCCATGTAGGAGGAGATGAATTTACAGTTATTTCATCGATGATAAAGGACAAAGATGACGTTGCTTTGATAGCTAATAAAATATTAACTTCATTGGCAGAACCTTTTCATATCAATGAGACAGAGTTGCTGATTACTGCCAGCATTGGAATTGCAACCTACCCCGATGACACTCATAACCCCGATACACTTTTTAAGTTTGCTGATATAGCCATGTATCAAGCTAAGCGTAAAGGCAAAAACGTAGTTGAATTTTACTCGTCACGACTAACAAAAGTACTATTCCAACGCAATGAATTGGAACAAGACCTCCATAAAGCCATTAAAGAAGAAGACTCTAATTTAGCGCTGTTCTACCAACCTATTGTAGCCATTGAAACCCATCAAATAACTGGTTTGGAAGCGCTACTTCACTGGCAACATACTAAACATGGCTTAATTCCAACCAGCAAAGTTATTTCAATAGCCGAAGAAAGTGACTTAATGTTAAAGCTGGGTGACTGGATTTTACGTTCAGCCCTATCTCAAATGAGACGCTGGGATGCTCAAGGTTTTTCGAATTTTCATATCGCAGTCAATATTTCTGCACTCCAGTTCTCAGAAAAGATCGACCTTGCTTCCAGTATTACACAGTTATTGGCAGAATTTGCCCAACCAGCAGATAGATTGTACTTGGAGATAACAGAAAGCTTGTTTCTTGACGACACAATGAGAATTATGGATCAATTGACAATATTGAAAGAACTCGGCATACACTTGTGTATGGATGATTTCGGTACCGGATATTCTTCACTCAGTTATCTTCAGTCTTTCTCGTTTGATGTGATTAAGATCGACAAATCTTTTGTTGATGGGATTTCATCACCTATTGGCAAAAATACTTTAATAGGCGCGATTATAGCGATGGCAAAAAACCTCAACATGAAACTTGTTGCTGAAGGAGTAGAAAACCAAGACCAATTAGATTTTCTCCTGCAACATGGGTGTGATTTCGCCCAGGGTTTTCTCTTTCATCAACCTCTGACAACCGAAGAAGTCACCGCCCTACTTGGTCAAATTGGTCAAAAAACATAAGGATAAGAAGTTTATAATCTCAACATTTTTCTCAAACTAAGTTATGGCATAAAAAAGCCCCGAAAAATCGGGGCTTAGTTATACAGAGTGCATGTATAGCAAGTACGGGGTTTACATCATACCGCCCATGCCACCCATACCGCCCATACCGCCCATACCACCACCGCCCATATCTGGCATACCGCCGCCAGCCTTATCGTCGGAAGGTTGATCGGCCACCATCACTTCGGTGGTGATCATTAAGCCAGCCACTGAAGCCGCATTTTGTAACGCGAAACGAGTTACTTTGGCAGGATCCAGGATACCCATTTCAACCATATCACCATATTCGCCGGTCGCTGCATTGTATCCAAAATTACCTGATTCCTTAGCAACTTTATCTAACACAACAGACGATTCATCTCCAGCGTTAGCAACAATTTG
The DNA here is from genome assembly GCA_965224745.1 of Methylococcales bacterium. GTDB lineage: Bacteria > Pseudomonadota > Gammaproteobacteria > Methylococcales > Methylomonadaceae > CBDCZY01. Next base: position 269,852 of record CBDCZY010000002.1, read on the forward strand.
CCGCATGGGTTCTTCCATTGAACGTCGGGCAATGCTAATACCAATGTCTTGATCATGATTAGCACCTTTCAAACCTTCCAGGCTTTTCAATGCTCTAATCAAAGCAGTACCACCGCCGGGTACAACACCTTCTTCAACTGCAGCACGAGTTGAGTGCAATGCATCTTCTACTCGGGCTTTTTTCTCTTTCATTTCTACTTCTGTAGCTGCACCTACTTTAATAACAGCCACACCACCAGACAACTTAGCCAATCTTTCCTGTAGCTTTTCTTTGTCGTAATCAGAGCTGCTTTCTTCAACTTGAGCTCTGATTTGAGTAACACGTCCTGAAATCATTTCTCCTTCACCGGCACCATCAATGATGGTGGTATTTTCTTTGTTAATCTGAACTTTTTTCGCGGTACCCAATTGCTCAAGAGTTGTTTTTTCCAAACTCAAACCAATTTCTTCTGCGATAACTGTACCGCCAGTCAGAATGGCAATATCCTCTAGCATTGCTTTACGACGATCACCAAAACCAGGCGCTTTAACTGCTGCTACCTTAACGATGCCGCGCATGTTATTAACCACTAAAGTTGCTAATGCTTCCCCTTCAACATCTTCGGCAATGATTAATAATGGACGGCTTGATTTTGCAACGTTTTCCAAGATAGGTAACATCTCACGGATATTCGAAATTTTCTTTTCGAACAACAAGATATACGGCTCATCCAGTTCTACCGTCATACTATCCTGATTGTTGATAAAGTAGGGAGACAGGTAGCCCCGATCGAATTGCATCCCTTCCACAACATCAAGTTCATTTTGTAAGCCAGAACCTTCTTCTACGGTAATAACACCTTCTTTCCCGACTTTATCCATCGCTTCAGCTATGATTTTGCCAACTGCTTCGTCTGCATTCGCTGAGATAGTGCCTACTTGAGCGATTGCACTGCTATCCGAACAAGGCACCGCTAATGCTTCAACAGCTGCCACTGCCTTAACGACTGCCTGATCGATACCTCGTTTCAAATCCATTGGATTCATGCCGGCCGCAACCGCTTTTAAGCCTTCATTAACAATAGATTGAGCGAGAACTGTTGCTGTAGTAGTACCATCACCAGCAATATCTGAAGTTTGTGATGCCACTTCTTTAACCATTTGGGCACCCATGTTTTCAAACTTATCCTGTAGCTCAATTTCCTTAGCGACTGAGACACCATCTTTGGTGATGGTAGGAGCGCCAAAGCTCTTATCCAATACCGCATTACGACCTTTTGGTCCTAAGGTGACTTTAACTGCATTTGCCAAAATATTAACGCCCTTTGCCATTTTACTGCGTGCGTCATCTCCGAATTGTACTTCTTTTGCTGCCATATTCTTTTCCTATAGATTAATTTGCATAAAGTGAAATCTGTAATGTTTGAGGGTTAGTTATTCAATAACACCCATGATGTCTTCTTCGCGCATGACGATATATTCTTCGCCTTCAACTTTGACTTCATTACCGGCATACTTGCCAAATAAAATTTTATCGCCAACTTTGACGTCTAATTTTCTTACTTCACCGCTTTCCAGTATTTTGCCGTTGCCGACAGCAATGACATCGCCTTGGCTCGGTTTTTCAGTCGCCGAATCAGGCAGCACAATCCCACCTGCAGAGGTACGCTCCTCTTCAACACGTTTGACAAGGACTCTGTCTTGTAAAGGACGTATATTCATAAAATCTCCTTAAAATTTAAGTAAAATGATGGTGAAAAAACATTTAAATGAACAATTTGAGAATTGTTAGCACTCGACTAATGTGAGTGCTAATATTAAATATCTTTTTTAAACTGTCAAGTCTTAAGTTAGATTTAACAAAAAAAACATCTCGATTTCTATGAATGATCACCAACTTCTTAAATACAACCGCCACATTTTATTGCCTCAAATCGATATAGAAGGGCAAGAAAAATTACTGCAATCAAAAGCGCTTATCATAGGTGCGGGTGGCTTAGGGTCACCTGCCGCCATATACTTGGTAACGGCCGGTATTGGCGAAATTTCGCTTTACGATGATGATCATGTTGAATTGTCTAATTTACAACGACAAATAGTCCATTCCTATGCAAACATAGGCAAACCAAAAGTCATTTCGGCAAAAGACAGGCTGTTAACGCTCAACCCAGACACTAAAATCAATGCCTGCCACCACAGAATAAATGAACATTTATTAGATAAAGCAGTACCTGATCACGACATCGTGTTGGATTGCAGCGATAATTTTACAACTCGATTTGCGATTAACGCGGCTTGTGTCAAACACAAAAAACCATTGATCTCAGGTGCGGCAGTACGTTTTGAAGGACAAATTACGGTGTTTGTGCCGAACCAGCCAGACAGTCCATGTTATAACTGTTTGTACCCGAACCAAGGCTCAGATCATGAAAATTGTGCTCAAAACGGCGTCATTGCACCTCTGACAGGCGTTATTGGAAGCCTGCAAGCACTGGAAACTATCAAACAATTACTTAATATCGGCGAAACTTTAGTCAGCCGTTTATTGTTACTGGATGGATTAACAATGCAATGGCAAGTACTGCGATTTAAAAAAAACCCACAATGTCCTACGTGCACGGCTTAACAGCTCCCTACAAAAAGACAAGATAAATCAATAAAATACAATTATTTCCGAATAAATTCTCTTATTCAACATATAAAACCATTCTGACATTTTATGTTTGAAATAAACGACATTAATCCTTCAAGAGATTATCGTATAGCCCCCGCACAGCAGGCCAGAAACAATCCCATTATTGTTTACTGCAGGACTGGAGAGCGTGCCACCAGGATCACTCAATCATTGCAACAATTAGGTTCACCAATGTTAAATCTATTGGTAGAGGTTATGAAGCCTGGACAATAAACCAAGGATAAATTAATCTGGTGCAGCCATAGAGAATGACTTTTTTCTTTTAAATCAGTATTATCTTGGTTACTGAATCAAAGTCATCCGCATTTGGCGTGATGATCTGTAATTATTCAACCCAAAAGGTAACTGTTCTGATAACCTCTTATTTGTTCCAAAAACCACGCAAAAAGACTTGTTTACATTCGTAAGCACATCATTTTATGGCAGTGTTGGAACTTAAAAAAGGAACTTAATGGTTACGATAATTTAAACAGCAAGAGGTAAGAGTATGACGGATAAGAAACACACCCTAGTCATCGTTGGAGGAGGGGCGGCGGGTATTTCTGTCGCAGCAAATCTGCGACGAAAAGACGCCACCATGGATATTGCCATCATTGAACCAAGCGAAATCCACTATTATCAACCCGGTTTTACTATCGTGGGAGGCGGAGAATATACCCTTAAAAAAACCATGAAACAGGAAGCAAAGCTAATCCCCAAAGATGTAAAATGGATCAAGGATTATGCGCAATCATTTCAACCTGAAGAAAACTCGGTGACGTTAAAGTCGGGCGACAAAATACAGTATGAATATTTAATCGTTTGTCCAGGATTACAATTGGATTGGGATAAAATTCCAGGTTTGAAAGACACCTTGGGTAAAAACGGTGTTAGTAGCAATTATTCTCCAGACACTGCTGAGTATACCTGGGAATGTATTAAAAATCTGGGGAGCGGTAAAGCTTTGTTTACTCAACCACCGATGCCTATTAAATGCGCCGGCGCACCCCAAAAAATCATGTATTTAGCAGCAGATCGCTTTCGTAAGAAAGGGATTGCGGACAAAATCAAAGTCGAATTTTACAATGCCGGGCCCGGCATGTTTGGTGTTCCTTTCTTCGCCAAAGCGCTGAGTAAAGTCATTGAGGATTACGGCATCAAAACTAATTTTGGTCATAATCTAGTCGCTGTTGACGGGGCTAAAAAAACCGCCACCTTCGAATTCTCCAAAGGCGATGCCAAAGAGCAAGTGACCCAGTCATTTGATTTCCTCCATGTAACTCCGCCACAAAGCGCACCGGAATTTATTAAACAAAGTCCGCTCTCCGATGACACCGGATGGGTAACCGTCAACAAAAACACCCTGCAACATACTAAGTACAATAATGTTTTTGGATTGGGTGATGCTACTAATAGCCCAAATGCAAAAACTGCTGCTGCTGTTCGGAAACAAGTACCCGTTGTAGCCAATAACCTGTTAGCCCAAATGGCCGGCAAAGAACTCAATCCAGGTTATGAAGGATATGGCTCTTGCCCTTTAACCACTGCGATCGGGAAAGTAATGTTGGCGGAATTCTCTTACGGCGGCAAAGTAACCCCTTCCTTCCCTTTTCTAGACCCAAGAACCAATAGCGCATTATGGTGGATAGGTAAAAAAATCGGATTTCCCTGGTTATATTGGAGCTTGATGCTCAAAGGCAGCGAATTTGATATTCCAAGCAAAGAATCTTATGTCGCTCGGTTATTAAAAGACACCTAGATTTTAGCTTAACCAGCGCCTGATAAAACTGTCATTTATTACTGTAAAACATAGCAAACCAATCAGGTCTGATGCAATTATTTCCCATTGTTCAATAGCTGCGGGATATTCCCGCAGCTATTGTTTCTTCTCCAGCCACGCCCTTGTCCCGTTCCTCAGCATAGTCAAGGGTGAAATACTGACGCAACCAATCCACTTTTCCTTGCCGAAACCCTCGATGACTTTTCAATCAACCATTGTTCCACTGGCGACCCAACCGAAAGAAATATCAGGACACCTTAGCGCTCTTGCTCATGAACAACAAAAAAATGAAATTATTCAGTAGACCCTTCAACTGCTTCGCCTAATTTCTTGCTACCAGCATCCAAGGCACCTTGCGTTTTTTGTTTGACTTTATCAGTCATTCCACCAAGCTTATCGCCCGCTTGCTCCATCGTTCCTTGAGCGCTTTCAACAACATCTTCTGACTTTTCCCTAGCCTCTTCCATCACGTCTTCACTAGCTTCCTGGACACTTTCAACAGCACCGTCAAGTTTAGCTCCTGCTTTTTCTGCGGGTCCTTTATCTTCACACCCCGCCAACAAAAGTATAGAAGTACATAGCGTAATAGCGATAATGCTTGTTAACTTGTTCATATTAATATCCTCTTGAATAGTATTAAGTCATGTCCTTAGCAACCTGATTATTTTACTACTTATCCCAAGAAGGATGAGCGATTATTAATTGAGTTCACTTTAAGCTCTAGAAAGCATTCATATGAAGTGGCTACACCAACTGTACCCACAATACAAATAACCTGAAAAGGATAAGTTCGTTGGCTTCTTGCGACACGATTAATTCACGTAATATTAGATGCTTACAGAAATGGATGATTTTAGCTGTCGTTTTTTTACAACGAAAACTTACAGCAAGAGTGTAATAACAAGAGTAACTAGCATGGCAAAACAATAACTTACATTTTTATGGTCTGGTATTTGCTTAATTAAAATTTAATGGAATATTTTTAATACTTTAAATCGGAAAAACAGATAAAAAAACATGAAAATAAATCGCTTGTACACAAAAATTATTTCTCTCTCAATTTTAACCAACATAGTAATAACAAATATCGTATTTGCAGGATGCCCTCACTGGTCGCGAGGCAATAGGTTTTCGACTGGTGATATAGTTGAATACAATGGAGAAAATTATGTTGCCGACTCTTACAACCAAGCTGAAAGGAAGTGGATGTGGCGACCTACAAATCAATCTTGCGACGTTGACTCAAGCTCTACCAATGTCAGTAGTAACAATTACTGCGGTGATCCTTGGGTGGAAGGGCAATGGTACAACTTCGATGATGAAGTTGAATATGGTGGGGTAAACTATGTCGCTGTTCAAGGTAACCCCGGTTACAATCCAACCATTAAGACATGGTTTTGGGAACCCACTTCTAAGTCTTGCGGAAAAGCAGTCAATAGCATACATACTACGATCAGTAGCAGAATTGATCATAGATATAGATAACTAAATGCTTCAGAAAATGCAACCCACCCCAACTAATATGAGTTGTAGACCTTGAGCAAAGAATTTTCCCGTTATCGATTATAACGCTAGAAAAACAGACCATTTACGACAACTTCTCTTTTCACCCAAAAAGGGAAGTTTGTCAGATCAAGTCTGAGTCAGTACAACTCATTTCATTTCCCATTATAAATAGCGTTTTTATTGCCAGTAATCTCAATTATTAGGCTCAATTTCGTGATTCTTTTGTTATTAATTTGTGAAAACAGCTTGATAACTCCTCATTAAAGTAGTAACTAACCGTTGCTATACGGTTAGTTTGTTAATTAATTGAGGAAACCAGATGAAAAGAATTTATCAGACGTTTTTATTCACGGCTCTTTGCTCATTCGGACTGGCCCCTGCCGTACAGGCCGATATATTGTATGAAGTAACTGTGACTAATCTAACCAAAGGACAAATCATATCTCCCATCTTTGCTGTGACACATAATAGTAATTATCGATTATTTGAAGCAGGTGAACCCGCTACTGATGAATTAGCAGCGCTGGCGGAAGATGCCGATACTTTAGGGTTAACTGAATACCAACTCGAAGATGTTCATGAAATCAGCCAAGGCGATGCTCCGATCATACCAGGAGCAAGTGCAACTATTGAAATCAAAGCCAAAAATCGCAGAAGTTTTCTAAGTGTTGCTGCCATGCTGGTGGTCTCCAATGATGCTTTTATGGCACTAAAGAGCGTAAGGTTACCTTCTCGTCACCGAGGCAAAGCAAGATACTATGTTCGAGCGTATGATGCTGGATCCGAAAACAATGACGAATCTTGTAAATACATCCCTGGCCCCCCTTGTGGAAACCCATTTAAAAAATCTGAAGTTCCAGGCGAAGGTTTTGTTTACATTCATTCAGGAATCCATGGTAGAGGTGATTTGATACCCGCCACTCATGATTGGAATAACCCAGTGGCGAAAATTACCATTCGCCGCATTCGAAACAGCAAATAAACATAGCACACCCCTAACACTCTAAAACCAACGAGGTTACTATTAGTTGAGTAGCACCTAAATCCTGCAAGCTATAGATTTGCACTCATACCTAAGAAAACTTGACCATTACAGCCTTGCTGGTCTTGTTTTCCCTGTGGCATCAAAATGCACCTTGGACGATTTTTGAGTGGACTTTCCGTTATGCTGGCTCATGAAAATAGTGACTGATCAATGGAATGAAATAGGTTTCAACCCATTGATCATTTTACTATTTTTACTGTGCTATAGGTAGTGCTTGCAGGATTTAGGTAGCAACTTTATAGTAGCTTCATTCTAGATTTTTAACTCGACTTATTTCTTGTTCAGTGATTTTAAAACAATCAGCTGGGTTCATCCATTCGGACAGCCCCTGTATCAAAACACTAAACTTTTTGAACTGATTCTTTCGTTTCTCACCTTTTACGACTAACCTAAAATTACACACATTAACCCTCAGAAGACGGCTATTGTATTACGCTTATGCAAATGAATAAGACTTCGTTACGCACGATTGCGAGCCGAATATCTCGTTTGCCCAGCACTATCATCGTTCCCACACCCCGTGTATTAACGAATATTAACAAACACTCTGCGTATGAAATGAGACTCAGGAACTTGGGAACGGTAACATAACGTTTTAGGCCTTTCAGCATTGATCCTCTTTGATTCTAGGACTCCAATGCGCTACTTTTATTTTATTTGAAGCACAAAAACATTATGCAACATCTAAGCGTTCGAGAAATGCGTGAATCTGTCGGAAAACTGGATCGCCTGGTCAACCAAGCTGGCGAAATCATTGTTACCCATCACGGCAAGGCTATCGCTATTAGCCTCCCTATCAAAGGCTCACGCCAGCGACCCAGCCACACTGACCTCCGGCAATCTTTACCCAGAATGACTCCATCCGCTGCTTTGATACGTGCAGACAGAGATGAGCGTTGAAAATAGTTATATTGATACCAGCGCATTAGCCAAGTGGTATCTGAATGAGGATATGTCGGATCAATTCAGCGATTGGATTCAAGCTGTCGATCAAACTTTCATCAGTGAGTTGACTAGAACCGAGATGCGTTGCTTGTTAGCTCGGCGGCGACGTATGAAAGAGTTGGATCGAGAAAGTGAAAGCAAAATTTTCGCAATCTTTCAGAATGACATAGCAGAAGGTCAGTTGTTATGCCCGGTTATCCACGATGGTTGTTTTGAAATTGCTATCCAACTAATAGACCGCCTGCCAAAGATATCGCTACGCACATTTGACGCACTACATTTGGCGATTGCCCAACAGCTTAATATGGACTGTATTGCTACTGCTGATGGTATCTTTGCGTCAGCTGCAGACAGCCTGGGATTTATAGTCGTTAGGTTCGTTCACTGCTAAAATCTCATACCCCTTTGCTGGTGAATTAGTATCGGTAAATTCAGCGCATTTACTTTCCTAATACCTTTTTTTGATAAATCCGTTTTAAGATTTCAGAGTGGATAATGAACACCGGTTTTTTTGCTTTCCTCCTAGAAATGCTAGACTCGAGAATTATATATTAACTCATCAAACCAGCACAAAGACGGAAGTTTCGACCGTGATGTAAAAAGCAAGCCAGCTATTTTGGATGATGAGTTACGTCAATACGCTAATAGACGGTATGGCGAAGTAACTTATACCTGCACACCACCCGGATCCGGAATTCGAATCGCGTTAGACCGCGACCAAGACGGCTTTTACAACGGCGACGAATGGTATGCGAATAGTGATCCTGCGGATGCATCCAGTGTACCATCCGACAATGTTCGAGAAGATAGTGCGAGCTCCAAAGTATCTTTTAAGTTGAACCGTAAACGCCAGTTCAAATGGCGTTTACGGTTCTGTAAGAAAATGCAACCGCAACTACCATTCTACTGTGGTCTTACGACCTTACTTGATTTCAAAGCAGCTATTAATTCTACTTAGTCAGATTATATGATTCGTCTTTTTCAAGAATATCATTCCCTCCGGTATTGCTGAAATTCAACCGGCATGGATTTACGCTATTCAGTGTATAAGGAGGTAGTTCTGGGTTACCGTCCTTGACTCATGAGTTCCGGCAACCCCTGCCGGAGCTACAATGTTTTCCTTAACTTAATTCCAGGTCACTTGTTCTTGCAGAGACCACTCTTCGTCCTGATGTAGAACGATGTAATCTTGGTCTCGATTTCTCTTTTCCCACAGGACTGCCATACATCAGCGTAGGTAAATTATGATGCAAGAATTTGCATCATCACCTATGACTTAGCTCATAGGTGATTACTACAGATTAGGATTAAATGGCTCTATGGGTGCTTGAGCTACTCAAGGGGGTTCATTTATAGAGCCTGTTTGAACAGCTGTGCCTATACAAAACCTCTATTAGAGATTGCATAAATTCTGCTTTGTCAGATTAAACCGACATTCCGCACGTGAAGTTAAAATTTTTCCATTAATTGTAACTTATTGATTTTATGTACAAGAATAAAAGTAAAAGATTTGGCTTCGATGAATATATTTTGACATTTGGAGTGTTTTTAAAATTATTTACAACAATGGCAGTACAAATGAGTGAAAACCCACATAAATTGACCAAAAAATGAACTGTTTTGTAATTAATTATAAAATTTCTCATTAAGTGTGCGGAATGTGGGTTAAATGATTCATTTTTTTCAAGATCGCCATTCCGGCAGGGGTTACCGGGATCAGGGCTTCATGGATGAGTTTCAGCTTGCCATCCATGGTGTTGGATACCCGTTCCCGACGAATATGACGTACTTATTGTTAATCTGACAAAGTAGAGTAATGCGCTGCTCTGAACCCGCAGCCAGGAAAGATGACTTGGCGTCACTTCTAACACCCAAATACCATCTATTTTAGACTTCTCTTGTGGCATAAGGGTATAGTTTATAACATGACCAATTTTAAAATTTAAGACGTAAAAATAGCGAACAATAGGGAGCAAAAAATAAACGTGATCTTTCCCATAGATATTCAAAAACAGAGATAAATCAATGAAAATTTCAAAGAACTGTTGTTTAATAATTTTTACTGCCCTTATATGCACTTCTCCCAGTTCATATGCAGACCGTGAAGGAAGTATCCGCACCCTTTTTACTTGGGGTGAAGCAAACTATTCAAATTTTTTTTCGCCTTCGCCGGCTCCAATTCAAAAAATCACCTCCTGGACATATGTTTATTATCCAACTACCAATACTTACATAGGTGTAGATGATAAAGATTTGGTCTGGGTGTTGGGAGATATGTTTGGTGGACTCTTATATATTGATACGCTGGATGTCATGCTTGATAAAATAGGTTATACGGAAACCAATCCTGACATTGTCAATAGTTTAGTTCCCCTGACACCCGATCCAACAACAAATGCATTTCTAGTTAAACAAGAAACGTCGTGGTTTGTGAACACTTACACTCCAAACTTTTCAATATACAAATCATTATCACTCAAGCCTGATGGCTTTGGACTGATAAGCATTATTCCTTCAAAAAGCGGCGTACTCACCTCTGAACTATATCTGCCAAATCCTGAGTGGCATTCCATTCAGGAAGGTTATTTTTACGTAATTGCATATCACATTGAAATCAGAGGCAACGAAGAGTATATCGTGTTTAACAAAACTGGCAACCACACTACACTACTTGTTAATGACGAAACATCAGCCAATGGACAAATATTACAAGAATTTCATACAGAGCCCGGGCCACAAAAAGAAAGTTTACTCTTTAATGGTCGAGAAAATGTTTTTTTCAAATTTTTCCCGAATGGTTCTGAAGAAGTAATAGTAAAAGATTAAATTTATTCCGTAGAAGTAAGGATCCAATACTACACAAAGTTCGACTCAGAATTGTTATTTGTCTTCAAGGCGTAGTAACAGGCGCATAGCGAGCTACGCAACTGTTTCAGTAACGCAGTCTATCGGCAAAAATCGACCGATAGAAATCCGCATCCGTGGCCGCGTGAAGTATAATACCTTTTTTTTTGATAAATCCGTTTTAAGATTTCAGAGTGGATAATGAACACCGGTTTTTTTGCTTTCCTCCTAGAAATGCTAGACTCGAGAATTATTTATTAACTCATCAAACCAGCACAAAGACTACATTTTTTCTGCATTAGGACTTACAATGGATCCCGTATCAGGGCTATAGTAGAAATAATTAGAGTGCCATAAAACAATAATGACTCAATAGGTGCGAGGCTCATTGACTGGATATTCAATATGGTTCGTCGACAACACATCAAGAAAGTAATGCCAGCGCTAGTAGCAAGCCTGTTGCTTGGTTTAAACATGGCAGAAACCGCATACGCTGAATGGGATGAATGGCTGATAGATACAGAGATCGGCCTGACTGCCTCCGACAATATTAACCACGGCAATTTTGATGCAGAATCACTAAGCGATCAGGTTTGGAACGGCTTTGCATCGGTAGGACGCTTCTACTATTTTTCTGATACCACCCGGTTGGATGTGGGTGCTCGAATTGAGGGCAGAATTCACCATCAATATTCCCGGTTAAATCAAATTAGCCCTGGCCTGAAATTGGGGATACGTCATAAATTTGGGCTTGGTTCTGATAAGCCCTGGATACGAGGATTTGCTTCTTCGGGGTATATTTTTTCGCGCAGCAACATTCGAGAAGGCTACCAAACCCAGGCTGGTCTAACTTTAGGGAAACCATTCTTTGACCGTTTTGATATCCTGCTTAGTTACCGCTTTGATCATCGGGAAAGCGAGGATAACAACGCTTTACCAGCACAAAGACTGTCAGAGGTTGGTTTAGACCCAGCCATTGCTAATTCAGTTTATGATATTCAAGGCCATTCTGTTGGGTTGCAGTTAAATACATTGTTAACTGAACAATGGTTATTGAATGTCGGATATACTTTTCGCTATGGTGATATTGTTGCAAGCGTCAGACCGGTTTGGATTAACGGTCATCAAGAAACGGTCGACTCTATCACTAATGATGATGCATTACCGGGTTGGGCTTATCGTGCCAACGGTATTACCCATACTTATTCAGTCGACGCCAGCTATGCCTTTAATCAGGGTCATGCTTCAATTAATCTAGGTTATCAGCATACTCATGCTAAGGCGGATACTTTTATCTATCGCACCAATCTGCTTCGGCTTAATGTTATCTATAATTTTTGAGGCTGCACACGTATGAAATCTTTATGGTATAAGTTCGTTATCGCATTGTTAAGTTGCGGGCTGTTTGGCTTATCAGGCAGTTATTCTTATGCAGAAACATTGAATGTTACAGTCACTGATTCATCCGGCAAGCCCGTCAAGGAGGCGACCGTCAGCGCTTATGCAAAAGGCACACAAAACACTTTGCCGATTATATCTAAAAAACCCGTTATTGTGGATCAAGTAGACAAAGAATTTATTAGTCATGTGACTGTGGTTCAAACAGGAACCACAGTTAGTTTTCCTAATCATGACCAAATAAGGCACCATGTTTATTCGTTTTCACCAGCTAAAACTTTTGAAATACCGCTTTATAAAGGAATACCGACTGAATCCATTGTTTTTGAACAAGAAGGTGTCGTAGCGTTGGGTTGTAATATCCATGATTGGATGTCTGCCTATATCAGGGTAGTAGACAGTCCATATTTTGCTGTAACGGATAAGCGTGGTTTAGCTACAATAACGCTGCCAGATGGGGAATATGAATTACGTTACTGGCATCCAGAGTCTGAGCAACAACCTTCAGATAGTACGCAACTATTCACTATGTCAGTTGGTCAGTCGACCTCGGTTGTTGTTGAGATGAGTATAAAACCAACGGTGTCTTCCAGGCGGGCCAGACTGTCTACATTTAACCGAGGACGGTACCGCTGAAGCTTAATTTTAAATCACTGCGTTTCCGCACCTTTCATAGTCGGATTCTGTTCTTTTCATTGAGCCTGCTGAGCGCAATACTGATTAGCTCGTTCATCATCGTCAACATAGCTTATAAACAGAACGCAAATCAGCAAATAGCAACCAGCTTGGGGGTTGCCAAAAGGGTATTTACTCGCCTGATAGAAGCGCAAGCGCAACGCTTTTCGGAAAGCGCCTTCTATTTATCCAGCGATTTTGGCTTCAAACAGGTGATCGCCACCCAGGATCATAAAACAATCGTCTCAGCCCTGGATAATCTGAAGCGTCGTATTGGAGCCGATGCGGTTATGCTGGTTTCTTTGGATCAACGTTTGCAGGCTGACACCACAAACCCTGACCAAACAGACGCTTTTTTTTTGCCCCTGACCTAGTCAAGCAAGCAGAACAATCTGGACAATCCAGTTCAATTGTAATGTTGAATGCTCACCCTCACCAGATGGTCATAGTACCTATCCTGGCACCAGATACCATCGCTTGGCTTTGTGTCAGTTTCAAAATCAGACATATATTGGTAGATGAACTACAACAACTTACTCAAGCCCACGTTTCTCTGCTGCAAATTACGCGTCCTGATAAAACTTCATTACTCACTTCTTCGTTAGGTGATTCAACGAGTAAGGCACTAATAACAAAATTCGCAACCATTAACTGGCAAAACGCAGAAACAATACCGCTTGAACTGAATCAAACGCACTATCTGTCTTCGGTAGCAAAATTAGCATCAAATGATAACGTGTCAATTATTGCGGTACTGCAAAAATCGTTAGATAAAGAACTTACTCCCTTTTACCGTCTGCAATGGGTGTTGCTAGCTATCGCTCTGGCTAGTTTATTACTAGCATTAATCGGTGGATTATTAGTAGCTCGATCGGTTAGTAAACCTGTAAAGAAACTGGTCGAAGGTGTACGCGAAGTTGGCAAAGGTCGATACGATTATCGTATCGCAGTACATAGCTCGGATGAGCTTGGCGAGCTGGGGTTGGCATTTAACGAAATGGCAATCCGTAAAGGGCAGCAGGAAGCGTTGCGCCAAGCCAAAGAATCTGCAGAAAGTGCCAGTCAGGCAAAAAGTGAATTTCTGGCTAATATGAGTCACGAATTACGCACACCACTGAACAGTATTCTGGGTTATGCTCAATTACTGCAAAGAAGCAATTTACCCAGAGAGAAGCAGCTTAATTCTTTGCAAACTATCGAGCAGTCTGGCCAGCATTTGCTGAGTTTGATTAATGAGATACTTGATCTCAGCAAAATTGAGTCAGGCCGACTGGAGTTACAGCCGACATCGTTCGATATACATCGAATGCTGGTCAATATTATGACAACACTACAAACCCGCGCCAATACCAAGGGGCTGACGCTTGAAGGTGACTTTTCCCTGCAAGATTCGCTATGGGTAAAAGCTGATGAACTTAGACTCAGGCAGGTATTAATCAATTTGGTGGATAATGCCATCAAGTACACAGAAACCGGCAAGGTTTTATTCAAAGTGGAATTCGATGATGGAAGGTATCATTTTTTAATAGAAGATACCGGTATTGGTATTGCTCAGGAACACCTCAAAGATATTTTTACCTCTTTTCTACAACTGCATCAACCGACGCATAGCTATGTTGAAGGAACGGGACTGGGACTAGCCATTTGTGATCAATTAGTGCGCTTAATGGGTGGACAATTATACGTAACCAGTCAACTGAGCCAAGGAAGCCGGTTTTGGTTTGACCTGGCATTACCGCAGGCCGATCATGAGAAACAGTCGAAAACATCAGTAACAGAAGGACAAAAAATTGCTGCTTTAAATGGTGGCAGACGAAAAATTTTGATTACCGATGACGAAGCCGAGAACCGTCTTTTGCTGACGGATATGTTATCAGGTTTTGATTTTGAATTACGGCAAGCTCTTAATGGCCAGGACTGCATTAATCAAGCGCAAGAATGGCAACCCGATCTGATCTTGATGGATTCGAAAATGCCGGTTATTGATGGCTTGGAGGCTTGTTCACTGATTCGGAATACCGCCAACATCAAAGATATTAAAATCATCTCTATTTCAGCCAATGCTTACGAACACCATCACCAAAACTGCCTGGAAGCGGGTGCGAATGATTTTCTTGCCAAACCATTTCAATTAGAAGCCTTGTTGTTAATGATTGCTCTTCAAATTGATTTAAAACCAGTTTACAAAACCAGAAAAATCGTTGTGTCGTCAACAAACAAAAGATTTGAAGAAACAGCAAGTTTTCCGCCTAAACAACTTTTGCAAGAACTACTGAATTCTGCGGAACAAGGTGATATTCAAGCAGTCCGCGAGCAAATCAAAACACTTGATTTAGCGGGTACTGACCATCTATCGTTCCAGGCAAAATTAAATAGCCTGGCTGACGATTTTCAAATTAATAAAATTTGCCAATTGATAAAGCAGGCGATTGAAACCCAAGGCGAGAAAACATGAGCGATTCAAGCGAAACGCAAGCTGCAAATATTCTAATTGTTGACGATGTACCCGCAAATATCAGCATGCTGTTCAGCTTGTTAGTAGAAGAAGGCTATAAGGTACTGATTGCAGAAGACGGACACAGCGCACTAAAACAAGCGGAAAAAATGCCGCCCGACCTTATTTTGCTGGATATCATGATGCCTGGCATGAACGGTTTTACGACGTGCCAACAATTCAAACAGCAGACAGAGACGCGCGACATTCCTATTATCTTTATGACCGCGTTGTCGGAGACCGAAAAAAAGGTCAACGGTTTTAAGTTGGGCGCGGTAGATTACATCACCAAACCGTTTCAGATTGAAGAAGTATTGGTAAGGGTTGAGAATCACCTGAAAATACAACGCTTGACCAACCAGCTTCAGGAAAGCGAACAGCGCTTAAACCAAACCATTGAAGGCGCTATGGATGCGATAATCGCTATCACTGCCGACGGCACAATTCAGCTATTCAACCATGCCGCGCAGCAAGCGTTTCAATACGAATCCGAAGCCGTCGTCGGTCAACCAGTAAAAACACTTTTTTCAGAGTCACTACATCCATTGTTAGATGAATACCTCCATCTGGAGGCTGAAAATGTCTCAGCCTTATGGATGCCCGAAGGCCATCTCGCCCTCCGCAGCAATGACCAAACCTTTCCTTTTGAAGCAACCCTGTCACGTAACCGAGCTGCGGGAGCAACCTTGTACACACTTATTTTACGTGATATCGAATCGCGTCAACAAGCTGAACAGGCAACCAAAAAATTTGAAGAATTAACTCGTTACGTACAACAGGAAACACAAATAATACCGAGTATTAAAGGCTTGATTGGCGCGTCACAAGGCTTGAAGCAAGTGGTCGCCACGATCAAACAAGTCGCAACCACCGATGCTACAGTGTTGGTAACCGGCGAAACCGGCACCGGCAAAGAGGTAGTGGTACAAGCAATCCATCAATTAAGCGAGCGCAAAGACCAGCCGCTCATCAAATTGAACTGCGCAGCCATCCCCGAAAACCTCATTGAAAGTGAGTTATTCGGCCATGAAAAAGGCGCTTTCACTGGGGCACTGGCTCGCAAAATTGGTCGTTTCGAACTAGCCAATGGCGGCACGTTGTTTCTGGACGAAATAGGAGAAATGGAACTTAACCTGCAAACCAAGTTATTACGCATATTGCAGGAAGGCGAATTTGATCGAGTCGGTGGCACAACTACACTAAAAGTCGATGTGCGAATGATCGCAGCAACCCACCGGGATCTTAGGCAATCAGTGAAAGAAGGTCATTTTCGGGAAGATTTGTTTTATCGCCTGAATGTTTTCCCGATTGCAGTGCCGCCGTTGCGTGAACGACGCGACGATATTGAATCACTAGCGCAGCACTTTATGAACAATTATACCAAAAAATTTAATAAATCGATCGACAGTATTCCTACTGGGGAAATCGCTGTATTACTCAACTACCATTGGCCTGGTAACGTCCGCGAACTCCAACACTTGATAGAACGCGCCGTAATCCTGAGCACAGGAACAACGCTAACCTTTGGCGACTGGTTTCAACCCGCAAACGAAACCCCAAAAGATGACTCAATATTAACGATGGAAGAAATGGAATATCGCCACATTAAAAAAATACTAGAAATAACCCACTGGCGGATCAGCGGCAACCATGGTGCTGCAGAATTACTAGGGCTTAATGCCAGTACCTTGCGCTCAAGGATTAACAAGCTGGGTATTGAGCGTAGCGTTTCATAATCACATTATGTTGACCAAGCATATTATTAAAGTTTTCAGATAAGCATGAAAGGTAGGAAAATAACGAATACATATTATTTGGATTAGGATGTATAAAATTGGTTTGCCGAAAAGGCAACAGCTATAGGTGTAAAAATTCAAGACTTGGTGAATAAACTTCTTCCCAAAAACATTTCCTTAATCCAAGAAATAACTGACTGAAACTAATAGAACCAGCCACTTTTTTTTCAATAACCAGAAGGATCTCAGCAATGGAAATATCATAGTTACATTATCACCATTAGCCGGATAACGTCTTCATTTTCCAACACTTGGTAGAACGAGCTGTAACCCTAAGCAAGGGGTAACCGCTAACTTTTGCCGACTGATTTCGACCCAAAATCGAAATTGTTTAGGGATTAACCGCAATAATTATGCTTTAAAGATGATCTGATGAATCAGCAATTTTATACCTACTTAGCAGACTGAGACAACTGAACAAAACATCAAGTCCCAGCGTAGTAAAAATATTAATCTTGCCTTTTCAAAGGGAAGAAACAGCAAGAATAATTATTCATATAAGGCTTTTACATTCAACATTTATAGTTGACTTTTTAGCTCAAATTGTTAAATTGGACGCTATGTAGTGTAAGGGTTGTAAGGCTTTTGGTGCGAGATTGATTAGTTCCCCCTTCCAACACTCATAACTGCTAAAGATATATCAAACTAATATTATTAGTCCTAAATATAACAACCGTACTCTGTTTTAGAAACAGAATACTAGGAGGTTCTCTATGAAAAGGCCTGTTTTTAACTGGCTTGTTGTTTCTTCGGTGGTCGCTCTTTTGGCGACACCATCCCTTTCATCGGCAAATTCAGAACTACAACAATTAACCAGCGATCCCAATAACTGGGCCACCTGGGGTGGTAATTATCATGGAACCCGGTACAGTGAATTAGACCAGATAGACTCCAGCAATGTCAGTAAAATGCAACCAGCCTGGACTTTTTCAACGGGTGTTTTACGCGGTCATGAAGGCGGCCCTTTAGTAGTCAACGGTGTTGTGTATGTTCATACCCCTTTCCCCAATAAAGTTTATGCGCTTGATCAAAAAGATCAGAGCATCATGTGGGAGTTCGAACCACAGCAAGACGGTGATGTAACCATTCCAGTAATGTGTTGCGATACTGTAAACCGTGGTTTAGCTTATGGTGACGGAAAAATATTTTTACAACAATCCGATACCGTTTTGACAGCACTGGATGCTAAAACCGGCAAAAGAGTTTGGAGTGTGCAAAATGGTGATCCTAAATTGGGCATGACCAATACTAACGCACCCCTCGTTGTTAAAGATAAAGTACTGACCGGTATTTCTGGTGGTGAGTTTGGTGTTCGTGGCTTTTTAGCTGCATACAACATGAAGGACGGTAGTTTGGCTTGGAAAGGTTACAGCATGGGCCCAGACAAAGACATGTTGATTAACCCAGACAAAACCACTACCTGGAAAGACGGTAAAGTTCAAAAGGTAGGCAAAGACTCAAGTCTTAGCACCTGGGAAGGTGACCAGTGGAAAATCGGCGGTGGCACAACTTGGGGCTGGTACAGCTACGACCCTGATTTGAATTTGGTTTACTACGGTTCAGGAAACCCGAGCACGTGGAACCCAGTACAACGACCTGGCGACAACAAATGGTCGATGACTTTGTGGGCTCGAGATGCTGATACTGGTGAAGCCAAATGGGTTTACCAAATGACACCCCACGATGAGTGGGATTATGACGGCATCAATGAAGTCGTTTTAGCTGACCAAAAAGTCAATGGCAAAATGCACAAAACCGTCGTTCACTTTGATCGTAATGGTTTTGGATATACATTAGATCGCGAAAACGGTGAATTGCTTGTTGCTGAAAAATTTGACAAAGCTGTTAACTGGGCGTCGAAAGTTGATTTGAAAACCGGTCGCCCTCAAGTTGTAGACAAATACAGTACTGAATACAATGGCGAAGACGAAAACTCAGAAGGCGTTTGTCCAGCAGCATTAGGTAGTAAAAACCAACAACCTGTTTCTTATTCACCTCAAACCGGTTTGTTCTATATTTCTGGCAACCATGTTTGCATGGACTACGAGCCATTTGAAGTGGAATATACCGCTGGTCAACCTTATGTAGGTGCTACATTATCCATGTACCCTGCTGGTGTTGATGCTAAAACAGGTAAGAAGAATGGTTCTACTAACCTGGGGGTTTTCACCGCTTGGGATGCAACTACTGGTACCATTAAGTGGACAATTGATGAGCCTTTTTCTGTATGGAGTGGGAACCTTGCAACAGCGGGCGGCATTGTTTTCTACGGCACTCTGGAAGGCTATTTAAAAGCTGTTGATGCAAAAACGGGTAAACTGCTGTACAAATTCAAAACCCCATCTGGCATTATCGGCAACATCAACACCTGGAGCTACAACGGCAAACAATACGTTGGCGTACTCTCTGGTGTAGGCGGTTGGGCAGGCATTGGTATGGCTGCTGGAATTGATGACGGAACCGAAGCTTCTGACTCTGAAGGGTTAGGCGCTGTTGGTGCTTATCGAAGCTTGAATAAATACACTCAATTAGGTGGTGTTTTGACTGTTTTTGCTTTACCAAATTAATTATTTAGATTGACTAAGTAATTAATTTTATACGCCTCGGCTTTGTTGAAAAGTCGGGGCGTTCGTTTGTGTGATAACCTAGTGTTGCCGAAATTACTACATTTTTCTCATGAAACCAAGACAACCTAAGCTCCTGTTTTTTACCTTATTCTTATTTGCAGCACTGTTGAATTCCCCTCTGAGAGCAGAGGATGCCTTTAAAGTATGCTCTGATCCTCTTAACCCCCCTTTTTCTGCAAAAGATTTCAGTGGTTACGAAAATAAAATTGCTGCGCTTTTGGCCGAAGAACTTGATCAGAAACTCGTATACACCTGGTTCCCTAACCGTATGGGCTTTATTAGAAATACTCTAAATAAAAAGATAAAGAACAGCCAAGACTTTAAATGCGATGTCATCATAGGCGTTCCCGCTGGTTATGACAGGGCTTTAACGACCAAGCCTTACTATCATTCGACCTATGTATTACTTATCGCTAAAAACCGTGGTTGGGACGACATTCAGTCTCCCAAGCAGTTAGCTTTGTTACCTGAAGATCGTAAAAAGCAACTTCGTATTGCAATGTTTGATCGAGGACCGGGTACAGCTTGGCTTCAGAAGAATGGTTTGATTGGTCTAGGAATTCCATACCAGTCTATGACAGGAGATAATCAAAACAATACCGCCATGGTCATTAAAAAAGATTTGGACGCAAAAAAGATCGACATGGTCATTCTATGGGGTCCGATGGCTGGGTATATTTTATCGAACAGCCCGAAAGAAGCATTTAATACCTTTAACTTAACGTCAGAGCCTGGTCTTAAATTTGATTTCTCGATGACGATGGGCGTTCGCTATAAAGACAATGCCCGCAAAGAAATATTAAATAAATTAATTGATGATAAATTCGATGAAATTCAGGAAATACTAAAAAGTTATCAAATACCTTTGCTACCAATTCCGAAACAAGTTTTTCGCGATGAAGATGATTGATTAGGAGCGAGAATTTAGATTTCGACCACTTTTTCCGGGGTAAAGTTACTCACACTTCGCTTTCCAACGTAACCTCTTGGGTTACAAAGTACGCGTGTGCCTGCTATGCGGTAATCAGAAACACTATGAGTATGGCCATGGAACCAAGCTGAAATATCGTGCTTATGCATCAAATGTTTCAAGTCATTACAATAAGCCAGTTTTTTGATTGCTTGTGGTTGATTATCCCAACTCCACTCAGTCGGTGCATGATGCGTTATTACCACTGTCTTGCCATGAAAGGGTTTAGCCAACGTTCTTGCTAACCATTGCTTGGATCGCTTATGTAACTGACTGAAAATCATCGCATCAAAAAACCAATTGTCATATTGAATTCTTCTAAAATCATTCAATGATTCTTCTAATATTGGAATTTTGTCAGCACCTTCGAGAAATAAGTCCGTCCACATGGTACAACCAATAAAACGAACATCATCAATAATCACTTGCTCATTTTCTAAAAAATGAACATTGCTCCCCTTAGATTCTTTTTCTAACGTGGTTAGTGTATTTTGATACTCATGATTATAAAATTCATGATTACCAGCAACATAGATAACGGGTTTGTTAAAGCATTTTAACCATTCTAATCCTTGATCATAAACACCTATGTCGCCTGCTGCTATAATAACATCAGCCTCGGTTGCTGGCACTGCCATAGGACCGAATTCTAAGTGCACATCGGAAAAAAAATTAAGCCTCACTGGATAGCTCTACCATAATTTAGACGTGACAAGGTATAATTACTCATTTAATCAATTATTAACTGTTAGAAACTCTTTCTAATTAAATCAATATGTCTATTTCAGCTCGAAAAAATACTCAGCAAGTTTCCGTAGGCCGCGTAAAAATTGGTGGCCTTGCACCAATTGTAGTCCAATCTATGACAAATACCGACACTGCCAACATTTCAGCCACTGTTCAACAAGTCGCTGAACTGGCTAACTCGGGCTCTGAGTTGGTCAGAATCACAGTAAATAATGAAGACGCCGCAAAAGCCGTGCCTGAAATAAGACATCAGCTCGATAGCAAGGGTTTTTCTGTCCCCTTAATTGGCGACTTTCATTTTAATGGTCATAAATTATTGAGCAAATATCCCGATTGCGCAACTGCCTTAGGTAAATTTCGAATAAATCCTGGCAATGTTGGTCGTGGTAAAAATCGAGATCCCCAGTTTGCACAAATGATTGAGATGGCATGTCAATATGAAAAACCGGTTCGCATTGGAGTTAATTGGGGTAGCCTTGACCAAACTGTTTTAACACGGTTACTGGATGATAATGCAAAAAGACCAAAGCCTGAAGAACTAAATGTGGTTATGCGAGAGGCAGTCATCACATCTGCGCTTGAAAGCGCATCTCGAGCCCAGGAGTTAGGCCTTACTAGCGATAAAATCATTCTTTCAGTGAAAATGAGCAATGTGCAAGAGCTGATTGCAGTATATCGTGATATTTCTGAACGTTGCGACTATGCATTACATTTAGGCCTAACAGAAGCTGGAATGGGCTCCAAAGGGATCGTAGCCTCCTCAGCTGCATTATCTGTTCTAATGCAACAAGGTATTGGAGACACCATCCGTATCTCATTAACACCAGAACCGGGTGGTACCAGGGTTCAAGAAGTTATCGTTGCACAAGAGATACTGCAAACTATGGGTTTTCGTTCTTTTACTCCAATGGTTATTTCTTGCCCCGGTTGCGGCAGAACAACCAGCGACTACTTCCAGACATTAGCTCAGCAGATACAAGGTTTTCTGAGAGAACAGATGCCTGTTTGGCGAAACCGATTTCCAGGTGTTGAAGAAATGCACGTCGCAGTTATGGGTTGCGTTGTCAATGGTCCTGGAGAAAGCAAAAATGCCAATATTGGCATTAGTTTACCTGGAACCGGCGAAACGCCGGTGGCTCCAGTTTACGAAGATGGTGAAAAAACTGTTACCTTAAAAGGCGATCATATTGCAGAAGAATTTCAAACTATAGTAGAGCGGTATATTGAAACCCACTATGCAGCTTAATTCTATATAACGAACTTTTATTTATCTTATAAAAAAAATTCAGGCATTATCGCCCGTTTTCAAGCCAATTTATTTCGGCTTCCTTAAATCCCGCTTTAGCTCTAAGGGCGCGATTTATAGGCCCTCGGAAACCGGCTGTAAAGTGTTTGCTTATTACTTCTTTATAAGCATCCTCACGCTGAATGCTCTGCTGCCGACATAGATAATCTAACCAATAGACCCCAGTTTTTACGTGCTCAATTTCATCTTGCAAAATTTTGGATAAAATAGCGACGCCTTCCGAATCTTTTTTTTCAGTGAACTTATTTATCATGCCAGGCGTCACATCAAGACCTCTAGCCTCCATGTGACAAGGGACTAATACTAACCGTGTTAATAAATCATGCGAGGAGTCTTCGGCAACTTTCCAGAGGCCGGCATGAACCGGCAACTGTCCGTAATCTGAATTTAGCTTGTTTAAATGATCACGAAGCATCGTAAAATGGATTGTTTCATCTTCGGCAACTTTAAGCCAATCAAGATAAAACTGCTTAGGCAAGCCTCTAAATCGGTAAATGATATCCCAAGCCAAGTAAATGGCCATAAATTCAATATGTGCAATTGCGTGAAAAAAAGCGATAATACCTTCTTTCGTCGCAAAACTCCTTTTCGGCATTTGATGCGGCGTAAGCATTTCCAGTTCGTCTGGAAAAGTGACTTGAGAGATTGGCAATGGGCTATCGCTTGTGACGAAACACAATAAGTCTCTTTTTTCGACTGCTCTTAATTGATAAATAATTTGTCTTTTCTCATCAATGCTGGGCGAATATAGACAGGCTTCAGCGAATTCGAATACATTCTTCATGATTTATGGTTAATTTTATGTTCACTCAAAAAGCACAGCTCAGACTTGATTTCGCATTACTTTTTTTGTATTGCGCACTACTCTATTTGCTGTCTAATCAAGCGACTGTTAAAACGCCATCGTTATTTGAAAATCAAGATAAGTTTCTCCACTTTACTGCATACGGTATTATGGCAGTTTTAGCTTGGCGTAGCATTCGCCACCTTCTTCAAACACGTCACATTCTTGCTTTTGGGAGTATTTTTTTCTGTGCGCTGTTTGGTTTTAGCGACGAGTGGCACCAGTCCTTTATTCCAGGACGAGATTCTAGTGCATTTGATTGGCTCGCAGATTTTATTGGTGCAAGCTTCACGGTTACTCTGTTATTTATCTATCAAAACAGAGAGGGTGTGAAACTCGGAGAGGAGGAATAAAATAAAAAACCCCGTTCCATCGGAACAGGGTTAGACAATTTTGTAGTTAATTTAAGCCAGTTTTAATGGAAGATTGTTTCAAAAGAATAGCCGCTTTGCTCTAAGATCAGCTTAAGTCTTTTCAAAGCTTCCATCTGAATTTGTCTGACTCTTTCTCTTGTAACACCAAGCTCAGTTGCCACTTTTTCGAGTGTTGAGTTATCGTGACCACATAAGCCATAACGACGGCAAATCACATCTCTTTGTTTATCGGTTAATTGATCCAACCAACCTGACAAATTATCATTAACGTCATCATTTTGAATCGTGTCAACCGCTGATAATACGCCTTCATCAGAAATAGATTCGACAAGTGGCTTATCAATGGTATTGCTGGTAGGGATATCAAAGGAAGAAACTTTTTCATCATTCAATCTCAACATCTTCTCGACCGACTCAACGGGTCTGTTCAAGTGCCTCGCAATATCTTCAGCCGTTGGCTCGGCATCCAAAACCTGTGCTAGTTTGCGCTTGGCTTTGAGGTATACGTTCATTTCCTTGACAATATGAATTGGCAGACGAATCGTTCGTGTTTGATTCATTATCGCCCGCTCAATCGTTTGCCTAATCCACCAAGTAGCATAAGTTGAAAATCGAAAACCACGGTCTGGATCAAATTTCTCAACCGCTCTTATCAACCCTAAATTCCCTTCTTCAATTAAATCTAATAACGGCAAACCACGATTAAGATACCGTCTGGAAATTTTAACCACTAATCTCAAATTGCTTTCAATCATGATTTTTCGAGCATCAGGATCGCCTTTTAACGCACGCTTGCCGTATACTTTTTCTTCATCAGCTGTTAGGAGCTGCGAAGAAGCAAGTTCGTTGAGATAAATACGAGTTGCATCGAAAGAGCTGTCATTATCTGCATCACTTTTTTCGATTTCAACATCTTCAATTACGGCACTGTCTGCTTCGACGAAGTTATTCTCAACCGCCGCCCCTTCTGATACAACCGGATCAATTAATTCTTCCATCATTTTTATACTCCTAGCAATTTTAGTCGCACCTACCTGCAACTTATTTGGGTAAATAGTTAATCGGATTAACTGGCTTTCCTTTTTCTCTCATCTCAAAATATAAAGTGGCTATTCCATTTGCTTTTTTACCAACTTCTGCGATCTTTTCGCCTTTTTTGACACCCTGTCCATCTTGTGTATACATAAGTCTATTGTTGGCATATGCAGTTAATAATGAATCATTATGTTTAATAATGATTAAATTCTCATATCCAACAAAGCCTTTCCCACTATAAACAACTGTGCCTGCTTCACTAGCAACAACCGGCTGACCATATTGTCCTTGTATATCAATTCCTTTATGACCTGGTTGCGAAAATGTTTTCAATACCATTCCTTTTAACGGCCATTGGAAAGATAACTTTAAGGTGGGCTCATTATGCTTGACAATAGTCTTCGATTTCTGTGATGCGATTGGCTTTTTGCTAGGTTTGGGGGTATTCTTAGTTCGGTTTTGTGAGGGAGTTCGATGTTTTGGGGGCTTTTTGATTGCAACAGGGCGTGGTAACGATATTTTTTTCGCTTTCTCAAGCAACTTGAGCCTTTGCCCTATTTCAATGACATAAGGTGGACTCAAATTATTCCACTTAGCTAAAGCCAGGTAATTATAGCCTAGACGAGATCCCACTGAATAAAGCGTATCCCCTGGTTTAACAACATAATACTGTCCTGAATAATGTTGCTTTCGTGAGTTTTTTTTGTCGTAGCGGTATACGGGCGCTGGACCTTGAGTTTGAACACAGCCACTGAGAACAACCCCGAACACTAGGGCAAAACAAGTTACACGTTTGAACATGAATTAGGAATTATTTTTTAATAACAGATCCTTAGCCTGATTAATTTTTGTGGCTAAGTATACAGACCCACCTCTATCAGGATGATTTTTTTGCATTAAGCGTCGGTGAGCAGCCAAGATTTCCTCTTTCGAAGCACCCTCTTGCAATCCTAAAATACGATACGCTTCTGTTTTGCTAATACCCGACGACGCTTGTGAACGGCTCGAACTCTGGTTTGCTCCGGATTTAGTAAAGCGATATTGTCGCCAAAGATGCAGCAAATATGGAATATAACGAAGCACAGCAGGCGATAAACGTAAAGCCAGTGCTAACAACGCCCCAATGAAGGCAAAAAAGCCATTCAAGCGCCCAGTGGCGACCAGAAAAACAATTAACAAACCAATTATAATCAGCCCAAGCAATCTTAATGAACGTGCAATCGCTCTGGGATTTGTATTTAAAAATTTTTTGATGGCTGCGATAACAATAAATAAGGCAACCAATAACAACAATAGTCGTAACAATATCTGTCTCGATTAAAAAAAAAGCTGCGCCTTAATAAGTTGGTTAGTAGCTTAACTTACAATTCTTATTCATTTTTTACCTATTTATGAAGCCAATAATCGACTCCGAAACAATCAGAAATATAATCCTCGCTCCTTAGCAGGATATTGTTTCTATTTCACCACCTGTATTATTCGCGCTGGCTATCATAAAAGTAAGACCATCTACAGACTCGAATTGGTTCCTTGCTCGAACAATCAGGGCATCAGCTTGCTGCTTATTTTCAACTAAACAAAAGCCAGTAGGTCCCCAAGATGTTTGCCCTATACCAACTGCCCCTTGTACTGCCAACCATTCCATCACTTGGTGAACTTTTGAGCTGGTAAAAACACCGCCCTGCGCTCGGGAAAAATAACGACCAATCAATTCTTGCACTTGAGTAATAACATGGCCGAATTTTTCTAGGTCATGTTCAGCAAGCGAAGGCAAGGCTTGCATCAAAATTAAATAACATATTCGAGCCGCTTCATCTTTAGAAAAAGTTGCTAACCTGTCAAAGGCAGCCCTTTCCTGATCACCATAAAGCCCCTGGTTCGTCTGCTCGAATACCAGGATAAATCGCCATGCTTCAGGAATTTCCAGTTGTGCAATTAAGGGAGGGGTTTTCGTAGTAGGCCCTCTTCCTCCATCGACTATCAGACCACCTTTTTCAAACACACCAATACCTATACCTGAACGCCTACCCCGGTCTGCAATGTAGGCGACTTCCCGCACCTTCATATCTAATTGATAAAGTTCACTCAACCCCATTCCTATAGCCAAAGCCATTTGGGTGCCTGAACCTAAACCCACGTGTTCTGGAATAGCTTGAACGACTTGTACTTTTACTTTCGATGAAATATCAAGGCGATCGCAAAGTTGAGCAACACACTGCTTAGCCCTTGAACCAGAAATTCCGGTCACTTCAAGAGACTCCGACTGCTGAATGATTATTTGTGTTGATAATTCTTTTAGACCAGCGCCGATACTCCCAAAACGGCGGCCTAATGAGCCACTAAGATCAATAAACCCCATGTGAAGGCGTGCTGGAGCAGTTACGGTAATCTTTCGAGTTACATTCATCTGTTTTGTTGCTACCAATTACTCTCTAAGATTATACCTTATCAAAATCCATTCGACCTCAGGCAAGCCGGCATTTCGACTGTTTTTTTAAGCACATAAAAATCATGGTTATACCTTAATAGTTGCGCCAATTCTGCCAAATCATTTAACACTAAATCAGCTAAATCGCCTGAACTCTTTTGGTTAAATGAGCTAGATGGGATAAAAATTGCCTGCCCTCCTGATTGTTTAGCTGCTTGCATACCGGGCAACGAATCTTCAGTAATGATGCAGTCCGTTATTTTTGTTTCTAATCTTTTTGCAGCTCTGAGAAATAAACTGGGGTCGGGTTTGCCAAGCTCATCATCATTACGGCAAATTAATATGGGAAAATACTGCAAAACATTCGCTTTTTGTAAGCAAAAAGCAGCCTTTTCATACAGACTATTAGTGACTATACAATATTTTATTCCAGTTGCTGAAAGGGCTCGTATAAGCTCATTAAATCCTGGCATTAAAGCAATCCCACTCGACTCTACAGCAGCATGCCAAATGTTCGAACTGGCTTCATGAAATTCATCAAGCGAGAAGTCAGGGGATCCATAGGCTAATAGTCGCTGTTCCACCTGGATCGCTGACAAACCTACGAAAGAATCGATGACTTCCTTGGGAAGCTCAATGCCTACTACTTTTGCCGCCTGTTGCCAAGCTTTTTTATAGGTCACCTCCGTATCTAAAAGCGTGCCATCCATATCCAAAAGAATTGCTTTAAAAGAATGGTACACAGCTAATTTTCCTGCTGAGTAACGAGGATGCACTCTCCTTTAGCCTCGCGATCAGAACCTACTACGACACGTTTATTGCCAAATTGAGCTGCTTCAAGTTGACCGACTATTTTAACCGTTTCACCCTTTTTTGCCTGTCCACTATAAGTAGCAGTGTAGCTAACAGCGTGCCTTATATCCGGATGATCTAGAACATAAACTGCGGGATAGTCAAATATATAGGTATCCTCTATAACCTTAGTAACCAAGGATATTGCCCCTCTTTTCTGATAATGCTGAAGCACTAACGAACTGCTTGGTTGAACTAAACTTAAATCAAATTTCCGACTATTAACCATGCCTTTGTTGTTTTTTCTTTGTTCATGCCAAAAATATTGATCAAAATCGATCGTACACCCTCTTCTTTGATAAGCATCTTGCCAATGAGCAGGATCCAATGTTTGCAATAAACCTTCGGAGACCAATTGTTGCCACTTGATGAACGATTTCCGTTGATAAATGACCAGGTCGATATCCGATGTCTCTTGCTGGGCATCGATTAATATTGAACCTGTCACGCCAACATTTGATAAATCACAGCCATGCTTTTTAAAGCAGGAACAAAGTTCAATCAAGTCTTTTATTACCAGATCACCCTCGGTGCGTCTTTGAGAGAATAAATCTTGTAGCCGTTGACGAGGTTGATAATGCTTTACTACATTTTCTAACCGCACACCATGAAACCAAGTGTCTCGCACTTCCGAGTAAAAAACATAGTCGGGATAGCTATGTTTAAGTATTTCATTAGCTTGTTCTGTTGATAGTTTTTTAAATCCGTGTGGGGTTTTTTGGTAACGAAGAAAACAAGCAAGACGCCCTTGCTCTTGACCATAATCAACGACCGCAAAAACCAAACCCTCGGAGGTTTCTACGAAATCTTTTGGTAAGAAAATAGCTTTCAGAACGTTAAAGCCGCAGATTTAACTTGATTTCGGCCAGCCTCTTTTGCTTGATATAATGCTTGGTCTGCTACCTGGATTAACTGTTCAACGGAATGGATAGCTTCATCTTTCACTGCAACCCCTAAACTGAGCGTCACCCGACCTTCAATGTTGGAACCGGTGTGCTCTATTTGTTTACCCCACACGGCCTTTCTTATTTGTTCTGCAAGAAAAGCAGCGCCCGGCAGATCGGTTTGTGGCAATATAACAGCAAATTCTTCACCACCGTATCGACAAGCTACATCAGCCGGCCTTCTTACTGCTTCGGCGATGATTGAAGCCACCTGCTGTAAACACTGATCACCTTTGATATGGCCATTTTGATCATTATAAATTTTGAAATAATCAATATCGCATAATATTAGCGATATGGGCGTTTTATCTCGCCTCGACCTTAAAAATTCTTTGCTCAGCGTTTCATCGAAACAACGCCGGTTTGCAATACCTGTTAATTGATCTTCAAGAGTCAATTGCAATAATTTTTGATTTGCCTGCTCTAAAGCCTGCTCAGCTTTTTTTCGTTCGGTGATATCTCTAACAATGCTGGTATAAAATAATTTATCTTCAACCTCGAAGCGACTCAACCTTAATTCTGCCGGAAATTCTTCGCCATTTTTCCTTCTGGTAGTAATGATTTTCTCGGTTGTGTTAGTGTTAGCCTCATCCTCCCAGACCTGAAAGCTTTTATCTAATATTGCAATATTTTTGTCTTTTAATTCCTCATAGGTATAACCATAAATTTCCTCAATCGCCTTATTGGCTGTCTCTATTTTACCGTCTTGGTCTGTCGTTATGATTCCTTCATTAACGGCCTCCAAAATAGAACCCAGTTTTTGGTGTGCTTTATTCAGATTCAATCGCATTCGATAAATCCTCTCCATAGCGAGGATTTGCAACTGCAGCGTAAGAGGACTGATGGGTTTCACGATATAAGCATCACCCCCAGCTAGTATGCAGGATGTTTTGGTTTCATCATCGTTGATGGCACTAAGAAAGATAATGGGAAACCAATCTTCGCCAGCTCGCTGCCTGATTTCCTGCGTGGCTTGAATGCCGTTTAATCCCGGCATATCAACATCCATCATGATCAAATCAATTGAGTGATTGGAAACAAAATCAATAGCTTCTTGGCCACTCTTGGCCTGAAAAACTGTATGGCCCAATGAAGAAATACAATGGTACATCAGCTGTCTAATTGACTCACTATCATCTACGACGAGGATTTTCATTAATCTTTTTTCGTTATGGAGTCAAACGAAGTGATCCATAACAGCCCACTTTGTTCGGGTACTTCTTTCAGTCATTAAGGACCATAAGCATTTAAGATTCGCCAGCTTTTTCCAAATAAATAAGGATGTGATTGTAAAAAAAGGTAACAATAGAATTTGGCAGCTTGCTGACAGCGTCAATATAACTTCTGAAAGTCTGGCTCTTTGGTCAGTACATTGTTATATAAATTATTTAGTATAGCTATTGTTTTAATTTATTCTAAAGAAACAAAAGCAATCAGACAAGGGGAAGTCTTGTCCAATATGAAATGAGTCTGAAACGACTCCTTATTTCCAGTATAAAATGAGCCTGAAATAGCTTTTCTGTTCATAATCCACTTTATGAAAATGATTATGAACATCGATAATTTAACCCAAATAGAGCACCTCGAATCCTTTTTACAGGGCAACCAATCGATAGCCTATTCGATACCGGGTAATAAAGCTGAGCGGTATCAATTGATCCAAAAGGGACTCGTTAAATTCAACTACCTGTCCTGCAATAAAAAAGACAAGGGCATCATTAGTCGGTTTCTGATTAAGCTAACCGGTTATTCCCGCCAGCAGATGACACGTCTCATCGCGCAGTACCGAAAGACCGGTTACGTCAGGTACAGCCCAGCAAGAGGCAATGGTTTCAACCGAAAATATTCTCAGCGCGATATTCGATTATTGGCAGACATTGATGAATGGCATGAGAAACCTTGTGGTCATGCCGTGAAAAAGCTTATTGAGCGTTCCTATCAGGTGTACGGAGAGAAGCAGTATCAAAAGCTGGCGACAATCTCTGTTTCACACCTCTACAATCTGAGGGCATCAAAAACCTATCAGTTACAGCGCAGAGACTTTGAAAAAACCAAACCCAGGCAGATCGCCATTGGCGACAAAAGAAAACCACAAGCCAACGGTCAGCCAGGATACCTTCGCATTGATACCGTTCACCAGGGCGACCAGGACAAGCAAAAAGGCGTTTATCATATCAATGTAGTTGATGAAGTCACTCAGTTTGAAATGATCTTATCCGTTGAAAAAATCAGCGAACACTTTTTAATCCCCGTGCTTGAACAAATACTGGAAACTTTTCCCTTTATCATCAAAGGTTTTCACTCTGACAATGGGTCAGAATATATCAACAAGCCCGTAGAGAACCTGTTAAATAAGCTATTGATTGAAATGACCAAATCACGATCCCGACAAACCAATGATAATGCACTGGTTGAAGGCAAAAATGCCGCGGTGGTCAGAAAGGTTTTTGGCTATACCCATATCCCACAAAGATGGGCTGCGAGGCTGAATGAATTCAATATCAAGTATTTGTACCCCTATGTTAACTATCACAGGCCCTGCTTTTATCCTGAAATCATCACCGACGATAAAGGAAAGCAGTCTAAGCAATACCCCTATAAAAACATGATGACACCTTATGACAAACTCAAATCACTACCTGACAGTGAAAAATATTTGAAACCGGGAATAAGCTTTGCGATACTCGATCAGGTTGCCATGGCAATAACCGATAATCAGGCCGCTATAATCCTAAAAAAAGAAAGACAGAAACTTTTTAACCAGATTTTTGAACAGAAAAAAATGGCTTAACTTTTATGCACATTTCAGACTCATTTCTGAATTGGAAAATACTGGGGATAAATCCAGTGCTTTTGCAATTCACTTGCAAAAGCACTAAACAATGGATAAGGTTAGTTGGTTAGTGATTTTTGGACGGCCTGTAATGAATCATTCGCATCACCAAACAACATTCGAGTATTTTCTCGAACGAACAAGGGGTTATCAACACCTGCATAACCTGATGCCATACTCCGTTTTAGAACAATAGTCGTATCGCCTTTCCAACACTCGAGCACCGGCATTCCAGCAATAGGGCTATTGGGATCATCTAAAGCGGATGGATTAACAATATCATTCGCACCAATTACCATGGTTACATCCACATTATGAAAGTCATCATTGATTTCTTCCATTTCAAACACGATATCGTAAGGTACCTTGGCTTCTGCAAGCAGAACGTTCATATGTCCAGGCATACGCCCCGCCACTGGATGAATACCAAACTTAACAGTCTTCCCTTTACTTCTCAAAAATTTGGTGATTTCATATACAGTATGTTGAGCTTGCGCAACGGCCATTCCGTAACCGGGGATGATCATAATATTTTTTGCACTGCGCAGCAATTGTGCAGTTTCTGCGACATCAACCGGATTAACATCGCCCTCAACTTTCATCGCTGAACCTCCACTGCCAGTCCCAAAACCTCCAGCTATGACGCTTAAAAAATGACGATTCATGGCTCGACACATGATAAAACTCAAAATCGCCCCACTACTGCCGACCAGCGCGCCAGTAACAATTAACAGGTCATTCGAGAGCATAAACCCGGTTGCAGCCGCGGCCCAGCCTGAGTAACTGTTAAGCATTGATACCACCACGGGCATATCAGCGCCACCAATCGCCATCACCATGTGCACACCAAACGCCAGCGCAACTATTGTCATTAACAATAAAGCGAAAGTACCGCCACCCGCTTCGGCACCTTGCAAAAACCATTTTCCCAACAATAATGAAATGACCAGCAAACCGAGATTCAACCAATGGCGAGCAGGCAGTAATAATGGCTTACCATCAATTTTTCCACTGAGCTTTCCGAAAGCAATGATAGAACCAGAAAACGTCACTGCGCCTATCAATACACCGATATAGATTTCAATTTCATGAATGGTTTTTTCAACACCCGACAAAGTTGACAACGGATCAAGAAAATTTGCATAACCTACCAGCACAGCTGCCATGCCAACAAAACTATGCAAAATAGCAACCAACTCAGGCATCTCAGTCATTTCAACCCGCAATGCCACTTTAACGCCGAGAAAAGCCCCTATCACCATAGCTATCGTCAAAACTACGTAAGCATTAACTGAAGCGCTAAATATGGTTGCTATAATGGCAATAGCCATACCAATCATGCCAAAAGTGTTACCTCGGCGAGCTGTTTCCTGATGACTTAATCCACTTAAACTTAGAATAAATAAAATAGTGGCCACGATGTAAGACATCGTTACTAAACCTTGCGACATAATTTTTCCCCTTTATTTACGAAACATTTCTAGCATGCGGCGAGTCACCAAAAAGCCACCCGCGATATTAATCGTCGCAATTAAGATGGCCAACCCGGATAGTAAAGTAATCATGAAACCGGGCGTAGAAATTTGGATCACAGCACCAATAACGATAATGCCACTAATGGCATTTGTCACGCTCATTAAAGGCGTATGCAGGGAAGGAGAAACATTCCAAATAACCTGATACCCTATAAAACAAGCCAGTACAAAAACCGTGAAATGTGACATGAAAGACACTGGCGCAACCGAACCTACTAAGAACAATGCAGCCCCACCCAGTACCAACGGTAATAATTGTTTAATAGGTTCAGGTATTAAGGATTTTTTAGACTCCGGCTTGACATCATCAGGCTGATTGGATTGACCTTTGCTGGGAGCCGCTGCGGATAATTTTGGTGGCGGTGGTGGCCACGTAATAGCGCCGTTATGTATTATCGTCGCGCCACGTATTACTTCATCCTCCATGTTAATATTGATCTCACCATCTTTCTCCGGCGTTAAATCAGTCAACATATGACGAAGATTGGCAGCATATAATTGACTTGACTGTGTCGCTAACCGGCTTGGCAAGTCGGTATAACCAATGATGGTAACATCATGTTTCACCACCACTTTATCCTTCTCGGTTAATTTACAATTGCCACCCTGCTCTGCCGCCAAATCAACGATAACACTGCCTGGTTTCATCGACTGTACCATTTCTTTGGTAATCAATTCTGGCGCTGGTTTTCCAGGTATTAATGCTGTTGTAATAATAATGTCAACTTCCTTTGCCTGCTCGGCGAACAAAGCCATTTCTGCTTCGATAAAAGCCTTACTCATTACTTTGGCATAACCGCCTGCACCGCTTCCCTCTTCTGTAAAATCGAGTTCCAGAAACTCGGCATCCATACTTTCGATTTGTTCTTTTACTTCAGGCCGGGTATCAAATGCTCGAACAATTGCTCCCATGCTCTTTGCAGCTCCGATAGCCGCAAGACCTGCTACACCCGCACCAATAACCATTACAGTTGCAGGTGGGATTTTCCCTGCCGCCGTGATTTGGCCGGTAAAAAAACGTCCGAAATGCTGAGACGCCTCCACAACAGCACGATAACCAGCAATATTTGCCATGGAACTAAGCGCATCAAGTTTTTGCGCTCTGGAAATCCTCGGCACGCTATCCATGGCTAAAACGGTCCCTTTTTTCAAAGCCATTTGGGTCATTAAGCCTGAATTTAGTCCGGGCCAAATAAAGCTAATCAAAACTTTTCCCTGTTCCATCCAGTCCACCTCATTAACACCCTTAACAGTTTCCGGTGGCCGCACTTTAAGAATGATATCGGCTTCCTGCCAAAGTTTTTCTACATCTTTTACAATTTTAACGCCAGCCTCACGGTATGAAGCATCAGAAATATTAGCGCCTTTGCCCGCACCTGCTTCGATTAAGACAGAATAACCGAGCTTTTGGATTTGTTTAGCGACTTCCGGTGTCGTGGCCACACGTTTTTCACCTTGATGAACCTCTTTGGGTATCCCAATTTTCATTTATAGTTCTCCTTTGCACACATATGTATCAACTAAATAGAGTTTATGACAGGTATTTAAAACAAGTAAATACACCGTTAGTTTTCCTCATTTAAAGAGTGAAAACAGGTTGATTTATCCAAAAATTAATAAAAAACCGCTGTTATTTTACACTTTTTAACACCTTAAATTAGCTCAATAAATTTTATGATGACCTGTATATGGCTGTTTTAATAGGTTTGTACTCTAGTAATTTTATCTTTCGTTTGCAAGAATAAGGTATATTCCTTTAAAATTGGATAATCTTTACAGAAGCACGCAAGGGTATAAATTGTCATGAGTTAAGATGACAGAATGAAAGGATTTATTCTTCGGTGAAGTAAGCTTTGCCCTAGTAATATGATCTAGCTATGTTAAACAGAACCAGAAAATCAACCATCGTCAATGCCGGTATTGATCAATTAAATAAACTTGAGGATTATTGCTCATATTTTGGGCTCAGCTATCCTCCATTTAACGATTTGCCAGAAGTTCCAAAAAAAGTTTTCCAAAGCGACTCTTTCAGCAAAGCTTTGCTGAAAGTCCTCTCTGGTATAAAGTACGGCAAAACTATTGCATTTCTCAGCGGTGAAAAAGGCGCAGGTAAGACGACTTTTTTCAAGTACTGCCAGGCAATGTTAAGGCCCCATTATGCCGTTGCAACTATTACTGACCCACGCTTGGCAAGCTATAAAATACTGGCTATTATTTGCAATGACTTAGGTGTCAAGTATCCTGCCTCATGTCGGGATGAAAAAAAATTCGTAGATAACCTGAAGCACTATTTGCTAGCCGCTGAGAGACGAAAAGAGAGAACTTTTTTTATTTTTGACAACGCCGAGCACCTAACATCAGAAACACTTCTATGCTTGGATCCTTTATTAACATTAAATCAATTTGGCACGAAAAAACTACACGTTATTTTTATAGGCGAGTCAGGCTTACAAAAAAAAATCGCAGTACAATTATCTCAACAACAAAAAACAGAATTTGCCCATGATTTTGCCTTCTCAATGGAAAATAGCAGTATCCATGGCAAAATAAAACCACTGACAAAAAAAGAAACCATCGGCTATGTTTCGCATAGACTCAAGATGGCCGGGGCGCTTTCAACCATTTTCACCAAAGCGGCTGTTGCTACAATCTACCGTTATTCAGGAGGCATCCCACAAAAAATTAATTTACTTTGTGATAAAGCAATGCGTTTTTCCTATAAACGCTCTAAGCCTTTAGTAGATTATGGGGTCGTAAGAACCTTAAAAGGCTTTGTCAAAACAGACCAGAACAGAGCAAAACCGCTAGAAAAAATGCTTGCTCCTTTTATTTCTTTTCTGGGATTACTATCTGATTCCGTTTTCAAAGCCACTCATTTCAATCTTCAAAAATTGTCACCCAATGAACTTGCATTAGAAACGGCTACCCATGCCACCTCAACTGGCAATGCACCTACCAATGTTAATAAACGTAAAAGAGCAGATAAATACCCGAGGGAGCTAGTAAACGATTTTATGCCTGCCACTAATAGAAAAGAGGCAAAACCCACGAAAAATAACAAACGGAGCCAAAAATCTTCGGTGGTTTCAGACAAAGGCGCCCATACTAACCCACCTCATTCTTCTCGCACAAGGCTTGCAACAAAACCCGGTATACTAGAAACTGCTCCTCCATCAAAGAATAATTATTCGCATTCTCAAAAAACTAAAGAACTTTATCCCACTGAGTTACTCAGTGATTTAGTAGCCAAGAGGCATCCGGATAAAACAACTGCTCCTGCATCAGGATATATCGACGAACACTCGAACGAAGCTCCAGAGAAATCTGATCATTCACAATTAGCTTCACCTTATGAGCACGCCGTATTAGCAGCTGCAGAACAGACTTCAAAACAGAATATCGACAACCCTCAAAAAACTCAAAAAACCAGACATCAGTCTCCTAGAGATTTGTTGGACAGCCTGATACCTGACAATAATAATGAAACTGATAGCAATGATGTATCAACCAAAGAAGATCAGCATTCTAACGAAAGCCGCAATAAAATTCATTCAGAGCAAGCACATCCTGACCTTCATCAAAACCCATTAAAAACCTCCACAGAACTATCCACTTCAGGTAAAAACGTCGCCCATCAAATTAATAATAAAACAGATTTTCTCTTTTCAGAACAATTAGTGGGTGATTTGCTGATTCGTACCAGGCATGCAAAACATAAATCTAAGCTCAATGAGAGTAAGAACCGTGAGAACCCACCAAACAAACCAAAAGAATTTCAGTTACCACAACCGACCCCTAATGAAACTGAATTACAAAAAGACACGGGTCAACCTTCAACAGAAAAAGAACACATAAATTTAAAAACCAAGAAAAAATGGATTCTAAGCTCAATTAAACTTTTAAATAGCTTGAAGGCAAAGAAAAAAACTAAACATGAAAGTATTCTCCAAAAACCTATTGAGAACAAAAAGAATATTTCTAAAAAATTAAGCTCACCCCACAATACATTTATACCTAAACCGGCAAAACAAAATACTCAGAAGCCCTCTGAGAAAAATCAACTTAAAACTGCAAACAACAAGAGAAAAACGACAATTGTCAACAGTCTCGATGGATTGATTGCCATTCCGGAAGTGGTTTTAGCCTCACAGAATTACAAAAACAAAGTTACTATTCTTCCTTTTTTAATGGATGAAACACCAGTAACCAATGCATCTTATGCGAAGTTTATCGAAGAAACAGGATACCTGCCTCCTGAACACTGGTTCAATCAACGACCTGCTCATGCCATGATGAACCATCCTGTTGTCAATATATCGCTACAAGATGCCCAACGTTATGCACAATGGTCAGGTAAGCGATTACCATTCCCAGATGAGTGGGAAGCTGCTGCCAGGGGGCAGAATAACCTTAGGTTTCCCTGGGGAGATGAGTGGGATTCAACATGTTGCAATAATCAATCTCACGGTATCAAAAATACTATGCATGTTGATGCTTTCCCTTCTGGTCGATCAAAGGAAGGTTGTTTGGATATGATTGGTAATGTTTGGGAGTGGACAGCAATCCCTGACGACGAATCTCAATTAGAAGCCGATTACGCGTGGGTATTTGGAGGCTCTTTTCGGCACCCCTGCAACACTCAAAACAATATCTCACGAAACGCTATTCTGCAAAATAATTGGTATTCGTATGTGGGGTTTCGTTGTGCTATAGATATAAATATAAAATGAACCGCTACTCTCTAGATCAAGATGGACTTGATGGTGTTTTTAATCCTGAACAAAATACAAACGAACCCGCTAAGCCAGATCAAAATGCTTTTATTAAGCCAGAGAATCTTAATTCTGAATCCCAAACCAAGTCTGTTAGCTCAAAGCGTCCATCCAAATTGGCATTGTTGGCAACTATAGTTGCAACAGGCCTAGTCTCATTAGTAGTTATCTCGCATTTCGGTAGCCAAAAAAACAATAGTCACCAAGAGGAAGAAACATCGTCCACCTCCCCTTTGAATGCTGAAGCCAGCTTAGAGATCAAAAAAGACGATCTCTTGCTGAAAGAAAATATTGATACACAAAACCAAGTTTCAGCACCAGAAAATAAAAAGATTACCCCAGCAAGTGAAACAACGGATTATGTGGCAAAAGATTCGGATATTGATAATCTATCAACCCGCAAAACTGACACCAAAACAGACTCTGAATCAACACCGGAATTTACAGCATTGGAAAAGAAAGTTGAAGCTAATATAGCTAAGTACACAGCGAACAAACAAAGCCACAAAACTATTTCTAATGATAGTATCAACGCTGCTGCCAAAGATAAATCTATGCCAAAAAACTTTCCTACTGACGCTACAACCTCGAACAATCAATCCGCAAATACAGCAGAGCCTTCAAAGGTTGACGCTGCCAAGCGAAGCGACTTAAGCCAAACTAACATGCCACCAGAGTTACTTGGCGACGGCAGCAATACATCCGCTAAAACGGCAAAACTGCTGCTCCAGTTTAATTTTGATACGACAGATCTATCTCATTTACAACAATCCAAGAAAGTCGCTCTAATTACTTTTGCACAAGAATGTAAAAAGAATATTATTGTGACCGGTCATACTTGCAACATCGGCTCAGGCGAAGTAAATTGGGCTGTAGGGTTAGCACGGGCGGAAGCAACAAAAATATTTCTTAACCAAAAAGGTATTCCTGCTAAAAAGATTACAATAAACAGTTTGGGTGAAAAACAACCTATTGCTTCCAATGATACATTTGAAGGAAGAAAACAAAACCGCTTCGTAACAATACGATGCTCTGTAAATTAAACTGATAACGATGGTGGAAAATCAATATGCAAGATTTTACTCAACAAGGCACTCAAAATTCTGATTATCAAATCGCCCAAAACGAATTACTGCAATCTATTCTGCATAACAAAAGTGAAATAGAAAACCGAGATACCCTTGGAACAACGGTTCCAATTCGCTTATTTCAAGTCTTCAGATTAATTGCAATGGGCTCCAGTATGGAAGGTTTGGTTGGAACCGGAGCCCCTGCTATGGTCTACCAATCAGGAAAAAATCTGGGTGAAATTATAGGACAGGCCGCCAAAGACAAGGATATTGATACCTACGTGGGTAAAATTGGCATGCTTTGTAAGCAGTTAAGTATCGGCATTCTGGTACCTACTAAGGTAAACCTGGATGCAGGGGAAATCAACCTAAGAGTTGATGAATGTGTTTCTTGTGCTGGAATTCATAATGTGAGTTCTCCCATCTGCCAGTTTGAAGCAGGAATGGTCGGGGGTATTGTTCAAGTATTTAGTGGACGTCAAGTAAAAGCAACAGAAACTAAATGCAATGCCATTGGCGATAAAACTTGTCTTATCGAAGCCAAGATTCTTTAACATACTAACAACTTCAGGGGAGAAAAAATGAGCGAAAATATAGTTCAAATTGATCAACGCACCACTCGCAATGAAGAAGTTGATGCTTTTCTAAGAAGCTTTACCAGGCTAAGAGGTGTTACTGCCGCGGCCATTGTAGATAAAGATGGGCTTGTAACTCATGTTCGGAGAGAATTCGATATGGATACTGATGCACTAGGCGCTTCGGTACAAATCTTATTCGGTGTATCCACTCGAGCAGCAGAGCAGGTTAAACAAAAAACTGTCAATTTTGTTATTACTGAGAGCTCGGATGGCTATATTATGTTGGCACCACTTAAATCTGGCTTAGTATTAGCGTTATTTTCAGACCAGGATGCACTATTAGGTGCGATACGCTTTGAAATCAAGGAAACTATTCCAGCGTTAAACCAACTATTCTAAATCATCAGAACACCATCACTCCTGTGAATTGATCATTTCGTATTTGTATAACTTTGCCTGATAGACTCTGGTATTAACACAATTGTTGTCGTTATTAATCAACAACAAGCGTTACTCTGAAAACGAATAAAAAAAAGATAATGAGGACTACATGAACTTTACAAGGCAAAATTATGCATTGGTTTGAATCGAAAGTTAGCCAACTGGTGCAGCTTGCAGATGGTTACTCCAGACTGCACAATAAAGAAGCTAACAGTAAATCTGAATTCAGTCGCGAACCGGATATTCAACGGGACAAATTCATCTTAAACCTAAATAACCTGGTTGAAGATGTATCTGACCAGCCAGGTATTATGGCTTGTCTCGTTAGCTATGATGGATTGCTATTAGCAAAAGCTGGTAGCGCTCCAGATTTTGAAGCGCTTGCCGCATTAACGCAAGAGTGCCTTCAGCCCGCTGCCAAAGCGTCAAAAATACTGGCTCTAGGAGAGATGCAGCAAATGGTTCTGATAGGCACAGAATACAAACTAGCAGTGATTACTGTGGGGGCTATGGCATTATGCGTTTTAAGCCCTCGCAGCACCAGCATGTCTAACTCGCTACGAAATAAAGTTAACGAACCTTAGGCACCGCAAAAGGCGCGTATCAACACCTGAATTCGTCAAGCAGTTGTACCCTAAGTAGCTTCAATGCCGTTTTTTTTCCATACCAAAGCCCAGTTAATGGGTCTTGCCACTGGATAACTGGAACTCGCTGAGACATCCATCGTCTTCTTTTCCAGCCGTGGCCCCATAACATGGTGGCTTTAAAAAAATGGTCAAATTTTCTCTCAATTTCAATCCTCATTCCTACTAACCTCCTTAATCAAAGTTGGAAAGATTTAGCCCCATTGGGACTCTATGTAGTGAAGACTTACAACTTAAGAATAGTTGTTGAAATGGATGTAATCTGTTAATCAGTAGGCACTTTTTAGGGTATTATTGACATTTAGTACATAAATTTAGGCTTCTAATAGATTTCTGGCGCCCATCACAAACAAACGAAACTCACAGTATATTGGTAACTTCACACCCCTAAAGCTGCAAAGAAAAGGTTGACAGGTTTTCATAGGGAAAAGTCTCATTTTTCCATTGATCCTAAAAAATCAGTTGAAATTTAAAAAAAGTCACTTAAACTCCGTAACTTAATGATTTTAAGTACTTTGTTTTACTGCGCTGCAGTTGAATCTCTCACCGAATGGGTGGGAACATTAAATTAATAACGAAATAACTTTCAAAGACTTATCGTTAAAATCCATATTCAACTAATTTTTTTAGGTTGATGGGAACATCAAGACGACACACGTTGGTCGAAAAAGACAATGAAAGGATGTAAAAATAAAGCGATTTATAATGCCAAGAAACTATTAACAACGAATTGCGTAGATTGAATTTAAGTTAAAGGGTCTATGTTGAATAGAGTGGGTAACACCTGTCTACCATTGTAAAACGTGTGGAGAGCCTATGGTGTACTTGAGCCCAAAGTTCGATATACAGAAGGGGGGAGAACAAAGCCCTTATTTTAAAAACCTACCAAGAGCGTTCTAGTATGCGTGGAATTGAACGGACTTTCGGCGTAAGTCGTCAAACCCTGAGTGCATGGCTAAAAAAAAGTGTTAAAAACTTCCTCTTTTAAAAGACACGCTAGCCTTTGTTAATCCTGAGAAGACACCCGTATTAGAATTAGATGAGCATGGTCTTTTGTCTATAGCAAAGTCTGGGAATGGATTGTATTGAGTCGAGACACTCGCGAAATTATCGACTACGCCTGTGACGACCGAAGTGAAAAAAAGTGTCAGATACTTTTGGGATCGTGTTCCTCCTGTTTATCAGCATGCCACCTGTTACAGCGATTTTTGGCAGGCTTATCAAATTGTTGTACCCGATCAACAACACCATGCAGTGGGTAAAGAAACGGGAGAAACTGCTCATATTGAACGCTGGAAGAATATTTTACGCCAACATTTAGCCCGATTTGTCCGCAAGACTTTATCGTTTTCCAAATGTTATACGATGCATGAGATTTGTTTAAAGCTCTTTATACATCGCTACAATAGAGAGCTACTTCCAATCATGTAAAAATGTACGGTAACACTTAAAATATTACCACTACCTGTGATTTTAAATCCCCCCGGATAATTCCAGTTGATTAGAATCGACTGAATAAGCTCTCAGCACATCATCAACAACATCTATCCAAAGATGCTTGGTTCCATCAATCTCGCGCCTGACCCAAAAGGCATAAACACTTTCCGCCCAATTCCGATATTGCCGTTCCTCGGCTATGGCTTTAGGCAAACGAACACCACAGCCCCTCTCAGGACATGTCTGCTCACGTATCCTTTGTTCATACTGAGCTTTACTTTGCTGAAATATTTCCTTGTTATTCTCGATAAATCTATGAATGTGCTGCATACGCTGTAGACTTAAAATTACGGTATGCTCCATCATAATGTCACGTGTCGCGGACATAAAAGACTCATCACTTACGACCCAATCTACGACCGTATGAAAATACCTTACAAATTGAGGGTTGTAGTGTCCAAAATCGTTATGATCGGTAAGCTTCAGCTCTTGCTTGCTGTGAGGACCGCTTACATAAATATCCATTGGAAGTATTTTCTGCAGCGTTTCAAAGGTTATCAATGACCGAACATATTCAAAGGTATTTAAAAGACCAGCAGACTCGGTGAATCCATAGTCAAATTGCCACCCTACCCGAACAGGACTAAATTTGGCTTTAGCTAGATTTTGAATAACAAATCTAATTTCTCTGGCTACTGTATCTTCACTTTCATCTATTGATTTTACTGATTCTAACTTGAACACCAAATCGCCTTGATGCATCATATTGACTTCTAATGTATCGCCACCAACACTCACATTAGGCATACGAAGAATACCTGTAGCCCAATTCAATGTATCAACTGATTTTGATGTGTCGGATACCAAAGCTGTTGATGTCACTTTAAACACTGAATCACCTAGATGAATCATTTCAACTTCATAG
This sequence comes from Methylococcales bacterium, assembly GCA_965224745.1. GTDB lineage: Bacteria > Pseudomonadota > Gammaproteobacteria > Methylococcales > Methylomonadaceae > CBDCZY01. The sequence goes on from CBDCZY010000002.1 coordinate 313,350, forward strand.
TCGTTCGCGCCAACATGTACAATAGGAATGTGTACTACCCCGGTTGAAGGGTTATATGAATCAGCAGAAAAGGAGCTGATTGGCATCAGCACTACGAGTGTTACAAATAAATTTTTCATTTGGATTTTTCCTCAATACTTTCTTCTGACTAATCACTTGTAAAATAACTACCTATCATTTATGGCTGAGTAATCAATACTTGCCATCCCTGGCGCTAGATACACACTCAGAGCGAGTATGACTAAATGATTGATAAATTGATAGCTTTGAATTAAAGCTAAGAATTGTTTTTACAACAGCTTATTAGGACTAAAATGAAGGCCCAAACTGCCATGCAGATTGCGGTAAAAGTCCAGCTTGCACCATCCCATTTGTCCATAACCAATTTGATGTGCTGATTATTTGCGGCATTAACACTAGATTTGTTGCGGCGGTATTACAACTAGCGCCAATTTCTTGCGCAACAGGAGTAAGATCTAAAGCGTCTTGATATGACACATTCGCCGCTAAATCAGAAATCAAACAATTACATGCAACTATTGGGTTAAGACTTCCAGCTTGACCCTCAAGACAACTAAGGTATTCTGTCCAAACGATATCGGTAGTCCAACCAGGCTGTAAAGACCTGCCGTTCATAAATTCATCTAACCCCGAAGATCCTTGTGAAGACTCCTGAGCTGCAGGTACTGTGATAAGATCAATCCCGTGACTCTCAAATTGATGTTGCAATTCCTTTTCTTCTTCCAGAACTGGGTGCGATACGACACTTTGTACAAAATCCGTAGAAATTTGGCCAATTTTTAGTAAATTTTGGACAAATCCGGGATCGCTGAGCAATTGTTCTGACTTCTCTAAAGAAAAGTTAGCCATTAGATCTTTAGCGGCAGCATTGCAAACCGGTTCTGAAATACCGGCTTCTTTACAAAGTTGGATTTTTTCATCCAGCAGTTTTTTTGACCATCCAGCTTGCAGGAAGCCATCCTCTCCAGATCTGGCGTTTAGTAAATTGTTATAACAAGACGTCAATACTTGCGAAGCTAAATTACTGGATTCGTTGGACAGGAGCGGCTCAGCTTCTTCAAACGAGTAATTATTCGTAAGCTCAATCTCTACGCACCGACAACCCGCTGTTCCTCCAGCTGCGCCACTATCAAAACACTGTTTAAAAAAATCAGTTAACCATTCTTTAGGCCAAGTCGAAGCGGACACCGCGTCTTCAGCATGAGACGTTCCAGCCCAAAAAAATGGCAGCAAGATAAATACGAAAATATATTTGTTGAATCTATTTAGCATGATCGATACCTGTCGTTAAATAGTATTTGAAAATAATTACCCGCTAACACATTGCAATAACCAAGCAGTGAGGTAATCACTAATTTAAAGCAGTAGTGTTAGCTGCCAAAATTAAACAAAAAGCCGCCCTGAATCGTATATTCTGGCGCGCGCTCCCCAAATCCTGCACCAACACCAAATCGCAGTCGGCCATTCGGAATAACTTCGTAATCTACACCGCTGGTAAAGTAGCCCACATCGTGTCCTGTATCACCTGAAAATTCGCCCATGACATGAAGGGCTGAGTTGATCTCATAAATAATCCCGGCGCTGGCAAAAAAAGCGAAATCTCCTTCATTTTTAATTCTCGCTCCCGGAGGTGAACCAACAACGCCATTTGCTGTTGTCATTACATTGGCTGAATTAAACTGAAGTGGATCGAACCCTGGTAATTGAACCGGAACGACTTGCTGGCCATTCACGATAAAACCATCTCCAACACCGCTAATGCCATCAAGTTCATGTGTTTCAACATAACCGAAACCAAGGTGGGCTGCTGTTACCAGTTTCTCAGTAACCGGAATTCGAATAGCGCCAAAAGCTTCAAATTCCAGGGTATCCTGACCTTGATCATTATCTCCTGTAGGAAAATCAAAGCGCATACCCGCTGTGAGATTAACCGGTTTAAAGTCGGTAAAATGGTAACGTCCCACCAGGGATAAATCGCTAACGTCCATCTGTTCATGACCAAAATCCGGATCTACGTTGATACCCCCAATTGATGCCCCGATGTCAATATTAGACGCAATCGGGGCACCTCCTCTAATCTGAAAGGGTATGGTGTTTCCACTCTCGAAACCTCTATGTCCTGCTCCAATCTCTGCATAAGGGCTGTCAAGTCGTACAGCATCCACAAAGAAGCTGTCAAATAACCGGACGCGATCCAAGGCGGTCGGATCGGCAAAGCTCAAATTTACTTCTAACAGTGTGGCCAGAACAATTATGCAAAATTTATTTTTCATTTTCTCTCACCTGTTCATATGTAGCTAAGGAGTATTTTTCTACCTTAACTTTAATGCTCTTAAAAAAATAATACGAAACTGGCAACACGCTTAAAACAACGATTGCTAACAGCTACCGCCAACCTGCGCCTTGTTTAGGGGATGTACTGCATCAGTGAAATAACCGAAGCAAAATTTTCTTGTTCGAACCAAACTTGAAGGCGTTTACCCTCGAATTCGTATAAACTGTAACCACCATCCTGATAGAGCGGCCTTGCAATTTGCTCCAACCCAATCCGTGTCACAGGTCCATTAAAAGGTTCCACCGTCTTAGTTACAGTACCGTTGCGACCACTGATCAAAATACCTTCCACTAAAATTGTATTTATTGTTTTAGGTCTAGGTTCTTTCGCCACGCTTTGATGTAGTTGATCTTTGAATGAAATATAGGTCTCTACAGCCGACATCAAATCATTGGCTGAAAGTTGTGCTGATGACAATAGCAAGGTTAAAAAAGCAACTAGTGTTAAGAATTTATTTTTCATACTATTTCCTCCATATTAATCAATTGTGTGTTAGTCATCCAAAAAGGACCTTTTCAAAACATCTGAATTTCCTCATTTGGTGGTTCTATAGTCTGCTAAAACATAGAAGTTACCTATGAACCAGCTCACAACTAGTGTAATGTCATAAACAGGCCGGACATTTTGCTACGTAGTCTTGGCTCACCTCACCTTTGCCAATATCTCTTCTAAAAATCCTATGGTGAAAGTATTACTTTGCATGCCCGCTTGATGAATTCATATAAAACTTCAGTATCAATTAGTAATACATTCATTTTTGTTAAAACATCCTCCAACATGGAAATTCTTATAAAACATTTATACTTCTCTCAGGATTTTAAATACCTCTTAGCACTATCCTAGCCTTGACTTCACGAAAATGGAGCCAACAAACGGTAGGGTTAGAACTAAATTATTCAATATTTCAGAACTATTAAGTGGCTAGCACTACTAGGTTTTTGATTTATCTAGGAGAAGAAAAATGAAACTTAACAAAACACTGTCAAAATTCTATGTGATCGTTCTTTTGATGTTTGGTTTTAGTTGGGCCGCTCAGGCAATTGTCTATACCGCAAGTAATGAGGCCGAGGGTAATCGTGTTATTGCGTTTGATATTGAGAAACGCTCCGGCAAACTGGTTGAAATTGGATCTTTTGACACCCAGGGAACGGGCACCGGCGCACCAATCGGCAATCAAAGTGCATTAACGACGGACGCCAGTGACCGGTGGTTGTTCGTAACCAATGCAGGCGACGGCTCTTTAACCAGCTTCAGGCTACAACCGGAAGGGTTAGAGTTTGTTAATAAAGTGTCTTCAGGCGGCAGTTCTGCCATCAGCGTTACAGTATTCGGTACACTGGTGTATGTATTGAATGAAGGAACCGGGTCAGACAAAGACCCGGCTGAATTAAGATACGACAATATCAGCGGCTTTCGATTTACTGGCGGCGGTATTCTGGTACCGATTCCGGGTTCTACTCGTATTATCGATAAAACGCAACTCACCTCACCAGCTCAAGTGGCCTTTAACAAGTCTGGAACAGTACTGCTGATAACCGAGAAAGCAACCAATACCTTAACTACTTTTGTCGTGCAAGCCGACGGTATGCCTGCAGCCAGTCCACTAAAACGTCCTTCTGCAATACCTACGCCGTTTGGATTTGAGTTCGGTGACAGGGACTATGTGTTTATTACTGAAGCCAATAGTGGCGGTCAAGGCGTGACTGCCTCTTACCGTGTAAACCGAGAAACAGGGGAGGTTTCCTCTCTTGTTGACCTGATTGATCAAGGCGATGCAACGTGCTGGACTGTACTGTCCAGTGACCAAACTGTTGGTTATTCTGTCAATACCGGTAGTGATAGCGTTTCGCTCTATCGAATTAATTTTGACGGAACACTGAAGTCGTTTTTTAGCCGATCTTTTGATCGTCTTCACCAAAACGATCAAACCGACTACCAAGTCAGAACCGGTGCTGCACCACGTGATGCTGTTTTAACTCAAAACAACCAGTTCTTAATGACCTTAAACAATGGGGACGAGGAAATACGTGCTTTCAGGGTATCTAGAAAAGGTGCTCTTAGACGACGTGGTACTGCACCCATCCCGGGCAGTGCAACTGGGTTAATAGCTCGCTAAAAGAAGCTTAGAATCACAAAATCCTGCACGGTGACTTTCACCGGCAGGATTTTTTATAGAGAAAATTTTTGTATTTCTTCAATATACTTCAAGTACATTGACATCAAGCTGTTGATACACCTCCCCTCGTTAAACATACCCATTCCAGCTAAAAACATTGCTTTAGTTTGCTCTGTCTGAATCTGCAAATAAGTATAAGTGGGTGGCGAGCATACGTATTGGGACAAGATTGAATTAAACTAATTAGATGTTGCTTTCGATGAATGACAACAAGTCTTTTATGGAATAAAACCGGGAGGATTTACCTGAAACAACATGCTCAATCCGGCCACAAATCTGACCTTTATTTACATCTGCATTTGCTTCAATTTGCACAACAAAGCCACGACTTGCAGGCAGAGATTGTTCTGCGTTTTGTCTTGATGTAGGTTTTTGATCCTTAATCATAATAAATCCGCTGGTGGATTTTGTGCTCCACCGAAGAATATCAAAAAACTAACAAAAAGACCTAAGAAAAGTCTAAGCGTTTTCTAAAATTTACCTCAAATAACCATCTCAAATAACAAGCAACCAACAAAATCGGAGCAATGGTAAGCTAAACCAGCACTGGACGCTTGCGATACTCAACTGGACTAAGACCGAAATGCCTATGGAATGCCCTGCTAAAACTAGCATCTGAGTTATAACCGACTTTATCGGCAATAACATTAGCTGGCAAACTGGTATCTTTCAACAAATTCAAAGCCAGTCTCATCCGCCAGGATGTCAGATATGTTTTTGGTGGACAGCCCACAGTTCTGGTAAAATGTTCGACAAATACCGCACGAGACATTGCGCTCTCAGCCGCCAGATTTTCCAAATTCCAGGCTTTTTCTGGGTGGCTATGAATGAGTTGCAAAGCTTTATTAATACGCGGGTCTTTCAACGCAGCCAGAAACCCATGGGAATATTTTTCCAGATCCTGAATATTTCTAAGCGATTGGATGAACAGTACTTCACACAACCGATCTATCAGGACATTAGCGCCTGGAGCTTCACTACTAAACTCAGCAAAAATCCAGTCCGCAGTAAGCTTCAAAAAATCTCGCTCTGATATTGTGTCATAGTGAAAATGAATAATGTTAGGAAGTGCGCTGATTAAAGGATGTTCCAAAGTTTTATCAAAACGAAATAACCCACAAAGTAGACGAGTATCCACCTTGTCGCCCTGAAACATTGGTTTTCCGTCCATCAGTGCTTTTCTTGCATCTGGACCATTCACACATTCCCGGCCAATATTATCTGCTATCCAGTGCGATTCGCCTTCAGGAATAATAAGCACATCGCCAGCCTGCATGAATTTAGGGTCAGGCATTTTGTCGGTTTGGAACCAGAGAGAACCGTCCAATACAACATGAAATCGTGGCTCAGAGGCAGCAGGTAGTATCATTCCCCAGGGGGCAGTCAAATCAGAGCGGAAAAAAATACTACCTTCCAGCCTGATTGATCGGCAAATATCACTGAGTACATCCATTATTATTAAATACGGAAAGTCAATTATTCAAGACATCCAGCACTAGTAAAGCTAGGTAGGAAAGTTTAAGTTATACATTGAACTGATTTTAACGCAAAAACTTAACGTTGGGATTTTTATAACCTTGCAGCAAATGATAAATCTAGAGAATGTTTCTGATTCTGTGCAATTTGCCACGCATGAAAAGCCTGAAACAACTGCCAGCTTCGGTTCTTTTACTCTGGATCGTAAAAATGCCTTGTTGAGCCGAGACCAACAACCCGTAGCATTAACACCCAAGGCTTTTTCCCTGTTGTGCTATCTAATGGATAATGCCGAAAAACTGGTTACCAAAGATGAAATTTTTGCATCGGTGTGGCCGAAAGTGGTCGTTGGTGATGCTGCTTTAACGGTTTGTATTCGAGAAATTCGAAAAGCCTTGGGTGAAAGCTCCCAAAATCCGCATTTTATTGAGACTGTTCATAAACGAGGTTATCGGTTTAGTGTTAAATCTTCAGTATCACTTAAAGAAGTAAAACCCGAATATTCTCCAGGGTTAGTTGGCCGGAAAAATCCGCTCCATGTGCTTGACCAATGCTTTGAGAAAATCATCACTGGAAACCGCAAACTGATTTTTGTTACTGGTGAAGCTGGGATCGGAAAAACCACACTGATAGAAACATTTATCCATAATATTCCCCATAAGCATAATACTAGAATAGCCAGCGGGCAGTGTATCGAACAATATGGTGTCGGGGAAGCTTATCTTCCGGTACTAGATGCCTTGGGACGTTTATGCAGAACACAAGATCATGTATTTTTAGACTTGCTTGCTCAATCCATTCCCAGTTGGCTTCCGCATTTGCCGGGATTATGTAATGCAGTTAATAAAGATGAATCACGGTTGTTTGTAGCTTCAAGCAGTCCAGAAAAAATGTTAAGAGAAATGGCAGAAGCTCTTGAAACCATTAGTCAAGTCCGCCCTTTAATCTTATATTTGGAAGATTTGCAGTGGGCAGATTATGCCACCATAGACCTGCTTTCTTTCCTGGCAAGAAGAAAGGATTCCGCTCAATTAATGATTATTGGCAGTTTTCGGCCAGCAGATGTGATCATAACTCAACACCCTCTTAGAAACCTGAAACAAGATCTGCAATTGCGAGGTTGTTGTACTCATTTGCCTTTGGAATATCTCAATCAGCTTGAAATTGCTCATCATTTAGCTGAAGTGTTTCCTCAGCATGGTTTTCCTGAACAATTCCCACAATATCTCCAGCAACATACTAACGGCAACCCTTTATTTTTGGTTAACATTCTTGAAGATTTAAAAAGCTCTGGTTTTTTAGCGAAACAGGGTCATCGTTGGCAGCTTGAAGGTAATTTAACAGAGCTTGCTAACTATGTACCCGATGATATTCAGGCTATGATTACTCAGCAAATTGAGAAATTACCAGCAGAAAGCCAGCAATTATTAGAAGCTGCTTCTGTTGCCAGTGAACCCGGGGGAATTGCCATACAATTCAACTTGGCTGAAACAGCTTCAACACTGGATATTAATGAAGTGACCATTGAAGCCCAGTTTGAAGAACTTGCCGCCCATTGCCATTTTCTCCGCGGACTTGGCGTTTCAGAAATCCCAAATGGCTGTGTCTCCAGTTTGTATGAATTTACCCATACGTTGTATCAAAATGTTCTTTATCAGCGAGTCAGCGTTACAAAGAAAGTACATTTTCACCGACGCTTAGGCCAAAAGCTGGAACAGAGCTACGGTGAACATTCCTTGGAAATTGCCACAAAACTTGCAGTACATTTTGAATTGGGTCGTGATTTTTCCAAGGCGTTACGATATATCAGTCATTCGGCAAAAATAGCCAGTCATCGCGGCGCTGACCGGGAAGCAGTTTTTACCCTGAATAAAGCCAGACATTTACTGGAAAAAATTCCTCAACCCAAAGAGCGAAATCAGCTTGAATTATCGCTACTGCAACAGTTAGGCCCCGCTTTAACAGCCAGTCAGGGCAATGCTTCCGAAGAGATTGAAGAATGTTACCTGCGTGCTAAAGATCTTTGCCAAGTACTGCAAGATGAGCAGCAATTGTTCACCGTATTATTTGGCTTACGGTCTTTTTATTTAATTAAAGGTGATTTCAAGCAGTCTCATGAATTGGCTTTGAAACTATTAGAATTGGCTGAACGTCTTAAATGTGAAGGTTTATTACTTGAAGCGCATGTTGGACTGACTAACAGCTTTTTCTTTGCTGGTAATCTACAGTCCAGTTATGAACACGCATTAGCCGGTATCGCGCTCTACGACCCAAAAGAGTTTGGCGATCATGCGAGCTTATTCGGACTGGATCCAGGAGTCCTTTGTTATGCGCGCGCTGGGCAAACAATTTGGGCATTAGGTTCGCCAGATACTAGCTTGAACTATGTTCAACAAGCGGTAAAAATTGCTGAAACGTTAAATCATCCTTACAGTTATTCCTTCGCATTGCATAACCTGGCATTGATTCATCTTTATCGCAGAGAAGGCGAAAAAGCGCTAAATTACATATTATCAAGCCTGAAGCTGGCAAAAACGCATGGTTTTAAATTTCTACTCTATTGGGGAGCGTTTTTAAAAACCTGGTCGTTATCTTTGACGGAAGAAGCCACAACAGCCAAAACCGAAATTAATAAACGACTAACAGAGCTGCAATCAAAAACATCTATTACTAACTCCTATCTAGCCGTTTTTCTGGCAGAAGCCTGCTGGCATATGCAAGACTTTGAAAAAGGGCAGGCAGCATTAGAAATTTCCAAAATGGAAAATATCTATGATGCAGAAAGGCTTCGGCTAGAAGGTGAGTTTGTTCTTGCTCAAGAGTCACAAAAAAATAAGTCTGACGGGCATGCTGGCAGAAAACAGGCAGAAAACCTGTTCCGAAAAGCATTGGAAATCAGTCAAAAACAAGGTGCTAAATTTTTTGCATTAAGAGCAGCAGTCAGTTTAAGCCAATTATTGATCAACTCTGATCGTAATAATAAGGTTCAAGCTGTGTTACATGAGATTTATCATGCTTTTAATGAAGGTTTAGACACTGAAGATCTCAAGCTAGCCAAGCAAACGCTTGATCAGTTTTCAAACTAACAACATCCACAAAAAACAAGTTTTATCAGAAACTTCTCATGTCTTAAAGACGGGAGGTGAGCTTTATTTCTCGGATGTCTACGCTAAGCAGATCTTCGCACAATACTAAGGTCAGAGTAAAATAATTTGTAACTACTCAGCGAAAATAATTTAAGAAAGTACTTGACAGGGTTTTCTAGTATTTATTGGGTTTTTAGGTTGCATTCAAAAGACCGGACAAATGAGTCACCAGTCTTATAGAGACGGATGACAGAGTATCATTAACCCAACCCATCTTCGTGACTTTGACATCGCTAAGTTATTGATATTTTGTTTTCATCGAATGATTCCATGAAAACAAAATATCAATAACTTAGCGATGTCAAAGTCACGAAGATGGGTTAATAAAGAATGGTTAAAAGCACAAGGGTTAGTGTCTGTTAAAGAACAGTGGGTGAAGTTCCATTATCCAAATGGCTAATGAACCGCCCTGTGCGGATTCGCATGCAGGGTGGTGTGGTAAGAGCTGGAGTAAAACCAGCTCTTACCCGATTAGCTGTTTTCCCTTGCATTAAGTAGATATTTACGCAGTTTTCTTTCACTTCGCATAACGTAAAGTATATATATATTATCACCTTCAATACGATAAAAAATACGACATGGGTTTACGATAATCTCTAAATATTTTGATTTTTTAAACTCTGGCGGTTTACGCCCAGACTCTGGAAACTGTTCAAGTCGATCTGTGCTAGAAAAAACTTTTTGTACTAGATTTGTAGCAGCGCTTGGTTTATCAAGAGCTATATATTCTGCTATTGCATTAAGATCTGATAGTGCTGGTTCCGTCCATATTATTTGAGCCATTTACTCATTTTATCTTTTGCTTCCGTTTGAGTATAGGTACGGTTTTCCAAGACAGCCATTTCACCCTTGGCTAGTCCATCCAAGATTTCCATTCGATTTTGCATCATTTCATAATCTTGAACATCGACAAGATATGCTGATGGTTGACCATGTTCAGTGATCAGTACAGGCTCTTTTGACTCATGTAATTCAGCTAATATTTTGGTAGCTTGACGCTTTAATGTAGTGACTAATTCTATTTTCATGAAGTGATACTATACTGTCACTTATAGTTTTGCAAGTATTCATTTTACAGCTAACGCCCGCATCAGCTGACCGTAAAAAGGGGCGTGTTTTTTTGCTTCGCAAAAAACACGCCCCTTTTTACGGTCAGCTGGATGCACTGGTGTACGCCCAAGTGAACTTATGGTCGAGTAGACCGAGGGAACTTCCCCCTCAGCCTCTCACAGAACCGTACGTGAAACTCTCGCTTCATACGGCTCTTCATGTTCCTTGCAAATTACCAAGTTTGCATAAACTTTTAGTTCCTCCCAGTTATCCTAACCCATCTTCGTGACTTATATTTACAATATCCTGTTATTTCAATAAGTTAAAATTTTCAATCTGTTTCAGTTGGCACTACAGATTTTTTTTATCGATAATTGTTTTACATTGACCAATGAGGTCGGGTTTAATATTCAAAGCTTCATAAATTTGTTTCTGACGTAGCTCCGCCTTCGTTGTTGTCCGCAGGTGAATCATTTTATGATCATCCGTTGGTAAGGTCATGGTGATACGTTGCTGTGTCGACATGATGTTGCGAATACTGTCCCAGCTTAAATGAATGCCCTGTTGCTTCAGTTGATAGCGCAGCGTATGCACCAGATGATAAGCCAGCAAAGTAATGAACAAGTGGCCGGTGACACGGTCTTCTTTTTGGTGGTAAACCGGGCGCAAGCCCAGTTCAGTTTTCAAGCTTCGAAAGGTGGCTTCGATCTCGGTCAGCATGATGTAGGTTGTCCACAGTTGTTCTTCAGACCAGTCGGGGATATTGGTTCTGAGGCAATAGACACCACAGTGTTGATCGTTCTGTTTACTTTGAGGTTCACGTTGCCATTCAAGCCGGATGGCGTTTTTTTTCTCGTCATCGGTTATGACGTCAATGCGGTAGTCTTGCGAAACCCGCCGGTTTTTTTCGCGCAGTCGACCGATCCGTTCCAGTATTTTGCTGTATTTTTTGATCGTCCCTTTTTTGTTTAAGCCCGCATCAAGCTTGTTGAGTGCTTCTTCCATGCGAACATGGAAGCGGTTTCGGATAGCCTGCTCTTTTTTTTGTTTTTGTTCGGAGTGACAATAGAGCCGGGTTTCGTGGGTGTCTTGATCTGTTTCGCGATAAACACACACCTGACTGTGTTCGGTTTCTCTCACCATCACAGCATCGTCCTGATCGGTGGGATTGATCACGGATCGCTCTCGACTGACCACCAGATAATGATAGCCCTGCTCGATTAACCAGGCGATGTTGTCGGCACTGGCAATACCGGCATCCATGATGATCACAGGTTTTGTGACCTGCGGTAATGGCTGTATTTTTTGTAGTTCATCCAGCATTAACTCCAAGGTGCCCGGCTCACTGGCATTACCCGGGAAAACCTGACTGCTCAGAGGAAATCCCTCACCATCCAACACCAGTCCCAGTGTCACCAAGGGACAATCACTGCGTTTTTCTTTGGAACGACCGAACTGGGCTTTGGGGTTTTGGTGACACTGCCCTTCAAAATAGGTATTGGTCAAATCGTATAGCACAATACTACGGTTCAATTCGAATAAGGTTTGCTCTTGCTCGGACAGAAACGTTTCCAGTGCCGTCTGGTGTTTGAGCAATTTATCGCTGATCGTATAAAGCCGTGTCAGGCTGGTATGGCCATAGTCATGGTCAAGCAGTTCTCCCAACGCTGAGCGTGATTGTAGCCAATCATGGGTGTGCAATTCACTGCCCGGTGAAACCACACGGCCGATAATGTTTGTAATGGTCTAATAATCTTGGAAGGATTTATAGCTTATAATCCAACCCAAAATTAGGATAAAAAATGACCGAAATAACCACAGTAAAACCTAAAACAACCTTCACCACAGAACAGCGTCTAGACTACGCTAAACTCATGGTAAATGAAGGATATACCAATAAGCAGGTAATGGAAATATCAGGAGCAGGTGACTCTGCTGTGAGGCGATGGAAAAAGCAATATTTAGATGAACTCAAAGGTAATACACCTCAGGATAAGCAAGCGTTAACCCCAGAACAACAGAAAATACAAAGCCTAGAGAAGCAATTATGGCGAGCTAAAAGGGATAATGAAATACTAAAAAAGGCCACAGCCTTCTTTGTTCGAGACAACAACAATCTGAATTGATTGTTGAAATAAAGAAGGCTTCTCCAGGCTATCAAACAACAGAGCTTTGCACACTATTTAATATAGCTCTCAGTACACACTACTATCAGATTAATAATCAAATGAGCGATGAAGAACAAGAAACCATAGAACAAATTAAATTGATAGCCATTGAAACTCAGCATACCTATGGTAAACGAAGGACTCAGGTTGAATTAGCTAACAGAGGGATTGAAATAGGCGTTTATAAAACAGCTTCATTAATGAAAAAATCGAATGTCATTGCCATAAAACCTAAAAAGCGACACAGCTATCCAGCGGGAGAAGTCCACAAGAAAGCGGATCATTTACTTAAACGACAGTTTAATCCCAGTACTGTTCATACGCACTGGGTAGGTGACATTACCTACATTAAAACCTATACAGGCTGGAGCTATTTAGCTTGTATACTTGATCTTGGGTCAAGAGAAATTATGGGCTGGGCATTATCAGAAGAACCCAATGCAGAGCTTGCAAAGTCAGCATTAGAACATGCGATTAATAAACACAAGCCAGATACTCAACAATTAATGTTTCATTCAGACCAAGGGGTTCAATATTCAGCCAATCTATTTGTTGATTATCTTCATGACTTGGATATAACACAAAGTATGAGCCGTCGAGCTAATTGCTGGGATAATGCTGTGATGGAGCGGTTTTTTAGGAATTTAAAAACAGAGAGGCTGAACTATTTGAGTTTTATTAATTACTCCTCTGTAGTCAGTGCTGTGACTAGCTATATTAGTTTCTATAACTATAAAAGGTTACATTCTGCTATTGATTATAAAACCCCTCATCAAAAAACCAAAGAAATGAAAAAAGCGGCTTAAAATCCTTCCAAGAAAACTTGACCATTACAGTTTGAATTTATCGCTCATCGCTATGAAAGTGGCAGTTTGATTATCACCTCCAATCAACCTTTTAGCCAGTGGGATCAAATCTTTCCAGATACATTAATGACCGTAGCAGCGATAGACCCCATTATTCATCATGCCAGTATTATTGAAATAGAAGGAGAAAGTTATCGTAAAAAACAACATTTGAAAAAATAGCCTATACCCATTCATCCGGCCATCATAATTGTCGTCAGATGGGACAAGATAATTGACGCGAGACACGAGGGGCTATTTCTGTGCAACGGTTGGAGAGATAACAGAAGAAATGATCAAAGAGTATTTAGCGCATCATTTTGAACCAAACCAAGATGATGGATTCAAAGTTGAGCCGGATTAGGACGCGTCGTTTAGCCGACGCGTATCCGGACTTACAGTCCGTAACCATTAACCCACCAGCTTTCAGCTGGTGGTTGTTAAGTTTCTGCCCCTTTAGTTTAAGCAAGGTTAAACATTATCCAAAAGGAGCAGAGATTAACAAGTCAATTACGGCTAATTACCACTACAATTTTCAGTGATGGGTGCAGTAGAAACGATGCGGGACGGATCATCACTGCCCGTGCCCGCACCAACGCCCAATAAGCCGTCATTGCCTGACCCACTCTCATCGGCCACTGCCTGACCACTTTCGTTAAACGTCCAATAAGCTGCCAAGCCGGTGCTTCCAGACGCGACGCTTTGGTTATAGTTGGCATTAATCTCAGAACCGCTTCGAGCAACACTCCATACCCGTACTTCATCCAATTCGCCTTCTAAGTAGCCTAATGCACTTTGGTTACCTCGCCCCAGCGCTTGGACTGGCAAGCTTCCTGACCATGTTCCAGTACCATCCAGCAACCCATTGAGATACAACGATAAGCTTGTTCCTGACCGGCTGATCGCGACATGGACCCAGGTATTCGCCTGCATAGTTGTACCTGCAACAACTACGTCAAATGGTGCCGTTGCACTATACAGCCTCGCTTTGCCACCAAAAAAATTGATGTCAGGTCCACCGCCCTCTTGTCCAATCAGTGCGTCTACCGCACTAATTCCAGGCGACAACTTAACCCATGCCTCAACGGTAAAATCACCGGGCAGCACCAGGTTGGGAACATTAACCCAGTCATCGCTACCATCCAAGGATAGACCCATACCACAGGCGCCATTAGCATGGGTTATCGAAACCGTAACCGTCGCTTCATTCGATAACGCACCCAGATTGTCTTCTACCGTATAGGTAAAGGTGTCATCAGTCGTCGCCGTGCCATCATCGGTGTAGGTGATCGCGCCGGTGACTCCATCAATACTGGTTGTACCATGACTCGGTGCTGTTACTACCGCTACCGTGCCTGCTACCAGCGTTCCATCGCTGTCGCTGTCATTGCTGAGTACATCTACTGATACCGAAGCACTCGGATCAATCGATCCGGCACTGTCATTTACCGCTACCGGCGATTGGTTGCCGCCTCCGCCAGTGGTGTTGATACTGACTGTAACCGTCGCTTCATTCGATAACGCACCCAGATTGTCTTCTACCGTATAGGTAAAGGTGTCATCAGTCGTCGCCGTGCCATCATCGGTGTAGGTGATCGCGCCGGTGACTCCATCAATACTGGTTGTACCATGACTCGGTGCTGTTACTACCGTTACCGTGCCTGCTACCAGCGTTCCATCGCTGTCGCTGTCATTGCTTAATACATCAACCGATACCGAAGCACTCGGATCAACCGGACCGGCACTGTCATTTACCGCTACCGGCGATTGGTTGCCGCCTCCGCCAGTGGTGTTGATACTGACTGTAACCGTCGCTTCATTCGATAACGCACCCAGATTGTCTTCTACCGTATAGGTAAAGGTGTCATCAGTCGTCGCCGTGCCATCATCGGTGTAGGTGATCGCGCCGGTGACTCCATCAATACTGGTTGTACCATGACTCGGTGCTGTTACTACCGTTACCGTGCCTGCTACCAGCGTTCCATCGCTGTCGCTGTCATTGCTTAATACATCAACCGATACCGAAGCACTCGGATCAACCGGACCGGCACTGTCATTTACCGCTACCGGCGATTGGTTGCCGCCTCCGCCACTACAATTTTCAGTGATGGGTGCAGTAGAAACGATGCGGGACGGATCATCACTGCCCGTGCCCGCACCAACGCCCAATAAGCCGTCATTGCCTGACCCACTCTCATCGGCCACTGCCTGACCACTTTCGTTAAACGTCCAATAAGCTGCCAAGCCGGTGCTTCCAGACGCGACGCTTTGGTTATAGTTGGCATTAATCTCAGAACCGCTGCGAGCAACACTCCATACCCGTACTTCATCCAATTCGCCTTCTAAGTAGCCTAATGCACTTTGGTTACCTCGCCCCAGCGCTTGGACTGGCAAGCTTCCTGACCATGTTCCAGTACCATCCAGCAACCCATTGAGATACAACGATATGCTCGTTCCTGACCGGCTGATCGCGATATGAGTCCAGGTACCCGCTTGCATAGCTGTATTTGCAATAACTGCGTCTAGTGGGGTTGATGCTGTGTAGAGCCTCGCTTTGCCACCAAAAAAATTGATGTCAGGTCCACCGCCCTCTTGTCCAATCAGTGCGTCTACCGCACTAATTCCAGGCGACAACTTAACCCATGCCTCAACGGTAAAATCACCGGGCAGCACCAGGTTGGGAACATTAACCCAGTCATCGCTACCATCCAAGGATAGACCCATACCACAGGTGCCATTAGCATGGGTTATCGAAACCGTAACCGTCGCTTCATTCGATAACGCACCCAGATTGTCTTCTACCGTATAGGTAAAGGTGTCATCAGTCGTCGCCGTTCCATCGTCCGTATAGGTAATCACTCCGGTGACTACATCAATACTGGTTGTACCATGACTCGGTGCTGTTACTACCGTTACCGTGCCTGCTACCAGCGTTCCATCGCTATCGCTGTCATTGCTTAATACATCAACCGATACCGAAGCACTCGGATCAACCGGACCGGCACTGTCATTTACCGCTACCGGCGGTTGGTTGCCGCCTCCGCCAGTGGTGTTGATACTGACTGTAACCGTCGCTTCATTCGATAACGCACCCAGATTGTCTTCTACCGTATAGGTAAAGGTGTCATCAGTCGTCGCCGTGCCATCATCGGTGTAGGTGATCGCGCCGGTGACTCCATCAATACTGGTTGTACCATGACTCGGTGCTGTTACTACCGTTACCGTGCCTGCTACCAGCGTTCCATCGCTGTCGCTGTCATTGCTTAATACATCAACCGATACCGAAGCACTCGGATCAACCGGACCGGCACTGTCATTTACCGCTACCGGCGATTGGTTGCCGCCTCCGCCAGTGGTGTTGATACTGACTGTAACCGTCGCTTCATTCGATAACGCACCCAGATTGTCTTCTACCGTATAGGTAAAGGTGTCATCAGTCGTCGCCGTGCCATCATCGGTGTAGGTGATCGCGCCGGTGACTCCATCAATACTGGTTGTACCATGACTCGGTGCTGTTACTACCGTTACCGTGCCTGCTACCAGCGTTCCATCGCTGTCGCTGTCATTGCTTAATACATCAATCGATACCGAAGCACTCGGATCAACCGGACCGGCACTGTCATTTACCGCTACCGGCGATTGGTTGCCGCCTCCGCCACTACAATTTTCAGTGATGGGTGCAGTAGAAACGATGCGGGACGGATCATCACTGCCCGTGCCCGCACCAACGCCCAATAAGCCGTCATTGCCTGACCCACTCTCATCGGCCACTGCCTGACCACTTTCGTTAAACGTCCAATAAGCTGCCAAGCCGGTGCTTCCAGACGCGACGCTTTGGTTATAGTTGGCATTAATCTCAGAACCGCTTCGAGCAACACTCCATACCCGTACTTCATCCAATTCGCCTTCTAAGTAGCCTAATGCACTTTGGTTACCTCGCCCCAGCGCTTGGACTGGCAAGCTTCCTGACCATGTTCCAGTACCATCCAGCAACCCATTGAGATACAACGATATGCTCGTTCCTGACCGGCTGATCGCGATATGAGTCCAGGTACCCGCTTGCATAGCTGTATTTGCAATAACTGCGTCTAGTGGGGTTGATGCTGTGTAGAGCCTCGCTTTGCCACCAAAAAAATTGATGTCAGGTCCACCGCCCTCTTGTCCAATCAGTGCGTCTACCGCACTAATTCCAGGCGACAACTTAACCCATGCCTCAACGGTAAAATCACCGGGCAGCACCAGGTTGGGAACATTAACCCAGTCATCGCTACCATCCAAGGATAGACCCATACCACAGGCGCCATTAGCATGGGTTATCGAAACCGTAACCGTCGCTTCATTCGATAACGCACCCAGATTGTCTTCTACCGTATAGGTAAAGGTGTCATCAGTCGTCGCCGTGCCATCATCGGTGTAGGTGATCGCGCCGGTGACTCCATCAATACTGGTTGTACCATGACTCGGTGCTGTTACTACCGTTACCGTGCCTGCTACCAGCGTTCCATCGCTGTCGCTGTCATTGCTGAGTACATCTACTGATACCGAAGCACTCGGATCAATCGATCCGGCACTGTCATTTACCGCTACCGGCGATTGGTTGCCGCCTCCGCCAGTGGTGTTGATACTGACTGTAACCGTCGCTTCATTCGATAACGCACCCAGATTGTCTTCTACCGTATAGGTAAAGGTGTCATCAGTCGTCGCCGTGCCATCATCGGTGTAGGTGATCGCGCCGGTGACTCCATCAATACTGGTTGTACCATGACTCGGTGCTGTTACTACCGTTACCGTGCCTGCTACCAGCGTTCCATCGCTGTCGCTGTCATTGCTTAATACATCAACCGATACCGAAGCACTCGGATCAACCGGACCGGCACTGTCATTTACCGCTACCGGCGATTGGTTGCCGCCTCCGCCACTACAATTTTCAGTGATGGGTGCAGTAGAAACGATGCGGGACGGATCATCACTGCCCGTGCCCGCACCAACGCCCAATAAGCCGTCATTGCCTGACCCACTCTCATCGGCCACTGCCTGACCACTTTCGTTAAACGTCCAATAAGCTGCCAAGCCGGTGCTTCCAGACGCGACGCTTTGGTTATAGTTGGCATTAATCTCAGAACCGCTGCGAGCAACACTCCATACCCGTACTTCATCCAATTCGCCTTCTAAGTAGCCTAATGCACTTTGGTTACCTCGCCCCAGCGCTTGGACTGGCAAGCTTCCTGACCATGTTCCAGTACCATCCAGCAACCCATTGAGATACAACGATATGCTCGTTCCTGACCGGCTGATCGCGATATGAGTCCAGGTACCCGCTTGCATAGCTGTATTTGCAATAACTGCGTCTAGTGGGGTTGATGCTGTGTAGAGCCTCGCTTTGCCACCAAAAAAATTGATGTCAGGTCCACCGCCCTCTTGTCCAATCAGTGCGTCTACCGCACTAATTCCAGGCGACAACTTAACCCATGCCTCAACGGTAAAATCACCGGGCAGCACCAGGTTGGGAACATTAACCCAGTCATCGCTACCATCCAAGGATAGACCCATACCACAGGTGCCATTAGCATGGGTTATCGAAACCGTAACCGTCGCTTCATTCGATAACGCACCCAGATTGTCTTCTACCGTATAGGTAAAGGTGTCATCAGTCGTCGCCGTTCCATCGTCCGTATAGGTAATCACTCCGGTGACTACATCAATACTGGTTGTACCATGACTCGGTGCTGTTACTACCGTTACCGTGCCTGCTACCAGCGTTCCATCGCTATCGCTGTCATTGCTTAATACATCAACCGATACCGAAGCACTCGGATCAACCGGACCGGCACTGTCATTTACCGCTACCGGCGGTTGGTTGCCGCCTCCGCCAGTGGTGTTGATACTGACTGTAACCGTCGCTTCATTCGATAACGCACCCAGATTGTCTTCTACCGTATAGGTAAAGGTGTCATCAGTCGTCGCCGTGCCATCATCGGTGTAGGTGATCGCGCCGGTGACTCCATCAATACTGGTTGTACCATGACTCGGTGCTGTTACTACCGTTACCGTGCCTGCTACCAGCGTTCCATCGCTGTCGCTGTCATTGCTTAATACATCAACCGATACCGAAGCACTCGGATCAACCGGACCGGCACTGTCATTTACCGCTACCGGCGATTGGTTGCCGCCTCCGCCACTACAATTTTCAGTGATGGGTGCAGTAGAAACGATGCGGGACGGATCATCACTGCCCGTGCCTGCATCGATTCCCAATGAACCACCATTACCTGAACCACTCTCATCCACCACCGTTTGACCAGTTTCGTTAAACGTCCAATAGGCGGCTAGGCCGGTGCTGCCAGTCGCGACACTTTGGTTGTAGTTGGCACTGATCTCAGAGCCACTGCGAGCAACAGTCCATACCCGCACTTCATCCAACTCTCCTTGCAAATTATTTGAACTATTATTGCCGCGACCCAATGCTTGCACCGGAAAGCTTCCCGACCAAGTCCCTGTGGCGTCCAACAACCCATTAAGATACAGCGATATGTTCGACCCTGCCCGACTGATCGCGACATGCGTCCACGTATCTGCCTGTGTAGCAGTATTCGCAACTACTGCATCTACAGGGGTTGATGCTGTATACAAGTGTACTTTACCACCAAAAAAGTTAATGTCAGCTCCGGGTCCTTCTTGACCCATTATCGCATCTACCGCATCTATGCCAGGGGCCAACTTAACCCACGCTTCAATAGTAAAGTCTCCTGTTAGTGTCATATCAGGTATATTAACCCAATCATCATTACCATCTAGCGAGATACTCATTCCACAACTGCTACTTGTTGCCGTTATTGCCATATACACCGTGGCTTCATTAGAAACCGCACCCGTATTATCTAACACGGTGTAAGTAAAACTATCTGCAATTCCCGCTGAACCATTGTGATTGTAGGTAATGGCTCCAGTGCTACTATTAACATTCACTGTCCCATGCTGTGGAGCCTGAACAACTGCGACGCTACTTGCATTCAAGGTTCCATCTGGATCGATGTCATTACTTAATACATCAATCACCTGGCTTCCATTCGTTCCGATCGTAGCCTCATCAGCAAAAGCCAACGGTGATGCATTGGTATTCGAATCACACGGCGGCCCGGCAGTATAGATTGCTGTCAATGTTTGGTTTTGTGTCGGTACTGTGTAGAGAAATGAACCTGCTTCTCCATTCGACCAGCTATCAAAACTATAATGAATATTATTGATACAAGCAGTTTGTGGCACAGTCACACCGTGCTTAAAATCTATCGCTGTATCATAGACTAGTGGCATGGTACTGATTACGCCATCTATAAAAAGACTAACGCCATTGACATTTGAATTAAACGTAATATCAACCTTTTCAGGGAATATTTCTATCGTTTCCGTTGTTGACAACCCATCAACATCCGTCACAACCACTGACAACTTAAACCCTGTATTGGTGTTAAAGGAATGGCCGGAAACTGGGGTATGCAATGTACCAGATGAACCTGTTTCTGGCCCAAATTGGGGGTGAGTATGTTCGTTATGAATAAACAATGCCGTCCACTTATAACTTGCCTCAGTTAATGGCCCATCGTCTGTTGCCGTAGCAGAATAGTTAACGGTGTCCCCTGCTCGAAAAATATCACCATTGGTTGGTTCATTTATGGTAACAGTAGGTGCAGCACCCACATTAATCGCAATTGATGGACTTAGGGTTACCGTTTGTCCGTTAGTAATATTTTCCGTCACCTGAAGTACGGCTTGATAAGTACCGTTTTGAGTATAGTCATGGATGACCGAGGCGCCACTGGCCTGTTGTCCATCACCAAACACCCAGGTATATTGCAATGGATCATTTTCAGGGTCTGTGGCAGCACCAACGAATTGTACTGCCAATGGCGCAGCACCTGACGTTACATCCGCGGTCGCTGAAGTGATTTGCGGCGGTTGATTACCACTGGTATAGCGGATCCGTTTCAAAGCGCCAGAATTGGCTGTAAAATTAAAATTACTCGCAATTTGGATAAAATACAATGCACCGTCCGGCCCTTCTTTAAGGTCGACAACAAGTCCCGCATCCGTTTCATTCGGCTCAAACACATTGTCAACCAACGGTGCTCCGTTAGTATCTATAGTAATGTAGCGTATGTACCTTTGTGCATAGTCTCCATAAAAATAAGCCCCTTGGTAAGCGGCCGGAAACTGCCCTCCCCGATAAACGATACCGCCAACAATTGCCGTTCCTGGATTAGGACCAGGATATTCATTGTGTTCATGGGTGAACCACGGAACATCATAACTTGAATTCGGAGGAACACATTCCGCTCCATTGCAAAATGGCCAACCGTAATTCACACCCGCCCCACCTAAATGAACATCTTCATTCGCGGTAATATCGTTACCTCCCACTTCACCAATGAAAAGCCGAGGGGTTCCACTGAGCGGTATATCCCAACGTGAACGAAACGGGTTTCTTAGACCATAAGCCCAAATCTCAGGTAATTCGCCAGAAGTACAGGTGTTCACTCCACAATAATTGCCCGCAGGGATGCTGCCATCCGGGGCAACCCGGATGATCTTACCGGCTGCCTTGGTTAAGTCTTGTGCATCAGGCCCATTGAATTGCTCGCCGGTGGTTAAGTAAAGATTACCATCCGGACCAAAGCTTAACCCGCCACCATGATGAAACTCATGGTGAAATACGTTCGGGTCGCTCCAAACCTCAAATTCATTGCCTGCCGTATTAGTAACTCCATCATGACTAAATCGTGAAATATGCAGTTTGGTATCTGAGGAACGATGGTAAACGACATAAATAAAGGAGTTTGTTGCGAAATTAGGGTCGACCACAATATCCAACAATCCACGTTCTCCGACTGTATCGATATCAGTAAGCGTTAAATAGGCTGAACTTGTAGGCGATGCTTGCTGTGGATCCAAAATGAAGACTTGCCCAAATTTTTGGGCCACAAGCGCCCGCCCATCCGGCAAAAATGCCACGGAAATGGGCTGATTAAAGCCAGATTTGACTACCTCATTTTGAAAAAATTGAGGCAAAGCATAAAGCTTGCCTGAGGATGACATAAACACAATGAACAACATCGTCAGCAATCCTATTCTTTTGAATTCTGACGCTATAGCATTCTCTGGGTAGTCTAATTCTGATTTCATGGGAACAACCTCACTTAAAACAACAATTCTTTCAATTACTAATTGATTATCAAACAGCCATACTCAAAACACGATGCAAAATAGTCCTGAAGCTCTATTTTGTTAACAAAAGCGCATAAAAAAATATAAAAAACAACGGTACGACACAATACACTTGAAGCGATTAAACACCTATAGAAGCAATATATATTGTATATATCAGCATATTATTAAATATAACACCCTATTTATATCTACTCGAAAAATAGATAATAATCATATAAATCACTTCAATTCACCTGCTAAGGTTCTTCAGGAAGAAGCATCCCTTCCTGCTTTTTTCGCCCCCAACACATAATATTATTTAATGTAGCCATAGATAAAATAAGTTACCTTAGTTTAGTAAAAATATTAAGGAATGCTCACAACTTAACAACCATAACGAGAAATAAAGAGTGTCGCTATCTCACGAATGGTTTTGGAACATCCCAGCCGCCAAAATCGACAATCATTGTCGCCACAAGCCACTCCATGTTTATATCGTCAAAACCCAACGAAGAACAGGACATCCGCTCACAATTGATTGGATGTCCCGTTACTTGTCTTTCATGTTCTCCAAACTACCGCTATCGCAGAACCTTACGAACACTCTCTCCCTACGCTAGCGTTACTGAAGATGACTCCACCTCAGACTTCTCTTCGTTTTTTCATGAGAAAAACAACTGACGGAATCAAATCAAAAACAAATCTGCCACTAACTAAGGCACTGAAGTTTTCAAATTCAAAACAGGCGCATTAGATGAATTGGCCGTAGCAAACTCCCAATAATGATAATTTGAAACGTCTAATGAGTCTGGATTAAGTCTCAGAAAAAGATAGTCACCTCCTGTTGCTCCTGCTTGATATTGCAAGTTAATGAAAGTTGATAATTTAACTTGACCAACTTCATCTATTTTCAGCGAACCAATTGAACTTGATTTCGTTGCAAAGTCATCCTGTATGGCAGTTACTCCACTTAAATCACTATTGAAATCACCTTGATAAAAATCCGAAGGCATGACCGTTGCTGACTTACTAAAGCTTAACCCATAAAGATCAACATTTCCTTGAGGATTATTAGCAATATTCAATAAGTTAACATCAAGTGAAGCAGTAACAACACTCTCGCCTGATTGCAAGTCTGGTAATTGAAAAACCATAACAAAAGAGGCATCTTGTTGTCCTGTCGCACCTCCAACTCGAGCCACTGACTGGCCAATCCAGTTAAGTTTCCCATCACTATATATCTCTTGGTCACTCTGCAAGCCTATTAATGATAAGTTTTGCCCTTTAAAGCTTGAATCATCAGGCTCGTCTGGAGTGATCGGGGTGGTTTTATCGCTATTTGAAACTGTTAACGTCAGAAAAGGAACATAGTCAGAATTTGCTGTAGCAAAGTTCCAATAATGATAGTTTTTAACATTGACCTCATCCGGATTTAGCCGAATGAACACGTAGTCCCCACCTGTAGCTCCTGCTTCGTATTGTGAGTTAATATAAGCCGTGAGGTTAATTTTCCCAGCCGTATCGGATGTCAGCCAACCGCCTACTTGACTAATCGGGGTCACAAAGTTATCTTGAATCCCGCTTCCACTAGTCAAACCGCTACCATAAGGACCCTGATAATAATCTGAAGCCAATACCGTCGGCGAATCTCTGAAACCTAAGCCATAAACATCCACATGGCCTTGAGGATTATTAGCTATATTGAACAAATGCACATCAAGGGATGCCGAAACTATATTTTCATCGGAATCTAGCTCTGGTAGCTGAAAAACCATAATATACGAGCTATCTTTTGACCCTGTTGCACCCCCAACTCGCGCAGATGACTGACCAATCCATTTAAAGTTTCCGTCACTATAAATTTCTTGGTCGTTTTTTAAACCAGGTAAAACTAAAGTATCTAAAGAAGTTGAAGGAGGGTCAACTACATCCGGTTGGTCCTTTTCCTTATCTGATAGTGTCAATGTCAATAAAGGTGCATCATCTGAATTTGCTGTAGCAAAACTCCAATAATGGTAACTGCTTACATCGGCAGCATCCGGGCTCAATCGTAGAAAGATATAATCGCCACTAACTGCACCCGCTGAATATTGGGCGTTGATATAGGCTGTTAAATTCACTTTTCCTGCAGCATCAGTTTTCAGCAAACCAATTGAACTAGAAGAAGTGACAAAGTCATTTTGAATACCTGTTTCATTGGCCAAACTGTTGTTATAGGCACCTTGATAAAAATCCGATGCTAATACTGTTGAGCTATTTCTGAAACCTAGTCCATAAAGATCAATATTGCCTTGTGGATTGTTTGCCATATTGAGCAAAGCAACATTAAGAGAGGCAGAAAGAACAGTTTGACCTGCTTCTATCTCTGGCAACTGAAACACCATAATGAAAGAAGCATCTTGTGACCCAGTTGCACCTCCAACCCGCGCTGATGACTGGCCTACCCACTTAAGGTTTCCATCGCTATAAACTTCTTGGTCATTCGCGATACCAGGAACAAGAACATTTTCCCCTTTAGAGGGGTCATTCGGATCTGTTGGATCTGTTGGATCTGTTGGATCTGTTGGATCTGTTGGATCTGTTGGATCTGTTGGATCTGTTGGATCTGTTGGATCTGTTGGATCTGTTGGATCTGTTGGATCTGTTGGATCTGTTGGATCTGTTGGATCTGTTGGATCTGTTGGATCTGTTGGATCTGTTGGATCTGTTGGATCTGTTGGATCTGTTGGATCTGTTGGATCTGTTGGATCTGTTGGATCTGTTGGATCTGTTGGATCTGTTGGATCTGTTGGATCTGTTGGATCTGTTGGATCTGTTGGATCTGTTGGATCTGTTGGATCTGTTGGATCTGTTGGATCTGTTGGATCTGTTGGATCCTCATTTTGACTATCTTCACAGCTTTCTTTGATCGGGGCAGTAGAGATGCTACGAACTGGATCATCGCTTCCTTTACCCGCTCCAACACCTAATGTGCCGTCATTGGCTGAACCACTCTCATCTACCACTACTTGCCCGCTCTCATTAAATGTCCAATAAGCCGCTAATCCAGGACTACCCGTCGCTACGCTTTGATTGTAGTTAGCATTTATCTCAGAGCCACTCCGAGCCTCATTCCATACCCGTACTTCATCAATCTCTCCTGCCAAGTGACCACTAGAACTAAGATTCCCACGTCCCAATGCTTGCACTGGAAAGCTGCCCGACCAAGTACCTGTTCCATCCAGCAATCCATTCAGATATAGCGTTACATTTGACCCTGACCTGGTGATCGCTACATGCGTCCACGTATCCGGCTGTACGACTGTATCTGCAATGACTGCATCTAAAGGGGTTGATGCCGTATACAATCGCGCTTGTCCTCCAAAAAAGTTGATATCTTTTCCACCACCTTCTTGACCAACTAAAGCATCATGGTTATCTATACCTGGCGCTAACTTGACCCATGCCTCAATCGTAAAATCACCGGGCAACACTAAATTAGGAACATTGACCCAATCATCAACACCATCTAGCGCTAAACTCATACCGCAACTGCCATTCGCTTGAATAATAGAAACAGTCACCGTAGCTACATTGGAGACCGCTCCTAAATCATCTTCCACCGTATACGTAAACGTATCATCCGCTGTTGCCGTGCCGTCATCAGTATAGGTAATCGCACCAGTTAATGCATCAATACTGGTTGTACCATGACTCGGTTCCGTTACAACGGTCACTGTTCCCGGAACCAATGCACCATCAGTCGCTGTGTCGTTATCCAACACATCAACCGATACCGAAGCATTGGGATCGACTGGTCCAGTACTGTCATCTTGTGCAACTGGGGCAACAGTTTCACCCAATGTATTAACAGTAACAATGACACTATCGACTGCCTCATGCCCTTGACCATCATCTATTTTCAAAGAAACTGTATGCGCACCCACATCAAAAGAGGCGTTAATACTTTGCCCGGTTCCCAATAGGATAGTACCTTCACTCCATGTATAAGTTAAGCTATCCCCATCTGGATCAGAAGATAAACTTCCGTCAAGCGCGATCACTTCAACACCATCACCATCAATATCAGTGATCTGTTGATCCGCACCTGCATTTGCCACCGGCGAACGATTTCCCGCTGGCAACCCATCTGTGTACCAAACAATTACATTCTTGGTTTCTATATTCGAACCATGAGCATTAACCCCTATTCTAGCAAGTTCGCTCGGAGTAGGCTGCCATGGAAAACTACTATAATCGACCTCGAACTGATCCAAAACTTCGCCGTACAAACTCATGACCTTTCCTGTCACCCATTTTGGACTAAATGAGCCATTAAGTCGTGTATTGACATCAACTCGATAGATATAACTGGTAAAGGGTTGAGCCCATCCTGCATTGTGTTGGCCAATCGCTTGAAAGACGCCACTCTGGTATCCCATGTACTTAACCAGACCGTTGGCTGCACCGTTAGTCAAATCTAAGTTTAACGCCCACGAGTTGATAAGATCAGAAGTTGGCTGCTCATCTTGCAAGAAATGTATGGCGTAGGATTGAACACCGCCTATCGTATTAATTTTAAAAGTGGTTTGTACCGCATACGACCGTGTAATATCAATGGCCGTATTCAATCTTGTAAGATGTTGGTTGTCAGCACCTCCTGTTATTGTTATTTTTTCAGGCGTTACCGTAAACGGGAATGATGATGTAGCCGGCTGTTGAACGACCCAAGAACCCGGCGTGTTTCCACTATGAAATTCATCAGCAATTACCGTAGCAGGATCCGGCGTAGGATGTGGCAATGGAACAAGAACCTCTCCACACCCACCTATTAATGGTACTTCTGATATGGTTCTGTTGGGATCGTCTTTACCCAAGCTGGCATCAGCTCCTAATGAACCATCATTACCTGAATCACTAGAGTCTATGACGACTTGTCCCCCTTGGTCGAATTTCCAATAGGCAACAAGACCAGGCTGGGGTGAAAGATCCATTTGATTATAATTCTGATTAATTTCAGAAGCAGTTCTCGCAATATTCCAGAGACGCACTTCGTCCATTTCCCCTCCAAACTGACCCTTATGGCTAATCGCGCCTCGTCCCAACGCTTTTGGCATAAAAACACCCGACCAGATTCCCTCCCCATCTTCCAAGCCATTATAAAAAGCTGTTAATGTACTTCCAGAACGAGTAATTGCTACATGGGTCCATTGGCCAGCCGCTATCGGGGTATTAGCCGTTACTCTATCCGAATCGGCAAATAAGCGCATTTTCCCTTCAAAAAAATTGATGTCCTGACCAAATCCATCTTCGCCAACAAGCGCATCTTTATTATCAATACCGGGCGCTAATTTAATCCATGCCTCGATAGTAAAGTCACCTGCAAACGATTGATCAGGAATATTAATCCAGTCGCTAGTTCCGTCGAAAGCTACACTATTACCGCAAGTATTATCGGTAATGTTAATCGACACTGTAGCTTCATTTGAAACGGCTCCATTATTATCTAACACCGTATAAGTGAAGCTGTCGGTAGTCCCCGTTCCATCGTGGCTGTAGGTGATCGAACCAGTGGCTGAATCAAAAGTCAAGGAACCTTGCTGAGGTTGTTGAATGACCGATACGCTACCATTGTCAAGCGTACCATCACTGTCGATGTCATTGCTCAAAACATCAATAACTTGACTGGTATTCATCCCGAGTGTTACTTCATCAGCAAATGCCAAAGGAGATGCGTTAGACGTTGAGCTACACTTTCCTACTGTACTATAGTTCGCTGTTACCGCTTCATTTTGAAGCGGTATCGTATATATATAAGAAGCTGGACTGCCATTCGACCAGCTGTCGAAACTGTATAGCGTGTTATTTACGCAGGCCGTTTGCGGGGCGGTGATAACATTTTTAAAATCTATTACATTGTTATAAACAGTCGGTGCCGTGAAGATTTCAGTATCAACAAAAAAGGAAATTCCAGCCGGTTGTGAATTAAATGTAATGTTGGATTTTTCTGGTGTGATATTGACTAATTTTGTCGTCTTCAATCCATCCGCATCGGTTACCTCAACACTTAACTGAAAACCTGTGTCGCCATTAAAGGAGTGCCCGGAATTGGGTATAACCAACGTGCCGGAAGAACCAGAGATTGGTCCAATTTCAGGATGTGTATGATTATTATGGGTAAACAAAACCGTCCATTGATAACTATTATCTGTCAGCTTGCCGTCGTCATTGGCGGTGGCTGAAAAATTGATGGTATCTCCTGAGCGGAACAATAAACCATTAGCCGGTTCACTAATGGCAACAGTCGGTGGTGAACCAACAGTAATGGTTATCGGCGACTCTAAGGTCGTCGTTTTACCATTAAGAGTAGTCTCACTAACCTGTAGGAACGCTTGGTAAGTACCATTGGCAGCATAGTCATGGGAGACATTTGCCCCGGTTGCCTGCTGGCCATCTCCAAAAATCCAGAGATAGTCTAATGGATCACCTTCAGGGTCAGTTGCCGTCGCAGTGAATGTAACCATTAACGGCGCGCCGCCTTTAGTTATATTAGCTGCCGCTGTAGTAATTTCGGGCGCTTGGTTACCGTCGTTATAGCTAATTCTTCTTAAAGCGCCTGAGTTGGGATCAAAATTAAAATTGCTGGCAATTTGGACAAAATAAAGAGCACCATCAGGGCCCTGCTTGATATCAACCACCAAGCCAGCCTCCTTAATGCCATTCTCAAAAACATTGTCGGCTATAACGTTTCCGTTACTATCTAAAGTTAAGTAGCGAATAAAAGTTTGAGAGTAGTCGCCATAAAAGTAGGCGCCGTAATAAGGTTGCTGAGGAAACTGGTCTCCACGATAAACAACACCGCCTATAATTGCAGTCCCTGCATTAACACCAAAATCCATGTGCTCATGAGTGAAGAGGGGAAGATCGTAATTGGGGTTAGCCGGATCACAGAGAAAACCCTCACAAAAAGGCCATCCATAATTGGCGCCAGCCCGACCTATATGTATATCTTCATTTGAATCATTGGTATTACCACCCACTTCACCAATAAACAGACGTGGCCCAATAGAACCGGCCAGAGGAATGTCCCAACGAGAACGAAACGGGTTTCTCAAACCATAGGCCCAAATTTCATCTAAATTGGGACCTGCTCCATCAATGAACGGGTTATCGGCAGGAATAGTTCCATCGGTGGCAACCCGGATGATTTTACCGCCTGCTTTGGTTAAATCTTGAGCAACGGTTCCGGTGAATTGCTCACCTGTGGTCAAATACAGATGACCGTCTGGGCCAATACTTAATCCTCCGCCTTGATGAAATAAATCAACGAATGGATTCGGATCTTTCCATACAACAAATTCGCTGGCTAAGCTTGCAGTATTGGTACTCCCATCATGTGTAAATCGAGAAATATATAATCTTTGGTCAGAGGCTCGATGATACACGGCGTAAATAAAAGGATTTGTGGCAAAATTGGGGTCGACCACTATATCCAGCAGTCCGCGTTCTCCTATTGCATTTATATTATTAATAGTTAAGTAAGACGAACTAACAGGGGAAGGCTTTTGCGGATCAAGAATAAAAATTTGTCCAGTTTGCTGAGCCACCAGGGCATGACCATCTGGCAAAAACACCACCGAAATAGGCTTGTTAAATCCTGATTTAACCACCTGATTTTGAAAAAATTTCGGCAACGCATAGAGCTTACCGGAGAACGACAGAAAAACTAAATAAAACACCATCAACAATGCTATTTTTTTGAATTCTGTCAGTATAGAATTCTCTTTGTTTTCTATTCCTGGTTTCATGGAAACAACCTCTAGTATGACAAACTTGGTAAAAAATCCACATTAGCTATACTCAAGCACTAACTTTTTGACCTACTGCAAGTTAAACACTGGCTCGATTTCTGTGGAACTTAGGAAAGCCTGTTTTCACGGCCTCCTATTTTTAGAATAATTATTATTTACTATTGGCAATGCTTAACTTAGCAACCAATAGCATAGTTATAGCGCTACGGTTAATTCACTCGCAATGTATGCGCGATAATACTAGCGAACTAAAAACAAAAACCTACTCATTAAATTAGCAAATTAAACTTTATACCCAACCAACTTTTTTTGACAAGCAAAAACTCTTAGTTAATATTATAAGAATCCTTAAATTTTTTTAATGGCTTATGAGGTCTGGCAATAATATTCATTCGTACTCCTCAATATTACCGAGAAATCAAACTATGCGCTATTACCCATAGGTAGCAAAACATACTGACTATGTAGATAAAAAAATTTAACAAGTCTTCTATAAAGATCAAAAAAACCAGTCATGCTGACTGCTTCTATCAAAGCCTATAGCAAATGATCTTCCTGAATTCGAGGACTTTTTTTACTTTTTTCTCCATAACTTTTCAACTTGGAAAACTAAAAATTTTCGACCCAGCTATCATTCTAACCATTACCAAATTCTTTAGATTTGGTTTATTAGGATGTTTCAACTCAAGAACGACGCCATCAATCATGATAATTTACCGTTTAGTATCAACAACATCGCCCCAGCTTTAACTGGGTTCTTCCTTATGGTCTTTTATTATGTGCTTACTTATATGAATGGAACATTAACAAACTTGCACTCTCAATGTTATATGAAATATCTTCTCTTCGAGCAAGCTTATAAAATTACTTCTTAGCCCATCTTCGTGACTTATATTTACAATATCCTGTTATTTCAATAAGTTAAAATTTTCAATCTGTTTCAGTTGGCACTACAGATTTTTTTTATCGATAATTGTTTTACATTGACCAATGAGGTCGGGTTTAATATTCAAAGCCTCATAAATTTGTTTCTGACGTAGCTCCGCCTTCGTTGTTGTCCGCAGGTGAATCATTTTATGATCATCCGTTGGTAAGGTCATGGTGATACGTTGCTGTGTCGACATGATGTTGCGAATACTGTCCCAGCTTAAATGAATGCCCTGTTGCTTCAGTTGATAGCGCAGCGTATGCACCAGATGATAAGCCAGCAAAGTAATGAACAAGTGGCCGGTGACACGGTCTTCTTTTTGGTGGTAAACCGGGCGCAAGCCCAGTTCAGTTTTCAAGCTTCGAAAGGTGGCTTCGATCTCGGTCAGCATGATGTAGGTTGTCCACAGTTGTTCTTCAGACCAGTCGGGGATATTGGTTCTGAGGCAATAGACACCACAGTGTTGATCGTTCTGTTTACTTTGAGGTTCACGTTGCCATTCAAGCCGGATGGCGTTTTTTTTCTCGTCATCGGTTATGACGTCAATGCGGTAGTCTTGCGAAACCCGCCGGTTTTTTTCGCGCAGTCGACCGATCCGTTCCAGTATTTTGCTGTATTTTTTGATCGTCCCTTTTTTGTTTAAGCCCGCATCAAGCTTGTTGAGTGCTTCTTCCATGCGAACATGGAAGCGGTTTCGGATAGCCTGCTCTTTTTTTTGTTTTTGTTCGGAGTGACAATAGAGCCGGGTTTCGTGGGTGTCTTGATCTGTTTCGCGATAAACACACACCTGACTGTGTTCGGTTTCTCTCACCATCACAGCATCGTCCTGATCGGTGGGATTGATCACGGATCGCTCTCGACTGACCACCAGATAATGATAGCCCTGCTCGATTAACCAGGCGATGTTGTCGGCACTGGCAATACCGGCATCCATGATGATCACAGGTTTTGTGACCTGCGGTAATGGCTGTATTTTTTGTAGTTCATCCAGCATTAACTCCAAGGTGCCCGGCTCACTGGCATTACCCGGGAAAACCTGACTGCTCAGAGGAAATCCCTCACCATCCAACACCAGTCCCAGCGTCACCAAGGGACAATCACTGCGTTTTTGTTAGGCGACAATTAACCTGTCCGGTCAGACGACAATTATCTTGACCGGTTGAGTGTATAAACTGATAAGTACTTTTTACTCTTAGGAGGAAGTGACTTGTCCGGTAAACACATCACTCAATTACAGGAAAATAGTTATATGAAAAATCGTCAGACAGGTTGTACGCAGGAGACATCCGCAGCAAAAGCCGGCATCAGTGTTCGATCAGGTTGCCGGATCGAAAAAGGTGAAAGAGCTGAACACAAAGAACGAAAGTGGCGAACGCGCAAAGATCCATTAGAAGCCGTATGGGACTCAGAACTGGTTCCGTTATTAGAAGATGAATCGTCCTTAACTGGCATTACCCTGTGGGAGCATCTGGATGAGCAGCATCCGGGAAAGTATCCAGAGAAATACCTTCGGACACTGCAAAGACGTGTTAAACACTGGCAGGCCACACAAGGCCCGGACAAAGAAGTCATGTTTCGTCAGTCGGTACCTGCGGGTCATCAGGGACTATCTGATTTTACGCACCCCAATACCGTCATTACGATAGACGGGAAGGCGTTCGCACATTTACTGTACCAGTTTCGCCTGGCTTTTAGTGGTTGGCGTCTGTAATGGTCTAATAATCTTGGAAGGATTTATAGCTTATAATCCAACCCAAAATTAGGATAAAAAATGACCGAAATAACCACAGTAAAACCTAAAACAACCTTCATCACAGAACAGCGTCTAGACTACGCTAAACTCATGGTAAATGAAGGATATACCAATAAGCAGGTAATGGAAATATCAGGAGCAGGTGACTCTGCTGTGAGGCGATGGAAAAAGCAATATTTAGATGAACTCAAAGGTAATACACCTCAGGATAAGCAAGCGTTAACCCCAGAACAACAGAAAATACAAAGCCTAGAGAAGCAATTATGGCGAGCTAAAAGGGATAATGAAATACTAAAAAAGGCCACAGCCTTCTTTGTTCGAGACAACAACAATCTGAATTGATTGTTGAAATAAAGAAGGCTTCTCCAGGCTATCAAACAACAGAGCTTTGCACACTATTTAATATAGCTCTCAGTACACACTACTATCAGATTAATAATCAAATGAGCGATGAAGAACAAGAAACCATAGAACAAATTAAATTGATAGCCATTGAAACTCAGCATACCTATGGTAAACGAAGGACTCAGGTTGAATTAGCTAACAGAGGGATTGAAATAGGCGTTTATAAAACAGCTTCATTAATGAAAAAATCGAATGTCATTGCCATAAAACCTAAAAAGCGACACAGCTATCCAGCGGGAGAAGTCCACAAGAAAGCGGATCATTTACTTAAACGACAGTTTAATCCCAGTACTGTTCATACGCACTGGGTAGGTGACATTACCTACATTAAAACCTATACAGGCTGGAGCTATTTAGCTTGTATACTTGATCTTGGGTCAAGAGAAATTATGGGCTGGGCATTATCAGAAGAACCCAATGCAGAGCTTGCAAAGTCAGCATTAGAACATGCGATTAATAAACACAAGCCAGATACTCAACAATTAATGTTTCATTCAGACCAAGGGGTTCAATATTCAGCCAATCTATTTGTTGATTATCTTCATGACTTGGATATAACACAAAGTATGAGCCGTCGAGCTAATTGCTGGGATAATGCTGTGATGGAGCGGTTTTTTAGGAATTTAAAAACAGAGAGGCTGAACTATTTGAGTTTTATTAATTACTCCTCTGTAGTCAGTGCTGTGACTAGCTATATTAGTTTCTATAACTATAAAAGGTTACATTCTGCTATTGATTATAAAACCCCTCATCAAAAAACCAAAGAAATGAAAAAAGCGGCTTAAAATCCTTCCAAGAAAACTTGACCATTACAGTTACCGATGGCCGCAGCGAGTTCGACTTTATTAAAACCCAGTGCGGTGAGCTTCTGATCCAGTTGTAGTTGCATAACCGCATGCCACGCCAGCGTTTCAACACCGATACTGCGGGCTTGAAGGGTTTCGACATGATTGATATCAACCGTGTGATAATCGGGTTCTGGACTGGCAGCATCCACCGGTTGGGCCAGCTTAGCGATGATAAGCGCACTGTAACGCTGGGCTGAGGCTTCCAGGCATTGCGTTAACTCATCGGCTACATGAAACAATTCTTGCTGATGAGGCTCACAGCCTTGTAACAATTGTTCAATCCTGGCTGTCAGCAAGGGCCAGTGCTCTGGATCAATGGCGAAGTCTTTGCCTAGATTCAGTAAGGTGCGTTGCTTTACTTTCCTTCCCACGCGAACGGATTCAACGATCCGATAGGTGAAGTAGGCCCCGCCATTATCCAGGGATTTCGTTTTGGTTTTTCGAATATACATGTCCCTAGCATTAATGAAAAACCGGGGAAAATCAAGGGTCAAAAAGACGAAAATGGCACTACCGAGCGGATCTGAAAAAAACACCGTTGAAAGGTAAGGTTTTTTTTCATGGAATCATTCGATGAAAACAAAATATCAATAACTTAGCGATGTCAAAGTCACGAAGATGGGTTAGGTTTTCTACCTACTTCAAGCACCATTCATTTCCACTAATCTTGCCGCTTTCACATGGCAGTGGAAGAATATTCTCGGTAAGGAACCACTCAACCACTATGGACTGAAAGTCCATAGGTTGTTTTAAAACGACTGAAAGTCGGTACCAGTGTTACTTCATTGCAAATGGAGGGAAATATGAAATATCGACTTTTGCCTAAAACAGAAAAAAATTAAACCCATAAAAACCAAGTGATAACAGTTTCTCTCAATTTTCTCATATAGATCGAAACAACAAATGAGTAGCAGCTAAAGCCTTGCTCTGAAAGTGCATAGTTTTGAACTAGCGGTCTGAGACAATAAACCCACACCTTTGGGCAAGTCTTCGCTACTTTCGTTACATCCCCCTCATATTAATCATTTTGGTAATTTTGGTTCACAGCACCGATACTTGAGCCGAAACAGCACCACTACAATTTTCATTAATTGGCGCGGTAGAAACGATACGGGATGGATCATCATTGCCTACACCTGCTCCATTACCTA
Organism: Methylococcales bacterium; assembly: GCA_965224745.1. Classification (GTDB taxonomy): domain Bacteria; phylum Pseudomonadota; class Gammaproteobacteria; order Methylococcales; family Methylomonadaceae; genus CBDCZY01. The sequence goes on from CBDCZY010000002.1 coordinate 348,643, forward strand.
AAGAACCGTCATTGCCTGATGCACTCGAATCAACCACGACTTGACCAGTTTCATTAAATGACCAGTAACCTACAAGTCCAGCACTACTTGGCGCCACAGTTTTGTTATAGTGAGAACTTATTTCTGACCCACTTCGAGCTACGTTCCAAATTCGAACCTCATCAAGTTCTCCTGCCAAATGTCCACTCGAACTAGCGTTACCACGACCCAAGGCTTGCACTGGAAAATCTCCATTCCATTCTCCGCCGCCATCCAGCAACCCATTTATGTAGAGAGTCACATTCGTTCCTGATCGACTGATCGCTACATGCGTCCAAGTAGATGGCTGCATCGTTGTACCTGCTACGACCGCGTCTACTGGAACTGATGCAGTGTACACACGCGCTTTCCCTCCGTAAAAATTGATATCTGGGCCCATTCCTTCCTGCCCGAACAAGGCATCTGCCGCCCCTATTCCCGGCGCTAATTTGACCCATGCCTCAACCGTAAAATTCCCTGGCAATACCAAATTAGGAATGTTCACCCAATCATTACTGCCATCTAGCGCTAAACTCATTCCACAACTGCCACTCGTTTCCGTTATTTCCAAATAAACCGCAGCTTCATTAGAAACCGCTCCCTTTTTATCTAACACAGTGTAAGTAAAACTATCTGCAATTCCCGCTGACCCATTGTGGTTGTAAGTAATGGCACCAGTGCCAGTATTGACACTTATACTTCCATGCTGCGGAGCTTGAGTAACAACGACACTGGTAGTATTCAATGTACCATCTGTATCTAGATCATTACTTAATACATCAATCACCCGACTACCATTGACCCCCACCTTTGCCTCATCGACAAACGCCAATGGCGATATATTGGTATTAGAGTCACACGCCGGTCCAGCTGTGTACGTCGCCGTCAATGTCTGGTTTTGATCCGGCACAGTGTAAGCGAACGAACCCGCTTCGCCATTAGACCAACTATCGAAACTATAGTGAATATTATTGATACACGCCGTTTGCGGTGTTGTAAGTATGTGTTTGAAATCAATCGCTGTGTCGTAAACAAGTGGCATAATAGAAATAGTGCCATCAATCAACAATGAAATACCATTCGGCACTGAGTTTAATGTAATATCGACTTTTTCTGGGACAATGTTAACCGTCTTCGTGGTTGACAACCCATCCACATCGGTCACTTCAACCGACAACTGAAAACCCGTGTCGGTATTGAATGAATGACCTGAATTGGGCGTATGCAATGTCCCCGCAGAACCAGCAACAGGACCAAGTTGTGGGTGAGTATGCTCATTATGGGTAAATAATGCTGTCCACTTATAACTTGCCTCAGTTAACGGCCCGTTATCACTAGCCGTAGCTGAAAAGTTGATCGTCTCTCCAGCTCTAAACGCTGTGCCATTCGACGGTTTGTTAATGGTGACTACTGGCGCTGAACCAACATTAATCGTAATAGGTGGGTTCAACGTGGTTGTTTTATCGTTATCACTGACTTGAAGTATCGCTTGATAAGTGCCGTTTTGAGTATAGTCATGGGTGACCGAGGCGCCACTGGCCTGTTGTCCATCACCAAACACCCAGGTATATAGCAATGGATCATTTTCAGGGTCTGTGGCAGCACCAACGAATTGTACTGCCAATGGCGCAGCACCTGACGTTACATCCGCGGTCGCTGAAGTGATTTGCGGCGGTTGGTTGCCATCGTTATAGCGGATCCGTTTCAAAGCGCCAGAATTGGCTGTAAAATTAAAATTACTCGCAATTTGGATAAAATACAATGCACCGTCCGGCCCTTCTTTAAGGTCGACAACAAGTCCCGCATCCGTTTCATTCGGCTCAAACACATTGTCAACCAACGGTGCTCCGTTAGTATCTATAGTAATGTAGCGTATGTACCTTTGTGCATAGTCTCCATAAAAATAAGCCCCTTGGTAAGCGGCCGGAAACTGCCCTCCCCGATAAACGATACCGCCAACAATTGCCGTTCCTGGATTAGGACCAGGATATTCATTGTGTTCATGGGTGAACCACGGAACATCATAACTTGAATTCGGAGGAACACATTCCGCTCCACTGCAAAATGGCCAACCGTAATTCACACCCGCCCCACCTAAATGAACATCTTCATTCGCGGTAATATCGTTACCTCCTACTTCACCAATGAAAAGCCGAGGGGTTCCACTGAGCGGTATATCCCAACGTGAACGAAACGGGTTTCTTAGACCATAAGCCCAAATCTCAGGTAATTCGCCAGAAGTACAGGTGTTCACTCCACAATAATTGCCCGCAGGGATGCTGCCATCCGGGGCAACCCGGATGATCTTACCGGCTGCCTTGGTTAAGTCTTGTGCATCAGGCCCATTGAATTGCTCGCCGGTGGTTAAGTAAAGATTACCATCCGGACCAAAGCTTAACCCGCCACCATGATGAAACTCATGGTGAAATACGTTCGGGTCGCTCCAAACCTCAAATTCATTGCCTGCCGTATTAGTAACTCCATCATGACTAAATCGTGAAATATGCAGTTTGGTATCTGAGGAACGATGGTAAACGACATAAATAAAGGAGTTTGTTGCGAAATTAGGGTCGACCACAATATCCAACAGTCCACGTTCTCCGACTGTATCAATATCAGTAAGCGTTAAATAGGCTGAACTTGTAGGCGATGTTTGCTGTGGATCCAAAATGAAGACTTGCCCAAATTTTTGGGCCACAAGCGCCCGACCATCCGGCAAAAATGCCACGGAAATGGGCTGATTAAAGCCAGATTTGACTACCTCATTTTGAAAAAATTGAGGTAAAGCATAAAGCTTGCCTGACGATGACATAAACACAATGAACAACATCGTCAGCAATGTTAAATTTTTGCACCCTTTCAGTCGAGTATTTCTTAGGCTATTAATACCTGTTCTCATAGCGATCCCCAATGTAATCTATAATGCGGGCAGGCAATCATGCTCAAGCCCATGTTGTCAGCAGTTATAATGAAACTTAAATATTCCTAGACTTTACACTCAGTAAAACTGTTTTGGCAAGGAAAAGTTATTTTATGTGATAAACCTCACATAATCGAATTACAAAAAATGTTTGTAATTATTTTTTTTGAATAGGAGAAACCTAATACGAAAGGGTATGTTATATAATGCCCCAACAAATCCAGACGAGAAATTAAAGAAATCTTATTCCAATTTAGTTACTATTTAAAGAAAATATTGGAGTATTTTAATGAGCAGAAAAAGAACAAGTTACAGCGCTGAGTTTAAAAGCAGATTAGTCTTAGAGGTCTTGAAAAATGAAAAGACACTGCAAGAAATAGCGAGTACGAATAACATCACGCCTAAAAACCTGCAAAACTGGAAAAAGATCTTCTTAGACAATGCGGAAATAGCGATGGAACCCGCCAAAGCAGTGAAAGAATATAAAGAGGAATTATTAGCAGCTCAAGAACAAAATGAGATGCTGAGTAAGATCGTAGGCAAGATGACGGTTGAAAAGGAGTGGCTTGAAAAAAAGCTAAAAAGCTTGGGCTTATCTAATAAGAAACAACTGATAGAACCCAAGCTTGATACTCTTTCGCTGACTCAGCAGTGTACTTTACTCGGCCTAAATAGAAGTAGCCTTTATTACAAAAATAGAGAAAACCCCAAGAAAAAAGAAATCAAAGCGCATATCAATCAAGTTTTTGAAGAGATACCCATTTATGGTGCAGCTAAAGTACACCAGCAATTACTTGAAGATGGATTTAAGGTCAGTTTAAATACGGTAGCAAGTTATCGGCAACAAATGGGGCTGAAAGCTGTTCTGGCGGTTAAACAGGTCAATACGACTGCGCCGATAAAAGAACATAAAAAATATGACTATAAACTTCGAGGACTTGATATAACAGAGGCTAATCAAGTCTGGAGTACAGATATTACCTACATCAAAACAAAGGGCGGTATGGTTTATTTAGCCGCTATTATTGATTGGCACTCAAAGGCGGTGCTCTCCCACAGAATATCCAACACCATGGATTCCACATTAGTCGTCGATGTATTGGATGAGGCACTTGCACACTATGGCACCCCTGAAATATTTAATACAGACCAAGGCAGTCAATATACCAGCGAAATTCATACCCAACGGCTAAAAAATAAAGGGATCACTATCTCAATGGATGGAAAAGGCAGAGCGACTGATAATATTTGTATTGAACGATTCTGGCGCAGTGCAAAATGTGAACGTATTTATCTAAATGAATACGATTCAATCAACGCCTTACAAAAAGATGTTGATGATTATATTGAGTTTTATAATCACAGACGATTTCATGAAACATTAGATTATAAAAAACCAATGAAGGTGTATAAAGAAAGTATTTTAGATAAAAATACGATGGATGTAGCCGCTTAATGATTAGGAATAAGATTTAAGGGAATATCTGTCTTGACTCTTTGGGTTGCTATATTATGGTGATACTACGCTTCAAGAGAAAAGCATAAATGGTCTTGTCGGTTGACAAAAATTAGCGAACATTTTTTTTAATTCCTGCGCTTGAAAAAATACTGAAAACCTTTTTCTTTCTCATTAAAAGGCTTTCACGGTGACAATAATTCAGAATACATCAACAAGGCAGCGGTAAACCAATGATAATGCCCCTGATTGAAGGCAAAAATGCCACCCTTGCCAGAATAATATTGGCTACCCCACAAATGCGAACATCAATGCATGACCAACTGGCCTTGGAAATGGCTAAGAATAAAAGCATTTACGACTTTTGAAGAAGAACGACAGAAACTTTTAAAAAGAAGTTACAGGCTTAACTTTTAGTGGAATTCAGGCTTGTTTCTGAATTGGGGAATACTCCATTTATCAAGACAGCTTTTTATAAAGTAACTGTGTTGTAAAAGGCTGTCAAAGTGACCGAAAAGGCTTATAGTGACTTTCTTGGGCTAGAGACATAAGAGGCCGATCGCCAGAACTGTCGCCGTAAGCATAGATAAACTGGTATTGATCAAGAGAATATAGCTCTTCAACTCGTTTTACTTTTTCCACGCCATGACAGTTTTTACCTAAAAAACGGCCGGTTAATTTACCGTTTTTGATTTCTAACTGAGTAGAAACCAGTTCTAAGTGGTTTAAATCACACCACTTTTGTAACCAACAATCGACAGAAGCAGATACAATAACTACTTGGTGGCCTTCCTTTAAATGCCATGATATTTTATCCATGGCTTGCGGCCGCAGTATTGAATCAATTTGTTCCAACGAATATTGATCTGCCTTTTTTTGAAAAACTTCATAGTTCCAATCTTTAAAAAAATAAGCTATCAACCGTTCTTTGGCTGCAGAATTAGTGATTACTTTAAATAAGTAGGCTGCAAGAACAGGAGAAAGCACCAACAGTCCCCAATAATACTTGGGTTTACCTACTACAAACTTTACAAATTCTTTCAGGCTGTCTCTATTTGTGACGGTACCATCAAAATCAAACAAAGCCAGTTTCATGAGAGGTTAGAAAATTTAAGAGTTGTGTTTTTTAACAAAACCTTTTCTTTCAGTAAAAAAAGTCTTTTTGAAATTTAATTGATAATGTTTACAGGCTCATTTTCTTAAACTGAAACTCAGGAATCGTCTTAATAATCAACATGATATATCGCCAAAACCAAGCCGTGTAGCAAACATTTTTGTTTTTTGCTTGCGCTAGAAAAATATCTTTAGCGACATCTTCGGGTTGGGCAGTTAATTTTTCTGGCAATTCCAAACTTTCCGTCATTTTTGTCGCGACAAAGCCTGGTTTAACGGTCATTACATGGACATTCGCCTCGAATAACCGATTTCTTAAACCAGATAAGTAGGCGGTAAAAGCTGCTTTTGCAGAACCATATATATAGTTGCTTTTCCGCCCTCTGTCACCCGCAACGGAACTCACACCAACTATAAAGCCGCTCTTTCTTCTTGCAAAATCATTCGCAACAATATTTAAGAAACTAACAACACCAGTGTAATTGGTAGCAATAATTTTAGCTGTTTCATTAAAGTCGTCTTGTGCTTGCTTTTGTTCACCCAAGTAACCAACGAAAGAAATCACGCCCAGGGGCTTTTCTTCTAAACCATCATAACTAGCCTGATGCTTTTCATAATTTAGAATATCGAGCTCAACTAACTTAACTACTCGACCTGTCCTAACATTTATATCCGTTGCCAAATCTTTGAGCTCTTCACAATTCCGTGCTGAAAGGTAGATATGATACCCTCCCTTAGCATATTCTCTGGCTGTTGCTGTAGCCATATCGCTTTTAGCCCCAACTATTAGTACATAACTCATTATTAAATCCCTACCCTGGTTGATTGGAGTGAACTAAATTTTTTATCTAGCCCATATTTTTTACGAACTGCTCTAAATTGTTCGACCCTAGGATAACCTTGCTCAAAAACTTCTTTTTTAACTCGAACATCTTTGGCAAGATAAATTCTACCGCCATACTTGATAACAATTTCATCCAGTTGATCCAGCAATTTGAAGAGTCCTTTCTCAATTTTAAAATCGAGCGCCAAACTATAACCTTCTTTGGGAAAAGAAAGGTAATTTTCGTTCTCCTTACCGTACAACTTTAAAACTGCTAAAAAGGAGCCTTTTCCAGATTCAGCAATCTTCGTTAAGATTTCTTCTAACCCTTGGAAGCTATTTTTTATCGGCAAGATAAATTGGTATTGTGTTAATCCGCGCCGACCATAAATACGATTCCAATGTCCAATACCATCAAGTGGATAAAAAAAACTTTCTATATCAACTTTTTGTTTGGACACTTCATCCCTAACTTTATGATAATAAATCCAATTAAATGCTTTTACGCTAAGTGTATTTAGTGAGAATGAAGGAAAATTAAAAGGAATTGATAATTTTTGACTCGGTTTATAATCTAACTGACCATCCTCTCGAAAGTCTCCTACCATTAGCAAAGATCTACCTATTGCTTGGCCTTTTGCCAAACAATCAATCCAAGCTACTGAATAGGTGTATTGTTTGTTTTTTTCAAATGCTTCGAATGTTTCTTTAAGGTTGTTGGTCTTAATAGTTATCTGATTAAGAAATTTTGACTTAATTTTTTTTAACTGAATTTTTGCATCTAAAATAACGCCTGTTAACCCCATCCCGCCACAGGTTGCTAAAAACAATTCGCGATGAGATGTTCTTGAGCAGGTTAATATTTCACCATCGGCCAGCATAAGCCTAAATTCTTGCAATGATTCACTAAAACAACCTTCTAAATGGTGGTTTTTGCCGTGTACATCACTGGCAATAGCACCTCCCACGGTCACCAGTTTAGTACCAGGTGATACTTTTAAAAACCAACCTCTTGGCACGAAGTTTTCCAAGATTTCAGCCAATAAAACACCCGACTGGCAATGCAACACACCCGTTTCTACATTGAAGTCCAGGCAATATCTGTGCGCTTTCATATGAACCGCATAGCTACTAAGCGCACTATCGCCATAACTTCTGCCATTCCCAAAAGCTATAACATCATTATGCTTTAACACTAAGTTTTTTAAACCTGGAAGTGTTTCGTAGTTTAATAGGGTACTTTGGGTATTAGGATAATTTCCCCAGCTAGCCACTTTCTTCATGAGGTTTCCTTAAAAACAAATCTTTTATCGAGAAAATACTTAACGACGTAACCAATACTTAACCCGACAACAGCACCAACATACTTAGCAAACTCACTGGCAAAAATATAATCAAAGGTAACTTCAGTTCCCCAAAAAATGAAAGTGGTAACGACACCCATCAATGAGTACAACATAAATTTTTGGGCGTCCTCTTTTTTTGATTTAGGTTGGTGATAAAAAATATATTTTTTATCAAGAATATACTTGGTTACCAAACCTGCCAGTGTCCCCCACATCATCCCAACATACAGGCTTAAAAAACCATGATATAAAGAAAAGCTAAGATATTGAAAAAGCAAATTAAATACAGTCGATACAATAGCAAAGATAATATACTTTATCGCTATCATAAATAAAGTATCCAAGCAAAAGATAAAACCCAAAAGGTAATCGTTAATTGCATAAACTTATCTTTTAGAATAACCCTGGTTGGACTACCGCTATCCTTGTCAACAAAAGCAATCTGCAAATATCGCATAATACCTAAAATGACAAATAAGGAAGTCAAATATAGATATTCAGAATGCAAACGCTGAATAATTTCGATTGAAGTAGTATAAAGAATGTAAGCAACTATCACGACTGATGCCATGATCATCATCGCTGAATCAAGCAACTGAAGGTTATAACCATCAATCACTTTACGCATTTTCTGCCCCGTTTCCATAAAAATCAGCACATCATCCCGCCTTTTTGCTAAGGCCATAAACAATGCTAATAGAAAGGTCATCACTACTATCCATTGAGAAAGAAGAATACCCGTCACCGCTGAACCAATAAATAGACGAAGTACAAACCCGACTGAAATAATGGTTACATCCAGAATGGCTATATGCTTAAGAGAAAAACTATAGGCCGTATTCAGTAGAACGTAGCTAATCATAATGCCCAATGCTGGCAAAGATAGCGAAGCCATTATAGAACAGCTTACTATTAGTAGTACACCCAAGAGAAAGAGCGCTGTTTTCTTACTGACAGCACCAGAAGCTAGCGGTCTAAATTTTTTCTTAGGGTGCTGGCGATCATCTTCAATATCGCGATAATCATTCAAAATGTAAACAGCACTGGCAGACAAAGAAAAAGCAATAAATGCTAAAAAAGCAGTTAATAAAAAACTAGTATTGGTGATTTCCAGTGCAAAAAATAGAGGTACAAAAATAAATATATTTTTAACATACTGATGTGGCCGCAACAATTTTAGACACTCTAAGAGTCTCATTATGGATCTCCGAAAACCGTGTAATTTTAAGATATAAAATTTATTTTTAAACAATCCTGGGTACTAGTTAATTATTGCTCTGATATGAGAGCGATGCCGCTAAAAACTAACTCAAGCAACCAACAGGAACAGGGTTTGTATCAAATCACTCTTTATTGGAGCGCGAATAGCGCGTGATAGCGATTTTCCCAAAAATGCAAATAGTGTATTTGTTTATATTGGCGGGTAAATTCAGGGTTAGTAATGAATTTGTGAGATTGCCTCGCTTGGCCGTCTTTTGTAGTTTCGATAGTTAATGACGGCTCGTTAGAATACAGCACTATATAATTAGGTCTGCGCTCTAGAATTGTTTTAACCGTAATACCCCCGGCCGCTTCTGAACTTCGTCCAATCTGCTCATCTGCCAAACCCCACCAATCCAAAACTTTCCCTTTAAAATGATAATTTAACAATCCAATGTCACTAGCCGCAACAACGTCACCTGGTTGATATCTGGTATTCAGAAACTCTGCCATCCCTTTTACCGCTCGTTGCTCGGCAGCAGCTAGCTTTTCCACTTTAGCCAGAAAATGATTATCGCAATACAATTGGAGCACAACATACATTACCAGGGACGCCAGCAAAATATCCAACCTTTTAAAAAGTGAAAAATAGGACATTTCGGTAATCAGAAAAACCGCACCCAACGGTACAGTTTGACTCCAAAACCTGGCGTTAGGCATCCAATCTCCACCGGATAACAGGACGAATGCAGAATGCATCAACAACAATGACGCCAATAGACCGGATCGGAAAATCAAATGCCGATGATCGGCAAAATTACCTAGCAATTTTGGAAGGCGAAACGCAAAGAGCACCATTCCGATAACTGTTAATACAGCAGCATGTCCACCAAAAATAGTGTAATGCAACCCATCCTGTAGCCGGGTAATCACAGAAGCACCTACTTTTGCTACGGCAGAAGTAGGAAGTAAATACCCATAATAATAAAATCCCCACGCCTCATAAATGACTAACGAACCCACTAATAGTAAGAACCAATTATAAAGCCATCTTTTTTCTACTTCTTGGTATACAAAATAATAGATGAAACGGGCTGCAATATATACCAGCACATACCCAAAAGCTTCGGGTCTAGACATATATAGAGCAACGATGAGAAAAGCAGAGCTTATTCCTGCCTTTGTTTCAACTTCTTTGTAGAACAAATAAAGAGAACCGAGCAGGAGTAATGCCACGAAACCATTTTCCATGCCATAGACATTCCACAAGGAAAATGAAGAATTCATGGCTGTTAAAAAACTCGCTATTATTGCGAGTTGCAAGGACGTCAGCGTATCATTCGAATCCGCATTCCATCTTTTGGTCAGTACAAATACCAGGATTATTGAACCTATACCACAAATAACGCCAATAATATTGGAAAACACATCCAGATCAATACCAAAAATTACGCCTGGCGCAAGAATGACTGACCATAAAAAACTTGAGTTGGCTTCAACAGGGTTGCCTACCGCTATTCTTAAACCCTCACCCAGGGCAAGATTTCTTGAATACGCAAATGTGATAAAGGCATCATCAACTGTAAAATCATAATAAAGTGCTAAGTGAATCAAAAAGATCAACACTACAAATGCAAATGCAATGTAATGAAATTTAATAACCGTTCCGCTTTGAGCGGAACTAGAATACATAGGGAGTCCATTAGTAAACATTAAAGAAAACCTTAAATTGATCGTATTAAAGTAACAAAAAGAAACAGAGAATTATGCTTCAACCTATTGGATAAACACTTTCAAAGAAAAATAAAATTCTTCGAATACTAACCGCCCTAATAACATCCAATGCATATAAATGGATTCAAATACTAAAATTTGGCAAAAAGTTACTCATCAAGCCATCCTTTCCCGACGAGGTTCGCCTAATTGATATCACAAAAAAAACCTTCAATTAAAACGGGTGAGTTAATTATTAAGGATAGAACATTCAATAACGCTTTTCAAAAAGTTGCCTTACTTAAATATAAATAGGCGACTAAAAAACTCTACTTTGCGGGGAAAATAGCGACAGAAGCTCTTTAAAACACCCTTCGTCCAATAAGAAAAGGCCTTCTGCACGAACTATTTCCACTCCAAAAAGACTTATCCCTACTGATTTTAAAAGACTATATGTATTTCAGCAAGTTAAACCAAAAAAAAATATGATCTAACCCAGAAAGGTTTGCACAACTTTTGTTTAATCTCATGTCAATGTGTACCAGCCCAGTACTGAAGCCGCCGAAAGCAAGCTTTTACCAATCAAGAATAAAACCCCTCTTCCAATAGCCTCCTTTTGGTCTTCTCCCAAAAGTGCTCACTGCAGAGTCCAAGCAACTCACATAGCCACCTATTCATTTATTCACGGCAAGCCATTTTATTGATTGAGTGAGCAGGACCTATTTCCTTGTACATACAAAATACCACCCGTTACAAACAACATTCGACCACTCACATAAATAAATGATTTCATTAACTTTTAGTGAGGTATAACTTTTCCAAGAGCAATGGCTTATAGACGACAGCAAAAAAGAACCGTGAGGAATAAAAAAAACAGGCTTGCCTGTGAAGCGCTTCATAGGTAGTTGAAATAATGGCCGATAGACTAAACCCATGGTAACGATTGACTCACCTTTATGAATCAAAATTATCATTTTCTAAACAATAACTTGACGACGGAGAATGAAGATGAAAAATGTATCTAAAGCAACCAATAACAAAACGGCTAATTTGTTATTTTTAATGGGAGTAATGTTATCTTTGACATTATTCCAGGTAAACAATGCACGTGCTGAAAATAGCACGTATGACCCATTGCAAACACCAAAAATTATAAACGGAGAGACTTCAGAAAAAGGCGCATGGCCTTGGATGGCCGCTCTTTTGAGAACCGATGCATCAGGATCGAACTTTCAAAGACAGTTTTGTGGTGGCACGTTGATAGCTACTCAGTGGGTATTAACTGCAGCTCACTGTGTAACGCGAATTACTGACATAGAGGTTTTATTGGGAGAGAATGATTTGTATAGCAACGGAGGCGAAACAATTGCAGTCACAAACATTGTTATTCACCCAAATTATAACGCTGAAACAAAAAATGCTGATTTAGCGCTACTAAAACTTGCCAGCCCTTCTTCTATTGAGCCGGTTTCCGTAGCCTATGATTTTGATTTTAAGAACGAAAAGGGGCGATCTGCTTTAGCCCTTGGCTGGGGAATAACCTATCAAGGTTTGTTTACAGATACCTTTCCCTCGAATCTACAACAAGTCAACTTCACCATTGAAAGTGATGAAAAATGTGATTCAACGCTTTCCTCCTTACCAGAACTGGAAAACATCATTTGCCTGGGTACTTCTGAAGAAAAAGATACGTGTCAAGGCGATAGCGGCGGCCCCTTGCTTATTAAAGACTTGAACAGTCAAAGCTGGAAACAAATCGGTATCACCTCTTTCGGCACCAATCCCTGCGCATTATATGGAGGCTATGGCGTTTATACCCAAATAGATGAATATAACCAGTTTATTACTGCGACCATTGGCTCAACAACTGTCTCAACCCAAGATAACCCAGAAGACTTATTAGCCAAATGTGCGACCAAATACCCTGAATATGCGGGCCAAAAGGACGGCACTGCATTCAGCTGTAATGACGGCGCAAGAATTTGTCAAAATACCACTGGAGGAAGCTTAATGAACGTTACCCAGCTAGCAGTGTTAAGCGATAACGAGGATGAAGTGTTGGAGTATTTTGATGCGAGTTCCAAACAATGGTCTGAAATATCGTTTGCGAGTATTGGGTATTGTGATTAACACACGATTCTAAACAGCCAGATAAATATGACCCGCAATAGAACGCCCAACGGCTAGCGTAACACCTGGTAGTTGGGCAAAGCCCCAAATCACTTATAAATACCCCTAAAGAGAATACCAGGATTGATATGAGTAATTTAATCTGAAATACACTTTTTGACTTGAAGCCAAACTATTAAAAATAGCTCAATGCTAAATACTGACTTACCAATGAGGTACTTCATAGGTGGTTGAAATAAGGGTCGATAGAATAAACCTATGACAACAATTTCCTTTCCTTTAATAATAAACCATCATTTTTTAAACGACAACTTGACGATGAAGAATGAATATGAAAAACAACTCTGAAACAACAAATTACAAAGCGGTAAATTTATCACTTCTATTGGTAACGCTGCTTATTCTGACGTTATTTCAAAGTCAGAATGCAAATGCTGAACATGACGTGAATGGCCCTCTGTACCAACCCAAAATTATTACCGGAACGCCCTCTAAGCAAGATGCTTGGCCATGGATGGCTGCTCTTTTGATAGCCGATGTACAAGGCTCCGCTTATGATAGGCGATTTTGTGGCGGAACATTGGTGGCTCCGCAGTGGATTCTTACGGCAGCGCACTGTGTCGATGAAATTTCTGACATAGAGGTTTTTTTGGGAGAAATTGATTTATATAGCCGCGGTGGTGAAACGATTCCTGTATCTAAAATTGTGAGTCACCCAAATTATAATGCGGATACAAAAAGTATAGCAACCCAAAGAGTCAAGACAGATATTCCCTTAAATCTTATTCCTAATCATTAAGCGGCTACATCCATCGTATTTTTATCTAAAATACTTTCTTTATACACCTTCATTGGTTTTTTATAATCTAATGTTTCATGAAATCGTCTGTGATTATAAAACTCAATATAATCATCAACATCTTTTTGTAAGGCGTTGATTGAATCGTATTCATTTAGATAAATACGTTCACATTTTGCACTGCGCCAGAATCGTTCAATACAAATATTATCAGTCGCTCTGCCTTTTCCATCCATTGAGATAGTGATCCCTTTATTTTTTAGCCGTTGGGTATGAATTTCGCTGGTATATTGACTGCCTTGGTCTGTATTAAATATTTCAGGGGTGCCATAGTGTGCAAGGAGATATAGTCATTTCTGGTGTATGACCTAAAAAAGATAGCGGTGTATTCTGTTGGAAAAGATCAGCCAGATCACTCACCAACAATAAGGAACACACCACCATGAAAGAGAATAATGTTATAGCTCTCAATAAGCAAGCAGAAGTAGAACTTGATCCATTACAAACCATATTAAAAGATGGAGCGCAAAGAATGCTTGCTGCGGCCATTAATACTGAAGTTGAGGTGTTTATTGAGCAGCACGTCTCTTTGCAAACAGAGGACAATAAAACAGCTGTTGTCCGTAATGGCTACCTGCCTGAACGAACCATCCAGACAGGGCTTGGCGATGTGACGGTAAAAGTGCCTAAAGTAAGGGATCGTTCAGGTTCACAAATTAAATTTAATAGTCAACTGGTTCCACCCTATTTAAAACGCGCAAAAGTGATTGATGAATTACTGCCCTGGTTATATTTGCGTGGTATTTCAACCGGCGATTTTCCAGAAGCCTTACAGCACTTACTGGGTGTTGATGCGGCAGGGTTATCGGCCAACACCATCAGTCGCTTGAAAAGCAGCTGGGAAGAGGACTATAAAGCCTGGACGAAACGAGACCTTTCTACAAAACGCTATGTTTACATCTGGGCCGATGGTGTTCATTGTAACGTCAGGCTTGATGATCGTTTATGTCTACTGGTTATTATGGGCTCTGATGAGCAGGGTAACAAAGAGCTATTAGCGGTATCCGATGGTTATCGCGAATCTTCTGCCAGCTGGGAAGAGGTCTTGCTGGACTTAACGCAGCGTGGATTAACGGTAGCCCCAAAGCTTGCCATTGGTGATGGTGCACTGGGCTTTTGGAATGCGGTTGGCAAAGTCTGGCCAACCACCGATCAGCAACGCTGCTGGGTACACAAAACGGCTAATGTGATGGAAAAGTTACCAAAGGCCATGCAACCCAAAGTGAAAGAAGCCTTGCATAACATCTGGCAGGCAGAAACACGGGAAGAGGCTTACAAAGCCTTTGACCATTGCATTGAACGGTTCAGTGCAAAATACCCTAAAGCCATGGGTTGCCTGGAAAAAGATAAGGCTGAAATGCTAGTTTTCTATGATTATCCGGCAGAAACATGGCAACACATCAGAACCACTAACCCGATAGAATCCGTCTTTGCTACGGTGAGATTACGGACCAATAAAATGAAAAACTGCGGTAGCCGTATAACCACGCTAACGATGGCGTTTAAACTGATGGAAACGGCTCAAAAAACATGGCACAGATTAAGAGGTCATAAGCATTTAGCGGACGTCATAACAGGCGTTAAATTTATCGATGGAATTAAACAAACTGGCAATCAAAAACAGGAAGTCGCTTGATTATGCCATACACCAGATTTGACAATAGCTCGTGTGCAAGTGCCTCATCCAATACATCGACAACTAATGTGGAATCCATGGTGTTGGATATTCTGTGGGAGAGCACCGCCTTTGAGTGCCAATCAATAATAGCGGCTAAATAAACCATACCGCCCTTTGTTTTGATGTAGGTAATATCTGTACTCCAGACTTGATTAGCCTCTGTTATATCAAGTCCTCGAAGTTTATAGTCATATTTTTTATGTTCTTTTATCGGCGCAGTCGTATTGACCTGTTTAACCGCCAGAACAGCTTTCAGCCCCATTTGTTGCCGATAACTTGCTACCGTATTTAAACTGACCTTAAATCCATCTTCAAGTAATTGCTGGTGTACTTTAGCTGCACCATAAATGGGTATCTCTTCAAAAACTTGATTGATATGCGCTTTGATTTCTTTTTTCTTGGGGTTTTCTCTATTTTTGTAATAAAGGCTACTTCTATTTAGGCCGAGTAAAGTACACTGCTGAGTCAGCGAAAGAGTATCAAGCTTGGGTTCTATCAGTTGTTTCTTATTAGATAAGCCCAAGCTTTTTAGCTTTTTTTCAAGCCACTCCTTTTCAACCGTCATCTTGCCTACGATCTTACTCAGCATCTCATTTTGTTCTTGAGCTGCTAATAATTCCTCTTTATATTCTTTCACTGCTTTGGCGGGTTCCATCGCTATTTCCGCATTGTCTAAGAAGATCTTTTTCCAGTTTTGCAGGTTTTTAGGCGTGATGTTATTCGTACTCGCTATTTCTTGCAGTGTCTTTTCATTTTTCAAGACCTCTAAGACTAATCTGCTTTTAAACTCAGCGCTGTAACTTGTTCTTTTTCTGCTCATTAAAATACTCCAATATTTTCTTTAAATAGTAACTAAATTGGAATAAGATTTCTTTAATTTCTCGTCTGGATTTGTTGGGGCATTATACTATCAGAAGTTTGTCAAAATACGACCGGCGGTAGCTTAATGAATATTACGCAGGTTGCCGTATTACGGGATAACAAAAATGAAATGTTGCAATATTTTGATGCAAGTGCCGGAACATGGCAAAAAATATCCTATTCAGATCTTGGGTATTGCGACTAGTAATCTATCAACCCAAGCATACGCATGATCCGTCAATATAAATACACAACGGCTAGCGCACAGTTGGCAGTTGGGCAGATCCCAAATACGTTATTGATTGCCGCTGTTTTAAATCATAAAAAATACGCAAGTTCTCTGTCGAGAAATTTCATCATTAATCATCGAAAGCTATGCCGCCATAAATAATCAAATCACTACCCAGCGATTGATATTGACAATTCTTAATATCAATCGGCGAATGGCATCGGTCATCCAAAGCTTTCGGCCCTCCGATAAACTTAGGCACCAGGGTAATAATACAAAAATCTACCAATCCTTGACTAAAAAACTCATTGATCACTTTACCCCCGCCCTCTACCATGACATTCTTAATCCCTAAACCACTCAATAATTCGAGAGCCGCTCGCAGGTCAACCTCGCCTTCTGCTGTTGCTGCAACCTGATGCACCTGAATGTCGGCTTTTTCCATTCTTTGTATCTGTTGTTTTGCCGTAAATTGGGTGGTAATTACAAGAGGTTTTTTGGCAGAACAATTCAGTAATTTTGCATTTTCTGGAAAACGTAATTGGCCATCTAACACGACTGACAATGGATCATCTTCCTCACCAAAACTAACATTTTGCTGTGGATCGTCTACCAATAAGGTATTAATGCCCACCAACAAAGCATCATGTTTAGCTCTTAACACCTCGGTCATCATCAATGCTGGACGATCACTCAAAGCCATTGGGATCTCGGTATCTGAAGAAATACTCCCATCCGCACTCTGAACATAGCTTACAGTGATGAAAGGCTTTGTTTGATCCATTGATCGATACTTTTGCAACTGATCGAAATAAGGTCTTAAAAATTCAAGTTTGGAAACGACAGTTTCAGGCGCCGCTTTTTTAATAGAAAGCATATGCCGCATTTTTTCCGCTTTCACTTTAAGATAATCCAAATTATCCTGATGATACGCCGGTTCAATAGGAATCCGACTAGAAACTGTGACGCCGAGTTTGACTAATTCATCAATCTTATGCGGATTATTGGTTATCAAGTTGGTTGAATCAACATCTAAATCCTTAAGTATCAACGCTGCCAAACTATATTCGCGTTCATCCGGCAAGTGGCCCAAATGAATGTTTGCATCAACAGTATCCATACCTTGATCTTGCAGATTGTAAGCTTGCAGTTTTTTCAGCAAACCAATACCACGGCCTTCCTGGCGTAAATAAATCAGTACTCCAAAGCCAGCATGGTTCATTAATTCCAAGGCCATATCCAATTGATCGCCACAGTCGCACCGCCTAGAACCCAAGACATCGCCAGTAAAGCATTCCGAATGAATTCTGACTGGTACGTCTTTTCGACCCGTGACATCACCTTTTACAAAGGCTACATGCTCTTTGTTATCGATGTTATTACTATAATAATGCAGCGCGAACTCTCCATGCTTGGTCGGGATACGCGTCTGGACTAAGTTTTTCAATTCTTGCGCCACAAATTGGCCTACCTTTTTGGTTTTAGTTTTTTTCATGGATTAGTTGAAGAGCCTGGAAACAAAATCACCGCTTCTCATTCCAGATCATAACAATGTCAAACATTGATCTATTCTACCCAAATGGATCAAAAGATCGTGCATAAGTTTCGAATCTGCATATTTGTAAGAATTGGTGGTTCAAAAAAATTCATTTCAACTTAAACCTGCAAGCCCTTTAGGAACAAAAGCAAAATGGTCTTAGAACCCCTGTTGACATTTTACGACTTTCCTGCCGAAAACTAGCAACACATTCGGACGACGAACTCCATCGAATCTGTTTTCGCAACAGTGCGGCTGAGAACCACACGAACCAAGAATTGTGGCAGTCGGAACACAACGCTGGCGATGGCCTTCAAGCTGGTTGAAACCGCTCAGAAGAAATGGAAACGATTACGCGGATACAAACACTTGACTGATGTGATTGATTACCGGCGTCAAATTTACCAACGGCATTAAGCAAGAAACAGACCAGGCAACAGGACGCCGATTGAGAGGCTGTACACCAAGATTTGACTATAGCTCAATCCGCGTTCCTAACCATTAAAAGACTTTTAATCACCTGCTTAGTCTACTTTGTCAGATTAACCATAAGGCCGTCATACTCGCCGGGAGCGGGTATCCAGCGCCAGGGAAGGCAAGCTAAAATTCATCCATGAAATTTGGATTCCGGCAATCCCTGCCGGAATGACGAACTTGAAAAAATGAAATAGGTAATCTGACAAAGTAGAATTAGGTTGTAGCTAATAGCGAAATTACTACTCTGTTATGGTCGGCTAAATTTTCAGTCACCAGTGGCAGTAGGGAAAAACGGAGGCTGCCTTTCTGAGCAGACTCTATTTAAATACTTTTTTCAACTTTATAAAAAAAACATCAACAACATCGCCCTCAACAAGAGGCATTAAAGTTGCTTCTTTATCGCTAATGAATGTTATCTTTAGAGGAAAATCAAACTCTGGCTTCAAAGGAAACTTGGCCATCTGGTTTAGTACTAAATCGTCTACAGAACCAATATAAGCTGCAGACAAAGTTTCACCACCAAACTCTAATCGAGATAAATCAATAAGTACTATCGTGTTCCCATGTTGATGGATAGAGTAATAACTTTTCTCTTGTGATTCACTTTGCCAAATACCATCTACAGATTCAGCACCCACTGCAATGGTAGAGATAATGGCTAAAATCAAAAATAACGACTGTCTAAAATACTTTTTTTTCATTTGTTCTCCTCAAACAATTAGGGTCAGCAAACAATTAGGGTCAGTGTACAATTAATTACACTATACTTGTTTCTCGCAAATATTTTACACTGACCCCATTTATTTTTTTATTTTTACTGCGCTATAGGTAGTGCTTGCAGGATTTAGGTCATATTTAAAAGAAAAAAGGGCGAACATCTATATATGCCCAATTAGAAATATCTTCTGGATCTTTATCATTTCCAACAAATAATAAAAAAAGCAAGTACATTCCTCTGGGTTCATTTCCCAAAAACAAATAGTTTGTAATATAGGATTGAGGTGTATCCTTAGTTATTTTTTTCTCTATTGGAAAAAATCCTTTTTGAAGTATTGTTTTTCCTTTATATTTACTCCATGTCCATAACTCTTTTCTACCTGGGGATATAACCCCAAAATATGCATCAAGCTCCGCTGTCGAAATATATTCAGTTAGACCGCCTAAAAACTCATAACCATTTTTATTTACATTAACTTTAAATGTTGTAAAGCCATCATCTGCATTAACCACATCAATTTGTATTTCTGGTGGTAGTACAGTTGAAGAAATACCAATACCGGGAGACAAAATGAATATTAAAACTACTAATCTAAAGAATTTTGATAACATAATAATCTGTCTCGCGTCAATTACTTTGTCCGGTTTGGCGACAATTATGATGGCCGGTTGAGTGTTTAAGGTTTTTTATGATTTTTTCTGATGTTTCCTCCTGTAACTGTTGCCGTCGATTTCAAGAATCGTGGCATGATGGATAATGCGGTCAATGGCGGCTACGGTCATTAATGTATCCGGGAATATCTGATCCCAGTGACTGAATGGCTGGTTTGATGTGATGATCAAGCTGCCACTTTCATAACGATGAGCAATAAACTCAAACAGGACCTGGGTTTCTGAATCCGTTTTTTTAACATAACCAATATCATCGATAATGAGTACACGATATTTATCCAGTCGACTCATCACAGCCATTAAATCCAGCTCTTTTTTGGCCTGCTGCAGTAATTGCACCAGTGCGGTGGCAGCCAACCATTTTACCCGGATGCCTTGTTCGATAAGATGAAGCCCCAAAGCAGAAGCAATATGCGATTTACCGACACCGGAAGGGCCAATCAATAAAACATTATCTGCCTGTAGCGCCCACTGGGTATTATCGCGCAGCCCAATCACTTTCTTTTGAATGGTTTCCGGTAATTCATCAAAGCCTAAGGTGGCAAAACTTTTGCCCCGGGGTAATTTGGCTTCTTTGGTCCAGTTGCAAACTCGCGTTTCAAAGCGCCGTGCAATTTCATTTTCACACAGTTTAGACAGGTATTGGCTATAGCCCCATGCCTGTTTTGTGGCCTGTTCCTGATAAGCTTCATAATATTGCCAAAAAGCCAGCAAGCGAAGTTCTTTTAACATCATTGGCAAACCATCACTCACAGCACACCTCCTGTCTCATCCACTGACCGGTCAGTAGTTGATCATAGTCAGCAACCTGGTGTTGGCGTAGCGGTATCGGTGGCGGTGTACTGTGTTGTAAATACCTTGCCTGCAGGGATGTTAAATCGGGCAAGGCACCTTGTTCTGCCTGTCGCATTAGCTCAGTTGCCAGGGCACTTTCGCAATCATAATCATAGGCAAAGCGTAAAACAGCAACCATCCACTTGCATGCTTCTTGCGGTGTAAACTGTTTCTCTGCCTGCTTCCATAAAGCCCGATATTGCGTGTTAGGCAAAATATTATCGCGAAACTGTGAGAAGCGGAAGGCTTGTGGTTTGGCTGCCAGAGAATGAATGATATGCCGGTAATCTATTCGTCGCGCTCGGCCGGTGGGCGTTGTTGGATAAATCCGAGGCAGATTGATCACCCGAGTTTGGCCAACAAAGCAGACCAAACGATCATGGTAGAGATGCACCCTGACGCTTTCACCGATAAGGCGTGAAGGGACGGTATACAATGCGCGTTTTACAGCAATGGTACTGCTGGTGGTGACTTTTACCGACAGCTCAGCATAATCAACAAATCGGTGTTTGGGTAAGGCTAACAGGGTTTTGTGCTCTTCGGCCAACCTGCCTTTGCATCGTCTGTTCAGTTTGTCGACAATGTGTTCAAGAAACTCTCGATAAGCACGGAGTGTAGAAAAATCATTCGAACCGCGTAACTTTATGGCTTGATCAATGCGACGTTTTAATGAGCCATGCGGTGCTTCAATGGCGCCATTTTCATGACTAATGCCCAGATTATTGGTGGTGGGCCGCATGCCATAATGCTTACATAAATCATGATAGTCTTCCGTCAGTCGCTGTTTTTCTACGTTATTGACGTAAGCCGCACTGAGGCTGTCTGTACGATGTTCCTTTGGTGAACCGCCTAAGGTGTGTAATGCACTTTGTAAGCCGTCAGCCAGTGCACTGTAGCTTTCTCCGCCCTGAATAACATGGACATGACGCCAACCACTAAAAGCCAGGCGAAACTGGTACAGTAAATGTGCGAACGCCTTCCCGTCTATCGTAATGACGGTATTGGGGTGCGTAAAATCAGATAGTCCCTGATGACCCGCAGGTACCGACTGACGAAACATGACTTCTTTGTCCGGGCCTTGTGTGGCCTGCCAGTGTTTAACACGTCTTTGCAGTGTCCGAAGGTATTTCTCTGGATACTTTCCCGGATGCTGCTCATCCAGATGCTCCCACAGGGTAATGCCAGTTAAGGACGATTCATCTTCTAATAACGGAACCAGTTCTGAGTCCCATACGGCTTCTAATGGATCTTTGCGCGTTCGCCACTTTCGTTCTTTGTGTTCAGCTCTTTCACCTTTTTCGATCCGGCAACCTGATCGAACACTGATGCCGGCTTTTGCTGCGGATGTCTCCTGCGTACAACCTGTCTGACGATTTTTCATATAACTATTTTCCTGTAATTGAGTGATGTGTTTACCGGACAAGTCACTTCCTCCTAAGAGTAAAAAGTACTTATCAGTTTATACACTCAACCGGTCAAGATAATTGTCGTCTGACCGGACAGGTTAATTGTCGCCTAACAATAATCATCCCTTTGTCTGTTTTTTGAGTATAAATATTTTATTTACAAGGTTATTTTCAATCAATATTTAAGATTAGAAGTACTTATATTGTGTTTTATAAATACTTCTAAAAATACCCCAATCTTTAGTAAAAATTATTTGCACTTTCTGTATCATCTGTTTCAAGGGTTCTCTGACAAGTCTCACCTGCTCCTTTCGCTAAGCTGCTACTCATAGATGCTTGATTTGGATTTCCAGCACACGTGGACGTGGTAGTGGTAACTTCATTGCCACATGTTCCATCAACCCTCTGATGAGCCAAACCTAAAACATGACCAAATTCATGCGTTAACATACTTTGGATATCAAGCTCTCCTGCCATAGGGGATAATGACCAAGCAAAATTGGCATTGCTAATTTAGTATAGTTTTATGTTAGAATTAAATTTTTGATATCTTTCTAAAGAGAGCGAGAAATTTAATGGAATGCCCTAAATGCAAATCTAATAAAAACATCAAAGATGGTATCGTAAAACAAAAGCAGCGTTACAAATGTAAAGAATGTAATTTTCGATATACTGTTGCTAGTGGCTCGGGAGCCAAACCATTCTATTTAAGAAAGATGGCTCTTCAATTATATCTTGAAGGATTAGGGTTTCGTTCAATTGGTCGGGTTTTGAACGTAAGCAATGTCACGGTACTAAATTGGATTAGATCCTTTGGTGAGCAAGTTGCCGAATTGAAAAGTCCTGAACAAGTGATTTATGCTGAGATGGATGAAATGCATACCTATGTGGGTCAAAAAAAAGCTATAAATGGATATGGATTGCTGTTGATAGATATGGGAAAAAATTCATCAATTTCATTGTTGGCGACCGAAGCGTACAGACAGGACAAAAACTCTGGGAAGGAATTGAAGATCAATTAAATGGAACAATAGCAACCGATTATTGGCAGCCCTATGAACATTTTATTCCTAGCGAAAAACACGTTCAATCCAAAGCTGAAACATTATAATACTCCCCAAAAACTAGACCAGTAGTTAAGATAGAATCTTACCCTCAAAACCGAGGATTAAGAGATGACAATTAGTCGAAAAAAGCACAGCACTCAAACCAAAGTAAAGGTTGTTTTAGAAGCCCTAAAAGGTGAGCAAACCACAGCAGAAATTACCGCGAAATACGGCATCCATTCAACCCAAATCAACAATTGGAAAAAGGCTGCATTAAATACCCTCCCCGAAGCATTTTCAAGCCACCGAAAACGCCAGGAAGATGACCAGCAAGCGTTGATTGATGAACTCTACAAGCAGATAGGGCAGCTAAAAGTAGAAAATGAATTTCTAAAAAAAACATTTTGAACGTGGCTCTTGACACTAAAAAAATGTGGCTAGAACCTGAGCTGTCAACCCTTAGCATCAGGCAACAGTGTGGTTTGCTAGGCATCAATCGCTCAAGCCTGTATTACCGTCCGGTGGGTATCGACGCATACACGCTATTATTGATGCATGAACTGGATAAACAATATACCGAAACACCTTTTTACGGTGTGTTGAAAATGACGGAGCATTTGAGATTACAAGGTCATCAGGTCAATGTGAAACGCGTCAGGCGGCTGCTCAGGCAAATGGGCTTAGAAGCGGTCTATCCCAAGCCGAAGTTGAGCCAGGCGAATCCGGAACACAAAGTGTTTCCTTATCTGTTGAGACATTTGCCCATTGAACGCTGTAATCAGGTCTGGAGTACTGATATTACCTATATACGTCTGAGACATGGCTTTGTTTATTTGATGGCAATCATCGACTGGTACAGCCGCTATGTGCTGAATTGGGCACTGAGTACGACGTTGGAAGCAGACTTCTGTATCATTGCGCTGAATGAAGCCTTGGCAACATCACGGTGCGAAATTTTTAATACCGACCAAGGGAGCCAATTTACCACGCATCGGTTCACGCAACCCCTGCTGGATAAAGGCATCCAGGTTAGCATGGATGGCAGAGGCCGGGCCTTGGATAATATCTTTGTTGAGCGTTTGTGGCGTTCTGTCAAGTATGAGAAAGTCTACTTGAATGATTTTCAGACCGTGAAACAAGCGCACCAAGGGCTGAAAGACTATTTTGAGTTTTACAACCAGCGACGGATTCATCAATCGCTAGATTATCAAACCCCCGAGGAGGTCTATTTAAACAAGAGCGCAGTATGATTTAAAGGTAAGCCAGGCGGACTCCATGTGGACAAAGCGTGGATTTCCTACGGAACGTGTGGATAAGCTGATGGAAAACAAAAGAGCCGTTTTCCACGAGCTTACCCACACTAATCCACCCTTTGACCACATTCCGCCGCAGTCAACAAATCGTAATATTAAAACGCCTGCGGCGCAATAATAACAATTTTTTTTAAAATAAAGAGAAAGATTTATATCTTAATTATTAGAGAAATTGGTCTGGACAATGGGGAGTACTATACATACACAGTTGAAGGCTACAATAGTATCTTTAGACATTTTCTTGCGCGAATGAGAAGAAAGACAAAATGTTACACAAAAAGTGTTCGAATGCTTGAGCTGTCTATATTACTCTTAATGCATAAAAGAAATGGAACGTTAACTATACTAAATTAGCAATGCCCAAAATTTAACCTTAATCCGTGATTTAAGGAGTTAATATAATGAGTTATCTAGCTGATTAATAAGCAATAAAGTGTTAAAATAGAGGCGTTAAAAACTTCACCCAACAAGTGCAAAATGAAACGTCTTATCATCGAACAATCCACAACAGAAACTTATACAAGTCATTCTGGTTTGGCCTTAGTTGGCTTATGTTTAAATCGATATAGCACTATTCATAAAGCGCTCAAGGCCGGCATTCCTTTACGCCATGGCATTTCGCACAGCGACATCATCAAATCATACATTGGAACGCTATGTTTAGGCAAAAGCGACTTCGAAGCAATCGAGAACTACCGAGATGATGACTACTTCAAGAACGCGCTGTCGATTAAGCACGTACCCTCAAGCGCAAGATTAAGACAACGACTGGATGAAGAGGCTGAAGCACTATTGGTCATCATGCAACAATGTAATATTGAATTTCTGACTCATGCCGGGGTACCGGTGACGCCATTGGCCACCCATCATGTCGCATTGGATATTGATGTGTATCCGATGAACAATGAGAAGACCCAGAAGGAAGGTGTTTCCAGAACCTATAAAGGCCATGATGGCTATGCGCCGATTGCGGCTTATCTGGGTAATGAGGGTTGGTGTCTGCTTAATGAACTTCGAGAAGGTAAGCAGCATTGTCAAAACGGTTTTCAAAAGACGCTGGACCGCGTCATTGAATATGCTCGGTGCTTGACTGAGGCTCCGCTGCTGGTGCGTTTGGATAGCGGACATGATGCCTTGGATACCCGTGTCTGGCTGCACCAAAACCAAGTGGACTCTATCCTGAAATGGAACCCCAGAAAACAAGACCTGGAGGCTTGGTTAGCCTTGGCTGAACAACAAGGCAAATGGACAACGCCGAGGGTCGGCAAACGGGTCGCCTTGTTCAGTGTCCAAGAAACCCAACAACAAGACGGGCAAACCTATCGCTTCCGCCGCGTCATGCGGGTTATCGAAAGAACTATGGATGCAGAGGGTCAAATGCTGTTAATCCCTGAGATAGAAATAGAAGGCTGGTGGACCTCATTAAATTCGCTCGCCTACGCTGATGAACAGATCATTGCTCTTTACCAAGATCATGCCACTTCCGAACAATTCCACAGTGAATTTAAAACCGACCTCGATATCGAACGCTTACCTTCGGGCAAATTTGCCACCAACGACTTGATCATGGCATTGAGCGCTTATAGTTACAATATCTTGCGTTGGATCGGCTTAATCGGGCTCATAGGCAACATCAGTCCTGTCCGTCATCCGGCCAAAAGAAGGCGAATAAAAACGGTTATACAGGAACTAATGTACCTAGCGGCTCGGGTCATCCATGCTGGGCGACGAATAAAACTTCGTTTCTCCAAACACTGCCCGGGTTTTTTAGCATTTGAGTCAACCTACCATCGCTTAGCGTCAGGATAACACCCCACTATTCTTAAGAAAAATGCGAGAACATGTCTCTCAGGGATAGCAGTGCCGGGTGTACAGAATTTGGTGTCAATTGAGAGCTATTGATGCTTAAAAAGCCTCAGTGTGCTCGTATTATTAGCTATTTCAAATAATAACAAGGTATTAAAACGTTGAAATGTTAATGTGGCTTCCCAAGGATTGGTGGATGCACTTTAAGTCACGGATTCAGGTTTAAATTAATAGTAATAGATCTAGTATCAAATAAATCTACAAATGCGGCAGTATTAAAAGCATTATAGTTAATCAGTGTTTGGCAATTACTTGTATCAAATGCCAATGCTCCAATTTGCATTACACCTGATGTGTCTGGACAATCTGAAGCAGTTACCACGCCACTCCAATTTCCAACACGATCTACTGCATTGGTACTATCCCATTCATCTCGTGCATTTGTAATAGCTACACCTATAGCTGGCTCAGCAATGACTACATCAAAAATGGTTTGACTTAATGCTATTTCTGTATTCAAGGGTAATTGTGCTACATTAAAATTACAAGCTAAACTAGCAAAACTAGCAAAACTACAAAGAACTAATCCTGCACCTATAAAAATTGATTTATTCATTTATCTTTCACCTTTGTCATTTGAATCTAAAATGGAAAAAATTGCAATTGGATAGTATGCATCCCTATCTGTAAATTTTTTTAAATACATTCTCACGAGTTTCTTTTCTTGTAATGGCATTATAATTGTTCTTGACTTGTGAACAATAAGTGTAGGAGTTATATCGCCTTTTTCTATATTTTGTATTTTGCCAGTGATTTCTTTCTCATACGATTTAATCTTATTTAAATCCATTTTTTTATTAGGCTCAAAAACTACAATTTTATCTGCAATTAATGCAGGATCTGGTGCATAATCTAGCAATTCTCCAGTACGCAATCTAGAGTTTAATAACTCTTCAGCTTGCAACCCATAACTAATACATATATTCAGGCAGAACATTGTTAAAAAAAAAATTTTATTCACTTTTCTCTCCAAAATTAAAATTATTAAAATAGCGTACATAAAGCTATCAAAATAAAGCCACTAGTTTTTTTCATTTCATTTTCTCCATGCTAATGTCCAATTTATATTCATTTTGGGCTGTACAGTAAATTAACCAGCAAAATAATGCCACCTGATATTTTGTGAAATGTGCCCACAAATTCCAAAGACTATGGATTGTTCAAAAATTCCGACCTTATCGTGAGTTGAGCCACCAATTCAAAAATACTCTGCGTCGCAGTAAAATAATATTTTTAAAATCTTCACTTGGTGAAAGTTATTGGCCAGATTAACTGATTTGTTCTGGTAATACAATTTGAACTTTTAAGTTATTAATGTTGTCATGGGTGGGTAATCTCATAGTTGGTTTGATGAGATTACACGTTACCTTCTTAGGAATGGAAATAAGAAAAATGTCCGAAACCACCCTGTCTTACTGCTCATTTTCTTCGTTGCCCAAATAGTTACATAGCGTGTTATGCGCCTTGAATATAGCGCAAAGACAAATGTTCCCGGGGTATTAAATTCCTGTTCATTAGAAGAGGTAATAAGATGACTTTTTTCCGACGATACCTGTTATATTTTATCCGCAATACTGCGACTTCGTCCAACTTGTTCCTTAGTATAACCGGTGACTGTTTTTCGTTATAACATGAGAATTACGGAATGACCGCTCTAAATAAAGAACCTCTTGCTGTTATCGGTATCGGTTGTCGTTTTCCAGGAAACAGTCATACGCCTGAAGAGTTTTGGGAAATGTTGTGCGCTGGCAAGGATGGTATTGTTGAAGTGCCTAAAGACCGTTGGAATATTCGCCGTTTTTATGACCCTAATCCAGAAAAACCCGGGAAAACATCTGTTAAACACGGCGGTTTTTTGCAACAATCTTTAGAGGACATGGATGCGCTATTTTTTGGCATTTCCCCGCGAGAGGCGGAAACCTTAGATCCGCAACAGCGTTTATTGCTTGAAGTTAGTTGGGAAGCTTTGGAAAATGCTGGAATTGCAGGAAGTAAACTCGCAGGCTCAAATACAGGAGTATTTATTGGCGGTTTTATGATGGATCATTTATCATCGCAAACCAGTTCATTAAATCGCCATTTGATTAATACTCATAGCGCGGTTAGTTTCAGTCAAACCCTGTTATCAGCGCGTTTAGCCTATTATTTGAATTTATGCGGACCTTGTTTGAGTATGGATACCGCTTGCTCCTCATCTTTGGTGGCAGTTCATCTGGCAAGTCAAGCTTTGTGGAGTGGCGAGTGTGAGTTGGCTCTGGTTGGCGGCGTTAATGTAATGTATCGCGCTGAAACGCCAATGACGATGGCAAAAGGATATTTTTTAGCCGCTGACGGACGCAGTAAAAGTTTTGATGCGCGAGGTGATGGTTATGGTCGGGGGGAAGGCGCTGGAATTGTGATATTAAAGCCATTATCACAAGCACAAAAAGATAGTGATTTAATTTATGCGGCGATTACGGCGACAGGCATTAATCAGGATGGGCGTACTGACGGTATTACTGTACCTAATCCTGATGCACAATCAACTTTAATGTCATCTGTATTAAAACAGGCACAGGTTAAGGCGGATAACATTGCTTATGTAGAGGCGCACGGTACCGGTACGGCAATTGGCGATCCATTGGAATGTAAAGCTTTAGGCAAAGTCTTGGATAGAGACTTGGAGCAAACACCTTGCTGGGTGGGCTCTGTTAAAGCAAATATTGGCCATTTAGAGGCAGCTGCAGGTATTGCAGCTTTTATCAAAACTAGTTTGTGTTTGGCTCATCAACAAATCCCTCCTGTAGCAAATCTGGAAACGCCTAATCCTGACATTCCCTTTACCAACTTGGGACTGCGTTTGCCGCGACGAGTTGAAAAACTGCCAAAGTTGGAAAACGGCGTTTATGCAGCAATTAATTCTTTTGGTTATGGCGGCACTAATGCTCATGCGTTATTAAAGCAGATTATCCCTCCAAGTCAAGAAAAGCCGAATCTTCAGAATCCAGGTTTATATTTTCTCCCCTTATCTGCCAAAAATGAAACTACGTTACAAGCTTTAGCCAAACGCTATAGCGACTTTTTGCAAAATACGCCGCATAATTTAAGAGATATCTGTTATTCCGCTGCTACCCGCCGTGAGCATCATCGTTTTCGTTTAGGACTAGTTGCTGATTCAAGTGAACTGTTACAGCAACAATTAAACGATTTTGCCAATGATCAAGGACAGTATTTATTATCTGCTAAAGCCTCGCCTGTAAATAGAAAAGCGGTGTTTGTGATGACGGGCATGGGGTCTCAATGGTGGGCAATGGGCCAAGAACTATTAAAAAACGAGCCTGTTTTTAGAGCGACAGCCGAGCGTTGTGATGTTGTGTTTCAAGCTATTGCAGGCTGGTCAATTCTTGAAGAAATGACTAAGACTGATGTAGAGTCGAAAATTCGCGAAACTCAAATTACTCAACCTGCCAATTTTGTATTACAAACCGCATTGTTCGATTTATGGCGTTCCAAAGGTGTAGAACCTGTGGCAATTGTTGGACATAGTGTGGGCGAAGTTACCGCCGCTTATGTATCGGGCGTATTAAGTTTGGAAGATGCGCTTTCTGTGAGCTTTCATCGTAGTCGTTTACAAAAGAAACTAGCAGGACAGGGAAAAATGCTGGCGGTGGGTTTATCGCCTGAAAAAGCGCAACTTCTTCTGGACGAATACGGCGATGAAAAAATTGCTTTTGCAGCGATTAATAGTTGGTCATCGGTGACTTTATCGGGTGATAGCAAATCTTTGGAAAAAGTTGCTGCCAAATTGGAAACAGAAGAAATTTTTAACCGCTTTTTGCAGGTTGAAGTACCGTATCACAGCCCGATTATGGCTGAGATCAAGGATGAATTACTCGACTGCTTAGAAGATTTAAAACCGCGGTTGCCAACAATTCCATTGTATTCAACCGTCACCGGGGAAAAAGTCCAGTCGGTTTTATATGATGCTAATTACTGGTATCAAAACGTGCGCCAGCCTGTGCTGTTTGCCGATTCCATCAAAGCTTTAGTTGAAGACGAACATTCTTTGTTCTTGGAAGTAGGACCTCACCCTGTATTAGGTGCAGCTATTAAAGAAGTCTTAGCTACGATTAAAAAACGCGGTCAAGTGGTTGCAACGTTAAAACGCAAACAGCCTGAGCAGCTCACTTTTCATCAGACATTCGCAGAGCTTTATTGTTTAGGCTGTTTGCCCGATTGGTCAAGTTTTTTTCCACATGGCGGGCAATTTGTACGTCTGCCTTTATATGTTTGGCAACGTGAACATTATTGGCTGGAGAGTGAGTCATCGCTATTTGACCGTCTTGGCGATGATAATGACCACCCATTACTAGGGCATTTACAAGATACGCCACAGCCTACTTGGGAACAGCCGTTAAATGCACAATATTTGCCATGGTTGCCAGAACATCAAGTGCAAGGTCTGGTGGTCTTACCTGCGGCGGCATATATAGAAACTATGTTGCAATTGCAGAAGATAACTGAGCAAAGCCCTACGGCAGTATTGAATGAGGTTTATTTTCAACGTGCCTTATTGATTAATGAATTGGACGAACCGATTCTGCGTAGTGAATATGATAATGAAAAACGCCGTTTTAAGTTGTATAGCCGTAGTCGAGACAACAAGCATTGGACATTACATGCGGGTGGTTATTTGCCAAAAAACGAAGCTTCAATACCTGCACCGTTAAATCTGGCACAGCTAAAAAGCCAATGTCAGTAAACTTTAGCGGTTGAAGTATTATATGCGCGTCTAAGCAAACGCAATTTGTATTATGGGGCGGCGTTTCGTGGCATTCAGCAATCTTTTCGGGGTGACAATCAAATTTTAATCCGCATTGAAGCGCAAACGGATTTAGCGGGTTATGCCTTGCATCCGACTTTATTAGATGCCGCATTTCAATCTTTAATCGGCATGGTCGATGCCGATGATAATAATAGTTTTG
This sequence comes from Methylococcales bacterium, assembly GCA_965224745.1. GTDB lineage: Bacteria > Pseudomonadota > Gammaproteobacteria > Methylococcales > Methylomonadaceae > CBDCZY01. The sequence goes on from CBDCZY010000002.1 coordinate 379,821, forward strand.
TGCCTGTGGCGTTAAAACGGCTATGTTTTTATCAATCACCGCCGCAAAGTTTTTGGGCATATAGTCGTTTAACTCAACGTAGCGCTCAGTCAATTGTCGCCGACGTGTGGTTGTTTGATGATAAAGGGCAGGTCTTGGTGAACATTGAAGAGTTGCGTTGTCAGGCGTTGGCAAATACGGCACAGCAACGCGATATTAATGACTGGTTTTATCAGGTCGTATGGCAAACGCAAGTGTTAACGCATAAACGTGAGCCATTAAAAGGTGGTTGGTTATTGTTTATGGATAAACAAGGGGTTGCCGAAGCAATGGCTCAACGCTTACAAAAAGCTGAGGTTGTGAGTGTAACTAAAGTTTATGCAGGTAAGCAGTTTAAACAACTTGAGGAAAATAACTTTAGTGTGCGCAGACAAAATCAGGAAGATATGTCGCAAGTCATGCAGGCAATGCCAGATAATCTGCAAGGTATTTTATTTGCGTGGACGTTAGATTTAGATTCTGAACAAGACGTTGATGGTCGTTTAATGGCAATGGATTTGCTCTATTGTGCTAGAGCCAGTGTTAATAATATTAATTCTGCACAACAATATACACAACATTTATATATTTTGACTCAGCAAGCACAAAATGTGGCTGGGGCTGAAATCAATGTGGCACAAGCATCAATTATCGGTTTAGGACGGGTAATTACTAATGAATACACTTTGCGCTGTTCTCTGTTGGATATTGAAACAGCTGGCAATCCGCAATTATTAAGTTTGTTAGCAGAAGAATTGCTGGCTGATGATAACGAAATAGAAGTGGCTTTTTATCAGCAACAACGTTTGGTTTACCGCTTGCAGCATTGGCAAAATAAAACCCAGCAACAAACGCATTCCATAACAGGCAAAGATGTTTTTGAATTACAACAACAAAAACAGGTATTTTATTGGCAGCAAATTGCTGAAAAAACAGTGGCGGCAGATGAGATTGAATTACATATTGACTATATCGTATTGCCACAGGGGTTTAATTTAGCACAGGAAAACTTAAGCCCCGTTTATGCCACTATTAGCCGCAGTCAGCATAAACAATATCCGCAAGGGCAAGCAGTAATTGCGTTGTTATCGTTGGATACATTAAGTAGTTATATCACTGTAACTCCTGATAACAGCTTTATTTTGTCCGCACCTAAAACATCATTATTCAAACGCTTAGGTAAACAAACTGCACAACTTCCAGAAGCGGTCAGTTATGCAGGTTCATTGCAGGCATTGACGAACGAAAGTTATACGCTGGAAACATTGCTTTCGTTAAACCAACAAAGCCGTGTATTAATCTGTGATAGTGACGATAATCGTGACATGGCGGCGGTACAGATTGCCTTAAAATACACCTCTAATGTAATTGTCAGTTATCGTTTGCCACAAAAAAAAGCAAGCATTGAAACAAATGGGTATTAAACAGAGTTTTTGCGAATCCAATAAAGATTTTATTCAGCAGTTGCAACAGTTAGAACCATTTGACGTGATTATTAATTATTCTGCCGAGAGTAGCGAAACCACGTTACCCTTTGCTAAAACGTTTGCAAAAATTGTCTCTCCTGTTATTCCAGATATACATACGCTTAAAAATATTCAATGGATATGCTTAAACATCAATACTTTAATTACTAAGCAAGCCCCTCTTTATTCGCAATTATTACAACAAACACTCAACGCGCTCGTAAAAGGTCGTTTGAGAGCCTCGCCATTACCGTTATTACATAGTGAGCAAGTCGCAGAGGCTTTCGCACAATGTCAAATGCAACCTTTAGCATTAACTATAGGCGCGACCGAAAGATTAAAAGCCCAAACGTTTAAAGAGGTTGAAACGCAGGATTTTTCTAATGGCAGTTATTTAATCACAGGCGGCTTTGGCGGTTTTGGTCTGAAATTGGCTGAATGGTTGGCGAAAAATGGCGCGAAACATCTGGTTTTAGTCGGGAGGCGTGGTGCGGTCAGTGATGACGCCAAACAATCTTTGGCTTTATTAAAAATTGCTGGAGTTGATGTTTTAGAAGCCAAAGTAGATATTAGCGACGAGACTCAAGTCGAATCACTTATCCAACAAATTCAACAAGATTTTGCCGCGCTAAAAGGTGTTTTTCATACCGCTGCCGTGCTAGATGATGCAATGTTAAATGATTTAACTTTAGAGCGTTTATCTTATGTAATGCAGCCAAAAGCGATGGGAGCGTGGTATTTACATAAACATACTGAAGAACTAAATCTAGCGCATTTTGTTTTATTTTCATCCATCTCTTCATTAGTCGGCAAGCCAGGTCAAAGTAATTATGTTGCCGCAAATGCCTTTCTTGACCAATTGGCTTACTATCGTCGAGCTAAAGGACTGCCGGCAATAAGCCTTAATTGGGGGGTTCTTGCAGAAGTAGGCATGGCAGCACAACAAGGCGTAGAAGACAGGTTGAAACGTATGGGAATAGGCAGCTTTACCGCCGATGAAGCGATGCAAATGCTGGAGATTGCGTTAAATGCCAAACAAGCGCAATTAGGCCTAATGAATATTGATTGGCGGGCGGTATGGAATACCAATTCCAATAGCGTAGTTGCCTTGCGTTACGAACATTTATTAGACCCCGAATGGCTGACGACAGAAAGCCCGTTACAAAAACTATTCGATGAACTAAAAACCCGTGATGCCGAACAACGCCAAACTTATATGACTGAATTATTACGCACTTGGGTGGCAAGAATTATGCGTCTGCCAAAAGACAGTCTGGATACCGATGTGCCACTTAATACTTTTGGATTGGATTCATTAATGGCGGTTGAAATACAGGGGGTTATAGAAAGCGAAAGCGGCGTGAGTCTGTCGGTATTACAAGTTATGCAAGATAACAGCACCCAACAACTCGCCGATAAGGTTTTAACGCAAATCGAAGCACAATTTTAAGAGGTAAGTAATGAAAAAAATCATGGTCGTTTTTTTATCGTTGGCGATTGCACAGTTGGTACAGGCTGAAATCCCATTAATCAAGCTTTACGGCTTACGCGAGGAAACTGCTTTGAAACAATTAATTAATGCAGAACAGTCAACCGCCAAAACCCCAGTACAACAAAAGCGCTTAGGCATTGCTTGGCATAACTTGGCGGTATTGGAGGAGTCGGGAGCAGCGGAAAAAGCATTTAATATTTTAAAACCTTTACGCAAAGAATTACCCAAAGATTATGAAGTATTGGCGTATTTAGGCAGTAGTCAAACCATGATTGCTAGAGATTCGTGGAATCCTGTCACTAAAATATCGTATGCGAATAAAGGCATTACTTTATTAGATAAAGCGGTGAGTAAAGATAAGGATAATGTTGTAATTCGTGTGATTAGGATGAATAACTCGCTTGCTTTACCCGGTTTTTTAGGGCGCAGCGAAAAAGTAAAACCTGATTTAGAGTATTCGCTTAAATTATTTAATACAACAGAGGTTCCAGCAGAAACTAGTAGCGAAGTGTATTTAAAAATGGGGCAACTCTTATTAGAGCAAGGTGAAAAAGAACAAGCTCAAGCTTATTTTAAAAAAGCGATAGAGATTGCTCCAAACAGCGTATGGGCTCAACAGGCACGGGATGCAATGAATGGTTGAAGTTGAACACGTGGTCAAACATTATTCTTTAGGGAGAAGAAAAGTTAAAGCATTGAATGGTGTTAGTCTACATATTGCCAAAGGTGAATTTAGTGCGATTGTGGGGGCTTCTGGTAGTGGTAAATCAACTTTGCTGCATTTAATTGGCTGTCTCGACACACCCACAGAAGGGCGGGTTAAAATTCTCGATCAATACACTGATACCCTCTCTGACCGTCAGCAATCGGTATTACGCAATCAATTTTTAGGGTTTATTTTTCAATCCTTTAATTTAATTCCTGTTTTAACAACCTTCGAAAATATCGAATATCCATTATTGCTGCAAAATATCCAACACAAACAACGCAAGCAGCGTGTGAATGCTTTATTAGAAGAAGTTGGTTTGCAAGAACACGCTAAACATAGACCGGATTATTTATCGGGCGGTCAAAGACAACGGGTTGCCATTGCGAGAGCATTAGTCACGCGTCCGCAAATGGTATTAGCGGATGAGCCGACGGCAAATCTGGATTCTGTTACGGGGACAGAAATTCTAGACTTAATGAAAAACATCAGTGATAAATACAACACCAGTTTTGTGTTCTCAACCCACGACCCGAAAATCAGCCATTACACCAGAACTATTTATACTTTAAAAGATGGGATATTAATCTCATGAGAACGTTAAGCCTTGCTTTTCGTAATATCTTGCGGAATAAACGGCGCACATTTTTAACTTTGTCAGCGATTATTTCAGGCGTATGCAGCATTATTATTTTCGGCGGCTTTATCGAGTTTACTTATGAGGGTTTAAGAGAATCGACCATACGCACCCAATTAGGTCACATCCAGATTTACAAACAAGGCTATATTGAGCATGGGGTTGCTAATCCAGCAAAGTATTTAATTAAAGACCCCGAAAAGATAGAAAAAGCGGTAGAACAATTCTCCGAAATTCTCGCCATAACTCAGCGTTTAACACTATCGGGACTTATCAGCAGTGGTAATAAAACCCTAACCGCTAAAGTCACAGGTATTATTCCAGAAAGAGAAGAAGAATTTTCCGCGTTTGAAACCCTGATAGATGGACAACAATTAGATGAAGACACACCAAATGGTGGAGTTATAGGTATGGAACTAGCCAAAGCTTTGAATGCCAAAGTAGGTGATTATTTAATGATTATGACTAATACCTTAGATGGGTCGATTAATGCGGTTGAGTTTCAATTAGTCGGCATTGCTCAGACTGGTTCACAAGATTTTGACAGCGTTTTTGTAAAATTGCCGCTAAAAACAGTACAGCAAGCGTTGGAAACCACAGCGGTTGAAAAAATTATCCTGCTATTAGAAGACAGTCAACAATTAGACCGTGTGATCGCAAAACTGCCTGTTGCATTACAACAAACAGGATTAAAGCTTGAATACCGTCGTTGGGATGAAATGGCAGACTTTTATCATAAAGTCGTGGCAATGTATCACGGTTTATTTAATGTGATTCAGGTGATTATAGCTGTCATTGTGTTATTTAGCATTGTAAATACCATGACTATGGCAGTCTTTGAGCGCACCCGTGAAATCGGCACGTTACGCGCCATAGGTACACGACGTTTGGAAATCATGCAGTTATTTATCAGCGAAGGCTTTTTACTGGGTGTAACGGGCGGTTTTTTAGGCGTAATTTTTGGTATTGGCATCGCAATTGGGATTAATTTTTCTGGAGGCATTGATATTCCGCCGCCGCCTGGGATGTCGCGTGGTTATGTCTCGCTGATTTTAATCGTGCCTTCAGTATTACTTTACGCATTTTTTTTGACGGTATTAGTCGCAGTATGCGCAAGCATTCTGCCCGCCTGGAAAGCCAGTCGAGTCAACGTCGTTGAAGCATTAACTTATATTTAAGAGCACGTTATGAAACAAAAAATTTATTTTGGACGATATACCGCAATAACCGACAAACCCTTTGTCGTGTTTCTGGTTGGAATGCGGATTAACAGACTCTGGGCCATACACCAGTGGCTTCCTGTTTTTTGGGCAATGAAACGTATGGTTGTGGAGCTACACAAAAAACCGGATAAAGGTATGTTAAGTGCAAAAACCCGCTTATCTTGGCGTGAAATCATGGTGCAAAGTTACTGGTCGTCTTATGATGATTTAGAACAATATGCGCGTGTAACGGGCAATACGCATTTACCCGCATGGAAAGATTTTAATCAAAAAATCGGCGCAAACAGTAGTGTCGGCATCTGGCATGAAACCTACTTAATTGAGCCAACACAATATGAATGTGTCTATGTCAATATGCCTGTTTCAGGGTTGGCAAAATCGAAAATAACCGATTTTGTCAGAGCCTCTGGCAATAAAGAAACCTCACGTTCGCGTTTGGGCGGACATAGTGAGCCTGCGGTAAAATCAGTGGATACCCCTGGATAAATCTTTAAGAAAAATGAAAGCAATCAAACTAAACCTGCTGTTTTTAATTTATTTAAATTGCAGCCAAACGTTACTGGCTGAAAACTTAACTGCAGAACAAGTGTTGCAAGCGGTCGATAACATTCGCGCCCCGAGCGACAATTTCAGCTTTGCACTGGATGTAGAGCAAAAAGATAGTGACGATACCCGTAAATTCAGCTTTCAGGTCAAGGTTAAAGACCAGCAAAAAAGTCTGGTCAGCTACACCAAACCTTTATCATCTAAAGGTAAGCGCATCTTAATGGTCGGTGAAAACTTGTGGATTTATATTCCCAATACCCGTATGCCGATTCGCATCTCTGCACAGCAAAAAGTCTCCGCAGGTGTTGCCAATGCTGATGTTGCAAGGGTGGTTTTCAGTCTTGATTATAACGCCGACAAACTCACAAAAGAAAGCGTTGATAATCAACAGCAATATCATCTTTCACTCACCGCAAAAACTAAAGCCGCCGCTTATCAACGCATTGAATTATGGACGGCAACCAATGATTTACGCCCGTTAAAAGCTGACTTTTATACCCGAACAGGGCGTAAATTAAAAACCATTTTTTATAAAAAGTATCAGCAAGTGCTGGGCAAACAACGCCCAATGTTATTGGAACTCTTTGACGGGATGAATACCGAACAAAAAGTATTCATGCATTACCGTGATATGCGGCTAGCCGACACTCCAGACATGTATTTTCAAAAAAGCTATTTACCGCGATTGCAGCTTTGATTAGAAAGTATCGAGGTGAAAAAAACTATTTTTTCACCTCTAAGTCTTGCTCTAAATTTTTAAAAACAAGTCTATTCCTATTTAGCCTATCAACACCCGCATCCGCTTTAGAACTCGATTGGCTACAATCAGGCGAAATCAACTTTCGTCCCGCTTATCAAATTAACAACCAACCCATTACCGACCCACAAGGCAAATTACTCCGCTACAGCGATTTTCATGGTCGTTTTTACGGATTATTCAAACTGCAAAAAAACATCGATGATTTGAGACTATTCTCACAACTACGCCCAAATCTAAATTATGATGATCATGATACCCAACTTACTATCGGTGTAGATGAGCTCTATGCCGATTATGCGATTACGCCCGCCATTTTTGCAGGGCTTGGCAAACGCAATATTTTTACAGGCGTTGGCTTAGGTTTAAACCCTACCGATTATTTCGGACAAGATAAAAACATTGATAACAGCCTTAACGAAGAAGCTCGCCGTGATCAGCGTAAAGGTGACTATATGGTCAGTCTGGACTGGTATTTAGAAAATGCCAGTTGGTCTTTGTATTACGCGCCGCGCATTGACGAAATTCAATCATCACAAACTCGCTTATTACTGCGCTACAATCAATTATTTGAACAATGGAACACCGATTTTAGTGGCTATTTATTCCTCGGCAAACGCCCTGGAGTTGGGATGAATCTATCCAAAACCGTGAATGATAACTGGGTGATGTATTCAGAGCTTTCACTTAGAAAAGGGCGTGACCGCGCGATTAATAACGTAACTTTTCACAATGATGATGAAATGTTTGTTGATGCCTTAGTAGGCTCAAACTACACTTTTGACAATGGAGTAAGCTTTTATCTGGAATACTGGCATCAAGGCGCTGGCTATAGCCGCCAGGAATGGCGCGATGTACTTACTCAAACAGTAAACAGCAGCCAGCAACTAAATACCATCAATCATGCAAGTGGCTTAAACCAGTTAATTACTATTAATCAGGGGCTAACGCCGCGTTACCTGCGACAAAACTATTTATTCAGCCGTTTCAGTTACGGTTTTAACTCGCTAAATTTGGAATTATCACTCGTACATATACTAAACATTGATGACAGCAGCCAGTTTATCCGCGCTTTGGCAGAAAAAGAATTTGCAGGTCGATACCACATCGGCTTTCAAGTTGAACAAATGTTAGGCAGCAAAGATGATGAATTTGGCATTCGCCCATGGTCAACCAATATGACTTTGAATTTTAGAATCTTGTTTTAATCATAAAAACCCGAGATTCTAAGAGTTTTAAGTAATAAAAATCCACTTAAAATGCCCATCATGAATAGAACAACTTATCTTTCAGCTTCCCTTTACTCTTGAGCATATATTTTTATTCATCTTAACTCCATATCAAGGTCTAATGTTTTGATATCTTGTAAATTCCTAAATCTGAACTAGCTTTAAAGTGAATAAAACCAGTCTCTAACAAGAGATTGAAGCATTCAATGGTCTAGGGAAGATGTAACGACACTTCCAGAAAAGTCGTTAAAAGGCATTTAAACAAAGTATGAATTATCAGCTCATTCAGGTGATTGCCATGGTGGTGATTATCTCGGCCTGTGCGCCGAAGCCGCCAAAGGTTTCAGACGCTCATATCCGCGAACCTGTGAAACCATCAGGTCAAATCCCGGATCTTGCTGAGCCCTCCTATTTACCACCGAAACCAACTTATCAACCAAGCGAAGAAGTTTATACCATTGTGGTAAAGGAGGTTCCACTCAATGAGTTACTATTCGCCTTGGCTCGAGATGCCGATGTCAACATTGATATTGCACCTGGTATTACCGGCAAAATTACGCTGAATGCAATAGATCAAACCCTGTCACAAATTTTGGCCCGCATCAGTACTCAAGCGCCAATACGCTACCACATAGAAAACAAAATTGTTACGATTGAGCAGGACAATCCTTACTACGTCCATTACAAAATCGATTACGCCCACCTGGATCGAGACAACAATTCTAATATTTCTATCTCAACCCAAATTGAAACGACTGGCAGAGGAGCCAGTACCGGTGGCTCTGGAACCGGTTCCAGTTCGAGCTCTTCAAGCTCAGGCGGGGTCGGTAATAATTCTTCCACTATCATAGATACCCACGCTCAAAATAAATTTTGGAAGACCTTGGTTCAGAACATCACAGCCATATTGCGCGGGGGTGATAGTACACAATCAGTGCAAGGTCAACAGCAAAATCAAACGTCTGAAACAACGTCCAGTAACGATGAGCAGCAGAACAAATCGCTAACGGAGCTGGAAGAACAAAAAAAACAAGAAAAATTACAAAAAGATATTCGCATTATTGCTAACCCGGAAAGTGGCACTATTTCTATCAAAGCCACTCAGAAGCAGCAACACCAAGTACAAAAGTTTATCGACACCGTGATGGAAGGCGCTTTACGGCAAGTACTCATTGAAGCAACGATCGTAGAAGTAAAGCTTAATGACGATTATCAAGGTGGGGTCGATTGGCAATGGGTGTTAAAAAACGGGCTGGAAACGCTACAACTCAGCCAAGGCATGATTGGCAGTAACCTCGCAACAGCACCTGCCTTTGCATTGGGCTTTAATAAATCGACCGACAACTATGATTTAAGCTCCACAGTGAAGCTGCTCAGCGAATTTGGCGACGCGAAAGTACTTTCAAGTCCCAAACTAATGGTTTTGAATAATCAAACCGCCATGCTGAAAGTAGTCGATAACCGCGTCTATTTTACAATTGATGTACAACTCGACGTACCCTTAAATGGCCCTGTCATTCGCACCTTTACCTCCCGCGTTCATTCGGTCCCCATCGGTTTAGTAATGAGTGTGACGCCACAAATTTCGGACAGCTCTGAGGTAATTCTAAACGTCAGGCCAACAATCTCCAGAATTTTAAAGTTCGTCGAAGACCCCAACCCGGCCTTACGCGATAACAACGGTGATGGTACGGTCAAAAATTTAATCCCGGAAATATCGGTACGAGAAATGGAGTCAATTCTGAAAGTCAATGACGGCAACATTGCCATCATTGGTGGCTTGATGACCGATAACCAGAAAAACGCCACATCCGGTTTACCGATCTTGTCAAAAATACCTGGCATCGGTGACTTATTTAGTTATAAAAATAACGCCAACAGCAAATCCGAACTAGTCATATTTATCCGACCCATCGTGATGAAAAATGCCAGTTTGCAGGGTGATTTAAAAGACTATCGTAAATTTTTACCACACCAATTGCCTAAGCCTGAAACAGGAATTTTTCAACCATGAGCCTGCTAACATCCGCATTACAGCAACGTGCGAAAAAGGCTTCCAGCGAGTCTCAAAAACTTACGGGAAAAAGCGAAAACATTGTTGAATTTACTGTTGATTCACCCTCTGAACCAGTGCACGATGACCAGCTGAATACTCCTTCATCAACCCACATAGAACACCCTGTAGACCCTGAGCTCGAAGCACAAGAAACCTTAGAGGAGCCTCATGTTGATGATGTCTCTGAAAATGACAACCTTCCAGCAGAACAACAGGTCTCTGATCCCCAAAATGACAAAACCGCAACCTCTTCCCCAGAACCAGAAGTTATCTCAGCCGAGGTATCGAGCAAATCGGAACATCACCAATCACCAGAGAACATTCAATTAACCACAAAGAGTGTATTTAATCTGCAACAAAAAGCGCCAATCAAGCGCAAGAAATATTACTGGGTATTGGCCTTAGCTATTCCTATCATATTGATATTAAGCTGGTTTTTGTATGACTATTACATGGGTCAAAACGAACTAACATTTCATCTTCCACCGCAAAACAGCATTGACTCAATATCAGCGATAGAAAGTTTATCTGGCTCCGAATTGATGGTAACCACCAGTACACCTTTGCCAAAGATAAAGAATACCCCACTAAAACAGACAGTTGCCCCAAAAAGCCCAGCAAACCATCAAAACAATCAGGAAACTACAACCAACAAAGCAATCGTCGCTCAGATTAATACAACGGTACGAACACCAAAACCTAAATCTTTGGTGCGTGAAGCGTCGCTCCCACCAAGTGGATTATTCGAAAACAGCACGAAGCCTTCAAATCAACCCATCCAAATTAAGAGAAATCCAGTTACCCAAACCGAATCGCAGCATATTGCTAAAGCCTATACAAACTTAGCAGAAGGTCATCTTGATCAAGCCTTATGGCATTATCAGCAAGTTCTCAAAAGATCACCGAATAATCCTCATACCCTGGCTGGTCTGGCATCAATTCAGATGCGGAAAGGTTCACAAGACGAAGCACGATTGTTGTATCAACAATTATTAAAGATTGACCCTAACAGTGTTGTTGCTAAAAGCGGCCTCCTGGCTATCGATAGCAAACAAACGCCACAAACAATCGAAACAGGCTTACGAAGCTTGCTGCACAACAAACCGAATGATGCCTATTTGAATGGGTCTTTGGGTAATCAGTATGCAGCTCGTGGAGCTTGGTATAAAGCACAACAAACATACTATAAAGCCATTAAAGCCGCACCCAAAAATCCAGATTATCATTTTAATCTGGCCATTTCTCTGGAATACGTTCAACGTTATCAAGAGGCGCTTAAATATTATGCAAAAGCGTTGTCATTATCAGCCAGCAAGCCCATTCACTTCGATCGTCAACAAGCTCAGGAAAGAATAGACAGACTCAAGGAAGTTTATCCATGAGCGTACAAAAAAAACCTGTCAAAAGAATTGGCGATGAATTAATTGAAAAGGGCATTATCAGTCAGGATCAACTGCGGATTGGCCTCGAAGAACAAAAACGAACGGGCGGACAAGTTGGTAAGATACTGGTTGAATTAGGCTTTTTAACCGAATCAGTCCTTAGCGAAGTCCTTGGCGAAACGCTTCAGCAAAACAGTATCAGCCTACAGGATTTTATCCCAGACCCTGAAGCTTTGTCTTTTATTCAAAAAAATGAAGCAAAAAAATTCGGCACCCTCCCATGTACCTACAATGCCGAGCAAAAAATCTTACGGATTGCGATCTCCGACACTTTCGATATTATTCGTTTAGATCGCATTAAGTCATTACTACCAAACGATATTTCTCTGGAATCATTGTTAGCTGGAGAAATGGAAATTCAAGGTGCCATTGACCGGTTTTACGGACACGAATTATCGATTGACGGCATTTTACGTGAATTGGAAACGGGCGTTTTCGAAACCCAAAAATTGGGCGTTGAAGCCAATGAATTTAGCCACCCGTTGGTTCGCTTAGTGGACGCTTTTATAATCGATGCCGTGAAGCAAAATGCTTCCGATATCCATTTTGAACCTGAAGAGGGATATCTCAGAATCCGCTATCGCATTGACGGTGTCTTGCGTCAGATTCGCAGCCTACACAAAAAATACTGGCCTGCCATTGCGGTTCGGTTGAAAGTAATGGCCAAGCTCAATATTGCCGAAAGCAGAGCGCCTCAAGACGGCCATATGTCGCTTAAAATTACGGGACATCCCATTGATTTTAGAATTTCGGTCCAACCCACGCTGCACGGTGAAAACATTGTGCTGCGAATTTTGGACCGAAACAAAGGCATCGTTCCGCTCGATCGGCTGGAAATCACCGAAGACAATCGTACGCTACTCAAACTAATGATGGCCAGACCAGAGGGTATCATTCTGGTAACCGGCCCCACCGGCAGCGGTAAAACCACTACCCTTTATTCGTTATTGAATGACCTGAACAACGAAACGGTCAACATCATGACCCTGGAAGACCCGGTGGAATATCCGATCAATATGATTCGGCAAACATCTATTAATGCATCGATAAAAATGGATTTTGCTAATGGAATTCGATCTTTGATGAGGCAAGACCCTGATATTATCCTAGTCGGTGAAATGCGTGACCAGGAAACCGCAGAAATGGGATTCCGCGCTGCTATGACCGGCCATCAGGTTTATTCAACGCTACACACCAATTCTGCTCTGGGTTCTTTTCCACGACTGATAGATTTAGGTATTCCACCTGAAATCATATCAGGCAATATCATTGGTATTGTCGCCCAACGTCTGGTCAGACGATTATGTCGATATTGTCGTGAACAAAACCCTCCTAATGATATAGAACAATTACTATTAGGCAATAGAGTCACCCCAGATACTTTGATCTATAAATCTAAAGGGTGCCCCAGTTGTGGCCATTCCGGATTTTCCGGCCGTATTGCGATTATGGAAATCGTCAAAATGGATGGGGATTTGGATGAACTGATTGTTCGAAGGGCCACGTTACGGGAAATAGAAAAGCTGGCTCGTGATAAAGGTTTACAAAGTCTGGCAGAAGACGGCATTCATCATGTACTGGCAGGTGATACCACACTCGACGAATTATCGCGAGTAGTCGATTTAACCCAGACTTTATCACTTGCAGAAGCGTAATTCATGCCTTTTTTTCAGTACAAAGCAATGGATCATGATGGCCGCTTAGTCAATGGTTCAACCGATGCACTGAGTCAAGAAGACTTAGAGCTAAGGCTTAAAAAAACAGGTTTAGATTTAATCCGCGCAAAAACTGTCAGCGACCTCAAAATTTCTTTATCCAGCCGTTCCATCAGCCGCCGCGATTTAATTAATTTTTATATTTATATGGAGCAGATTCTGCAGGCGGGCATCCCGGTAATCGAAGGATTAATGGACTATCGGGACAACAGCGAAGAACCAAAAATGAAAAGCCTGATAGGTCAAATTGTCGATCAAATTGAAAACGGCGTTACCTTATCAGATGCGTTAACAAAGTTCCCGGCCTTATTTAATCAAGTAACGGTAAGCTTGGTTAAAGGGGGCGAAGAAAGCGGCGAATTAGTCACTATTTTCAGAGAGTTAAAAGAATCATTAATGTGGCAGGATGAGTTAATCAGTCAAACCAAAAAGCTATTAATGTACCCTATGTTTGTAGGTATTGTAGTATTCGGTGTCGTATGTTTTTTGATGATTTATCTGGTTCCGCAGATGGTCGAATTTATAACCTCAATGGGGCACGAGTTACCCCTGCATACGAAATTATTAATCGCTGTATCAAACTTTTTTGTTGATTATTGGTATCTCGTTTTGATCATGCCTGTTGCATCCTTACTATTAGCTAAAGGGTGGTTAAAACATAGCCGGTCAGCTCGCTATTGGTTTGATGAACATAAACTCAAAATCCCCTGGTTCGGTATTATCCTGCAAAAAATTTTACTGGCGCGCTTCACCAATAGTTTTGCTCTGCTCTATAACGCTGGCATCAGCATTTTGGATTGCCTGGCAATTACCGAAGGCATCACGGGCAATGTTTATATTGCCAGCGAACTGACTTTTATCAGGGAACAAATTGGCGAGGGCAAACCTATCTCTCAAGCGTTTACCGGATCAAGATTATTTCCTCAGCTGGTCTTAAGAATGATTTTAGTCGGTGAAAAAACCGGACGTCTGGGCGAATCCTTACGCAATGTCAGCTATTTCTTCAACCGGGATATTAAAGACTCAATTGATAAAATTCAGTCAATGATCGAGCCGACCATGACAGTGGTTCTGGGCCTTATCCTTGGCTGGGTTATGCTGTCAGTTCTGGGACCCATTTACGATCTTGTCAGTCAAATCAAAGTGTAGCGATGAAACATATTCTATATTTTACTGACGCGCTGTTTATCGCCAAACAGGTTACATCATCACAAATGGATGAAACGTTTAGAGTTAGCCTGAATGATGCTGATGCCTGGTCTCGTATTGAACATTATCTCCTCAGCTATAACAGTAAACCCGCTTATGTCTTGCTAGACTTTATTGCTGAAGAATATCGCCAGGAATCGATGCCTCACGTTACTGGAAAAGATCGTCAATTATTGCTACAACGAAAGAAAAACCAACATTTTCCCAATTCAGCACTGGTGCATGCACGGCATTTAGAAAGAGAAAAGCGCGGTCGCAAGGACGATAAATACTTATTTACAGGAATTACTGATTTAGAAGATGTTCAACCTATTCTTGATCTGTTTTTTCGCGTCAAACTCCCGATTGCCGGCATGTATTCTTTGCCGCTGCTAACCGAGCAGTTATTAAATTACATGCCTCATAATGAGAATGTATTACTGATTGTGTTACAGCCTAATACCAACAACCAGCAAAAAAGGATGTTTCGTCAACTGTTTTTTGTCAATGGACGGCTGGTCATTAGTCGAGTCAATACCTGCCCCTTTACGAACATAGAACAAATCCCAGAATTTTTGCAGCGAGAGCAAAATCGAATGCGCTATTTTCTGACTAATAACCGGCATATTAGCAATGAACAAGTGATGGATTCTATCTTTATTATGCCACCTCAAATAATGCAGCAAGTCGAACTGCAAGGTACTTTTCCAGAACTGACGCAAAACTTTTTTGCCGACCCTGGCGATCTGCTGAGACAAACCGGCCTCAATAACTTTTCGAAACCACCGTCACTGGCAGACATTGCTTGCTACTACTTGGGCAATCATTCGACGATTAAGCCCCATTTTTCTGGGGATAAACAGTCTTTTTATAATCGTCACTATCAACTCAATAATAGCTTGATCATAGCCAGCGTTTTGTCGGCAGTGCTCAGCATTAGCCTCGCTGGTTTTTTTTACCAGCAGGGACAAACATCATTTGAGTTGAGCCGTCAACTAACACAACAGTTGGATGCTCATCAGGAAACGTTTAAACAACTTGATGCCGCAACCACTTATTCGCAAATTGAAGCGGAAAGAATGCAAGAAGCCGTCGAAATGGTTAAACGCATCCAGTTGGTTAACCACTCACCGGAAAAAATATTTAATTTGATCAGTCAGGCTTTAAATCATACGTCGGAGCTGGTGTTGAATAAAATAGTCTGGTCACCTTCAGATAACGCGCAGCAGTCTACCTCAAGAATGACTGAAATAAACCATGCTGTGCTTGAAAGGCGACCGCTTGCTATCCGCATAGAGGGCCAGGTGCAAGCAAACTCGATGAATTATGACGAGGCCAATCAAACGGTACAACGTTTCATCAGCCACCTGAATTTGTTGCAGGAAATTCAACAAACGGTAGCAGAAAAGATGCCTTATGACGTTGACTCAACCCTAAACATAAGCGGTTCTGCTGGCTTGCATGCGATACAAAAAGATGAGCCAACCTTCATTTTATTGATCACGTTGAAGGGCTATCAAGATGCTTAACACTATCGATTTTTCTCTGGTTAAGAAAACATTGCTGTGGACTGCATCGGTTGTTTTCATTTCAATGATGATACTACTCTATGCTTATTATCAGTCAGCACAAAATGAGCAGGCTTTATTGCAGACACAACAAACGTTGAGCAATCTTGACCAACAAATCGAAGCTCTTAAGGGTCGGCAGCGGCTAATAGCCAGATTTGAAAACGATTTTAAGTTAATAGAACAGCATCATTTCTTGCAAACAGAACATAGGCTGGCCTGGATTGAGCAAATAAAAAAGTCTACTAAAGCCCTTAAATTGTCCAATTTAAACTATCTGATTGATCCCCAACAGAAACTGGAAACGGGATCAACCTTGGAATTATTTCATTCTGCGATGACGTTGACAACATCGCTGGTTCATGAGGGTGATCTGATCAAGTTATTGCAAGATATTGATGATCCTCAGTTTGGAATTCATGCGATTACACAGTGCGAAATGGAACGTAAAGCCGATCCGCAGAACACGGCTTTACCGGAAAACTTTACCACTGTCTGCGAAATTGGTTGGTTTACTGCCAAACCCTATGAGCCGGTTGTTTTTGATCCTGACAACATGGACGGAATGATCTAGGTATGAAAACAACGAATATGTCTCAGTCAATTATTGTATCAATGCTTTTGGCCGGATGGTCACTCACCCAAGTTGCGTGGGGATTTGAAACACTGTTTACAACGCCAAAACAAAGAGACCAACTTGACCAAATGAGATATAAAACGATTAGTCCGCAGCCTCAAAATACCCCTATCACACCAACCAAAGAAATCACTCTTAACGGCTTGGTACATAGAAGTAGCGGTGAACATACGGTATGGGTTAACGGCTTTGAAGTAGATCGTTGGGCCAGCCCTCACGGTTCTTTTGAAGTTCATCATGACAAAATCAGTCAGCACGATGTCCCCCTCCTAATCAAATCGGCTAACAAAAATATACGCTTGCAACCTGGACAAACGGCCAATTTGCCTGATGGTCAAGTGTCTGACCTGTTACCCAGCATTGACTTTCCAGAGTAAGCAGCATGCGAACACCAGGGATGGCATCACCCCAATCTGGAGCAGCATTATTATTAATGATGTTAGGGTTATTTTTGACGATCGCATCACAGTTAGTGAGTAGCCTAAACAGCAATCAACATCGTTTGGACAAACCCTTTATCAATGCCAGCGTATTACAACAAGCTAAAGAAGGTTTGATTGCTTATGCTTTATTATCGGATCAAACTGATGGCCAGGCCGGGTTACTGCCCTGCCCCGATCTTGATGGTGACGGCATGGCTAATCAACCTTGTGACACCACAGGGCAAAGCCAAACGGGATGGCTGCCTTGGCAAACATTAAAAATCCCCAAACTTCAAGACGCTGATGGGTACTGTCTACGATATACGGTATCAGGCCATTTTACCCAGAGCGTTGCGAACAAACCGATAGCCGGCCCGCCGATGACAGAAGGGCACTTTATTATCATCGATGTTAACGGCCAGGTTCTGCAAGGTGTTAACAATAACGACCGTGCTTTAGCTGTTATTTTCGCTTCCGGGCGAGCCATTGGACTACAAACCAGAACGCGTACCGGAGGAACCGTAACAGCATGCGGAACTACCTTAATGTCCGCCCCTATTAATCAATCTTATAACCACCTGGACACCATAAACGGCATCAATAATGCTAATGGGGTCTCAAGCTCAGCAGTATCGGGAGCGGCTGGTAGTCTACCGTTACCAACATCGAATGCCTCACTATTCATTACCGGCCCTGAAACAGATGACTTTAACGACAATTTATTGTGGATAAAGCCCAGCGACTATGATCCTCAAGTATTGAGTCGCATGCCATAGGCCCCGGAAAAACAAGCTATTTCACCAACAACATCATGCAAGATAAAAATATAAGGCTTAAAAACAGTGCCAATCACACTGCAACAGTTAAGTTCCGAGGGCAACTAAATAATATCAGCAACTCAACAATACAACAGTTTATGCCTTTACCTGACAGATTCTTGCGGCAACCAAAAGTCGTTAGCATACCTACCGCAACTGACACCGGCTTTTCTCTCGTTGAAATGTCGATCGTGATGGTCGTCATTGGTTTATTAATAGGCGGAATGCTGATGCCTTTATCCGTACAGCAAGAAAAGACCGAACGAGACCAAACCAAACGCACGTTACAAGATATTAAGGAGGCCTTAGTCGGTTTTACTATAGTTAACGGTCGCCTACCCTGCCCTGATACCGATGACGATGGCTTGGAAAATTATAGTGCGAGTTGTACCGTAGGAACGCTACCTTGGTCTAATTTGGGTATCCATCGTTTTGATGCGTGGAAACGTTCCTTTACTTATCGAGTTGCCAGTAGTTATGCTGGCTCTACCATAACCCTTACCACCGTCGGAGACATTCAAGTTCTGGATAGTCGAAGTGGCAACCTTCTTGCCAACCAATTACCAGCAGTCGTTGTATCACACGGAAAAAATTGGGCGCTAAGTAATAGTGCGGCAATTAATCCGAATGAAGACGAGAACGACAATAATGATGCCACATTTGTGGATGCCAGTTATTCCAATATCAACAACAATGAATATGACGATTTACTGTTCTGGGTTTCACCCAATATTCTCAAAAGCCGATTAGTCGCAGCCGGTCAGTTACCTTGACATCTACCCTGCTAACCCCAGCAACTTTATTATTATTTTCTATACTATTAGGAGCGAGGATTTAAAAAATCCGCTCCTTAAAAAAAAGATCTCTTTTTTATTTATTTCGTAAAGGTATACTATGAAAAAACAGCAGGGTTTCAGTTTAGTTGAAATTTCAATCGTTCTGGTCATTATTGGCTTGGTGTTAGGGGGCGTACTGAAAGGTCAAGAGATGATCGCTAACGCCAAGATTAAAAACCTAAAAAAGCAAGTTGATGGCGTAAGTGCTGCGTTCTATAGTTATTTAGACCGCTACAACAGTCTGCCAGGCGATGACCCGCAAGCGAGTATTCATGTTAGCGGCACCAATGCGACTGGTACCACCGCCGGTAACGGTTATATTGATGGCAGCTGGGTTTCAACAACAGCCACTGATGAATCCCGTCTGGTTTGGGATCACTTACGCTTAGCCGGTTTTTTGAGCGGAAGCGGGACAGACAATCCTCATCATGCCTACGGTGGCAAAATCGGTATTCAAGATAATACCTATGGTATGAGGGGTAACGTATTATGTTTACAGAACATTCCTGGTGATGTCGCTCTGCAATATGAGATAAAATTCGACAATGGTGATGACCCTACTGACCCAAGAGGTTCAGGCACAGTTCGTTCTGGAAGTCCGACTGCAGGCACCTACAGTGCTGCATCGAACTACACCTTATGCACTAAACTATAAAAGTTCTATTAGGACATAAATAACGGCTCGAACTGATTGAAATACTCTTGTTAATTAAGAAGTTTTTTTAGCCGCCGCAAATGAGCATGAAGCAAACATCTAACCGTAGACAGGAAAAAAGACTTAGCTTGCCAACAACACGGATCCAGGTAAGGAAACATAGCCTGGTTCCAGGCAAGCCATTTGAAGAATGCTCTTTGGTTGACCTCAGTTTAAATGGCTTGGCGTTTGACTCAAACATCTTAAACTTTGAACCATTACAAAAACTAGACTTTTATCTGGAAATCGAAAACCAAAGCGTAACCGGTCAAGCGTTAGTCTGTTACAACGAAAAACATAGCCAAACCATACAATATGGTTTGTTATTTATCCAAACCACGCCAGAAATAAGCGAGGTATTGGATAATCTTGAGTGCTCATCACGTGAAGCCAAACTACTGGCGGCAAGGATGGCCGAACGGCTTGTTTTCGATCTCGACAACAATGATCAAGACCAGCAATTGAGAACCAAGCTACAATTGTTATTTGACTCGGTGCTTGCGTTTTCCCAAAGGCTCAGTGAATTAGGCGTCAAGCTAAGAAATGCTGAACAATGCCCTGTAACCCCAATGGAAGCAATTTATCTTGATATTACGACAGGTGAATGCTTTTTCCCTTTGTTTAATGACGAGTTAAACCAAACTATTCAGGCATCTATCACCGCCACTTATCTTGATGGAATTAATAAGATCGCTTATATCACGAGCACTGGCGAGGTATTTAACAATATCGTTGAAGTTTTGAGTTTTTTAAGTGATCATCTTTCGGTGGTCTCAATTCAACCAGAAAGAATATCAACACTGACAAAATATCCCCCCCAATAATATTAATGAACTGCCCTGCCAGCTCTGTTTTATAATTTTTTTACCTTATGCATCTGCATCAAATAATCAACCTCCAATAGGAATTTTTAACCCTCATCCATTTCTTTTAATGATTGAGCATAGGCACCACCCAGTAAAGCAGTATAAGTAAAAGTAATGGCTGGGATTTGCAGGCTAAAATCAACCAGCGAGTGAACAGCCACCAAAACGGTTGCAGATATCGCTGTTGCCAAATAGATCCAATTGATATTGCGGTGGAAAACTTTTTTTAAGCAATTGAAAAATATAAAAAAAACACTGCAAAAAAGAGATAATGCCTGCCAGAAACCCAATTCAAAAATGTTTTCCAGATAAGTATTATGGGCAGTATCAAAAAACTTCTGGACATTACTTTCACGATACAACCTGAAACTGTTTTCAAACGTACCATAACCGACCCCCCGCCAAAAATTTTCTTGTATCGCATGCAGCAGCGTTGCATAAACCTTGAGCCGGTCGCTATTCTCCAAACTGATTTGGTCAAAACGAATCATCAATAAATCGCCACTCAATATGAATGCGAAATAACAAATTGACACAACCAGAAGTCCGATAAAACTAATATAGCCCAGACTTCCTTTCTTCCGCAAAAAGATAATGACTATGAAACAAAATAATCCGATTACAGTGCTTATAAAGCCTCCTCTGGAATGAGTCAACAATAATGCGGTAAAACAAGCAGCTATCGACAAAGCAGGCAACCATAATCGAAGTAAACCCTTTTCTACAAAATATTCTTTGCCAAAGTTGGTACTCAGCCCATACGATAAACCTTTTTGCGATTCTCGATGCGTCATAGCAACGCAACATAATAGCGTCAGCCCCACATAAGTCGCAAAAGAATTGCGGTTAACAAAGGTACTTGTCAAATCCGGTAGATAAGCCCATTTATCAAACCACAATATTTTATTGAAACCGCCAAAATAGATGATGAGTCCATATGTGGCATATAAAAACCCAGCTATACTCAAACTTTTCCATAAAAAATAAACATTGGCTGTTCTCCTACAATAATGAGCACTGAGAAAAAACACCAACCCATAACTTAACAGCCTGGCTAGGGCGCCTTTGGTTCGATAAGGATCAACACTAATATAGCCGGATGTTTTGTATTCTATTGAGTCTAGTAATGCGCCTTGCATTTCAAACCAAATTGGGTGAACCCAATCATTGGGCACCCAACTAGAAGCTTGCAGGGCTGCCCAAATAATTGGAACCAGGAACAAAGCCAAAGCACACCGAAAGTTTGTTACGTTAATGATTTTATTTGATCTATCAAATAAAGATCCTATAGCCGAAAACAAAGCCAGGCCAGCAAAACACAAACAAAACAAATTGGCCGACCAATCACGGTTTGCCCCAAAGGGCAAAGGAGACAAGCAGACTAGAAAAACAAAAATTCGAAACACCAAAGCTATATCAGTAGATAGTGGTTAGAAATCGGGAAATATCGTAATTAAAGACTATTCTTAAAGTCATTCAGTCTGCTCATTCTATCTCATTATTAGGTCGGGGATCATGTGAAACTAGCGATAAAGGCCAGCTTATTTAAAACTATTATTTTTGTTCCTTGGTTTACTTGGCAAACGATAGCTTTAGCAAATGTTGAGCAACCGGAAATTTCTCAGCTTTTTGATCGCACTGGAATCAAAATGGTAACGCCTGCGGGAAAATTTCCCCGTTGGGAAGATATGCTAAAGCGTTGGTCAATTACAAATGGTTTGACACCTAATGATTGTAAACCAGGTTTTTTTAATTATTGTCAATATAATGAATTAGTTAGTTTAGCAAACGAACTTACTAAAACAGAACCTTATATCCAACTCCAAAAAATTCATCATTTTGTCAATCGAATACGTTACATGAATGATTTTCGGCTTTATGGCAAAACCGATTATTGGGCAATCCCCCAGGAATTTTTTGAACACGCAATGGGTGATTGTGAAGATTACAGCATCACTAAATATTATGTATTAAAAAAACTGGGGTTTCCTGTGCAAAATTTACGCATTGTGATTGTTAAAGACATTAACCTCGACATTTATCATGCCGTTCTCGCCGTAAGAAACCAGGACGAAGAATATATTTTGGACAATAGACTATTGGCTGTCGCTAAATCGCAGGATCTGAATCATTACCAGCCTATTTACGCGATAAATGAAGAGAACTGGTGGTTATACGACTAACAAATTGTACTCCTTCGAATATCACCGTTGTTCGTAATTCATTACGGTTTTAGTTATGCTTAATATTACAGTTGATAATGAAGATTCTCGCTGGCTTGGGTTGAATCCATACTTTGTCATACCCATTATAGTGCTGCTTATTGGCGCTTTATTGATCCATTTTGAGATTAAACAAGAACAGCAGCGGGAGCTAATTCAATGGAACGACAAGCTAAATTTAACCATAGACAATCAGGTTGAGCATTTTAATGGCTGGCTGGACGATCACGTCAAAAAACTATCCGCTCTCGCTAATAATAAATCGCTAAGAATATATTTATCCCGTTTTATTGACCAAGCTGAAACCCAGCAAAATGATATTCAATATATCAAAGATTTATTGATCTTAAGTTCTGCCGAACTTGGCTTTCACCAAGCCACTCCCTATAAAGTCGCCGCGAGCATCAAATCCAACGAGTACTATCAAAAGTCGAATGGACTCGTCCTGGTAGACACCTCTGGCCACATACTTGCCTCTGACAATCCTAACACCAGATTACCTGAAATATTAAAGAAGAGCTTACCCCAGGCTATCCAAAACAAACGCATTATTGTTAGGGATATTATCGACCTGAACCAACGCTCATTAGCGCTTGGTTTTATTCTTCCAGTATTTCCAATACAGACCAACCCAAGCCTGCCGACTGCCAAGCCTATAGCGCTATTGCTTGGTATTAAAACCATCAATACAGAACTCGATCAGTTAGCTCAATTGAGTCGTCACCAGCAAGGGGACAAAGAAACGTTATGGGTAAAGCGGCATCATGACAAAATTATTTATTTGAATCAGCAGCTTGATAGAATACCCGCTATGCAAAGACAGTTTGCATATCCGTCGGAACACTTGGCAGCATCCAGTGCATTGCAACAACCTGGCAAGTTCATTGAAGCAATCGATTATGCCGGTAAAAAAGTGCTGATGACCAGCCGCCCGATCCATTATCTGCCTTGGCTTATGATGCATAAAGTTGATTTCGATCAAGCAATGACTCTCATAGATGCCAACAGTAAACGTCGCTATAGTGAACTGCTGGGCGGCTTGTTTTTACTGATGCTATTATCCAATGTTGCGGTAAAAAAATTTGCTTTTGATAAAAAGAATAACAAGATAGAACGATTACTCCAGGATAATCATGCGCTTAACAAGAAAAACAAGCTTCTGGAATCAATCGCAACTCATCTAAATGATTATCTATTCGTCGTAGACAAACAACATAATCTAGCTTATAGCAACAAGGATTTTTCTAATAATCTAGCATCGAAAATTGAACAAGGAGGTCTCTCATTAGCCAATGTAGTAGGCGATATCGACGCTAACAAACTATTATCTTCTTCCACTGGCCTGAACCAAAAATACCAATTACAGCTGGGAAATGAAGAGAAGACCTATTTGACCAGCCACATTGCACTGTCTTTTGATCAAGATAGAGATTTATCTATGATCGTTGCCAAAGACTTGTCACACGTACTAGCCAAAGAACGAGAAAAAGAGCAGTTAATGCAGCAAGTGGTCGTTATGCTTTCGCACATATTGGAACAGCACGACCCTTATTCATACGATCACTCACTTCGAGTTAAAAATCTGGTCGTTGCCATCGGTGAAGAATTATGTATCGATCAAGATGCTATGTTTTATTTAACCCTGTCAGCAAGTTTACTCAATGTAGGAAAATTCTTCATACCCAAGGACCTGCTTCATAAAGAAACAGAGCTCAGTTCGAATGAGCGGCAGTTAATCCAGCAACATACACAGCACACGGCTAAGTTGTTAGAAGAAATAAACATGGACAGTTCTGTGATTCAAGCAATAAACCAATCCACTGAACGAATTGATGGTACAGGTTATCCAAAACAATTAATCGATTTTGAAATGAGTCAGTTCGCTAAAATTCTTGCGGTTGCCAATTCATTTATTTCAATGATTTGCCCAAGAGCCTGGCGACAAAAAATGCCTGCGGACAAAGCTATTCAAGTATTATTAATGGATCCAGGTTATGACCCTAAAATCCTTGAGCAATTACAAATCATTGTGGAAAAGAAAAATAGCTCGGTATAGCTCAAGAAACGACTAGCCGATTATAAAATTTTATCGCGATTTAATACGGCCAAAAAACCCTGAGCGGCATCTTCAACCATATCTAACACCCGTTCAAAACCTAATGATCCACCATAGTAAGGATCTGGTACTTCCTTGATTTGCCAATTTTCAGAAAAATCCAGGAGATAGTTTATCTTATGGCACTGATGATCAGGACAAACAGACATTAACTGAGCATGATTCTCATGATCCATAACCAGAATGTAATCAAATTGCTCGAAATCACTATTTAGAACCCTTCGCGCCCGTTGCCCACTAATATCAATGCCTCGACTCAAAGAAGCTTGTTGAGCCCTGGCATCTGGCGCTTCCCCAACATGGTAAGCATGCGTACCAGCCGAATCAACCATAAAATGAGAAGAAATACCTTCTGTGGCTAATAATTTGCTGAACACACCCTCAGCAGTTGGCGAACGGCAAATATTCCCCATACAAACAAATAAAACTTTAATTTGAGACATAATAACCAATAGAGTTGAAACACTCTAAACAACACAAAAGTGTGCTTTGACAGACAACAAACTTGGGTTGCCAATAAAAAACCCATTCACTCTAACCCACACCAACAATAGAGGAATTTTCAGCACGGTAGATCCAATTAGCGTAGCGTAATCGGACGCATGTTTTACCATGTTAACATCCTCATTTTTAAAAATGATAAAAAATCATGCCCAATTATCGACGTACATTTATCCTTGGAGGAACCTATTTTTGGCATTGCTAATTTAGTATAGTTAACGTTCCATTTCTTTTATGCATTAAGAGTAATATAGACAGCTCAAGCATTCGAACACTTTTTGTGTAACATTTTGTCTTTCTTCTCATTCGCGCAAGAAAATGTCTAAAGATACTATTGTAGCCTTCAACTGTGTATGTTTCAGCTTTGGATTGAACGTGTTTTTCGCTAGGAATAAAATGTTCATAGGGCTGCCAATAATCGGTTGCTATTGTTCCATTTAATTGATCTTCAATTCCTTCCCAGAGTTTTTGTCCTGTCTGTACGCTTCGGTCGCCAACAATGAAATTGATGAATTTTTTCCCATATCTATCAACAGCAATCCATATCCATTTATAGCTTTTTTTTGACCCACATAGGTATGCATTTCATCCATCTCAGCATAAATCACTTGTTCAGGACTTTTCAATTCGGCAACTTGCTCACCAAAGGATCTAATCCAATTTAGTACCGTGACATTGCTTACGTTCAAAACCCGACCAATTGAACGAAACCCTAATCCTTCAAGATATAATTGAAGAGCCATCTTTCTTAAATAGAATGGTTTGGCTCCCGAGCCACTAGCAACAGTATATCGAAAATTACATTCTTTACATTTGTAACGCTGCTTTTGTTTTACGATACCATCTTTGATGTTTTTATTAGATTTGCATTTAGGGCATTCCATTAAATTTCTCGCTCTCTTTAGAAAGATATCAAAAATTTAATTCTAACATAAAACTATACTAAATTAGCAATGCCCTATTTTTTACGGTTAATCTTTCGCAACGACATGATAACAATTTATTGATTTGAGAGATAAACCTGTTACGCGATACGGTACGCCAGGTGCGTAAACAGCATCCCTTTCAAATCGATGCTTAGCTTGTTTTACCGGAACATTTGCATTGTATTTGGACATTCCCGCCCGGTGACAACGATTTTAGTATGCGTTGGCGTTTAAATTAAAAACGGATTCTCGCGTGCCTTACCCAAAACAGAACAACGCTCGAAGGTGAGAACTGTTGCCACAACACCAAAGACGACCAAAAAAACAAGTTAGTTGTCGTAGATATTTCGTGTACGTTCCTAAGGCTGAATCAACACATTATCACCCACTTCAACCTCTTCAAACAGTTCAACAACATCTTGGTTTGTCATGCGAATACAGCCATGTGAGTCAGGAAAACCAGCCACCAGATGCTCGGGACTACCGTGAATGTAAATGTAGCGCCAGGTAGAATCGACTTTGCCGTAGCGGTTAAAACCGGGTTCCTTTCCGCCTAACCACAGAATTCGACTTAATACCCAGTCCCGGTCAGGATGCTGTTGCTGTAAATGAGTGTCATAAATTTCACCAGTCAACCTTCTACCGACAAAAACACTATGGATCGGCTTACCTTGTCCTATTTTTGCTCGAATCGTATGCCACCCGGTGGGAGTACATTCACTACCCTGCTGCTCTCCGGGACCATTTTTAGCCGTAGAGACATGGTAGCGACGATAGATCTGCCCGTGTCGATAAAAATCCATCGTTTGCTTTGAGATTGATACGGTCAAATAGCGGGCCAGGCGAGCAAAGTCTGGATTCATTTTTCAAATAATGCGATAGACTCGACATGCGCGGTTTGCGGAAACATGTCCATGACGCCAGCTTTTAGCAATTTATAACCCATCTGGTTGACTAATATATCTGCATCCCTTGCCAGGGTTGAAGGATTACACGAAACGTAGACAATAAGCTCGGGTTGCCATTTCGCGAACTGTGTAACGATATCCGCTGCACCTGACCGGGCTGGATCGAGTAGAATTTTGTTATAGGATTGTTTAGCCCATGAAAACTGGCTAACATCCTGGGTTAAATCGGCCACGTGGAAATCAACATTCTCAATACCGTTAAGTTCAGCGTTTTGTTTGGCCTGACCGACCAATTCCTGACTGCCTTCGATACCGACCACCTGTCCAGCCTCCCTTGCCATTGGCAGGGTAAAATTTCCTAGTCCACAAAACAAATCCAAGACTTTATCTTGTGGTTTCAGCGCAAAAGTACTCATCACACGATTGATCATATCCTGATTCATCACTTGGTTTATCTGGATAAACATGGTTGGCTTAAATACCATGGTTAAGTCAAAAGCAGGCAATCGGTAATGCAGGTCAATTTGGTTGGCTTCATTCAAAGGTGCAATAGAATCGAGCCCTTTGGGCTGAAGATAAATTTTTACGTCGTGTTGTTTTCCAAAAGTTTCTAATAACGCATGATCATCTTCGCTGGCTGGCTGTAACATTCTAAAAATCAACACGCAGCCATTGTCGCCAATGGCCACTTCGATTTGAGGTATGTATTCAGAAATGCTCAACTGACTTATTAAGCTTTCCAGTTCTGGTATTTTTTTCCCAACCTTCGGATGCAAAACATGGCATTGTTGAAGATCAGCCACTAAAGAGCTTTTTTGTTCGCGAAAACCGACTAAAACCCGCCCTTTCTTTTTCACATGCTTAACGCTCAACCGCGCTTTTTGCCGATACCCCCATGCTGGCCCGTGCAACGCTTCCCATATTTCAGACGGCGCGACCTTACCCACGCGACTTAATTGTTCTGTCAACAAACTTTCCTTAAAAGCTATTTGTTGATCAGAATCAACATGCTGAAAGCTGCATGCGCCACAATAGCCAAAGTGCTGGCATTGCGGATCGATACGCTGAGCAGAGGGCAAAATGACCTGGTGTAACCGACCTTCAGCATAATCACGCCGGTTATCGGTATAAATAAATTCGACCTGTTCGTCAGGCAACGCGAAATCGATGAATACCACTTTACCGTCAACATGCGCGATCCCACGACCATCATGACTTAATGACTCAACTTCCACACGGACAGGTTCTTGCGGAAGATTCTTCTTACGTCTATTACGGCCCATTATTTTTGTCGCCAGGCACCATTACCGGATTGGTACCACCAACCCGCATGCGCATTGCTGATCCATTGTCGGGCAAAGGTGGCTTTAATATCAGCCGCCCATTCCGGATGACCGTTTGCTCTAGCGATCGCAGCATACAATTTGTTGCGGTCCTGGTTTTCAGCTTTGACTAATTTGTTGACTTTATTCCGCTCTTTCAGAGGCACACGACCAGCGTCAGGGGTTGCCAATAAACCATTCTTCGCAATACCTATCATTCCTTGTCCATAGAAGCGACTCAATGCTGAATAGCGCTTAGCCATTGATGCTCGTAATGCTCTGATCTCGGCTGAATCGATTGACAAATTAGCGCCAGCAGCGTGTGCTGATGGAATAAATACATTGATGACATTATCTATGGTCAGTAAGAAACCCATTTGCCAAGGTGCCAAGCTTGCGCCAGGATCAACAGGCTCCTTCAATTCACTGGCAGGCTTATCTTTTTGGATACCTTGGATGATTTCGTCCGCGACCTGCTCGGTGGCAGCGGCTGGAAAATTGATGTTAATCGTGACACACGCTGATAATAAAATGGTGGTCAAAATTGAGGTCATTGAGACCGTTGTTTTCATAAATTCGCTCCTGATTAATAAATTCCTACTTTTGCATTACTCAACCACTGCTTCATCGGTTTGAGTGATACGGCCCAAACGCTGGATTAACACATTCCAGTCTACTTGAGGATTATAGCCGATCACATCAATTCGCGGCACACCTCCGCCTTTAATAATGTAATAGCCATCATCTACAGGCTCAGCACCCATGACTTGACAAACCCCGTTATGTAAATAACAACCGAACCCCATTTTCCGATAATTAAAGGTCTCGAAAAACCTGAGAAAACTTCGAGACAGAACATCGGTCACACCACCCCCGCCCACGCTGGCCAAATTGTTGACCGCTTTTTGGCTGATACTATGCTTAGAACGATCATCATCAGGCGTCCCTAACCAAGCGTAAAAAGTAATGGGCTGCCAATTTTCCATATATAACTCTCTGACAAATCCCGAGAGTTTTCCCTCGATTCCTCCGATTTCAAAGGTTTTGGTCATCGATTGCAAATCTAAATCAGTAATTTCTATGCTAGTAAAAAATTGCGGTAAGTTGCTGAAAATGCCTGCTAACTTGAGATCTGTCAGCGTAATGACACCTTCAAAAACATCAATTTTCAAAGCGCCATCAATACTAAGTTTATCACCCACATACCTAACTCCCGGTATGCTGCCGGTTAATTCGCCCGTTAATGGCGCTAAATCCAGCGCAGTTGTCAATTGTTCCAGTGAAACATTCTCTATTCCCCCGATAAAATGAACATCTGGTTTCTCGTCATGCCTAAGTTTAAGATCAAACCGGTCGATATTAACCTTGCCTTGTAATAAAGGAATTGCAACCGCTTCAACCAAGATGATTTGCTTGGCTTTTAATTGCAATGGAATAGTTGCCGGACCCACCGGAATCTTGAAGAGATGCAAGGTTTGCCATGAAAGCTGAGACAACTCGGATTTTTGCTCGCTTTTGTTCCAGTGTAATTGACCAGATCCTTGTTCCAGTCCAATGCGTGATTGTTGATCTACAATATTTAATCCAGAGAAATCCGCATCAATGCGGACTAACGCCTGATTTTCGATCGTTCCAGCCAATTTTAATTTTCCCGCTAACTCAATACCTTCTGCGGCTGACGCAACAGTAAATGGCGCTAAATAACGATTATAAAACTCTGCCAGCTGGCTTGTTTGTAGATTAAATATCAAGGTATCCAACGTCGGCTTTTCAGCTAACGTTGTTAGGGCTTGTGCTTCGAGATGAAAAATTGATGGTTGTTCGATGACCAGTTGATCGACCAATAACTGCTTTGTTACATATTTCCAGGCACCTTCGATATCGATTTGGATGGGTTGTTGCAACTCAAGGTAAACTGGATCGACATACAAAGCGCCGTTATCCAGTTTAACTTTTCCTTTCCAATGGTACTGACCTTTCGTCTGCCTGATGGTTACTTGAGCAGCTAACCGTAATTGTTCAGTGATGATTTTTTGATCTGATGATTGAATTGAAAGCCCTGGCGATGTAATCTTTGCTTCGATGTCTTTAACCTGATCGCCCTTTCCTGTCGCTTGGACGTATAGGTTTAGTTTACCGTTCATGTCTTCCAGGACATCGTTGCTTAACCAAGGTTTAGCAGAAGCTAATGCTACATTGTTACCGTTTATTTCCAAACTCCAGTGGCCTGATGGCTTGTTCTGCTTCAAAACCAACGATACAATGCCTTGCAAAGCCTTTATTTTCGACAAAGTAAGCCGAATCGATTGATCGTTCGAACTAAAAGCAAACGGTATATTGTTCTGGGTTAACCAGTCTGACTTTAGATTGGCTTTTCCTTGGCTACAATTAATTCGGTTGTCCGAATATTCAAAATCAGCACAGCGAATCTTGAAAAAATGGATGCCATCCCAAGGCTTGGGTAACTTTAACGACTGGATAGTTAACTCAAGTTTTGCCTGATTCGGTTGAATACTTTTAGCATGAAAAGCGATGCCTTCCATTCGCCATTGATCTAGCACCAACTGGCCCAATTCAAACGAAAAGTTTCCCGAGCTGTTAGCGAACCATGGCAAAGTTAGCAAAACCAGTGCAGCCGGGATACGACTTAATAGTTTATCTCGCCTATGCTGTAAGCTAATTTGTTGGTTCCCTTAACGCTTAGTCTGGAAACACACCGGTCGATAAATAACGATCTCCCCGATCACAAACGATAGTGACGATCACCGCATTTTCTATTTCCTGAGACAACCTTAATGCTGCGCACAAAGCGCCGCCAGACGAAACGCCAGCGAAAACCCCTTCCTGCTCAGCAAGCCTTCGGGTCATGTCTTCTGCGTCTTGTTGGTTAACATCGATAATTCTATCAACGCGGGCCGGTTGATATATTTTTGGTAAATATTCTTGTGGCCAACGTCGAATACCCGGTATTTTAGAGCCATCTTCGGGCTGCACACCGATGATCTGAATGTTTGGATTCTTTTCTTTCAAAAAACGCGAGGTTCCCATAATAGTTCCGGTGGTTCCCATTGAGCTAACGAAGTGGCTGATTTTACCCATCGTTTTATCCCAAATTTCAGGGCCGGTTCCTTCGTAATGCGCTCTGGGATTATCGGGATTAGCAAACTGATCAAGCACAATGCCCTCCCCTCGGGCCTGCATTACTCGTGACAAATCAATGGCTGCCTCCATGCTGCCTTCTGCTGGAGTCAATATAATTTCAGCACCATAGGCTTTCATGCTGGCGCGACGCTCAACACTCATATTATCGGGCATGATGAGGATCATTTTATAACCTTTGATTGCTGCCGCCAAAGCCAAAGCAATGCCAGTATTTCCACTGGTCGCTTCGATCAGCCGATCTCCTGGCTTGATATCACCTCGTGCCTCAGCATGCTGAATCATGCTGAGTGCAGGACGGTCTTTTACCGAACCGGCCGGGTTATTACCCTCAAGTTTCAATAAAATGGTGTTAGTGGTCTCGCCTGCCAAACGTTGTAACCTAACCAACGGGGTGTTTCCAACAAATGATTCAATCGTAGGGAAATTCATAATCTTTCTGAAAAAAGTAGGTTCACCAAGCTGTATTTCTTTTTATCTTAGCTGTCTGGCAGCTAAAAATGAAGCAACAATCTCGGGAATAGCTTGCTCCAATTGATATTCTGGTGCAAAACCCAGTTCTTGTCTGGCTTTTTCATTTGAATAATATTTAGGCTGAAATAATTTGGCAAACCGCTGGGTATCGAATGGTACAGTCATCCCTAAGTGTTTTAAAACGTCTCCTGACCATGCAGCGAGTTTAAAAAAAAATAATGGCAAAGTTATCCGTAAATTCGACTGATGCATAGCTCTTTGCAACATATGAATTACATCATATAACCTATACCCCTGACCGTCCGTTATAGTGTAAATATTTCCTGTTGCTTGTTCACTTTGAGCAGCTAAATATACTGCACCGCATAAATCACGAATATCGATCATGCTATGCGTTAACCCTTTATTCGGTATAGGAAGCCATCGTTTGCAGTGTATGGCTTGCATCAATTTGAGCAAATTACCTTTGACACCTGAGCCATATACTAACGCTGGACGAATAACCACTGTTGTTAGCGATGATAATGGAGTTAGGTTTAAAACGTTCAACTCCGCTTGCCTTTTTGACTGCCCGTAAATATCATCTTGATCCGGGTTATCTGCTTTGACGCTGCTGATATAGACTACTCTTTTAACCCCGGTTGCTACTGCTGCTGTTAACAGACTGTTGGTA
Source organism: Methylococcales bacterium (assembly GCA_965224745.1). Taxonomy (GTDB): domain Bacteria; phylum Pseudomonadota; class Gammaproteobacteria; order Methylococcales; family Methylomonadaceae; genus CBDCZY01. The sequence goes on from CBDCZY010000002.1 coordinate 412,438, forward strand.
ACTTCGACATTGATTCGCCAGCAAAGTTGCTGATCTGTTTGGTCGGCATGAGCATATCCGGCACAATGAAATAGGGTATCGATACCTTGAAGCAGCGCCTCGACTAATTTTGAATCGGTTAAATCTGCCTGTTGATAATTTGTTACGCCTGGCAAGGATCTCTTGCCAGTCGCTATTACCGTTATACCTTGTTGTCTCAAATAACGGGTTAAGTGATCACCCACAAACCCGCTGGCCCCAGTAACCAAACACCGACCTAACAAAATCGCCAACCATGTTTGGAAAAAAACAAATACGCTGACCGTGCAAATAAAAAAATATGTCTGATCCCTTTTTTTGCCGCATTACCGCCATGATGCACAATTTTTACGCTTGGCACATAGGCAATACGCCATTTCTTGCTGAGTCTCAAGCTTAGATCAAAGTCTTCAAAATACAAAAAGAAATCATTAGAGAACCCTTTGACAGACTGCAAAGCGGTTTGCCTAAACAGCATGAAACAACCGCTGGCTACTGTGATCGTCTCACATACTTTTTTATCGGTTAAATCGCGCATTTCATAAACATCCAATCTATCTTGAAAATATAGCTTAACGGGTTTGGGCGCGAACCCCCTCAGCAATAAATCCATCACCGATGGATAAGCTTTGCATAAGTATTCTTGCTTACCTTCTGCATTGCTTGATCGAGGCGTCACCATGCCTACCTCCGGATTATCATAGAGAAACATGACTGCCTCTTGAATAGCTTCCGGCTCGACCACAACATCTGGGTTAATAACTAAATGATAGTCAAAGCTACAAATGGCTATTGCTTGGTTATGGGCTAGGCCATAGCCTAAATTTTTTCCCGGCCAAATAAGTTCAAGCTGATATTTCCAATATTTATGGAAAAAATCAATAGTGATATTCTGTGATGCAGAATTATCAACGACAACTAATTTTATACTAGAACCGGTCTTAGTAAACACTACCTGATCTACAGCCTGACTAAGGCTTGACAAGGTTTTTTGTAACAAAAACAGATCGGGTTGAAAAACAACTAACGAAATTGAGAGACTTAATTCTTCTAGAATTGATTTCATCGTGTTATTTTAATCGGCAAACTACTACAACAAATGCCAAATTTTCTTATTTCCATTTTGATGAATAAAACTTCAGTCTTTCTGATTCTGCTTATTCTAGCGATATTTATACCCAGTTTGTTAGTCCTTGATTATGCTTTACAAGCCGGACCTTTACCGGATAACGACTATTGGGGTTCTGTTGGAGATATCGTTACTGATGATGGTTTTTCAACGCACTTGGGTGACTGGTTGAATTTTAACAACGAACACATAGTCACTATCCCTAAAATAATCTTTGCTATAAATTTGGTTCTAACAGGTGGCAGTAATGTTGGCTTATCGCTTACCGCTTGGTTAGCTGGATTATTACAAGTCATCTTGCTAAGCCTGCTGTTACAGCATGATCGAATGAAACGTCGCCACATTATCATATTATCGTTTATTATTGCTGCCTTCGTTTTCAACCCGAGAAACGCTCACAATTGGTTCATGGGAATGAGCGGAGTCACTTGGATTACAGAAAATCTAATGGCGATAGCTTGTATTTTTAGTTTGCACCGGCTTGCTGTCACTCAACAAAAGTGTTGGCTTATTTGGGTGATAACCACCTTACTATTAGCTATCTTAACCTATAGTACGGCTTTATCGCTGATCCCTACCATTATCATTGGTGGCTATTTATTAAATTTACCAAAACATCAATTAACTGCAATCAGCATTTTAGGCGCCATTTTATTTTTAACGTATATTGCAAACTATGAACGACCCACTTATCACCCAGAACTTCAGACATCCCTATGGTCTTTGGCCAGTTATTTTTTTGTTTTTATTGGAAATTTAGTAACCCACAAAGGGGTCACTGCACTATTTTACGGCTTGCTTATAACACTATTCAGTTTAACCCTGGCTATTTATCTTTATAAGCAAAAGAAAGACATGTGGCATGAATTAATGCCCTGGTTTCTGATCCAGATTTACGTGATGGGAAATGCGGCTATGGCTTCGCTGGCCCGATCAGGTTTTGGCCTAGAGCAAGCCTTATCGTCACGTTATTCATCCTTATCAGCTTTGTTTTGGCTGGCCTTTTGTGTACAAATATATAAAATAAGCTATTTGTTCACGAAAAGACCAACGTCTGTTTTTTTTCCTGCTTTTGCGATCTTACTGACGGGCTTTATTATTTATTATTCTCACTTTACCAGTCGAAAAGCGATTGGTAAGTTCATCGAAAGAAGCCACAACAAAATGCTAGCAGCTGCCTCTTTGTATTCTCAGGCATACGATATCCAGTTATTAAAAGAGAACGTTAATCTAGCGTTCCAAAACCATCATGAACTTGATTTAATCACCCATTATTTAAAAAAACATGGGTATATTCCTTTCACCAGAACCTTTGAAGATTGCCCCGCGACCGGCGAAAAAATCAAACCCCATAAATTACAAATTCAACCCACAGAGCCCTTTTCAATTGGCACGCTTGATCAAATCAAATTTAAAAATGACCCTGCTGTGAGTTCTCCAATTCTAGAAGTTAGCGGGTGGGCTTACGAAGAAAATCAAAAGATTTGGTGCATCGCCATTACCAATGAAAAAAATATTGTTAAAGGAATTGCCATTATGGGATTAAAGCGACAATCACCTATTGCTAACTTAAAAGACGAAAACACCTCTTTACAGTCGGGCTGGCAAGGTTACAGCAAATTAGATGATAGCGCTAAAATACAAGCCTTTGCCTTGGTCGGTTCACCGCCACAATGGCAACTGCTAAATGGCAGTTATCAGTTGATACAATGACAACTATACCTATTAAATTCGAAAACCAAACATCGCCATGCCGCCCCATAAAATCAACTCATTAAGCTTTGTAATACCAGTTAAAGACGAAGAAGCTACCCTTAAAACCTTACACAAAAACATTTGTGACGCGTTATCAGCTTCGGCCCCAATGCAATATGAAATCATCTATATAGATGATGGAAGTGAAGATAACTCATGGTCGGAACTATCCCAATTAACCGATCAGTTTCCTGGTATTGTAAAAGCGATTCGTTTTAGAAGAAATTTTGGTAAAGCACTGGCATTAACCAGCGGTTTTAAAGCAAGTACCGGAGATGTTGTTTTTACCATGGATGCAGATCTACAAGATGATCCCACTGAAATACCACGTTTCCTGGAGAAAATAGAAGAAGGTTACGACGTCGTATCTGGTTGGAAAATGAATCGCCAAGATCCGATTTCTAAAACCTTACCCTCTAAGCTATTTAATACAGCGACCGCGAAACTGTTCGGCATCCCAATCCATGACTTCAATTGCGGCTTTAAAGCTTATCGTAAAGAAGTATTGATCAATTTAAAATTATATGGCGAATTGCATCGATACATTCCGGTCATAGCGCATGAGCAAGGGTTCCGTATTGGTGAAATCGAAGTAAAGCATCATCAACGTGAGCATGGTGTTTCAAAATATGGCTGGGAAAGGATCCCGCGAGGGTTTGTCGATCTACTAACCACTTTAGCCACAACTCGATACTTGAAAAAACCTGGGCATTTATTCGGCGGCTGGGGTCTTGTATCGGGCGTTATTGGCGTTAGCATTCTGACCTATCTAGTCACTCTTTGGTTCATGGGTCTCGGCCCAATTGGCAATAGGCCGCTGTTCTTTCTAGGAATATTACTGGTTATTTTATCCATCCAACTCATTTCTTTAGGTATTCTGGCTGAACTCATTACCCGTAATTCAGATAAAGGCCAGACCAAAGATTTAATCATTGAGAAAAGAGGAATCAAAAGCCATGGCTAAGTCCAAAAAATCCCCTTTGATTGAGGATGGTATTATTGTCGGCACTGGGTCTGATAAATACCAACTGAAAAACCCGCTGGCCCAATATTTATTAAAGCAGTTTGATACAAATATCTCTGAACTGGCAGAGCAGACCAATCCGACTTCCATCCTAGAAATAGGCTGTGGTGAAGGACATGTGACTTCGCTATTACTCAATAGCACTCAAGCACGTATCGTTGCCACCGATTTATCGCAAACCATCATTGACGAAGCCCAAGCTAATATTTCATCAAAGCGAGTGACCTTCTCCAAACAAAATATCTACGCCTTGTCTGCTGAATATGCTGCCGAGCTAACTGTTTGCTGTGAAGTGCTTGAGCATTTAGAAGACCCAGAAGCCGGGCTCATAAAACTCGCAGAAATGGCCAATCCTTACGCTATTATTAGCGTTCCTCGTGAACCTTTATGGAGGATTTTGAATTTCGTTAGAGGCGCTCATGCCGCTCGATTCGGTAATAGTCCGGGGCATGTTCAACACTGGTCGAAACAACAGTTTTTGAATTTCTTAGCGCCTTATTTTGGAGTAGTAGATGTTAGAGCACCTATTCCGTGGACCATAGTACTGGCCAAATCTAAATTAGCTAATGTCTAAACAAGTTAATTTATCTTTATTGGCAACCCTTCTAGAAAAAGTCCTCCAACCTTCCAATAAATCCTTTCTTTTTATTTTTGGGCTTTATCCACAAAGTAGTAAATCTGTATTTTTCCATGCTCATTAATACTGGCAAAAAAATTGCGTTTTATTTTGGCTCTTTTTTGGTCATCGTATCATTGATCTTCATTGGCAATCGACTGCTGCAACATTGGCATCAGCTGGAAACTTGGTCACCCGATAACGGCATCTGGATTGTTACTGCGATAGGTATTGGCTCTGTCGCTTATGGTTTAGTCTCCTTTTTTCTGTCATCAGCCTGGCGCCAGTTACTCATATCGCTGATACCTGATTCATTAGATGCCATTACTTTGCAAGTAATTTACGCCAGGAGCCAAATCGCCAAATACATTCCTGGTAATATCATGCATTTTGCCGGTCGCCATGTTATGACTCGTAAACTAGGGCTAACTCATAAACCCATTGCTACATCAACTTTTTGCGAAATTTTGGGTTTACTACTTGCATCCGGCACAATCGCTACACTCGGCAGCACTGTGTATGGTTTTTGGAACGAGTTTTTTAATACTCGCATAATGATCCAGTTAATCATCGTCGTATTAACTGTTGCCATCCTGATAAAGTTTTTTGAATCATCATTGCTAAAAAGACTGCCTGTACTCAAATCGTTAATCAACCACACCGCGCTACATTTTGCTTTTATTGGAGCCTATGGTAAGTACCTGCTCTTCTTTATTCTAACTGGGACGATACTACTGGCCTTGACCTCCGTTATTTCGGGGACAGTTAACTTTGAACATGCAGTGGCCATTATTACTACTTTCGCAGTTGCCTGGATCGCCGGATTTATTACGCCGGGCGCTCCCTCTGGCATTGGAATCCGTGAGTCGATCATGACATTTTCACTCGATAAGATTTTGGCGACCCATGAGGGCGTTATCATCGCTGTGCTATTCAGAATCATTACGGTTCTCGGTGATGTCTTGTTCCTGTTATTCGCCGGGCGACATCAAAGATAACTCAGCACAAAACGTCGGACTAGATAAAGATGGCTAGCTACCGAGACACTCTAGGCGGCCACGCCAGGGAAAAATCCTCTCGATCAAGCGTCAAATTAGGATTATAGGCGGGATCGTTTTGCATTAGCTGATCACCCCATCGCGCTTGCATATAATCTATTTCTTCAGCGAATCTTGCTTGTTTTTCAGGCGTATCTTCGTAACCACGGGTGGCTGATTCATAGTGATAAAGTTCAGCATAAGGCGTCCAAACATTTTTGTAACCTGCTTCGATTATCCTGAGACATAAATCCACATCATTGAAGGCAACTGATAAATGCTCTTCATCAAAACCTCCCACTTCATCATAAATAGATTTCCGTAAAACCAAACAAGCAGCGGTTACAGCAGAAAGGTTTTGAGTCAATTCCAGGCGTCCCATAAAACCTCTATATCCTTTGGGGGAGTGTTTGTGAGAATGTCCTGCAACGCCACCTAGTCCGGTAATAACACCGCCATGTTGTATAGTGTCATTCGGATACCAGAGTTTGGCGCCAACAGCACCATTTTGTGGCCTTAACGCCAGACCAACCATTTCAGTCAACCAATCACTGTTAATAACTTCAAGATCATTATTCAACAGAGCAATCAATTCACCTTGCGCGGCAGCTACCGCTCTATTATTTAATCCTGCATAGTTGAAGGGACGATCATCTCGCAGCACTGTTAAATTACCCTCTTGCTCCAGGTATGCCAAGTAACGCAACAGAACAACATCATCGCTCCCATTATCAACCACAATTATTTCATAATGTTGATAATCAGTTTTTGACAGAATGCTTTCCAAACATCGCTTGATTAATCGAAACCCGTTACGAGTCGGTATAATAATGCTAACCAATGGTTTTTCACCCACTGGATAAAGAACCCGAAGCGCTCCTGGCAAATACTGATGGGTCAACACCTTGGCATCAATTCCGCGGCGTTGCATGGCTTCTTGAACCACTTTTCTTATCATTTTCTCAGCATAGGGCTTTTGTTCTATTCCTTGAGCAGTGCTCCCTGGCGCTGCTCTCCAGTGATATAGAACATGCGGTATATGCTCAATATCTTGTTCCTCGATCCGTTCCACATACCTTAGCGTGAGATCGTAATCTTGAGCACCTTCATAGCCTGTCCTGAACCCGCCAATGTCTCGAATCAGGTCAGTTTTATAAACGCCAAGATGGCAAACATAGTTGTGGGAAAGTAACAGCTCCGGATTCCAGTCCGGCTTAAAGTATGGCGCAAAACGCTTATTTCGTTGATCTAGTTTATCCTCATCTGAATAAATCATTTTGACATCTGGGTTTTTCACAATGGCTTTAGCAACTTGATAAAGCGCATCAGGGGACAACTCATCATCATGATCAAACAATCCCACATACTCGGCCTCAACCAGTTCAAGAGCGGAATTGGATGCTTGAGAAATATGGCCGTTGGCCTCACGAAATACTATCTTTACCCTCGAATCATTTTTGGCATACTTTTCCAATATCCTTTTGATGTGGTTTCCTTCCGATGCATCGTCTGCTATACATAATTGCCACCGTGGATAAACTTGCTTGAGAATTGATTGCATAGCCGCATGCAGCTGTTGCTCATTAGTATTGTAAACAGGCATCAGTAAGGCTATGATCGGGCCATTTTGCATAGTAGTCTGGTCTTGCTCGATACTCTGCAAAAATTGCTTATTCATGCTGTCATATTTTTCTATCCAACGCTGATAATTATTCACATCCGGATCTCTAACGGGTTCCTTTTGGTGTATTTTTTTACCGGGTTTTAGTTTTAGCGGAAATCTGACTACAGCACTAATCGAACGTCTCGCAGCTTTGAATATCCTATAACTCAGCTTGTTATGAATACGGCTGAGTACCGCTTCCAAACTATCTTTTTGGTCTGAAACGAATTGGAATTTTCCATTTAAATCTTGGTAGTTCTGATGGGTATCAATGCTCTCTTCAGTCAGTTGAAATAACCGCTGATCTGTTTCACTGCAAATATGGTTAAGCTCGTTATTTTGAGCTTGTAATAGCTCGATATCCTTTGCCAATTGCTGCACATGCTCTTCTAGTTGTTTGATATGTTCTTGGCGATGTTGATCCTGTTCTTCTAATTTTTTGATGTGAAGGTGCCGATGCTTATCTTGTTCTTGTAATTGAAGAATTTGCTGTTTTAATGTTTCTATTTCTTGTTGTTTTTGACCGTAATGGTGTTTTGAACTGGCGAGCGGCTTCAATTCAATGGGCGATATGTGCAGTTTTGAAACAATATCAGGGTGCGCTGGCCGGGCTTCCAACACAAATTGATAAGCTTGGGCATCCTCATGATGCAACAATTCAAAAGTTTCCTGGGTCGGCTGTAATCCCATTTTGGCAAGATGCTCACTAATGGCTTCGTCTGCCATATCATGAAAAGTATAACTAATGTCATAGCAAACATAACCCGCTTGAACCAAGGTGTTAATAATACTGTTGCGAGTATAAAAATGCAGGTGTGTTTCATCCAGCAACCCAAGCTTTTCGTAATCGAAGTAGCCTTGTAATAGCTCTAATCGGATGGAGGCATGGGCAACATTGGGTATCGAAGCCAACAACCTGCCACCTGGATTTAAGGTTTTCCGAAGTCTGGATAGTACTTTAACCGGATCTCGTAAGTGCTCTAATACATCTGCGCACAGTATTACATCGAACGTTTGTTGCTCAAGCAGTGGAACGATATCGTCAATATCCAAGTCGACGCATAACACCTCGCTGCAATGCTCTTCAGCCCTCTTAGCGGCTAAAGGATCCAGCTCAACACCCACCACGTAACAATTAAGTTGCTGCTTGAGCACTTGGGAAATATAACCGGTGGCACAACCCAGTTCTAAAACCCGCTCGCCCTCTTTAATTCGATCAATAAGGGCAGTCTGTGAATTATTTTTTTCGGTTAAATTGACTTTAAAATCGTACTTCACACCGATGTCCATAGTTGAGGTAGAGCGGGCCATAACCACCATAATTGAGGATTTTGCAAAATTTGAGTTTCTAACGTAGCTATCAGTTGAGCCATCAATTCTTCCTCGGTGAATTGTTCAGCATCCAGCGGATCATAGTAGCGCGCCTCTAAACCGCTTTTAGTTTCAAAAACGTAAAAAGGGAATACCAATGCTCCCGTCCTTTTTGCGATACGTGCAATCCCCATTGGAAACTGGCCCGTTTTACCGAGAAATGGGCCAGTATATCGCCCCTCCTTTGGTGCTGAATAAGCCACATCAATAAATACTGCCATGACATGTTCATCTAACGCTCGATAAATCGCCCGCACTGAATCACCTTCTACCAAAAATGGTCCACTAAACCTTTCTTGCAACCATTGTAACTTTTTCAAACGATATTGATATTCTTGTTCATTAAGTTCGTGTTTATTGACCGTTCCCCCATCGCGAGTAATGGTTCCAACAGATATTCCATGTGCCTTCATACCAACCCCTGCCATCCAAAAACGGCCGAAATGACCACTCGTTATCATGACTTTTCTTCCTGCCTGTCGAGCAGCTAATAAAGGCTCAAAATTCTTCAGAGAAACGAATTGGTCAATGTCACGGATTTTAGTTAACTTCCTGAAATACCATGTGTCTAACACTTCTCGCTCAGTTAACAGCAACAAGTAACGAGTCCACTCATCTATTTGAGTGTCAGAAGCATACCCTACAACCAATTTCATCCATGCTTTGATGGCCTTTTCTTCTTCCCCTCTGAATTGCAGGCTCAATCGACCATACAATGATGCCAAAGGGTAAGCTATCTGTTGCGGTAACTTAGCCAAAAACGGCATCACAATGTGGTATTTTAAGGATAAACTATTCAACGAACGAATTATTTTTGTTCAAGCTGACCAGGAACTTGCCATTGATGTTCAATAAAAGCAACACCAACTTCGGTCGTGTCTTGCCTTATTTTAAACGGACAACAAGCGTACATAGAATCATAGACATGTACACTGGACGAATCGACCAACCAAATTTCTAATACATATTCTCCAGATAGCAACGGAAGATCAGCTATCGAATAGACGACTCCATACTGCTGTTCCTTGATATGAAAAAGCTTGGTGTTATCCAGCACAGTACTGATTCCATAACACTGTACACCATCGTTTCGCTTGATAATAATCCCGGCATGCACATCATCCAGAATAGTATTTTCATCAATATGTGCGAGCACTTTGACAGCAAAGCAAGAGTGCGTTCTAAAGAAGGCTTGATCGTCTTCATCACTTTCAGCGTGCAGTAATTCTGCCGAAATCAAATAGGCAGGTAACCCACTTTTATCCGTTGCTGGCTCCGAAGATGTTTTGTTTTTTTTTGCTACTTGTGCAGTTTTTTGGTTTTGCTGCCTAACATAATCTTGATAGGCGTCAATCACTTCGTTCACGGAGCCTTGCATCTTAACAGATCCATTTTCTAGCCACAGCGCTGTTTGGCAGAGCTCTTTCACGTGATAAAGATTATGCGAACAGTAAACAAGTGTTTTACCTTGTTGCTGAAAACTCATCATTCGATCCATACTTTTTTTCTGAAAGCGCTGGTCTCCCACCGATAACGCTTCATCAACGATAAGAATATCTGGATCAACGGACGTGACGACTGAAAATGCCAATCGGACAAACATACCGGATGAATAAGTTTTTACCGGCTGATAGACAAAATCACCCAACTCCGAAAAATCAACGATATCCTCAATCCGGGCTTCAATCTCATGTTTTTCAAGACCAAGCATGGCACAACCCAGACGAACATTGTCTATTCCAGAATATTCCGGGTGAAAACCAGAGCCTAATTCCAGTATTGCAGACACTCTACCCTTGAGCTTCAACTCTCCCTCTGTGGGTCGCAAGGTGCCTGCCAACAATTTTAATAGCGTGCTTTTCCCTGCCCCATTGTCTCCTACAACTCCTAGCACCTGCCCTTGATCACAACTAAAACTGGTGTTTTTTAATGCCCAAAAATCTTCGTGGTAGGTGCGATTTAAAACCAATTCTTTTAAACTATCGATAGGTCGCTTATATCGCCTATAAGCTTTACCAATATTGTCGGCTCGAATAGCCGTCATAAAAATTCCTTGGCTCGTTCAATCGTTAAATCGAAGAAATAAAGCCCAAGTATCGCCACTGACCCCATCACAAATAGCAAAAAATAAATACTTTGATCGGGTAAAACACCATGAATAATAACTGACCTATAAGCTTCCAAGAGATGGAAAAAAGGATTTAGGCGATTAACGACTTGAAATTGCTCCGGCATTGAAGAAGCAGGATAAAATATTGGCGTTAAAAACAGCAACATGGTTAAAAACAAACCGAGTAATTGCTGTAAGTCTTTGACAAAAACGGTAAGAATACTGACCATCCAACCTATCCCCATACTAAATAAGAGCCTGACCAAAATTAGCAAGGGTAACATAAGAATGGTTGGCGATAACCGCCCCAAAAACAACCACACCCCGATCACAACAATGATAGTACCGACCACTTCTGAAACAACAGAGGCAAGAACTGAAACCAATGGAAAAATAGCGGGCGGCATGGTTGATTTACTCAACAATGTGTTATTAGCGTGTAAAGAATTTGAGGCTTGTAAAACGGCCTCCTGGAAGGCAAAGAAAGGGATTAAACCGGTAATCAGGTACAAAGGAAACATATATGAGCTGTCACTTTGCCCCAGTTTGACCTTTAAAACGACAGAAAAAACGAATGTGTACAGACACACCAATAAGACAGGCTGGATCACCAGCCATAACACACCAATATACGACCCTTTATAGCGGCTGGTAATGTCTCTGAAGATCAACAAAAATAAGGCTTGCCGGTATTGATAAAATTGCTTAATACTTTTAGGCAGCATAGAGGGATTACAGAAATTTTAGACTTGTGGAAATGCTATTGTAATACGAGTAAAACTAAAATTATGAAAGTTTAATCATTCACCTTTTTTCTTGCAACGTGGGTCTTCGATATACAGACTTAAACTTATTTCATCTTGCCTTCTATTGACTTCGCATTCATGGCTTTCAGCTTGGTCTCCACAAAAGCTTTGAGTTTGACTTCGTCAATTTGCATTTGATTATCTTGCTTTAATCCTTCAAATACTTCTTCTCTTTTGGTTTGAAGATATTTTTTCTTTAATTTTTCGATAATGGGCTGCTTTGCTTCATCAAATGTTTTTTGTCTACTCGGATATTTATTTTTTAACTTGATAAGGTGATAACCGTAACGCGTTTTAATGGGTTTGCTTATTTCGTTTTCTTTCATACCAAACGCAGCATCCCAAAATTGACTAGCAATATCTTTTTTACCAAAACGGTTTAAATAGCCGTTATTAATTTTAACTGATGGGTCGTCAGAAAAGCCTTTAGCCAGGACAGCAAATTTTTCACCCTTATTCAATTTGGCTAATACTTCTTGTGCTGATTTTAAAGCTTCTTTAGGTTTCTTATTATGGGTGCCTATCAGAATGTGAGAAGCTTCAATTTCGTCTCTGGTTTGATACTTTTCCTTATTAGAATCGTATTCAAGTCTTGCAACATCCTCAAAATCAGGTAAATCTTTACTAACCTCCTTATTTAAAGCCAATAGAGAGTAATACCGATCTTCCATTAATTGCAATCGCGCTTGATCTGCAGGCTCACCACCTAAATTTTCTTGACGAGCTCTATGAGATAAAGCTTTTGTAAGATACAACTGTTCAACTTTAGTTTTAAATTTTTCGTAGTTCAACAATAATTTGTATTGTGCCGTTATTGGTCCTTCTGAAAGCATTGCATCAATGTCGATATCATTGACCGCGTTTTTCTTTATATCTTTGATCAGATTATCTTTTGAAACGACGTTGAAAGGAGCTGTAATTAAACATAACAGCACTATAAAAACAGAATTCTTGTTCATCATTCAGATATTACATGTATTAACAAAACAAATTCATAAAATATTTTCGCAACCAATAAAAAAGGCAGGCCGAAGCCTGCCTTTTTACCGTTAATAAAAAGATCAGTATATGATCAACTTATCTAACGATGTTGTGTGGAATTGTTTCACCCACAGTTTTACCTGCTGCGATGGTGCCACGAATAGCCGCAAAACCAATGACAGGTACTTTTTTGTTAAGTTTGTTCACTTCATCACCGCTATCAGTATCTAAGTCAGGGACTAAAGCAATTCTTGCCCAACCTTTATCAAAACCAGTCGTCAATTCAGTTGCATTGTCTGAACCCAGTACTGGATTAGCAGAAGTAAATGACAAGATAGAAACTTCACGTTCTAGCAATACTTTGTCAGGCGTCTCACCTGGAACAGGTGGTGAGAACTGAACATCAGACGCCGCAGGAACTGCTTCTTCTCTATCCCAGAATGAAGCATCTGCTAAAACATCACCATCGTTCTTTGTATAGTTTGCAATGTTACCCGTCGTTTCATCAGCTGCGGTTCCATTGGCATAACGATAGCCATTGTAGATGCCATGTTTACGCATTGGTTGGGTAATAACCCAGTCAGTTGCACCGTCAAAAGCTGCGTCTAAGAAAAACTCATTGTCAATTGAACTAGCAGCCAACACTTGTGCGATTGGATATGGGTTTTTTCCTGACACAACACCAGTAAATGGCGCAGCATTGGGATCATTAGCGCCCCAATCCAGAACTGTATCTGTGGATGTTCCGATGGCAACTGCCAAATCATTACCGGCACTAGCAGTTTCGTCAACTAAAGAATAAGTGTGGACATCACCTGACGCCAGTGAAGGTAACAAAAATTCAGTCGCACTATCTGGTGCATAGTGCTGTGCAACCGTAGAGTAACCACCAATCACAACAGGATCAGCCACATAAGCAGAACCAGTCCCGGTATCAACTAAGATAGAAGTTCCAACAAGACCACCTGTGGGAGCACCCAAACCAGCAGTTGTACTGTCGAATTTAAAATTACCGTCTGTTCCAGCACCCCAAGCTTTAGTTACTTGAGAGCAATCACTGGGAACACCTTCATTGTTGTGTAAAACAGCGGCTTGGATTTCAGCTTCGGTAATTTCACCAATTTCGATAATTTCAAGATAACCTTCTCTCAAATCATCAGCCTGGGTGACATCATAAACATTTTTGAAACCAACCGGCCCCGTAATGGCTGGAAAAGTACACGTATTGTCTTCAGTAGTCAGAGTTGCGTTTCCACCGACATTCACTACTGTCATTGTCCACATATCATTCGGCGACATGTAAACATTGAAATCGAGTACATCATTGGAAACTTGTGATTCACGAAAACGTACTTTGAAGGCTTTATATTCATTCTTAGTATTACGAATGTTAAAAGCAGTTTGGAAATTATTGTTGACGTTGTAATATGGGAAAATTAAGACTTGGCCGCCATTGCCATTATTGTCTACGTATACCGCTTCAGCAGTTGGAGACAATGCTAAACTCCCCAACCCTAACATTGCAGAAGCAGCAATAGCTAGTTTTTTCTTTTGAAACACAATAAAACTCCTTTATACCTTAAGGTAAGTTAATAAATTATAGGTTTGGAACATGATACCATTCTTCAGATTGGGGGTCTTTTAACCAATTCTCCGTAATCTGATTCCTAGAATCAGTAGTCCCGAAGCCCCTACCAAAAGTAATAGTAACATAAACCGTAACAGTTACAATACACTTTTTTGTGTCGCATTTCACATTATCGACGACAGCTTTTTTCCACATTCCTACGCCATTAATCAGTCTGGCATAGTGTTGATAAGAGTAGACCTTACGGTAATCCGGCGCCAAATATGAATAGGCTGTTTCTAACCGACCTTCAATTAAAGCTTGCCATCTCTCGGCTACTCTTTCCTTGACTCGTTCTTCCGCCGACACCTCCTTCTTCATGTTATCCGATGAACAACCGGACAGAATTAGAAGTACTATGTTCAGAAAAAAAACCAGACTTAAATTATAGTTTAAAGTTCTGGTTCTGTTGTCGAAATTGAAATTTTTCATTTTTTAAAATTAAACTCAAACAGTCATTTTACGACCATCACTCACTTCAAACTATGATACGTTACATATAGTTTTCTATAATTTACTTTAAGAAGATCGGTAAAGTCCAGCTTTTTTATATATTTTTTACTTTTTTCCTCAAAAAAACAGTCTTTTTAGCACTCTTTACTGCTGACAATTAATTTCAACAGATGCTGTAACTTTGCTATTTGAAAGAATAATTTAGAATAGTAACCCTATTGACTCACCCTGCAAGACCGAAGGAAACAAAATGCTTAACACTTTGCTTTTAATTTTCCGCAATAATTGATAATAGCTAAATCATAATTAGCCCTACTTATATTAAGGTTACATTGAGCTATCAACCCAAACCACGAGCAAAAAACAATATCTTTCCGAACCAACTAAACTAAATCTTTATTGGCTTAAAAAATGTTACTCTTTATTTCGCCGTTAAATATTCCTCGTGAAAGACTAAAAACACAAAGTATGTATCCGTACTTGCTATAAGTAAGGTTTAGAAGAAGCCATAAACGAATCAGTTCACAAATAAATCAACATTGAACCAAACCCAACATGCGAAACAGAAAAAAATATTTCTTCTTTAGCGTATTACTTCTATTGCTATCCATCATTTCCGGCGAATTATTTGCACGCTATTATTTTGGATTGGGTCACCCGCCCCTTTTTGTTAAACACCCAACCATCGAATATCTTCATAAGAAAAACCAAGATTTATATAGATTTCATAATCATATTATTGTCAATCAATACGGCATGAGAACGATCCCATTTGAACGACAAAAAACAAAAGGAGAAGTCAGGCTAATGGTTTTTGGCGACTCGGTAATCAATGGAGGAGGCCTTACCGATCATTCCGACCTGGCTACTAGCTTGATTCAAGAGAACATTATTAAAGCAGGACACCAAAAAGCCATAGTAGGAAATATATCAGCGGGTAGTTGGGGGCCGGGCAATTGGTTGGCCTATACAAAGGAGTATGGGTTTTTTGATGCTGACATTGTTGTTTTAGTGCTTTCAAGCCATGATTACGCTGACAGCCCGGATTTCCATCCTTTAAATAAATACACACACCCTACAAAATCGCCTGTATCTGCACTTTATGAAGGTCTAGATAAATATTTGCCCCGTTACCTGCCTCAATTCGGCATAAATCAACATACAACCGAAACCGACCATCCTTCAGACGTAATAAATGAAGCATCTGCACAACAAGCCTTAGAAGATCTAAATAGCTTTCTGAAACTTGCCAAGCGGAATTCAAAAGCTGTTCTTGTCTTTCAGCATGTTGAAAAATTGGAAATCGAAAAAGACACAAAAAACATAGGGTTTCAGCATATTCGGGAGGCATGCAACCAACTCAATATCAGGCCTATTTCCCTGGAGCCATACTTTCGCAAATCTATTCAACATGGCAATAACCCCTTCAGAGATAACATTCATCCCAATAAAGCAGGTCAGCGTTTAATTGCTGAAGCTATTATCGCTAACTTACCACCTAACCTACGTCAAGCAACTCCACTATCGCTGAATCACTGATGTGGTTAGTTAAATTTTATTCTGCATCAACAATGACTGTTGTTAATTCAAACATAGGCACCACTTTAACCTACAAAAACAATGACCTCCGTTTTTATTAACCAGCTCCTTCTGATTTGCCAATTTGAACTGAAACGATTGTTTTCGACCCGCAAAGGGTTGCTTTATCTGATTACTTTTGCTGTCGTTTGGTATTTTATTTTGGTCTATCCCATTCGATTTGCCTCGAATTTGCTGGGACAGGGACAAGATTCAATGCAAATGAACCGCTTTTTTGAATTCCTAGGATTCGGATCTTTACTCAATTGGCAAATACCTGAATTTGGCGTTTACTGGCGCTTTGCATTATTGTTGTTTCCGATGTTGAGCGTTATCATTGCTGCTGACCAAACTTGCTCAGACCGGGAACGCGGCACACTTCGCTTTCTGGCTTTGCGAGTTAGCAGAGATGGCCTTTTCTTTGGGCGTTTTACAGCAGCCATGGTTATTCAAACGGTATTAATTTTAGCGTCTTTATTCACCACCCTGGGCCTGGCGATATATCGAGATGGCAGCATGCTACCAGAAGCATTCAATAGCCTGCTCATAATAAGCGTTAATTTAATAGTCGTTTTGCTACCTTTCACCGCATTAATGGCCACCTTGTCAGTGACCGTTAAATCAGCTCGGCAAGCATCTACCTGGGCGATACTTATATGGACCTTTTTGTCTGGAATTATCAGTGCTCTGGCGATGTATCTACCCGCTTTAAGTACTCTGAAAATTTTAATCCCAGGTTACCAAATGTCCAAACTGGCTCAACTGGCCGAATGGCAAACCCTGCAACTGGCTCATATCCCGTTATTGCAAACTATTGTGCTACTCTGCATAGGACGTTGGATCATGTCGAGGCAAACTCTATGAGTCAACCGATTATCGAATGTCGTAACCTGAGCCATTATTATTCCAGCAAAGCAGCACTTAAAGGTATTACTTTTGACGTCCAGGCAGGCGACCCAGTTGGCTTAGTCGGACCTAATGGTGCAGGAAAGACCACCTTGCTCAGCATACTATGTGGTTTTTTACGACCTACATCCGGCACTGTCAGACTGTTTGGTCAACAGCCTGGCACCTCTGGGCTGAGCGGCAAAGTATCTGCTTTGCCCCAAGATTCGAAGCTCGACCCTGAATTCACTATTGGCGATCAACTTAGTTTTTATGCCCGCTTACAGGGCTATAGAACTAAACAAGCCAAAACGGAAACAGAACGGGTTTTGGAAGCCGTAACGATGCAGGATTCGCTGCGGGAAAAACCTGAAACATTGAGCCATGGCATGGGTAAACGGGTTGCGATTGCGCAAGCCTTAATCGGTAATCCTCAGCTCATTCTTTTGGATGAACCCACAGCCGGTCTAGATCCGGTGAACACCCGAAACATACGTTCAATTATTGCAGAGCGAACTAGCAAAACCACTTTCATCATCAGCTCTCACGACCTGACCGAATTGGGACGACTTTGCCAAGATATACTATTGCTGGAACAAGGCAGCATGAATCCGCTGCAGTTGAATACCACTGAGCCGGATAGCTCTATCCGTTTTTTAACGATACAAATGGAGCCCTGTCCTTCAACAGAGGTCATGGCAACTTTGAAAGAAATATCTGGCGTACTGCAAGTCACCAACCCCCAAAAAAATGAATTTATCGTTGAATATAATCCGTCCTTGGAAAGCAAAATGGATTTGCAAATAATGAAGAAAATTTCTGACAACAACTGGCAGTATCGCCAGATTAATCAAGGCAAAACGCTGGAAGAGAAATTATTCTTTGAAAACAAGTAAAAGCTAAAAACCTAGAGCAGCAACCTAACGAGCATATCTAATA
Source organism: Methylococcales bacterium (assembly GCA_965224745.1). Classification (GTDB taxonomy): domain Bacteria; phylum Pseudomonadota; class Gammaproteobacteria; order Methylococcales; family Methylomonadaceae; genus CBDCZY01. The sequence continues at coordinate 430,430 of CBDCZY010000002.1, forward strand.
GTGAGTCAATACTTTTTAGCCAGAGTCAAAAAGTTTAAGCTTCCAAAACCTTTCTAAAAAGCCTCACCCGAAGACCGAGACTTTATTAACGGGCTTACATAGCCTGAGCAGACTTTGCGAGCCTTACCAAGGTAATGAATTCACCCCGGTAACCATAGGGGTCTTCGCCTTTGGCTTTCTGCGCCCATTTGATCACTGTATCATAGTCGAATTTTCCGGTAAATTTGCTTCCTTTCAATAGTTGGGAAAAACTGGCGACGGCTGTTGCCCAGTTAACTCGTTGACAGGTAAGCCACTAGTTTGACTAGTGAGACTCTCAAGGCTTGGCCGTCCGATTTAGTTTTGATTGAATTGATGACATGTGGAATGCTTCCTCGTGGCTTGGCGGCCCACAAAAGAGGAAACAAACCCATGTCATATCAGAGCTTAAGTCATTCAAAATGGGACTGCAAATACCACTTGGTTTTTATACCCAAGTGTCGAAGGAAAAAGTTGTATGGAAAGATTAGAAATTATTTAGGGCCAATCTTTCACGAATTGGCAGGTCAAAGGCAGTGCCGGATCGCTGAGGGTCATATGGTACAGGATCATGTTCATATGCTCATAGAAATACCGCCGAAATATGCGGTGTCGGAGATAGTAGGTTACTTGAAAGGTAAAAGTGCGATAGCCGTTGCACGTCAATTTAGTGGATGAAAACGGAATTTTAATGGGGAAGCGTTATGGGCAAGAGGCTATGCAGTTTCTACAGTTGGTTTTGAAGAAGGTCAGATCAAACACTACATTCGAAACCAAGAACAATTAGATGGTAAGGGCTCAGATGAAGACGGTGAATTTTAACCACTAACCTTTAAGAGTCCACCAAACCTTAACATTGGCAGCCCTTGGGGCTGCTCACAGCCGTCAAGCCTCCCGCTCTGCGGGAGCGTTATGACTTCATTGGTAATGACCGGGTTGCTGGGTTCTTGCTGAGTCGTTATAACTTCAGTTAACAAGGTGCTGGTATCGCTATCGGGTAATTTGTAGCGAATTTTGAGGAACGCATATTCGTGGCTGAAACTAGTGTTAGTCTCGTTTGTTTCAACGGTCTTATAGCGGCTGCCATCATTTTTTTGACCTGGCGCTCCTTTGGGCGTTATTTCATAGATTGCAGTGATTGTATGACCGGCACCTATGTCTCCAGCATCCACTGCATCGTTATTAAAGTCTTCTCGTTTTAATGCGCGTGTTTCATAACCCACCAGCCGGTATTCGGCAACGGTTTGAGGGTTAAATTCAACCTGTATTTTGACATCTTTGGCAATAGGAAACAGCACCGATGACGCTTCTTTAACCAGGACTTTCTGAGCTTCTGACAAAGTATCGATATAAGCAGCAACCCCATTTCCGTTTTGAGCCAAGGCCTGCATCAATTGATCATTCCAATTACCGCGACCAAACCCAAGTACCGACAAAAACACGCCGCTTTTTCTTTTACGTTCAACATAGCCCTTTAACCCTTCGGTGTTAGTGATACCTACATTGAAATCACCATCCGTCGCCAACACAATACGGTTGACTGCTTTTTTATCAAAATTGGCTTCCGCTAAATCATAAGCCAGTTTTATGCCATGAGCACCCGCCGTTGAACCTCCGGCAGATAAGCGTTCCAGAGCAGTGAGTATTTTAGCCTTTTGTTTAACTGGCGTTGGTTCAAGAACGGTTCCCGCAGCACCTGCATACACTGCAATAGCGACCGTGTCATCAGGTTGTAAATTATCTAGCAGCATCCGCATGGAATTTTTAACCAGTGGTAACTTGCCGGGTGCATTCATTGATCCGGACACATCCAATAAAAATACAAGGTTGGTACGGGGCCGGCTTGTTGTCGTTATCTCAAATCCTTTAATCCCAATATGAATGAGTTTGTTGCCGGATGTCCAAGGGGATGGAGTAACGGCTATGGTCGATTTGAAAGGGATTTCCTTGCTGCTAGGCTTGGGCCATGCATAATCAAAATAATTCACCATTTCTTCAATGCGCACCGCATCTTTAGGTGGTAAACGACCTGCATTAAGGCTTTTGCGGACAAAACTGTAAGCAGCGGTATCAACATCGATTGAAAAAGTTGAAACGGGTTGTTTACTTACTTGTTTGATAGGGCTTTCGGCAAATTTTTCGAATTTGTCGTGGCTTTCTTGCTGGAAAATAGGACGAACCTGTTCACTGTCAGCAGCTACACTTTTTGATGGTATAGCCATATCACCTGAAGGTTGCGGTGCAAAGCGTGCTAAGTTGTTGCTCGTTCCAAGTGTTTCTTTCAACGATTTCGTCATTGAGGTGATTGATTCCGTTCTTTTAACAACACTATTTGTAACTAACTCTCGCTTTGTATTGGGTTTTTTGGTTAGTTGGTCTGAACGATCATTTTCTGTCAATTGACTTAAATGGCTTGCCTTGGTCTTTTCATTCAGGCGTGATCTATCTTTTAGCGGCAGTTTGTTAACTTCAGTAGTTTTAGATTTTGCTATTTCGCCAGCAAGTTTGACCGTTTCCCTTTTTTTGCCTGTCTTTTTAGATCGATTGCGAGGCAAAAGGGCTTCGTTTTGAGAAAGAGCTATCGAGGAATCAGGTTTTTGCCCTGCTGGCTCTGAAAATACTTCCTGATCATTCTGATTAAGCAATGGTTGAAGGGATGAAAAGTTAATAAATATCGCTAAAACTGCAACCATTGTGGTTGCTAATCCACCATAGACCCATGATTTTTTCATTGTTGTGTTCCTGTTGTCTTGTTTTAAGGAATTAATAAGACGGGACAGGAAAGATAATCCTTGGGATTTTTTATGGTTTTTTTGCAAAACCTTAGTTTGAACCGCATCAAACTCCGCCATAGCCACGTTCATCGCACGTTTTTTGGCATTTTTGTCATACGGCGGCACGTTTGAGTCTGACAGGATTTTTTTCAATTTTTCTTCATTCATCGTCCTGTCTCCGGGTTGATACAAAAAATCCTTGCAAACAAAAATTGTGTAGCAATAAATCGGATAACGTTAGTGAAATTAACAATTGAGCCATCATCTATTGTCTCCTCCAAGCAAGTCGGACAATTTTTTACAGGCTTCATGTATATACCAGGAAACGGTACTTTCCTTACAGCCTATAATAGTGGCAGCCTCGCTATGCGACAAGCCTTCCCCCACTACCAATAGCAAGGCCTCTTTGTTGTTATCAGGCAAACTCTCAACTTTTTGTAACACTTGATTTAGATAGATGACCTGATCGGAAGATGAAAAATCTGGCATTGCTAATTTAGTATAGTTTTATGTTAGAATTAAATTTTTGATATCTTTCTAAAGAGAGCGAGAAATTTAATGGAATGCCCTAAATGCAAATCTAATAAAAACATCAAAGATGGTATCGTAAAACAAAAGCAGCGTTACAAATGTAAAGAATGTAATTTTCGATATACTGTTGCTAGTGGCTCGGGAGCCAAACCATTCTATTTAAGAAAGATGGCTCTTCAATTATATCTTGAAGGATTAGGGTTTCGTTCAATTGGTCGGGTTTTGAACGTAAGCAATGTCACGGTACTAAATTGGATTAGATCCTTTGGTGAGCAAGTTGCCGAATTGAAAAGTCCTGAACAAGTGATTTATGCTGAGATGGATGAAATGCATACCTATGTGGGTCAAAAAAAAGCTATAAATGGATATGGATTGCTGTTGATAGATATGGGAAAAAATTCATCAATTTCATTGTTGGCGACCGAAGCGTACAGACAGGACAAAAACTCTGGGAAGGAATTGAAGATCAATTAAATGGAACAATAGCAACCGATTATTGGCAGCCCTATGAACATTTTATTCCTAGCGAAAAACACGTTCAATCCAAAGCTGAAACATACACAGTTGAAGGCTACAATAGTATCTTTAGACATTTTCTTGCGCGAATGAGAAGAAAGACAAAATGTTACACAAAAAGTGTTCGAATGCTTGAGCTGTCTATATTACTCTTAATGCATAAAAGAAATGGAACGTTAACTATACTAAATTAGCAATGCCAAAAATCTTTGGTCTCGGCTGGTTTTTCAATTTCGGTTTCAGGCTCACTGACTGGTTGTTGTCGCTGCCAATCTTTCGCGGTGTTAATGACCAGTCGATACAGCCAAGTGGTAAAAGCCGCTTCGCCCCGAAACGAAGCAATGGAGCGAGCCAGTTTAAGGCAAGCATTTTGAGTAATGTCTTGTGCATCTGCCTGATTACCACACCATTTGAAAGCTATTTTATACATCGTTGCATAATGTCTGGACACCAGACATTCAAATGCTTTTCGATCGCCCAAACCGGCAGCACTTGCCAATGTTAAATCATCACTTTTTTCGCTCAATTATCAGTCACCTTTTAGATATGAGACGTAATAAACAACTAAATCCTTGGAAAAATATTTAAAGCTGACTGAATTTGCATTTTGATTGTATACCGTCAGAAAATTACAACCTGAACTATGTTATTTGGGTGATATGATAATCCACTATAGAAATATAAGTTCCCACTAAGGCCACACAAAATATGGGAAGGCATAAGTATTAACTTTGTTGAACCTGACTTTCCAGTCTGCTAGCCTGACACTGAAATAGTTGAACCTGTATTTCTGAGATTTTTACTCCTGGTTCAATAGGAGAGTAAGGAAGCATCTATAAAAATAAAGGATATGGCTGTTTCGTGCCAGTCAAGAAATTAGGCACGAATCAAGATTCTACCCTGCTGTTAATTTTAACTGTTTTCAAGAATCAAACCCTCAGGAGAAATAACAATGCCAATTCATACGAATCAATGTAGTGCCGAAATAAAGACGCCATCTCGCTCAAGAAAGCCAGGAAATACACTCCTCATGTTAAGTCTTCAAGCAGCGCTACTGGCTACCATTCCTTTCGAGGCAAATGCTGCGAAAGTCACATCAGTATTTGTTTCGGGTCCGCAAACAACGGTCAACGATCAAGGAAGTGATGGCGTAACAAAAATAGCCATCGCTTTCTTAGATACTACCGGCATATGGTTAGATATGGAACCCAGTTCAACGGAGGCGAATGAAAAATTTCAAATTTCTTTACAAAATAATACGGGAGAGGATATAAGCGAACTGTGGTTTGAAGTTGTCACCCAGGGAGGGGAAGATTTGGGTACTCGACCCAGTTTAAGCACTTGGGTGAGTACCATTTCGGCCAGTCAGTTTGGTGGCCTAAATGTTTCTGAAAGTAATTTAATCGTCGATCAAAGCGATCGCCATCGATTTCAGATGAAATTTGATCCTCCTCTTTCCCCAGCGCCAGGAAACTCTATGACCATTATTAGCAATGAAGATTGGGTAGGCTTCAACAAAGCCGGAGGAAAATGGTGGTTGAATATTGACTGGAATGCGGAAGATAACAATGGCCCAGCAATTACTTCATCTTCTGAACTAACTCCAAACATACTGGCCAACAGCGAAGAAGGTCCGCTGAAAGTGCAGTCGGGAGAGAACGTATCGGTTGCGGTCACCCTCAATTCTGGTGCAAATGCTGGCAAAGATGCAGATTGGTGGGTAGCGGCTCAAAGTTCTGAATTAGGCTGGTTTCAATACACAGTTGAAGGCGGTTGGCAACCTATCAATTCAGACTTGAGCGATATCAAGCCAGGATATCAAGGAGCGCTTATCGATTTAAATTCGCCTTTTGAGTTATTATCCTCCTCCGATATTCCAAAGGCTTCATACGAAATTTTCTTTGGCGTCGATCAGAATATGAATGGCGTTCTGGATTTTGATGGATTAGTGTTTGATTCAGTCAAGGTGGATGTCGAATGATGCATAGATATAGAAGTTTAGACCCAAGCTGACATACCTTAAATCAAGCTGAGCGTCACGGCTAAGAACCTTCAAGAGGTTATTCTACACCCCGTCCAGCAGGCCGAGCAGACACGTTTCCAGTCTTTAATGGGCACGCACCATTATCTAGGTGCGCTGCCAAAGATGGGTCATACGCTGCAAGCGTTCATGGCGAATGGCTGGCATTGCTCAGTTTTTCTGCAGCGGCCTGAAAGTATGCAGCACGTAATCAGTGGGTCGGTTGGTCGTATCGCTATCAGTATGACCGATTGCATCTGATTGCGAATAATTCTCGCTTTCTGATTCTTCCTGAGCACCATTACCCGAATCTTGCTTCCTGCGTGCTTTCGCTCTGCGAACAACGCATCGTTCAAGACTGGCAAGCACGTTTCGGCTATCCGCTATTGTTGCTAGAGACGTTCGTTGATCCCCAGTACTACTTTCACGGCACGATTTATCACGCTGCCAATTGACTGTGTGTTGGCGAGACCCGTGGGTTTCGTCGTCTGCGTCAGGGTACGCGCCAAGGCTACAGTGCCACCCACAAACACCCCAAGCAAATCTTTGTGCGTCCATTGAAGCCACAGGCTCAAACGGTTTTATCACAATCAATTCTTAACCCGACCTATCGTTACGGAGCGCCGAAAATCATGTTAACTGCGAATCAAATGCGCGCGTTACCCGACTGTTTTGCCACAATCCCTGATCCACGTCGCAAGTTGGGTATGTTCCGGAGCATCGGAACAGCACGATTGAAGTGCCTTCTCAACGCTGTTTAGAAAAATCCGTAAGACGCGATTGAACAGATCAGCATCTCTGGCAAGAAAATACCGAAATAGTAACCTCAATCGGCACACCGCGTCCGGGCAAACCCATGGGGCAAACTGGGTATTACGCGATGTTCGAAATAGCTCAGTACTATAATGCGCATTACAGTACAGTACTGTAAGTCGAGCAATCCGATAATTACTTGCACAATACAATGACTGACACCTTTTTTTTCTGACACCTTTTATTTTTTGATATAATTAGGTCTTGACATGGTTATAACAGGAACGTGCACGAAATAACTTCGACAACTCGCTTGTCTTTTTGTCCGTCTTCGGTGTTGTGGCAACAGTTGCGTAGCCTGCTATGCACCTGTTCTCACACCTTGAAGACAAACAAAAATCCTGCGCCAGTTGTCGAAGTTATTCCGTGCGCGTTCCTTACTATCAAATGAAAGGCAATCACTAATTGCTCTGAAAACACTGGCTTTGTCTGGAAAAGACAACAAATTTCCAGTTATTCATCAAATGACAGTCAAATGAGATTTTTACTGTGAATACTTTAAGCCCAGAACGGTACATATTTCCATGATTTTCGATTAGCTTTAGGATCATATAAACGAATAAGTCTTGCATCAACAGTTTGTTTTATAACACGGCTGGCAGTGGCACTATTTCCTGAATCAATACTAAAACGCTCTCTAAGTGAGGTGTTATTCATTGGCTCACGATTGACATATTTGAGGCAGCAATGTAAATAACAAGCTCTTGTTTTATCCTCCACATCCATTTCATTCAGGGTTTTATATGAAAACAATATGGCGCGAGTATGCTGCTCTGTTTGCTCAAAGATAGGGGCAGGAAGCTGATATAATTCAGTTTGGGAAACCACTTTATCAATTCCTGTCCCTCGCTCTTCACAAATATTAACTCTACGCATAAAAGAAGCTAATGCCTCATTACGACTCTGAGGGGGCGTATCTAAAAATCGCTGAGTATCAATCAACGGAATTCCTGGGTTGGTAATTTCTAATCGGCTTTCAAATAACTCAATCATTGGCCCCGTACCAGTAAGTGTGAAATCCTGGTGAATAATTGCATTAGCGACAAGCTCACGAATAGCCAATTCTGGATACATAGGAACTTCACGCCGAAACGCTTTCCCTATCTCCTCATTAGATGGAATCATCGTCTTTAAGTAATCAATCAAACCGCCATAACCAACGGCATAGCCTTTATTTCCAGTAATCTCACGTACAGTCTCAATACGGCTATTGCCTTTATAATGAATAACTCGTACGACTTTTCGGCTTAGATGTCGAAAGTCTCCAAGTTGCTTAGCAAAAAGAACTGCACCTAGATTCGTAATATTCCAATTCCCACTATCAGTTTGCTCAATTAAATGATCAGAAGAAAAGGCACTTAAAATACCATCACGTCCTTCTGGTAAGGGTAAATCTAAAAATTCAAAGTAAGCCGGATAATCAAGCAATTTAAGGACTTGTTCTGTATTGACATGCTCTGCTGCCATTTGTTGTTCGAATGGCGTGCGATCAAAAACTCGCCATAATTCACGTTCTTTAGCAGGAAATTCTCTGAGCTTTTTTTTATAAGAACCTATCCTAATGTATTATAGCAACCCAAAGAGTCAAGACAGATATTCCCTTAAATCTTATTCCTAATCATTAAGCGGCTACATCCATCGTATTTTTATCTAAAATACTTTCTTTATACACCTTCATTGGTTTTTTATAATCTAATGTTTCATGAAATCGTCTGTGATTATAAAACTCAATATAATCATCAACATCTTTTTGTAAGGCGTTGATTGAATCGTATTCATTTAGATAAATACGTTCACATTTTGCACTGCGCCAGAATCGTTCAATACAAATATTATCAGTCGCTCTGCCTTTTCCATCCATTGAGATAGTGATCCCTTTATTTTTTAGCCGTTGGGTATGAATTTCGCTGGTATATTGACTGCCTTGGTCTGTATTAAATATTTCAGGGGTGCCATAGTGTGCAAGTGCCTCATCCAATACATCGACAACTAATGTGGAATCCATGGTGTTGGATATTCTGTGGGAGAGCACCGCCTTTGAGTGCCAATCAATAATAGCGGCTAAATAAACCATACCGCCCTTTGTTTTGATGTAGGTAATATCTGTACTCCAGACTTGATTAGCCTCTGTTATATCAAGTCCTCGAAGTTTATAGTCATATTTTTTATGTTCTTTTATCGGCGCAGTCGTATTGACCTGTTTAACCGCCAGAACAGCTTTCAGCCCCATTTGTTGCCGATAACTTGCTACCGTATTTAAACTGACCTTAAATCCATCTTCAAGTAATTGCTGGTGTACTTTAGCTGCACCATAAATGGGTATCTCTTCAAAAACTTGATTGATATGCGCTTTGATTTCTTTTTTCTTGGGGTTTTCTCTATTTTTGTAATAAAGGCTACTTCTATTTAGGCCGAGTAAAGTACACTGCTGAGTCAGCGAAAGAGTATCAAGCTTGGGTTCTATCAGTTGTTTCTTATTAGATAAGCCCAAGCTTTTTAGCTTTTTTTCAAGCCACTCCTTTTCAACCGTCATCTTGCCTACGATCTTACTCAGCATCTCATTTTGTTCTTGAGCTGCTAATAATTCCTCTTTATATTCTTTCACTGCTTTGGCGGGTTCCATCGCTATTTCCGCATTGTCTAAGAAGATCTTTTTCCAGTTTTGCAGGTTTTTAGGCGTGATGTTATTCGTACTCGCTATTTCTTGCAGTGTCTTTTCATTTTTCAAGACCTCTAAGACTAATCTGCTTTTAAACTCAGCGCTGTAACTTGTTCTTTTTCTGCTCATTAAAATACTCCAATATTTTCTTTAAATAGTAACTAAATTGGAATAAGATTTCTTTAATTTCTCGTCTGGATTTGTTGGGGCATTATAGCTAAGGCTTGATTCATATTCCATTCAGGGTAGTCTGTAGGAATAATGGCAACCTTTCTTAAAGGAGGCCCAACAATATTCATGACAACATCATTAGGATAAAGAACAGACCTTTTTAGTTTATTTTTATGTACTTTGTCTGAGATAAATACTGGCTTATATTGAAAGTCAATTTTGCCATTGACTATATTATAGACTTTTAAAAAAGGAATATTCTCATTGTCTAATAACTCATTCTTTGCAGGTGTTGTCCCTTTTGTAATGAAGTGGCATATCAGCCTAGCTTTTACCATTACTCTATTATTAGCAAGCGTATTCAGAGCCGAGCTATATTCTTTATTAATAAGTTGAAATTCATTTTTAGTTAGATTTAAGTCTAGTTTTTCCTTAAATACATCATCCAAAATATTCTTAATATTACTATCATCTATTTTTGAGTGAGATAATAACCCCTTAACAGCTAGGTCTAATAGTGTTTCTCTTAACTCTTTCAAATTCTCAAACCCCACCAAATATCTTTTCTTGCGTCCTTCGCCTTTTGGCATGGGGAGGGTGCAGCCGTATAGGGTGTTGAAGTGTTGGGCGATGCGTTGCCAGTTTTGTTCAAAGCTGGTTTCTGGGGTGCTTGGGTTGAGCAATGCATTAATGGCGGCGGTATTTGCGCGTAATACTGTATTGGCTTGTTGCTGTTGCTGGGCTTCTAGCTTGTCGCAGAGTGCCATTAGTTCATCAACTTTGGCTACGATACGTTTTTGTTCTTCTAGAGGTGGGAGAGAAACTGATAGTTCAGCTACTAGCCCCATGTTGAGACCGCGTCTTTGCTTTTGGCCAGTAATTTCCCTTATTTCATAATAGCGATACTTTAATGCAATAAATAAATATTCTGATGTTAAAACTTGTTCAGAAATAGGAATAATTCCAACAAGTGATTGGTTGCAAGTAGCGGGAGTTCGGAGAAGAGCAACTGTTGCTCTAGTCTTTCCTTGACCATTTAAAGCCATCATAACTATGTTTTTTGGTAGGAGTTTACAATTGCTAGCAGATTGCCCTTCTGGAGTAATTCTTCCTTTGCAATCATATATTTCTCCTTTATTAATGTCTCCTGATACCATCCATTTGATATCACCACCAAAATACTCAGGCTTTTGTTTACTAGGGGTTGCTCCTGTTTGAATATCACATATATTACCAACTCTATACCAAGACCAATGCTGTGGAATGTCAAACTCTTCCAATAAGGCATCTTTAAATAACCATTCTTTTAGCTTTCTATTTGTATTTTTTGAATATAGTTTTCTAAACTGATCTATATTTTGTAGATTTAGACTTGCTAGGTTAGATTCTTGAGGTAGCAGACGGCCTCTTAAACCCAAGCCCATAATTAAGTTTTTTAAAGCTATTATCCCATCAGGTGCACTCGCAAACACCTCAAACTGCTCAATAAAATGAGTTAAATTTCCTGCCTCTGGCACTAAAGATTCAATATCCATTACGCTTTAGCCTCAGTCAAAGCCTTTTCCAACTCAGCTTTAAGCAAGTCTATAGTATTAGCAATTTCACCTTGCAAGCTTTGATAATCTGCTAACAACTCACCAGGGTCGCCATGATCTAATTCCACTACATGCGGATTTTTGACATCTAAATTAAAATTACTGGCTTTAATATCAGCAATGGACACTTTCCATGCTTGTTCATTTTCTATTCGGTCTTTGCGCTGGTCGCCACCCCACCAATCTTGACAGCCTTTAAACTCGGCTACCTGCATGGGTTTGGTTTTGTTATAGGCTTTAACACCGGCTGGTAGTTGTTGTTCGTAAAACCAGATCTCTTGCGTGGCGGTGCCTTTTTCAAAAAACAGCAGATTGGTTTTAATACTGGTGTATGGGGCAAATACCGAATTGGGTAGGCGCACGATGGTGTGCAGATTACATTCTTCCAGTAGTTTTTCTTTGATTTTGGTTTTTACTCCTTCACCAAATAAAGTGCCATCGGGTAATACAATGGCTGCCCGTCCGTTGCTTTCTAAAATATGGATGATTAATTGTAAAAATAAATCAGCGGTTTCACGGGTACGGGTCGCAGCTGGGAAATTTAGCTCAATACCGTCTTCTTCCATCCCCCCAAACGGTGGATTTGCCACTACGCAAGTGACACGTTCTTTTGGACTCCAATCGCGCAGAGGTCTTGCCAGGGTATTGTCATGGCGTATCTGGCTGGGGACTTCTATGCCGTGTAATAGCATATTGGTGGTACACAGTAGATGCGGTAATTGTTTTTTCTCTACACCGTAAATCTGTTTTTGTAAGCGTTGGTTATCTTCTGGGGTTTTGATACTGCCTGAGGCTTTGATATGGTCTAGGGTGCAAGCTAAAAACCCACCTGTTCCACAGGCTGGATCCATCAACTTTTCACCCAGTTGAGGATTAATTCGATTGACCATAAAGGTGGTGACTGCGCGTGGTGTATAAAATTCACCGGCATTGCCTGAGGATTGCAGGTCTTTTAGTATTTTCTCGTAAATATCGCCAAAGGTATGGCGTTCACTGGCGGAGTTAAAATCTATTTCATCCACTTTATTCACGACTTGGCGTAACAGTGTGCCGTTTTTCATGTAGTTAAAGGCATCACTAAAGGCTTCTTTCGCCACAAAGCCGCGTGGGTTATTGTCTGGGGTTGCGTGTAGGTTTTTAATTTGGGGGAATAATTCGCCATTAATAAAATCCAGCATACCATCGCCCGTAATGCCTTCTTTATCACTTGCCCAGTTTCGCCAGAGTAGTTCTTCTGGAATGGGACATTGATAATCGTCTGCCATTATTCCAGTTCTTCTTCCTGAGCATCAAATATTTTTAGGAATAATAGCCACGCCATTTGACCGATGCGCTGGGCATCACCATCAACACCTGCGTCTTTGCGCATGATGTCTTGGATGGATTTTACGATATTGGATACTGACAATTTGATTCCTTGTTAATTTTTTTGTAGGCTGGGTTGAGAGGGTAACGAAACCCAGCTTTTTCAACATGCTGGGTTTCGCTATTGCTCAACCCAGCCTACGTTTTTAATTTATTTGCCCTTAATGCTTTTCAATAATTCCAGTCGCTGAAATATTATTGTTTCTCGCTCCCTATTGTTACGGGACGTGGCTTGTACTGCGTATTCAAAATCTTTGTGGGTAAGTAGTTCGCTAATCTGTAGGGCAATATAATTTTTTAACTTTGGATCAGCCTGTTCGATTTCATTTGCTAATTCTTTACGTCCATCCACCAAATTTAACAAGTCTTCGATATCATGACTAGCCAGTGGATCGTTATTACCTCGACCGTTATAGGCTTCTAGTTTGGTTGCCATAAAATAACAAGGGTTCACTAAACGAATAACCGTTCCATCACTTAAAACGAAGGGATTAGCCGACTCAAGCGCATCCGCGTACCAACGATTACTGAATCCAAGAATGCTGGCATCATCAGGCATAAAATCAACTTTTAGTTCGCCCAGTCGCATACGACAAATTACTTCGTCTTCAAGATTAATGGTAAATCCTCTGGCCTTCAGTTGCTCTTGAAATACTAACCATTGAGGATAGCCAATAACATGAGTAATCAGATCAATATCATCCGTATAACGAATCGCTTCTTGCGTGACTTTATCAGTGATCAGTAATCCAGTGGCACAACCACCCACAAAGGCTACTTGTTGCAGTAATTGAGTGCCTAATGCTTTGGCTACCAGTATTAACATTGTTTCCAGATCGTTATAGCGGTTCATTCACGCAAGCTCGCTTCCAGTTCTTTTTTGGCAATCGCTATTTCACGAGCATCACCGAGCCGAATAGCATCAACGAGAGCCATATTTTTATAGAGCTTTGCATCCTGTCTGGCCGCATAGGGTGCAGTTTTATATAACGGCACAATCATCTGGCCTTTATCATTTCCTTCTGCATCCGGCCAAACGTAATGGTACTCGGCAGTTGAAGAAAGTAACCCTAATAAACCCGGAGCCTCAAAGCCAGTGCTTACACCCCGCCCTACAGCACCTGGCTTGGCTGGAAATACATAACGCAAACCGCTAACAATAAATTCCAGCAAGGCTTTGCTATTAGTTATGGGCAATTGGTTTTTACGGTCAAGCTTGGCAAGGCCTACCTCAATACTTCGGTTTAGGGAGGCGCTGACTTCTGTTTTACTGATACCGGTTGTGGTAGCTAATGCACGAACACTGAAGTCCACTGATTTTACACTGTCACTTCTGTGTAAACTGTCCAGCTTTAATAGGATAAGAATATCCTGGCTTTTCATCATAGATTTAGTTATCAATCCTTTTCTGTCCTTTGTCCTGGGACAAAGGACGATCAGTAGCTTCGTACTATAGACTTATGAAGCCGTTTATTCAAGCACTACTCTTATAGAGCACGTTTTCCAATTCTTTGATTGCCTGACGATAGTGCATTTTGCCACCGAAGCCATTAATTAGCTCCAAGGGACGGCCCATATCGCTAAAAGGTTGTACTTTAAGCACTGCGATATCTTCAACTGGGCTAATACCTTCATCGGCATATTTATCTAATAAAGCTTCCAGCACTTTTTGTGCTTGCGTACCATATTTAGTGAAAACATCACGCTTACGCACTTGATTTACCCGTTCTTTACGGGTTAATGGGGATTGACCGTAAACTACATGACATATTAGGTCGAAAGCGCCGTAGTCTTTACCTACTTCTGCTTCTAAGGCTTGCCAGATAACCCCTTGTTCTTCCAGTTCTTGAATAACTGCTTGTTTTTGCTCTGCATCATTCCATTTACGCAGAAACTCATTGAGGGTGGCATATTCTTGTTTAACCGCTTTACGGGTGTAGTCTTTGAGTGATTCGGTAATCAGTTTTCCATCACTGCCGATATATTGCACCCGTTCTGAGGTAATATTAACAGGGACACCTTTTACGATATATTTTTTAACAGGCTCGCCTATTCCTTCGTTGCCACTATCTAGCCCGCCTTGTCCTTCTGGATAGTCGTTCCCTGAACCTTCCCCATTAGCTACTTCGTCTTCTTCTGGTGGAATGGTGGATTCTCCCCCGTTGGGAATATAAATCACTTCTGCTTCGCCATCAAAATCTTCATCGGCAAAAAGTTCGGTGGCTTTTTTAAAATCCATAATGGTAAACCAGAGCTTGTCGTAATCTTCATCTATGCGCGTACCACGACCAATGACTTGTTTAAATTTGGTCATGGATTAAATGCCTTGATCTAGCACAATTAATTTACAGGTTTTTGCATCTACGCCGGTACTCATTAATTCTGAGGTGGTGACAATCACGGGGTAGGCTTGCTCTGGATCAATAAAATTGTCCAGTTCTGCTTTGCCTTCGGCATCATCACCGGTGATTTTCATGATGTATTTGCGGTTTTTGGCAACTTGGCCTGGGTTTTCATTGACCAAGGCTTGGCGCATACGGTTGGCATGGTCAATGTCTTGGCAGAAGACAATGGTTTTAGCCATTGGGTCAGTGGCTTTTAGATGATCGCTGATGATTTTAGCGATTAATTGTGTGCGCTCTTCGATAACAATGGTTCTATCAAAGTCTTGCTGGTTGTAGATACGGTCTGCAATGAGTGCTCCGTTTTTATCGTATTGTCCTTTTGTGGGTCGCCAACCTTGCAGGTCTTTGTCTAAATCAATCCGCACGACTTTATAGGGTGCTAAAAAACCATCGTCGATGCCTTGTTTAAGTGAATAGGTATAAACTGGGTCACCAAAGTAAGTTGAGTTTGAAATGTCTTCTGTTTCTTTTGGTGTAGCGGTTAAGCCAATGTGGGTGGCTGTGGTGAAGTAATCAAGTATTTCTCGCCAGGCGGAGTCTTCTGATGCACTCCCTCTGTGGCACTCGTCTATAACAATTAAATCAAAGAATTCCGGGGAAAAGCTTTTGTAGGCTTTTTGCGCTTCTTCTGGGCCTGTAATGGCTTGATATAGCGATAGGAATATCTCATAAGAGGTATCAACTTTGCGCCCTGTAATTTTGGTCATTGCTGAACCAAAGGGTTTAAAGTCATTGGTTTTTGTTTGGTCTACCAGAATATTACGATCTGCTAAAAACAAAATACGTTTTTTAATACCCGCTTTCCATAGTCGCCAGATAATTTGAAAAGCAGTGTAAGTTTTTCCTGTGCCTGTTGCCATCACTAAAAGCACACGGTTTTGTCCTTTAGCAACGGCTTCAATTGTTTTGTTAATGGCGTGCATTTGGTAATAACGGGGCGATTTACCACTGCCATCTTCGTAGTAATCTTGGGTAATGGTTTCTAACTCTTGCGTTTGGTAGCCTTTCCATTGCTGGTATTTTTGCCATAGTTCTGTATGGCTGGGAAATTCATCCAAACTAAGCTCTGTTTCTACTTTGGAATAAAGTCCCGTTTTGTCGTGAAAGATAAAGCCATCGCCATTGGAGCTAAAGACAAAAGGAACTTCAAGTAGATCAGCATAAGATAAGGCTTGTTGCATTCCTGCTGCGATAGATAAGGTATTCTTTTTGGCTTCAATAATAGCTAGGGGCAGGTTGGGTTTATGATAAAGCACAAAGTCTGCACGTTTGCCTTTGCTTCGCATTCCCATTTGCCCACGGACAATAACGCGACCCCAGGGCTAATTTGTTCTAGCCGGTAAGTTATTGATTTATTTTTAATAACATTCACGGAAATTTTATATCATATTGAAAATAAAAGATATTTTATATGACATTGTTAATTCATTCAGATGATAGATCTATGCTCCTGAATTTAAGGCTTTGCTCGATAGAACAAATTAGCCCTGAACGCGACCCCAGTAAGGGTGACTTCTTCACGAACTTGGGTATGGATATTCCAGCCAGCTTTTTTTATTGCAGGTAAGATGAATTTGGTGCATATATCTCTTTCCGTTAGCTGTTTTTTATCCATGATTTGTATATGCTGTTGAAATATATTTTGTTTTTTATATAGATAGTAACTATAGCACCTCCTGTGAAAATGAAGGTTACCACGAACCAATCGAAGAGCTAACTGGCGAAACCCGCGATATGCATCGTGCCATCACTTCACTTATGGAGGAGTTAGCAATAATCAGGGTCAGAGTAAAATAAACATTAAAATAATGTTACTCTGACATTATAAACTTGACCCTATATATTCACATCAAGCCAGGATATCAAGGAGCATTTGTAGATTTAGATTCCCCTTTTGAGTGACTGTCATCCTCCGATATTCCAAAGGCTTCTTACGAAATTTTCTTTGGCGTCGATCAGAATATGAATGGCGTTCTGGATTTTGATGGATTAGTGTTTGATTCAGTCAAGGTGGATGTCGAATGATGCATAGGGTTATTTAAAAATCTCTTGTCATAAAATTAAAAACGCTTGTCGTTATTACATAATGTCGGTTAGTCATGTCGATTTTGGTGACTGGGATGTCCCAAAATCTAGTGCTCTGTAGGTAACTGGAAAAATTATCCTTAATAACAAATAGCTATTTACCGGCTTGGTGATGAGAAAACTAAGTTACCTGTGTCCAAAACCACCTTATTGGTACTCTTCAGAATATCACTTATTTTTTTCAGCTGTTTCTCAGTGTCTTAGATAGACTCTAAAAGCCAAAAAACCCATTTCGCTTCAATTGCTTGCTTGTTTCAAGCTGCATCGTAATATTTTCACTAGTTGTTTTTATTTGTGTATTAGGCTTATACCTGCAAAAAAATCATAAAAGCCCTAATATAATTTACTATTTATTCTTTTACTAACCTTGATAGTTCCGATATTTTCACTTATGAAAACTAATCCAACTTTTGCAACTGACCTAGAACTCCATAGACTGCTTATTAACTACAGTTAGATAGCATACTTAAAGTAACTTATTTAATGTAATTTATTATGTATTAGCTATAAGTTTAAGTAATTACTGGTAAAAGTAGTTGAATAAGGTGATTTTTTGGAGTATTGTTATTTTCGAATTAGATTTTTATCACTAATTCGGTTTAATTTGTGTTAATTCACTAATTAACGTTCTTACTAAGGAGTTTAATATGAAATTAAAGAAAATTGTTGCATTAATGGGTGGCTTATCGATATTTCTAGCTGTCTCTACTCCAGCTGTAGCAGGGGGGGGACATGAGGAAGGTCCTAGCCCTAAGTTAAGCAAAGCTGAGGAAGCTGGTTTGGTAATAGCTGAAACCCTCTTGAGTATTACAGCTGGACTTATTTCTTCCGGAAATGGTTGTGGCGGCGTCCCTGGCGGCCCTTTTTCAATTAACGTGGGAACAGATGGGTCTGGTACCGCAACTTATGGAAGTTCAATTTCTCCAATCAGTCTGGCGGTTATGCCCATACCCACACCAGAAGAGCTTACTGGTTTCGGTCAAAAATATGACGTGGCACAAGAAGGTGTTGGTTATTTGGATGAAGTAAACTCGATTCAGAACTATAAGGGCACTCTCAGTTATAGTGATGGCGGTGCTATCTTAATCAGTGATTCAGTCTTCGAAATGCTGGAGTTCACGGAATATGTCATGTGGGACGAACACAATATCAAGGATTTTTGGCTAAACGATGAAACAGGAAGACATATTGCTGACGTAGGTCTTGAAGTTATCACCAAGAAAACCTACCCAATCAGCAAATGGAGACAAACATCAGAGCATTGGCGATGGAATGGTAGTAATGGCTCTTTTAAAGCCGAGAAATATCTTATGACACCTTACAATTCCAGCGAATGTACAATCAAATTGAGTACTACTGTTCTAAAACAAAGCCTAGGACGTTTTATTACATCAGGAAATATTGAAGTGATTGGCTTTTCGTATTAAAAAAATTAACCATGAAAAATAATTGTGTGGCATCCTATGTTTCGAATAATAAGACTGGATGTCACAAATTTTGATTTAAAAGCCTCCAAGTAGTACGTTGTTATTCACCCTAACAAAGAAGCCGGGGGCTCTTTCCTTTCTACCCATTTAAAGTATCAAAATGATGAATAAAATCTTACCAATTATTTTGGTTTTTATCCTTATGGGTTGCGACGTCACATCGGTTGATGAAAAAAAAGCAACCAAACTTTCTACTTCCAAAGTAGAGCTAACTGAGCAGGAAACCACTTCATCCTCTGCGACAATAGCAGCTTCAAATTTAGATAAACAAACGGTATTAAAGGATGAACAGAAGAAAAACAAGAAAACTGACAAACCTAATAATCAGAAGCAGCAAAGCCAGGATGCTGCCAACATAGTGAAAGGTTTAAAAGATCTATTAGAAAAGGACAAAAACAAGGGCATTTCAGCCATAGAAGAGGTTTTACAAGATCCTGAACATGAAATTCGCAGGGAAACATTAGCCTTAGTTTATGATAAAGCGGTACCGGTATCTAAAACCATGCTGCGTGAGCTTGCATTAAATGATCCGAATGACCGCGTACGGGGAACGGCCGCTCTGAATATTGTCGATTACGGTAAACCCAATGAAGTTCGGGAATACCTGAATGAAGCGGTAAATGATCCAAATCCAGTTATTAGTCGCCAGGCTCAGCTGCGCTTGAATAAGCTTGATTTACAAAAGCAGGTTCCTTAACTATACCCACAATAAGTTCGCAAAGGGAAAACTGAAAGCATTTCTCATGATCCCTGCCTCCCGATAGGCAAAGTTCATCAAAAACGGAAAAACCAGGATTGTTACATCACCTATTGTCGATTCGGCAAGTCGCCCTATTAGGCGACAATTATCCTGTCCGGTCAGCGACAATTAACTTGACCGGTTGAGTGATTCCCCAGATAAGCTAAGTCTTATTTTCAACTCATACGAGCAATAAGCTTCGTTAGAATAACTCTGAGAGACTATTCGTCCTAACAAAAGATGGTTTGGGATCATGGGTCGATAATATTATGAATCTAAATCCGCCGTTAAAAAAACCATAGTGCTCCGAACAAGTCATTCAGCATCGTCCAAACTATTGGGCCTGGCACGGGTGTTAAAATCATTCCGATCACTTCGCCACGCCGGATGATGAAAATGAAGAGTAGAATCACAGACTAGCGATGTCACAGCATCTGAAAAAGTTAGTTTACCAATTTTTTCCCAAGGTGCAGTCACAACCGTTTTTTGACTGAGTTGGGTTCTCATTGTTTTGTGCCCCTCATTGGCGACGAAAATATCGAATGAGATTTCACCCACCTTCATAATGTAGTCTTTCAACGCAGTTCTGAAATCACCTTTTATTAATTTTTTTCTATGCAGCTCTGACGCCACCAGTTTTAGGTATTTTGGTGCATTGGTGGCCTTCCCTTGGGGCTTGCCAAGTTCTGCGATTTCGTAGGTTTGGCGAATGGTTGTTGATTCGTCCACCGCCTCAAAAGCCTTTCCTTCTCGAGCCAGAATTCTAGTGCCACCACCAATAAAACCACCATCAACCAGACCTCTGCGCAAAGCACTAACATCCGGCGCATTGATCATCTCAACGTCACTCAAATCGCTAGAGGTTTGCCCACCTAAATCGGTTTGTATAATGAAATGAGCTGGTTTATACCGTCTTGGATCTTCACTTTCGTCGGTGGGAAAAAGTTTGACAACAAGCCCGTAAGAAATGTATTTCCGTCCAGAGAAATGTGACTTTATCTTTGTTTCATCATCTTCTATTTTCACTTGATCACCTTCGCTAGATGCACGAGCTAATACCAAGCCTTTACGCTTTTCTGCGAAGTATCCACTATATTCGATTGAGTTATTCCTGTCTGCTATTTCCCAAAGCCCAGTAAGGCAGACGCCATTTGGATGAACTATTTTAGGTTGATCGGTTTCGATGAGATCTAAATGAGTGTCTATGGTGCGAACCGAGTTTTTTTCAAACTCACCTGAGTTGACACGTTTTTTATCGATTTTATAGATTGGAAGTTCCCTATATGGTTCTTCCCAGACGCGGGCTTTCAATTCCTTGAAAACTGAACCTGTATAAGATCTTTCTTTATCCATTTGGTCAGGACTAATTTTAAGGAACGACTTATTCGAGCCGGCACATCCTGCCAGAAAGAGACTTGTAAAACAAAGACCTAACAATAATAGCAAGGGGTGCTGATTTTGGATAATGTTGAACTTAAAGTAAAAAAGAGGATCGATACCTTATCTTGCTGAAATTATGAGGAAAAGGTCATGGCTAAAGTTGTCGCTCACGAAGGAAATCAATTAACTCTCCAAGTCACTGTAACCCTCACCGGTAGTTTAATGGAAATGGAAAAAGCGATCCTGGATGGATGCAATGAGATGGGAGGCTTGGCTACAGCACACGCCCTCCAGAAATTTGATACCGACGGAAGCCCAATCAAACTGGGTGAGGTCAAACTAACCGTGCGCGATAAAACGAATAAAGTTTACCAAACCCCGTATGGCGGTGTTCCCATTCAACGTTATGTTTATCAAACATCAAAAGGCGGAAAGATCCATTGCCCGTTGGAACACAATGCTCACATCATCAGAGGAGCCACGCCCAGATTTGCGCAACAAATCGCACACAAATACGCCAATATGAATGCCCCGGCCGTCTGCCAGGATTTGGAGGACAATCATCATCGGAAAATAGCCCATTCTTATTTGCAGGATGTCAGTGAATGGGTGGGCAGTATTGCCCAAGCGAAAGAAGAGATCTGGGAATATGCAACACCAACGCTCAATGAAGCGATTAGCACCGTTGTTATCAGCTTGGATGGTGCGTACATTTTGATGCGAGACGATGGGTATCGAGAAGCGATGGTGGGTAATATCTCACTGTATGATGTCACCGGAAAACGGCAACACACTATCTACATCGGAGAAGCGCCTGAATATGGCAAAGGGACTTTTTTACAGCGCCTGGAAAAAGAAATCAGCACGGTGAAAAAACATTACCCAGATGCACTCTACTTAGGCATCGCTGATGGTGCAAAAAGCAATTGGACCTTTCTGGAAACACACACCAGTCGCCAGCTGTTAGATTTTTTTCATGTGACTGAATACTTGGCAACCGTTGCTTACGCGGCTTACCCAGGAAAAACCGATAAACCCAAGCGAGACAGTTGGCTGAATGAACGGTGTACACAGCTCAAACATGACTCAAAAGCGGTCGAAGCACTGATTGCAGAAATGGAGCAATTAGCCAAGAAAAAGAGCCTGACAAAAACGATCAAAGACAATTTATTGGCGGCGTTGACTTATTTTATCAACCATCGTCACATGATGAATTATGCGACACAGGTGAAAAAGCAATTACCCATTGGATCAGGTGTGACTGAGGCTGCTTGCAAAACATTGGTGAAGCAACGTCTTTGTGGCTCAGGGATGCGTTGGAAAAACAAAGGAGCCAAAGTGATTTTGTCCTTACGAGCACTGGTTCAGTCAAAGGGGCGTTGGCAGCAATTTTGGGGGAATATTGAGCAATATGGCGCGCACGTGTGTTTTTAGTATAACATTATATTGAATCATCACCCATAGCAAGATGGGATAATTTTTCACATTGTTTTGCATTATACCCTCCATTTCGTCGGATTTACCGGCCACTGAAGGATCCTGGAAACAATAAAAAAGGCAAAGGACTTCATGCTCTGGGCGGTTTTAGCTTTTCATTATATGCATTTCATAATGATTTTAAGCGTAAATAATTCACAATATTCAGTTGAAAAGGTGTCTACCATAGAATTTAAGGAATAAAAACAAACCTGTTAGGCTCGTGGATAAGTGGATATCAGGGATGATATCCACTTATCCACAGGCTTATCGAAAAAGGGGCTTTTGTTCCGAAATTTGCGGATGACAAAACACGATAATCGAGTTAGCCTATGGTTTGACGGGGGTGTGGCTCATGGGGTCAGCGGTCTGGTTTATTAGATCCGCTCGGCACTGAAGTGCCGCCCCTGTCATCTGCATCATCCAAAGCGTCTGCCGGGATGGTGCCAATCGGTTGATGTGGCTCTGAGTGTAGACGAGACGCTGGATGATAATTTTCATCTTTTATAGCAGAGGCGTAAGCACTATGCAAACATCACAAATTACCGTGGGCATTGACATTGGTTCTTATCAGCACCGGGTGGCCATTGCCGGCCCCGACGGGGCGATTTTGGAAGAGTTTGACCTGGCCCATCATAAGTTAGGTTTTCGCGATTTTTTCCAGCGTTTGGCGGTTCATGAAAAACGCACTGGATTACCGGTCGCCATCGCGATGGAAGGTTTCAATGGTCACGCGCGACCCTTAGATACGGAAATTCGGATGCGGGGCTATCCGCTCTATAATGTCAACAACTTGAAGCTAGCTCGTTTCAAAGAAATTTTTCCAGGGCCCGCTAAGAGCGACCCGATTGATGCGCATAAAATTCTGGAACTGTTCCAGTTGCGTACCCATTTACCCTTAGCCAAGGATGTGTTGCAAGAAGTCGCCGCAACACCTGCAGAAAACGACCAGCTCAAACGCTTAACACGTCGCCGCCGCCAGTTGGTCAATGATAAGATGCGCATCGCCAATCGTCTACAGGTGGACCTCAAGGCGGTCTCACCGGGTCTACTAGACATTACCGGTAGTGTTGATAATCTTTGGTTTTTAAACTTTCTGACCTGCCGTGATGAGTTCTCCAAACTGGCTCGCATTCAGGGCAAAAGCCTGCTTCAAGTCAAAGGTGTTGGTCACCAATACGCGGATATCATCCAACAGTGGCAACAAACCGCTTACTTTGCACCCGAAGTCGCTTGGGTGGGTGAGATGATCATTGAGGATGCTCAGCGTATCTTGGCAATCATGGGATCTATTAAGCGATTAGAAACACAAATAATGGACCTTACTGAACACTCGGTGATTGCTGGCCGGATACAGTCTATTCCTGGCTTTGGGGTCATTTCCTGCGCCGAGTTGGCGGGTGAGATCGGCACTCTGAAGCGATTTGCTTCCGAGGCTAGTTTAGCGCTGTATATCGGCATGGCCGCATTAGACAATCAATCTGGGCAATTCAAAGGCACGAAAACACCCAGGCAAGTCAATAAGCGCGCCAAGGCGGCTATGATGGTAGCGGTAGCTCGACATATCGAGCGGGTACCCAGTTCCAAAGCTTATTATGACAAAAAGCGTGCTGAAGGTAAAAAGCATAACCAAGCAGTCAGAGCTTTAGGGCGACATTTAACGAGAGTCATCTGGTCTTTGATTAAGCATCAAAGGAACTATGAAATGCGTTGATTTGTTATTAAAAAATACTTGCAAATTCTAGCGGGATGTTCAGTCATTGCATTGTGCATCTATTCAGCTACACGTATTAATTTAATAAAGAAATTATTACGAGAACGTTTTATGGCTCGCCCAATCTGGAATAACTAGGGTAGATAAAGGGAGAAGGTAACATTTAACTTGTACCTCAGTAATTACTTCTTATTTTTAAGGCATTTTCAAAGTAGCAAGAAATCTTCCAATAGGTTCTTTTGAATTACTAGACTTCAATGTTAACCTAACAAAACACCAATTATTGAAGACTATCCTATGCAAAAGAAATTTAAAATACTTGTCGCAATCATTGGCCTGATAACTGCTTCAGCGACATCCTATGCAGCACCACATCAACCCGGTCTTGATGTGACAGTTGAAGGCACTAAAGTCACAGTGTCCTGGAGTCCGGTGATTGGTTCTACGTCTTATACTCTTTATTATGCACCTTATCCAGCTCTTACCCCTATAGGAAATACTTCAGTGGGTGGAGAAACCGAATTTTCTGTTGTTTTGCCGGTTGGCGCTTCGTATGCTGTTGCTGTTAAGGCAAATGATGGAAGTGGGCAAAGTGATTTTTCCAACATTGAATTTTTTAGTGTAAAAGCACCTGATCCAGCCGATGGACAATCAGAAACATATTCAAAGACATTTTCCTCTTTACAAGGTAGGTATAATTATACTCCTGATGATAAAAAAACTGTCTCATTTGATTTTGATACACCGTTTTCCTCTATTCAATCGGCTTCAATAGAAATAACAGCGGCTGGAGTCAATGCGCTATTAGACTCTTGTGTATATCCTATATCAGGGACTCTCGAACCAACTTTTGAAATACCAACTTGTTGGAGTTTTGAGTTAGCACCTCGGATATTTTATAAGTTTCAAAGTTTATCAGGCACACACAACGGGGCGTTAGCTATCAATACTGCTACATCAGAGTTCATTACAACAAAAGAATTTTTAGCGGAAACTGATTTCCTCGTTGATGGTAAAGGCGTCTTGTATATCACACATGAAACTATAGACCAACAGGGCGGAAATCTAGCATTTCGACCCTGGTTTGAAGTAACCGGCGTTACTTTAACAATAGTAGGAAAGCGGTAAGGACTGAACACGATCGGGTCTAGAATCATAGACTACTACTATTCTAAACCCGGCCCTATTCTCCCTATAACCGTTATCTTGTAGGGTCTCAACGGTTACGATCCCTTTCATTTCAATCTCGCATTGAAATATTAATCAAGCAACTTACCCCGTTATTTTTCTTTAGATCAATTATCTTGCCTCTTGTATTGAATTTAACTCCACACTTCACTTTTATGTAGGAAAGCTCATCGTGCGTTATAAACATATCGACCCGGAAACACTAATATTGCGAGATCACTTGGCTTATGATCGAACCGTTTTGGCCATTGAACGAACAATGCTGGCTTATATGCGAACCTCCATTGCTTTGTTAGCCACCGGTTTTACCCTGATTGCGGTATTCCCCAACAGCGTGCCTTATCTAGTTTTGGGAACACTAATTATCGCGTTGGGAGTTGGTGCTCTTCTTCTTGGTGTGTATCGCTTTTTTTCTATCAGTCAAAGATTAAGAACTCTCTATGAACCATTAGAGCAGGACAGCGATGAGTAGCCATAGATTACTCATCCAATGTCGAAATACCAATAATACCAACCCCACTGCTGCTTTCTTGTCCACATAAATGAACAGTGTAAGGCCAGATTCCAGTTTCTGCAGAATGACCGCTTCGCGGCTGTCGCTTGATGCTTGGATGTAAATAACTAAAAGTTGCTTGCAGTCGGTTAGCAAATTGTTAAACGCAAAGTCCTAAGAATTTCCTAAGAAGTCTAAGAGAATCCTAAGAGGCTCTTAGGATTCTCTTAGCAATAATTTGGTAAAGTCCTTCCCAACGGTAGCGCTGGAATATCTTGTCACTATTTTGAAACTTTTTCGGGTTTTGGATACGAATTCTAGCCGGGAATGTTTGAACAGTGTCTTTAGTGTGTGCTCACCGGGTAGTGTAAATCACTGGCAGCGAACCGGTACAGTTTGTCAGCCAACGAATGTTTTTATGAACTATCAAATGGAGATATTAAAATGCGTGAATTAACAACAAATGAAGTGGAGCAGATTTCTGGTGGTGGTGAGCTTCCTGGTGGACAAAGTCCTTTGAGTATTTTTGCTGATCAATTCCCTTTAACTAATGCTGCTCTAAGTGTAATTTATACTGGTGTTACTGGCCGCCCACGCTTCCCCCCTGGATCCTTGTCTCAAGATATCTACTATGATCAATTAGGCCAGAAGTACACCGTCAATCCTCTAGGCAGTACCACCACTGATCAATTGGGAAACCAACATCCGCACAATACTTATACTGACGAAGGTGGTAATGTTTTTGGACGTTTTTAATAAGGATAGTTTTAATGCGAATTAAGCGCTAAAAATACCTACCCATAAGAATCAATACCTTACAAAGTTGTTGTTACAGCACATCAACGTCGTAGCAACCTAAGTGATTGATTTGTAATGTAGCTCTTAATTCGCATTTTAGTGTGATTATACTTTGTGTGGTTGCCCGAAGCATAACATCTCCTCAATATCTGGAGCTCACGTATCATGCTGACCCAGTATTTACTTGAGGGGTCGCGAACGAGCTTTTAAGGGTTTATTGATTTGTCGAGCGATGGCGACTACCCTTAAAACTTTTAGATCAATTTATCTGTTAGATATAAAAGCTTCAGGGCCAGTTCCACATATCTATCGATCATCCGTAATTTCATGATGTCTACAGGTGATTTATTATGAACGATGAAGCAAAAGAACAGATATAAATACGTGAATTATTTATCGAGGAACTTTAACAGGTTTCCGATGGCACTGAGCCCTGGGTTCGCCCTTTGAGTCCTATTGACTTTGATTCGATTCTTGATTAAAAGTTTAGGTCAGTCCTATCGCACCTATGCACTTTCAGTGTGAAGTGGTTGAGTTTTACTATCCTTGATAGTCTCCAAATTTCATTTAATAAGAGAAAAGGAGTAGTTATTATGCTTTTTCTAAGAGTGGTTATGGCGATCTCAATTAAAGCACTTTCCTTTATGTTAGTCGTCACATCAGTTACATATGCAGACACAAATTCATTTGATATAAACACGGAATATATGGTTGGAGATGTTGTATCGGTGAAAGGGGCGCTTCAAGCGGAACTCCTAACATACACTGAAGACAGTATTGAAATCGGCCTCTTCGATCGAGACCAAGTCACCGCGAGATTAATGTGGGACGTCAAGGCGGAATCCGGGGAAGTGATTTTGAATCTCAACACCGAAGACCAGAAAACTCTGCCCATGTCGATTACGGAGAAAATGAGTCCGGAAAATCGCGTGGAAACCCTCGCAAACGGCCTTTTTTGGATGGCGACTACGATGTCCGAACCCCGCCCACCTGAGGAAACGGAGTTCGGACCAGACTTTACCAAAAAAGAGGGTAAAGCCACCAGTAAAGCTTCGCCGGCTATTAGTACGTCTGGATCGATGGTGCCAACACCTTCGCGGCCAATCCCTTCAGCGCCCTTTTACCAAGGAGCAGACTTGCGCGATAATCTCACAAGGAGACTAATCGGCCGGGCTCGCTACAATCTCCCCGATGGCGATACACGCCACGTATGGGTTCGTTTCATGGCATACAATAATCAGCTGACGAGGTGGGAAGTCATGGGAGGGGTTCTTGCGAACGGACCCAACAATGGTTTTAGTTTCGTCATCCCTGAGCTTTACGATTTAGATCGCATAGGAAACGATCTTGAGACTGCAGTCCACTATGTCCACTATGTCTTTCCTAAACCGAACCCTAGATTTGCCTACTCTCGACGGTTTGCGGCGGATGCTTGGTCTGCACCGGGAAAACGCAAAAATATTGCGTGGGTGGAGCTTCACGTGCTTGGAGTTGAGATCCTTTCACTGTTTTAGGGAACCCCGTAGGCGGGATAGCTTGCGTTTGCATATTTTCCTGGGTTTGTGTGAGAATGCGCAGACCCATTGAAAATGCCTCTACATACCTGAAAACTCCGGGTAAACAAGCAAGAGTGTCGCTACTTCGTGAAAGATTTTGGGACTGTAATGGTCAAGTTTTTTTGGAAAGATTTTAAGCCGCTTTTTTCATTTCTTTAGTTTTTTGATGTGGTGTTTTGTAATCAATAGCAGAATGGAGCCTTTTATAATTGTAAAAGCTAATATAGCCAGTCACGGCACTCTCTACAGCAGAATGATTAATAAAACTCAAATAATTCAGTCGCTCTGTTTTTAAATTCCTAAAAAACCTCTCCATCACAGTATCCCAGCAGTTAGCTCGACGGCTCATACTCTGAGTTATATCCAAATCATTAAGATAATCGACAAACAACTTAGCTGAATATTGAACACCTTGGTCTGAATGAAACATTAGTTGTTGAGTCTCTAGCTTGTGTTTATTAATCGCATGTTCTAATGCTGACTTTGCAAGCTCTGCATTGGGTTCTTCTGATAATGCCCAGCCCATAATTTCTCTTGACCCAAGATCAAGTACACAGGCTAAATAGCTCCAGCCTATAGGTTTTGATGTAGGTAATATCGCCAACCCAATGGGTGTGAATAGTCTCTGCCCTCAGGTATATTGGCACAGAGGGTTTCGGTCATTTTATTATCCTGATTTTGGGTGGATTATAAGCTATAAATCCTTCCAAGATTATTAGACCATTACACAAGGTTGTGGTTTGATATCTTTGTAGGAGGGCTTTTCGCGACATTAGCTCTTATCGCTGCTAAACCCCTCCTTGTGTGTAACGCACCAAATATTAATACCTTAATCCGTGATTTAAGAAGTTAATATAATGAGTTATCTAGCTGATTAATAAGCAATAAAGTGTTAAAATAGAGGCGTTAAAAACTTCACCCAACAAGTGCAAAATGAAACGTCTTATCATCGAACAATCCACAACAGAAACTTATACAAGTCATTCTGGTTTGGCCTTAGTTGGCTTATGTTTAAATCGATATAGCACTATTCATAAAGCGCTCAAGGCCGGCATTCCTTTACGCCATGGCATTTCGCACAGCGACATCATCAAATCATACATTGGAACGCTATGTTTAGGCAAAAGCGACTTCGAAGCAATCGAGAACTACCGAGATGATGACTACTTCAAGAACGCGCTGTCGATTAAGCACGTACCCTCAAGCGCAAGATTAAGACAACGACTGGATGAAGAGGCTGAAGCGCTATTGGTCATCATGCAACAATGTAATATTGAATTTCTGACTCATGCCGGGGTACCGGTGACGCCATTGGCCACCCATCATGTCGCATTGGATATTGATGTGTATCCGATGAACAATGAGAAGACCCAGAAGGAAGGTGTTTCCAGAACCTATAAAGGCCATGATGGCTATGCGCCGATTGCGGCTTATCTGGGTAATGAGGGTTGGTGTCTGCTTAATGAACTTCGAGAAGGTAAGCAGCATTGTCAAAACGGTTTTCAAAAGACGCTGGACCGCGTCATTGAATATGCTCGGTGCTTGACTGAGGCTCCGCTGCTGGTGCGTTTGGATAGCGGACATGATGCCTTGGATAGCCGTGTCTGGCTGCACCAAAACCAAGTGGACTCTATCCTGAAATGGAACCCCAGAAAACAAGACCTGGAGGCTTGGTTAGCCTTGGCTGAACAACAAGGCAAATGGACAACGCCGAGGGTCGGCAAACGGGTCGCCTTGTTCAGTGTCCAAGAAACCCAACAACAAGACGGGCAAACCTATCGCTTCCGCCGCGTCATGCGGGTTATCGAAAGAACTATGGATGCAGAGGGTCAAATGCTGTTAATCCCTGAGATAGAAATAGAAGGCTGGTGGACCTCATTAAATTCGCTCGCCTACGCTGATGAACAGATCATTGCTCTTTACCAAGATCATGCCACTTCCGAACAATTCCACAGTGAATTTAAAACCGACCTCGATATCGAACGCTTACCTTCGGGCAAATGTTAGGCGACAATTAACCTGTCCGGTCAGACGACAATTATCTTGACCGGTTGAGTGTATAAACTGATAAGTACTTTTTACTCTTAGGAGGAAGTGACTTGTCCGGTAAACACATCACTCAATTACAGGAAAATAGTTATATGAAAAATCGTCAGACAGGTTGTACGCAGGAGACATCCGCAGCAAAAGCCGGCATCAGTGTTCGATCAGGTTGCCGGATCGAAAAAGGTGAAAGAGCTGAACACAAAGAACGAAAGTGGCGAACGCGCAAAGATCCATTAGAAGCCGTATGGGACTCAGAACTGGTTCCGTTATTAGAAGATGAATCGTCCTTAACTGGCATTACCCTGTGGGAGCATCTGGATGAGCAGCATCCGGGAAAGTATCCAGAGAAATACCTTCGGACACTGCAAAGACGTGTTAAACACTGGCAGGCCACACAAGGCCCGGACAAAGAAGTCATGTTTCGTCAGTCGGTACCTGCGGGTCATCAGGGACTATCTGATTTTACGCACCCCAATACCGTCATTACGATAGACGGGAAGGCGTTCGCACATTTACTGTACCAGTTTCGCCTGGCTTTTAGTGGTTGGCGTCATGTCCATGTTATTCAGGGCGGAGAAAGCTACAGTGCACTGGCTGACGGCTTACAAAGTGCATTACACACCTTAGGCGGTTCACCAAAGGAACATCGTACAGACAGCCTCAGTGCGGCTTACGTCAATAACGTAGAAAAACAGCGACTGACGGAAGACTATCATGATTTATGTAAGCATTATGGCATGCGGCCCACCATCAATAATCTGGGCATTAGTCATGAAAATGGCGCCATTGAAGCACCGCATGGCTCATTAAAACGTCGCATTGATCAAGCCATAAAGTTACGCGGTTCGAATGATTTTTCTACACTCCGTGCTTATCGAGAGTTTCTTGAACACATTGTCGACAAACTGAACAGACGATGCAAAGGCAGGTTGGCCGAAGAGCACAAAACCCTGTTAGCCTTACCCAAACACCGATTTGTTGATTATGCTGAGCTGTCGGTAAAAGTCACCACCAGCAGTACCATTGCTGTAAAACGCGCATTGTATACCGTCCCTTCACGCCTTATCGGTGAAAGCGTCAGGGTGCATCTCTACCATGATCGTTTGGTCTGCTTTGTTGGCCAAACTCGGGTGATCAATCTGCCTCGGATTTATCCAACAACGCCCACCGGCCGAGCGCGACGAATAGATTACCGGCATATCATTCATTCTCTGGCAGCCAAACCACAAGCCTTCCGCTTCTCACAGTTTCGCGATAATATTTTGCCTAACACGCAATATCGGGCTTTATGGAAGCAGGCAGAGAAACAGTTTACACCGCAAGAAGCATGCAAGTGGATGGTTGCTGTTTTACGCTTTGCCTATGATTATGATTGCGAAAGTGCCCTGGCAACTGAGCTAATGCGACAGGCAGAACAAGGTGCCTTGCCCGATTTAACATCCCTGCAGGCAAGGTATTTACAACACAGTACACCGCCACCGATACCGCTACGCCAACACCAGGTTGCTGACTATGATCAACTACTGACCGGTCAGTGGATGAGACAGGAGGTGTGCTGTGAGTGATGGTTTGCCAATGATGTTAAAAGAACTTCGCTTGCTGGCTTTTTGGCAATATTATGAAGCTTATCAGGAACAGGCCACAAAACAGGCATGGGGCTATAGCCAATACCTGTCTAAACTGTGTGAAAATGAAATTGCACGGCGCTTTGAAACGCGAGTTTGCAACTGGACCAAAGAAGCCAAATTACCCCGGGGCAAAAGTTTTGCCACCTTAGGCTTTGATGAATTACCGGAAACCATTCAAAAGAAAGTGATTGGGCTGCGCGATAATACCCAGTGGGCGCTACAGGCAGATAATGTTTTATTGATTGGCCCTTCCGGTGTCGGTAAATCGCATATTGCTTCTGCTTTGGGGCTTCATCTTATCGAACAAGGCATCCGGGTAAAATGGTTGGCTGCCACCGCACTGGTGCAATTACTGCAGCAGGCCAAAAAAGAGCTGGATTTAATGGCTGTGATGAGTCGACTGGATAAATATCGTGTACTCATTATCGATGATATTGGTTATGTTAAAAAAACGGATTCAGAAACCCAGGTCCTGTTTGAGTTTATTGCTCATCGTTATGAAAGTGGCAGCTTGATCATCACATCAAACCAGCCATTCAGTCACTGGGATCAGATATTCCCGGATACATTAATGACCGTAGCCGCCATTGACCGCATTATCCATCATGCCACGATTCTTGAAATCGACGGCAACAGTTACAGGAGGAAACATCAGAAAAAATCATAAAAAACCTTAATCACTCAACCGGCCATCATAATTGTCGCCAAACCGGACAAAGTAATTGACGCGAGACAGGCAAATTTGCCACCAACGACTTGATCATGGCATTGAGCGCTTATAGTTACAATATCTTGCGTTGGATCGGCTTAATCGGGCTCATAGGCAACATCAGTCCTGTCCGTCATCCGGCCAAAAGAAGGCGAATAAAAACGGTTATACAGGAACTAATGTACCTAGCGGCTCGGGTCATCCATGCTGGGCGACGAATAAAACTTCGTTTCTCCAAACACTGCCCGGGTTTTTTAGCATTTGAGTCAACCTACCATCGCTTAGCGTCAGGATAACACCCCACTATTCTTAAGAAAAATGCGAGAACATGTCTCTCAGGGATAGCAGTGCCTGGTGTACAGAATTTGGTGTCAATTGAGAGCTATTGAGGCTTAAAAAGCCTCAGTGTGCTCGTATTATTAGCTATTTCAAATAATAACAAGGTATTAAAACGTTGAAATGTTAATGTGGCTTCCCAAGGATTGGTGGATGCACTTTAAGTCACGGATTCAGGTAATAATCTAACAAAGTAGAATTAACGCTTCAATTCAAAGAGGAGGACTGAACGTATACTTAGAGAATCTATTTACTAATCTCATACAAAGTCGTTGTTCCACTAACTTCATTGGCAACAACTAGCAGATTTTTACCATTCGGGCTTTTATCGGCAGGAATAAATGCCATACCTTCAGGTCCCAAATCACCTGCTTCAAAGGGGGCTTTGCTATAATCAATCGTATTTTGATAGCTAACGAATTCGGGTGCAGCAGGATTTGATATGTCATACATCATAAATCCACCCTGTTTTTCCAGACCTATAAAGGCATAGGTAATACCGTCTATATTTCCTAAGGCTAAAGCTTCTGGTTCTATGCCTTTTTTCTCACTTCTGGCATCCTTTCCTTCAAAAAAATACGCGGTATCGCCCTTCATCGAAAATAAAATACCTTCTTCAGATAACTTAGCAATTTCTGAAGCATCATCAGTATCATCCACGCGCGTGTTAAAGTTTTGCTCACCCACGGCATCTATAACGTGTCTCTGTAACTGACTGCCACTATCAAAAACCAGTTTGCCCTGACTGTCCCATATAGAAAAACTGCGTGTTCCCATCATATACAACTGATCATAGTCACCATCGCCATCAGTATCACCCAATTCAGGTGTTACTCTAACTGTTTCAGACAAGCCGGTAGTATCTAAAGACGGGTCTATTGTTAACTCCGAAGCCTTGGTTTCTTCCTGATAGGCAGGATAATCCCTGTCATCGCCTTCATTTGCAGTAACAAAATAGTCTTCACCGTTTACGGTATATACCGCAATCGAGTCTGGTTGATACATACCAAACGCATTAACGTTAATCAAGGTGATTTCATCATTGTTATTTGCATCAATTTCATTTCCCGGCAAGGAAAAATCTTTGAACCCAAGAGCAACTATTTTTTCTATGCTTTTACTGGCAATATCAATAATCGCAACACCATTATTTTCTTGCAATGCGACATATGCTTTACTTGTATTTTCATTAATAGCGATATATTCCGGTTCTATATCTGCCACTTTATCGTCATTAAAAAACTTCATTCCAGTATTAGGTATTTCAACTGCTGAAAAATCAATAGTTGTTGCCGTTGCTTCTGCAATCCCTTCAGACAAATCGATAATAGTAACCGAGCCATTTGGATCGTTCATATAATCATCACTGGGTTCACCTTCATTGGCAGACATGACAATTTTTCCATCTTTGGAAAAAGTCACCATGTCAGGTAACGCGCCAGCAGCAATAGTTTTAAGATGCAACCCATCATGACTAAAAAACCCTATCGAGCCATTACTTTGCTTGTCTTCAGCCTGTACAGCGACCGCAATTATTCCATTATGAGCCGAGACACTATTAACTCCTCCACCAAAGGCAGAAAGCTCAATACTGTTTTCTTTGCCTTGCAGGGTTAATACATCGATAGCATTAGTACTGGCATTTGTTACAAAGAATTTTTTTGAGACGCTATCATAACTAACAATTTCTGCAGCCGACTCATCAAATACTCTAGTGTCATAACTCGATATTTTGGTAATTCTTTGATTCGAATTACTGGAATCTGCATGAATCAATTCTAATGCCTCAGCCACAGAAAAAACTTTAATCGGTTCTGCAGGGTCATTAAAAAAAGACGATCCGGCAATATACACATCGTTTTCATAAATACCGATATAGTTATTAATTTCTGGATAATATCGATAAACCCATCCTGGAATATCTATAATATTGTCTGGATGTGAAGGAAAAAATTGAATGTATTAGTTCTCAGCCCAATTAAAAATATTGTTAAAACTTATCAAGTTATCCTCATCAACTGTTGACAAAGAAACTTTAGTAATAGATTTTTCGTCATCCGCTGAATTCAGATAATATGAATTTGCTATCGATAGGCTTGACGCACCTATTACAGATACTATAAAAATTGATACAGCGATTTGTTTAAACAATTTACTTTTCATAGTCTTTCCCTCCAGCCTCAATAAATTGACAATTAGATTTAATAATAATTTCGTAGCTATAAGAAACTACATATTATCTAATGCAGGAGATGCGCCACTATTTTTATGTGTTGTAATTATTATGTCCAAGCTATTGGATTAAATTATAAATATAGTTTTTTACTGGTTTCTAAGCGAAGAAAAAACAAGATTGTTAGTCACGATATGTCACGGCAGTCGTGATATATCGCCAAAATATTTAAACTAACCAGTCAGCCCTTAAAAAACACTCATCCTATTGATATTTTAATGTCAGCATTTGATTTAGTTCGAGTATCACAATAAACTTTAGTCAAAACTTCAAACTGCAGCAAAAACTTTCCTCGTCAAATATTTTTTTGTTCCAAAGCTGCCAAATATACAACAGCGATGTCCCGTGAATTAAAACAACAAGCGTTTGCAATTTTTAACGAAGGTGTAGCAGCAGCAAACCCTTACCAAGCTATTCAACAGCATTTAAAAATGACCGAGAATGGCTTGCTAGAAATTACTATTAATGCCTCCAATCAGCAAACCAGAACAGGCCACTGGAAAAAAATTCACCTTCTGGCCATTGGTAAAGCTGCTTGCGCTATGGCAGAAGCAGCTCAAAACATTATTCCTGCTGAATTGTTAGCAGAATCAGGGTTAGCTGTCACAAATCATGAAAACGTTGCAACTGTAAACCACTTTAAAGTGATCAGTGCCTCCCATCCATTACCTGATTCAGCCGGATTTAAAGCGGCTAAAACAGTGGCGCAAATACTAACTACCGCGCAATCTGGCGAGCTGATTTTAGCGCTCATCAGTGGAGGCGCTTCAGCTTTGTTGCCCTATCCAAAAGAACCTTTAACCTTACAAGAAAAAATTGCTACGACATCACTTTTGCTGGCCAGTGGTGCCACAATTCAAGAAATCAATTGCGTTAGGAAGCATTTGTCCGCGTTGAAAGGAGGTCAGTTTGCGAAATTGGCAAAACCAGCTGAAGTGCAAGCATTAATCTTGTCTGATGTTATTGATAATGATCTAAGTGCTATTGCTAGCGGCCCTACCAGCCCTGATCCAACCACCTTTCAAGATGCGTTACGCATCTGTCGTGATAGAGGCTTTTACGATCAACTCTCAACCCATGTTAAAACGGTTCTCGAAAAAGGTAGTATTGGCCAAATACCAGAAACACCAAAACCTTCTGACAAACTATTCGATGGGGTCGTGAACACCTTGATAGGGAGCAATCGTGTAAGTCTTAATGCCACCGTAGCAGCCGCAAAAAAAGCAGGCTACGAAGCTCATATTTTTTCTGACATGCTTTGTGGTGAAGCGCGTGAAGAAGCTAATCGATTTCTTCATTTTGCTATCCCACTAGCAAAAGCAAGCAACGGAAAAAAAATAGCAATTTTGGCCGGCGGTGAAACTACTGTTACCCTAAAGGGTGGCGGGCAAGGTGGCAGAAATCAAGAAATAGCACTCGCCTTTTCGATTGCAAGCCAGACCAATCACTTAGCCGGTAACTGGATATTTTTGAGTGCCGGAACAGATGGCCGAGATGGCCCAACCGATGCAGCTGGTGGCATAGTTGATCCTGGTTCTTATAATCGCATCACACAAAACTGTGAGAATCCGGCCAAAATGTTGGATAATAACGATTCATACTCGGCTCTCGAAAGCTCCGGTGACTTACTCTTGACGGGTGCGACAGGAACCAATGTAGCGGACTTACAGGTTTTACTGATTATACCATCGAAAAAATAACACTATAATAAACTCTGAAACCAGGAGATATCTATGTTTACAACAACACAAAAAATACAAGGGTACGATGACGAGCTTTTTGAAGCGCTCGAAGAAGAGCGTGAGCGACAAGAAAATCACATAGAGCTGATCGCTTCGGAGAATTACGCCAGCCCAAGGATTCTTGAAGCCCAAGGCACAGTGTTAACCAACAAATACGCTGAAGGTTATCCTGGAAAACGATATTACGGTGGATGTGAGCACGTCGACAAAGTAGAACAACTAGCCATTGATCGGGCTAAACAATTGTTTCACGCCGATTATGCTAATGTTCAACCACACTCCGGCTCACAAGCAAATGCTGCTGTCTATATGGCGTTATTGCAACCTCACGATACCATTTTAGGTTTAAGTCTTGCTGATGGCGGGCATTTAACCCATGGCGCCAAACCGAATTTTTCTGGAAAAATTTATAACGCCGTGCAATATGGCCTGGACCCAGAAACAGGTTACATTGATTATGACCAGGTAGAGAAGCTAGCGAGAGAGCATCGTCCCAAGATGATTGTTGCCGGCTTCTCGGCTTATTCAAGAATCGTAGATTGGCAACGATTTAGAAAAATAGCCGATTTAGTACAAGCTTATCTTTTTGTTGATATGGCTCATGTAGCGGGTCTCGTAGCCGCTGATGTTTATCCCAACCCTGTGCCGATCGCTGATATTGTTACGACGACAACTCACAAAAGCCTAAGAGGTCCAAGGGGCGGAATTATTTTAGCCAGGAGCAATCCAGAGTTAGAAAAAAAACTTAATTCCATGGTTTTCCCCGGCATTCAAGGAGGACCATTGATGCATGTCATCGCAGCTAAAGCGGTCGCATTTAAAGAGGCACTAGAACCAGAATTTCAGCAGTATCAGCAACAAGTTGTCAAAAATGCACAAGCAATGGCAGATGTATTCATAAAGCGAGGTTATGATGTGGTCTCTAATGGAACCGACAACCACTTGATGTTGGTGTCCCTCATTGCAAAAGGAATTACTGGCAAAGCGGCTGATGCAGCGCTTAGCAAGGCTCATATTACAGTCAATAAGAATGCCGTACCAAAAGACCCCGAATCACCCTTTGTCACTAGTGGTATTAGAGTTGGTACACCGGCGCCTACTACCCGTGGCTTCAAAGAAGATCAAATGCGTGAAATTGCCAATTTGATGTGCGATGTGATGGATAATTTGGAAGACGAAGCTACTACAATTTCAGTTCGAGAGAAAGTCAGCGCTCTGTGTGCCAGGTTTCCGGTTTATCAAGGATAGATTAAGACTGAAAGTTGCTGAAATGAATTTTTTAGCTATGCTAAAGAAGATGATTCAGCATTTTTTTTAATTCCATTTAGGTTTATTAAAGGAAGCATTTATGTCAGATATTGAAATCGCCCAACAGGCATCAATGAAACCCATTATTGAATTAGCCAAGAATGCCTTTGGAATAGAACATGATCGCCTTGATCCTTATGGTCACTACAAAGCTAAACTTTCCCTGGAATTTGTTGACTCGCTAAAAGATACCCCAGATGGAAAATTAATATTAGTCACCGCAATTAGCCCAACCCCGGCAGGTGAAGGTAAAACAACCACAACGGTAGGATTAGGAGACGCATTAAATCGGCTGCACAAAAAAACTATTATTTGCCTGCGAGAACCTTCATTGGGACCTTGCTTCGGAGTAAAGGGCGGCGCTGCAGGCGGAGGTTATTCGCAGGTCGTACCGATGGAGGATATTAACCTTCACTTTACAGGCGACTTTCATGCTATCGGCGCTGCTCATAACCTATTATCTGCATTGCTAGACAATCATTTACAGCAGGGTAATGTACTGAACATTGACCCACGTCAGATTCAATGGAAGCGGGTGGTTGATATGAATGATCGCGCGCTACGTAAAATCATGATCGGCGCAGGAGGCCAAGCCAATGGGGTCTTGCGTGAAGATGGATATGATATCGTTGTCGCTTCTGAAGTAATGGCTATCCTATGTTTAGCCACAGGCCGCACAGACCTAAAAGAACGATTGGGCCGCATTATGGTCGGTTATAGTTATGACAAAAAGCCTATTTTTGCAAAAGACCTTAATGCTCATGGGGCTATGGCAACGCTCTTAAAAGAAGCAATCAAACCCAACATCGTTCAAACTTTAGAAAATAATTTAGCCATCATTCACGGCGGACCCTTTGCCAATATCGCGCATGGCTGTAACACAGTAACGGCCACTAAAGCAGCCCTTAAGTTAGCGGACTACACCATAACAGAAGCAGGCTTTGGAGCGGATTTAGGTGCAGAGAAATTCATCGACATAAAATGTCGCATGGCAAATTTAAAACCCTCCGCAGTCGTATTAGTAGCGACAGTCAGAGCTTTGAAATACCACGGCGGCTTGGCAAAAGACAAATTAAACACTGAAGATTTAGCCGCACTTGATAAAGGCTTCGTAAATCTTGAGCGACATGCCAAGAATATTCAAGAACATATGGGCCTACCTTGCGTAGTTTGTATTAATCATTTTACTTTTGATACTGACGCTGAGATTGAATTACTGCAAAAAAAATGTGCAGCAATCGGTGTCAAAGCTGTTGTTTCCAAACATTGGGCAAAAGGAGGCGCAGGCGCAGAGCAACTGGCTAAGGAAGTTTTAGCCATTGTAGACAATCGAGAACCAAGCTTTAAATTCGTCTATGACGATAATCAAACCCTACTCAATAAAATAGAAACTATTGCAACCAAAATTTATGGTGCTGCTGGTATTTCTGCAAGTCCTAAAATCACCAAACAATTGGAACAATGGCAGCAAGATTACAGCCATTTCCCTATTTGCATAGCGAAAACGCAAATGTCTTTTTCGACGGATCCGAAGCTAAGGGGTGCGCCGTCGGGTCATACCGTTGAAATAAGAGAAGTAAGACTAGCCAATGGCGCTGGATTCATCGTAGCAATAGCAGGCAATATGATGACCATGCCTGGACTACCGAAGTCACCTGCCGCAGAAAAAATTGATATTGATGGCGAAGGAAAAATCACCGGACTTTTCTAAGCGAATCTATTTTTTTCCTCGTACCAGACCTTCAGATATGGTTTCAGTACCCTCCTCTTCATATTTAGATCAATAACTATTTCAATCAACAACAAGCTAACAACAATCCACTGTTAAGCTTAATTGAACTGTCCAGTCAACAGGGTTTACCTCATACTTGATGTTGAAATTCAGACAGGCAATCAAAGTACCTTGAAACATTCCGCCCGAACAGTATGACCACTGTTGGAACATATTCAAAAAGCACTCTGACCGTGTTGTTCGAGGCGATTGAACAGTGAGGTCATCATGGCCGGCGCTGAACAGCGGAGGCTGGATGACTTATTCTTGCTCTGACAACCCAAACAAGTCAAAAGCTGATCTGGAGAAATCTTTACAAGTCCTAGTGAGTGGGAGCGAACGATTGAAGGATTATTGGTGCCATATCAACCGAATCCAACAATGATTCGACAGGACAAGGCATATTAGTATTCACAATAGCAGTGATCCTTGGGGTTTCGCGTTGGCGCGTATCGCTAGCTGACCTCAAAGTCATCTTCGAGTAGTTTTGCGGTTCCATCTACCTGCAATACCCAAAGTTCTTTGTGAATCACACCTCTTGCCTTATTCATTTTCCAGCCAGATTTTAATATTGCACTGGTTTCACTAATAACTTCTACTGTAGGGTCAATATAATCAACATCAGAAAACCCATCATCAATTAGTTTTTGCCAAAACCCCTGTATTTCAACAGTCCCAGTAAACGTGCCGAATGGTCTAGCATGCATCACAGCATCATTTTCATATTGAGCAGCACACCCCGCTGAATCACCCGAATTAAAAGCCGCTTTCCATTGTGTACTTGCCTTATTTATTTCATCTAAAACAATTGCTTTTTGTTTATTGGTAATAGTCAAAATTAACGCTCCTATGGATGGCAAGAAAATTTTATTTTAAACCAGAAGCAGGGTTGTTAAAGAAGTTAACCTTAATCCGTGATTTAAGAAGTTAATATAATGAGTTATCTAGCTGATTAATAAGCAATAAAGTGTTAAAATAGAGGCGTTAAAAACTTCACCCAACAAGTGCAAAATGAAACGTCTTATCATCGAACAATCCACAACAGAAACTTATACAAGTCATTCTGGTTTGGCCTTAGTTGGCTTATGTTTAAATCGATATAGCACTATTCATAAAGCGCTCAAGGCCGGCTGTCTCGCGTCAATTACTTTGTCCGGTTTGGCGACAATTATGATGGCCGGTTGAGTGTTTAAGGTTTTTTATGATTTTTTCTGATGTTTCCTCCTGTAACTGTTGCCGTCGATTTCAAGAATCGTGGCATGATGGATAATGCGGTCAATGGCGGCTACGGTCATTAATGTATCCGGGAATATCTGATCCCAGTGACTGAATGGCTGGTTTGATGTGATGATCAAGCTGCCACTTTCATAACGATGAGCAATAAACTCAAACAGGACCTGGGTTTCTGAATCCGTTTTTTTAACATAACCAATATCATCGATAATGAGTACACGATATTTATCCAGTCGACTCATCACAGCCATTAAATCCAGCTCTTTTTTGGCCTGCTGCAGTAATTGCACCAGTGCGGTGGCAGCCAACCATTTTACCCGGATGCCTTGTTCGATAAGATGAAGCCCCAAAGCAGAAGCAATATGCGATTTACCGACACCGGAAGGGCCAATCAATAAAACATTATCTGCCTGTAGCGCCCACTGGGTATTATCGCGCAGCCCAATCACTTTCTTTTGAATGGTTTCCGGTAATTCATCAAAGCCTAAGGTGGCAAAACTTTTGCCCCGGGGTAATTTGGCTTCTTTGGTCCAGTTGCAAACTCGCGTTTCAAAGCGCCGTGCAATTTCATTTTCACACAGTTTAGACAGGTATTGGCTATAGCCCCATGCCTGTTTTGTGGCCTGTTCCTGATAAGCTTCATAATATTGCCAAAAAGCCAGCAAGCGAAGTTCTTTTAACATCATTGGCAAACCATCACTCACAGCACACCTCCTGTCTCATCCACTGACCGGTCAGTAGTTGATCATAGTCAGCAACCTGGTGTTGGCGTAGCGGTATCGGTGGCGGTGTACTGTGTTGTAAATACCTTGCCTGCAGGGATGTTAAATCGGGCAAGGCACCTTGTTCTGCCTGTCGCATTAGCTCAGTTGCCAGGGCACTTTCGCAATCATAATCATAGGCAAAGCGTAAAACAGCAACCATCCACTTGCATGCTTCTTGCGGTGTAAACTGTTTCTCTGCCTGCTTCCATAAAGCCCGATATTGCGTGTTAGGCAAAATATTATCGCGAAACTGTGAGAAGCGGAAGGCTTGTGGTTTGGCTGCCAGAGAATGAATGATATGCCGGTAATCTATTCGTCGCGCTCGGCCGGTGGGCGTTGTTGGATAAATCCGAGGCAGATTGATCACCCGAGTTTGGCCAACAAAGCAGACCAAACGATCATGGTAGAGATGCACCCTGACGCTTTCACCGATAAGGCGTGAAGGGACGGTATACAATGCGCGTTTTACAGCAATGGTACTGCTGGTGGTGACTTTTACCGACAGCTCAGCATAATCAACAAATCGGTGTTTGGGTAAGGCTAACAGGGTTTTGTGCTCTTCGGCCAACCTGCCTTTGCATCGTCTGTTCAGTTTGTCGACAATGTGTTCAAGAAACTCTCGATAAGCACGGAGTGTAGAAAAATCATTCGAACCGCGTAACTTTATGGCTTGATCAATGCGACGTTTTAATGAGCCATGCGGTGCTTCAATGGCGCCATTTTCATGACTAATGCCCAGATTATTGATGGTGGGCCGCATGCCATAATGCTTACATAAATCATGATAGTCTTCCGTCAGTCGCTGTTTTTCTACGTTATTGACGTAAGCCGCACTGAGGCTGTCTGTACGATGTTCCTTTGG
The DNA here is from genome assembly GCA_965224745.1 of Methylococcales bacterium. Classification (GTDB taxonomy): domain Bacteria; phylum Pseudomonadota; class Gammaproteobacteria; order Methylococcales; family Methylomonadaceae; genus CBDCZY01. The sequence goes on from CBDCZY010000002.1 coordinate 472,845, forward strand.
TGAACCGCCTAAGGTGTGTAATGCACTTTGTAAGCCGTCAGCCAGTGCACTGTAGCTTTCTCCGCCCTGAATAACATGGACATGACGCCAACCACTAAAAGCCAGGCGAAACTGGTACAGTAAATGTGCGAACGCCTTCCCGTCTATCGTAATGACGGTATTGGGGTGCGTAAAATCAGATAGTCCCTGATGACCCGCAGGTACCGACTGACGAAACATGACTTCTTTGTCCGGGCCTTGTGTGGCCTGCCAGTGTTTAACACGTCTTTGCAGTGTCCGAAGGTATTTCTCTGGATACTTTCCCGGATGCTGCTCATCCAGATGCTCCCACAGGGTAATGCCAGTTAAGGACGATTCATCTTCTAATAACGGAACCAGTTCTGAGTCCCATACGGCTTCTAATGGATCTTTGCGCGTTCGCCACTTTCGTTCTTTGTGTTCAGCTCTTTCACCTTTTTCGATCCGGCAACCTGATCGAACACTGATGCCGGCTTTTGCTGCGGATGTCTCCTGCGTACAACCTGTCTGACGATTTTTCATATAACTATTTTCCTGTAATTGAGTGATGTGTTTACCGGACAAGTCACTTCCTCCTAAGAGTAAAAAGTACTTATCAGTTTATACACTCAACCGGTCAAGATAATTGTCGTCTGACCGGACAGGTTAATTGTCGCCTAACAGCCGGCATTCCTTTACGCCATGGCATTTCGCACAGCGACATCATCAAATCATACATTGGAACGCTATGTTTAGGCAAAAGCGACTTCGAAGCAATCGAGAACTACCGAGATGATGACTACTTCAAGAACGCGCTGTCGATTAAGCACGTACCCTCAAGCGCAAGATTAAGACAACGACTGGATGAAGAGGCTGAAGCACTATTGGTCATCATGCAACAATGTAATATTGAATTTCTGACTCATGCCGGGGTACCGGTGACGCCATTGGCCACCCATCATGTCGCATTGGATATTGATGTGTATCCGATGAACAATGAGAAGACCCAGAAGGAAGGTGTTTCCAGAACCTATAAAGGCCATGATGGCTATGCGCCGATTGCGGCTTATCTGGGTAATGAGGGTTGGTGTCTGCTTAATGAACTTCGAGAAGGTAAGCAGCATTGTCAAAACGGTTTTCAAAAGACGCTGGACCGCGTCATTGAATATGCTCGGTGCTTGACTGAGGCTCCGCTGCTGGTGCGTTTGGATAGCGGACATGATGCCTTGGATACCCGTGTCTGGCTGCACCAAAACCAAGTGGACTCTATCCTGAAATGGAACCCCAGAAAACAAGACCTGGAGGCTTGGTTAGCCTTGGCTGAACAACAAGGCAAATGGACAACGCCGAGGGTCGGCAAACGGGTCGCCTTGTTCAGTGTCCAAGAAACCCAACAACAAGACGGGCAAACCTATCGCTTCCGCCGCGTCATGCGGGTTATCGAAAGAACTATGGATGCAGAGGGTCAAATGCTGTTAATCCCTGAGATAGAAATAGAAGGCTGGTGGACCTCATTAAATTCGCTCGCCTACGCTGATGAACAGATCATTGCTCTTTACCAAGATCATGCCACTTCCGAACAATTCCACAGTGAATTTAAAACCGACCTCGATATCGAACGCTTACCTTCGGGCAAATTTGCCACCAACGACTTGATCATGGCATTGAGCGCTTATAGTTACAATATCTTGCGTTGGATCGGCTTAATCGGGCTCATAGGCAACATCAGTCCTGTCCGTCATCCGGCCAAAAGAAGGCGAATAAAAACGGTTATACAGGAACTAATGTACCTAGCGGCTCGGGTCATCCATGCTGGGCGACGAATAAAACTTCGTTTCTCCAAACACTGCCCGGGTTTTTTAGCATTTGAGTCAACCTACCATCGCTTAGCGTCAGGATAACACCCCACTATTCTTAAGAAAAATGCGAGAACATGTCTCTCAGGGATAGCAGTGCCGGGTGTACAGAATTTGGTGTCAATTGAGAGCTATTGAGGCTTAAAAAGCCTCAGTGTGCTCGTATTATTAGCTATTTCAAATAATAACAAGGTATTAAAACGTTGAAATGTTAATGTGGCTTCCCAAGGATTGGTGGATGCACTTTAAGTCACGGATTCAGGGTTAATGCCAAACATAAGGGTCGTATTTATTAAAGTGACCGAAGGCATTGCGTAAAAAGATTCCGTTCATGCTAATTGTATAGTACTCCCCATTGTCCAGACCAATTTCTCTAATAATTAAGGCATTGCTAATTTAGTATAGTTAACGTTCCATTTCTTTTATGCATTAAGAGTAATATAGACAGCTCAAGCATTCGAACACTTTTTGTGTAACATTTTGTCTTTCTTCTCATTCGTGCAAGAAAATGTCTAAAGATACTATTGTAGCCTTCAACTGTGTATGTTTCAGCTTTGGATTGAACGTGTTTTTCGCTAGGAATAAAATGTTCATAGGGCTGCCAATAATCGGTTGCTATTGTTCCATTTAATTGATCTTCAATTCCTTCCCAGAGTTTTTGTCCTGTCTGTACGCTTCGGTCGCCAACAATGAAATTGATGAATTTTTTCCCATATCTATCAACAGCAATCCATATCCATTTATAGCTTTTTTTTGACCCACATAGGTATGCATTTCATCCATCTCAGCATAAATCACTTGTTCAGGACTTTTCAATTCGGCAACTTGCTCACCAAAGGATCTAATCCAATTTAGTACCGTGACATTGCTTACGTTCAAAACCCGACCAATTGAACGAAACCCTAATCCTTCAAGATATAATTGAAGAGCCATCTTTCTTAAATAGAATGGTTTGGCTCCCGAGCCACTAGCAACAGTATATCGAAAATTACATTCTTTACATTTGTAACGCTGCTTTTGTTTTACGATACCATCTTTGATGTTTTTATTAGATTTGCATTTAGGGCATTCCATTAAATTTCTCGCTCTCTTTAGAAAGATATCAAAAATTTAATTCTAACATAAAACTATACTAAATTAGCAATGCCATAATTAAGATATAAATCTTTCTCTTTAATTTTTAAAAAATATTGTTATTATTGCGCCGCAGGCATTTTAATATTCCTTTTTGCTTACTGCGGCGGAATGTGGTCAAAGGGTGGATTAGTGTGGGTAAGCTCGTGGAAAACGGCTCTATCGTTTTCCATCAGCTTATCCACACGTTCCGTAGGAAATCCACGCTTTGTCCACATGGAGTCCGCCTGGCTTACCTTTAATCATGCTGCGCTCTTGTTTAAATAGACCTCCTCGGGGGTTTGATAATCTAGCGATTGATGAATCCGTCGCTGGTTGTAAAACTCAAAATAGTCTTTCAGCCCTTGGTGCGCTTGTTTCACGGTCTGAAAATCATTCAAGTAGACTTTCTCATACTTGACAGAACGCCACAAACGCTCAACAAAGATATTATCCAAGGCCCGGCCTCTGCCATCCATGCTAACCTGGATGCCTTTATCCAGCAGGGGTTGCGTGAACCGATGCGTGGTAAATTGGCTCCCTTGGTCGGTATTAAAAATTTCGCACCGTGATGTTGCCAAGGCTTCATTCAGCGCAATGATACAGAAGTCTGCTTCCAACGTCGTACTCAGTGCCCAATTCAGCACATAGCGGCTGTACCAATCAATGATTGCCATCAAATAAACAAAGCCATGTCTCAGACGGATATAGGTAATATCAGTACTCCAGACCTGATTACAGCGGTCAATGGACAAATGCCTCAACAGATAAGGAAACACTTTGTGTTCTGGATTCGCCTGGCTTAACTTCGGCTTGGGATAGACCGCTTCTAAGCCCATTTGCCTGAGCAACTGCCTGACGCGTTTCACATTGACCTGATGACCTTGTAATCTCAAATGCTCCGTCATTTTCAACACACCGTAAAAAGGCGTTTCGGTATATTGTTTATCCAGTTCGTGCATCAATAATAGCGTGTATGCGTCGATACCCACCGGACGGTAATACAGGCTTGAGCGATTGATGCCTAGCAAACCACACTGTTGCCGGGTACTAAGGCTTGAATGCGCAGGTGCTAACCACATTTTTTTAGTGTCAAGAGCCACGTTCAACATGTTTTTTTTAGAAATTCATTTTCTACTTTTAGCTGCCCTATCTGCTTGTAGAGTTCATCAATCAACGCTTGCTGATCATCTTCCTGGCGTTTTCGGTGGCTTGAAAAGGCTTCAGGGAGGGTGTCTAACGCAGCCTTTTTCCAATGGTTGATTTGGGTTGAATGGATGCCGTATTTCGCGGTAATTTCTGCTGTGGTTTGCTCACCTTTTAGGGCTGCTAAAACAACCTTGACTTTGGTTTGGGTGCTGTGCTTTTTTCGACTAATTGTCATCTCTTAATCCTCGGTTTTGAGGGTAAGATTCTATCTTAACTATTGGTCTGGTTTTTGGGGAGTATTATATTGTTACTCAATCTGAATACATACAACCAAAGCTTAACAATAAACATTTGAATTGCTTTTTTCATTTATAACTCAATCTGACTCAGCATGAGACATGCAATTCACTTAAGTTTTTTAAAAAAAGTTTCCAAACACAAATGAAAAAAAAGTACTTGCTACTTGCCATGGATGCCTGTAAAAATTCAAAGTCTATTCGCATATTCTGTTAGTTAAGGAGCAGGGATTCAATAATATGCGAAAATTTGAGGCAGGGTTTTGTTTGTCTTCAAGGCGTAGTAACAGGCGCATAGCAAGCTACGCAACTATTTCTGCAACGCGGAAGACGAATAATAAGACAAGTCAAAATTCGTTTATTTATTGAATCCTCGCTCCTAAGTGTGAATGCGTTACTAAAAAAGCATGATAAAGCTTGATATCTTGGCTTTACAACTTGCTAACAGTTATTGAGTAGATTGATTTTTCAACTCGATATGACAGGGAGGAACCTATGAATTATTGGCTCATGAAGTCAGAACCCAGTGAATTTAGCATTGATGATCTTGCAGCTAGACCGAACCAAACAGAACCTTGGGATGGAGTAAGAAATTATCAAGCACGAAACATGATGAGAGATGACATGAAGATAGGAGATCAAGCTTTTTTCTATCATTCTAACTGCGAAGAACCAGGCATTGTAGGCGTTATGGAAGTAACTCATGAAAGTTACCCGGATGTCACGGCTTTCGATAAAAATGATAAACATTATGACCCTAAAAGCGATATCGACAATCCCCGCTGGTTTTTGATTAACATCAAGTTTATCAAAAAACTGCAGCGGACTATCACGCTAAAAGAGCTCAAAGAACAAAAGGAACTTAACAACTTCCCACTCAACAGGCGCGGCAATCGGCTTTCAATTATGCCTGTCACTAATGAACAATGGTCTTTTATTTTGTCACTAGAATGAGTTGTAACCACATTTTTTTATACGGGAATCGCCACAATTAATATTTAATGACGATACCTTATTAGAGACACCAAAATTTTAGAGATACCCAAAATTGATCCGAGGTGGCCTTGTTTATAGCAGGTCACCTCTTTTTCTTCGTTCCAACTCTTCATTCAGAAAAAAGTTAAGGCGCTCATCCAAAATGGCTTCAAGATAAGGGTCTTGCTTCAAACTTTTTTGAGCTAGCTTAATCTGCGTAATGGCTGGAATGGTTTGTCCATTCGCATAATAATATTCCGCCATATAGCGATGCATATAAGGTTCTTGATCAAGTTTGCGTGAAGCTTGTGCCATGTGCTCGTAGACATCAGGGTTAATGGATTTTTCATACAGCAAAGGTTGCAAGATCTGGCGCGCTTGCTTGGCTTTTCCTTGTTTGAGAAGCACTGAACCCAGCTCTAACTTAATGCTACTATTGCCGGGAAACTGGTTTTGCAATTTACGGTAAGCGATTAATGCTGCCTCTGGTTGTCCAGAAGCCAACAAAGCTCTTGCATTAGCTGCTACGAAATGAATTTGATTTGGATACTTTTTAACCAAGTCCTTGAAAATTGTAAGCGCCTCTGGGTATTGATGACTGGCAGAATAAGCTAAACCCAAACCATAATTCGCTACGACTTTTTGCTTGACAGTACCCTGCCCTATAAGGCCTTTAAAATATTTTAAGTTATCAAACTGTTTGGAGGACGATAACACCCTTAACTTAGCTTTGATTAGCTGATAATCAAAAGTATCCGGCACTTGTTGATAAGGGTAGGTTTCCGACCGATTTCGAGTATCAGCGATACGAGAGGCGGTTACCGGATGAGTCCTAAGAAATTCAGGGGGGCCTTTGCCATAAAATCGACTGGATTGCTGTAACCTTTCAAAAAAGACCGGCATACTCCGTGGATCAAATTTTGATCGTTTCAAGGTTTTCATGCCTATCCGATCTGCTTCTTGTTCATTATCACGGGTAAAGTCTATCTGATATTGCAAGCTACCTGCTTGAATAGCCACCAAAGCGGCCTGCCCCGCTTCAGGCGATTGCGTTCCGATCAGGATGGCAGCCAACATCGCTGCTGCTGTGGGTAATGTTAATTTACCTGCGGCTTCAAATGCTCGGTGCAAATGGCGTTGTGTCACATGAGCCACCTCATGCGCCATCACAGAGGCAAGTTCACTTTCGGATTCGGTCATCATGATCAAACCGGCATTGACGCCTATATAGCCGCCAGGTCCTGCGAAAGCGTTAATACCATTTTCCATCACTATAAAAAAATGAAACGGATTGCTGGGTTTATCACTATTAGCAGCGATACGATGACCAATGGATTGAATATAATCCTGAAGCTCAGGATCGTAGCTGATCTTGATTTGGTTATGCAAACTACGATAAAAGGCATCTCCCAACTCTCTATCTTGCCACGCCGATATGACATTCCCCGATGAATCACCCATCTCGGGGAGCTTTAAACTGTCAATTTCATTTGGCTGAGCGGTTGGTGTATTAAAGATTAACAGCAACGACAATAAGAGGTTAAAATATCTAAAATTCATATACGGTTAAGACTTTTAGAACACTTTTTCAGTTCCCGATGAACTCAACTTAATAATAGACTAATCGGTCAACCAATGCATTATTAAGGTATCGTAACAATACCATATCCAATAAAATCTGCACACTAACTCATTTCATGAAGTTTGCCATTCAAATTAATGCCAGCCCATATCAATCCGCTGCTGGCGAAACAGCCTATCAATTCGCAATATCAGCCATTGCTACCGGCCACAAAATCTATCGAATTTTCTTTTATTACGATGGAATTTATCATGGCAACCACGATGCCTCGCCTCCCGAAGATGAAGTTAATTATACCAATCGTTGGCGGGACTTAGCCAAACAGTATTCAATCGATCTAGTTATATGCATCTCAGCGGCTCACAGAAGGGGCTTGTTGTGTGAAGAAGAGTTACAACGCCGTGGCGAACATAAAAACTCTTTAATGGAAGGGTTTCGTATTTCAGGGTTAGGTCAGTGGGTTGAAGCTGCATTGGAAGCTGATCGAGTGGTTATTTTTTAATACAGTCAATCACTGATGAAACGCTTTTTATTTATCCTCGGTAAGGCGCCTTACGAAGGCCTTCATGTACAGGAAACTCTGGATATGATTTTGGCCACAGCTGCGTTTGAACAATCAGTATCCCTATTATTTCTGGATCAAGCTGTATTCCAACTCAACAAAAACCAGCATCCGGGACATCAAGCTGTCAAAGAAACAGCTTCTATCTTTAAGTCATTACCGTTGTACGACGTGGAAAAAATTTATATTGAAACCGAATCGCTGGGTGCTTGTGGCCTTACTGAAGATAACCTGATTCTCCCTGTGATATTGATTAATCGACAAGAAATTGCGTCGTTCATCGCTGAACATCAAGTGGTAATAAACCACTGAATTAAATAAAGTTTTGCAAGAATTTTCAAACGTTAAAGTTTTATTGATCGCCAATTCTGGCAGAATGTTAGCGCAGTCTGCTCGTAAATCGGGATTAAACCCTTTAGTGATAGACCGTTTCGGAGATCAAGATACCCAGGACTTAGCGAATGAAGTCCACCTAGTCAAATCCTTTGAACCGAAAGTTTTATTGCCGCTCATCACTGATATTCAAACGAGAACAGGGGTAGTATGGCTTGTGCTGGGCAGCGGCTTAGAACCATACTACAAACAACTTTCGCCTGGTTTTGCATCTTTCCAAATCATCGGAAACTCCCTGGAAACGATGGCTAATTTAGTCAATAAACCTATTTTTTTCAAACAATTGGAAGCCTTATCAATTGACTTTCCTGAAGTGCGTTTCAGCCCCCCTCTTGAACCAACAGGCTGGTTAACGAAGCAGTACTACAGCGAAGGTGGAATGGGTGTAAAGCCATCCAGCAAAGAAAGTACGACTATGCTAAATCGTTATTGGCAGAAACAAATAACTGGAAGTCCCTTTTCAGCATTATTCTTAGCAGACCAGCATCAATGTATAAAAATGATCGGCTTTCAAACTCAATGGACGACTGCCATCAATGCAGACCAACCATTCATGTTCAAAGGAGTTATTAATCAAACACCACTCACCGTAGAGCAACAAACAAAGATCCTGAGTTTGATAGAACGACTAACCAAGCATTATTGTTTGGTAGGGTTGAACGGCTTGGACTTTATAGCCAATCAAGACGGCCTGATGCTTTTAGAAATAAACCCCAGACCTTCTGCCAGCTTAAACCTCTATGATGACGATTATCCGAACGGGCTGTTAGAGCAGCATTTTACTGCCTGCCGCCAGTTACTGACTGACTGCCCGTCTTTTGTTCCACAGCAAGTAAAGGCCTACCAGATTGTTTATGCAGATAAATCTATTCAAGTCCCCTATGATATGTCATGGCCTTCAGGCTCTAGAGACATTCCAAAACCCAGCAGTTTAATTGGTAAATATCAACCTATTTGCAGTATCATTGCCGCTGGAAAATCGTCTGAACATGTTGCGACGCAACTACAGAATAAAACGATCCAAATTTTGACACAGTTAACCGGAGGACGGAAAAATGCAATACAAAGCCAGTGTTAATAAACTAAGCAAACCCTTAGTGACCCAACTTATCGATCAAGCCAATAAGCTTCGGGTTGCAATCCAACTTTTAGATAATGGCTGCACAATTATTGATGCGGGCATCAAAGTACCTGGCGGCATTGAGGCCGGTCGCATAATTGCTGAAATTTGTTTAGGTGGTATGGGTACCGTCAGCATAGCTCATAGCCCCTATACCAAAAACTGGCCATTATCTGTAAATGTTCATACGTCCAATCCTGTACTGGCTTGTTTAGGCAGCCAATATGCCGGCTGGAGTTTATCGCATGAAAAATTTTATGCGTTGGGATCAGGCCCTGCCAGAGCGTTATGTGTTAAAGAAGAACTTTTCAAGGAATTGGATTATAAAGACCAGTCTGATGAAACCGTGATCGTTATCGAAGGAGATAAAGTCCCTCCTCTGCCACTGATCGAAAAGATCGCCGCTGCCTGCCACGTTGAACTCAAGAACTTAACCGTCATATTGACACCTACCAGCAGTCTGGCTGGTTGCGTCCAAGTGGTGGCAAGAGTTCTCGAAGTGGCGATGCATAAAGCTCATGAACTGCAATTTCCTTTGGAAAATATTGTCGATGGCAGCGGCAGCGCACCCATCTGCCCACCCCATCCAGATTTCATTAAAGCCATGGGCCGAACCAATGACGCAATTTTGTTTGCCGGGCAAGTCCATTTATTCGTCAAAGGATCGGATGATGAAGCAGAAAAATTAGCCAATGAACTACCCAGTTCAACGTCCAAAGACTATGGGAAACCTTTCGCTGAAGTGTTTAAAGCATACGAGTACGATTTTTTTAAAATTGATGGCATGTTATTCAGCCCGGCCAGCGTTATTGTGACCACTGTCGATACTGGGAAAAGTTTTCATGCAGGAAAATTGGACGAAGCTTTACTCGCAAAATCATTTGGAGCATAGGCATTTTGGGTCGTATTGCCATTATCACAGACGACCCCGGCTGGCATGGATCACAACTTCGTCAAGCATTTGCCAGCCGAGGTTACTCATCCGAATATACTTCACTGACCCAATGCCGTCTAAATATAATGGCTCAAGATCTGCCCGTTATGATGCCCGGATTCGAAACTCAATTACCCGATGCAGTATTCGTTCGAGGTGTTCCTGGCGGTTCTTTAGAAGAAGTAATTTTTTACCTGGATGTTCTACATGCTTTAAAAATAGTGGGAGTTCCCGTCTATAACGATGGAAGAATGATTGAGCGCAGTGTAGACAAAGCAATGACCAGTTTATTACTAAAGAAACATAACATACCAACCCCATCCACATGGATCATTCGTGATCGTGATCAAGCATTAGACATTGCCGAAAACGAACTGCGTGCCAAACATCGTTTTGTAACTAAACCGCTTTTTGGCTCACAAGGCGAAGGGCTCAGACGCTTTGAGAAGATGACCGACTTGTTCTGGTTAGCCAGTCATCATGGGATTTATTACCTTCAACGATTTATAGAGCAGCAACCCGAGGGTTTTTCCGATTGGCGGGTTTTTGTTATCAATGGCCAGGCCATTGCTGCAATGCAACGACAAGGTAAAACATGGCTCAATAATGTATCGAGAGGAGCTCGCTGTGTAGCTAGTCCTATTTCTGATCCGTTACGTCAATTAGCCGAAAAGTCTACTCAGGCGTTAGCTATGGATTATGCAGGCGTCGATATCATCAGAGATCAAAAAGGTCATTATTGGGTCATTGAAATTAATAGCATTCCTGCTTGGAAGGGCCTGCAAAGTGTAACTACAATCAATCTAGCTCAACAATTAGTCGACGACTTCACAGACCGCTATTTACATCCTAATTCGCAAAAGTCTTCTTCCGCGTGCCTTTAAATAACGAAGTTGTTCGAGAACAGCTGATACAAGCTTACCTTAAAGCATGCGAGGTCGATGTCCTTGCATTCAAACCTGGTAATGTGAGCGTCTATGTGGAGGGCCACGATATGACAGTTAATGACTTCCGGCTTAGCGCCAAAGTCAGCGCCGAACCCATCACCGACCCCGATTTATGTTTGGGAGAAAAAATTTTCCAAGCTGTCAAAGAAACTCAGGAGGCTGTTCATTGCAATACAAATTTAGGAATTATCTTATTAGCTGCTCCCTTAATCCAAGCAGGTCAAAACGCTGTTCAACAATCCAGGCCGTTACGAAAAGAACTATCTGAAGTTTTAACAGCAACGACCATTCGAGATGCAGAGTGGGCATTCCAAGCAATATCGCTCGCATCGCCCGGAGGACTAGGTACCGCCGACAATCATGATGTTCGAACGCAACCTGATGTGACGCTAGCCGCTGCTATGAATATGGCCGCTTTTAAAGATCGTATTGCATTTCAATATGCTTCTCATTATCAAGATATTTTTGATTTTGCAATTTTAAGGTATAATTCCTACTTCAATCGGTGGGGCAATGAAAATTGGGCAGCTGTCGCTGTATTTGTGGGCCTTCTTACTAAATATCCTGATAGTCATATCGAAAGAAAATATGGTACGAAATTCCGAAGGGAAGTATACATCGAGATGGTTTTACTTGATAAAAAATTATCAAATACCCAACATCCACAACATTTGTTGCATGATCTTTATCGAGTAGATCAACGCTTTAAATCTTCGGGCATTAATCCAGGAACAACAGCTGATTTAACAGTGGCAACATTGTTGGTTGCTAACCTGGAGCACCTCTTTAATAATCCTGTTGCTGAATAATGGCTTTATTAAAGTACCACCCAAGAAAAATTTTCCTCTAATACAATATTGGGGAAAGGTTTTTCTGGTGTAACCAAAATATTTAGTGATCTTTTACTTAATTCTTATATCCTTAGAGGAGACAACTAAGCATGGCAAAAATTACGAAAATGATGGTCGGCGAATCACTCATCGGCGATGGTAATGAAGTAGCGCATATTGATTTGATCATTGGCCCAAGCGGTTCAGCTGCAGAAACTGCGTTCGCTAACGGTTTAACCAATAACAAAGATGGTTTCACTAGTTTATTGGCTGTAGTTGCGCCAAATCTAATGTGTAAACCAGCAACATGTATGTTTAATAAAGTAACTATCAAGGGTGCAAAACAAGCCGTTCAAATGTTTGGCCCAGCACAACGTGGCGTCGCTTTGGCGGTTGCTGATAGTGTTGAAAATGGCACCATACCAGCCGACGAAGCTGATAACCTTTATCTCTCAGTCGGTGTATTCATTCATTGGTTAGCGGAAGATGACGCTAAAATTCAAGAATACAACTATAAAGCAACCAAAGAAGCTCTAGAACGTGCAGTTGCAGGTTCGCCAACCGCTTCCGAAGTAGTAAAAGCTAAAGGATCATCGTCACACCCTTTTGCTTCGAGTTAATTTAACTCGCAAACGAGTCATTAAAATACCCCTTGATTGGGGTATTTTTTTGCCGGTTCACTTTTATAATGCCCCAACAAATCCAGACGAGAAATTAAAGAAATCTTATTCCAATTTAGTTACTATTTAAAGAAAATATTGGAGTATTTTAATGAGCAGAAAAAGAACAAGTTACAGCGCTGAGTTTAAAAGCAGATTAGTCTTAGAGGTCTTGAAAAATGAAAAGACACTGCAAGAAATAGCGAGTACGAATAACATCACGCCTAAAAACCTGCAAAACTGGAAAAAGATCTTCTTAGACAATGCGGAAATAGCGATGGAACCCGCCAAAGCAGTGAAAGAATATAAAGAGGAATTATTAGCAGCTCAAGAACAAAATGAGATGCTGAGTAAGATCGTAGGCAAGATGACGGTTGAAAAGGAGTGGCTTGAAAAAAAGCTAAAAAGCTTGGGCTTATCTAATAAGAAACAACTGATAGAACCCAAGCTTGATACTCTTTCGCTGACTCAGCAGTGTACTTTACTCGGCCTAAATAGAAGTAGCCTTTATTACAAAAATAGAGAAAACCCCAAGAAAAAAGAAATCAAAGCGCATATCAATCAAGTTTTTGAAGAGATACCCATTTATGGTGCAGCTAAAGTACACCAGCAATTACTTGAAGATGGATTTAAGGTCAGTTTAAATACGGTAGCAAGTTATCGGCAACAAATGGGGCTGAAAGCTGTTCTGGCGGTTAAACAGGTCAATACGACTGCGCCGATAAAAGAACATAAAAAATATGACTATAAACTTCGAGGACTTGATATAACAGAGGCTAATCAAGTCTGGAGTACAGATATTACCTACATCAAAACAAAGGGCGGTATGGTTTATTTAGCCGCTATTATTGATTGGCACTCAAAGGCGGTGCTCTCCCACAGAATATCCAACACCATGGATTCCACATTAGTTGTCGATGTATTGGATGAGGCACTTGCACACTATGGCACCCCTGAAATATTTAATACAGACCAAGGCAGTCAATATACCAGCGAAATTCATACCCAACGGCTAAAAAATAAAGGGATCACTATCTCAATGGATGGAAAAGGCAGAGCGACTGATAATATTTGTATTGAACGATTCTGGCGCAGTGCAAAATGTGAACGTATTTATCTAAATGAATACGATTCAATCAACGCCTTACAAAAAGATGTTGATGATTATATTGAGTTTTATAATCACAGACGATTTCATGAAACATTAGATTATAAAAAACCAATGAAGGTGTATAAAGAAAGTATTTTAGATAAAAATACGATGGATGTAGCCGCTTAATGATTAGGAATAAGATTTAAGGGAATATCTGTCTTGACTCTTTGGGTTGCTATATACTTTCATAGTCTCTGTCGCAAAAACTGCACCCCTTTTTACGTCAACTAAAGCAGGTGCATATTCTGGCTCAACGTGAACACTGATTCTGATGCATCGTGAACACCTATTCTGGTTCATAGTGAACGCTAATTCTGATTTGATGGTGAACACTTTTGCTGTTTTTCCAGAATCGGTGTTCACGATCAATCAGAATCCTTTCCACACATTGATTATTGTCCATTGCTAACCTACCTGATTTTAATTGGGACAGGTGATGCCAACACAGAGAATATCAATGCGAAAATTACGCGAAGTACTACGACTTCGATTACATGCTGACCTCAGCATGCGTCAGATCAGAGACAGTCTTAAATTAAGTCTGGGAGCCATACAAAAAGTCACCCGTAAAGCGGAAGAAATGGGGCTGGATTGGAAAGCCATAGAGCAACTTGATGATCAACAACTGGCCGGTCAGTTTTATCCTGAATCGGATACCCGACCATCCGATCAATTTCAGTTGCCTAACTGGGTTGAGGTATACCAGGAACTTAAACGTAAAGGTGTGACTAAACTGCTGCTATGGGAAGAGTATACCCAGCACTACCCTAATCGCTGCTACAGTTACTCGCAATATTGCACGTTGTACCAAGACTGGCAAAAAAAACAAAGACGTTCCATGCGTCAAACCCACAAGGCTGGTGAAAAGCTGTTTGTAGATTATGCAGGTCAAACCGTGCCTATTGTCAGTAACAGCACAGGAGAAATCAAAACTGCTCAGATATTCGTTGCTGTTTTAGGCGCTTCCAATTACACCTTTTGTGAAGCGACATGGAGTCAAAAACTACCTGACTGGATTAACAGTCATGTCAGAGCTTTTAACTTCATCGGTGGCGTGCCTACGATGGTGGTTCCAGATAATTTGAAAAGTGCAGTCACTAAAGCCTGTCGTTATGATCCAGAAATCAATCCTTCTTACCAACAACTTGCCGCACATTATGGTACTGCACTAGTGCCTGCCAGACCGTTAAAACCCAAAGATAAAGCCAAGGCTGAAGTCGGTGTACAAATCATAGAACGCTGGATACTGGCCAGACTACGACACCATACTTTTTTCTCTTTGGAAGAATTAAACCACTGCATTAAAGCACTATTAGAAGAGGTGAATAATAAGCCGTTTAAACAGCTGAAAGGCTCACGACAACAATGGTTTGAATCCATAGATAAGCCCGCTCTCTTGCCGCTACCTAAGCAGACTTATCAATATACCGAGATTAAAACGGTCAAAGTCAATATTGATTATCATATTCGCTATGACGATCATTTTTACTCCGTTCCGCATCATCTGGTCGGTGAAAAGCTTGCGATTCATGCCAAAGAATATGTGATTGAGCTCTACTTCCACAACAAACGCATAACCAGCCACGCTAGAAAATATCATTCTGGCATGACCACCGTAGCAGAGCATATGCCTGTTAAACATGAAAAGCATCATCAGTGGACACCGGGTCGATTAATGGACTGGGCAAAAGACATCGGCGATGAAGTCTTGCTTTGGGTTAAAACGGTGCTTAATCAACGACAACATCCAGAGCAGGCTTATAGAGTCTGCCTGGGATTACTCAATCTCTCCCGAAGTTATCCTGCTGAACGATTAAATAAGGCGTGTTTGATTGCTAACAAAAACAACTTATACAAACTTAAACACATCAAAGATATTTTGCGGAGTAATCAAGATCAATTACTGACAGAAAACAAAGAGTCGCTGCCTGCCTTGCCTCAAGCCCATAAAAACATCCGTGGCCCAGAAAGTTTTCACTAATAGAATGACAAGCGAGATTAATTATGTTGGAACAAACCATAACACAACTCAGGCAGCTGAAATTATCAGGCATGGCTAATGCATTGGTTAGCCAGATAGAACAGCCTAATACCTATGAAGGATTACCCTTTGAGGAACGGCTGCAATTATTAGCGGATAGTGAATATCAAGACAGAGAAAATAGAAAACAGCAGCGCTTACTCAAAGCCGCTAAATTAAAACTGGCAGCCAACAGCAATGCCATTGATTATCAGCATCCCAGAGGACTGAAACAATCCATGATGGCTTCACTGTTACATTGCGATTGGCTGAATAAATCACAAAACATACTCATTACTGGGCCTTGTGGCAGCGGTAAAACCTATATTGCTTGTGCGTTGGGACATACTGCCTGTATGAAAGGCTATAGCGTGAAATATTACCGACTGTCACGGTTAATGCTGGAACTCACTCAGGCAAAAGCAGATGGAACTTACAGCAAGGCTCTACAAACATTAGCCAAACTGGATTGTCTGATTATAGACGATTGGGGGCTTGAGCCATTAAAAGCAGCACAACGTAATGATTTAATGGAAATTATGGATGATCGTTACGAAAGTGCATCCACCATTATGATCAGTCAATTACCTACGGATCAATGGTATCAATCTATTGGTGACAATACACTGGCTGATGCTATTTTGGATCGGCTCATGCACAACGCACATCGCATCAAATTAAAAGGAGAATCTATGCGAAAAACACAGTCAAATTTGACTGATGGTGAACACTTAGGGTAAAAATAACCTGAATCCAATGCGTGGACAAGGGAAGTGTTCACGATGGCCAGAATCGGTGTTCATGATCACCAGAATACGCAGCAGGCGTTAGCTTTAAAAAAATTCCTAATTTCTTACAAATGCAATGTAATTAAATTCTAAATGCAAGAGGTCACACAACATGGCTTATTTAATCAAAATTGGTAATTCTCAAGGAATAAGAATTCCTAAACCACTTATAGCGCAAGCACATCTTGCTGGAAACGAACTTAAATTTCAGGTACTCAATGGAGGTCTTTTTATTGTTCCAGTTTTGAAACCAAGAGAAGGGTTGGCAAAGTCAATTGAGAATACTCTAATTTCTAAAGGTACTGAGACTTTGGACGAAGAATGGTTAAATTCAGAGTTAACTACTGATAAAGACTTGGAATGATAAAGCATCAAGTAGTTCGTTTCCTAGTATGGCTTGTGGAACTCAGCCCAACGAAAGGTAAAGAAATTAAGAAAACACGACCTTGCATTGTAATTTCGCCTAATGAAATGGAGGCTCTTTCTACTGTGCTTGTAGCTCCAATGACAACTAAATGGTTTGAATTTCAATGTAGAGTTAAATGTGACTTTGGTGGAAAGCAAGGTCTAATTCTTTTGGATCAACTCAAAGCAGTTGATAAATTACGATTTGTAAAAAAATTAGGAATTATTGATAATAATACTCAAATAAAATTATGCGAATGTCTTCAAGAATTGTTTTCGTATTAAATAAAAAACTAACAATAGCTTGCAGGCTGACTACCGTATCCGGTGAAGCTGGCGTTAATTGTCCATTCAATTAGGTGTACTCAAATATGAAATTCTGCTTTGAAGTGGATTGCAATAATGAAGAAAAAAGAATAGTCATGGATGGGCATGATCCATCACCTTATTAATGCAATATTGTCTTACTTTTTGCCAAAAATCTCGTTAAAAAACTTTTGCATACGTTCCCAGGAGTCTTTGTCAGCTGTAGCGTTGTATTCCAGTGGCATGTTGAACCGCTTGCCAAATGTGTTCGCATCAGGGTTGGTAAAACTGTGCTTAACTCCTGGATAATTAACAAATTCCATGTCCGCTCCGGCGGTCTTAATGGCATTTTTGAAAGCTGTGATTTGTTCTGCCGTAACGAAAGGATCGTCTGCACCATTTAGCACCAGCATTTTAGCTTTTACCCGACTGTCTTTAGCGGGGATTTTGGTCGCTAAAGCCCCATGAAAACTAACCACACCGGATAAATCGCTTCCTTGCCTTGCCATATGCAAAATAACGCCGCCACCGAAACAATAACCAATAGCGGCTATTCGGGTTGGATCGACAGTTGAATTTTTTTGCAGTAGTTTTTTTGCTTCATTGAAACGATTTTCCGCTGTTTTCATATCAGCCAGCGTCGCCTCCATGAATTTTTTTGCATCGTCGGGATGTTTTGCAAGTTTCCCAGCACCATACATATCGATTGCAAAAGCGGTATAACCCAAATTAGCTAACATGTCAGCGCGCTTTCTGGCATAGGCGTTATGCCCCCACCACTCATGAACGACCAACACTCCGGGCCTTTTACCCGCTTTTGCATCGTCATAACTTAGGTAACCTTGAAACGGTTGCCCAGCAATTTTATAGTTCA
Source organism: Methylococcales bacterium (assembly GCA_965224745.1). Taxonomy (GTDB): domain Bacteria; phylum Pseudomonadota; class Gammaproteobacteria; order Methylococcales; family Methylomonadaceae; genus CBDCZY01. The sequence goes on from CBDCZY010000002.1 coordinate 490,804, forward strand.
CAACTTCTGAGTGTATTTCTGCTCTTGCTACACTGGCATCAATAATTAATACACCCGTGCACAACATGACTAATATCTGCAGTTTGTTCATACGTTAATCCCCTTTAGAGCTGGTAAAGTTTATATCGAGAACAAAATATAAGAAATCTTCTTTGGGCTTTACTGGTTGTACTGTTTAACTACTAATGACCAAAATAGTTGGTTTCGATTCAGCTTAAACGCTAACTCAACTTTAAAATATACTCTTTTTATCTTTTTTCAACAACACAATGAAGCTGGGGTGTGATTAAAGTAAATCTAAAAAAACAGCATGTTAGAGCAGACTTTAGTTCTATTTTGTCAGATTAGATAATACATTCTTTTTCAAACACGTCATTCCGGCAGGGATTTCCGGAATCCAGATTCCACGGAAGGATCTGAGCTTACCATCCATGGCTCTGGATACCCGCTTCCAGGCGGGCATGACGAGTTTGTAGATTAATCTGACAAAGTAGAATAGTCCACTATGTTTCTATATGGATTGCGGAATAACGTCCGCTCAAAAAGTAGAACATTTCACTTTACTTCACTTTGAATCGCGCCCATGAAGCTGAAAAGTTGCAATGTTACTTGCCTCAACTATGGAACGTGCACGGAATAAGTTCCTGTCTTTGTAAAACTACAATTCCACACTTTTAAGCCTAAGAGAATTCGTAATCACGGAAACAGAGCTAAAGCTCATCGCTGCAGCTGCTATCATAGGTGATAACAGCAAGCCGAAGAATGGATAAAGCACGCCTGCGGCAATCGGCACCCCCACCATGTTATAAAAAAACGCAAAAAACAAATTCTGCCTGATGTTACGCATGGTCGCACGGCTTAGCCGTTGCGCTCTAACGATACCTCGTAAATCTCCTTTTACTAAGGTTACACCAGCACTTTCCATTGCTACATCGGTTCCTGTACCCATCGCAATTCCGACTTGTGCCTGCGCTAGTGCGGGAGCATCGTTAATCCCGTCTCCTGCCATAGCAACAATACGGCCTTCTGCTTGAAGCTTCTTAATGACTTCAGCTTTTTGTTCAGGCAATACTTCGGCATACACTTGATCGATCTTCAGCTTGCTTGCAACCGCTTCTGCAGTGGCACGGCTGTCCCCCGTTAGCATGACAATTTTAATACCTTCTGCCTGCAAATCGCGAACAGCCTCTGCCGTTGAATTTTTAATAGGATCGGCGACCCCCATCAACCCAGCTGCCTTGCCATTGATGGCTACATGCATGACAGTGTTACCTTCCGCGCGAAGTTTATTAGCTTGCTGGGGTAAATCTTCTGCGTTGATTTCCAGACTCTCAAATAACTTTAGATTGCCAATAGCAATTTTATGCCCGTCCACTACGCCGGTAACACCTTTTCCGGTGATCGACTGAAAATCGCTGGGTTTTACCAGCTCAAATCCTTTTCCCTCTGCACCCACAACGATTGCTTCTGCCAGAGGATGTTCGCTAACGCGCTCCAGACTGGCGACTAAGTACAATACATCATCTTCCGTGAATCCTTTTTCAACCTGGACTATGACTAATTTTGGTTTACCTTCTGTCAACGTGCCAGTTTTATCTACAACCATCGTATCTACTTTTTCCATAACCTCTAGCGCTTCGGCATTTTTGATTAATATTCCTGCCGTAGCACCGCGACCTGTTCCCACCATGATAGAAATAGGTGTGGCAAGACCCAGTGCACAAGGACAAGCAATGATCAGGACTGCAACCGCATTGACAATCGCATGCGCTAAGCGTGGTTCGGGTCCCACGATCCACCAAACAATAAATGCAAAGATAGCTATTCCAATAACAACCGGAACAAAATATCCGGCTACCAAATCGGCCAGTTTTTGGATCGGTGCGCGTGAACGTTGTGCCTGAGCCACCATATTGATGATCTGTGCCAGCAAAGTTTCGGAGCCAACGTTTTCTGCCCGCATCAGTAAACTGCCGGTGCCATTCACCGTTGCGCCTATCAATTTTTCGCCAGCTAATTTTGCTATGGGAATAGATTCGCCCGTGATCATGGATTCGTCAACGTTACTTTGACCTTCAATGACAGACCCATCCACCGGTATTTTCTCACCGGGACGAACCCGCAACGTATCGCCGGGTTGAACCTCCTCCAAGGGAATATCTTCTTCTGCTCCATCTATTCGGACGATGCGTGCAGTATTCGGTGCGAGCCCAAGCAACAGCTGTATAGCCGCGTTAGTACGTGAACGGGCGCGTAATTCAAGTACTTGACCCAAAAGCACCAGCACTGTGATGACCGCTGCAGATTCAAAATAGACCTGCACCAACCCTTCTTCCGTTTGCATGATGGGTGGAAAAACCTGTGGCAACAACAAAGCCGCTACACTGTATATCCATGCGACTGCAACGCCAAGTGCAATCAGCGTAAACATATTGAGATTCCTAGTCTTAATCGATTCCCAACCGCGAACAAAAAATGGCCAACCACCCCACACTACAACCGGTGTTGCCAGCATAAATTCAACCCATTGCACTGTATTCATGGACAGTCCATCAGGTAACCAGCCAGGCATCATATCGGCAATCATAGCGAGTAAAAACAGCGGTAAAGCCAGCGCGGTACAAACCCAAAATCGACGGCTCATATCGATGAGTTCTGGATTTTTTTCTTCAGCTTGTACTACGACAGGTTCCAGCCCCATACCACACTTGGGGCAATGACCGGGATGATCCTGGACTATTTCAGGATGCATCGGACAAATGTATTCAGTTCTGGTCACGGCTGCATGATAACCCGTGGCTGCTGTTAAGGTTTTTTTGTTCATGATAGGCACCCGTTTGATCGTTGTCTTTTTTAGGAAATCACTTTCTTAGTTTCCGGTGTTTATCCTAATAGATGCCCACATTTTTTGTATGATTCATTATGTGTTTTTTTTGATAAATATTATCTATCATTATCACAGAGATAGCTGCATCCCTATCGAGCTATACGCTTTGCATTTGTAAATTTAGCCTGTGTATTAAGAAAGTATCTACAAAATGCCGAAATTCTTTATGCCGAAGGAACAACTTAAATGAAGGCAATTGATATCTACAGAGTTGGGCTGTTCTGTCCATTCCACAAATAACTGATTTCATGAATTCTAACGGTGGATGGCTAAACATTGATTTGATGATCGAGCATGCTGACATCAACATCTCTGACCTTCAACTACCGCCATGCATCAACTAATTCGCTCGGTAGCCGGTAACATAAAATGACAGGTAGATATTGCAGATGCGCAGTGGTCTGTTCATTTTGAATCCTCATAAAAAGGATAATCCGTATAGCCTTCCGCTTCACCTCCACCAAAAAGGGTATGCGTGTTGGTGATTTCGTTTAACGGTAAATTCTCTGCAACACGTTTTGGGTAATCAGGATTTGCCAAAATCTTGCGTCCAAAGCCGACCAGATCGACCAACTGTTTAGTGATCACATCATTGCCGCGTTCTGGTGTGTAATTTCCGGTTGCGATAATGGTATTACTGAATTTTTGCCTTAATTCTGTTCTGAATGCTTCGGGTACTTCAGGGGCATCATCCCAATCGGCTTCACATAAATGCAGATAGGCGATGTCTAATGGGTTGAGCTGTTCAGCGGCAATCATAAATGTGTCCAGAATTTCCGGATCATCCATGTCCTTGAATTTAATATAAGGCGATAATCGAACCCCTGTTTTTTCTTTACCGACTTCTTCCGCAACGGCTTTTGTAACTTCCATCAAGAAGCGCACACGCTTTTCTTTTGACCCTCCATATTGATCATTTCGCTTGTTGGTGTTGGATCGTAAAAACTGATCAATCAAATAACCATTTGCGCCATGGATTTCGACACCATCAAATCCTGCTTCAATGGCATTTCTAGCGCCGCTGCGAAAATCTTCGATGGTTTTCTGAATGTCTTCTTCAGTCATTTCCCGAGGTTGTTCAACATCAACAAACGTTGCATCGCCATTAGGTGCGCCATCAAAGATGTAAACATTGGTATCTTTGGCAATACAAGGCGATGGAGCAATCGGTTGCAAGCCATTCACTTTGGAGGTTGAGACACGCCCGACATGCCATAATTGTAGAAACATTTTACTGGCTGCATCATGTACCGCTTGGGTAACTTTTTTCCAGCCTTCAATCTGCTCCTGGGTATAAATTCCAGGGGTATTTGCATAGCCCATCCCTTGTAATGACACCTGCGTAGCCTCGGAAATAATCAAACCCACAGAGGTACGTTGTGCATAATAAGTGGCATTTAATGCTGTTGGAATATCGCCGGGCTGTCTGGCTCTTGAACGGGTCATGGGTGCCATTACAAAACGGTTTTTTAAATCCAGACTCGATAATGAGTAGGCTGAAAAAAGGGGCTGTGTCATATTTCTCTCCTGATATAGTTGTAAAAATTAAACCGTTAGCCTACTTCCATCCTGCAAGCACAATTTTTCCGATTGAACGACCCTGCTCGACCATCGCGTGTGCTTTACGCAGATTTTCTGCATTAATAGGCTGGATAATCTCGTTAACCGTCGTCACCAGCTCGCCTTTGTTGACCAAAGCAGCGATCTCATTTAGCAAGCGCTGTTGTTCGATCATATCGTCAGTCTGATACATCGAGCGCGTAAACATAAATTCCCAAACAAAGCTGGCACTTTTACTTTTTAATAGACCAAGATCGACAGCTTCAGTGGTTTCCACGATCGAACAGATTCTGCCTTGAGGCGCAATGGCCTGTGTCATCGCCAACCAGTGTTGATCAGAATTGTTGAGGCAAAGAATGTAATCCACATGCGAAATGCTTTGTGCTGACAGTTCTTCATTCAAGGCATTCCTGTGATTAATGATAAGGTCGGCACCGAGCTTCAAGCACCAATCTCGTGATGCTTCGCGTGAAGCGGTAGCAATAACATTGAGTTTGGCTAATTTACCTGCCAGCTGAATAGCTATTGACCCAACGCCACCGGCGCCGCCAATAATCAGAATTGACTTACCTGCATCCTGACCCTGTTTAGAAATGTCAAGCCGGTCAAATAATGCTTCCCAGGCTGTAATACAAGTCAATGGCAAAGCAGCCGCTTCAGCAAATGACAGGGAAGACGGCTTTATTCCCACAATGCGCTCATCGACCTGATGAAACTCCGCATTGGAACCCGGCCGGGTAATGTCCCCGGCATAGAAAACCTCGTCGCCAATACAGTAGTTTTTAACCTCCGACCCAATCGCAATCACTTCACCCGCAGCATCCCAACCTAGTATTCTCGGTATGGTTTCTGTTTGGTCTTTGGGTGCCCGTACTTTGGTATCGACCGGATTGACTGAAATCGCTTTCACCGCAACCAGTAAATCTTTTCCATTTGGCTCGGGTTTATAAATGTCAACATCAATGAGTGATTGTTCATCTTGGATGGGCAAATAGTTATACAAACCGATAGCTTTCATTTTCATCTCCTTCATTCTCATATTTAGATTGAATACTATCTAATACATGGTTAATTTTCATTGCATTTCTCCACTTTAAATAAACACCTTCTGTGTTTTAGTAACGATGAGCTGTAGAATACACCATTCATTTTTTATGGACAATATCGTACAATATGAAAACTCTATACAGTAATACTGAAGAATATGGATAAATTGGGCGATATGGACTTATTCGTGCGTGTCGTTAAAAATGGCGGACTTGCTGTGGCTGGGCGAGAAGTAGGGTTGTCGCCAGCGAGCATGAGTGCACGAATTAATGCATTGGAACAGCGCTACGGTATGCGTTTATTAAACAGAACTACAAGACACGTTTCACCAACAGAAGCTGGTAGCAAATTTTACGACGCTTGCGTGTGCATTTTAGCCGATGTCAACGAAGCGGAAACCCAACTTCAGTCCGTAAAAGAATCATTCTCCGGCCCCCTGCGCATTACCGCGACATCGGACATGGGTCAACAGCACATCGCTCCTTTGCTATCGAAATTTATCGCCCAGCACCCATGCGTTTCGCCGCATCTGTATTTGACTGACGGTATCGTTAATCTAGCTGAGCAGAGCTTTGACTTGGGTGTACGTTACGGTCACTTACCAGATAGCTCGCTGGTAGTAAGAAAACTGGCAACCAGTCACCGAGTGGTTTGCGCATCTCCCGATTACCTAAACAAAAAGGGCATACCAAAAACTCCACAAGCACTTTCTGAACATGATTGCCTGGTAATGGTTCGTGTCACTGAACCCTTAACCAACTGGTATTTTCATACAGCAAACGGGCAGGAAACAGTTGCCATCAATGCCGCACGGTCATCTAATGATGGCGCGTTAATACGTAGATGGGCGCTTGAAGGTACAGGTATTGCGTTAAAATCTTACCTGGATGTCGCGGCTGACATCAAGGCCAAAAGACTGGTTACTGTGTTGGATGATTTTATGCAGGATTTCAATAGTGACGGAACATCATACGACGCGGATCTTCAGCTAGTATATCCCAGTCGTAAATATATGCCGCTTCGTGTACAAGGGTTCATTGATTTGTTACTTGATCATTTTAAGGACTCACCCGACCCATTTATTTAATCAAATAGATGAATTTGATAATATATATACCTTTCCCGCTCCTTTCTTCCCATTAATCCAACTTACTTGATTATGCTCAACCAATTAAAAATATTCTTTGAGGAAAATATGAAACTTTCAACTCCCAAAGAAAACTCCACTGAAAAATTACATTTGGCCTGTGCCGCTCTGTTTTTAGAAATGATGATGATGGACGAGGTGGTCGAAACCAAAGAACAAGAAGAAATTTTGGCGCTCATCAGTGATAATTTTTCTTTAACCACTGAGCAAGCAACATCTCTGATGGAAATGGCTGAACAAGAAAGAAAACAGGCGACTGATTATTTTCAATTTACTTCACTCATCAATGATCAATATAGCGCTGAACAGAAAATCCAACTCGTTGGATCGCTCTGGAAGATTGCATTTATTGATGGAAAGCTGGATATGCACGAAGAATATTTAGTGCGAAAAATAGCGGATCTTTTACATGTAACGCACGCAGATTTTATCAAAGCAAAGAACCGCTTTAATAAAGCGCAGTAGGGTTCTGTGTACTGACTCAGACTTCGGTGAATAAGCGCACCCGTTTGGCGAACTATTTCAGAAACCATCGTTACGGGAAAAACCGCTGCCTTGCTCGGCAAGTAGCCTCCCGTAGTGGTACTGACAGACGGCAGTCCACCCACAATCCGTTTTATGAAGAGAAGAAATAGACGTGTGTTAATCAGCATCGAAAACTTTCAGCCATCAGTGTCTATTATTTCCAATTGAAATTTTTATATGATTGATTTATATATCATTTGATATTTTAAAGATGGAAAAACATGGTGCTGAAGCTGGAAAAACTTACAAGCCGATTAACACACAATGGAATTAAAACTTGCAATTGGCTGATATTCTAAAAATAGTAGTATTTAAGTTATCTGACAGGTCTAGAGTAACCACTTCAATTCAGAGAGTGAACCAATTTTCCACCGTTAAATTTTCAACGCGGGTAAATTCGCGCTCATTGACAGTCACAACCGTTAAACCTAAAGACAAAGCATGGGCAGCAATTAACAAATCATGTTGATCAATAGGCAAACCCCTTCTTTCAAGATTTACCCTGATTCCAGCGTACACCTTGTCAGTAGACTCTTCCAAAGGCAATATGGTCAAACTGTTTAAAACCTGCTCAACATTAAATGATAATTTCGATGATTGTTTTTTGGCTGCCCCATAACGTAATTCGCACGCGACTATAATACTGGTACAGCAGTGTATTTCTAATCCCGTTGACAACATTCTCTCCGCAACCACGCCCTGAGGATTTTTAATCAATTCAGAAACAATGTTGGTATCCAGTAAATAACGATAATTAGCCATCAAAAAATATCTTCTGGGTCTACTGGTAAATCGATAATCTCTGGAAAATTTTCATCTAAAGTCGGCAGAGAAGCTAATAATGTCTTTAAACTTTTCTTTCTGATAGGTTCAATAATCAGTTTATCACCCTCTTTATGGATAATCGCTTCTGTACCCTCTAATTCAAATTCTCGCGGAATCCGTATAGCTTGATTACGGCCATTTCTAAATAAACTAACGTGTCGTTCACTTTGCATAAGAATCACCTCATAAAATAAAGCATAGGCCTAAGCATATGCTTACAATATGAATCTGTCAAACTTTAAAATGTCATCTACCTATGTCTTTCATCGTCGATAACGTGTGTGCGAAATTCAGAAAAGAGGGGACAAACTACGTTTTATGAAGGAAGCTCTGAGGTATGGCTAAAACCCCTCCAATATCGGCTAAAGGTGATAATACCCTTCCGCCTTCAGTTTCAGAGGACAAGTACACGCGATGGTGGTAAGTATACCCATAAGAAACTGTGCCAACGACTTGACTCAAGTCATTAGTTTTTTTAGCAATAGCGAGTTCGGATCCTAACGTACCGACAGTGTCTCCGCTTAGCGTGTTCAGATCGATCATGACGCGATCAGACCCATTACCGGAAGAGAAAAAGGGCTTTCTATCATTTAGTTGGAAATTGGCTAGCGCCTACTCCTTGTCCTGTATCATTTATATCGGCAACACTCGTTACTTTGAAGTTGATAAAGTAAGCGCCATTCATGACAGACATTTAATTCAAATCAGCAAGTGCCGAAGAATATACTGAATTATTATGAATATAATGAACGCTATCTTCTTGTATCACTGCTCTATCGTTATGGATCTGCTCACCCACGAAAGAACAATGATTGCCAGGTTTATTACATATTTCAAGGGAAGCATCAGTAATCAATTTCCCCTCTAGCTCGATGCCTGGGTTATCCCCTGTATTTATGTTAAAGGTATACAGTCCTGTGTGTGTCCAATTATAAAAAGCACTGGGTTGGCTATAATCTTCAAAGTCGTCACTTGATTCGTGCTCATTCAATTTCACGGGGATTGCCAGTATCGAAGAGTCTCCAGAAGCAAGCCAGGCTAAACCATGGTGATCTGTTGATACCGTTGTTTCAGTTCCTCGTTTCCCAAGAACAATGGATTCTATTTCGCGTAAATTATCGCCGTCTGAAACATCAAATAAAGACAATTTGACGCCTTGAGACCAGGCAGCATCTTCTCCTTCCACTGCAATAGCATCTTTACCAATGCCTAACAGATAATTTTCTCCAATAGGCTGGAGGTAATCTGAGAAACCATTAACTTCTAACTCTCCAAGAATTTTCGGTTGCTCTGGTTGAGTGAAATCAATGACAAAAAGAGGATCAATCTCTTTGAAAGTCACCAAATATCCACGAGCTCCAATAAATCTCGCAGCATAAAGCTTTTCACCTGGTTTTCCAAGATTATCTAATGTGCTGATTATTTCCAGACTTTGATTGTCAGCAGCTTCACGTAGTGCAGTAACGCTTGAAGTGGAAGTTTCATCCCCAGTATTACCCTTTGAAGTTGCAACTTTCAAAATATCTTCATGTTCACCCATACGAAACGGTTGTTTATCAGCATCCCAGCCAAGGTGTCCTTGTACAGTCCCGGAACCACGATAGTCTAATGTTCCTTCCCCCAGGGCAAACTTATGTATTTCTGTTTCCATTTCAGAATCGCCAGGTTCATAAAAAAGACTCATCCCTACTAACGAACTGGGGTAACGACTGCTCGTTAAATATAAGGCTTTAGTAGACACATAAAAAGTATCGATATTACCTGCGATACAAGTTGAATAATGTTGTTCAGGACTACTCAAAGGAATGGCTGTTACTGTAATTAATGTATTATCAACACCTTTGATACTATTTTGTCTAGGAATAAAGCAATCTGTGGCATCAACAACTGGAACGCCATTACTATTATCGATAGAGATTAAGGGTAATAAATCGTTTATATCCTGATTTTCAGGCACTAAGGGATTATATTCTTGGCTCGGTTGGCTAGTGTCGATAGGTGGTGACACGGGTTCTGGTACTTGTTCTGAAGAAGATGGCGGTGAAATAGGTTGAGGTATTTCTGGTTGAGAATCAACTGGCTGGCGAAATTCGAAATAAGGGTTTTTCCGCGTAACCAAATAAAGTACATCATCAATGAGACGACTGGATATGAGAGATGTATCCAGACTGACGTGTGTTTTTGCTTGCATATTTTCAGGCTGACTAATATCGACAAACGTAATATCAGTCTTATTATTTTGCCAAAATGAAGGCTCGTACCAAGAATCAAAAACACCAAAGCTTGCAGAATTGTTAAGGTGAATTAAATGTTTTTTGTCATCGACCTTCGCCAAGTAAAGAGAACCTTTTTGATCCCTACCAGCATTTATTTCTAATTGACCAAGCTCAATGTTTGTAGCTGGATTAGCCTGAATAGTATAGGAAGTAATACATTGTTTATTTCTGTCAAATTCACAATTTTCCAACGCGTATAACCGCTCTCCATCAGCTTTAACAAGATCGGCTTCATCGACACCCACTTCTTGCAAATTAGTCTGTGAAACTGAAGCCGTCGAGTCACTAGCTGCTTCTGCTTGAGGTTCGGCTGGGGCTGCAGGCGCAGCAACAGGAGCAGGAATCGGGTCTGGCGGCAACAAACCTCCACCAAACAATGATCCACGAGCGAAAAAGCTAGCCAACAGTAACTCGTTTTTTACCTGATGTAATGTCGAAACATCTTCGTTAAACACAACCATAGGGGCTGAAGAACTATTGTAGAAGATTTTCATATCCCCTTCGACTTGGTAACCAACATGAACTAAATATTCTCCGGCAGGCAATATCTTGTTCTCAAGAACCTTGATAATTTCATCTTTTTCTAATACTTTGCTCTTAAAAGGCTGTAGCGAAACATTCTGTTTATCCCAGATCTGCCAACCTGATGATGTATATTGATACCAATCGGTATTGTATTGAGCAAACAAATAGAGTTTTCCAGCCTTCCCTACATCATTGTTTCCCACGTTAATGTGGAATTTAAAATTGATGGCCTCATTGCTGAGAAAAGTATTGCTAAGATTATCCCTGTTATTGCTAATACGATGCTTAATACTAGCGCCTGAAGCCTCATCAGCTAATGAAATGGGTGTTAATGTCATCGCGTTTGCGTGAGGAAAAAGCCCAAAACCACCTAGAAACAATAATGTGGTTGTTTTTTTCATTATGTAACTCCTTTATGATTTTATTTAAGAAAAGATAGCAACTAAAAAATAGCTACAGCCATGGGTAGCTATTTTTTTGGCTTGCTATCTTAATCAAGATTGTTTCACTTGAACTGAGGTCAAAATGAGATCAAGAATTCCAACGATTTGACCCCGACAAAAAATGGCATGAAGAAACCCTTTTAAAAATAAACCCCGCAAATATTAGACCAAGTATAAAGATTGGAAGAAAAGGTGTGATTTGAAATATAGGGATATGCTAGAACAACAGGCAATCCAGCAATAGGAAAGGCTCTTCTTATTTTTTCTGATAAGAATTTTGAGGGTGGGATATAACATATATACCATTGGTAAATAACATAGTTCTTTTATTTCACCATGCTTTTAGATCCGGCAAAAGCGGCTTTGCCGCACTTTAACCCATCTATAGATTAAGTGCTTAGGAACGCGCACGGAATAAGTTCGGCAACTAGCGCGGGGTTTTTGTTTGTCTTCAAGGCGCGGCAACAGGCGCATAGCAGGCTACGCAACTGTTGCCACAACACCGAAGACGGACAAAAAAACAAGTTAGTTGTCGAAGTTATTTCGTGCACGTTCCATAGTATCTTCATATTAACCGTCAAATCTTGATGACCTCTGACGTTTTTGATTCAGCCGGAATACTATCAAAACATAGGTGACAATTTGCTAGACTTCAAAACGCTTGATCCCGCGAAATACAAAAGCTGGATTGATACCAAACATATCACGAAAACAGTGGCTGAAATGAGTCGCATCGGCGAATCCGCTATCCATCGCTACCCGAGTCATATTGTCACAGCTCGAAAATTGTTCCACTGCCAGCAGTAACCGTTTCCACATTCTAAAACGTCGATAAGGAACGCCCGTTTGTTCCCTGAATAAATGCAGGAAACGCGATGCAGACAGATCAACCGTCCTTGCTAACTGCTCTTTGGAAAAATTGCAATCGGGTTCAGAGCGGATAAGATTTATAGTCGTTTGCACACGAGGGTCGACTACCATCTTTAAACGATCGTTGCATTTCAGAAAACCGTCTAGTCTTGCGGCAACTGCTTGCTTTTGCGGGTCTTCTTCATAAATCCAACGGAAACAATCCACAGTCTCAGTGTCAGTGTCAGTGTCAGTGTCATGAAAACAGGTTGTTACTTGTTGTTGACAGGGAAACTTTTGTTGAAAATAAAGAAAATCATCACAATTTCTTTCGATAAATAGCTTGCCATGTATACCGCCCGCAAAATCCAATTCATGTTGAATGTTAGCCGGAACGACAGCACAACGACAACTCACCGGATCGCTCTTCCCAACTTTGATTTGAAAAGGTCTATAAATACCGACATGCAAAGCAATTGTTCCGTAGCGATGAGCCCCTAGAGGTGGCGATGGGCCAAAGTAAAGCACTCTGTTCTGCCAAAGGAATAAGCGCATAGCGTTAGGATAAGTTTTAATCATAGCCAGTTTATGCAAGTTTGTGAGGCAATGCTCCGATACAATATTTTGTAACGTGATTAGGGTAGCAACCATGAATAGCTTCCATGAACGTTGCAGATTGAATTTAATCAAGCGTTGATCATATAGCTCTGCCCAATGACACTAAAACCTACTGACAATCACCTTAAACAAAATACTGGTTTTACAATTTCTTGAAAAGGTAACAAATTCAATTACAGGTGTACAGTCCTAAATGATGAAACGAATCGGAGACCAACCATGAAAGAAACCACAGAATTTGACTATGCAGAGTTTCAAACTCGATTTAAAACGATACTCCAAGCTTTAGGTGAGGAAGTAGTAAAGGACTATGCGTTTTTCAATATTCCATCTGACAAAGCGCCTTGGTTCGACACTGGTTTAGATTTAGTCACCGGTGATCAACTGACCAGTTTTGCCGCCGGAGGAACTGCTCTAAAAGGTACTGATTTATGGCTTGATCCCTACTTTCAACTGTGGTTTCGTATTGGAGAAGATGGCGAGATATTTCGCGGGACTCGCGATTCCCATAGTTTTAATGCCGAGCAATCTGGACGCTTGTATCTTGCCAGTTATTTCCCTGGCGAATGGTCCACCAAAACAGGTGAGTTAAGAACCCCCAATAACGTTTATGAAAATGCTACAGGAAGTCTTTCAGTTCTGCTCATCCGTTGGAAAATAAACCCACTGGACGGATTAAACATGCTTCATCAGCAAGAAACTTCGGACAACCTAATCGCCATGGAAATTGACCGATTAAATTCAGCTGTTAGGATGCCTGAAGGCTGGGAATATTTATGGTTTATGGGGCCAGCAGAGATATACCAGGATTGCAAAACGGCTGAAGACAAGCCTGCAATTTGCTGCCACACTCACAAAGATGGCGGCATCTTGCAAAAGTCGGTAGTAATGCCTTTGAACCCAAATACAAAGCTAAGCTGGGCATGGAAAATAGATACCCTTCCCTCTTTAGTTCGCGAAGACACCCTTCCAACACACGATTATTTAAGCATTGCCGTTGAATTTGATAACGGCCAGGATATCACCTATTACTGGAGTTCAGCACTACCGGTAGATACTTCTTACCGATGTCCCATTCCAACATGGAATGCGCGAGAAACACATGTTGTAGTCCGCTCTGGCCTACAAGGATTGGGTGAATGGTTTAATGAAGAACGTGATGTCTACAGTGATTATGCCACCGCTATTGGCGGACCTATGCCTGCCAATATTGTGAAGGTCTGGTTTATTGCAGTCAGTTTGTTCCAGCGCAAGGAAGGCAAATGCCAGTATGCGGATATAGCTTTTTTAACCGAAGATAAAAAATTAGTCCTACTGTAGCAGCGTAAGTAACGCTTACTTTTTTTACTTAATTAGGGGTAACAGATAAAAACATGCTCTAGAGAATTGGCAAAAAAAGTGCATCAATCATGAGAACCCAAACACCCTACATTGTCATAGCCATTCAACCTATGGTGCACTGAAATCCTGCAAGCTGGTTAACCAAGGATGCTCACTCAATGGATCTACCAAAAAAGCTAGTGCTTCGGGCTTATGTAACAAGCCCTCGTCACCGGAAGCATTCGGGTTTAATTGCCGTTTTTCAACAAAATCGACCATTCTTCTGGTGTTATAAACCACCAGCACCCGATTACCTTCTTTACCCGGATAAACTTGATAGGCCACGTTCTCCTCATCAAACGAAGGAAAGCGGCTTATCAATGCTTCGACAGCTTGAGTTTGACCCTCCGCAATGTGCTTCAATACTGAATCGGGATGTCCACGAACCAGACCTTTGAAGTAACTGGCCAGTGTTCCGCCAAGTTGATGCCCATGCAACGTACGAACCTCCCGATCAGTAAAATGAAAGCTTTCAGCGACTAGATAATGTTTATCCACCGCTCCATCATTAGCAAATAGCGAAATTTTATCTACGGCATGATCCTCCATCGCTTGTAAAAACGACTCCGGCACGCGAATGTGCTTATACACTGTAACAACCCAAGGTAAAGCACGCCCGGATTTTATGTACCGATCCTTAACACTCTCGATGATAGTTGATCTTTGTAACTCACCTTCCCTACCCTTTGGTTTTACGATAAAGGCGTCTACGGCGGTTATCTGGGTATTAAAACCCGCTTGTTTAAACTGCTGGATTATTTTTGTGTAACGTGGTGAGTATGGAATACCGGTACCATCATAAAGTATATTGTACCCTTGTTCCCTCGCGTAATTTGCGACCAAGTCGCGCAAACGGTTGGCAAACGGTTCGACAAAGATATAATCGTCACTGTGATGATTAGCAGCTGTCAGCACACAATAAAGTTCACTTTTTTTGCGGAATTCGTCTAAAGATGTGATGATAAAATTGTCACCACACTGAGCTTGCGCTACCTCTTCCACCGCAGTCTTTCCAGAACCCGCACCACCCATGCATAAAAATAATTTCGGATTTTCGACTGGCTTTAAAGTGGCAAATAATTCAGCTTTGGCAGCTTCTAGTCTTTGGGTAATTTTAGCGAGCTGTTTGAATGCAATATCTACACTGAGCTGCAACCTTTCATCGCCTTCCGCAGCTTGTATGACTTTAGCTTTGAGTGATTCGTTATTTGCCAAGTTGAATACTGTCGCTTGTTCACCTTGACATTCTTTGATTAACTCAACTAATTCGGTATGGCTTGGCGTTCTAAGTCCCGTTAAAATATTGACATCCAAACAGAACAACGGCGCTTGACCATTCTCTGCAACCGCAAACCCATCAACGTGAAAAATGCCTGGTTTTCTTAACTCTTCAGTACCCGACAGATAACCAATAATATTTTCAATGGGTGGTGGAGGATACTTGGCTATGTGAGTGCCTGGAGCATCCAGCTCTTCATCGAGTGAATCCTTTCGTACTAAACCACCATTCACGGTCACGATACAATCGGCACCCTCCTCTGTGATATGCGACAAAAAAGGGATACCCCAAAAAAAACATTTATTCTCCGGCCAAGTACCATAGTCGTTAGCTTTATTGTTTAGCCCTTGATTTCGGGTGGGATCCAGAGCATGCTGAAATGCACGCGTGATATCCTCATGAGTACTTTCCCGGCTATGTAGAGCGACTGCATCACTAACTTCCAAACGTCTAAAATCAATGCCCTGTTCATAAACATTTTTGAAAGCTGGCAATTTCCCCAGCACTATCATGAAGAAATCTAATGACATCCGATTACCGTATTCAAAAGGACGCACACTGCGCATTTTGTGATAAAAATCAGCAAGCCTTTTCGCGATATTATCGGTCTTAATGACAAAGCCGTTATTGTCAAAAATGGCTGTATCACTATTGATTTGTTCATCCAGAACCAGTCGGCCAATGGTTTTTCGAAAAGACCTTCTTTTTTGTGGATCGATCATTGAACCGGGTCGCTGGAGCGAAGTGGCCTGTTCTTTCCAATCATGAAAAATATCTCGATGGATGCCAGAAAAAAGCCCCGTCAGGTACGTCACTCGTTTTGCCTGATCATGCGAGATCGTTACCTCTGTTTGCTGCTGCAACACAGACAGTAACCGGGTACCTTGCATGATTGCCAAAGCTATCCGCAGTTTTTTCAGATATTTATAGCCAGAAATACTGTTTGAAAATTGTTGATTCATAATGGAAAAATAGTGATGAAAGGCTCAGATGAATACTATTTTATTTTTGCTGTGTACCAGAAACTCAGCAGCACTATCTATTTTAACTAACAGCCGTACAAAAACCCAGCGAGAACCTATCAGAATTTATTTTACTAAGATGAGAAATAAGTCATCTTTACGCCTCAATTTACGACAAGAAACAAGACAAATCATCAAGATGGTTTCACTTCATAGTATTGTTTTGGACAGTTTCCAGCCTTTCTTGACCCATTCCTAGAAGGTTTGTTAATCTTAAAATCTGGACCTACATCTCAATGGCCCATTTATAGATTATTTTATTGCACTACAAAACGCTGAAATATTCAATCAACAGGAGCAAGAAAACCATGCCTTATCTTAATATCAAAGTAAACCAACCTTTAGACGCCACCAAGAAACAACAACTGCTCACTCATGTTTCCACCCATACGGCCGAAGCATTAAGCAAACCAGAAAGTTACATGATGGTAGATTTAGAAGTAAACGAATCCCTTTGGTTTGGAGGAAACTCAGAACCCGCTGCTTATTTGGAACTGAAGAGCATAGGCTTACCCAGCGATCAACCAAAAATACTAACCAAAACCCTGAGTGATGTTTTAGGCCAACAGTTAAATATACCAGAAAGCCGCATTTATATTGAATTTACCGCCGTCCAAGGTGCGTTATGGGGATGGAATGGAGGAACTTTTTAAGCTTCAACCATCGTTAAACCTGATCTTCGAGTTACAGATGTCGATCAAGACAATTTCAAATGGCCCCAAATTACCCCTGCTGACATGGGGACAAAAGAAAGAAAACGGAATATTACCTTTAGGAATACAGTCATGACGGCATCAGGAACGTTGTGAGACTGGCAAACTCCACCTAACTGTATATTGAATATCGGGCCTCAAAAACCGCTATTCAAGCAGCCCCGGTGAATTAGTACCCGCTTTATTTATTTCATCTAAATTTATTACTTTCTCATATAGGGTTGGCAGGGCCATAACACCCTTTCAACCATGCTCTATCAGTTAGCTATCCGCGTAATTTGTTCGAACATAAACCCTCACTCTAACGTTGGTTTCTCTCTTAGTAATGACAACGCTCCAATCAATTAAAAATTGGTAATTTGACAATCAGGACGTTAAAATCCAGTCTTACATTATTGTTTTGTTTTTTAGTCGCTAGGGTTAACAATGGATCGGGACTCTATGGAAAGTAATTCAACGCCCAATTTAGGTCAACTATTATGACAACTTTATGAGGAAAAAAATGATCAGAAATAAATATATTGCTTTGTCCGTATTGTCGATATCAGTAACTGTTGGTGGCTTAGCAAATGCTGACGAAGCAGTTTTCAAAAAAAATTGTTCAGCCTGTCATGCTGGCGGAAAAAATATCATGAACCCCGCTAAAGGGCTTGATATGGATAGTCTAAAAAGTAATGGCGTGGACTCTGTAGATGCCATTAAAACCTTAGTAACAAAAGGCAAAGCACCTATGCCTGCATTCGAATCCTTAGGTGAAGACAAGATTAATTCAGTCTCAAATTATGTTTTGGAACAAGCTAAAAAAGGCTGGTAATTAGAACTGTTTAATTATTTGGTAATTGTTTCGACGACATATCACCAAGTTTCATTAAACCAGATATAACCTGGCACACAGCGAGCTTGCTCTTTTACAAGGCATTCAACCGATACAAGTAGAATCCTAAATTATCTCAGTTTTGAGAAATTGCCTTTTTCTGCATTAAATAGACTTTTTGCTGGAAATGGTTTCGTTGCCTTCAAAAAAGAGCTTCTTCAGCTCGCTGTGTATTGATTTTCTGAAGTGTTGGTTGCAATACCAAGATGCATTAACCGCCAACAGCACTGCCTCCCTATTTTTATAAGAAATTACCCGCTTACTACCGAGAATCAATAACATAGAAATATTGCCTAATTGAGTCCCTACTCTATGAAATCATTCAAGCTAAACAGAACACACTATATCTTTTGTCGGACATTTTGCTATTTTCTGCTTAGCGTCATCTGGGTAGACTCGATATCGGCCGATGAAAATAATGCCATCTCATTTTCCTCGAGAGCTTATTGCACAACCGCTGTAGCTAGCTGGGAGCCTGTTGAAGGAGCGTCTCAATATCATTTGAAATACCGTCCCTCTTCGAGTGACGAGCCTTGGGAGTTCCTTGAATTATCTGGCTTGGAAAAAAGTTATAGTGCCGAATTATGGGATGGCGCCCAGTTTGACGTTCAATTGGAGGCATTGGATTCGCAAGCAAATCCGCTAGCGGTGTCACCCGTAAATAGCTTCACGGCAGGAAACTTTTTACAACCGCCAATTTTCAATAAAACGACCGATGGCTTGACGGCCCAATTGACATGGCATCAAGTAGAAGGTGCAACAAGTTATATTTTGCACTATAAGGGCCATGGTATAGAAGGGTCTAAAAGGTTTGATGCAAATACATTACTTTTTAATGCTGATCTTTGGGATGGGGCCGTTTTTTCCGTTACCATGCAAGCGGAAGGCAAGGATGGGCAAATCAGCGATTTCAGCCAGACACAAATCGTGCTTACAGGTGAACAACCAGACCTGTCTGATACTGGTTTTCTGTCTGGTAATAATTCAGAATCCTTATCATTCAGTGGTGATCTGATTATTTACCCTGCAATTAAAACAGGTCCCTTTGTGAATTCACTAAATGACTGTCTGAATTCAGATAACGAGGTTGAATCGTGTACCTTAGAGCGCCTACCATTGATTGGCCAGCGGTTTTCAACCCCGACTGTTGAAAATATAATGGAACATGTGATGGTCTCTAGTGACTGGATGGCTGATCGTTTCAGGCAGGTATTGCAAGGGTTGCCAGTCGAATCTCTGAAATTGTTTAAAGCATTGACCGGTATCGTCATCGCAGGTGATATTCGAGTGTCACACTACAGGCCTACGACCGGGGCGATGTATATTGACCTATCCACGCTTTGGCTTGATCAAGCAGAAATACCTTTAGAAGGCGATCCCCGTAGTGGGTGCGGCGATCGATTGAGCTACGATTTTTTCTTCGATTATCAAATCAACGGAGAGTGGTTATTTTCGCCTTCCCAGGCCAGAACCCTTGAACTAGTAACTTTACAGACCACCTGGGTATTGTTTCATGAACTAGTCCACGCTAACGACTTTTTCCCACCTGATCGATTAGCCCTTTTATCGAACCAAATGACAGTGGCTGAAGCAGTTTTACTGAATTTTAATCATCAAATTTCGGTTAATGTGGCGAACCAGTTTCCTTTGCACTCATCAAATCTCAAACGGACGGCAGAGACTAAATATTTATGTCATGGTTTAACCTGCCCGCAACTCAATCTAAGCCCTCAAACTATTGCTGATGATTTTACCGAAGAAGCTGCGAACAGTGTTTACAGCTTTTTGAACTCTTATGAAGACATTTCTAGCATCGGGGAAGAAGTCATGATGTCCTACTTCCTTGATGCGAAACGCTTGAACCTCATCACCGATAAAATAACAGATGACACAGTAAATTACCCTGTTTATTGGGGTTCCTTAGGCTTTAATAACGACACCAATTATAGAAATAAAGCGAAAGCAATCATGTCCCGACTGTTACCCGAAATAGATTTTGTCACTTATATTGATAATTTACCGGCAGCCGACGTTATTCCGCCAGGAAAGGGGCTATATGAAGTTTTATTTCCCCAAGAGAAAGCTTCAATCAGTAAGCGTAAAGCCAACTTCAAGCACCTGAAGAAATTAACTGAATTATCGTATCATTGACAAGAAAAAGCACCTGATTTTTAATTTTCATGTCCTGGTGAAGCACTTAGTTGGTTAAATTACCACTGTTGATACAATGTCTGCTATTTTCTAGCAGCCAAGACATGTTACGCATATCCTACAATCCAGTCCACAGCCTGTTACCAAGGGTTGTTGAACTTTATATAAGCAATACTTATTCTTGAGGCTCCTCCAGATCCTTTAGTTTTCTGCTATTCGGAACTGGTTCTTGTTCGGTATCTTCTGAAATGGGTTTAACTGGCTTTTCAACAACAGCAGGTTTTTTTGCTTCAACGCCAATGTGATAAGCAGCAAAGCCGGGAAGAACGAATTGGTTAAGGGCCATTCCTAAAATGCGACCAGAGGTTGGAGCTTTGATGGCCGTTTGTTCATTATTAACGGGGTTGTTTACCCAGCCAAGTTTGTCGCCCTTGGAAACTTTGGCGCCCAAAGATGTTGAAGAAATCAGAATGCCGCCTTGATTGGCGCGTACCCACATCGATTCGTAAAATCGCGGCTGCGGTTCAGACCATAAACGAAAACGCTCAAGCATTTTAAGTTTTTCCATTAAGGTTTCAACTGCTGCGATACCGTAATCGACATGCTTAATTTGCAAAGTTCCTGGTTCCCCTAATTCGAAAGTAACGGCTGGAATACCCTCTTCAATGGCGGCACGCCTGAGCATGCCATAATTACCACTATGATGTAATACTGCGGTTGCGCCAAAGTTTTTGGTGAATTGATAGACAGCCGAATTTTCAAGATCGGCTCGGAGTTGAGGCAAATTTGTCCGCTTGCCCGAACCGGTATGAAAATCGACTAAATAATCACAATGTTTGATCACCTTATGAAAAAACAGATAAGCAATTCTGGAAGCTGCACTCCCTTCTTCATTACCCGGGAAATAACGGTTCAAGTCACGCCTGTCTGGAAGATATCGAGAGTTACGCGTTAGCCCCAAAATATTCACAATGGGAACACCTATGATGGTTCCATGGAGTTCTTTGGCTTCTATACTATTGACCACTCGCAAAACAATTTCCACCCCATTCAGTTCGTCACCGTGGACAGCTGCGGTTAAACATAGTTTAGGCCCTTTATGTGCTCCATTGATGACTAATACCGGTGTATTAATACTGTTGCCAGAAAAGGATTGGCCTGCGCTCCAGCCTAAACGTTTTCGTTCCCCCGGTTTGAAAACGTGTCCCAGTAATTCGAACTTAGGAACAATCGCCGGTTTTTTCTCTTTTTTGTTGGCACTCTCGATGGTAGATGCTGACTTTATTTTCTCGTCTTTGCATAAATCTTGGTTACTTTTGTCTTGAGTACAAGCAGTGCTCGGTGATTGGTTACCTTTTGCCGGGGTTATAATGTTTTTCTTAACTTGTTTTTTTGGAGAAGATTGGACGGATTGTTTTGGGGCATCAGCCAACAGTGGGCTCACCTCTTCATCCCAAGGTTTAGCTTCAATGACAGTAGTTTTTTTCCCATCCGCTGCAGAACCAATGCTAGATAACACCAGTGTGCAGAAAATGAATGTACTGAATCCTTTTTCCATTGGGAAGTGCATGATGCAATAAAACAATTTGTTTTTTATGTTGGTTAACAAAAAAGTCAGTAAAAGCCCAAAAATTAACAGAGATTATTTCTGACTATATCTTAAAAAGATATGTTAACTCTATAACTTGAAGAGCTTTTCTGCAAATTTTTTTAACTACAGCTTGTAACCACATAAAAAACAATGTTAATTTTGTTGTTAGTCTATTGAAAAAACCTCAACCAACAATATGCCCAAATCCAGACATTACAGTAAGACCTATTTCTGCAGTTGGAATAATAAAAGGTAGTATCACTCTAGATTAAAAGTCTTGGCAACCGTATTTATCATACAGATACCTCGCCTTATTTAACTATGGATTTCGCATTCAGGGCTTTGGGCTAAAAAACTATCTAAAACCAAGGTAACAGTAAAATTTTCTGCTAATAATAAAATGATTCAACTCAACTCCTCCATTTTTATCACCTACGGCCTTTTAACCTTATCTCTTACCAGTTTATGGTTCCCCAAATTCACTATTCGAACAAAATCCATCCAACAACCGTGGATTTTTATATTTGCTGCGGCTGGGTTATGCGGCCTCTACTTCGATTTCTTGCAACCGACAGGCGTTTTATGGATTGGACTTTTGATGACAGGTAGTTATGTCATGAATGCCCAACACTATGCACAAATTTATCGACAAATCAGCTCATTTTTAGTGCTTACGCTGGCAGTTTCCTTGGCCTTCCATTGGTTGCCTGGTATTAACAACCCAAAAATCATTGATGGTTTAATGATCAGTGCAGATGGCATCCCTTACGACAAGTTTTTTAGTTTTAGCAGTGTAGCCATTGCTCTTGCGATCTTAGGGTTTGGGTATCAACGTTTGAACTCGCTTGCAGACTTGCGTTGCATGTTTCTGCAAGTAGCACCCATCACCCTTTTAACTCTGGTGGTAGTTATGCTACTGTCCCTACTGCTAGGTTATGTTAATTGGGAGCCTAAATGGAGCCCCTGGTTTTGGGTTTGGGCATGGGGCAATCTGTTTTTTTCTTGTATTGCTGAAGAAGCATTTTTCCGTGGGTTTATCCAAAAAAACCTGATCCTATGGTTCAACAACGTGCCAGCCGGCAAGGTTCTGGGAGTATTACTTGCTTCGACTTTGTTTGGTCTAGCTCATTATGCCGGAGGCGTAAAATATATTTTACTGGCGACGATTGCTGGAATCGGCTATGGATCTTCGTATCTTTTTACAGGCCGTTTAGAGGCGGGCATTGTCACCCACTTCACCCTCAATTCGTTACATTTTTTACTGTTCACCTATCCGGTTTTAAGTTCAGCGCTGTAGTAATCAATGCTGCGTGGCCACCATAGTAGGCTTTACTACTTATTGCTTAGTTCTATACTTTGTCAGATTACTAAAATGCAGGGTGTGTTGTACCTGCCGTTGCCATAGCAGTAGGGCAAAATAACGCTGATTGGTGCGTAAAACGCACCCTACAGATAACTTTTGTGTGGTCTCCGTTAAATGTGGCAAAGTAGAATTAGAATCTAGCGAACAGAAAGCTATGAGCGCCTCTATTAAGGTGAAGAAGCAAAGTTTTCTCGATCAGATGCTGTTGCATCTTCGTTACATTCACCTCGAATCGTTGCAGTGTATTTCCTGAAGATTCTGCCGAGTTCTAGGTATCCATCCCGGCAATAGCCGGTGGCTTCCAGTTTCGTTTGTAGATGCTCTGTTAATCGTTCATCTAAGTTTTCATAATGCCGGTCGAAACGCTCAGTCTCAAGTGTTTTAGCATCTATTTGCTGTTTATTGGGTTGATTGATTGTATGGTTTTGATTGATTGCTGCGATATCCGGAAGAACCATTTCAAGGGTAAAGTTGAACAGTTTGCTATCATTTTCGGTGATGGTGGTGGTAAATTTTTCTTGTGAATCGGGTAACGTTGAACAGTTGCTACACAATAGCAATACACTGATTAACAGCAGTAATAGATTCCTAGTTTTCATAGCAGGGAGTTGAGTATTAACATAAGACTTGGTGTAATATTAGCTGCACTCGAGCATAGCAGCTTTCCAGTGACAGAATAGAGTTTTTCCTCGCATCTGTCAGTTTGATATTTCATTGAAAAATCGAAAAGAAAAATCGTCGTGAATTTTAATTATAAAAGCTAGCTTGCCAGTGGATTAAAAATCTTTCTGCACTGTCAAAATAATGTACTAATGGAGGTTTAACGATGAAAAACTGGACAGTTTATTTATCTGGCGAAATACATACCGACTGGCGTCAACAGATCATGCAACAAGCCGAAGCTGGTCAATTACCCATTCGCTTTACTTCAGCAGTGACTAACCACGAGATGAGTGATGCAGCGGGTGATGCTCTGGGAAACGAAACACAACCCTTCTGGCGAGATCATAAGTCAGCCAAAGTTAACGGGATACGTACTAAATCTTTCATTGCCCAGTGTGATATTGCGGTAATTCGTTTTGGAGATAAATACAAACAGTGGAATGCGGCGTTTGATGCGGGTTACTGCTCAGCTTTAGGTAAACCTTACTTAACCTTGCATGACGAAAGCATTGTGCATGCACTGAAGGAGGTAGATGCTTCGGCAATGGCCTGGGCGCAAACACCTGAACAGGTAGTTGCCGTTTTGAAGCATGTAACGTTAGCGGAATAACGGGCGATAACCAGTGATCTTTGCTTTGGTTGCTACAACTAAATTTCCAGGGTGAATAATGATCTTCTGACCGACGTTTTAATTATTGGCGCCAGTGCATCGGGATTAATGTGCGCCATCGAAGCGGGTAAACGAGGCCGAAAAGTTATTGTGCTTGATCATGCTAATAAGCCCGGTAAAAAGATTCTAATGTCTGGTGGCGGACGCTGTAACTTTACGAATTATACTATTAGCGCCAGCAATTTCATCTCGCATAACCCTCATTTTTGTAAATCAGCGTTAAGCCGCTTCACACAATGGGATTTTATTGCCATGGTTGAAGCCTATAAGATTGCTTACCATGAACGAAGTCATGGCCAGTTATTCTGTGACGATAGTGCTAAAGACATACTCAATATGCTGCTGTCAGAATGCGCAAAGGTTAATGTTGGTATCCAATTAGATTGTAACATTAAGACCCTTGTCCACGAGGAAGACGGCGTCTTTTCGATAAGTACCTCACAAGGAACTTATCGGGCGGCATCGTTAGTTATTGCCAGCGGTGGCTTATCGATCCCCAAAATGTGTGCCAGTCCATTAGGCTATAAAATCGCTGAACAGTTTGACCATCATATCTGGCCGACTGCAGCTGGATTGGTTCCATTTACCCTGCAACCACCAGACAAAGAAAAATTTTCAGTGCTGTCGGGTATTGCCATTGATTCAATTGTCAGTACTCAGCAGATCCAATTCAGAGAGAATATTCTTTTTACGCACCGCGGCTTGAGTGGACCGGCCATTTTACAAATTTCCTCCTATTGGCACCCTGGAAATATGATTCATATTAACTTGCTGCCAGAAATTGATGTTGTAGCTTCTCTTCGAACAAGGAAACAACAACAGCCAAAGCTTCAATTAAAATCAGCCCTTGCTGATTATCTGCCCAAACGTTTACTCTCATCGTTATTGGGTGAAAGTATTATCAACACTCCATTACAAACAATTTCATATGCCCAATTGGATAACATTGCAGAGCAAATGCAAAACTGGCAGGTCAAACCCAATGGAACTGAAGGATATCGTACCGCTGAAGTCACTTTGGGTGGGGTGGATTGTCATGAACTATCATCACAAACCATGGAATCTACCAAAGTTTCCGGCCTGTATTTTATAGGCGAGGTGGTCGATGTCACAGGGTGGTTAGGTGGATATAATTTTCAATGGGCCTGGTCATCTGGTTGGTGCGCTGGACAAGTGGTTTGAAGCACCCAAAAATAGATAGCTTGAAATTAGCATGGAACATTTAATGCAAAGAAAATATCGACAAACGATTAACCTGTACGCATGAACAACAATGACAATTCACTAAACTCAGGTTACCTGGGTCACCTGACCATGGCTTATTATGGCCTGCCGCATTTAACCCACGCGATAGTCATTCTTCCCATGGTACTGTTTATCCCATCATATTATGCAGACGACCTGGCTTTACCCCTGGCGAGTGTTGGATCAGTCATTGCCATTTCGCGTATTTTTGATGTATTCACCGACCCTGTTATCGGCCTTCTGAGTGATCGCTGGAATACCCGTTGGGGACGACGCAAACCCTGGCTGGTGATAGGAACCCCTTTATTAATGCTGGCTACCTGGATGGTATTTGTACCTGGCGACAAGGTATCCTTGATATATCTTTTGCTATGGACAAGTTTATTGTTTTTAGCCTTTACGGTATTCGACTTGCCTTACAAAGCATGGGGAGCAGAACTTTCTACGTTGTATCATGAACGTTCACAGGTAGCAGCCTGGCGGGCAGGATTCGGTGCACTGGGGCATATTCTGTTGTTAACTTTTCTCATGTTGGTGAGTCTATATGGTATCGACAATAATCAGAGTCAACTAATCATCATCGCACTAATGGTTTGTATCAGTTTGCCTTTGTTTGTTGCTATAGCAGTGGTTAAAGTGCCTGAAAGATCGGTCGACAAGTTCCAGACTTCATTGATAACCGGTTGGGCCAGCATACGATTAATAACCGGAAATAAAGCATTTATCAGGACACTAATTGCACTGGTTTTGTTTGGCACTGGACTGATGATACAAGCCACTTTGCACAAAATGGTTCTGACCCATGTGGTTGGACGGCCAGAGTTATTTTCCGGAATAATTCTTGGCGAAACGATTACTTCGGTTGCAGCTTTGCCACTTTGGATGATGGTTTCCCATCGATTCGGAAAACATCGTGCGTTGACCATAGCAGGCTTATGGATAGGGTTATGGAGTCTGATGTTACCTCTGGTCGGTCACGGAGATATTGAGCTTTATCTTGCACTAATCATTTTACGTGGTAGCAGTTTGGCCGCCATCATTTTTTTATCCAATGCGATTGCGGCGGATGTTGTCGACCACGATACTTTAGCATTTGGAAAACAACGGACGGGTTTGTATTTTTCATTATGGGGAATGGCTATCAAAATGGCCATTGCATTGGGTGTTTTATTAGGGACAACACTGCCTTCGTTTTACGGCTTCAATCCAGCCCTTGACCATCATAGCTCCTTCACTGAGTTTGCTTTGATGGCGATCTATGGTTGGTTACCTTGTGGCATCATGTTGTTGGCCTTCCCATTGCTCTGGTATTTCCCGATAACTCAGACCATTCAGCAAGACTTGCGAGCGCAAATCGAAGCACGGCAACAATCAAAATAAATCTTGACCAAGGGTCTGTTGTTCACTATTTGTTCTCATCTCTAAAGAGGAATAACGCGTTGAAAATTGCACTGATCAGCGATGCCTGGAACCCTCAAATCAACGGGGTAGTAACAACGTTAACCAACACTATCGAGACCCTACGCCGTTTAGGACACGAGGTGAAATTAATCACTCCGGATTTGTTTCGTACATGGCCTTGTCCGGGTTATCCAGACGTTGGTCTTGCCTTCCTTTGTGGCCCTCATCTACGCCCTATCCTCAAAGCATTTAAGCCGGATGCTATTCATTTGGTAACTGAAGGTCCCGTCGGTTATGCTGCACGTCGTTATTGCAGACACGTTGGCTATCACTTTACATCCTCTTATCTCAGTCATTTTCCTGATTACCTAAAATTGCGTATAGGTTTCCCTAGCTCGTTGAGCTCGTTATATTTGCGTTGGTTTCACCGCAGAAGCGAGCGGGTGCTAGTGGCAACAGACAGTTTGAATAAGCACTTGACAAGCAAAGGTTACAATAGGCTGGCTTTGTGGTCACGTGGGGTAAACACAGAACTTTATCGTCCTGGTTCGAAAGATTTCGTTACGGATCAACGTCCTATCTTTTTGTTTGTCGGTCGCGTGGCTGTCGAAAAAAATATTGAAGCCTTTCTTAAGCTGGATTTGCCGGGTACCCAATATGTCATCGGTGATGGTCCACAGCGGGAATCATTGCAATTGGCATATCCAGACGTTCGTTTCATTGGCTATCAAACAGGAGAAAACCTCGCGCACTACATGGCAGCGGCAGACGTTTTTGTTTTCCCCAGTCTTACCGACACTTTTGGTGTAGTCATGTTGGAGGCATTGGCCAGCGGTGTTCCTGTTGCTGCTTTTCCAGTCATGGGGCCTAAAGATATCATTAAAAATGATAGTGTTGGTATTTTGTCACACGATTTGAAGCAAGCATCATTAAGAGCACTAACCATAAATCCCCAGGATTGTCGCCGCCATGCGCTGGAATATTCATGGGAAAAATGTACTCAGCAATTTGTCAGTCAGCTTGCCCCATTGAATTAAGTGATAGCATTTTCGTAACAACTTTTTACATAAAACCACCCAATAGTAACGTTGCTTGTAGCCGGAATGAACCTTAACTGGTGTATACTGCGCTTATATTATAAGAGGGAGAGAGCATTGCGGGTTCAGATCCCTTGCGAGTTTGATCGTTTTTTCATCACTCATTTCATTGTACCGTTCTTGCTTTTTGTGCTGATTTTCTCAGTGCTGGAAGTTACCAATCTAGATATCTGGATTGAGCAACATTTTTACGATCCGAACAACAAGAAATGGCCACTTCGTCATCATTGGCTGACCCAAATCGTATTGCATGACTGGGGCCAAAAACTGAGTATTGGCATGGGTGTCCTGGTTTTTTTTGCTTTTTTATTCTCTTGGCTCAGAAAGTCTTTACACCCTTTTTCCAGACATTTAGGGTTTCTTTTTATCGCCAGCATCAGCGGCCCAACGATAATAGCCATTGTAAAACATAACTCGCATATTCATTGTCCCTGGGATTTATTAATGTTCGGGGGGAACAAACCTTACATCCGATTACTCGATTCCCCCCCTTATCCTTTGGAGGGCGGGCACTGCTTCCCTGCTGGACATGCTGGAGGCGGCTATGCCTTCATCAGTTTGTATTTCTTTCTGCTGTTGATCAAGCCGGAATATAGATATTTCGGCCTGGTTTTTGGGCTTGCAATCGGCCTGGTTTTTGGTATCACCCAGCAAATGCGTGGCGCTCATTTTTTAAGTCATGATATTTTTTCTCTAGCGACGTGCTGGTTTTCATCATTGTTATTATTTAATGTTTTTTTCTGGAAACAACTGCAATGGCAACAAAGTCAGCTCATACGAGTAAAATGAAATCACGTTTTTCTATGTTGCTGCTGGCTTTTATGGTAAGCCTGCCTGTATTCGCGGTATTCCGAATCATTCTATTGATTCGGCATTATGCCGATATTGACGAGCCTGTATACAAAGTATTTGTCGCCCTATTGCTAGGCGTTGTTCATGATATTGCTTTTTTAAGCTACCTTTTAATACCGTTTGCTCTTTATCTGTTGCTGATTCCTAACCGAATCTATCGCACTTTAACCAACAGAATCATCATTTATATGATATTTTTTGCCTGTCTTTATGGGCTGTACTTCAACATGGTCGCAGAGTGGTTGTTCTGGAGTGAATTTGGCGTCCGTTTTAATTTTATTTCAGTGGATTATCTGGTTTATACGCATGAAGTAATCAATAACATTATCGAGTCCTATCCCTTAACTGGTTTATTGAGCGCTATTTTTGTCGTGACTCTACTTTCCTTCGTGCTGTTGAGAAACAAGCTTAGTGATTGCCTTAGCATTGAGGACATTTTTTTCCATCGTTTGAAAATTGCTTTGGGTTTAACCCTGGTACCTGTCATCAGTTATGCCGCAATTGGACAGTCCTTACATGAAATATCTCTAAACCGCTTCATCAATGAAATCTCAGCCAATGGGCCATACCAGTTTTTTGCCTCATTTCGGAATAATGAAATCGATTACCGACACTTTTATGCATTAGGGGATGACGAGCTATTATCAAGACAAATAAGAGCTCAAGTAGCCCCCCAAGACCAAAATGATACTATCAAACGCGATCTTTATGATATCAACAGACACATTACAACAATCGGCGACGAAAAAAAGCTGAATGTTGTAATGATTACCGTAGAAAGCCTAAGTGCAGAATACCTTGCCCACTTTGGCAGTCAAGAAAAGCTCACGCCCTTTATGGATCAATGGTTTGAGCAAGGAGCCTTATTTACCAATTTTTACGCCACCGGCACCCGAACGACGAGAGGTCTCGAAGCATTGACCTTGTCAATACCACCAACACCAGGTCGCTCGATAGTAAAGCGGCCTGATAACGCCAATATGTTTAGCTTGGGGCACGTTCTTCAACAAAGAGGGTACGATACCGTTTTTTTATATGGCGGACGTGGCTACTTTGACAACATGAATGCTTTTTTCTCCGGCAATGGTTATCGCACCATCGATCAGACAGACTTAAGCAAACAGGAAATTCATTTTAACAACGCCTGGGGGGTGGCTGATGTTGATTTATTCCACCGAGCCTTAAAAGAGGCTGACCGGGATTATACCTCTGGCAAACCTTTTCTGTTTCAGATCATGACCACGAGCAATCACCGTCCTTATACCTATCCAGAAGGTAGCATTGATATTCCCTCAGGTACAGGAAGAAACGGTGCCGTAAAGTACTCCGATTATGCTATTAAAGTATTTATGCAAGAGGCAAAAAACAAACCCTGGTTCGACGATACCCTGTTTGTTTTAGTAGCCGATCATTGTGCCGGTAGCGCCCGAAAAGCGGCCTTACCGGTGGATAAATATCATATTCCTATGTTTATTTACGCACCTAAACATATTCAGCCAAGCAAGATAGCAACATTGTCCAGCCAGATTGATGTCGCTCCTACTGTGTTAGGCTTATTGAATGTCAGTTATGACAGTCAGTTTTTCGGCAAAGATATTTTAGAAATGAAACCTGACGATGGTCGTGCACTGATTGGCAACTATCAAAAATTAGGACTATTTAAAAATAACAAATTGGCGTATCTGGCACCGCAGCAACAATTATTTGTTGTTAATGATCCGTATAATACTGCCCAGCAACTAGCAACGAAAGACCACCAGGTATTACTGCAGGAAACCATGGCTTATTATCAGTCAGCCGATTATATCTGGGCGCATCGTTTAAATCGTTATCAATAAATCCGCGGGTTGTGAATCGGCTAACAAATTCAACCGGTTTGTTATCCGATGTAAATTATGGCTAAGAAACTTAGGTCCGGCATTACTATGTAAGGCAGAAGCACTAAGCGAGCAGGTTTGAAAAAAATCACCAAACTCAGGCCGGTATTACAATGGTAAAGAGGGTCAAACATTGATATCTTTTCAAGTGCCCGTTAATCATCAGAAATTACTGCTGATATTACTCCTTCACCTTTAAGATTATATCAATGTTTAACCCCTATTAGAGTTGTCCAATAACTTGAACAAGTGAGGTGAAAAATGCGAATCGTTTCATTTACTGAAGCCAGAAATGGGCTGAAAGGTGTTTTAGACCGTGTGGTTAATGATGCTGAATGTACTGTGATAACTAGACGTGATAGCGAAGATGCCGTAGTGATCTCATTTGAGTATTACAGTAGTTTGATGGAAACAGTGTATTTATTAAAGTCTCCTGCAAATGCAGAACACCTTAGGAAATCAATTGAACAATTCCACCAAGGAATGGTTCAAGAAAGAGAACCGTTGAGTGAATAGATGTTTAGCTTGGACAGAGGAAGCTTGGTCTGATTATGTGTATTGGCAAGGACAAGATAAAAAAACACTAAAACGAATCAATAAATTAATTTCGAATGTAAAACAAACACCATTCGAGGGAATCGGTAAACCTGAGCCTTTGAAAGAAAATTTATCGGGTTTTTGGTCTCGAAGAATTGATGATACACATATTACAGTGATAGCGTATCGGTATCACTATGTCCAAAAAGGCATAAAGAATAAGGTTAGATTGTAATCCCGATGCGAGCCACAATCTGAACCAGGTATCGTAGTCGATGCGCTGAGCAATGGTTCCATCGGTGGTATTGACGACCAGTCTTGGACTGCCCAGATGATCGGAAATAATCCGGTAGTGGGTTGCTCTTGTTGGGTGGCCTGATCAAGCTTGGTCAGGTAAGCCGGGACATTGCTTTTATCGGCATAAACGAACCGGGTGACTACGTCATTGTTACCATTCAATTCTGCAATGGGATTGAGTTGATCCTGGTAAAGAAAACCTTGCTTCAATTCACCATTGACTTTTTTACCCATCCTGCGGTTTTGGCCGTCGATGATATAGTCAATCGTGATGTCGCCCGGCAAGGTGACTTGTCTAAGATTGCCTAATACATCGTAGGTGTAATTTGTTGTGACACCGTTGTTGGTTTCGGTTTACAGTTCATCGTTGGCAGTGTACGTGCTACCTTGATACTTCAGTGGTATATATAACTGAAACCCAGCGATTTACTGGCCTTTCATATAAAGTGGTATTTTAATAATTCCACCTTTACCCCACGTGTCAATCCAATCATTACTCCACCACAAAACCCCGACAAGTTACAGGAAATGCCAGCCTGGATCGAAAAAAATGAGACAGGTTTGCACGCACTTGTAAATTCTCCGATGCGTGGAAATCGAACTGGAAATTTGGAAACGGTGAAAGTTTTGAACCATTATTGTGTATGAAAAGTGCTAAGCTTTGCTTTGAGTGAAGAAAAATATTCGTGTAGGTATCGATCAGTGGTACAAATCGAAGTAGATCCCGATTGTCTCACTGGTTCGAATATAATGTAGCTATGACAAAATTATAAAACTATATAAATCAGTTAGTTATTGGCATGTTAAAAACCTCATAGCTTAGATTCCCAGTTGTCTTGCGTTTTATTGTATGGTATTTTGAAATTCAGATTTCGGTTGTCGCGGGTACAAGTCCCGTCTCTCGCCCCAAGTCCCCTACCCTCTTAATAATTCAGCTATTTCACGAGGGCCGTTAGCTCAGCTGGTAGAGCAGTGGACTCTTAATCCATTGGTCCAGGGTTCGAATCCCTGACGGCCCATCAATTAATTCAATCACTAACAACAAAAAGCCATCTCAGACAAAATGTTATTGGTCACTGAGGGATCGTTAAATTACAACTATCCGCAACAAAACCGTACACCAAAATCTTCCCCAACCACAATATTATTTTTTGACGCTAATCGATTAGCATTTATACATCACGCGGCCAATTAAACATTCTGCGGCTTGCTTTGCCGAGCCATTTTCGCCATAACTGACATCGATCACCGTTTGACCACTTTCGTTAAAATTCCAATAACGCAGTAAGCCTGGACTAAAAGGATCGACGATTAGGTAATAGCTTTAATTGATTTCACTGGCAGTACGCGCAATATCCCACAGTCTGACTTCATCCATTTCAACTGCAAAGCCTCCTTGATCACTGCGGTTGCCACGGCCCAGCGCTTTAATCGGAAGAGCAAATCGGATAAGAAAGAAAACACGCGCGGATGTATTAAATATCTCAGTGCTGATGATAATAATTTCGGCAGCAGAGGCGAAGAAACAACCTTTCTGTAAAAAACGGCCCTATAAGCGGACTTTATAGAGGACAAAATAAATGTTGATAGAGTGTAAAATACTGATATCATTAAGATATGAGTGATGTTAAAGTGGACACAGAAACGGACATTAAAGAGGTTATTGATGAGGGCGAGTCACCGTCAATGATGGAGCCTCTACTGATCTCGGAGAACTCGAAACACCGGAGGGATCTTGCCGATCTCGCGATCGATCTCGCGGCACAATCTGCGGGATTTCGCCGTAGCCTGCCGGCTGGCGTTCTCACAGCCTTAGCTGATTTGGTCCGGTCGATGAATTGCTATTATAGCAATTTGATCGAAGGCCATGACACCCACCCCATCGATATCGAACGGGCGCTTAAAAACGACTACAGCGAAAATACAGAAAAGCGTAATCTGCAACTCGAAGCCAAGGCTCATATTGCTGTCCAGCAATGGATTGAAGAAGGCGGCTTACATGGCCGGACGACATCTTCCAGCGGGATTTATGAAGTTCACCGACGATTTGGCGAGCTATTACCGGATGATTTACTATGGACCCAAGACCCAGAGACGGTAGAAAATATTCGACTTATTCCCGGAGAGCCGCGCAAAAATCATGTTAAGGTCGGTCGGCATATACCGATCAGCCCCGGCGCATTACCGCGTTTTCTTGAAAAATTTGACCGTGTTTACGGCGGGCTTGGCAAGTCTGAAACGATCATCGCTGCGGCAGCGGCTCATCACAGACTAATATGGATTCACCCATTCCTTGATGGTAACGGGCGTGTCGCGCGACTGATGTCTTATGCCATGCTGCTAGAAGCACTGGATACTGGTGGTATTTGGTCGATTGCACGCGGTCTGGCTCGTAATGAAAAATCGTATAAGAGCCACCTGGCAGCATGCGATTTACCAAGACGCAATGATCTCGATGGCCGAGGCAATCTTAGCGAAGAAGAACTCGCATCATTTACACGCTTCTTTCTAGAAACCTGCCTTGATCAAGTCAAATTTATGGAAGAATTGGTGCAGCCGGACCGCTTACGCAATCGCATCCTGCTTTGGGTGGAAGAAGAAGTGCGTGCCGGGACACTTCCCTCCAAGGCCGGAAACATTCTCGAAGCGATCTTATATAGAGGAGAACTGCCACGCGGCAATGTTGCCAACATTTTGGGTATTGGTGATCGTCATGCAAGGCGCGTTGTTGCCGTTTTGAGTGAGCGCGGCGTTGTCGTATCCACAAGTTCGCGTGCACCATTGCGCCTTGCATTTCCGGCTAAACTGGCATCGCGCTGGATGCCAGGCTTGTTTCCTGAAAAAAGCTAGCGAAGAGATAATGTCTCCGGCGATTGAAACAGAAAACAGAACTGCCAATAAGTCACTAATAAGTTAAAATTAAAATGAACAAAATGTGAATTTTTCGGTTGAAACAGTAACCTATGAGGTCTGTTCCCTATAGAAATAACACAAAAATGATCACCCATTTTGATGATGGGTTATCCGGCTGAGCCGGTGTAATTAATCATTAACTTGAACATAGGGCGTACGGCTCTGGGAAAGCCTAAATTAAAAGGGAGGTTCTTTTCGGCTACACGAGAGTGGAAGACTAGAAAGAAACCAGCCCTTAGGAGCGAGGATGGGCA
Organism: Methylococcales bacterium; assembly: GCA_965224745.1. Classification (GTDB taxonomy): domain Bacteria; phylum Pseudomonadota; class Gammaproteobacteria; order Methylococcales; family Methylomonadaceae; genus CBDCZY01. Next base: position 525,685 of record CBDCZY010000002.1, read on the forward strand.
AGCTGAAATTCATCCATGAAGCCTGGATTCCTGCAATCCCTGCCGGAATGACAATCTTGGAAAAACGAATTCTGTAATCTGACAAAGTAGTATTAAGATCAGTCCAACTTTTATGATGAATGGTCAATATACTTCACGTGGCCAATGGAAACAGCTGGTAAAAGTTTTGTGTACTGAGGTCGGCAATCTTATTGACCGATAAACCTTTGAGTTCAGCCATTCGATCTGCGACATGTTTGAGATATAGGGGATAATTAGGTTTACCACGATATGGCACAGGCGCTAAATAGGGGGCGTCGGTTTCAATTAGGAATCGATCTTCCGGTATTTTTCTGGCTACTTCGTGAACTTGTTGCGCATTTTTAAACGTCACAATACCTGAAAACGAGATGTAAAAATTCAAGTCAAGCGCTGATTTAGCCATGTCCCAATCTTCGGTGAAACAATGCAACACACCGCCGACTTCTTCAGCTGACTCTTCTTTGAGTATTCGCAATGTATCTTCTTTCGCGTTGCGGGTATGAACAATTAAAGGTTTATTTAATTGTTTGGCGGCTCGAATATGAGTTCTAAAGCGTTCTTGCTGCCAAGTCATATCGCCTTCGCATCGAAAATAATCCAACCCGGTTTCCCCGATACCGATCACCCTATCTTGCTGACCATACTCTGTCAATATATCAATAGAAGGTTCAGCGCCTTCTTGCTCGGTAGGATGTACACCCACTGTAACAAACACAGAATCATGATCTGAAACGAGCTGGCACATAGCTGGATACGCTTCTAAAGTAATGCTAATGCAAACTAATTTTTCGATATTTTCTTGTTTGACTTCGGCCATGAAATCAGAGAATTGGCCGTTAAATGGGGTAAGATCTAATCGGTCGAGATGGCAGTGGGAATCAATTAGCATTGATGTTTACATAGTGTGAGTTGGCCTATCCGATTCTAACGCACCTGCTAAATAATTTTCAATTTTATTACGTGCAACACTTCCATCTTCTTTGCTAAATTGGATACCAACGCCAGTTGCTCGATAACCCTCAGAACCCGCTGGTGTAAACCAAATAACCTTGCCAGCAATTGGAAGCCTTTCTGTTTCTTCCATTAGGCTTAGTAATAAAAATACTTCCTGGCCAAGCTGATAGTCTCGTTGCGTAGGAATAAACAAACCGCCATTCTCAACGAAGGGCATATAAGAGGCATAAAGAGCACTTTTCTCTTTAATTGATAGAGATAGAATCCCACCCTGCTTTTTTTTGGTAGCTGAAGACATTATCGATTACCTGAAACCATTTGAAACCATCTTATAAATAAACCCTCAAGCATGAGTTGCTTATTGACCTGAGACTCATACTGTTGTTTAGATTCGAGAAGAAGATCATAAAATATGAACATGCCTTTTAAGTCTAGGTTTTTTCTGAGCACTTGCAAGGTCGATTTTAGATCTGGATTAAATAAGCTTGGATGCTGTAATGACCCTCCCAACCGAGTAAGATCGATGACCCACGTCATTAACCATGTTATTACTTGTTCAATTGGGTCATCAGAACAAATATCCGCCATCTCCAAAGGATCAATTTGCCCACGAGTCAATTGCCCAAATGCTTCAAATAGTTTTAAGCGGCTAGCAAGCTGCTCATTTTTTCCTAGGAATAATGCTTGCAGGGGCGCTCCTTGAGAAACCGCTAACAACACGTCCAAATCATCATTTTTAACGGCCTGGCTCATAAGCCATATTTTAGCTAAATCTACATCAGGTATTGGAAAAAAGGTTTTCTGACAACGACTTAGAATAGTTGCTGGAATCATTTCTATTCGATCAGAAATCAAGATAATCAAAGTGTTTGCCGGCGGCTCCTCTAGTGTTTTCAAAAAGGCATTAGCGGCGGCAGTATTCATGCATTCTGACCGATCTATAATTACCACACGGTAACCGCCAAATTGAGGTGTTAGAGTTAATGTAGACATCAGTTGCCGCAACTGGCCTATGGAGATTATCTTGGCATCAGCTTCAGGGGCCAAGGAAAAAAAATCAGGATGTGTCTTTACCTTAAACAAGTGGCAAGAATGGCATTGATCGCAAGCGAATCCATTATCGGAGCGTGTTTCGCACAACAATGATTGGGCAAAACGTTTAGCCAGTAGCTTTTTTCCTATGCCTTTGATGCCATGAAACAGCATTGCATGAGGAATCCGCCGCTGAGCAATACCCTGCCTTAATATCTCCCATAACTCATCTTGCCACGGCAAAACAGTCTGCATAAGAACAAGTTAATTAGTTAAAAAAATCGCTAGTTGGGCTTGAATATCTTGCTGTACTCTCGTAATAGTTTGACTTGCATCAATCACTTTGATTCGAGTAGGATCTTGTTGAGCACGTTTTAAATAGCTTTCCCTGACTCGTTCAAAAAAAGCAATTTGTTCGTTTTCAAACCTATCCAGTTGACCACGGTTTTTAGCCCTCTTCATCCCGGTTTCAACGGGCGCATCCAACAACAGCGTCAAATCAGGCCTTAGCTGCCCTTGGACAAGGTTTTCGAGCCATTCAATGCTTTGTATCGAGACATTTCGACCTCCCCCTTGATAAGCATAAGTGGCATCGGTAAATCGATCAGATAAGACCCAGTGTCCTTTTTCTAGCTCCGGCAAAATAAAGTGTTCTAAGTGTTGAGTACGTGCCGCAAACATTAATAATAATTCTGTTATGTCTGATAACGCATCAACCTGTTGATTAATTAACAGAGCACGAATAGCCTCCGCAGTTGGCGTTCCACCCGGCTCTCTGGTTTCGCTAACAACCATCCCTTGCTGCTCTAAATATTGTCGAACACAAAGCAAATTGGTTGTTTTACCAACCCCTTCCGCTCCTTCTAAGGTGATAAATTTACCTTTATTCATCGCTGGAAAACTTTACGCTGAAAACGATTAACTGCCCGATTATGTTCAGCCAGCGTTTTTGAGAACACGTGAGTACCATCCCCACGGCCAACAAAATATATACTTTTTCCATTAGCCGGATGCAAGGCTGCATGGATCGCCTCCTTACCCGGTAACGCAATCGGTGTAGGAGGCAAACCTTTGATGGTATAGGTATTATAGGGTGTAGGTTGGCGCAGATTTTTTCGAGTTATATTGCCATCATATTTGTCTCCCATCCCATAGATGACTGTAGGATCTGTTTGCAGCAACATATTTTGTCTTAATCGTCGCACAAAGACACCAGCGATTTCAGGTCGCTCAAACGACTGGCCTGTTTCTTTTTCTACGATGGAAGCTAAAATTAACGCTTCATACGAAGATTTCAGTGGCAGATCATCACTTCGGGCGTTCCACTCAACGTCCAAAATTACCTTCATCTTTCGATAGGCCTTTCGAAGAATCGTAATATCCTTTGTATTTTTTTCAAAAAAATAAGTGTCTGGAAAAAAAAGACCTTCAAGGTGATTTTCTTTAATATCTAAGGCTTTAACCAAGACATTATGGTAACTTTTAAGTGGTATTGTTAATTTAATTTTCGAGGATTTCTGAATTTGTTGAATGACTTGCTTGATAGTCCATCCTTCTGGAAAGGTTACGCTGTATCGTTTGGATTTTCCTTTCACTAACAAGTTAAGCAGTTCAGCCGGTTTTATGCCCACTGGCAATTCATATTCGCCGGTTTTTATTTTTGCCTGTACTTTATTTCTGTATGCTTCTAGCTTAAACCAATGAGGCTTTATTTTTACATCCAGCTTAAGTAATCGGTTAATGATTGTATTTAACGAATCACCTGGCTTCACTTCAAACTCGACCGGTTTTTCAAAGACCGTCGGGGTATCCATGGTCGCTCTATAATCCATCCAACCCCAGCCAACCAAAGCACTCAATGATAATATAAATAAGCCAATTAATTTTGTTAACATGTGGATATTTCTTCAAGTTTACATTGCTCAATCCATTGTTCCGCAAGATCTGTCATTAGACCTCTTTGAAAAATTCTTTCATTGATTCGCTCGACCGACCACAAACCTATAATGGAATTTGTCAAAAATATTTCATCCGCTTGAAACAATTCATCAATGAATGACAAAACCAACCTGACTGGGACGCTTTGGGCTTGCGCGGCTTCTAATATCACCTCGCGAATAATACCAGCAATGCCGCATTTGGAAATATCAGGACTATATAAAATACCGTTTTTAACCCAGAATACATTGGTCATTGTGCCTTCTATTACATGACCCAGGGTACTCAACATAATTCCCTCATGAATTTGATTATTTTGCCACTCAGAGCGCGCTAAAACTTGCTCAAGTCGATTAAGGTGCTTTATACCTGCTAAAGACGGATTTAAGGACAATCTTGTTTTGCAGACCACAGTATTAACTCGCTGATTATTAACTGAATCAGATATCTGTTCTGTTGGTATGAAGCTTAGAATGCGTGTTGGATTAACTTTATTATTCGGCGGCGAACGATATCCTCTTACGCTAATGCCACGGGTTACCGTGAGCTTTAAGGTACCAAAATGACCGTCTACAGATTGAATTAATTGTTTAATTTCACTTGCAATGAGCTCAAGGTCTGGACCAGGAATTCCAAGTTTTTGGCACCCAAAGGTTAACCTACTTAAATGCCTGCGTAAAAAAACTGGGTTGCCGTCTTTGATCTCAATTGTTTCAAATAAACCATCACCATATTGAAGCCCCCGGTCAAAAACATCAATCTGATGCGCAGGTTGACCATTTATGAGATTCATGGGGTAACGTCATACAAAAACTATGAGAATTTCTTGAAAATTAGAGTACCATTAGTGCCTCCAAACCCAAACGAATTGGACATGGATACTTCTATTTTTATTTGTCTTGCCGAGTTTGGCACAAAATCCAAATCACATTCCGGATCCTGATTCTCTAGATTAATTGTAGGTGGTGCAACTTGATGGTGAATACTTAACGCCGAAAAAATTGCTTCAATCCCTCCAGCAGCTCCCAGTAAGTGACCTATCATTGATTTGGTGGAACTAATTGCTGTCGTTTTTGCATGTTGCTCTAACGCTGTTTTAATCGCATTCGTTTCGGCAATATCTCCCGCTGGAGTAGAGGTTCCGTGGGCATTAATATAATCAATCTGTTCTGGATTAATGTGCGCGTCTTGCATAGCATTGACCATGCAACGAGCAGCCCCTGCCCCGTTTTCCGATGGCTGCGTCATGTGAAAAGCATCAGCACTTCGGCCATAACCAACTAATTCAGCGTAGATCTTCGCTCCTCTTTTTTTGGCAAACTCCAATTCCTCTAAAACAACAACACCCGCGCCGTCACTTAATACAAAACCATCCCTATCTCTATCCCAGGGCCGACTGGCTTCTTGTGGATTATCATTTCGCCTCGAGAGAGCCTTGGCTGAAATAAACCCGCCCATTGCTGTTGGCGACGATGTACAACGTTCAGCACCCCCTGCTATCATCACATCGGCATCTCCATATTTGATCATCCGTGCAGCTTCACCAATGTTGTGGGTTCCTGTCGAACAGGCCGTTACGATTGCAATATTAGGACCTCGCATCCCATATTTTATCGATAAATTGCCTGCGATCATATTAATGATATTGCCGGGTACAAAGAAAGGTGAAATTCTTCTCGGACCACCTTTATCATAAGTGGCGTAACATTCTTCTATGCCTGTTATCCCGCCTATACCGCTTCCTATTGCGATCCCAATACGATCAGCATTGTCTTCGGTTACTCCCAATCCAGCATCGGCAATTGCTTGACAACCAGCCGCCAAACCATAGTGAATAAAACCATCCATTCGTTTGGCATCTTTCAGCAGAATGTATTGCTCAATATCCAAATCACGAATAACGCCGCCAAAGCGCGTCCCGAAAGAGGATATATCGAAAGAGTCAATAGGGCCAATACCACTTTTACCGCTTATTATGCCCTCCCACGTTTGTTCTACTGTATTCGCCAATGGAGTCACAGCGCCCATACCCGTTATCACAACCCTACGTTCACTCATAACATGCTATTTTAGTAGTATTTTGACTTGGTGGGGATATTCCGGGTATAACCAAGAGCACTAGGTGTTCTTTGATACGTAATCAATGGCTTGCTGCACAGTCGTAATTTTTTCCGCTTCTTCATCAGGAATTTCACACTCAAACTCCTCTTCCAGCGCCATAACGAGCTCTACTGTATCCAATGAATCTGCGCCTAGATCGTCTACAAATGAAGCGTCGGTAGAAATTTCTTCTTTCACGCCTAATTGTTCCGCAACAATTTTTTTAACACGCTCATCAATGTTACTCATAATACTTATCCTCAAAATGTTTTTAATTTAGTGCCCTGATCAACTCAGACGGCGGTTGGATTATACTTTAATTTAACGAAAAGTTTAAATTATCGTAAGTTATGTTAAGCCATAAACATACCACCATTAACATGGAGCGTCTCCCCAGTGATATAAGCTGCACCCCCCGAACACAGGAATGACACTGTGTAGGCTATTTCGTTGACATGACCTAGACGCCCTAATGGTATGCCAGATAACAATTGCTTCCGCTGCTCCTCGGGTAACTCAGCAGTCATATCAGTATCGATAAAACCAGGAGCAACTGTGTTCACAGTAATATTTCTTGAACCAACTTCTTTGGCCAAGGATTTGGTAAACCCAAGCATGCCAGCTTTGGCTGCCGCATAGTTTGCTTGTCCGGCATTACCCGTAGCGGCAACAACGGAAGATATGTTAACTATTCGACCCTGCCTGGCTTTCATCATACCTCGCAGACACGCTTTGCTCATGTGAAAAACTGCACTTAGATTGGTGCTGATAATGTCATCCCATTCTTCATTTTTCATTCTTAATAACAAGTTATCTCGAGTAATACCTGCATTATTGATGAGTACGGTTGGCGCACCAAAGCGTTCGTTAACCTCAGTTATCAAGTTCTCAATTGAGGCTAAATCCGCTACATTTAAAATCAAGCCAAGGCTATTATCAAATCCTCCAGCTTGCATATATTGCGTTATGGCGTCTGCACCTTTTTGACTGGTCGCTGTCCCAACTACTGTAAAACCATCTTTGGCCAATTGAAGTGCGATAGATCGACCAATCCCTCGACTTGCGCCCGTTACGAGGGCTATTTCGGAAGTCATTCAATATACTCCAACACTTGAATTAAAGTTTCATTATCGTGGATAGCAAAGTGTGAACTCGCCTTTGCAATACGCTTATTCAAACCCAGTAAAATTCTTCCAGGCCCACATTCAACAAATTCTGTTACACCCTGTTTTTCAAGAAAGGCAATGGTTTCGATCCATCTAACAGGACGATAAAGCTGCTTTTCTAAAGCCTGTCGAATATCTTCCCCAGACTGATGATCGAGAACATCTGCGTTATGAATGATTTTTATTGAGGGTGTACAAAATTCTATCTCATTCAAAAACTTACGAAGTTGTTCGGCTGCAGGCTGCATAAGCAAGCAATGCGAGGGGACACTAACAGGTAGGATCAAAGCTCGTTTGGCGCCCGCTTCTTTTGCAGCATCAATGGCTTTCTGAACAGTACTAGCATGCCCCGCTATCACAATTTGACCAGGCGCATTCAGATTGACTGGCGCAACCAACTCCATTTCAGAAGTTAAATTGTTACAAATATTTTCTACCGATTCAGTATCTAAGCCAAGAATAGCGGCCATTGCACCGACTCCAATAGGAACTGCTTCTTGCATTAACCTGGCTCTTTCACTCACCAACTGCACTGCATTTTCATAGCTAACTGCGTTAGAGCATACTAAAGCAGTATATTCGCCGAGACTATGTCCTGCCATCCAAGCCGGTAAAGTGGCATTCTTTTCTGTCCAAACCCGCCAAACGGCCACCCCCGCCGCAAGCATGATAGGCTGGGTATTAGTGGTTTGGTTTAGTTCGTCTAACGAACCATCACAGACTAATTTCCATAGGTTCCTCCCTACGATTTCTGAAGCAGTATCGAAAGTTTGTGTGACTACAGGAAACGATGATGATAAGTCTGCCAACATTTCTAAGGACTGCGATCCCTGTCCAGGAAATAAAAACCCTAATTGATTTCTTTTGTTTTGCATGCAATAGCTTGAAAGTTGATAGTTTATTTAGTAGCGAAGCAGTGCCGACCCCCAAGTAAATCCGGCACCAAAAGCTTCTAGCAATAAAACTTGTCCCCGCTTAATTCGCTCATCTCGTATCGCTTCATTCAAAGCTAAGGGAATTGACGCCGCAGATGTATTACCCTGATCTTCGAGTGTAGTAACCACCCTACCCATTGGCATCGCCAACTTTTTAGCCGTAGCTGAGATTATCCTTATATTCGCTTGATGAGGAACTAACCAATCAATATCTTCCTGTTTCATTGCATTAGCTGAAAGCGTTTCGTCAACAATACGACCGAGGGTTTTTACAGCAACTTTAAACACCTCATTACCTTCCATTTTGACAAATGCCGCCTCAGTATCGATGACATTATTAAGGCCACCATGCTGAATGTCATTGTTTAAATATAGTAAATCCTGGTATCGACCGTCGGAATGAACATGGGTAGATAATATGCCAGGCTCATCAGATGCTTCTAGTAAAGCAGCTCCTGCTCCATCACCAAACAAGACACAAGTGGTTCGATCAGACCAATCAACGATTCTGGAAAACACTTCTGTTCCGACCACTAATACCCTTTTCATTAACCCGGATTTGATATATTGATCCGCAATACTGAGACCGAAAACGAAACCAGAGCAAGCTGCCTGAATGTCGAAAGCAGGACATTGGCTAATGCCTAAGCGTTGTTGTAAAAGGCAAGCAGAACTTGGAAAAACTCTTTCTGGTGTACTCGTCGCCAGAATAATTAAATCAATGGATTGACTATCAATTCCGGCCGCTTCGATTGCCTGTCCGGAAGCAATTTCTGCCATACTGGCTGCTGTTTCATTATCTGCAGCGATATGGCGCCTTTTGATGCCGGTTCTGGAATAAATCCAATCATCCGAAGTATCAACTAACTTTGAAATATCATCGTTAGTCATTACCTTTTCAGGTAGATAGCCTCCTGTACCAATGATCTTTGAAAAGCATGTCACGCAATCTTCCTCTCAGCCATGACTGTTTTAACATGATCTCCAATTCTCCGAGGCACATCAGTCTCTGCCTCAATTTGAGCTATTTTGATTGCATTAGCGAACGCAATTGGATCGGCTCCGCCGTGACTTTTAATCACAATCCCTTGTAGTCCTAATAAGCTAGCACCGTTATACATTCGAGGATCAATATGGTTTCTGAAAGATTTCAAAACAGGGTAAACCAGTAAGCCAGCAATTTTAGTAAAAATATTTTTATTAAACGCTTCTTTCATAGCCTTACCAATCATTTTAGCGGCACCTTCAATCGACTTAAGCGCAACATTCCCAACAAAGCCATCGGCGATAACAACATCCACTTTAACATCACCCGCGTTCAGTGAATCACCTTCTACATAGCCTATGTAGTTGAGATAGGATAATTCTAACAGTTTGGCTGCCTGTTTAACTTGTTCGTTGCCTTTCATTTCTTCTTCACCGATATTAAGAAGCCCCACAGTAGGGTTCTCAATGTCCTCCATTGCCCTCACCAACTCTGACCCCATCACACCAAATTGCAATAAATGATCAGCTGAACAATCTACGTTTGCGCCTAGATCAAGCACGTGAGTATGGCCATGAACTGAGGGTAATGTGGATATAATGGCTGGACGTTCAATACCCGGAATGGTTTTTAGCACGAAACGAGCAGTTGCCATCAATGCACCAGTATTACCTGCACTAACACAGGCAGTAGCGACCCCTTCGTTGACTAAATTAATAGCTACCCGCATCGAAGAATCTTTTTTACTTCTCAGCGCTCTAGAAGGAAGCTCATCCATCGCAACTGCCTGTGAGGCATGATGAATCTTTAGTCGATCACCAAACTTATTTTTACTCGTTGTAAGGTATTGATTGATGATAGTTTCATCGCCGACCAATATCAAACTTAAATCAGGGTTGTTAAGCAAGCTGCTAATGGATGCAGCAACTGTCACATCTGGACCAAAGTCACCCCCCATCGCGTCAATAGCAATTACCGCATGGTTACCCATTTATTAAACTGCTCCAATAACCGATAAACCGAAAGTTGAATTCTAAAAAGGCATTGCCTGCCAATTTTAGGGTTACTCGGAATCGTTTGCCATAAGAACTTTGCGGCCTTTAAAATATCCATCTGGACTCATGTGGTGACGAAGGTGTGTTTCACCCGTCATTGAATCTTGAGAAAGCGTTTGATCATTCAATGAATCATGGGAACGCCGCATTCCTCGCCGTGAGCGGGATTTTTTACTTTTCTGAACAGCCATTAGTTTTCTCCAGTAATTTTATAATCTGCCAAAACTGCAAAAGGGTTAGGTTTTTTTTCGTCTTCACTACTTCCGTCTTTTTTCTCGTTTGAAAACTGTTTGCGACATTCGAAAGCGTGCTTGGGAAAATTAGGTAGTGATAATAGCAATTCATCCTCTACTAAATCTGCCAGAACAATTTGATCTGTTGCTTCCACCAATAAAGGTTCAAACGATTCAGGAATAAAATTTATGTCCCCATCATCATTGATAACCACCACTTTTACTTGTACATTCACTGTCCAATCGAGACTTTCCAAACAATTTTGACAGATGACTTTTAGATCCGCGCTAATATGGCCTTCAATGACTGGAAATCTGCCGTTCCTGGCAAAAGTCAAATCAACTGCCACTTCGCCAGTATGACGACTTAAACTCTCTTCTAAACGTTTCATCGATCCCAGTGGGATATTCCCACTCAAACCAATTTGTCTGTCAGCGAATTTTGACGGAAAAATAAATTCGGGTAACTTGGACATAACCTGACAATGATAACGAGAAATGAGTAAACCTGTCAAAAATATTGGTACGGATGAAAGTTATACATCGTGTATTTTCTCTACGTATGTGACTTCCTCACTATCGAACCTTGACCTCAGTGAAAGCAAACTCTCTGAATAATTATTTTGAATATGGTCAAAGCATATATGAAATAAGGACATGAGAAATTATGATTGAACAACACGAATAGTATATATTTGATAGAAATTAGCAATCATTACAACTTTGCAAATAAATTGACTATTCAGAGAGTGGTCAAATTAGATAAAATCTAAAGCTTGCCTTTTAACCATCGGTAAGCAAGGTATTATGTTTTGGTACGTAATTATTGACCCCTAATGAATAACTGGAGAAAACTTTGGATCAACGACAAACTTTAGGCCTCAATAACCCTGAGCAAGAACACGCTTCTGACCAAAGTAAGCTACATTTGTATATCAACCTTAAGCTGGCATCCTGTGGTCAGCCAACATGTCTGGAAGAAGGATCAGCCGAGTTTATGTTGACAGCCAAGGATATGTTGCGCAGTTATTTGGAAAAAAGTCGGCAACTTTCAGCTACTTACTATCCACCAGACAAAAGAATCCAGGATTTTTTAAATGAGTATTGCTCTGCTCTCAATTTAGAGCAAATACCTAAACTACCCACCATGACATTTGAACTTGACCGACATGGCGTCGCTCGAGAATTGTCGTTACCCATCGGAGAGGATGAATTTTTTTCCGATATCGTCTCAAGTTTTCGAGTCAAACAAGGTGTTTTGCATAACCCCGCGAGCGATAGACGAACGACCAAAGGTTCTTTTCATATTGCTGAAAGCGATTTAGCAGTTCCTGGTGATAAAAAAGAAGTTCCTCACAAAACCTTTGCCATCATGCTTAAACATGCTTTGCAACCACCCGATAGCATGTTAATTCTCCCTTTTACTGCAAACCAGCCTAAATCAGCCAAACTGTTCGCTTCGCTACTCTTGCGTCCTATAGTATGTCCAGAAATACCGGGTATGGACGAACAAAAGTCCATGGAAATTCGTTTTTTTGCACCGGGTAGCCTGGTAAGTAATCTAGATTTTGTAGAAAGCATATTTGGCAACGGTGGCAATCCAGCATTTCCAGAATTTGATGCGGCTTTGGATGTTCAGCATTGGACAGGCCACACTGGTTGCGTTATTTTAGCACCTCATTTAGTGCATCTTACCAAACAGCACGTGGGACTACCTAACTGGAAGGATGCTACACCCAGGCAGCAATCAGAAGGAATGTGCTGGCGTGAACCCGATGAATTGTACAACGATGGCCAAGCATTCAAGCTCACCTTACGAAGTAGAAAGGGGGTCATTGTGACCTTGCTGGCTGATAATTACTTTGGTTATTGCAAAAAGGAAGTCAAAACCCAAATCAGCTTTTCAGCTAACCTGTTTGGCTTGGCAGAAGAAGAACATTCTGGTGGCGCACTAGCTTTTCAACGATACAGTCACGGCGATGAATATGGCGTCAGCAATTCTACTAGAGAGCCTGGTTACGATTTCTCTGATATGGTCGCTCGTTATGAATCGGTCATGCAGGTTAAACCAGAAGGATATGCCGTAGATAAAAAATTCCCGGATATCATTTATGTTCCTCAAGATTTGAGAATGGATGTCACAACACAGTCCATTAACTGGACTTATCAAGGGAAAAAACAATCGATCCGCCTACAACCCGAAAAAATTTATGTACAGCCAAACGGCTATAAAATTGAAATGCAGAAACATCCTGGCGCCCCTTCTTGGCGTTTGGTCGGCACTGCACCTGAAGGAACTTTTTGTCATAAGCCTTGCACCGTATCAGGTGGCGGTAAATCCGAAATATCCAAATCACTTGAGGATGCTGTTATTTACGGCCCTTTGTTTATTGATGATTTAAATCAAGACCTCGATAAAGTCAAAGCAATTTTCGATAGAGACTATAGCAAACGCTTTTTACCCGGAAATGAGCATGAAGACCGCGCCCCAAGTCGTAAACCTTTGAGCTCAGAAAGAAGTTTGGGCTCTGTGGTAAAACTGTTAACGCCATCTCCAAGCCAGACAGAAGCCTATAACGAATGGCTGGAATCTATTCCGCCCAGCATTCTGGCGCTAGTTTTTTTGATTAAACGTTTTTACCGCCCTGAATGGGGAGATCAATGGCCCAACTATCTTTCAGTGGATGTTATTGATGGCGCACCGGGCCATGAACTTAAACTAAAAAACAGGAAAATTGTAGCTTCTTATCTAAGGGTCGGCTTTGATCAAAAAGGTGGTTGGCGTACCTTCAAAGTCAGACAAGATTACATTGCAGCTGAAAAAATTCAAATGGAAGACGATATCAGCGCCTCTGTGGTTGTCAAAACAGAGCAGCTTAAAGATTTTTTAGCTGACAAAACATATGCGCCGAGCATCAAATTAGTATGCAATTGCGAGTACCGGCTATTTCAAAGGCCAGATGATGCAATCATTCCCGGCTATGACAAACAAACCGAAAAAAACATGGCAGGCCCTGGTAATTTCATAGCTAATTTTGAACCATTAAATAAAGCGAAACTTGCCACAGTAGTAGAAAATGTGGTGACTTTATCCAGTTTTACAGAACCGATGCGTCAACTATTGACCGAATCATTCAACGAAAACAGCGGTTATGTCGTTTCTTCTGCCCACCCTCGGTTAGTGGATGGCAAACCGTCCAAAAATCCACGCTATCTTGAAACACGTCCTGATTTGGTCCAGCCCATTCGTAAATATGTGGCTGAGATGGGAGCTCGTTTGCATCGTAAAATGGCTATCGATAAACCCATTAGCCAGCCAGTGGATGCTGTTCTAACCGGCCGCCGTAATAATCCACCGGAACCTGGCATTCGCCCATTGGCAGTTTACAACCCGATTCATTATCAAGAGTTACCTGAATTATTTATGGACTTTATTAGTTCGTTAACGGGCAAATCACCTTCTACCACAGGAGCTGGTAGCGAAGGGGCGTTAACCAAAGGCCCTTTCAACGCTTTAAGATCCACGGCCGACCTCAATAACGCTTTGGTTTCATTCATCCTGACGGGTTACCCTGGGTTTTCAACATCAGCTGGCTTTATTGGGCCTGACATAAAAGTCAGCCATGACATCAGCTTATTGATTCCGGAAATCTGGGCCAGATTGACGCACGAAGAACGTCAGCCAGAATTTTTGATAGAGCGCCAATACCTTGAACCCCTGCAAGATTTGGAATATCAGGGTAAAAAAGTATTAGCCAGCCGCCTTGGTTACCGCATCACGACAAGATTTGTCCACGGCTTTATGGGTAAAATTTTTGACAATCCCCTGGCCGTTTTCACTGAAAACATACTACAACCGGAACTTCAAGGTTTGAGCGTTTTTGTGGATGGCATCAACAACATTGTTGAAACCCAACAAAAAGTGGCTAAACAATACATAGAAGACGGGAGTGCTGAAGACGCTTGCCCACCTCTTTATGCCTTATTGCACATCATGGCAAATGGAGAATTCCAGGGTAAAAATGCACACCATCCAGAATTAAGGGTAATGTTCACACGAGACTTTCTGCTTAATTCTGACTGGTATCGAGAACGCCTGGAAACCAAACAAGCTTCCGACATTGCCTTGTGGCAAAAACATGTTGCCAGTTTAGAAGCTTATTTGCAACAACCCAGCCAACAAGAACAAGCGAAACAATTAAATATTCAAGCCCGCTTGAATGATGCCCGGGTGAAACTAGACCATGTTTCAAAGCCAGACTATTTGAAGTGGTTGCAAGGAACCATTGGCGCAGACCCTCTGGCACCTCCAAGACAAGGTCACAACTAAACCAAACCACTGCTGATTTATATTTCCTTACAAACCTCGTTTTCATACTTTGGAACCAGAATTAAATAACTTAGCCCAAGTTCGTAATCTGAGTCTTGCTAAGTCATTGATATTTTAATTTTTAGAAGATTTACTTAAAAAAGTTCTTTAAAAGCGATGGGCATGCATATTATTACCCATCGTGAGCAGCATTTTTAGAAATCTTTTGTAGCGCCATATCCGTAAGTTGAGGGCTTGATTTCCCCCGGTTTTTCATTGATGCTAGAAAATGTAAAACGATTATTGACAAGAATAAATCTGTAGTGCCAACTGAAACGAGTTAAAAAATTTAACTAATTGAAATAGAGCGATATTGGAAAGGTAAGTCACAAAGTTGGGTTAAGTTATTGGAGGGAAAAACTGACTTTATTGCTACTACAAAATTGATCACTGAAACTGGATACAGAAGTACAAAAAAAGGGGGCCGAGGCCCCCTTACAACTTGACATAACTGCTAGTTTATCGGACGGACAGATTATCCTTAACAATTTTTGGGGTTACGAATATCAGTAACTCTTTCTTGTTGCGGCTATTATTAGTCCTTCTGAACAAATGTCCGATACCGGGTAAATCAGAGAAAAATGGCACTCTGTTTATGGTCTGGCTATCATTGCCTTCGAATACACCGCCCAGTACCACCGTTTCGCCATCATTAATCCTGACACTGGTGCTAATTTCGCGAGTATCGATACCAATTGCTCCATCATTAGAAACCGCGCTGGGATTATCTTTTTGAATATTCAGATCCATTATCACGCTGCCATTCGGCGTTATTTGCGGTGTGACGCTAAGTTCCAATGTAGCATCGATCAACTGTGTTTGAGTACCATTTTGACTAGTTGTTTTATAAGGTATTTGCACCCCTTGGCTGATCGTTGCCGGACAACGGTCAGAAGTTAATACTCTAGGATTAGATAATACCTCACCACGACCTTCGTCTTGTAGTGCTGAAATCTCAAGGTTTAACAGATAATCACCCGCTCTTAATAATGTCATACCTAAAGCGCCATGTGGTGTAGCAGCGGCCAAGTCGACCAACCCG
The DNA here is from genome assembly GCA_965224745.1 of Methylococcales bacterium. Lineage (GTDB taxonomy): Bacteria > Pseudomonadota > Gammaproteobacteria > Methylococcales > Methylomonadaceae > CBDCZY01. The sequence goes on from CBDCZY010000002.1 coordinate 541,515, forward strand.
TCGATGACGGATGTTTTTTCTCCACCAACATCTGCTTGCTTACGTGAACCTAGGTTAACACCCAGTTCGCGGGCAAAATCTTCAGAGGCGGTGACAATTCTTGCTTCGATTAATACTTGTCTAACCGGTTTGTCCAACAAATTTAGAAGTTTACGAATTTCTTCCAAATTTTTAGCCATATCTCTGACAATCAGCGTATTGGTTCGCGAATCAACGATCACTGTGCCTCGATTCGAGGTGAGGGTAAACCGATCATCAACTCGACCCCGACCGCCATTTCCGTTAGCACTATTACCTCGTCCATTTAACGAACCTCTGACATTACCGCCTCCACCGCCGCCGCCAGAACCACCAGAAGCATTGGTCACTGAACAACCATTCAAGCTACCTGGAGAAGTTCCACCAAGCAACAGGCTTCTAAAATTCTCAGCTTTAGCATAGTTAATTTGAATGTACTCAGTTCTGAGAGGCTCAAGTAACTCAACAACTTTTTGGGCTTCGAGTTCATCTTTTTCGATTTTATTGATCTCTGCCACTGGAGCAACTAACACTACGTTACCCGTTTGTCTTTTAGCGAGACCTTTAGATTTTAAAATCAAGTCCAATGATTGATCCCATGGCACATCGTTCAAACGTAATGTGACAGAACCACCTACTGAGTCTGACGCTACGATATTAAGGTCAGTAAAATCAGCCAGTATTTGTAATACTGAACGAACTTCAATGTTCTGGAAGTTTAATGACAACCTTTCACCCGAGTAAGGGAACTTCTTTCGTTTGAGTTCTTCTTTCTCAGACGGTGTCAAAGGACGAAATTCTACTGTCAACAAGCCATCGGATTGGAACGAAGAATAACCGTAATTGCCATTGCGCATCGATACAGTAATTTTAGTTTTCGAACCCTGACGCGAACTGTCAATAAGATTAACAGGCGTTGCAAAGTCAGAAACATCCAAACGCTTAGCCAACGACTGAGGAATCTTGGTATTAATAAAGGTAAGATGAACTTTGCCGCCCTTCTCTTTTGTGTCAACAACGGTATTAGGACTTGTCAAAGAAATCAACAGTCGGCCTTCACCGTTTGAACCACGTCTAAAATCGATATCGCTAATGGTCTGTTCAGGCAACAACCTTCTTACATCAGCTGGTTTCTTAATTTCCTGAACTTTAACGGGTGCTGTCTCTGTGGTGACCGCACCAACAGCAACACCTGGAGCAAGCGCTGATGCAACAGAATTTGAAGAGTTGTTTAACGTAATAAAAACCTTGTTGCCTTCAACTCTAGTAGTATGAGGTGCCATCTTTAACAAATTGATGACCACTCGAGTACGATCTTTCGCTTCCATAGCATAAACGCTATCAGCAATTCCCATATTAACGGGAAAAACCTTGCTATGCAGTGAACTCTTAACCCCCGAAAAATCCAAAGCAATTCTTGCTGGATTATCGGTACTAAATTCCTTAGGAAGAACTGCCTTACCGCTCATCGTTAATTGGAGCTGCAATTTGCTGCCTGGTAAGGCAGAGAAATCCAAAGACTTAATCGTTAACTCTTTTGCCAATGCACTTGACATTACAAAAGATGTTAATAAAATGGCAGTACCCATGTTCGACCAACCGATCTTTATGGGAATTCTCCATGACCTTAACTTACAACCACTGTATTTATTACGCATTATTAACCTCATAAAAATCATCCTTCCAATACCAACGAAGCCTGTTGTTCTCTCCACGCTCCAGGTCTATCGGGAACAATTTCCATCATTTCAATTCGGTCATCCAAAATTCGAATAACTTTGCCATGATTCTGTCCCATATAGTTACCAACCTGAATGCGATGGATAGTGCCATCGCTGGCTTTGATAAGACCCCACAATCCTGCTTTCATAAAAACCGTACCTACCATCCTTAGTGAGTCCAAAGAAAACGATTCCATTTCTTCACGATGCCGTGTCAAATCCGGTCTAACACCTCCATTAGCAACGATTTCGATACTTTCGATCTCCTCGTTGCGTGTAATCTCGATAAAAGGATCTCTTAGTCCATCGGGATTGAAGATGTAAGGCTCTGCCACTTTAAACACTGGAAGAGGCGGTATCGTTTGTTTTGGTCTGGATTTGACCTCGGATATGTATTGCCTGAGATCACTAAATCCTTCATTCTTTGCACACCCAGTAGCACCTGTTAACAAAGCCGCTGTTGTTACTAATAAAAGTGACCGTTTTGTTTTTTGTTTAAACATAGCTGTTGTCATCACTTTCTTCTCCTCTTCTTGGATTTCTTACCCTTCTTGCCAACTTTTGCTGTGTTTCCTTCGTTGTAAGTTTTGAGTAAAGCGGTCATTCTCATAAGGTCGGTTCCCTTCTTTAATGGGTTAATTTTGACGTTATGAACGGTCACAATTCGTGACAAAGACGCTAAACCACTAGCAAACAAACCAAATTCTTCGTAAGTTCCGATGACCTCAATTTGTATCGGCAACTCTGAATAAATTTCTTTTTTGATCTCCCCTTTGGGTTTAAACAATCGGAATTCCAAACCGCTTGCGAGACCAGTTTGTGAGATATCTACCAGAAGGGTCGCAACTTCAGATTTAGTGGGAAGTTGCTTGAGCATTTCACCTAGCGACTCTTCCATTTGCTTAAGTTGAACTTTATAATCTTCCAGGTTGACTGCTTTTTTTTGCTTGTTAGCGAAAGTTCTTCTAAAACCCTCTTCCTTTTTTTCCAGTTTTTCTAGCTCTAAATTCTGCTCTTTAGTATCAAAATAAAGGACAGCAAAAGCAAAGATTGCACAGAGAACCAATCCTGAAACAATCTTGATTGGTAATGGCCAAGATCCTGCTGCGCTAGGGTCCCAATTAATTTCAGATAAGGTCATAATTTACCTCGCTTGTTTGCTTCTGCTTTCTTGTCAATACCTAATTCCGCAAACAGGGTAAAGTCGCTCATATCTAGGTTGGTTTTTTTATGTCTGGATTGAATAACCTGAAGTTTTGGATTCGCCAACCAGGAGGACGCTTCTATCATTTTCATGTAGGCTGAAACCCGGGCATTGGATTGTGCTTTGCCTTTAAAAGTAAGTTTTTTGCCAGCTTGTACGAATTGAGTGAGATGTATACCTTCTGGAGCTGTTCTTGGAAGTTCTTCAAATAAATGGACGATTTGTGGACGGCTAAGCTGAAGACCTTGAATAAGTTCCATCTTGGTCATCAGCTTCGCTTTTTTAGCTTCAATGCTTTTGATTTCGTCAATTTTTTTATTTAAAACGGTAATTTCATCTTGCAATACTTGGTTTCTGTCTTTTTGATGACTAATCAAGCTACTGCAATACAAATGGACGCCACCAAGGATCAATAACGTCACCCCGGCTGCTGTACCAATACCTGTTAGAAACTCAACTTGTTGTTGTCTGCGGCGCTCTTCACGCCATGGAAGTAAGTTAATTTTAGCCATTAGTCAAAACTCCTTAGCGCAAGACCGCAGGCAATCATCATTGCGGGGGCATCATTGCTCAAACTTTGTAACTTCACTTTGTTGGAAAGAGCCATGCTCATAAAAGGGTTGGCTATTGCGGCTGGAATGCCAATGTTTTGTGCGACTAATTTTTCTAGCCCTGGTATGGAAGCACTCCCTCCCGCTAACACAATATGGTCAACACCCCGATTAGCACTAGAAGAAACAAAAAACTGCAATGCTCTGGCAATTTGTTGAACAATGGCTTGTTTAAAGGGCTCAAGCACATCCGTCAGATAATTATCTGGAAGCCCTCCGTGCTTTTTGGCTAAACCGGCTTCTTCATAAGAAAGCCCATAGCGCCTTTGAATCTCTTCAGTTAACTGTTTTCCGCCAAAAGCTTGTTCTCGGGTGTAGATAGTTTTCCCACCATAAATGACATTTAGCATCATCATGGTGGCACCGATATCTACTACAGCGACTGTTTGATCATCTTCACCGGCTGATAATTGTTCTGAAAGTAAGGTCAAAGCATTTTCAACTGCAAAAGCTTCAACATCGACAATTTTTGTCTTTAGTCCAGCCAGTTGCAGTGCATCGACTCTACTTTCAACACTTTCTTTTCGCGACGCAGCCAATAAGACATCAACCATATCGTTGTTTTCCTTATTGATACCTTGAACTTCAAAATCCAAGTTCACTTCATCTAATGAATAAGGTATATACTGATCAGCCTCGACTAAAATTTGCTCTTCCATTTCTTCTTCACTTAACGAAGCGGGCATGGTGATTTTTTTAGTCATAACGGCCGAACCCGCGACCGCCACACAGGCATTTTTCAGCCGGCAACCCGATTGCCTTACAACTCTTTTTACTGCATCTGCAATTGCATCTACATTGGTGACATCTTTATCAATCACCGCGTCTTGCTCTATTGGAACCACTCCATAACTTTCGACGCGATAACGCGCACCTTCCTTACTTAATTCCAACAGCTTGACTGCTGCGGTACTAATGTCTATTCCAAGTAGAGCTGCTTTTCTTCTACTGAACAAGCTCATTGATTGCCTCTTCAAATTTCCAAAGTTAGCCAAATTCGCTAGCTACTGTTAAACAGATAGCTGCATGGGACTTCAACAAATAAATATTGCGTAAAAAAAGTATAGTAGTGATTCGGAATTTGCCTAATCTAAAGGCTATATTTCTATTAAATTTATGAAAAGCAGCATTCTAATTGGTAGGAATTGAATTATTTTTAGTTAGAATGGCTAGCAGTTTGATACACTGCCAAGTTTGATGTTTTTATACGAATGGTTTAGAAAAATATTTAGGAATAATGATCAAAAAACTAATCTTCAAATTACTTAAATGGTTGGTCGTCGGCACCCTCATAGGAACTCTTATCGCTATCCCGTTTTTATATTTCGGATACACAAAAATTAGCGACAGCCTTCCTGACATTGCAAAGCTGAAAGACATTCAATATCAATTGCCACTGACTGTATTTAGCAAAGATGAGAAGTTGATAGCACAATTTGGTGAAAAGAAAAGAAGTCCGATTCTCTTTGCGGAAACCCCACCTCAGTTAATCAACGCTTTTTTAGCAGCCGAAGACGACCGATTCTACGAGCACCCCGGTGTAGACTATCAAGGCCTCATGCGCGCTGCTCTTCATCTCCTGTTAACAGGGAAAAAGAGTCAAGGGGGCGGAACTATTACTATGCAGGTAGTAAGAAATTTTTTACTGAGCAGGGAAAAAACCTATATTAGAAAAATAAAAGAAATTATCTTGGCCTTAAAAATAGAAAACATTCTGAGTAAACAAGAAATTTTTGAACTTTATTTAAATAAGATTTATCTTGGCCATCGAGCTTATGGTGTAGCCGCTGCCGCTCAAATCTACTATGGCGAACCACTGTCAGAGCTATCAGTTCCGCAACTGGCAATGATTGCAGGCTTACCAAAAGCCCCTTCTAAATACAATCCTATTACCAATTTAAATCGGGCGATTGTACGAAGAAACTATATATTAAAGCGTATGGCGAAACTAAACTTCATTTCGCCTGACGAAATGCAAGTTTATATTGATTTTCCTGATGATGCTAAATTGCACACACAACGTACAGACTTAAATGCGCCCTATATCGCGGAGATGGTAAGACAAAAACTTATAGATCAGTATGGTGATGATGCTTATAAAAAAGGCTTAAAGGTCTATACGACGATTGATAGTAAATTACAAAAACAAGCCCTCTTAGCGTCCAGGAATGCTCTTCACGTCTATGATGAAAGACATGGTTATCGAAAAGTTGAAGAGCAACAAGAATTTAGCAAACTCAAACCCATTGGCGATACATTACCTGCCGTGGCCGAAACAATCACACCCAATGTTAATATAATGGCAAGAATTGACGATACCACACTAATCGAAATTCCTTGGCGTAACGTGCAGTGGGCAAAATCTTACATTTCAGTTAACAAAGTTGATGCTGAGCTAAAAATACCCGGAGACACGATTAATTTAGGCGATATTATCAGAGTAAGACAACTTGATGATAAAACGTGGGCACTGACCCAAATCCCTAAAGCTGAAGGTGCTTTGGTTGCTCTTGCCGCTGATTCTGGCGGGATTTTATCGCTAGTTGGTGGCTTTGATTTTTCACAAAGCTCTTTCAACCGAGCGCTGCAAGCCAAAAGGCAACCCGGATCAGGCTTTAAGCCAATCCTATATACAACGGCATTAGAACAGGGGCTTACCCCAGCCAGTATTTTCAACGATGCACCCGTGGTACTTAATGATCGTGAATTAACCAATGAATGGCGACCGGAAAATTACAGTGGGAAATTTTTTGGCCCTACTTCGTTGCGAACTGCTCTAAGAAAATCAAGAAACCTAATTTCGATACGTTTACTCAGAGAGGTCGGAATACCCCAAGTCATCAGCTCCGCACAACGATTTGGGTTAACTAAAAAACAACTACCCAATAGTCTTTCTCTAGCCTTGGGAAGTGGCTCAGCTACACCGCTTCAAATGGCGAGAATTTTTTCTGTGTTTGCTAACGGAGGTTTTCTAGTTAAACCGTATTTTATAGAACGTATTACTGATTACCATGGAACCGTTATTTTTCAAGCGTCTGCAGAATTTGCTTGCGAGAATTGCGATCATAATTCTGAACTGAAATCAAATGAGAACATAAAATTAGCTAAACGGATCATTTCCAAGCCCATTAATTTTCTAATGAACAGTATGTTAAGGGATGTTGTTCGACGAGGAACTGCTATCAAAGCCATGCAGTTAGGGCGAAAAGATTTGGCTGGCAAGACAGGCACAACCAATGATCAACGAGATGCCTGGTTTAATGGTTTTGCTTCAGGGATAGCAGCTACTGCTTGGGTTGGCTTTGATAATTCTAATCCTTTGGGAAAAAAAGAAACTGGCGGTAAAACTGCTTTACCCATGTGGAGCAATTTTATGAGGGCAGCGCTCGCTGATAGACCGGAAAAAGCATTGTTACCTCCAGAAGGCATTGAACAGATTGCCATTGACCCAGCAACAGGTCTAATAGCAAGACCAGGCACAAAAAGCATTACAGAATATTTCACGGCTGAGACGGTTCCTACTGAGTTTTCTAATACCATTCAGGAGTTTGAAACGGATGCTAATCAAGATAACTCAGTTGACTCGTTATTTTAGACACGGCTAAAACGTGTCCACACTCACCTAGCCCCGATGGGTCACTTTCAACGGTTTTCTATTGAGGAATAATTCCTGACGTCAACTCCCGTATAAAGTTGACGGGGACGACCAATCCGTTGGTTGGGTTGATTCATCATCTCTAACCAATGGGAAACCCAGCCTGCAGTTCGGGCAAGCGTAAACATCACTGTGAACATATCGACAGGAATATTGAGGGCTTTGTAGATGATACCCGAATAGAAATCGACATTTGGGTATAGCTTTTTCTCTATAAAGTATTCATCTTCTAGAGCATGTTCTTCCAAAGCCAGCGCAAGATCAAAAAGAGGATCGCTACTGGATAGTCGACCCAATACTTCGTGACACATTTCTCTGATAATAGTAGCTCTTGGATCGAAGTTCTTGTAGACCCTATGACCAAAACCCATTAACCGAAAAGGATCATTTTTATCTTTTGCTTTGGCAATATACTTTGGAATGTTATCGACAGTACCAATTTTTTCTAACATGCTTAACACTGCCTCATTAGCGCCGCCGTGCGCCGGCCCCCAGAGCGCAGCAATGCCAGCTGCGATGCAAGCGTAAGGATTGGCTCCAGTACTACTCGCCAGCCTTACCGTGGAGGTACTCGCATTTTGCTCATGATCTGCATGCAAAATAAACAACAGGTTAAGCGCTTTAACTGCTATGGGATCGATATAGTGTTCTTTATTAATATATTTCTGCGAGGGCAGTGAAAACATCATATTCATAAAGTTTTCACAATACTCAAGGTCGATACGAGAATAGACAAAAGGCCAACCGACTGAGTGCCGATAGCATGCAGCTGCAATAGTCGGCATTTTAGCCAGCATACGCATGGCAGAGACGCGCCGATGTTCGGGATCTTCCATGTTAAGTTGGGTATGATAAAAAGCCGACAATGAACCTACCACACCCACCATCATTGCCATGGGATGTGCATCATAGTGAAATCCGTCAAAAAAGCTCCGAAGCGCTTCGTGAATCATCGAGTGATGATTTATTTCACTGGTAAATGACTGCAATTGATCATGATTAGGCAACTCCCCTCGCATTAACAAATAAGCCACTTCTAAAAAGGTGCTTTTCTTGGCAAGTTGTTCAATAGGATACCCTCTATAAAGTAATACCCCTTTTTCACCATCAATAAATGTGATGGCACTTTTACAACTGGCTGTCGACACGAATCCAGGATCGTAAGTAAAACAACCCAGAACTTGGCTGAGATTTGCTATTTCTACAACCGATTCACCGAGCGTACCTCTCAGCAAGGGAAATTCCGCGCTTCGATTGATGCTATTATCGGTAATTGTTATTGTATCTTTTGCCATCCAATGCTACTCAAATCAAGTTAAAATATAACAGTCTCGACGCAGCGCAACCAATCAGCCTACTGATTGTAGCGCTTACGAAACTTATCAACCCGGCCCGCTGTATCAACAACACGCTGCTTGCCTGAATAAAAAGGATGACAGGCAGAACAAACTTCAACATGTAAGTCTTTGCATAACACGGAGGAAGTTTCAAATGCATTGCCACAACCACAAGTCACTTTAATGGATTTATACTCTGGATGAATTTCTGGTTTCATGTAAAGCCTATAAAACTAAATATTAATTAACAGAGTATGATACGAGATTGCATGCCCCACCGCAACAAAGAGATCAACAAAACAAGCATTGAAGTATCCACTCAAGGATATTTATGGTTTAATTTGCTGGGGAGCAGTTAATTTTTAGTAAAGTTCTATCAATTCACCCAGTTTTTTTGCCGCTTTTCCCATCGTCTAAGCCAGAGTTGGCAATCAAAATAGTGCTTAAAATAATCGCGGGCAATCCTAAGCTAGCTGAATAAATAAAAAATAGGGAATATCCGTAATGATCTACAACAACGCCTGAATAGCCTCCTAATAATTTTGCTGGTAATGTCATTAACGAGCTAAACAATGCGTATTGGGTGGCGGTATAGACCGTATTAACTAAACTTGATAAATAGGCAATAAATGCCGCCGTCGCTATACCCGCACTCAAATTATCAGCACTTATCACAAGGGCCAACAAAGACAAATTTGGTTCAACAACAGTCAACCCGGCAAACAACAAGTTAGTGACAGCAATCAAGATTGAGCCCAAAACCAATGGCAACATAACGCCATATCTAACCACCATAACACCGCCAAACGCTGTACCTACGATGGTCATAAAAAAACCAAAAATTTTAGTTACTTCGGCGATTTGAATCTTACTAAAACCAAGATCCAGATAAAAAGGATTAGCCATCACGCCCATGGTGATATCGCTGATTTTATAAACGCCAATTAACGATAAAATAACCAAACTTTGTTTGCCATTCCGGGAAAAAAAATCAACAAAAGGTTGGATAATGGCCGTGTCTGCCAAATGAAAAAAGCGTTGCTTTATTGAGTTGTTTACTCGATTGCTGATGTTAACGCTAACATCTTCACGATGCGAAGGTTCATCTATCACTAAAACAGTTATAATCCCAACGACCATTAAGACAGACATGGCTAGATAAGCCATTTCCCAGTCAGCTATTTCAGCGATGTAAAATGAACCAGCACCGGCAACCAATAACGCTACTCTATAGCCCAGGACATAGGCCGCAGCCATAGCGCCTTGGAACTCTACAATGACCGCTTCAATGCGGTATGCATCAATAACGATATCTTGGGTTGCTGAATTAAATGCGACAAAAACAGCGAAATAGGCGATCCAACTCAAATTGGTCTGAGGATCGCAAAAGCTCATGCCTGCCAGTCCCAGTGCGATGCCTAACTGAGACACCAGCATCCAGCTTCGCCTTTTTCCGAACCAGCCTCCTAACAAAGGCAACGCCCAACGATCAACTACTGGCGCCCATATAACTTTGATTGAATAGGTGATTCCAACCCAGCTGAAGAAACCTATCACAGTCAGTGAGGTTTCATTATCCCTGAGCCAAGCTGACAAGGTAGAAAAAACAAGTAGGAAAGGCAGACCTGCTGAAAATCCTAAAAACAACATAACCGCCACCCGAGGGTGGCGATAAATCGACCAAGCTTCCCGCCAGCCGCGCTTTACTTTCAAGGCGTTATCAATCCATTTTTTTATTCAAAAGTAATTAGATGATTCAATCTAAACCATTGATTATATAGTGGGCATAAATACTGGCAAAGTAACCCACGGCAATGACTGGTGTCCATTTGATATGTGAAAAGAAGGTATACATTCCTTTAGACTGCCCCATCAAAGCAACTCCAGCAGCAGAACCGACAGATAACATTGATCCACCGACGCCCGCTGTCAAAGTCACCAACAACCATTGGTTTAAGCTCATCTCCACATTCATGTTCAATACGGCAAACATAACAGGAATATTATCGACAATGGCCGATAAAATACCTACAAAGATATTGGCTGGTGTAGCCCCCAATCCCTCATACATAGCTGCTGACAACAATTGGAGATAACCGATGTAACCAAGACCACCCACAGCGAAGACAACACCGAAAAAGAAAAACAAGGTATCCCATTCAGCATCCCTTACTTTTTTAAAGATATCAAAATCGTCGTCTTCATACCCACGAATAAAACGCAATCGATAACCATAAATCATCAACAGCGACAACCCCATCATCATGCCCATAAAAGGTTTTAAATGAAGGAATTGTTTAAAGCTTACAGCCGCCGCTATAGTGACAGCAAACAAAGCACATATTTGAATAGCGCCTGGCTTTAATGGAACCAATCTCTCGTTTCCATCGCTTTTAGGAAATTCATTGGGTACCGCAAAATACATAACGGCTGCTGGAATAATATAGTTAATAACTGATGGAATGAATAATTCAAAAAATTCAAAAAATTCTGCATAACCTGCCTGCCAAACCATTAAGGTTGTGATATCTCCAAAAGGACAAAAAGCACCGCCAGCATTGGCAGCAACAACGAGGTTAATGAAACCAAGACTGACAAAACGGTCATTATCTTTACCCACAGCCATGACCACAGCACCTACCAATAAAGCAGAAGTCAAGTTATCTGCCACAGCGGATAAAAAGAAAGTAATGACCCCAGTAATCAAAAATAGTTTGCGGTAACCAAATTTTTTACTGACTAACCAAGATCTTAACCTTTCAAAAACGTTCCTTTCGGCCATCGCATTGATGTAAGTCATCGCTACCAAAAGAAAAAGCATTAATTCAGCATACTCGTTTAAATTATGCTCAAAAGAAAGGTGCAATTCCTCAGTCGGAACACCCGCCGAATTTGACAAAATAGCGACATGAGCCCAAATGATAGCTGCCGCAAGTATGACCGGCTTGGATTTTCTCAAGCCGGTAAATTCCTCAGCCATCACAAACCCATATGCGATTATGAAAATTAATACGCAAAATAGTCCTCTTTCAGTCCCTGTCAGACCCAAGATTGGCAACTTTTCAGAAGCCACTGCTAGCTCTGGCACTAAAACTAGAGCGCTCAGTAAAATAAAAAAACGTGACAAAATACTTCTCCTATGGCTGAATAATTCGATGGCCTTACTCGTCGAATAAAATAATGTGGATATATTTTTTTATTCTTCAAACCTTTATAATGTTAGCATCTTTAGCGAATATTTGTTACACACGGCCCTTGAGTAGGTACTTGATAATTCGCTAAAATTTTTGTAGCCATTATATAATTACCTTTCCACTCTTATGTATTTCTATAACGAAACCGATCAAACCCTGGTTAACGAAAGAGTTGACCAATTTCGTGAACAAACAGCAAGATATTTGCGCGGTGAAATGACTGAAGATCAATTTCGTCCATTGCGATTGATGAATGGACTTTATATTCAGACTCATGCACCGATGCTGAGGATTGCCATACCTTACGGTATGCTGCAATCCAAACAGCTCAGGAAACTGGCTGATATCACTCGCAACTACGACAAAAACTATGCTCATTTCACGACCCGACAAAATATTCAGCTAAACTGGCCAAAGTTGGAACGCGTACCAGATCTCCTTGAAGAACTAGCTAACGTCGAAATGCACGCTATCCAGACCAGCGGTAATTGTATTCGCAACACAACTAGCGATCCTTTGGCAGGCATATGCACGGATGAAATAGAAGATCCCCGGCCTTATTGTGAAATAATTCGTCAATGGTCAACGCTACACCCTGAATTTTCTTACCTTCCTAGAAAATTCAAAATTGCAGTCAGCGGGTCAACCAAAGACCGTGCCGCAACTCAAGTACACGATATTGGTCTTCATTTAATCAAAAATGATCAAGGAGAAATTGGCTTTGAAGTATTAGTCGGTGGGGGTTTGGGAAGAACGCCAATCATTGGCCAGATCATACGGCCATTTTTAGATAAAAAATATCTACTCTCCTACTTGGAAAGTATTTTAAGGATTTATAATCTGTTTGGCCGGCGTGATAACAAATACAAATCACGCATTAAGATCTTAGTCAAAGAAACCGGCATAAAAAAATTTACTCAACTGGTAGAAGAAGAATGGCAAACTATACAAGATCAATTTCTATTGGGTGATTCAGAAATAAATCATTTTAAATCTTTTTTCGCCCCACCTGCTTATAAAGCCTTACCCTCAGAAAGCAATGAGCTTAAACAACAATTGCTTAATTCACCAGAATTTAACCGATGGTATAAACAAAATACTGTAGACCATAAAATCCCTGGTTACAGAGCAGTGTATCTTTCACTCAAAGCTCCCGATGTTCCACCCGGAGATATAACGGATGTTCAATTAGATAGGGTTGCATCACTGGCAGATCAATATTGCTTTGGATTAAGTCGAAGCACTCATCGGCAAAACCTCGTTTTTGCTGACATAGAACAACAAAATCTTTTTGAGCTCTGGAAACAACTTGATGAGCTAAAATTGGCAACGCCTAACATCAACACCGTTACTGATCTGATTTGCTGTCCTGGCTTGGACTTTTGTTCATTAGCTAATGCCGGCTCAATTGGCGTAGCTAGAGAAATTAACCGAGCCTTTGATGATATAGACTTTATTCATGATGTCGGTGATATTAAAATTAATCTGTCAGGTTGTATGAACGGCTGCGCCCATCAAAGTGTTGGGCATATCGGTATTTTGGGTGTCGATAAAAAAGGTGAGGAATGGTACCAAATAACCCTGGGCGGTTCTTCTGAAAACCAGGCCGCTATCGGTAAAAGACTGGGACCTGCTGTTAACAAAAACTCGATTACTCCTGCAATCAAAAACATCCTGGCAGTGTATGTAAAACAAAGACAGACTGATGAATTATTTTTGGATACCGTAAACCGTGTAGGTATCAAACCATTTAAAGAAAGTGTATATGAAAATCATCAAAGATAAACAAATAATTGACGATACATGGCTGTATTGTGATACCCCTACGTTTCCTGCTTCAGTTAACATCATAGTTCCCCTAGCTCTATGGCAGTCGGAAAAGGACAATTTAACCCACCGTCAAAGTCAATTAGGTTTAAGAATGATTGCCAGTGATGCCATTGAGAGTATTAAAACTGACTTAAAGTCATTCGATCTAATTGAAGTTTACTTCGATGTATTCACAGATGGCCGAAGTTTTTCACTGATAAAACTAATCCGGGACAAATTTAACTATAAGGGTGAAATTAGAGCTTCTGGCTATTTTCTTCGTGATCAAGTATTTTACCTCAACGAAGTTGGAGTCAATTCATTCAACTGTGCTACCGAAACAAACAACGAAGGGATATTAACAAGTTTGCAAGATTTTACTGTGAGTTACCAACGAACATGACTTAAAACAGAAACCTCTTAACTTGCATTAAGCTTGGATCAGCTAAAGCTGTTTACCTGAATGATGAGGGTACGATTAAAAGTGATGCAAGACTAAATTTTCATCATGCCGCCTTTTGCCTAACATCTTGCCAGTAATTTTCCCATCGTTGATTGATTCTACATAATCGCAAAGCCAACATATAATCTATATTATTGGGTGACCACCAAGCTCCAGGACGCTTAAGCCGAGCTTGAACAATGTAACGGTGAGCGCTTTCAATTTCACCTGAACCGATTGGAAGTCCTTTTTCTATCGCACCTTGTATAGTACTCCCCATTGTCCAGACCAATTTCTCTAATAATTAAGATATAAATCTTTCTCTTTATTTTAAAAAAAATTGTTATTATTGCGCCGCAGGCGTTTTAATATTACGATTTGTTGACTGCGGCGGAATGTGGTCAAAGGGTGGATTAGTGTGGGTAAGCTCGTGGAAAACGGCTCTTTTGTTTTCCATCAGCTTATCCACACGTTCCGTAGGAAATCCACGCTTTGTCCACATGGAGTCCGCCTGGCTTACCTTTAAATCATACTGCGCTCTTGTTTAAATAGACCTCCTCGGGGGTTTGATAATCTAGCGATTGATGAATCCGTCGCTGGTTGTAAAACTCAAAATAGTCTTTCAGCCCTTGGTGCGCTTGTTTCACGGTCTGAAAATCATTCAAGTAGACTTTCTCATACTTGACAGAACGCCACAAACGCTCAACAAAGATATTATCCAAGGCCCGGCCTCTGCCATCCATGCTAACCTGGATGCCTTTATCCAGCAGGGGTTGCGTGAACCGATGCGTGGTAAATTGGCTCCCTTGGTCGGTATTAAAAATTTCGCACCGTGATGTTGCCAAGGCTTCATTCAGCGCAATGATACAGAAGTCTGCTTCCAACGTCGTACTCAGTGCCCAATTCAGCACATAGCGGCTGTACCAGTCGATGATTGCCATCAAATAAACAAAGCCATGTCTCAGACGTATATAGGTAATATCAGTACTCCAGACCTGATTACAGCGTTCAATGGGCAAATGTCTCAACAGATAAGGAAACACTTTGTGTTCCGGATTCGCCTGGCTCAACTTCGGCTTGGGATAGACCGCTTCTAAGCCCATTTGCCTGAGCAGCCGCCTGACGCGTTTCACATTGACCTGATGACCTTGTAATCTCAAATGCTCCGTCATTTTCAACACACCGTAAAAAGGTGTTTCGGTATATTGTTTATCCAGTTCATGCATCAATAATAGCGTGTATGCGTCGATACCCACCGGACGGTAATACAGGCTTGAGCGATTGATGCCTAGCAAACCACACTGTTGCCTGATGCTAAGGGTTGACAGCTCAGGTTCTAGCCACATTTTTTTAGTGTCAAGAGCCACGTTCAAAATGTTTTTTTTAGAAATTCATTTTCTACTTTTAGCTGCCCTATCTGCTTGTAGAGTTCATCAATCAACGCTTGCTGGTCATCTTCCTGGCGTTTTCGGTGGCTTGAAAATGCTTCGGGGAGGGTATTTAATGCAGCCTTTTTCCAATTGTTGATTTGGGTTGAATGGATGCCGTATTTCGCGGTAATTTCTGCTGTGGTTTGCTCACCTTTTAGGGCTTCTAAAACAACCTTTACTTTGGTTTGAGTGCTGTGCTTTTTTCGACTAATTGTCATCTCTTAATCCTCGGTTTTGAGGGTAAGATTCTATCTTAACTACTGGTCTAGTTTTTGGGGAGTATTATATTGATAATCAACTTGATCCAGACGATTTCTCAAGTAGCGGTAAGCCCTACGAACCGGCGCTTTCTCATCATCCGTTTCGGATGGTTCAAGAAACGGCAATAGGGTTTCAAGAACAAGGCTGGCCTGATTGATTTTCAAACGTTGTTTTTGTTCATCTAACCATAATGCCGAGTCACCTGTACAGCTAGGTGCCGCTTCTGCCAAGTATTCACAAAGATGCATTAAGTCGATTAAATAGGTTCCATTTTCGCCAAATTGTTCATCCACTTGGCGCTTGATCCAGGATGCGCCATCGCCTACCGAATGCACGTGTGTTTGTTGGCCAAAGTTTACATTCATCGCGCAATCAAATAACTGGCGACCTGTTTCTTCAATACCCCCAGAAAAGTTTCCTCCATAATGCAGCGTCCGACTGCCACATTCATGGGCAATACAAAGTCGCAGTTCTTGCCAGCCCAGTGTTTTTTCTTTTCGCTTATCTTTTGCTTCAGGATCAATGGTCACCACAGGAACCATGCCTCCATCTGTCTCTGCAATGACGTGTTTTGTACCTGAGGTATCTGGCCAGTCACTGACAAGGTCTGTTTGTTCAAATATCGCTTTGCCATGATGCTCTGTGATGAACCTAATACTACTCACCGGTACCTCTATTCCATAATGTTCTTGGAGTTTAGCGTTGACTTGGCCAAATGGCTGGTCTGCTCCAAAATCTGTGATGGCCCGTTGTAAAGGCGTCGAGGTACTTCGGCAGGTCACATTCGCTTGATCTGAAAAAGTACGAACGATATGGGTTGACTCACGAAAGAGGGTTTCTTCAATTTCGATAATATCAAAGGTACTATGCCACCACAGTTTTTTTTCCTGCAATACGTAATTCGGGTTGTTCTTTCAATTCAGCTTCATTGCGCTTATTTTTACTTTCTGCCCACTCGGAAAGTGCTGCGTGACCTATTTTTCGAACCTCTTCAATGACGCGTTGCTCCGCTGCATCCGCTTTCTCAATCGTTTCATCGTCATCTTCTACGATAGCCATTAATACCTCAACACGATGGCGTAGTATGGGATGTTCATTTAGAAGTTCGAGTAGCTTTATATCTTTTTCGGGGATGGTTTTGTTCATGTATATTTTCTTTTATATTTCAACTCTATAAAATACAATCTTAACATGTTGCATCACTTTTAATCACACCCGAATGATGATCTTTACTTGATATTATCTTTAATTTCAATTAATTCAGAAACGCTCACCATTTGGACGCCATAGCTATTGAGCCTGGAAATTTCTTCCTTCAATACCAATAAAGTTTGCGCTCTGGGATGCGCTATGCCTAAAGCAACCCCTTTCTTTTTTGCAAGTGAAACCAAACGTCTAAATTGTTTTCTTATTGGTTTTTCCTTCGCTACATGATCGATAAAAACATGTCTTCTTATCGTCGGCAAACCAAATGCTTTGGCTGTCTGCTCGGCCACTGTGTATTTTGTTGTTCTGCTATCGACAAAAAACAACGGCGCTAACTTATACTTGGACAAAACATCCATGGTCCAGCGCATATGCTTAAGATCTTGTGTTAATAAGCTACCCATATGGTTATTGACACCAAGTACACCGGGTATCGCATCTAGCTGTTTATACAAGGTGGCCTGGAAAAGCTGCTTATCCATCTCATGTTTCAATTGGCCAGGATCACCAACAGCACCTCGAATAGCTTCCATAGGCATATGTAACATAATTTCCTTGCCATTTTTTCGGGCTCTTTTCGCTAGAATCGAAGAGTAAGGGGCAAAAGGTAGAAACGAACAAGCAATTTTGCCATCAAATTCGACAATTTCTTTTCCTTGCTTAAAATGGTAACCCAAATCATCGATAACTATGGCGATAGCAGGCAACCCATAAATTTGGGCAACACTATTAGAGCAAAAAATCAGTAAAGCTAAAAACAGGAAGTAATTTGTCGCTTTCGCTTCAAATACTCCCTGACCTGGCATTCAGTAAGTGTCTTAATAATTTAAGATGTTAATACCTTTCAGAAGATTTAAAGCTTCACTGAGCGGATAATCTTCAATCAACTCCTTCTTTTCATCATTCTTCTTTTTTCCATCTTTTGACTTTTTATCTTCTTCACCTTTATTTAGATGATTAGATAAATCCGCTTCTTTCAAAGGCTTAAATTTTATTGCATCCATCGCTTGCAGTTTTAGTGGGCTCAGTTCAATATCTGGCGTTATACCTTCAGCCTGAATAGATCGTCCTGACGGGGTATAGTAACGAGCCGTCGTCATCTTTACAGCACCGCCGTTACTTGCTGGCAAGATGGTTTGTACGGATCCTTTCCCGAATGACTTTTCACCCATAATAACCGCGCGTTTGTGATCCTGTAATGCTCCAGCAACAATTTCTGATGCAGACGCCGAACCAGCGTTAATAAGAACCACAATTGGAGCACCTTCTATGTAATCATCTGGTGCGGCACTAAATTTCATTTCTGAATCCTTTATCCTACCTTTTGTGTAGACAATTAACCCTTTTCTCAAAAAAGCATCACTGACAGAAACTGCAGCATTTAAAACCCCGCCAGGGTTATTTCTTAAATCAAGCACCAAACCTTTGAGTTTCTTTTTATTTTCTTTTTTAAGTCCTTCCAGTGCGTCTTTTAAATATTTATCAGTATGCGACTGAAAACTACTAATTCTAAGATAACCGTAACCTTTTTCTAAAATCCGACTTTTAACACTTTTTACTTTGATAATGGCTCTGGTGATAACGACTTTCATGGGCGCTTCTTCGCCTTCTCTCACCACGGTCAAAGTAATATCAGTACCAGGCTTTCCGCGCATCACTTTTACTGCTTCATTTAGCCCCATACCTTTTACTGGTTTATCGTCCAAGCGAATAATTAAGTCTCCAGATTTCATTCCTTTGCGTTGTGCTGGAGTATCATCGATGGGACTGACTACCTTAACAAAACCGTTTTCCATGGTAACTTCGATGCCCAAACCACCAAACTGTCCTGTAGTGCCTACCTTTAAGTCGTTATATTGTTCCACGTCAAGATAAGCAGAGTGTGGATCCAAGCCCGACAACATGCCACGAATTGCGTCTTCTATAAGTTTTTTATCGGCAACGGGTTCAACATAATCCTTTTGTATCCGGCCAAAAATTTCTGAAAACGTTCTTAAATCTTCAAAAGGAAGAGATTGATCTTCAACATTCATATTCTCCTTTTCATTATCTCTCTCAGCCAGTACTATTCCAGCAGTACTTGCGACTATTCCCAATACAAACCCCATTGTTAGAATTAGAAGGTTTCTTTGTTTAATCATCCGAATATCATCTCCAAAGATCAATCATCATTTAATTTTGCAACTTAACATGGAACATCACCAACGCCAAATTTATTCAATACAAAAAGCAATATAAACATCTGTTATTGCAAACGTTCTTATAATTTAATATTTTATCCTTAAACGGTATATGAACAATGGATAGAAATAACTTTTCAATGGCGATAATATTATTGTGATTACTTAATGAAGCAGCCAAACATAGGGATCCTCTGGCTTCGACCCCTTGCGGATACTGAAATACAGCCTTGAAACGTATTTACCTCCGCTACTGCCCACCCTGGCTATGACCTCTCCTGGAACAACCTTTTGTCCTTTCTGTTTGAGAAGAGTTTGATTAAAGGCATATAAAGTTAAATAATCATTTCCATGATTAATAATCATCAACAAGCCGTATCCTCTTAGCCAATCGGCATACATAACTTCACCACGTGCAACAGTCCTTATCTCGTCTCCCTCTGAGGCCTTAATTAAAACACCGCCCATATGCTTTGCTACCTTGTTATTTCCAAGTTGCACATGATCTGTCGGGAGTGGCCAAGGTAATTTCCCCCTGAGTTCTTTAAACTCATCTTGGGGGAAATTTAACTCATCTTTTGCTAAACGTTCTTTTTTCTTTACTGCATTTACCAATCTTACTAATCGCTGTTCATCTGCTTCAAGTTTAGCTAAGTTAGTTTTTTCTGAAACAACTTCTTGTTTTATTTCTGCCAGTAAAACTTTTCGCTCTTGTTGCAAACCATCCAGAGATGCTTTATTAGTTTGTTGTTCGATTTGTGCTGTATTTAAATTCTGCTCTTGTTTATTTTGATGTTGCTTCAATGAATTTAAGGCCATTAATTTTTTTTGTAAGGCGGCTAATTGAGAAAGGCGCCATTGGTTAAAATAATCGTAATAAACAGCCATTCTACTTAATCTGTCTGCTTTCTCTTGCCTAAGTAACAATTTGAGAGGACTACTGTTTCCCATTATGTATGCAGCGTTCAATTGTTTCTTTAACTTTCCAGTTTGAGATAATATTGCTGATTGCTGTTGGTTAATATCTAAACTGGTTTGCTTGAGACCCTGTTTTAGTAGTGTAATATTATGCTTGATCTTGCGCAACGAGTGCTTTTCACGATCAATTTGTGTATTTACCTGGGCAAGTAGTAGGGCAACATCTTCCTCTTGGACTTGTAGCTGATTAATTTGCTGTTTCTTGGAATAAATCTTAACTTTAATATCGGATAATTTTTTTTCCTCCTCCGAGGCAATGGCACTAGTCGCTAAGGCGCTGAGCGAGACGAAAAAAAAAACCAAATAGCCATACAAATGTTTGTTATTTCAATTGGATGCTGATTCTCACACTGAAAGTAGCCCTTAGTTTTGAGCCATGCCAGCCGCTTTTGACATTGATTGACCGCTGAGTGATGATTCAACCAAAGAGGTGCCGGTCATTTCAAAAGGTTTGTCGACCCCCAGCAGATCTAATAACGTAGGCGACAAATCACTGAGGCTTCCTCCCTCTTTGACATTCCCTTTACTTCCAATATAAATCAAAGGAACCGGATTGCTGGTGTGAGCAGTATGCGGCTGGCCTGTTTGAGGATTGACCATCTGCTCTATATTGCCATGATCGGCCGTAATAAGCATTTCACCACCGACCGAGTTCAACGCTTCGACAACCTGTTGGACTGCTTGGTCGATAATCTCAACAGCTTGCAAAGCCGCTTCATAATTACCTGTATGACCCACCATGTCACAATTCGCATAATTACAAATAATCAAATCATAAGATTGTTCGCGGATAGCTTTGACCAATGCTTCAGTGACTTCGATCGCATTCATTTCTGGCTGGAGATCATAGGTCTTAACTTTCGGTGATGGCACTAAGATCCTATCTTCGCCTGGGTAACTATGATCACTTCCACCGTTGAGAAAAAAGGTTACGTGTGCGTACTTTTCTGTTTCTGCTAACCTCAATTGTTTGAGACCCAACTCAGATACAACTTCACCAATACTATTTTTGATTGATACGGGAGAAAAAATTACCGGGTAACTAAAATCTTCACTGTATTGAGTCAACGTAACAAATCTTCCTGGGCGACAAAATACTTCTCGCTGAAAACCAGTAAAATCCTCGTCAGTCAAAGCTTTGCTAATCTCCCGCGCTCTATCTGCCCGAAAGTTCATAAATACGAAAGCATCACCTTCGCTAATTTGAACTGATGCATTATTGGCATTTTGGATAGTGGTTGCTTCAACAAACTCATCTGTTTCTCCTCTTTCATAAGCCATGGCTACAGCTTCAGAAGCGGATGATGCAGAATATTCTGCTTTTCCTGTAACAATCAATTGGTAGGCTTGCTCAACTCTTTCCCATCGGTTATCTCGGTCCATCGCATAAAACCTGCCCACGACTGAAGCAATTTTCCCTCCCCCAAACGCATCAAGCTTGTTTTCTAGCGCTTTAATCGAGTCTATCGCGCTCTTGGGAGGAACATCCCTGCCATCTAAAAAAGCGTGTACAAAAACCTTTTTCAATCCAGATTTGACGGCCAAATCAATCATGGCATAAATATGGTTCTCATGACTATGTACCCCGCCATCCGACAACAGCCCCATAACGTGCAAGCTTTTATCATTTTTCTTAAGATAATCAATCATTTCCAGGAGAACCGGATTCGAGTAAAAACTCCCATCTTCTATCGATTTGCTAATGCGGGATAATTCTTGGCGCACTTTTCGTCCAGCACCAATATGAATGTGCCCGACTTCCGAATTACCCATTTGTTGATCGGGTAAACCGACGAAGTCACCAGAGCATTCAATAAGAGAATTAGAATAATTTTTTAGCAACTTATCAAAACAAGGTGTGTTGGCATTGGCAATCGCGTTAAATGATGTGTTTTGACTAAAGCCAAACCCATCCAGAATCATTAAAACAACAGGTTTAGGTATATTCGCCATAACTATTTTTCCTTAGAGATAATATTTTGTTCATGAAGATTAAATTAGCAAGATACTATATGAAATATGATTGCTTTAGTTCTCTGCTAACAATTAAAATCGTTTGCTGTATTCCTTATCTGGAAAATTAAGTTACATAATTTTCTTATCGAACATTATCAATTGGACATGATAATGTTATTATCATTCGCTTAGTTTAAAGAACACATCCTCGCATTAACCTGCTATTTTAAACTTGATAAATAACAATTTGTAGTTTTAATTAAGATATTGATACCTAAAGATGACGTTTGGTAATCCTTTTCTCCTATGAATGATACTAACAAAGAACTGGCATATCATGATGCTGATATTGAAAGAGCATCCCGTTGCCTTAAGGCTATGTCTCACCCTCTTCGTCTCAAAATCCTTTGCGTACTCGGCACCGAGTCTATCAGTGTGCAAGATATTGTCGATTTGGTAGGTACAAGTCAGAGCAATATCTCCCAACATTTAGCCATCTTGAGAGAAAAAAATATCTTGGGCAGCAAAAAAGAGGCTAACAAAGTTTTTTACTATATTGATGACGAAAGAATGCTGCATTTAATTCAAATGATGCGAGAGATTTTCTGCGAAAAGTAACTTTCAATTCTTCTAAAACACTAACCTAAAATTATAATATTATCGGATCACTTATGGATCGCTATATAGAATTCGCCACCAATCACTGGATGCTGAGCGTTGGAGTAATTGTGGTTTTGCTTTTATTAATTTATGACTTTATTGACACTGCATTACAAAAATTTAACAAGATAAGCCCAATGAACGTTGTCAACTTAATGAACAATTCAGATATTGTTGTGGTTGATATTCGAGAAGCACATGAATATGCCAAAGGCCATATTGAAAACGCCATAAACCTGCCGATAGGGAAATTAGATGAAAAACTTGGAGAAGTTGAAAAATTCAAGCAAACCCCCCTTGTCGTGACGTGCCAAACAGGCACCCGTTCCGTTACTGCCTGTAAAAAATTTACGAAACAGGGATTCGAAAAAATTTTTCTACTAACTGGCGGTTATCAATCCTGGGAAGAAAACAACCTTCCCGTCAAAAAGGATAAGAAATAACGCTTCTTTTTAATTTAACCAGCAAGATATAAATCAAATGGCAGAACAAAACACAGAACAACAGAAACAGTTTTCTATCCAAAAAATATATACCAAGGACGTATCATTTGAAACCCCTAACTCTCCTGAGATATTCAAAGACAAATGGGAGCCCAATGTAGAATTTAATTTGAGCACCAATGTCCAAACGTTAGAGAATAATGTCTACGAAGTAGCCATTACTGTCACAGCTACCGTAAAATGCAGTGAAAAAACGGCCTATTTGGTCGAAGTTTGTCAGGCTGGCATTTTTGCAGTGGCTCAGTTCTCTGAAGAAGAAATGGGCCCTATGTTAGGTAGTTACTGCCCGAACGTCTTGTTTCCCTATGCCCGAGAGGCCGTTTCAGAATTAGTTACCAAAGGGGGCTTTCCCCAACTGTTGTTAGCGCCAGTCAATTTTGACGCGCTGTATGCTCAACACATTCAGCAAATGCAGGAAAACCAACCGCCTGGCAACAATAAGGTTAATTAATTTGAATGTCTAAAGAAGCAGGCAGAATCAGCGTCTTAGGCGCTGGGTCTTGGGGTACTGCTTTAGCCATTCTGGCCGCCAAGAATGGGTTATCTACTCGCTTATGGGGCCACAATGAACAAGCTATCTCAGAAATGGCAGTTAAGAGGGAGAATTCTGCCTACTTACCAGGTATCCTTTTTCCAGAAAAATTAACGGTAACTGCAAATTTAGAACAAGCCGTATACTTATCGGAAATAATTCTCATTTCCGTACCAAGCCACGCTTTTCGCAACACAGTCATTAAACTAAAGCCGTTTACTTCTCCATCAGCATTAATAGCTTGGGCAACTAAAGGGTTTGACACGAACTCCGGCCAACTACTTGATCAAGTAGTTGGCGAGATTTTGGGTAAATCAACAAGCACTGCGATCCTATCAGGCCCTACTTTTGCAAAAGAGGTAGCCGCAGGGCTGCCAACAGCCGTAACTATTGCTTCTAGAGCATCTGAAACCGCAGAAAAGCTTGCAGCCGCCATGCACAACCCCTACTTCAGGACTTATACCAGCACGGATATAGTAGGCGTTCAAATTGGTGGCGCAGCAAAAAATGTCATGGCCATTGCTGCTGGAATTTCAGATGGTCTTGGCTATGGAGCCAATACTCGAACCGCTTTAATTACCCGTGGACTCGCTGAAATGATAAGGCTTGGCCTAGCGTTAGGCGGGAAGCAAGAAACATTGATGGGATTAGCCGGGTTAGGTGATCTGGTATTGACTTGCACTGACAACCAATCTCGAAACCGACGATTTGGTTACGCCTTAGGACGCGGACAGAATCAACAACAAGCGGCTGCAGAAATAGCGCAGGAAATAGAAGGCGTTGCTGCAGCAAGAGAGACTTATTTACTGTCGCAACAGTTCAATATTGAAATGCCTATTACAGAAAATACTTATCACGTGCTATATGATGATCTCCCACCCGCACAAGCAGTAGCCAACTTGCTGGAGAGAGAAATGAAAAAAGAAGAAAATTAACGCCTCTTATTCTTTTCTTTAACAGCGAACAATTTTTCCTGCTTAAAAAGCAAACTCTTCATATCCGCGCTCAACAAAGGATCCAAACTAGCGCAACTCTCATCAAAAACAGTATTTTGAGACAATTGATACGCTTCGTTTCTGAACCTTTTACAATAATCCTTCATTACCCCGACTAACAGTTGAGTATTCATAGCTTCTCCACATCAAAGTTTAAAAAATCCATTTTCTACCGTACACGTTACAAAAAAATGACATCTATTAAACTCATCCTAGTATAAGAAACCCATTCCTCAAGTTGTTTTTTTAGAAACTTAGACAGGTGACTCAAATACTGATTAAAAAACCGAGTCTATAAAAATATAATATATATTTTACAATTACTTACAACAACTAGTTGTTATTTTACATAAAGAATATATACTTAACCTTTATATTTGAAAAGAATTGTCTCTAGGAGAGTAAAATGATTCACATTATCGACCGACTACCCGTTAGTCATGCTGAATTAAAGCATACCTCAATCGGCGATACCGTGCTATTCACTGAAAACGCACTTTTCGCCATACGGAGCGGCGAAAATGAATTTGAGAATTTAAGATCGTTGTTTACACATATCAATTTCTGCGTACTTATAGAAGATATATGTAGTAAAGGAGTTTCACACACTGAAATACCCACAGGGATCTCAGTTATAGATCAATTTGATGTAAAAGATTTAAAAGATAATACCAATGCATTTCGATCTTGTAATTAACTGGAAGTTAGAACAGCTTGGCAAATTTTATGCAGCAACACGAAGATTGCCATTTACATTGTGATATTGCGCGAATGCGACGCTAGAAATAATATACGATCTCTTCGTTCGCCCAGCTTCCAAACAATTATCTTTTACTGTTCGCAGCGCGAACATACAGCAAATCTGACAGACACCGTTAATAAACGATCAAGTCAGTACAATCGACTTAGTTCGCATCTATTCTAACGCTTCAAGTATGCGAAGAATGCTGCAAAAGACAATCTCGATACTTGCCTTTATTCGTACTGACTATGCCGTGTATTAACATCTTCATCAAAAGAAAAATTTAATGTATCGGCAAGTAATAAAATGTTGTAACGTCCCGCACAAGGCAAAAATCATGCAACATTATCTTTGCTACTAATTCTTTGTTCTCGGACAAGACGCTACCAAACGTTATAATGGTCTATATGATTGAGCTATAAAACCGTATTAAATTAATTATTCATTTACAAATACTGATGTATTTTTAGACGCATTTCCCTTGAGGTCTACTGTTATCCATGACTCATCCGATTTTTCTATTTCACGGCCATATTGGTCTTTTATTACTACGCTAACCGGATAAGAACAGGTCGACGGGTAAGAGTGTCTTACAACTTGACCTTCCGAAAAACTGCCATCCCCAAAGTCCCAATAATATCTTACGTTTGGCCCAAAAGAATCCTTTAAATAACCTGCATCAAAAACCATGTTTTTTGAATACATTTTTTCTGCTTCTACATAAGACTTTAATTTTTGTATTTTATTACTCGCAAAGATGGCACCTAAACCGGCATTTAGTAATTGCTTATTGAACCTGGCTTTTTTAGCAAGCGAATGAATTTCCCCATACTCTTTATCAATGGTGCTTGCCAATTTGTTTAGCCCAGCAACAAAATTCTGATCTTTTTTTACTATGCTATTAGCATTATTAAACTTTTCTGGGAGATTATATTGACTCGCGTAATTCCCATAGATATCAATGCCTTTCAAGGTATCAAGGTTGTCTGTAACTTTAGAACTTAGAGTCACTCTAGCTTTAAAATTATCAACTTGAGAAGGGGTAAAAACTAAATTGTTTGCGATTACCGATGATTGTGCATCAAACAGCCCTATTCCGTGCCAAGAAAAAGACATGACAACATTTTCAGCAATGTTAATGTCCTTATATGGCCCATCGAATAAACCTATTCCTTGCATTGAGCCTTCTAAACCACTTGTTGTATGATTATCTCTATTCAGAATAATATTGTTAACTATATTTAAATCTTCCAGATCTTTGCCTGTAGAAAGTTGGAAGGCTTGGATGCCATCGTCATGGTTTTCATCTACCACCATATTATTACTGACAACATTGAACTTGACTACATTTTTATTAGCATTAATCCTGATGCCATCGGCTGAAAAATTGTTAACAACGTTTCCAGCGATTATTGAATTTTCAGAAAGAACGGTTATGCCAAATTTTACGTTTTCAATAAAATTATTTTCTATTTTAGTGTTATCTGTATTTCTACCCACTAAAATGCCGTTTTTGGCTTTGGCAACCCAATCTTGTTTACTCCAGGAAGAATTGTCTTGAACATTATAAATGTATGAATTTACCAATGATAAATTTCTGCTTTTACCCCAATAGCTATTGTCGCCTAAAATAACCATTGATGATTTTTTATAGCTTTTTCTAGAAAAACCAGAACTAATGATTAATTTCTCAAACCGCCAATTTTTGCCTGACGCCACCTCTAAATAGCTGAGTTTTGGCTGATGATTTTTTTCTGCTTTAACAGTAATATATCTATCATTATAAGCTTCGTGAATCCTGACATAACCATGAAACCCAGTTCTTAAAAAAATAGTATCACCTGATTTTACAGGCGCTCCTTTGTTCTTGGTTACGCCTTTTGCTGTTTTCGTTTCAATTAATCTTTTTTTAACAACTTCCTCTAAAGTCCGCCAAGGTCGTGCAGCTGTTCCTGAGTTTTTACTCGAACCTTTAATCGGATCAACATAGTAAACAGCAGCCATACCTAAGTTACCATAAAGTAATGCCGCGCTAAGCAATGTAATTTTTAATTTTATTTTCATTAAATAAATCTCCACCCTACTGTTATTGATACAACATTCCATGAACAAAAATGCTGAAAAATTAACCAACGTTATTAGTTTTTTATTTAAATATAGCGCATATTGGTTTTTATGCGTACAATAGGAGGGTTATATCTGGTTTTTAAAAGAAAACGAAATATATTCATTTTGCCATCCAAAAATGAATACAAAGTGCATTTTTCTAGTTGTATGCCCCATCATCTTGCTAAAACCCTTGTTTAAATGTACTAAAAAAAATGGCATTGTTAATTCATTCAGATGATAGGTCTATGCTCCTGAATTTAAGGCTTTGCTCGATAGAACAAATTAGCCCTAATGACAGTCCTTATTACTTAGTTCTTTATTCGGAAACCAAATTGCGAATATTTAACATCTTGCCCGAACAACGATACTAACGGAACGTATAAAACATGTTTTGCTATAGATCTACTTAAGGTTCGCCCGCTCATCAAATTATTTATTCCCTTTAATTCTTCAGTAATAAAACCATTTTCTAGTACTGTGCGTTCAAAACTTTTAAAGGTAAAAAACCTAAGATGAGTTCTATCTAGTATTCCTGCATCAAGATATCGCCAGTCTTTGTTAAAAAGTAATGAAAGTAGATTTTTTAGATAACGAACATTTGGAATGGAGCCAACTAAATAGCCATTCTTTTTCATTTTTTTCTTAATAGATTTAAAAAAGAAGTCATGATCTGGCATATGTTCAATCACATCGTTACAAATAATTAAATCAAAATAATCATTGGGCAATTGGCCAGCGAAATCTTGGTATGTTCCGATCAGTAATTTATTCATTCTTCCTGACGCAACTTTCGCACTATTTTTTTCCGCTTCAATACCCCAGTACTCACATTCTGGTATTAAAAAACCGCGAAATGCTCCAGACGCACAACCAACTTCAAGAACTTTTGAATATTTCGTAGGGAGAAAAGGAGCCACCTCAGATCGGCTAAATTGAAAATAGTCTAATGAACCTTGCATGTTTTCTTCCTTGCCTCTATTAGTTAGTAAAAAACAACGACTTTGAAAAACTGTAGTTATTGCTCTCAATCAATAGCCACTTAACTCATTGAGTAAATTTAACCATTGAAAGTTCAAAACCCGAGGACTTAACAGAACCAACGACTATTCAGACTGCTGGAGGTTAGAATAGCTCTTATTGTATTTATTTTTCTTTGTAATGTAGTGAAGAGTATCACTAAAAAGTGAGATTGAGGTGTTTTCTAATGATTTAGAAATTGGAAACTATCAACTTTGACTTAAGAACCTTCATTGAGAGAATAACTTCTAAAGATAAGGTGATCTTTTGAAAGTTCACCAAAACATCTTCAACTTGGGTTAGAAAAGCTTACTGAATCTTCAAGATGGAATGTTCATTATTACACTATTAATAGGCTTTAGACTAATTAAAATTACGCAACGATTTCTAAATTATCAATCAAACGGGTTTTGCCTAATCGCGCAGCCGTTAATATAACGAGATTCTTGTCCTTTTTTTTGGCAGGCTGTAATGTGTGGCTCTGACAAATTGAAAAGTAATCGAGTTTAAAACCATTTTGAAGCAAATATCCAACTTGTTTTTTTTCGATAGCCTCATATTCAGTCAACCCGTTTTGAACAAGTTGTTTGGCATGTATCAATGATTGGTAAAGCTTAGGAGCCTCCCTTCTCTGTTGCTCAGTTAAATAACTGTTTCTTGAACTCAAGGCCAGACCATTCTTATCTCTAACTGTTGATACCCCTTTGACAGAAAAGTTCATATTTAGATCCGTCATCATATTCTTAATAACTATCAATTGTTGATAATCTTTTTTCCCAAGGAAAATCACTTCAGGTTGCACCATATTCAATAGCTTGCAAACGACTGTTGCTACGCCTTTGAAGTGGCCTGGCCTAAAGGCACCGCAATGCAAATCGGATATTCCTGCCACCTCAATACTCGTCAAGGCCTTCGAAGGATATATTTCATCAATTTCAGGAATAAAAACCAAATCGACTTGATGTTCATCCAAAAATTTTAAATCCTCGACAAGGGTTCGAGGATAAGTCGTAAAGTCTTCATCTTGCCCAAACTGAGTCGGATTAACAAAAATACTAACAACGACAAAATCAGTTTCCAAACGAGATTCATCAACCAGCCTTAAATGGCCTTGATGCAGATTGCCCATGGTTGGCACAAAACCAATGGATTTACATTGCTGGCGAACACTATGTAACGTATCCCTCAATTCAGAGATCTTCTTTACTTGTAGCATGCTTAATAACTATGCTCTTCGTCTGGAAAATCTCCTTGCTTAACTTCATTGATAAATTGTTGGATCGCTTGTGAAACATCCTGACCATCCTTGAGAAAATTCTTACAAAATTTTGGGCTTTTCCCGCAATTGATATTCAGCATGTCGTAAAGAACCAGAACCTGCCCATCGCAAGCCGACCCTGCACCAATCCCGATTGTAGGAATACTTAAAGCTGCGGTAATACGTCCTGCCAGAGCTGCTGGAATACACTCTACAACCAATAAACGGCAACCTGCTGCTTCTAAAGCTTCAGCCTGACGGATCAACTCATTAGCATCTTGTTGATTTTTCCCCCGAGTATGATAAGCACCCAATTGATTGATAGATTGAGGTAATAACCCTAAGTGTCCGCAAACAGGAATGCCTTGTTCTGATAAAAACTGAACAACATCCAATCTAGTCGCACAACCTCCTTCCAATTTAACCATTTGCGCTCCCTGCCGCATTAAACGGGCAGCGTTTTTACCGGCACTTTCGATGGTTGCATAACTCATGAAAGGTAAATCAGCTATAACCATAGCTCTTTTGCGCCCTCTCGCTACACAAGCAGTATGATAGGCCATGTCTTGAATAGTCACTGGTATAGTAGTGGTTTGGCCTTGGATGACCATGCCGAGTGAGTCCCCAACCAAAATCGCATCTATCCCTGCTTGATCCAACAAAGCGCTAAAACTGGCATCATAGGCTGTTAAACAAGTAATTTTATCTTGCTCAGCTTTCATGCGATTTAGATCCAAAATTGAAAGCACTTTGTCTGCTTTAAGGCTTGATTCTGAAGACATTTAGCGTAAAGAGTGTTGTATTTTCTTTAATCCTTGCTGAGGACAACGAGCCATGAGCTCAGCAATCGTTGTGAACCCCGGCACGATAAAGTCGGGGGCTATATCATTAAGTGGATAAAGCACAAATGATCTGCTAATCAGACCAGGGTGAGGTACAATTAATTCCGGCCTATTAATAGTTTCTTGACCAAAAAGTAATAAATCTAAATCGACTGTTCGGGGTCCCCAGCGTTTTCCAGTTCGTATACGACCGAGTTGAGTCTCAATTGCTTGCATTTCATGCAAAAGGGTAATAGCTTCTAATGTTGTCTTGATAGCAAGCGCAGCATTTACATAATCAGGTTGATCTTGGGGACCCATTGGTGGGCTTGCATATAATCCAGATGTAGCAACTACTGTTACAGAGTCCAGTTTATCCAGAGCAAACTTGGCTTGCTGTAACTTTTCTACTGGCGTATCCAAGTTGCTGCCCAATCCGATATAGGCAACCACAAGAACGTTGTCAGTCATCGTTAACGCGTTGTTTGTTGAGGCTGAGAAATAATATCTTGACGATAATGTTTAGGTTTTCTTTTCGTTCGATTAGATCGTTTTCGAGGTCCTCGAGACATTTTAGTCTGCTCATGTTCATCGGCCAAATGAAAGCGGGTCCACCAATCGGCCAAGTCTTGGTCCGCACCACCTGTTTCTGCTCGTAACAACAAGAAATCATACGCTGCTCTGAACTTAGGATGAGTCAAAAGTTTGAATGGCTTCTGACCTTGGCGGTATTTGAAACGTGTTTGTAAACTCCAGACTTCGCGCATACTTATTCCCACATGGCGAGGAAATGCTGTTCGCTTCAGTTGCTGGGCGATGATTTCGCTTGCTGCTTCCTGGTAAGCCTTGGTTTCTGGCAAGCCTTGTTCGATTTTTTTACTGACCTTGGTCTCAAATGGATCCCAAAGCAAGGCAGACAGCAAAAAATACGTTGTAACCGTTTTGCCCTCAGCTAACCGTTTATCGGTATTTCCCAAAGCTTTGTTCAGAAATGTTTTCGGAAACCCGTCCTTTTCAACGGACAATCCTTTTTCTGTTGCAGGAAATAACATTGCAAACAACCCGTAGTGTCTTAATACTTCAAATGTTTGCAGGGCGCAGCCGGATAAAAACAACTTTAATGCCTCATCAAACAGGCGTGGAGGTGGAATATCTTCCAATAAGCCAGCCATTTGTCTTATCGGCGCTTCCGTATCCGGATGCATGGTAAAACCAAGTTTTGCAGCAAAACGAGCAGCACGAAGCATACGAACCGGATCTTCTCGATAACGAATCGCTGGGTCGCCAATGAGTCTTAACTCACCTCGCTGAAGATCTTGCATACCACCAACATAATCCACAACCGAAAAATCTTTGATATTGTAATACAACGCGTTGATAGTAAAATCTCTGCGCCAAACGTCTTCCTCCAGCGTACCATAAGTATTGTCACGAAGCAGACGGCCATTCTCTTCATCTTTGGCGCTACTATTGTTATTTGCACTGCTCTCAGTAGAACCTCTGAAGGTGGCTACTTCGATTATTTCACGACCGAAATAAACGTGCGCCAAACGAAAACGCCGGCCTATGAGTCGGCTGTTTCTAAAGGCTTTTCTAACTTGATCAGGATGGGCATCTGTAACCACATCGAAATCTTTAGGCTCACGCCCCAACAACAGATCTCTAACACACCCTCCCACCAAGTAAGCGTCAAAGCCTGAGTCTTTGAGCCGGTATAAAACTTTTATGGCATTTTTACTGATGTTGCCACGCGAAATGTGGTGATCAGAACGCGTATAAACTTCACTCAAAGGTTGGGCGGGAATAGAACCTGGCGATTTAAATAGTTTTTTTATGAAATTAAAAATAAGTTCCTCTACTATTTTTTTGATTATTTCAAATTCATGATATCACTTAAGGCATTGAGCTCAAACATTAGCGAGCTTTTTAAGCTGAGTTCTTGAAAATTGTAGTAGAGTTTTTGACAAGTTACTACCACCTCCAGTGCACAAAGAGATGAAATAAATAGTTATAATCGTTTTAGTAATATCGTTTCATCCAGTATATTGGCAAGCCTGCTGGTACCCTTTACAATAAATTTATTGAATAGATTAAGGAGTAAAAATGAAAGACAAAATCCTGCAAGAGCTGATTGGTCATCCATTGTTAACCACGCTCATTATATGTGATGCCGCCATTGTAATGACAATGATGAACATGCATGTCGTGATCTCTGCTCTGTTCGTTATAGGACTCGTTGTATTAGCGGCCTACTTGGGACAGGTTATAAATTTATCATCATAAAACATGTCGTTCCAATATATACCTAGTATTTCATGGACACTCGAACTATTTACATAAGCGACTAACAATTGTTCAAAGATAAAATAACCGAATCTAAAACAAATAATAATCTGCAAGCACCAGGCTTTTTTAGAAGGTTGGCAGCTATTTGTTATGACAGCTTTCTACTGGTGGCTGTATTTTTTTTGGTAACCTCTATGTTACTGCCTGTA
Source organism: Methylococcales bacterium (assembly GCA_965224745.1). Taxonomy (GTDB): domain Bacteria; phylum Pseudomonadota; class Gammaproteobacteria; order Methylococcales; family Methylomonadaceae; genus CBDCZY01. The sequence goes on from CBDCZY010000002.1 coordinate 574,649, forward strand.
AATTCAGGCAAAGCCTTTGCACCAAACCAGTATTACTACCCGGTCATTTTATTCGTAGTTGGGTATTTATTTTTTGCATGGTTTTGGACTCATGGTGGACAAACTTTGGGGATGCGGGCTTGGAAATTAAAGTTGACCACAGAAAATGATCAACCCATCAGTTGGCAAATCGCAGCATGTCGTTACTTCGCAGCTTGTCTATCCTTGCTTTCTTTGGGGCTAGGCTTCTGCTGGATAATAATCGACACAGATAAAAAAGCTTGGCATGACTATCTGTCTAAAACCAAACTGACTTGCTTGTGATATTGGTTAACTGTGCTTATGAGCTCAAGGAAGGTAAATCAATAGCGAAATTTTCTAAAGGCAATCAGAGCAACTGACAGAACCGCAAAACTAGGCAATAGCGCCATCAATAAAGGATTTAGATGGTAAATCAACCCTACATTACCAACAATTTTGTCGATAATATTAAAACTCATACCAAACAGCACCCCTACCATGAGCCTATTGCCTAAACTAACTGTGCGGTGAACACCTGTCACAAAAGGCGTTGCAACCAGCAACATCACTACCGTAACCAACGGGTTAAATAATCGACTCCAGAACGCCAACTCAAAAATTTCTGCTTTTTGATTATTTTTCTTCAAAAATTGAATGTAGGTCATCAAGTCGTAAAGCGATAAATTGTCAGGTTTAACCACCACTATTTCCATTAAATCCGCATCAATGCTGGAGCGCCAAATTTCCTCGTCAATTCGTCGGGAAACCACTTTATTATCAATTAATTCAGACTGCTCTATATTCGAAACCAACCAGCTTTTATGATCCCGAAAATCTGCTCTTTCAGCATGCGACATCAATTTAAGTTGACCTTCTTGATTCAATTGATATAAATAAAGATCACTGAGCCATTTATCATTAAAGATTTGTCTGATATTGATAAACAAATCACCATCTCGTAACCAAAGACCATAGCGATTTCCAATACTCACTTGCTTGTTCTCAGATGTTGTCTTAAGGATTTGAGCGGCTCTTTCCGCAGGCGGGGCAACAAACTCCCCTATCAAAATAGAAAACACCACCAGCAGAAAACCTGCTAATAACACTGATTTTATAATGTCATAAACGGACATCCCGGCTGCCCTCATACTGACAATTTCCCGATTATTTGCCATCGCACCGAGTACAAACAAACTGCCCAAGAGGGCTGCAGAAGGAATCAGTTCATAGAAAACCCTCGGTGCCGTTAAAGCAAGATAGAGCAAAACTTCCCTTAACCCATAGTCGCCTTTACCCATATCACGCGCTTCATCTGCAAAAGTAAATAACATAAATAATGCCAATAAAACCACTGCGGCAAGTAATGATGCTTTGAGGATTTCTCGTACTATATAGAGGGTTAAGGTTTTCAAGATTGTTCCTTCGTTTGGCCCCAGCTTAACAGCCAGCGAAACCCTAACAGTCTGGCGATAAACGCGGCAGCAAACAACAGCATCAAAACATAAACCCACACAAACCCAAACCAAATTGGGATTGTTCCTTTGATGACTAAGCTCTGACTAATTTGGTGAAAATTCCCGTAGATCAAATAAATTAGGATGGCAGCGATTAAATTGCCATAAACTCCTGACCGGGGCGATAGTTTCGACAATGGTACTGCAAGGATTCCCAGTACAAAGATACCCAGAGGAATACTCAGTCGTCTTTGTAATTCAGCGATGTCAGGTAACGCCCCAGATTGCAATAAAACTAAGCTATCAACCGCTTCTTTCTCATAGATTACATTGTCTCCATTTTTTTCTTCAATCAGCAAACCATATTCGGCAAAATTTTCGATCACAAAATCCTGCCTGCCTGGCACACCCTGGCTTCTAGCCCCTTGCTCTAAAACGATGTAGCGACCTTCCGGCCTCATTTCCAAGCGACCCGTTTTAGCGGTCACAATCCCTAAATTATTATCTTGTCGATGTTGCACAAAAATATTGTGCAGTTGGTTATCTTTATCAATATTTTCGATATAAAAAACCAAATCACCTTGACTGTATTCGCTAAAGCGGCCCGCTGCAATGCCTCTAATATCAGCTGTCTGCTTATCATTGTGTAATAATTCTTGAACCTTACCTTCCGACCAGGGCCCAACTTTGAAAGATAATAATAAGGTTAGTGCAGTCATTGGCACTAAAAATAGCAAAACAGCTCGATAAACGTAGGTGAAACCAGCGCCAGCCGAAAATATTACATCCATTTCATGATCTCTGTACATTCGGCCTAATACAATTAATACTGCCATGAACGCGGAAACCGGCAGAAAAGCAATCGACACCGTAATTATTTTTAAACCTAAAAACATTGCCAGAGTATCACTGGCTATTTCACCTTCAACCGCTTTAGCTAAAATCTTTACAAATTTTCTGCTTACGATGATGATGACAACCACTGATAAAACAGCAAGTAACGTCTTAAACAGATCAAATGCAATCATTTTGTTGAGAACTGATAGCCAGTGACGGCTTTTCTTTGTCATATCACCTCGAAGCACATTATTATCATTATGCAAAGCACAAGAATCGAACCAAAAATCACGTTACAATAGCAAAATATTTAATTTATCTCACGGGTATTCACCGCATGGATTACAAAATCGAAAACAGCCCCATTGCTAAAATAACTGCAGAATGTATTTTAATGGGTATTTATGAAGATGGAACCTTGACTGCATTCGGCGTCGAATTTGATCAAATCGCGGGTAATATTGTTAGCACGCTGTTTAATCAAGGCGACATTAAAAGCAAATTAAGTGAAATCAATTACATTAGCTATGTGCCAGATTGTTCTATCAAAAGAGCAGTTATTGTTGGGTTAGGAAAAAAAGAACCACTGACTAATAAAAAATATCGAAAAATACTGGCCAGCGCAATTAATTTTATCAAGGGAACCAAGCTAAAATCAGGCCTTTCAGCTTTACTGGATATTGATGTCGTCGACATGACCGAGACATGGAAGAGTAGACAGCTTGTTGAAATATTTGAAGATAACTGTTACCAATTCACCCAAACAAAAAGCAGCAAGGACGATGCTTACACCTTTAGCACCTTACAAATTCAGTGCCCTTCTGACCAAAACGCAGAGATTGAAGAAGGCATTAAACAAGGCCAAGCTATTGCTTCCGGTGTTACCTTGTCAAAAAAGCTAAGTGATTTACCAGGCAACATCTGTACTCCCAGTTATCTTGCCGACCAAGCCAAAGAACTTGCGGAACAACTCCCAGCTATCAAGGTATCGGTTTTGGAGGAAAAAGATATGCAAAAACTTGGCATGGGCGCCCTGCTCTCCGTCTCACGAGGCAGCCGCCAACCAGCCAAGTTGATTTGCTTGGAATATCAGGGTGCTAATAAAACCAGCAAACCCTATGCCCTGGTAGGGAAAGGACTCACCTTCGACGCTGGAGGTATCTCACTAAAACCTGGCCAGGCCATGGACGAAATGAAATACGACATGTGCGGAGGCGCCAGTGTTTTAGGCACTGTGTATGCTGTCGCAAAGCTGCAATTACCGATCAATGTAGTTGGCATAATACCCTCTTCAGAAAATTTGCCCGACGGCGACGCCAATAAACCTGGCGATGTTGTAACCAGCATGTCAGGTAAGACGATCGAAATACTCAATACAGATGCCGAAGGCCGTCTAATCCTATGTGATGCCCTGACCTACACCAAACGTTTTGAGCCTGAAACTGTAATCGATATCGCTACCTTAACGGGTGCTTGCGTGATTGCTTTAGGCAAACACCCCAGCGGCCTGCTGAGTAATGACGACGATTTATGCAATGATTTAACGGATGCCAGTCATATGGCCTGCGATGCAGTCTGGCGTTTGCCATTATGGGAAGAGTATCAAGACCAGTTAAAAACTAATTTTGCTGATATGGCGAATATCGGCGGACGTGAAGGTGGCAGCATTACAGCGGGCTGTTTTCTATCACGCTATACTGAGGACTTTCGGTGGGCCCATCTAGACATAGCTGGGACAGCTTGGCGTTCATCGGGCCCACTCAAAGGCGCTACAGGCCGTCCGGTACCGTTATTAACACAATACTTAATAGATAGAGCACATGCCAACGGTTGATTTCTATTTGATCAAACACCAAAATCGCCAGGCTTTTGCCTGCAAATTGATCGAAAAAGCTTGGCGGAGCGGCGGTAAAATCTTTGTTATTACTGAAACGACGCATCAAACCAGTCTATTAGACAACTTGCTTTGGACTTTTAGAGCAGGTAGTTTTATCCCTCACCAAGTATTTACTGGTGAGCTGCCCAAAAGAAACAATATTATTCTAATGTCAAATCACCATATACCTGACCAGTGGGCAGATGTAATGGTCAACCTTGGTGAGCCATGCCCCAACGTGGAAGCCGGGAGAGTTCTAGAAATATTGGACGAAAATCAAGCTGTCAAACAAGCTGGTCGAAAACGCTACCGGCAGTACCGAGATCAAGGATACACCTTGAACACTCACCAGGTGAATTAACAACCCATTGCTTATTCATCCTGAATACCAATTCGAAAATCGGTTTGTCGACGAGGCAAAATCCACATTTCATACATCGATACAGACCACATAAACATAAATGCCACCGCTAACCCCATTCCTCCAAGAATGACCAACCAAGCGAAATGAGGATTTAGTTTGGTCAGCCACCAAGAAGCAATATCCATGATTAAAAATGCATAAGGCATGATAATCGCAGTACCTTTATAGATTATAGGCACTCCGGAAGCCAGACTAAAAATCATACCGACAAACATAAAAATAAACGCGATACCGAATAAATGAATATGCGACACCCGAATTAACGAAGAAAAAGTAGCTCCATGATCTGATTCTGAATATTTTTTTAGCACCTCAAATTGAGTGAAATCGGGTATACCGGCAGCATGCTCATTGTGGCAGATGGTGCAGCGGGTTTCGATAATATTCTTAATTTTTCCATATTGCGCTTCTTCTCCCCCATCTCTGACCCACTGGATAATATTAAATCTTTCATTATCCGGCGCATTCATTTTCATAGAACCATTAAGCTTTGTTTCAAGCATTGAACCAGAACGATCCCCATAATAACTGTAAACCACATCTTCTACAGATAGCCCAAGCTCCCCATCTGCCATGCCATGAGTATACAAAACCTGAATCATCGACATGGCATAACCGATCGCAATAACAATCAGATATCCTGAAAATAGCAACTTTAACGACGTCCCAAGACTAGACAAATTAATGGGTAAAATAGCAGGGTTGTTCCGATACATATATAAAAACTCCTTTTTAAAAAAACCTACGGTTATGATGGAGCTGGAAGAACATTGTTTCTATATCAAATGAGATGCCCTTGGCCCCAATGGAAAAAAATCTCCAAATGCTTGGTTAGTTCATATTGTACTAAAAGGCTAAGCAACAAAGCATATCTTTAATAATCAAGATTTTTGATTGATTTCAAGAGAGGTGGTAAACGAAAAAACAGCATCGATGATAGCCATGAGGATCGCAGTAATAAGACAAACTTACCAATACCAGCGACACTTAATCAGCCAGTCCCGGTTAAAGCCGAAAACAAAAGACGAACATCTGCTAAAGATTGTTCGATCAAGGTTTCCGGCACCTTAGGGCTTTGGCTTAAGGAGATTATTCTCACGATAATGTTCGCCTGATCCTGAGTCAAAATCTGTGTAGGCAAAATCTCGCTGTATAGCCAAACAGTAGCATTTTCCAGTGTGGGTGCTTGCGTTTGGCTATTAATTCCAGCGACTTTCAACAATAAGGCTGACGCCAATAAATCCATCAAGCCAGCGATGCATTGTTGTTGTAACAACACCTCGGCCGACTTTAACTTCTTGTCCGCTGCTTTCAATAACAGATTTTCAGGTTTTTCTTCGGCCTGTGCAGATTCATATAATGTGCGAGTTTCTACCACCGGTGAAGCAGTATCAAGGCGTTTGATGCTTCTTAAAGTACGCGTATCAATGACCGCAACCGGCAATTCCGGTTCCGACAAATCCAGTGCGGTTTGCTCATCCTCATCTTTCACTTGATTTACGACCACCAATAAACCGCCACCAGAACCTAAAATGCGTTCGATACGATCAATAAAACCATTTTGAATGTTTTCAATCAATTGTTTTAGCTGACTTTCGTCTTCGTCTGTTGCTGTAGTCGTTTGTTTACCGATAGTTTCCAACTCGTCCTGAACGGAATGAGCAATCGGCGCAGATTGTTCAGTTGGGTCAGTTGCTTCTGGTTCCGGTGTCGCCATATCGTCAATTAATGTCTGCAGCATTTTTTTGGATACGCCGACCACATCCTCGGAAGCATCAGGGCCGATCACATTATCGAACAAATCACGTTTCCCCTTAACCAGAATTGCAACTCTTTGTTCGTAGGAGTCTGCCGCCAACAGCAGGAAAATCTGCACTTTTTGCTTTTGCCCAAGACGGTGAATCCTGGCAATACGCTGATCCAGCACCGCCGGATTCCAGGGCATATCTAGATTGACTAACGCCGAAGCGGATTGCAGGTTCAAACCAGTACCGCCGGCATCGGTAGAAATGAAAACCTGTACCGCATCGTCCTTTTGAAATTTTTCCATTAAATCACCACGCTTATGGCTGGGTACACCGCCATGTAAGCGTACACAACCCAATCCTAGAGAGCGAACCAACGTTTCTACCATTTCTGTCATCATCGCCCACTGTGAAAATACCACCACCTTGCGGTTGCTTTGCAGGCACAATTCTTCCAGCAGACGCGCCAATTCTTCAAGTTTAGGCGACCCCTGCGTTTCCTTATCTACCAGCCCAGCTGCATTACACGCCATACGAGCCTGTTGCAAGGCCGCCATCATGCGATTTTGCTCACCCGGGGTCAACGGTCGTCGTTTGGCAATGTGAGCTAAACGGCCTGCCGTCGCTAACGCCGCATCGTGTAATTCCTGTTGAATATTACTCATAGGAATATCCAGGCTAACTTCGGTACGATCTGGTAATTGATCACTCACCAAAGAACGGTTGCGCCGCAGCATCACCGAAGCGATACGCAGCCGCAACTCAGACAAATTTCGATAACCAATCACCTTGCCGCGTTCATCGGTAATATGGAAATCCAGCAGACAACGCCACAAAGGCCCCAACACGCGAGCATCGATTACCTGCAGTAAACTGTATAAATCCTCCAGCCGATTTTCCAGTGGCGTACCACTTAACACAAAGACATAACGTGACGGAATTAATTTGACCGTAGATGCCAACTTAGTACGCCAGTTTTTAATACGCTGTGCTTCGTCAAGAATGATCAAATCCGGTTTGAGCGTCTCACTGATGATGGTCAGGTCACGCAAAACCAGTTCATAATTGATAATAAAAAACAAGGAATCAGCTCGGTATTGCACCATGCGGTTTTCAACTTTTCCTTGAATGATTTGTACTGAATGAGCCGTAAATTTCTGAATTTCCCTCGCCCACTGATGTTTGAGTGAAGCTGGACAAAACACCAAGACCCGTTGCACGCCTTCATTCTCAGCCAACCAGGAGGCGGCAGCAATGGCAGTATTTTCCAATTCAGAAATGAGTCTGAAATGTGCATAAAAGTTAAGCCATTTTTTTCTGTTCAAAAATCTGGTTAAAAAGTTTCTGTCTTTCTTTTTTTAGGATTATAGCGGCCTGATTATCGGTTATTGCCATGGCAACCTGATCGAGTATCGCAAAGCTTATTCCCGGTTTCAAATATTTTTCACTGTCAGGTAGTGATTTGAGTTTGTCATAAGGTGTCATCATGTTTTTATAGGGGTATTGCTTAGACTGCTTTCCTTTATCGTCGGTGATGATTTCAGGATAAAAGCAGGGCCTGTGATAGTTAACATAGGGGTACAAATACTTGATATTGAATTCATTCAGCCTCGCAGCCCATCTTTGTGGGATATGGGTATAGCCAAAAACCTTTCTGACCACCGCGGCATTTTTGCCTTCAACCAGTGCATTATCATTGGTTTGTCGGGATCGTGATTTGGTCATTTCAATCAATAGCTTATTTAACAGGTTCTCTACGGGCTTGTTGATATATTCTGACCCATTGTCAGAGTGAAAACCTTTGATGATAAAGGGAAAAGTTTCCAGTATTTGTTCAAGCACGGGGATTAAAAAGTGTTCGCTGATTTTTTCAACGGATAAGATCATTTCAAACTGAGTGACTTCATCAACTACATTGATATGATAAACGCCTTTTTGCTTGTCCTGGTCGCCCTGGTGAACGGTATCAACGCGAAGGTATCCTGGCTGACCGTTGGCTTGTGGTTTTCTTTTGTCGCCAATGGCGATCTGCCTGGGTTTGGTTTTTTCAAAGTCTCTGCGCTGTAACTGATAGGTTTTTGATGCCCTCAGATTGTAGAGGTGTGAAACAGAGATTGTCGCCAGCTTTTGATACTGCTTCTCTCCGTACACCTGATAGGAACGCTCAATAAGCTTTTTCACGGCATGACCACAAGGTTTCTCATGCCATTCATCAATGTCTGCCAATAATCGAATATCGCGCTGAGAATATTTTCGGTTGAAACCATTGCCTCTTGCTGGGCTGTACCTGACGTAACCGGTCTTTCGGTACTGCGCGATGAGACGTGTCATCTGCTGGCGGGAATAACCGGTTAGCTTAATCAGAAACCGACTAATGATGCCCTTGTCTTTTTTATTGCAGGACAGGTAGTTGAATTTAACGAGTCCCTTTTGGATCAATTGATACCGCTCAGCTTTATTACCCGGTATCGAATAGGCTATCGATTGGTTGCCCTGCAAAAAGGATTCGAGGTGCTCTATTTGGGTTAAATTATCGATGTTCATAATCATTTTCATAAAGTGGATTATGAACAGAAAAGCTATTTCAGGCTCATTTTATACTGGAAATAAGGAGTCGTTTCAGACTCATTTCATATTGGACAAGACTATGGCTTGTAAGGTTTTACCTAAACCCATATCATCGGCCAGTAACGCCCTACCCCGTGAAGCCAAAAAAGCAACACCCTCGCTCTGATACGCAAACAGTCTGGCTTTAATTCCCGGCAATACACCGTTAGTACGCAGTATTTCCTGTTCAATTTCCTGACCACGAATAGCTTGGGCAGCGTCTTTAGCGCACTGCCGAACGAACTTAACGACATCATCGCCTAACAGAAAATCATCACGACCATAAATTAGTTCTGAAAAACGGTAGAAATCGTCCGGCAGGCGACCAGTAAAAACCCCATCCTGATTATAATAATCAGATAAGACCACAGCTAAATCAGCTTCGACTTGTTCTTTTTGATGTAAGCGAATGACAGGCCGGGTCGCCGACTCCCAAGCCAGATGAACAAAAGAAACCGGGCAACCAGCCGTTTTCAGTTTTTGATAACCCGGCTGTTTCTTCGCGTAATGCAAAACTGCTTCAATATGCTTGCAGGTTCCCAAACGATTGCTTGCCAAATCCGGGCAAGTGCAATAATTCATACGTTGGTCCAGCGAACGGATTTGCACTTGATACGATTTTTTCCAATGCGTGCTCGACACAATAGAAGAGGCTTGCCAAGTACCAAATCCCAAATTGCCATTGATCAATTTAACCCGTACTTCGTTACGCCCTTTTTTAACACGTTCTTGAATCGCTTCGTCGACCGCACTACCCAACAATCTCGCCTCTTCTTCAAAACCATGCTGATCGGCATAGGCATACAAAGCAGCAACAGCATGCCTACAAACTTCTCCGGTTTCATCGCAATCGCAACTAACGCTTAATTGTTCGTCAATATGGGATAATTCCACCCAATACGGTTCATCATCTTCAGCGTCCTCTACCTGCGCAGTTAACTTGTCACCTGACAAATCGAGAGCAAACACCCGGTTGTCGGTAAAATATGCCAACCCCTGCTTAACCAGCTCACCAGAAGCAATAGCGTGCAACCGTTCTGTATCATAGAGGAATACTTTGTCGTCCATATTCATGTTTTATGCTGATAAAAGATCATCATATTGTATCCAAACTATTGGCTGGGTAAACTAAAAAACCAGTTTTTTAGTGTGGTGAAGAAAAACAAGGTAATTTTTCACATGTTTTTCGTTTAATAATCACTTTGGGAAACAATATAACTAATGACAGAATAACCCTTCATGCTCAAAAAAAACCGTTGAAATAATAAATCATCAATTTTCCTTTGGGGATTTTTTTGGAGTTAGAAATAATTAAAACCGAAATAACCAAGTCCTAAGAACTTGCTTTTTCGATAAATTCAGAGGTGAAATAATGAAAGTAATCATTGCACATCAAACTGGCCGTAAAATACGGCATCAAAACCTTATACAACTTGACAGAGAGGCAGACGCAAGCACTATACGCTTAGTTATTCTATTGTGTTGGTAGTAGCTACGAAGTATGAAGGGATCATGCGACCCCGCGTAATGCAATCGAGCACGAGCAAAGCGGATGGGTTATTAAAATAGTATTAAACATGGTTTTAGTACCTTAGTACCTTAGTACCTTAGTACCTTAGTACCTTAGTACCTTAGTACCTTAGTACCTTAGTACCTTAGTACCTTAGTACAATATTACTTCAAATATATTTCTGTTAATTTAAAGTTCAAAAACCAAGAGCTTATTCATATTGAAGGTTTTAATGTAGTAGTTAGTTTGAAAATGGTGGGGAACATCATGCGTGGAGAGCCCTACCAATTGAGTAATAAGGATATTAGATCAAGGCTTGATGAAACGCGTAAAAACGTAAGCGCAAGCAGTCGGGAACGGCTTAAGTGCGCTTAATGTTTAATTCCAATTTAGCGCGTTTCCCATACGTCTAATTACTCAATCTTCAATTGTATTAAACAGATGCAGCACAAATGGACAGTTCAATCAGCTGTGTCCTCAACTATTTTGTGACTGATGACTGTAAATTATTCTAAACAAACATTGCAAAACCCTAATCCCATTGCTCGGTTTGCCCATAAGAAGAGACATGAACTGTCAGTGGAAAGAATATTAAAAATTTTAGGTGGTAAGCAAACTCTACTAGATTATGGGTGCGGTAAAGGAGATTTTCTTATTGAGATTTCTGAAAGAAGAGATGACGTAAAGCTGTTGGGTTTCGACCCCGAATCAGGCCATTTTTCTGAGAAATACATCATTACTCAAAATATGGATGAAATTGAGCCGGCTTCAGTTGATGTATTTTGTTCATTTGAGACGTTAGAACATCTATATCAAGAAGAAAAAGAAGAGTTGTATGGGCAAGCAACCAGAATTCTTAAAAATTCCGGCACGGTAGTCATATCTGTTCCTGTAATTGGTGGGCCAACATTATTACTTAAAGAATTGAATCATGTTTTTTTACATAAAAGGAAATCTGAATATTCTTTGAAAGAATTACTATTGGCAACCTTCTTTGGTTGTTCCGCTACAAGGCCAGAAAACCCACGTCCGACGCACAAGGGATTTGACTTTACAGTGGTTGAAAAAGAGTTGGAATTAAATTTTTCAATTCAGGAAAAAAGTTACTCGCCCTTTCCTGTACTGCCTTGGTACCTAAATTCACAAGTTTTTTATGTCTGTTGTACTAAGCAAAAGTGATTATGATCCAAGTGAGACTGATAAAACCGATGACTAGATAAATTCACACTCATTGCTTCTTGTGAAAGTTTCTTAACGTATAAATTTAATTGTGAGTACATTCTACTGCGCTACAACCGGCTTTAGCCCTTGGAGTAAATTTGGTCATTGGGATGCGCTATTGATCACCCTGCCCTTCGCATGTCAAACATCCAGCACTCCAAGTTCTGATTTCCACTGCCACCCTGACCTGTCACTCATATCGAATAAATCACTAGCAATGGCTCTCCCAAAGGCAGCGGACTCTCCGTATACATAATTCAAGGTGATGGGAAAATATTATTACCCCTTTAATTGGTCGGCATATCATTAACAAACTCACCTGCGCCGACATTCGCGGTGAGAGTTGAAACTTGGGTTAGGATGATCCCTGCTAAACTCGGATCAAGAGTACCTAGCTCATTCATTTTGATTAATAATGTACCTGAATTTCCTTTGACACTCCTCACCGCCAGATTGCGGAAAGTCACACGGATGTTTTCATCGAGATACGATTTAATGTTGCGCGGCTGAAAAACATACGATTTGTTGCCCTTGCCAGGTCTGAGCTCTTTGGTTTGACCGACAACACTGATTTGCATCCCCCGGTGTGGATCGTGCCAACTGCTCGCGCTATAGACGGTAAGATTGTATACACCCGAATGCAGATCAGTGAACTCCAGCAAAATCGAATCAGTCGTTCCTAGATTCGGAGCTTTCGGAAGATCGTCACCCCAAAACAGATGTTCAGAGGACATCGACTTGTCTCGCGTCAATTACTTTGTCCGGTTTGGCGACAATTATGATGGCCGGTTGAGTGTTTAAGGTTTTTTATGATTTTTTCTGATGTTTCCTCCTGTAACTGTTGCCGTCGATTTCAAGAATCGTGGCATGATGGATAATGCGGTCAATGGCGGCTACGGTCATTAATGTATCCGGGAATATCTGATCCCAGTGACTGAATGGCTGGTTTGATGTGATGATCAAGCTGCCACTTTCATAACGATGAGCAATAAACTCAAACAGGACCTGGGTTTCTGAATCCGTTTTTTTAACATAACCAATATCATCGATAATGAGTACACGATATTTATCCAGTCGACTCATCACAGCCATTAAATCCAGCTCTTTTTTGGCCTGCTGCAGTAATTGCACCAGTGCGGTGGCAGCCAACCATTTTACCCGGATGCCTTGTTCGATAAGATGAAGCCCCAAAGCAGAAGCAATATGCGATTTACCGACACCGGAAGGGCCAATCAATAAAACATTATCTGCCTGTAGCGCCCACTGGGTATTATCGCGCAGCCCAATCACTTTCTTTTGAATGGTTTCCGGTAATTCATCAAAGCCTAAGGTGGCAAAACTTTTGCCCCGGGGTAATTTGGCTTCTTTGGTCCAGTTGCAAACTCGCGTTTCAAAGCGCCGTGCAATTTCATTTTCACACAGTTTAGACAGGTATTGGCTATAGCCCCATGCCTGTTTTGTGGCCTGTTCCTGATAAGCTTCATAATATTGCCAAAAAGCCAGCAAGCGAAGTTCTTTTAACATCATTGGCAAACCATCACTCACAGCACACCTCCTGTCTCATCCACTGACCGGTCAGTAGTTGATCATAGTCAGCAACCTGGTGTTGGCGTAGCGGTATCGGTGGCGGTGTACTGTGTTGTAAATACCTTGCCTGCAGGGATGTTAAATCGGGCAAGGCACCTTGTTCTGCCTGTCGCATTAGCTCAGTTGCCAGGGCACTTTCGCAATCATAATCATAGGCAAAGCGTAAAACAGCAACCATCCACTTGCATGCTTCTTGCGGTGTAAACTGTTTCTCTGCCTGCTTCCATAAAGCCCGATATTGCGTGTTAGGCAAAATATTATCGCGAAACTGTGAGAAGCGGAAGGCTTGTGGTTTGGCTGCCAGAGAATGAATGATATGCCGGTAATCTATTCGTCGCGCTCGGCCGGTGGGCGTTGTTGGATAAATCCGAGGCAGATTGATCACCCGAGTTTGGCCAACAAAGCAGACCAAACGATCATGGTAGAGATGCACCCTGACGCTTTCACCGATAAGGCGTGAAGGGACGGTATACAATGCGCGTTTTACAGCAATGGTACTGCTGGTGGTGACTTTTACCGACAGCTCAGCATAATCAACAAATCGGTGTTTGGGTAAGGCTAACAGGGTTTTGTGCTCTTCGGCCAACCTGCCTTTGCATCGTCTGTTCAGTTTGTCGACAATGTGTTCAAGAAACTCTCGATAAGCACGGAGTGTAGAAAAATCATTCGAACCGCGTAACTTTATGGCTTGATCAATGCGACGTTTTAATGAGCCATGCGGTGCTTCAATGGCGCCATTTTCATGACTAATGCCCAGATTATTGATGGTGGGCCGCATGCCATAATGCTTACATAAATCATGATAGTCTTCCGTCAGTCGCTGTTTTTCTACGTTATTGACGTAAGCCGCACTGAGGCTGTCTGTACGATGTTCCTTTGGTGAACCGCCTAAGGTGTGTAATGCACTTTGTAAGCCGTCAGCCAGTGCACTGTAGCTTTCTCCGCCCTGAATAACATGGACATGACGCCAACCACTAAAAGCCAGGCGAAACTGGTACAGTAAATGTGCGAACGCCTTCCCGTCTATCGTAATGACGGTATTGGGGTGCGTAAAATCAGATAGTCCCTGATGACCCGCAGGTACCGACTGACGAAACATGACTTCTTTGTCCGGGCCTTGTGTGGCCTGCCAGTGTTTAACACGTCTTTGCAGTGTCCGAAGGTATTTCTCTGGATACTTTCCCGGATGCTGCTCATCCAGATGCTCCCACAGGGTAATGCCAGTTAAGGACGATTCATCTTCTAATAACGGAACCAGTTCTGAGTCCCATACGGCTTCTAATGGATCTTTGCGCGTTCGCCACTTTCGTTCTTTGTGTTCAGCTCTTTCACCTTTTTCGATCCGGCAACCTGATCGAACACTGATGCCGGCTTTTGCTGCGGATGTCTCCTGCGTACAACCTGTCTGACGATTTTTCATATAACTATTTTCCTGTAATTGAGTGATGTGTTTACCGGACAAGTCACTTCCTCCTAAGAGTAAAAAGTACTTATCAGTTTATACACTCAACCGGTCAAGATAATTGTCGTCTGACCGGACAGGTTAATTGTCGCCTAACATCGACTGCAACTTTCCACCCAAATTATTGAATTTTGGGTGGGTGTTGTAACCGACGATCATACCGTACATCTTTCCATCAGTAATTGCGAAGTCAACTAAACTCGATCGACCCTTGCTGTCGACCAGATCTTTCAGTATTCTCCCAGTATGGAAGGGCCTTTGTTGACCTTTCCTGCCTCGTCCAAACATTATCGCATCGTAGCTATTCCATGTTGATCCGAACCCAGCATCCCACGTTGCAATAGTAGACTTGAGAGAGTGGTGAGTTTCTTCGGTAGCGTTAAAATCGATTTGCCATGCCCGAGGCTTGAAAGTTCTTTCCGTGTTAATCCCATCTTCCTTATCTGGATCAAGCTCATACCCCAGCGTAATTTCTGTAGCGGTCCAGATAAAAAATAGAGTTAGCATCCTATTCAACATGCTGGTTTTCTTGTTTCTTGAATGTTTTTCCCTCCAACCCATTTACATGCTTACAAAGGCACTACACACCTTCGTCTAAAATAACCTACTGAATCCGTACATGAAATGCTGGTATTTCAACAAGACGCAACACTCAATGGCCGGTTTTACCAGCAATTTGATAACGATTTCTGCCAGCATCTTTTGCCTGGAAGAGTGCTCTATCAGCTTGAGCAACAATTCTCGAAAAATCCGGTTGTCCATCATGTTCCGCCAAACCCAGGCTAATGGTTAAATTTATTTGTTGACGTCCTATGTCAAAGCTATATCCCTCGACTTCAACACGTAGTTTCTCAGCTACCTTACGGGCATAAATTTCTTTAATATCTGGTAACAATATAAGAAACTCTTCACCGCCATAACGAAAGATATAATCACCTGCCCTGATGGTTGTGTCCATTATTTCCGCAATTTGTCCTAGTACTTTGTCCCCAGCTTCATGGCCATATTCATCATTGATGCGCTTAAAATGATCGATATCAATCATGATAATGACGTAAGGTCGGTTATTCTTGATGCTGAACAAGGTCTCTTTTTGCAGCACCGTATCCAGATAGCGCCTGTTCATGAGTCGAGTCAGGGTATCCTTACCGGAATCGATAGCCAAACATTGTTGCGCCAACAAGCCTAATGATCGAGCTAAAATCTGTAGCGACTCGTCAAGCTGCCCTAAAACTTGCGTTAGGGTATTGGTATTGGAAGATCCACTTATCTCAATTAATTGATCCAAAAATCGATCAACCTCCTCTATTTGCACTGATATCTGATCAATTTCGTTAATATCGGGACAAAATAAGCGCGCTTTGTGATTAATCCACAAACCAAGGTCTGAGTGTGTCAGTTTCGGTATTTTTTCTCGATTTAAAATCTTTTCTTTGAGGATTAAATTAAGCGTTTGTCCATGTCAGGAAAAAATATCGGCTCGAAATTTCTCACATCGAAATGCCAACTCTTGACCGGAAACATGCATTTGAAGTGATTGAGCCTTACGCTCTCCTTGCAGCAGATCACCTAGATAACTTTCATTCATGAGTGAAGCGGATACATCAATCACCATACCCATTAAGGTGGACTTATCTCGATACTCGCTGGTAGATATTTCAGTGTTAAGCAGATATTTATGAATTTCTAATTTGACAACCCGAATACCTGTATTGAGCAAGTGGGGCGGTAAATTGACCCGCGCATGAACACTACCGATCTGTAGTTGCCGCTCGACATATTGAGCCACCTCTTCTGCATCACGATGTTTGAATAGTTCTCGAATCCATTCAGTCATGGCAGTCTTCAATCGCGCATCAACGATCTCATCGACAAGAAATGCATCGGCGCCATTGATGGTTAGCATTGAGGTATAAAAAGCATCTGCAATGGCATCCGAAGCAGGCATTATTGCTTCACGTATGCTAGCCATTAACTTTTCAGGACACCGCTTATAAATTTCGTTTAGATGATCGGCATAGATGTCACGAACATTATCTATTGCTAAAGACATTTCGATTTTAAGATAATCCCTTAATTTTCCGAATCAGCTCTAACGGGTAGTATAAGACAAAAAAGGCAGAGAAGCTTCGAATTAATAAAAAATGATCAATGAACCCAGACCATAACTCGTTAAACAAAAACTGGCAGTCAATTCAGCGAATAAGTTTATCCGGGAAAAAAATCTGTACTAAACTTAATGGTCATGATTCAATTTCCTTTTTAGTTTCATCATGAGCATCGGTGTTTCGAACCATTCTTCGATTCCAGTCCAATTTCAACAGCAGCCCATTTCAACTGCAACACCTAGTCACCCGACGGAAAACACACAGTCCAACCATCATTCGGGTGAAACCAAGAATTCCGAATCAACATCAAAGAGTTCTAGTCCTACTAGTCCTTCATCTCAGTTGACCCGAGAAGAATTAGCAAGCATTACCCAGTTAAAAGTAAGAGATCAGCAAGTCCGGACTCACGAACAAACCCATTTGGCTACAGCAGGCTCATTAGCCCAAGGCGGTGCGAGTTTTACCTACCAAACCGGCCCAGATGGGAAACGCTACGCAACTGGCGGAGAAGTCTCAGTTGATACATCAACGATTTCGGATGATCCCAAAGCGAACATACAAAAGGCTCAACAAATTCGCAGAGCTGCCCTGGCACCCGCACAACCTTCTTCTGCAGACCTCCAGGCCGCTGCCAAAGCTACGGCTATGGAACAGCAGGCGCTCGCCGAACTCTCTCAAACCAGGGAGGAGAATTCAAATATAGACAACCAAAACGCTGATGCTAAAAACTTGCCTGAGGCTATTACTTGCGAAATTTGTGGCGGCTCACATGGATCTGGCGCACATTCAGAAAGTATGCAGAAACGCCTCGAACATTCTTTTATGACTGTTGCAAGTCTTGGAACCGATAAGGCAAGCCGAGCTCAAGAAATCGATAACTTCGTTTAAACAAAGAATTGAGCCATCCTTGGCTTACTAATCATTTCAATATTAAGGTTTTGCTTCTAGTTTTCCAGTTTCTTTTTCAGAATCCTTCGCATCTTGTCCTTCCGACCCTTTTTCATTAACCAATTTGGCCAGTTCCACCTCAGTCAAAGCATCTACCTGCACTTTATTGACTTTAAAAAAGTAGGGTTGAGTTGAGGTCTTTAATACAAAATCATCTTGCTCTTTCAGTTTACCTATTGTGTATTGAATAGCTTTAGCATCTTTATTCAGGACTAATTTTAGTGTGGATTGAGTCAATCCATATTCTGGTTTTTCTTCAACACCCAAAACACTGACATAGCTCAAATCTTCCAACTTTCCTAAGAAGCTTTTAACACCATCTGCATTGGTAATTTGATCTTCAGCCAGCTTTTCCACTTGCCAATCATCATCGACCTTAGCCAAACTAAAGCCGGACGTTTCTATATGGGTTAGTGGTTCAGGATCTATCTTTATCAGGTCTCGCTGCATCCAATCTTCCGCATTAACACTGACTTCAAATGCACTAAATTCGATTGATTGAATATCTTTCTCACCATCCACTCGCGCATGAATTTTTTTGAAGCCCGGCGACGACCCAAGATAAAGCGTTTTGACTGCTTTACCACCTTTTTGAAACGTAATTTTTCGTTCATAATCATTGCCAGCAACTTTAAAGCGCGGCGCTGCCTCTTCTGTTTTAGCTACCGGCCAACCTTTTTTAAATCCTAATAATTTGTTGATACCTGTTTCCAATTTATTCTTAGCCACAGGCATATTGAAATAACCAGGCAACACCCAATCATTGCCAGTTAGCTTTAGTTCCAGTGGTGGTTTTCCCTTCTCTTCCAGAATTATTGAATCTAGAGCCTCTTTTGTTATTTCCAATAAGGACTGATCGGATTTATAAGCGCCTCTATCTTGCTTCTGGGTCAGTAAAATGATCGACAATAATACTTGGAGCGCTAAAACGGAACATAAAATGATTGTTAATTTCTTCATGCTTTATTTCCTGCGCCAGAAAGAAGTTGTTGATAATGTTGATGAGCTTTGCGACGTTTAAATTTAAAGATGAGATAGATAACCAGCAACCCCAACAAACTAAGTCCATAGTTCATATACTCCCAGAAACGCTGTGCTGACTGACTTAGCGGAAATAATGTCCGGGCAAAATGGCTGCGACTACGTATCGATAATAACCCCTGGTCTTCCAACGACCAATCAACGGTATTTTCAACCAATTGCAATGTATTCAAATACTCTGACCCACCCCCGCTGGCAGCAAGGCTAATCGTTTGATCAGCTAAAAAATCGTTAGAGGCAAACACGATAATACGTGCTGACTCAGGCGACTTTTCTATGACGCTGCTAAAACGTTGTGGCTTTTCTTTTTTCGATTGCTTAGTCTCATCTTCAGCTTTCTCTTCACCTTTTTTTGCTGGATCGTTGTACTCCAATAAAGGTGAGTCTTTGCCCTTAAAAAAAGACTCAAATCGCCCTTCGATAGACGCAGCGAGTAAATAGGATTGTCGCTTATCACCCGGTGCGAAACCCATTTGCTGATATTGCTCGAAATCAGGAACGACCGTGGTTGAATCAGAAGTCCAAGCTTGATTGCTACTGGATAACAACTTAGTTACTTTCAAACTTTTAGTTTTTTCTTGATCCAATACCAGCGGAGATGCCCAATTGAATGTCACTTGAGGAAGACCTGAGGTAATCGCCCCGCCTTCCGCCAACCCTTGTTGACGAATATCAACAAAATAGGGATATTCAACCATTTGCAATTCCTGCACGGTATAACCCCCTAAATTGCGTTGCACCGGAATGGGCAGCATGGCATTTTGTGGATCAAGCACCATTGATTTATCGACGGTAATACCATAATGCTTCAACCATTCGTTAACACCGGATTTTTGCTCAGCAACCGCCAATGTTCCGCCCGTCATATCGGCAGAAAATGATGACGATGCAAGCAAAACCGTGCCGCCTTTCATTAAAAACTGATCCATGGCAAATACCTGCACATCGGTCAATTTATCAGGCGCAGCAACGAACAGAAAATCAGCGCTCTCACTGATAGTACCCTCGGTTAAATCCGTATTTGCCAATAAGTGATTTTCTTTGAGTTTTTCTTGCAGCACATTAAATTGTTTCCCGCTAGGCATACGCATTTGTTGCATCAAGGGGTTTGGCGGGGTTGCCCGAGGCGTGTAAATAGCAAGCGTTTTCATAAAGCCGGATGAATACCGTTTTATCGCCCCTTCAACGCTGGTTTTAAAACTATCTTTACTCAAATCTTTGGGCAACGGCACCTGCACTGGCTGCCCTTTGTTTTCTAACAGCATGTAAAAATAAAATGACGTGGTATCGAATAACCCGGCACGCATCGGTTGAAAGCCAAACTCATCACTTATCTGTTGGGCAACTTTGCCGTCACCGGCATCAGGTGCTGTCAGAGTAAAATCAAACTTTCCGTTGGACGTGGCTTTAAATTCCTCTAATTCGCTGATAATATCTTTTTTTAGCTCTACTAAAACTTCAGGTAATTGAGTGTCTTCAGAAATATAACCGGTGAATTTTAGTGGTTCATCCAAACCACTGAAAAGGTTACCGCCGCTTTGATACTGATTAAGTATTTTTTTTATGCTGCGTGTTATTTCGTATTCAGGATTCCTCAGCTGCACATCCAGATCGGCCTCACTCTGCGATTTAACTTCGATCAAATCCTTAAAACCTAATACCTGATACTGATCACCATACTGTATCAAGACATCGAAGTATGAATTAACCACTGAGGCCTGATATTTATCAGTGACCTGGAATGGAACAGGCCGAATACCATACTTTTCACCCGCTTCTTTTTCTAACTCAGGGTTTTCCAGTGGATCAATAAACTCGGTTCGAATTTTACCATTGGCAGCAATTTGATATTCGGTCAATAAATCACGGATTTGCGGGACCAACGGCGCTAACAAAGGATGTGTTTTAGCGCTAAAAAACCCACGGATTAAAAGTGGCTCATTGAGTTGCTCAAGGTAATTGATAGTAGCCGGAGAAATTGAATATTGTTGTCCTTCGGTTAAATCGATGCGCGCTTTATTGATCTGGGAAAGCCAAACATTACCCATTATAAAGTTAGCGACAAACAAGCCTGTCAGCAATTGCCAGTGTTGGTGATTTGAACCTTGGCTATCTTTTGCCCATCGCCCTGATTCCAAAAAATAGCTGTTCAAACACAAGAATACGCCAATGAGACTTAAATAATAGTAACAATCCCTAATATCCAATACACCGCGAGTTATTGATTCGAAACGGGAACCTGTTCCAAGCGATTTAAACAGTTCGCTCGCCTCATTCCCAAACAGCCCTGTCAATTTGTCCGCGCCTAACAGATAGAAAAATGAACATATCAACACAGTTACAATCAAACTGACAATTTGGTTATCCGTTCTGGCACTGACAGTCAGTCCGATTGATGTATAGGCCGCCGCAAGCAATAATGTCGCTAGGTAGGCTCCAAAAATTGGCCCCCAATCCAAATCGCCCAGAAACGATAATGTGATCGGCAAAGGCAACGTCAAGATTAAAGCCATGGCTACCAAGGCCAAACAAGCTAGAAATTTGCCGAGTACAAAACGCAACGGACTGACGGGTTGCGTCAACAAGAACTCCAGGGTTCCAGTACGGCGTTCTTCGCTCCACATTCTCATAGTCAAGGCTGCGACCAAAAATATCATCAACACCGGCATCCATTCAAAAAGCGGCCTTACATCTGCAATATTTCGGGCAAAAAACGTTTCCACCCAAAAGAAAATAAACAATGTTATCAATAAAAAAGCTGCAAAAAATATGAAGGCGACCGGTGATGAAAAAAAGCCTGCAATTTCTTTTTTGGCTAATTTAAAAACACTAGGCTGCATTAGCTTTAACCTCCTGTGGAGTATCAGTTTCTACCGCATTTACCTGACGAAAAATACTTTCTAAATCCTGGCGCTCAGGGTAAATAGCGAAGATTGTTAAATTATTGTCTATCAAACTTTTAACAACATCATTGACTAAATCGGTAACGTTATCTTCTTGTTTATCTGCTTCAATGATGTGTTCAAACTGTTGACCTGATAAAGAACTGCTGGAAGTTAATTTACAGGGCAGCTGATTTAAGGCTTGAGCTATTTGCTGAGAAGAACTGGTTGAAACAAGTTTTAAGGTGGATCCTTTTTGCAAATCGCTAATCTTGGCATCAATTGCGAGCTTGCCATTCTTAACGATCAAAACTCGATCACAGACCGCCTGTACCTCTTGTAAAACGTGGGTTGAAATGATAACCGTAGACGTTTTACTCAAGGTTACAATCAATTCACGCATGTGCGAAATTTGCGATGGGTCCAATCCATTGGTTGGTTCATCCAAAATCATTATCTCCGGTTGATTTAAAATCGCTTGAGCCACTCCAACCCGCTGACGAAAGCCGCGAGAAAGCGTACTAATCATATGTGTGGCTTTACTCGCCAGCTCCGTTTGATTAATAACACTTTGCACTGCTAGTAATTTAGCTTGGTCAGTTAAACCTCTAAGGTCAGCAGCATATTCGAGATAATCAATGACAGTCATTTCAGGATAAACCGGGCAATTTTCTGGTAAATAACCAATCCGACCCTGAATAGCCATACGTTGTTCAGGCATCATTAAACCATCTATCTCGATAGTACCGGCATTAGGTTCCAAAAAACCGGTAATCATTTTCATTATGGTGGTTTTACCCGCTCCGTTATGACCTAAAAGCCCAATTACTTCACCTTTTACAATGGTAAAAGAAACCTTATCAACGGCTTTAAAATCGCCATACTGGCGACAAAGTCCATCAATTTTAATCACAAAACCCTCCTGTTTTATTTAATTAATATTAAATAATTTCTGTACGCTAAGGAGCGAAGATTCAACAATAAACGAATTTCGACCTGTCTTTTTGTCCGTCTTCTACGTAGTAACAACCGTTGCGTAGCTTGCTATACGCCTGTTACTACGCCTTGAAGACAAACAAAAATCCTGCGTCATACTTTCGTATATTATTGAACCCTCGCTCCTAACTGTAATTGTTGAATCAATTTTATGTTTACAACCTTTAGCCATCAATAAAAAACCAACACTGCTTTTAAAGTGATTAATCACAAGGTTCTTGATTTGTCGTACGATAAAATTTGATAACTCATCCAACCTAGCGGATCAGTCTATTAACTTGCTGCGGAAAAAGATAGTCGTGTTATTACTTTGTTGCAGCTAGAGCCGCTGCCAATTTTTAACACTTGATACGATTACAGGCGCATCTGTATACTCTCGACCTTTAGAACGCGCATTCTATACATAGATAGAAAAAAAAACAAATGCTAGTCTTGTCTAATATGAAATGAGTCTGAAACGACTCCTTATTTCCAGTATAAAATGAGCCTGAAATAGCTTTTCTGTTCATAATCCACTTTATGAAAATGATTATGAACATCGATAATTTAACCCAAATAGAGCACCTCGAATCCTTTTTGCAGGGCAACCAATCGATAGCCTATTCGATACCGGGTAATAAAGCTGAGCGGTATCAATTGATCCAAAAGGGACTCGTTAAATTCAACTACCTGTCCTGCAATAAAAAAGACAAGGGCATCATTAGTCGGTTTCTGATTAAGCTAACCGGTTATTCCCGCCAGCAGATGACACGTCTCATCGCGCAGTACCGAAAGACCGGTTACGTCAGGTACAGCCCAGCAAGAGGCAATGGTTTCAACCGAAAATATTCTCAGCGCGATATTCGATTATTGGCAGACATTGATGAATGGCATGAGAAACCTTGTGGTCATGCCGTGAAAAAGCTTATTGAGCGTTCCTATCAGGTGTACGGAGAGAAGCAGTATCAAAAGCTGGCGACAATCTCTGTTTCACACCTCTACAATCTGAGGGCATCAAAAACCTATCAGTTACAGCGCAGAGACTTTGAAAAAACCAAACCCAGGCAGATCGCCATTGGCGACAAAAGAAAACCACAAGCCAACGGTCAGCCAGGATACCTTCGCGTTGATACCGTTCACCAGGGCGACCAGGACAAGCAAAAAGGCGTTTATCATATCAATGTAGTTGATGAAGTCACTCAGTTTGAAATGATCTTATCCGTTGAAAAAATCAGCGAACACTTTTTAATCCCCGTGCTTGAACAAATACTGGAAACTTTTCCCTTTATCATCAAAGGTTTTCACTCTGACAATGGGTCAGAATATATCAACAAGCCCGTAGAGAACCTGTTAAATAAGCTATTGATTGAAATGACCAAATCACGATCCCGACAAACCAATGATAATGCACTGGTTGAAGGCAAAAATGCCGCGGTGGTCAGAAAGGTTTTTGGCTATACCCATATCCCACAAAGATGGGCTGCGAGGCTGAATGAATTCAATATCAAGTATTTGTACCCCTATGTTAACTATCACAGGCCCTGCTTTTATCCTGAAATCATCACCGACGATAAAGGAAAGCAGTCTAAGCAATACCCCTATAAAAACATGATGACACCTTATGACAAACTCAAATCACTACCTGACAGTGAAAAATATTTGAAACCGGGAATAAGCTTTGCGATACTCGATCAGGTTGCCATGGCAATAACCGATAATCAGGCCGCTATAATCCTAAAAAAAGAAAGACAGAAACTTTTTAACCAGATTTTTGAACAGAAAAAAATGGCTTAACTTTTATGCACATTTCAGACTCATTTCTGAATTGGAAAATACTATGCTAGTTTGCAAAAACTTTTGGGGTGAGCAAAGAAGGTGGGTTTGAAGCTGAGAATGAAGAATGTATAAGAGAATCCGAATAGTCAAATAATCATTTAACTATTTCTAACCATTCAGGGAACGCGTCTTGATTGAATAAAAAAGGATTTATTGGTCTTGAGAAACTGCTTAGCGAATAATCAGCTCGGTTTGTGTTTCCAGGATGTGATCTGCCAAACGAGTATTCGAGTTTTCAAACTTCAAACCATAAAGCATGGCTGAGTAATTGACTCGCCGTACAACCTTGGAACGCACCATATAGCGTTTTCTATCTTTGAATTGAACGATAAAAGTCACTTTTCTTTGCAGCGGGATTTTCAAATCAGTTGATATTAAGGCGCCGGTGCTACTTAAATCATGCAATTTTACTTTATGCAACTTATTGAAACGAAAAAACTTGTAGTGTGTTAACGCGGCTTTAATATCTTTTCTTATGTAACGAACAGCTTTTCTAACATTCCTTCTAGCTTTTGCTGAATCATGATCATTTTGTCCGTTCATGAAACTGTTTAGCATAGAAGTATCTTGGTTAACTGGCTCGAGTATTGTCCTTTGAGTCATTGTCTATTAAGTTGCTACATTTACATTCAGAAAAAAGTTGTACATCTGTGCTGGTTAAATTTCCGTTTTTCTGTCGTTTACTGCCTACCTCGACACGATAAAAATAATGTTAACTGTGGTCACAACAATCATGCTGGGCATTCTACAGAAAAAAACAAAGAGTACGACTATAGTTTTTGTTTACTAATTGTAGCGTTAACTAACAAAAGTTCAAGAACAAGTCTTGTCCAATAGAAAATGAGTCTGAGAAAGAGGAAAAATTGAAATTCAATAATTCAATAGAAATCCAGCAGAGTCAAACTCCACCACCGCTACCTTACCGCTCAACAATTATTTATAAACAGTCAGTTGACCGTAATGAAAATTATAGCTTGACAAGAGATTTGGAAGCTCTGAAACGGCAAACGTCTAATCACCTCCATTCGTAAGGAAAGGAGTTGATATGCAATTACTTCAATGCAAGCATATGATCATGACAACCTGCCAAAAATAGTGGAGTAAAAACGGTGTTGTAAACCTTAGACAGCGATATAAATATAAATTACACGATTACCTGCATACCGTTGGTAACCTAGAGGAGGATGAAAAGACACGTATGGTGGTCGATTCTTTGACAGAAATCGCCTGATAACTTTGTACCTTTTTGAAAGATAAAAAAAGCCCTCTTAGGAGCAAGGATTCAATAATATACGAAAATTTGACGCAGGATTTTTGTTTGTCTTCAAGGCGCAGTAACAGGCGTATAGCAAGCTACGCAACTGTTGCTACAACGCTGAAGACGGACAAAATGACAAATCAAAAATCAAAAATCATATTTTATTGAATCCTTGCTCCTTATTGCAGAGGATTTTTGTGAAGATTTATGAATGATTGATTATGGACATGTATTGTCAATGTTATTAAAAATATCTGTGATAGTATCGATAAAACCAATGCCAGCACCATCAGTCATTTGATAAAAGATAACATTAGGCATGATTACTGCGGTATGTCCACTAAATCCTGACATAACAGGGACTTGGGTATTAACTCCACAAGCACTCATAGAAGTTGTAACACCCGCATGATAGCGCCAGAAACCGTCGTCATAGTTAAAGTTATCAAGCCCGGCGAACAAACCCTGGGGGTCGCCACTGAGGATGTCACTTAACATAACGTTATCCAACAGTCCGCTTGCTTGCGCCTCACCATTTGCTAACCATTCGCTGATACGGGCAATGTCATTGGCTTTGGCAGACATACCATAGCCACCCCAAGCATCACCCTCTCTGGCGCGACGAATTCCTCGGATGGTATGGCTAAGACCAATAGCGTCATAGACGGGTACCATAATGTCATTAAAACCGTCTGCACCGGCACCCAGCATTTCAATGGCCATATGAGTTAAAGCGTAGCTGATTAACTCATGGTCAGAAGTATGGGAAACCACCTGAGTCCCGGGGATCGCTTTTCGTGGCAAACCGTTACACGCAAAGTCGGCACGCTGAGCACGCGCTTCTTGCAGAAAGAACTTATCACGCATGGCAGCGCTACCCTCGTCAAATTGAAAATGTGGCTGAGTGTAGTTACCGGTAGCCATATCTAACGCATTCTCAATCGTTACATCGTCCCAGTTACCTGAACTAATGCACTCTGGCACATGTGACGCAATCGATTCACTGTTAAAACCTGACCACAATTTCTCTGCCCGCATGACAGCAAGCGAGCTGAATATTGACTTGGTAAACGAATATACGCTGGTCGTCATTTCTGAGCAGTAAGGATGTGCACCATAACGTGTAACGCAGCCATCAACATAGTTAATACCATTAACGATGACACCATACATATGTAAATCAGCAGCCTTTATCTTGGGATGATAATGGCTTAGATCGACTCCTGGGTAGTCAATAGGAAGCTGGGTTATGGATTTGGTTCGAATATGATTGGCAACTTCTGTGTTCCATTCGTTTATCACTTGTGCTCTATTCGAAACAGTGCGTTGATTATAGGTGGCACTCAAGGTTCCATACATATCAAAACCATAAAAAATACAGGTTTCTGCAACAGTTTGAACATGTACGTTTGATATATTACCACCATCATCAAACAAAAATGTTGCCACTCCGTTATGTTCACAGTTTGTATTTCGCTCCCCTAAAGTAAAGGGAAAGGCCGCTCTGGTCATTGCTCCATCGCCTGCTTCATCCCATACTGCTCCTGTACCTACCGATACACTCCAGGCTTCATTTCCATGTGCTGCTTTCATTCCTCGACGATCAACGGGAATTAGGTCTGTGCCATGCTGTACAAATTCAACATCAAATACGGGCCATAGGCTAGCATTCGTCGGGAGATTACCCGACCAACCATATAGACGTTTAAAGGTAGGTGTGCCGCTAATTACCAAGCTTCCTGCAAAGGTATTAGCGGTTGAATTGCTGTTTTGCGGAAGAAAAGCAGCGGTACTGAAAGTGCTATCGCTTGTACCATTCAGGTAGGCTGCCGTGGCCTCATTGCGTGGTACGCCACCGGAGACTGACTCGACAACAACGTTATCAAAATAACAATGATCGCTGTCTTCATTCCCTGCCGACCTAAGCATCAGTGTTAAAGCTGGATTATTGTCAAAAGCATTGGCATTGGAAACAACCTTATGATTAATCATACCGTTGTCTTTGCCGTTTTCGAGCTGTCCAATAGTCAGGCCTTGCGCTTCTGCAAAACAAAGCTCACCATTTTCCAATGATGACGCCGCCATATCGAGGGAAATAACCACATCCGAAACACCTGTAGTATCGAGTGTTATGGAAGCTGAATCGGTATTTCTGATGTTAAACATCAAACTACCGTTTTTACTCATAACCCTGCTTGATTCATTTGGATCATTGATGATCCAGTCATCAATGTTGCTATCCTGAAAATCATCCAAAAAGAGAGTATCAGCAAAAACACCAGATGAAAGTACTGCTAATGCTATCGGAAATAGTGCGCGTATTATTTGCTTTATCATCAAGTTCTCCTTAGTAAGTTTCATATCCATCTATTTGAAAAAGATACACTATAGACCTAACTTAAAGACCCCGAAACTGACTTGTCCTTTTACCTCATTTCGGCGTCAGGAAAATAGATGTATAGTTCGTTATACATCCACTTTCCTGCCATGACACTGGAATAATTATTTTACAAAGAAATGATCTACGCCAGTATCTGAAATTATTTAACTCTGGTTCCTAACAGCGAATACCGCGATGAGGAATACGGTTTAGATATATGGACAACATTACCTTTCTATAAGGTAAAACAGATCCACTCTAGCTGCAACTTACAAATGCTTGATCACCAAACTAACTGGTGTAAAATTGGGGTCAGAGTAAAAATAAACAATTTTCCTTGTCTGATTTTCGCTGAACCTTTGATCTTTATTTTACTCTGACCCTAATTATTACTATTTATTATTGACCCTATTTATTATCATTCAGACTTCACTAACCTGAACATTTGGTACTCCGGAAAGCTGACATTTCAAACAGTTGCGCTAGGGAATGATTAGATTGTTTGGTATTGCTTTTTCATAACGGAGATAAAATATTCTGCGGCGGGACTGATGTATCGATCTTTAGCCGTGGCAATGACCACCTCTCGGATAGGTTTTTCGCCTTTGAGTTTGATATATCGAATCAAAGAGTCAGGATTATTGTCGATTGAGATCCAGGGTAGCATTGAAATGCCATATTGTAATTCTATGAGCTGTTTAACAGTGGTCAGTTCAGAGGCTTGAAACAATACTTTCGGAACGAAACACTTGTTAAAGCAGTAGTTTTCAATTTGTCGGGTTAGACAGTGAATATCTT
Source organism: Methylococcales bacterium (assembly GCA_965224745.1). Taxonomy (GTDB): domain Bacteria; phylum Pseudomonadota; class Gammaproteobacteria; order Methylococcales; family Methylomonadaceae; genus CBDCZY01. Next base: position 603,598 of record CBDCZY010000002.1, read on the forward strand.
TCAGCAAGATAAAAGACATGCCATCTAATGCATTGATAGGTATCTCGTTTAGTTTAGCCAACGGATTGTCCTGATGAACGGCAACGTAAAATTCGTCCGTGAATAACGGTTCGATATTCAAGTGGGTTTCATCAAAAGGTAAAACCTCGATAAGGATATCAATTTCACCCCGTGCTGCCGCATCAACGATGACTTCAGAAACTTCCTCTCGCACCGTCACCATAGCGTTGGGGTATTTTTCTGATAGCGATAATAGTGTGCTTGATAAAACAAATGGCGCCAGCGTTGGCAAAATACCGATAGAAACGGAACCGCCTGTAGTGTCATCAACGTCGATGACTCGACGCTTGGCTTCCTCTACCGTGCTCAGGATCTTTTGGGCCTGTTCATACATTACTTGACCCGGATTGGTAAGGACTAGTTTTCCATGTTCTCGTGAAAATAATTGCTTGCCTATGTTGTCTTCCAACTTACTTAACTGCTGACTAATAGAAGGTTGTGATATGAAGCAACGCTCGGCTGCCTTGGTCATGCTGCCAGTTTCAACGATAGAAACAAAATACTTCAGTTGGTGGAGGTGCATAGGCTACTCCTTGGTTATCGATAGGAAATAAGTATTTGTTTGTGGAGTCGACTTTTTTTATAGTTTAACAGAACCACAATTACCGTTGAGTTTGTTGATCAATCCAGAGTTGTCTATTTAAGATGATCATTATAAAAGCAATTACTCATGTGACCATAACCTTTGCAATATGCAGAGAATCAGCGATCAAATTATCACCCGGAATTGCTTGTTTCTTTAACTTCAAACGAGGAAAGACCATGAACATTAGAAAAACCCTTCGCTCTCTTGTCATCTCAATCGCATTACTCACGTTCACCTTTGCCTTACCTCGAATCGGCTTAGCCAAAGAAAAGTCGCTTTACGAACGCCTCGGTGGTTACGACGCCGTCTCGGCGGTAGTGGACGACTTCGCCGGTAAACTGTTCAATGATCCCGTGGTCGGCGCACGTTTCTTCGGTATGAGTAATGACTCGCGCGAAGGCTTTCGCCAGAAGAACAAGAACCTTGTTTGTAACGTGACCGGTGGACCCTGCAAAATCATCAGCCGATCTGCGGTTAAGAGCCATGCCGGACTAGGCATCAAGGCGAGTGAATTCGACATCGTCGCTCAGCACCTTGTCGACACGTTGAACAAATTCAAAGTCCCAGAAAAGGAACATAAGGAGCTTATGGGCATCATCGGTACCCTACGACCCGACATCGTCGAGGTCGAAGACAAATAGCTAAACGAGGCGGAGCTTGCATCACACATCGTTAACTGGATCGCTGGCATGGACATTCGAGCGAAACGAGTATACGAACCGATCAATTCTAACGATGGCCTTCGTATTCTGGTAGATCGAGTGTGGCCGCGTGGAATGACGAAAGAGCAAGTACAGGCTGACCGGTGGTTGAGAGAGGTTGCACCTAGCACAGCCTTGCGAAAGTGGTTTGGCCATGACCAACTGAAGTGGGAGGCATTCAAGCTCCGTTACTTTTCGGAGTTGGATGCCAAACCAGAGGCCATGGAGACACTAATTAATGAAGCGGCAAAAGGACGACTGACGCTTTTGTTTTCAGCTCGAGATACCGAGTGCAATCAAGCAGTCGCATTGCGAGAATACCTGCTTTCCCGGTTCACTGAGTAAATTGTTCTAAATTAATACAATAAGGTGATTATTATGTGCAATAAACTAATCGTAATTTTTTCATTTGTAACAACAATGGTCTTTTTTGGGCAAGTCAACGCACTCGCTGCTAATGATGTGGCATTTTCAATAAATAAACAAGGCGAACTAATAAAACCTGAGGGATACCGTGAGTGGATCTATGTTGGAGCACCCGTCACACCCAACGATATGAATGACGGCAAGGCTCCCTTTCCTGAATTTCACAATGTATATATTGATCCGGATAGTTATAAAATTTGGAAAAAAACGGGGAAATTCCGCGAAGGTACAATCTTGGTCAAGGAATTAGTGAGTGTTGGGAGTAAAACGGCGACGAGTGGTAACGGATATTTCATGGGGGAATTTATTGGGTTGGAAGCGACAATTAAAAGTTCAAAGCATTTCCCTAAAGAACCTGGTAACTGGGCTTATTTTAGCTTTACAACGAAAGATCATAAAACATTAAAGCAAACTGCTACAGCATTATCAACAGAAGCATGTGCGGCCTGTCACAAGGCTTCTGCCGCAGAAGATATGGTTTTTACCCAATATTATCCAGTTCTTCGTGCTGCTAAAGGAAACTAATGATATTAAGTTTTACATGTACATGAATTTAGTGTGTAAACCGTGGGTTTTATACGCCTTTATTTATCAAAAGGTGTCAGTCATTGCATCGTGTATCCATATTTTGCACAATGCAATGACTGACACTTTTTATATTGGAAGTAAAACAGCAACCAGTGGTAACGGATATTTCATGGGTGAGTTTATTGGGTTAGAAGCGACGATTAAAAGCGTGAAGCATTTTCCTAAAAAACCTGGAAACTGGGCATATTTTAGCTTTACAACAAAAGATCATAAAACATTAAAGCAAACTGCTACAGCATTCCCAATGGAAGCATGTGCGGCTTGTCACAAGGCTTCTGCCGCAGCAGATGTGGTTTTTACCCAATATTATCCAGTTCTTCGTGCTGCTAAAGGATACTAATGATATTAAGTTTTACATGTACATGAATTTAGTGTGTAAACCGTGGGTTTTATCAAAAGGTGTTAGTCATTGCATCGTGTATCCATATTTTGCACAATGCAATGACTGAACATCCCGCTAGAATTTGCAAGTATTTTTTAATAACAAATCAACGCATTTCATAGTTCCTTTGATGCTTAATCAAAGACCAGATGACTCTCGTTAAATGTCGCCCTAAAGCTCTGACTGCTTGGTTATGCTTTTTACCTTCAGCACGCTTTTTGTCATAATAAGCTTTGGAACTGGGTACCCGCTCGATATGTCGAGCTACCGCTACCATCATAGCCGCCTTGGCGCGCTTATTGACTTGCCTGGGTGTTTTCGTGCCTTTGAATTGCCCAGATTGATTGTCTAATGCGGCCATGCCGATATACAGCGCTAAACTAGCCTCGGAAGCAAATCGCTTCAGAGTGCCGATCTCACCCGCCAACTCGGCGCAGGAAATGACCCCAAAGCCAGGAATAGACTGTATCCGGCCAGCAATCACCGAGTGTTCAGTAAGGTCCATTATTTGTGTTTCTAATCGCTTAATAGATCCCATGATTGCCAAGATACGCTGAGCATCCTCAATGATCATCTCACCCACCCAAGCGACTTCGGGTGCAAAGTAAGCGGTTTGTTGCCACTGTTGGATGATATCCGCGTATTGGTGACCAACACCTTTGACTTGAAGCAGGCTTTTGCCCTGAATGCGAGCCAGTTTGGAGAACTCATCACGGCAGGTCAGAAAGTTTAAAAACCAAAGATTATCAACACTACCGGTAATGTCTAGTAGACCCGGTGAGACCGCCTTGAGGTCCACCTGTAGACGATTGGCGATGCGCATCTTATCATTGACCAACTGGCGGCGGCGACGTGTTAAGCGTTTGAGCTGGTCGTTTTCTGCAGGTGTTGCGGCGACTTCTTGCAACACATCCTTGGCTAAGGGTAAATGGGTACGCAACTGGAACAGTTCCAGAATTTTATGCGCATCAATCGGGTCGCTCTTAGCGGGCCCTGGAAAAATTTCTTTGAAACGAGCTAGCTTCAAGTTGTTGACATTATAGAGCGGATAGCCCCGCATCCGAATTTCCGTATCTAAGGGTCGCGCGTGACCATTGAAACCTTCCATCGCGATGGCGACCGGTAATCCAGTGCGTTTTTCATGAACCGCCAAACGCTGGAAAAAATCGCGAAAACCTAACTTATGATGGGCCAGGTCAAACTCTTCCAAAATCGCCCCGTCGGGGCCGGCAATGGCCACCCGGTGCTGATAAGAACCAATGTCAATGCCCACGGTAATTTGTGATGTTTGCATAGTGCTTACGCCTCTGCTATAAAAGATGAAAATTATCATCCAGCGTCTCGTCTACACTCAGAGCCACATCAACCGATTGGCACCATCCCGGCAGACGCTTTGGATGATGCAGATGACAGGGGCGGCACTTCAGTGCCGAGCGGATCTAATAAACCAGACCGCTGACCCCATGAGCCACACCCCCGTCAAACCATAGGCTAACTCGATTATCGTGTTTTGTCATCCGCAAATTTCGGAACAAAAGCCCCTTTTTCGATAAGCCTGTGGATAAGTGGATATCATCCCTGATATCCACTTATCCACGAGCCTAACAGGTTTGTTTTTATTCCTTAAATTCTATGGTAGACACCTTTTCTAAGTATTGTGTCCCTGAAACTACCCATTAAATTCTTGCTATAAGCGAATTAAGTTCGTTAGAATAACTAGCATTGTCGCAAAGGGGACAATCACAAAATCAATAAAAATTAAGAAAGTATTTTTTATACATCTAAAATATAAGGAGAGGTGACTATGAAAAAACGAGTGATTCGACTAACAAGAAGCTTAGTGATGGGAGTGTCTGTATTTGCCACTTTTGGTGCTGCGGCTTGCGTAGACGACATGGATCGCGACGAAAGCTTCATTGAAGACGAGGTGTGCGTCGACGAAAGCAATATTAGACAACCCGCGCAGGCTCGCTCGGCAAACCGCCCCCGAGACTTCGCAAGACAGCTTTTGCACGGCAGCCGAGAGGATGTTCCTACCGGCGCGGTCATCGCCAATGGGTCACACTACGTTATACAAACACGTACCAGCGACAAAGACATCATCTTCAATCTAAGTATTAAAGACGGTAGACAGCAATTGCGAGTCTCACGCCATGACCTGGTAACGGGCCGGGAAATAGCGGTTTCGTCCGGAAGTTGCAACGGGATCGCGGGTGATCAGTTCAACTTTACTCATGGCGCCAACGTCACCGCAGGCACAGGCGGAGATAAGCATATCTACATTGTTGGCCATGCGCGCTGCCCTTTAAATAGCGATTTCAAGATCGGTGATGACAGAGGAGGCCATCGGCATTTGGATACAGAAGCTGCCGGTACTGGCATCTTGGTACAATTAAATCCGGATCTAACAGTCGGCTGGGCCGAGAACCAGCGGAGTGGCGACGAGACCAAGGCTGAGTCTGTTGCGACCAGCAAAGACTTTGTATACGCGGCTGGCCACTTCAAAGGAGGCGAACTTCGCTTGCAAGAAAATGGACGCGATCCGGTAATGAATAAACTGGGAAGCCGATTCGACGTATTTCTTGTTCAGTATAATCTTGCGCATGGCAGCGTACCAGGAGGCACTTCTACATTCAGAATGATTGGGGTAGGCGGTAGTGAAGATGACGGCCAGCCGGAAGTCGCAACCGATACACAGGGTAATGTAATTCTTGCAGGCTACTATCGAAGCCCAGACGCGAAGGTGTACAACGAGCGCGGTGAAGTCCTAGCATCCTTGCCCGAGCCGAGCGGGGTAACGGACAAGAATGAGGTCGCATCCAATGTGTTCGTGGTTAAGCTTACGCCTGACTTCCGAGTTATGTGGGTACGAACCTTCGGCGGAACCGGCGATGACAAAGCTCGCGCGCTTGCAGCCAAGTGGCCGTATGTTTACGTTGGTGGTTACTTCGAAGCCAGTATGCGGGCTGGTGGCTTTCTTAGGAACCAAGGCGGCCGAGATGGCTTTCTTGTTCGGCTTGATACCCGCAGTGGTACCATTCAATACGGCGTGCAGATCGGCGGTGTCGGTACAGATTCCGTCACGTCTGTGGGGGTCTCATCGACAACCAACCGCGTTTTTGCGGGAGGTTTCTACGAGCGGAGTATGCGTGTCGGACATACAACCCTCAACTCAGCGGGTGGGCGAGATCCGTTTCTCATCGACTTCGATCAGAGTATTATGAAATCTCCCATAGTACGGGCGGCCGGTAGGGGCAGTGAGAACGATGAGGGAAAAGTGCTGGCGGTTCGTGACGGTAGGGTCCGGGTCGCTGGGGTCAGCGAGAGTACCGATTTCCGCGTCGGCAAGGTCGCTGTACCCAAGACAGGTAGCAAACAGGATTCCTACCTCATCGGCTTGACCGATCGACGCGGGCTTCTACCTCTGCGACTTCTAAACGTGGAGACACCAAGCATTATTGACTTATACTATACAACTGACGAAAGCCAGCGCAACATTGCAACGGACTCTGCAGGCTTTACAGACGCATTTGTATTGGGCTACGTATGGCCGACTCCTAGCACGTCGACTTACCCACTCCATCGGTACTACAATCCAACGACTCACGATCACTTCATGACGACTCAGCAGTCACTGGTGGACAAGTTGAAGCAGAATCCGATCGGGTACAGTTACGAAGGCATCATTGGCTACGTTGCAAAGAATAACTTTCGCGGTGCTGTCCCGTTATACCAGGTCTGGTGCCCATGGCCAGGCGCTCGACGCGCGCATCATTATCCCATCAAGCTTTCGCAGGTCAATAATCTCGTTCAGCAGGGCTGTATACACGAGGGATTGGGCGCGAATCGCACTCAACCCATTGGCTGGCTTTCACCGGCGTTGCCACAACCGCTCTAAATCTGGTCCGCTTCACTCTTAAATCGGTCTTGGTACTCTGTGAACTAGACCAAGGCCGATTCAGAGGGTCCCGGCGCTTAACTGAGGTATACGCGACTCGTGGTGGGCTGTAGAAATAAATTATTAGGGTCAGAATTATTACGGTCAAAGTAAAATTAAACAGTTTTCCTTGTCTGCTTTTCGCTGGCTAACCCTGCCAGAGACGTACCTTAGCAATAGCTTTACAAACGCTTGCGCGACAGCCTCGCTCAGTGAAAAGCCTGACAATGATCGGCATTGGCAGACACCGAGCGAATGAGTTTTTCGACCACTAGATCCAGTACCGAACTTGGGTTCATCATCTATCGCAAATGGACCTGACTCATCAATAAATCCTTACCATAGCCCAAACTCCGCAATAAAACCCACCGAATAAATGCCTCCAATTGCTCACTGGGTGTTAGCGAGTTGTCGGTAAATTCTAACCTTTCCTGGCCTGCTTGCAAGGCTCCGTAAAGAATGACCTCCGCATAAAAATTATGCTTTGTCCCGAAAAGGATAATTAATCGCAACGATATTAATACCGTGTGTGAATAAAAGTGAAGTGAGCGCCCCTTTTAGAGCAACAAAAGCATCACCCGATTCAGGCGTTCACCGTTGGCATCATCAAAGGAAAGAAGATCCGTAACTTCGCTCAGAAAATGCGGGAACTAACCATGAATACTCGACGGATCTTTGATTACCTGAAAATGATGCGTAATATTTTCTCAGTTACAGAAATTTGATGGCGAGAGAACAAATTTGCCGTGTTAACTAGTTGACTCACTCTACAACACAAACTTTGTTAGGGTACATCAGGCACCTGTAATACCTGACCAACCGTGATGAAATCTGGATCGGCAATTTCTTCACGATTCGCTTTATACAATAACCAATAATATTTACCTGTTCCGTATATACGTTGTGAAATTTTTGACAACGATTCGCCTTTCAGGACGGTAATGGTTGTTCCAAAACTTTTTTGGTTTATGCTTCTTGAAATGTTTGATTGATTCACTCCTGTGTAACCCTTATAAGTAGATGTAGAAATTGATGTTGGGGATTTGACAGGAAGTAACTTTGTTGCTGATTCATCCGATAACTCCTGGCTAAGCGAACGAACATAATTTTGTTCAAGATCGCTGGCTGGCGCCTCCATATTTTCGTCGACTATCTTATTAAGTCTTTTAGATAATGATTTCGGCTCACCATCCTCGTTAAGCTGTCCATTTTGACTTTTTGAATCAGACATGGCCTCACTGACCGCTTGGCGAATATCTGCCGCGTTGTCGTCTGGTCGAGAAGGAGATGAAACCACCTTTTCCAGATCATTAACCACCTTGTCATCAGCTTTTTCGTTAAGCCCTAAAACACGTTGAACTTTCTTAAAAACAGTGTCGTTTGGTTGTCTGATTTCAACAGCTCTATTGGTTTTAACCACTGAATCTGGAGAGGGGTTAATATCGCTTGTTTTGGTTTTTTTTGCCTCGTTTCTTAAATCATTGACATAAGCATCATCATCGGCACAGGCTGGTTGTAATGCCAGTGTTGAAGCAAAGACAGTAAAAACCGTGATTTGTCTATAGGTTGAAAATTTGGTCAGCATATTATGTCTCCTGTCAGACGAACAGCTTTTAGGGAGTAACCGTAGTTAAACCGAATAATTGCCAGTATTGCATACCACCTCTATACCAAACCAATTTTTCGGGCGGATAACCTAGCGTAAGGAGATTTTTTATCGCAAATGGAGACTGGCTACACCAAGGTCCATTACAAAAAAGCAATAACTTTTTGGTCTTCGAAAAATCCCATATACCCTCTTTTTCTGTAGCGCCAAGTAATTTGATAATTTTGCTGGTATGTGAACTATCCAGGCCGGCACTAAGGATCGTGAAAGGAATATTTACCGAACCTGGAATTGTGCCTTGTTCGTACCAATCAGGCATACGAGCATCAACTAACAAGCCTGTGTTATTTTTTACTTCTGTATCAAGGAATTTCAATAATTCTATCTCACCAACCGTCTTAATACTCGGATAAAGTTCTATCGGCTGTATACAGAATGGCGGGCATGGACGTGATGTCTTGGTATAACTATTATTGAGTTTGTTAGAAGTATCCTGAATGCGTTGGATACGAACCTTGGTGCCTTCATGCATCACATCCAGGTAAGGTAATTTCTTTGTGATAGCGACCTCTACACCTGCAAAAGCAACGGTCGTAAAATCAACCGCCATGATAATAAAAAAAAGAACAATTTTAGTATGCTGTGCTCTGTAATAATCCATAGTACCCTCTTTTATATTTAATCAAACCAAGCATTATTCAACCTTCCCAATGTCTGCCAAACCTCCCACTTCGCACCACAAAATACATGATTATTGATTTTCGCTGTCTGAAGATAGTAGCGAATATATTAGCGCCTATGCAACAGTGTATTAACTCAGCTATTTACAAAAAACGGGTTAACAGTAAGCCGACACAGAATAAGCGCTAACGTAGAGATTCCTGAAAGATCTACTATCTAATTACGTTTAGCATAACTCAATTCTGGCTTTATTTATAGTTTCAAGGGGTTGACAAATTTCTCAGTTCTCAGTTTCTTCACCGACTGTACTTTTAATCGACCTATGCGGTTGACGGCAAAACATTTTCCACCCCTCACTTTTGAAAAAAAGGAAGTAGACGTTAAAACATCACATATTTCTAGTTACATTCTACGTATTTTCCAAATAGCTATACCGGTATTCTGCACTTCCACACTTAATTATTAGCGTGTATTTAAATGAACTTCTGGAGATATGTTATGAATGAATTTAATAATCTAACCTTTTATCATGATAATTTTAACAAAAAAGTTGTAATAGTCTTAGCCAGCCTATTACTTGCCTGGGTCTCTTTTACTCAAGAGGCTAATGCTTTGGAAATTGAATGCGAAATTCCATTAGCCATTGTTTGCGAAGTGAGTGACCCAAACGGTTTTATGTCGGTTAGGGTTAACGTTGATTTCGGAGATCTAGGTCTAATAGATGTTGTAAGTCGTAATTTCCCAACGTGCCGCACTTCTACCACTGTCAGTTGGGATCCAATCGTAGCAAACGCTCAGATTATAGCCAGCCCATGCCCATCTGGTCAGGGAGGTGATTTTACATTCGACAATAATAGAGAAGATTCAACGCCTGTTGTCGGCCAAAGCTTTACGATAAATTCTGACATACAAACCAATAATGGACGTTTAAGAGAATCCAGTTCGATCATGAGTACTCAAAGATTTGAAATTGTGGCTGACAAGCTCTCGACTAATGAAGGTGAGGTTGCTGCCGTTAAATTTTGCGACAATAACAAAGTAGATGATGACATTGTAGCTTGCGATATTGACGAGATCGCATGGGTTTGCCCTGATGATGCAACAGGTCCATCACAAGCATGTGATGCAAATGTACATGGCGAATTTGACGATTGATCAATAATTTCAGTCTTTAGAGTGTATAGATCTCTGGCTTTGATTATTTAGATTCAGTGAGAATGAATCACTGTAATAACCAAAGCCACACTTCATAAAGGAACCAGAGTTAAATGACTTCCAGAAATGGCACAGGATTTTTGTTTCGGTTCAAGGCAGGAAAATAGGCGCATAACTGGCTACGAAACTATTTTTCTATCGAAGAAATGGAACTAAAAGACAAGCCCGTTTTGGAAGTTATTTAATAACGTTTCCTAAATAACTAAAAGAGTAATAATCTGGGTGTGATTAAAAGTGATGCAACATGTTAAGATTGTATTTTATAGAGTTGAAATATAAAAGAAAATATACATGAACAAAACCATCCCCGAAAAAGATATAAAGCTACTCGAACTTCTAAATGAACATCCCATACTACGCCATCGTGTTGAGGCATTAATGGCTATCGTAGAAGATGACGATGAAACGATTGAGAAAGCGGATGCAGCGGAGCAACGCGTCATTGAAGAGGTTCGAAAAATAGGTCACGCAGCACTTTCCGAGTGGGCAGAAAGTAAAAATAAGCGCAATGAAGCTGAATTGAAAGAACAACCCGAATTACGTATTGCAGGAAAAAAAACTGTGGTGGCATAGTACCTTTGATATTATCGAAATTGAAGAAACCCTCTTTCGTGAGTCAACCCATATCGTTCGTACTTTTTCAGATCAAGCGAATGTGACCTGCCGAAGTACCTCGACGCCTTTACAACGGGCCATCACAGATTTTGGAGCAGACCAGCCATTTGGCCAAGTCAACGCTAAACTCCAAGAACATTATGGAATAGAGGTACCGGTGAGTAGTATTAGGTTCATCACAGAGCATCATGGCAAAGCGATATTTGAACAAACAGACCTTGTCAGTGACTGGCCAGATACCTCAGGTACAAAACACGTCATTGCAGAGACAGATGGAGGCATGGTTCCTGTGGTGACCATTGATCCTGAAGCAAAAGATAAGCGAAAAGAAAAAACACTGGGCTGGCAAGAACTGCGACTTTGTATTGCCCATGAATGTGGCAGTCGGACGCTGCATTATGGAGGAAACTTTTCTGGGGGTATTGAAGAAACAGGTCGCCAGTTATTTGATTGCGCGATGAATGTAAACTTTGGCCAACAAACACACGTGCATTCGGTAGGCGATGGCGCATCCTGGATCAAGCGCCAAGTGGATGAACAATTTGGCGAAAATGGAACCTATTTAATCGACTTAATGCATCTTTGTGAATACTTGGCAGAAGCGGCACCTAGCTGTACAGGTGACTCGGCATTATGGTTAGATGAACAAAAACAACGTTTGAAAATCGGCATTGCTAATTTAGTATAGTTAACGTTCCATTTCTTTTATGCATTAAGAGTAATATAGACAGCTCAAGCATTCGAACACTTTTTGTGTAACATTTTGTCTTTCTTCTCATTCGCGCAAGAAAATGTCTAAAGATACTATTGTAGCCTTCAACTGTGTATGTTTCAGCTTTGGATTGAACGTGTTTTTCGCTAGGAATAAAATGTTCATAGGGCTGCCAATAATCGGTTGCTATTGTTCCATTTAATTGATCTTCAATTCCTTCCCAGAGTTTTTGTCCTGTCTGTACGCTTCGGTCGCCAACAATGAAATTGATGAATTTTTTCCCATATCTATCAACAGCAATCCATATCCATTTATAGCTTTTTTTTGACCCACATAGGTATGCATTTCATCCATCTCAGCATAAATCACTTGTTCAGGACTTTTCAATTCGGCAACTTGCTCACCAAAGGATCTAATCCAATTTAGTACCGTGACATTGCTTACGTTCAAAACCCGACCAATTGAACGAAACCCTAATCCTTCAAGATATAATTGAAGAGCCATCTTTCTTAAATAGAATGGTTTGGCTCCCGAGCCACTAGCAACAGTATATCGAAAATTACATTCTTTACATTTGTAACGCTGCTTTTGTTTTACGATACCATCTTTGATGTTTTTATTAGATTTGCATTTAGGGCATTCCATTAAATTTCTCGCTCTCTTTAGAAAGATATCAAAAATTTAATTCTAACATAAAACTATACTAAATTAGCAATGCCTGAAAATCAATCAGGCCAGCCTTGTTCTTGAAACCCTATTGCCGTTTCTTGAACCATCCGAAACGGATGATGAGAAAGCGCCGGTTCGTAGGGCTTACCGCTACTTGAGAAATCGTCTGGATCAAGTTGATTATCAAGGTGCGATAGAAAAAGGACTTCCAATCGGTTCAGGTGAAATTGAAAGCGCTCACCGTTACATTGTTCAAGCTCGGCTTAAGCGTCCTGGAGCTTGGTGGTCACCCAATAATATAGATTATATGTTGGCTTTGCGATTATGTAGAATCAATCAACGATGGGAAAATTACTGGCAAGATGTTAGGCAAAAGGCGGCATGATGAAAATTTAGTCTTGCATCACTTTTAATCGTACCCCTAACTTCGAGCGTACTTGTCACAAGGGAAGAATCTTATGATTGCTAACCAAAAGTGGTCTTTTGTAGGTTTTACTTTGCTGTCTTTACCCTATTTATCAGTTTTTTCAGTTCATTGAGACTGATAAAGCGATTACATTCAAATTGGGCAAGATTATTAATTCGGACAACGAGCCTGGAGTGCATTTTAAAACCCCCTTCATCAATGATGTGAAACACTTAAGTGGCAAAGCTCTTACTCTGAATTCAAAACCTGAACGTTTTTTGACTTCTAAGAAGAAAAATGTCATCGTTGATTCATATGTGAAGTGGGGAGCTGTTAACGCAGTTCGTTGCTCTATGCGCCTTTACCGGGTAATCAAGAGCAAGCCACTATGAGGCTTGAGCAGATTACTAAAATTCGAGGGGCATTCGCGGGATATATTGATCAAGAAAACAGTCAGATATGCTAACAGACTTGAGCATAGTAACAGCCAAAGCTTCGAGATGAAGGAGAAAGAAGCCAAAGGTACTGAAATAAAGGCCAGCAAATAGCCACAGATCCTGAATTCTTTGAGTTCTAAAGAAATTTGTGTGCTTACATGAAGACGTTTGAGGAAGATGGGGATATCATAGTGCTAAACCCAAACTCTGAATGATTCAGATACTTTGGAAGGCAATAGATTTTTATTTAGTAGTATTAAGGATGTGTTGTTAGGTGCAGTCTTACCATTAATTGGTGTAAAAAATATTCACCTGGAGAGTTTATTATGAAAAATATTAAAAACATCCTCATATGGGGGTTTATATTCATTGCCTTCTACCTTATTTTTAGCCGGCTAGAGCAAACGAATAGCACGCAGTTGAAACCAACGCTGGCTTATTCCGAATTTATTAGTCAGGTGAAGTCTGGCAACATTGATAAAGTAGAAATCAATGATCACAACATCGTTGGCTTTACTAACGGCGGCGAAAGATTTTCTACTTTTGATCCAGGTGATCCTCACCTCATTGATGACTTGCTCAGTGGCAATGTAGAAATTAAAACCGTAGCGCCTGAAAAGCAATCTTTCTTAACGCAGGTATTCATTTCATGGTTCCCAATGTTGTTGCTGATTGCTGTTTGGATCATCTTTATGCGACGATCTCAAGGCGGTATGGGAGGCGGAGGAGGTGCCATGGGACTTGGCAAAAGCAAAGCCAAGATGATGGCTGAAGATCAACTTAAAGTAACTTTTGCTGACGTTGCTGGTTGTGAAGAAGCCAAAGAAGAAGTTGAGGAACTTGTCGACTTTCTTAAAGATCCAGAACGTTTCCATAAACTCGGCGGCCAAATCCCTAGAGGTATCTTGATGGTCGGACCGCCAGGAACAGGTAAGACCTTACTGGCAAGGGCGATTGCAGGTGAAGCTAAAGTCAAGTTTTTTACCATATCAGGATCGGATTTCGTAGAAATGTACGTTGGTGTTGGCGCTGCCAGGGTACGTGACATGTTTAAGCAAGCCAAAGAACATTCACCTTGTATCATCTTCATTGATGAAATTGATGCTGTCGGTCGTGCAAGAGGCGTAGGTTTAGGCGGTGGTAACGATGAACGTGAACAAACACTAAACCAACTGTTAGTTGAACTGGATGGTTTTGAAGGCAATGAAGGCGTCATTGTAATTGCTGCGACAAACCGTGCCGATGTATTGGATAAAGCTTTATTGAGACCCGGACGTTTTGACCGAGAAGTGAATGTTGGATTGCCCGATGTCAGAGGACGCGCACAAATTCTTAAAGTACATTTGAAAAAAGTGCCACTCGCCGATGATGTTGAAATTAAATACATTGCTCGTGGTACGCCTGGGTTCTCAGGTGCAGATTTAGCCAATATTATCAACGAAGCAGCGCTATTTGCAGCAAGAGCTGGTAAAACGCTAGTCGAAATGGCCGATCTGGAAAAAGCTAAGGATAAAATTTTGATGGGTGCTGAACGGCGCAGCATGGTCATGAAGGAAGAAGATAAACTGCTAACAGCTTATCACGAAGCAGGCCATTGTATCGTCGGTCGACTGGTGCCCGACCACGATCCAGTCTATAAGGTAAGTATTATGCCAAGAGGGCGTGCTCTGGGCATAACTATGTTTCTACCTGAGCATGATCAGTACAGCGCCAGTAAACAAAAGCTGGAAAGTCAAATATCTAGTTTATTTGGGGGACGTATTGCAGAAGAGATCATATTCGGAAAAAACAAAGTCACTACGGGCGCTTCCAATGACATTGAGCGTGCTACCGAAATTGCGCGAAATATGGTTACTAAATGGGGTTTGTCGGATGCGTTAGGACCTCTGGCTTATTCCGAAGAGGAAGGCGGTTCATTTATGGGTCGTCAATCAACAGGACAAAAGCCTGTTTCAGAACAAGTTGCTTTCAAAATCGACGAAGAAATACGTTCCCTAATCGATAGAAATTATGAAAGAGCCGAAACCATGTTGAACACGAATTTGAACATTCTTCACAATATGGCTGATGCTTTGATGCAGTGGGAAACGATAGATCTTAAACAAATCGACAAGTTGATGGACGGAAAAAAACTGGATCCTCCTAAAGATCTTGATGACCTAGACAAAAATGATAGTGGTAATCAAGATCCTACAGCAGGCATTGAAGCTGAGGGCAAACCTAAAGAAGAATCCGTTACTAAGCCCAGTATTAAACCAGCGGGACAATTTTAAGATCAATTTTATTTCATAAGACCTAATAAGCAAAGACAATTTATCAAACTAGATTTCTGTGGTCTT
The DNA here is from genome assembly GCA_965224745.1 of Methylococcales bacterium. Classification (GTDB taxonomy): domain Bacteria; phylum Pseudomonadota; class Gammaproteobacteria; order Methylococcales; family Methylomonadaceae; genus CBDCZY01. The sequence continues at coordinate 618,958 of CBDCZY010000002.1, forward strand.
TAGCAAAAGACCACAGATTTTTTTTCCGTAGAAATGTTAATGTTTGGGTAATTCTTGGGTTTAATAACTTCTTAGATTATATGTTTGTTTAATTCACCCTAGCCGTTATCCTAGAAAAACCAGCTAAGCAATGATTTTCTCTTACATTTCGATAGCCTCTCCAATCTTTGTTTTGTATTGTATACAATACCTATGATTTTTTCGGAACTAGTCATGCAAAGCTGTCTTGATCAGTTGGGTAAGGAGGGTCCAAGACATTGGTTTGTTGATAGGATTAAAACAATAAAAAGCAACTTTTCTATAAACCAACTCTATATCCAATTCGGGATGGTAAAAAGAAAAATACCTGACCAGCCGTTACTATTAAAGCCCGAACAAATATACACTCTACAACAAATAAACCCAGCTTTTAGAGTTGATTCTTGGACTCTTCAAGACTGGTGCCGCTTAGCTTTAATACAGATGATTCCTGTCGAACAACAAGCAGAAATCCTAGAACCATTGTTTGAATCAGCAGATAAAGGCGAACTGATTGTGTTGTATCGATCATTGCCGTTTATGCAAAATCAGCACCAATTCATTCATAGAGGGAGTGAAGGCATCAGAACCAATATGATCGATGTTTTTGATGCTATTACAGCTCATAACCCTTTTCCCGCCAAACATTTTGGAGAAAATGCTTGGAATCAATTAGTCATCAAATCCATCTTTCTTGAAAGGCCACTTTTTACAATTTGGGGTCTGGATAACCGACATAACAGCACTTTGGCCATGATGGCTCAGGATTTTGCCCATGAGAGATGGGCGGCAAACAGACTAGTGACTCCTGAATTATGGCGTTTATTGACTGGTTTTTTGAATGAAACTAATTTTAAGGACATTCAAAAAATTATTACTACAGGAGATGAATTATCAAATCAAGCCGGCATTCGGATAATCGAAGAAAGTGACCATCAGTTGGCTAAAGATTGGCTACGAGCAAATAACATTTCATCTGCTACAATGTCATGGTATGACATCGGCATTTCAGCAAACAAAACTAACATTTAACAAGGTTCATTATGAAATACATTGATCCTCACATTCACATGTCTTCCAGAACGACAGATGATTACCAAGCCATGCGTAAAGCAGGGATCGTGGCGATAATTGAACCGGCTTTTTGGTTGGGCCAACCCCGCACAGACGTGGGTTCTTTTAAGGATTATTACAGCAGCCTGGTTGGTTGGGAACAATTTCGAGCATCTCAGTTCGGCATCAAACATTATTGTACGATTGGTTTAAATTCCAAAGAAGCCAACAATGTCCCTTTGGCGGAACAAGTCATGGAGCTACTTCCTTTGTATGCAGCTAAAGAAAATGTAGTTGCCATTGGTGAAATTGGTTATGACGACCAAACCGACGAAGAGGATCGCTTCTTTCGCGCTCAGCTGGAACTAGCAAAAGAGGTAGAATTACCAGTATTAATACATACCCCGCATCGCGATAAAAAAAGAGGCACCAGCCGAAGTATGGATGTCTGTATTGAACATGAACTTGACCCCACGATGGTGGTTATTGATCATGTTAATGAAGAAACAGTTCAAGAAGTACTAGACCGAGGCTTTTGGTCGGCCTTTACCATTTATCCCAAAACCAAGATGGGAAATGAACGGATGTGTGACATCGTAAAACAATATGGTTCTGAAAGAATCATTGTCGACAGCTCAGCAGATTGGGGTGTCAGCGATCCGCTATCCGTTCCGAAAACCGCACAATTAATGCTGGAGCGCGGTATTTCTAACGCAGACATACATAAAACTTGTTACCAAAATGCGCTAGAGGCCTACGCTCAAAGCAATAACATGAAAGAATCAGATTGGGATGACTTCAAGATTGATCAATCGAACCTGTTCAGTGGCAATAGTGTTTTAAGAGGACAAGAACCCGAACAACATACTTCTGCAAACATCATCGAAAACTGATGTATGTACGTATCTTCCCTTACCTAGTTCTCGCACGACCTGCCAACCTGGTAACCGCTGTAGCGGATATTCTTACCGGCGCAGCAATAGGTGGTTTTTTTTCTCACCCAGTCAATGCTGAGAACTTATTCAGTCTAATCTTATTGTTGATTGCAACCATTGGCTTATATGGCGGCGGCGTAATATTTAATGATGTATTCGATGCTGAAGTTGATCGTAAAGAAAGACCAGAGAGACCCATTCCAAGCGGTCAGGTCAGTGAAGAAAATGCGGCCGTATTCGGCAGTATTATGTTACTCGTTGGATTGGTATCCGCCACTCTGGTAAGCTTTCAAAGCGGATTTATCGCACTGATCATCGTGATTTTTGCATTAAGTTACGATAAATTTGCTAAACATCACTTACTCTTAGGCCCATTATTTATGGGGCTTTGCAGAGGCGCTAACTTACTGCTTGGCATGAGCCTGTTCAGTCGCGGATTAGCGGATTATTGGGGCTTAGCTGGATTACCAATCCTCTTTATCGCTGCCATTACGATCACCAGTCAGAACGAAGTTTTGGGAAATAATCGACCCTCTCTTGCACTGGCGATAACGCTTGATCTTATCGTTTTTAGCATTATTTTGTGGTTAGGTTTTGCATCCATAGCAAAACTAAAGATGCTTGTTCCGTTTTTAGCGTTATGGCTTAGTATGAATCTGTGGGCCAAGCTAAAAGCTTTGTTCGACAACCAGCCTGCCAACATCATGTTTGCAGTTAAAATGGCGGTGTTATCGCTGATCCCTCTGGATGCCTGCTATACAGCAGGTTTTGCTAACTGGCGAATAGGCTTGGCAGTACTGGCTTTGTTGCCCGTTTCTATGTTGTTGGGTAAACATTTTGCCGTGACTTGATGAAAAAAATTATTCAACAATTTACCATTGAGTTTCAGTACCCGGTTATTTTTACGGAAAATGTATTCTCATCAGATAATTCAGTGCTGACCAACACTATTCTTGCAAGCAACCCATCAAGAAAGGTCAAAGCTGCCTTCATCATTGATCAAGCAGTGGGTGACTGTCACCCTGAGTTGCTCAAACAAATAGAAGCGTATTGCTTGCAGAGCGATACGCTTGAGTTGGCAATACCCCCTCTTTTAATGCGAGGTGGAGAAACGGTCAAAAATGATGCTCAATACTTTTTTGATACGTTGATGATTATCAATTCCGCCAAAATGGATCGACACGCTTACCTGATAGCCATTGGCGGAGGTGCCCTGCTGGATATGGTAGGCTTTGCTGCTTCTGTAGGTCATCGTGGCATTCGACATATTCGAATACCCAGTACTGTGTTGGCACAAAATGATTCGGGTGTTGGTGTGAAAAACGGCATCAATTATTTTGGCAAGAAAAACTTTCTAGGGACTTTCAACCCGCCTGCTGCAGTTATTAATGATAGTCAATTATTGACAACTTTGGATCAACGCGACTGGATTGCCGGTATTGCAGAGGCCATCAAAGTCGCCTTGCTTAAATCACCAGAGTTTTTTTCATGGATCGAAAAAAACGCAGGTTTATTACAATCACGTAATTTATCAGTCATGAAAAAATTGGTGTTTTGGTGCGCACAATTACACTTGGAACACATAGCCGCCAGTGGCGACCCTTTCGAACAAGGATCCTCTCGCCCATTGGATTTCGGTCATTGGTCAGCACATAAACTGGAGCAATTATCAAATTATCAAATTCGTCATGGCGAAGCAGTTGCCCTCGGATTAGCGCTCGATTTAACTTATAGTTTCATTAAAGGTTATCTAGCTAAACAGGAGTGGGAGATAATTATAAACTGTTTACAAAGGGTCGGTTTAGCGACTTTTCATCCACTACTTCTGGAAGCGAACCAACACCGAATAAACCCAGAATTACTGGCAGGTCTGGAGGAATTTCGGGAGCACCTGGGTGGCGAGCTATCCATCATGTTAATTAGCGAGATTGGTGCCAGCTTCGAAGAACATGAAATGGATTGCGATGTTCTGAATGAAGCGGCCTTACAAGTCTCCAAGTTACATTTATTACGTGCAAGTTAACCAACACTGTCATTTAACCTACTGCACCAATGTTCATGGCGGAGATAACTGGAAAGAAACATTTGATCACATAGAGCGCTATGTTCCTCGAATAAGAAAAAATTTAACCACTCGTCAATTCGGTATTGGACTACGTTTGTCGAACCAAGCTTCTTTAGAGCTGATGGAAGGTAGTCGGCTGGCTGAGTTCAAACACTGGTTACAAACAAACCAGCTTTATGTCTTTACCATCAATGGGTTCCCTTATGGCGGCTTTCACCATTCACCGGTAAAAGATCAAGTACACCACCCAGATTGGACAACCAAGGAACGTGTTGAATATACCAAGCGCTTATTCACTATTTTGGCTGAATTATTACCTGAAGGCATGGATGGCGGTGTATCAACCTCTCCTTTAAGCTATCGACCGTGGCATTCTCCGCAAGGTATAAATCAGGTGAAAACCGTCGCGGCAGAACAGCTAGCAGAGATCACTGCTTTTCTGGTTTTTTTACAACAACAAACAGGCAAATGGCTGCATCTGGATTTAGAACCTGAACCAGATGGTATTTTTGAAACAAGTAAAGAGTTTATCACTTTTTATCATGACTTTTTATTAAACCTGGGGAAAGAGCATTTGCAGCGTTTAGCCCCTTGTAATGCTTCTACCGCTCATAATCATATCCTACGACATATTCAGCTTTGCCTGGACGTTTGCCATTTTGCTGTGGAATATGAGGACATAAAGAAACTGCTACAAGACCTATCTGAAGCAGGTATCAACATAGGTAGAATTCAAATCAGTTCAGCAATGAAAGTAGTTCCTGACAGTGACAACCGACAACGAACGATTCATGAATTAGCCGCTTTTGATGAACCCGTGTATTTACATCAAACTGTGCTAAAAGATCACAATAATACCCTTTCGCGTTTTACTGACTTAACGGCCGCTCTGATAAAGTTCGAAAACTCTAACTATAAGGAACTTCGGACACATTTTCACGTACCGATTTTCACACAACAATACGGTGTGCTTGAATCGACCCAAGATGATATTCTTACTTTATTAAAGCTTTGGAAAACCAAGCCATTTACCCGCCACTTGGAAGTGGAAACCTATACCTGGGATGTCTTACCACAAGGTCTTCAAGTAGACATTGAGACATCCATTACCAGAGAACTACAATGGGTTCTCAATGAAATCAAATCATGAAACAAATTGCCCTAATTAACATTGTCGGTTTATCTAAACGCCTCCTGGGAGACCATACCCCATTTCTGACTGAGTGGATAAAAGTACGCAATATCATTAATGTCGAACCTGTTTTGCCAGCCGTCACTTGTTCAGTCCAAACAACTTATTTAACGGGAAAGTGGCCTAACGAACACGGCATCGTTGGTAACGGATGGAAATTCAGAAATGAACAGGAAGTTAAACTATGGCGCCAATCAAATTTGTTAGTGCAAGCACCCTCCCTGTGGGATAACGCTAAAAACATCAACCCAAACTTCACCTGCGCCAACATGTTCTGGTGGTATAACATGAATTCATCAGTTGACTTCGGCGTTACCCCGCGGCCACAGTACTTGGCCGATGGACGCAAAATGCCCGACTGCTACAGCAAACCAGCGGATTTAAGAGACCAGCTGCAAAACGAATTGGGTACTTTTCCGCTATTCGACTTTTGGGGACCTAAGACTTCAATAAAGTCTAGCCAATGGATCGCGAATGCATCAAAAAAGGTATTTCAAGAGAAAAACCCAACTTGCTTACTGGTTTACCTGCCGCATTTGGATTATGGCCTGCAAAAATATGGTTATCAGGATCAAAGGATTTATAAGGATTTGAACGAAATCGATGAAGTTTGTGCCGATTTGATTAAGTTCCTTGAAAGCCATGGCGTCGAAGTGTTGCTGACGTCAGAATACGGCATCACTCCAGTCGAAAAACCTATTCATATCAACCGCTTGTTACGGGAAATGAAATTGCTGAGTGTTCGTGTCGAGCGTGGTACTGAGCTACCTGATATTGGCTTAAGCAAAGCGTTTGCATTGGCCGATCATCAATTAGCACATATCTATTGTAACGACCCAGCAGTGATACCTCAGGTCAAAGCCAGGTTGCAAGTGACACAAGGCATAGAGATGGTTTTGGACAAACAGGAACAAGCCGCCTACCACCTGGATCATGAACGCTCTGGAGAACTCGTAGCGGTTGCCGACAAAAAGTCATGGTTTACCTATTATCATTGGCTCAATGATAACAAAGCACCGGATTATGCCAGAACTGTGGCAATACATAACAAACCAGGGTATGACCCGGTTGAGATGTTTCTCGATCCAAACAAAATACTTATTAAACCACGGATATTACTCAAGCTAATTAAGAAAAAACTAGGCTTTAGAATGTTAATGGACATCATACCTCTTGATGCCAGGCTGGTTAAAGGATCTCACGGCCGATGTTTTGTAGATGACGATGACAAAGCCATACTGGCTGGAAACAACTTGCCGCAAAAAAATCTGGCGCCTACTGCTATGCACGATCTCCTGCTGACTAAAATTTTTCCGGAAAATTCATGAAGATTTTAAATTACATCCTGGCCTTCATTTTTGTCCTGTTTGCTCTGGTTCAATACAACGACCCCGATCCCTGGTTCTGGATACCCGTTTATGGTTCAGTCGCGGCCATTGCATTCTTTACGGCTCAGCATCATTTTTACAAAATTCCAATGGCCATAACCCTTGTGATTTGCCTGATCGGGAGTATTTATTTTTTTCCCGGTGTAGTGGAATTGTTTTCTGAGCATGAAGCTGGAGATTTGGCAAACAAGATGAAAGCCGATCAAACTTATATTGAAGAAGCTCGCGAAAGCCTTGGACTTTTGATGGCCGTTGCTTCATTGGCATTCAATTATTGGCAAATTGTGAGTTGGGATGAACATACAGCTAAAACAACCAGGTAAAACATTTAAACTTTATCAGCCATTGTTAATGCTTTTTTAAACGATACAACGCTGAAATATCCTCCTTTGCTGATTGTTGATTGATGAGACGCTGATAATCTTTTATCGTTTTTTCAACGAGCGGCGTAGCGGTCGAAACCTTGGAAGCCATCTCTTGGCAAATTAATAAATCCTTAAGATGCAACTCCACTTTAAAACCTGGATGGAAAGTACCTTGGGTCATTGTTAAGCCTCTGTTCTCTAGAAACCAATTACCCGCAGCGCCGCCGACAATTACATCAATCACTTTTGCCATCGGTAAATCTAACGCCTCACCAAATGCTAAAGCTTCTGTTACCGCTTGATTAATCCCTGCGGCCATAACTTGATTCACTGCTTTGGCGCCCTGCCCTGATCCGGTTTTCCCTATGTGCACGATGTTATTGGTCATCGTTTCCAATAATGGTTGAATTGACTCTAAAATGGCTGGATCACCCCCTACCATCATTACCAAACTACCTTTTCGAGCGCCTTCTACCCCTCCCGAAACCGGCGCATCTAAAAAGCTGGCTTGGCGAGCGGCCAAAATGCCCGCTGCTTCAATCGCAGTTTGTTGGCTAACCGTTGACATATCAACAACAATTGATCCTGGCTTAATGGTACTTGATACTCTGGTAACAATATCTAATACATCCTGGTCTGCCGAAACACAGATAAGGATAGCGTCACATAGTTCTGCCAGTTGTTCAGGACTTTTAGCACAATCGACATTCAGCTCTGCAGCCAGTTGATGTGCTTTGCCCTCTGTCCTGTTCCAAACGGTTTTGAGATAGCCTGCTCCAGCCAGGTTTCTGGCCATCTCAGTACCCATAGCGCCTAGTCCTATTAACCCTGTTTGCATGTATTATTTCTCCAGATAGGTGTAGGTCATCAAACCCTGTTCCAGCTCCTTTTTGAAACTCTGACACTGCTCTTCAGTGAGGTCGGCCTGCTCCAGTTTTGTCGCATACGCTTGCTTGAGCGCTTCGGGATCAATATGCACATACTCCAGCAAATCACTGACATGATCACCTTCCTGCGGATCTTGAAAATGATAACCATTTGGGTCGACTTCGACATTAACCGAGTGAGTATCCCCAAACAAATTATGCATATCCCCCAAAATTTCCTGATAAGCTCCCACCAGGAAAAAGCCGATGTAATAAGGTTGGCTCATATCAATATCGTGAATGGGTAGGGTTTTTTCGAGGCTTTGAAAGTTAATATAGCGATCTATCCTGCCATCCGAGTCACAGGTTAGATCCTGAATCACGCCCGCCCTGGCAGGACATTTATCAAGATTCTGGATAGGCATGATGGGAAAAACCTGCTCGATACCCCACACATCGGGCATAGACTGAAATAACGAAAAATTACAGAATATTTTATCTGCTAACTTTTCATTAAGCTCCTGTAAAACCTCCTGATGAGAACTATTGGCAGGATTTAAATGTTGCCTTATTTGCTGACAAAATATCGTGTATTTCTTCTCAGAATCAGCATACTGCTGCAAATCAATATTGCCTCTTAAATACATATTTCGAGTTTCTTTCATGTCAAACTGGGCATCATGATAAGCTTCAAGTACGGAATGTGCGCTTATTGATGCTTGCTCAAGCGAAGCTTGCGGCATTTTTTCCACATCTATCACGTCAGTTACCAGTACAGCATGATGAGCCGTCATTGCTCGACCCGACTCGGTAATTATATGCGGGTGGGTCAAGCCCTTTTCATCACAAACAGCCTTGAAATAGCGCACAATATTTTGTGCATATTCTTGCATGCTGTAATTCATTGAGCAATCGCTGCGGGATCGGCTTCCTTCATAATCAACACCTAAACCACCTCCTACATCAATATAATCGATATTTCCAACCAGCTTGGTTAGTTCCGCATAATAACGAGCTGCTTCTTGTAACGCTGTCTTGATATCATGAATGTTCGCAACTTGAGAACCCATATGAAAATGCATTAGTTGTAACGAGGGCAAATAGTTTTGTTGTTTTAATCGATCAATCAACCGAATAGCCTCCGATGCATTCAAACCAAACTTTGATTTTTCGCCGCCACTATTTTGCCATTTCCCTTGGCTGATACTGGACAAGCGAATTCTGACACCAAGTTGGGGTATTACATCAAGCTTCTTGGACTCCTCTAGTATTAGCTCTAGTTCAGAAGTTTTTTCTATTACAAGAAAAAGATTCAATCCCATTTTTAAACCTATTAACGCTAATCGTATATAGGCTCTATCTTTATAACCATTACAAAGTACTAAATTATTACCTCTAGTAAGCGCCAGAATAGCTAGCAGCTCTGATTTACTACCCGCTTCGAGACCCACTCCAGCCTGACTATCCAGAATACCCTCAACAACTTTTTTTTGTTGGTTTACCTTTATAGGATAGACAGGCGAATACCTTCCTCTATAGTCATTGGCAGCACAAGCTTCAGCAAAAGCCGCTTGCAAGCTCTCAGCACGATCTTTCAAGATATCGATAAATCGAATCAAGACTGGCATCGAAAATCCTTGGTGCACTAATTCAGTGACAACGTCAAATAAGTTGATTGGCTGCTTGACTGCCTTGGAAGGACAAACACAAACCTGACCTGCTTCGGAAATAGTGAAATAGCCCTCACCCCAGTAAGGAATAGCATAAATCTCCCGAGCGAGCTCTACATCCCAACCCCCAGCATCAATTCGATGAGGTGGCGATAAAATATCTTTCGCTGATGTCATGAAAAAAGCACTTCCTTTATTTTAAATTTGTCTCATTATCATCAATTATCATGAAGAGGGTCAAATTTGTTATTAGGAAATGAGCATCCCTTATCTACATCAGGAATCAGGTTTTAACAGCAGATAACACAAAACTATCAAAAGAAACGTATCGAAGAAAAATAGGGCATAAAAAAAGGGGGCTATCACAAGCCCCCCTTGATTAAAGTTGATTACTTCAGGTTTCTTTTTAACTACATAAAAGTATTAAGAAACAATGGTAAAAAGTTTATCAACCATTTTACAGCTTGGTCGCGAAAGCCTGAGTCCAATAAGAATCATAAGTACTGGACGAATTGTAAACTACAGCGCCACCCATCTGCGTAACATTGGCGTTCATAATATTTTTGCAATGTCCCGGACTATCAATCCAACCTTGCACAACAGTTTGAACTGATGAGTAACCAGCTGCAATATTTTCAGCCCAAGCCTGAGGGTTATAACCCAAGCCTTGCAGTCTTGTCCTGACGCTACTACCGTTTGATCCGGTATGGCTAAAAAAGTTTTTGTTAGCCATGTCAGCCGAATGATTTTTAGCTGCTTGTGCAAGAACAGGGTTAAAACTTAACGCAGGTACCGCAGGATAAAATGTTCCTCCACAGCTCCTTCCTTGGCTCCTTGCCTGATTCACAAGATTTAACATTTGTGAACTTACAGTATCAGCGGATGGTGCTGGTACTGCTGGAACTGGAGTAGGCGCAGGTGTTGCCACAGGTGTTGGAACCGGTGTTGGAACCGGAGTAGGCGCAGGTGTTGCCACAGGCGTCGGTACCGGTGTTGGAACCGGAGTAGGCGCAGGTGTTGCCACAGGCGTCGGTACCGGTGTTGGAACCGGAGTAGGCGCAGGTGTTGCCACAGGCGTCGGTGCGGGTGCAACAGGAGTGGGTGCCGGTGCTTCAGCAGGCTCAAGATCCTGAGTTTGGGCAGTCGTAGGCGCTTTCACAGTATCTGGTTGAGCTTCTGCAACACCCCAAGCATAATTTACTTCTGCAAAACCGGACGCATAACCAAAAACTTTCATCACAAGATCTCTGGTGGTTTTACCATGTAACTTGATATATTCGTTGCCTTGACCAGATCCATCACCATTATAACCCGACCATTCAATTTTCATCTCTTGAAAAGTAACAGTCTGATTATCTGCACTGTTTAACTGCCCATCAGGCCAACCAACTACCTTAGTATTGGTCTCTTTGTCATAGAGTTGTATATCAACATCTTGAGGAGATTTCAATTTAATAAAAACATCTGAAATTCCTTTTGGAATTTCCCCAACCTTCAAGACCGCATCTTTCTGAACTTGTTGTTGAAAATTTCCATTACCTTTATCGGCCAGTTTACAACCCTCGGCCACACCACCGGTCCATGAGTAATTTACGGTTGCAAAACCTGCAACATAGCCAAAAGTTTTCATGACTAAGGTGCGGCTGTTTTTTCCGTTAACTTTAATATATTCATTCCCTAGTCCTGTGCCATCTCCACCATAACCAGACCATTCAACATTGACACCTTTAAAATTAGTTGTTTGCTTGCCTTGTTTTGAAAGGATGCCGTCTGGCCAGGAAACAATCTTTTGTCCGGTTTCTTTATCGTGAAGTTGAATGTCAATATCTTTTGCAGATTTCAAATTAATTTGTATGCCCTCTACGCCAGCTGGAATTTCGCCAACGGTTACAATGCCACTTTGAGGGATTTGTTGCTTAAAGCTATCGCTACCACCGTTTGACGTACCATTGCAAAAATCAAATCCTGCAAAAGATGACGAGGAAGTAGTTGCTAATACAGCAAAGGCAACCAGGGTTTTATTTCTCATTTATAAAGTCTCCGTGAATCACTTAAATCAGGAAAACATACAAGCCTTACCTTAAAATCAGGCGTCATTCAAAGTACCTAAAATAGATCCAAAAGAATTCCGACACAAAATAGTTCCGACGAAAGAACATTAAGTTCTTTTATCAAAAATATTAAGACACGAATTTTTTAATAAATTATTTGACAGTCTTCAAAGTCGGCTTGCAATGCTTCCTAATTATTAGCTCGCAAGAACTAAAATAATTATAATTAAATATTGGTTAAATTAACTAAAAATACAATTACTCTTAGCTATGGGTATCTAACCTACAAAATAGCATTTTTATTTTTTATGATGCCGACCCTAGTGCAAAAAAGTGACCTGAAACGATTATCCATTGAAAACACATGAGATAAACTTCGAACAATATGACCTATGTGCTCGCTTCAGTTTGATAGAATCTCATTATTCTCGTTTCAGCGCAACAAATTTTTACATTTGGTAGAGTAATGATACTTACGCTTAGTAACGATCATAATTTCCCTATAGTGATAAATTGCTCTTAAACTATTGCATTAACACAAGCCTGACCTGGAGACTTTATGCCATCAACACAACAATGGTTTACTGAACAACATAAAAATAATGGTAGTTCGTTTTCAATAGAGATCAAGAAAAAACTTCACGAAGAGACTACAAATTATCAGTTTATCGAAATTTACGCCACTGAATACTTCGGCAACCTAATGGTGATTGATGGTTGCATTATGCTCACTGACTTGGATAATTTTATTTATCATGAAATGATCAGTCATCCAGCAATATTTAGTCATCCCAACCCTAAAGAGGTATGGATTATTGGCGGTGGTGACTGCGGTACGCTAAAAGAAGTGCTTAAACACTCGGGCATTGAGAAAGTGATTCAGATCGATATCGATGAACGTGTCACCCGATTAGCAGAAATTTATTTTCCCGCTCTGTGTGAATCGAATCTAGATCCGCGTGCCGACTTAAAATTCATTGATGGTATTCTGTGGGTTAAACAATCTAACCCTTCCAGCGTTGATCTAATCATTGTTGATAGCACCGACCCTGTTGGACCTGCGGAAGGACTTTTTACCGCTGATTTTTTTAAGGATTGTTGTCGCTGTTTGCGCGATGATGGGTTACTCATCCAACAAAGCGAATCGCCTCTATATCATATTGATATTTTGCAACAAATGCATGGAGCGTTAAGATCCGGGGGATTTATTGATAGCAGAACGATATCGTTTCCCCAATGTGTTTACCCTTCAGGCTGGTGGAGTGCAACCATGGCCGGTAAAAAACCGCTCAGTACATTTCGTGAACAAGATGCCCTGAATAAAAAATTTCCAACCCATTATTACAATGTTGACATGCATAAAGCATCAGCGTTAATGCCAGAATTCTTTAGAACAGCAATGAACAATATTGGTAAGATTTAAGTGAAAAACAAGAACTCGCTGAATACAGCCTATAAATCAAATAGTCGCCTGCAACAAAAACCACATAAATTGTTGTTTAGTGATATTTCATGGCATCCCAAGATTGAAGCTTTAATGGCACTTGACTATCATTTTTTGCGCAGTAGTTTTACAAACCAAGGCTATTTGTTTAGAGGCATGTCTACCCAACTTGCTAAGGCATTGCTAATTTAGTATAGTTAACGTTCCATTTCTTTTATGCATTAAGAGTAATATAGACAGCTCAAGCATTCGAACACTTTTTGTGTAACATTTTGTCTTTCTTCTCATTCGTGCAAGAAAATGTCTAAAGATACTATTGTAGCCTTCAACTGTGTATGTTTCAGCTTTGGATTGAACGTGTTTTTCGCTAGGAATAAAATGTTCATAGGGCTGCCAATAATCGGTTGCTATTGTTCCATTTAATTGATCTTCAATTCCTTCCCAGAGTTTTTGTCCTGTCTGTACGCTTCGGTCGCCAACAATGAAATTGATGAATTTTTTCCCATATCTATCAACAGCAATCCATATCCATTTATAGCTTTTTTTTGACCCACATAGGTATGCATTTCATCCATCTCAGCATAAATCACTTGTTCAGGACTTTTCAATTCGGCAACTTGCTCACCAAAGGATCTAATCCAATTTAGTACCGTGACATTGCTTACGTTCAAAACCCGACCAATTGAACGAAACCCTAATCCTTCAAGATATAATTGAAGAGCCATCTTTCTTAAATAGAATGGTTTGGCTCCCGAGCCACTAGCAACGGGTGTGATTAAAAGTGATGCAACATGTTAAGATTGTATTTTATAGAGTTGAAATATAAAAGAAAATATACATGAACAAAACCATCCCCGAAAAAGATATAAAGCTACTCGAACTTCTAAATGAACATCCCATACTACGCCATCGTGTTGAGGCATTAATGGCTATCGTAGAAGATGACGATGAAACGATTGAGAAAGCGGATGCAGCGGAGCAACGCGTCATTGAAGAGGTTCGAAAAATAGGTCACGCAGCACTTTCCGAGTGGGCAGAAAGTAAAAATAAGCGCAATGAAGCTGAATTGAAAGAACAACCCGAATTACGTATTGCAGGAAAAAAAACTGTGGTGGCATAGTACCTTTGATATTATCGAAATTGAAGAAACCCTCTTTCGTGAGTCAACCCATATCGTTCGTACTTTTTCAGATCAAGCGAATGTGACCTGCCGAAGTACCTCGACGCCTTTACAACGGGCCATCACAGATTTTGGAGCAGACCAGCCATTTGGCCAAGTCAACGCTAAACTCCAAGAACATTATGGAATAGAGGTACCGGTGAGTAGTATTAGGTTCATCACAGAGCATCATGGCAAAGCGATATTTGAACAAACAGACCTTGTCAGTGACTGGCCAGATACCTCAGGTACAAAACACGTCATTGCAGAGACAGATGGAGGCATGGTTCCTGTGGTGACCATTGATCCTGAAGCAAAAGATAAGCGAAAAGAAAAAACACTGGGCTGGCAAGAACTGCGACTTTGTATTGCCCATGAATGTGGCAGTCGGACGCTGCATTATGGAGGAAACTTTTCTGGGGGTATTGAAGAAACAGGTCGCCAGTTATTTGATTGCGCGATGAATGTAAACTTTGGCCAACAAACACACGTGCATTCGGTAGGCGATGGCGCATCCTGGATCAAGCGCCAAGTGGATGAACAATTTGGCGAAAATGGAACCTATTTAATCGACTTAATGCATCTTTGTGAATACTTGGCAGAAGCGGCACCTAGCTGTACAGGTGACTCGGCATTATGGTTAGATGAACAAAAACAACGTTTGAAAATCAATCAGGCCAGCCTTGTTCTTGAAACCCTATTGCCGTTTCTTGAACCATCCGAAACGGATGATGAGAAAGCGCCGGTTCGTAGGGCTTACCGCTACTTGAGAAATCGTCTGGATCAAGTTGATTATCAAGGTGCGATAGAAAAAGGACTTCCAATCGGTTCAGGTGAAATTGAAAGCGCTCACCGTTACATTGTTCAAGCTCGGCTTAAGCGTCCTGGAGCTTGGTGGTCACCCAATAATATAGATTATATGTTGGCTTTGCGATTATGTAGAATCAATCAACGATGGGAAAATTACTGGCAAGATGTTAGGCAAAAGGCGGCATGATGAAAATTTAGTCTTGCATCACTTTTAATCGTACCCACTAGCAACAGTATATCGAAAATTACATTCTTTACATTTGTAACGCTGCTTTTGTTTTACGATACCATCTTTGATGTTTTTATTAGATTTGCATTTAGGGCATTCCATTAAATTTCTCGCTCTCTTTAGAAAGATATCAAAAATTTAATTCTAACATAAAACTATACTAAATTAGCAATGCCCTTGCTAAATCGTTAATAGAGGAAAAATTCGGCTATTTTACTGATGACAGGCCGCAATGCTTGTTAGAAAAAGAGCTGGATATCTTCTTCCTATCGCACGAACTGTCTGATGCTTTAAGTATCTCAAAACTCTGGCAGAAAAATAACGATAGTGCTATTTTAGTCTTACCAAGTAGTTATTTTATTCAAGCATTGAAATTTCATGAAGCAGCCATGATGGGTTTTGCCGAACCGGGGTTTGTTTTTCATTATCCTTGTTTAGTCAACCCGCTTCGTTTGGCAGACCTTGCTTACGTTATCGTTCACCCTAACAAGTTTAAAAACATTTTGGAGGCTGGAACACATGCAAATTTACTCAATAAGTTGATCTCACCAGCCCTTGATCAAACAGCAGATGATCAAAAAGCGCACATGGAAAAGGCTTTAATCACATTATTAGATCAACACGATATTAAGCCAGGCAAAATAAAGAGCTCTGATAATTTTCCAAGCAAATTAGCTCAACCTATCTAAATTCATTTAGTTCTCTAAAAACTTCAACCAATGTAGCCAATAAATCGGCGCTTTTTCTAGTACAAACGCTGATTAAAAGCAAGCTGGGATACTACTGCTTAATTTTTATGTATTGATTTGAAAAAACCGAACCTCTCTGAGGTGCTTCAGCAGGTTAAAACACTAAAATTTAGGGCGCCAGCTTATCCACTTTTCTTCCATTACTTCGAATCCTTAAATAACTGGCAAATCTTGGAAGACCCTGTTTTGTTTTCCCGTAATACTTATAGGTAATCTGTTGACCGATGGGGGGCGGACTTTCTCTGTCTGCATCACTAAAGCCGGATCCAATCTTAAATTTTTTACCGTCCTCGGTTTCTACCACTATCGCGCCCAATTTGTTTATATATTTCCCTTTCCCGGGGGAATAACCCAGAACTTTCGCTTCCGCATCTAAATAAGGCTTCATTTTCAGAAGATCTCCGGTTCGACCGGCTCGATAAGTAGCTGTTGCTCGATGCAGCATAAGACCCTCACCGCCTTTTTTAACTATTTTATTCAACAACTTATCTAAATGTTTAGTTGAATTAACACGCCACTGTTTGATGATTTGTATCCTGCATTTAGTAGCCAGATTTATAGTCCGAAGTTTGGCTAGTCGCTGAGTAAAACTCCCTTGTCCTTTCGGTAAATCAAAAACCATGTACTTAACTTGTTGCCACCTATCATTTTCTGGTGTTCTTTTTCTAACGATACTTACCAATTCCTCAAATTTTCCTCTCCCTAACCACAATTCGCCATCTAAGGGAAAACTCGGAAAACACGAGGTAAACCATTCGGGTGCAACATACACATTTCCTCGCCGTGAACGCAATGATGATCCATTCCAGTAAGCTCTCACGCCATCAAGTTTTTCACTCACCCAATAGTCTCTGATATTTGGACCGGGTTGATAAACTTTAGCAAGCATTAATTGTGGCACTTGACTTGGATTATCTGCCGCTAGCACCATAGATGATAAGGAAAACAGTAACAATGCTTGCAAAACTACACAATGACCAAATATACGGGTATTAACTAACACTTCGTTAGTACATCCGACCTCACATGATTTCTTTAACAACTTCATTCCCTTTATTTGCAATATACAGTTACATAGTTGCTGAGACTGGTTTCGATATATAATTAATAATACTCACAGTGATGTAATTATTTAATCAGTCCTATCTACTCACATTAACTATAGTAAAAACCAATGCCATCACCTCAATTAAATAAAACAACCTTTGGTTGGGTCACAAAAACCCTGCTAATTGTATTTTTAACTGCTTCAAACGCCCAGCTGCTAGCTGCACAGCAAGGTATTGAAGATTACCGTTCAGCTCGTAGGTTATTTTGGTCTGTGCTTTATAAACAAGGAGGAGAAACTCTATATTGTGGATCGACGTTAGGAAACAGAAAAGGTCCCAGAACAAACGTTGAACACATCTTTCCAATGTCATGGGCTACCAAGGAATTAAAGTGTGGCACCCGGAAACAATGCCGTCGACGAAGTGCTCAATTCAACCGACTGGAAGGAGATTTACACAATCTTTTTCCTGCTTTGGCATCCATCAACGACGCCCGTGCGAATTTTAGATTTGGCGAGATTCCTGGCGAAAAGCGACGCTTTAGATCCTGTGATTTCGAAATTAATCAACGGGCAAGAGTTGCCGAACCAAGACCTAAAGCACGTGGTGAAATTGCACGCGCTATGTTTTATATGCGAGATGAATACCGCTTACCAATATTTTCCAAGCTGGGTCGATTATTACAAAAGTGGCACCGGAAAGACCCTCCCAGCATGGTGGAAAAGAACAGGAACGGTATTATAGAGAAACTTCAGGGAACTCGCAATAAGTATATTGACCAACCCGAATTAGCCTCTAAACTGCGATTTTGACTAGTTGTTTAAAGGATATCTCTAATAATAAGGATTTTTGTATGAGTTCAAGGCGGATGTTTTTCGAGAACCGAAGTGTATATGAAATACATGAGGATCGTAGAAAATCATCCAACGTAGAAAGCGGACAAAAAGACAATTATTAGAGGGTGCCCTTACGCAATGCTATTAAGATTAGCCGTACGGTATCGCAGGAATACTTAAATGATCACCATGATGCAGGAAGTTTCTTCATAATTGTCAATGTCTTACCTTCAATTTCGATATAGCTGCCTTTGGTTAACTCTTTAATGATTTTATTCACCATTTCACGCGAAGCACCAACCATATTCGCTAATTCTTGCTGCGTCGGTCTACCGTCTATTTTCATTACACCATTCTCTTCAACCGACATTTCCTGTAAAACTTGTATCGTCCTTTCGTAAACATTGGATAATGCTAAGCGTTTGACCCGCTCAGTTAAATAACGGACTTTTTTTGATAATTCCTGAATCAAGCCGTAAGCGACATCCGGGTGATCCGACAACCATTTCATAAACTCAACTTTGGAAATAACGCCGCAAACTGATTTCTCTACTGTAATCACTGAGGCCGATCTAGGCGCATGATCTAGCAATGCGAGTTCTCCAAAATATGAACCAGCTCCATGATTATTTAAGGTCACCTCTTTTCCTTCCTGATCACTGGTAAATACACGAACCTTACCTGAAAGCAGTATATGCAGTGATCCAGTTTCATCTCCTTCGCTTATGATGATTGACTGTTTTGGAAAAATACTGGTTTTTGCTAGTGCGGCAAGCTTTTGTAAAGCGTCATCAGATAATTCAGACAAAAAAGGAATGGTCTTAAGAGCCAATAGGATTTCATTTTGCATGGCACATCTCCCCTAATAATTTGGACTAGTCGCTTTGTCAATTTCCTATCTCTTAACTTCGAGAAGAATTTTAATCTGCTTATCTAGCCATGTTATCACGTCCACTGCATTTTGAAACTTTGAATAACTCATATCATTCAATTGACTACCAGTTAGGCTATACCAGCGCTCCACCAATTTTTCGAACTGCAAACTTTGTTGATTTGTGAAATGCCAACGCTCCTGCATGACAGCTAGTATCTCAGCCGATGAATTTTTATTTACCAGCACTGCAAGCCCAGTTAGCTTACTCATCATAATCTCTAGCTCTGGTGTAGCCTTTTCGATCCATTTGTTCACACTAGCAGCGTTAATATTTTGTATCGAGGACACTCTATTATCCGAAACAATCTTCAAAGATTGCGCCAATTCTGCTGTGGTAAATTTTAGGGCGATACTATAAAACCCTGAAGCCTCCATATCGTGAAGGGAATCGTCTGAATAACCCTCTTGAGCAGTAGAAAACGTAGTGACAGCAGCCGAAGGCTGAAGATTTGAAGCAATTAATGGCGGGAAAAAATTTTTACCGGTATCGTTATCCGTTATCTTATCAATTAGCAAAACCTTGCCAATGTCAAAATATCGATGTCCTGCCACACCAATATTGATTAATACAGGAAAACTTATTCCTCGGTAGACAGCCTGAATACAACCAACACCGGCAGCCATGGCCATTTTTCCTACACCGGTTACGGTTAAAACCAGCTCTTGAGAGGCATAAACCGAAAAAGCCTTGATAGCCAGATTTTTTTTTAACTTAAAATGCGCGATCAATGGCTTTGCTTCAGCCGGTAAAGCGACATAAATAAAAGTTTTAATCGTTGCACTACGGGAATGCAAATCCCGATCTAAAGGCGTCATTCACTAAAACGCTGGATGAGCTGTTGATAGTAAGCAACCTCGGTCAGCTTGCTCCTCTTTTTGGCTCCTTGAAGATAGACTTGTGCCTTTTTCAACAACATTGCTACAGCGCCTTGTCGATCGTTTTCTGTTAAATAATTGATTTCTAAAATTTTAATCAATGCTTGAATTCGAAATCGGTCCATTCCCCAATATTGCCTTGAAAGCTGATCAGAGTGGCCCCCAAACTTTTGAATTAAAGGCTGTTCTATGAAACCAACAGGGTAACGCGAGGTCATCCTCAACCATAAATCATAATCCTCACAGGCGGGTAACTGTTCATCAAAACCACCAACTTCCTCTATCACGGATCGATGAATGATAATGGAAGATGGCGACATGGCGCACAACGGCAAGCATTCCTGAAAAATCCAGCCCCCTTTTTTTTGATGCTTTCGT
This sequence comes from Methylococcales bacterium, assembly GCA_965224745.1. Classification (GTDB taxonomy): domain Bacteria; phylum Pseudomonadota; class Gammaproteobacteria; order Methylococcales; family Methylomonadaceae; genus CBDCZY01. The sequence goes on from CBDCZY010000002.1 coordinate 639,025, forward strand.
TTTGGATTGACTCTTACCCCATGGCGAATCCATATTTCTTCGGTATGGCATATTTTTACCTCAGGATGTTGTTTAAAGTATGAGACTTGTAATTCCAGCTTTTTTGCCAACCATAAATCGTCAGAATCAAGAAAAGCCAACCACTGGCCTTGAGCTAAGCTTATTCCAAGATTTCTTGCGGCACTGACACCCTGATGAGGTTGACTATGATACTTAATTTCGGGAAACTGTTCAGCTATTACCGCTTCTGTTAAGTCGGTAGAGCCATCGTCGACCACTATCACTTCATAAGTCGTATGCGTTTGCTCAAGAACGGATTGAATAGCCTGTATTAAGCTTTTTTTTCTGTTATAAGTTGGGATAATGACTGAAATAGTGTCAAACATAGGCTACTGTATTTTCATTCTGAAAATGACTGGCGTCTTAGAACTTAATTGATTAACCATTAGATAACTGAGTTAACTGTCTCTAAAAAAGCATCCACATCATGACGATAGTCATCTACCAACGAGGATTGGAGCACTATAAAAAGACTTGGCGCGACATGCAAGACTTTACCCAAAGCAGATCGGACACTACACCCGATGAATTATGGATGGTTGAACACCCGCCTGTCTACACTTTCGGTTTAAGTGGTAAATCAGAACATTTACTCCATAAAACAGATATTCCGGTAATAAACACCGATCGGGGTGGTCAAATTACCTATCATGGTCCGGGTCAATTAGTGTTGTATTTTATGATTAATTTGCAACGAGCAAATATTGGCGTTCGAACGCTAATCTCAGCGATGGAAAACTCCATGATCGCCGCTTTATCTCAATATGGCATAACTGCTAGCGCCAAACCCGAAGCGCCAGGAGTCTATGTAAACAATAAAAAAATTGGATCGGTGGGCCTTCGCATAAAAAGAGGAGCCAGTTATCATGGCTTAAGCATAAATAACTGCATGGAATTGCAACCATTTGAACACATCAATACTTGTGGTTTTCACGGGCTTGAAGTAACTCAGCTCGCTGATTACAATGTTCACATAGCAAACCAAGAACTCGCTGTACCGATTATCCAACATTTTTGTGATCACTTAAGCTTTAAACCTGTCTCAGTCACTGAATCCCATGAAAACTAACGAAACTGTCCACGCGCCATCCCGCTCCACGCCAAAAACCCACCAACGAAATGCAGAAAAATTAGCACGAATACCCATAAAAGTAGAGCCATCCACGCCCTTACGTAAGCCTGACTGGATACGAATCAAGCTTCGTAACGACCCAGAAGTCAATCGTATAAAGTCTTTATTGCGGCAGCATAACCTGCACACAGTCTGTGAAGAAGCCGCGTGCCCAAATTTAAGCGAGTGCTTTCAAAAAGGAACAGCGACCTTCATGATTATGGGGGATTTATGTACTCGCCGCTGTCCTTTTTGTGACGTCGCCCATGGCAAACCACAAGCTCTGGACATTAATGAACCCAAACACTTGGCTGAAGCTATCAGTGAATTGCGACTGAACTATGTCGTCATTACTTCAGTAGACAGGGATGATCTGAGAGATGGTGGAGCAGGCCATTTCGTGCAGTGCATACAAGCCACAAGACAACGGTCTCCAAAAACTCGTATCGAAATCTTAGTCCCTGATTTTCGTGGCCGACTGGATAAAGCTTTGGATATACTAACGCAATCACCTAGCGATGTGTTTAACCATAATATCGAAACCATTCCTCGCCTATACCAACAAGCCAGACCTGGATCGAACTATGACCACTCCTTAAAGCTCATTCAACAACATAAACAACGATTACCCGGCGTCCTTACAAAATCAGGTCTAATGCTTGGCTTGGGCGAAGAAACTGAAGAGGTGGTTCAAGTCATGCGAGACTTAAGAGATCATGAATGCGACATGCTAACGCTTGGTCAGTACCTTCAACCCAGTAAGGATCATCTGCCGGTCAAGCGTTATGCAGGTCTCGAAGAATTTGAAAAGTTAGCAGAAATTGGTAAGAACTTAGGCTTTGAACAAGTAGCAAGTGGTCCTATGGTACGTTCTTCTTACCATGCAGACGAGCAAGCAGCTAACCTATTGGATTAATAAAGATAGGCTGAAGTTTCCTAGAAATTAATCAAGCTACCATACGAAGCAACACGGCGACCAGAGAATTAACGGGGGGATTGCCTGGTTTGGGGCAAACCCTATGAAAATCAATATCCAAAGCCGCTTCGGCAATGATGCGTCGAGCATCTGAAAAAGCAAAACGGGATCGCCCCTTCACTTTATGCCGACGTTCTGGATTGGCCGTTAATCGATCTGCATAAATCCAAGTATCATACAAAAATTCAAGTAGTTGGTCACGGCAGACGGACGCATTCGAAACTAGGCTATTTATCGCCATTAGATTTTGAGCGCGATTTTCATAAGAAAGTGGCTTAAAATGTGTCCTGTTTTTGTTGACCATTACACCCCCCGCAAGGATCTGAGTACCGATGCGAAGCACAGGGGCGTATCAGCTCGTAGTAGTGATGAAGTTTCTGTAATGGAAATGGAGCGAAGGGGCTGACATGTCCAAAATAGAACATTGGTCAACCACAAATGGGAGGAACTGATGATTTATGCAAACTTGGTAATTTGCAAGGGACATGAAGAGCCGTATTAAGCGAGAGTTTCAAGTACGGTTCTGTGAGAGACTGAGGGGGAAGTTCCCTCGGGCGACTCGACCATTTTAGTAATCTGACAAAGTAGAACTAGTCACTATACTTAAATATCGACAAACTTCTAATGAAGTTCCTACCTTAATTTAAATTCAAATTGAGTCTAGCTGTAGCTGCTATCACAGCCTAAATTAAGGTACTTTCATCTAATGGACAAAATAATGAATAACTCATATGGACTATCCGAAACGGGCCTTATTAATGATTATTTGCACATTGCAAGAATCGATCATTGGTTCAAGAATGTATTCATGCTACCTGGAGTAGCTTTAGCTGCATTACTGACTCAAACTGAGTTATCCGCGTTCTTTCCCACGCTGCTTATTGCGGTTTTCAGCACCTGCTTAGTTGCTTCAGCAAATTATGTAATCAACGAATGGTTAGATCGCGAATTCGATCGTCACCACCCTTTAAAAAGCACCCGACCATCTGCAGCTGGACGCTTGGAAGCCAAGTTTATTGTGTTAGAGTATATTATCCTTTGTGCTATCGGCCTTGGACTTGCTACTCAAGTATCAACAGAATTCCTGACATTCTCAATTCTGCTTCTTGCAATGGGAATTGCTTATAACGTAAAACCCTTTCGAACCAAGGACAGGGTTTACCTGGACGTGCTTTCAGAATCCATCAATAACCCCCTACGATTCTTGCTCGGTTGGTTTGTCGTGGCTTCGCATGCTTTACCCCCCTCTAGCGTGTTACTGGCTTACTGGACAGGTGGTGCATTTCTGATGACAGTAAAACGGTTCGCCGAGTATCGATTTATTGGCGACCCCGAAACAGCTGGTCTCTATCGCAGGTCATTTCGCTTTTATACCGAAGAGAAACTGCTCGTTTCATCGTTGTTTTATGGCATGTGTTCAGCGTTTTTCCTTGGTATTTTCCTCATTAAATACCGCATCGAATTCATAATCAGTTTCCCTTTTCTAGCGTTACTTTTCGCTTGGTATCTTGCTATCGGGTTTAGATCCAAATCAGCAGCACAAACGCCTGAAAAACTATACAGAGAGAAAAAATTTATTGTTTTTGTAATTCTCGTTGTCGCGGTATTGACTACTTTATTTATAGTTGATATACCGACTATTGGGTGGCTCGTAGAATCAGTTGAATATTAATTTGGTTTGTAATAAAACCAGTTATCTCATAGCCAAGAGACTGCATTAACGAGAACCATCTTTTCGCTGAAGCCCTGACAAACGAGCAAGTAAAGCCAAACTTTGATTTATAGCAAATTATCTGTTCATTTTACTTGAAGCATTAATTCCATTTTTAAAGTGGGTTTCATGCTAACTCCTTTGAATTTTTTATGGCCCATTGGAGATTGTTTTCATTAGAATAGATCACAGTATATTCTTCGGAAGCAACAAATTCATTTACTGCTTGATAAACACCATGATGAATATGATCGGGCTCCGGTCTCCAATCATCTCCTGAAATCACACCAGTGTCCTTAACTTTATTGGCTAAAATATGCAATTCCTTTTTAGTATGTTCGTATTCGTGAGATGTATCGATGTATACCCAATCAAAGTAATTATCTGGAAAAGTATTGAGCACTTTAAGATCATCTCCAACGTGTATCTGAACCTGACCATTTTCAGCTTCACCTTTAAACGTTTTCAACACTTTTATCAAAGCACTGACCGTACTTTGATTACCAACCGCCCAGTGCCAATGCCCAGCAAGGAAATACCAGGGATCAATGAGATGCATTTTTTTTGCATTTGAATGGTTGAACAGAATGGGTGAGAAATGGCCTTTCAATACGCCTAGTTCTGCACCGACACCATTTTTTGGTAAAATCTGTTCTATAAAGGGTATTCTTCGCTGGATAACTTTATCTAGCTTCATAGCACAACGGAGATCCATCATTAGCTCAACAGGTCTTCTGAATAAGTGGACTCCCTGAAATGCACTTTTTACTTTTTCCTTATAATTAAGGCAGGTTCCGTATCTCATAACTTTTGTCCTCATATATATAGTTAGACCTATAGAATTCGACAACTATACTCACATCCTTATTTGGCTTGATTTAGTAGCCATAAGCAAACGATTAGTTATAACCAGACCTTGGACAGGTTTCAATAGTACTGCAATGAAAGGCCAAAGAAAAGTGATATTTTTAGAAGATAACTAACACCAATAATGGAGAAATAGTTTTTCCTGCAACTAAATACTATTTGAATAAAACGCACTATTGATTTTAACTAAGGCATACTGAGAATTTAAATCACAAAAGGGATGTTTTTATCATAAACCTCAATAACAGAAACACTACTTTCTGAAGAATCTGAGTAATTATTTATTCCTTAAGACTAGTCTCTAAATTCGATCTGACGGTGATTTATGCCTATACTTGAAAGAATTAGACGAGCTACAATTATGCCATTGATAGCAGCCTCTTTGAGGCTATCAGAGATTAGATCCATCCTTGCAATAATTATAAATAAATGAGCATGAGCAAAATAATTTTTCTCCAACTTAACGAACTTAATTTTAGTTATGTTGAAAAATATACTCAACTCAATTACCTACCCAATTTCAAAAAGTTTTTCGATCGTCATGGGTATATATTGACTGACTCCGAGAACAAACATGAACTTGCCAATCCCTGGATCCAATGGCCAACGGTTCATACTGGACTGGACTTCGCAGATCATGGGGTATTTAGGCTTGGAGATATCCTAAAAACGGATCATCCCCATATCTATGAAGTATTGGAACAGCATGGGCTACGGGTGGCCGCCATTTCACCTTTCAATGCCAAGAATAATACCCATAACTCGGCTTTTTTTGTGCCAGATCCATGGACAAAAACCAATTTCGTAGGTTCATGGAGCCTCAGAGCTATCTACGATGCCCTTGTTCAAGTAGCAGATGATTATGCAAGCAATCAAATCAAGCCGAAATCAATCTTTTTTTTAGCACTCGGTGCGCTCGATAATATCCAGTGGAAAAACTTTTCGAATTATTTATTGGAGACTTTTACTTACCTAGTGCGTAACAAGAGGTGGTATCGAGCTCTAATCTGTGATCGCTTGCTGGCAGATACATTTTTGACCCAGTGGCAGCGCCATCAGCCAGATTTCGCTACAGTATTCTTGAACGGTGCCGCCCATCTGCAACACCATTATCTTTTCTCGTCCAGAGCTTATGAAGGCCCTCATAAAAACCCTGACTGGCATGTTCCGAAAGGCAATGATCCGTTATTGGATATATTGAAAGTTTACGATCAAATACTGGGGGACATTGTTCAAGTAGCTGGCAATAACCGTTTGATGATCGCGACCGGCCTGCACCAAGCTCCACATGAACGCACCACTTATTATTACCGACTTAATAATCAGGCCGAATTACTCGATCGAGCGGGTATTAAATATAACAATACTTACCGTTTGATGACCGAAGATTTTGTGGTGTCTTTTCCCGACAATCAAACAGCACTTTCTGCTCAAAACATTCTGAAACAAGTAAAAACAGTTGGGCGAAGCGACATTTTTTACCTCGAAACTGGCGACAGTGATGTACGCACCATGAATACCAGCGCCGAGATATTTCATATAGAAAATCGCGGGAAAGATTTATATCTGCAGTTAAAGCCAACTAAATGCGAGTTTCCGGAAAATGTGTCAATCATGTGCGGAGATATAGTTGTGGATGATAATTTCAAACAACTCATCTCTTTTGCTCAATACAAAAACACCCATCATGTTGGAACCGGATATTTTGCAGACAGTAATCTTAATTCTAATAACTTGCCTGCAAGGTTTCCCCTCAAAAATATTTTTCAAATGATTTTAGATGCCTTCCACATCAAAGAAAATCAACTAAACTAAATTATAAGAAAGTCAGCGGTCAAACTTAGGGTACTGTATATCCCCGTTTTTCGGTTGGGTATCATAGTATTCGGAATAGAATGAAGAATAACATCAATAAAAACACCTACAAGGTCGACAGTAATAATTGGTTAAGATTTGGAAAAAACCAATTAGTTGCATATTTTTTTTTATACCTTGGGCTTAATATTGTTATCTTTTGCTTTACTCCGCCAGCTAGCTTTATCATGCAGGACACAAATAGCTATCTTGAGCCTGCCCAGCTCCTTGTCAACGAAGGTATTTATGTTTCGGACTTAAGGCTTCCTGGCTACCCGATAATGCTAGCTGCACTATTGTTATTGACTGACAATTTAGGTCTAGTGACCATATTTCTTCAAAGTATCATAGCCTTTGCAACTGGAGTCATTGCTGGGAGATTAGCAGAAAGAATACGAAAAGATACTGGTTTGTTTACACTTCTGTTTACCTGCTTCAATCCCGTCACCTTGTTTTATGTGCAGTCAATGCTTTCTGATTTGCTGTTTACCTTTCTGTTTGTTGCTCACTTATTTTATCTGGTAAAAGTGTTCGATAAATTATCCATATGGCCAGCCGTTATTGCAGGTGTGCTAGCAGGATTAGCTGCGGTCGTGCGGGGTAATGGTCAATTTCTTATTCTAGTTTTTCCAGTTTTATTATGGCTAGGATATCGTAGTTACAGTCAACAACTGGCTTTAAAGAAACTTGCTCTAATAATAGCCATTAATCTGGTTTCTTCGCTTATTATAGTAGCACCCTGGCTGCATTGGAACTTGAAGAATGGCAACAACCTCTCATTCTCTTCCATGTCCTACCGTAACTATGTTATTCACGAAAACGTTATCACCGCCGTTGTGCACTGTAAAGGCACCACACTTGGTGAGGCCAAGCAGCTCGTTTATGATAAATTAAATCTTAAAAGCCCGATGCGCCATGAGTGGAACAGCACCAATACGAAACACGTATTTAAAGTTGTAGCGCAAAACCCACTGAATACCATAAAGGATGTTTGTGGTTCGCAAATAATCAGCGGTGTGCTTAAAACCCTCGCCACCTTTTTTCTTTCATCTGAAGGGCGAAATTGGGCGCAAATGTGGCAACTAGACAAAAATCAGAGACTTGAGGCAAATCTAATTGAGACTTTAAGTGATTTTAGTCTGACAGCCATTCTCCGTGGAGAGTCGAATGTATCAAATACCACGATTTTTTGGCATGTACTTACCCTCGGGTTTGTCATTTTAGTGCGGATACTAAATGTTGTTGGCTTAATTTGTATCGTGAAAAAAAAGCATTGGTATTTAATTATTCCTTTGCTTGTTTACTTCTTAATTTTCGCCGGAACAGCTGGATTTATTGGATACTCTCGCTTTCGACTTCCGCTTAAACCTTTGCTGGCTATCCTTGCAAGTATTGGTCTTTTAGAGATGCTGAAAAACAAACAAAAAAGTCAATAATGATGCAAAGTTAACGGTTCTAGTGGTCAAGAGCGGGTACCAGAGCAGCAATGGCTACGCTATGCTTGGGCACTTGGTATCAGCTTTGTTTTTCATGGTAACTGTCGTAGGTTGGCTAGATTTGCATTTTACTTTGATATCGGATTTGTTATTAGTGCCATAATATTTTGGACGATTGGCCGCTTAAGCCCACAACCATTGTCTGAGCAGGTGGGGCAGTTCACTTATCGACCAGAAATTACTGCTCAAGAAGTTACTGGTTCATGGAGATGGGATTATCGGTTCTATGCTCTGATCCTAACCCATCTTCGTGACTTTGACATCGCTAAGTTATTGATATTTTGTTTTCATCGAATGATTCCATGAAAAAAAACCTTACCTTTCAACGGTGTTTTTTTCAGATCCGCTCGGTAGTGCCATTTTCGTCTTTTTGACCCTTGATTTTCCCCGGTTTTTCATTAATGCTAGGGACATGTATATTCGAAAAACCAAAACGAAATCCCTGGATAATGGCGGGGCCTACTTCACCTATCGGATCGTTGAATCCGTTCGCGTGGGAAGGAAAGTAAAGCAACGCACCTTACTGAATCTAGGCAAAGACTTCGCCATTGATCCAGAGCACTGGCCCTTGCTGACAGCCAGGATTGAACAATTGTTACAAGGCTGTGAGCCTCATCAGCAAGAATTGTTTCATGTAGCCGATGAGTTAACGCAATGCCTGGAAGCCTCAGCCCAGCGTTACAGTGCGCTTATCATCGCTAAGCTGGCCCAACCGGTGGATGCTGCCAGTCCAGAACCCGATTATCACACGGTTGATATCAATCATGTCGAAACCCTTCAAGCCCGCAGTATCGGTGTTGAAACGCTGGCGTGGCATGCGGTTATGCAACTACAACTGGATCAGAAGCTCACCGCACTGGGTTTTAATAAAGTCGAACTCGCTGCGGCCATCGGTAACTGTAATGGTCAAGTTTTCTTGGAAGGATTTTAAGCCGCTTTTTTCATTTCTTTGGTTTTTTGATGAGGGGTTTTATAATCAATAGCAGAATGTAACCTTTTATAGTTATAGAAACTAATATAGCTAGTCACAGCACTGACTACAGAGGAGTAATTAATAAAACTCAAATAGTTCAGCCTCTCTGTTTTTAAATTCCTAAAAAACCGCTCCATCACAGCATTATCCCAGCAATTAGCTCGACGGCTCATACTTTGTGTTATATCCAAGTCATGAAGATAATCAACAAATAGATTGGCTGAATATTGAACCCCTTGGTCTGAATGAAACATTAATTGTTGAGTATCTGGCTTGTGTTTATTAATCGCATGTTCTAATGCTGACTTTGCAAGCTCTGCATTGGGTTCTTCTGATAATGCCCAGCCCATAATTTCTCTTGACCCAAGATCAAGTATACAAGCTAAATAGCTCCAGCCTGTATAGGTTTTAATGTAGGTAATGTCACCTACCCAGTGCGTATGAACAGTACTGGGATTAAACTGTCGTTTAAGTAAATGATCCGCTTTCTTGTGGACTTCTCCCGCTGGATAGCTGTGTCGCTTTTTAGGTTTTATGGCAATGACATTCGATTTTTTCATTAATGAAGCTGTTTTATAAACGCCTATTTCAATCCCTCTGTTAGCTAATTCAACCTGAGTCCTTCGTTTACCATAGGTATGCTGAGTTTCAATGGCTATCAATTTAATTTGTTCTATGGTTTCTTGTTCTTCATCGCTCATTTGATTATTAATCTGATAGTAGTGTGTACTGAGAGCTATATTAAATAGTGTGCAAAGCTCTGTTGTTTGATAGCCTGGAGAAGCCTTCTTTATTTCAACAATCAATTCAGATTGTTGTTGTCTCGAACAAAGAAGGCTGTGGCCTTTTTTAGTATTTCATTATCCCTTTTAGCTCGCCATAATTGCTTCTCTAGGCTTTGTATTTTCTGTTGTTCTGGGGTTAACGCTTGCTTATCCTGAGGTGTATTACCTTTGAGTTCATCTAAATATTGCTTTTTCCATCGCCTCACAGCAGAGTCACCTGCTCCTGATATTTCCATTATGTTAGGCGACAATTAACCTGTCCGGTCAGACGACAATTATCTTGACCGGTTGAGTGTATAAACTGATAAGTACTTTTTACTCTTAGGAGGAAGTGACTTGTCCGGTAAACACATCACTCAATTACAGGAAAATAGTTATATGAAAAATCGTCAGACAGGTTGTACGCAGGAGACATCCGCAGCAAAAGCCGGCATCAGTGTTCGATCAGGTTGCCGGATCGAAAAAGGTGAAAGAGCTGAACACAAAGAACGAAAGTGGCGAACGCGCAAAGATCCATTAGAAGCCGTATGGGACTCAGAACTGGTTCCGTTATTAGAAGATGAATCGTCCTTAACTGGCATTACCCTGTGGGAGCATCTGGATGAGCAGCATCCGGGAAAGTATCCAGAGAAATACCTTCGGACACTGCAAAGACGTGTTAAACACTGGCAGGCCACACAAGGCCCGGACAAAGAAGTCATGTTTCGTCAGTCGGTACCTGCGGGTCATCAGGGACTATCTGATTTTACGCACCCCAATACCGTCATTACGATAGACGGGAAGGCGTTCGCACATTTACTGTACCAGTTTCGCCTGGCTTTTAGTGGTTGGCGTCATGTCCATGTTATTCAGGGCGGAGAAAGCTACAGTGCACTGGCTGACGGCTTACAAAGTGCATTACACACCTTAGGCGGTTCACCAAAGGAACATCGTACAGACAGCCTCAGTGCGGCTTACGTCAATAACGTAGAAAAACAGCGACTGACGGAAGACTATCATGATTTATGTAAGCATTATGGCATGCGGCCCACCATCAATAATCTGGGCATTAGTCATGAAAATGGCGCCATTGAAGCACCGCATGGCTCATTAAAACGTCGCATTGATCAAGCCATAAAGTTACGCGGTTCGAATGATTTTTCTACACTCCGTGCTTATCGAGAGTTTCTTGAACACATTGTCGACAAACTGAACAGACGATGCAAAGGCAGGTTGGCCGAAGAGCACAAAACCCTGTTAGCCTTACCCAAACACCGATTTGTTGATTATGCTGAGCTGTCGGTAAAAGTCACCACCAGCAGTACCATTGCTGTAAAACGCGCATTGTATACCGTCCCTTCACGCCTTATCGGTGAAAGCGTCAGGGTGCATCTCTACCATGATCGTTTGGTCTGCTTTGTTGGCCAAACTCGGGTGATCAATCTGCCTCGGATTTATCCAACAACGCCCACCGGCCGAGCGCGACGAATAGATTACCGGCATATCATTCATTCTCTGGCAGCCAAACCACAAGCCTTCCGCTTCTCACAGTTTCGCGATAATATTTTGCCTAACACGCAATATCGGGCTTTATGGAAGCAGGCAGAGAAACAGTTTACACCGCAAGAAGCATGCAAGTGGATGGTTGCTGTTTTACGCTTTGCCTATGATTATGATTGCGAAAGTGCCCTGGCAACTGAGCTAATGCGACAGGCAGAACAAGGTGCCTTGCCCGATTTAACATCCCTGCAGGCAAGGTATTTACAACACAGTACACCGCCACCGATACCGCTACGCCAACACCAGGTTGCTGACTATGATCAACTACTGACCGGTCAGTGGATGAGACAGGAGGTGTGCTGTGAGTGATGGTTTGCCAATGATGTTAAAAGAACTTCGCTTGCTGGCTTTTTGGCAATATTATGAAGCTTATCAGGAACAGGCCACAAAACAGGCATGGGGCTATAGCCAATACCTGTCTAAACTGTGTGAAAATGAAATTGCACGGCGCTTTGAAACGCGAGTTTGCAACTGGACCAAAGAAGCCAAATTACCCCGGGGCAAAAGTTTTGCCACCTTAGGCTTTGATGAATTACCGGAAACCATTCAAAAGAAAGTGATTGGGCTGCGCGATAATACCCAGTGGGCGCTACAGGCAGATAATGTTTTATTGATTGGCCCTTCCGGTGTCGGTAAATCGCATATTGCTTCTGCTTTGGGGCTTCATCTTATCGAACAAGGCATCCGGGTAAAATGGTTGGCTGCCACCGCACTGGTGCAATTACTGCAGCAGGCCAAAAAAGAGCTGGATTTAATGGCTGTGATGAGTCGACTGGATAAATATCGTGTACTCATTATCGATGATATTGGTTATGTTAAAAAAACGGATTCAGAAACCCAGGTCCTGTTTGAGTTTATTGCTCATCGTTATGAAAGTGGCAGCTTGATCATCACATCAAACCAGCCATTCAGTCACTGGGATCAGATATTCCCGGATACATTAATGACCGTAGCCGCCATTGACCGCATTATCCATCATGCCACGATTCTTGAAATCGACGGCAACAGTTACAGGAGGAAACATCAGAAAAAATCATAAAAAACCTTAATCACTCAACCGGCCATCATAATTGTCGCCAAACCGGACAAAGTAATTGACGCGAGACACCATTACCTGCTTATTGGTATATCCTTCATTTACCATGAGTTTAGCGTAGTCTAGACGCTGTTCTGTGGTGAAGGTTGTTTTAGGTTTTACTGTGGTTATTTCGGTCATTTTTTATCCTAATTTTGGGTTGGATTATAAGCTATAAATCCTTCCAAGATTATTAGACCATTACAAACATTATCGGCCGTGTGGTTTCACCGGGCAGTGAATTGCACACCCATGATTGGCTACAATCACGCTCAGCGTTGGGAGAACTGCTTGACCATGACTATGGCCATACCAGCCTGACACGGCTTTATACGATCAGCGATAAATTGCTCAAACACCAGACGGCACTGGAAACGTTTCTGTCCGAGCAAGAGCAAACCTTATTCGAATTGAACCGTAGTATTGTGCTATACGATTTGACCAATACCTATTTTGAAGGGCAGTGTCACCAAAACCCCAAAGCCCAGTTCGGTCGTTCCAAAGAAAAACGCAGTGATTGTCCCTTGGTGACACTGGGACTGGTGTTGGATGGTGAGGGATTTCCTCTGAGCAGTCAGGTTTTCCCGGGTAATGCCAGTGAGCCGGGCACCTTGGAGTTAATGCTGGATGGACTACAAAAAAAACAGCCATTACCGCAGGTCACAAAACCTGTGATCATCATGGATGCCGGTATTGCCAGTGCCGACAACATCGCCTGGTTAATCGAGCAGGGCTATCATTATCTGGTGGTCAGTCGAGAGCGATCCGTGATCAATCCCACCGATCAGGACGATGCTGTGATGGTGAGAGAAACCGAACACAGTCAGGTGTGTGTTTATCGCGAAACAGATCAAGACACCCACGAAACCCGGCTCTATTGTCACTCCGAACAAAAACAAAAAAAAGAGCAGGCTATCCGAAACCGCTTCCATGTTCGCATGGAAGAAGCACTCAACAAGCTTGATGCGGGCTTAAACAAAAAAGGGACGATCAAAAAATACAGCAAAATACTGGAACGGATCGGTCGACTGCGCGAAAAAAACCGGCGGGTTTCGCAAGACTACCGCATTGACGTCATAACCGATGACGAGAAAAAAAACGCCATCCGGCTTGAATGGCAACGTGAACCTCAAAGTAAACAGAACGATCAACACTGTGGTGTCTATTGCCTCAGAACCAATATCCCCGACTGGTCTGAAGAACAACTGTGGACAACCTACATCATGCTGACCGAGATCGAAGCCACCTTTCGAAGCTTGAAAACTGAACTGGGCTTGCGCCCGGTTTACCACCAAAAAGAAGACCGTGTCACCGGCCACTTGTTCATTACTTTGCTGGCTTATCATCTGGTGCATACGCTGCGCTATCAACTGAAGCAACAGGGCATTCATTTAAGCTGGGACAGTATTCGCAACATCATGTCGACACAGCAACGTATCACCATGACCTTACCAACGGATGATCATAAAATGATTCACCTGCGGACAACAACGAAGGCGGAGCTACGTCAGAAACAAATTTATGAAGCTTTGAATATTAAACCCGACCTCATTGGTCAATGTAAAACAATTATCGATAAAAAAAATCTGTAGTGCCAACTGAAACAGATTGAAAATTTTAACTTATTGAAATAACAGGATATTGTAAATATAAGTCACGAAGATGGGCTAATCGGGTTAACGGGCTGGCAAGTAATAGCATTACTGGTAACAGATAAGGCATTATTATCGTTATTTGGCTGATCGCAAAGATATCAGCCAACCATCAGCACATGGATTAGATTAGAAAATGCATAAAACTATTGTTCTGAATGAGCCTTAACTAATTGCTGCTGAATAGCCCAATTAACGTGTTCTTTGATCAAGTTTGATGGGTCTTCAGATCGTTTTTCTAACTGCTGTAAAATGTTCTCAGAATAAGGCGCATTACCCAAAGCAACAGCGATATTTCTGATCCAAGCCATATAACCGATTCGACGAATGGCTGTGCCTTCGGTATTGCACAGGAAATCCTGTTCCGACCAGGCAAAAATCGTTAATAATTCGATTTCGCCGAGTCCCTGTTTAGCATGAAAATCAACTTCTTGCGAGAGTTGAGCAAAACGATTCCAGGGACACACTAACTGACAATCATCGCAACCGTAAACTCTGTTACCAATCAAAGGTCTCAATTCCAAAGGAATGGAACCTTTGTTTTCTATCGTTAAATACGAAATACATCGTCTAGCATCCAACCGATAGGGTCCAACGATGGCTTGAGTCGGACAAATATCAATACAAGTCTGACAGTCGCCGCAGTGCGCACCGGTTTGAGAATCCACAACCAAAGGTAGATCTGTGTATATTTCACCCAGAAAAAACCATGAACCCGCTTCTTTGTTGATTAAGTTGGTGTGCTTCCCTATCCATCCTAACCCTGCTTTTTCCGCGAGTGCTTTTTCTAAAACCGGCGCACTGTCTACAAAAACACGGTAACCGAATTCTCCAACATGCTCACTTATTTGATCTGCTAACCGCTGTAGCCGCTTTCGGAGTACTTTGTGATAATCACGCCCCAGAGCGTAGCGTGATATATACGCTCCGATAGGGTTATCAAGTTGGGAGTGGATTTGTTGGTGATGCTCTGGTAAATAATCCATTCGGACTGAAATTATTCTGATGGTACCAGGGATTAGTTGTTCCGGTCGGCTACGTTTTATGCCATGTTTTGTCATAAAACCCATCGTGCCTTGAAAGCCAGACTCGACCCAATTCGCCATGTATTGTTCTGCTTTCTCAAGGTTTGTATCAGTAATGCCTACTTGCTGAAAGCCGAGTTGTTTTCCCCATTGCTTTAGTTGTTTAGTAAAATCAGAAAATTCTAGCGTTTCAGTACGATTCATTTGCTAAGATTATACATATATAACTTTTTAATTACTCAAACGAGACATCATGAGGAACTTACCAGCAAAGCTTTATCGTTCGAAACAAGTCAAAGAATTAGATAGAACGGCGACTGAAGATAACGGCATCTCAGCTATTGTATTAATGCGACGAGCTGGCGAAGCGGCCTTTAAACAATTGCAAGAAACATTTCCCAAAGCAACCACTGTCGCTATCTTCTGTGGACAAGGGAATAATGGAGGAGATGGCTATATTGTCGCAAAAGCAGCCCTGGCTGCCGGCATGAAAGTTCAGGTCTTTTCTGTTGCCCCAGTCGATGAGTTACATGGAACTGCATTAGCAGCTTGTGAAGAATTGATTGCCAGAGGGGGCGTTATTATCCCATATACCTCAAATTTAGAGTTTGACGCTGATGTAGCAGTTGATGCCCTACTTGGTATGGGCTTAGATCGAGACGTTACCGGCTTATATGCTGAAGTGATAAAACGCATAAACAACAAACGAGTGAGAGTAATGTCATTAGATATTCCTTCGGGTATAGATGCTGATACAGGAAACGTCAGAGGGATCGCTATCAAGGCCGATATTACCATTTCCTTTGTTGGACTGAAACAAGGTCTATTTACTGGCGATGCGGTCGATCATTGCGGCTTTATCAGTTTTGATGATCTGGGCATACCTAACGACGTCTACGAAAAAACACCTCACTCTACGCTTAAGATCGATCGACCTTTTTTTTCGAAACGTCAATCCAATACTCATAAAGGGCAATATGGACATGTATTAGTGATTGGCGGCGACCATGGATTCACCGGCGCAGCTCGGATGGCTGCCAATGCAGCTGCAAGAGTAGGAGCTGGACTCGTCAGTATTGCTACCCGTGAAAAACATGCCCCTTTCATTAATTTAGACCGCCCTGAGTTAATGAGTCATGGTGTGGAAAGTGAGGCGGATTTGGCGCCTTTGATCGAAAAAGCATCTGTGATAGTCATCGGCCCAGGGTTAGGTCTTGATGACTGGGGCTCAAAGATGTTTTATAGTTTAGTGGGTTGTGAAAAACCTATGATTATAGACGCCGATGCCTTAACCGCCTTATCCAAAGAAAGCTATGAGAATGACAAATGGATACTTACCCCCCATCCTGGCGAAGCAGCAAGACTCCTAAGCCAAGAAACAACCGAAATTGAAAGTGATAGATTCCTTGCAGCCAGAAAAATACAGCAGAAATTTGGTGGTGTCTGTGTGTTGAAAGGAGCAGGAACTCTAGTAGATGATGGCCAAAATACCTATTTATGTTCAACCGGCAACCCGGGCATGTCTAGCGGTGGAATGGGTGATGTTTTAGCCGGAATTTTAGCTGGATTAGTAGCGCAAGACTATGGTTTGAGCAGATCCAGTCAAATGGGAACATATATTCATGGCCTTGCTGGAGATAAAGCCGGCGTAAAAGGCCAACGGGGTATGTTGGCAAGTGATTTAATGACCCATCTTAGAACCATTGTAAATAATCTTTGAAAATAAAACTAACTTCAGAAAATGAGACTAAGCAATTTGGTGCCGCTCTATTTCAGGCTATTCGATCGCCCTATCTAATATTTCTACAAGGTAATTTAGGGGCTGGTAAAACAACTTTAGCATCAGGCTTCATACAAGCATCAGAATATAAAGGTGCCGTAAAAAGCCCAACATATACTATTGTTGAAGAATACCAGGCTCATGGAAAAAATATCTATCATTTTGATTTATATAGACTCTCTGACCCAGAAGAGCTTGAATGGATTGGCTTTAAAGATTATTTGGATAGCGATAGTATTTGCTTGGTTGAATGGCCAGAAAAAGGTACTGGTTTTTTACCTCAACCTGATCTTATTTTACTACTAACGGTATGCGACGAAGGGCGTCAGGTAGTCATTAATGCCAGAAATAGTGAAATTGGCAAAGCCTTAAGTACCTTGCAAGCAAAATATTAACCATGTATCGTGCAAAAACAACAATTTAATTGTATAATTTAAAGCTAAATATAGCTTGGATTTTTGCATGAGGGTAATTTTTGTACTTTTCGCTGTAGTTGCTTACTTATATCATGCCTCATCGTCAGCAGATGAAGCGAATGTCAGCGCGTCTAGATATAAAACAACCAGTGACTATAGTCGCTTCATATTAGATATTGTTGGCAAACCCAACCATCAGGTTTTCACGCTAAAAAAACCGGACAGACTTGTCATTGACTTGGTCGCAACCCGCTTAACCAGAAGCATCCTAAATCCACCGAAAAACCATCCAGTTTTTAAAGAAATTCGTTATAGCAGTGGGCGCAAAAAAGATTTGCGCATTGTTGTTGATCTTAAACATACCATTCATCACAAAACCTACTGGACAACTCCGAATGAATCGGGGAAACGTCAATTTGTTGTGGAACTCAAAGAACCCACCACTGAGAAAAAACCCAAGCCTCAAACCAAGGTAAAACAACAAAGGACACTAACACCAAAGAAAAAGCCAGCCGCGCCCAGAATCGTTGATCATCGCTCAAAGCAACCAAAAATAATAGCTATCGATGCAGGACACGGTGGAGCTGATTCGGGCGCATTAGGAAGTGCAGGGTCAAAAGAAAAAAATGTTACCCTGCAAATTGCGCGTCGTTTAGAGAGAATTGTACAAATTCATCCCAGGTTTAATCCGTTAATGATTCGAAAAGACGATTCATTTGTCGACTTGAAAAAAAGAAGAGACATAGCGAGAAAGGGTAACGCAGATTTGTTCATTTCAATACACGCAGACGCCTTTAAACTGCCTAATGCTAGAGGCGCTTCGGTGTTTACTTTGTCTGAAGCGGGTGCAACCTCAGTCGCTGCTCAATGGCTAGCTGACAATGAAAACAAACCCTATTTAATGGGGGGCGTCACACTAGGTGATAAAGAAGATCAGTTACGAAAAGTATTGGTGGATCTTTCGCAAACCGCTAGTCAGGAAGCCAGCGACAATATTGCAGGCAATCTTATTAAGAATATTGGCCAAGTTACCAGGTTACATAACAAAAAAGTGCAAAAAGCCAGGTTTGTAGTACTAAAATCGCCAGATATTCCGTCAATCTTAGTTGAGACTGCTTTTATTTCTAACCCTAATGAGGAGAAAAATCTGCGCAGCAGGGTTTATCAGGAGAAAATTGCTCATGCTATTTTTGATGGTATATTGGACTATTACAATGTGACTGATGTCCCTGCAATCATAACGGCTGATGGCAAAAAACATGTTATTGCCAAAGGTGAAACCTTATCAGGCATTGCGCAAAAATATGGAATTTCTACTCGGCTATTACTTCAATCAAACAAAATACTATTTTCCGATAGCATTATCGCTGGTCAAACACTAACAATTCCAGAAGATAGCTAACTGGCAAGGTAAAAACGACTCAACCAACTAATTTCACAAGGAACCAGAATTAAATCCCCTCCAGAAAAGAAATGGAACTATAAAGACAAGTCAGCTACGGGGATTATTTACTAGCGGTTCCTTAGCATTTGTGAAAAGAAAATTCCTCACCCCGCAAAACTAAAACCTCACAAGTTGTTTGAGACCACTCAGGGAGCACTATCCTAGTCAGTTTTTTGTCGTTTAGCAGTACTTCATGGATGCCCTGTCTATGGGTATGACCATGAATAAGATAGTCGGCTTGATATTGTTGCATCGTAGTAGCTACTGTGCTTTGGTTAACATCCATAATCATCTGCTCTTGGTCACGTTTGTGTAAATAACTTTTGAAACGATACCAGCGAGCAGCGAGTAATCTTATCAATAAAGGCTTCGACAATACGTTTTGCTGCCACCCAAGGCTCCTGGATTTGTTTCTAAAGGCTTGGTACGCGATATCGTCGGTGCACAATAAATCACCATGCATAAGCAGAATACTCTTCCCATATAGATTAATCATATGGTGATCTTCAACCAACCGAACCCCAGTATCGGCACAAAATTTTTCTCCGATTAAAAAATCGCGATTTCCATGTTGCAAATAAACCGTGACACCTTCTTCTGTTAATCGTTGTAATGCTTGTTTAACAGTCTTAATAGGTGGGGTTTGATCATCATCACCTACCCAAGTATCAAAAAAATCACCCAAGATATAAAGCGTTTCTGCTTGTGACGCTCGCTGTTTAAGAAAGGTTAAGAAACGCTGAGTGATATAAGGCTTTTCTATCGTTAAGTGAAGGTCGGATATGAACAGCGTTTCTTTAACCACTTAAAATTATTGCAAGACCTCAGCTTTTTTTACTACGATATCGGTTTTTGGTACATCTTGATGCATCCCACGGTTACCTGTAGGCTGCTTTGCCATCTCGTCAACAATGTCCATACCTTCGATTACTTTACCAAACACGGCGTAACCCCAGCCCTGAGACGTAGAACCTGTATAGTTTAAAGCGCCGTTGTCATTGTAATTAATAAAAAATTGAGCAGTCGCTGAATTTGGCTCGTTGGTTCTGGCCATAGCCAAGGTACCACGCTCGTTTTTAAGTCCATTATCGGCTTCATTTTTGATTGGCTCGTGGGTTTTTTTTTGCTCGAATTTAGAGTCAAACCCACCCCCTTGAGCCATAAACCCAGGGATCACCCGATGAAAAATCGAGTCATCATAGAAACCTTCCTTTACATAAGTTAAAAAATTACTAGCACTAACGGGTGCTTTTTCCTGATTAAGTTCGATGACAAAGTCACCCAATGATGTGGTAAATTTAACTTTGGTTTGAGCTTCTGACATTTTTTTATCCTGTGCGAAAGAAAGCGTTGACGACATTGTGAGCATCAAAACGATTATGAATAGACGCATGAGTTCTCCTTAAAACAAATGCAAAAGATAAAGTTTATTGGTTTTTCTCTTGAAAGAGAAGTCTTGATTTTGCTACCGTGCAAATCATATTTGAATAAAGAAACTTTCAATATATAGGTAACAGAATATTAGAATATGCTGCTACGCCTCATACATTAGCAACAACTTGGTTGCAATATCTCGCCTTTTATTTACCGCCAGCACACCATGCTTAAAATTTATAATACCCTAACTCGTCAAAAACAAGTCTTTAAACCCATACAACCTGGCAAAATAGGTATGTATGTTTGCGGCATGACTGTATACGATTATTGCCATATTGGGCACGCTCGCGTCTTGATAGTCTTCGATACAGTCGCTCGTCACTTGAGGTATTCAGGCTATAAATTGACTTATGTCCGCAATATTACCGACATAGACGATAAGATTATCCAACGAGCCAAGCAGAATAAAGAAACATACCAACAACTCACCCAGCGTTTTATAGACGCTATGCATGAAGACGAGCAAGCACTTCATGTTTTACCACCTGATCAAGAACCAAAAGCTACGACATCCATCGAATCGATTTTAGACATGATCAGCGCTTTAATCGATAAGGGGTTAGCCTACCAAGGTTCGAATGGTGATATTTTTTACTCGGTCGAAAAATTTGAAAATTATGGCCAGCTTTCTGGAAAGAACTTGGCAGATCTGCAAGCAGGTGAGCGTGTAAATGTTGACCAAGCGAAGCAAAACCCACTGGATTTTGTGCTATGGAAAATGGCTAAACCTGACGAACCCAGTTGGGACTCTCCTTGGGGAGCAGGGCGCCCAGGCTGGCATATTGAATGTTCAGCCATGTCCACAAAGTGTTTGGGGGATCATTTCGATATTCATGGCGGCGGTATGGACTTGCAATTTCCACATCACGAAAATGAAATAGCTCAATCCGAGGGTTCGACGGATCAAAAGTTCGTTAATGTATGGATGCATAATGGATTTGTTAGGGTTAATGAAGAAAAAATGTCTAAATCGTTAGGTAACTTTTTCACTGTCCGTACTGTATTAAAACGCTACCGACCAGAAGTAGTTCGATTTTTTATCCTGTCGAGCCATTATCGAAGTCCGTTAAATTATTCTGACGAGCACTTAGATGAAGCGAATGCTGCCTTATCAAGGTTATATAATGCATTAAGGTGCGCCCCAAAAGGAAATGAAGTTAACATGGACGATGACTACCAGCAGCGTTTTAAAGAAGCTATGGATGACGATTTCAACACACCGGTTGCGATAGCCGTATTGTTTGATATTGCCAGAGATTTAAATCGTGCAAAGGATGCGGAGCCAGATGGGATGGCAGGCCTTGCTGCTACTTTACGCGTACTTGGACTTCAACTGGGCTTGTTGCAAGAAGACCCAGAGATTTTTTTAAAATCGTCCTGTCACCCTGATGTTGGTATCACCGATGAAGAAATAGTTCGCTTGATAAATGCTCGTTTGGAAGCAAAAACCAACAAAAACTGGGCGCTGGCAGATAAAATTCGGGATCAGTTAAAAGCTCAGGCAATTGTATTAGAAGACGTCCCTGGTGGAGAAACACAATGGCGGCGAGGTTCAGCTGATTAACTTAATGCAGTGAAATTTTTTTTGGATAACTCTATCGCTTGACATAGTTAGCTAGTCTGATTAGTCTAATTTACTTCGATTTTTTATTTATTAGAATTGTATCCAGGAGGAAATTACACGATGAATAAACCTATAAATGCAGTCGCTTTAGGCATGGTTTCAGCTTTCTTATTTGGTTGTGCAGGCAATTCACCCCAAGGAGAAGATATTTTAACCAATACCGCCTCTTCAGGTAAATCTGCTGGAATGGCCAGTAAAGTTGGTCAACTAAGTTTAACCGACAATTTGGTAAACCAATTGGGCGTGTCAGAAACACAAGCCCAGGGGGGTGCAGGTGCCATCATGAAATATGCGAAAAATCGGTTATCACCCAGTGAGTTTTCTGGTGTGTCAGCTGCAGTACCAGGCATGGATGGTCTATTAGGCGCCGTACCTTCATCTAGTGGTATCGGCGGTAAGGCATTGTCTGCCGCTACCGGCAGCACTGGAGGCCTAGGCGGTACTGCCGAGTTAGCTTCAACCTTTCAAGACCTAGATTTATCACCCGATATGGTGGGTAAATTTGTGCCAGTGATATCAAATTATGTAAAAACTGCTGGGGGTGATTCAACCGCTGCGATTTTACAGTCCGCATTAGGTGGCTTGTAATACCATTACAAGGTTGCATATGTAAAATATTCTATAGTTAGTTCGGTGTTTAGCTTATAGCAAAACATTCCACCTACTATTCGTAGTAGCGAATAGTAGGTGGAAATTGCGTGTCACCAGTCATTAGGAACAAGGTTTCAATAATCGTTTTTCAAAATATCTCGGGTGCGTCGACAAATTTCGCGACCATAATCGGTCCATTGACCTTGCCCCCAATACCGATAGCAACTGGTTTGCGAGCTAAGCAAATGAAATAAGGCATTGCGAAAGTTATCGCTATTCTTAGAAATACCTTTCTTTAGTGCGACTTGATTGAACAAACTACTGGTTTTTTCCATTTCGCTTAACACATCCTCATAGCCTTCTACCCATGATAATTCGCCGGTCCAGCTACCGCCCTCCATATGGAAATCATGATTTTCTTGTTTGAGCGTTTCGATCGTGTCATTTAACTTTTTTAAACCGCCACCAGGCGTAAAATGTTCCCATATTTGTTTTTGCATTATCGGTTGAACGACTTGGAAATCAGTTTCTTTGATACCTATTGAAAACAGATATTCCAGATATTCCGAAACATTAACCATTGGGGATTCAGAGCCAGTACTGCTCCGAGCCACTTCTTGAAATTTAGGAGGAAACTCGTTCATCATAACGCCGCCATTTTCACCATCAGCGATTTGCGTAACAATGGGTGGAACTGATTTTCCTGCCAACTCCCATCTGTTAAGACCTTGAGCTTCATAATAAGGCTGCATTTGTGCTACTAACTTAGTATCGCTGCCTTGCGTTTTGATAATAGCGATAATTTCTGCGCTTTCACCTTTAGAATTTTTACATACCAAACGATGCGGCAGATGTTTTAACTCTGAAGAAGCACCCGTTTCAGGCAGTTCAACAGTATGCTCTTGGACCAAGACCCATTGAAAACCACAATCCTTAAGTGTTTTAACAAACTCATAGGCTACATCTGGGTGATTCGGCAGGGCCATTTCTGACGGCGAAAAGCCTTTTACCCGCTGCAAAGCTTCTAACCCGAACAAAGCCGCAAAATGATGCTGCCAAGCCTTGACATGTAACCGGTAATCCTGGGCTGGTGTAGAAGGCGCCACGGCATGCCCCCAAGGGGCGCCTAGCCATTCCACTTTTGGATAATACTGCGGATTGCAAGTGATATTTTTTAATTCCTCTATCACATCTTGGTGGCCCATTTGCCAAAGACCATGCAGCAATGTACCAGAATATTCCAACATCACTCTCGGACTTTTTCCTTCGCTGACCAGTTGTGGTATGAGCTCTGCCATACGTCGATAACACCATAGAAAAGCAGGCGCATTATAGTTATCCCCGATATCTTGATGAGCCATCATATCTTGCAGATTACCGATAATTTGTGCGGATTGTAGATGATCCCCACCCGCAGGAATTAACGGTTGGTGCATATGTAAAGCGATCGCACAAACACTATTTATATGGTCAAAGTCGATGTCACTGTGAGCCAGGTAAGCATCCCCCGGGCTTTGCTTGATAGTTTCTTCTATCAATTGTTCCGAACCGCATATATTTGGTAGATCATTGATATAAAGGTCTAATGAGTTCATGGTCAAGGTCCCTGATGTTGATGGAATTGAAAAAAGAAAAACTATAAGATCACTAAAATATTATTCGCATTCAGAATAAAGAGCTAGGATGCAATAATATACGAAAGTTTGACGCAGGATTGTTGTTTGTCTTTAAGACGTAGTAACAGGCGCATAGCAAGCTACACAACTGTTACTACAGCGCAGATGACGGACAAACTGACAAGTCAAAATTCGTTTAGTATTGAATACTCGCTCCTAACTACAGGATTTTGCAAAACAGACATTCTTTACGGTGTGGCTTTTTCATACAAAAACATCCATGCCTCATCCAAATCTTGGTGGCATCGATCCACCCAGTCTTCTCCCCAATAAAAATTGCAACTGGTTTCAGCTCTCAATAATCGCCACATCGCTTGTTCAATCTCATGATCTCGTTCTTTGTTAGGTGGTCTTTGACCTGCATCCCAACGCATATCATGAATAAATTGGCTGGCTTCTTTGATTCTCACTAAACCATCTTTTTGTGCCTGTGACCCAGTCCATTGAATAAAATCAAGACCGTCATGAGCACCTGTATTCCAGGCACCCGTGTTCACTGTTACTTCTCCAAGTACGCCATAACGCTTAATGTACTCATGAATAAAACAAGGTTGAACGGCTTCTTGACTTGCTCTGGCCGCGTCTAGCAACGGTTGGTAGAAAGCAGTCCAAAAATTACTCCCATCTGTCGTGTTACGAAACCAACCACCGTTATCACCATCAGTACAGGTCACAATCAGAGGAGAAAAATCGCAATATTTCGTCCTTGCAGTTGCTTCGCTGGCGAACCAGCCATATTCCATACCCGACTCTTGAGCGTCTGACAAATCACGGTCTCGCACTACGATTATAATTTCTTCTCCCTCATACTTGGCAATGTGTGGGCGATATCGCAGTTCATGCCATGTCATCGGAGTGATGGCTTCGACATGCAAGCTATCGACCAGTACGTATTGATAGCCCATTTTTTTTAGCAACGGTATTAACTCCATGTTAAAACCCATTTCGGGCGGCCAAAACCCCTCGAAATGGTCACGCCACAGCAAATGTTTGGCAATCCCCAGCCAACGAATCAAATGTTCTTCGCGGTCAGCTCTTGGAATCAAGGGCAATACAGGGTGATAGTAGCCAGTACCCAAAATATTAAATATATTTTGATTTTGCAGCTGCCATAATAATGAGCCGCAATCTACGATGCCATAGGCTCGTTGTTGAAAATCAGGATCTGAAAGTGTTTCCAGTAACGTTCCGGAAAGTGAAAGGTGAACCCGGGCAATATCGTCGTAAGGCAACAAAGTTCGAGGCATCCTGTCTATTGCATACAAAATTTCTTTTGCTTCCCAAGCCTGATGTTCTAGCAGGAAGTCAAGATTACCTGCAGGTTGGTGCAGATTAAGAACTAAACCATGATTTATAATTTTATTCATTACTAATTACATACTTTAAAAATACACAAGAGAGATAAACTTAATGATGGTGTGGATGGCCCGATTTCAAGCTGTTGTATCTGTTTTTTGCTGAATACACCTAAGTACAACAGATAGCCTTCAATTTTAATTAACGCGAGCAATAATTTAGAAAGGGCCACAAGACCCATTGTGCATTCTCTACTGGCAACACTATAGGGTATTGGTCGCCACCATAACGCGACCCATGCCTGGATGTAACTCGAATTCGTAAGGGGTCGGAATAAAGTCCAGGGTATATTCTGTTGAAATGTCGACCAGCGGTTCGCCATTGTGCACATAGTGATATAGATTGTCCACAGCAAAATATTGTTTGCTACTTGGATCCTTGTTCAAAATGACCAAAGCCTGCTCTCGGCTGCAATGAGTAGTTTTTCGGAAAAATAACATGGCGTCGTGCTCGTGATCGATAATATGAATCGGGCCTTCTTCCTGAAATACTTGGTATTTTGACTTAAATAAATTCACTTCGCGAATGAAGTCAGTAAGGTCTATTGCGATACTCTCCCAATCTTCAGGTCGACTATTGACTACGTGCAGTGGCTTTTGAAATCCAAACTCAAATCCCATAGGGATCATGACGCCAGCAGAAAAAATAGCCGCAAAAAAATAACGTTGTTTTAATACTTCTGCATTTTGATAAGAATCTTGATAAAGCCGGTTAGTATCGTGACTCTCCGGAAAACTGATAGATGGAACAATTTCTCTAGTGGACTGGTATTGTTCCAACAACCAAGGACTACTGAAATCCCACCACTTTGAGCTATTAAAAATAAAACTGAACCCCGCTTCAGCTGTCTGTTTACTTTGTTCAGCCGTGCAGCCTAGCGTTTCTGCAGTAAATATAACGTCAGGATATTTCTTGGTAATGCCTCCAATTAAACGACGCCATAAAAAACTGGGTATCTGATAGGCTGCATCGCAGCGAAAACCCTTAAAACCCAAACTTATAAAATGTTCCACGATGTCGAAATAAAACTGATACAACGTTTCATCGTGCTTGATCCTCTCGTGATCAAAGCGGGCTAAATCATACCAGACAACTTGTTGACCATCCTCCATACAATCCGGATGCGCCACTTTGCCATCGGAATCGCGTAAGAACCATTTTGGATGTTTTTTGACAATTGCTGAATCGATAGCGCAATGATTGATAACTAAATCAATCATGAACTTGACTCCCCATTGCTTTTCGTTTCGCCGAATGGTTTCTAGAACTTGTCGGTCTGGCTTTTTGCGTGATTTCTTATCAACGAATTGAGGGTTGATCTGAAAATAATCGGCAATCGAATATAAACTTCCAGAAATACCAGGTTGTTGTATAGGGTTGACAAAAATCCAGTCAAACCCCATGGACGAAGCTCTTTCAATATGACGATCCCAGTCTTTAAACTCCCCTGCGAGTCTAGGAAACAAATTATATATTTTCATTATTATGGTTTTATTTTTCGCGTATATAGTCGTAAATATTCAGGTAGTGTTGTCCAGCATATTTCCATGAATAATCGTATCGCATAGCGTTTTTCATCAATTCACGAAAATGCTCTGGAAATTGATAATAACAACTAATCGCCCGGGATAAAGCTGATTCCACCCCTACATCATTATAGTCTTTAAACACATAACCATTTCGCTGATCCAGAGATTTATCATGAGCATCGTCTTTATCAAATACCGTATCGGCCAACCCTCCCACTGAACGCACAATCGGGATTGTTCCGTAATGCATAGCAATTAACTGAGTCAGCCCGCAGGGTTCAAATAAACTAGGCACTACCATCATATCTGAGCCCGCATAAATGAGGTGCGCAAGATCTTCGTCAAACCCCACTTCAATATGGCAATCCGGGCTATCATTCAGATGGCGTTTGAGTTCCCAAAAGTATTGATTAATGGTGCTCTCAGGACTTGAGCCAAGAATAATAAACTGGGCTGAGTTATTTAGCGAATAAAATAACGCGTGACGAACCAAGTCGAGCCCTTTTTGAGGATCCAGACGTCCGACGAAGGCAATAATGGGTTTTTCGCATTCCGCTAACAATAGCCGGTTTCTTAAAGCGCTTTTGTTTTCGTATTTCTTCTCGACAGTATCAACATTATATTGAACCGGAATGTGGCTATCGATTTCAGGATTCCAGGTGTCATAATCTATACCATTGACAATTCCGCCATATTTGTAATGGTGGGTATGTAAAGTCGACTCAAGCCCAAAACCCTGGCCTCCGTCTTTAGTTTCCCCGGCATAACGAGGCGATACCGTCGTAACGAAATTAGAGTAAACGATGCCACCTTTCATCAAGTTAATCGCATTCGGAATATGGTTGTCGTGCAACCGGTCATGATGAAAATAATATTCAGGTCGATGGAGCCCCGTCGCATTGAGTAAAAAATCGCCAGTCACGCCTTGATGCTTAAAGTTATGGATCGTAAAGCAAACCCGTGGATGGGTCATCCCCATATGTTGATAAACTTCATATAAAAACACCGGAACTAATGCCGTTTGCCAATCATGGCAATGAATAATGTCTGGATGCTTACCTGACTGCAAAAGAAATTCAACCCCAGCTCGACAAAAAAAAGCGTAGCGTAAAATATCGTCATCAAAACCGTAGATTGATCCGCGATTAAAAAAATTATCCTCTGAATGTGGTTCTATAAAAAAACATTTACGATCATGCACAAAACCAAACCAAACCGTGCAATGAATCTGACCCTCATACCAGGGCACCCGAAGATCTTCGAAAGTTTTGCATAACCCCCAAACGTGGCTGTAACGCATGCAATCATACTTAGGAAGGATAATTTCAACGCTGTGGCCACGCATTTCCAATTCACGACTCAATCCTGTCACAACATCGGCTAAGCCTCCTACTTTTGCCAAAGGCGCCAGTTCTGGGGTTATTTGCACCACATACATGGACGCGTAATCTGGCCCGGGTCTTTCGTATTGAAATTCCTCTTCGTCATCTACTGAGGCCTCGCCGGCATAGGCTGTTTGCAAATTTTGTTGCTCAGAAAATGGCAGGTTAATTGATTCGGCGACCTCAACGTCCGGGGCAGTTGGCGCAAAATCATTTTCCGGATCAACATAAAAATCCGATTTAGCTGCAGAAGAAACGGAGAAATCATCAGAGCTTGCTGGCACCTTTGTTCTGCTTTCCGAATCAGAAGAACGTACAACTCGTTTTTGTTTAGGAACAGCCTCTGCAACGTCAGATTGATGCACCTTGGATTTTTTTTTACTGGTTTTCGCTATTTTGGATTGCACTGGCTTTACCGCAACTTTCCCGGTTGAAACCTTTTCAGAATCTACTTTATTATTTTCACTTTGCTGGCTGGAAACAACTTGATTCTTGTTGTCTTTAGCTTTCGCGCTAACTGCTCTCCGTTTTTGTTCAGAAGGCGTGGTGGTTTTATCTTCTGTTGCTACCTTTTGAGAGGGTTTTGTCGAGCTCGCGATTGATTTTCCAGGTGCGGTTTTGGTTTTATCTTTGCTTGATTTCTTTCTAACCATGTCTTTTTTTTACGGATAACCCATTAAGCATTAAGTAATGAGACGACGAATCACTTGGTTGAAGAAGCGTAGTCCCTAAAATCAATATTGGGAAATACGTTATCCATTACTTCCAGTGCAACCAAATTTCGTTCTTCTATCGTATTCTTTCGAATGCAGTTTTGTAAATAGTTAAATCGCGCCAGATGATCGGTAATTCGCTTCTTGGCATAATCAATGGTGGTACCTGATTTAAGAATGAATGGCCAATCGGACGCTTGCGCCAGCAACAAGGATCGAGCAGCTTGATTCAAGGCTCTTTCTATCAAGAAATCATGTTCACCACCAGCAAATTCAGTAGCTAATTGTTCCATTTCCCTTCCTGCCTGATGTAGGAAAGGATAAATCCATGCATTGGTTTCATTGATCCAGAAATTTGAATAACCCTGATCACCCCATGTTGAAGCTGAGGGAATTGACACTTGGTGCGCATCGACCAAAGACAAGTAATCCGAGCAGCTGACTAGCTGCAAGTCATCCTCATATTTTTCAACACCCCTGAACAAACCTTCAAGCCAATGCGGGCCTTCAAACCACCAATGACCAAATAGTTCAGCATCATACGGTGCAACTACAATGGGTGGGCGGTCCATATCATCAGCCAAACGAGCTAGTTGCTGCTGTCGTTTCTGTAAAAAATCCTCAGCATGCATCGTTGCCTTGGCAAGAGCTGCTCGTGGTTGATAAATCGCTTTAGGCAAATCGTGTCCAGTCACCCGATGATATTTGATGCCCGTATTGACCCTGATTGATTGGTCTACCATACACGGGGCAAGATAGTCCAAATCAAGTTCAAAGCCAATATCTTGATGATATTCACGATACTCATAATCCCCTGGGTAACCTTCATGCGAACTCCAGACTTGTTTTGATGACTCTGGGTCTCGCCCAAACGCCATAACGCCGTTACCACAATCAAGAGGCGCATAAACATCATTATTCGGCCTTTGACTTGCATGCAAAATACCGTGCGTATCGGTCAAGAAGTACTGTATATCAAAGTCGCCCAATATCTCTTCCAAACCAGGGTAAAATCCGCACTCGGGAAGCCAAAATCCTTTGGGATAAAACCCAAAATTATCATTAAAGGTATCTAGCCCAATTTTAATTTGGTTTCGAACTGAGCTTGCATTGACATTCAAAAGTGGTAAGAAGCCATGGGTCGCGGCACATGTCATCAACTCTAAACGACCTGACTCTTGGTGCTTTTTGAAAGCTTGTAACAAATCGCAAGCATAGTGCGTTTGAAAAACAGCCAAGGTATTGATAAAAAAACGTCGATAAAGTCGCGCTAATACTTGCAGCTCGGGTTGTTTTCGTGTCCTGGTTATTTCTTTTTCTGACAGTTCAATCAAAGCGTTCAAGTGCTGCAAATAACGAGATCTTAATAGCTCATCACATAACATCGTTATAAGCGGTGGCGACAACGATAAAGTTAAGCGGCACGGAATAGCTTCAGCTTGTAACCGGTCCAAGGCTCGAATGAGAGGTATATAACATTCAGTGATCGCCTCAAACAACCACCTTTCTTCTAAAAGACCATCGTGCTCAGGATGTCGCACATAAGGTAAATGAGCATGCAAAATGATGCTTACAAAACCGTTTTTCATGCCGCCTAGCAGGGAGAATTTTGGCCGGAGGGATTATTTAACCAACTATCACTGTCCGAGACGGCTGATTTAGTGGTAGTAACTGATTGATCTAATCGAATAATGTTTATTCCTTTCTGATTAAGTGTCCGTTTGATTTGATAATCGATTAAAACTTCATCGTAGGAGCTATTATGAACCCTGTTATCGGTTGCATTCTGTCTAGCGAACCCCAAACTAGAGATAGTTTCTTTTTGACTTTTCTCAATCAAAACTTGCCTGATTTTGTGCTCAACCCCTTGCTTATCGTATGTTTGATACTCGCCTGCTATATCATTTCTAGCGGAATAAACATTTGTGATATCCATTGCTGATTGCAAGCTTGGAGTCTTCTTTGTGGATTGTGGACCCGACCCCATTCTTTCTCTCGGAACATGTATTAAGTTGGAATAAACCACAGGAGTAAAACGAGCATTGTCATTACGCCAACCTACCGAGCAAGAATAAGCAGTTTCGTCAACGGGTAAACGAACTAGAGAATGATGTTGTTGCTGCTCAATCGGTACGTCAAACCACAATTTATTCCCTTCAAACGACGTGATTTCTTGAGGACGCCAAAACACCCTCAGTATCAATGTTTCCTGCTCAAAATTACTTTTTTTAGCAGCAATGGTTGTCTCATCCAGATTCCAATAAACATATAGATGATGAGGATCAACCGGCAGAGCCACTAATTCAAGCGTTGGATGATCTTTATCGGGCGCAAAATGCTCAGAAATGTTATGACTAATGTCACACAATTCTTTAGCGTTCAGCTGAATCTCACTATTGTTGATGGACTGCCAGTATTTATTCGTACTCATTTAGCCCTAAGTTATTGTTATACTTGTCGCTACCACTAGAAATTGAATATGATTAAAAAAGACAATGTTGAATATATCACATTACTTGTTGAGCCAAATAGTGAGCAGGCGAATTATTGATTTCAACAATCAAACATTGTGACGAAAATAAAAGACTCTATCAGGTGGATTTTCATGTGAAAAATTACCTTATTTTCACCTTGATTTTAAACGACAATAGTTTGGTCACTTTGGGTTTAAACTAAGGACATCTCTAATAATTTGAGATTTTTGATTTAAGTTTTTTGCTTGAGTCCTATGAGAACGGTTTTCAAGAATTGCAGTGACTATTTTATATGCATGGGGATCGTAAATACTCACCTATCGTTGAAACCAGACAAAAAGCAAATTAATTTGAGATAGCCGTTATATGGATTCTAATGCGTAACTAAACAGAGGTGCGAATATGAGTGCTACCCAGAAAAATGTGTCGAACAGTCAAGAAAGTGTAGCTTTGCTGCAAATCAGAGCGGCTCAGTGGCTTATTCTGAAGGATCGTAAGCAAGGCTTAGCATCTCTTAACGAGATATTTCGAAAAGGTAAAAAACCATTACAAAGTTCATTGGATGGTCACTACGATGGTGAATTAATAGCGCTGGATATTGCGCCTATTGTTTCCAAATCAGTTGAGGTTTTAGCCCGTTATTGGATGCCATGGAAAGGTAAATTTCTAATTAAAAAGGATAAAAAAGGCGACAACATCTTTGGCGAAAAAAACCGCTGGCTACTCAAAGTGCTCTTTCCATTTTACAAAAATTATTCTGATTACACTTCAGAAACTTTCAGAACCTTTGTCTTCCAGACTTCCACTGGTAAAGGTCAAGTGGACCAAGATCGACAAGTTTTCAAAATTGACTATGCAATTCCAGAAAACCCGGCTCTGTCTATCCGAAGAATTTTGGATGAAATCGTCCAAGTGGATGAGCAACTGTTTCTAGGAAAAATTCATTTTAAGTTGTGGTGGGGCCGCTGGAAAATGATGGGGTATTTTTTATTACGTCATCCCTCTTAGTTTTTTACTCACACTGATACCCGTTGAACATGTATTGCAACGAGGGAACTAATATATCACTGAGGCCAAGACAAGTGTTTTAAATTGGGCAACTCAACCTTGAGACGATTTGCTCCTGATTACTCCCGAGAGTGGATTGTGAATGTGCCTTATTGGTTGCCACTAAGAATATTGCGGTCGAGTATGTTCGCCTTTACCAGCACGAATTGTATGGGTCAGATTCAGCCCTTTTCTGAACAACTTATCTTCAGTATCGGAAAACTGGAGATGACAAAGTAGCACATTGTTCATTTTTTTATTACAACTCTTTGATATCATGCTTGAAAATATTAAAGAACCAATCGGGTCACAACCCTAAAGCGTAAAACCTTTCCTTTAAATTATCCCTTCAGAATCCCTCTAATCACAGGCTAAGGAACGCGCACGGAATAAGTTCGGCAACTAGCGCGGGGTTTTTGTTTGTCTTCAAGGCGTGGCAACAGGCGCATAGCAGGCTACGCAACTGTTGTCACAACACCGAAGACGGACAAAAAAACAAGTTAGTTGTCGTAGTTATTTCGTGCACGTTCCATAGTAACCCAGTGATTTATTACCCCTTGTTTTGAAAAAGTGAGAAAAATGTAGCATTTTCGATGGGTATTACTTCACAACTCCTTGTGGAGTCAGCGCGTTATAGTGTTACTAAACAATAACTTAATCGGGTAGGTCTGACTTGACTCAAAGTCTCCGTTGTTGATCTTTGTCAATGAATGATAAAGGTGTAACACAATATTTTATACGCTTTTTAACCATACAGTACCTCCAAAAGGGTATTGATCCATCGTGAACAAGCATGCAGGAGATCGAAATGAAACCAATTATTGAGCGCCTAGTCCGTATGGTTTTATGCGCAATATTTAAACAATTTTTCGCATTAACAACACAGTTACTTAGAGTGCCTAAGAGCTTCATTAACGGCATCAACAAATATGTCGGCAATGTGCATATTATCCGTTATATAGGTACTGGTATGACTCTAAAATCCTGGCTTCTTTCCATAGGAACCAGAAGCATATTAGTATCCGTGGTAGCAGCTGTCTCACAGGCCAGCTTAGCGGTAACACCGCTTACCAATACTGAAGTATGGCTAAGTAATGGAGTTGAAACATTAGCGAGAGTGGGAATAGCCGATGAGTTTCCAGATGACCCTGGATCCATTGGAAACCCGCCGATTGACACCGATCCTGAACCAGCATGTACTGCGTCTAGTCGCACCTACTCAGTGACAAATGAGTTGCTCAACTTGCTCGGGTTGTTACTGAACGGGTCAAGGCTGCAAATCAGCCACACTGGTCAAGGAGTACCTCTTGTTGGTCAACCTCGTACCATCAATTTTTTTGAGACTATTCCAATCGCAAAATTTGAACTATTAGAGAAAGCTCAAGAACAACGCTGCGAACACAAACCGAATCCGACACAATGTATGAACGATTGGTATCAAGACATGAACGAGCAAATCGTTTACACCATAGAGCCCAAACATCACTCCTATGTGGACTGGTCTGACTCTTTTTCAAACGTGACTGGTCTGAGTTTTACGCCAGTCCCGGTACCTGTTGTAGAGAAGCCGGTTCAGAGTAAGATTGCTAAAGCAGTGACAACACTCTTAATTTGGCCGATAGCGGTTAATGTTGACAAAGCGCGTTGTTTCATCAACCAGGTCGAATCGAATTTCAATCACATGACCCACCCCATTGATATTAAAAATGGACGTCTTGAGATCGGTATGACGCTTAAAAGCGTAGGTTCTCCCACACTCAAATGCGAGGGAAGAGCAGTTGCCCTGTGGGGTTTACATACCTGGGGTTGGGCGGACAAATTATTTCCTGATATAAACCTGACTAATATGAAAGTCGCTGCGTCTCTGGGTGACTTCCGTGTCGTTGACGACATGCCCATGTTTAGTACCGCTAAAGTAGATGTTCAGGCCAGCGTGGATTTAAACAATATCCCTGATATTGGCGAAAGTGTTATCAGCTTCTTTAAAGATTACAGTAAAAAAGCTCGTAACAAGGTAGCCGACGCACTAAGAAAGAAGCTAGCCAGTAAAAAGGTGCGTGAAGCATTTGGTCACGCACTGGTGGACTTGGTGGAGAAAAACACCGGAGACCAGGTTGACAGGGTGTGCGCTGTACATGCGGCAGGCGACAATGTAGATATCGAATATGAAACTGTGATAGAAACTGATCCAGTGATTAATGTACCGGCAGGCGGGTTCGAGCCTATCCTAAATTGAAGGTACGCTGCTAAAATAAGGATTAGATATTGTGTTCAAGGCATTGCCACCTTACGCAAACGCCTTCCAGAGATATTGGAAGATGGGTAGAACCATTTGCACCCGCTGTTTCGCAGCGCATTGGCACTGAAATACCAGCAACTCTGTGAACTGGATCAGCTGGTGAAAGACTTCACCGCCGCCATTGAAACGAATGCGAAACAACATACCGAAATCAAACGCCTGCAAAGCATTCCAGGGTTTGGAGCCATTGTATCCAGCACCTATTTTAGTGTCATTGATGATGGACGGGCGTTTGGCAATGGCCGAGATGCGGCCGCATCACTGGGGTTGGTTCCACGCCAACACAGTAGCGGCGGGAAGAACACATTGCTGGGGATTAACAAACGTGGTGACAAATATCTACGCTGTTTATTAGTACATGGTGCGCGATCCGTGGTAATCCATGCGCACAAGAAAGACGATGCATTGAGTCGCTGGGTGACGCGATTAGTCGAGCGATGCGGTAAGAACAAGGCGATAGTGGCGCTTGCAAACAAGCTGGCAAGAATTGCCTGGCCGGTGACCACCAGCGGCAAACCCTATCAGGAAAATTATGCGATGTAATGCAACAACAAACGACGGTTCAACATGAACGAATGGTGATAACCGAGTAATCCACGATTTTGCGAAAGACACGAATGACATGATGACACTATAGGTAAGACCGGCATGCTGAAAACCTGACCAATGCACAGGACAACCAGTCCGATAGGGTGATAAGGACAGCATGCGCAGATTTCATCAAGGCTCGGAATCCAAAAGATTCCAACAGGAAACCGGATATATGAGAGCAAATCTATCCCTGTCAATCTGTCAACAGTGTTACTTGCAAAAATGGAGGAGACCATATATGCGTTGTACACACCTTGCCATAGCAGTAGGAAAAATAACGCTGATTGGTGCCTAAAACGCACTCTACAGAGAACTTTTGTGAGGTCTCCGTTAAATGTGACGAAGTAAACCTAGATAGTCTGCAAGATTCGTTTGTTAATTGTAAAAAAGTCTCATTGTTAGTGGGATAACAGCTAAAGTTATAAGGTATGTTTTTTGTTTAACGCAATACCTCACTCATTCAGCAGGAATTAATTTGCGTGATATAGATAATTTTTATGCGTTTATTATGATACGAAGCTAGGCAGTTTAAGAAGTTGTTTTAGAACATAGTACTTTAGTGCTAATTTATTTTTTGCTTACATGTAGAGTTTGCTTATTTAAGTCTGAAGCTTTAATATTAACCCTAGTCAATAGGATAACAATAATAATTTTTTACTTAACTTAACTAATAACAACATAATCATGCTTGATAAAAGTCTGGCTAACACACTTAGTGATATTCCATATTTAGAACTTCACACTGGCTTATCATGGATTGTAAGACTATTTGGATTGTCAAAAAGTTGGGAGAATAGATGAAAACCATAAGAATACTGGGTACTCGAGGAATTCCAGCAGCTCATGGCGGCTTTGAAACTTTTGCTGAGAATTTATCTCGATATCTTGTAAAAAAAGGTTGGCAGATAACTGTTTATTGTCAAGAAGAAGGAAATGGTCAACGTACTGAAAGCGATTGGTTTGGGATACGCAGGGTTCATATTCCTGTAAGGCAACAAGGAGCTTTGGGTACTATTATTTTCGATTGGAAGTCAACGATACACGCTGTTCGGGAATCTGGATTGGTCCTAACTCTTGGTTACAACACAGCGGTATTTGGATTTTTGTTTCGTACTAAAGGTATCAATAACATCATCAATATGGATGGTATTGAATGGAAACGAGCAAAGTGGTCCAAACCAGTAAAAATATGGTTTTGGTTGAACGAGTATCTTGGGGGGTGGTTTGGGAATCACCTTATTGCCGATAACCCCGGTATTGTGCATCATTTAGTGCGGCATATTCCTCATGACAAAATTAGCATGATCCCATATGGGGCAGATTCCATTTTGCAGGGGGATAAAAAATGGTTGGAGCTACATGGGCTAGAATCTGATCAGTTCGTTACCTTAATAGCACGACCCGTTCCAGAAAACTCAGTTTTAGAGATAGTTCGAGCCTTTTCTAAAAAACCTAGAAAAATAAAACTAGTGGTGCTGGGCGAATATTCTATGTCAGAATCTTATCATCGAGCAGTAAAAGAAAACGCAAGTACTGACGTCAGGTTTCTAGGTGGTATTTACGAAAAGCCAGCGATACAAGCGCTTCGATACCATAGCGCCCTCTATCTACACGGCCACACAGTTGGAGGAACCAATCCTTCTTTAGTAGAAGCGATGGCAGCTGGAAACCCAATTTTAGCGCATGATAATCAATTTAATCAGTGGGTATCTGGCCCAAATGCTCGTTATTTTCATGATGAAGAAAGTTTTGCTATTGAACTAGATAAAATATTGGAAAACTCAGAGTTGCGAGAGTCTATGGCCAAATCCAGTAGGTTGAGACATAGAGAAAAGTTTACCTGGGGTCAAGTGCTCCACGAGTATGAGCAATTATTGACAAATTGGCAAACAGAAACTGCAAGTTCCCAAGGGAGTTATATACAAAATTAAATAACTCTGTGAGCCAAATTCACTATTAATACGCAATGATTTTGATCAGGTTTTGCGGGTTTCAAGTGATTTTGGACACGGATCTCGTCAGGGCAACAAACGATGCTGTTTTTATTAGAAGATCGTCTTTTGAGGTCTTTGCGCATATTATCAAAAGAGGGCGAATAAGTTTTGAACATTCTCCCACCTCTTTTTTTTCAATGTCCATAAACTGCCATTTTTTTGGATTCTTTGGGTAGTCGATTTAACTTTACTCATCATACAGGTCTTCGTTTGTTCTTTGTGCTCCCCAGTTCCACCAGCTAATCTTATACTTTTTATTACGCTTCGAGGTATCATCAAACAAAGGCCGAAACCCTTTCCACTACTGACGAAGCCACGACAGATTGCAAGGGAAGAAATTCAAAAACGATCTTACAAAGAAGCTTAAGTAAGTGCCATTCATCTACGAGTCCTTAGAAGTTTTATATTCTTCACCAATGGGACAATTCTTTATGCCAGGTAACGGCTCATTGGGCATCTCAATACCCGATTTCTGCATCGCTTGTTTCATGCCCTCAATTTGATGATCTAGAATTTGAATGTGATCCAGCATTAAACCAATAGCATTTGCTACCGGATCAGGCATATCTTTAGTGGCACCGTAAGCATCAAACCCCATTTTTTGAGCGATTTCCACACGCCCTTTTTTTTCTTTTTTGCTTTCCATATTAATGACATGCCCTGGAATCCCGACCACGGTAGCACCCTTGGGAACATCGCTTAACACGACCGAATTAGAACCTATTCGGGCTGCTTCGCCAATCTCTATTGGCCCTAAAACTTTTGCACCGGCCCCTACGACAACTTTATTCTGCAATGTTGGATGCCGCTTCCCTTTATCCCAACTGGTACCACCTAAGGTCACACCATGATATAAAGTACAATCATCGCCTATGATGGCAGTTTCACCAATCACAACGCCCATGCCATGATCGATAAAAAATCGCCGGCCAATTCTAGCACCAGGATGAATTTCAATACCAGTCATTAAACGGCCAATATTAGAGCTAAAGCGTCCTAACCATTTCCATCCTCGGCACCACATACAATGACTCAAGCGATGAATTAAATTGGCATGGAAACCCGGGTAAGTCGTTACTATTTCAAACACTGAGTGAGCGGCAGGATCACGTTCAAAAACACAGTTAATTTCTTCTATTAGTCGATCTAACATAGATTTTATTTTTGATTATTTCCTTGGGCAAACCTTAAGATACCACGCAAAATATCTATTTCTTGAGTTTCGACGTTGGCTCGGTTAAATAACTTTCTCAAACGTCTCATGAGTGACCTGGATTTATCGGGATGAATGAAGCCAA
Organism: Methylococcales bacterium; assembly: GCA_965224745.1. GTDB lineage: Bacteria > Pseudomonadota > Gammaproteobacteria > Methylococcales > Methylomonadaceae > CBDCZY01. Next base: position 677,800 of record CBDCZY010000002.1, read on the forward strand.
TATCTGACAAGGTTTCGAATAAATGATTATAAAACAATTCCATCTGAGCAGACGTAGCAAGTGATTCAGAAACATCTTGCTGATCATTCGACGAATTCTTCTCAGTAACGTTTAAGCCGCAGTAAAGTTCATAGCAAATGACTTGCACAGCAGCGGCAATGTTAAGCGAACTAAAAGATGAATTGCATGGAATTTTGATTAAAGCGTGGCATAAATCCAGCTCCGCATTGGTTAAACCTGAATCCTCTCGTCCAAAAACAAAAGCAACCTGAACACTTGTGTCTGTAGCTAAAATTTTTTCAATGGACTGCTTGGGCGAAAGCTCTAACCAATCAATGGTTCTTGATCGAACACTTGCACCAAAGACCAATTGGCACTCTTCTAAGGCTTCGGACAACGAACCATAAACCTGCGCCTTGCCTAAGATGTCATCAGCACCCGAGGCTCGAGCTGTCGCATCGGCATGAGGGAAAAATTTAGGCTTGACCAAACATAACCTGTCCAAGTCCATGTTTTTCATCGCACGAGCCACAGCACCGATATTCCCTGGGTGGGAAGTATGAACCAACACGATTTTTATATGCTTTAACAATGCATCACCAACAAAAAATAAAAAACAGCAACAAGATTTGGTATCCTAATCTGCTCCCATTATCTTAACACCACTAACCTATGCACCCAATGCTAAACATTGCCGTTCGAGCGGCTCGCAATGCTGGCGATATTATCGTCCGATCCCTCGATAATGTCACAAATCTTGCCATCAGCCACAAAGGCAAAAACGATTACGTGACCGAAGTTGATAAAAAAGCGGAACAAGAAATCATTAATGTTATCAGCAAAGCCTTCCCCGACCATGCTTTCCTTGGCGAAGAAAGTGGCGCGTCAGGACAAAGTGATCATATTTGGATCATCGATCCACTAGATGGAACGACCAATTTTCTGCATGGTTTTCCTCAATTTGCGGTTTCTATTGCATTACAAATAAGGGGTAGACTTGATCAGGCTGTCGTCTATGATCCTCTAACTCAAGAGTTGTTTACAGCATCGCGTGGTGCTGGAGCCATGTTGAATAACCGGAGGATCAGGGTAACGCCACATGCTACTCTTACTGGCTCATTGCTGGGAACAGGCTTTCCATTTAAGCACCAACAACACTTTCCAGCTTATCAGGACATGTTTAAAGCTCTATTTATTGATTCCGCAGGAATACGCCGTGCTGGAGCCGCCGCTCTTGACCTTGCTTATGTTGCTGCCGGTAGACTGGATGGCTTTTGGGAAATTGGTTTACAACCTTGGGATATGGCAGCCGGGGTTCTACTCATTCAAGAAGCGGGCGGCGTGATTACTGATTTTTCAAACTCTGATAATTATATGAAAAAAGGGAATGTTATTGCCAGCAACATAAAACTTCATCCAATTATGTATGAAAAAATCGAACCTTTTATTACCAAATCTTTGCAATAATGCTGGTCAGAGTGTCTTTGATTAATCCAAGATTCGAATAAACTCAAATAGCACTCAGTCTCTTACCCTTAGCTATTTCTTAACAGATCTATAGGTTATTAATATCGAACATTAAACGGCTGATAGGCGTGCAACGCATTTAGATGGTGCAGCCAGGCGTGTTGGCCATTGGCCTTCCAAAGTTCAGTAAATTGATGATGAATCTTCCGATACTTAGCCTCACCTTGTTCCTGGCCTTCAAATTCGGTAGTTAGTTGCAGGATGACGTCTAACCACATTTCGCTCACCCCCATAATGTATTTCGGCCAACTTTTCTGTATTACGATTGGCCAATGTTTATCACTGGTATCTTCCAAGTCCGGCCTGCCAATCTTTGCCGGATTGTCAAAACCCAACCAGATGATTTGTTGCTCTTCTTGTAATTGTTTTAGCTCCGCATCTTGTTTGATCTCAGAGTATATTTGCTCCGCGATGCTGGGCGTACTATAAAATATAAAACTAAATACATGATCATGACCATCTCTGGCGGCTCGCCGATGGAAACGCCACCAATCAATATCGGCTCGGTGAGCCAATAAAATTGGATTGATAATTTCGACAGCTATCATTTCACCCATATGCCATCTTGGTTTGCTTTTCTTCGGCCAATGGATTCTAAAGCGAGCGTACCACCAACCTTTGTCTTGTTGAAAAAGCTTCTTTGGGGGCGACTTTACAATTTGCTCATCAATGACCGATTGGTCTTTTTCGTTTTGTGAACATCCAGCCAAAACTAAAATAAAAATAATCGTTGCAATTATTTTTATTTGGATATGAATAAGAAAGTTGACAAACGGAATAGGGATCATACTTAGAATATTTGGTGGCGATGGGCGGGATCGAACCGCCGACCTCAGGGTTATGAATCCTGCGCTCTGACCGGACTGAGCTACATCGCCCTAGTAGGGATGGAATTATGTTATTTCTGGAGGTTTTTGTCAAACGTTGAATCTAAAGTGGATGATATCGCCGTCTTTGACAATATAATCTTTACCTTCTAAACGCCACTTGCCGGCTTCTTTAGCGCCTTGCTCGCCGTTGTATTGAAGGAAATCATCATAAGCAATAAGTTCGGCACGAATAAAACCTTTTTCAAAATCAGTATGAATAACCCCGGCAGCTTGGGGAGCCGAAGCGCCAACTGGAATAGTCCAAGCTCTTACCTCTTTCACACCTGCTGTAAAATATGTTGATAGTCCTAACAGATCGTAACCTGCTTTGACGACCCGATTAAGCCCTGGTTCCTCCAAGCCCAACTCATTGAGAAAAAGTTCTTTATCCTCATCCTCCAGTTGAACAATTTCAGCTTCCATGGCTGCACAGACAGGCACGACAACCGCTCCTTCCTGCTCAGCAAGTGCGACGACTTTATCCAGATGAGGATTATCGACAAACCCGCCCTCCTCAACATTCGCCAGGTACATGGTGGGTTTGGCCGTTAATAAATGCAGCTCCTGAACTAGTTTTTCGTCATCCTCCGAAAACTGAAGGGACCTAACCGGCAAACCAGCATCTAATTGAGCTGCCAATTTTTCTTGAACCTTTTTTTTTGCCAGCTCTTCCTTATTGCCAGACTTCGACAATTTGGAACTTTTCAACAATGATTTTTCAACCGTTGCCATATCAGCCAGGGCTAGTTCAGTATTGATTATCTCAATATCTGATAAAGGATCAATCTTGCCTGCCACGTGAACAACATTTTCATCTTCAAAACATCGAACCACATGTGCAATGGCCTCTGTTTCACGAATATTTGCTAAAAATTTATTACCTAAGCCTTCACCTTTTGAGGCTCCAGCAACCAAGCCTGCAATGTCGACAAACTCTATAGTCGTCGGCAAGATAGCTTGAGGATTTACTATCGCAGCAATATTATCTAATCTACTATCAGGAACTGGCACTACACCGACATTTGGATCGATGGTACAAAACGGATAGTTTTCGGCCGCGATAGCCGCTTTGGTTAAGGCGTTAAACAAGGTGGATTTACCTACGTTAGGCAAACCAACAATACCACAATGAAGGGCCATAAATACTCTATCTAAACATGCTGAATAAAAATAAGATGCCTTATTATACGCAGTTGCATAAGGCTTATTCAGTTAATTTGCAAAGCTTAGATTCTCAAAACCCTGCTTATACACAACAACCTGATCTCGTCCATTTTGTTTAGCTTCGTATAACGCCATATCCGATTGGTGAATCAAACGATCAACTGTGAATTTATGATCCTTTCCCATTTGATAATCAAAGTAGCAAACACCAATACTCACCGTTATATTCACTGATTCCTCGGCAAAAAACCAAGCTAACAACTGAACACTTTTCCTAACTTTTTCAGCCAACAAAATTCCTGTCTCGTAATCAGTATTGGTAAAAACAATCACAAACTCTTCACCACCGAGCCTGGATAAAATGTCAACATCTCTTACCATTGTTTTAAGCGTCGAGGCTACATCCTTCAAAACTTTATCGCCAGCGGGATGACCATAGTTATCGTTAATATCTTTAAAATAATCTAGATCGAGCAATAAACAACAAAGGGGATGTTTGTGTCGAATAGCATACGATAATGCAGTTTCAGTTTGCGAATACAAGTACCGCCGATTATGAAGGCCTGTTAATTCATCAATGATCGACATGGCTTCAAAACGGTCTTTTAATGTTTTGAGATGATCCAAGGTTTTTTCTAGAGCTTCAGTCCGTTCAGCTATCTTGAATTCCATCTGTTGAAATAGTCTCGATTTAGTCAACAATTGACTCAACAGATTCTTATAAACATCAATAAGTCTAACTTGCCATTCCGAAAAATAATAAGCCTCAGGGTGGGAAATATTGATTACTCCAAACAACTTATCTTCACAATTGACGGGCGCACTCAAAATGGAACCTGATTTGTTCCAGTCGGTAGTCGAGCTTTTTATTTCGAAAAAGGCATCTGTGGATGTATTGGCACAATGCTGAATTTCTCCGCTTTGGGCCGCCAAGCCAATAATACCTTTGCCTATTTCAAATTGGCTTTCTATCAACGGACCGCTGCTGAGATAATTAGATTCATCCCAATTCACACCGGTTAGATAAACCAGCTTATTTTGTTCGTTTAACCGATAAAAGGAACAACGACCAGCCCCCTGATTTTTTAATAATATGGTCAGTGCTTGCTGAACAAGCTGCTTTTCTTCGATGGATTGCGCTTCCAATTCGGAGAGCTCTTTGATGATGGACAAAGAATCCACTAGTTCGAAGATAACGTGATGCAAGGCTTCTTGATTTAAAGAGTCCTTGTCAACAGCGTCCATGTACTTAGCCCCCGACCAGGATCCCAGCTAATTCTTCTATGTCACTTGCTTTTGACTGGATGACATCAAATACGGTTTTCATATTCTCAACTGTAACGCCTATTTCAGGAATACCCGCTAATGAAAATTCTGCATCGGGTTGAAAATACAGCTGCTTTGCCAACGGCGAGATAGCTCGCAGCAAATGGAGTACAGGCGCATACTTTCCCAGATAATCTTGATTGCTATATTCCTGCAATAGCGTTGTATATAATGTTGGCAACTTCCAATGATCCATTAACAAAGCGCCCAAATAGTAGTGGTCTAACCCGTAAGCTTCCTTAATCAAGGGGGTCAATCCTTGTTCATCTTCTGCCGCTTTGCTGAAAATTTCATGCATGCGTTTTGGCTCCGTACTTACCATCGCTAATAAACCGATATGCAGCAGCAGGCCAGACGTATAAGCCACGGTATTTTCGATTTTCTCATCTGTTTGAACGAACCGATTTAACTTTTCCATCAAAGCGCCGGTCACAAACGAGCAAAACCAAAATTGCTTTGTGTCGAACTGCTTACAGTTTGATGTATCGATAACGTCGTTGAATACAATCCCGTAAGTAATAGACTTAACGAAACTCAAACCTAGTACTCGAATAATGGCTTGTTCTAACGTCAGGATTTTCCCCGCATGACCAAAATAAGCCGAATTGGCTAATCCAATCAATCGACCCGTTAACTCAGGCGATTTAGATAAAACATTCACCAGTTTAGAGATATCAATATCGGGATCATTGATTGCAACTAAAGTTTGTTGCGCTGTTTCCGGTAATGGGGGAATACAGTTAAGTTTTAAAATTTTTAAGCCAATTTCTTCTTCGTTACCCACAGACAGTTCCTTTTTTAAGCTAATTGATCAACCAAAATTTAACAATCATGACTATAACCATAGTCAATTGTTATCATTTAGCAATCATTCTTTAACTTGCTAATCATTAAGTTAGCTATAGGAAAAACGATGTAATACTCTGAATTTACTGATCCTCTCAGAAACCTGCCCGAATCAAAACTCAACCTGCTTAACTATTGAGTATTAATTGACGACATAAACCCTGATAACCGCCTTGTTGTTTAATGCCATCATTAAAAATAATAAGGGTAATTATTTTATGTTGTAATGGTTTGATGCGCACAATGACAACCCAAGGTGTAATAACAGTTGTGTGTACAATCGTGGTCTGAGAATAAAACTGATCATCAATCTTTAGTTGAAATCCCGCGGCTTTTGAAAACATCAAAGACGTTGATTCAGCTTGCCAAAGACCCTGTTTGAGATAGTAAATTAAACTGCCAAAAATCAGCACACTTACTAAGCCTTGTAACAAAACTGGGATATTTGCTAATAAACACCCGGTTAAAGCAAGTGCATGGGCTAAGATCAAAAGAAAGAAGAGTTGGGGTGAACGTTTAAGGATCCATGTTTCCACTGGAGAGAATTTTTCTTTTTATTGCTTGAAACTGTTCATCAGTTGGCTCCACGCCGCCCATTAGATATTCCATTAATTGGTTGTCTTGCAACTCAAGAAACGACTCAAAAGCTGCTTTCTCTTGATCGCAAGCAGACTGAAAAAATAACTCTAAATAACGGTTTAATAAACGATCAAGCTCCAAAGTGCCCCGGCGACATCGCCACCGTAATTTAGCCTGCTTCATCCATTTTCTTGGTCATTAACTGCTTTTTTATCTCAGCAATCGCTTTAGCAGGATTTAACCCCTTTGGACAGGTATCGGTACAGTTCATAATGGTATGACAACGATACAGTTTGAAACTATCGTCTAACGCTTCCAGCCGCTCTTCAGTCTTATCATCCCTGCTATCTGCAATCCAACGCTGCGCTTGCATTAAAACGGCTGGCCCCAGGTATTTCTCTGAATTCCACCAATAACTCGGGCAACTGGTAGAACAACAAGCACACAAAATACAGTCACTTAAACCTTCAAGTTTCGCTCGTTCTTCCTTAGTTTGCAGATACTCTCGATCATTCGGGGCTGATTGGCTGTTATCTAACCAGGGCTTAATTGAAGCATACTGTTGATAAAAATTGCTCATATCCGGCACCAAATCTTTTATCACTGACAGGTGTGGCAAGGGAAAAATTTTTATGGTTTCTGGGTAGTCTTTGATTGCTTGCGTGCAGGCCAAGGTGTTTGTACCATTAATATTCATTGCACAAGATCCACACACACCTTCTCGGCAGGAACGCCTGAAGGTCAGCGTCGGATCAATTTCATTCTTTATTATGATCATAGCATCGAGGATCATGGCAGAACATTGATCTAAATCGATAAAATAACTGTCGATTCTCGGGTTTTCACCGGTATCAGGATCCCATCGATAAATATCAAATTGTTTGACGTTGTTAGCGTTTTGCGGAACAGGAAAAGTTTTTCCAGGAGAAAATTTGGAGTTCTTAGGGAGTGTAAATTCAACCATTAGTAAACCCTTGCTTTTGGTTGTACAACCTCTACATCTGACGACAAGGTATAGAGATGAACAGGCCGATATTCTATGGACACTTTATCTTTATCCAACCAGGTAAGACTATGTTTTAACCAATCTTGGTCGTTACGATCAGGAAAATCTTCACGGGCATGTGCGCCTCTGCTTTCTTCACGATTGGCCGCAGCTGCTATGGTCACCATTGATTGAGAGAGTAAATTGTCAAGCTCAAGCGTTTCAACAAGATCAGTATTCCAAATGAGGGATCTGTCTGAAACATTAACATCACTAAATGATTGGTTCACTTGATGCAGTTTATCGACCCCCGCATCCAGTTTAGGGCCTGTTCTAAAGACAGAGGCATGACTTTGCATTGTTCTTTGCATGGCTATCCTTATTTCCGAAGTTTTTAGAGATCCATTAGCGTTACGAATTCTATCGAACCTGTTTAGCGCTAGCTCGCAAGCATTTTCAGGAATTGATTTTAAAGGTGTATTGGGTTTAATTAATTCAGCACAGCGTAGCGATGCAGCTCTTCCAAACACCACCAAATCGAGCAAAGAATTAGAACCTAGCCGGTTTGCTCCATGCACTGACACACAAGCAGCTTCACCAATCGCCATTAAGCCTGGCACGACCTTTTCAGGGTCGCCATCTTGAGAAGTCACTACTTCTGCTTTAAAGTTGGTTGGAATACCTCCCATGTTGTAATGCACGGTTGGGAGAACCGGGATAGGCTCCTTAGTCACATCAACTCCGGCAAAAATCCGAGCTGTTTCAGAAATACCCGGTAATCGTTCTTGGATCACGGCTGGATCTAAATGCTCTAGATGCAAATTGACATAATCCTTATGCGGCCCTAATCCTCTTCCTTCATTGGTTTCTACTGTAATAGCGCGGCTAACAACATCCCTGGAAGCCAAGTCTTTGGCGCTAGGGGCATATTTGGGCATGAAGCGCTCTCCCTCAGAGTTAGTCAGGAAACCGCCCTCTCCTCTAACGCCTTCAGAAATCAAACAACCTGCCCCATAAATTCCTGTCGGATGAAACTGCACAAACTCCATATCTTGCAGCGGTAAACCTGCTCTTAACACCATGGCATTGCCGTCACCAGTTACCGTGTGGGCAGAGGTACAGGAAAAATAACATCGTCCATACCCGCCCGTCGCCAATAGCGTCATATGCGCTCGAAACAAGTGCAGCGAACCATCTTCCAAACACCAAGCGAGCACGCCACTGCATTCCCCGTCAACCATAATCAGATCAAGTGCGATATATTCAACAAAAAATTCCGCCTGATGTTTCATAGCCTGCTGGTAGAGCGTGTGTAAAATAGCATGGCCTGTTTGATCGGCAGCAGCACAGGTTCGTTGTGCCTGGCCTTCGCCAAAGTGCGTTGACATACCACCAAAAGCACGCTGATAAATCTTGCCTTCAGGTGTTCTCGAAAATGGGACGCCGTAATGCTCTAGTTCAATGACAGCAGGAATTGCCTCACGACACATATATTCAATGGCATCTTGATCACCCAACCAATCTGACCCTTTGATGGTATCGTACATGTGCCACCGCCAGTCATCTTCTCCCATATTGCCCAAAGCGGCGCTGATACCTCCTTGTGCCGCAACAGTATGACTTCGCGTTGGAAACACCTTGGTGACACAGGCAGTTTTCAGCCCTTTTTCAGCCATACCAAAGGTCGCTCTCAACCCAGCACCGCCAGCGCCTACAACGATTGTGTCGTACTCATGTTCAATAATTTTGTTATTTCCGTAATATGCTGTCATTGACTATCCTGTTAATACGATCCTAATGATCGCAACAAATCCCAGTAAAACAAGAACAATACCAATACCATTAACAACCCAAATACTCCATTTTTTTATCCATTCCGTAGGGATGTAATCTTCCAATACTTCATGCATACCAAGTACTGCATGATAAATACCAACCACCAGCCAAAGTAGGCTGCATAATAAATTCAGGGGGGAAGACAACCAATCTATCATCTGTTGATAGGAGTTATCAGGCAATTTGAGTAATAACGTTGCAAACCAAAAAGATAGCGGCACCAGAATAATCGCTGCGATTCTTTGTGTCAGCCAGGGAATTTCTAAGATCTTCTGGGCATTTAGTTTGATTTTGTCTATCTGTTGTTTATTTGTGACCATAGCGATTAGACCAAAATAACCATCACGAATGTTAAGAAAACTGAGCTGGCTATTTCAATTTGATTGTGTTGGGTAATTTGCTCTTTTTCCAAACCTAACCCATAATCCCAAATCAAGTGTCGAACACCATGGCAGAGATGAAAAAAAAGAGCATAAAGCAGTAGCCAGGAAAAAAGTTTTACCAGCCAAAAATTCATGAAGACTTGCAACGACGCAAAACTAGACTCACCATTTGCTACTGCATACAATAAATAGACAAACACGACTAGACCTAAAGTCAACAATACGCCAGTGATTCTATGACTGATGGACATCAATCCAGTCAGTGGTAGCCGATAAACTTGTAAATGAGGGGAAAGGGGCCGATTCTTTTTTTCCACGAAAACTCCGTTATACCTAATATTCAGGTAGCAATTAAAACGATGCTGTACTTCCTGGCTCAGATGTTAACAACCTGATATAGCGCTGTTTAACCTAAGCAAGAAAAATTGTTATCTCTCTAAAGCGGGGTTTTAAAAATCGATACATCGTCCGTTTTTTTCCCAATCACCATATCTTGTAGGATCAGGAGGTATAACAGTAACTTCAGATGTGTCTTTGTTGCTTGATAATTGAGGTTCCCCTTTGTTATCTTCGGGGTTGTTGCTTGGTTGTTTTTGGAAATCCAATTTTTCGCTTTGTTTCATGGTATTTATAAATCTAATTTTACTATCAAAAATTTGAAAGTATCAGCACTCGCTATTTTAAGCTAGTATTGCTTATTTTCCAGTTAATTTTTTAGTTTCTAATCGATAATTAATCAGCACCATGTCCACAAATTGGCATCAGTTTCTTGTTTCACAAGGATATAGTCAAAATGATTGTAATGATTACTTAATTGATAATCATGGCAAAAATGATCTTTTTGAGCTATTCCCCATTACCAAATTTGGTTTTATAAAAGTATCCGGTCAAGATGCAAAAACATTATTGCAAGGTCAAGCCACTTGTAATATCGAGGATGTTAATGAACATCAAAGTTCTTTTGGTGCTTTTTGTAATCCTAAAGGGCGAACCTTTACAACATTTATTATTTGTCAACACAATGACAATTATTTTTTGCTGTTACCGCATCAATTAATAGGTAGCATAGTGAATCGTCTAAAACTATTTATATTGCGATCTAAGGTCATGGTTGATGATGTTAGTGATGAATTTATTCAAATTGGACTGACGAGCCGTTCAACCTCAAACAAGCCCTTCCCTTTTTTTCCTATTCAAGATTGGAACGTTAAGTTTGAAAAGGATTTTATGACTATTAAAGTGCCATCAGCTAATTCTCGTTTTTTGATCATTAGTGCCGCCAATGATGCTCAAAAAGTGTGGGCTAAATTACAAAACATCCTACCGGCAAAAGCTCGTTCATCTGTTTATTGGCAGCAACAAGATATCTTTGATGGTATTCCATGGACCTCATCTGAAACCACTGAATTGTTTATCCCTCAAGCTATGAATGTTGAAAATTTAGATGGCATAAGTTACACCAAAGGCTGCTATACAGGCCAAGAAATCGTAGCCCGTACGCATTATCTTGGAAAAATAAAGCGTAAATTAACCCATGGCGAATTGATTTCAGGAACTGATCCAAAACCTGGTGAATCCATTCACTATGCAAACAATAACAAAACTTCAGCAGGCACTATACTTAACGTAGTACGTGTGCAAAACCGTTGCTTTTTATCAATGGTATTAATAGATGAAGTAGTCAATAAGTCAGTCCAACAATTCGAAACTGCCGGTGGTTCTACCATTTCAATTAAATGATCCATTAAGATTTATTGTTCAAGAATCATTTAAGTGAATATCAACGAATTAAGATCGAATAGATAACCCAAGTAACTATCAATAAAATAGTTTATTTATGCAATGTATGGATAGCAAGTTAATAGTTTCCTATAAGAAAAACATAGGTTTCATGAGGTAAAAATGCAATTTAAAACCGTTCAAGATTTTGTTACTTTCGTACAATCCGAGCTCGATAATAATCGACTCACACTGCCAACATTACCTGATATTGCATTGCAAGTCCGTAGTGCAGTTTCCCAAGGTGAAGCGTCGGCGCAATCTCTATCAGATATGATAGCGACCGATGCCGCTTTGTCTGCCCGGTTAATTCAAGTGGCTAATAGCCCACTCTATCGAGGAAAAGTTGAGATTACCAATTTGCAAATGGCGGTTTCCAGACTGGGAAATAACACCATAAGAACAATTGTAACCAGCCTAGTTATGCAACAAATGTTCGCTCCAAAATCGAAGCAATTGGAAGAACATTTTCGTAACAGTTGGCAACAAAGCGTTAATGTGGCGGCAATCAGTCGTGCCATTGCCTCCTTTGCATCTCATCTCGACCCTGACCAGGCGTTGTTAGCAGGACTTATTCACCAAATTGGCAAATTACCAATACTGATGCTGGTTGAAGATGTACCAGAGTTTATCGAAAGTCCCTCCCGGCTTAATAAGCTGCTTGAGAAAGCCCATCCTGCTATCGGCAAGATAATCATGGAAAGCTGGGATTTCCCCGAAACGCTGAAAAGGGTTCCAGTCGATTATGTCGAATTTAGCCGAGACCCGAGCCCTGAAGCAGATTACATTGATGTTGTTCAAACCGCATTCCTGGAGAATATTGCTGGAACGGATCACCCGGCAACTCGCATTGACCGGAATACCGTTGCAGCCTTTGCCAAATTAGGTATCGATACCAGTGAAGAAATTTTAGAAATCGGTGGGGTTGCAGAAGAGGTTGAATTAACGCATCAAATATTCACATAATGGTAAGGACATCATGAAATTATTTCGCCTTACCAGCTATGAACCAAACCGACTGGGTACGTCGCTACCGAATAACCGGCATTATTACCATTTTCGCTGTTTATTTATTAATATTAGTGGGAGGAACTGTAAGAGCCTCCGGTGCAGGCATGGGTTGTCCCGATTGGCCGACTTGTTTTGGTCGATGGATTCCTCCGACCGACGCATCGCAGCTACCCCCTGACTATCATCAGGCATACCAACAAAGAGGTTATGCCAATACCGACTTCAACCTGATCAAAACCTGGACCGAATACCTCAATCGCTTGCTTGGGGTGAGTATCGGTTTGCTAATTTTTTTAACGTTTCTATTTTCAGTCTCCTTTTTAAAAACCGATAAAACCATTTTTTACCTATCATTGAGCGCTTTCTTAATGGTTGGGTTTCAGGGTTGGCTTGGCTCTGTTGTAGTTGCCTCTAATCTCAAACCACTTTTGATCACGGTGCATATGCTAGTCGCTCTGTTGATTGTTGCGACTTTGATTTATACCGTTTCACGATCCCAAATGGAGCTTTTACTGCAAAACCAATCACAGCCTATCTCTGAAAAAATTTATCTATGGCTATGTATTGCAATAAGCCTGACCGTTCTTCAAATTATCATGGGCACACAAATCAGAGAAGCGGTCGATGTGATCGCCGAAAAACACCATGCTTTAAACCGTGAATTTTGGGGCAAAGAATTTCCGATTATTTTCTATATCCACCGCAGTTTTTCTTCGCTAATTTTGATTATCAATATATGGATTAGTTGGCAAATCCGAAAATCAATAGGCAAACAAAGCTTCTTATTTAAATCGACTCTTTTATTAAATGTGTTGGTAATAATGGCTATCCTAGCTGGCATCAGCCTTGATCGCCTTGGTTTTCCTGCGGTGGCGCAACCCATTCATTTGGTTTTGGCAACGATGATTTTTGGCAGTCAATTTTTTCTTTTGATCTGCATCAGAAGTATGCGTATCAAGCAACATTTGAATTTACAGTGTACTTAGAAGCTAGGATTCAATAACATACGAATTTTGACTTGTCTTTTTGTCCGGCTTCTACGTTGTAGCAACAGTTGCGTAGCTTACTATGCGCCTGTTTTTACGCCTTGAAGACAAACTAAAACCCTGCGTCACGCTTTCGTATATTATTGAATCCTCGCTCCTTTAATCGCGAACCGTTGAAGTAATAAGACCCAACCTTTTCACTGCTATAAGTTAAAAATGAGATCATTAAAAATTTTATTGGTGGTTTGGTTATTAAATGACATCATGGCTTGTGCTACGCAGCCTCTCCCATCGGATAACCTTTTCTATTCAGCACAAACAACCAAACCTTATGATGATATTTTGGCAGAGTTAAAAAGTGCCATTGCAGAATATAATTTTCGTATTACCGGCCACAGCCGAGTAGGTAAAGTGATTCGCGAGCGGGAAAACATTGCTTTTCCGGAGTATGATACGATTCAATTCTGTAACTTATCGCATGCAAAAAAATTATTGCAATTTTCGCCTCATGCGATTGAACACATGCCCTGTAATGTCGTGATATATGCTTTTGAAGGGCGAACGGTAGTTAAAACACGGTTATTACCAACTCATTCCAATAATCATGCTTTGAATGAATTTTCGCAGCAAATGAACAAGACCCTAAAAAAGATCATCGACTTTGCTGTGGAAGATTGAATCGGTTTTATTCCTTTTGTATCAATTTTTCATTTCATAAACTTGTCAATTCCCTATGTTAAAAAATAAATTATCGCTAATGCTCTTACTTTTGTTACTGGCCGGGTGTAGTTCTCAACCGCAGAACGGTGATACTGCTTCCCCTAAAAATGGACTGGCCAATGACTTCCCTACCCAAGACCGCGTTGAATATGTTTTGCAATGTATGCAAAAACATGGCGGTCAACGCTATGAAACACTCTATCCCTGTATTTGCAGTGCTGACAAACTGGCAGAAAAAATTACATTCACAGAGTATACCGAAGCAAAAACTTTTACTTATTTACGTGGCACTCCCGGTGAGAATGGAGCCGTATTTAGAGACCCACCCAAAGCTAAAGAATTAAGAAAAAAACTTGAAGACGCCGAGTTGTATGCCGCACAAGCCTGCTTTGTGAAATAATAAGCATTAACCCTGCAACCCTCTTTCAGACCTCATCGAAAGGGTTGCTTGCTAAACTTGAAACACTGTTAAAACTGGCTTTTGCCGAGAGTTTAGCAATGCCCGATCCTGAATTTTGCTAAGATGAAAACTTATCATTCAATGACTGCATTGCATTTCCATGGGGCAAGAAATCTCAGCGGTTCGTTTTGAACAAAAAGATTTTGATTTTTTTTATAAACAATTAAATATAGAAACGGAACACCTTAAATATTTAATCGAGAAGCAAGCGCTATCAGAACAATCTCCTATTGCTGGCTTCGAAGTGGAAGCATGGCTGCTAGATCGGGGCATGCGACCAACCCCCTCCAATCAATTGTTTTTGGAACAGCTTGACAGCTCACTGGCTTCCGCTGAGCTGGCGAAATTTAATATCGAATTAAATAATATCCCCATCCCTCTCACCAACGAAGTATTAAGGTTATTACACGAGGATCTAGCTCAAACCTGGCAAGCAGCCAACCAAACAGCAAATCAGCAGAACATTCATCTTGCTTTGATAGGAACCATGCCAACATTAGAGCAAGATCAGTTAAGTTTAAAAAACATGTCCGAGATGAATCGTTATCGGGCGCTTAACGAACAAATTCTGAATTCACGAGGCAAACCGATTCACATTGATATTTCCGGCAAAGAACACCTGAAATTTGATCATTTTGACGTCATGCTTGAAGCTGCGACAACTTCTTTTCAAATCCACACTCAGGTGCCTTTCCCACTAGCGCATCATTATTATAACGCGTCAATTATTGCATCAGCGCCCTTGGTAGCTATCGCAGCCAATGGACCCTATTTATTTGGTAAAGATTTATGGGATGAAACCCGCATTCCTCTGTTTGAGCAAGCGATTGAAACGGGCGGTTATGCGGGAGCCGCTCACGGCCCCTTAAAGCGAGTCAGTTTTGGATCAGGTTATGCCAGGGAATCAATATTCGAATGTTTTGCCGAAAACGTGGAGCATTTTCCAATTTTGCTCCCGATAAAGTTTGAAAGTGACCCGGCCGAATTTGAATATCTACGTTTACATAACGGAACGATCTGGCGATGGAATCGGCCGTTAGTTGGTTTTGACGATGATAAAACGCCTCATTTTCGCATTGAAAACCGGACACCTGCCGCAGGCCCAAGCATTGTTGATCAAATAGCAAATGCTGCTTTTTATTATGGGCTTGCTAACCAGTTGACGAATGAAATTATAAAGAACGGCATTCCTTTTCCTTTTTCACAAGCTAAGGATAACTTTTATCAAGCCGCCCGTCATGGATTGAATGGTCATATCATCTGGCAAAACGGCGAAAAGCATCGCCTCCAGTCTTTCTTGACAGATCACCTAATCCCAAAAGCATCCCAAGGATTACGAGCTTTGCAAATTCAGCCGGAGCAAATCGACAACTATTTAGGTATTATCAAGCACAGAGTCCGTAATAAACAAACCGGCGCTCAGTGGCAACGTGAATTTATTAAAAAACACCCCAACCAATTTCGCTTGATGATGAAACACTATGTTCAGCATCAATCATCAGGTAAACCAGTCTCTGAATGGCCGCTATGATAGAAGCTTTGCCATTACAACAACTCGATTATGTTCCTGAGGCCTTGCTAACTGCTAAACCGGAACAATTACATGACTCGTTTCCACACCCAACCCTCTTTCATTTAAAAGGCAAACAAACCCAACCAATTTTTGTATCAGTGATGCTACATGGCAACGAACCAACTGGCTTCTTAGCCCTTCAAACATTGTTAAAAAAATATCAGCAGCAAACTCTACCAAGATCACTCTCTTTTTTTCTAGGAAATACACTAGCGGCTAAAGAAAAAATGCGCCGTTTACCTGAGCAACCCGATTACAATCGAGTTTGGCCAGGCACTGAGCAAGCGCAGTCACCGGAAAGCCTTATGATGAAAAACATCATTGCTAACATGCAACAACGCCAGATTTTGTTAAGTGTCGATATTCATAACAATACCGGCTTGAACCCTCACTATGCTTGTGTAAACAAACTGGATGACCCATTTTTGCAGCTCGCCTCATTGTTTAGTCGATTAGTCGTTTATTTTACTCGTCCTAAAGGCGTTCAATCGGCAGCACTTGCAGAACTTTGCCCTGCCGTTACGTTGGAATGTGGTCAGCCTGGGCAGCATTATGGCGTAGATCATGCGGTACAATTCCTAGAAACTTGCCTTACCATTGACCATTTGCCGGACCGTCCTGTTGCACCGAGAGACATCGACGTTTTCCGTACGGTCGCGCAAGTAACCGTTAAAAAAGATTGCCGTTTTAGCTTCAACGATGATAGTGTCGATTTACTACTCAGCCGCGAGCTTGAAAAGCTTAATTTTACAGAAGTAGCCACTGGCACTATTTTTGGCAAGGTGGCAAATCTAAACGAATTACCCCTTATCGCACTGGATCAGTCGGGCACAAATCGGACTGATGATTTTTTTGATCTTGAATCTAATCACCTTATTTTCAAGAAAAAAGCTATGCCATCAATGCTGACTTTGAATGAAACGATTATTCGTCAAGATTGTTTATGTTATTTAATGGAGCGCACATAAATGAATGATGCATTCTGGAAAGAAAAAAAACTGATTGATATGAATGAGCAGGAATGGGAATCCTTATGCGATGGCTGCGGCAAATGCTGCTTACACAAATTAGAAGATGCTGATACGGGCCAAGTTTTTTATACCAGTGTTGTTTGTGATCTAAACAACTTAGACACCTGCCGATGCACCAAGTATAGCGAACGCTGTTCCTTGGTACCCGACTGTCTGGATTTAAAACAACATGAATTTGCTGATTTTAATTGGTTGCCAGCAACCTGCGCCTATCGTTTACTTAGTCATGGAGAAGATCTCCCTGATTGGCACCCTTTGGTCTCAGGAAACCCAGACAGCATTCATAAAGCTGGTGTCTCCATCAGAAGCTATGCGATGCCAGAATCAGATATTGACTCGCTTGAAGATCATATTATTGAGTGGCTGGAATAATCCTATATAGATAATATTGCTATTCCTTAACCCATTCTTGCAAAGCAGCAATAACGCTTTTCGCTTGATCTTGGCTTGAAATATTAAATTTAGACTTTTGCTGGTATTCTCCGTTTCTTTTTTGGTAGCGGCGAATGGTATATTTTTCGGGACCAAATTCTTGTTTAGCCCGATCAAGATCCTGATACTTAAACATCACCGTCGCCCAAGCGCCCTTAGTCAACACTTTTTTATCAAGTTCCTTGACTGTTTGGACACCACCATCAGTGTAATCAACCGTTAGTTCATCAACATTTTCAGCCATAATATCCTCTAAATTATTATCTCTATATCAATCATCAATACCCTTAAATACAATTTATAAACACTTACCAAACGCACGACTACCATCGCCCGTCTCAATGGTATGAATCACTTTTAGCGTTTTAGTGTCAATTACTGAAACAGTGTTATCAAACCAATTAGCAACATAAACATGATGGTCATCAGGGTGAGTACAAATACCTTCTGGTTTCTCACCTACTTCAACAGTCGATATAACCTTTAACTTTTGTGTATCAATGACCGAAACTGTGTCGTCATCTTGATTGGTAACAAAGAGCCGACTGTCGTCTTGAGCCAAGGCTGGGGTATAAGGCATGCTGCCTACTTTGATCGTCGCTATAATTTCCAATGTATCGGCATTTACAACGCTAACATCATTGCTTTCAACATTCGCGGTATAAATTTTTTCCCCCTGCTTATCTATAGTCAACCCAAAAGGATGCTTGCCCACATCCTTCGTCTTCACCACCTTAAGGCTGGTTAAATCAATTTTAGAAACTGAGTTGCTTTCCCTGTTTGCTACGTAGAGCCAATGATTATCAAAACTCGCTGCCATGCCAGACGGCGAACGCCCCACCTTAATTTGTTTTAATTTGAGATAGGTATTACTGTCGTAAATGGCAACACTATTTTTAAACCAATCAGCTAGAAAAATCATCTTGTCTTGACGATCTGTAGCAATCCCCAAGCCACCCTTAGCCGCCGGAATTGAACGTACCAACTTAAGACTGTTCGCGTCAACAACCGAAAAACCCGCTTTTTCAGGCGTACTGATAAAAACCTTGGTGTTGTTATTGCTGACCGCAACACCTGCCGGCTTGCCGGGTATGTCTATAGACTTGATGACTTTGTGGGTCGCGGTATCAATCACAGAAACGGTTTCTGCTAATTGATTGGTGATAAAAGCCAATGGCTTAGCATTGGCTTGTGGCAAATAGAGAGCTAAAGCGATTAGTAACGCTAAGCTGGAGTAAAGATACCGAAAGTAACCCATGCAGCGACGATTATTCAGCTAGTTTTTTTAAATTTTCCAAGCCTTCTTTGAAGACGGCCGTAACAGCACTATTAGCAGCATCTTCGTTGAGTTCCGCGGGTGGCTTATTATTCATATAACCCCGATAAAAACCCGCTTTCCAGGTTACTTCAGAACCACTGCCTTTCTTTTTTACGGTAATTGTCGCAGCATAATTACTTACCGGCAGCACCTTAATATCCACATCAGCACCAGAATGCTTGATGGTTTTAACAGTACTCATATCGGTGATTTTATAAGCATATTCCATCTTATCCTCTTTATACTTCTTGAGTTCTTCCGAGATGGTACCGCCATCTTTGAGGGTTAAAACACGCGTTGCACCTTTTTTGTTACCACCATCATGGGTGGTTTTGGAAACTGCTGGTAACCAAGATATATCGCCAAAATCTTTAATAATCGACCAAATTTTATCTGGTGCGGCATCAATTTTTATTTTCTCTTTTACTTTTTGGCGAACGGGGCCATGAGCATGAGCAATAGTTGCCGTTAAAAAGAATGCTACAGACAACATTAAAGCGAATTTCTTCATTCTATCTCCCATTTCAAGTCACTAAAATTTGCAAAAGAAACGATTATACGGGAAAAAACGACCCACATAAATGAATAGCCAACTGCTCCGTACTTTATTCAACATGTGTCTTGATCAAACTGAATAAAGCCATGTGATATCTCTATATAAAAAACTTGGTATAACCAAGTAACCCAAATCGATGGTAATACCGAAACACTATGGATTAAATCGGTTCAGCACAAATTTGCACCCGGTTTCGCCCCGCTCTTTTAGCTTGATAAAGTGCTCCATCAGCCTTTTCTACTAGTTTTCGTGCAGCAATACCTTGGTGTGGATGTATTGAAGCAACACCGACACTAATCGTAACGAAAAAACTTTCTTCTGTCGTTGCGTGTTTAATCTCTAAAGCTACGATGGCTGTTCTAACATGCTCTGCAAAAGAGGCAGCACCGTTAAGGTCAGTGTTTGGCAGTAAAATTGTAAATTCTTCTCCGCCATAGCGAGCAACCAAGTCGGCTGTTCGATGAGCATGCGAAGCAATGGCTTTACTAATGTTGACCAAGCACGTATCACCTGCCTGATGGCCATAGCAATCATTATATGCTTTAAAATTATCGATATCCGCAAAAAGCAAAGAAAGAGAGTTTTTATCACGAACGGCTCGATTCCATTCTTGATTCAACATTTCGTCGAAATGTTGGCGATTTGACAAATTAGTCAACCCATCAGTTCTGGCCCGTGATCTTAATTGTTGTTCGATGGCTTTGCTTTTTTCAACTTCCTATTGCACAGCATCCAGTACCCGGTTGTATTCCAGTTGCAAAGCTCCGATATCTGAATGAGGGTTAATATCCACACGATTTGTAAAATTATTTTCACAAGATTGTGTCCGCATTTTTTCGGCCAATATATAAACTTCTGAAGTAGCTCCGTGTTCTCCTGCGTTAAGCCCTATACGCTCAATATCAGCCGATACCCTTAGCGGGACAAATCTGTCTACCAACCTCAGTAACAGCAACATGACACCAAATGAATAGGCCACTGTCACTATGGCTCCGGTTAACTGAACGAACAGCTGATCCCAACGGGAATAGCCTTGAATAAAAGAGTCAGAATTGCTAAACAAGCTTACCGCTAGTGTTCCCCAAACGCCGGGAAACAAATGTACCGGGACTGCGCCGACAGCATCATCGATCTTGAGTTTTTCCAGTATAAAGGTGCCCAATAAGCTAAGGCCACCCGCTACAACGCCTATGATGGCTGCATTGAGCGTTGAAACCGTGCTACATGATCCTGTGATTGCCACAAGACCCGCCAAAATTCCCACCATGATATGGATAATATTGGGTTGCGGCTCTCTAAACCAGCTTAATGCAGTCGTTGCTGCGCCACCAAATGCTGCAGCAACAATGGTATTAAGAAAAACAACTGGCAACAAAGCATCAGAAGCTAAGAGACTGCCTCCAATAAACCCGAACCAACCCATGATTAGTAAGAATGTCCCAGCGGTTGCATAAGTGAGGTTTTCTCCTTGAAAAGAACCAGTTTGATTCTCATCAAAACGACCTAACCTTGGTCCTATAACGATAATTGCCGCTAATGCGGCACTTCCGCCAACCACATGCACCACCGATGCACCGGCAAAATCTATAAAACCAAGCGCTTCCAGCCATCCTTTCGATACGGAATGATCATGGCCTGCCCAGATCCAATGACCGACGATCGGGTAGATAAAACTAGCGGTGATAAAAGCAACGATCAAATAGCCGGTAAAACGGATTCTTTCCGCAACGGCGCCTGAAATAATGGTGACTGCAGTCGCGCAAAAGCTGAGTTGAAATAACATGTACGCATGATCAAACGAGTTTGGGCCAGCTTCAAAAAGAAATTGAGTAGATCCCACAAAGCCATTGATACTCTCTCCATACATCAGACCGAAACCCAATATTCCGAAGATGGTTCCTACGATGCAAAAATCGGCGAGATTCTTGATGGCAACACTGATGCTGTTTTTGGTTCGAGTCAATCCGGTTTCTAAGAACACAAAGCCTGGTTGCATCATAATGACCAAGACTGTGCAGAGTAAAATCCAAACCACGTCTAGTGGATTGTTCGCCATAAAAACCCCTTTTTTGGGCGGTGATAAATCGATCCTGATTACATTGTCTGCAATTATAAACCTAACGAAAAACCAGGGTCTATTAAAAATTACAAATTGTGCGATTTAAGCCAAAAAGCTCTTCTGTTTTTACGCAGAGGTACAATTATTAGAAGCACCCTTAAGCAATCTACTAACCAACTATTGATTGTTCAACTTGACCGGCGTATTGTTCAAGGCTTGCAACGATTTCATTTAAACCCTGCTCATCCTGATGTTTTGTTTTTAATTCATTGATTCGATCTAAATGCTGAGCCATTAATGATTTCCCTTCAGAATTGTTAGTCTCCATTATTTTCTTTCGACAAAACTGTTTCCATTTAGCAAGCTCTTGATCCGTTAATGTTTCTGGAAAATTTCTGGCTCGATAGCGAAAAAGCATTTCACTAAGTCGTTTATCGTTGAATTTAAAGTCAATTTCTGCAAGCTTGGCGGGTTCTGACAAACGAATTTGTTCAAAAAGAGCTTTATCATGCTGGTTAAAAAAACCTCCGCTATAGATCATTAAGTCAGGATCGCTTTCAGTTTCATCGTAATTTGGCGAAAAGACCTGACCTAGTTTTTTTGCCAATGTAGGCTGTTGCTTAATTTTTTCAAGGTTTTCCAAACATAGAGATATATCTATGTTCAAACGATCTTGATCAGTTGCTCTGAGCGTTTTGAGAGGGGCGATCACAGGGCAACGATTAAGGTGAATGGTTTTCAATGGAATTCTGTGGATTCCCTCTGGCAAATCGGTTGCTGCTGTAAACAGACGATGCTTAATTTCATCTGCAGTTAACTCAAGCATTGGAGCGGGATCTTCCGCTAAATTAAAAACGATGACCTCGTTTTTATTAGTTGGGTGTTCACCTACAACCACCACTACAGCCAAACAGTGTTGGGCAGATGAATATCGACCAGACACATGCAGGATGGGTTGCATATTTGATGCTTGGAGCAGGGAATGTGCTTTTTGTTTTAATCGATTTTCAAATACAAAATGGAATAACTTTGGCAGTTTTTGTTTTATCAATTTGGCCAATGCAATGGTTGCATAAACATCCGATAATGCATCGTGTGCAGAATGGTGTTCCAGGTCGTTAGCAGCAGATAAATCTTCCAAGCGCAAACTAACCGAGCCATCTGGCTTAGTGGGCCATTGAATGGGCTCTGGTCTTAAAGCATAGGCGGTACGAACTAAATCAATGAGATCCCAACGAGAATTACCTTGCTGCCATTCACGGGCATAGGGATCAAGAAAATTTCGATAAAACAAATTGCGGGTGATTTCGTCGTCAAAACGAATATTATTATAGCCTACGGTGCAGGTTCCAGGCCGCGCAATGTGTTGGTGAATGTTGGCAGAGAATTCAGTCTCGCAAACACCCTTGGAAACACCAATTTGCGGGGTGATACCAGTCAGCAAACAAGCTTCTGGATGCGGCAGATAATCTAATGACGGTTTACAGTAACAGGTAACCGGTTCTTCAATGATGTTTAACTTGATGTCTGTACGAATACCCGCAAACTGAACGGGTCGATCTCGTCGAGTATCGATTCCAAATGTTTCATAGTCGTGCCAGAAAAAAGAAGGAGTGGCCATCTAACTTCACGCGACCATGGATGCGAAATTTATAACGAGTTGATTTTTGTCGAGAGCAAGGCGCTGAAGTAGGCGCATAGCAAGCTACGCAACTGTTTGAGGAACGCAGTTTATCGGCAAAAATCGACCGATAGAAATCCGCTTTCGTGGTCGCGTGAAGTATAATTTAATTTTGGACATGTTTATCCTAAGGAACCGATCACGATATACACTTTTAAAATTCTCCATTACACTTTCCCCTGTGCCTCTAAGGCTCTCCTCTTTTCACATTTCTTGACACAAATACAGTTCCCTTTGTTAAGACCGCCACAGGAGCCTTTTATACTTGGACGACCAAACATAACTCCTACGGCCATGGTTGAAACAATGATTATCATAATCAGAAAGGTAATTAAAAATAATGTCATATTTTCACCTCATTTATCCTTACTCTCAAGACTTACAGTTTGAACGCAATTTAGAGCGAGGGGTTAATAATATCCGCATCTTGACTTGTCTTTTTGTCCGTCTTCCACGTTGTAGAAACAGTTGCGTAGCGTGCTATGCGCCTGTTTCTACGCCTTGAATACGAACAAAAATCCTGCGCCAAACTTCCGGATATTATTAAATCCTCGCTCCTTAGTATAATCCTAGATCATTTGATGTCAGGAATAAAGCAGCAATATACCCTACCTTTGAAATCAACCCGACAAACGCATTGTTTTAAAAAAACTATTAGTAATTCTTCACATCTAGCTCTATTTTGTCAGATTAGCAATAAGATCGTCATGCTCGTCGGAAACGGGTATACAGCGCCACGGATGGCAAGCTTTAATTCATCCATGAAGCCTGAATTCCGGCAATCCCTGCCGGAATGACGATCTTTGAAAAAATGAATGATGTAATCTGACAAAGTAGAACTAGGGGTTCTATAATTTGAGCCATTTAGTATCCAAGTTTTCTCATTAGCAAAGAATAAATCTATTTTAATATTCGAAAGATAATAAAAAAGGGGCTAGGTTAGCCCCTTTTGCATAATTAAATTCTTTACAGTATTTCTAGCATCCTGCCAAAAGATTACCCACCAAAATCATCCAGCATGATGTGATCATCTTCAACGCCTAAATTTTGCAACATTTTGATACATGCTGCGTTCATCATCGGTGGACCACACATGTAAAATTCACAGTCTTCGGGTGCCACATGTTCTTTTAAATAATTGTTGTAAATCACTTCATGAATAAATCCAGTATGGCCCTCCCAATTGTCCCCAGGTAAAGGATCGGACAAAGCAAGATGCCATTCAAAGTTGGGATTTTCTTTCTGCAACATATCGAACTCATCAGCATAAAAAACTTCTCGCTCACTTCTGGCGCCGTACCAAAAGGTCATTTTTCTATCCGTTTTAAGCCGTCTTAACTGATCGAAAATATGCGATCGCATTGGCGCCATACCGGCTCCGCCACCGATAAATACCATTTCGTTTTTGGTCTCTTTTGCAAAAAACTCCCCAAATGGCCCGGAAATAGTAACTTTATCGCCCGGCTTTAGATTAAAAATAAAGGACGACATAATGCCTGGTGGAATATCAGCAGCAGCGCCTGGCGGTGGAGTCGCAACACGTACGTTAAGCATTATCATCCCTTTTTCTTCAGGATAATTGGCCATGGAATAGGCTCTCATAGCAGGTTCTTTCACATCCGCAACATAGCGCCACAACTTGAATTTATCCCAGTCGGAACGAAATTCCTCTTCAATATTAAATTCTTTATATTCCGCACGATAAGGAGGACATTCAATCTGTATATAGCCACCAGCCCTAAAATCGACGTTTTCTCCTTCAGGCAATTCCAAGACTAGTTCTTTGATAAAAGTCGCAACGTTATGATTCGAGCGAACAGTACACTCCCACTTTTTGACCCCAAAAATTTCTTCTTCAACATGAATTTTCATGTTTTGCTTGCAGGCCACTTGACATGAAAGCCGATCTCCTTCGGCCGCTTCCCGTTTATTGATGTGAGATGTTTCTGTCGGCAATATTTCGCCGCCGCCTTCCAAAACCTGGACTCGACATTGCGCGCAGGTTCCTCCACCACCACAAGCTGAAGGAACGAACAATCCGACATCGGCCAATGCGGTCAGCAACTTCGAGCCCATCGGCACGTGTACTTCCTTTTCATTATTGATAAGGATCGTTACGTCGCCGGAAGCAACTAGCTGGCTCTTGGCACCAATAATTACAAAAACAAGCGCAATTACGATGGCGGTAAAAAAAATAACGCCTAATAGTATTTCAAGCATTTTTGTACCTAATTAGAGTTGAATACCAGAGAAAGCCATAAAGCCTAAAGACATTAGACCTGCGGTTACAAATGTAATGCCAAGCCCTTGCAAACCGGCAGGAATATCACTGTATTTCAGCTTTTCCCGAATACCCGCCATCAGAGTTATCGCCAGCGCCCAGCCGAACCCACTACCGATACCATATACAACGCTCTCGCTAAAGTTATAATCTCGTTCAATCATGAACAAACTACCCGCTAAAATGGCGCAATTTACAGTGATTAATGGTAAAAAAATGCCAAGCGCGTTATATAGTGCAGGGAAAAATCTATCGAGTACCATCTCCAAAATCTGTACCAGAGCAGCAATCACTCCAATACAACTTAATAAAGCCAAAAAGCTCAGGTCTACGTCTGGAACGCCCATCCATGACAAAGCGCCCTCTTTTAAAAGAGAATTGTAAATGACATTATTGACAGGAACTGTCAGTAATTGAACGATGAGAACAGCAATGCCTAATCCTATTGCTGTAGATATCTTCTTTGAAACCGCTATAAAAGTACACATCCCCAGAAAGAAGGAAAGCGCCAAGTTTTCAATAAAAACGGATTTAACGAATAAACTTAAATAAGCTTCCATTTTAGTGAGTCTCCATTGTGCCATGAGCTATAGGCATAATTTTGTATTCGTAAGCTTCTACTTGAGCTGGTTTCCACGATCTGACCGCCCAAATTATAAACCCAATCAGAAAGAATGCACTGGGTGGTAATAGCAATAAACCATTGGGTACGTACCAACCACCATCTTGAACTAAAGGTAACACTTCAAAACCAAACAATTTACCTGAACCAAAAAGTTCACGAACAAACGCTACCATCATTAGAATTAAGCTATAGCCCAGACCATTACCAACACCGTCATAAAAACTTTCGAGAGGTGGGTTTTTCATCGCATAGGCTTCAGCCCGTCCCATCACAATACAATTAGTAATGATAAGACCAACAAAAACAGAAAGCTGCTTGCTAACATCATAGGCGAAGGCTTTTAATATCTGGTCTACGACTATCACCAATGAAGCGATGATAGTCATTTGAACAATAATTCTGATGCTGCCTGGTATATGTTGCCGAATAAGGCTGATTGAAGCACTGGAACAAGCAACCACCGAGGTTAACGCGATAGACATGATCAGCGATGTTGATAACTGAGATGTTACCGCTAATGCAGAACAAATGCCAAGCACTTGTAAAGTAATTGGATTGTTATCAACCAGCGGATCGGTAATAACTTTTTTTGTTTCTTCATTCAACATGATGATTCACCCTTTTGATTTAACTCTGTCTAAATATTTAGCAAACCCGTCATTGCCCAGCCAGTATTTGATCAGATTTGTTACGCCAACACTTGTCAAAGTTGCCCCTGCCAAGCCATCAACTTTGTAAACCGCATCAGGTTTGGAGGTATCAACATTACCTTTGATTAATCCTAATATTGGAGCCCCATCTTTAGAATAGATTTTTTTTCCTCTCCAAAGTTCGCGCCATTTCGGATTAACGACTTCTCCACCAAGTCCTGGCGTTTCAGCCTGGTCATAAAAATTGATACTTTGTACTGTTTGCCCATCAGGTTCGATAGCTAAAAAACCATAGAGCGTAGACCATAGTCCATAACCGTGAACAGGGAGGACTATAGATTGAATTTTTTGTTTATTTTTAACAATATATACTTTAGCAAATTTTGCTTTTCTTCTAATACTGGCTATATCTTTACCGCTTGGAATGTCAATACTGGTTGCCGGATCTTTGGCTGCCTTTCTTTGATCGTAACTCTCAACATCAATATCGGCGACATAATCACCGGTAGCAAGATCGACCACTTTTGGTTCGACCAGCTCTTTAAATGCTTCATCAATATCGGTGTCTTCATTCATCAAGCCTGCAACATCCAGGATGTTTTTCTTCATATCCAAAGCTTTGTTATGCTGCTGCAAAGGTCGCAAAGCAACCGCCGAAAAAGAAACCAAGATGGCACAAACAAAACAGACTGCAAGCGCTACTGCGATGGTTTTTTCCAGGCTGTCATTACCAAGTGCCAGTACTTTTTCTCGATAAACTTTAAATTTTTCATTAAACACCGCCAACTGGGAATCGGATGTCTGCTGATTTTTGGGGTCATTAGGCATGTCTTTTGATCCTTCTACTAATATTGGCTTGAATCACGAAATAATCAATGATCGGAGCAAACATGTTGGTAAACAATATGGAAAGCATAATTCCTTCTGGAAATGCTGGGTTAACAACACGAATGAGCACGGTCATGACACCAATCAAACCACCGTAAATCCAGCGTCCCGTGTTAGTCATCGAGGCACTCACAGGGTCGGTAGCCATGTAAGCCATCCCAAACGCAAAACCACCCAGAGAAAGGTGCCAGTACCAGGGGAGAGCAAACATAGGGTTGGTTTCACTTCCGATAATATTAAATATCAATGACATCACCAGCATACCAATAAATACGCCAGCTACAATTCGATAGGAAGCAATACGGGTGTAAATCAAAAAAGCGACTCCCACCAAACAAGCAAGCGTAGATGTTTCACCCATTGACCCAGGCATAAAGCCGATAAAAGTTTGTATCCAGCCGTACCCTGCATTGGTAATAGCATCTACTCCACCACTAGCAGCAAGGCCTAATGGAGTTGCGCCACTAAATCCATCAACTGCAACCCAAACAGAATCGCCTGACATATAAGCCGGGTAAGCAAAATAAAGAAAGGCACGACCAGTCAACGCTGGATTGAGGAAGTTTTTGCCTGTTCCGCCGAAAATCTCTTTACCAATGACAATGCCAAAAGAAATGCCCAACGCCACCTGCCACAAAGGTATCGTAGGCGGCAAAATGAGGGCATAGAGCATGGAAGAGACCAGAAAACCTTCATTTATTTCGTGTTTGCGGACAGTGGCAAATACTACTTCCCATATTCCACCCACTGCCAGTGTCGTGATATAAACAGGTAGAAAATACAACAACCCATGCACAAAGCAAGAAAATGGATTCAAGGTGCTATAACCGAAAAACTCCATTATCGCGTTGCGCCAATTAGGGATTGCATTTACCCCTAAACTTTCCATGGCGGAATTGGCTTGATAGCCGGTGTTATAACAAGCCATCAAAACGCAAAAAACGGTTCCTATCACAACATAGGTCATGGTTCGTTTCAGATCAATACCATCTCTGACATGCGTTGTTCCATGAGTAACATCAGGCGGAGTATAAAGGAACGTATCTACCATTTCGTAGATACCATAGTACCTTTCTAGCTTCCCACCTTCTGTAAAATGCGTGTGTAACTTATTTAAGAATCTTCTTGTTGGCGACATCAACCTTCCTTCTCAATCTTGGTTAAATTTGCTCTTAAGACAGGGCCAAAGTCATGTTTACCCGGATCGACGAACGTACAAAGAGCTAAATCTTCTTCATTTAATTCTAAGCAACCTAAAGCTTGGGCGCTATCGGTATCTCCAACTACTAATGACTTAAGCAATGGTGTAGCTAAAATATCGAGAGGCATGACCTGTTCATAGGCTCCAATAGGAACTATTGCCCTGGGGCTACCGTTCTTATTAGTAGTCAGTGGGAATTTCCTACCGTTATCTCTATCTTTGGTTGAAGAAAAAACGTTTAAAGCAGAGTATTTGTTTTTTCCCGGTACAATCCAACCAAAAAACTCGCGAGCACGGCCTTCAGACAGAGTTGTAATCTGATTATGATAAAAGCCTAAAAAAGCACTCCACTCTGCAGCTCGATGTCCATGCAGTACTGAACCCGATACCACTCTATTCTCTCCAGGCACGAGCTCATCCATTACAAGATCATTTATGTTGGCACCAATTTGAGTGCTCAATAAGCGAGGCTTTTTAACACCCGGACCGGCCAACGAAACTACCCTCTCAACACTAAGCTTGCCTGTTGTAAAAAGCTCACCGATATTAATAACGGCTTGATAATCAATATGCCATACCAATTTTGACGCATTAACCGGATCAATGAAGTGTATATGAGTTCCAGGCAGTCCGGCAGGATGTGGCCCAGAAAATTCTGCTGTAGTGAGGTTAGTAATATTATCCGTCTGAATATCCGTTGATGGCGCTTTGCACAAATACACTGAGCCCTCTGTAAGCCTGGAAACCACTTTCAGACCAACTATAAATTGTTTTTCTTTTGCTTTGATAACAACTTGAGGATCAGCAGCCAATGGATTGGTATCTATTGCCGTAACAAAAATCGATCTTGGTTTGACATCCACTTTTGCCACTTTGCCATAAGGCCTTTCCCTAAAAGCCACCCAAAGCCCAGAAACAAGAAGATTTTCTTTGGCTTGCTCTGAAGTCAAACTATCTATTTTAGCTGGCGAATACTTGGTAAAGCTTTCAGCGGCTTCCCCTTGTATATTAATGACAACAGACTGCAAAACACGTTTCGCACCTCTATTGATTGCCTTAACAACACCAGCAGCCGGTGCAGTAAAATTAACGCCAGGGTTTTTTCTATCAGTAAAGAGGGTCTGACCTAACTTAACGGTATCGCCTTCCTTCACTAACATGGTTGGTTTAAGATCAACAAAATCATGACCCAGCAGGGCTACTGAATCAATTTTTTTCCCTTTTTCAATCGCTTGCTCAGGCTCTCCCTGAATCGGAAGATCCAAACCCTTTTTAATATTAAATTGCATATGAATTAGCCTGCTTCCAGACAAATAAGTGACTGAGAGACCTTTCCTGGTAAGCGTTAGAAAAAGGCCCTAAATGAATGAGGTAAAATAACACGGGTATTAGATCATAAACTTTGCTTTATCTCAACGTGTGATGTATTCGTTGCTTAGCCCGATGATTAAGAAAATGGACTGTAGAAATGCTGTAAAGGAAGCTTTTTGGAACAATAAAAAAGCTTTTATTATGTCTACTTCATCATCTAAAACCTCACCAGCACATGCCATATGGCGCGAGGCAAGGTTAAGCCCTGTTGGCTTTGTCCAAAGCCTCCACTGGTGAGCGTTCATTGCCTATTTTTTAAACAGTGCTGGCCTACGAAATCCAAGCATTCAGAAAGCCAGGAAACTGTTGGATGTCACGTCTCATCATTGAGGTGTGGAGGTTTTTTCGCTGATCGATTATCGAAAAAAAAAGCATTGTTTTCAATTCATGAAGAAACTATTTTACAGACAATGATTCCTGAAGTAGCACCAAAACCTGTACACCAATAAATGGGGTTAATAGTGATTGCAAATAATCCACATTAGATATTACAGATGTCATCAATGGAAGTTTTTCCAGCTTTGCAACAAAGAAAGACTGATTATTACCAATCGACATAACACGCACTAAGGTTATATGGGCAACTTCCTCCTTAACCTGGTTACAAACTGTTATCAATAGTGTCGAAAAAGATCCGGTGAATATTAAGGAAGTGACAGCATATTCTCTAACGCCAGTTTTGCATAACGGGCCTCTTCCACAGGAACTTTTATACGATTAACAACATTCCCTGCCACCAAGTTCTCTAAAACCCAGGCCAAATGCTGAGGATCGGTGCGAAACATGGTGGAACACATACACACCATGGGCGACATAAAATGAATTTCTTTTCCCTGGTCTTTACATTCTTCATTTAAACGGTTGACAAGATTCAATTCAGTGCCAACCAGCCAACGAGTGTTAGGCTCAGCTTCTTTGACCGTTTTGAGGATTGTTTCAGTCGAGCCGATATAATCGGATTTTTGGCACACCTCAAAGCTGGCTTCCGGATGAGAAATGATCTTAACATCTGGATAACGCTCACGAAAATCATCAATATGTTTTGGCTGAAAAACCTGGTGAACCGAGCAATAGCCACCCCACAAAATAATTTTAGCTTGTTGAATTTGCTCTTCGGTCAAACCTCCCATCGGCTTTTCGAAATTCCAAAGAACCATCTCTTCCAATGGGACACCCATACGATAACCGGTATTTCTTCCCAAGTGTTGATCAGGAAAAAACAACACTTTCTCTCTGCGTTGAAAGCTCCATTCCAAAATGGCTTGCGCATTGGACGAGGTACAAACATTGCCTCCGTGCTTTCCACAAAAGGCTTTCAAATCAGCTGCTGAGTTTATGTAAGTGACCGGTGTCACTTCGCTATCCGGCTCCAATACTGTGGCCAGCTCTTTCCAGCAGCGTTGTACTTTTATTAAGTTAGCCATATCAGCCATTGAGCAACCTGCCGCCATATCGGGAAGGATCGCGATTTGTTCAGGGCGGGACAAAATATCAGCAACTTCGGCCATAAAGTGGACGCCGCAAAACACGATATATTCTGCTTTGGACTCCGCCGCTTTTCTTGACAATTTGAGAGAATCACCACTGACATCAGCGTGTTTAAAAACTTCATCTCGCTGATAATGATGACCCAAAATAATGCAGCGATCACCGAGCAAGCTTTTGGCAGCGATAATGCGCTCATCACATTCTTCATCGCTCAGTAACGAATAATAGTCGATAGCAAGCGGATCTGGTTTTGCCTTTACAGCAGTCATAATGGTCACCTATCTGGTTATAACAATAACGATTATTCCTGGCTTTTTCTTAATCGAATTCCTAATTCCTTGAGCTGATGTTCACTTACTTTAGCAGGCGCATCTACCAGAGGACAAGCCGCCGTTTGGGTTTTAGGAAAGGCTATCACTTCTCTGATAGAAGCAGCGCCACTCATCAGCATGACCAAACGATCAAGACCAAAAGCTATTCCGCCATGAGGTGGACAACCATACTTTAAAGCATCCAGCAAAAAGCCGAATTTACTGCGAGCTTCTTCTTCGTTTATCCCCAGCAGAGTAAAAACTGCTTGCTGCATGTCAGTTTGATGTATCCGAATTGAACCGCCACCCACTTCGCTGCCATTAATCACCAAATCATAGGCTCTTGACAAGGCTTCGCCGGGATTTGCTGACAGACTTTCCTGATCGCAACTTGGGGCTGTAAAAGGATGGTGAATAGCGTTCCAGCGCTGCTCTTTTTCGTCGAGGTCAAACATAGGAAAATCGACAATCCAAATCGGTTTCCATTCCCCTTGCAACAAGTCACGGTCTTTGCCCAGCTTATCGCGTAATGCGCCCATGGATTCATTAACAACACGCGCTTTATCGGCACCAAAAAAGATTAAATCTCCGGTTTCTGCAGCGGTCTTATCCAGAATCGATTTGACCACATCATCTGGAATAAATTTCAATATCGGCGATTGCAATCCTTCTTTACCTGCATTGAGATCATTGACTTTGATGTAAGCTAAGCCTTTAGCGCCGTAAATACCAACGAATTTGGTTAATTCATCTATGTCTTTACGGCTTAGATCATTGCCTTTAGGAAGCTTCAGTGCAACGACACGCCCTTGCGGATCATTGGCAGGGCCGGAAAACACCTTGAACTCCACTGGCTGCATTTCTTCTGCCAAGTCAATCAGTTCCAGCGGGTTACGCATATCGGGGCGATCAGATCCAAACCGATTCATCGCTTCAGCATAGGTCATGCGGGGAAATGACTCCGGCAGATCAACGTCTGAAACCTTGCTAAACAAATCTCTGATCATGGTTTCCATGAGACTCATGATTTGATCTTCGTTGAGGAATGAAGTTTCGATGTCAAGCTGCGTAAATTCGGGTTGCCGATCAGCCCGCAAGTCTTCATCGCGAAAACAACGCACTATTTGATAATAACGATCCATACCGGATATCATTAACAACTGTTTATACAGCTGTGGCGATTGCGGTAACGCAAAAAAACTGCCCACATGCGTCCTGCTTGGAACCAAATAATCGCGCGCGCCTTCAGGTGTCGCTTTGCTTAAAAATGGCGTCTCAATATCATAAAAATCTTGCTGATCCAGAAATGCCCTAAGACAAACCGTGATATCTCTGCGCATTTTGATGCGCGCCTGCATTTCATCTCTTCGTAGATCGATGTAACGATATCGCAACCGGGTCTCTTCGTTCACTTCAATGTCACCTTCCAAAGGAAATGGCGGTGTATCTGAAGTATTCAACACATCAATACTTTTCGATAATACTTCAATTTGCCCTGTTGGCATATTCGCATTGATCGTCCCTTCCGGCCGGTTACGGACGATACCTGTGATTTTCAAAACATATTCACTGCGGATACTCTCAGCGATTGAAAAAGTTTCTTCGGTATCCGGATCAAAAACCACTTGAACCAGTCCATAGCGGTCTCTCAAATCAACAAAAATGACGCCGCCATGATCTCTTCGACGATGCACCCACCCGCACAATGTTACTTCCTGAGTCAGATGACTGGTGTTTAATTCTCCACATTTGTGGGTACGCATAAATCTTTCTCTTTGGTTTAATTAATGAAAAATCGACGATACTTACTTGCCAACCCGGTTGTTGCAATAATCATTGAGAATTTCCACTTGAAGGTTTTGAACAACAATTTCCGCTGTGGGTATGCGTCGATGAAGAATCTGACGATTTACTGGCTGGTTTAGTATCAGTCTTACTATCTCCAGCATTTCTATCTTCAGCACTTTTTTTAGCAGAGCCACCTTTGAAATCAGTTTCATACCAGCCCGTTCCTTTAAGCTTAAATCCCACTGCAGATATTTTTTTCTTGAGCTGAGGTTGCTTACACTCCGGACAATCAACCAACAATTGATCAGTCATTTTTTGCAACGCTTCATGAGCATGACCGCATGCTTGGCAGATATACTCGTAGATTGGCATAAATCGCTCCAGTTAGTTAACAAATGAAATTATAATGGGGCCATTAGCCTGTTTTTTCAAGCACAAATATATCATGCAAACACTGACCATCACACGACCGGACGATTGGCACTTGCACGTTCGTACCGGAGCAATCTTAAAAAATGTCGTTCCACATACCGCAGAACAATTTGCCAGAGCGGTCATCATGCCTAATTTAACGCCACCAATCACTACTGTTAAACAAGCTTTGACCTATCAGCAAGAAATACAACGTGCTTTACCTTCAGGTATAGATTTCTCGCCATTGATGGCCCTTTATTTAACTACTACGATCACTCAGGAAGAAATCAAATTGGCCGCCGATAGTTCCAGCATCATCGGTTGCAAGCTTTATCCTGCAGGCGTAACGACTAATTCTGCTGCCGGAATAACTGACATCACTGCCATGTACCCCACCTTCGAGGCCATGGAAAAATGGGACGTTCCATTGTTAGTTCACGGCGAGGTTCCTGACCCTTTGGTTGACCAGTTTGACCGGGAAAAAATCTTTATTGACCGGTACTTGGAGGATATTGTAAAAAACTTTCCATGTTTAAGGGTCAGCTTTGAACATCTATCAACCCAGGAAGCCGTCGAATTTGTTACTTCCAGCTCTAGCCATATCGTCGCTACCATTACCCCTCAGCATTTAATGTTTAATCGCAATGCTCTTTTTGAAGGGGGCTTACAACCTCATCGTTATTGTTTGCCGGTGCTGAAACGTGAAGTTCACAGGCAAGCCCTGGTGGCAGCAGCAACCAGTGGTAATCCGAAGTTTTTTCTGGGCACCGATAGTGCACCACATTTACAACACCTCAAAGAACAGGCTTGTGGTTGTGCCGGTTGTTATACGGCCCATGCTGCCCTCCCTTTTTATGCCGAAATCTTTGAGCTGGCCGATGCATTAAATCAGTTAGAGGGATTTGCCAGCCATTATGGTGCAGATTTTTATCGTTTGCCCAGAAATCAAGACACACTCAAACTGAGAAAAGAAGATTGGACTATACCCAATAGCTATGAGACAGCTATTGGATCCATCACACCGTTACGGGCCAATACTCAAATTGGCTGGCGTGTCGTGAGCTAATCAGTTTTACCTTGAATTAATATTGCTACAAAACTGGGTCAATTTCCAGCTCATTTTCTTCAGGGACTATTTCAAATTCTTCTTCCCGCAATTCGCCTGCTGGTTCTTCGTAGCCTGACTCTACATCATCTGGCTCTTCATAACCTTCCAAATCATCTTCAAGAGAGTCTTCTCCTTCCGGTATTTCCCCGTCGTTAACTAAATATTCTCTTCGTTGCAAATACGCGTCACGAAAAAACTGATAACGGTCATCGACAATGGCTTCGTTAGCGGTTTTTTCGGCGCCTAAATTATCAGCCCTTATATCAATGATATTCAATGCGCCTGCCAATCCAGTAGCCAAAGGATAGTTAATGTAAGAGAGTGGATTCATGGCCGCGTCCCCGACTAAGCCAACCGTACCTCTTGGAGAACTAGGGCCGAACAGCGGCAGTACAACATAAGGCCCAGTTGGCACACCCCATACACCTAGTGTTTGACCAAAATCCTCGTTATGCTTGGGTAAATTAATCATTGAAGCCACATCGAACAAACCACCTAAACCCGCCGTAGAATTGACAATAAATCGACTGAAATCCAAACCACCCTGCTTGATTTTAAATTGCATAAAGTCATTGAGAAATACGCCAATATCCCTGATATTACTAAAAACATTGGTGACACCTGTATCGGCAAAACCAGGCATAATCCAACGATAACCTTTAGCAACCGGTTTAAGCCCGTAATCATCTAGACCATCATTAAAGGATTGGACTTTACGGTTCCAGTTTTCCCATGGGTCTCTTGAATCCAAAGGTTCCACAGGATTAGAGGAGCAACCGTTCAATAGAACTAGCGCTACTATCAGCAAAATGCCCTTAATATAGTTTGTTTTTTTCATTGCTAAAGATACCTAATCTACGATCCGAACAAGTCATTTCTGGTAATTCAAAAATGAAAATATTTTGCGCTAATAACTAGCGGCTGCAAAGACAAAAACAGTGATAATAACAAAAAAATGATGGGCAGATGTAGCTGTTTATAAATGACACGTCCAACAATTAGGCTAATTTGATAGTGTATTAACCAAAAGTATCAGCCTAATTCTAATGTGGCTAGAGACCCCATACAAAGGAAGCATTATAGATAAGATTGTTTTTGTGTATTTGGGTCGTGTCATATTCGTTGCGGACACCAAACTTTAATCCTAACCCTTTATAATAGCTCAAGTGATGAGTCCACGAAAAGGTTGTTACGTTTCGATATTCCCCCAACTGCGTTAAATTAGGATATAGCGTATTGTTAAAATCGAGTGACTGTTTCTCAGAAATTTGCCAAATCCAATCCAACCCCAGCCATAGTTCAACCGTTAATTTATCACCAATACTGCCGCCTTTCAGGTAAGTTGCACCAATACCCAGTCGGTTATTGACTTCCATATCTTTTTCTTTAATGAACCGATAACCCGCCCCACCTGATAATCGCATACGATGCTCCCAGGTTTTAAATTGATCCCAATCATAGCCTCCCTGGGCAAAATAGAACCACTTGGTATTTTCTACAAACCAATCCCGAATCAGGTTGTTGTAAATCCTATTTTGCTGAGTATTTTGTTCGCGGTACTGGAATATAAACTCAGATCTAAAATCCCAACGATCTTGCTCATCTTTAATCTTACTGTTGAACGCAGCCCGAAATTTCATATAGTCTGTCGCGCCTGCAGCACCGTTCAGTCCAATTTCGAACAAACGTTCCCAGCTTCTAAGCAGCCCAAAACCAAAAAGGCCGGAATCAATAATTTCAGAATCGTCCATTTGGGTTTGCAGTGACTCAAATAACTGCGGTTCATCTTCAATAGTTTTTGACCGTTGAATTTCTAGTACGCCCAAGGAAGGATGCTTGACGATGATTACATCATCTTTTTCTTCCAATATCTCTGCATTAATCGCATCTCCATTTTTGAGCTTGATGACATCAGCTTGGACTGGAAAAACAATAAATAGGAAAAGTATAAAGACTGGTTTCAAGTGTTCCTGCATGATTAAAAAATATTCCTTCTGTATCCATAAGTATAGAAGCGAATTTTGTAACGATGCATCCCACAACCCTTTTCCGTGAGTAGCGAGCTAAAAGTTTCTTTTATAATTATGTTATGCGAAGGTTTAAACCAAGAAGTTACCGGATTTATGGAAAGGAACAACTATACTTCACGCGGCCACGGATGCGGAATATTTAATTAGAGCGTTAATTCTGACAGGTAAGAAACTCTAGAATTACGAAATGGATTGTCAACTTTATCCAGCATGCCTGAATCTATTGCAATTCGGCGAAAGTTTTCTGACCGATTAGTCATTTGTGAAGCCGCGAGCATTAATTCCAACTCTAACGAAGGAATCGATTTCATCAAACTTTTAATTTGTTCAGGATCGACGCCATCACCACCAAAATCGCCTAGTGATAAAGCACGGGAAAATCCATAAAATTGCTGCATTCTACTTTCACAAAGCTTGCTATAACGACTCCTTCTTTTCGAATCTTTCATCGACTGTTCTATAGCTAAACCAGCTAACGCGGCATTGTAAAAAGCATTTTGAACACCATGAGAATAGATTGGGTCAGCAAACGCTGAAGCATCACCAATACAGTAATAATTATCTCCACAGCTTTGTTTTGAATAAAAAGAATAATCAGGCCGAAATTGCAGAGAACCTTCTATAAATGAAGCTGGTTCAAGTAGGTTTTTGAGATATGGTGTTGAAGTACAAACGTGCTTATAAAAAGTTTCTCGCTCTTCTTTGCCCATACCTTTAGTTTTATCGGTATGTATGATCAGACCGACACTGGTTTTTTCTCTTAAAATAATATGCCAAATCCAACCATCCTCATAAGACATAACAAAAGTAACGGGGGGCACATTAAGTAGTTGATCAGCGGTGTGGCTGGCTTGGTCAACCCCCACATATTTAGAGTTTTTGTAATACCCCCAGAGACCTAAAAACTTTTGCTCTGAACTGACTGTAGTTCGAACATTGAGTTGATGCGCTAACATTGAACGATAACCACTGGCATCGACCACGTATTTGCAAGCGATAGAACCGCGAGCAAGATCCCCCCGTTTATCTAAATAATTTACATTAGGGTGAGTATTATCAGTAAAATCAACCCGCTGTACATTGACCGACTCAAAAACGGCGGCTCCGCAACTTTCTGAGTGTCGTAATAATAGGTCGTCAAATATATCTCTTTCTACGTGTAATCCAGGACGCGTAAACCCAAACTTAGAAAATTGGATTTGCTGTATAACGCCATCCCAAGCGGTAATCCCACCAGACTTTGCCAAAAAACCTTCTTGTTCGATGGCCTCAGTAACACCTAATAAATCGGTAAATTTCCAAAAATGCGGTATTAAGCTTTCGCCCACCTGTGGTCTAGGAAATTTGGCTCGCTCCAACAACACTATTTCAAACCCTGCTTTTGCAAGGTAAGTGGCAACACTACTCCCTGCGGGTCCACCACCGATGATTAAAACATCACATTCTAGCGGTATGGCGAGTGAACCCCTATTCACAATATTAATTTAATATTAAATTTTAAAAAAATCAATACAGCTAGTAATCCCCTAATACGGCATTTTTTGTCGGGTTTTGCAACCAATTTGCAACATCTTTTCCTAATGTTTTTACACAACGGCCCAAAATTGCACAGGTTCCTTTATAACCCCCAAAAAAGCCGCCTCCCGAAACTCTTCTTGCCTTGAAATCCCCTATTTCAGTTCCATTTCTCATTAAACTGCCGTGTATCGAAACCATTTTCCCACCACTCCAAGCGCCCCCTTTAGGACCGGTCAATCCATCGATTTCTATTTTCAATACCTCAGCATTAGCTGGAATTGAATCGGCATCGGTAATGATATTTGAATAATTGGAGGATGAAAATTGTTTAATAAATATTGCGAGCTTTCCTTGTAGCAGGCATTCCTGCCTCACGGCATCCCTGACCGCAACGCCTTCAGCAAACTGGATTTCAGAAGGGAGCACCAAAACCCCGCTTCCAGCTTCTGATACACTTGTTGAACCAGTTTT
This sequence comes from Methylococcales bacterium, assembly GCA_965224745.1. Lineage (GTDB taxonomy): Bacteria > Pseudomonadota > Gammaproteobacteria > Methylococcales > Methylomonadaceae > CBDCZY01. Next base: position 717,065 of record CBDCZY010000002.1, read on the forward strand.
ACTTTGAACATTCTCTTTCGATGTGGCAGGCGCTGTCGATGAACCACCAGATGCACAAGCCACCAGAACCAAAGTAACCGCCGACAAACAAAAGACCTTGTATTCCCTCGTAAACAATATCATCCATCTTCTCCAATACTTTTGTAAAAAAGCTAATATTAACCTGAACGCCGACTATTCAACATACTTTGTTGAAAAAGATTGTCATTATTCCAAAACTCCCCTCCCAACAACTCACCGATCTCTTGTTTAATGCGGGGATGCCTTTCTGATTCGAAGAATAAATTATCGACTAAACCGGAATGATAAAATCGCTCGATCATCGCATACATCGTATCAAACCCTCTATCATGATCTACTGCATCAATCGAATGCAACTTCGGATCATTTTCTTGTTGAGCCACTAACGCAGGATGCAAACGGTCAGCCATACGTTCAGCAGTTTTTACGGCGAAAAAAAAACCTGAAGAGAAAACAGGGTCCAAAAAACCGCCAGCATCCCCAATACAGACATACCTAAGACCAAACCGTAACTTATTTTTATAGCTAAAATCTGCTTCAGCTTTGATACCATCGAGTGACTCTGCACGTAGCAACAATTCGGTCAAATAGGGCGACTTTTGCACATAATGTTGAAATAAGCCTTCATTGGTAAAACCCTCCGGCCGTTGTCCTCTAACCACCAACCCAATGCTAAGCCGTCTATTCGTTAAAGGAATGAGCCAAAACCAACCGATATCTTGTAGCAGCACTTTGATTTTGCCTGTTGCAAACAAAGCTTCAGCTAATTTAGATTCATGGCAGTGAAAATGTTGATATAAGGCAAAAGAACCTAAGTTCCTATACCGCTCCAAACTTTTTTGTAACCTTCCCATCAGAGCATTTCGACCAGTCGCATCAACAAAATATCGAGCTTTATATTTGCTCTGATTGGTCTCCACAGAAACACTATCAGGGGTACAATTCACCTTTGAGACAGCTTCTCTTTGTCTCGTTTGCGCACCCTTTCGTTCAGCATTTGAGAAAAGCTTAGCATCAAACTGTGCTCGATCTATTTGATATGGATTGAACTTTTGCTGGAGAGAAAAAGTTGCTTGCTTGCCACTCGCTTCATCAATAAATTCTGCACCACATTTTGACAAATTACCTTCAGACCAATCGATACCAATCCGCTTCATAACTGGTTCGATCATTGGCATCATCGATTCTCCTATATGGAATCTAGGATGCTGTTGTTTTTCAAGCAATAGAACTTTATGACCATATTGAGCCAAAATCGTAGCTGCTGTGGAACCTGCCGGACCTCCTCCAGCGATAATGACATCTAGCTTATTCATTGGTATTCCTAGTAACAATTATAGAGATTAGTTTGATCTATCTCTTCAATAAGTCAACTCAGTTAGAACACAATTTTGTTGTACTCCTTAAAGTCGCTAGTTTTTTTCATAACAAGTTACTTATTTTAGAAACAGAGAAATGCAGACAGTCAACCCACGGCATGTGAACGAAAAGCAAGGACACTCAAGTCATTTAATTCATTCTTCATTGGTGATACCATGCGGAACATGGGCTGTTGCTACTAAATCGCTGGCCGCTTCACAATGTCCTTTCTGATCATCGAAAAAAATGTCAGCACCAAACGCCCCCAAAAACGCTGACTTGGTCATACCACCTAGAAATAAGGCTTCGTCGATCCGAATATTCCAAGCCCTGAACGTTCTCACTACACGTTCATGAGCAGGGGCCGCACGGGCGGTCACTAAAGCGGTTCGAATGGGTGAATGAATTTCATCAAATTGTGCCTGAATATGATGCAGCGCGGCTAAAAACCCTTTGAAAGGCCCGCCTAACATCGGTTTTTTGGCTTCTGCTTTTTCGTTTTTAGCAAATGCATCCAGCCCTTTTTTCTGATAAATCCGCTCAGACTCATCAGAAAACAATACCGCATCACCATCGAAAGCAATTTTTAATTGGTCTGTTTGTGGCTGATTTTGGGAACCGGATAGTATGGTCGCAGCGGCAAACCCTGCATTCAATGCCTTGCTCACATCTTCTGCATTAGATGATAAAAAAAGGTGTGCGCCAAATGGTTTGATGTAACCATACGGCGAAATACCGCTGGTAAATGCTGCCCGCGTTATGTTCAAACGGTGATGTTCTATAGAGTTGAAAACCCTGAGGCCGGTATCGGCGCTGTTCTGAGACAACAAAATAATTTCCACAAGCGATTGATTTGGCAATATCTCATTGATCGCCAGTAATTTTTTTACCAACAGGTAACCAAATCCCGGCTCAAGGATATCATCCTCATGATCAATTTGATAAGTACAATAAGCCTCTTTACCTTGTGTTTCAAAAATACGATGAGATTCATCCAGATCGAACAATGCCCGGGAAGAAATGGCAACTACTAATTTTTGCTGTTTTGACATATCTTTTCTATACAATACGCTTTGGAGCGAGGATTCAATAACGTCATTCATTCGTTGAAGAATATGATCGCAATACTATACTCTTTAAGATCACTCAATTTATCAACCAAAATCCAATTACTACTATTTTTCTATCATAAGATCGTGAGCCTACCCTATTCAGCCATTAAAATAAAACATGCCGAGAATGGGGATCCCGTCACTCAAGGGTTACTAGACAGAATACCGAACAATATAAAACAATCCTTTAGTGAAGAGCAGTTGCATGGGTTGAAAATCGCGTTGAACCAGCAAAAATGGCGTCAACATCCGATTGATTTAAGAACCTCTATCCCCTTCTGGCGTTGGCGTTTTTATTTTGTATTGGTTGCTGGCAAAGATCTTAGGAATGTTTCTAGACAGCGAGAACTATTTTTCCATAGAACAGAAATATTTTTCCTCACTTTATTTATTTTTATGTGTGTAGTATTCGGCTTATTAATAATTTATTTGGTTAAATCATTTTTAGGTATCGATATTTTCGATAATTTTTCATTGGGAATTTTCAACTGGTTTAAAAGCCTTTTTTAACCCACCAAACCGCTTGCAAAACTACAAGCCTCTTTCAAACACTCATACCTCAAGGAAGCTAAAAAACATCTTTTCTGGACATGCGACCTCATGTCATAGATACTCTTAGCAAAAATTATTATGTTAATGAGGAGAAGAAATGGGTTTTTTGCAAGACAAGCGTATTTTAATTGTCGGCTTGGCCAGTAACCGCTCAATTGCCTGGGGCATTGCACAAGCCATGCATAGAGAAGGTGCTGAGCTAGCATTCACCTATCAAAATGAAAAATTAAAGAGTCGCGTTGAAAAGATGGCTGAAGAATGTGATTCCAGCCTAATGGTTGAATGCGATGTAAGTAGTGATGAGAATATCGAAAATGTTTTCACTTATTTAGAACAGAATTGGGATGGACTTGACGGCATCATTCATTCGGTTGCTTTTGCACCTAGAGAAGCGCTGGAAGGAAGTTATCTGGATGCTGTAACCCGAGAAAACTTCCGAATTGCCCACGACATCAGTGCCTATAGCTTTGCCGCTTTGGCTAAAGCGGGAAAAAAAATGATGATGGGTCGATCCGGCGCTCTTTTGACATTGAGTTATCTCGGCGCTGAAAGAGTCATTCCAAACTACAACGTAATGGGACTTGCTAAAGCCAGCCTGGAAGCAAATGTACGTTACATGGCGCAATCTCTTGGCCCTGAAGGAATTCGGGTCAATGCTGTATCTGCTGGCCCCATCAAGACTCTGGCGGCCGCTGGGATCAATAATTTCAAAGAGATGTTAAGTAAAGCGGCAGATGCTTCACCCATGAAAAAAAATGTTTCTATTGATGAAGTAGGCAACGCAGCAGCATTTTTGTGCTCCGATCTTGCTTCAGGTATAACAGGGGAAATCCTTTATGTCGATGCTGGATATAATATTACTGGACTGGCTTCTACCACTTAACTAGCTCTGTTTTTGCTGGCCTGGCGTTCCTAAAATAACCTGGCCAGCAAGCTTCTAATTTTCTAATTGTTAACATGGCGCTCAACATCTGCATTGGCCTCCAGGTGACGCAAAACAGCACTAAACTCACCTTGGGCATTCAGTCTTGCGATGTTCGCTAAAATCATATCTTTCTGCTTCTCCTCCTCTGCAGTCATTTCTCCATCATACACAGCTGTCAATCTAACAATCGCTTGATCACCACTTGCAAGCGCAACTTTTACGTCAACCGGCTTGTTTTTTTCGGGTTTAGATGCCTTAAAAACCGCCTGATTAAGCTCCCACGCCAACTTATTGTTGGTTCGCTTGTATTTAGAGGATTTTGTATGCTTTAGTTTTTCAGATTTAGCTAATGCTTCAAGGCTTTTTCCTTTTTCTAACTGATCAAAAATATTATCCAGTTTTTCTTTGGTTATTTTTTCTGACTGTTCTTTTCGCCACGCAGACTCAACCTTCTTTTTGACACTATCGAACGTCAAGGTACTGGCTTCTTTATGCTCTGCCACTCTTAAAACCACAACTCTATTTTCTGTGATTTCAATAACTTCGCTATTGTTCCCTTCTAATACATCCTTAGAAAAAGCAGCCTGTCTAACAACTTTTTCCGCAGCAATACCCGTACCTTTGTCACCACTGAATAATGAAGATTTCTTGATCACTAACCCTGTAGCCTCTGACGCAACACTCAGGTTATCAGGGGTCTCATAGCTGACCTCAGCCAGCTTTTCTCCCAATTCGTAAAATGTATTTTCCGCACTATTTCTTTGATAATCGCCAGTTAATTGTTCTTTTGCTTGCTCGAATGATTTAGTTTTGGAAGCTTCTAGCTCAGTCACTTTGATCAAATGGTAGCCGAAACTGGTTTTAACTGGTTCGGAGACTTCATTTTGGTTAAGTCCAAAAGCTGCTTTTTCAAAAGATTTTTCCATCACGCCAGGCATTAGCAAACCTAAATCACCACCTTTAGTTGCAGTCAATTTGTCATCTGAAAACTTTGTAGCCAGTGCTGCAAAATCTTCTGCGCTGAGTTGTTTCTTTATCTGAGCTAGTTTTTCTTTTGCAGCCTTAATTACTTTATCGTCCGCATCGTCCGCGACTTTGATAAGGATATGACTAATTTTCCGTCTTTCAGGGGTACTATAGGCTTGCTTTTGTTCCTCATAGAAGGTTTTGAGCTGCTCTTCTGTGACACTCACTTTTTTTGCTAACTCGTCAGTTGATAGCTCCAAATACTCAATAGAGACTTGTTCAGGTGTTTTATACGTATCGCTGTGATTTTGGAAATAATCTACCAGTAGTTTCTCATCTATCTTCCCTTTATGCTCAATCAAAGGAACCGTGACGTATTCAAATTGACGTTGCTGATTTTGAATTTTATAAAATAAGTTAATATCATAATTTGTGGCAAAACCGCTCTCCAGGATACCCTTCTGGAATTGTTCCATTTGTATGGCTTTCCTAACTTTTTCTATAAATTGACCTGATGTCATACCTTGACTTGCCAAAGTGCTTTGATATTGACTTTTGTTAAATTTTCCATCCGTTTGAAAATAGGGAAGCGATTTAACAAAGCTTTTAGCCGCCTCATCCGGTATAACCAAATCATTGTCTTGAGTATATTGTAATAGCACTTCATCACGAATCAGTTTTTCTAACGCTTGTTTTTTCAGAATATCCTCATCAATGTTGGCACGAGCAAACTGTTGCCGATATTGTTCATAAGCCAAATTGACGTTGCGTTGAAAAAACTCTTGTCCTCCTACGACAACAACCGGCGTTTCTTTGCCAACATCCACATAATTTTGAATACCCCAAAGAGCAAAAGGAACTCCAATAATGACCAAAAGAATCCAAGAAAGAAAACCTTGGGAATACTCTCTAATTTTTAGCAGCATTTTTTTAACCTAAATCTCTGTTACCTGAAACAAATGAGCTTGGGAACTAAAAAAAAACCTCGAAACGTTAATCGAATCGAGGTTGTATTGATGGCGGAGTGGACGGGACTCGAACCCGCGACCCCCGGCGTGACAGGCCGGTATTCTAACCAACTGAACTACCACTCCTGATTTGGTGGGTGCTGAGGGGATCGAACCCCCGACCCTCGCCTTGTAAGGGCGATGCTCTCCCAGCTGAGCTAAGCACCCGGGCAAGCTGTCTAGTTTACTGCATCTTTTAGTGATTTACCAGCCTTAAAAGATGGAATTTTCGCCGCAGCAATGGTGATTTCTCTTCCCGTTTGAGGGTTCCGACCCATTCGTTCAGCTCTGTCTTTTACAGAAAAAGTACCAAAGCCAATTAAAGTGACCGATTCACCGCTTTTCATAGCATTCGTAATACTGTCTACTACTGCATCCAATGCTCGGCCAGCGTCCGCTTTAGTCATTTCAGCCGAAGCAGCTATAGCATCAATCAATTCCGATTTATTCATTTATCCCCCTGTAATTAAAAAATTATTACACTCAAAGTGTTAGATCGCAAAGAAGTTAAAATTAAGCCGACTAACCGTCTTAAGTTATAGCAGTACCGTTCAGAGCATGTCAAGGCTTGATGTCTTCTAGTTCCGCAACCATTCTTGTGTCACTCGAATAATAAAGTGTAGCTTTCGAATAAAATCAAATCTTTATTGAACATTGTTCTAGCATTTTACATCTGTTTGGTTATTTCTTCCAATAATTCTGATTGTGCCTCTAACCTGGCTTCACCTTGTGGTTTGACTCGTTCATAATGACCGTCTGGCTGTAACGACCACGCTTGTGAATCATCATTTAAATAGCATTTTAATTCTTTTATAACCCTTTCTTTTAGTTTATTATTTTCAATGGGAAAGCAAACTTCTACACGCCTGAACATATTTCTTGCCATTAAATCAGCACTTGAAGCATAAACTTCTTTTTCTCCTAAATTTTCAAAAAAATAAACACGAGCGTGCTCTAAAAATCTACCAATAATTGAGGTCACTTCGATATTGTCTGAAACACCTGGAATTCCTGGCTTTAAACAGCAAATTCCCCTTACTATCAATTTAATCTTCACTCCTGCATGAGAAGCTTGATAAAGGGCTTTAATAATTTCTGCTTCGACCACCGAATTAACTTTGATAATAATGCTGGCTTTTTTCCCTTGAGCAGCGTATCTGGCCTCGCGATCAATTTTTTCAATGAGCAACTTGTGAAGTGTAAAAGGTGATTGCAATAATTTGTTGAGCTTTGAAACCTTACCTAGACTGGTCAGCTGCACAAAAACCCGTTGCACATCTTCAGTCAATTCACGATTACAAGAAAATAACCCGTAGTCAGTATAAAGACGTGCTGTACTGGGATGGTAATTCCCAGTACCCAAATGTACGTAACTTCTGAGCTTTTTGCCTTCTTTTCTAAGTACCAGGCACATTTTGGCATGGGTTTTATAACCTACCACACCGTATACAACATGGGCGGCGGCTTCTTGCAGTCGGTTAGCCAAGTCAATATTGGCTTGTTCATCAAAACGGGCACGTAATTCAATAACCACGGTTACTTCAACCCCTGCTTTAGCAGCTTTTACCAGAGCATCAACGATCGGTGAGTTTGGACCTGTCCGGTATAACGTCTGCTTGATTGTTAAGACATTAGAGTCTTGGGCAGCCTGACGGATAAAATCGATAACGGGCGTAAAAGAATCATAAGGATGATGCAATAAAATATCCTGCTTTTTGATCGCATCAAAAATACTTTTATTGCGTGAGAGTTGACCCTGTACAAATGGTTTAAACGGGGGAAATTTGAGATCAGGGCGATCAATCATCGAATTAACTGAGTACATTCGATTAAGGTTCACTGGGCCATCAACCAGAAACAGTGTTCCTTGATCAATACCAAAAACAGCCAACAAGAAATCGACCGTTTCTTCCGGACAATTATCAGCCACTTCCAAACGCACAGCATCGCCATAGTTACGCATGGCTAACTCGCCTTCAACAGCATGCAATAAATCATCTATTTCTTCTTCGTCCACAAAAAAATCACTGTTCCTGGTAACCCGAAACTGGTAGCAGCCTTTCACCGACATTCCATGAAATAACTCGCCGACAAAGGCGTGTATGATAGATGACAAGAATACGAAATCGTGAGCCCCACCCTCTGTCTCATTTGTAGGAAGCTGCACGATCCTTGGCAATGAGCGTGGCGCTTGCAAGATGGCTCGACCGCTATTACGGCCAAAGGCATCTTTGCCAGTCAAAGAAATAATAAAGTTAAGACTTTTATTCAAGATACGTGGAAATGGATGGGCCGAATCAAGACCAACCGGCGATAGTATCGGGGACAACTCTTGATTAAAAAAACCAGCTAACCATTTTTGTTGTTTTTCTGTCCATTTATCTCGACGAATAAAGCGAATTCCATTATCCTCAAGCAAAGGCAGTAAAACTGAGTTCAAGACCTGGTACTGCTCCTGAACCAACTCATGCGCTTTTATGCTGATACCATCCAACTGCTCATTTGGAGTTAGTCCATCGGTGCTTAGTGTATTAGGATCCATCGACGCCATTTGCAAGATACTGGCGACCCTAACTTCAAAAAACTCATCCAAATTTGAGCAAGAAATACATAGGAAATTTAGCCGCTCGAGTAACGGCACGCGATCATCGGTTGCCTGTTCCAACACTCTTTTATTAAACTCTAACAAACTGAGCTCTCGATTAATAAAATATTCTGGCTTATTTAGATCCAGCATCTCTTCAGCCGTACTCTCCGTCATGTCAACCGTCCTGAAACAAATACGTGCCTGTCACTAACTTGCTCGACAGAAAAATCTAGGCTTGCGTCAGCAAGTTGTTGATTAATTTCATCTAGAGTAAACGCAGCCAAAAGCGAGTGGAAAAAATCTTGCTGAAGAATTTCTGGTTCATTCTCAGTATATTGAATAACTAATTGCATTGCATCCATCTTATTAGAAGGTCTGATCAAGTCCATAATGTATAATTGACTTCCAGGCTGACCTGCACTTTTTATACTCTGCCATAATATGGTTGGGTCATGCAAATGATGCAACAAACTGTTGCTGAAGATAATGTCATAGTTTTGATTTGGCCATTGATGGTTAGGCAAAACACCTAGAATGAAGCGCAAGTTGCTATGAATTTTTTCATCAGTCAACTTTCGACCATACTCAATCATCTGCTGCGATCCATCTATGGCATCAATTCTTGCATTTGGAAAAGCGGCCGAAAAGCGTCTTGAAATATCCCCTGGACCACACCCTAGATCAAGCGCAGAAAAAGTCGACTCTTTTGTTTCTAACGATTGAATAATCAGTTCGATAAAATGGTTATGCGGCTTTGCAAAATCAGCTTGAGCATACGCCATGACTTGTTTTTCTTCTACCATTAACTCTGGTTCTAGCTGTCTATCCATTCGTATCATCCTTGTTAGCAAATCCTCGTAACCCTTGTAATCCACCCGTATGAAGCGCAACAATTCGTTCGCCTCGCTTAAAGTGGCCTTGTTTAATTAGATCGTAAATTCCAAACATCATTTTACCTGTGTAAATCGGCTCTAAAACAATATCACTAACTTTTCGAAATTGATCCATAAACTGAAATAAATCATGATTCGTTTTGGCAAAACCACCCAATGCATAGTCAAAATTTAATGTCCATTGGGGTCGCTTCTGCGCTACATGGCATTGAGAAAGCAGTACTTCAATCTCAGACTTCAAATAAACTGCATTTTTTAGCACGATGAACCGGGTGTGATTAAAAGTGATGCAACATGTTAAGATTGTATTTTATAGAGTTGAAATATAAAAGAAAATATACATGAACAAAACCATCCCCGAAAAAGATATAAAGCTACTCGAACTTCTAAATGAACATCCCATACTACGCCATCGTGTTGAGGTATTAATGGCTATCGTAGAAGATGACGATGAAACGATTGAGAAAGCGGATGCAGCGGAGCAACGCGTCATTGAAGAGGTTCGAAAAATAGGTCACGCAGCACTTTCCGAGTGGGCAGAAAGTAAAAATAAGCGCAATGAAGCTGAATTGAAAGAACAACCCGAATTACGTATTGCAGGAAAAAAAACTGTGGTGGCATAGTACCTTTGATATTATCGAAATTGAAGAAACCCTCTTTCGTGAGTCAACCCATATCGTTCGTACTTTTTCAGATCAAGCGAATGTGACCTGCCGAAGTACCTCGACGCCTTTACAACGGGCCATCACAGATTTTGGAGCAGACCAGCCATTTGGCCAAGTCAACGCTAAACTCCAAGAACATTATGGAATAGAGGTACCGGTGAGTAGTATTAGGTTCATCACAGAGCATCATGGCAAAGCGATATTTGAACAAACAGACCTTGTCAGTGACTGGCCAGATACCTCAGGTACAAAACACGTCATTGCAGAGACAGATGGAGGCATGGTTCCTGTGGTGACCATTGATCCTGAAGCAAAAGATAAGCGAAAAGAAAAAACACTGGGCTGGCAAGAACTGCGACTTTGTATTGCCCATGAATGTGGCAGTCGGACGCTGCATTATGGAGGAAACTTTTCTGGGGGTATTGAAGAAACAGGTCGCCAGTTATTTGATTGCGCGATGAATGTAAACTTTGGCCAACAAACACACGTGCATTCGGTAGGCGATGGCGCATCCTGGATCAAGCGCCAAGTGGATGAACAATTTGGCGAAAATGGAACCTATTTAATCGACTTAATGCATCTTTGTGAATACTTGGCAGAAGCGGCACCTAGCTGTACAGGTGACTCGGCATTATGGTTAGATGAACAAAAACAACGTTTGAAAATCAATCAGGCCAGCCTTGTTCTTGAAACCCTATTGCCGTTTCTTGAACCATCCGAAACGGATGATGAGAAAGCGCCGGTTCGTAGGGCTTACCGCTACTTGAGAAATCGTCTGGATCAAGTTGATTATCAAGGTGCGATAGAAAAAGGACTTCCAATCGGTTCAGGTGAAATTGAAAGCGCTCACCGTTACATTGTTCAAGCTCGGCTTAAGCGTCCTGGAGCTTGGTGGTCACCCAATAATATAGATTATATGTTGGCTTTGCGATTATGTAGAATCAATCAACGATGGGAAAATTACTGGCAAGATGTTAGGCAAAAGGCGGCATGATGAAAATTTAGTCTTGCATCACTTTTAATCGTACCCCGATGAACCCGGTAATTTGACATTTAGCGGGCAGAGCGCTGACCAGCCCCGCTAAAGTTGCCCCAGTTCCACAAGGACAACAAAAATGATCAAATGACATCTTTATTTCAGATCCAATTTCGGCTACTCCCGTTAAAGCATACTCAGAAGACCCTCCTTCCGGCAACCAATAGCCACTATAACGACTCAAAGGTATGTCACGCCAATGCTTCAAATCTCTTAATTGACGATAATCAGATCGATTGATATAGTCAACATGTGTCTCGCGTCAATTACTTTGTCCGGTTTGGCGACAATTATGATGGCCGGTTGAGTGATTAAGGTTTTTTATGATTTTTTCTGATGTTTCCTCCTGTAACTGTTGCCGTCGATTTCAAGAATCGTGGCATGATGGATAATGCGGTCAATGGCGGCTACGGTCATTAATGTATCCGGGAATATCTGATCCCAGTGACTGAATGGCTGGTTTGATGTGATGATCAAGCTGCCACTTTCATAACGATGAGCAATAAACTCAAACAGGACCTGGGTTTCTGAATCCGTTTTTTTAACATAACCAATATCATCGATAATGAGTACACGATATTTATCCAGTCGACTCATCACAGCCATTAAATCCAGCTCTTTTTTGGCCTGCTGCAGTAATTGCACCAGTGCGGTGGCAGCCAACCATTTTACCCGGATGCCTTGTTCGATAAGATGAAGCCCCAAAGCAGAAGCAATATGCGATTTACCGACACCGGAAGGGCCAATCAATAAAACATTATCTGCCTGTAGCGCCCACTGGGTATTATCGCGCAGCCCAATCACTTTCTTTTGAATGGTTTCCGGTAATTCATCAAAGCCTAAGGTGGCAAAACTTTTGCCCCGGGGTAATTTGGCTTCTTTGGTCCAGTTGCAAACTCGCGTTTCAAAGCGCCGTGCAATTTCATTTTCACACAGTTTAGACAGGTATTGGCTATAGCCCCATGCCTGTTTTGTGGCCTGTTCCTGATAAGCTTCATAATATTGCCAAAAAGCCAGCAAGCGAAGTTCTTTTAACATCATTGGCAAACCATCACTCACAGCACACCTCCTGTCTCATCCACTGACCGGTCAGTAGTTGATCATAGTCAGCAACCTGGTGTTGGCGTAGCGGTATCGGTGGCGGTGTACTGTGTTGTAAATACCTTGCCTGCAGGGATGTTAAATCGGGCAAGGCACCTTGTTCTGCCTGTCGCATTAGCTCAGTTGCCAGGGCACTTTCGCAATCATAATCATAGGCAAAGCGTAAAACAGCAACCATCCACTTGCATGCTTCTTGCGGTGTAAACTGTTTCTCTGCCTGCTTCCATAAAGCCCGATATTGCGTGTTAGGCAAAATATTATCGCGAAACTGTGAGAAGCGGAAGGCTTGTGGTTTGGCTGCCAGAGAATGAATGATATGCCGGTAATCTATTCGTCGCGCTCGGCCGGTGGGCGTTGTTGGATAAATCCGAGGCAGATTGATCACCCGAGTTTGGCCAACAAAGCAGACCAAACGATCATGGTAGAGATGCACCCTGACGCTTTCACCGATAAGGCGTGAAGGGACGGTATACAATGCGCGTTTTACAGCAATGGTACTGCTGGTGGTGACTTTTACCGACAGCTCAGCATAATCAACAAATCGGTGTTTGGGTAAGGCTAACAGGGTTTTGTGCTCTTCGGCCAACCTGCCTTTGCATCGTCTGTTCAGTTTGTCGACAATGTGTTCAAGAAACTCTCGATAAGCACGGAGTGTAGAAAAATCATTCGAACCGCGTAACTTTATGGCTTGATCAATGCGACGTTTTAATGAGCCATGCGGTGCTTCAATGGCGCCATTTTCATGACTAATGCCCAGATTATTGATGGTGGGCCGCATGCCATAATGCTTACATAAATCATGATAGTCTTCCGTCAGTCGCTGTTTTTCTACGTTATTGACGTAAGCCGCACTGAGGCTGTCTGTACGATGTTCCTTTGGTGAACCGCCTAAGGTGTGTAATGCACTTTGTAAGCCGTCAGCCAGTGCACTGTAGCTTTCTCCGCCCTGAATAACATGGACATGACGCCAACCACTAAAAGCCAGGCGAAACTGGTACAGTAAATGTGCGAACGCCTTCCCGTCTATCGTAATGACGGTATTGGGGTGCGTAAAATCAGATAGTCCCTGATGACCCGCAGGTACCGACTGACGAAACATGACTTCTTTGTCCGGGCCTTGTGTGGCCTGCCAGTGTTTAACACGTCTTTGCAGTGTCCGAAGGTATTTCTCTGGATACTTTCCCGGATGCTGCTCATCCAGATGCTCCCACAGGGTAATGCCAGTTAAGGACGATTCATCTTCTAATAACGGAACCAGTTCTGAGTCCCATACGGCTTCTAATGGATCTTTGCGCGTTCGCCACTTTCGTTCTTTGTGTTCAGCTCTTTCACCTTTTTCGATCCGGCAACCTGATCGAACACTGATGCCGGCTTTTGCTGCGGATGTCTCCTGCGTACAACCTGTCTGACGATTTTTCATATAACTATTTTCCTGTAATTGAGTGATGTGTTTACCGGACAAGTCACTTCCTCCTAAGAGTAAAAAGTACTTATCAGTTTATACACTCAACCGGTCAAGATAATTGTCGTCTGACCGGACAGGTTAATTGTCACCTAACAAACATGCATGCCAAAAGTTATTATATCTTGCAAAGTAGGACTTAAAACGGCTGGTTTCTCACCACGTATCATTCCAATCGTTTTTAGTTCCAGCACCTGACCGACAAAAGCCAAGGCATGAAGAAAATTTGAAAAAGGCCCGCCCATACTCACTATGCAATCACTATTTTGATGTAAAGCATGATTAAGACTAAATTTTAATTTTCTCCATTTATTACCAGAAACAATCGGGTGAATCTGGTCATCACGTTTAATCCACAACTCCAACCCTCGAGCCGAAAGAAAAGGATCGTTGACTTTAGTTAAATTAGAGACACGAAGCAGGTCTGTGACTTTTTTTAATTTGGGATGTAGCGACAACTGTATTATTCCGTAGTTATTTTGTTAATCCGATTCAGATCAACTCAAGTTTTCTGTGTAGGTAGCTTTCACCTACGTTTTCGCCTATTGTATTTATCTTATTTTGCCGATACGTATACCAAAAGTTTGCTTTCATCCTGCTCGGAAAACAGATCGGCGCGGAGAAAATAATTGGATGGGATCTGGATTCTAATATTCTCAGCATTAATAAAAACACCTAACAAATCCCATAATGATGCATTGAGTATTATTTTAGAAAAACCACACTGTAGAATAACCATTTCTCTCTACATTCGCTATTATCTAACTTACTCTTTGTATAACCTAAACTGAACACTTCTCTAGTCCATCACTTAACTTAACTTAACTACATCGCCACCAAAGCATCATTACTTTGACTTCTTTGTTAGTTTTCGGGATGCTTTCATATTTGCAACCTACTTCTTCTATATTTCAACATATGTAATATCCTGAAAAAAGCATTGAAAATTTAAAGTGCCTCACAAAAAAAAAAAATCAGCAACAAAAATAGGCTGTTTTGTGACACATATCACTTCGCTTTTCCAAACTCTGTCTAGGCTTACTTTCTCCAAGGTAGGAATAATCTTTCAAAAGGCACCCATCAAAACCCAACCTTTCAAAGTTACAAACAATTTTTACTATCTCTATCTTGGAAACATTTTTAGTAACAAAACAGGTATTTATTTATGAGTAATAGGAAGAAAAAAAATTTCAAGAAATCAATTAACCCATTGATTTTTAGTTTACGTTGCGTATTGTTTCCACTTGCCATGACCCAGGCAAATGCTGCGTTCGCTATCACTGAGCCAACTGGCCAACAAGATTCATTCGCTAAAGCCGCTATTCAAAGTAAAGGAAGTTGTAGCAAAAGTATCGCTTTAGATGGTAACAATGATTGGGTTAATATCCCTGACATGGAGCTATCTGGAAGTTTTACCATCGAAGCATGGATCAAGTTAGCACCAGGTATTGACAATAAAGATTCATTATTGGGCCAGGAAGGTAGAGGCCCAGATATTAATTTTTATGGTGGAAAAGCGCGGATGTTCGTACCTTTCGCTGACCACATCACCGCTAAAACATCGATTAAGCCGGATACCTGGACCCATATCGCAATAACCCGTTCTGGCTCTAACTTATCCTTGTATATCAATGGTATACTTGATTCCACTGGCGTATGGAATGGAACATTTCCAATCAAAGCTTTAGGCCGAGGTAACATTAGCTCTAGCGGCACCTTTAAAGGCGAAATGGATGAAGTCAGAATTTGGAGTATTGCCCGAAGTGGCAAGCAAATTAACAACAGCATTAACCAAAGTGTTACTCCTGATAGCCAAGGTTTAGTCGGTTACTGGACTTTTAATGAGGATGGTCAAAAAATAAATGACTCAAGCAAGTTGGGCCGACATGGAACATTAGGTCAAAAAAATGTGGAAAGTAACGATGATCCGATACGTAAATCATCGACAGCTCCGTTAAACGAAACCTGCTCCTCCGTACAAAACACAACTAGTGAAACAGTCAGTACCCCAGAAACACCAGTTGTTAAAGAAATCATCGACAAAGATAGTAGTACCCCTGGAGAAAGCTGCGGTATGAGCCTTGCGTTAGATGGAAAAGATGACTGGATCAACATCCCCGACATGGAGTTTCCTGGTAACTTTACCATTGAAGCATGGGCTAAGTTAGCGCCGGGCATTGACAATAAAGATGCTCTAGTCGGTCAAGAAGGTCCAGGTCCTGACATTAATTTTTACAGTAGCAAAGCTCGATTATACGTTCCTTTTGCTGACCATATAACTGCAAGCTCAGCAATTCGTCCTGACACATGGACGCATATAGCCCTTTCCCGATCTGGATCAAATTTATCTTTGTACGTGAATGGCGTACTAGATTCTATCGGTTCATGGAATGGAAAATTTCCGGTGAAAGCTCTGGGACGAGGCAATGTTTCAAAAGGCAATTTTCAAGGTGAGCTGGATGAAGTCAGATTCTGGAATATAGCACGCAGTGGCAGTCAAATTAACAATAATTACAATCAAAGCGTGGCTGCAGATAGCCAAGGTTTAGTCGGTTATTGGACGTTTAATGAGAATGGCCAAGCAGTAACAGATTCAAGTCAATCAGGCTATCATGGAGCTTTGGGAGCATCTGCCGCAATTGGCATTGATGACCCAAAACATGTCAAATCTAGTGCGCCTATCAACGAGAACTGTGACAATATACAAAACCAAGCGCCGTTAGTAACTGAAAACACAGAAGCTCCAGCCACACCTGACACAACTCCAACAGCGCCCGTATCGACGGTTAATGATGACAATGTTGTAGCTGATCAAGACAGTGCCGCATTACCACCGGATTCGGTCTCAGCATTTTTGCCAGATACAGATGAGGAGGTAGCAGTACAAGGAACAAATATTGAGCCCACAACCGTGCTCTACGTCTCTCCACAGGGCAATGACAATAATTCAGGTACCTTGGCTTCTCCTTACAGAACCCTGGCAAAAGCTAGAGCAGCTGTGCAACAAATAAAAAATACCAATGGACTTCCAGCAAAAGGCATTGCTGTTGTATTAAGGAAAGGTACTTACTACCTAACAGAGTCATTTAAATTAGGTGCAAACGATTCAGGAAGTGCCGGCAAACCCGTAATTTACACTAGCTACCCTGGTGAGCAAGCAAAAATATCAGGCGCCAAAGCTTTAAATTCAAGTCTTTTTAAACCGGTAACCAACTTCCAACCTGTCTGGAGTCGATTAGATTCTCAAGCAAGATCTAAGATTTTGTATACCGATCTGAAGCAACAAGGTATTAGCAATTTTGGTAAATTGACCGCAAGAAGCGTATTTGAAAATAATAAAGGAGCTCTACAGCTTTATTTCGACAACAAACCGATGACTCTTGCCAGATGGCCAGATAAACCCACTGAGGATTCACCCAAAAACCATAGCGCTAGCGAGAATGGATTTACACACATTAACAAAGCATTGAATAATACTTCTTTTACTTATACTGATGCTCGAGCTAGTCGTTGGACACAGGCAAAAGATATTTGGCTTCATGGTTTTTTTAAGTGGAATTGGGCGGACTTTCATATCCCCGTAAACCAACTTAACACTGCCACAAAAACCATGAACGTCTTAGAGCCGGGCTATGGTATTGGCGATGGGCAAAAATTTTATGCTTATAACCTAATGGAAGAAATAACTCAGCCTGGTGAGTGGTACCTGGATAGAGGGACTGGCATTTTGTATTTCTGGCCACCCGCTGACATTAAAAGTAAAAATGTCAATGTTTCGATGTTGGAAACCAATTTAATCGAAATGAACAATACATCGTGGATTACAATCAAAGATGTTGTCTTAGAAGGATCCCGAGATAGCCTAGTCAGTATAAACGGTGGTTCTAACAATATTATTGATCATTCAATTCTGAGAAATACAGGTAATATTGCAGCTACAATCACTGGCACTAACTCTGGTATAGAAAACAGCACTATCGCATATACCGGTAATGGTGGCGTTATTGTGAGAGGAGGTAATCGTGTTAACCTGTCTGCTGCAAATAACTTTGTCCGTAATAATGAAATACATCACTTCGGCCATTGGGTCTATGGATATAAACCCGCAGTAAAAGTGGAAGGAGTCGGTCAAAAAATCTCTCACAACTTGATGTATCAAGGCCCACATGCTGCCGTAGTATGGGAAGGCAATGAACATTTAATGGAATACAACGAAATACATGATGTTGCACGTTTTTCTGAAGATATGGGTGCTTTCTACGGAGGCCGAGATTGGGGTGTTCGTGGTAACGTAATTCGTTATAACTTTATTCATCACTTGTATTCTTGGGCTAAACATGGCGAATTTGATGTCCATGGCGTCTATCTAGATGATTCCCTCAGTGGCACTACAGTTTTTGGTAACGTATTATACGGGATCGAAGGCTTTGGTATTTTAAATGGGGGTGGCCGCGATAATATTATGGAAAATAATATTTTTGCAAATTGTGGCGTCCCATTGTTCACTGATAACAGAGGGGTTAATCAAATTAACTTCCGACCCAACGACAGTTGGAACTTAATTGAACGTATTGCCAAAGCTGGCATTGATTACAAAGCTAACCCTTGGGCATCTAAATATCCTGAGTTAGCGGCTATTCCAAAAACGTTTACAGTTAAGGACAAAAACAACCACTGGCTCCACCCAGAAGGAAATGTTTACTCACGTAACATTAGTGTTGGTGGTAACCCTAACTTTGCAGGTGGAATATACAATGCTGACTTTAATGTTGGGCTTTCGCCAATTAGTTTTTACAAAGAGATTAAGGACAACAAAACAGGTACAAACCCGTTATTTGTCAATGAAGCTGCTCTTAATCTAAATTTGAAACCAAACTCACCGGCTTTTTCTATCCCTGGATTTAAAGCCATACCATTTAGTCAAATAGGTATTCAGTAACCAATGAATGGGGTTGACGTGGAATATTATGTATTCCCGTCACCCCATCTTTTCAGCCCTAATTGCTAAAAATTTGGATGTAAGAGCGAGTAAGAACATTAATTTTTAGTATTTACAAAAAACTCTAAAAAACAAGAAAGTCCATTCACCTTAGGTCTTTCACATCACCACACCAACCACTGCCAACTTGATTCATTATTGATCTTTGGCTAGTACTCCATCAACATTGTATTGATGGATAGAGTGATTTCAGTTTTATTCTGGCATCCTCAGTCGTAAATCGCCAGTTCACACCAACAGCTTTTTGATTGCGTTGTTCTTGCCATGCGTTTATTTCAGTTCGTAATGTGTCTTGGTCAGGTATTCTTCGATTCAGGCACTGGCGACTTAACACCCCGATCTCGATCTCTGCCATATCCAGCCAACTGCCATGCTTCGGCGTATAATGAAGCTCCAGTCTTTCAGCAATGCGTTTTGCTTCTTCTGGTTCAAACGCGTCATATAATGAACTCAACTTATGCGTATTTAAATTATCCATCACCAGAACAATTTTCTTGTCCGGAAAATACTGATCAACCAATTCTTTGATTAAATGCGCCCAGTCTATTTTAGTATGTCGATCGGTTACGTTGACATGTCGCCATCCAATCAGTGGGGCAAACAGCATGAACAGATTACTCACGCCATTGCGTTCATATTCAAAATCAAATATTTCAGGTTCTCCTGGACGCATCGGCAAGGGAATGCGCGTTTCCTTGGTCTGTTGTTTACTGGTTTCATCCATACAGATGAGGACTTCATCTTCTGTAAAAGTACGTTGATAAACCGTTAAGATATCCTCCATCGCACAGACAAAATCAGCATTGGCTTTGGGCGGAATGCACCAGCATTCTTTTAACCAAGGTTTAAGGGCGTTTTTTTGAGTGTTTTTCGAACGGTTTCGCCCGATATCGAGTCGACTATTTTACATTCAACCAATCGATCCGCTAATAAGTTTAAGGTCCAATTATTATATCCCTCAGGGGCGGATGAACAGGCTGTTGCTACCAAAAACGCTTCCGCTTCGCCATCCAGCTTTTTGGCGCGTCGTCGTGTCTGGATTTTGGGATTGAGGGCACACTCTATTCCTTCTTCAACAAAGCGCTTTCGTACACGCTGTACTGTCAGATGACTGATGTGTAACGCATTGGCGATCTTTGCATCGGTTAATGAAGCCTTTGAAATCGCTTCGTCCGCATGAAGCAGTATTTGGGCATGGGTTATTTTGCGGGCGGCGGTTTTTCCCTTTGAGATGAGGTGCTTTAAATCCTCGCGTTCATCGTTCGGTAGTTTAATTCGGTATTTCTTGGATAGCATGGTTTAATCCTAAATATCATATTCTTGGTATCGATACTTAAGACATTACATTAAATACGTATCAGAACAAAATTGTTGGAGTACTAGTCAGTTTTTCGTTTCCAAAGTGAGCGACGATCAAAACTACCATGTCTAAACATATGAAATGAAGTGTGACAACTTGCAAAATATGTTTTATTGAATAGCCCTTCACTACTAATTGAGCAAGTCCTCACGCCTAGGTGTCACTTGGAAATTATTAAAATTTTCTAAACTTGTAAAAAACAGTTGATCGTTGAAATAGCTACGTTTCGTTTTATACTGATGGTTTATAACCACTCACATCTTTTTTGCATTGGATACCACCCTGCCCAATAAAACATTTCGAGCCACGGATGCACCGCCTCTGCCATCGACCCCCTTCAACTTTTGTGTGCGCTATGTCAATTTCTATCGCTGGGGTCTACTGTTAATGGTTATGTTAGAAGCCGGTCAAGCTGCTTGTAGCATTCTTTTGCCTTTTGCCATAAAACAAATCATGGATGCGGTAGCTGAGGCTCAATCTCTCGATATATCAGTTTGGGAGCAACTTGAAAATCCGCTTTGGCTTTTCGGGTTGCTCAATTTAGGCATCGTATTGCTATCCCGTGCCAGTGGCGCTGCTTTAGTGTTGATTGGGCCATCACTGAGAAGACGTGTCCGTCGTGAATTATTTGCTTATCTACAACACCACTCGCAACAGTTTTTTCTGAGCCATTTTGCCGGTTCATTGGGTAATCGCATCAGTGAAGTATCGATGAGTGTTGCTCACACCGTTTGGACAGTATTATTTGATTTTTGGCCGTTAGTCATTACCTTTACGGTATCACTCTTTTTATTATTTAGTGTCAGTGAGCGATTGGCAATAACGCTAGCTGCCTGGATAGCCAGTTATGTCCTGATCTCATTCTGGCTGGCCTTGAAATGTCGTAAACTGGCACGGGAGTATGCCGCATCCAGAAGTTTAGTCAGCGGTAAAATCGTTGATTCAGTAACCAATATTATGAACGCCAAGCTATTTGCCCGCCGCGATTTCGAACGTTCTCATCTGGAAGGCTATTTAAATCTCGAAGTCAAAAGCGCTCGCAAAACCTTTTGGTTTATGGAACGAATTCGCTGGTTTCAGTTTATTGCAGCCATGCTACTGATGTTTGGCGTCATCGGCTATGCACTTAAAATATGGAGCGAACAAGGGATGACCGTGAGCCAGTTCGCTATGGCAGCCAGCTTATCACTCATGCTAATTGAACAAGCGCGGGGATTGAGTCGCCGTTTTCTGGAATTTTTCGAGTATGTCGGCAATATTACAGATGGAGTAAGCCTTATAGTCGCGCCTCACGACGTTATTGATCGAGAGAACGCTTATCCTTTGGAGATCAGTGCTGGTGCGATTGATTTTAGTCATGTGGATTTTAGTTATACGGCTGGCAAACCAGTTTTCGAACACCTTAATATTCACATCCATCCAGGCGAAAAAGTAGGTCTGGTTGGCTTCTCGGGAAGTGGTAAAAGTTCTTTGCTTACTCTTATGCTGCGTTTATTCGAACCGCAGTCTGGCAGTATTTTGATTGACGGGCAAGATGTTCAATCGGTTTCCCAGGAAAGTTTGCGCGCTAATATCGCCATGATTCCTCAAGACCCTATGTTGTTTCATCGTACCCTGATGGAAAACATTCGCTATGGAAGACTTGAAGCAAGCGATGAGGAAGTTATTACGGCAGCAAAAAAAGCCCACGCTCATGAATTTATCATTGATGCGGAAGATGGTTATGATACGCTGGTTGGAGAGCGCGGCGTTAAGTTATCGGGCGGTCAGCGACAACGCATTGCTTTAGCCAGAGCCATTATAAAGAATGCGCCGATTTTGTTGCTGGATGAAGCGACCAGCGCTCTTGACTCAGTAACGGAAAGGCATATTCAAGAAAGTTTGACCTTTTTAATGCAAGACAAAACAGTCATGGTCATTGCTCATCGCTTATCTACCTTGGCGCACCTGGACCGCATTCTGGTATTTCATCAAGGTAAGGTTGTAGAAGACGGTAATCATGAGAAATTACTGAGCTTGGAAGGTCATTATGCCAGGATGTGGTCGATGCAAGCTGGCGGATTTTTGCCGGATCAAGAGATAATATCTTCTTCAAAAAGTTACGATTGAGCTGTGTAAACACTTGCGTTGGTTCGCAGACTGGATAATTCAGCAAACCTCGATTGATTCTGCACTTTGCATAATAAACATAAAGCAACCCACCGCGGTCTATTTTTACTTCCTTCTCCTTGATTATAGGTGAATGACGGATGGATCAACCTCAAATGCAAAGTAGATCCCTGCAATGCCTGATATTTTTCAAATTGTTGCCCCTTTTGATAATGAAAAATTACTACCCCTATTGTTAAGATATTGCTCTGTACGTATCCTTAGGAGGGAGGAATGAATGGGGATCGAATCCCTTTTACATTTGTGCCATATGCCGCATACAAGTAGAGTTATATAACATAGTTCAGAAAATTTAATATGAATTTGTTGCGCGTTTTGGTGAAAAATAAACAGACAATTAATTTTAAAGTAAAGAGCTTCTTGCTTTCTGCTTAGTACAGGAAAGTAAAACCCCCAAGACATATCATATGTCTTAGAGTGCATGGTGCATTTTTTGCTTAGCAAGTTGCATAAAACCCAATCATTGCGGAGGCAAGAATTATGAGTAACAAGAGAAATGTTATAAAAAACTCTGCTGTTCAGTTGTGCGTGGTTTTTGACAGCAATAAGGCATTTCATTTGCATCAACGCATAGACTTAGCCCACTTTACTTAAACGGAGTAGTAAATTAGTGCCTCCTACCACAAGATATTGAGCAGATCTGCATCCAAAGCATAATATCTCTATTAGTACGAGTAAAACGCTTCTCAGGTACTTTTAGAGAAAACATGGAAATGCTACGTGTTGTGAAAGGTGCTAAGTCTACTTTGTCCGATTAGATGCTTTAGCTTTTCAAATAATATCAATCCGGCAGAGTTCCCGAAATCCAGACTCCCCAGATTTAAGCTTGCTGTCTATGGCTCTGGATGCCCACTTCCTTATGGATATAACGAGTTTATACATCTATCTGACAAAGTAGAACTGACTTACCCCTTTCTCTTAGAGAAGAGTTGCGAAGGAATAAAACTATGGATAAAAGTATAAAGCTATTTTTTGTTGGATTATATTTTTTAACATTTAACACTTCGGTGTTTGCTCTAACACCCAATGAAAATCTATAGCAACCCAAAGAGTCAAGACAGATATTCCCTTAAATCTTATTCCTAATCATTAAGCGGCTACATCCATCGTATTTTTATCTAAAATACTTTCTTTATACACCTTCATTGGTTTTTTATAATCTAATGTTTCATGAAATCGTCTGTGATTATAAAACTCAATATAATCATCAACATCTTTTTGTAAGGCGTTGATTGAATCGTATTCATTTAGATAAATACGTTCACATTTTGCACTGCGCCAGAATCGTTCAATACAAATATTATCAGTCGCTCTGTTAGGCGACAATTAACCTGTCCGGTCAGACGACAATTATCTTGACCGGTTGAGTGTATAAACTGATAAGTACTTTTTACTCTTAGGAGGAAGTGACTTGTCCGGTAAACACATCACTCAATTACAGGAAAATAGTTATATGAAAAATCGTCAGACAGGTTGTACGCAGGAGACATCCGCAGCAAAAGCCGGCATCAGTGTTCGATCAGGTTGCCGGATCGAAAAAGGTGAAAGAGCTGAACACAAAGAACGAAAGTGGCGAACGCGCAAAGATCCATTAGAAGCCGTATGGGACTCAGAACTGGTTCCGTTATTAGAAGATGAATCGTCCTTAACTGGCATTACCCTGTGGGAGCATCTGGATGAGCAGCATCCGGGAAAGTATCCAGAGAAATACCTTCGGACACTGCAAAGACGTGTTAAACACTGGCAGGCCACACAAGGCCCGGACAAAGAAGTCATGTTTCGTCAGTCGGTACCTGCGGGTCATCAGGGACTATCTGATTTTACGCACCCCAATACCGTCATTACGATAGACGGGAAGGCGTTCGCACATTTACTGTACCAGTTTCGCCTGGCTTTTAGTGGTTGGCGTCATGTCCATGTTATTCAGGGCGGAGAAAGCTACAGTGCACTGGCTGACGGCTTACAAAGTGCATTACACACCTTAGGCGGTTCACCAAAGGAACATCGTACAGACAGCCTCAGTGCGGCTTACGTCAATAACGTAGAAAAACAGCGACTGACGGAAGACTATCATGATTTATGTAAGCATTATGGCATGCGGCCCACCATCAATAATCTGGGCATTAGTCATGAAAATGGCGCCATTGAAGCACCGCATGGCTCATTAAAACGTCGCATTGATCAAGCCATAAAGTTACGCGGTTCGAATGATTTTTCTACACTCCGTGCTTATCGAGAGTTTCTTGAACACATTGTCGACAAACTGAACAGACGATGCAAAGGCAGGTTGGCCGAAGAGCACAAAACCCTGTTAGCCTTACCCAAACACCGATTTGTTGATTATGCTGAGCTGTCGGTAAAAGTCACCACCAGCAGTACCATTGCTGTAAAACGCGCATTGTATACCGTCCCTTCACGCCTTATCGGTGAAAGCGTCAGGGTGCATCTCTACCATGATCGTTTGGTCTGCTTTGTTGGCCAAACTCGGGTGATCAATCTGCCTCGGATTTATCCAACAACGCCCACCGGCCGAGCGCGACGAATAGATTACCGGCATATCATTCATTCTCTGGCAGCCAAACCACAAGCCTTCCGCTTCTCACAGTTTCGCGATAATATTTTGCCTAACACGCAATATCGGGCTTTATGGAAGCAGGCAGAGAAACAGTTTACACCGCAAGAAGCATGCAAGTGGATGGTTGCTGTTTTACGCTTTGCCTATGATTATGATTGCGAAAGTGCCCTGGCAACTGAGCTAATGCGACAGGCAGAACAAGGTGCCTTGCCCGATTTAACATCCCTGCAGGCAAGGTATTTACAACACAGTACACCGCCACCGATACCGCTACGCCAACACCAGGTTGCTGACTATGATCAACTACTGACCGGTCAGTGGATGAGACAGGAGGTGTGCTGTGAGTGATGGTTTGCCAATGATGTTAAAAGAACTTCGCTTGCTGGCTTTTTGGCAATATTATGAAGCTTATCAGGAACAGGCCACAAAACAGGCATGGGGCTATAGCCAATACCTGTCTAAACTGTGTGAAAATGAAATTGCACGGCGCTTTGAAACGCGAGTTTGCAACTGGACCAAAGAAGCCAAATTACCCCGGGGCAAAAGTTTTGCCACCTTAGGCTTTGATGAATTACCGGAAACCATTCAAAAGAAAGTGATTGGGCTGCGCGATAATACCCAGTGGGCGCTACAGGCAGATAATGTTTTATTGATTGGCCCTTCCGGTGTCGGTAAATCGCATATTGCTTCTGCTTTGGGGCTTCATCTTATCGAACAAGGCATCCGGGTAAAATGGTTGGCTGCCACCGCACTGGTGCAATTACTGCAGCAGGCCAAAAAAGAGCTGGATTTAATGGCTGTGATGAGTCGACTGGATAAATATCGTGTACTCATTATCGATGATATTGGTTATGTTAAAAAAACGGATTCAGAAACCCAGGTCCTGTTTGAGTTTATTGCTCATCGTTATGAAAGTGGCAGCTTGATCATCACATCAAACCAGCCATTCAGTCACTGGGATCAGATATTCCCGGATACATTAATGACCGTAGCCGCCATTGACCGCATTATCCATCATGCCACGATTCTTGAAATCGACGGCAACAGTTACAGGAGGAAACATCAGAAAAAATCATAAAAAACCTTAATCACTCAACCGGCCATCATAATTGTCGCCAAACCGGACAAAGTAATTGACGCGAGACACCAGAATCGTTCAATACAAATATTATCAGTCGCTCTGCCTTTTCCATCCATTGAGATAGTGATCCCTTTATTTTTTAGCCGTTGGGTATGAATTTCGCTGGTATATTGACTGCCTTGGTCTGTATTAAATATTTCAGGGGTGCCATAGTGTGCAAGTGCCTCATCCAATACATCGACAACTAATGTGGAATCCATGGTGTTGGATATTCTGTGGGAGAGCACCGCCTTTGAGTGCCAATCAATAATAGCGGCTAAATAAACCATACCGCCCTTTGTTTTGATGTAGGTAATATCTGTACTCCAGACTTGATTAGCCTCTGTTATATCAAGTCCTCGAAGTTTATAGTCATATTTTTTATGTTCTTTTATCGGCGCAGTCGTATTGACCTGTTTAACCGCCAGAACAGCTTTCAGCCCCATTTGTTGCCGATAACTTGCTACCGTATTTAAACTGACCTTAAATCCATCTTCAAGTAATTGCTGGTGTACTTTAGCTGCACCATAAATGGGTATCTCTTCAAAAACTTGATTGATATGCGCTTTGATTTCTTTTTTCTTGGGGTTTTCTCTATTTTTGTAATAAAGGCTACTTCTATTTAGGCCGAGTAAAGTACACTGCTGAGTCAGCGAAAGAGTATCAAGCTTGGGTTCTATCAGTTGTTTCTTATTAGATAAGCCCAAGCTTTTTAGCTTTTTTTCAAGCCACTCCTTTTCAACCGTCATCTTGCCTACGATCTTACTCAGCATCTCATTTTGTTCTTGAGCTGCTAATAATTCCTCTTTATATTCTTTCACTGCTTTGGCGGGTTCCATCGCTATTTCCGCATTGTCTAAGAAGATCTTTTTCCAGTTTTGCAGGTTTTTAGGCGTGATGTTATTCGTACTCGCTATTTCTTGCAGTGTCTTTTCATTTTTCAAGACCTCTAAGACTAATCTGCTTTTAAACTCAGCGCTGTAACTTGTTCTTTTTCTGCTCATTAAAATACTCCAATATTTTCTTTAAATAGTAACTAAATTGGAATAAGATTTCTTTAATTTCTCGTCTGGATTTGTTGGGGCATTATAATCCGACATTACACCCAGAACCGCTGCCAATACCAGAACACACCAACGCAGTAAAAATTAGCATTGGTAGTGATGGAAGAGAGGATGTTAGTCTGACGATTAAGACCGTTCGCCTAATAATAGGGCATGCTGTTGGAAGTGGTGTAGTGGATAATTTTGTTGTTCTTACGCCTGGAGAGAATGAGCCTATACCTGTCGAAGGAGGATTCTCAGCTTGTGCCGAGGGCCCTTTTCAACCGCACCTTCCCGTTACCGTTAGTATTGATAACGAACATGAACCTTCTGACGCTCATCCCGACTCTACTCTTTGTAATGGTCTAATAATCTTGGAAGGATTTATAGCTTATAATCCAACCCAAAATTAGGATAAAAAATGACCGAAATAACCACAGTAAAACCTAAAACAACCTTCACCACAGAACAGCGTCTAGACTACGCTAAACTCATGGTAAATGAAGGATATACCAATAAGCAGGTAATGGAAATATCAGGAGCAGGTGACTCTGCTGTGAGGCGATGGAAAAAGCAATATTTAGATGAACTCAAAGGTAATACACCTCAGGATAAGCAAGCGTTAACCCCAGAACAACAGAAAATACAAAGCCTAGAGAAGCAATTATGGCGAGCTAAAAGGGATAATGAAATACTAAAAAAGGCCACAGCCTTCTTTGTTCGAGACAACAACAATCTGAATTGATTGTTGAAATAAAGAAGGCTTCTCCAGGCTATCAAACAACAGAGCTTTGCACACTATTTAATATAGCTCTCAGTACACACTACTATCAGATTAATAATCAAATGAGCGATGAAGAACAAGAAACCATAGAACAAATTAAATTGATAGCCATTGAAACTCAGCATACCTATGGTAAACGAAGGACTCAGGTTGAATTAGCTAACAGAGGGATTGAAATAGGCGTTTATAAAACAGCTTCATTAATGAAAAAATCGAATGTCATTGCCATAAAACCTAAAAAGCGACACAGCTATCCAGCGGGAGAAGTCCACAAGAAAGCGGATCATTTACTTAAACGACAGTTTAATCCCAGTACTGTTCATACGCACTGGGTAGGTGACATTACCTACATTAAAACCTATACAGGCTGGAGCTATTTAGCTTGTATACTTGATCTTGGGTCAAGAGAAATTATGGGCTGGGCATTATCAGAAGAACCCAATGCAGAGCTTGCAAAGTCAGCATTAGAACATGCGATTAATAAACACAAGCCAGATACTCAACAATTAATGTTTCATTCAGACCAAGGGGTTCAATATTCAGCCAATCTATTTGTTGATTATCTTCATGACTTGGATATAACACAAAGTATGAGCCGTCGAGCTAATTGCTGGGATAATGCTGTGATGGAGCGGTTTTTTAGGAATTTAAAAACAGAGAGGCTGAACTATTTGAGTTTTATTAATTACTCCTCTGTAGTCAGTGCTGTGACTAGCTATATTAGTTTCTATAACTATAAAAGGTTACATTCTGCTATTGATTATAAAACCCCTCATCAAAAAACCAAAGAAATGAAAAAAGCGGCTTAAAATCCTTCCAAGAAAACTTGACCATTACACTTCCAACTCCTCCGCCACCCGTTGTCTCCACCCCAATTCCCACCACTCCGCCTCCACCACAGGGAACTGAACTTGATGAGTTAGTTGATCAGTTACTCTCTATACAACCTGAGTTTGGTGTTTTTCTTGATGTAACCCCTGCAGAAGACTGTGGTATTTCAATAGAACCTGAATTTATGGGATGTCCGGAAGATATAAGAATGTGTCCTGATGGTTCCTCTGTTGTTCGACAACCACCTTCATGTAATTTTGCACCTTGCCTGTAGGCAAAAAAAACGGAAAACAGGTACATGACAGGGCTTTTAAAAGGTCGATTTACCCTGTTGATTATATTTGCATTAAAAAAACCGGCAACAGTTCAGTTGTTACCGGCTTATTCGGATAAAGGAAGCGCTTCAACTTTAAACTAGCATTCCTTTCCATTGTGCTACTAGGGCTATCTATTCATTTTGATCATTAATAGGGAGAATAGTATGGTAGTGCTTTACCTTTCAGTTGTAGTCTTGTCCAATATGAAATGAGTCTGAAACGACTCCTTATTTCCAGTATAAAATGAGCCTGAAATAGCTTTTCTGTTCATAATCCACTTTATGAAAATGATTATGAACATCGATAATTTAACCCAAATAGAGCACCTCGAATCCTTTTTACAGGGCAACCAATCGATAGCCTATTCGATACCGGGTAATAAAGCTGAGCGGTATCAATTGATCCAAAAGGGACTCGTTAAATTCAACTACCTGTCCTGCAATAAAAAAGACAAGGGCATCATTAGTCGGTTTCTGATTAAGCTAACCGGTTATTCCCGCCAGCAGATGACACGTCTCATCGCGCAGTACCGAAAGACCGGTTACGTCAGGTACAGCCCAGCAAGAGGCAATGGTTTCAACCGAAAATATTCTCAGCGCGATATTCGATTATTGGCAGACATTGATGAATGGCATGAGAAACCTTGTGGTCATGCCGTGAAAAAGCTTATTGAGCGTTCCTATCAGGTGTACGGAGAGAAGCAGTATCAAAAGCTGGCGACAATCTCTGTTTCACACCTCTACAATCTGAGGGCATCAAAAACCTATCAGTTACAGCGCAGAGACTTTGAAAAAACCAAACCCAGGCAGATCGCCATTGGCGACAAAAGAAAACCACAAGCCAACGGTCAGCCAGGATACCTTCGCGTTGATACCGTTCACCAGGGCGACCAGGACAAGCAAAAAGGCGTTTATCATATCAATGTAGTTGATGAAGTCACTCAGTTTGAAATGATCTTATCCGTTGAAAAAATCAGCGAACACTTTTTAATCCCCGTGCTTGAACAAATACTGGAAACTTTTCCCTTTATCATCAAAGGTTTTCACTCTGACAATGGGTCAGAATATATCAACAAGCCCGTAGAGAACCTGTTAAATAAGCTATTGATTGAAATGACCAAATCACGATCCCGACAAACCAATGATAATGCACTGGTTGAAGGCAAAAATGCCGCGGTGGTCAGAAAGGTTTTTGGCTATACCCATATCCCACAAAGATGGGCTGCGAGGCTGAATGAATTCAATATCAAGTATTTGTACCCCTATGTTAACTATCACAGGCCCTGCTTTTATCCTGAAATCATCACCGACGATAAAGGAAAGCAGTCTAAGCAATACCCCTATAAAAACATGATGACACCTTATGACAAACTCAAATCACTACCTGACAGTGAAAAATATTTGAAACCGGGAATAAGCTTTGCGATACTCGATCAGGTTGCCATGGCAATAACCGATAATCAGGCCGCTATAATCCTAAAAAAAGAAAGACAGAAACTTTTTAACCAGATTTTTGAACAGAAAATCCAAGCTTAACTATTATGCACACTTCAGACTCATTTCTGAATTGGAAAATACTGTTGTACTTACATTTTTCATAATTTCGTTACTGAGACAATACGCCAAAAGTGGTTTTATTGGAGTAACAAAAATTCCCATTGTGTTTTTCGCCTGGTTATTTGGTATTGTGGTTACAGTCGGTTCAGTACAAGCCAGCGAGGAAAAGTCCAAAGCCGTTGATCGTTTCATGACATTGGGGACACCCAAAGGACAGACCGGTGGTGAAGATTTTGAGAAGTTTGAACGTCAGGAGATCAAAACCCAGATTAAAACTTTTATTCCGCCACTGCTACGACCCGCATTTACTCAACATGCCTTTGTGCTCCCACCCAATGTTTATAGTGTTTCTATTTCCCATCGGTTTACAGAAATTCAAGGTGATAACGATTTCTTCAAAAATGGAGGTATCAATAAGGCGACCTTTGGTGATTTCTCTATCGATCGTCACTTGACGGATTTTGATCTCTTCTATGGTTTCGACCTAAATCATAAGTATTTACATGGGTTTACACTCAGACTCAACATCCCTTATTTCGACACCCAAACCAACGGAGCAGTTCATCCGAACGGCCAACCTTTTATCGGTATAGAAAACGCAGGAAGCTCTCAAAGCATTGGCGATGTAGGTGTTTTTCTAAAGAAAAAGCTCATGGATCAGGGTAACAGCCCTTTTGGCTTGGCCATCGTAGGCGCTGTATTTTTGCCAACCGGCAGCCACGATGACAGTTTTGGCAGCAATGGCCGGGTGACCACAAGAAGGCCTCAACCCCCTAACCTTGTTGCCGCTCAAGGTTTTGATGCGATTCAAAAAGAAAATGTAGCTAATGGCGTGTGGGGCGATGGTCGATGCTTTTTCCATAACTTTAATGCCGCAAACCGAGCACTGTGCGATGGTCCGGCAGATGGAGCCGGCGGGGCTTTTGGCGCACCAGCCGAAGGGCCACTATCTTTTGCTCCCGGAGGCGCTAATGCTGACAACCCTTTTGTGGGTGATTTCCCGTTTAATAACGGAGTATTTGGACGGTTTGCCGGTGACGGGCGTTTACCTTCCACGTTACAACCGGGCACCGGTACCACCAGCTTCATGTTGGGCGCATTTCTGACCAGACAATTCGCGCCGGCAAGCCTATTGGGACGTGGGGCAGCCCATTTCGGTGTAAACCATCGGTTTGTTTCAAAACATGATGGCGTCGATTTCGGAGATACAACAACCTTTTTTGGTATCCCCTATAAATCTTAGGGCATGGTCTCAATCATCGCCTCACAACCTGAACTCTTTTCACGAATCAGCTGAGCAAGAGAAGGCAATTTAAACTCACCACTGACCCTGTCCCGAATATAGTCGTACGTTCTAACACCTAGTTTTTTCGCGGTTTGACTAAGGGTCATAAAGGTGTCTTTCACCTCGGTGCCCGCGTCTGACATGGTATGCAAACTGACATCCCTTTCCCGTGCTTGCACACGGGCAGCTAATTCGGAGGCATTGTTATGCAACGGTAATTCCGGGTCGTCAAGCAACCGAAGCAATGCGTCCTGTTTCGCCCGTGTTTTGGCGATGCGCTCATCCAGTTGTGCATAACCCGTTTGCGTTGAAAACAGCGCGTCAAACGCCTTTGAAAGTAGGTTGGCCTGTTGGTCATCCGGAGCCTGTTTGTAAGCCTTTAGCCGATGATAGAAAAGCCAGTATTGGGTCAGAAATTTATCCAGTGACATTTTGTGTTGCGGAACAATCGGCCGTAGCTTTTTATAATGCCTGCCATCATGTATCCAGCACAAGGCGATATGCCGAGTGAGTAACTTGAATTGTGGTGCATCATCGCAGACCAGCGTTTCAATCACGGGGATCGTTGTCTGTTCCCGGTAAGCCGCGATGGCACAGGCCTCCTTGATGCGTGTCCGCTGTTGCGGGCCAGGCTTGAGGGTATCCAGCAGAGCATCAAAAGTGCTTTCGTCAAAGCAGACGCCTTTTTCCAACCGTTTATCCACGGCCTTGCGTATTTTATTAGACAGTTGAAAGCCCTCGAGCAGGCCAATGGCCTGCGTGTTATAAAGAAACTGGCGCGGCGCAAAGTTCCTGAACACATCCAGCACCGTCAGACGATCTTTGTGCGGGGTGGTGAAATAGGCCGAGTAAAAGGGATTACAGAGAATTTGCGTGTAATGGTTTTCGCCCTTGACACGGGCGCTGGTGTCATCGGTCTGCTGATATGTCGTACTCGCCAGCCCAGCCTCAACAATGTCAGATTTTTCCTGATGAAAATCGGCGTAGCCTGTTGTCCACTGATTGGAAAGATACGCCGATGAAATTTCGATGCCAAAATTCTGAAAGAAGTCCAGAATACAGCTTTCCGACAGATTGCATTCGGATTTTAACAGCGGAATCAGGGAGCGGATACCGACGCCAAATTCACCTTTCCCCGCCACATCGGCCGGAAGTTGACCCAGAAAGGTCTTCCCCTGTGATGGCGAGTAATACACCTCACGCCGATATTTGACATTGTTCGTGATGATCTTGATGTCCTGAATGACGACATCTGAATAGCCTTTAAATCGAGCATCCGTTGGCAGGACATTTTTGTTGACGGGACAAACCTGCTCTCGGTCAATTTTCACCTTGGTCAATTTGCCCTCGCGTTGACGTTTCTTAGGGTTGTTTTTTTCATCGGCCTCAGGGTCACCGCCCACTTGACGTTCCTTTTCGGACGAGTGATCAGCGGATTCTTTTGTACGGTTACCCTTGATATTCGGCTTGCCCTGTTCACCTTTCAAGCGGTTGATTTCATCTTTGAGCTGCTGGTTTTCTTCTCTGAACGCCTCATTTTCACCATAAAGCGTTTCTACCAAGTTAAGCAGTCCATTCACCAGGGATTTTATCTGAGGATCAGGGATGGAGGCCACATCTACTTGCAACGCTTCGATGGCCGACTCAATAGTGTTTCTGTTCAACGATACTTTAGAGGTCTTATGAAGTATAAGCCTATTATATCGTTGGTTTTTTAGGTCAGATTTTTGCCCATACAATGCGATTAATGGGGGTTGGTAATATTGGCGAAAAGGAATTAGCAAAGCGTTGCGAAAGGGTCTCCAGTCGCTTCACAAATGGACAAACAACCCGAAACAGGGTGTGGCGGAAATGAACATTGAAAACACAGTTTGTGTCCAAAACCTTGTCAAGTGTTTTTTTACTTTTATGGCATGTTTTTTCTGGATGGTCTGTTGCCCTAGAATTTATAGGGGATACCTTTTTTGCTTCACTGGTAAAACCCGTTTACGGTGATTTCCTGTCCTTTGATTTCTCTTTTGTCGGTTTTTACCACCAGAGCGACTCTTATGACGGGAAAATTCCTGAACCGGAGATCCATACGTGCGATACAGACGATATTACCAATTCGGTGAATGGATGCACGCAAGCAGGTGATGATGTTTTTATTTTCGACGTTGCTAATCGCCCTTCCTTTTCTGCCGGCTTCACCGGCATGATTGCACCCTCTCTAATTTTTAGCCCGGATCCTCAATTTCGCATGACGCTTTCCGGACTTTTTCGCGTCGTAGATCCGTATTTGGGCCCGGCTCCTCCCTGGGTAGTTCGAGCTGCACTGGAATATACGTTCTAGTTTTATTTCGTTTGAGGAGAAATATCATGACAAATATAAAACACCACCATTTTTGGTTCTTCTTTGCACTATTAAGCACAATTATTATGTCAGGCAGCGCCTCAGCAAAAAATCTGCTTTACACACCCGATGGCCGGGTGCTTGATCTTAAAGGCGGCGTGACACAACCCGATTTAAGTCAGTATCGATCACCACTGGAAAGCAAGGTGGTAGACCGTCGCTTCTATACCAATGAAGCGACATTCATGGCCAACGAAAGCTTCAAATTTGGTATGGAAGGTTACAACGATCTGGTTAAAGGCGCTTACCCGGTCGCTTACCGAAGAGCCTTTCAATGGGTTACTGCAAGAGAAATGTATTTTTATGCCCGCTATCTTCTTGATTTTATCGGAGGACGAGGTCATGCAGGTATCCACATGCTGCACGGCCCTTACTGGACTATGCAAGCCGATCGACACTCTGCTTACAACCAATACCGACGCGATCGAGCCGAACGAAAGTTCTCAAATAAAGATATCTTGCTAGGATTCTACTTACCGATGGTTTATCAGCGCACCGGTTTTCCCAGAGTGTTCGAAGATCTGCAGCTCACTTATCTGCAATATCAATCTGTAGACCCACATTTTACCGGCGAACTGGATAACTCCGACAGCTTTGAAGATGTAATGAGCGGAAAAAAGGGAGGATGGGGGCAACCCAATGCCTATTTTAACGACCACCCTCAACGGTTTGATCACGATAAAATGGATACTACTTTTGATCTAGGAGGTATTGCCCAGTTCGTAAAACGCAGGGCGCAATGGGCGGATCTATTTTTTCATAGTAATCATGAAGAAGAATCAGAAATTTCCAGAGGCGTTAAAGTTACCATGCTTGGCAATGACGCGGAAGAAGGTATGCGGGGCTGGGGGTTGTCCATGGCCGCATTTAATGCGATCTTGGCGGTTAAGTCAACGATGTTTACCGATGGCGAAAAACTGTTAGGCATCAATCCGGCGACCTACGATCCAAAGCAGGGTTTGCGCTACATCCCACACAAAATTGAACCAAATATCTTTTGGGTGGGTGATTTGCCAGAACGGAACTGGTCGCTAGATCTTAAAGATAATACCAGCCAGCTTTGGGATCAAGCATCATGGATTTGGGGAACCACGGCCTATGCGACCACCGCTCATCGTCGCTCCGATGCTTTTACCGATAATCCGCCCGTCGATGGCGGAATGATAGAACGCAGTACGGGAGTAGTCGCTGAAGCCATGGCTAATTTAGTCTTTAAGAATGTCCAGGCCATGCATACTGCCGATGGAATTTTGGTCTCCCAATGGACCCCGGGAAATGGCGTAGGAGATAGTGTTACGATGCGTGATATCACCATGATGATAGTCGCCCTTCGGGATATGGAGCAAAGTTGGGACGTCATAGATAAATATCCGGAAATAGCTCGACACGCCCGTGCATTGCTTGAAAAAAATGCCCGCTTTTTGTTGAACGTACAACAAGCAGATGGCTCATTCCACGAGGCTTACGAAGTTCCGAGCGGAAAAGCCATAGGAGTGAGTGATGTTAGCGCTTCCCAATGGGCCGGTATTCGAGCCTTACTGGCGGGTTATTTCACCACCAAAGATCAGGAATTTCTCAGTGCTGCCCGCAAAACCTTCAATTTGCTAAATCAGAGTTATTGGGTCGAGAAGCAAGGGGTTTATCGAAGCCGAAAAAATGACGATACCGTGATTGTCACCCCCTATGATATCGGTATTACATTGTCGGGTATGCGGGAAATGCTGTTAGCTACTCCCACTTACTTGGCTGATGACCAGATAGAAAGGGCCACCCGATGGTGGATACAAACTGTCAACCAAAGTGGTGCGATGCAAGCGGAGACCAACCGAACCGGCGAAATTTATACGGGGTTTATCACCGGCGACGATGATGGAGATGGTATTCCCGCAGCGAGTAAAGCCGATGGAAATTATGGCGTAGCCCCCATCATAGCGGGTAAGGTTGTGATTAACGTTGGTGAAAATGGAAATGAGTCATTTACTGATTATCCGGGGGAACGCCACAATCCAAATCAATTGAATTCTGTTCGGATGCATTACGAATCGCCAAGTAACCCACGGCAGACTACCCTTCTTCCCCTCACAAATAAAACGATCCCAGATTTAGTGGATAGGAAACCCATGACCCGCGAAGACGGAACCACGATTCCATTACAACCGAGCAAACCCATCAAGGTTGGACTGGGAACAGCGTTAAACCTGACAGGACGACAAATCTATGAGGCAAACTGCATGCAATGTCATGGGCAACATGGGGAAGGAATAGACGGGCTTCCCCTCAAAAAAATGAGTGCTTCACCTCATGCGGTTATGGCAACTATTACGACCAATGGCATATTTAATGGTTTTATGCCGCCTTGGGGCGTGGGCAACAGTGATGAAGTGGGTGGCGCGCTAACAAAAGCAGAAATCGATAAGATAGTAGCCTATGTCCAAAGTAAACAATTCAAGTTGAACTACGAAAAATCCCAGCGAGGAGAGGTTGTTGCGAATGCCTTGCCGAAAGACGTGTGGTTTTATTTATCCCGCGAAAACGTTGCCGCCAAGGGTGCGAAAATCTCCGATGGGGATGATGTGAGACGATTTTATAGGAAACACATCAACCCTGCTAAGATAGAAGCCGCGTTTTCAGAAAGTATTAAACGTGTTAAACCGGACTCAGACTTAACGACTTCTGACGGGAAGGCAGAGTTGTACCCTCATTTTCAACGGGTCGTCGATAAGGTATCATTAATTGGAAGCAAGAAATAGAGCTCTAAGCCCCAAACGTTTAATTCCCGTCGTGAGGGGGCTTTAGCCGCGAAATCCCGGCTAAAGCCTCCCACGAAGGTTTCTACAAACTCCATATGATCAGGTATTCGAAAATTGTTCCCAGAAATCATTTGATCTAGAAACCATGAGCAACTGCATTTCCAGGTTTAAGTGGGGGAATACGAAACCTCCACTGCTATCTCAAGATAAGTACCTTAATCCGTGATTTAAGAAGTTAATATAATGAGTTATCTAGCTGATTAATAAGCAATAAAGTGTTAAAATAGAGGCATTAAAAACTTCACCCAACAAGTGCAAAATGAAACGTCTCATCATCGAACAATCCACAACAGAAACCTATACAAGTCATTCTGGTTTGGCCTTAGTTGGCTTGTGTTTAAATCGATATGGCACTATTCATAAAGTGCTCAAGGCCGGCATTCCTTTACGCCATGGCATTTCGCACAGCGACATTATCAAATCATACATTGGAACGCTATGTTTAGGCAAAAGCGACTTCGAAGCAATCGAGAACTACCGAGATGATGACTACTTCAAGAACGCGCTGTCGATTAAGCGCGTACCCTCAAGCGCAAGATTAAGACAACGACTGGATGAAGAGGCTGAAGCGCTATTGGTCATCATGCAACAATGTAATATTGAATTTCTGACTCATGCCGGGGTACCGGTGACGCCATTGGCCACCCATCATGTCGCATTGGATATTGATGTGTATCCGATGAACAATGAGAAGACCCAGAAGGAAGGTGTTTCCAGAACCTATAAAGGCCATGATGGCTATGCGCCGATTGCGGCTTATCTGGGTAATGAGGGTTGGTGTCTGCTTAATGAACTTCGAGAAGGTAAGCAGCATTGTCAAAACGGTTTTCAAAAGACGCTGGACCGCGTCATTGAATATGCTCGGTGCTTGACTGAGGCTCCGCTGCTGGTGCGTTTGGATAGCGGACATGATGCCTTGGATACCCGTGTCTGGCTGCACCAAAACCAAGTGGACTCTATCCTGAAATGGAACCCCAGAAAACAAGACCTGGAGGCTTGGTTAGCCTTGGCTGAACAACAAGGCAAATGGACAACGCCGAGGGTCGGCAAACGGGTCGCCTTGTTCAGTGTCCAAGAAACCCAACAACAAGACGGGCAAACCTATCGCTTCCGCCGCGTCATGCGGGTTATCGAAAGAACTATGGATGCAGAGGGTCAAATGCTGTTAATCCCTGAGATAGAAATAGAAGGCTGGTGGACCTCATTAAATTCGCTCGCCTACGCTGATGAACAGATCATTGCTCTTTACCAAGATCATGCCACTTCCGAACAATTCCACAGTGAATTTAAAACCGACCTCGATATCGAACGCTTACCTTCGGGCAAATTTGCCACCAACGACTTGATCATGGCATTGAGCGCTTATAGTTACAATATCTTGCGTTGGATCGGCTTAATCGGGCTCATAGGCAACATCAGTCCTGTCCGTCATCCGGCCAAAAGAAGGCGAATAAAAACGGTTATACAGGAACTAATGTACCTAGCGGCTCGGGTCATCCATGCTGGGCGACGAATAAAACTTCGTTTCTCCAAACACTGCCCGGGTTTTTTAGCATTTGAGTCAACCTACCATCGCTTAGCGTCAGGATAACACCCCACTATTCTTAAGAAAAATGCGAGAACATGTCTCTCAGGGATAGCAGTGCCGGGTGTACAGAATTTGGTGTCAATTGAGAGCTATTGATGCTTAAAAAGCCTCAGTGTGCTCGTATTATTAGCTATTTCAAATAATAACAAGGTATTAAAACGTTGAAATGTTAATGTGGCTTCCCAAGGATTGGTGGATGCACTTTAAGTCACGGATTCAGGAAGTAACCATGACAAAAAACAACAATCCTGTTTTACCTGGTGGGGGCTGGTTAAATTTACCCAGTCTAAATTTAACCGTTAAAAGCCTTTTTACCGGTTATTTACTGACTATTGGGTTAGGTGCGTTATTAGCCAGCGCGCAAATTCTGGTTACCCATGGTATGGCTGATGGCAAATTGGGCTTATCTATTGATGATATCGTTTATAGCTATCATGGTGATCCGGCCAACAGCAAAATTGAAACCAAACTTAATGGGTCTATGAGGGATAAAGCCTCCTCTGCTAATAAGTTGGAAATTATTAAATGGGTTAGAGCAGGAGCCCCGAAAGCTCAATGGGAAAGTCACATTAAGACTATTTTTGATCGCAATTGTATTTCCTGCCACAGCACGATCCCCGGTCTACCGAATTTCACTCAATATGAAGCTGTCAGACGTGTCGCTCAAATAGATGAGGGTGCATCAACGACTTCATTAACGCGGGTATCGCACATTCACATCTTCGCTATTTCATTTATTTTTTTCTTTAATGGCATTATTTTTAGCTTATCAGTTGGTATTAAACAATGGCTTAAGATTGTCGTCATCTGCCTTCCCTTCATGTTTCTGATCGTTGATGTGTTTTCCTGGTGGCTCACCAAATTAGCGCCCGACTTCGCATGGATGACGATTGTCTCAGGTGTTGGCTACAATTTCTGCTCAGCAATTACCTGGCTGACCTCAATGTATCAGATGTGGATACTGCCATTGACCCGTAAGAGTTTTGCGATAAATACCTGGACAGAATAAGCTATAACTATCGTTCAACATAAAGAAGAAAAAGACTCAAACCACCCAGGTTGTCCAGCATCTAATAGATTTAGATGGTCAACCGAACGCATGAGTTTTGCAATGCTTTTTGATATCGCATGGAAACCTTTTTGCCGTCTATATACTTGATGAATCGTTCGGCGTATTCAGTTTTGTTGCTTTGGTAATCCAGATAATAGGCGTGTTCAAACATATCGAGCGCCAGTATGGGTATTCCCGCCCACAGGATGCCGTCCCCATGATTGTCTGAAATAATGTTATAGAGTTTACCCGACAGCGGTTGATAGACCAATAATACCCAGCCACGACTGCTGGCTGCCGCCGCTTGAAAGTCCGTCCACCAGCGATCAAGGGTACCGAATCGACGTTGAATGGCCGTACTAAACTGTTCGTCAGGCTCTGTACTCTTCGGCGCAATGCAGGAAAAATACAATTCATGCAGGAGGGTACTGTTGGCTTTATGGGTTCTTGTCCTTAATTTGGCCGTATATCCCGCACTATCAGATTTTTTATCTAACAGCTCTGCATCCAGTTTGTGAAAACCCTTCATGGCACCAATGTAATGCTTGTCATGATGGACTTGTAACTGAGCTGCACTCAGAAACCCCGGAATTTCCTTGTGCGGAAGGGGTAATGGTTGACCGCTGGCCAGTCCCGTTTCAGGAGATTCGGAAAGTTTCGGTGCTGGCTGAGCTTTTGCAGCGACTGCTTGCGGTAGAAGGAACGAGCTGACGGCAACTGTGGGTACAGTTGACAGAAACTGACGCCGAGAAAAAGTCATATTGATCTCCTTTGTAATTTTGTTGAAGCGTTGAACTTATACCTAAAGCCGTAAGCAACAAGAAGCAAACATGATGCCAATCATTAAGATACAGGGCAAGAGCTTTCCCTGCATGCTTTAATCAAACAATATTCTTACCGGGTTACCAAGCTCTCAAGGTCTGCGGTTAGGATCAGGAATAAAATAACGGCATTGTTAGTTTTTATATAGCTTTTAATTCACCGTTCCACTTTAGCATTAGCACCATGACGGAATATTTAAGCATTGCCGGGCTTTTCTTTTACTATAACATTTAGACTTCCTTCGTAATCGTGCCAGAAAGTGTCTAAACAGGCTGTTGTACCCTTCAACAGGGTATGTTTCTGCTTTAGCTTGGCAGTGTATTCCGCGCCATCTGATTTTTTATCTAACAGCTCTGCATCCAGTTTGTGATGTCCCTTCATGGCACCAATGTAATGCTTGTCATGATGAACTTGTTGTATGGTTTTATCACGATACAACAACGTCAATATGAATGTACTTTCCATGTTGTCTTTTGAA
The DNA here is from genome assembly GCA_965224745.1 of Methylococcales bacterium. Classification (GTDB taxonomy): domain Bacteria; phylum Pseudomonadota; class Gammaproteobacteria; order Methylococcales; family Methylomonadaceae; genus CBDCZY01. The sequence continues at coordinate 757,931 of CBDCZY010000002.1, forward strand.
TCAATTATTTTGAGCTTATCAGTCAACTTTTTAAATCATCGGACCAAATCCACAATTTGAGTTTATAAAGGGTTCTACAGGGGGTGCTAATTTTTATAATTTCCGCTCCAAACAAACTTGCGCGCCTGGGTAAAAGTCGGACTGTTAATATAACGTAATACGAGCTTTGAGGTTGTATTACCCTGTCATAACCTTGTAAATGTAATTGCTCACGATTTCTAGCACAAAACACTGATTCCACGGCACTTCAAAAATGTCCGCTTAACCAATGGGAGAAGCTAAAATTTTTTGAAAACACAGTGAAACCAGTAAAAACAATACATTTCACATACTCAAGCCTCCGGCTTAGTCGGAGGTATTTTGACGTTTTTCTACTGAGCTAATTTCCTCCCTGACTAAATGGTTTTGCTAATGGTTCACCAATAAAGATACCTTGACCTGGCCAGTAGACGCTTTTCCAATATGCCTCGATTAAGGAATCTCCATTAAGGTAATGACCCATGACAACTCTAGGCTGGGGATATTTTTCTGTAAAATTACAGGGTTCGACGACAGTACCGTAACTACCTGTTGCGCCAGCTTCCAACCATCGTAACGCACTCATTTGACTACTGCCAATTTGAACGCCACCTATAGAAGTAAGGTGATCTGCGATCGCGCCAGGCAGAAAGTTTAAGGTCTCAAGGTTATCTACTTTTTTCAAACCTGTAAAATAGGAAAAAACGTCGTCTTTATTTTTTAACGAATTGGTTTTAACTTCTTCGAATTTAAAAAATGGACTGAGTTGGTTTATTATGGAAGGGTAAAACTGTGCCCGTACATTCCTATTTTTATCATTAGTGCTAACAAGATAACCCGTACCGGAAGGGTGAGAAAAATCAGCTTCAACGCCATTTCTAATTAGCTCGACACCCTTTTGAAATGTTGTTGCAGCAATCGACATAGTTGGACGTATCCTAAAATCAGACCAAGGCCGATGACTGTTTGAATTATAATATGGATTCTTCTTTGTTCCCACGCAGTCCTGTGCACAAAAACTCGGATCAAAACCCATCGCGAAAGCCGTGGTAATTGACATGCAATCAACACGGAATGGTGCTGCCCAAGTCAGAGCAAAGGCCTGGACGTTCGATGGTGTTTCTTCATCTACCTGTTGTTTGATAACAGCAAACTCCTTCCTAGACATGACTTTTTTACCTGGAGAAAAACTGATATAGATCACATTTTTTCGTGGGATATTGCGCTCATGAACGTAATATTCGCCCAGCGTTACACTTAAGTGATCAGATTCATTGATGATCACAGCCAGTTCATTTGCTCCTATGGATGCATAAGCAGTGAGGGGAAACCAAACTACTGCTAGGAAAACATTAAAAAAAATAAATCGAAAGATCAATTGTTTTGGTTTGACACTATTTTGTTTCATTTTTTTCTCCCTTTTAATGTTGAAGCGTTGAACTTACAGCTAAAGCTGCAAGTAACACAAAGCAAACATAATGCCAATCATTAAGATACAGGGCAAGAGCGTTCCCTGCATGCTCTGATTAAACTATGCTCTTACCGGGCTACTGAGCACTCAAGGTCTACGGCTAGGAGCAGGAATAAAATAACTATGTCATATAATGACGGAAACCTTGGCATATCACCCAAAAATTATAGCGCCAGATGTTGAACAATACGTATCTGCACAACTGCATAAACATCAAAAAAAATTAATCGATAAAAATGTCATATCTGTGATCGACTCCTTTTATTCTAAAAGCCGGGATGTCAGTCTTCAGTAAACTGCATCATGATCACCTATGTTAACGGGGATGATGCGCTCATCCTGCAACAGTAATTCCAAAGTAATGCGATAAGACAAATTTATTGAAATTGAATGAAGGTTCTCCAGTTTACCGTGCAATGGGTGCAGGCGTAATGAAGGGTGAAACGGGTTCGCTTGCAGCAACTGCAAAGTCTTCATGTATTGCTGCCGCAGCTCAGGATGCCTTTTCAGAAAACGAGCTGCTTTCCGGTTGTATTGTTCAGTAAAGACCAGTGCGTAAGACATTAGAGCCTATCTAGTCGAGCCAGGTGATCTTCAGGCGATTCTTCCACAAAACGACCACCGGCCAAATCTGCCTGGGTTTGCGCTAATGCCGCATCCAGTTCGCACTCGCGCAGATAATGGTAATGGGCAATATCCATCACCACAAACCTGTCTTTGCCGCGTACCGAAACGATAGCTTCTGATGCTTCTGCCAAAGCACCATCAATGGCAGCGATACCTTTGGTCTTTAAGTCATTGGCAGTGATATTAGACATGTAAGACTCCTAATAGGACTATTAATAATACGGTTAATAATATTACTAATAACACAACTTGGCAAACTTTCCTATATCATTGTGTTACGGGTTAATATTCTGTCCGGTTTTTATTGACCAATACTCCCCTGAGCCCCAAGAAACTCAGTTTTTTTTGAGCTTCCCAAGTTACTAAATTGCTATTTAGTTGCCCCTTTTTAACAATTATAATAGGAGCTTTTTGATTTTCGATGCTGGGCAAATACGTTTCAATGACTCTATCTGAAAAGTCATGTTCAGTTTTGCCTAAACTGACAATAAAAACATTTTTTATTTTTAGTTTTTCCCTTGCGACATCTGGTTTAATAGCTATGTTGTAGTCACTTGGACGAGGTACAGACGGATATCTCCAACCTTCAGTACCTTCAAAAATAATATTACACATTGACGCTGAAATCCGGTAAAGATACTCAGTCCCTTTACCAACGGGTTTGGTAAATTCTGATCTTATGAATTCTCTGAATATAGCTCTAGAAATAATGCTTGGTTCATCCAGATTAAGTTTATTTCCTTCCTCTAGCTCTGGAACAACTTCACTTAGATGCAAGCAGGAACGTACCGTATATTCTATAAGGCAAACTTCTTCATTATGAGGGATGGTGAGTTCTTCAAAAGGTGTCTTGGCATTTTCAGAAACGTATAAAACAGGTTTGTTTTCAATATTACATCTACCTAATTTCGTGATTTCTGCCGGAGGAGCCCACAACCCATCTTCTTTTTCAATTTCACATAGACAGTTAAAGGATCTAACTCGCCATAGACTTTTACCTAAGTAGCTTGTGCTCTTAAAAGTAGTTGTATATCGAAAAATATCATCTAAAAAGTCACTTATTAATATATCCGTTTCTTGATTCGATAATTGTCTTAACCCATCTTCGTGACTTTGACATCGCTAAGTTATTGATATTTTGTTTTCATCGAATGATTCCATGAAAAAAAACCTTACCTTTCAACGGTGTTTTTTTCAGATCCGCTCGGTAGTGCCATTTTCGTCTTTTTGACCCTTGATTTTCCCCGGTTTTTCATTAATGCTAGGGACATGTATATTCGAAAAACCAAAACGAAATCCCTGGATAATGGCGGGGCCTACTTCACCTATCGGATCGTTGAATCCGTTCGCGTGGGAAGGAAAGTAAAGCAACGCACCTTACTGAATCTAGGCAAAGACTTCGCCATTGATCCAGAGCACTGGCCCTTGCTGACAGCCAGGATTGAACAATTGTTACAAGGCTGTGAGCCTCATCAGCAAGAATTGTTTCATGTAGCCGATGAGTTAACGCAATGCCTGGAAGCCTCAGCCCAGCGTTACAGTGCGCTTATCATCGCTAAGCTGGCCCAACCGGTGGATGCTGCCAGTCCAGAACCCGATTATCACACGGTTGATATCAATCATGTCGAAACCCTTCAAGCCCGCAGTATCGGTGTTGAAACGCTGGCGTGGCATGCGGTTATGCAACTACAACTGGATCAGAAGCTCACCGCACTGGGTTTTAATAAAGTCGAACTCGCTGCGGCCATCGGTAACATTATCGGCCGTGTGGTTTCACCGGGCAGTGAATTGCACACCCATGATTGGCTACAATCACGCTCAGCGTTGGGAGAACTGCTTGACCATGACTATGGCCATACCAGCCTGACACGGCTTTATACGATCAGCGATAAATTGCTCAAACACCAGACGGCACTGGAAACGTTTCTGTCCGAGCAAGAGCAAACCTTATTCGAATTGAACCGTAGTATTGTGCTATACGATTTGACCAATACCTATTTTGAAGGGCAGTGTCACCAAAACCCCAAAGCCCAGTTCGGTCGTTCCAAAGAAAAACGCAGTGATTGTCCCTTGGTGACGCTGGGACTGGTGTTGGATGGTGAGGGATTTCCTCTGAGCAGTCAGGTTTTCCCGGGTAATGCCAGTGAGCCGGGCACCTTGGAGTTAATGCTGGATGAACTACAAAAAATACAGCCATTACCGCAGGTCACAAAACCTGTGATCATCATGGATGCCGGTATTGCCAGTGCCGACAACATCGCCTGGTTAATCGAGCAGGGCTATCATTATCTGGTGGTCAGTCGAGAGCGATCCGTGATCAATCCCACCGATCAGGACGATGCTGTGATGGTGAGAGAAACCGAACACAGTCAGGTGTGTGTTTATCGCGAAACAGATCAAGACACCCACGAAACCCGGCTCTATTGTCACTCCGAACAAAAACAAAAAAAAGAGCAGGCTATCCGAAACCGCTTCCATGTTCGCATGGAAGAAGCACTCAACAAGCTTGATGCGGGCTTAAACAAAAAAGGGACGATCAAAAAATACAGCAAAATACTGGAACGGATCGGTCGACTGCGCGAAAAAAACCGGCGGGTTTCGCAAGACTACCGCATTGACGTCATAACCGATGACGAGAAAAAAAACGCCATCCGGCTTGAATGGCAACGTGAACCTCAAAGTAAACAGAACGATCAACACTGTGGTGTCTATTGCCTCAGAACCAATATCCCCGACTGGTCTGAAGAACAACTGTGGACGACCTACATCATGCTGACCGAGATCGAAGCCACCTTTCGAAGCTTGAAAACTGAACTGGGCTTGCGCCCGGTTTACCACCAAAAAGAAGACCGTGTCACCGGCCACTTGTTCATTACTTTGCTGGCTTATCATCTGGTGCATACGCTGCGCTATCAACTGAAGCAACAGGGCATTCATTTAAGCTGGGACAGTATTCGTAACATCATGTCGACACAGCAACGTATCACCATGACCTTACCAACGGATGATCATAAAATGATTCACCTGCGGACAACAACGAAGGCGGAGCTACGTCAGAAACAAATTTATGAAGCTTTGAATATTAAACCCGACCTCATTGGTCAATGTAAAACAATTATCGATAAAAAAAATCTGTAGTGCCAACTGAAACAGATTGAAAATTTTAACTTATTGAAATAACAGGATATTGTAAATATAAGTCACGAAGATGGGTTAAGTCTTTTTTTCGCCATTGATCAATTACTTTTAAAATTTTTAATGGGTCACCAAGACTTTCTTTTTTCGATGATGTCATTTAGCGGAGTATTCTGAAATATATGACAAATCAGGTTAATTCATCCGATAAAACAAGTGTTTCCGCTAAATTATTCGCAATATACTCTTCCGGCAATAAAGAGCTGTTTTCCTGATCCCTGAACTCTCGAACGATCCGATTTAAAGCAAAGCGATTGATAAATCCTTTGTCGCACAGCTCCGAAAATTCATTTTGCGAAATACCTGTCATTACGCTAAAAAAATGCGGATTTTTGGTTTGAATAACCTCGTCAATGTTATATTCCCGTTCATAGGTCATATAGATAAAATCAGCCATGCAGATGGCAAGTCGTTTGACTTGCGTGGCGTACCATTTCTTTCTTGACTGCCTTTCCTTGTCCTTTTCTTTTTCGACAAAATCCTCGTTTTCCTCTTCGATTTCTTCAATCGTTGAAGTATCCTGGCTTTTCTTTTCCTTAAGCTCCTCAGCTTCGATACCAATTTTTACAAAGTCCTCAATACTCCCAACCTCCTGAGTTCGATAACCCTTCACTTTTTTTAACACTTCATACAAATGGGGATTATCTTCCAGCAGTTTTAATGCGCCAAAATTAACCAGCACATCACTGGTAATCCTTTTCGCCAGAGAAATTCTTGAACCTTCCACATTCAAGGCTTCAAAAATATCTTTAGCTGTGGTGGCATTACTGTTTAAATTACCTTCAAAAAATCGTTTAATATCCAGTGTATCGCATAAACCAGCAACCGTTTGTTCCAGATTGTCATGTTCAAGCCTGACATTTTGCTCATAACTGTCTTGCTGATCCAATTGGTCAGCCAAGGCACTGGCATATTCATAAGTAATGCGTAAACAGCGAGAAATAGCAAAATCAAACACCCACGCTCTTGGCTTAATGACTTTTTTGGTTTTTTTATCAACCCAGGCTGATTGCACTCTGAATATTGCCTGATAATAGGACTCTGCCGATTTAACATCATTCAATACCAGAATACTATCCCATTCTTTAATCGTCACACCCGTTAAAAAACGCCGACAAGTTAACGTAATCGTGCCTAATTTATTATTCTCTTGAACCGCCTGAATTTTCTTCTCAATATCTGTCTTATCACGCGCAATTATAGTCTCTTCATCACCTTCCGTTTTTTCACAGCCAGACGCATTAATCACCTCAAATTTAGAAAAATACGGATGTGCTTTTAATTTCTTTGCTAATGCCGCCACAGAATCCACGCGATTTAACCACCAAACCGTATGACGAACAGCAGGCGCACCCAATTGACTGCCCAACTTACCAAACACACTGATGGCTCTAGCATCGTGACCGGCTTTAGTCAGCCCGTCTAAAAAATGATCGACCGCATCGTTATAAACAAAACCGCTTTTAGTGGCTTTAAACAACTCATTTAAGGAAAAATCCAGATCATCTGTTAAAAACGTATCGCGTTGTTCGTCTATATCTTCCTGAGTAATCTCAATGGTAGAAATATCCAGATCAGGCATTTCCCTGTAAATATTAGGCTTAACACCATCAGGATCATTCTGTATTTCCAGTTGCTTGTTTTTTTGCTCATCCAGATAGCTGTAGGTAAACACCTGTTGCGAGCAAAAATCATCTTCCTGAATCAATCGAAATGGCGTACCCGAAAGATCAAGTCTAAAATCAGAGTGTAAACTGTCAATAATATGTCTGGCTCGCTCTGTGCGGCTGCCAAAATGTACTTCATCAAAGATGATTAAATCCCAATGCGTTGCCAGCACTTGTTCCAGCCGGATTTTAGTCTTGCCATCGGTATCAATGGCTAAATCCTGTAAAGAAATACCCAGCACTTTGGTGCCATCAAAAATAGGAAACTCGCCATTTTCAGACAAACAGGGTTCTATGCTATTGCTATTTCGTTTTTTTGCCCGAATGCCAAGCCAACCGTCAAAATCGACATGCCCATTCGCAGCCTCCATCCACTCGCTAATCACTTCCGGTTTATAGGTCATAATCAGAGTATTTTTCGCCCCAATCGCCTTGGCAACGTGAAGACCAGTAAAGCATTTGCCAAAACGCATTTTGGCATTTAACAAGAAACGATCTTTATGCGTTGCCGACCTGACTGTGCCAGAGGAATAATCCACCAAAAAACCATTTACAGGCTTTATCAACAGCCGCTTGCTGTTCTTGTCTGGGTTGATAATTCTCGACTCTTGATGCACCAAAAGCAACTTCATTAAACGCTTGCTTAACCTGATCGGTTGAAGCATAAAACCATTCTTGCCCCGCACTGTCAGATTTTTTCTTGATGCCATTTTGTTCCATTCTGGTATGAATGTGTTTATCCGTAGTGTCTTGAGGTAACGGATGATTCCACAGAATGATAGGAAGCTCAGGGTTACTGGTACCGAATTGTTCTTTGATTCTTTGTTTATAACGTCCCAGTAAACAATGACCCACTTTGATTAAACCTTTTTTTAAGGTAGGTTTCAGTGGAGTAGATGTAAAGTTCCAATTCTTCCATTACGACCATTCCTTGATTTTGTTTTTGATGTGGGTCTGTTCTTCTGGGGTGATTTTGAAATAATCGAAAAGGTCTTCGTCTGTCCATTGTCTTTTTACTGTAATGGTCTAATAATCTTGAGTGATTTTTCTTAAACCTACTAAATATCTTGAAAAATCAGTCTTCAAGAATGACACAAAATTTTCAGCATCACTTTTATGACTGAAACAATCAATAATATTGTAAGTTTCGGTAGTGATGGTTCCTTTATCTACTAAAAATATCTGATTTAAAGGAACTGTTGATCTACGCTTTCCTTTTGAACCACCAACAGCTTTAGGCACAGATACTTTCCAGAGATCAATTTTGTCTATACTCTTGGTGATTTTGTCACGTGCTGCATATCTGATTAATCTTCCGCGAGAAAGGCAAGGAACACCGTTGGGATCAGTTTCACCTAAATCTTTATTTTTATCAAAATGATTAGTTCTTAGGCCAAATGGTTTACTTGACCAAGCTACATCACCTACAAACTTCCCATGCCATTTCGATTGAATTTTTCTAATCAATGAAAATGCCAAGGGGTCATCAGGGATAATATCGAATTCACTAAAATCCACATTTTCTAACCCTATCTTCGTGACTTATATTTACAATATCCTGTTATTTCAATAAGTTAAAATTTTCAATCTGTTTCAGTTGGCACTACAGATTTTTTTATCGATAATTGTTTTACATTGACCAATGAGGTCGGGTTTAATATTCAAAGCTTCATAAATTTGTTTCTGACGTAGCTCCGCCTTCGTTGTTGTCCGCAGGTGAATCATTTTATGATCATCCGTTGGTAAGGTCATGGTGATACGTTGCTGTGTCGACATGATGTTACGAATACTGTCCCAGCTTAAATGAATGCCCTGTTGCTTCAGTTGATAGCGCAGCGTATGCACCAGATGATAAGCCAGCAAAGTAATGAACAAGTGGCCGGTGACACGGTCTTCTTTTTGGTGGTAAACCGGGCGCAAGCCCAGTTCAGTTTTCAAGCTTCGAAAGGTGGCTTCGATCTCGGTCAGCATGATGTAGGTCGTCCACAGTTGTTCTTCAGACCAGTCGGGGATATTGGTTCTGAGGCAATAGACACCACAGTGTTGATCGTTCTGTTTACTTTGAGGTTCACGTTGCCATTCAAGCCGGATGGCGTTTTTTTTCTCGTCATCGGTTATGACGTCAATGCGGTAGTCTTGCGAAACCCGCCGGTTTTTTTCGCGCAGTCGACCGATCCGTTCCAGTATTTTGCTGTATTTTTTGATCGTCCCTTTTTTGTTTAAGCCCGCATCAAGCTTGTTGAGTGCTTCTTCCATGCGAACATGGAAGCGGTTTCGGATAGCCTGCTCTTTTTTTTGTTTTTGTTCGGAGTGACAATAGAGCCGGGTTTCGTGGGTGTCTTGATCTGTTTCGCGATAAACACACACCTGACTGTGTTCGGTTTCTCTCACCATCACAGCATCGTCCTGATCGGTGGGATTGATCACGGATCGCTCTCGACTGACCACCAGATAATGATAGCCCTGCTCGATTAACCAGGCGATGTTGTCGGCACTGGCAATACCGGCATCCATGATGATCACAGGTTTTGTGACCTGCGGTAATGGCTGTATTTTTTGTAGTTCATCCAGCATTAACTCCAAGGTGCCCGGCTCACTGGCATTACCCGGGAAAACCTGACTGCTCAGAGGAAATCCCTCACCATCCAACACCAGTCCCAGCGTCACCAAGGGACAATCACTGCGTTTTTCTTTGGAACGACCGAACTGGGCTTTGGGGTTTTGGTGACACTGCCCTTCAAAATAGGTATTGGTCAAATCGTATAGCACAATACTACGGTTCAATTCGAATAAGGTTTGCTCTTGCTCGGACAGAAACGTTTCCAGTGCCGTCTGGTGTTTGAGCAATTTATCGCTGATCGTATAAAGCCGTGTCAGGCTGGTATGGCCATAGTCATGGTCAAGCAGTTCTCCCAACGCTGAGCGTGATTGTAGCCAATCATGGGTGTGCAATTCACTGCCCGGTGAAACCACACGGCCGATAATGTTACCGATGGCCGCAGCGAGTTTCGACTTTATTAAAACCCAGTGCGGTGAGCTTCTGATCCAGTTGTAGTTGCATAACCGCATGCCACGCCAGCGTTTCAACACCGATACTGCGGGCTTGAAGGGTTTCGACATGATTGATATCAACCGTGTGATAATCGGGTTCTGGACTGGCAGCATCCACCGGTTGGGCCAGCTTAGCGATGATAAGCGCACTGTAACGCTGGGCTGAGGCTTCCAGGCATTGCGTTAACTCATCGGCTACATGAAACAATTCTTGCTGATGAGGCTCACAGCCTTGTAACAATTGTTCAATCCTGGCTGTCAGCAAGGGCCAGTGCTCTGGATCAATGGCGAAGTCTTTGCCTAGATTCAGTAAGGTGCGTTTGCTTTACTTTCCTTCCCACGCGAACGGATTCAACGATCCGATAGGTGAAGTAGGCCCCGCCATTATCCAGGGATTTCGTTTTGGTTTTTCGAATATACATGTCCCTAGCATTAATGAAAAACCGGGGAAAATCAAGGGTCAAAAAGACGAAAATGGCACTACCGAGCGGATCTGAAAAAAACACCGTTGAAAGGTAAGGTTTTTTTTTCATGGAATCATTCGATGAAAACAAAATATCAATAACTTAGCGATGTCAAAGTCACGAAGATGGGCTAAATGATTTCCATCAGTAAAATTTGTCTTTTCAGCATGATCTTTGTCGTAATGTAAAAAACAAATTCCGCCATTGATATCTACAGTTGGAAATACTTGGCTTGAATTCTGGAAATACTGGAGGTTTTTTATTTTGGTTGAGTTCATCATTCGTTCTCGAAAACCATCAAGCCCTTTACCGCCACCAAACCATCGGGCAGGAATAACAAGTACAAACTCTGATATATCTTGATTTTCTACTAATTGCTCTGCAAATAAATCATAAATTGATTTGGCACTTTTTCCGAAGCCTCCATCAGATTCCTGATAAGGCGGATTCCCCACTGCAATAATTTTCTTATTCCCCGATGTGCTTTTTATATGCTCCAGCATGGATAAAAACTCCTGTTCAAATTTTTCTCGATTCAGCTTGCCATCAATCTCAGAGACATAATTGCCATTGCGAATAATGTGATTAAAGTGTTCTTTGTGTGAATTTTCGTTGCCTAAAAAAGTTCTCAGGCTAAGGCGGTGGTGTCTTTCGTCAGGGGCTAAGGCAAAATAACGATTGGAATAATAAAGCTCTTTTTTAACCTGTTTTTTAAACGCCTCCATGGTGAAGAGTTCCGGAACTAATTCGAATTGGGCGCGACAACTTGAAAAGGCACAGGCAAGCAATATTTCCCCAGCTTTACAAAAGGGGTCAAAAAACACCACATCATCATCCAGAAAAACATCAGAACCCAGTGTGTTGACTAATTCAATGGCTTTAGACATCAGCATAATGGGCTGATCCCGACCGGCAACATTGCCCAAAATATCGACCACATGGGTATGGGTTTTGTAGGCAGTTCCTTGACTCATACTTATGACCTCGTCATCAAATCACTTTCTGTCACGTAAACTTCAACATTGCCAGAGGTTAGTTCGATCAAAACATTGGCAAACTCAAAATCACACTCTTTTTGAACTGAGCCTGACAAAAGGTGGCTGATAAAGCGGCTTGCTCGTTTATAAATCAAGGGCACGAGTGCATCAGCGTGGCAGTTCTCAAAATAGCTTGCCCAGCTCATATCAAACTCCAAAGGTCGATGACCATGTTGTAAAAACCACTGATGGCCAGTTTTGGTTTTTTGAGCATTGGAGCTGGCGTCTTTTTTATGACTTAAACTGGATAAGGTTTCATTGAGATGGATGTGCCAGCTGATTGCGCAAAGGAGATGAGCAAAAAAGCCGGAGTTATGCTGGACGACCGTGTATTCATCATACAAAGCCATTTTGTGCTGCATAAATTCAGTGGAGGCAATCAACAAACGAGACCGGCATTGGTTTATATTTTGAGGATCGATATCAATAGCCCAAAGCGTATTGATGGCGTTCGCGACAGCATACAATGCAGCGTCTTCGATCCTTTGACGAATCGCTTTTTGATACAACGCTTCTAATCGTCTTTGATACAGTGGTATAAGGGTGTGATTAAAAGTGATGCAACATGTTAAGATTGTATTTTATAGAGTTGAAATATAAAAGAAAATATACATGAACAAAACCATCCCCGAAAAAGATATAAAGCTACTCGAACTTCTAAATGAACATCCCATACTACGCCATCGTGTTGAGGCATTAATGGCTATCGTAGAAGATGACGATGAAACGATTGAGAAAGCGGATGCAGCGGAGCAACGCGTCATTGAAGAGGTTCGAAAAATAGGTCACGCAGCACTTTCCGAGTGGGCAGAAAGTAAAAATAAGCGCAATGAAGCTGAATTGAAAGAACAACCCGAATTACGTATTGCAGGAAAAAAAACTGTGGTGGCATAGTACCTTTGATATTATCGAAATTGAAGAAACCCTCTTTCGTGAGTCAACCCATATCGTTCGTACTTTTTCAGATCAAGCGAATGTGACCTGCCGAAGTACCTCGACGCCTTTACAACGGGCCATCACAGATTTTGGAGCAGACCAGCCATTTGGCCAAGTCAACGCTAAACTCCAAGAACATTATGGAATAGAGGTACCGGTGAGTAGTATTAGGTTCATCACAGAGCATCATGGCAAAGCGATATTTGAACAAACAGACCTTGTCAGTGACTGGCCAGATACCTCAGGTACAAAACACGTCATTGCAGAGACAGATGGAGGCATGGTTCCTGTGGTGACCATTGATCCTGAAGCAAAAGATAAGCGAAAAGAAAAAACACTGGGCTGGCAAGAACTGCGACTTTGTATTGCCCATGAATGTGGCAGTCGGACGCTGCATTATGGAGGAAACTTTTCTGGGGGTATTGAAGAAACAGGTCGCCAGTTATTTGATTGCGCGATGAATGTAAACTTTGGCCAACAAACACACGTGCATTCGGTAGGCGATGGCGCATCCTGGATCAAGCGCCAAGTGGATGAACAATTTGGCGAAAATGGAACCTATTTAATCGACTTAATGCATCTTTGTGAATACTTGGCAGAAGCGGCACCTAGCTGTACAGGTGACTCGGCATTATGGTTAGATGAACAAAAACAACGTTTGAAAATCAATCAGGCCAGCCTTGTTCTTGAAACCCTATTGCCGTTTCTTGAACCATCCGAAACGGATGATGAGAAAGCGCCGGTTCGTAGGGCTTACCGCTACTTGAGAAATCGTCTGGATCAAGTTGATTATCAAGGTGCGATAGAAAAAGGACTTCCAATCGGTTCAGGTGAAATTGAAAGCGCTCACCGTTACATTGTTCAAGCTCGGCTTAAGCGTCCTGGAGCTTGGTGGTCACCCAATAATATAGATTATATGTTGGCTTTGCGATTATGTAGAATCAATCAACGATGGGAAAATTACTGGCAAGATGTTAGGCAAAAGGCGGCATGATGAAAATTTAGTCTTGCATCACTTTTAATCGTACCCGTGGTATAACGATATTGCCGTGTCCGCAGGACGGCTCAAAAAAACTAATATCTTCATCGCTCCATAATTCGTTTTTCTGATCCCCAATGAGATCGAGCATTTGATTCACACAAGACTCTGGCGTGAAAACTTCACCAAAATCTTTAATCCTTTCTTTGCTGCGATATGAACAATGATCTTGAACGTATTTTTCCATGTTAGGTTTCCTTGTGAAGTTCCTAACAGGGAAGACTAGTACAAATATGCGATATTTCTAGGCAAAGTCAGAAATTAAGGTGCTCGATATATCACATACTTTATCGCCTAGACACTGATGGAATTTCGTCTAGGATTTATGTATCTATAAGAATTTTTTCACTACTTAATTAGAAGAGAGGATTTGGATGTATAAAAAGATAATAGCTGGTTCAATTGTTGTGTCTTTAATCGCTGGATGCAGCACAGCCGGACCTTACGTTACAAACATTTCTAGTGATGGAAATAACGGTTTAACTAAAAGAAACTCAACCACTATGGACTGAAAGTCCATAGGTTGTTTTAAAACGACTGAAAGTCGTTACCAGTGTTACTTTATTGCAAATGGAGGGAAATATGAAATATCGACTTTTGCCTAAAACAGACAAAAATTAAACCCATAAAAACCAAGTGATAGCAGTTTCTCTCAATTTGCTCATAGATGGAAACAACAAATGAGTAGCAGCTAAAGCCTTGCACTGAAAGTGCATAGTTTTGAACTAGCGGTCTGAGACAATAAAGAATAGACAGCCTTCGTGACAAAATAGACGGCGGCTTTTTTTAGTATGTCAACGAGCGTTAATATCGACATATTCGACCAACTCTTGATAGCGAAAAAATGTCTCTCGTGACACACCAATGGCTTTAATTCTACTTTGTCAGATTAACAAAAAAGCCGTCATACTCGTCGGGAACGGGTATCCAGCGCCACGGATGGCAAGCTTAAATTCATCCATGAAGTCTGGATTCCGGCAATCCCTGCCGGAATGACGATCTTTGAAAAAATGAATGATGTAATCTGACAAAGTAGAATTAACAAGTTTTGGATAGCTTACCAAACGCTTCGGCTAACTTTTATCAGTCCGCTTTAGATTTGATGATTGGATTGTTAGGAGCGAGGATTTAAAAAAATCCGAAAGTTTGGCGCAGTATTTTTGTTCGTATTCAAGGCGTAAAAACAGGCGCATAGCAGGTTACGAAACTGTTTCTACAACGTGGAAGACGGACAAAAAGACAAGTCAAGATACGGATATTTTTAAATCCTAGCTCCTTAATTACAGAATTTCCTTTGGTTTTGATTTAAGATGTCGACACCTTTTATCAAGTCCAATTATCAGAATAAGTCGAAGCTCAGACAACCCATGGTTAAGAATCTAGCTTTCTCAAAACTTTACCAAACGCTATTGCTTTGCCTTGTTATGGTGGGGTTGTTAATTTTCGTAGAACAATTATCGCATCCGCCGTTCTCCTGGGACACAAGAATTTTAACGAGAGCATACAGCACAAGCGACCCTGTATTGGATCGCTTTTTTCTTATCATTACCTGGGCCGGTTCGTTGTCTTTCTTGATTCCAATGTCGATTAGTATTGCATGGGTATTGGTGAATCTTAAGTTTCATCTTGAAGCATGGTTATTAACACTTAGCTTAATCGGTGTCAGTATAATGACTAATCTTGCCAAAACGCTATTCGACAGGCACCGACCTGATCTTTATCCGTCTATCGGTTTATCACCGGAGAATGCTTCTTTTCCGAGCGGACATACCACTCAAATTATGGCTTTTGTTTTCGCTTTATATATTGTCCTACGACGACTTAACGCTAATCACCTCAGCTGGTACACAGTCATAGCCAGCTTCCTGGCTTTAACAGTTGCGTATTCCCGAATTTATCTGCAAGTTCACTATCCGTCGGATGTCATTGCTGGTTTTATCATGGCGCCCATGTGGGTGCTCAGTGTGGTCAACGGTTTAAAGATTATTCAGAATAAATCTAACCGATAACGGCCTGTTAAAAAATATTTGGCGTCAGCAATGGGCATATATGATAACACCTGCACCCTTTTGAAGCTGCTGGGGTTTCTAACCCATTGGGGCGGTTACTCTGATAAGGTTGGGGGTCACGGCTTCCATCTGAGCCAGAAGCAGTAGAAAACCTCAAACGAAGACCGGATATATGGAAGCATTATTTCTTTATGTTACGAGTAAATTTTTCTTGCAATACGGGGCGAACCATATGACCCTTCAATTTCATTGGTCTTTTTGAAATTCAACGTTACTTATTTTTTTTCGTTCGGGGAGTCTGCCAGCTAACTTGATTTTGCGCTACGTGTTTGAGGTTGAAACATACGTATATCCAGCACTTCTAACTGTTGTATAAACGCTGGATTTGCCGGAGTCTTTTCATTTTTTTGCGTATTCTGGAAATATGCGTATCAATGCTACGATCAAAAGGATCATTACCGAATTTATACTGATCTCAAGAAGATATTCACGACTTAACACACAGTTTGGAGAAGCTAGAAACTTCTCCAGTAGCTCATATTCCATACTAGTGAGAGGTAGATCGGAACCATTAGGGTCTATTAATTTACAACGAGCAGTATAAAGCACACAGGATCTCAATAGCATCTGGGTGGAATAACACTTACTTAAAGCAGCTTGAGCCATCAAGAGTCGTATCAGGTAGGTCTCTCGGTAATAACGAATTTATTTTGTCGAAATTTATCGCAACCAGTTTATCACCGGCACTGCTTCTTTTAATTCTTTTAATTGGTTAAGCCTTATGTAAGTGCCGTTTTTCTTAGTCCCCTAATTTTCTACGCCTTAAGCAAATTTACATTATATTGTGCTATTAAACTATCTCTGCTCACTAAAATTAATTTCTCAATTTTAGCCTGAGCAATTAACATACGATCAAACGGGTCGTTGTGTAGATTGGGTAATTCGCCAGCCAGTTTGGCATGGTCAATGTTTATATCTAGTGGGGTAAAACGATGCAGGTGAATTTCTTCCTGTAAATTATCAGGGGCATTAAGTTTCCCCATCGCTTTTTTTATACTGATTTCCCAGGCAGAAACAGCACTTACAAAGACTCCGTTTTTGCCATCGATGATGGCATTCCGAGCCTCCTCCGAAAGCATTGGATTATTTTCCAGTGCCCAAATTAAAGTATGAGTGTCGAGCAGCAGGTTCATTATTTATCGGGAAAAAGAGTTCCGTTATAGAAACTGTCACTCAATTGCTCGTCTGGCTGGTCAAAATCTTTTGCCATTTCAACATTACCACTCCAGCTCCCTCCCAGTTCACGAGGTGATTCACTTTCTTTATAGGCCGATAAAATAGCAATGGGTTTGCCCGCTTTCCCAATAATAATTGGTTTATTGGTTTCTTGAACCGTTTTAATCAATGAAGACAAGCTGGCTTTTGCATCAGAAATATTGGTAATTTGCATATAAATCATCTCCTCATTGAAATTAATATTTATAAGTCTAGTCCGACCTGGTCTTCTTGTCAATTAGTCTAGAAAGATCCGTTGGGTGCGGAATTATAGCGCAAACTATTGATCTAACATATTTTTCTAGGATTAATAATGAAGGTTTTTGATAACAAGACGAAGATCAATGCTGATTTCTAAGGCAAGCCATTAAGGTGCTTAGTAGCTTGGCAGGTTTAATTGGTTTGAATAACAATAAAAGCTTATTTTCTTCCTTCAAATTTATAAATCCAAATTCATAGGGTAGGGGAATTCACGCAGTTAATGTGTGAAATCACGTAAAACTATAATTTTGTCATTTTCTAGGTCAATGCAGCTCATTGAATAACAAAGGAACACAGAGTTGGTTTAATTGTTGCTTCCAACATAAATGGATTTTGTACTGGTATTACTGAAAAACCACAGTAAAAAATCCTTTGGACTCAGATATTCCAATCACACTGGGGAAACATAACCTTACCAAACTATACTCATTTTCGTATATCGGCTGAGTTAAAACAGGTTATGCCTTTGTGCTGGCATATCGCTAGGTTGTCTTAATACATTAACTAACCGGAAAAAAATCAATGACCCATAATATCCAGACTCAAGGTTACTTTAGATGGTTGACCACACTGATGGTTACAACGCTTCTTTTTTTAGCTTTTGGCACACGCGATGTTCTTGCAAAAAATCTTGAACTTTCGGCGTTAGAATTGAGCAAAAACTTTAATTACACGTACCGCAATAATAGAGTGCTTCTTCGTCGGACCTCTCATGGAGTTGTGCATGTTACTGCTTCCGGCTACGCGGGTATCGGCTACGGGGTTGGTTATGCCTACACCCAGGATAATCGTTGTCTGCTCGCGCATCGCATCGCTGAAGTCAATGGCCGCCTTTCTGAGCAATTGGGCGCAGATGCACCCGTAAGAAGCGAAGTACACGATTTAACCTATACTGCTTTGCAATCAGATCACTACTACCGGGGTTGGTTTGATATTGAAAAGATACGCGCTGGATTTGAAAAGGGTGCACCTGAAGTACAGGAACTCGCAAAAGGTTATGCAGCAGGGGTAAACCGCTTTCTGAAGCGTCACTCCAGAGCCGAACCTTGTGCCGTTAAATTCAATGGAGAGGTTACCCAGGACGATGTTTATCGAATGTGGGTGGCTACGGCGAGCATTGCCAGCGGTGAAGTGTTGACGGGCCTGCTTCCCCATGCTGCCCCCTCTAGTTCATCGGCTACTGTGCAAGGCGGTACAGCTAAGAGTAAAATATACCCGGCGATACTAAAAAGGAGGCGAGCGTAGCTACTACTGCAACGCCTTTGGTCAATAAACTCTCTTCTGTTGGAAGTAACGCTTGGGCAATCGGTCGGGATGGCACTCGACGTGGAAAATCAGTTCATTTGTATAATCCACATTTTCCTTGGGCCGGTATCCAACGACAATATATGGTACATGTTACCATTCCAGGAGAATTGAACGCCATGGGTGTGACTCTTGGCGGGTTTCCTATCCCTATTTCCGGATTTACTGAAAACATAGCCTGGGGATTGACTTTTTCATCGGCCGCACGATATTCATTGGCGGATCTTAAGCTTGAGGGTGATCCACTCACTTATAGCGTTGATGATGTATCCAAAAAAATTAGCACAGAGACCTTATCAATACCGGTACTGGGCGAGTCGGCTCCACGTCAAGTCCCTTTTTACCGTGCGGGAAATGATCCTATTATTGATGCTGATCCATTCTTTTTTGGCTGGTGGAACGATCCTAACAACCCAGGCCGTGCTTACGCTGCCCATGACGTTAACGCCGATAACACCCGCATTGTTGAGCAATTTCTGCGTGTAGCCCAAGCGAAAAATGTGCACGAATTACAACACCAACTGGAAGCAATTCAGGGTGTGCCCTGGTCGTATGTTGTTGCCAGCGATGCACATGGCGATGTTTATTTTGGTGATGTCTCAGCCGTGCCAAATGTTTCTACTGCAGATGTTGTCAACTGTGTGGTATCAGCCGTTGGTGCATTTCATCTTCCGCATGGCATTGTTGTACTTGATGGAACCCGCGATGAATGTACTTGGAACGACCTGATGCCGGCCTCTGAACAGCCACAAGCTATACGTTCTGATTATGTCGCAAACAGTAACAATACATACGAACTGCCGAACTTGGAACAACGACTGACAGGCTTTTCTCCAATTTTGGGAACACCAGCGGATCCTTTGGATTTACGTGCCAATTTGGGGTTAAATATGATTACTGATCGATTGACCGGAAATGACGGACTCGGCAAACCTGGCTTTACCAGAAGGTTGGCGCGTAAAGTTTTTCGTCAAGCACGTAACCGTGGTGGAGAACTGCTAGTTGACGGTATCATTGCTGATTGTAAGGAAAACCCCGTTGGAAAATACAATGAGACCCAAGTTGATTTAAGCGAAGTTTGTGCCGCCCTCGAAAAATGGGATCGACGTAACACAGTTCGTAGTCGAGGCGCTGCAGTTTTCAGAGGCATCTGGATGGCATTGTCTGATGCACAAGTTGCTCACGATTCATTATTCCAAACCCCAGCATCCCTAGACAACCCACTAAACACCCCGTCTGGTTATACCGCTGACTTGCTTGTTCGTACAGCTGTTCGCAATGCTCTTGCACGGGTCGCAGTAGCATTTAAGTCAAAGGGTATTTCGCCTGATGTCCGTTGGGGTAAGGTCAATAAGGTTACTACTCCTTCCGGTTCGTTTCCAATGCCGGGCGGTTTCTCTTCAGAAGGCATCTTCGATTCTATTGTTAGTGCTGACGCATTTTATACCTTTGACGGTTGGATCAGCACCTTAGATGGCAACGATCCTGATAGCCTCTATGGTTCGAGTTATTTCCATGCGGTTTCACTTGGACCAAAAGGCCCGCGTGCGATTGGGGTTCTACCTTATAGCCAAGCGACTGAAAAAAATTCGCCCTGGTATCTCGACCAAGTTAAACGCTGGTCTAAAAACAGATGGTTCAGATTTCCTTTTACCGAAAGACAAATCTACCGAGACCCGAATTTAAGGGTCAAACGATTAAAGATGCGTTTAGGAAACGACGCAACGGCAGCGAGTGAACCGAAGAAATAAGAAAGGACTTCGGCTTTTGGTCATTCCAAACCTGTTCCAGGTTTAGCGTTGAATTGACAAATGAGCTATTGATAGATTTTTCCGGTGACCTAAAACATGTCGATCAGGTCGGCCGGGAGAATCTTTTATCCAATGCGAAAGGGTTGCAGAACAGACTGAGGCAGACATTTGTGAAACTCTCAATTGCAAAAAAGGAGCGTTGCCTGTCAGGAATTGTATAAAGAAGGCCTGAATATTGCATTTAATTTTAGGGAAGATGGTTCTCTATTGTCATTTTTGCACACATCGTGTAGCAACGCTTGGGCCACTGTTGTTTTGGAATGTTTTGTTTGCAAGACACAGGTTTAGTGCAATAAACATTCAGAGTAGTCCCGTTTGTCGACTGCAGAGGACGCCTTCCTCATTTTTTTATTTACACTAATTGAGGTATTCAAATGTATGGAAATCTAGATTTTTACAGTAAAGTAACAGTACCGTATTCACAGGTTGTCAATAACATAAAGGCACATGTCGCAGATGTCAGTGAAACCGTTGAATTCAATGCAAAACTGCTTTATGCAGAACCGAAAGCAACTTTGAACGACTGGTATAAAGACTGTGTCATTGTTGCCAGGAATGGTTATTCTCAGTTATCGGAGAATACAACCTCAATGTATAACGCTTCTATCTCGCAATTCAACACCTCAATGAAAGACGTTACCGTTGGTATTGACCAAACCGCCACCAGTTTCACATCCTTTGCCAACCGCCTGTATGCTAATCCGCAAATTGAACTATCAAAGCTTTATGACACCTTCACAGCAGGCGGCAATGCTTATTTAGATGAACTGAACAAAGTTGTTGCAGCTATCCCTGACCTAATAAATGTTGGCTTGGTAAGCATTTTATCTTCATTCAATAAAAGCATAGACTGGAGCTCTGAATTGTTGGTTGGGACAGGTGAGTCTATATTACGTTTCATAACAGGTTTTTATTTGCAGCCGGCAATAAGCGTTAACGTACTCAAATACGATCTTACTGAGTTTGGAATAAAGATACTCTCGTCGATGCTTAATGGGGCGCTAAAGATTTTGTGATCTTCATTAACTTTTAATCACGACATTCTCAATAAGCAGGATGATGTTATTTGACATTCTATTTGCAGGAAGAATTTCTGTACTTACGGAAAGACAATCCGTAGTATTCATTAGTTCTTCCGTACGTAGCGTAAAAACCAGTAGTCCAAGCTGACATAGCGGCCAGCGCCGTAAAAAAACAACACCAGCAGCATAATAATATAAGTAGCGGCAAATTCAATACCATTGTTTAGTACCACGAAGCTTCCATTTTCAGTCAACCAACTGTAGTTACCGTGTTGTTGCAAAATATCTTTGGCACGATCAAGCCGTTCAATTGCCCCTGCGGTGCGTTCGGTAGCAAAGAAACCGGAACCTTCGGCAATGGCTAACCACCCGTTTTGCCAATGGACGGTGATGGCAGCAACGACCATGGTGAACAACAGTGGTATAGAAATCCAACGGACCGCCAGTCCCAGCAGCAATAATATAGCACCCGCTAGCTCAACACCCGTCACCAAAAAAGCCAGCAACCATGGGAAAGGTAATCCTAAACCCCACTCTTCGTTACCGAACCAGGTAACGGTGTCTGCAAATGTGGCAAACTTTTTACTGCCGGCCATCCAGAAAACAGGTACCAAATACAAACGAATCAAAAGAGGAACAATAAAATCGAAACGAAGAGTCAGGTTTAAAAGCGTTTGTGCTTTATCAAAATAGGACAGCATAGGTTCTCCGGGTTGAAGGTACTATGTGAGGGCTTACTTGGTATCAAAAAGATCTGCGAATTCATCGAAGCCTGAGGCTTGTAGTTCTTCTACTGGAATGAATCGCAACGCAGCTGAATTAAGGCAATAACGTAACCCTGTTGGTGCTGGACCATCAGTAAACAAATGCCCAAGATGCGAGTTACCGTACCGACTGCGCACTTCGGTGCGGGGATAAAGTAACTTATAATCGGTCTTTTCGATAATATGCTCCGCTTTTAGAGGTTTGGTAAAACTTGGCCAACCGGTACCAGATTTATATTTATCCTGCGAGCTAAAGAGCGGCTCGCCGGTAACAACATCGACAAAAATCCCTGGCCTGTTTTCATTCCAATATTGATTCTTGAACGGTTGTTCAGTGGCTTCTTGCTGAGTCACCTGATATTGCAGAGGGGTTAGTTGACTGCGTAATTCTTTATCCGATGGTTTAACGTATTTTTTTGATGCTTGGTTGCTGGGCAGTGTTAAATCCTTGCCCCAAGTTTTCGTGAGGTATTGATCCCGACCTGATCGGTAACGATAGTATTTATAGCGCACCGAATTATTCCGATAATAGTCTTGATGATAATCTTCAGCTGCATAAAAGTTTTTTAACGGTACAATTTCCGTAACGATGGCTTGTTTATAACGTCCAGAGGCTTGTAACTGTTGTACAGAGTTTTCCGCCTCCTGCCTTTGCTGGTCGTCATGATAAAAAATAGCAGACCTATATTGCTCTCCGCGGTCAACAAATTGTCCTCCCGCATCGGTCGGATCGATCTGGCGCCAGAACGCTTCTAATAAATCACTATAACTAATCACATTAGGATCGTAATAAACCTGGACACTTTCCAAATGACCGGTAATTCCGGCGGATACTTGTTTATAAGTGGGTTGTTCGACATGGCCTCCGCTGTAACCTGAGACGACTTCGATAACTCCAAGCACTTTTTCAAAATCAGCTTCGACACACCAAAAACAGCCGCCGGCAAAGGTTGCCAACGATGCCTCAGACCTGTCTACAGTCAAGTTATTCTGCTTTGAATCTGCACACCCAACTATCAGCATGAGACTCGTTAAAAATATTAAAACCAATTTGTTTACTTTCATTAGGTAATCCTCTTCATGAGTCTATTTGACCATTTCAATCAAACCTACTGCCACCGTAATGGGTACATTCTCGGGTGATTCGCATAAGGTCAGGAAAGCACGCATTTCAAATTTAACAATTCCTCCTAAACGTCCAGCTGTCGATACTGAGGTGAGTAATCTTGTTGCCAAATCAAATAATGTTTTTTACAGGTTTTTGATTAAATCGGGCGTTTTAATAGTCATTATATACTGGGCACATATCGCCACTATTCCACCCCAAGATCAACCATCTAATAAAACCATAAGATATGACACTCAAACTCAGCCAGGATTCCGTTGAAACAGCATTTATTTTTTCAAAGCTGGATGCTGGTCGAAAACAACATTGAATACATCGTTTAGGAGCGAAGATTTAATAATATCCGGAAGTTTGGCGCAGGATTTTTGTTCGTGTTCAAGGCGTAGAAACAGGCGCATAGCAGGCTACGCAACTTTTTCTACAACGTCGAAGACAGACAAAAAGACAAGTCAAGATGCGGATATTATTAAATCCTCGCTCCTTAGCAACTATTACAATGCTAATTGTTCAAGTCAACATTATAGTATTGACGTGGCTTAATTTACGAACTATCGCTTTAGCCTATAGAGTAGCAACATTATTTTTATATCATTGAATGAACTAATAATCCAACACACATCAACTTAACGATTGATTACATTTTGTAACGTATCATCAGATTGTTGTGCCTGCCGAGAACATGCGCCAGATACCGGGTAAAATACGAATAAAGAAAGCGTAAGCTCTCTTCAAACAATAAGCAGCTAATAAATGTGACATAGAAACACAAAGTCCGGGTATTATTAGACGTGTTTGTCCACCACCATCGCGATAACATTAGAAAACTGAAGGTTTGATATGAAAAGATTTATATTTATGGCAGCGTTGGCTACATGGCTAGCCAGTTTCCACGTACAAGCAACCAACATAGATCAGGACGAAATACCTGAATCAGTCATTGCCGGGTTGAAAGCAGACCATCCAGGCGCTAGAAATATCCACGTAACACGACAACGACATTTCGGTTTGACCTTGTATGAAGTACAATTCAAAACGCATAGCTCACCGCATGAGGCTCTATTTGATACACGCGGAAAACCTTTTGGCCACGAAGAAACAGTAAAGCAGTTACCAAAAAAAGTCAGCAATAAACTAAAACAAGTGTTTAAAGACTTCAAAATTGAAAGTGCCGTGGGACTCCATCATCCTGATGGTCGTGTCGAGTATGAAATCGACTTGCGTACTGCAGGAGAACTTTGGGAAGTGGTTACCAATGAACAAGGCAGAATCCTTGTCAAAGAAAAGATTTGATAGGACAACATTTTTCGACGAAACATCAATTTTATTATATTTATTCAGCTCATCTAACTAATTCAGTTCAGAATTCACTACAAGAGGAGAAAAACATGTCAGTTCTAGGTTTTTTATCAGCCGGCGGCAAACTAAAAAAAGCAAAAAAACTAACGGTTGCTGCACGCAAAGAAGAAGGTGAAAAAGCGGATCAACTATTTAAAGAAGCCTATGAAAACTTTTCGGCAATCTCTCATTCGCATTCAGTTTATCCCGACGCATTGGCAACATGGGGTTTTGCTTTATACCATCAAGCACAAACCAAACCTGCCGATGAAGCTGTCAAAATATTTGAAGAGGCCATCGCAAAATTAACGACTTGCATGACCGTTGAACCCAAGCATCTAGGCGCAGCCATAGACGGTGGTGCAGCAATGATGGGTTTGGCTAAATTAAAAGGTGTCGGTTTAGATAATGAATTATATGTAAAGGCTCGAGAACTGTTCAACAAAGCAGAAGAAATCCAAGAAGGTCCTGCGTCATATAACATCGCCTGCCTGTTCGCATTGCAGGGTGATGGTGATGCCTGTCTGGAAACACTTGAAAAAGCGAGAGATTTTGCCCATTTACCTGACGAGAATGACATACTCAATGATGACGACCTGAATAACGTTAAACAAATGGCCTGGTTCGATGAATTTATCGCATCGTTAACAGAGGAAGAAGAACAAATTGAAGAAGAAGACGATGAGGATGAAGACGAGGAAACTGCAGAAGAAACTGAAAAACCAGATAAGTAACAATTCAATTTAAGAAAAATGGGACGACAATATTCTGAAATATCTGACAAACTGAAACAGTTTATCGAAGAGCAGAAAATATTTTTTGTTGCTACATCAACCGCTGATAGCAGGGTAAACGTGTCCCCAAAAGGCATGGATTCCTTGAAAGTTATAAATAAAGAAAGAATCGTTTGGTTAAACGTAACCGGTAGTGGAAATGAAACATCGGCTCATATCCAAGAAAATAGTCGAATGACTATAATGTTTGCTGCTTTCGAAGGAAAACCAATGATTCTGCGCCTTTATGGGCAGGCAAAAGTGATTCATAAAAATGATTCCGAATGGGAAAGCTTGTTTTCGCTGTTCCAACCACTTCCTGGTGCACGGCAAATTTTTGACCTCGCCGTAGATGTAGTTCAAACCTCTTGTGGTATGGCTGTGCCTTTTTTCGATTATGTAGAAGAAAGAGAGCAGCTAAACAATTGGGCTCTTAAAAAGGGAGAAAAGGGTTTGACAGAATATTGGCAAGAAAAGAATCAAGAAAGTCTTGATGGCAGGCCAACGAATATTATGAGCAAAAATATCTAGACTGCTTGCCAAATATTATTTAAAGAAAATTTATGTAAATTCTCTACAAACATTAAAATTTGCGAACCATTTTTCAACTTGCCTTCGACAGACCAACTATTTGCAATAAGCAAAAGTGAATTGGAAAACAGAAATACTATTTTTATGAAAGGCATCCGAGAAAAAACAACTCAATCGTATTTAATATACTTAAACCTGGGGTCGTCAGGCGTTCCTTCTAAAGAGCCATCTAACTTACCGGGTTGCCACATGATAACGTCTTCAATTTTTTGGGCCAACTCAAAATCTTTATTGGTAACCCCTTTCGCCGCGTGGTTCATTAGTTTGACTATCACAAATGCATAACTGACCGATAAATCAGGATGGTGGAATGCAGCTTCTGCCAAATGACCAACAGTATTCACCACCATTAAAGTTCCTTTCCAACCGCTGGTTTTATATTTCCGACGTATCCAACCCTTTTCTAAATACCAATGTGGTAGTTCTTCTTTCAAACGCTGTTCAACTTCCAGGTCTGAATAAATTTCTTCGTGTTTTTTATCTCGCCAACCCATAAAATTTCTCCTGTTTTACCAAATCGACATTAAATGCAATATGCCCTTAATAATTTTCTATATATTAGATATTTCCATCAATTCCTAAGTATTTTTAAGATACTCGACTTGAACAGATTGCTGCCAAAGTTTGGATATAACTTGATCTATACCGGAAGCAATCGAGCTGGATAAAAAAACGGCCTGGCCACCAGACCTTTCAGGATTTAACAATTGCTCCTCTTCCAGTCGCTTGGCCAGCTGTCTTGCAACAGCTGGGCCTGGCTCAATAATTTTAACTTTGGGGCCGGCTGCTTTAGCAATTTGATCGATTAAAAAAGGATAGTGAGTACAACCTAAAAGTATAATGTCAACCTGCTGCTCAAGCAAGGCGTTAGTATATTGCTGTACTAATGTTACCGTTTGAGAGCTAGCAAAATCCCCTCGCTCCACTTGTTCCACTAACCCTGGGCATGCCTGTAACACAACCCGAACATGATCTTCGTAATGTTGTTTTAACCGAGTAAATTTTTGACTTCGCAACGTCCGTCTGGTCGCCATAATACCGATAACGCCGCTTTCAGTGGAGGCTGCAGCTGGCTTGATTGCGGGTTCGATACCAATAATCGGTAAACGAAATTCCTCCCTTAACGTCGCAATGGCATCAGCAGTGGCAGAGTTACACGCAACCACGATTGCTTTGGCACGCCTATCGACCAAATAACGGGTTAAAGCAACCGCTCTAGCTGTAACATAATCAGCGGTTTTCTCGCCATAAGGCGCGTTCCCTGAATCGGCTATGTAAACTAAATTTTCGCCTGGTAATAAGGCTTTGATATGCTGCAAAACAGAAATGCCACCTACCCCCGAATCAAAAACCCCGATAGGTTGCAAACATTTCATGCCGTATGAATAGAATTTCCAAAAAAGCAAAAACAAATCATGATTAGCCTAAATATTAGGATTTACCGGCTGATAAGTTCAGGCTAAAAAAGAACAACAATAATCGGTCGGCGCCCCAACTTTAACGTTAAATTTCGCTTTAGCCTGCACCTTAAATGTCTCACCACCAGATACTGCTTGCCATTGTTCTTCACCAGGTAACAACACCTCTAATTTTCCTTCACTAATTTCCATTAATTCAGCATCAGCAGTATTTAAGGTATATTCGCCTGGTAACATAAACCCTAAAGTTTTCTTAGAACCATCGGCAAACTCAATGCTTCGGCTACCATCATTTCCATTAAAGTAAACATTGGCTTTTTTGATAACAGTAACATGGGTAAAAGAAGACATAGGACACCTAAGATATTAAAAAAACAGCGTAAGAAAACCATTAACACGCTCTCATTTCGCGTTAACAGAACCGAATATACTGGGAAAGCCCACTCATCATACCAGATTGATTGCTGCCAACTCTGCAAGGTCTCGCATTAACTCGTGGACTAAAATGACCTACTCCCAGCCGGTAACAAACAAAGAACGCTGTCATTAAATAGTTCTTCTTTTATAGACAGTAAGGAGCGAGGATTTAATAATATCCGGAAGTTTGGCGCAGGATTTTTGTTCGTATTCAAGGCGTAGAAACAGGCGCATAGCACGCTACGCAACTGTTTCTACAACGTGGAAGACGGACAAAAAGACAAGTCAAGATGCGGATATTATTAAATCCTCGCTCCTAAGTAAAAAACACCCCTTAACAACATAAAAAAAACAGTACAATACCGCTAACACTTAGCAAAATAAAACCCATCCATTTTACTTTCCCGGTCTTTGATAACTGCTGGTAGTAAAGCCCAATTTGGTTCTTTTGGTAACCACTGTGAAAGCTAAAATGAGCCCTAAACTTTCGATAAATTTTGGGTAGTAGCCAAGCTATCCAACCACCGAACATCACCACAAAAGTCATCATTAAATAAAACACGATCACTTCTGTTTGACGCCTTTCCGTGTCAAAGGTAAGTTCTACCAAACTATCCAACCCACTCTCAATAAGTTCATAACCGAACATAAGCACATCGAAGAGCAGCTCAAAAATGATGTCATAAAAAAACACGCCGACACCAATCAGCAAGCTAAAGATAAAAAACATATTTTTCAAAGGATTCTGCATTTCAATTGACAAGAGATGGGTTGCTTATGTGGAGGTGAGAATTCATTATATTGAATAATCTATAAGTACTAATGGAATAATCGAATTTATTACCAAAATTTGGGGAAAACTGATGGAGCAATATGAATATTCGTGATCTCAATTATCTGGTCGCAGTAGCCGATCTTCGCAGTTTCGTCCAAGCTGCAGAACGGTGCTTTGTTAGCCAACCGACTTTGAGTACACAAATCAAAAAATTGGAAAATAGTTTAGGCATCCAGATTTTCGAGCGCACTAACAAAAAAGTATTACCGACTGAACCAGGCGAACAGATCATTGCATCAGCCCGGCTCGTATTGAGAGAAATCGACACGATCAAAGAAATAGCCGCCTTGGCTCAAGATCCGCTTGTAGGAAACTTTCGCTTGGGCGCGTTTCCTACGCTATCCACCTATATTTTTCCAAGCCTCGTACCCCTCATCAAGCAACACCTTCCTAAAATTAGACTAATCCTGATTGAAGAAAAGACCGATCTTCTGATAGATCAACTTAACCAAGGGAAACTAGATGCTGCATTACTTGCCCTGCCCATCTCCAATGAGTTTTTAGAATCACAAAGATTATTTGATGATGAGTTTAAGCTGGCTGTAGCACCAGACCATCCTTTGGCTGACAAAAAGTCGATTAATTCATCAGTTTTGCAACGGGAGTCATTATTACTGTTAACGGAAGGTCACTGCCTAAGAGATCAAGCATTGGCAGTTTGTAAAATGAATGGCGCTGAAGAGCAGGACGTTAGAGCAACCGGCTTGGAAACGTTAAGGCAAATGGTTCGAGCCGGAACCGGAATTACTTTGATGCCAAACATTGCAATACGCGAGCATGAGGACGCAATTTGCTATATTCCTTTTACCCATCCTGTTCCGCACCGCACGATAGGGTTAGTTTGGCGTAAAACCAGTTCTAGACGACAAATTATCCATCGATTAACCGAGTTACTAATAACCGCAAAACATTGATATATATTATTTATTGATGTTATCAATGATGCCTATAAAAACAATCAATTTTTATTACATGCATTTTGCTTCTAAGCTATCAATCACGTTGTACATGAACTAACCCATTAACTTGTTTGGAGCAACTAATTCTACTTTGTCAGATTAACAATAAGGCCGTCATACTCGTCGGGAACGGGTATCCAGCGCCACGGATGGCAAGCTTAAATTCATCCATGAAGTCTGGATTCCGGCAATCCCTGCCGGAATGACGATCTTTGAAAAAATGAATGATGTAATCTGACAAAGTAGAACTAAGCAACCTTAAACTTTATAGGAGCAAACCAATGACAGCATCAGTCCCTCAAGTTATTTTTAAAACTCGCGTTCGCGACGAAAGTATTGGAGGCGATAACCCTTTTCGCTGGCAAGATGTCAGCACCAATGAAATTTTTAAGGGAAAAAAAATCGTGGTGTTCGCCTTGCCTGGCGCGTTCACACCCACCTGTTCCAGTACACATTTACCTGGGTTCGAAGCGAAGTATCAACAATTAATTGAACTTGGCGTTGATGAAGTTTACTGTTTGAGCGTCAATGATGCTTTCACCATGTTCCAATGGGCAAAAAATCTTGATGTTAAACAAGTAAAAATGTTGCCGGATGGAAATGGTGAATTCACTACTGGTATGGGCATGCTAGTCAGTAAAGAAAACCTCGGTTTCGGCTCACGTTCTTGGCGCTATGCTATGGTGGTAAACGATGGCAACATTGAAAAATTATTCAGCGAGCCAGGTAAAACAGACAATTGCCCAGATGACCCATTTGTAGCCAGTGATGCTGACTCGGTATTAGCTTATTTAAACGACCAGTAAAAAACCATTTAGCGGTTCAGTATTCAGAGCTGAACCGCTTTCTCAGCATAACTAGACTTACTTTAGGAGATATCTCTGATGTCCATTTATGATTATGATTTAATCGTTATAGGCGCAGGTTCTGGAGGTGTTCGAGCTGCCCGCATGGCAGCTCAACGAGGTGCAAATGTAGCCATCGTGGAAAATCGTTATCTTGGAGGCACTTGCGTCAACGTTGGCTGTGTCCCTAAAAAACTATTAGTCTATGCCTCCCAATTCAACGAAGAATTTCATGCCGCACGGGGGTTTGGCTGGTCATTGGGTAAACCTTCTTTTAATTGGTCACAATTCCTCTCGCAGAAAAACCAGGAAATAGAGCGTTTACAAGGTGTTTATCAGCGCTTACTGGAAGATAGTGAAGCGACGATTATTGACGGTAAAGGTCGCATCCTTGACCCTCATACCGTATCCGTAAACGACCAAAGCTATAGAGCAAAGCATATTTTGATAGCGACCGGAGGCTGGCCATCGGTACCCGATATTTTGGGAAACCAGTATGCGGTAACGTCAAATGAAATGTTTTTTCTGGAACAACTGCCTGAACGAATCATCATAGTGGGTGGCGGTTATATTGCAGTAGAATTTGCCAGCATCATGAACGGCCTGGGTGTTTCTACAACAGTATGTCATCGTGGTGATAAATTGCTCCGTGGATTTGATGAAGACCTTCGTGACTTCCTAGCGCATGAAATGACCCAAAAAGGAATCCAATTAATTTTCAATAGCACGGTACAAAGTATTGAACAAAACAGTCCTCACATCACCGCAAATATTAGTGACGGACGTAAAATTGACACCGATTTATTATTATTCGCAACCGGCAGAGCACCTAACACAAGCGGCTTAGGGTTGGAATCGGTAAACGTTGATATAGACGAAAATGGAGCAATACAAGTCAATGCTGACTATCAAACCAATGTGCCATCCATCTATGCTTTGGGTGATGTAACCAATCGCGTCAATTTAACGCCCGTCGCTACCGCCGAAGCTATGGCACTGGTTGATCATTTGTTTGGCAACCAGAAAGGATCGGTTAGCTACGATACTATCCCTACCGCAGTATTCAGTCAGCCTAATATAGCAACCGTTGGTCTTACAGAAAGCGAAGCTCGCAAGCACTATCAAGATATCGATGTTTATCTTTCCACGTTCAAACCTTTAAAACATAGCATATCAGGCCTGGATGAAAAAACGTTAATCAAACTTATTGTCGCGAGAAGTGCGTATTCTGGTGATCATGAACACCGATTCTGGCCATCGTGAACACTTCCCTTGTCCACGCATTGGATTCAGGTTATTTTTACCCTAAGTGTTCACCATCAGTCAAATTTGACTGTGTTTTTCGCATAGATTCTCCTTTTAATTTGATGCGATGTGCGTTGTGCATGAGCCGATCCAAAATAGCATCAGCCAGTGTATTGTCACCAATAGATTGATACCATTGATCCGTAGGTAATTGACTGATCATAATGGTGGATGCACTTTCGTAACGATCATCCATAATTTCCATTAAATCATTACGTTGTGCTGCTTTTAATGGCTCAAGCCCCCAATCGTCTATAATCAGACAATCCAGTTTGGCTAATGTTTGTAGAGCCTTGCTGTAAGTTCCATCTGCTTTTGCCTGAGTGAGTTCCAGCATTAACCGTGACAGTCGGTAATATTTCACGCTATAGCCTTTCATACAGGCAGTATGTCCCAACGCACAAGCAATATAGGTTTTACCGCTGCCACAAGGCCCAGTAATGAGTATGTTTTGTGATTTATTCAGCCAATCGCAATGTAACAGTGAAGCCATCATGGATTGTTTCAGTCCTCTGGGATGCTGATAATCAATGGCATTGCTGTTGGCTGCCAGTTTTAATTTAGCGGCTTTGAGTAAGCGCTGCTGTTTTCTATTTTCTCTGTCTTGATATTCACTATCCGCTAATAATTGCAGCCGTTCCTCAAAGGGTAATCCTTCATAGGTATTAGGCTGTTCTATCTGGCTAACCAATGCATTAGCCATGCCTGATAATTTCAGCTGCCTGAGTTGTGTTATGGTTTGTTCCAACATAATTAATCTCGCTTGTCATTCTATTAGTGAAAACTTTCTGGGCCACGGATGTTTTTATGGGCTTGAGGCAAGGCAGGCAGCGACTCTTTGTTTTCTGTCAGTAATTGATCTTGATTACTCCGCAAAATATCTTTGATGTGTTTAAGTTTGTATAAGTTGTTTTTGTTAGCAATCAAACACGCCTTATTTAATCGTTCAGCAGGATAACTTCGGGAGAGATTGAGTAATCCCAGGCAGACTCTATAAGCCTGCTCTGGATGTTGTCGTTGATTAAGCACCGTTTTAACCCAAAGCAAGACTTCATCGCCGATGTCTTTTGCCCAGTCCATTAATCGACCCGGTGTCCACTGATGATGCTTTTCATGTTTAACAGGCATATGCTCTGCTACGGTGGTCATGCCAGAATGATATTTTCTAGCGTGGCTGGTTATGCGTTTGTTGTGGAAGTAGAGCTCAATCACATATTCTTTGGCATGAATCGCAAGCTTTTCACCGACCAGATGATGCGGAACGGAGTAAAAATGATCGTCATAGCGAATATGATAATCAATATTGACTTTGACCGTTTTAATCTCGGTATATTGATAAGTCTGCTTAGGTAGCGGCAAGAGAGCGGGCTTATCTATGGATTCAAACCATTGTTGTCGTGAGCCTTTCAGCTGTTTAAACGGCTTATTATTCACCTCTTCTAATAGTGCTTTAATGCAGTGGTTTAATTCTTCCAAAGAGAAAAAAGTATGGTGTCGTAGTCTGGCCAGTATCCAGCGTTCTATGATTTGTACACCGACTTCAGCCTTGGCTTTATCTTTGGGTTTTAACGGTCTGGCAGGCACTAGTGCAGTACCATAATGTGCGGCAAGTTGTTGGTAAGAAGGATTGATTTCTGGATCATAACGACAGGCTTTAGTGACTGCACTTTTCAAATTATCTGGAACCACCATCGTAGGCACGCCACCGATGAAGTTAAAAGCTCTGACATGACTGTTAATCCAGTCAGGTAGTTTTTGACTCCATGTCGCTTCACAAAAGGTGTAATTGGAAGCGCCTAAAACAGCAACGAATATCTGAGCAGTTTTGATTTCTCCTGTGCTGTTACTGACAATAGGCACGGTTTGACCTGCATAATCTACAAACAGCTTTTCACCAGCCTTGTGGGTTTGACGCATGGAACGTCTTTGTTTTTTTTGCCAGTCTTGGTACAACGTGCAATATTGCGAGTAACTGTAGCAGCGATTAGGGTAGTGCTGGGTATACTCTTCCCATAGCAGCAGTTTAGTCACACCTTTACGTTTAAGTTCCTGGTATACCTCAACCCAGTTAGGCAACTGAAATTGATCGGATGGTCGGGTATCCGATTCAGGATAAAACTGACCGGCCAGTTGTTGATCATCAAGTTGCTCTATGGCTTTCCAATCCAGCCCCATTTCTTCCGCTTTACGGGTGACTTTTTGTATGGCTCCCAGACTTAATTTAAGACTGTCTCTGATCTGACGCATGCTGAGGTCAGCATGTAATCGAAGTCGTAGTACTTCGCGTAATTTTCGCATTGATATTCTCTGTGTTGGCATCACCTGTCCCAATTAAAATCAGGTAGGTTAGCAATGGACAATAATCAATGTGTGGAAAGGATTCTGATTGATCGTGAACACCGATTCTGGAAAAACAGCAAAAGTGTTCACCATCAAATCAGAATTAGCGTTCACTATGAACCAGAATAGGTGTTCACGATGCATCAGAATCAGTGTTCACGTTGAGCCAGAATATGCAAGAAGCACAGATCGTGTGGTAGGTGTTCATATGGTAGGTTCAGATGCAGGCGAAATCATACAAGGTATGGCGGTAGCTTTAAAAGCTGGCGCCACTAAAACAATATTTGATTCTACGATCGGCATTCACCCGACCACCGCAGAGGAATTTGTAACTATGCGTCAAAAAACACGGTAAAAGAATTAGGAGATCAGACATTGATATAATACTTTTTATAGGGTATTTTCTCTCTCTCTAATGATGTGCTGTCATTTATAAACCGCTTACTCACTCCAGAAAATTAGCCTCGCTGCTGGAGTGAAACGCTTCAATATAGACTGAAAAATATCGATTGTATTTGTTGCTACATTCCCTAGTTCTTAGTCGCTCATAGACAATTAGCGAACAGATGAATTTAACAAATAATTCTTCGACAAATAGTCCAAAATTTGCCGTTCGATATCTTTATCCAGTTGCCATTGACCTATTTTTTGCATTTTCTTGATGATTTGGGACCAGCTACCACGCTCGCCCCGGTACTCAATTATTCTTTTGCCTGTATGACAACCTATGCAATAAGCATCCACAATTTTATAGCCTTTAGCAATAATGAGCCCTGTTTTTTGATCCAGAATGGGGGCTTCAGCTAACCCTGAAACTGGAAAAGCTATGAGAACAAATATGACGATTTTGATCGTATAATATGTTTTGGATACAGCTAATAGGATTAAATTCCTCATTGACCCATGGTATTGTTACCGCTCTTCAACCAAAAAACCATTGCTCAATAAGAATGGAAAATGACTTTCCAAAACAACTGAAACCTATTGATGATCTGAATCAGATTTATCCATATAGGCATACCTGGCTCTTGTATCAACCAAAATATTTTTCATGATTGCTTGTCTTTCCAGCGACCTTCAGGTTCATATGGCTGGTTATTGTGATCTCTGCCCTTAAATTCTCCTTTACCAGAAACAATACCTTTAAGCTGCTGCAAAGAATTATCACTCAAATCGTTAGACTATGTCTCCGGCACATGCTTTTCCATCAGATCTCGAATAATTGCCGATATACTTTCTTTGTTGCTGGTTTTGTGCATAGCTGGCCAAATTGCGGAGCTTTAGTTAATTAGCTTTGGTTCAAAATTTTTATTCTTTAAAAGTACAATATC
This sequence comes from Methylococcales bacterium, assembly GCA_965224745.1. Classification (GTDB taxonomy): domain Bacteria; phylum Pseudomonadota; class Gammaproteobacteria; order Methylococcales; family Methylomonadaceae; genus CBDCZY01. The sequence goes on from CBDCZY010000002.1 coordinate 793,158, forward strand.
AATGATTGACCACTTGTTTTTCATACTACTGAATAATATGCCTATTGCTTGTCATATAATAATCACGCAAATATTCTAAAGCAATGACATAATTCCCTGAATCATAAAACTTAATCATCTGCTGATTAAATTCTAATTTATTTTTTACTTTAATATTCAACATAGGAAATCCAGCGGAAAGTAAAATACCATTCATCATGAGTCTTGATACTCGCTTGTTTCCATCATAAAAAAATTGTGATCTGGCGCCAAAAAGAAAATAGGCTATGCCTTTAATAATGGGGTTTTTTATCTGATTAATTTCTCCTATTCCTTCCTCAAAGATTGAATCCAATACGCTGGAAGGCGGTGGCGAATATTCAGTTCCACCAATATTGACGTTACCATCACGAAAGACACCCCAGAGCAAAGCCTCTTCTCTGGCAACTTCTGCATGCAAAGCACACAGTGTTAGCTTATTGGCTTTAAATTTACTTTTTTCAAGCATCGAAAAAAGCAAATGGACACTTCTATTTTGATTTAATATCTGCTGCTGATCACTTAGTTGATGACCGCCCACCGTGATCCCCTCCAATAGGGTTTCAACTTCTGGATAAGTCATCGGATTCCCTTCAAGTGCAGATGTATTATAAATAAAATCTATTTTGTCCTTTCTGGCTAAATAGAAATATCTTTTTTTATCCTCTTTAAAACCTAAATGACTTAAGTCTAAATTATTTATGACATTAGCATTTACCATGGTAGGGTTTATTTCCAGAAAAAAAGCATACTATCTAGTAATCAGGCGAATACCTTGGCAAGTATTGTATGATTAATGGAGCTGGTAGAGTACTAATTACCTAAAAACCAAGTAAAAAGTATACCATCGATTTTCAGACCGGCTGGCGGCGATGCTGGGCAGCGGTAAACTTGTTTCTAGTGAATGGCATGTTAGAGACAGTTCTCAATCAGGACTGTCTCTATTGTACCGTTGATTTTTCAGTTTTTTGGGTCGCCCTGGAATTTATAGGGGGTACCTTTTTCCGTCTATTTAAATGTTAAATGTCATAAAAAATGGATTTAACAGCTTACTTCGTCTAATATGGAATTAATTTCCATATTAGACGAAGTAAGCTGTCAATGTATATTAAACGCACCTTAGCCCAAACAATACATCAAGCCTCCGCCTCATTCCCTGTTCTATTAGTAACAGGCCCCAGACAAGTAGGTAAAACAACACTGCTAGAAACGTGTGCCGAAAAAGAACGAAACTACGTTACCCTGGATGATCTTGATGAAAGAAATCTAGCACTAAATGACCCTTCACTTTTTTTTCAACGCCACCAACCTCCTTTAATTGTCGATGAAATACAATATGCGCCAGAACTTTTTAGTACGATAAAAATCCTGGTCGACAAAGCAAAGCAACCAGGCCTGTTCTGGCTAACAGGTTCTCAAAAGTTTCATCTTATGAAGGGTGTCACAGAAACTTTGGCGGGACGAGTTGCAATCATCGATCTACTGGGCTTGTCACAAGCAGAAATAGATAACAGAGCTGATAAATCATCGCCATTTATTCCAACTTCAGAATGGATAAAACAAGCGGCTAAAAATGACAATCCACCCAAACTTCTCATGGATGTCTATACCAATATTTGGCAAGGGTCATACCCCAAAGTTATCTCTGACAAAAACATGCCACATGACATGTTTTACAACTCATATATACAAACCTACATTCAGCGTGACGTAAGAGACCTCACTAAAGTCGGTAATGAACAAGCATTCCATCAACTCCTACGTGCAACCGCAGCACGAACGGGGCAATTAATAAATTATGCTAACCTTGCTAATGATGTAGATATTGATCAAAAAACAGTAAAATCGTGGTTATCTATATTGGAAACTTCAGGAATCATCTACTTACTTCAACCCTATCACAGCAATACCACCAAACGCCTAATCAAAACACCAAAACTGTATTTTTTAGATACGGGGCTTTGCGCCTACCTGACTCAATGGTCTACACCTGAAGCACTTGAAGCGGGTGCTATGTCTGGTGCCATACTGGAAACTTACATACTCACAGAAATCATCAAAAGCTACTGGCACAACGGATTAACACCCTATCTATATTTTTATCGAGATAAAGACCAAAAAGAAATCGACTTGCTCATTGAACAAAATAATGTACTTTATCCTATAGAGTTTAAGAAAACGGCCACCCCCAGTAAAACAACTTCAAAGCACTTCCCCGTTCTGGATAAACTGGGTAAAACCATTGGTCACGGAGCAGTAATATGTCTTCGTGAAAAGAACATACCGCTAACAAAAAAGGTAGATGCCATACCGGTTAGCTACTTGTAAGCGCTTCAAACTAAACATCGTAATTCAGCATTAGCTCTCAAGACATCAGTCAATTCAATAAATCATTATTCTCTATCAGTTGAATAGCAACTTTCGGGTGCTTTTTCACCATCACCCATTGCTAAATGTAGCTAGCCCTTCATTTTACTGGCTTAAACCTATTAATAAACTCTCGCGGTGAAAGTATTTCAATATCAATGTATTTTTTTATATCTTTTAAGTGTTTATCACCTGAAACTACCATTTTACAATCAAGCGCTACTGCGCATTCTAGAAATTTATCATCATCAGGATCATCGATTACCACATTTAATCTTGGTGTCTTTGCTGCAAATATAGAATGATACCCTTCTGCAAATAAACGACATAACAAGTCTATTTCATTCTTATCTTCAAGCCCCAGTCTATTCAGGACTTCAAAATACTCTTCGATAATATCCTGAGATATACACAAAGTGATCTCACCATTTTTCCATTGGTCAATAATCGCTCTGGGAATGCCACCAAAAAATGAAGAGATAAAAACATTGGTATCAATAACGACCTTAACCATGCTTTTGACGTACTTGTTTTATCGCATCTGCAATGTCGTTTTCTGTAACAGAAGACTGCGTCAAAGTCTTCCCGATATCATCCCATAGTGTGTCAATATAGGCTTGCGCGTCTCGGTCTTTAGTATATTTTTCTAACAGCTCCCTGACTACTTGACTTAGATTTTTACCCTCTATTTTAGCTAAGCGATTTGCTCTATCTTTCAGAGCGGGATCAACTCTAATAATCATTTGTACTGACATGTTTGCACCCTTTGCTATATAACTTATATATACAAACTATACAAAATTGCCTTCTCTGTGTCAAGAATAGGAAGAATAGTGTCTACTATAGAATTTTCAAGATCTTTTAATTATTTCTGGGGGTGCAGTGATCCGCCTTATTTCAAAAAGATACTTCAACTCAAGCCTCACTATCTGAGAAACCAATAGATCACTATTTTCTATCTGTTGAATAGTTATGTTTGAAAGCTTTTTCACCATCCCAGCATAGAGCTAAACAACAACATGGGCATCCAGAAAGATCATAGACTTTTCCCTCACCCACTCATGCAAAGAATGGTTTATCCGTTCTTCCAGTTTGCTTGGGCTTGGAAAAAAGCCCAAGCTGAGTTTCCAAAAGGACTGTCTAATTCACTAAAGGCCGTTAGGGAATATGAAAGGGAGGAATTTCTGGGTGTGGAACGTGTTTGCATTTCACTTTTTCGACACCTGTAAAAAAATCTTTGATTTTTTTGAACGTTGGTAAAGGTGCTTTATCGTCTGGAATAGGATTTCCATCAAGATCAAAATATGTGACATTAACCGATCCTATTTGTGACATTATGGTTTTCATGTCTTTAAGGTTATGCACAAATGTTAAATGGCCTGCACCTGTCTCAATTGATGACTGTATTGCTGCAATTGGGGGAGTTGGTCCTCCTGGCGGAAATAGTGTAGTAATGGACGAGATTGACTGGAAACTACACTGAAGTTCATCGAAATGTTTGTGGCAGGTACCAGTAAGCGGGGTTCCGACCCAATCACCAAAAGGTTCAGGAGCTCCTGGCATTGGTGCTCTGCCAATGGCCATTCCCCTGGCTCCTCTAAGTAGTAATGGCCCACCATCTAGTCGGAGTACACTTCTTCCTTCAATTTTTACTGCTACATAACTACCCTCAGGGTCAGGATGGTTAGGGGTCGTAGCGATATGAAAACACAGTTCTCTCGGCCCACCAAGGTCTTTGCGTGGATGATGGTCTCTGCTTGGTTTATGCTCTTTACTAGGTTGAACCGCTGACACTTGCATTGAGCTAATACTTAAAACCGCACCGATTGACGCAATTATCATAGTCTTAACTGTCTTTGACATTGTTTCTCTAAACATTTTAATTCTCCATAATTAGAATGAGAGTCATGGTAATACTTTTGTTCAATTCATATTCTCCCTCCTTATTTCTTTGGTTAACTTTTTAACGCAATAATTTTTCTAAATTCGTCCATTTATATGGCAAATGCATTAGCACCAGTTTTACAATGTTATGCTCTATTTAAATTTACTCTAGGTAGTCGTTGAGATTGATCAAATGTCGACCATAACAAACGCTTTAAAACTCTTATTCCATTTAATAATCCCTATTTTTAAACCTAGATAAAATAGCGATACCACCGATAAAAAGAAGCTCACCAAGATGTGTTTTTTACACAACAAGTCAGGTTTTGGGTAGAAAGAATGAAACGGTTAATGGACGTGAATTTAGAGAAATTCTTTATCATTAAAAAACTCCATTCTTGCATTAAGAGAAAGTATCAATTATAAAGAGAGCAATACTGGCCTAGCAACTTGACTAAAATCGATGACCACTAATCGTTAGTGTTGAAACTAAACTAGCTACTTTCTAGTGACTGTAGCTACAGAACTATTATAATTAGATAAGCTTTGATATCAAGAATTAAAAGTGAATTTAAATTTATTGGCATTGCTAATTTAGTATAGTTTTATGTTAGAATTAAATTTTTGATATCTTTCTAAAGAGAGCGAGAAATTTAATGGAATGCCCTAAATGCAAATCTAATAAAAACATCAAAGATGGTATCGTAAAACAAAAGCAGCGTTACAAATGTAAAGAATGTAATTTTCGATATACTGTTGCTAGTGGCTCGGGAGCCAAACCATTCTATTTAAGAAAGATGGCTCTTCAATTATATCTTGAAGGATTAGGGTTTCGTTCAATTGGTCGGGTTTTGAACGTAAGCAATGTCACGGTACTAAATTGGATTAGATCCTTTGGTGAGCAAGTTGCCGAATTGAAAAGTCCTGAACAAGTGATTTATGCTGAGATGGATGAAATGCATACCTATGTGGGTCAAAAAAAAGCTATAAATGGATATGGATTGCTGTTGATAGATATGGGTGTTAGGCGACAATTAACCTGTCCGGTCAGACGACAATTATCTTGACCGGTTGAGTGTATAAACTGATAAGTACTTTTTACTCTTAGGAGGAAGTGACTTGTCCGGTAAACACATCACTCAATTACAGGAAAATAGTTATATGAAAAATCGTCAGACAGGTTGTACGCAGGAGACATCCGCAGCAAAAGCCGGCATCAGTGTTCGATCAGGTTGCCGGATCGAAAAAGGTGAAAGAGCTGAACACAAAGAACGAAAGTGGCGAACGCGCAAAGATCCATTAGAAGCCGTATGGGACTCAGAACTGGTTCCGTTATTAGAAGATGAATCGTCCTTAACTGGCATTACCCTGTGGGAGCATCTGGATGAGCAGCATCCGGGAAAGTATCCAGAGAAATACCTTCGGACACTGCAAAGACGTGTTAAACACTGGCAGGCCACACAAGGCCCGGACAAAGAAGTCATGTTTCGTCAGTCGGTACCTGCGGGTCATCAGGGACTATCTGATTTTACGCACCCCAATACCGTCATTACGATAGACGGGAAGGCGTTCGCACATTTACTGTACCAGTTTCGCCTGGCTTTTAGTGGTTGGCGTCATGTCCATGTTATTCAGGGCGGAGAAAGCTACAGTGCACTGGCTGACGGCTTACAAAGTGCATTACACACCTTAGGCGGTTCACCAAAGGAACATCGTACAGACAGCCTCAGTGCGGCTTACGTCAATAACGTAGAAAAACAGCGACTGACGGAAGACTATCATGATTTATGTAAGCATTATGGCATGCGGCCCACCATCAATAATCTGGGCATTAGTCATGAAAATGGCGCCATTGAAGCACCGCATGGCTCATTAAAACGTCGCATTGATCAAGCCATAAAGTTACGCGGTTCGAATGATTTTTCTACACTCCGTGCTTATCGAGAGTTTCTTGAACACATTGTCGACAAACTGAACAGACGATGCAAAGGCAGGTTGGCCGAAGAGCACAAAACCCTGTTAGCCTTACCCAAACACCGATTTGTTGATTATGCTGAGCTGTCGGTAAAAGTCACCACCAGCAGTACCATTGCTGTAAAACGCGCATTGTATACCGTCCCTTCACGCCTTATCGGTGAAAGCGTCAGGGTGCATCTCTACCATGATCGTTTGGTCTGCTTTGTTGGCCAAACTCGGGTGATCAATCTGCCTCGGATTTATCCAACAACGCCCACCGGCCGAGCGCGACGAATAGATTACCGGCATATCATTCATTCTCTGGCAGCCAAACCACAAGCCTTCCGCTTCTCACAGTTTCGCGATAATATTTTGCCTAACACGCAATATCGGGCTTTATGGAAGCAGGCAGAGAAACAGTTTACACCGCAAGAAGCATGCAAGTGGATGGTTGCTGTTTTACGCTTTGCCTATGATTATGATTGCGAAAGTGCCCTGGCAACTGAGCTAATGCGACAGGCAGAACAAGGTGCCTTGCCCGATTTAACATCCCTGCAGGCAAGGTATTTACAACACAGTACACCGCCACCGATACCGCTACGCCAACACCAGGTTGCTGACTATGATCAACTACTGACCGGTCAGTGGATGAGACAGGAGGTGTGCTGTGAGTGATGGTTTGCCAATGATGTTAAAAGAACTTCGCTTGCTGGCTTTTTGGCAATATTATGAAGCTTATCAGGAACAGGCCACAAAACAGGCATGGGGCTATAGCCAATACCTGTCTAAACTGTGTGAAAATGAAATTGCACGGCGCTTTGAAACGCGAGTTTGCAACTGGACCAAAGAAGCCAAATTACCCCGGGGCAAAAGTTTTGCCACCTTAGGCTTTGATGAATTACCGGAAACCATTCAAAAGAAAGTGATTGGGCTGCGCGATAATACCCAGTGGGCGCTACAGGCAGATAATGTTTTATTGATTGGCCCTTCCGGTGTCGGTAAATCGCATATTGCTTCTGCTTTGGGGCTTCATCTTATCGAACAAGGCATCCGGGTAAAATGGTTGGCTGCCACCGCACTGGTGCAATTACTGCAGCAGGCCAAAAAAGAGCTGGATTTAATGGCTGTGATGAGTCGACTGGATAAATATCGTGTACTCATTATCGATGATATTGGTTATGTTAAAAAAACGGATTCAGAAACCCAGGTCCTGTTTGAGTTTATTGCTCATCGTTATGAAAGTGGCAGCTTGATCATCACATCAAACCAGCCATTCAGTCACTGGGATCAGATATTCCCGGATACATTAATGACCGTAGCCGCCATTGACCGCATTATCCATCATGCCACGATTCTTGAAATCGACGGCAACAGTTACAGGAGGAAACATCAGAAAAAATCATAAAAAACCTTAAACACTCAACCGGCCATCATAATTGTCGCCAAACCGGACAAAGTAATTGACGCGAGACATATGGGAAAAAATTCATCAATTTCATTGTTGGCGACCGAAGCGTACAGACAGGACAAAAACTCTGGGAAGGAATTGAAGATCAATTAAATGGAACAATAGCAACCGATTATTGGCAGCCCTATGAACATTTTATTCCTAGCGAAAAACACGTTCAATCCAAAGCTGAAACATACACAGTTGAAGGCTACAATAGTATCTTTAGACATTTTCTTGCACGAATGAGAAGAAAGACAAAATGTTACACAAAAAGTGTTCGAATGCTTGAGCTGTCTATATTACTCTTAATGCATAAAAGAAATGGAACGTTAACTATACTAAATTAGCAATGCCAATTTATTATATACAGCCAAAACTTTAATCATAATAATAAAACCAGCACTAACGCCGCCAAACCCTGGAAAAATCCAAATCTATTTGGCATGGGTTTAATTCAAAACCACAGATCTCTTTGCTAAAGTCACTCACTTTTTGAAATGACCACCTCACATTTTTTCAACCTATTAGGCACTTGTTTATCCAGATAAACAAGCACATAAAACAAAACACCTTCGCTTTGGTAATGCTCAAACATTGACAATTCATCGCGCTTAATTCTACTTTGTCAGATTACCTATTTCATTTTTTCCACGTTTGTCATTCCGGCGGGGATTGCCGGAATCCAAACTTCATAGATGAACTTTAGCTTGCCTTCCCTGGCGCTGGATACCCGCTCTCGGCGAGTATGACGGCCTAATGGTTAATCTGACAAAGTAGAATTAGTTGTAGTTACCAAACAGCTTTTTCATAATTCGTTTGAATCGTCTTATCTTTCGTGATTAAAAAGCCATTAACAACATCTGCTTCAGCGGTAATAAGACGATCAAAAACATCTCTCGTCCATTGATACTCAATGGCAAGATCAAAAACTTTTTCAGCCTTCATCCTTGAAACTTTTAGTCCAATAGAATTTTCAAGATCTTTTAATACTATTTCTGGGGGTGCAGTGATCCGCCCTATTTCAAAAAGATACTTCAACTCAAGCCTCACCATCTGAGAAACCAATAGATCACTATTTTCTATCTTTTGAATAGCTATGTTTGAAAGCTTCTTCACTATTCCAGCATATAACCAAACGACGACATGGGTATCCAGAAAGGTCATAGATTATTTTCCTCACTCCACTTATATAAAGAAAGGTCTATCAACTCATCTGGATCACCGACAATACAGTCATGTTTTACTAAATTGGCTAATTTACTTTTTTTTTCAACCAGTACAATTTTAAGAATGTGCCCCTTGCGGTTAACTTCCACTGGAATACCGGTCGCAATGACTTGATCAACGACTTTGAATAACTGTTGTCTTAAAGCAGTTAACGACATAGACATGATCTAAACCTCAAAAAACTACAGTACATGTATTTTAATCAGTACAGTACCTACTTACAACACTATACTACATACCAATAAAACCTCTTAGGCATTTATTGAACTGAAACAGTAATGATTGAGTCGCTTCAATTGTCTTAAAACCAACCCCTTTTTATGTATTAAAAATTACGCGTATCAACATCAACGCCGCCAAATCCTGGAAAAATCCAAATCAATTTGACAATGGTTTAAATCGAAACCACAGGTCTCTTTGCTAAAGTCACCCACCTTTTGAAACGACCCATCCACATTTTTATACACTTTAGAGACTAGTTTATCCGGATAAACCAGCACATAAAACAAAACACCTTCCCTTTGATAAAGCTCAAACTTCAATAATTCATCACGCTTAATGCTTGAAGGCGATACAACTTCAAAAATAATTGAGGGTGTTCTTGTAATTTTTTCTTCAGGTTCATAACAAATGACCATGCAATCCGGCTTAACAGCAGTGTCGCCAGATACTTCCCAATCGACTTCCACTAAAGCACGGCAATCTGAGCAAAGATCAAGTAATTCATCAACATGCCTGAAAATTTTACCTAAACACAATTGATGAGTAACCGAAGGCGAAGGTGACATGGCATAGGGCATTCCTGTTATCAACTCCCAATCGCCTTCCCATAGCTCATAATCTTTTACTGAATAATACTCTTGATATGCTTGAGTCATGATTTCCAACTCACCTCAATTTAACTTAAAAAACTACCCAATTTAACCTAGCACAAATTGACTACACAATTTAACCAATCATTCAATTAACTTGCCAATCATTACCTGAAAAACGACTAGCGTAAACACGATTTTGAAATGATAAGGTCATGTTATTATTAATTTACCGCCAGCCTTAATATTTTCTGTCAGCTGAATGAAACCTAGTAAATTACGCCACGTGTGTCTATCAGTATCTTTTCTTGCAAATCAGACGCTTTTAATACAGTTTCTAACGCATGAGCCAGACCTTGTCCAATATATCCAGCGACACATTTATTATTGAGTCCTAACCCCCTGAACAGGGTTGGACCTTTGGACCGAGGTTGAAAGCGTGAGAGTTCAACACCATTAGTCACCACACTAATTTTGTCGCATCAATTCCTCTTTCGACCATAACCCGATTAATTGAATTGGTCACAGTCACAATGTGAGTCGCTTTGCGATTAGAAACATTTCGATTTTTGATGTGGGTGTTATATTATTTGAGCACTTATTTAGACAACCAATTTTCTACAGAAAGGTCAGGCACTCGATTAAATTCTTGAACATTATTCGTAACCATTACAGTTTTCAGACTTTGGGCATGAGCAGCAATTAAAAGATCATTATTACCGATTGATGTACCCTGCTTTTTTAGTAGTGCTCTAATAGAACCATAATGTCTAGCAGCATCTTCTCCCCAAGGTTCAATGAGTAGCCTTACTGTGAAAATATCAAGCTGTTTCCAGCGTGCTTTTCTCATGGAGATATCGCCATTCTCAATGCCGAAACATAGCTCACCGTAGGTTACTGAAGAAATGCAAATATTTTTTGTAGCCTTGAATTTATGCCGTAGTTTGTCGGAGTGGTTTTTCAAAACATAAATGCATATATTGGTGTCAAGCATATACACTAATCAAAATCTCGCTCTTGTGGTTGGGTATCAAGCCTGTCTTTTAAAAAATCATCATCAAAGGCAGGTTTAGAATCGAAAAATTCATCCCAATTTGGTCTTTTTTCAGAAATAATAATATTTTGGCCTTGTCTTGAAATATAAACTTCGTCAGTATCAAAACGAAACTCTTTAGGTAAGCGCACGGCTTGGCTTCGGCCATTCATGAATATTTTGGCTACTTTGATCTCCATAAGTACTCTCTCATGTAATATACTTAAAAGTATATATCTAATAGAGAAAAAAGCAAGGGTTTTTTAATCCACTGAAATTAAAAGAAAAATATAACCCGCATGGTTAGGATTAAGTTTTGCTCTGTCTGACAGCATCGTATGAGAAAAAGGACACAAGAGATAGGTAAGATGAAGAGCAATCGCGGTAGGGTTTAGCTCTCTGAAATACTGGGTTGGTGTAACAAAGCCTTGAGTACACTTGAGAACAGGAAGCCCCCTGGCTGTTTCTGCCTAGTAGAAGAACTTGATCCACCAACCCTCTGAAACTAATTCATGATCCGAATCATCTTTATCCATATAGGCATACGATGCTCCTGTATCAATCAAAATATTTTCATGGTGGCTTATATCATTCTAGCGACATTCAAGCTTATAAACCTATTAAACTTGTCTCGCGTCAATTATCTTGTCCCATCTGACGACAATTATGATGGCCGGATGAATGGGTATAAGTTATTTTTTCAAATGTTGTTTTTTACGATAACTTTCTCCTTCTATTGCAATAATACGGGCATGATGAATAATGCGGTCTATCGCTGCTACAGTCATTAATGTATCCGGAAAGATTTGATCCCATTGGCTAAAAGGTTGATTGGAGGTGATAATCAAACTGCCACTTTCATAACGATGAGCGATGAATTCAAACTGTAATGGTCTACCAAAACACGACACCCGTATTACAATAGCCCAAGATCTAACTTGGAACGAACAGCATCTAGAGTCTGGGACAACCCATCCGCTTGAACTTTAGCAAGCACTTGTTTAACCTTGTCAGGCTGTTGACGCGCTTTGTCTATATAGTTGGCTTTGCCAAAATCGACCAGCATTCTCTCAGTACCGGCCGAAACTAAATGTTGAGCGTGTTGCAATCAGTAGATTTCCAGTCAAATTCTTAGGACAAGGAACATCGACTAAAGACGTTTCGCCTTTGAAGAGGTTTTGAAGAATTTGTTTCATGACGAATTTTGAAGAATCGGAGAAAATAAAGCTGAATGTGCCGATATGCCCATTATAAAGATGGGTTAATAATAACTAAATCGCCAATCCGCTGATTGTGTTGCATATCTTCGGAATAAACTATCGCGCAGCCACAAGAGATTACACCAGCAATAATCAGACTATCCCAGTAAGAAAAGCTGAAGGAATCTCTTAGTTAGGATGCATCTCGAATAATGTCAAACGTTACTGAAAAGATGGGATAGTTACTTTGAAAATTATCTAACGTTTGACGAATTTCTTGTTCCGAATAATCGGCTTTGCGACGTAAATTGAAACAAACTTCATTGATGACCTGCGTATTGAGTATTACAAAAGGCTTATTGATGACTTCCATTGCCTGTCTATATTTGGGCGTAATTTCATCCATAAAAGCGTATAACCAAACATTGGAATCGATAAAGATCTTAGCGGTCATAAATAGCGTCACGCGCCAAGGGAACAAACGGTTTTACTAAACGAGGCTCTGAAAACAACTGACCAGAAGCTTTAGGGCCAATCTCTGCTGAATATTTTTGCAACAGAAATTGATAGAAATCCTGTAATTCGCATTGCGCAAAAACAGGCAATTTATCTAAGTCTAGTGGAGGCATGGCTTTTTCCTAGTAATAAATTAAATATATAATACGGTAACTATTGTTGCTTTTCATAATAATATAGGTATGTACAAGTCCAACTGGACACCCTTATTCTTATATATGATTTGCAGCCAAATTCTTAGGACAAGGAACATCGACTAAAAACGTATCGCCATTGGAGAGGTTTTGAAGGATTTGTTTCATTATTTGACCGATACTAGCAAGAGGTTAGATAAGATTTTCTTTATCAGATCTACTCGGATAATTAATTAATACCGCTCGGTATCTACCTTTAAATACAAAAAGACTCCCAGCAGCACTACCAATAATTCCATATCTATGGATTGCTTTACTAATATCGTCAACAGAACCTGCTCCACCCAATACATCTACTCAAGGGGGTTTCTAATGCTGTTTAACAATACACTACCATACAACCTTTACAGGGTATTCATGAATCAAAGGGTCACAAGTCAGTATTGTCATACTTTCTTCTATTGCCTGACAGATCAACATACGATCAAACGGATCTTTATGCAGATCAGGCAAATGACTTAAATGTTGAATAGCATTTTCATGAAGGCTAAGTGATGTAATCTTATGTATTTGTCGTTGGAGGGGAATATATTCATGAGGAGGTTTCGGGAGTGGCAATTTACCAAGCTTATATTTAACGGTTATTTCCCATAATGAAATTGAACTCAGGTAAACATCACTTTGTGGTGATTGAAATAACTCTTTAGCAGTCGAGCTCAGCCGAACATCATCGGTAATAAGCCAAAGAAAAGTACAGGTATCCAACAATAAAAGCATGATCAATGCCCATTAAAGGTATCGATCATATCTTCTGGTAATGGGTCAAAGAATCTATCGGTCACTATAAATTCCCCTTTGGCAAGTCCAACCGGGCGTTTATTATTTAAAGGGATAGGTAAACCTCGTAATTCTGCAATGGGAATATTGCGCTTACATATCAAGATACGTTCACCTGCCGCTACTCGCTCTAAATATTTAGATAGATGAGTTTTTACTTCATGAATGTTCAAATATAACATGGTTATATTATAGGTCTAGTTGTTAGTCAAGTACTAAGTCTATAAAGAAGAAAGAGACGTGTCAAGTCTAGTCTGAACTAATACAGATTATAGGCTGTCAGATACCGCGAACCTGTCTTCATTATTCATGCAGATAAAGCCTTTCTGCTTATAAAACCACATATAAACTTTAATCCGTTCGTCCTGTGCGGTTGATTTCCACAGGAATACCGGTCGCAATGACTTGATCAACGACTTTGAATAACTGTTGCATTAAAACAGTTAACGACATGGACATGATATAAACCTCAAAAAATCACAGTACATGTATTGTAATAAGTACAGTACCTACTTACAACACTATACTACCTACCAATAAAACCTCTCAGGCTTTTATTGAACTGAAACAGTAATAATTGAGTCGCTTCAATTGTCTTAAAACCAACCCCTTTTCTTATGTATTAAAAATTACGCGTAACAACATCAACGCCGCCAAATCCTGGAAAAATCCAAATCAATTTGACAGGGGATTAAATCAAAACCACAAATCTCTTTGCTAAAGTCCCCCACCTTTTGAAACGACCCATCCACATTTTTATACACTTTAGAGACTTGTTTATCTGGATAGACCAGCACATAAAACAAAACACCTTCACTTTGATAAAGCTCAAACTTCAATAATTCATCACGCTTAATGCTTGAAGGCGATACAACTTCAAAAATAATCGAGGGTGTTCTTGTAATTTTTTCTTCAGGTTCATAACAAATGACCATGCAATCCGGCTTAACAACCGTATTGCCAGATACTTCCCAGTCCGTTTCTACTAAAGAATAACAATGACCACATTGATCATGTTTGTCGTCCAGATGTCCTTTTAACTGGGTAACCAGATTCACACAAATTAATTGATGCGTCACCGAAGGAGAAGGAGACATGGCATAGGGCATTCCTGTTATCAACTCCCAATCGCCTTCCCATTGCTCGTAATCTTTTACTGAATAATACTCTTGATATGCTTGAGTCATGATTTACAACTCGCCTCAATTTAACTTAAAAAAAGCACCAAATTTAACGCCAAGTTCAAATGACTATCAACAAATCATTGGTTGTTTTTGGCAATGGTGACCTCCTTTTTCTTTTCAAAACTTGAAGACCACAGAGGATGTGTAACCGGCTATAAGTCATGTTGTTTTGTTAAATGCTTCTAGTATTTGCGTTGTTACTTGTAATTTTTCAATTTCTGATAACTCTTCCTCTGCTGACTCAATCATACATGCTATTTGCTCTTCTAGCTCAAGCATCGAACAATTTGTCTTGATTGTAATACTGACTTTTAATTCTCCATCTTCTCGATAAATTAATGGTTTTTCCATGATGTTTAATAAAGAAAGTAAAATTTTAAGAAAACCTAACCAATCATTCAATTAACTTGCCAATCATTACCTGAAAAACGACTAGCGTAAACACGATTTTGAAATGGTAAGGTCCTGTTTTTATTAATTTACCGCCAGCCTTAATATTTTCTGTCAGCTGAATGAAACCTAGTAAATTACGCCACGTGTGTCTATCAGTATCTTTTCTTGCAAATCAGACGCTTTTAATACAGTTTCTAACGCATGAGCCAGACCTTGTCCAATATATCCAGCGACACATTTATTATTGAGTCCTAACCCCCTGAACAGGGTTGGACCTTTGGACCGAGGTTGAAAGCGTGAGAGTTCAACACCATTAGTCACCACACTAATTTTGTCGCATCAATTCCTCTTTCGACCATAACCCGATTAATTGAATTGGTCACAGTCACAATGTGAGTCGCTTTGCGATTAGAAACATTTCGATTTTTGATGTGGGTGTTATATTATTTGAGCACTTATTTAGACAACCAATTTTCTACAGAAAGGTCAGGCACTCGATTAAATTCTTGAACATTATTCGTAACCATTACAGTTTTCAGACTTTGGGCATGAGCAGCAATTAAAAGATCATTATTACCGATTGATGTACCCTGCTTTTTTAGTAGTGCTCTAATAGAACCATAATGTCTAGCAGCATCTTCTCCCCAAGGTTCAATGAGTAGCCTTACTGTGAAAATATCAAGCTGTTTCCAGCGTGCTTTTCTCATGGAGATATCGCCATTCTCAATGCCGAAACATAGCTCACCGTAGGTTACAGAATAAATGCAAATATTTTTTGTAGCCTTGAATTTATACCGTAGTTTGTCGGAGTGGTTTTTCAAAACATAAATGCATATATTGGTATCAAGCATATACATTAATCAAAATCTCGCTCTTGTGGCTGGGTATCAAGCCTGTCTTTTAAAAAATCATCATCAAAGGCAGGTTTAGAATCGAAAAATTCATCCCAATTTGGTCTTTTTTCAGAAATAATAATATTTTGGCCTTGTCTTGAAATATAAACTTCGTCAGTATCAAAACGAAACTCTTTAGGTAAACGCACGGCTTGGCTTCGGCCATTCATGAATATTTTGGCTACTTTGGCTACTTTGGTCTCCATAAGTGTTCTCTCATGTAATATACTTAAAAGTATATATCCAATAGAGAAAAAAGCAAGGGGTTTTTAATCCACTGAAATTAAAAGAAAAATATAACCGGCATGGTTAGGTTTAAGTTTTGCAATGTCTGACTGACAGCAGAGTATGAGAAAAAGGACACAAGAGATAGGTAAGATGAAGAGCAATCGCGGTAGGATTTAGCTCTCTGAAATGCTGGGTTCGTGTAACAAAGCCTTGAGTTCACTTGAAAACAGGAATCCCTTGGCTGTTTCTGCCTAGTAGAAGAGATTGATCCCCCAACCATCTGAAACTAATTCATGATCTGGATCATCTTTATCCATATAGGCATACCATGCTCCTGTATCAACCAAAACATTCTTCATGATGGCTTATCATTCCAGCGACTTTCAAGCTTATAAAGCGGGTTATTGTGATCTTTGCCATTAACTTCCCCTTTGCCAGAAACAATGCCTTTGAGCTGTTGTAAAGAATTAACACTCAAATCATCAGACGGTAGATCAGGCACATGCTTGTCCAACAAGTCTCGAATAATTGCCGAGATACTTTGCTTCTTATTTAGTGCATAGCGATGTCATTTGTGATATTGCTTTTCTTCAAGAAATATCTGTGTTCTGTGCATGATTCTATGCTCCGGCATTACTAATCTAGTATTGTTAACGTTCCGTTTTTAAACCTCATGGAAAAATGGGTTTCAGGAAAAAACTATCACGACGACAATTTTTTATGAGGAGTAAACGTCTTGGTAATGAAACGTATTCTTCTTTACCTAATTTCGTTTCAACAATCTCAAAACCTAATGAAGTAAAAACTGTACACCATTCTTCATGAGACCTAAATCGTACGCCTACCCCAAAAGTATTTGCTTTTAAAGATGGAATTAATTTAGCTACAAATTTACATAGATAAGATAAAACTGAATTACTCGTTATCTGATAAATAAGCCAACCAGAAACATTGCTAAAAATGAACGACTCATATATATATTCATTTATAAAGATTGCATGTACAGTTGGATGCCAAATAGACAATGCATGCTTCTGCATGTTGAGTGTTTTTTGTTCCGATGCTCCAACCAAATGGTGAAGAATTAAATTAAAACACACTATATATTCATCGCCAACTATATTTGGGCTGAGTGCATCCTGGCAAATAGCGTCGATCCCCTCTTGTTTACATTTTTCAATCGATTTAACATCCGAATCGAGGACACTTACATTCAGATTTAAACGATTTTGGAGTGCCTTAACGAAAAACCCACAACCACCACCAATATCAACAACTCTTTCTAAGGATGGAGAAAACGAAGTTCCTAAAAGAGTTATAAAGTCTTCCACTTGACTTTTTACAAAATCATCATGATAGAAGTTTTCTATTTGATCTTTAGACAATAATTTTTGCATGGCCAATCCTTATCTCGACATTTAGTAAGTACTACGCTGGCTATGCGCCATTAAACATTAAAATCTTCCTAACTCAAGCGCGGAGTTTCTGTAGCTGATTGAAACTACTGTTCACAATCAACACACCGACAATCTAAGGAGTTGGGCAAGTTATGATCTGCTACTCGAATAAAATGAAATTACGCATAAAAAGTCAAGTAAATCAGTAATTTAAGATACAAAAGCAATATAACAAGATAAAAAACGCTGATTTATCACATGTATTTAACCCATCTAGGATGGATTTACTCTCGATTGCAATTTTTACAAAAAGTCTTACATTAAAATATTTATAAAACCTTTTCTACATGAACATACATTAGTTTCTTACTTTTAAAATCTTATACAATAAGTCAAAGAAATTTTTCACGCTGCGTTCGAACCAAGTGATGGTATCACTTACGAAAGGGTTCATGATAATCTCCTCGATATGACGAGTTACCTATCTTATGGAGAGAATACCAAACCCTTTTTGGTTCTGGCTATACCAGGTTAAGAAAAGTCAAAAAAACTAATGCTTAATTTCAATATTCTCCAGTATTTTTGCTGCTGCCGCCTCTACCGAAAAGCTCTTCTCAAGTAATCTACGCGCATTCTTACCCATCTCATTTCTAAAGCCCTCGTCAAATAACAACTTTAATGCATTCTCGTACAACATCTTATCCTCACCATTAATAGTAACAAGTCCCGCTTTACCCTCTTCCACAATATGCTTTAGATCATTACCCTCATTAATACTGCCTAAAATAGGAAGCTCCTGCACCATATACCCCAAAAGTTTACCTGGAAAATTGTGGGTGCTATGGTCTTTATGAAGAGTAAAAAGACCAATGTCAAACTCAGCAAGCATTTGTTTGAACTCCTCTTGAGATACAGAAGGGAGCAGAGTAATATTAGTCAGTTGTTCTTGCACCATTGCATTTTGGACTAATTCAACCTCATCTCCAGCGCCTACTAAAACAAAATGAGCTAGCGATTCATTACGCATGTTTTTAGCAAGTCTGACAATATTCATCATATCCTGTGCAGGCCCGATATTGCCACCATAAAAGTAGATAACCTTTCCGTCAAGTCCTAATGTTTTTCTATATCGCCCATTAGATTCAACCGGTGTATTTGACGCCCAGTTATAAAGTACCTCAAGTTGTTTTGTTGAATCAGCAGTTCCTTTAAACCACTCCAGATTTTTTACAGACATTAGTCCTATGATATCAGCAGCCATAAAGTTCTTTTCTTCAAAATATCGGAAATATTTTTCTATAACTGAGCCTTTTTTAATCAGTCCATGATCAACTGCCCATTGAGGGAAAAAATCACGTAAAATAAGATAGCTAGAAACATTCCAGAGTTTTTTGAGGTGATATACCAAACCACCCCAGAAGATAGTAGGAGAATAAAAAATAATTAAATCATGTGGATTATTCTGAAAATAGAGTTTAAAACGTTTCCAAGCATAATAAGACAAAAAAGTTTCATTTATAGCCCTTTTGATTTTCCCTACATTTTTAATTTCGCCACTCCTAAATCGACAAACGGTTATACCATCCAATTTACTTATTTTCGTTTTTGCTATCAATTTAGGTGACGGAGTGATGACGGTCACCTCATGCTCTTGCTTTAATAATTCACAAGCAAGTTCATGCATCATCTTAGCGCCGACTTTAATGCTGTCAGGTAAATAGTCATCAATAATGAGACAAATTTTCATACACTATTGACCATAGGAATAATATTCAGTATGTTTATCCATCCATTCCTTAAGCTCTCCTAGCATTTTTCCATAGTCGGGAGCCGGATACACAAAGTCACAACGAGTACAAACCAAGCTTTTATCAACGTTATAATCTTCAAATACCTTAACTTCAATATCTTTATTCCATATTTTTGCTAGTGTTTTAAGAAGGTTATACTTTGATACTTTTTCTGTAGGGCACAGATGATATACACCCGTTATATTTTGTTTAATCGTTTCATCTGTTGCTTTTGCCAACTCCAAAGTTGTTACACCAGACCAATATGCTTTTGAATAACCATTAATCGAACCATGTTGTTTAAAAAACCAATCAATCAGTCCTGTGCCACTATCTTTTAGTTCCGGGCCAATAATAGATGTCCGAATAGTCAAATCAGTCTCATTATCTACTTCACCCAGTGCTTTTGTTCGGGCATAATTATCGTCACCATCTCTAAAAGAATCTTCTTTATACTGCCCCTGTTTTCCAGAAAACACACAGTCAGTACTTATATGAATAAGCTTATAATTTATTTTTCTACCAATTTCAGAAAGAAAATGAGGAAGATAACTGTTTAAGAGAATAGCATTTGAAATATTATTTTTCGATTGAGAGACCAACACACCAATACAATTCACAACATAATCAGGTGCAATTGTCTTAAGATGCTCTTTTAAGACTTCAAAATTAGTAACATCCATAACAGCGTTAACAAACCTTCCTTTTTGACGAGCAATTCCATAAACTTCATAATGACCAGTCGAATAAAGATATTCAGCAATTATATGTCCGGCCATTCCCAATGACCCAAGCACTACAACCTTTTTTAAGTCGTTCATTTCAATAGACTTTCCAAACCGTACGATTAATATAATCAATATAACTAACAATAATTCTAACTACTTTTTTAGATACATTATAAGCTTTATAATCCTCTACCATATGAACTACATTATGATTTTCCCGCCATTGTTTTGTTACAATTTCAATGGCGCTAAGAATATCATCACTTTTTAACCCAGACATAATCAATGTGCCTTCATCCATACCCTCTGGACGCTCATGCGCTTGACGAATAGTTATTGCAGGAAATCCAAGAATAGCAGACTCTTCTGTGATCGTACCGCTATCAGACACTGCACAATAAGCATTCTTCTGTAATGCGATATAATCAAAAAAACCGAGTGGTTTCATAAATTCAATTAGAGAATTAAATTCTTTCGTCTTAATCGCTTTAAGCTTGTTTCTTGTTCGTGGATGCGTAGAAACAATGACACGTTTACCATACGTCTCAGCCATTTTATTCAGTGATTCCAACAAATCACTAAAATTTTTCTCTGAATCTATATTCTCTTCTCTATGTGTACTAACAACAAAAAATTCTTTTTCACTAAGCGCAAGACGTTCAAGAACCGTTGAGTTATCGATTTCTTCTTTATAAAAATCTAAAACCTCACGCATTGATGAGCCTGTTTTGATAACAGTTTCCGCTCGTATTCCTTCAGCAATAAGATATCGTCTAGCATGTTCTGTTAATATCATATTAATATCACTTAACTGATCAACTATCTTACGATTAATCTCTTCGGGAACTCTCTGGTCGAAACAGCGGTTTCCTGCTTCCATATGAAATACAGGAATTTTACGACGTTTGGCTGAGATAACAGAAAGGCAGCTATTAGTGTCCCCATATAATAAGACTGCATCAGGCTTAACCTCTGCTAACAAAGCATCAGACTTCATGATGACATTACCAATGGTTTCAGCAGGATTTTCGCCAGCGGCATTCAAAAAATAATCAGGCTTTTTAATACCCATCTCATTAAAGAAAACCTGATTAAGCTCATAGTCATAATTTTGTCCACTATGAACTAAAATATGATCGGTAAATTTTTCTAATTCGGCAATAACACGGCTAAGTTTGATGATTTCTGGACGTGTCCCTACAATGGTCATCACTTTTTTCATTTAATGACTCCAAACTCTCGTAAACCTTCTTGTATTTCATGCAGTTCAATTAACAGACCATGAAGTTCTTCTTCATTTAAGCGATGTGTATTGTGTGAATGATACTCATGCGACTGGCTTATAACCATATCACCTTCATCAAAAAACTTATTGTAATTCAAATCTCTTGTATCAGCAGGAATGCGATAATATCCTTCAATATCTTCTGCATGAACCATTTCTTCCTTTGTTAACAAAGACTCATATAACTTCTCACCATGACGTGTACCAATTATTTTAATTGGATGATCTGGTTTTCCTAAAAGTTTAGTAACGGTATTCGCTAGTAATTCAATTGTTGAAGCAGGGGACTTCTGAACAAAAATATCGCCATTTACACCATTTTTAAAAGCAAATAGAACAAGTTCAACAGCCTGATCTAAGCTCATCATAAACCGTGTCATAGCCGGGTCAGTAATAGTGATCGTATTTCCGTTTCTAACCTGTTCGATAAAAAGTGGGATCACTGATCCACGAGAAGCCATCACATTACCGTAACGAGTACAACAAATAGTAATATCCTTCTCATCTAAATTACGAGACTTTGCCACAGCAACCCTTTCCATCATGGCTTTGGAAACCCCCATAGCATTAATGGGATAAACTGCTTTATCAGTACTCAATACAATAACTTTTCTTACACTTGCATTAATAGCACAATTTAAAACATTCTCAGTGCCTATTACATTTGTCTGTACCGCTTGCATAGGGTAAAACTCACATGAGGGTACTTGTTTAAGTGCCGCTGCATGAAACACATAATCCACACCACGAATAGCATCAATAATGGAATTAACATCACGCACATCACCAAGATAAAACTTCAGCTTTGGTTTATTATATTTTTTACGCATATCATCCTGCTTCTTTTCATCACGTGAAAAGATCCGGATTTCTTTTATATCAGTATCCAAAAATCGACGTGATACGGCATTACCGAAAGAACCCGTTCCACCCGTTATAAGTAGCGTTTTATTTTTAAACATTGTTTTCCTTTTTCATAAAATATAATCCTGTATTCATATTTTTTATATGGAATGAGGCATGTAATATCGTAGAGCAAACTTTAGCCAAAAATTTCTCTTTTATTTACTTTTCGACAACTGCACCTACATTCGAAAATAGTGTTTTATTTGCAGATCTTACTTCCTTGTTTTTACTAAATTCTTTAGCATATGCGTGAGCGTTTTCTCTAATTGTTTCAATTCTTGAATTTGTCATCCCTTTAAGTTCATTAATTGCATTAATAACATTTTTGGTATCGTCATAGTCAACATTCCAGCCAACCCCCTTTTTTTTCAACTCTAACCAAGGGGTATATGTGGAGAGGATAACGGGAGTACCTGCATAAAATGACTCAAAAATTACGTGCCCAAAGTTTTCCCCTTTGGTAAGAAATAAGAATGCATCATAATTGGATAGCGTTTTAAATACAGTACTATGATCAATAACCCCTTTATAGTTGGCCTTTATATTTTCAGGAAATTCATCAATAAGCTGCAAACATTTTTTCCAATAATGATGGTTTTCAATGGGACCGTAAATATCATAACTAACCTCATACGATATACCACTATTTTTCAGAATATTTAAAGTAAGAGCTAAATTCTTTTTTTCAGATATTCTTGAAATAAAAACCAATTTTAAGACTGAATCATCTTGTCTCTTTAAATTTGGTTTACCGTTTGGAGGCAAAGTAATATTAGGCGCCACTACAATTTTGGATGCTTTAAACTGTGCTTCTATATCCTCTTTTTCATATTCACTAGAAGCTTGCCACTTTATTTTCCTATATAGCATTCGTTTAGCTAAGAAAAGGTAAAAATATTTTTTCCTTTTCTTTAAAATTAAGGCTCCTTCTGAAAACTCCCCTCTAGGTGCAAGCACAATAGATTGCTTTACAATGCCAAGAGCTTTTAGAAAAATAATTCTAATAGACCATTTATACGAAAAAAAACTGTTCAAATAGATTGTATTGCAGCCAGACGAGTATATTAACTTTATTATATTTAAAATCCCCATTTTTACAGGAGACAAATAAATCACGTCAGTATTATTATATTTTGTCCATTCATCACATTTTATGTTTTCGTAGGGTCTAAAATCGCCTAAATCTCTGTCCATTGTGACAATACGAAAAAAGAAATCATTTCCTAACGCTTTAACCATATTAGAAACTGTAACAATCGGACCACCACCTTTATTACCAGGCAGATAATAGGGCGAAAAAATTAGTATTTTATTTTCCATAGGTAAATTTCCTTATAAGACCATTATTTGAAAAAACCAGTTTTAGAAATGCCCAGGCAATAGAATAAGACATTAGAAACTGTACTATTCTCAGGTTACTAATATGAAAATTTATTAAAACAAAGGCAAGCATGAATATGTTTAAAAGTGATGGCTTCTTTTTTACTCGATTATAAAATACCTTGTAGATTAGCCCTAAGAGAAACATCCATAAAATCACACCCAATATTCCAAAGTTAGCATAACCATTCCCTAATGTTTCTGGAGGAAATGACGAAGGGTACATTTGGTGGAATGGCATGGGTGGTACTGCATTTATTCCATATAATAAAGTTCTTATATACACCCCTTCATCAACTGGCGGTTTATCAGGTAAAATAGAACTCGGAATAGGTGCCTGAGCTAAATCAAAATAAATCCTTCCAAACCAATAATTCTCAGAATTAAAATAATCAGTAATAAAAATATACGTATCCACATAACTCAAATTATTTAGAAATGTTCCCATATTCAAAATAAAATCAGTTAGAAATAAGGCTGGTTCATTCAAATAACTTTCAATAGCATCAGCTTTCCGGAGCATAAGTACAGAAATAAAATAGAAAAGTAATATTATCCCAAAAAGCACATGTTTAATGCTTATTCTTTCTATTTTCTTAATAGAATAGTTCCATAATACTAAGCTAATAATAACTAAATGTATGAATGGTTTTCTTCCTCCAAATACTGTAAACATTACAAATGCCATTACAAACATGCATATTAGTAAAAAGATCTTTTTTTTACTTTTCTTATATTTGAAAGAATACATAAAAATAAATATCGATAAATACATCATCATACTAAAAAGAAAAGATATATAACCTGTTCCTGCAGATAATTGCGTTCTTAATCCAATATTTCCTAATAAATTAAGTAAGCCTCCTGCCGCTTGAAGCTTAAAATAAAAAGAAATTGAAGCAATAATAAATGCTATAAATGAAAAAAATATCAATATCCTTTCAGCATGTTTTTCATCATTTTGGCTGATTAAGACGACTTGCTTAGGCGAGGAAATAGCATAGTAGCCAGAATAAAGGGATAAACTACCTATAGATTGAACAAAAATATAATAAAAAGAGGCGTTATAGATTTTAGGAATACCTAAATACTGATATACAGAATAATGCATTATGCTTGGATCAAATGATAAAGTTATCAAATAGGGAATGGTTGTTAATATTGTGAAAAATGAGTAAACTTTCAGAGGAGTAATAAATTCTTTTCTATTTAAAAAAAAGGGGATAAGCAGAACAAAGGTTAAACTAACGATGAACCCTGCAGACAGAAAACTCATTTTATTTTTCTTGCTGGATTTCCAGCAAATACACCTGGAATTTCAATTGACTTAGGAACAATTGATCCTGCGGCTATAATTGTTCCTTCGGATATTAAAGTACATTTTTCTAAAATAATGACTCTAACACCAATCCATACATTTGAACCTATTACCTTAGAAAGTCCAACAGGAACACTCCTAGGATCTAGACCATGAGAATGAGAATAAATTAATGCTTCATCAGAAATGAGTGTTTTTTCGCCAATAATAAGACCTCCTGTGTGATCTAGTCGTACGTTTTTGTTAATATGCACATAATTAGCAATTTTTAAGGGAGAACCTTTTTTTTCAGCAATCATAATAGTTCCACTTCCTATAAAGCAATTGTCCCCTATTGATACTTGTGTGGGTTGTTCAATTTTTACACCCAGTTCAATAGTTGAATTTCCCCCAAGTTTATTAAGATGCCACCTCCACCACCAAGTATTTAGACTATTGCCAACTTTTATTAAAACTCTAACTGGTAACCTGAATATTGCTAACGCTATACCACTATTACGAACTAAGTTTACAATTCTCATCCCTGTTTTTTTTCCTTTTTTTTAAAATAATTTTTGTTACTATTGATAAATTAATCATAAAACGTAACCCCATACCTATTACAATTCCCCAGGCAATGCCAATAATCCCTAGGTCAACAAGAAAGATAGCGCTAGCAAAACTAGCAATAAAAGAAAGAGCATTACTAAAAGTTTGATACTTAAACGAACGGGTAGCATTTATTAGACACCCGGCTATTCCTGCCCCATACCATAGTGTCGCTGCTAGCATTATCACTACAAATAAACTTTGATATACTTCATATTCTATCCCATACAAAAGGTATAAAACTTTATCACCCACTATAAAGGCAATAGCAATACCAAAAAACCCAATAAAAAGACTAGAAAATACTGAAGTAATTCCTACTTTTATATATTGCGTGAAATTATTTTCTTGATAAAGCAGCGCAAGCCTTGGTGTTATTACATATCCTATCGCCCCAACAATAGTTCCTCCTGCAACCATAAAATAGGCCACTGAAGAAAAATACCCAAGTTGTTCTAAACCAAATTTATATTCAATCAGGTATTTTGCGGAGTTAATAGTTAATGAATCAAATAAAATTGCAAAACTCAAAGGTAAAGTTAATAAGATTAATGATGTAAATCCTTTTTTATTATTATTTGTATCAGGTATTTTTAACGTTTGTTTTTTTATAATCCCTAACAATAATAACCAAAATATTAATATTAATAACGAGCTATAGAAAAGTGAATCCAACCACATATAGCCCAAAAGAAAACAAAATACCAATGAAACACCTTTAAAAGTAACTACTTGAGAAATTGTATTATGTTTTTCGCTTTTTTGAAATAATCCGAGATAAATATCTATAATTGACTCAACTCCTTTTCCAAGAGCAACCATTATTACAATAAATAATGTAGTCGTACTTTTCTGCGTATAAATTGATACGAGAGATAATATTACAAGTGAAAGGAAGGTTAACCAACACCTAAGAACTTCATATTCCTGAAAAGAATACTTATTATTCTGATCCGTTGCGATAGCAACCCTTAAATTTAAACTAAAAAACTGGATAATAGGAGCAGAAATAGCTAACGCAAAACTATAGATACCCACCTCACTTACGCTACCAAACCTGGCAATTATCATAAGTGTTACCCATTGACATGCAGCATATGTAATATTGCTAATAGCAACCCAGGAAATATTTTTTTTTACTGAAGCCTGTTTATTAGCCTTTTTTGTTTTCATATTCTATGAGATCTTAAAAATATATCTAACAGTCTGTCAATTTGGTCTAACTCTCTAATCCACACTTAGAAAGTGTATACAGAGTGTTAGCCTTTATATCCTAATAGCATCTTCACCTATAAGTTACATCAGTGTTTCCATATTAACCTCCCCTGTGGAACCAATCTCGCCACACACACATAAACCTAAAAAAATCAGTTGAGTCTGCCCCTGCCTACTAAATTCAGCATTAAATTGACAGCTTGTTCTGAGTTGTGTCGTTAATTTTCACTGATAAATTAGACCATCAGGTGGCCTTAAAATCGTAGAGTTGTCCAATATAAAATGAGTCTGAACCAGCCACTTATTTCCAACATAAAATGAGCCTGAAATAGCTTTTCTGTTCATAATCTATCTTATGAAAACGATTATGAACATAGATAACTTAACTCAAATAGAACACCTTGAAGCCTTTTTAGAAGGCAATCAACAGATAGCCTATTCAGTGCCGGGTGATAAAGCTGAGCGGTATCGCTTGATACAAAGAGTGCTCGTCAAATTTGACTACCTATCTTGCAATAAAAAGGACAAGGGGATTATTCGCCGGTTTCTTATCAAACTCACCGGTTATTCTCGACAGCAGCTATCTCGTCTTATTAGGCAATACCGTAAAACGGGTTATATCAAGCACACACCAGCAAGAGACAATGGTTTTCATCAAAAATACACACAGAAAGATATTCGCTTGCTGGCAAAAATAGATGAGCTACACGAGACACCTTGTGGACATGCTGTTAAAAAAATCATTGAGCGCTCCTATCAAGTTTACCAAGAGAATCAGTATCAAAATCTGAGCACGCTTTCTGTTTCGCATTTATACAATCTCAGAACCTCAACAACCTACCAGCGTCAACGGACAAATTTTGAAAAAACCAAACCCAGACAGCAGATTGCCATCGGTGAAAGAAGAAAGCCCCAACCTAATGGACAGCCAGGTTATCTCCGCATTGATACCGTTCACCAAGGTGATTTGGACAAGAAAAAAGGCGTTTATCATATCAATGTGGTCGATGAAATCACTCAGTTTGAAATGATTTTGTCGGTTGAAAAAATTAGTGAATTTTTTTTAATCCCCGCACTGGAGCAATTTCTGGAAACCTTTCCATTTATTATCAAAGGGTTCCATTCTGACAATGGCTCGGAATATATCAACAAGCCTGTAGAAAAGCTGCTCAACAAGCTATTGATTGAAATGACTAAATCACGCTCCCGACAAACCAATGATAATGCACTGGTTGAAGGTAAAAATGCAGCCGTCGTTAGAAAGATATTTGGTTATACTCATATCCCACAAAAATGGGCGAAAAGGATAAATGAATTCAATATCAACTTTTTGTACCCCTATATCAACTACCATCGACCTTGCTTTTTCCCTGAAATTATCATCGATGACAAAGGAAAACAGCGCAAACAATACCGATATGAAAACATGATGACACCTTATGACAAGCTAAAATCACTGCCTGATAGTGAGAAATATTTGAAGCCTGGGCTAAGCTTTGCAATACTTGATTTAGTTGCCATGGAAATGACGGATAATCAGGCGGCTAAAAACGGAAAAACTAAAACTTTTTAACCAGATTTTTGAACAGAAAAATAGGGCTTAACTTTTTATGCTCATTTCAGACTCATTTCTTAATTGGAAAATACTTAAGTATTTAATTTCTGTTAATTTTAAACCTGTTACTTCCGCGATTGTATCAACAGTAGCTCCTGTTTTAGCTAATTTAAGCGCAATGTCCTTGGCCGCTTTGTCCATACCTTCTACTTTCCCTTCTGCTTTTCCTTCGCTATAGCCGTCGCCGAATGAAGATTCAAACATGCTGGCTTGATAATGGAGGTCTTCCTGGTAGTGCTGGTAAGCTTTCTGTTCTTCTTCAGGTAGCTTCATGATACTCAATTTTTCTTCAGCTTCTTTTAAGCCCTTGGCGCTGAAGGTTTCTTTTATTTCTTCATTTTTTAGAAAGTAAATCCATTCGTCTAAGGTATCTTTGGCAATGTCGTTAAAGCGGTTGATTTTTATCAGGTAGTATTCCGGATAAAGCGATTCTATGGTGCTTTTTTGGAATAGTTGTTGTTGTTTTTCATTTAATTCCAGCCGGTCGTGTTGATGCAGTCCGATAAAGTTGGTGGTGCCTTTGTAGATATAATCTTTGCCACTGCCGAGATCGAAGTAAAGAATGTTGATAGAGATGACTTTCGTTATGCCTGCATAAGCACTGCCTGCTTCCATGTATTCTATAGCGGTTTTCGATACACCATAGAATATGCGCTGCAAGTAGTCATATTCCCTATCATATTGTATTTCTATGATGATTATTTCTTCTTTGCTGTTACGTACTTTGAGGTCAACCCGGTTAAATTTGTCGGCATGATAGGTTTTGTTGCTTTCACTTTCCAAAACTTCCAATATAGCGATGTCTTCCTTGAGCAATTCGCTCAGGAATCCTTCCAAGATGCCAAAATTGGCTTTGCTGCGCAATAAGCGCTTAATAGCCCAGTCAAATGTGATAAGTTTTCTTTTCATTTTATATCAACGGCGTTGGGTAGCCTTGGTCTCTATTGAAAGACTTGATTGTTCTTTATTTTTCATCGCTATCTTTTATCAGGAACCGCTAAAACCCCTCGTCGACAAGCTTGGTGCGAACGGTGATACATTAAAACCAATAAATTAGCCGTTCGTGCTGAGCTTGTCGAAGCATGGACAACCAGTTTTTAGAGGAATACACCAAATAAATGCCTGTCAGGTTTCACACCATTATTTTGCTTGAATCATTGCAATATTTGAACTTTCTGGATTCACCATTAAACTTTTTGTTGCTGAATGAATAACCACATCCATATCTTCCATCGGTATAGCACCCAATAATACTCCATCACCCAAAACCATTGCACCAACGAATGCTGTTCGATTCTGAAATTGCACCTTAATCGGCCCTGCATAGGGTATTAATTGTTTACTTCCGTCCGCCAGCGATACTTCTCTATGTTCAAGTGGTTTTAACTTGAGCTGGAGGGCCAAATGTTATGGTATGCATAAGTGCAAAGCGCCTGTATCAACGTGCGCACGTGCTTTGATTGATATTAGCTCTGGCAAAATCGGATTGGAAACAAAAACATTGGCATAAATAAGTCCCATAACTTTTTACCTCATTATATTTATGTATCTGACCAGGACTATAACGCCCCTCAAACTGAATAGATATCTTCTTTGTCTTTCCCCTTGATCAGCAATGCAGGTAGTTCGCTCAAACGCATCCTTTATTTCTTAAAAAGTTTAGATAAATTTGATTCAATTGATATTGAATAAGTTATTAATCATTTTTTCATCCAAAGCCCCAAGCAACTTTCTATTTTTATAAAAAACATCATTTGGGTTACTTTGCGATAATCAATAGAGTTAGGCCAATCCTTTTAAATCTATCTCAAAATTTGATTGGGGTTGTTGGCCTTGTGAGGTATGGTAAGTTACCTGACGATCCTCTGTTACTAGCCACACTTCTATTGCCCCCGCTTCTAAAAATAATTCGACCTTACCCATCATTTCTCCTCGGGTATTTGAAGGTGAAATAATCTCCACACATAATTCTGGTGCTGATGATGCGTAAATATCTTTTATATGCTTTTGTACATATTCTTTAGAGCCCCAAGCTACGTCTGGCACGCGGACTCCTTTCGTTGTTTGTACTGCAAGCTCAGTAAAGACTTCGCCCTCTAATTGATTACCCAATAATTTAGTTAACCTTCCTTGCAATAAACTATGCATAAACGAAGCCGGAGACATTTCTATTAAACCTTTTTCATTCAATTCTATTTTATAAGGAAGATCGCGTAAAGATTTGTCTGCCAATACGTCTTGCCATTGCATTTTAACCACCCACTCAGTGAATAACGCAGGAATCATTTGAGTCTATGGGATCAAACTATCCTTAATATAAATTAACATACCTTGATGCTAAAGTTTTAAGCATTTAGTTTGACTATGTTGCTGTAACAGTTGGAAGCCAGTTCTGCGTTTATTTCGGCATTGAAAAGTTTTCTTAAATAAACTAGACTAAACTAAGTCTTTTTTTAAATTAGTGTCTCATCATGAAAATCATCAATATACACGAAGCAAAAACACACTTGTCAAAGATCGCTGAAGAGGTTGCGGCAGGTAAAGAGATCATTGTCGGCAAGGCTGGAAAGCCCATGATGAAGCTCATCCCAATAACTGACAAACAAAAACAAATAAAACTGGGCGCTTTAAAGGGAAAGATTAAGATCGCTGAAGATTTTGACGAACCCTTGCCACAAAAAATCTTGGACAGTTTTGAAGAGTAAATCGAGTAATGAGAATCTTGCTTGATACACATATTCTACTGTGGGGCCTGGCAGATAGCCATGAGCTTCCGGAAAAAGCACGGCAACACATTCATGGAGCTGAGATCGTTTTCGTCAGTGTTGCCAG
This sequence comes from Methylococcales bacterium, assembly GCA_965224745.1. Classification (GTDB taxonomy): domain Bacteria; phylum Pseudomonadota; class Gammaproteobacteria; order Methylococcales; family Methylomonadaceae; genus CBDCZY01. The sequence continues at coordinate 824,343 of CBDCZY010000002.1, forward strand.
TCTCTGGGAGATCGCAATAAAAACCTCCCTGGGAAAATTGGATGTGGGTGTAGGAACTGCTGAGCTACACCAAATTATCATAGACAGTGGTTTAGAAATTCTTACGATTAACGCCGAGCATATTGAACCACTAAAGAATCTTACACATCACCACCGCGATCCTTTTGACCGATTATTAATAGCCCAAAGTATTTCGGAACCTCTAAGATTACTCACTCATGATCAACAATTACCCGCCTATGGCAATACAATTTTACTGGTTTAAGATAGTGCAGCCTTTTCCCATACGAAATATGTCCAAATTGACAATAAAACAGCTCATGATGTGAGATTGAATGAAAGCAGAATTGTCCTCAAAATGGGTAGTAACTTAAGTGCTAAAACTGCTTTATTGTCTAAAAATCCATTCTTACTTTATTTCAATGTTTTACATAGAAAGTCAGTTAAAAAACGGTACTGACTTTGTTTGATAAACTCAAAAATAAGACTCATATCAATATTCATATAGTCATGCACAATTCGATTGCGCAGACCTATGGCCGAATTCCATTGCTCCAATGATGATTGCTCAATTTCTCCCAGCCTAGCAAGCACATCAAAAGCATCATACGCTGAAACGGGAACGGGTTCATTGGCTGCTTTGAGTAGTTGCTTAGCTTTGCCGATGGCATTTTCTATCAATATTTGCAAAGCATGTAACACACCATTTTGCTCCAAACGCGATAAATTTTTTCCCGATGTTAATAAGTGCTGCGCCTCATCCAGTAATGCCGTTTGTTCTGTTGCAATACGTGCAGTTTCAGCTTGATAGAGATCGAGGCGCATAGATTTTATCCCAATAAAAAATTTCCAGTTCACACCAGGTGCGCTGGAGAAAATAATTCCATGCCAGTGTATCTTCCCCTTTCAAGACCCTGCCTTCTTCAGCAACGGCTGCCCGTATCGCAAGTCCGGCTGACACTAAATCGATTAAGTCTATTTTGGCTTCAGGTACGGCTAATTCTTGTGCCAGCAAACGTCTTAGGTTTTCTGTCTTACTTAATCGCTGCATAGGGTTTATATCCGTCATCCAGCGGATGGCAATGTCCCAATCACTGTTTGGGGTAACATTACCTTGCACTTGGCTACCGATTAAAATGGCTAATTCAAGATCATTCTGTTCCGCTAACCATTGTTTAAGTTTTTTTAGCATATATTATGGAAGGGATGGATTTGTCAAAACAAACATAGTAAAGATAGTTTTATTGGCACCCAAGCATTCACATCCTTAAATAGCAATTTACTTTTATGATTTAAATTTGCAATTCGCATTCTAAGCTTTTGCGTAATATTTAAAGGTATTTTATACACTCATTATCTACATCAATAGCGTCTGGATTAGATTTTATTGAATCTGTATGGCCTGCGCGCCTGGGGCGATATCACTTTTTTCTCCCCTTAACTATCATTTTTAACAATCTTAAAGTGTCATAGGGTTTTCCAATCAAGCACCCGCCTAGAAATACTTTTAAACTTTCCTTTTCTTGACTATTTTAAATCAAATATTTTGATCTAGTTCTACTTTATCAGATTAACCATAAGGCCGTCATACTCGTCTGGAACGGGTATCCAGCGACACGGAAGGCAAGCTGAAATTCATCCATGAAGCCTGGATTCCGGCAATCCCTGCCGGAATGACGATCTTGGAAAAAATGAATGGGTAATCTGACAAAGTAGCACTAGGACGTTTTTTCTTAACCAGTATAAACCTTCTGTAGCTTCACTTTTTTTCTTACTGGCCAAGCTAAACCCTGCCTGGATGAGTTAAAAACTGGCGCATCGGAACAACAATTAGAGAGGGTTTTAGTGCTCAAAATTTTACGTAAAATCACAGGCTTGACCCACTATCCCTTAGTAGATTCTGATTTGATCGTTAATCGCCATCGAGTTAAAAGCGTTTGATCGATGGCAGCTAACGTATAATGTGTGCTGCGACCACCCCCTGCACTTTGCACTAAAGCGCCAATTTGTAACATGTTTGCAATGTCGCGTGTGGCGGTTGTCGCTGAACATTGCGTGATCGCGCGATATTTCTTGTTTGTGAGTCCACCTTCAAAGCCTTTGATACCTTCAGCAAAGATACGCTTCACCACTTTTGCTTGACGGTGGTTTAGATGGTCGGCAAAGCTGTCATAAAAGCGTGTTTTACCGAGGGTAAAGTCTATTTTCAGTTTAGTAATGGCCTGTGCTGTTTCTGCAAGATTAACAAAATAATCCAGCCACTGATTCACATTCATACCATGCTGACCAAGATTTCCTAGCGCGTCATAATACGCCGTTCGATTTGTTGCGATGGCGGTTGATAATGATGCCAGATTTGGATGCCTCAATGTCTTAGATAAGGCATGTTCAATGATTGCGCGTCCAACGCGGCCATTGCCATCTTCAAATGGATGGATGATCTCAAACCATGCATGTGCAATGCCTGCGCGTATCAATCCGGGTATTTTTTCAGTACCATTTATGGGGTCGGTGCGGTTGTACCAGTTCATAAAACGTTCCATTTCAGCCGGCACTTGATCGGACGGTGGCGCAACATAGTGGACTTGCTGTTTTCCAATGGCACCGGACACAATTTGCATAGGATTGTCGTGTTGTCGATAGTCACCGCGGGTGATAGGTCGGAATTGAGAGTCAATCACAACCATTTCCTGCCATTTGCAGAGCATAGCCTTAGTAAGCGTCTGATTCCAGTGTTGATGGACTGAAACCATTAATGCGGCAATGCCCTCTTCTTTGGGATCGTAAGAACGTTGGTGAATGTCTGTTAGTCCAATAAAGGCTTTAATGGATGATTGGACAGAGGCGCGATTCAATTGCTCACCTTCAATTGCACTGGTTGTAATTGCTTCTGAGACCATCAGGTCAATGAATGCTTTATCCTGGTGATGTTGCGACATACCTTCAAGACGACCGAAGATGCGCTCTGCCACATTTAAAAAACGAGCAATCTGTGATAAGTAGCGTGACGCGTCGTAAGTAAAATAAGGCCAGTCATTGTGTTGCCAAATATACATGAGTTGATTATAACGATTATTCGGCCCATAAACATGATTATATTGGTGTGATTACGAGGCGAAGGTGTTCTTTGAATTTAATCTGACGGGACTTGACACAGTATTTTCCAATTCAGAAATGAGTCTGAAATGTGCATAAAAGTTAAGCCATTTTTTTCTGTTCAAAAATCTGGTTAAAAAGTTTCTGTCTTTCTTTTTTTAGGATTATAGCGGCCTGATTATCGGTTATTGCCATGGCAACCTGATCGAGTATCGCAAAGCTTATTCCCGGTTTCAAATATTTTTCACTGTCAGGTAGTGATTTGAGTTTGTCATAAGGTGTCATCATGTTTTTATAGGGGTATTGCTTAGACTGCTTTCCTTTATCGTCGGTGATGATTTCAGGATAAAAGCAGGGCCTGTGATAGTTAACATAGGGGTACAAATACTTGATATTGAATTCATTCAGCCTCGCAGCCCATCTTTGTGGGATATGGGTATAGCCAAAAACCTTTCTGACCACCGCGGCATTTTTGCCTTCAACCAGTGCATTATCATTGGTTTGTCGGGATCGTGATTTGGTCATTTCAATCAATAGCTTATTTAACAGGTTCTCTACGGGCTTGTTGATATATTCTGACCCATTGTCAGAGTGAAAACCTTTGATGATAAAGGGAAAAGTTTCCAGTATTTGTTCAAGCACGGGGATTAAAAAGTGTTCGCTGATTTTTTCAACGGATAAGATCATTTCAAACTGAGTGACTTCATCAACTACATTGATATGATAAACGCCTTTTTGCTTGTCCTGGTCGCCCTGGTGAACGGTATCAACGCGAAGGTATCCTGGCTGACCGTTGGCTTGTGGTTTTCTTTTGTCGCCAATGGCGATCTGCCTGGGTTTGGTTTTTTCAAAGTCTCTGCGCTGTAACTGATAGGTTTTTGATGCCCTCAGATTGTAGAGGTGTGAAACAGAGATTGTCGCCAGCTTTTGATACTGCTTCTCTCCGTACACCTGATAGGAACGCTCAATAAGCTTTTTCACGGCATGACCACAAGGTTTCTCATGCCATTCATCAATGTCTGCCAATAATCGAATATCGCGCTGAGAATATTTTCGGTTGAAACCATTGCCTCTTGCTGGGCTGTACCTGACGTAACCGGTCTTTCGGTACTGCGCGATGAGACGTGTCATCTGCTGGCGGGAATAACCGGTTAGCTTAATCAGAAACCGACTAATGATGCCCTTGTCTTTTTTATTGCAGGACAGGTAGTTGAATTTAACGAGTCCCTTTTGGATCAATTGATACCGCTCAGCTTTATTACCCGGTATCGAATAGGCTATCGATTGGTTGCCCTGTAAAAAGGATTCGAGGTGCTCTATTTGGGTTAAATTATCGATGTTCATAATCATTTTCATAAAGTGGATTATGAACAGAAAAGCTATTTCAGGCTCATTTTATACTGGAAATAAGGAGTCGTTTCAGACTCATTTCATATTGGACAAGACTGACACTTGACACTTCGGTCGTATGGATGATAAAAGATTACAAAGGGCTATAAATATAGTTTTTTGTTTACTTTTTGCCCCCTTAAAAATTCGGCATTGCTAATTTAGTATAGTTTTATGTTAGAATTAAAATAGGGCATTGCTAATTTAGTATAGCTTTATGTTAGAATTAAATTTTTGATATCTTTCTAAAGAGAGCGAGAAATTTAATGGAATGCCCTAAATGCAAATCTAATAAAAACATCAAAGATGGTATCGTAAAACAAAAGCAGCGTTACAAATGTAAAGAATGTAATTTTCGATATACTGTTGCTAGTGGCTCGGGAGCCAAACCATTCTATTTAAGAAAGATGGCTCTTCAATTATATCTTGAAGGATTAGGGTTTCGTTCAATTGGTCGGGTTTTGAACGTAAGCAATGTCACGGTACTAAATTGGATTAGATCCTTTGGTGAGCAAGTTGCCGAATTGAAAAGTCCTGAACAAGTGATTTATGCTGAGATGGATGAAATGCATACCTATGTGGGTCAAAAAAAAGCTATAAATGGATATGGATTGCTGTTGATAGATATGGGAAAAAATTCATCAATTTCATTGTTGGCGACCGAAGCGTACAGACAGGACAAAAACTCTGGGAAGGAATTGAAGATCAATTAAATGGAACAATAGCAACCGATTATTGGCAGCCCTATGAACATTTTATTCCTAGCGAAAAACACGTTCAATCCAAAGCTGAAACATACACAGTTGAAGGCTACAATAGTATCTTTAGACATTTTCTTGCACGAATGAGAAGAAAGACAAAATGTTACACAAAAAGTGTTCGAATGCTTGAGCTGTCTATATTACTCTTAATGCATAAAAGAAATGGAACGTTAACTATACTAAATTAGCAATGCCAAAAATTCAACTATTCTGCTACATGCCTTACCATCACCGTAAGGGTTATGAGCTTGTGACATTTTTTTGTACTCATCTTCATCATTAAGAAGCTTTTGCGCTTCTTTAATGATTTTTTCTGGTTCTGTGCCTACTAGTTTGACGGTACCGGCTTCTAACGCTTCAGGTCTTTCGGTGGTATCTCTCATCACAAGTACTGGTTTACCTAAGCTCGGCGCCTCTTCTTGTACGCCGCCACTGTCTGTAATAATAAAATGAGCTAAATTCATTAGGTAGATAAACGGTTCGTATTGTAATGGGTCAATAAGAAAAACGTTCCTTGTATTCGAAAGAATTTCATTAACTGGTTTCTGTACATTGGGGTTTAAATGCACCGGATAAACGATATCTAAATCAGAGTTAGTTTGTACCAACGTTTTCAATGATTCACAAATATTGATAAAACCTTGACCAAAATTCTCACGCCTATGCCCCGTTACCAAGATTATTTTTCTATCAGGGTTAAATAGGTATTGAGTTTTGATAAAGTCAAGAATATTGTTTTCTAACGTTTTGTCATTTTTAATTTTATCTAACGCTAAAAAAAGTGCATCAATAACAGTATTTCCCGTTATTACAATGTTCTTTTCAAGAACATTTTCGTTGAGTAGGTTTTGTTTGCTGGTTGATGTAGGTGCAAAGTGATATGTAGTAATTTGTGAAGTTAATTGACGGTTCGCTTCTTCTGGCCAAGGGCTATAGATATTACCTGTTCTTAAGCCTGCTTCAACATGGCCTACTTTAATTTTCTGGTAAAAGGCTGCTAATGATGTTGCGAATGTAGTTGTCGTGTCACCATGTACTAACACGATATCCGGCCGGTAATCTAATAATACATCTTTCATACCCAATAACACACCAGACGTGATGTCATAGAGATCCTGCCCGGCTTTCATTAGATTTAGATCGTAATCTGGCGTAATATTAAATATCGCCAATACTTGATCTAGCATTTCACGATGCTGCGCTGTCACACACACTTTTGCTTCTAATGATGTTTCAGTTTGAAGTGCTTTAACAAGCGGTGCCATTTTAATTGCTTCTGGCCGGGTGCCAAAAACAATTAGTATTTTTTTTATGTTAGAAATTTCACTCATCCTTTAACAATCTAATAATTCCTGTGGTTTCTTTTTAGCCTTTGGCGTTGTAAGTTTCTTTTACTTCTTCATTTTTTAGTAGGTACGCGGTTCATACTTCGACAAGCTCAGTACGAACGGATACATTGATTTCATTGGTTCTCTCATCTTCATCTTCGGATCAGCCGGGTTGTTTGTTCATTTAAAGAAATTTTTCACGTGTTTCTGTCTATTGGGTGTCGGTAATACCTGTCGGCTTACCTGCCACAATTGAAGATTCCCTGTTAAAAACTTTATTCGTGATCACAACCAAATCCCTGAGAATTCGAATTGAATAATACATTTACCTAAATCAAACTCAACATTCTCCTTGTTGGTGTCTAGAACCTTGATGTAATGTCCATCATGCAAACAATAGACCTTGGCCATGCTTTCATCTGGGTCAACAATGACATAGTGTTGTACACCTTCTTGTTCATAGAGTTCAAATTTGGTGGTACGGTCTTTATGAGCAGTCGCCTTAGAAAGCACTTCAAAAATTAAGGTGGGCGCCTTGCTTAAGTAAGCTTTTTTTTCCAAGTCCCCGCAAACGACTAAATTATCAGGCTGGACGGTTGTTCCTTCATCAATTTTCCAGTCAACGGGTAACAAAGCATGGCATTCCTGGCAGTTTTTCAACGCTTGCTCTAACTGGCTGGCAATATGTTGGCTGATTGATTGATGCGCGATGCTCCGTACAGGGCTCATGGCATGAGCTACACCATAGATCAATTCCCAGCGACCTTCCCATTGCACATAGTCATCGTATGTATAGTGCGGCAAATCTTCCAAACTTGGCATACGCATCAATTCAGCTCCTATCTCTTCGGCGAGACCTAAGCAAGAAACACTGAAAAATCAATAAACTAACCATATCATAACAGGACCATCGACATAGGCATTGTGCAAAATATCGCGAATAAGCTGTTGTTTTGCTTCCTTGATGCGCACTCAAAACCCTCAGTGCTTTTTGCCATATTTGCACACAACCAACACATCTAAACGATCAAAGGATTCAGGCGTTATTACGATATCACTTGTCTTGTCTTTTCCTTTCTGCAATAAGCATTTAATTTCTGTTAACTTTAAATCTGTTACTTCCGCGATTGTATCAACAGTAGCTCCTGTTTTGACTAATTTAAGCGCGATGTCTTTAGTCACTTTGTCCATACCTTCAACCATACCTTCTGCTTTCCCTTCGCTATAGCCGTCACCAAATGAGGATTCGACCATACTGGCTTGCTAATGGAGGTCTTCCGTTAGGTTATTTTAACCTTTTTCGGTCAGGTTTTTAGGATGGTGCTGCTGACCAGTCCTCGGAGTCCTGCGATGTAGGTTTTAGCGTCCTTTTTCATTGATGTTTGGTAGCAAAAATCCGTTTATTAAGCTGTCATTTCTACATTACGTCCTTGGTTTCTGGTTTCCGGCAATCCCTGCCGGAATGACGGGGCGCTGGTTTTACCTCATCCCAACCTACCTCTCAATAGGAGAAGGAGTGATTCTACGTCTTCCGTGGCCACTAGTTTCCGGCAAAACTTGCCGGAATGACGTTACATTAACTAAACTGTTTGATGTCCACAACCTTTTTTTAGCTTCCACTCCTGGTAGTTTGTTTTGCCATAGTCGTTGCGACATTTGGACTTTGCGGATTAACAACTACTGTTCTGGTGACTGGATGTATCAAGACATCCATATCCTCCATCAGAATCGCCCCTAATAAAACTTCATCTCCCATGATTATAACGCCAACAAAAGCAGCTCGATTCTGGAACTTGATTTTGACGGGGCCCGCATAGGGTATGAGTTGTTTACTGCCGTCTGCTAGAGTGACTTCTCTCTCATCAACCTAAAAAAATCAGTTGAACCTTAATTTTACCTATAAGCCTTTGAAAATTATTTTTTTATAAATTTAACATTTTCACCCATTTGGTGAGTGGTTCAACTGCGGCGCAGTAAAATAAAGTATTTAAAATTAGTAAGTTGTAAAAGTCATTAGCTGATTTTAGGTTTTAACTGATTTATTTAGGATCAAGTGGCTTAATGTTTAATTGGAGCGCTATCTGTTCGGGTATGCACAAATGTAGCGCTCCAGAATCCACAAGTGCATTGACTTCTATCGAAGCTAATTCCGGCAATACGGGATTTGACAAATTGATCTCTGCATAGACAAGGCCCATTAAAAATTCCTCATTTAATTGAGGTTTCGTTTAATTCTACTGTGTCAGATTACATCATTCATTTTTTCAAAGATCGTCATTCCGACAGGGATTGCGGGATCCAGACTTCATGGATGAATTTAAGCTTGCCATCCGTGGCGCTGGATACCCGTTCCCGACGAGTATGACGGCCTATTGTTAATCTGACAAAGTAGAATTAACTCTTCAATAGATTATCAGAATTAGATGACTCAGGTTGTGTTCCTTACCTTTTTCCGTCCCTGGTTCCTGGATTCCGTCAATCCCTGTCGGAATGACGAAGATAGGGAGTGTCTTCGTTGGCTGTTGCTTTGTTGCTTGCGTATCAATTTTCCATTTATCCGGCTTTCATTTGTTCCTCTCCTTCCTTCTCTGGCAGCTGGTTTCCGGCCTCTGGGAATGACGGGGCGTTGGTTTTACCCTCATCCCAGCCTTCTCCCAGAAGGGGAAGGGGTAATTTTATTTTCCCGTTATTTTTTTTAAAAATTGGCTAAAGGGTGCGTTTAGAAATCCCAGTACAAAAAGGTATTGTTCTTCTGTCACAATGTTTTTTACCAGCATGATATCTATCTTCATATACTCATGCACTATGGTATTTCTAAGGCCAATCACTTTTTTCCATTCCTTTAGTTCCTGGTTATTGATCAATCTCATGGCTTCCATTTTTTCAAAAAGCTCATAGCCGCTGACCGGTACTTTTTCTTCCTTGGCTTTTAAAATCTGCCTGGCTTTTCCAATTGATTTTTCAATAATAATCTGTAATGAATGCAGCATCGCTTGTTCTTCAATCAAAGATAAATCCGCATGATTGATAATTTTGTCATGTAATTCATTGAGAACTCTGCTCTGTTTTTCCGCCAGTTTTTCGGTTTCTTGCTGATAGAGATCAAGATACATGCTTGAGATTCCAATAATAATCTTCCAGGTTTGCCCAAACTCTATTGTAATAATGAGGTAAAGCCAAGCTATTTTCGCCTGCAATCGGGATACCTTCTTCAACAATGGAGGCATTAATACCCAGCCCTCCGCGGTATAGGTCTACAAGATCAATTTGGTCATTATTAACCGCTAAAGCCTTGGCAAGCAGATGGCGTACTTCCTCTTGAGCACCCAAATTATGCCAACCATCGGTGTTGTCTTTGAACTGAATAGCGATATCCCAATCACTGTGTTCATGACTATCGCCTCTGGCCCGGCTGCCAAATAACAAGGCGATTTCTATATCATCACGCAAACTCATCACTTTTTTTAACGTAAGAAGAGCTGATAAGGGCTGTTTTATTTCGGTTTGACTCTTCATATCATTAAACGATGTAATCGCTTTGTTTACCGGACATTTTTATTTCATTAATGGTTTAAAAAATTAATTCTACTTTGTCAGATTAACAATAAGGCCGTCATACTCGTCGGGAACAGGTATTCAGCGCCACTGATGGCAAGCTAAAATCCATCCATGACGTCTGGATTCCGGCAATCCCTGCCGGAATGACGATCTTTGAAAAAATGAATGATGTAATCTGACAAAACAGAATTAATCGTAATAGTTTCACACTTAGTTTTCTGGCTTTCCATCCCTGGATTCCGGCATTCCTTGACGGAAGGACGAAGCAAGCTTGGTTTTATCTGTCATTCGGCCCCAAATCAGGGGAAATTCGAAGCAAAAAATCAGTGATAAATTGATATTCCTGGTTTTTTACTATTTCTAAAATGACATTCCATTCGATATTCATATATTCATGGACTATTCTGTTGCGCAATCCGATGACGGAATTCCACCTTTCAAGCATTGTTGGATCAATTAGATCTTGTCGAGTTAGGTCATCGAACGCATCATAGGCAGATACAGGAACCGGCTTATTCATTGCTTTTAGCCATTGCTTGGCTTTACCAATAGCGTTCTCTATCAATATCTGTATTGCGTGAAGCACGCCGTTTTGTTCCAAACGGGACAATGGTTGCCCTGCTTTCAATCGCTGGCTCACTTCGTTAAGCAACGCCGTCTGTTCTGCAGCAATATTCGCTGTTTCAGCTTGGTAGAGATCAGTTCGCATAAATCTCATTCCAATAAAAATCTTCTAAATCACGCCAGGTGCGTTGCAGAAAGTAATTCCAGGCGAGAGTATTCTCTCCTTTTAGCGCGACCCCTTCTTCGGCCACTGCCGCACGGATTGTGAGCCCTGCCGATACTAAATCGATCAAATCGATTTGATTTTCCGGCACTGATAGCTGTTTAGCTAACTGGCGTCGTAAATGTTCTGTTTTGCCTAATCTTTGCATGGGTTTCAGGGATTGAATCCAGCGAATCGCGAAATCCCAGTCACTCGACTCCGTTTCCTTGCCGGTGGCGCGACTGCCAATCAACACGGCCAACTCCAGCTCGGTTTGTTCGGCAAGCTGTTGTTTAATTGCATCCAGCAAGGCTTTAGTTGTACTCATAACCGGGTTATTTCTTACCCAGTTTAGTACTTGTTTCCATGACAAAGGAGTACAAGTTTAGATAGGTTTTATGGGTCACAATGGTTTTGATCACTTGTTCATCCAAGTTTAAATAGTCATGCACAATAGCATTTCTCAAGCCAATAATCCTTCTCCAATCTTGCGCTTCACTGGGTGGTATTAATTGCAGTTCCATCAATTTTTCAAATACCGCATACGCATCAGCCGGTATTACTTTATTTTGCTGCTTTAACCAGTGTTTGGCTACCCCGATGCAGGCTTCAACTAAAGTTTGGAGTAATCTTTCTGCGCCTTTGCGCTCTACTCTGGTCCATGTTCGTTCTTTTAATATTTGGTAAAGGGTCTCTAAATCTTCCGTACTTTCCTTGACGTGCTGCTGAATGGCTTCGACATAAGGGTTAAGCATAATGTTTTCTGTGATAGCAGTAATCTATTTCCCATTTCGACATGATTTTTTGTTCCTCGGTCATTCTTCGATACTCGTTGTTGATATAGAGCACCGTGTTGTCCTGAACAACAGTATAAGCCAGTGGTAAGGGGATCTGATTTATATCAATAATTGACAACGGGACTTGCAGTTTTTTATTCCATTCCATCGCCAGTAATTCTGGACGTAACCGTCTTTCCAACGGATCTTCAATAAAACTCTTAAAGGCTACTGCTAAATCATAATCGCTGTTGTTGTTGGCGTTATTCCGGGCTTGCGATCCATATAACCAGACCACTTCGATCTCAGCATTGTTTTTTGCCATACGAATGATGCCTTTGATATGTCGATTTTGGTCGTTAAGTTCATCCATAAATTATGCTTGAAAAATTCAATGGCTAATATTAAAAAAACCAAGTTTTAATAACTGTTTTGGATGCTGGTATTGGCAGAGGTTTTACTTATCACTTCTACAGCAATTTCTGGTGTTTTTGTTCTGTATCTCCTTTTCATGCCAATAAATCTACATTATCAAACTAATGTACTAACATGTTATACCCGCCTGGAAGCGGTTATCCACTTCAGTTTTTTATGGTCTGAGCATTAGGTGCAATACTGCTTTCCTTAATTTGTCCTGTGTGTGTAAAAGTGTCAACTTGTCCATTTTCGTAAACTATCCATACTTCATGAGCGCCTTTTGCAAGATAGAGGTTAACTTTATCCTAAATAAATCAGTTAAAACCTAAAATCAGCTAATGACTTTTACAACTTACTAATTTTAAATACTTTATTTTACTGCGCCGCAGTTGAACCACTCACCAAATGGGTGAAAATGTTAAATTTATAAAAAAATAATTTTCAAAGGCTTATAGGTAAAATTAAGGTTCAACTGATTTTTTTAGGTTTATCCGCTATTTCTTGCTTTGAGTTTGAGGGAGAAACAATTTCAACACAAATCTCTGGCGCCTTGGGATAGGGCGTTTCATAAGCAAATGTTTTTATAAATTCATTTGAAGCCCAGGCTACATCAGCTACTTTAACTCCTTCAGGTGTTTGAATAGAACATTCAGAAATAACTTGTCCTTTTGGTAATTTATTGGTTAAGTTATTGCCAATCTGCATTTGTATGCGTCCATGCTGATTGGAAGCTGGACCCATAAGAATTTTGCCAAATTTGTCTAGTTCAATTTTGAAGGGCAGGTTTTGTAGTAATGGGTTGTTGATCACTTCAGACCATTGCATTGTATCGCTCCACTATCCTAATCAATAAATTTCTATTTAGCATAATTTATGTTGGTGATATTAAGGTAAGACTCAACTGAATTATCACTTGTCACTCCCTTCCTGTAACAACTGTTTAATGTCTGTTGCGGTCAAACCGGTTACTTCTGCTATGGTCTCAATAGTAGCCCCTGTTTTTGCCAGTTTAAACGCGATGCCTTTGGTCGCTTTGTTCATGCCTTCAACCATACCTTCTGTTTTTCCTTCTGTTTTTCCTTCTGCTTTTCCTTCTGCTTTCCCTTCGCTATAGCCGTCACCAAATGAGGATTCGAACATACTGGCTTGATAATGGAGGTCTTCCTGGTAATGCTCGTAAGCTTTCTGCTCTTCTTCAGGTAACTTCATAATACTCAATTTTTCTTCGGCTTCTTTTAACCCCTTGGCACTGAAGCTTTCTTTTATTTCTTCATTCTTTAGGAAGTAAATCCATTCGTCTAAGGTATCTTTGGCAATGTCGTTAAAGCGGTTGATTTTTATCAGGTAGTATTCTGGATAAAGTGATTCTATGGTGCTTTTTTTGAACAATTGTTTTTGTTTTTCATTTAATTCCAGCCGATCGTGTTGATGCAATCCGATAAAGTTGGTGGTGCCTTTGTAGATATAATCTGCTCCACTGCCGAGGTCAAAGTAGAGGATGTTGATGGAGATAACTTTAGTTATTTCAGCATAAGCACTGCCTGCTTCCATGTATTCTATAGCGGTTTTCGATACACCATAGAATATGCGCTGTAAGTAGTCATATTCCCTGTCATATTGTATTTCTATGATGATTATTTCTTCTTTGCTGTTACGTACTTTGAGGTCAACCCGGTTAAATTTGTCGGCATGATAGGTTTTGTTGCTTTCACTTTCCAAAACTTCCAATATAGCGATGTCTTCCTTAAGCAATTCGCTCAGGAACCCTTCCAAGATGCCAAAGTTGGCTTTGCTGCGCAATAAGCGCTTAATAGCCCAGTCAAATGTGATAAGTTTTCTTTTCATTTTATATCAACGGCGTTAAATAACCTTTACCTCTTTTGATTTAAATTCCCTCACCCAATCCTCTCAAAGTCATTGAGTTAACGAGTTTTCCGTTCTCCCTGAGCCTGCCGAAAGGTTGAGCGGAAATTCTGAGACCTTAGGTAAAGCCGTTCATACTTCGACAAGCTCAGTACGAACGATTTAATTGATTTCATTGATTATCTCTTCCTCACCGTCTCCCTTACGTGGTTATGTTACGCAGTTTTCCAATCACCCTGGAATAAGAAATGGGTCAGAGCCATTTAATGCTATTATTTAATTTTCTTTTTTGCCATATATTTTGATTTTGGATTAACATCTATAGTTTGTAGCTTTGGTACTAATACGACATCCATATCTTCCATAGGAATAGACCCCAATAAAACTTCAGATTCACCTGGAAGTACAACAGCATTACAGCTAGTGGTTCTATTTTTAAAATTAATTATTAATGGCCCGACGACCTCCATAATTTGCAATGAACCATCAGCAAGTTCTGCTTCCATTGTATCCATAACAGGCAAATCTAGTTGAGCTTTAATATGTTCATTGATACACATCATGTATGTACCACTATCAACTAATGCTGTTACATTTTCTTTTTTAATATCTTCCTTGGTGATGTATCCTTTCCTTGCTAATTCAAAATCCCCAGCACTGACTAATTCTAAATCCGCATAAATTAATCCCATATTCCAATCCTTATTTCTTGTTTGTGTGCATTTTGTATTTTAATAACTAAAGTTTTGGAGTTAAAAATTACAATTAACACATTGATTAACAAAGAAATGTTAGTCCTAAAAAAGTATAACATTAGGTTGGCTTGGAATCACCTGAAAACTCGAATAGGGCGCACATGAATAATGCCTCAAAACTGTCCACTTTACCAGTTTTAGCGGTAGACTTTTTACAAGAAAGTGGGAGTTTTGATTAGATCTGGTGTTAGATAAAAATCTGAGGTATTCTGTTGCAGATTATCCTGCAAGATGAATTTACAACGAGAAACTCCTGTTTTAGTTTACTTTTTTGCTCCTTAACAATTCAACTATCCTGTTACAAGCCTTACCATCATTGTAAATGATTGTGGGCTTCACTACCTCTTTGAACCAGTGGTTTGTACGCCTGCAGCAGGATGGAAAAAAGGTCAGGTAGAAAACCATGTCGGTAATGTTAGAGAATGGCTATTCACTCCGCGAGCCAAGTTTAATAACTTTGCTGATTTAAACACCTGGTTGGCACGGCGCTGTGAAGAGCTTAGCCGCCGAAAACATCCGACGCTACCTTCTCAAACCATTGCTGAATGTTTTCAACAGGAACAAGAGCCTTGTTTATAAAATTTCTATATTTATGTTATAAAGTAAGAATATAGTTGTTTACTACCATAAATATGATAGTCCTAAATAGTCCTTTTACTTATACAAATTAAGAACGAAAATCTATCTGTCACTTGGGAGAATTATAATGAATTATCTTTCTAAACTAATCCTATTTTCAATAACGATTACTATATCCGTATCTAAGGTTGCAGCCGAACCCATTTCAGAGCTAGTCATTGATGATAATGATTTTTATTCGAGAAACTCAAAAAAAGAGTTGCTTGGAAAACTATTAATGTTTGACAAGATACTTAGCGGCAATAAGAACATTGCCTGCGCTTCATGTCATCATCCGTATACTTTTACTGGTGATGGTTTGTCATTATCTGTTGGCGAGGGTGGAACAGGTTTAGGGATTCTCCGTGACACTGGAGCTGGGAAGGATGCAATTATTGAGAGGGTGCCAAGAAATGCTCCGCCCATCTTCAATCTTGGCGCTAAAGAATTTACCAAGCAATTTCATGACGGACGAGTGGAGGTTGATCCTACTCAGCCTGGCGGATTTAGATCACCAGCAGGCCCTCAACTACCAGAAGGACTTGATAATGTATTGGCTGCCCAGGCTTTATTCCCGGTAACATCTGCTACTGAAATGGCCGGTCAATCGGGTGAAAATCAAATTGCCGATGCGGCTCATATCAATAAGTTAAGCGGTGAAAACGGTGTGTGGGATTTAATCGTAAAGCGCTTGCAGAACAATACTGAATATGAAGAACTTTTCATCAACACATTTGATGATGTTCAGACCGCTAAAGATATCAATATCGTCCATGTGGCAAATTCAATTGCAGCGTTTGAAGCCATTGCCTGGCGATGTACTGAATCGCTTTTTGATAGATATGTTAAAAACCCCGATGAAACAATCGTTTCAGCTGAAGTTATGCAAGGAGCCGATGTTTTTTACAACCCTGAAAAAGGTAATTGTGTGAGCTGTCACAATGGCCCTCTACAAACAGACCATCAATTTCACGCGATTGGTGTCCCACAAATTGGACCTGGGAAAGGCGATAATCAAGACGGTTATGCTGATGGGCGGGATGATTTTGGCCGGGAAAGAGTAACGGGTTTAAGTGAAAACAGGTATCAATTTCGCACGCCAAGTTTAAGACAAGTGGCATTGACTGGGCCTTGGGGACATGATGGGGCCTTTAATAATCTGGAAGCCATGATTAGACACCATTTAAACCCTGTTCAATCACTGCTGGACTACGATAAATCACAAGCTGTATTACCTTCGCGTGATGATTTGGATGCGGAAGATTTTGCTGTTCAGGATGATACTCATCGGCTTCAAGAAATTACCCAAACCATAGAAATCAAACCTATTTCGCTATCTGATGAAGACATCAGTTATCTCATCAAGTTCTTGGAGCAAGGACTAACAGATTTCAATCAAATTGATCTACGTAAAAATATCCCAACAAGGGTTCCGAGTGGTTTACCTGTCTATGATTAGAGGTATGAAACTCATTTTGGCTGAATAATAACGTGGTCGATCTTGCTTACAATACTTTAATACTCATTGCAGGCGTTATCGGCTCACTGTCAATACAGAATCGATACTAATACGCCTTCTTTTTATTGACTAAAGCTATCAATCGTATCGTGATCGGGATGATCATTGACAGCAATGTAGTGCTGGATCAATAGAAATACACATAAAATGGGTTTTCTGGAAGTCCTTCTTCATTATAAAAAAAGTCCTTTTACGAAAAGCACACCAAATCCCTATCTGCAAGTTACCTTCGCAAGGATACTGCACTAATGTAACCTAGAGATATCCTCGACAAATTCAATCGTGTACTATATGCATAAATTGAGGGAAAAATATACTATCGATACCAATATTGATATTCTTTTTTAGTTGGAAACCAATCACTAGATTTGTACAAATCAAAAACCTAACTATAAATATACAACAAAATAATGGTGAATTTTATTATTTGATTTAAGTTAGAGTACATAGGAAAAGCATGTCGAAATACATCAATATGAAATTACTGGCTCTCTTGGCCGTTATAATTATACTTTCTTTTCTGTATTGGGAAGTTGTATTAGATCTTATTAAAATTTGGGAGAATAAAGAAGAATACAGCCATGGATTTTTGATCCCAATAGTCACCTTATATCTTATTTGGCAAAGAAAAAATACTATATTGGCTGCAGTATCCAAACCTTCATGGTTAGGCATTCTATTAATTTTGTTTGGTATTGCTCTTTATTTTATTGGCTCGGTAGGTTCGCTGTATTCAATACTACGTTTTTCTCTTCTATTTATTATTATTGGTATTTCTCTGTTATTCGTAGGTTATAAATCTACCCGGTTAATGTTAATACCAATCCTTTTGCTTGTTTTTTCTTTTCCCTTACCTCCGGTATTAGAATCAACATTAACGGCAAAACTGCAATTAATATCTTCTCAACTAGGTGTTTTTGTTATCAGAGCTTGTGATATTCCGGTTTTTTTAGAAGGTAACGTAATCGATTTAGGTTCATATAAATTACAAGTAGTTGAAGCTTGTAGTGGGCTTCGTTACTTATTTCCTTTGATGAGCTTGTCCTTTATTTGTGCCTATATGTTTCACGTGGCTCTGTGGAAAAGGGTTCTTGTGTTTTTAACGTCTATTCCGATTACTATTCTAATGAATAGCTTCAGAATAGGTATTATTGGGGTACTAGTCGACAAATGGGGTACTTCGATGGCCGAAGGATTTTTGCACGACTTTGAAGGTTGGACTGTTTTTATGGGTTGTATGTTGCTTCTTATCCTGGAGATGTGGTTGCTTTCGTGGAAAGACAGGAAAACAACTTCATGGGAGCAAATTTTCGGTTTGGCTTATGAAGAAGAGACTGAACCATTAGAAACAGAATCACCTTTTAGACAAGTCAAAGTATTCCACTACGGCTTTATACTAGCATCGCTAGCACTTACTTTGCTTCTGATTAAACCACTAGGAAATAAACCCGACGTTTACCCGGATAGAAAACTCTTTTCTCAATTCCCAATTAATATTGGGCAATTAAAAGGATCTCAAAATTATTTAACTAAAGATATTATCGATTTTCTTGGATTAACTGACTATATCTTGGTGGACTATTCGAGTAACAATCATAAATCTATAAACTTTTATGTTGCTTATTATCAGACGCAAAAACATGGCGCTATCCCCCATTCGCCTAAATTATGCATACCCGGCGGTGGTTGGCAAATAAAGCAAATTGAGGAAATAGAAACCAATGGTTCAATATTTAATAGAGTTGTCATAGCCAAAGCCGATAGTAAACAACTGGTGTACTACTGGTATAGGCATAGAGGAGTAGATATCGCAAATGAATATCTACTTAAGTTAAGTACGCTTGTTGGCTCGTTTAAACATAATAGAACCGATGGGGCGTTGCTTAGATTGACTACGCCAATCTATCCAGATGAAAGTGCAGAGACTGCTGATTCCCGGCTTTCAAAATTCAAGGAGACTATTGAAGCTCAAATTACAGACTATGTGCCGAGTTAGTTTTTTTGAAGGTGAGCTATGTTTTGGTTTGACTTACAAGTCTTTGATATAAAATCGTAACAATTACTTTATGGGTGATTTTTCCTGGCAGTTGTAAAAATTAGAGTCTTTTGGTCCTGATAGAAAAGCAAGGTGTTTTTAACGGCTTTAACGACTGCCCTGGGTGTAATGGTGGCCCCGGTGAACTGATCAAACTTACCACCATCTCGTTTTACACCCCAATTTTTCTGATCCGGGTTAACTATTGATTTCCCGGAAAAATTTAGAACCCAGTCAGAATGAGACGCATCAACCTTATCGCCCAGCCCCGGTGTTTCTTGATGGACAATGACTCTCACGCCCGCTAAGACGCCATTTTCTTTGATACCAACAAGTAATTTTATTCGGCCATTGTAGCCTTCTTGCGCTATGGTTTCTACAATTACTGCGACTGGCTTTCCCTCTTTTCTAGCTCGATATACCTTTACTGGTGAGAGCAAGGCATCAAGTCGACTATCTGTGATCAAAATAGTATCTTTGATAATGTCGTTATCATAGCCTGACTCTGGTAGTAAAACTTTAAGGCTTGCCAGTAGTGCTATTTTTTCATTACTGATGATTTGCTGCTTAGTATTTTCAAACGTTGTGATCACCAGTCCAGTTCCCAATAATGAAAAAACGCCCAGAACTGTTGCTGCAACAACAGAGTTATGTACTATTTTTTTCATTATAATTGCCCGAAAACTCTAGGCTTGGTGTAATAATCGATAGTCGGGGCAGCAATGTTCATTAATAGCACCGAAAATGCAACAGCATCCGGATAACCTCCCCAGACCCTAATGACATAAACCAGCAAGCCTATCAACGCTCCATAAATCAATCTTCCACGGGGTGTAGTAGAAGCCGTAACGGGATCAGTCGCGATAAAAAAGGCGCCCATCATTGTCGCACCAGAAAAAAGATGAAACCAAGGCGAGGCATAATATTCTGGTCGTAGCAGGTAGCAAAGTGAGGAAATAACAACTAGTGCTCCTAACATGCCAACTGGTATTTGCCAGGCAACCACTTTACGCCAAATCAACCATAACCCAGCGACCAAGAAAGACATTGCTGCCCATTCCCCACCTCTTCCGGCCATAGAATTGAATAAGCTAGATTTAGTAATTTCAGCAATGCTTTTATGTAGTCCAAGCTGGGTTTTGACTGTATCCAAGGGCGTTGCTGCGGTATAACTATCAATATTGGAAACGCCAGGTAATTGCTCCATAAAAATCAGGGTTAGGAAATCCTGAAATCCTAACTGGACACTATTTAATCCACTAGGCGACGACCAACTGGTCATCTCTTTCGGAAAAGAAACCAATAGTAAGACATAGCCCGCCATAGCCGGGTTAAAAGGGTTATAACCCAATCCACCATATAATTGTTTTGCTATTACAATGGCAAAAAACGTTCCTATTACCGTGACCCACCAGGGAGCGATAACTGGCAAAGATAAAGCTAATAAAACTGCGGTTATTATCGCAGTAAGATCCTTTAATGTTGAGAAAATGGCTCTTTTTCGACAAGCTAATACTAACGCCTCCGACAGGATTGCTGTGGTAATAGCCAAGAAAAGATGTATCAAGACACCCGTTCCAAATTGCCAAACCATAACTAACAAAGCCGGAAGTAAAGCTAAAAGGAATTGAGCCATAACCTTGGTTACACTGGCCCGAGGTTCTAGATGAGGGGAAACGTCTGTTGAGAATTGCATGTTAAATTGCAGTTAGGGGTGAGGATATAATAATAAACGAATTTTGACTTGTCATTTTGTCCGTCTTCTGCGCTATAGCAACAGCTGTGCAGCTTGCTATGTGCTTGTTAGTACGCTTTGAAGACAAACAAAAATCTTGCGCCAAAGTCCGTATATTATTGAATCCTCAATCCTTAACGGCAACATACCGTGCCGCAATGCTTTGCGAATTTACATTAAAGAATTATTATCCCGATCAGGATTGGTCGTCATTGTAGCTTTAATTTTTGCTAAAGCTTGCTTTTTTTTCAGCGCTCTTTCTTTTCTTTGTTGCTTGGCGTTTTCCTGTCGGAGTAATTTATTTGTGTGCCTGAGCTTGGCGTGAGCAGCTTTTTCCGCTTCCTGATTTTTTAAGATAACTTTACTTTTGGTTGCTCTAAAATATTGCACTAAAGGAATATGACTGGGACACACAACATCGCAACAACCACACTCAATACAATCGAATAAATGGTGGTTATTGCTTTGTTTGAGATTATCTGCGCGGCTATACCAATATAGTTGTTGGGGCAGCAAATTGATGGGACAAACATTGGCACACTCTCCGCAACGAATGCACGGCATGGCCTTTTTTTCCAAATGTGTTTCATTGCCAGTAGTGGCTAAAATGCAATTAGTCGATTTGAGAACGGGTAACGCGTCATTCGGTAACGCAAAGCCCATCATTGGCCCACCCATAATGAGACGGTTGACATCGCTATGATAACCACCGCATTGCTCGATCAAATCAGCAATGGGCGTTCCAATTCGAACCTTCATATTCTTTGGCTCTATTACACCGCTACCGGTAAGCGTAATAATTCTTTCTGTTAAAGGTTTCCCCTGGACAACTGCTTGGAAGATGGCCGCTGCCGTACCAACATTCTGGCAGACTATCCCGATATCTGCTGGAATACCGCTGCCAGGTGTTTCACGGCCAGTTAACACACGTATCAATTGTTTTTCACCACCTGTCGGATATAGGGTCGGCACTGTCGTTACTTTAATGTTGGTGACAGCAACTTCCTGTATGGTTTGCAGTAATGCGGCTTGTGCTTCAGACATATCAGCTTCAACAGCTATAATACAATGCTCTATCGCTAAGGCATGCAACAATATCAGCGCACCTGTTATTACCTGTTCTGGATTATCCTGCAACAAACGATCATCGCAGGTTATGTAAGGCTCACATTCTGCCCCATTAATTATTAAGGTATCGATCTGCCGTTGTTGTCCTGAGCTCAATTTAACGGCTGCTGGGAAAGCAGCTCCCCCTAAACCGACGATACCTGCCTGCTTGATGATATTTATTATTTCAGAGGCTTGAAGTAGATAGAAATCTGGGATTTTCTGTTGTGGCAGCTGTTCATCAAGACCATCGGTTGCGATAACAATACATGATCCTGCTAAACCAGATGGATGAGGAATGGTACGTTCCTCAATATGACTGACCAAACCCGAGCTTGATGCGTGAATGGGTACTCCCAATAGACTTTCATCATCAGACAAAATCTGGCCTCGTAGTACCCTTTCACCTGGTTTTACTGTAGGTTTGGCAGAGATACCAGAACGCTGTTGTAACGGAAATATCAGTTGTTTTGGCAGCGAAGCGTCTACCAGCTGAGTTTTAATTGACAAGTGCTTGTTACCTGGTAGCTTTACACCACCATTAAACCGCCATAAATTTTTCATTTAGTGAACCGGTTTGTTCGGCTCTGGCCAGCGCCAGTTATATACGGTTGTTGCAATCGGTTCCATCACAATACAGTCGGCAGGGCAGGGTTCAATACAAAGTTCACAGCCGGTGCATTCAGCTTCAATAACCGTGTGCATGTGCTTGGATGCTCCTAAAATGGCATCAACCGGACAGGCTTGAATACATTTGGTACAGCCAATACAATCTTGCTCAACGATGATAGCAATACTTGTTGGCTTTTCCTCGCAATGGTGGGTACTCAGCGATTTTGGCTCCAAGCCCAATAAGTCTGCTAAAGCTTTGACCCCGTCTTCGCCGCCCGGTGGACATTGATTAATATCTGCTTCTCCATCGACAATGGCTTCTGCATAAGGTCTGCACCCCGGGAAGTTACATTGGCCACACTGGGTTTGAGGTAATATTGTTTCAATGCTATCTACGACAGGGTCGCCTGCTACTTTGAGTCGAAGGGCTGAGTACCCTAAAATCAGGCCAAAGGTGGCAAAAATTGCGCATAAAAACAGCATGGCCTAACCTTTTACCAAACCGGTGAACCCCATGAAGGCCATCGACATTAGACCTGCCGTTATCAACCCTATGGCGTTACCTTGAAATGGTTTTGGAACGTCTGCAGCATCAACTCGCTCTCGAATCGAAGCAAATAAAACCAGCACAATAGAAAAACCGACTGCCGCACCAAAACCATATAAAGCAGATTGCATAAAATCGTTTTCAGCTTGTACATTCAATAACGCTACTCCCAAAACAGCGCAATTAGTGGTGATTAGTGGCAGAAAAATTCCTAACATCTGATATAACAATGGGCTGGTTTTATGAACTACTAGCTCAGTGAATTGAACAACAAAAGCGATCATCACAATAAACGCAATCGTTCTGAGAAACTCTAGATTTAAAGGCATTAACAAGTAATGGTTAATCAAATAACTACAGACTGAAGACAGAGTAAGAACAAAGGTCGTGGCCAACCCCATGCCCATCGCCGTTTCAAGTTTTCGCGAAACACCCATAAACGGACAGAGTCCTAAAAACTTTATCAGTACAAAATTATTGACTAATATAGTGCTGATTAGGATAAGTATCGCTTGCTGCATCAGATCTTGTTATTTCACCCGGTCGCCCGGTGTTGCTCCGTCGTCTGGGCTGAGCAACCAAATGTCTTTACCGCCTGGCCCTGCCGCCATAACCATGCCTTCTGAAACACCAAAACGCATTTTTCTTGGTTTAAGATTGGCGACGACGACTGTCATTCTTCCGGTCAATTCATCTGGGTGATAAGCTGATTTGATGCCAGCAAAAATAGTTCGTTCCTCATTGCCTAAATCAATCGTCAATTTGACCAGCTTATCTGCACCATCAACATTTTCAGCAAGCACAATTTTACCAATCCGTAAATCCAGTTTAGCAAAGTCTTCGATTGTAATGATAGGAGCAAAAGGCTCTACAGAAGTGCTTGGTTTTGCACTTTTCGGAGCAACTTCAAGACTTGGTTTTGAAACCTCAATCAGCGTCTCAATTTTGTCCTTTTCAACACGTGTCATCAATGGCTTGAAGTCATTAATGGAATGGTTTAGCAAATACGTTTGCTGATCTGGCCATGATAATTCAACGTTTAAAAATTGCTCAACTTGTTCCGCCAAAACAGGTATCACTGGTTTCAAATAAGTGACCAATACGCAAAAAAGATTAATGGCCATTGAACAGACATCATGCAAAGCTTTTTCCTGGCCATCTTGTTTAGCCATGATCCACGGCTTATGCTCATCAATATATTGATTCGCCAGATCAGCCAAAGCCATGACTTCTCGCATCGCCTTGCCATATTCACGGGTCTCGTATAGTTGCCCTATCATTGCATTCGGTTCAATAAATTTGTGCCATAAATCATCATCGGCGCATTGATCGGCCAAACGATTATCAAACCTTTTTTTGATAAAGCCGCTGCACCGGCTTGCAATATTAACCACTTTGCCCACTAAATCCGAATTCACCCTTTGCACAAAGTCTTCAAAATTAAGGTCTATATCATCGACACCAGCGCTTAATTTGGCAGCAAAATAATAGCGCAAATATTCAGGGTTTAAATGATCCAAGTAATCACTTGCTGTGATAAAAGTCCCTCTCGATTTAGACATCTTTTCGCCATTGACCGTCAAAAAACCATGCGCATAAACCGCAGTAGGCGTTCTGAAACCAGCGCCTTGCAATATGGCGGGCCAGAACAAAGCATGGAAATAAATGATGTCTTTGCCAATAAAATGATACAGTTCAGCGTCACTGTCTGAGCCCCAAAAAGCATCGAAATCCAATGCTTGTTTTGCACACAACTTTTTGAAGCTAGCCATGTAACCAATGGGAGCATCCAGCCAGACATAAAAAAACTTGCCTGGTGCATCGGGGATTTCAAAACCAAAATAAGGCGCATCACGAGAAATATCCCATTCCTTAAGTCCCGATGCTAACCATTCTGCCAGCTTATTGGACATTTCGTTTTGTAAATGCCCTGCACAAGTCCATTTGCGTAGAAAGTCACCAAAATCTTCAAGCTTGAAAAAATAATGAACCGACTCACGCTCTATCGGTTTTTCGCCGGACAATGCTGACACAGGGTTGACAAGGTCGGTGGGCGAGTAAGTTGCGCTACAAACTTCGCAACTATCGCCATATTGGTCTTCTGCACTGCATTTGGGGCACTGCCCTTTGATAAACCGGTCAGGTAAAAACATTTGTTTGACTGGATCAAAGGCTTGTACGATTGATCTGGAAGTAATGTGCCCACCTTCCTTCAGGCGGCTATAAATCAATTCTGACAATTCTTTGTTTTCAGTCGAATGGGTACTGTGATAATGATCGAAATCTACGTTGAATGCTGTAAAGTCAGCTAAATGCTCTTGTCCCACCTTGGCAATGAGTTCTTCCGGTGTGATATTCTCCTGTTGTGCTTTCAGCATGATGGGTGTGCCATGCGTGTCATCAGCGCAGACATAGATGCATTGATGTCCGCGCTGTTTTTGGTATCTTACCCAGATATCAGTTTGAATATACTCAACCAAATGACCCAGATGAATAGGGCCATTGGCATATGGCAACGCACTAGTGACAAGAATTTTTCTTTCCGGCATGGGGTGTTTAGTGGGGAATTACAAATAGCTTTCTATTATTTCATACCTGTATAAAAAAATCAGTTGCAGTCCTGTCCAAAATAAAATGAGTTTGAAATGACACCTTACTTCCAGCATTAAGCCTCAATCCCTAGTGGGAGACAACTGGCTCAAATTTCAATTGTTGAAGTGGCTTATTTTTGCATTGGCGGTAACAAGTATCAAAATTATCAATTTGAATATGGGCAAGAGTTATGAATGAAGACCCATGATCCAATATCACACTATTTCATCTTCAACTGTAATCCTGCGCTGCAAAAAAACACTTGCTCGCAATATTGACCCATGAGTTGCCCAGCTTTTCCAGATAAGTCAACGAACTGTCTGGCCAGTGGGTTATCTGCGATAATCCCTAACCCTACTTCGTTATGTACCAGGATAAGATCGGAGGGTAGTTTTAGAACCTCTTCTAATTCATGCAAAATCGTCTCTGGCTGAACTTTATGAAACAGCAGGTTGTTCATCCACATCGTGATACATTCAATCAACACTGGTCCTTCAGATTGTTGCAAAGTGTCCAGCAATTTGACTGGCTCCTCTAACGTAACAAATAAATTTTGACGCCGCTGTTGATGAGCCTGAATCCGTTTCTTTATTTCGTCATCAAGGCACTCAGTCGTAGCTAGATAAGATGGTTTTACGTCTTTATATTGCTGCAACACAAACGTTTCGGCGAGGCGCGATTTACCACTTTTTACACCGCCTAAAAATAAGGTTTTCATGGTTGTTTCTCCGTCGTAAAACGCATGCTTTTTTGAAGTTTCAAAGAAAAGCGAAATGATTAATGATTAATGAAATCGATGTGGGTAAAGTCTTCGTGATGGTTAATTTTATGCACCGAACCTAAATTAACTGTGAACTGAAAAGCATTCGCTTTGGGAAGTGATAAGATGTGTGCCAACAAGGCTCGAATGACGCCCGCGTGAGTCACAATGAATACCTGCTCGTGAGGTAAAACCAATAATTCTTGCCAGAAGTTAGCTGCCCGCTGATATAGCTGGTCAAAGCTTTCGCCATTGGGTGGTGCGAAGTCTACAAAGTTTTCTGTCCAATATTTCAGTTTATCTGGCTCTATATCATCAAAAAGCTGATTTTCCCAGTCACCAAAATCAAGCTCTAGCAAACGATCATCCGTTTTTATAGAGTCGGATAAAGTTTTCGCGAAAGTCATGCAACGGCTTGAGGGGCTGCTAATAACAAGATAATCGGAGACTAGCACAGGAAGTTTTTGTTGAATGAGTTGCATATCGTCAATAAAACTATCTGCCAAAGGAATATCGCTTTGACCATAACAAAGACCACTGTCGGCTGTTGTTTTGGTATGTCGAATTAAATAAATGTCCATAATGCGCCGCAACTGAGATAAAAAACAGATTCTGCCAGTTGTTGACTTGCCCCCAAGCAATCACCGGTGTAACCACCGATATGACGATAAAAATAACGTCCCAGCAATGCATTAACTATCAGGACAGGAATGATGGTGAATAGAAAGGTCAAAGGGAGCAGGGCAAATGGCCAAATAGCAAAAATGCTTGCCAGTAGCAATTCTCGGACATTAGGCTTGAAGATAATGGATGCTATTTTACTGCTCCCATCTCTTGCATAAGAATAGCGTTCCATAAGCAATAGCGGCATCAAACGGCTGATTGTCTGCCCGGTCAAGATCACCAGCGGAATCTTGGCGGTTGGCATATCGCTAAGCAGATTGATTTTTAACCCGTATAGCAACAGTAAACCGATAACACCATAAACGCCTATTTGTGGATCTTTCATGATGTCTAGGATCTGTTGCTTGCCATATCCGCCGCCAAAGCCGTCACAAACATCAGCGAAACCGTCTTCGTGCAAAGCCCCAGTCATTAAAACACCAGTGGTGATGGTTAATATGATCGCTGTATTGGGCGACCAAAGTTGAAGGGCGAGCCAACAAACAACTCCACTGACACCGCCAACGATCCAACCCACAGCAGGAAGATAAACATTTGCTCGAGGATTTGGTTTGTATTCAATACTGGGTAAACAGGGTAGACGCGTGTAAAAACTCAGTGCTAACAAGAAAAGCTTAAAGTGTGACAAGGAGGTTTTAGGATTTAATCCCATGAAATATACAATGTGTGGTAAGGGAATACAATCATGGTTTTAGGTGTTTGCATTATAGATAGAATAGAATATTATTTTTTACCTAAATTCCTACTGCGAAGAAATTAGCTGGTGGTTTCGTTAGTTTGTTTAATTCTACTATGTCAGATTAGATAATACGTTCTTTTCAAACACGTCATTCCGGCAGGGATTGCCGGAATCCAGGCTCCATGGAAGGGTTTGAGTTACCTTCATGGCTCTGGATACCCGCTTCCAGGCGGGCATAACGAGTCTGTAGATTAATCTGACAAAGTAGAATTAAGCCTTAGGTGATAATTCTTGGCTAAAATTTCGCATCCCTTTTACTTTTTTATGATGCTACAAGATTGTCTTGAAATGTTGAGAGGTTGTTGGCTTTATACTAATAGCTTAAAAAACCAAACCTTAGCCATTGTTATAATGATTAAACTTGATGAATCTAACCAGAAGGATACCTTGTGCCATTAAGTTTTAATGTTAACCCAGTTGATGCATCGTTAGAAAACAAACTGCAATCTCGCATTGATCACAAAACCAAACCCCTGAATTCGCTCGGACGACTTGAGACATTGGCTTTGCAAATTGGTTTACTGCAAAACAGCCTGACACCACAGTTAAACCAGCCATCTATCATAGTTTTTGCCGGTGACCATGGCATTGTTGAAGCAGGCGTAAGCGCATATCCTCAAACCGTCACCGCCCAAATGGTAGCCAATTTTTTAGCAGGAGGAGCCGCCATTAATGTGTTTGCCAAACAACATGGTTTACTGCTTTTGATCGTTGACTCAGGGGTAAATGCCCAATTTAACGATCACCCTATGTTAATCCGAGCTAAAATTGGTTGCGGGACGAGAAATTTCCTAACCCAGCCAGCCATGACGAATGAGCAATGCTTGCAAGCGGTTCAGGCAGGGGCTGAGATTGTGCATAAGCGCTATCATTCAGGCTGCAATTGTATCGGTTTTGGTGAAATGGGTATCGGTAATACTTCCTCGGCTGCATTGCTAATGCACCTGTTAACCGATCTTCCGTTGAGGGATTGCGTTGGGCGGGGCGCTGGCTTAAACGATGAACAATTGCAGCACAAACTAACGATCCTGCAACAGGCCTTGCATCAGCACAGCTATACAAAGGAACCATTAAAAGTATTGACTGTATTCGGCGGTTTCGAATTAGCTATGATGATGGGTGCATATCTCAAAGCTGCCGAACTGGGTATGATGATTATGGTCGATGGTTTCATCGCCAGCAGTGCGTTATTGGTGGCCAGCAAACTTTATCCGAACGTTTTGCAGTATTGCATTTTTAGTCACGTATCTTCTGAAAATGGTCATCAACCATTGTTGCAATATTTACAAGCCAAACCACTGCTAAATTTATCGTTACGCTTGGGTGAGGGTTCTGGTATTGCTACAGCTTATCCACTATTGCAATCAGCCGTTTTATTCTTGAATGAAATGGCTACCTTTGATGAGGCCAACGTTGATTGTCGGAAAGATAAAAAGTAACACAAATAATTCTAACTGGGAGACTGAACATGGAAAGAGAACACAAAATTGCCTTATTGATCGATTGTGATAATGTCAGTCACAATGCTATTGATGGTGTTCTGGATGAGTTGGCGAAATATGGGGTGACCAATATTCGGCATGCTTATGGCAACTGGAAGAGTACTCGGCTCAAGGGGTGGGAAGAAAAATTGCACCCTTTTGCGATAAAGCCGATCCAGCAGTTTGCTTACACATCAGGGAAAAATGCGACCGATGCGGCTATGATTATCGACGCAATGGATCTGCTTTACGGTAGAGAACTAGATGCTTTTGCGTTGATGACTAGCGACAGTGATTTTACGCCCCTGGTTATGAGAATTTTAACCAGCGGTCTTAAAGTATATGGATTTGGCGAGAAAAAAACGCCTTTACCCTTCATTAAAGCGTGTTCACAATTTATTTTTACCGAAAACCTGGAAGTTACATCGGATGAAGATGAAAAAGTCAAAGTAAGTGCAAAAAATGCCAAGCAATCGCGCGCAACACTCAGAAAAGATACGGCATTGGTCAAGCTATTACGCAATGCAGTAGAGCAAACAGTAGAGGAAGATGGTTGGTCTCACTTAGGGCAAGTGGGTCAATATATATCCAACAACACATCCTTTTCACCAATCAATTATGGCTATAAAAAGCTTAGCGACATTATTAAAATCAGCGAATTATTCAAAGTCGAAATGCGTAAAAACAATTCTGTCATGTACATTCGCGATGCCAAGAAAAGCTAATTTTTGATCGTTATAAGTCGACTATGCTGAATGTTTTAGCCATAAATAATTATCGTTCCATACTACAGCTCACTATTCCACTGGGACAATTGAACGTGATTACCGGGCCTAATGGCAGTGGTAAATCGAACCTTTATCGCGCGCTGCGGTTACTGGCAGAAACAGCACAGGGTGGTGTTGTAAACTCGTTGGCAAGCGAAGGCGGATTAGAATCTACTTTTTGGGCCGGGCCAGAAAAATTTTCCAAACAGATGTTAACTGGGAAAATGCCGGTTCAAGGCGGTCCCAGAAAAGACGTAGTTAGACTGCGGCTTGGTTTTGCCAATGAAAACTTCGGTTATTCCATTTCGTTGGGCTTACCCCCTAAATCAAACTCGGCTTTTTCATTAGACCCTGAAATTAAACGTGAGTGCATTTGGGCAGGTCCGTTCTATCGTCCGGCCAGCTCGTTGGTAGACCGCCAGTCCAGCATCGTAAAAGTACGCGCCGGTAAACAATGGCAGGTGGTTTCACAGCGCTTACATCACTTCGATAGTTTATTCGATCAAATGGCAGATGCAAAATCTGCTCCGGAAGTATTAAATCTGCGCGAGCTCATTCGTGGTTGGCGTTTTTACGATCATTTTCGAACCGACAACCAAGCTCCGGCACGGCAACCCCAACTGGGTACGCGTACGCCAGTCTTGCATCATGACGGCCATGATTTAGCCGCAGCCTTAGAAACCATCCGTGAAATTGGTGACGGTAAAGCCGTTCAAGATGCAATTGAGGATGCATTTCCGGGCGCTTCACTCAAAGTAGTGAAACATAATGATAGCCGTTTTTCGCTCGAATTTTTCCAAGAAGGTTTACTACGCCCGCTGACCGGCGCTGAATTATCCGATGGAACGCTGCGTTACATTTTATGGGTCGCCGCCTTGTTAACCCCACGCTCACCTTCTTTGATGGTTCTAAATGAACCAGAAACCAGCTTGCATCCTGACTTATTGCCTGCCCTAGCCAGGCTTATATTACGCGCGGCTGAAAACACTCAAATTTGGATAGTGTCCCATGCCAGCCGCCTGATCTCAGCCTTAAATCAAGCGCCTGACTGCCATACAATCGAACTGGAAAAACGGCTGGGACAAACCGAAGTAATCGGCCAGGATTTGCTCAACCAACCACCCTGGCATTGGCCAGACAAAGCCAAGTCATGAAGTTATCAAAAAAGCCAAAAGGGCAGCAAAAATAGTCAATCTCCAACCAAGAACATTGTATAGTGCCAGTAATATGTCGATACGGAATGGATCACCAGTATGTCCCCTATTGAAATATATGTAGGCAAAAATGCCTGGGATTCAGTAGTTAGGCATTAAGGCTAAAATATGAGCGCGAGCCCAGAGTTTATTGAATATGTTAGAGAATTGTTTGTACCTTTGGGTAGTCTCAAAGAAGGGAAGTTTTTTGGGGGTTTTGCTTTTAAAAGCGGTTCAAAACAATTCGCTATGATTATGGGTAATACTCTATATTTTTGCGTTAACGATCAAACAAGGCCAAAATATGAAGTTATTGGAATGGAATCCTTTTCTTACTCAACAAAAAAAGGAAATGTTAAGGTCAAAAAATATTTTTCTGTTCCAGAAGATCTTTTTGAAAATCAAGAAAAACTCATTGAGTGGGCAAATGAAGCTATTCTGTCAGCCCATTCTTTTTAATACAATAACATCAAAAAATTGAGGTTATTATCAACATGAAAAAATATGATGGAAAATGTGGCTGTGGCAGCATTGAATATAGTTTCGAAGATGAGCCAATCAATACAGCGTTTTGCTATTGCACTGAATGCCAAACATATACCGGCTCCGATAAATGGTTCGGGTTGTGGGTGCCGTTAGACAAACTGAGCTTCACAAAAGGAACACCATCAACGTTTACTCGGATAGGAGATTCTGGGAAAGAAATCAATCACAAGTTTTGCAGTAACTGTGCAACAACGTTATGTGCAGAAGCGACAGTAGGAAATTTCTATTCAGTAGCGGCTTCAACAATTATTAGCCCTAACGATTTTTCCCCAAAAATGTTAATTTATACTGCTTCGGCTCCTAAATGGGCAGTGTTTCCAGAAGGAGTTCCTAAATTTGATGTTTTGCCACCAGGCATGGGTGTTTAAATGCCTAATCGGGTAAGAGCTGGTTTTACTCCAGCTCTCCCCACACCACCCTGCATGCGGATCCGCACAGGGCGGTTCATTAGCCATTTGGATAATGGAACTTTACCCACTGACCTTTAACAGACACTAACCCTTGTGCTTTTAACCAGTCATTATTAAGCCCCATTTGCACGGCCTTAGTTTTGGCTAACCGATAAACCTAAAAAAATCAGTTAAATCTGCCCCTGCTGACTAAATTCAGCATTAAATTGACATCCTGTTCTGAGTTGTGTCGTTAATATTCACTGATAAATTAGGCCATCAGGAGGCCTTAAGATCGTTCCTTGCAGATATTTCTTCATCGCTTCACTCAAAATACGATACCAGCATTGCAGAGGAGTCAACTGCGGCGCAATCAGTTTATATTGATTGAAAAAATCGCTGATCCGTTGATAAGCCTCCCTGACATAAGAGGCTCGTCCATGGGTACTGGTAATCGTTAAGGTCTTTTGTGCCGCATGCGTGGTTTGCTTGTCGACACCATGTAACAATAATGGCCGGGATACAATCGCTTCATAATGCTTATCAGGTTCGACCAAACGAACAAACAGTGACCACCAGTTGTAGACCATTACAAGGTTTACCCAAACTTGGTAATTTGTAAGGGAAATGAAGAGCCGTATGAAGCGAGAGTTTCAAGTACGGTTGTGAGAGCCTGAGGGGGAAGTTCCCTCGGGCAACTCGACTGAGGGTGGTGTTGGGTAACTGTCTGTCCTACCTTGATTGTGTTTCTGAAATGTCCGGGTCAGTATTTTCCAATTCAGAAATGAGTCTGAAATGTGCATAAAAGTTAAGCCATTTTTTTCTGTTCAAAAATCTGGTTAAAAAGTTTCTGTCTTTCTTTTTTTAGGATTATAGCGGCCTGATTATCGGTTATTGCCATGGCAACCTGATCGAGTATCGCAAAGCTTATTCCCGGTTTCAAATATTTTTCACTGTCAGGTAGTGATTTGAGTTTGTCATAAGGTGTCATCATGTTTTTATAGGGGTATTGCTTAGACTGCTTTCCTTTATCGTCGGTGATGATTTCAGGATAAAAGCAGGGCCTGTGATAGTTAACATAGGGGTACAAATACTTGATATTGAATTCATTCAGCCTCGCAGCCCATCTTTGTGGGATATGGGTATAGCCAAAAACCTTTCTGACCACCGCGGCATTTTTGCCTTCAACCAGTGCATTATCATTGGTTTGTCGGGATCGTGATTTGGTCATTTCAATCAATAGCTTATTTAACAGGTTCTCTACGGGCTTGTTGATATATTCTGACCCATTGTCAGAGTGAAAACCTTTGATGATAAAGGGAAAAGTTTCCAGTATTTGTTCAAGCACGGGGATTAAAAAGTGTTCGCTGATTTTTTCAACGGATAAGATCATTTCAAACTGAGTGACTTCATCAACTACATTGATATGATAAACGCCTTTTTGCTTGTCCTGGTCGCCCTGGTGAACGGTATCAACGCGAAGGTATCCTGGCTGACCGTTGGCTTGTGGTTTTCTTTTGTCGCCAATGGCGATCTGCCTGGGTTTGGTTTTTTCAAAGTCTCTGCGCTGTAACTGATAGGTTTTTGATGCCCTCAGATTGTAGAGGTGTGAAACAGAGATTGTCGCCAGCTTTTGATACTGCTTCTCTCCGTACACCTGATAGGAACGCTCAATAAGCTTTTTCACGGCATGACCACAAGGTTTCTCATGCCATTCATCAATGTCTGCCAATAATCGAATATCGCGCTGAGAATATTTTCGGTTGAAACCATTGCCTCTTGCTGGGCTGTACCTGACGTAACCGGTCTTTCGGTACTGCGCGATGAGACGTGTCATCTGCTGGCGGGAATAACCGGTTAGCTTAATCAGAAACCGACTAATGATGCCCTTGTCTTTTTTATTGCAGGACAGGTAGTTGAATTTAACGAGTCCCTTTTGGATCAATTGATACCGCTCAGCTTTATTACCCGGTATCGAATAGGCTATCGATTGGTTGCCCTGTAAAAAGGATTCGAGGTGCTCTATTTGGGTTAAATTATCGATGTTCATAATCATTTTCATAAAGTGGATTATGAACAGAAAAGCTATTTCAGGCTCATTTTATACTGGAAATAAGGAGTCGTTTCAGACTCATTTCATATTGGACAAGACTGGGTCATGTCATAAAATGTTAATATAGGTATGTTGCAGAAATTACAGATGAATATCTGGAAACGACCTATAGTGGACAATTAGTAATGTTAACTTTAATACTCATTAGGTTTGGTTGTTGGTATCACGTACTTGGTTGTTGAAGGAAGTAAAATGCAAGAAATTCAAACAGAAATCGAAATTTCCGCGCCACCATCTAAAGTCTGGAGTATCATAACAGATATTAACAATTGGAAGGAATGGAGCCCAATTATTAATGATTCAAATGGTACAGCATCTGTTGGGTCAAAACTCAGTATAACTATGATAGGTAAAGAGAAAGGTAAGGACGGTCCGAAATATACTCCAATAATCACTGAGCTTGAAGAACCAAAATATTTTCGTTGGCGTGCTCATATGTTGGCTGGATTTATTTTCACTAACGACAAAATATTTGAACTTGAAGAAACTAACTCAGGTACGCGATTAACACACAAAGAAACTTTTAGTGGGTTACTTGCTCCGATTTTTTGTGGGCAGATGGAAAAAGGTGTTCCCCCGATGCTGAATTCAATGAATAATGCATTGAAGGATTTAGCTGAGAAATAACTGCCATATGTACGGCGTTGTGCTACCAACACATAATGATGTGTCAACACTTTTCCGGACACAAAGTTACACAGCTTTCTGCTGAATTTCGTAATCTACGGGTGACATATAGTCATTAGCAGAATGGATTCTGCTCTCGGTTATAAAACACCTCAATATATTCAAAAATTGCCTGCTTGGCATCATATCGAATCTTAAACTATTCATGATGTATCAATTCAGTTTTTAAGGTATGAAAAAAGCTCTCAGAGACCGCATTATCCCAAGCACAACCTTTACGGCTCATTGACTGAATAACATGATGTTCTTTTAAAATTGCTCTGTGACTATCGGAGGTATACTGACTCCCTCGATCAGTATGCCAAAGCAGTCCCTTAATGGGCTTGCGTTTCCAGATAGCCATTAATAAAGCGTCGTTCACTAACCGGGCTTTCATTCGCTTATCCATTGACCAGCCCACCACTTTTCTGGAGAATAAATCGATCACAACGGCTAAATATAACCAGCCTTCCTGAGTATAAATATAAGTAATATTGATGTGTTTACCGGACAAGTCACTTCCTCCTAAGAGTAAAAAGTACTTATCAGTTTATACACTCAACCGGTCAAGATAATTGTCGTCTGACCGGACAGGTTAATTGTCGCCTAACAGTTAACCTTGTTTAAATAAAGGTCGAATTGTCT
The DNA here is from genome assembly GCA_965224745.1 of Methylococcales bacterium. Lineage (GTDB taxonomy): Bacteria > Pseudomonadota > Gammaproteobacteria > Methylococcales > Methylomonadaceae > CBDCZY01. The sequence goes on from CBDCZY010000002.1 coordinate 859,800, forward strand.
CCCTGGCTTGTTTTTTTTATTCAGAAACATTCCAATTTTTTTAGTGATATTAACTAAATTCTGAATCAGCTGCCTGTATTTTATTGTCTGAATTTGTTGGGGTATACCTGCACCCTTACAATCAGTTTGGATAGCATGCAAAATATGACGAGAAAACTTAAAGAATAACTATATATTAAAAATGTTATATAATTATAAAGTTATGTTTTAATCAGCGCTCTTGCTGTTTGAAGTAGATCTTTTTTTTTCATTTTAGAGTAAAACAAATATGGAAAACTTCACCCCTGTTTCTAGTTTTCTGGGAGGTACCCTTATTGGTCTGAGTATAGCCATCATGCTGCTATTCAATGGCCAAATTACTGGAATATCAGGCATTCTTGGTGGATTGATTAACCCTAACACTATTGAAAAAAGTTGGCGATTTATATTTTTATTGGGGTTGGTTATTGGCGGGATATTGTTCCACCTTTGGCCGCAGGCACCTTCTGTTACCCACAATAACTTGACTGTGATGCCTTTAATTTTAGGTGGCTTGTTGGTTGGTTTTGGTACGCGCATGGGAAATGGCTGCACTAGTGGTCACGGTATCTGTGGTTTAGCCAGATTCTCCAAGCGATCCATCATAGCAACTCTCGTATTCATGGCATTTGGAATGCTAACCGCCAGTATTATTCAACCGATACTTCAACAACTATGAGTAGATTTGTCTTAGCTTTATTGGGTGGTACCATATTTGGCTTTGGATTAAGCTTATCCGGAATGATAAATCCGCAAAAAGTTCTCGGTTTTTTAACCGTTAGTGAGCAGTGGGATCCTAGCCTGGTTTTTGTCATGATGGGCGCGCTCAGCGTAGCCATGTTGGGTTTTTACTTCGCTGGCAAACGATCCAAGCCAATTTTGGAAGACAGCTTTCGTTTGCCGACTCGTACCCTAATAGACAAGCGCTTGGTTTTAGGCGCAGCATTCTTTGGTATAGGGTGGGGAGTAACCGGATATTGTCCTGGTCCGGTTATAGCCAGCCTTGGCTTAGGTGCGATTGAGCCATTTATTATGCTGGTGTCTATTTGTTGTGGTTTTTTGTTACATATTTATTTTTATGAGCGTAAGGCTTAATTCTTTTTTTATTCTAAAACTACCAACTAAGATATGAATTTACATAGTGATATAGCCCCTTCAATTTGCTTACAAAGCAAAGTGGTTTGACTGGTTATTGTTTCTTTTAACTCAGAAATAAGGTCGTCAGGCTCTATTGGGTCATAGTTGTATAATAGTTTCTCGAGTTGGTTTGATGTTTTGCAAATTAAAGGCATTTTATACAATCCAGTAGAACCAGCTAGCTTATGAATAAACTCATATAGCTCTTTTCTAGCAAATTCATTCCAGTGATCTTTCTCGACATTTAGTTCAAGTTGTCTTAGTGTTATTAGTTTTTGGGGCAGTGAGTCCATAAATTTCTGACGCAGTTGGCGATATCGCTCATGCGGCATGCCGGGATGCGTATCTAAGTTAAAGTAGCTCGAAAGCAGTTGTTTTAAGTGATCGATATCGATTGGCTTCAATAAATATTCATTACCACCTGCATTCATAGCTCTAGCTTTGGTTTCAGAAGACGCCCATGCACTTTGGACAAATACTGGATTATCAAAATGATTGCTTCGTAAACTATTGAGTACATCAAAACCTGATTGGTCTGGCAGGTTTAAATCCAATAAAACTAAATCTGGGTATGCTGACAAAGCAGTGTCGATCGCATCTTGACCGGTGCTAGCCAGCAACATATGACATTCAGTATAGTCAAATATGCTTACCAGTAACGACATAATGTCCGGATCATCTTCAACAATAAGAACACTGCTTAGGATTGTTTTTTTGAGTTGCTTATCGCTTGGTAAAACTGCTGAGCATGCCTGGGTAATCGCAGTGGTTTGTTCGGAAGGTATAGATACATCGAAGCGGCTGCCCTCGCTTACTTGAGATGTCAACGATAACTGTCCGTTCATGGCTTCGACCAAGTGTTTTACAATTGAGAGTCCAAGACCGCTGCCTGATTGTTTACCGATACGTTCAAAGGCAGTAAAAATTCGATTTTGGTCTGCTTCAGCAATGCCCTTGCCGCTGTCTTCGACACTAATAGTTAATATTTTTTTAGCCCAGCCAATTTTAATACGAACTATTCCCTGCTCCGTAAATTTGATGGCATTGGAGATAAGATTAACCATGATTTGACGGAACCGCATCTCATCCAATAGTAGGTATTCCGGTAAATGAGTGGTTATCTCAAGCTGTAATTCGAGATGCTTATCTTCGGCAAGGGGTTCGAAAATACTGCATAACTTTTCTAGAACAACACTCAGATTGGTCGCTATTGGATTTATCGTAAGGCTTTTAACTTCTATTTGAGCGTGATCGAGAAGATTTTCTACCAGCGATAATAAATGTTGTGCGCCTCTTTCGACACTGCTTAGAAAGTTGATGGCTGTTGGATCAGTACCACCTAATTGTTTTAAACGGGACGTGTAACCTAAAATGGATGTTAATGGGGTACGAAATTCATGCGACATGGTTCCAATAAACTGGCTTTTAAGCCGATTCGCCTGCTGAGCTTGTCGGTGCTTAAGCTCAACTTCCTTTTCCAATTTATTTTGGATTTCGAACAACCTGGTTTGTTCTAGGTGAATTAACGCCAGTTCATTACTTTTCTGTTGGATCGCAGCATGGTTCATTCGTTGTTCAGTGGCATCCAATAGAACAAGTATTATTTCGCCTGAATCATTGAACAGGTTAACGTGTGCTGCACGCCCATTGGGAGTTTCTATAAAACGTAATTGTATTGATTCATGAACATCCAAGCCCACCAAAAACAGCAATGAATGTCTACAATCCTGCCCCTCTCGCAATGCTTCAAAACCATAATACAAAAAGTCGCCTGACCGGGATTTAACTATGAAATTAGTATCAAGTATCAAGTACAGCAAGCGAGTGTAGTCATTGATGCATTGGTCAATAATATGGCGAGAGCTTTCCGATACGGGTTTCATGTGACTATCAGAAGCTTCGCCAAATGTTGGAATGCAGCTTCAACATTTTCGCCTGTTTTTGCGCTGGTTTTAAACACCTTTAATTCGTCTTCTTGTAGCCGATTAATATCTGTATCTTCAGCTTCCCAGTCGGATATCAGGTCAACTTTATTGATAGCAAAAACCATAGGGCAGTTTCCGACTGAGTCACAAATTATCCGCCGAAAATTTAATGCACTATTAAGAGTACTTTTGCGACAACCATCTGCTACCAAAAAAACGCCAGCTGTGCCACGCAAATAGTTTTTGTCGACTGTTGTCATGGTATCGCTGCCAGCGATATCCCATATCACTAATTTGATCGCTTCTTGGTTAGGCAACTCAACCACTTTACTATCAATTTTTACTCCAATCGTAGTCAGGTATTTTTCTGAAAAAGTCTGTTTTACAAAACGGGTGGTAAGGCTTGTTTTTCCGATAGAAAATTCACCTAACAAGCAGATTTTTTTAGTTAACAATTTTCCACCTTATGGAATTATAAATGGTTTTAAGATATTAACCTTAATCCGTGATTTAAGGAGTTAATATAATGAGTTATCTAGCTGATTAATAAGCAATAAAGTGTTAAAATAGAGGCGTTAAAAACTTCACCCAACAAGTGCAAAATGAAACGTCTTATCATCGAACAATCCACAACAGAAACTTATACAAGTCATTCTGGTTTGGCCTTAGTTGGCTTATGTTTAAATCGATATAGCACTATTCATAAAGCGCTCAAGGCCGGCATTCCTTTACGCCATGGCATTTCGCACAGCGACATCATCAAATCATACATTGGAACGCTATGTTTAGGCAAAAGCGACTTCGAAGCAATCGAGAACTACCGAGATGATGACTACTTCAAGAACGCGCTGTCGATTAAGCACGTACCCTCAAGCGCAAGATTAAGACAACGACTGGATGAAGAGGCTGAAGCGCTATTGGTCATCATGCAACAATGTAATATTGAATTTCTGACTCATGCCGGGGTACCGGTGACGCCATTGGCCACCCATCATGTCGCATTGGATATTGATGTGTATCCGATGAACAATGAGAAGACCCAGAAGGAAGGTGTTTCCAGAACCTATAAAGGCCATGATGGCTATGCGCCGATTGCGGCTTATCTGGGTAATGAGGGTTGGTGTCTGCTTAATGAACTTCGAGAAGGTAAGCAGCATTGTCAAAACGGTTTTCAAAAGACGCTGGACCGCGTCATTGAATATGCTCGGTGCTTGACTGAGGCTCCGCTGCTGGTGCGTTTGGATAGCGGACATGATGTGTAATGGTCAAGTTTTCTTGGAAGGATTTTAAGCCGCTTTTTTCATTTCTTTGGTTTTTTGATGAGGGGTTTTATAATCAATAGCAGAATGTAACCTTTTATAGTTATAGAAACTAATATAGCTAGTCACAGCACTGACTACAGAGGAGTAATTAATAAAACTCAAATAGTTCAGCCTCTCTGTTTTTAAATTCCTAAAAAACCGCTCCATCACAGCATTATCCCAGCAATTAGCTCGACGGCTCATACTTTGTGTTATATCCAAGTCATGAAGATAATCAACAAATAGATTGGCTGAATATTGAACCCCTTGGTCTGAATGAAACATTAATTGTTGAGTATCTGGCTTGTGTTTATTAATCGCATGTTCTAATGCTGACTTTGCAAGCTCTGCATTGGGTTCTTCTGATAATGCCCAGCCCATAATTTCTCTTGACCCAAGATCAAGTATACAAGCTAAATAGCTCCAGCCTGTATAGGTTTTAATGTAGGTAATGTCACCTACCCAGTGCGTATGAACAGTACTGGGATTAAACTGTCGTTTAAGTAAATGATCCGCTTTCTTGTGGACTTCTCCCGCTGGATAGCTGTGTCGCTTTTTAGGTTTTATGGCAATGACATTCGATTTTTTCATTAATGAAGCTGTTTTATAAACGCCTATTTCAATCCCTCTGTTAGCTAATTCAACCTGAGTCCTTCGTTTACCATAGGTATGCTGAGTTTCAATGGCTATCAATTTAATTTGTTCTATGGTTTCTTGTTCTTCATCGCTCATTTGATTATTAATCTGATAGTAGTGTGTACTGAGAGCTATATTAAATAGTGTGCAAAGCTCTGTTGTTTGATAGCCTGGAGAAGCCTTCTTTATTTCAACAATCAATTCAGATTGTTGTTGTCTCGAACAAAGAAGGCTGTGGCCTTTTTTAGTATTTCATTATCCCTTTTAGCTCGCCATAATTGCTTCTCTAGGCTTTGTATTTTCTGTTGTTCTGGGGTTAACGCTTGCTTATCCTGAGGTGTATTACCTTTGAGTTCATCTAAATATTGCTTTTTCCATCGCCTCACAGCAGAGTCACCTGCTCCTGATATTTCCATTACCTGCTTATTGGTATATCCTTCATTTACCATGAGTTTAGCGTAGTCTAGACGCTGTTCTGTGGTGAAGGTTGTTTTAGGTTTTACTGTGGTTATTTCGGTCATTTTTTATCCTAATTTTGGGTTGGATTATAAGCTATAAATCCTTCCAAGATTATTAGACCATTACAATGCCTTGGATACCCGTGTCTGGCTGCACCAAAACCAAGTGGACTCTATCCTGAAATGGAACCCCAGAAAACAAGACCTGGAGGCTTGGTTAGCCTTGGCTGAACAACAAGGCAAATGGACAACGCCGAGGGTCGGCAAACGGGTCGCCTTGTTCAGTGTCCAAGAAACCCAACAACAAGACGGGCAAACCTATCGCTTCCGCCGCGTCATGCGGGTTATCGAAAGAACTATGGATGCAGAGGGTCAAATGCTGTTAATCCCTGAGATAGAAATAGAAGGCTGGTGGACCTCATTAAATTCGCTCGCCTACGCTGATGAACAGATCATTGCTCTTTACCAAGATCATGCCACTTCCGAACAATTCCACAGTGAATTTAAAACCGACCTCGATATCGAACGCTTACCTTCGGGCAAATTTGCCACCAACGACTTGATCATGGCATTGAGCGCTTATCCCATCTTCGTGACTTATATTTACAATATCCTGTTATTTCAATAAGTTAAAATTTTCAATCTGTTTCAGTTGGCACTACAGATTTTTTTTATCGATAATTGTTTTACATTGACCAATGAGGTCGGGTTTAATATTCAAAGCTTCATAAATTTGTTTCTGACGTAGCTCCGCCTTCGTTGTTGTCCGCAGGTGAATCATTTTATGATCATCCGTTGGTAAGGTCATGGTGATACGTTGCTGTGTCGACATGATGTTACGAATACTGTCCCAGCTTAAATGAATGCCCTGTTGCTTCAGTTGATAGCGCAGCGTATGCACCAGATGATAAGCCAGCAAAGTAATGAACAAGTGGCCGGTGACACGGTCTTCTTTTTGGTGGTAAACCGGGCGCAAGCCCAGTTCAGTTTTCAAGCTTCGAAAGGTGGCTTCGATCTCGGTCAGCATGATGTAGGTCGTCCACAGTTGTTCTTCAGACCAGTCGGGGATATTGGTTCTGAGGCAATAGACACCACAGTGTTGATCGTTCTGTTTACTTTGAGGTTCACGTTGCCATTCAAGCCGGATGGCGTTTTTTTTCTCGTCATCGGTTATGACGTCAATGCGGTAGTCTTGCGAAACCCGCCGGTTTTTTTCGCGCAGTCGACCGATCCGTTCCAGTATTTTGCTGTATTTTTTGATCGTCCCTTTTTTGTTTAAGCCCGCATCAAGCTTGTTGAGTGCTTCTTCCATGCGAACATGGAAGCGGTTTCGGATAGCCTGCTCTTTTTTTTGTTTTTGTTCGGAGTGACAATAGAGCCGGGTTTCGTGGGTGTCTTGATCTGTTTCGCGATAAACACACACCTGACTGTGTTCGGTTTCTCTCACCATCACAGCATCGTCCTGATCGGTGGGATTGATCACGGATCGCTCTCGACTGACCACCAGATAATGATAGCCCTGCTCGATTAACCAGGCGATGTTGTCGGCACTGGCAATACCGGCATCCATGATGATCACAGGTTTTGTGACCTGCGGTAATGGCTGTATTTTTTGTAGTTCATCCAGCATTAACTCCAAGGTGCCCGGCTCACTGGCATTACCCGGGAAAACCTGACTGCTCAGAGGAAATCCCTCACCATCCAACACCAGTCCCAGCGTCACCAAGGGACAATCACTGCGTTTTTCTTTGGAACGACCGAACTGGGCTTTGGGGTTTTGGTGACACTGCCCTTCAAAATAGGTATTGGTCAAATCGTATAGCACAATACTACGGTTCAATTCGAATAAGGTTTGCTCTTGCTCGGACAGAAACGTTTCCAGTGCCGTCTGGTGTTTGAGCAATTTATCGCTGATCGTATAAAGCCGTGTCAGGCTGGTATGGCCATAGTCATGGTCAAGCAGTTCTCCCAACGCTGAGCGTGATTGTAGCCAATCATGGGTGTGCAATTCACTGCCCGGTGAAACCACACGGCCGATAATGTTACCGATGGCCGCAGCGAGTTCGACTTTATTAAAACCCAGTGCGGTGAGCTTCTGATCCAGTTGTAGTTGCATAACCGCATGCCACGCCAGCGTTTCAACACCGATACTGCGGGCTTGAAGGGTTTCGACATGATTGATATCAACCGTGTGATAATCGGGTTCTGGACTGGCAGCATCCACCGGTTGGGCCAGCTTAGCGATGATAAGCGCACTGTAACGCTGGGCTGAGGCTTCCAGGCATTGCGTTAACTCATCGGCTACATGAAACAATTCTTGCTGATGAGGCTCACAGCCTTGTAACAATTGTTCAATCCTGGCTGTCAGCAAGGGCCAGTGCTCTGGATCAATGGCGAAGTCTTTGCCTAGATTCAGTAAGGTGCGTTGCTTTACTTTACTTTCCTTCCCACGCGAACGGATTCAACGATCCGATAGGTGAAGTAGGCCCCGCCATTATCCAGGGATTTCGTTTTGGTTTTTCGAATATACATGTCCCTAGCATTAATGAAAAACCGGGGAAAATCAAGGGTCAAAAAGACGAAAATGGCACTACCGAGCGGATCTGAAAAAAACACCGTTGAAAGGTAAGGTTTTTTTTCATGGAATCATTCGATGAAAACAAAATATCAATAACTTAGCGATGTCAAAGTCACGAAGATGGGTTATAGTTACAATATCTTGCGTTGGATCGGCTTAATCGGGCTCATAGGCAACATCAGTCCTGTCCGTCATCCGGCCAAAAGAAGGCGAATAAAAACGGTTATACAGGAACTAATGTACCTAGCGGCTCGGGTCATCCATGCTGGGCGACGAATAAAACTTCGTTTCTCCAAACACTGCCCGGGTTTTTTAGCATTTGAGTCAACCTACCATCGCTTAGCGTCAGGATAACACCCCACTATTCTTAAGAAAAATGCGAGAACATGTCTCTCAGGGATAGCAGTGCCTGGTGTACAGAATTTGGTGTCAATTGAGAGCTATTGAGGCTTAAAAAGCCTCAGTGTGCTCGTATTATTAGCTATTTCAAATAATAACAAGGTATTAAAACGTTGAAATGTTAATGTGGCTTCCCAAGGATTGGTGGATGCACTTTAAGTCACGGATTCAGGATTAATTTGGGTCTATGTTGAATAGAGTGGGTAATTAAATTTTAATTTTCCACATAAAAAGTAAATCATATTAATCAGGTTATTGGTATTTCGAAAACCTCTTGCTCGTCGTTTGGCCATTTGTATTTTGTTGTTAATACTTTCCAGAATGGCATTGGTAAGATGTGTTTCAACAAAGTTCACTATACCTGACAAATGTGATTTTACGGTTCTTGAAAAGGCCATAAAGGGTTGGATTTTGCTTTGTTCAACCTCTTCGCACCAGTGTTCAATAAAGGCCTTGGCTGCTTGCTTATTCGGCATATCCCAAAGGTCATTAAATAACGTTTTCAGCCGATAGGCCTCACCTAAGGTAGGGAACAGTGTAATCAGCTCATCTAATGAAGCTTTCTTGCTCTCAGACAATGAATTCTGGTTTCTAAGAAAGGTGTATTTGTGCCCCTTTAATTCATCATGCTCCCGCCTTTCTTGTTGTCGAACCTTGTTCATTGCTTCATTTAATAACTTAACAACATGAAATCGGTCAAAGGTGATTTCGGCCTGTGGAAAGTTATTTTTGATCCCTGAAATAAAGGCAGGAGAAAGATCAATACTCGCTTGAGCAATCTGTTCAGGTTCGACCTTTTTAAGGACGAGATAATCTTTGATTTCTTCAATGGTTTTAGCGTCTTTGCCTTCAACAACATGAAGCACTCTACGTTGCTCTAAATCAACAGCAACCGTGACATATTGATGTCCTTTTCGTCTTGATGTTTCATCAAAGCCAAGCTGAGTCACTGATGAAGGATCATCTGCCTGATAAGCAAGTTTTATCCAATGATTAAAAATGGTCCAGATTCTATGGGGATTTTCATTTAACAAATGCCCCACTTTATTAACCGGCATTTCCTTTTCAATTAAGGCCATCGCTAAGGCTTCAAATAACAAGGTGAAGCCACTGTTTTTTCGAGCCCAGGGAACATCGACTAAGCGCACTTTCCCGTCGCTTGTTCTAATTCGGGGAACTGAACAATGGAGTAGGCAGGTGTGTTCAAAAAAATTCAGATGGCGCCATGTTTTTTCTTGTGTGTCGTGGATAGAACATTTTTCACCCGCCTCATCTTCAAACTTACTACCACGCTTGAAACCAAGATGAATATGGAGTGCCTTTATTGAATCTTCATCCGTTAGGATTTCAACATTTGTTATAGACCAAGGTTCTGTTAATCCTAAAGCAAGTGTAAATATTTCGGAACTATTCATCTGGGATAGTACGCAAATTTAAATTATTTTACAGGTGCTACCCACTCTATTCAACATAGACCCATTAAATTTTTCGAGAAGGCAGTTACGATTCTATCCTTTTCTAAAATGGGCAAGCTATGAGGCCGTTTGATGGTTGCTATATAAAGTGCATAGTTTTACTGCTGCTAAATTCAGTAGAGGTTTCAGTTGCTGGGTTATTTCGGTAGCTTGGGTTTCAACAGACTAACTTGCATATCCACTCTTCGTAGAGCAGTGTCAATCAAACTATCAGTCACTTCGTGACCAGTAGAAACACTAACAAGTGCAGGGTTTATACCGAATTGGAGCAATCGCTGCTTGATTTTCTCTGCACGTTGTAATTTAAGCGACTGATTAAAGAGGCTATTTCCAGAACCATCAGCGTAGCCTTTTATAGCATACCTAACATCGGCTTGTAATAGGCGGAGTAGTTTGTGTAATTGTTTCACTTTATTCAGATGTGCGTGTAGCAGGTTTTGTTGTTTGGGATTAAAAGTTGTCCCTTCACTAAAATAAAAAGCAATACCATCTAATTCCTTCTGTAAAGCGACTGCTTGTAGCCATTCCTGAGCGACTAGCTTCTTACCCTGGTCATGCGTTCTCAAGTTTAGTTTGGAGGGTAGCAAAACGCTGTTTTGTTGGAGATCTTTAATCCACGCTGCAGGCGCAGTACCGGTAACGAACAAAGTGTCTTTGTCGAGTCGCAACTGCACTGATTGTGGTGTTTTTAATATTTTTCGAAGCTGTAACAACCAAGAGCTGTTGTCGACTTCAACACGATCAAAATTAACCACGCTAAATCCTGGAATGCGGTTTCGTAATTTGTCTGCAAAATCAAGCCACTGTCGCGAAGCTTTGCCAGATGGAATCAACTGTTGGTTTTTTACAGTTAAAGTCACCGTATTGGGTATATCCAAAAAATTAGCTGCTCGCTGCACTGCCAGTGATGCGTCTAGCGATTGATAAAGTGACATAGTAAATTGCAGTTGTTCCTTGGTAAAACCATGCTTCTTGGCAACCGGACCTAAATCAGGCACAAGAGGATCTTTCAGACCTTTGATCAGCAAGGTATCTGCTTTTTCTTCAGAGGCTATGACAACCACGCCATCCATATCCTTAAGCTCTGTTAGCAAAGCATCAGTTCTACGTCGCTCATCGTAAGCAATCCACTGCCAATAGGCAACCAGTAGGCCAGCTAACAATAATATCCAGACTAAAGGGTTAAGCAGCCAATGGCGTTTTTGAGGCTGATTTTCCTGTCCATTGTTTAGTTTTTTGCTTTGTTGTGTCAAACAAGTTTCCAATAACTCATGAAACTCAGGGTTTTGGCTACGTTCACCTGCATACTGTGCTATCTCAGGGCCGTAGTTTGTGTGAAACTGTTCCAGTACCGATTGTAGATCGGTTCGATTGGTTTTTGGTACGATGCCACGATTTACACAAGCCAAAAGCGCTTTGGGACCATCAAATATCCACAGTGTTTGATCACCAAATTCAACCGTCTGTAGGCTGTCATTGGCTTCTGTAGCAAATGAATCGCGGCTGAAATCACGTATCACTGTTAGCATGGCAGAAATGGCATCGCTATCATGGGTGATGACATCAGGGTGACTGACATGCTCAATCAGTAATCCGCTACCTTGTTGAATCAGAAATATTTCCTCGACTCGATATAGCAACGAATGCTTTAGCACTATTTCTGAGAAGGGAACACCGCTGCGTTTGGCCTCCCAGCGCCAGCGCAATGACTTGAGAGACATGCTTTGTTCAATCATTTGATTGGTAGACTGAACAAAGCTTTTCAATGTTTCACTGATCGATTTACGGATCGCCGGGCCCATCACTGGGAACAGAGAATCAGCAAATTGCTGCGGTTTTTCGGCAACAATAGTTTGAATACATTGATTAACAGGGCTGCTAAGTGCAGCAACAAGATTTTGTTTCTCGGCAGCAATATTGATTGATTCAGCTAGAATTTCGGCGTTATCTGTGATGCGCTGCTGTGGATCTAGCAAGTGCTTGCGCAATGTTTCAACACTCTGTAATTCTGTATCAAACAGCAGCCGTTTAAGTTGCTCCAACTCTTGATCCTGAGCAATGTTTTGCTGATGCTTGGCTTTGGCCGTCATGCGCTAGTTGTGTTTATTATTCACTAGCGAGGTTTGATGATAACCTTGCAAGCAAATCCCTCAATTGCTGGCGATTAACTGTTTGTCCCTCCAATCGTTTGGTCTCATCTTTCAGAGATTGTATGCTATCGCTGCGTAGTGTTGTTATTTGATCAAGCAGGTTCTGCTTGTGTTGTTCCATGGAGGATTTAATCGTTAAGATGTTTTGATTGGAATCGGCTTCCAACTGTTCCAGAGCGTTGTGTAATTCCTCAAACGATTTTTGCAGTTGGTCATGGACTGTATTGAGTCCCTCAACCCTTTGTTTTTGCTCATTCTCCAGAGCTGTTTCCGTTTTTTCAATGCGATGAACAAAAGATGTTTCTAAAGCTATCAGTCGCGTATTCATTTCATCCAATGACTTTCTGGCCTCCGTGGCTATCATGCTTTCCAGGTATTGGAAATGCTGGTCGTAATTGTCCATTTGGGAACCAAATAATAGATCGCGAATCTTATCCACAGCGCCATTACTAGTTGAGTCAGATGTTTCCTGTTTGCCTACGTTTTCCATGTTTCCACCAATCTTACGGGATTAATAAGGCTTAGCCAGGAGTCAGCAAGGGAATCTAGAAAATTCCTAAATTTTAAAAGTGTCTCACTAACTTCAATATACGGTTATCATAACAAAAAGCGAACAAATCATATATTGGTGTAAAGCAGGTGTTTGTATCGCTAAGTTTGAAGCATGACTTTTATTCAATAATTTATTGGTTTCAGGAGACTAAAGATACAAGCCATATCCAAATGATAATGTTTAGCGAATAAATCACGTATTTGTTAAGATAATTATTTGACGCTATTGGATTTCAGCGGACACTATGATTAGGATCCACTTGTAGGAGCTACTATGCATATAGCATTATTGGAAGATGACCCTGATCAATCAGTCATCATGGCGGAGTGGTTAATCCATAGTGGCCATAAATGCGATAATTTGGATAATGGTCGTGAATTTATAAGAGCTGTCAAACGCCACACTTATGACATCCTGGTTTTGGATTGGATGGTACCTGACATCAGCGGTGTTGAGGTGTTGAAATGGGTGCGGGAGAATATCGATTGGCGAATTCCAGTCATCTTTACTACTCAGAGAGATACCGAGGAAGACATTGTTTTCGGGCTTAATCAAGGCGCTGATGATTACATGATTAAACCGATTAAGCATAGGGAGTTGATTGCAAGAATAGATGCTTTAGGGCGTCGTTTTTTGAATACTGTGGATGCTGAAGCAATTCTTAAAGTTGACCCTTTCATCGTTGATCGCAACAAAAGACAAATCCAAAAAAGGAACGAAATCATTTCTACAACGACTATTGAATTTGATCTGGCCCTGTTTTTGTTTAGGCATCATGGTCGCGTGTTATCCAGAGGATATATTTTAGAAAACGTCTGGGGTCGAAATGCTAAAGTTAGTACGCGAACCGTTGATACTCATGTGAGTCGCATCAGAAAAAAATTGGGCCTTGGCCCTGAAAGTGGTTGGCAACTAATTCCCGTATACCAACACGGGTATCGTTTGGAAAAATTAAGTTAATTTCATCTTATCTTATTGCATTATTGAGTTGTTCGGCAAATTATCAAATACCCCCTATCTATCTTTAGCCCTTAGATCAATGTATCGGGCTTGTCCAACAAATGGTTCAGATTTTGGTTCACGTTACTCAGATAATCTAATCTAAATTCGTATCCCCTATAAATTCTAGGGCAACAGACCATCCAGAAAAAACATGCCATAAAAGTAAAAAAACACTTGACAAGGTTTTGGACACAAACTGTGTTTTCAATGTTCATTTCCGCCACACCCTGTTTCGGGTTGTTTGTCCATTTGTGAAGCGACTGGAGACCCTTTCGCAACGCTTTGCTAATTCCTTTTCGCCAATATTACCAACCCCCATTAATCGCATTGTATGGGCAAAAATCTGACCTAAAAAACCAACGATATAATAGGCTTATACTTCATAAGACCTCTAAAGTATCGTTGAACAGAAACACTATTGAGTCGGCCATCGAAGCGTTGCAAGTAGATGTGGCCTCCATCCCTGATCCTCAGATAAAATCCCTGGTGAATGGACTGCTTAACTTGGTAGAAACGCTTTATGGTGAAAATGAGGCGTTCAGAGAAGAAAACCAGCAGCTCAAAGATGAAATCAACCGCTTGAAAGGTGAACAGGGCAAGCCGAATATCAAGGGTAACCGTACAAAAGAATCCGCTGATCACTCGTCCGAAAAGGAACGTCAAGTGGGCGGTGACCCTGAGGCCGATGAAAAAAACAACCCTAAGAAACGTCAACGCGAGGGCAAATTGACCAAGGTGAAAATTGACCGAGAGCAGGTTTGTCCCGTCAACAAAAATGTCCTGCCAACGGATGCTCGATTTAAAGGCTATTCAGATGTCGTCATTCAGGACATCAAGATCATCACGAACAATGTCAAATATCGGCGTGAGGTGTATTACTCGCCATCACAGGGGAAGACCTTTCTGGGTCAACTTCCGGCCGATGTGGCGGGGAAAGGTGAATTTGGCGTCGGTATCCGCTCCCTGATTCCGCTGTTAAAATCCGAATGCAATCTGTCGGAAAGCTGTATTCTGGACTTCTTTCAGAATTTTGGCATCGAAATTTCATCGGCGTATCTTTCCAATCAGTGGACAACAGGCTACGCCGATTTTCATCAGGAAAAATCTGACATTGTTGAGGCTGGGCTGGCGAGTACGACATATCAGCAGACCGATGACACCAGCGCCCGTGTCAAGGGCGAAAACCATTACACGCAAATTCTCTGTAATCCCTTTTACTCGGCCTATTTCACCACCCCGCACAAAGATCGTCTGACGGTGCTGGATGTGTTCAGGAACTTTGCGCCGCGCCAGTTTCTTTATAACACGCAGGCCATTGGCCTGCTCGAGGGCTTTCAACTGTCTAATAAAATACGCAAGGCCGTGGATAAACGGTTGGAAAAAGGCGTCTGCTTTGACGAAAGCACTTTTGATGCTCTGCTGGATACCCTCAAGCCTGGCCCGCAACAGCGGACACGCATCAAGGAGGCCTGTGCCATCGCGGCTTACCGGGAACAGACAACGATCCCCGTGATTGAAACGCTGGTCTGCGATGATGCACCACAATTCAAGTTACTCACTCGGCATATCGCCTTGTGCTGGATACATGATGGCAGGCATTATAAAAAGCTACGGCCGATTGTTCCGCAACACAAAATGTCACTGGATAAATTTCTGACCCAATACTGGCTTTTCTATCATCGGCTAAAGGCTTACAAACAGGCTCCGGATGACCAACAGGCCAACCTACTTTCAAAGGCGTTTGACGCGCTGTTTTCAACGCAAACGGGTTATGCACAACTGGATGAGCGCATCGCCAAAACACGGGCGAAACAGGACGCATTGCTTCGGTTGCTTGACGACCCGGAATTACCGTTGCATAACAATGCCTCCGAATTAGCTGCCCGTGTGCAAGCACGGGAAAGGGATGTCAGTTTGCATACCATGTCAGACGCGGGCACCGAGGTGAAAGACACCTTTATGACCCTTAGTCAAACCGCGAAAAAACTAGGTGTTAGAACGTACGACTATATTCGGGACAGGGTCAGTGGTGAGTTTAAATTGCCTTCTCTTGCTCAGCTGATTCGTGAAAAGAGTTCAGGTTGTGAGGCGATGATTGAGACCATGCCCTAAGATTTATAGGGGATACCTAAATTCTTTATGCGTTTTTTGCACATTTATACTTGTAAACAAGACCCAAGAAAGATTCTTTTGATTCGATTTTAAACCCAGAGCGTTCGAGCATGCCTTCTATAACCCAATCATAGGTAGAGAACTCATCTCGAAAATGCTCTATGGCATCTTCTCTTAAGAAATCTCCGCCCAGTTTTTCTTGTGCGTGGATAAATGAATTGATGTTATTTATGTAATTCTCTTCGGAAATAATCACATCTTGTATATAAAGGGCGCCTGAGCTATTTAACATACTGTGCATTCGCTTTAATGCCACACCTTTCCAAAAATCAGGAAGATGATGAAAAGAAAACGAAGTCATAATATAGTCAACGAGCCCCGATGAAGGTGTGTAGTTTAAAAAGCCACTGTTAACAAAGGAAATTGACTGTATGTTTTTTTCCAAGGCTTTCTTTTCTGCATAGGCCAGCATGTTTTGTGAAATATCAACAGCAAACACTTTTACCCCTCTGAGTGCAGCTTGAATGGCAAAAACCCCCGTTCCACACCCGAAATCAATTAAGGACTCACTTGGGTTAACTGACAAAACGTCTAATAGTTCATCGCTCTCCTGAACCAAATCCCGGAATTTTGAATGGGTCTCCTCATAGACTGCAACTTCATCATTTGAGCTGTAGTCCTTTCCAACTTGGACCGTTTCATCATAACGCCAATTATTTATGTCAATAATAGGTAACTCTCATTGCAGAATGATTTGCTAAAACTTTCCAGATACATTAAGGAAACCACTGAACGTACATTACGCCATAAGCCATAAAGGAGGCTTGGGTTAGATAATTCTTTTGTTTTTTTACAGCGTACCATTTTCTAGTTCGTGTAAATATAAAAACTCTGGCGCTTTTACCCCCGCTTCTTTTCTAATGTTGACTAATTCTGGCGATTCGAAAAACGACTTGGCATTAGATATTGAAGACCACTTAGAAAAATGTACAATTTTATTTGCATCTTTTTCAAATTTTAAAACTTGATAACTTCGTTCGCCAGCATCCTTCCTGATAACGGCTGCATTATCAAATATCTTTTTCCACGCTGGGTAATCTTCAACTTCGTGGATAATTAATACATAGTCCATTTAAACTCCTGTACTGATTTTGTAGGCATAACGTTGCATAGCGTGGGTTTTTCGTTTTAAAAACATCAACACTCCCAAACCTAAACCGAACAAGAAAGCTACCAGATATAATCATAACTCGAAATTATTCAAAACCGAAGATAACAGCTTCTCAAATCCGATTATTGACTCATTATTGAAATTTAGCTTTTTTAACATAGACTTTGTAGATGGTTTTGTATTATCAAGGTGAAGAATAAATGAAGTATTTAGCTTTTTTACTAGCATTGTTTTTTTCAATCAGCGGCTTTGCAGGTGTCTATAAATGTACCGGTCATAAAGGTAAAACGTCGTACCAGACAACGCCGTGTCCTAATCAAGTGGGTGTTGATGAAATTAATTTGTTAACAGGCTCGCATAAGAACCTGTTCACTGAAGAAATAAAAAAAGAAAGGGAAAAACAACAGATACAAGAGGAACAAGAAAAATTAGTATTAGAAGAAAAACTGGCTAAAGAAAAAGAGCAAAAGTTCAAGCAGAAAGCCTTAGCTGAAAGTAATAAAAATCAGCAAATTATTAGGGAAAATCCGGGTAAATTTTCTGCTTATGCTATTCCGCCCTATTTAGAAGGAAACAGACCTGCTCTGGTGGAGAATTTTGCAAGTCGTATCGTAGAAATAGAACAGTATAGAAGAAAAGCGGCTTTCAAGGCGTTAAAAGCAGGGCAATGTGATCGAGTTGAGGCTTCGGAATTAAATCTGAAGAGTACAATAAAGGAACTTATTTTCTTGATAGATTGCACCAATGGATCTCGTGTTTATTTAAGTGAGAAAGATCTTTGATGACAACAAAAAGTTAATATTGAATGCTTTTTTGAGGAGATAAATGAAAGGAGAACGGCAGCCCCCTATTGGACTGGCTGCTTAGGTTCTGTCAATTCATATCATGTTCATGAGGTTCATTATAGAGTAGTAATCAAAACAGGGGGTTAGAGTTTTGCTCTTCCTGTTTTCTTGGCGGCTGCTCAGTAGACTGCCAATGATTGCACTCTTGACACTTGGAATATTATGGAGATATGAATAATGTGTTATCTAGAAAGCATAAGAACCTTGGCTCGTACGTCTGGGGTGGAAAAAGCTGATTTGATCGTTTCTAAAAATGAACTCGTCAGATCCATTCAAGAAGCTCATCAATGTAAGGCTTGTTTTCAATGTAAAGATCGTTACGCATGTATGGATATGCAATGCGAATGGCGAGAAGCTTGCTTGACCAGCCTAGTAGAATTTATCAATTAATTGGTTCGTTTTATCCTTGCAAGATAAATATATACCCAATAAATAAAGGGCTGTTATGTCCGTTAGAATTGTTGGTGCAAGGCATTATTAATGAAGTTTCCAAAAATCCATATCGCAATTTTCGAATTGCTATCAAAGCTATTATTCATTTAATACCATTTCTCTAGCTAAAGATAACGGCATTTAACATGTTATAAACGTGAGGTTTAACTCACAAATAGCACTCAAAAAATGTTCAAGAAATTCTTTTTTCAGCCGATAGTAATGTCAATAACTATAAATTATATTGTTGCTCGTGAAAAGAAAATTATTGACCATAACAGGATATATTCTGGTGATGTTGTTTGCTGCGTGCTCTCGCCAGTATGTTGACAATTCGTTCGCTTTCCAAACTATTCAAGTGGTAGGCGTCGGTAAATCAGGAATTGAGAAGCATCATGCCAGCGGCTACTCTTCAGAACGAAGTGAAATGATGAGGTT
Organism: Methylococcales bacterium; assembly: GCA_965224745.1. Taxonomy (GTDB): domain Bacteria; phylum Pseudomonadota; class Gammaproteobacteria; order Methylococcales; family Methylomonadaceae; genus CBDCZY01. The sequence continues at coordinate 878,430 of CBDCZY010000002.1, forward strand.
GTTAGATTCAAAAATGGCTGCGTATCAAGATTTATCCGATCAATTACTTGCAACCGTTTTACCCAACCATCGAACCGTTTCCGAACAGCTAAATGTTAGTGAACAATACCGGCCTTTAGTCGATGTTTTGATTCGGCAAGCGAAAGTAGTAAGTATTTCGACGACTCCTGGCGGCGGTTTTGAAACATGCCTAAGTTTGGCTATTAAGGCAGATTCTGTTGGTTGCTTAATGGGATCCGTAAAGGACCTTGCAGAATGCCGTGAAAACCTGCAAGGATCAAATTCCAATAAACTTTCAAATTCAGCACATAGCGTCGGCAACGGTAGCTGTTATGGGGATTTCTGCTATCCTTATCCCATAGTAGGTGGTTATATTCAATAAGAGTTCTCTACTATTGGCATTTTTTTCTGGGCTCTAAGTCGCATAGATTGCTGTAAACCAGTACTGCTTTAGCAGATAGTCATAAGCCGAGAGCTCAAAAAATACTTGAATAATTTGATATCGACTCAGGATTATAACCGCTGGTATTGATAACTATTGTCAGGGATGGTGATACAAAGCATGAAGTTATTTTTATGGATTACTGGAATAATCCTCCTTACCCAAAGTTGCAGCCAAACGCCACCGAAAGCACCCACTACAATAGGCGTTCACGAGAGTGGTCACGTTGTTGCTGAAGGTCAAGCTAAAATAATCAAAGGCGCCCAATTGTTGGCTAGGCAGCGAGCTTTGCAACAAGCTATCAGGCAAGCTGCTTTAATACAAGCGTCAGAAGTAAATGGCCAGACCAAAACAGAGAATGGTAAAGCATCCTTTGATGCTGAGTCTATTACCATCAAAGCTAAAACCACGGTTGCTACGAAAAGGATTATCGAAGAACGTGAACAAGATGGCTTTTATTATGTTAAAGCAGATATTTCTTTTTCCGATAATGGAATTTGTCGATCACCTTATCGCCGAAGAATTATAGCTACGGGTTTTCCGATCTTGCATCCAGAACATGTGAGCGATGTAGAGAGTAATGATCTGGATGTCGGGATTCCACGGGAAATTGGTAATATTTTGACCGAAACCGGTCGTTTTTTTGGTAAGGATCTGTCGCAGCATACCATTTATTCTGATCCTGAAAATGCACCGGAAATCATTGTTCAACAACCCTTCCAATTTTCCAGCTTAATGCGTTTGGCAAAAGAAAATAGCAGTCAATTGGTGTTGTCGGGTGTAATCAGAGATCTGAAAATTAATCCAACAGAATATACCCGTGGCCAAGGCGTGTTTGCCTACGCAAAATCCATGCTACGCGATATCTGGGCCGAGCGTAATATTTCAATAGATATTTATGTTCACGATGGTTATACCGGGGTGTTATTGTTCAAGCATCGATACACAGATCAAGTGGGGGGTGATGTTTGGATCCCCTCCAGTTACACCGTGGGGAGTTATAATTTCATGTCAACGAATACCGGTGAAAAGATTACCGCCATCATTAAAAAAGCAACCATAGATATTAATCGTGCTCTAAGTTGCTATATGTTCACAGCCAGAATTATCAAGGTAGAGAATAAAAAAGTATATCTTGATGCCGGCGCTCAAGAAGGTTTAAAGCCAGGCGATCAAATGATTGCTTATGCGAATACCAGTGGTGATTTAACGACTGAAGGTCAAGAATTCATGGGGCGCGATAAAAATGCAGTTGCGGTTGTAAAAATTAAAGATGTTAAGCCAAGATTTGCAGTGGGTGAATTGGAAATTGCGCCTGAATTAGTTGGAATTCGAGAAGGGGATTGGGTTCAGGCTTGGTAGCTGACTGGTATAGAGGAAGTTTAGTTGGGGAAAAATCAAGTATAATGCCCCAACAAATCCAGACGAGAAATTAAAGAAATCTTATTCCAATTTAGTTACTATTTAAAGAAAATATTGGAGTATTTTAATGAGCAGAAAAAGAACAAGTTACAGCGCTGAGTTTAAAAGCAGATTAGTCTTAGAGGTCTTGAAAAATGAAAAGACACTGCAAGAAATAGCGAGTACGAATAACATCACGCCTAAAAACCTGCAAAACTGGAAAAAGATCTTCTTAGACAATGCGGAAATAGCGATGGAACCCGCCAAAGCAGTGAAAGAATATAAAGAGGAATTATTAGCAGCTCAAGAACAAAATGAGATGCTGAGTAAGATCGTAGGCAAGATGACGGTTGAAAAGGAGTGGCTTGAAAAAAAGCTAAAAAGCTTGGGCTTATCTAATAAGAAACAACTGATAGAACCCAAGCTTGATACTCTTTCGCTGACTCAGCAGTGTACTTTACTCGGCCTAAATAGAAGTAGCCTTTATTACAAAAATAGAGAAAACCCCAAGAAAAAAGAAATCAAAGCGCATATCAATCAAGTTTTTGAAGAGATACCCATTTATGGTGCAGCTAAAGTACACCAGCAATTACTTGAAGATGGATTTAAGGTCAGTTTAAATACGGTAGCAAGTTATCGGCAACAAATGGGGCTGAAAGCTGTTCTGGCGGTTAAACAGGTCAATACGACTGCGCCGATAAAAGAACATAAAAAATATGACTATAAACTTCGAGGACTTGATATAACAGAGGCTAATCAAGTCTGGAGTACAGATATTACCTACATCAAAACAAAGGGCGGTATGGTTTATTTAGCCGCTATTATTGATTGGCACTCAAAGGCGGTGCTCTCCCACAGAATATCCAACACCATGGATTCCACATTAGTTGTCGATGTATTGGATGAGGCACTTGCACACTATGGCACCCCTGAAATATTTAATACAGACCAAGGCAGTCAATATACCAGCGAAATTCATACCCAACGGCTAAAAAATAAAGGGATCACTATCTCAATGGATGGAAAAGGCAGAGCGACTGATAATATTTGTATTGAACGATTCTGGCGCAGTGCAAAATGTGAACGTATTTATCTAAATGAATACGATTCAATCAACGCCTTACAAAAAGATGTTGATGATTATATTGAGTTTTATAATCACAGACGATTTCATGAAACATTAGATTATAAAAAACCAATGAAGGTGTATAAAGAAAGTATTTTAGATAAAAATACGATGGATGTAGCCGCTTAATGATTAGGAATAAGATTTAAGGGAATATCTGTCTTGACTCTTTGGGTTGCTATAAAGTTAACTAATTCTTCACAACTATTTTAAAGCGTGTCTCAATATCACTACGTGGCTAACCTTTGATTTATTCTCAGCAGAGAAGATAGAATTTATTTAACTGCGAGTACACCACAGAAGTTATACCAACGAAAGAACTCTTCAACCAGGTTAAAACCACAACTCTGTAGCAACTCAATATTTTCCTCAGGGTGATAAGGAATAAGAACGTTTTCTAAAGCCTCACGTTTGTTGGCGATCTCAATGTCGGAATAACCTTGGCGCGATTTCATTTCATAGTAATGACTGATGAATATACGATTTAACAAACTATCGGGAACTGTGATTTTTTCAAAAATAATCAAAGCACCCTGTGAGTTGAGGCCATCATAAATGCTTTTAATGAGTTGTTGACGATAAAGCGGTCGAACGAATTGTAATGTTAAAACCATAATCACCACCGAGGCATTTTCAATGGGTAAGGGTTGATGAAGATCACTTAAAACAAGGTCGTAAGATCGTTCGGACGGGCAAGCAATAAGCTTCTGATTCGCTTTATCAAGCATACTCTTCGCATTATCAACCCCGATGAAACGTATGCTTGGATCGAGAACACGATCAAGGTGCAACAAAGTTGTACCGGTGGCACAACCTAAATCAAATAATTGTGTTTCTTTGGCAGCAAAATCGCTGGCAAGCTCAACGGTCATTCGCTGTATTTCGGCGTAAAAAGGAACTGACCGATTAACCATATCATCAAAAACCGAAGCAGTTTTTTCGTTAAAGTGAAAATCGCTAATGGGTTCGTTAGAATGGGAAAACAATCGATCAGAGGGATCGTTTAGTTTGGTTGGTTTCCGAGCCATTTAATGAGATAAATTTAGTGGGTGTTGCGCTTGCTACCTGAATGAGGCGGTTAGTACATATGGGATATTTTACTTCATTTGACGAGAAACTAACCTTTAATAACATTCGTCTTTAGTTTCTCATTATTCATTGAAAAAGACATCATATACTACTCGTCATCGTTAGGGCTCGATATTGAAATATTAGCCGTGTCTTTTCTTTTGGTTTTATCAGGCGAGGCGGATCCGCCTGGCGGCGAGTATCCAGAGCCAATTGATGTGTCAACACTGTTCGGCCAGCAAAAGTTACTTGTTTCGAGAAAGCCTTTTCTGTCATTAGTATCAGGGAAGATAGAGTTTCTTTATCAATCCAGTAATTCTAGAAGCCAGGTTCAAAAATTCATTGCCTTAAGTTATCAAGTGTTAGACTTGAACTCGAAATAAATTTCTCCAGGAATAGTAGAACCCTAAAGCACAATCATTTAACAGGTCATTTACCATGCGTGATAGCAATCCTAAAGCCATCTATCTGAAAGACTATACACCTCCCGAATATCTCATCCAAAATATCGATTTAGAATTCGATTTAGACAGCGAACATACTACAGTGACAGCTCGTCTTGGGATGAGCAGTAATCCGAGCGTTACCAACAAGTCTCGCAAGTTGGTGCTAATGGGTGAGCAGCTGGAACTATTGGAGGTGAGCCTGGATGACATGCCCCTAAAACCAGATCAATACAGCATTGACCCGGAGTCATTGACTATTGACGAGGTTCCTCAGAACCAGCAATTTACAGTCATTATCAAGAACCGTATCAACCCTCATCTTAATACGGCACTTGAAGGACTCTATTTATCAAAAGATATGCTTTGTACGCAGTGTGAAGCAGAGGGATTTAGGAAAATCACTTACTTTCTGGATCGACCTGATGTGATGGCTTGCTTTACCACAACCCTGCGAGCTGATAAAACCCAATATCCGGTGCTGTTGTCCAATGGCAATCTGGTCGACAAAGGGTCTCTAGATGGTAATCGTCACTGGGTTAAATGGAATGACCCTATTAAGAAGCCCTGTTATTTATTTGCCTTAGTGGCCGGTAAATTGAGTTGTCTGGAAGATACTTATGTCACCGGATCGGGTCGCACCATTACTTTGCAAATTTTTGTAGAGCCGGATGATTTGGATAAATGCGACCACGCCATACAATCCCTCAAAAATGCGATGCGTTGGGATGAAGAAAACTATGGCCGTGAATACGATCTTGATCTTTATATGATCGTTGCGGTAGGTCATTTCAACATGGGGGCGATGGAAAATAAAGGGCTCAATATTTTCAATACCAAGTTCGTGTTGGCCAGATCTGATACAGCGACCGATGCAGATTATGAACATGTTGAGGGCGTCATCGCACATGAGTATTTTCACAATTGGACGGGTAACCGTATCACGTGCCGGGATTGGTTTCAGTTGAGTTTAAAGGAAGGGTTGACTGTTTTCAGAGATCAGGAATTTACCGCCGACCAAACCTCGCGAGCCGTTAAGCGTATCGGCGATGTTAATTTATTAAGAACGCGCCAATTCATTGAAGATGCTGGCCCACTTTCTCATCCCATTCGTCCTGATACTTATATAGAAATCAATAATTTTTACACTCTGACCGTTTATGAAAAAGGGGCCGAAGTTATACGGATGCTACACACTTTACTAGGTGCTGAAGGTTTTAGAAAAGGTATGGACCTTTACTTCGAACGTCATGACGGCCAAGCAGTCACATGCGACGACTATGTGAAAGCGTTGGAAGATGCTAACGATGCAGATTTAGGTCAGTTCAAGTTATGGTATTCGCAGGCCGGTACGCCTGAATTAACAGTTGAAAGCCACTATGAGCCTGAAACTAAAACCTTAACTATAACCTTACAGCAAACTTACCCGCCTTCCCCAAAACAGTCGGAGAAAAAACCATTACACATCCCTGTAAAAATGGGGTTGTTGGCTCCAGATGGTTCAGAAATATCCTTCAAAACCAGTAAGGAAAAGGAGCTAACGAATGAAACAGTATTGCATTTGACCGAAGCTAAACAATCTTTTGAGTTGACGACTGTGCAGCAACCTCCAGTTATTTCTTTACTCAGAGGTTTTTCAGCGCCGGTGAAACTGCATATGACACGATCATTGGAGGAAATGGCCTTTTTGGTTCGTCATGATCCCGATCCATTCAACCGGTGGGAAGCAGGTCAACAACTGGCCAGTTCGATAATATTAGACCTGATTAAAAGCGATCCCGGCCAAGGCAGTTTAATTCTTGGCGATGTTTATCGAGACTTGTTGGAACGTCCTTGGGAGGACTATTCATATTTATCGCAACTGTTATCGTTGCCCTCCGAGAGCTTTTTGGGAGAGATGCTGGAGGTTATTGATACCGACGCTATCCACAGTAGTATTAAGGTAGTCAGGCATGACCTGGCACAGCAGCTACAAGGAGAGCTGACAAAGCATTACGAGCAGAATAATCGAGAAGAAAGCGGTCAATTTGATGCGGCTGCGATCGGTCGGCGACGCCTTAAAAATACTTGTTTGAGTTATCTCAGCGAGTTGAATACAGAGCTTACTCAAACGTTAGCTTCTCAACAATTTTTCTCAGCCAAAAACATGACCGACCAAATAGCTGCTTTAAGCGCTATCGTTTTTAACCCTCATCCTGCAAAGCAGGATTGTCTTGAGAAATTTTACCAACAGTGGCAAAACAACGATCTAGTCATCGATAAATGGTTTGCTTTGCAAGCCAGTAGCCCATTGCCCGACACGCTTGATAAGGTAATCGAATTACTCAATCATACCGCTTTCGATATCAATAACCCCAACCGGGTTAGATCGCTCATCGGTGCATTCTGTATGAACAATGCCGTAAACTTTCATCAGGCGAATGGTCAAGGCTATGAGTTTCTGGCTGATAAGGTGATCATGCTAAGCAACATTAACCCCCAGGTGGCCGCTCGCATGATAACGCCTTTAACCTCCTGGAAACGTTACGATGAAAATCGACAACTTTCTATGAAAACCCAGCTTGAGCGGATTATCAAAATCCACAATGTTTCCAAAGATATTTATGAGGTCGCGAGCAAGAGTTTGCTATAGAGGGTTTCAGGCTTAAAGTTGCAGACAACTATCCTGACCAAGGGGCTAGACAGACTATTGCAGTCAGGCATAAGCACCTGAAGAGAGTTCGTCCACCTGAAAAAAGGTGTTTTAGAAATTCCCGATTGGTAAGCGAAAACTGAAAAAAGTACACTTTTTGATTGTTAAATTCTACTTTTGTCAGATGGCATAATAAATTTTTCCCGCCATCGTCATTCCGACAAGAATTGCCAGAATCCAGACTTCATGAATGGATTTCAGCATGCCATCCGTGGCGCTGGATGCCGTTCCCTACGAGTACAACGACCTAATTGTTAATCTGCCAAAGTAGAGTTAAGCTCCATCCCTGATTGAGCTTATTGTTAGGCGACAATTAACCTGTCCGGTCAGACGACAATTATCTTGACCGGTTGAGTGTATAAACTGATAAGTACTTTTTACTCTTAGGAGGAAGTGACTTGTCCGGTAAACACATCACTCAATTACAGGAAAATAGTTATATGAAAAATCGTCAGACAGGTTGTACGCAGGAGACATCCGCAGCAAAAGCCGGCATCAGTGTTCGATCAGGTTGCCGGATCGAAAAAGGTGAAAGAGCTGAACACAAAGAACGAAAGTGGCGAACGCGCAAAGATCCATTAGAAGCCGTATGGGACTCAGAACTGGTTCCGTTATTAGAAGATGAATCGTCCTTAACTGGCATTACCCTGTGGGAGCATCTGGATGAGCAGCATCCGGGAAAGTATCCAGAGAAATACCTTCGGACACTGCAAAGACGTGTTAAACACTGGCAGGCCACACAAGGCCCGGACAAAGAAGTCATGTTTCGTCAGTCGGTACCTGCGGGTCATCAGGGACTATCTGATTTTACGCACCCCAATACCGTCATTACGATAGACGGGAAGGCGTTCGCACATTTACTGTACCAGTTTCGCCTGGCTTTTAGTGGTTGGCGTCATGTCCATGTTATTCAGGGCGGAGAAAGCTACAGTGCACTGGCTGACGGCTTACAAAGTGCATTACACACCTTAGGCGGTTCACCAAAGGAACATCGTACAGACAGCCTCAGTGCGGCTTACGTCAATAACGTAGAAAAACAGCGACTGACGGAAGACTATCATGATTTATGTAAGCATTATGGCATGCGGCCCACCATCAATAATCTGGGCATTAGTCATGAAAATGGCGCCATTGAAGCACCGCATGGCTCATTAAAACGTCGCATTGATCAAGCCATAAAGTTACGCGGTTCGAATGATTTTTCTACACTCCGTGCTTATCGAGAGTTTCTTGAACACATTGTCGACAAACTGAACAGACGATGCAAAGGCAGGTTGGCCGAAGAGCACAAAACCCTGTTAGCCTTACCCAAACACCGATTTGTTGATTATGCTGAGCTGTCGGTAAAAGTCACCACCAGCAGTACCATTGCTGTAAAACGCGCATTGTATACCGTCCCTTCACGCCTTATCGGTGAAAGCGTCAGGGTGCATCTCTACCATGATCGTTTGGTCTGCTTTGTTGGCCAAACTCGGGTGATCAATCTGCCTCGGATTTATCCAACAACGCCCACCGGCCGAGCGCGACGAATAGATTACCGGCATATCATTCATTCTCTGGCAGCCAAACCACAAGCCTTCCGCTTCTCACAGTTTCGCGATAATATTTTGCCTAACACGCAATATCGGGCTTTATGGAAGCAGGCAGAGAAACAGTTTACACCGCAAGAAGCATGCAAGTGGATGGTTGCTGTTTTACGCTTTGCCTATGATTATGATTGCGAAAGTGCCCTGGCAACTGAGCTAATGCGACAGGCAGAACAAGGTGCCTTGCCCGATTTAACATCCCTGCAGGCAAGGTATTTACAACACAGTACACCGCCACCGATACCGCTACGCCAACACCAGGTTGCTGACTATGATCAACTACTGACCGGTCAGTGGATGAGACAGGAGGTGTGCTGTGAGTGATGGTTTGCCAATGATGTTAAAAGAACTTCGCTTGCTGGCTTTTTGGCAATATTATGAAGCTTATCAGGAACAGGCCACAAAACAGGCATGGGGCTATAGCCAATACCTGTCTAAACTGTGTGAAAATGAAATTGCACGGCGCTTTGAAACGCGAGTTTGCAACTGGACCAAAGAAGCCAAATTACCCCGGGGCAAAAGTTTTGCCACCTTAGGCTTTGATGAATTACCGGAAACCATTCAAAAGAAAGTGATTGGGCTGCGCGATAATACCCAGTGGGCGCTACAGGCAGATAATGTTTTATTGATTGGCCCTTCCGGTGTCGGTAAATCGCATATTGCTTCTGCTTTGGGGCTTCATCTTATCGAACAAGGCATCCGGGTAAAATGGTTGGCTGCCACCGCACTGGTGCAATTACTGCAGCAGGCCAAAAAAGAGCTGGATTTAATGGCTGTGATGAGTCGACTGGATAAATATCGTGTACTCATTATCGATGATATTGGTTATGTTAAAAAAACGGATTCAGAAACCCAGGTCCTGTTTGAGTTTATTGCTCATCGTTATGAAAGTGGCAGCTTGATCATCACATCAAACCAGCCATTCAGTCACTGGGATCAGATATTCCCGGATACATTAATGACCGTAGCCGCCATTGACCGCATTATCCATCATGCCACGATTCTTGAAATCGACGGCAACAGTTACAGGAGGAAACATCAGAAAAAATCATAAAAAACCTTAAACACTCAACCGGCCATCATAATTGTCGCCAAACCGGACAAAGTAATTGACGCGAGACAGCTTATCTTATATTTACCTCATACCATTGTTTTCCATCGCTATATCATGCTCCTGGTAGCGGAATTGGACTCCGACCTCATTGTTTACGAATAAAAACTGCTGCTTTAAATCAATTCGCAATGTTTAGTTTGCGATATATCACGAATATCGTGATATATCGTGAATAAAGGCCATTGTTGTTTAGCTTTTTACAACTGCTAACCACTCTATATTTGTTTAAAATCAATAACTTAATAATTATTACTAGGGCGGAACATTTTTGGCATCACTCATGCTCTAAACCTAACGTAGATATTAAAACTACGTCATTTTAACTGAATGTTAGGAGATGAGATATGTGTGAACTATCAAAAAATGAAGTGAGCAAGGTTTCTGTAGGTAAACCCAGCCTTTACTTGATCGCTAAAGCAATGAATTTTATCTTATCGTTCCTATCCTTTACTTTTTGGGAAAGAGGACATCTAAACTTCCGATACTCTGGGCGATACACCACAGCCCGAGAGAATACCAGAAGGATTACTCATGTTAACCAAAGTTGTCATATTATCGTCGCCGTCCTGATCGCGTGTGCCAGGGCAATGGTCGGCATGACACCCGCAGTTGTGTTCACAAGTTCGAGCTTTGCGACACCAAACAAAGTTATCGCGATGAATCAAACAGTGACTCAACCAGTCGACCAAAAAGTGGGGGCATTGACAACGGAACAACGTCGGGCTTACCTTGAATACTATGCCCCCTTGATTTTAAAACGAGCTGATGAGTCGAAATCACTAACCAATCAGGGGGAAGACTGGATGTCGAATTTCGATTTCGACAAGGATCAGCAGTTCTCGAACAACAAGAACAACTGGGAGAATATTCACGACTTTATCGAGGGACATAGGAATGATTGGGACGTCAGACCTACGGTTTATACGGCAATAATTGAATACATGACATCTGCCGGAAAAGAAGCCACGCTCCTTTATCACCCTTATCAAGCAAAACAAAAGGGCTCAATTCATGACTGGGAGCGCATTGAAATCAAGATAGAAAACATCACGGGAAGCCCTGGTACTGGTGAAAACGTAGAATACATTGTCATCACTGAACATGCGAAACACAATGTGCGACCAGGCCGTAGTGACGATGTTAACTTTATGAAGAGGAGCCCCAACGGCTTTCACCCGATGATTTGGAGAGCGCCACAAACGGGAATCAAATTTTTAACACCTAACCTCCCTATCCTTGGTGAACTTCACTTCGTTGAGGACGGCTGGACCAGGGTCGACAGAGCAGTTCAATCAAACAGCAAAGCCAAAGTCAACATAAACAATCACGATAGTAAAGCATTCCACTACGTCTACGTTCCTCAGTCCGATCCGGAAGCCGTGGCATACTGGAATGCCAAAAAGCTGACTTCGGGGAACGCAAACACATTGACAGCTAATCGTAACAGTTCCACAAAGTACGCCAATGTCGAGCGCATCACTTATGAATTACAAGATTTGGCTGACATTCTTCCAACCTTCTGGGATGGCGGTTTCGTCACTCAACATTGGGATGGCGACGATATTGCCGTGCTTCTTGAAACTCCATTAGCGGGTGGTCTCGACGGTGGTCCAGATGTCCCGACCGGGCAACAAAGGTTCGAATCCAGGTCAATCGATATCGAGGATGACGATGAGGATCGAAATGGCTACATTCGAAAACACTGGTTCTGGGGTACCTATCTCATGGGATGTGGTAGGAACAGCAAGGTCAAGGATCATGGGTTTGGTTTGATCGATCCCGATTCTTCCAGCTTCACCGGACTAGCTCTCAGGACGGGGGCACCCAATGGCTCGCGGATGATCGCCAACGGCGATCCGAGAAGTGAAGGTGAGTACTTCAATCAACACGACTACTTTCGTCATAGCGGCGATAAAAAGGGGAGTTGCAAGAACGGAAAAACCGATACATCGGGAGAAAAGGAACAAGGATTCTGGCTACCAAAAGACTGGCATCTCCAAGAAAACGGAGGTTTTGACGGTCGTTGGGTTCAACTGTTCTCCAACTAATAACGAGATCGCCAATTATGCTGTAACGCTACCAACCAAATGAAACGACCTATTCACGCATTTTTCAGTCAGAATTTAACCATCTCAAGTGTTTCTTGTAATCGGGGAAAGTGCGTGAATATTTGTATTTATATCCAAAAATGGAACTTCAGACAGTATTTCTCAATCCAGTTGATAGTAGCAAGGATAAAACTGCTTTTACTTCTCAATCGACAGACTGTGGAAATCCCGATGAAAACACAGTATGACCAATGGTAATTGAGATCGATTACGTGCGTTTATCAAAAACAGAGCCAGACTGGACTCGTCGAAACAGCAACCGGCTATCGCATTCACTGCTTATGCAGCTATAAGAAACATTGGCCAGGCAATTAAAATCGGTGAGACTCAGTATTTGATTTATCCGATTGACCAAGCATGAGAAGAACAGCACCAACTTTATCTGGAACAAGTTGAGTACTTTGATAGTCGAAAATATGCGTTAAATTTCCCACCCAATTCTATCAACATCAATATAAAGAGGTATAGAACAATGAAACGCTTTTTTAATAGTACAGAAACAATCGTCACCCAAGCCGTTGCCGGCACTCTTCGAGTATCCGGTAACCATTTGGCACGAGCTCATGCTGATAAATACCCTAACACTAAGTTTGTAGTCCGAAGGGATTGGGATAAATCAAAAGTTGCCATCATTTCTGGCGGTGGTGCTGGTCATGAACCCCTGCACGTGGGCTTTGTTGGCAAGGGTATGTTGACCGCGGCAGTGTCGGGTGATGTCTTTGCTTCGCCAAGTGTTACAGCCATATTAGCATGCATACTAGAGGTTTCCGGTGATAAAGGGTGTCTGCTGATCGTTAAAAATTATACCGGAGATCGCATCAACTTTGGTTTAGCGGCAGAACGCGCAAGATTAGAGGGCAAAAAAGTTGAAATGCTGATTGTGGGTGATGATATCGCGCTTCCAGAGTCACGACAACCACGCGGTATTGCCGGTACCTTATTCGTGCATAAAGCAGCCGGTTACTTGTCCGAGATGGATAAGACTCTGGAAGCAATAAAAAAAGAAGCCGAACAAGTAGCAGAGAACACCGTCTCTTTGGGCCTGGCCTTATCGACATGCACACCACCCGACGCGGAACCAGCGGAGTCTATCGAAAGTCCCGAACTTGGGCTGGGTATCCACGGAGAACCAGGTGTAGCTGAAGTTGTTTTCAAAAGCGGTAAAAACATCGGTAAAGAAGCAGTTAGTTTGATTGTAAATAAACTGGCAGATGTAACGGATGAAAAAAAAGATTATGCGGTGCTTATTAACAACCTGGGTATTATGACGCCGTTGGAAATGTCCATTATTACCGATGAGGTGCTTACCTCTCACATAAGTGGCCGTATCAAAGTAGTGGTGGGGCCAGGCTTGTTTTGCACCTCGCTGAATATGTATGGTTTCAGTCTGTCATTGCTCGAGTTAACCCCGGAAAGAAAGGAGTATATATCGGCAGATGTAGAGCCGCACGCTTGGCGTCCAGCAGTGGAACCAAAAACGCCTCAATTAATGGATATAAGCCACTTGAAACTTACCCGACACTTTGAACCAAGCGAACATACTAAAAGGCGTGACATCATCACTGAAATTTGTACGGTATTGCTCAAATCCGAAACCAAAGTTGAGTTGGATAAGCTGGATGAAGTGGCAGGAGATGGTGATACAGGGAGAACATACACAACCGGGGCTCTTGCAGTTAAGGAGGAATTAGAAGCCAACAAACTGCCCCTTGACCATTTTGATTCCTTATTTAGTGCGATTGCTCAGATATTGGAAACTGCCATGGGAGGCAGCAGCGGTGGGCTTCTTGCCATTATGTTCACCAAAGCCGGGGCGTCTATTAACCAGGATAAGTCTTGGGCTGAAAGTATTGAATCAGGCATCGAAAGAATGAAGGAAGTTGGCGGTGCTAAACGGGGCTACCGTTCAATGATAGATGCCTTAGAGCCGGCGATAGAGGAAAGGAACAACCTTAAAGCTGCAACTGAAGCTGCCCGAGCTGGTGCGGAAGCAACTGCAAATATGATAGCTAAAGTAGGTCGAGCTGCAAAAGTAAACCCAGAAAAATATTTGGGAAAAAATGATGCTGGTGCCGAAGCTATAGCGCTTGTGTTTGAACATCTAAACAAAGAACTAAAGTAACACGCGCCCTATCAACTGCTAAAAAAAGGTTCTGAAACTATATAGAAAAGTACATTCTATTATTCGGTTAAAAAATACATAAATTTGACCAGCAACGGAGGACAAACGTCATGGCAGAAAGTAGCAATAAAACTGAACCGCAACGACCTGAACAACAACAAATTGACGATTGGCTTAAGTCTAGCCAATGGTCTATTGACAAGATATGGAATAGTTTTCATAACGGTTCTTATGAGGCAGAGGGCATTCCTATACAGATGATGTACACAAGCTTAGCTAATGCCCATGCCGAACTTGCACGTGTCCAGTGTTTAAACGGCGAACCCCACAAAGTATTTCGAGGGAGTTTTTCAAAGGCGGCAGGCTACACAATCAAAAGTTTCAAGATGGCCTATGATCAAACTGACCCTGATTATATAGGGGACAAAGAATTACCGGATGTATCTTTTTCTGCTTATGGCTATGTCAACTGGCAAAGTGTCAGCGAACCAGAGTTTATCAAAGGCATCTATTATGCCCTGATGGGAGCGGATTTTGAAATTGCACGAGAGCTTGCACAATTGTTTCGTAATCCAGGGGACGGGGTACTGTGTGGAAAACAAACAAACCGTTATGCCCATGCTCTAAAATTCGCAGTGATGGGCGAAAAAGATGCCGGGAAAAAATTGTTAAAACAGACTCTTAATGAGTTGGAAAGCGCTGAATTAAGTCTTCCTGACATACTTGAGTTGAGCGAAAATCGCCCTTTGTACGCTATTCTGGATAATGATGAAGCCTTGTTCCATAGAGATGAAGAGCCGTGGTTAGAGTTCGCTTTTAAGCAGTGGCACTTGGTGGACTTTCTTCCAGCATTTAGTGATCGAAATAAGGAAAAAGGCACAAAACCAACGGATTTTTTTGGAGAAGATTATGCGGTGGCTCTAGTCAATCTTGCCATTTATTATGATATGAAGGTTAAGATTGACCACCTCAATTTACCCAAAGATTTAATACTGCAACCCGAGGGGTAACCCAATAGTTCACTTTTGTTTAAATGACTCGCAACGGAGGACAAACATCATGACGGCAAGTAGCAATAAAACTGATCCGCAACAACCTGAACAACAACAAATTGACGATTGGCTTAAGTCTTGTCAATGGAGGATTGACACTTTATGGGAAGGCTATCATGAAGGAGACTCAAAAAAGGAAAACGAACCAGAATCGCTAACGTATATAAATTTTGCTCGCTATTATGCTGAACTTGCACGCGTCCAGTGTTTAAACGGCGAGCCCTGTAAAGTGTTTCGGGAGAGTTTTTCTAAGGCGGCAGGCCACATTCTCAAATGTTTTAAGACGGCCTATGACAAAACTGACCCCGAATATGTAGGAGACAAAGAACCTGACCCTACTGGTTGGAGAAGTACCGCCTATGGCTGTGTTTGCTGGCAGCATGTCGCTGATCGAGTTTTTATTGAAGGCATCCATTATGCCCTGATGGGTGCGAATTTTGAAATAACGCGAGAGCTTGCGAAATGGTTTCGGAAACTAGGGGAAAATGGGGACTGTGGAAAAATAGTTTACTCTTATGCCCATGCTTTGAAATTCGCAGTGATGGGCTTAAAAAATGACGGTAAAGAATTGGCACAGCAATCTCTTAATGAACAGGAGGTTGCCCATTCAGTTACTATTCCCTTTGATGAGCCGAGCAGGAGTCGTGCCTTGTACGCCATTCTGGATAATGACGTAGCCTTGTTCCATAGTGATGACGAGCGGTGGCGGTTATTGTGTGATTATGATGCGAGGTATTTGATGAAGCTCAGTCCAAATTTTACTGGAAAGAAAGAAGAATTAACGACAGTATCTAGCTTTTTTGCTAAAGATCATGCGGTAGCCCTGGCCAATCTTGCCATTTATTATGATATGAAGGTTAAGATTGACCACTTCAATTTACCCAAAGATTTAATACTGCAACCCGAAGGGGTAGTCCAATAATTCACTTTTGTTTAAGATCGCTTTGAGCAGAACTTCTTTCAGATTACCCATTGGCTCCCAAAGCAACGGTTGGCAACCTTAATCAACTCCCGACCACCAGAAGCGTCCATAATTTTTGTCTGCCTCGTCATTTTTGAAATGGAAGATCTATCAAACATCCCAGCTTTCTTTTTTTAGGTCATGAATCATGCGTAAAGCGCACTCGCGACCTTCATAGTACCGAGGTATACGCATCATTTCAGTATAGCCTAGGGATCGATAAAACTGTTTAGCAACCCTATTGGTTGCACGGACTTCAAGGTAGATATCGGTTATTCCCGCAGTGACAGCTGTTTTTTCAAGCCAATGTAATAAATCCTGACCTATTCTAATTCGCTGATGGGAAGGTTTTACTGCCAGTAAGTTGAGATGAGAGTGATCCTCGAAAAATTCCATTATCGCAAATCCTACCAGGCAAGATTGATCTAGAGCGACCAGAGCGACCACTTCACTGGCAAAGATATGCCTGATAACTTTTTGGGTTTTCCAAGACCAGGTCAGCCCTTCTTCTATTAATTCCCGCGACATAATGCTTATTGTTTGTGCATCCGACAATCGGGCGAGTGTGAACTCAATTTTATGGGTAGAACGGTAGCTAATCGATTCCATTTTTCTATTGTACTCTTCGGATGAATCTTGTAACAATAATAAACCAAAACAGCTAACCAAATGTAGTTCCTATCGTACTATCAGGTCATATTAAATGTTAAACTCAACTTTCAGTGGCTCTGATGAGTAAGATGCTAGTTTGAGCTCAACGGCCGACGATGTTGTGCAGACCAGTCTGAAAGCGCAATAGTGCTAGAAGTAGTGTTGCAATGCCAGAGATACCTCGTTTTATCTATTGCTAAAGCGGCAACGGTATTATTTCCAAAAGAAATGATGCTCAAATACCGATGGAAATATTAGGAGTAAGCCATGCCTACTAAAAAAGATCTTGATAAAGCCAGGCTCGATAATATCGTAGCCAATGCCCAAAAGAGTAAAGCTGACCGTGAAAAGGGGTATCGGGAACAAGCCCTTAAATTATATCCCTGGATTTGTGGACGTTGCAGGAGAGAGTTTGATCATAGTACTCTGCGCGAACTAACGGTTCACCACAAAAACCACAATCATGACGACAACCCTACTGACGGCAGTAACTGGGAGTTACTGTGTTTGTATTGCCATGATAATGAGCACCAACGTTATGAGGAGGCTCGAAATAGCAGTTCCAACTCGACTGCCAGTAACACTCAGTCAGGGACGTTTAATCCATTTGCGAATTTAGGCGATTTGTTGAATAAGGACGATTGAAGTAAGAAGCCAAGATTTATTCATATACGAAAATTTGACGCAGAATTCTTGTTTATCTTCTAGACGTAGTAACAGGCTAAAAACTTAGTGCTTAGTAATGGATCCACAGAATCTTGGAGCATTGTTTAAGACGATTTTTTGAGAGACCGATAAGCGGAGTGATAATAAAGCAACGGCTCATCACCATGACACTTGACCGCTTGTACCTCACCAATTAGCACCCAATGTGAACCCGCCAACAGTTTTTGGGATAAAGCACATTCTAATGATGCGAGGCAATCATCAAAAACAGGCGCTCCTCCAGCGCCTCCAGGCTGCCACTTGACCTTGGAAAAACGATCTTCGTGACTACAACCCCCAGAAAAATTGTCTGAGATTGACTGCTGATCAACGCTGAGAATATTGACAGCAAATGATTGGCAAATTTCTATCCCCTGATAAGTATCGGCAGTTGTATTTAGACAGACTAAAATTTGGGGCGGTTCCAGAGATACGCTGGAAAACGAGGTGGCAGTCATGCCCTGTAAGCCATATTGCTCTGTTTGGGTGGTAACAACCGTAACGCCGCTGGCCCATAATCTTAATGCGCTTTTAAAATCTTCTGCCGCTACAGTCATAATGATTAAATCTTAACCTCTAAATTATATGGATGTTATTCGTTCTATCGCAGAATAAATTATGTGGTGATTTGACGCAATTAATAGGTCAAATCACCCTTTTAATTGGCACAGTACCACAATTAATTAAGATAACCTATTGAGAGGTAATATTCGATTTTTCTTTTAGAGACACCCTGACTAAACTACTGGGTATTATTCGGCACAAAAGTTGTTTTGTGTTCATGGATATCGGAAATAAGCTTTAAAGGTAACCCTTGCTGCCAGTAGGTATGTTGATCATTATAGTTGGGTGATAGTGGATGACCAGACTGTCCGGCTGGCATCACTAATATGCCCTCTTCCATGTGTCCAGGTGAAACAACTAACCTTTGACTTACACCGAATTTGTTATATGTCACATTGACACAAAAGCTGCATCCTGAGAGTGGGCGCGTCGGCATATCAAGTAAAGAACCTGCAGCAGGAATGATTTTACTAAAAGGATGGCTCACCTGAGGTCTGTTAACTATCCCCCACGGGAGTGCCTGTAAATTTTGTACGTCATAGGTTTGCTTTAATTTGTCAGCGCTTTGCTCAAGGGAGGTCAGGATTAATTGGTTCCAACTGCTAAATCGGTCGGGTTTTGGTTGCGTTTCAGGTATTTTTTGACTGAGTAACGCCCTCAGCGGCGTATCCATTTTGTACCAATGATAATGAAAATTTGGATCTAGCTTTTGACACGCCTGAAAAAATGATGGAAGAACATTCTTTACCAGCTGTTTTCTAAACTCTACTAATAGTCCAAAACCTAGACTGTCAACATTAGCTTTACCGTCCCAGCTTTTAACAGCCTGACGCAGATCAGCCTGGCCCGGTTTATTTTGAATTATTTTGTCAGTCAATACATTTAGTGCCAATTGGTGGTAAAACTGATAAAAATCGCTGACGGTATCCAATTGTAGTTGGTGTAAATCAGTCTCTTTGATGTTTTCCATCTCAGTTAATCGCTGACTAATTCTAAAAGCGCGATAACTATTTCCATAGTTGTGTCCGACAACATAAGGGTATTCCGTTCCTAACGTTCGATTATTTGCCGTGGCTAAAAAACCTTGAGGCGGGTTCACCACTCGAGGTAACTTAGATGGTTTGATGTAACCTTGCCATCCTACATTTGGTTTAGCCCAAGAGACGGCCTCGGAACCATCAAATCCTTTCCTAAAGGGTATGCTGCCGGTTAAAGTCCAAGCAATATTGCCCTGATCGTCCGCCAGCATGATATTGCTTGGCGGCATACCGGCTTGGTTGAACAATGTTATCGCATCTTCAAGCGTGTCTGTTTGATCGATATCCAGTAGATTGAAATTAATGGTTGCTGGATCCAGCGCACTCCATTTTAGTGCCACAGGATGACCCAGCAATGTCTCCGGCATGACTGGACCCCATATCGTTTGCTTTACAGTAAGATCAAAATCCGGCTGATCTTTTATCTTGATAGTTTCAGCTGTTGTCTCAAAGGCTTGCCATCCCTCTGGTGTTTGATAAAGGTTTTGATCGTCTGGATGAAGATCAAGTTTTACCAAATCTCGTACATCCGCCATCAAATTAGTATACCCCCAAGCAACTTTGTTATTCGTTCCTGCCAGTAATAAAGGTACGCCAGGCAATGTTACACCCGCTAATCGAGTGTTTCCATACTGCAGTGAGGCTCGATACCAGATATTAGGTACGCCAAGCGGTAAATGCATGTCATTGGCTAAGATAGCTCGGTGGTCATGGGTTTTTAGACCGCTTACTGCCCATTGGTTCGAGCCTGGGCCGACATCCCTGATTAATGCAGCTTGCTGAAAAAATTCGAATGAAGGTGGCGTTATGCGCTTAGCCCAAGGTTTAGGCTGTAACAATGATGCTAATTGCTTTGCTGGGATAGGTTGTGCAGGACGATGAGACTGCTCACCTCCCTGTAAAATGGTATCGTATGAGTCTGCATCCGGGGTAAAAAAAGCAACAGTTTTAGCTGGCAAAAGGTGATGCATGATACTCAGCATGCGTTCATCTTGGTTGCCCCCGCTCAGTAATTGAAACATCGATAATGCTACTAAAATGCAATCTTCTTGACGCCACGGTTCCGGCTGGTATTGGAGTGCAAGGAACTCAAAAGGAAACACTGTTTGTTGTGCAATAAAGTGGTTTACACCCTCCACATAAGCTTGTAACACGTCTTTTTGGTTAGGCGGCAATTGAGTGGCTACTTTTTTGGCCACACGTTCAAAGCCAAGAATTCGTTGATTGCTATCAATCTTCAGGGCGGGCTCACCGAAAATTTCCGCCAAGCGTCCGGAAGATCTGCGCCGTAGCAAATCCATTTGAAACAAACGGTCTCTGGCGGTTAAATACCCGAGTGTCATGAAAGCATCTTGCCGCGATTTAGCACGGATCAGGGGAACTCCAAATTGATCTTGAGAGACAGTAGTGGCGCCATCCAGTTGCTTAATCACTACGTTGTTTTCCCCATTAGGCAAAGAAGCAGTCAACAAATAACCAACAACAATGACTAGAATAAGACTACCCAGACCGAACAACAACATAAATCCTTTAAGTAATTTTTTCATGATGATAATGTTCGTGAGTGGCAACTTTTCCAGATTTTTTCAAAAATTTTATAAATTTCCTGGTCTCAATTAATCAGAAATAGAATTAGTCACTGTACTCTACCGGTTGTGGCACTTTCTTGATACTTACCAACGAACCTATGTGTGATCGTATTAAGCAAAGAGCTGGAACCAGCACAAGTGTAATCAGCGTCGCAAAGGCAACGCCAAAGGCTAAACTAATCGCCATGGGAATAAGGAATTGTGCTTGAGTGCTTGTTTCAGTAATGATCGGCCCTAACCCGGCACAAGTCGTCAATGTGGTAAAAAATATGGCTCTGAAACGACGTTGGCAGGCAGTGATGATCGCTTCAGGATAAGGCATTCCTTGTGCCCTTAGACGATTTATTAAGTCTAATAAAATAACCGAATCATTGACCACAACCCCTGACAATGCAACCAATCCGAACACCGAAAAAAAACTGACCGGATACCCCAACAGCCAATGACCAATCGCGGCGCCGACAAATCCCATCGGGATCACGGACATAATGATTAACGGCTGGGTATAACTTTTCAGTTGGACGGCAAGCACTGAAAAGATGGCGATTAAAGCAACCAACATCGCCTTAGATAGGCTTTGCATGCTATCCATCCGTTCTTTTTCAGCCCCTTCGAACGAATAGAATAAGCCTGGTATATCTTGAGATAGTGTTACCAAGACTTTGTTGCGCAATCGATCATTAATTTGATTGGCATTTGCTAAGTTTGCATCTACTTTTGCGCTTACCGTGACAATACGGCGTCTATCGGCACGCTCAATGGTGGCATAGCCTCGATCTTCAGTGACTTTAGCAACCGTCTTGAAAGGGACTTCCTCACCGCTGGCCAATCTGATTCTCATATTATAGATCGTAGCTAAGCGCCGTCGTTTCGACTCCGGGTAGCGAACCATGACTTTTATGTCATCTCTACCACGTTGCACCCGCTGAGCTTCGGCACCGTAAAATGCCTGCCTGACCTGCCTGGCAAGATCGTTTAAGGTTAACCCCGCTGTAACTCCAGCCGAGGTAATAGCAAGTTGCAGTTCAGGCTTGCCAGGTTCAAAAGAATCTTTTACCTCAACCACGCCTTGGTACTGCTTTAAGGTTCTTTTTAAAACATTGGTTGCGATCAATAGCTGCTCGAAATTGGCATGCGACAACTCCACGTTTATATCGTCACCCGCTGACATCAGCGTACTTTTAAACGTAATTTCTGCGCCTGGGTATTCACCAATCCTGCTGCGCCAATTAGCTTCCAGCGCAGTGGTCTTTAAAGTGCGATTTTCCGATGGCAACAATTCAATCTTTACCTCACCAAAGTTCGCACCAGTCGAGGAATCGGCTGTACCGGCCGGCCCGCCGCGACCTGAAAAGGGTGCAAAACCAACACTGGCTGACATATTACGGATGATTGAAGGTGACGCATCAGGTAACGTCTTATCAAAATGTTGGCGCATCGCTTCAGCAGCTTGCAGCATACTCCTAATAACTAACTCCGTTTGTTGAGCCGTCGTTCCGCTCGGCATTCTGACCTTGGCAGCAATGCTATCTGACTCAACTTGCGGAAAGAACACCGATTCTAAATACCCCCCTTTAATAGTACCGACGGTTAACATAAAGATGCTAAAGGCAGCTGCCACCGTAACATAGGGCCATTTCAAAGCAAGTTTCAGCACAGGCATATACATGGTTACAATAAACCGCTGCAGCAGTCGTCTCAAATACTGTTGCATCATGGGAATTGCTCCATCATTACTAATATGTCGAACACTGGCAAGATGCGCTGGCAAAATAAAACAAGCTTCTAGCAGTGATATGAACAACACGCTGATAACGATCACCGGAATGACCCATAGTATTTGACCTAAAATACCAGTGGTAAACAGTAACGGTATAAACGCTAAGATGGTGGTCAGAATACCAATGCAAACGGGAGCAATGACTTCTTTAAGCCCTTCAATAGCAGCCGGTAATGGTGCCAGACCTTGTTCTCGCTTGGCAAAAACATTTTCACCGACAATAATGGCGTCATCAACGACTACACCTAACACCAAAATAAAAGCGAACAACGACACCATGTTGATCGAAGCGCCTGATGTGTATGTCAGCAAAAAAGCACCCAAAAAAGAAATGGGTATCCCCATCGTAGTCCAAAAAGCTAGTCTTAGATTAAGAAAAAGTACCAATACCGCAAATACTAAAATCAATCCCATCAAACCATTGCGTACCAACAAACCGATTCGTGCCCGTAATTTTTCCGCACGATTAGACCAAACCGCTTTAGCTAATCCTTTCGGCAATGCTAACTGATCAACATACTCTTTCACCCGTTCTTCAATGTTAAGAACTTGTTGTTCGCCAACCCTTGATACGGCGACAAAAACAGCAGGCTGGCCATTGAAGAGATTGACCTGGTCGGTCGCTTCAAAGCCATCCTTTACCACACCGACATCTCGCAATCTAACCACCGCTCCATCAGTCTGCGAACGTAGTACGATAGCCCCGAAATCATTACTGCGATAGGCTTGACCATTGGTTCGAAGTAGAATTTCACGTTGTTCCGTTCGAATAGTGCCACCCGGTAAATTAATCGAAAAATTACGGACTGCATCGACTACTTGATCAAATCTAAGGCCATGTTTACGCAATGCGTCTTCACTCAATTCAATACTGATTTCGTAATTTCTGACCCCTTTAACAGTAGCAATCGAAATGCCTTCCATCGCAGTAATATCATCCCGAACACGGTAAGCCAATTCTCGTAAAGTACGTTCTGAAACCTGTCCATAAAGCGCGATAGTAATCGCATCGCTAATGTTGGATGTATCCTCGATACTGGGTTCTTCAGCATCTTCAGGAGGAAAGTTCTGGATTTGCTCTACCGCTGACTTTACATCATCTAACACTTCTCTATCATCGACATGATCCTCAAGTTCCGCCGTCACCGCCCCTGCTCCCTCAGCAGCTACTGAACGCACTTTTTGAATACCATCAATCCCTGTAATCGCTTCTTCAACTCTGCGGTTAATGCTTTCTTCTACTTCTTCGGGTGTAGAACCGGGATAAGGCACATTAACGGTAATGGTACGAGGATCTATTTCTGGGAAAATTTCAATGGTCGAGTTCCAGGCGGCTACCAATCCACATAACATGATCAGCACCATGAGTAAGTTGGCAGCAATCGAATTGTTGGCGAACCATACCAGCAAGCCCTTTTGATCATTAGGTGCCTGAATTCTATTCATGATCCATTTTTGGTCTGTTTGGTGCGAACCTGCATATTGTCCGTGACCACATCCAAAGTACTGGTTACTACTAATGAATTGGCAGGTAACCCGCGTACAATAATCTCACTGTCGCTTTTATGAACAATCTCTGGCTTTACGATAGCCAGTTGCTCTTCCTTAACTAACCAAAGCATAGCATCCTCCCGCATGACTGAACTTGGTAACGTTGTTACCTCACTGAGCGTTGTCAATTCAAATTCAACATTCACAAATAAACCTGGTATCACTTTATCTTTAAGTTCTGCGGGAATAGCTTGGCTGGGTAAACTAACAATGACTTTGGCGAGCCTTGAAATGCTATCTAACTCACTCTGAATACGCTCAACATGAGCCGGCAAGTCCAGTCTTTTGCCAGCCATTTCCAGCTTAAGTTTAACCGACGTTCCGGGGTGAGTTGGATCTTGATACGGTTCAACCCAGGCAAGCTGATCAACCTCCAGCGGCACAGGTATTTCGAATACATCATCACTATAGACACTGCCAATGGATTGATTGGCTGTTACCACTTTACCTCTGTCAATGGTAGCCTCGACCACTCGTCCGTTAAAAGGTAAACTAACCTGCGTGCGTTTCAAATTAACTCTGGCCTGACGTATGTTCGCTTTTGCTGCCTCAATACCTGCCAGAGCCTCCTTGATTTGGGGCTTTCTTGCCACCAGAGGCGGTATTGGTTTATCAAAATTAAGATTTTGCCAATCTTGTAACGCTGCTCTTTCCTCGGCCAGCTCAACCTGTAAATTTTTCTCCGCAGTGGCTAATTCTTTGCGCGCTTGGATGATAGCTAATTCAAAATCAACCCGCTCCAGTTCAAACAATACATCCTCTGCTTTAAACCGTCCCCCCGCTCTTAATTGCGGGTGCATTTTAACCACCTGACCACCCACCTGAGGAATAATATCAATACGGGTTCTGGCATTAACCACACCGTTGCCATTAACCACCAAAACTTTATCTGCTATCTGCGTTGTTAACGTTTGCACTAATGGTGCGTATGCCGCTTCGACTTGACTTTGCGGCTGATCTTTAAACATCGATAACCCCATCGCCCCAAAAAAACCGAACAAAAGAATACCAATCACCAACAGTGGCTGTATGACCCAACGGTAAGTATGGGACCATTTTTCAAGTTGCGATTTCATTGTTACTTTTCGTTTAAATTATTAGATATAACCTAACTGGCTAGCAGCAGGTTTATTTTGTGTGTGTAGATAGATACTTTCCAAGACAGAAATTGGAAACGTTGGTTGCATGATGCTGACCTTATTTATCAATGTAAGTTACTTCCTTCTATCTGAATAACCCTGCCAGACTCAAACTTGGCAATATGCTTTGCAAGCGCTTGAATCGTTGCTGCATGACAGCCTTGCTCAGCAAAAAAATCCCACGCTGCTTTCAGCAATTTTTCACGAGTATCTTTGACCATAATCTCGTTTATAACACTTAATATGCTAGTTTCAAATCGTTATTTAAAAGTGGTAAAAATAGCTGGAACTGATTAGAACTTTTGGTTGTGGCTTAAATATAAGAGACAAATCCGTTATTAAATCGGAATAAATAAGGTCGGAGTAAGATTAAATCTAATAATCGCGGTCACTCATTTATTAATATCGGATCAATCGTAATTGACCTTAAATAATCCAAATTTTTAATAAGCTACCTCAGCTATAGACTAAAATTATCTATTAGGCAAATTGTAGCAACTTCTCCCCGAGAAAAATAATTCATCGTGACACTCTTATCACAATGGCACAGGAGTTGCTTAAACGTTGAATATCACTGTATTTTGACACGACTAGGGTTATGAAAAAAATAATTATCTTTGGGATCTTCTTTTGCAGTGCTTTTTCTGCTATGGCTGAGATGCCAACTCATTCTCACGACAACATCAGGCAAGCTGCCTCTACTTATGTTGAAACTAATTTTAAAGGCTCGAAAGAGTTTACCGTAAAGACTGACCTAATCGATAGTCGCTTGCTGTTAGCGCAATGCGATGTACCTTTGGAAGTCTTCTCGAAGGCTGAATTCTTAAAGGCTGGCAGAAATTCAATCGGTATTCGCTGTTTGAAAAACAAGCCCTGGACAGTTTATATCCCGGCCACGATCGAAGCATTTGAAAAAGTTGTTGTTCTAACGAAACCAATAAAGCGAGGCAGCATAATAACCAGCGAATATTTGACGATGAAAAAACGCGAACTGTCAAAAATCCGTGGCGAATATTTGACATCGCCGGACAAAGCAATTACTCAACAAGTCACCCGCTTATTATTGGCAGGCACTGTTCTTAAAGCCAGCCATCTTTCCAAGCCTGTCTTGGTTAAACGTGGTCAAGATGTCACTATCCAAACTCAATCCAGCCTCTTAAACATCAGCACAACGGGCAAAGCGCTTATGAATGGCACTGAAGGCCAACGCATAAGGGTTAAAAACAACAGTTCCAATCGAATACTGCAAGCTACGGTGATCACAGCGGATATTGTGTCAGTAAACCAAACGCCGTAACATCAATTGTTAAAGATTTCAAAACGGAAGCCGATATGAACTGTATAGCGTATAAGTTTATGGATCAAGGAATACAATGAGCATACAGAATATTTCGGGTAAACCTAATACAACGTTTATAAACGTTAATACCCAGAAAAAAAATCAGAAAGCTGAAACTACTGCGAGCCAAGATCAACAAGATTCCGTCGCCCTGACAGACACCGCCAAGTCGTTAGCGAATGTAGAACAACACCTGGCTAGTCTGCCAGAGGTTAATCGAGCACGGGTTGACCAATTAAAACAAAGTATCAACGAAGGTACTTATGCAGTGAATAGTGAAAAAAT
This sequence comes from Methylococcales bacterium, assembly GCA_965224745.1. Taxonomy (GTDB): domain Bacteria; phylum Pseudomonadota; class Gammaproteobacteria; order Methylococcales; family Methylomonadaceae; genus CBDCZY01. The sequence goes on from CBDCZY010000002.1 coordinate 905,185, forward strand.
TGCAGCAAAAATTCTTGCTATGGAAGATCTTCTAACGCCCACTAAGAACACCTCATGACAGAAAAAGATTCTCAAAATTTTAAGGGTTTACTGCAATCCATCCTAAATTTAAATCAACAACTTAATCAGAGTCTGTTAGAAGAGTCCCTGGTTCTGAAACAATCGCTTTCCGCTGAAGCTCTCGACACTATCGCTTCACAAAAAACGCTACTGGTGGTCAAACTAGACCAATCGACGAAAGCACTGACCAGACTCATTCCCGAAGCTAGTATCTCCAACATCGGATTAGATATTATCCGGCATATTGAGAGCTTGGCGATAAACAAAGCTATACAGGATGAGCTAAAAACTTGCTGGCTATCCGTCGAACAAATCATGTCGAACAACCAAGGGCTCAACGAACAAAATGGTGCGACCATCGAGCTTTTATCTCGCCATCAACGTCGCCGCCTGCAAATTCTAAGTGGACAAACTCCAACCACACAAACTTATGGACCAGATGGCTCCAGCCGATATGGACTGAGCTCAAAATCACTCGCATCTGCCTAAGTATTCAACTATTGTATTAGGGAAAATAACATTATGTTTGAAGCACTGAAAAAACTTTCTGTATTTAAGCCGTATGAAGATGACGAGTTTGTCGATCTTGAGTACTTCGATGGTATCGAAGAGCAATCGAACAATCCTTATCAAATCTACGATCGTAAGTTGATATTGGATTTATTAGATGGACTGGTCAACGATAAAACACTGTGCGCGGTAAGTTTTGACGGCAGCTCGGAAACGTTCAATACTGTGTTACTTGAAGTCCAGCCAGGCTCGGATTATTTACAATTTGATGAATTAGTCCCTGCTGGGGGAAATCAACAAATTAAAAGAGCAGTCAGCATCGAGATCTCTGCTCTCTACCATGGTATTCGAATCATTTTTAGTTTAAAAAGCATTGAAACAGGCTTTCTGGATGGCCTGCCTTGTTTTATGGCTACTTTGCCAGAAGAAATTTATTATCCGCAAAGGCGTAATTTTCCTCGTATTACACCCCTTGAAAAATTGCGCTTTCAAGGTATTTCAGGATTAACCCAAAAACCCATTTCTGGTGAGGTGCATGATTTATCTAGAAGCGGAATAGGGTTATTGCTTCCTAAAAATCGTTCGAGGTTGGAAGAAGGTGAAGAGATCAAACGATGCCAAATCAGGTTGCAACCAGATCTTGCTATATCATTCGAACTATCTATTTGTTATGTTCAGCCTTATAAACAGAACAGATTAATGCAACAGGCGGGTGGTTCCTTTAAATATTTATCTTCTCAAAGCATTAAAAAGCTGCAACAACATTTGAGTCATCTGGAAAGAGAGCAGCTAAAAGGGCAACAATATAATTGAAGCGTTCCCCTCAAAAGCTTGTTCACTATAACTTGAGTAGCAGAAAATAGAGTCGATTTTGCCAAACAATTAAGGTTCGCATTCCAACACGTTTACCACAGAACCTTGATCGGAAACCGTTTCCAAACGAACGCCGAAACCCCATAACAGAGCTATGTGTTTCATGACTTTTTCTGCGTTACGATGCAAAGGCATGCGGTTGAATTGTGTATGGCGTAGCGTCAACGTTCTATTTCCTTTCCGATCAACATTATAGACTTGTATATTGGGTTCGTTGCTACCAAGATTATATTGTTCCGATAGCGCTTGGCGAATCTCCTGATAGCCGGCATCATTATGGATTGACGATACGTTAAGATTCTTTCTTCGATCATCATCCATAATCGAAAAAAACTTGAAATCACGAATAACCTTGGGGGATAGATATTGACTGATAAAGCTCTCGTCTTTATAGTTTCTCATTGCAAAATCAAGTGTCTTTATCCAATCTTGCCCTACTAAATCTGGGAACCATTCCTCGTCTTCTGCTGTTGGATTTTCACATATTCGTCGAATATCTGTCATCATCGAAAAGCCAAGTGCATAGGGGTTAATTCCTGAGTAATATTTACTATCAAAAGGGGGTTGATAAATAACATTAGTATGGGATTGAAGGAACTCGAGGATAAAGCCATCAGTGACCAAACCTTCATCGTATAACTTATTTAGGATAGTAAAATGCCAAAAGGTTGCCCAGCCTTCATTCATGACTTGAGTCTGCCTTTGTGGATAGAAATATTGCGCAATCTTACGGACAATTCTAACGATTTCACGTTGCCACGGCTCCAAGAGCGGTGCGTTTTTTTCTAAAAAATACAAAATATTTTCTTCTGGCTCAGCTGGATACCTTACAGTACACTCATCCTTGGCAGACCCTTTTGTCGGCTTTGGTATCGTTCGCCATAGTTCATTCACTTGAGATTGAAGATATTCTTCCCGTTCTTGTTGACGGTTTTTTTCTTCCAGCATCGACAAACTGGCAGGCCTTTTATAACGATCAACACCAAAGTTCTTTAGCGTATGGCAAGAATCTAAAATAGCTTCTACCGCTTCCTCACCATAACTTTCTTCGCACTGTAAGATGTAATTCTTGGCAAACAGCAAATAATCGATAATGGAATCAGCGCTCGTCCATGTCTGAAACAGGTAATTACTCTTAAAGAAGGAGTTATGTCCGTACGCTGCATGGGCGATCACCAACGCTTGCATGGTCATGGAGTTCTCTTCCATCAGATAGGCAATACACGGATTTGAATTAATTACAATTTCATAAGCCAGACCCATCTGACCTCGACGGTAGCTTTTCTCGGTCTTAACAAATTCTTTACCAAAAGACCAATGAGTATAACCAATAGGCATACCGACTGATGCATAAGCATCCATCATTTGTTCGGCCGTAATCACTTCCAGCTGCACTGGATAGGTATCCAAACCAAACCCTTCGGCCACTCTTGAAATTTCTTTCTGATACTCATCAATCAGCTCAAAGGTCCATTCAGATGTTTCTGAAATCGGCTGCTGTCTCATGCTTTTTGCTTTTTAAATAATTTTCTAAACACTGGATAAATATCTGCTATTTTTTCAATCCTTTGCATGGCAAAATTAGGCCACGCTTCTTTAAATGACTCATACTCCAACCATAAGCTTTGAGGATTGTTTTCGGTGATCTCGATATAGGCGTAATATTGCATAAAGGGTAAAATTTTCTCATTCAATATTTTTTTACAGATCCCCGAGTCTTCGTGCCAGTTATCACCATCAGAAGCTTGAGCCGCATAAATATTCCATTCTGAGGTAGGAAAACGCTCACGAATGATTTGACTCATTAGGGTTAATGCACTGGAAACAACGGTTCCACCTGTTTCCCTCGAATAAAAGAAGGTCTCTTCATCAACTTCACTAGCGACGGTATGATGAGAGATGAACACTACTTTTATTTTTTCGTAATTACGAGTTAAAAATAGATAGAGCAGCATAAAAAACCTTTTAGCAATATCCTTTTCTTCATAGCCCATCGAACCAGAAACATCCATTACGCAAAACATCACTGCTTGCGTGGTTGGTTTTGGTTGGTCAATACGATTGTTATAACGAAGATCGAAGGTATCAATAAAGGGAATACGCTTAATCTTCCGTTTCAAAAAATCAATTTTCTCATGCAAAGCTAAAGCCTCAGGATCATCTTCAGATTTGCTTGATAACAAGGCTTCTTCAGCATCACGTAATTGCTTGTTATACGGCGCTCTAAGCGCTATACGACGTCCCATTGCGCCTCGCAAAGAACGTATTATATTGATATTGGAAGGTGTGCCGTCGTTTTTATAACCAGCCCGAATTTTTTTAGTTTCGTTAATGGCGGCCAGTTGTGTTTTAACAAGATCAGGCAGAGCTAAATCCTCGAAAAAAAATTGTAGAAACTCTTCCCGCGTTAGCTCAAAAATAAAATCATCAAGCCCTGTACCTTCCTCATTAGAAGCTTGGCTGCCCTGCCCTTGGCCTTGATTCTCTTCAGGTCTCGGAATTTTATCACCTTGTTGAAACTCCTTGTTACCGGGATAGATTCGTTCACGCTGACCACCAGAGCCATGGTGAAAAAAAGGTTCGGAGGTATCTTTGGTTGGCAGTGAAACATTTTCACCTTTATCGAGGTCGGTTACGCTGCGTTCTGCGATAGCATCGGCGACGGCCCGTTTGATCTGCTTACGAAAGCGACGAATAAATTTTTGCCGGTTGACCGCACTTTTGTTTTTACCATTGAGGCGTCTATCGATAATGCGTGTCACAGACCATTACTCCAATAAATTTAGGATGATTTACGGACCCTCAAATACCATTCACAGAGTAACCTAACCTGTTTTTCGGTATAACCCTTTTCTACCATTCTATCGACAAATTCTTCATGTTTTGTCAGATCATCCGGCGATGCTTTAGCATTAAATGAAATGACCGGCAGCAGATCTTCGGTATTAGAAAACATTTTCTTTTCGATAACGGTGCGTAATTTTTCATAGCTCGTCCATTTTGGATTTTTACCACCATGATTGGCTCTTGCCCGCAATACGAAATTGACAATTTCGTTTCTAAAGTCTTTGGGATTGCTTATACCTGCTGGTTTTTCAATTTTCTCCAACTCTTCATTTAATGAAGCGCGGTTAAACATTTCGCCTGTTTCAGGATCACGAAAATCCGCATCTTGAATCCAATAATCAGCATAAGTAACATAGCGATCAAAAATATTTTGGCCATACTCTGAATAAGATTGCAGATAAGCGGTTTGTATTTCTTTGCCAATAAATTCGATATAACGCTGAGTCAAATAGCCTTTTAAATAAGAAAGATATTTTTCTTCCACTTCGGGTGCATATTGTTCACGTGTGATCTGCTGCTCCAACACATACAAAAGATGAACGGGGTTAGCCGCAACCTCAGAGGTATCAAAGTTAAATACTTTGGATAAAATTTTGAACGCGAAACGAGTAGAGAGCCCAGTCATACCTTCATCAACACCTGCATAATCCTTATATTCCTGGAAGGATTTGGCATGAGGATCAGTCTCTTTGAGATTTTCTCCATCATATACCCGCATTTTTGAAAAAATGCTGGAATTTTCCGGCTCTTTCAAACGCGATAAAACGGCAAATTGAGCCATCATTTCAAGCGTTCCTGGCGCACAAGGCGCTTTGTTTAATGAGCTGTTTTCTAATAGCTTGCGATAGATTTTTTGCTCTTCCGAAACGCGCAAGCAATAAGGGACTTTAACGATATAAATTCGATCAAGAAAGGCTTCATTGTTTTTATTATTTTTAAATGTTAGCCATTCTGATTCATTGGAATGAGCCAGAATTATCCCGTCAAACGGTATGGCTGGAAACCCTTCAGTACCTTTATAGTTGCCTTCCTGGGTTGCAGTTAACAATGGATGCAGCACCTTAATCGGCGCCTTGAACATTTCAACGAATTCCAACAAACCTTGATTCGCTCTACATAAGCCACCCGAATAACTGTAAGCATCAGGATCATCTTGGGAATACATTTCTAATTTTCGGATATCAACTTTCCCCACCAGAGACGATATATCCTGGTTATTTTCATCACCGGGTTCTGTTTTAGCAATTGATATTTGCCTCAGTATGGAAGGCCGCAAACGATGAACTTTAAATTTTCTAATGTCACCATTGAACTCATGAAGACGTTTGGTTGCCCAGGGTGACATAATCGTATTGAGGTGGCGCGTGGGGATTCCGTATTCCTTAGCCAGAATATCACCATCTTCTTCAGGATTAAATAAAGCTAAGGGTGATTCAAAAACAGGGGAATCTTTGATGGCGTAGAATGGAGTTTTTTCCATTAATGATTTCAACCGTTCTGCCAGCGATGATTTTCCACCTCCTACGGGACCCAGCAGATATAATATCTGCTTCTTTTCTTCCAGCCCTTGAGCGGCATGTTTAAAAAATGAAACAATTTGCTCAATCACCTCTTCGGTGCCATAAAACTCTCTAAAGGCTGGATAGATTTTGATGACTTTATTTGAAAATACACGGCTTAGCGTTGTATCTTTGTGAGTATCAAACAACTCCGGTTCACCAATCGCTGCTAACATACGCTCCGCGGGACTGGCGTAAGTTAAAGGATCTTTTTTACATAACGCCAGATATTCCTGAATAGTTAGCTCTTCCTCTTTGGTTTCCTCATACCTGGATGCGTACTGATCGAAAATACTCATAAAATAAACTCCGCTTAGCCTTTATACAAACTATAGACCAGATGGCTAAAAAAAATTCCCGCCCACCGCTGTTAAATCTAACCATAACAAAACGGTTAAAGAGTGCAAGTAAAAAATTACTGCGGGATCCCTGGAATTAAATTGCCTAAATAAATCATGGCTTAACAAGAAAACTTAAATATTTATCTCGAATGTATCCGTAGAAAACAGACTTAAAAGTTCGTTTTTTTAAGTTATGAAAGGCAAATGTGAATAGAACAGTTCGAATAACGTTCAACCTCGGAGTATCCTAACCCGTTGATAGCGATACTTTACATCTGTTGAAAGATAACTTGCAATCAAGGCCTTTTGGAATAACCTTTTCTTTTCATGAATGGTAGATTATTTATTAAAAAACTATGAAGTACTGTTTTGCATTACCTTCAATGGAGTCTTCATTTAAAATAAAGTAGCTCTAATCTGCTATAGCCAGTAGAGCAAATCTGTAAGATTTATTCTTACGAATTAATCTTTTTTGTCAAAAAAGGCCAATGTATTTATTTATTATTTCAAATCTGATCATTGTTTACGCGGTTAAAACGATGGGAATGTTACACCAAGCCCTCATCTCGCCACATTTTTTTTATCTAGGCGTAATTTTGATTGCTTGCAGTGGTTTGTTATCTATCTCTAGAAAAAAACACTTCCCGTATAGCTATGACCTTTTTGCTACAGGGATACTATTTGCGTGGTTTTCTTATTGGAATGAAATTTTTGCGGTAACAGCGCCAATGTTTTTCCACTACCCTCTGTTTTTTATCTTTTACACCTCACTATTAACGCTCTATTACGTCAACCGCAGTGACCAATTTGATGAAGAAACAAAAATGCAATTATTTATTTTGTACTCAAAATCTAATAAGCACATTTTCTCAAGTGTATTAGCCGTTTTGGTCAGCTTGCTAATTCATAAACATTACACAATATTTCCCGTAACGGTAGTCTTGTTCATTTTATGCTACACCCTTAAAGGCTGCATGAAACATTATGAGCAACAAACCTAAGGGGTGAGGATTCAAAAATATACGAAAGTTCGAAGTAGGGTTTTAATTTGTATCAAGGCATAGCAAGCTACGCAACTGTTGATTCAACGAAGAAAACGGACAAAAAGGAAAGTTGATAGCGACGTTGGGTAAGAAAGGAGACTGCTATTTTATGGCTTATTTGACTTACTTGTCCTTAGTATCCTGCGTGAATGATCCTGCTTGATAGAGCTTCTCAAACTTCTTGCGTGCTTTGATCTTCTCATTAGTGCATTCAACCCTCTTACTCCACCAAATGACTTTATCGCACTCATTCTTGGCGCTAAAAAATTGTTTGAATTTTTTTTCTTTTGCTAACCAAAGTTTTCGGCGACGCTCTCTTTTAGCCGCCTCTTCCCGTTCGAACTGTTCAATAGCAAGACGTTTTTTTAACGCCAATTCAGATTCAATCAAATAATCCATAGTAACGTCAGAATTTTTAACACCATCCTCAGTTGAGTAACCACTATCAATTTGCTCATAGCTAGCAGAATGGTTCTCATCTGCTTTACACATTGTAGTTATTGTTACAAAGGAAAAAACGACCAGCCACATAACCTTTTGTCTGTCTTTCATTTTAAATGATTGATATCAAAGTATTCATACACCATTACAAAAAAATTTAACCCGGAACAATTCCTAAGGAGGGAGGGTTAAAAAATATTCGAATTTTGACTTGTCTCTTTGTCCGTCTTGTTCGTTGAATCAACAGTTACGAAACTTGCTATGCGCTTGTTATTACACCTTGAAGATAAACTAAAACCCTGCGTCAAACTTTTGTATATTCTTGAATCCTCGCTCCTTAGAAATCTTGTTTCGACATCAAATTAAGTTTAGATCAGATTTATCATAATGATAAAAGAATAAATCGTAAAAATGATCTGCAACAAACTTTATTACAGCAGCCTCTTTTTTCATTGCTGGTAGATTTAGGCTTGAGAGGCAATAACAAACTCAGGTATAATGGCTGCTTTGCTGGTGTAGCTCAGTTGGTAGAGCAGCTGATTTGTAATCAGCCGGTCGGTGGTTCGAATCCTCTCACCAGCTCCAAAATTTCAAAAACTCAGCACGGTTCAAGTCTTTCTTTTCAGGGTTTACTTGCCAAATTCGTGTCAGATCCTGAAGGTCTCTGACACGAATTTTCGACATAGTTCTTGAAAAGGCTTCCAGGGTAAGCATGGCTTCGTACCATTGCCACAGAGAACACCTTGCCCCTAACTCCCGTAAAACATGCAAAGACGTCATTTAAAATAAATGACCAAATCTCACTCAAGCTGAAGATCAAAAGACCGAAAAGTTTCAAAAGAATGTTATATAAACATTCATTAACGGAAATTAAAGAGCTTCTGAGTTTAATCGATTATTTCCTCTTTTTCTAACCCATTTACCTATTGGGAAATACTTCATGCCAGTAAAATACTCCCGTTAAAAAACTAGTTCTTTGAGTAGTTGTATTGATAAACATACTTGCCATAGCCATAGCCATAGCGCGAAGATGATTCGGGAATGTCGTTGAAAACGATGCCTTTTAAGTTAACGCCCGCTTGACTGAACCGTTTAACACTTTGTTCTAATTCTCGCATTGGATGTTGTCCGGCCTTTACGACCAATAAAGTTGCACTAGCAAATCTTCCAATGATACTTGCATCGGTTACTGCTAACACAGGCGGTGAATCTACAATGATATGGTCATATTGACTATTCAGTTCCTCTAATAGCTTACCAAACCGATCATGTAACAAAAGTTCAGAAGGGTTTGGGGGTAAGATACCTGTCGCAATAAAATCAATATTAATTTCAGCAATGTGGCGACAAGCTTTATCAACTTCCAAAGTATTTGAGATGACTTCCGATAAACCATTCTCCCTCCCCAGACCTAGGGCACTATGAAGATAACCTTTTCTTAAGTCGCCATCGATTAATAGCACTTTATTCCCCATATCAGCAAGTACAGCTGCTAAATTTACCGAAACAAATGTTTTACCTACACTTGGGCTTGGCCCAGTGATCATAATGATGTTGTTCTTGGCCTCTAAAAAAGCAAAATGCAAGGTGGTACGCAAACTTCTCAGGCTTTCAATGGCTAAGTCTTCCTTGTTTTCTAAGGCGAGAACTGATAGACCCGCATTCCCCTCCTTACGCTTAGTTTTCAAACTATCTATTAATTGTTTTTGAACCTTACTATGCGGTATGGTGGCATATACCGGAATATTTAGGTGCTTTTCTAATAGATCAGGATCTTTTACTCCTTGATTTAAAGCTTTCCGAATAAAAGCCACAGCAACACCGGAAATAAGACCTAGTATCAATGAAATGGCCACTATCAATAGTTTTTTTGGTTTAATAGGCAATGAGGCTAATACTGCGTAATCGATAATCCGAACGTCCCCTACTGTTCCTGCTTTAGCAACACGCAAGGTTTGGGCATTATTTAGTAAAGCAGTATATAACTCTGTATTGACCTCTACATCTCTTGATAGGCGCAAGACGATTTGTTGCGTTTCCGGAAGATTTTGGATTTTTTTATCCTGAGCCCGTATTTGGGAATCCAACCTGGAAATTTGTTTGTTAATAGCAACAATGGATGGATGCCATTCTGTGAAACGTTCACGCAATTCATCTTTTTTCTGTTCCAATAAGGTTTTTTGCGTATTGACCTCAACAATCCCTTCCAATACACTTTGGGTTTCTATCGTTAAATCTATAGAGCCCCTGCGGGTTCGATATTCATTTAAAGTAGTCGTTGCAGCTTCCAGTTGTTCTTTAATTAATGGCAATTGTTTTTCCAAAAATTCAAGTCTTTTTTGTGCCTCCTCAGATTTCTCTTCAACATTGTTACGAACATAAATATCGGCTACTTCATTGAGCACTTTCATCGCTAACTCCGGTGAAGAATCCTCATACGTTAACTGTAAAATACCTGTATTTTTTCCTTTCTCGCTAACTGACAATTTCTCTTCTAACTTTTGCAAAGCTTTTGACTGAGACTGTAATTGCAAATTGAAGTGAGTACCGGGGCGAGCTTTCAATAGTGATACAAAGAGGCTAATATTTTGTTTGTTTTTTGTTATTGGCTTAGTCGATAGTGTTCCAACCGCGCCACGCAAAATAATTTCTTTACCTGTTAACACATGGAATCTCCCTTTACTCTCAGACACAAGAATAAGAGGTTCATTGACCAACGATCGAGGAACACTGAACGAACTGACTTGAATTTCCTCGCCACCCCAAGCGTACTTAGCCAGCCCAAATAACGGAGTTGAAACAGAATCTGGCATACTTTTTTCAAAGCGTCGAGCCAGCGCATGCCCAATAACAGGGAAATAGTGCGGCTCGGTGAGGACTTGAAATTGCAAGTTTTTAACAGCCTCGCCTAATACCATTCGAGATTTGATGATCTCTATTTCAGCCAAAACGGGTATTTTATTTTCCAGCAATGCTGTTACTGGCTCTAAAGCTCCCAGTGACGGCGACTGTTCTTCCACCTGCAACATCGCGTCAGCCTTATATATAGGTGTATCTAGTAAAGCTTTCGCAACACCTAAAATAAAAAAAATGCTTACGATAGATCCAATCAGCCATTTATTATCAGTAAGGGTGGCAAGAATTTCCCCCAAATCGATTTCGTCATCTTCCGTTTCTAAATTAAAATCGTTAGGGGTGTTATTCTCGATATTTTGGCTATTCATTTTAAATAATCAACTGTACTGTTAAAGTGCTTTTTTCGATTGTAAACACCTTTCCATCCCTGGCAATTGTTTGAACAAACACTTCGAAATTTTACTCAATCACCACCACAAAAAAGATAGAAGCTATAATAGTCTCCTTTGTTAGGAGTACGGCAGGCATGTCATTTTTAACTTCGGTTCGCACAGAGGAGCTATAAACACTAATACAAAACCCATTACGTACGGGACTTTATGAGTATTGATTGCATCTTGGCGTATAAGTTTAAAATGTACTTATAATCCTGGCGCAACAAAAGGCTTAATTTTCAAAGAACCATCAAATGCATTCAACAAAGTAATAGTTGGCTGGATTTGATCAATGATCTGATTCCAACGAATGCCTTCAGCTCTATCAAGATAAACGACATCTCGCGGCTCAAGTGGAAAACGGTCCGCCAGCAACAAGGCGTCAGGTGATTTGGCATCAAGATGATAAATCTGGGGTTTACCCAAACCTCCTCTAAAAACAAAAATTCTCGCAGGATCTGACACCTCTTGGTTAGGACCACCAGAATCACTAAGAGCTTCAGTTAATGTCATACGCCCTTTGTTCATAAAAAGTGAACGAGATCGACCGGTTCCAGTCCCTCCGATGGTGGTTTCCCCCAAAACAAAAATCTTATTAAAATTTCTATCGGCCACGTTTAACACGTCGCCATGCTCTAAAATCACGTTCTGCCTGATATCTCCACCTTCATAGAGCGCCAGTAAATTGATACTGTAGGTTTTACCATTTCGAGTGAGAGTAACGTTTCTGGCATCAGCCTCGGCGGTTACTCCATCCGCACTATTAATGGCTTCAAGTACCGTTAAAGGGATGTCTCTAACAACTTGAATGCCGGGTTTAGTAACTTCACCAACAACGTAGACTCTCTGACTCCGATAGGATGTTACCCTTACGTCTAATTGAACCCTTTCTATAAATCTTGATAGCTTTTTAGTGATTTCGGCACGAATTTCTTCGACTGTTCTGCCAGCAGCTTTCACTACGCCGACATAAGGATAAAAGATAGTACCATCTTCTCCGACGACATTACCTGCTTGTTCGGCGGTACGAAATTCACCCGCTGGAATCGTTAACTCAGGGTGCTCCCAAACAGTGATATTGAGAATGTCCCTTGGGCCTACTTTGTACTGCGTATATTCCTCTTGCTCTGGAGTACCCTTAACAGTTTGAGATCCAATCCTGTAATCAAAATAATGGTTAGCTACATTATCCGGCCCCAAGCTGCGAGTATTAAAGTCTTTTTCCAGGTTTACTATCAGTTGCGCAGTGATATCTTGGATCTCTAGTTTCTTTAATGTAGCTTTATTGTCTTCCTCGACAGGCATTTTAACACTGGATTCACTGGAGAATGGAGACATGTGCATACCTGGTACAATACTGCAAGCTACGATCTGATTGAGCAAAAAAAACAAACAAATTGTTCTTATTCGATTTTTCATCTTTCTTTCCTAAATGACTATAGTCTATAACCGAGTGAGAAATAATAATACATACCACTCTCTTAACTTTTTTTGGTGTAGCTTGCTAAGTAGCACTCTAAAATTGACTTTTAAGGTCTACTTTAATTTTATTCTATCACTGACAAAAAATTATCTTGCTTTGTTTGAATCATCAAGAGTTTTTAAAATTCAGCGAGGTGTAATTTTTTCCATCCACTCATTCACGCCCTTGTCAATTAGGTGAAAACATTGTCTGAAAGTCGCGATATTTTCTTTGTAAGGATCAAAAACATCAAAGCTTCCCCATTCGCCTAATCGAAATACTTTTCCTTTCGATGATGGTTCAATATTCTCAATCACCCGTTTCTGTTCTTGCTCCATCACCAATATTAAATCAGACTTACGTATCATTTCTCGATTGATCTGACAGGCTGTGAATTCTGTTATATCAACCCCAATCTCCTTTAATAAAAACATGGAATGTTGATCTGCTGATTTACCGACCAAAGCATCCAGCCCGGCAGAAGAAACAAAACAATTTTCATTTCCATTTGCTTGTAATCTTTGTTTGAACAGGGCTTGAGCCATTGGGCTTCGACAGATATTGCCCACACAAACAATCAATATGTTTCTAAACAAGGTTATTTCTTTGCTTTTTGGCTTTTAGCTTGATATCCGGCCATTTCCATAAACCCATGGCCCCTATGAGTTCCTTTCACAGAAACTGCTCCCTCCCAATAGACGTTGTAGGTAGTTGTTCGGGCGTCGAATTCGCTATCCTTAGTTAAGGAATTAATAGTTAAATCCATGCCGAGGTGTGGGATTCTTAATTCCCAGCTAACAGGGAATTCAATGCCGGTTTCATCACTTGTCCATTTTTTTTGGGGTTTTAAAGAAAATTCACTACCATCCAATACTGTTTTCCAGTCATGATCTATAAAAGTGCCGGTAGATAAAACAGGCATTCCAACTTGATCTGTTAGTTGGTAAAGCATAATTTCTTTGCTTTGTCCCAGTTGCAAGCTAAACCAATTCCACTTCAACAATGTTGTAGAAAAATCACCCCATTGATGATCGAACCAACTATTTCCTTCAATATATTTACTGGAATCTCCTAACTTTAACATCCCTGTAACCAACAAACGGGTACGTGAGTAGTAATAGCTACTTCCATAAGTATCAAGCTCTAGCTTACCATCCAATCCATGCAAAACGGGTTCTTTAACGCTTTTTAAGCGTAAGTTAAAACCAAAATGTTCGGTTGAAACCCTTAAATGATCATTATCCATTCCACCCACCATGAGCCAATCATCAAAAGCAAAATTATAGCCATGAGCTTCTGGCTTAGAAAACGTGCCTCCACTACTTTGTTGAACAGTATAGTGTTGATTTGTCTGGTGATCAGTTAATGAAACGTGACTAACCATTTGTTTAAGTAAGCCATTCAATTGAAAAATAGTAAAATGAAAACTGTATTTCCTACTATCTTCATCTTCCAAAAGTCCATTGTAATACCACCATTCCATTTTGTTTTCATGCGGTGATTCGTCCCTTGGGAACAAGATCTTACTTTGCTTATTTGCGTTAACTTCCGACCAACTGTTTGCCGGATTAACTGTAGAGATTTCATTAAAGAACAAAAAAGACACCCCAAAGAAAAGAAATGACCCAATCAAAAATAAAAACAATTTGGCATTACTTCGCTTTTTCCATTTTCTACGTGATTTTCTATTTGACTTAGTACTTGAATATGGGACTTTGAACATTCCTGTTTTTTGATTTGGTTTTCAAAATGAATTGATGAACCTTTGTATAAAAAAAATGGCCCGAATAAAAATCGAGCCACTTACGTTTCAAGCAGTGTTAAAGCTAATAAACCTAAAAAACAATCAGCTTTTCTTTCTGCTAACCATTACACCTGCCAATCCACTCATAAATAACCACACTGCCCCAGGAATAGGGACAACTGCTGCACCACTATCTCCGCCTGTTGCTTGATCGTTAGACAGCTCAATGCTGAGGTCAAAGCTTCGACTAATTATTCCATCGCTATTTCCAAATTGAATGTCGAAAGCATTAAAGGCCCTTGATAAGCTATTTGGGCCTAAAGCAGCAACCTCTGTTATATCTTCTTCGAAAATGTTCCCCGAAAAAAAGTCTCGCGTAATATCCAGGTCTGAATTTATTCCGGTACCTGCATTTTGTACATTAGCTGTCACAATTGGATTTCCGGTTTGATTGATTTCTGGTGAAACCCCTGGAGGAAACGTAACATCTCCTACTGGGAGTAGAACGGTTGCGTGCTCCGCGATATGCGAGACCAAAGAAGGATTTAATGAAAAATCATTTCCCGGACCTAACAGGTCTTTGATAACTATACTGCCAGAAACGGTTTCAGTGCCGTCAGTTGCACCTATGTTATGTGAGCTTCCGTCAGCAATGTCATAACGGAGTGTCATCGTGGTTGGATTTCCATCTGCATCCAAACCAGGTAGTGAGCTAAATCCATCGATAGTTAATTGTCCCGTCCAGTTAATTGTTGAAACAATAGCAGCACTGGCGTATTGCGACGCACCAAATGCTAAACCAAACAAAATCGTACAAAATTTTAATTTATGCATAATTTTTCCTTAAATTCTTTAAAAAACACTTTCACTCAAATCTGAAGGTTAGATACATTCGCTAAGGTTTAGTTCTACAACTGCACGTGTTAACTCAAAATAACCGAGAAATGAGACTTGTTCGTATCAAGCAAAGATTACTAACATGAGTTTATGCATAGTAAATCTTTTCCTTAAATGTTTCCTGGATGTAGAATTTTGATCCAGGTCTAAAATACGAGTTTTTCTTTTGAATGCAATGTTAAGAAACTAGCCAATTTTCCTTCAACTATACTAAACTGGTTAAGGAAAAATAAAGCTGCTTAGAGGCCTAAGTTTTTGGTATTACGAGGTGAAGCATCAGTTACTACGACAGCTTTTTCCAACCAAAGAACTTAAGCCATTAACTATTCTAACACCATTTTTTATCTACTATTACGTTTTATATTAACAGGTTCAATAGCCATAGTAATCGTCATTACCAGCGCGGCCTTTAAAGAATACACCATTCTACTTTGGCTATTGCATTTGAAAATACCAATAACAACTAATTGTTAATATCAGCCGATGTACTCTTAATGTACTAAGGCAATCCTAAGGCAATCGGTTTTGTCAAACGCATGAAAGTGAATACCCAATACAAACATTGGATCAATCCAATTAATCAGTATTTTAGAAGTTCAATCCATTCAACCCACCTCAAAAAAAGGAAAACACCCCATTCCCTTGCGAGGTATCCGGTTGTATTACCCTCTTCTATCCACTCCTAACCGCCTATCTATCAAAATCCTGCGCTCATATTGATACCACGGCGACGAATGAACCCGCCTTTCTGCAACAACTCTCCGATCTATTTCAACCCTTCGGCTAATTATGATGAGTCGGTCTCGGGCCTCGGGCAAACGAATGTGTCTGACTTTCTTCATGACATGCCAAGCATGACTGATTCCCCAGTAATACAGAGCAAAGGACGTCAGAAACGAATAGAACATGACCCATTCTGGAATCCTCATAAACTGACACATGATGCCAAATAAGGAAAAAACTGCAGAGATCGAGATAATGAAAAACACCGTCTGATTGACGGAGTACCCAGCATGAAGCAATATATGGTGAAAATGTCCGCGATCAGCATGAAATGGTGACTGCCCCTTACGAATACGGCGCAGCATTATCCCGACCGTATCAAACAAAGGAATGGCCAATATCCACAAAACGGTGACGGGATAAATGACCTTAGCGATTTGAGAGAGATAAATCAACATCCAAACCAAAACAAATCCTAGCAACATGCTACCTGTGTCACCCAGAAAGATTAATGCCTTTTTTCTGCCAAAGAACCTTGAATTAAATACTAAGAAGGCCAACAAACTCATGCTTAGTAACACACAAGTATCAAACATATTGGTATTATTGAAATAACCAAATAATGCTGCCAATATCACTAAATACATGATGGATAAACTGCCCGCTAAACCGTCTAAGCCATCCAGCATGTTAAAAGCGTTAATACCGCCCACGAATGCAAACACAGTAAAAAAAACTGAAGTTAAGCCCAGCTTTAAAACGCCAAAGCCTAATATATTTCCCAGCTGAACAATTTCTGCTTTCAAACCAAATATCATGATCAGCACGGCGATACTTTGACCAATAAAACGAATACGGATACCCAGGTGGTATTTATCATCAATTAAGCCTAAGACAACTATTAACGTAAGTGCAGTGCTTAAGATATAAAATTCTCGACTTCCACTTTCATTCAAACCAACCATGTAAACGCTGATTAAAAGACCAAAATAGATGGCAATACCACCTATTAAAGGAATCTCGCCATCATGTTTTTTTCGAGAACTTGGCTTGTCCGTTAAGCCAACAAAATGAGCAACGGGTATCAATACAAGAATTGCAATTGAAGTTAGAAAAAAAGGGGTGTACAAAAGATTTAGATTAAAACTAGCTTCCATTTGATTCCTCAAGAGTTTCCAAGCTGAAAAACGAATAAAATTTCTTTTCTTCAGGGTATTTCTATTTACTAGACTGTTGTTTGGTGCTCCGGCGTATGGTTTTCGAGATCCGTACTATTTATTAAGGGATACATAAGGTTTTCAGAAGTCACCCAAGATAGATGGACATTAAATAAAATGCCATAAGCAACGTTTGTATAAACTCACTACAGACTTTTGGGAAAATAAATTAAAACTGTTAGCTTCTGATGCTACAACATCTCCTTAGAAGTTTACAAGCTTTGCACTAGCCTCAGGGCTAATTTGTTCTTAAGCCAGACCCTCTGCTACACAAGGCTTTGCTCTGTTATTTGTAATCTTTAAATAATCCAGAACGGCTCTTGTTTTCTTATTCAATTGCCTCATTTTTTTCGAAACACCCGTGCTTCCCTTTGATTTAATGAGTCCAATAGCAAATCGTCTAAGACGGGTCATGTTTTCAGGGCCAAAGCCTGTGCGAATGGTTGAGCGGTCTTCATCAAACACCCAGTCAATAATATAATGACTCACTTCAACTGACCAGTGTCCTCGCACTTTGTGCAAAACAGTTTGAGGGCTGACTTCCTCTTCTGTTCTACTGGTAACGCCGTAGGCGGTTACCCCTGTCGTTTGACCGCTTTTTTTATCCGTTATTTCTCTCTCTATTTTATAAGCCTGGGCAACATGCGGAAATGTGACATAAGCGTTCAACTGAGAGGTTGTCCAGATTCTTCTAATTTCTATTCGCCCATGCCCCACAGATACTTTGTCTTCATAATCAGCCTGGCGGGTGACGGTTGAAAAATAGACTTCAATATCTTCTAGCAATGTGGGTTGATTGGCTTTAACACTCAAATAGTAATGTGCCTTACGCTGCTCCACCAGATATTCGGCAAACTCTGTTTGTGTATTAATGGCATCACTGGTGATATCCTTGTTTCGAATGGGGATTAGAGCCAGCAGAATAGGTGCAAACTTGATTTCATTACTCTGCTTCACTTCATCCGAACCGTGTCCAACAGGTAATGTTCCTACTTTTTTTGGGCGTAGCAAATGCCTGTGCCATGCCCAACCGCACTCATTATCTGGGTTTGCCGCCCTTTCTCGTCAATGGCGTTGCACATCGTTTTACCATCAATGGCTAATGACTCGTCATCCTGTGCATAAACAGTATTCCAGGCGATAAAGGCCGCTTCGAGCTCGCTGGGGTCAACTCGCGTCAACACATCTCTAATAATGCTGAGACTGGGAACCGTGTATCGTCCTTTTTCATAACGGCAGCGGAAATGTTCTCTGGATTTATGGCTGAGACTGTCAGCCCAGTCGAAAATAGCTTCGTAACTTCGCATCCCACAAAGTACCGCACCCGCCGCAATTCCCAGTACGGTTGAAAGTCGATGTCGCCGCCCTTGTGGGCGCCGAGGGTCGTTTATATCCATAAAGAAACTCGGTAATGATCGCATTTGCTGTTTTGTTATTTTCATTTTTATCTCACCTAGATTGAAATGATGACTCAATTGAGGTTGAGATAAAACCGCTTGTGCTCGTCTATGCAGGGGTTTAACAAAGATCAGTTTGTTCTGTTCTGACTGAGCAGAATAGCCTGCCGTTGTTCTACGAAAACCACGGGTCATTCCAATTGCCTGCCAGTTGCTTGCTCTATAAACACCGCCGTGAAATCGCTCTGGGTCGACAAAGGTTTCAACCAGAACAACGGGGTGCTGATATTTTTCAACCCAGTCAGTGGACAAGCGCTTAAGACACAGTGACAGAATGCGTGAGCCCAGGTTTTTTTCAGTGAAGGAGGGAAGTATCAAAAACCGGCTGTTGTTAACAATCAATTTTAGGCGCCCCGTCTGGTGACGATAACCCCAGCCTATCCACTGATCACGCGCCGTACATTTTAATGCAGCGGCTGAAAAACTGATCAGTGCAACCCATTGTGACTGATAGGTCGACACGTACCAGAGGGTTTCACCAATTTTTGGAATAGCGCCCAGATAATGGTGAGTTTCCATTAACAAGGCATAGGCTGACTCTTCATGTTTTAATATGGGTCTCACTGATATCTGTGATAACGGCATAGTTTTTTATCTCAATAAACTTCTTAAAAACTATACTGCGTTATTATGGGTTTGTCCAATTTAAGGGCTATCTCTTTGCTCTTTATAGCCTGTATGGGTAGAACAAATTAGCCCTGCTAGCCTTCTTACAATAGTTAAAGTTTATAAATTCCGAACCAAATTCAACTGCTTAACAGAAGGAAGTTATCTTAACCTATTGAGTTGTAATAGTAAAAATTAAAACTTATTCCATTATCTTATAAGCTGAGCGGAAAAACCTAATCCTTCGAAAATAAAACCTATTAAATTGAGTAATGAATCCCTGCCAGCAAAGGTATTCTCTAGGTTTACGACTCTACAAAAAACACAAACACTATAGGCACGCTTCGGAAAACCACAAATCAATGTGACAAGGTTCGTAACTAAATCGGTAGAGATTGAGCTGACGTGAGTCCTCGCTAAATGAAGAACCAGTTGCTTTAGAATTGAATCGCTAATCCTATTGCTACAGGTTGACTGAAAAAACCAAATTTCACTTTTGAAGGATCGGAGTGCCGTTTAATTTTAGGCTTTTGATTTAAAACAAAAGCTGATCGTTTATCACGATTTTTTTCGTTTATTGTAAACGTGTTTGTTTTTGATATATTAGCTAAAACTATTTTTAAATTGCCCGTAGAACTTAACTTACGCAACAACCTTTTTTGGTAAAGTGCCTTTTCGCTTGAAGGCATAGCAAAATACGAATGATCTATTTTAAAGGCGTTTGCACTTGACGAAGCAAAAAACAAACTAAATATTATCAGTATCTTTTTCAATGTTTCTACCTTTGTTTACTATTCAAAATTTACTAGCACGGTTTTTTAACGCTCAAAAATTGTAAAAGATAACGCTATTCTTTTTAGAAAGTTGCCAATAAAAATGCGTCGCAAAATTGTGCCGCTTAGAGTACTTCCGGTCAAGAAATTGAGGTTATAATAAATCCCCACAAGCACATTGAAAATTGCACTTCAGTACAGTTTTAAAATAATTTAAGGAAACCTAAATTAAGGGGGAGAAAAAATGAGGTTGGAAAACGAAATTGGAGGAAATTAAAGAGTCAAGTCTTGATATAGTTTTTTTAAAACAGAACTCATTTCCCCTCGCTCTTCCATTAGGGGCTGTAATTTAAAAACAGCTCTACTCACCCCCAGAAATATGCACCATACCAAATGCTTCGGCTATTTCAGAGAGTTTCGACTGGCTTAACTCTCTGCACAAATATACATGGCCAGTCTAGCTGACAAGTGTTTTCAAATACTTTATCGATACCACCCTAATCCTGACCCGACCCCAACAAACTTTTAAGACTGGCTAAATTAGCTTTGCCGCGTTGTTTTTGGGTGGCGGGATCTAGCTTTGTTTTGTTAGTCCACTCAAGATCGTCTTGCGGCAGTTCTTCCAGAAAGCGGCTGGGCTGGCATTCAACAATTTCGCCGTAACGTTTACGGTGGGTGCAATAGCTGAGAGTGCAGGTTTTTTGGGCGCGGGTGATACCAACGTAAGCCAGCCGACGCTCTTCCTCGATGGTGTCAGCATCGATACTGTTTTGGTGGGGTAGCAGGTTTTCTTCCATGCCGATTAGAAAAACGTGTGGGAACTCCAAACCTTTGGCAGAATGCAGCGTCATCAAACTGACCTGATCAGTTTTCTCCTGTTCTTGGTTGCGATCAAGTATGTCCATCAGCATGATCTTGGCAATTACTTCATCCAGGCTCAGTGACGGCCCATCTTGCGGCTCAGACATTCGTTGTAACCAATCCATCAACTCGATTACATTGCGTTTTTTTCGTTCTGCCGCCGGTTCGGACTTACTGGTTTCATCCAACCACTGTTCATAACCAATATTTTGGATCAATTCGTTCAGTATTTTAAAAGTAGCACCCCGTTTTGCCCTGTCTGCAGTATCAACGACCATGCTGCAGAAACGGTTAAGTCGGCGCAATGCTGCTTCGCTTAACTGAGTCGTCAAACCGATCTCAAAACAAGCGGCAAACAGGCTAACATGTCGTTTGTTTGCATAATCGCCTAACTTCTCTAAAGTGCTAGGACCGATTTCACGGCGCGGCGTGTTGATGATCCGAAGGAATGCGGCATCATCGTCTGGATTGACCAGTAACCGAAAGTAGGCCAGGATATCTTTGACCTCGGCATAGGCAAAAAACGACGTGCTACCACTGATAAAATAAGGCACGTTATTTTCTCGTAGCGCTTTTTCAAATAGCCTGGATTGATAGTTGCCACGATAAAGAATGGCATAGTCCTGGTAATTGCTGCCAGTCTTGAATTTATGATGAACAATTTCCGATACGATCTGTTGCGCTTCGGTCTGCTCGTCTTTATGGCTGAGTACCTTGATCGAATCACCATAGCCCTGCTCAGTCCACAGCCTTTTGTCGAACACATGCGAATTATTGGCGATTAAATGATTGGCGACTTTCAAGATGCGACCGCTGGATCGATAGTTCTGCTCCAACTTGATCACTTTCAAACGAGGAAAGTCTTGTTGTAATTGTCGCAAATTTTCAGGTTGTGCACCCCGCCATGCATAGATCGACTGATCATCATCGCCAACCACAGTAAATTGCCCAAGCTTACCAACCAGTAGCCTCATGAATTGATATTGTGTGTGATTGGTATCCTGATACTCATCAACCAGTAAATGGCGTATTTTAAGCTGCCACTTTTCCAAAATGTCAGATTGTTGCTGAAAAAGCAGCACTGGTAACAAAATCAGGTCATCGAAATCGACCGCATTGTATGCTTTAAGTTGGCGGACGTATGCATGGTAAAGCTTCGCGATAGGTTGTTGTTCGGCAGGAGCAGTGTCTTTGGCTCGCTGATGGGTAACAAAAGCGTTTTTCCATTGACCAATTTGTCGGCCATAATGTTCGACCTGATCGAGATCCAGGATAGCATCATCATGACGAACCAATTCGCGCAATAGGGTCGTGCGGTCCTGATCATCAAATAATGAAATAGCTGATTTGTATTCAAGTGCTTTATATTCCTTCCGCAGGATATCAAGTCCGAGCGCATGAAACGTTGAAACTTTTAGACCGCGTTGTCGTTTGTCATCCAACCTTTTACCGACCCGCTCTTTCATTTCACGGGACGCTTTATTGGTGAAGGTTAGCGCAACGATATGACGGGCAGCAATGCCTTGTTCGATGAGCCAAACAATTTTTTCGGTAATAACCCGGGTTTTCCCGCTCCCCGCACCTGCCAGGACCAATAAAGGATGGTCCGTGGTTTTCACCGCGATTTGTTGTTGAGGGTTAAGTGACGCCATTATTGCAAAACTGAACGATCAAGTTTGCGGTAACTGATGGCTTCACTTAAATGCTGAATGTCAATGTCTTGAGCGTCCGCCAGGTCAGCAATAGTACGAGCCAGTTTCAGAATGCGGTGGTAAGCGCGATTCGACAGCCCAAATTTATTCATGGCTTGTTCTAATATTTGGTAACCTGCTTCCGAGAGCGCGCAATACTGCTTGATGTCCTTGGTGGTTAGCAAAGCGTTCACCTTATCGGCACGATTGTTGGCGATGTTGCGTGCTTGGATGATGCGTTGGCGTATCGTTGCACTCTTCTCTTCTACCGTGGTGCTATCGTGTCTCAGCATGTCATGAGAAACGCGAGGTACTTCCAAATGCATGTCGATCCGATCGAGTAATGGGCCGGACACTCGCGCACGATAGCGAGCCACTTGTTCGGAAGTACATCGGCAGCGCCCTGAACTATCGCCAAGATAACCGCAAGGGCATGGGTTCATCGCAGCAATCAGTTGAAAACGCGCAGGAAAGTTAGCTTGGCGACTGGCCCGTGAAATGGATATATGTCCTGTTTCAAGAGGTTCTCGCAGTACTTCCAGTACCTTACGATCAAATTCCGGTAATTCATCTAAAAATAACGCTCCATTATGGGCCAGCGAAATTTCACCTGGCTTGGGGTTACTGCCGCCTCCAACTAATGCCGGTGCGGAAGCTGTATGATGGGGCGCTCTAAAAGGGGGCTTGCGCCAATTTTCAGTAACAAAACCTCCTTCGCTAATCGAAGCAATGGCGGCACTTTCAAGCGCTTGCTGCTCGGTCAAAGGCGGCAAAATGGTTGGTAAACGGGACGCCAGCATCGACTTGCCTGTTCCCGGCGGACCGAGCATTAATATGTTATGCATACCCGCTGCAGCGATTTCCATGGCCCGTTTGACATGATGCTGGCCGCGAACATCAGCAAAGTCATGAGGATAATCTGTCGTATCGCCGAAGGGTTCCGTAGTAAAACTGGTAATGGTACTTTGTCCGTTCAAATGAGCGCAGATATCCAGTAAATGCGGAACCGGCACTAATTGCAGGTTACTGACCAGGCTTGCTTCCTGAACATTATCTGCCGGTAAAATCAATGGCTTGTTAGCAGCCAACGTTTGCAACGCGACGGGTAATACGCCGTTGATCGGTCGTAGCTCACCCCCCAAGGATAGCTCCCCAACACATTCGTAGTCAGCGAGCGCTTGTTTGGGTATTTGCTCGGATGCGGCAAGGATGCCCAGCGCTATCGCCAGATCGAACCGCCCTCCTTCTTTCGGGATATCTGCGGGTGCCAGATTGATGGTGATACGTTTTTGTGGAAAGTTGAAACGGGAATTAAGTAAAGCACCGCGAACTCTGTCTTTACTCTCTTTGACAGCGGCCTCTGGGAGGCCGACGATGGACAAACCGGGCAAACCATTGGACAAATGAACTTCGACGGTAATCAACGGCGCTTTGACACCGTCGCGACCACGGCTATAAGCTATTGCTAACGACACAAATGCGCCGAAAAATCCTTCAGGTAGTTTCCGTGTTTTTTTCCATTTCGTTTATCACTTTTTCCAGTTCTTCGAGTTTTTTCCTGGTTTTTGCCAAAACAGCACGTTGCACTTCAAATTCCTCGCGCGTTACCAAGTCCATTTTGGCAAAACCGCTTTGCAAAATGGATTTAAAATTTTTCTCCATATCTTCTTTCATGCTATGGAGGTTAGACGGCAAAACATCGGACAACCGACTAGAGATTTCATCAAAAAATTTAGGATCAAACATGGGTTGTGGCTCGCAGTTTGTTAGAAAACAATGTGACAGCAAAATTGCTAGGTTGAAAAAAAAGTTAAGCCACTAAAGGATACACTATCCAAAATAGCAGATGATTTTTTTTCACGATTCTCATCATTTATAATCGAGTTATGATTAACGGATGAAGAAAGTATAAAATAGTCGCCGGTAAACAAACGCCACCTGACCCGTTTACCATGTTTAGAAATTATCTGTAAGATAGTCAGTAACTATTAAAGACTTGCTTTTAGCTTGTAAAAAAAATTGGGAGATCGTCATGAAGCTTTATTTATTGCTCTTAATCGCTGCACTTTTTACTCTCGGCTGCGATTCACAGCCAAAAGAAATAATGATTGCCAGCAATCCTGGTCAAGCCAAAGTCAAATTAGGCCAAGCTGAATTAGGATTGACACCGCTTAAGGTCAAAATAGAGAATGATACCGCCATTGAAGTCAGCAAGCCGGGTTATCAACCTTTTACCACTGTTTTATCCCCAACTGCAGACCCCAACCTCATCGTAATATTGGTCGAAGATGGGGTAAATCAAATCAATGCTTTGAAGGCTTCCCCACCGGGTTTACCGCAAACCGGCGCCATGAAGGCGAATGCTCAGCCACCGCAAAAAAGTCAGCCCAATGACACTTTAACCCAAGGATTGCAGCAAAACTTACAACTCGGGGCAACAAAAGAAGTATTAGTTGTCAGTAAACCTTGTGATGCTAATGTTCGCCTGAATCAAAAAGACTTAGGTACAACGCCTTTAAAAGTTACCGTACAAAAAGACTCGGCGATAGAAATCAGTAAGCCGGGGTATCGATCTTACGTCAATATTCTGTCCCCCGGCGACCAGCCTCATTTGATTGTCACGTTAAACAAAGAACCAGCAAGAGCCAAGGCAGCAACGCCAAGATTGAGCATTACCAGAGTAAAGCAATTGTATCAACAGGGTAGGATTAATAAATTGGATTACTCAGCCAAGATACGACAACTTGAACACCAATTAGAAACCGATCTAATCGATTTGAAAATGTTATATAAGCGCGGTGGGATCAATAGCTATGACTACGAACGGCGAGTGCGCGAAATTAAACATCGATACCGAGGGTAATCACCCTAAATTCCTAATACGATCAATGGACTGGCCAAGATTAGAAATTAGAAAGGTGCGTAATCAAGCAAATTAAAGCATGCCCAAATTAGCTGCGGTATTCATCGTATATTTTTATTGGTTATAAAATAACACCTTTGCCCTTGAGCTTTTGTCTCAAATTTTCCACCCGCTTGCGGTTAACGCCAAAGTCACTATGGCCGGTTCTAGAGGCAGAACGTACATGAATGACTTGCTTTGACTCATCCATTAAGAATTCAAAATCATCGACAAACCGAAAAATAAGACTGGTGACTTCTGCGTGCAGATAGTTTTCCGTTTGCCCAGTAATACTAGTTCGTTCAATCTCTTTGAGAGTTGCTCTCAGGGTTTGCCAAGCTTCATTGAATGGCACTGCAAGTTTGAATGGGTCAACCCGATGTGAACCTTCATCCGCTTGGCTGGACACACAGTTTGGGCTGGCTGGACATGGTGGTAATTGAGTGCGGTTTGTTCTTCCAATAGCAGGTTGCGTCATAAGAATCGTCGAAAACAAGAATAACAAAGACATCATACGAAAATTTTGAATTGAACGATACATAATCATAAGTCTTAAATTTGCCTTGGTCATTGCACCCTTTTACCACCAATACAACAGCTTTTGTAGCGATGCATAATAAAATCTCAATTATCAGTTTAAACAAAACGCCAGGTTTTGCCGGTTAAAAGTTTTTTGTAGGCTGGATTTATTTTATAATCCTTAGATAGTTATTGCTGAGTGGTGCTATTTGACAACAATTTCATTTACTCTGAATGATCATCAAATTTGGCATGGTAATCTGCAACTAAATTTGGTATTAATTCAGTGAAAAATAACTTGCTTGGAAGTCAAACTTGCAATGCTTTCTTGAAACAAAATTAATACTTCAACGCGCCAGTCGACTAAATTCGATAAGGAATTATTAGATTGATACAAAGCTTCTCACTTTTCTTCTATCTCATCATTCAATGCGATTTTTTGAAAGCACCGTTGAGAAAATCATACCCAAGCCTGTTCAAGAATGGGCATGATTTCATTTAACAAACCGGGTGTTGTCGGTAAAGAGCTGGAATATATTCAGGAAGCAATTCTGTCCGGTCAAATTTCAGGCAACGGGGTGTTTTCCAACCGATGTCAGTCGTTATTGGAGCAATTATTTGATGTGCCGAAGGTATTATTGACCCATTCTGGTACAGCTGCGCTAGAGATGGCAGCTACTTTGGCAGGCATTCAACCGGGTGATGAAGTGATAATGCCAAGCTACACCTTCGTTACAACCGCTAACGCGTTTGTCGTACATGGCGCCAAAATCGTTTTTGTTGACGTATACCCCGACACCTTAAATCTCAACGAAGATTTAATCGAAGCAGCAATAACCCCTAAAACCAAAGCTATTGTCCCTGTGCATTATGCTGGGGTGTCATGCAACATGGATAAAATCATGACGATTGCTGAGCATCATCAACTGACCGTTATTGAAGATGCCGCTCACGCTGTTTCAGCCTCCTACAAGGAAAAACCGCTCGGAACAATCGGCCATTTTGGATGCTTCAGTTTTCACGAAACCAAAAATCTGTCTTGCGGCGAAGGCGGGGCGATTTTAATCAATGCGCCTGATTACATTAGAAGGGCGGAAATTATTTGGGAAAAAGGCACTAATCGTAGTGAATTTTTCAGGGGCGAAGTCGACAAATACAGCTGGGTAGACATTGGTTCAAGTTACCAGCCGAGCGAGCTCCAAGCGGCTTATTTGTACGCTCATTTGGAAAAAGCGGAAGACATCAGGCAGGATCGATTGGCTTGTTGGAATAACTACTATGAGGCGTTCAAACATTTGGATTCAAGCAAGGTTTTACTGCCTGTGATTCCAAATGATTGTCAGCATAATGCCCATTTGTTTCACCTTAAAACCTCCTACCACGCTCAACAAGTTGCCTTAATCAAACACTTGCAAGATCACAACATCCAAGCGGTGTTTCATTATGTGCCGTTACATACTTCCGAAATGGGGCAAAAGCACGGTCGCTTTACTGGCAAAGATCAATTTACGACCTTGGCGAGCGAAACCATAGTTCGGTTACCTCTCTACTACCAACTCGAACAATCTGCTCAAGCACAAATCATTCAAGCCGTTTTGGCCTTTTATGAATAAGCTAAATGAGACTGATCGACTAACACCCTGGCGGCAAATTACTTTTTATACCGGTCTCGCTGCATTCGCGGGATGTTTGATAACGATTTTAACGCTGCTACTTATCTGGTTATTATCACTAAATACGCAAACTATTTACCTCGATATAACGTCTGATAGTGATCAATCTCTAAGTTTTTTTTGGGCCGTTAATGACGAAAAATACGATGTAAAAAAATCCAATACATTATGGATAAGAACGGGTCGACATACCTATAAATACAATCGAAGCCAAGGAAACTTAGATTTCCAGCATGTGAGTCAACTTAAGCTAAAAATTGAACCGCAAGGTGAGGACTTGGTTGTCAACGAAGCCTATATCAATGCGATTGGCATGCCCAAAATCGATTTTTCTGTAAGCGGCCAATCTTTTCGTTATGATCAAAAAGTTTTGCACTATTCCCTGTCCAACCATTTTATTAACTACATTAATTCTGTCCTGCATCTAACCAAATCCAGGCAACAACTTTATCAATTTTTTGTTGATAGTTCGCCCATCCTCGTTCTTTTTATTGCCATTACAATAGTTTGTTTTCGATCAAATAATCGCCTGGTCCTAACGTTATCAGCGGTTTTTTTAGTGCAATTTGTCTTGCAGATGTTATGGAACCAACATACGACTGACTTTACGATTGAAGTGATGTCGGATCAGGAAACAAATCTGCAAATTTTTTGGAGCTTTAAAGAACCGAGTTTTTCAGAAAAATACTCGGCAACCATTCCCGTTCAAAAAGGATTGCATCGCTATCGTGCCGCAATACAAAATTTGAATACTATTCAACATTTAAGAATTGACCCAAGCCAGTTGCACGGAGTTACTAAAATAAAAAATATCACCATTCGAGAGCTTGGGTACAAAGATATCGTCATTGATGGCTCTAATCAATTCAAACCTATCGATTGGCAGCAAGACGCCAGCCTGAGAATGGAGGATGATTTTTTAGTCATAACAGCAAAAAATAACGACCCCTTTTTTACCTTTGAGATCAATCCGGATGGTTACAATAAAACCTTTAGTATTGCCTTAACAAGCTTTTTTATATTGATTTTTATGGTTGTTTTGGGAGTTATCTATTGCAGTGTTGCACATTCCAAGCAGGTCAATAGGCAAGTGTTCACCCTTAGCATTAGGGCAGCTTTTGCCATCATGGCTTTAATGGTCGTGCAAAGCGCTTATTTTTCAGGCTACGACCGCCATCCAGATGAACGAGCACACATTAATTCGACCAATTACTATACCGAATATTCGATGCCACCTGCCGTTGGCGATGAGCGTTCGATTCATAGTTATCAATATCCTTGGGGAATATCTCGTCTGGATAGCTTGAGCATCAGTTATTTTTTTGCTGGCAAGATGAAAGCAATGATGCAGTGGTTATCAGCTGACTCAACCTTTTCGGCCCGGATTTTTAACGTCTTTTTATTGGCATTTTGTTGTGTTTTTGCTCTGCTGAATAAACAATTTGCCTGGTTTCTGCTACCTGTAATTTGTACCCCTCAAGTAGGGTATTTGTTTTCCTATGCCAATCGCGGAGCCTTTGCGTTTTTTATTTGTATCTTCCTTGGATGGCAAGTGGCAAATAACCAAAGTAGCCTCCAACGTTTCTTACAGTGTGATCGGCTGAAAAAGCATTGGAAATTAAGTTTAATCCCTGCGTTATTGACCGGGCTGTTGCTGATTGAGCAAGAAAACTACCTGGTCTTTTTACTTTTTGTGTTTGCTGCTTTAAGTTATCAATGGCTTTTTCAATGCACTCACAAAAAATTGTTTCTTACTCGTTTGTTGTTGATTCTACTGATGTCTGTTTCTATTTATGGCGTTAGAAAAGGGCAGGATATCAAAATCAATGGCTTGGATAAGTGGGAGCAGCAAACTCAATTTGCAGAAAAAATAGCCGGGCCAGATTTTAAACCATCCGTTCTGGGTACAGACAAGTCTTATTACGGACTTCGGTTATTTCAACAAGGCGTGTCGGCATGGGAATTATTCGAGCCAAAATGGGCGTGGCATACCTTAACATTCAAAAGTTTCACAGGACAATACGGCAATCAATTCGTCGTATTTTCTCCGCAATGGTATTACGATTTTGTGGGATTACTATTCGTTATCATTCTGCTGCTGGCTGCCTACCAACTCATCAAAAAGCAGCCATTATCAGTAAAGTTCTTTACCGGGCTTAGCCTTGTTTTTATCTTCGGCGCTATATTGATGGGCTTTTTATTTTCCTGGCTCTACGACTTTCAAGCCCAAGGGCGTTATGTGTTTCCATTAATCCCAATGGCCATGATCTATTTCTGGGAAATCTCACCGAGCTGGAATAAATTTGAACGCACTGCTCATTATTCCTGCGCCTTTTTGCTAATCTCCCTGTCAATTTACTCTTATCGAAACTTGGCGTTAGTCTATTTAACAGAGTTTGCGTTATCTTTTTAAAAGCTTGGATCAAAAACTTGATAGTCCTAGGAGGCTGTCCGAGAATAGAAAGCCTCCTAGACCGAACGACTGGTAATCACAATCCCAACCACGATAAAGCTCAACCCTACAATTTTCTGCATAGTGATCGGCTCTTTGAAGAATACTGCGGAAAAGATTAACACCAGCACAAAGGCTGCGCTCATAAATGGGTAGGCGTAACTGACATCAAATTTGGTCATGGCTGCCATCCAAAACAATGACGCAATGAAAGCTGAGGCCAGGCCAGAGACCAGAAAAGGGTCCAAAAAGAGCTTGCCGAGAAACACTAATTTTTTAATGGAAGTTGACGGCAATTCGCCATATTGATCGATGCGCCATTTTAAAACCAACTGCCCATATACCGTGAATGCAACAGTACCCAGGATATAAAAGTAACCAATCATATTAAATGACGATACCGGTATCAGGATGTTTCCCGATGAGTTTTGATGGATTGCCATGATAGCGTGAAGCTACTTCCGTATCCTTTAAGATGACAGTACCTGAGACCATTAAGGTTTCATCAGCGATATTAATATTGTTGACCATAATAGCGCCATTGCCGATAAAACAAAGGTTTCCAACTTTGCAGTAACCGCCAACGCCACCACCACCGGAAATATAATTGTGGTCTCCAACAACAGCATGATGCCCAATGATAGTGCCGGTCCATACCACATTATTATTGCCCAGAGTGACAAACGGTTCGATATCGCTGCTAGAAAAAATGGCATTATTTTCACCCATCACTAAATCCTCGCGGGCAGTGGCATGTGGGCTGATATAGTTCACGAGTCTATAGCCAGCGGCTTTGGCTTTTTTGAACATCTGCTCACGATTACGCATGACGCTATAGCCAATAGCAACAAACATAGGGTAGCTATCGGGTGGATAGTGTTGGGTAACAGTTTCAAAGGTAACGACGGGCAATTGACAAAATTGATCGGCTTTTTTGTACTGCTCATCAAGGCAAAAAGCGCCTACTTCATAGTCTGAGCCTTGAGAAAAATGATAGTGCATCAGTTCTGCTAAAGGGCCGGTTCCATAGATAATGATTTTGTCCGCCATCGTTTCCTGGTTAATAACGTATTAGTGAATCCGCATAGCCGGCACCATGATTCATGTCAGCATGTTGCGATATAATCATGCTAAATCCCATGATTTTATTCTGAGCTGATCCAAAGTGATAGCTGATAGTTGTAGGTTTAGTGGCTATCGTTGCTATAGACTCTTTTGACAATGACTCGCGGTCTTCTTTTTACTTCTTCGTAGACTTTTACCAGCAACAGACCCAGGAAACCGCTGCAAAAAAACAGTCCTCCCAAACAATAATTGATGATCAAAAACGTTTGTTTTCCTTGAGTAAGCGATAACGTTGAATCAAACATGCCGTTAAAAGCCATAATGAAGGTACTAACCAAGGCCAGCAACAACATGATTAAACCGCTACATAACAACCACACGGACGGCTTCGTCGAAAAAGACAACAGGCTGTTCAATAACAAGTTGAGTTGCCTGGATAAATTGTACGACCGCTGATTTTTAGAGCTTTTTACTACCATCAAAGCTTGCTGATTAAAGCCCACCAGCGCCATAATACCGGCAACCAACAGATGCTTTTCCGGATACTTGAGCAGCGCTTGCACAACAGCGTGTTTCATCAACCGTACCGTCAACACGTTAATAGGGATCTTGACATCGCTGACAGCGTTAAAAAGCCGATAAAAAAACTGTCCGCTGAGCTGCTCAAACCAACCACCCTTTCTATTGCGTTGAACACCATAAATCATATCGATGTCAGCTTGTTCAATCATCGCCTGCCAAAATTCAGCCAGTAACTCAGGTGGTTCTTCCAGGTCGCAATCAATCAAAAAAACGTAATCGCCTGAAGCATATTCTAAACCTGTCATGCCCGCTTCATGATGGCCGAAATTTCGGGACAGTTCCACCACAATGACTTTGGCATCTGAGCGTTGAATGTCCAGAGCCAGTGATAATGCTCGGTCAGGGGAGCCATCATCCACCAAAATTATTTCATAGTCAGCAGTAATAGTTTGGGCGCATTGAGAAATTCTTTGGTAGAACTCAGTTAAGTAAGGCTCCGATTTATACAGCGTAGTAACAATGGATACTTGCATTAGAGCATTACGAACTGAACGATTTTAAAAACCTTTTGGAGTTTGGCCCTTCATTGAAGATCAAATCCACCGCTGAAACACGGTGCTCGAACGTGGAAAATAACTGATGATAGGGTTGGTAGCCAGAATAATCCATCCAGCTTAATTTAATGCCTGCTTCATCAAACAAAGACTGATCAACATAATCTTTGGCAGAGGGACCGGAGACATACTCGTCCGCACCACAATCAAGACACAATTGCACTAACCGCGCGGTTTTACCACGGGAAAATGAATAATCGGACGACCACGTAAGCACAGTAGAAATACCCAGTATTTGCTTGATCAATGTCATAAAAGAAACATTAATTTTGCTCAGAATGGATTCGTTATTCTCAAGATACAATGTTTCGAAAAAATCGCTATAAGTCTTAAAATAAGGAGCCTTACTGTAATTTGTTATTAAACTTTGCCAATGTTTTTTTCGCCAAACAGCATCCGAAACCTGTATTTCGCAGACTCGTTGCTGCAAACTGTTAGATTTCATGATAGGTATCGTCAACCACTTTAAGCCTTGCGCAGTCTTAATCAAGTTTCTATTGCGCCAGTCGCCTTTGGTGTACTGAACTTCGTCGAAAATAATAAATTCATCAACCTGGCTCATCAAATCAAAATACCCCTTCCATGGAATGTAGTTGGATTGAAGGATTGCAATCTTTTTGGCCATAAATTTTTATTGTAAACCCAAGTGTTAATAGTCAAACAGGTTAAGCAGTCATCGTATGACAATCAGTACACCTGCTCAAGATGAAATAAGGTGTAGTGTCTAACAATACACTATCCCTAATTGAGACCACTAAGTAGCGTAAAATACACCAACTATTTTGGTTCCTCAGCAGGATATTCTCCAAAAAAACCTACCGACAACTACACTCCATTTGAAAAAAGTAGTCAACACAAAACTTTAAATTTTCTGTGGGTGTTACATTTAGTTGTTTGAAAAACAATGACAAAGACGGAGGTATCATGGAATTGAAAAAGTAGCAGGAATGAACAGATTTGACCGCAGAGTATTAAACGAATTTATGATGATAGGTAGCAACTTATCCGGGTTATTACCGATTGCAATGATTCTTTTTGCACTTTCTAACAAGGTTGAATATCACGCACGTTTATATCGAAGAATTGGATCTCTAATCACTGTAGGATTAACGTTTACAGCAATGATAGAACAGCAAGCAATGGCACCTACTTTAACCATGCATCAGGTTTACTGTTAACATTGGCATTTACCGAACAGTTTAACAGTGCTTTTATAAGATTATTGGTACTTTTTATATTTTTACCTCTTGCCTTGGAGTAAAACAATTTTATGCCCATATCTTGGGCATACCTTATTCGTGCTTGAGTCATTTTTCAGCAACACCAATTTCCCTATATTTTTTGTCAACTAGCATAAAGCCAATTTCCGCCAGTTCACCATCAATACTCTAAATGGTACAGCCACCAATAAAATCATCTGTTTCAGTATGGGCAATTTGAATATAGCCGAATTTTATTATCGGCATAATAGACGGTTTCAACTAGGCGATATGATAGCTCGCTTTGGATATGTTGCTGTAAGAACGCCGCCTATGCCAAGGAGACTTTTGAAATTTGCTGAAGCTCATTGGTAATCAGGCAAATATTTGTCAGTAAAAAGCTGAACACATCACCAGTAAAATTATAGCCATATCAGATTCTCAGCGTCGTGTAAAGAGAACTATTCCATATAGATTTCGGTATTTTTTCACTGCTAATTACTCTATAGCTAAGTATCATTTGTATCGTAGCTATTCAGGATCCAGGTCCAATGGAATCAAATCCTGTTGGCCGTTCAGCAGTTGCTCGATCCGTTGTGCTAGTGCAGCTCATTGCTCCCGCGGCATATCGAAATGCCTGCCAAGGTTCACCAGAGTGCGCTGACGCGCACCCTGATCCGTGCGGATTGATTCCACACCAGACAGTAGGTATCGTAGGGTTCTCCTGTGCGTCGGCTTTTAATCGAGGTGCGTCGAATGTACATGTCTGCATGCGTAGCGATACAGGGAGACGAAGTCAATGCTTTCTGTAAATATTATGGCACCACATTCCGTTCAAGAAAAACACCTTTGATTTTAAAAGACTTTTTTAATCATAAAAGCCTTCAGTAACCAATAATCAATGACTTAAGCTGTTTTAGGTGACAAAGATGGGCTAGGAATGCCAACGCCAGTGATGGACGAACGTTTGAAACAGGTTTGCCGGTGTGAGTCATTACTCATCTCAGACCACGCTGTATTCAATATAAACATACAGATCACTCAGTTTGTGGTCATCGATAGCGGATTGATCTGAGGGAGCTGGTGTATCTGGCGCTAGGCCACCGGCGTTGGTTACGGAGAAGGATATAGTGATAGGTTCAGTACCAGGGTTAATGTTGCCACTCAAAATAGATGGAATTACCGCGGAACGCAACCCTCCGAACTTGTCGTCTACAGAAAAATCTCCACTGGAAATCTCTTCCTCCGTACCTTCATCTCGAAATATAGTTATTGCCGGGCTACTATCGCCAGCGGTTTCAATGGATTCAGTCGCAAGTATTAAAGATGCACTCGAAATACTAAGGGTTTTTCCCTGCAAAAAGATTGGAAAATGTTTCTCAGAAATTTCGATATTAGTTGACTCTCCTAACGGATTATGAAGAAAAGAATGAAAACTCTGAGAGAATTCCTGGCGCAAGCTGAAAACTCTATACAATTTCCCACCCTTAAGTAGGGCTTCTAAAGAACCCATCTCTTCCTCTACCGAACTTCTTAGGGTCTCATCATATTCCGCTGTATAACTAATATGTAATATCACATCATTGATAGTTGAATAGTCAAATGGCTTGAAAGTTTTTGGCAACTTAAGATTCCACGAACTGATCGCGCCAGCGCCTTCAAAAGGCATATAACGTTCATCACGAAAATCGAGGTTAAATACCCCTGAGTCATTTTGTGCCGTGCTGGTTGCAATCGTTGTCGTCCGGGAAGGAGGAACAATAGATAAATTTTCGTCACCTGTTTTTGGCTCTTTCCTTATCTCGCTACTAGTCAAGCTTAAGATTGCGCTTACATTTGTGTATGGCCCTGTGATGCAAGGGATGGTGAGTCGAGCGGACTTAATTAGACATCGACATAGACCAGGATAAAACAGATAAATATATAGTTCTGGTATGTCAAATTCGCATTCTCCTGTTTCCTTCAGTGTTATAAGCGCGGCGGGATCAATTTGCGTCAAGGAAAATGCCTGATCAATTTCCATGCTTCGACTATTGGTTTCCATGAAACGAAGTTCCATTGAACGTAAATCATTGAGTATGCGTTCGCCTGCCATCAATCCTGCGCGAGAAGCATCCCAATAGTTGTTGTCCAGCAAGGTGGAGACATCATCATTGCGTTCAAACCGATAGGCTTGCTCGGCCAGTCTAGCCACCGAGATAATACTTTGATAGGCTTCCCGATACAGACGCTGAAGTTGCGTGGAAAGCCAAGTGTATAAGCCACGATTGGTAAATCTGTCACGATAGAAAGCGTAGGTTTCTTCCAGGTTTTCAATGTTTATTTCATGCAGTTCTCGTGCTTGTATTGCGATATCACGTCGAATCCCTGATACGACAATTTGTTTTTCCAGCGCTGCCAGTTCTTCTTTGGTTTGGTCGCGACTAAATTCCCAGCCTTGATCACGACGTTCGTAACCCGCATGTTTCCCTACCATATCTGATGCTAGTAAATTCAATTTGCCAGATAAATCTGTAGCAATAGATGCCGCCTCAAAAAAGTTTTTTATGGAGTTGGTGGGAGTAGAAAAACTAAACCCCAATATACTGGGAGACATTGAAGCACCTCCAGCTGCTAGCATAAATGGAACTCCAGGTATTTTTGCAGCATGGCCAAAATAATAAAGAGCATCACGCGCGTCTTCCAATCCCGTCAAACCCACTTCAAGTAAAGCACTATAATATTGCAAACGCTGATTGACACCTTCCTTCCTTACCAACAACGCCTCCAAGCTCTCCTCTGCCGCATTCACGTCCAAGTCTCTTTGCCTACTGGTCAGCTTCATGATGTTAGTCTGGTGTCGTAATCGCATCGCTGATAGTTCTTCAGCATCTTGTTTCTCCAGCGTGGCCAGTAATGCGCCACCATACGATTGCAAAGCACCTGCGTATTCTTTGGCTTTTGCGATGAGATAACTGAAACGATAAGGTGGAAGGTTGCCGTTAATGGAGCTCAACACATCATCCAGAGAGATTCCAGCAGCTTTTGCTCTTACCAATAACCGGGGGTCAGTCTCAGGTGCAAACAAAGGCAAATCACGGCGAATACCGCTTAAGTTGAGGCAGTTGCGAATTTTGTACAGGCGGTCTTGCACGCGATCCCAATAAGCCAGAAGATCCGGGTTCAGCGGAATACAGAAACTACTTGCCTGCTGTAATAGACTCGTTGCAAACGATGCCATATCGGGTGATTCCTCAGAAGACGATCTTGCTTTCCAAGCAATGCCCGGTGGATTATCATTTCGAAAATCATGCCCTGGAATATCTATAACAGCAGAAACGTCATCGGAACCGCCCCATGAAATGCTAAAGCCCTCAGGACTAAGCTCGGCCGTTCTTTCAGCGCTTTCCATACTAGATGAAGATACAGTCATAGAGTTAGAGATACCTCCACTATTGGGTACAGAAACAGATTCAAGTACTTGCTGAAATATGGAGTTTTGTGGTTGAAACATAGGGTCAATGTTAAAACTACCATCATCAGATTTTTCTTCGCAATCTCCTAGTTCTACTGGACGTTCGCCCAGCAGATCGGATGCCATGACATAAAGCAAAGTCGCTTCATTGATTGATTCCCGTGTGTCCAGTGCAAATTCCTGGTCACCCCAATCAAGCAAGTTATCGATATATTTCATCACCACATTCCGCATGTAGGCTCCCATGCGTTGGCGGGCAACCGCATGCGGGTTAAAGGGGTCATTTTCGTAAGCATGGATCGCTTCCGGATTATCCAGTTGCTCTCTAAGTGACGCTAGGTCACGGTTACGAAATTCGATGAACTGCCATACTCGATCAGATTCAATTTTTTTGCGTCTTTCTGGATCAGTAATTTCTCCAAGTCCGGTCGGTATATTGTTAGATGTGGGATCAAAAATGTAGTGATACCAACGCTGGGCATCGGTATATTTGCCTTGACTATTTAGGTGGTTGGCAATCAGTAATGGAATGTGGAAGAAGATCTCTCGGAAATAAATACCAAGTGAGCCTTTGAAATCAAGTATTCCATGGTTGCCTTCATTTGCCAACGTTATTTGAATGTCCCTTACAGGCAAAACGGCTTCTTGCAGCAATTGTTGTTGCTTAATACTTAATAATTTATCGACACCTTTTTCAAATAAAACTCGCTCAATTTTAGCCGTAAGTGTACTACCCAATCGTTTGAGTCCATAGATTGGTTCAGATATATCAGCATTCTTTAGCGAATGAACATATAGCAAGTCACCTTGCACATTAAAAATGCAATCAGTCAGCACACCATTTACAACCATACCGTCCCAGCTATCCATATTAAAGGAAAATAGGCGATGCTGTCTTGTGAATATTTCTGGTATATCCGGTTCCAATAAGTAGCGAACTGCATCCGCGAAAACCAGACCTGTAGTTATCTTGTACGGCTTCCCCCACCAGACCTCATTGGCTCTATTTACATTTATTCGGCCGATTTTTTTACTAGCCGTATTGATATCCCAAGTATTATCTTCAATATAACTACTTAAAGTAGGCTCATTCAGATCAGCATGAGATTTTAACTGAAATTCATCTATCAGCATCCCTGCCAACATTAGCTCATATACCGGCTCTCCTAGACCGAGCCAAGTATTCCGAGGGTCGGGAAACGGGTAAATACGATCCCATTTAAAACCCGTTAATGTGTATTCATCCTTTGGTTCAAAATGGAAATCAAATTCACCTAAAGAATGCTCTGGTATAAATAAAGTCTTTGCAATATTGTTTAGTTGGTTCGGGCTTACTATATATTTATAATTCAGTCGTTCATTTGTTAAACTAAGAGTTTCCGTTCCATTAAATGTTTCTGAATCATTACTTTGAATAAATTCGATCAGCAAATCTACGAATTCTGAAAATTCATCAAGATCAACAGGGTCTGGAGTTTCCGGAGTGGATTCTACTTCTCTGGATACAGCGGAAAAACGCATGAGCTCACGTCTTATCTCTAAAATTTGAGCATTGCTTGCTAAGTCATCACTTATAACTAGCGCCTTTTTTACATTTTTGTTCTCTGAATAATTTTTAATAGCTTGAGGCGGGATCCATGACCCATCAGCTTGCAACCATGAAAAATTAATGATCAAACTATGCTTATACCCATCAAATCTAGATGTCCCCTCCAGGAATACATTTTTAGGTCTCGTAGTAATCTCTACCCAAAACACATATAGTCGCCCTTTAAATACAATAGGCGACACCTTCTTCACAGGTATCTGAAGACCAATCTTACGCCAGGCATTCCATACTATCTTTCTTGCCGTACCAGACTCTTGCGACTTATAAATATTCTCAATCGTTCGATAATAATAGATAGGTGGTTCACTGGACGTCACGCCAAACAGATGCAACACATCCGCACCCTTGCTTCGGTCATGATAGGCACCCGCGATTTTGAGTTTTGCAATTTCCTCAAAACCATCGATGTACCTGGCATAGGCATCAAGCACGGATTGCGCGTTTATTTCCTGTTGCAATAGTTCTGCTTCAAACTCCTCGAAAAGTGGGGTTTTGTTGTGGCGAAGATCTGGCTCTAAGTAATTCTCAGGAAACAGGAAGACTTTTCGGTTTGCCTCCCAGACGCGATAATTCTTGCGCCATGCCCATTGAGCCTGAGCATTTCCATCCCTGAAACGAATTTGAAGCCCTGGATCAACCTCTATAGGCGTTTGCTCAAGATTCATAATCACGCGCTGAATATAAAGTTGCAGGCTGGCGATGCCCGCCACCACTTTTGAGGTACGCGCACAACCTTCCAGTTCGGTGTCGATTAAAAAGTAATGGTAAAGATCATTGCTAGATCGGAAGATATCCTTGTCAGGATTCAGGTTATGAATAATATAATCAGTCAGTGCATCCCGCTTTTGTTCCCGAATCTTATCTTCGAAAGGTTCTATCTTTCCCTGAAAAGATTGTTCTTTTTCGTACTTGGTGCGGATCGCGGTTATCAGATACGCAGCCGCCTGGGAGAGTTCATTATAACCATCAGAAATCAGGTAAGAGAGCGCTTCCCCGCCAATTCCTAGTCTTTGGGCTAACGCGACACTTGATTTAAGCTTGTGTAAGCTTTGCAGCACTTGGTTTTTGAGATCACCGGAAGCCGGGTCGATAAACCGGGGTAGTCCCAAGGTCTGATTGATAGAATTCATCAACCCTCTTTCTGCACCGAGCAAGATTGTCAGATCATCTAAATTTCCGTCTCGAAACCGCGTTTTTTCTATGTTGTAGTCAAAGCCTGTCGTTTGATCAAACAGTTTCTCAAACAGCTCTAGCAAACTTGTTTTTGATGTATTGAAGAGGGTTCGAAATAATTCGATCTGTTGCAGGGTAGCGAGCGTGAGATTACGAAATCCTTCCGCATCAGTGTGGTAAACATCCTCTATTCTACCTGAATGCCTTTGAATAAATGCCAGCGTTTCCGCGTTAAACGTTTTATTTTGAAAACAGACAGTCAGCTTAAACAGCGCCTCGATCAGGTCTTCCAGTTCTGTAAGCCCGGATTCTCTGTGCAGGATTCGCGTTAGTTTCTCGGCAAGGGATTCATCGGAGAAATCAAAACCTGCCAGCAATGCCAATGCTTTCACTTTTTCTATAGGGATACCGAATTCTGTGCTTAACTGGTTGGCAATCACTTGCGGTGCAGAATATTGCATCAGCAAAGCATGCGCATCAGAAGGCCGAAGGGGAATTCCGTCTGGAATCGTGATAACCGTTCCTGCGTAAAAACCATGCGTTAGCCAGAATAAACGGAGGTTCTCTACCGACACAAAGAAAGCATCGTTGGCGGCGAGTATCGCGCGTGATTGCGCCACAGAAAGATCGAGTGTTCCAGCCAGTATACTGCCCGGTATATCAGGCGCTCCTGGCTGCTGATGGGCCGCTATGATTTCCTGTAGGGTACCTATCAGTGTAGCTTGCTGTTCAGGGGTAAAATCATCAGCAATGCTGGCGGGAATCAAGAGGTCAGGATCAGGATCAGGGTTGGATACCCTGTATATCTGAATGTCTGCGGCCTCGATAAAGGTGGATGTTGTTCGGCTGTTTGCTTTTATCAGAGCCTGAGATTGCGCCTCGGTAACACCCTCGATGTAAGCAAAAACCGTGTCCGTAAAAAGTAATGATTGCTCAGCGTCGACCTTCTGGATAATTTGATCAGCGACATCTATCGCATTATTCGCACTATCTTCTTCAAATAAATCACCAACCATCAAGGCCAGCTCTTTAATCGTATAATCACTCGCATTTTGCCAAGTCACAAATTCATTCAGCGCAATCAAGTCTTCAAAATTTTCGACATGTTTTTTCTCTATACCAGATGAACCACCTGTCTTAAGACTCATGCGGATCAATGCAAATAGCTCAGGAATGGACAGACCATATAATTTGGCCAGCCGAGCATGACGATAAAGCAACGTCAGCGTTTGAAGCGTTATATTAAACTTGCCATCAGCGTTTTGCGCCAATGTCTCGCCAAGTAGATCAATCAGTACGATCAAGTCATCGTCATCGATGTTCAAACCGGCCAACAGACGGTGCTGGATCTTGGCATCCGACCCTTCTGGATCGGGCAAATCCAAGTGATAAGCCGCATGTTTGAATGGAACATCCAGAGTTTCTGGGTTAAGCCAGGGATCAGGTGTTTCTATCGGTGCAGCACGGGAAAAACTGGCATGGTTAAACAGCTGATCAAAAAATGAAGGCGTACTCGTGCCATTGACTGATATTTCATCGAAGAACGTGCATAACTCTAAGACACTAACCTTGAGATGATTCTTCAGTACGTAAAGCTGCGTAAATTCCGGCAACGGAATATCTCTCCCTATAACACTGTCCTCTACTATATCTGCGGTATATATATGGTACAGAAGCTGATCCACCTCTTGCATAGACCAATCTGTCTTTCGCCAGAGGCGCACGAAACGGTGCATACGCTCCAAAACTGCAATAACATTATCTAAAATAACAGAAGCAGTAAGTACTATAAATTCCATGTCTGGTTGAAAATCAGGATCACCATCCCTCCGTCGACCTTCAAACCGTATAGAGTCAGATCCATTCAAAGTCACAAAGCGAGTATTAACGAGTATACTTAATTCCTCACGGGTGATCTCTAATGCTTGGAGAATGTGTTTGGTCTCCATGACGAAATCAAGTGCACCGGTGATGCGATAAAGATTCCTTATAAAATTAACATTTGAGTTTCTTTCCATTATCAATCTGTACTCACTTAGTGAAAGATTGAGTACTGCACGTGAAACAACATTTCCTGAATCTTTTTCATACATCAATAGAGTTTCAGCAATTTCACTGCGGCTTATAGAAAAATGTTCTAAATATGTTTCAAGCTCAACCAGCGGCAAGAAAAAGGGTTGTTGAATACTGTGTATTTCCGTTTCTTCATTCAGCTTTCTATATACAAACTCTTCTACTACTATACGGTCTTTTAAATCACCATCGAATACAGGAGATGATTTAGTAGCAATATAGTTCTCAAGAATTTCTAATATGATCGTCAGATACGGAACCAGTGTTAATGTACACTCGCATGTTAGCGGAAGTGTATTCCACAGATCTGATCGGCGTATTTTAGGGTTCAAAGGATGATTAGCATTTATTCCGGTAAAATATTCTTCCAGTACATTGATTTTTAGAAAACCCATCAAGTCCGCAAAATAAGCGGCCGGGCTTAAAATCGATTGGCAATGTTTACATTTACAGTAATCCTGACTGCCGAACAGATCACTGTAGCCATCCAAACGGCGCAGATGCCGGTTTATATCCGGTGAGGTGTTATCAGCCAAACTGCCGCTTAAAGGAGTTGGGGAATAATCCAAAAGAAGTCCAAATTTTTCAATTGATTCAGACATAACCTCTGACATACTTTCGTAATAATAGCGAGCGATTGGCTCAGCTATACCTGTCGTGCGAACAAAATTTCCAAAACCCGCATCTATAACTTGATAGGACGAACTGTATCCACTTTCCATCAACAAATGTGCAT
The DNA here is from genome assembly GCA_965224745.1 of Methylococcales bacterium. Taxonomy (GTDB): domain Bacteria; phylum Pseudomonadota; class Gammaproteobacteria; order Methylococcales; family Methylomonadaceae; genus CBDCZY01. The sequence continues at coordinate 947,571 of CBDCZY010000002.1, forward strand.
GCTCAACATCTTGGGTAACTCGATAAACACGCTGATTAGCTTTGAGGCTATTCACGATGAGGTTTTTATCTGATTCCGAAAAACTGTTCAGATCCAACTTCTCTATATCTTCACTATCAGGAACATAACTAAGTGAGAGAAACGACACGTTTTCATTGGTATCGTAAAATGACTCTAAGAGATTTACTCGGCGAATAGTCTCTGTGAGTTTGTCTTGGGATGATAATGACCTGTCATCCAGAACTTTATCTAGCTCAAGACCTGGATACCGATTAGTTTTGCGTTCAAGAGCATGATAGGCGCTCTTTACCGATTCCCTTTCTTGCTGTGGAATATCTTCTAACTTGAGCGTCTCGTAAGGAATGCCCTGGAAAAGGTTTTCGTTCTTCTCAAATAACCGTTGAATGTCGCCGAGGTGCGAATCAAAACTGTCGGCCTCTACTGGTTGGTGTTGCCAGCGGAATACATCGTGGGGGAACAAGATTTCAATTTGCTTATGGAGCAACGCAGCATAGTCTCTTCGTGAGATATCGCCGGGCGGATCGATCTGTGCTTCTTTTAGCAGTGTTTCCCAATCTGAACGTCGTTTTAGTACTTGCGTCAGATTGCGTAGTGACTTGAGCTGATCCTCGTTGCTGCGTTCCTTGATTACTTTGACCAGATCAAGATTGGTGTCAGTTAGCTGATACAGATTGGCATTCAGGCCGAACTCTTGAGCTTTGTCTTTTTCAAGTACACCATCATCTACTAGCGCGTCAATTTTTTCCTGTGTTATCGTATTGTGTCGGATATCGCGCTCAATGAGTTGTTCAACCGTCTCGTCCCTGAGTCCGGTGAATTCACCCAGGTGAAACGTCAACCCATCGAGTATCTCATTCTGAAATAATGGATTGGTTTGAAGCGGCGCATCAGGCTGCAAGATGTCCGTAAATTTATCTGGCGTTTGCAGGGTATTGATTTTCGCTAATCCTTCTTGCGTTGCTAGTTGCGATAAGCCTGACCGATTGAGGTTTTCACGCAGGAACTCTTTAACTGACTGCTGTTGTTCAATCAATTGCGTAAGATCAAGCGAGTTCATGTGGAACTGCAATTCTTCGGAGCTGCCTTTAAAGTGCTCATCAAAGGATTGGCCAACACTGAGTAAGGCTTTATCTATGAGCTGCTGATAAAGCTGAGTGTCCTGTGCCTTGATTTTGCTCGGTGATAAGCTTGCTTGTCCCTGCAAGTTTTTCAGGTTAGATTTTATCGGGCGAGTTTTAGCCTTAATCGCTTTGAGCGTTGCATCTAATTGAGTGGCAACATCTCCAGGTACGATATTTTGTTCGATGGATAGCTTAAGTGCGTCTCGCAATTTAGATGTTTCAACTGCGAATAACCGTTCTCTGACAGTCGGTAACCCTTGACGCATCCATGCGTAGAAAACACCATTGTCTATTTGACATTCTCGACTGTAGACTGTATCGAGTTGTAAATACTTCAAATGCCAGCTGGGAATTTGAGTTTCGCCTGCAAGAAACTTTATATCGTCTTCTGTTAGCTCGTGCAGCGAGACATCGCGAAACACTGGTTTCAAACAATTGAGATAGCGGGAATCTTCTGCTAAATCAGAGTCTGACTTGTCATCCAATTGGAGATCGATAATGACCACATGAGGGGCGTTGAAAAGTATATCTGTGGATGTACTAGCACCAGTTTGCTGGTCCGTCGCCGTTAGAATTAGATCAGCGCTTCCTTTTTCAGCACGTGTGAAACTACTTCGATCATAAAATATTGCATATTCGCCCAGTTGGTTGGTGACTGATTTTCCAAGCTCTTGTTCAGTTCGCAGGTCTTTGTCATGTGCAAGCAGGATGATGTCTTTAAGCGGCGTGTTTTTGTGATCGCTGACGATCCCGATTACCGCAAATCGGTCAATCTTAGCAACAACCTCCCGGAGCTTTTTTTCTGTCGACGCATTGATCTTTCCTGTTTCTTTCAAATCCTCTGCTTTTTGAAAAGCATTGACAGCCTCAATTGTTTTTTTGTCGAAATCAGTAAGATTGAGCTCGCCAGATAACAATGCAGAGGAGAAATCGTCCTGGTCTGAAAGCCAGTAACCTGAGAGAACCAGTTGAATTTTTAGTTTCTCTATTTCCATTATTCTCTCCGAATATTAAAGATGATTACAGCATTAAAGTCTCTGTTTTTAGTTTTATTTCTTACTGCTTTTGTTTGGATTAAGTGCTCCTGACCGCTTGATTATTTGCTGTTGTGGATTATTCCAATAACAACGTATTTATCAAGCTTACTTACTGCAGTATACAATCGTGAATCAGTAACTTCATCGATTTGAGCAGAGATCTCTAAGTCATCATGTTTTTGATAACTCTCAATAGCCTTTCTAATTGCATTGTCAAAATCAGTAAGATTTACTTTTTCACGTGTAAGTAATTTAGAAAAGTAATCGTCACTAAAATACCTCAGATGAGCAGAGAGAATTAATTGCTTTTTTTATCTCGAGCTTCATAACTATATCCTCTTATTTATAATTCTAACCGGAGTATCCACGCGAAATTTACTAACAACTCCATCACGGGGATGGCGATCTCCATGCCTCCCAAAATGTATGACCCCATCTCCAGTCTTGATATTCTATAAATTGACGATATTGAACAGGTGTTGGATTTGTGTTTAAAAAGTTTTTTATCTCGAGATCTAGCTCTGAATGTATGTTTGTCCATCTGACAGGAGTGAAAGTAGGTGTGCCCGGGCTCACAACTCTTAAAGTTCCAGGTTGACGATGACCTCTGACCCCTCTCAAATGAAGTGGATTATGAATGTCTCCAACATCCAATCGTATTGGACTATCGTCTGGTAGACTTTGAGGATATGTATGATGTACATCCCAAGGCTCTGGCGATTCTCGCCCTGGCAATCGACCACCCACAAGGTCTGGATCATCACCAGCCGCCGCTTGATATCTACCCCTGTATCCACCGTGTACATTTGGATCATCTGGATGCGATGATAATGGTTCTAACCAAGATCCATCTCTTTCATTAAATACAGGATCATTTGCGGATGCGGCTCCTCCTGATCTATGAACAGGGTTATTATCAGATATTTCTGGATCTGTCGAACTATTTTGCTCAAATGTGCCATCACTATTTCCACCACGTTCACGACCAAATCTTTCAACCAGCCTATTTCCAAACCGCCTGGCCATCCGTACGGCACCAATAGTTACTGCTAATGCCATAGCAGCACTCACCATTAAAACTGTTGCATCATTTTTTGTGAGTTCACCAGACTGTAGTCTTTCAAACGTTTCCATTGCAATATCAGCGGCTTGTCCAAGTTGGCCAATGAATGATTCCAAATTCATTGCAATGTCTATTAAAGAAGCGCCTAAAACAACCAATGCAATCGCTGGAATAAAATATGAGGCTACACGCATAGCCAGATCATCGATTGCTTGTTGACCTAATATTGTAGCTGCACCTATTGCTGCTTCACCCCAATCCTCCAAAGATTCTGAGTCAAAACTTTCTTCATTAGCATTTCTAGAATCTTGGTTTTCTGGTGCCCAGGTGATTTGTGGCAGACTAGTGTCAAAAGGATCAAATGACATTCGATCTGTCGGAACCAATGAAATATTTTCTGTTTCAGACTGCGATTCAGAGTTATTATTATGGTTGCCTCTACCAGTATCACTAGATGAAGGTAAATCAGGATTGCCAGATTCGTTTTCTGTTACTTGCGATCGGTCTCCAGAAGGATTATCACTGTCAGCGTCCGGTAGACCGTCATCTTGGTCTGTAGAGCCATCAGCGCTCCCTCCAGGTGTCCAGCGCAGTCGCCCAACAGGCGCCGTACCTGTTGCCCTTGTGTTTGTTTGAGGAGCGTTTTGCATATCAATTCCACCATGAGCACTCGAAAAGTCGAATCGATCATTAGATGCAATTGCAGTTGGAGCATTTGTATCACTAATCAAACCAGCATGTGCGGCAGTGAAAGGTCTAACCCCTTCAAATGCATAATGTGCCTGAGAATCCTTAGTTGAATCTTCCCAACGAATATTTTCAACTTCTACATAGCCACCCCCGCCATCTGATGAAGGTGAAAGTAACCATTGTTCTAGCTCTTGGTCCATTCCTGACCTGCTAAACCGATCAGGCAATGGAATGATACGCGAAGATTGCAACCCATCCACATCCACAAACCTAAGCGGATTATTCCCAACAAACTGATACAAATTCAGCCCATCCTCCGGCCCTATCGGATCCGGACTCAACCAGTTTCCAATCCAGGCTGCATAATAACGATATCCAAAATAATACAGCCCCGTCACATCGTCGCGCTCCTTGCCGGTATAACGATAATCCTTCAAACGTACTTCCCGCTCATTGCCTGCAAAAAACGCAGTACCCCCAAATGGAAAATACTCTTCATAGCTAATCACATTGCCAGCTTGATCCACTTCAAGCGACGTTGAACCGAGATGGTTAGAAAGCTGGTAATGACTTTTTTTATTACTCACATCATCCGTTTCGAGGCGACGTGTATCCGTTGCCCACTGATGCAGCAAAGCAATATTTTGTTCACCATCAGAAATATGCGAAGTGGTTCTTTCCAAAATAGTCGCATCGTTCACTTTGATATGTTTGATCTCACAACCGTCCAGGTAGATTTTCTCTGTGATTTCCATCTCACCGCTGGCAAGCTGTTGTTCGGCAACCTTACGAACGCGCTGGCCATCGCCGCCATAAACGTAATATTCGGCATCATTGTCCAGACCTCGATCCGATCGATCGATAACAACCGCTTGAGATAGATTATTACGGTAGTTCCAAGCGAAACTACTTAGATGGGGCAGATACAAGCAATTGCCGTTGGTATCAAAACGGGATTCCGGATCGGGAAGTTCAATATTGTTCAAGTCCTTTAACGGCAAGGAGCGGTTGGAGGTTGGCGAAGTCCAGACCTCGGTGCGATAGCTTTGCGATGCGCCAGCGTGGCTAATAAATTGAAGATTTCCACTCAGATCATAATCATAACTGCGCGTATAGCGCTCAACCCGGCTACCATCGTTTAAACTGAGGTTACGTGTGCCTTTGACTGTCCCTGCGGATCTGGGGTCGTAGTCGTGTTGCAGCAAAGCCTGATGCACGCGACCGCTGGCCTGAGTGAGCTGGTAGAACGCATCGTAGCTAAACTCGCTCTGAGAAAGATCGGCGGGCAGGTTTCGAATAACATCTGATCTTGCTTGTTGCACCCGATCAATAGTGTGGGTAATGTTACCGACCGGATCATAGGTGTATTGGATATTCTGATAGACCTTCTCAGCGCCTACGCCCGGAAGGCGCGCCTGCAACTGATTTAGGCGATTTGTTTTTGAATCGTAAATATAAGATTGCTTAACACCGTTACCCAGTATGCTGTGTGTTTTTTGTCCTTTTTCGTTGTATTCCACTTCGCTGAGGAATATCTGATCCGTTATTTCACCATCGTCCGTACTCAGGTGGACTTCCTGAATACCATCTCCTCGCGCATAGTGAAAGTTTCGCTGGGTATCATCCGGTAGATGCTGCTGCTTGATGCGCTCCAGTGCATCGTATTGAAGCTGGGTGGTATAAACTGGATCATCTAATAAAACTCTATCTGGATCAGACCAATCTGGTTCTTGTTTATAGTCTCTGCTTAATTGCCGGTCAGATTCGAGTAACAGGCCGGAAACACCATAGCGCCGCGCGCGTAAAACGCCCGCCTGATCATGGTGGGAAATCAGTTGTCCACGGGCGTTCCGGTTCTTCGCCTCTGCGGGATCAATCGATTCTCCATAAACCAAGCGTTCAGTCATCTTGTTCAATCCCAGCGCACCATCTACCTGCACTGTTTCAACCCGCCCTAGCGCGTCATAATTTAATTGTTGGTGAGTATCGCGGCTATCCCACAGATGAAGCGATCGATCTAAAGCGTCAGTAAACGTCCATTTATCACCTGCATCGATACTGTGTTCGAACAGCGGGCGACCCAGTATATCGTAGCGATAGGTAAACGCCTGTAGACCGCGTGGATCCGTCACGGCAATGGGCTGGCCGGAGTAGTCGAGAGTGGATTCAGTTTTTCGAGTCTCGCCGGTACCTGTTTCTTCCAAAACCACTTCCTGCCCCAGCGGATCGAGGTGTATACGCGTGGGTGTGTCTGCATGTTCTATGGCTTTGTTCAGCGCAATTCTTTGTGGATGATCCGTCGCTGGAAACTCAGTTTCTATGCGCGAGACATAGGCACTGCCGATGACCGCATCGTTTTGATCGTATTGCTCAGTTTGCCAAGCAGTGTGCTCGGTTTTTGCCAATGTGCCATCTGAGAAATCTGTCTGAATCAACCTTTCTAATGGGTCGTAGCGAAAGTGTGTTACTTCTCCGTGAGTAGATAATTCAAAATCATGCGTTGGTGAAAAGAAGGGTTCGTACTGCCGTACCACCTGTTGTTTATTGTCGTATATGGTTTGGCCGGTAGCCCGCCACTGGGTTTTTACGCGTGATCTGCTTTGTAAGCTACGCCCAAAACCATCGAGATAATCGACCGCTATTTCGAGTTTTTCTTCAGTTAGGGTTGAAGCTGAAATACCGCCGCCTTCGCCGTCGTGAACATATTCACTGCGGATAAGTGAGACGCTTCGAAGTGGTGTTCTGCTGTTTAACCAGCTCTCCAGGTCATACTGAAAATACTGACTGGCACCTTGAAGAAAACGGATGGGTACTGCCAGGATATCATCGAACAATTCCCTGCTTTGTTGAGAGTAGTCGCTGAGAAAATCATTTCCATAGCGTTCTACGCTTGATGATGTGCTGAGCACACTACCTTGCTGGGTGGAAACAACAACGACACCCAAGGGGTCGTACTGAACTTCAGACACATTATCATTGATATCGGTAATGCGATTGGGTGCAATTTGATGATAATCGATGCTGCCTCGAACCTGATTACCGAGCGCGTCTTCTAATGCTGCCAGTGTTAGAAAGTAAGGTTCGTCGTAGGTGTAGCTAATTCGGCTGCTATCCAGGTTCTCTTCATGTTCGATCATCGAGAATTGTCTGGCCGAAAGATAATGCAGCGTTGGGCTGGGCTGCCACCAATAATTATCTTTGAATTTATAATGCCCCTGATCGCGCAGGATGGTTGCATCGAGCCGCGAACCAAAAGTGTCGTTGATTAGATCATTCGTATATACGCTGGATTCGCTATGATGCAACAGAGGCAGTAAGCCAATTTCTGACCAGGGTAAAACTTCGCTTCTGTCATCGTTCCAATAAAATAAACGCGTCCATTGTATCAGCCGGGCTTGTTCGTCGGTGGTAAATGCTTGATGAAAATCCAGTGGTCGATCCAGCGCCTCGTTAAGACTGGTTTTTAGCGCGTCATATCCGAATGCGCTATCGACTGATGGCGTGAGTCCTTGCACTTCAAAAGCGCGTGATTGTGTGGGTATGCCAAGGAAGTATCGATCTCGTTCATCAATATTCACAAAGCTTGAAATAGCGGCTGTGAGGGAGGTTTGTTGTTGTGCTTCAATATCGGTGGTAGCGACTGAACGACGTGCATAGGCAACCGCGCAGGTATCCGTGATATTGCCGTAGTGATCGATGCTCAGCGTGAATTCCCCAGAAATCCTGGGATCATCTGGATTCTGTTCATACAAATAGCTTTGCGTTTCGCGGGCGTGGGTAAAAAAACACGTGTGCTCTTCGCCATATTTTGGTTGTAGCTGCTTAACGGCATAAGACGTTTGGGTAACTTGATAGGGATGTGTTGCTCTTTTTCCGCTACGCGATACGCCATAGAGTTCCGTGCGAACAGGCTGACCCGCCAGGGCGTTGAATGCATGGTTAAATTCATCTGGATGAATCTCACTGCGGTTCTCAATGATCTGAGTTGGCAGCCTGGCAGCAAGTGCATCTTCCTGATAATACGCCTGGCTACGGCGCGATTCCCATCCATCCATGCCGTTGTGAGTCCAGGTACGAACACATACTGGGTCAGCATAATCTTCGGCGGGCATGTCGGCACTGCTTTGATAATTAGCGGTATCATACTGATCGACCAATCCAAACCCTCTGAACTCGCGTGCTTCACTATCGTAAAAGCCATCGTGATATTCATAGCGGCTTTGCGCTCTGGTGTTGCCTATGTGGTCGATAATTTCCAGTTGATCGACGACGATGACATGCTGTGGCAGTTTACTGATCCATTCATTGCCGCTTTTTTTATCTCTCAGGTAATGGCTGGCAGAATTCGAATATGTGAGCGTTATCTCTTTCCCCATCGAATTCTCTACCGTGTTAAGTAATCTGGGTTTAACGCCATTGGTTAGTTGCAGATATTGCAGAGGCTCTTCAGTGCGACCGGGCAAGGTTGTTGACCATACCAGGCAAGGCGTACTATTTCCCAAAAAATCCAGCACTGTTGCCGAGGAAATATTGTCGATATAGGGCAGTCCTGAGATTGTGCCGCCATCAATAAAGCGATTTCCATTGGCATTGATCCAGTATTTAATTTCTCCCCGGCCTATGTATAAAATATCTGATGTTCCACTGCCATCCAGGTCGACTAGTCGGATACGGCTGGCGTCGAACTCCATGTTGATATCAATATTTGGCGCATTTTCCATCACCACGCCTACACCAAATTTGCCGTTGCCTAGTTGTGGCCAGTATTCAACCCGGCCATTGATGATGCGGACCTGATCGGGCAGTCCATCACCCGTCATATCTGCAAAGAAATAATCCAGATTGAGATTTGAGCCAATGGTGGGTGCCTGGCTGACACCATTTGTTCGTGGTTTAGCGAATTCTACTGGAGAATCAAAGCCTTCTTTTCCTTTTGATTTATACCAAGTGATTCGATCTTCTTTGACACTGACGATGTCTGCCCGACCATCGCCGTTCAGATCGAGAAGCTGAGTTTGACCGATAGATGGGTTAATTTGAGGCGCTGCAGCGAATGTCTGAAAGCCTTGCCAGCCTCCGCCATCACGTTCATATTCATAAAAACCTGCTTCCCGACCTTGCAAGATTACAAGATTTGGATTGCCATTACCGTCGAAATCGCTGATCGAATAATCACCCAATCTTGCCGAAGGTCTGTTCAGCACTTTTTGTTGTGTGCCAAGTACGCCACTACCAAGATTAGATTTGTAATACCAGGCTTGGTTATTTTCAAACAGGATTCCGGGCAACCCTTCGCCGTAAAGATCAATCCATCGATAATTCAAACCACCAATGCCGTAAGGAGCATTTTCATTAGTTTGGTGTGGCGCAGGAATAAAAGATCGCCCCAATTCAGGCTTGGAGTAGTTAAAAATCAGGGGAGGTAAGGATTTTTTACGATAGATATCGGTACCGGCTTCCCGCCGATAACCGTCATAATGGATGCTCTTTAGTATCGTAGCTACCGGGTTTTCTTCATGTTCAAGCGACAACGATCCCGCCAACGTGTGGCCGGTACCCAGCTCATCGAAACGATGAAACATGAGAACTCTGCGGCAAAGACGGTATGTGCGAACTTCAAAGCCTGTCCGGTATGATGAAAAAGAATCTTGGCGACTTGGCCAGGATCGCGTGCTTTCGTAAGTCGGATAAACGCCACCCTCGTGTTCACCATAGTCCAGCACCACCTCGAATAACCATTGATTGTCCGGCGAAATGGATTGATCTGGAGCTAAGGGGAGAGTGTTTCCATATTGAATTTTTTTAAGGTGTCGCTGTGCAAATTCTGGCGAATTCAGGATTCTATTTCTTTCGTAAGTGCTACCAATATTGATGTTTTCTGCGTTCTCGATGAGATATTCATAGTGAATAGCATTACCGTATTGATCATACTGGTCTTGCAACAACCACTGATAAATGCGCTCTGGGAATGTCGGATCTGAGATTTTTGTAGTGTTGCTGAAATCGAACCCAAAAATGGAAAGTGTATTTTGTCTATCTCTTGAACGCCAATGAATGTGCTGCGTTGCCTTGTTTACCCACTTTTCGAATCGAACAAACTGTTGTTCAAACTTGTTCCTGTAATAATGTATCCAGTAATCTCCTCCATCCAGTACACGCGGTTGCCAGCCATCAGGCGTTTCTTCAAGCCAAGGGACTAATTCTGCACCACCCACTGCATATTTATCTGTGCCATCATACTTAGGCAATCCATCTTTCAGGCTAATAGCTATTGATGGCACACCAGAAAGCGCCCAACCAATCCCAAATGTCGAATTTGAGCTAGAAGAGCTATAGGTTAGTGATAAGTTTGGATTGAATTCAGAGCGGGATGAAGTCAGCGGAATGCCAACGGTAATCTGTGCAGCGCCCGATGTGGGATCGACATTGACCTCATGAGGGGTGGAGAGATCCTCCAGACCTTTAGATGCGAACGATATATCAGTTGAGGCTGGCATTCGTCATTATCCAGTTTTGACAAGATAAAAACTAAACTGAAGATTCAAGCTGCTAAAGATAATATGCATTTTAAATACTTTTTCTTATTAAAATGACAAGGCTTTTACAGCTAGATTGTTAGCATAACCTTTTGATAACTGTCAATACTTTATTAACAAAAGCCCAGGGCAATTGGACTTAAATAAGGTTAATAATATAATTTAGATGAGGTATTAAGTCTATCATTTTGATTTAAATGATAGAAAAACCAACAGCTTCGATTTTACACCACTTTTTAAGCCTTGAAGATCCTCGAGTTAATAGACAAAAGAAACACCAGCTTCAAGATATATTTTTCATTACGCTTTGTGCCGTTATCTGTGGAGCAGATAACTGGGTAGCCATTGAAGAATTTGCCGAAGCTAAAAAGGAATGGTTTGTTGAGCAGTTAGGATTAAAAAATGGAATCCCCTCTCACGATACTTTTGGAAATGTATTTGCTGCGATTGATACAGAAAAGTTTAGCCTTTGTTTTTCCAAATGGGTCACTGATTTAGCCAACCTTACTGAAGGCGAGGTAATCGCCATTGATGGAAAATGTTTAAGGCGTAGCATTGATAAAGCATCCAACAAAGCGGCTATCTATATGGTGAGTGCATGGGCGCAAAAAAATAGCTTAGTTTTAGGGCAAGTTAAAGTAGCCGATAAATCGAATGAAATAACGGCCATTCCTACCCTGTTATCCCGTTTAGATATTGCAGGTACAGTGATTACAATGGATGCCATGAGGTGTCAGAAAAAGATAGCTGAACAAATTATTGAGAAAAATGCTGACTACATCCTAAGTTTAAAAGGGAATCATGGATTGCTGCATGATGATGTCAGCACTTATTTTGAGTCCACTTTATCGCCCAAAATAGCTAACATTTCATTTGATGGTGGACATGGGCGTATTGAAACTCGTTCTGTTCGTGTCACTGATGAAATTGATTGGTTAAAAGAGAATCATTCATGGGTAGGATTGAAAAGTATTATTGCAGTGACCGCAACAAGAGAGATGAAAAATAAAGTGACTGAAGAAACTCGCTATTTTATTAGTAGTCTCAATGCGAATAACCCTAAGCAGTTAGAGCATGCTATTCGTGCTCACTGGGCAGTAGAAAACAATTTACACTGGGTGCTTGACATGGCCTTTGATGAAGATAGTAACCGAACACGCCAAGGCTATAGTGCCTCTAATCTCGCTGTTATTAGGCATATTGCTTTGAACCTGATAAAAAAAGAAAAAACTTCAAAAGTTGGCGTAAAAACAAAACGCTTAAAAGCGGGTTGGAGTAATGATTATTTACTCAAAATTCTTGGTGTCATTTAAGTGCGATTGCCCTGAACAAAAGCCCACGGCGAAACTGTTCTAAATAACTTGACCACAGAATTTATTACGTGGTTGAGAATTTTAGTCATTCGCAGATAATCAAATACCCGCCGTACGTTACGCGCCAACATTCTGATAGTTGAAGCCACACTGTCTTTGCTGATGGCTTTAATGAGACCCGTAGCAAAGAGACACAAACGGGTGATATTTTCTGGCCCATGGCCAGTGCGTATGGTGCAGCGATCTTCATTCCAATTCCAATCGAGGATATAGTGGGCTTTCTACGCCCCAATGCTTTCGATTGAAGTTGAGTATCCGCTCGGGATTGGCGCTTTGTGTCGAGTGACTGCCAACAAAAACAGCTTATACAGGCTGAAACACATCAAAGACATTCTGCTGAGCAACCAAGTGAGTGTCCCTAAACCCATTCACGAGTTTCTTTACCGGTTTTTTTGATGATCGTATGCCGTTGTATAGCAAAGACTTGGCTGACAAAAGGAAAGTCGAGGTAATCGTTTAGCGCATTGGATGTCCAGGTTGAGCGTGCCTCGAGGCGACCGTGTGCCAAGGTGACAGGTTCGCTATAATCGGGGTTACCATGGTTTTCAAAAATGAGGCGGATCGCCTCAGCGAGTGACGGTTGATTGACCTTGGCGATAAAAACGTAATGAGCCGAGCGTTCTGCAACCAGATAGTGACCGAGTTTGCGTTGTGTTATACCCTTGACTCCATAGGTATAATGGTCAAGTTTTTTTTGAAATAGATGAAATCTGGGTGTTAGAAGCATTGATGTGTCAACACTTTTCCAGACACAAAGTTACACAGTTTTATGCTGCGTTTAGTCAGCAGGGACAGATTCAACTGATTTTTTTAGGATAATCGACAATGCTCTGCACTTAGAATCGAATAATACATTGGTTTGTTGTTTGAATTAAATTATCTGCCTTTTCTAAAGGACGACGAAATTGAATTACAAAACCAATGTGGCAATCAAGTTTTCTCTACTTTTCTGCAAAAATTAATACTTTAGATATTTCTAATACATAAAAATAGGACTGATATTAAATGACTGTACCTCATGAAGTACTGGAACCACTGGTTCGTGAAGCAGGCGCTATGGCAATGCGCTATTTCAAAGATCTTAAACAATTGGAAATTAACAAAAAGAGTCCTCGCGATATGGTGACTGAGGCGGATGTTGCTGTCGAACACTTTTTAAAGGAAGCGCTGGCAAAGGCGTATCCTGATTTTGGCTTTTGGGGTGAGGAGAGCGGGCAAAGTGCTGACCAGACATCTCGTTGGATCGTTGACCCTATCGACGGCACCCATTCTTTTTTAAAAGGCCAATATTTTTGGGCCATCAGTCTCGCACTGGAGATACAGCAGGACATCACCATGGGTGTGGTTTATGCACCAGCATTAGATGATTACTATGCTGCAACTAAAGGAGAAGGCGCGTTCAAGAATGATGACTCCATTCAAGTTTCTACTGAAAGCCAGTTGGCTGACGCGATGGTTGCAACGGGTTTTGCCTGTTTGAGATCGCATCTGCAAGATAATAATTTAGACCGTTTTAGTCGTATTGCTGAAGTGACGACTGGACAACGACGCTTTGGCTCAGCCGCGATGGATTTATGCTTGGTTGCCGACGGTCAAGTCGACGCGTTTTGGGAACAAGAACTCAATCTTTACGACGTTGCGGCAGGAGCTTTGATCGCTATAGAAGCAGGTGGGTCTGTGACTGATTTTAAGGGTCAGGACGGCATTTTCCCACAACAAATCTTAGCTACCAACGGTAAAATTCTGCAACAGATACTGCCATTGATGTAAGCTCTCGCTTAGTTAGTTTTTAGCAATTTCATCTTCACTCAACCAAGGATCAATAATTTGAGTTATCCGCCGATCATTTTAAAGAAAAATGAAGACGCCCGTTTACGACGCGGTCATCTTTGGATTTTTAGTAATGAGATTGATACTGAGCGTTCCCCGCTGCATCAGTTTACGCCGGGTGATTTGGTTGAAGTGATCAATGCCAAACAACAGTCTTATGGGATTGCTTACCTTAATCCAAACACCTTGATTTGCGCTCGCTTATTGTCTAGAAAAAGAAATATTCGCATAAGTCAGAATTTTTTCGAGGTGCGTTTTACGACCGCGTTAAAACTCAGAGAGCGTTGGTTTGCACTGCCGTTTTATAGATTGGTGTATGGGGAGGCCGATGGTTTACCGGGTCTCATTGTCGATCGTTTTGGAGATACTTTATCCGTGCAAATGACAACGGCAGGCATGGATCGACAGATAAATTTGATTATTGATGCGTTGGTAGCTTTACTCAAACCAACTTGTATCGTGCTAAAGAATGACACTCCCGCACGTAATCAAGAAGGTTTGCCGCTGGTTAACGAACTGGCCTTTGGCGAACGCTCCAAACCATTGATTATCGAGGAAAATGGGACAAAATTTAAGATCAATATTGAGGGCGGGCAAAAGACTGGCTGGTATTATGATCACCGATATGGCCGTGCTCAGTTAGCTAAACTAGCTCATCAGCAAAGAGTTCTGGATTTATTCAGTTATTCTGGTGCCTGGGGAATACCTGCTGCTATCGCGGGCGCTAAAGAAGTGCAATGTATCGATTCTTCTGCCTCAGCACTCGAGCTTGCCAAGGAAAATGCCCTTTTAAACGGGGTACAGAATCATATGCAATTCTTACAGCATGATGTTTTCGATTTCTTAAAGCAGGCCCGTTTAAATCAAGATCGTTACGATATTATAGTGCTCGATCCGCCCGCTTTGATCAAGCGAAAAAAAGATGCCAAAGCGGGTCTGGAAGCCTATCGACGCCTCAATCAGATGGCCATGCAGGTGCTGAACACTGACGGAATATTGGTTTCTGCCTCGTGTTCACATCATTTAAATCGAGCTCAACTGCATGAAATTTTGCGTGCTTCTGCTCGTCATGTTGATCGTCATCTAAGCTTCGTTTCACAAACAGGTCAGGGACCAGATCACCCCATCCATCCTGCTATTCCAGAAACTGATTATTTGAAGACTTTTTTTTGCGCAACCGCAAAGAGCCTTTGAAAAGCTCTTAGTGAACCCGTCGTAAGGTTCCACTATTCTGATTTTGTCTGGCAGGCGCATGAGGTTTGGGCCGCGGTCTAGGTCTCGCCTTGGTATTTCGGCTGGGACGTCTCATTGATCCTGACATCCTACTAGGCTTTTGCCGATTAACTTGGGGTGCAGAAGGCCTGAGCCGTGCTTGCCCGCGGGGTTTAGTGAGACGGTTAGGTTGTCGACCAAGTAACGAAGAAGATGATGGCCTGGAAGCCCGTGAAGGTGTTCGCTGACGGCTGTTAAGATTATTAGGCCGCAGCTGATTATTTTGATTACGAAACGAAGGTTTTATACTTTGTTGCGGTCTTCGAACATTTTGATTATTCAATCGATTATGGCTCGGTTTTAGTAAAGTCCCATTATTGTTGTTGGGTTTAGCGTGATGGTGCTGTGATGGAGCATAATGAGGCCGTTGGTAAGCGGGAAGATTGTTATAGGAATGATGATGGTGCCGATAGATCCGAGATGGCCTCCGATAACCAAAACCATCATTATACTGCCAGTAATTTTGACGGCTTGAATAGCCATATCTATATGGAACCGGCGTATAAACAACGTCTTCATCATAGTCATGATAATAATACTCTGCGCACCCTGACAATAAGCCAGCCAATAAAACGAGCAAATATTTATAATTTTTCATAATACTTCACCTAACATCGAAAAGTAATTCCCAATTAATATAAAAACTTTATTTAAAAGCTAGTTTACACAGCATGGGTTGCGGGCATATCTAAAGCCGCCAATTTTTTAGTTGGACAGTAATCATACATTAAAGTGCAACGAATAGAGTTGGATGATTTTCTGTGACCTCATATATCACCTACATATTAGAAAACCATTTACCCAGAATTCAAACAGAAAACCTTATATTTGAAGTACCCTTCAAACTAATCGCTTGGTGTTGTTTCCTGTTGCTTTTAATCCATCCTGCTCTAAAATGCCAGTTTCAATAATAACATTTAGGTATGGAATAATGCATATTCTGGGCGTAGATATAGGTGGTTCGGGAGTCAAAGGCGCAATCGTTGATACAGCTAGCGGAGAACTGATAAGTGAACGTCACCGTATTGCTACGCCACAACCTGCTACACCAGAAGCAGTAGCGAAAACACTGCAAGAGATCGTGCAATATTTCAATTGGCAAGGACCGGTAGGCTGCGGTTTTCCAGCGGTCATTCAACAGGGCATCGCTCGCACGGCGGCCAATATATCACCTCTATTTATCGGCGCTAATGTCAATGATTTGTTTTCCCAAACTACTGGGTGCGACTGTTTTACTTTAAACGATGCTGATGCAGCGGGTCTCACTGAAATGCGTTTTGGTGAAGGCAGGCAGCAAACTGGCGTCGTATTATTAATCACGATCGGCACTGGCCTTGGAACTGTATTCTTCAGTAACAGTCAATTATTGCCTAATACTGAACTGGGGCATATCTTGTTGAAAAACGGTAAAAAAGGAGAACACTATGCGTCGGATGCTGCCCGAAAAACCGATGATCTGAACTGGAAATCATGGGCCAATCGCTTTAACCAATATCTATTGATGATGGAGGCACTATTTTGGCCAGATCTCATTATTCTTGGTGGTGGCGCCAGTAAAAAATTTAAAAAATATAATGACTATTTGACCGTTGAAGCAACCGTTAAACCAGCCTCGTTTTTAAACCAGGCTGGAATCGTTGGCGCTGCCTTGTACGCGAATGATAAAGTCCAGCAGAAAAGCAGTTCCTAATATATATATCGTACCTTATTTTTTAACCGGTTTTTCATCCTTGCCAACTGCTTTGGAAGTCTGTTTGCCTGGCTTATTCTCCGACTGATGTTTTATGATAACCCCCGCTAAAGGAGGTAGAGTCATCGTAATTGAATGAGGCTGATTCATCCAATCGCCTGGTTCGGTCTGTAATATACGCTCGCCATTACCCACTCCACTACCACTATAAACGGTAGCATCAGAATTGAAAATTTCCTGATAGAGACCAGGTAATGGAACGCCAACCTGGTAATCTTGTCGCGGCACAGGCGTAAAATTTAGCGCTACCAGCACGAAATTATCTTGATCTTTTCGCAAAAAAACCAACACCGAATTTTGTGCATCGTGGCAATCGATCCACTCAAAACCTTGTCCGTCAAAGTCGAACTTATGTAAAGCAGATATACTGCAATAAAGATGGTTAAGCTCCTTAACCAGACACTCTAGCCCTTGATGTAATGGATAATCACGGACATACCAGTCCAGCACTTTGGTGCTATCCCATTCTGTTCCTTGGCCGAATTCGCAGCCCATGAATAACAATTTTTTGCCGGGATGGGTAAACATGTAGACATAAATCAAACGCAGATTAGCGAAGCGCTGCCACTCATCGCCAGGCATTTTCGAAAGCATTGACTGTTTACCGTGCACCACCTCATCATGGGAAAAGGGCAGCAGAAAATTTTCAGTGAAAGCATAAATCATGCTAAAAGTTAATTCGCCTTGGTGGTATTGGCGGTAGACAGGCTCTTGTTCGATATAGCGTAGCGTGTCGTTCATCCACCCCATATTCCACTTCAGATCAAAACCTAATCCACCCAGATAAGTTGGTTTGGTGACCTGCGGCCAAGATGTCGATTCTTCTGCCATAATCAGTGTTCCTGGAGCTTGATCATGGGTCACTTCATTCAATTGACGCATAAAATCAATGGCTTCTAAATTTTCACGGCCACCGTATTTGTTGGGTATCCACTCCCCTTCTTCGCGCGAATAATCTAGATACAACATGGAAGCAACCGCATCCACACGTAACGCATCAATATGATATTCTTCCAGCCAGAACAGCGCGCTGGACATAAGAAAATTTTTCACCTCATAACGGCCAAAGTTAAAAATTAAGGTTGACCAATCTAAATGTTCACCCAGGCGAGGGTCTTCGTGCTCATACAATGCAGTACCATCAAAATACCCTAAACCATGAGCATCTTTGGGATAATGTGCGGGAACCCAATCTAAAATGATTCCCAGATTATGCTGGTGACAATGGTCAACGAACCAGCGAAAATCGTCAGGCGTACCAAAACGGCTGGTTGGCGCATAGTAACCTGTCGTTTGATAACCCCATGATTTATCATAGGGGTGTTCAGTGACAGGCATCAATTCCAGATGAGTAAACCCTAAGTTTTTAGCATATTTTACCAATGCTTTTGCCAACTCTTTGTAGTTGAGCATTTCACCTTCAGGGCCGCGTTGCCAAGATCCTAAGTGCACCTCATAAATAGACATTGGCTCATGTTGCCAGTCAAATGATTTCCGGCGTTTTAACCAGGTTTTATCCTTCCATTTGAATTTGGTTTGAGATTCGACAATCGTGGCAGTTTGCGGCCTTAATTCAAAATGACGCCCGTAAGGATCGGATTTAAGTAAAATATCGGAGTTTTTAGCCCTAACTTCATATTTATACAGGGTTCCGGCAGGTAGGTCAGGAATGAATAATTCCCAAACGCCATTGCCGTGAACACGCATTTGATGGGTGCGGCCATCCCAGTGATTGAACTCTCCAACGACGCTTACACGCTCTGCATTAGGCGCCCAGACAGCAAATAAAACGCCTGCCACTCCCTCAACTTCATGCATCCTCGAGCCTAATAGCCTATGAGCATGCCAATGTTTACCTTCACCAAACAAATGTAAATCAAAATCCGCAAGTTGCTGCGGATAACAATAAGGATCATAAGCAATATGCTCTTGATGATTATCATCTCGCCAAATCAAGCGATAGCTTTTAGGCACGTCTTTGGTTTTGCCTCGCCACTCGAATAAATCGGTGCCTTCAACCCGCTCTAAACGATGCTCACCCTCCGCGATGGTCACCTCTTCAGCATGGGGCAATAAAGCTCGGATCAGCAAATTATCGTGATCTTCATGTCTTCCTAGAACCGAAAAAGGATCGTTGTGCCTTGCTTCAACGACCTTCTGCAAATCAATCGGGAGCTTTTTTTGGCTCATGTAGTAATTTCCTCTTTCTGAAAGTGAATAGGCCGATACAAGAACGCTCTGTAGCCAATTCAATCGGCATGTTTTGATACACTAAGTCTTTTGTCTCATATTACAACGAGCCAGGGTTAGAAGGAAAGAAAGCATTGCTTCTAGCCTGTAGAATCGAGCACAAAAGGCTCAACCAGCCCGGGATTTGGGTGTCAATCCTAATACTATTCCTACCTAAATCAATAAATAGTCGAAACCGGCAGCCGCTATCCAAAGAGCCGATGAACCTAAGGAGCGAGGATTTAATAATATCCGGAAGTTTGGCGCAGGATTTTTGTTCGTATTCAAGGCGTAGAAATAGGCGCATAGCACGCTACGCAACTGTTTCTACAACGTGGAAGACGGACAAAAAGACAAGTCAAGATGCGGATATTATTAAATCCTCGCTCCTAAGCAAAGGGTGGCTAGTTGAACGCTATTTGTTATTGCAAAGTAATACTTTAATGTTTGTATTTGGCATAATAACCGTTCAGTTGCTTGCTAAGAGCATATACATTTTCATATGAAATCATTAACAAAACCAGCCTCTTATTCAAAAATCATTAATGACGGCCTGTGGCATAACAATCAGGCTTTTGTCGCATTATTAGGGCTTTGTCCGCTGTTGGCGGTTAGTAATTCGGTTATTAACAGCCTCGGACTAGGTCTGGCTACGACAATGACCCTGCTTGGCTCCAATGTAACCATTTCTTTAATCCGTAACCTGGTTACGCCTGAAGTTCGATTGCCGGTTTTTGTGTTGGTCATTGCTAGTATTGTGACGATGGTAGAGTTGTTGATGAAAGCGTATTGGTTTGATTTATATAAAGTGCTTGGTATTTTCATCCCACTGATCGTAACCAATTGCGCGATTATCGGCCGAGCGGAAGCTTTCGCATCAAAAAACACTGTCGACAGAGCCGCATTGGACGGTTTGTGTATCGGGCTTGGCTTTACCTTTGCGCTGATACTGTTGGGAGGATTGAGAGAGTTGCTTGGGTATGGCACACTGCTCGCCCATGCCGAGCTGATGTTCGGTGAATCTGCCAAGGTTTGGCAAATAAATATAGTGGACGATTATTCGGGGCTGTTGCTGGCGATTCTTCCCCCGGGTGCGTTCATAGGTTTGGGGTTATTGATCGCGTTGAAAAATGTGATCGATGATCGGGCCAGACAGCGTACATCTGAGAAAAAAGCATCGCCTAGCGGCGTTAAATCACTACACATCAATGAATAAACAAACGAGACTAGCGATTTTCGACCGACTTGCGGTCGCCACTCCCAGCCCTACCACCGAGCTTAAATATTCTTCTCACTTTGAATTGCTGGTCGCTGTGGTGTTGTCAGCTCAAGCCACAGATATCGGTGTCAACAAAGCCACTGTTAAGTTGTTTGCAGTAGCCAATACGCCTGAAGCCATTTTAGACTTGGGTGAAGAAGGGTTGAAGCAATACATCAAGACCATAGGACTTTTTAACAGCAAAGCGGCCAACATTATAAAACTGTGTCAGATGTTAATTGAGTTGCACGGTTCACAGGTACCGCAAACCCGGGAAACTCTGGAAGCTTTGCCCGGTGTTGGAAGGAAAACCGCTAACGTTATTTTGAATACTGCATTTGGACATGACACCATTGCAGTTGATACACATATTTTTCGCGTTGCTAACCGAACTGGTTTAGCACCCGGAAAAACGGTGTTTGAAGTTGAAAAAAAATTGGAAAAATGGACTCCCAAGGCGCATAAAAAAGAAGCGCATCATTTACTTATTTTGCAGGGCCGATACGTCTGTAAAGCCCGGCGACCACAGTGCCCACAGTGTGTGATAGTAGATTTATGTGATTTTAGGGATAAAAATGTATTGAGTGGCGAAATTTAGCATTAGGATATTTCCCTCTCATTTCAATACCTTAGAAGAGAGGATTCAATAATACGAATTTTTCTTGTCTTTTTGTCCATCTCCTACGTTTTAGTAACAATTGCGTAGCTTGCTATGCACCAGTTACTACGTCTTGAAGACAAACAAAATCCTTCGTCAAGCTTTCGTATATTAATGAATGATGCTTTGGAACTTGAACAAGAATTAAAACTCTAATGTAGCCTGCAAAAAGGTAAGGGGTTACTTTTCTTTTATTTGTTACGTTGCTATGGGAAAATCTCTTTGCGTTTCTTTTGATTTCATAGTAACTATACTTCACGCGGCCACGGATGCGGAATTTATAGCGAATTGATTTTTGTCGAGAGCAAGGCGCTGAAATAGGCGCATAGCAAGCTACGCAACTTTTTCAGTAACGCAGTCTATCGGCAAAAATAGACCGATAGAAATCCGCATCCGTGGCCGCGTGAAGTATATTCAGCATACTCCAGGTAGCTTGTTCAGATTACCCCTGAGTAGCTAAAGAACAAGGCGAAAGGGCGCAGTTTACACGTATAAATGAGCACTTTTAACGCAGTTATGGGGCTACTCAAGGGTAATCTGAATAGTTACAATTCATAAACCACTAATATCGAGGATACACTATGAAAAAATTTACCAAAAAACCATTAGCGGCAGCTATTGGTACAGCCGTTGTGTCTGCGTTTTCTTTATCAAATGCAAGCGCTGAAACCAACCCTTTTGGAATGGACGAGTTGAGCGATGGTTACATGCAACTGGCCGAAGCCGATGCAGCAAAAAGCGGTGAAATGAAGTGTGGCGCTAAAATGAAAAAAACGCAAGGTGTTTGCGGTGAGGGCAAATGTGGAGAAGGTAAGTGTGGCGCTATGATGAAAGGCAAAGACGGTAAGTGCGGTGCCATGATGAAAGGCAAAGACGGTAAGTGCGGTGCCATGATGAAAGGTAAAGACGGTAAATGTGGTGCCATGATGAAAGGCAAAGACGGTAAATGTGGTGCCATGATGAAAGGCAAAGACGGCAAATGCGGTGCCATGATGAAAGGCAAAGACGGTAAATGTGGTGCCAAAATGAAAGGCAAAGACGGCAAATGCGGTGCCATGATGAAAGGCAAAGACGGTAAATGTGGTGCCAAAATGAAAGGCAAAGACGGCAAATGCGGTGCCATGATGAAAAAAGGAAAGAAGGCAATTGAAGGTGCGCCTAAAAGATTTCGAAACATAACAGAATAGTTCAGACGTTTTTATTGGGTTTCCGGCCTAGATCAGTTAAAGGGATCTTAATCGTCAATAGGCCGGGAACTTTTTATTTTTTCAGTCATTAAATCGGGACCGAATGAATGCAAACACAACAATTTTTGGTGGAAGGTGCAGGCTTGGGGTTACGTCGCAGCTTGTTGGAAACGCTGGTCAATGACGCTCCTAACCAAGTGGGTTTTTATGAGGTTGCTCCTGAAAATTGGATTAAGATTGGTGGTAAATTAGGGAAACAATTTAGAGAGATGACTGAGCGATTCCCTTTTGTCACTCATGGGTTATCGTTATCACTTGGCAGCCCTGCTCCGTTAGATGAATCTTTTGTTAAAGACGTTAAGGCTTTTTTGCAGCAGCACCAAATCAAACTGTATAGCGAGCATCTAAGCTATTGCAGTGACGAAGGTCATTTGTACGATTTGATGCCAATACCATTTACCCAAGAGTCTGTCAGCTATGTTGCTCAGCGCATCAGAAGAGTACAGGATATTCTGGAACAGCGAATTGCCATTGAAAATGTCTCTTACTATGCCGCACCAGGCCAAGAGCTGGATGAAATTGATTTTTTTAATGCGGTTGTGGCTGAAGCAGACTGCGACGTTCTTATAGACATCAACAATATTTACGTGAATAGCATTAATCATGGCTACGACGCTGAAGATTTTTTGGCCAAAATGCCGGGGGATCGAATTGCTTATGGCCATATTGCAGGTCACTATGATGAGGCGGAAGATTTTCTAGTCGATACTCACGGAGCGGATATCATTGACCCTGTTTGGAACTTGCTGGATAAGGCTTATGAACAGTTTGGTGTTTTCCCGACTTTACTGGAAAGGGACTTTAACATTCCAGCTATGGATCAACTTCTAGTAGAAGTCCAACAAATCATTACTACTCAAGACACTTGGAATAAACAGCATGCCTCACAACCAACCGTCAGAAAGACAGCTTAGCTTTAAGGATCATCAAAACAGGTTCACCCGCTATCTAAGAGATCCTGACAATAACCCGTTGCCTGAAGGGACACAACAGCACCGGATGGCTATGTATAGGGAGCTGTTTTTTAACAATGTTGATAGCTTCCTTACCAGCAATTTCCCGGTCTTACATAAAATATTGAATACTCAGCAATGGCAGGCATTGTCTAAAGATTTTTTTGCCAATTACAGATGTAAAACACCGTACTTTTCAGAAATCCCAGAAGAATTCATCAAATACTTGGAAAGCAACGCGTTGCCTGCGGAAAATTATCCAGATTTTATGTTGGAGCTGGCACATTACGAATGGGTAGAAATGGCTGTGTCCATTGCCCAAGCCGAGACGCCGATTGGTAATCGCAAACTTGCCGACGACCCTTCATCCGATCTTATCGCGTTATCGCCATTGGCATGGCCACTGGCCTATCAATATCCTGTTCATCGATTATCACCAGAATTCCGCCCCCTAGAACCGGAGCAACAACCGACTTTTTTGGTGGTTTATCGCCAGCATGATGATGAAGTAAAGTTCATCACCATTACGCCAATGACCTATGCACTATTGAGCACGCTACAAACAAATTCATCCTTAACGGTTGATGCGATCATAAACAGCGTTGCACAAACAACAGGCCAGAGTGACTCCCCCGTTTTTCGGGATGGTGCCGTTCAAATCATACGTCAAATGGTGGCAAGTGAAATTCTTTATTTGCTGTAAAGCAGTTAGGAGCAAGAATTAAGTTATGATACTTACCCTACAGGACTGACGGCTTTCCAGGGAAACAGCCTGTTATTCAGTACGGTCGCAACTCACAACTGAATACTAAACGTGTCAACCAAGTGATTAGAAACCAACAGAGGATTGAAAACCGGATCCATTATCCTAAATAATCAGTTGAATATGGCATTTTAATCTAGAGTAACTGAATCAATGGAATTGTTGGCAAGATACTTCAACGCCGAGCAAGGCGATACAATCAATGTGAAATCGGTACAGTCGAGAAGATGAAATCATCAAAATCGATCGTCTCGGCACGAGTAGGTGCCCAAGAATCGCCTGAGCCACCAAAGAACGTGCTGAAATAGAATCCATCGATAGCGAAACTATTCACATGCCGGTATCGAATATCACGTTTGTCGAACATTAACACACCGTTGTACCAGCCTTGCAGAATACCGTCCTTGTTGCCGGGGGTGTTCATCACGATGCGGTGCTCTACTTGCACCCATTCACCGGCAGGGAATAACCTTGGGATGCCGCCATCACTCCAGTTGTAGTCATCGCCGAAGGTGCCTGACATATCAGCATGATAAACGTAAAAGACAGCAGCCGCTTCGGCACGCCACATCATGCGGGCACTCCAACCGTCGTAGCCATTTGACGGATTGCCACCGGTATTACCCTCACCGCCTAGCATCCCAGGCAGTTTGCCACCCTTCACTGGATTAAATCCGTCAGCAAATCGCAGCTTGTACGAAACATACAGTTCGTCGTAAGTGGTACCGAACGCATCCATGAAATCGACCTTCCACTGGGCGCCGCCTTCCCTCGGTCCGACACCTCCTTGTGGATACTCTACGCGGAGGAAGCGATCACTATCTTCTTCGATCACATTCACCCGGCCGTTAGGGTTGGCCCAAAGCACGCCGAGCCAGTCACGTTTGATATCGTCATCATCGTATTCGCCAAGCGGACTAGTCGAGAAATTCAGGTGAAAAAAGCCTTCGACCGGTTCCGGGTCGGTACTGAATTCAATGCCTGGAAACAAAAGCGTAGGCGCATGTGCGCTGCTCGCGGTATCCATCGCAACCATCCAAAACCCTGTCCAGGGAGAGACCTCTGTACCTTTTAAAGGCACATAAGCTGAGCCATCATAGTGCAAGCCCTTATCCTCGACAAAACCTGCTGTTTGCATTTCTGCCAGTGTACAACCCTTGCCGCCACCACAGGTAGTATTGATTGTCGCCACTTTGCCGCGTAATGCTGACCAGCTAAAAGAATGCTGGAAAGGATTTGCTAGTAGTTGCAATTTCTTGGTTCCATTACTGGCGACTGCCATTTCAAAGCACGCGGAGCTGGTGCATTGCGTCGATTCTGCCTGAGTGGCCGGATAACTACCTGCGGGCATATCCAATTGAACTGGGGCTGAGAGGGTGATAATCCAGTAACCTTTCCCTACTTGCGGTACCCCATGCAAACCAATATCCTCATAACTATTACTGTTCGGATTATAACTATACATGACCCAGTCGGTACCATAGTTGCCAGAAATATCATCTGCAAAAATTGCTTCTACTGTATTAGCACCTGCTGGAGCTTCACAGGGTATACCGATTAGCTGCCATTGCTTCGACTTTAAAGAGCCCGTTACTTCACAACCTTCGCCGCCACTTAAGCCAATATCAGCATAAAGATTACTTGCAACAAAACATAAAACCAGCCCACTAAAGAAATGATAATTTTTACGCATGACGAATCTTCCACCTCTGAGAATAGAAAATATAATACACTTTCTTCTATTGTATCAATAGATTTGATGAATAAATGGGAATAATAAACCCTGGATTCGCGTATTGTGTAAATAACATACCTGCAAAACAGTTTGCTTCTCGTTGAATTGCTTTATTAGAGCCTGACTTAAAATTCATGAGCAAAGCGAAACTGAGTGCTAAGCGGGAATTATGAGTTAGATGGAGTTATAAATGTTAACGTTGTATCAATTTCCTATATCGCATTACTGCGAGAAGATTCGATGGACACTGGCTTATAAAAAAATTGACCATAAGATCATAAATCTCCTTCCTGGACTTCATGTGTTGAAAACCAATAAATTGGCATCCCAGACATCCGTACCCATTTTGGTTCATGATGATAAAGTGATTCAGGGGTCCAGTGAAATAATCACCTACTTGGATGAAGAATATCCTGAACAAGGTCTTACTCCGAACAAAAAGGAATTAAAAGATAACGCGCTAGAATGGGAAAAATACATAGATAACGAAGTAGGTATTCATGTGCGAAGGTGTTGTTATCATATTTTATTGGAACATCCAGATATTGTAATTAAATTTTTCGTACATCAAGGGCCTTGGTATGGAAAACCTCTTTTAAGAATTCTGTTTCCAAAATTGAAAACGAAAATGAGGGGGCTAATGAATATAAACGAAAAAACCGCCGAAACATCGAAGCAGCACCTCAGTATAGCCATTGATAAGATTTATAAACATCTGCAAGAACACTCATTTTTTGTCGGGGATCAATTTTCTCGGGCAGATTTAGCTGCTGCATCATTGATTGCACCGCTCCGCATGCAAGAAAAATATGGTTTGAATTGGCCGAAAAATATACCAGAGCAATTGGAAGAGCTGATAGATGAATTTAATGAAAAAACCAAATGGGTCGATGAACTATATAAAAACTACAGATAACCAACGGATGACAAAAAATTTTTGTTGAGCGGTTACAATTTAACTACTTAAGAAGTATTGGTTATGCATTAACCCACCCGCAAAACATAATAAACCGAGAACCTCGTCACCATAGTTCACTAATAAACACAGCAAAATATTTTGTTCTAGCTAAGCTTAAATGTTAAGGCATATTTCTTGGAGGATAGAGCTCTTGGAAACTTTTGCCGTTAAATTAACAACTTAAATAGGAGAAAACAGCATGAAATTTGGTAAAGCCAGAAAAATATTTTCGATTGTTTTATTTACTGTATTTTCACTTTCATTATCCATCTCTGCTGATGCAGCAAGCATCTGTAAAGGGTTTTCTAAGTCAAAATGTGGGGCTACCACTCAATGCGGATGGGTCAAAAGTTACAAAACTAAAAGAGGGACTACGGTAGAAGCTTTCTGTCGGGGTAAACGAGGTTCCAAAACTGTAAAGAAAAAATCAGCAACAAAGAAGGTGTCAAGCAATGCTTTTAGTAAAACAAAAGCTAGTATTGTAAAAAAATCTAAAACACCCAAAAGAAAGGTTAAAAAAACCAAGTCATAACGATAAAACAAATCTGGATGACATAATGGTTATGCACTTATGACTTGAATTCTGATGAAACTCCCAAAATAGACGAAATTCTAAGGATGGCTAGGATACCCAGGAATAGCATTCGTCTAACTTGGGAATATTTTTAAAAAAATATTCTCAATTCCAGGCCATTTCAGTCGAAAATTTTAAACTTGAAAGAGCCTGAACAACTCCCTCTTTCTCCAGCTGTGCAGCCAAAACAATGCGCATCAACATTGTTAAGATGATTAGCGTTTACTGTCTCGAAAAAAAGATTTCATCATAATAAGCAATAGCAGACCCTTTGGTATTATCGGTATCGGTCATTATCGCAACAGCATCAATGGATAAATAATCTTTGCCCAGCAGTTGCTTTAAATCAGCCCGTAAATTGCGTTTTTCGGCAAACCAGGTAGCGGTTTTATCAGTATTTGAGCGTAAAGCTAGCATCATGGCGTTTTCGCCGGTAAATGCATTCGGCCAACTATCACCCACTTTCGCTTGACTTGCCCATACATAGTTAATGGCTCTTGTTTTCCAGAAAGCCCATCCGCCGCTGATAATTATATAGAGTCTGGCCGCATAATCATCGCCAGCTTTTTCCATTTCATTAAAAACGGACAATGGTTTGTCAACCCGCCAACGCCAATTAAGATAGGGATACTTCACCAAATCAACCTCAATTGTTTTAAACAGACCGGAAGCGCTCGATTGGCTTGATGCTTGTAAAACATCGTTGTCGCCGATCTTTACGACTTGATATTGGGTGTTACCTTCAAAGCTTTTAGTTTCCCAGTCTACTAGTGATTTGTTAGAAAAATCGTCGATAACTAACTTATTGTTTGAAATGGGTTCAGCCATGGTATTGGGATAATACATTAACAGGCAAAGCACAAGAAAGTAATCTTGAACTTGTTGTTTAACAAACATTTTCAAATTTTTATACCTAGTTTCCGTCCAAAAACAGCGAATTATTTGCTATAAAAAAAATGACACCAGACCAGTCGCCAAAAATGAATTGCTTTGTACGGTAGGGTTTGCTGCATATTGGTCAACCCTCAATCTTTTTGTAAAAATTACATTTTTTAGGCACATCTTTCCTGAGGAACTATTACACCCTTGATCAGCCTGTTTGTGGTTACCCTAATTTTAACTAGGGTGCTTGTAATCGAGCCATTATCACTAAATTGTGTGTAACCACCGATGACCACACATAGTTTTTAAAATGCTCTAGACCTTTCCAGTTACAGCGAGACAAGCCAAAGCATCGTTTCAAGTAAGAGATACCGGCTTCAATTCCAGCTCTGAAATTTCTGAGCTTTCTGTAAACCCAGGGGCTTTTCGTCATCTCAAGTATGGCTAACCCTTTTTTCTTATGGAAAGCAACATCTTTTATGTTTCGTTGTTTAGCCGTGTCGAGATTTTCTTTGCTGGCATACCCCCCGTCTGCTGCGACTTGCCTGGGCGCCTTACCATAGTGGTCAATATGACGATCCACCATGGGGATGAACTGTTCCGAATCAGCCGGGTTACCCGTTTCAACGACAACATCCAGTACCATACCACTGCGACCCGTACTTAAATTCAGTTTGTGTCCATATTGTATATCCCGGCTGCCTTTAACAATAATATCGCTGTGTGCTTCAAACAGACTGAATACTTTTTCCGATGCGGGGACTTTCTCTCCATTAAACACACGTCTTGTCGTTTGATTGATGACCTGATCAATCAAAGGCAGATAATGATTGACCTCCAGGCGCCAATATTCCCAGCCGGGTGGCGGTTTTACATGACCGGCTATTTGCGCATTGTTGAGGTACTGACGTGTCTTTTTCGTGTAGTGAACAAGATCACTGTATAAGGCTTTTTTCTTATCCTTTCCACGGGTATAGATAATTGCACGCGCACGTTTTTTTGCTGCGCGATAATGGTGATGGCAGTCAAATTCCAAACCCATTTCGCTGGCTTGATTGAGTAATCTCGTCATCACCCGCACGGCATCCCATAACAGGCTACTGTCGGTTGGTTCGTGGATATGTGTTTCTGTGACGGTACTATCAATGCGCAACATGCTGCCTTTTTCAATGCCGGTTTTATTGGCATCATTGAGCAATGCCAGGTTAATACGTTCCCATGTCGGGTCGAGTATCCGGCTGATTGCCCCTTGCAAAGCCGACTTCTTGGGGACAAATCCATCGCTCAGCCGGGCAAATGTTTGACACGAGACCGAATCCAGCAAAACAAATGATAATTCTTCATAACTGAGTTGCCGATGTTGCTTTAAGATCGCGCAACGTAATATGGATTCAACTGACATCCCTTTTCGACCACTTTCATCTTTTAAATCGATCGTGCAGATGTCTTTTTCTACCCAATCCAGTATTTCTCTATGTTCATCCAATATCATGGAAATAATTTTTAATTCTTGGCCAATCTCGTGTTCAACATAATTATCGAATATACTTGTCTGTAGGCGTTGTTTTTGGCGCATCTTTTTCCCTCGGCTTTTTTTAATTATGTTTAGAATCAATTGCTTAGATTATAAGCATACCAGAATTAGCCGGGGAATTCATCTTGTTTTTGTGATTTTTTCTATGTTTTTCATAGGGTTGTAGTTTATGGATGAGAACTACCTAGTTCCCATTCATAAACCTCAACCATTTGAAAAACAAAGAAACACAAACTGAAAAACCCGACTAAATCAGGTGTAATATTAATATAAGGCATTGATAAAAATCAATATTCTAAAATACCCTAGGGGGAAATCCGTAACAAATAGCGTGCACAAACCAATCTGTTTAATCATTACGTTGAACACGAAATTGGCAATGACTTATAAACTATTTCCATGATACTGGACGCGCATCTGGAGATACTTAGCTGTGTAGAAAATGATATTCAGACCATTAAATTGAAAGATGCGAGGGGTCAAAAAAGCATGTCGGTTGAAACCGTACCACCTTGTGCCATTCTGAAACAACATCACCAACTCACTTATGAAGACTTATCCTTTACTCTGCTGGGTTCTCATTCCTATAAAACAATCGCTCGACTTACAGATGGCTTTGTGCCAAAGAAGTCAGTTTTGCAAGGTGCGATTAGTCGAATGGCAAGACAGGCTGCAGCGGATGGAGACTATGCCAGCAAAAAAAACTGGAAAGTGCCAAACAACGAAATATTAACGATGTTGCCTTTCAGTAAGAAGAGGGGGCTGGAAATACTGGATAGGGCGAAAAACCCTTGGGTTTTTAGAAAATTCAGAAATTTCAGGGCTGGAATTGAAACCGGTATCTCGTAATTAAAGAGATACTTTGGCTTGTCTCGTTGTCACTGGGACTGGAACACTTTAACACTTATGGTTATCTGTTGTAACACACAACTTGGTGATAATGGCGCGATGGTAAACCGCTTAAACCAACTAAGAGGATAGCTGTTCTATCCTTTTTATGGAAATTAAAATACTGCAGGAAAGTTGCATGCAGAAACAGGTATTTCCCTTAAAAATACCGAGGCTTAACTCAATAGCAAGATAAACTTGCGTTCAAAGTGATGCTTTTGTGATTTTCATGACAACTTCGATTTTCGACAGGGTCGAAAATCGTTGTTGATAGATGGGAACTACTTTAAATGCATTCATTGTCAGATTACATCATTCATTTTTTCAAAGATCGTCATTCCGGCAAGAATTGCCGTAATCCAGACTTCATGGATGAATTTAAGCTTGCCATCCGTGGCGCTTGATACACCTTCCCGACGAGTATGACGGCCTTATTGTTAATCTGACAAAGTAGAATTAAGCTTACTTGCTTTAGAGTTATTGTCGGACGGTCACCCATCCAGCTACCAACAGCAAAACAATTGTTACTAAAGCCAATTGATTCCTGTAATAAGATATAATCTTAGAGTAATTCAAGATATTGATATGGTATTGGGACAAAAGTGGCACTTTTAGCTGTAGGCATTAACTATCAGACGGCACCCGTCTCTATACGTGAGCGCTTAGCTTTCTCGGGAGACATCCTGTCAACAGCCCTTCATAACCTTCTTGAAATTAAAGAAGTATCGGAGGCTGCTATTCTGTCTACCTGCAATCGCACAGAATTATATTGTGGTATAGAAGATTGCAGCCCTCAATCCTTAATTGACTGGATGGCTTCCTATAAAGAACTCAGTGTAGACGATCTCAACCCTTATCTTTATACGCATACCGATTATCAGCTGATTAGACACATGTTTCGAGTGGCTTGTGGACTGGACTCAATGGTGCTGGGCGAACCACAAATCTTAGGACAAATGAAAACTGCTTACCAAACTGCATCCGAAGCAGGAACTCTAGGTAAGCATTTAGGCAAGTTATTTCAGCATTCATTCTCAGCGGCCAAAAAAGTAAGAACGGACACTGCCATTGGCTCAAGCCCCGTTTCTGTGGCTTTTGCTGCAGTTCGACTATCACAACAGATATTTGATAGTTTGAGCGAGCAAACTGCGCTACTTATTGGCGCCGGGGAAACTATAGAATTGACAGCAAGACATTTACATCAGAAAAAGGTCGGCAAAATAATCATCGCGAATCGTACCCTAGAAAAAGCACATAGTTTAGCGGCACAATTTAATGGTTACGCCATATCGTTAAAAGAATTGCCGACTCACTTAAACGAAGCCGATATCGTGGTCTCCTCTACCGCCAGCCAATTACCCATACTCGGTAAAGGAATGTTCGAAAGCGCTTTAAAAAAACGCAAACACAAGCCAATGTTTATCGTTGATCTGGCCGTTCCTCGGGACATTGAACCTGAAGTCTCGCAACTAAGTGACACGTACCTGTACACCGTTGATGATTTGCAAAATACTATCAATGAAAACTTGGATTCACGCAAACTTGCAGCCCGGCAGGCCGAAGAAATCATTGAAGCTGAAGTTGACCACTATCTGTCATGGCTAAGATCCCAGGGAGCTATTTCGACGATTAAAGATTATCGCCAACAAGCAGAAGCGATCCGGGAAGATGCATTGCAACTTGCACTTACTAGCATCCGTAATGGCAACGATCCGCAAGCAGCAATGACCCGTTTAGCTCACTTATTAACTAATAAACTAATCCACAACCCCAGCGAACAAATCAGACAAGCTGGCGCTGATGAAAGACCCGATCTAATCGCAGCTGCACGGGAACTGTTTAAACTCAAATCCTAGAAATCGTGAATACATCAATCCTTACTAAGCTGGAAGGTCTTAGCAATCGCTATGAAGAAATTGCCGCTCTGCTTGCGGAGCCAAGCGTTCAAAACGACCAGAATAAGTTTCGTTCCTTGAGTCAGGAATACGCCCAAATCAACCCCCTTGTCAACAATTATCAAGACTATCAAGATATTAGCAATCAACTTGAATCTACTCACTCGTTATTGAACGATAGTGATCAGGATGTTAGGGAGTTAGCAAAAGAAGAGCTTAATGAACTTCAAACCAGACTGGTGCAATCAGAACAAACTCTGCAAATCCTATTGTTGCCCAAAGACCCTAATGATAATAGAAATATCTACCTGGAAATTCGGGCCGGAACAGGTGGTGCAGAGGCTGCTATCTTTAGTGGAAACTTGTCCAGGATGTACCACCGCTACACTGAAAATCAAGGGTGGTCTATTGAAACCATTAGCGAAAATCTGGGTGAACATGGGGGCTACAAAGAAATTATCTTACGAGTTTCTGGGCAAGACGTTTACTCCAAACTAAAATTTGAGTCAGGCACTCACCGGGTTCAAAGGGTTCCAGAAACCGAAACACAAGGTCGAATTCATACCTCAGCCTGCACAGTCGCAATTATGGCAGAAGCAGAAGAGATAGACGATATTGATATCAACCCAGCAGATTTGAGAGTGGATACCTTTAGAGCATCTGGCGCTGGTGGCCAGCACGTTAACAAAACCGATTCCGCTATTCGTATCACTCATTTACCCAGTGGAATTGTGGTTGAATGCCAAGATGAAAGATCGCAGCATAAAAACCGTGCTCGTGCCATGTCTTTGTTAAAAACCAAGCTGCTTTCTGACCAGCAAGAAAAACAAAATGCAGAGCAAGCAGCTGCGCGAAAACTACAAGTCGGAAGTGGCGACCGATCAGAACGCATCAGAACTTACAATTTTCCACAAGGTCGCTTAACCGACCATAGAATTAACCTTACCTTGTATAAGCTAGATGAAATCATGGAAGGCGGCTTGGATAACGTCATTACCCCATTAATAAACGAACATCAAGCTGAATTGTTGACCCAATTGGCTACCGATTAATCCTTTTGCCACCATCAATACAAAAGGCATTAACCCAAGCCACGGTACAACTAAAACCCCTTGCGGAAAACCCAAGGCTAGAAGCGGAAATATTATTAACATTAACCATTAATAAACCACGTTCATTTCTAAAAGCCTGGCCCGAAAAAAAGTTATCGGATCAGCAAAATAAATATCTTTCTTCCTTGATATCTAAAAGAAAGCTAGGAACCCCTATCGCTTACTTGACAGGTCAAAAAGAATTTTGGTCTATCCCCTTAACTGTTAATGACCATGTTTTAATTCCTCGATCTGAAACCGAGTTGTTGATTGAAGTTGCCTTATCAATCATTCCACCTAAAGCAACCTGGCAAGTTGCCGATTTAGGCACGGGCAGTGGTGCCATCGCCATTAGCTTGGCTAAAGAAAGACCTGAGCTTAACATTACCGCAACAGATATTTCTCACATCGCCTTAGAGGTTGCCAGCAAAAATGTAAAAAAAATGGACATTACTTCGATAGAGTTACAATTGAGCCATTGGTTTTCCAACCTGGGGCAAAAGCAATTCGACATAATTCTTAGTAATCCACCCTACATCAGAGCAGGCGACCCTCACCTTAATCAAGGCGACCTAAGATTTGAACCATTAAGTGCTTTGATATCTGGCCCAGACGGCTTACAAGATTTATCACAAATTGGACATGATGCCAGACAACACCTTGCTCAGGGAGGGTTTCTTATCATGGAACATGGTTATGATCAGGCCGACAGCCTTGGCCAGCTTTTGCAAGAATTAGGTTATCAAAATTTACACCACCACCATGATCTTGCGGGAAATATCAGGGCTATCAGCGCACAATGGTTTAATGGATAAAATCTATATAAAAGACCGGTTGTCGATGAGACCACTTATCGGTATTAATCAATTCAGTGTGTTACTAATCACTGCATCCCAACAAAACAGCGAACAAATACCCCATGGAAACTATTGAATTACCGAGAAAAATTATCCAAATTATCTTCCATCAAGCGCTACTTGATACAGCAATAGAAGTGTGCGGTTTAATCGGAGGAATCAATAATAAACCCGTTAGCTGTTACCCTATCAAAAATGTCGCTGAACACCCTGACCGTGAATTTAACATGGATGCAGAAGCGCAAATTGATGCACAACGGACAATGTGTAACCGTAACGAAACACTGTTTGCTATCTATCATTCACACCCAACAACTCCGGCAGAACCGTCGCAACGCGATATCGACCTCAGCGCTTATCCCGAAGCATTGTATCTGATCATTTCTTTACAAACCAAAGGCGTTCTTGAGATTCGAGGTTTTCGAATACAAAACGGACAACAATTTTCAGAAACACCTTTACTACTCAGTCACTCCTGATAGTGCACCCATGAAGTCATTGCCAATGAGAGATAAGAACATTTCGGACGGTTCTATTGGTCTTCCAGAACAACGGTTGTTTCACAAAACCCCGACCTTCCTCTTGCCACTACATCCATCCTGAAAGTAGTAGTTTCGGACACTTCTACTGTACGTGTTCCTTCAGTAACATCCACTTGGCCAAGGCCAGGAGAGATATTGATTGTTTCTGTTTCATCAGCCGTCCACCACCAAACGGTGGTTTTTTCGTTTGGTCTAATTACTTTGTGATGAGTACCAATTGAACAAACAGGTAATGCCGGGGCAGTTACCCCTTCTACTACAACCGTTGTCTCACAGGTATTTTTGATCCCAGCACGATCCTCTATAGTCATGGTATAGGTCGTCGTTTCGGCGGGATGAATCCATTTATTTCCTTGTACATCACTGATGGAGCCGATTGAATTATCAATATTAGCTGTGACAACGCTGTCTTGAAACCACCACCAAAGAGGCACGTTGTCACCCGCCCTGATGGTCTGTGGATCAGCACCTATACCACACTGCGGAGGCACCGGATCAATTTCACCTTCTACCTCAATGGTCGTCTCACAGGTTGCTACCTTATCTCGACCTTTTGCAGACATTTTGTAGGTCGTTGTTGCAGTTGGATAAACCCATTTAGAGCCTTCTAACTTTCTTACTTGACCAACACCCGGCATGATAATGGGGTAATTGATTACATCTTGAGTCCACCACCAGAGAGGAACCCCTTCACCCGCTCTAATGGTTTGCGGGTCAGAACCCATTTCGCAGACGGGAGGAGCGAAGTCAGGATTAACCGGCGTTAATAAAAATGCCATCGGGCGGCGCTCATAAACACCCGTTCCAACAATTTGGCCGCGGTTATTAATTTCAGCTGGTTTTAACCCTGACCAGCCTGTTGAATCCGTGATTAGATCCGTTAATGGAAAATATTCATTGTTCTTGTACAGGTAGCCAACGAACCTCATAAGCCTAATATCCGTACTAGGGTTTACTATAAAATGCCCTACAATCTCACCAGCGTCGTTCATTCCTGTTGTTATATGGTCGTGACTGCTGCCGCCAGCGACTAAGGGAAAACCTTTTAAGGTGGACAATACTCTGCCACCCTCTGTTTCAGAGGACAGCAAACCTGCTCGACGTGAAGCAAAACCACCTCCAACCAGCGCCTGCCCCAAATTATTGAGATGTCTTGCCATTGAGCTTATAGATCTGTTTTCGTTAGGATATAAAAAGGTCATAACCCGGTTCCCCTTGCCAGGGTCAGATATAAATGCGTGAAAGTGGTTTAAGGAAGCTTTACCGAAGCCCACCACTTGTCCTAAATCATTAATGGCGTAAGCACTAGAGTTGTCTGCTCCCAAGGTACCCAGGTCAGTCATGACCCGACCGTTTTCAGTCTCTTCAGAGATAAAAGCATGATTCTTATAACTACCCGTACCACTCAAAGCACGGCTTGTACCCACTATTTGTCCTGCGTTATTGATATCGTTAGCAGATGAGCTCGCCCCCATTGTTCCCAGGTCAATCATAAATCTACCATCACCTGTGTCCTCAGATAAAAAAGCGCGGCTTCTTCCAACTCGTGATCCATGGGGTCCATAAGGTGCCAAACTTGTTCCTACAATTTGACCCGTATCATTAATGGTACTAGCAGATGAATGCCCCCCCTCCTCTAGTGAACCCAAGTCAATCATGATTCTTCCATGACTGGTTTCTGTGGACAAAAACGCATGACCTATTTCTCCTACTGAATCTTCAATCATTGTGTTACTGCTTCCAACCACCTGCCCCAACTCATTAATACCATTTGCATAAGAAGCAGCCCCACCGAGGGTACCTAGCGGTTCAATGGTATATTCTAAAGCCACTGCACAGGTGCTTGTTGTGAAAAGCAGGAAGATGAGAAAAGTTTTTAGTTTCATTATTGGGCACCCTTGTTGTATAACTAACGGAATTTATTATTCTTCATAAAAATTTTAACATGCTTAAGAAGGTGTATCAACACTATGTCTGGTTGCTACCCTCATTACAGAAGTACCTTCTTACTGCCAGTTGTCATTCACAGTTTTTGATATACACTTAAAACTAAGGTTTAAACCTTAATTATCCCTCTGGAAGCAATTACACTGCTGACTGGATAAGTCATTGCTTTCGGCTTCGCAACAGGGATAAATTGCTTTATTAATGGTTTTTTTGAGAAAGGATGACTCAAGTGCAAAAGCTTCGGCTATGGTTAGGAAACAAATTAGAAACGACACAGCTGGGACTTTGTCTCACACCAAACAATATTGCCATTGCCCTTGTTTCAAAACAGAAGGAAGGCAAACCCAAACTATCACTTTGTCAGTATTACCCCGACACCTCCTTTGATAACCAGCTTGAAATTCTTGTTAACCTAACTAAGCAGCATCACCTTAAGCGTTTCCCTTGCTTTATTGTTTTGGCCCTCGGTCAATACGATGTCCACATGATTCCCAAACCCGAGGTAAAGCAGGATGAAATAAGAGATGCTATACGCTGGCAACTCAGTGAATTAATCAATTACCCGATTGAAAAAACTGTTATTGATTATTTTGATTTACCAGATAGCCAGAACATTACCCGTAAAAATATGCTGGGCGCGGTCGTTTGCCGGCAAGACATCATTAATAGATTAACAAACCAATTTCAGCAAACAGGCTTAAACCTTGAATCTATCGACATTCAGGAACTTGTTTTGCGTAACGTTACCAATTTACTGCCAGAAAACTCTCGAGGCATCGCCCTGTTAAAGATCAATCAGAACAATGGGCTAATCCTGATTAAAAAACAGAGTGAAATCTATTTATCACGCACACTGGGCATAGGCTTAAAACACTTGGGAATATGCGACTCAATACTGCAAGATGACAACCACCGAAAAGCATTAAACCAATTAGCTTTGGAAATTCAAAGATCCCTTGATTATTACGAGAGTTTTTATGGCTTACCACAAATACCCGATATTTTCGTGGCTCCTATGCCCGAATATACAGAATTATTATGTAACCAACTTAAAACTCATCACGGTATATCCGCAAGACTACTAGATATAACGCATTCTTTAAATTGTGAAAGTGAACTCAGTTTTGTTGACCAGGCCCATTGTCTGTCTGCAATTGGCGCAGCTCTAACCCATTTTAAACCCGTTCACTGATGCAACAGATCAATTTATACCAAGTTAGTAAAAAAACGAGAAAAGCCAGTGATTATGCATGGTTTACAATCTTAAGTTTCATTTTATGCTTATACAGCTTTAGTCTGTTCATGACGTTTCAATCGGTAAAACAGTCCCAATCTCTTAATCAGCACCAACAAAAACTCGACCTTGCAAGCACTCGCCTGGAAGAATTACAGAAGAAGCACTCTAGCAACCAATCGAAAAAGCAATTACTGGAAGAACTGGTGCTGAAAAAAAACAGACTGACAGCCTCACGCCAGTTTCTCAAGAAGGTTAAACAGCAAATCAATCAAGCCTCAGGAATGGCAAATGCCTTCGCAACGTTAACCAGCATGGCTACACCCGGGATTGAGTTCTCTAATCTTTCCTTGCAAGAAGGCCACAGCTACATTGGCATACAAGGATACGCTGCCAATACAGAGTCGGTCATCTCTTTACTACAAGATCTCAAGCACCATCCTGATTTAAGCGAAAAAGAATTCATTCAATTGGCAATTCATCCGGCTAGTAATCAAAACTATAATTTGGCGTTTACCATTAGCAACATCAATTTGAGAAATTTTAGATGAAATTTGTACTGAAGCAGATGAATGACGAGATGGATAAGTTGTCGCGGCGAGAACAGGTTCTCATTACTTTAGCTACTCTGACAATAATCACCGGATTATGGAAATGGGGTTTTTATAAACCTATGTCTCATTGGTACAAAACATCAGCCAAACAAGTAACCTTGCTGAAGACTGAAATAAAAGACCAAAACAAAGCCTCAAAAATATTTAAGCTGACAGGCAAAGAAGCTTCTGAATACCAAACGTTGGTAAAACTCCAATCGATCGAAAAAAAATTAGCCGCGCTAGAAGATCGTCCTGTTATTAACAAAAATAAAACCTTGTCCCCGGAAGAAATACCTGAAGCACTGGCTCGATTAGCGACTCTAAACCCCGATATTCAATTGCAACGATTAGAAACACTGTCAGATATAAAAACCCCGGATCATTCTGATGAACTAGATGAATTAAGTTATATGTTTCAACAGAATGTAGTGGTGGAATTTTCTGGTCAACAACACGATTTTATAGAGTTCGTAAAAACTCTTGAATCACTTCCCTGGTCTATTCAAAAGCTTAACTACGAAAAAAAACCAGGAAATGAAATACTTAACTTGCATATTTTTACTTTAGGTTTCCACAAAGATTGGTTTAACAACGAAGACGAAAACCAGTCTTTATCAGCTAGGAAATAACATGACGCTTGGAAAAAAAATTCGTTTGGGCGACCTATTGGTGGCTAATAATATCATCACGCCTGAGCAACTAAACCTTGCCCTGGAACAGCAGACCAAGCAAGGTAAAAAGCTTGGCCAAACACTGATAGATATGGGATTGATAGAAGAAAATGATCTGTTAGCGTTTCTATCGAAACAACTTAATATCCCTTCGTTAGACATTGCCAAGCACTCAGTTGATCCAGACATTGCTAAAGAACTTTCAGAAAACCTGGCGCGTCGTTTTCGAGTACTTGTTCTCGAGAGTAATGCCGATGAAGTGGTTTTAGCGATGGCCGACCCCGCCAATTTGATTGGCCTTGATGAGCTTTCTCATGTTCTAAAAAAGCGCATTCATCCCATTGTGGTCAAAGAATTAGCCTTGCTTGAGGCTATCGACCTCGCCTATAGGCATACCGACGAAATCAACCACCTAGCGGAACAGCTAGACAATGAACTGGCTCAAAACGACATCGATTTTTCGAGTCTTATTTCCAGTGCAGATATCAATGAAGCACCCGTTGTAAAATTATTGCAATCACTGTTTGAAGATGCTGTATTGATGAATGCCTCAGATATTCACATCGAACCGGATGAAACGGTGTTGCGGATACGCCAACGGATTGATGGCGTATTGAACGAACAGGTGATCCATGAAAGCAGAATCGCCAATGCTCTCGTCATGCGTTTAAAACTAATCGCTGGTATGGATATTTCAGAGAAAAGGCTGCCGCAAGACGGTCGCTGCAGTTTAAGAATCAAAGGTAATCAGCTTGATATTCGGTTATCAACCTTGCCGGTTCAATATGGTGAATCGGTAGTCATGCGCATCTTGGATCAAACCAACGGCCTGCTAAACTTAGATCAACTTGGCATTCCGGAACCTTTGCTAAAACGTTTTCGCCAACTCATCCATTTGCCCTATGGCTTGATCTTGGTCACTGGCCCCACTGGCAGTGGTAAAACAACAACACTTTATGCGGCCATTAACGAAATCAACCAGCCCCAAAACAAAATTATCACGATTGAAGATCCGGTTGAATATCACCTGCCAAGAATTAACCAGGTGCAAATCAACGAAAAAATTGGGCTGACCTTTGCCAAGGTATTAAAGTCAGCCTTACGACAAGATCCCAATATCCTACTGGTTGGAGAGATCCGCGATAAAGAAACAGCCAATCTCGCGCTTAGAGCATCAATCACCGGCCATTTAGTATTTTCCACGTTGCATACCAACAACGCCGTGGATACTGCAACCCGCTTTCTTGATATGGGGGCCGAGGGTTTTTTAGTGGCTAGCAGCATCCGGGCAATTATCGCACAGCGTTTATTGAGGCAATTATGCCACAATTGCAAAACACCACAATCACTAGACCCAGACCAAATTAACTGGCTTGAAAATCAGCTTTCCACCTCTCTATCGCATGCCGACTTTTATATCGGTCAAGGTTGCCAGCAATGCCACCAAACTGGCTATCAAGGCAGAACCGGCGTTTATGAATTGCTCGAAATGAGTCCTGAGATGATAGAAGCTCTTCGCAAATCAGACCCCGCCTATTTCAACCAAGCAGCTTTGCAGGCACCACGCTATCGAAATTATTCACAAAGCGCACTAGATCTAGCCTTAGCGGGAATTACCTCTTTGGATGAAGTTATTAAAATGGCTGGGCTACCGGGATAGTTATGGCGCAATTCAGATACAAAGCCCGCAATGTTAGCGGCGATATCGTCAAGGGGCTCGTCGACTCTTCTTCCCCCAAGGAGGCAGCTCAAACCTTAATTCAAACCGGCATCACACCCATCACGATCGAATCCGCAGGTCGGCATAAAAGTCTGCTCGCCCGAACGACACAATGGATAGCGGTCAAGCGTTTATCTTTGGCAGATATTGCGATTTTCAGTCGGCAAATGTACAGTCTAACGAAAGCGGGCATTCCCCTGATTCGGTCGTTATCCAGTTTAGCTGACACGTCTAGAAATAACGCTATGAGTTCAACTTTGAGATCCATCGTCAACAGCATAGAATCCGGCCATTCACTTGCCTTTTCAATGTCTTTGCATAGCAGCATTTTTTCACCGCTTTACGTTAGTCTTATCAAAATGGGAGAGAATGCCGGAAAATTAGATCAAGCATTCTTACAAAACGCCAATTTTCTGGAACGCGAGCGATTGTCGCGTGAAAGAATCAAAACCGCCATGCGTTATCCTTTGATAGTGCTAATCGCTTTATCATTCGCGACGGTGCTGTTAAATTTTTATGTCGTTCCTTCTTTTAAGCATATTTTTGACAAATTCCATACCGAATTACCGCTTGCTACAAAAGTATTAATTGCTTCTTCAGACAGCATTAGACAATACTGGCCAGTATGGTTACTGTTAATTATTGCTACATTATTTTGCTTGATTAAGCTCTTGCAAAGTCGCCAGGGGCGCTTAAAATGGGATCAACTCATCCTCCAAATCCCCACCCTCGGTAACATTTTCGAACGGGCTGCTATGGAACGTTTTTCAAGAGCTTTCTCAATGATACTAAACTCCAATATTCCGTTGCTGCAAGGGCTAAGAATTGTAGCCAGA
Organism: Methylococcales bacterium; assembly: GCA_965224745.1. Lineage (GTDB taxonomy): Bacteria > Pseudomonadota > Gammaproteobacteria > Methylococcales > Methylomonadaceae > CBDCZY01. The sequence continues at coordinate 989,332 of CBDCZY010000002.1, forward strand.
TCGATTGGTAACGAATATATTGCCAGCAAACTTGAAAAATTATCCTTTGGTATCGAAAAAGGTGAGTCTATCAGCAGAATGGCGTTTCAGTTAAAACTGTTCCCCCCGTTGGTGTCACAAATGATCATGGTCGGCGAAGAAACGGGCAATATCAGTAAAATGCTCGAAGAGGTAGCCGATTTCTACCAAGTGGAAGTAGATGCCGATTTAAAAAACTTGTCCAGCCTCATTGAACCCCTACTAATTTTCTTTGTTAGCTTATTAGTGTTGGGTTTGGCGTTGGGAATATTTTTACCCATGTGGGAATTGTCGACAACCGTTCGGCATTAATTTTCAATAACCCTACTGTTTTTAGATATCCCTGCCAGACAACTGACTCTATCAGCTAGGAGCAGGCGAAAGGATTAATATTCTTGTTTTTTTCCAACTTTTCTAGATAGCTACCCATTACATGGCCATCAATGGGGTTTTCTTTAAACAAATCGGTGAATTTATCCACAAAACTTTCAGGTTTTTCCAGTGATAAATCACCTTCTTGGTCGAAAAACAGAAATACTCCAACATGACGAAAATCTCTTTCTGCTCTTACTTTAGGAATGAAATCCCGATCATTTACATAACGATAGGTTTTTTCTTTTAATCTGGCATCATAACAACCTTGAAAATTCTCATCGCCCACCAAGGGCTGACCAAACGTATACACCGCTTCTACCGGAAACATCGGGGCACGGGCTTCTGCATAATAAGCAAATAATGTGGCCATCGCACCACCCAGCGAATGGCCTGTCACATAAATTTTTTTACCTTGCTGATGATAATTATTAATCCTTTCCATTAATTTACCATTCCGGGTAACAGCATGGATGGCATCTTCGAAACCACTATGGATTGCAATATCTTTATGACAGCTCTCATCCGCCAAAACCTTATCTGACCAGGTTTGAACATCGCGTAACCAATCTTTAATTTCTTCCGAACCGGTAAAAGCGACGACCACCGAATCAACATTATGCGCTATAAAACCATCGGTTCCTGTTTTAGAGTCTGTCAAATCATAATCATCCAGTGTGTAGCCTGACGTTGCCAGCCCTTCTTTTAGTTTATTCCTATCTTTTTGGTAGGCATAACCAGCTATTTTCCCTAATTCTAATGCTGTCGCCGAATTAAATTTTTCCGGGCAAGCATCTTTTGCAAGTGTTTGCGACCCTACCGAAGAGCAACCTAACAACTGCATAGCACTTAACAAAAACAACACAAAACTAATAATTTTCACATTCCCTCCCGTCGATTTAATGACTTCTTTAATGAGCAACAATCTTCTAAACAACATGAATACCAATGTTATTCAACAATTCTGCTGTTTCCAGCAACGGCAAACCAACAACACCTGAAAAGCTACCTTGAATAGACTGCACGAAAATAGCACCTTTTCCCTGTATACCATACGCTCCTGCTTTATCGTTCGGCTCACCAGTCTCACAATAGGCCATAATCTCGGCTTTAGTCAACTTACGAAAAGTTACATCAGTCACACTGAGCTTTTCCTTATGTTGATCCGCTCTTACTGAAACTGCGGTAAAAACTTGGTGGGTGCGACCGGATAGCTGTTGCAACATATTGAAAGCATGGGGTTTGTCAGCTGGTTTACCGAGGATTTTATCATCGATTACAACGCTTGTGTCTGCAGCAAGCACAGGCAAACTAGGGGATTGTTGTTGCCAAACTTGCAGTGATTTTTCTGCTGCAACACGGATTACATAGGCTGCTGGGCGTTCTCCAGATCTTGGCGTTTCATCGATATGAGCAGGAATTACGTCACATTGAATACCTATTTGAGCTAATAATTCACGCCTTCTGGGTGATGCTGAAGCTAATATAATCTTTGCTGTCATGTACTTATTCCCGATGATAAGGATGATTAGACAAGATCGTCCAAGCGCGGTAAATTTGTTCTGCCACGACCACTCTGACCAAAGGATGCGGAAATGTTAGAGGTGACAAACTCCAAGCTTCGCTGGCTTTCTGACGAACATCATCGGCCAAACCTTCAGGGCCACCGACCAACAGTGCTAACGGTTGACCAAGAGCCATCCATCGTTTTAGAGAAACTGACAGTTCAAAGGTAGTCCATGCCTTTCCTGTAACATCCAGCGCAACCACATAAGCGCGCTTTGGAATAGCAGCCACAAGCTTCTCGCCTTCTAGCTTTGTTAGTCGGGACAAATCAGTGTTTTTTAGTCGTTTACCCGCAGTGACTTGATGCAGCAACAACTGACATTCCTTAGGTAAACGCTTGGCATATTCATCATAGCCAGAATTTACCCAAGCGGGCATGCGGTCGCCAATTGAAATAAGATGAATCTGCAAATTACTTAGTACTTGGAATGTTAAACGAGCTTCATAGTAATCTAATCAAAGGGCCAGGTTCAAGCACGCCTGATAAAAGATAAGAATAGCTCGACACCAACTGCACCTACAACTTTCAATTATGATCAATAGTTAAGGTACATATTGACAGAAATAATGTGATTCATAGCATCGTCACCGGTAGGTTTACTTATATATTGATTGACGTAGCCGATTTCCATCCGAACGTGGGGATCGAATTGATAGCCAATACCTGCAAATACTCGATTTTGATCAAAACCATTACTGGCTTTCCAAGCTGGTAGATTGATATCGACAAAAATTTCATCCCATACGACAAAACTAAAATTTGCCGCGATGGGTAAAGGTTTTATGATTTTAAAAAATTGCCTAAAACGCCATCCAACGTCACTTTCATTACCGACATACCGTTGCTCCAAACGAGTTCTTCCCATCACACCTCCTATCGAAAATGATTTATTCCATAATAATTGTTGCCAAATACGATGCTCGTCAAAAGCCGATTGGGTGAAAGGTTCAGCAGTTGGAATCCAAGCATAACCTATCCAAAGACTGACGTAATCGTTTACCGAGTACCCCAGCCCCAGTCTTAAAATCCCTTGAGAAAAACGCGAGGTATCTTCACCAAAACGGCCTTGTCCTTCCAGCCATAATTTTAAGTTTGCAAGTTCAGGATTTAACCCTCCCAGGGAACTTATCGCAGTTAAATTGCCCCAGGTATGAAAATCTTCATTAGTCTCTCCTGCTTTAGCTGCAAGTGAAAAATACTGCAGAAACATAAACAAGAATAAAAATTGATACCCCATTACGCGCACCTTGTCCTCCTTGATACCTTGAATATAGTAATTTCTAAAAGGGAATAAGCTAGCATTGAACCATTCTCCAAAATGCCATGACTTCTTTTATGATGGCTCTGTTCGCGTTAACTGTTGGTTTATCTTGTAACGCTTAAAAATACGGTACTTATGGTGCTTCTAGACAAGGTGTATTTATTGAGTACCAACGCGAACTGAGCCTTTATGAAACAACCTTATCATTTGAAATGACGCGACATAATCCGAGCTATTAAGCCAAATGCCATGGGTGAGATTAAAAGTGATGCATTATCATTTTCCCATCTTTGATTGATTCTACATAAACGCAAAACCAACATAACATCAATATTATTGTGTGACCACCAAATTCAAGGACACTAATACTTCACGTGTTGTTGGTGATTCAGGATAACAATGTTTCAAGAACAAAGGCTGCTTGATTGGCTTTCACGCGTACCACTATCTTTTTTTCTCTCACACCAGAAAATGACTACGGCTCCATTCAATCACCCATAGGATTCAATTCAGACCATCTAACATTACCGTACCATCTGACGCTGAGGAAATGGTGCTCGGGGACTCAACTGAGGGTTCCTCCTTTGAGGGAGTGGTCGAGGACCTAACTGAGGGAGCGGCTGAGAAAGTGGTTGTAGCAACGGCTGCGAACAACTATTAAAAATTGAACTTAGCCCCCAACCTTGAATAAATAGGCCTGTATTGACTCTTGCTTTTTTTGCCAGTGCATGCACTGCTCCGTACATTTGGTTGGTTTCTTTCAATAGTTTTGATAATTTATCAATAAAAAACTTCTCATTTTGTTCTAACACAGTGGTATTGAAACAAGCATCATAAGATAGTTCTGGAGCAAGGGTGTTATTACTATATTGATACTGTGCACTCCCTTCAGCTGACACCGCCCCTGAACAATAACTGTTGAGATCGTTAATATTTGTAAAAGGAGAATACGCAGTCGTGTAATTGGGGAGATCATTAGGTGCGTAGTCTATGGCATAGTTCCCACACACCATGTTTTTCTGCTTTAGCTCTTCCTCAGAAAGGCCATTTTTAGAAGCTAAGGAAATCCACAAGGCAGCATATACTTCATCCAAATGAATTTCCGGAGGCGCTAATGGAGAATAAACTACATTATTCACAATATCGGATTGTTCAGAGTCGTATAAACTTATTCCGTGATATTGGAAAGCTAATACGACATTATTGGTTATCTTGATTTTTTTGAAAGGCCCATCAAACATACCAATACCTTGGATGGCACTTACCTGGCTTGTTTCAGGGTATGAATCTCTATTAAGGATAATATTCTTGTTAATGTTCATAGATTCAATGGGAGGTAAGGGATTCGCTGTGATCGGACTATAGAATGCTTGAATTGCGTCATCGTGATTAGTATCTATCGATACATTATTTCTAACAACATTATGATGAAAAGTGATGTTATTTCGAATTCCTCTCATTCCATCATCCCTGAAGTTATTAATCACATTCCCTTCCACGACGGTATCAGACGCAGTGATTTGTATCCCATGGACTACATTTTCTATATAGTTGTTTTTGATTAAGAAATTCGAATATTCATGGCTATCAACTCCAACCCAAACACCGGATTTCGCCTTGGTTTTCCAGTCGTTCACGGTCCAGTTCTTGCTTTCAGGCGTAGAGAAAATATAAGAGTCTATCAGTTGAATATCACTGGTTGGAGCACTAATAGGGACACATACCGCTGCCTGGGGATCTTGGCACAATCCTTCAATACCTTTGCCTCCTAGCATTACTATCTGAAGATCAGAATAAACGGGTTTGGAGGGATCATCTGGATCAATAAATCCCTGACTAATAGTTAGCTTCTCAAATCTCCAGTTTTTGGAATTGCTAACCAATAAACGACTCACCCTAGGCTCGTGTCTTGAACCGTTAGGCTTGCGATTTGGATCGGCTTTAACTGTAATATAGGAATCATTATAATAATTCATAATTTTTACATTACCGTGGAAACCATCTCTTAAAAGAAGAGTATCCCCTGGTTTGACAGGAGCATTAGGATAAAGGATGGTTCCCGCATAATTTTTGGTCATAATTTGTTGATTGGCGATGACCTTATCTAATCTTCTCCACGGATTGGCTGCCGACCCATCACAAACAATATTTGGTAGAATGGATTTGTCACAACCATGTTCAGGATCAACATAAAAAGTGTTTGCCAGTACAACACTTTCGCACGCCAACAAACAGCAACCCAATAAAATTTTTCTTATCATTATGTACTCCAAAAATATCTTTATTTCCGCATATTTAAAAAAAATGTGCGAGACCGAACCAAATTAAAAAGACTAATCAATTATTACAGTTTTCGTTAATGGGCGCCCCTGAAATAACCCGTTGCGGATCATCATTACCTGCACCAGCACCACTTCCCAGCGAGCCATTGTTCCCTGAGCCACTCAAGTCCTCTACCACCTGCCCACTCTCATTAAAGCTCCAATAGGCCGTCAAACCTGCACTGTTAGCGGCTACGCTTTGGTTGTAGTTAGCCGTAATATCTGATCCGCTTCGCGCAACCGTCCATAGCCTTACTTCATCCAATTCACCTTCCAAGTGACCCGCAAAGCTTTGATTGCCTCGACCCAGTGCTTTGATCGGAAAACTTCCTGACCAAGTACCGGTCGCATCCAGTAAACCATTTATATATAACGATAAGCTAGAGCCTAAACGAGTCAGCGCTATATGAGTCCAGGTATTGGGCTGGATAATGGTATTCGCAGCAATACGGTCAGTAAACGGCTCAAACAAGCGTACCTTGCCACCAAAAAAGTTAAAGTCAATACCCGTGCCTTCTTGACCCACTAACGCATCAACCCCACTAATTCCAGGCGCTAAGTTGACCCATGCTTCTACCGTAAAATCACCTGAAAACACTAGGTTAGGAACATTTACCCAGTCATCGCTACCATCCAAAGATAAACCCATACCACAGGTGCCATTAGCATGGGTTATCGAAATCGTGACCGTCGCTTCATTCGATAACCCGCCTAGATTATCTTCTACCGTATAGGTGAACGTATCATCAGTCGTCTCCGTTCCATTATCGGTATAGGTGATCGCTCCGGTGACTGCATCAATACTGGTTGTGCCATGACTCGGCGCTGTTACTACCGCTACCGTACCGGCTACCAGCGTTCCATCGCTGTCGCTGTCATTGCTTAATACATCAATCGCTACCGAGGCACTCGGATCAATCGGACCGGCACTGTCATTTAACGCTACCGGCGATTGATTACCGCCACCGCTGCTGTTGATGCTGACTGTGACTGTTGCTGCATTCGATAACGCACCCAGATTGTCTTCTACCGTATAGGTAAAGGTGTCATCGGTCGTCGCCGTTCCATCATCGGTATAGGTGATCGCGCCGGTGACTACATCGATACTGGTTGTGCCATGACTCGGTGTGGTTACTACCGTCACCGTGCCGGCTACTAGCGTTCCATCGCTGTCGCTGTCATTGCTGAGTACATCAATCGCTACCGAAGCACTTGGATCAATCGGGCCGGCACTGTCATCCGTAGCTACCGGCGATTGGTTGCCACCTCCGCTACTGTTGATGCTAATCGTGACCGTCGCTTCGTTCGATAACGCACCCAGGTTGTCTTCTACCGTATAGGTGAAAGTATCATCAGTCGTCGCCGTTCCATCATCGGTATAGGTGATCACGCCGGTAACCGCATCGATACTGGTTGTGCCATGACTCGGTGTGGTTACTACCGTTACCGTACCGGCCACCAGCGTTCCATCGCTATCGGCGTCATTGCTGAGTACATCAACCGATACCGAGGCATTCGGGTCAATCGGTCCAGCACTATCGTTAGTGGCTGTCGGAGATTGGTTCCCCCCCCCACCATTACAGTTTTCGTTAATGGGCGCGCCTGAAATAACCCGTTGCGGATCATCATTACCTGCACCAGCACCACTTCCCAGCGAGCCATTGTTCCCTGAGCCACTCAAGTCCTCTACCACCTGCCCACTCTCATTAAAGCTCCAATAGGCCGTCAAACCTGCACTGTTAGCGGCTACGCTTTGGTTGTAGTTAGCCGTAATATCTGATCCGCTTCGCGCAACCGTCCATAGCCTTACTTCATCCAATTCACCTTCCAAGTGACCCGCAAAGCTTTGATTGCCTCGACCCAGTGCTTTGATCGGAAAACTTCCTGACCAAGTACCGGTCGCATCCAGTAAACCATTTATATATAACGATAAGCTAGAGCCTAAACGAGTCAGCGCTATATGAGTCCAGGTATTGGGCTGGATAATGGTATTCGCAGCAATACGGTCAGTAAACGGCTCAAACAAGCGTACCTTGCCACCAAAAAAGTTAAAGTCAATACCCGTGCCTTCTTGACCCACTAACGCATCAACCCCACTAATTCCAGGCGCTAAGTTGACCCATGCTTCTACCGTAAAATCACCTGAAAACACTAGGTTAGGAACATTTACCCAGTCATCGCTACCATCCAAAGATAAACCCATACCACAGGTGCCATTAGCATGGGTTATCGAAATCGTGACCGTCGCTTCATTCGATAACCCGCCTAGATTATCTTCTACCGTATAGGTGAACGTATCATCAGTCGTCTCCGTTCCATTATCGGTATAGGTGATCGCTCCGGTGACTGCATCAATACTGGTTGTGCCATGACTCGGCGCTGTTACTACCGCTACCGTACCGGCTACCAGCGTTCCATCGCTGTCGCTGTCATTGCTTAATACATCAACCGATACCGAGGTATTCGGGTCAATCGGTCCAGCACTGTCATTTACCGCTACCGGCGATTGGTTACCGCCACCGCTGCTGTTGATGCTGACTGTGACTGTTGCTGCATTCGATAACGCACCCAGATTGTCTTCTACCGTATAGGTAAAGGTGTCATCGGTCGTCGCCGTTCCATCGTCCGTATAGGTAATCGCTCCGGTGACTGCATCGATACTGGTTGTGCCATGACTCGGCGCGGTTACTACCGTCACCGTACCGGCTGCCAGCGTTCCATCACTATCGGCGTCATTGCTTAATACATCAACCGATACCGAGGTATTCGGGTCAATCGGTCCAGCACTGTCATTTACCGCTACCGGCGATTGGTTACCGCCTCCTCCACTACAATTTTCACTAATAGGCGCCCCTGAAATAACCCGTTGCGGATCATCATTACCTGCACCAGCACCACTTCCCAGCGAGCCATTGTTCCCTGAGCCACTCAAGTCCTCTACCACCTGCCCACTCTCATTAAAGCTCCAATAGGCCGTCAAACCTGCACTGTTAGCGGCTACGCTTTGGTTGTAGTTAGCCGTAATATCTGATCCGCTTCGCGCAACCGTCCATAGCCTTACTTCATCCAATTCACCTTCCAAGTGACCCGCAAAGCTTTGATTGCCTCGACCCAGTGCTTTGATCGGAAAACTTCCTGACCAAGTACCGGTCGCATCCAGTAAACCATTTATATATAACGATAAGCTAGAGCCTAAACGAGTCAGCGCTATATGAGTCCAGGTATTGGGCTGGATAATGGTATTCGCAGCAATACGGTCAGTAAACGGCTCAAACAAGCGTACCTTGCCACCAAAAAAGTTAAAGTCAATACCCGTGCCTTCTTGACCCACTAACGCATCAACCCCACTAATTCCAGGCGCTAAGTTGACCCATGCTTCTACCGTAAAATCACCTGAAAACACTAGGTTAGGAACATTTACCCAGTCATCGCTACCATCCAAAGATAAACCCATACCACAGGTGCCATTAGCATGGGTTATCGAAATCGTGACCGTCGCTTCATTCGATAACCCGCCTAGATTATCTTCTACCGTATAGGTGAACGTATCATCAGTCGTCTCCGTTCCATTATCGGTATAGGTGATCGCTCCGGTGACTGCATCAATACTGGTTGTGCCATGACTCGGCGCTGTTACTACCGCTACCGTACCGGCTACCAGCGTTCCATCGCTGTCGCTGTCATTGCTTAATACATCAATCGCTACCGAGGCACTCGGATCAATCGGACCGGCACTGTCATTTAACGCTACCGGCGATTGATTACCGCCACCGCTGCTGTTGATGCTGACTGTGACTGTTGCTGCATTCGATAACGCACCCAGATTGTCTTCTACCGTATAGGTAAAGGTGTCATCGGTCGTCGCCGTTCCATCATCGGTATAGGTGATCGCGCCGGTGACTACATCGATACTGGTTGTGCCATGACTCGGTGTGGTTACTACCGTCACCGTGCCGGCTACTAGCGTTCCATCGCTGTCGCTGTCATTGCTGAGTACATCAATCGCTACCGAAGCACTTGGATCAATCGGGCCGGCACTGTCATCCGTAGCTACCGGCGATTGGTTGCCACCTCCGCTACTGTTGATGCTAATCGTGACCGTCGCTTCGTTCGATAACGCACCCAGGTTGTCTTCTACCGTATAGGTGAAAGTATCATCAGTCGTCGCCGTTCCATCATCGGTATAGGTGATCACGCCGGTAACCGCATCGATACTGGTTGTGCCATGACTCGGTGTGGTTACTACCGTTACCGTACCGGCCACCAGCGTTCCATCGCTATCGGCGTCATTGCTGAGTACATCAACCGATACCGAGGCATTCGGGTCAATCGGTCCAGCACTATCGTTAGTGGCTGTCGGAGCAATATTTTGACAGTCTGCTTCGCCCAAACAAAATGTCATGGCAGAACCCGACGAACTAACACTATGGATAGTATAACCGGTTTGGTTAATACGACCCGACTGGTAGGTGTCAGTATTGGGATAGTTTAATGGGCCTGGGCCAATAATATCGACACCACCAGCATGATATAAATCTCCCGAATCACCCCTATTATAGCCTTGCTCTAAATCATAGAATTGGTCTGCCTGTAGTAATGCAACGCGATAATGGTTATCATTTTCCGGCCAACCCAACTGCCCTGGAAAACCTTCTGTTGTATTGTCACTATTAAAAATGCCTGTATCTTTTGCTTCATCAATGTGCCAAATAGCTAATCCACCTTGCGGCATAGAGCAATCAAAGCCGCTGTTTTGGCGATTTTCGATCAGTAAATACTCACCGAAGGGGAACCCTTCATCAATTTTGAATACTTCAGCGTTAAACTCTGCTTCATTGAGTGTATAAAGTCCGTCTGCATTAATGTAGGTCGGGTTAACCCATTGTAATTGAATTTTACTCCAAGCTGATAAGTGCGGTGGACACCATTGTTGACCATCAAACCCCCAGGAATTGGCCATTAAACCATAGGAACCGACTCCTTCTCCGACACCATTAGTATCGTATAAATCGGGTAACCCAAAAAAATGAGCCGTTTCATGCGCAATCACGCCAATGCGACCAATCTCGCTGCCTGATACTCCCCATAAACCCGGACTAATATGGTAGTTGGATACCTTGACGCCTTCTCCCGACACCCATTCAGGCATAATATTCCATTTATGTGACCAAATCCTATCTGTGTAGGCCACTCCTGCCGTATCAGTTGTGCCCCATTCTGCAGCATAGCCCGAATGTATGAAAGTGATTGCATCAATATACCCATCACCATCCTGATCATACTGCGTAAAATCAATCGATTGATCCAGTTCGTCTAAAGCCTCGATCAATGCCTCCCATATTTTAGACCCAAGACCCGACACCCCGTCGGCATAATACTGCTCGTTCTGCAAAACATCAATCCAGTCAGAAAAGTCTGTATCCAACGACAACTGGCTATATGAGTTTTCTAAAAAATAACCTTTTACGCTTCCAGTAGGTGCAAGCTCGGGGTCAGCATTCTCGGCATTGAACAGGACATTCATGTTTGCAGTGGTAGGAAGTACTCTCGAAGAGTGATTGGCAAAGCGAATCATTACCACTAAATTCTTGACGCTTCCAGAAGTTGGAGCCCTTTGAGGTGGGTTTGCCGAAGGGGCTGAATTAGGAGGGTTGAAATCCGATTGTTCTCTTAAATCTTCTGGAGGCAAAATCCCCGGACTTAAATTTACGGCACCTGGATTTACTTGACCCACTTTAAATGGCGTTGCTATTAACTGTCCTTGAGCATTCAAATCTGCGTAAAAAAAAGCACCATTGTTTCGTACAACGGTGAATCCATTCATATCTTGTAACGTATGAAAATGTTCATCACCCTTTATTTGCAAGGTAACCTTAGTTCCATCCGGTTGCACTTCGATGAATGAATTAGGATTGGCCGGCATTGCCAAAACCATTCTTGAAAACAAAGCATTGAGAATTAATGGTATGAATAAAGAAGCGAAAAAAGATTTCTCACTTGGATCAAATATTTTTTTGTAACTCATCATTTTTCCTATTATTGTTATTAAGTATTTCTCGTTGTAGCGCAGCATTACTTTCTAACGCTATGTTCAATGAAAATAATGGCAATACCTTTTATTGGGCCAACAATAGCTTAAAATTCCTCAATATAAACAGTCATTCAAATTGAAGTATTTGTACTAGAGCATCAGCGACCATCGCCAACAATACCTAACATATATCGGCAGTCATAGTAATCAAGACTGGGTTTTTATCTGTGGATTAAAGAGTCAGCCGAGCTGGCATCTTGCCGTCGGTAATTTTGGATTAAATAACTATTCGAATTTGTTTTGAAACACATGCTACCCCCGGTTTATTTCTTATTTTGTATTTATTTGAGCTTTAGAATTGCCCTTATTTAGTCCCTCAAAATTATAATAAGCATACCTTAACTGAAAATGAACAACTAACCTCTAAGATCTATCCAAGTCACCATAAACAGTCATTGTAACTGCAAAGCTAATGGCTTACCCGATACTCAAATCGTAATGATGCAAAACTGCCATCTTAAGTTGCGCTGCAAACCCAATGAATCAAACTAGACTTATGAGATTATTACTCAGTGTTTTCTTCTATTACTTTAAGAGAAGCATAAGTATGTTTTTTAAACCAACAATTAAAATGTACTTATTATCTGATAATGATGACACCTAATCCGAGTTATAATGTCTAATGCCAATCACTTTTTCTCTAACTGTCTTGCACTTTAGTTATACTGCTTGATATTTTTTCTGCATGTCGTATTATCACTTTTGACCTACCTGATACATTTTTTCTTACATACTTGCTAACCGGCCATCTTTAAGGACAAGCGCTTCATTATTAAATGATCTTACTTTTCAATTGCCAGAGAAGGCTGGCTATCATAACTGTTTTTTGCCTGCTAGGAGTCTGTCCTCTTGCATTTTGCTACGCCGGCACTGCCAGTAAAAAGACACAGCAGGCCCATTTAGACTATCAAACTGAACGAGATATTTTCATTGCTGCCCGTAAAGCTATAAAAAAAAATGACCCCACCTCTTTCCAATCGCTCTCTAAAAAAATTAAAGATTATCCTCTTTATCGATATTTAGAGTTTGAGACTCTAAGGTTAGATATTATTGATCGACCGAATGAGAAAATTATCAACCGCATCACTGCGTTTGAGAAAAAATACCAAGACAAATCCTTGTCGAAACAACTTATTCGATTACTGCAAAGAAGACTGGCAGACCGGAAAAAATGGAATGCTTTCTTGCAAATATCTCATTCGCCCTATGCGCGTGCTTTGCCTTGTGAAACTTTGTATGCGAAATTTCAAACCGACCTGATTAAAACTTTCGACAAAAAGTCATTGACCCTTTGGGCTATGCCAAAACAGCACCCCAAGCCTTGCGCCGAAGTGTTTAAACACTTTGAGAGAAAGGATATACCCGATGTTGTAACAGTTTGGAAACGAATAGTAACTGGAATGGAGGCTGGTCAAACTGTATTAGTCGCTTCTCTGCTAAAATATTTAAATAGTAGAGATCGCGAGAGTATTGAACAATGGATAGATGGTTATTCAAATCCGGAAAAAACTTTACGAAGCAAGCTCATCAGCACTGATGGAATTGTTACTCGGCATATCATATCCAACCTGATAAAGCGCTGGGCATTGAAAGAACCTGAGGCAGCCTTAAAATTCTGGTACAAAATTCGACCCAACTATTTATTTTCTCCAGAAAAGCGTTACCAAATTAACAAATCACTTGGCATGATCACGGCTTATCGCCGATTACCAAAAGCGAACCTTTGGTTAAATCGGTTCGTGGTAAGAGAAGATGATCTTGAAGTCATGGAGTGGCGCGTCAGAACTGCACTTTTAGAGCAAGATTGGCCAAAAATCTTAACTGAAATAAAACGGCTTCCGGTTAAAGAGCAATTGGAAGACCATTGGCAATATTGGGTCGGCCGTTCTCATGAATCTATGAAACACTCGCAGCGAGCCAGGAAAACTTATCAATCGTTAGCCAAACAAACCAGTTATCATGGGTTTTTGGCGGCAGATAAAATGGGTTCAAGTTATCCAATTTATGAATCAAAAGCGATCCCTGATCAAGCTTTGGTCGAAGAATTAGCAAAAAACCCTCAGTTAATTCGTGCTCGCGAATATCATTTAGCTAACATAAACTGGGAAGGTAGAAGAGAATGGAGCAATGCCCATGCATCATTCTCTCCAGAACAAAAATTGGCAGCAGGATTTCTGGCTTGGGAATGGGGATTGTTTGATCGTGCCATGTATTCTGCTAACGCCTCTTCAAAGGCACATGCCCTCACTTTGAAATTTCCTACGCCATTCAGCAAAACAATCCAATCAGCAGCCAAACAGAACAGTCTCAACCCTGCGTGGATTTATGGCGTAATGCGACGAGAAAGTGCCTTTATGACCGATATTAGATCATCAGCTGGAGCCGTTGGCTTGATGCAATTGATGCCTAGCACAGCTAAATACGTTGGTAAACTTTTAGGTAAAACAAAAAGGCTCCCAGACTTAACAAATGCAACCACCAATATTGAGCTAGGAAGCTATTACCTGAGAAAAATGTTAGACACTTTCGAGAACCACATAGCCCTAGCCAGCGCCGCATATAATGCAGGAGCTTCGAGAGTCAAACGATGGCTTCCAAGCAAACGTTCCATGCCTGCTGATGTTTGGATAGACACCATTCCATTTACTGAAACACGGCGATATGTGAGAGCAGTTTTGGCTAATACTGCTTTTTTTGAATGGCGTTTACAGAAAAAATCCAAGTCCTTATCAACGAAATTAACACAAGTACCTATTGGCAAACCAGCAAGATAATTTTTCAAACATCCATGACAAAGCCTGAAAGAAACATTAGCAGCCCTTTTCCCACGAATGCATAGCCGGCCATGGTCTAGCGTTTCTTCAGTAGCGTTGTATTTGAGAGTAAAAGTGACAAAAACAAAGAAGGCTTACCAGATCCACAAAACAACGAACGTGGAAAAAATAAGCCTTTAGTATTTAGGAGGTTGCCAATGATGTTCATTCTTCATTGGACCCAACTCTGTAAATATTCCAAACTAATAACCTCTTTGCCAAAAATATTTCTAGAGTTGTTAAGTATTAGTGTAATGAGTTATTGCTTGAATAGATGTGATCTATTCACCAAATTTATGTTAATTCTTTACAAACATTAAAATTTGTGAACCAGTTTGCAACTTGCCTTCAACAGACCAACTTTTTGCAATAAACACAAGTGAAATGGAAAACAGAAAATAATCCTATCAATGGAAACCGATAAAAATACAGCTCAATAATTAGGGTCAATGTGATATTAATTCCCTCTATCGATACCCTTTTCCGATCGCCCAGCCTTTCTTGTACCATTTGGCTCATCGCTCTCTTCATGAGGTGTACATAATAAATGCACATGATTCGTCATTAGTACCCAAGCGTGGATATCAACAAAGAATCAAAGCCAACTTGATTGTGGAAAATTTCACTTTTTCTACCTCCTCCATGAGATGTTAACTTCGGAACGCGCACGGAATAAGTTCGGCAACTAGCGAGGGGTTTTTGTTTGTCTTCAAGGCGTGGCAACAGGCGCATAGCAGGCTACGCAACTGTTGCCACAACACCAAAGACGGACAAAAAAACAAGTTAGTTGTTGTAGTTATTTCGTGCACGTTCCTGTTGCCCTTGAAGACCCGAAGACTCCCTTGAACTTCTTTTAATCACACCCGAAGTGTTATCGTAACTTGTTTTTTAACCTAAAATGCTTTACGCCGCTACAAAAAAAGGTTTACTCTATTCGCATTCCTTTGCCTTACCTTTTTCGGTTGTTGGGTTGGTGGGTTAGCCGGTATAGCGACAGAAAATTAGAAAAAATCGTTATATCATGACGATATTGAGGCTGGAAGACATCTCGTTTTAATTGATGTCGCGCTAGAAAAAAAGCAAGAAATAAGAAACGTTATGTACGCCAGACATCCCGAAGCAGCACTTAAGCGGGTCGGTTTCAGCTTGGTTTTAACCATGACCAACATTAGCCAGTTAAGAATTTAGAGTGAATAAGTAATGGAATAAATGAAAAATCTAGTTATCAAATTAGGCCGTACTTGAAATTCATTATAGTTGGCCTTACATTTAAGTAACGTAATTTTGATACAAAAATTTGGAGTCGTTTTCCCAGCACATTCCATGACGAAAAAGCTTTATATACAAACTAACGGTTGTCAGATGAATGATTATGATTCTGACAAAATGAGAGATATATTACATGTGTCTCATGGCCTGGAGTTTATTGACGATCCTGAACAAGCCGATGTACTCCTTCTCAATACCTGTTCTATTAGAGAAAAAGCACAAGAAAAAGTATTTTCTCAATTGGGTGTTTGGCGTTCCTTAAAACAGCATCGCCCCCATGTTATAATTGGCGTTGGTGGCTGTGTAGCCAGTCAAGAAGGAGAAGCTCTTAGAAAAAGAGCGCCATTCGTTGATATTGTTTTCGGTCCCCAGACCCTCCATCGATTACCTCAATTGTTAGATGAAGCGAAGGGTGGCGATAAGTCGGTCGTCGATATATCCTTTCCAGAAATAGAAAAGTTCGATTCCTTGCCAGAACCCAGAGCGGAAGGACCCAAAGCTTTTGTTTCTGTGATGGAGGGTTGCAGTAAATATTGTACTTTTTGTGTCGTACCTTTTACCAGAGGTGAGGAAATTAGTCGCCCATTAAACAGTGTGCTGTCTGAGATTAAACTATTGGCAGCCCAGGGTGTCAGAGAAATCAATTTATTAGGTCAAAATGTTAACGCCTATCGTGGCATCATGCCGGATGAAGATATAGCAGACTTTTCCTTGTTATTACACTATGTTGCAAATATTGAGGGAATAGATCGAATTCGATACACTACTTCCCATCCGGTTGAATTTACTGATGAAATTATTGAGGCTTATGCTGAGATACCCGCTTTAGTTGATCATCTACACCTTCCGGTACAGTCTGGTAGTGATAGGATTTTAGCCAGGATGAAAAGGGGACATACGCGTCAATACTATTTAGATACAATTAGAAAGCTGCGAGAGGTCAGGCCGGATATTAGCTTATCATCGGATTTCATCATAGGGTTTCCTGAAGAAACTGACCACGATTTTGAGGAAACCATGGATTTAATTGAGGAAATTGGTTTCGATCAGTCATTTAGCTTTATTTATAGTGCGAGACCAGGTACGCCTGCTGCCTCATTTGAAGATAATGTTCCAATTACAATTAAGAAGCAAAGGTTAAGCCGTTTACAAGCAAGGGTCAATTTAATGGCAACGAACATATCACAGCAAATGGTGGGTTCTGTTCAAAAAGTTCTGGTTGAGGGAGTTTCTAAGAAGAATCCAATGCAAATTATGGGTAGAACCGAAAACAATCGTGTTGTCAATTTCACCGGACACCCTAATCTGAAAGGTAAATTTATCAACGTTAATATTACCGAAGCTCTTCCGAACTCTCTTCGCGGCCAGATTGTTGAAAAATCATTACAAAAACAGTTCAATTAATTTGTCAATCCCAGCTGTAAGCCAGTCTTTAGAATTTTCGTTGCAACCCTCAGATAACGTCCGCTTAGCAAATCTTTGTGGTCAGTGTAATGAACATCTGGATCAAATTGAAAAAAGACTGTTGGTGCGGATAGCTAATCGCGGAAGCCAATTCAAACTGACCGGTTCTAATAACGGCGTCAGGGCGGCAAAAGCGCTGATACAAACTTTATTTGACGCAACCCAAAAAGAAACCATCACACCTAATCGAGTACATTTATTCATGCAGATGTCTAATATTGATGAAATTCTGAAGAATGAAGATAGTGAAAAAAGCGCAGAAATTATTTCAATTCGAACTAGGGCTGGCGTTATTACTGGCCGCGGTGCGAATCAACAAACTTATTTAAATAACATTGCAAGCCATGATATTAATTTTGGGATCGGTCCAGCTGGAACTGGAAAAACCTATTTAGCCGTTGCTTCTGCTGTTGCAGCGCTTGAGAATAAAAAGGTGATGAGAATTATCTTGGTCAGACCTGCAGTTGAAGCGGGTGAGAAATTAGGTTTTTTGCCTGGAGATCTGGCTCAGAAAGTTGATCCTTATCTACGCCCGCTCTATGATGCTCTTTACGAAATGTTGGGTTTTGAAAGAGTTGAGAAATTAATAGAGCAACATATCATAGAAGTGGCACCCCTTGCTTTCATGAGAGGAAGAACATTAAATGATTCATTCATTATTTTAGACGAAGCGCAAAATACTACGACAGAGCAAATCAAAATGTTTTTAACACGCATCGGTTTTGGGTCAACTGTTGTTATCACCGGGGATGTCACACAGATTGATTTACCCAAAGAAAAAATGTCTGGACTTAAACAAGTGGTCGGTATATTACAAAATATAGAAGGGATAAGTTTTAACTTTTTTTCACATCGAGACGTGGTGAGACATCCATTGGTACAGCGCATAGTTTCTGCTTATGAAGCTTACGAAGCAACTAACTCCTCAGACACGCGAAGCTGATTTCAGCTGATTTCAGCTGTTTTCAATATGCATTCTATTGATATCCAATATGCATTGGATCGAGGTAATCTTCCCAATGTTGAACAATTTACCCAGTGGGTCGATATCAGCTTGGGCAAGTGCTGTCAGGATGCAGAAGTTGTAATTAGAATTGTTGACGAACAAGAAAGTGCCAACTTGAACCAGCAGTTTAGAAAGTGCACCGGACCAACCAATGTATTAAGTTTCCCTTATTCATTGCCTGAGATAGTTGGACTAAATCTATTAGGTGACTTGATCTTTTGCGCGCCGGTTATAGAGAAGGAAGCAAAGGAACAGCACAAGCAGTTGTTTGATCACTGGGCGCATATGGTTGTTCATGGCATATTACACTTATTAGGTCATAACCATACCAATGACACTGAGGCTGTAGAGATGGAAACCCTTGAATTTGAAATACTCAATCAACTCAAAATTAGCAACCCTTATGAAGACAGAGCTACCTGATGAACAATGAAGTAACAGAAGACCCTCCTGGGAATATCTCGTCCCAGTCAAAAAACTGGATCGATAAAATCAGTTATTTTTTGACTGGAGAACCGCAAGACCGACAGGATCTGCTAGCAATACTTAGAGAAGCTCAAGAGCGGCGCTTGTTGGATATAGAAGCCCTATCCATGATAGAAGGGGTGTTGCAAGTTTCTGAGATGCGGGTTCGGGATATCATGATCCCAAGGGTACAAATGGTCGTGGTTCCAAGGGATGCTGAGCTGGACACTATTTTTCCATTAGTGATTGAGTCTGCGCATTCTAGATTTCCAGTTATCGGTGAAGATAGAAGTGAAGTGGTCGGTATAATGCTAGCAAAAGATTTGCTATCCTACGTTCAAAAACAAAAAGACCAACGACTGAAAGTTCAGGATATTATGCGGTCTGCACGCTTCATTCCTGAAAGTAAACGCCTTAACGTTTTATTGCGTGAATTTCGTAAGAACCGTAACCACATGGCCATTGTCATTGATGAATATGGAACAACTGCCGGATTAGTGACAATTGAAGATGTGCTGGAACAAATTGTTGGCGAAATTGAAGATGAACATGATTGTGATGAAGAAGAATATATTTTTCGCAGGAGTGATGATGAGTTTACAATTAAAGCGTTAACTCCTATCGAGGAATTCAATGACTATTTTTCATCAGAACTGCCTGGAGAAGATCACGACACTATCGGAGGACTCATAGTTCATCAGCTTGAACACCTGCCAAAAAGTGGTGAAAAAGTTGATATTGATAGATTTAGATTTGAGGTATTAAGAGCTGATACCCGCAGAGTCCATCTTCTTAAATTGACTCTACTATCGCCAGGGTCAGCTGAAAAAGGCTCAGAAGAAGGTGAAGAAGAATGATCAACCATCTACCTTACAATTAACCACACTAACCATCAAACAAACTTTTATATGGCAATAACAAAAGTACCTGGCCTAATTCGACCCCATAGCTCCAAATTGAATGCATTGTCACGGTTGCTGGATATCGCAATCATAGTGATTACTTTATGGGCTACTTCCAGTATTTACCACTTGGAATGGGATCAGTATTTCTTACCATGGTTATTGATTTCCATCATCGCTTATGTCTTTTTTGCAGAAATTAGCGAAGTATACCACCAAGGCAGAGGCGGTAGAATAGGTGAAGAGTCAATCGCCATCGTCATGGCTTGGGTTGGTGTTATTTTTGTATTTATCGCTGTTGATAACTTTTTTACAATTATCGAAGAGGTAGTACAGAGAAACTTTTGGACCTGGATATTTTTTGTACCAGTGGAAATAGTTTCCTGGCATATTATCATTCGAGTTTTTGTCGACATGATCAGGCGTCAGGGCAGAAATACTCGTCGAGTCGCTATCGTTGGCGGCAATGAGTTAGGTGTCAAATTAAAGCAAATCTTTATGCAGGAAACATGGATGGGTATGAAGTTTGTTGGATTTTATGACGATCGTCAAAAAGACCAAGACTTTAGGGTAACGATTGATATCAATGATATTAGAGGAAATATTGATAATCTGATTACAGCTGCCAAGCAGGATGATATTGACATTGTTTATGTGGTTCTACCCTTAAGAGCTGAGCAAAGGATTAAAGATATTTTCTCTAAGCTGTCTGATACCACTGTTTCGTTGTATTTTGTCCCCGATTTTTTTGTGTTTGATTTACTGCGATCGAGATGGACTAACATACAGGGTATAACGGTAGTCAGTATTTACGATTCTCCTTTTTATGGGATTGATGGTATGGCTAAACGTATCTTGGATATTGTAGTAGCCAGCATTATCTTGTGTATGATCGCATTGCCCATGTTGATCATAGCAATTGGTGTAAAATTAACATCGCCAGGACCCGTTATTTTTAAACAAAAGCGGTATGGTTTTCGAGGTGAGAAAATTGAAGTTTGGAAGTTTCGATCGATGGCCGTTCTTGAAAATGATGATAGTGTGAAACAAGCCACTAAAAATGACCCGAGAGTGACGGCGTTTGGAGCATTTTTGCGAAAAACGTCACTGGATGAATTACCCCAGTTTATCAATGTCTTACAAGGGAAAATGTCAGTTGTTGGACCAAGGCCGCATGCTATTTCTCATAATGAGCATTATCGAAAAATCGTACAAGGGTATATGTTAAGACATAAAGTAAAGCCAGGCATTACCGGTTTGGCACAGATCAAGGGTTATCGGGGTGAGACCGATACACTGGATAAAATGGAAGGTCGGGTAGCAATGGATTTAGAATATATTAGTACCTGGTCGCTTTTTTTAGATTTGAAGATCATTTTTTTGACATTTTTCAATGGTTTTATCAATAAGAATGCTTATTAGCAGTACTCCCCAGTTATCGATAAAGCTCCTGTTATTTCTAAAGATAAGAAACCAGCGTTTAAATAACATCCTGAAAAGACGCAGAGCTTTTTCTAACAAAGAAATAAAACTAAAAGATCAGTCAATTTTAGAAGCCATTTTATAGCGCTTCCTAAGGACTTAGTCTAATTCACGATGCCTGACCAGTATGTTATAAGGATAATCTTCAAAAAACTTCGCTAACTTGTTTACAAGGAACACTGAACGATGCTGGCCTCCTGTGCAACCAATAGAAATATTGAGATAACTCCTGTTTTCAGCGTCAAAGCGAGAGAGCCAAAAGGCTAAAAAATCTTTAATGTCTTTTTCGAATTTTATAACATACTGATCCTTACCAAGAAAATCTACGACAGGATTATCTTTCCCTGTAAAACCCCTTAAAGATGGAATCCAGTAGGGATTGAGCAAACTTCTTGCGTCGAATACAAAATCAGAATCTAGAGGTATGCCACTTTTATAGCCAAACGACTGGAATAAAATAGATAGTTTTCTAATAGAACGGGCTCCAACTTGATTACGAATGATTTCTCGCAATTGGTGGTAATTAGTATGGGTGGTATCAAGTATAAGATCCGCGTGGTCAGCAAGCGGTTTTAAGACTTCACCCTCCAGTTTAAGCGCCTCTTCCAAGGGCAGGTTAAGGGTTGTTAAAGGATGTCGTCGCCTGGTTTCGCTGTAGCGTTTAATCAGTGTGAAATGGTCAGCTTTTAGAAAAACAACTTGGCAGTCAATTTCGGGGTATTGAGCTATGAAATCCAGTTTTTCTTTGAATTGAGATAATTCGTTCTTTTGGTTGCGTGAATCAAGAACAATAGCTGTTTTTTGGTATCTTTCTTTATCGGCCAGAATAATCTGGGTGATAAAGAATTCAATCATGTTAAACGGTAAGTTATCTACACAATAAAAACCGCAATCTTCCAAGGAGTGCAGAGCGATGCTCTTACCGGATCCTGAAAGCCCACTCACTATAATTAATTGCATTTGGCTATTCTATAGATCAAGTAAAAACACGCCCTGGAATAATAATTAGCGATGCGCGGTAACTTTTTCTTTATGTTTGATGATTTGACGATCAAGCTTATTCACTAGATTATCAATTGCGGCGTACATGTCTTCTTGTTCATCTTCAGCAAACAATTTTGCCCCGCTAATCTGAACCGTCGATTCAGCTTTTTTTCTCAGCTTCTCGACGGTGAGAATCACATGTACATCGGTAAAATTGTCAAAATGACGTTCAAGTTTTTCGAATTTTTGATTAACATAGTTTCTTAATGAATCGGTAATTTCTAGGTGATGTCCAGTTATGCTAATTTGCATCATTACTCCTTCAAGTGTGGTTAAAACAAAATGAGCCCATTACAAGACTCTTTTTCTCTGACTAGAGGGTGGGATAGACATTGCTTCCCGGTATTTCGCAATTGTTCTGCGAGCTACATTAATACCTTTTTCAATTAATAAATCTGATATTTTGCTATCGCTCAAGGGTTTTGATGGATTTTCTTGGTCGACCAATTCTTTAATAAATGCTCGAATGGCGGTTGCTGAGCACTCACCTCCTGATGATGTTGAAACATGGCTGCTGAAAAAATATTTGAACTCAATAATACCATTAGGGGTATGCATGTATTTTTGAGTAGTTACCCTGGAAATGGTTGATTCGTGCAACTCGAGTTCTTCTGCGATATCTCTTAGAACCATTGGTTTCATAGCAATAGCACCATTTTCCAGAAAAGCGGTCTGTCTGGCAATAATTGATCGGGCAACGCGTAATAAAGTGTCATTTCTGCTTTGTAAGCTCTTAATAAACCAGCGTGCTTCTTGTAAATGATTTTTCATGTTTACATTGTCAGTGCTGCTGTCCGATCGTTTTATAAGATTTGAATAAGTTGGGTTAATACGTAATTTTGGCGAAATGTCTGAATTTAAACTGACAAACCATGTGCCTTCTTTTTTTGTCACAAACACATCTGGTATAACATATTCAGAGGTAGTCGTTTGAATTTGGTTGCCTGGCCGTGGGTTAAGCGAACGAATTAATTCAATGACTTTTGATAACTTTTGTTCAGTAATGCCAAGCTTTCTAATTAATTTTGCTCTTTCTTGAGAAGCTAACAGGTGCAGATGTCTTGTGACTAGCTCGATTGCCATTTCTCTGTATGGGGTGGTCAACGGTTGTTGCCGTAATTGAATGAGTAAACAATCTTCAAGGTTGGCAGCACCTACGCCAGGTGGGTCAAAGCTTTGAATACGATGTAATACTGCGACTACTTCATCGTTTTCCAGTTCTTCAAACTGGGTTTGTAGGCCTTGAAATATATCTTCTATTGGCGTCTTGAGATAACCCTCTTCATTGATCGCATCAATGATAGCAGTCGCTATAGCAGCATCCCGATCAGAAAAATGCGTCATTTCCAGCTGCCATTGTAAATGGTCTGCCAATGAGTCAGTTTTACTTCGATGGGAATCCATTTCTGGTTTTTCACCCATATTATCGGAACTAAGCGGAGTATTTTGATAAACATCATCCCAAGTCGAATCGATGGGTAGTTCTTCTGGCATTTCAGTGTTGGAACCTTCGCTCGTTATTTCTTCAGAAGGGTTTTCTGAATTTTCTGATGGTCCAGGAGATACACTATTTTCTCCATCAGCCTGAGCAGGAGGATCATCATCGGCAGTCTCCAACATCATATTAGAATCTAAAGCTTGCTGAATTTCTTGTTGAAGATCGAGTGTCGATAATTGCAGCATTTTGATCGCCTGCTGCAATTGCGGCGTCATAGTTAAATGCTGTCCAAGGTTGAGCTGAATAGATTGTTTCATAGTGCTTTAGAAGGTCTATAAGTCATTTTAGCTCAATTAAAATACTGACTACACATTTAAGTTGAATCGTTCGCCAAGAAAAACCTCTCGTACCTCTTTATTTTTAGCTAGTTCGCTCGGTTCGCCTTCAGCAAAGACTTTGCCTTCATTGACAATATATGCTCTATCACATATTTCTAGCGTTTCTCTAACATGGTGTTCAGTAATCAAAATACCAATGTTTCGTTCACGGAGTTGTTGAATAATTTGTTGTAAATCTATAATGGAAAGGAGGTCAACAGCAGCAAAAGGTTCGTCCAATAAGATAAATTTAGGTTTTGTGGCAATGGCACGTGCGATTTCCAGCCGGCGCCTTTCACCACCCGAAAGCCCAATGGCTATTTGATTACGCAGATGTTCAATGCCGAATTCGGATAATAAATCATCAATTGACAATTCGATTTGGTCAACAGATAAAGAAGAATCAATTTGTAGCACTGCTCGTAAATTATCGGCTACTGATAATTTCCTAAAAACAGATGGTTCTTGTGGTAGATAACCTATGCCAAGTTTTGCCCTGGCATGCATTGGGTAATGCGTGATATTTTGTTGATCCAGTAAAATGTCACCACTATCTGCATTAATTAAGCCAACCATTAAATAAAAGCTGGTTGTTTTGCCGGCTCCGTTACGACCCAACAAGCCAACAATTTCGCCGGTATTCACATGTAATGAAACATTCTTGACAATATGTCTTTTTTTGTAGGATTTGTTTAAAGCTTTAGCTGCTAAGCGAGACATTATTTTGTTTTGTTTTTTTCTTTTGGTTGCAGGATGACATGAACGCGTTTAGTATCCGTAGTTTTTTGGCCTGCTTTGACAACCGCGCTGCGGTAATCGTATTCTATTAGTTCACTAGAATATCTATTGTCACCTTGCCATACGACTGCTTGCTCGATTAGCCTGAGCAGTGCTTTTTCTGGATAATATTCAGCGGTTAGAGCTTCTCCATTGATATCCTCATTACCAGCTTCGGGTGTTTGTTTAAATTTTGCTGGTTTGCCGATTGCCAGTAACTTCTTGATTTTCCCTTGAGTAAAAAAAATGGTCAGTTGGTCGGAATTTAAACTCATACTGCCTTGCGAAACTTGAACATTTCCAGAATAAATACTTCGACCTTTACTTTCGTCAAAGATAGCGCTGTTGGACTCTATATTTATAGGTTGCTCAGAATCACTTTTTAGAGCAAAAACTGGAGTTGATAGTGAAAGCAATAGCAACAATGAAAGCCAACCAAACCCGATTTCATGATGGTACATAATACCCTTTAACCTTGGATTTTAATTTGATGATGATTGGAGATTTAAAGATGATTTCTGCGCCTTTTCCGGAAGACCAGTGTGGGGTACTTTGCATCAATATATTTTCGTTGGTTTCGAGATAATTCAACTCGGGTTTAACCAAGGCATTGGAAGTTTTAACATGTATTTCTTGGGTAGTTTGGAAAGAGGGTCGATCAATATAAACGGCGTCGTTCAAGTGCAAGCTTTTTCGATCAGCCGATAACAGTCCACTGTCCGCTTTGACCACCCAGGCGGGTTGATTTGGAACAAAAAAAGTCATGACCGGGTTTTGCATGGTCGTTGTTGCATCGTCATTGAAGTGTTCAATCAGATCTGCTGTGATTTCTTGCTTAGGCAGACCGTTCTCAGCCAACTCCGTTTTTTTATACTTTTTACTGAAATAGTTTGGAATATGGGTGGTTTGACTAATTACCACGCCTTTTTCTTGAGACAGTATTTCAGCCAACCACCAAGTGAATAAGGCCGTGGCCCCTAACAAACAATAGATTAAAAGCCAACGCATTAAAATAGCCTGTTACAAGTAGTGATCAATGGTTTTTTCCAAGTTGTTTTGAGTCTCCAAAAGCAGATCACAGACTTCTCTGACAGCGCCGCAGCCTCCTTTAAGTTGCGTACACCAGTCAGCATGTTGTTTTACTGCAAAATGGGCGTCTTGTACCGCAATTGCAAGCCCCACCTTTGACATGACGACCAGGTCGGGCAAATCATCTCCAACAAACGCTACGTTTTCAGGGTTAACTTTAACCTTTATGAGCAGCTTTTCGAGCGCGGCGCCTTTATCTCGTTGACCCTGGAAAATAAATTCTATACCGAGACTTTGCATACGCTTCGTGACAGTTTTAGAGTCTCTTCCGGAAATAACAGCAACTTCAATGCCATTTTGTAGCAGTAATTTGATGCCTAAGCCGTCTTTCGCATTGAAAGCTTTATACTCTTTACCTTTTTCATCAAAAATCAAACGACCATCTGTCATGACGCCATCCACATCAAAAATGGCCAGTTCAATGATCTTTGCCTTCGCTATAACCGTTTCTTGATTCGTGAGCATGCTTTAAGCTATTCCTGAACGAATTAAGTCGTGCATGTTGATAGCGCCGATAGCATTATGTTCATCGTTGATCACTATGAGCGCATTTATTTTCTTTTGTTCCATTATTTTGATGGCTTCAGCAGCTAAAATATTTTCGTGAATGACGGTGCAGTTGGTCGTCATAACATCGCAAATGGGGGTTTTATACAAATCGAAATCGTTTTTTAACATGCGTCTTAAATCACCATCGGTAAAAATACCGATGACTTGATCGTCCGAGTTGACAACCGCAGTCATTCCGAGTTTTTTTTGAGTCATTTCTAATAATGCTTTGCTGATGACGTCGGTTTCATAAACAAAAGGTATTTCTGAGCCAGTATGCATTATATCGTTGACTCGCAGTAATAAGCGCTTACCGAGGCTTCCTCCTGGATGAGATAATGCGAAGTCGTCTTTTGTAAAACCTCTGGATTGCAACAGGGACACTGCCAGAGCATCGCCCATGGCGAGTGCTGCCGTGGTACTGGAGGTTGGCGCAAGGCCTAAAGGGCAGGCCTCTTGTTCAACGCTAAGGTCTAGATGAACCGAAGCCAGTTTAGCGAGTGAGGAAGTAATCTTGCCTGTCATTGCGATTAATGGCACATCAAGTCGCTTGATAATGGGTAAAATGGTTAGCACTTCGTTCGTTTCGCCGGAGTTGGATAATACCAATACTACATCACTGGGAGTAATCATACCCAGATCCCCGTGGCTCGCTTCGCCCGGGTGGACAAAGAAGGCAGGGGTTCCTGTGCTTGCTAGGGTAGCGGCTATTTTGCTGGCGATATGTCCCGACTTTCCCATGCCCGTGACGATTATCCGACCCTTACAGTTCAACATGAGCCGACATGCCTGGACAAAGCATTGGTTGATCCTGGTGTGCAGAGCCATAACAGCTTTACCCTCTATTTCAATGACGGCCTTGCCTAATGCAAGGAGTTGTTGATCCGAAGAAATTTTTGTCATAGCGCTTGAGGCTTAACTAATTTTGTAAGACCAGCCAGCCATAAAGTAAATAGGCTGATAGCAACAAACCACCTTCAAAACGAGATATCTTGCCGCTTTGCAAAAAGCCGGAAGCAAAATAAAAGACCACCAAAGTAAAACCTAGCATGACCGGGAAGTCGCGTGAGACAAGACTTGGATCGAGTGAGCCGGGCGAAATAATCCCAGGAATAGCATAGACGATCAACAAATTGTACATGTTGGAACCAATAACATTGCCCACCGCTAAATCGTCTTCTTGTTTTAGCACGCTTGTAATGGAGGCAGCAAGTTCGGGCAAACTAGTACCGAGAGCAATTATAGTCAATCCAATAATCAAATCGCTAAGGCCAAAATATTGTGCAATGTTGACGGCTGACCAGATAAGCAATCGTGAACTTAGCAACAAAGTAATGAGACCAATAATAAACCATGTCCAGGCTAAGTTTAGCGCTATGGGCTGTGGTAATTCTTCTGTAAGTTCAGCTGTTAAAATATCTTCACTCTCGGTTGATGACAGTGACTTTATTAGCCATAGCGTGAAAGCGGCCGCACCCACTAGCATTATGGTACCGCTTAGTTTGCCGTGATAGCCAAATAAAGCCAGTAAATAGACGAGGAAAGAAGCACCCAATAAAATCGGCAACTCTCTTTTTAAAACGCCTGAATGAACTGAAATAGCTTTTATCAGCGCAGTAAATCCCAGTATTAGTCCCAAATTGGCGATATTAGAGCCTATCGCATTACCCATCGCAATACCTTGGTTGCCCTCAATTGCTGCCATCGTTGACACGAAGATTTCTGGTGCGGAAGTCCCCAATCCCACGATGGTTAATCCTATGACCAACGGTGATACTCCCAAGTTTTTAGCAATTGACGAAGCGCCAAGAACCAACCGATCGGCCGAAACAACGAGGAGAAAAAAGCCAAGAATTAAGCTTATGGAAAATAAAAACACAGAGAACAAAAATTTACTCCATTGATTTATTTGTTGACCTAGAAATGTAGCTGTTTCATAAACCATGACAACTGATGGATAAAAACACTACCTCTGGATATTTAAATAACAGGGGGTTAGATTCATCCGCCGTGACAAAGTAGAAAATTTTCCCTGTTTAATATAATAAAGGCTCAGCCAACAGCTAAGCCTTTATGTCTTATAGTTTTGGAGCTAGTGGGAGGGTTAGAACCCGCAGCAGGCTGATTGCAAAACCTTATGGATATTAGTGGTTAAAATATCTTCTTTATACATTTCAATGTCTTGAATCTCTGCTAAATTTGAGAATAGAACCCGTTAGCACGTTTTTGAAACAGTATAGCAGCCTGTTTGCCCTATAAGTAACAGCACTAATCTACCAATTAACGGAGCTAATGATAAAGCAATCAACCCAATTATCCAAAAGTATTTCAGGTACTCTTTGAGATTCATATAAATTATATGACCAAATTGAATCTAAGTGATCGAGCATGTAATATTAATCTTCCAATAGAAAAATCCCTCGCTAGTGGAGTTGCATTGGGAGAAGAAAAGGGAATGAATAAATTCAAACATGTAAGGAAGTTGGTAGTTCAATCTGAACGGCTAGATGCTTTTTCCGTTCGACCAGTGCTTGCAGAAGGGCGAATGGAAATATGCAAAGCCTTGACTTTATAACGTCCATGCTTCGAAAAGCTTAGCCCGCCGGCTTAACTTAATGACAGTGATGTAAATGAACTTGACCAAAAGGAAAAATTGATGAAACTAGCGATTCTAGGACTTGGATATGTCGGATTACCACTCGCCGTAGAATTTGCCAAACAATACCCCACCATCGGTTTTGATATTGCCTCCAGCCGTATTGACGAATTGCGAAAAGGTTATGACAGAACCCTCGAAATTGAAGACCGCGACTTAACCGAAGTTATTACTCAGCATAGTCTATCTTTTACTGACAAGCTAGACGATATCAAAGACTGTACTATCTACATCGTTACTGTACCGACCCCCATCGATAAACATAAACGACCGGATTTAACCCCACTGCTAAAAGCCAGTGAAACGGTCGGCAAAGTGCTGAAAAAAAATGATATTGTTATCTACGAATCGACTGTCTATCCTGGAGCCACCGAAGAAGATTGTGTGCCGATGCTGGAACAATTCAGTGGCCTCAAATTTAATCAAGACTTTTATTGCGGCTACTCTCCGGAACGCATCAACCCGGGCGATAAACAGCATACTGTCACTTCCATATTAAAAGTTACAGCGGGCTCAACGCCGGAAATAGCGAAAAAAGTGGATGAGCTTTACGGCAGTATCATTACCGCTGGCACCTATCCTGCTGAATCGATCAAAGTAGCGGAGGCTGCAAAAGTCATCGAAAATGCACAAAGGGATATAAACATAGCATTTATAAACGAGTTGGCGATTATTTTTAACAAAATGGGCATTGATACCGAAGCGGTATTGCAAGCGGCTGGCACTAAATGGAATTTTCTAACGTTTCGACCGGGTCTCGTAGGTGGTCATTGCATAGGAGTAGACCCCTATTATTTAACCCATAAAGCTAAAGAAATAGGTTATCACCCGGAAGTGATTTTGGCCGGCCGTCGCCTAAATGACAATATGGGCATGTATGTAGCCAACAGAATCATCAAACTGATGATAAAAAAGGGGCAGAAAATTGAAGGCTCTAAAGTTCTGGTACTGGGAATTACTTTTAAAGAAAACTGCCCCGACATTCGTAATTCCAGGGTAATCGATGTGATTCGAGAACTTAGCGAATTTGGCTGTCGGGTCGATGTGCATGATCCCTGGGCCGATGTCGAAGAAGTTATGCAAGAATACGACATTCAATTGCTACCAAAATTGGACATGAATACTACAAATTATCAAGCTGTGGTTATGGCAGTAGCCCATGAAAAATATGAAAACCTGCCGCTAGAGCGACACAAGAATCAAGTGGTTTTTGATATCAAATCATTTTTGCCCGCTGAATCAGTCGACGAAAGACTATGATGCCTTCTGCCTTTGAAACGTTAGTAGAGCAGCTCAAAACCCAGCAAAAGACGTGGTTAATTACTGGTGCAGCCGGTTTCATTGGTTCTAATCTGACTGAATTCCTGTTGGCGCATCACCAAAAAGTAGTCGGCCTTGATAACTTTGCTACCGGTTACCAACACAATATAGAGGATGTACTTGTGTCCGTTGGCGATCAAGCTGCAAAGAATTTTGTTTTGATAGAAGGCGATATAGCCGACTTAGATACTTGTCAACAAGCATGTGACGGCGTTGATATTATTCTGCACCAAGCCGCATTAGGGTCGGTTCCTCGCTCAATTGCCGATCCTGTTGCCTCTAACCGTTCTAATGTCACCGGTTTTTTAAATATGCTGACAACGGCTAAAGAGAGCGGCATTAAGCGTTTTGTCTATGCCAGTTCTAGTTCTGTGTACGGTGACTCTAAAGAATTGCCCAAAGTAGAAGAGAGAACAGGTAACCTGCTGTCGCCTTATGCGGTAACGAAAATGAACAATGAACTTTATGCGGGTGTTTTTGCAAAAACCTACGACATGGAAACCGTCGGTCTACGTTACTTCAACGTTTTTGGTCGACGCCAGAACCCTGATGGTGCATATGCTGCGGTGATTCCTAAATGGGTTGGCTCGTTACTCAAAGACGAATCTGTCTTTATAAATGGTGATGGCGAAACCAGCCGCGATTTTACCTATATCGACAACGTTATCCAAATGAACTTGCTGGCAGGAACCACCAACAATGCAAAATCATTTGGTGAAGCTTTTAATGTCGCTGTCGGCGGCAGAAACACCTTAAATGAACTGTATGCGCTGATTAACCATGAGCTTAAAAATCATAAACAAGGATTTCAGCAACAACCGGTCATTTACCGTGACTTCAGAGCAGGTGACATTCGCCATTCCAATGCCAACATCGCAAAAGCACAAAAGCTTGTGGGCTATGCGCCGACACATGATATTAATCAGGGGATGGCCGAGGCGATAGAATGGTATATCGAAAAATTAAGTTAAGGTACGTTTGATGAATGGGATTAATGAGAGTAAACAGGAACAATGCTTGAGTTGAAAACTTTTGCGTCTGAGGAGAGTAACTGGTTCAATTGTTTAAATTTTCTCGCCCAATCGAACCAGTTAAGATTCCTTAAGATTAGAGGGTTACCTTAGCCATTGCCTCATACTCTTTGACAGCCTCATTAAGCGCTTCTGTAGCGCCTTCCATATTGTCTTTTTTTAAATTGCTTCCTGCACTGATGATGGCGGCTGAACCTCTTTGTACCATAGAGCCTAAAGAACCAACATTGACTTCTTTTGAGAACTGACGGGCACTTTGAACATGGCCAGCAATGACATCTTTGGCATCTTTGTTCTCAATTGAAGCGAGAGCTGTATTCACCGCTTCCAGTACATCTTTGATAACACTTTTATTGTCTCGCAATTCATAAGCTGTAGCGACTGATGAATAAGTACTCATTCCTCCCATTGAACAAGCTATGACAACTGCAAAAATAATTTTTTTAAAGTTAAGCATTCTATTTTTTCCTAAATGGATCAAATTGAAACAATACATTTGAAGTAAGTATTTAATATTAAAAGTTTACTTCAAAGCCTAATCAGTACTCAAGAATAAACCCAATCTAAATTCTTAAGGTTTATAATGAAAACTGGACACAATATAGGGCAAACCGATGCTGAGGTCAAATTAGGCAACCTGTTTTTGACAATTAAACTTCAATCTTCATTTAGCGAAAAACTAGTAGAAGCGACCTGGATAATAGCTTTTTTAACCACCATTTCCTACATCGTAAAAAATTGTTGCTTTTAAATTAAGATCAGTTTCATTCATAAAATAAAATGTTACAAAAACGTTCGATTTGCAGTTGGTCATAAAAGGAATGCCGAGTATCAACTTTAAAAAATTTTTTGTTCTGTTAATTGAAAACGGTAGCAAGCGTCAAACGATTCGTAAAACGCGAAAACGTCTTTTTCAGGTCGGCGATACTTTATATCTTTTCACCGGAATGCGAACCAAGCTTTGCAAAAGAGCGGGTCAATATACCTGTGTAAAAGTTGAGCATATCATCATTGATCATCAACAAATTCTAATTGATGGCGCCTCATTGAACGCCATGCAAACGCATTCATTAGCTGTTGCCGATGGTTTTGCCAATACGAATGATTTTATGACTTTTTTTAAACAAGAACATACACTGCCTTTTGAAGGTCAAATCATTCATTGGTAAGGAAATTTAGCAGGTCATCTTAATGGGTGAAAACACCAAACTTGAATGGATTCATCATACTTTTAATCCTTGGTGGGGGTGTGAGAAAGTGTCCCAAGCCTGTAAACATTGCTATGCTGAGACATGGGCCAAACGTGTAGGATCGAAGGTTTGGGGAGCAGATTCTGAAAGACGTTTTTTTACTGACAAACATTGGCAACAACCTATCAAATGGAATCATGGGGCAGGTATAACCAAGCAGCGACACCGGGTTTTTTGTGCCTCAATGGCCGATGTGTTTGAAGATCGCCGGGATCTCGATCCTTGGCGTCAGCGACTCGCCGAATTAATTCTTGCAACACCCAACCTGGACTGGTTATTACTGACCAAGCGACATGATAAAGTCAGCCAATTGATGCCGTGGCAACAATGGCCTAAAAATGTATGGTTAGGAATGACTGTTGAGGATCAAGCCAGTGCGAACTTACGCATACCCTTCCTTGCTGATATTCCGGTAACCTTGCGTTTCTTATCCTGTGAACCTTTACTGGAATCTTTGGATTTATCGCTATGGTTAGGGGATGTTGTTGATTGGATTGTTACGGGCGGTGAAAGCAGCGCCAAGGCAAGGCCCAGTCATCCAGTGTGGTTTCGCTCTCTTCGAGATCAATGCATCGAAAATAAAGTAGCTTTTCACTTTCGGAGTTGGGGCCATTGGTCGCCCGATACACCAGAAAATCCAGGTCGAAAAAAACAATATCAATTGACGAATTTACGGGGGGATAGTCAAAGTATGTGGGCTGTCGGCGTAAACAAATCTGGCAGGCTACTGGATGGTCTGTCCTGGAATCAGGTTCCCGTTCCAAGGTTGTGAATTATTCGTGCTAATCAATAACAATAGTGGTAGTTTGGTTCTATTGCATTTAATAGGAACGAAGTGAAATTAAATTATTTATCAATTTAGTTTCCAGCAATGATTTAAGGCATGAACGGTTATAATATTTCGGTTGGACTAAATTGTTATCAATTTAAAAACTTAGCCGATTTGCTCGCCAAGGCTTCTCCCCCGCGTAGTGGAGATTCTTTAGCAGGTATCGTGGCTGAAGATGACGAACGGCGTGTCGCTGCGCAAATGTTATTAGCGCAAATACCGTTAAAGCGCTTTTTAGAAGAGCCTCTGATTCCTTACGAAGATGATTCAGTGACCCGACTCCTCTTCGATGAGCACGATGTTGGGGCATTTCGCTTAGTTGAGAATGATAAGTTGGGCGACTTTCGAAACCGTTTATTGGACTATCAAACAACACCAGCTATTTTAGCCCAACTTGCTCCTGGGTTGTTGCCGGAAATGGTGGCTGGGGTCAGTAAACTAATGCGCAATCAAGACTTGATACTAGTACTCCATCAACATTGTATTGATGGATAGAGTGATTTCAGTTTTATTCTGGCATCCTCAGTCGTAAATCGCCAGTTCACACCAACAGCTTTTTGATTGCGTTGTTCTTGCCATGCGTTTATTTCAGTTCGTAATGTGTCTTGGTCAGGTATTCTTCGATTCAGGCACTGGCGACTTAACACCCCGATCTCGATCTCTGCCATATCCAGCCAACTGCCATGCTTCGGCGTATAATGAAGCTCCAGTCTTTCAGCAATGCGTTTTGCTTCTTCTGGTTCAAACGCGTCATATAATGAACTCAACTTATGCGTATTTAAATTATCCATCACCAGAACAATTTTCTTGTCCGGAAAATACTGATCAACCAATTCTTTGATTAAATGCGCCCAGTCTATTTTAGTATGTCGATCGGTTACGTTGACATGTCGCCATCCAATCAGTGGGGCAAACAGCATGAACAGATTACTCACGCCATTGCGTTCATATTCAAAATCAAATATTTCAGGTTCTCCTGGACGCATCGGCAAGGGAATGCGCGTTTCCTTGGTCTGTTGTTTACTGGTTTCATCCATACAGATGAGGACTTCATCTTCTGTAAAAGTACGTTGATAAACCGTTAAGATATCCTCCATCGCACAGACAAAATCAGCATTGGCTTTGGGCGGAATGCACCAGCATTCTTTTAACCAAGGTTTAAGGGCGTTTTTTTGAGTGTTTTTCGAACGGTTTCGCCCGATATCGAGTCGACTATTTTACATTCAACCAATCGATCCGCTAATAAGTTTAAGGTCCAATTATTATATCCCTCAGGGGCGGATGAACAGGCTGTTGCTACCAAAAACGCTTCCGCTTCGCCATCCAGCTTTTTGGCGCGTCGTCGTGTCTGGATTTTGGGATTGAGGGCACACTCTATTCCTTCTTCAACAAAGCGCTTTCGTACACGCTGTACTGTCAGATGACTGATGTGTAACGCATTGGCGATCTTTGCATCGGTTAATGAAGCCTTTGAAATCGCTTCGTCCGCATGAAGCAGTATTTGGGCATGGGTTATTTTGCGGGCGGCGGTTTTTCCCTTTGAGATGAGGTGCTTTAAATCCTCGCGTTCATCGTTCGGTAGTTTAATTCGGTATTTCTTGGCTGGCATGGTTTAATCCTAACTATCATATTCTTGGTATTGATACTTAAGATATTACATTAAATACGTATCAGAACAAAATTGTTGGAGTACTAGTTGCAAGTAAATGTCAGATCATAACCCGCTTTCGGGATACTATCGGGCTCCCTGGCCGATTATCGATCCGTTTGCAACCAAACCATCCGACTGATGATGTTCAAGGCATTGGCGCATCTATTGTTGATGGACTGATGTATGGTTGTGGTGATGCTGTTATCGGTATTAATCCGGCCACTGATAACGTTGATGTGGTTAAGCAGCTTTTATCGAGTCTGAATGATCTTATTCAACGTTTTCAAATTCCAACGCAATCCTGTGTTCTGGCCCATGTGACCACACAATTAGCCGCAATAGAGCAAGAGGCGCCTGTCGATTTGGTGTTTCAATCAATCGCTGGAACTGAAGCTGCCAATACCAGTTTTGGTATCGATTTGATCATGTTGCAAGAAGCGAGAGATGCTGCGTTATCTCTAAATAGAGGAACGGTTGGCAACCATGTGATGTACTTCGAAACGGGGCAGGGGTCATGTTTATCAGCGGAGGCGCACCATGGTATTGATCAGCAAACGTTGGAAGCCAGAGCTTATGGTGTAGCAAGAAAATATCAACCCTTGTTAGTAAATACCGTGATCGGGTTTATTGGGCCGGAATATTTGTTCGATGGAAAACAAATTATCCGAGCCGGTCTGGAAGATCATTTTTGCGGCAAACTACTCGGTGTTCCGATGGGTTGTGACGTTTGTTATACCAACCATGCCGAAGCCGATCAGGATGATATAGATAATCTGATGACCTTGCTAGGCGTTGCTGGATGTAACTTTTTTATGGGGGTACCGGGTGCTGATGACATCATGCTCAACTATCAATCGACTTCTTTTCACGATAGTCAATATTTACGCCAAGTTTTAAAGCTTAAACCAGCGCCGGAGTTTGAAGCATGGTTACAACGAATGGGTATTTCTGATGAGGCCAATAATTTGTTGCCTGTTGACCCTACACATCCACTATTAAAGCAATGTAGGGAATAAGGATGCCAAACAAAACTATAGCCACCAATGACCCTTGGGCAGAACTTAAACAATATACCTCAGCGCGTATTGCTTTAGGTCGTGCTGGAGGAAGCTTGCCTACAAAGGCTTGGCTTGATTTCAAATTAGCCCATGCGAAAGCACGGGATGCAGTTCATTGCGAGTTTAATAGCAAAAAATTATTGGTGGATTTGAAAGAGCTCAAAGAGAAGGTTTTAGTCGTAAATAGTAAGGTGAATGATCGTGCCGCTTTTTTACAAAGACCTGATTTGGGGAGACTTTTGCATAAGGATTCAACTGTAATCCTAGAATCCGAAAAAACAGCTGTCTCGCGTCAATTATCTTGTCCCATCTGACGACAATTATGATAGCCGGATGAATGGGTATAGGCTATTTTTTCAAATGTTGTTTTTTACGATAACTTTCTCCTTCTATTTCAATAATACTGGCATGATGAATAATGCTATGCCATAAAGGCAAAGATAAAAATACGTGTGTGGAATTAAAATTAAGATGTGATAACCGCGCAATTAAAGTTGACTTTTAAGACAGTATCTGACTCCTTGATTTGAAGACTTTGAATCATCAAACCAAGGATCTGTCATGATTCCTAAGAACTGCGTGTTGCGAAGCGAGCCGTTCTGAAGAGCCCGGTGCGGTAATTCCGCACACCGAGATCTGTGAGGGCAGTTGGTTAACTGGCTGTTCTACCTCGATAAATATTATGGCCCAAAATATTAAATACTATTTTGTGAAGATGCTTCAGAGCTTGTCCCGTTTGCGTTTCTATTTTATCTCAGATGAGACGAGAACAATATGACTATGGGGGGCCTTGGACCGTATTCGTTTGTGTGTGAGTAACACTAAAATTAGTGCCATTCTGCTGAACATTGGTATTGGTATTAATATTATTGGTACTATGACTACCGTGCTGAATATGATTTCCAGCTTGGTCGTAATAATTGTTAGGACCGTCATTACCACTAAGTGACTGTGCAGTATTATAGATACCGGTCACAAGTCCATAACCACTGGCTACATAAGTTGCCGGGCTGTTTATTGATGAAGCCGTCACTCTGCCAAGAAGATTCATTGCTACTGCTGCTCCCGGAAAACCACCAGCTATTTTTGTCATTTCTCTGTTAGTTAATTCACGCATTGTATCCCTCCATTATGATAGAAAACCAAGCAAACCCAAGTTTCTCTTACTGGGCAGCCTAGTAGTAGAACCTAGTAGTAGAACCTAGTAGAAACGTTACCATAGAATCCTAAGAAAGCCTAAAGAAATATCAATGGGTCATTTAAAGATGTCACTTTTCCTATCTGCCCCATGACGGGTTATAAATATTCCTTCCCTGTTATGGGCCTCGATGCATAATAAACGTGCCAGGCTACGCCGCAGGTAAAATTAAATATCAAACTAGCTGACACCTGCTTCGGTACCTGGTGCTATTTGGTTGTTCGCGACCGGCTTGGCTGGGTTCCTCTTTAAATAACGCGGATAAGTTAAAACCTCCATATCAGGATACCGAGGTGAATTTACTTTACCCTTGATTGTCTTTGAATAAATCGGAGTCTACCATAGAATTTAAGGAATAAAAACAAACCTGTTAGGCTCGTGGATAAGTGGATATCAGGGATGATATCCACTTATCCACAGGCTTATCGAAAAAGGGGCTTTTGTTCCGAAATTTGCGGATGACAAAACACGATAATCGAGTTAACCTATGGTTTGACGGGGGTGTGGCTCATGGGGTCAGCGGTCTGGTTTATTAGATCCGCTCGGCACTGAAGTGCCGCCCCTGTCATCTGCATCATCCAAAGCGTCTGCCGGGATGGTGCCAATCGGTTGATGTGGCTCTGAGTGTAGACGAGACGCTGGATGATAATTTTCATCTTTTATAGCAGAGGCGTAAGCACTATGCAAACATCACAAATTACCGTGGGCATTGACATTGGTTCTTATCAGCACCGGGTGGCCATTGCCGGCCCCGACGGGGCGATTTTGGAAGAGTTTGACCTGGCCCATCATAAGTTAGGTTTTCGCGATTTTTTCCAGCGTTTGGCGGTTCATGAAAAACGCACTGGATTACCGGTCGCCATCGCGATGGAAGGTTTCAATGGTCACGCGCGACCCTTAGATACGGAAATTCGGATGCGGGGCTATCCGCTCTATAATGTCAACAACTTGAAGCTAGCTCGTTTCAAAGAAATTTTTCCAGGGCCCGCTAAGAGCGACCCGATTGATGCGCATAAAATTCTGGAACTGTTCCAGTTGCGTACCCATTTACCCTTAGCCAAGGATGTGTTGCAAGAAGTCGCCGCAACACCTGCAGAAAACGACCAGCTCAAACGCTTAACACGTCGCCGCCGCCAGTTGGTCAATGATAAGATGCGCATCGCCAATCGTCTACAGGTGGACCTCAAGGCGGTCTCACCGGGTCTACTAGACATTACCGGTAGTGTTGATAATCTTTGGTTTTTAAACTTTCTGACCTGCCGTGATGAGTTCTCCAAACTGGCTCGCATTCAGGGCAAAAGCCTGCTTCAAGTCAAAGGTGTTGGTCACCAATACGCGGATATCATCCAACAGTGGCAACAAACCGCTTACTTTGCACCCGAAGTCGCTTGGGTGGGTGAGATGATCATTGAGGATGCTCAGCGTATCTTGGCAATCATGGGATCTATTAAGCGATTAGAAACACAAATAATGGACCTTACTGAACACTCGGTGATTGCTGGCCGGATACAGTCTATTCCTGGCTTTGGGGTCATTTCCTGCGCCGAGTTGGCGGGTGAGATCGGCACTCTGAAGCGATTTGCTTCCGAGGCTAGTTTAGCGCTGTATATCGGCATGGCCGCATTAGACAATCAATCTGGGCAATTCAAAGGCACGAAAACACCCAGGCAAGTCAATAAGCGCGCCAAGGCGGCTATGATGGTAGCGGTAGCTCGACATATCGAGCGGGTACCCAGTTCCAAAGCTTATTATGACAAAAAGCGTGCTGAAGGTAAAAAGGTATCCCCTATAAATCTTAGGGCATGGTCTCAATCATCGCCTCACAACCTGAACTCTTTTCACGAATCAGCTGAGCAAGAGAAGGCAATTTAAACTCACCACTGACCCTGTCCCGAATATAGTCGTACGTTCTAACACCTAGTTTTTTCGCGGTTTGACTAAGGGTCATAAAGGTGTCTTTCACCTCGGTGCCCGCGTCTGACATGGTATGCAAACTGACATCCCTTTCCCGTGCTTGCACACGGGCAGCTAATTCGGAGGCATTGTTATGCAACGGTAATTCCGGGTCGTCAAGCAACCGAAGCAATGCGTCCTGTTTCGCCCGTGTTTTGGCGATGCGCTCATCCAGTTGTGCATAACCCGTTTGCGTTGAAAACAGCGCGTCAAACGCCTTTGAAAGTAGGTTGGCCTGTTGGTCATCCGGAGCCTGTTTGTAAGCCTTTAGCCGATGATAGAAAAGCCAGTATTGGGTCAGAAATTTATCCAGTGACATTTTGTGTTGCGGAACAATCGGCCGTAGCTTTTTATAATGCCTGCCATCATGTATCCAGCACAAGGCGATATGCCGAGTGAGTAACTTGAATTGTGGTGCATCATCGCAGACCAGCGTTTCAATCACGGGGATCGTTGTCTGTTCCCGGTAAGCCGCGATGGCACAGGCCTCCTTGATGCGTGTCCGCTGTTGCGGGCCAGGCTTGAGGGTATCCAGCAGAGCATCAAAAGTGCTTTCGTCAAAGCAGACGCCTTTTTCCAACCGTTTATCCACGGCCTTGCGTATTTTATTAGACAGTTGAAAGCCCTCGAGCAGGCCAATGGCCTGCGTGTTATAAAGAAACTGGCGCGGCGCAAAGTTCCTGAACACATCCAGCACCGTCAGACGATCTTTGTGCGGGGTGGTGAAATAGGCCGAGTAAAAGGGATTACAGAGAATTTGCGTGTAATGGTTTTCGCCCTTGACACGGGCGCTGGTGTCATCGGTCTGCTGATATGTCGTACTCGCCAGCCCAGCCTCAACAATGTCAGATTTTTCCTGATGAAAATCGGCGTAGCCTGTTGTCCACTGATTGGAAAGATACGCCGATGAAATTTCGATGCCAAAATTCTGAAAGAAGTCCAGAATACAGCTTTCCGACAGATTGCATTCGGATTTTAACAGCGGAATCAGGGAGCGGATACCGACGCCAAATTCACCTTTCCCCGCCACATCGGCCGGAAGTTGACCCAGAAAGGTCTTCCCCTGTGATGGCGAGTAATACACCTCACGCCGATATTTGACATTGTTCGTGATGATCTTGATGTCCTGAATGACGACATCTGAATAGCCTTTAAATCGAGCATCCGTTGGCAGGACATTTTTGTTGACGGGACAAACCTGCTCTCGGTCAATTTTCACCTTGGTCAATTTGCCCTCGCGTTGACGTTTCTTAGGGTTGTTTTTTTCATCGGCCTCAGGGTCACCGCCCACTTGACGTTCCTTTTCGGACGAGTGATCAGCGGATTCTTTTGTACGGTTACCCTTGATATTCGGCTTGCCCTGTTCACCTTTCAAGCGGTTGATTTCATCTTTGAGCTGCTGGTTTTCTTCTCTGAACGCCTCATTTTCACCATAAAGCGTTTCTACCAAGTTAAGCAGTCCATTCACCAGGGATTTTATCTGAGGATCAGGGATGGAGGCCACATCTACTTGCAACGCTTCGATGGCCGACTCAATAGTGTTTCTGTTCAACGATACTTTAGAGGTCTTATGAAGTATAAGCCTATTATATCGTTGGTTTTTTAGGTCAGATTTTTGCCCATACAATGCGATTAATGGGGGTTGGTAATATTGGCGAAAAGGAATTAGCAAAGCGTTGCGAAAGGGTCTCCAGTCGCTTCACAAATGGACAAACAACCCGAAACAGGGTGTGGCGGAAATGAA
The DNA here is from genome assembly GCA_965224745.1 of Methylococcales bacterium. GTDB lineage: Bacteria > Pseudomonadota > Gammaproteobacteria > Methylococcales > Methylomonadaceae > CBDCZY01. The sequence continues at coordinate 1,030,327 of CBDCZY010000002.1, forward strand.
CATTGAAAACACAGTTTGTGTCCAAAACCTTGTCAAGTGTTTTTTTACTTTTATGGCATGTTTTTTCTGGATGGTCTGTTGCCCTAGAATTTATAGGGGATACGTAAAAAGCATAACCAAGCAGTCAGAGCTTTAGGGCGACATTTAACGAGAGTCATCTGGTCTTTGATTAAGCATCAAAGGAACTATGAAATGCGTTGATTTGTTATTAAAAAATACTTGCAAATTCTAGCGGGATGTTCAGGTCTTTCTATAGTATATTCTTGAAAGACTTGACCCTTTGATTAGAATGATAAATATTTAGCGTGAAAATTTTTACTCTTCTCGGCCAAGCTTATTTTAATGATTGGTAATACTGGGCCAAATCCTTTATTTCTTCATCCGTTAATTGTTTAGCGATCAGCCTCATCCTGCTATAAATATCATTGTGTCGGTCGCCCCTTTTATAAGCTTTGAGCGTTTTTTCTAAATACTCGACTTGTTGTCCCGCCAATGCCGGGATATCCATTTTTTCCCCTTCCCCTTCTGTGCCATGACAAACAGAACACGGCGGTAAAATCCTTTTTCCTTCACCGCGAGTAGCCAGCTTTTTCGCGCGTTGTATGGCCTGGAGATTTGCCTTTTTGTCGGGGGCGACGCTAAAGTACTCAACCATACCGCCAAATCGGCTGCATCTTGTTTACTCAGCCCCACTGCAACAGAAGACATCAATGGGTGTTCCCGGCTATTGTCCGCATAATCGCGCAATTGTTTGAAAGTATACGTGGCTAATTGACCCGCTAACGACGGATAACCAGACATGGAACTCACTCCTGTTTCACCATGACAAGCCGCACAGGTAGCCGCCAATTCTTTACCTTTTGCCACATTACCTTTTTTTACAAATTCGAGCATTTCAGGTGTCCATGCTATTTTTGAGGCCGGTTCGGCGATTACAAGAATGGGCGATAGCAAAACTGCGAGAAACGTTAAGCGTTTCATAGTTAATATCCCCATGGGCTGGAACCGTGTGTATCCATAAAAAAGAATTGTAAAATCGGAATGGCAAAACTCAGAGCCATCAGGCCGGCAATGACTTTATTCCAAAGAGTGAAGTCATTTAAAAATTCCGGAAGTTCCTTTACCGGATGAAAAGTGGTTGCGTATGCAACCTCTTCAATATGAGATTCAGTCGATTTGAACTGGGTCATAAACAAGTTGTAAATAAACAAACAAGCTGAACCTAGCAATATAAATCCGCCTACGATCATGGCAAATTCATAAGGCTCCCATGTCAGGGTCAGGATGCTGTTATATTCGACGGTTGATATACGACGTGGTTGCCCGAGCAGCCCTAAGATATGCCACGGCGTCGTTAAAATGGTCATGCCGATAAACCAGATCCATAACTGCAATAAAGCCATTTGCTTCGAGAATAAGGCTTTGCCAGTCAGTATCGGCCATAGATAATAGGCAATCGCAAAATACATAATGACGGTTGTCCCGGCAAAAATAAGGTGAAAATGTCCAGGCACCCACGCGGTATTATGTATCATGGCATTCATAGCATAGCTGGCATTGATGATACCGCCAAAGCCGCCGAAGATGAGCATCAACAACGATAGAATAACTGAAAGCACCATAGGGTTAGTCCACGGTAAAACGACTATCCAACCGAATAAACCGGTTCCTCCCCGAAGTCGCGCGGCTATTTCCAAAGAGGCGATTACCGTAAAACCGGTGATAAAAGTAGGCAATGTGACTACAAAAGTACCAAATCCGTGTAGCATCTTCCAACCTGCGGCTTGTTCGGGGTCCATATACAAGTGATGAAAACCAATCGGTAAACTGAAAACCACCAGCACTATAAAGGCCGCTCTTGCCATCTCATCACTGAATAAATAGCCACCGGCTTGTTTAGGGACAAACACATAAAAGGCGATATAAGCTGGGATGAGCCAGAAATAGACAATAGGATGCAAAGTCCAAGCAAACAGGGTTCGCGCCAGCCCAGCGTCAATCGTATCTATCCAACCGAATGACCAGGGAATGAGCTGAAAAACCACTTCCATGGCTACTCCAGCACTAGTCCATAACCAGAGCAATGCGTTGGCGACCGTGGCAAACATGGCAAGTGGCACGGGTTCGCCGGGGTGATCTTTTTTCCATTCTTTCATCATCACAATCATGATGTAGCACCAAACCCAAGAGCCGACGACTAGCAATGTTGCCCCAATATAAAAAGCATAGTGCGCCTGAACCGGCGGGTAAAATGTGTAGAGCACGGAGGCTAATCCCGTGAGTAGAGGTACTGCAGCCAACACTACTCCGAGCAGACAAATTGCAAAACCACCCCACGCCCATTTTAGATTCCAGATCGGCCGTTTAACCCATCTTCGTGACTTTGACATCGCTAAGTTATTGATATTTTGTTTTCATCGAATGATTCCATGAAAAAAAACCTTACCTTTCAACGGTGTTTTTTTCAGATCCGCTCGGTAGTGCCATTTTCGTCTTTTTGACCCTTGATTTTCCCCGGTTTTTCATTAATGCTAGGGACATGTATATTCGAAAAACCAAAACGAAATCCCTGGATAATGGCGGGGCCTACTTCACCTATCGGATCGTTGAATCCGTTCGCGTGGGAAGGAAAGTAAAGCAACGCACCTTACTGAATCTAGGCAAAGACTTCGCCATTGATCCAGAGCACTGGCCCTTGCTGACAGCCAGGATTGAACAATTGTTACAAGGCTGTGAGCCTCATCAGCAAGAATTGTTTCATGTAGCCGATGAGTTAACGCAATGCCTGGAAGCCTCAGCCCAGCGTTACAGTGCGCTTATCATCGCTAAGCTGGCCCAACCGGTGGATGCTGCCAGTCCAGAACCCGATTATCACACGGTTGATATCAATCATGTCGAAACCCTTCAAGCCCGCAGTATCGGTGTTGAAACGCTGGCGTGGCATGCGGTTATGCAACTACAACTGGATCAGAAGCTCACCGCACTGGGTTTTAATAAAGTCGAACTCGCTGCGGCCATCGGTAACATTATCGGCCGTGTGGTTTCACCGGGCAGTGAATTGCACACCCATGATTGGCTACAATCACGCTCAGCGTTGGGAGAACTGCTTGACCATGACTATGGCCATACCAGCCTGACACGGCTTTATACGATCAGCGATAAATTGCTCAAACACCAGACGGCACTGGAAACGTTTCTGTCCGAGCAAGAGCAAACCTTATTCGAATTGAACCGTAGTATTGTGCTATACGATTTGACCAATACCTATTTTGAAGGGCAGTGTCACCAAAACCCCAAAGCCCAGTTCGGTCGTTCCAAAGAAAAACGCAGTGATTGTCCCTTGGTGACGCTGGGACTGGTGTTGGATGGTGAGGGATTTCCTCTGAGCAGTCAGGTTTTCCCGGGTAATGCCAGTGAGCCGGGCACCTTGGAGTTAATGCTGGATGAACTACAAAAAATACAGCCATTACCGCAGGTCACAAAACCTGTGATCATCATGGATGCCGGTATTGCCAGTGCCGACAACATCGCCTGGTTAATCGAGCAGGGCTATCATTATCTGGTGGTCAGTCGAGAGCGATCCGTGATCAATCCCACCGATCAGGACGATGCTGTGATGGTGAGAGAAACCGAACACAGTCAGGTGTGTGTTTATCGCGAAACAGATCAAGACACCCACGAAACCCGGCTCTATTGTCACTCCGAACAAAAACAAAAAAAAGAGCAGGCTATCCGAAACCGCTTCCATGTTCGCATGGAAGAAGCACTCAACAAGCTTGATGCGGGCTTAAACAAAAAAGGGACGATCAAAAAATACAGCAAAATACTGGAACGGATCGGTCGACTGCGCGAAAAAAACCGGCGGGTTTCGCAAGACTACCGCATTGACGTCATAACCGATGACGAGAAAAAAAACGCCATCCGGCTTGAATGGCAACGTGAACCTCAAAGTAAACAGAACGATCAACACTGTGGTGTCTATTGCCTCAGAACCAATATCCCCGACTGGTCTGAAGAACAACTGTGGACGACCTACATCATGCTGACCGAGATCGAAGCCACCTTTCGAAGCTTGAAAACTGAACTGGGCTTGCGCCCGGTTTACCACCAAAAAGAAGACCGTGTCACCGGCCACTTGTTCATTACTTTGCTGGCTTATCATCTGGTGCATACGCTGCGCTATCAACTGAAGCAACAGGGCATTCATTTAAGCTGGGACAGTATTCGTAACATCATGTCGACACAGCAACGTATCACCATGACCTTACCAACGGATGATCATAAAATGATTCACCTGCGGACAACAACGAAGGCGGAGCTACGTCAGAAACAAATTTATGAAGCTTTGAATATTAAACCCGACCTCATTGGTCAATGTAAAACAATTATCGATAAAAAAAATCTGTAGTGCCAACTGAAACAGATTGAAAATTTTAACTTATTGAAATAACAGGATATTGTAAATATAAGTCACGAAGATGGGTTAAGACTTGTCGAAGCAGTATAATAGCCAAAGCCCATGATAAAAAAGGTAGTCAACACATAAGCCATCAATACACCGTGGGTACTGACGGAAGCAAAATAGACTTGCGTTGATTCTAACGGAGGAAATAAACCACTTCTTTCAAGCACCTGATATTCACCCATAAAACAAGCAAGAATAAACGCTGTGAAAGCGACCCAAATATGGCTCAAGGCTAAATTTTTAGTAGCTCTATCATCCATAACTGGTCTCCTCTGGTGTTGTCTTAGGAGGGAGCCAGTTTTCTTTAGCCTCGACAGAAACATTGCTCCACATATGGTCGTGTCCCATACCACAATATTCGTTACATAACATTGGATATTCCCCTGGCTTTGGAAAATAGGTGGTTACTTCGGAAACATAACCGGGAACGATCATGGTATTCAAATTAGTCATGGGCATGTGCACACCATGCAAAACATCAATGCTGGCCCATCTGAACTTTATTTTGGTTTCGGCTGGAATCTTGATTTTTTTAGGGAAAAAACCATATCGCCCCGCGACCATTCTAACAGTGACGTCGTCGTTTTCATCGACTTGTACGCCAAGGTTATCTTCGGCAAATTCTTTACTTAAGTGCAAGCGCGCTGAATCTATAGTCTCTACATTACTCGGTACGTTTATGCCATGAAAAAGAGAATCGATTAGGATGATACTGACAAACAAACCTGCCATGCCCAGAGAGACATAGACCCACTTTTTTTCTAATGGATCAATATGCATTAGCCACCTCAGTTAACAATACCGCGAGGTAAAAACACCCCGTAATAAAAAAATAACCAGCCGACAACGAAACCAAGACCGACGGTAAGCATTAAGGCCCAGGTGCCAACAGGAGAGCTTTCAATAATTTTCTTTTGTTCATTTATGTTTAGTGGTTGCACGTTCTACCCCGTATCCAACTAAAATGTGAATAGTAACTTTTTGATTTTCCGAAAGTCTGCTGGTGTTTTTTATATTTTTAAATATAAGACCAAAAGGAGTTTTTCACTTATGCGATTAATTCTAAAGAAAAAAGCATTGAGTAAAATTGTCCAGCACCGTTATGTGGTTTATTAAAATTATTGTAACGATTCAAATTTATATAAAGGGACAATGTTAATCTGCTTTATGCAAAGGTATTTTGACTTATGTCAAAATACCTTTGAAAACTTGGAACATCAATGCTCGGCTTAGGAGCGAGGATTTAATACTTCACGCAACCACTAATCCGGAATTTATAACGAGTTGATTTTTGTCGAGAGCAAGGTGCTGAAATAAGCATATAGTAAGCTACGCAGCTTTTTCAGTAACGCTGTCTATTGGCAAAAGTCGACTGGTAGAATTTACGAACAGATAGCATTGAGCAGTCTGTAGATAGCTAAAACGTGAAACGATATTTATCAGGCCATGTTCCTGTACTATTAGTATCAATCTACATTTCAGCTATGACCCTGACCGGCAAGCGGCCACCTTTTTTGCACTGTCCAAAGCCAAAGTGGATGACCAAAAAGCGGCAAGTACTTTGCCGATCCTGACCCACTCAACATATATCTTTGATCGCGCGTAGTACGATTACCGTTGGTGCTATGGGAAAGGGGAGAAGATGGAACAGGTGCACTTCAAAGGCAACCTTATTATCGGACACATGATGGAGAATCACGTTACGAGGTAAAAACAACTCGATTCGCACGAAACTATATTCTGGTCGATAAAACGTTCGACTCATCTCAGAAAAAGGGAAAAATGCCCCACTCCTTTGTGCCGTATCCGCTTTATCAGCCGCGAAGACAAAAGAAATCGTCCTGATCTCTAATGACCTCAGCTCACACCTTGGTCGAACGTAGAACACCAACAGTTCAGAAAACAGTTCAGAAAACAGTTCAGAAAACAGTTCAGAAAACAGTTCAGAAAACAGTTAGAACTGATGGAAACTTAGCCTAAGTTTCCCCGCTATTTTTAATCTGACTACTTGAACCAGAACTTCGTGAAAAAAACATTAGAAACTGGTTTTTGGGTTGGCTAAGTTGCAGAGAAAATCTTACTTAGAGCGAAAAACCGGGGGAACAATTCGCTCCAGGTAAGAAGGTTAAGTCAATTATTGCTCTACAACCCGGGAGATAGAAATTTGCGCGACTGGGTTTCTCCAATCATATCGTTCTGCAGGAAGATCTGCGATGCCGTGGATCCCCGGGTGAACATGCACAAAGCCTTCGCCGTCACTTGCCGATTCTCCTTCGCCTGAGCAAACATCGGCTGGCCCTGGGATATTTGTGCATAGTTCGTCATTTGCTTCAGTTCCCGCATCATAAGCAACGGAACGATAGGTGACAGTATCGCCAACTTCTTCCGGTAATTCTTTGCCGTTGAGTCCAAAAAACGCGTCGTTTGTTGGAATTAGCATGGCGAGCAGCGAGATGCGAGTCATACCCTCTACTGCATCGAGTTCAATGGTTACGCTCTTACCTGGAGGAAGAGGTGCCCCGGTATCAGTCGCGCCACTAATTAAATTCGGCAAGGTAGCTATAACCTCCAGTGCTGGGGCTGTATTACCTGCTTCTGCGATTGACGCCACTTGGGACAAAGCGGGTTGTCCCAGCGTAAAAGCAGAAATTCCTGGTTGATGGATGAAAGAGAGTATTGGTGTAAATACTTGCCCCTGGGTTATGTTTGTTACAGTTACCTCATAATCGTGAGCAAACGCATTATTCGTGCCGACCAGGCCTGTGCTTATCAAACAAGTTAGACCAATCAGTTGTATTTGAATTTTTTTCAATGTAGGCTCCTATTATTTAGAAGAAATTGTGATGTCGTTCATTTGTGGATGAAAACAGCGCCGCCCATAATCAATGTTTTGCTCGAGCTCGTTGTTCGGGCAAATTAATTAACCCGCATCAAGCATGGCCCGTTTTTGAACTTATCAACCCACGTGCTACACACTTGGGGGAGATTCTAAGTATACGAATTAACGGAAAGATCACCAAATTATCACTTTTTTATCACTTGCCGTTTTAACTCGATTAAAAACCATTTAACACAAACTAGAAACCTTGTTATTTTGAAGCTTGGATAAGGTTTTCACCTAAAAAAAGTATTCTTCTTGCAACTCACTTGAAGCAAATCGCTTTGACCCAAACAGTTAGAAAAGTAAGATTCTAGCTTGAAAATATGAATTGATTTTCATAGCGCCGACTTTTCTGGAACCTCGACTAAACAAAAGTTGAAAGTGAAATAATAAAGCATTTGGTTTGAGGAGTATCCTAGAGATTTTATTCACTTATACTTCCTGATGGATTTTTTGGCATAGACTAACTTGCTCGAAACAAACTACAATTGTTATAGGATCTTTATCTAATAATGAATACAAAACTTAGAATATGAAAATCAATACGTTGCATTTGCAGGGCGATTTTTTCGGTGGGTTAACCGCAGGAATCGTTGCTTTACCTCTGGCTCTGGCCTTCGGTGTCCAATCCGGTATGGGGGCGATAGCGGGTCTATATGGCGCTATAGCCATCGGTATTCTGGCGGCATGGTTTGGCGGAACACCTACTCAGATCAGTGGACCGACCGGGCCAATGACAGTCGTTTCTGCTGTGGTCATAGCTACTGCGATTGAATCTTTCGGTAATTTGGAAGCAGCAATGGCGACTATTGTCGCCATCTTTATGCTGTCAGGCGCCATGCAAATTTGTTTGGGACTGCTCAAAATAGGCAAATACGTTCGTTATATTCCATATCCAGTGGTTTCAGGATTCATGAGTGGTATAGGCGTAATCATCATCATATTGCAGATTTTTCCATTTTTGGGGCATGCGTCACCTAAAAGAATACCGGATATTTTTGCAGGAATTCCCGATATTTTGAGCCAAATTAATTACGCTTCTGTAGGGCTGGCGACAAGCACAATTGCAGTTATCTATTTGTTTCCCAGGATCACCAGAATCGTACCCAGTCCTCTGATCGCTCTAGTTGCACTAACCATCGCGTCGACCCTAATGGGTCTGGATGTTGCAATTATTGGCAATATCCCGGAAGGCTTGCCAGCATTAAAAGTTGCCGGACTTTCTGCTGTTAACTGGTTCGATATATCAACCATTGTAGTACCGGCCATGACCTTGGCGGCATTGGGAGCAATAGATTCCTTATTAACCTCTGTTGTTGCGGATAACCTGACCAAGACGCAGCATAACAGCGACAAAGAAATGATTGGTCAAGGTCTCGGCAATATGGCCGCAGCAGCTATCGGTGGCATTCCAGGCGCTGGCGCGACCATGCGAACTGTAGTGAATATCAATTCAGGTGGACGAACCAACATTTCGGGAGTCATTCACGGCGTTTCTTTATTAGTCGTCCTATTGGGTGCAGGTAACTATGCCCGATTGATACCATTGCCGGTGTTGGCTGGAATTCTGATAACGGTAGGAATTGGCATCATCGATTACAAAGGGATTAAACATGTCTTTCATGTGCCGCGAACTGATGCGGTTATTATGCTCGTGGTATTAGGATTGACTGTCTTTGTTGATCTATTGCAGGCCGTAGGCGTTGGTATGGTAATGGCTTGTATTCTGTTCATGAAGAAAATGAGCGACATCACTGAAGCAAATTCAGAGGTCAGTGCGCTTGAGGATTTTTCCAGCGAAGAAAGTTGGGAAGATGAAGCGAATCTTCCGGAAACAATCAGCGAGAAAGTGTTTATTAAGCATTTCGATGGGCCGATTTTTTTTGGGTTCGCCAATAAGTTTCTTATGATGACGCGGACACTCCCAGAAGTAGATGTTGTGATCATGCGCATGAAAAGAGTTCCTTATATCGATCAGTCTGGGTTATATGCCATCGAAGATGCTGTCTTGGCCTTGCAGGAAAAAAATGTTTTGGTGCTGATGACTGCCTTACAGGAGCAACCTAGGGATATGTTGGAAAGAGTAGGGATGATTCCCAACTTGATTCCGGAAGAACACGTACTTACTGATTTTCAAGCAGGAATTACCGCCTTGAGGAAGGGCGAAATGACTGCTACAGAATCTCGAAGTGACGAATGATATAAAACTAATGGTCGCTATTCAAAAGCAAAGTGCTGTCAAAATATTTTTGGCAATATCTTTGTTGTCGTTGATGCAAGTCCCCTGAAAAAAACTTCATTCTGGTAATGGTATTACCAAGTCATCATAGAAACTGACCTCACCGGTTTCTATGTCGTGCATGGCTCCTATAACCCCGATTTCGCCAGCGATTGCCATGGAACGTAATAACTGGCTTCTTTCCTTGATTTGTTCAACCATAATCTCAACATTCCGTTCAGCGACCTGCTCCTCTAAAATACTGTCCTGATGACTGATTCTGGCAAAATGTCCCTTTTCAACTGATTTAATAGCTGGCTGGATTTTTTTTAACAGTCCAGTCAGATGATCCAGCTTTACGTCATTGCAAGCACCTTTGATGGCGCCACAGTGACTGTGGCCTAGAACAACAATTATTTTGGAGCCTGCAAGCTTGCAGGCGAATTCCATGCTGCCCAGAATATCATCATTGATTATGTTCCCTGCAACTCTGACACTAAATATATCGCCTAATCCTTGATCAAAAATCAATTCTGAGGAAGTGCGTGAATCAATACAACTCAAAATAATGGCCACTGGAAACTGCCCATCTATGCTTTCGTCGACCTGTTCCAGGAAATTACGATGACTTTTTAGATTATTGACAAAACGGGCATTACCGGCTTTTAGCGTTTCCAAAATATCCATTGGGGTCAAAGTTTGTTGTGACTCCTTACTGACAGGCAAAACTCGGTTTACCGGAGGTAAAACACCAAAACCACGTAAATTTTGAATCACCAATTTAATTTTTTTTCGCTTCGCCTCAACTCTAAAATTCTGAATGATTTCATAGATATCATAATCGATGTATTTTGAATCGGTCGCATCGATCACCATAGAGGAGCCATTTGGCAATTCATCAAGTAACTGGAATATATTTGCCTTATTCAAAAACGTAACGCTTTCCGATAAGCGAATGATGGTTTTGTTGGCTTTATGCTGTCTGTGTAAATAAAAGCCAACTTTCAGATTTTCCAGCAATATAAAAAACAGGGCAAACCCCATACCAATAGCTATACCAGTCAACATATCGGTGAAAACCATGCCTAGAATGGTGGCTAAAAATGGAATAAAATGATATACGCCGACTTGATACAGCCTTTTGAATAATGATGGTTTCGCCAGCTTATAGCCGACAACCAGTAAGATGGCAGCAAGGCTGGCCAGAGGAATCTTATTTAATAGTTCTGGGATTAGTAAGCCAGCCATTAACAACAGCACGCCGTGCATGATGGCAGACATTTTTGTGCGACCACCATATTGAATATTTGCAGAACTACGTACAACAACTTGGGTGATCGGCAGACCACCAATCAAACCGGAGCAGAAATTGCCTAAGCCTTGTGCCTTAAGTTCCCGGTTTTTAGGTGTAATCCGTTTGTAGGGGTCAAGCTTATCTGTAGCTTCGACACTCAATAGTGTTTCGAGGCTTGAGATGATGGCCATTGTAACAGCAATGATGTAAATATCTGGATTGCTGAGTTGGGTAAAATCCGGCAATGTAAAAAAATTTAACAGCTCAGTAAGATTTTCGGCAACTGGCAACGTTACCAGATGATTACTGCTTAGCGCCCACTGGGGATATTGGTTGATGAACAATTGATTCAAAACCACACCTGTGATTACCGTGGCTAACGCCCCATGTATCCATTTACTCAGCCAAAATTTATTAAACCAGTCGGTTTCCCAAAGCCATAAAACACCTAAACTAATAAGGCTAATAAAGATAGCTCCAGGTGAAATGAAATCAACCATGTGTCCCAGTTCTGTCAATGTCGTATAGTGATCGCTCTGAAAAAATGAAATATCACCTTCATAGTCTCTGTCGTAGCCAAAAGCATGGGGAATTTGCTTAAGAAAAAGAATAATGCCAATACCTGACAATAAACCATTGATGACTGCAGAGGGAAAATAAAAACCAACAATTCCAGCGTTGAGCAATCCCATAATAACCTGGATAATTCCTGCTAACGAAACCGCCAGAAGAAACGCTTCATAGCCCAGTTCAGCAATAGCTTTCGACACGATAATAACAAGACCCGCAGCAGGGCCGCTAACACCAAGTGCGGAGTTACTCAGCCTCCCTACCACGATGCCGCCGATAATGCCTGCTATCAACCCTGAAAACAATGGCGCTCCTGAAGCAAGAGCAATCCCTAAACACAATGGTAAAGCAATTAAAAAAACCGCAGTGCTGGCAGGTAAGTCATGACGCAGACTATTAATAGTGTAACTCTTATCCCGTTTGTTCGAAAAAAGACCTTTTATCATTTTTGCTCTCTAAGACTAGTTTTTATAAGTTCGTATTAAAAATCCAGAATGTTCAGTCATGTAATACTGCTGGTTCCTAGTTCACCGTAGTATCTGACAGATTTGGTTTGATAGTTCGGTTGATATCACTTTTCGATAGTTATCAAGTACGCTATTGGCAAGTTGGAGAGCAATATATCATAGTCAACAAAAATCAGAAATTAGTTCATTGCTTTTAAGGCACCCGCCAAAGATAGGGGCTAATGGGAATGGCCGAAAAGAAAGCTTGCTAGAAGAAATTGAGCTGATTGCAATCGACAACGCTCTATTGACAGAAACACCAATCCAATATCAATGGCTTTTATAACTGTGTCATAACCCTAGTTTTGTTAATCCAGGATAGTTATCAGGGCGTCGTCCTGAAGGCCAGGTAAATTTACGTTCAGTTTCAGTTATAGGCAGGTCGTTGATGCTTGCGTAGCGGCGCTGCATCAAACCATTATCGGCAAACGCCCAGTTTTCGTTGCCGTAAGAGCGAAACCAAGCTCCTGAGTCGTTGTGCCATTCATAAGCAAAGCGCACGGCAATACGGTTTTCTGCGAAAGTCCAAAGTTCTTTGATCAAACGATAATCCAATTCAAGTTCCCATTTACGCTTCAGAAATTCGATGATTTGTTCTCGACCTTCCGGAAATTCAAACCGGTTGCGCCATTGGCTATCCACAGTATATGCCAGAACCACTTTTTGTGGATCGCGGTTGTTCCACCCATCCTCGGCCGCGCGGACTTTTTGTGCGGCACTTTCACGAGTGAACGGAGGAAAGGGCGGTCTGGGCGCCTCGTTTGTATCCATTATTGATTTCTAAAAACAAGATGTAAATAAGGAGAAGTAATGTTAACAGAATCAGATTTCTATAATCACCTTCTAGTTTGAATTAATCAACAGTCAATTGAGTCCTGACTATATACTTCACGCGGCCACGGATGCGGATTTCTATCGGTCGATTTTTGCCGATAGACTGCGTTACAGAAACAGTTTCGTAGCTTGCTATGCGCCTATTTCAGCGCCTTGCTCTCGACCAAAATCAATACGCTATAAATTCCGCATCCGTGGCCGCGTGAAGTATAGCCATTAAGACCTAATGCTTTCCAGGCGCTAACTCATTACCTCGCCGCTCCCAGGTTATGTAGGCTTCGATAGCGGTCATTTTAGGACTGTCTAGAGGAAGTGGATCGCCTTCTAAGGGGTTTTGAATGCACCAGTTGATCATTTCTCTGAGAGCAACGACTTTACCCAACTGTTGCTGGAATTTGGGGTAGGTTTCTGGATGAGTGTTTGCTGCATTGGGATGGCACATATCGCAGGAAACCGCATTTTTTCCAAGATGGGAATGAAATAAAGCATCGCCTTCTTTGGCTACAGAAGCAAATTCGTTCTCCCATTTTTCCAGATCATTCGTGGTTGTTTCATCAGCGTACAAAATTGGCGCAAACAGATAAGCAATTACAATAACTACAAGGCTAACAAGATCAAACTTTTTCATGTTGTCGTCTCCAGAGATAATTAATAATGTTGCTGTGGAGGAAGTACTTCGTCCTGCGACTGCATGTCGGCATCTTCTGGCCGACCCGTTCGTTTGGAATATTTTACAACGCGATTTTGGTTCTCCCAGAGGCGATATTGATTGCTGATATAACCGTCGTCGGTATTAATAGTCGACCAGCCAGTAGCGTCCCTATCGTTAAAAGGATCTGCCCGGTTCATTTTGATGGTTAGCTTAGGCAGGTTACTCGGTTTTTGGGTATAACTCGGCGGATAGGGCCAAGGCCAGGCGGTAGACATCATCGCATAGAAGCTTATATTGCCGATCTGGTTGTACATCACTTGGTGTACATGGCCGTGTAAAACAGTCACTTTTTTAAAAGGCCTGAGCAGTGCCTGGACTTTTTCGGCATCATCGGTCCAAAAATTCCACGGTTGAAACACTTTATATAGCGGCGAGTGCGATAATACGACTATAGGCGTATCTTTTCTAATCCCTGCAAGATCTTTATTTAACCAGGCCAATTGGCTATCACCGACCATAAAAGGTGACCCCTCCGGATTATCCAGTCGAGCCATGTTAAGCATGCGATCCATGGCCGTTGGCCAACGATCGATCCATTTTTGGTGAGTAAGGATGCTGTTCAGTACAACAAAATGAACGCCTTTATGATCGAAGCTGTAATACAACTCGCTGACTTTATCCTGCCAATACTGACCCATGTCTAAATAGTAATCATGTTCGCCAATGACCCAGCGTACCGGTAAACCGTTCAAACCCGACATAATCTCCAACCCATGATCTATTTCTTCACGTTTACCAAGCTGGGCGAGGTCGCCGCCATAGATAACAAAGTCCGGTTTTGGCCTTAACAAGTTAGCTTCAAACACCGCTTTGCTTAAACCATTGTCGAAATTGCGGGTGAATTTAGCGCCTTTAACATGATTTAAGTGCGAGTCGGAAATATAGGCAAAAGTAAACGATTCCTGCTGGGTTTTACCCCATACAATCTCAACTAAGCTCACGGGTAAAGTGGCGGCCGCACCCAGTGTGGTAAGTTGTTTCATGAAGGTTCTGCGAGGTTTATTCATTGCTCTCTCCTGTGTCGTTAATAGCAACGGGATTAAAACGGTCACTGGTAAGCGATTCAAGAAAAGCAATAAGATCCCTCTTTTCCTGCTCGGTTAGGTTAAGTGGACGAATACCGCCGTCTAGCGCTGCTTTTGTATCGCCTCCGCGATTATAGAGTTCAATGACATCTTTTAACCTGGCTAGACTGCCATCATGCATATAGGGGGCGGTAAGCGCTATATTTCGTAAAGTAGACGTTTTAAAACGACCCAGGTCGGACGGATCCTGGGTAATGGCATAACGTCCCAATTCGGAGATATTGGTTTTAGTAAGGATAGCTTCGTCAATGTTATTTTTGTCTTGCTTCTTATCGATGAAAGAATCAATGATAGCTGCCAGCCGTGATTCAACTTTGTGAAAACTAACCCCTAAATTGTGAAAGCGGTTGTCCGTGAATGTAGCATTGGTTTGTTCAATGGTATGGCAGCTAACGCAGCGAGCTTTACCCCTGAATAATGCTAATCCTTTGATTGCGGATGCTGACATGGCAGTTGGGTCGCCACCATATTGATAACGATCAAACGGACTATTACCTGCAATGACCGAGCGTTCAAAGCTGGCAATGGCTTTGGCAACATGATCCATTGAAATGTTATTAAGGTTGGTGCTAAACACTTGCTCAAATTGCTGTCGATATTGAGGATCGGTACGTACGATTGTCATTATCTTCTGATGGTCTTTCAAACCATGTTCGATGGGATTTAAAAACGGATCTTTTGATTGCTTCTCCAGGCTAGGTTGCCTGCCATCCCAAAATTGACTGCTAAAATATGCGGCATTAATAACGGTTGGGCTGTTGCGCGTGCCAAGCTGTTTTCCAATACCTTCTGCCAAAGGTTTTTGATCAGCAAACCCTTTGCTCGGATCATGACACTTTTGACAGTTGACGGTTCCATCTCCACTGAATCGTTTGTCTTCAAATAATCGTTTGCCAAGCTTAATTTTAGCGGCGGTTTGAGGATTATCAGCAGGAATAACTAACGGAGGCAAACCTAACAAGGAATCATAATTTTGCTTTGATTTTGGTGTTTTGTGCGAAGTATTCGTAGTAGTTTTAGCTTTTGTTACAGGTTCTTGTTCCATCTTAGGTCGAGACGTATTGACTGTGCTCGATGTACTGCAAGCTAACAAGCTCAAGCTGGAAGCCAGAATGAATGTTAGAAAAAGTTTTTGCATCGGGTGATCTCCTTTAGTTTATTGGCAAGTCAATTGAGGGTGCCTCTAGTCACTCTTCTATTGTCCGCTTTCTGCGTTGGATGATTTTTTACGATCTTCATGTATGTCCTATACACTGCGGTTCTTGAAAGCTATCCACGCTTAACTCAAACAAAAGTCCCTAAAATGCTTGAAGTATAAATCTACGCCGATTATCATAATAAGTAAAATAGATTTTTTTCATGGTAATGATCAATTTTTCTGATTATTGGGGATAATAAGAATGAATATGCCAACCGTTAAACAATTACGCTATCTCGTTGCACTGGATGAAGTAACCCATTTTGGCAAAGCTGCTGAGGCTTGCCGGGTTTCTCAGCCAGCTTTTAGCATGGCTATCAAAGAAGTTGAAACATTGCTGGGTGTACAGCTGGTGGATCGTACCAATAAGTCGGTGACGATGACAGAGGCAGGTCGTCAAGTTGCACAAAACGCTCGTATCTGCCTCAATGATTTAACCAATTTGGTACACCGTGCAACCGCTCTGGATGGGCCGCTGGCCGGTAAGTTAACATTGGGAATCATTCCCACCATTGCACCCTTTGTGCTCCCTTCTGTAATGAAAGCAATAGCAAAACAATACCCCGATCTAAAGTTATTTTTGAAAGAACGGATGACCTTGATGCTATACGATGAACTAATGGCGGGCTATCTGGATGCAATATTGGTCGCTTTACCTTACGACTTTAAGCACGTTGAGATATTACCTCTGTATCGTGATTATTTTCATTTGGCCTACCGAGAAGATACCACTTGGTTAGAGATAAAAGAAAGTAACATCCCTGATCTGAAACCAGAGAGCGTGTTACTTCTAGAGGACGGCCATTGTTTACGAGAGCATACCTTATCAGCTTGTAAATTGAGGAATACGGACAAGGTTAATCAGTTTTGCGCGACTGGTTTGTACACCTTACTGAATATGGTAGAAAACGATATGGGCGTTACTTTTTTGCCACAAATGGCCGAAGGTTCAACCCTGCTGAAGAATTCAAAAATAAAAATGTCCAAACTGCATGAAGACAGCTATCGCAAAATAGGTTTGGTTTGGCGAAAAAATAGTGCGCAACGAGCCGAGTTTGAAGCGCTTGGCGAATTAATACGAAACTGCAGATAAAACACGCTATTGTTATTGAAAAGAGGTTGTTAGCTGTTAAGGAAAAACCTGATTTGAAGGCGCATACCCCGCCTTTTGCTCTACTTTGTCAGATGACATCATTCATTTTTTTCAAAGATCGTCATTCCGACAAGAATTGCCGGAATCCAGACTTCATGGATGAATTTCAGATTACCATCCGTGGCACTGGATACCAGCTACTAGCAAGTATGACGGTCCTAGGAGTGAGGATTTAATAATATCCGCATCTTGACTTGTCTTTTTGTCCGTCTTCCACGTTGTAGAAACAGTTGCGTAGCGTACTATGCGCCTGTTTCTACGCCTTGAATACGAACAAAAATCCTGCACCAAACTTCCGGATATTATTAAATCCTCGCTCCTTATCAATGTCTCAGAAAACTTAACTTTCAGTAATAACGTCTACTTTGCGCGTTTCGCCCTTGCCAATGGTTAATAAATCCCAAACCAGTAAACCGAATCCAGCTGCCGTGACGACGCCAAAAAACAAACGCCAATTCATCGCATTTTGAAAAGACGGATGATTCTGGGCGCTAAAATAACCACCCCAGGTTGATCCTTTTACAGCGCGTTCAATAAATGATTGCTCGTAACCCGCGATTAATAAGGCTATCGTCATACCTAAAACACCTGCATTTAATAAACCCAAAGCCCATTTCCAACGCCAGGCATTTTGACTACCTCCGGCCATCCACACATCTCCGCGCCAGTGTTGAATAGCCAGATAGAAAAAGGCAATATTAATTGTGGCATAAGCACCGAAAAAGGCCAGATGGCCATGTGAAGCAGACCACTGCGTACCATGCGTATACAAATTAATTTGTGGCAAAGTGTGCATGAAGCCCCAGACTCCGGCGCCAAAAAAGTTACCAAAAGCTTGAGCAATAATCCAGGCTAATGCGGGATGATTGCCATTTTTAAACGCATGAGTACCCGCATCATAAACCGCATGGACCACCATGGCGACCAAAGGAATAGGCTCAAGTGCTGAGAAAAAACCGCCGATAGTCAGCCAATATTCGGGTGTACCAATCCAGAAGTAGTGATGCCCCAGACCTAAAATACCGGAACCAAACATCAAGGCGACTTCAATATACAACCAGGTTTCTACAACTTTGCGTCTAACACCTAGTAATTTCATTAAAGACCAGGCCATAATAACGCCAACTAACACTTCCCAAGTTGCCTCGACCCACAAGTGAATAACCCACCACCACCAATATTGCTCGTGGGTGATATTGGTCATATAAAACATGCCGGCAAGATATAATCCAACCAATGCCACCAAATCCAATGTCAGAACCCCTGCTATGCCAGACCATTTCCCTTTGCTGAAGGTAGCGACAACGTTATAGAAAAAGATTAGCATGACCACGACGATACCGATGTCCGCCCAGCGAGGCGCTTCAATATATTCGCGGCCTTCATTGATAAACCAGATGCTGGACTCTTTACCCGGACCAATCTGAATTAGCAAATACACCAATACTACCAACGTTACTGCTCCGGTGAACACCCAAAAGGCAATATTGCCCAACTTTAAGCCAACAATATCAATACCGCTTTCATCTTCAAGAAACCAATAAACGCAGCCCATGAAACCATACAGCATCCACACTATCATGGCATTAATATGCACCATTCGATTGACGCTGAAATCCAGAATTTCGTACAGAAACCCAGGGAAGATAAACTGTGTAGCGGCCAACAGACCAAACAGTATCTGTGCAAAAAATAAAATAACCGCAACAATAAAATATTTAACCGCCAGCTGCCGACCTGGGCTTAAATTGCTGTTATCCAGCTGCACCCAGGATCTGAAGTCAGAAGCATAGAGGCGGGATTTTGCCAGTAATTCAGTTGCGTTCATGCTTATTCCTCCGCATAAATGGTTGTGAAGTTATATGGAAAGCCGTTAGTATCGATACTCGACATCCATTTTAAAAAAGCAACAATGCCTTTGGCTTCCTGTTTGGTAATATTCAAGTTAGGCATTTTGCGGTTGCTACCATAAGTACGGGCATTATTTTCAGGATCCATTAAAAACTTGACCATCATGTCCTCGCGCATATCTTTGGAAATCCAACCTTGGTCCAGCCAGGCTTTGGTTAAATCAGGTGCGTAGTAAGCGCCGTTACCTAACAGAGTATGGCAATTCATACAGTTTTTAGCCTGTGTGGTTTTTTTACCCAAATCTACTAGTTGCCGGGCTTCTTCTTCGCTGTATTCCTTGTTAAACAACAATTCGGTTTCCCCGATGACCGGCATAAATTTATTCAGGTCTTCTTTATACTGATAGTCGATTTTTTTATTGATCACGGAATAAGCCGGCACCCGTTTACTGCCGACCGATGTTTGGCTCAATGAATCCATCGTCAAAACCACTAAAATTAAAAATGATCCGGCGGTGACCCAAATCGCAGTTTTCTTCCAGAATGATTTCGAAGCCCATAGGGGTGTTTCATTCATCAATCTTCCTCCAATATTTTTGAAGTAACATCATGGTCCTTATGTGTTTTCACACACAGATGCCAAATGCCTATCGGTGCAAAAAAATACCCGACGACCATTGCAATAGGAATCATCAACCAATACCCAGAAAAATTTGCAGCACGAGACAACTCAACCACTGAAAGGATCAAAACGATATAAGAGGCAAAAGCTGCAACTTTGATTCGGAAATTCGGATTTACTTTAGACCAGGCGAACAAGAGCGCATAACTTGCTCCGGTCATAATGATCAAAGCGGATGAAAAAAAGGTAATAAAAAAATCTTTTAAAGCAATAGGTTCAATCAAGGGTCTACTCATCAGATTAAAAAGATACATATGAAATACAACTTTTAAAACAGTTTAATTGTTATTAACATATATATCAAACACATCTTTTAAAATATTTATGCAGCTGACCTCACACACCGATTATGCTTTGCGCGTTCTTATTTACCTCACTCGGAATCAGAGCCAGTTAGTGACCATTACGGAATTGGCTGATTTTTACAAAATATCCAGAAATCACCTGGTAAAAGTCGTACATAACTTGGGTGTTAAAGGCTTTGTTAAAACAGTACGTGGCAAAGCGGGTGGTATTTGTTTGGCACGCCGTCCGCAAGATATTAATATAGGAGCCGTCATTCGAGAGCTCGAAGGCAGTTTTTATATTGCTGAATGTTTTAATCCCGAGAAACAGGGACATTGCGCAATACAGTCGACATGTGGCTTAACAGAATTATTGAAAAACGCGCTCAAACAATACATGGGAGTATTGGATGATGCATCACTCAGCGATGTCGTCCCTATGGCTGAATTAATAAAGAAGACTGTACCTAAAGAATTGGACTAAAAATGATAGCCCTGGGTACGATGTACTGCTTGCATCAGAGCATCGGTTAATCAGTAACTATCTCTACATTTGTTTTTTGGGGTGATGATTCAATATAATGTTATACTAAAAACACACGTGCGCGCCATATTGCTCAATATTCCCCCAAAATTGCTGCCAACGCCCCTTTGACTGAACCAGTGCTCGTAACGACAAAATCACTTGGGCACCTTTGTCTTTCCAGCGCATTCCAGATCCACAAAGACGTTGCTTCAACAATGTTTTGCAAGCAGCCTCAGTCACACCTGATCCAATGGATAATTGTTTGTTCACCTGTGTCGCATAATCCATCATGTGACGATGGTTGATAAAATAAGTCAACGCCGCCAATAAATTGTCTTTGATCGTTTTTGTCAGGCTCTTTTTCTTGGCTAATTGCTCCATTTCTGCAATCAGTGCTTCGACGGCTTTTGAGTCATGTTTGAGCTGTGTACACCGTTCATTCAGCCAACTGTCTCGCTTGGGTTTATCGGTTTTTCCTGGGTAAGCCGCGTAAGCAACGGTTGCCAAGTATTCAGTCACATGAAAAAAATCTAACAGCTGGCGACTGGTGTGTGTTTCCAGAAAGGTCCAATTGCTTTTTGCACCATCAGCGATGCCTAAGTAGAGTGCATCTGGGTAATGTTTTTTCACCGTGCTGATTTCTTTTTCCAGGCGCTGTAAAAAAGTCCCTTTGCCATATTCAGGCGCTTCTCCGATGTAGATAGTGTGTTGCCGTTTTCCGGTGACATCATACAGTGAGATATTACCCACCATCGCTTCTCGATACCCATCGTCTCGCATCAAAATGTACGCACCATCCAAGCTGATAACAACGGTGCTAATCGCTTCATTGAGCGTTGGTGTTGCATATTCCCAGATCTCTTCTTTCGCTTGGGCAATACTGCCCACCCATTCACTGACATCCTGCAAATAAGAATGGGCTATTTTCCGATGATGATTGTCCTCCAAATCCTGGCAGACGGCCGGGGCATTCATATTGGCGTATTTGTGTGCGATTTGTTGCGCAAATCTGGGCGTGGCTCCTCTGATGATGTGAGCATTGTGTTCCAACGGGCAATGGATCTTTCCGCCTTTTGATGTTTGATAAACATAACGTTGAATGGGAACACCGCCATACGGGGTTTGGTAAACTTTATTCGTTTTATCGCGCACGGTTAGTTTGACCTCACCCAGTTTGATTGGGCTGCCGTCGGTATCAAATTTCTGGAGGGCTTGTGCGGTGGCTACGCTTCCCATCTCATTGCATCCATCCAGGATCGCTTTTTCCATTTCCAGTAAACTACCGGTGAGTGTGACAGTGACCTGAGAGTTAATTGATTTCCTTCGTGAGCGACAACTTTAGCCATGACCTTTTCCACATAATTTCAGCAAGATAAGGTATCGATCCTCTTTTTTACTTTAAGTTCAACATTATCCAAAATCAGCACCCGTTTTTTGTAACTTCAGTTCACCCAAGAGTATGCTGAGTTACTATTTCTTAAACCTTTTTCCACAAAAATAAATGCTATTAAACAAACGGATATGGATTTTATAATATATTATTGAGACGTGTAAGATCTTTAAAACTCAGCAACTTTTGAAATAATAACTGCTTAAACTATGCGCCTGTTCCTAAATTTCATTGCGAATAGCCATCGAATTAACCAACCTTTCCAGGAGATTTTTAATGACCGATTTGAAAAAATACCAATGTATGGAATGCGAACATATCTATGACGAAGCTAAAGGAGATCCTGATAGTGGGATTGCTCCAGGAACACTTTGGGCAGACATACCAGATGACTGGTCCTGCCCAATCTGTGGAGCTCCGAAAGATTTTTTTAAACTAATGGACACCTCTAATAATTAGGAGCGAGGTTAATTCTACTTTGTCAGATTACATCATTCATTTTTTCAAAGATCGTCATTCCGACAGGGATTGCCGGAATCCAGACTTCATGGATGAATTTCAGCTTACCAACCGTGGCGCTGGATACCCGTTCCCGACGAGTATGACGGCCTTATTGTTAATCTGACAAAGGGGTGGTGATTCAATATAATGTTATACTAAAAACACACGTGTGCGCCATATTGCTCAATATTTCCCCAAAATTGCTGCCAACGCCCCTTTGACTGAACCAGTGCTCGCAACGATAAAATCACTTTGGCTCCTTTGTTTTTCCAACGCATCCCTGAGCCACAAAGACGTTGCTTCACCAATGTTTTGCAAGCAGCCTCAGTCACCCCCGACCCAATGGGTAATTGTTGTTTCACCTGTGTCGCATAATCCATCATGTGACGATGGTTGATAAAATAAGTCAACGCCGCCAATAAATCGTCTTTGATTGTTTTTGTCAGGCTCTTTTTCTTGGCTAATTGCTCCATTTCTGCAATCAGTGCTTCGACGGCTTTTGAGTCATGTTTGAGTTGTGTACAACGCTCATTCAGCCAACTGTCTCGCTTGGGTTTATCGGTTTTTCCTGGGTAAGCCGCGTAAGCAACGGTTGCCAGGTATTCAGTCACATGAAAAAAATCTAAGAGCTGGCGACTGGTGTGTGTTTCCAGAAAGGTCCAATTGCTTTTTGCGCCATCGGCGATGCCTAAGTAGAGTGCATCTGGGTAATGTTTTTTTACCGTGCTAATTTCTTTTTCCAGGCGCTGTAAAAAAGTCCCTTGACCATATTCAGGCGCTTCTCCGATGTAGATAGTGTGTTGCCGTTTTCCGGTGACATCATACAGTGAAATATTGCCCACCATGGCTTCTCTGTATCCATCTTCTCGCATCAGGATGTAGGCTCCATCTAAGCTGACAACAACCGTGCTAATTGCTTCATTGAGCGTTGGCGTCGCATATTCCCAGATCTGTTCTTTCGCTTGGGCAATACTGCCAACCCAATCACTGACAGCTTGTAAATAAGAATGGGCGATTGTTCGGTGATGGTTTTCGTTTAAATCCTGGCAGACGGCCGGGGCATTCATGTTGGCGTATTTGTGTGCGATTTGTTGTGCAAACTTTGGGGTGGCTCCTCTGATTATTTGAGCATTCGTTTCCAGTGGGCAATAGATCTTTCCGCCTTTTGATGTTTGATACACATAGCGTCGAATGGGGACACCACCATACGGTGTTTGGTAGATTTTATTGGTTTTATCGCGCACGGTCAGTTTGACCTCACCCAGTTTGATTGGGCTGCCGTCGGTATCAAATTTCTGGAGGGCGTGTGCTGTGGCCAGACCTCCCATCTCATTGCATCCATCCAGGATCGCTTTTTCCATTTCCATTAAACTACCGGTGAGCGTTACAGTGACTTGGAGAGTTAATTGATTTCCTTCGTGAGCGACAACTTCAGACATGACCTTTTCCTCATAATATCAGCAAGATAAAGTATTGATCCTCTTTTTTACTTTAAGTTCAACATTATCCAAAATCAGCACCCTGACAAAGTAGAATTAAGCACTTGAAAACAAAACTGTTTAGATAAAAAGATCACTTAGGAAGCAGGTGATATTGCGTCTTCTTGTGCTGTTCGTGAACCCCGCGAATTACAATGTCACCACACCAGGATAGTCACAGACAGCGGTTTGTCTATTTGATTGAACATTACAACACAGTCCACTGACTCCATAAGTTACCTTGCATTGACTAAGACTTTTTTACTAGACTATAAAAAAGAAAATGTTTATACTGCTTAATAGGGTGGCAATTCTCGAATGAATATGTCTAGAAGGTGGCCCGACAGAAAAACAAATAATAATTCAAGCTGGTAGCAATACCATATAACTAAATAATATAACTAAAATTCTGTATTAAATATACCGCGAAAAAAATTACATCATCGGTATTCCACTGAGGGTCACAGTATGCATGTGCGTTTTTTATGCACCTGCAATTCACACAAAAAGTTGCGTTTACTAATGGTTTCCATGTAGCGCGATTTTTTATTTTTCTGTCTTTAAATAACTATAAAGGGAAACGACAATGACATCTCCGAATGTATTTTTACGCTTGTCAATCACTATATCTACCTTAATTTTAGTATTTTTTACCAGCTCTTCTCATGCCAGAGACTATTATGTATCCACTATAGGCTATAACAATAATAGCGGCTACATTGACAGTCCGTTCAGAACAATATCTAAAGCTGCCAGTCTGGCCCGTGCTGGAGATAACGTCATTATCAGGGGAGGCACTTATTGGGAACGTGTAATTGTAAGAAACTCTGGATCATCTGGGAGGCACATAACCTTTAAACCTTACAGCAATGAAACAGTGACTATTGATGGTAGCGGTACTTATGTTCCTTATTGGGGTGGTTTATTCGATTTTAGTAATAGAAACTATATAAGAGTTGATAAGCTGAATGTCGTTAATTCAAACTCCAAAGGTTTGTTTGGACAATTCACCGATAATATAATCGTAAGCAACTGCTACACCAAAAATACAGTCAGTTCTGGAATAGGCGTACATTTTGGTAGTAACCTCAAAATCACTGGCAATGAAGTAGTTTATGCTAATACCACGGGCGACCAGGAAAATATCTCGGTTGAGTCGATGGTAAATTTTGAAATTAGTAATAACCATGTGCATCATGGAGGCACCAGTTCTCAAGGCGGCGAAGGCATTGATGCTAAAGGAGACTCACACCACGGCAAGATATTTGGTAATAGAGTTCACCATATAAATCGCGAAGGAATTTATGTTGATTCTTTTGATGGATACCTGACCGATGTTGAGATCTATAACAATGTCGTCTATTCAAATCACATCAGTGGTATTCAGGTCGGTAATGAAGCCGGAGGGTACATTGAAGATATAAGCATTTACAACAACGTGGTCTATGACAATCAATGGGCCGGAATTAACTTATGGGGCGGCGGTCATTCCGGTAAATCACATGGCATGGGAAAAATCTACATAACTGGCAACACTGTTGCAAAAAATGGCTGGACACCCTGGGGTCTTGGCATCGCTTCTGATAATAAAGAAGCTCATAACGTGCTCATTATCAATAATATTTTAAGTAAGAATACCGGTATGCAAATACGTCTTGACCCAGCCGTTTCTAAGGGAAATTATAATATTCAATATAATTTGGTCGACAACTCAAACCGCGCATTCAAGCTACAGGGATCTGGTGATACCTTAGGTGATAATGTGGTTAACGCTTCACCCGAATTTGTTGACATTTATAATAATGACTTCCGCTTAAAAGGTAACTCACCGGCTATTGGTAAAGGCCATTATGCGCCAAGCTTACCAAATTTTGACATTAAAAATAAACAACGCACTGGCTATTCTGGCATTGCTATGGGAGCCTATCAGCCGTAACAAACTACTGCGAGGTATGAAAACTCACTAACGATAGCGATGCACAGATTACTCAAGGTATGTTCATTTGCCAAAAAACTTAATTGAAAATGAATAACCTATGAAACTGTTATCCGTCATCGCTATCTCTGTTTCTTCTTATCAGCTTGCGCTACCAATTTAAACCGAACAGCTCCACTTATCCACCGCCAGCTACAAAGCTCTCATTTTTTGACTGTTAGAGACAGTTTATTTTCTCTAATACCTTGATATGTTGATCCGCGTTTTCTAAAGGGCTGGGTTTACCAATGGCCCAGCCTTGAGCGAAATCAACACCGATTTCACCGAGTTGTTTGAGAATGGCTTCACTTTCCACAAATTCCGCAACGGTTTTTTTACCCATAGTTTGGGCGATATTATGAATTGAGCTGACAACGGCGGCATCGATTGGATTGGTATCGATTTCTTTGACAAAACTACCGTCTATTTTGACATAGTCCACAGGCAGGTTGCGCAGATAACCAAACGATGATAAACCGGAGCCGAAATCATCCAGGCCAAACCTAAAACCATATTTTTGAAGTTCGATAATAAATTTAGTGGCGTTTGTCAAATCAGCGATGGCAGATGTTTCCGTAATTTCAAAGCTAACCCTATTCCCTGAAACCTTGTTAATCTTCATTTGTTCTATGATAAAACTCTCCATCTCCTGATTACCAAGACTGGCTCCAGAAAGGTTGATGGAAAGGCCAGCCTCGGCGGATTTCAATATATTTGAAAAATTTCCTTCTTGCAGCGCTAAAAAACTATGTCGGACAACCCATTTATCGATGGCCATGATCAAATTATACCGTTCTGCAGCAGGAATGAAAGCACCGGGAGGAATGATCTCTCCTTGCTCGTCAAGCATGCGAATCAGAATCTCAAAGTGCGGTCGAACACCATCGATATTTTTGATCGGAACAATCGGTTGCGCATAAAGCACAAAGCGGTCAAATTCTAAAGCCTCATTGATCCGGGATAACCATTGCATTTCACTTTTTTTGGCGGCAATATCTGTATCCTGCGGATAATTCACATGAACATAGTTACGTCCTTTATCTTTGGCGATGTAACACGCACCATCTGCATTATTCAATATTTCTTCGACCGTTGTACTTTCCGAATGAATACTGGATAAACCGATACTCACACTGACACCGAAAGACTCGCCCTGGTGAACCAGGCGATAGGATTGAACTGAATCGCGCATGCGTTCACAAACGTCTTTTGCCCGATCCAGTGGGCAGGTATCTAAAAGTAAAGCGAATTCGTCACCACCTAAACGAGCAAGGACATCGCTTGCCCGAAGCTCTTTCTTCAACAGAGCACTAACATCCTGCAATAATTTATCGCCTGCTGCATGACCGCAGGTATCGTTGACTACTTTGAATTGATCGAGGTCAAGAAATGCTATCGCGTGTTGTCGTTTTTCAGTACGTGCAAAGCGTAAAGCACTCGTCACACGCTGCTCAAATTCGCGGCGGTTTATCAAATTGGTCAGCGCATCATGACTCGCTTGATAAGATAGTTCCGAGGATAAACGCCGTTCTTCGGTAACATCTTTAAATACCAATACAGACCCAATAATCGTCCCGTTTTCAGAACGAATTGGAGCTGCTGAGTCGCTAACAGGGACAGGATTTCCATCCCGGCGAATCAGATTGGAATTATTCTCCAGATGAACGATTTTATCCTGCTGTAAACACCGCTTAACCGGACATTCCACTGGTTGCTGATCGGTTTGGTTGACGACTTTGAATATATCCCAAACCAATTGTTCATGAATCTCCGTAAACTTCCAACCCATCAATGATTCTGCTACTGGATTCATCGATTGAATTCGCCCTTCCTCATCGGTTGTCAATACTGCATCCCCGATAGATTTTAAGGTAGTTTCAGCAAGTTCCCGAGCAATCGCCAATTCACTGGTTCGCTCAGCAACCAAGACCTCCAGGTTTGCGTTGGTTTGCTCTAAAACTCGTTCATGTTTTTGTACGGTTCTGCGCATTTGGTTGAAACCGTCCGATAGCTGCGCTAATTCATCATCTCCAATGACATCAACATCCTTGCTCAGGGTACCGTTGGAAAAATCTGCCACAGCTTTTGAAAGCACACTGATCGGTTGGGTTATCTGACGTGAATGGCGGCGGGCAACTAATGTTGCAATTCCAAGCATTCCAATTATCAGTGGGATCATCAATCCTGTTGAATAATGACCTATTCTAACAACTTCATCAGCATCTGCGATCATAAGGTTTTTTTGCTCAGCAGATAAGGTTTCTATCAGATGCGTTAGTTCTGCAGAAATCACCATGGTTTCCGTTCGCATAAGAAAATCTGCGTGATTCCAGCGTGGCGACTTACGCAGCTGAATAATAGTATCGACCAAAGGAATATAGGCTGTAAATTCATATTGTATGCGTTCCACCACCTCCCGCAAATCCTCATGCAAGGTAACGCCTAAATTCTGCGTGATTTCAAGGGCAGAGGAAAATTTCCGTAGAGCTTGGTGTAACTTTGATTCGTCACTCAAATTCCCTTGATCTACGAACCTCGCTAATAGTAAATGAGCATGAGTGAATTCTGATTGAAGGTCATAACTAATAGCAGTCGGTAAAAATCCAGCACTCCCTGCATTCTCTTCAATTTGCCTTACCGTTGCCAATGCCTTGTAAATGCTGTCTGCGATAACTTCCCCATGCATTTCAAACTCTACACGAGCCGGTTCATTACCTGGGGTTTGCGCTATATCCTCTACCCACCATTGAGATTCCTCCAGATCGGCCAGTCGTAATTTCAACAATTTGACGGCGTTTTGCACCGCGTAATCGCCCCACTGCTTGGCCGAGCTTTCGAGATAAATCATCGAGGGTGTGATTTCGTTCCGCCAAGTACGATAACGACGCTGCTTGAATTCATTGTCCGGTTTATTTATCCAGGCACGAAGACTCGACATGGTTTGCCGCGTTCCCGCTAACAGCTGAGTGGATTGTTGCGCGATTGGCGCACGTTGTTCAGCCAGTTGATTCGCTTTTTTCGAAAGGTTCCAAGTTGTAAGTAAGGCAACCAATAAAGACACCACACCTAGAGCGATGAGTTGAAAATTGGCTTTTAACAGCTTTTTGTGGACTGAACTATCCAATACTATTTCCGGCTAGGACATGGTTTATAAAACTGAACCACGTGTTGTTCGAATCCAGTTCGAATTCGCTTGGGCTTGTTCTACCAGTAACTCAATCTGGGAGACAAGAACCCCGGATCGTTGAAATACATGAGCTGGAAGCTTAGGGCCAGGATGGTAGGCTTGAACTGGCTCACGAATATTGGGCAATCTACCATGTAAAAAGGCAAGTTCGGAAACCAACAAAGAAGCGATATCATACACATCACTTGGTTCGATTTGTTGTATATTATTACTGGGATCCAGGCTTTTTAGAACCAGAACTTTATATCCCGACCTTTCTGCGACACCACGTAAATTATGGAAACAGTCGGCAAGTCGAAAAAACACATCACGAGGCTGTTTCCCAGGAATATAATCCGGCTCCGGTGGGATACGTTGAGCATTAGCGAATTGCGCCAGCAATATAGCGCTATAACTTATGCCCTGAGTGACTTGTTGATAAACATCTTCGGGTGCGAACTGATGGCGTAAAAGGTTGTTTAATTCTTTGTTGGCGACAGCAATGGCGTTAAAAACATCGCTGGGTGTTTTGCTGGAATCCAGCGGTTTTGTTTCAATATTTTCCGAGATACCCAGATGTTTTCTAATCAGTAACAGTTTGTCTATAGCATTTTGTACCAGTTGAAAAACATGGCCGGGCTGGAGTTTTTCATTAGGCTTTTTGGGGAGGATATCTCGGCTTCGGGTAATCTCAAAAGACAATCGATTGGCTTTTTTTAGGAGTGTAAATGCCTGGTAATAAACTTCTCGAGGCGATGCATTGGAAACTTCAAAAAAGACCGGATGGGCAGTTGATTTTCCCATCAAGAAGCGTACCTGAGAGACTACATCCAAAAGCACTTGCACTCTGGTATAAACATCGGACGGTGTTAATGCAGATATTGATCCAGCTGTATCTTGCGCATGCAAGTTCCCCCCGCCCATAAAATTGAGCATGACAATTAAAATACCAGCCTTACATAGACTTAATTTCATATATGTCCATATATATTTTGTTTAATAACACTTACACTTAAGTGTAGATGATAATTCGAAATTGAGAGAAGAATCTAGCAAGGAGGTGATCAGAAGATGCAGTCAGCTTTGATAACTATTTACTAGCGAACGCTGATAGAGAGGGCAGCAATAAGTGTGAGGGACAAAAAAACATAAGCTCCGATCCCATAAACCTAAATACATCAGTTGAATATGGATTTTAACGATAAGTCTTTGAAAGTTATTTCGTTATTAATTTAATGTTCCCACCCATTCGGTGAGTGATTCAACTGCGGCGCAGTAAAATAAAAGACTTAGAATCATTAAGTTACGGAGTTTCAGTGACTTTTTTTAGTTTTAACTGATTTTTTTAGCCCATCTTCGTGACTTATATTTACAATATCCTGTTATTTCAATAAGTTAAAATTTTCAATCTGTTTCAGTTGGCACTACAGATTTTTTTATCGATAATTGTTTTACATTGACCAATGAGGTCGGGTTTAATATTCAAAGCTTCATAAATTTGTTTCTGACGTAGCTCCGCCTTCGTTGTTGTCCGCAGGTGAATCATTTTATGATCATCCGTTGGTAAGGTCATGGTGATACGTTGCTGTGTCGACATGATGTTGCGAATACTGTCCCAGCTTAAATGAATGCCCTGTTGCTTCAGTTGATAGCGCAGCGTATGCACCAGATGATAAGCCAGCAAAGTAATGAACAAGTGGCCGGTGACACGGTCTTCTTTTTGGTGGTAAACCGGGCGCAAGCCCAGTTCAGTTTTCAAGCTTCGAAAGGTGGCTTCGATCTCGGTCAGCATGATGTAGGTTGTCCACAGTTGTTCTTCAGACCAGTCGGGGATATTGGTTCTGAGGCAATAGACACCACAGTGTTGATCGTTCTGTTTACTTTGAGGTTCACGTTGCCATTCAAGCCGGATGGCGTTTTTTTTCTCGTCATCGGTTATGACGTCAATGCGGTAGTCTTGCGAAACCCGCCGGTTTTTTTCGCGCAGTCGACCGATCCGTTCCAGTATTTTGCTGTATTTTTTGATCGTCCCTTTTTTGTTTAAGCCCGCATCAAGCTTGTTGAGTGCTTCTTCCATGCGAACATGGAAGCGGTTTCGGATAGCCTGCTCTTTTTTTTGTTTTTGTTCGGAGTGACAATAGAGCCGGGTTTCGTGGGTGTCTTGATCTGTTTCGCGATAAACACACACCTGACTGTGTTCGGTTTCTCTCACCATCACAGCATCGTCCTGATCGGTGGGATTGATCACGGATCGCTCTCGACTGACCACCAGATAATGATAGCCCTGCTCGATTAACCAGGCGATGTAATGGTCTAATAATCTTGGAAGGATTTATAGCTTATAATCCAACCCAAAATTAGGATAAAAAATGACCGAAATAACCACAGTAAAACCTAAAACAACCTTCACCACAGAACAGCGTCTAGACTACGCTAAACTCATGGTAAATGAAGGATATACCAATAAGCAGGTAATGGAAATATCAGGAGCAGGTGACTCTGCTGTGAGGCGATGGAAAAAGCAATATTTAGATGAACTCAAAGGTAATACACCTCAGGATAAGCAAGCGTTAACCCCAGAACAACAGAAAATACTGTCTCGCGTCAATTACTTTGTCCGGTTTGGCGACAATTATGATGGCCGGTTGAGTGTTTAAGGTTTTTTATGATTTTTTCTGATGTTTCCTCCTGTAACTGTTGCCGTCGATTTCAAGAATCGTGGCATGATGGATAATGCGGTCAATGGCGGCTACGGTCATTAATGTATCCGGGAATATCTGATCCCAGTGACTGAATGGCTGGTTTGATGTGATGATCAAGCTGCCACTTTCATAACGATGAGCAATAAACTCAAACAGGACCTGGGTTTCTGAATCCGTTTTTTTAACATAACCAATATCATCGATAATGAGTACACGATATTTATCCAGTCGACTCATCACAGCCATTAAATCCAGCTCTTTTTTGGCCTGCTGCAGTAATTGCACCAGTGCGGTGGCAGCCAACCATTTTACCCGGATGCCTTGTTCGATAAGATGAAGCCCCAAAGCAGAAGCAATATGCGATTTACCGACACCGGAAGGGCCAATCAATAAAACATTATCTGCCTGTAGCGCCCACTGGGTATTATCGCGCAGCCCAATCACTTTCTTTTGAATGGTTTCCGGTAATTCATCAAAGCCTAAGGTGGCAAAACTTTTGCCCCGGGGTAATTTGGCTTCTTTGGTCCAGTTGCAAACTCGCGTTTCAAAGCGCCGTGCAATTTCATTTTCACACAGTTTAGACAGGTATTGGCTATAGCCCCATGCCTGTTTTGTGGCCTGTTCCTGATAAGCTTCATAATATTGCCAAAAAGCCAGCAAGCGAAGTTCTTTTAACATCATTGGCAAACCATCACTCACAGCACACCTCCTGTCTCATCCACTGACCGGTCAGTAGTTGATCATAGTCAGCAACCTGGTGTTGGCGTAGCGGTATCGGTGGCGGTGTACTGTGTTGTAAATACCTTGCCTGCAGGGATGTTAAATCGGGCAAGGCACCTTGTTCTGCCTGTCGCATTAGCTCAGTTGCCAGGGCACTTTCGCAATCATAATCATAGGCAAAGCGTAAAACAGCAACCATCCACTTGCATGCTTCTTGCGGTGTAAACTGTTTCTCTGCCTGCTTCCATAAAGCCCGATATTGCGTGTTAGGCAAAATATTATCGCGAAACTGTGAGAAGCGGAAGGCTTGTGGTTTGGCTGCCAGAGAATGAATGATATGCCGGTAATCTATTCGTCGCGCTCGGCCGGTGGGCGTTGTTGGATAAATCCGAGGCAGATTGATCACCCGAGTTTGGCCAACAAAGCAGACCAAACGATCATGGTAGAGATGCACCCTGACGCTTTCACCGATAAGGCGTGAAGGGACGGTATACAATGCGCGTTTTACAGCAATGGTACTGCTGGTGGTGACTTTTACCGACAGCTCAGCATAATCAACAAATCGGTGTTTGGGTAAGGCTAACAGGGTTTTGTGCTCTTCGGCCAACCTGCCTTTGCATCGTCTGTTCAGTTTGTCGACAATGTGTTCAAGAAACTCTCGATAAGCACGGAGTGTAGAAAAATCATTCGAACCGCGTAACTTTATGGCTTGATCAATGCGACGTTTTAATGAGCCATGCGGTGCTTCAATGGCGCCATTTTCATGACTAATGCCCAGATTATTGATGGTGGGCCGCATGCCATAATGCTTACATAAATCATGATAGTCTTCCGTCAGTCGCTGTTTTTCTACGTTATTGACGTAAGCCGCACTGAGGCTGTCTGTACGATGTTCCTTTGGTGAACCGCCTAAGGTGTGTAATGCACTTTGTAAGCCGTCAGCCAGTGCACTGTAGCTTTCTCCGCCCTGAATAACATGGACATGACGCCAACCACTAAAAGCCAGGCGAAACTGGTACAGTAAATGTGCGAACGCCTTCCCGTCTATCGTAATGACGGTATTGGGGTGCGTAAAATCAGATAGTCCCTGATGACCCGCAGGTACCGACTGACGAAACATGACTTCTTTGTCCGGGCCTTGTGTGGCCTGCCAGTGTTTAACACGTCTTTGCAGTGTCCGAAGGTATTTCTCTGGATACTTTCCCGGATGCTGCTCATCCAGATGCTCCCACAGGGTAATGCCAGTTAAGGACGATTCATCTTCTAATAACGGAACCAGTTCTGAGTCCCATACGGCTTCTAATGGATCTTTGCGCGTTCGCCACTTTCGTTCTTTGTGTTCAGCTCTTTCACCTTTTTCGATCCGGCAACCTGATCGAACACTGATGCCGGCTTTTGCTGCGGATGTCTCCTGCGTACAACCTGTCTGACGATTTTTCATATAACTATTTTCCTGTAATTGAGTGATGTGTTTACCGGACAAGTCACTTCCTCCTAAGAGTAAAAAGTACTTATCAGTTTATACACTCAACCGGTCAAGATAATTGTCGTCTGACCGGACAGGTTAATTGTCGCCTAACATAATGGAAATATCAGGAGCAGGTGACTCTGCTGTGAGGCGATGGAAAAAGCAATATTTAGATGAACTCAAAGGTAATACACCTCAGGATAAGCAAGCGTTAACCCCAGAACAACAGAAAATACAAAGCCTAGAGAAGCAATTATGGCGAGCTAAAAGGGATAATGAAATACTAAAAAAGGCCACAGCCTTCTTTGTTCGAGACAACAACAATCTGAATTGATTGTTGAAATAAAGAAGGCTTCTCCAGGCTATCAAACAACAGAGCTTTGCACACTATTTAATATAGCTCTCAGTACACACTACTATCAGATTAATAATCAAATGAGCGATGAAGAACAAGAAACCATAGAACAAATTAAATTGATAGCCATTGAAACTCAGCATACCTATGGTAAACGAAGGACTCAGGTTGAATTAGCTAACAGAGGGATTGAAATAGGCGTTTATAAAACAGCTTCATTAATGAAAAAATCGAATGTCATTGCCATAAAACCTAAAAAGCGACACAGCTATCCAGCGGGAGAAGTCCACAAGAAAGCGGATCATTTACTTAAACGACAGTTTAATCCCAGTACTGTTCATACGCACTGGGTAGGTGACATTACCTACATTAAAACCTATACAGGCTGGAGCTATTTAGCTTGTATACTTGATCTTGGGTCAAGAGAAATTATGGGCTGGGCATTATCAGAAGAACCCAATGCAGAGCTTGCAAAGTCAGCATTAGAACATGCGATTAATAAACACAAGCCAGATACTCAACAATTAATGTTTCATTCAGACCAAGGGGTTCAATATTCAGCCAATCTATTTGTTGATTATCTTCATGACTTGGATATAACACAAAGTATGAACCGTCGAGCTAATTGCTGGGATAATGCTGTGATGGAGCGGTTTTTTAGGAATTTAAAAACAGAGAGGCTGAACTATTTGAATTTTATTAATTACTCCTCTGTAGTCAGTGCTGTGACTAGCTATATTAGTTTCTATAACTATAAAAGGTTACATTCTGCTATTGATTATAAAACCCCTCATCAAAAAACCAAAGAAATGAAAAAAGCGGCTTAAAATCCTTCCAAGAAAACTTGACCATTACAAACATGGAAGCGGTTTCGGATAGCCTGCTCTTTTTTTTGTTTTTGTTCGGAGTGACAATAGAGCCGGGTTTCGTGGGTGTCTTGATCTGTTTCGCGATAAACACACACCTGACTGTGTTCGGTTTCTCTCACCATCACAGCATCGTCCTGATCGGTGGGATTGATCACGGATCGCTCTCGACTGACCACCAGATAATGATAGCCCTGCTCGATTAACCAGGCGATGTTGTCGGCACTGGCAATACCGGCATCCATGATGATCACAGGTTTTGTGACCTGCGGTAATGGCTGTATTTTTTGTAGTTCATCCAGCATTAACTCCAAGGTGCCCGGCTCACTGGCATTACCCGGGAAAACCTGACTGCTCAGAGGAAATCCCTCACCATCCAACACCAGTCCCAGCGTCACCAAGGGACAATCACTGCGTTTTTCTTTGGAACGACCGAACTGGGCTTTGGGGTTTTGGTGACACTGCCCTTCAAAATAGGTATTGGTCAAATCGTATAGCACAATACTACGGTTCAATTCGAATAAGGTTTGCTCTTGCTCGGACAGAAACGTTTCCAGTGCCGTCTGGTGTTTGAGCAATTTATCGCTGATCGTATAAAGCCGTGTCAGGCTGGTATGGCCATAGTCATGGTCAAGCAGTTCTCCCAACGCTGAGCGTGATTGTAGCCAATCATGGGTGTGCAATTCACTGCCCGGTGAAACCACACGGCCGATAATGTTACCGATGGCCGCAGCGAGTTCGACTTTATTAAAACCCAGTGCGGTGAGCTTCTGATCCAGTTGTAGTTGCATAACCGCATGCCACGCCAGCGTTTCAACACCGATACTGCGGGCTTGAAGGGTTTCGACATGATTGATATCAACCGTGTGATAATCGGGTTCTGGACTGGCAGCATCCACCGGTTGGGCCAGCTTAGCGATGATAAGCGCACTGTAACGCTGGGCTGAGGCTTCCAGGCATTGCGTTAACTCATCGGCTACATGAAACAATTCTTGCTGATGAGGCTCACAGCCTTGTAACAATTGTTCAATCCTGGCTGTCAGCAAGGGCCAGTGCTCTGGATCAATGGCGAAGTCTTTGCCTAGATTCAGTAAGGTGCGTTGCTTTACTTTCCTTCCCACGCGAACGGATTCAACGATCCGATAGGTGAAGTAGGCCCCGCCATTATCCAGGGATTTCGTTTTGGTTTTTCGAATATACATGTCCCTAGCATTAATGAAAAACCGGGGAAAATCAAGGGTCAAAAAGACGAAAATGGCACTACCGAGCGGATCTGAAAAAAACACCGTTGAAAGGTAAGGTTTTTTTTCATGGAATCATTCGATGAAAACAAAATATCAATAACTTAGCGATGTCAAAGTCACGAAGATGGGTTAGGATAAACAGAGATATACAAAAGCTAGAAACCTTTGTTCAAATGGATAAGGCTTTTAACAATCAGCCCGAACCTCATCGTTGGCATTCATACCTTGATGGCGATTTGTCACCCACCCACTAACTCACTCACTCTGACCTAGAACGGACTTATGTGCGATTGCGATTGGTAGAGGCCAGCTTTTAGAGGGGTTACTGCAAACCCATCCCTTTTTTGGGGATGGATAATGAGTATTCGAGGAGGAGGAGCTGCTCCATCATCAGAATCTCCGCCTGCTGTAATTAGTCAAAAACAGAGTTCAGGCTGTTTATTCACAAGAGGGTTATCAAAGCACTTAACTTTATCGCCGTTAGGATCGGTAAAAATCCAACTGATAATCCCACCATTACGAAAGTGAATGTCAATACTAGGTTTGAAACCATTCCCTTGTCGCCATGAATACTTAGAAACACTTAGGTCGAACTCCAGCTTTCCAGTACAGCCAATAATGTCGGTGACCTGCTCTAAATTCTTTTCTGGCGATAGCTGTTTGAATTTATCGAGTGTTAGCATTTCTTTTGTACAGTCTATTGGGGTCTCATTCAAATAGTCTAGAATAGAAAACTTTCCTGATTGATCAAGTCTTAGAACGGCATTGTAGATAGATCCATTACCAATTTTAACCGATGGGATTCTTAAAACCCCAGAGAATGGATCATAATTAGCCTCAATTTCAAAGCTACCTGATGGTTCATCTATCGAATAGTTTAAAATATCAAAGCTTCCCAAACGATTGAGTTCTAGCGTAGCATCATAAATTCGTGGTATCCCCAAGCCCGGCCCGAGGAAGTTTGGGCTTTCAACATCAATCGACGGTATAGATAAAATTTTTGAGTCAACATTATATTCTGGTTCGGCTGCTAAAAGTTCTGAAATAACAGATAGCAGCAATAGGATCACCAAAAACAATTTTTTCATATTCAACCTTAAGAAAGTTAGTTTTTAAACGTGATTTCGTATAGCCTGTAAAAGCACCCAAGGCATCTATTTCATAGATCCGATGAGGCAGGCGTTTGCATTGCCAACAAAGAAATACTGGCAATGCCTCACATCAACTTACGGGGTTATCTGCAAGCTCCAGAACCCAAACGCTGCGTTAAAATAAATCGTTTCATTTATCAAGATAAAGCCGTCGCTTATAGAGTCAGTACCAGCAAGCCTGACTGTCCCCGTTTTAATGCCGTCACTTTTCCATAATTTCCGTTGATGATTGCTCTCGCCCTCAGTTGCAGTGAAATATAGCGTTCCGTTGATGTTAACGAACTCGCGAAGAGCACTATCCCCTACCCCTTCATAAATATCAGTCACCATGATTGTCCCGGCTACAGTACCATCACTCTTCTGTAATGGTCACCAGAAACATTAGCTGATACAGAAAAGGCTTTTGGTACTTTTTATGCGTTTCATACCCAGAGAATTGACAAACCATGTTGCCCCTCCTTATTTTTTTAATTCTATTAAAAGATCTTCAAATTATCGATCGAAATTTTCGGC
Source organism: Methylococcales bacterium (assembly GCA_965224745.1). GTDB lineage: Bacteria > Pseudomonadota > Gammaproteobacteria > Methylococcales > Methylomonadaceae > CBDCZY01. The sequence continues at coordinate 1,068,114 of CBDCZY010000002.1, forward strand.
CAGACCTGCCAAACAGATCTGACCGCCAAACCCTTCCTGATTGTTAAAAAGCTTGCCGTGTTGCTGCAACGCCTGTCTTCCGTGACAGGCTTTTCTTTACTGCAGCCTTTCTCACACACCCAAAACTACCTGCTAATTTCCGGCTACGGGTCTACCTGATAGCTCCATAATTCACGTCCATGACTACCAGCATCCGCACTAAAAAAAAGCGTTCCGTTTACGTTGACGAACTCAGTGAAAAAACCCCCTACTATGTCATGAATATCAACTATACTGGTTCCGGATGCCGTACCATCACTTCTCCATAACGCCCTTCCATGTCTCGGAGAAATTACCATGAAATAAAGCGTGCCATTCATCTTGACAAATCTTTCTGGAGCACTGCCATTTCAGCCTTCAAAGATATCCGCTACCATGACGGTTTCGGCTGCCGTGCCATCTGTTTTCCATAGTTCACTTCCATTCAACCCATCATTAGCCTTAAAGTAAATCATTCCGTTCAAGTCGAAAAAATTACCCGGAGAACCATTGTCTGGACCTGCATTAATATCTGCCACCATGACCGTTCCAGCTGCCGTGCCATCTGTCTTCCATAACTCTTCACCATGCACTGCATCATCAGCCTGAAAGTACAACGTACCATTTATATTTGTGAGCCCACGGGGCACACTGTGACCAGTTCCTTGATTGATATCCGTCACCATAACGGTTCTCTCTCTCGTACCATCACTTTTCCATAATTCAGAGCCATGAATACCGTCGTCTGCCACGAAATAAAGCGTTCCATTGAAGCTGGTCAAAAAGGGTAACGCAAACACCGGGCGGGGTTGTAGTTGGAATACTGGTTCATAGCTGGTTATACGATGAAAACTACTCTCTGCCCCTTCAAAGATATCCGCCACCATAACAGTTCCTTCTGCCGTTCCATCTGTTTTCCATAACTCATAGCCATGCACACCATCATCTGCCCCGAAATACAAAGTTCCATCTATATTCGCCATACGGTCATAGGGTCTTTGAACCAGAGAACTATCCTCTGATCCTTGATTAATATCCTTTACCATGACAGTTCCGGCTGCCGTGCCATCTGTTTTCCATAACTCATTGCCATGCACGCCATCATTTGCCCGAAAGTAGAGCGTTCCATTTGCATTATAATAATTTTCAGAATTACTATAGTTTGAACCTTCATTAATATCCTTTACCATGACAGTTCCGGCTGCCGTTCCATCTGTTTTCCATAACTCATAGCCATGCACGCCATCATTTGCCCGAAAGTAGAGCGTTCCATTGACATGTGTTATCTCTGAAACAGCGCTATCATCCGGCCCCGGATTGATATCTGCCACCATGACGGTTCCATCCTCTGTTCCATCGCTTTTCCATAATTCACCCCCGTGCACACCATCATCCGCGGTGAAATAAAGCGTACCGTTTACATCTAAATACCCCTCGGGATCACTCGATTCTGAAGTATCAGGTACTATTCCCGTCCTGAAGGTTCCTGCATGGCTACCATCGCTCTTCCAAAGTTCGCCACCTGCAAAAAAATAGGCTGATCCGTTAATATTTGTTAACCCCCCAATGTGAGAAGGCGATTCATCCGGTAACTCGGTAATTTTAACTGTTCCAGCTTCGGTTCCATCGGTTTTCCATAACCCGCTTCTACTCCTGCCGCTTGAAAAATAAAGCGTGTCGTTAACGCTAGTCATCTGAGCTCTCCAATTACCTGTTGGCTCGGGTATATCGATATCAGCTACCCGGATTGTTCCTTCTTCCGTGCCGTCACTTTTCCATAAATCCATCGGGGGGTCAGGAGGCAGACTACCGGATTCAGTTTTACCCAACGATTCAGCTTCAAAGAAATAAAGCGTATCGTTAAATTCAAACAGCCTTTTACCACTCGAACCTTTCAGGTGAATTCTAGCCACCTTGACAGTTCCTGAAACAGTCCCGTCTGTTTTCCATAATGTCAGGGGTCCATTTGAGAAACTAGCACTACGTGCTCTTCCACTGGTAAAATAAAGCGTTCCATTGACGCTGGTCAAATTATGCAAAAAACCCTCGAAACCTAAACTATTGCTATCAAACACCAATGTTGTTCCCGTTTGAGTACCATCACTTTTCCATAATCCATCATTGCCTGTTTCATCCCTGCCCGTGAAATAAAGTGTTCCATGGACGTTAGTCAGTTTCGGAGGACTACTGCCTAGTTGGACATCCATCACCATAACAGTTCCTGTTGCCGTGCCATCACTTCTCCATAAATCCCACCGTTGCGATGAGCCCTTTGCAAAAAAATATAACATTCCGTTTACGTTAATTAGACCTCCAGGCCTACTGCGAAAATCATCTTCACCGCCATCCGTAACCATGACAGTCCCCTCTGTAGTACCATCACTTTTCCATAAACCATAACCATGCACACCATCATTGGCAAAGAAGTAAAGTGTTCCATTGACATGCTTTATCCCGCTAACACCACCACTATCCGACCCCGGATTGATATCCGCCACCAGGGTGACTCCCTCTTCTGTACCGTCACTTTTCCATAATTCAGTGCCAAACTCATTAGTTCTGGCCGCAAAGAATAACTGGTTATTAAACACTACAAGTGGTCCATATATATCAGTATCATTAACGTCAGGAACCTGATTAATATTCTTAACCATACTGAGCTGATGTCCGCCATCTGTATCTGTATCTGTATCTGTATCTGTATCTGTATCTGTATCTGTATCTGTATCTGTATCTGTATCTGTATCTGTATCTGTATCTGTATCTGTATCTGTATCTGTATCTGTATCTGTATCTGTATCTGTATCTGTATCTGTATTGACCACCACCGTTGTATCACAGTTGCTGGTTGCTCCTGCTGCATCGGTCACTGTTATGGTGTACCGGGTGGTTGCTTCGGGATTTATCCATTGATACCCTTCCGGATTGGTGACTGCGCCTATGACTGGCTCTATGCGTGCGCTTGCCACGCTGTCTTCATACCACCACCAAAGCGGCACCTGGTCACCTGCATTGATCGTTTGCGGATCTGCCCCTATATCACAGAGCGGGCCGGTGTTCTTGGGGGTGTTGACGATCACTTCGTCGGTACAGGTAGCCGTTTCTCCGGCAGCATTGGTGACCGTCATGGTGTGGGTGGTCGTTTCCGACGGACTAATCCAGTGATAACCTTCCGCTTCCGTTATCTCGCCAATTGACGGTTTCATGCTGGCGCTTGTCACGCTGTCCTCATACCACCACCACAGCGGTACTTCTTCGCCGGAATTGATCACTTGGGGATCGGTTCCAATATCACAGAGCGGCCCTGCTTTCGGAATATTGACGGTTACTTCGTGACGGCAGGTCGCCGTTACCCCTTCGGCATTGGCAATGGTCAGGGTGTAGGTGGTCGTTTCCGACGGCCTAATCCAGCGATAACCTTGCGCTTCCGTTATCTCGCCAATTGGCGGCTCCATGCTGGTGTTTGCCACGCTGTCTTCATACCACCACCACAGCGGCACCTCATCACCGAGGTTAATGGTCTGGGGATCTGATCCCAGATCGCAAACAGGCGGCTCTGCGGCATTGATCCCGCTGGCCACCAGAAATATCAGATAAAACAGGCAAAGTTTTCTATACCCAGAGAATTGACGAGTCATTTTTTTCTCCTTCTGTTTATGTTGTTATGTTGTTATTGCGTTCGCACAAAGAAGAATAATGTACTGATGCATGGAAAGTCGGATCAATTACATGTCCAAAACACCTAACTTCCAAAGCCATTCTAACATATCGGCATCACAACTCACTTTTATAAGTCAACGAGTGACACAACTTGCTGTTATGACCTGATAGATAGATCCGATTTGGCAATTACATGCGCATAAAGCTTTCCAGCGATGGATCTAACCTTAACGGCTAACATGATAACCCCCAGCTATATTAACAACAACTGAATGTTATGGAAAAACAAGATGATTTATCTAGGTTTACAGTAGTCATTCCTACTGCCGTCATTTAAAAAGCATTGCTCCTCTCGTCGCAATACTTTTTACTGAATCTGAGCTCGGTCGTTATGCATATTACGGGCAACTCTATTGCAGTCAACTATTAACAGAGACAGGCTCCAAAGTTTCAATAATAAAGTCATTACTGGCAATATCAGGATTTAAAAAGCCTGGTTGCTTTTTAAAGGTCTTAACGGTGTTACCCTGCCCTTTGTTCGATAAATGCGATAATCTTCAATCACCTGTGGATGGTCAAAAGCCAGTTGGGCAGGTAAATTTTCGAAGGTAAAGATTGAGCAGTTTTTAGCATCGTCTGCTGCTTTTGGCATACCGTTGGCTTCAGCAATATAAACAGCGGTGACTGTATGATTTCTTGGATCACGCGCAGGGTTGGAATAAAGACCCAGCAACACTTGAAGACGAACATCCAGGCAGACCTCTTCCTTAGCTTCTCTGATGGCTGCATCTTCAATTGTTTCGCCGACATCGACAAATCCTCCTGGAACTGCCCAACCCAGAGGAGGGAAGGCACGTTCTATGAGTACAAACGGCTTTTCCGGCAAGTCAATCAACTCAATAAGTATGTCTGCCGCAAGTAAAGGTGTAATGGGTTTTGGCATTGGCTTTTATTTGGATGCGGATAAAATCAAAAGAGACGTTTAGGACAAAAACAAAAAACTAACAGGTGACGCCCTAAGTTAAACCCAGGGCGTTCACTTATTGTTAACTATATCTAAGATGGTACCTCTAAAAATTGATGCATAAAAAGCTGCTCTATCATCAACTATTTCACAGACACTGGCTCAAGTTTCCAAATTTCATCATTGTATTGACTAATGGTTCGATCGGTCGAAAACAACCCGCTAGCTGCGGTATTTAAAATACTCATACGAGTCCATTTTTCTTTGTCCTGGAAGGCTTCAGACACTCGCTGCTGTGCATCAATATAGCTGCGAAAATCCGCAATCGTCATCCAGGGATCGTGCGGGCTGATCATGCCGTTGATAATATCATCGAAGATGCCAGGTTCAAATTGGTTAAAGTGGCCACAGCGCAGTAATTCCATTACTCTTTGCAATTCTTCATCTTGAGCAATTATAGACTCGGGATCGTAGCTTGATTTCAGTTCTCGAACCTGATCTTCTGTTAATCCGAACAAGAAAAAGTTTTCTTCGCCCACTTCTTGCCTTATTTCTATGTTAGCACCATCCAATGTGCCAATTGTCATTGCACCGTTCATCATAAATTTCATATTGCCGGTGCCAGAAGCTTCTTTACCCGCAGTAGATATTTGTTCAGATAAGTCTGCGCCCGGACATATAACTTCCATTGCTGATACATTGTAATTGGGCAAAAAAATCAGTTTTAACAGCCCTCCTACCTGGGCATCTGAATTGATGACCTCTGCAACATTGTTGATCAGTTTAATAATTCGTTTTGCGATGTAGTAACCGGGCGCAGCTTTGCCGCCGATTAATACACATCGAGGTGTCCAGTTTGCAGTATCCCCTCGCTTAATTCGATCATACAAATGAATCACATGAAGTACATTCAGCAATTGTCGTTTGTACTCGTGGATACGTTTCACTTGAATATCAAATAACGCATTGACATCAAGACCTTCTATTCCATTTTCCTTACGTTTAAAATCAATCAACCGCTGCTTGGCGTTTTGCTGAACGGTCGCCCATTTTTTTCTGAACTTTGCATTATCGGCATGGGACGCCAATTTCTTTAATTGGCTTAGGTCGGTCACCCAGCCGTCTCCTATGGTTGCTGTAATCAAGCTGGCTAATTCCGGATTACACATAGCCAACCAGCGTCTCGGTGTTACGCCATTGGTTTTGTTGTTGAATTTTTTTGGCCACAGTTCATAGAAATCTCTAAACAGCCCATCCTTCAATAATTCAGAATGTAATTCCGCCACCCCGTTAACAGAGAAGCTGCCTACAATGGCAAGATACGCCATTCTGACTTGTTTGGGATAACCTTCTTCGATGATTGACATTCTGCTGATACGGTCGATATCACCTGGCCAGCGCGCGGATACTTCTGCCAAAAATTGAGCATTTAACTCGTAGATAATTTCCAGTAAGCGGGGCAATAGACGCTGAAAAAGGTCAACCGACCATCTTTCCAAGGCTTCTGGTAGCAGGGTATGGTTGGTATACGCCATAGTTTGCTGAGTTATCTTCCATGCTGCATCCCAATCAAGCTCGTGTTCATCCATCAACAAGCGCATCAACTCTGCAACCGAAATACTAGGATGGGTATCGTTAAGTTGGAAACAATTCTTCTCTCCAAATTGGCTAAAATCGTTACCGTGGTGTTTTATCCAGTGAGCGAAAACATCTTGCAGGCTTGCTGAAGCCAGAAAATATTGTTGCTGAAGACGCAATTCCTTACCATTTTCATTGGCATCGTTGGGATAGAGCACCATGGTAATTTGTTCTGCCGAATTTTTTGCCGCAACGGCTTCTGGGTAATCGCCAGAATTGAATTCATCTAAATTAAACTCTTCTGTCGCCTCCGCCTTCCACAATCGCAACGTATTGACCGTATTGTTTTGATAGCCAGGAATTGGAATATCAAAGGGCACGGCAAGAACGTCATGATCGCTATTCCAACAAATTCTATGCTTACCCTGATTATCGACATACTTCGTGGTGTGTCCGCCAAATTTAATGCGGCGTGTATATTCAGGTCTTTCAAGCTCCCAAATGTTGCCATTCCTCAACCAATGATCCGGTTTTTCGACTTGCTCGCCATGGTCAATCGTTTGCGCAAACATACCGTACTCATAGCGTAATCCATAACCGACTACGGGCAATTGTAAGGTTGCGCAACTATCGATAAAACATGCCGCGAGCCGCCCCAGACCACCGTTGCCCAAACCAGCATCGCACTCCCTATCAATCAGTTCTTCCAGATGCAACCCCAAATCGTAGAGTGCCTTGTTGGCGACATCGGTCAAACCTAAATTGAGCATGGCATTACTGAGCGCCCGCCCCATTAGAAATTCCATCGATAAATAATAAGCGTGTTTGCTATTAGTCGCTTTGTAAGTATCCCGGGTCATCCGCCATCGTTCCATTAACCGTTCGCGTATTACCAGTGAGAGCGCTTCGTAAGCATAGAAAGGTGAGTGACTACTGCTATCTCGACCCAGTGAATGAGAGTAATGGCGTTTGAAATCGTTAATTATTTCGGCCTTTGACATGCTCAATCTTGGGAGCGAAGTAATCTCCGCTTTAGGTTTGCTTTTGCTAAATTGTGTAGTTGGCATATTGGTGAATATCCTATAATTTAAAAGGGTTACGAAATTAATGAGTCACTGATAAGGCAGGCAAAAAGCATGCAATAAAACAAACGTTGTCTATTGCTGAATCAAGTTTGTAGCATTTGCGACTGATAAAGCTGGGCGTAATAACCATTTTGAGCCAAGAGCGTTTGATGATCACCTTGCTCTTTAATCCGGCCTTTATCCATAACAAAAATAATATCTGCCTTTTCTATAGTCGATAGTCGATGAGCAATAATGATAGTCGTTTTTCCTTGCATAACAACTTCCATTGCTTGTTGTATTTTTCTTTCCGACTCCAAATCCAGAGCCGAAGTGGCTTCATCCAGAATCAGTAGCGGAGAATTTTTTAAGATGGCTCGTGCTATGGCAAGACGCTGCCTTTGACCACCAGATAATTTAACGCCGTTTTCGCCGATCAACGTATCCAACCCTTCGGGTAGCTCTTGAATAAACTCCATAGCATTGGCTGCAATTACCGCTTCGATGACTTTGTCTCTGGGCGTTCCATAAAGTTGGCCGTAAGCAATATTTTTTTCTACGGTGTCATTAAATAGGGTGACGTTTTGCGTAACGAGAGAAATATGCTGCCGTAAATTTGTTCGACTGAATTGCTTAATGTCCTTATCATCCAACAAAATCTTACCTCCAGTGTAATCATAAAAGCGGGGTATGAGACTCGCTAGTGTGGTTTTTCCACTGCCCGAATAACCTACCAAAGCAATGCTGGTTCCAGGTTCAGCCACAAAGGATACATTATCCAAAGCAAGCTGCTCTGCAGCAGGGTATTGAAAAGTCACCGAGTCAAACGATAGTTTACCCAAAATACGCTCACAGGTATAGCTACCACCATCCTCTTCAGGCGGTACATCAATGATTTCAAAGACACTTTCTGCAGCCGCCAAACCATTTTGAATTTTGGAATTAATATCACCCAATTGTTTGACTGACCGGGGTAACAATAATGCTGCCGTGATATAGGCAATAAAATCGCCCGATCTTGACTGATCAATAAACATAAGACCCAATGCCAATAAGACAGCCAGAGCGATGGTAACGATTAATTGTAATAGCGGTGTGTGTATCGCTGACGCTTTGGTTAGACGCAAAGATTGTTGATAATTATAAGCGCTGGCGTCTTGAAACCGTTGTTTTTCGTATGCCTCTCCTCCAAAGCTTCTGACGACCCGAAAACCGCTGATCAGCTCTGAGCAAACGTGGGTAATGTCCCCCATAGAATTTTGGATATTTTTACTAATTCTTCTGAAACGTTTGCTGGCCGCAATAACCAACACGACAATAATGGGCGCAATAGCAAAAAACACCAAAGAAAGTTTCCAATTCAAATAGAGTAGATAAATCAGTAACCCCACGACAGTAGCTCCTTCTTTAACTACTATTTTCAGCGCCTCGGTGGCCGCTGTGGTCACTTGATTAACATTATAGGTAATGCTGGAAACTAGATGGCCGGCGCTTTGCTCTTCAAAATATGCATTGGGTAGTACGGTATAATGATTAAAGACTTCACAACGAAGGGTGTGGATAACACTAAAAGCCACTTTTGATAAGAAATAATTTCCCAGAAAAGAACCGCCTCCACGCACGAAAACGATAGAAACGATCACAAATGGCAACCAAAAAACACTTTCTTGCGTCCTGTTCTGTATCGTTTCAAACAGGTACTTCATCATCCAGGCGAACATTGGCTGGGTAACCGCATAGATCAAAAAACCAACCATGCTTAGAACAAACCACACCCAATAAGGTTTAACGTAAGCTAAAAGTCGTGAGTAGACCTGATAACTTGACGCTTTTGTCTCTGATTGAAGGTGAATAGCCAAATTAGAACGTTAACTGAGCAGTTTAAACTGCTCAGTTAAGCATTTGGTAAAACTGCCATGTAAAAACAAAACTTTTTGCATCGCTATCTATTAGGCTAACTTGCCATGGCATTGCTTATATTTCTTCCCAGAACCACACGGACAAGGTTCGTTACGACCTACTTTTTTACCTTCACGTTTAAACGGCTGCTGAATTTCAGCTGCTTGTTCAGGAGGCTGCTGCTGTTCTTCGTTTTCCATGACGCTAACATCAGCATGTTCATATTGCAGCTCTTGCGTTCTCTGTCTTTGCTCATCCATGGCAGTAACGTCTTCTTCTTGACTGACTTTTACTTTAGCCAATATCGACACTGCTTCAAACTTAATATACTCGAGTAGCCCTGAAAACATTTCGAACGCTTCACGCTTATATTCCTGTTTTGGATCTTTTTGTGCATATCCTCTCAAATGAATACCCATCCGCAGATGATCCATCGCAGCCAAATGTTCTTTCCAGCTGTTATCCAAAACTTGCAACATAACCGATTTTTCGAAATGGCGAATTACTTCTGGAGATAACTTTGCTTCTTTTTCCTGATGTAACTTTTCTAGTTCTGAGATGATGACTTTTTTTACGGATACCTCGTCCATATTTTCGTCTTCATCCAACATTTTATGTAATGGCAGCTCAGCATCAAATTCTTGCTTTATACTGTCTTCCAGCCCTTTGATATCCCATTGTTCTTCCATCGTATTAGGTGGGATATATTGGGTCACTACATTTTGCACAATATCCTGTCGGATATTTTTGATGATATTTGAAATATCATCCGCTTCCATCAATTCGTTGCGTTTTTCATAGATCACTTTACGTTGATCATTCGCTACATCATCATATTCGAGTATCTGTTTACGAATATCGAAGTTACGTCCTTCTACTTTTCGTTGAGCATTTTCGATCGCTTTAGTAACCCAAGGATGCTCTATTGCTTCTCCTTCTTCCATGCCAAGTTTTTGCATCATGCCAGCAACACGCTCTGAAGCAAAAATACGCATTAAGTCATCCTGTAAGGATAAATAAAACCGGGTTGACCCTGGATCGCCTTGCCTTCCTGAACGTCCTCTAAGCTGGTTATCTACCCGACGAGATTCATGGCGTTCCGAGCCAACAACATGTAAGCCGCCGCTTTTGATCACACAATCATGACGATCAAGCCAGTCGGTTTTTACTTTTTCAACTGTCTGTGGATCAGCATTTTCTCCGAGCGCAAGAATTTCAGCTTCCAGGTTGCCTCCCAAAACGATATCGGTTCCTCGGCCAGCCATGTTAGTCGCAATAGTAATAGAAAGCAGATTCCCTGCTTGTTCTATGATGTGTGCCTCTCGTTCATGTTGCTTAGCATTCAACACTTCATGTGCTATTTTTTCCTTTTTAAGTAAAGATGATAAATATTCCGAGTTTTCGATTGAGGTAGTACCCACCAAAACAGGCTGTTCGCGCTTAACGCAGTCTTTAATATCCTCTACAATTGCTTGATATTTTTCTTTGGTCGTCAAGAAAATCTGGTCACCTTTATCATCTCGAATCATGGGTCGATGGGTCGGAATAACGACCACTTCAAGACCATAAATTTTCTGCAATTCAAACGCTTCGGTATCTGCTGTACCAGTCATACCGGAAAGTTTTTGATACAAACGGAAATAGTTCTGGAAAGTGATCGCAGCCAGGGTTTGGTTTTCGTTTTGAATTTTTACTCTTTCTTTAGCTTCAATAGCTTGATGAAGCCCTTCCGACCATCGCCGACCTGCCATAGTACGGCCAGTAAATTCATCGACGATCACCACTTCGTTATCTTTAACGATGTAGTCCACATCCTTCTGAAACAAGGTATGCGCTCTCAGCGAAGCATTTAAGTAATGCATCAACCGTATATTCGCCGCATCATATAAGCTGCCGTCAGGACTAATCAGGTTATGCTCTGCCATCAGCTTTTCAACACGTTCGTGGCCTTCTTCCGTCATGAAAACTTGCCGTGCTTTTTCATCGACCGAAAAATCGCCAGGTCCATCCTCTTCGTCCTGCTTGGTCAAGTGCGGGATAATGGCATCAATTTTTTGATACAAATCGATATTATCTTCGGTAGGACCTGAGATAATCAGGGGTGTTCTAGCTTCATCGATCAAGATTGAATCGACTTCATCAACAATGGCATAGTTGAGCTGCCGCTGAACTTTTTGGGCTGTATTGAACGCCATATTGTCTCTGAGATAATCGAAACCAAACTCATTATTGGTACCGTAGGTTATGTCAGAATGATAGGCTTGGCGCCGGGCATCTGCATCCATAGTGCTGATTATTACACCCGTCGTTAAACCTAAAAACTCGTAGATCTTTCCCATCCATTCAGCGTCTCGTTTCGCCAGGTAATCGTTCACCGTTACTATATGAACCCCCTTGCCTGGCAAGGCGTTCAAATACGCGGCTAACGTTGCAACCAGCGTTTTTCCTTCACCTGTTTTCATTTCGGCGATTTTGCCATTATCCAGCACCATGCCACCGATTAGCTGCACATCAAAATGACGCATACCCAAAACCCGCGTAGAAGCTTCACGAACCGTCGCAAACACTTCAGGAATTAATTGCTCAAGCGTCTCGCCGTCCGTCAAGCGCTTCTTGAATTCTGCTGTTTTAGCCTTTAATTCTTCATCGCCTAATGTTTCATATGCAGTTGCAAAGGCGTTAATTTTTTTGACTAGTTTTTTCTTTTTTTTGACCAGTCGATCATTACGACTGCCGAAAATTAATTTTATGAACTTATCCAGCATCTTTAGTCCGATTCTGTTCTGAAAAAATTGATGTTGTCGATTTTCTATTTGCTAGTAAAATCAGCTTTTCGCTTGGTACTTTTCCCTTTTTGGGGTTCCTCATACATGTCAAACAATTCCCGCTTGATCAAAACTATTCTCACCGAATCATCAAATAAGGCTGATTGGTACCTGGAAAAAATAAAACAGCACCAAACTCTACTCATGGTCTGCCGTTCTGCTCTACCATTCGAAATGAAGGAACAACTGACTGCTTGCGTTCTGAAAAACAGCACACTGATACTTTATACCGACTCCGCTTCTTGGGCGACCAAACTCAGGTTTTATCAGGATTCTATTTTACAGGCACTGGCGACTGAGGGATTTAGTTATGTGGTTTTAACCAAATTCAGAATTTTACCACAAGCGGAAGATTTACAGAAAAATATCAGAATTCCAAAGCAGCCTTCAACAGAGACTCTCGAACGAATGGAAGCTGAAGCGAAGCATAATGGCAATCCTCAAATCAAGGCTTCGTTATTGGCTTTAGTGCACAGCATTAAGCGTTTTCGTCGAAATGAATCTCGGTATTAAAGAAACTCTTAAAAACGATAGGAGTTTCTTCTTCATTTTCAAAGCTAATCATTTCCCAAGCATCTTTTTCTTCGAGCAATTTTCTTAGTAATTTATTATTTAATCCGTGTCCTGATTTATACCCCCGAAATTCGCCGATCAGCGGATGACCCAATAAGTATAAATCACCAATGGCATCTAGTATTTTGTGTTTGACAAATTCATCGGTACATCTCAACCCATCCTCATTGAGAACACGTTCATCATCAACAACAATAGCATTATCAAGACTACCGCCCAAAATCAAATTTTGTTGTCTGAGCATCTCTATGTCTTTCATAAAACCAAAAGTTCTGGCCCGGCTGACTTCCTTGACGAAGGATGTTGATGAAAAGTCCATGCTGGCTGTTTGTACTTCATTGGTAAAAACCGGGTGTTCAAAATCGATTGTAAAGGTTACTTTAAACCCGTCAAGTGGCTGAAAAGAAGCCCACTTTTCGCCCTCTTCAACTTTGACTTCTCGCTTTATCTTGATGAATTTTTTGGGTTCATTTTGCTCAAGCAAACCCGCTGACTGTATCAGAAATACAAAGGGTCCCGCGCTACCATCCATGATGGGGACTTCCGCTGAACTAACATCAATTAAGGCGTTATCTACCCCTAGCCCTGCCAGCGCCGACAATAAATGCTCAATCGTTGCAATTTTAACTTTACCACGCACCAGGGTTGTGGAAAGAACCGTTTCACCTACATTTTCCGGTGTTGCCTCAACAATCACTGGCTCATCAAGATCGACCCGCCTGAATTTTATGCCAGAATTAGGTTCTGCTGGCCGTAAAGTAAGATAGACTTTTTTGCCGGAATGGAGACCTACACCTGTCGCCCTGATTACATTTTTTAAAGTTCTTTGACTTATCATAAAACTGACACACAATTAAGAAAGCGAAAAAGCATCCGCACAGTAGCACATTTTACCTCAACAATTAAAGCTGAACTCGCATCCATTTCAAGTCATTCTATATTTGGTTTTAAGCATACACATCCTTGTGCATTTGCTCAGGGTCAACTATAGAGACTGTTACAAAAACCTTAGCCTAATCTGCTTGTCTTCGTAAAAAAGCGGGAATATCTAAATAATCTAAGTCCATTTGTTTTTTGCTTTGAGCTCCGAATGATGCCGCATTTTCAGAATGTTCTTCGTTTCCTGCTGGGTTCTGAGGCTGTTGCGCCGCTTCTTTTCTTAAGTAAGTCGGCATTCTAATGGTTTCATAATTCAACTCACCGTTTCGTTTTCTGATTGAGGTAACTTGTGAGGCAGTAGCTCGACGTGGATCGTTTAAACCCGTTGCAACCACCGTTACTTTGATATCATCATTCATTTCAGGATTCACAGCTGTACCAATTTTGATCACTGCGTCTTCTGCGGCAAATTCATGTACGATCTTGCCAATTTCATTAAATTCAGCCATACCCAAATCCTGACATGAGATATTGACCAAAATTCCGCGAGCCCCTTGTAGATTAATATCTTCCAACAATGGACAAGCAATAGCTTTTTCAGCCGCATCGCGGGCACGATTTTCGCCACTCCCGGAACCTGCTCCCATCATGGCCATACCCATTTGCGACATCACTGTTTTCACATCAGCAAAATCAACGTTTATTAATCCTGGGCTAATGATCAGTTCAGAAATACCTCTAACTGCTTCCAGCAAAACATCATTTGCTGCATTAAAAGCGCCGACCAGACTGACATTATGTCCCAACACAGACAACAATTTTTCATTTGGAATGGTAATCAACGAATCAACATGTTCACTCAATTCATCCAAACCTTTTTCCGCCACTGCCATCTTTTTAGTACCTTCAAAAGGGAATGGTTTAGTAACAACAGCTACCGTCAAAATACCCATATCTTTGGCTACTTCTGCAATCACTGAGATTGCTCCTGTTCCAGTTCCACCACCCATTCCGGCCGTTAAGAAGATCATATCCGACCCTTCTACGACTTCTTCGATGCGATCACGATCATCCAGGGCAGCTTGTCGCCCAACTTCCGGATTCGTACCAGCACCCAATCCCTTGGTTAACTCTCCACCAATTTGTAGCACTGAGTCGACATTAATGCCGGTTAGCGCTTGAGCATCCGTATTGGCGCAAATGAAGTCTACACCGTCTATACCATTGATTGACATGTGATTGACTGCATTACCACCACCACCGCCAACTCCAATCACTTTAATTTGTGCGTTCTGACATGGATCCATTAACTCGTATTTCATCTCTATACCCCTTAATTCAAATGTAAAAAAAATAATTAAAAATTACCTTGAAACCAACTTTTGACCCTGGCCCAAAGGCCACCAAACCCTGCATTTTCAATAGCGACATGATGTCCTGATCTGCGATGATCCTTCCCGTAAAGTATCAAACCAACCCCTGTTGCATACACTGGATTCTTAATAACATCAGCTATTCCTTTAACATATTGGGGAGCTCCCACCCGTACTGGCATGTGGAATATCTCTTCTGCCAATTCAACCACTCCTTTTACTTTCGAACTACCACCACTCAATACAACCCCGGCAGCGATCATATCTTCGAAACCACTACGTCTTAATTCAGACTGCACTAACATAAACAACTCTTCATAACGCGGCTCTACGATTTCCGCCAAATTCTGCTTGGAGATTTGCCGCGTGGGTCGATCTCCTATGCTGGGTACTTCAATCATTTCTTCAGCTTCGGCGAATTGAGTCAGCGCTGAAGCATGCTCACGCTTAATATCTTCAGCAAACTGAGTAGGCGTCCTCAAAGCGACCGCTATATCATTGGTCACTTGATCTCCAGCAATGGGTATGACAGCAGAATGCCTGATCGAACCATCTGTAAATATTGCAATGTCGGTAGTACCGCCGCCTATGTCGATCAAACACACCCCTAAATCTTTTTCATCACTGGTGAGGACAGCATTACAGGATGCGAGCTGTTCGAGAACAATATCGTCAACTTCTAAGCCGCATCGGCGAATACATTTGATAATGTTCTGTGCAGCGCTTAACGCACCAGTAACCATATGAACCTTGGCCTCTAATCTGATGCCAGACATACCAATGGGTTCTTTGATGCCATCTTGTCCGTCGATAACGAATTCTTGAGGTAAAATATGCAGAATTTTTTGATCAGCAGGAATCGGCACCGCTCTAGCAGAATCAATCACTCGATCAACATCGTACTGTGTAACCTCTTTATCCTTGATTGCCACGATGCCATGAGAATTAAGACTGCTAATATGACTGCCCGCGATACCAGCAAATACCGAATCGATTCGACATCCTGCCATCAGTTCAGCTTCTTCGATAGCTCGTTGTATTGAATGAACAGTCGACTCCAAATTAACTACCACCCCTTTTTTGAGTCCTCTCGAAGGATTCACACCAATACCAATAATTTCAACTTCACCTTCGCTGGATAGCTCTCCGACTATTGCAGCAACTTTGGAAGTACCAATATCTAAACCTATGATGAGGTTTCTATCTGTTTTTCTAGCCATTTGTTATCTCTAACTATTGTTGCTCATTAACTTGCGTAAATTTCTCAATTGGGCTTCACCAGCCATTATTTCCCATCGCTATAGCCGGTCATGGTGCCACGTGACTGCGAATCCATTCGGATACCTTAAATCTATTTTTTTAATAACATCTAACTCATCCTTTTGCCCTGGTTGCAATAAGGATTGCAGTAACCTATGCAAACTTTTTTTCTGATCTTTTCTACCAAAAACTAAATATATCCCATTCTGCAACTTGATTTGCCAAGATTGACGATCAGTGATATTAAATTCCTGAACTGCTAACCCATAAGGCGCTAGCATTCCATTCAATTCATGCAATAATTTAAATATTTTTTGCTGTTGTTCATCTGGCCCTGAAAGTAAAACTATTTCTTTGAATGGCTCAATATCATCCGGTGTAAACAACTCCCCATGCTTATTCAACAAGCTCTGTTTCCCCCATCTGGCTACTGGCCGTTGCTCCTCTATCTGAATAACAATAGTGCCCGGCCAGCTGCGTATTACTTTAGCTCGCTTTACCCAGGGCAAGGCGATGGCCGCATCATTAATCGCTTGCAGGTCAGCCGAAAAAAAATCACTATCAACGACATGAGATAGTAAGGCTTGTTTAAGCAGCATTTGATCTAATTGTATAAAAGTGCCTTCTACCTTCACATAACGGATAGGAAACCAACTATGAGCGCTGCCCTTGAAAAACAGACTCATGACTAGAGTAATAACTGCTAAAAGCAGTATCATCCAGCGATGACTTGTGCTTTCGTCGTACCTTGTTAATGGTGTATCAAATACTGCGCTCATAGCTCGTTTCCAATATGCGCCATACTAATTCTTCAAAATTTATCCCGGCTGCATTCGCGGCCATAGGGACAAGGCTGTGATCAGTCATTCCAGGCACAGTATTAACTTCTATCAACTGTGCTTGTTGCTGCTGATCGATAAACACATCGACTCGTCCCCATCCTCTTACACCAATTACATGGCAAGCTTTTAAAGCCAACCGCTGAATGTCTTTTTCCTCTTTTTCAGTAAGTCCGCAAGGAAAATGATATTGGGTGGTATTGGCTTCGTATTTTGCTGCATAGTCATAAAACTGATGCGGGGTTTCTAATCGAATAACAGGCAGTGCTGCGTCATTTAAAATAGCGACTGTATATTCCTTTCCGGTGACCCATTGTTCCGCATAAACAGGGCTATTGTATTGGCTTGCTTCGTCCCAACCGAATTGTAATTCAGCCTTTGTTGTTGCTTTTGACATGCCTATACTGGATCCTTCTAATGACGGCTTGATAATTACCGGCATGCCTAATTGTTCCAGGCATTCGTCAACATTAGCTTCTTCAAACAACAGATACCACTTTGGGGTTGGTAATTGATAGCTCTGCCAACACAGCTTGGTTTTAATCTTATCCATGCTCAATGCCGAAGCGAGTATGTCACTACCGGTATAAGGCAAGCCTAAGCATTCTAAAAACCCTTGTATGGTTCCATCCTCACCCCCACGACCGTGAATCATGTTAAATACTCGATCAAATGAATTCTCAAAAAGGGTACTAAAGCCTTCTTGTGTATCAACTGCAATCGCATCAACACCTTGATTTCTTAAGGCTTCCAGCACTGCTTGGCCACTATTCATGGAGATTTTCCTTTCCGCAGAAAGCCCACCCATCACCACAGCGACTCGACCAAATTCTTTTGGATCTTGTATGCTCCGCGACTTAACCTGCATGTTTAACCCCTTTCTCCTACAATTTGTACTTCCCGTTGTAATCGCACACCCTGTTTCTTATCAACCTCTTCTATTACTAAATCAATTAGTTGCTCAATTTCAGCTGATGTCGCTTTACCTTCATTGACAATAAAATTGGCATGCATATTCGAAACGCACGCATCACCTATACGATGACCTTTTAATCCACTGACCTCTATTAGTCTGGCTGCATAATCACCTGGTGGGTTTTTAAACACTGAACCACAACTCGGCTTATTAATAGGTTGCGTTGTAGAGCGTCTTAACATCATTTCGCGGATCTTATTTCGACCATCCGTTGACACCGATTTGGTTAACTGTAACGTCATAGAGATAAACCATTCATCCATTGGTCCATTCACTTGGCGGTAGCTTATTTCATATTCAGCAGGATCACGCTTGATAATTTTTCCGGATTGCGTGATGCTTTCAACCTGCTGAACTAACTGCCAAGTCTCTTTGCCAAATGCTCCGGCATTCATTTTCAGGGCTCCGCCCATCGTGCCCGGAATACCTGCCAAAAACTCTGCATCCGTCATATCTTGTTTTTCACTAAAGCGGGCCACCTTCCCACAACGGGCACCTGCTTCTACACATAATGTCTGTTCGTCTATTTTGGTTATTTTTTCTAAACAACCACGAAGGCTAACCACCGTTCCGCGAATACCACCATCACGGATAAGTAAATTGCTGCCTAAACCCAACCAAAATAATGGTTCATTACTATTCAGGCTTTGCACAAAATCAGACAAGTCTTGTTTGTCTGTCGGAAAATACAAACGGTCTGCAAGTCCACCAGTCCGCCAGCTTGTGTAACGATCTAATTTTTCATTAAGCAATAGGCGACCTTTCATAGTTTCACTTTTTCCCAGATTAAACTCTGTTTTGGTTGATCGATATCCATCATTTGCTAACATTTTCTTTGTGCGATAGCTGATTGCAATTGACTGGGTAGTTCGGCTGCTATATGTCCCACATTACCCGCTCCCATTGTCAACACCACATCTCCTGGCTCTACGATTCCTGCTAATACTTCTGGTAAAACCTGAATGTCTTTGATAAAAATCGGATCAACCTGTCCTCGCATACGAATGGCTCGGCTTAATGTCTTACCGTCAGCACCCGCTATATATTCTTCTCCTGCAGAATAAATGTCGAGTAGCAACAACACATCTACCGTTGATAAAACCTGCACAAAATCTTCAAACAAATCTCTGGTTCGGGTATAGCGATGCGGCTGAAATACGACTACAGCACGCCTACCTGGCCATGCTTGCTGTAATGCATCTAAGGTTGCGGCCAATTCCCGTGGATGATGTCCATAGTCATCCAACAAAATTAAACGGTCTTCTCCGAGTGGTATCTCCCCATTAATTTGAAAACGGCGGCCTACCCCGCTGAATTTTTCCAAGCTTTCAGTGATAGCTTCATCAGCCACCCCTAAATTAGAAGCGACAGCAATCGCAGCCGTTGCATTTTGTACATTATGCAAACCAGGCATATTCAACTTTACGTTCAAAGAAGTGGATCCATGCCTTTCAACCCGAAAGAAGGTCTGTAGCCCTTGTCGATGAATGTCAAGTATCTGAACATCTGCTTCAGGATGCATACCGTAAGTAATAACTGGTTTAGAGATATCTGACAAAATAGCTCTGACACCCGGATCATCAATACAAACCACGGCCAAACCATAAAATGGAAGATGATGTAAAAACTCTATAAATGTCTCTTTCAGTTTTTGATAATTATCACCGTAAGTCGCCATGTGATCTTGGTCTATATTGGTAACAATCGAGATCATGGACTGTAAATATAAGAAAGATGCGTCGCTTTCATCTGCCTCAGCTACCAAGTAGTGACCCTTACCTAGCTGGGCATTGGTACCTGAACTATTCAATCGACCACCAATAACAAACGTCGGATCAAGGCCTGCTTCAGCCAAAATACTTGCGGTTAAACTTGTCGTCGTTGTTTTACCGTGGGTTCCAGCGACGGCTATACCAAATCTGAAGCGCATCAGTTCAGCTAACATTTCGGCGCGAGGAATGACCGGTATTTTACGAATTATAGCTTCATCAACTTCTGGGTTGCTTCGGTCTACAGCACTGGATGTAACGACTACATTGGCACCTTGAATATGCTCCCTCGCATGGCCTATTTTAATGTCTACCCCTAGCTGTTCAAGACGTGTTGTTGCTGGATTGGCCTTTAAGTCTGAACCTGAAACTATATATCCTAGATTAAACAAAACCTCCGCAATACCGCTCATGCCGGTACCGCCGATTCCTACCAGATGAATGTTATGAATCCGTTCCATCACTTGCTGATGGATAGTTGGCGCCACAGCGCTCATGCGCTGCACTCCTGCAAACATATATCTACCACTTGATCAGTAGCATCCAATTTTGCACATAACTTAGCCTTTTCACTCATCCGTAGCAGTTCAGTTCGTTCTTGTTGTAACATGAGTACTTTTTCAGCAACTTTTTCAACTGACAGCTGTTGCTCTGAAATTACTACAGCAGCACCAGCTTCCCCTAAATACATGGCATTGGCAGTCTGATGATCATCAATCGCGTTCGCTAAAGGCACTAATATCGATGGCACTCCACATGCGGCTAATTCACTAACCGTCATCGCTCCGGCTCGGCATATTACCAAATCTGCCCAACGATAAGCTTCTCCCATTTTTTCAATAAAAGAGATTACTTCGATTTGGTTAGGTTGGTTAGCGTAGCTTCGTTTCACCTCTTCAACCTGTTTTTTCCCTGTTTGATGACGTATGTGAATATCGGTTACCTTTCCCAAAACCTTGGGAATGATTTCATTTAGTAGTTTTGCTCCCTGGCTTCCTCCCACTACTAAAACATGCAAGGATCGACCAGGTTCTATATTGTTTATTGACTGATCGAAGTTCATCATTTCTTCGCGCAGTGGATTACCCACCCAGCGCGCGTTGACATTAGCAGGAAAGCTTTGAGGAAATGCTTCAAGTACAACTTTTGCCAACCTATGTAAGAGGCGGTTTGTGGTCCCAGGCACTCTATTTTGTTCATGAATTATCAATGGTATTCCCATTAAGCGAGCCATTAATCCGCCAGGCCCTGCAACAAAACCACCCATACCAAGTATTGCATGAGGTCGCCTTATACGTATAACCTGCCACGCCTTATAACAGGTAAGAAATAACATAAAAGGGACTTTTAGCAAAGTATTCCAACCTTTCCCCCGGATACCGGTTACTGGCAACCAGTCTATGGCTATTTCTGCATCTGGCACCACCCTCGCTTCAAGTCCTTTCTTAGTTCCCAACCAGGTCACAATACATCCCCTATTCATAAGCTCTTGCGCAACTGCCAATGCAGGATAAACATGTCCGCCGGTTCCACCGGCAAGAATTAAGATGCGCCTACCCATTCCGGTTTTCCTTTTGGCGTGTCAGCGTGGATAGTTTGAACTTCATTATAAATTCGACATAGAATAGATAAAGAGATTATGGTTATAACAACACTCCCGCCTCCATAACTCATTAATGGTAATGTTAACCCTTTGGTAGGCAACGAACCCATATTTACACCCATATTTACAATAGCTTGAAAGCCGATCCAGATAGCAATACCATATGCCACATAAGCCGAGAAAAATTGGCCGGCCCGTTCCGCTTCCATTCCAATTCTAATAGCTCTCCAGATTAAAATAGTAAACAGAAAAATGACAGTTGAAGCCCCTATAAAACCTAACTCCTCAGCAATCACTGAAAACAGAAAATCAGTATGCGATTCGGGCAAAAAAAACATTTTTTGAATACTGCTGCCTAAACCAACACCAAACCATTCACCGCGACCAAAGGCTATCAACGCATTGACCAATTGATACCCGGTATTGTCAGCGTCAGCCCAAGGATCCCAAAAACTCGTGATTCGCTGTAATCGATAGGCGGACTTAATGATTAACATAACTCCGATAGCAGACACCGACCCGAACAGTAAAATAAACTGCCATAACCGGGCCCCACCCAGGAACATAACCCCCAAGGCGATCGTTAAAAGTATTACGGCCGACCCAAAGTCAGGTTCTAACAATAATAAAATGCATGCAAAAGCAAACAATAATAACGGCTTTAGCAAGCCATAAACCGAGTTACGGACAGTCTCAAGATGCCTCGTGACATAACCAGCCATATATATAACTGAGAATAATTTCACAATTTCTGAAACTTGAATGCTGATACCGAATAATGCCAACCACCGCTGGGCACCGTTCACTTCTTTACCTACAATTAACACCACGACCAACAGAGCCAAGCCCAAAATAAAAAGCCATGGCCCGGACTTTTCCCAAAACTTCATGTTAAATTGCATTACCACACCTGCAGCTACCATACCGATAACGATATGAATAAATTGATGCAAAGGATATTTCAAATCAGATGGTTCTTTGTGCAAGTGTAATGAAGCTGACGACATCATAATAAAACCAAAGGTTAGTATCACAAGGGCAGTTATGAATAACGTCTTATCCAATCGGTAGCCACCCAATACCAAGGTATTATCATAGACAATCATGTTTTCTTACCTATTTGCTTGACTGCTTCGGTAAATTGCTTACCCCGATCTCTATAATCTAGAAATTGATCAAAACTTGCACAGGCGGGTGATAGCAAAACAGTGTCCCCAGAGCAGGCTTGTGCAGCAGCAAATTGTACTGCCTTCTTTATGGTTCCAGCTTCATAAACAGGTACGCTATTAGTAAGGTGTGGTTTAATGAGCTGAGCATCTCGACCAATAAGAATTACCATTTTGGCTGCTTTCTCTAGGGTCGGTGCCAACAGAGACATATCAGCTCCTTTTGACTCACCACCAACGACAACAATGACAGATTTCGAAAAGCCTTCCAGTGCCGCCTTGGTTGCTCCGATGTTTGTGGCTTTGGAATCATTGATCCAACGAACCCCATTGACTTCGGCAACGACTTGCATTCTGTGTTCTAGACCCTGGAACTTTTGCAATGCTTTGACCATCGCTGCAACGGATAAGTTAATTGACGACCCAATGGCTAAAGCCGCCAATGCATTTGCCAGGTTATGATTTCCCACTAGAGGCGAGTCATTTACCCGCATCACCTGTTTTTTGTTAAGCATCAACCAAGATTCACCATCAACCTCTTGAACAGTACAGTCTGCACCTGAGTTAAATCCAAATGTGATAGTACGTCGGCCAGGCAGCCGCATAGACATCACTGCATAGTCATCATAATTCAATATCATGATTCCAGAGCCAGCAAAAACCTTACTTTTCTGCCGAGCATATTCATCAACACTTATATATCGATCCATATGATCTGAAGAAATGTTTAATACGGCACTGCTTTTAGCTTTGAGCTTGCTCGTTCTTTCTAGCTGAAAACTAGACAGCTCTAATACATAGCCATCTAAATCGTCGATCAAATCAAGAGCGGGAATACCTAAATTCCCCCCCACACCAACATTTTTACCTGCTTCCTTGCACATAGCGCCTACCATGCTGGTAACCGTACTTTTACCATTGGAGCCCGTAATAGCAATAATGGGCTCCTTCACACAACAACTAAATATATCGATATCACTGAGCAGCACGGCTCCTTTTGCTAAGGTATTTGCGATAACTGTTTCTTCCAGTGAAACACCTGGGCTAACGATCAAGTGTGTCCCTTTAGCCAAAACTTTGGGGTTAAATGGTCCTGCAAATACCGGCAAATCAGGAATTATCGCTTGTAGTTTAGCAAGTCCAGGCGGTTTTTCCCGGCTATCCACAATTGCAAACGATATGTCATGCTGATTTAAGAATTTGGCAACCGACACACCCGTTACTCCCACTCCGATCACGATAACGCGTGTTTTGGGATGGGTTAACCCTAGGTTTTCCAAGGCTTTAGTAATGTGAGATCGCTCTGTTACGGTCATTTTTTATCTTAGTTTTAAAGTCGCTAATCCAATCAACACTAAGATGACCGTGATGATCCAAAAACGAACAATTACATGAGGCTCCGGCCATCCTTTTAATTCAAAATGATGGTGAATGGGCGCCATATGAAAGATTCGCTTGCCAGTCAATTTAAAGGATGCGACTTGCAAGATGACGGAGACTGTCTCCATAACGAATACCCCTCCCATAATCATTAATACAAACTCTTGTCTAACTAAGACAGCAAGCACCCCTAATGCTGCGCCCATTGCCAGTGCGCCTACATCCCCCATAAACACCATAGCAGGGTAAGCGTTAAACCATAAAAACCCTAAACCAGCGCCTATTAATGCAGCACAATAAACCACTAATTCTCCTGCTTTTGGCAAGTGAGGTATCGACAAATATTCAGAAAATTTGATGTGACCAGACAGATAAGCAAAGATGGCAAGACCTCCTGCAACCATCACAGTTGGCATAATCGCCAGACCATCCAAACCATCCGTTAAATTAACCGCATTACTAAACCCGACGATAATCAAGAATGTCCAAACAATGAACCAAGCACCCATTCCTATACCGACGTTTTTGAAAAAAGGTACTAACAACTCTGTTTCAGCAGGGATTTCTGCAGATTGATATAAAAAAACCGCAACAATTAAACTGATGACAGATTGCCAAAACAGCTTGGCCTTTGCCGAAAGACCATCACTATTTCCAAGCATGACTTTTTTATAATCGTCGACGAAGCCGATCACTCCAAAAAAGAAAGTCACCAACATCACCACCCATATGTAACGATTAGTCAAATCAGCCCATAACAAGGTACTCACCAGAACCGCGACAATGATAAGAGTGCCACCCATAGTTGGAGTACCTGATTTAATATAATGAGATTCAGGCCCATCTTCTCGGACGCTCTGACCAATTTTATTCCTAGTCAGCTTGCGAATCATCAGAGGTCCAACCAAGAAAGAAATAACCAAGGCCGTTAATGCACCTAAAATACCTCTGAACGTCAAGTAACCAAAAACTCGAAATGCGCCTTCATAAGCTGTTAAATACTCTGCCAGCCATAGTAACATTGCCTACCCCCCATCCTTCACTAATGCATTCACCACATTTTCCATCCGTTGTGCCCTAGAACCTTTAACTAACACTATTTGCTGAGCAGTAATTTCTTGTTGCAAGGCTTTTATCATGTTTAGTTGAGACGAATATAACTGTGCTCCCGCTCCGAAACTTTTAACCGTTTTATCAGCATCAGGACCAATCGCAAACAAGCGCGTTATTCCTGACTCTTTCATACACCTACCCACCTCATCATGATAGCGCCCACTTTCTTCACCCAGTTCTGCAAAAGCACCAAAAGCAACCCATGTTTCAAGCTGTAAATCACTCAACACATCAAGAGCAGCCTGCATTGAGGCTGGGTTAGCATTATAACTATCATTTATGACTACTTCACCTTGCAGCCCTGAAAGTGGTTGCATCCTTCCCGGGACTGGCTGGATAGCCGCTAGCCCTGTTTGGATATCCCTTAATTCGCAGCCTAAGGCAGTCGTTACAGCAGTAGCAGCCAACGCATTATTTACATTATGTACACCGACTAAAGACATCTCAATAGGCGTAGATGACTGACCGACATGTAAAACAAAAGTAGTTTTGAATTGAGAACCTTTCAGGACAACTTTTACTTCAGAGGAAGAAACCTCCGAACCAGCCTTTTGACCAAAGGAGATAACCTTGTGTTGTTCAGCAAGCGCCTTCCAATAGTTAAAAAAATCACTATCTCCATTCAATACCACATAGCCACCGGTCTCGACAGCACCTATCAATTCACCCTTTGCTGCAGCAACACCCTCTACAGTACCGAAACCCTCGGTATGGGCTGCACTCGCATTAGTTATTAAAGCAATATCTGGCTGAGCAACGCTACCAGTAAAAGCAATTTCACCGGCATGGTTGGCACCCATTTCAAGCACAGCATATTCATGTTCATCATTGATTGAAAGAAGACTCAGGGGTACACCTATTTCGTTATTCAGATTGCCTTGTGTCGCCAAAACATTCCCTTTTACAGCTAAAATACTGGCGATCATTTCCTTGACAGTAGTTTTACCATTACTGCCAGTCAGGCCGACCAATTGCAATTTAAACTTTTGACGCCATGCCGAGGCTATTTGAGCGAGTGCCAAACGAGTGTCCTGGACCTTCACTTTGGGCAAATTAGTATCAACGTCTCTCGACAGAACGCAAGCCGCAGCCCCTTTCGCTTCAGCTTCAGCAATAAAATCATGGCCATCGAACTTTTCTCCACTAATAGCAATATAGAGGTCGTTCCTTTGCAGCTGTCTGCTATCGATACTGAACGATGACAACTCAAGCTCTGAAGCGATCAGCCGACCATGGGTCGCTTGAGCTATTTCGCTTAGACTGATTTTCACCTTAAAGATACTCCTGGCGCATAACTTCATACGCCACTGCTTTATCATTGAAGGGAATATAGCTACCTTTTATCTCTTGAAAACCTTCATGGCCTTTACCTGCAATAAGGATGATATCGTCTTTTTTTGCTAAACTAACCACTTGTCTTATAGCTTCTTTTCGACCTCTAATAACTTGCGTTGTTGTTTTTTTACACCCAGCCAATATACCTTCAATGATCTTATCTCCAGATTCATTGCGAGGGTTATCGTCGGTTACTACAACATGATCAGAGAGGGCTTCCGCTACTATACCCATCATCGGCCTCTTCCCTTCGTCCCGATCACCTCCACAACCAAAGATTAACCAAATGTGACCTTGACAATGATCTTTGACACTGGTTAGAACACTTTCTAAAGCATGAGGGGTATGCGCATAATCAATGATGACCGTAGGCAACAAGGCCTCTGTTTTAAACATATCCATGCGTCCGGTAACCGGCAGCAGCTGATTGATTTCAGCAATAGCATCATCAAAGCTAAAACCGAGCGCCCTGAGCACAGCCATCACAGCCAAAGCATTTTCAACATTAAACAAGCCAAAAAGGGGTACATTCAGGGATGCGGTTTGCTGCCTTTCGCGGACAGTGAAACTAAGACCTTTTGAAGTATGAGTAAGATCTTCTGCTAGTAATAAATAACCTGGTAAATCAGGTGCTGCACCAACACTGTAGCCCCAAAGCTGCACATTTAGTGGTGAATTTTGGACAATAATTTGAGCGTACTTATCTTGTCGGTTAAACACAACAAACTGCAAACCAGGTTGTTGCAACAATTTTAGTTTCGCTTCAACATAGGCATCCATGGTTTGATGATAATCGAGGTGATCTCTGGTGATTCGGGTATAGAGAGCTCCTTTGAAATGAACGGCATCGACTCTTCCCTGATCCAAACCATGAGAGGAAACCTCTATCGCAACCGCCTTCTTCCTCTGCCTAACTAACTCCGCTAGGATTTTATGTGTGCTTAGAACATCAGGCGTAGTATTTTCTGTTTTATTGAGTTGGCGCCAATCACCCCAACCTAGGGTTCCTATTACTGCGGCATCATTAAGAGTTTGCGCCAAAAAATGGCTGCATGATGTTTTTCCATTGGTACCGGTGCACCCGATCACGTCTAACTTAGTGGAAGGTCGCCGGTAAAATCTATCCGCGATAGCGCCTAACTTGGTTCGCAAACGCTCGCATTTGACCAGGATGGTATCAGTCACCTTGTTGGCAAGCTCTTGGCCTTTCCCAGCAGGGTCAAAAATGATGGCGGCCACACCTTGATCCATAGCTTTTTTGGCAAATTCTAAACCGTGCTGCTGGCTGCCAGACAATGCAAAGAAAACCGAGCCTGGACCAACTTGTCGACTGTCCAGAGTAATATCACTGACCTTACAGTCTTTAATATCTATTGGATTGCTAGTCAAATCTCTAAGTAACTCCGACAATGCCATCGTGGGCTTATTTTTCATAGCCATGGCTGACCTCGGTCTGAGTGATCAATGTGGGAGTCGTTTCCAAGTTATCCGGAGCGATACCCATCAGCCGTAAAGCCCCTTCCATAACTCGGGCAAAAATAGGGCCAGCTACCAGACCACCGTAATAATTTTTTTCCTGCGGTTCATCTACTTCTACAGCAATAACCAGCCTGGGATTGCTCGCCGGCGCCAAACCCACGAATAATGATAAGTACTTGTTATCGGTATAACCACCACCATGCTTGTGCTTTTTAACGGTTCCGGTTTTACCTGCCACCCGATAACCTTTTACGCGCGCACTGTACGCGGTGCCATCACGGTCCACCACGTGTTCCAACATATTCTTTATAGAGTTTGCCACTGCCGGACTTATCGCCTGAACAGCCTCGTCATCTTGTTCTCTCTTGAGTAGGGTAACTGAATGTAACTGACCATTATCCGCCAAAGCTGTGTAAGCTCGGGCTAGTTGTAACACTGAGGTTGACAGGCCGTAACCAAATGATAGAGTTGCCTGTTCAATTGGACGCCAAGTATTATATTCTGCTAATCTACCCGTAGTTTCATTAGGAAAATTGACCCCAGCGGAAAGACCAAAACCTAACTTGTTATAACATCCCCAAAGCTGCTCTGGCTCTAACATCAAAGCTATTTTACTGATAGCGACATTACTCGATTTTTTTAAAACGTGCATTAAGTCCAGTTGACCATAGTCGTGAATATCTCGAATAGGCTTTCTTTGCACATAATAGATGCCCGGACTTGTATCAATAACCAACTCTTGCGAGATAACTTGCTGATCAAGCGCACAAGCAATAACAAACGGCTTAATTGTTGACCCCGGCTCGTATTGGGCGTTGAAGGCTCTATTCAAATAACGTTGGCCTTTAAGATCTTTCCTGACATGAGGGTTAACGGAGGGTTGGTTAACTGCTGCTAATACCTCGCCAGTTTTCGCATCCAAAACTACAGCTGAACCTGATTTGGCGCGTTCTTTTGTCACGCCAGCCTTCAACTCGCGATAAGCCAAATACTGCAATCTTTGATCTATACTTAAAGTTAAGTCCTTGCCTGGCACTGCATCTTTAATACTCTCTACATCTTCAGTTCTATCTAACCCTTCGATAATTCGTCTGTTAGCATCACGAATAACTCGCTTGCTTCCTGGCTTACCTTGCAGATAGCGATCATAAAAAAACTCTAAACCAGCTTGACCCCAATCATCGATATTGGTAAAGCCAAGCAGATGAGCTGAAATTTCACCGGAAGGATAGAATCGCTTGTATGCTTTTTCGGTTTGAATACCACCAATTTTCAGAGCCTCAATTTTTTCTGCTCGTGAAGGATTAATATTTCTGTTCAAATAAACGAAATTTTTTGTACTTTTTATTTTTGAATTAAGACGCTTTAAAGAAAAATTCAACAGACTTGCCAATTCCTGGGTTTGTGCTGGCGTAATCACCAAATGCCTGGGCCTGACATAAACATTTTTTACTGGGGTGCTGATGGCCATTGCATCGCCATAACGATCCAGTATCCTGCCACGATGGGCGGAAATAGCAACCACTGCTTCATGCCTGATTTCTCCTTGTTTCTTGAGAAATGAGTTGTTCATAATCTGCAAGTCAAACAACCGTAACTCTAACAAGCCCATGCAACCAAAGACAAACAATAGAAACAACCAACGTCTTGCAGTAAAATCATGCTTGGGTTTTGCTTTTCTGCTGGCATGATGAGAGTAATTCATGGCTTTAAAAACACTATATCTTCTTGCTTTGGAGTTTTCATCTGCAGAGCTGAAGTAGCTTTTTTTTCAATGCGATGATGTTCCCCCAGGGTATTCAATTCGAGCTGTATTTTACCCCACTCAACCTCTTGTTCATCTAACTGCGCACCCCCTCTCTGGATCTCAGCAAACAGTATTCGTGATTTATTTTTGTTGTAAACTACCACCATGGCTGAAATCAGCAACAACAGCAGCAAACCTCCTAACTTGGTAAGTTCACTATTCATTAGCTTACCTTTTCGGCTATTCGTAAAACCGCACTACGTGACCGTGGGTTTTGCGCGACTTCCTCTTGACTGGCTCGCATCGCTTTACCTTTTCGTTTCAACCTGGCATTGAATTTGTTCGCGAGTTCAAATGGTAATTTTACTGTACTATATTCACCTCGTTCATGATCACGCATGAAGCGCTTTACAATCCTATCTTCCAATGAGTGAAATGAAATGACAACCAATCTGCCACCCGGCTTTAGTACATCAACGGCTTGACTTAAGCCTTGTTGCAAAAAATCCAACTCACGATTTAGTTTGATTCTGATCGCTTGAAACGTTCGTGTTGCCGGATGTTTATGCTTTTCTCTTATGGGAACGCTCGTACTGACAATGGTTGCCAATTGATCAGTCGTTGATATTGCTGCTAATTTTCGTGTTTCGACAATATTTCGCACAATGCGTCTTGCAAAGCGCTCCTCTCCGTAAGTTTTGAGGACTTCTATTAACTCTTTTTCATCTACTGTAGCCAACCATTCAGCAGCTGATACACCCGTTGTAGTATCCATTCGCATATCTAACGGCCCATTACTTTGAAAACTAAACCCACGTTCGGGTTGATCCAATTGCGGCGAAGACACCCCCAAGTCTAAAAGAATACCGTCTACCTGCCCGTCCCACCCTAGCTGGGCGACGGATTCTGCCATTTCGGAAAAGCATCGATGTTCTAGACTAAAACGCTTGTCATGTGTTAATTGTGATGCTTCTTCAGACATAATCGCCTCTAAATCTTTATCAAAAGCCAACAACTTACCCGAATTATTCATTTGAGCTAATATTCCCTGGCTGTGACCACCTCGTCCGAAGGTGCCATCAATATAGCGCCCTGCCGAACTGGTAACCAACCCATCAACAACTTCCTGCAACATGACTGGGCGGTGTATCATGGGAAGCGAAGTCGTTATAAAACCACAGAATTGATGATGTCCTGATCTTCATCGCCCAGATTCGCTGTAAGCCAATCATTTTGAGTCCCTGCCCAACTCTCTTTATGCCAAATTTCAATTTTGTTAGTTAGTCCTGAAAGTACGATTTTTTTCTGTAAGCCAGCAAATTCCCTGAGTTGGCTTGGCAACAATATTCTCCCTTGAACATCCAAATCAACATCTGTTGCGTAACCTAAAATAAATCGCTTCAGCTTAACGGCTGTGCTATTTAAAGATGACAAACCAGCCAGCTGCTGCTCAATTCTTTCCCAATCACTAAGTGGATACAAAAGAAGACACTTGCTTCTGTCTGCTGTTACCACCATTTTCCCGTCGGAATCTGATATAAGTGGGTCTTCCCTAAACTTAACAGGAATAGCAAGACGACCTTTAGCGTCTAGATTGGCCTCAAAAATACTTCGAAACAAGCTTAAATCTCCACCTAATTCCCAATTTCCACACAATTCAACACTTCACACCACTATAATGAATGGAAAGAGAGATAGTCAAGCCTGTTTTGAATAAAATTCCCCTTTTGCCAACAATAACTTAGAAAGGTCGACAATAAGTTCATTTGTCATTTAAAAATTATTATTTTTGCTTTCATTAGCTTGGCCAGGAAAACTAAGGCAAAGCATTAGACTTAAATAAGCTTAAAAAAACAACTTTAGACAAGGAGGAGGTAAGAAAAACAAGAATGAAGACGGCAATTAATGCCGAGTTTTGGCACTAATCACAAATTTAGATAATTGGTAAAGAGTCGGCCGATAAGCCGGGTTCTGTCGTGGACAATCATTCATCTGGTCACTGCGTCACCACAGCACTCAAGCGACCTACCCAGGGGTCATGCGGGCACATGCTCGAACCAAGTCGTACCCCTCTATTTGGTCTTGCTCCGGGTGGGGTTTACCCTGCCGTTCCTGTTGCCAAGAACGCGGTGCGCTCTTACCGCACCATTTCACCCTTACCTAATATCGGCGAAAAACCAATGTCAGGCGGTATATTTTCTGCGGCACTTTCCGTAGACTTGCGCCTCCCAGGCGTTACCTGGCACCCTGCCCTGTGGAGCCCGGACTTTCCTCTGTGCGAAATACACAGCGATTGCCTGGCCGACTCTTCAGGTAAATCATACCTTACCTGCATCTGTTACGGTGGTAAAAAATTTTAAGTCATTGTGTCAACAAGCTTATTGCGCTGCCTGATCTTTTAGTAACAATGCCTTTTTATAAATAAGTTTTTTCCTGATACCCGTCAACTGAAATGCGATGGATACGGCGCTTTTAATTGAACATTCTTGCAGTAAAACTTGCAAAATATGCTCACACTTTTTGTCGTCCATATCTATATCAGAGTCATCCTTCGCACCTTCCAAAATAATTACAAACTCTCCTTTGCAACTATGCGCATCATTTGCCATCACAACTTCTAATTCTGCTAACGTTGTCAGCACAATCGTTTCATGTAGCTTGGTCAACTCCCGAGCCACAGCAATATGTCTATGCGAAGGAAAGACACGGATTAGATCCTGTACTGTTGCTTCGATACGATGACTTGATTCGTAAAATATTAAGGTATTCTCATTCTTCAGCCATTTCTCGAATTGTTTTACTCTCGCAAGACTGGTTCTAGGCAAGAATCCTGCAAAATCAAACTGATGGGTTGGCATTCCAGAAGCTGACAAAGCGGTAATCAGTGCACATGGCCCAGGTATCGGACAAACCTCAATACCGCTTTGCTTGGCTTTCGAGACTAAAGGCACACCAGGATCGCTAATGAGTGGGGTACCTGCATCTGAGATAAGTGCAATTTGTTTTCCTTTACAGAGCTGCTCCAAAATTATTGGTGTCATTTTCTCTTCATTATGCTCATGGAGCGCAATCAGTTCTTGATTTATGCCATAATGCTGCAGCAATACGCGAGCTCTTCTGGTGTCTTCGGCAGCAATGAGATCAACTTTTTGCAGCGTCTCTACAGCCCTGTAACTAAAGTCTGCTAAATTTCCAATTGGAGTTGCAACCACAAATAATTTACCATTCTCTGATAACATATTTATTCAAACCTTTGTTAGAAAGCGTTACGCCTTGCATTATGACTAATACACAAACTCGATCTTCAGCCACCTTATTTCCATTACTATCTCTTCTTACCTTGATAGGCTGCTCTGCCACGCCTAAAAATTACCCCAGTTACCCTTTACAGCAAGGCATCAGCAGAGCAGAAAAACTAACCGCCATCGGCAAGTACCGAGAAGCTGCAGTTCTGTATGAGGATTTAGCAACTCAAAAAAACCCCAAACAAAACAGCTATCGTTTATTAGCAGCAGAATCGTTAATTTATTCGGGCGACACACAAAATGCCAAAGCCTATTTGGATATGATTAACCTGGCCAGGCTTTCCAAGCAACAACTGAATAAACTGTATCTGCTTCGCTCTCAGATATATATGAATC
The DNA here is from genome assembly GCA_965224745.1 of Methylococcales bacterium. Lineage (GTDB taxonomy): Bacteria > Pseudomonadota > Gammaproteobacteria > Methylococcales > Methylomonadaceae > CBDCZY01. Next base: position 1,101,255 of record CBDCZY010000002.1, read on the forward strand.
GGGGCAACCCCAAACAAGCATTAGCTCAATTAGATCACATCGACATCAACTACCTTGCAGCCAGACAAGAAATTTATTTTCATCATTCTAAAGGCCAAGCATTTGCCATGCTTAAAAATCCTTTAGCAAGTGCCAAGGAAAGAATACTTAATGACCGTTTGATTGAAGACCCTGGGCTGCGTTTCAATAACCAAAAAAAAATCCTGCTTAGCTTAACTGAAATTCCGGTAAGAAAACCAAAAGAATCACCCGGCTTGTCTTATGATGTAACCGCCGGCTGGATTGCTCTCGCAAAACTTTTACCTCAAAATACGATTAACTTTACCCAAAAACAAGAATTACTGACAGAATGGCAACAAACTTATCCCGACCACCCCGCCATGCAAGATTTGATAGATCAATATATGGCAGAAGCAAGCCAGCCTTTTGAAGTACCCAATGTAGTCGCGGTTCTACTGCCAGAAACTGAAGCTTACGCCAGAGCTGCCCTGGCAATAAAACAAGGCATCATGACAGCCTATCTTAATAACCCAGAATTCCAGCCGGAAATTCAATTCTATGACACTCAGGCCGATGATCCATACGAGATTTATCAACAAGCTTTAGATGATGGCGCTGATCTAATCATTGGCCCTTTAATCAAAGAAAACATTGAAAGAATAAGTCAGGACCCAAGCTTACAAATTCCAGTTTTGGCACTTAATACCATAAATCAACCTATCCCTGGTAATTTGCTACAATTTGGACTTAACCCCATTGATGAAGTCGTTGATGTCGCCAACAAAGCATGGTCTGACGGCCATAGAAAAGCACTGGTGATCGTACCACAAAGCGATCTTGGCGACAGAGCCGCTAGCTTTTTTGCCGACTACTGGCTAGCATTAGGCGGCACAGTACTTTCATCCCAAGCTTATCCTCCAAAGGATAACGATTACTCTCGACAAATAAAGAACCTATTCAACTTATCTGAAAGCACCAACCGCTTTAAACAGCTGAAGCGACTTATACCTTCCCTCAACTTTGAGCCAAGAAAACGCCAGGATGCCGACTTTATCTTCATGGTTGGGTCACCCAGACAAGCACGACTTTTGCGTCCACAGTTCCAGTTTTATAAAGCCGCCAAACTTCCAATCTATGCCACATCTCACAGTTTTAGTGGAAAACCTGATATAAGCAAAGACAGGGACTTAAATGATGTGCTTTTCTGTGATATACCCTGGCTGTTTGGCAAGAACAGGCAGCCTGGATTTGATCCCGACCAATTACAGCAAACCTGGCAAGAATTTCCTGAACAATATACAAGGTTATTTGCATTAGGCGTGGATACCTTCAACATGATTCCAAAACTTGAAATAATGAGAGAGCAAACCTATTCTGGATTGACTGGCAACTTATCGTTAGATGAAAACAATCAAATAAAACGCAATCTTTATTGTGCAAAATTCCGACAGGGTACGCCACAAACGATTGGCTTTGCACCTCAACTCGAACTCCCAGAAACACCGGTATTCGAAATACCTTTTGATGAGGAAATTGGTAGCATTACTGAACAATAATTTTTTGTGAAACCATTAAAGCCGCCGCCATCAATCACGGGACAACATATAGAGGATTTGGCCTCGACACACCTTCAAGAACGCGGGCTGCATTTATTAGAGCGGAATTTTCGATGTCGACAAGGGGAAATTGATCTCATCATGACTCATGGCGATGTGCTGACATTTATTGAAGTTCGATATCGGAAAAACGATTATTATGGAAGTCCACTGGAAAGTGTCACACCACAAAAGCGAGCCAAGATAATTACTACAGCACAATATTACCTGTTGCAAAATCCACAAGCATCTAACCAACCCATGCGCTTTGATGTGGTTGCAGCCAGTTCAGATGTTCATGGTAATATAAATTTCGATTGGGTACAGGATGCTTTTCAAGAAAATTAAAGAAACATGACCGTTCATCAACGCATTATCAACCAATTTACTCAGAGTATTACCACCAAAGAAAACTCGCTGACCCAATTAGGCGTTACTATTGAACAAGCCTCACAGATAATGGTTGAATCTTTACTCAAAAATTGCAAGATCATGTGCTGTGGAAATGGCGGATCAGCTGGAGATGCCCAACATTTTTCCTCCGAAATGCTAAACCGCTTCGAACGAGAACGACCTTCCTTGCCTGCGATCGCTCTAACCACCGACACGTCGACCATCACATCAATAGCCAACGATTATCACTTTGATCAAGTTTTTGCCAAACAACTCAAAGCTCTAGGCCACACCGGCGATGTATTATTAGTATTTACAACCAGCGGCGAGTCAAAAAATATCGTAAAGGCAGTACAGGCAGCCCAGGATAAAGAAATTTTGGTCATTGCATTAACAGGAAAAACCGGTGGCGCTGTTGCTGGCCTGTTATCAGAAAACGACTTGGAAATTCGTGTACCTTCAAATGTAACAGCACGAATTCAAGAGGTTCATTTATTAATTACTCATTGCCTTTGCGACCTAATTGACCATCAGCTTTTTGGTGACTAATTTGAAATTCAAACACTTCCTTATACTGCTCTTTGTTATCATGCCCATACTTAATGGTTGTGCCTTTGTCGCTTTAGGCGGTGCTGCCGCGACCGGGGCGGCAATTGTTCAAGACCGTCGACCTAAAACCTTGATGGCAAACGATGAACGAATTGAAATAAAAGCAAATTTAGAACTCAATGCTTATGATAGTTTGAGAGACAAAACGCATTTTAATGTCACATCCTTTAACGGCATAGTATTACTGACCGGCGAGGCACCCAATGAACAGTTAAGAAATAAAATTAGCTCGATCGTACGCATCATCAACGGGGTGAAAGTCATTCAGGATCATATCCATGTCATGAAACCTACAAATTATTCTTCACGCAGCAAAGACACTATGATAACTACAAAAGTAAAAAGTGCTTTGCTGAAAAGCAATAAGTTACCGGGGTTCGATTCAGCGCATATTAAAGTTCTAACGGAGAATCAGCGAGTTTATCTCATGGGGTTGGTCTATCAACCAGAGGCCGAGGCAGCAACCGAGATTACCCGTCGAGTGAAAGGTGTTAAACAAGTAATAAAGGTCTTTGAGTACATTGAGTAGCCCTCCACCTCTTCCCAAAGGTTTCCTGAGCTCAATCAAAGACACTTTTCCTGCTGATGCTTACTATACAGACCCTGCCGATTGCTGGGTTTATGGCTACGATAATAGCCGCATTCATTGCTTACCTCAACTGGTAGCTTTTGCTTCATCACACGACCAAATCCTAAGTTTGGTTGCAGCCTGTAACGAATATCAAATACCCTTAACTGCGCGCGGCAGAGGCACTGGCACAACGGGCGCCACCACTCCGGTATTGGGAGGTGCAGTGGTTTCGCTGGAGCGAATGAATCGCATAGTAGAGTTTTCACCAGAAAACCGTTACATCACCGTTGAACCAGGGATCACTAACCAAGAGGTTCAAAATGCTGTAGCTGACCAAGGCTTTTTTTGGCCGCCTGACCCTACTAGTGCCGCTTATTGTAGCGTTGGTGGAAATTTAGCTTATAATTCTGCCGGTCCCAAAGCGGTAAAATACGGCACACCAAGAGAGAACACTCTAGGGCTTCGTTGCATTACTGGTGCAGGCAAAGAATTACGCCTCGGCGTATTCACCACCAAAGGTGTTGTTGGCTATGATTTAACTCGCCTGATAATTGGCTCGGAAGGCAGTCTCGCTATTATCACTGAAGCAACTCTCAAACTAACCCCGCTGGCGGAAAGCAAAAAGACCATGAGAGCAATCTACGCAGATGTTGGCTCAGCGGCTAAAGCAGTCTCGCAAATAATGGCTCAACCCATCATTCCTTGCGCCCTAGAGTTCATGGACAGCAACGCGATAGAGATGATACGCCAATATTCTAAAGCAGACCTACCCGCCAGCGCAGGTGCGTTACTGATGATTGAAGTTGATGGACCCCTTATTGCTATAGACGTTGCAGCCGACAAATTGAGCGCTGCGGCGAAAACCGAAGGATTATTGAATATCAGCGTAGCAAAAGATGAACAAGAGGTAAAAGCTCTTTGGCAAACCCGCAAAGCTTTATCACCGGCCCTGCGCAAAATAGCTCCTAAAAAAATTAACGAAGACGTAGTTGTTCCAGTCACTGAAATACCGACATTAATTGATGGCCTGGATCAAATATCCAAGCAATTTGAAATACCCATTGTCAACTTTGGACATGCTGGCAATGGCAATATCCATGTCAATTTACTCTATGACCCCGATAACCCTAAACAAAACCAAAACGCTGAACCCTGTCTTGATGCGGTTTTTAATCTAGTTCTGAAACTGAAGGGTACTCTTTCCGGTGAACACGGCATAGGGTTGGTAAAAAAAGGCTATCTCAACCGTGAACTGGATCATAACACTTTGGATCTTATGGCTAAATTAAAAAACCAGTTTGACCCCAACGGCATTTTAAATCCAGGTAAGTAATCTCTTATTTCCAACGTATCATGGCCCTGCTGAGACCAATAAATCATCCCTGACAAAACCTATATGATAACAACACAATAATGCTATGTTGCGAACTGATCGTTAGAATTTTCAGTGACGGAAGTGCCTCATATCTGTGAAAACCATAGCCATACCATGTTCATCAGCTGCAGCAATTACCTCCTCATCCCGCATTGATCCACCCGGTTGTATTACAGCAGTAACCCCTACTTTAGCGGCAGAATCAATGCCATCTCTAAAAGGGAAAAAAGCATCTGATGCCATTACCGACCCGCTAACTTGTAAGCCTTCATCTTCTGCTTTAATGCCAGCAATCCGAGCTGAATATACTCGGCTCATTTGACCCGCACCAATACCAATGGTTTGTTGGTCTTTGCAATATACAATGGCATTGGACTTAACAAACTTAGCTACCTTCCAAGCAAACAACAAATCCATTAATTCTTGCTCAGTGGGGACGCGCTTAGAAACTGTTTTTAGGTCATTTGCTTCGATCATTCCAAGGTCTTTCTCTTGCACCAACAAGCCACCGGAAATAGTTTTAAGCTCCTGAGTAGCGATCTTGCCTGAACATTGATTGCTTTCATCACAAATCAAAACTCGAATATTCTTTTTAGCAGCCAGCACATTTTTTGCTTCATCATTAAACCCAGGTGCAATAATGACCTCTACAAACTGGCGATCAATAATTGTTTTTGCAGTCTGTGCATCTACAGTCCCATTAAAGGCAATAATTCCACCAAACGCCGAGGTTGGATCTGTCTTGTAGGCCCGATCATATGCTTCGTAAAAACTATCACCATAGGCAACTCCGCAAGGGTTTGCATGTTTGACAATCACGCACGCTGGACGAGAAGTGAAGGCATTAACGCATTCAAACGCGGTATCCGAATCTGCTATGTTGTTGTATGAAAGCTCTTTGCCTTGAACTTGAGACGCTGCCGCAAGAGTTGCAGCAGCAACATTATATTGCTTGTAAAAGGCGGCTTGTTGATGAGGATTTTCACCATATCGCAAGGTTTGACTTAGTTGATAATTTATACTTAAGGATTGTGGAAAGACTTGGCCTTGCTCCTTGGCAAGATACGTGGCAATAGCTGCATCATATTTTGCGGTATGCTGAAAACATTTCAAAGCAAGTTTAGACCTAGTTTTCTCACTTACATGGTTTAGTCGACTTAATTCTTCCAGCACTAAATCATAATCAAGCGGATCCACAACAACCGCAACATGAGTATGATTTTTTGCAGCCGCGCGAATCATAGTGGGCCCCCCAATATCAATATTTTCAATCGCTGTAGCTATTTCACAATCAGGTTTAGCAACAGTTTGCTCAAATGGGTATAAATTTACGACAACAAGATCAATACCTTCAATACCGTGTTCAGCCATGACATCATCATCAATTCCTCGACGAGCCAAAATACCGCCATGAATTTTAGGATGCAAAGTTTTGATACGGCCCTGCATTATCTCCGGAAAACCCGTGTAATCAGCCACTTCAATAACAGGAATTGCATACTGCGATAATAATTTCGCCGTTCCACCCGTTGAAATAATTTCAGTTTGTCGCTTTGCTAATGAACGACAAAAATCAACAATTCCAGTTTTATCGGAGACACTTATCAGCGCCCTTAATTTTCGAGGTTTCATAAAACATTAAAGAATAATTAGTAATTAGAAATGAATGGCTCAAACTCAAAGTTAAGCCATTTGGCAAATAGTAAGAAGGTAATTTTACAGTGGGATTAGTGTTTAGGGAATAATCAAACAATAGATATTTTGACAAATAAACTTATCTTACCAAACATTAGTTAACAACAATCTACACTAAATTAATTTATGCTGAATTAGTTTCTTTCGCAGAGTGCCTCGGCTTATCCCCAATACCTGGGCTGCTTTAGTTTGATTTTGCTCAACATGTTGCAATACTACTTCCAACAAAGGTTTCTCGACCTCGCACATTACTAATTCGTAAACATCGGTAACATTGAGACTATTTAGCTGAGTAAGGTAGGCTTCAACAGCCTGCCTAGCGCAATTAGCCAAAGAAGCGCCCTGCTGATCCGATTCAATGTAAGATACATCATCCATGAGATCGGCTTTTCTTTGAGTTTGTTGATTCATTTTCCACCCACCTTTGAGTTATTTTATTATTCTAGCTAGCAGCAAAAACTTTTTTAACTTCAATGGTTTGTTGAAGAGGAGTTTCCGCCTTATTGATCACACCAAGCCACTTGGCAGGTATTTGTCCAACATGAGCCAAGTACCATTTGATATGTTTTCTTCCTATTCTAACACCCATACTGCTCCCATAAAAGTGATAAAGGCCCTCTAAATGAGTTAATAAAATAGTTAGAATATCATTCGGCTTTGGAGCGCTTAATAGTTGGCCTGTTTCAAAAAAATACGTCATTTCTTTAAATAGCCAGGGCCTACCCTGAGCACCGCGGCCTATCATGATGGCGTCTGCTTGAGTATATTCCAAAACTGCTTTAGCTTGTTGGGGTGTAACAATATCTCCGTTGGCTATTACTGGGATCTTCACCGCCTGCTTGACCGCTTTTATAGTGTCGTATTCCGCATGGCCAGTAAAGGCGCATTCACGCGTTCTACCGTGTATCGTCAATGCTGAAATACCAGAATTCTCTGCGATCTGAGCAATTTTTACTGCGTTTCGTTGCGATTTTTCCCATCCGGTACGCATCTTCAATGTCACCGGGACATCGACCGCATTAACCACAGAGTCAAGAATTCGTTTTACTAATGCTTCGTTTTTAAGGAGTGACGAACCGGCTGCCACCGAACACACTTTCTTTGCAGGGCAGCCCATATTGATATCAATAATTTGGGCGCCATACCTAACATTGTGTATTGCCGCATCAGCCATTATCTTGGGATCAGCCCCCAAAATTTGAACAACTCTTGGTTCTCGCTCTCCTGTATGATCGGCCTTTAATAAAGTGCGTCGATGATGCCTTAGCTGAGGGTTGGTTGAAACCATTTCGGATACTGCCAGCCCAGCTCCGTATTCTTTACATAATTGACGGAAAGGCCTATCAGTTATCCCTGCCATAGGGGCTAGAAAAAAGTTGTATTGTAAACTCACCGAACCAATTTGCATTTCTCACCTTAAATGTTCTTGGAACCCTTGTGTAACGAAAGAGAACTAATCCATTATTCTTATATAAAAATACCGCTTGAAAAACTTAGCTGCGATTGGCAACATAATTTATCAAATTTTATTTTCGAGAGGAAAAATCTTACAGTATAGAAAAGGATTCTACAATTGATTTTTATGCCGAATAATGACTGCTTTTTTATTCATCTTGAACTCATTTTCGTTCAGTTATAAAAATAATTACGCACTTTACTATACAAATCCAGAACCCGTAAATTTAATAACGGTTATGCTCAAGCCGTGTGACGGAGAAATAAATAGGACATGAAATCCCCGGAGTTCAAAAGGTTATTTTGTTCTATTATTTTTGGATTAACCAATTCATAAAAAAAGATCGAACCGACTTGAATATATTGGCAAAAACGATATTATTGAGCCTATTATAATAGTTAGGAGCGAGGATTTAATAATATCCGGAAGTTTGGCGCAGGATTTTTGTTCGTATTCAAGGCGTAGAAACAGGCGCATAGCACGCTACGCAACTGTTTCTACAACGTGAAAGACGGACAAAAAGACAAGTCAAGATGCGGATATTATTAAATCCTCGCTCCTTAGCTTGTTCTTTTGAGAACAGCATTGATTAAAAAAGGTTTTAATGTGTCAAATAAGCACCCTATCATGTCTATAACTGGCTCTTCCAGTTTAGGCACTACAACCGTAAAAAACGCTTTTGAAAATATCTTCGCTCGTCTTGAGCTAAACCCAATTATGATTCAAGGCGATAGTTTTCACCGTTTTGAACGCGTGGAAATGAGACAAAGAATAGATCGTGCTGAACGAGAAGGGCGCAATTTCAGCCACTTTTCAGCAGATGCGAATGATCTTGAAGCACTGGAAGAACTCTTTAAGCAATACGGAGAGGAAGGTTCTGGCAAATTTAGACGTTACCTTCATACCATTGAGGACGGTAAAGCGTTTGACCAACAACCAGGAACATTTACCCCGTGGCATACTATTCCAGAACACACTGACCTTCTGTTTTACGAAGGCTTACATGGGGCAGTTGTCACGAAAAATGTCGACATTGCAAAGCAGGTTGATCTTCTTATTGGTGTAGTCCCAATTATTAACTTGGAGTGGTTACAAAAAATTCACAGAGATACCGCAGAGCGAGATGTTAAACCTGAAGATGTTACTCATGCAATCATGCGACGAATGCACGATTATATAAATATCGTAACACCACAGTTTTCTAAGACAGACATCAATTTTCAACGCGTACCGACTGTAGACACTTCTGACCCATTCCGCACTCAAACCGTTCCTGATCCCGACGAAACCCTGGTAGTAATACATTTTAGAGAGCCAAGAAAGTTTAATACCGACTTTCCTTACTTACTATCAATGTTGCAGAATTCTTTTATGTCACGAAGAGATACCATTGTGGTTCCTGGCGGCAAAATGGGCTTAGCTATGGAAATAATCTTTATGCCAATAATTGAAAAGCTTATGTCCCAACGAGGCTACAAAAAATACATAACTCATTAAAACCTAAAAAGTCGCACTCGGCTTAATCGCTCAACAAATTTAGCTTCCTGAGATGTTTCAATGTTAACTGATGTAATCATGTGAAGTTGCTTTCTACAGCTATATAATATGGTGAATTGACACACCAACGACTTACGAGGACAATCTAACTGTAAACTGATAGTTTTTTCAATAATATTGCTCAATTTCAAGATTGATACTCACACCATAATAATAATTGAAGCGCATCAGATTTATCAGGGGATAGGAAAATGAACAGTAATGACAAGATATATAATGACACTTTACCCAAGACGCCAGTCTCACCGAGCAAGAAAGCCGTGAACCAAGCTATAGCATCAGCCAAGGCAAGCAAATTCACGATGGATTTGGAAGCCTGTGAAAAATTTAATAAAATTTTTGCTAACCACTTTGATTTCATTAAATGTTTTGGCTCTGACTCAATTTGCTCATATTTTAAAGTACTTGACCTCAACAAACTAGAAGCGTGCATAGATTCTGACCCCTATATCATCATTAAAATTCTTAATGAAAACTTCAGGTCAGATGGCATCAACTGCTCAGCTTTTAAACAAGAATACAGGCGGTTTGTGAGTTTAGTCCATCCCAACATAATGAGCACGAGAGGATTCGACCAAAAGAACAACTATTGTTTATTGATGATGGAGAACCTCCGTGGTGAACTGCTGCATGATGCAATTCATTTGCATCACTACAACAATCCCATGCCTCTCAAAAAATCACTAAGCATCATCCATGATATAGCTAGTGCGCTTGATTTTGCCCATTCAAAAAAGGTTTTTCATGGCGATATCAACCCGTCCAATGTGCTTTTATCTCACTCTGGAGTGGTCAAACTGATTGATTTAGGACTCGCATCTTTATTTGTATCTAGCGAAAACAAAGCGACTCATCGTAACAATCAACTACTAAAACTAAACTCATCCTACGCCAGCCCCCAAACTCTCTCTGACCATACAATAGATACTCAAGATGATGTTTTTTCTTTAAGCTGTACAGCTTACGAGATTTTAACAGGATGCCACCCTTATAATTATCAATTATCAACAGAAGCGTTAGAACAAGGTTTAAAAGTTAAATGGCATAAGCAGCTGAGTTACAAGCAGTGGCAAGCTTTACGTCGTGGCTTAGCTTTCGATAAGCAGGAAAGAACTCAAAACATACGAGAATTAATCACCGAATTAAACCAAGAAATAGTCTCCAAAGAAATAGTCAAACCAACAACGGCTCTAGTAGCATCAATAGTCTGTGGCATGCTGGTTGGACAGAATCTGTTCTATGCTGGCAACCAATCACCTCAAACACCCCACCCAACGATATCAAATCAAAATAATTTCGGTGACACTAACAATCTCTCGAAACTAGAGCCTTCGTACGGTGAAAATATAGAAGCGGCTCAATTAAACACTAATGACAAGCAACACAGCTCGGTGCAAGCATCTCCTTCGAACAATCAACCGACTTCTCAGGCCTTGAAAAAAAATCGTAAAACTGAAAAGCAAAACCATTTTGATGTTAACCATGAAGGCCAAATAGCACCGTCCGATTTATCAAGAAAAACCCAGTCTAAAAATGGCTTTCTATTTTCCAGTAAAAAATTCACTGTACGCAAAATTTCCAACCAGCTACAACCGCCCAAGAACACCAATAAAAAACCAATTAAAAGCAAGCCTGCAGCGAATGAAACCAGCAACAAAAACCCACAAAATAAAGTTGTTATCACCAACTCTTTAAATGACCCAATAACTGACACCAAGAGTTTCTCCAAACAAGTACCTCAGCTTTTAATGTCGTCTAAAACGAAAGCTACTGAACTCAGCGAAAGCTTATCATTAAACACTGGCTCTTCTAGACCTCCCAAACCTTCGAACATTGAGTCAAACAAAAAAGAAAGAAAAGTTTACCAACAAGTAATTCATTCAGTATTAGCCGATCAAATTGATATTACTAACGAGAATAAATTTTTATCTCCTGGCGAAAAGAATAGCCCTTTACAGAATAATCTTATGAATGATACAAAACAGCAAAGTGTTAAAACAGAAAACCAAAGCATTCCTCAAATTAAAGCCTTTGCGACATTCTAGACCTGGAGCGATTATAATAATCGACTGATATTTTCTTACTTGAGAATAAAAATGGATAAGTCGCGCATTATTTGTGCTTTATTTTTTCTCCTCATTTCAACTCATTCTCACGCATTAGACCTGCACTTTCAGCCCCGATTTGAAGTTGGTGCAGTTGTTTATGAGTGGGAGGAAGAAGGTATCAGGGAACCTGGGCCACAAGCGGGACTGTTCAATCAATCAAGCGGAAGAAGCATCAAAGATGTGTTACCTTTCGTCAGTGGAGGCGGAACCTTGTTTGTGGGAAAATTTTTTATTGATTTTCAAGCTCAGTACGCATTCGATGGCGAAGATGAAGATCAATTCAATAATACTACATTCGTTCCTGCATCTGACGCCACACCTTTTATCTCATCGAATTCAATGGTGGAATCAAATATTTCCAGCAAGACTGAATTTGATCGTACTGAATTTGCTGTGTCGGTAGGTTATGCTTTAACAGAGAACTTTTTTGTTTACACGGGGTACAAACATGCTGAGACTGATTTTGAGCAACAATTAGTAGGCCAGTTACGCGCACACCCCATTAATTCATCACCCAATTCTTCAACTCCAGCTCGTTTCAAATCAAACCTTAAAACCAACCTGACATATGATGGGCCATTTGTCGGACTAGGGTATTCCACCAATATCAATGCAGGGTTTTTGCACGGCGCTTTATCAACTACCTTTGCTGTTGCTTTTCTAGATGGTCGAACCAAAAAAAAGTTTTCCGATTCTCAAGTGATGAATGAATCCAGCCAAGAAATTCCAGTTAATTTCAATCAGTTTGGCAAACAACTATTCGGAGACAACTTGAATGGTAGTACAACCGGTTTTTCTGCGGGAATAACATGGCGAGGCTTTACTCCAGTGAAGGGACTCACTTATTCCATCGCAGCCAGTGGGTACCATTATAAATTTCAGAGTAAAACCACCCCAGATTTTTCTGAAGATATAATCCGTTTCAATGTTGCTTTAAATTACCTTTTTTAAATTGACCACAAGTCACAAATATTTCCTGCAATCTGTTCGGCCCTCACACAATCATTCTATTTTGGTAATTTTCTAGTTATAACAAACCTGATTCCGTTAAAGCTAAGAAACTATACTTTTCGCAATACCCAATCGAGCCAGCCCCCAGGTAACAGTCGCCTCAAAAAAGCAAACAAGTAAGTTGGAAAAGTCACAAAGTAACGAATTTTTGGTTTGGGTGATTCAACCGCATGAATAACTTTTTTTGCGACCGCTTCTGAAGGCAAAGTAAACGGCACCACAGCACCTTCTTTTTGTAATCTTGCTACCATTTTTTGATAAGTACCAAGATGAACGCTGTTCTCAATGTCGATATTTTGTTGGAACAACACAAAAGCATTTTTTCTAAAATCGGACAAGATTGGACCTGGCTCAATTAAAATTACTTCAACACCAGAACCACACAATTCCAGTCTTAACGTATCCGCCAAGCCTTCCAGCGCAAATTTAGAGGCATTATAAGCGCCTCGATAAGTCATAGCGACCAATCCAAGCACCGAGCTGTTATAAATAATGCGTCCATGTCCTTGTTTTCTCATCACCGGAAGAACAAGGTTAGTAAGCTCATGAGTTCCAAAAACATTGGTTTCAAATTGCTGGCGAAGCACGTCGCGACTTAAATCTTCAACGGCACCCGGCTGACCAAATGCCCCATTGTTGAACAATGCATCCAGCTTGCCATCCGTTAACATTAAAACTTGCTCCATTGCTTGCGTGATGTTTGCGCTGCTAGCAAGATCCAATTGCACCGATTCAAAACCAGCTTGGATTAACCGTTCGACATCTTTAGGTTGACGTGCCGAAGCAATAACACGATGACCTCTTGACTGTAAAGTTTGTGCTGTTGCGTATCCAATTCCGGTTGAACAACCTGTGATTAAAATTGTTTTAGGTGATTTCGTCATGAAGATAATTTTTTTCCTGGTAATTACGAGTAGCTAATGTAAACAATAATGCGGTTATCAACATCAAACCAGCAAAAAACCAAAAATAACTAGCCCCTTCGAGCTTGCTGGTTCCATCTGGATTTTGCAATATAAAATTGACCGCACTGGTAAACAAGTTGCCAATAGATATGGACATAAAAAAGAATGCCATAATAAATGATTTCATTGCTTTAGGCGCCTGGGTGTATGAAAACTCCAAGCATGTAATCGACACCATCACCTCCGCTGAAGTTAGTAACAGATAGGCGACTAATTGCCAAGTGATGTGAGGAGACAAACCTTGATCGAGCTGCACTTGTATCAATGCTGATACAGCAAAGGCCAGTGCCGTAACAAATAACCCCAGGTTCATCTTGCGCAATGCAGTCAACTGATAAAAACGCTCTATCCCGGGGTAAATCACATAGGAAAAAAAAGGGACTAGCAGCATAATCAGCAGTGGATTAGCGGCTTGAATTTGAGAAGGTAATATTTCTATCCCCCAAAGCTCCCGGTTCATTGCCTGAGCTTGAAGCACCCAAGAGGAGCCTGTTTGTTCAAATAAGGCCCAAAACATTGCGATAAAAATATAAATGGGAAGCAGCTTAAGTAAAGTAGTTACCCCAACCCGGCTAATAACCTCTTTAACAAACCCGGCTCCGGCGACAGGAATATGAACAAACTGATAACGACCTGACCAAAACACTAAGGTAGCCAATAGCATCAAAACACCAGGGAACGCAAAGGCAACAGCCGCACCATATTGATGCAGCAACCAGGGCGTTACTAACATTGAAACGAAAGCTCCTGCGTTGATAGAAAAATAAAACCAGCTGTAGACACGGCTTAGCAAATGTTGGTTCGATGCACCAAACTGGTCACCAACATGGGCCGAAACGCATGGTTTTATCCCACCCGCTCCCAGTGCTATCAAAGATTGTCCCACTATTAATCCGGACAATGTCAAATCTAATGCCAAAGCAAAATGCCCGAAACAATAAATCAGCGACAACCCTATGATGGTTCGATATTTTCCCAACCAGCCATCAGCTAACAATGCCCCCAGCACAGGCATCGTATAAACCATAGAAATAAATAAGTGATAGTAACCCTTGGCTTCATTCTCTGACAAAGTAGCAAGCTGTCCGGATTCATCAAGCATAAACTGTGTCATATAGACCACCAAAATCGCCCGCATACCATAATAACTGAAACGTTCTGCTGCTTCATTACCAATAATATATGGAATACCAGTAGGAATAGCTGTAGATGCAATAGGAGCAGAGCGAAATTTGGTCATATTGATTAATCAAGATTTAGCAAACAAATGCAAATAGTAACTCACGGCGGCCATTATCTGAAAACTATATGAAAAAACATCATCCAGTGACTGTTTTTAAATAGAGCTCAAATCCATTTTCATCCACTACCCACTAAAGCTTCAACTTGTCGCACTTTAACGACAGTGTGTTTTTATACGCTTTTCAACCAGATAGCATATATATTAGCGTATCATGATGTATTTCAACGACACTTTAACCTTTTATATATGATCTCGAAACATTACGTAATGTGACCAAGTACGCATTTCCTTAATAACAAAACTTGTTATGGCATGATTTTTGCTTTCAACACAATAAAGAATAATGAAAAGTCTCATGCCCGTATATTTGTTGGTTAGGAATGGAGGTCATTTCCCCATTCTCCTAAATTAAGTAAAAACCTCTCTCAAACACTAACGCTTATCACGTTTTTCCAAAATAATGATAAGCCGTTCTAGCAATAGCAAAGATGCATCTCAATTTGTAAGGAGGCAAATTCCATGAATTTAAAATCTACTTTAATTGCCACAGTAATTTTGGTTGCCATTAATTTAGTAGCCTGGACATACTTAAACCAGCCAAAACAAGCCGAAACATGGGAAAAACAAACCCTTGGCCTGTCTTTTAGCCCGATGCGCCGACACCATAACCCTGAAAAAGGGCGTTATCCAAACGAAAAGGAAATCGATGCAGACCTCGCTTTGCTGACTGGCAAAGCTCATGCCATCAGGACTTACAGTGTCACCAATGGTCAAGAACTAATACCGGGTCTTGCGAGCAAACACGGCCTCAATGTTACTGCGGGCGCTTGGATTCAAGCCAATACCACAGAAAGTCAAAAAGAAATTGATAACCTGCTCATGTTATTGCAAGGCAACAAAAATATTATTCGGGCGCTGGTCGGTAACGAAACCTTAGTAAGAAACGAAATGACCGTCAACGAATTAATAGGCTATATTCGTCAAGTAAGGGGTCAAACCAATGTTCCTGTCAGTACTTCTGAAACTTGGGATAAGTGGATGAAACATCCAGAATTGGCCAATGAAGTCGATTTCATCGCAACACACATCTTGCCATACTGGGAGGGCGTCCCTTTTGAAGAGGCTCTCGATTACGTTTTTGATCGTTATCATGCGTTACAAAAAGCTTTTCCGAATAAACAAATCGTACTTACCGAGGTCGGCTGGCCTTCTTCTGGACAACCGATACGCCAATCAATTGCATCTTTGGATCACCAGGCTAAATTTCTGCGAGAATTCCTAAACCGGGCTCATGAAGAAGGAATCGTTTACTATGTAGTAGAGGCATTCGACCAACCCTGGAAAAGCTCGATTGAAGGTACGTCCGGAGCGTATTGGGGGCTTTACGATGTGGATCGCAAACCAAAATTCTCATTTACCGGCAAGATTCTAGCCAAACCAGCCTGGAAAAGCTGGGCGGGTGGAGCAGCAGCTTTAAGTGTTTTTATTATGTTGGTATTTTTAGTGACTCGGCCTCAACTAAAAATTAATGGAAAATTGTTTTTTGGCATCGTTGCTAATCTATCGGCATCCACCATTGCATGGACAGCCTCAACTGGCGCAGAACAATATCATTCCGGTCTCAGTATTTTGATGTGGGTTATTTTATTATCCATGCAAGCGCTTGCGTTGTTAATTCTCATCATTGATACGCTGGAGGTTGCTGAAGTTATTTGGAATAAAAAAAGCCTGCGAAATTTTCAACCACTTGACCCCAGCCCGGATTATCCATTTCCTAAAGTTTCGATACACATCCCCATTCACAACGAACCCCCCAAGATGGTAAGAAAAACGCTGGCAGCTTTGACTCAGTTGGACTATCCGAATTTTGAAGTTTTAGTATTGGATAACAACACTTCAGACAGCAAGGTTTGGGAACCAGTGGCCAGAGATTGTAAACGTTTCGGCAACAAATTTAAATTTTTTCACCTCGAAAACTGGCCGGGATTTAAAGCCGGAGCATTGAATTATGGTATACAACAGACTGCCGAGGATGCCGAAATTATTGCGGTAATAGACAGTGATTACACTGTTGACCGAGACTGGCTGAAGCGTTTAACGCCTTATTTCGAAAAGCCGAACGTTGGCTTTGTGCAATCACCTCAAAATTATCGAGATGACCAGGAAAACTGGTTCAAATCTCTTTGCCATTGGGAATATCGCGGTTTCTTTAAGATAGGTATGGTGCAACGAAACGAGCACAACGCGATCATCCAACACGGCACCATGACGATGATTCGTAAATCTGCATTGGAAAAGGTTGGTAACTGGGGTGAATGGTGCATTTGCGAAGACAGTGAACTGGGTGTTCGCTTATATCGAGAAGGTTATGACTCAGTCTATGTGCCAGATATTTTCGGCAAAGGATTAACACCAGACAACTTATCCAGCTATATGTCTCAACGCTATCGCTGGGTGTATGGTGCAATGCAAATCCTAAAGAAACATTGGCGGGGCTTTTTTCTTCCCTACCAACAATCTGGACTAACACCTGCCCAACGCTATCACTTTGTAGCTGGCTGGCTACCATGGATTTCGGACGCTGTGGCGCTGTTCTTTACCATAGGAAGCTTGCTTCTAACTGCCCGAATCCTGATTGACCCCATCCATGGGGAACTACCTGTAGCTGCTTTTATAGTACCCAGTATTGGCTTATTTGCGTTCAAAGTTATTCGCTCTTTTTGGCTTTATAAAGTAAGAGTCGAATGCACTTTTTGGCAAACCTGTTTAGCCGCTATTGCCGGGCTAGCATTAACCCATACCGTTGCCAAGGCTGCTATCCAAGGATTGTTTACTTCAAGCTGTCCATTTTTACGAACACCTAAATGTGAGAGTAAAAGCCCAATATGGGTAGGCCTGATGATGATAAAGCAAGAACTGATCATGTTATTCTTATTGTTAACAGCCGCCCTGATAATGAACTATCTGGAACACTTTGATAATTTGACCGGTAACCTGTGGGTTACGATCTTGTTAGTTCAAGCAACACCTTATGCAGCAACCTTATTCACTCTATTGATCAATGTTATGCCTGACTTTAGCAAAGTAACTTGGCCTTCTACGACAGTCAATGCGGCGGAAAAATAATTTTATCTTTGTTATAAGACCGATTAAGCTAAAACCTGGCGAGATAACCCTGTGGCTGCAATAACTTTGAAAGAACCAAACCTCACCAGGATCACTGAATATGTCGCACAAGATTCGTCAAGAGATTTACGTCTTGACTATCTCCGAGGCGTCATCATGTTTTATGTCATCATCATCCACCTGGAATTCAATTCTTTGTTCGGCATGGTAGCTTGGGGCCGACTTGGCATGGTCTCCAGCGCGGAAGGGTTTGTAGGATTGTCGGGGATCGTGCTTGGGATGGTCTGCAGAAAAAGGATCACCAAGGATGGGATTTTTCAGGCATGCCTCAAACTATGGCAACGGGCATTTCAACTTTACAAGATTAATTTATTTGTTATTTTTAGTATTCCTGTAATGGGTCTGCTTTCCCTTGACATATTTAACCTAACCCATTGGACTGACCCCGGCTCAAACACCAGCTACTCTCTCTACCCTGCAGAGAACACTGCTTGGTATGAAGTAATCAAACAGGCGCTGTTGCTAAAAATTGGTCCCCATCAATTTCAAATCATGGGCTTGTACGTCATTTTTCTGTTTTGTGGCCCACTCGTTCTCTATTGCCTACACCGAAAACAAACTTTCGTTTTACTGCTAGTCAGCTGGTCGATTTATGGAGTCTGCCAGTTAATTCCATATACATATAACCTGATCGGCGCAAGATTTGAGTTTGCATTTCCATTGTTAAACTGGCAGGTAATATTCATCAATGGTATGGCAGTTGGTTACCACCGTAATATCGTCTTAAATTACTTAGCCAGTGAGCGTTGTATCAGGTTAGTGCTTATCGCTGCAATAGTCTGTTTGGGATTTATCTTTCTATCACTCAATCAACCTAACCCTATATTTTGGCCATTCAAAACGTTTAGTTTTATCGACTCTGAGACATTCAAAATCTACTACTTCTATTTATTTCAAAAAAACTCGCTGGGTTTTGGGCGGTTAGTCAATAATTGTTGCTTATTTATAGTTTTTTATTATCTATTGAGCCAATACTGGCATTGGTTTAATCACCTGCTAGGTTGGTTATTTATTCCAATAGGCCAAGCATCCCTTTACTTTTTTTTCATTCATATTTATTTTATTTTAATTATCAGCAACTCTTCATTAAATGAAATCAACAATCTGTATGTAAACACACTTCTTCATGCAGGCAGTTTTATGTTGGCATGGTTAATGATCAAAAAAAGATTATTATTCAGCGTCATTTCCCGATAACGAAATAATATAAAACTTCCCATTTATCGACGAGGCAAATGTTTCGCTGGTTTTTTTCCGTGTTTTTTATCAGACAAATATCTTGTGTGCTGAGTTTTAAAAATCTTTCTTCTTTTCGACGGTTGCAGGCTATTATTAGTCTCTTTGGATCCTACTTTACTCTGTGGCTGCCACGTCGGTATTAAATGACGTTTGCCGTTACCAATTAAATCTCCACGACCCATTTTTCTTAACGCTTCCCGCAATAACGGCCAGTTATCAGCATCATGATAGCGTAGAAACGCTTTATGCAACCGCCGTTGCTTGATGCCTTTGGGAACCGAGATGTCATCAGCTTTTTTACTGACCTTTTTTAGTGAGTCTTTGCCAGAGTGGTACATGGCAGTAGCAATAGCCATGGGCGATGGTAAGAATGCTTGTACTTGGTCGGCTCGAAAACCATTTTTTTTCAGCCATAGTGCCAAATTCAACATATCTTCAACTTTAGTACCGGGATGAGCAGCAATAAAATAGGGGATTAAATATTGTTCTTTGCCTGCCTCTTTTGAATATTTATCAAACAGCTCTTTAAAACGATTATAGCTTCCCATCCCCGGCTTCATCATCTTAGACAGCGGACCTTGCTCCGTATGTTCGGGAGCAATTTTTAAATATCCGCCAACGTGATGGGTAACAAGTTCTTTGACATATTCTGGCGACTCAACTGCTAAATCGTAGCGCAGACCCGATGCGATAAATATTTTCTTAATGCCTTTAATTTTACGGGCTTTACGATAAAGATTAATGAGAGGCGAATGATCAGTATTGAGATTGCTACAGATCGATGGATAGACACATGAGGGTCTCCGACAAGCTGCTTCAATCGTTTTATCTTTACAAGCCAAACGGTACATATTGGCAGTGGGCCCGCCGAGATCCGAGATATGCCCGGTAAAATTCGGCGAAACATCCCTGATCGTTTCAATTTCATTAAGAATGGATTCCTCGGATCTGCTCTGAATAATTCGACCCTCATGCTCGGTAATGGAACAAAACGTGCAGCCACCAAAGCATCCCCGCATGATGTTGACCGAGTGCTGGATCATCTCAAAAGCGGGAATCCGGTCTTCGCCATACTGCGGGTGAGGCAGCCGACTATAAGGCAAATCATAAACGCCATCCATTTCAACCGTAGAGAGCGGTAATGGGGGCGGGTTAATCCAAACATCCCGTTGCCCATGGCTTTGAATGAGCGCTCTGGCATTGCCCGGATTGGTTTCGCCATGCATAACCCTTGAGGCATGAGCGTACAGAATGGGGTCTTGCTTGACAGCATCATACGCTGGTAGACGAATGGCAACCTTGTTTCGCTGATGTTTTCGGTGCAACTGATCCAAACGAATCGTTTTTTCACCAGTCTTTGTCCTTTCTGTTTCATCCTTGCAACCAACCGGTTCCATTTGATAAGGATCGGTCGGGCGATCAATTTTTCCAGGTTGATCAATGTCCGTTGAATCTTTTTCCAACCACCCAGCCGGTATACCAGAGCAGAAATGAGCTGTCCCTCTAATATACTTAAGATCTGCAATCTTTTCACCTGATGCTATTCGATGAGCGATTTCCACAATTTGCCGTTCCGCATTACCGTAAACCAGCAAATCTGCTTTTGCATCCAGTAACACTGAGCGCCTCACTTTGTCAGACCAATAATCGTAATGAGCAATACGGCGCAGACTGGCTTCAATACCGCCAATAATGACTGGAACACCCTGGTAGGCTTGTTGACAACGCTGGGTGTAAACAATGACTGAACGATCTGGGCGTTTGCCTGCCTCTGCTCGAGGAGTGTAAGCATCGTCAGAGCGAATTCTTTTATCCGAGGTGTACCGATTTACCATGGAATCCATATTGCCACCGGTGACACCAAAAAACAGGTTAGGCTGCCCAAGCGCCATAAAGTCGACAGTACTGGTCCAATCCGGCTGCGAAATTATTCCCACTCTAAAACCTTGTGCTTCAAGTAAACGGCCAATTAAGGCCATGCCGAAGCTGGCATGATCTACATAAGCATCACCGGTCACAAGAATGATGTCACAACTATCCCACCCAAGATCATCCATCTCTATTCTAGACGTTGGCAACACCGACGCACGACCAAAGCGATGCGCCCAGAATTTACGATAGGAAAAGATATTTTTAGCGGCCTCACTCATACTTTAATTAATTAGATTCTCTATAAAAGATAAATTGTGTCTTTTGAAATCCCGCAAGAAAAGAGGAAACTCCAAGCCATAGATCATTTCAAAACGCTCTGCTCTGGCCTGCATGTCCTTGAGCTTTATTTTTGGCAACCTTCCCGGGAAGCCAAAATAAATAATATTTCCTCTATCCCTCACCGGTAACCCCAGCAACCGTCCCTTAAAAGTATCGGACAAAAAATTAACGGCTTGCTTAAAAAGCTTTGCATCCGTTTTCCATAGATTTATGACCATGATACCCTCTGGGCTAAGCATTCGATAACAGGCTTCAAAAAAATTATGACTTATCACTGTTGATGCCACCGCTGCATGATCGAATGCATCAACCACGAGCAAATCGTAACGTCCTGGTTCATTGGCATATTGTTTAATCAACGCGCCACCTTCGCCTACTATAACGTTAAGTCTTGGGTCGGATGGTAAATCAAAAAAGCGTCTTGCGACCTCAATGACACCAGAACGACATTCAATGACATCAATGTTAAGCACCGGGTAATAATGGAGCAAGAATTTAGCCAGCGAACCGCCACCCAAACCTACTAGCATGGAACGCCTTAATGATTGTGAAAAAAGTAACCCTGCCATCATGGCCCTCGAATACCTCAATTGTAAAAACAGAGGGTCTGCTAGCAGCATAGCGCTTTGTTTATAATTAGTTCCAAAATGGAGCGCCCTTTCACCATAAGTATCGACGACCTCCAGCAAACCATCATCATCTTGACCTTGATAGATAAGAGTTCCATTATTTTTATACATGTTCAACACATACCTACTACTGAAGAATATTGATGATTATTAAACCATGAGCAAAGCCAATCGCTCCAGTTACATTCATTAACATGTATTTCGACTAGCGTTGCGATTGACGATAATCAATTTATAAACACCTCCAAGTATCGTAAATAACTCTGAACATGATCAAAACAAATAGGCTACAGGAACAATCAAAGTGCCCTCACCTACTTTTTTTCACCTGTGAAACCTTCATTGATTAGACGTTTTGTTTGAGTACAGATGGCTTCTAAAACCCGATTAGGTGAGACACGTATGAGCTATAAAAAATCATTAATCTCAGAACCTGGCAAAAAGACAAGTCAGTTTGGGAAGTTATTTAATAGCAGTTCATTTGTTAAAACTCATAGCCAAAAGCATCTATATCTTCAGCCCAGTGCTCACTGACCTTGAGACGAGTACGGTCATTGTAATATTTTCGGTATTGCGGATGTTTAAACGCATTAATTTTTTTAAGTGTACCTTCAATACCGATGGCTTCACAAACAGAGCTAAAGTCCTTGTATAGATACTCGAAGTGACCAACATAATCAAGACCTACTTTTCCTTGCTGATTCAATGTCTTTGGTAATTGTAGAAGTTTGTTTCGTCGAATCTCGTAATCAACATACTCAGAGAAATCAGCCATAGCCTTAATTTTCCTGTGACGACGGCTTTGATTTATATTAATTGATGCATTGTATTCAGAAACCAACCGATCCCAGGGATTACGCACAAAGGCGAATTTAAAGTATTGCTCGTATATGTTGGGTGGCATCATTTTTTGTGCTTCCATTAGCCCACCGTGAGTCGGAAACTTATAGTGCGTATAGTCTTTGGGCAAACCAAAAGCACGTAAAATTGAGTACCACTTTGATTCTGGACGAATGATTGAATAGGGCTTCAGTGCATCAGTAATACTGCTACCCGCGGTTTTTTCTATGTGAACAAAAATAAATTTCTTTTGATCAGAAATCAGCATGAATGGAACTACCTTAAAGTCACGGTAAAAATGCGTTCAAAGCCATATACCCACTGAGCGTAGAAACCAAGGACTATATTATGAACGCCTAAACAGTTGTCTTTCAGATTACTACACTTGAGGTTTATCGTTGTCACTTATTTCTTCAACATTTCAAATAATTAGAAATTTTTATCAAAATTATGATGAAGGAAAAAACGTTTTAGATTTGGTTGGGCGTATCGAAATTCTTTAAACGTGATACTCAAAAATATTCTATGATTGCAAAGAGTAGCGAGAGTAAATAAAGTTTGTCAAACCCCAGTCTTGTCCAATATGAAATGAGTCTGAAACGACTCCTTATTTCCAGTATAAAATGAGCCTGAAATAGCTTTTCTGTTCATAATCCACTTTATGAAAATGATTATGAACATCGATAATTTAACCCAAATAGAGCACCTCGAATCCTTTTTGCAGGGCAACCAATCGATAGCCTATTCGATACCGGGTAATAAAGCTGAGCGGTATCAATTGATCCAAAAGGGACTCGTTAAATTCAACTACCTGTCCTGCAATAAAAAAGACAAGGGCATCATTAGTCGGTTTCTGATTAAGCTAACCGGTTATTCCCGCCAGCAGATGACACGTCTCATCGCGCAGTACCGAAAGACCGGTTACGTCAGGTACAGCCCAGCAAGAGGCAATGGTTTCAACCGAAAATATTCTCAGCGCGATATTCGATTATTGGCAGACATTGATGAATGGCATGAGAAACCTTGTGGTCATGCCGTGAAAAAGCTTATTGAGCGTTCCTATCAGGTGTACGGAGAGAAGCAGTATCAAAAGCTGGCGACAATCTCTGTTTCACACCTCTACAATCTGAGGGCATCAAAAACCTATCAGTTACAGCGCAGAGACTTTGAAAAAACCAAACCCAGGCAGATCGCCATTGGCGACAAAAGAAAACCACAAGCCAACGGTCAGCCAGGATACCTTCGCGTTGATACCGTTCACCAGGGCGACCAGGACAAGCAAAAAGGCGTTTATCATATCAATGTAGTTGATGAAGTCACTCAGTTTGAAATGATCTTATCCGTTGAAAAAATCAGCGAACACTTTTTAATCCCCGTGCTTGAACAAATACTGGAAACTTTTCCCTTTATCATCAAAGGTTTTCACTCTGACAATGGGTCAGAATATATCAACAAGCCCGTAGAGAACCTGTTAAATAAGCTATTGATTGAAATGACCAAATCACGATCCCGACAAACCAATGATAATGCACTGGTTGAAGGCAAAAATGCCGCGGTGGTCAGAAAGGTTTTTGGCTATACCCATATCCCACAAAGATGGGCTGCGAGGCTGAATGAATTCAATATCAAGTATTTGTACCCCTATGTTAACTATCACAGGCCTTGCTTTTATCCTGAAATCATCACCGACGATAAAGGAAAGCAGTCTAAGCAATACCCCTATAAAAACATGATGACACCTTATGACAAACTCAAATCACTACCTGACAGTGAAAAATATTTGAAAACGGGAATAAGCTTTGCGATACTCGATCAGGTTGCCATGGCAATAACCGATAATCAGGCCGCTATAATCCTAAAAAAAGAAAGACAGAAACTTTTTAACCAGATTTTTGATCAGAAAAAAATGGCTTAACTTTTATGCACATTTCAGACTCATTTCTGAATTGGAAAATACTACCCCAAGTAAAAAATAATGTGGCATATTGGTTTGGTAGGGACAACTAAACTTCAAATCGCTGTTTAATCTTGTGCCAGTTTATTCAGAGAATTTTTCCTGGATGGAAGTGAATTTATGCAGCAAACAGATGTTTTCAATGGGGATGCGGATGGCCTATGCGCTCTGCTTCAACTGCGTTTGTCAACGCCCAAAAAATCGCAACTGATCACTGGAGTCAAACGAGATATCGACCTTCTCCGTCTGGTCAATACTAAACCTGGAGACGAAGTCACAGTTTTGGATATCTCCCTTGCTAAAAATCATGACCACCTCATCAAAATATTAAATCAAGGTGCCAGGGTATTTTACGTCGACCACCACCAACCAGGTAAAATCCCTGAGCATCCGCATTTAACGACTCTAATTGATACCAATGCCAACACCTGTACCAGCTTGCTTGTTGACCATTATCTAGGAGGACGTTTTGAAGCTTGGGCGATAACAGCAGCCTTCGGAGACAATTTAACCAAGGTCGCTAGCCAAAAAGCGATTAAAGCGAACTTTTCCAAACAACAAATCGAGCAACTTGAGCTTCTGGGTGTATGCCTCAACTATAATGGATATGGCCGAAAGATGGAGGATTTACATATCGCTCCTGATCGACTCTATCAATCCATGCTGCCGTATGCCGCACCATTTGACTTTATTTATGATCAAGTTTTGTTATTTGAACAGCTTGTTACGGGTTATCATGAAGATCTCAACCTTGCCAATGGTATTTCAGCCGAATTTTCTAACGACAAAGTAGCCTATTTTATATTGCCTGACGAAACCTGGTCCTATCGTGTCAACGGAATTTTTGCCAATCAATTGGCGAATAATCACCCTTCAAGAGCACACGCCATTATCACTAACAATGCTGCAGGTGGTTTTGCTGTCAGTGTTAGGGCACCACTTAACAACCCAGACGGAGCTGAAAAGCTTTGTGCACTATTTCCCACTGGCGGGGGACGAAAGGCCGCTGCGGGAATAAATCATATAGCCTCAGAAGGGTTAGGTCTTTTTTTTAAAAAATTTAAAAATCATTTTCAGTAAACCTTTTGTTGATCACAACGTGGAGATATATGGCACATAAAAGCAACAATACAGTTTGGCACCCTGCCATAGTGACCAGAAGACAGCGTGAAACTCTGCATCGGAATAAAAGTGCCATTTTATGGTTCACCGGTTTGTCAGGCTCAGGAAAATCAACGTTGGCCCATGCTGTAGAGCATTCTTTATATCAACAAGGTTATTCAAGTTTTGTTTTGGACGGCGACAATGTAAGACATGGCCTATCGAATGATTTGGGATTCAGTGATGCTGACCGAATTGAAAATATTCGCCGTATTGGAGAATTGGCAAAGCTAATGGTTGAAGCCGGAATCATTACTCTGACAGCTTTTATTTCCCCTTTTAGAGCAGACCGGTTAATAGCCAGAAAGCTTGTACCCGATGGTGATTTCATAGAAATTCATTGCCGTTGTCCCATTGAAATATGCGAACAAAGAGATACCAAAGGGTTATATAAGAAAGCCAGGGCAGGTGAAATTCCACAATTTACGGGTATTGGGTCTGCCTATGAAGAACCCGAGGATCCAGAATTTATAGTCGATACAGATCAGCTAAGCCTGGAACAAAGCGTTCATGTGGTAATTGATTATTTAACGGAGAAGCATTTTTTTCAAACCCTATAGGTCGCTTTTCTTATCACGTTTTACTTAATTGTAATAATCCCTATAACGCTTTTAACGTTAATTCAATTGATAGGCTTATCATTTTGCATTGGACGCTACCTTAAAACCAATTCTGCTTTATCAGATTAACAAAAAGAACAGCATTCTTGTCAGGAATGGGCATCCAGCACCATGGATGGCAAGCTATAATTCATCCATGAAGCATTGCTTTCGGCAACTCCAGGCGGACTGATGGTCTTGGAAAAAAATATATCATGCCATCTGACAAAGTAGAATTAATGACAAAAAACAACTTGAAATTAAGATTTACCTTTCATTTTGGCTGATTTTTTCTCCTTCATTCGAGCTTTTTTGAATGTTTTTAACTCTTCTTGATCCACTGCACCGTCTTTGTTTTGATCCATCTTGTCAAACATCATCTCGTGATGTTTATTAAACTCGCTTTGGGTTATCTTTCCATCTTTATCGTCATCCATTTTTTTTAACATCTTGCCATGTTTGTCTTTGCCACCCATTGACTTGGCAGATAAATACATTTTATCTTTACTCAGTGTATAACTCCACGGCAGGTTACTATTTTTCCAGCCATTGATAACAAGTTTCCCTTGCTGAGAACCAGAAGGTGCCGGATCGCCTTCAAATCCATCAAAGACAGAATAAACCTGGGAATAACCGGCATTTGTCAAAGCATCCGCGGCTTTGGCGCTGCGGCCGCCGGAACGACACATGACTAATACTTTGTCGTTTTTCGTTAAGCCCTTTTGTAACAACCGGTCTGTAACCTCTTCCACAAACCTTGGATTAGGTGCCATAGCAAAATGATTGCCCAGGTCATTCCATTGCATTTTTTTTCCAAAAAACTTTAATGGGACATTGGCGTCCGCTATCTCCGGCATGCCAATAAACGCAACTTCAGGGCTGGTTCTCACATCAATAAACAAAACCTTACTCCCTTGCTTTTGCATTAATCCATAGGCTTCTTTGGCGTTGAAATATAAACCGGCTTTAGTCCGTTTATATTCTGGCAGTTGACTAGATGTGATTGATCCAGCTAAGACTACGTTTTGTGATAGAAATAAAATTACGAGCAGTTGGTAAATGTTTTTGGTCATCTTAAATTTCCTCTTGGTACGTCAAAGTTTTGAGAAATATAGAAAGCAGGCAAGGAAAAAAATATCTGCATAGAGCAGAAATTTCTGAGCCAAAATTCCTACAAGGAATTAATTATAGAATATAATAATACGCTTATTTAGTAAAGCTTAATTACCTCCCCTCATCAGCCCGCTAGATGCTAAACCTAGTTGTGATAATCAAAATACAAAAACCTTAACTTCAAAAGTAATGTGGCAACAGTCGTTAGTGCTAAAGTTCAGAAGACAATAATCAAGGGAATCACTCTATTCAGAAATACTGATTTTCTAGGTAAAGTGCAAACAATGGATTTTTTCACAAAGGAATCAAAGCGGATAACCAGCTGGTAAGTAACAAGCCGTTCTGCAAACTAATCATTAAGCCATAGGCATGAGAAGCAAGAGAGTAGCGGGAGTGTTTGTAATTCGATAATAATTGGTAACTTCGGCTCCCTTCCCTGGAGTATGCTGAAGTTACGCTAATTGAATATAACTGATATCCCAGCTAGGATGAACTGCTTTAGCAATCGCAGTATTTGAATAATAAATATGGTTCAAAATGGAAAAACACTGTCAAAACAACACTAGTTTGCCTCTACTCTCAAGTGCTTTCCTGAAACTTTAGTCAAATCCACAGTCAATCTATTTTTCGACCAGCCATGCACTTTGTCATGTGCTTCAATGTAAACAGTTTTGATACCGCCAGGTATTTTTACACCTGCCAACTCTCGGGTAAAAGGCTGCTCGTTGACATGAGGATGTTGTAACACCCGGCTACCTAATACTTTCCCTTCACTATCGACTACTTGCCAACTATCAGCGAAATGATCCCAACCTGTATCATTATGCTCCAGCGTTACTTTTACTAACCAATTTTTGTCAGTACTACTGTATAAATCCACGGCCAAGATCTTTACATCACCCGCAATTGCGACACTGGAGACTGCCAACACAAAAATAGCAATAAACAAAACACTAATATTTTTTAAACTTCTCATTTATACAAAACCCTCAGGATATGTTTTCGTTCCATTGGAAGTAATACCCACAAACTAAGAATTTAAGCCTCAACTCAGTTTTTTTAGTGCTTCTTCATCAATTATTGTAACTGTCCCTCTACCTAAGCTGACTAAGCCTTTTGCTTCAAATTGCTTCAAATGTCTGGAAATAACTTCTCGAACAGAACCTAGTTGAGTTGCTAATTCCTGATGGGTAATTTTTAGAACTTTTTCATCTTTTTTCAACAACTCTCCAGCCAATCTGGAATCAATTCCAGCAAACACCAACTCGCTCATTTTTCCAATAACATTAGATAAACTTTCAGAAAATTTTTTAAAAACAAATTCTCGAAAAAAAGGTGATTTTTCTAAACAACGATAAAAGGCATGTGAAGAAATAACAAACGCAGATACATCCTTTTCTGTAAATGCTTCAGCGGGATAACAGTCGCCGGCAAGCAGGCATGAGGTAGTCAATACACATGAATCACCGGGTAAAACATGATATAGCAATATTTCTCTGCCATTTTCTGATAATAGCTGTGCTTTTATTGAACCAGATATTAATAAAAGATAATTTTCACATTTACCTCCTGAACCAAATACCTGTTGCCCGGCCGGTATTTCTGCAACAGTTGCACTTTCCATCAGGCTTAACATCGCTGACTCACCACATTGTAGAAATTCTGGAAATGAGGCTTCCCATAACGCATGATTGTTAACCACTACTTTACCTAATAGCTAATAAAAAGGTGAATGTATTCTTTTAAGCGTGGATTGTAAAGACCTGAATTCAGGAGAGAGTAAAAGGAATAATTTAAGAATTAGTAACCTGGCATCAGGGTTTCAATAGAAAGTCCCTTTTTTTTGATGGTCTTTAATGGATCGCTGGAAAGTTTACTAAGCTAATGAGGCAATTTGTTCACCAACATTTATACCGGGGCGACACTGATAAATTTCTGTAATACGCATCACAATTAAAGATCTGGCCGGTAAATCCGAACGAATATCATGAGCCATTCTTGTCATCCGCTCAAAATCTGGGCCAGCAGTCTGAATATCAATATCCCCCTTAATCTGAAAACAAATTTTATCTTCGGAAACATTAACGTATAAGGCTGCGTGTGGATTTTGTTGCATATTTTCCAAACTTTTTAGCATATAGTTATCGACTAACCACAGCTCATCCTCACTCTCAATAAAAACATATTTAATCGGTATAACGTTTGGAACGCTGGAACTGGAGGCTGTAGCAAGTGGAAACAACTCGGATTTACTAAAAGCTTCTTTCATCTCAGCTGTTAATTTGGCCACTTCAATCACCTATGTGATATGTTGGTTTCAGGTATCTGTATGAGAGGAGTTACAGTATCTATAATACTGTAACTCAAACATCGCTGACTCCCATAGTGATTATTTAGTCTTTTTCAGGTATCAAACGGACGATGGTGTAGCCTATGAAACCACCACCGAAGATTGTCAGTAACAAAGGGAGTGCGAAAGGGATGTCATGGTGGTCTCTCATGTCCATTTGCAAAACGTCTGAAAAAATACTTAATATAAAATCCATCATTTTTTGTCCTCACTTTTGAGTTAAATCTACGTTAACTGGCTTCTTAAAGAAAACAGCTAGTACGTTATATATATTATTATATATTGATATAAAAGATAGTGACTAAGTCACATAGGGTATCTTTACCAAAAGCTTTAGTTCATTTGCTGGATTGAGGATACTGGCAAATTGATCTTTAAACATACGCTCAGATGATGATGCAATAATTACAATCACAGCATACTAAGCTAAATACTATCTGAAAAATGACTGAAAAAATTATAGTAGAAACGTATTCAGCGAATAGTGATCATCTTCAATCAGATCACCCATAACTCAATTATGGCTGCTATCATAGGGTGGAAAGATAGCTATTTTTACTGCCCCCAAACGACGCAAGACCATAAAAACATTTCTTTCATGCGATGGTTTTAAACAAATATCCAGAGCTATTTCTAAGTAGCTGGGATATTCGATACAATGCCGAAGATGGAGCTCTTCAACCAAGTGTCCTAATATTCTTTGTAATCTTATGGTAGAAGGAGACTGGTACAGCAACGGGAAATGAATAACTAGACGCCTTTCATCTAAGCGTTTAATCGGATATAGCGCTTTTTCGCTCGAAAAAAACAGTAATACAAAGGTGATCAATAGGCTCGAAATCACTGCGATCAGAAAAAAATTAGCTCCGCAACTAATACCAAAGGTAATTGCCCATAAAACATACGTTTGATCAATAGGTTTTTTTCTAGGTATTTGAAACTTGACCAACAACAAAAATATGGCTACAACAGCTATCGCTACAGCGATATTATTGTTTATTGCAAGTACAATGACCGTTATCATTAGTGGGAATAACATTAATGATAAATGAAACCCTTTCGAAAATCGGGCACCCAGATTTTTTAACCCGTACACCCAATAAATTAGCATGCCTCCCAGTAAGGCCAAGCCAAGCGGAGCGGCTATATTCAACCAGTTAATAGGCTTGTCCCCCGTTAAAGAAAAAAGGTTTGAGCCAAAAAACGTAGTTATTATTTACATAAAGGCAATATAAATTCTGCGTTTGATAGACAACAGACACTGAAAAAATAACGACATTAATACTACTGTAGGTCATGATTCGTTTAGTCACCGAGCAAATATTTGTTGTTTTTATTCTATGATATTAATTCTAACAAACTTTATTATTCTTTGTATTTAATAAATTTTTCCAAACCAGGAAAAAGTTTTGGAAATTCGGTTCGCAGTGTTTGAAGATTTGCCAGCTGCATATCTTGATAATCAAATCCTGGTGTAACTGCTTCGCTAACTAACCCGTATTCGTCGTCAATCAGTTCAGAAGCTTTCCAACTACCTCCTAGCACTGTCATCTGTAACTGATGGCCTTGCTCCAAACCAGGGCCCAATGTTACTTGTTCAAGCTCACCATTGAGATGAATCATTGTATACCTCACAGCACCGCCAAGATGAAAAAAATGCACAATATCCGAACGATTTTTATGTAAATGACCAATCGGGCTGTCATTCGTCAATAAATAGTAGATTGTAGTGAGCGTTGGTCGAGAACTTTGGTAGGTATTACCCTCGTTCAATATCCAATTTGATTCATAAGTACGGCGGAAATAGCCTCCTTCAATATGTGGTTGCAAATCAAGATAATTGATAATTTGCTGTTTAGTCATCATTAGATCGAGCTTACCTAAACTCTTATAAAATGACTTCAAATCCTTCAAACTCTGGATGCCCAAGGTATAAGCCTTTTGAATCGCCAGCTCGGGCATGGGCATTTCGGAAACTTTCTGAGCGGGTCCAGTTTTCAAATGCGCTTTGCGATTCCCATATGGAATGAGAAGCATATAACGTATGATCTTCGGCCATCGGCCCTTTGAGTAAATGAAACTCTCGAAAACCAGGAACCTGGTCAAGATAGCTCTCACGTTCTCGCCACTTAGCTTCAAACTTGACTTCTTGACCCAGGGTTATTTTAAAACGGTTCATTGCGATATACATGACAATTCCGATGGTATAAATGATAGAAAATTATCGATTTCAAGCATTTTTCAAATATTGCTCTCAACCACCCTTAGCTAGCCTTCTTTGTTGTCCTTAGCAACACGCCTTAGTCATATGACGGTCTGTTGGTATTATCCTAAAAGAAAAGTAGCCAGACACAAAACTGTTATACATAAGTAATAAATGTACTTTTCATCAATCATATCTGCAACAAAATATTTACCCATATAAACCATGTCAGAAAACTTATAGCGTTTCACCACAAGAATCCTTTAAATAATCCCTAGATGGCATCTGCACGAAATAACCCTTATCCGTTAGTTGTCTCATTACTTGAACGACGTCCTCTTTAGCTAACTTTCGCTGTGCAGTAAGAGCTAGAGCCATTACGAACACAGGTTTACCAAAGGTTTGTAGCAGTTTTTCTGGTACTTTTGAAAAGTCATTCCGTTGTTCAATGTAGAGATATAAACCTTCTTTTTTTAAGCTTTTATAGATGTAGCACTGCATCGATACTCATTCATTTTCGTGGTATTTTTTCACTATTATACTGAGAACTATTTGAATACAATGAGTAAGCTAAGTCAATCAATAGATATCCTAAATGAAACCAGCAACCACCGACTCCAACCGACTTTTTCGCATGGCATGCTTTTTTGAAGGTTCGTTGTTGTTGGTCGCTCTAGTTTTAGGAAAAATAATTGATGTAAACCCGTTCGAACATCTTTTATTTTCCTCGTCTGCTTTCCTTATAGGGATCATCGGCACCATCCCTTTATTTATAGTCTTTCTTGGCCTGTTTGAACTCAGAGTCAATTCGATGCAAGAGATTCGTACCTTGCTATTGGAAACGTTAGGACCATTGCTAAAAAACTGTAACTGGGCAGACTTATTTCTATTAGGAGCAATTGCAGGGGTTGCAGAGGAAATTTTGTTCCGGGGTACGCTTCAGCCGTGGCTGGAAAATGCATGGGGAGCTAACACGGGATTGGTTTTAAGCAATGTAATTTTTGGCTTAGTTCATGCAGTAACTCCTTTATACGCACTATTAGCCGGATTAGTTGGAATCTATTTGAGCTTATCCATGAATTACGGGGATGAAAAGAACCTTCTGACACCAATCGTAATCCACGGAGTTTATGACCTTCTAGCATTCCTGATGATTATGCGCAACTCTCGTTCTGGCGCGTCATGATTCAATCAACAACTGAATGCAAAAAAATTATTTTTTAGTCATAAAAAAGAAAATATTTTTGCATTTTAAAATCATTTTTTCGCCCTCTTTTTGCACGGCGACACAAGTTTCTTCTTTTGAACGACCGGGAGCCGATTGCTTAACCAACTTGCCGTCTTCTATCCTATAGTTTAACTTGGCGCGAAATGAGCTCATCCTGGCATGCCTTTGAGAATCCTTCGACACCCCAGTCAACACACCATCTTTTCCAAAAGTCCAGACTGTTTTGAGTCGGTTGGCATTTTTACCATGGATGCTTAAAGCTTCTTGGTCAACCGACCAGGCGCCTTGAATATCCTCTTGTGTTAACTGGATTTCCGCTTTCGCATTGAAGGTCAGAAAAACCAAGAGAGGAAAGACTACATAAAGAGATTTCATAAATAAACCTTAGATATTTTAAAGGTTCCTAATATAGCATATAAAGGGTTTTGGTGTGTTGATCTGGCATCCAACAAACAAAAGCCAAACAAACTCACTTTTCGCATGGAAAAAAAAGTACCACATAATCCAAAATATTTGTTCGGCAAGATCAGAAACTGATCTACATTATTAGACCTCTTTCACATTTCCAACATTTACTAGGCAACACATGACGGATTTTGGTCGAATAAATAATTAAAATCGACTACATTTGGATGAAAGATTTAATTTTTCCTTGCCCAAATACAGGTGATAAGATGGACACAACCAATAAATATATTGAAAAACGAAATTACGCTCGCGTTTCTTTGTGTCTGGAATACACATTAGACATCGGCGGCGACGAATATTCAGGGATTACCGGCAATATCAGCCAGGGCGGCACTTATTTACTGATTGTGGCACCCTTACTAAAAGAGGATGCTTTGTTTCAAAATGGCACCATCACCATAAACCTTGATGACAACCTCATAGCATTACCTTGCAGTATCACCTATGTCGGAACCGAACAAAGTGAGCACCCAACAGGTATAGGTATTGCATTCTCTGAAGACGCCATTGAACAACGAGATAAAATTCTGGAATTTATCACCGCCAAATTATAAGGCTTGAAGAGTTGTCATAATCCCTCAACAAAACCTTAAAAAAGAAAGTTACTTGTCAGCGTTGTTTTACCAAAGATTAACGAATGCCCATTCACACTTGATCTGCCTTTATGCGGTATCTAACCCACCCTAAATTGGCGGTCATAAAGCTTAGTAACTCAACTAAGCTGGTTTAAGCATTGTATCTAACACCATGAGGTTTATCAGGGTTCCCCATCACTAGTTTTTTCTTAAATATAGTCCTCTTGTCTACAGATTGAAGGCAATCATATTATAATATCTTACTTCGACGAATTAGAGTACACCGAGAGCATTTGTGATCCCATCATATATTCTTCGACAGTTGAGCGATATTTCATTATGACTTATCCTGCTGGTATTCGAAATCTACTATGAAGCATCTTATATTTGACATAGAACGTCAAAAAGCACCGAACCTTTAACACTGGAAACAGTATGAAAACTGAACAAGAATTACGCTGGCATCAATACAATAACCCACAGCAAGTAGCGGATGCCTTGAGCCTTTGGATTGTTAAGGCTGCCAATCAAGCCATTGCTGAAAAAGGCCTTTTTAAAATTGTGTTGGCGGGCGGAAGTACACCTGGACTTGCCTACAAACGTTTGAACAAAGCAAAGACCGATTGGAGCAAATGGCATATTTTTTTTGGTGACGAGCGTTGTTACGGCACTGACCACCCAGAACGCAACAGTAAAATAGCTAGAATGGTTTGGCTTGATCATGTAGAGATTCCTAAACCACAAATCTATACTATCCCAGCGGAGCAAGGCCCAATACATGCGGCCAAACAATATCGTGAATTGATCTCACAACAACTGCCGTTTGATTTGGTCTTGCTGGGAATGGGTGAAGATGGTCATACGGCCAGCTTATTTCCGGGCCATGAACATAAGCTCGATGAACTGGTTCATGAAGTCTATGAAGCACCCAAGCTTCCACCTGAGCGTGTCTCTCTGAGCTCGGCGGCTCTTAGCGACGCCGAGAAAGTCATCATCATCATTACCGGCGAAGGAAAACAACCAGCCGTGCACCATTGGCGCGAAGGCATGGAACTTCCGGTATCGTCGATTAAACCAGAATCCGGCATCGATGTTTTAATAGACGACGCAGCCCTCCCAAAATAATGCATCTCATTTGCTCATACAATCTGTCAATGAACCATGATTAAACTTTATTTTAGGGATATTTCTCGATCACATATAGCCCAATAACGGCCATATGATCTAGTTTTTTATCTTTTCCTGCTACACTTTAAGAAGGATTTTCACATAACCACCCACTCAACTGACATGGAGTTCGCAAGTTGACTGAAGAACCATCCAACACTTTACTGCACAGCTTCCAGCAGATGCTCCGCATACGCCGTGTGGAGGAAGCGATTGCCAATCGGTATCACGAACAAGCAATGCGATGCCCAACCCATTTATGCATTGGAGAAGAAGCGATCGCCGTGGGTGTTGCCAGCCAGCTTAAAAGTAGCGATAAAGTATTTAGCAATCACCGTGCGCATGGTCACTATTTAGCCAAAGGCGGAAGCTTACCAAAACTGATTGCTGAGCTTTATGGTCGCTCAACCGGCTGTTGTGGTGGCTGGGGAGGCTCCATGCATCTCATCGACCTTGACGCTGGCTTTATGGGTTCTACACCAATCGTGGGAGGAACAGTGCCATTGGCGGGCGGCATGGCCTGGGCAACTCAATACCAAAAGCAAGCTGATGTAGTGGTCGTTTTTTTTGGTGAAGGCTGCTTTGAAGAAGGCGTGCTCCACGAAACCATGAATTTCGCTGCCCTGAAAAAATTGCCACTAGTAATGATCTGTGAAAATAATGACTATTCTGTAATGACACCTCTTAGGGAGCGTCAACCAGACCGTGCTATTCACTTGATCGCCGAAGCGCACGGATTAACTAGCTATGCGGGCGATGGAAATGACGTAGAACAAGTAGCCAACCTTGCTAAACAAGCTATTGACCGAGCTCGTTATGGGTTAGGCCCACAATTCCTGGAGTTCAAAACCCACCGCTGGCCTGAACACTGCGGACCCAACGAAGACGATGACATGGGTTATCGTCCCGCTGGCGAATTAGCAGCATGGAAGCAGCGCTGCCCTTTGCAATTAAGCCAATCCCTTTTGCAGCGAAAAACGCTATTATCATCTACTGGCTTGTCAAAGATCGAACAGTCCATCAAGCAAGAGGTCGAAGAGGCTTTTGCTTTTGCCTTGAACAGCCCGGAACCAGCATTAACAAGGAACGCTTTATGAAAAATCCGGCCTCAAGCTTAATCACTTATACAGAAGCACTCAAATTAGCACTAACTGACGGCTTACGACAATGGCCAGAGATGGTATTGATTGGCGAAGGAGTTCCAGACCCGAAGGGAATCTTCGGTACCACACTGGGCTTAAGAGAACAATTTGGCGCTGATCGAATCTTGGACATGCCGCTGGCTGAAAATGGCATGACCGGCGTTTGTATTGGTGCAGCACTAGGCGGTTTAAGGCCGGTTATGGTTCATCAGCGGATCGATTTTGCCTTGTTGGCGATGGATCAAATGGTGAACAATGCTGCGAAATGGCGTTTTATGTTCAACCAACAGCAAACCGTACCTTTGGTCATTCGACTCATTATAGGACGCGGTTGGGGACAGGGTCCACAACACTCTCAGTCCTTGCAAGCCATGTTTGCCCAGATACCGGGCTTAAAAGTAGTGATGCCAGTCACTGCGCAGGACGCTTACAGTATGATGCTCGCGGCCATAGCCGATGATGATCCTGTGCTCTATATTGAACACCGTTGGCTGCATCATATTCAGGGTCAAGTCGCTCAAACAAATAATGTTGCTACATTATCAGGCGCTAATGTTATCAAGCCGGGTCGCGATATAACGATCGCCGCTTTTTCACACATGGTCATTGAAGCGCTCAAAGCAGCAGAGGTATTAGATTTGTTTGGTATCGACGTTGAGGTGGTTGATATGCGTTGCTTGACACCGCTTGATATCGACTCCGTTAGCCATTCTTTGAAGAAAACTCATCATTTGGTAGTAGCTGATTGTGCACCAGACGTTGCTTCTATAGGTCATCAAGTGATAGCCAAAGTCGCATGTTTACAACAAACCACCTTGTTGAAGCCCCCTAAACTTCTTGCCTACCCAAATTTTCCGGTTCCAACCTCACCTTTTATGGCAAATGATTATTATCATGGCGCTGAAGAAATTGCAAAGACAGTTGTCAAGATGCTGGAAAAACCAGTCAGGGACTCTGATTTAGTCAAGAATTTTACAAATGCTCTACCAAAAGATGTGCCTGACCGGTCTTTTGCAGGACCATTTTAAGGTAATGGGTTGTTGTTGCATTCTTGATTAAGCGCTGTTATCGAATCATTAACGAGCTTTGGCCCTCGATAAATCAGCCCGCTATAAAGTTGAATTAATGAAGCGCCGGCTGTCATTTTTTCAACAGAGTGTTCGCCTTCCATAATACCTCCAACACCGATTATCGGAATTTTGCCTCCCAGCTTTCCGGCTAGACTAGTGATGACCTCATTAGATCGTTGACGTAAAGGCTCACCACTCAAACCACCCGCTTCCTTTGCCTTAGGATGCTCAGCGATAGCCTCTCTGTTTATCGCAGTATTGGTAGCAATGACTCCGTCCAACTCATACTGAATTAGTAACTCAGCGATATGACTAATGTCATCTTCTGAAAGATCAGGGGCAATTTTTATAGCTAATGGAACATAGCGGCCATATCGGGCTTGCAACAGTCTTTGCTCTTGCTTAAGACTATTGAGCAAATTCTCTATTTCAGAACCTTGCTGAAGTTGCCTCAAATTCTCTGTATTGGGAGAAGAAATGTTAATCGTCACATAACTGGCGACAGGATATACTTTATTTAATCCAATCAAATAATCATCGACCGCCAGATTGATCGGAGTATCGAAATTTTTGCCGATATTGATGCCAAGAATACCTTGAAAATTTGCTTGGATAACTTTTTCGACCAAATAATCAACCCCTTTGTTATTGAAACCCAACCTATTAATAATGGCTTGATGTTCGGGTAACCTAAAAATTCTTGGTTTAGGATTACCCGGTTGAGGCCTTGGGGTAACAGTACCAATTTCTAAAAACCCAAAATCTAATGATGCTAACGCATCAATATAATCTCCACTTTTATCCATCCCTGCCGCTAATCCAACAGGATTTGGAAAAGTAAGCCCCATCACTTTTTTTGGTATAGCAGCGACAGGCTTTGACAACAAGCTTGAGAAACCGCAACGCGATAACAGGCTAAAGCTTTTTAAAGTAAGGGTGTGAGCAGCTTCCGCATCTAACTGGAACAGCAAAGAGCGAATTAACTGATAATAGTCAAACATTAATGTATCGCGGATAATTTAAACGGGGCAGGCGATACCGCTGGGGTTGATTGGTTGACCAGATCAAACATCAATTGAGCAGAAGCTGGCCCCAAAGCAAACCCATTACGGTAATGACCGCAGTTAAAGCTTAAGTTAGCAAGCTCTGGGTGAGTATCTATATAAGGGATACCATTTTCAGTTCCAGGCCTAAGGCCGGCCCATTGAGCAATAAGAGGAAACTTTTTCAGCTCCGGCATCACTTCGTAAGCGAACCTAAGTAATGCTTTGTTAGCATACTGAGTAACCCTTTTGTCCAAAACATTGTGCTCGACGGTACTACCAATGACCAATTTACCATCTTTTCGAGGGATCAAGTAATTTTCACCTTGCAATATAATCGCATCTAAAAAACCAGGCTCAGTTGCTATCAATAACATTTGGCCTTTGACAGGAAATATTTGCAATTTTGGCTGATTGAATGGTTCCAAAATTTTTTGATATAGCTGACTGGACCAAGCACCTGTTGTTAAAATCAGATGATTGACACCAATCTTTCCACGACTTGTTTGTATCGATTTGATATTCTTTTTTTCGACATCAAAGCCTTGAATTTCACAGTGTTCGATGATACTAACGCCAGATTTAATTAGATAAGCCTTTAACGCTTTTAATAATCTGGGGTTTCGAATTTGGCAGGCCTCGGGTAGCCAAAGCGGATTTTCTAAGGTTGCTGTTAACCTTGGTAGAATTTGATCAAATTTTTCTAGCGAAGGTTCTTCAAAACCAAAATTGTTGTGCTTGCACCATTCTCTTGCCAATTGTATATCTGGATTCTGCGTAATCATCAAACCACTATTGATGTGTTCAGGATCAATACTGGTAAAGTGTTTCAGTTCCTGCTCCAGATCAGGATAAAGCTTCAAGCTTTGGATCAAAAGTTTAGTAATTGCCTCGGATTGACGCCAAGGGTAAAGGGGCATTAAAATCCCACCGCCAGCCCAAGAAGACTCTTGTCCCAGCAAGTTTTTATCCAAGATATTCACAGAATATCCCCGCAGCAAAAACTCCCTGGCTGTTAGGAGTCCAATAATACCAGCACCAACTAGTGTAATATCAGTTGTTTTTTCTAACATTGAGTAACGATTCTCGAAGGCCCTAACCTATCAATTAGAACAAGATGTTAAAAGTTAAATGATTTATTTCCGAAGATAATATTTAACAGGTAAATTAATCGTCGCATCGATCATAAAATTATTATAAATAGAAAAAATCAGTCAAGGCCTGCAAGATTTTGCATAAAACTTAGAGTTACATCCCCTTTTAGCATCAAAATAACTGTTAAAATGCCTACTATGTGAATATGAATTCTTATTGTTGTATTTTCGCTACAGTTAATGTAAGTTTTAAAGACTATTAGTTTATTTGTTGAAATAAAATGAAAAACTGTTAACTGGATCAAGTTTTATCGCTTGAGATTTTTTATTATTGTTGTTATTATTCGACACTGTAACAATAATTATTGTTTCGCAATTATAACCAATTTTCTAAATTCTCATGGAACTTTCATGAGAGGGGGATGACGATGAAAGAAAAATTTTCAAAATTAGCATTAAGTTTAGGAGTTGCAACCGTTGCGGCGGCAGGTGTTACATTCACACCTCAAGCCATTGCAGTTGGGCATAATCACGGTGCTAAAGTTAAAGCCTTGGAAGCCCAAGTTAATCGCATGTCTGAAATGATGAAGTCAATGCAATCAGAACTGAATCGCGTAAGAACTGAAGCTTCACGTCCAGATCCAAAAGTTCAAGAGTTGGAAGAATGGATGCAAAACGCTAAAAGTGGACCAGCGATTAGCGATTCAAAAGATAATATGGTTTTCTTCAGAGGTGGTTTTGCTCACAACGACCATGATAGAACGGGTCAAATACTGACAGATACCGCAGGCGGTCTGGGTATTACTCCACAATCTAATGGAGACCAGGATGCATGGTATGCAGGTGCTGGATTTGATTTCAGTCTAAGTGATGATTTTTTCGGCATTGCAGACGGCACCGAAGTGCTGGCCGAATTGATGTTTGAATACAAACATTTCGATTCAAGAGAAAATCAATTAAACCCATTGGGCACTGTTGTTAATACAGCTGTCAATAATACACCAACAGGCGCATTAGGCACCGTTAACGTTACTCAAGTATCGTTAACTGCAGCGCCTAAGATAAAATTCTTCAAAGGCAGTAAAGTTAGACCCTGGATAATTCCTGCCGGTCTGGCTATCCACATTGTAAGCCCTCCATCCAATGGCGTGACCGTATTTAATACTGGCATCATGTTCGGCGGCGGTCTTGATGTTCATTTGTGGAACAACATCTATGCTGGTTTAGACGCTCGCTACCATTTAACAACAGATCACCTTGATGGCGTAAACACCGACGGTTATACCGGCGGCGGTTATATCGGAATAGGTTTCTAGTTAGTAGCAACTTCTTGTTATTACTAAAGGGAAGGCATCGCCTTCCCTTTTTTATGCGTGGCGTTTTTAACCTGTCAAAAAATTTGGGGCGCCTCAGAATTTATTCCACTGATACTAAAAAGCCATTTGTTTCTGCAGTCCTGTCGACAGAACTATTTTTGGTGAAAGACAGCTTGATCGGTAAATTTGGTTGAAGCAGAATAAAAAACTGGCTTATCTACAAGCAGAAAAGCCAGTTTCAGATGTTACGTTAAGTTTTTTTGTTATTCGCCTACAACATTGATTGCGGCCAGACCTTTAGCTCCCTGCTCAATGTCAAAAGATACATCTTGTCCTTCCTTCAGGGTTTTAAAACCGTCTCCCTGAATGGCAGAATGATGTACAAATACATCCTCTCCCCCCTCGGTTGGTGCAATAAACCCGAAACCCTTTGAATTATTAAACCATTTAACTTTACCTTTGGCCATTCTATGAAACTCCTCATACTAAAAAAATAATACACAGCGCTTTAACATTGATTACAGGGCATCCAATTTTTAAAGGATTGTATTTTCTCAACATTTAACACCTGAAAACGAATTGTACTTTGATTTTGTTAGCTTTTACAACTGAGAAAATGCGGTTTCGTTGTTTGAAAGAAGTAGCCTTTTCAATTTAGGTAGCTTTTTTTACAAACACAAATTATAGAGCCCATCTAAAACGAGCGAATTTGGACTCACAATACCCAATAACTTACCATTTTCAATCACCGGTGCTCGAACCAGATTATATTTTGCGAAAAGCCGAGAGCAATATCGAATATCCATATTCGGTTGCACAGAAATAACTGGCTTAGTCATAATTTCATAGACATTAACCCTATCTGGCGCTCGATCTACCGCTAATACATGACGCGCGATATCACCTGAATTAACTAGTCCGTACTCATCATCGTCGTGACGCTTTTTTACTACTAGTACTGATGTTTTGGATGATTTCATAAGCTTTAGTGCTTCACTCACCGTAGCAATTCCATCAATCATTTGAAAATTTGTTTTCATCACGTCTCTGACACGAGTAATTGGCTTGTTTGTTTTCATAGTCCTTCCTCAACCACTGGCTTTAATGTTTCGACTTGATGTAACACACCGATTGCATCTTCAACATCTATCTGAAAAGCTATACCTGTGCCTGGTTTACTATCAAATTGGCCTGCTAGAGCGATGGACTCTAAGATTTGTCGACATAAATGCTCTTCCACCAAAAATAGCAAAACATCGCGCTGTGTTTCTAGAGTTAACCCAAAAAAGGTTTTAGCTTGCTTGAGACCCTCGCCTCTAGCGTTATTGATTACCGTTGCCCCAGTCGAACCACTTTCCCGCGCGGTGTCAAGCACCAGGTCAGTTTTATCATCTTCAACAAAGGCAATAATTAATTTAAAATGCATAGTTAGAACCTCACTCTCTTTTAGAAACGTTGTTACTTTGATTGATTAACTCAGCGAATTTAGCATATGCCAACACTGCAATGATAGGAAACAAGCTAGCGAAAGCTATCAAACCAAAACCATCTAGCAAAGGATTTCGACCAGGCACTGTGGAAGCAAGACCAAGACCCAATGCGGTAACCAGCGGCACAGTTACAGTTGATGTTGTCACCCCTCCCGAATCATAAGCTAAACCAACAATAAGCTTAGGCGAAAATAAAGTCTGAATAATTACAACGACATAACCGGCCAAAATATATAAATAGAGCTCAGTGCCTGTTACTATGCGAAAAGTACCCAATGCAATACCAAACGACACACCACAGGATACAGCTATGCGTAATGGAAAGGACTTGATGGCACCGCCCGATATTTCTTCCGCTTTGATTGCAACTGCTAACAAAGATGGTTCAGCCAATGTTGTTGCAAAACCAATACAAGCCGCAAAGATATATACCCAATAATAAGCTTGCCATGGAACGACAACTAAGGATTGATCAATTTTAAGGAAAGCTGGTGTGGTTAATTGTTTGGCCATCACTTCACCGAGAGGGAATAAGGCCATTTCTAATCCTACCAAAAAAAAAGTGATACCAAAAATGACATAGATAAACCCTGTTAATGTTGCGACTGGATGCGGCAGTGGTTTACGGATAATCAGAACTTGAAAGCCTATGATAATCACTGCAATAGGCGTAATATCAAGGCATGTTGTTAACAATGTTTGGACAACATGCTCTAAACCGTTAAGTGTCATACAACCATCCCAAAAACCATAACAAACATCATTGGCGTTAAAGAAGCAAAAGCTATCAACCCAAAACCATCCACCAT
This sequence comes from Methylococcales bacterium, assembly GCA_965224745.1. Classification (GTDB taxonomy): domain Bacteria; phylum Pseudomonadota; class Gammaproteobacteria; order Methylococcales; family Methylomonadaceae; genus CBDCZY01. The sequence continues at coordinate 1,144,720 of CBDCZY010000002.1, forward strand.
AGGATTCCGTCCTTTTATAGCGGAAGCTAAGCCAACACCTAAAGCAGTAACCAGCGGCACGGTAATGGTCGATGTCGTCACACCACCTGAGTCGTATGCGATACCGATGATTTCAGCTGGAGCAAACGGAGTCATAACAACAATGCCACAGTACCCTGCCAGGATTAGATAATGTAACGGCCAACCTCTTAAAATTCTCAATACACCAATTAAAATGGCTAAACCCACCGAAAATGCGACGGTCATACGAAGCCAAAAAGCATAACTCTCGATCACTTCTTTGTTCTTTCCTATCACCCCTCCTTGACTGGCGATATCAGCAGCTTCCTCCGCAATAGCAATTAAAGCAGGCTCTGCTACAGTGGTACCAAAACCCAAACAAAACGCAAACAATAACAACCAAAACAAGCTTCCTTTACGCGCAAATGCATGTGCCATATCTTCTCCAAGTGGAAACAAGCTTTGCTCTAAACCCACAATAAACAGTGTCAAACCTAGTACGACAAAAAAAATTCCCTCCAAGAGGTTAATTAAATCTGGAATCGGTTGTTGAATGATAAAGACTTGAAAAAACAAAACTACCGCAAGGATTGGAGTTAAATCAAAACAACTGGAAATGAACAGACGAACAAGACGGTTCTTCTGAAATACCATATAGCCCCTTTAATACCCGAATGAGAGTGAATAATGCTTGGAAGCATAACAAAAACCGCGTAAATTATCATATCAGACCTTACTCGACATGTTTGAACCGATCTCCTTTCATTGTTGCCAAGTGTAATTTAATAAAATTACTTATTGCGAACTACCCTAATATGAAAACCAAACCATCTACTTTCATTCCTATTAAGAATAAAAAAACCATTTTGGATATTTTCCTCAAATATTTATACACCCATTTAAATAAAGACTACGAAATCTTCGTTGTAGCTTTTGATGGGCCGTTTACCCCTACGCTTTTATTGATAAAGTGATATCACTTCACTAGCCGATACTTATCAAAGGGGATCGTTTTGGAAACAGTAATACGGTTAGGCGCTTTTATAGGTATTTTTTTGGTGATGATCACATTGGAGTGCATTAAACCTAAAAGACAATTGATTTACCATAGGATTGAACGTTGGCCAATAAACCTTGGTCTAGGTTTGTTAAACAATGTATTGCTCCGAATCATTGGAGGCAGTATTGCTTATCAAACTGCGGTGATGGCTGATTCACAAACAGTCGGTTTGTTAAATTTCTTCGAAATACCTGAGTTATTATCAGTCATACTAACACTCATCGTACTTGATTTTGCAATCTACGCGCAACATGTTGCATCTCACAAATGGGCTTGGCTCTGGCGTTTCCATCAAGTTCACCACACAGATCTAGATTTTGATGCAACTACCGCTATTCGTTTTCATCCAATTGAAATCATTATTTCAATGGCTTATAAAGTTGTATTAATTTTACTGTTAGGAGCTCATGCAAACGCAGTCATCGCTTTTGAAATCATACTAAATGGTTGCGCCATTTTTAATCACAGCAATGTCGACCTGCCTAACAAATTAGATCGAATATTGAGGTGGGTTATCATAACACCTGACGTTCACCGCATACATCACTCAGTACTTAAATTTGAAACTGATAGTAATTATGGATTTTCAATAAGTTTGTGGGATCGATTGTGTAAAACCTATATCAAGAGTTCTAAAAAACCTCAAGATAATATGGACTTAGGTCAAACTAACTTTCGTAAAAACAACGAATTAAGTTTTTTTAAACTACTAACTTTTCCCTTTACAAAAGCTTCATAATTTAGAATATATAAGCCCCCTGTGCTCTGTTAGCCCAATCGGCTTTTTAAGTAAACACGGCAATCATAATGCTACTTTCCTGAGGTTTTAAAGCTCGCGAAAATACTCGCCATCTAGTAATAAGCACTTAGTGTGAGATAAATGGCTCTACTTTCTATTGTTGAAGCGGCTCATTTTTACACTGGTGTTAACAAGAACAACCTTTCGCTCAAATATTCCTGGATTTGAATGTATATCCCAATGCTATTCTACGCGGATCTATAAATGTCCGCACCCGAAGGCCACCGGTGAAATTTTACGAAGGAAATACAATCGAATATGCATAATAAAAGATCATCCCATAACCATCTTATGTGCCTTTATGGACATTTTACGAAATTTTCTTTTAATCTCCTAAAACAGGTCGGGGCAAGGAGGATAATAATTTGATCAAAATATTAAACTATATTTAAGGTTCCTGCAGTACATATCGCTTAAATTGAAGTTGCCGAACCGAGAATTGTTGGTGTATGCCTGTAGCGTATTGGTCGCTTAGAGAGACAAGCTGAATATTGTGTAAAACAAAGAAGACACTCTCACCACAATTCTAAACATCACTAACCACTTTCTCTGGAGGTTAATTGACCCCCATCTCAACCTGATCGCAATCATTACGGGACACCATCTATATTTGGCATTGCTAATTTAGTATAGTTTTATGTTAGAATTAAATTTTTGATATCTTTCTAAAGAGAGCGAGAAATTTAATGGAATGCCCTAAATGCAAATCTAATAAAAACATCAAAGATGGTATCGTAAAACAAAAGCAGCGTTACAAATGTAAAGAATGTAATTTTCGATATACTGTTGCTAGTGGCTCGGGAGCCAAACCATTCTATTTAAGAAAGATGGCTCTTCAATTATATCTTGAAGGATTAGGGTTTCGTTCAATTGGTCGGGTTTTGAACGTAAGCAATGTCACGGTACTAAATTGGATTAGATCCTTTGGTGAGCAAGTTGCCGAATTGAAAAGTCCTGAACAAGTGATTTATGCTGAGATGGATGAAATGCATACCTATGTGGGTCAAAAAAAAGCTATAAATGGATATGGATTGCTGTTGATAGATATGGGAAAAAATTCATCAATTTCATTGTTGGCGACCGAAGCGTACAGACAGGACAAAAACTCTGGGAAGGAATTGAAGATCAATTAAATGGAACAATAGCAACCGATTATTGGCAGCCCTATGAACATTTTATTCCTAGCGAAAAACACGTTCAATCCAAAGCTGAAACATACACAGTTGAAGGCTACAATAGTATCTTTAGACATTTTCTTGCGCGAATGAGAAGAAAGACAAAATGTTACACAAAAAGTGTTCGAATGCTTGAGCTGTCTATATTACTCTTAATGCATAAAAGAAATGGAACGTTAACTATACTAAATTAGCAATGCCCTATATTTTACCCAAGAAGGCTGGTTATGTTTAGCCGTTAATCCTAAATACATCAGTTGAATATGGATTTTAACGATAAGTCTTTGAAAGTTATTTCGTTATTAATTTAATGTTCCCACCCATTCGGTGAGTGTTTCAACTGCGGCGCAGTAAAATAAACGACTTAGAATTATTGGGTTACGGAGTTTCAGTGACTTTTTTAAGTTTTAACTGATTGTTTTAGGTTAATGGCTTTTATTTCTCGACAAATAATCGACAGGTCAATGAATAGTTGAATAAAAGCTCGAATTTATAGAACTTGGGAACCGCTAACTTGTTAAACCTTTGGCTTTCATCCGAATAGAGGTAGCCAAAGAGGTGTCAAAGAAACATCATGTTGCGCAAATAATGAAAAGTGCCAGAATAATGCCGTATCAGAAAGTTTTTTCATACCTTAAAATAGATAGTTTTCGACTTTAAGGGAAGTAGCAGGCAATATTTGATTTGTTATTATTCCTTATATTCATCCCAATAAAAAGCCCCCGTTACCATAGCTGGCAACGAGGGCTTGATATAATACCTAAATTAACAAATTCTTACATAAATGAAGGTATTAAAGGTGAATCAACAGTAACCATTTGACGGTCTCCTGCTTCATCTGAGAAAAATAACAAACCAGCAAATCTGCTGTCTGGATCATATACCAGGTCTGAAAGACGATATACTTCCCATGCTGCATCACTTGCTGTTACTTCGATTGTTCTTGTTTCTCCTGGAGCTAATGCACTATTATCGCTTGATGACAGACCGTTTTCAGCCAATAAATCAGCAGGATAACCAGATTCATCAGTATAAACTTCAGCATCAAGGAATCGAACACCAGCAGTGTTAAATTCACCAAGCCGAACTGCTGAATCACCGTTATTAGTAACAGTTAATGTCATTTGCATGGCACGACCTGGTACACGATATGTAGCATCTTCAACTTTAACGTCAATTGTTGGAGGTGGTATATCAATCCATTTAATACCTCTTAACAATCCCGCTTGCAAAGGAGTTGTAACAGGGTATTTGCTGTTGGTAGTTCCCATTGAGAAAACAACAATACCTATTGTTGCTGCCATGAAGGCAATACCAACTTTTTTATCCGTTGGAGTTACCAACTCGTCAAATTTACCTGCTTGAACAGCCAAGTGACGTGGAATAAATACAGGTCGTCTACACCAGTACACCATCCAAGCTACACCGATAAAATACCAAAAGCCATGCCAAAATACGATTTCATCTAAAGCCCATGTCTCTAAATCAACGGTTTCGCCTGTTAATGTAGTAACTGGGTTTTTGAAATCAGACATACTTCCATTAATGCTGATGAATTTACCTGGACCAATAATTGGACCACCGCCTTCAACATTCATCATGGTATGCACATGCCAATCACCCGGACGACGTGCTTTCAGCAATACTCTGAAGTCATAAGTCTTACCAAGTTCTAGCGATAACGAACGCGGTACTAATTGACCTCCAACCCAAGACCCTGCTCTAATGAATACTGGCCCCGGAATTCCGATATTAAGGAATGAACTTTCTGGTTTATCCACAGTTTCAGGCCAGCCAGCAAATACGTGAAACTTACCGGTTACTTCAACCGTGTCATTTACACTTACCACTGCTTTTGACCAATTTAAGTCAAACCAATGAATGGTACGCATCCTCATAAATGCAGCCTGAGATTTCTCTCCGTGTGCAGATGCATTTGGCGCATAAAACATTGTAGCCGCTAAAGATAACAGCAGCGCGACAAAGGATAATTTTGTTACTTTGTCTTTCATCGTTTTCATATATCCTCCTCTATTAAATAGAGAATCTATTGTTTTGATTATCCGGCAAGTTTAAATATTTACATTTTGCCGATTTTTTTACTTCTATGTAAGAATTACTACGAACTAGGTACCGACAACAAAATCGGTTTTACCAAACCATCTTCCGAAGAAATGCCAAATAAAGTAAATCAAGATGCTCATAAACGCTGAGAAGAAAGCAGATACCGGAGCAACGTCCTTACCGAAAGTTCTCAATGTACCCTTCTCGACCATTCTGATGTACTCAGGTGTACCAGTTCTTACATAATGATAACCTTGCAAATCTGCCAATGTCATCATCATACCGTTATACTCAACCGGAAGATGCAATGGCGCAATAATTGGCCAATTTGATGGATAGAAAATCAATCCCCATCCCATAGCACCCGCTACTGCAGTAAATGTAAAACTATTAGACAACATCAAAACAACATCTAATATAATTGCACCAGGTACAAAGTTTGCCGGGAAAACAAAGTTTACTGGAAAATATGTCCAACCCCAAAAGTTGAAATATCTATTTATCCATTCACCTAGCAGTAAACCTAGTATACATAGGGTAGCACCCCAGGCAATTCTATACCTCGTCCATAACACTGCTTGAATAGCAGCCGGGAATGTTATAGCAACAATGGGACATACTGTGACCCAAAGTCTTCTATCTTTCCAATCTGACCAAAAATCCCAGTCACCACCGGTCAACATAAAGTGAATATGATATCCACCCAGAACAACAAAAAACGCTGTAAACAATATCATGTAATCAAACGTACGTGAAACTTTTACAGCTTCTGCACGAGATCTTACTGCTGATTGAGATGCGCTCATTAGCTTACCTCCTAAAATATTATATTATTAATTACCACCTCAGAATAACTGTCCCTAAATTATTTGTATTTAGGGACAGCTTTTAGGAGACGGTTGTTTTTACAACTAATTACTTAATCGAAAGTCTTATGCTAAGTCTTTTTTCAACAACTTGCCAAGAGCAGCCAATTCTATATTAATCACACCTAACACACCTAAAGCAGACCATCCAAAGAATACGAAGCCATAGTGTAGAGGAGCAACAAATAGTTCTTCCATAAACCAGAAGGTGTGGCCCCACTCATTCAAGCCAACATTTGGCAAGATCATGAATGGCCCAACAACAACTACCATATACATTAATGAGTTTCCATTAGCATATGTTGGAAGTCTGGTTTTAGCATATAAGAATGCAGCACCACCAGTAATGATGTAGATAGGATAGCTCAAGTAGAATTCAATGATATGACTTGGTGTAAAGTCAGTGTCACGAACAATAGTTTGATGCCATGTACCATCTTGCTCAGTGAAGTAACTTGCACCGAAATAGATAGCAATTCCATACATTACCAACCAAACCCAATGTGTAAAATGTCTTCTCAACTCTTCTCTTGGAGTGATAGACATTACATTTTTATCACGAGTTTTCCAGATATAGCCCCAAAGAATTGAAGCAGTCATAACTTCCAGTACAATTTCAATGTACAGAAAGTTCATCCAGTATGTTTCAAACTCTGGTGCAAATGAATCAAGACCAGCAGTCCATCCGTACACACCTTCATACCAACGTACCCACGCATAAAAAACGCAGTATAAAGCTGCGCCTGCTAACATATTTTTCGTGCATAGTAGTGGTGCTTCTGATGCATCAGCTTTTACTGAATCAGTTGTAGCAGCCATAATTAACCTCCTAAAACTAAATTAAAATTCTCTTCAAAAGAGATATTAAACACTTCCGTGTCCCCATCTGGCTTAAACAGCCAGCATGTCAGTCCATTAACTGGACAGTCAGTCTATCACCTCGTTTACCTATGTCAAGATAATAAAGATGAACTCTATTTTGTTTGTGAATTGGTATTTTATTAGACATATGTATAACCATGAATTTCATAAAGTTTCTCAACCAAACCATTTGTCTTTCTTTAACTTTCTAACCACCCATTTTTAGTGACTTGAATGATTCGTGTGTTAATAATAAGTTTGTTAAAATGGACATATTTTCCAACAGAAACAACAATTAGGTGAATAGAGGTCATGTCGAAAAACTTTCTAATATTAATAGGTGGACTTATTGTTCTTTACATTTTCCAGCTGAAGGCTGTTACCCCTTTTCTCCAATCGGTTGCATCATCTGGTCTTTTTCTTGAGGATAACGATTATGAAGGAGGCGCTACCACAAGCTCCGGAATTCTATCCGGTTTTGCTTATTCGCATTGCAATCATTATATAAGAGAAGAAATTGATGAGGGTGTGAATCTTAACTTTGCCACCACACCTTTTAATTCTTGGGATATTGGCAACAATTCTTTCGTTGTTAATTCAGAAGTTGAAATTATTCCTCAGGATAAGCCTGCGGAATTTAAAAAGTATGTGTGTCGCATCAGTTACGATGGCGGCACTGACTCTGACTATGACGACTGGTCAATTTATGGTGTTTCTGGGCTTGATTTATAGCTCTTAGTCTTCCTAAATCACAAGTGATAAAGATGAATGTGCAGGTTTAATCCATTTAGCCGAATATTGCAATAGATCCTGGAGTAGCGATTTAAATAAACATTCTACTATCGAATTTCAGCTGGCTTAAAATCAAATACCTGTATTAAGGTATACTAACTTCTTTCTAGAACTTGAGTAATAATAATGAGGCCGAGTGGAAGACAACCAAACCAGCTTCGAGATATTAATTTTCATTGCAACTATAGCAAACATGCTGAAGGCTCGGTTCTTGTATCATTCGGCGATACCCGGGTTTTATGTAATGCTACGATAGATGATGGGGTACCCCGTTTTCTGAAAGGTGCCGGGAAAGGATGGGTGACAGCTGAATATGGAATGCTACCTCGTTCCACCCATGAACGGATGGGACGAGAAGCAAGCCGCGGCAAACAAGGTGGGCGAACGTTAGAAATTCAAAGATTAATTGGCCGATCACTCCGAGCTGCTGTCGATCTAGAAAAACTAGGGGAACGAAGCATCATCATTGACTGCGACGTGCTTCAAGCTGACGGAGGAACGCGTACCGCGGCCATCACTGGCAGTTATGCTGCGCTATCAATTGCCATTTCTAAGCTTATCAAAGCAGAATCTCTGTTGGAGAACCCAATTTTAAACCAAATTGCCTCTGTTTCCGTTGGGATGTTCCAAAGTACCGCTATCCTGGATTTGGACTATGCGGAAGATAGCCAAGCTGAAACCGACATGAATGTGGTAATGAACAATAATGGTGATTTCGTAGAAATTCAGGGAACCGCCGAGAACCAGGCTTTTTCAAAAGATGAACTAAATGTTATGCTTGATTTGGCAGAAGAAGGTATCAAACAACTATTTGAAAAACAAAACAACGCCCTGTCTGCCTGTATTTTTTAGTTCCTATCCTCAATTAATCTGATGCCTGATCGAGTCGTTTTAGCTAGCAACAACAAAGGGAAAATAAGAGAACTCCAGGACCTTTTGCCGTCTCTCAAACTTTATTCACAAGCAGCCTTTAACGTTCCTGAAGCAGAAGAAACTGGTGAAACTTTTATCGAAAATGCAATCATTAAAGCGAGAAGTGGTGCCCATTATTCAGGGCTACCCACAATAGCGGATGACTCAGGCTTAGTGGTCGACGCCCTAAAAGGAGCGCCAGGTGTTCACTCTTCCAGGTTTGCAGGAAACAACGCTTCTGACAAGAGAAATTTAGAAAAGCTGTTGCACGATCTAAAATCAATACCTGCGCAACAGAGAACAGCGCGCTTCATCTGCGTTTTAGTTTTTATGCGAACTGCCCAAGATGCTTTTCCTATAATAGCAACCGGAGTATGGGAAGGCCTTATCAGCAAAGAGTCTGTAGGAACAAATGGTTTTGGTTACGACCCGGTTTTCTGGCTACCAGAACTTAATTCTACTTCGGCTGAACTCAGCGCAGCAAAAAAAAACAGCTTGAGTCATCGCGGGCAAGCTATCCGCGCCTTAATTAAGCAACTTCAAAACGATCAACTTGTTGGCTAAGCAACATCCGTCCTCTGCTATTCCTTTAGGCCTTTACATACACATACCATGGTGTATTAAGAAATGCCCCTATTGCGACTTTAATTCTCATGCCATAGACAAAAACCAATCCATTCCCGAGTCAAAATATATTCAAGCCTTGCTACACGATCTTGATGTTGATCTAAGCTATTTTAATGAAAAACGATCGCTTGCAACAATTTTCATTGGCGGTGGCACCCCAAGCCTTCTATCACCCAAAGCATTAAACCAATTAATGGAGGGACTTCATGAAAAGTTTCGTTTTGACAATGATATAGAAATAACCCTTGAAGCCAACCCCGGCAGTTTTGAAAGCCTGAAATTTGCTGAATTCAAACAACTTGGTATCAATAGACTCTCAATTGGCATCCAAAGTTTTAACGATTTAATTTTACAAAAACTAGGGCGGGTTCATTCCTCACAGGAGGCTATTCAGGCAGTCGAAATAGCTCATCAAAATGGCTTTGATAACATCAACCTTGATCTAATGTTTGGTGTACCAGGTGGTTCATATCAACAATCAGAGACCGACCTCTTGAAAGCATCCTCGTTACAACCCACACACATCTCTTTCTACCAATTTACATTAGAACCAGGCACTTACTTTTATAAATACCGACCTACATTACAAGCCCATGATGATGTCTTTGCAATACAACAAATGGGAATCGAATTACTGTCCTCAAGCGGCTATGAACATTATGAAATCTCAGCATTCGCCAAACCCTATCAACAATGTAAACACAATGTTAATTATTGGGAATTTGGTGACTATATAGGCATTGGGGCAGGCGCTCATGGTAAAGTAACAGAGACCCTCCCCTTTAAGGTCACGAGAACAGTCAAGAAAAAATTACCCAAAACTTATATCGAATCTGCCGGCGATGTCATTAAAATAGAAAAAAATGTATCCTTTTACAGAGATTTACCGCTAGAATATTTTATGAACCATTTTCGTCTTAAAAAAGCAGTTGACACAACAAAATTTATAGAACGAACAGGACTACCTCTATATCACATTAAGAAAGTATTAAAAGAATGTGAGGCTAAAGGTATGCTGCAATGGGATTCTGAAAAAATTCAGTGTACCAACAAGGGCTGGCTTTTTTTAGATGAATTACTTCAGCATTTCATGGATCTTGATTTCCCAAAAACCACTTTAAAGAAAAGCTAGCAAATTATGCATGAATACCACACTGCATTCATTCGATATGCCCTTGAATGCGGTGTGCTAAAATTCGGCTCTTTCAGACTCAAGTCAGGACGGGATAGCCCCTATTTTTTTAACACCGGCTTGTTTAATTCAGGTTCGCATCTTAAAGAAATTGGTAGATTTTATGCCCAAGCTGTTAAACAACTAAATATTAAACCAGATGTTTTATACGGCCCTGCTTACAAGGGTATTCAGCTAGTAACAGCATGCGGTATTGCTTTGTCTGAACAATATAATATTGATATCCCCATCAGCTTTAACCGAAAAGAAGCAAAAAAACATGGCGAAGGAGGACATTTAGTGGGAGCACCACTTCAAGGTAACGTATTAATATTAGATGATGTTATAACAGCAGGAACCTCAATAAGAGAATCCGTGGACATTATTCAACAACAAGGTGCCAAACCTTGTGGTGTTTTGCTTGCTTTGGATAGGCAAGAAAAAGGAAAGGGTCAATTGTCAGCCGTTCAAGAGGCAAGCCAAGAGCACAATATTAAGATCTCAGCCCTAATCAATTTGCACCAAATTATACTTTTTCTTGGACAAGACCAGAGTTATTCAAAAGAAATTGATAAAATCAACAAATATCGACAGATTTATGGAATCTAGGCTATATTTATTTTAGATCTATTTCTGGCAAGTCCACTTAATGTACATCTAGAGGGCTAGCCATGATGTAGTAAATATCTTTGGTGGCATGCAGGTTCACCATAATTTATTATTGATTTTTATTCTCAATATTTTGACATTGAGAGAGGCAATTTTTTAAATTATGGTCTACAATTTTTAAGCATATGTATCGACATTTATTTTTTTGAATGTTCATAACGAGAAAGGCTCATTATGGAAACAGTTGAATTTAAAAAACAATTACATGAATACTCTCAGTGGCGAGATCGCTTAACGCAATCTATTGAGATGTATCATGAGTGGCGTAAAAGGTATAGTATGGATGATAACGCATCGTCCGATGTCATTCTTAATACCTTAAATAGTCTAAAAACTGATCAAATCACTTTGGCTTTTGTGGGTGAATTTTCTCGGGGTAAAACGGAACTAATCAATTCACTGTTTTTTTCTGAAACAGGTGTTAGGTTATTACCTTCGACACCAGGTCGAACAACCATGTGCCCATCAGAACTTTTTTATGATGCGGAAGGTGGAAGTTACATCAAATTATTGAGTATAGAAACTCGATTAGAGGATGTTTCTCTAGCAGAATACAAAAATAAGCCAGATAGTTGGATACAAATGGATTTGGATTGCAATTCACCAAGCCAAATGCAGCAAGCTTTCAAAGAACTGAACGCTAGTAAAAGAGTCAGCGTAGAAATCGCTGACAAACTGGGCTTGTACGATGAAGAACTCGTAAAAGACCAAGGAATAGAAAATCCTACTGAGGTTGAAGTTCCGGTTTGGCGTCACGCATTAATTAGCTTTCCTCACCCTTTATTGCAAGGTGGTTTGTCAATTTTGGACACCCCCGGACTGAATGCCCTGGGAACCGAGCCTGAATTGACATTAAGAATGCTCCCAAGTGCTCACGCCATAATTTTTGTTCTTGCCGCTGACACTGGGGTGACTAAAAGTGACCTCGACATGTGGAACAATCATGTTTGTGCTTCACGTGGCCAGAATAAAAATGGTCTCGCCGTTGTAATGAACAAAGTTGATACTTTATGGGATGATTTAGCCGGCGAAGAAGGCATGGAAGAAGCTATTAAAAAACAAGTTACTTCTTGTGCTTCTATTCTGGGGGTCGAAGAAAACGTCATCTTCCCTCTAGCAGCTAAACAAGCCTTATTAGCAAAAATTAAAACTGATAAGAGTTTGTTGAAACGAAGTCGTTTGGATGTACTTGAATCCTATCTTGCAAATGACTTACTCAGTCAAAGACAAGACATTCTAGTCACATCATTAAATAGAAATATCGGGCATATGGTGAAAGAATCCATCATGCTGACCGAAGAAAAAGCTTCAAATGCTGCCAAGCAACTAGAAGAGTTCCGTAAGATAGATTTCGAAAACCAAGAAATCACCGGGAAGCTAATGGCAGAAACACGTGACCGGCAAAATGCATATTTGAATAGTGTAGAGAATTTCAAAGCTAGTCAGAGGGTACTAACAGTACAAACTCATATGCTGATAGATTCCGTATCCAAAGACAAAATCGACACAATCGTTAAACGCACCCGTGGAGATATGGCCAAAAGTTTAACCACCTTTGGCATGAAGCAAAATATTCGCGACTTATTTGATGAACTTCGCGATTTGCTCCAAGACACTGTTGATATAACAAACGAAACCAAACGATTAGTAAAAGCCATTCATAAAAAATTCGAAGATGAGCACGGATTTAAAGAAATTGAACCTCAGCTGTTCTCAATTAAACCTTATCAGCTTGAATTAGAAAGAATATTTGAAGAAGGCGAAGCATTCCGAAACAGTGCTAAAACGACCATGACAGAGCAAAGTGTCGTCGTCAATAAACTGTACGGCACCTTGATATTACAGGCCCGAAAAATTCTCGGTCAAGCACATAAAGACGCTATGACCTGGAGTAACAGCGTTTTAGTTCCTTTGATGCACCAAATCAAAGATCACAAAAAACAGATTGAAAATCGCCTGGTGATGCTGAGAAAGATTAATGGTTCCAAAGAGGAAGTTGCATCTAGCATGGAGAGCCTTGAAAGTGAATTGAGTCCATTAATAAAACAAAGAAACGAACTATTTACCATAAAGAAAGGTATGTTTTTAGATGACCTCAAGCAAGATGAAACAGAGGGTGCGCAAGCAGAGACTCAAGAACAAGCTTCCAGCTTTGCTTGATATCCGTAAAAAACATAAAACCTACTTTAGGTTCTGTTTTTTCTAACTTTCAATATTTCCTCTAAGGGTTGTGGCCTTTTATCGGTCACAACCCTTTGTCATTTAAATATTCACCACCCTAAATTTTAGAAGTTAAAGGTAATTGAGAATATTACTAATATCAAATTAATACTGCCAAAGTAGCTTGATAGCGACTAGAAAAACCAGGATCGAAAAATAACGTTTAATTTGGTTGGTAGGTAATTTATTCGCAAGTGAAGCACCGTACTTTGCAAACAGGGTGCTGGTCGAAACGATTCCTAAGAAGGCCGGGACAAACACATACCCGATACTACCCGATGGTAAGCCTGTCTTACCCCATCCCAACCATGCGTAACTGCATGTTCCAACCAGCGATATAGGCAAACCACAGGCGCAGGAGATTGCTACAGCATTTCGCATAGGGTAGTGGCAATTCATCAGAAATGGAACAGTAAGAGTACCGCCGCCAATTCCTACCACTGCAGACACCAACCCAATGACTACACCTGCAATTCCAAGAACTATAGAGCTTGGCTTTGCCCAAGCGAGCGGAGGTTGAAACTGGAGAGCAAGCTGTATGCCGACATAAATAAGATAACAGGCAAACACGATTCGCAACGTAGCGGCTGGAAGCCAATCGGCAATAGTGGTACCCGCAATCACTCCCAGCAAAATACCAGGCGACAAACGACACACAGTGTGCCAGTTAACAGTTCCTAGACGGTGGTGAGCATGGCTTGTAGCAACCGAGGTAATAATAATGGTAGCTAAAGAGGTCGCTATTGCCATAATAACGATATCATCCACAGGAAACTTTAGACTTTCAAATAACCAGATCAAAAAGGGCACGATTACAATACCACCACCAATACCAAATAACCCGGCTAACACACCAGCAAAGATACCAAAAAACATACAAGCAATGATCGCCTCTAACAAACTTCCCCCTAAACTTACGATAAATGTCACTGTCGAAAACGATAACTATGAACATTATGTAAGATTACTGCTCATTTGTTAACTGACTTGATTGATATAAACTAGCCCTATGAATGTTTTTCTCGTTGGCGGTGCAATCCGCGATCAATTATTGAAATTTCCCGTTACAGAGCGAGACTGGGTCGTGGTTGGTGAAACGTCTCAATCGATGCTTGATCAAGGATTTAAACAAGTTGGCAAAGACTTTCCGGTATTTCTTCATCCAGAAACACATGAAGAATATGCTTTGGCCAGAACTGAACGAAAAACGGCACCAGGTTATAAAGGGTTTACCGTTGATGCTGCTGCAACAGTGACGCTTCAACAGGACTTGATCCGCCGAGATCTAACCATTAACGCAATAGCTCAAAATACTGACGGTGAACTGATCGATCCATATCATGGTCAACGAGATTTAGAACTTCGTGTATTGCGTCATATTTCACCTGCTTTTAGCGAAGATCCGGTTCGGATTTTGAGGGTTGCAAGATTTGCAGCGCGCTATGCTCACCTTGGCTTTACTATAGCACCAGAAACGATGCAATTGATGTCAGATATGGTACAAAATGGGGAGATTGATCATTTAGTTCCGGAACGGGTTTGGGCTGAATTAGCTAAAGCGCTGGCAGAAAAAACCCCTTCTGCATTTATACAAACGCTGAGGGATTGTGGAGCACTTCAAACCATATTGCCAGAACTGGACCGATTGTTTGGGGTACCTCAGCCGCCCAAATATCACCCTGAAATAGATACTGGGATCCATGTCATGTTAGCGCTGGATAAAGCAGCGGAGTTTTCTTCCAAAGCGACGGTACGCTTCGCCACAATGATGCATGACCTTGGCAAAGGCTTAACGCCGTCCGCAATGTGGCCGTCCCATCGAGGTCATGAAGAAGCTGGAATTCCACTTCTTGAGGGTATCTGTCAACGATTGCGTGTACCTAACCAACATAAAAAGCTGGCAGCCAAGGTGATTCGCTATCATACCCATTGTCATCGCGCCTTAGAATTGCGCCCTGCCACACTAACCGATGTATTACATGCACTCGGGGGGTTCAACAACGATTCATTGGTGGACGATTTCTTAATTGCTTGCGAAGCTGATGCCAAAGGGCGAACCGGTCTTGAGAATAAACCATATCCGCAAGCGGAGTTTTTCAAATTAGCTCAAGCAGCAGGAAAGAACATTGATATTCGCCCAGCCACATCCCAAGGACTGACGGGTGCACACATCGGGGAAGAAATCAGGCGCTTAAGAATTAATGCTGTTCGCTCAGCAATGAAAAACGTCCACTGATTTGACACGTAAATTGCCTATGAACGACTTGGCTATACTCGATATTGCAGTAGAATATTCTTTTTATATTTTATTGGGATGGAAAAACTTTATGCCTTCATTTGATATCGTTTCAGAATACGACAAACACGAAGCAGCCAATGCTATTGATCAAGCTAACCGCGAAGTGACCAATCGTTTTGATTTTAAAGGTAGCGGCGCCAAATATGAGTACAATGATGATGAAATCAAAATGATCGCTCAATCAGATTTTCAATTGCAACAAATGCTTGATATTTTGCAGATGAAATTGACTAAGCGTAGTATCGACATTCTTTGTATGGAGGTTTCT
This sequence comes from Methylococcales bacterium, assembly GCA_965224745.1. Taxonomy (GTDB): domain Bacteria; phylum Pseudomonadota; class Gammaproteobacteria; order Methylococcales; family Methylomonadaceae; genus CBDCZY01. The sequence goes on from CBDCZY010000002.1 coordinate 1,160,503, forward strand.
GACCCTCAATTAGTCGGTAAAACTGCCACCCAAACAATCAAGCTTAAACAAGGTTTAGAAACATTACTGGCTAAAAAAATTGTTAAACTAATTAAAGATAAAAAGCTTAAAGTCCAGTCTGCCATCCAAGGCGAACAAGTGCGTGTTACCGGAAAAAAACGTGACGACCTGCAAGACGTTATGCAAATGCTTAGAGAACAAAAATTTGCCATGCCGCTACAATTTAACAATTTCCGAGATTAGCCATTCAGTGCTGAACCCTAGTCAAACCTATTCTCAAGAGCATCTATCGCTAATCGACCCAACTCCGTATGGTGCATAATTTTAGAAAAGGGTTGCAATGCCGACTCTGGGCCATGCACAAACACATAGACAGGAGTACTGGTATGGGTTCCTGTCGACCATGCCACCTGCTGATCCTCTGATACCACTTGGGCTAAAAGATTTTCCCTATTGTTGTTTTGATAAACAAAAAAAGCACTGTTTACATCTATTTTAGGGGCTGTCGGAGCACCTAACGTTTTATGCCCTGCCTGGTAATATGGATTCTTTTCCCGACCCAAAACTTTTTGAGCTTGCTCTTCAGTAATCTTGAAAGCAGTGTAACGATTGACCAGCCCAGCTAGTTGTGCAGGCGTTTGCATGCTTCCAGGTAATTCATCAAATTCAGCAAAAATATCGAGATAGCTTCGTTGTTGCACGTAGATTTTATCCAACACAGTTGGGTCACCATAATTGAAGCTCGGTTGATACCTTTTTGCGGTTTCAGTAGCATTAGGTAAGTGGATTGGCTCAGGAATGTGAGACGCCGAATAGCTGAAACCAAAGCCACCGGTTTCATGATCTGAAGAAACAATAATCAATGTATCTTGGTGTTGCTTTGCCCAATCCAAAACATAGTCCAAAGTTTCATTAAAACGCAACATCTCATGTAATAACAAACCTGTGTCATTTTTATGACCGGCCCAATCAATTTGCCCTGCTTCTATCATCAAAAAGAAACCCCGCTCATCTTGCTCAAGGAGATCCAGTGCTTTAGCAGACATTTCCCTTAACGTGGGCTGGGTGTGTCTAGGATCAACCATATTTAAACGTTCCTTGATACCATTTTGCATACCCGATTCTGCAAATAGCCCCAAGATTTTGCCATTGGCTTGCTGTAACTGAGCATTATTAAAAACGATGGAATAACCTTGTTGCCGGGCTATTTCCAATAGATTTTTATTATCTTCTCGCTTAGACCTTAACCCAACGACACCGTCTGATAAACGTGCCAGTTTATGATGTATTTGGGAGTTCTCCTCATTGGTTTGTTTCGGAATCCAAAAAGTTAAACCGCCAGATAACATCACATCGGAGTTAGCTGCCAGTAACTCTTCGGCAATCTCATTCTCCTGACTACGATGAGCTTGATGAACAGCAAATGCAGCCGGTGTCGCATGTGTGATACGGGTATCCGACACTAACCCCGTTGCTTTGCCCAATCGCTTAGCTTTTTCGACGATGTTTTCAATACGTCCCCCACTATTGCCAAAACCAATCATTTCTGGCAAAGCCGATTGCCCTGTCGCCATTTGAGTGGCAGAAGCCGCAGAATCAGTGGTCAGATAATCAGCGGCATTTGTCATAGAGATCCCCAAACGGCCGCCCGTTAGCATAAGTCTGTCCAAAGCCGTTTTACGATTGGGTAAAATGCTATGGGGCGCTTGCCGGGCATAATGCAGCAATAACCCAACCTGCTGCGGCCCCATGCCATCACCAATAATGAAAATAACATTTTTAACTTTTGACTGAGTAACTGTATTCACAGGCGTTTGCGCACAGCTAGCAAGCACCAAGACTAGAACATTACAGAGCCCTTTATTACGATTCATTCGTCACCTTTAACCCGTTAAATAAAACTTCAAACATTTTATTCCATTCGCGTTTCTTTATTATTGTTAACAATAAAAGCATACATTGAGTCGCTTGCCTTTATGATGGCATGATGAAAGGATCAGATCACATTTTACTCTTAACAAGGAAATACCATGCACACCGATTTTTGGCTCGAGCGTTGGAACAACAACGAAATAGGTTTTCATCAACCGGACGTTAACAACTATTTGCAAAAATACTGGAGCCGCCTGAATTTAATGCAAGATACGCAAGTCTTGGTTCCATTGTGCGGTAAAACCTTAGATTTGTTATGGTTACATCAGCGAGGCCATTTAGTCACCGGCGTTGAATTGAGTCCGGTCGCCATTAAAGAATTTTTTCAAGAAAATAGTTTTCGTCCAGAACAGTCAATCCAAGACAGTTTTGAGCGCTTTTCAATCGACAAACTGACAATATTGCAAGGCGATTTCTTCGATCTTGATAACGCACAGATGCAGAACATAGCCGGTATATTTGACCGCGCTTCATTGATAGCCTTACCGATTGAAATGCGCAAGCGGTATGTACAACACCTACTCAGTATACTGCCAAAACCCACACCCATATTACTCGTTACATTGGAATACGACCAAAATGAAATGACCGGCCCACCCTTTTCCGTGACTGAAAAAGAAATAGAAGACCTTTATCGCGAGGATTACCAAAATATAGAAGTCCTTGCCGATCAAGATATATTAGATGACAACCCTAAGTTTCGAGAAAAAGGACTCAATTTTCTGAGAGAAAAGGTTTATCTGATTAGGGAAAAATAGCCCACTTCTCTTATCCGTTTTTCATAGCAATCATCCTTATGCAATTCATTCAGAATGGTCCCGATATTCCCGAACGTTTGCTGGAAGCCCATGAAGATAGTCATGTGGTCTTCTTTTGTGGTGCGGGTATTTCCTATTTCCTATCCTACGCAATTACTTGATTTTGATGATTTATTAAAAATAACTCTATACAACGTTGGAGGCTCAACCTAGCCCGACAGAGCAACAGGCAATCAATAAAAATCATTTTGACCCCGCAATAGGTTTGTTAGAAGATCGGATTATTGGTGGTCGAGAATCTGTTATTTGCTTGATACTGATACTTTTTCTACATAAGGAATCATCGCCCACCACAGGTTTTAAAACGCTTTAGCCTTTTGCAACCAGGTACGATAGGTAGTTCAGTAATCGCTTATGGCTAATTGATAAGAGTTACGGAGAGAAGAGAACATAAAGAAATGATAAATTAAATCGGTTTATTGAGCTGCTTCCCGTGCAGGCGATGTCAGAAGATACCGGAATCCTCTATGGAAAAATTCGTACTGACCTGGAGAAGACAGGTAAAGTTATCGGTAATAACGACCTCTGGATTGCAGCACATTCTCGCGCAATAGGTGCAACGTTGATAACTAATAATACCAAAGAGTTTAGCCGTATTGATGATCTGATTCTGGAAAACTGGGTATGAGCGGTATTACCATCCGTTCGTTTTTCAATAGCCTAAGGAACCTGCACGAAATAAGTTCGACAACTAACTTGTTTTTTTGTCCGTCTTCGGTGTTGTGGCAACAGTTGCGTAGCCTGCTATGCGCCTGTTGCCACGCCTTGAAGACAAACAAAAACCCCGCGCTAGTTGTCGAACTTATTCCGTGCGCGTTCCTAAGTGATTATTTATTTAATTTTACACTTACCGTCAATACTACAAGACTTACTGATATGGTGAAGCTGTGTATAACCTATCATAGATGCATTTACAGAATTGGATGTAGGTGACACAGCAATACAGGCAGATTGTGAAGCTCTTTATGTTTTGTTTGATCGGTGTTTTAGATAAGGAAAAGTTGTATTATTCAAAATAAGTGTTATAACATTGTTATTATTTTATAAATTTAAGGGCATTAACAATGCACACACACTTAAGAAAAGTTGGTAACTCTCGCGGTGTTATTATTCCTTCTAGCTTTATAGATGCCTGTTCATTAAAGGATAGTGTAGATTTGAGAATTGAAGGGAATACTCTAGTGATTGAGGCATTAAGAACACCGAGGGCAGGTTGGTTTGATGCTTACCAGGAAGAAACCAGTGATGATACTTGGAATGATACTTTACCAGATGATATAACTGAAGAATGGGAATGGTAAAGCGTGGTGAAGTTTACTGGGTTAATCTTGACCCTACCTTTGGTTCAGAAATAAAAAAAACACGCCCTGCTTTGATAGTTTCACCAGATGATTTGAATAAGGCTTTACCAAGAGTCATTATCGCCCCATTAACAAGTAAAGGCCAACCGCTAGGTTGTAGACCTGAAATAGTATTTAATAATCGCCCTTCTCGTTTATTGCTGGATCAAATTCGTTCTGTTGATAAACGAAGGTTGTTAGATAAAATAGGGGAAATAGATAAGGATTTATGGCTTCCTGTATTAATAGAAATGCTTGAATAATGATTTTTCTTATTAATTCTACTTTGTCAGATTAAATCTACGGACTCGCCATGCCCCCCTGGAAGCGGGTATCCAGAGCCATGGATGGTAACTCAAACCCCTCCATGGTATCTGGATTCCGGCAATCCCTGCCGGAATGACGTGTTTGAAAAGAACGTCTTTTCTAAAAAAAGACATAGTAGAATTAAGAAAAATTTATTGTTTCCTGAATTCAAGTCATATGTGGAATAAATGTACTTCGGGAGATCTTTTGAATTCAACCAGGTTATTCACATATCCTAGTTGTTGCAATTCATGGGTAGATCTTATGAAGCTGCTCTAATCAATATGTTTTCAACAGTTTCGCATCTTTTTCCAGACCAGCCGAACCATGAATTTTTTTTCGCTATCCACTTCACTAAACATTCTAATCCATTCTCTTTAAAATGTAGAAATTTTTCGCTTTCACTACCTGGTTGACTCGCTTTAATTACCGTATAGAATTCATTCCCATACCTATTATTCCAACACTCTGCAGGAAGTACAACTTCTGCGCCGGCACTATAGACTAGGTCGCCATTAGAATCCAGCATCCCTGTCGGTTCTGGTTGGATAAGGGTAACTTCTTGAAAATCGGCTCCATGCCAACCTGCAGGAACTGCCTCAGCACACTCTACTTTCACAGGATTATCCTTATCAATTGTCCAAGTTTGAACTGGGACAAGGTTAGTTCGATGATCAAACTCTTGACCCCAAAATGGGCTAGTTAGAACACATCCATGGATTAATGACATCAAAGCAAACATCATAACAACCTTAAAAATCTTTACATTTTTGTAATCAAATCTATTAGTAATATTAATCATTTTTGTTTCCTATTGTTACTATAAAAGAATCCACCCTGTGCTTACCAAAATATTTATAATGCCTTACTAATCATTTCGTTAGGGATGGATTATTATTGCAAGGCAAGCAATATATCTACAGGTCTTTTTTCACAGTCTATTTGTTAATAAATTAACATCGAAAAGTTGTCTTATTGGAACAATTTACAACCTAGGGATAAAAACAAATGACAAAAAATTAAAGATATAAAAAAAAGGGGGGGCAATTGTTGATATAATAACTTTTTCTTGTTTAAAAACACCCTCTGTCAAATCAACATTCTTTGAATCCTGATATTACGATTCAAAAGATTACTAATCAAAAATAATAAACTTACTTCCCAATACAAAAGCTTGAGAAGCTTATTCCTAAACCGCCCCTGACCGGCTGTATTTTTGATAGTGTTGGGCAAGAATGAACAGCTGAACTTGTCTTTGAACTACAAGAAAAAGGAAACGGTTAGATTGAAGAACGATATGACGGCCTTTATGGTTAGTTGCCTGTTGATACTGATTTATTATTGGTACTTAGGCAGAAGAACACACCGTGCACAGGATTCCAGTGTACACACTCTGAATGCCAGGGTTCAGGAACAATGGGTCAAGATGATAATGGATAGCCGCAAGATGGAAATCCTTGCGGTTCAGACCTTACGCAACTCAGTTATGGCTGCCAATTTCATCGCATCGACCTCGATATTACTGATAATCGGCACCATAAACATCAGCGAAAAAATTGGACAATGGGCGCTTGAATGGCGTCCTTTTGGCTATGCACATTCCTTTTCCACTGAAATTTGGCAACTAAAACTGTGTTTATTATTGCTGGATTTGTCTATTGCTTTTTACTGTTTTTCTATGGCAATTCGATTATTCAATCATGTTGGTTGTATGATTAATGTGTCTGACTGTACAACAACAGATAACGGCTTATACAAACAAACCTGCGCGTATCTAAACAAGGCCGACAGTTTTTATACGGTTGGCATACGATCCTTCTTTTTCAGTTTACCGATCATATTGTGGTTTTTTGGTCCCTGTTTTTTGATAGTGGCGACACTCGGACTGATTGGTGGGCTAGCTATGTTAGACACGATGCCAAAGTAATCGCTTCCGGGAAACAATGTTCCGAAAAAATCAGCTGTCCTTCAGGGTATTCTTGCCCAAATGTTGGCTGTCATCTTCAGGGTTACCAAATTTACTCGCCGTATACGACAAAATAAAAATTGATAGACTCAGTATGGCGATAGCAGCGGTAATGCTTAAGAGCAAAAATAAATGGAAGTTATCCGAAACCTTTTGAACATCAATAACAAGATGTCGAGATAGTGCTGTTATGGCAATATAAATCAAGTATTGCACCGGCAAACGATGCGTCCTGAAGTAAATGCCAACCATAGCGCCTAATTCAAGATAAATAAACAGCAGCAGAATGTCCTCAAGGGTGGCATGCCCAATTTTTATCATTAGAAGATACTCGTGAACGGCTGACCAAACAATGGTGGCGCCTATGCCAAATAACGCAAGAAAATGGAAAAGATCTACTAAACTATCGCCTATCTTTTGAATGCTTCGGATATTATCGTCCATCAAACTACTCCTGAATTCTTGGGGTGTTTTTGAAGGCAAGAATTATTTCGCTCCAACAGTATCCAGATGGATTAAACAACGGTTGTTATAATTTTCTGAGTTCAGGGGTAATGCTTCATTAATCATCAGTATCATCGTTAATTTCCAGCCATAAGGCGTTTATGATGGCCATAGCACAGGCAAGCCCGACCCCTAGAATCCACGTGAAATACCACATACACTTTCTCCTTAATACAAAACATGCTTATTTTTCTTGATATCTTCAACCGTCACTTTGCCACGTAGGACGCGATAGACCCAAGTGGTATAGGCCATGACGATGGGCATCATCAACACGGTAACAAAGAACAATAATTGCAATGCATAGCGGCTGGCGCTGGAGTCCCAAACGGTAAGGCTACTTGAAGGTGATATGCTGGAAGGAACGATAAATGGAAACATCGAACCTGCTGCTGTCACTATCACGCAAATAACGACTAAACCGCTGGTTAAAAAAGCCAGCCCGGTATAACGTTTAACTGATAACAAAACGACCAAACCGGTTCCCACGATTGCTATTAATGGTGCTAACCATAACCAGGGATACGTACTGTAGTTATCAAGCCATAAGCCGCTCGCTTTTTCTACAGTTTTCGCTAAGGGATTAGCCATGTTAGCGATATCTATTACCGATGTGATGCGATAACCGTCCAGGCCGACGGCAACCCAAATACCGGCAATAATGAAGCCCACCGAAAAAACCGAACTGCTCCAAACAATGACTCGTCGTGCGCGTTCTGCTAAAGCGGCCTCAGTTCTCCAATGCAGGAATACCGAACCGTGTAGGCACAACAAGGCGATCCCAACGACCACGGAAAGTAAGGCAAAGGGTTGGAACAAATCCAAGAACCCACCTGTGTAGATAGAACGTAAATCCCTATCGAGCTGGAAAGGCAAACCGAGGATGAGGTTTCCCGCTACGAGGCTCAACACGATAGCCGGTACCGCACCACCTGCAAATAATGCCCAATCCCAGGCCGAACGCCAACGTGGGTTTGCAAGCTTGCTGCGATAATCGAATCCGACCGGACGCAAGAACAATCCGAACAACAACACCAACATACCGGTATACAGACCTGAAAACAGGGTTGCATAGACCAGCGCCCAGGCGCCAAACGAGATTCCGCCCAATGCTATCAACCAAGCCTGATTGCCTTCCCAGGTCGGGCCTATAGCATTCAACATGACACGCCGTTCATCATCGGTTTTACCAAGAAACGGCAGTAACATACCTATACCCAAATCGAAGCCGTCCATGACAGCAAAGCCACAAACCACGAATATCAGTAGTGCCCACCAAATAATGCGCAGCGTTTCGAAATCAAACATGATTGACTCCTTCCTGTTCGAAATGATAGCGTCCGGTATGTAAGCTGCTGGGACCCAGGCGCACATATTTATTCATCAAAAATAGCTCGATAACAAGCAGTACAGAGTAGAACACGAAAAATCCTGCCAGACTTAAATACAGCTGTCCAACTTCAACGCTGGACGTACTCAAGTGGGTTGGTAAAATACCGGCAATCGTCCAAGGCTGGCGACCATACTCGGCGACCACCCAGCCTAGTTCGCTAGCTATCCAGGGTAGCGGAATGCTATAGACCGCCAAGTGCAACAACCAGCGTTGTTTATGGGCGGTTCGTTTGGCGTTGTAGTAAAAAGACGCAGCGAAAATAAATAACATCATAAAACCACATAACACCATGCCGCGAAATGTCCAGAACATTGGGGCGACTTTCGGAATAGAGTGGCGGGTAGCATCCTCGATTTGCGCCGGCGTAGCATCGACGACATTGTCTGTATAACGCTTTAGCAGCAGGCCGTAACCAAGATCATCTTTATGCGCTTCAAAAACTGCTTTTGCTTGGATGTCGTTCTTATTCCCCCGCATTTTTTGCAGGTTCTCATAGGCAATCATGCCACTTTTTATATGCTCACGATTTTTTTCAAGTATTTCTTTAATACCGCCAACTTTTTCATCAACAGACCGGGTAGCGATAAGCCCCATTACCCAGGGGATTTTAATGGCATAATCGGTGGTCATGGTATCCTCATTGGGGAAACCGAACAGGGTGAACGAAGCAGGTGACTCTTCGGTTTCCCACTCTGCTTCGATGGTGGCCAGCTTGGCTCTTTGCACCTCTCCCACGGTATATCCACTTTCATCGCCCAAGACGATCACCGACAACACGGATGCTAAACCGAAACCTGCGGCAATTCTGAAAGACCGCCTGGCAAAAGCAACGTCCCTATTTTTTAATAGGTAATAAGCGCTAATACCAAGGACGAACATTGACCCTGTGACATAGCCAGCCGCAACTGTATGTACAAATTTGACCTGTGCGATTGGGTTAAAAAACAGCTCTGCGATACTAGTCAGCTCCATACGCATGGTCTCGTAATTGAATTCAGCGCCAACAGGATGTTGCATCCAGCCGTTGGCAATTAATATCCACAACGCCGATAAACTGGAACCTAAAGCCAGCAGCCAGGTAACGAGCAAATGCTGGATTTTGCTGAGACGCTCCCAACCAAAGAAAAACAAACCGACAAAGGTTGATTCCAGAAAGAAAGCCACCATACCTTCGATCGCAAGTAGCGGGCCGAAAACATCACCGACATAGTGTGAGTAATAGGCCCAATTGGTACCAAACTGAAATTCCAGGGTGAGACCGGTGGTGACTCCCATGGCAAGGTTGATACCAAACAACTTGCCCCAAAACTTGGTCATGTCTTTATAAATTGGCTTATTGGACATAATGTATACCGATTCCATTATGGCCAGTAAAAAGGACATCCCCAGTGTCAGTGGTACAAACAAAAAATGATACATCGCAGTTAGTGCAAACTGAAGCCTGGAAAGCTCCACAACTTCATTGGCTATCATTTCGATCCTCCTGATCTTTTTGAAAAATAATTACCGAACGCGTTTCACCGAAAATTTTTCCGGCGATAGTTGCCCCGTCAACGGGCTGTTTTTTTCCTGCGAAAAAGAACCACCATACCCCGCCTAATAAAAGGAATTTAACCAGTAAGGCAATCGTTATTTCTCGGCTATACGAGGAAAAAAAAGGTTGCTTGCGTGGTTTTTTCAGCATTCAACTATTTCCTTTTGAAAAACAAAGTGAGAGCGATTACCCCCAATACCAACCCTGGTACAACGAAAAAACTACCTTGGGATTCTTCCCAATTTTCCGTACCTCTACGCCGGGCAGGGGCTTTAGATTCAGCCAAAGAAACAACTTTTTCAATTAACAATTCTTTAGACCCGTTGGATCTTTTGTCTATAAAACTAACGCTGCTGGCGAAATCAAACGTCGTTAAATCGATACTGGGATGGATAGATGCGTTAATAAGTGGGACATTTCCAAATAAAAGGATGATACTCAAGGTTGAAATTATTTTAATTATCAATAGTTTTCTCCGAGCTGACTGTCCAATTTATGAGTTTTTTCAAACACCATTTGAATGAGATATTAGCTCTTTAAGGGTACATTCCTTCATACAAAAAAAGAGTTTTTTTAGAAAACAAACCCAATATTTAACTTAATTCATTAACCGAATCCATGATGCGGAAAAAAACCTTGCCAGGTTTTAAGTGCTCAATAAAATCCGTTTTTTGCAGCTTATCCATCACCGGACCTTTTGCTTCAGCAAGGTTTAAAGTTTTTCCAGACTTCTGCAAAGCATTGTTGATATTCTCCAATGCTTCCAACGCCGTGGTATCGATATCGCTGACCGAAGTAAAAATGAGTACGACGTGTTGAATATCCAGCTGTCTTTTTAACTCGGCAGCAAGATACTCTTCAATGTAATTTATATTGGTGAATGTGATATTTTCGTCAATACGAAGTAACAATAAGTGCTGCCAGGTTTCCACCTGATGACGTTTGATATTGCGAAAATGTTCGGTATCCGGGATGCGTCCGACTACCGCTATATGTGGTTGACTGGATTTGCGTAAATGGCTGGCAATGGTCAGCAATATCCCTAAAGAGATCCCTTCTTCAATACCCAAGAGAATAACCCCCAACATGGTAACCAGTTCTGCGACCCCGTCTCCCCTATCATAACGCCAGGTGCGAAGTATGTTTTTTAAACGCACCAAAGGAAAGATGGCAATCAGGATGATAGCTGCTAAAACGGCTTTTGGAATATTTTCAAACCACGGGGCAAAAAATATCACCGAAACCCCAAGAATCCCGGCTGCAATTAACATCGCCACTTGTGTTCTGGCACCTGCTGAAAAATTCACCATGGTTCGGCTAAAGCCCCCAGCAACCGGCATGCCGCCGGAAATTGAGGTCGCCAAATTTGCTGCGCCCAAGGCGATTAACTCTTGATTGGGTACAATTTTTTCGCTTCTGAGATTAGCCGTTACTTTAGCAATTGCGACGCTTTCCACATAGGCGATTAAAGCGATAAAAGCGGCGCTGGGGAGCAACAAGCGCCATTGTTCGTTATAAATAAAATCCAGATTTAATGTAGGAAAACCAGAAGGAACATGGCCTACAACAGAAACGTTATGGTGTATATTCAGATTGAAATAACTAACCGCTATAGTTCCTAGCATCACCGTCAGTAACGGGCCACACTTGCTGACGGCAGTCACGGCAGACGCCGACAAACCTATTTGTTTAAATAGCGTAGTGAGCGGTTTACCGAATAAGATTAATAAACTGAGCGCCCCCAAAGCAAGCCATAATGTGGTCGCATTAAAACCTTGAAAATAGCGACCGTAGCAGGCGACATCCAATCCACAAGATAATTTTTTCAACCCCGCGATGTGCGGTAACTGACTCGCTATAATCAAAATGGAAGCACCGCTGGTAAAACCTGTTAATACAGGATGACTGATAAAATTTACCAGCCCGCCCATGCGTAACAAAGCCATGAGGAGCATAATCAAACCGCTTTCTGCTGATAAAATCAATGCGCTTTGCACCGGGGTACCTAGGTCGTGAATCTCAGGCGCACTCAAAGCACTGGCAATCATAATGGCTGCGATGGAAACTGGGCCTACCGATAAGGTTCGACTGGTGCCGAACAAGGCATAGAGTACAGGCGGTAAAATGCTCGCGTATAAGCCAAGTTCGGGGGGTAAACCTGCTAGTAACGCATAGGCGATCCCCTGCGGAACGAGCAGGATAGCCGTTATGATGCCCGCAAACAAATCATCGTTAAAATCCTGGCGAGTGTAGGATTTTAACCAGCCGAGGATGGGCAAACACTTTCTCACCCGTGACTCGGTATCGGTGGTTTCAGTCATAATTTAGGTTTATTGTGTTTAAACAACATTGGCCACGTTACAAATTCAGGAGTTAGGTTATAGGCCATGGCAAACCTTTAAGGCGAAGTCTTTATCAGCTATTCTTCCATAATTTTTTTGGCATAGGATTCCCGACTCGGAATGTCAAAGCGGTAGCCTTTGATCCTCACGCTCCAATATAACCAAGGAAAACCTATTTTTTTACCGAGCCACCAAATGAACCGGTTTTTCTCGGATCGAGAAAGTGTACATTGTTTTTTAGACATACTTTCTCCTGGTTGTGCTGTTTTTGTGTCCTAGGCTAACTTGGCTGAATAAATAAAATTCCTGCAATATCAGGGTACTCAGGGAGAATGTGAGTCTAACCAACATCCAGCAGACTCACCCATTGACTAAAATCTTGAGAACTCATCCTTGATTATTTAAACCTCTTTTCTGTGTTTTTAGCCGTTTTTCTGCCAAGCTTCAAAGCCACCTGCAATGGAAAGGACATTTGTATAGCCCAGTGTTTTCAAGGATTGCGCTGCAAGGGCTGCACGACCTCCAGTGCGGCAGTAAATCAACACAGGTTTGGATTTATCCGCCAGCTCTGGGTAATTCCCCAGCTTAAATTCCAAGACACCGCGCGGTAATGGCAGTGCTTGTTGAATATGCCCTGCTGCGTATTCGCTTTCCTCTCGGGTGTCGATAATGGCAGTACTGCCTTCAGCTATCAATTGTTTGGCTTTTTCCACATTGATTTCAGTTATCTGTTGTTTGGCGGTAATGACCAAATCCTGAAGGGTTAATCCGCTAGAGGGTAGAGAAGCACCACACGTAGCTCCTGGCGTTTCCTCAGTTGTAGTTTGTTCTTTCGCTGTTTCACGAACAACAACAGCATCTTGACGCTCGTCTTCTTCCAGACCGCAATACCGATTGGCGGGAACAGCTTCATCAATCAATTTGGGCTTAGGCAGATTAAGATTCTCCATAATCGCTATGAATTCATCACGGGTTTTACCCGCCAAACGTGGGTTGGTAGTGCGTTCTTGCATGATACTGCTGACCCAACGCTGTTGGTAGTCGTGCCCCGGATAAACCAGTGTTTCATCTGGCAAGGTAAACAGTCGCTGAGTGATGCAGTCGTAGAGCGCACCGGCATCGCCACCTTGAAAATCGGTGCGTCCACAACCTCCAATAAACAAAGAATCACCAGTAAATACGCGGTCACGCCATGAGAAGGAGATACTACCTGCCGTATGTCCAGGCGTGGCTATCACCTTAATTTGTTCTCCGTTAGCGAAAGAGAATACATCGTCATCCTTTATTTGAATATCCGCTGTATCAGCGCCGCACATCTGGCTAACGCCCGTTTGTGCGCCCAGGCGTTCGCGTAGTAAACCGCTGGCCGTGATATGGTCGGCATGAACATGAGTTTCCAACGTATATTTTAGTTGTAAACCTTGTCCCTTAAGTAACTCCAAATATTCGTCGATATGCGTATTGACCGGGTCAATCAAAACCGCTTCCTTGTTGACAGTATCGGCAATCAGATAAGTGTAGGTCCAGGTTTCTTGGTCAAAAAGTTGCTTGAATAGCATAATACTTCTCCTCAAATGCTGATGGGTTTCTGCGCTATGGCACAAATGAGATAGCGCAAGTCATTAGAAGTTACGCAAAAGGTGCGCCAACATGAATAAATCATTATATTCAATTGTTTTAATTGATGTTTATGTCATTCAATAAGTCATCCATCTTTTTCAAAAATACTGTATGCGTTTCACTGAAACATGTTGACGTTTCACTAAGTATCGTTATGAAACATACCCGTATATCCGCATTGTGACGGGATCTTGCTTTATTGATAATTGTATTAGTGATCCCTCAGGTCAAAAACATAGTCTTTTTATTGTCCAAATGGAAACCTCTCCCTAAACCAAAACGGTAGTTTCTAGACCATCACTATCGTAGATCTATCTATTACGACAGGATTGTAGCTCCTAATTATGTGAACATTTGACCGAACATTAAGGACAAAAGAACGCAGAATTCCCCTTTCTTTGGGTTGTACCCGCAGATTCTTTTAATAGATGGTAGACATTTGTCTACATGGCTTTAATTTCGGACGACAGAGAGTCAGGGTACCGAGGGTAGAACGTGAACTTAGAGTATTCATTTTTCCTCCTTGATGGGTAATGGCTATCCCGCATTTTGATCACTTCAGTCAATTTAACTGCCAACATGATCCTTCTGCCAAATTATACGACCCAGATCCTATTTAAGCAATCTATAGTCTTATCCAATAAAAAATGGGCTGACCAACGGTCAAATCTCGTTCATGCACAGCAACGACTTCATTACCACCGAACAGTTGGAATAGTTTTTACGACAGTAAAGTCCTCGCCGTCCTTGTAGTCAATTGAAAGAAAGAGTGTTACTGAAGCATTCAGTGGACGTTGGTTAAAGTCAGATACCCATCACTTACAAAGCGTTCTAAATGTTTGGTGATACGATTTCTGGCTCTTCTAAAATTCGAATGGGTAACTAATTTAGGTGATGCTGGAATGGGCGCTTCCGCCATCTTGCTTTGGTGAATGAACGGTTTACGCCTAGAAAAGCTAGGAGATCGAAAAAGGATATGGATAAGAATCAATGTTACTTTAATTATTTCGCTCAACCTGTATTCTTTGTTTTTCTGTGGGATATAAAGGATGAAACGATGCTATACAATAACTGAAATATAACCAGGTAGCTGCCCCAACAAATTTAAAACCTTCTTCAAATACTTGGACGTATGCATATTTTAGCGGGATATGCTCTTGAATTAGGTCGGTAAATATAGATAATGCGAGTAATAATCCTGCTAAAAGAAAGGAAAAACCATCAATTTCTAGTATCTCTTTATGATGACGCACTAATAAAGTTCCTGCAAAAAAAGCATACATAAGATAGCAAAGATTTTGATCGACATATCGGTCATGAAGCATGAAAAAATCATCTATTGCTAGGATCATTGAAAACATACCTACTAAAAAAAGTAATTCTTTGTGTCTACCGGTAGTTATAAATTTATACGTTAAGGCACTAAAAAAACAAATTGCAACAGAGGAAACCCACAACCAAATACCTATGTTGGATAGAAAACCAAGAAAACTTGACTGCCCACTCTGTTGTGCGGGATCCCTTAATACCTCAATGATTCCAAAACCTAAATACGATAAGCAGAGTAAAGAAAAATTATAGAATAACAATGCTGGAATACATGCAAAAAAAATGTACCGTAATATTTTGTCTCGAATAAATATTTGTCTGAAGCATTTTATATACAGCATTAATATCTGTATCCTTAATAAGTTAATTCGGTCACCTGAATTTATAATCACGGTAGGACAGCCAGTCGCCCTACCGCCCGTGTATATCCCCGCGCCGGGCGGCAGATGCAAATCGTTTGGCATTTGAGGTAACATTTACGAAGAAACGCCACTCAATACTTGCGATCTCGGGCTCCAGACATTCACACTCAACCATGCCAATGCTTAGCAATCCCGCCCACTATTTCTTGTTCGGAAGCACATCGCTGCTCCAATGCGCAATACTTATATTCGGGCATCCCCATACTTATATCCGGGCATCCCCCTTGTCCTGTTACTAAGTATAGTCATAGTTCACCCTTTGAACAGCGCAGTCGGGTTTAAATTACACCAATAATTTTGAGCAAATAATCCTTATACCTGCCAGCCATTAACCGCTTCGTTTTTACGTCAACCTTGACTGTTTTCTCTTCTTTGATTTTCGAAACCATATGGTGAGTAACAGTAAGATTTGCAGCGCCGTTTCCTTTGCGTGTTCGATGACTCCCCTCATCAACCTAAAAAAATCAGTTAAAACTTAAAAAAAGTCACTGAAACTCCGTAACTTAATGATTTTGAGTATTTTATTTTACTGCGCCGCAGTTGAATCTCTCACCGAATGGGTGGGAACATTAAATTAATAACGAAATAACTTTCAAAGACTTATCGTTAATATCCATATTCAACTGATGTATTTAGGATCAATCGCAATATCTAAAACCCAATTGCCCTGCAAGGAGAATAGAGAGAGTTAATGACCGTAATCCAATACCTGTAAATTAATAGGATTTTCTTAACATTATATAAATAGGCTATAATATTAGTGATGAAAGAGGGTCACCCGGCCTATATGCATGCGCATAGTATGCACACCTAAACTGACAGATTAAATTTGTGATCCTAACTCTTTTTATTCTGATTATTGTTGCCAATTAACAACATGAAAATTGACAATCACTGGTTGAGCACGGCAGTTAAATCAACCTCTCCAAACCAAGACTCAAGACCCATTGAGGATGATGTTTCGCTGATCGTAATCCATTGTATTAGCCTGCCTCCTGGCGAATTTGAAAATGGCTATATTAGTGATTTTTTTTCTAATCAGCTAGACGTGAGACGGCATAACTATTTTGAGGAAATTTGTGACTTAAGAGTATCTGCTCATACTCTCATTACCCGCTCAGGCGACATCATCCAGTACGTTCCGTTTAACAAACGAGCTTGGCATGCGGGCGACTCAATTTTCAAGGGCCGTTGCGCTTGTAACGATTATTCGATAGGGATTGAACTGGAAGGAACTGAAACATTACCTTATACTGACCAACAATACTCAATATTAGTAAAATTATTACATAGCCTTTTATTGCAATATCCTAAGCTTTCCAAAAATCGTATTGCAGGACACTCAGATATTTCACCTGCCAGAAAAATGGATCCTGGCGATGCGTTTGACTGGAGTCGGTTACGCAGTGAGCTGACTGCGCTTCGAAAAAGTTAGTGCTTGTTTAACCCCCAAATTCGCTTGGTTGTTTATAACAGTAACTTTATTTGGATACCCACAATACTAATTCACCATGTTAATGTGAGTTTAAAAAAGTATGTATCATTGTATGCTATTAGGAATAGCTTCACCCTTCCATCCAAATTCTCCATACTAACCCTTAGTAAATGCTAAAAGGCATTGATTGTTATGTCATCAGAAATATAAATGTGATGGGAATAAATAATAACGAAATTACGATATAATGCTTTCAGCTCAAATTAAAGCAATAACGCCAAACCTTATTACTCTAAATTTATAAAGCCATCATAGTTAGGCTTTGTTGGAGCGATATCCTTTTGATTAAATACGAATTAAGAGCTAAATTACGACATTGATGTGCTGTAACAACAATTCTATAAGGTATTGATTTCTTATAACTGGGTATTTTTAGCTCTTAATTCGCATTTAAAACTAAATTAGTTACCGCAAACCAGCTTCATCAAAATATTAGCCTACAATATTAGTGGGTAAGAGGTGCGAACGGGCGGACGCATATACTCGATAAAACCATAACTTTATAGGTAAAAAGTTACTGATCAGTAAGAATTCGACTTTAGTCTAATGGAAGCATCCTAAAATTGAGTCATACTTAACTAATCACGAAACTTTTCACAGTTTTTGGACAACTAAACAGTAGAAATAACAATTAGGGTAGGAATTAATGAAAAAACAAATAAGCATACGTCAATTCCATAGTCACTGGCGCACACTATTAGTATTCGTTGCTTCCGCTTTCTTGATGGGATTCTGGGGTATATCAAAAGCTGAGTACAACATTGGGCCGAACGATTTGCTAGGTATTACAGTATTCGGCTACGATGACCTCAAAAGTGAAACCAGGGTCTCCGTAGACGGCCAGATATCTTTCCCTTTAATAGGTAAATTGCATGTTGCAGACCAGTCTACCTTTGAAGTGGAACAATTAATTGCCGAAAAACTAGCCAAAGGCAGATTCGTACCCGATGCCCAAGTTACAGTAAACGTTCTGGAAAACAACAGCCAACGAGTTTCAGTACTAGGACATGTTAACAAACCCG
This sequence comes from Methylococcales bacterium, assembly GCA_965224745.1. Taxonomy (GTDB): domain Bacteria; phylum Pseudomonadota; class Gammaproteobacteria; order Methylococcales; family Methylomonadaceae; genus CBDCZY01. The sequence goes on from CBDCZY010000002.1 coordinate 1,178,526, forward strand.
GACGTTATGCACTGGATTCTGCGACAACACTGATAGATGTTATAGCCATGGCCGGTGGAATTAAAGAAACCGGTGATGAAAAAGTGATCCTAACACGATATAAAGAGGGTAAAACTGAAAAGCATGTGATCAACTTATATGACATGCTGGATGCATCAGAAAGCACAAATCCACTTGTTTTAAAGCCCAAAGATAAAATTTATGTTGCAAAAGCACCAATGTTCTATATTTATGGTGAGGTACAACAACCTGGAGAGTATAGGATAGTTAGAGATATGTCTGTGGTAAAAGCATTGTCAATAGGTGGTGGCTTAACTTTAAGAGGCACACAAAACGGTATTATTATTAAACGAAATAATGCAAGCGGCGAAATGCAGGAACTTGATGGTGAATTGACCGAGCCAGTGATTAAAGGTGATGTTGTCTATGTAAAAGAGCGGCTGTTTTGATTTCATCCATGATCATAAATGAAGTCTATTTCAACAATTGACATAGCTATCATTTGAACTCTAGAGCTTTACTATCTAGATACAAGTATGTTGTGGATTAAAAGATTAATATTTGATGCAACTTAAATTTATTTTCAATTTGGAAGTAACTCCCTCTATATAATTTTGTAAGAACAATATGAACTTTCAGCAACTCATTACGGCGCTTTTGGCACGAAAAAAAATCGCACTGTTAACCTTGGTTATTACAGTCATGACTACATTAGTGCTAAGTCTTTTGCTGTCAAAAAAATATGAAGCGAGTATCTCCCTGGTGATTGATCAACTTGCGGTTGACCCAGTTACTGGAACGAGTATGCCCGTTCAACTCATACCAGGTTTCATGGCTACACAATTAGATGTGATTGCGAGTCACAATGTCTCAAAAAAAGTCGTGAATAACCTTCATTTATCACAATCTGAGAAATGGCGAGAAGATTTTGCGAAAACAAAGTTCGACGGGGATATTGAGGATTGGATTGCCGATGAACTGTTAGAGGATGTCGATGTAAAATTAACGAAAGAGAGCAGCATCATCAATATTAGCTATATGACAGATAATGCTGGATTATCAGCCGAAGTTGCCAATGCTTTTGCTGAAGCCTATATTCAGACTTCCATTGAGTTAAGAGCTCAACCAGCTAAGCAACGTTCAATCTGGCTGGACAATCAAATTGTTAACTCTCGAAAACGCTTAGAAAAAGCGAGAAGCATCTTGTCTGAATTTCAACAAACTCACGGCATTGTAGCGTTAGATGGAAAGCTTGATTTAGAGCAAGCTCAGCTGGTAAGCTTATCCGAAAAGCTGTTAGACAGCCAAGCACAAACTAACGAATTGCAATCCAGAAAAGAACAGCTTAAAGAAAAAATACAGCAAGGTGGCCTGAATGACTCGATGCAAGAAGTCATCAAAAGCTCTTTAATCCAAGGACTAAAATCTGACTTGGCGCGATCTGAAGCTAAATTTGCAGAATTATCCAATCGAGTCGACAAAAACCATCCTCGATATAAACAAGCAAAAGCAGAAGTTTCTGCTCTTAGAAGAAAGTTATTCTCAGAAATAAAAATAGTATTGAACAGCATCTCCAGTAACGCCGATGCATCATCCCAAAGAGATAAGATTCTTTCTGATTCTTTTATAAAACAAAAAGAAAAAGTTTTAAAGTTAAAAAAACAGCGAGATCAAATGGCGGTGCTTAACCGAGAAGTCCAGAACGCTCAACGTGATTATGATAGTGGCTTGCAAAAAGTTAATCAAACACGGCTGGAAAGTGAAATAAGCCAAGCCAATGTCGGAATTTTAAATCCTGCTATACCTCCCCAAAAGCCGTCTAGTCCAAGGCTTATGCTGAACTTAATTTTGGCCATATTTTTTGGGAGTTTGTTAGGGGTTGCAGGTGCCTTATTGATGGAGGTTTTAGATAGACGCGTGCGATCTCCGAAAGATATCTACGATGCATTAGATATTCCTGTATTTGGGGTAATCTCAGAAAAGGATGAAGGTACAACCGGTATGTTGCTTAGTCATTACCAGGACGGAAACAAGTTGCCAGGACAACCTGGCACAAATATTCAGATCTATTAATATTTTTAAAAGATACTAGACTTTATTTCAAACGGTTAAATATATTAATTAAAATGCTCAACTCCCTTGTAATCTTGCTATTCCACCCTTTAAACATAAGTCAGGTACTGTAGTGCAAGAGTTCACTTCCCAGAAAAGAAAAATAGAATCAGAAGATTCTTCAACGATAAATGTTGAGAACCAAATCGCTCGACAGACTAATTCCGCTATGATTGGTACGCTTTTGCAAGAAGCAGGAATAATTTCACCTAAAGATATCGATGCTATTTTGCAACATCAAAAAACAAGCGACCTTAGTTTCGGTGATGCTGCGTTAGCAATGGGATTAGTGAGTCATACTGACATTCAGAAAGTGCTTTCCCAACAATTTAAATTCCCTTACTTGGCACCCAGTGAATGTTCAAACCGCCAAGACTTGATTGCAGCATACCAACCTTTTAGCAAACAAGCTGAAGCTTTACGTTCTGTCCGCAGCCAATTGATGCTAAAGTGGTTTAATGCGAATCGTAAAACGCTAGCTCTAATAAGCCCTGCAAGAAATGAAGGTTGCAGCTATTTGTGTGCCAATCTGGCAATAGTTTTCGCCCAATTAGGAGCAAAAACTTTGCTTGTTGATGCAAATTTACGCAGGCCTAAGCAACATAAATTATTTGAATTAGATAGACGACGAGGTCTCTCTGACCTTTTGGGCGGTCGAGAAATTACTATGCATGGGCAACAAGGCAACGGTTCAATCATTTTTAAATCTGCTGCTCTAAATAATTTATCTATTTTTCCAGCCGGAACCATTCCACCTAATCCGGTGGAATTAATTGGACGAGGATTCAAAAATTGCTTGCGCTTTTTACAACTCAGGTTTGATGTCATTCTTATCGATACGCCTGCTGCTGAATTAGGTGTAGAGGCACAAATCATAGCCAAACATTGTGAAGGCGCCTTGCTCGTCGCAAGGCAAAACAAAACCCAATTAAAAGACCTCCAAGCACTCAAATTTGCCATCGAAAACACTGGCAGCAATTGCCTCGGTGTTATTATGAGCGAATTTGAAGATTCCGAATAATTGAATTTCTCCCTACAAAGTCAAGTACATTTTTCCCGCCCCAAGTGATCAATACACTGGGGTTAATGTGAAGCTAAACTTTTCTCGAACCAGATTAACCCGTATATGGTCAAGATTTATCTCCGATAAAATCACCAGAGATTTACATTCTATTTTTACCTAATGCAGCATATTGATTTGTCCTGCTAACCCACCAGATCGTTAAAACTAAAATTCAGCTAAAAACAGAAGGTTTTTTAAATTAATTGGGATTACCTGTTATCTCTATTTCCTAGGATGGCATTTAGATATTTCATCCAATTTAAAACTCGAAAACGAATTTATGACCTGCACTAAATTTTGATGTTTTTTCAAATCATTCTTAAACACTAGAAAAAGCCACAGCAACAGAACAACTTAGATTAAAAAAGAGAACCGCTGCTATTACTGATCGCTGGTCTAAAACATCATTTAGCGGTATTGAATTATTACTTATGATTATATTGATAGTATGATTTCAATGAAGTTCATTAAATCATTAAAAACCTGATGAAGCATACTAAACCACCCAAACAACACCCGAATTACAATGAAGGTGCTTCACTTTCTGCATGGCGCGAAGCTTTGAATACCGTTATCTTCGGATCAGAAACACCGATGGGCAAAGCTTTTGATGTGGCGTTGATCATTTGTATTGTTCTCAGCGTAGTTACAATTATGCTGGGTAGCATCGATAGTTTCAGTGCGCAATATCAAAAATCGCTATATTTGTTTGAGTGGTTTTTTACCATTTTATTTACAATCGAATATCTGTTCAGACTTATCAGCGTCAGGAAACCATTGCTATATTGCTGTAGTTTCTACGGCATTATCGACCTGCTGTCGATTTTACCCACTTATCTCAGCTTGCTCATTCCCAATGCAAAATATATGCTAGTGATTCGCATTTTGCGTCTACTGCGAATCTTCCGAGTACTCAAACTAACCCAGTATTTGAGCGAAGCGCAGGTTTTATTAACCGCATTAAGGAACAGTAAACAAAAAATATTAGTATTTTTATTTACCGTTTTTACACTCGTCATCCTGTTTGGATCCATCATGTATGCGGTTGAAGGTGGAGAATCCGGTTTTACCAGTATACCCACGGCTATCTACTGGGCTATCGTAACCATGACCACAGTCGGTTATGGTGATATAGCCCCTCAAACCCCTTTGGGGCAAGGGCTTGCCTCTATTATCATGATCATGGGTTATGGCATAATTTCTGTCCCAACTGGCATTTACAGCGTTGAACTGATCAAATCTACAAGAACCAGCATCATTCGCAATGATGCATGTCCTGATTGCGGATCAACAGGCCATGATAACGATGCAGACTTCTGTAAATACTGTGGGCACGAACTGGATAACTACGACAATTAGAGTACTCCGGTTTTTTAAACTGTATGAGTGCAAGCTTTATCCGAAAAACAAGTGACATTGCCATTTATTATTAAGCTCATTTAAAAAAACGCCCTAAAATGGCATTATTTAACAGATTCTAATCCATTCTTCCTTTAACCTACTGAACAGGTTTTAGCTTCAGTTTTGTCAGACACTGTTTTGTCTCTATTGAGAAGGGAATCTTATTTCCCGATATATCAACCACAAAAACAAAGTTATCTAACAAGATAACCCGTACGTAATTGAAATAACAAAAATGAAAAAATACCTCTTAATAACCTCCCTAGCAGGGTTGTTAGTCCTTTTAGTCTTGGTACTAAATAAATTCCAAGATCAAGAAAAATTTACCTTGATTCCGTCAACAACCCATAATACCAACCATCCACCATTAGGTTAATAGAGAGCAGATTACCTGGAGATAATCTATCATTTAACAAGCAGATTTTTATAGGGGTAAGGAATAGGCTTAATGCCATCGGGCAGTCCTCTTGTATGGTGCGGTCGACCGGCAATTGTTATGCGTAAGCACATCAAATTTGAAAACAGCTGAACAACTTTGCTATCACGATCAAGAAAACTGCCATCATTTCCCCAAATAGCCAGCACCATTGAAGCATGAACACTCAGCTTTTTTAACCAGGCATCGTTTGCTACACCAACGGGATCTTTCTGCCTCATTAATTCTTTCGGACTTGGCGTTCGATAGGCAAAAAGATTACCTACGACAACCCCACCGAAACCCCATTGGCCAGCATAGCTCATACAACGTTTGATGGTATTATCATCCTTGTTTTCATCAGCTGTAGCAGGATTTAATCCGATAAACAAAACTTTATCTAAATCATCATCCCATGTCCGCCACAGGGCATAGCGATAATTGCGACAAGTTGAAAATTCTGCGTGTGCCTGCATGTCTTTTGAGAAAATTTTCGGTGTCATATAGCTTTGATATACTTAACCTTACAAGGGTTACGGTTCAACCCAAGAGACAAAACCACCAAAAAAGTTATGAAGATTGGTTTCGTTTATAAGGCCGTCAAAAGAAGCTCTAGCGTAACCTTGAATATTAATAACTCCCTCAGACAAATTATTAGCATTACTGGGTACCTGCCCCTCGAAACCAACTTGTGCTTTTTCTGAGCCTGAAGGAATCGCCAATAAGTTTGTATAAAAACGCTGAGTATTATTACTGAACTTATCTGAACCACCCACAAGAACGGCGATCCATTTACCATCGGGAGACCACACCGGAAACCTTATTTCAGGCACTTCATCCGGTTTGTAAGTTGGCGCTGCCTCGACAAGTTGGGATAGGTTGTTACCATCTATATCCATAACCCAAATAAATTGACCCAATTTGAACGCAATTTTTGTTTGATCAGGACTGATTGAAGGTTGGCTTGGTTTCTCCGTAAATGATTTGATAGGTATACCCTTTGCTTTGTATGGTTCGGTACGGTAAATGGTGTTAGCCGCACTAAAGATAAGGCTGCCATCTGACAACCACTCAGGCAACCCTATTTCATCCAGTTTCTCTGGTCCTGGATAGAAACCGTATGCAACCTCACTTCCGCTGCGATCATAGATTGATAAAGTGAGATCGCTAGTGGAGCTGGCGTAAGAGCTGGCAACGGCAAAATATTGGCCATCCAAAGATAGAGAAGCATTGAGAGCATCAATACTCATATCACCATCCTGGTTTATTTTTAATTCATCAGCTCGACCACTTTCTACATCGATTATGGCGACACATACAATGTCTAGTTGCCATTGCTCTAGTACACAATTCAGTGTAGTTACAATTGCAGTTTTTCCATCATAAGAATATTTAATTTTTGCATCTTTCAAATTACGGATATCATCGGCTTCTTCGTGGAACTTAAACCAAGCATCGATAGTTGATATGCTGCTGTAATTTCCTGTAGATAAATTCAGCTTGTGCCGAGCTAATATCATATGGCCACCCAACCCCGAGTTTACTCCTCCAGAAACAGGAGAATGCTGGGGATTATTCAGCATAGTTAAAACCTCAGGCAGGGTTCCAATCTTGGCAGGAGAGTCGCCAAAAGCCCCCCCTAAAATATAAACGGAGCCATTAGAATTGATACCTGCAAAAATATTATTATTGTACGGACCTCTGTAGTAAGGCCACTCAGGATAAACATTGCTTTGAGTAGTTAATTTTGGACTAAAAAACTGGCTAAATTGATCCTCTGCATTATTAAATAATAGCTCCGCATCTGAAACAATATCAGCCTTTGCAATCTGATTTTTGCCCAAGCAAAAAACAACAAGGAGTAACATTAAATTTGTTGTTAAATAATTCATTATTTTTCCTCTCATAGTTATAATTCTTTCTGATTACCCATATGCTTCGCCAATCTTAATAAAATATAAAAATGGCTTTACTACTCTATTTTGCTCGTCATTCCCGAAGTCTTTTATCTGGAATCTATTCGCAAGAGTTTTGGATTCCTGCTAAGAGCATGCAGGTATGACGGGATGCATCATAGGCATTCTCGAAATAGCGGAAGCTTATGGTTAATCAGGTAATTCTTTATGTATTTTCTATTTTTCATGCTTATGATAACTGCGTCGCCCTGCTTTAACCAGGGATTATAACTTGGGGCATGAGTTATAATAAACGAAAGGTTAGTGAATACTGTTTATGTCAAAGGCTTGCTAAAACAATTCGACATAAGCATTACTTATCCAGCTATATAAGCTAAAATTTTCTGTTTGTATTAGGCTTTCCGTATGTCATCCTTACACCTCCCTGTAATTCAAAGGATTTGTTAAATGAAGAAGTTTCTAGCTGTATTTGCCACGCTCAACATTAGTTTGTTTTCGATTTTTACCGAAGCCGATACCTTCGATCCAACAACAAATATCTTGACCTTAGACGACGTAACGGTTGGGGATCAAACCTTTACCAATGTTGTGGTGCGTATTGACCAGTTTAGCGTAAAAAGTGTGGGTGGCTCGGGATCGGTGATTTCTGGTGTGAGTGCAAGCTGTGGATCGGGAAATTTTACAATCGAGAAATTTAATGCCATTCAAATCGGCATGTCGCTCGATCAAGTCAACCAGACCATTGGTTGTAGTTTTGATTCAAATAACATTGTTCGAGCATCCGGACTAGCGACCTACCGATGGCAGATTACCGATCCCGACTTGAAATTTATTCAAGTGAGTTTCAATGCTACAGATTTGACTGTAACTGACCGGTTAGGCGATTCATTCAAATCATCTTCTGGTTTCTAATTTTACTCATAAATTAAAAGGGGCCGGTTTCATTAATAGCAGCCTTTGATGTTTAGTTTATCAATTCGCAAGGTTAGCGGATAGCTCAAGACATACGCATAATTAATTTTTAACAAACTGACGAATTAGACAGATAAATGTCTTCACTGGCCTTTTTGTTTATCCGATTCAAAATTACACTTCCCGTCATGACTCAGTCGGTTTTTCAATCTCATAAATGGCTTCTGCTATATTTTCCAGCTTAGACTCAATAACCGACTGGGCATCGTATAAACCTCGGTTGTAATAATAAGACCCAATCTCTTCAGAGAAGAAATCCAACAAAAATTCAGCATCAAACTGACCAATTTCATAATCAAGCTTTTTTTCGAAATAGTGTTGAATCTTATTGATAATGTGCTCTTTTTCTTGCTTGGAGAATTCTATTTTTGACATTGGATTCTCTTGCTTTAAGTTAACCGTTTGAATTGGACAACATCTTTAGTATGTGGGATATGATTAAGGAAAGAAACACTAAATGCGAGAAGTAACGTTAGGATCCAAATAGCACACTTACTCTGGTTGAAACAGTGCCCTATCGTTGTTCTTAGAGCAGGCTATGTCTCATCCCGGCAATGCAAGGGCCGATAATAGCTTTGTAGAGACCCATTTAAGCAAGTCCATTTTGTCACATAAGCCCCGCTTTCTGGATTAAAAATAATATCAGTATTTTCCGGGATATTACCTCCGAGTGTCGCATGATTGTACACTACTCTCACTTGAGAGATCCCTGCTTCATCATGTGACACAATGACCTGTTTTACCCAAGTAGTAGCGAAGTTTTCTGGTTCACCTACGCCAGCCTCATCATTATTTCTTGGCCAATATCCCGTTTCCCGGTAGGTTTCTTCGACTCTAAGTAAAACATTAGTGACAATGCTGGTACCTTCAGATACTTTGGTTCTTGTAACATAATCCGAATACAAAGGAATAGCTATCATCAGCATGACTGAAATGATTGACAAGGCAACAAGGATTTCCAGCAAACTAAACCCATTTGGTTGATATTTAGTGTTCAAAAGCATAATTTTTTATCCTTGTCTTTTTTGCTAATCAGCTCGGCAACGTCCATAAGATGGGCTTTACAAATGTATTTTAACTATCCTTTTGGATCACATCTTTATACCGCTGAAATCGATAAGGAAACGATTTAAACCCTTTCCCTTTTTACCTAATAAAATACTTTTCAAGTTGAATCATTATTGAAATCCTCGGCAAGCCTGATGTTACTATCTATTTAATTGCCGAAAGCGGGTATACGTTCTGCTCTTCAAGATTCTTCACAGTGGATGAAGTTAAGAACTCGTCTAATTGAACGTTTAAATGATCGAGCGTCTCCTTTGAAAGAGTTTTATGTTCCATCTCTCTATCTAATTTAGTGGTTGTTTCTTTTATTTGTTCGATTCGTGAATGAAGTTTCTGTGACGTCTCATTGAACTGATCGCAAAGATCATGGAAGTTATCATTTTGTCTGATGTGCATGAAGGTTGTCAGATCACCTTCGCCCATTTTTTGCAGATTTTTCTTCATCTGAGAAAGAGGCCCGGCAATTCGATGGCTGGTTTTTAAGGTGACTACAAATATGGTGATCACACATAACATTTCGATGATTGCCATCACCACTGCAAGCACCACATCTGGTGAAGCTTCAACTTTAATCATAGGAGAAACCCAATATCCAAATATTATGGATGTGTTGATCAATAAGAATGATGTCAGCACGCCAATCAAAATAAAGCGAAATTGAAAATTCCCATCAACGATAAGTTGTTTTCTATTATTTTTCATCTTTTTTTCATCGAATTGTGTGTGGGTAATAAAGTATTGCAGAGCTTGCTATACCAAGCACAAGAAATGATGCCTCTCCTCATAATTTAAGTATTTATGAATCACCGACAGATTCAATAAATAACGGATTAAGACTTCCTTCTAAATCATATGCTCTAAAAATAAAGTATAGATTAAGTCACACGAATTTTAGTGTAAAAGCGTGAAGACAAAAAGCCCCTACCGCTTTAGAGACCAGGTTCTTGCTGAGTAGCGCAATGAATACTTCCTCCGCCACTGGCAATACCATCAACCGAGATTTGTTCAATGTAGTGTTTAGGGAATGCCTTTGATAGCTTAATCCTTGCTACCTTGTCGGCCTGCTTGTCACCGAACTTTTGCATAATGACCGCGCCATTACAAACATAGAATCCAACATAGCCTGCGGCAAAATCTTTCGTGCCATACGCCGAGTTAAATTCCCATGGAGTGTCAAGTATAATAACTCTAAAACATTTACCTTTGGCATCTGTTGATGCTTGTAAAATGTTTATATTTTCACGTGTAATGTTGTAGTCGTAAGATGACATATCAGTATCCCGGCTAACAATAACAACTCCGGGCTTTACAAAACGAGCGTAAAAATCAGTATGCCCATCGGTAATATCTTTACCTTTAATGCCTTTTAACCAAATAATTTTATTTAACCCAAGCAACGTTTTTAATTCACTGTCGACTGCTTTTTTTGTTTTGCCTGGGTTACGGTTGTCATTGAGTATGCAGCTTTCTGTCATGATTGCCGTTCCTTGTCCGTCAACCTCGAAGCAACCGCCTTCTAACACTAAATCGGTATGGATTGTCTTTACACCCGCTTTTTTGGCAACAAAGTCAGCCACCTTGGCATCAAGTTTATAATCCTGATCTTCGCCCCAACCATTAAAATTGAGGTTTACTGCAGCTTTTTGACTTTTCTCATTCACCACAAACACTGGTCCAGTATCTCGCATCCACAAATCATTCATGGTGAATTCAATAAACTTAATGGGGTGGCGATGTTTGGCTAACCCTCCTAAAAGATTCGAGGCGATATCATAATCTTGCCTTCTTACCAGCATCGATACAGGTTCATACTTGGCAATGGTGGTTGCTATGCTAGCCAAGTTTCTTTGAACTTCTAATACTTGCCGCTTTTCCCAAACTTCAGAGCTGGCAATGAAAGACATCCAGGTTCGTTTATGATGCGCCCCTTCATCTGGCATAAACCATTGGTCGCGAACATGGTTTTTTATAGCTGCTTTAATATTGAACGGTATGAAAACACCTCCACCTGACAGCAGGATTTTTTGTAGAAACTTGCGCCTCGATAACATTTTTTCCTTTATGAAGAGTGGTTTATTTATGTTTCAAATTACCCATTCTTCTTATCGGTTTCTTGACCAAACATCATTCTATGCCCTTCGGGTTATAATACTCCCCAAAAACTAGACCAGTAGTTAAGATAGAATCTTACCCTCAAAACCGAGGATTAAGAGATGACAATTAGTCGAAAAAAGCACAGCACTCAAACCAAAGTAAAGGTTGTTTTAGAAGCCCTAAAAGGTGAGCAAACCACAGCAGAAATTACCGCGAAATACGGCATCCATTCAACCCAAATCAACAATTGGAAAAAGGCTGCATTAAATACCCTCCCCGAAGCATTTTCAAGCCACCGAAAACGCCAGGAAGATGACCAGCAAGCGTTGATTGATGAACTCTACAAGCAGATAGGGCAGCTAAAAGTAGAAAATGAATTTCTAAAAAAAACATTTTGAACGTGGCTCTTGACACTAAAAAAATGTGGCTAGAACCTGAGCTGTCAACCCTTAGCATCAGGCAACAGTGTGGTTTGCTAGGCATCAATCGCTCAAGCCTGTATTACCGTCCGGTGGGTATCGACGCATACACGCTATTATTGATGCATGAACTGGATAAACAATATACCGAAACACCTTTTTACGGTGTGTTGAAAATGACGGAGCATTTGAGATTACAAGGTCATCAGGTCAATGTGAAACGCGTCAGGCGGCTGCTCAGGCAAATGGGCTTAGAAGCGGTCTATCCCAAGCCGAAGTTGAGCCAGGCGAATCCGGAACACAAAGTGTTTCCTTATCTGTTGAGACATTTGCCCATTGAACGCTGTAATCAGGTCTGGAGTACTGATATTACCTATATACGTCTGAGACATGGCTTTGTTTATTTGATGGCAATCATCGACTGGTACAGCCGCTATGTGCTGAATTGGGCACTGAGTACGACGTTGGAAGCAGACTTCTGTATCATTGCGCTGAATGAAGCCTTGGCAACATCACGGTGCGAAATTTTTAATACCGACCAAGGGAGCCAATTTACCACGCATCGGTTCACGCAACCCCTGCTGGATAAAGGCATCCAGGTTAGCATGGATGGCAGAGGCCGGGCCTTGGATAATATCTTTGTTGAGCGTTTGTGGCGTTCTGTCAAGTATGAGAAAGTCTACTTGAATGATTTTCAGACCGTGAAACAAGCGCACCAAGGGCTGAAAGACTATTTTGAGTTTTACAACCAGCGACGGATTCATCAATCGCTAGATTATCAAACCCCCGAGGAGGTCTATTTAAACAAGAGCGCAGTATGATTTAAAGGTAAGCCAGGCGGACTCCATGTGGACAAAGCGTGGATTTCCTACGGAACGTGTGGATAAGCTGATGGAAAACAAAAGAGCCGTTTTCCACGAGCTTACCCACACTAATCCACCCTTTGACCACATTCCGCCGCAGTCAACAAATCGTAATATTAAAACGCCTGCGGCGCAATAATAACAATTTTTTTTAAAATAAAGAGAAAGATTTATATCTTAATTATTAGAGAAATTGGTCTGGACAATGGGGAGTACTATAGGTGTAGCAATTCCGAACTCTCTCAAACCCCAATGTTTATCAGCAATATGTTGCGCGAATTCTACGTTCCGTTTTTTATAAGTATCGTAAAGATCGTCAATATTTTCGCAGTTTATATAAGCAAAGTAAGAATGATTCTTCGTTTCCATCGCAGACACGTCTTCTGGACAATGCCCAAGCATGACATGAAAACTCTGTAGGCTAATAAATGACCATCCGTCAACCCGGAACCGAACGGTGAAACCCAGTTTTTCGGTAAAATACTTTTCCGTTGTTTCTAGGTTTTTTACTGCCAGAACATACTGAGTTGTTGTCACTTTAAACATCTTTGCTTACCTTCGGTTACCGCCAATAAATAACTTACAAAACTGACTTGTTTGTTAGTTCCATTTCTTCATTAGAAAAATAGTTTCATTGCCTATTATGTATCTTTTTTCCTGCCTTGAACTGAAACAAAAACCCAGTGCCAGTTCAAAAAGTTATTTAACTCTGCTTCATTATAATAAAAAGACTTCGAACAGATTCGGCAATAAACATTCAAATAGCCATCGGAAAACCAGAATAATTAGGGTCTCTCAGCCTTTCATTTTTTGACAGTCCCAAAGCAAGATAACGTGAGTGGGGAGTTAATAACTTGGAGGCACCCTACAACCATAATTAATTTAACTCTGACCCCGATTATTGTGACCCTGATTATTGGGCATTCATTTCGCTACCCTGGGGTATTAGCGTATCCGCGACCCAAGACAGCATGTCAGACACGTAATGCTGAACTCATTGAAAAATATGAGCTCAGCACGATCCTCGTCTAACGACTAGTAACAGATCAAAGAATCCCTGATGGCCCCGTATTCTGATCATCGTCCCGTACTGAAGGATCAATTCCCTCTTTTTCCAGATTATCTCTCCTATCCGATGATTCATTGAACTCTCTTTGCTTTTTTTCCTTCTCTTTTCGATCACGTTCAAGCTCTTCGTCTTCACCAACGTTCAATGGCGTTGGTTTTAACACTTCTTTCAAAATCTTTTTGGCGATCTGTTGAGGAATAAAGTCTTTAGGATTCGTAGGAATTCTGTCTCTCACCAATGGGGGCAATTTGTCTAGAACACGATCCTTAATTTTTTTACTAAAAGAAGCGTTTAAGATTGTCAGGTTCTGTTCATTAATTATCTGACGATCAAACTCCTTAGCAGCTGATGAATGGGTAAATTCGCTACTATAAGCTCTAGCGGTTTCCCGATCAATTTCGGTTTGAGCATTCTTAGCCTCTTTTTTAAGGCCAGCTCGAAAAAGAGAACTTGGATTTACCAACCGCTTGCGCTTAGAATCCCAGACCGCTAGAGCATCGCTAAATTGGAAAATTTCAACTACACCCTCCGTTGAATGAAGAGTAACCTCGCCATTCTTAGTCTTAATAACTAGGTTAGGCCCAACCAGCTTACCCGAGATAACATCTCTCAATCTGTCTTTGGTAAAGACAAGCCGATCAGTGCCGGTTCGTTCAATTACCGAATCACGACCGAATTTAGATCCGAAAAAATAGGCGTCACTACCCTTTCCACCTTCAAGGCGATCATTACCTGGACCACCTGAAATTTTATCGTGCCCTTCACGGCCACTGATGGTATCGTTACCGGCACCGCCGTTGATCGTATCGTCTTTTTTGGAACCTCTTAGATTATCCGATTTGCTTGTTCCGGTTACTTTTCTCGCTTGTGCCGGAGTAGCCAGCAGGCCAACCGATAAGACGGCAAAAGCAACAACCAGCGAAAGCAGACGAACTACTTTGTTTGACTTTCTCATAATATTTCTCCTAATTGAGCAGTAAAAAAATATTCATTGATACGCTAAAAGAAGCTTAGCGTTTTACCATTTCATAGTTTTAAAACACTACAACTTGTACATCGCAGGAGTTGTGCCAGCAGATCGATAAGCCAGGCAATTAATAGCAACGCATTAATTTTTATAATAAATACTATTGAATGCAGATTGAATTACCAGGACACAAGACGACTCGGATTTAGGAAATATCGCTATTTTCGTGATATATCACAAGCTGCTCAAATGCATTTACAGTTCGCGAGTTAATATCTAAAGTCTAAAGGATCAACCATTGATACTATATCTTTTATTATCAAAGCACGGTGCCTTGAGGTGACAAAGCCGTATCGCCAATATTTTGTAATTCAAATAAATATTTTTTTAACAATGTAATTAGGGCATTGCTAATTTAGTATAGTTTTATGTTAGAATTAAATTTTTGATATCTTTCTAAAGAGAGCGAGAAATTTAATGGAATGCCCTAAATGCAAATCTAATAAAAACATCAAAGATGGTATCGTAAAACAAAAGCAGCGTTACAAATGTAAAGAATGTAATTTTCGATATACTGTTGCTAGTGGCTCGGGAGCCAAACCATTCTATTTAAGAAAGATGGCTCTTCAATTATATCTTGAAGGATTAGGGTTTCGTTCAATTGGTCGGGTTTTGAACGTAAGCAATGTCACGGTACTAAATTGGATTAGATCCTTTGGTGAGCAAGTTGCCGAATTGAAAAGTCCTGAACAAGTGATTTATGCTGAGATGGATGAAATGCATACCTATGTGGGTCAAAAAAAAGCTATAAATGGATATGGATTGCTGTTGATAGATATGGGAAAAAATTCATCAATTTCATTGTTGGCGACCGAAGCGTACAGACAGGACAAAAACTCTGGGAAGGAATTGAAGATCAATTAAATGGAACAATAGCAACCGATTATTGGCAGCCCTATGAACATTTTATTCCTAGCGAAAAACACGTTCAATCCAAAGCTGAAACATACACAGTTGAAGGCTACAATAGTATCTTTAGACATTTTCTTGCGCGAATGAGAAGAAAGACAAAATGTTACACAAAAAGTGTTCGAATGCTTGAGCTGTCTATATTACTCTTAATGCATAAAAGAAATGGAACGTTAACTATACTAAATTAGCAATGCCGTAATTAGGTGCTATCAAATAGGCGTCAGCAGGAAAACTTTACTACGCCGAGAATCGTGGATTCAACTCAGAAGTGCAAACTCAATTATGATATGCCTACCGTAGCACTTTAAGCCAAGAAACATTTGCCAAATTTAATCAATAATTTAGGGTTGCCTTTGATACGAATTTTTCTTCTTATCAGCGCCCAGGGCAAGCTTGCTTCTTTGCGAATAAACTTTACCCATACTTGCGAGTCGGCCGTTATTTTGATGCTGGCTTGACCGACCAAACCTTCCACAATAGTAAGTTGTTTGTTTTTGATGGTGATGGTTGCTTGTTGCTGTTCAACTCCTTCAAGTACGAAGTGATAGGTCGCGTTAAGGCCTTTCGATTGATTTCTTTGAAAAGTAAGCTTGAGGCCCGTCAAAAAATTTTCGATGGTTGTAGGTCGAAGGCCGTTATTTATGTGTCTGATCGTCTTATGCTGAAAGCGTTTCAAAACATGCTCCTCAGCGTCGGAGCCTTTTACAACATAAATAGATTCTTTTTTTTGTTGCAGAGGTTTAACGATTTCTTTGACAAATTCTGGCCGATTGGCCAGGAAAGGACTCATGACATCTTCCCCTGCGGGGCAAACCGCCATGCAATAGGCGGCTTTGTAATTGGCGCCGTAGCTTAAACTTTGCCAAACAGACGCAGATTCAGCATCATTCACCTTGTTGCGGTAATCTTTACCGTCTTTACTGTCTGCGATGGTTTCAACCCAGTTGGTAAACCCTCCCATAAATTCCTTGTAATTATGGGTGTAACACGATGAAAAATTGAAGTCTCCATCTGAACCAATCGCACCAACAGGACAAGCAGCAACACAAAGTTTACAACTCACACAGGGATTGTAATCGATAGGTTGTGACTGTTTAGCAAGGCTCGCTTCCATCAGCACTGTGCCGAGTAAAATGAAATTACCAAACCTCGGATGTATCACATTGCGGTGAATACCTATTTGCCCTAGCCCGGCAGCAACAGCTACTAACTTGTGCGAGATAACCCAAATTTTCCCTGGAAATTGATCCATCTCCATTGGGAAACCCATCGAAGGGTTTATGGCTCTAATATTTTTTTCTTCTAATGCGGTTACGATTTTTTTTGCCACTTCATTGACTTGATCGCCAGCATGGTGAAACTCCAGGTTGGCAACAGAACGTGCAGTCGTTCGCACCGGCTCTTTATTCATCCGGCAAACAAAGGCGACTAATGTCTTGGTCCAAGGTGCATATTGCTCGATACTGTCTCTATCAACATCTATTTCTGGTCGCTCTACTTCAACAAAACCGACATCGTCCGCACCAAAACCTAAACATAGCTTCTTTAACCAATCAGCGTCCAGCATTTGCTGAGATCCGAAAGGCTTAAGTTGAATCTGCTTCTCTCTTATTTTTTTTACTGTGGGATGCTCTTCTAGCTTATTCATATTGAATCCTCTGCTAATCAATAAGCGATAACCTTCAGCTCTTAAGAAGAAATTTATTTACCTGCAACGCGATCATTCTGGGTGGCAGCTCACCAGCAAACGCTAAGACCTTATTTAACAGGCCAGGAACAACCGTTGCCCGATTGGACTTGAGTGCTTTATAGCCTGCTTTAGCGACTTGTTTGGCCGTGGTGTTAGCCAATTTATACAGGCGGATGGTTTGTACTTGGTCGGCCTGACCAAATTCTGTTTTAGTCGGACCGGGGCAGAGTGCGGTCACCGTTACGCCGGTGCCTTTCAGTTCGGCGCGCAATGATCGTGTAAAGGACAGTACATACGCTTTGCTGGCATAATACACCGCCATCTGTGGGCCGCCTGGCTGGAACGCAACCAGCGAGGCAACGTTGAGAATGCGCCCATGGCCGGTATTAATCATATCTTGCATAAAAAAGCCAGTCAGTGATGTTAGCGCCGAGATATTAAGTTGTATCATTTCATCACTGGTCTGTTGGTTCATTTCACTGAATTTACCGTACCGACCCAACCCTGCATTGTTAATCAATACGCCAATCTTCAGACCTTGTTCGTTAACCCTTTGATATAGCTTTTTTGGCGCTCCTTCCTCAGTCAAGTTGCTGGCAAAAATATGGACCGTCCGGCCGTACTGCTTCTGAATGGTGACCGCCAATTCTTCCAACTTTTCTTTTCTGCGCGCAACCACGACCAGATCATAGCCATCCTGTGCCAGTAGAAAACAAAGTTCGTAGCCAATCCCGCTTGAAGCACCCGTGATGAGAGCTGTTTTTAGACCATCTTTCATTGCTGTGCTCCTATTGGGCTTTTTATCGCCTTATCAGCATTTCTTTTCCAGACTTCGGTTCGTCCAAACAAAGCAATGCCCACATAACCTCTGATTTCAAGCGTATTCTCATCAACCAAGGTCACATTACATTGATAGGTTTTGCCGTTGTTGGGATCATAAATCCAACCATCTTCCCAACTATCCTCACTACGATAAGTCAAATCTCCCATGATCTGTACTCCCCGTAATGATCGCTCTTGCAGTTTCGGATCAGGATTATTCTTATCTTTGCGGTCCTTCTTATCTGGGCTTCCTGTGATAGTGCCAGAATATTTCCCTTGTTTTTTGGTAATTTCAATCAATCCATCACCCGACTGGTTTTTCCATAGCCCTAATAAAGCGCTTTCAGGTAAGGCATATGACTTTCCTATACCCATTAAAATTACTACAGCTAACATGAACGTCTTTTTCATATCACACCTCTTGAGTGAGTAAAGAAATTTATGAGTACATATACTATAGTTAGTATGTTTTTTATAGTCAATATAAACTTTAAACTCTTTGTGCTATTATTTTGATATGGCAAAACGTTACGATGAAAAATGCCCTGTAGGCAGAGTATTAAATGTGATAGGCGATGACTGGAGCATCATGATCCTGCGTGACTTGTTTCTCCAAGGAACATGCCGCTTTCAGGATTTAAAAAACTCATTAATGGGGCCATCACCCAATACCTTGTCGGCAAGACTGAAATGGCTAGAGTCCCAAGGTATCATTGAGCGTAAGATGTATTCTAAGCATCCACCTCGGGCTGAATACAGCCTGACTGACAAAGGGCGCGATCTTAGCCCAGTCTTACTGGCAATGAAAAAGTGGGGAGAGACTTACAGAGGTTGATTTTCAGCAGTTATTCTTAATAAAACGAAAGCTGATTGACACCTGCTTGGTAATGCCAGAGCAACTAAAGTACGTTATTCAACGGGGAAATAAATGAGAAGCTTTTTGTGGTTGATGAGACTACTGTTTTTTCCGGCAAAGACTGAGTAATGTGCGGCGGTAAAAAATAATCCTACACATGAATAATATTTGGGAAGTATTTTGGCGATTTTTGGCACTCGGTTGTGTAAGCTTCGGAGGCCCTGCGGCACATATTGGGTATTTTCAAAAAACTTTCGTGCAAAAACTAAACTGGATTGATCAAGAATCTTTTGCCAGATTAATATCGCTAAGTCAATTTTTACCAGGCCCTGGATCAAGCCAAATCGGTTTTGCTCTTGGCCTTCGTCGGGCAGGATTTTTCGGAGGAGTAGCGGCCTTTTTAGGGTTTACATTGCCATCCTTTCTGTTGCTCTATTTTCTTGCATCAACAAATAGCGAACAAAATTCTAGTGCTTTATTTTCTGGCATAGCTTCTGGACTTAAGCTATTAGCTGTCGTTGTAGTTGCTGATGCTGCGCTGAGTCTGTTTAATGCATTTTGCAATGAAAGATTGTCTGTGAGTATTGCGGCGCTAACCGCTGCAACCTTATTGTGGGTACCAAGCTTGTGGACTCAGATAATTCTTTTGGTGGTAGCAGCTTTTGCCGGAATACTTCATGGCAAGCCAGCAATAAATAGCAGTGGGGTACAAAAACGCTCAAAGTTACTGCCGTTACTAATCTTTTTCTTTTTATTTGTGGGGCTACCGTTACTGGCAACCGTGTCGCAGCGGTTGGAGATTTTTTCTGGTTTTTACCAAGCCGGAAGCCTGGTTTTTGGTGGTGGTCATGTTGTCTTGCCATTACTACAACAAACCGTTGGAGAAGCTGTTTCAACTGATCGTTTTCTGCTGGGTTACGCTGCTGCCCAAGCTGTACCCGGCCCTATGTTTTCGTTAGCTGCGTTTCTGGGGGCTGAATTATCACCGGACAATCAGCTTTTAGGGGCGCTGATAGCAACAATGGGTGTATTTCTTCCTGGCTTTTTGTTAGTTTTAAGCTTGCAAGGGGCTTGGGAATGGATTGCGGCACAGCCGAAAGTGGCTGGTGCTGTTTGGGGCATAAACGCGGCAGTTGTTGGCTTATTAATCTCGGCACTCTATCAACCTGTCTTTATCAGTGCGGTTGCCACGCCCATAGACATGGCATGGGTTATACTTGGTTTCTTGGCATTACGAACACTGCGAATACCCATAGTGATGCTGGTTCTTGGATTCGGGGCAATTGGATTATTAATACACGGGTAAATAAGGAGGGGTTTCATCCGCGATTTAAGCCGGTCGCGATGAAAGCCCTCCTGCACCAGGCGAAATATAGTTACAAAAAGCTGGTTCTATTCTTCTTCTACAACGACAGTAGTTTCACAGAAACCAGGCCGTCCTCTTGCTACAAAATTCAGCCGAACCGGGGTTGTTTCATCTACTGGTACTAAAGGGTCGATCCGTACAAAACCATTACTCTGGTCAAAATCGTGGGAGGATATTCCAATTGCAAATCTATTATTTACAAGAAAATAACCTCCTTCAACAGGATCACTCATCGAATATTGTAGCGAGAGAGGACTATGAACAGAAGGTTGATAACGAGCACTTACCTCACAGAAAGGCAATGTTGCAGGATCTGCTTCACCTTCTACGACTACGGTTGTTTCACAGGTGCCTTTTTTTCCGCCGCCATCTTCAACTGTCATTGTGTAGGTGGTAGTCTCCGTTGGGTGAATCCATTCATTACCTTGAAAATCACCTCTCCAGCCCATCGAATTATCGATAGTGGCAATAACATCTTCTCCTTGAAACCACCACCAAAGTGGCACACCTTCACCGGCTCTAATGGTCTGAGGGTCAGTTCCTATATCACAAGAAGGTAATTTGGGCGCGGCTTGACCATCACTTTCTACTATGACAGTTGTTTCACAGTTACCCTGGTTTCCCCCTTCATCTTCAACATTCATCGTATAGGTCGTGGTTTCTGTTGGGTAAACCCATTTATAGCCTTCAAGGACAGAAACTGAACCGACACCATTATTTATGAGAGGAGGTTTTTCAATGTCTTGAGTCCACCACCATAAAGGGACTCCTTCTCCAGCATTTATGGTCTGTAGGTTTGCTCCTATGTCACAAACCGGCGGGTTTGGAGTCGTTTCACCCTCCACCACAATGGTGGTTTGACAGGTACTTCTGTGCCCCAAAAACGTTTCAACGGTCATTGTGTAGGTCGTGGTTTCAGTTGGGTAGATCCATTTATAACCTTCTTGATCAGTTACTAGTCCTACTCCGTGGTCAATAACTTTTCTGTGATGGTTTCGGTTAGACCACCACCAAAGAGGGACTCTTTCACCAGCTTGTATAGTCTGGGGATCAGCGCCAATACTACAGAGTGGAAGGGCAGAAGGACTAACAGGTGGTAGTTCTGGAAAAGGCGCTTCCATTGCCGTTAAGTCAGACTCAGTCAATATAACAATGACATGATTATCCAACAACACGAACAGACGATTACTACTTAAGTCTGAAGAAATCCCTACTACGATACGATCCCCCGATACTATTATACCTTTACTGCTGCCATCCAGAATTGAACGAGTAGAAATATAGCGCAGTGGATTACCATCCAGGTCAACTTCAACAACCCTATTCTTATCACCGGCAATAAATAGCCCTCCTCTAAATGATGCCGTAAGGGCGCGAGGCTTTGGGAAGCCTCGAAATAAGCCTGATACATCAAAAGAATCAATGAACTGATTAGTTTTTGTAGATTGACTAACGGTCTCGTGTTGGCCGTCAACTTTCCAGATTCGGCTTTCACTGACAAAGGTATTCAAACGGCGACCTGTCGCTGATACATCATTCAGACTTTCAGTTGCTATGTCATTGAAAAGTGTAGATCCGTCTATACTGGTTTCAAAGATATGCTTATCACGCCCAAGATCTCTCGTAAATTCCTGACTATCCTTTGTAGATTTTATATATTGACCGTTTATGAACAAGTGATTGCTTGAAACGCCGTAAGTTATCGATCTTATAACTGGACGAAAAACAGGGTTGTTAGCAAATGGACGCAAAGGAGCGGTGTGAGGCACAAGGTTAACTAAATCCCACTGGTTAAGTTTATTTCCATTGCTGTCAATGGTTAATATTAATGCTTTTAAGGAAGGTTTATCGAAACTTTGCCCCAAGTAAAATTGATCCGTTTCTGCATTGTATGCTAATCCAGATATAGTACCCCAACTCCTTTCTAGATAATTAAGATGACGAAGATCAACAAAGGATACTGCTTGTACAGAGCTAACAGTCAGGGTCAATAAAAATAAAAGAAACTTTATTTGCCGTTTATTATTGTTTGAATAATTCATGATAAATATTTCCTCCTCATTCTTTTTATAGTTAATGGTTGTTCTAACATCACAACCCTCAAGCGAAGGTTGATTGATATGTTTTCATTGGAAATCAGTATACCCTGGTTAGTAAAACATACAAAGTAAGTTTATCCCAAAAGCAGAGTCATCTCCTGATGGGTTAAAACCAGAAAGAAATAGCATTTTAAAGAATATCGATCACTTGTAACGATGATAGAAATTTTAGATTGGATTATACTTCACGCGACCACTGGTGCGGATTTCTATCGGTCTATTTTTGCCGATAGACTGCGTTACTGAAACAGTTGCGTACCTTGCTATGCGTCTATTTCAGTGCCTTGCTCTCGACCAAAATCAACTCGCTATAAATTCCGCATCCGTGGCAGCGTGTAGTATATCAATACTCATTTGCTGGCACAAAATCTTCAATAGCGGATGAAAGCTCAACAGGTTTTTCTATTAGAGAAGCATGACCGCAATCTTCAACAATGGTAACCGTAGCATTCGGCAACTTATTCGCATAACCCGTGCAATCAAGACTACTGTAGTCTCGATCCGCACCGATGACTAAAACCGGGATGTTAATGTCAGCTAACTTATCTTCAACAGACCATGAAACTAATGCTTTCATGGCGTCTAAATAAGTCTGAGTATTATTTGAGCGCAGTCCGTTTTTGACAAACAACTTCAATTCATCTTGATTGTCTCCAGGAAACAGACGTTTAGAAATAACAGAGGCCATTACCTTTATACCAAATGTTTTAAGAAGAAGGTAGCGGAAATAATATTCCACTTTCATCTTACGGTTGGTTAACCGATAAGAAGGCTGAGAGCATATGATAACAAGTGAAGTTATTGACAAAGGTGTTGTTTTTTTTGATGCCATCTGAAAAGCAACGGCGCCGCCAAAAGAAAAACCGACTAATCCAAAACGCGATATTCCAATATGAGAAAGTAAGGTTTCAACTTCTTGAGCGAGCCTTTGTATAGTATATTCTTTGCTATTCCTCAAGCTTTTGCTTTTCCCAAAACCCTTCAAGTCCAGCAATATTAATTGGTATTTTTTTGACAAAAATGGAATCATAAATGTCCAGTCACCGATTGACCCGCCCAATCCATGCAACATAACAAGAGGAAAACCCTTGCCATGTATTTCATAATTAATTTCTATATCTTTACTGTAGCAAAAAGTTGGCATAGTCTAGATTCTATATGAAAAGTATGTATTCAAACACCAAGTTATCTCTAATGTTCTTTCTAGCAAAATTGGGATCATGAATAAACAAGGCGGCATTTATTACTTATTTTTAACACATCTAGCTATCCATTATTATTAGTATGTTAACTAAACTAACTTTAATATCATTATGAACGTTAACTGGCAACCGATTATTTCTTTAATAAACTCAAAGACCCAACGCCCTTTCAAAATGCAAAACACTACCGATGTCGGTGGTGGCTGCATTAATTCGGCTTACATTATTGAAGGGGACTTGCAAAGTTTCTTCGTTAAACTCAACAGCGCTGCTTTGTTGCCAATGTTTGAAGCAGAAGCGGCCGGTCTGGAGGAAATGGCAACGACCCATACGGTTACAGTACCTGAACCTATAGTAACGGGCCTTACCGAGCAACAGGCTTTTATAGTTATGGAAAAGCTCAATTTAGCATCATCCAACGCACATTCTAACCGCTTGCTCGGACAGCAATTAGCGCAACTACATTTATTACAGCAAGATTATTTCGGTTGGTCGATGAACAATACCATTGGCTCCACACCGCAAATAAACTCTGAGGAAGATGATTGGGTTAGCTTTTATCGCGACCAGCGTTTGGGTTATCAACTTGCGTTGGCCAAGCAGAATGGTTTTGGCGATAAGCTATGGGATAAGGGGCAATTGCTGCGTGAATCGTTAACCTATTTTTTTACCACTTACTCGCCTCATGCAGCCCTTTTACACGGCGATTTGTGGAGTGGGAACGCTGCTGCAGATACCATAGGAAATCCGATCATTTTCGATCCAGCCTGTTATTACGGCGACCACGAGGCTGACCTTGCAATGACCGAGTTATTTGGTGGTTTTGGGGCTGATTTTTTTGCTGCTTACCAGGAAGTATTACCCATTGATTCGGGGTATTCGGTTCGGAAGACCTTATATAATCTTTACCATATTCTTAATCATCTAAACCTTTTTGGCAGCGGATATCTTGACCAGGCACAGGGCATGCTAGAGCAGTTACTCGCTGAAACCAGATGAGAGACATTGATCGACCTTTACTTTTGATCGTTTTGCAACCCATCAAAATGACTGGGTTCTGGGTTATATTGCGGTGAAGTTCTGATATGAACATCGCGCTGAGGAAAAGGTATCTCGATATTATTGTCTCTGAGTGCTCGCTCCAGCCTTAGAAGTAAATCGTGCTTAACGATCAGACGCTGAGCAAATTCAGCCACAAAAACCCGGATCGAGAAATCCAGCGAACTGTCACCAAATCCAACAAAGTAAACGGTAGGCTCAGGGTCTGCCAAAACTAACGGTGTAGTCTTAACGACTTTACTCATAACAGCATGCGAATACTCAACATTCGAACCATAACCGACACCTATTGGCACGGTTATACGAGTGATTTGATCGGTTAACGTCCAGTTGACTAATTGATTGGTAATAAAGGTTTTGTTGGGTACGATCAATTCTTTTTGATCCCAGTCGATAATTCTGGTTGCTCGCATGTGTATTTTACTGACTCTACCCGTCGTATCTCCCACGGTCACCGTATCGCCTATTCGAATAGGACGTTCGAATAACAAAATAATACCCGACACCAAATTAGCAAAAATTTCTTGTAAACCAAACCCCAAACCGACGCCTAAAGCTGCGACCAACCATTGAACTTGAGACCACCTTCCCCCTAATTCGCTGGCAACCGCAATAAAACCAATAGCAACCAAAGCATATTGAACCAGTTGGTTAATCGCATAGCGGCTACCCGAAGCTACGGACAAGCGTCTAAAGACCAAAACTTCCATTAATCCCGGCAGATTTCGCACAGCAACAACACTAATGAAAATAGCAATGACTGCCAAAATCAAGTTGCTCAAAGTAATCGGTTGGTAGACTTCCTGACTATCAACCACGGTCATGTGCTGCCATAAAACCACATTGTCGAAAAAAGAAAATGCTGGCAAGATATCCTTCCAAATCAACCAGTCACCGAATATAAGACAAATGCCAATTAGCATATGCAGCAGTTTTATAGTTTGAGCGTTGATCTTTGGAATATCTAACAACTGTTCCTCGACATTTATCACAGGCTCTTCTGAACTAGCAGATAATTTCTTGGCAGTTTCTTCCGCTGCTTTACGTTTCTGCCTCGCATTGTTTAACGCCAACTGGCGGTTAACCAACGTTAGCCACCGGATCACTAGTTCATGAATAACGATACTGATGAAAACCAGACGCAAGGTAAAAATCAACTTTTGGTGGAGTTCTAAAGCGCTGAGATAATAACCAGCCACTGCGAATCCTATGACAATCAGAGGCAGGCTCACTATTGCCGGGTACCAAATCCATCGCAACTTGACTAACCAATTGTCTGGATTATTCTTGATAAAAGGATGAATTAACCCATCTTGAAACCGTAACAAGCGCATCAAAATGTAAGACATCACTAACATCACAGTAATTAGAGCAAATCGCCCCAAACTATCGCTATGTGCTGTATTCTCAGCAACCCCTGTCATAGCAGTCAAAAAAATAGCAGGAATGATTAAAAAACGAGCCCACTTCAGAAGACTGTGCAGAATTTCAACCGAGCTCTCTTGCCATGCAAAATGATTTCTTGCTATCCCGTTTATTGAAAATAATCGATAAAATAATTGCATAAAAAACAAGGGTATAGCAGACGAAGACAGTCCATTACCAATAGCTCTTGAATAATCACTGCCCTGTAAATCATGCACCAGGAGCCAACCAATAAAATAAAGAGCCAGTGCATTGGGTATCTCCAATATTACGGTGTAGAGCAACGCTTGCGGTGTAAATTCGAATTTATCGGTGTATAGCTTTGTAACTTTGGCATTGATAATTCTGAGCCGTTCCACCAACTGAGAGCGCATCGAAACCAGTATTAACAGGCTCAAAATACCAAACAGCATGACGAGTGGATTTTCACGAACTATTCGATAAACATCTAAAATCACTTGCTGCCAGTTCGTGGGCGAAAAGAGCCACTCTAATGTTTGGTATAGTTCGAACGGATAAAACTTGCTAATTGGCCCCGAACTGGGAACCCATAATAAGCGTTCGTCTAAGAAATCCGCGTACTGACCCATTAAGTCCAGCACTTTTTGTTTTTCGAAATCGAAATCGCCAATAGTGCTTAAAAATGTGGCATAACTCCCCGTTAATTTATTCAACAATTCTTGCTGGGAGTTCAATAAGCTCGAAAGCTCAGTTCTAACTTGTTGTTTCTGTTGCCTGGGTAGCTGGTCACCAACCTGCTCGATCATCAAAGTTTTTAATACATTTTTCGTATCTTCAAAACGCTTTTGCTCTTGCTCAAGATTATATTGTTCAAGACTGATGGCAGCTCTTTCACTTTCCAGCGCTTGCTGAAAATATTGTTGGCGTTTGCTATCCAGATCGCGGCGTTGCTTTCGTAACACCTTTCCCAGCTTAGGACTAAGCCGGGCCAGATCGATTTTTTTTTCGGCAGATTTATATTCTTTTTCTATCTCTCGAGCATATTGTTCAGTAAGCCTTTTTTCATTTAAGTAATCATTGATTTTACCGTTTACTTGAAAAAACTTTTTGCTGTATTGAATATTTTCTAGGGTTACAGTTTTTATGGCGGGATGCTTTTCTGTCGCCGATTTTTCAATTTGTGCCAAATCTTGCTGTTCTTGCTTCGCTTCAAGTTGGCGGCGAGAAACAAGTTCAGCATTAATTCCATCAACACGAGACGCTGAATATTTTCGTTGCAACTCCAACCACTGCACTTCATCTTTTAGCAACTGAACTTGATAAGGATTACTGATGACTTCTGCTTCCAGCATGGTGATCTCAATCTGACGGGCCTCGATTGAGGAACGAACTAACCATTGTTGTGCTTCGAACTCCAGCTTTGATCTTGACTCTTTCTTTAATCCTTTTTGCTTGACCAGTGCAGCTTCAATCTGCAGTTTGGCTGCTACAATTTCTTGACGGATTTTTTCGGGTCTGCCGGATTGCTCACTCAGTTCATTTTCTTTTGTAGCTAACTGGCTATCCAGGTCGCCAAGGGTGTTTTTCTCTTTGAAGAGTAACTGTTCGAGTGTTTGACTGGTTGATTTTACTAGCTTTTCTTGATTTAAGCTTGGCGATAGAGAAGCAGACTGCTCAATTTTTTGTCGTACCAGCTTACTTTCTTCGGGAAATTTTTGAACCCTCTCTTTGAATAAATTACGCTGAGACTGATACCAGGTCCAATCACTCAAGTTTTTCTGAATAGCATAATAATTATTAAGAACCCGTTTTTGAAGCGTTTCTTCAACATCTTGACGTCTCAGTAACACTTCGGTTTTTTTCTTGAGCTCTTCGAGAGTAATTTTCTTATCTGCTTCAATTGGCTGTTTAGAGAGAGGGGGGATTGATTTTACAGTGTCAGCTAAAACAATACCTGCACAGAAAACTTGCATGGAAGCAAACCAGGCTAGGACTAACAATAACGCATACCAACGATGATTTTTCTGATGAAGGTGATCCATGTAATCCTTGTGGTGATCTTTTAGATTTATGATTCTCGTATCGTTATGATAAATTGCCGACGCTCTGAAGCTACTTCAATAATGATTGATTGAAAGGTGACAAGAGGCTGGAAAAATAAAATTGAATAAGAATATTCTTTTGCAAAAAATGAGAGTCACTAAGTGATAAGAAAAATATCAATCCAGATACAGTATAAACTTACAAGAATGGTGGTTATTACAGCGGGATCAGACTTCCTTAAGACAAAAATAAACTGATTACCAGCTGAATAGAACCCACCTAGGAATTTTCAAGTCGTCCTGCAGGTCGCTTCTTCTAACATCCATATTTCCATCACCATTGGAATCGACTAAATAATAGGCGGGGCCAATGTCTGGAACAATTTTGACCATGTATAACTCGCCGTTAATTCGATATTCTTGAACGTTTTTATCACCCTTACGAATAATGGTGACATCCGGTTCCAGTTTCTCTCCATCTTCAACAGGTTTGGGTAACTTAGGGGGCGCAGGAACAGCTGCGGGCTCTGGATTTTCTGCACTGGCAACAAAAGATATTGTTGTCAACATCACTAGGATTCGGTAGCGCATATTCAAACCTTATCTCAATTGGGTTTTGTTATCATAGTACAGTTGTTATTAAATTGCCTAGTAAACTATCGGGGGGATAACTTACTTACGAGCAGGCATGAAATAATTATGGAGCCTGAAACATATTCCCCACAATAACGAACACCTATATCGAGATAGGCAACATTAATGAATCTGAAGAATAGGACTGAAATCGAATACTCCAAGGCGCAGGCTGCTTCATTGTGTAAAAATACTCATCTTCTCCTACCCATCATTAGGCTACTTTTTGAGGAAATTTATGTCATCACAACAAAAACCACTCCATCGCATTGTCGTCGTTGGCGGCGGTGCGGGTGGGCTTGAATTAGCCTCTAGTTTAGGCAAGAAGCTAGGGAAGAAAGGCGAGGCTGAAATCACTTTGATCGATGCAGCACAAACCCATGTATGGAAACCATTGTTACATGAAATTGCTGCTGGTACACTGGATTCTGTAGAAGAGGTGGGCTATTTGTCGCAAGCCTATCACTGTCATTTTCGATTTCGTCTGGGCAAAATGGAAGGATTGGATAGAGCTAGCAAAACCATCTTTGTCAGCCCAACTTACAGTAAAAGCGGCGAACAAATTATTCCTCAACGTACTTTTTCTTACGACACCTTGGTCATTGCCGTGGGCAGCGTCAGTAACTCATTCGGTATTCCAGGTGTCGACCAGCATTGTATGTTTTTGGATTCAACTAAAGAAGCGTTTAAATTCCAAAGGCAATTAGTCGATGTTACTATTAAAACGCTGACCAACAACCCTGGTAAACCGTTGTCAGTTGCCATCGTAGGCGCTGGCGCGACGGGTGTTGAATTATCTGCTGAAATCCACGAGGTTGCCAAGCATTTTGCCATCTATGGGCTACAAGATCAAAAAGCAAAAAATCCTCTGAAAATTACCATCATTGAAGGAGCTGACCGGCTATTACCCGCTTTGCCTGAAAAACTGGCTGCCGCAACCCAACAACAATTGACTCAGCTGGGCATTGAATTGAAGCTCGGCCACCGCGTGGTGGAAGTGACAGAAAACGCCATCAAAACCCATGATGGAGAAACCATTCCAGCCGATATCAAGGTGTGGGCTGCCGGCATTAAAGGTGGCGATTGGCTGAACAGCCTTGATGGTTTGGAATCTAATAAAATAAACCAGTTAGTGGTCGATCAATGTTTGAAAACGACTATAGATGATGATATTTTTGCCATCGGCGATTGTACCGCCTGCCCGTGGCCTGATCATCCACAAAACGTTCCTCCCAGGGCCCAGGCGGCACACCAGCAAGCATCAACGCTGCATAAAAGCCTTGTTAATCGAATCCAGGGGAAAGCTTTAATACCTTATACATATCGGGATTATGGTTCCCTAGTATCTCTCGGAAAATACAGCACAGTCGGCAACCTTATGGGAAATTTAATGGGATCAGTCAGTATCGGCGGATTAATTGCCAGGGTTGTTTATTTAACCCTCTATAAAATGCATCAGGTTGCTATACATGGCATCTATCGCACTGTGCTGCTGACACTATCCAATTTGTTTCGTAGAACCGCACAACCCAGAATAAAGTTGCATTGATGTTAAAGGCACTTCTAAAAACCAAGCAAAACAGAAATCAGGAAAAATTACTATTTTTGGAGTTGCCCCTTAAGCGATCCAAGTATAAAAACGAGTCAAGTGCTTCCTGTAGCACTTGATAAGACAACAGGTAACACTAATGTTTTTTGCGAAATTTTTAAATTTAAGCAAACACTGATTGCTTACTAAATTTTTCCGTTAATAAGTAGCAGAAAGTAATGCGACTTTTTGCTCTCGAGACACTCATTTGAGTACAAATTTCTTTAAGCGCTTGATCTAACTCTTCATCACTAGCGGTCAAAGCCAATTTCTTTTTCATAAAACCTTCTCGCATCCTTTTTAATTCATCCGCGTCAGAGCAGGACACTAAACTTCCATCCCTGCTTCTTAAAGCGATCCCCAGATGCTTGATAATTGCTTTCACCAATGCTTCATCAACACTGCTGTTATAAGACTTGATATCTTCAAACGCTTTATTCAACTGTTCCTCTGACACGGTGCTCTCCTTTTCAAGTTACATGATGTTACATTCGCAACGAACGAATGTCGATTAAACTTCTACCCCTGTAGCCATGGCCGAAAACTTTTCTTTAGCACGCTGGTTCCAATAATGTTCAGCTAATTGTTCTGCCTGCGATTGAGTATCAGCCTTTTGCATTAACTTTAATACGATCGCTACCGTACCAATGACGGTTGCTTCAGCATATTCGCTTGCCAGTTCGCCTTGCCATACTGCGGATAAGTCTTTGGGGTCTAACAAGTCAGGTTTACGGTGACGTTTTGCAAACATGGCAGGCCATTCTTCCTCAGTAAGCTGGTTACCGTGAACTGATTGTACTTTACAAACCATATCTGGATTTCGTTCTGCCTCGCCCCCCTCCCCTTTCAAAACGGCCATGTTGGGCTGTTTAATCAAGTGGGATGCTTGCTGGTGCATCGAACTATAACCAGGATGAAAAATCGCCTGAAAGCTATGCGGAGCATTTGATGGATTGAGCATACGCGCTATTGAATGCACAGGGGAACGCAACCCCATTAGCGGTCTTAATTCTATAATTTCGTGTAATGTTGAGCTAAAACACTGCAGCGGAAGATAACTGAATCCCCAATCGGCAATTTGCGACGCCGCCTCTTGATATGAATGAGCTGCAGGTAACCCCAACAACTCCAATATATGCTGTGTATAAATCCTGCCTTGAGTGTGCCCGCTGGTGCCATGCATCAAAATAGTGATTCCATTTTCGGCCAATAGTAATGATGACAATATAAACCATGGTAATTGCCGTCGCTTACCTGCATAGGAGGACCAATCGAGCTGAACTTGCGGAAAATCTTCAGGCAAAGGAGGTAAGGCTTCTCTAGCTGCTTGAACAAAACCTGCAAGTTCTTCTGGCGTTTCTTCTTTCACCCGCATCAGCATCAAAAAGGCTCCGAGCTGCACCGATTGAACCTGGCCGCCCAAAATCATTTTCATCGCCTGATAGGCTTGCTCTCGGGTTAACGGTTTTGATCCTTTTTTACCTTTGCCCAGGATTTTTATGAATTCTGCAAAAGGATGTTCTTGGTAATCAACAACCGGCATCTGGATTATTTCAGCAACGAG
Organism: Methylococcales bacterium; assembly: GCA_965224745.1. Taxonomy (GTDB): domain Bacteria; phylum Pseudomonadota; class Gammaproteobacteria; order Methylococcales; family Methylomonadaceae; genus CBDCZY01. The sequence goes on from CBDCZY010000002.1 coordinate 1,210,161, forward strand.
TTGATCGTTTGCAGATCCTCAATAGTCAAGCTGCTCGCTGCTTGCTTCAGTTTCAAACTATTGATGAGAAAGTCATAGCGGGCTCTGGCATAGTCACTTTTAGCGCTGTATAAATTACGCTGCTCAGTCAACACATCAACCATAGTTCTGGTTCCAACTTCAAAACCGGCTTCAGTGGCTTCCAGCGAGCTTTCTGATGATACAACTGCTGCTTTTAGTGCTTCAACCTGGCTAATACTGGAAATGACACCACGGTAAGAATCTTTGACAAGCCGATTAACCGATCGCTGCGTTTCAATCATTTTTTCCTTGGCTTCTTCAAATTGGAAGGAAGCCTGTTGAGTGCGGGCTGTCACTGCGCCACCTTCAAAAATCGGCACATTTAATTGTAACCCGATGCTCTGTGAATCGCCCCTTGCACCGAATTGACTATTGGAATCAAAAATTGAATACCTACCTACAATATCAAGGCTCGGCAAATGTCCACTCCTTTGCAAACTAATATGTTTGCGGGCGTTTTCAGCCTGGTTTTGAACTGCAATAATATTTAAGTTTTGTCTGAGTGCCGTTTCACTCCATTCTTGCAGGTTTTGAGGAACAGGGCCACTCAGTGGTAACTTGTCACCTAAGCCAGCAATGGCCAGCTCGGTTTCACCAATAATTTCTTTTAGCGCTTCTTTGCTATTATCCAAATCATTTTGGGCTTTAATCTCATTCGCTCTGGCAGAGTCAAACCCGGCTTGTGCTTCGTAAACATCAGTGACAGCAACCAAACCGACTTCGAATCGTTGCTTGGCTTGTTCCAGTTGGCGGGCAATGGCTTCTTTTTCCGAACTTGCAAACTCTAAATTATCTTCCGCCGCCAATACATTAAAGTAGGCCTCTGCAGTTCTTACCATGAGGTTCTGATGTTCTGCCTGATATTCCGCTTCAAGCTGGGCAATTTGATTATCGGATTGACTGAGCTGAACCCAAAAATCCCAACGAAAAACGGGCTGGGTTACATTAGCGGTTGCATTATGGTCCCAATATTCTTGACGACCCGAACCTTGGAAATTATTTCGCTTATTGTTCAAGTATTCGCGACTGCTTTGGCCTGACACATCTATTTTTGGCAGTAACCGGGCCACACTTTGCCAACGTGTCGTTGAAATAGCTTCCATTCTGGCATAACTTTGCCTCAATATTGGATCACTTTGTACCGCAAGCTGGTAGATGTCGAGCAAATTTTTGGCTGGTACTTGTAAACTAAAGCCCCATAGAAAAATAACAGCGATAATAATTTTTTCGATTTTTTTCATAGTTAAAAAATAATTCTTCTTAGCCTAAAAAAAGACAAAACGACCTCTTCTATTGTTACCTAAGATGCGTAACATAAAGTTTTATGGTGGATGAGATTATCCAGCAAAAAAGCCTACTTTAGTTCAAAAACTGCTGATAATAACCTTGATAGCAATTTAAGCTGAATGCAATGAAATTAGCCACTAATTCAAATAGTGATTCAAACCGAAGCCCTATTTGGTAAATCGCCTAATATACCCGCACTCACAACGCAGTTACGTCCTTTGGTTTTAGCTTTATACAGTGATGCATCCGCTGATGCCAGCATGCGAGAGGCTATTTCCTTGGAAACAGTCAGCTGTGCATTACCAGGATAATATAAGGACATTCCAATAGAAATACTGATCTTTACTTGATTTCCGCCACAATCTATTGCCAGATCAAAGATAGTTTGGCGAATTCTCTCAGCAATTTCTATGGCCTTTTTTTCGTTGATATTTCCTAGTAAGGCAACAAATTCTTCTCCTCCATAACGAGCTAATACGTCATTATTACGAAGTTGTTGTCGTATTGATTTAGCCACTGTCGCGAGAACTTCATCACCCGCTTGATGACCATGGTTATCGTTGATGGATTTAAAGTGATCAATATCCAGAAAAAAACAAGCCAGAAAGTCGCCGCTGCGCTGAACCCGATCGATTTCTTCCACAAACCGTTGTTCCAGAAAACGCCTGTTGTTCACTCCAGTCAAGGTATCGAAAAGACTGGATCGCTTTAGAACTTCAAAATTCAGATAGTTTTCCAGACAAACACTGATTACAGATGCCATATGATCGACAAAATCGGTTGCCATCCCACCCATAAAGCGTTCCTGTTGGTAGCTGCCTAAATTTAAACTGCCTAGATAGTTCTTCCGCCTTACTAACGGTATAATAGCGACACTTTCAGGCTCAATTTCAGCATGGGCAAATAGCTCGTTATATTTTGACGACTCATAGGAACCAATCAGAGGTGTTCCCGATAAACCACAAACGAATTTTAAAAATTCGTCGTCTTCAAAAAAAATTAAACCGGGATATTGATTAGGATTGAAGTTATCTTCCTTTAGGTACTTGATAATTTCTCCTTTTTCATCCACCAAAGAAAAACTGACAAGGTCTAAACTAAATAGTCTTGCAACCTCTCCGAACAGATGATCGATCAATTCAGAAAGCGAATTTAAATTGAGCACCTTCATTTCAAATGCTTGAAACCGGCGCAGTGTTTGACTATTTTGATCCACCCGCTCGAGCATACTGCCCAGGTGGCTCTCCAGAACGTGCAGACCGGTGGTTAAGTCTTCTTCCAAAAGTCTTACCCTCAAAAGGTTTGATGAAAAATCAGCGGCACCGATTGACACCGGAAACGCAGTTAAACATAGTGTGTAACATACAGCATTACTCAAAAAAACGGTAGTCGTTTAGAAGCCAAGGAAAGTTAAATACTGGTCCTCAGACATAACTTGCACACCTTTTTCCTGAGCTGCTTTAATCTTGGTTGAGCCGACTTTATCCCCGGTCACTAAAACATCAGTTTTACTGGTCACTGAGGTCGCTACCTTAGCACCCAACTGTTTTGCTTGCTTCTTCATGTCATCACGACTACCTCGCTGCATAGTGCCGGTGAAAACAATCAACTTACCGGCAATCGTGCTATCACTTTCACCCATTTGTTCAGTGCTTAACGGTATTGCGATTAATTTAAATCCCAGGTCGTAAATCTTAAAAAAATCTTCTTTAATGTCTGTTAACGACTCGACAATAGCTGTGGCGGTTAAATCAGCAAAACCTTCGATGGCAATAATTTCATTTTTGTTGAGAGAAAATATGTCTGTCAACAAGTGATGTTGCAGGAGCCTTTCACAGTTTCCTAGCCCCATGCGGTAGATGCCGAAGGCCCCCAAAAAACGCCAATCCTCAATCGGCTCTAACCGACTACGACGCAGCTGCTCCAGTAAGTTTTTAGACGTTTTTTCTCCGAAACCTACATTGATTAATTCATCCTCAGTTAACGAATAAACCTTAAAAACTGAATCGATACCCCCTTGATAGAGCTTGCCAATCGTTTTCCCACCAAAGCCATCAATATTACCCAACGTTTTAAAAAAATGCTCTATACTGTTTTCAATTTGTGCAGGACATTTGAGAGTATTCGGACAATACAGGTAATCTTTGTCCCAAATCAATGCATGAGAACAGCTGGGGCAATTTTCTTCCAACTGCGGTTCTGCGGAACGGATAACCCGTTCAATTTTGGGGATAACCAAACCACTTCGAGTCAGTTCAATTAACGCACCAGGCCCAATGCCCAATGCTTTAACCATTCCGTAATGATGAGCAGTTGCCCGGCTAATCATCGCACCGCTTAATTTAATGGGTGACATCTCAGCAACAGGGTTCACCCTACCGGATCTGGATGTTTGAGGAATCACTCTAATAACTTCCGTTTCAGCAACTTCCTGGTTACTTTTGAAAGCAATCTGCCAACGATGATGATGTCGAGTGGAGCCGAGATGTTGTTTTAGTTGTTGGTCAGTGGCTTCAATCACAACACCGTCCACATCATAATCAACTTTAATCTTGAGAAAATCATCAAATTGTGCCATCAATTCAGTAGCAGTCCCTTTCCAGTCCGGTAATTGGGAGAAAGGATAGAAAACCGCTGCGCCTTGTTCAATGGCTTTTAGGGCATGTTCGTCTAATTCTTTTTCTTTGATGATACTGGCCTGAAAATTTCTGGCCTTTTCAAAACTCGAAGCTAAATAGTCTTTGAAATAAGTTTGGTTTACAACGATCTCACCCGCCCCTAATCCACGCTTACCCTGACCACCCACTTTTAAACCACGTTCGAAAACACGGCTAATATCGGTTCCTTTGCGACCGTCTCCACGCGTGTACAACATAACACCGTCATCGTAAGCAGCAAAACCGTCAAGCTTTGGTGTCGCTTTATAGATTAATTTGGTTACGTCTAGATTGAGTTCCCCTGCTGCTTTATCAATACGCTTCAACCATTTTTCAACCGCTTCCAACGTATAAGCTTTCTCGGTTGATAACATTGCGACTGGCAATGCTACCGTTTTGCCAGCGAAAACTGGCGGCTCCGGCTCTACAGAGTTTAGAAAAGGGTGATTGGGTTGTCTTAGTTTAAATTCTTGCAGAAAAATATGATCATATTGATGATCAGAAATAATGGGATCGCCAGCTCGATATAAAGCATTAGCTATTTTGACAAAGTCAATAATTTCCTGGTCTGAAATGTCCTTGCAATCATTACTTCCGGCTATCTCTGATAACCGCTGTTCACTGAGCTGATTAAAGTCCAGACCCGATTTCTGGATCATTTCAATCTGATTAGGACTCAAGATAAGCATGAACTAAAAAGTCTAATAAACTTAACCTTTGAGGCAATCTTGGCATTGCCACCCATCCGTTGATTTACTTATGAACCAGCTGCTCGTAGTTGTTTACGAATGACAGCAACAGTTTCTTGAGTCAGTGGTTGTCTTTGGTGATCCCAAACTTCGCCATCTAAAACTTTAGACAACTGACCGATAGTCTCTAAAAAATCATCGAAAACTTCGCTTGCATTGAAGGTTCCTGCCGGCTGAAACAAAAAAACAATTCCGGGAGCCGAAAAAGATTCCATATCATGAATCGGAAAAGTGCCCGGTTCTACCATACTAGCTGTGCTGTATAAACTCTCACCATCTTCATCCATGCGGTGAAAAATATCCATTGTGCCGTATTTTAAACCGACAGTACCGAAAGCTCTAATTAATTCATTTCCGGAAAAGCCTTGATCCGATCTGGCGACAATACTGAACGGGATTACTGTGGACTCACTCGCCGAAGAACGATTTTCTGATGCGCTTTCATCAATTGCAGAAAAACCATCATCAGGTGAAACCTTATGCTGTTGTTTGGGGCTAGAAGGTTCTTCGCCCAAATCCAGATCGAAGTCATCCTCACTGTAATCGATGACCTCCTCATCAGCCATATTGTAATCATCTTCATGGATAGTATCGTACTCATCAAGGTAATGCTTTGCCTTGTATTTAGAACGGATATACATACCCACCACAATGATGATGCCAATTGCAATGATTCCGATTCTTACAACCTCTTTTTCCATTAGCTTGCCACCAATTGAACAGCTTCTTCAATATCTACTGCAACCATTCTGGAAACGCCTGGTTCTTTCATAGTAACGCCCGTTAGTTGTCTGGCAATTTCCATGGTCACTTTATTATGCGTAATAAATAAAAACTGAACTGCTTCAGACATTTCCGCCACCATAGTTGAAAATCGTCCAACATTCGCATCATCCAAGGGCGCATCAACTTCGTCCAGCAAGCAAAATGGTGCTGGGTTCAGTTCAAAAATAGAAAATACCAAAGCAACTGCTGTCAGCGCTTTTTCACCACCTGATAACAAATGTATTGAACTATTACGCTTTCCCGGGGGTCTCGCAATTATCCCAACACCTGTCTCTAGTAGATCTTGATCCATTAATTCAAGATAGGCTTCACCGCCACCAAACAATTTAGGAAATTTTTCCTGTAACCCAGCATTAATTTTATCAAATGTTTCTTTAAATCTAGTTTTTGATTCCTGATCAATTTTGTTGATAGCTTGATCAAGTACATCCAAGGATTGAATCAAATCCTGGTGCTGTTCATTTAAAAAGTTCAGACGTTCAGACTGAGACTGAAAATCCTCCACAGCAGTCAAATTGATTGTCCCTAGCTTTTCAATGTCACTAACCAGCTTATCCAAGTTTTGTTTCCAGGTAGCTTCATCCGAAGCCGTTGGAATGTTTTTTAACACATCTTCTACGTTGGAATCAATTTCATTTAATTGTTCTGTGATTGTTTGTTGACGAACTTGGCTCTCTTGTTGCTCAAAACGCAGCTTTTCCAAGCGTGATTTTTTTTTGTCTGTTTCTAAAGTCAAAGTCGTCTGCTTTTCCATCAATTGTGAAACTTCTTTTTCCGTTGCTTGCATCTGAAATCGTTTCTTTTGCAGATCCTCATCTAATCTTTTTTTGTTGGCTAACTCCGCTTCTAACTTTGCTTGCTCATCATTCGTTGGAGTATTTTCCTCGGTACGCTTAACCTGCAAAAATTCAATTCGATCAGTTATTTTTTGGTGATTTTGCTGCAGCCTTTCTAATTGTTTTTGTGTCAATGAAGATGAGGATTGAAAAGTTTGCACCTGAGTTTGAAGTCCATGAACTTGTCTCCTTAGTTCATCTAATTTGATATCTGCTTGCTCCAGTTTTTCGTCTAAACCCTGGTTGGATTGCTGTAATTGAACAGATTGCTGTTCAAGAGCTGCCAGATTTTTTGTTAATTCTTCTTTAATAGTTTCTGTCTCGTTTATCGATGCTGCGTTTTCTGCATACATTTGATCAATTTCTGAGAGTTCCTCGGTTATTTGCATTGAACGCTTCTTTTGTTGTTCCAAACTTGCTTTGTGAGCGCTCAATTCAGACTTTTCGACAGACAAAGCAGCGGCACTTTCTTTCTCTTGCTGCCTCAAATCATCTCGTAATTGCTCATCAGAATGAACTCCTTTTTCCACCATTGCTAAGGCACCTTCGTCCAGGGAGATGCTCTCTATCAGCGCTTGTTGTTTTATCGTTAAATCAGCAAGCTCATTTTTTCTTTGTAAGATGCCGCTTTTACCATCTTCCAATCTACAAATTTTTATCCAACCAGGGCCCAACCATTCGCCCTCGGCGGTAATAATCGACTCAAATTCTTTTAGGTTGTTAAGCTGCTGTTTTGCTTGAATAATATCGGTTGCGAAATAAACACCTTGCAATAAGCCAGATAAATTTAAAGTTGTTTTTATCTTTTCAATCAACTGTCCTGTTTGCTGGGTACTTATATTTTGTTCAGCTTGATAATTTTCAACCAATGCTAAACTTTGTCCTTGTAATGATGTAAGAGAAGCAAATAAGGGGCCGCTGTCATCAACACAAATGGCTTCCAAAAAGGTGCCCAAAACAATCTCAACGGCAGTTTCCCACCCTTTCTCAACATTCATTTTTTCTGCCAGACGTTGATTTTGATCCAGCCCTGTGTTTAACAACCATTCAGTCAGAGTAGAGTTATCTCTGCCCATAGCGTGCTTTTGCAATAACTCTAAGGAAGCTACTCTGCCTTCCAAACCATGGAGTTCAGATCGTATTTGGTTCAGCGTTTCATGTTTCAATTTAATATCCAAACGCTTTGACTGGATGGTTTGGTTTATTTGATCAGATCGCTGATGAACGTCAGTGTGTTTGCCTTCTAATTCAGCAATACTAAATTGCAGTTTATTTACTGCTTGTTCGTTGGAATGGTCCGCTATACCGTTTAATTCTAACTTTAGACGTTCCTGACGAATCATTAACTGCTGATTTTGTAGTTTTAATTGATTCAATCGTTCTATCTGGACTTCTAGCTGCCGGTTATACTGACTTGATTGCTTGCCATAAGATTCCCATTCTATTTGCCATGCACTTTTCTCGGCTTGGATTTTTTGTTGAATCTCCAGCGCCTCTCTCTCCTGCTGTTGGCTGGTTTTCAGTGTGGCGGTCGCTTCTTGCAAAGAGGTCTGAATAGTTTGGTGCTGATTTTGTTCTTCTTGTAAACCTTGTTCTGCCTGACTTGCTTCTTCCTCAAGCCTTCTGATTTCTGAGGTTATTTGCTGATGATTCTGCCGATTGTGCTCAATAGTTTGTTCCACTCGATTAATTTCTGTGACCGCTTCGTAATACTTGGCCTGAGTTGAATTCAATTCATCCTGCAGAATCTTATTTTTAGAGGACTCAGTCTCTTTGTTTTTTTCTACCTCTTTCAGTTTTACAAAAAGCTCATTGTGCTCGGTTGACAATTGTTTAGTTTCATCGTTTAGTTGCTCCCATTTTCGCTGATACTTAGTCCAACGCATGGCTAGCAACTCCAATCGTAAACGTCGTTCCTGTTTTTTCAGCTCGGTATATTTTTCTGCTTTTTCAGCTTGTTTTTTTAAGGTATGAACTTGTTTTTCAACTTCATCTTGAAGGTCTTGTAACCGATCTAAATTTTCCCTGGTATGCCGCATTCGTGTTTCAGTTTCTTGACGACGCTCCTTATATTTTGATATTCCGGCAGCTTCTTCAATATGAACTCTTAAGTCATCAGGTTTGGCTTCAACTAACCGCGAAATCATACCTTGTTCGATAATAGCGTAACTGCGAGCACCCAAACCGGTACCCAAAAACAGATCGACAATATCTTTACGTCTGCAACGAGAACCATTCAGATAATAGGAAGACTGGCCATCCCGACTGGCTTGGCGTTTTAGTGAAATGGATTGATATTGTGAATATTCTCCCCCTAGTGTGCCAGCGCTGTTATCAAACACCAATTCAACGGCTGCAGTACTGACTGGTTTGCGAGAGGCTGAGCCGTTGAAAATAACATCTGCCATACTTCCGCCACGTAAGTTTTTGGCGGAACTTTCACCCATAACCCATCGGATGGCATCAATGATATTTGATTTTCCACAACCATTAGGGCCAACAACCGCTGTTAGATTGCTGGCGATCGGAATTGAGGTTGGATCAACAAAAGACTTGAAACCCGAAAGCTTAATTTTTTCTAGTTTCATGACTTAAATAGAGGATCCGGTAAAAGAAGTAAAAAATCATGTATTATTATCAGAATAATGATTAAAAGTCACCTTATTGAAACAGATAACCAGATTACTAGCACATGACAATGCGACCCCCTCTCAACGGCGAAACCTTCGAAAACCCTTCACCTTCGAGGGATTATACAATCCGTATTACAATACCCGAGTTTACTTGCCTTTGTCCTAAAACCAGCCAACCCGATTTTGCTGTGATCAATATCGATTATGTTCCCGACCAACTTTGTATCGAATTAAAAGCTTTAAAACTTTATATGTGGAGTTTTCGCGAACAAGGTACGTTTCACGAAGCAGTTACCAATCAAATTCTGGATCATTTGTTTGCTGCTTGCGAGCCAAAATTCATGCGCATTACCGCAAAATTTAATGTCCGCGGTGGTATCTACACCACTGTGGTCACTGAACACAGAGACACCAATTGGAAAAGCCCTGAATTAGTCCAGTTACCATAAACCATGGCAAAGACTTTTTATACCGCTGATCTTGCAGTAGCCTTAAAGTACGATGGCAAAAATACCCCTAAGGTCACAGCCAAAGGCCAAGGTGAAACAGCGCAACAAATCCTTCAACTTGCTGAAAAACATCAAGTCCCATTCCACCATGACCCCGAACTTTGTGACGTTCTAGCCCAAGTCTCGGCGGGCGAAGAAATTCCTGAGAAACTCTATTTAGCGGTCGCTGAAGTTATAGCCTTTGCCTATTTACTCACTGGGAAATTTCCAGAAAATGACCATGACCATTAAAGATGCTTTAACAACGCTTCCGCAATATATACTCCCCCATCATAGTCTGTCTCGAATTATGGGTAAATTAACCCATTCTCAAAACAAATATTGGAAGCATTTTTTTATCAGTCAAATCGTTAAACATTATGGGGTTAACATGGCCGAAGCGACTGAACCCAATATTAAACGTTATCTTCACTTTAATGATTTCTTCACGCGAACTCTCAACCCTGCTCAGCGGCCAATCGATCAACAAGCTAATGGTATTGTATCACCCGCTGACGGTGAAGTAAGTCAGTGCGGCCCCATTGTTGTAGACCAATTAATCCAAGCCAAAGGAAAAGCTTTCTCGGTTAAAGATTTAGTGGGAGGTCAGCAAAAAGTGGCAGAACAATTTTATGGTGGCCAATTTGCTACGATTTATTTATCACCGAAAGATTATCATCGCCTGCATATGCCGATAACTGGTCACTTGATAGAAATGATTCATATTCCTGGTCGACTATTCAGCGTCAACGCGGCAACAACTCGAGCAGTACCCAATTTGTTCGCTCGTAATGAAAGAGTTGTGGCCATTTTCTCAACTGAAGCTGGACCCATGGCATTAATTTTGGTTGGCGCCATTTTTGTTGCCAGCATAGAGACAGTCTGGCATGGTGTGGTTACGCCTCCAACCCATAACGCCATTCAAAGCTGGCGTTATGTCGATCGAGAAGTCAGTTTGGAAAAAGGCAAAGAAATGGGACGCTTTAATATGGGTTCAACGATCATTGTTCTTTTTGGTAAAGATATGACCCGCTGGATACAAGACCTTAAGGAAGGCCATGCTCTCAAATTAGGCCAGCTAATCGGTGAAATAAAGACTTCCTGAAAAAATAAAAGTTAGAAAAATACCTATTGCATGTTTAATTTCAATCGAGGAAATAATGATATCTATAACATCCCAGCATATAAATGAGATTCAGTTGTTATCGATGTTCAATGTAACAACGACACAGGAAGGTATTAAGGTTCACAAATCGGCTGAACCAACCGCTATTGATGCGGCGCAAAGACTATTCCAAAAAGGACTAATAACTCAACCTGATGGCGGTTATCTAACCCATCAAGGCATTGAGGCAGCTGAACATACTCAAGCGTTGCTGGCGATCCTGAAGGATGCATAACCAGCGGGCTTAAGCAAGAGACTAAGCACGAACAGCACGGCTAATCCGTTCAGTGGATTGTTTCAATGTAAAACAACGAGTTAACCTTGCATCCCGTATATGTGCTACTTGAAAGAAATCAACCTATTTAAATTCAATTGGTTACGTAAAAGCAAACGAATACAATCAATAAAACTTCAATGAGTTACAGTTAGAACAGTTTCGCCGTGGCACGAACAGGCACCATCTGAATGCCTCCGTTGGCTGCCAATTTGCTTTACTGTATCCTGCGCGTCTGAAAAGACACCTCGGGTGCCTGTCTTTGGGAAAAGGATGTGATGTCTGCTTGCTGGGACTCATAGTATTTGAAATATCTAAATAATTCTTTTGAAAGTTCTGACGGTTCTGACTTTCCCTATCGATTTGTCTTAGTCTTGTGATTGAGAACTAAACCATATTGTACGTAACCGCCGTTATTGATAGACTCGACCATTTCTGCTAATAGTCTATATTTAGTTTGGAATCACATAGCAACTAAAACCATTATTGAGTATCATTTCTGTGTTAACCGTTTACAACAAGATCCACTTTATAAAGAGGCAAAACAGATGACACAGGATGAATTAAAAAAGAAGGTAGCAGAAGCTTCATTAAAATTTGCTAAAGATATTCCCATTATTGGTGTAGGCACAGGTTCCACAGTGAATCACTTCATCAATTTTTTAGCCGACATAAAAAGCGACATTGAAGGTTGTGTTTCCAGCTCGGAAGGCACCACTGAATTGTTAAGAAAAGTAGGCATTCCTGTACTTGATCTAAATGACACGGGAGAACTCGAAATATACATTGATGGCGCTGACGAAATCAACAAAGACAAATACCTGATCAAAGGTGGTGGTGGCGCACTGACTCGAGAAAAAATTATAGCGGCTGCAAGCAAAAAATTTGTTTGTATAGCCGACGCAAGTAAATATATCGATGTTCTAGGTAAATTCCCCTTGCCTATTGAAGTCATTCCAATGGCACGCAGTTACGTCGCAAGAGAAATGGTAAAAATGGGTGGTCAACCCGTTTGGCGAGAAAACTTTATCACAGACAATGGAAATCATATCTTAGACGTTCACAACCTTACTATTAATGAACCTCTCAATATGGAAAAGACGATTAACCACATCCCTGGCGTCATTACGGCTGGGATATTTGCTGAACGTCCAGCAGACATTGTTTTACTGGGAAGTGAAAACGAAATTAGAGAAATATAAATGATTTTTAGATCTGCTTGTTAATGGTTCGGCAACTTGCAATAATAGTGCTCGTCCTCTTGGCAAGCAGCTCTCAAGCCAAGAAACTATATAAATTCAAAGATTCTAATGGGACGTGGCATTTCACCGACAAAGCCCCTCACACCGTTAAAACCACTCAAGATATTAAGGTAACTCAACTAGTTGTTGAGGAAAAACAAAGGGTTTGGCTGAAAAAAAACCTTAGCACTAGTGATACTGAATATTTTGTACAAAACGACTACTACGGCCCGATTGAAATTGAGATTGAACTGGCCAAAAACTTTAATACTGCGACCGTTCCCTCATTACCGAAACGATTTGTGGTTGGATCACGGCAGACTAAAAGGGTCTTTGGTGTAAAACCCATAAACATTGATCAGCGCTGGAGTTATCAGGCCAGTTATAGATATATATTAGGAGATCCGATACCTGGATATTTCTCGAATTATCAGTATTTGCCACCGCTTGAACAGAATGACCAGTACCCAGTGACGCAGGCATTTGACGGCCAATTCAGTCATTTTGATGATCAAAATCGTTTTGCGGTCGATATAGCAATGCCCATCGGCACACCCGTATATGCTGCCCGATCAGGCATAGTCATGGAAGTGAAAAACGATTATTTTAACGTCGGAACCGATAATATTTCGCAAAAAACCAATGCCAACAGTATCAGAATTTTGCACACGGATGGTTCAATGGCTATTTATGCCCACCTTCAGCTGGAAAAAGCCCAGGTTTACCCTGGCATGAAGGTGGCAGCGGGGAAGTTAATCGCTTACTCTGGAAATACCGGTTTTTCTACCGGACCACACTTGCATTTTGCAATCCAACATAACCAGGGATTCAAACTTGTTTCCACCCCTTTTAAATTTGTCGATGAAGAGGGGGAATCCTTCGAACCGGTTGCTGGTATGTGGTTAAGAGGATTAAAACCCAGTCAAAATAAACGAGCCAGATTGACTTGGTCGACTGAAAAACAAGGCAAAACTAGGCTTACTAAAAACTAAGGATTCAATACTATACAACAGTTTGGCAGGATTTTTGTTTACCTTCAAAGCGTAGCATCAGGTACATAGCAAGAGTTACACAACAGTTACTGCAAAGCTGAAGGCGAATTAAATGACAATTAAAAATTCGTATGGTATTGAATCCTTACTCTTAAGGAACGCACACGGAATAAGTTCGGCAACTAGCGCGGGGTTTTTGTTTGTCTTCAAGGCGTGGCAACAGGCGCATAGCAGGCTACGAAACTGTTGCCACAACACCGAAGACGGAAAAAAAAACAAGTTAGTGTCGAAGTTATTTCGTGCACGTTCCTAAGTATTAGCGAGCGCCAAACACTACTATGGTTTTTCCTTTGGCCGTTATTAAACCTTTTTCCTCTAATTCCTTTAAAACTCTCCCCGCCATCTCTCTTGAGCAGCCAACTAGCCGACCGATTTCCTGGCGAGTTATACGAATTTGCATACCATCTGGATGGGTCATAGCATCTGGCTCTGAACACAAATCCAGCAAAGTTCGTGCTATTCTGCCTTCAACATCCATAAAAGCCAAATGGCGTACTTTACGACTGGCATGAAGAAGTCGAGAGGCCAGCTGTTCACCGAAAAGAAAAAGCAAATCTGTAGCACAGTCGGCCAATTCTTTTTTTAATGAAATGAGCAAACGATTATATGAAATCTCAGCCAGCTGACAGTAAGTTCGGGTTTTCACCATCACTTCACGTTTATCTTCGCCTTTGAAAATACCAACTTCCCCAATAAAATCACCTTTATTGAGATAAGCCAGAACCAACTCGTGGCCATCTTCTTCTTCCATGCAAACGCTGACTGAGCCTTCCACGATATAGTAGAGTTTATCTCCAACGTCCCCTGGCCTAATGATGACAGATTTAGCGGCGTAACTACGGTTGTGACAAAGCTTTAAAAGACTTTTTAATGCTATATTTTGTTCTGGAAGGGAAGGGTTCGGGTTCATTCTATGTTAACAATCCTAGTTATTTCCTGAAAATACCGATATGCAGATCATGGTGTCGATCACCAATGTAAATACTAAAAACAAACTGAGTTATATCCTGTACGGAAATCCATTCTCAGCCTGCATACTTAGATTCACTTTTCAGTATAACAGCATGTCGCATCTTTATTGAAATTTTTCGTCGTTAAACCTAATCGATATTACTTTATCTTTTAGCCGGAAAAAGATAAGAAAAAAGGGCTGACTGCCTTATTTCAAACGGTCTGCTTTCCTGAATATTATGATACTCTATGCCTTTTCAATATCTAAATACCTCTAAATGAATGCACGAATAAAATGGGTTGAAGATTCAATGTTCATCGGTGAGTCGGGAAGCGGCCATTCGGTAGTAATGGATGGACCGCCCGAACACGGAGGAAAAAATCTTGGACTCAGGCCCATGGAAATGTTACTGGTTGGCATGGGTGGTTGCACCGCATTTGATGTCGTCCAAATTTTAACCAAAGGCAGGCATGCCATTGCTGATTGTGTGGCAGAAATATCAGCTGAGCGCTCGGAAGAAATACCCAAAGTTTTTACCAAAATCCATGTTCATTTCATTATCACTGGGCATAAACTAAAAGATGCAGTTGTTGAGCGCGCGATTAAATTATCTGCAGAAAAATACTGCTCAGCCTCTATCATGCTGGGGAAATCTGTCGAAATTACTCATGATTTTCAAGTTGTTGAGGAAAGTGTCCCATAATTTTTCTGAATTGGCATCGGAATGAAGAAATGCAGCTACATGGCTTTAACAATCTTACTAAGACCCTGAGTTTCAATATTTACGATATTTGTTATACTTCTGCGCGCCAGCAACAAGACTATATAGTTTATATTAATGAAGCCTATAATGCAGATCGCTTAACCCAAATTCTTAGTGGCGTTGCTGAAATCGTCGGCGCTGAAATTTTGAATATAGCCCGTGAAGACTACGAGCCCCAAGGCGCGAGCGTTACCATGCTGATTGCTGAAGGGATGGATGCCCCAGCTGCTGATATGAACACTGAAACACCGGGGCCGTTACCAAGTTCAGTGGTAACCCACTTGGATAAAAGCCACATCACTGTTCATACTTACCCAGAAAGCCATCCTGAAAATAACATCTGTACTTTTAGAGTCGACATCGATGTCTCGACCTGTGGCCGTATTTCGCCTCTTAAAGCACTAAATTATCTAATCCACAGTTTTGACTCTGATATCGTGATTATGGATTATAAAGTCAGAGGGTTTACTCGCGACATTACAGGAAAAAAATTATTTATCGATCATGATATTACGTCCATCCAGAATTTTATCGCTGATTCAACCCGAAAAAAGTATCAGCTCATTGATGTTAACGTCTATCAAGAAAATATTTTTCATACCAAGATGATGTTAAATAGCATTGATTTAAATAACTATTTGTTTGAACGTCAAAATAACATCGCCGAAAAAGACAAAGCAGGCATTTTGGATCAACTTCAGAACGAAATGGAAGAAATATTTTATGCTAAAAATCATTGATTGTCAGCGATTTGTTGATGCAATAAAACCATAGGATGAACGGTCGGGATAGCTAACCCCTTTTCCTTTAACCCAGCATGAATATATAGCTTACATCCTATATTTGAAGTGACCACCCTAGCAGGATTTAATGGTATTAATTCATCTAGCAACATTTCACGAACTTCCTTAGACAAATCGGGTTGTTCCAACATAAAAGCGCCAGCAGAACCACAACAACGTATGTTCTCTGGAAGGTTGATTAATTTAATCCCAGGTATTTTCGTTAGTAACGCTTGAACACTTTGCTCTTGCTTCATAACGTTTTTTAACGTGCACGGCGAATGCACAATCACGGTTTCTTCCAAAGGCAAAAAATTTACGTCTTGTAGAGCATTGTTATCCCACAAAAACTGACTGATATCTTTGATTTCCCATGTCGTCTTTTCCAAAGTTGCTGACAAATCCGGATATTCTTGTAAGGTTGCCCCGCATCCACTGGCGATAGAGACAATTGCACTCACCTTCAAGTCTTGAAAAACTTTTATATTTTTTTCTATCAACAGACTTGCAGCTGCCTGATGACCACCGTGTAAATCCAACGCACCACAACATACTTGGTTAGAAGGAAGCAACACATCATAACCCGAATGATTTAGAACACTTATAGTTGCAGTCATTACATCGCTGTCCAGTAACTCTCCCAAACACCCCTTGAACAAGGCTACCTGGCCCTTAGCAGGCATAGAAGCTGGATAATACTCATCCAATGGAGCGGATGATGATTGCTGTCCGTCGTTATCAGGCAGTAACCGGTCGAAATCAGCAAATGCAGAAATAGCATGCATTCCAACTTTTTTTGCCAAACTTTGCAAACCCTTCTGTTGATAGATCGAAAGAGTAGATTGAGCCAATTTATTTAAACGCGGTGTTTGAGTCACCTTCTTTAACGCCCATACGGAAAACGTCTCTTTTTTTGCCAACGTTGATTGCTCTTTGTAGCGATCTACTAAAGAACTGTAAGGAACCTTGGCAGGACAAACACTCTCGCAAGACCGGCAAATGAGACAGTTACTAATATGTTGTTGTAACTTTGGGCTATCAGCAAGTTGTTGCTGACTCCATGCCTGCATTAAAGCAATCCGCCCCCTGGGAGATTCGTTTTCATTTTGGGTCACGGCATAAGTCGGACAATGAGGCAAACACAAACCGCATTTAACGCATAAATCGGTATCAGCGGTAAAATCAGTCATTGATTCGACTTTTCAAAGTTTTCACTATGTCCTGGTATTCGGTATTACTGGGACGATAAATCGCCATGGCTAAAAAAAATAAGACCGCAAAAATATACAAATTATTCGCTTCATCCTGCCGAATAACCAAAATGGCAGCAAATATTGCCAGCATTTCAGCTAATATCATAGAAGTAATGACTGTTTTAGCATAACGACTTTTGGCAGAAATATTACCAAGCATCGTTTTACTCAAATGGATCATAACGTATCGAACCAACTTAATAATCAGAAAACCAATAATAGCTACTATATACAGTAGTGTTCTAAGCAAAACCGGGGGATTTCCAACCTTTGTGACACTTTCGTTACTTTCCAAAAAATCATCTAAAATAAAAAAGATTAAAGCGTGCAACAAGATACTTATTGTCCAAATCAACCATAAGCCTGATAACTCAGTCTTTTTCAACATTATTGATGACACATTCGTAAAGATTTATCAACCAAGAGAACAAATGCTTAAGAAGGAAAAATGAAACAGATTTTTGCTCTGATAGCTGAAATTATTCAACCAGCAAAAAAAAAGGCGATCCCTTGATCGCCAAAAGAGGTAGGATATGAAAAAGATATAGAATATCTTGAAGTCTATTCTAATCATTAACTCTGGTAAAAAGAATGTGGCAAATTGTCGCAGCACCATTATTGGAAGATTAGAGTTTAGTAAATTTCTGAGGCGTGGGCGTTGAGCTTTGCAGCTTTTCAACCAAACTTTCTACCTTTTCTTCCACCAGCAATTGAGCCAAAGAATCCAAGTCAAGGAAACCTTTTTCCTCAGCAAAAGCAAGCGTGTGCAAAAATGCATTAAAAAAACCATCATAGTTCAGCAACGCTAAAGGTTTTTTATGCTGACCAAGTTGTCCCCATGTTAAAACCTCCAGTATCTCATCCAATGTCCCCACCCCTCCTGGAAGAGCAATAAACCCTTCGGCAAGCTCAAGCATTAAGCGTTTGCGCTCCATTAAATCAGGGCTAACATGAATAGCTGTCAAATTGTGATGCTTGATCTCCTGGGTACAAAGATATTCTGGTATCACACCTATTACGCGACCGCCAAGCGCCAAAGCCTTATCTGCCAGCACACCCATTAATCCGACACTGCCACCACCATAGATAATTTGAATTCTCTGCTCGACTAAAATCGTTGCAAGTTGTTCAGTCACAAGTTTGTATTCCTCATCACTTCCTAACTTTGAACCACAAAATACACAAATAGACTTCATACTAAACATCACTTTGTAAGGTTAGTTTTAAAAGTCATTATTTGATTTCTTGTATCGGTTTAATACCTTTCCACAGTTTGAAATAAGATAAATCGCTCTATTCGAAAAATACTTATTTCAATGAATTATCCGGAATGGTTTTGATTCTGCTTCAATAAAGACTCTTTGAATCAATGGAAACTTTTTTTTCAACTGTTTATCAATTTTAGAAATTGTCTTTTCAATTTCTCCTGCTTTAACCGAATTGTTAAAATCTAAACTGATATTGACCAAAATAAAATCAGGCCCCATATGCATCGTTAATACTTCATTTACATGCTCGACAATGGAAAAAGAAGCAGCAACTTTTCTAATCCCTTTTACCATCTCTTTATTCGCGCTTTCCCCAATCAACAAACTTTTAGTTTCATAGGCCAACCAAACAGCTGTACCTCCTAAAATAAACCCTATAACAATAGATGCGAGACCATCGTAGACAAAGTTCTGAGTCAATTGTGAGCAAACTAACCCTATAAAGGCCACCAACAATCCAAAAATTGCAGCGGTATCCTCAAATAAGACCATAAATAAAGAAGGATCTTTTCCTTTTTTAACAGCCTCAAGATAACCCCACTTCCCTTTAGATCGTGTAAATTCTGTAAACGCAAAATACCAAGCTGCACCCTCAAAAGCCAAGGCCAAAACTAATACGACATAATTTACATTAGGATTTTCCAGTGGCTGCGGTGTTAGTACGTGCTGGACCCCTTCATAGATAGAAACACCAGCCCCAACGGCAAATATCAAAATAGCGACTACAAAACTCCAAAAATACACTTCTTTCCCATGGCCGAAAGGAAACCTATCATCAGGCGGCCTTTTAGCACAGCGAAGCCCATGAAGTAACAAAACTTGATTACCCGTATCAACGATGGAATGCACAGCTTCTGAAAACATAGCCGAACTACCTGTGGTGGTAGCAGCAATGAATTTAATCAGCGATACCGCACTGTTTCCGAGTAAAGCAGCGATGATGATTTTTTTGGAAGATGAAGCCAATCTTAATCAATGTCCGTAGTTTGAGGGTAAAATATCAAAGTGATGTATGCTTTCGGTTAAGTTTCAGACACTTCAATTTCACTTTGTTTTTCGACGAAAGTAATAGTCTGCTCAACTTCTTGCAACACCTTTTGCATACCGATCCTGGTTTTAATATTGATTATCAATGGTGCCTTTAAGGATCCTTTGATTTGAGGTTTTTCAGGGTTATTTTGACCTTCTTCTTTATGCAACATTATTAGAACCAATAAATCCGAGGCATTATCCAACCCTAGTAAACTTTGTTCTTCATCAGTCAAAACAAAACTGTAGTTAATATTGAAATTGGTTGATTCAGCAACCGAGAAATTAAGTGTCTCCTCGTCAAGCGACTGCAGCCAATAGACAATCGATCCGCCTTCTTGATGGAACAATTTGTATTTTTTGTTTTCCTCAAAACCCGGTATCCCCTGAGGAAATGTAATCACAGTCGTTGGATCAACTGCTTGGGTACCAAAAAGCCTGGTTTTTACTTCCATCTGGAATCCTTCCTAACTGATTAGTTTAAATTGTAACTCTATTCGCTAACTTACTAATAATAAACCAAATCACACAATGAGTCACTGTTCCAAAAATAAAATTGTTGAAAACTGTCCCAACAAAAACCACTTTTATTCATCCAATGCCAATTCTCAAAGAATGAACAATCATTCAAAAACAGACATTAACGGCTCTGAAAAACAGCAATATTCGTCATTTAGTCTATCTTAAAGATTGGAAAAAATAAAAATTAACCTAGGGAATACGGGGAGGCATTATGCATAAGTCAAAGAACGCCGTTACTCACAAAGTATACGGTCGAAAGCCTATTGTTGAGTACAAAGTATGAATTAGGCTTTAGCTAGAAACACGCCGGAACTACGTAATTGTATTTTTTTCAGTGTGAGTACTCACGTTTTTTCTTTGATAGTGGTCATGGATATGCATTTTTTAAAAAACGGACTGCCTAAAGTAAGATTTTGGTTATTTTGGGTGCTGGGTTGTTTCATCTTACTCAATATTACTGAAACTCAAGCCTCTGCATTAGAAACTGAAGATATAGCCGATTTAAGTATTGAAGATCTTCTCAATATTGAAGTCACATCTGTATCAAAAAAATCTCAAACACTTTCCAATGCGGCCGCAGCGATATACGTAGTTACCAACGAAGATATAAAACGCTCCGGAGCCAGCAATATCCCTGACGCACTCAGAATGGTTCCTGGCTTAAATGTGGCTCGAATTGATGCGAATAAATGGGCCATTACATCTCGAGGCTTCAATGGCCGAGTCGCCAACAAACTACTGGTTCTGATTGATGGACGTAGTGTCTACACTCCTTCATTTTCAGGTGTTTACTGGGAAACCCAGGACACCATGTTGTCTGATATAGATCGAATTGAAGTCATTCGCGGACCAGGCGCTACTCTGTGGGGAGCGAATGCCGTTAACGGTGTGATTAATATCATCACCAAGCATACAGCCGATACTCAAGGCGCCCAAATCAGCGTGGGAAGTGGAACCGAGGAAAGAGTCTTTGGTAGCCTGCGTTTTGGCCATAGCATCGGCGAAAAATCGTTTGGTCGAGTTTATCTAAAAGGTTTTAAACGTGATGAATTCAACTTGCTTGAAGGCGGGAATAGTAATGACGGCTGGGATACGTTAAGAGGCGGTTTCAGAGTGGATTCACAACCCACGCAAGCAGATACATTAACCCTTCAGGGAGATATCTATCACGCCAACATTAATCAATTATTAGATTTTCCCATACTAACACCCCCTTTTAGGACTCTGGTGACTGATTCGGCTCAAACATCCGGTTGGAATTTCCTGTCTAAATGGCACCATACAATATCACCAACGTCTGATTATGACTTGCAGCTATATTATGACCACACTGACCGTAAAGAATTTTTTGAAACAGAGAGAACCGAAACCATAGACATTGAGTTTCAGCATCGTTTCTTATTTACCAAACGTAACGACATCCTATGGGGGCTTGGCTATCGATTAATTCTTGATGACTTGCATGGCCTTAAAAACATTTCCATAACAGAAAGCAAACGAGATACTCAACTTTTTAGCGGCTTTGTTCAAGATGAAATAACACTGATTGATGATCATCTGTGGTTTACCATCGGCAGCAAACTGGAACACAACGATTTTACCGGATTCGAAGTTCAACCCAATGCCAGATTGATGTGGAGTCCAAATGCTCAGCATAAAATTTGGGCCGCTATTTCGCGGGCCGTCCGAACACCGACTCGGGCTGAACATGATGTTGACACCACTTTAGGCGTTATACCTCCCACATCGGCCAACAACCCAGGGCCTTTCCCTGTCAGGGTCCAAGCCACCAACAGCGCAGATTATGACTCCGAACATCTGCTTGCTTATGAACTAGGCTACCGTTTTTTACCGTCAAAAACGTTATCTTTCGATCTAGCCATGTTCTTTAACCAATATAATCGTCTCAGAAGCAATAACCCGGATAAAACATTATTTGGAAATGGCTATGTTGAGCAAACACTCCCCTTCGGCAATGAAAATTCGGGAGAAATTTACGGCACGGAATTAACCGCTATCTGGCACCCTAAAGATTGGTGGCGAATGGAATTAGCGTATAGCTTTCTGAAAACCAACCTGACATCAAATAACAACCAAAATACCCAACTAACGCCCAATACAGACCCTCAACACCAAGTTTCTTTTCGTTCATCTTTCAATATCACAAACACAGTAAATTTTGATGTATGGCTGCGCTATGTTGATGAAATTAGTACAGTATCAACAACTCGCCTGGAAACTCAACCAGTACCAGCATACACAACATTGGATGTCAGGTTGGCATGGCAACCTGTTAAAAGCCTTGAATTTTCAATAGTTGGCCAAAACCTGCTCGATAGTAATCATCTTGAAACGGTGCAGGAAACCTGGGGACTACCAACTGAAGTCCCACGCGGGATTTATTCAAAACTAAGCTTAAACTTTTAGAGAATACCAGCAACCAATGACCTTACCCTCGGTATTTCTAAAATCTAGTAGCTTGAGTTGGAAAATAATCTGTTTAGTCGCGTGCCTTTGTTTTTTTCAGCAAAGCCGGGCTGACACGATTCAAGAGTACGCGGTCAAAGCTGCCTTAACACTAAATTTTGCCCGTTTTACCAAATGGCCTGAACACTCGACCCTTAACCACTCAGAAACGATCAATTTATGTATTTATGGAGATATTCCGATCGTCAACACATTCTTTCCGCTAAACAATAAGCGAGTCGGGCAAAAAAAACTGGCCATTCAAATATACCGTCTTTTGGATACCGATCAACAATGCCACATCGTTTATGTGAGCGGTACTAATCGCAAAGAGATAGCAAAGATTTTTGCCGCTGTTGGAAAACAACCTACTCTTACGATCGGAGAAATGAATGGTTTTACAGCTGCAGGCGGCATTATTAATTTAGTCACGATAGACAACAAAGTCTCATTCGAGGTCAACTTGACTGCAGCGCACTTATCGCAGTTAAAAATTAGCTCCAGGTTGCTTAAATTAGCCACCATCGTCAATCAACCCACCCAATAGAAAGAACAATGACTTCATTATTTGCAAAACTTCCAATCAGGAAAAAATTGATGAGAATCATGGTTTTAACGGCCGCATTGCCTTTAGTTTTAGCGATGCCCATCATGATTCTAAATCAATTTTATACCGAACGTGATGACGCCGCCAAAGAGCTGTTATTTCTGGCTGACGCGATGAGTTGGAACAGTTCTGCCGCTTTAGCTTTCAATGATCCTCAAACCGCTAACGAGACGCTGGCTGTGTTAAAAACCAAACCAGGGATTATCTCTGCTTACTTATATAACAATAAAGGCACAGTCTTTGGTACTTACAAATCGGCCAATAACCAATCAAATAGACAGCAAAAAATCAATGTACGGGCTATATTCGAGAAAAATCCAGATGCCCTAAGAGGCTTCAGTCTGGGTCGTAGTCTTTTTGAAAAAAATCTGTTGGCATTTAAGCAAAAATTTTTACCGCAAAGCCAAATACCTGAGCGCCAAGATAATATTGAAAAAGTCTATCTGTATGATGAAGAAAATAACCTCCATTTGTTTCGCCAAATTTCTCTGGATGGCGAAAAAATGGGTGCAATCCACCTGATTGATAACCTAAGTAAACTTGATCAATCACTGCAAAGCTATTATTTAATCACGGCTTTTATTTTCATTTTTTCATTAATTATCGTCTTCTTTCTATCCTCCCGCTTTCAACGTATTTTTACACATCCTTTGCTGGAATTGATGAGAGCCATGAAAGCAATCACTATTGCCAAAGAGTATTCGACAAGAGTGCCTGCCAATCACCATGACGAATTCGGCTCATTAGCAGCCGTATTCAACGGCATGATCAACGAAGTACAAATTCGTGATACTGAGCTGGCTAATCATCGAAGACACCTCGAAGATCAAGTCGCTTTGAGAACGGCTCAACTTTTAGATAAAAATCATGAACTGGAAAAAGCCATCAACGAAGCTTTAATGGCTAAAGAAAAAGCAGAGGCGGCAAATAAAGCCAAAAGTGAATTTTTAGCCACCATGAGCCATGAAATACGCACACCGATGAATGGTGTTCTGGGAATGATTGAATTATTACTCAGTACTGACCTAATGACACAGCAGCGCCGGTTTGCTACAACCATTCAAAATTCTGGCCTCTCTTTGCTTGAAATTATCAATGACCTACTCGATTTTTCTAAAATAGAAGCCGGTAAACTTGAACTTGACCTGCACCCCTTCAATTTTCGAGAAATGATTGAAGAATCCGTCGAGCTGCTGTCCGAACAAGCACACGGTAAAGGTATCGAGTTAAACACCGTGTTGCCACCTGACCTTCCAGACATTATTGAAGGCGACTCGACACGGTTCCGTCAAATCGTTTTTAATTTGATCAGTAACGCTTTGAAATTCACTAAGCGAGGCGAAGTCGTCGTTAGAGTGGAGACGCTAGCCCACCTGGATAACAACGATATCCAGCTCAAAATTTCTGTCCAAGACACTGGCATCGGTATTTCGAGTAAGGCTAAAGCCTATATCTTCAATGCTTTCTCGCAAGCGGATAATTCAACGACTCGAAAATATGGTGGAACTGGACTCGGGCTGGCGATTTGCCATCAATTAGTCGCATTAATGGGCGGTGTGATGCACGTCGAAAGCAAGGAAAACAAAGGCTCTACATTTTCGTTTACTATTAAGTTAAAACTTCAACCAATCGATACACAACCCATTCAAGAAAAAGCCAGCGTTGAGTTATTATCAGGCTTAAAAGCACTAGTTGTAGATGATAATGCTACCAGCCAGGAGTTATTATCGTTACAGATGTCAGCTTGGGGCATAGAGACTATCAGCGCTTTCAAAGGTCAAGAAGCGATTAATTTACTGAATCAGTCAAGTAAACTCAATGACCCCTTTGACATCGCTATCTTAGATTGGAAAATGCCGGAAATGAATGGTATTGAATTAGCTAATATTCTTTATGCTGATCCGCAATTTTCTGAACTTAAGTTGGTCATGCTTAGTTCAGCCGCTTTCGATGAAGAAACAACCGAATCCCTGACCGCCGGAGTCAAACAATATTTAAGAAAACCTATAAAAAAAGCTGAACTACTCAATTGCCTTATCAATTTGATACAGGATAAACCAACCCATTCATCAAATTCAGCACTCATTAAAACCAAAGCAACTAAATCACTGCAAACCCCACGCATCTTGCTTGCTGAAGATAATCCAATCAATCAGGAAGTTGCTTTGACGATGTTACGCAATATGGGGTGTGACATTAAGGTGGCTGGAAACGGCTTGGAAGCACTAACGGCATTTAAAGAAAATCAATACGACTTAGTCTTAATGGATTGTAATATGCCGAAAATGGATGGTTTCACTGCAGCTAATGAAATACGCCAACATGAAAAAAACCACACCAAATCTATCCAGATACCCATCATTGCTTTGACTGCAGATGTGCAAAAAGGCATAAAGGAGAATTGTATTAAATCAGGAATGAATGATTATTTAAGCAAACCATTTAGCGCGAATCAATTGCAAAAAATGGCTGAAAAATGGCTTATTTCAGCTGTGCCAAACATATCAAAAGAAGAAACGCCAGCACCACAGCAGAGAAAAATACTCAGAGAAAAAAGTTCTGTTATCGATAAAAAAGCATTGGATAAAATTAAAGCACTACAAAAAAACGGATCTTCTGCTTTACTTAATAGAATAATTAAACTTTACCTGGATGATACACCAAATCTTGTCCAAAACATGACAATAGCACTAAAACAAAACGACAGAGCAGCCTTGAATACAGCAGCTCATAGCTTAAAGTCTAGTAGCGCAAACGTTGGCGCCATGCAATTGGCCGCATTATGTCGGGAATTAGAAGAAATAGGTAAACACCAGCAGCCAATTGATGCCATGCAATATATAGATTTATTAGCTTCCGAGCATCGTGCCGCCAAGGTGGCGCTTACTTTTGAATTAAAAGAGGATGTTCATGCTTAATCGGGATAACGACAAGCCTTACACCATTTTGGTGGTAGATGATGACTTGATGGTACGCATTCTGATGCGTGAATCGTTTGAGCAAGACAGTCTTCTCGTAGTAGAAGCAGAAAACGGTGCCGAAGCACTAAAGTTCTTTGAAAACAACGACCCTGACCTCGTGCTTATGGATGTCAACATGCCGGAGATGGATGGTTTTACGGCTTGTTTAAAAATGCGAAACCATCCAAAAGGCAAAGACCTGCCGATTGTATTAGTCACTGGTTTAGATGATATCGATTCTATTCGCAATGCCTTTGAAGCAGGCGCTACCGACTTTATCACCAAACCCGTTAATTGGCCGATCCTGAACCATAGAGTCCGCTATTTACTTCGCGGTAAAGAAACAATGCACGCTCTGCGGCAAAGCGAAAACAGATTAAGTCAGGCACAACGTATTGCGAAGTTTGGCAACTGGGAATGGGACCTTAAAACTAACTCACTGTATTGGTCAGATGAAATTTACCGTATATTAAGACTCAATCCCGATGAGTATAAACCTTCTATCGAAGATTTTTTAAGAATGATTAGGAGTGAAGATCGTGATTTAGTTAAGGACAGTTTAAACAGTGTAGCCGACCAGCAAACAGCTCTCAGTGTCGATTACCAAATCACGCTCCCCAATAAAACGGAGCGATCGCTGCATCAACAAGGGGAAGTATTCTTTGACGACTATGGTCATCCGCAAAGAATGTACGGCACGATTCAAGACATCAGCGAACGCAAAAAAACCGAGGAGCAAATCCGTTTCTTGGCATATTTTGATGTGCTTACCGGCTTACCTAATCGTCAACTATTCAAAGAGTACGCCACCCAAGCTTTAGCTCAAGCACAACAGAAACAAGAAAAAGTGGGCCTTATTTATCTGGATCTGGATCAATTTAAACGCATTAATGACACACTTGGGCATACGGCCGGTGATGAATTATTGGTCACCATTGCTAACTTTTTGAAAGATAGTCTAAGAGCTTCCGATATTACCGCCAAACTCAATATTAACGAGTTCTCTACACAACCACTCTCCAGATTAGGGGGTGATGAATTTACTATTCTGCTACCTGGCTTGATCGACAACCATCAAGCAGCTTCGGTTGCCAAACGTATTATGAAACGGCTAAATCAGCCGATCCGCATCGAAGATCAAGAATTCTATGTGACCAGCAGCATGGGCATTGCCATCTATCCTGAAGATGGCAATAGTCTGGAAGCCTTGTTAAAAAATGCCGATACGGCCATGTATCACGCTAAAGAAGATGGCCGAAATGCGTATAGTTTTTATGCGAAAAAAATGAGCTTTCGAACGATCGAGCGGCTAGGGCTGGAAGCAAAACTTAAAAAAGCCTTGGAAAAAGATCAACTGATATTACACTACCAGCCACAAGTCGACTCTATCACCCGCGAGCTAATCGGTTTGGAGGCACTAGTTCGCTGGGCTGACCCGCAAAAAGGACTGATCCCTCCAGGCCAATTTATCCCTATCGCAGAAGAAACAGGATTAATTTTACCTATAGGTAACAGAGTTCTCGAAATCGCATGCGCTCAAGCAAAAGCCTGGCAGAAAAATGGTTATCATCCAATACCAATCAGTGTCAATATCTCCAGCCACCAGTTTCAACAACAAAACTTACTAGAAACTGTACAACAAGCTCTGCACACGAGCGGGTTAAAACCAGAGTATCTAGAACTTGAACTGACTGAAAGTGCTGTCATGCACAATGTTGAAAAAACCATTGCAACCTTACAGAATTTAAAGAAGATTGGCTTAAAGCTTTCCATTGATGACTTTGGAACCGGCTATTCATCAATGAGTTATCTGAAACGATTCCCATTGGATACACTCAAAATTGATCGTAGTTTTGTTAAAGACATTACGACTGACCCCAACGACGCCGCCATTATCAAAGCAATCGTTGCCTTATCTAAAAGCCTGGGGTTAAAAACCATTGCCGAAGGGGTTGAAACCGAAGAACAAGCAAATTTTATAACGCAAGAGGGCTGCGATCAGATACAAGGCTACCTGATCAGTAAACCATTACCAACAGATCAAATTACCGCATTTTTTAAAAGAAACCCGCTCGAAGAATTATCTCTTAGTGTTTAAACAAGTACTTTGTTTTAATCAATCATGGCAAGTTAAATCGCCTTGCTTTGATTGCTCTCACCGACAACAACAATAAATTATACTTCACGCGGCCATGGATGCGTGAAGTATACCAAGGCATCACAAAAAAACTCTCGAAAACCGGCTTCCTACTCACCAGAAATATCCATGCTGTTATCCCCAAAACAGTCATAATTTAACCAACTTTAGGGCAATGGCAACTTATAAGATTACCGTGATAATCATAAATAACGAGTAAACCGAGAGCGCAATAAAATATACCGCTCCCAATAAAACAGTATTTATCCCATTTCTCAGAAAGTGTCTCTACTGCTGAACAATCTCACACTAGATCTGATCATCAGCTAAAGTTTTTTCTATTTTTGCTGTATTCTTTGCAACCGTAATGTTTTTTTACCTGTATAAAATCAGACTAAGATCGAACTATTCTTCCCTGACCTGTATCTAAATATTAGAACCTAACAACACTGATGACCGACATTCAATTCATTGATAACCCTGAAAAACTGGAATCCTTCTGCCAGCAGTTAAAACCTAGTCCGTGGTTGGCTATTGATACCGAATTTTTGAGAGAGAAAACCTACTATCCTATATTCTGCTTAATGCAGATTGCTACGCCTGATGTCGTAGGCTGTATTGATCCATTGACCATTCCTTCTCTTGACCCAATGTTTGACATTTTGTTTGATACTTCTAAAGTTAAAGTTTTTCACTCAGGTCGTCAGGATTTAGAAATCATCTATCAATTGTCCGGTAAAGTACCATCACCCTTGTTTGATACTCAAATAGCAGCGCCTTTATTGGGGCAACAAACGAATGCGGGCTATGGTTCATTAGTCTCCCATTTGTTAAACATTAATCTCAGTAAAACTCATACCAGAACCGACTGGAGTCAACGCCCTCTAAGTCAAGAACAACTCAATTATGCGGCTGACGATGTAATTTACCTGGGTAAAATCTATCTAATAATGCAAGAACAACTTCAACGCTTGGGCAGGGCAGGCTGGTTGGAAGATGATTTTCTCCAATTAGCAAACTCCGAACTGTATAAAACCTCACCTGAAGATGCTTGGCATAGAATTAAAAGTAAAAACAAATTAACAGAGAAACAACTTTCTATTATCCAAGTACTGAGTCATTGGCGGGAACAAACAGCGCAATCAGAAAATCGGCCCAGAAACTGGCTCATCAAAGATGAAACTATTTTAGATATGGCCAAAATCCAACCCACTAGCACCAAAGATTTATTCAAGCTTCGCGGCCTTAATGAAAGAACCATTAAGCGTCATGGATCCAAACTTTGTGAATTAGTGAGACAAGGTCAACTACAGCCTCCGAAATCTTTTACACAAAAACGAAAATCAAATCCCAAAACACCAAACCAAGAGGCTGTTTTAGATATACTTAGCGCATTTGTTCGCATCAAAGCGGATGAACATTCTATAAACCCTGCTTCATTAGCTTCTCGAAAAGACTTAGAAAAATTTTTATTGGACAGCAACAATAATCCAATTACAAAAGGCTGGAGAAATTCACTGGTCGGCCAAGAACTTAAAGCTATTATCAATGGTCAATACTCTATATTGATTAACCAAGGTCAAATCAAGTTAAGCCCACTTCAAAACGAAGGATAATATATATGGCAGGCATCATTAAGCGGCGCATTTCAAAATGGCTTTTGATCACGCTATTTTTATCTGGATGTTCTTCTTCTCCAGTCATTTATACTGATTATGACCATACAGTGAATTTTGCTAACTATCAAACCTATGCCTTTTTTGAAGAGGAAGATCCTAAGTCAAAATATACTTCGCTACAAACCAAACATATCAGAGATGCCGTAATTTCAGAAATGAACCACAATGGTTACCGCTATAACAGCCAACAGCCTGAAATACGTGTAAACATAAAAGCAGTCAGTAAAGAAAAACAAAGAATATGGCAATCAGCTGCACCATCCATCGGTTATATGGGTTCGGGCTATTATCCTTATGGCTATGGCTATAACCCTTGGTATGGCTTTGGCGGCGGTTATGGTTACAGGTCTTATGTTGATTATTACAAACAATTGACTATCACGATCGACCTAATCGATACTCAACTTAACCAAACAGTATGGGAAGGGAAAAGCTCAAGTTACGATTCACGAGGCCAGAACCCCAATAACTCCAGGCCCTTTTTAACCAAAAAGGTTAAACAGATTTTCAGCCATTTCCCTCCTCAAAAACAACTTGATTGATATGAGCGAGCAATCCTTAGACGGGTAATTAGCGACCAGCCTGTGTTGGAAGATTGCTCTAAGGAACGCGCACGAAATAAATTCGGCAACTAGCGCGGGGTTTTAGTTTGTCTTCAAGGCGTGGCAACAGACGCATAGCAGGCTACGCAACTGTTGCCACAACACCGAAGACGGACAAAAAAACAAGTTAGTTGTCGAAGTTATTTCGTGCACGTTTCTAAACTAAACGGTCAACAAAATCTTCCCTTTATGTCGGCTACTTTCCATATGCCGGTGAGCTTCAGCGGCGGCTGCAAGTGGAAAAGATGAATCGATTATTGGCTTGATCTGTCCTGCCTCTATCACCGGCCAAACATGCTGGTACAAATCTCTTGCGATTTTTGATTTGTAATCGATATCTCTGGCTCTTAATGTTGAACCCATAATCGTGAGTCTTTTCTTCATGATCGACCATAAATTGATCTCTGCTGTTGCGCCAAGTTGGAGACCAATTTGTACCAGGCGTCCTGAAGTGGCTAAACAAGCCATATTTTTTGCCAAATAAGCGCCACCAACCATATCCAGTACTAAATTAACCCCTTCTCCGTTGGTAAAATGCTTGATCCTGACAACAAAGTCCTGTTGCTGATAATTGATCGCCAAAAGAACGCCCAACGATTCGCAGAATTGACATTTTTCATCGTTGCCAGCGGTGACAAAAACTTCTGCTCCCATCGCCTTCGCCAATTGAATCGCCGTAACTCCTATGCCGCTTGTCCCTCCATGAATCAGTATTCTCTCACCTGTTTTAAGTTGGCCTTGCTCGAATACATTGCTCCATACGGTAAAGAAAGTTTCCGGCAGCGCTGCTGACTGTTCCACGGTTAACATGGTAGGCACGGGTAAACAATGATCTGCCTGGGCTAAACAATATTCAGCATAACCACCACCATTCACTAATGCACAGACAGCGTCATCTACTTCGAAATTTTCTACCTTGTTCCCGATGGCTACAATGGAACCGGAAACTTCAAGGCCAAGAATATCTGAAGCTCCAGCAGGCGGCGGATACTTTCCCAACCGCTGCATAATATCTGGTCTATTTAGGCCTGCAGCAGCAACCTTTATCAATACTTCATTTTCTGTAGGCGATGGAATTGGACGCAGTTCGGGTTTTAGACAGTCAGCGTCTCCAAAACCATTCATTCCTATGACTGTCATTAACCCTGATTGACTCACCGAATAGGCTTTTCCACCAGCAAGATATTGACTGTATACATAGACCTTCAGGCTTTATTAGGCCAGGCTTGAGGATACATAGCCTGACTACCATCCATGTCTCCAGTAGCACTATAAAGTAATGGCGAACCTTGATTGAGAATAGATCCATCAACTACTTCACAAACGACCAATTCATGATCCCCTGCCGGGGAAAAATGACTGACCTTGCAATCAAAAAAAGCCAAACTATCGTTCAGATAAGGAACACCCATTTTAGACGATTGCCAATCACCCAGGTTCATTTTGTCGCTTAACCCTTCGCGACCAAAATGCTTAGCATAATCCATTTGATCTTGTTTGAGGACATTGATAGAACACTCCCGACTAGAAGCAAGGATACGATAAGATAAATGACTTGGATTGATACTAAAAACAACTAACAACGGACTAAAGGAAGCTTGCATCACCCAGGCCGCCGTAAAGGCATTACGCCGATTTGGATCAGAAACACCAACAACATAAACACCCGCCGAAATAAGCTTAAATAAATCTACCAGACCACTCATCGTAACCCTCAAATATCCGCCAAAGCGACACGCATTGATAAATCAATGGCGCGAATATTTTTAGTTAAAGCACCCACAGAAATAAAATCTACACCCGTTTCGGCAATAACAAGAACATTATCCAAAGTCACATTGCCGGAAGCTTCCAACTCAATCTTACCCTTATTTAATTGCACTGCCTTGGTTACATTTTGCATCGAAAAATTATCCAGTAAAATACGATCTGGTTCAGCAACACTGGCTTCTTGAAATTCGTCCATATTTTCAACTTCCACTTCTATCGGTACATCAGACTGCTCTCTTCCTTTCATTACTGCTTTTGCTATCGAGCCAGCAGCAATAATATGATTTTCTTTGATCAGGATGCCGTCATAGAGACCCATACGATGATTAAAGCATCCCCCACAGCGAACAGCATATTTTTGCGCGACTCTTAAACCAGGGATAGTTTTTCTGGTATCCAGGATTTTACAATCTGTTCCGTCGACCTGTTTAGCATATTGATTTGAAATACTGGCTGTCGCCGATAAAGTTTGTAACAAATTCATGGCTGTTCTTTCACCTGTCATGATGGATCTTGCCGAACCAGATAAACGACAGAGTAAAGTCCCCGCTACAACCAGATCACCTTCGTTCACATGCCATTCTATGTTGATATGCGGTTCCAGATAGAAAAACACAGCATTAAACCAAGCTTGGCCGCACAACATCATTGGCTCCCGAGTGATTAACTCGGCCACTGCATCCGATGATGCAGCAATGATATTGGCCGTTTTATCTCCCGACCCAATGTCTTCTTCTAAAAAGGGTTTGATCGCTTCAAATGAAACTGGATCCGAATTATTCATAACTAGGCCCTCATTTTCAGTCAATAGGCAAAGATGCCAAAATTATTAGAATTAAATTGCTTTAGGAGCGAGGATTTAATAATATCCGGAAGTTTGGCGCAGGATTTTTGTTCGTATCCAAGGCGTAGAAACAGGCGCATAGCACGCTACGAAACTGTTTCTACAACGTGGAAGACGGACAAAAAGACAAGTCAAGATGCGGATATTATTAAATCCTCGCTCCTTAATATGCATGTCCGACCAAAAACCCATCACCGCAATAGATTATCATTGACCCTAAATAAATCACTGGTATTTATTGTTGCGCGGCACCCGTTGCTATTACTCTATAAAAAGCAGGAACGGAACCTGGGTTAACCAACACTAAATCAGCCGAAATTTCCGCGGTTTTTTGGTCGTTATCGTCAAAAATCTCCACTTTGGTTAACTTGGCTTTACCAGATTCAGAATCGTAAAAGCCAGGGAAAGGCGAACGTTCGAAGGTGATATCACACTGATTAAGTTCAAATACAACAGTTCCATCATTGGTATCCTGCAATGTTAAAATACAGTTAAAACTGTTTTCCCCAACCACGACCACAGGTAGCCTTAACACATTCTGCCGAAAGGTCGCTTCTTGGGCTATCACCTGAACAGAAAAAAGGGTAAATATTATCATTCCTACAGCACGTTTATTCTTCATCTACTGATTTCCTTTATTTTTTATAAAAGGTAGCTTGTATCAACATTTGCTTAATCTCATTAACTATCGTCTAATTTAGAGCACTATTTTAGTGTCTAATGAATATTATACGCCACAGAACAGTTAACTTTTCATGGCGTACCATCCTACTGTTAAAGTAAACTTGCGTTAGTTTCACAAGATGCGCTTGAACGAACTAATATTCGTTTCGCCTGACTCCTTGGCTTTTATTTGAGATACTTTACCTTTATTATTCAATGTCATCGTTTTGTAACATTTTGACCTAATAATACTTAATCTAACGCTCCTTAAGAATAATTTTACCTAAATACTGCAAGGAGCCATTAACTCGAGAGGTTTTAATGAAAGTACCAAAATTAATCATTCCAGCCATTACCAGTTTTTTAGCCATATCAGTATTTTCAAGTCCAGTACTCGCGTTACAGCAAGTCGACCCAGAACTAGCAGAATATACCAAAGCCAGTGGCATATCAGGAAATTTATCCAGCGTCGGATCAGATACGTTGGCCAATTTAATGACGCTATGGGCAGAAGAGTTCAAACGGCTTTATCCTAATATTAATCTTCAAATTCAAGCAGCAGGCTCATCCACTGCACCACCAGCACTGACTGAAGCGACAGCCAATTTGGGACCCATGAGCCGCAAAATGAAAGACAATGAAATCAATGCTTTTGAAACCAAATATGGATACAAACCGACAGCAATCCCTGTAGCTATAGATGCTCTGGCTGTTTTCGTTAACAAAGCCAACCCCATCAAAGGTATGGCTATTCCACAAGTCGATGCTGTCATGTCAACAACCCGTACCTGCGGCTATGAGCAAAATATCGTTACCTGGGGGGAATTAGGTTTGGAGGGCAAATGGAAAAAAAGACCCATTCAGCTTTACGGTAGAAATTCAGTGTCAGGCACCTATGGTTATTTTAAAGAGAAAGCGCTTTGCAAAGGCGATTTTAAAAACAATGTCAATGAACAACCAGGATCTGCATCCGTAGTGCAGTCTGTCACTTCATCCATCAATGGTATCGGATATTCTGGCATTGGCTACAAAACATCTGGCGTTAAAACCGTGCCTATCGCCAGTGAGGAAGGCGAAGCGTTTGTTGAGGCAACGCCAGAAAACGCCATTAAAGGTGCCTACCCATTAGCACGCTTCCTGTACGTATATGTGAATAAAGCTCCAAACAAAGCGCTGGCTCCATTGGAAGGTGAGTTTATAAAAATGGTGTTATCTAAACAAGGTCAGCAAGTAGTGATCAAGGATGGTTATATCCCATTGCCAGCAAAAGTAGTCGCTAAAATAATGAGCAAATTAGAATAACTATCTACCTTGATTGCAGAAATAATCTTGTATAAAACTGTCCAGATTTTGCAACAGCATGTATGATATGGTGCGTTGATCGGCCCCTTGGGTTTAAACTCTTTCTTCGATCATTTACCGGATGTCACTAAGAACAAATCCAAGCATTAGCAACCTATCATCTGCCCAATACCAAAAATGGCGGCGCATCAAAGATACCATAGCAAACTATAGTGTTGCAGCGGGTGGTTTAGGGGTCATAGGCGCAATCCTGCTGATTTTTATCTATTTACTTTATGTGGTTTTCCCGCTATTTTTGCCTGCTTCGATAGAAGCCCTAACTCACTATAACAGCCCAAAACCTGCTTTAGGTTCAACCCTGTACCTTAATCTGGAAGAACAAAATGAAATAGCAACCCGCATCACTGATCAAGGATATTTCATTTTTTTTCGAACGGAAGATGGCAAGATCGTGCAGACAGAGCAGCTCAAGCTTCCTAAAAATGTATCGATTTCAAGCTTCGCCAGCGGCTCAAAATCAAGCGGCACTTTCGCATTTGGACTTTCTGACGGCTCTATCATGGTCGGCACCCTGCGTTTCGAATCTAGTTACCCCAATGATCAGCGGGTCATAACGCCGTCAATTCACTATCCACTAGGTGAGCGCGCAACTAAAATCGACCCTGACGGACAACCCATCAAGGCGTTAACAGTTCAATCCGAAAAAAATAAAACCACCGTGGTCGCAAAAGCGTCCAGCAATAAGCTTTTAATCAACCGTTTTGCCAAAAAAGATTCATTATTTGATGATGAATTAGAATTGCAAAAGACCACTTCAGTCCTAGACTATTCAGCAGAAGGCATAAACTTCTTACTACTCGATAAAACTCAAAACAAGCTTTATTTAGCAACCAAAGAAGGACGTTTAAGCTTTTTCAATATTCGTCATATTGATAAACCAAAACTGATTCAACACCTGAACATCATTAAAGCTGGCTTGTCATTATCCTCACTAACATTTTTAAATGCAGACTTATCGATCCTTGCTGGTGATAGCAGCGGATATTTGAGTCAATGGAGCGTAGTACGCGACCGTAACAACAGAAAAGCAATAAAGATGTTACGCGGGTTCCAGGTCTCTGATAATCCAGTGCTGGCAATAGAAACGGAGCAGCGCCGCAAAGGCTTTGCTGCGCTCGACAGTACCGGACAGTTTAAGGTATACCACCCTACATCAGAAAGAGAATTAATAGCTGAACAAATCGATAATTCCAGCCACTTCATGGCCTTGTCGCCGAGAGCCAATCATCTGCTCATAGAAGACCAGCAAGGAGAAATGCAATTCTGGAAAATAAACAATAAACACCCGGAAGTTTCATGGAAGTCTTTGTGGAAGAAAATTTGGTACGAAGGTTATAGAAAGCCCGATTATGTATGGCAATCCTCATCAGCCAGCAATGATTTTGAGCCTAAATTCAGCCTGACACCGCTGGTATTCGGAACAATTAAAGCAGCTTTTTACGCCATGCTGCTGGCTGTTCCATTGGCCATTATGGGCGCTATTTACACGGCTTATTTTATGGCTCCCGGTTTGCGCCGCATTGTTAAGCCCAGTATCGAAATCATGGGGGCTTTGCCGACAGTCATTCTTGGCTTTATCGCAGGACTTTGGCTAGCGCCTTTTGTCGAAGATAATTTGACAGGGATATTTGCAATTTTATTATTAAACCCCCTTGCCGTTGTATTGTTTTCGTTTCTCTGGGATAAAGCTGATCAAAAATGGAAATTTGAATTGCCTGAGGGCTGGGACTTTGTATTCTTAATCCCGGTATTATTGCTAGCCAGTTGGTTTGCACTCGCGATAAGCCCAATCATTGATTCAACCGTATTTAATGACACTTTACAATCCTGGTTAAACGACCAGTTTGGTATTAGTTATGATCAAAGAAACTCAATTATCGTTGGGTTAGCAATGGGCTTTGCAGTAATACCAACCATATTCACGATCGCAGAGGATGCCATCTTCAGCGTCCCTAAACATCTTACCTTCGGCTCTCTAGCCTTAGGTGCTACGACATGGCAAACGATGGTCAAGGTTGTTTTATTGACGGCCAGCCCAGGTATTTTCTCAGGTGTTATGATCGGCTTCGGGCGAGCCGTCGGCGAAACCATGGTCGTATTGATGGCAACCGGCAATACCCCCGTTATGGATTTAAGCATTTTCGAAGGCATGAGAACATTGTCAGCTAATATCGCCGTTGAAATGCCAGAATCTGAAGTAGACAGTACTCATTACCGCATTTTGTTTTTGGCTGCTCTGGTGCTCTTTCTCTTTACCTTTGTATTCAATACATTTGCTGAAATCATCCGACAAAGATTACGAGAAAAATACAGTTCGTTATGATGAACAAATGGTTCAAAAGCGGCAAACCCTGGATTTGGCTCAATGCAGCAGCAGTCAGTGTCAACATGATATTGGTATTTGGCTTGCTAGGGTTAATAGCTAACAGAGGTCTGCAACATTTCTGGCCTAGCTCTGTAGCCTCATTCACTTACCAGCGAGGACCCTCCTCACACACTACTATCATAGGCGAAATTACTGATTCAGAAGAAGTTTCGGCTGAGCAGATCAAAGATGCAGGGGGTATATTACCTGACGATGTAATAACCGCAACTCAATTGCTTATCAAAGCCGGCAACAGGGATCTCACCGGTCAAGACTTTAAATGGATATTACAAAATAACATCATCGAAAAACAGTATCCACCCGAGATCCTAACCATTGAAAGGCGTGAATGGGGTAATTTTTACGGTTATCCCATCGCCCTGAAAAAAAACGGAAAAATAATTTCCGAAGACCAAAAATTGATGGTCGCTTTGAATAGGCAACTGGTAACGACTCAGCTGTTATTCGATGAAATTAAACAAATCGAAAAAAACGACATTGGCACGATTAATTATGACTTAGAAAATCTACGTATTAAAAAACGAAAGTTAACGTTAGAAAAGCGGTGGAATGATAAAGTTGCAGAGCAGCATGCCACCAAGAAAGCTGACTATGAACAGCAATATCAGACTTTGCAAACGCGTCTTGCCAAACTTTATCAGGCTATACAAAAAGATAGTCTGGTCGCTAAAGTTGCAGATGGACGTGAAACAGAAATACCTCTCTCCAAAATCGTTCATGCCTATCAGCCAAATAAAATGTCCTTTTGGCAAAAAATTTCACTTTATAGTGAAAAATTCGTAGAGTTTTTGGTTGATGAACCACGTGAAGCCAATACCGAAGGCGGCATTTTCCCAGCCATTTTTGGAACGGTGATGATGGTTATCATTATGTCAATCATCGTCACACCTTTCGGCATTGTCGCAGCCGTTTATTTACGTGAATATGCTAATCAAGGCCTTGTTACACGAATTATCCGAATTGCTGTCAACAACCTGGCTGGCGTACCATCAATCGTTTATGGCGTGTTCGGTTTGGGCTTTTTCGTATATTTTTTGGGAGGTAACCTTGATCAACTTTTCTTTCCAGAGCGATTGCCATCGCCAACTTTCGGCACTCCTGGGATTTTATGGGCCTCACTAACTCTCGCCCTGTTAACTTTACCCGTAGTCATCGTCGCTACAGAAGAAGGATTAGCCAGAATACCTTCGGCGATTAGACAAGGTAGCTTGGCCCTAGGCGCAACGAAAGCCGAAACGCTATGGCGAATCGTGCTACCGATGGCCAGTCCCGCCATGATGACTGGGTTAATCTTAGGAGTCGCTCGTGCTGCTGGAGAAGTCGCTCCTTTAATGTTGGTCGGTGTTGTTAAGTTAGCGCCTTCTTTGCCGCTGGACGGTAATTTCCCCTTTTTACATTTAGACCGAAAATTTATGCATTTAGGTTTTCATATTTATGATGTAGGCTTTCAAAGTCCCAATGTCGAGGCAGCCCGACCATTAGTTTTTGCCACTGCATTTTTGCTGGTTTTGGTTATCATTGCACTCAACCTAACAGCAGTTTCGGTAAGAAACAATTTACGAGAAAAATATCAGTCCTTAGAAAACTAACACAATTATGCTTCTCTTTACATGATAAGAGCAAATAATGTCCAATCAAGATGTAAAAACCCACGCCATTAATACGGGCGTTTTATCCGATTCTGCCTTGAATCCTGCACAAGTATCGGATGAAAATGTCAGTATTTCCATTGAAAGCCTTAATTTGTTTTATGGCGAAAAACAGGCGTTATTCAACATTAATTTAAAAATACCTCAAAAGAAAGTAACCGCATTTATTGGCCCCAGCGGTTGTGGAAAATCGACATTACTGCGATGTATTAATCGAATGAACGACTTAATCAGCAATGTAACGATAACCGGGCAAATAAAAATTGATGGCGACAATATTATTGGCTCCTCGATTGATGTTGCCAACCTGCGCCGAAGGGTTGGAATGGTCTTTCAAAAGCCGAATCCTTTTCCCAAATCGATCTATGAAAACGTTGCTTATGGATTGAGAATTCAAGGCGTCAATGACCGTAGAACACTGGATGAAACCGTTGAAAAAGCTCTTCAGGGAGCGGCACTATGGGACGAAGTCAAAGACCGCCTTGATGATAACGCACTGGGCATTTCTGGCGGCCAGCAACAACGCTTAGTGATCGCTCGGGCTATTGCTATTGAGCCTGAAATTCTTTTACTGGATGAACCGGCGTCTGCGTTAGATCCAATTTCGACGCTTAAAATCGAAGAATTGATCAATGAACTCAAGGAACACTATACTATTGTCATTGTCACTCATAATATGCAGCAAGCGGCCAGAGTCTCTGACTACACTGCGTTTATGTACATGGGCGATATGGTTGAATTCAGTAATACTCGCACCCTATTCACCAATCCTGCTAAAAAGCAAACGGAAGACTATATCACCGGACGTTATGGTTAAATCCTCTTGTAGTCATTCAAGGAGCGCTATAAATGGAAAAAAATAATATTCGTCACCACATATCCCGCCAATTCAATGACGAATTGGAAGGTATTCGTAACAAGGTATTAGCCATGGGCGGCTATGTCGAGCAGCAAATGGAACATGCCGTTGATGCTCTAATCAAGGGTGATGTTGAATTGGCTGAAAAAGTCATAAAACAAGATCATAAAGCCAACATGATGGAAAAAGAGTTGGACGAAGAATGCACTCTAATCATCGCCAGAAGACAACCTACCGCATTCGATTTACGCCTATTGATTTCGGTTCTGAAGGTCATCACTGACTTAGAGCGAATTGGCGACCAGGCCGAGCGGATCGCTCGCATGGCAGTACAAATCCATACTAACGCTTCAGATGCCCCCAAGTTTTACGAAATTCAACATCTGGCTGATAAAACCAAACTCGTACTGCACGGCGCGCTCGATGCTTTTGCTCGAATGGATACGGATGCTGTCGCCTCCTTGACTGAACACGAGAGTGAATTGGATCGTGAAAATCGAAATATTATTCGCTTACTAGTAACCCATATGATGGAAGACCCTCGCTATATCAAACGAACTCTCAACGTGTTGTGGGCTACTCGTGCCTTAGAACGAATAGGCGATCATGCGTATAACATTTGTGAATATGTGGTGTTTATGGTTAAAGGGGAAGATGTGAGACATATCCCCAAAGAAGAATTGGATAAAAAGATCACATAATAGACAATGATTGCAGGACTTTCTACATTATTTATCAAGACCAATGAAGTCCCAAACACGATGCGCCACAGTCGATTTTTGATACTCTTTTACCGGCGGGCCATCAGGATAATTATGCTCATACACTTTGGCTGAGTCACTAGCCAAAAGAGGCAAACCTAGCTTTTTATAGGCCTGCTGCATAATTTGTAATGCAAATGGTACGGCGGGTGTTCTTTGATATTCTTTAATAATTTTACTGGCTCGGTTGGCGGCTGCAATATAGGCATCGCGCTTCATGTAGAAACGCGCAATATGGATCTCGTACATCGCCAAATTATTTCTCAACGAGGTCATTCTTTTCTTGGCATCTTTAGCATATTTGGTATCAGGGAAACGCTCTAAAAGATCCTCAAAATTCCGATAGGCATCTCGGGCAGGCGCAGGATCGCGTTGCGAAGAATCGATTGGCAGAAAGCGTTCTACAAAGCCGATTTGTCGATTATAGTTAACCAATCCTTTTAAGTAATAGGCATAATCAACGCTTGGGTTACGTGGATGAATTTTGATAAACCGATCTGTCGCAGCAATGCTAGCCTCATGATCGCCGTTTTTATAGTAAGCATAGGCAACATCAATTTGGGCTTGAGCCGCTTCCGGTCCAAAAGGATACCTGGCCTCTAACTTTTCAAGCAGCTCGATTGCTTTCGCATAATTTTCCGATTCCATAGCGTCTTTGGCCTCGGTTTGGAATTTTTTTACATCCCAATCCGCATACTCTGCTGCTTCCGCAGCTATATCGTCCTTTTTGGTAAATTCGTCGCACGCAGACAATCCAAACATGAAAACAAATAAGCACGTTAATTTAAAGCCTAATAAGATTAGTCGCATTGTCGATCCAGATAAAAATTTTGTGAGGCTGCTTCAGTAAGCGCTTATAATGAGCAGACTATTAAAATCGACTGTTTTGTCGAAGATTGCAATAAACCAGGCTTCTTCATATAAATCCCTGTAGACTTTTAACCGATCGTTGCAAACACGAGTATAACGAAATCAGTTCTGCAGGTCATCTCCATTACATGAAAAAAATTACCGCCACTGTTGCTGATGATTTAGGCGGCAAACGATTGGATCAGGTTCTCTCTGAAATATTCCCAGATTATTCACGGAATAAGTTACAGATATGGATAAAAGCCGGCCGGGTGTTGGTCGATGGCAAACACCTTAAACCCAAAGAGAGACTTGATGGCGGCGAGTTCATTGAATTGGATGCTGAACCCGAAACGGTTATTCAGTGCACTGCTGAACCGATACCCCTCAATATCGTGTTTGAAGATGAAACGTTGTTGATCGTCAACAAACCGGCTGGAATGGTAGTACATCCTGCGGCAGGAAACTGGCAAGGCACCCTACAAAATGCTTTATTGTATTATCATCCTCCCTTAGCAACCTTGCCTCGTGCTGGGATCGTCCATAGAATCGATAAAGACACCAGCGGTCTGTTGATGATCGCAAAAACCTTGCAAGCGCATCACTCTTTGGTCGAACAACTGCAAGCCAGAACGATAGATCGAGAATATTTGGCCGTGACCCAAAAACGTATGACAGCGGGTGGCACAATAGACGAACCGATTGGGCGCCACCCTGTTGATCGAAAACGTTATGCCGTCACCACTCATGGCAAGACCGCTGTCACCCACTATCGCGTAGTAGAACGATATAACCAATTTACGATGATTCGAGTAAAACTTGAAACCGGCAGAACTCATCAAATAAGGGTTCATATGGCTCATGTTCGATATCCCTTACTTGGAGACCCGGTATACGGAGGTCGATTTAAACTACCAAGTAATTGCCCACAGCAGCTTGAGGTTATTCTTCGGCAGTTTAAACGACAAGCTCTTCATGCTGGCAAACTAGGCATAATTCATCCCACAACAGGCGAATACTGTCCTTGGGAAGCTCCATTACCAGAGGACATGCAACAGCTGGTCGATGCATTAAAAATCATGAATGCAGATCATACCAATTAATATTTTATATATACCTTAGTTTTATGTATCCACCATTATGGCTAGTCAGATGATCTCAAATAACCAACCAACCTGCGATTGGATTACACCTGATTGGCCCGCACCTGAAAATATTCATGCCTGCTCCACCACAAGATCAGGCGGTGTCAGCAAAAATCAATATGCTACGCTGAATTTAGCCAATCATGTTGGTGACCATTCTGAAGATGTGCTTGAAAATAGAAAACGTTTACGAGAACAACTAAGACTGCCAGTTGATCCGACATGGATAGAACAGGTTCACGGATGCCATATCGTTCAAGTAGATCAAGTAGACTCTCTGGTAAAGGCCGATGCTAGTTTTACCCGAACCTCTCAATCAATATGCGCTGTCATGACAGCGGATTGTTTACCTATTTTATTATGCGATAAAAAAGGGCAATTTATCGCAGCCATTCATGCAGGATGGCGAGGTCTCGCTCAAGGTATCATTGAAAAAACGGTCAATTTAGCCAACGCAAATAATCTGTTGGCGTGGCTAGGCCCAGCGATCGGCCCAACTTGCTTTGAAGTAGGAATCGATGTTTATAATCAATTTGTCCTGCACTCACCGGCATTGAACCAGGTTTTCAGACCTCATCAAAATAAGAAATGGCTCGCCGACCTTTATCTTTTGGCAAAAATGAAACTTTCTGCAGTTGGGGTTAAACAAATTTATGGCGGACAATTTTGCACGTATTCTGATCCGCAACGTTTCTTTTCTTATCGAAGAGACGGCGAAACGGGCCGCATGGCAACTTTGATCTGGAGAAGTTATTGAATAAGGCATCCGATATAAAACCATGACATTACTCTACATCATT
The DNA here is from genome assembly GCA_965224745.1 of Methylococcales bacterium. Taxonomy (GTDB): domain Bacteria; phylum Pseudomonadota; class Gammaproteobacteria; order Methylococcales; family Methylomonadaceae; genus CBDCZY01. The sequence goes on from CBDCZY010000002.1 coordinate 1,253,497, forward strand.
GCTTTTACAGCGTTTGGCGGAATACTGAGTATTCTGGCGGCGTCAGTTTTTTTGTTTTTGCCTGAGCCTACCCGGTCGAAATTGTTACCTCACTGCGTCAGCTTTGCCATTGGTGCGCTGCTTGCTGTCGCCTTTTGGGGTCTTATCCCACATGCTTTAGAGGCAGTTTCGAGCGATCAAATCCAAACTATTTCCGGCACCCTTCTAGGGGGGATATTACTTTTTTTCTTACTCGAAAAATTATTGATCTGGCGTCATTGTCATTCGAGTCATTGCGAAGCGCACATTCACGAAGATATACACGGCCACGAAGCATCCGGCACGCTGATTATCTTGGGTGACAGCATTCATAATTTTGTTGATGGCATATTAATCGGAGCTGCCTTTTTGACCAATACGAATCTAGGTATCGTCACCAGCCTGGCGGTTGCTGCACACGAAATACCTCAAGAAGTGGGTGATTTTGCCATCATGCTACACAGTGGGTATTCGCGAAATAAAGCACTTATTTTTAATATTTTAGCGAGTTTGACGACGGTTCTTGGGGGCATTCTGGCTTATTTCTGGCTAGGGGATATGCAACAGAGTTTGCCCTATATTTTAGCGTTAGCAGCCTCAAGTTTCATCTATGTAGCAGTCGCTGATCTGATTCCTACATTACACAAACGTACCGATATCCAATCTACTGTTAAACAAATTATTTTGATTGGTTTAGGGGTTTTACTCATCTGTTCCCTGGATAGCTTGATCCATGAGGAAGAACCTCATTTGTCACAAATTAACAAGATGAATTGATGGCTTATATTCTTTTGCCAGGAAGATGTAATGGAAATGATTTATCACGAAAAAAAGGAATCAACGCCATACCAGCAAGGAAACCACCGATATGAGCTCCAAAAGCGACACCGCCACCCTGCTGCCCACTGCTCCAAGAACTAAACAACTGTAAACCGAACCAAAAAATTAAGACGTAAAGTGCTGGAATCCGAAATGTCTGAAGAAAAATACCAAGTGGTATGACTACCAATACTTTAGCTTGCGGGTATAGTAACAAATATGCGCCTAAAACGCCTGATATGGCACCGCTCGCACCAATCATTGGAATCATGGATTGTGCATCAGGCATTGCTTGGGCAAATACAGCAGCTAATCCGCATAGTAAATAAAACACCAAAAAACGCTTATGCCCCATCGCATCTTCAACATTATTGCCAAAAATCCACAAATAAAGCATATTACTAATTAGATGCATCCAGCTCCCATGCATAAACATGGAAGTAAACATCGATGTCCAAGCTGGAATAATATCTAATTCTGGCGGTAAATCATAACCCCCGATCAACACCGCAGGTATTGCACCTAAACTATAGAAGACCTTTTCAAGATCCGCACCCAACGATAACTGCCATAAAAAGACTAATATACATACACCGACAAAGGTATACGTTAAATAGGGTACTATCGATGTTGGATTATCATCATGTAACGGAATCATAAAGTTCTCACTTCAAATAAAAAATTCAATACCACTTATACTTCACGCTACTTTTATCTATTGTCTTTTGCAGAGTCATATCTCTTGCAAAAACATTTATTTATTGAAGACTGGTGTCAGACGGAATTTACACTGAATAATAGCCATGAAGGCTTAATATAACAAAGGCTCTCTAACAACTAACCCGATATAAAGTACTGGCTAATTATGGAATAATCCTTAACGTATCGTCTACACCTTCACCAAGCGCTGAATTCGACCCAAACAAAACGAATTGATATTGATCCGATTGGTTAAATAATTTCTTGTCGATCGCAAACTCCGCAAAATCTTCTTTAACATTACTTTCAACTTCAGTAACAACTTCCCACTGCCAATTTTTTTCTGAGGATCCGGTATATTTAAACAACTTATTGCCTTCTAAAATAAAGTCAGCTCCGATACCCTCATAATTATATCCTGTGGCTATTTGACGATCGCTATCAATATAAGCATGCCAAGCCCACCACTGATTAGTATCTATCTTTGAACGGTTACAATAAGATAAATATATTTTGTCGCTATCTTGAAAAAACCGGGCGGAAAGAAAATCAACCGGCGCTGTTTCCACTTTTTGCGTGTCTTCAAAAACTTTACTATTACTCCACACCCCGTCGTTAACAGATCCTTCAAGACTCTCCTTGTTGGTAGAATCGATTGCTACCAAGAGAGTATCGTTGGTCATACCTTCAGCCCCGGCGTTAGATCCATAGAACAGCAACTTAACCTCTTTTGATGGTTTAATGACAGAACGACTAATTGCAAATTCAGCAACATGTCCACTCAAAGCAGCCTCAATTTCACCCACCTTTTGCCACTGCCACTCCTTTCCAGTTCCAGAATAGCGAAACAAGGTTTTACCTTCCAATAAAAAATCTGCCCCTAGCTTCCTGGATTGAAACCCAGTAGAAGACTGGGCATCTTTGTCTATAAATATGTGCCAAGCCCATAATTGATTAGGATTAATTGGAATACGGTTGCGATAGGCTAAATATATCTTGTCATTATCGCTATGAAACCAAGCCTTGGTAAAATCAACAGGAGACTTGGCAACCTTTTCAGTATCTTGATAGCCGCTGTCTAAAGGCCAATCACTACTGCTGCCATCAACCACCCGGCTATGCTTTGTTAAATTGATTGATACCGGTAATGTATCATTAACATTACCACTGACACCCACATTGGCCCCATAAAATAGCAGCTTAAATTGCTTGGACTGACTAAAACTTAAACGATCAATGGCAAATTCAGCAAAATGGCCATCAACAGCATTTTCCACTTGACCTACTCTTTTCCATTGCCAGAGATCTTCACCGCCTGTGTGTTTGAATAAAGTAGTGCCCTCCAATAAAAAATCTGCTCCCAAATTATTGATACGATAGCCAGTGGTCACATCGACATCGCTGTCGATGTACACATACCAAGCCTCAAACTTCTTTTCATCAATCGGTATACGATTTCTAAAAGCAAAATAAATACGCTCACTATCCTGCTGAAACCAAACAGTTTGATAATCTACAGGAAATACTTTTTCTTCTGCTGCATCAGTGTATGCATGGTTACTCTGCCAGTCCTTATCGTCACCATCAATCGTTTTCTTAACAGCAGAACTGTTATCGTTTTTTTCCCATTGCTTGCTATTGGGCATTTTTTCGGCAACTTTCTCTGCATGACAAACTGTTGCGACTGGAAAAGCCAATGGGGATTTAAAAGCTAACACCAAGAGGAGGGTAAATAGAAATACAATACGTTTATTTTTCATGAACGGTAACTCAAGTTTATTAATCAGCAAAATCGAAAATCGATTTTTTAGCCACTTTATTATTTTATAAGCCAATAACTGGTTATTATTTAATACCTAATCAGGTCTCGTCCATTGAAAAAATTCATTAAAGAGAGGCTTACTGTTTTCGTGTCAACTTACTCAACGGTTTTGACAATATACCAGAAGAAAGCTGTCGCTTTGGAAATCAATGACTCCTAACAGTTTTATAGGATCATTGCAATCCTTTACAAAGCCATTAAGCAACTATCGATAAGATCAAGTTGCCGTTTATTATTCGTCTATTTATTAATCATCAGCGTTGCCTAAGTGCCTATAACCGGGTTTTTAAATAATTCTCACAAACAATACTCTTGTGACGAACTCACGTCCGTCACAAGAAAATCATTATTTACTGAATACCAATTTGATTGAATGGAATGGCTTGAAACCCTGGGATTGAAAAAGCCGGAGAATTTGGCTGTAAGGTTAAATCAAGAGCCCCTTCATTCACAAACAGCGGATCCTGCCCAGTAAGATTATCAACCTGCTCTTTAAAAGCATCCACTGGGGAAAATGACTTTGAACTCGTCAAATCAGCACTAATAAAACCCCTCTGAATATTCGGATTGCCTTCAAAAATAATGTTACGGGAGAATACCGAGCCTTCTGGATGCAACCAGTTTACCGATGGGTCTTGCGTATTAAACTGGGTTGGAATAGCCGCCAACTCAGGATATTTCGATGCCCAAGGTTCGGCCTTGTAGTTGATGCCATCCTTACTCATACGCTCTATCAAGTTCCAGCTGTCTCCAGCTCGAAATGTAATCGAACCCGTTCCTCGGTTATCGGTAAACATGGCAACATTGACTTTGGCAAATACATTATTTTCCATAATATTGTCTCGACCACCGCCATTCAAAATACTGTATCCTTTTCCAATTCGATAGAACGTATTTCCAAAGATCTTGGTATCGCTGATCCCATCATCCATATAGATGCCATGCGCTCCAAACTCATGCTTCTTGTTAAAGGATGCGATATCGTGAATAAAGTTGTACTGGATCACGTTACCTCGCCACCCCCAATCACGCCCGCTATACATGGCTCCCATGTCTGATGAAAGACGCACTACATCATGGATATCATTGTACTCAATAACGTGTTCATTGCCTTTCCACAAAACACCCGCGTGCGGACCTTGATAAATATCATTGTGCGCAATCTTCTGGCCAATCCCCAGCACTTCAACGCCCATTTTAAAACCATAAACCCATTGCCCAAAATGATGGATTTTGTTATTCCTGACAAAGTTATTAGCCAATTGTAAATTAGGTCGATTGCCTCCATCCACAATGACAGCGCCATTACCGGTATAAGCAATTTCGCTATTTTCTATGCCTGAATTGCTCGCATTAATATGAACACCTACACCGCCTGTATTGCGTAACGTCGATCCTTGAACCACATTATTGGATCCTCCGATCATTTTAACTAACTCTGCACGCCCACCTTCTAACGTTAGATCCTTGAAAGTGATCCAAGACGCGCCTTGAAGTTCGACTAAAGGTGTCTCCAATAAGGATACTGCAACGCTTTTATTATTGATTCCCGATGGTGGCCAGAAATATAGAATGCCTGTCTCTCTGTCAAGATACCATTCACCAGGCTGCGTGATTTCTTCCAATAAATTATAAGCATAAAAAGATTGCTTACCCCCAATACCAAAGGCAGTCTTTACCACTGTCATTGTTTTCGACCCGGTATTAAGGTTGGTCAAGGGGACGTGGAAATCGGCCCAGTCTTCACCAAAAAAGCCATGCAGCCGGACATCTCTGGCAGCACCCCAACGATTGGGTCGATCACTCGTATAAGTGAACGCCGTATCAGACAACACTTGGTTGATGGTAGCAAACCCGCTGGCACTGGCATCTTGGTTAGCAGGTGAATTTTCATTGGGTTTGTCCGGCCACCTGGCCAGTGTCATCGGCTGATCATCAAAATATAAGTGCAAAGCACCTTTTACATTGCCGGAAGCGTTGCGGTTAGCAAAGCTACCGAAATCACTAATCCCTTCACTCGCAAGATTGATTTGTAACACCTTGGATTTTGCTGCATCGTCTAAGCGTCCCCAAACAGGTGAGTCACTGGTGACGGCTAAAAACCGGCTAGGATTGAGAGCCTGTGCTCCCGTAATCACTGCTTTTTCACCAGGATAACTTTGATAAACAATGGGTTTCCCGGGAGCCCCAGAGTCTGCGGCGCCTAAATTAAAGGTATTGGTGAGTTGATAAACGCCTTGTCGCAGCACTACCGCGATACCTTGGTCAGGTAAACCAGACGAGCTTTTGGTCGCAGCAACTGCAGTGCGCGCTTGGGCTAAAGTCCTGAAAGGCTCTGAAACCGTACCAGGATTACTATCGTTACCCGCAAGCGAGACATAAAATTTAACTGATTGTTGTAAATTAGCTGGCGCTTGACTGATATCGGCGACTGCTTCGGCTTCTACCTCTGCTTCTGCTGATACAACATCAGGTGTCGCTTCTACCTCTGCTATTGTTTCTGCTTCTGCTGAAGCTAAAGAAAATGCAGAGTCAAGTTGAGCTGCACTAGATGGTTGCACAGAAACTGGATCGGGAGCAGAAGCGGGAGCTGGATCCGCTACAATGTCTGCAGCTGCCACAAAAGCTAGTGGTTTAGGAGGTGCGGGACTAGTAGGTGCTTCTGAAATTTGCCCACGACTCACAACAGGAGTAACTGGTTCAGTGTTCGGGGTAGCCACTCCTGGCTCCGCAACCAAAGAACTCAAACTAGTTACTATCGCCTTGCCCTCTTCCCTGAGCGGCTCAGAATTACTAACATCCACGTCACCGACAGCTTGCGCATCCCTGACAAGCATATCAAATTTATTTAACATAGTTATCGTGTGCCCCCAGAATGTTAAGCTTCGTTCCTCATTTCCTAGCTCGAAACTATCTGCTGCGGTAACTGAATATTTTTTAGCTCGTACTAAAATAGAGTTAGTCATTAATTTGAAATTTCTATCTAGTCTGGACACCGTAATAACAGATTGTCCCTGAGCATTTAGAACTTCTAATCTTTTGGTAATCTCACTATGAGCCGGAAGAGTGGCTGATTCCACTGTTGATGTCTGAAAAAAAATAGTGAATATTAATGCTAAAAATAGGATGTGAAAATAATGCAAAGGCCTATATGTAGCGAGGTTTTTCTTGTTAAACATGTTTATTCCTTGTAAGAGCATATTGTTGTAGTAGTTTAATGATGAGAAGAAAATCAAAAATTAGGGTCAATTAAGATTTTCGACTCCTTATTCTTTAGTTATGTATTTATGAAACTGGATTTATAGAGCTCCTTTGGGAAAAGCCCTAACAGCAAACAAGTTCAGTGTTTCACAGCACAAATGAAAAAATATTATTCTATGTCTCTCTCTTTATTGAGAAAAAGTAATGCTAAGTTATGTTCAGGAAAGCCAAATCAGGCTTAACTAAACCATCAAGTCTTTTTTAAAAATCAACCAATCAAACACAAGAAAAAGAATTTTGAAAACAAAATGAACAATTCTTCTTTGGTAAAACCAACTTAGCTAATGAGGGTGAAAAACCGGAGAAATCAGGAGGTGGAATGTATTTATAAAAAGTACGATAACATGTCGATACCATTAAATCTCTGCCTTATTATTGTTGGAGCATTTGTTAGTTATTGGTGTCTGAGTGGGGGCAAGTATCATCGGTTGAAAATACTGACCCAATCAGTTGTTGCTATAGTAGCATTATTTGATGAATGCAAAAACTATTTGCACTCATTCCTCCGATCTAAAATGAAGCATATTTTATGCCACATTCTCCAAGGGTTTCAATTACGCCACTCTCTCGCGTTCTCTTAAAGGAATATTAATATTCCTACGAAAAAATCCGCAGAAAAGCGTCTCTTTTAAGAGACACTTTAATAAAAATTTAATAGCCGTCTGATATTAAACGACTAATTTTTCGTTAAAAAACGACAAACTAAAGTTGAATACTTTATTTCCCATCCGAGTCGGCATGATTCCTTTGATAGAATGTCCTTTCTAAAAGTACTTTTTTATGCGTATTGGTAGAGCCTATACACATACAAATACACAATAAAATTAATGTTTTACCCTACCAGGGTTAAAGCAGTATTTTCTATTATTTTATTCAGAATAATCGCCATAGCTAGTTAAGTGCACATGTTATGTCGGCCATTGTCAACATAGAGCCATCACAGCACCCCGTTGCCACCAGGAGAATAAATTTTACACTGGCGGAACTGCTTCATGGGGCCTTGAGGAGTTTTCACTGCATTCCACAAAAAGATACAACAAACCATGAACGAACCCTAACTCCGAACATCTGACTTGCTTACCGAATTAAACATAGATTACCCTGCTTGAGCTACATCACAGCATGCCATAGCCGAATAAATGATTAGCGTCACTTTGGTTATTACTAATAATGGTAGGTTACTTCCAAACGAAAATGATCGTCGTCTCTAAACATATAGGCTAAATCTTGCTGCGATGCGCCACTGAAGAAACGAGCTTCCATCTCGACTTTCCAATGATCACCAATCCGCCGGCTAGCCTCGATATTATAAAATTTTGCGCTGGTCGTTCTATCAAAAACGACACCAGCCAACAGCTCGGTACTTTGAATATCATTTAAAGCAAAACGCAGACCCAGCATAAAGTCATCTTGAAAAATGGTTAGCGCATGACTACCACGTCCGTCATATAAATATTCAGCTACAATGCCCAAATCAATGCTACTGTCCTGAATGTTAAAAAAAGTGTATTCCAATCCGCTTGTTCCAGCAAAATAGGTTTTACCTTGGCCTGACCTCACCATGGATTCCAACTTCCAAAGCCAACTACCTTTGGTTGCTTGAACATCAACACTTGTTTGATGAATCATTTCATAATAAGGCACAAGCCGGGGTTGTTGTTGACTGTCAAACTCTGGTATGAATGAGGGATCCCGATTCATGCCATAAAAGTGAGCAAAACCAAGATCCCAATCACCAATAGGCTTGGACCAACGCGCTGCAAAACCCAGATGTTTTTCAACACCATTTTTCTCGAACCTGGCATCGCTGGTTGCTGCCGGCAAAAAGAAACGAGGCCGACCCTCCGCACCAGGAAACGTGCGTTCACGAAAACCAGTCAAAAAAAACAGATCAAGCGTGCCCCAGTCACCAATTACAGCTAGATTTACCATTGGCTGACCTAGCTTATCTTCGGTATCAAAATTTTCCACTAAGTCAGTCTGATTGATGATATCGATAAGATGCTGGGATTCGGCAACCCCCCAAAAAACTTTTCTAAAGCCGACACGCAGCTCCCAGCTTTCTGCGACCTTGAGCCACGTCAGTTCCCGAATATCAAAGTGGGTTCGGTGATTATCGTGCTGCGACCAACGAAAAAAAGGAACAAACGCCAAGCTTTGTTGACCATTGTCCCACTCATGATACAACTCAGGTTCGATAACCCCCGAGACATAATTTCGGTGCTGTCTGGTATCGGTCGGTTTATGAATAAACCCCAGATCTTCAATGCCAACATAACCCGACCATTCAAAGGCATTAACAACATGCCATGGTTGGAGCCCAATAGCCAAACCTAGAAGAACCCGAAAAAGACATTCGATCACTGATGATAAAAAATCAGCGCGCACGCTTTAAAGTATTTTGATCGAAATTACGTTCGGTAAAATCATTACGAAATTTATAATTTTCCCAAGTCAAAAGAGTTTTCTTGCCAGTTACATGGTTAACCATTAGCATTTCTCTAGCTCGCCAATATTGATTCAGGTATTGCTGATAGCCTGTATAAGTCAGCGTTTTTAGCAGTTCTTTTTTGCGATCATAATAATCGATTTTAATCGGAATATAGCGCGCCTTATCGATCCAGGACATTTCTTGAACATAACCGGAATGCTTATAGAGCGGCTTCAACAGCAATACAAAGCAATCAATACCGTTTGTTTTTTCATCGCGCAGGTAACGGTAACTGTATTTTTCAATCTCAAAGGACGTCAGATCTTCGTAGGCGAATTCACTCCCCAAAAAGGGTCCGGACTTATTATCTGAGGAAATGCGTTTAACTCTTTTAAGAGCAGGAAGATACAACCATTGTTCATCGGCTTTTACAGCATGTGTAAAACTCAAAAAAGCCGTCCCTTTAACGTCTCTGGGACTACTGAAAACACTGAGACTTTTATCTCCATCTCCCTTCATCTCAAGGGTTTTTAGTTTCAATTTTCGAATGCTTTCATCGTTATTACGGTTGGTTAAAATCATCCGCAAATCAGCAACACTATCACCAAAACCTGTATCTCGACGATCAACTTCTAGGGCAACTTCCAAACCTTTCTTCACATCATCCTCTGCTGAAGATGCCTCAATTTTCTTCTCTGCCTTAGAATCGGCTTGATCCTTAGCCCATGTAACGTGGAATTGGCATGCCCAAAAGAATATTATCAAAAATCTAGCTATTTTCATTTTCGACTCAGACTCATTAATATTGGAGGTAAAAAGGTAAAATCCATCCATAATGCGATGGCGATGGTAATGGCGGTCATCATTCCCATTCCTGAATTGAGCACGAAATGAGAATTTGCAAGCACCAAAAAGCCACTGATCAACACCAACGAAGTGACCCACAACGCTACACCAACAGTGGAAAACGCATAACGCACCGCCTGCTGGCTACCTAAACCCTGTTCAACACGAGCACGCTGATACTTGCTGATAAAATGCACCGTATCATCCACTACAATACCCAACGTTAAACCTGTGACTACCGACAACGCTAGTCCGATCCACCCATCAATCAAGTACCAAATACCGAAGGCAATACCAGCTGGCACCAGGTTTGGTATCAAGCTAATCAAACCTAATTTAACGGAACCAAAGGCTAGCATTAAAACGACGGAAATCATCACCAACGCAATAAGAGTCCCGAAAACCATAGAACCAATATTGCGTTTACCGATGTGAGAAAACATTAGCGTTGGGCTTGCTGCAGCAACCTTTATGCCCGGCAGATTAGCTTGCAGCCATTCGTTGACCTTTTGCTCTAAACCGAGGAATTCATTGGAACTCATTGATCTGGTTGAGACTGTCAACCTAACCGCCGATTTATCGACATTAATCTGATCGTTCAGATCCAAGCCGTACGGTAATGACATTTCGTAGAGCAATAGATACTGTGCGGCTAAATCACGCTGTTCAGGCAGCTTGTACCAGTCTTCATCGTCACCATGCATATTTTTGTTAAGCCGCTTGAAGGTATCGGTTAAGGTATTAACATGTTTGACATCAGGCAGCGACATTAACCACTCTGAAAATTTTTTGAGCTTTCTGAGAAATTCCGGATCATTAATTGCGCCGCTTTCGCCCGCAAAAACTGAATATTCAATATTATACAATCCGCCCACATTATCAGAGTAGTAATCGGACGACACTCTAAACTCAACCGTATTATCAAAATATTTAACAAATTCATCGTTTAGCTGATTTCTCGGAGCCAGGCTTATCAAGGCTATTGCAATCAATCCGTTGACGACCAACAATACCTTTCGATACTTGATGACGAAACCTGACAAACGAGGCATAAAGAAATCGCCCAAATCTTTTCGTTCTTTGACTTTGAGGGGAAAAATTGCTACTAAAGCCAATAGCAGAGTAACTGACAAAATAAACGCAATACCAACCCCTATTGCAACAATACAACCCAACTCACGAAACGGCGGTGAATCACTGAAATTTAGGCTCAAAAAACCTAACGCAGTGGTCAAACTAGTAATAAATACTGGCTGAAAATTGATTCTCAGGCTTTCTTGAATAGCCTGCTTTTTATCCAACCCCTGACGCATTTTGTGCAAAAGGGTAACTAAAACATGAACACAGTCGGCAACGGCCATCGTTAGAATGATAATAGGCGAAGTCACTGACGTAGGATTCAATTTCCAACCCAACCAACCGGTTGCGCCAAGCGCGCCTAAAATCGACAGCAAGATCAAAACTATCACACTGAAAGTTGCAGTTACAGATCGCAAGCTGAACCATAACACCAACAAGACAATACCCAGCATAATCGGTAACAAAGTTTGATTGTCGATTTCGCTTTGTTCGCTAAATGCATTATTCATCATCACCATCCCCGTGAGATAAACCTTGACCGGATATTTTGCTTCTACCGCTACGATCAGTTCACGTGCTTTTTGCGCGATCGCCTTAGCCTCTGATGGACTTTTTTGAGGCAGTTCAACGGTGATGTTAACCGCAGCTGCATGACCTTTAGCCGAAACCAAGCGATTAACCAAAAATGGTTCTGCTAATGCTATACGACGAATTTCTGCTAAATCTTGTTCCTTTAAGTCAGTCACATTACTGACCAAATCCCGAACCGTCAAATCGTCTTGATTGGCTGTGGTATGTTGGAAATTGATGATCGAGTCAACGCGTCTTGCGTGCGGAACTTGCCAACCTTCAGTTGTTAAATGGTCGAGTGCTTGAAGAACCGCTGGCGTAAATACATTGCCCGAAGTGGGCGCGACAACCAACATCACATTATCAGACTTGCTAAAGGTGTTTTGAAATGCTTCAAAAGTCATTAACTGTGGATTTTCTTTACTAAAATAAACCCGATAGTCATTATCGAAACCAATCTTTGTGACGCCTGAAATTAACGGCAATAACCATAACAAGCTTAATAACAGTGTCCACCAGGGATGATTAGCTACAAAATATCCAAGCCGGGAAACCTTCTTGTGTTCTATATTATTAGCCAACATTGATTCCTTGTAACAATAATGTTTCGATGTGCTGAGCAAGATGTTCAGCTTGTTCGTATTCTGGTTTCCATTCAGGGAAAAAGCGGCTGAGGGCTTGTAGCTCAATATGTTTACAGGCTAGTCCAAGAAGTGATAACGCGCATAAATGAGCATCAACAGAAGGCGCTATTTCCTTAAATATTTTCACCACGTTAACAAACTGTGGTTTAAACACTGCCTCCGCCAGCAACTGCAAACGCTGTTCATTCGCCTCTAACAATTCACGCTGCATCAAGCGGTGAAAGTCTTGGTCGTCTATCATCATATTCACAAGACTACGTATAAAAAGCTTGAGTTTCTGCATTGCCGGGCAGAGCGACTGCCAAACCTCATCGAATGCTTTTGCTTTAGCTAAAAAGCTCAAAGCAACCATTTCCAGGTACAAGGTTTTTTTATCGGGGAAATGATGATATAAACTGGCAGGACTCATTTTTACCCGGCGAGCTAAATCACGCATAGAAACACCGTCATATCCATGCTCAGCAAATAGCGGAATGGCTTGTTGTAAGATTGCTGTTTTGGAATTAGCTGTCATGTGTTACCCTATCGAACGATCGTTTGGTAATTCTATAGCGCAATGTCTTTGTTAGCAAGCTACTTTTTCTTGCTGGTGTAAATGTCCTGTAAACTGCACGTTTGAGTCAATAGTCTTTTGAAGCAATTAAATCAAAGTATGAATAATGATAAATCCTTTCCCAGAATTGCCCTTACTCCGGGCGAGCCCTCGGGCATCGGACCAGACATTTGCCTGCAACTTGCCGATCTGAGATTACCTTGTGAACTGGTATTGATTGCTGACCCGGAACTACTGTCACAGCGCGTCGAACAGCTCGGCCTTAAAGTCAACTTTAGTGTTTTTGACGCGAAGAATAACACACAAGCACCTCACCAAATTAAAGTAATGCCGATTAAAATGGAGGCGGAATGTGTTCCTGGAAAACCCAATAAACAAAATGCACCCTACGTACTTAAAACCATCCGCAAAGCCACTTTGGGCTGCTTGAATAAAACCTTTGACGCAATGGTCACTGGCCCAGTCCAAAAAGGTATCATTAACGAAGCTGGCATCCCATTTTCTGGCCACACGGAGTACATAGCGGAAATGACTGGCGGATATCCTGTCATGATGCTGGCAACGCCCGGTCTGCGGGTCGCCTTAGTAACTATCCATTTACCTCTATCTCAGGTCAGTGGTGCTATTACTTCCACTCGCGTTAGAAACGTGTTACGTGTTCTACACCAGGATTTACTGCAACGATTTGGACTTGAAAACCCTAAAATCCTGGTCTGTGGACTCAATCCGCATGCCGGAGAAAACGGCTTTATAGGGCACGAAGAAATTAAAATCATAAACCCGGTTATTGACGGTTTAAAACAACAAGGATGGAATGTACATGGCCCTCTTCCCGCAGACACATTATTTACTCCAGACTATCTGTCGTCAGCCGATGCTGTTCTGGCGATGTACCATGATCAAGGTTTACCGGTATTGAAACACATGGGATTTGGTAAAGCAGTCAATATCACCCTTGGTTTGCCGATCATACGAACTTCGGTCGATCACGGCACAGCATTAGATTTGGCGGGAACAGGGAAAGCTGATACGGGCAGTTTGCAGTATGCACTGGAGACCGCTATCGAAATGATTAACTATCAACGGCTGCAAGTTGGCGCATAAAGCCCGCAAACGGTTTGGGCAAAACTTTCTGCACGATAAAGGCGTCATTGACCGTATCGTATCAACGCTTCGACTGGATGCGGGTCAACACTGGATCGAAATTGGCCCCGGCCAAGGCGCCCTAACTGAACCATTAATCAATACCGGCATTCAATTAGACATAATCGAATTCGACCGCGATCTGGTCGCAATGCTACAAAACAAATATATCGACAAACCAACTCTTACCATTCATAGCGCCAATGCATTACAGTTTGATTTTTCATCGTTGGCCAAAGAGGGGCAGAAACTTCGTATTATCGGCAATTTGCCTTACAACATATCGACACCGTTATTGTTTCATTTACTGGACTTTGCCGATGATATTGAAACCATGTATTTCATGCTGCAAAAAGAAGTGGTCGATCGCATGTGCGCGGAACCCGGCAGTAAAAAGTATGGCCGACTTAGCGTCATGCTACAGTATTATTGTCAAGCAACCAGCCTGTTTGAAGTATACCCGGAAAGCTTTGAGCCAAAACCCAAAGTCACTTCAGCCATTGTTCGGCTCATTCCTCATCTGCAAGCACCCGTAAAACTGAACGACCTACAGCAATTTGAAAGGGTAGTAAAACAAGCATTTTCAATGCGCCGCAAGACTATCAGAAACTCACTAAAAGGCTTCCTCAATGAAGGGGAAATATCTGATCTGTCGATTGACCCCTCGTGCCGCGCGGAAACGTTAAGCCTAAATGACTTTGCAAGGCTGAGTGATTGCTATTCGACAAAAACAACAAAAACCTAAAACATTCAGAAAAGCTAGTAGTTGTTTCATCGACTACCCCGCTTACTGGATAATCCAAAGAGGCATTATTAAAGTGCCTTTATTCACAAATGATCTGACATCTATAAAGTCTAAGCGCAACCAGGTCTCACAATCATCCGAATAGCTGCTCTCGCAGACAAATGCACTAATGTTACTACGACCCTAATTATCGCATCCGTCTCAATAGGACAAAATCGTGCAATCCTGACTAATTCGTAGTATATTGCGGAATAGTCAAGACTATTCCGCAATAGACAACCAGAAAGTCAGTGATGCAACGTTTACAACACAACCTGATTCTAAAAGACCTATCCCGTAAAATGGTCTTTATCACAGGGCCCAGACAAGTTGGGAAAACCAGTCTGGCACTAGCGATTGCAGAGGAATATGAGCAGTCTGTCTATCTCAACTACGATAATTTTGACCACCGTGAAGTCATCCGTAAAGCAGCCTGGTTACCCGAAACCAGCTTATTGATTCTGGACGAGCTGCATAAAATGGATAACTGGAAGAACTACCTGAAAGGCATCTATGACACGAAGCCTAAGCAACTGCAACTACTGGTGACAGGTAGCGCAAGGCTGGAAACATTCAGACAAAGCGGGGATTCACTGGCTGGTCGTTTTTTCCGCCATCGCCTCAACCCGTTATCGCTTGCAGAAATTCCCGATGCATCAGAACACAGTCTGGAACAGTTACTCGAACGCGGAGGATTTCCGGAACCTTTTTTGGCAGAGTCGCTTGATGATGCAAATCGTTGGCGTTTGCAATATGTTGATGGGTTGATTCGTACCGATATTCTAGACTTTGAAAAAGTGCATGATTTTAAGGCAGTGCAGCTAACATTGGATCTACTGCGACAACGAGTCGGCTCACCGCTATCCTACTCATCGCTAGCAAGAGATGTGGGTTGCTCGCCCAATACAATCAAACGTTATATCGAGATATTTGAGGCACTCTATATCATTTTTCGGGTAACGCCTTATCATCGAAATATCGCCCGTTCTATCCAGAAAGAAGCGAAAGTCTATTTTTATGATAATGGTATGGTGATAGGTGATGCAGGCATTCGTTTTGAAAACCTGGTGGCCGTCAGTCTGCTCAAACACCTCAATGCGATTGAAGATTATCAGGGCAAGAAAACCAGCCTCAAGACATTACGCACCAAAGAGAAAAAAGAAGTCGATTTCGTTCTGGTTGTCGAAGGAAAGCCTGTCGGTATGCTGGAAATTAAGCTATCAGATCTAGAGATTAGCCGAACGTTACGCTACTTCTACAAAAAATACCAGATACCTGCTATCCAGCTGGTTAAAAATCTGCGGTTAGAACGAGTTGAGAATGGTATCGAAATACGCAAAGCGCATCAGTATTTACGTAATCTTGAAATGTAGCTTGTTGTGTTAACATTTATTAACCGCTGCATGACATCGATAACCTTCTTGCAGTATCCGATATTCACATAGGGCCGAATATTATTGAAAAAGCATTGAGACTAGCCAGTAAATAGTTGTCGATTGAATATTGTGTTACCAGAACTTGCATTGTAACGAAAACCTGAGACTTGTAAATAATTCTGTCCCCATTTTATGAATCAATACCGGCATTCAATTAGACATAATCGAATTCGACCGCGATCTGGTCGCAAAATTAATCCCACTCTGACCCTGATTGTTGTGTATCGAGGCAATAAGGCAAGATATATTTATAACTCGGCATAGAGGAGAAGTGATGTATTCAAAGATCAAGCTGGTTGACCCCTTTGTCTTATTAATTTTACTCTGACCCAGATTATTGATTAGTATATTTAGGTATTGTGTCCCAGGAATACTTCAATTCTTCGGAATTCGGAAATAATTCCTAATTTCCCGCGGGTACCCTAACCACTCCATTTGAACGCTTTAGCAACGCCAACACCCCAATCCCGAACAACCACCAAACAGTAGGTACAGGAATGATAACTGCTTTAGCAGCCAACCAACTTTCGGTATCAAGGTTGAACCCCCCTATGTAGACCGAGAATTTATCGCGATTGTCCGAGGGATAAAACTTCGACAGCTGTTCCAGCTCATAACTTCGGGTAAATGACCGTTCCAGCGAGTAATCATCGCCCACAGGGATATCATCGGCACTAATGTCGATTTGGAAATACTGATCATCCCTAACCCGAAACCCCAAACCAGCCCGAAAATCTTCAGCGGCATCATTATTGTACCGAGCAATTAGGCTAAAGTCATAATCGACTTCGACCCGGTTAACATCTTCGGTAAAAAAATTTTCATTCAAGAAAAGAGAATAATTGATAGTCTTCCATCGGTAACCAAGCCCTGTTTCATCGGATTGAGAATCGGGTACAAAGACGGGACCCTGCAACGACGGAGTTCGACTAAAAAGAGACGCATCCGATGAAGGTGAATGAATACTGACACCCGCAAACGACCAAGCTTTATCGGTAGAAAAACCACCAACCGGTTCAACGGCCAATTGTTGCGATTCGTATAGAAAATCGACATGACCATCGAACTCCTGATTATACCTTCCCCGCATCGAGGAAAATTCCGAGCTGCTCATGTCATCGAAGGCATAAATTTGATTGTTCTGCTGATCAAAACCTCTCAGAGAGGAAATCTGGGCGCCGCCGATAACATTTAGCTCAATGGGCGAAGCGTATACCTGAGAAAAACCGACAATCAAAAGCGGAAGGAATATTTCTTTCATTGTTACGTCCTTTCTGAACATTTGCGCCTAGAATACTACCCCATAATCCGCTCGACAAGTTTAATTTGATTGGGTGATGATTCAATATAATCTTATACTAAAAACACACGTGTGCGCCATATTGCTCAATATTCCCCCAAAATTGCTGCCAACGCCCCTTTGACTGAACCAGTGCTCGTAAGGACAAAATCACTTTGGCTCCTTTGTTTTTCCAACGCATCCCTGAGCCACAAAGACGTTGCTTCACCAATGTTTTGCAAGCAGCCTCAGTCACACCTGATCCAATGAATAATCGGGGTCAGGAATAATCGAGGTCAGAGTGAAATTAATTCTGATATGGAAATTAAATGCGTTGCTTTTTCGAGCCTTAATAACTAAACAAGCAACTGGATAGACCAGTTATTTTAATAGTTAGATTCGGGTTAATTCTGTTGACTTCGGTATAACCATGGTTATACTTACTGTTATGAAAACAGCTATCTCAATCCCAGACCCTATATTTCAGGCTGCAGAGAATATGGCGAATCGTTTAGGCATGTCTCGTAGTGAGTTATTTTCAGTAGCCATGTCTGAATACATAGAGGCACATAAGTACCAAGATGTTACAGAGTCTTTGAATAAGGTATATTCCCAATCCGTAGAAAGGCTTGATGAAGAATTGGAGTTAATGCAACTTAAGTCCATTCTAAAGGAAGAGTGGTAGTGAAACGAGGAGAGATATGGTGGGCCTCAATGGGAGAACCAAAAGGTTCAGAACCAGGTTATCGTCGCCCTGTAGTCATTACTTCATCGAATGAGTTCAATGAAAGCCTTATTCAAACGGTAATAGTGGTAGTAATAACATCAAATCTTTGTTTAGTTGATGCCCCAGGAAATTTTAAAATAGCAAAAACAAAATCGGGTCTTAATCTTAATTCTGTAGTAAATGTTTCACAGCTTATTACACTTGACAAATTATTTTTAACCGAAAAATTAAGCACTTTAACTTCAAAGCAAATTCATTTATTAAATGAAGGTTTAAAGCTTGTGCTTGGTGTCTGAACATCTAACCTGGTGATCCGCAAAAAGTGCAGTGGTTTTCTAAGGTTGGTCTAGTTTGGAAAAGTGGTTTGAAACTCAAAATTTTGGTGGCTCCGAGTTTTTGTGGGCAAGATATCACATATCGTCAGCCTATTGAAATATGGTACTCCTTCACTAATAACAAGTGGAAAAGTAACTTCATCTAAAGATTAATATTGTATAGCCTTGTTTCTTACATAACTAACTTGGACTATTGTAATGAGACTAATTACTACGTTCTTCAGTGAAGGTAAAGTTGGAATATTAGCTATAACGACTTTAACACTTTTATCTTCTCTTCCTCTATTTGCACAACCACAGTTTAATAGCGATGAAAAAGCCTTATTGGTGGAGAGAAAAGCGACCTGCCCGTTCATCGGCAGCGCCGTAACCCAGGGTAGCCTCGTCGTACGAAACGACGCGAAAGATCCACTTGCAAGTATCGAGGACGTCAGAAAGTTGGGCAATACAGGCGGCGGTGATCTTGGAGACCTGCTCGTGCTGTTTGCGAGCGGCAATCACGCGTTCATGCGGGGTAATTCTGGAAAGCTTGATAAGTCAGTACCGCGCGGCTTGTTTTCACTAGAGTTCCCTGGCTCACAAGGTTCTCACCCAGGCCACAGCGGCATTCTCCAGGGAGATCCAGAGATACTGGGTTCAGGTCGACTGAGTGAGGCGGATTTTGCGAGGCTGACAAGCCGGGCAAAGGATGGTTGGATCAAACGGTCAGACGTTGGACGTTTCATTGCGGAAAATCTACTTAACGATCCAAAATCCAAGGTGTTTAATAAAAATACGGCTGCAGTGTTAACCAGCGACTTGGGCGAATTCGTGAAAACCTCTGGTTTAAGGTTGAAGAGCAAGCTCATCGGTTCCGATGAAGACGCGAGCAAGACTCATCGAGATATGGAGAAGAAGCTCACCAAGCTTCTCGGTAAGGACAATCTAGTCGGTTCTGCAGGGGAATTTGGCCTTCTATTCGCTCTCCTGGCCAATAAACCCGGTGCCAAGGAAGTTGGAGATGAGCCTACGGTGGCCGTACAGGACCTAAAAGCTATGTTTGTGGACAAGCGCCTTCCCGATGGATGGGAAACCTGGAAAAAATCACGGAAAGACTGGGTAAGAAACACAACAGCTTTATTGATCAGTGCGGGTAAGGAATACAGGTCCCTCAAGGAAGCTCAATGATTCACACTATTTCTTACCATTAACTATTTAGGTCAAGGTGTTTTCAACACGTTGCAAGCATTCTCGCAGCTCTTTGAGTTCATTTCGTAAATCAACGGGCTGCCCGCCTAACCACGGAGGCATTAACCTGTAAAACCGCCTCGCAGGAAAATGATTAGGACGTTAGGCTGCAATCTAAAGAAAGATTTAGGAGAAAG
The DNA here is from genome assembly GCA_965224745.1 of Methylococcales bacterium. Lineage (GTDB taxonomy): Bacteria > Pseudomonadota > Gammaproteobacteria > Methylococcales > Methylomonadaceae > CBDCZY01. Next base: position 1,273,308 of record CBDCZY010000002.1, read on the forward strand.
AAAATGATGCGATTATTTTCTTTGCTTAGTAATGTGATGTTTATGTCTGGATGTGCGAGTACAGTAGAGACGTGGAAAAATAGACAAGTCGTAGAGGACCAGTTAATTTCAGATGATAAAAATCAAGAAATTGGAACGTTAGCTGTTACAACACAAAGACGACTAATTATTGGAAACCTGAAGACCGGTAACTTTTGTTCAGAATCACCACCTGAAACCGCAGATTCGATTACTACAGCGCTGGCAGCGGCACTCAAAGCAAACATAAGCCTAGATAAAAGCGTAAGCGCTGAATTGGCAATCAATTTTAAGCGCCCCGTCTGGAGGCGATAACTCCAGCCTATCCAATGATCACGTGCAGTACATTAAGGCGGCGGCTGAAAAACTGATCAGTGCAATCCACTGTGCTTCATAAATTGCCACGTACCACAGGGTTTCGCCAATTTTTGGAATAGCCCCAAGATAATGGTGTCTGTCCAGTAATTGGACGTATCTTGATTCTTCCTGCTTTAATAGGGGGCTTACTGATATCCGATTTAACTGCATAGTTTTTATCTCACGAACTCGCTAAAAACTATGCGTGGTTTTTTTGGTTTTGTTCAGATGACGGGTTAATCTCTTTCTATATCTGGCATAGAGAGACAGAACAAATTAGCCGTGCATATTCGACTCGTGTTGAAACTCATGCAGACTCATTGTGTTAAATGACACATGTATTTCTTTTTTATACTGCAAATAACATAATTTAATTTATTCGTCTTTTTTCTCCCTTCAGCAACAAATGTGTTCTCCAACTAAATCATTCTCAACTGAATTTAAAATATAATAAAATCATAATCTTAGAATATTCATACATTAAATAGACAAATTAGGCTCGCTCTTTCCCTCCGTCTGGCCTTTTTTTTGCTTTCACTTTTTATTCTACTATCAACTAATCAGCAAGGTATTTAATATGGTAAAAAAAACACTGGGTTGCACAGGTTTACTAGTAGGCTGCATGTTTGCTCATCAAGCCTCGGCAGCCATTCTTAATATAGATGCGATGGAAATAACATCGGGACATATTATTAGAAGTTTTAACCCGAATGACGCGGGAACACCGATTGAACTCGATTTTACTGGGAATACCAACCTGGTGGGTGGCTATCTCAACAGAGATACTACACCAGACGCTATGGCCATTGCCCAGACCAATTTCCGTATGGTGAAAGATCCAAAAGAACCAACACAATATGTTTATACTGCTGCTGCCAATATTCGCCATAATGATGAATGGACTGGTATGGCTCCACCCTTAGACGGCACTATTACTGATCCCAGTTATGTGGTTCCAACAGGGGTTATTGATGATGAAGCAGGAACAATTACCATGGACTTATCCAGTTGGTTTGCCAACCATATGGGTATGAATCAAAATCTTGGTGGAACGGCTACCGGTAGCTGGGATTCGGCAACAGGAGCAATCACCGATTTGACTTGGTCATCTACTCTTACCCAGGGCATGAACCCAGGTGCAACCGTTGAATGGACATTGCAAGGTAACGTTTTATCGACCAGCGCCAGTGGTGATGCTGTTAACCCTGTTCCAGTGCCTGGGGCAGTATGGTTAATGGGCAGCGCTCTGTTCGGCTTGTTCGGACTGCAAAAGCGTAACCGACAGTCATAGCTCATCTCAGTATCTAAATGCCGGGATGTATTATTGTCTCGGCATTTTTCGGTTGGCTAATGTTTATATTCCGTACTTGGTCGTGGTGAAGGATTGTTGAGTTTTATCTTTTCTCAAAGAGATGAACAAAAAAACGGCTGTTATATCAACCGCTTTTGAATGACAACAAGAGCGTTAATACAATCAAGTTGTTGCTAACAATTTACTAGATGTATCACCCAGCTAGACGGTAATTAATTTCAACGACTATCATTCAGTAAGGCACTGAGCCATTTAGAAACACTTTTAACCGATACATTATCCTGAATCCGTGACTTAAAGTGCATCCACCAATCCTTGGGAAGCCACATTAACATTTCAACGTTTTAATACCTTGTTATTGTTTGACAAAGCTTATAGTACGAGCACACTGAGGCTATTTAAGCATCAATAGCTCTCAATTGACACCAAATCCTGTACACCAGGCACTGCTATCCCTGAGAGGCATGTTCTCGCATTTTTTTTAAGAATAGTGTGGCGTTATCCTGATGCTAAGCGATGGTAGGTTGACTCAAATGCTAAAAAACCCGGGCAGTGTTTGGAGAAACGAAGTTTTATTCGTCGCCCGGCATGGATGACCCGAGCCGCTAGGTACATCAGTTCCTGTATAACCGTTTTTATTCGCCTTCTTTTAGCCGGATGACGGACAGGACTGATGTTGCCTATGAGCCCGATTAAGCCGATCCAACGCAAGATATTGTAACTATAAGCGCTCAATGCCATGATCAAGTCGTTGGTGGCAAATTTGCCCGAAGGTAAGCGTTCGATATCGAGGTCGGTTTTAAATTCACTGTGGAATTGTTCGGAAGTGGCATGATCTTGGTAAAGAGCAATGATCTGTTCATCAGCGTAGGCGAGCGAATTTAATGAGGTCCACCAGCCTTCTATTTCTATCTCAGGGATTAACAGCATTTGACCCTCTGCATCCATAGTTCTTTCGATAACCCGCATGACGCGGCGGAAGCGATAGGTTTGCCCGTCTTGTTGTTGGGTTTCTTGGACACTGAACAAGGCGACCCGTTTGCCGACCCTCGGCGTTGTCCATTTGCCTTGTTGTTCAGCCAAGGCTAACCAAGCCTCCAGGTCTTGTTTTCTGGGGTTCCATTTCAGGATAGAGTCCACTTGGTTTTGGTGCAGCCAGACACGGGTATCCAAGGCATCATGTCCGCTATCCAAACGCACCAGCAGCGGAGCCTCAGTCAAGCACCGAGCATATTCAATGACGCGGTCCAGCGTCTTTTGAAAACCGTTTTGACAATGCTGCTTACCTTCTCGAAGTTCATTAAGCAGACACCAACCCTCATTACCCAGATAAGCCGCAATCGGCGCATAGCCATCATGGCCTTTATAGGTTCTGGAAACACCTTCCTTCTGGGTCTTCTCATTGTTCATCGGATACACATCAATATCCAATGCGACATGATGGGTGGCCAATGGCGTCACCGGTACCCCGGCATGAGTCAGAAATTCAATATTACATTGTTGCATGATGACCAATAGTGCTTCAGCCTCTTCATCCAGTCGTTGTCTTAATCTTGCGCTTGAGGGTACGCGCTTAATCGACAGCGCGTTCTTGAAGTAGTCATCATCTCGGTAGTTCTCGATTGCTTCGAAGTCGCTTTTGCCTAAACATAGCGTTCCAATGTATGATTTGATGATGTCGCTGTGCGAAATGCCATGGCGTAAAGGAATGCCGGCCTTGAGCGCTTTATGAATAGTGCTATATCGATTTAAACATAAGCCAACTAAGGCCAAACCAGAATGACTTGTATAAGTTTCTGTTGTGGATTGTTCGATGATAAGACGTTTCATTTTGCACTTGTTGGGTGAAGTTTTTAACGCCTCTATTTTAACACTTTATTGCTTATTAATCAGCTAGATAACTCATTATATTAACTCCTTAAATCACGGATTAAGGATTATTATTACCATCTTCATTGATTAAACGGCGGGCATTGTCGTTTGTCCCAAAACCCAGGTGGTAAATACCATCAAAAATTTTGTTGATAGCATTCCTGCCAAATAACTTTTTCTTTGCACCATCGCCTTGTACAAGGTGATATCCGGTTTCTATATCATCTTCATCATTACCGTGATATTCAATCCACTCAGCCTGCCTGTTGACTACAATATAATCTGTCATAGCCAATACTTCTTCAGGACTAATGCCGTCTTCTGAAGCGCCAGTCGCATTGATCGACTCAACCACGACATGATTTAAATTATCAGCTGCCTCTGCAGCTTCACGCATATCTCCAGTTGAAATGCGTTTGGCCAAACCTCGGTCAGTGTAAATAATATCGATAACTTCATCCAGACCTGTTCCAGTTGTTCCCTCAACTTCAGTTATTTGGGGATTAGTCAGGTGTCTCCCGCGCCCTTCCAGGTCTTCCCTTAGCAAAGAGTCAAGCCATCTCCCGACCTTTTTAAAAGAAGCGTTGGCATTGCCATCTTCATTTGATAAACGGTTTTTTTGTGGGTTTCAAAACCCAGATGATAGATGCTATCCGCAACCCTGTTTACAGCGTTTCTGCCAAATAATGTAGTTTTGGCGCCATCTCCTTGAACGTTATGGTAGCCTGTTTCGATATCACCTTCATCATCACCATGCAATTCCAGCCATTCCTCATAGTTGTACAGGAACAAATGGTCATTTAATTCACGTGTATCCGCCGTAGAAATCACGTGATCATTTGCTACGCCGGTTGCAATAATCGCAGCAACAATAATTTTATTCATGTTATTGGCTGCCCGGGCTCCGGCAGTAATTTCTTCTGACGTTATACGTTTTTGTAACCTGGAATCTGATTCTATTATTTCAACAATACGGTCTAAGCCAGTGCCTGTAAGTGTTTCATCAAGGGCATGAGCGACATTAATACCAAAAAAAAAGCCGAAGACAGGACGAACGTAGTTTTTATTCTGAATGGGTTTATTACCACAGTTAAATCCTCCAATGTTATTGATTTAGTGGTGTAAAAAATTATTAGTTTTTTTACTTAATTTTTTATACAAACCCTATGACGAGCTTTTATACTAGCTAAAAATACTTAAAACATCAATGGCGATGAACCTCCCAAAAATATTATTTTCCTCTCAAAATATGCCGGAAAAATAAACCTCCGCCCTTTTTTTGAATTTACAATGAAACTTTAATTACTCACTTCAGGAGTTTTATATAGCACCCCACTTCGCGTACAATAATTGGTCAAATCAATTACATCCATTTTTTGCGAATACGACTATTTAATGGGTCTATATCCAATATGACAGTTGTTGGTAACCGCAAAACCGAACTAACGAACCATCAGTACCCTGGAAATCCATGACCATACGATTCATTTTGCTTAGCATGACCATTTTTTTACTCGCTGCCTGCTCACAACCGAAAAAACAAGAAGATGTTTGGCAATCCAGTACCTTGGCTGCTTCAACTATCACTCAGGTTAAAAGTGCCAAGCTGCATTATCAACAGTGCATCTCCAAAAAAGTACAACAAGAACAAGCAACGCTCACAGATAGTCGTATCGCCACCGACCGAATACTTAAACTTTGTGAAAATACACTAGGTGAAATTCGACAAGCGTTTCGACAAGAAAACGTACCCGATCACATTTCTGACCGCTACCTTAAGCGCACCCGAACCCAAACAGCTCGTAACGTCCTTCAATATATGATGTTTGAGAACGCCAAGCAGCAGAGTATCGAAAACTAATAAGCCCCAGCAGACAAAATGGCTACCACGCTTAACCCTAACTACAGGCATTTGCCATGAATATTGATTTATCTCGTTACAAAGTGGACTTAACTCTGCTTCCCACTACCTTTGATGCGGTTCATGCCGGACTTGCAGGCTTGGCTTTATTGCTTTTTATGATACTAACGCTTCTGTTGCTGGGTAAGTTATTACGCCGCTCCAAACCTAAAACACCCCTTGCAGAAGCATCCCAAGGCCCAGTAATAGATACTAAGGTAGTTGAAAAAGTTATCGAAAAACCAGTTCCAGCAATGGCGCCTGAGCCTGTCATTTTAAAAGAGTATACCCCCGATGCTGCGTTACAGCTTTTGGGTTTATTACAGAAGGAAGCACGCTTCATCGACTTTCTTCAGGAAGATGTTACGTCCTTCAGCGATGCTGATGTGGGCGCAGCCGTACGAGTGGTGCATGAAGGTTGCGCTAAAGTCATCAAGCAACATTTTCAGCTGGAACCGGTTCGAAAAGAACAGGAAAACAGTTCAATTTCTCTGCCTAAAGGTTTTGATGCATCCTCAGTACGATTAACCGGCAACATTGTGGGTGAGGCACCATTTTCCGGCACATTAATCCATCGAGGTTGGCAGGTAACTGATATCAAGCTACCTAAAATCACTCGTGGTCATAACATAAAAGTGGTTGCTGCAGCTGAGGTCGAATTATGACTAACCCAAACCCAGACAGCTCGCATGACAAACCACCCGCTGATGACCAAACCAAAATCTGTTTAGGCCTTGACTTAGGCACCACCCATTGTGTACTGGCGTCACTAAATTACTCAGCACAAGATGAAGACAACATTCAACTTGATGTCATTACCATTCCTCAATTAACCAACCCTGGCGTAGTAGAAGAAAAATCACAACTACCTTCATTCATCTATCAGGCACATAGCGAAGAGCTGGCAGCAGGATCAACCACCTTGCCCTGGAGCTCTAATCCACCCAGTATTATTGGAGAAATAGCTCGCAGCCTGGGTAGCAAGACCGCGATTCGACTGGTATCAAGCGCAAAAAGCTGGTTGTGCCACACCGGCGTAGATTGCAAAGCAGCTATTCTTCCAACCGATGCGCCAGAAGAAGTGCAACGTATATCACCGTTTGATGCAACGACAAGTTTCCTGGAACATATCAAACAAGCCTGGAATCATACTCATCCTGATAACCCAATGGAACAGCAAGCGTTAACCATTACGGTGCCTGCATCCTTTGACCCTGCAGCACGAGAACTGACCATCGAAGCCGCTAAAGCAGTCGGTTTAAATCAAGCGATATTGTTGGAAGAACCCCAATCGGCCGTCTACAGTTGGATTGAAAAAAATCAAAGCGAGTGGCGTAAACAAGCACATGTAGGAGACATCATCCTCGTCTTGGACATCGGTGGAGGCACGACTGACTTGTCCTTGATTGCTGTTACTGAGGAAGGCGGCAACCTGCAACTAACGAGGGTTGCAGTAGGCGACCATATTCTGCTAGGCGGTGATAATATGGACTTAGCGCTGGCTTACACCGTTAAATCCAAACTAGAAAAAGAAGGCAAAAAATTAGCGCCTTGGCAAATACAAGCCTTAACTCACGGCTGCCGGGAAGCGAAAGAAAAAGTATTTAACGATACCAATGTTAACGAGGTACCCATCGTTGTCCCCAACCGGGGTTCCTCTATGATAGGAGGAACTCTCAGAGCAGCGCTTAATCGTGAAGAAATTTACCAAATATTGATTGAAGGATTTCTCCCCAGAGTAGCTGTTTCTGAAAGACCCGCTTCAAGAGCACGAACCGGCTTAATTACGACCGGGCTTCCTTACGCTCAAGATGCCGCCGTTACAAGGCATCTAGCAGGGTTTTTAACAAAACAAATTAAAGCGACCGAAGAGTTGGGTTTACCCTCACCGAAACAAGCAACCTTTCTTCATCCTACTGCTGTATTATTTAATGGCGGCGTGCTCAAAGCTACGTCTTTGGCGCAAAGGATGATGGAAGTCTTAAATAGTTGGCTGGAAGCAGAACAAGCGCCCCAGGCCAGGCTATTAGAAGGCGCCGACCTTGATCTTGCGGTCGCCAGAGGGGCAGCATACTACAATTATGTCCGACAAGGTAAGGGGGTAAGAATTCGCGGCGGCACCGCTGCCTCCTACTATGTCGGTGTTGAGAGCGCCATGCCTGCTGTACCAGGCATCCCTCCTGAACTACAAGCGTTATGTATAGCCCCGATCGGTATGGAAGAAGGCACCGCTGAAGATTTGTCGGATGAAGAATTTGGACTGGTTATCGGCGAACCGGTACGATTTCGTTTTTTTGCATCGAATACACGACGCGAAGACAAGGTCGGCACGCGTCTCGATCAGTGGCATAATGATGAGCTAGAGGAACTGGATGAAATTGAAATTACTTTACCACTGGAAGATCGTAAACCTGGGGAAATTATCCCAGTCCATTTATGTGCTGCCGTTACCGAAGTAGGTACATTACAACTGGAAGCAGTCGCTAGCCAGAGTAGACATCGCTGGAAGATTGAGTTCGATGTACGCGCAGGTGAAACAGTAGAAGGTTCATAATGTTCACTTTCTCTTGTTCTTAATTCAGAGAATCTGCGGCCATGTCATCCCCAAATCGATCACAATTTATGGTGGGCATCGACCTGGGCACAACCCATACCGTGGTCGCTTACTGCCACTATGAAGCTGACCAGAATGCCATCAAACTATTCAAAATTGACCAACTCACCGCCCCTGGAGAAGTCGCTTCCCTTCCCCTATTACCTTCTGTTCGCTACCACCCCGCAGACGGTGAATTAGCTGAAGCTGACGTTTCTTTTTCTGCAACTGGCGATAAGGCCATCATCGGCCAGATGGCTCGTATGCTAGGCGCCAAAACAAAAGGGCGTACCATTCATAGCGCTAAAAGCTGGCTATCCCATACTGCCGCAGACCCTACTGCTGACATATTGCCCTGGGGCGCGGATCAAGCAACTCGCAAAATTTCCCCACTTGAAGCCAGTGCCAGTTATTTAAGCCACGTCAAAACGCAATGGACACATAAGTTTCCTGAAGCACCCTTAGAAAAACAAAACATCGTCATCACTGTGCCCGCATCCTTTGATGAAATAGCCCGGTCATTAACCTTGAAGGCGGCAGGCATGGCTGGGTTAAAAAACGTACGCCTACTGGAGGAGCCACAGGCCGTTTTTTATGATTGGCTAAGGCGTCACCAAGACCAATTGAAGCAAGCTCTGCATGGCATCCGTTTGTTGTTAATTTGCGATATTGGAGGAGGTACCACCGATTTAACCTTAGTCAAAATTGAACACACCGACACTGAACCAAAACTCACCCGAATTGGGGTAGGTGAACATTTAATGCTGGGTGGTGATAATGTCGATCTCGCAGTGGCTCATCTGGCGGAGAAAAGGCTCGCCAATCAACGTAAACTTTCAGCCGCTGATTTATCACAATTGGTCGAGCAATGCCGTATCGCCAAAGAAAAACTGCTAAAAGAAGACAGCTCTGCCACTATCAGCGTAACTATTTTAGGAGGAGGATCCAAACTTATAGGCGGCTCCAGAACGGTGCAATTAAGCAAAAAAGAAGTATGTGAAATTGCGCTTGATGGCTTCTTCCCACTCTCCTCATTGAGTGATTTACCCAACAAGAAACGCAGCGGTGTAGTCGAATTCGGACTTCCTTATGCAACAGAACCCGCCATCAGCAAACATATTGCTGCTTTCCTGACGTTACACCAGCAAGCATCTAAGCAAGCACTGGGAAACGAAAGCTTCATACCCGATGCAATTTTACTCAATGGCGGTCTGTTTAAAAGCCACCCCATAACTCAACGCGTGATAGAGCTGCTAAATCATTGGAGACCCAACAAAGACGCCGTGGTGCAGTTGGATAACATTCACCCGGAATTGGCTGTCGCATATGGTGCAGTTAGTTCCGCGCTGGCTCAAAAGAACAAAAAACTTAAAATAGGCGGTGGTTCCGCGAGAAGCTATTTCTTGCTCATTGATCAAGACGACACCGCACAACAGCATGGTATTTGCTTGCTGCCACGCGGCAGTGAAGAAGGTATTGAAATCGCTTTGCAAGAACGCCAGTTTTTGCTTCGTTTAGGACAGCCCGTTCGTTTTCATTTAGCCGCGAGCAGGGGTGATAAAACTTATCGGCCAGGAGAAATTATTGTGCTTGACGAAGAAAGTTTTCATTTTCTACCACCGCTTGCGGTGGTGCTGACACAACAACAGAGCCAGCCAGAAACACCCGTACAATTAGTCATTGCATACACAGATATCGGCACCTTGAATATTCAGTGTGTCGCTACTAGCTCAGAACAGCAACGATGGCATGTCGAATTTCCTATTAGAAAGAAAAAACCTTCGGATCATATCCATTCAAAGGAAACATTGCCCAGTGGTTTTGATGAAGCTGCTTTTGCCATTCAGCAAGTCTTTGGCAAAAGCTCGAAACACGTTTCCCCGAAAGCCATTAAAACGCTAAGAGCACAATTGGAAAAACACCTTGGCTCACGAGAACAATGGAACACAATGCTACTGCGAGCACTTTTCGATCTTCTTCAGGAAAACGTAAAATTTAGACGGAAAACAGCAGTCCATGAAAGAACCTGGTTTAGTTTAAGCGGCTATTGTCTGCGACCCGGCTTTGGCTTTCCATTAGACGATTGGCGGGTCAACCAGCTCTGGAAACTTTATCCACAGGGTGTACAGTACGTCCATGAAACGCAAAACTGGACTGAATGGTGGACACTTTGGCGTAGAGTCGCAGGTGGCTTGGAAGAGTCTACTCAGTCCCAATTATTCGATGACATCTCCCGATTCCTAAACCCTGCTAAAGCAAGACAGGGTAACATTGCCAGCCAGGCCAAAAAACAAGGTTACGATGATATGGTTCGGCTAGGCGCAGTCTTAGAACGCCTACCAACCATTGACAAACAGGTCATGGGCGAGTGGCTCTTGATGCGTTTAAAAAAAGCATCGGAGCCTAAGCAAACCTGGTGGGCTATTGCCCGAATAGGCGCCAGGGTGCCTTTTCACGGTTCAACGCACCTGGTGGTCAACCCTAAAACAATCACTCCCTGGCTACAGCAAAGCCTTGTTGTTGATTGGCGGAAAGTCCCTCAAGCCGGCTTTGCTGCGACAATGATTGGTCGCATGAGCGGTGACAGAACATTGGATATTGACCCAGAAATAAGAACCCAAATTGTCAATAAACTTCAATCCAGCAAGTCACCCGCCACTTGGATTACCTTGGTCGAAACGGTAAAAACACTGGATACAACTGAAGAAAAACAGATTTTTGGTGAAGCGTTGCCACCGGGTTTGAAGCTGTTATAAAACGAGTTCAATCAGCTTGCTTGCTCGAGCCACCTCCAGATTTATTTAAATCAAACCATTGGCCTTAATAATCAACCAATCAAGTCAGATCGGCACTGTTACATAGTTTGCTGTTGTGTGTTTTTTGGTTTTGTAGTAGTTTGTAAGTGAAGAAAAAGAGCTGCCGTGGATAACAAGAATCAAAATCCAGAGCAGGCGCTTATATAATATTTTTGACATTACTTGGGGGAGAAAATGGTAGATATATCGGTTAAATCGATACTTAATTACGTGATCGACTGGGTACAGGAACGGATAAACGAGAGGACTTCCTGGGATGGATTAACTATCATTATCATCAGCATCGTAGCTTTAATTGCTACGCCTTTAGTTAAGTACGCAGCATGGATAGGTTTACTTTATGGTGGCTGGACAATTTGGAAAAGAGAAAAAAAGTAACAGTCCTGGATACAAGACAAAAGCGCATAACCCAATAAATTTGGATATCGAGCCAACATGCTCTTTAAACACACCAAAAAAATTTTATACTTTGTGATACAGCCAATGTTATTTACCCTTCACATGATCGCATAAAAGTTTGTCGAGCTGATTTGCAAAGGATTGTCGATCACTTTTATTCAATGCGGCCGGACCGCCAGTTTGAATACCACTGGTTCGCAACGAATCCATAAAGTCCCTCATATTAAGAGACTCTTTAATATTCTCAGTGGTATACAATTCACCTCGGTGATTAAGTGCCACCCCTCCTTTTTCGATAGCCTCTGCCGCCAGCGGGATATCGCCGGTGATAACAAGATCACCCTCAAGCAGTCTCAGTACAATCTCATTATCAGCAACATCAAAACCCCGTGCTACTTGAATAAATTTAAGATGGCGTGAAGGTGGAATGTTAATAAACTGATTGGCGACAAAGGTCACCAATACACCCGTGCGTTCAGCAGCTCGATACAAAATATCTCTGATGACAACAGGACAGGCATCAGCATCGACCCAAATTTTCATTAGCCTAAACTCCTTCAGCTCGTGGGATTTACTTTAACGGACGGCAACCTGTTTGTTATCGCTAAACTTTGTATTGGATAACCTTACTTTGGCCAGCGAAAGTATCTGAGCACCAAAGATTATAGAAAAGTGTAGCGACAGAAAGTCAGCCTACATCGTCTTCTTCTTTGTTTTTATTTTTGATTTGAGTCGTATAAAAAACATAGCCCAAAACACCTGCTATTAATACACCAAATAAATAAGGTAGCTTGCCTGCAACATCTGCTGGTTTATTGTCATCAGGAAACTTGAATTTTGTAAGAACACCAAGACTTGGATCATTAATATCTATTGTTATCGAGTTAGCAGAAAGTCCTAAGAGCTGAACTTCACCCCCATCGAATGGCTTGTAGTTTCTTGAATTTGATTCTACGTAATTAGGATAGATAGAACTCGTACTAAACTTGGCTTTACCACTTAAAGCTTGGGCGAGATCTTTTTCTATTTCCTGAGTGGTTTTACCATCAGTTTTTATTTCAATCGATTTGCCATTATCTATTTGAACCTTTACTGTACCTCCGGTGGCTTTTTTTGCCTGGTCTGGTGCAGGATCAACGAGATATTCGACTACCATGGAATAAACAATATCTATTGATACTCCTTTAAGAACTGAACTAAAGTTTTTGTTGGGCAAATTGTAACTTAACGCCTGGTTGGAATAATCTCTGAAAGTAGCATTGGTAAATGCATAGCCTTCTCTGCTACTAACCAGCACTTCGGCTTTGCCCTGCTGCTGTTCAGCTATCGCTCCTCTATCACTTGGCAACTCATTCTCTAAGGCATCATTTAGAGCAACTTCAAGCTTACGAGCCGCTTCAACATCTGTCGTCGGTTTTACCTGGTCGGCACCGTGTATAAAGGCCAACCCATTTGCTCTATGAGAAAAACCGCTACCTTTTCGCCAGGCAACCATATAAGAAAATAAAGATTGACCTTTTTTTTTGGGCGTGCTGGTCAGTACCCGTATCTGATCTTGACCAGTCGATTGCGCAAAAGGGATGCTCGGTAGGGTCAACACTGATATGAAAACAATAGCTGAACTGATAATGTTGAAATTCTTTTTCATCGATTCTAACCTTCTAAAATGTTAATAAATGGCCCATCATTGATTAACCAAAAATGATCGGACTATAGTAAATTTATTTCGAAGCCTAAACTGTTAGCCTGCTGGATAAATGCGCATTACTGCTCTTATTAACGGCTTCAGTTCTAGCAAGAGTATTGTACTCTAGTAGAAGAATGCGCTGGAAATCTTTAATTACTAATCCTTTTCCCGCTCACGAATGCGGAATTTATATTGAATAAAACGAAATTATCCAGAAGCGGATGCTCTTCGATTTGAGCTAAACAACCTTTTTTAAGGCTTTTTTAGCAACTTTTTTTGCGGTTTTTTTGTTACTGGGCTTTTTCTTGATGACAAATTTTATCACTTTTTTAAGGATAGAGGGTGCTTTTTTCTGAGTAATGATTTTTTTAGCCACTACTTTCTTAGCCACTTTTTTAACAGCTTGTTTCTTAATTACTTTGGGCATAACTGTATCCTCATTCAAATTGAAGTAAAAATGTTTCTTAATACTATATTTTATTTTTATAAAAAAAGTAATGATTGTTTATATTTATTCAGGTATCTCGCTACCTTCCGTAGATAGTGCAATATAACTTCCTTAGAATTTATAAAACTCCTTCTGAATGCAGATATCTTTCCAACTTCAGTAAACTCAAAACCGGGAAAAAAATATTCAACCGTCGACAAGAAAGAAGTACTGAATACCATTTAGTGTTACGGCACCTTGTTTGCTAGCATACATAATGGATCTAGACTATCAATCAGTCAATGAAACTCGAGGCAAAAACATAGAGAACGCGGGATTTGCTAAGAAAAAATTACTTCTTCAAACATTCGGAAAATGGATGCTCTCAAAGCCAACACACACAACACCACACCCCTTCTAGCGAAAAGGATGCGGCGGTGCTGAGTCAGTTTTTGAGGTGTAACCAGGTCAACTAAAGGCTTTTAGCTTTGATTTACCATCGAAGTATGAATATACTTCAGTAACAAAAAAAGAAGCCGTTGGGCTACTTTTTCTTAAAATAGTAGATGTCGCCATACTTGGATTTCAGAGTCAAGTGACTGTCATCAACTTCCACCAGCGAAAATATCTCAAATTTGTTGGGTCTGCCCAATAAGGAAATCTTAAGTTTTCCATCTTCTACTTTGTAATCCACCGGAGGCTGGTCAAAATAAGTTCCTTGACGCGGTATGTGGCTTATAGTGGCCTTTCCGCCCTTGAACATCCAGGTATCTTCTCGCTTAATGGTTTCTTTAGAAGTCATGGATGGTTTGGTGTAATCAAGCTTCCAGTTACCTTCTACTTGTGCACTATTTTCTAAAGCAGCTTCAGCATAGACATTGCTAGCGAATACTGAAAATACTAATAAAATAAGGGCGAAATTAACTTTTGTCATACTATTTCCTCTCTTTAAATAAAACACAATATACCTCTATCATACTACCTGCAGTGGTTGTTTTCATATAAATTGCAATTCTCACACTAGGAGCAAGAATTTAATAGTTCTACAACTAAAAAAACAGTTTACTAGTGACCTTTCCCACTCGCTTAGAGAACCAACTCAGGCTTTAACAAAAATTGAATAATAAAAGGCAACTCTCCTAACGCTGTGGCTTGCACTCGGGGATTCCACCCAACATGTATTTTGCAGCAAAAGTACGGCCTTCAAGTGCTGGGGTCTCGCTTTGAGAAACGAATTTCTTGCTCACTTGTTGGGTGAGCGACTTTGGGAGGTAGAACTATGGTAATTCCTTATGTTCTCTGACGTAGAGATTATATGGGTTTTTTTAATCGCAGCTTTTAGGTTCAAGCACGTCATTCCAGCAGGGATTGCCAAATCCAAGCTCAAGAAAAGGTTTAACTACCCATGGCTCAGGATACACGTTTGCAGGCGGGTATGACGAGTTTGTAGAATAATCTGACAAAGTAGAACTTAACTGAACCGTCTAATGAATTAAAGAATTCAGCCAATCAGTTAGTACTCATTAGCTGCCACCAAAGTATTTGTCTGAGCTTTTTGTTTGAGAAGCGCCGTAGTTTGCATCGCACCCAGCGGACGCCCCAGAAAATAACCTTGAACGATATTACAATGTTGCTTTTTTAGCAAATCATATTGATATTGGTTTTCCACACCTTCCGCCACCACGCCCAATCTCAAGCCATGAGCCATATCAATGATCGCTTTAGTGATTGCACGACTGTCATCATTTTCATAGGACAGTTCATTAACAAAGGATTGATCAATTTTGATTTGATCTACTGGAATTTTCTGCAGGTAACTGAGAGATGAGTAACCGGTACCAAAATCATCAATAGCGATCTCGCCGCCCATGCAACGAAAACTTTCTAGTATTTCTATCGCACGATCAAAATCTTGCATCAACATACTTTCTGTTATTTCAAGCTTTATCTGTTTGGCTGCTATTTTGTTGGCTGAGATACAGCGTTGCAAAATCGAAATAACATCCTGGTTTGCGAATTGTTTTGGCGATAAATTGATTGAGATCTGAACTGGCGGAATACCATGAGCTTGCCATTGACTGGCTTGTCGACAAGCATCCTCTATAACCAACTCTCCCAACGGCAGTATCAACCCTGATTCCTCTGCCAGTGGGATAAAAGTGTCCGGAGCAATACAACTACCATCCTCAAGCTTCCAGCGAAGCAATGCTTCCAGGCCTATGGTTCGCCCTGAATTCATATCAACCAAAGGCTGATAAAACAATTCCAATTCCCTTTTTTCTATTGCGCAACGCAGATCACCTTCCATTTTGATGCGCTTCACCATACGTTGGTTCATTGCCGCTTCAAAAAATTGAAAATTATTGCGGCCGCATTCCTTCGCTCTATACATTGCAGTATCTGCATTTTTTAAGAGCGTTTCAACCTTCTTACCATCCCTTGGATATATGCTGATACCAATACTACTTGTGATATAAGCATTTTGTTCATTTAGAGAAAACGGGTGAGCGAGAGCGACCAAGATCTTTTGTGCTATTAAGGCCACATCGCCTGAGTTAACTATGTTTTCTAATACGATAACGAACTCATCACCACCTAGCCTTGCCAAAGTATCTTTTTTTCGAACACAAGAGCCTAATCGCCAAGCCACTCTCCTAATCAGCTCATCACCACCGGCATGTCCAAACGCATCATTGATTTTCTTAAAGCCATCCAGATCAATAAATAATGCTGCAATCTTTTCATCCCCTCTTTGCGCCCGAGCTATAGCATGTTTAAGCCGGTCGCGTAATAATGCCCGATTAGGGAGACGAGTCAATACATCATGGCTCGCCTGGTAGGTCATTCGGCTGAGAATTTTTTCTGTTTCACTCACGTCGCTGATGGCTAATACCAAACCCTCTGCTCGGCCAGTGCGCTCTTTAATAACGCCAAACGAAGTTCTGATAGTAAATTCAGTACCAAATCGGTTAACAATGACTCGTTGCTGACCTGAATTTAACTTTAAGTGATCAAAACCACTATTTAATTCAAAAGGAACGATTTTTGATGACCCCGAATCCACTGGGTTAAAAATGTTTTCTAAATGCATGCCACGGGCTTCCTCTAACCGATACCCCGTTAGATTCTCTGCGACTGGGTTTAAATACTCAATGCGACCTTTATTGTCGGTTGATATAATACCGTCTGCAATGGCGCTGACGGTGACTTCAATACGTTTTTTTTCGTTAAAAAGCTGCTTGACTAATGACTCTAAACGAAACCAGCTCCACAGCACAAAGCTCAGCACGACAACCAACATCGGTGATAGTGGCGAATACCAATAATTCAGCAATTTCAAAAGCAGGGAGCTAAGCATAAACGCCGATAATGCTATTAAAGCGGCGCTAAACAGCGATTGACTAGGTTTTTCTTGAGAAAAACAAAATAATGGCAAACCGATCCAAAGAGCCATCAAAAATACTGTCCAGCCAAATGGCAAGGATTTAATTGCAGCACCTCTTAGCAGAGTGTCCAGTACAGTGGCATGAAATTCTGCGCCTGTCATTGCTCTGGAGGAACCCGCTACCGGCGTTGGAATATTATTTTTTAGCGCTGTGGCGGTAACCCCAATAAGAATGAATTTATTCTTTAGGCTTGCCAAAACTGCATCATCATTCAGTACTTGGTAAAAAGGAATTCGTTTAATATGCCCTGGCGGCCCTGCAAAAGGGAGTAACACCTTGTAATCCCTAACCCAGTTTTCTGGCAAAGCTTGCTGCAACCAAGGGTTCCGCTCACCGGGTAAATCATTAATTTGGATACCCCCAACTTCAGCCAAAGCTAACCCTAAGGTTGGCCAGCGTGCATTCCCTATACCACTTTTTAAAAAAACTGAACGAACCAACCCATCGGAGTCAGGCTCAACTTCAACTTGGGCTAGTTTTGCAGCGGCGTCAGATAACTTTGGTGTAGGCGTAATTATTCGTTGTTTTGCATTTGTTTTGTTTAAGCTGTAGATGATCGGTAAAACAACTTTTGCATTTTTTTTGATGCGATCAGCAAAAGCAATATCACTAGCAGGATCTTCTAAACTATTTTCTGCAAAAACGATATCAAAGGCGACCCCTTTAACACCCGCTTCTGTCAATCGTTCTATCAAACCAGCATGCAACCAGCGCGACCAAGGCCAGCGTCCTAAATGACTAATGCTTTCATCATCAATCGCAACAATCACAATATCTTCTGGAGGCTCGTGGTATAAAACTCTGGAATAGACGTCGTAAAGAGCTCTGTCCCAGCGGACTAAAACACCAGAATAGGAAATAGTCAATACGACAAACAATAGTATAACAACCAGAATAAGCCGTTCTAAATTAAATGACGTTATGGATTCTGAGAACCGCCGTGAATGCCTCATAGCACAAGAGCCAAAAGGATCACAATGACAAGCGAGCCAGCAATAATATAAGCTAAATAGGGAAAAGCTTCTTGAATTTCAAATTTTACCGGCTGGGTAAATGGCCCCGGTTTGCCATCATCGCCGTTAGTTGCAATTCGCCAATAGTAAACGCCGTTTTCCAATGGTTTTTCTAACTGCAAATTTGACGCTGAGATAGTTGCTTGTTGCAAAATGGGTTTTTCAAAATTATCTACATCAGCAACTTGCAAAAAATAGGTTGATTTGGCAGTTCCTGCTGACCACGAAAAAACCTGTGCGGATTCTTTGATAACACCGTCGTTCAATGGCGAAATCAGATCCGGCGCTTTAGGTATAGCGTTAACGACAAAGGTGTGTTGTACATTCTTTCCTGCAAACCCATTTTTATCGGTACCCCGTACCCTAATCGTGTATTCACCATCCGCAATAGCGGGAAATTTTATTGATTTTGTAGCGAACTGTCCTTCAGCTAAAATGTTGCCAATGCCATTATCGCCAGATAACTCCGCAGCATAAAAAGTAGCGCCATCCAAATGATTTAGCTCAAAAGTAATATCGCTGGCCTCAAACAAATCAGGCGGATCAATAAAACTTGGAGCCGACAGTAGCTTGACCGGTTTTACCGGAGGTTTCCCTTTTTTTGCAATTGTCCCAAACCCCTTGGGAATAATAACTGTCTGGCCGCCACTACCGACTGCAACTTTGCCTTCAACTACTTCTGCCTGCGTGTCTGAATCTTTTCCCACTACTTTAACGCGATATTGTGTGCCCCTAACGGCGGTTGTTGCCGAAGGCGTTCTGATCTCAAAGTTAGTTTCGGATGGTTTTCTTTTCTTTTTGACTTTAATTTCAGCGCTGCCTTTTTTTAACAAAATCTTGACACTCCCTTTATTCTTACCATTAGAATTTTCCATTTCTTCAATCTTCAACACACTACCGCTTCTTAATAACATGGAAGATCCATCCTCCAACTCTAAAGTGGCATTAGAGTTAGACTTGACACTAATTTCATCATTGATCAGCAAGCCTTCTCCTGTATTAGCAGAGCGAGTCTTTCCTGTAGCTGATTCTAAAACCTTAACTTCGCCTTTTATATGTGATAGTTGAGCTGAATTCGAGGGGCTTTTCAACCATTCTGAGGGGATTAGCAGGTTGCTGCCAACCTCCAAACGATATGGGTTAGCAATTTTATTATAGGCTTGTAATTTTTGCAGGTATTGCAGACTCGTTAGATGTCTTTGAGCGACTGTCCAAAGGTTGTCTCCCTTTTGAACCTTATAAATCATGTCTCCAGCCAAGACAGAGGAGCCAATGAAGCCATCAAGACTCATTAGTACGACCCCAATCAAACAAATTCTGCCCACTCTAAGAAAACTCATCAATGCATTCTCCCTACATTGTCCTTGTATTTGTATTTGTATTTGTCCTGTTTAAGTCCTGTCGTTATCCATTGAACTTAGCAGGTATTAGGGGGATTTCCCTTTTGTCAATTTAAACCCTAGTGGTCATGCTATAAAATTAACTCCATATGCTAATTTAGTAATGACTCGTTGTAGTGAACATTGGATCATATAACAATTGTGTAAATACCAGCAAGTAAAAAATAACCCACACTTAACGATAGATATTTTGCTGAGTTATCTATGTTAAGAAAAAAGCACCCTAACAGCTGACTCTTTGGAAATAAAGTTTACATTTGCCTATTACAAGTCTTTCGCTAAATGAACTAAAAAATCATCATGCTGCTGGTTGCTTTTAACTAAACCGCCGGCCAAACCAGTCCTCCTCATTAAGTCTGCCGCTAACAAAATAGGCATTAACCCTTCTACTAATTCAAATCGCGATAACTCTGCTTTGCCAACCCATTTCGCGTCAACGGCATCGGAAGCCGGCACAACCGACACTTGATTGGCGCATGGTTTGGCCAAAAAATCCATAATGACATAATGAAACCCTTCAATGCGTCGCTCAACCACAGCGACTAACTCATTAACCTTTATTTCAACACCTGTTTCTTCATACACTTCACGGTGACAAGCCTCGGTTAACGTTTCACCCGGTTGTTGCTTACCTCCAGGCACAGACCATTGATCGAGAGCAGGTTTGGTTCCTCGCTTAATCAATAAAAATTGACCCGTCTCATTGATCACAATCCCTCCTACCCCAGTTTTAGGGATGGGCAGAGAATTTATACTACTGCAATTTGCCAACAAACCACCTCATTTTACTGAATTGATGCTCAAAAAAACGTAACTATTACACTCATGATGTCTTAAATAAGCCGGGCAAAAAAAACTCACACACTAGCAAGTGCCTTCCACTAATAGAATAAAGAGTTCTTCTACCCCAGACTTGATCTGGTTGATCGGTGAAATTCTCAGGCACCTGGCATTGATGTGACGAATCTAATTGTGCGACATCCAATGCCAGACGCTGTAATTTTGGGTAAGAAAATATCACTTCGCCAAGTGGCCGATTACCAAGTCGTGATAATATACGCTGGCTACCTTGCAGGGTACTCCTTGGAATGATGGTTCTGGCCATTATCAGTGGAGTTTCACCAGCCAGTAAGACGACTTCTCTAACCAAACAATAATGGCGGTTGCTTTCATAGAGCTGCATACTTTCACTCAAATAAGGTTTTGCCCAATCTTGGTACACAACGTTAACTGCAAATGTCTGTCCATAGTGCTTTTTTAAACGTTGTGTTAACGATTTTTTCTCATAAATCCAGGATTGAATATCGCCGGGTATACTTTGGTATGATCCGAGCCTGTTTTTTTTCCAATTTGGTTCCTTAACCAAAATATGACTATTTTTTTGCAATTTTGATTAGACCTCTGCGTATTGGGTTAAATCTCCCACCCATCGAGCAATGATAGGTTGAACTGAATCAGGTGAATGGTGCAAAACCCATTCCCCCACTTCCTGAACTTTAGGAATAAGCGCTTTATCTCTTTCCAGATCGGCGATACGAAACTGCATTTGTCCGGTTTGGCGAATACCCAACCTTTCTCCCGGCCCCCTTAATTCGAGATCTTTCTCTGCTATTTGAAATCCGTCTTGAGTCTGCCTAATGATAGCCAGCCGTTCTCTTGCGATGTCTGATAATGGAGGCTGGTACAGTAACATGCAATAGCTCTGTTGCCCCCCTCGACCTACTCTCCCTCGTAATTGATGTAATTGTGATAAACCTAATCGCTCAGCATTTTCAATGATCATTAAATCAGCGTTGGGTACATCAACACCAACTTCAATGACTGTCGTTGCTACCAGCAAATCCGCCTGATGATTTTTAAAGGCCTGCATGATGGAATCTTTTTCTGTCGACTTCATACGACCATGTAACAATTCTATTCTGACGTTTGGTAATGCCTCGACTAGTTGCTGTAAGGTATCTTCTGCCGCTTGGCACTGTAATTTTTCTGATTCCTCAATCAACGTACAAACCCAATAAGCTTGATGCCCTTCGGCAACCCAGTCATTAATGCGATGAATAATTTCTTGCCTTCTAGAGGCCGCTATGACGCGGGTCTCAATCGGCTTACGTCCAGGGGGTAACTGATCAATCGTTGAAATGGCCAAGTCTGAATATTGCATCATGGCCAGTGTCCGAGGAATAGGTGTTGCTGTCAAAAACAACTGATGCGGCATCAAATTTTGAGAGCTTCCTTTCTCCCTTAAAACTAAACGCTGCTGCACACCAAAACGATGTTGCTCATCAATCATTATTAAACCCAAATTTTTAAATTGAACACTGTCTTGGAAAACTGCGTGGGTTCCAATTACTACATAAACATCAGCTTGCGCTATAGCCTCCAATGTCGCTGCTTTGTTAGCTTTGTTCAGGCGTCCTGATAAATAAGCACAATGCAGATCAAAAGTACTTAACCACTGACTGAAATTTTGGAAGTGCTGCTCTGCTAACAATTCAGTTGGTGCCATCAGTACCACTTGAAGACCCGATTTGGCAGACAATAACGCGGCATAAGCCGCAATAATGGTTTTTCCTGATCCCACATCGCCTTGTAAAAGTCGTTGCATGGGCATCGGTTGGCTTAGATCCTGCTGAATTTCTCCGATAACCTTCTGTTGTGCCTGGGTCAAAGCAAAAGGCAAGCTTTCAATAAAAGCTTCTTCTAAAGCATCATTCAATTCGATAGCTGTTGCTTGTAACTGGTTTCGCTGCTGTTTGATAAGTTGTTGGCTTAAAAAATGAGCCAGTAGTTCTTCAAACGCTAACCGCTGCCGATATGGCGTTAAAAGGTGTTCTTTATCGGCAAAACGTTTTCCAGGTGTATGCAGGGTTCGGACAGTTGCACTGATAGAACCGCCCCCTAACGTTGATAGAGACGAGCTTGGCAACCATTCTGTTAACAAAGCTCCATGTTGTTTTTCAAGGAGTTCCATAGCATGCAAAATCGCTCGTCTTATCACATTTTGCCGTAGACCCTCAGTGGTTGGATATACCGCAGTTAATTCAGCTTTGGTGGGAATATCATCACTGTCACTCAAACATTGATAATCAGGATGTACCATTTCCAAGCCCATATAACCTTCTCTCACTTCTCCAAAACAAACGACTTGATGGGCCGCTTGTAACGTTTGTTGCTGTCTTGCAGTGAAATGGAAAAAACGTAATGCGATGTAGCCACTACCATCGGATAGCTGGCAAAGAAGACTATTGCGACGTTGGTTCAAAATTTCCATGGACTGTACTTTTCCTCCAACCAGCACCGTCTCGCCAGGCTTTAACGTTTGCATAGATTTTATTTGCGTTCGATCTTGATAGCGAAACGGCAGGTGCAGTAACAAATCCTGGATGGAAAAAAGACCAATCTTGTTAAGTTGTTTGACTGCTTTAGGGCCAATGCCCGGTAAGATTTCAACAGGCTGACTTAACCTGTCTTCTAAATTCATTGGCGGGCATTGTAGTTGTTAATAGGCGTAACCTTGACCAAGCACCAGTGTTGCATCCATTTCAACCGCCGCATCCTTTGGCAAGGCAGCAACACCAACCACTGCCCTAGCAGGATAGGGATGATCGAAATATTGCGCCATGATTTCGTTAACCACCGGGAAATTAGTGAGATCGGTCAAATAAACATTCAGTTTTACGATATCCGACAAATCACCCCCGGCTTCTTTTGCAACTGCTTGCATATTGTCAAAGACTCTAATTATCTGATTGGAAATATCGCCTTTAACTAGCATCATGGAAGCAGGGTCAAGGGGGATTTGCCCTGATAAATAGACTGTAGCACCAACTTTAATAGCTTGCGAATAAGTCCCTATCGCTTCAGGTGCTTGATTAGAACTGATACTTTTTTTAGTCATGGCATTGTAGGTCTGTACTATTGATCCCAACCAATTTGAATTAAGCTTTTACCCGATTAATCTTCAGCACTACATTTAATTTCTTTAGTTGTCGTATCACATTGGCGAGATGAACCCTGTTTTTTACACTTAGGATAATTTTATCAACTGAAACTTCGTGGTCTTGAGCCACGACACTTACATTTTCAATATTCGAATCCATGCTAGAAATGGCAGCTGCAACCGTCGCCAGTGAACCATGTTTATTGCGCATATCGACTCTTAATTCAGCTGAGAATTCTTTTGCAATTTCTTCGCTCCATTCAGCATTGATCCAACCTGTCTGCTTTTTCCGCACTTCATTGCTATTTTTGCACCCCGCATAATGGATAACAATACCGCGGCCAGGACTAAAAAAGCCAAGTATGGGATCACCTGGAATAGGCTTACAGCATTTGGCCAAGTTGACAACTACATCTTCGGTGCCTTTGATCATCAACGGTTTCGACGAAGACGTCTCTTCGGAAGCATCTAAAGTAAACGTCGCCTGATGACTATCGCGGCAAAAACGTTGGGCTACGATGAACGGCATCCGGTTACCTAACCCGATGTCTTCAAACAAACTGATTTCTTGCTCTAAACCCATGTCTCTAATAATATTAGCAAGAACCTCCTGCTCTAGCTTTTCATATTCAATGCCCAGTCCTAATAGTTCTTTTTCAAGAAGACGTTTGCCCAACTGTATTGCTTCTTGCCGCTTGAAGTTTCTTAGATAATTTCTTATGCCCGCTCTGGCTTTAGCGGTAACAACATGTAATAACCATTGTGGATTAGGACGCGCCCAGGTAGCCGTGATAACTTCTACTGTCATTCCATTTTCTAAGATCGTTTGTAGCGAAACCAGCTCATGATCAATTCTGGCTGAAACACACGAATTACCTATATCGGTATGCACTGTAAAGGCAAAATCTACCACAGTAGCCCCTTTAGGTAACTTAATGATTTTTCCTTGAGGAGTAAAAACGTAGACTTCCTGTGGGTAAAGATCAATTTTTAGATTATCGATAAATTCGAGCGAATCGCCTAACGATTGGTGGGTTTCTAAAAAATCATTTAACCATTCATTGGCCCATACTTGAGATTGAACCGCATGCTCATTATTTGCTTTATATAACCAATGCGCCGCGATGCCTGACTCAGAAGCAGTATTCATTTCATTGGTTCGAATTTGAATTTCTATATGAGTCCCGAAAGGCGTAATCAATACTGTATGTAACGATTGATAACCATTGGCTTTGGGTGTCGCTATATAATCCTTAAAACGACCGGGAACGGGACTGTATAAATTATGGACAACACCTAATATTCGATAACAGGTTCCGACATCATGGCATAAAATCCTGAACCCATAGACATCAAATACTTCGGTAAACAACTTTTTCTTACTGAGCATCTTTTTGTAGATGCTATACAAGTTTTTCTCACGGCCGATGACATCACACTCAAGCTTTTCATCGACTAACCTAACCCCTATTGCCAACTCGATTTTTGCAATCACCTCTTTGCGATTACCTCGCCCCTTATTAACAGCTTTGTCCAACACTTTGAAACGCATAGGATAAAGCGTTTCAAAACCCAACATTTCCAGATGCTGGCGCATAATATTCATACCCAGACGATGGGCTAATGGAACATAAATATCGAGGGTTTCTTTAGCAATTCGGCGTTTTTTTATTCGCGGCATTGCTTCCAATGTCCGCATGTTATGTAGACGGTCTGCTAATTTTACAATAATGACACGAAGATCTTTGACCATTGCCAAAAACATTTTACGAACATTTTCGGCCTGAGCTTCGGCTTGAGTTTTAAAATCAATCTTGGTTAATTTGGTAACCGCATCCACTAACTCTGCTACTTCGCTATTGAACTCCAAAACTAACTGCTCTTTGGTTATCTGTGTGTCTTCCAGCACGTCGTGCAGAACCCCGGCAATGATTCCATTTGCATCCATCTTCATTTTAGCCAGAATAATTGCAACCGACAAAGGATGACAAATATAGGGTTCTCCGCTTTTGCGAACTTGTCCCTGATGTGCTGCATCACCAAATTGATAGGCTTTGGCAATAGTGTCGAGAAATTCTTGCTCCAAATAGTCAGACACAATGCCCATTAACTCGCTGAACAATCGTTCTTGCTGAGTTCGGCTCGTTAGTTTTGAGGCGGTGGCAGACATAAGATCACATCAAAAAAGGGTACTAAGTAACCAACGTATCAACCATAGTGTTCTGTGCTCCCAAGCTTTCAATATTTTCCTTTGTCACTAAGCCTTCAGCTATTTCTTTGAGAGCAATCACGGTAAGTTTATCTTTATTTCTATCTCTGGCTTTTACCTCAACCATTGGTTCCGCACCGTGACATAATTGTCTTGCTCTCTCCGCTGACAGCAACACCAACTCGAAACGGTTGTTAACATTATCCAAACAATCTTCTATCGTAACTCTTGCCATAAATACCTCTGTTGTTGATTAAAAAAGATGCTTCACTGCTGTTTGAGTATCGCAACGGCAGGTAATTCCTTCCCTTCCAAAAATTCTAAGAAGGCACCACCTCCCGTTGATGTATAGGAAATTCCATCGCTAATGCAATACTTATCAATAGCGGCTAATGTATCACCCCCTCCAGCAATTGAAAATGCCTTACTTGCAGCAATTGCTAAAGACAAATCTTTGGTACCATTTCCAAATTGATTTATTTCGAATACACCAACGGGACCGTTCCAAACAACTGTGCCCGCTGACTCCACTAATTCTGCGTAGCGAACTGCCGTTTCAGGACCGATATCCAATACCAAATCATCCTCTTCAATGTCAGAAACTTTCTTGGTTGTCGCAACAGCCGATTCAGAAAATTCTTTGGCACAAACTACATCGGTAGGCACTGGTATTTCAGCTCCACGATTTTTGGCTTGTTCCATTAATTTTTTTGCTTCAGGGATCAAGCTCTCTTCATACAACGATTTACCAACCGCATAACCTGCCGCCGCTATAAAAGTGTTAGCAATGCCGCCACCAACGATTAGTTGATCCACTTTTTCAGCTAATGTCTCCAACACAGTTAATTTGGTTGATACTTTCGAACCTCCAACGATGGCAATCAGCGGTCGAGCAGGTTGATATAATGCTTTACCTAAAGCATCCAGTTCTTTGCTCAACAATGGCCCGGCACATGCCAGGTCGGCAAACTTAGCAACGCCATGGGTTGACGCCTGAGCCCGATGGGCGGTTCCAAAAGCATCCATGACAAAAATATCGCATAACTTGGCCATTTTCTGACTTAATACTGGATCATTTTTTCCTTCCCCTGCATTAAAACGTACGTTTTCACACAGTACCACCTCACCCGTTTTAACACTCACGCCTTCTAGCCAATCTTTCTCCAAGCGAACCGTTGTGGATAACAACTCGGATAGTGTATCCGCTACTGGCTTGAGAGAAAAGGTTGCATCAAAGTGTCCTTCTTCCGGCCGACCAAGGTGTGACATCAAAAGGACCGCTGCACCCGCTTTCAAAGCTGCTTGAATAGTGGGGACACTCGCGCGAATTCGGATATCACTAGTCACTTTCCCGTCTTTTATGGGTACATTGAGATCTTGCCGGATAAGGACTCTTTTTCCAGATAAATCGAGTTCGGTCATTTTTTGCAAAGGCATTCAGTCCTCCTAATATATACTAAAGTTAAAATTTGTTACAAAAGCGGGGTTTCGTCCTTGAAGATGGTCTAGTACTTTACTATTACCTGAATCCGTGACTTAAAGAGCATCCACCAATCCTTGGGAAGCCACATTAACATTTCAACGTTTTAATACCTTGTTATTGTTTGACAAAGCTTATAGTACGAGCACACTGAGGCTATTTAAGCATCAATAGCTCTCAATTGACACCAAATCCTGTACACCAGGCACTGCTATCCCTGAGAGGCATGTTCTCGCATTTTTTTTAAGAATAGTGTGGCGTTATCCTGATGCTAAGCGATGGTAGGTTGACTCAAATGCTAAAAAACCCGGGCAGTGTTTGGAGAAACGAAGTTTTATTCGTCGCCCGGCATGGATGACCCGAGCCGCTAGGTACATCAGTTCCTGTATAACCGTTTTTATTCGCCTTCTTTTAGCCGGATGACGGACAGGACTGATGTTGCCTATGAGCCCGATTAAGCCGATCCAACGCAAGATATTGTAACTATAAGCGCTCAATGCCATGATCAAGTCGTTGGTGGCAAATTTGCCCGAAGGTAAGCGTTCGATATCGAGGTCGGTTTTAAATTCACTGTGGAATTGTTCGGAAGTGGCATGATCTTGGTAAAGAGCAATGATCTGTTCATCAGCGTAGGCGAGCGAATTTAATGAGGTCCACCAGCCTTCTATTTCTATCTCAGGGATTAACAGCATTTGACCCTCTGCATCCATAGTTCTTTCGATAACCCGCATGACGCGGCGGAAGCGATAGGTTTGCCCGTCTTGTTGTTGGGTTTCTTGGACACTGAACAAGGCGACCCGTTTGCCGACCCTCGGCGTTGTCCATTTGCCTTGTTGTTCAGCCAAGGCTAACCAAGCCTCCAGGTCTTGTTTTCTGGGGTTCCATTTCAGGATAGAGTCCACTTGGTTTTGGTGCAGCCAGACACGGCTATCCAAGGCATCATGTCCGCTATCCAAACGCACCAGCAGCGGAGCCTCAGTCAAGCACCGAGCATATTCAATGACGCGGTCCAGCGTCCTTTGAAAACCGTTTTGACAATGCTGCTTACCCTCTCGAAGTTCATTAAGCAGACACCAACCCTCATTACCCAGATAAGCCGCAATCGGCGCATAGCCATCATGGCCTTTATAGGTTCTGGAAACACCTTCCTTCTGGGTCTTCTCATTGTTCATCGGATACACATCAATATCCAATGCGACATGATGGGTGGCCAATGGCGTCACCGGTACCCCGGCATGAGTCAGAAATTCAATATTACATTGTTGCATGATGACCAATAGCGCTTCAGCCTCTTCATCCAGTCGTTGTCTTAATCTTGCGCTTGAGGGTACGCGCTTAATCGACAGCGCGTTCTTGAAGTAGTCATCATCTCGGTAGTTCTCGATTGCTTCGAAGTCGCTTTTGCCTAAACATAGCGTTCCAATGTATGATTTGATAATGTCGCTGTGCGAAATGCCATGGCGTAAAGGAATGCCGGCCTTGAGCACTTTATGAATAGTGCCATATCGATTTAAACACAAGCCAACTAAGGCCAAACCAGAATGACTTGTATAGGTTTCTGTTGTGGATTGTTCGATGATGAGACGTTTCATTTTGCACTTGTTGGGTGAAGTTTTTAATGCCTCTATTTTAACACTTTATTGATTATTAATCAGCTAGATAACTCATTTTATTAACTTCTTAAATCACGGATTAAGGTATTAGCCTTCGCGCCATTTAATAGAACAACCCATACTTGGAGTTTGCTCAACTGGTCCTTGCCCGGTTGTTGCGACTAACTTCATCGCTTCATAAAGATCGCGCCTTACATTCTCATCTGCAGTTTCCTTTCTACTGGCATCTAATCGACCCCGATATTGCAATTCGAAGACTGTATTGTATCCAAAAAAGTCAGGGGTACAAACTGCATTATATTGGCGTGCTATTTGTTGATCCTCATCAAGTAAGTATGGAAATGGAAAGCGCCATTGTTTTGCTACCCTTTTCATATTGTCAAAAGAATCGTCTGGATAGTTCACCACATCATTAGACATGATCGCCACTGACTTTATGCCGCTGTCCTGTAATGCCAGCGTATCGCGAACAATTCTCTCCTGCACCGCTTTAACATAAGGACAATGATTACAGATAAACATAACCAACAAACCTTGTTCACCCATGCATTGCTGCAACGACCAGTCTCTACCATCAACGCCTGGCAAATCAAAATCTGGTGCTTTTTTTCCGAACTCACATACGGGTGTTTCTAAACTAACCATTATTTTTTTTCCTTTTCATTGCTGATTGATATGAAAAAACCGCCACTATTCAAAAATTCAACTATATTTGTTAATTAGGTTTAGGACAACCAAATAAATACTAATGAAAAAATTTGTACTCTTATTTACGTTTATTTTCTTAGCATGCCCATTGGCATTAGCGGCAACAGAGAGAGCCGAACCTTCTACCGATACTCAGGTATTAATTGATGTTTCAGGTAGCATGAAAAAAAATGACCCTGCCAATTTAAGAATTCCGGCGCTCAAACTTCTAATAGATTTATTACCCCAGGACAGTCAGGCCGGTATTTGGCTGTTTGGAGAAAAAATTGAAAATATAGCATCCTCCAACATTGCCTCTACCGCTTGGAAAAACCAAGCCTTACAAGCAGCAGCTCGTGTTCATTCTAAAGGCCGGTATACTGATATTGAACAAGCTTTGACTATAGCGTCTGTTGACTGGGAAAAAGCCACGAATCAACAGCGTAACATCATTCTGCTTACCGATGGGGTGGTCGATATTGCGAAAGATCAGAAAAAAAACCGGGCATCACGAGAACGCATCGTTCAACAAATAATACCGGATCTGCAAAGCAAAAACGCCAGGGTTTATAGTATCGCATTATCGAACAATGTTGACTCAAATTTATTAAAGCAGATTGCGCTGGAAACAGCTGGTTGGAACGCTACTGCAAACAGCGCTGAAGAATTACAAAAGGTTTTTTTGCGCATGTTCAATAAGGTTGCCCCCAGAGAAACGCTGCCTTTAATCAACAATCAATTTTCTGTAGATAACCGTATTAAAGAAGTGTCTTTGTTAGTGTTTCGAACCCCAAACGCACCCCCAACCAGCCTTATTAATCCAGAAAGTATCGAAATTAAAAAAGGCAACATCCCGGATAATGTGAAGTGGCGACAAGAATCAGGCTACGACATTATTACCATTTCCAACCCATTGCCAGGAACATGGCAGGTGCTTGCCAAAACCGACCCCGACAATCAGGTCATGATAGTTACCGATCTCAAACTGGTCATGTCCGATCTCCCCAATTTTGTCAGCGAGCACGAAAAAATTGATTTTACTGCTTTTTTTACTGACAACGATTTATTAATTCAGCGTAAAGACTTTCTTGACCTGGTTGACATTCAATTGGAACAAACAGATGGTTTCGGCCATAAAACCCAATGGTTATTGAAACCAAGCATCGATTCTCCAGGCTATTTCCAGCATAACATCGAACAAACCTTAACGCCCGGAAAGCATGAGTTTAAATTGCTGGCCAATGGCAAAACATTTCAGCGGGAAATGACCCGATCAATGGAAGTGATTACAACACCGATTACCATCGAGAAGCACATTGATTCGACCAACCGAACTGCGACGATTCAGTTAATACCCGACACAACTGTCATTGACAAAGATTCCATGAAGATAACCGCAAAACTTACTGAAGGCTCCAATCCAACTCAATCAATCAACATGGAAAAAAATGATACTGGATGGTCAATTACTCATACAATCCCTTCAGATGCCTCCAAAACGATCTTTAATTTTGTTATTCAGGGTAAAACGGTTAGAGGGAGCCCTATTACCCCTACAGTCCCGCCGGTCTTTTTGAATAAAGCTCTTTTATCCCAGCCAGGAAAAAAACAAACCCCAACCGAAAATCCAACTAGTTCAGAACCACAGGAAGCAGAATCGGATAATTCTGAACTAAGCATCTTAAGTACCGTTTTCATCGTAATATTAATCAATGTGCTTTTTGCCGTCCTCGGCTTTTTCTTACTAAAGTATATTAAAAAACAGAACCAAAAAAGAATGGCACTGCTATTGGAAAAAATCTAATGATAAATTTAACGCCTGTATGGATAACGCTCATGCTTGAATTGATTGCTGGTTTTAGCTTGTTAATCGTTGCTTTTGTAATCGTCAAAGCCAGACGAAAAACCAAAGATCATCAAGCAGCCGATCAATTTATTAGTGAGCTCAATAAAAACCTTTCAGCTTCAAACCAAGAGTTAGCAAAAACATTAACAACCGAAGAAGGCGTTTCTACTGAAAATCTAGCCACTTTTTTGACCGATATCAAAGATAAAGAGAAAGTGCTTTATCACTCTATTATTGAATTATTTCTTAGTAAAGACCGGGATGTGTTAAAACAGGTAGATCAAAGGGTACATGGTCTATCTTCCGCTTTTTGTAACTTACTTTCCCATACATCGAGAAACAAACAAAACGAGTCCGACCAAACAGCATCGGAAAGTTTAGATTTACAGCAAAAAGTATCTCAACTTGAACAAGAAAATAATACTTTGACTGATGAACTGGCCAGAGCAACATCGATGCTGAATAACTTATCTGCAGACTACACTCGAAATTTTCGAGAAAAGAAGAGTGCTGAGAGTACAACAACACCAACAAAGACCCAAAAAGCGCAAACCCCTATAGCTAATACCAAAAAACCTGTTAGCAATCCTTCGTTATTAGAGGAATTATGATGAATAATACCCTGTTAATACCTTTGCTTATTGAAGCTTCTTTTTTTTTAATCGCCGGTGGTTTTAGTTATATCGTTGTTGCCTGGCGGCAAAAGAAAAAACATTTAGCGGAAATGGATAAACTACTCAAAACGATCAAAGAATCTGAAGTCTCCCGTAAACAGTTTTTTCAGACCCACTTAAATAATAACTTCGGTATGAATGACACTGATGCTTTACCTTTAGCAGACAGCTTGATGCAAAGCGAAAAGACCTTTATGCATGATTTCGTATCAAATTTCTTTTCCCGCAAACACAAAACACTCACTGAATTTTTTAATTTAACCTGTGCGATGAC
Source organism: Methylococcales bacterium (assembly GCA_965224745.1). Classification (GTDB taxonomy): domain Bacteria; phylum Pseudomonadota; class Gammaproteobacteria; order Methylococcales; family Methylomonadaceae; genus CBDCZY01. Next base: position 1,305,271 of record CBDCZY010000002.1, read on the forward strand.
CGACAGCCAATTCGAACTATTGCCAAAAGTCAGCTTGCAACCCGTAACACAGGAACCCGCTGCAATCGAAGACAGACCTGACAAGGAAGAGTCGATAGAAAAGCCAGAACTTACTTTCGATATATCTATCGACGAAGCTGAAGAAGAAAGCAAGGTTGAAGCTGACGCTCAAAGTAAAGTAACGGAATCTATAGAAAATCAATTCGATGAACAAGAAGACCTCACTGAATTGTCAGACAAAGAAATCAACCAACAAACTAACGAAACACTTAGTGATAATCAACCCCCTAGCCAAGAACAAACTGAAAAATTGGCCGAAGTCGAAACCAGCCTTGACGATGACGAACTAGAGAAAGTGGAAGACTTGGCTATTGAAGACTCCAAAGTCAATACCAACGACCGGCAAGAACCGTCATGGGATGATGCTTTTGAAGAAGTTGAAGAACCACAAGAGCAAGTTGCTGCAGCCAAAACCGACAACACTAGCGATAAACAAGAAAAAGAAACTATTCTAGAACAAATCTAAGTTGTGGGTTGGTAAGGCCACGATAAACTTTCGCTGCTGCTGAGCACTGCTTGGTTTCAGTGAATAATACATTAGCCTATAAGTGGCTACTGGCCAACAGGAAAAAAAAGCCGCCTAGACCGCCCAAAACCCAGCTCACCAATGAAATATCGCTGATACTTTTACCTCCCGATGCCACAAAAATACAGGCAGTAATAACCAAAGTTCCGCCTATAATTGCGCAAATAACCCGACGATTATTGCGGTCCATTTCCTTCCGAATAATTTCAATATCTTTATTGTAAGTTCGGATTTCCAAACGCTCATTCGCAACATCATGTGCAATACGGTAAACCAAAGATGGCATTTCAGGTATTTGAGATGCCCATTCCGGAACTTGTTTAAGCGCGTCTTGCACTTTAGCGCCGGGACCGATACGGTCATGAAACCATTTTTCCATAAAAGGCTTTGCAGTTTTCCATAAATCCAGGTCCGGATAAAGTTGTCGCCCCATACCCTCTATGTTCAACAAAGTCTTTTGTAATAACACAAGTTGTGGCTGTACTTCCATATCAAAACGCTGTGCTGTTTGAAATAATCTAAGCAGCAGATTGCCGAAAGAGATATCTTTCAATGGTTTTTCAAAAATAGGTTCACACACGCTTCTAATAGCGGCTTCCAATTCTTCCACCCGTGTTGTTTTAGGCACCCATCCTGACTCGACATGCATTTGGGCGACCTTATAGTAATCGCGGTTGAAAAAAGCCATAAAATTTTCCGCCAGGTAACGTTGGTCAGACAACGACAGCGTCCCAACGATACCAAAATCAACGGCTAGATACTTTGCTTCCGGTTCTACAAATATATTTCCAGGATGCATATCGGCATGAAAAAAATTATCTCGAAAGACTTGGGTAAAAAATATCTCGACGCCTCTTTCAGCAAGCAACTTGAAATCGACCTGCTCTTCCTTTAACCGTTTAAGTGAACCTATTGGTATTCCGTAGATTCTTTCCATTACCATCACGTTACGTCGGGTCAATGGCCAATAAATTTTCGGAATGTATAGAACGTCTGAATTTTCAAAGTTACGCCTCAACTTTGCAGCATTAGCGGCTTCTCTGACCAAATCCAGTTCATCTATTGTGGTTTTTTCAAACTCGGAGACAACTTCAACTGGATGTAGACGTTTGGCGTCCGGCCAAAATTTTTCCGCCAGTTTCGCCAGTTCATATAACAAGGCAACATCCGCCTTGATTTGTTTTTCAATGCCTGGCCGAAGCACTTTAACGATGACTTTTTCTCCGTCTGGCAAGGTCGCTGTATGTACTTGCGCCACTGAAGCCGATGCTAAAGGGTTGCCTTCAAAGTCAGCGAATAAAGTGCTGATAGGTTCACCTAATTCTCGTTCGATGATCGCGCGAGCGTCGACTTCGGAAAACGACGGTACGTTATCCTGGAGCTGTATTAATTCATTGGCAATGTCTGCAGGCAACAAATCACGACGAGTCGAAAGTGCTTGTCCAAACTTAACAAAGATGGGCCCTAAATCTTCCAGAGCCTGGCGAATTCTGACACCGCGAGGATCGTTATTTTTACGCCGCCAAAACGAAGGTGATAAAAAAGCTAAATATCGAAAAGGGCGAAACAAATGAGTTTCTAAGACAATTTCGTCCAAACCATGGTAGACCAAAATCCAATTAATATGCAACAGACGCGCTAAGAGCCTTGGGTGCTTCACAGAGTGTTTTCTTTTTAGAGGGTATCGATGACGGTGTCGTTTTGCACAGTCTTTCTGGAAGGTTCAGAAGGCGGTAATGACCGTGTTATCTTTTGCAACCGCACGGCCAATCGATCAACGTCCATGCGCAATAGGTCTACATCAGAAAAAAATCGATTGGTTTCCGCAGGGGCTGGTAGGTCTCGTGTTTCTTCTTGCAGCAATTCGGTGACATTGAGATGAAAAGTTTCTATGGTCTCTTCGATCCATTCGCTGCTACGCTTAGATATATGACCTACCTGGTTGGCTGCGAAACCACCTGTATAGCGAGCTAAATGATGCTCATAATCAATGTCTAAATTTTCAAATAACGCCTGAAACTTCCGACCTGTTCGCATGTCTCCTTCAATTTCAACTTCTCCGGAAAAAATCGATCGCATCGGCGAATTGCTGACTCCCATCATGGTCAGTGAGGGCAAAGTACCCCTGATAACCGTATCTGGCTGCCCAGCGTAATGATCAATAATCTGAATACTTTCCGGAGCAGGACATAGATACAGCATGATGTTGAACGGCTTGATATCAAGCGCGATGACTTTACCAATCATCGGTTTTAGATTGGCTTTATAGTGATAGTCCAGCGCTAGATAACGACTGAGTGCAGCTTCAATCACTTGTAATACTATCGACTTAGACAACATCGCTTAAAACTTGTAACCCCGATGAACCGCAACTATCCCTTGGGAGAGGTTGAAATATTCGGAACGCTCAAAGCCGGCATTTACCATCATTTGTTTTAGTTCGTCTTGTTTCGGGTGCATTCGGATCGACTCGGCCAAATACTGATAACTATCCGCATCCTTGGCGACAAATTTTCCCAATGCTGGTAAGACGTTAAATGAATAAAGGTCATATATTTTTTTAGTCACCTGATCAATTGGATGAGAAAACTCTAAGATGATCATCCTCCCACCCGGCTTTAACACACGATACACTGAACTCAACGCAGCATCCTTGTCGGTAACATTTCTTAGCCCAAAAGCTATGCAGACACAATCGAAACTATTATCTTGAAAAGGGAGTGTCTCAGCATTGACCTGAGCATACTGGATGCTAACCAATCCTTTATTGATGAGACGATCTCTTCCTTCAAGCAACATGGATGCATTTATATCTGCAAGTATGACATTCCCTTTATCACCTACTTGTTTATTAAACAAGATGGTTAAGTCTCCCGTTCCACCGGCGAGGTCAAGCACAGATTCGCCGTATCTCACATTACTTAACTGCACGGCTATTCGCTTCCATACTCGATGAATACCCAGAGACATGAGGTCATTCATGACATCGTACTGACTGGCAACCGAGTCGAACACGCCTCTTACTAACCGTTCTTTCCCCTCTTTGGCAACTTTTTTATATCCAAAGTGAGTGGTCTCTTCGCTCATAACTTGGTTCATGTAAATTAATGATGGGTAATGTCTTGACGTTGATAACCTTGTTCGGCTAGCTTTCTGAGATAATCAGCCCATAATCTCTCTTGCTCTACGCCAAGCTGGTAAAGAAAATCCCAAGTGTAAATTCCGGTGGTATGGCCATCGCTAAACACTGGTGCAATCGCATAGTTACCAATCGGCTTAACTTCAGTAATCGTCACATCTTCTTTGTTAACCTGCAAAATTTCTTGGCCAGGGCCGTGCCCTGTAGCTTCGGCAGAAGGCGTATACACCCGAAGATACTCGTAAGGTAACTTAAATATCATGCCATCGTTAAAGCTTACTTCTAAAATGCGCGAAACTTGATGAGCCGTTATTTCTCTTGGTTCAATTTTTACAGTTTCCACAACCTAACCCAAAAATAAATTCTATAGTATGTAGCGACTTAAATCCTCATCATCGGTAAATTCGGACAATTGACGATCAACATAATTTTTATCAATAACCAACTCCTTGTCCATCAAGTCTGGCGCCTCAAATGACACTGCTTCGAGTAAACGCTCCAAAATAGTATGCAACCGCCTAGCCCCAATATTTTCAGTTTTTTCATTGACTTGCCAACCCATTTCCGCGATCCTCTGAATGCCCGTTTCGGCAAATTCTAACCTTACACCTTCAGTCTCTAATAAGGCTGTATATTGCTCTGTCAATGAGGCATCAGGCTCCGTTAGTATACGAATAAAATCATTGGCAGTCAGTGGGTTGAGTTCAACTCGAATAGGAAAACGGCCTTGTAATTCGGGTATTAAGTCAGATGGCTTACAAAGATGAAAAGCACCTGAAGCAATAAATAAAATGTGATCCGTCTTGATCATCCCGTACTTGGTACTGATGGTAGACCCTTCAACTAACGGCAACAAGTCACGCTGTACACCCTCACGAGATACATCAGCACCCACATGATCCGAGCGTTTACACACTTTGTCTATTTCATCTAAAAACACAATACCATGTTGCTCCACCAAATCCATTGCGCGCAATTTGATGTCATCTTCGTTGATCATCTTGGCAGCTTCTTCCTCTTGGAGTACCTTCATCGCATCCTTTATCTTCATGGTACGGGCTTTGGTTTTCCCGCTACTCATGTTCTGAAACATGCTTTGTAACTGGCTGGTCATCTCCTCCATACCGGGAGGAGCCATAATTTCGACACCGAGAGATGAAGCCCTGACATCTATTTCTACTTCTTTGTCATCTAGGTCTCCTTCTCGTAGTTTTTTTCGCATTTTCTGGCGTGTTGCGGCCTCAGTTTCCGATAAAGTTCCACCGGATGGAGCAGGTAACAGAATGTCCAAAATATTTTCCTCAGCAGCATCTAATGCACGCTGTTGAACTTTATCCATTTCCGTTTCACGGATTAATTTAATAGCTGTATCCACAAGATCCCGAATGATTGAATCGACGTCACGGCCAACATAGCCCACTTCAGTGAATTTGGTTGCTTCAATTTTGATAAAGGGTGCGTTAGCCAAGCGAGCCAAGCGCCTTGCGATTTCTGTTTTACCAACACCGGTCGGGCCGATCATCAAAATATTCTTAGGCGTTATTTCTTCTTTCAGTGAGGGATCAACTTGAGTGCGACGCCAGCGATTTCTTAATGCGATCGCAACCGCTCGTTTTGCCGCAGTTTGCCCTACAATATGCTTGTCCAGTTCATGCACAATTTCTTTAGGTGTCATTTGACTCATAAAACATTAACCTTTTGTTTTCTCAGCATCCAATTCTTCTATAACTAAATTATGGTTAGTATAAATGCAAATATCGGCAGCAATTCCTAGCGATTTTTCTACAATCTCTCTTGCAGACAATTCCGTTGTTTCTTGCATTGCTCTGGCTGCCGCTTGTGCAAATGGCCCACCAGATCCAATTGCGATCAAATCGTATTCAGGTTCGATCACGTCTCCCGTACCGGAGATAATCAGAGAAGATTCAGCATCAGCAATTGCCAGCAGCGCCTCCATTCGACGAAGAACACGATCTGAACGCCAATCTTTAGCCATTTCTACCGCAGCTCGCTTTAAATTACCGCGGTATTGCTCCAACTTTCCTTCAAAGCGCTCAAACAGCGTGAAAGCATCTGCTGTCGCACCGGCAAAACCAGCAATCACTTTGTCACCTTGCAACCTTCTCACTTTTCGAGCATTGCCTTTCATCACCGTATTGCCCATGGTCACTTGACCGTCGCCACCAATAACAACTTTACCGCCTCGGCGGACAGACAAAATAGTTGTACCCCTAAATGATTCCACTTGATGCTACCATCTAATAAAAAGTGCGTTGATTCTACACGAATCAGGCGTGAAGTATTACATCGATTTTTGATCGTTCGCCCTGAAGTTATTACTCTACAACTACTATGCCATGGAAATAGTCTACCTTAAAACAATAAATCTCGAAGCGCAGTGGGTTCATATTAAAAATGGATTGACAATTTATTTTTGAACAAAAATTAAAGGATACAACAATTCCTAACAAAAACTAAAACACATCCGAATGGTTCCACTTTTTGCTTGACGCCAACCCGAAGAAACTGATTTAATACGGCTCTTTGCTGTATTGCCCAGGTAGCTCAGTCGGTAGAGCAGAGGACTGAAAATCCTCGTGTCGGCAGTTCGATTCTGTCCCTGGGCACCATTCTCTTACCACCCCTCCCCCCAAAAAACCCTCGAAAATTGTGGCTGATCATTTCGTAACATTCCAATAAGTATTCAACAACAGAAATAAACAACCCCCTGCTCATGCAGACTATTTCGCCTATCAAATTCCTAAAGAATACAAAACTATTTCAGTATGCCATATAGTACGGCTTTCCATCTTTTGCATTTATTTAAAGTATGAAAGTGATACACGGCATTTGGACTCCTCATCCAAAAGACAGTTTTATCCAGAAAGGTCAGTTTTATATTTGGGTTGAAACTGATGAAGTTAATTCAAGAAAGATCAAAAACCAGCAACATCCTCAACAATTAACTGAACAAGCGTGCCTGAATTTTTTAAAAACTACGTTTGCCTATAGTTTAAATCCATATGACCCAGAAGCAGAGTTACAAAGTGTTTATTTGCCTACTGTAGATGAAAAACCCCTGCCTGATCCTGAACTTGCAATGAGTGAGGGTTATGATGAGGTTGTTTTACAAGAATGGAAAGTTTTTGCATGTCCTTTAATTACTCCCCTGAAAACGATAGCTGATATTTATTTTTTAAGTCACTATCAACATGAAGATGTGCGTATCAGTCGTGACTTTTTGTTTTGGTACTACTTCAGTCAATCTCTCAAACAAGTTATTGAAAAAGATCAATATATCCCAGCCGTTTTAGCTGAAAAAACCAAAACTAAGACCAAGCTTTACCGGTGTTGGAAAATCGTGTCTCCTGTATACGAAACGCTAGTAGAACAATCGCTTAAATCGATGCCCTTAGCTTGTTCACAAGGTTATCAAGCTGAATCGTTATTACGGCATTTTGCTGAAGTAACGGTTAATCAGATTTTAGAGTCTAGTATCCGAGCATTACCTCGAGTCTTTACTAAAAAACTACAATATGATTTTTTAGAAACCATACTCTTAGAACAGCAAACAGATAAACCTATCAGGACAGCTGATAAAGTTCCTGAAGAATTTCTGCAATGGCACCAATGGCAACAGAAGTTTTTACAGTCTCATCAACAAAGCGCATTGCAGTTAGGGTTTCAATTAAATGAAGCTGATGCCGAGCACATAGATAACTGGCAACTAAGCTTTTTATTATGCTCTCATAAAGACCCTTCATTTAAATTGGATTTAGCAGATTATTGGTTAGATAGTGACAGTTATCACTCGCTCATTATTCGTCAATTTGGTAAAAGCATTGAGCAGCAACTATTAGTTAATTTAGCCCATGCAGCAAGAATTTATCCCAAAGTTTGGCGAGGCATGGAAACAGCGGAACCAATAGGATTAATTCTTAGTTTGGATGAAGCCTTCGACTTTTTACAAGAAGCAGCCTGGGTTCTGGAAGATGCAGGTTATAGAGTCATCATTCCCGCACGTCTAACACCTAAAGGGCGGCAACGAGCAAAAATGCGGTTGCGTAATAATGATAAGAAAAAAGGCAGTACTGCCTCGGCTAAATCGTATTTATCGTTTGATTCTTTAACGGAATATAGTTATGAATTCGCTATGGGTGATGAGACAGTTTCCCCTGAAGAATGGCAACTATTAGTTGATATGAAAACGCCATTAGTGCATTTTCGTGGTCAGTGGATGGAATTAGACCGTGAAAAAATGCAGGAGATGTTGCTCTATTGGCAGCAACAAAAAGATAATCCTGATTCCTTATCAATCCAGGAGTTATTAAAGAAACTAGCGGAGGAGGGCGACAGTCTTGAAATAGGTGACAACGATAACTTATTAGAGATGTTAGCAAAGCTGAGTGATAGTAGTCAGTTCTCTTTGATAGATAACCCCAAACTATTAAAAGCTCAGTTACGCGATTATCAAAAACGTGGGGTATCGTGGTTATGTTATTTAGAAAGTCTGGGTCTAAATGGGTGTTTAGCCGATGACATGGGTTTGGGGAAAACCATGCAAGTGATTGCAACGTTAATTTTAGAAAAACAGGAAAGGCAAACAGCGCCCACGTTATTAATCGCACCAACTTCGGTGATTGGTAATTGGGAAAAAGAAATACAGAAATTTTCCCCCCATTTAAAAACGCTCATTCATCATGGTAGTCAGCGAGAAAAAAAGGATGCAGAATTTGTAAAATTGTGTTCAGAACAGGATATGTTAATTACCTCCTATACTTTGGCGCGCAAAGATAATGCATTACTGAATAGGGTTGATTGGCATCGTGTCGTATTAGATGAAGCACAAAATATTAAAAACCCCAAAGCGGCTCAAACCAAAGCCATTTTAAAATTAAATGCGAACCATCGTTTAGCATTGACAGGCACACCTGTCGAAAATCGCTTGATGGATTTATGGTCAATTTTTAACTTTTTAAATCCGAATTATTTAGGTAAACAAACCCAATTTCGTAAAACATACGAGCTGCCAATACAACGTGATAACGACCCGATAAAATCGACGGTTTTAAAACAACTGATTCAGCCGTTTATATTACGACGACTAAAAACCGATAAAAATATTATTAAAGATTTACCTGATAAAATCGAAAGTAAACAATATTGCAATCTCAGTAAAGAGCAAGCCTCTTTATATCAAGCCGTAGTTAAAGATGTAGAGGAGCAATTAGAAGAAAAAGAAGGTATAGAACGCCAGGGTTTGATGTTATCAACCTTGATGAAGCTCAAACAAATCTGTAATCATCCAATGCAGTTTTTACAAGATGGCAGTGCTTTTACCAGCGAACGTTCACATAAACTGGAACGTATAACAGGTATGTTAGGAGAGGCTATTGAAGATGGAGACAGTGTATTAATTTTTACTCAATTTACAGAAATTGGGGAACAGTTAGTTAAGTATTTAAATACAGAAAAACATGTCCCGACTCATTATATTCATGGTAGTGTTAGTCGTAAAAAACGGGAACAAATGATAGAGGATTTCCAAGATCCAGAAAGCCCGCCGTCAATTTTTGTTTTGTCACTCAAGGCGGGAGGAGTAGGGATTACCTTAACTCGTGCTAACCATGTATTTCATTTTGACCGCTGGTGGAATCCAGCGGTTGAAAACCAGGCGACAGACCGTGCTTTCCGTATCGGGCAGAAGAAGAATGTATTTGTGCATAAATTTATTACCCTGGGTACTTTAGAAGAGCGTATCGACCAAATGATTGAGGATAAACAAAAAATGGCTGATAGTATTGTTGGTAATGATGAAAGCTGGTTGACTAAATTGGATAATCAGGCTTTTAAAGCGTTAATTGCTTTAAACAAAAATAGCATCATGGAAGCTTAACATGAGTACACTGAGTAAAACCTGGTGGGGTGAACGTTTACTTGATGCCTTAGAAGACTTTACTGATAGTGGACGATTAGCGCGTGGACGTTCTTATGCGAGTGACCATCGAGTTAAGCAGTGGGTTATAAAGAAAGGTGTGGTACAAGCAAAAATCCGGGGTAACAAAAACCCCTATTTTGGTGTTTATACTGAACCAACCTATAAAACCGAAGTGCAAATGGTTCATCTCTCTGAGGCGCAATGGAAAAAAATCATTGCTCGTTTAACAGGTCGTGCTAGTTTTAGTGCTAAACTTTTAGTCAATGAAATTCCAGAAAATATAGAAGAGGTATTTGCTGAATATAAAACACATTTACTACCTAATAATTATAGCGATTTTAAAGTTTCGTGTGATTGCCCCGATTATGTCGTCCCCTGCAAACATATTGCAGGTGTTTGTTATCGACTTGCTAGTGATTTAGATTACAATCCCTTGTTGTTATTTGAAATGCGGGGGCTTTCACCCGAAAGATTACATCAGGAATTAATTAAATCACCGTTAGGTAAAATTCTAGCCAATGCACAAGCTTCAGAGACAAGCAAATTAGCTCCAGTAGAAAGTTTTTATACTCAACCTGGTGTTATAAAGATACCTAAGAAAGTTTCGTTAAAACAATTTTGGCATGGTGAATCTCCCTTACCTAAAGAATTACCACCTCATCAAGAAGCAAGAATTTCAGCAGTATTGGTTAAAAAAGGAGGAGACTATCCTGCTTTTTGGCATAAGCAAAGTTCATTTATTGAGGTGATCGAAGATTTTTATATAAGGATGCGTAAAAAAAATCAGCTTTAACTGTTAAAAAGACTTTTTAACAGAAATACCAAGCCAAAAAAAAGCCCTAAGAGTCTCCTCAAAGGGCTTTGGTATTAAAAGCCTGGCAGTTCCCTACTTTCACATGGAAAATCTCCACACTATCATCGGCGCTAAGCGGTTTCACTTCCGAGTTCGGGATGGAATCGGGTGGGACACGCTCGCTATGGCCACCAAGCAAATCGGTCTAGCCTCATCGGCTCTTCTTAGAAATCTGTACACTCAAAGTCTTTCCAAACCCCTTGGGGTTATATGGTCAAGCCTCACGGACAATTAGTACGGGTTAGCTTCATACATTACTGCACTTCCACATCCCGCCTATCAACCTGATGGTCTCTCAGGGTCCTTCAGGGAACTCAAGGTTCCAGTGAGATCTCATCTTGGGAGAGGCTTCCCGCTTAGATGCTTTCAGCGGTTATCCTGTCCGAACTTAGCTACCCGGCAATGCCATTGGCATGACAACCGGAACACCAGAGGTTCGTCCACTCCGGTCCTCTCGTACTAGGAGCAGCTTCCCTCAAATCTCAAACGCCCACGGCAGATAGGGACCGAACTGTCTCACGACGTTCTGAACCCAGCTCGCGTACCACTTTAAATGGCGAACAGCCATACCCTTGGGACCTGCTTCAGCCCCAGGATGTGATGAGCCGACATCGAGGTGCCAAACACCGCCGTCGATATGAACTCTTGGGCGGTATCAGCCTGTTATCCCCGGAGTACCTTTTATCCGTTGAGCGATGGCCCTTCCATTCAGAACCACCGGATCACTAAGACCTACTTTCGTACCTGCTCGATGTGTCTATCTCGCAGTCAAGCGTGCTTTTGCCTTTACACTCATCGCATGATTTCCGACCATGCTGAGCACACCTTCGTGCTCCTCCGTTACTCTTTAGGAGGAGACCGCCCCAGTCAAACTACCCACCATACACTGTCCCCAATCCCGTTTCAGGACCTAGGTTAGAACTCCAAACATATCAGGGTGGTATTTCAAGGGTGGCTCCACACAAACTAGCGTCTGCGCTTCAAAGCCTCCCACCTATCCTACACAAATAGGTTCAAAGTCCAGTGTAAAGCTATAGTAAAGGTTCACGGGGTCTTTCCGTCTAGCCGCGGGTACACTGCATCTTAACAGCAATTTCAATTTCACTGAGTCTCGGGTGGAGACAGTGTGGCCGTCGTTACGCCATTCGTGCAGGTCGGAACTTACCCGACAAGGAATTTCGCTACCTTAGGACCGTTATAGTTACGGCCGCCGTTTACCGGGGCTTCGATCAAGAGCTTCTCCGAAGATAACCCCATCAATTAACCTTCCGGCACCGGGCAGGCGTCACACCCTATACGTCCACTTTCGTGTTTGCAGAGTGCTATGTTTTTGATAAACAGTCGCAGCCACCAGTTTATTGCAACCCTCTTCAGCTCCAGCCGCAAGGACCTTCACCTAACAAGGGCGTACCTTCTCCCGAAGTTACGGTACCATTTTGCCTAGTTCCTTCACCCGAGTTCTCTCAAGCGCCTTAGTATTCTCAACCCATCCACCTGTGTCGGTTTCGGGTACGGCCACAATCAACCTGAAGCTTAGAGGTTTTTCTTGGAAGCAGGGCATCAATTACTTCATCTCTCCTAAGAGAAATTCGTCATCACGCCTCAGAATATAGGCTCCCGGATTTACCTAAGAACCCTTCCTACACGCTTAAACCAGCACATCCAACCGCTGGCTAACCTAGCCTTCTCCGTCACCCCATCGCAGTTCATTGCG
>CBDCZY010000002.1:1322500-1424264 GCA_965224745.1 Methylococcales bacterium
GCTTGGGCAAGTTCGACTATTGGCTCTAAATGCCCTTCTTGAATTTTTCGATAGGGCGCTTCAGCCAAAAACTTACCTGGTCCATCGCTAAAACGACTTCCGCCCAGCACGTGGTCGAGGAAGGCCAACCATTTACTACCGGTCAAACTAGCCACATCAGCTCTCGGAAAAGCTGATAATGCCACTCTTCTAAGAAGCATGGAAATCTCAATAATTTTTTGATGATCGCCTAACGAGGTGTCCTCGCTAATCTGCAATAGCTGCTGCTTCGCAATTTTGTTTAGTGCATAACGCCGCCGCCGTCTAACAAACCATAGTATGGCGCCAATGAATACCACAATTAACCCCAACAGCACCCACCAGCCAATTGCGGGAGGCCACCAGCTCACGGCGTGAGGTAGATGTATATCTTTTATTGGGATTTGACCGTTTGGCATTCTAACGTTAGCGTGTTAGTAATTTAACAGGGTCATCGTTAGTCGCGCATTGCAACAAAGTCATACCGACACCTCTTGCAAATTTTTGCAAGTCTTGTACGTGTTGTTTGGATTGCCGATGAAATTGTTCCTTTTTAAGTTCATTAGCAGCATCAAAAACTACGTCCTTATGGTTATTGGTCAAACGATAACGACCCTTGGAAGGAAGTTGATATTCCAACGGGTCATAGATATGTATCATGACCACTTCACAATGCTTTGAAAGGGTACGCAATTGCTTTTCGATCACATTATCGAACTGTCTGAAATCACTTATCAAATAAACCAAACTCCCTGGCCGAGCATGTCTACGTAATCGATCGATAACCTGGTTAAATGCCATAGTATTTGAGTTTTCCTCTGATGGCTTTTCAACAAGATAATGCAAAAATTGCATGACTGCACGTTGACTATGCAAAGGTTTTATTTCTCGGCAGTGACCCCGAGAAAAAACTTGTCCTCCCACTTTATCACCATGATAACTGGCTGCCCATGCTAAAAGGCCGGCTAACTTAGCTGCCTGCACAGACTTAAAAACTCCTCTGGTCGCAAACCACATGGCAGGACGGTAGTCGACCGAAATAAATACGGGTCGCTCTCTTTCCTCACGATAAAGCTTGGTATGCGCTTTGCCCGTTCGTGCAGTAACGCGCCAGTCAATCGTTCTGATATCATCTCCTGGCTGATAAAGCCTGGCTTCGTCAAACTCCATGCCTCGTCCTTTAAGCCTAGAAAGATAAGTGCCAGCCTGTTGTGCCCGAATATCTCTAGGCCTAAGTTTAATGAAAGCAGCATACTGATTAAACCGAATCAATGTTTTTAAGGTAATCGATACCAAATCAGCTGATTCGCTCTCTGTTTGTTGTGCTACCGAGGCCATCTATGGAACAGCAATACGAGCGATGAGTTGCTGAATGACCTGATCAGCGGTGACATTGTCTGCTTCTGCTTCATAAGACAATATGATCCGATGGCGAAGCACATCATAGGCAATTTCCTGGATATCATCCGGCGACACGTAGTCCCGACCACCCAACCATGCTTTGGCTCGAGCACATCGATCTAGTGCGATACTCGCCCTTGGGCTAGCACCATATTGCAGCCATTGCTCCAAGTCTTCACCATAGGGCTTCGGCGTTCGTGTCGCCAAAACAATCTGTAATAAATAATCTTCAAGGTTTTCCGCCAAATAAATGTCCAGAATTTCCTGGCGTGCTTGAATTATTATCTCTTGACTTATAGCTTCAAAAGCTGATTTTGCCTCGTTTTTTTGTTGTTTAGCTTCCGAGCGGGCCAGTGATAAAATTAACTTTTCATTCTTTGAGTTGGGATAGTCGATTTTAATATGCAGTAAAAAACGATCTAATTGTGCTTCCGGCAAGGGATATGTTCCTTCTTGCTCGATCGGGTTTTGGGTTGCCATCACCATAAATAACGCCGGCAAAGGATACGTTGCACCACCAACGGTAATCTGCCTTTCAGCCATTGCCTCCAGCAGGGCTGATTGAACTTTAGCGGGTGACCGATTAATCTCATCCGCTAAGATTAGATTATGGAATAGTGGTCCACGTTGAAATTTAAAACTGCCCTCTTCAGGTCGATAAATTTCAGTTCCAGTCAAATCAGCGGGCAATAAATCGGGCGTAAACTGAACTCTATGAAAATCAGCTTTGACGCCTTTGCTTAAGACGTTAATGGCTCGAGTTTTTGCCAAACCCGGCGCGCCTTCAACTAAAATATGGCCATCCGCTAGCAATGCAATGAGCATTCTTTCGACCAACGCCTCCTGACCAATTATCAAAGAACTGATAAAGCTTTTTAATTCCTGAATTTTTTGCTGTGCTGCTGTTTTCTGAGTTTCTAGTTCAGACATTGAGGTATACCCTTACCTTAAAATAATAAATGGTTACTTGATGAAAATTACAAAAGGTTTGTATTTTACAAGGCTTATTGAAAAGTTTATAGGACGAAATACCAAAACATTAAGCAACCTATGAATATTCTGTAGATTAAATAAGTTTTTGAAGACTTTTTCAAACAACCAATGTCTAACCCAAATTGTTCTTTTATTGATTGCTATTCTATTGAATAAGCTTTTTTCAACTGTATCGCTTTTCTTAGTTCGTATGATCATTTTGACATGTTTACCGAAACCATATCGGTTGCTATAACCACATTCATTGCAACCATCGGTCCTATTGACGTTGCAACGATGTTTGCTGCATTAACAGCGGGCATGAGCAACCACCAAAAGCGTGTTATTGCCTTCCGCGGAACAATGATAGCCACTGTTATCCTGATGGTATTTGCCCTGCTAGGCGAAACCCTCTTGGTCATGCTTGGAATATCGCTTGCTGCATTTAGAACAGCGGGAGGTATTTTGTTACTTCTCATCGCCATAGAAATGGTTTTTGCCAGAACATCCGGGGCGACCTCTGCGACTCCTGACGAAACGAAAGAAGCTACAGATAAAAGAGATATTGCGGTCTTTCCGTTGGCTACCCCATTGATCGCCGGCCCTGGTGCGATTGGAGCCACGATTTTGTTAATGGCCAACTCACGGCAGAATATTATGCAACAAGCGCTGGTTTGTTCATCCTTGCTGGCCGTTTTGTTGTTAACTTTTTTGTGCCTTCTGGCTGCAGCTCAGTTGCATCGATTGTTGGGGATTACCGGGATACAAGTAATTAGCCGTATTTTTGGTGTGTTGCTGACTGCTCTAGCCGTGCAGTTTATTTTTGACGGTATTGCAGAAAGTAGTTTGGGCAAACTGCTATAAAACCTACCCTCTGTAGAGCTTCCTGGAATTAAGACTGATCAATGAAAAAAGCATGACTGGCTTCCTGATTTCACTAACCTTCGTGGGTACGATTAAAAGTGATGCAAGACTAAATTTTCATCATGCCGCCTTTTGCCTAACATCTTGCCAGTAATTTTCCCATCGTTGATTGATTCTACATAATCGCAAAGCCAACATATAATCTATATTATTGGGTGACCACCAAGCTCCAGGACGCTTAAGCCGAGCTTGAACAATGTAACGGTGAGCGCTTTCAATTTCACCTGAACCGATTGGAAGTCCTTTTTCTATCGCACCTTGATAATCAACTTGATCCAGACGATTTCTCAAGTAGCGGTAAGCCCTACGAACCGGCGCTTTCTCATCATCCGTTTCGGATGGTTCAAGAAACGGCAATAGGGTTTCAAGAACAAGGCTGGCCTGATTGATTTTCAAACGTTGTTTTTGTTCATCTAACCATAATGCCGAGTCACCTGTACAGCTAGGTGCCGCTTCTGCCAAGTATTCACAAAGATGCATTAAGTCGATTAAATAGGTTCCATTTTCGCCAAATTGTTCATCCACTTGGCGCTTGATCCAGGATGCGCCATCGCCTACCGAATGCACGTGTGTTTGTTGGCCAAAGTTTACATTCATCGCGCAATCAAATAACTGGCGACCTGTTTCTTCAATACCCCCAGAAAAGTTTCCTCCATAATGCAGCGTCCGACTGCCACATTCATGGGCAATACAAAGTCGCAGTTCTTGCCAGCCCAGTGTTTTTTCTTTTCGCTTATCTTTTGCTTCAGGATCAATGGTCACCACAGGAACCATGCCTCCATCTGTCTCTGCAATGACGTGTTTTGTACCTGAGGTATCTGGCCAGTCACTGACAAGGTCTGTTTGTTCAAATATCGCTTTGCCATGATGCTCTGTGATGAACCTAATACTACTCACCGGTACCTCTATTCCATAATGTTCTTGGAGTTTAGCGTTGACTTGGCCAAATGGCTGGTCTGCTCCAAAATCTGTGATGGCCCGTTGTAAAGGCGTCGAGGTACTTCGGCAGGTCACATTCGCTTGATCTGAAAAAGTACGAACGATATGGGTTGACTCACGAAAGAGGGTTTCTTCAATTTCGATAATATCAAAGGTACTATGCCACCACAGTTTTTTTTCCTGCAATACGTAATTCGGGTTGTTCTTTCAATTCAGCTTCATTGCGCTTATTTTTACTTTCTGCCCACTCGGAAAGTGCTGCGTGACCTATTTTTCGAACCTCTTCAATGACGCATTGCTCCGCTGCATCCGCTTTCTCAATCGGTTCATCGTCATCTTCTACGATAGCCATTAATGCCTCAACACGATGGCGTAGTATGGGATGTTCATTTAGAAGTTCGAGTAGCTTTATATCTTTTTCGGGGATGGTTTTGTTCATGTATATTTTCTTTTATATTTCAACTCTATAAAATACAATCTTAACATGTTGCATCACTTTTAATCACACCCAACCTTCGTCGTTAATTAACAGCCCCGCTATGTTTATGGTATAGTTGACCACCTATCTTAGATGTTCTTCGGATAGTTCAAACTATAAGTTAGTGATTAACTCATTTTTTATTGGCTCAGGAGATAATAAATGTCAAAACCAAACTTGATATTATTGTTATTAGGCAGTCTATTTTTTTTTACGACATCCGTCACCGCAGCTGAATTTTCATGTCCAGAAGGCGGTGCAGCAGTGCAAGTGCAATATGGCGATATTGTAAATTGCTCTATCGAAAGCCCCGGGGATTCAGATGTTTACGCCATTGCCGCTAACGACGGTGACTTTATTAGTGCAAACGTAACTTTTACGGGCGACACCAATGAATGCGAAATATTCCAGTTCTCCTTAAGGGGTTTTAATGATAAAAACGAGCGCCTGGCATCCGATAGTTCTGCAGTATGTGGTGGTGCTAGAATAGAATTTCAAACTACTAAAACGGCTGCTCATACTATAACCGTTAATGAAGCGCATGATACCGAAATAGGTGAATACCAAATAGAGTTTCAATGCATCTCAGGAACTTGTATCAAACAATCGCTATTACCAAAACAAGAATGCGCCGCAACCTATGACGGCTCAATCCTTGAAGTACCCTACCTTGAGTTTGAAGAGAAAACCTATCGGGTGGATTTTAGCCTGATCTCTGGCAACCCCATTCAGCTTCAACTGAATACCGTTGACGAAAAACAATAGTTTATTGAACCAGCCAGCCGGTTAAATGAAAGGCTGGCTGGTTTTGCTTGCGAATTCCTGACTTAAAATCTACAGTTGGGAATCCTAATACAACAAGTCCATAGTCTTTGTATTTTTCAAGCATCGCTTTAAACCTTTGGGATTGTAGGCAAAGCCACAAATACTTATGGTTTAAACAACTAGAATTACTTAATCTTGAAAAGTCTGCCCAATGCCAGTTATGCACAGGTAAGTTCACAATCCTTTATATTTTTTTGCAGAAAGCGAGTAAATTCTTCTTGGGACAGTGGCTTACTGAATAAATAACCTTGCCCAATGTCACAGCCCTGGCGAGCTAAATACTGGTATTGCTCCTTGGTTTCTATTCCTTCAGCAACCACTTTAAGGCCCAATCGATGACCCATCGCGATGATAGTATCGGAAATAGCGGCATCATCTGGATTTGAAGTAATATCGGTAATAAATGAACGGTCAATTTTGATGGTATCGATCGGAAAGCGTTTAAGATAACTCAAAGAGGAATAGCCCGTTCCAAAATCATCTATGGAAAGCCTAATGCCCATGTTCTTGATTTGTTGTAACTTGGCTATTGTCTCTTTGGCATTCTCCATGATTACGCCTTCAGTCAATTCCAGGGTAAGTGCATCAGAACTTATACCTGCTTTATCCAGAGCATTCTGTAATGAGCTTAAAAGATTTTGTTGGTAAAATTGCACCGCGCTCATATTAACAGCCACATAAAATGGCTTCAGATTAAGCTGTTCCCATTGATGGATTTGCTGACACACTTGTTCAATAACCCATTGACCAATATCAAGGATGGCACCAATATCTTCAGCCACGGGTATAAACGTTTCCGGTGAAATCATGCCCGCTTCCGGATGATCCCAGCGAATTAACGCTTCTGCTCCCATCACTGAGCGGGTTCTAATATTAACTAACGGCTGATAGTAAACTTCAAATTCTTTTTTAATTAGCGCCTTACGAAGCTTATTTTCTAAAGATAAGCGTTGTAAAGCACGCGTGTTCATGGACTCTGAATAAAACTGAAAGTTATTTCTACCCTTGTTTTTTGCGTGATACATAGCCGTATCAGCGTTTTTAATCAGCACATCGGCATTGGTTCCGTCCTGCGGAAAAACCGAGATGCCAATGCTGGGCGAAACATACATTTCATAACCCGATAGAAAGTAGGGCTGATTGACATCTTCCAGGATTCGCTGAGCAATTAGTGTCACATTGTCAACAGAATTAATGTCTGTCAACATAACGGTAAATTCGTCACCTCCCAGTCGAGAGATTTCTTTAAAGGGTAAAGATTGATGTTGAGCTACATTATCACTAAGCCTGACTCCAGCAGTGAGCCTTTCAGAAACGGCTTTGAGCAGCTGATCGCCATAGTCATGTCCTAACGTATCATTAATCCGCTTAAAGTTATCCAAATCAACAAACAAGAGCGCTAATTTCCCTTTGTTACGCTCCATTAAAGCGAGTATTTTAGTCAGTGTTTCTTTAAATTGAAGCCGATTGGGCAAACCTGTTAAGGTGTCATAATAAGCTAAATGGTGTATCTTTTTTTCTGCTTCCTTACGATCGGTAATATCTTGGATTGCTGCCGTTACCCACATGGCTTTATGCAATTCATTCCATAATATCTCCCCCCGCTGAAAAACATAACGTTCGTCCCCATCAACCCGTATAACTCGATGCTCTATACTGAAATATTGCGTTGTTTGATCTTGCATCGTATTCGTTATATTTCTAAGAACATAATCCTTGTCTTCAGGGTGAACAAAGCTCATAAAATCGGTAAATGATGCGGGGACATCCTTTGTCCACCCCATCAAATCAACCACTTCTTTTGACCATTCAATATGGTTACTTTTTTGATCCCACTGCCAAGTCCCTAGTTTTGAAATACGATGAGCATTACGTAAACTGGATTCGCTGACTTTGAGCTGATTGTAGGTAACACTATTACGCAAGATGTACCGAATACGATGATGTAATAATTGCCAATTTATGGGTTTGTTAAAAAAATCAGTTGCGCCTGCTTCATAAGCTCGATTAATCGATTCCATATCCTCCATGCCGGTTACCATCAAAATAGGCACATCTTCTCCTGCGGGGTGCTGACGAATTTGTTCACAGACCTCAAAACCATTCATCCCGGGCATTTCTACATCCAACAAAATAATATGAGGGCTTATGCTATCCAGCATTTTTAATCCTTCATGACCACTTCCTGCAGTCTCTAACTCAAACCCTGCTTTGATCAAAGCCCTTTTTGCCAACAATAGTATTGATAGATCATCATCTACCAATAAAATGAGTGGTTTAGTTTGCTCTTTATGTTCAATCATATTATTCACACTTCATCTTTTTGACATTCATGTTCAAGTGCGTCACCAACTCGCACCGCTTCAATTTCAATCTGACTCAGTACCTCTTGAGCCCCTTCCAGTGCTTTTTGTAGTCCCATGTGTTCAATTTTTTTGCATAGGGATGAAAGCTCCATGGCACCGATATTGCCGCTTATCGATTTCAACCCATGAGCGGTCACTCTAATAACCTCTGGATCAGAATCGCTCAGGGCTTGTTTGATCGTCTTGATGCCTTCATCTTTAGTGATGATGAAATGCTCTTTAAGTTCTTCTAGTAAGCTTTCATCGCCATCGCTCATCGCTTTTATCTCATTGATGATTTTAGAATCCAATGCAGACACGATTAGTTTCGGTTTAATGGATGTTGCAGCCGTACCCTCTTGAGTCAGTTGGTTAGTTAACTTGTTTTGAAGATAAAATTCGTCGATGCGTTTATCAGGCAACCATTTTTCGAGCACTTCTTGTATCTGATGCTGCCGGAAAGGCTTACTAAGATAGTCACTCATCCCTGCATTGATACATTTTTCTCTATCACCTGACAGTGCATTTGCGGTAAGTGCGATAATTGGTAGATTTTGCGAGTTCACTGTCTTTCTTGCTCTTATTTTTCTTGTCGCTTCATATCCATCCAGTTCAGGCATCTGGCAATCCATTAATACTAGATCATAGTTATGATTTTCCGTAGCGGCTAATGCTTGCTTTCCGTTATCAGCTGTATCAACATTACATCCAAAACCCTTCAGTATTTGCTGCGCAAGCCTTTGATTAACATAATGGTCTTCGACAATTAATATGTTTGCGTTAAAACAAATTTTTTCGTGACTTTGTTGATCTTCACCTGTTTTTTCCTGTGTTTTGTTTAACTGAACACTCGCCTCTCCTGTCACGATAGAAAGGATAGAATTCAACAGCACATATTGTCTGACCGGTTTTGATATTTGACAAAGAACCCCAGTTTCACTGCGCTCTTTGTGGGAGGCGCTCTCATAAACGGAACTTAACATCATTAGTTTTATTTCGGACAGATCCGGTCTTGAGTGAATAGCGCGAGCTAATTCTAACCCGTCCATTCTCGGCATATGCATGTCCAATATTGCTAGTTGATAAGGCCGTTGCTCTTTATTCGCAGTAGCAATTTTTTCCAGGGCTTGAAACCCATTGGCAGCCTGATCAACTTGCATCCCCCAAGAAGACAACTGAAGCTCTAAAATCCATCTATTGGTGTCGTTATCATCAACAATAAGTACGGGTAAATCCTTTAAAACGTTGACATCTCGCTCATCCTCTTCAATTAGATATACTTCGGAAACAATTTCAAACCAAAAGGTAGTTCCTTCACCTACAGTACTTTCCAAATGAATTTGACCACCCATCAATTCAATTAATTCTTTAGAAATAGCCAAACCCAAGCCGGTTCCCCCGAACCTTCGTGAGGTTGTACCGTCCGCTTGATTGAACGCTTCAAACAACCTTTCCTGTGTTTCGGGGCTGATGCCAATTCCGGTATCTCGCACATCAATTCTTATTCTGGCCTGCTGGTGTTCTAAATGTTCTTGCTTTACCACCAGGATAACTTCACCTGCTTCGGTAAACTTAATCGCATTACCAATCAGATTAAACAAAATTTGCCTTAATCTACCCTGGTCTCCTTTGATACCGGAGTACACTTTGGGATCAATCATGCAAATTAATTCAAGCCCTTTTCTTTGAGCACTTTCGGCCATGGTTTCAATGACCTCTTCAACAGTTTCGATTAAGTTGAATTCAAGCATCTCCAGTTGAAGCTTTCCGGCTTCAATTTTCGAATAATCCAAAATGTCATTAATGATCGACAGCAAACCTTCTGCTGAACGATATACAGTGGTGGCATAGCTGCTTTGCTCGGGGGTTAGGCTGGTATTGAACAGTAACTCTGTCATACCAATAACGCCATTCATCGGCGTTCTGATCTCGTGGCTCATATTAGCCAGAAACTGGGATTTTGCTTCACTCGCCTGTTGCGCTTCTCGGGCAAGATCTAATGCTTCATTGCGTGTTTTTTCCAGTTCTTCGGTTCGCTGGTGAACTCGCTCTTCAAGCGTTGCATTCGAGGCCTCCAAATCTTCTTCACGAACTTGGATTTGCTCAAGCATGTGGTTAAAACCATCTATTAGAATACCTATTTCATCTTTGCTGGTTTTTTTAGCACGTATGGAATAATCTCGACTTGAAGATACTGTCTTCATGTGCTCAATCAATCCAAAAATTGGAGAAGAGATAATTCGTTGTAATACACGGGACAATAAATACGCAATTAATATAGCGCTGATGATGACGAACAAAACCGTTTTCAAATGGCTTATCAAAGCGGCTTTTAGGAATCGCATATCATCTAAAAGAATAATACTGCCTATTTTTTCACCGTCCAAAAAAATGGGTTTACTGACAATTTCGGTCTGGATTGTCCAAAAGCCTTTGGATAAGATTTGCTTCCAACCTGAAGGTGTATCTGCCCATGGCTTATCTAAATTAATTTCATCAAACAAAATATATTTATGGGTATACGATGGATGATACTGAGTAAATAAATGGTCTTCCTTATCGGTGATAAAAGCGGCGATAATATTGGGTTTAACCTGTAATGTGGCAAGCGTTTCTTTCGCTGCAAATTTATCTTCAAACGCCAGCACCGCTTTGCTGTTTAAACCAATAACTTCTGCTAATGTAGCAAGCTGCTGCTTGGCATTAGCTCGCATTGTAATCATCTCATCAAGTGCCAGCGTAACGGTGGATAACACCACAACCGCAGCTGCTATCACTAACATTAAAAAGGTAAGCTTTACCCTGATAGAATAATCTTTAAATCTTTTCATACCATTCATTGCTTCTTGCTATAAAGTATTGATAATTTGAGGAGCCTTGAACTAATCATTAGTCCAGCATCTTCCGCTGCTTGTGTATTAATAGTGAATCGTAGTTTTTTGGAATCCCAGGTAAGTTCAATGACGCCTCCATTCAAGTTAAACTCTTTCATTTCACTGATGCTGACGATAAATCTATCCTTACAGTTGTCCAGCAGCTTTTGGAGTCGCCATTTTTCCGATGGGTTGATAAATAACAAATGGCAGGTATTAAATGACTTTTCAGTATTAATATTGACAACTTTTAGTGGTCTGCCTTTTGCCTTTTTACCGTTAAGTTTTGCAAAAGTGATTGCGCTATTTTCTTCACCTACCACACAGAAATTGATAGGCGAACCAGGTGTCTCAAACTTAAATTCAGGCCATTCGATAAATTTGATAAAGTTATAGGCATAGGCAGAACGAATCGCTTTTTGGTCCACTCCAGCGGCGTGTGTATTAAGGTGATAGCCCAAGCCTATCGCTGCCAGCGATATCAAGAGTATTTTATTTAATGAATTGACCAAAGATTTCATTTATTAATCAAATTCATTAAAAAAGCAGCTTAGCTTGAAAATAAACACTACGATCGATTTGAGTCGGTTGTGACCCAAACCCCTCTTGAATCATTTGAATGTGTTTCCCTTGAAGCAAGTTTTGCCCAACCACAGAAAAGTCTAAATATTGGGCAGGCTGCCATGCTAAACGTATATCCATCGTTATATGATCATCGATAGGCGTGGTTAGACCGTTTATAGGGACGCCGCTTGAGGGTAGTCTATCGACATACCGCACCCAAAAATCTAGTTGTAGATTGGGAGTTATATTGAACCCGGTTCTAATGGAAAGTTGTTGTTCTGGACTTGATCCTTCTATAAAAGGAGCTCCGCTACGCAAGCTACCGCTTGTGGTTTTAAATTGCATGTCAAGATAGGTATAAGCCATTTGAAATGACCACCAATCGAAAGGATGCCAATCAACAAAAAGTTCTGCGCCATAGGTTTGACCTTGTAGATTGTTCTGCAGTGTCGCTGGTTGTCTTAATATGAACTCGCTTAAATACAACGGCTCATGTTCAACTGACCTCAGGTCATCATAATCGTTATAAAACAATGATAAATCGAACGAAAGATTACTCTTTGGCATAAACCGATAGCCAAGTTCATAGGCTAAAATATTTTCTGCTTGTATCTTTTCATTGCCCCGAAACATCAATTGCACGGGAAAAGGTGACGGATTGCCCGGTGAACTTGGAGCCAACACATGATAGTATGGAATATCTCCATTATCTTCATAGCGAGAAGGTGTCCTAACCGCCCTTGATATAGCGCCCCAGACTGAGTGATGGGTATTAGGCACCCAAATTATGCGTGCGTTGGGCTGGACTTCTACTCCCGTATAATCGTTATGTTCTAGTTTTGTACCAAAGGTAATTCTAATTTCTCTATCAAACAGTGAAATTTCATCTTGTAAATATGCGCTAAATAAATTGTAATCTCTTTCCGGGTCTAGAAGAGCTACCTCTCGAGATGACCGAAATTGATCTTTTGAGAGTCTATAACCCACCCCCCAAATAACATCTTGATATTGTCCCAAAGCAAAATGATGCTGAAAATCAATATCAAACGTATCCCTTTTTTCGTCGAGAATATTTTCATCCCGCTGAGTATGATCAAAATATATTTGTAAATTGATATCGGAGTCTAAGCCAAGGGCTTTTTTCCATCGCCCGAGTAAATTCCAACCCGAAGTATCAATTTGATCTGCTAAAGGCCGACTATAGTGTGCTGACAAGGTTGGTACCCCAATTAACTGACGAATGTTACCTTGATAGTAATCTCCTTGGATTGAAGCCGATTCACCCCGTAAGCTATCGTAGTCATAACGGAACCCGGTTCTAATCATGTTCCATCGGTCACCATTCTTGCCCGAAGCATTGTTCAAATTATTTCTTTCGAAGCTTTTCAGATAAACTCTACCGTTTCCTTTTTCACCTAATTTTGCACCATAGCGAACAGATCCAAACCCGCTTTCAAAGGTACCTCCACCTCCAGTTATACTCCCTCCGCGGGTTTTTTCAGAGTGCTTGGTGATAACATTGATAACGCCATTGACTGCATTTGCCCCCCATAAGGTAGCGCCCGGTCCTCTTATCACTTCAATCCGTTCGATGTCCTCCATTAATGTGTCTTGTACTTCCCAGTAAACACCAGAAAAAGAAGGTGAATAAATGGATCGGCCATCAATTAACACCAGTATTTTGTTTGCAAAACGGCCATTAAACCCCCCGCACTAACAGCCCACTTATTGGAGTCAATCCTGGTAACCTGAAGACCAGGAACCATGCGCAAGGCATCAGCTATATTGGTAACCCCAGAACGTTTAATGTTTTCCGAGGTTATGACGTGGATTGCAGTTGCTGATTCAGATAATTTTTGATTCTTTTTACTTACACTGGTGACCTCTAGATCCATCAACTCTTCAAAGCTTAGCTCTGAAATATCATCTAACGCTACAGCATTCACACAATATATCAGTAGCGCCATTCCAACTGAAACAGCACCAATAAATCTTATTGCGAGATTTAATAGCATCCTGATTTTGTTCTAATTATTTTATTTAATGAAAAGAACAAAAATTACAGCGCAGCCTTTTATCCACTATTTTTTATCCCTATTATCAAATACTCATCTATTGTCGATGAATAAAACACAAGTTTGTAATACATTACAAAATGGATAAAAGGACAAAAGAAATTAATACTTTAGATGCGTTTCTAAATTATCCTTTTTTCCAAAACGAGACTAGGTTCTAAATATTAGTTTCTGGCATTGCTAGAAATAGACAATGTAAATTCTTAGAAGAACATAGTACTTAAAGTTTAGTATTAAACATAAATTAAGCTAGTCGCTGCCCGCCTTCCCATCTTTCCGAAAAGAACTTTGTGCGAAATATGTTCTGAGTGATGTGCTGAAATGATGATCTAGAATAGATAAGTTTCTAATCGATAAAAGTGGAAAAACAGACAAAACCTCTAGGAGATAGGAAAGAATTCTATTGAATTGGTACCAGAAGAATATTAATGATTAAAGTAGATTTATGATATATCACCCCAAAGTACTTGCATTGCGGCTAAAGCGCAAATAGCTGCGGTTTCGGTTCTCAGTATCCTTGGACCTAATCGAAGCGGCATAAAACCAGCTATTCTGGCTACCTCTTTTTCTTTTTGATCAAAACCACCTTCAGGCCCAATCAACATATTTATTGTTGTGGGTTTTTTTGTAATAGAAGTAAACGTTTTCTTTGCTAGAGGATCAAGTAATAAGCACAGTTCATTTTTACATAAGATCCATTGCGAAAATGCCATGGGTTTATTTATTTGAGGGATAGAAGTCCTGCCGCACTGTTCGCAAGCATTTATTGCGATCTTTTGCCAATGCCGCATTTTATGTAGTTGTTTTTCGTTGTTTAACTTTACAACAGTCCGCAGGGTAAAAAGAGGGGTAATTTGACAAACCCCCAATTCAACAGACTTTTGTATCGAAAAGTCCATCTTATCGCTTTTAGCGATTCCTAAGCCAAGGTGAATGCTTAAGTGAGATTCTGCAGTAATCTCGTTGGCATCTAATATAGAGACGATAAGATTTTTTTTATTGACTTCTATTACTTCTGCTTCATAGTCAATACCTTGACCATTGAATAGCGTTACCTTATCATTTGAACGAAGACGCAGTACATTCCTTGCGTAATGAGATTCTTCTTGATCAAGAACAACCTCTTGATCCACGCCAAGCATTTGATTTACATATATTCTAGAAACCCGCATTTCAAATATAATAGCGTCTTACGGGAAAAACCAACTTTCATCCAGCTAGTTATTTGGAATAAAGATAATTTATATCTTTCCAAGCCCGATGTTTTTTAGGATAGCCAAAGATGGTTTTGCTTGGTTCATGGTATAAAAATGAAATCCTGGTGCCCCATTAGCAATAAGTTGCTCACAAAGCCTTGAGACCACGTCTTCACCAAAACTTTTAATTGCCTCTCGATTATCACCGAACCCTTCTAAATTTTTTCTCATCCACCTCGGAATTTCTGCTCCACACATTTCTGAAAATCGTGACAATTGGGAATAATTTGTTATAGGCATAATCCCTGGAATTAAAGGAATATTTAAATTGTTTTTTTCACATTTATCAGAAAAACTTAAATACGCTTCTAAATTATAAAAGTATTGTGTAATTGCAAAATCTGCTCCTGCTTCAACTTTTCTTTTGAAATTTTGGAAATCTTTTTCAACGTTGGATGCTTGTGGATGTACTTCTGGATAGGCTGCAACGTGGATTTCATAATAATTTCCAGTTTCGTTTCTTATGAATTCGACTAACTCATTTGCATAACGAAATACCCCAGGTAACAGCGTTCCTGATGGCAAGTCACCACGTAAAGCAACAATTTTAGAAATACCATTAGTCTTATAAAAACCAAGTATTTCCCGTACGTTTTCTTCAGTAGATGCAACACAAGAAAGATGCGGAGCTGCATTAATCCCTTTTTGCTGAATATCTAAGACTGCTTCTGCTGTTTTATCCCTGGTTGAACCGCCCGCCCCAAAGGTAACAGAAAAAAAACTCGGATTATACCGCGCTAAAGTTGTATAAACTCCCTGTAATTTATCTGCTGATTCTTTTGTCTTGGCTGGATAAAATTCAAAACTGAGTTCAATTTTGTTTTTTCTTTCTGAATTCAGCATAAATTTTTTTTCAGATTCACTTGATTAAACGAATACAAAAAACTTTGTTGAAGTGTTGAGTTAGAAAGTAAGTTTTATTTCATTAAGGAAGGTAAATCCTGAAATTAGTATCTATAGTGATCAGACTTAAATGGTCCATCTACGGGAACCCGAATGTAATCAGCTTGCTCTTTTGATAATTTAGTTAAATTAGCGCCTATTTGTGATAGATGCAAAGCAGCTACTTTTTCATCAAGCGCTTTAGGAAGTAAGTAAACTTTCTTTTCATATTCATCAGCATTATTCCAAAGCTGAATTTGTGCCAAAACTTGGTTTGAGAATGAATTTGACATAACAAAGCTTGGATGACCGGTTGCACAACCTAAATTAACCAGCCTCCCTTCAGCAAGTATGATGATTCTTTTGCCATCTGGGAAAATAATATGATCAACCTGCGGCTTAATGTTCTCCCATTGATATTTTTTCACCGAAGCAATATCAATTTCATTATCGAAATGACCAATATTACAAACAATGGCCTGATTCTTCATAGCCATCATATGATCATGCTTGATGACGTTATAGTTGCCAGTTGCAGTAACAAATATATTTGCTAACGGCGCTGCTTCTTCCACTGTTACTACTCGATAACCTTCCATTGCTGCCTGCAATGCACAAATGGGATCTATTTCTGTCACCCATACGGTAGCACCCTGGCCTCTGAGAGATTGTGCGCAACCCTTACCGACATCCCCATAGCCACATACGACTGCCACTTTTCCTGCAATCATGACATCAGTGGCGCGCTTAATACCATCCAATAGGGATTCTCTGCAGCCATACAAGTTATCAAACTTAGATTTAGTGACAGAATCATTTACATTAATACAAGGTACTTTTAAGGTACCTTTTTCTACCATTTCATACAACCTCAAAACACCGGTTGTAGTTTCCTCTGAAATACCTTTCACATCTTCCAATAGTTCAGGGTATTTCTCGTGCATGATCTGGGTAAGATCACCCCCATCATCCAGTATCATATTAGGATACCATCCGTTCGGACCCTTTATTGTCTGTTCAATACACCACCAAAACTCTTCTTCGGTCTCTCCTTTCCAGGCAAAAACGGGTATTCCAGCAACGGCAATACCAGCCGCCGCATTGTCTTGGGTTGAAAAAATATTACATGATGACCATCTTACTTCTGCCCCCAACTCAATCAACGTCTCTATCAAAACCGCCGTTTGGATAGTCATATGTAAACATCCGGCAATCCTTGCGCCTTTTAGTGGTTTTTGTTTTCCGAATTCTTGTCTCAAAGCCATTAAGCCGGGCATTTCTGTTTCGGCGATACTTATTTCCTTGCGACCCCATTCAGCTAAAGAAATATCGGCAACTTTAAAGTCAGTTGTTTGATCTTCAGTCATTACTCTACTCATGATTATTTACCTAATATGATTTCTATGATTGAAACGGCTTTTTGCTCTTTTCAAGAATTGGCTGAAGCTTTCAAAGTTTCTGCTTTATCTGTTTTTTCCCAAGTAAAACTTTCTTCTGTTCGACCAAAATGGCCGTAGGCAGCAGTTTTACGATAGATTGGTTTTTTTAAATCAAGCATTGCAATGAGTCCTTTAGGACGTAGGTCAAAATGTTCGCGAATTAAGTTAACAATGGAATCATCACTAACGGTACCTGTTCCAAAAGTATCGACACTGATTGAGGTTGGTTCAGCAACACCAATAGCATAAGAAATTTGAATCTCACAACGTTCCGCTAAGCCCGCTGCGACAATATTTTTGGCTACATACCTTCCCATGTAAGCCGCAGAACGATCTACTTTAGAAGGATCTTTACCACTAAATGCTCCACCTCCATGCCTTGCCATACCACCATAAGTATCAACAATAATCTTTCTTCCGGTTAAGCCGCAGTCTCCCACTGGTCCACCAATAATAAATTGTCCAGTCGGATTGATAAAATATTTAGTGTCTTTATGCAGCCATTCGGCAGGTAAAACTGGCTTAATTATTTCATCCATGACAGCCTCGTGGATTTCCTTTTGTCCTATTGTCGGCGCATGTTGAGTAGACAGAACAACCGCATCAATCGAAACAGGCTTGTTATTTTCATATCGAAAAGTAACCTGACTCTTCGCATCAGGTCTTAACCAAGGCAATGTTTTGTTTTTTCTGACTTCAGCTTGTCTTTCAACAAGTCGATGTGAGTAGGTAATGGCTGCAGGCATCAATACATCCGTTTCGTTGGTCGCATAACCAAACATTAACCCTTGGTCACCTGCTCCTTGTTGATGATCTTCGCTTTCGTCAACACCCATTGCAATATCAGAAGATTGTTTTCCTATTGCGTTGAGAACTGCACAACTTTTTCCGTCGAAACCAATCTCCGGGTCATCGTATCCTATATCTATTACGACTTCTCGTACTAATTCTTCGAAATCAACCCAAGCGTTGGTTGTTATTTCACCTGCCAAAATAACCATGCCAGTTTTTACCATCGTTTCGCATGCTACACGAGAGGATGGGTCTTGCTTCAACAAAGCATCTAAAACTGCATCTGAAAGTTGGTCCGACACCTTATCTGGGTGTCCTTCTGAAACTGACTCAGAAGTAAAACTAAAATTATTACTCAATTGATTTCAACCTCGAATTAAAAGAGTTAATCTGTTGGTGGGCCCTGTAGGACTCGAACCTACGACCTTGGGATTATGAGTCCCCTGCTCTAACCAGCTGAGCTAAGGGCCCTTTCTACATTAATCAGACTCTAAAAAACACCTTAATTGTTCTGACCTTGACGGATGCCTTAACTTCCTTAATGCCTTCGCCTCGATCTGACGAATTCTTTCTCTGGTTACATCAAATTGTTTTCCAACTTCTTCCAGAGTATGGTCAGTATTCATATTGATTCCAAAACGCATTCTCAATACTTTTGCCTCTCTTGCCGTTAAACCAGCCAAGACGTTTTGTGTCGATTCTCTTAGCCCAGCTATTGTTGCTGATTCAACAGGCGACAACACCTTAGAATCTTCGATAAAATCGCCTAAATGAGAGTCTTCATCATCCCCTATAGGGGTTTCCATTGAAATGGGTTCTTTTGCAATTTTTAGTACCTTGCGTATTTTTTCTTCCGGCATTTCCATGCACTCTGCTAACTCTTCTGGTGTTGCCTCACGTCCATTTTCCTGCAAAAACTGTCTTGCGATCCTATTCAATTTATTGATAGTTTCTATCATATGAACCGGTATTCGAATTGTTCTTGCTTGGTCTGCTATCGATCTTGTAATAGCTTGTCGAATCCACCAAGTTGCGTAAGTAGAAAATTTGTAACCGCGTCGGTATTCAAATTTATCAACCGCTTTCATTAATCCAATATTGCCTTCTTGAATTAAATCCAAAAATTGTAATCCTCTGTTGGTATACTTTTTAGCTATTGAAATGACCAATCGTAAATTAGCTTCTATCATCTCTTTTTTAGCTCGTTTGGATTTTGCCTCACCGATTGCTTTTCGTCTGTTTATATCTTTAAATCCACTAATAACAATGCCATTATCTTTTTCTATAGATAATAATATTTTTTGAGCTTTTTTTATTATTTCTTGATGAGATAGTACAGTTTTTGAATAGGGTTTATTTTTTTCAATAATATTGTCTAGCCATTCAATATCCGTTTCATTTTTTGTGAAACTGTTAATAAACTCCTTCCTAGGCATTTTTGCTTCTTTAACACAAATATTCAATATGATTTTTTCTTGCGAGCGAATGTTGCCAACAATATCAGAAATCATTTGAATGAGTTCTCTTAAATAAGCAGGAGTCCATTTAAACTCTAAAAACTTTTCTGCAACTTCGTCAAACAACTTTTCTGTTTTTTCGCCATGATAGCCATTTTTTTTAATCGAGGAGACTAATGTTTTAGTGGCTTTTTTTAAATCTTTAACTTTTTCCTTAATTTCATTTAAATCAGGTCCAAGATTTTCTTCAACTTCATCGACTGATTCAGTCTCTATTTTTACTGCGGCTACAGAAAAGTCCTTTTCCTCACTATAATCAACAAACCCTAATACCACATCTGATAAACGAACACTTTCTTCACTGCCATCAATAGATTCTATTAATTTAATGAAGTTGTCCAATAAAGACGGCACTCTGGCCAATGATTTTATAACTTGCTTATGGCCTTCTTCTATTCTTTTGGCAAGATCTAGTTCATCTTCTCTGGTCAACAACTCAACGGAACCCATTTCCCGCATATACATTCTTACAGGGTCAGTCGTTCTGCCAAACTCACTGTCAACTGAGGCTAATGCCGCGGCAACTTCAGCATCGTCATCATCAGATAATGCTGAATCATTAATAACATCTTCATCAGGAGCTTCTTCATACACCTGAATGCCCATGTCATTTATCATGCTTATGATATCTTCAATCTGCTCAGGGTCAACTATGTCACTTGGCAAGTGATCGTTAACCTCAGCATAGGTTAAGTAACCTTGCTCTTTTCCTTTAGCTATAAGCTGTTTTAATTTGGACTGTTGTTGGTCTTGGTTCATCGGCTACCTGCAAAAAATAGCTGTTATTTGTTTAAGTAACTCGTTAGGCTACCACAAAATTAATTTTACGACAATCGTTTAGAATATCGTGAAAATGAGCCTGTGGTGTGTGAGAAAAGATTTATATAAATTAGCTTGTATAACTAAAGTTGCATTAACAGGCTTTACAAAATAAAGTTGGTCGAGTAATTAGTTTACATCAGTTCAGTTTCAAACCAATTTAGAATTTATTCACCTAGAAACAAGGTTAAATTAATGGCATCTCTTTGGTATAAATGTCTTTCAGAGTTAGAAAATGAAATATCCTCAGAGTCATTCAGCACTTGGATAAGACCTCTGCACTTAATAGAAAAAAAAGAACACATTACCTTATTGGCTCCGAACCGTTTTGTTTTAGATTGGGTAAAAGACAATTATTTAGACGCAATCAATGAAAAACTTTCAAAATATTCACCAGAACCTGTTCCAGTTTTTCTCGAAATTGGCTCGAAAAAGCTCAATATTATAAACCCCAAAATAGCTGAAACTGACAAGAATGCCAAAAAGCAAATATCGCTGTTCCAGGCCAACAACTTAAATCAAAAATTTACTTTTAATAACTTTGTAGAAGGTAAATCTAACCATCTTGCGAAAGCAGCTTCTCTTGCGGTAGCAGACCAGATAGGAGAACAATTTAATCCTTTACTTATCTACGGTGCTTCTGGACTTGGTAAAACGCATATCGTACATGCTATAGGCAACCAAGCGTTGCAACAAAATCCATTAACTAGAATTGTTTATTTACATTCTGAAACATTTCTACATGAAATGGTTAATGCAATCCGTCAACGATCCATGAATGTTTTTAAAGAATTTTATCGATCTATTGATTTGCTGTTAATCGACGATATTCAATTTTTTGCAAACAAACCTCAAACTCAGGAAGAATTCTTTCATACCTTTAATTCTCTGTTAGAAAACAAACACCAAGTAGTACTGACCTGTGATAAATATCCAAAAGAAATTGATGGGCTTGAAGATCGATTAAAATCTCGTTTTAGTTCTGGGTTACCAGTATTCATAGAGCCACCTGATTTTGAAACAAGAGCTGCAATTCTAATCGATAAAGCGAAACAAAATAAAATCAACATCCCTAATGAAGTTGCATACTTTATTGCAAAAAGAATACCTTCAAATGTTAGAGATTTAGAAGGGGCACTCAGGAGGGTTATCGCCAATGCTCAATTTACTGACAGCCCAATTACGCTAGAATTTACGAAAGAAGCACTACGAGACTTAATTTCATCACAAGATAAATTAATAGGTATTGAAAATATCCAAAAAACTGTAGCTGAGTATTACAAAATTAAAGTGAGTGATTTAAAATCGAAAAGAAGAACGAGGTCAATCACCCGCCCTCGCCAAATAGCGATGGTTTTAGCGAGAGAGCTCACCAACCAAAGCTATCCCGAAATAGGCAAGGCTTTCGGAGATAGAGACCATACCACTGTAATAAATGCATGTAAAAAAGTCGAAGCACTGAAAAGTAGCAATGATGAAATAAATGAAGAATATATCCATTTACTAAGACTTTTATCTCATTAATACGCTTCGGTAATTGTGGAAAACTTTTACTTTTTGAAATACGTTCCATTTAAGCACAATATGTTTACTTTTATACACAGTTTATTTTTAGAGTAAGCCATTGTATTATAGGTTATATTTATAAATTTTCTATGTTATCTACAGATCCTATAGAAAGAATATATAAAGATATGAAATTTACTATTAATAAAGAAGCTTTTTTAATCCCTTTACAGCATTTGGTTAGCATTATAGAAAAAAAACAAACGATGCCTATTCTAGCGAACATTAAAATGCTTGCTTCAGAGCAGTGTTTAACAATGATAGCTACTGATCTAGAAATACAATTAATTTTTAAACTTGATATAAAAATAGAACAACCAGGGGAAATTACTATACCAGCGCGCAAATTATTTGATATTTGCCGTTATTTGCCAGATGAATCAAACATAACTCTAGAACAAAATGAAAAAAAAGCTTTTTTAACCTCAGGGAAAAGTCGTTTCAATTTAGCGCTCTTAGATGCCAATGACTATCCTGAATTTAATGAAAAAGAAAGTGTTATCGAATTTGATATAAAGCCCGAACTGGTAAAAAGTGCAGTTGAGAAAACAATTTTCTGTATGGGTAGTCAGGATGTTAGGTTTTATTTAAACGGGCTTATGTTAAATATCGTTGACAATGAACTTTTACTCGTTGCATCTGATGGCCATCGCTTATCTCAATACCGTGAAATGCTAGAAGTAGATTCAAGCATAGACGAAAAAATTATTATTCCAAGAAAGTGTATTTCAGAGGTCAATAGATTATTAAATATGGATATAAATAAATTATCCATAGCTTTTTCAAGGCATAATATTCGTTTTTTTAATGAAACATTTCAATTTTCTGCAAAATTAATAGATGCAAACTATCCTGATTTCAGTAAAATTTTTATGTTGGAAAATAAAATTGTGCTTGAATTACCAAAAGAAAATTTTAGATCTTCCTTGCTGAGAGTAGCTATTTTATCAAACGAAAAAAACAAAGGAATACAGTTTGAATTTAAGAAAGATGAACTTATTTTAACCGCTCAAAATCCTGAAAGAGAGCAAGCTGAAGAAATAATAACAATCGAATATGACAACAAACCAATACAAATAGCGCTTAACTCAGAATATATAATTGAAGCAGTATCAAATATCGATTCTGAAAAAGTTCGTTTGACATTTTCGGATAATGCCAGCAGCTGCATAATTGAAGATATTGAAAATAATCATTATCAATTTGTAGTGATGCCTATTAGAATATAAGCTAGATTCAAATTACATCAAAGTTTGATGTGTCTCACTAAGTTACAAATACATCATTTAAGAAATATAGAACATATTTCTTTCGAGCCCTCTCCCCTCTTGAATATCATTCAAGGAAATAATGCCAGTGGTAAAAGCTCAATTCTGGAAGCTATTTTCCTACTTGGTCGTTGCCGTTCTTTTCGTACGACACACATAAGACAGATCATCAATCTACATCAAGATCATTTAATTGTGACAGGGACCAAAATGTCTTCCAATGGATACTCAAACCAACTTGGTATCCAGTTGGATGAACACAAAAGTGAGTTCAAAATAAATGGAAAGAAAATATATTCAAGGAGTGACATGTTATATGCGCTTCCTTTGTTATATATCAGTCCAAAATCATTTAATCTTCTGGAATCCACACCAAAATTCAGACGGGAATATTTGGACTGGGGTATTTTTAATTTACATAGTGCTTATCTTGAGGAGTGGAGAAATTATAAGCGCACTTTAAAGCAAAGAAATGTAATTTTGAAAAAACAAAGCAGAGAATTAATTAAACCATGGAACCATAGCCTTGCTCAATATGGGGGTTTGGTAAACGAATATCGTCGGCAATACATTGAAGAAATAAAACCATTGTTTTTGAAAATAGCCAAACTGTTTAACCTTATAAATTTAGAGATCACTTATAATTCTGGTTGGGATAGCAAAATAAGTTTTTTAGATGTATTGGAAACTAATCAACTAAATGACACACGTTTTGGATACACACAATTTGGACCACATAGAGCTGACTTTAATATCTTAATCGATGGGTTGAATGTTAAAGATTATTATTCTAGAGGGCAGATAAAACTTACTTTTTTTGCCTTATTACTTGCTCAAATTGAATTGTTAGATATCAAAGAAAATAAGAAAACATGCATTCTTATTGATGAGTTGGCTACTGATTTAGATCAAAAGAATCTTGGTTTCATTCTTAACAGATTAATTAGCTCTCAAATGCAGATCTTTATAACGATGACGCCAAATCAAAGTTTAGATTTTATTGAAAATAGAAAAATATTCAATTGGTTCCACGTGGAACATGGAAAGCTATTATAATAAGGTTTAAACTGCTATTTTTAGAAAAAGCATTGATTTTGAAGTAACGTTATATGAGAATCCTGAATGAAGGATTGACTATGTTCCACGTGGAACATGCTTTTATTGACTAAGAAAATATAAACCAATGGAAAGTTATGATAGTTCAAACATTAAAGTCTTAAAAGGACTTGATGCAGTAAGAAAAAGGCCTGGCATGTATATAGGTGATACTGATGATGGTACAGGGTTACATCATATGGTTTTTGAAGTAGTTGATAATGCTATTGATGAAGCTTTAGCTGGATATTGTAATGAAATAAAGATAATTATTCATACTGATAATTCGATTACTGTCACCGATGATGGTCGTGGAATACCGGTTGATATGCATCCAGAAGAAGGTAAATCTGCTGCTGAAGTCATTATGACTGTGCTACATGCCGGTGGGAAGTTTGATGACAATGCCTATAAAGTCTCTGGTGGGCTTCATGGTGTTGGTGTATCTGTTGTGAATGCGCTGTCTGAAGAATTAACACTTGAGATCAAGAGAGAAGGAAATGTTTTTCAACAAGTCTACAACCTAGGTGTCCCACAAACCAGCCTGAAAATTATTGGGCAAAGTGATAAAACAGGTACCAAGATTACTTTCAAACCGAGTAAAGATACTTTTTCTTATTTAATTTTTCATTACGATATTTTAGCTAAAAGACTTAGAGAATTATCGTTTTTGAATTCAGGCGTCAAAATAATAATTGAAGATGAAATATCTGGTAAAAAAGACCAATTTGAATTTGAAGGTGGAATTAAGGCCTTTGTAGAACATTTAAACCGAAATAAAACACCATTGTTCAATGATGTATTTTATTTTTCCACTGAAAAAGAAGATGTCGTCGTAGAAGCCGCTCTTCAATGGAATGATTCTTATCAAGAAAGTATTTTCTGCTATACCAACAATATTCCACAACGTGATGGTGGTTCTCATTTAGCAGGATTTAGAGGTGCGTTAACAAGAACGCTTAATAGTTATATTGAAAATTTAGGTATAGCAAAGAAAAATAAAATTACCACAACTGGTGATGATGCGCGCGAAGGATTAACAGCTGTATTATCAATTAAAGTGCCAGACCCTAAATTTTCATCACAAACTAAAGACAAACTTGTTTCTTCGGAAGTTAAACCGATCGTCGAATCGTCTATGAATGAAAATCTTAATGAGTTTTTATTAGAAAACCCCGCAATAGCCAAAATTATAGTTAATAAAATAATGGAAGCCGCGAGAGCCAGAGATGCAGCTCGTAAAGCACGAGAAATGACGCGAAGAAAAACCGCTTTAGATATAGCTGGCCTTCCAGGAAAATTAGCAGATTGCCAAGAGAAAGACCCAGCCTTATCTGAACTATTTATTGTGGAGGGTGATTCAGCAGGAGGCTCGGCTAAACAGGGAAGAGATAGAAGGAGCCAGGCTATTCTTCCACTTAAGGGAAAAATCTTAAATGTCGAGAAAGCAAGATTTGATAAAATGTTATCCTCTGATGAAGTCGGCACATTAATTACTGCATTAGGTTGTGGTATTGGTAAAGAAGAATATGATCCTGATAAATTGAGGTACCATAGAATTATTATCATGACAGATGCTGATGTAGATGGGGCACACATCAGAACTTTATTGTTGACTTTCTTTTATCGTCAAATGCCAGAATTAATAGAAAGAGGGCATATTTACATAGCACAACCTCCACTTTATAAAATCAAAAAAGGGAAACAAGAACATTATGTTAAGGATGACTTAGCCTTGAATGAATATCTGGTTCAACTGGCTCTTGACAAAGCGAGCATATTTATTGATGAGAGTACTCCAGAAATTAAAGGACAGGGCTTAGAAAAATTGGCTTATGAATATATTAGCGCGGTGGATATCATTAAAAAGCATTCCGGTCATTACGATGAAGCTTTTTTAACAGAACTAACTCGTACATCAATCCCTAGTAAAGAAACCTTAAATGATAAGGATAATTTGACAAAGTGGTTCGCTCAATTAGAAGATAAATTAAATCAATCTAATGAATCTGCACTTTATTCAATAAAAGTTATTTTCGAAAAAGAAGACAATGGTGACTTTTTTGTCGAGGTTGATAAAAGGCATCATGGCGTAACAAAAAGCTTCTCAGTTCCGTCTGTTTTTTTTCATAGCCGAGATTATCAACACTTATACAGTTATGCAGAGAAAACAAAAGAAATGTTCAATGAACAATCCTACGTTAAATCGGGTGAAAAGAAATTTCCTGTTTTACAATTCAAACAAGCTTTTGATTGGATGATGAAAGAAGTGAAGAAGGGTCAACATATCCAAAGATATAAAGGTTTGGGTGAGATGAATCCAGAACAACTTT
This sequence comes from Methylococcales bacterium, assembly GCA_965224745.1. GTDB lineage: Bacteria > Pseudomonadota > Gammaproteobacteria > Methylococcales > Methylomonadaceae > CBDCZY01. The sequence continues at coordinate 1,348,882 of CBDCZY010000002.1, forward strand.
GGGAAACAACCTTAGATAGCAATACTCGACGTTTACTACAAGTTAAGATCGAAGATGCAATTGAAGCTGATGAAACATTTACCACATTAATGGGCGATATTGTCGAACCAAGAAGAGACTTTATTGTAAAAAACGCATTAGAAGTTGCTAATTTAGATATCTAGTTTATTTCACTTATAATTCTATGTTGACTTATCCAAATATTGACCCAATAGCCATTAGCCTAGGATCCGTTAATGTTCATTGGTATGGACTTATGTATCTTATCGGTTTTTTGGGCGTTTGGATTCTAGGCCGATACAGAGCAAAAAACAGTCAATCACCCATTACCCCTGAGAGCATAGAAGACTTGGTCTTTTATGGTGCGATGGGTGTCGTCCTAGGAGGCAGAATAGGTTATGTTTTGTTTTATAACTTTTCCTCATTTCTGCAAGATCCTATCTTGATTTTTAAGATATGGCAGGGGGGCATGTCATTTCATGGAGGTTTGCTAGGGGTTTTGTTTGCTATGTGGTTATTTGGTAAAAAACATCGATGTACGATGTTTCAATTGATCGACTTTTTAGCGCCGCTTGCTCCCATAGGATTGTTCACTGGAAGAATAGGTAATTTCATCAATGGTGAGCTCTGGGGACGGGTAACTACAATACCTTGGGGCATGGTTTTTCCTGAAGCAGGCCCATTACCCAGACACCCTTCACAGCTTTATGAGGCATTTTTTGAGGGGTTTTTGCTCTTCATTATTCTGTGGTTTTTTACTCAAAAGCCAAAACCTTATAGAGCACCCACCGGTTTGGTTTTTATTTGCTATGGGTGTTTTCGTTTTTTTGTTGAATTTTTTAGAACACCGGACGCACACATTGGTTTCATTGCCCTTAATTGGCTTACTATGGGTCAGTTGTTATCAATACCTATGATAGTCATTGGATTTTTACTACTCTTCCTGGCTTACCGTAAAACATGAAACAGTATTTACAGCTGTTAGAAGATATTCTCGCGCACGGGACCAACAAAGACGATCGAACGGGAACGGGAACTTTAAGCGTATTTGGTCGCCAGCTACGTTTTAATTTATCTGAAGGATTTCCACTCATTACAACCAAAAAACTCCATCTTCCTTCAATCATTCATGAACTATTATGGTTCATTTCTGGGGAGACCAATGTTCGTTATTTACAAGAAAATGGAGTAAACATTTGGAATGAATGGGCCGATGAAAAGGGCGATTTAGGGGAAGTATATGGTAAGCAATGGCGTTCTTGGGAAAGTTCTCAGGCTCCCCCAATCGATCAATTGGCTGATGTTATTAAGCAAATTAAATTAAACCCCGATTCCAGAAGGTTGTTGGTTAACGCTTGGAATGTAGCAAAAATTTCAAACATGGCATTACCCCCTTGTCATTATTCTTACCAATTTTGGGTTGCTGAAGGCCAGCTAAGTTGTTTGTTTAATATGCGATCGGTTGATTGCTTTTTAGGCTTACCTTTTAATATAGCAAGCTATGCATTCTTAACCCATATGGTGGCACAACAATGTGATTTAAAGCCGGGTGAAGTCATTTTTTCAGGCGGTGATGTACATTTGTATCAAAATCATCTTACCCAAGCTCATCAGCAGCTAACAAGAAACCCCCATCCGCTACCAAAGTTGAAGTTTAACCGTAAACCACCCTCGTTATTTGACTATCAATTTACCGATTTCGCGATTCTTGACTATCAAGCTCATCCTCATATTAAGGCGGAAGTAGCAATTTAACGTGATAATATCTTTGGTTGTTGCGATGGATTCTAATGGAGCGATTGGAATTAATAATCAGTTGCCCTGGAAATTATCCTCAGACTTAAAATATTTCAAAAAAATCACTTTGGGCAAATCGATCATTATGGGCAGAAAGACTCATGAGTCTATCGGTCGGCCATTACCTGGAAGACAAAATATTATTATCAGCCGTGACAAGTCTTATTCAGCTTTAGGTTGCTTAGTATTCAACTCAGTTCAAGAGGCTTTGCAATCTCTTGAGCGGGATAATGAGGTCATGATTATAGGGGGGTCAAGTATGTACCGAGAATTATTACCCAGCGCTGATAAGATATATTTAACCCTGATTGATCATACCTTTGAAGCGGATACTTTTTTCCCGGAACTAAACCCTAGTCAGTGGCAGCAGGTGAGTAAACAATCGATTACCGATGATCCGTTAGTGGCTTACACGTACCACTTCATAATATTGCAAAGAGTAACTAACCCTTCCAGGCCCCTGAATCTTTTAACAAATTCCTGACAGCTTTGGCCATCAACTTATATCCATTATCATTAGGATGAACGGTATCGGACTTCAAATTACTATCACCTAAAATTTGAGGTAATGTGTACAAATCAATAGGGGTTTCTGTTTGATTAGAAACCTCTCTATAAAATTCTGCGCTTTCCATCATCAGCAGACTGGGTTGTGGAACCCCAAACATAACGACAGAGATATTGTTTTGCTTAGCTAACTCTATCATTCGTGTTAAATGATCAGCCGTAATCTGATTTGGGATTTTATTAAGAATATCGTTTCCACCATGGATTAAAATCATTAAATCAGGTTTATGCTTTTTAATGACAGTTGGTAAACGAGCTAATCCTTCAGCGCTGGTTTCACCAGGGATGCCAGAATTAACGATAGTTGCGTTTAATAATTCACCCAAGACATCAGGATAACTAGAGCCTTTGGAAGAACCTGTTCCATAGGTCAAGCTATCACCAAAAGTAAGAATGACTGCTTCATGAGAGAGTTGTGGTATTTTTGGCGAAGAATCACATCCCACCAACAAAACAAGGATAAAAAGTTTAATCAGTTTGATCATTATTTTAATAATAAAATTATTCCTAGCGATATGTTATAAGAATAGTCGCTCAATCAATAAATGGTAGATTGATAAACGATGAAAACGGTATTAATTACAGGCGCTGCGAGAAGGTTAGGGGCAGAAATCAGCCGTACCCTGCATAAGCAAGGGTTCAACGTGATCTTACATTACCGTGATTCTACGAAAGAGGTAACTAGACTTTATGAAGAGCTTAATACGCTTAGATCAGGTTCAGCTGAGATTTGGCGGGCTGATTTGTTAGACCTTAAAAAAAAGAAGGATTGGGTTGAATTTATCATAGCTTTTTGGGGAAGATTAGACGCTCTAATTAACAATGCGTCGGCATTCTACCCTACACCAATGGGAAAGGGAACACTTAAACAATGGGATGATCTTATTAACACCAATATGAAAGCTCCTTTTTTTTTGACCCAGGCTTTAGCGCCAGAGTTAGAAAAACAGCGAGGTTCTGTGATTAATATCATCGACATACATGCTGAAAAAGGATTAAAAGATTACCCAATCTATAGTATCGCAAAGGCTGGATTGGCTGGAATGACAAGAATAGTGGCAAAAGAATTAGCTCCTAACATTAGAGTTAACGGCATTTCGCCTGGTGCAATATTATGGCCCGAAGCTCATGAAGATCAACAAGTAAAAGATGATATTTTAAAACAAATACCAATGCAGACCATTGGAAACCCAAGTGATATAGCAAAAGCAGTACTATTTTTGTTACTTCATGCACCTTACGTAACAGGGCAAATTATTGAGGTTGATGGTGGACGTACGTTGTTTAACTAATTTCTGAACAAGCTATTTTGGATTGATGGGTATTAAGTTTTTCGAATTTATTCCACATTTCAAGCATGGTTTGATTTTTGACTGGATGATTTAGCATCGGTGCAATTTCGGCTAAAGGCTCCAAAACGAAAGCATATTGAGTAATTTCTTCGCGAGGAATAGATAATCTGCCGTCGGTAACGATTAAGTCGCCATACAGCAATAAATCCAAATCCAAGGTTCGTGGAGAGAACTTGACTGAATTTTTAGTACGGCCATGATCAATTTCGATTTGCTTTAATATTTTGGCCACTTCTTTGACGGGCAAGTTCGAATGAAAAACGATGACCTGATTGAAAAATGGAGAACCTGAAAAACCAACAGCTTCAGATTCATAAATACTGGATAAGGTTAAAACGCCAAATTTTTTATTCAATGCAAAAATTGAAGAGGGAAGGTTTTCTTCCCTGTCAATGTTAGTTCCTACACTAATGAAACCTTGTGGCATATTACTTTGACCCTCGTTCGATAATAATTCCTACATCACTTGCTCCACGAATCGCGCCTTTTTTGTTGAGGGTAACTTTGACCCATGTAAGCGGAAAATCATTCAAAATAACTTGGGCAATTTCTTCAGTGAGCTTTTCGACCAGATAAAATTGGCTTTCTTCAACAAACGAAATTATCCTTTTGGAAACAGCTTTGTAATCGAGCGTGTCTTTAATATCATCGGTTTTAGCTGCTTCTGCAATATCATAAGCCATTTCAACATCTAGAATAACAGTCTGTTTGGTTTCCCGCTCCCAATCAAAAATACCGATGATAGTTTCAATCTGCAACCCACCTAAAAAAATTATATCCATTCCAGTTTTCCGGTTATCATGTTCAGCCTCACGAGTTAGTATGAATCAATCGACTTAGTTAAACAAGTCAAACTCGATCAGTTTAGGAAAGTTATTATGTCCCATTGGTTATTATTGCCTCTAGCTTATTTGCTGGGGTCTGTTAATTGTGCAATTATCACTTGTCAATTGTTAAATTTACCAGACCCTAGAAACCAAGGATCTAACAATCCTGGTGCTACCAATGTCATGAGAATTGGTGGTAAAAAAGCAGCTATAGTTACGTTACTTGGCGATATGCTGAAGGGACTTATTCCAGTATTGCTGGCTAAAGGATTAGGTGCTTCGACTGTAGTGGTTGCCGGTGTGTGCCTGGCTGCTTTTATTGGTCATATCTTTCCGGTTTACTTTGGCTTTAAAGGGGGTAAAGGCGTCGCAACTTCATTCGGCGTTTTGCTCGGACTGAATGTTTGGATAGGCATATTAACATTGGCAACCTGGGTAACCGTTTTTAAGTTGTCTAAATTATCCTCTTTGTCCGCCTTAATTGCGGCTATTTTAATGCCGTTATATATGTGGTGTCTGGAACAAGAAGCTGTTTTTTGGATGATGGCAATGGCGATGTCAGTCATTTTATTATGGCGGCATCAATCGAATATTAAGCGTCTCATTCAAGGGGAAGAGAAATAAAAGCTAGGGTTGTAATTGGTCCAATGGCCATCGTGGTTTTACCTGGATTTCTAGGTTTTGATGTTGCCCTGAAAGCAAACGCTGGCAACCAGCATAAGCGATCATGGCACCATTATCAGTACAAAATTCGGCGCGCGGAAAATAAATCTTCGCGTGTTCTTGCTGGGTCATCTTGGTTAATGACGATCTGACTTGTTGATTCGCGCTTACCCCGCCACCGACCACCAAATTATGTAAGCCAGATTGCTTTAATGCACGGCGGCATTTAATGGTTAAAGTAGCACTAACGGCATCCTGAAAGGCATAGGCAATATCGGCTTTATCCTGTTCGGTTTGGTTGGTTTTAGCGAATTCATTCATGGTAAACGTTTTCAGTCCGCTAAAACTGAAATCCAAGCCTGGCCGATTGGTCATGGGTCGTGGAAAATCAAAACGATCAGGATTACCATTTTCTGCTAATTTAGCTAAATGTGGACCGCCGGGGTAGGGAAGACTCAATATTTTTGCAGTTTTATCAAAAGCTTCTCCCGCTGCATCATCCAGCGATTCTCCTAAAATCTCATAGTGACCAATGGTATCAACCTGCACCAACAAGGTGTGTCCACCGGAAACCAAAAGAGCAATAAAAGGAAATTGCGGAATTTCTCTTTCCAACATAGGAGCTAATAAATGTCCTTCCATGTGATGTACTGCAATGGCAGGGATCTTCAAGGCATAAGCCAAGCTTCTAGCTGTCGAGGCACCAACGAGTAGTGCGCCGATCAATCCTGGACCGGCTGTATAAGCAATGCCATCAATAGTTTGCAGGTTGCAACCCGCTTGCTTCATCAATTGAGTAATGAGTAGGGGAAGACGACGTATGTGATCCCTTGAGGCAAGTTCAGGCACTACACCGCCATACTCAGCATGGATGTCAACTTGACTGAATAATGAATGACTCATCAAACCATGTGTCGAATGATAAAGAGCGACACCAGTTTCATCGCAGGAGGTTTCAATACCTAAAACAAGCATAAAAAGTTTTATAAAGAAAATAAATTTTGGTTATACTATTAGGTTAACTTAATTGATTGAGTCGCTCAATCAATAACAAAACCCATTTTTTTAATTGAATAGGAGAATATATGCCGTCCATTAAAGTTAAAGAGAATGAACCTTTTGATATTGCGATCCGTCGCTTCAAACGAGCGTGCGAAAAAGCAGGAGTCTTGTCTGAAGTAAGACGCCGCGAGTTTTACGAAAAACCGACAGCAGAGCGTAAAAGAAAATCAGCTGCCGCTGTAAAACGTCATCTCAAAAAACTTTCTCGTGAGCGTTATGCGTTAAAAACGTTACGTCGTGGACGTCCTACCTAGATATCTTTTCTCCTAACTGCTCTGAATTCATGTCACAAAACGACCAAACACTTAAGCAAAGTATTACTGAAGATATGAAAACCTCCATGAAAGGGGGTAATAAAGCAAGACTTTCGGTGATACGGTTAATTATGGCTGCGATAAAACAGCGAGAAGTTGACGAGCGAATAGAGTTAAACGATGACCAAATAATTGGTGTGCTTGATAAAATGGTCAAACAAAGACGAGAGTCTATCAGCCAATATAAAGCGGGTAATCGGGAAGATCTTGCTGAAGCAGAAGCACTGGAAATCACTGTGCTGCAAGATTTCTTACCACAGCCTCTTTCCGTGGAAGAAATTGAGCAAATTATTCAGCAAACAATCAATGACACAGGCGCTCAAACCATTAAAGATATGGGCAGAGTTATGGCTGTTCTCAAACCCATCATGCAAGGTAGAGCGGATATGTCAGTCGTGAGCCAAAAAATTAAAGCGCTTTTATAAAAAATTTTTGCCCGGATCAGGTTTATCCTGTCTAATGGATTAACGTAATAGCTGTTAACCATAGATATCAATGTCGGGAAGAATTCCCTCCGATTTTATTCAAGATTTAGTAACCCGCATCGACATTGTGGATTTGATTGATGCGCGGGTACAGCTAAAAAGATCGGGCAGTAATTATGTTGCGCGATGCCCATTTCATACCGAAAAAACCCCTAGCTTCACCGTAAATCGCAGCAAGCAGTTTTATCATTGTTTTGGTTGTGGAGCTTCTGGCAATGTCATCCAGTTCTTGATGGATTATGACCACTTGAATTTCGTTGAAACCGTGGAAGATTTAGCCTCTAGTCTTGGATTGAGCATACCAAGGGAAGAGGGTGCCGAACCCAAGAGGGACGTTCAGAAAAAGCAATCGTTAGAACAGCAATATGGAGTTCAAATTCAAGTAGCCCAATTTTATGCAAAACAATTAAAGTTATCCGGAGGCAATGTTGCGGTCGATTACCTGAAATCTCGTGAAATAACAGGTGAAATTGCTCGCGATTTTTTGTTAGGCTATGCCTCGCCAAACTGGAGTCAGTTAACGCCTCAGTTCGATAATAAAATGTTACTTCAAACGGGATTAGTGATCGAAAAAAATAATAATCAGCACTATGATCGGTTTCGAGGTCGCATTATGTTTCCTATCCGGGACAAACGTGGTAGGTGCATCGGTTTTGGTGGCCGGGTACTTGATGATTCATTGCCTAAATATCTAAATTCACCAGAGACGGCAACATTTCATAAAAACCAGGAAGTCTATGGGCTTTTTGAATTGCTCAAAAAGCAACCCAAGCCCGAACAAGTTTTGGTGGTGGAAGGCTACATGGACGTCATAGCGCTAGCTCAGCAAGGTATACCTTATGCGGTAGCTACTTTGGGAACAGCCATAAGCCCTGGGCATATCCATTTACTGTTTCGCTTCACTCAGCAATTGATAATTTGTTTTGATGGGGATGAAGCTGGAAAAAAAGCTGCTTGGCGAGCATTAGAAGCAGCTTTGTCAGATCTGCGGGATGGTCGGCAAATCCGCTTTATGCAGCTCCCTGATGAACATGATCCAGATAGTTTGGTAAGACAAGTGGGTAAAGCAGGTTTCGAGCAAGTCATGCTTGCAGCATTACCTCTGTCAGATTACTTTTTTTCCCATATTATGGGACCACAGCCTCTGGTCGATATGGAATCCAGAGCATCCGTAGTTAATCATGCCAAACCTTTGATTGATAAACTTCCAAATGGCATGTTCAGAGATATGATGTTAGAAAAACTCAAAGAAGTAGCTCAACTGCAGAAAGTTGAAATAGAGCCTGCTAAAGCCCTTAAGGCTAATCGTATTAACAATAAATTTAAAGGCAGGGTGAAATCTTCAGCTTTTCGAATAGCGACCGCATTATTGATACAGAATCCCACTTTAGTGGAAAAGATCGACAGCAGCCTGATCGCAGATCTTAACGAAACCAGTTCAGGCGTTAAAATGTTAACGTCGTTAGTCAACTGTATCGAACAAAACCCATCCATTACTACGGGTGGCCTTGTGGAATTTTTTAGAGAGCAGGCAGAAGCTAAAACAGTTGTGGCGCTTGCAAATTTATCTCTTATTATTCCGGAGGAAGGTATTGAGGCTGAGTTTAATGGTTCATTAGAACGGTTGCTTGAGCAAGCCAGGAAATTTGAAAGAGCAGAATTAATTGCTAAAGCAAATTCAGGCGATCTAACTTTGGTAGAACAAAATAAACTCAAAGACTTATTAAGTGTCAGCAAATCAGAGACGGAAAACGATGACAAATAAATATTGTTGATTTCGAGCACAAAAATCGATAGATGTAATTGACAAAAATGGACGCCATAGCATATCATCAACGGCTTTGACTTTTAGTTTTAGAACTTCAACGAGCCGGACACTACTTTAAATGAAAAGAACATACCAACCCAGCAAAATTAAACGAGCACGAACGCACGGTTTTCGAGCCAGAATGAGTACCCGAGGTGGCCGAAAAGTTCTCAATAGGCGTCGTGCCAAAGGCAGATCCTCTCTATCTGTATAACTTTTGACAACAGAAGATTTTAGCTTTCAAGCAAAACTTCGGTTAAACAGCTCTGTTGATTATAAAAACGTTTTTGCTAAGCCGGTAAAGTCTTCCGATAAATATTTCACCGTTTTGGCAAGATCTAATAATACAAATTTTGCAAGAATCGGTCTTGCTATTGCAAAAAAGTATGTTAAAAAAGCCAACAGACGTAACCGAATAAAAAGAGTGATCAGAGAAAGCTTTAGACTTAAACAACATAACTTAAAATCTGTCGATATAATCGTATTAGCTCGTTTCGATACTGATTCGGCAGCCAATGAGCAACTCAGGGCATCTCTGAACAAACACTGGATTAAACTATCACGCCAATGCAACAGATCTTAGTATTTCTGGTTAGAGGTTATAAACTTCTGATTAGTCCGCTGCTTGGTAACCGATGCCGTTTTTACCCAACTTGTTCCAGTTATGCCATTGAAGCTTTAGAAAGACACGGTGTTATGTGGGGTCTTCTACTCTCCCTTAAAAGATTAATAAAATGTCATCCTTTCCATGAGGGTGGTATTGATAATGTTCCTGATAAAATTGGTAATAACTAATGGATAATTTTAGGTTTATACTCGTTCTGGCATTGTCTGCGCTGCTGTTTATGTTATGGCAAGCCTGGCAAGTTGACTATGGTCCAAAACCAGAAATAACAACTGCCCGACCCACAACTCCAACAAAAACCGACATTCCTCTTGCAGGGTCAAATAAAGAGGATCTTCCTGATGCTTCAATTAGTTCTGAAGAGGATCAACAGCCAAAAGTTTCTCAAAAGCCTAAAGATGATAGCAAAGTCATCGTGGTTGAAACGGACGTATACAGATTAGAAATTAACACCAGGGGTGGAACGCTACAAAACCTGGATTTGTTGCAATATCCTGTGGAGAAAGGAGGTAGTGAAGTCATTCGATTATTTGATACTGACAATATCAAACAGTTTTTAGGGCAAAGTGGTCTGTTAACTTCACAATCGGAAGGTGTCGATTTAACCCACCATAGCCTACTAAGCGCTGAGAGTTATCAATATATCTTGGAGCCAGGACAAGATACTTTAAAAGTCCCTTTAACTATAAGCAGCAATGGCTTAACCGTTACTAAGACTTACATATTTAAACGCGGTAGTTATCAGGTTGATATGGAGCAAAGTGTCGATAACCAAACCGGAAAAACGTGGAGAGGTCGGCAATACACTCAACTTCTTCGTAATGCTATCACTGAAGATAACGGCAATACCTTTATTCGCACGTATTTGGGTGGAGTGGTTTATACCGAAGAGGAGAAATACGAAAAAATCAGCTTCGATGATATGGCTGATGAAAGTTTAAATCGTCAGGCAGTGGGTGGTTGGAGCGCTATGATTCAACATTACTTTGCTGCTGCATGGGTGCCGCCAGCCGATAAAACCAATCTATTTTATACTAAACAGCTTAACGCTCGTGAATACGTAATAGGTTCTTATAGTGAACAAGTGTCAATAGCGAATAACCAGCAGGGTGTTTTGTCCTCGACATTATTTGTTGGTCCAAAACTACAACCGGTTATGGAGAAAATTGCTACAGGCCTTGAGTTAACAGTTGATTACAGCTGGCTTACATTTATTGGCAAACCAATTTTTTGGCTGTTAAACAAGCTTCATGGTTTCTTTCAAAATTGGGGCGTCGCTATTATTTTCGTAACACTCATTATTAAAACATTATTTTTTAAGCTATCGGAAGCGAGCTATCGTTCAATGGCGAAAATGCGCAAAATTCAGCCCCGCCTGGCGCAGTTAAGAGAACGTTTTGGTGATGATCGGCAGCGCTTTAACCAAGAAATGATGGCGATGTACAAAAAGGAGAAAGTAAACCCGATGGGCGGGTGTTTTCCTATCTTAGTACAAATACCTGTTTTTATCTCCTTATATTGGGTGTTGATAGAGACAGTAGAACTTCGGCAGGCGCCATTTGCTTTATGGATTCAGGATTTGTCAGCTAAAGACCCGTATTTTGTGCTGCCGGTACTGATGGGAATAAGTATGTTTATTCAACAAAGACTTAACCCGACACCTGTTGACCCTATGCAGGCAATGGTCATAAAATTCTTTCCACTCATTTTTACCATTTTCTTTTTAATGTTTCCATCCGGGTTGGTGCTGTATTGGGTGGTTAACAATACCCTGTCTATCCTGCAACAATGGTACATTACCAAAAGCATAGATGCCGACGATAAAAAAGCCGTCGCGAACTGATTTAAGTCAGAAACTACTCCGGCAATCATAAGAAGATTGCCGGGGTGTTTTGTTGAATGAACCCCCTCGACGAAAAGTCCCAAGATACCATTGCCGCGATAGCAACCCCTCCCGGTAATGGCGGTGTTGGTATCATCAGAATTTCTGGTCCACAAGCTTCCAGCATAGCAAGTCAACTACTCGGCAGAGTGTTGCGCCCCCGTTATGCCCATTTTGCAACCTTTAATGATGCTAAAGGGGGGCAAATCGATAGCGGCTTAGTGCTATGGTTTCCAGCGCCAGCCTCGTATACAGGAGAAGATTGTTTAGAGCTTCAAGGGCATGGGGGTGCCATTGTTCTGGATATGTTGTTGCGGCGTGTAGTTGAGCTTGGAGCAAGATTGGCAAGGCCAGGGGAGTTTACCGAGCGGGCATTTCTAAACAATAAAATCGACCTGGCACAAGCAGAAGCGGTTGCCGATCTAATAGAGAGTAGTACCGAACAGTCAGTTCGTTCTGCTAACTTATCTCTGCAAGGTGTTTTTTCCAACCAAATAAACGATCTGTTGGAACAGCTGATTGAAGTAAGAATGTTTGTTGAGTCTGCCATTGATTTCACTGATGAAGACATCGACTTTCTTTCAGACGGCGCTATCGAGAAAAGAATCAAACAAATTCTAAAGCAGTTACTTGAGATCAAAAAAACAGCAGGGCAGGGACGGTTGCTAAGGGATGGCATGACTGTTGTTTTAGCCGGCAAACCCAATGCAGGAAAGTCCAGCTTACTTAATTCACTGGCTGGGCATGAAGCGGCCATCGTGACCGATATTGCAGGAACGACTCGGGATGTGCTCAAAGAACGCATCCAGATCGACGGCATGCCCTTGCATATTAGTGATACAGCAGGGCTGCGGGAAAGTACCAACCTCATAGAAAAAGAAGGGATAAAACGCGCCCAAGAGGAAATGCAAAAAGCAGATAGAATTCTGCTGTTAATTGATAGTAACAAAGAAAATTTTGATGAGCAGCTATTGCAAAATATTCCTAAAGAGATTGGCTTGACTAAAATTTATAATAAGATTGACCTTCAACAAAAAGAGCCAACTATCAAACAAAACAACTCGGTGACAGAAATCTTTATGTCAGTGAAAACAGGCGCTGGTTTCGATCTGCTCATTGACCATCTCAAACAATGTATTGGGTATGAGGCAGAAACCGATTCCGTTTTTATCGCGCGACGGCGGCATATTGAAGCCTTAAATAAAGCGCAAACCTCAACCAAAAATGCTTTAGAGCAACTCCAACAAAATCAAGCCGGAGAATTGGTCGCCGAAGACCTAAAACAAGCCCAACATTATTTATCAGAAATTACCGGCGCTTTTACTTCTGACGACTTATTAGGAAGAATATTCTCAAGCTTTTGTATTGGGAAGTAAGTTTATTATCTTTTGATTAGTAACCCTTCTAGTGTTATTGTTCGAGATTAATATGATTGCTACTAGACAAGGAGTTTTTAAGTAATAAAAGATTTTATATCAATGATTGATCCCTTTATTCTTTATCTGTATCAACTAGGGGTCGGAGAGAAAGAATGGTCACTCAATCTCCGACCAAGAGCATTGTTTAGTGGCCAAAGTCATTGCTTGGTTGATAATGTATGGTTAACCAGTTAATGACCTTTATTGAAATATATGCAGGCAAAAATGCCCGAATACACCTCTAATAGTAGAATATCAGGCAAAAATGACAGGATATTTTAATAGGCAGGCAAATTTGCCTGAAAAGACCGGTAATATCAGAATAGCAGGCAGAATTGCCTGGGATTCAGTAGTTAGATTTTACCGAAATTTGCTCAATTATTTCACTAAATAATTGACAATACATATCTTGCACATATAATTAAACATATATTAATTTTTGTAAGGTTAAGTTTATGGGGCAAGTTACAATTTATCTTGAAGAAGATATTGAACATAAAATGGTTGTAGCCGCACAATCCGCTCATTTATCAAAGAGCAAATGGATAGCGAAACTTATTCAAGATAAGGTGGCTACGGAATGGCCTCAGTCTGTAAGGGGCTTTGCAGGTTCTTGGGAGGATTTTCCCTCAATTGATGAAATCAGGGCTACTATTGGTAAAGATGTACCGCGTGAGTCAATTTAATGTATATTCTGGATACCAATACACTAATTTACTTTTTTAAAGGTATAGGTAATGTGTCCTACAAATTTTTAGAAACATCCCCAAAAGAAATAGGAATTCCATCTATCGTATTATTTGAACTTGAGTATGGAATAGCCAAATCTAATTCACCCAAGAAAAGGCAGGCTCAACTAAAGGAAATATGCTCTTTAGTTGAAGTGTTACCTTTTGGTAATCAAGAAGCACGTTTTTCAGCTAAAATTCGTGCCCAGTTAGAAAAAAAGGGTACTCCAATTGGTCCATATGATTTATTGATAGCAGGTACGGCTTTGGTGCACAAAGGAATCTTAGTTACTAACAATACCAAAGAGTTTACTAGAATCCCGGAATTAAAAATAGAAAACTGGTATGAATAACTAATCTAACAATAACTTGCACGCGGACTACCATAAGCGTCACGAATTTTGCGAAGAGAAAGAACCCGCAAAAATCGCGCCCCTTATGGTAGCCGGTGAAGTTGGCGTTAGCTGATAAGAGAAGTCATAAAGAAAATGAAAAAACCAAAATTATTTATCGCTTCTTCTGTTGAGAGTCTCGATATTGCCGATGCAATAAACATTAACTTGGATCATTTTTCAGAAATTACACTATGGAAGAATGCATTTGAACTATCTGGAAATACTATTGATTCATTAATTTCTATTGCTGAAAAAGTTGACTTTGCTACTTTTATATTAGCTCCTGATGATGTAACTAATATACGCGAAAGCGAACATCTAGTGCCCCGAGATAATGTAATATTTGAGTTAGGTCTGTTTATTGGGACAATTGGTAAAAAACGGTGTTTTATCGTAAAGCCTAGGGATATTGATATTCATTTACCTACAGACCTATTAGGAATAACAACTACGGATTTTGAAAATAACCGCTCAGACGATGATTTAAATTCGGCCTTAAATTACCCCTGCTCCCTTATGAAAAATAGCATACAGAAGCTTGGGCTATTGTCTAAATATAGAGAGGTAGACACTCGTGAATTATCGGTTATTCAACACTCAGGGCTCAAAGCTGTTTGGGTATATGCGCCAAATCCATTAGAGGCTATTTCAACGGGATCTTATATAAAATTAAGAAATCAAGTTTATCAAAACATCATGGCTGGTGTTAAATATGTCTATTTTGTTGAATCAGAGCAAGGAATCACAAGAATAAAAGACTTGGTTCAAAGAATGCATGACGAAGCTGACGAGAAACTACGAAATCAAGACAAGCTAGTCAGTAATATAAAAATAGTAGAATTAACGCCTCTACATTTTTTAACCCACTTTACGGTACATCACCAATATAGCGGTGAGATTGAAGTTTATCAGAGTGTTGTGAGGTCAGATAGAAACGACAAACTTGAAAAGCTTGATAGTGTAAGGTCTGAGCAGGTTCGCATGCTTATATCTGAACAAATATCAAAAATAGCGGGAACATACGAAGATGGAATTGAGGTTTTAAGAAATGAGGAAGTTTCGTAATCATAATTTTACATTGGTAGTAGCAATATCAGCTAACCAATGCATCCAGCTGACCGCCGAAAGCGTCACATCTTTTGCTATTCGCAAAAGCAGCGCCCCTTCCGGTGTCAGCTGATGCAGGCGTTAGGGTTTGCTGACTTGTGTTCATAAATATAGTGTACCGTTCGTGATTTGATAACATATTAAGGAGCTTAATGTAATGACTATTAAAAAAGCCACTGATAAACAAATTGAAGAATTTATTAAGAAATATACATCATGGGCAATTGAAGAAGACAAACTTTACCGAGAATATATATTTTCTGATTTTTGTCAGGCTTTTAGTTTTATGACGGAAATCGCACTAATTGCCGAAAGGATAGACCATCACCCGGAATGGCTTAATGTGTACAAAAAAGTCGTCGTGAATCTTTCTACCCATGAAGCCAATGGAATAACAGAGAGAGACTTTTTTTTAGCTCAACAAATGGAAGAAATTGCTAATTTGAAATTAGGGTAATAATGTGGATTGGAATTGGGTAGCTGAAAATAAAGAATGGATATTTAGTGGCATTGGTATCCCATTAATCACAGCAGTATTCACAGTTTTTGCTTTAACAGTAAATAGATGGAGATTACGTGATAAGCATAATGATTTAAGGCTTCGCCTTGTAGGTCAATACTATACTTACCATATTCGAACTACAGGAGATGACACTATAGTTAGAGGAGTCATGAAAATTTGTAAGTCGCTATCAGTAAAGCTTACATCTGGAGATTGCGAATACAATGGGTATGTAGAATATCGTGCACAAAATCTTTTTTTCAGGCTTGTTGAAGCAGGAGGAAGAGAAGTAAAAACTTATTCAATGTACGCACCTTTTAAAAATGATTTTGAAGTTATTTCTGGTGTATTTTGTTGCCTAACTAACCAAGCTAAACCTGTTGCAGGAAAAAAAGTATTAATTAAAATGCCGAAGCGTGAAAAATTAAAATCAAGTATTGTAGAGTTATCAGAAGAAAATCATGGCTTGGTATCATATCTAAAAAATCAAGAAAACACGGCATATGTTGTTGCAGAACAACTGCCTACTGGAAAAACATCAGAGTTTGATGAATTTTCACCCTAACAATAAAATCCAGCGGACGGCTAAAAGCGTCATGCCTTTTGCTGTCGCAAAAGCCCTGCCACTTTTAGCCGCGCGCTGATTTTGGCGTTATGCATCAAATTTGTTTTTGTAGAAATAACCCACAGATAAAAAAGTTATAGTTGACAAAATACGGCATCGCCGTATTATATCATTATGGTTTTCATAGAAACGTCAATTTTTACAAAACTCCTTTCTGACTATTTGTCTGACGATGAATATCAAGTTCTACAGCTGTATCTCATGGAACATCCCAATACAGGGGATATAATTAAGGGGAGTGGTGGTGTAAGAAAAGTTCGCTGGGCTATTGGAAATAAGGGCAAAAGTGGAGGCATCCGAGTAATTTATTATTGGAAAAACTCAGCAAGTGAAATATGGATGCTCACGATGTATGCTAAAAATGAAAAAGAATCTATTGCTGGACATATTTTAAAACAAATAGCACAGGAGATTGAAAATGACTGAACGTAATATAGGTCTTGAAATTCTCGAGGGAATAAGGGAAATAAAACAACATAAAAAAGGAGAAATTCAGTTACAAGTAAAGACATTAGCCGACCCATCACCTGCACAAGATATTCGCAAAAAATTACAGTTATCACAATCATCTTTTGCGGGTTTAATGGGAGTGAGTATTAGAACAATACAGGATTGGGAACAAGGAAGAAGATCGCCTAAAGGGCCTGCAAAATCTCTTTTAAGAGTTGCGGAACAACACCCAGAAGTTTTTGCAGATATTCATTAAAAATGCATAACAATAGCTTGCACGCGGACTGCCATAAGCGTCATGACTTTTGCGAAAAGAAAAAGCCGCAAAAGCCACGCCGCTTATGGCATCCGGTGAAGCTGGCGTTAGGAGCTAGTCACCTTAATGAATATTCGTGATTCAAAAGTTTGGAGTTCTTTTGTATATCAATTACTTTATCCAGCAATTCTAGGTTCAATGCTATATGATATTTTTACATGGACAATAATTGACTGGGCTTATTTTGCAAAGTTGTTGATCATTATCATATATTGCCTAGATTATTTACATCTGTATCATGACCTTTTAGAAGAAGGAGTGAAAAATACGTCAGGAATGGAATTAGCCATTGATGGAATGGCTGCTTTTAGTTTTAAGGCATCATTCATTGCGATAAACATGTCTGAACCTGTAGCAAGTATATCTATACTTTGTGTAATTACCCTTGTGTTTGGAATATATAATTACAGAAGAAATACCGAAGATCTTTATCCATATTTGGGTGCATTTTTATGGCTTCTTGTGAGCATAGTCGTTCTTTTATATACAGACTCTAAAATTCAATTATTTACGTTATCAGTTGGTTTGTTGGTTATAGCATATGCATTCTATGTTTTTCACATATTCGAAAAAGCAAGCCTTAAAAGCTCCTAACCAGTGCTTCCAGTTGACCGTAAAAAGCGTCATTTTTTTTGCTAAGGCAAAAAAACTGCCCCTTTTTACGTCAACTGAAGCAGGCGTTAGCTGCTAAGGAGGTTTAGTGACAAAGTTCGGAATAATAATTACTGCAATTTATATGTTGTTTATAGGTTTCCTCCGTTGGTCAAGTTTACCTACATTAAAAACAATGCCGTTAAATGAGTTTGGTGATTTTTTTGCGGGTGTCTTTGGGCCTTTAATGCTTTTTTGGCTTATTTTAGGTTATGTTCAACAACAAAAAGAACTTCAACAGAATACAAAAGCACTAGAGTTACAGGCTGATGAATTAAAAAAATCTGTAGAGCAGCATAAAGAGCTAGTAAAAGCCACTAAAGAACAAGTTCAAACCGATATCAAAGCTTTAGAGATTGAACAATTAAGACATCAAATGGAAGGCCATCCTAATTTTACTATTACTAGTGCTGGCTGGTCTTCTAGTTCGGGAACTAACATACAATTCGATATCAATTTATTAAATTCAGGCAAGCCTGCATCAGAAGTTAGTTTTTCTACTTCCCCTGAAATACCAAATATTAAAGGCTTAGGCGTTATACATTATTTTCCTGAAAAGCATGAGCATCAGCTTAGTTGGGAAACGGCTGAAAGTGGGGATGCTCCTACAGAGCTTAGAATAATAGTTAGTTGTAATGACTCTAATTCAAATTCTTATGCAAAAGCTTTCGAATTAAAAATAAATAAAGATAATAAATATCATTTAGTTAAAGCTCAAAATGTCAGCTAACCAGGCGTTCCAGCTGACCCAAAAAGCGTCCTTTGTTTTGTGCATTACGCTACGCTTCATTGTTGCACAAAACAAAGGCCACTTTTTGGGCATCTGAACTTGGCGTTAGCTGTCACATAAGTAGTGTAGATATATGCCAAAATTTCATGTATCCGAATCTGTGTTTCTTAGAACACTAACTGAGGCTGATGCGCAGAGTCTATTCAGCTTAGTAGACGAAAACAGGGCTCATTTGAGGAAGTGGTTGCCTTGGCTTGATGGCAATACTCGTGTGGAAGATTCAGTAAAATTTATCAAATCCACGCTAGACCAACACACTAATGAAATGGGTTTCCAATGCGGCATCTTTCATAATGAAATTCTAGTTGGTATGTGTGGCTATCACCCTATTAATCGTTCTAATAATTCAGTCGTGCTAGGTTATTGGATCGCCAAAGACATGATGGGTAAAGGTATTGTAACCAACTGCAGTAAATATCTAATTGATTACGCATTCGATAAACTCAGTCTAAACAAAGTCTGTATCCCGGTCGCCGAAAATAATCTAAAAAGTAGAGCTGTACCTGAAAGGCTAGGCTTAGTTAACGAAAGAATTGAGCGTGAAGCAGAATATTTGTATGGCGAATATGTAGATCATGTTCGCTATTCAATATTGAAATCTGAATGGAAAAACAGCTAACAATTGCATGCAGCTGACCGTAAAAAGCGTCACTTTTTTTGCTGAGGCAAAAAATGCGCCTCTTTTTACGTCAGCTGATACAGGCGTTATGTCTAAAACACCATTTTTGATATGAACGACTTAATTCCAATATCTGGTCAACTTTTATATCACAATGTGCTATAGTTGACTCATGAAGAGATTGTCCACTAAATGGTTCAAAAAATGGTCGAAGAAAGTTAAGCTAACAAATGATGACTTACTCGAAGCTATCAGTGATCTAGAAGATGGATTATCTACTACAGATTTAGGGAGTCATTTGTTTAAGGTTCGAGTTAAAAGAGAGCACAGCGGAAAAAGTTCAGGGTTTAGAACAATTATTGTTTATCAAGAAAATGAGAAAGCAATTTTCCTATATGGGTTTGGAAAAAATGAAAAAGAGAATATTGATAAATCTGAATTGCAATACTTCAAGAAACTAGGTGATGATCTTTTAGCTTTGAATCCAGAGCAACTCGAAGAATCTATCGGGCAAAAAATACTATTTGATCTAGAGGAAGAGGAATGAGAGAGTCTATAAAGAATTCAATTGGTGAGACAGTTCAAGACATGATGAACTCTGGAATAAAGGTCTCCTTTACAAAAAAAGAGCTTGATTTGTTGGGTGTGGAAATACCCGATGTTCAACTCACAACAGATCAGATCATAGCTATTAGAAAACAAATGAACCTTAGCCAGACGGTGTTTGCTAAAGTGTTAAATGTAAGCGCATCTTCAATAAGACAGTGGGAGCAAGGGAAAAGAAAGCCAAGTGGTTCTACCAAAATTTTACTTGAACTCCTTGAAAAATCTCCTCATCTTCTCGATTATAGGCTTAGTGCATAATGATAAAAGACATAACCAGGCGTTGCAGCTGACCCAAAAAGCGTCCTTTGTTTTGTGCATTCCGCTGCGCTTCATTGTTGCACAAAACAAAGGCCACTTTTTGGGCATCTGAACTTAGCGTTATGCGCAATAAGATAAAAAGATAGAATGAATAAATATCTTAACGAAGTTAAACAGTCTTTAGCTGATGCTTCTGAAAAAGCAAAAGACGGCTCTATGCCTCTGCATAATTTATATATGATTGCACCAATTTTATATATGGATAAACATAATTCTAATAACGAGCAACTGTTTCAAGAGATGATAGATGCCAATGATGAACAAGTAAAAAGAGACTGGTCGCTTGATGACAAATCAAAAGAAGCATACAAGTTTCACTATGTATCGTCATATCTTTATTGTTTTGTTATTGCAGGAAAATTTGATGAATTTAAATATGACCAAATCATGGAATATGTATGCACAAGAATGGAGTTATTCCCTAATGGCTATGATGGGTTGTAAAGCGCATAACAAGTCACTGCAGTTGACCAATAATACGCCGCTTCGCTCTGTATTATGGTCAACTGAGTTCAAACGTTAGCCTACAGAAATTTAGAGTAATTTCTTTGTAAATTATTCAGAAACTGAAAGGTAATTTTGCTTCTCCTTTTGTGCTTATCTCCAGCTTTCAGCACTTTGAAAATTTGGGTAGGAAGTAACAGGGTTAATCAATCAATTATCGGAAATTATTATTGCTGTTTAAAGCCAAAGTGCATTCCTGTCTGGGCTATCTCAATAAATAAAGGTATCAAATTCCATAGATTCGAGGGGCTAATAAAGACTTATTAATTTTCACAGGAATGCTCCAAAAGTGATTAGCTAAAAACCCTGTTACAGTGAAAGCATTTGAAAAAAAGAAGGACTTCGTACTTATCGCCAATTTAGCCATTTCTAAGGTTTGGGTTGGCGGTAACATAGCTGGGGTATCTCAATAATCAATTCATTCTTAATATTAAAGGCAGTAATGTATAGAGGGCTTTAGTATTGTTGTAAATCTTTCTTATGCTCTAAACCTTGCAATCAGTATTTTTTTGAAAAACAGCTCTAATAGTAAAGAGCAACTCAGAAATAGAACTCAAACCAAAATTGGCAAAGTTTTAAAAAAAGTTCAGTAGCTTATCGGCTATGTTACAGTAAGAGCATCTAATGCACTTATGCAAAGACAGAGATACAAATAAAAACTAACAACTAACAATTGCCCTAGGCTAACAATCGCATCCAGCTGACCGTAATAAGCGTCATTTTTTTTGCTGAGGCAAAAAAACCGCCCCTTATTACGTCAGCTGATGCGGGCGTTATATGTAAAACCTGTATCTAAAATATGAATGAGTATAGAAATTATAAAAGCTAATTACTTGAACGAGAAGCATGCTGAGGAAATAGTTTTTTTGATGGATTCCTATGCATCTGATCCTATGGGTGGTGGAAAACCGCTAACTGAGGTGGTTAAAAATAATATTGCCAAAGAATTATCAAAACTTCCTTATGCATTTAGCATTATTAGTTATGTTGGCGGCAGTGCAGCTGGTTTAGTAAACTGTTTTGAACAGTTTTCTACATTTTCTTGCAAACCACTAATAAATATTCACGATATAATTATTTTGAAACAATATAGAGGTAATGGCCTTAGCCAAAAAATGCTAGAGAGGGTTGAAGATATTGCAATTTCCAAAGGTTGTTGCAAACTCACATTAGAAGTTTTAGAAGGAAATCAAATTGCAAGGTCGTCATATAATAAGTTTGGATTTTCTGATTACGAGCTTGACCCCAAGATGGGTAAAGCATTATTTTGGCAAAAAATATTGAGTAATGCATGACAATTGCATTAGGTAACAAATGAGTCCTACTGTCTTTAGAGAAGATGGATATAGATTTTTCTTTTTTTCAAGAGAAGAAGAGCGAATGCATGTTCATGTAGTGTCAGGAGATGGAGAAGCAAAATTCTGGCTAAAACCAGAAATTGAGCTCGCAAAGAACTATAATCATTCAAGAAAACAACTTAAAGAAATCGAATTACTAGTAGAGGTTCACTATAATGAGCTCATTAGCGCATGGCAACAGCACTTTAGCTGTTGAGGTCACAAATATTTCAACGCATGGAATA
Source organism: Methylococcales bacterium (assembly GCA_965224745.1). GTDB lineage: Bacteria > Pseudomonadota > Gammaproteobacteria > Methylococcales > Methylomonadaceae > CBDCZY01. The sequence goes on from CBDCZY010000002.1 coordinate 1,370,874, forward strand.
TGGCTCTTAACCCATAAAAAAGAGCTATTCATGTCATATGAATATTTTCCTTGGTTTAAAAACCAAGCTATTAAATCAATCATCAACGTAGAAGAGCAGTCTACCGGTCATTATTATTGGCCTGATATTGATGTCGATTTAACAGAAGAGATTATCGAATATCCAGAAAGGTTTCCGCTTAAGGCAAAAAACATATAACCAATGCATCCAGCTGACTGCCAAAAGCTCCGTTCCGCTATCGCTCCACTCCGCTTTTGGAAGCATCTGATGCAGGCGTTATACCCCCAAGGTAATAAAAGTACGCGAAAGTACTTTTATTACCTTGGGGTGGTTGGGTCTTCCTTTGTTTCGTAATCAAGGCTTCACGTAAACTAAGGTTTGTCCATTTCCAACCCTGGTTTTAAAATGTTAGTGTGTTTTGTACAAACAAGCATGGTCTTCATAGGTTTGTCGTAATAATCGCTTTCAGACACATTGCAGTTAGCAGCTGTACATTTGTCAATCAATACGGTTGGTTTTACTAGCGCTCCCATCAACAGTCGGTATCGAGCGTTTAGGGTTTATTCAATTGTTTGTGGTATAACAAACTTATGCACCGGACGCCAAACAGAGGTGCTTTTTCTTTCGGGCGCTTCTGTGGCGCCTGTGATAAGAGCGTTATGCTAAAGAGCCTAGTTCACTAGTTGTGAATGTTTATAAATAGTGCTATAGTTCACCTTGAGTGAACAAAAAGAACTGGTTATGCACGTAATATCGAGAAAACCTTTTAATGATGCGGCTAAACTTTACCCAAATGATAGAGTAGCAATTGAAACGACATACAAGCTGCTTAGGAATGGCACTTTCAGTAATCCTAATGAACTGAAGTCTATTTTTCCCAGCTTGGATAACTTCAAATACAAAGACAAGTGGTGGGTAATAAATATAGGTGGAAATAATTTACGCTTAATTGCTTTTATTGAGTTTCGTGATAATCGGATGTATGTGAGGCACATAACGACACATACAGAATATGACAAGTTGTGTGACAAATATGCAAAGGAGCCAAAAAAATGAACTTCTTAGAAGTTAAAAAACAGGCAAATGATTTATTTTCTAATGCAGGCTTTCTCGTCCATATTCAAAATAAAGAGGAATATCAGTTAGCTCTGTCATTAATGGATGAATTAATTGAAGAATATACAGTGTATAAGCAACTTATTGAAGTTCTTTCAAGTTCAATTGAAGAATGGGAGAACTCATCAACAGAATTTTCAGAGTTTAATAGCCAAATAAAGCAGATTGATAATGGAGTTGCCGTTTTACGAACACTGATGGAGCAATATGAATTGAAAACAAATGACTTCAAAGATGAAATTGGTGGTAAAAGTATGGTTTCTATGATTTTGAGTGGTTCCCGTAAGCTATCACGGGGGCATATACAGGCTCTTTCGAGTCGCTTTCATATAAGTCCATCGCTATTTTTTGAACAAGTATAACAAGTGACTATGGTGTCAAATAGTAATTATTAAGCATGATTCACCTCCCATTTGACGCCGTCTCGAAGCATAGAATTGAGTATCACAATCATCTTTCTGACACAGGCAATAAGGGCAATTTTTTTAGGTTTTCCATCATCTACTAATTGCTCATATTTAGCTTTAAAAACAGGATTACATTGTATCGCTGACATCATGGCCATAAACATCACAGTACGGACTTGATAACGGCCACCACGAATTCTACGTTGTCCTTTATACGTGCCACTCTCTCGATTAAAAGGAGCAACACCGACTAAAGCAGCGGCTTCTTTGCTACTCATGGAACCGAGTTCTGGCATGTCAGCTAACAAACTAAAAGCCACGACATTTCCGATGCCAGGCATACTTTGTTGTCTCGCGTCAATTACTTTGTCCGGTTTGGCGACAATTATGATGGCCGGTTGAGTGTTTAAGGTTTTTTATGATTTTTTCTGATGTTTCCTCCTGTAACTGTTGCCGTCGATTTCAAGAATCGTGGCATGATGGATAATGCGGTCAATGGCGGCTACGGTCATTAATGTATCCGGGAATATCTGATCCCAGTGACTGAATGGCTGGTTTGATGTGATGATCAAGCTGCCACTTTCATAACGATGAGCAATAAACTCAAACAGGACCTGGGTTTCTGAATCCGTTTTTTTAACATAACCAATATCATCGATAATGAGTACACGATATTTATCCAGTCGACTCATCACAGCCATTAAATCCAGCTCTTTTTTGGCCTGCTGCAGTAATTGCACCAGTGCGGTGGCAGCCAACCATTTTACCCGGATGCCTTGTTCGATAAGATGAAGCCCCAAAGCAGAAGCAATATGCGATTTACCGACACCGGAAGGGCCAATCAATAAAACATTATCTGCCTGTAGCGCCCACTGGGTATTATCGCGCAGCCCAATCACTTTCTTTTGAATGGTTTCCGGTAATTCATCAAAGCCTAAGGTGGCAAAACTTTTGCCCCGGGGTAATTTGGCTTCTTTGGTCCAGTTGCAAACTCGCGTTTCAAAGCGCCGTGCAATTTCATTTTCACACAGTTTAGACAGGTATTGGCTATAGCCCCATGCCTGTTTTGTGGCCTGTTCCTGATAAGCTTCATAATATTGCCAAAAAGCCAGCAAGCGAAGTTCTTTTAACATCATTGGCAAACCATCACTCACAGCACACCTCCTGTCTCATCCACTGACCGGTCAGTAGTTGATCATAGTCAGCAACCTGGTGTTGGCGTAGCGGTATCGGTGGCGGTGTACTGTGTTGTAAATACCTTGCCTGCAGGGATGTTAAATCGGGCAAGGCACCTTGTTCTGCCTGTCGCATTAGCTCAGTTGCCAGGGCACTTTCGCAATCATAATCATAGGCAAAGCGTAAAACAGCAACCATCCACTTGCATGCTTCTTGCGGTGTAAACTGTTTCTCTGCCTGCTTCCATAAAGCCCGATATTGCGTGTTAGGCAAAATATTATCGCGAAACTGTGAGAAGCGGAAGGCTTGTGGTTTGGCTGCCAGAGAATGAATGATATGCCGGTAATCTATTCGTCGCGCTCGGCCGGTGGGCGTTGTTGGATAAATCCGAGGCAGATTGATCACCCGAGTTTGGCCAACAAAGCAGACCAAACGATCATGGTAGAGATGCACCCTGACGCTTTCACCGATAAGGCGTGAAGGGACGGTATACAATGCGCGTTTTACAGCAATGGTACTGCTGGTGGTGACTTTTACCGACAGCTCAGCATAATCAACAAATCGGTGTTTGGGTAAGGCTAACAGGGTTTTGTGCTCTTCGGCCAACCTGCCTTTGCATCGTCTGTTCAGTTTGTCGACAATGTGTTCAAGAAACTCTCGATAAGCACGGAGTGTAGAAAAATCATTCGAACCGCGTAACTTTATGGCTTGATCAATGCGACGTTTTAATGAGCCATGCGGTGCTTCAATGGCGCCATTTTCATGACTAATGCCCAGATTATTGGTGGTGGGCCGCATGCCATAATGCTTACATAAATCATGATAGTCTTCCGTCAGTCGCTGTTTTTCTACGTTATTGACGTAAGCCGCACTGAGGCTGTCTGTACGATGTTCCTTTGGTGAACCGCCTAAGGTGTGTAATGCACTTTGTAAGCCGTCAGCCAGTGCACTGTAGCTTTCTCCGCCCTGAATAACATGGACATGACGCCAACCACTAAAAGCCAGGCGAAACTGGTACAGTAAATGTGCGAACGCCTTCCCGTCTATCGTAATGACGGTATTGGGGTGCGTAAAATCAGATAGTCCCTGATGACCCGCAGGTACCGACTGACGAAACATGACTTCTTTGTCCGGGCCTTGTGTGGCCTGCCAGTGTTTAACACGTCTTTGCAGTGTCCGAAGGTATTTCTCTGGATACTTTCCCGGATGCTGCTCATCCAGATGCTCCCACAGGGTAATGCCAGTTAAGGACGATTCATCTTCTAATAACGGAACCAGTTCTGAGTCCCATACGGCTTCTAATGGATCTTTGCGCGTTCGCCACTTTCGTTCTTTGTGTTCAGCTCTTTCACCTTTTTCGATCCGGCAACCTGATCGAACACTGATGCCGGCTTTTGCTGCGGATGTCTCCTGCGTACAACCTGTCTGACGATTTTTCATATAACTATTTTCCTGTAATTGAGTGATGTGTTTACCGGACAAGTCACTTCCTCCTAAGAGTAAAAAGTACTTATCAGTTTATACACTCAACCGGTCAAGATAATTGTCGTCTGACCGGACAGGTTAATTGTCGCCTAACAATAAAGGCTACTTCTATTTAGGCCGAGTAAAGTACACTGCTGAGTCAGCGAAAGAGTATCAAGCTTGGGTTCTATCAGTTTTTCAGATCCCAATTAACCAATGCGGCATATTGGATTGGTTCTTTCCTCTCAATTTATTATTTCAGCTCATGCTCGATTATTGTTATTTGCTTAGTGTTCGTCTTGTTCACGGCAAACACAGCATGGGATGCGTATAAAAATATGGATTATTACATGGGTGAGTCTGAGTAGTATTTTGTTGGGTGGCAATTACAGTAGTTTCTGAAACACATAACGCCTGCATCAGCTGACGTAATAAGAGGCAGTTTTTTTGCTTTAGCAAAAAAAGTGACGCTTATTACGTCAGCTGGATGCAATTGTTGGACGAAGCCGCTATCGCGGAGGAAGAGCTGCCGCGCCGATAAAATTAAAGTGTACCCTCAGTACCCTCCCTTTTCATAAGAAGGTAACCTGTAAGCTCATTTATTTAACAGTGAGGTTACACACTGATGACACCATTTCTCGAATCAAAATACAATCATTATTATTCACTGCACTGCAAACATTTAAAACTTCAGGGACTGCAACCCAAAACCATTGAGGCGTATTCACGTGCTATTCGCCGTATTGCTGTTTATTTCAATGGCCATCTGGATAACCTGTCTCAAGACCAGCTTCTTGACTACTTTCATGATCTGCTCGACCGCCTTTCATGGAGTGCGGTTAAGCTGGATCTTTATGGATTAAAGTTTTTCTATACCCATGTCCTTGCCAAACCCTGGGCTGACATTCCTATGGTTAAACCGCCGCGCTGTACACGCATTCCCGATATTGTGACTAGGGCGGAAGCGCAGCGGCTGTTTATGTCGACACGCAAGTTAAGCTACTGCGTATTCTATTTTACCCTTTACAGTATGGGTTTGCGTCTAGGCGAAGGCTTGAACCTGGAGGTAGGGGATATCGATGCGACGCGAATGCGTGTGCATATTCGCAATGCCAAGGGCAATAAAGACCGTCTGGTACCTTTGCCCGTCAATACCTTGCAGGTACTTCGCCGATTTTGGGTATTGCACCGACACCCAACGCTATTGTTCCCCAATCGTTCACGGGGGCTGGAAGGGGCGCATCTTGCTGAGTCGCCGCTTGATCGCGGTGGCGTTCAGGCGACTATCAAGCTCGTTGCTCAGGAGATGGGGCTAAAAAAAAGATTTCCTGCCATTCTCTGCGTCACAGCTATGCCACGCATTTGCTGGAGTCGGTCTGCTGGAACTCCAGCAGTTTCTGGGGCACAGTTCCCTGCTGACTACGGCACGCTATGCCCATCTGACTGATGTGACCTGTGACAACTCTGAACAGCGGATCAATCAGCTGACGGGTGGTTTCAACGTGTCGTGGAGGAAGATCAGATGATTTTGCTTTCCTCTGTCATCGATCAGTTTGAAACTGATTTCCTGAACACCTATCAGGGGCAGGTTCTACCTGCTCAGCGAAAGGCACTGAATGCACTTAAAATCTGCCGGACAAAATTCAGCCCGGTGATGCAGGTCAGCTGTACCGACTGTGACCACCAACGCTTTGTTCCCCATTCCTGCGGTCATCGCAACTGTCCGCATTGCCAGCTTCATGAATCTCAGCTGTGGATTGAGAATCAGCTGAAAAAACAGGTGCCGGGTGACTATTTTATGATCACGTTTACTTTGCCTGCGCAGCTGAGATCTCTGGCCAAAAACCATCAAAAACTTGTTTACCGGCTGATGTTTGATGGTGTCTGGGAAACCCTACAATCCTTCAGTCGCAATGACAAAAAATTAAGGGGGATCCCGGGATGATTGCCGTTTTGCACACCCATGCCCGACATCTGGATTATCATCCGCATATCCATACCGTGATGCCTGCGACAGTGGTTGACCGACTCAATAAACTGACACGCACCAAACACGGCAAGTACCTGTTTAATCACAAAGCCCTCGCCAAGGTCTTTCGGGGTAAACTGCTGTCGAAACTGGCCAAAGAAAACTTGATTTTGCCTAAATCTATTCCGCAAAAATGGATTGTCAATTGTAAGAAAGTAGGCTCAGGCGGCAAGGCACTGGTCTATCTGGGGCGCTATCTTTATCGTGGGGTCATCCGCGAGAAGGATATTTTATCTGTCAGCAATGGCAAGGTGACGTTTCGCTATCAGAACAGTGACACTAAGCGTTGGGAAACCCGAACAGAAACCGGCGCCAAATTTTTATGGCTGGTTCTGCAGCCTGTTTTGCCAACGGGATTTCGCCGTGCCAGAAATTTTGGATTTTTGCATCCTAACAGTAAGAAAATGATCAGCATTCTGCTAACCCTGGGCAAACTTGACCCCAAAAAAATGCTGGAAAAAATAGGCCTTCGACAGCGACCCCAGGGGCCTGCACCTGCTGTGGTGGAACAATGCAGGTGAGCCGAACCCGAATTCCCATTGTCGAAGTACTCAGGCTAAAAACAGACAGCCAAGCGTTGGTGCCGACTTAAGCGCTGGAGGCATTTATTGATTATGTAGCATTTAATCACTCTCAGGCAATGGCACAAGTAGCCTATAATGGGCCAAGGCTATTACCTGCTCTGAAAAAGGGGGGCATTGATAAAAAAAGGGGGCTTTATGGATGATCGCAATGAAAATCCATGCATTTGCGGAAAACGGATTAAAAAATAGAAGCCGGATGCATTAATCGGGCTGTTCAGCAAAAAGCTATTTGCAATAGCGAAACTCACACCAAACAGTAAAAACGGGCTTGTCCAACAAACGGTTCAGATTGTGGTTCGCTCCGCTCACACAATCTAACCTTATTCGTTATGTTTCTTTAATATTTAGCTTGGTTTTATTAGCTTCTATTTCAACAAATAAACTATCTACTGTATAGTTCTTTTGCCATTGATCTCTATCAACTGTGTAATTACCATACCCCTTATCATATTGTTGCATGAACCGAATAAGGTTAGAGATTCCAAGCTGTTTACGCAAGACATCGAAAGCTGTTTTCTGAATTTCATAATCAGTTTTGTAATTAGCTACACTCATTTACAATACCTCCTCTAACCATTGTAAGGGATTCTTAATTTTTACTTTAAGGTCGTTAATTTTATTTGCTTTTTTTATAAACCGGTCATCTACCGTTAATAATATATCTGAGTTATTTTCTGCACAGGCTAAATGCATTGCATCGAAAGCTTGAAGCCCGAAACTTTCAAAATAATTTGCTCTCTCTTTGATGGGGTTTGTTAAACTTATAGTTTTAACAGCCATGCTACTGATACCTTGTAGGTTTCTTCGTTTCTTTTCATCAGAAATATTTGATATTTCATAATCAAGCACATCACTAGAAAATAGCTCCCATGTTCCTTGTTCAATTAAATCAATAACTGTTTTTATTGCCTCAGATTCCAAATGAATACGTGGGTTTGACTGGTCATCAGAAGGTCTATTAAAGCAGCAATTATCCATATATATCTTCATAGATTGGATTATAACATGAACAGTAATGTTTCAATATTGTTGAAAAGTTACAATTCATTGCTTTTATATAATGTTACAGGATGATTTTTGTGGAAACATAACGCCAGCTTCAGCGGCTACCATAAGTGGCGGTTTTTTTGCTTCGCAAAAAAAGTGACGCTTATTACGGTCAGCTGGATGCAATTGTTGGACGAAGCCGCTATCGCGGAGGAAGAGCTGCCGCGCCGATAAAATTAAAGTGTACCCTCAGTACCCTCCCTTTTCATAAGAAGGTAACCTGTAAGCTCATTTATTTAACAGTGAGGTTACACACTGATGACACCATTTCTTGAATCAAAATACAATCATTATTATTCACTGCACTGCAAACATTTAAAACTTCAGGGACTGCAACCCAAAACCATTGAGGCGTATTCACGTGCTATTCGCCGTATTGCTGTTTATTTCAATGGCCATCTGGATAACCTGTCTCAAGACCAGCTTCTTGACTACTTTCATGATCTGCTCGACCGCCTTTCATGGAGTGCGGTTAAGCTGGATCTTTATGGATTAAAGTTTTTCTATACCCATGTCCTTGCCAAACCCTGGGCTGACATTCCTATGGTTAAACCGCCGCGCTGTACACGCATTCCCGATATTGTGACTAGGGCGGAAGCGCAGCGGCTGTTTATGTCGACACGCAAGTTAAGCTACTGCGTATTCTATTTTACCCTTTACAGTATGGGTTTGCGTCTAGGCGAAGGCTTGAACCTGGAGGTAGGGGATATCGATGCGACGCGAATGCGTGTGCATATTCGCAATGCCAAGGGCAATAAAGACCGTCTGGTACCTTTGCCCGTCAATACCTTGCAGGTACTTCGCCGATTTTGGGTATTGCACCGACACCCAACGCTATTGTTCCCCAATCGTTCACGGGGGCTGGAAGGGGCGCATCTTGCTGAGTCGCCGCTTGATCGCGGTGGCGTTCAGGCGACTATCAAGCTCGTTGCTCAGGAGATGGGGCTAAAAAAAAGATTTCCTGCCATTCTCTGCGTCACAGCTATGCCACGCATTTGCTGGAGTCGGTCTGCTGGAACTCCAGCAGTTTCTGGGGCACAGTTCCCTGCTGACTACGGCACGCTATGCCCATCTGACTGATGTGACCTGTGACAACTCTGAACAGCGGATCAATCAGCTGACGGGTGGTTTCAACGTGTCGTGGAGGAAGATCAGATGATTTTGCTTTCCTCTGTCATCGATCAGTTTGAAACTGATTTCCTGAACACCTATCAGGGGCAGGTTCTACCTGCTCAGCGAAAGGCACTGAATGCACTTAAAATCTGCCGGACAAAATTCAGCCCGGTGATGCAGGTCAGCTGTACCGACTGTGACCACCAACGCTTTGTTCCCCATTCCTGCGGTCATCGCAACTGTCCGCATTGCCAGCTTCATGAATCTCAGCTGTGGATTGAGAATCAGCTGAAAAAACAGGTGCCGGGTGACTATTTTATGATCACGTTTACTTTGCCTGCGCAGCTGAGATCTCTGGCCAAAAACCATCAAAAACTTGTTTACCGGCTGATGTTTGATGGTGTCTGGGAAACCCTACAATCCTTCAGTCGCAATGACAAAAAATTAAGGGGGATCCCGGGATGATTGCCGTTTTGCACACCCATGCCCGACATCTGGATTATCATCCGCATATCCATACCGTGATGCCTGCGACAGTGGTTGACCGACTCAATAAACTGACACGCACCAAACACGGCAAGTACCTGTTTAATCACAAAGCCCTCGCCAAGGTCTTTCGGGGTAAACTGCTGTCGAAACTGGCCAAAGAAAACTTGATTTTGCCTAAATCTATTCCGCAAAAATGGATTGTCAATTGTAAGAAAGTAGGCTCAGGCGGCAAGGCACTGGTCTATCTGGGGCGCTATCTTTATCGTGGGGTCATCCGCGAGAAGGATATTTTATCTGTCAGCAATGGCAAGGTGACGTTTCGCTATCAGAACAGTGACACTAAGCGTTGGGAAACCCGAACAGAAACCGGCGCCAAATTTTTATGGCTGGTTCTGCAGCCTGTTTTGCCAACGGGATTTCGCCGTGCCAGAAATTTTGGATTTTTGCATCCTAACAGTAAGAAAATGATCAGCATTCTGCTAACCCTGGGCAAACTTGACCCCAAAAAAATGCTGGAAAAAATAGGCCTTCGACAGCGACCCCAGGGGCCTGCACCTGCTGTGGTGGAACAATGCAGGTGAGCCGAACCCGAATTCCCATTGTCGAAGTACTCAGGCTAAAAACAGACAGCCAAGCGTTGGTGCCGACTTAAGCGCTGGAGGCATTTATTGATTATGTAGCATTTAATCACTCTCAGGCAATGGCACAAGTAGCCTATAATGGGCCAAGGCTATTACCTGCTCTGAAAAAGGGGGGCATTGATAAAAAAAGGGGGCTTTATGGATGATCGCAATGAAAATCCATGCATTTGCGGAAAACGGATTAAAAAATAGAAGCCGGATGCATTAATCGGGCTGTTCAGCAAAAAGCTATTTGCAATAGCGAAACTCACACCAAACAGTAAAAACGGGCTTGTCCAACAAACGGTTCAGATTGTGGTTCGCTCCGCTCACACAATCTAACCTTATTCGTTAGATTTTTTGTTCATTTGTAAAGTTTGACCAAAGCTCTAAAATACCAACGCCATAAGCACTTAACATAGCCTCCTCAAATGTTTCTTCCCCAGCTTGAATATTTAAAATAATGGCTTCAAAACTTTGTTTGTTTTTCATTTTTAGCCAACTTATAAAAAGACCCGCTTGTCTATAAAACATATGCGGTTTTAAGCCAAAGCTATATGCCGTTTTTTGGAACAACAAACTACCTGTTTTATTTGGAGTAAACATTTCTCCTGAGACAATTGCTTTTTTTGCTTCTTCTTTAGTTATGTACTCAGCTCCACCACCGTCAGAAGCATAAACAGCCAACCCTTCCCTAAACCACAAAGGTACATTTGAATGCCATTTCCACATCCCCAGGTATTGTCCCATATGAAGATGGGATAATTCATGTGTAAGAAATTTTGAAATTCGCTCGGGAGTAATTTCTTTTTTTGACGAAATGAACAACCGCTCATTAGCCACACATGCTCCAACTTTTGAATTTACACAAAAAGATGAAACACTCTTTTCTGTTGCTAAAATGTAGATAATTACTGGCTTTGAGAATTTTCTGTATTGTTTATTTTCAATAACTTCAATTGCTTTATCAAGGTTGTTGGCAACAACCTGAGCATTAACCTCTGCTCCAGCTTCGTATTTTACACGAGAATCATTCTCTAAGCTCTGAAAATGCTTTGTACTCTTGTTCATAGCAACCACTGCTTTTACTGCTGTACACCCGCCAAGTAGTAATGCTATTAATATAAATACTGAATAACGCATTTCGCCCCTCTTGAAAATCTAACGCCCGCATCAGCTGACGTAATAAGGGGCGGTTTTTTTGCCTCAGCAAAAAAAATGACGCTTATTACGGTCAGCTGCATGCGATTGTTATAAGTCATTTTCTAACCATTGCCGTTGGGTTATTTTATACAAAACATGCTCTCGAAGTGGATTATTTTTAGGAATGTCAGGATGTTCGAAATTTTCTTTGGTATTTACCATTTTTAATCGATCCATAACTGCCCAAGACTTTCTATTTGAAACTGAAGCAAATGAATATACTTCAGGTAAATTAAGTTTTTTGAAAGCAAAATCTAGTGATGCTTTTGCCGCCTCGGTAGCATAACCTTTACCCCAATATTGTTTTGCTAACCGCCAACCTATTTCAATACAGGGTGTGACTGGTAATTCATAAGTTGGCTCATGAAGACCAACAAAGCCCATAAATGCTTTTTTGGAAATTGACTCTACTGCCCAGAACCCCCAACCTCTTTTCGATAACAGTGCTTCGATTTTTTGAGCCATAGCATTACTTTCTTCCGTGCTAAGAATATTTGGATAATATTCCATAACCACAGGGTCTGAATTCAGTTTGGCAAATTCTGACCAATCTTCTTTGCGCCACTGCCTCATAATAAGATGTTCTGTCTGTAATTCGATTATTGCTGTCATTATAGGGAGTCTTTGGTATTGCTATACACACTTTGATAATGTTCTACCTTGGGAAATGGTTCATAGAAATGGTGTAATAACGATCGCCATTTCTGATATTCTTTGGACTCTCTAAAACCTTCTGTGTGATCTTCGAGAGTTTGCCAATTTACTAGAAGAATATATCGGCTCGTATTTTTTACACATTTCTGTAGCTCATGTGAAACATACCCATTCATACTAGAAATAATATCTTGAGCTTTTCCAAACGCTACCTCAAATTCTTTTTCTTTGCCTTTTTTTACATCAAGAATCGCTACTTCAAGTATCACTGAATTTCCCTATGACTTATAACGCCTGTATAAGCTGACCCAAAAAGCGTTCACAGAACTGGAAAACAGAGATAAACTTTAACACGCAACCGGCCTTCGCAATAGCCCCAAAACGACCCCGCTTTTTGGGGTCGGCTTGATACAATGGTTATACCCCAGCGCTTGGGCTTTATTAAAAGCCACCGAAAACACCGAACCCGATTGTGACACTACGGGCAAAGGATACCGACATTAAATAGCCTCCTAAACTTGCCAATACCCACGTTGGAACCCGATGTTTGACACCCAACGGACAGAGCGCGAAATACCCCACTGATTTTTGCCTACCGATGCCACCCATATGACTTGTTTTCCACCGAACTATCCGATTACGAGACGTGCTGAGATCTTCGATATTCTAACGGAGAAATGCCTGTGGACACACTAAAATACCGAGAATGGGGTATTTTGCGCGGCACATCCAACCGCAACGTAAAATGCGAATACGTCTATAGCTCTAAATTCTATTCCGACTACCATAAGACCAGAATAATTCTGCCAATATCCTAGAAACCTTTATTCGCATTGGCTACCCCACAACACGCAGATTCTGGGGTATAACGCCCGCATCAGCTGACGTAAAAAGGGGCGCACTTTTTTGCTTCGCAAAAAAATGTGACGCTTTTTACGGTCAGCTGGATGCGATTGTATGGATAATAAACCCTGTTTTCGGGTAAAGTGAGACCCAAGCTTTGGCTGCAACCAAAGCCTTCTTTTACAGCAGTTCGATGGATGCGAGGTTCCTCTATTGAGAGACCGATAACAAGTGAGAACGCTGTATCAGACTCCAAGCACTCAACTCGGATAGTCAACGGGGTCTCGAACCCGAATTTGCAAGGCAGAGTCAGCTTATTATGAAGACTAGAAAAACTCAAGAAGAAATCAATATTGGTGTCGATACGGGAAAACATCAACTGGATATTTATATCCGTCCCTTAGATATTTATTTTACAGTCACTAACGATGATAAAGGGATTAAAAAAGCGGTTGCTGAGATTAAAAAATATCATCCAACACGCATTATTATTGAAGCAACGGGACGAATGGAACACGCTTTTATCTTGGCCTGTTCAAAAGCCAATTTACCTTTTGTAGTCGCTAATCCTTTACACATTAAAAAGTTCGCAGGCGCTATTGGTCGATTAGCTAAAACAGATCAATTAGATGCCAGCTTAATGGCTCATTATGGTGAATCCATTCAACCTAATTTATCTCTGTTAAAACCAGAAAACATGCGGAGAATGAGTGATTTATTATCACGCAGAAGACAATTAACATCCATGCAAACCATGGAAAAGAATCGTCTTAAAATTATGCCTAAAAAACTACAGGGCTTGATCAAACCAATCTTAACAACCATTAAAAATCAACTGTTAAAAGTGGATGAAAAACTATTAAAATTAATTGAAGAGTGTCCAGAATATCATGAAAAAAATGAAATTCTACAAAGTGTTAGGCGACAATTAACCTGTCCGGTCAGACGACAATTATCTTGACCGGTTGAGTGTATAAACTGATAAGTACTTTTTACTCTTAGGAGGAAGTGACTTGTCCGGTAAACACATCACTCAATTACAGGAAAATAGTTATATGAAAAATCGTCAGACAGGTTGTACGCAGGAGACATCCGCAGCAAAAGCCGGCATCAGTGTTCGATCAGGTTGCCGGATCGAAAAAGGTGAAAGAGCTGAACACAAAGAACGAAAGTGGCGAACGCGCAAAGATCCATTAGAAGCCGTATGGGACTCAGAACTGGTTCCGTTATTAGAAGATGAATCGTCCTTAACTGGCATTACCCTGTGGGAGCATCTGGATGAGCAGCATCCGGGAAAGTATCCAGAGAAATACCTTCGGACACTGCAAAGACGTGTTAAACACTGGCAGGCCACACAAGGCCCGGACAAAGAAGTCATGTTTCGTCAGTCGGTACCTGCGGGTCATCAGGGACTATCTGATTTTACGCACCCCAATACCGTCATTACGATAGACGGGAAGGCGTTCGCACATTTACTGTACCAGTTTCGCCTGGCTTTTAGTGGTTGGCGTCATGTCCATGTTATTCAGGGCGGAGAAAGCTACAGTGCACTGGCTGACGGCTTACAAAGTGCATTACACACCTTAGGCGGTTCACCAAAGGAACATCGTACAGACAGCCTCAGTGCGGCTTACGTCAATAACGTAGAAAAACAGCGACTGACGGAAGACTATCATGATTTATGTAAGCATTATGGCATGCGGCCCACCATCAATAATCTGGGCATTAGTCATGAAAATGGCGCCATTGAAGCACCGCATGGCTCATTAAAACGTCGCATTGATCAAGCCATAAAGTTACGCGGTTCGAATGATTTTTCTACACTCCGTGCTTATCGAGAGTTTCTTGAACACATTGTCGACAAACTGAACAGACGATGCAAAGGCAGGTTGGCCGAAGAGCACAAAACCCTGTTAGCCTTACCCAAACACCGATTTGTTGATTATGCTGAGCTGTCGGTAAAAGTCACCACCAGCAGTACCATTGCTGTAAAACGCGCATTGTATACCGTCCCTTCACGCCTTATCGGTGAAAGCGTCAGGGTGCATCTCTACCATGATCGTTTGGTCTGCTTTGTTGGCCAAACTCGGGTGATCAATCTGCCTCGGATTTATCCAACAACGCCCACCGGCCGAGCGCGACGAATAGATTACCGGCATATCATTCATTCTCTGGCAGCCAAACCACAAGCCTTCCGCTTCTCACAGTTTCGCGATAATATTTTGCCTAACACGCAATATCGGGCTTTATGGAAGCAGGCAGAGAAACAGTTTACACCGCAAGAAGCATGCAAGTGGATGGTTGCTGTTTTACGCTTTGCCTATGATTATGATTGCGAAAGTGCCCTGGCAACTGAGCTAATGCGACAGGCAGAACAAGGTGCCTTGCCCGATTTAACATCCCTGCAGGCAAGGTATTTACAACACAGTACACCGCCACCGATACCGCTACGCCAACACCAGGTTGCTGACTATGATCAACTACTGACCGGTCAGTGGATGAGACAGGAGGTGTGCTGTGAGTGATGGTTTGCCAATGATGTTAAAAGAACTTCGCTTGCTGGCTTTTTGGCAATATTATGAAGCTTATCAGGAACAGGCCACAAAACAGGCATGGGGCTATAGCCAATACCTGTCTAAACTGTGTGAAAATGAAATTGCACGGCGCTTTGAAACGCGAGTTTGCAACTGGACCAAAGAAGCCAAATTACCCCGGGGCAAAAGTTTTGCCACCTTAGGCTTTGATGAATTACCGGAAACCATTCAAAAGAAAGTGATTGGGCTGCGCGATAATACCCAGTGGGCGCTACAGGCAGATAATGTTTTATTGATTGGCCCTTCCGGTGTCGGTAAATCGCATATTGCTTCTGCTTTGGGGCTTCATCTTATCGAACAAGGCATCCGGGTAAAATGGTTGGCTGCCACCGCACTGGTGCAATTACTGCAGCAGGCCAAAAAAGAGCTGGATTTAATGGCTGTGATGAGTCGACTGGATAAATATCGTGTACTCATTATCGATGATATTGGTTATGTTAAAAAAACGGATTCAGAAACCCAGGTCCTGTTTGAGTTTATTGCTCATCGTTATGAAAGTGGCAGCTTGATCATCACATCAAACCAGCCATTCAGTCACTGGGATCAGATATTCCCGGATACATTAATGACCGTAGCCGCCATTGACCGCATTATCCATCATGCCACGATAGTTGAAGGTTTACTCAGTTAAAATGTATAATTTGATATCGTTACACAGCGTCAGTCTCATAGAAGGTGTGAATCTGCCTAACTGTACCGTCACATCTCATTTGCTGTAGCGCCAATAAAAATAACTACGCAATGATGCGATGCAACCACAGTTACATGCATTGCAGTAATATAGTATGCGGTCCAGTTTAGGGTTAACCTAACCTAACCCTAACCCTAACCCAACTACAGTTACATGCATTGCAGTAATATAGTATGCGGTCCAGATTTCGATTTGTTGAAAATGTTGACATTAAAAGCGGGTTGCTGATTTAGCGCTGTCGCAGTGTTGTCAGTTCTGTTAGCTCAGTGGTAGAATGCCGGACTCGCAATCAAGTGAGCCCGGGTTCGAATCCTGCTTTGCTACCGTGTCGAAGATTGTTGACTCAGCTGTATAAATGAGTACCTGGCTATAGACAGTGGTGGACATGTGAGTGATTTAGTCGTTGCGCGTAATTGCTGCATGACTAGAATGCTTCCCGGAGAAGCCGAGTTGGTGTCGGAATGAACAGGTCTGTTAGGGAGGGCAAACGTGTAAAGCCCTTTGAGCGGTCCAACGGACTGGATACTGCGCCATATAAAAACTACCTTTACCTTTACCTGTACACATATGGTGCGGTGTTATCGTGGTTTTGTCAGTTCTGTCGCACACGTTATGTGGCTTTATCATTATAGTATTGACACCTCTGGGATGGTGTTAACGTATTGATGGTAATTTTGTCACACATATGATGTCGTGCTGTGGTGAGGTGTTTTCAGTTCTGTCACACATATTACGTGGTGTCATCGTAGTGTTGAAGGTGCCGTACCATGTGTTGTGGCGGTATCTTAGTTGTTGACACCCAATATGTTTGATAGAGTAAACACCGAGGCGGGTTTCTGAGTATACGTCACAACCGTCGGTGACGTGTATTGAGGCTTAGGTCGTAGTAAACCACGAACATGAAATGCATGCCAATTTACGGACGTGTCCCGATCATTTGATAATGCGGGAAGATGTATGGCGTCCTATGCGACAAGAGAGTACCACCACACGTGAAGGGAAATATCCACAAGATGATCGTTCAGTCAGCTATGCTGTATGTGATGGAAACAGTACCAATGACTAGCTCCCACGTGAAGAAACTAGAAGTGACAGAAATGAAGATGTGCAGGTGGAAATACGGCCACACACTAAGAGACCATGTGAGAAACAATGACATCAGGGAGAGACTTAAAGTAGAGACACCATCACCGAGAGGTGCAGAAGAAGAAGAAGGCTGTTACGTACCATCATCTATTATTAACATGATAAACAATTTGTCGACGACCGAATTAATTGCATCGGTGCTCATCATATCACAAGTCCTGGTGACATTGAAGAGCCCATAGATGACTTAAAGACAGGAAAATGGGCAGGACTTGACAACATTCATGCAGAACATCTGACGACGAAGGCTTCAAGCGTACTACATGTCTTACTAACTATATTGTGCACGAGTATGATGAATCTTGGATATGTTGCAAGCAAAATTGTAGAAACAGTGATTAGACCGGTTATCAAGAACAAATCGGGGGATGCCACTGATAAACACAATTATCGACTAATTGATATAAGTACAACCATGTCAAAGGTGCTGGAACGTTTAATGATACATACAATTGATTCTTATTTGTACACTACTGATAATCAATTTGGTTTTAAACAGAATCATGGTACTGGTATTTGCATATATGCCCTAAAACAAACCATCGACTATTATAAACGTAACTATAGCCCTGTATTCAGTTGTTACTTAGATGTTTCCAAGGCATTTGCCCGGGTTAACCATTGGTGTCTCAGAAAAGCTGCAAGAAAGACCAGAATGGACAAGATCAGAAACGAAGAAATTAGGCGGCGAGTAAACATGTAACCAGCAGAGCAAACAGCAAACAAGAACAAGATCAGGTGGTGGTCACACATCAAAAGGATGGCACCAACGGCTCCCCAGAGCAAGGCACTCGTGATCCAGCCAGAAGGAGACGACCGAGGGGAAGGCCACGAAATCGCTGGGAAGACGATGTACCGAGATGGTACAATGAGATGGGAATCCCAAGGACAGACGTAAACAACTGGGTCAAGGAGAGACGTCCGATTGTCTATCCACTCGACGTCGATGGCAGAAGAGTTCGACTAAAGTAAAGTAAAGTAAGTAAAAGGTAAAGGTAAAGGTAGTTTTTATATAGCGCAGTCCGTTGGACCGCTCAAAGCGCTTTACACTTTTTGCCTACCCTGGCAGACCTGTTCGTTCCGACACCAACTCGGCTTCTCCGGGAAGCATTCTAGCCAGGCAGCAATTACGCGCCAAGACTAAATCACTCACATTTCCACCCCTGTCAATAGCCAAGTACTCATTTATACAGCTGAGTGAACAGGGGCGTCAATGGAGAGAACGAAAATGCCCAGTATTCGAAACGGTAACAAAGATGGATTCGAACACTTGATTGCGAGTCCGGCATTCTACCACTGAGCAACCGCGCTCCATTGGTGTTTATTTAAAAAAAAAACCTCTTTAATCGAGACATCCCTATCACCATAATCAGACTACTTGTGTGATGGTACGGTTCTTAACTGTACGGTGTTCGATGGGGCGATTGTTTATCCGATGGTTTTACAAGTACGAATGGTGTTGCGCAAGGAGGGATTTGCTTTGTCAAACTATAAATATGGCTGCTCCCTTGGAGGGTGTTCAGTCAATTATCTGTCTTATGCGGATGACATGGTAATTCTTAGCCCGTCTGCAAATGCGTTGCAGAAACTACTAGATATATTCAGTGTCTACTCGGAAAAGCATGATTGTTTATACTGTTAAGAAGTCTGTGTGTATGGTCATTAACTCAGCTAAATATAAAATTACTAATCGACCCGAATTTACTTGGCTGGTGTATTACTGGAATACATTGACCGATATAAATATTTAGGGATGATCATTCATTTACGAAATGATGATTATGACATCAGTAGACAACTCAGATCTATAATTATCCGGACCAACATATTGCTGAGAACATTTAGTAAATGTTCGATTGAGGTTAAGTTACACCTTTTTCAATCAGATTGAACTATTTTATACTGTTCACATTTATGACACATCTATACAAATACACAACTTAACAAGTTACGAATAACATACAATAATGCTTTAAGCCGTTTATTAAACCTACATCCTCGATGCAACACCAGTGCTATGTTTGTATACAGCCATATGCCATCCTTGGATTAAATTCGTCGGAAGTATAATATGTACAGGTTTATACAAAGTCTTAATCGCACAGATAATTCAATCTTGCTGTGTTTCATGTCATCTACGAACATGTTAACATCCTCTATCTGGAAGAAATGGTACCAATGTTTATAATATTATGTGTAACTAACTAAAATGTGTAATTTGTTTACGATGACGACGGAATTCTGTGAATATACCGTGTATATTTCACCATGCTGTACTTGTATACTGTTTTTCATCTATGTGCTGTGGCCTGAAAATAAAGTTTTATTATTATTATTATTATTATTGTTAACAAGATTTAACAAGATTGAACAAGATTGCCATCCAAGGAACACCTCAGATAGCAGTAGACAAGGAAGATATTAGCTTATCGAGAGTTTACTGATACTATTCTAAATGTAACCTGCCCTTATTCTATGTGTAACATGCCTTAACTAGATACTTGCCTATTCTATTCTTGTGCATATTAACACTACTACCATGTACACACTATGTTGATAATTAATTCCATACATTGATGGTCCTCTGGTAAAATTAAAAATTCTAACATCCAATCTACTTTGTTTCGTCACCAGCTTGAAGTTGAACCCGCTAGTTATTTTCTTTCCTTATTAATTTCGAACAAAAAATATTAGAATCAATATTTTCATAACCATTCAATATATTAAACACTTCTATTTGATCGCCCGTTAATCTTCGCGTTTCTAGTGTTGTCAGTCCACATTCCTTAAGTCGTTCTTCATCTCAGATCTCTCAGTGCTGGAATGAGTTTAGTTGCTCTCCTCTGTATTTTTTCAGGCATACCTATGTATTTCCTGAGATATGGACTCCATGCCTGTATACAATAGTATATGTGAGGTCTTACTATTGCTTTATACAGGGGTACAATCAAAGTATTTTCTTTATTTGTTATATTTCTCCGAAACATTCCAAGAACCTGATTACCCTTAGACGCTGCAATTCTGCATTGTTCTGAGACTTTCATTTTAGCATTCATTGTTGCCCCTAGGTATTTTTCTTCATGGTTTTACTTAGAATAGTTCCTCCCATTTCATAGCTCGTGCCAGTATGTCCAGGCCCTGTATGACGACATTTACATTTCCCAAAATTGAATAGCATCTGCCATTTTTCAGACCACCTGACTAATTTATCAATGTCATCTTGTAATTTTTGTTTATCTCCAATTTCCTTAGTTTTTCTCAACAGTTTAGTTTCATCCGCAATTTCAATATTTTGCCTGTTGCCCCTTCCTCTAAATCATTGAATTATACCAAAAATAAAATAGGCCCTAGTACAGAACCTTGTGGCACCCCACTCAATACTGATTTCCGACTAGAAACTTCTCCGTCCACAACTACCATTTGTCTCCTGTCAGCTAGCCATTGCTCTATCCAGTTGATTATACTGTTTCTGATACAAAATCCAAATATATTACATCTACCGGTGACCCATCATCAACCCACTTAGTTATTTCCTC
Source organism: Methylococcales bacterium (assembly GCA_965224745.1). Classification (GTDB taxonomy): domain Bacteria; phylum Pseudomonadota; class Gammaproteobacteria; order Methylococcales; family Methylomonadaceae; genus CBDCZY01. The sequence goes on from CBDCZY010000002.1 coordinate 1,391,586, forward strand.
AAAAAACATAACGAATTTGTTAGGCATGCTCTTGCTTTTAGGAACCCATGCTGAGAATGGTTTATTAATTTATGTTTTATGAAATAGTCCATCATCCGATCCCTTATAATTGTTTCTAATAATTTACAAATTACTGATGTTAAACTCACTGGCCTATAATTTACAGACTTGTTTCTTGAACCTTTTTTGAATAGTGGAATAATGTTTGCTTCCTTCCATTCTAAAGGTACAATTCCCTCCTGCAGTGACATGTTAAACACGTGTGCAAGTGGCGTACTAATTTGTTCTACAGTTTATTTCAGTATTTTTGGTGATATCCCATCTACTACTTATTCTCTTTCATATTGCTAATTTTGCTAGCTACTACTTCTGGGGTTATAACTAACTGCCCCAACATTCCCCCCTCAGGTCCATTGAACTTTGTTTCTGGTACAGGTAACGAACTAGTATCGTCTCTCATGAACACTGAACTGTAGTGCATATTTATTTCATCGGCCATGAAATATCCCTGTGCTATTATATTCCCAGCATTGTCCTGCAGTGGTCCAACCTTATATCGGGCATGCTGCTTACTTCTTACATACGCATAGAAACTCTTACCATCTGATGTTATATTTGGTGATAATTTATGCTCAAAATGTTGCTTACAATTTCGAACTTCATTTGTTGCTGCATTTAGTGCTTCCTTGTAAAATTCATAATCTTTATCATTCCCCTTATGTTTATAAACCCGCCACATTTCTTGCTTATATATAATCTGTCTGAAAGCCTCTTTTGACAGATGTTTCTTCTTAGACCGTTTAACTTGCTTTTTCATAGGAACATAATCAATCAATAGCACTATATAACTCCCCTCGTAAAGTGTTCAAACATTTTGTTGCCGTCTTGTTTTTCATTTTGTCATTCCAGTCTAAATGTGCTAAACTTTTCCTAATTTCCTTATAGTAGGCCTACCTTTCCTAAAATCCCTCCTACATTGTTTAACTTTCGTTTTGTCTGATTTGATGTTGATGTTAAAATGCAGTTTTTTATGATCGCTGCTGCCCAATGGTTCTTGTATTACGACGTTGTCAACAAATTCTTTCTGTGAAGACAACGTATATCTAATTCCCTCGTTGCTCTAGTTGGTTCTAATACATGTTGAGTTAAGAAAGTGTCCTGTACCAGGCACAATGACTGCTGGTCTTCTACCCCTACGCTCTGTAGTGTATCCCATTTAATATTCCTATGGTTAAAACCCCCCATTATAAATCCTTCCCCGTATGTTTATAAACCCGCCACATATCTTGTTTATATATAATCTTTCCGAAAGCCTCTTTTGACAGATGTTTCTTCTTAAACCGTTTCCCTGGCTTTTCACAGGAACACATATATCAATAGCACTATCTAACTCCCCTCTTAACATGTTCCAACACATTTTGTTGCCGTCTTGTTTTTCATTTTGTCATTCCAGTCGACATGTGCTAAACCTTTCCTAATTTCTTATAGTTACCTTTCCTAAAATCAATCCTACATTGCGTACTTTGTGTATCCCATTTTAATATTACAAACCGATTGCATTTTGACATTCAACATATTAGATATGTACGCAATACAATACATTTCACTATAAGACTCAACAACACCCATTCTGTTTCAACCATAGTATTATATATGTACGCAATACAATACATTTCACTATAAGACTCAACAACACCCATTCTGTTTCAACCATAGTATTAGATATGTACGCAATACAATACATTTCACTATAAGACTCAACAACACCCATTCTGTTTCAACCATGGTATTAGATATGTACGCAATACAATACATTTCACTATAAGACTCAACAACACCCATTCTGTTTCAACCATAGTATTAGATATGTACGCAATACAATACATTTCACTATAAGACTCAACAACACCCATTCTGTTTCAACCATAGTATTGCCTACTTCTTGTAGAGAACAATGAATGTGGTGGCAGCGATGATCAGCAGCATCAACAGCAGTAGCAGAAACCACCAATAGGTTAGTTGCGAACTCCGATTATCGTCCGTCGACGCATCCGTCGACGCTTCCGTTGGCGCATCCGTTGGCGCATCCGTTGGCGCATCCGTTGGCGCATCCGTTGGCAGTCCTGCAAATGCAGCACGCATGAACAGTTCTGTAGGCCTACTGACCGGCCCCCATTTCGCATTCACAAACACGAATCTAGTTTCGCGGAACTATAAACCCTCCGTTGTTTCACCGTCAGGTAGGTGTGAAGTTATGTTGTGAACTGATTATGGTGATACTACATGTTTCCATTTTGTCTTCTTTCGACCCCAGGCTTATAGCTTGTCAAGAGCGATGGAGTTCGATATGCAGTTTATGAACATAATTGCAAGCAATGATAAAGACTGTGTATATGGTGTTTACTCAATTGTAACCCGAAGTCAACATCACACTATGAGACCAGCCACGGATATTAGATACAGACCCTTACTGGATACCAATCCTCCTTCAGATCCATCAACTGTCAAAACAGCAATGGTCGAATATTAGCTGTTAAGTTCAAATCGTGGGCAGCAGTTTGTAGTTGCAACAGCATATCAGCAATGTAAGGACATTTAGAATGCTCACTGAGGAACTACTACTAGTACTCGACAGGGTCGGCGAGGCGGTGGAGTTGGCATTATGTTGAAATCGTCGTTCCGTGTTGCTATGGTTAAAACTTGGCGAGCCGGGTCTTTCGAGTGCCTTGAACTTGTATTTCTTGGCCCCCGCGTCCCATCAACATTGCGCTTGTTTGTAATCTATCGGCCACCATCGTCCGGATGCAAAGCTACACCATTTCGCCTATTCTTGGATGAATTCAGTCATTTGCTCGAACATGTTTCTATTAAACAAACTGGACTCATCTTATTGGGAGACTTTAATGTTCACTACAGAAATGTTGACGACAAGAATGCAAGTGGTATGGCTGCTATTCTTAACGATACTAATCTGCAACAACACGTGAAGTCCGCAACACACTCTCGTGATAACATCCTCGATCTTGTGATAACGCCGGTCACTGGCTCTGTTTTAACGGACGTTTCTGTGGAGTCCTTGTTGACAGAGCACCACATCATTGTTTGCAAACTCGTATCTAACAAACCCAGGCCCATTCGAAAAGAGATAATCTATCGTAATATATCGGCCATTGACAAGCAAACGTTCGCCCGTGATCTGTTGGATTCGCCACTAGTTACCACTCCAGTCGACGATATTGAGACACTATGTGATCAGTACAAGTCACAGCTTCTGATTTTGATTAATGATCATGCGCCAGTTATCCGGCGGACGGTAAACGTGCGCGCAAGACAACCGTGGAGAAATGACGATTTGCAGAGAATGAGGCAAAATATCCGACAAGCTGAACGCAAATGGCGCCACACCCGACTAGTAGTACATCGTCAAATTTACACGAACTTGCGTGACACATTCAAGCAAAGCATCTCTTCGGCCAAATCAGATTACTATTGTGCCAAGATTTAATCGTCTTCCGGAAATACCAAAGAGATGTATCACATCACAAACGACCAGATGGGCCGTACTCGTCAAACTGTTCTGCCGAAATGTGATGGCGGCCGCGCTGAATTGGCTGAATCCGTCGACACCTTCTTCATTAACAAGATTGTTGATATCTGTTCACGCCTGACGGCGTTACGTAATCTAAACCAGCCGTTCGTGTTTGAACCCAGTGACTGTCATTATTGAAGATCCTTTGTGTAACTTCACACTAGCATCAAACGATGATGTCTGCAGTCTGGTTATGAAAAGTACCAGTGCATTTTCACCAGACATGGATGTAGTACCTGCGACAGTGTTAAAGCGAACATTGGCACACTCGCACCTGTGCTCACACGCATTGTGAATATGTCAATCGAGTCATCAAATGTGCCAAAAGTAATGAAACACGCCGTCGTGACACCGTTGCTGACGAAGAGTGGTCTCAATCCCGATTCACTGTCAAACTACCGACCGATATCCAACCTTAGTTTCATTTCCAAACTCCTTGAGAGGTTTATCGTAACGCAAATTCGACAATACATGGTCATGAATGATATATTTGACGTATTTCAGAGTGCGTACCGCCCTGCGCATAGTTGTGAAACAGCCCTTGTGCGTATGATTCAAGATGACATACTCGTGTCACTGGATAATCGGAATACTGTTATTTTGGTGCTGCTTGACCTCTGCGCCGCCTTTGACACTGTCGATCACCGTCTGCTACTCGACAGACTTTACAGGATAGGCATACGTGGCAACGCACACCGCTGGATGCATTCATACCTATCAGAGCGAACACAAGTGGTTAGAGTAGATAAACACATTTCAAGATGTGTTGATCTGTGCTTTGGCGTTATTATAAATAGGGTTTAATAAAATATTGCAATACTAAACACTCATTTTCTTCTTTCAAAATCCATTGAAATTAGCTCAGAGAGCTCTTTCAATTGTAGCCACCATTGTAATAGACTTACAAGTTAAATGTATTGTCTCCAAGAATATTATGTGGACACTTGTATTATATCATACATGTCATTATACTTCAGGCACAAATATACTAGGGTGTAACTGTTGAATAACATAATGATAAACATTTATATCAAAGAAATATTTTACCATACCAGTATTGTAATACCTGAAATGTAGGTATTCTGGTGTAAATTCAATCAAACTATTTACAAGAAATTAGCATGATCATCGACTCGGTTGAACAATAGGCTTATGTGTTTTGGGCAAGTTTACGACGAAAGTATCGAGTATCGAACCAAATTCAGGTATCGATAAATATCGTAGGAATCACTAAGTGACTCCCAATTTAGTTGCTGGATCATGTTAGTTACAGCACTGGTGTTGTGATATCGTCCGAGGACAAATCTAGCTGCCCTGGTTCTTATGGTGTGGGTCCCACACTGAGCAACAATATTCAAGTGTTGGCCTGAATAGACCTTTATAGGCTAAACTCTTGGTTTGTACATTATGCACCCTTAGATTTTGATGGAGGAATGGGCGCGTAATGATAATCCCATTATCCTTCTCATCTCAGGCTTCGGCTTTTGTAGGTACCGTCAATTGCCCTAACTTCGGACTTGAGTGCAACTTCAGACGATGTATAAATAATTTAACTGACTAAATAGTAAATTGTAGGCGTATACAATGTTAGAATGTACGCAGCAAAGACGATGACAAATGCATTTGGTTGGGCCTACTTATTAACTTAATCATCATTTCATGATCATGTTATTGGTAAGGGAATGGCTATGCCCATGGACCATTATACTATGGATACGGAACCATACCCGGTGGTCGCTGGACTATTGATACGGAAGGCGGTCACGTGGTAGATTCCGTATCCCGAATACGGAGCTAGGGATATGGATACGGAATATGGCACTTTAATTGTTTTAACAATTTTGTCGATTAAATATGGATGTAATTACATGATGCAGTTACCTTACCGTTCAATAATTTAAAAACTTAAAAAACCATATTTGTTTGCATGTCTTGATTTGACGAATTATTCATATAACAGGGTCCTACGGAGCGCTCCCCATGAGCAACACAAGCATTGTGTTCGTCCTAAATTTGGACGCGCTAATCACTACCAATTTTAATTTCATGAAGTTCAAATGCAATGCATGCGTCATGATATTTCTCTTGTTGTATACAATTTAGTCAATTACGTATACAGTACATCATCCGATGTCGAGCTCAACTCCGAAGTTAGGTTCCATAGCCCTGGCTCCATATTCGGGATACGGAATCTACCACGTGACCGCCTTCCGTATCGATAGTCCAGCGACCACCGGGTACGGTTCCGTATGAGCCATGTAGCCACTCCCTATTGGTAAAAGCCTACTCGGAAAAGGCGTCTAATAATTTAGGCCGGTGAGCCTAGGCTATTGGTAAAGATTACCAAAATAAAATTTGTATCAACATCGGCGATTTGTTTTTAGTCAAGTGGCATTTGTCATTTTACCCGGAAGGTGAAAAATGACACCTTTACTTAATACTGTGACCTTACCGTGGCGTAGGCTCAATAATATCGGTAATTATACTAATAATATCGGAGCAATGACCACGCGATACGCAGTCCTGGCGATACGCAGTCCTGGCGGTACGTCCACGGCTCTGGGGCTTGAACTGGTAGAAATCTGATCCTGGATGAGGGCCTGCACCTTACCCCCCCTGAGGGATGCCATTTACACACGTCGTCATCAAAACATGTATAACTTTTATCTGTCCTGACTCCTGAGTATCTGAATGTTCTACTGTTTCATTTTTATACACATACTAGGGACATCGCCCGTGCGCTGGCTGTGGCGCTGGCTGTGGCGCTGATAGTCACGACTCTGAAGACACATATTCTGACTGCGTTTAGGACTTTTATTTTTTAGCGCGCTGCGTATTCATTCGTCCACGCGAAGCTAGTTTCTTGTTCATGCAGGCGTAGCTTGGTCATTCAGGCGTTACTTCCACTGGTTACTTGCGACGCGACTACGCCCCGTAGCTTGGTCATTCAGGCGTTACTTCCACTGGTTACTTGCGACGCGACTACGCCCCGTCCTGTGCCATTACACATTTTTACTAGACCAACGTTGGACCTGTACGTTCTCTTCTGGTTCGGTCTCATTCAAATATTTCGTTTACAAGCCTGGCCCAAAACGGTGTAAGTTGCATTACGTGTACTGTTTATTTGACGTACTATTGTAGCCCTTATTATATCCTATGTTTGTGTAAATGTATTAGCAGTATTGTAGATGTAATATTGACACAGCACGTTAGCTTTTCTATTGTTTCTGGTACAAGTATTGTTATTGTATTTGTAGCTAGTTCGTAGCTTACTGTATGTAGGCTTTAATTTCGTTAATTTTGTATTGTTAGACCTTCAGATTTGTCTGCTTTATATTTATAAATTATGTTATGTGTAGTAGTAGGCCCTACTGTAGTACCGTACTTACACTATTTTTCTTTGTTTGCCTTGTAGTTTTTACCATACATGTACGAGAAGGTTAAGCTTGATGTGATGCTGGCGCGTGCATATTCAACCGCCAGCTAGACCATTAAAGTAAAAAACCGTTTGATGAGTCTACGGGCAAATCTACACGGTTCGGCGTCACCAACTGCGGATTCAACGACAGCCTCCGGTTCTACACCAGCTGAAAATCCGCGATCGGTCACCGCTACCACTCGCACTGCGGATGCGCTACCAGCCTACGGTTCTACACCAGCTGAAAATCTGCAATCGGCCACCGTTACCACTCGGACTGCGGATTCTCCACCAGCCTATGGGTCTACACCAGTCGGGCGCGATCGTCCGCTACGAACTGCCGAGTCTACACCAGATAAGCAAACTTTCGCACACCCACCACTCTCGAAACGCATAAGAACATTAACCGTTAAGAACAAAGAACTGTATGAACAGAAAGTTAAAAAAATTGAACTTATAATCAAAACTAAGTGGAACCTGGTTGGCAATCAACTCAATCTTATTGACACTGACAATCGTAAAGCAGTACTCAAGAACTTACGGTCTTCTGCTAGTCACTGTTTCCATGCATACGATGAATTCTTAGCATTTCTTGTGCAAACTCGCAGAGAAGACAGTTTATTGTATCATGCTAATATCATTAATGATCTGTGCATGTGTAGACGTGAAGTAGGAGAAGCAGTCTCTTATCTTGACGATCGTATCCAGCGACACGAAGACGAGCAAATGTCTCAGCCAAGCAGAAGATCATCCCGCTCTGTCAGTAGTGCGGGTTCTCAACGTGTCCAAGCTGATGCTGCAAGGGCCGAATTGCAGTTCCTGGAAGAGGAGTCTCTACTAAAGAAGGAAGCATTAGAAATTGAGACACGCTTACGAAGAGTTTCCCTCCTGAAACAAGCTGCTATGGCTGATGCTAAGGCAGACGCTCTAGGTAGTGTGAACATTGAAACTATAAAAACAGAGAGAGAGCGCGGCAGTACATAGAAGAACAAAGACGGATTCACTTACAGCCTCAATCTATCCAAGTGACTGATCAACAGGGTTATATGCCAGATTTTACGTCCACATTGCATCCTGACGCTTCGTCTTTCACACCTCTAGTGTCAGCGGCGAGTTGTACTCCGTACGCTTCAATGCTTCTTAGGCACACCAGTTCTGGGCCAGTTACTTGCATCCACCCTGTGTCTGATCTAAATAATGGTCCAAACGCTCCTCCTGACCTATCTACGCAATTTACATCTGTGTCGTTAATTCCAGGGTATGGTTCTGCTGCTACTTCGTTACAAACTAACCAAATAAGCAGTGGTATGATTGCGCAAACTAACACGACGCCCTCGTTTTTTGCTCCCATTCCAGCTGTAACGCTCGCTGCTCATCCTATTCATGTTTGGTCTCAAACAAATGATGCGCGGACACCCATGTCGTTGCCCATTGCAGTCCCTGGTTTAGGCGACACGACGCAAGGCATTGCAGACTCTCTACGGTGGAAAGAGATGCTCTTCAAACGTGTGTACGAATTCAATGATAAGGCAGAAGCATACCATGTATGGAAAGCTACATTCCTCAGAACGATGATTGAGATAAACGTAAACGCTGCTGATCATGTAGACTTGCTGACTAAGTGGCTAGGAAAAATCTCCAAGGAAACTGCTGGCAGAATACGGCAAGCTAATCCAAACAATCCCGAGAGAGCGATGGCGTTAATCTGGGAGAGACTAGATGAATGCTACGGTGCACCGGAACTCATTGAGAGTTCCATCAAATCTCGCATTTCTGACTTTCAACTCACAGGCAGTAAAGACGCGTACCGCTTGTACGAGCTGTTGGATCTTTTGACAGAAGTAGCTTCACTGATGGAAGACATTCGATACACGCACCTGTTGTCGTATTACAACACATCATCTGGTGTAGGTCCGATCATAAGCAAGCTCCCTCTCAACCTCCGCAACAAATGGACAACGAGAGCCGCACGGTACCAGAATCAGTATCAAGTTGCGTTTCCCCCTTTCCTTGAATTGTTGCAATTCATCAGGGAGACTAATAATGAACAACCCATGCTTCAACTATGACACGCCTTCTGCTTCTGTTGGTAATGCAAGAAAGATTCTGGTTAGTACCAAGAAGACATATACTCGTGACGAGCGTCCAGAAAGAGGTGCTCATGGATCAGATTCAGACATATTCTGTCCATACCACAATTCGTCAAATCACACTCTCAACGATTGCCTCGTCTTTCGCAGGAAAAGTGAAGACAAGCGCAGAGAATTCCTACGCTATCACACAATCTGCTTCCGTTGCTGTGAAATACCGCCGCACAACTTCCGGAAATGTTCAAAGGAAGTCAAATGTGCTATTTGCCAGAGTACCAGTCATTGTTCGGCGCTACACCCAGATGAACAACGGTCGCAGAGATTTCGTCAGACTGCAGTTTCTGAAGGCGGGGAGTTGCAGAATACATCCGTCAAAGTTGTTTCGGAGTGTACAAGTGTGTGCGGCGACACCAAGTTCCCGGGAAAGTCTTGTGCCAAGATTATCTTGGTGCACATCTACCCCAAAGACCACATAGACTTGGCCATTAAAGCATACGCCGTGATAGATGACCAAAGCAACAGTACGCTTGGAACACCCGAGCTGTTCGACAGGCTTGGAATAGAAGGCGAAGAAATCCCGTACGTACTTTCCTCCTGTAATGGGAAGATACAGACTTCAGGCAGAAGAGCCAATAATCTCATCATCGAGTCGTTCGATTCAAGCGTCGCCCTAGATCTTCCTGTCGTCACAGAATGCGATGTCATCCCCGACAACAGGAACGAAATACCGACTCCAGATATCACAAGACACTATCCTCATCTACATAACTTAGAGTCTATGATTCCACCTCTTGATGGTGACGCTAAGATAGTGTTGCTGGTAGGCAGAGATCTTTTGAAAGCCCACCATGTTCTGGATCAACGCATTGGATCAGACTCTGCCCCATATGCTCAGAAGTTGCCATTAGGATGGACGATAGTTGGCGAATCCTGCCTCCGGAGATGTCACCCAAGTATAAAAGCGTTCAAGACGAATATACTAAAGTGTGGGCGGCCATCTTTCTTTGAGTCATGCCCAAATGACATTGAGATCAAACAGAAGATGGTGCCATTCGCAGGAAGTCAACGAACCACTTCGTCGAACATCGAACAGGATGTGTTTGCAAAAACACCTGATGACGAAAAGATAAGCTTTTCAAGAGATGACAGAGACTTTCTAGCGATCATGGAGGATGGATTTGTCCGTGGCGAAAATGGAAATTGGATTGCACCCCTTCCATTTCGAAAAGACAGACCACGTCTCGAGAACAATCTCACGCACGCACCACTACCAGGGCAAGATCTGGACAGATGGGATCGTTGGAGAAGTTCGCTAGTAGAGCTAAATAACGTGAAGATTCCACGTCTCTACCTATCGTCATCGTTTAGTGCTTGTGAACAGAAAACTGTGCATGTTTTTTGTGATGCGTCGGAGAAAGCTATTGCAGCTGTTGGGTACTTGCAAGGTACTCTTCCAGATGGTAGAAGGAGCCTCGGATTCGTTCTAGGTAAAGCAAAAGTGGCACCATTGCACGGCCACTCTATTCCGAGACTTGAGCTTTGTTCAGCTCTACTTGCCGTTGAGATAGCGGAGATGATATCTAACCATCTGGGGCTTGCTCTTCAAGACTTTCGGTTTTATTCCGACAGCAAATTTGTTCTCGGATACATCTACAACACTGCACGGCGGTTCCATACTTACGTTGCAAATCGCGTAGCGAGAATCCTCTCCTCGACATCTTCCAGACAGTGGTCGTACGTGATGACGGACAATAACCCCGCAGACCAGGGAACGAGGTCGTTGCGACCGTCGGAAATGAAAAACAGCACATGGCTTATCGGTCCTACTTCCCTTGTTTCTGAAGTGTCGGAAACTGCGGAGACATACGAACTACACAACCCAGATTCAGACAACGAGATTCGACGCATCACGACTATCAAAACTGATGTTCACGTCGTGGAAAGATTGGGTTGCGAGCGTTTCGCGCGTTTCTCTCGGTGGGAGTCGTTGTTGAAAGCCATAATTTTCCTCAAATTGGTGGCCAGATCCGTGAGCAAGCCTGACATTGATCAGAAGAATGATTCAGCGAACAAACATCGACAAGATTCTACACATTTCCTGCTGAAGAACGCTCAAAGGGAGTCATACCCTGAAGAGATCCAGTCCCTTCAGAATAACAAACCTCTTTCGAACTCTAGCTATATTCGAGCATTGAGTCCCTTCTTAGACGACAACGGGCTCATCAGGGTTGGAGGACGTCTCGAGCGAGCACAGATACCTTATGAAGAGAAGCACCCGATTCTTCTACCCGGACGTCACCTAGCGCGACACTTCCATGAGAAGGTGTTCCATCAAGGACGCCAATTTACAGAAGGCTCTATTCGCGCTGCTGGTTACTGATTCACCGGGTGCAGACGCCTAGTCTCGTCGCTAATAAGCCAATGTGTGAAGTGCCGCAAATTGCGAGGCAACTACTGTTGCCAAAAGATGGCTGATCTACCAGCTGACAGACTCGAACCTGGACCACCGTTCTCAAATGTAGGAGTTGACGCCTTCGGCCCCTGGCAAATCGTCTCGCGAAGAACTGGCGGTGGTATTGCTAACTCGAAGCGCTGGGGCATCATATTCACCTGCTTAGTTACAAGAGCAGTTCACATCGAAGTTGTAGACTCGATGAGTTCATCCGCATTTATAAATGCATTGCGACGATTCATTGCCATTCGTGGGAAAGTCAATATTTTCCGCTCAGATAGAGGAACAAACTTTGTGGGAGCAATGGATGACCTTGGCGTGGATCGCATCAACGTTGAAAACAATGTCTTGCGTGAATTCTTCGACAACGTCGGTACCAAGTGGATTCTTAATCCACCACATGCACCACACTTTGGAGGAGCATGGGAACGCCTTATTGGCATCGTCAAAAGGATCTTGAGCGCTATCCTATCTGAACCCGTCAACCAACACCTCACACATGACGTGTTCTGTACACTTATGGCAGAAGTGACTGCGATTGTTAATCAACGCCCGCTACTTCCCGTGTCTAACGATCCGGAAAATCCTTCCGTGCTTTCGCCAAGTACCATTCTCACACAGAAGTTCGACAACAACTCGGAATTACCAGACTTTGAGAACTTCACCTCGAAAGACATGATTCGTTCGGAGTGGAAAAGAGTCCAAGTCTTGGCAGATAGGTTCTGGACAAGATGGAAGAAGGAGTACATGCAAACACTCCAACTTCGCCGCAAGTGGCACGCCGTACAACCAGATCTGAAACACGGAGACGTGGTTCTTCTTAAAGACATCGACGCCCCCAGGAATCGATGGCCTTTGGCTGTCATCGTTGATGTCATGCCCAGTGACGACTCGCACGTTCGTAAGGTGCAGTTGAAGATTTCCCGCAACAACAAATCTTCTGTTCTGACCAGACCAGTTTGCGAACTTGTTCCTCTGCTAAAAGCTGATTGATTTGATATTGTATACTTGATGCTTTTTCGCATCAGGCGGTATTCTGACTGCGTTTAGGACTTTTATTTTTTAGCGCGCTGCGTATTCATTCGTCCACGCGAAGCTAGTTTCTTGTTCATGCAGGCGTAGCTTGATCATTCAGGCGTTACTTCCACTGGTTACTTGCGACGCGACTACGCCCCGTAGCTTGGTCATTCAGGCGTTACTTCCACTGGTTACTTGCGACGCGACTACGCCCCGTCCTGTGCCATTACACATTTTTACTAGACCAACGTTGGACCTGTACGTTCTCTTCTGGTTCGGTCTCATTCAAATATTTTGTTTACAAGCCTGGCCCAAAACGGTGTAAGTTGCATTACGTGTACTGTTTATTTGACGTACTATTGTAGCCCTTATTATATCCTATGTTTGTGTAAATGTATTAGCAGTATTGTAGATGTAATATTGACACAGCACGTTAGCTTTTCTATTGTTTCTGGTACAAGTATTGTTATTATATTTGTAGCTAGTTCGTAGCTTACTGTATGTAGGCTTTAATTTCTTTAATTTTGTATTGTTAGACCTTCGGATTTGTCTGCTTTATATTTATAAATTATGTTATGTGTAGTAGTAGGCCCTACTGTAGTACCGTACTTACACTCTTTTTCTTTGTTTGCCTTGTAGTTTTTACCATACATGTACGAGAAGGTTAAGCTTGATGTGATGCTGGCGCGTGCATATTCAACCGCCAGCTAGACCATTAAAACACAGCTGAACAATCTCTGGGTCGCCGGTGCTGATGGCTTCTTGCACAACTATGGAGCCATTATACATACGTGGGTCGCTGACCAAGAACCCGTGAATATGAAACGTCTAGAACCATGAAACCGCTTGACCATTTGTGCTTAGTTGTGCGCAGTATATGGCCCGAAACGCTTCTGGTCCGAAGTCACCGTTACCGTTTTCAAAGCATCGCGGCATTCTAAATTATTGTTTTTCGTAAAAAACAAAGGACAATGGAATGCAAAAAGTGGTCCAAAGGTAGGGGATGGGAAAGTTGCTATGTGAAAAAAATTTACGGGACGTTTGGTGTCGAAATGAGAGCGTACGGGCAGAAATTGGTCAAATTTTGCACACACACACACACACACACACACACACACACACACACGCGGCTAAATTAGTAGTAGAGATTAACATCGGGTGATTAGCTGGTGTCAAAGTTAGGACGAACACAATGGCTGTGCTGCCTCTGGACATCGCTGAGATGACCCACTGGTAGTGGGCTGGGCAATCTGCTGCAGAAATCCATTGAGAAAGGATTGTTTTTATATTTAGTTGATCACCAGATGTCTCCGTCCTTTATATGACTGCCAACACTTTCAAAAAACAAAGTTTCTTTTAGGTCTATCGAACTATTTTCAATTTTACTGCGTCAAACATCTATATATTAAGTCGTCAACATTGTTATTATTTGCTCAGAAGTGTTTATAAGTTTTTTTTGGTGTCTGATGTTAGACTGCAGAAATGCAATGTCGGTCGATAATAACAAATCAATGTCTGTCCGAAGTTAGGATTCCACGAGCGCAACTTGGACAGTTTTCAATAATAAAAAAACAAAAAAATGTGCAGATATATCGTGCAATGAAAATTAGTACAAATTCAAGAACAGGTATAGAATGTTCTACCATAAGTAAATAGGACTGAGCAAACAACATAATGTGCACAGGACCTCTTGGAGTGTCCAGATTTTCCGAAGTTAGGGCCAATTTGATGGTAGTCTCCCGTCCAAGTTAGTGAACACATATATATATTTATCTCAACGCAAATTGTCGATAAATGATGTATAATACATTGTATCACGATTTGTCAAAGGCCCGGACATGGGCCATGGCGGCTTGTAAATGATAATTATTAAAATATGCTAAATTCTTAATCATTTTCAATTGGGGGACTACATTCTTTAAGCCTACTAGTACTAAACATCTGATGATCAGCTCTAAATAAATATTGTCTATGTGGGCGTGCTCTATTCTGTTTCATTTGATGAAACGAAGCGGTTATTTTTGCCGGCATATCCGGACGACAACCTGACTTAGTCATCATCATCATCATCATTAGGCAGCCGTTGTGTCCCGTGGTTGGGCGAAGGCCTCAGCATGTCGTCTGCAAATGACGCTGTCTTGTGCTGACTGACTTAGTAATAGGGATAAGTTAGATAGAGCTCTGATGATTTCATAGCCATGAGTAAGTGGTGATGAATGAGAAAGGACGTGTTGAGGTTAAACTTGGTGTATGTTTTACTACAAGTCACGCTGTGCAACTGAAATTATCTGCAATCATCATTTGGTGCGTCAGCCAACTTTGTCAAGTCAGAGCAGATCACAGCGTTGGCTTCGGTCCACTAGGTTAGATCGCCCAATCACAGCACTCGCCGGTAAATAGCCATTTTTGTTGTTTATGAGCTTATCCACTGGATTGATGAAATCTATGCTGTATTTTTCCTGTTTTCTCAATAAATTACTGCTCAATTTGTCTAGGTCGATATCGGCCGTATTAGATCTCGAATGCACATAACTCAGATCATCTACCTCACAGCAGCTTTCTATTCCCAGAACTAAACTGAACCTGTGCAAGCGTGCTTTCTCTGTTGCTGCACCCATCATTTGGAATGAACTCCCAACCACATTGAAATCTTGTGAAAGTCTCGCCTCTTTCCGTAAAATCTCAAAACTTATCTCGTCGAAATTGCTTTTCCACTTTAATAATCGGCGGCCCCTTAAACTGGTGATGACCCCTGTATGTCCCCGGCACTTGCATAATGGTTAAGGATTTTTTTTCGCTTCTGAACTCGGGTCACCGAGGATTTAAGCGCTATAGAAGTTATACTATTATATAAAATACACAGTTCGTCAACAGCGTAATTAATATGCAGTGTGCCTACTCGATTTATTAAAAAGTTAGCGGCTTTTAAAAGTAATATGCAAAGCCGGTTTCTAAAAAAAGTGCTGATGTTTGAATTTGTAAAACTAATTCACTTTGTACTAGAAAAAGTATCATTGGATCCAACATTGGTATTTACTACATTTTACCTCAGTTTGGATTGTAATTGAAAGTATTCACGACGTTTCGCCTTCTCATCTAGACGCCATGGTCACGTGACAGGCCTTGACATTAGGCTTGTGGATTCACGGTGATGTTTTGGTTCGCCGTACTGCACGGACACTCGGTTTCACTTGACAATACCAAGTAAAGGTGCTAACCAGAGAGCCACATTGGAGAAAAAGAAAGTCAATGAAGCTATCTTCCTGATCAAGAAAAACACCCCATCAATAAACCGCAAACTGCTTCCTGGGCAGTTTCCCGCAAACCAAAACATCACGTGATCAAGGCTTCTAGATCAGAATCCAAAACGTCGCGAAGACTTTCAATTACAAACCAAAGTGAGTTAAAATGTATTCACTTTAATTATATTTGATGTTTTTTTATTATTACCCTGTATTATGTCTTCCAAAAAACGTTTGAGGACTTGTTTACTGGTCCTGCTGTCTAGTAAAAATCAGACTGGATGATCATTCTTCTACCTATCTTTATACACATACATATCCACATCTATATTGGCTGGCTTTTCAACATGTATAGTGTTCACTAACTGTAATGGTCTGCACCCATTTCCCACTCAGCTGATCCTGTTTTAGCACCCTGTCCATGTTTCCAGGTGGGCAAGCAATATGAACTCTTGAACTGCGACCGACACAAGCATCTGATGAGGAAATTCAAGAAGGACGTCTCCAAGTGTCGACCCGACATCACACATCAGGTCAGGCATTGTGCTCTCATGATTCCAGGCAATGTTCAATATGTGGGAGTGTTCGTGCAGCACAATCAGTTGCGAAATTGCGTGGTGATTCTTATGGCCAATGCCTCATGTTGTTGTTTTCGATGAAGAACATTATGAGTAGTTACAATCTATGACATGCCAATGTTTTGTTAACTAGAAATTGAACAGTATTTTTCACTAATGAACAGCGCAGATCTATGCTGAGACGCCCGTGGTAAATTCTAAAATGAATTATGGTTGGTTGCTTGCAATCGTAGTCGTAAATTGAATTGAGCATTTTGAAAATAAACTGGAATATGGTTTGTTTTTAGAAACAATTGGAATGTATGAAAATAAGTTGCTCGTTTTAAGAAAAAACAGTGGATTGTATGGGCCATACAAAATAAGTTGCTCGTTTTAAGAAAAAACAGTGGATTGTATGGGCCATACAATCCCCTGTTTTTTCTTAAGTATGGCTGAACAATTGATGATGGTTTGGCTTAGCGATTCCTGATTATGTATAGTAAAGAGTAAAGGCTGTTTTATTTAACTGCTCCAGTTGGTCCTCCTCATCACCATCAAGTGCCTTCTCAGATACGGGGGTTGGCTGCATAGACCGCCCTGGTTATTCAATATCTGAAGTATTATGTGTGTTGTTAAATTAGTGTTGAGGCACAGTTGAGCACATCATTGCGAATAACAAACTACTTTATTCTTAACAAAAAGACTGAGATTGATTGTATGTTGTTGTGCCAAGATAAACTGCATCATAAGGAATTATAATTGATTGATGACTAGCTCTCTACAAGTTTGTTTCCTGCCAAGTCGCTTGTGTCAATATGTCTATGTGCGCAGTCATGACATGGCCAGCCCTTTTTCTCTCTATCTCCTCTATCTCTATATGTCTCTATCTGTCTCTATCTGTCTCTATCTGTCTCTCTCTCTCTCTCTACAACTGAAGGTGTTGGTTTTCCACGAAGTATCTTGTGTCGATATCTCTCTACAACTGAAGGTGTTTGTTTCCCACTAACTATCTTGTGTCGGTATAGCTATGTCCGCTGGCATGACAGGGTCATTTCTCTGCCGTGGCAGTGTCTACTGATGTTGATGGACAGTCCACTCAATCGAGCCGGTCTCCTTCAAGTCTACATTCACACGGAGAAGAACGTCCTGATTGAGGTTAACCCACAGACCAGGATACCACGAACCTTCGACAGATTCTGTGGACTCATGGGTAATTATAGTTTTAACTGTTGAACTGTTTTTTTTACTTTAAAGCGGGGGCCAAATTACTCGTCACTGTTACTTGTTCGTATACGAGTACCGATTTTCACAAATAACTCCTTAGTCAATACTTTTTTCGTACACATGAAAGTACTCGTACTTCTTACGTAAGTATGACTATTTCAAAGTAACTTGTGAATGCATAAGAGGTGTGTCATAAGAGGTGTGTGGTTTTTAAGTGTGTCGTTACAGTAACTCAGTTTGTAGAATGTTAAACATTTCACTCTGCACCCTATTTACCCTTCTCCAGATCTGCTGTCCCACACTTATCACAATGTCGGTGTCGTTAAACCAGATAATCTTCTCTCTTGCTTATACAGTACAGCTTCTTCACAAGTTGAGCATCCACGCGTCCGACGGACCCCAGAAGTTGCTGAAGGTAATAGTGTACTTCGACAGCGACATCGCTGACAGGAAACTAGTTAACGAAATAGGAATGGCGCTGTGACCGTGTCATTTCAGATTTGGAGCTGAGCTGTTTTTCTGGGGTATGATATATAAATATATATATATACTAGTATATCCTTTGACTCCACTAAATATCATTGAAGCAAAACTGTTGATGTTTTGGTTAACATCGTCCACTTGTTCAAGTTCTGCACCGAACCCTAGGCTGTTTCCGATGCTGTCCTCTCCCTCTTCCTCTATGCCTTCCTCCTTTCGCAACCCTTGTATGATGACTATTTCAGTCCAGGTAATCATAAGCAGACTATTGTGAAATCAGCCCTGAATATGCATTAAAATATTGACTTACAACCAGTATTATAGTAACAATGTATTACTTTGCAAACAATGGAATCGATTTTTGTTAAATCACCTATATACAAATTTGCACCGTTGCATTATATTACTTGGTTTAAGCCAGAACGGTTGTATACTATTTATGACTGAATACTTCTCTAATATTAGCATTGTGGTCTGCGTCTCACTACTTGTCTACATGGCTTATCAGTGTATGTTTTCTGTAGGTGATTAAGAATCCCGTTGTGGACCATCTGCCAGTTGGATGCAAGAAAGTGGGGACGTCGTTCAATACAGACAATGATACCACGCTCAGTTCGCTCGTGCCTAAAGACGAACCCATTGTCTTTGTCGTAGGGGCTATGGCACATGGCAGTGTATGTATATAATTTATTTTTAGAATATATATTTATTATTTTTATTATAGACGAGCCATTTCTGGAAAAGAGGCTTGTGGGAACCGGGCTAATCGAGTTCAGCATACCATAATTATGCTAAAAAGTCAGGTTCCCAACTTTGACTAATAAATGCTTCTAGGATGCACATTTCTCAGGAATGGCTCTAGTATATTAGTATTTAATTAAAAAAAATAAAAATCTATTATGTATTTTTTTTACTAAAATTGACTATTTATTTATGAGTATTTGTATGAATTTATATATAATTATAGATACCGCTGTATATTGTTTTATATTTGTTAATATATAAAGACAATTTTTCTCTCATAATGTTGAGATGAACAATAAAGGTATTTTATTATTATTATATACCTGATGTTTGTCTAGCCCTAGATTTAACAAGGCTGTTATCCAAAGGAAGAAATTCTAAGAATTGTTAGCGTCCCACTATAACCATATAATTATGTAGTATTAACTACACAATCAGTAGGTTAATTTTGTTCAATTTGTTTCCATCTTCGTTTTTATCAAATACGTTCTCATGTGCAATCTGCATGTATTCTATTTTTACCAAACTTCCCATTGTCATGGTTTTTTCTTCAATCTCTAAAAATTATAATATTATTATGCAATCCATGTATCCTACCGATTGGGTAGCTATTCAATGGTTATGCTATTCTATTTGTAACGTTCTCAGATGTGTGGTTTTATTAACTTGCATTCACTGAAGTGATTTAAGTAACAAAGGTGAATCCGTTGTCTGTAACACGATTGTTCAATATGCAAAGGGAAGTATAAAAATGCCCTGGTTAAGATAACGTGAAGGAACGTAAACCTGTGACAGTTAGATTGATTTGTTTCATAATGCATTCGCCAGGGGGCAGCATCGTTGGAACGACATATATTCTACCTACTCATGTATTGACGCAATATAATATGACATGTGTCAGCTGCAATCTCTATAAAATAAATGATTCAGTATTAGAGCAAGCGTGTACATCTCATTTGTTTTAATCTGACTACAGTACAAATGAATGATGCCTATGCCATTAAAGTATATTTGTTTTTGGATGAGTCGAATTGTTGATGTTCCTGCAATCGTTAGGTTTTAATAATGTTAATTATAGTTAGTTAAAGAGTGATGTGTTGCAAAAAAAGTGTGATAAATCTGTAGAAAATGTTGTTTGTGTTGATCTTAGTGGTGCATTTGCCATCCAATTGATGATTTGTGTTTGCGTGCATCTCGTTCCAGGTGGATACAGACTACACAGAAGAGACGATCTCATTGAGCAGTTACCCACTTTCCGGTGCTCTCACGTGTGCGAAACTGTGCACGGCGTTTGAGCAGGCCTGGGGCATTGCCTAGCGCGTAAGCAAGGAACATTGACGACTCTCAAGTGTTGCGAATACTTACAACAACAATATCGATAGTTTAAAACAGTAAATCTATGCTTTGACTTGTATACTATCATTGACCAGTTGATTATGTTGATCCAATATGAATTTTAAAAACTGTTGTCATTAATTTCATAGAATGCCAGGTTTTGAATTTGCATACCAGGAATGTCACGGCAGGACACTATCATTGGTCTCGTGCATACACTATTGTATTTACATAAAACACATCGGAACAAGTGGAATGTTTTGTTGTGGAATTTTAGTGTGTTCTTGGCATTGCTATTTCTACATCCTTCCTGGCTAAACAATTATGAAAAGGTTCATAAATAGGTAATAGTTCTTAACACTTGGAGAATAACTTTAAGAACTCATAATAAAATATATACCAATTTCATATCAGAAGTATTCTATGTCTCGGAGATGTATGAATGAATGGAATAAAATACCTACACATTGTGTCATTTAAGCAGTACAGTGTACTAACGAGATTGAATAATTGTATGTTATGTTCTTTTTATAATGGGCCACCTGTGCGTGCCATGTTAATGCCGCACTGCTCTCGTGGCTCTGGCCTGACACACACTGCCATTACATCTTGCAACTGGCCGTAGTTATCGTCCAACGTTATTATTTCTGACTGTCTTTTCTCAATCTTGATCGATCCGCACAGTGGCCTAGCATCTCTAGCGAGACAGGAGCTGTGTGTAGCATGCCGTGGAAACCATCTCCAACAAGACCAACTTCTGTTATCTAGGTACTAATACTGGCTTGAATTTCACTCCTCAATCGATTGGGTATGCTTTGGTCTGCCCTTCCTGCTATGCGCAGACCCTCGGTTTGGGTTTCATTAGCAGGTCAATAAAAATTATAGTTATACAATACACACGTGCAGCTCAAGACAATGATTGTTCAGTCTCAAGTTGGTTTACTCCAAACAGCCCATTCTAGGGCTAACGCAGCCATGATACATTCCACACATTTCCTAACGGTGTTCCATATATTTCGACTATGAAACAAAATGATCGTTCGTCCGTGCAATAGGTGGCACTGGTGACTCGACGTCGTGGAGAGCAAGGTACCGATGTCAAACTTCGGGACGGTCACAGCGCTGTTTGCCTCAAGCAACAATGCTTGGTTAAAATGATTACAACGGGAGACCGTCGATGGATGTCCGCTAGGCGACGCCTCCTCCACTTTGTGGCACTATTCTCCATCTCATTTACATACTCTCTGTCCTTACCGTTATTTGAACTAGTTTTCCAATGGCACAATTAATCACATGGGGTTAGTTATTCTTGTTTAAAACACCAGTTTGTTCCCCTCAAGTCGCACCGAATGCTCCCCAGCTAGCAAAATGAAATAATATGCCATTGTGCATCGTTATATTTCTGCTGTCGACGTTTCTTTCATTCAGGTCCTAATGTCCAGTTTCGTTAGGCCATAATGTTTAATGTGAGTTTTGCCACAGCTATTATATAACCAGCTAAGTCACTTGGACACCCGCCATTTTGTGATTCTAGAGTATCGCCATCTGGCTAATGGTTGCTTATTAAAATGTGGTTGCATCGGTTTGATGTTATTTCGCAATCTATCATATCTGGACACAATAATATGCTATATAAATACTATAGGAATTGTTCCGGCACATGCATGCAACGTTTGTGACTCTTTGGTTGCAAGTTGTGCAACCACTGGCTAACGTTCATGAGACAAAATGGACGCCCCACGTTAAACGGGAGACTGACGTAGCTCAATCATATACTATCTCTGGTTTTGCTAGACTTTATTTTCCGATATGAACGAGACAATAGTTGGTCAATTGCCTAACGTTACATTCACCAAAAACAACATTTGCGCTATTTTTTTGTATTAAATCGACATTACCGTACATAATCTAGCGCATAATTATTTCCTCTTGCAGCGTCATTTGCATTTCGGGCAGCCGGTTCCCACGCGGCCAATATCTAGTATGGTGGGTTAGGGTTAATGGCTAGGGTTAGGTTAGCTGTGACGTAAGGGTTGGTGTTAGGGGTAGTAAGTTACTAGGGTCAGGGTAAGGCTATAGTTAGGGTAAAATTGGGGTTGTAATTCGACACTAACAACATAGGGCCTACCAATCCTTTGGTAGCTAAACTTTAGGAAATATCTAGCGATATACACCAATTACAGTTGATCAAACTGCACCATTTCAAACTAGAAAGATTTAAATCGATCTAGTGAGTTCCTGGCAATTAATTAAACAAGTTGAATTTTAGGCTAAATTATCCATGTAAGCGGAGGCTGACATTGTCCCCAAAGAGAGTGAAGTCAACCAATCAGAAATGACTTCCCGCTATTGCGCACGCACATCGTGACGTTTTCCAGGCTCGCCTCCCATGACAAGAGATGGTGAAGTTAAACAAAGACAGCATTTTTATAATCACGGAGACACCATTTACCATCCAAAGTCAGGTTAAGTAACAACCAAACCGCACGGAACGTCTACATGTCGATGCAACCATAATGCGATAATTTCAGACGGCGCTATTTTCAAGTTCCCTGCCGTCTACGTATGTCGGCCACGTTAATCTGGCCGCGGTGAAGCCTTGGCAGTTTATGCCAAATAGGAAAAATGGCAGCGTCGTTGATTTCTTTATGTTTCGCATTTAAAATGTCGTCTCTGCCTAAGTATCGTGTCATGTATTATGATTACATTGTAAAGTGGTGCAGTGGGATATAATGTAATTGGTGTGTATCGCTGGATATTTCCAAAATGTTAGCTTTAAACTCAGCCCACCAAACTATGGCAGACAATGGTCGCGTGGGAATCTACTGAAAAAAAATTTGCCGCCTGTTTTATGCACATTGACAACACTTTGACTCCGATTTTAATTAGGCCATATATTGAATTGTTTCTGACATCTTCACTTATATAGGCATCCCGACATACCATAATATACACATGTCTACAACCATACACTTATGTACAGTAGGCCTGCCATGCTATACTCCTAGGCCTAACTGTCCGAAAACGTGGTCTAGACCTGCCGATGACATGTTAACTTACATATCTGACAAGTGTGGCTGCAGTGGATCATTATTTGTCAATCTGTTCAAGTCATACAGCCTATGCTCTGAATCAAATGATACTAATTCTAACCGAAACATCGCAGTGCGAGTTTACTACAACATCAACTGGGGTCCGCAGTATAGCGTCATGACATAGACGTAATCGTTCCATTCGATTCCATTAATAACGATGATTCGTTCCGTGTGAATTCACCAGTTGACATGAATGATAATCTGCATGAAATTTATGAAAAGTGCACAACATTCAATTTTTGCTCATTTAAATCTTCAGACCATGATGCAGGTGACTTTGATAACAAGATTTAACAAGATTGCCACCCAAGGAGCACCTCAGATGGCAGTAGACAAGGAAGCTAACAGCTTATCGAGAGTCTACTCTTACTATTCTAAGTTTAACCTGCGCTTATTCTATGTATAGCCCGCCTTAGCTAGATACTTATCAATTTTGTTCTTGAACATATTAACACTACTAGCATGTACACAATCAGTTGATAATTTATTCCATACATTGATGGTCCGCTGGGGAAATGAGTATTTTCTAACATCCAATCTACTTTGTTTCTTCACCAGCGTGTAGTTATGTCCTCTAGTTATTTTACTTTCCTTAATTTCAAAAAAAATATTAGAATCAATATTTTCATAACCATTCAATATTTTAAACACTTCTATTTGGTCACCCCTTAATCTTCGCGTTTCTAGTGTTGTCAGTCCACATTCCTTTAATCGTTCTTCATATCTAAGATCTCTCAGTCCTGGAATGAGTTTAGTTGCTCTCTGTATTTTTTCAAGCATATCTATGTATTTCCTGAGATATGGACTCCATGCCTGTATACAATATTCTAAGTGAGGTCTAACTATTGCTTTATACAGAGGTACAATCAAACTTTTGTCTTTATATGTTATATTTCTGCGAATCATTCCAAGAACCTGCTTAGCCTTAGACGCTGCAATTCTGCATTGTTCTGAGACTTTCATGTTCGCATCCATTGTTACTCCTAAGTCTTTTTCTTTCACGGTTGTACTTAAAATAGTCCCTCCCATTTCATAGTTCATGCTTGTATTTCCCGGTCCTATGTGTAGACATTTGCATTTCCCAAAATTGAATAACATCTGCCATTTTTCAGACCACTTGACTAATTTATCAATGTCATCTTGTAAATTTTGTTTGTCTCCAATTTCCTTGGTTTTTGTAAATAATTTAGTGTCATCTGCAAATTTCAATATGTTGCCTGTTACCCCTTCCTCTAAATCATTGATGTAAACCAGAAATAAAATAGGCCCTAGTACAGATCCTTGTGGCACCCCACTCAATACTGATTTCCAACTAGAAACCTCTCCGTCAACAACTACCCTTTGTCTCCTGTCAGTTAGCCATTGCTCTATCCAATTTATTATACTGTTTCCCATACCATGTGATTTTAGCTTGAGTATTAGTCTTTGATGTGGAACTTTATCAAATGCTTTCTGGAAATCCAAATAGATAACATCTACCGGTGACCCATCATCCACCCATTTAGTTATTTCTTCAAAAAAACATAACAAATTTGTTAGGCATGATCTTGCTTTTAGGAACCCATGCTGAGAAGTGTTTATTAATTTATGTTTAACGAGGAAGTCCATCATATGATCCCTAATAATTGTTTCTAGTAATTTACAAATTACCGATGTTAAACTCACTGGCCTATGGTTTACAGACTTGTTTCTTGAACCTTTTTTGAATAAAGGAATAATGTTTGCTACTTTCCATTATACGGGTACAATTCCCTCCTGCAGTGACATGTTAAACACGTGCGCAAGTGGCTTACTAATTTGTTCTACAGTTTCCTTCAGTATTTTAGGTGATAAACCATCTACTCCTGGTGACTTGTTCTCTTTCATATTGTTAATTTTGCTAGCTACTACTTCTGGGGTTACAACTAACTGCCCCAACTTTTCCTCCTCTGATCCATTGAACTTTGTTTCTGGTACAGGTAACGAACTAGTATCTTCCCTCGTGAACACTGAACTGAAGTGCACATTTAATTCCTCGGCCATTAAACATCCCTCTGTTATTATATTTCCAGCATTGTCCTCCAGCGGTTCAACCTTATCTCGAACATTCTGTTTACTTCTTACATACGCGTAGAAACTCTTACTGTCTGATTTTATATTTTGTGCTAATTTGTGCTCAAAATTTCGCTTAGCCTTTCTAACTTCGTTTGTAGCAGCGTTTAGTGCTTCTTTGTAAACTTCATAATCTTCATCCTTTCCTGTATTTTTATAAACCCGCCACATATTTTGTTTATATCGCATCTTTCTGAAAGCCTCTTTTGACAGATGTTTCTTCTTAGAGCGTTTCCCTTGCTTTTTTATGGGAACATAACTATCAATAGCTGTATCTATCTCCCCTCTTAAAATGTCCCAACATTCTGTTGCTGTCTTGTTTTTCATTTTCTCATCCCAGTCGATATGTGCTAAATTTTTCCTAATTTCCCTATAGTTACCTTTCCTAAAATCCCTCCTACATTGTTTAACTTTTGATTTGTCTGATTTTATGTTGATGTTAAAATGCAGTTGGTTATGATCGCTGCTACCCAATGGTTCTTGTATTTCAACGTTGTCGACAAATTCTTTCTGTGAGGACAGCACTATATCTAATACTCTCGCTGCTCTGGTTGGTTCAAATACATGTTGAGTTAGGAAATTGTCCTGTACCAGGCACAGAAACGTGCTGTCTTCTACCCCTGTGCTCTGTAATGTATCCCATTTAATATACCCATGGTTAAAATCCCCCATTATAATACAGTCGCCTTTACTCACTTCATTTATAGCATTGTGAATTTTTTCGTTGTTCTGTTTGGTTATGTTGGGACAACGATATACTACTCCAATGATAACTGCTGTATGTCCTGTAACTAAGTTGCACCATATGGCCTCATTACAATCTGCTTCCTCTTGTAACTGTACTTCATATGCTGGTATAGTGTCCTTGATGTATAGTAATACTCCTACTCCCCTTCTTCCTATTCTGTCTTTCCTAAACTTTACATAACCTTCCAGTCCCAATTCAGCATTTGTTATGTCTTTGTTTGCCCATGATTCAGTTATACCTATAATATGAGGTTTTATATCATCTACCATAATGTTTAGTTCGGTTTTCTTATTTATTATGCTCCTAGCGTTTAAGCACACGCATTTAATTTCTGATTTGGATGTGTTTCCCTGTATTCCCTTGCTTCTGCTATCGTCTTGTACGTTTAGAGCCTTCTTTGACAAACCCCCCTGCCCAACTAGTTTAAATATCGTACTTTACCCAAGCCACTGGCAACCGCCCCTGAGAGTCCCTCGGCAAAAACGGCAGCCCCCTTCCCACTAAGGTGCAGACCGTCCCTCAAGTACATTTCCTCTTTCCCCACAAAGCTATTCCACAGATCCACGTATCCCACATCTTCCTCCTTACAAAGTCGCTTCACCATCCCGTTTATCGCCATCCGCTTCGACTTTCTCTATCCATCTATCCTGTTACCAAACACTGGTAGGATTCCTGACAGGATGATTTGTCCAACCCTTGCTTCCTTCGTCTTCTTGAGTAGCTTGCTGTACTTATCCACTATAGCTCTCGTCCCTTCCTTATCCGCGTTATTCGTCCCGATGTGTACCAGTATGGTCCCTCCCTTTCCTCTTCCCATGATCTTCTCTACTCTCGCTGTCACATGCTCTATCCTTGCTCCCGGTAAACACACTACTACGTCCTCTCCCTTGTTCAATCGTGAGTCGGTCTTCCTAACTATGGAGTCTCCCACATAAATCGCCGAGTTCCTCTTGAATCCCTCTATCACTGCCGCTGAATACGTCTTTCTTCTTTCTCCATCCTGTCCCATATCCCCTCCAATCTTGGATCCATCTGTCTTCTTTCCATACCCTTCTTTCCCGGCTGTGTCGCTTTCCTCTTCCTGGCGGGTCACATCTCTGATGATCTTCATATAGGTCGCTGGCACATAGCCCACCTGTCCTTTACCATCCTCTGCGAGCCACCAGTGCTCGTTGTTCTCGTTCGTCATCAAGTATACTAGCGTGTCCCCTTCATTCACATCCAGCTCATTTCCAACTGTAACAATATAGATCCTGACAACAATTTGTATAACGATATCGAATCAAAGTGTAATTATTACACTGACAATCAGTTCGACACCAATATGCAAGACATTGGCTTGCTTGGGCTGTCAATTATACATTTAATGCAAGGAGCTCAAATGCAAATTTTGTGAAAATATATGATTACTTAATTGGACTTGGACTTTCTCTAAACTTTTATATAATTGCCATATCTGAAACATGGATTCAATCTGATTCTATAGCAGAATTTCCAATAAATTGCTATGAATTGTTTAGTGTTAGCAGAGAAACAAAAGGTGGTGGCGGCGTTGTCCTGTATGTCAAGCAGGATATACAATGCCAACTGTTACCTGAAAAATCAGTATCAAATGCTCCCTTGCTTTTTTTTAGTTTCTTCTCCACGACCTGCCTCAGTGTGAACAACCCATCCGTGGTTCCTCTCCCCTTTCTGAATTCTTGCTGTTCTTCACCAATCTCGCATTCAATGTTCTTCCTTATCCGTCCATCTAAAACTCTCTCCAGCAGTTTCAGAACTTGACTCACTAGAGTTATACCTCTAGATTTTCCAAGGTCGTGTACATCCCCTTCATCTTCCATATTGGAATGATCAATCCTGCCCGCCACTCTACCGGAATCTTCCCTTCTGTCAAACATGAGTTTAGGAGCCTCCGTGTCCAGTTGACTCCAACATCTCCAGCCAGGTTCAGCATCTCCACACGTATCTCATCTAAGCCGGTCGTTTCCCTTTCTTCATCTTCTTCATGGCTGCCACCATCTCTGTATCAGTGATTTCCACCACTTCCGTTTTCTGACGTACTGAACTTGGGAGTTCCAGTTCGCTGTCCTCTGTCTTATTCAGCAGTTCTTTGAAATAGGTTTCCCATACATGCAGCACTGCATTGTGGTCTGTGATTAATGTACCGTTCTTGTCCTTGATCACTGAGCCTCTCTTCACATCCTTACTTCTTCATTTCTGTCCCGTGCCATCTTGTATATCATTCTCTTGCCACCATCTTCATCCAGCTTTTTGTAGAGTTCCTCTTCCATTTTCTGTCTTGCTTTGTCAAGTGCTCGTCTCGCTGCTTTCTTCTCACGTCCATACAGATGTGTCATGGCTACATTCGGTTGTTCACCTCTGTCTCTGATCGTTTCTATTTTCTTCCGAACTTCCCTCTTTTCGTCAACCGCCCTTGTCACCTCGCCAGTCCACCACTCCTGGTTCTTTGACCTTCCGCCTTTCCCGGATGTTCTGCCGCACATTTCTTCAGCTACTCCCACAAAAGAGTCTTTGTACTTCTTCCATTCCTCCTCCACTGCTTCTACTTCTGTGTCAAGCTCCTCATACTTTATCTTCACTCTCTCCTTGTACTCGTCGATCATTCCCTCTGTACATTTCCACCACTTGATCGTCTTTCGCCCCTGCATCCTAATTTTCCTCGTCTTTTGCATGCGTACTATAAAGACCACGGGTTTATGTTGCGTGGTGACATATTCCCAAGCAATGGCCTTGCAATATTTTATTCTACACAGTTGTTGCCTTCTCACTACTAGCAGGTCCAGTTCTGTTTTGTGGTTTCCATTTCTGTATGTCACTTTGAGGCTGTCTCTTTTCTGGAAGAAGGAGCCAGCCACAACCATTCCATTTCTCATCACCATCTCCACTAGGTCCTGGCCTTCTCTATTCCTTGTTCCCCATCCATATCGACCAATGCTCTCCTCGTCCCCTGTCTCTGCCATACCCACATGGGCATTAAAATCTCCTGCCACACAGAGCATTGTTCCAACCTAAACCAACCCCATCATCTTCTCCATTTCATCTCTGAAGTCTTGCTTCTCTGCCTCTGTCCTTCCCGTTTGTGGATCATATACCGATATTACACACATCAGCTGCTTCTGTACTTATTGATTCAGTCGTCAGCGCACGCTTTCCCAAAGCGGCAGCACCTCTTCTGATCAGAGGGACAACCGTTCGGAGGAGACCACTGAACAAATTTCCGAACCCGTGCCCCCTCTGGACACGAGCGCCGTTAAAGTAGGGCAGTGCCCCACCCACCTGCCTCGCATAGTAGTCGTCGTAATTCATCCGAATAATCCGGAGCTGCACCGTCGAAAGTGAAGCGTCACCGTCACGTTCCCACGTTCGAATGGACTAGGCGGCCCGTGTCGTCCCTTATCTCTGTTTCGACGCAGCCAAATTCGCGACTCAACACGGGAATGTACTGGACGTGGTCGAAACGGGCCGTCACCATCTTCCCGTGGCTTCCTGTTATCGGCACTATTCGTAGCAGCGGTGCAATCTTGTCGCCGACGATGCGCGGTTCGACGATGCTCGAATAGACGTATAGTGATTAGAAACCGCGCCTCAAATCGACGATGTAGTAGCCTCGTACAACCATCGAACGAGTAGACGACGCGAGACTGGTGCTGCTGCTGTCGCCCGCCTCGGCGCCGAACCGGAGTATGTCGGGTAGATCGCCGTACAGTGTGAACGTTGTCTCACTCTTCACGTTCGCGACGAATTTCTGCGTGACTGGTTCGTAAGAGTATTTAACGCGTACCGGTTTATCACCGTTGAGCTTCTTGGCGAGCGCCTTGGGACTGTCGTAATAACCGTCTTCAAAGTATGCGTCCGTTGCCACGTTGCCGTCGTGTTCAACCGTCAATCTGGCGTTTCAAACGTTGTACCAGTCGTGCGGATAGTGTATCTCGATGAGGCCGCATTCCCAAACACCAGAGAGACTTATGCGACATGGTAGGTTGGATAGGGCAATGACTTACTGACATAAGTGTGGGTGCGTGGGCGAGTGCAATCGTACTTTAATTAATTTGAACATGCTTGCGTGCATTTTTGTTGTGCAGATCAAGCAAATGATTACACCCAGCACCTTGAAACTGTGATGATCAAACATAAACCGTCTTCTAAAAAACGGTACATATACTATTATGATGTAGGCCCTTATACGATCTTCCATGACCCTGCAACGCGTGGTTAGAGTCGTTCTTGGCCCGGGTCGTGAAGACTTGAGTGGCCAGTTGTCTAAAAGTACGGAATAAAACACTTCATATAACAATAGTTTTAAAAAAACCTTTAAAAAAGCTCAACAGTTCATGGGTGTCTTAAAATGCACGGATGGGAAGACTTGGTAAGACTGAAACCATTGGCATGTCATGATTTCATTGTAATAGCAACGGTTTGTGTTTATAATCAATAGCGAGTAATCAGTAGGAATACTACCACAACTTACTGACTTATTATATGTCTAAGCGGAGTCATCACCAACCAGGTTAGGGGTTGCCTCAAATTTACGATGTGTAGTCCGTCGTGTCGGACATTTCGCGATCTCTATGTTTACTTTTTAAATGTTCGAAATTGAATTATTCAATTCATTTAACTCTTTAAGGCCTGGCCCATTTTGGAATATTTTTGGTACGTTGCAAATAACCAAATATTTTGCACACAACAATGCAAATGCCCCCTATGTATCATACATCAAAATAAAGGACACAAAACAAGGATTCTAAAATTGTAATCGTTATTTATTTTCCGAACAATTACATTGACCCAGATTAAAAAAATTTATCCAGATTATTTTTTGATAAAATAAAAAAATATGATATTCCTTCAGTCTTGCCATGCGGTAGGTTTTTTGTTCCGGATTCAGTATCTACATGAAACTGCCAACAATTTGATATATCACATGTGAAAATATGATACAATTTGACAAATATATAGCATTTTATAAAGCACTGTTGAATGCCAGGGGAAACATAATCTTCATTTGAGACTCGAAGCAAGCCCATGTTTCAGAGCCTGTGGGAAGTAGCTTCTAAATTTAAATATAAAATCGAGTTGTACTAGTCGCATATAATATCGTAGCAATCTTCCGTATTGCTTAGATTACCTGAAAGTATATGTTTTGAACATACAAAAAGCAAAACAGTTGAGTCCAAGGCCAAGCTGTCAATCAATAACACCGACATTCCGTTACTCGACGTCGGCAGTGCCCCGATCTCCTGTTTCGTTATTTTCACTAGTTCAGTTATTTCAGCCGCTGTAAACTTCTTACAATGCTTCAGAAGCATCTTGACGATATGTTCAGCAAATAATTTGATCAAAATCCACGATATTTGATGCAAATATGGGCAGTCTTTGCGGGAAGTTTTGCTAGCCACAAACTACTACGAACAATCACGGAAGTGCACTCGGAAATAGGTCGATTACGCGTCATAGGCCTTTATCGCGAAAACGCCATTGCAATCGAGAGTGAGGCTAGAGACCCATTTGGTGGTGATGTGTACTACGTCACAATGCAAATTACGTTCCCCATTCCGGAATTTGCGCGTAAGGAACGTACTTTGCATTGTGACATAATACACGTTACCACCAAATGGGTCTCTAGACTCGTTCTGGATCACGCGATCGCAGCGATCCAGACGTCGCGATAAAGGCCTATTGGGTGTTGTGGTTGGAAGAAAAAGAGGGATGACGGAATAGTAGACGGAACGACGATTATTTTCGTACATTTTCATTAAAATCAGTTGGAAACTTAAAATACCATCGTGGAATACATCTATCGGTCGCGGGCGACCGATTTTGCATGGGTCAGGCCTTATAGGGTCATTTAAACAATAATACGTGTATGTTGTTACTACAACAATTATGACAAGATAAATGCAGTACATGTATTTATAAACCACATTGCCTTGTATTAGGCCCTACATTGTATTGCTTTGCTCCCTTAGCTCCGCGAGGAGCCGTAGGGACGCGTCATGACTGACTTCTTCATCAGCTCTCTACAATCCTGCTGGTTGTGTGCCATGGATTGTGTCTCTACGAAGGATTTGCCGTTCCATTCCACAATGTTGTCAGTCCACCTCTTGCCCGGCCTGCCCATTCTTCGCTTGCCTTCGTTTGTTCCCTGAAGTATAACTTTGGTTAGTCCGTCTGATCTTGTAACGTGCCCATACCATTTCAGTTTAAGTCGCTGTACAGTTGTCAGGAGATCTTCGTACGGTTCCACGTGCTTTATGATGGGTTTTCACACATGCTGGTTAGTGATTCTGTCTTTGTTGGATATGCCAAGGATCTCGCGAAGGCATCTCAACTCTAGCGATGGGATTCTCTTCTGTAGTTCTCCTTCTCCCCTTCTCCCCTATCCTCCTCTACACCTCGTAGTGTGCCAGTTTGGATCATGACATGCCAATTTGTTCAGACTTCTGCCATCTCAGTCGTCATCTGGTTTCTGGCCATATCCTCTTTCACCAGGTCTCGCCATCTCAGCTTTGGCTTGCCTCGATTTCGCTATCCATCTACTGGCATCTATAATATATTTCTCGTCTCGTGGCCTCATCT
>CBDCZY010000003.1:0-508818 GCA_965224745.1 Methylococcales bacterium
GTGTTTCTGCCTGCCAGATGTTATGCAAGGCTTCTTTCACTTTGGGTTGCATGGCCTTTGGTAACTTTTCCATCACATTAGCCGTTTTGTGTACCCAGCAGCGTTGCTGATCGGTGGTTGGCCAGACTTTGCCAACCGCATTCCAAAAGCCCAGTGCACCATCACCAATGGCAAGCTTTGGGGCTACCGTTAATCCACGCTGCGTTAAGTCCAGCAAGACCTCTTCCCAGCTGGCAGAAGATTCGCGATAACCATCGGATACCGCTAATAGCTCTTTGTTACCCTGCTCATCAGAGCCCATAATAACCAGTAGACATAAACGATCATCAAGCCTGACGTTACAATGAACACCATCGGCCCAGATGTAAACATAGCGTTTTGTAGAAAGGTCTCGTTTCGTCCAGGCTTTATAGTCCTCTTCCCAGCTGCTTTTCAAGCGACTGATGGTGTTGGCCGATAACCCTGCCGCATCAACACCCAGTAAGTGCTGTAAGGCTTCTGGAAAATCGCCGGTTGAAATACCACGCAAATATAACCAGGGCAGTAATTCATCAATCACTTTTGCGCGTTTTAAATAGGGTGGAACCAGTTGACTATTAAATTTAATTTGTGAACCTGAACGATCCCTTACTTTAGGCACTTTTACCGTCACATCGCCAAGCCCTGTCTGGATGGTTCGTTCAGGCAGGTAGCCATTACGGACAACAGCTGTTTTATTGTCCTCTGTTTGCAAAGAGACGTGCTGCTCAATAAACACCTCAACTTCAGTATTAATGGCCGCAGCAAGCATTCTTTGCGCTCCATCTTTTAATATGGTTTGTAATGGATCAAGTTCTACTTCTGCTTGCTTATTGAGAGCTATAACATTATTCTCTTTCATGGTGGTGTGTTCCTTATTGTTGGTGAGTGATCTGGCTGATCTTTTCCAACAGAATACACCGCTATCTTTTTTAGGTCATACACCAGAAATGACTATACCTCCAAATTTCGTACCCCAGGTCTTGAAGGTTATCTTTTAACCACTCGACAAATTCCCTATCTTCGTAGGAGTAACTTATAAATACTTTCTTTTTCATTCTGTTAGCATTTACTCATTTAGGATACTCGTGCACATAACGCCTGCATCAGCTGACGTAAAAAGGGGCGCATTTTTTTTGCTTCGCAAAAAATGTGACGCCTTTTACGGTCAGCTGGATGCAATGGTTAGGTTAAATCCTTCTTTAGAGGGTTCGCTACTGTAGCAAAGAAACTCACGCCCATTTTCAAAACCGAGAATACAAAAATAATTGCAACTATGCTTACCACGATTGTGAACATAATTCCGTCATTAAATGTCCCATTCACAGGTTTTTCCTCGATATGAAACATAGAAATGACGATTAATGGAGCGATATGTTAGGCGACAATTAACCTGTCCGGTCAGACGACAATTATCTTGACCGGTTGAGTGTATAAACTGATAAGTACTTTTTACTCTTAGGAGGAAGTGACTTGTCCGGTAAACACATCACTCAATTACAGGAAAATAGTTATATGAAAAATCGTCAGACAGGTTGTACGCAGGAGACATCCGCAGCAAAAGCCGGCATCAGTGTTTGTAATGGTCAAGTTTTCTTGGAAGGATTTTAAGCCGCTTTTTTCATTTCTTTGGTTTTTTGATGAGGGGTTTTATAATCAATAGCAGAATGTAACCTTTTATAGTTATAGAAACTAATATAGCTAGTCACAGCACTGACTACAGAGGAGTAATTAATAAAACTCAAATAGTTCAGCCTCTCTGTTTTTAAATTCCTAAAAAACCGCTCCATCACAGCATTATCCCAGCAATTAGCTCGACGGCTCATACTTTGTGTTATATCCAAGTCATGAAGATAATCAACAAATAGATTGGCTGAATATTGAACCCCTTGGTCTGAATGAAACATTAATTGTTGAGTATCTGGCTTGTGTTTATTAATCGCATGTTCTAATGCTGACTTTGCAAGCTCTGCATTGGGTTCTTCTGATAATGCCCAGCCCATAATTTCTCTTGACCCAAGATCAAGTATACAAGCTAAATAGCTCCAGCCTGTATAGGTTTTAATGTAGGTAATGTCACCTACCCAGTGCGTATGAACAGTACTGGGATTAAACTGTCGTTTAAGTAAATGATCCGCTTTCTTGTGGACTTCTCCCGCTGGATAGCTGTGTCGCTTTTTAGGTTTTATGGCAATGACATTCGATTTTTTCATTAATGAAGCTGTTTTATAAACGCCTATTTCAATCCCTCTGTTAGCTAATTCAACCTGAGTCCTTCGTTTACCATAGGTATGCTGAGTTTCAATGGCTATCAATTTAATTTGTTCTATGGTTTCTTGTTCTTCATCGCTCATTTGATTATTAATCTGATAGTAGTGTGTACTGAGAACTATATTAAATAGTGTGCAAAGCTCTGTTGTTTGATAGCCTGGAGAAGCCTTCTTTATTTCAACAATCAATTCAGATTGTTGTTGTCTCGAACAAAGAAGGCTGTGGCCTTTTTTAGTATTTCATTATCCCTTTTAGCTCGCCATAATTGCTTCTCTAGGCTTTGTATTTTCTGTTGTTCTGGGGTTAACGCTTGCTTATCCTGAGGTGTATTACCTTTGAGTTCATCTAAATATTGCTTTTTCCATCGCCTCACAGCAGAGTCACCTGCTCCTGATATTTCCATTACCTGCTTATTGGTATATCCTTCATTTACCATGAGTTTAGCGTAGTCTAGACGCTGTTCTGTGGTGAAGGTTGTTTTAGGTTTTACTGTGGTTATTTCGGTCATTTTTTATCCTAATTTTGGGTTGGATTATAAGCTATAAATCCTTCCAAGATTATTAGACCATTACAGTTCGATCAGGTTGCCGGATCGAAAAAGGTGAAAGAGCTGAACACAAAGAACGAAAGTGGCGAACGCGCAAAGATCCATTAGAAGCCGTATGGGACTCAGAACTGGTTCCGTTATTAGAAGATGAATCGTCCTTAACTGGCATTACCCTGTGGGAGCATCTGGATGAGCAGCATCCGGGAAAGTATCCAGAGAAATACCTTCGGACACTGCAAAGACGTGTTAAACACTGGCAGGCCACACAAGGCCCGGACAAAGAAGTCATGTTTCGTCAGTCGGTACCTGCGGGTCATCAGGGACTATCTGATTTTACGCACCCCAATACCGTCATTACGATAGACGGGAAGGCGTTCGCACATTTACTGTACCAGTTTCGCCTGGCTTTTAGTGGTTGGCGTCATGTCCATGTTATTCAGGGCGGAGAAAGCTACAGTGCACTGGCTGACGGCTTACAAAGTGCATTACACACCTTAGGCGGTTCACCAAAGGAACATCGTACAGACAGCCTCAGTGCGGCTTACGTCAATAACGTAGAAAAACAGCGACTGACGGAAGACTATCATGATTTATGTAAGCATTATGGCATGCGGCCCACCATCAATAATCTGGGCATTAGTCATGAAAATGGCGCCATTGAAGCACCGCATGGCTCA
The DNA here is from genome assembly GCA_965224745.1 of Methylococcales bacterium. Lineage (GTDB taxonomy): Bacteria > Pseudomonadota > Gammaproteobacteria > Methylococcales > Methylomonadaceae > CBDCZY01. The sequence continues at coordinate 3,514 of CBDCZY010000003.1, forward strand.
TTAAAACGTCGCATTGATCAAGCCATAAAGTTACGCGGTTCGAATGATTTTTCTACACTCCGTGCTTATCGAGAGTTTCTTGAACACATTGTCGACAAACTGAACAGACGATGCAAAGGCAGGTTGGCCGAAGAGCACAAAACCCTGTTAGCCTTACCCAAACACCGATTTGTTGATTATGCTGAGCTGTCGGTAAAAGTCACCACCAGCAGTACCATTGCTGTAAAACGCGCATTGTATACCGTCCCTTCACGCCTTATCGGTGAAAGCGTCAGGGTGCATCTCTACCATGATCGTTTGGTCTGCTTTGTTGGCCAAACTCGGGTGATCAATCTGCCTCGGATTTATCCAACAACGCCCACCGGCCGAGCGCGACGAATAGATTACCGGCATATCATTCATTCTCTGGCAGCCAAACCACAAGCCTTCCGCTTCTCACAGTTTCGCGATAATATTTTGCCTAACACGCAATATCGGGCTTTATGGAAGCAGGCAGAGAAACAGTTTACACCGCAAGAAGCATGCAAGTGGATGGTTGCTGTTTTACGCTTTGCCTATGATTATGATTGCGAAAGTGCCCTGGCAACTGAGCTAATGCGACAGGCAGAACAAGGTGCCTTGCCCGATTTAACATCCCTGCAGGCAAGGTATTTACAACACAGTACACCGCCACCGATACCGCTACGCCAACACCAGGTTGCTGACTATGATCAACTACTGACCGGTCAGTGGATGAGACAGGAGGTGTGCTGTGAGTGATGGTTTGCCAATGATGTTAAAAGAACTTCGCTTGCTGGCTTTTTGGCAATATTATGAAGCTTATCAGGAACAGGCCACAAAACAGGCATGGGGCTATAGCCAATACCTGTCTAAACTGTGTGAAAATGAAATTGCACGGCGCTTTGAAACGCGAGTTTGCAACTGGACCAAAGAAGCCAAATTACCCCGGGGCAAAAGTTTTGCCACCTTAGGCTTTGATGAATTACCGGAAACCATTCAAAAGAAAGTGATTGGGCTGCGCGATAATACCCAGTGGGCGCTACAGGCAGATAATGTTTTATTGATTGGCCCTTCCGGTGTCGGTAAATCGCATATTGCTTCTGCTTTGGGGCTTCATCTTATCGAACAAGGCATCCGGGTAAAATGGTTGGCTGCCACCGCACTGGTGCAATTACTGCAGCAGGCCAAAAAAGAGCTGGATTTAATGGCTGTGATGAGTCGACTGGATAAATATCGTGTACTCATTATCGATGATATTGGTTATGTTAAAAAAACGGATTCAGAAACCCAGGTCCTGTTTGAGTTTATTGCTCATCGTTATGAAAGTGGCAGCTTGATCATCACATCAAACCAGCCATTCAGTCACTGGGATCAGATATTCCCGGATACATTAATGACCGTAGCCGCCATTGACCGCATTATCCATCATGCCACGATTCTTGAAATCGACGGCAACAGTTACAGGAGGAAACATCAGAAAAAATCATAAAAAACCTTAATCACTCAACCGGCCATCATAATTGTCGCCAAACCGGACAAAGTAATTGACGCGAGACACTTTGAAAAAACTGCGCTGCCAGCGGTCAACTGGAGCTTTTTGTTAGCTTTTTTTACCAAGTTTACTACGAACCCAATTTGGGTTTCTTCGCTCTGGTAATACGGCAATAACGTATGCTGTATTGCCATCTAAATCGTAATAAATTGAATATGGAAATCTCTTTGAAGACATTCGATAATAACCATATACTTTGGAATGAACTCCAGCGTATACGATTAAAGACTCTATATCCGATAGAAGCGAATCCCAAAAATATTCACCAACACCTTGTTCTTGGCTTTCATAGAAACACCTCCCATCGTCAAGGTCAGCTTCTGCCTCTGATAATATCTGAATATGCTTGATATTCATTTTCCATGCTTTGATTTTAATTCTTCTAGAGATATAAAATTAGCATTACCACTTTCTATTTTTTCTTTTCTATCAGAGAGTATTTCTTCATGCCATTTAGGCGATTTTATCCCAGTTGGTTCGCGAGTGAGTGAATCCCACAATGCCTCCATTGTTTGAAGCCGCTCAAGAACACTCATTTTTGAAATTTCAGTAATAGTCATTTATATTTCCTCTGTCACTACAGAATACATTTTAACAGAAGCAATAAATAGAAGCATTTTTCAAATTTCCAGATAGAACATGTATATTTATTTGAAGCTAACGATCAGATGAGGAGCGCGCGATAGCGCGTCTGATTCGAGCTGCTTGATAGCGATACGTTTGATTCATCGAATACTTTGTTCACAAGACGCGCGCTCCTCATCTGATCGATAGCTCCGCGCAGCGGAGCTATTACCGAGCTCAGGAGTATTTTTGAGATGGCTTTATCATCTCGAAAATATCTGATTGAAGCTATTTGTTATCGGCTCTTCGATGACAGATAGTTTTGGTCAGATTCTCCTGAGCTCGGTATTATCGGACGTGCGATAGCACGTCCGATAACCATAAATTAACCAGCCTGCTTCACATCCAAAACTTGGCAAACCACTAGCTTATTTTCTCCGCAATAAACTACGCATGAGAAGAACCTGGCTGGTTGAATGCCAAGTTATAAAAACTTGGCAGTTGTCAGGATTTTCTTTCTCTGCTCTGCTTTTTGCTTTTAAAATAGCGTGGAAATCGTCCGCGCTTCCTTTCTCCGCACTCACCTTGACAAACATCAAGACTCGCTTTTTCTCTTTACTTTTTCGATCGCATGGCAGTCGCCAGAGCTTCCTTTTTCAGCACTCAATTTCGCAAAACATCAGAATTTCGCTTTTGCTCTTTCTCAATCTGTAATGGTCAAGTTTTCTTGGAAGGATTTTAAGCCGCTTTTTTCATTTCTTTGGTTTTTTGATGAGGGGTTTTATAATCAATAGCAGAATGTAACCTTTTATAGTTATAGAAACTAATATAGCTAGTCACAGCACTGACTACAGAGGAGTAATTAATAAAATTCAAATAGTTCAGCCTCTCTGTTTTTAAATTCCTAAAAAACCGCTCCATCACAGCATTATCCCAGCAATTAGCTCGACGGCTCATACTTTGTGTTATATCCAAGTCATGAAGATAATCAACAAATAGATTGGCTGAATATTGAACCCCTTGGTCTGAATGAAACATTAATTGTTGAGTATCTGGCTTGTGTTTATTAATCGCATGTTCTAATGCTGACTTTGCAAGCTCTGCATTGGGTTCTTCTGATAATGCCCAGCCCATAATTTCTCTTGACCCAAGATCAAGTATACAAGCTAAATAGCTCCAGCCTGTATAGGTTTTAATGTAGGTAATGTCACCTACCCAGTGCGTATGAACAGTACTGGGATTAAACTGTCGTTTAAGTAAATGATCCGCTTTCTTGTGGACTTCTCCCGCTGGATAGCTGTGTCGCTTTTTAGGTTTTATGGCAATGACATTCGATTTTTTCATTAATGAAGCTGTTTTATAAACGCCTATTTCAATCCCTCTGTTAGCTAATTCAACCTGAGTCCTTCGTTTACCATAGGTATGCTGAGTTTCAATGGCTATCAATTTAATTTGTTCTATGGTTTCTTGTTCTTCATCGCTCATTTGATTATTAATCTGATAGTAGTGTGTACTGAGAGCTATATTAAATAGTGTGCAAAGCTCTGTTGTTTGATAGCCTGGAGAAGCCTTCTTTATTTCAACAATCAATTCAGATTGTTGTTGTCTCGAACAAAGAAGGCTGTGGCCTTTTTTAGTATTTCATTATCCCTTTTAGCTCGCCATAATTGCTTCTCTAGGCTTTGTATTTTCTGTTGTTCTGGGGTTAACGCTTGCTTATCCTGAGGTGTATTACCTTTGAGTTCATCTAAATATTGCTTTTTCCATCGCCTCACAGCAGAGTCACCTGCTCCTGATATTTCCATTACCTGCTTATTGGTATATCCTTCATTTACCATGAGTTTAGCGTAGTCTAGACGCTGTTCTGTGGTGAAGGTTGTTTTAGGTTTTACTGTGGTTATTTCGGTCATTTTTTATCCTAATTTTGGGTTGGATTATAAGCTATAAATCCTTCCAAGATTATTAGACCATTACAATCCTTTGGTATTCCGTCGAGCTTCCTTTCTCCGCACTCAACCTGGCAAACATCAAAACCTGCTTTTGCTTTTTCGCAGGCTTACATTTTCCACGTCCGCGTTAGCTTTTTCACATCGAACTTTGATTCACAGCTCTCAGCTTCTGCTCTTTCAACAATAGATTTCTTTTCCGCTTCTTACCTTCGCAGAAGGTGCGTATTCTGGTGATCATGAACACCGATTCTGGCCATCGTGAACACTTCCCTTGTCCACGCATTGGATTCAGGTTATTTTTACCCTAAGTGTTCACCATCAGTCAAATTTGACTGTGTTTTTCGCATAGATTCTCCTTTTAATTTGATGCGATGTGCGTTGTGCATGAGCCGATCCAAAATAGCATCAGCCAGTGTATTGTCACCAATAGATTGATACCATTGATCCGTAGGTAATTGACTGATCATAATGGTGGATGCACTTTCGTAACGATCATCCATAATTTCCATTAAATCATTACGTTGTGCTGCTTTTAATGGCTCAAGCCCCCAATCGTCTATAATCAGACAATCCAGTTTGGCTAATGTTTGTAGAGCCTTGCTGTAAGTTCCATCTGCTTTTGCCTGAGTGAGTTCCAGCATTAACCGTGACAGTCGGTAATATTTCACGCTATAGCCTTTCATACAGGCAGTATGTCCCAACGCACAAGCAATATAGGTTTTACCGCTGCCACAAGGCCCAGTAATGAGTATGTTTTGTGATTTATTCAGCCAATCGCAATGTAACAGTGAAGCCATCATGGATTGTTTCAGTCCTCTGGGATGCTGATAATCAATGGCATTGCTGTTGGCTGCCAGTTTTAATTTAGCGGCTTTGAGTAAGCGCTGCTGTTTTCTATTTTCTCTGTCTTGATATTCACTATCCGCTAATAATTGCAGCCGTTCCTCAAAGGGTAATCCTTCATAGGTATTAGGCTGTTCTATCTGGCTAACCAATGCATTAGCCATGCCTGATAATTTCAGCTGCCTGAGTTGTGTTATGGTTTGTTCCAACATAATTAATCTCGCTTGTCATTCTATTAGTGAAAACTTTCTGGGCCACGGATGTTTTTATGGGCTTGAGGCAAGGCAGGCAGCGACTCTTTGTTTTCTGTCAGTAATTGATCTTGATTACTCCGCAAAATATCTTTGATGTGTTTAAGTTTGTATAAGTTGTTTTTGTTAGCAATCAAACACGCCTTATTTAATCGTTCAGCAGGATAACTTCGGGAGAGATTGAGTAATCCCAGGCAGACTCTATAAGCCTGCTCTGGATGTTGTCGTTGATTAAGCACCGTTTTAACCCAAAGCAAGACTTCATCGCCGATGTCTTTTGCCCAGTCCATTAATCGACCCGGTGTCCACTGATGATGCTTTTCATGTTTAACAGGCATATGCTCTGCTACGGTGGTCATGCCAGAATGATATTTTCTAGCGTGGCTGGTTATGCGTTTGTTGTGGAAGTAGAGCTCAATCACATATTCTTTGGCATGAATCGCAAGCTTTTCACCGACCAGATGATGCGGAACGGAGTAAAAATGATCGTCATAGCGAATATGATAATCAATATTGACTTTGACCGTTTTAATCTCGGTATATTGATAAGTCTGCTTAGGTAGCGGCAAGAGAGCGGGCTTATCTATGGATTCAAACCATTGTTGTCGTGAGCCTTTCAGCTGTTTAAACGGCTTATTATTCACCTCTTCTAATAGTGCTTTAATGCAGTGGTTTAATTCTTCCAAAGAGAAAAAAGTATGGTGTCGTAGTCTGGCCAGTATCCAGCGTTCTATGATTTGTACACCGACTTCAGCCTTGGCTTTATCTTTGGGTTTTAACGGTCTGGCAGGCACTAGTGCAGTACCATAATGTGCGGCAAGTTGTTGGTAAGAAGGATTGATTTCTGGATCATAACGACAGGCTTTAGTGACTGCACTTTTCAAATTATCTGGAACCACCATCGTAGGCACGCCACCGATGAAGTTAAAAGCTCTGACATGACTGTTAATCCAGTCAGGTAGTTTTTGACTCCATGTCGCTTCACAAAAGGTGTAATTGGAAGCGCCTAAAACAGCAACGAATATCTGAGCAGTTTTGATTTCTCCTGTGCTGTTACTGACAATAGGCACGGTTTGACCTGCATAATCTACAAACAGCTTTTCACCAGCCTTGTGGGTTTGACGCATGGAACGTCTTTGTTTTTTTTGCCAGTCTTGGTACAACGTGCAATATTGCGAGTAACTGTAGCAGCGATTAGGGTAGTGCTGGGTATACTCTTCCCATAGCAGCAGTTTAGTCACACCTTTACGTTTAAGTTCCTGGTATACCTCAACCCAGTTAGGCAACTGAAATTGATCGGATGGTCGGGTATCCGATTCAGGATAAAACTGACCGGCCAGTTGTTGATCATCAAGTTGCTCTATGGCTTTCCAATCCAGCCCCATTTCTTCCGCTTTACGGGTGACTTTTTGTATGGCTCCCAGACTTAATTTAAGACTGTCTCTGATCTGACGCATGCTGAGGTCAGCATGTAATCGAAGTCGTAGTACTTCGCGTAATTTTCGCATTGATATTCTCTGTGTTGGCATCACCTGTCCCAATTAAAATCAGGTAGGTTAGCAATGGACAATAATCAATGTGTGGAAAGGATTCTGATTGATCGTGAACACCGATTCTGGAAAAACAGCAAAAGTGTTCACCATCAAATCAGAATTAGCGTTCACTATGAACCAGAATAGGTGTTCACGATGCATCAGAATCAGTGTTCACGTTGAGCCAGAATATGCAGAAGGCTATAACCATAAAATAACTTGCTGTGTTCCACGTCATAGCTACGCATGACGATGTATTTTTTCAGCAAAACAAACTACGCATTAGAAGAATAAAGGCAAGTTGATTGCCAAGTTATAAAAACTTGGAAGTTCTCAGTTTTTACTTTCGCCCTACCTCTTTTTGCTCTTTGCTCTGCTTTTCACTTGCCACATGCAAAATACAAGACTTTCTCGTTCAGTTTAACTAAAGCAATAGTTAGCACATCATATTTTTTTAGTGTAAAAAACCACATCAGGGATAATCTGTTTTAGTCTTTCAAAATAATCTTCTCTTAAGATTAAATCACAACCTTCAAGTTTTGCAATATTTGAATCTGTTCCCACAAATGAATTGCCGTTACCAATCAACTGATCTCTCCAATATCTAAATTTTAAAACAATCTCATTATTACTATTTAATGCTCTTAGCCCATTATTGTAGCTATCTATTTTCAGTTCAAGCATGTTTAATAATAAGCTATTCATCCATAAAACGTACTGAGCTTCAATGCTATTAAAGTTTGCATAAAAGCCCTGTATGATAGGTTTATCGTAATAATAGTTATTCTCCCATATATGATGGGTTGGTGATTTATCAACTAAAGGATTCATCTCAATTTTATATGGAAGAAGACCTTCAAATACTATCTTGCTTTCTTGTTGCCTTGCTCCTTCATGCCTTTCTGTAATTAGCTCTCTTTCAAATCTTGATATTATTACAAAACCACCTTTATGATCAGGTTCTTTAAAACCTCCTACTACATTAGAAGGTTTTGTTATGTTTGGTCTTTGGATTAAAGGCATTGCTAATTTAGTATAGTTTTATGTTAGAATTAAATTTTTGATATCTTTCTAAAGAGAGCGAGAAATTTAATGGAATGCCCTAAATGCAAATCTAATAAAAACATCAAAGATGGTATCGTAAAACAAAAGCAGCGTTACAAATGTAAAGAATGTAATTTTCGATATACTGTTGCTAGTGGCTCGGGAGCCAAACCATTCTATTTAAGAAAGATGGCTCTTCAATTATATCTTGAAGGATTAGGGTTTCGTTCAATTGGTCGGGTTTTGAACGTAAGCAATGTCACGGTACTAAATTGGATTAGATCCTTTGGTGAGCAAGTTGCCGAATTGAAAAGTCCTGAACAAGTGATTTATGCTGAGATGGATGAAATGCATACCTATGTGGGTCAAAAAAAAGCTATAAATGGATATGGATTGCTGTTGATAGATATGGGAAAAAATTCATCAATTTCATTGTTGGCGACCGAAGCGTACAGACAGGACAAAAACTCTGGGAAGGAATTGAAGATCAATTAAATGGAACAATAGCAACCGATTATTGGCAGCCCTATGAACATTTTATTCCTAGCGAAAAACACGTTCAATCCAAAGCTGAAACATACACAGTTGAAGGCTACAATAGTATCTTTAGACATTTTCTTGCGCGAATGAGAAGAAAGACAAAATGTTACACAAAAAGTGTTCGAATGCTTGAGCTGTCTATATTACTCTTAATGCATAAAAGAAATGGAACGTTAACTATACTAAATTAGCAATGCCGGATTAAAGACCTAGAAGTGGCAATAATTGTTTTTATATCAAGCCTTATATCATTTTCAAAAATTACAGAGTCTTTATATTCTTCATACAAATATTGGCAAACGCTTTTAAAGACCAAACTTTCTACATATATATTGGGAGATAATAACTGATGAGAACGGTTAGCAAAAGGTTCTATTTCATTCTCATCAACACTTTCTATTGCTGCATTTTTTGCAGCTTCAATATCAATGCCAATATTAGTTAAATGAAGAAGAAACTTGCTCCTATTTATGCATTCTATGAGTTGATCACTCATGCTCTAAACTATCTAAGATATCTTGCAGGTTATTGTGAATATATAAATTCTCAATAACAAAAACCTTCTTTAAATCCCCCTTAATACTATTAAAAAATGAAGCGTGATTATCAATTTCAACCAAGAAGAGTTCTAACATGCTTGCAACTGATAATTGATGAAAATGTTCTATATTATTAAAAAACCACCTAAATGGTTTTATTAATAAGTTATCATCATATTTCATGAGATAGCTAATAGCTACAATGACTTCTTTCTGAACAAAAGCATCTAAATTTGTTGTCTTGCTAAGAAGCATAACTATGGCAATTTCATTATTGTTCATCCCTGTAATTTCAGTATCTTCTATATCTTTCCATACAAAGTTACTATTATCAGGTAATCTGTTTTGAATAAACTTAAACCCCCTTTTATACATTGATAAGATCTGTTCATTTTCTAACCCAGCATACTCAAATGCAATAATAAGGTTAGCTGTTGATTTAGACAAGTAGCCTGAATTTGAAAAAATCTCATGTAACATTATCGCTAATACTCTTGAAGATTCACCCTTATCAATTTCTACTGCTTTTTTTAATGATTGTTTATCAACAAAATTCGAAAACCAACCATCCTTGGAGTACACAAAATTATTTATAAAAAGAAACACTTTAATCTCGCTAGCCAAAGACAGGCTACCAATCAATGAACACATTTGTTTAAAGCGCTCGCTCCCCTCACTTGGGAATCTTTTCCTGATTATTGGTATTAACAACTCTTTTGCTAAATTGGCACTATTATTTTCTTGCAGGAAGAAATATAGATAATTTAAATCTTCTTCCTGTAACCTATCCTTCTCATCATAATATTTTATTAATTCAGCTTCTGTTTTACCCTCCAAAGAAATATTTCTACAGAGCTTCTTCGTTAATATTTCACGTAAGTCTTTCTTGTTATATGAGTCAGTTGTTGGTGTGGTTTTATGTTTATCATTATCATTATTAACTAGTATTGTTACTTTAAGCCTATCCTTGAGGTTTTGTATTTTTCTAACTGTCTTCTTTCTTAAAGTTTCACTAGAGTTATTCAATTCCCTAGTTAAAAGGTTTATAAGAGACAATTTCGCTAGTTTTTCATCTGTTTTTTCTAACTCATTTATTACATCTAAAAAACTATTAAGATAACTATCTTTAGTGTTTGTTGGTGATAATTTATAAAGAAAATTAAGAATTATTGGATCAACATTATGACTCTGCCGTATAAAATTAACAAACATGTAATCTAATTTCCAGAAGTCTCCATTTGTTAACAATTCATTAATCAGATACATAGAAGCTAAATTATAATCAACTTCTAAGAACTGCTCATACCATTCAATAGTAAGCCATCGTGTATCTTTACCGTCATCAGTATGCTTCATTACTGCATCGGTTAAGTACTTTAGTTTTTTAGTATATTTCTTAGAAAATACAGGGTTTATATGATTAATGGAGGATAAGGGTTCAATGATTTCTGCCAAGCTCCTATCTTTATGAAATGTGTAACTAGTTATTAGCAGAAGGGCTTTTTTCAGTTCTTTCTTTGCTTTCTTAGTACAACCTAGTTTTCCATAATAAATAGACTTTTTAAAAGAGTAATCTGCATGGAGGTATAGTCATTTCTGGTGTATGACCTAAAAAAGATAGCGGTGTATTCTGTTGGAAAAGATCAGCCAGATCACTCACCAACAATAAGGAACACACCACCATGAAAGAGAATAATGTTATAGCTCTCAATAAGCAAGCAGAAGTAGAACTTGATCCATTACAAACCATATTAAAAGATGGAGCGCAAAGAATGCTTGCTGCGGCCATTAATACTGAAGTTGAGGTGTTTATTGAGCAGCACGTCTCTTTGCAAACAGAGGACAATAAAACAGCTGTTGTCCGTAATGGCTACCTGCCTGAACGAACCATCCAGACAGGGCTTGGCGATGTGACGGTAAAAGTGCCTAAAGTAAGGGATCGTTCAGGTTCACAAATTAAATTTAATAGTCAACTGGTTCCACCCTATTTAAAACGCGCAAAAGTGATTGATGAATTACTGCCCTGGTTATATTTGCGTGGTATTTCAACCGGCGATTTTCCAGAAGCCTTACAGCACTTACTGGGTGTTGATGCGGCAGGGTTATCGGCCAACACCATCAGTCGCTTGAAAAGCAGCTGGGAAGAGGACTATAAAGCCTGGACGAAACGAGACCTTTCTACAAAACGCTATGTTTACATCTGGGCCGATGGTGTTCATTGTAACGTCAGGCTTGATGATCGTTTATGTCTACTGGTTATTATGGGCTCTGATGAGCAGGGTAACAAAGAGCTATTAGCGGTATCCGATGGTTATCGCGAATCTTCTGCCAGCTGGGAAGAGGTCTTGCTGGACTTAACGCAGCGTGGATTAACGGTAGCCCCAAAGCTTGCCATTGGTGATGGTGCACTGGGCTTTTGGAATGCGGTTGGCAAAGTCTGGCCAACCACCGATCAGCAACGCTGCTGGGTACACAAAACGGCTAATGTGATGGAAAAGTTACCAAAGGCCATGCAACCCAAAGTGAAAGAAGCCTTGCATAACATCTGGCAGGCAGAAACACGGGAAGAGGCTTACAAAGCCTTTGACCATTGCATTGAACGGTTCAGTGCAAAATACCCTAAAGCCATGGGTTGCCTGGAAAAAGATAAGGCTGAAATGCTAGTTTTCTATGATTATCCGGCAGAAACATGGCAACACATCAGAACCACTAACCCGATAGAATCCGTCTTTGCTACGGTGAGATTACGGACCAATAAAATGAAAAACTGCGGTAGCCGTATAACCACGCTAACGATGGCGTTTAAACTGATGGAAACGGCTCAAAAAACATGGCACAGATTAAGAGGTCATAAGCATTTAGCGGACGTCATAACAGGCGTTAAATTTATCGATGGAATTAAACAAACTGGCAATCAAAAACAGGAAGTCGCTTGATTATGCCATACACCAGATTTGACAATAGCTCATCTGCATGCTCACTATAATTTTCATCATCAGACTTATCAAAACTTTCGTAAGCATCAATAACGAAATGGATATTCTTTTTATTTAAAAATTTACTTTCTATTGTAGGAAGTGTCGGGTGAGGAATTTTAATTAATGCAGTGATGACATCTTTCCATGACTCCTTTGATATAATGTGTCTTAGACCTTGCTCAATGGTCTTATTAATTAGACCACTATTGCTATGAGTAAAGTCCATTGCCCGTGGAACACCTTTGTAATAGCACGTATCACTAGCTAAGAACTTAATATTTTCGACAGCGGATTTTTCTTTTTCTTGATTAGAAGATTTACCGTCAATAAGAAATAATCTTATAGAGTACTTTATCCAATTATGAAAGAAATTGTGCGACGGTATTCCTCTTTCAAACTCTCTTAATATTTCTATGTCAGAATATGCATGTTGTTTCACATTAAAATAAAACGAATCCAATTCATTTTTATCAAAATATTTTTTGGAAAATCTTAAGTCTAATACATTTAGCGCATCTAACTTAGCTACACTAGCAACAGAAATCCTTTGAGTGCAGGTTGTTTCATCTAAAGCATTGTTGATTTTACAGGCAATAACTTCACCTTCATCCATTTGAAGGTTTTGGTAAAGGATTGATAGTTCAGAAAAACCTTTTTTCTTATACGTCTCAAGTATGAATACCCTAAAATAATCTGAATACTTTTCAGGCAAAACAGAGATAAAGCGCTTATTTAAATCTTTACCTTCCTGAATTAGAAAGCACATGAAATATTTGAAATCATCTAGTGAAATACTACCTTCAAATAATTCCTTTACTTCCTTCCAGTATGGTGAATAGCCATATTCTTGCAAAATCATAAAAGCTTTTGCTGTAAGGCTGTCACTATAATTTTTTTCACCGTTAAAAAATAAAAGGCCATTAGCTTTTTCAGTTCCATAGATAGAGCAAATTGCCTCAAAATACAGCTCAAAATTATCTAAAAATTGACTATGGTGTTCTTCTGAATTAGTTGTTGAAATGGCTCTATGCAATTCACTTGAATAAATGAAAAGTGACCAATTTTGTGATTTTTCAGCAACAAGTAAAAAACTTTTATAGTTATTCCATATTAACGATTCAGAATGACCGTAATATAAGCTTTTAGCTAAAAAACTGTTCTTCGCAAATTTGCTGGCTTTTTTATACTGTTTTGAGAGAATGAGATAGCTTAATAAATACCTGTAAGATTTATTGTCTCGCGTCAATTACTTTGTCCGGTTTGGCGACAATTATGATGGCCGGTTGAGTGTTTAAGGTTTTTTATGATTTTTTCTGATGTTTCCTCCTGTAACTGTTGCCGTCGATTTCAAGAATCGTGGCATGATGGATAATGCGGTCAATGGCGGCTACGGTCATTAATGTATCCGGGAATATCTGATCCCAGTGACTGAATGGCTGGTTTGATGTGATGATCAAGCTGCCACTTTCATAACGATGAGCAATAAACTCAAACAGGACCTGGGTTTCTGAATCCGTTTTTTTAACATAACCAATATCATCGATAATGAGTACACGATATTTATCCAGTCGACTCATCACAGCCATTAAATCCAGCTCTTTTTTGGCCTGCTGCAGTAATTGCACCAGTGCGGTGGCAGCCAACCATTTTACCCGGATGCCTTGTTCGATAAGATGAAGCCCCAAAGCAGAAGCAATATGCGATTTACCGACACCGGAAGGGCCAATCAATAAAACATTATCTGCCTGTAGCGCCCACTGGGTATTATCGCGCAGCCCAATCACTTTCTTTTGAATGGTTTCCGGTAATTCATCAAAGCCTAAGGTGGCAAAACTTTTGCCCCGGGGTAATTTGGCTTCTTTGGTCCAGTTGCAAACTCGCGTTTCAAAGCGCCGTGCAATTTCATTTTCACACAGTTTAGACAGGTATTGGCTATAGCCCCATGCCTGTTTTGTGGCCTGTTCCTGATAAGCTTCATAATATTGCCAAAAAGCCAGCAAGCGAAGTTCTTTTAACATCATTGGCAAACCATCACTCACAGCACACCTCCTGTCTCATCCACTGACCGGTCAGTAGTTGATCATAGTCAGCAACCTGGTGTTGGCGTAGCGGTATCGGTGGCGGTGTACTGTGTTGTAAATACCTTGCCTGCAGGGATGTTAAATCGGGCAAGGCACCTTGTTCTGCCTGTCGCATTAGCTCAGTTGCCAGGGCACTTTCGCAATCATAATCATAGGCAAAGCGTAAAACAGCAACCATCCACTTGCATGCTTCTTGCGGTGTAAACTGTTTCTCTGCCTGCTTCCATAAAGCCCGATATTGCGTGTTAGGCAAAATATTATCGCGAAACTGTGAGAAGCGGAAGGCTTGTGGTTTGGCTGCCAGAGAATGAATGATATGCCGGTAATCTATTCGTCGCGCTCGGCCGGTGGGCGTTGTTGGATAAATCCGAGGCAGATTGATCACCCGAGTTTGGCCAACAAAGCAGACCAAACGATCATGGTAGAGATGCACCCTGACGCTTTCACCGATAAGGCGTGAAGGGACGGTATACAATGCGCGTTTTACAGCAATGGTACTGCTGGTGGTGACTTTTACCGACAGCTCAGCATAATCAACAAATCGGTGTTTGGGTAAGGCTAACAGGGTTTTGTGCTCTTCGGCCAACCTGCCTTTGCATCGTCTGTTCAGTTTGTCGACAATGTGTTCAAGAAACTCTCGATAAGCACGGAGTGTAGAAAAATCATTCGAACCGCGTAACTTTATGGCTTGATCAATGCGACGTTTTAATGAGCCATGCGGTGCTTCAATGGCGCCATTTTCATGACTAATGCCCAGATTATTGGTGGTGGGCCGCATGCCATAATGCTTACATAAATCATGATAGTCTTCCGTCAGTCGCTGTTTTTCTACGTTATTGACGTAAGCCGCACTGAGGCTGTCTGTACGATGTTCCTTTGGTGAACCGCCTAAGGTGTGTAATGCACTTTGTAAGCCGTCAGCCAGTGCACTGTAGCTTTCTCCGCCCTGAATAACATGGACATGACGCCAACCACTAAAAGCCAGGCGAAACTGGTACAGTAAATGTGCGAACGCCTTCCCGTCTATCGTAATGACGGTATTGGGGTGCGTAAAATCAGATAGTCCCTGATGACCCGCAGGTACCGACTGACGAAACATGACTTCTTTGTCCGGGCCTTGTGTGGCCTGCCAGTGTTTAACACGTCTTTGCAGTGTCCGAAGGTATTTCTCTGGATACTTTCCCGGATGCTGCTCATCCAGATGCTCCCACAGGGTAATGCCAGTTAAGGACGATTCATCTTCTAATAACGGAACCAGTTCTGAGTCCCATACGGCTTCTAATGGATCTTTGCGCGTTCGCCACTTTCGTTCTTTGTGTTCAGCTCTTTCACCTTTTTCGATCCGGCAACCTGATCGAACACTGATGCCGGCTTTTGCTGCGGATGTCTCCTGCGTACAACCTGTCTGACGATTTTTCATATAACTATTTTCCTGTAATTGAGTGATGTGTTTACCGGACAAGTCACTTCCTCCTAACCCATCTTCGTGACTTTGACATCGCTAAGTTATTGATATTTTGTTTTCATCGAATGATTCCATGAAAAAAAACCTTACCTTTCAACGGTGTTTTTTTCAGATCCGCTCGGTAGTGCCATTTTCTTCTTTTTGACCCTTGATTTTCCCCGGTTTTTCATTAATGCTAGGGACATGTATATTCGAAAAACCAAAACGAAATCCCTGGATAATGGCGGGGCCTACTTCACCTATCGGATCGTTGAATCCGTTCGCGTGGGAAGGAAAGTAAAGCAACGCACCTTACTGAATCTAGGCAAAGACTTCGCCATTGATCCAGAGCACTGGCCCTTGCTGACAGCCAGGATTGAACAATTGTTACAAGGCTGTGAGCCTCATCAGCAAGAATTGTTTCATGTAGCCGATGAGTTAACGCAATGCCTGGAAGCCTCAGCCCAGCGTTACAGTGCGCTTATCATCGCTAAGCTGGCCCAACCGGTGGATGCTGCCAGTCCAGAACCCGATTATCACACGGTTGATATCAATCATGTCGAAACCCTTCAAGCCCGCAGTATCGGTGTTGAAACGCTGGCGTGGCATGCGGTTATGCAACTACAACTGGATCAGAAGCTCACCGCACTGGGTTTTAATAAAGTCGAACTCGCTGCGGCCATCGGTAACATTATCGGCCGTGTGGTTTCACCGGGCAGTGAATTGCACACCCATGATTGGCTACAATCACGCTCAGCGTTGGGAGAACTGCTTGACCATGACTATGGCCATACCAGCCTGACACGGCTTTATACGATCAGCGATAAATTGCTCAAACACCAGACGGCACTGGAAACGTTTCTGTCCGAGCAAGAGCAAACCTTATTCGAATTGAACCGTAGTATTGTGCTATACGATTTGACCAATACCTATTTTGAAGGGCAGTGTCACCAAAACCCCAAAGCCCAGTTCGGTCGTTCCAAAGAAAAACGCAGTGATTGTCCCTTGGTGACACTGGGACTGGTGTTGGATGGTGAGGGATTTCCTCTGAGCAGTCAGGTTTTCCCGGGTAATGCCAGTGAGCCGGGCACCTTGGAGTTAATGCTGGATGGACTACAAAAAAAACAGCCATTACCGCAGGTCACAAAACCTGTGATCATCATGGATGCCGGTATTGCCAGTGCCGACAACATCGCCTGGTTAATCGAGCAGGGCTATCATTATCTGGTGGTCAGTCGAGAGCGATCCGTGATCAATCCCACCGATCAGGACGATGCTGTGATGGTGAGAGAAACCGAACACAGTCAGGTGTGTGTTTATCGCGAAACAGATCAAGACACCCACGAAACCCGGCTCTATTGTCACTCCGAACAAAAACAAAAAAAAGAGCAGGCTATCCGAAACCGCTTCCATGTTCGCATGGAAGAAGCACTCAACAAGCTTGATGCGGGCTTAAACAAAAAAGGGACGATCAAAAAATACAGCAAAATACTGGAACGGATCGGTCGACTGCGCGAAAAAAACCGGCGGGTTTCGCAAGACTACCGCATTGACGTCATAACCGATGACGAGAAAAAAAACGCCATCCGGCTTGAATGGCAACGTGAACCTCAAAGTAAACAGAACGATCAACACTGTGGTGTCTATTGCCTCAGAACCAATATCCCCGACTGGTCTGAAGAACAACTGTGGACGACCTACATCATGCTGACCGAGATCGAAGCCACCTTTCGAAGCTTGAAAACTGAACTGGGCTTGCGCCCGGTTTACCACCAAAAAGAAGACCGTGTCACCGGCCACTTGTTCATTACTTTGCTGGCTTATCATCTGGTGCATACGCTGCGCTATCAACTGAAGCAACAGGGCATTCATTTAAGCTGGGACAGTATTCGTAACATCATGTCGACACAGCAACGTATCACCATGACCTTACCAACGGATGATCATAAAATGATTCACCTGCGGACAACAACGAAGGCGGAGCTACGTCAGAAACAAATTTATGAAGCTTTGAATATTAAACCCGACCTCATTGGTCAATGTAAAACAATTATCGATAAAAAAAATCTGTAGTGCCAACTGAAACAGATTGAAAATTTTAACTTATTGAAATAACAGGATATTGTAAATATAAGTCACGAAGATGGGCTAAGAGTAAAAAGTACTTATCAGTTTATACACTCAACCGGTCAAGATAATTGTCGTCTGACCGGACAGGTTAATTGTCGCCTAACAAACTCGCTTCGGAGAATTGTTCGAAGCGCCCCATTATTAATAGAAGCTCACATAAATCTATATGTACACTAATATTTTCAGGGTCTATTTCAAGCAATTGATTCACTACTATTAATGCTTCTTCATTCCGATTTAATAAAAATAAAGCCTGACGTTTATGCTCTAGCAATGTCTCGTTTTTAGGAGATATATCTAAGCCAATAGCTATGTAATCAAGCGCACGTAAATAATCATGAGCAGCCATAATTGATGAGGTGCTTTCTTGGATTTCTAAAACTTTAAGCCTCCCATCTTGCGAGCTGTTTAACTCGGAAATTTTCTCCAATTCCAACTGAGCATTTCGCTGCTGTATTTCTATTTCAGCAAGCCTACCTTCGGACTGTATTCGTATCTCACGGAATTGGGCAAGTTCATCTCTAAATTCTTTACGAGTCTCACCTATACTACGAAAGCCTAAAAAACCTAATATAGAAAAAGTTCCTAATATTATTGTTATAACAACATTAACTGTCTCAAGGTTTGATGAATATGTTTCCTTAATAATATCCTTTTCAATTTTGTAGTTAAGCTGATCACGACGAACTTCTCCTACTAATCTTTCGAGGGAAGATAGCTTTTCAGAAATTATTTTTGTTTCATCCGCTACTTTATCAGCGGACCAAGCACTACCAATTAACACCATGGTGATTGCAGCAATAGTCAATATTTTCCAAAATATTATTTGCATTACTATTTCCTTGCTATGAACATTCTAGTGCCTAACGCCCGCATCAGCTGACGTAAAAAGGGGCGCAGTTTTTGCGAATAGCAAAAATTGTGACGCTTTTTACGGTCAGCTGGATGCGATTGTTAGCTGCGTATTCTGCATTTATTATGACCATGCGAATACAATGCAACTGTTAGGAAAAACCCAGTCATCTACGTTAACTTCATAACTATTTTCGTGCCGTATTATTTCTGGTTCTTCAATACAACTAATGCCTTCAGCAACAACATGACACTTCTTACCAATTTCACTTTTAAATGTCACATAAACCCCTTTCGTTGGACCAACATTTACGAAAGAGTAAAACCCTCCAGTTTTCGACTGCAATACCTCCATTTCATACCGAATTCTATGGCGTGATGATTTGCCTGCATACTTGTCTGGGATACTAAACAGAAATTCTATTTCGTTATCACTTTTTCTAGGGTTGGTTTCAATCGGTGACAATCGATCATCACCTACTTTAAGTTGTATGACTTTGTATGCTTCTTCTGGAAGGATAGAATCAGAAGGGTGATTCAAAAATGTCCATGATTCTTCTCGTGTTCTGTCGAACACAACTCCTCTATCTTCCTCTTCTGTTTCGACAAGCTTACATCTAAATGAAATTGTACTTGGTATTCTTGATTTACTGAAGGAAATGACTCTCTTTAACTTGTAATATTTATCATCATGCTCGCTTACAGTTATAGTTTCTCTGAGATTGTGTAATGACAATGGGATTTCTTTTTTGTACTTACCTAAAAGTCTCCTTGTACCAGAAGCAAACTCTTTATCTATCAATAAGACTCCTAGGCAGCATTCAAGTATGTCTTCTACTGCCCCATCTTTTAGTATGCTCGTTATTGAATCTCTATGCAGGAGCGTACTCCTATATTCTTGAATTCTTAATTCTCTGTATTCTTTATCTACCCATAACTCAATAAACTTGTACACAATGATCGCTGAAAGAAAAGCCAACCCTAGGTTAGAAAATACATCAGCTACTTTGCTTCCTGGGAAAATGAATGGTGATGAAATAGCAAAAATGCAAGGAACCACAGCAGCCACTGTAAGAGCATGAGAAACTTTCAGAATATGTGACCTCTTTTTTTCAGTTGCACTAATAACTGTACTATCTTGTTCATCATTCATTTTCGATTCCTATGGAATTTTAGAAGCAGCTAACGCCTGCTTCAGCGGCTACCATAAGGGGCGGTTTTTTTGCTTCGCAAAAAAAATGACGCTTATGGTAGTCCGCTGGAAGCTATTGTTATGTGATTCTAACTACTCAATTAATTCACTTAGAGTTAGGCTCGCACACACTTCAAGATTCGATGTTATTACATAGTATTGCGATTATAACTGTTCAAAGTGAAATATTTTGAGGTAAAACCTAGCTTTCATATAACACAGCACTTTGAAATCCTCACTACATTACTTTGCTATACGCTGTTAGCAATATGTTTCCAAACTGGGATATTTAAAAATTGACCTAAAGTTTCAGCAGAATCATCAACATATTCTCCCTTGGCATGATCCATAATGTTAATTCTCTCCCCATCTTTAAATACAAGATTCAGTTCATAACTAATGTATGTAAAGCTTCCACCCTCACTAGTTTCTGACCAAACCCTCTTTTTAAATAATTGTATAGCATAAATATCTTTGACATAACCTTGCTGCTTACGATCTAAAGAGCCAAGAACATCATATTTTTGGCCTCTATAATAAATTTTTTTTAGCTTATCAATAGTAAATTTTTTATTATTTAATAACTCTGAAATTCCAATATAACTAAACCCCCCTCCCACCAACAACGCCATGAAACCTGCACCAAATTCACCATTAAAAATGCTATAAAAACTACTCATGAAAGTAGAAATACCTACCATGCTAAAAATAAAATGGATAATAATACTCGCCACAGCTTTTTCGATAACTATTTGTTCTCCTGTTTCTGTCATTGTCTGAGATTTAATAGTTGATCCTCCTTTACTCACTGCCCCCCCGCTTACTTTCAAGGTTACTGGTTCATCTGTAACTATAGGCTTGCCTTCGACCTTATTAGTATTTGTTTTTTGAACCTCATTCATGCTTAATAACTCAGCCTTTGACGGAAATCCGGTAGTTGTATCGTTAGTAAATTTCATATTGCCTCCTAACTTTATTTTTTAAAATTTTTACATCACTTACGACTTACGTATTCAACATAAATTTTTTTTAAAAATTAGTCTAGTATCTTTTCATTAAGTGGCACTATTGAAGCACTAAGGGGCTGAATTACAGGTAACAAAGGAAAAATCATATTTTCACATAACGACCAAGCTCAGATGCCGTAAAAAGCAGAGTGTAGCGTAGCGAAACGCCGCTTTTTACGGTCAGCTGGAGCGCCTGGTTATGTGTTTTCAATGTGCCAATTTTGCACTTGCTATACGATTTAAACTTATACCAGATTCAGCGGCTTCGATTGCAAGATGCCGATGGACTTCTGGTGGAACTCGAACCATAAATTTTCCGCTATATTTCCGCGAGGAGATTGGTGATGGAACATCCTCACTATTTTGAGCCATATCTTCGATGCACCCTTTGACGATACTACCAATACCTTTTAAAGCTTTTTCAGGAGTAGATGCTAGCCAGCTAAGACTAGGAAATTCGGCACACAACCCGACAAATTCTTGATCTTCTTCAGACCATGTTACCCGATAGGTATATTTCTCAACTTCAAGAACCATGATTCACCTCAATTTTTTCAATAGCAAGCAATACTTGCCTAACCTGATAAGGCTTAGCTTTACCTTTATGATTCTGTATATTTACGCGAGGATCACCGAGCCAAGGAGTCTTGTAGATGCAATGACTACTCCCACTTTGGCGTGGTTTCCCGAAATAATACTCACAGACCTTTTGAAGATCACTGAACCGAACCCCTTTGGGATTAGCCTTTATCTCTTTAAGGATTTTTGCTATGCCACTCATGATTAAATAGTAGCATTATTGATACTTTTTTTAAAGGCGTATCTGGACTTTACACATAACGACCTAAATTAAGCGACACAGCATAGCTGTATCCAGTATTGCAGGCACGAACTTAAATTTCCTGTTATCTGTTGTTATTTACACTACTGTTCTTCTTTGTATGGGTGGTTATGTGTTTGGCTTTGGCTTTGGTCTACGACTAATGTTGCGATCAATTTTCCCTGTATTTTTTGATACTTCTTGTTCTTTATTTTGTTTTGTTGATATAGGAATGAATGAAACATTTTCTGTGTAGCACCCACCTGAAATATAAACTCTTTCTATTGTAGTGGTCTCGTAGTATTCTTCCCATCCAGACGCGGGAATTAGATTGAAAATAATTTTTTTGCCTCTAATAGAGCTATTTAAGTTAGTTAGTTCCATAATGGAATCAGTCAATGATTTCATTTGAACCACAACTGGATGATCACATGGAATCATTCCATTGTAGCTTAATGTCTTCTTTATCTCAGCATCCGTTGATCCAGAATATGTAAATACGCATGCTACAGGAGGATTTTCTGAATCGAATCTATCATCCTTTGGATGCTTAACTACATTGAACGTAACCTGAGCGATACTCTGCTTTTTTAGCCAATCATAATGTTTCTTAAACAATGCTTTATCCTCCTATAACCCACACTTAATGCACATAACGCCAAAATCAGATGCCGTTGGCAGATGTTCGATGGACTCTGATAAAGCACTGAATTAAGATAAAAAATGCCCGTTGAAAACAAACTGCGCTGCCAACGGTCAGCTGGATTTTATTGTTATAACATTTTTTATGGAAAATTTACAAACATACTATAGGCCATTGATTTTTATATTATATATTGACTTTCTATTCATAGAATCGTTTATTTCGACTGTTTCATTTATTTCGTTTGTGCTATACTCTTTTTACAGAAACCTAATATTAATGTTTTTTTGAGGAGAGATCGCCATGTCTTCATCTAGTAATGTTGTGCAACTACCGACTGATCAAGAAGTAGAAGAAGCCAAACTTTCTAGCAGAACTTTATCTAAGTATGCTGACGCTGACCGTGTTCAGTTAAGCATTAAAGGTAGCAATAATCAAAGCGATGAATTAGTTTTACCTGGACATGCGTTGCAGTTACTTTTAGATGTTTTATCAGAAATGTCACGAGGTAACGCTATTGGCATAATGCCTATACATGCAGAGTTAAGCACACAAGATGCTGCCAATTTTTTAAATGTTAGTAGACCATTTCTTGTGGGATTATTAGAAAAAGGTGATATTAATTTCCACAAAGTAGGCACGCACCGTAGGGTACTGGCTAAAGATGTGATTGATTATAAACAGCAAATAGATGCTGAAAGAATGGCAACACTAGATAAATTAACGGAAGAATCACAGAAACTAGGAATGGGATATGAATAGTGTCGAAATTTACAGTAGTCTATGATGCATGTGTTTTATACCCTGCACCGTTAAGAGATCTGTTAATGCGATTAGCATTAACAGATTTATTTAAAGCTCAATGGACAGATCAAATACATGAAGAATGGATAAATGCTTTACTGAGAGAAGATAAATTTAACCGTGATAATTTAGAACGCGTAAAAGACTTGATGGATATGCATGTACGTGATGCTAAAGTTTATGGTTATGAAGATTTAATTGAAACTATTGAGCTACCAGACCCCGATGACCGACATGTTGTTGCTGCAGCAATTAAATGTAACGCAGATGCCATAGTTACTTTTAATTTGAAAGATTTCCCTGAAGATGCTTTGTCCAAATTCTCTATAGAAGTTATACACCCAGATGATTTTGTTTGTTACCAAATAGATTTATCATCTGGTAAGGCATGTGGTGCTATTAAGGCACAGAGAGAAGCTCTAAAACACCCTCCAATGGAAAAGGAAGAGTTTTTAGCTAATTTACAAAAGCAACAATTACCTCAAACTGTTTTAGCATTGAAGCAATATATCGAATTTATTTAGTGTTATAACGCCTGCTTCAGCTGATGTAAAAAGGGGCGCAGTTTTTGCCAATAGCAAAAATTGTGACGCTTTTTACGGTCAGCTGGAAGCAATTGTATGGATAATAAACCCTGTTTTCGGGTAAAGTGAGACCCAAGCTTTGGCTGCAACCAAAGCCTTCTTTTACAGCAGTTCGATGGATGCGAGGTTCCTCTATTGAGAGACCGATAACAAGTGAGAACGCTGTATCAGACTCCAAGCACTCAACT
This sequence comes from Methylococcales bacterium, assembly GCA_965224745.1. GTDB lineage: Bacteria > Pseudomonadota > Gammaproteobacteria > Methylococcales > Methylomonadaceae > CBDCZY01. Next base: position 27,051 of record CBDCZY010000003.1, read on the forward strand.
CGGATAGTCAACGGGGTCTCGAACCCGAATTTGCAAGGCAGAGTCAGCTTATTATGAAGACTAGAAAAACTCAAGAAGAAATCAATATTGGTGTCGATACGGGAAAACATCAACTGGATATTTATATCCGTCCCTTAGATATTTATTTTACAGTCACTAACGATGATAAAGGGATTAAAAAAGCGGTTGCTGAGATTAAAAAATATCATCCAACACGCATTATTATTGAAGCAACGGGACGAATGGAACACGCTTTTATCTTGGCCTGTTCAAAAGCCAATTTACCTTTTGTAGTCGCTAATCCTTTACACATTAAAAAGTTCGCAGGCGCTATTGGTCGATTAGCTAAAACAGATCAATTAGATGCCAGCTTAATGGCTCATTATGGTGAATCCATTCAACCTAATTTATCTCTGTTAAAACCAGAAAACATGCGGAGAATGAGTGATTTATTATCACGCAGAAGACAATTAACATCCATGCAAACCATGGAAAAGAATCGTCTTAAAATTATGCCTAAAAAACTACAGGGCTTGATCAAACCAATCTTAACAACCATTAAAAATCAACTGTTAAAAGTGGATGAAAAACTATTAAAATTAATTGAAGAGTGTCCAGAATATCATGAAAAAAATGAAATTCTACAAAGTATGCCTGGCATCGGAAATGTCGTGGCTTTTAGTTTGTTAGCTGACATGCCAGAACTCGGTTCCATGAGTAGCAAAGAAGCCGCTGCTTTAGTCGGTGTTGCTCCTTTTAATCGAGAGAGTGGCACGTATAAAGGACAACGTAGAATTCGTGGTGGCCGTTATCAAGTCCGTACTGTGATGTTTATGGCCATGATGTCAGCGATACAATGTAATCCTGTTTTTAAAGCTAAATATGAGCAATTAGTAGATGATGGAAAACCTAAAAAAATTGCCCTTATTGCCTGTGTCAGAAAGATGATTGTGATACTCAATTCTATGCTTCGAGACGGCGTCAAATGGGAGGTGAATCATGCTTAATAATTACTATTTGACACCATAGTCACTTGTTAGCTCTTGTTTCTGCATGGGATAAACTTATTGCCTATTTCATATAAGACAGCTATCTCACTGTGTTTTCCTCGTTTCAAATCTTCCCTTTCTAGGTTAAATGATACGACCTCTAGCGCTGCCTTGGAGGTAATTACTAGTCCGGCTGAAATCAACGCCGATACATTTCCAACTAATAAATGGCTCGCATAACCTGCCAATGCTGTCGTCGTCATCGTTTCTGCAGAAACAACACTTTTTAATGATCCAGTTACTGTTGAAAACCCATGTTTCTTTAGCGCCCATGTATAATCTTCGATCTTTTGTCCTATTAAGTCGTCAGCCTGACTTTTGGTTTTCGACATAAGGACATCATTCGTCCAAGCTCTCAGTCTTTGATACTTCCAAGTTGCTTGCTTATCAGCTCTAAACTCAACTATCTGTTTCCAACGAGCTTTTTCTTCGACGACCAGAGGTATAGAACTAACGATTGCGGTATACGCAGACTGATAATTACAAAAGCTCCCCTCTTCATCTTGATCGTCATTATCTTCCAGCAAGAACACTATGTTTTCGGCACCTTTTCGAGCCACTTCATAAAGATTAGGAGGTCTCTGTGAAAACGCCACAAACGGAATACCTGGTATTTCTTCACACCCTCCATATGCATATTTCCAATAATCTTCCTCCAGCTCTTCACCACAGTCATCACATATGACAACGACATCATCGAAAAGCATAAATGCCCTTTTGAATAGACCCTTGTCCACCATTGTATATATCTTCATTTTACGGAACTATCGAGCTAACGCCAAGTTCAGATGCCCAAAAAGTGGCCTTTGTTTTGTGCAATAATGAAGCGCAGCGGAATGCACAAAACAAAGGACGCTTTTTGGGTCAGCTGCAACGCCTGGTTATGTTTATATTCCACTATGTAAGTTCCTTGGTAAAGTAAAGGACTAAATCATCATCATTGATAGTTTCTTCCATAGGGTCTAGGACACGCCCGTTGTATGTCAGACCTCGACCATCAGGCACATAGCCCTTTTTTACATACAAGCGCTGAGCATTACCGTAATCAGAATACATTCCGACTCCAATCCCTACAGTTTGTGATCGCTCTGTTACTAACTTTTCTGCGCAAGTTAGTAACGATATTCCAATTCCTCGTTTTCGAAAATGAGGTAGTACGTTAAAATCCTGAATTTCGGGAATACCTGCCTTATGGAAGGGCGAATAGTTCGATTTCCACAAGATAGTAATATACCCTGCAAACATACCATTGATAGTAGCAACTAATACGTTGCGCAACCCTTCTCTTTGTTCTTCAAAATATTTCTCATATTGTACGAGCGGTTTATTCCAGCCAATTTCAGAGAATGCAGCTGAAATTAATTCTGGGTCGTTTTCGCATATAGAGCGTATTTTTAATTTCTCGTTCATCCGATGATGACTAATAAACATAACGCCAAATTCAGTGGCCGCTGGCAGGTGTTCGATGAACTCTACTAGCACACTGAGCTTTGGTAAAATTTGACATCTAAAAAAAGTGGTGCTTGCCAGTGGTCGACTGGAATTTATTGTTAGCACGTAAATTTAGCTATTGGCACCAACCTTTATAGTGGCTCTGCTTTTTTAAATACTCTCGCCGTAACAGGGCTTTTTTTGTTTATCTGATGGACAAGTATTCAGGTGATAATAACAGAATTTATTACCTGAAAGTTTTTTAAAAACCTCGGTTTTAAACAGCAGGAGAAAACTGACCTGAATACTGCGATGAGCTTTAAAAGCATAATAAATTCTGATATTTGATAAGCCCTGTTACTTCCTACCCAAAACTTAAAATTACACAATAAATGGTAAAAAGTGTAAGAAGAATAGCAAACTGAACTATCATTTACAAACTGATTGTTATGACAAAAAACCCGATGGAATGTTGTGCTAACGCCAAGTTCAGATGCCCAAAAAGCGTCCTTTGTTTTGTGCAAAAATGGAGCGTAGCGTAATGCACAAAACAAAGGACGCTTTTTGGGTCAGCTGCAACGCCTGGTTATGCATTTTTTACCCACGGATTCAATAACTCTACCGTGCTTTGCTCCATATCTGAAACATTCCTCGTTACAACAATGCAATTATGGACAAGCCCAGAAACCGCTATAAGTCCATCTATTGCGGGCCTTGGCTTCCCAAGCAATTCAGCATTACCTTGAATTGTTCCCCATTTAACTGAAATATCAATATTTATAGGAACTATTCGACCTTCAAAGCGTTTCTTTAAATCCTCTTCTACCCACAATTGTAATTTTCTTTTCCTTGCTTCATCAGGCGATTTTTCAATGCCTTTCTCTATTTCACCAAATGTTAACACACTAAGATATAAACTTTCTTCATCTTGATTTTGCATCCATGAAATAACATTTTTATCCGCTCGAGGTTTTATAACTTCGGATATTACACAGGTATCTAAAAGATATTTCAAAATTCAATATCTCTTGGTAATTCTCCATTTCTTGAAATATCTAGTTCGATTTCCGTAAGCGGAGAGTTTCTTAAAAAGGTTACTAAGTCCGTTTTAGGTTTTGTGATTTTTTTATAGTCCTCAAATGAAAGAATAACTACAGCATTATTACCATGTTTTGTAACAAATTGGGGTTCGCTCGACATTGCATTTTCAACCAATTGGCTAAATTTGCTCTTTGCATCTTGAAGTTGCCATGTATTGTTTTTCATAATGCCTAACCCATTTATTTAAACCAGTCAGACTAGATATTATATTTCTTTTTAGTGCTTGTCAATCCCTTGCGAGTGATATGCATAACGCCCGCATCAGCTGACGTAATAAGGGGCGGTTTTTTTGCCTTAGCAAAAAAAATGACGCTTATTACGGTCAGCTGGATGCGATTGTTAGCCTACGGCAACTGTTTGATTCTATTTGCATCACTTGCCTTTGCATAAGTGCATTAGATGCTCTTACTGTAACATAGCGAGATAAGCTATTGAACTTTTTTTAAAACTTTGCCAAATTAGGTTTCAGTTCTATTCCTGAGTAGCACCTTCTATTAAAACGACTTTTCAAAGAAACACTGATTGCAAGTCTTAGGCATAATGGAAATTACAACAAAACTAAAACCCTTCGTAAATTACTGCCTTTGAGATTAAGAATGAATTGATTATTGAGATAACACAGCTCTGTTACTTCCGACCCAAACCTTAAAAACAACTCGATTGGCGATAAGCACACAACGCCTTTCTTTTTTCAAATGCTCTCGCTGTAACTGGGATTTTTAGCTAATCACTTTCGCAGTATTCCTGTAGGAGTTGATAAACTTTAATAAACATTTTAACCTTCTGCATTTGATACCCTTTTGTACTGCGATAGCCCAGACAGGAATACACTTTGGCTTTAAACAGCAAGAGTAATTTTCGATAATTGACTGATTAGCCCTGTTACCTCCTGCCCAAGTTTTTAAGATATTGATAGCTGGAGATAAGCACAAAGGGAGACGAAAAATAACCTTTCAATTTCTAAATAATTTACAAAGAAATTACTCTATTTTTCTGTAGGCTAACGCCAAGTTCAGATGCCCAAAAAGTGGCCTTTGTTTTGTGCAAAAATGAAGCCCAGCGTAATGCACAAAACAAAGGACGCTTTTTGGGTCAGCTGCAACGCCTGGTTAGGCTTTATTTTTACCACGAAAATCTCCAGCCTCTACGAATGAGAATATCTTTTTCTGCTTTACTCAACCACATAACAAGTGCTGTTTGGTCAAATGGAACAACCAATTCAAATTGATTTTCCGTATTCTGGGTTAACTTGTTAATCTGCTTAAGAATATCAACATCTATATAGTCTTCCATATATTCTGGATAAAAGGTATATGCCTTTTTATTTAATTCGAATTCAACTACAATTGGGTCTTCATCAGTTTTCCATTTTTCAATGATTTTTATTGGTGAAAAACTATTCTCTGAAGTTTCTGCCCATTCGTTTAAGGCGTGTACATATACATTGTTACCATTTAATACATCAGCCTCGGTATCTTTCCACCATATTTTTCGACTTCCATACTCAAGAATTACGTAATCGTCAAAAATGCCTCTTGCTTCACAATTCTCACCCCAGTCATCTAAGTGCTTCAAGCGTATTTCATTTGAAACCTCTTCAAGCGTTTTATTGCTATCCAAGAGTCCTAAATCATAAAAATATTTAACTCTGTCATTTAATGATTCGTTGTTATTTGATCTAGGTAGATCAGTATTAGTAAAAAACATTGCTCCTATCGCACCAGGACCAAATAGAAGACCCATTAGACCCCAGAAATAAAGATTTTGTCCTTTCTTTTTTGCTGCTATAACGCAAACAATAGAAGAAAGTAAAAACAGTAATATAACAACTAATATGGCTAAAGTAAGTGTGTTCACTATTTCATCTTTTATTTTCGATAGTTACCTAACGTTTTGTATAAAGCCACACAGCGGATTGTGCGTACGAGTGTGCTCAGCGAACGACTCGCACTTTGTGGTCGCTCCTTAGAACATACGAAATGTTACCCACCCGAGGGCGAAGAGCAACAGAAGTATTATTGGGATTGCTACTTTTGCAGAATTTAGCGCCGTTGTCATAAGTTTAGCGCTAGATTCTTGGATTTTCTCAGCTCGGTCTTGGAGTTTCTTGGCGCGGTCAAATTGATCTTTGACCAGTTCGTAATTAGCCCGTTGAATTTCAAGCGCCTCGCTCTGCATTTTTAGCTGCAGTTTCTGTCCTTCTCGGAGTTCCTGTAGAATCTTCAATGTTTCCATTCTCATAACCTTATTTATTTCAGCCTAACATCTTAGCAGATAACCCTAAAGCCCTTTTACTTTTTAGCAAATACTACTATGTTTGAGCTAGTGAAGCCTAACGCCCACATCAGCTGACGCTTTTTACGGTCAGCTGGATGTGATTGTTAGCCATTTATTTTACTGTAATACTGTGCATTCGAATTATCCAAAACACTAATTGCATCATCATCACTGACTTCTTGGAATGATAAAAATGCAGGTGAAGAAAAGAGGTTTCTTGCATAATCTCTTCCTGTGAGTAACCCTTGCATCTTTTCATCTAATAAATTGGGAAACATCATAGTATACGAATCACTAGGGTCCTCATTACTGATACCCGTCAAATATAGGCAACCTGAATTTATTTGACCTCTAATTGAATAGGTTAAAGCTCTACGATGATCGACTTTTATTTTTTCACTTCCACTGATAATCAAATTTTTCTCTAACTTTAATTTCAATGAGGATTTTGCCAACACTATTCCATTATCAATTTCTGGATCATAGGTGAAATGATACACATACCATTCCTTTTCAATAAATGTATAAGCCGTTCCTTGTTCGAACCCTTTCAAAGAAGGCAAATATTTTTCAACAGTAAAAAAACTTTTATTTAGCCAAAACCCTATCAAACCAGAGATTAATGCTACAACTAATCCACTTAAAATATCTTCAATCATAAAACTCCTCAGAGGTACTGATTTTTAAAATGGCTAACGCTAAGTTCAGCTGCCCAAAAAGTGGCCTTTGTTTTGTGCAAAAATGAAGCGCAGCGGAATGCACAAAACAAAGGACGCTTTTTGGGTCAGCTGCAACGCCTGGTTAGGCTTAAATCTTCCAACCTTATTCAACGGCAAACGAACATTTTTTGTTATAGTTATAGTGATTTACTGCGGTCAACCTCAATGATAAGCCATGAAGCTCCAGTGCTGACAGGCTAATAGAATCCCCTACGAATTTAGAAATTACACCCGTACTTTGTGCGCCGAACGAAGCTTGGAACGCACATTTTCCCTCTTCTGTTTTAACCACTGAAATTCTCAGTGATTTGTTTAAGAGAAAATCTGTGTTCCCCATTTCTATCATTACCGATGAGTTGTCTTTTTCCACCTTTTTTACTTTGTCTAAGGCTGTTTGCATTTCGTAAGACTTTTTTAGTTTTTCGATTACTTGCCCCGCAACTTCGGATGCACTTGGGCTCTTACCATCTTTCCCTGGATAGCCATGAGGACCTCTTTCTCCGGCATCACCTTTGGACCCAATAGGACCAACAGAAGATAGCCCAATAGGACCAACGGGCCCTCTCGACCCCGTGAGCTTTTGGGAAAATTCTTCGTTTCTGACTAAGGCATCCGACAGTTCTTTTACGAAAGCTTCATTATTGACAAGTTCAGTTACAATTATTTTCGGGTCAGCCGCACTTTTCGCTGAGTCAACAAGATTATTTCCCCACTGGTAAATTCCTATCGCAGCGCCTGCAACTGTGATGATCGCAATCAAGACTTTTGCAATTGGATGCTCATCTAGAATTCTCATGCCTAATCCCCAATTTTGTGACGTTCTTTCTTTTTCAGCCTAACGCTAAGTTCAGATGCCCAAAAGTGGCCTTTGTTTTGTGCAATAATGAAGCGTAGCGGAATGCACAAAACAAAGGACGCTTTTTGGGTCAGCTGGAACGTTTTGTTAGCCTTCTCCGATAACACCCTCAACACTTGTAGGTCTTACTTTTACGTTTTGCTTAATTTGCATAAACTCTGGATTTTCTTCTGGTTTGTGATAAACCACTCGATAGGGGATTATCAACTTCCCAGATTCAACTTCTTGCTGGAAATTTTTAATAGATTCCCCCCCATTAATAGAAACTTTAAGTGAAACTACTTTTTCAGCTTTACCTCCTACAGGTAAGTCAACTGTTGATTTAAATCCATCATCAGACACCGTTAATGGAAAATTACCCACATTGTCTAATGAGACAGTGAAATTGATCTGAGCTTCATTATCGTCATAGGTTACCGTAGGTATTTCACTCGGGTTATGCTTTTTAATGTGAACATGTAAATATGGCTTGTCTGGATTGCAAATACTCTCTTGAACGCTAGCTTCTTTCAAAGGGAGCTTCTCAAATATTTGACCAAATTTTATCTGCTTGTCAGGGTCATAGTTACCATCTAATAAATTTATTAAACGGATACAAAACTCAGAGAATCCACTTCTAGACCATGAGAGATTCAGAATCAAATTTTTACTTGTATGCCTGACTCCATAGCTTTTTGAAACTGCCCAATATTCACCTGTGTAAACGAAAGTTGCACCTCCTCCACTTTCCGCTAATTGAGCGTTTCCGTTTTCGGTCAAATAAATATCTAGGTCATCTATTTTTTTAGCCAAAGGGAGTAAGTTATCTTCGGAGTCTGGTGCTTCAATTGAGTTTAATGAAATCACTCCTGTGGATGTGTCGTCAGACTCATACCTGAGTACCATTCCACCAATGAAACCATGAGCCTCTTTACCTTTATGTAAATCCTTTATAAGGTGATTTTTCTTAACTTCAGACTCTTTAAGGTCAAGATAAATTACCCCGCTATGGTAAGTTGCTGGTAGCTGATCTTTAAAAGAATTTATTTCTTTAAGTTTATCGATTGAGTCTACAATGGATTTCTTCGTTAACCTTGATTTAACTTCATACACTGCTACTACGTATTTTGCTGGAATCGCTAAATATTTACCCTGTTGGCTATTATCGTAATTGCCTTCGGCCCATAGGACTGGAGCTTCAAGAACTTGATATATAATAATGTCATAATGATATAAGGTCTTTGAATCATCATAAAGGTTAGGAATTATATAACCTGATGTAACAGCATATTTTTTAGGTAAGAATTCACTCAACCATTTTCTTAAATATGCCTCGACACCATCTCCATGAGCTGTTTTAACTGGTCGATTGGCTTGCTGTTCATAGATTTTATCGAACTCATCTAGTATATCTTTTCTATTTCGGTAAAATTGTTTCCAACCATGTTGACCATAACAATCTTCCATCGATACTCCCAATTTTCTCTGAGAAGGCTAACGCCTGCATCAGCTGACGTAATAAGGGGCGGTTTTTTTGCCTCAGCAAAAAAAATGACGCTTATTACGGTCAGCTGGATGCGATTGTTAGCTCTCTGATTGGCAGGACATTTCATTTGAACTCTCATTTAGCCCAACGGGACATCGCGATCTTCGAATATTTTCGACCGGAATTCTGGCGTAAACGAGAGAATTCCAAGCTTACTCCCGAAACGGTGAACCTTGCGTATTTCTGGTTCCACTTCATCCCACGCACGAACGACAGCTGTCCAATACGACGCCTTGAATGGATCTTGAAGCAACCCTTTGGCCATGAAGTGCGCTGGAATGTCGCCGCCAGATGCATAACGTTTTAGCCAGAAGAACCCCGCGCTATATGCAGCACCAGTGCATAGATACACAAGTTCACTTCGGCTTAGTAGATGCAACTCATGTCCTAGACCGCCCAAGTCCAGCTTTTCGAACACATTTGGTAGACATACTTCTAAGCGCCGGATTGGTGTTGGGTGACTACCCACTGGATGTTTTGTTGGGTCTACAGGCCTATCACCATTAAATCTATAGAGTGCACATGAAATCCCAGTTACCAACAAAAATAGGTTGCTGCGGAATTCCTTCAGATCGTTCTCGGTGGCATTTCCTTCCATAGGCAGAAAATGGCGGGCCAACTCCTGTACACACCACTGAATTGCTTCGACATCAGCCGCGAATTCGGTGACGTGCGATATGAGGGATGCTCTCGCCCCCAACTCGTTTGATCCATCCGACTCACAATCATCGATGCGAGCTACCAAGGACTGGCCACCGAATTTTTCGCGAATGTACCCATGTTCCTGGATTAAGTGACCAACCTCATGAAAGAACACCCACGTCAGAGCACCAATAAACATATTTTGGATGCTGTCTAGTTTATCTATATAACCTGGCAGTCTTGGTTTCGGATTGAAGTCCTTGAAAATTGTGTCATAGGGCTCCTCTAATAGCGCGGCTGCACCAAACTGATGGTAGTCCTCCACGTCCCTATACAATCGAAGGGCTAATTCATAGCAAATGACAACTCGGTGGTTAGGAGCAACATTTGGGTCACCCGGTGACTCTGCCCAAGCGGAGACGCGCCGCTCTGTACTCCACGCAAAATCTAACGTGCCTCCCAGATCGGCATAAATACCTCCAGCAAGGTCTCCAGAGACGGAGGACAAAACATCTACTGCCAAGTTGATAACGTCGGTATCTTCCATATATGCAGGGTTAAATGACTCGCGTGATCGAAAGAGAGCTAACGCTAAGTTCAGCTGCCCAAAAAGTGGCCTTTGTTTTGTGCAAAAATGAAGCGCAGCGGAATGCACAAAACAAAGGACGCTTTTTGGGTCAGCTGCAACGCCTGGTTAGGCTTAAATCTTCCAACCTTATTCAACGGCAAACGAACATTTTTTGTTATAGTTATAGTGATTTACTGCGGTCAACCTCAATGATAAGCCATGAAGCTCCAGTGCTGACAGGCTAATAGAATCCCCTACGAATTTAGAAATTACACCCGTACTTTGTGCGCCGAACGAAGCTTGGAACGCACATTTTCCCTCTTCTGTTTTAACCACTGAAATTCTCAGTGATTTGTTTAAGAGAAAATCTGTGTTCCCCATTTCTATCATTACCGATGAGTTGTCTTTTTCCACCTTTTTTACTTTGTCTAAGGCTGTTTGCATTTCGTAAGACTTTTTTAGTTTTTCGATTACTTGCCCCGCAACTTCGGATGCACTTGGGCTCTTACCATCTTTCCCTGGATAGCCATGAGGACCTCTTTCTCCGGCATCACCTTTGGACCCAATAGGACCAACAGAAGATAGCCCAATAGGACCAACGGGCCCTCTCGACCCCGTGAGCTTTTGGGAAAATTCTTCGTTTCTGACTAAGGCATCCGACAGTTCTTTTACGAAAGCTTCATTATTGACAAGTTCAGTTACAATTATTTTCGGGTCAGCCGCACTTTTCGCTGAGTCAACAAGATTATTTCCCCACTGGTAAATTCCTATCGCAGCGCCTGCAACTGTGATGATCGCAATCAAGACTTTTGCAATTGGATGCTCATCTAGAATTCTCATGCCTAATCCCCAATTTTGTGACGTTCTTTCTTTTTCAGCCTAACTACTGAATCCTAGGCACTTTTGCCTGGTATCCTGGTATTAGCTGCCTTTTCGGGCAAATTTGCCTGCTTATTAAAATATCCTGTCATTTTTGCCTGCTATTCTACTATTAGAGTAATAATCAGGCACTTTTGCCTGCATGTCTCGCGTCAATTACTTTGTCCGGTTTGGCGACAATTATGATGGCCGGTTGAGTGTTTAAGGTTTTTTATGATTTTTTCTGATGTTTCCTCCTGTAACTGTTGCCGTCGATTTCAAGAATCGTGGCATGATGGATAATGCGGTCAATGGCGGCTACGGTCATTAATGTATCCGGGAATATCTGATCCCAGTGACTGAATGGCTGGTTTGATGTGATGATCAAGCTGCCACTTTCATAACGATGAGCAATAAACTCAAACAGGACCTGGGTTTCTGAATCCGTTTTTTTAACATAACCAATATCATCGATAATGAGTACACGATATTTATCCAGTCGACTCATCACAGCCATTAAATCCAGCTCTTTTTTGGCCTGCTGCAGTAATTGCACCAGTGCGGTGGCAGCCAACCATTTTACCCGGATGCCTTGTTCGATAAGATGAAGCCCCAAAGCAGAAGCAATATGCGATTTACCGACACCGGAAGGGCCAATCAATAAAACATTATCTGCCTGTAGCGCCCACTGGGTATTATCGCGCAGCCCAATCACTTTCTTTTGAATGGTTTCCGGTAATTCATCAAAGCCTAAGGTGGCAAAACTTTTGCCCCGGGGTAATTTGGCTTCTTTGGTCCAGTTGCAAACTCGCGTTTCAAAGCGCCGTGCAATTTCATTTTCACACAGTTTAGACAGGTATTGGCTATAGCCCCATGCCTGTTTTGTGGCCTGTTCCTGATAAGCTTCATAATATTGCCAAAAAGCCAGCAAGCGAAGTTCTTTTAACATCATTGGCAAACCATCACTCACAGCACACCTCCTGTCTCATCCACTGACCGGTCAGTAGTTGATCATAGTCAGCAACCTGGTGTTGGCGTAGCGGTATCGGTGGCGGTGTACTGTGTTGTAAATACCTTGCCTGCAGGGATGTTAAATCGGGCAAGGCACCTTGTTCTGCCTGTCGCATTAGCTCAGTTGCCAGGGCACTTTCGCAATCATAATCATAGGCAAAGCGTAAAACAGCAACCATCCACTTGCATGCTTCTTGCGGTGTAAACTGTTTCTCTGCCTGCTTCCATAAAGCCCGATATTGCGTGTTAGGCAAAATATTATCGCGAAACTGTGAGAAGCGGAAGGCTTGTGGTTTGGCTGCCAGAGAATGAATGATATGCCGGTAATCTATTCGTCGCGCTCGGCCGGTGGGCGTTGTTGGATAAATCCGAGGCAGATTGATCACCCGAGTTTGGCCAACAAAGCAGACCAAACGATCATGGTAGAGATGCACCCTGACGCTTTCACCGATAAGGCGTGAAGGGACGGTATACAATGCGCGTTTTACAGCAATGGTACTGCTGGTGGTGACTTTTACCGACAGCTCAGCATAATCAACAAATCGGTGTTTGGGTAAGGCTAACAGGGTTTTGTGCTCTTCGGCCAACCTGCCTTTGCATCGTCTGTTCAGTTTGTCGACAATGTGTTCAAGAAACTCTCGATAAGCACGGAGTGTAGAAAAATCATTCGAACCGCGTAACTTTATGGCTTGATCAATGCGACGTTTTAATGAGCCATGCGGTGCTTCAATGGCGCCATTTTCATGACTAATGCCCAGATTATTGATGGTGGGCCGCATGCCATAATGCTTACATAAATCATGATAGTCTTCCGTCAGTCGCTGTTTTTCTACGTTATTGACGTAAGCCGCACTGAGGCTGTCTGTACGATGTTCCTTTGGTGAACCGCCTAAGGTGTGTAATGCACTTTGTAAGCCGTCAGCCAGTGCACTGTAGCTTTCTCCGCCCTGAATAACATGGACATGACGCCAACCACTAAAAGCCAGGCGAAACTGGTACAGTAAATGTGCGAACGCCTTCCCGTCTATCGTAATGACGGTATTGGGGTGCGTAAAATCAGATAGTCCCTGATGACCCGCAGGTACCGACTGACGAAACATGACTTCTTTGTCCGGGCCTTGTGTGGCCTGCCAGTGTTTAACACGTCTTTGCAGTGTCCGAAGGTATTTCTCTGGATACTTTCCCGGATGCTGCTCATCCAGATGCTCCCACAGGGTAATGCCAGTTAAGGACGATTCATCTTCTAATAACGGAACCAGTTCTGAGTCCCATACGGCTTCTAATGGATCTTTGCGCGTTCGCCACTTTCGTTCTTTGTGTTCAGCTCTTTCACCTTTTTCGATCCGGCAACCTGATCGAACACTGATGCCGGCTTTTGCTGCGGATGTCTCCTGCGTACAACCTGTCTGACGATTTTTCATATAACTATTTTCCTGTAATTGAGTGATGTGTTTACCGGACAAGTCACTTCCTCCTAAGAGTAAAAAGTACTTATCAGTTTATACACTCAACCGGTCAAGATAATTGTCGTCTGACCGGACAGGTTAATTGTCGCCTAACAGCCTGCATATATTCAAATCCAACAAACTTATCTTCTAGTTGTTATTCTGCCAATTACACAACCAGTTTGTCTACTAGTCATAGTTCATTGTGTGATGAGTTTGACAAATTAATAACCCCTTCTCTCTTTGGCATTGCTAATTTAGTATAGTTTTATGTTAGAATTAAATTTTTGATATCTTTCTAAAGAGAGCGAGAAATTTAATGGAATGCCCTAAATGCAAATCTAATAAAAACATCAAAGATGGTATCGTAAAACAAAAGCAGCGTTACAAATGTAAAGAATGTAATTTTCGATATACTGTTGCTAGTGGCTCGGGAGCCAAACCATTCTATTTAAGAAAGATGGCTCTTCAATTATATCTTGAAGGATTAGGGTTTCGTTCAATTGGTCGGGTTTTGAACGTAAGCAATGTCACGGTACTAAATTGGATTAGATCCTTTGGTGAGCAAGTTGCCGAATTGAAAAGTCCTGAACAAGTGATTTATGCTGAGATGGATGAAATGCATACCTATGTGGGTCAAAAAAAAGCTATAAATGGATATGGATTGCTGTTGATAGATATGGGAAAAAATTCATCAATTTCATTGTTGGCGACCGAAGCGTACAGACAGGACAAAAACTCTGGGAAGGAATTGAAGATCAATTAAATGGAACAATAGCAACCGATTATTGGCAGCCCTATGAACATTTTATTCCTAGCGAAAAACACGTTCAATCCAAAGCTGAAACATACACAGTTGAAGGCTACAATAGTATCTTTAGACATTTTCTTGCGCGAATGAGAAGAAAGACAAAATGTTACACAAAAAGTGTTCGAATGCTTGAGCTGTCTATATTACTCTTAATGCATAAAAGAAATGGAACGTTAACTATACTAAATTAGCAATGCCCTCTCTTTAATCATATTGGAAAGACTTCATTGGCTTTTTCCAAACATCTTCTTTTTTCGTAATCATCAACTACTTTATTACATTTATTTTGCCGGGCTCCTTGTGCTGAATCAAAAAAACGAAGAGGTCAAAATCGAAGACTCAATCGATGTACCAAGGGGAGGTCAACCCATAACTACCAAATTCCCAATCGCTTAATCAACAATTTGCGCCACTTTATCGTTTTGGAAAATCACGTTAAATTTGTTGAACCTAGAGCTCCAATAGGTCCATTGATTATCTTTCAATGTTGGTGTAGCATTTTTTGGCGGATAACCTAACGCTACTAAAACCCCTTTTTTCCTCATACCTTTTACTACAGTCCCCGCTTCAATGTTTGCTTTTTCTAACCCTGTAAAAGGGTTTAAATTAACTTTATTCCCCCCAAATAGCCTTGCGAAAGCTTGGAACATAGTTTCATTGGTATGCTTGGGGATATTTTTTATAATGAGCGGCTGATTCGAGGACACAATTTGAAGCTCAGCTATCTTTGCACTTATACTGACCAGCTTAACTGGCGTGTTAACCGGAAGCAAAAAACCGCGACGAAAATTGGTTGTTTGATGGACACCTTTTTCATAACGGATAGTCATTTGAGAAAAGTAAGTTTCGTCTAGCTTTATATTGGCAGGAAGCTCTTCTGGCTTCAATGATCCATTACAACCCGTTAAAACAATGATTAAACAAGTAAATATCAAAAAACGTTGCAATGACATTGATTCCCCCTATTAACTCTAAAGTTGCTAAAAACTTACACATCATAATGTTACTGTTTCTCTTTCTTTGCTTTTTTTCAAGAACTAGAAGCGAACTCAACTCTATCAATAGACTATTGATTTAGCAAATCGGTACATGGCTTCATTAAATAACACTAGTACCAATAGTCTCTTTGTTCAGTTTCGGAATCGAAAGACTTTAGGAAGAATGTTCTTTGTAATCATTGATAAAAAAAAAGACAAGCGGCTAAGCTTGAAGGATGCACCAAGAAAGATGAAGTAGAAATTAAATCATTTGCTAAATTCAAAATTTCATAATATTTTGTGACATCCTGTAGTCTCTACCTTGTCAGTAACACCTGAATAGACAGGCTAAAAACTCAACAACCACCGGCTAAAGCCGGTGGGTTCGTATTAAGGACTGAAAGTCCGGATACGGGTCAAAGACCCGTTTAATCTTCTGTCCTGAAATTATCATCTGGATTCGGTTCAAAATGATGCTCCAAATAGGCTTTTATCATTTCTTCGGTTACTTGCCCCGCTGTGACACAAAAATAACCTCGCGCCCAAAAATGACGGCCCCAATAACGTTTCTTCAGTGTCGGGTTCTCTTCAAATAGCTTACTGGACGCCCGCCCCTTAATCCTCCTCATTAGCTCACTTGGCGCTATCGTCGGAGGTGCTGATACCAGCAAATGGACATGGTCTTTACTCACAACCCCTTTTAATATCTTCACTTCAAAGGCTTCACAGGTCTGCCTCACCAGTTCTCTGACACGTAGCGCAACATCCCCTCTTAATATCTGATAACGATATTTTGTAACCCATACAAAATGATACTCTATGTTATAGACTGTGTGACTACCGTAACGATATTCCATCTTCCACCTCTTGATAAATTTGACTTATCAATGATAAAAGATAAATCTATTCGCCTAAAGGCGAAGGTTTTAACCTTACGGAAGACTAATAAAGTTAACTTGTTAACATGTATACCGTTTCAAACAGCCAACAAATATCGACTCAAGCTATTTTTTGCAAAGCATTTGCGTTAAGTCAGCAACTGCCGGATGGTAAATTCGCCATCAATCTTTGCAATAATCGTTTGTTATTCACCATAACTTTTTTAGCGGTCGCTCTTAAAAAGCAAATCAATATTTTACCTCCTAATAAAGCGATTGCATTTTTAAATAAAGTCCACAATAATCACGATCAAAGTTATTTCATAAGTGATAACAAGGAAGGGGTAGATATTCCTTGTTTTATTGTTGACCAAAATCTTATAGAACCAACTTGTGGTGCTCCTAACATAAATTTAGATGCCGAACAGATCGTTACTTTATCTTATACATCAGGGTCGACGGGAATACCAAAACAAATTACAAAAACCTGGGGTGAATTTAATCAGGCGGCTTGCCTGGCCCTCCGTAAATTAAGATTGCAAGATCGCAAAGTCATGCTTGTTTCAACTGTTCCACCACAGCATATGTATGGCTTGGAAACATCGGTTTTTTGGCCTCTTAACAGCTCTTTAACAATAAGCCATAGACGCCCCTTTTACCCGGCTGATATCGAAAACACTTGTACTAATGCAACGACACCTTGCGTATTAATTTCTACGCCTCATCATTTAAAGGCCTGCGTGGAATCGGGTTTAACCTGGTCTAACCTTGCGAAAATCATATCATCCACGGCGCCTTTGGATAAAGCTTTGGCAATAGATATTGAAACAACATTCAAGGCAGAGTTATTTGAAATGTTTGGGAGCACTGAAACACTCTCCTTTGCAACGCGCCGGCCTGTTTTAAATTCACGTTGGTCCACCTATGAGGGTATTAAAATGAACCAAAGCCCACATCCTTGCACTATCAAAGGGGGACATTTAAAACAGGAAATGAAGCTCGAGGATCACCTGGAAATACATGATAATCAAAGCTTTTCTATGAGCGGCCGTTCATCAGAAATCATCAAAGTTGTTGGAAAACGTATTACGCTAGCTGAGCTAAACAAGTGCCTGAATGCCATCGAAGGTATTTTAGATGGTATATTCTACCAACCAACAAAAGAAAAACGGGTCTGTGCATTGGTAGTGAGCAAGCTGCCTAAAAATAGCATTATGCAAGCACTTAAACAGTATATCGATCCTGTTTTCCTACCTCGCCCACTCTATTTTGTTGAAAAAATACCAAGAAACCAAATGGGAAAAATTGTTAAATCGACAGTCGACCAATTATTAACTTCTTTAGATCAACCCAAAAAAATATCAAAATCGTGCAGTATTCCTGGATCGCACCCAGCATTGGCCGGTCATTTCCCCGGAAGCCCCATAGTCCCTGGTGTGGTCATACTCAACCAAGTAAAAGACCTGCTAGATGAGTGGCGACCCAATATGCAATTTAATTCCTTACCTCAAGTCAAGTTTCACACGCCATTAAAAGCTGACCAAACATTTTTTATCACTTTAGCAGAAACTACAATTAATCAAATCAAGTTTGAATGTTCTCTTGAACAAGAAAAGCTTACTTCAGGATTTTTCTCTATCGACACTATCACATGAATCAAAGCTGGAAAGCCCAGAAGGAAAGAAGCAACCCTTTTGCCATAAGCGTCATCCGCTGGGTTGCTTTAAACTTGGGCAGAAACCATGCGCGACTGCTTCTACACCCCATTACTCTATATTTTTTATTCTTTGCACCGACAGCAAGAAAAGGGTCTCTACTGTACCTAAAACGAGTTCTTGATCATAAACCTACTTGGATAGATGTTGCTCGCCATATCCACACCTTTTCCGCCACCTTACTCGATAGAATTTTTTTACTGACTAATCGATTTGATGCTTTTGATATCGAATTTCCGGCCGTTAATCTTCCCCTGCATTTCTCGAAAAAGGGTTCCGGCTGTATTTTATTAGGCAGTCATATCGGCAGTTTCGAAGTACTGCGTAGTTACGCCATTAAAAAATGTCCTCTACCTGTTAAAATCATGATGTATGAAGAACATAATCCAATGATCATCAAAATGTTCAATTCTCTAAATTCTGAAGTCTCTGACGCTATGATCAACTTGGGTGAACGCGATAGTTTTTTACAGGTAAAAGACAGCATAGAACTGGGCTATGCTGTAGGGATGTTAGGTGATCGCGCAATGGGTGCTGGCAAGACAGTAAAATGCCAACTATTCGGCGATGAGATTGAATTACCCATAGCGCCGGTTCAGATAGCCGCATCTTTAAAAGTACCATTAATATTGTTTTTTGGTTTATACCTGGGAGGCAATAAATATCAAATTCATTTTGAATTGCTGGCAGAAAAAATTGAGTTAAGACGTGAAAACCGGCTGGCAGACATTCAATTTTGGACTCAAGAATATGCTAACATCATCGAAAATTATCTTCGTGAAGCACCTTTTAACTGGTTCAATTTCTATGATTACTGGTTGGATGAAAATAAACATCAGTGATTTCCAGAAAAGACCCCATGAAAACACCACTACGCAAACAACAAATTGAAACACTCATCCCCCACTCAGGAACGATGTGCCTGTTAGATGAAGTCATTTCATGGGACAAAACCAAAATTGTATGTTTATCAGTAAGTCACCTGGATCCGAACAACCCGCTACTCGTTGAGGGGCATCTACCACCCCTGCATTTATTGGAATATGGTTCACAAGCCATTGCTATCCATGGCGGATTATTTTCCCACGATCAAGGGCTTCCAATTAAAACAGGTTTTCTGGCTGCAATTAGAGATGCTAAGTTTTACCAGACTAGCCGGGCTGTCAGTCACAAACATCTTGTAATCCGTGCTGAAGCAATTATGCAGACTCAAAGCGGCGTCGTTTATCAATTTAGGATCTTTGGCAATCAGGAACAGGTTTTAATAGAAGCTAAAGCAACGGTTATGTATCCATCCTAAATCATGAAAAAAGCACTCGTAACGGGTGGTAGTGGTGATATTGGTGAAGCCATTTGTTACCGCCTCGCAGAACAGAATTTCCATGTGATTATTCATACCCATAATAATCCCGACAAAGGCAGTCTAATTGCCAAGCAAATCCGACTTAAAGGTGGATCTGCCGAAGAGGTTAACTTT
Organism: Methylococcales bacterium; assembly: GCA_965224745.1. Classification (GTDB taxonomy): domain Bacteria; phylum Pseudomonadota; class Gammaproteobacteria; order Methylococcales; family Methylomonadaceae; genus CBDCZY01. The sequence goes on from CBDCZY010000003.1 coordinate 46,391, forward strand.
GATGTGACAAATTTAGAAGAAGCCAGATTGAAGCTGCTTCGTTTGAACGAACATCCCATTCAAATCATCATTCATAACGCAGGCATTCACCAAGATGGTCCAATGGCTGGCATGAACTCAGAAGACTGGCATAAGGTAATTGATGTATCCTTACACGGCTTTTTTAATGTGACACAACCTTTACTACTTCCCATGATCGCAACACGCTGGGGTCGAATTATTGCCCTATCTTCCATTGCTGGTGTCATGGGCAATCGTGGACAAACCAACTATGCAGCAGCAAAATCTGCTTTACATGGAGCAACCAAGTCGTTAGCCTTAGAGCTAGCCTCACGTGGAATTACTGTGAACGCAGTTGCCCCAGGTTTTATTGAAAGCACATCACTAGAGAAAATGAATCTAAGGGAAACTATAAAAAAAATAGTACCGATGAAACGCGCAGGAACACCTCAAGAAGTGGCCGCGCTGATTTCATTTCTATGTTCAGATGACGCAGGTTACATATCAGGTCAAACTATCAACATTAACGGATCTATGGCTTGATGCTTAAGAAAACGAACCAATAAAAACCCAAGTTTTGACAAGGTCAACTAAATTAAAGAAACGTAATTCTTTTCTGAATAGTACAAGTTACTGAAGCAATATTAATAATAAGGCCTTATAGGCTATTCAAAACAATATTTTCTTTTAAAATGGCGAAATTCTCACTGGTTATACCGGCTTATAATGAAAGCCGAACAATCTCAAATCTGCTTGAGGTAGCATCTCAATTCATCCAAGCCATCATCGTGGTCAATGATGGCTCTAACGACGATACGGGTTATCTTGCCGCTCGCCAAAACGTAACTGTCACCAGTCATAACCAAAACCAAGGCAAAGGGGCAGCATTGGCTTCTGGTTTTGAAAAGGCGCAAAAACTCGGCACCACTCATGTTATTACGATGGATGGAGATGGCCAACACGACCCGGCTGAAATTCCCCGTTTCATTGAAGCATCGCATAAATTTCCCGACAATATCATCATGGGAGCCAGGATCTACGATAGCAACCAAACTCCTATCGCTCGTCGATGCATCAACGCTATAGCCAACTTTTTTCTTTCATGGTCAACAGGTACACCTCTTTTAGACAGCCAAAGTGCATACCGGCTTTATCCAATACAGGTCTTAAAACAAATCAAAGCGCCTACCAATAGTGCCAGCAACTTTAAGTTTGACAATGAGGTTTTAATTGAAGCGGCAAGATTGGGGGTTAATTTTACCTTTATTCCAATCCACGCTATTTATCCAAAATACGGTAGAGAAAGTTATGGTCAGCCAATTATTGATATTCCATACATTGGAGCAATGATCGTTAAAAAAATCATTATTCGCGGAGGAAATCCTGCTGGACTCTGGAAAACCCTGTTTCAGAAACCAAAGTTATTTTTTTAATAGCCAGCTCTTGAAGGCTATTATCTTTAACATTACAGGGAAGCTTTCTTACCATTTTTAGCTCGCCTTTTAATAGACAGGCATTGTTGGATCTATTGATCTTGCCCAGGCATCGATCCCCCCTGATAAATTGAATACCGTTTTAAAACCTTGATCCGAAAGAAAATTCGCGGCGTATTGACTTCGCACCCCATGATGACAAATCAATACAATGTCTTGGTCTTGAGGTATGGATGTGAGGTTTTCTGGCAGATAATTCAATGGAACATGTTGACTACCGACGATATGGCAGTATTCGAATTCATGCGGCTCGCGCACATCCAGTAAAAAAATATCGCTTTGTTGCTGCATTTCATTTAGCTGCTGTGGAGTCATCTGCTTAATAGACATTTTTTTATCTTTATCTGCTATGAATTATTTACAAAATCTCTTATCCGATTAACCCCTTCTTGTAATTTTTCTAGGGGCGTTGTATAAGCAAATCGAACATGTTGGTGTGCCAAATAATCTCCAAAATCCTTGCCTGGCGTCACCGCAACGCTTTTTATTTCCAGTAAATCCTGAGCAAATTGGAAACTATCTGTCGTAAACATTTCGCAATTGGCATAAAGGTAAAACCCACCCGCCGGTTTTTTTCCTAACTTAAAACCTATTTGTTGGAGCGCTGTATAAAGAAAATCCCGCCTTTCCTTAAAAGCACAACGTCGCGTTTCAAGCTCAGTTATATTTTGTTCACAAAAAGCCTCTAAAGCTGCATACTGCGATACTGTTGATGTAGCAATAAAAATATTTTGCGCCAACGTGTTGGCGGCTTCGATACAAAACTCAGGAACAATTAACCAGCCAATGCGCCAGCCGGTCATGCCAAAAAATTTAGAAAAGCTATTAATCACGAAAACGTTATTGCTAAAAGCAAGCGCAGTTTCAGCTTTATCACCATATTCGAGGCCATGATAAATCTCATCAGAAAAAAAACAGCCGTTTTGCTCTTCAACTCTCTGTATTAAGCTGCCTAACTGATCTGATGAAATCATGGTCCCTGTCGGATTAGAGGGCGAGGCCAACAATACAGCTTTGGTGTTGGAACCCCAGTGTTGATTTAATAATGCAATATCCAGTTGAAAATTTGTCTCATCGGTAACAGGGATCAGGCGACTTATACCATTAAAAAAATGAATAAAATTCCGATAGCAAGGATAGCCGGGATCTGCCAGGATCACCTCATTCCCTGCTTCAATAGTTAACCCTAATGCAATCAGAACCGCCCCTGACGCACCGGGGGTAATGATAATACGCTCTTTGGTCAATTCGACACTGTATTTATCCCGGTAATAACGGGCTAAAAGAACGCGTAAATCCGAAATACCCATCGATGGGGTATATTTCATCTCTCCACTCTTGAGAAATGCCATTCCAGCATCTACAATCGGCTGTGGTGTCAAGAAATCAGGCTCACCAATTTCCATGTGGATGACATCTCTGCCTTGCTGCTCGAGGATTTTTGCCCTATTTAGCAAATCCATAACGTAGAATGGCGAAATCGAATTATTTCTAGTGGCTAATTTAAACATACTGATTCTCTAAAAGGCACTGCGAGAAATGATATAAAAAAAACAGTTATTGCTGCTTAAATCCATCATAACCACTAGGTTAACACACCAAATTCAAGTCATAAGTCTAAATGTGATACACTCATTCCGATTACTTGATGTAAACCTCAAAAATTAGCCGAGATCCAACCAAATTAAAATAAATAAGTTGCCAAAAAGGTCAGTTTCTGGTAAAAATTCGCATCTCAAAATTTATCGAATTAGGTCAGGAGCTTTAGGATGACTGAAAAGTCCGCAAACGAATCATCGCCTTTCAGCTTTACCCCATATCAAAGCAAACCAGATGAGGAATATATGAATGAAGCTCAACAAGAGCATTTCATTGATATTCTTTCAAAATGGAAAAAAGAATTGATGAAAGAGGTTGATAGAACAGTTCATCACATGCAGGATGATGCTGCCAATTTTCCAGACCCAAATGATCGTGCGACCCAAGAATCAGAATTCAGTCTGGAACTCAGAACTCGAGATAGAGAACGAAAACTGATAAAAAAAATCGATGAAGCAATGGAAGCCATTGAAGCCAGCGATTATGGTTATTGTGAGTCTTGTGGTATTGAGATAGGAATTCGACGCTTAGAAGCTCGTCCCACAGCCACACAGTGCATAGATTGCAAAACATTAGATGAGATAAGAGAAAAGCAAATGGGGTAAACCCGCCAGCAGGTAACTACCAATCTTACCTTCAGCATCTAACCGATCTCATACCGGCCAATCTTATACGGGTCGTTTTGCCCCATCACCCAGCGGCCCATTGCACTGGGGTTCTTTGTATACTGCTTTAGCCAGTTACCTGCAAGCAAAAAGCAAGTTTGGACGTTGGCTGGTCAGAATAGATGATCTTGATAGCCCCAGAAACGTAGCAGGATCATCCGAAACCATTCTAGCAACGCTGGAAAAACTAGGTCTTCAATGGGATGGCGCAGTGGCTTACCAAAGTGAACGATTAGATCGATATCAATCTGCACTAAAACAATTGTCTCATTTGGGAATTTTGTATCCGTGTCGGTGTAGCCGCAAAAATCTCAAAAATTACCGTGAAAAACATCCCGATAAACCAAAGTACCCTGGTTTTTGTCGTCATCTAGATTTAGCGACTGATGCTTCACACGCACTCCGAATAAAAACGAGTCACCAAACAGTTGCCTTTCCCGATCTTTTACAAGGTGAAAACTCCACCTGCCTACACACGACCGAGGGTGACTTTATTATTTTACGAAAAGATCAAATAATCGCCTATCAACTCGCTGTCGTGATAGACGATCATGATGCCGGAGTGACAGATATCGTCAGAGGCTATGATTTACTGGACTCCACATTCAAGCAAATTTATTTACAACACAAACTGGGTCTACCAACCCCGTGGTATTGTCATATTCCAATCATAGTAGATAAACATGGGGAAAAACTCAGCAAACAAAGCTGCGCAAAACCAGTTAATTGTAAGTCTCCAAACAAAGTCCTTTATAATCTCTTAATACAGCTTAAACAAGAACCACCACAATCATTGTCTGACGCTCCCGTTACAGAGCTTCTTGCTTGGGCTATATCCAACTGGGACATCCTACGGCTTAGCCATTTAGCAACACAAGAAGAGATAAATAATTAGACCACCCATTGAATAAAATACGATATTACTGAGGACTTAGCTGATGACTGAGCAACACCTTTACCCAATAAAACCCAACATTGCCGAACATGCTCATATCACTGAAGAAAAATATCGAGCACTTTATCAACAATCTATCGATGACCCTAAAACCTTTTGGGCAGAACAAGCCCAACAATTCCTAACTTGGTCCAAACCTTGGGCAAACGTCATGGAGGTAGATTTTAAGACGGCCAAAATACGCTGGTTTGAGGGAGGCCAGCTCAATGTCAGCTATAACTGTTTAGATAGACACCTGGACAACCGGGGCGATCAAACTGCTATCATTTGGGAAAGTGACGACCCAGCAAAACATACTAAAATAACTTATCGAGAACTCCACCAGCAGGTTTGTAAGTTTGCCAATGTATTAAAAGGCTTAGGGGTCAAAAAGGGCGATAGAGTTTGTATTTACTTGCCAATGCTTGCAGAAGCCGCGACGGTTATCCTTGCTTGCACGCGCATCGGCGCTATCCATTCCATCGTTTTTGGTGGTTTTTCAGCAGAAGCACTTAAAGATCGAATTCTTGACGCTGATTGCCGATTGTTAATCTGCGCCGATCAAGGCATTAGAGGAGGTAAAACAGTACCTATCAAAGAAAATGCCGATATCGCGTTAGCTGCGTGCCCCAATGTGGGAAAAGTCATAGTCATTCAACATACTGAAAACGACATCGCATGGGATGAGAGTCGCGACGTTTGGTATCACAACGCCATGGAAAAGGCCTCAACAGACTGCCCGCCAGAGCCCATGGACGCAGAAGATCCTTTGTTTATCCTATACACTTCGGGATCCACTGGAAAACCCAAAGGGGTGTTACACACGACTGGCGGCTATTTGCTATTTACCGCGATGACCTACAAATACGTATTTGACTATCATGATGGCGATATTTACTGGTGTACGGCCGACATCGGTTGGGTTACCGGCCATTCCTACATGATTTATGGACCTTTGTGTAACGGTGCTATTACTCTATTGTTTGAAGGCGTACCAACTTACCCTAAAGCTGATCGTTTTTGGCAGATTGTTGATAAGCATCAAGTCAATATTTTTTACACCGCACCAACGGCTATCAGAGCTCTAATGGCACAAGGGGATGATTGGTTGGCAACAACCCACAGAACCAGTTTAAGGATACTGGGTTCAGTAGGAGAGCCCATTAATCCAGAGGCATGGGACTGGTATTATAAAGCAGTCGGTGAAGAACGTTGCCCCATCGTTGATACTTGGTGGCAAACGGAAACCGGTGGCATATTGATAACCCCTTTACCCGGAGCGACACCTTTAAAACCGGGATCAGCCACACGCCCTTTTTTTGGTGTTAAACCCGAAATTGCTGACAATGAGGGACAGATTTTAGAAGGGGAAGCTGAAGGTATTTTATTGATCTCTGGCTCGTGGCCCTCTCAAGCAAGAACCATTTACGGCGACCATGAGCGTTTCATCGACACCTATTTCAAAAGCTACCCAGGTTATTATTTTGCCGGTGACGGCGCTCGACGGGATAAAGACGGTTATTACTGGATTACCGGCCGTGTAGACGATGTGATCAATGTCTCAGGCCATCGTTTAGGTACTGCTGAAGTTGAAAGCGCCTTAGTATTGCATCCCTCGGTTGCCGAAGCAGCGGTAGTAGGCTATCCACACGATATAAAAGGCCAAGGCATCTATGCTTATGTGACCTTAATGGTAGGACTTAAGCCTTCAGACGAACTGCGTCAGGCTTTGATAGCCTTGGTGAGAAAAGAAATTGGACCGATAGCGACCCCTGATGCGATTCAATGGGCATCGGGCTTGCCGAAAACTCGTTCAGGAAAAATTATGCGGCGTATTTTAAGAAAAGTTGCCAGTAACGAACTGGAAAATCTAGGTGACACATCTACCCTAGCTGACCCTGCTATCGTTGATGAAATTATTAACCAGCGGACAAAAAGATAACTTTTCCCGAATTTCTAGTAGGGACAGGCTGAAACTTAATTCCAACTTGCTAGCATATGCCCCCTTCAACTCGAGCAATTGTTCTAGCCTCAAGCTCCAGCTTTAGAAAGTCGTTACTGAGCAAGTTACGCCTTGATTTTATTGCTGATGCGCCAAACGTTAATGAAAGTAGACTGCTAGCAGAAACACCCGAAAATCAGGCCGCTAGGCTAGCTAGAATCAAAGCGAAAGCCTTATCTGACAAATACCCGAACCATTTGATCATCGGTTCTGATCAAGTTGCCATGTTGGATCAGCAACAATTAACAAAACCAGGAACATCACAAAACGCCATTCAACAATTAACGGACTGCTCTGGCCAACGCGTACATTTTTTCACTGCAATTTGCATCCACGATAGCCAATCCAAAAAAACGCTGGTCGATTGCGATATTTGCAAAGTACACTTTAAACCACTAAATGACAAACAAATCCGCCGTTATGTCGATTTAGACCAGCCATTAGCTTGTGCAGGCAGTTTTAAATCGGAGGGGCTTGGTATTGCATTGATAAAAAAAATTGAAGGAGACGACCCGAATGCATTAGTGGGCCTACCACTGATAAAATTGATTGATTTATTAGCAGGCTTCGGGATTGAAATCCCAGAAAGATAACATAAAGGAGCGAGGATTTAATAATATACGAATTTTGTCTTGTCTTTTTATCCGTCTTCTGCGTTGCAGCAACAGTTGCGTAGCATGCTATGCGCCTGTTACTACGCCTTGAAGACAAACAAAAATCCTGCCTTAAACTTTCGTATATTCCTAAATCTTAATAAAAAATGCTGCTAATGAAATTTTTTTCCTGAACTGATCAAATCGAATATACGATTAAATTCTTCAGGCGCCTGCTGTAAAATATTTGCTACCTGAGATTTTTCAAGTTCAAGACCAGCCAATAAATTAGCAGGAAGTTCTTGATTGATTTGATCTGCAGTGAAGCCCAGCGTTTGTCTATCGCTTAAAAAAGTTGCAAGAAAGAGCATCGAAGCCTCTACATTAACATTTTCAGGACTACTTTCTGCTTTTAAATAATGGGTTATCGGTTCAACCACCGTATCAGGCAAGCTCCAACTGCGCAACACCTCTCCGCTGACATCGGCATGGGTAAAGCCAAACAATTTATATTCTATTTCAGCGATACAACGTCTATCAAAATTAGACTCAATTAAGACCTTCTCACATTGAGACGGTAACTTCTGGTACAACACCAATGAGCCTATGTCATGCAGTAAACCAACAAAATACATCCGTTCAACAAACAACACTTCTTTGGTTGAGGCAATTAAGCGGCAAAATATAGCGCAATTAACGCTGCGCATCCAAAAATCTGTCATGTCGGCCAGATCATCAGGAATGGGTTCAAAGGTGTCTGTAGCAGAAACAGCCAATGCCAAATGTTGCAAGTCTTCCAATCCAATTAGATTAATGGCTCGAGGAACAGTATCTATTCGCGAATCAAACCCGAAAAGCGAACTATTAACTACCTTCAATAGACCTGCAGTTAACCCAGGGTCTTTAGCAATAACTTCCCCAATATCCTCAACTGAAAACCGAGTATCATTCAACATTTGCTCAAATTGCGCATAAATGTCTGGGAAAGAACAAAGCTCAATATTTTCATCCAGCAAGGATGATATGTCTATTTGCTTCAAACGATGGTCCTAACCTTGGTAAAGGCGCAAAACTTTTTTTACATACGCCTGGGTTTCAGGAAATGGAGGAATCGAATTATGATACTTAATTACCGCATTTTCGCCTGCATTGTAGGCAGCCAAAGCTAAACTCAAATTCGATTTAAACATAGCCAGTAAATCTTTAAGGTAGCGAATACCGCCATCAATATTTTGATCAGGATCGTGAGGGTTATTAACGCCATAACGGGTTGCAGTACTCGGCATCAATTGCATTAGACCCAGCGCACCTGCGGGCGATATCGCTTTGTGATTATAAGCAGACTCTACCTGAATTACAGCGTGGATTAACTTAGGGTCAACTTGGTATTTGGCAGCCATCGATTGAATAATGGGAGAATATTTGGCTTTTTTTAACTTTAGATATTTTGCAAAACCTTTCTTACTGGATTTTGACTTTTTTTTCTTCGTAACAATAATTCTTTTGTACTTAGCGCTTTTGGGCTTATCCGTGTAGTAAATCTTCCCGTTAGCAGCCGTGTAGCGATAGATGTCTGCAAAACTACAGGAAGAGAAAATGGTTACAAATAGGGCACTTATTATTAGACTTTTACTAATGCTCATGGGCAACTATTTTTAAACCTCTTCATGTTATGGTCATCTTATTGGCAGCATTTAAAGCAATTTCCCTGGCCATCTGAACTGATTCTGCAGCTGCTAGCGCTACACCCATTCTTCTACCCACTAACGCATCAGGTTTGCCAAACAATCTCACTTCAGTTGCCGGATCAGCTAAAGCTTCCACCAAACCACGATAACAGGGCTCGGTTGCCTCGGTATCACTGAGAATGACAGCAGATGCTCCAGCACACGCTAACTGCGGCATAACAGGCAAACCTAACAAGGCTCGTGCATGCAGGTCAAACTCGCTCTGACGTTGAGTCACCATCGTCACCATGCCGGTATCATGTGGCCTTGGACTCACTTCACTGAACCAAACCTGATCCGCTTTAACAAACAATTCAACCCCAAACAAACCTAAACCACCCAGATTAGACGTAATAGACTCAGCTATCGTCTGAGACCTTCCTAAGGCTATTGCTGACATCGGTTGCGGTTGCCAGCTCTCTCGATAGTCGCCCTGATTCTGAATGTGTCCGATCGGATCACAAAAATATGTCGCCACTTGCCCTTGATTATCAACTGCTCTTATCGTCAACAGCGTAATCTCATAGTCAAAATCAATGACTGATTCGGCGATAACTTTACCAGTATTCGCTCGGCCACTGGTTTTAGCATAATTCCAGGCAGATTGAAGTTCAGAGCGCGCTTGAACGACCGATTGACCTTTGCCCGACGATGACATTGTAGGCTTCACAAAACAAGGATAGCCTATATTTTTCTCAATGGCGGAAACGAAAACCTCATACTCGTCCGCAAACACAAATTTTGATGTGGGCAAATTCAGTTCGGTCGCTGCTAATTCCCTTATCCCTTCACGGTTCATCGTTAATTGTATCGCGCGGGCATTTGGGACGACTTGGCATACACCTTCCTGTTCAATACGCTGCAAAGCTTCAGTTGCAATAGCTTCTATTTCAGGAACGATAATATCCGGTTGCACTTGCTTAACCAGTTGGTACAGTGCCTCAGCATCAGTCATATCAATAACCAAACTATGCTGCGCAACCTGCTGAGCAGGTGCATTGGGATAACGGTCAACAGCAATCACTTCGACACCAAAACGGAGCAAAGAAATGGCTAATTCCTTACCTAATTCACCACTACCCAGTAACAGAACCCGGGTAGCGTTAGAGCCTAATGGCGTCCCTATTTTCATTTTGAAATTTTAGTAGTTCCCTGCTTGCCAGGCTTGCTCCAGGCGTTTCCCAGAAACCGGATAAGCCGTCTTTAGTGATTGCGCAAAAAGCGAAACTCGAAATTCTTCTAAGTTCCAACGAAAGCTTTCCTGTTCGGGAACAACTGGGCTCGTCTTGGCTCGATGCGCAACACTGTCCCAATAACGGTTCCAGTAAACATAAAACTCCTGGGCTTTTTGGTTATCTTTTTGTTTATTTTGGAAATATTTTTCCAATCGATGCTCCATTGCTCTGAAATATCTTGGAACCATACTCAACTGTTGAATATTCATACGCTGCATGAAACCTTTATAAACTAAAAAATCGATTTGTTGTTGAAGATCATTAACAATGGGTTCCTTTGTCGATACGGTACTAAGCTGCTGCTTGATAGAAGACCTTATTTTCATAACTGATGACAACCATTCCCCTGTTTTTTGTGCCATCGGTAACAAATCTACTTTATTCTCATATAAGCTTTCTTCAAATTGAGACTTTGACCGAATTTCTGCAGCGCCGACAAAAACGTTACTAAATAAGCAGCTTAAAAAATCTTCCAAACAAGTCATTGTCTCATCTTCAACCGAATGAACCAATGGATGGATTGGTAATTTTTCATATCCTAATTGGGCCGCCAAATCAAACGGCAAATGTTTGGCTAGATATTTCACATCTTTTTCCAGCCTTAGTTGAAACAGCTTGACAAGACCCCGCTGGTGGGTTAAATATGATTGTTGTTCAGTATCCAGCAACACAAGGCCAACGGATTCACCTTCATCTATCAATGCCGGGTAACCTGAAAAATTCAACCGTTGCCGCTTAGATTGATGCACTTTAGGCAGGTCTTCAAAAATCCAGTCAGTAAACCCCGAACCATTCAACTCTTGATCAGCAACCTTCTTGAAATGTTGTTTGGCATCACTGCCATACTTCATTTGTAAACCTTCAAGATCCCGGCCAGTGGCAATATATTTTCTTGTTTCACTGATGATTTTAAAATTCATTCTAAGATGATTTTCAAGCACTTCCGGCTGCCATGCTGTTTGATCGATTTTGACCGCAGCCAACTTACCCAAGTTGATCGCTAAAAAATCTAGTAGTGAGGTTTGTGTTGCCGGAATCTGCAAACAACGATCCACAAAATCAGGAACCGGCACTAATTGTCGCCTAACCGCCTTGGGTAAAGTCTTTACCAGGGCAATCATTTTTTCTCTTATTAAACCTGGAACCATCCAATCGAAAACTTCCGGCTGTAATTGATTCAACTGATGCACAGGAATTTCAATCGTTACACCATCATCAGCCTGGCCAGGCTCAAAACGATACTGTAGTGGAAAAGTTAGATGATTAACCGTCAGGTGATCAGGAAATCCTTCCTGATCGATAGGTTGGTTTAGATTTTTAAGCAGGTCTTTTTCTGTGAGATAAAGGGCATCAACCTGTTCCTTGGATAACTTTTTATGCCACTGATCAAAGGTAATGCCATTAACAACGGCCTTTGGAATACGTTCATCATAGAATTGATACAATCCTTCTTCGTCTTCAACAAGATCGACCCTGCGCTCCTTGTGCTGGATATAACCTAGTTCTTTCAACAATTTTTGATTTGCCAGAAAAAAAGGTGAATTACAATGAAAGTCTTGTTTTACCAACGCAAAACGAAGAAAAATTTCTCGAGCGCCCTGTGGATCAATTTTTTCATGGGGAACTTTTCGGCGGCCGTGCAGCGTTATTCCAAACAACGTCACCCTTTGAAAAATGGCGCTTCGGGCACTTTTCTTTTCCCAGTGCGGGTCATAGTAAGCATATTTTAGTAAATGTTTACCACTTCGCTCGATCCATTCCGGCTCAATTTTAGCAACATGACGAGCATAGATTTTGCTGGTTTCAACCTGTTCGGCAGCAACTAACCACTTCGGTCGGGCTTTATGTTGAGCTGACCCCGGGAAGATGAAAAACTTTAAATTTCTTGCACCAAGATATTCGTATTGTTCATGTCTAAAACCAATATTGGATAACAATCCTGTCAGTAGAGCACGATGAATTTCGGCATAGCCAGCATCCAATTGGTTGAGGCGCATACCCAGGTCGCCTTTGATTATCTGCAAGATTTGAGCATATATATCCCGCCATTCCCGCATTCTAAGATAAGCAATAAAATGTTCTTGACAATACTTTCTCAAACGATTGTTAGACAAATGTTTCCTTTGCTCTTCAAAACAATTCCACAGCTTGAGAAAACTCATAAAATCAGAGTCTTCAGCTTTGAATAATGCATGCTTTTGATCGGCTTGCTGCATTTTATCCGCAGGCCTTTCTCTAACATCTTGAATACTAAGCGCGGCAACTATTATGGTAACTTCTGTTAAACATCCTTCCTCGTCAGCGGCAATCAGCATTCTTGCCAATTTTGGATCAATCGGTAATTTGGCCAATTTTATCCCTATGGCAGTCACCTGGTTCTGCTGATCCAACGCATTCAATTCCTGCAACACCGTCAAACCGCCGCGGATCATCTTTGGAAGCGGCGGTTCTACAAAAGGAAAGTCGTCAATATCGCCCAGCCCCATGATTTTCATTTGTAATATCACAGAAGCCAAATTAGTACGTAATATTTCAGGTTCGGTAAATTCCGGTCTTTGCTGGTAATCGTCTTCGGCATACAAACGAATGCAGATACCTGCTGAGACCCGCCCGCAACGCCCTGCACGCTGGTTGGCGCTCGCTTGGGATATTTTTTCAATAGGAAGTCGCTGTAGTTTGCTTCGATGACTATAACGACTGATACGCGCATATCCAGTATCAATGACGTATCTGATACCTGGAACAGTTAACGAAGTTTCTGCCACATTAGTGGCTAACACGATCCTTAAACGGCCGTCTGTTTTGAATACTTTCGATTGTTCATTAAGGCTTAACTTTGAATAAAGTGGCAGTATTTCATAGTTGATTGATGCATGTTTTCTTAGCGTTTCTGTTGTTTCCCGGATTTCTCTCTCGCCACTCAAGAAAATAAGAATATCTCCTGGTTTCTCATGGAGTAATTCATCCACAGCTGACAGTAGATTCTGCTGTAAGTCAGCACTGGTTTCGTCTTCTTTGTCTTCCTGGTCAATTGCTTGATAACGAATGGCTACCGGATAGGTTCTACCGGACACTTCCATGATAGGCGCATTATCGAAGTGTTTAGAAAACTTAGCCGGGTCAATGGTAGCAGAGGTAATAATTAGTTTGAGATCAGGACGCTTCGGCAACAACCATTTGAGATAGCCAAGAATAAAGTCGATATTTAGACTTCTTTCATGCGCTTCATCAATGATCAATGTGTCGTATTGTTGCAAGAAACGATCACGCTGGATTTCAGCCAATAGAATGCCGTCAGTCATTAACTTAATCAAAGTTTCCGGCTTGCTTTCGTCATGAAAGCGAACTTTGCAACCCACTAAATGAGCCGCGCCTGGGCCTAGTTCTTCGGCTATTCTGCTAGCAACACTCCTGGCGGCTACCCGCCTTGGTTGCGTATGCCCGATGAAGCCGGTCTTGCCTCGACCTATGTTCAAACAAATCTTTGGCAGCTGAGTTGTTTTACCTGAACCCGTTTCCCCGCAAAGCACTAAAACCTGATGCTTTTGTAACAATATCGCGATTTCGTTTTGTTTTGCTGAAACCGGAAGTTCGTCAGGAAAACTAACGTTAGGAATTGAATCGGCACGTAGTTGACAGGCAGTTATGGATTGATCAACGTAAGAAACCCAACTTTGTAACTCTTGATCCTTCAGGCGTCCTTGTTGGTAAAAGGTTTGTAAGCGATTTAGCTGTCGTCTTAAACGAAAACGGTCTTTGACCAGGCATTCTTCTAACCTTTTAGCATTTATTTTTAATACATCATGCATTTATCTCTAAAACCAATTGCGTCCGACAATAAACCGTTAACATTAACCAGCAAAATGTTCCGCTAATTCTTTGTCAGTTGCTTCCTTCCGCCTAAGAAAGCTATCGGTAAAAAATATTTAAGCGTTTCTGTACGACGACCAAAACGCTTCCTGAGTTGAAAAACCAAGCAGCGATTGTGCTACTTGCATACCAGAAACACTCACTCCATAAATACCGCCACCTGGCGAAGCCCAGTGCCCGGCAAAATGTAAACCAGTAATACCGTTGTTGCTTCCAACTCTGTTAACACCCACTTGATCCGGCGTCAACTCCCAGCCATAGGCAGCACCCTGCTCATTTAAAGTATATCTCTGCATGGTGGTAGGCGACCCGGATTCGACGTATAAGATATGATCAGTCAAACCAGGAAGGTATTTTTCAGCAAATTCAATCATGGCTTGAGTGAAACCAGGCTTTAGCTCTTTCCAAGGCCTATCCAGCTGATAAGGCATTAGTGTATTGAGCATGATCAGGTGTTGAGATGGCGGCGCTAAATGTGGATCAATTAAAGTTGGAATAGTAATGCTAAGCCACTCAAGTTGACCTTGGCAACTGTTATTATAATGCACATCATGGTCATAACCAGGATAACAAAAATTTTCTTGTTCCAAACCAGTAGAGCTAACATCCAGATCTGTCGCAAGATAGACAGCAAAGATAGATAATGAAGGTTTGAGATGTTGAATTCGTTTGGTTTGTCGATCAGAGAATTGAGCTTGGCCAATCATGTCATACATGGTTTGTTTCATATCTGCATTGGATATGACTTGATCAGCATAAATAATGTCGCCATTATCTAAAACAACACCCGTTACGCGCTTATTCTCAACCATGATGCGTTTAACTGTTTTTTTATAGCAAATAAGGCCATCATTTTCTTCCACCGCTGTTACATAGGTCTCTGCTAATTTTTGAAAACCTCCCACACAATAACTCGTACCTTCATGGAGGTAACCAATAAACATGGTTGCCCAGTAAACGAATGAAACTTTTTCGGGTGGCAACCCTAAATAAGGCCATTGCGATGCAAAAATTGCCTGTAGTTTTTTATCTCGAATATATTTTTTATAAACATCGCTCAATGTCTTGCGTCGATAGCGAATTAGATTAGGTAGTGTAGTCTGGATTTCGTCAGCGTTGTGGGTTCGCATCACTTCTTCAGCACAAGCAGCCTCCTCGCAGACATCTAAGCAAAGCTGGATGAGGCGTATTAAGCCCTCTTTCTCATGCGGAAAGGCTATTGCCAACGATGTGCAAAAATCTTGTTCTGGCAAGGCTAAGTTAAGCTGG
Source organism: Methylococcales bacterium (assembly GCA_965224745.1). Taxonomy (GTDB): domain Bacteria; phylum Pseudomonadota; class Gammaproteobacteria; order Methylococcales; family Methylomonadaceae; genus CBDCZY01. The sequence continues at coordinate 61,778 of CBDCZY010000003.1, forward strand.
TGATCAGGATACAGCACTCGACCCATAGGATTAACATCGACAAACTGGATACGATTTAACTTTCCCAGTACCGATAGGGTCTTATAGATAACTTGTCCGCCTCGATAGCCGTTTGATCGACAACCGCTGGTTAAATGTACACCAGCATCAAACCAATACTGTTTTCGCCTAAACCCATGTGCGTAACCGCCTGGACGATCGTGCTGCTCGACAATCAAGATTCTTTTGCCCGCTTTAGCCAGCAAACTAGCAGCAGTTAAGCCTCCGATACCGGAACCAATTACGATAACGTCATATCTATCCGTGTCGATTGTCCCCCCTAATAAATTATTGTTTTTATAACCGTCCAGGCTGTGAATTAATGAATCTCTTTTGAGGCTTTATAGTATTATAAAACCTGTTCCTAGTCAGGAAATATTATCATTCGATATTCCGGAGGGTACTATCTTTTAGCCAAAAGATGTCTATGATACAAATATCCACACATTCTTTAGTTTTCTTTTATGTATAAAGATTTTTTTAATTTCAATACCCTACCCTTCTCTATCGCACCAAACCCGGACTACCTGTTCATGAGTCCAAGACATCAGGAAGCTTTAGCTCACCTAAGTTATGGCGTTATAGAAGGAGGCGGATTTGTTGCACTAAGCGGTGAAGTAGGCACCGGAAAAACAACACTATGTTATCGGCTTGTTCAACAATTACCTGATTTCGTTGACATTGCATTGATATTAAACCCACGACAGGACCCGGTAGAAATATTAGCAAATTTATGCGATGAACTGCGAGTCGATTATCCTGCTGACAATATAAGTTTAAAAATTTTAGTTGATCGTTTAAATCACCACCTACTGGAGGTGCATGCACAAGGCCGCAAGACAGTAGTGCTTATTGATGAGGCGCAAAATTTAAGTTTTGAAGTGTTGGAGCAGCTTAGATTACTCACTAACCTTGAAACAGCTCATGATAAATTGTTACAAATCATTTTAGTGGGCCAATCTGAACTCAATTCGATATTAGAAAAACCAGAGTTACGTCAACTTAAACAAAGAATTACCGCACATTATCATCTATCACCTTTTTCCTTCCCAGAAACATCAGAATATATCAAACATCGTTTGAAAATAAGTGGCTGTGCTTTTACAATCTTTTCTCCTAACGCTGTAAAGTCCATTCATAAAGCTTCCAGAGGCATCCCAAGACTTATCAATACCATTTGTGACCGAGCTTTACTTGGCGCTTACACACAAGGAAAACATAAGGTTAGCAGCAGCATAGCAAAAAAAGCAGCTGATGAAATCATAAATTTGACACCCACTCAACCCAACTATTTAAAATGGGCTGGCGTTTTTGGACTGACACTACTCACTCTTGGTTTGGCTTCAATGGGCTTTCAAAAGATGCAAACAAAGGAGCCGGAAAACCTATCGACGTCCATTCTTACCAAGACCCCAAATTCCAGTAAATCCAGCATATCCAAATTTAAACCGCCTTCGACAAACAACAAAACACAAGATCCAAATGTAACCGCGAAACCAAAGTCTAAACCTGAAAAAACATCAAAAAAAACTAACAATGATGAGGCTGCTGTAGTCGTAAAACCGAGGATTGATTCAGTTCAAAAAAAAGTTTCAACCATTAAATCGTCCATATCCAACCCCATTCCTTTAAAAGATATTGAAACGTTGACAATGCATTTAAACAAATCAGGTCAACGACTGAGCAACGCCTTCAATCATCTTTTTGCAGCATGGAACATTGCCAACATGGGCGATAACTTGTTATTAACTCATATGGTTAGTAAAGGGACTTGGGAAGAATTACTAAAGTTAAACCGTCCTGCCATTCTGGAATTACACCCGATTACAAAACTTAAACGCTATTTGACCTTAATCAAGGTCGATTCAATTAACAAAACTGCAGTAGTAAACCTTGAGAACCAGTACTATGTGCTAAAATTAAGGGAGTTAATGCAATTCTGGGAAGGTCACTTTATCATCATATGGCAGTCCCCTTCCAAGGATCGTAAGATTTTACAAAAGCCTTACCGCGGTCCTGAATTATTTTGGTTAAGAGAACGCTTCGATGCGCTTGGACAAACTACATTTCCTGACATGGACTCAGATGTTTTTGACAAAACTTTGAAACAAAGCGTTATTTTGTTCCAGCAAAAGTATGGCTTAAAAGAAGATGGGGTTGTTGGTCCAAAAACTATTATCGAACTAAATAACCAAACAGATACTCCTAGAATACCGAAGCTCGCAGTAAATTAATTTGGAGAACGCTACATGTCGTATATATTGGACGCCCTAAGGAAATCAGAGCTTGAACGTAGAATGCGGGAAACACCCACGCTCACAACAACTGAAACGGATCTTTCCGAGGAAAATAACAAAACGAAATGGATCATTATTGCGGCCGTTTTGATTATTTTAAATTTAAGTGCGTTAGGCTTTTGGTGGTTTTCTTCTTCAAAAAACCAACCCCAAGTGGCAATTCAAAAAAACCCTTCAGAACAATATGATGCTGCTAAAAACTCTACCGGTGTTGCGAAATTAGAAGCCAACAACATTCAAGAAAAAGCGCCAGCCCAAAAAGCAATCGAGAATACCGTTGAAACAAAAAATCTAGAACCCAACCAAGAATCAATTTCTGAAATGTTGGCTAAACAGCAAAAAAAGTATCGCCCTCGAGCCAAACCTTCCAGTATCAAAAAACCGAGACGAAATACCGAAACGACAATAGCAAAAGCTCCAACAGAGCCTTCCCCCGTTACAAACGTTTCGCCGCCGGTAACTCAGCCGAGGTCAAAGCCCAGCCCTATTGTTACAAATGAGTTGCCTCCTAAGGAGAAGCTTAAAAAACCTGAGCCCCCATATTTTGCACCCTCGATAGAAAAAAATGAAGAATTAGCAAAAAATGCCCCTCTATCATCATATGAAACCGGCGTCGACCGCAACAATGTCAATCAAGCACCACAATCAACTGCTTCGGACAAACGCCCTCCTCCCTTCTTGCACCAAATGTCGAGAACTTTTCAAAGAGAAATCCCCAAAATCAACTTGAATGTTCAGATGTATTCGCCTGAAGCAGATAGTAGTTTTGTTATCATTGATATGATTAAGTTTTACGAAGGTCAAACATTAGGCGAGAGTAACATTGTGCTTGAGGAAATAACCCCTGATGATGTCATCTTATCGTACGATGGTGATTTTTTTCGTATTTCCGCAAACTAAGGCGATACTATTCGAATAGCACTGGGATCCTTGACTGGCATGAGTAGTTTTGACTTGTTCTTCTTTATCCAACCATTAACCTCAATATTTTTGTTTTTATAAATATCAAATCCATTGACGAAATAATCCCAGTAAATTGATTTAATTTTGAGAGAAAATTGGCCAGATAATTGCAGATAAATATTCTTTTTAGTCTTTTTTATGTTGGTTACCGTACCTAGGATCCGCTGCCACCTTCTTCTGTCCAACGTTTTTATATCTTTGATCTGCGTGGCAAAATAAGCAGTATGCCCCCAAATTCCTACATTTGATTTCTTGGCTTCGGTCTGAGCAGACACTAATTGATCCCGATACTTTATATTTGGTGGATGTATCACAACGACTGCCAAACCTTGTTTCAAAAGTTCAATCGCTATATTTATGCCCTCTTCGGTATACAAAGTGGCAAGCGTTCTACCATATTTATCTTTTTTTTCAAGATCTGTTTCAACTCTTACCTTCCGCCCGGAAAGATTTTTTTCTAGCCAAAGCTTGGCTTCTGCACCCAAAGGTTCTGCCGGGTTATTAAAGAAACCTATTTCAGGGGCGTTTACACCTAGAAGACGAACCCTTTGCCCGTTTGACAGTAATAGCGTATCTCCATCATGGATTTTTTTGGCAGTATAAAAAGAATATCCCGGATCTACTTGAAGTGATTTACTTCCTTCGGTAAATTGATCAGAAAAATGGGGTCGGCCCTCCAAATCAATCCATTGGTAATAATCTTGACCGAATGCTGCTCCATTTTGTAAAACCAATACAATGGGCAACATCATCGTCTTCTTTTTATTCATATCATAATTCTAGTTCAACTAATTACAATATGATTTTATTAATTCAGCGAGTCAGTGCAGCCAGTGTCAGTATTGAAGATAAAAAAATATCAGAAATTGCCCAAGGAATCATGGCACTGGTCGCTATTGAGAAACAAGATCACGAAAAAATTGTTATTCGGTTACTTCAAAGGTTATTGAATTATCGTATTTTCCCAGATTTGAACGGCCGCATGAATTTAAGCTTACGAGATATTCATGGTGATTTGCTGCTCGTTCCTCAATTTACCCTGGCGGCGGATACCCGCCAAGGCAATCGACCCAGTTTTACGCCGGCTGCCGCGCCGGAATTGGGTCAATATTTATTCGATTATTTTGTTACTCAAGCAAAAAGCCAATACCAAAAGGTCGAAAACGGACGTTTTGGTGCCAATATGCAAGTCTCACTGATTAACGATGGGCCAGTTACATTTTCACTTAAGGGGTAAAATCACCACTCAGTATCATCTTCTTGATAAGGTTTCGACTTAACTTGATGAGGTATTTTTGGTTTCTTTGCCGTGTGAAGCAAAATCATAGCATTGCCAACTATCAGAATAATGGCTAAAACAGCAAAAAACCACAGCATAGTCTAAAGCTCCAACCTAATGGGATACGAAACCAAAACATTTAATTCCTAGTATCTAAATTAGATACTAGAACTTGTTTTATTCTTCACAAAACCTACAATCGTATCCTTCATTGGGTGCCTCCATGCTGCGACCACAACGGACAGCAAAAAAACCCCACTGCAAATCAAAAATACAAGGATAGCGTTTAGCTTTTCAAAGTGAAAATAAGCAACCCAACCCAGCCAAATTCCAATAAACGTACTAAAAAGTAGCCCAAAAAACTCCGAAGGAAATAGGAAATTAAAGGGAATTTTATTTTCTTTATGGTAATAGTAAGGAACAACCCAACTTCCAACAACAAGGGCAACCAACCAAGCGACTACAACACCTACCCCGCCATAAATTAAACCCAGTATTATGCCAAGTAAACCATTGATGGCTCCTATCAAAATGTGAGAAAGAGTATTCCATCGCAATCGACCACTTCCAACGTAACCAATATAGGCGGGTGCTGTCACAGTATTACAGAGCCAGCCAAAAATGCACAGCAAACAAAAAAAGACAAACATCGATTCGTATTGACCAATCCACATTTCAGAAATGCTTGGTGTTACAGCTGCTAACCCTCCAAAAAATGGCAAAGATAAAAACAACAAAAGGCCATAGGATTGTTTATAAATTTCTTGAATTTTATTGGGTGATGTTTCTTGCAAACCTGCAATAACTGGCACTAAAACTTGATTAGCAGAAACTAATAATAGTCTGAATTGCATAATCATCCTGCTTGCCATCTCAAAAAAACCTACCATAGCTAACCCTCCAAATTTAGTCAGCATGGCTTTAGTCATTGGCTCAAACAGCATCGCAACAATCCCATTAATCTGCATATTGACACCATAACCCACCATCTCTTTAAAGAGCGAACGATCCCAGCGTAAGCGAAAAAGAGGCATCTGCGGCAGACTATTCCTAAGCAAAATAAGACTTAGTATCAGGATCAAAGATGACTGGATCACTTGAGCATATGCCATTCCTAGAAGACCATATTTAGGTACCAACAAAAAGGTAACTATAAAGTAGGTAATGTTGCTAAAGATTAGTACATACCCTTTCAAATCAACTCGATTACAACCTTCCAAACCCGATTGATAAATACCAGCAATACCCATTATCAAGAATGAAATCAAAGCATAAGGAAATATCGCAAGAGCCGATATGAGACCTTGTTCAGGAATAATAAATTTAAGTAAATAAATAAACGGGAAATAACTGAGTAAAGCTACACCTGTCAATAAGATTGTGACTGAAATAGCAGCTGTTTCAATAATAACGGAAGCTACTTCAGGTTGCTTTAAAGCATTGTACTTTGCAACAAATTTAATCACTCCTCCTGACAAACCTAATTCGCTTATTTTTGAAGCCGAAGTTGTTGCCAGAACAACAGACCAAACCCCCATTTGCTCAATACCGATTGTGTCCAGAAGATAACGATAAAGTACGAAAAGTGTAATCCCTGAAACCAGTGTTTGAATAACAGCTACCACAGCATTTAATGCGATCTGTTTCTTTTTCATGAGTTATATTTTAATTTCAGGAAGAATTAACTATAGAAGTTTTGAATAATCCGTTAATTTGGTAGAAACAACAAGTTATCGTAAGTGTAATGATTTTGAACTTTGTGCTCCATTTCTTTGCTTTGATCCAATTCTATGCACCGATAACCCTTCTTGAGAATATATTCGACCGCTGGTTTACTCAGTATCGCTCCTTGCGGCCCCTTGATATCACCAACTTCAATGGTAATGATTGGTTTAATCCGTGTCAGTGTGTTTTCCATACCTTGCAAAACATCTATCTCTGAGGCTTCGGCATCTATTTTTAAAAAATCAGGCTCGATCTTTTTATCACTGATGTATTCATCTATTGTTACAGTCTTAATGTTTAGGTACTTTGGCTTAGCCAGAGGTTTCATTTCTGGAAGAGTTTTGCCTGGATAGAATGAGTTAAAAGCTGAGTAGGCAAGCCCGTAATCAACAAAACTCATTTCCGCAGACGTAGAAAATGCTGCAGTATTGGATATCATTATATTTGATCTCCCTGCAACATTTTTTTTCAACATTTCAAATGTACGAGGGGTTGGTTCAAACGCATTAACACGACCTTCAGAACCTACTAATGCTGCGCCAAGTAACGAATAGTATCCAAAGTGCGACCCAACATCAAATAAAGTCATTCCTGGCTTCAAATATCTTAAAAAAACCCTGGTTAACTCTTCTTCAAAAAAACCATATCGATAAATTTGCATCGAAACAATTTCTGGAAATATCACATAAAAGGATTCTCCCCAGAAGGTAGTTGCTTTAACTTCTAAAGGCTGATTGTTGATTTTTGTGCATACTTCTATGGCCTTCGAGTAACCTAATTTTAATGGAGCGCCCATAAAACGGGCTAACCTGGATTTATTAAATAACCTAGCGCTCTTTTCAAATTTTTCTATCTGGGGCACATCCACTTGTATCACCTGTTGATAAGGAAATTTTTGAAAAGTTAGCTCAAAAGTAAAGTGCACTCAATGAGGTGTTATGTCTAAAATGAGACTTTACAAAATGGTCTTTCAATTAGGAACTATGCAGCCAGAAGAGAAGCTATTCCTTTACCTCAAGGTTAGGCTCTGAATTGATTCGAATTTTCTAAATACCAATGGTATGAAGACTTCAGCCCTTCTTGTAAAGGAATAGTAGAACTCCAACCTAAGTCAGCTAGGCGTGAAACATCCATCAATTTGCGCGGAGGGCCATCAGGTCGGGTGGTATCAAATTCAATGTCACCTTGATAACCTACAACGTCAGCAATCGTTTCAGCCAATTCTTTAATAGTGACATCCTGACCGGTACCAACATTGATATGGGATAGCATCGGCTCGGTACACTGAGCATAAATTGATTTTTTCAAAGAAGCTACGTGAAAGCAAGCTGCCGCCATGTCATCAACGTGTAAAAACTCGCGTTTTGCATTCCCTGTTCCCCAAACCGAAAGACTTTGATCACTGTTTAATTTTGCTTCATGAAAACGACGGATCAAAGCAGGTACAACATGGCTGTTTTCCAAATGAAAATTATCATTTGGCCCGTATAAGTTGGTCGGCATCACGCTTCTATAGTCAACCCCGTGTTGGCGGTTATATGATTCGCATAATTTGATGCCAGCAATTTTAGCAATGGCGTAGGGTTCATTGGTAGATTCAAGCAAGCCAGTGAGCAAAGATTTTTCGGTCATTGGCTGTGTTGCCATTTTGGGGTAGATACAGGAACTACCCAAAAACAGAAGATCCTTTACACCAACTTGATACGATTCATTAATCAAATTGGCTTCCATCATCAAGTTAGCGTAGATAAAGTCAGCTGGATACTCATTATTGGCAAAAATACCTCCTACTTTTGCCGCTGCAATCATTACATAGTCTGGCTTTTCCTGCTGCATAAAATCACGAACAGCCTGTTGATCGGTTAAATCTAATTGATCACGTGTTTTGGTAACCAGATTAGTAAACTCTTTGGCTTCAAGTAAGCGGCAAAGTGCCGAGCCAACCATGCCACGGTGACCTGCCACATAAATTTTAGAGTCTTTTGTTAGCATTCCTTTACTCCTTACTTAAAGGAACATCAAAACCATGTTTGCTGAGTAAAGACATTCTTCTAGCCTGATCTACATCATGAGCCATCATTTCTGAAACCATTTCTGCAAAAGATGTTTTAGGTGTCCATCCCAGTTTATTTTTAGCTTTACTAGGATCACCTAATAGCGTTTCAACTTCTGTTGGTCGAAAGTAGGCAGGATCGACTTTGACAATGGTTTTTCCCATTAAGGAATTCACATACTCGAAACACTCGGGCTTCAAGATGGTATTGTTTGTATCAATTTCGGTTACAATTCCTTTCTCCTCAACACCTTCACCTTCCCACCTCAACTTGATCCCAACTTCCTTCGCAGATATATCTACGAATTCTCTTACTGATTGCTGTTGGCCGGTCGCGATAACATAATCTTCTGGAACATCCTGTTGTAACATAAGCCACTGCATTTCTACATAATCTTTAGCGTGGCCCCAATCTCTTAATGCATTCAGATTCCCCAAATACACACATTCCTGTATACCTAAACTGATATTTGCGATCGCTCGAGTGATTTTGCGGGTAACAAAAGTCTCTCCTCGGCGAGGTGATTCATGGTTAAACAAAATACCATTACACGCATAGATGTCATAAGCTTCACGGTAGTTAATCGCTATCCAGTATGAATAAAGCTTAGCTACTGCATACGGAGAACGAGGGTAAAAAGGGGTTGTTTCCGTTTGAGGCGTTTCTTGCACTAAACCATAGAGCTCTGAAGTAGAAGCCTGATAAAAACGTGTCTTTTTTTCAAGTCCAAGTAAACGAATTGCTTCCAATATACGTAAAGTTCCCATCCCATCAGCATTTGCCACATACTCAGGCGTCTCAAAAGAAACTGCGACATGGCTCATAGCTCCCAGGTTATAAATTTCATCGGGTTGAATTTGTTGGATGAGGCGAATCAAATTTGAGGTATCAGTTAAATCACCATGATGTAAATAAAAACTCACATTGTCTTCATGTTTATCATGATAAAGATGATCAACCCGCTTCGTGTTAAATAATGAAGCTCGCCTTTTTATCCCATGAACTTCGTAATCCTTGTCTAGAAGAAATTCTGCTAAATAAGATCCGTCTTGGCCGGTTATACCGGTAATTAAAGCTACTTTCTTTTTCATTTTCCCAACTTAACTTTAGTTCAAAATAGTTAACAAAAACCAGATACCTTTTAAGGTTTGGTATGAAGGATTGATTGCGACAGAAATCAATTATATGTAAAGGATATTATGTACCATCATTTGAATGATAGTGACACCGCATAATGATTAAAAAAACAATACAATTGATTAGTTTAGTATAACAACTAAATTTGGCTAGTTGGATCAAATTATACTAACTCCAAAATCTGTGTAAAACTAATTTTTTAATATTACCAAGATTTATTTCTTCTCTTAACTGAGATTTTTTACAATTGAATAATATGTACTTTATTATCCTTCAACTATAACCCACCCTTTTGACACTATGAATCACTGCTCATTACTTCTTGGCGTAAATATCGACCACATTGCCACCATCCGACAAGCCCGAAAGACTGTTTATCCTGACCCGGTTCAGGCAGCCTTGACTGCGGAACAAGCAGGTGCTGACGGAATTACTGCCCATCTGCGTGAAGACCGTCGGCACATTCAAGACCGTGATATTCGGTTGTTAAAAGATATGCTTAATACTCGCCTTAACCTGGAAATGGCCATTTCCGATCCAATGATTAAAATTGCTTCGGACATAAAACCGGTCGCATGTTGTCTCGTTCCCGAAAAGCGTCAGGAACTTACCACAGAGGGTGGCCTGGATATTCTCAGTCATTTAGAACAAACCAAAAAAGCTTGCGACCACCTCAAACAAGCTGGCATAGAGGTCTCTTTGTTCATTGATCCGGATACTCACCAAATCGACGCCGCTCTGCAATGTGCTGCCCCAGTTATTGAACTCCATACTGGAGAGTATGCCAATGCTTCAGGCAAGCAAGAAAGCTTACACGAATTATCCCGTTTACAAGAGGCAGCTCAATACGCTCATTCACTGGGTATTCAGGTCAATGCAGGCCATGGTTTAACGTACCATAACGTTACACAAATTTGCCGCATTCCTGAAATGGTTGAACTCAACATTGGGCACGCTATAATTGGTCAAGCGCTGTTTAGCGGTTTAGATCTTGCCGTCAGGGATATGAAAGCCCTCTTGGTCAATGCGCGAAGTTAGCGTATCAACTTCCAGCAATTTCTTTTATCCCTCCCATTAAGGGGTGCAATATTTCTGGTATTACGATGTTTCCTTGCACATCCTGATAATTTTCCATGATTGCAATTAAGGTTCTACCCACTGCTAAACCTGAACCATTAAGCGTATGCACCAACTCAGGTTTCGCTTTAGCGGTATCGCGCCAACGCGCCTTCATCCTTCGCGCCTGAAAATCTTTAAAAATACTGCATGAGGAAATTTCGCGGTAATTATTTTGACCCGGCAACCATACTTCTAAATCATAGGTTTTAGAGGAAGAAAAACCAGTATCACCAGCACAAAGCAATACCTTACGATAGGGCAGCCGTAATTTTTGTAAAATTTGCTCTGCATGGCCGGTTAACTCCTCCAATGCTTGAATTGAGTCAGCCGATTTGACTATCTGTACCAATTCAACCTTCTCAAATTGATGCTGTCTGATCAAACCTCTAACATCCTGTCCGTATGACCCCGCTTCACTCCGAAAACAAGGGGTATGACACACCCACTTCAAGGGCATCTTTGTTGCCTCGATGATAACATCTCGAACCAAATTGGTCACCGGTACTTCCGCCGTCGGAATCAAATACAATTCAGGATCGCTGTTGACTTTGAACAAATCTTGTTCAAATTTAGGCAGCTGGCCAGTTCCCCGCATTGAATCAGCATTCACCAAGTAAGGCACGTAGATTTCTTGATAGCCGTGCTCTTGAGTATGAGTATCCAGCATAAACTGAATCAAGGCGCGGTGTAACTTCGCAAGCGAACCGCACAACGTTGAAAAACGTCCTTTAGCAATCTTAGTAGCATCGCCAAAATCAAGCATACCAAGATTTTCGCCCAGTTCAACATGGTCTTTTGGAGCAAAAGAAAACTCTGGAACGTTTCCCCAACGACTAATCTCTTGATTGTTCGCTTCATTGACTCCAGCAGGGACCGAGTCATCCAAGATATTGGGCAAACCCATTGCGAGAGTGTTAATTTGCGACAAAATAGCCACTAAATCTTGCTCTGCATCCTTTAACTTATCACCTAAACTTTGAACGTTATCCAGTAGTGGCTGAATATCTTCTCCCTGAGCTTTGGCCTGACCTATCGCTTTTGATTTAGCATTACGTTCATTTTGTAAGGTTTGAGTCTTAATTTGGATTGCTTTGCGTTGTTCTTCAATCTTGCTGAAGGATGTAACATCGAAATCTACCCCTCGCCTTGCTAGCTGCTGCTTGACTTGGTCAGGATGGTCTCTAAGGAAATGGGGGTCGATCATATGTTTTTCTAAAATAAATTTTTATCTAAATTAGTCTTGCTGATGTAGTTACTCAGCAAAACAGCTGTTTCCAGGAATGCTACAAAGCAACTCTATTTACCTAATGTCAATCCACCCCATAAAGCAAAAAAACAGAGAGTGCCATTGCCTAAAAAAACAGATAACAAGCCATTTAAATTAGCATGGAACGGATAGCCATCCTCAATTAAATACATCACCAAATACAAACTGGAAAAAGTAATATAAACACCCGTTAAAACAAATAAGAGGGCAGCCCGATCAGTAATGTTTAACGGTGATTTATGTAGCAAAAGCCCCATTACCAACCCAATCAAGAATGCAATAAAAAAATTGACCAATACAACGCCATAGGGAAAGGCCATACCAAACCAACGAAATACTCCGCTAGAATGCACGAACAAGGAACGACCGCTTAATAACCCTAACCATACTGCCACTAAACAAGCGCTAACGTTGAAAAAAACATTCGCCAAAGCCTTCAAATGACTACCTTGTTGAAACAAGTAAAAAGTATCTAAAGAAAAAGTCGAAAAAGTGGTGAAAGAACCCAAGACACCTACCAAAATGGCTGCACGATGCTCCATGGCGAGCGAAACTTTTTGTAATACCAACGCTTCAGTTAATAATCCAATTAAAAAAGAGCCAACAACGTTAACCGTTAATGTTCCATAGGGAAAATCCCGACCCAACCACTGGTACACACCAGTTGATACGATATACCGCATGACGGCACCAAAAGCACCGCCTAAAGCAATGGCAACAATTTGGTTCATTTAGCAAGCTTACATTTTAATGAAGTGTTCTCGATAATACTTCAATTCATCGATAGATTCGATAATATCATCTAACGCTCGGTGAGCAGATTTTTTGTCAAATCCATCCATTAATCCTGGTGCCCATCTAGCAGCAAGTTCTTTCAAAGTAGACACATCAAGATTCCTATAATGAAAGTAACTCTCAAGTTTAGCCATGCTGCGGTAAAGAAAACGGCGATCCTGGCAGATGCTATTACCACACATCGGTGATTTATTCTTCGGAACCCAACCCCTTAAGAAGGTTAGCGTCTGTTTCTCTGCCTCAGCGAGAGTAATTTTGCTTTGTAAAACGCGGTCTATCAAACCAGATTGCCCATGGTGGGTTTTATTCCACTGATCCATGCCATCAAGCATTGATGCCGACTGAGAAACTGCAATAACGGGTCCTTCAGCCAGTATATTCAAATCTTTATCTGTTACAATGGTAGCAATTTCGATAATGCAATCATGATCGGGATCCAACCCTGTCATTTCAAGGTCTATCCAGATGAGGTGATTAGAATCCTGAGCCATGAGCATAAATCCTTTACAATTTAAAAATTTGCAGCAAATTGTAACATTGGCTAGTGCCATTGCCTATTGTTTATAGAGAGTAAATCCACAATTATGAATACATTCAGTTTTATTTTTCTGTTAGCCGTGATTATTTCGTTTGTGGTGCATTATTGGCTATCCAGACGACAAGCCGCCCATGTGTTACAACATCGTGATCAAGTACCTGAGGCCTTTACTGAATCCATTTCGCTTGAAGCCCACCAAAAAGCGGCAGATTATACCAATGCCAAGATAAAAGTAGGAGAAATCCACGGTTTTATCGACACGGTTATTTTGCTTCTCCTGCTGTTTGGCGGTGTCATCAACTACATTTTCGAATATTGGGGCAGCACAGACCTGTCTCCCCTGCTCGCTGGAGTAATCAGTATTGTATGCGTCACGTTGCTGATGAGTTTACTTGACTTGCCTACTTCAATTTACCAAACGTTTGTCATTGAAGAACGGTTTGGTTTTAACAAAAATACGCCGCTACAATTTATTAAAGATCATCTGATACAAATGGCGTTAACAGCAGTTATAGGCCTACCATTATTAGCGCTAATTTTATGGGTTATGGGTAACGTCGGCAGTTATTGGTGGTTGCTTGCCTGGGCTATCATCATGAGCTTCTCACTGTTAATGAGCTGGTTGTTCCCAACCTTAATTGCGCCGCTGTTTAATAAGTTCACCCCATTGCAAGAAGGCGAATTAAAAGATCGAATTAAAGGCTTATTGTCTCGATGTGGCTTTAACAACAACGGTATTTTTATCATGGATGGATCTCGCCGTTCAGGTCATGGTAATGCCTATTTCACAGGTTTCGGCAATAATAAACGAATTGTTTTTTTCGATACACTGGTCGATTCACTGAATCCGGAAGAACTTGAAGCTGTGCTGGCACATGAGTTAGGGCATTTTAAATGTAAACATGTTATCAAAATGCTAATTGCAACAGCTATTCTGACCTTAATCAGCTTGGCTATTTTAGGTTGGTTAGCAGCTCAGCCTTGGTTTTATCAAGGCTTGGGCATCCAACAAGCTTCTAATGCAGCGGCTTTGTTGTTATTTATGTTGGTTTCGCCCGCTTTTACGTTATTTTTACAACCAATTAGTGCCTATTTTCAGCGTAAGCATGAATTTGAAGCAGATGCATTTGCTTCGACCCACACTAAAGCGTCCGCGCTAATCAGCGGCTTAGTAAAGCTTTACAAAGAAAATGCAAGCACGTTAACACCTGACCCAATATACTCGTCATTTCATTACAGCCATCCTCCCGCATCTATCCGTATTGCCCATCTAGAGGAAAGAGGACAACAAGCTGTAACTTAGTATGGTTGGGAACCACAACCAGGAGTTGCTGGAAGGTCGTGTGGTGGCCCATTTAGGGAAAGCATTAGCCATTGAGTCGAATGGCAAAACGATACTATGCCATACCCTGCGACAATTGGAAGTCGCAACAGTAGGTGATCGCGTGTTGTGGGAATCTACCTCTTCCGATCAAGGTAGGGTGGTCGACATTCTTCCTAGGGACTCTTTATTGAGCAGACCAGGCCGTAACGGTAAATCGAAACCCGTTGCGGCTAATCTAGATCAGATCGTCATTATGTTTGCGGTGATCCCCGAATGTGACTTCTTGTTGATCGATCAATATTTGGTCATTTGCGAAAACCATAACATCAACGCTGTATTGACTCTCAATAAAATAGACTTGTTAGATGAAAGCTCACAGACCGATATTAAAACAAAGCTGAAAGTTTATGAAAAGTTAGGTTATAGCATCCAATTGATTAGCGCTAAAGATAAAACAAATTTAGAACAGTTCAAAGTGTTACTGAAAGGACAAATGTCTATGTTGGCAGGACAATCTGGCGTTGGAAAATCATCATTAACGCGCCAATTAATACCCAATCTCGACCTAAAAACCAACACACTGTCAGCGTCAAATAAACATGGCCGTCATACAACAACCACAGCAACGCTATACCATTTACCCACTGGTGGCAGCTTGATTGATAGCCCTGGTGTAGCTATTTTCGGCTTGGCCAACATAACCGAACAACAACTCGCCTATGGTTACCGCGAGTTCCAACCCTACATTGAACAATGTCAATTTAACGATTGCCGGCACCTGAATGATAAAGGCTGTGCTGTATTGGAAGCATTAGAGCAAGGCGCTATCGCACCTCACAGATATCAGCGTTTTTTAAAACTACGACAGAAATTACCCCTTTTAAGTGACTCACACTAGTAGCTTGACCACTATTGATAATATCGTTTTCTATAAAACCTTTTTCTGGCTCCATCGGTAACATCCCTTTGTTAGGATATGAATCCATCTACTCTTGAACCCACTGTGCTTTGTTTCTCAGGTCATGATCCCAGCGGAGGGGCAGGGATTCAGGCCGACATAGAAGCGTTGATCAGCATGCGTTGCTACCCTTGCACCATTATTACAGGCTTAACCGTGCAAGATACCATCAACATCAAAGCCTTGCTGCCACAAACGCCAGAACATTTTACCCAGCAAGCCCGGCTCATTCTTCAAGACCTTAATATTAGCGCGATCAAAATAGGACTGATTGGTCATTCCGGTATTGCTGAAGCCATCTATGCAATACTGACGGATCATCCTGATATCCCAGTCATATTTGATCCAGTATTGGCAGCGGGAGGAGGCAAACGATTATCCAACGTTAGTCTGCTAGCAACCATCAAAAAAAAATTGCTCCCCCGCACTACCATCTTGACACCCAATAGTGAAGAGGCACGACTCTTAAGCGAAACCTCCACCTCACTTGATAAGTGTGGCCAATCTTTGTTAGAACAAGGTTGCAAAGCAGTACTAATCACCGGTGGTCACGAAGCTGAGCCCTTCATTATCAACCGTTTTTACCAACCTGAAAAGCCAGTGGAGTTGTTTGAATGGGAAAGATTACCTTATACTTATCACGGTTCGGGTTGTACACTGGCAGCTAGTTTGGCAGGTCTAATCGCTAAACAAATTGATCCTGTAACCGCTGCTTTTGAGGCACAACAGTACACCTGGAATACACTAAAAAAAGCTCGCCCAATAGGTAAAGGACAACTCATACCCAATCGTTTTTATTGGAACCAATAGATGCCATCTTTTTTCCCTACAACGGGGCTTTATGCCATAACACCAACCGATAGCCGGACCCCAAAGCAAATGGTTCCAGCTGTTGCTGCCGCCATATCGGGTGGAGCAAAAGTGGTGCAATTTAGAAGCAAAAACCTTACCGACTCAACGTCGACAGCTAAGAGTTTGTTATTACTTTGCCGAGCAACCAAAATTCCTTTAATCATTAATGATAATATAGAGCTCGCTAAAAGCATTGGCGCTGACGGCGTCCATCTTGGACAGCATGATGAAAATATTGCTGATGCTAGAGCATATCTCGGTGTTAACGCTATTATAGGTATTTCTTGTTACAACTCAGTTGCAAAAGCGAAAGAAGCAGAGAATGCCGGCGCGGATTATGTTGCTTTTGGACGTTTTTTCCCCTCCCAGACTAAACCAAACGCTCCCATTGCGGAACTCTCTACACTTAGCGCTGCAAAATCAAAAATCAACATCCCTATCGTCGCCATTGGTGGTATTCTACCAAGCAATGGAAAGCTGTTATTACAAGCAGGAGCAAATATCCTGGCCGTTATTGGAGGACTTTTTGATCCGCATGACCCCGAACAGTCGGCTCGCAATTATCAAAAGTTATTTGAGTAACTTATGAGAGCTAAATATTTGTTGCGATATTTAATTTGTTTCACTCTACTCAATGTAGAAGGATGTAATCCTCTTTCTAGCTCATATATCCAAAATAACACAATAGGTAAACAGCTTGCTTTTGCTAGAAATAAGGGTAATTGTCTGGCCTGTCATGCCATTGAAGAGGGTGAAATGCCTGGCAATATTGGGCCACCTCTTGAGAACTTAGCATCGAAATACCAAAGCAAACAGCAACTGAAAGCCCAGATCTGGGATGCAACCCAATTTAATCCGGAAACCAGCATGCCTCCCTTCGGTAAAAACAAGATTTTGAACGAACAGGAAATAGATAATATCGTAGAATACCTGTGGAAAGTCGAACAACAAATTATGATTTATCCTAGTTATTAAATGCTATCAAGAAGACGGTTTCTTCAACAATTGTCAGGTTCCTTGCTAACCTTCTTCGCCACCACTACCAGTATTTTAGTCCCTCGCATTGCAACGGCACAATGGCCAAAACAGTGGTTCCAACGATCCTCTTTCGATAAAACCATGGAACAATTGTTCGGTCATGCCAAACTCAATGCCAGTGATAAAATCCATTTCAGACTCCCTCTTATTGCTGAAAACGGCGCAGTAGTTCCAATCACTATCAAAACGAATCATACCAATGTTGATAGCATTACATTATTGGTGGAAAAAAACCCTGTTCCTCTGATCGCTCAATTCAAGTTTTCACCCACAATTGAACCCACAGTTTCAGCTCGATTTAAAATGGCTGAAACATCAGATGTGATTGCTATTATCTCCTCCGAAGGAGAATATTTCTCCAAACGCCAATCGGTAAAAGTCACTATTGGAGGTTGTGGAGGTTAAGCATGGATACCATTAGGATACGCACCAAACGACAAGATGATCACACCCTCATTAGAATGTTGATCAGCCACCCAATGGAAACCGGCCTACGCAAAGATGAGAGTTCTGGCAGGCTTATACCTCCACAATTTATTCAAGAACTGACTGTAAAACATAATGAACAAATTATCACTAGCTGCACCATGGGCTGGGGCATAGCAAAGGATCCATATTTTTCTTTCTTGCTAAAAGGCGGCCAATCGGGAGATGTAATTACGATAATGTGGACTGATAACTTAGGTCGATCTGACCAGCAGCAACGTGTTCTCAAATGAAATTGCTTTGCAGTGCATTAGGAACACTTTTATATTGCTATAATTCTGCTGGTTATGCAGACCCCTTGACTGATCAACAGCAAATCAGGAAAATTTATCAACAACGCTTTCCAGAATTGTCTTTTCAGCAATATGCGGATGGAGTCTATGCGATCGACGCTATAGCCCGAGAGTCATGGCAAGCCATCGAAGAGTTTCCACCTTACGAACCAGCTATTGAACGCGGACAAAAAGCCTTCGACAAAACCTTTCCAAATGGCGGCCACTACTCCGACTGTCTTCCTTTGAACGGTATTGGTATTGCCCAAGCCTATCCACGCTGGGATAAACGAAAAAAACGGGTCGTCACGCTGGCAAAGGCCATTAACGATTGCAGAACTGACTACGGATATCCTCCTTTACCTTATGGGCAAGGGAAACTCGCTGATATTTTGAGCTTCCTGGTTTATACGTCCCAAGATAAAACGATCAAAATCAAAAACCCTGCTAAAAATAGAAGGGCGTTAGCTGCTTACACTCAAGGAAAAGCTTTCTTCTACCAACGCCGTGGCCAGCTTAATTTTTCCTGCGCCACCTGCCACATACAAAATGCAGGAAAAAGAATCCGCTCAGAATGGCTTAGTCCATCACTGGGCCATACCAGCCACTGGCCTACTTATCGGCTCAAGTGGGGTGAAATGCACACCTTGCACCGTCGTTTTATCGAATGTAGCAAACAGATTTTGGCTCCTACATTCAAACCACAAAGCATCGAATACAGTAACTTAGAATATTTTCTAAGTTTTATAAGCAACGGAATTAAAATCAATGGACCAAGTGTTAGAAAATAAAATCGCAACGTTCCTGGGTTGTTACTAATTCTATTTGTCAGATAAGCTAATACGTTCTTTTCAAACACGTCATTCCAGCAGGTATTGCCGAATTCCATGAAAGAATTTATGTCTACAATGGCTCTGGATACCCTTTTTCAAGCGGAACAGAGCCAAATATTTTCATTATTATGGAATAATTAAAACCGGTCAACCCCCAGCCTTGTCCAACATGAAATGAGTCTGAAACGACTCCTTATTTCCAGTATAAAATGAGCCTGAAATAGCTTTTCTGTTCATAATCCACTTTATGAAAATGATTATGAACATCGATAATTTAACCCAAATAGAGCACCTCGAATCCTTTTTGCAGGGCAACCAATCGATAGCCTATTCGATACCGGGTAATAAAGCTGAGCGGTATCAATTGATCCAAAAGGGACTCGTTAAATTCAACTACCTGTCCTGCAATAAAAAAGACAAGGGCATCATTAGTCGGTTTCTGATTAAGCTAACCGGTTATTCCCGCCAGCAGATGACACGTCTCATCGCGCAGTACCGAAAGACCGGTTACGTCAGGTACAGCCCAGCAAGAGGCAATGGTTTCAACCGAAAATATTCTCAGCGCGATATTCGATTATTGGCAGACATTGATGAATGGCATGAGAAACCTTGTGGTCATGCCGTGAAAAAGCTTATTGAGCGTTCCTATCAGGTGTACGGAGAGAAGCAGTATCAAAAGCTGGCGACAATCTCTGTTTCACACCTCTACAATCTGAGGGCATCAAAAACCTATCAGTTACAGCGCAGAGACTTTGAAAAAACCAAACCCAGGCAGATCGCCATTGGCGACAAAAGAAAACCACAAGCCAACGGTCAGCCAGGATACCTTCGCGTTGATACCGTTCACCAGGGCGACCAGGACAAGCAAAAAGGCGTTTATCATATCAATGTAGTTGATGAAGTCACTCAGTTTGAAATGATCTTATCCGTTGAAAAAATCAGCGAACACTTTTTAATCCCCGTGCTTGAACAAATACTGGAAACTTTTCCCTTTATCATCAAAGGTTTTCACTCTGACAATGGGTCAGAATATATCAACAAGCCCGTAGAGAACCTGTTAAATAAGCTATTGATTGAAATGACCAAATCACGATCCCGACAAACCAATGATAATGCACTGGTTGAAGGCAAAAATGCCGCGGTGGTCAGAAAGGTTTTTGGCTATACCCATATCCCACAAAGATGGGCTGCGAGGCTGAATGAATTCAATATCAAGTATTTGTACCCCTATGTTAACTATCACAGGCCCTGCTTTTATCCTGAAATCATCACCGACGATAAAGGAAAGCAGTCTAAGCAATACCCCTATAAAAACATGATGACACCTTATGACAAACTCAAATCACTACCTGACAGTGAAAAATATTTGAAACCGGGAATAAGCTTTGCGATACTCGATCAGGTTGCCATGGCAATAACCGATAATCAGGCCGCTATAATCCTAAAAAAAGAAAGACAGAAACTTTTTAACCAGATTTTTGAACAGAAAATCCAAGCTTAACTATTATGCACACTTCAGACTCATTTCTGAATTGGAAAATACTCCCCCCCCCCCAGCTTTGCCGAGGTAATTAAGCTAACCATATTTTTCATTCATAACCGTTTAATTTTAGCCGCAAAAGTTTGAAAGATCAGTTTATTTTTATGATTGCCGAGCGACTGGGCACACCCTGTGTATTCATCGCAAATAACATGTAATAACCTGGCAGAACGATACCCGGATCAGCTGGAATACTCAAAGAATAAGAGTTGGCTCCTCCGTCGGTAAATTGAACTGGAACCCGACGTTGGTCGTTATTTACTGAATGTGTTGCCGACCCCATCCTCATCAAGGAAAATGAACTGATTGTCTGATCAGTAGTTACCGTAATTGATGTATTTAGGTTTCCCGCAGTTGGTGCATTGATGATAGATGGCCTTGAAGCCTCCGATCCATCACTGTTTAAAAGGTAAGGCGGTGTTAGAATTTCATAATCAAAGTGATTGACGCTGCAACCACCACACAGACCGCCACCCCCGACAAGCACTCGACCGTCTGTAAGCAACAAGGCTGTACTGTGATAGGTACGTGGGATCTTACTTGCTTTTAGATTTGTGAAGGTCTCAGTAATTGGATCAAATAACTCTGGTACAAGTCTGGCTCCAGTATCAGCGAAAATCTGAAGAAACCCCATTCCTCCTAGAACGACTACTTGACCATTCGGCAAAGCAACCGAATAATGAAACCCCCTAGAAAATTTTAGATGCTGAATTTGACTAACCTGCGCGTTTATTCCATCACTTATATCGATAATGTGCGCATTTGTTGTCGCTGGTTGCCCTTCATATGCAGGTGCTCCACCCGTCACCAGTATCTTGCCAATGTCATACATAACAGCTGACCCATTGATTGCATAAGTGTCATTCCCGCGGTTTCCTGCATCTGAAAAAGAACCCGTACCATTCGTATCGATCCAGTGCATTTTTACGCTTGGACCCGCATGAAATACCTTGCCATTACTTTGTGCAAATAGCCACATGTGGTTGTCTGCACGATATACCCCAGCCGGATCATTTCCAATGAACTCATCAACTTTCACATTCGGTAACAGTTCCCAGTTGTCGGAAGGTTGCCAAATTTCCGCATGTTTTCCGCCCAAACCACCAGCCCAGGAACCTCCTAACACAAAGGCACGACCATCAGAAAGTAGCGTACTTGCATGATATGCGCGACCAATATTCAACGGTGCTGCTTCAGTCCAACTATCGGTAGTCGCATCATAAATACTCCCTTAATCCGTGATTTAAGAAGTTAATATAGGGTGGAGCCTTAAAATGATGTTTTCAAATATAACATTGAGCCCCATATTGATTAATCTTCTCCCAGAATTGTTGCCATCGACTGCCTGACTGTACAAGACTTCGCAGACTCAATATCACCCCTGCTCCTTGGTTTTTCCAGCGCATCCCCGAACAACATAAGCGTTGTTTGACCAAGGTTTTACAAGCCGCCTCAGTAACCCCTGAACCAATCGGTAACCGGGCAGCCGTATGCGCGGCATAATTCATTTGATGCTGATGATTATTAAAGTAAGTCAATGCTTGAACCAACTCTTCTTGAACGGATTGGGACAAGCCTTGTTTTCGCGTTAACCCCTCCATCTCCTGAATTAACGCGTTAACCGCTCCTGACTCATGCTTCAGTTGATGACACCGTTCTGATAGCCATGCGGCTCTTTTGGGTTTTGCTGTTTTCTGTGAAAATGCAGCATAAGCCACTTTGCCAAGATATTCCGTGACATGATAAAAATCGAGTAATTGACGGTCTGTATGGGGGGTTAAAAATGACCAGTTATCTTTGGCGCCATCAGCAATACCCAGATAAAGGGCGTCAGGATAGAGCGCTTTGATCCGCTGGATTTCTTTCTCATAACGTTGCTTAAAGGTTCCCTTGCCATATTCAGGCGGAGCACCCAAATACAGCGAGTGCAAACGCTGGCCTTCCGCATCATAAAAGGACAGTGCGCCGACCATCGCTTCACGCCAGCCGTCTTCTTGCATCAAAATATAGGCACCATCCAAACTAAACACAATGGTTGAAACGGGGGCATCGAATGCCGGCAACGTATACGTCCACTCTTCTTCTCTGGCCTGAGCAATGCCGCCGACCCAATCCGCCATATTCTGGATATAGGATTTGGTGATGCTTCGGTTGTGGTTGGCTTCAAAATCGTAGCAAACTGCTTGGGCATTCATCTGCGCATATTTGTGCGCGACTTGCTGGGCTAATCGCGGCGTTCCGCCTCGAATAATACGCGCGTTCACGTCCAGTGGACACCACACTTTGCCGCCTTTTGAGGTTTGGTAGGTATAGCGCTTGATTTCGACGACTCCGTAAGGCGTTTGATAGTGTTTCTCACTGGGGGTTTTAGCGGTCCATTTGATACCCCCGGTTTGCAGTGCGCGTCCATCGGTATCAAAATTTTCCAAGGCTTTTCCGGTGGCCAGCAGTCCAACTTCGTTGCAGGCATTTTGAATCGCATCTTCTGCTTCCAGCAGAGAGCCGTCTATAGTCACTTTAACTTCTATCGTCAGTTCGTTTCCGGTGCGAGCAATGAGTTGTGCCATTTTTGAAATAACCCGTATGATTTAGTTTCAACAAGTTATATCATATATCTATAAATAACATCAAGTATAGGCTGCACCCTTAATATAATGAGTTATCTAGCTGATTAATAAGCAATAAAGTGTTAAAATAGAGGCGTTAAAAACTTCACCCAACAAGTGCAAAATGAAACGTCTTATCATCGAACAATCCACAACAGAAACTTATACAAGTCATTCTGGTTTGGCCTTAGTTGGCTTATGTTTAAATCGATATAGCACTATTCATAAAGCGCTCAAGGCCGGCATTCCTTTACGCCATGGCATTTCGCACAGCGACATCATCAAATCATACATTGGAACGCTATGTTTAGGCAAAAGCGACTTCGAAGCAATCGAGAACTACCGAGATGATGACTACTTCAAGAACGCGCTGTCGATTAAGCGCGTACCCTCAAGCGCAAGATTAAGACAACGACTGGATGAAGAGGCTGAAGCACTATTGGTCATCATGCAACAATGTAATATTGAATTTCTGACTCATGCCGGGGTACCGGTGACGCCATTGGCCACCCATCATGTCGCATTGGATATTGATGTGTATCCGATGAACAATGAGAAGACCCAGAAGGAAGGTGTTTCCAGAACCTATAAAGGCCATGATGGCTATGCGCCGATTGCGGCTTATCTGGGTAATGAGGGTTGGTGTCTGCTTAATGAACTTCGAGAAGGTAAGCAGCATTGTCAAAACGGTTTTCAAAAGACGCTGGACCGCGTCATTGAATATGCTCGGTGCTTGACTGAGGCTCCGCTGCTGGTGCGTTTGGATAGCGGACATGATGCCTTGGATACCCGTGTCTGGCTGCACCAAAACCAAGTGGACTCTATCCTGAAATGGAACCCCAGAAAACAAGACCTGGAGGCTTGGTTAGCCTTGGCTGAACAACAAGGCAAATGGACAACGCCGAGGGTCGGCAAACGGGTCGCCTTGTTCAGTGTCCAAGAAACCCAACAACAAGACGGGCAAACCTATCGCTTCCGCCGCGTCATGCGGGTTATCGAAAGAACTATGGATGCAGAGGGTCAAATGCTGTTAATCCCTGAGATAGAAATAGAAGGCTGGTGGACCTCATTAAATTCGCTCGCCTACGCTGATGAACAGATCATTGCTCTTTACCAAGATCATGCCACTTCCGAACAATTCCACAGTGAATTTAAAACCGACCTCGATATCGAACGCTTACCTTCGGGCAAATTTGCCACCAACGACTTGATCATGGCATTGAGCGCTTATAGTTACAATATCTTGCGTTGGATCGGCTTAATCGGGCTCATAGGCAACATCAGTCCTGTCCGTCATCCGGCCAAAAGAAGGCGAATAAAAACGGTTATACAGGAACTGATGTACCTAGCGGCTCGGGTCATCCATGCTGGGCGACGAATAAAACTTCGTTTCTCCAAACACTGCCCGGGTTTTTTAGCATTTGAGTCAACCTACCATCGCTTAGCGTCAGGATAACACCCCACTATTCTTAAGAAAAATGCGAGAACATGTCTCTCAGGGATAGCAGTGCCTGGTGTACAGAATTTGGTGTCAATTGAGAGCTATTGATGCTTAAAAAGCCTCAGTGTGCTCGTATTATTAGCTATTTCAAATAATAACAAGGTATTAAAACGTTGAAATGTTAATGTGGCTTCCCAAGGATTGGTGGATGCACTTTAAGTCACTGATTCAGGTACTCGTTTTCCCAAAGTTACTTCCGCCGGAAACCATAATACGACCATCAGGGAGGTTCGTTGTACCTGGGCAGAACATATCATGCCCCGTTGATGTCACGATAGTTTCTGTTGAATTACCTGTGGCCGGATAGAAGACTGAAGTATAAGTCTGACCATGAATACCTCCAAAGGTAAATCGGTCAAAAGAAGATCAGCTTAAAACCTTACCATTAGGAAGATTCGCAACAGCCACTGGGAGAACGGACGTACTAATTGGATCTGTCCATTTGGATGGCAACGGCGAACTGACTTCCCAAATCTGAGTATTAAGGCCACCACAACTCTGTTGAATCAGTTGTTGTCCACTGCCTTGTGCACTTAAACACAGATTGCTGTAGTCTGAAATAATTTGATTTCCACCAGATCCAAATGGTTGAATAGTCCAATTCTGATTGACAGAGCCGTCACATGGTAATTGAACGACTGGATCGCCTACCCCCCGATCAGACTGCTCAACGGTTAAACATAGTGAATCGTGCCCAGATACCAATGTCGAAGAACCATTCCCGACGGCCTTTAATTCAAAATGCTGGCTTGCATCTCCAGAGCAACCAGTTAATATGGTTCTATCACCTGGTTTGGTTGATCCATTTGGTAAACCTGCACACTCTCTAATAGAGCTGCTAGTACTACTCAGAACTAGCTCATTGGTAGCATTGGGATTAGAAGGAAATACAATTAACGGGATGTCAATTTCACATTTTTTTGTTGCTCCAGGAGCGGGATCACCAAAGACACTATTGGAGCAATAAATACCATCGGTTGCGGTCAATGTAGTAAATTTACCATTAGCTCCAAACCGAACATTTGCAGTACCCACAAAACTGCAGTACCTTCCCTCTAAAGCACACACTGTCCACGAGGATGATGTTAGCGGTATAGTAACGGTAGCTTCATTCGACGACAAACCCTGATCATCTTCTACTGTGTAGGTAAATATGTCAGCAGTCGTCGTCGTGCCATCATCTGTATAGGTAATCGCTCCGCTGACTGTATCAATACTGGTTGACCCATGACTCGGTGCTGTTACTACCGTCACCGTCCCTGCTACCAGGACACCATCGTCTGTGTCATTGCTTAATACATCAATCAACACTGAAGCATTTGGATCAATCGGTGCCGCACTGTCATTATTCGCTACCGGCGCTTGCTTGTCAGCATCACGGCTACTATTGCTGATGACCGTGACCGTTGCTGTATTCGATAACGCACCCAGATTGTCTTCTACCGTATAGGTGAAGGTGTCATCGGTCGTCGCCGTTCCATCATCGGTATAGGTGATCGCGCCGGTGACTGCATCGATACTGGTTGTGCCATGACTCGGTGCTGTTACTACCGTTACCGTGCCTGCCACTAGCGTTCCATCACTGTCGCTGTCATTGCTTAATACATCTACCGATACCGAAGCGCTCGGATCAACAAAACCAGCACTGTCATTGGTCGCTACTGGCGCTTGATTGCCAATTTCACCACCACTACAAGATTCATTGATCGGTGCGGCAGAAGGAATTCGAGACGGATCATCACTCGTAACACTCGTGTCGTTACCCAATGAGCCGTCATTGCCTGACCCACTCTCATCTGCCACTGCCTGACCACTTTCGTTAAACGTCCAATAGGCTGCTAGGCCAGGGCTGCCAGACGCGACACTTTGGTTATAGTTGGCATTAATCTCAGAACCGCTTCGAGCAACACTCCAGACCCGTACTTCATCCAATTCGCCTTCTAAGTAGCCTAATGTACTTTGATTGCCTCGTCCAAGCGCCTGGACAGACAGACTTCCTGACCACGTTCCTATGCCATCCAGTAACCCATTGAGATACAACAATAAGCTCGTTCCTGACCGGCTAATCGCGACATGGGTCCAGGTATTCGCCTGCACCGTTGTATCTGCAACAACTACATCAAATGGGGCTGTTGCACTATAAAGCCGCGCTTTACCGCCAAAAAAATTGATATCAGGTCCAGCGCTTTCCTGTCCAATCAGCGCATCTGCCGCACTAATTCCAGGCGCTAAGTTAACCCATGCCTCAATGGTAAAATCACCGGGCAACACCAGGTTGGGGACGTTTACCCAGTCATCGCTACCATCCAAGGATAGACCCATACCACAGGTGCCATTAGCATGGGTTATCGAAACCGTAACCGTCGCTTCATTCGATAGCGCACCCAGATTGTCTTCTACCGTATAGGTGAAGGTGTCATTGGTCGTCGCCGTTCCATCATCGGTATAGGTAATCGCACCGGTGACTGCATCAATACTGGTTGTTCCATGACTCGGTACGGTTACTACCGTTACCGTACCGGCTACCAGCGTTCCATCGTTGTCACTGTCATTGCTGAGTTCATCAACCAATACCGAGGTATTCGGATCAATTGGACCGGCACTGTCATTAGTCGCTACCGGCGCTTGATTGCCGACATTACTGCTGTTGATGCTGACTGTGACCGTTGCTTCGTTCGATAGCGCACCCAGATTATCTTCTACCGTGTAGGTAAAGGTGTCATCGGTCGTCGCCGCTCCATCATCGGTATAGGTGATCGCGCCGGTGACTGCATCAATACTGGTTGACCCATGACTCGGTGCTGTTACTACCGTCACCGTGCCTGCCACTAGCGTTCCATCGTTATCGGTATCATTACTTAACACATCAACCGATACCGAAGCGCTCGGATCAATCGAATCAGCACTGTCATTAGTCGCTACTGGCGTTTGATTGCCGTTCTCGCTGCTGTTGATGCTGACCGTAACCGTCGCTTCGTTTGATAGCGCACCCAGGTTATCTTCTACCGTATAGATGAAGGTGTCATCGGTCGTCGCCGTTCCATCATCGGTATAGGTGATCGCGCCGGTGACTGCATCGATACTGGTTGTGCCATGACTCGGTGCTGTTACTACCGTTACCGTGCCTGCCACTAGCATTCCATCACTGTCGCTGTCATTGCTTAATACATCTACCGATACCGAAGCGCTCGGATCAACAAAACCAGCACTGTGTAATGGTCTAATAATCTTGGAAGGATTTATAGCTTATAATCCAACCCAAAATTAGGATAAAAAATGACCGAAATAACCACAGTAAAACCTAAAACAACCTTCACCACAGAACAGCGTCTAGACTACGCTAAACTCATGGTAAATGAAGGATATACCAATAAGCAGGTAATGGAAATATCAGGAGCAGGTGACTCTGCTGTGAGGCGATGGAAAAAGCAATATTTAGATGAACTCAAAGGTAATACACCTCAGGATAAGCAAGCGTTAACCCCAGAACAACAGAAAATACAAAGCCTAGAGAAGCAATTATGGCGAGCTAAAAGGGATAATGAAATACTAAAAAAGGCCACAGCCTTCTTTGTTCGAGACAACAACAATCTGAATTGATTGTTGAAATAAAGAAGGCTTCTCCAGGCTATCAAACAACAGAGCTTTGCACACTATTTAATATAGCTCTCAGTACACACTACTATCAGATTAATAATCAAATGAGCGATGAAGAACAAGAAACCATAGAACAAATTAAATTGATAGCCATTGAAACTCAGCATACCTATGGTAAACGAAGGACTCAGGTTGAATTAGCTAACAGAGGGATTGAAATAGGCGTTTATAAAACAGCTTCATTAATGAAAAAATCGAATGTCATTGCCATAAAACCTAAAAAGCGACACAGCTATCCAGCGGGAGAAGTCCACAAGAAAGCGGATCATTTACTTAAACGACAGTTTAATCCCAGTACTGTTCATACGCACTGGGTAGGTGACATTACCTACATTAAAACCTATACAGGCTGGAGCTATTTAGCTTGTATACTTGATCTTGGGTCAAGAGAAATTATGGGCTGGGCATTATCAGAAGAACCCAATGCAGAGCTTGCAAAGTCAGCATTAGAACATGCGATTAATAAACACAAGCCAGATACTCAACAATTAATGTTTCATTCAGACCAAGGGGTTCAATATTCAGCCAATCTATTTGTTGATTATCTTCATGACTTGGATATAACACAAAGTATGAGCCGTCGAGCTAATTGCTGGGATAATGCTGTGATGGAGCGGTTTTTTAGGAATTTAAAAACAGAGAGGCTGAACTATTTGAGTTTTATTAATTACTCCTCTGTAGTCAGTGCTGTGACTAGCTATATTAGTTTCTATAACTATAAAAGGTTACATTCTGCTATTGATTATAAAACCCCTCATCAAAAAACCAAAGAAATGAAAAAAGCGGCTTAAAATCCTTCCAAGAAAACTTGACCATTACACTGTCATTAATCGCTATCGGCGACAGATTGCCGTCCACACCACTACAATTTTCAGTGATGGGTGCAGTAGAAACGATGCGAGACGGATCATCACTACCCGTGCCCGCACCAACGCCCAATAAACCGTCATTGCCTGACTCACTCTCATCGGCCACTGCCTGACCACTTCCGTTAAACGTCCAATAGGCTGCCAAGCCGGCACTGCCAGATGAGACACTTTGGTTATAGTTGGCATTAATCTCAGAACCGCTGCGAGCAATACTCCATACCCGTACTTCATCCAATTCGCCTTCCAAGTAGCCTGATGCACTTTGGTTGCGTCGCCCAAGCGCCTGGACTGGCAAGCTTCCTGACCACGTTCCAGTGGCATCCAGAGACCCATTGAGATACAACGATAAGCTCGTTCCTGATCGGCTAATCGCAACATGAGTCCAGGTATTCGCTTGCACCGTTGTATTTGCAACAACTACATCAAATGGGGCTGTTGCACTATACAACCTTGCTTTACCGCCAAAAAAATTGATATCAGGTCCGGTGCCTTCTTGTCCAAACAATGCGTCTACTGCATTAATTCCAGGTGTTAACTTTAACCCACGCCTCAACGGTAAAATCACCTGACAAGACGAGGTTGGGAACGTTAACCCAGTCATTGCTACCATCAAAGGACAGACCCATACCACAGGTGCCATTCACTGATGGCATCGCAAACAGCTTACCTGGAAATGACAGGGTGATGATTAGTAATAGCGTTAGAGCCGCTAGACAGTTGACTCTTTTGAACGCTGCCGCTTTAGCATCGACTTGGTATTCGATTCTTGATTTCATAACTACCCCCAGTGTAATCTTTGTTATTAGACAAATAAGGCCAAACTATATTTTTTTATTTTTGTTACCAAAATTTAAGACTTGTAATCAGAGTGAATAAGAATAATTTAAGTTAGCATTCAGCCCCAAGCCACTGTTCTCACGATAAAGATTTAATTTTGAGAACGAAGTAATTAGTTAGTATTACATTTATCATGAGTCAACCCTACAATAAATATATCTATTCGAGCAAGAACAATTTTAAATATGTGAAAAATTCACATATTCTTTGAAAAGCTTGTTTCACAAACGAATAATCTATAAGGCGCTGAAAAATAATTTATTATTATGATACTTCTTTCACTCATTTAGAGAGATACTCAACTGTAACCTACTAATTTATTCCATCAATTAGTAGATTATTTTTTTCTGGACAGGAGTTTTAACAGATTACATTTGGCTACAGACTGTAATCACTAACCACTCAGATTACTTTAGAAAGTCCATTGCAATTCAGCACTGATGATATTAATTTCGGATTTAAAACTACCCGAGATGGCGTTACCAGTGCGATCCAGACGATCAACAAGCCCATCTTTAATAAAAACATGTGCATAGGCCAGGTTAAATTTTAAATTGGAAGTTGGTTTAAAGCCAAGACCTATTGCTAACCAATAACGATCATTATCCGGCACACGAAAAGTTCTGGCTTGAGAATTTCTAACGGGGGATTCATCGTATGCGAAGCCTGTAAGAATGCTCCAGTCTTGGTTCAAATGGTAGGTAGCTCCTATTGAAGCTCTGATGGTATTTTTAAAATCAAGATCAAGCGTTGACGAAGGTTGGGAGGGATTATTAAATTGAGTGGTCAATCTGTCCAGTTGATTCCAGTGCGTCCAGGTAAGGTCAAACAGCATTGTCCATTGTTCATTGACTTGATAGATAGCCCCAAATGCTAGGTTTGACGGCATATCCACCGCAGCTTCAACATCTGTATTTTTGAAAGCTCCCGAAGCAGTAAGGGGTCGTGCAGCGCCTGGAACTTTAAACTTGGCATCCCCTTTTATTTGGTGATTAACCCTAGAGCGGTAAGCAATTCCAAGACGAAGTGCGGGAATAGGCTTAAACAATACACCAACATTATACCCCCAACCCCAACCATCAGCATTTAACTCAATACTCCCATCTGCGTTTTGAGGAGCAAGACCAAGTCCCGAACAGGAAGCAGCATCGAGTTGGCTAAAACACAGCGAGCCAAAATCAATGGCATTACTCAGATCGACATCTATATATTGAGCGCTAAGCCCAAAACCCAGTGAAACCATATCATTGACTGCATACGAAATAGATGGGTTAACATCAATCGTCTTAAGTTCAGAGTCGATGGCCTCGTAGCGGCCTTGCCAATCCTGGTTATATCTTGTTCCCAGGCCAAAAGGCACAGTAATACCTAATCCAAGGCGAAAAGATTCGGTTACATCGGTTGACAGGTAAATATTGGGTATTAAAACGTTCTCTCCCGCATTTGACCCATCACCCCCGGATAATGATCGATTCAAACTATCGGACGAACGTTCAACTTCAAATCTAGCTTCTGGTAATACAATATGCGCACCAGTCAAAATGTTTGTTCCTTGATACTCGGATAGACCGGCTGGGTTATTAAACAGAGCACTAATGTCCTGCCCGCCGGCGGTTCCACCCGCATAAGCATTTCCCAGGCCGCGAACACTTTGTTCCAACACTGCAAAACCAGCTGCGTTGCCTTTAGTCATGCCAATGATAAGAAAGAAAAGAACTAAATAAACAACCAAGTTTAATCTTAACCAAGCGGCAAGCACCAATAAACACTTAGTGCATTGATTTTCAAAAACCACCCAATTGAAATGAAACCCATTAATATTCCTTATTTTTTCAATATATCCTAGTGACATTTAATTGTGTCCTTGTCTTAATTCAAGATAACTGTCCCTTACACACTATGTCCCTTGTCCGAAAAACCCTATCGATGACAGCATAATCTAGAAAGCGTTGCTATGAATAATAACCCTGTAGGCAGGGTAAGTTAGTGTATTTGGCTGACAGGTTCAACTCTACGTAACAAGGTGGTAATTTCTTTAGCTGGTAACGGCTTACTAAAAAAGTAACCTTGAAAACTATCACACCCCAATGAGCTCAAGTAGCTACGTTGAATCTCGTTTTCCACTCCTTCCGCAACCACCTCCAAATTGAGCCCTTGCCCCATTGCTATGATGGCAGGAATTATCGCTCCATTTGCAGGATCTTCGGTAATATCTCGAATGAAAGAGCGGTCTATCTTTAAAATGTCGACTGGAAATTGTTTAATGTAAGTCAACGATGAATAACCGGTGCCAAAATCATCGATTGCCA
Source organism: Methylococcales bacterium (assembly GCA_965224745.1). Lineage (GTDB taxonomy): Bacteria > Pseudomonadota > Gammaproteobacteria > Methylococcales > Methylomonadaceae > CBDCZY01. The sequence continues at coordinate 94,073 of CBDCZY010000003.1, forward strand.
ATTTTACACCTTGAGCTTTAAGGTCACGTAAAGCTTTAATGCCATGCTCGGCATTTTTCAAAAACAGGCTTTCTGTAATCTCTAGTTCCAATAATGAGGGATCCAAACCTGTGTCTTTCAAAACCCTCGCAACCAATGCTGCGATATTGGTACTTAGAATTTGACGCACTGACAGATTGACCGCAATCCTAAATGTCCTTTGTCACACCAAGACTTTGCTTGCTCGCAAGCAGTACGCAAAACCCACTCGCCAATCCTCAAAATAGAACCCGCTTCTTCAGCGATGTGGATGAATTCGGCAGGCGATACCAAGGTATTCGGGGATGTACGCCAACGCACCAATGCCTCATGCCCGACAATTTCATCGCTGTCCATACTGACTCTTGGTTGATAGTAAAGCTCCAACTCGTTACGCGCCACAACTTGCTGCAGCCGCTGTTCCATCTTTAATCGATTAAGCGCTCGCGCACTCATTTCGCCAGTGAAAAATTGAATATTACCCTGCGCCAATTCTTTGGTTCTATACATCGCGACATCAGCATTCTTTAACAGGGTTTCGACGTTTTTACCATCCCGTGGAAAAACAGCGATGCCAATGCTGACACTAACCGAAATCTCTTGATCCTCGATTATGATAGGCTTAGCTAGATTATCGACGATTTTTTGGGCAACCCTTTTCGCCTGATCTTGGTCAACTAAATCCTCAAGTACAAGCACAAATTCATCGCCTCCCAGCCTAGACACTGTATCTTCTTGACGAACACTGGCACGAAGTTTTTCTGCAACATTGCGTAACAAAATGTCGCCTGCCGCATGACCCAAACTGTCATTGATTTGTTTAAAACGATCTAAATCCATAAACATTACGGCGACGTAGCAGTCTGCTCGTATCGCTTTTGCGATAGCGTGTTCCAGGCGATCACAAAGTAAACTCCGATTCGGCAAACCCGTTAAACTATCATGACTGGCTTGGTATGATAGCTGGCGGCTGTGCTCACTTGCCAGCGTAACATCTCTAATAATCGCTACTGTACCTACAATTTTTCCCGTACTATCTTTTAATGGCGTGGCCACCTCTTCAACAGTTCTTTGCTCTCCGTTTTTTGCCAACAGCAAATTATTTTTGTTTGCTCGAGCAGCATTTTTCTGGCAGTCATGTATCGCAGAATGCCTAAATTCTCCAGAACTTTCATCTACATTGCTAAAAACCTGCTCTACCTTTTTACCAATGGCATCCGGATTTAACCAACCACTCATTTTTTCTGCCGCCGGATTCAAATACTCTATCAGTCCGTTTACCGTTGTAATAATGACCCCTTCAGCCATCGCTGAAAAGGTAATTTGTAAACGTTCTTTCTGTTGATATAGTGCTTCTTCTGCAGTCTGTCGCTCAGCTATCTCCTTTACCAGCTCGTGGTTATCGAAACGTACCCTAAAAGATGATAGTACAGTACGATTCAACCTTCGAGCAGAAATAGATAAACCTAAAACATAGAACAAAACCATGATGCCCATGGGGGTAGACAAAGACTCCCCATGCCAAAATACCTGGATAGAGAGTGGTAGTAAAGTCGGTAACGCGAACAGGAAAAAAGCAACCAAGCTAACAGCCAACACGGGTACAGCCGCCGCAGTCATACCAGCCAAAACAAAAACTACAAACAACTGATGCCCGAGTTCACCTTCCGGAAAAAGAAAAATAGCAGCGCTACCCCATACACATCCGGCTAAAGCCGTTCCTGTAATATATGCCCGATGCCACTGAGCTGTAGTACGATTATGAAAATATTTCTGGTGATAGAAATAGACCAGAATGGATCTTGCCAGAGTAACCAATAAAAGCAGTATAAACCAAATCGACAATACCCGAAGTGAAATGACTGTACGCTGTAAATACGCCAGAAGAAATCCATTCACGATTGAAAAGATAAAGGTGAGCGATGCATGATGGTACAGGTATGCCACCTGCTCGGTGTAAATCTGTGAGCGTATGCTTAGATTTGAATCGTTCAATTGCACGCCCGATTCATTACAATATTTCTTGATTGCAACGATGTATTTTGGATAGAAAATAATTCAGGCGCGGAACTATCCAGAACATTTCGCTTGTTGAATAATACCTTCTGCGAAAAACTCTGATCAAGTCTATTTGATCGCATACTCATAATATTCCTTCAAGGGAGTACATTAATAAATTCTTCCCTTTCTTGCTTTATTAAGCCTGAAAAGAAGAAATTCCTAGTACCTATCTTAGTTTACGGCTCTATTGTAACTCGTATTCTATTTAAATAGTGTCATTTGACTACAGCACATTGTTTTAAAAGCTTATGAAAATACAGAGGTAGCAAATGACAGCTACCGTTGACGGGCTTGTCGCGGCAAAGGATCAGTAATTTCATCATTGTGGGCTTTTGATTCTGTAATAGGTTTTTTTTGGGGCGGGGGTTGAACAGTAATTATCACCTTATCTTCTGCTACTGCTCCGCTGTTATCGGTCACCTTCAGAGAGAATACATGATCACCCTGGTCCAGTTTAATTGTCGGGCGACTAACAGAAGCGACCGGATCACCCGCCTTGGTCCATCGATATTGAAAAATGAATCCATCCTCATCATAAGATGCTCTTCCATTCAATACAACTGGCTCCGATCCATCACCCTCTTTATCTACAACGATTTGTGCCTGGCCAGCTTTCGCTTCAGGGTTTTGATTCACCTTATCAGACGGCTTGACAACCACGCGGCCTTGATCTGGAATTACTTTTAGCAACGCGTATTTTTCTTTACCATGAGTCACTATAATCGGTGTCAACGTTTGATTTGCTTGCGATGCAGTTACAGCAGACCAAGATGGATAAAGCTTTAGTTTTACAGTTAGCGGATAATCGAAGAAGTTATCATCCATTTGATCACTGACTTGAAACTCTACTTTTTTAGCATTATTAGAAATAACCTTGAGCGTAGCTGTATCACGCTCCTGACCATAACGCGCAACATCCTGGAACAAGCTTAACCAAACTTCATTACTACGCTGATACAAATAATCCAAATCGGATTTGACAGCAGTTTTATCTTTCACCAGATGATAATGCGCCGAGAGCCAACTACGCAAAAATTGCTTTTTTCCTAGCCAGGCGATACCGGAATCACCATCGAGAACTGAGTCGACAAAGTCCTTACTAACCCCAATGCTAGTGCTATTTACATTAAGATAATCGGTAGTCCCAGGTTTGTTAGGTGTCGCGGTCGTACCGCGTGCAGCGATAGCAAACAATGACCCAACCTCGCGATTAAACTTTCCCGATGGCCAAGCAAACGTCGTTGCCTTGTTACCTGTCAAGTGCTGATTAATAGCATGGAGTGAATCACGATATTCTTGGATTAATTCATCTTTTAATCTTGCATCGTCATGCGCTTGATGACTCATGGAATGGGACTGAATGTCATGCCCTAAATCGACCAAGGTTTGAAATTTTTCCCATGATCCATAGAACGGATTTTTGGTTTTACCTGTCAAGTGATTGACAATTATGAACCAGGTAAAACGCCAATCATAATCCTTGCCCGCTTTAACCCACCATTCGTGGTCAACTGCGATATTATCGTCAATAGTAATCGTAACGGCAGCAAATTTATCGTCCTCCCAAAGACAAATGTTGCTTTCACCATAACCGGCGGGCCAGAATGATTTGATGGATCGCTTAGTGCGGGACTTATTCTGCTCTGCCTTTAAATTAAGTCGCTGGAAATTTCCAGTCAGCGGACGAATAGCAATAGTAACGCTATCAGCCGCTTTCCTATCACCCGGCCCTGTAACTTCCAACTTCAAGGTGTGTTCGCCTACTGGCAGGTTAATAGTTGTTAGAGCTTCATCGGTCAATTGCTTAGACCCTTCAAACCACTTATATGACAAAATTTCACCGCCATACACCCGACTCGCAGTCCCGTCCAGAACAACCTCTTCAACCCCATCGCCTTCTCGATCCAGCACACTTTGATCTGCCCCTGCACCCGCTACCGGCTTGGAGTATTTTACTTTGACCTTATCGGGTAACGTTTGCTGGAGCTGTTGGTCTTTTCCGCTATTTGGTTCCAAAGCAAAATCATTATTTTGATCTGCCTTAGCAGCCATGGATGAACCCATCGCTAACAGAAAAATGGTTATTCTAAGGGAATGATCACGCATAATTGGATGATAGTTTGGTTGTCGGGTTCAGGGTAATGTATTGAATCTTCAGCTTATTAGTTTACTCTTTAGAAAAGTTTCTGCCTAATTTCCTCATGAAAATATCATATTGATCTAACTGCCTCACTATTGTTAAACATTTTTCGGAACTTGCCGATAAACTTACTAAGCACTAAGCACTAAGCACTATTTCTTTTCAAAACGACATGAAACTGATAAAACTTCCAGGCCCTGGCAGGATGGTTTGGGGCGCCGTTGGCGCTTATTGGCTGTCTCATATGATTCACCCATTATTCGTTTTCATCGCTGTAATCATTTTGTTGATCATCCCTATCCTGGTAGTTGATGATCGTTTTTCTCAAAAACCCTAATCAAAATCCCATAAAGCCTTTCATTGGTGCGAATAGCATAATCAGGTAAAATGCTGCTTGCAATCCACTAATTCGAAAAATTGTTGAAAAAAATCTCCTATCTCTTTGTAAATACGATAGATTCACTCAATGAGTGGTTAGGGAAAGTAATAGCCTGGCTAATCCTGGCGATGGTCTTGCTCACCTTTACCATCGTGATCTTACGCTATGTTTTCCAAGAAGGTTGGATTGGTATGCAGGAAGCCGTTGGTTACATGCATAGTTTAGTATTCATGTTAGGCATTGCCTACACCTTAAAACGAGATGGCCATGTAAGAGTGGACGTTTTTTATCGGAACTTTTCCAACAAAGCCAAAGCCTGGGTCAATTTAGCCGGTATATTGTTACTGCTTTTTCCGCTGTCTTTTTTTATTCTTTGGAGTAGCTGGGGTTATGTCACAGATGCTTGGATGATCCAAGAGGCCTCCCCTAACCCTGGAGGGCTTCCAGGTGTTTTTCTGCTAAAAACCAGTATTTTACTGATGGCTCTTCTACTCATTTTACAAGGGTTGTCAGAGTTCATTCGTAATCTTTACATCCTATTGGATTCACCACTGGTGGCTAATAACCAACGCTCACTGCCGCATGGCTAACTATCTCCCTTTATGGATGTTTTTAGTGGTTTTCTTGTTTTTGCTGACCGGCTTCCCTGTCGCATTAGTATTGGGAGGCACTGCACTTCTGTTTGCAGGCATGGGCATCCAGTGGGAATTGTTTGATCAGGCTTTTATCGACGCTCTCCCTAGCCGTCTTTACGGCTTAATGAACAACAATATATTAATCGCGGTACCGTTATTCGTTTTTATGGGTAACATTCTTGAAAAATCCAAAATAGCGGAAAATTTATTAGACCAAATCACGACGGCCCTTGGTAACTTAAAAGGAGGTCTTGGCCTGGCAGTCACCTTAGTAGGTATATTGATGGCTGCCAGCACAGGAATCGTAGGAGCGACCGTGGTAACCATGGGACTACTGTCGTTACCAACAATGCTAAAACATAACTACGATCCAACCATTAGTTGCGGAATTATTTGCGCTTCTGGAACTTTGGGACAAATCATTCCACCTTCAATCGTGTTAGTCCTATTGGGCGATGTATTATCGACAGCTTATCAAGAAGCTCAACTAACTATGGGCAATTTTTCGCCAGCAACCATCTCTGTTGGTGACCTTTTTGCAGGCGCCCTGTTGCCCGGATTATGTTTGGTTTTATTTTACCTCGTTTATTTAATGGCCACAGCTTGGTTGAAACCAGCAATGATGCCCTCTTCAGTTCTAACCAACAGTGCGGATGATAACTTGATTTTGGTTAATATTCTAAAATCCCTGCTACCTCCTTTACTATTGATTTTTGCTGTATTAGGCTCTATTCTTGGCGGTTTGGCAACCCCAACTGAAGCAGCTTCAGTCGGCGCCATGGGGGCTATGGTATTGGCTTGTTTTAACCAAACTTTTACTATGACCATGTTGAAGGCCGCGCTACAAAACACCACTCAAATCACCAGCATGGTTTTTTTGATTTTGATAGGTGCAGCGATGTTTTCCTTGGTTTTTCGAGGTTTTGGAGGGGACGAACTAATTGTTAGCTGGCTGACCGACCTGCCAGGCGACAAATTTACCGCCGTTTTGGTCGTTATGCTGACCATGTTCCTGTTAGGTTTTGTACTTGATTTTATTGAAATAATATTTGTTATCGTCCCTATTGTAGGGCCGGTATTGTTAACCATGGGAATTGATCCAATCTGGCTAGGCGTTATGATGGCTATTAATATACAAACTTCCTTTTTAACGCCGCCATTTGGTTTTGCATTGTTTTATCTGAGAGGTGTTGCGCCAAACGGGATTACCACACAACAAATTTATCGCGGCGTTATGCCGTTTATATTTATACAGCTCTTAATGCTCGGTATACTTGCTTATTGGCCCGGAATAGCCACGTGGCTGCCGCAAAAAATTTATCACTAAAACTTATGACCACAAAACCAGTAAACACCTGTTTAATTGTACTAGCATTGTCTATTTTAATCTCATCGTGCGGCCAGACTGGCCCACTCTATCTACGAGGCGAACAGGCACCCATTCACATTGAAGAAGACGAAGTAAGCGAAGAATAATGCATGGATCATTTTAACTACCAAAAAAACGAGTTGTTTGCCGAACAAGTCCCTGTTCGAAAAATCACAGAACAACACGGCACACCCTGTTACATCTATTCCAAAGCTACCATAGAACGTCATTGGCAGGCTTTCGATCGGGCGTTTGCCAACCATCCGCACTTGATCTGCTATGCGGTAAAAGCCAACTCCAACCTTGCTATCTTAAATCTGCTGGCTGGTTTCGGTTCTGGCTTCGATATCGTATCGATCGGCGAATTGGAACGAGTACTGGCTGCAGGCGCCCACCCGGAAAAAATCGTATTTTCCGGCGTGGGAAAAAAAGAAGACGAATTAACCAGAGCTTTAGAAGTGGGTATTCGGTGCTTCAATGTCGAAGTCAGCGAGGAATTGGATCGACTCAATCGAATTGCCGGTGCAATGGGTAAAATTGCGCCAGTATCGCTCAGAGTAAACCCTGATGTGGATGCCAAAACTCATCCATATATCGCGACAGGACTGAAAGAAAATAAATTCGGACTGGCTATCGATCAGGCATTAATTGATTATCGCCGAGCGGCCGAGATGCCCAACGTTCGTATCGTTGGCCTGGATTGCCACATCGGTTCACAATTGGTAGAAACAGCACCCTTTTTAGATGCATTAGATCGCATTTTGAAACTAGCAGGCCAATTGGCTGACGAAGGTATCCACTTACAACATCTGGATTTAGGCGGTGGATTAGGAATCCGTTACCAGGACGAAAACCCGCCAAATCCGAGCCAATATATACATGACTTATTAAGCAAACTGCAGCATACTGATTTCGAGATTCTGCTGGAGCCTGGAAGAGCTATCGTGGGTAACGCTGGCATATTAGTCACTCGGGTAGAATATATAAAGCCCACACCAGTAACCAAGTTCGCTATTGTAGATGCTGCTATGAACGACTTGATCCGCCCTTCTTTATATAATGCCTGGCAAGATATTACTCCAGTCAACATGGAAGCTACTGGCGCTCCAGAACTTTACGACATTGTAGGACCTGTTTGTGAGACGGGAGACTTTCTCGGAAAACAACGATTGCTTAAGATACAAGCTGGCGACTTACTCGCGATTCGTTCTTCGGGCGCATATGGTTTTACCATGAGTTCCAATTATAACTCCAGACCCAGGGCTGCGGAAGTTATGGTAGATGACGACCATTTCCAAGTCATTCGAGATCGGGAAACAATATCATCCCTGTGGAATGGAGAACGAATTTTAGAGTGAACTACGCTTTCACAAAAATGCATGGTTTAGGCAATGACTTTGTTGTATTCAATGGCATCAACCAGTCTATAAATTTCACCCAGAATCAGCTTCGTCACATAGCCGATCGACATTATGGTATTGGTTGCGATCAAATCTTATTAGTAGAAGCGCCCATTTCTTCGGATGCAGATTTTCGCTATCGAATCTTTAATGCAGACGGCAGCGAAGTAGCCCAATGCGGCAATGGCGCTCGCTGTTTTGCACGTTTCGTACACGACAAAAACCTTACTGATAAAAACCCCATCCTGGTCGACACCGAGTCACAGCAGTTGTTGTTACATTTATCGAAAGACAATCAAGTGACTGTTGACATGGGTGTCCCAAAGTTTGAACCAGCAGAAATACCAATTTCAGCTCAGCCAAACACCGGCCTCTATGAATTGACTATTGGACAACAAACCTATCAATTCGGTGCTGTATCTATGGGCAATCCTCACGCAGTTCTACTGGTAGATGATATAAACTCTGCTCCAGTTAACACCTTGGGTTCAGCAATGGAACAACATAGTATATTTCCCGAGCGGGCCAACATTGGCTTTATGGCCATCCTCGATCGTCAACACATTGCTGTACGTGTTTTTGAGCGTGGCGCTGGCGAAACTTTAGCTTGTGGCAGCGGAGCATGTGCTGCCATAGCAATAGGAGTGGAGCGCGATCTCCTAGACAACCATGTAACTGTGCGACTAACCGGCGGTGAATTATCCTTGGTTTGGCCAGGGAGACAACATTCAGTCATGATGACGGGTCCCGCCACGTCAGTCTTCGATGGTATAATCAGAATATGACCGAATCTAATTTGGAACACACACCAGAAATAACAGAAATTTCCGCCGAGCAAGTCGAGGATTTCCTGTCTCAACATCCAAATTTCTTTAACAACCATTTAGCTTTGCTCGAAAAACTAACTATTCCACATCCTAGCGGAACGGCAGTATCGCTACTCTCAAAACAACTTGAACTTTTTCGTGACAAGCATAAGGAATTAGAATCCCAACTTATTTCATTGATCGAAATTGCTCGGGAAAATGACTCACTGCTCAATAGGATGCATGAACTGACTTTAGCCATGCTTGATGCTTCAACCTTCGAAGAGGCATTAATCAATCTCGAACAAGTCTTATTCGACTGTTTTCAAGTTGACTTTGTTGCCGTCAGAATTTTTCAGGACAACCCTGACTTCCCAATCAGTAACATCTATGTTGCTCCGACCGACCCGGCAGCGCTGAATTTCAAAAGTATTCTATCATCCAACCAGCCGAACTGCGGAAAACCCAAATCATCACACACCAAATATTTATTTGGTGCTTTCTGCAAAGATGTTAATTCTTGCGCCATTATTCCGATGAATTTCACCGAACTTGAAGGAATATTGGCTATTGGCAGTCGCCAGGAAGATCGCTTTCATCCCAGCATGGGTCACATTTTTCTAACTCAGATGAGCCGGATTATCGGAACCAGATTCATCAGTCTGATGCGAAATAAGCAGTGAACCCGAAAGCTTCCAATGAATTTCGCCAATATCTTGAAGAATTAACGATACATCGCCGCTTATCTGAGCATACTGTTAAAAATTACCGAAGAGATATTGGCCACCTACAAAACTTTTGTCAAACAGAAAACCTTCAGTATTGGCCCAAAGTTAATCAGCACCACATCAGAGCCCACATCGCATCCCGCCATCGACAAGGTCTGGGCAGCAAAAGCTTGCAGCGCGAATTATCTGCCATTCGCAGCTTTTATCAATACTTAATTAAAAATAACCTTGCCCAGCAAAATCCGGCGCGACCAGTCCGTGCACCTAAAGGCGTCAGGCAATTACCTAAAACTCTTGATGTGGATCAGGTAACCGGGTTATTAGAAGCAGGTACTACATCATTCCTTGAAATCAGAGATCTGGCAATGTTTGAATTATTTTACTCTTCCGGCCTTAGGTTAAGTGAGCTGACTGCTTTGAACATCAACGATGTCGATATAAGTGATCGTTCTTTGATTGTAAAAAAAGGGAAAGGTAATAAATCCAGACTCCTTCCAATTGGCCGCAAAGCGATTAAATCAATAGAGTCATGGATGAAAATCCGTTTTTCCTTAGCTGCAACCGATGAAAACGCCCTATTTTTAACTCACAAAGGGAAACGACTAGGCCAGCGTAGCGTGCAATCAAGACTCAAACAATGGTGTTTAAAAAAAGGTATCCCCGAAAACGTCCACCCTCATATGCTGCGTCATTCATTTGCCAGCCATTTGCTGGAATCAAGTCAAGATTTACGCGCTGTTCAAGACTTATTGGGACATGCTAACATCAGTACAACACAAATCTACACCCATCTTGACTTCCAGCATCTGGCCTCGGTTTATGACCAAGCACATCCTCGTGCGAAAAAATCAGAACAAGAAGAAAGTTAAAGTCATATCATAAAATCTGGTACCATATGCTGCGTATTAAACCCTTAATATAACTATAATATTTAACAAGATTTTAGTAAGGAATCAGATTATGTCAGCAAGCGAATCTTCCGAATCAAACACAAAAGGAATACTTTGGAGTCTCGGTATAATCACTTTAATTATTATTATCGGTATCGCAGCCATCGGTTGGTATTGGAGCATTGACCCTGACCCTGAATACCCTCTTGTTAAAGAGGCAGAGCAAAAAGCAAGACTCGCAAAAAAATACAATGACGGCCTACCCAGGGGATACGCCTTTACTTATGCTCTCATTCACATTTCAGAAACTTTACTGAACAAAAACGGCGGCTACATTAGTAATGATGTAGCCCCTCCCGGGATTATTCTGGATAATATAAAAAACTGGGAATTTGGCGCTCTGGTCATGTTACGAGATGGCACATCCGCTTTAAGAAATCACTTTGCCAGATCGCAATCTCAATCAGGTGAAGATACTGACCTCGCTAAAGCCGAACCATTATTTTACTTTAACAACGATTCCTGGATTTTCCCTGCTACAGAAGATGAGTATAAAAGAGGGCTTAAAAAACTGTATAGCTATTGGGGACGTCTTGGCGCCAAAAATATCAAAAAACCTGGAAGGTTTTATTCCCGCGCGGATAACCTTAGACAATATCTAGAAATCATCATCAAACGCATGGGCGATATTTCCTCTCGGTTGAGCGCAAGTGCCAGTGGCTATATCAGCTTAGAAGGAACCGACAATCCTTCCCTATCTGATATCTCTGCATCCAAGGAAACCCCTTGGCTTGAAATTGATGATATTTTTTACGAAGCACGCGGAGCTTCTTGGGCACTTTTGTATATCTTCAAAGCAATTAAAGTCGAATTTTCGGATGTGTTGGCCGAAAAACACGCGATTGAGACGATGGATATTTTAATTCACCAGTTGGAGAACTCCCTCACCCCTATTTATAGCCCCATGGTATTAAACGGCCCTGGTTTTGGCGTGTTTGCCAATTATTCACTGACCATGGCAAACTATATTGCCCGAGCAAATGGCGCTGCATTAGACATAAGAGAGTTATTAGTGAGGGGCTGATACATTATTCTCGTAGGGCAACACGAAGTTGCCCTTTAAAAAAACAATACAGCACTTATTTATCCACTATCCCTAGTGTGTGCCTTTTTCTCCTTACTACCTGAAAATTTTCGCGCCTCAATACGGGAAATTTTTAGGGCTTGACCCGCAACACGTACTTTTTTAAGATCCTGAAACAAATCATTTGGCATACCAGTCGGCAAATCAATAAAAGTGAAATCGTCCTTGATGTCAATTTTTCCAATATATTGACTTTCTAAACCAGTTTCATTCGCTATTGCACCCACTATATTTCCCGGCTTTACGCCATGACTATAGCCTACTTCTAAACGAAACTGCTCCATACCTTCTTCCGTTTTACCATTGCCTTTAAGCTTTTGTCTTTTGGATCCAGAACGCTTTTCATTCCTTGCAAACTTTTGCGACTTATTATCACTAAACTCTCTTGATGCATTCCTTTGGGAACGTTTTTTTTCCGCTTGAGGATTTAGCAGTAAAGGCTTATCACCTTGTACTATTTTTGCCAACGCAGCAGCAACATCTAAAACAGGAACATCATTTTCCTTGTGGTAACTTTCAATAAGTTGACTAAAAAAATTAAGCTCGTCAGTAGCTAACGTCTCGGTAATTCTCTGTTTAAAGCGGTCAATTCTCTTATCATTGACGGTTTCAGTCGACGGCAACTCCATCATTTCAATCTTTTTGTTGGTTGCTTTCTCTATCGCTCGCAACAACCTTTTTTCTCGGGGCGCTACAAACAAAATCGCGTCGCCAGTCCTGCCCGCTCGCCCCGTTCTGCCAATGCGGTGAATATATGATTCGGTATCGTAAGGAATATCGTAATTTATTACATGACTAACTCTATCCACATCCAATCCACGGGCTGCTACATCTGTAGCCACCAAGATATCGATCTTGCCCGATTTAAACTGCTGAACAATTCGTTCTCGATTATTTTGGGCAATATCTCCATTTAACGCTACCGATGAGAAACCACGAGCTTGCAGCTTTTCAGCTAAGTCTGCTGTCTCTACCTTGGTTCTAACAAACAGGATCATACCATCGAATGTTTCGGTCTCGAGAATCCGGGTTAAGGCATCTAATTTATGAAACCCGCTGACGACCCAACAACGTTGTCGAATGGCGTCGGCAGTGGTTTTTTGCATTTTGATAGTCACTTCTTCAGGATGACTCAAATACTTTTGAGCGATACGCCGAATGGGTGCTGGCATCGTGGCAGAAAATAAAGCCGTCTGACGTTTCTCAGGGATTTGTTCTAATATCCATTCCACGTCATCAATAAAACCCATCCTGAGCATTTCATCCGCTTCATCCAAGGTCAAGCAGGTGAGTGTATCCAGTTTCAGAGTCCCGCGCCGCATATGATCCATTACACGCCCCGGCGTTCCTACCACAACATGCACACCCCGCTTAAGCTGCTTTATTTGACCGCGGTAATCCTGACCACCATAAATAGGCAACACATGGAACCCTTTCAAATGTTTAGCATAGCGCTGAAAAGCTTCAGCAACCTGTATCGCTAATTCACGAGTGGGCGTTAAAACCAAAACTTGCGGACTATATAAATTCAATTTAATTTTGGATAACAAAGGCAAGGCAAACGCTGCCGTTTTACCAGTACCTGTCTGAGCTTGGCCCAGAACATCTTTGCCCGCTAACATGTGCGGAATAATTTTTGCCTGGATTGGCGATGGACTTTCATAGCCCACATCAACCAGGGCTTTTTGAACCGGCTCAATGAGCTCCAGTTCACGAAAACCCTCGCTCGTAGAAACTTCAAGTGACATTTAGAATACCTATGGAAAAACAGAAAGGTCAGTTTAGAAACCAACCATACAAAGCTGGAAAAATTCAGATACTTACATTATAACCCGCATTGCTGTTCGCTGTCGGATTATTGTCAGACTATGATCGTCATACAAAAGGAGTTAACAACGTTGATACGAATCAAAATAGCCTGAGAATTCTTCAATTAACAAAAAGTCCCATGAGAAAAACTACTAATGATAATAAAATTATTCAGGAATTGTTCATCTTCGAGGAGGATAGTGACTAAACAAAGTAATGATTCTTTCCGTAAGCTTATTAAGTAACGAAAGGCTTACTCTTGATCAAATGTACTCTGAACTGAATGCCTGAGTGCCGACGGTTTTACTCGACCATTAAACGGAAATATTTATTTTCTTTTGCATTTTAATTTCAAAAAACCAATCCAGAACTGGATGCTTATCAACAGACTTACCATCACTAACGGTTTATCAAGGAACAACTATTATGAAAAATTTGTCTGTAGTAACAGTATTATTTGTAGCGTCAATTACTCATTCTTATGCCTCTTCGGTCGAACTAGTATCTGATAGAGAATACCTTGTAACAACTACTTTTTTCGACACTAGCGGCAATCAAATATCGCCAATTGAAGACTTTACTTCTATAAATGCTATAAACGGATTCTCAAGTATATTTGTTGATCCACATCCTTTAAATTTCAACAATTTTACTGACTTTGTTTCTCCTAGCTGCGCTGAACCAACATCAGAACAACAAATTAATGATTGTGTCGTCGATTATGGAAATGGCTATTATCAACAAGATGGAGATTGGTTTACTCAAATACTGATTTCTGGAGGTACAGCACCACAAGATATGTATGTTCAGATAGAAGAGACTACCTAGTTTCCGTCCAAAAACAGCGAATTATTTGCTATAAAAAAAATGACACCAGACCAGTCGCCAAAAATGAATTGCTTTGTACGGTAGGGTTTGCTGCATATTGGTCAACCCTCAATCTTTTTGTAAAAATTACATTTTTTAGGCACATCTTTCCTGAGGAACTATTACACCCTTGATCAGCCTGTTTGTGGTTACCCTAATTTTAACTAGGGTGCTTGTAATCGAGCCATTATCACTAAATTGTGTGTAACCACCGATGACCACACATAGTTTTTAAAATGCTCTAGACCTTTCCAGTTACAGCGAGACAAGCCAAAGCATCGTTTCAAGTAAGAGATACCGGCTTCAATTCCAGCTCTGAAATTTCTGAGCTTTCTGTAAACCCAGGGGCTTTTCGTCATCTCAAGTATGGCTAACCCTTTTTTCTTATGGAAAGCAACATCTTTTATGTTTCGTTGTTTAGCCGTGTCGAGATTTTCTTTGCTGGCATACCCCCCGTCTGCTGCGACTTGCCTGGGCGCCTTACCATAGTGGTCAATATGACGATCCACCATGGGGATGAACTGTTCCGAATCAGCCGGGTTACCCGTTTCAACGACAACATCCAGTACCATACCACTGCGACCCGTACTTAAATTCAGTTTGTGTCCATATTGTATATCCCGGCTGCCTTTAACAATAATATCGCTGTGTGCTTCAAACAGACTGAATACTTTTTCCGATGCGGGGACTTTCTCTCCATTAAACACACGTCTTGTCGTTTGATTGATGACCTGATCAATCAAAGGCAGATAATGATTGACCTCCAGGCGCCAATATTCCCAGCCGGGTGGCGGTTTTACATGACCGGCTATTTGCGCATTGTTGAGGTACTGACGTGTCTTTTTCGTGTAGTGAACAAGATCACTGTATAAGGCTTTTTTCTTATCCTTTCCACGGGTATAGATAATTGCACGCGCACGTTTTTTTGCTGCGCGATAATGGTGATGGCAGTCAAATTCCAAACCCATTTCGCTGGCTTGATTGAGTAATCTCGTCATCACCCGCACGGCATCCCATAACAGGCTACTGTCGGTTGGTTCGTGGATATGTGTTTCTGTGACGGTACTATCAATGCGCAACATGCTGCCTTTTTCAATGCCGGTTTTATTGGCATCATTGAGCAATGCCAGGTTAATACGTTCCCATGTCGGGTCGAGTATCCGGCTGATTGCCCCTTGCAAAGCCGACTTCTTGGGGACAAATCCATCGCTCAGCCGGGCAAATGTTTGACACGAGACCGAATCCAGCAAAACAAATGATAATTCTTCATAACTGAGTTGCCGATGTTGCTTTAAGATCGCGCAACGTAATATGGATTCAACTGACATCCCTTTTCGACCACTTTCATCTTTTAAATCGATCGTGCAGATGTCTTTTTCTACCCAATCCAGTATTTCTCTATGTTCATCCAATATCATGGAAATAATTTTTAATTCTTGGCCAATCTCGTGTTCAACATAATTATCGAATATACTTGTCTGTAGGCGTTGTTTTTGGCGCATCTTTTTCCCTCGGCTTTTTTTAATTATGTTTAGAATCAATTGCTTAGATTATAAGCATACCAGAATTAGCCGGGGAATTCATCTTGTTTTTGTGATTTTTTCTATGTTTTTCATAGGGTTGTAGTTTATGGATGAGAACTACCTATGGCGAATCTTACTACAGAACTGATAATCCTGAGTGGTTTGATGTGGCAGTTGGTGACTTTAGGGAGGAACCCTTTGAACTAATCGAAGAAGAAACGATCGATTTAAGCCGCTCTTATTTTGTCGAACAAGGTGATCAATGGACTGCAGAAAATGGGTACAAAATTACCGACTTCTGGCTCTTTATCGGTTTCACAGACAAATTCAGAGAAGACCTCAGGCAGCATTTACTGGTTTCATTAAACGACAACAGCTCAGATGACAACATAAATACCCCCGTACCCATCCCGGCCAGCCTTTATTTGTTTGTAACATCCTTTATGACTCTATTCGGTTTCCGAGTTCGAAAAAAGTCAACAGTGTAACTTTCTGGCATTAGAGTATCTCTATGAATAAAGATTGCTGTTTGAGTTTAAGGCGAATGGTTTTCGTGAGCCGCTGTGTATATGGAATACATAAGGATCACAGAAAACCATCCGACACAGAAACCGGACAAAAAGACAATTATGCCTATTAATATAATAGGCTCCCTCTAACGCAATAAAGGAGGTTTGACCACTCTTTTTCAATTTTGCTAGCAAAGGAAAGTATCTTCAGCTTTCATCTAAAATTATATAGATCAAAACGGAATATCATCATCAAAATCGTCATAGGAAGCGGCAGGTGGTGTCTCAGGTTGACCGGGCTTGCTTTCGGCTTGGGCTGCTGGCTGGCTGGCAGGTGCATTTGCTTGTGCCGGCGAAGGTGATGCACCTTGGTAATTAGTAGAACCGCCACCCCGACTATCAAGCATTTGCATTTCGTTGGCGACAATTTCGGTGGTGTAGCGATCTTGACCGTCCTGACCTTGCCATTTGCGAGTTTGCAAGCGTCCTTCTATATAAACCTTACTGCCTTTTTTGAGATATTCTCCAGCAATTTCTGCCAACCTCCTAAAAAAAACAATGCGGTGCCACTCAGTTAGCTCTTTTTGCTCACCCGTTTGTTTGTCTTTCCAGGTTTCACTGGTTGCCAAACTAATATTGGTAACTGCTCCACCGCTCGCCATATATCGAACTTCCGGGTCATTTCCCAGATTGCCTACTAAGATTACTTTGTTAACGCCTCTACTTGCCATTGTTCGCTCCGACTATAAATTTATAATAAATCAAGTGTTACCCCACTGTAATAATAACTGTTGCAGATGCTGGGTGGCTAATTTTTCTTTATCAACTTTCAAATAGGCTACGTTCTCTTCTTTTTGAATGATGGCTACCATGATGCCGTGAATTGATAACAAATCCTTTTGAGCTTGTTGTTCACCTAAACCCGACGGAATTTTAACCAGCATATTAGAAAAATAACGAGGTTCATTCATAGTGCTGACAACCAATAACCAAACACCCGCCATGATAGAACTCATCAAAAAAACTGCATTAAGTCCCCAAACATCATGAATGAGCCCTGCCAAAGAACCACCGGCAAAAGCCCCTAAAAACTGCGATGTAGAATATATACCCATGGCTGTCCCTTTTTTATCGGGTGGCGCGATCTTTGAAATTAATGAGGGCAGCGTAGCTTCCAACAAATTGAAGCCGCAAAAGAACAACATTAAAAAAATAATCAATCCTGACCAAGACCCCGAAAACAAATATAAACCAAAATTGGCCAAACTTAGTGTGAGAATTGCACCTGTCAGCACTCGCTTCATTTGGTGTTTTTTTTCTGCATAGATAATGAAAGGAACTACCGCAGCCATGGAGATCATGAAAGTTGGCAGATAAACCCACCCATGTTGCTGAACCACTAAACCTGCTTCTCTTATCACCAGTGGCACAACTGTAAAACTGGCCGTTAAAATTAAATGCAGAATAAATATGCCAAAATCCAGTCTCAGCAAATCGTAGTTCGCCAACATATTTTTAAATTGTGAGGACACCCATTGGGTATCTCGATGGAACGTAGTAGCTTCGGGGTTGGGAACAAATACATGCAATACGAACATGGCTGCTATTGCCAAAACAGCTGTTAAGATAAATAAACCCGTTAACCCTACCTGACCTGCCACTATAGGACCCAACACGATAGAAACACCAAAAGACAAACCGATGCTAATACCAATCAAAGCCATCGCCTTGGTTCGATGTACTTCATGGGTTAAATCAGCTGCCAACGCCATAACCGCAGCAGCAATCGCACCGCTGCCTTGAACAGCCCGACCTATAATCACACCATAGATAGATGTGGAGAAAGCTGCAATGAGGCTCCCTATCACAAACAAAAACAAGCCGATAGTGATGATGGTTTTTCGCCCATATTTATCTGACATCAACCCAAACGGTATTTGCAAAACTGCCTGACTTAAGCCATAAATGCTGATAGCAAGGCCAATCAAAACCGGCGTTGAACCCTCCAGCTTTTCAGCAAATAAAGATATCACAGGAAGAAGCATAAACAGGCCCAACATTCTGAGCGCATAAATAGCAGCCAACGAATAGCTCGCTCGTTTTTCAGTTGGATTCATGGGACTGGTTATGTCTTGCACGTCTTTCAATTTAAAACTCTCTTTTGCACTTGTTTGATGGATGGGCGTATATTATCAGGTTATTTTACCAGCCGAAATGACTACCATGGGATCCATACTAATTCGAGGCGCACGCACCCATAATCTACAAAACATCAATCTTGATCTTCCCAGAAATAAGCTGATAGTTATCACTGGCTTATCTGGATCTGGCAAATCATCACTTGCATTTGACACCATTTATGCAGAAGGACAGAGACGCTATGTTGAATCATTGTCAGCCTATGCGCGTCAATTTTTATCTATGATGGAAAAACCGGATGTCGATCATATCGAAGGATTATCGCCAGCCATTTCGATAGAACAAAAGTCAACATCACATAACCCAAGATCCACCATCGGAACAATCACTGAAATCTATGATTATCTGCGACTGCTGTATGCCAGAACAGGCATACCTCGTTGTCCGAAGCATCATATTTCTCTCGAAGCACAAACCATCAGTCAAATGGTGGATCAAGTATTAGCGCTAAAACCGGACAGCCGCTGGATGCTTTTGGCGCCAGTAGTCAATGACCGGAAAGGCGAACATTTACAATTGCTGGAAGATTTGCGCTCGCAAGGCTTTATTCGCGCACGGATCGACGGTGAAATCTATGAATTGGATGATCCTCCCGAACTTAACCTGCGCAAAAAACATTCGATTGACGTTGTAGTAGATCGTTTTAAAATCAGAGACGATATCGCTTTACGCTTGGCTGAATCCTTTGAAACAGCCCTTAAATTAGCCAACGGTATGGCATTAATCGTCTCGATGGACGATGCGAGCAAAGAACTAATATTCTCAGATAAGTACGCTTGTACGGAATGTGGATACAGCCTAAGTGAACTAGAACCCAGGATTTTTTCGTTCAACAACCCTAAGGGCGCATGCCCCAGTTGTGACGGCTTAGGCATTCGTCAACGAGTTGATCCTGGCCTTGTCATTCACAACCCAGAGTTAAGCCTGACCAACGGCGCAATACGAGGTTGGGATCGCAAAAATTCTTATTATCACCAGCTAATTACATCCCTGGCCGAACATTATGGGTTTAATGTAGATTTGCCTTTCATTGAACTTCCGCAAGAGATTCAACAAATTATCCTTTATGGCAGTGGTCGGGAGAAGATAAAATTTAAATTTAGTGGTAGCTCAGGCCGTTTCAGAACGCGTACTCATCCTTTTGAAGGAATTTTACCGAATATGGAACGTCGGTTTCTCGAAACCGACTCAAACATGATCAGGGAAGAACTGGCCAAGTATTTGGCTAATATTCCATGTTCCGAATGCAACGGAGCCAGGCTTAATATAGCCGCCCGTAACGTGCTGGTTGAAGATCAACCATTGCATCAAGTAACAGCTTTATCGATCCAGCGTGCTTTAGACTTTTTTAATCATTTCAACCTGACAGGCCAGCGCGGCAAAATCGCTAGCAAAATCATCAAAGAAATTCAGGAGCGGCTAGAGTTTTTGGTGAACGTGGGCCTTAATTATCTGACCTTGGATCGCAGCGCCGATACGTTGTCAGGCGGCGAAGCGCAACGTATCCGCCTAGCCAGTCAAATCGGCGCCGGTTTAGTGGGTGTTATGTACGTTCTAGATGAGCCTTCCATAGGTTTGCATCAGCGTGATAATCAACGTTTATTGAACACTCTCACTAAACTGAGAGACATGGGCAATACGGTGATCGTCGTTGAACACGATGAAGAAGCCATTCGGCTAGCCGATTATGTGGTTGATATTGGGCCGGGGGCTGGCGTACATGGAGGCAAAATTGTTGCGCAAGGACCTCCTGAAAAGGTAATCAATGCAACAGAGTCACTCACTGGACAATATTTGTCCGGCCGTCAGCAAATAGAAATACCAACATCCTTAACGCAGCCGATCAAAGACAAACAACTGGTTATTCGTAATGCCAATGGCAATAATTTAAAAAATCTTGATGTTGCTATACCTATGGGGCTTTTAACCTGTATTACCGGTGTTTCAGGTTCCGGCAAGTCAACCTTGATTAATGACACACTGTACAAATTTGTGGCTCGAGTATTAAATGGCGCCAGCCTGAAAGCCGCACCCTCTAATGGTATCGATGGCTTGGAGCAGCTAGATAAAGTTGTCGATATCAGTCAAAGTCCTATTGGTAGAACACCGCGATCCAACCCTGCAACTTATACCGGTATTTTTACGCCGATTCGAGAATTATTTGCCGCAACCCCTGAAGCTCGCTCACGCGGCTATACGCCAGGACGCTTTAGTTTCAATGTAAAAGGCGGACGTTGTGAAGCGTGTAAAGGAGATGGTGTTATCAAAGTAGAAATGCATTTTCTCCCTGACGTTTTTGTACAATGCGATATATGCCAAGCTAAACGCTATAATCGGCAAACACTGGAAATTCGCTACAAAACTAAAAGCATCAATGAAGTGCTGGATATGACCATTGAGGAGGCACGCGCATTTTTCGATGCCATTCCGGTTATCGCCCGCAAACTGCAAACGCTAATGGATGTGGGTTTGAGTTATATCACATTGGGGCAAAATGCAGTTACGCTATCAGGTGGCGAAGCGCAACGAGTTAAATTGGCTCGGGAGTTATCCAAACGCGATACGGGTAAAACGCTTTACATACTGGATGAACCAACAACCGGCTTGCATTTTCATGATATAAAACAACTATTAAGCGTATTACACAAACTGCGGGATCACGGCAATACGGTCATCGTTATTGAACACAACTTAGATGTCATTAAAACAGCGGACTGGATTGTCGACCTGGGACCAGAGGGTGGTGATGGTGGTGGTAAAGTGATTGCGGAAGGAACTCCACGTGATGTAGCAAAAAAGAAAAAATCATTTACCGGGCACTTTCTAGCAAAAACATTTGCTAAAAACTAGCGCATGAAAGATCCTTCAGAAACTACCCTGTGCAAGAATGGATGTGTGAAACCTAAACTTTTGGCTTAACCTCGTTGACAATATCTTCAAAGCTTTCAATTCGTTCCCGCGCTATTTTAACCAGATCCAGCCCGGTATTTACTAACATATCGATTAAACCTGGGATTTTGTAAACCTGCATACTCAGGTAAACGACAGCACCTATGCCTATCAAAGCAGCAACAAAACCAGGCAGACCAACAAAAGATAACAGCGAGGTAATCAGCGATACTATATCCAGCGGAACCAATAATAACGCACCAAAATAGACCAGAACAATAAAGGTAAAGACTACGAACACCACAAATTGAAAAACCCTTACCATAATTAACTCAATATTTACTTTTTTCATCTGATTCTTACTTTTTTCCAAGTCTTTAAAAAACTAATAGGGCTAGAGATCCACTGCTCTCGTCCGATAACATGTATTGTACTATAAAGGTAAAGCGCCTCCAAAAGAAAGAAGCATCGCTCTATTTTGCAATACCTGTCCACTTAAGTTGGTGGTAAGTTTTTAGAGTGCAGTTCTAATTCAAGGTTCGGGTACTACCATATCTTTATTCAGTAGAAAAAACCGATAAATCAAAGCGCCCGCTATAAAACCACCGATATGACCCCACCAAGCAACATCGCTAAAGCTTTCTTGGTCAAATAAATTGGCAGTAGTTCCTCGATAAATCTGAATAATGGCCCAAAGACCCAAGAATGCTATGGCTGGTATCTCAACAAAAATGGGTAATAAGAATAACGGTATCCATAAGATAATGCGAGCAAAAGGATACAGAAAAAAATAAGCACCCATTATTCCTGCAATGGCTCCAGATGCACCAACCATGGGATTGGTTGAATCCGGGTAAGAATAATATTGGCAGACAGCAGCTACCAGCCCACAGATTAAGTAAAAAACCACAAATCTAACCCTACCCATTCTATCTTCGATATTATCGGAAAAGATCCATAAAAACAGCATATTCATACTAACGTGCATCCATCCCCCATGCAAAAACATGCTGGTAAAAAAAGATCGAAAATGATCATTTCCAAAACCCATCAACTCAGCCCATTCAGGATGAGCATAGCGAACGGAAACAAGTCCATAGCGATATAAAAAACTTTGCGACACTTCCTCTGGCATCAATTCTAAATAGAGGAAAATACCACTATTAACGGCAATTAGAAACCAAGTAATCCAGGGTCGGCAATAACAGGGAATACTATCTCTGATAGGTATCATAGCGTTATTAAATAGCTGCTAATTAAAGTTTCCTGAAATTCATCAATGCATCTACAGAGGCGGCAAATGCCAGACCTACCATAATAAACTGAGGTACAAAGATTAACAAAAGATAAGGCGGCACGAGGAAAAACTGGTTAGCTTTTTTGAACGTCACATTGTAATGAAGAATGGCTAAACCCTGAAAAGTAAACATGCCCACTGAAATAAAAAGTAAATCAGACATTAAATTAACATTGATCACTGCCATTAAAGCGATAAGCCCAAGAGTCAATAAAAATAATACTTGTGGTACTCGTAATCGACAAAACTCTTCTTGAAACCCTCCCGGATTGTAAAGTTTTGATTGTCCCCAACGTGCAAGCAGGACGCTGATCACGATGCTTACTCCAAACAACATAGTCACAAAACCATTAATAAACTTGATACTGCCATTATCGGAAAACCCGTCGTAACTCGCACCTTGGACTCCTGAAACGGCTACTTTAAGCCATTCGTTCCACCATTCAACCGCACCTCCTGTCACCAAATGAATGCCAATGGCCAACAGCATAGCCATGCCAGTTGCCGTTATGACCAAAAGCCCTTGCGATTCAGTAATCCTCAGTACATGAGCGCACAACCATATGGGCGGTAAAATAAAAAGCACCACGGGAATAGGCAAACCCGGCTTTGAGTCAATAAACATACCGACCATTATTGTGATAAGGACAGTACCTGCCAAGACCACTAAGCCTTCATTATTTCTATTCCGTAGGGTAACCAATCCCAGGATACCTCCACTGACCAACGCTAACGGTAAAAAAGCTTTGGAAAGCCCGGCTGTCACACCTGCAAGAATCATTGCCTGATATGGACTTTTTAATAAAAATTGTAAGAATTTTTGCATGTTTCTCTCCACGTATCGATTTACAACCCGATACCATTAGCAACCAAGTGTAAAAAATAAACCGGAAATCATCACATCTTTAAACTCAACCAATATATTGTTATTTTTTGCCACTAAGGACATGGATTTGAATGTATCTGATGAATATCATCAATCTCTTTTAACACGTTTTCATCCAATTGGACATCAAGACTACCGATATTCTCCTTCAATTGATCAGTAGTCGTTGCACCAATGATGTTGGAACAAACAAAAGGACGGCTGTTGATGAAGGCCAGTGCCATCTGGCTGGGTATTATGTTGTATCGTCTAGCTAAGTCAACATAAGCTTGGGTCGCTTTTAAACCAGAAGCATTGCTGTATCGAGCATAGCCAGGGAATAAGGTTAATCTTGCCTTACTAGGTTGAGCATTGAGATACTTGCCAGTCAGCACACCAAAGGCTAGCGGTGAATAAGGTAAAAGACTAACGTTTTCCCGATGCGAAACCTCGGCCAAGCCAATTTCAAACGTTCTGTTTAAAAGGTTATAGGGATTTTGAATCGAAACGATACGGGGCAACTTTGGCCGTTCGCAAAGTTGTAAATATTTCATCGTTCCCCACGGCGTTTCATTAGAAATACCGACATAACGTATTTTCCCTGCCTTCACAAAATCACTCAGAACAGATAAAGTTTCCGCAATGGGTGTAGCATTCTGATCTTCTTGGTATTGATATCCAAGCTTACCAAAAAAATTGGTTGCTCTATCTGGCCAATGAATTTGGTATAGATCGATATAATCCGTCTGCAACCTTCGTAAACTGCCATCAACCGCTTGCTCGATATTGCTTCGATCCAATCGTGCTTTGCCGCCCCTTACATGAGGCATCCAATCTGCCTGACCAATGACTTTGGTGGCCAAGATCAATTGATCTCGTCGTCCTGTTTTTTGTAACCACCGACCAATATAAGTTTCGGTCAAACCATAAGTTTCAGCCTTGGGCGGGATCGCATACATTTCAGCAGTATCAATAAAATTGATTCCGGTCTCAATGGCCAAATCCAATTGCGCATGTGCTTCAGTTTCAGTGTTTTGCTCTCCAAAAGTCATCGTACCCAAACACAATTCACTCACTTTGATATCGGTAGCACCCAAAGTGTTATATTGCATATATATCGTCTCCCATGAAGTTTACACAATCTCTAGAAACACAAATTCTTTTTAGGCAACCCGGGAAATTTCGCCGAGAACTTCTTGCACTGTCAATAGCCTGGCATAGCGATCACGCATGGTAGCAACAGTGGCATTCTCAAGCTCCGGTGTCACCGTAGCTATCGCATCGCTGGGAATGGTCACATAAAACCCTAAATCACAGGCATCACGGGCTACCGTGGAAAAACACACTCATTAGAATAGACACCACAAACCACCAAACCGGTGATACTCATGTTACGCAGAACGTAGGCAAGGTTGGTCGAATTAAAAACCCCACTTGCGGTTTTATTAATAATGATTTCATCGCCAACTGGCGCTACTTCTTCCAAAAACTTCGCCTCAATGGATCCTGGAGCGGCATGCAGACCAAGGCGCTTGTGACCAGACCCTCTATCCCTCCCATCCTGAGTTAGCGATTGAATACGGGTATGAATAACTTCTAGACCTGACGCTCGAAAACCTTCTTGTAGCCGTATAATATTCGGCAGCACCAGCGAATCTAGTCTATCAAAATAGTACCGCAAAGACTCGGGTGGAAGCCCTGACGTTTCTGCATCTGAAAACAAACCGAATCCTTGCTTAGCATCCAAGTATTGAACATCAATGACCAGTAACGCCGTATGGTGTTGCTTGAGAGATTCGATAAAAGCTGATTTACGGGTAATAGTCTCCCGATAGCTTTCTCTAAGCGGATCTTTAAAATTGTTATTGGTTTGACTCATGTTGCTATGGCTAATGATGCTATAGTGTTAAGAAGCAAGTTACTCCCTGCTTCGATGTCTTTAAAAGCAGTCCATTCATTGGGCGAATGACTTTCCCCTCCTTTACTGGGCACAAAAATCATCCCTGCTTTCGTCATACTGCTCATAATTTGACAATCATGGGCAGCGCCCGATGGCATTTCATGGAATTGTAAATCCATTAAATTGGATTGTTGTTTAAGTTGTTCGACTATCATCTCATTGCATTTGACTGGCGACAATTCGCTTAACACCTCAAAGTTAACCATGAGTTGATGCTTACGGGCAACAGCAGATAAAGTCCGCCGATAAGCGTCGGTTAAATTATTTAGGATATCTGCATCGGTATCTCGAACTTCCAAGCTGAAAACAACACGGCCGGGAATAACATTAGCCGCACCGGGCAAAACCTCTACTTTACCGATCGTCGCCCGACTATGGCGGGTTCCATATTCATCCAAAACTCGCTGCAATTGGCTGGCAAAATCGACCAGCCCCTGAAATGCATCTGTACGCATATCCATCGGAGTTGTTCCCGCGTGATTACTCTCACCCTCAAGCGTTATTTCCCACTTGAACAGTCCGGTAATAGCGCTGACAACACCAATAGGACATTGCAATGAATCCAGAACAGGACCTTGCTCTATATGTAACTCGATGAAGGCATGAATTGATTCAGGGTCACGCTCAGCCTGGGTCATCTCATTCGCATCAAACCCAGCCTCTGCCATTGCGTCGATAAGGCTGATCCCGGATAAATCACGAGCAGACAAAATCACACCTGGGGATAACTGTCCCACCATAGCCTGGGAACCCAACATACCTCCAAATCGCCCTTCTTCATCAGTAAAAGCTAAAGCTTCCACACCATGCTTTAATGGTAAATTCAACTCCTTGATTCGTTCCACACATTCTAAAGCCGAGAGCACCCCCAACGCACCATCCAAATGCCCTGCTCCGGGTACAGAATCAATATGCGACCCGGAAATAATGGTTGTACCTTGGTCAAATTGCCATCGTGCACTGATATTGGCAGCGGCATCAGCATGAAAAGTCAGTCCGGCTTGTTTAATCTCTGTTTCAAACCATTGGCGAGCGACTTTATCATGCTCAGTAAATGACATACGATAGATACCCCCGCTATCATCTCGTCCAATCGTGGCTAATTTTTGAATACGTTTTTGAAGACGCTCTGAATTTATGGTCAGCTGCATGTATATCCTTTTTAAATGTTGCTTCTAAACATTATTGCTGCGCTAGTAGAACTTGTTTTGACGCTTGCATCAATCAAACAAGACCAGGTTCCTTGTTACCTGACCAGCAAACTATAAGCCAAGCAATCAGATTACACTACTATTAAAAATATGAAGTGTGTGTATTAGAAAAAGAGAGAATGAGAACCAAGCAATCCTAGCCTGTCCTTGCTACCAGCAGCAAAACCCCAGTATAATTTAAGTCATCGTTTATTAGCTTGATTTATTGCTAATCTTCCCTAAAGATTCTAGTGCTACAATCCAACCTTCACAACGTCAACAACCATTGATCCTTTGCAACCTTCCGAGACCAAACCCTTGCAATTTCTTTCGTTAAACGCCTTGAAACAGAGGTTAGTCTTTTGGCTTGGAGCCACGCTTATTGGCCTAATCATTGTTTTTATGATTCTGGTCGGCGAAATCTCAAGCCAGCTGTTTCGCCAATTGGTTCAGCAATCTCCCTTTATCATTTTTTTGATAGCCCCTAGCGGTCTGGTGTTAACCGCCTGGTTAACGCAAAGATTTTTCCAGGGCAGTGAACGCAGCGGTGTACCACAAATCAAAACAGCGCTAGAAAACATAGAAGTCATTCATGAGCGACATCATTTAATTTCTCTTCGCATTGCCCTGGGTAAGTTTTTATTGCCCATGATGGGTTTATTTTCGGGTGCTTCAGTTGGCTTTGGTGGGCCGGCCGTCCACATTGGTGCCTCTATAATGCATGGCCTGGGCAAGGCATTTAAGTTTCCTTCGGGTTACATGAGCAAAGGTCTCATTTTAGCTGGCAGCGCAGCGGGTTTTGCCGCCATGTTCAGCGCCCCCTTAACGGGTATTGTGTTCGCTATCGAAGAGATGGGCAGAGCGATGGAAGAACGTATCAGCAGTTTGGTATTAACGGCGATTATTTTCTCCGGCATCACAGCGTACGCTATTTTAAATACTTATATTTACTTTCCAGACAAAACACTCATCCTGCCCTGGGGTAAGAGTTGGCTGGCTATTCCCCTGTGTGCTTTGGCAGGTGGTTTGATGGGGGCATTGTTTACTAAAATTATCACTACTGGTGGTACGATGCTGGAAAAGCATAACTGGTCCATGCTTAAAACCGCGTTTATTGCAGGACTCATCATCGCAGTTTTAGGCTATTTGGCAGATGGCGCTACTTATGGAACCGGTTATCAAGAAACCAAAGCTATTTTAAAGGGTGAAGTGCCCGCTGATCCGTTATATCCGTTTTACAAATTATTAGCAACGTGCGCGACTTTTTTTAGCGGTATCCCCAGTGGTATTTTTGTACCGTCACTGGCTGCTGGGGCAGGACTGGGCAGCAACCTGGCAGAATGGTTCCCCTTAGCACCAGCCACCATTATGATTCTATTGACGATGACCGCTTATTTTTCTGGCATGTTACGATCACCTATTACTTCCTTCGTTTTGGTTATGGAAATGACAGGGGGTAATGCTATCGTAATCCCATTAATGACAGCAGCATTTATCGCGTCTGGCATATCAAAACTGATCAACCCAATACCGTTATATCGAACTCTTAGCGATGGTTACAAAGCGTCAAATGGCACCCCAGAAGATCTCGCTGAACTAGCAAATGAAACTAAAAACTAAAATAAGCTGGCTGTTTTTTTCCACTTTATTAGTCGCTCTGATTAGTTTTAGTTATTTCACTCATCGGCAATCAAATCTTTATAAGAATCAGATCTTCTCCACCATCACGGGGGGGAAAATTGCCCTTAAAGACCTGCAAGGCAGCCCAGTACTAATAACCTTCTGGGCTACCAGCTGTCGATTATGTATTAAGGAAATACCCGAACTAATCCAACTGCACAACAGATATGCGCCACTCGGACTTAAAATGGTGGCAATTGCAATGCCCTATGATCCGCCAAACAGAGTCGTCAGGATGACCAAACAATTACAGCTACCTTATGAGATCGCCTTGGACATCCAAGGGTTACATACCAAAGCTTTCGGTGACATAAGCTTAACGCCAACCACGCTGTTGTTAAACACCGAAGGTCAAATTGATTTGAACATTGTTGGTACGATCAACTTCGACCAACTCGAAGAGAAGATTAAAGCGGAACTAAACAAAGGGTAAGTTATGTGGCTTAAAGCGCTCCACCTCATATTTATGGTTACTTGGTTTGCGGGCTTATTTTATCTGCCCAGATTATTCGTTTACCATGCCATGAGCGATGATACCACTAGCTTGGAACGCTTTAAGATCATGGAACGTAAACTTTATTTTGGCATTATGACGCCTGGAATGGTCTTGACCCTGGTATTCGGAGTATGGATGTTACTTGATTATGCCTGGCCTCTTTATGCGAAAAGTGGATGGTTACATATTAAGTTAACACTGGTAGGTTTCTTGGTCATTTTTCATATCCTATGCGGAAAGTGGCTGATGGATTTTAAGCATGATCGAAACCTGCACTCTCACGTTTATTATCGATGGGCGAATGAAATACCAGTGTTGTTTTTAGTCGCCATTATATTGTTGGCCAGCTTAAAACCTTTCTGATTTAACCATAAAAACTATGACATATACTTCACGCGGCCACGTGAAGCATATGCTTAAAAAGGCTCGAATTTGAAATGCTGACCACCCAGAGAAGCTTCCGCCATAATACCCGTATTAGCTAACGTAAAAATAGCAATGCCGTCGTTGTAATCCAGGTTGGAAGAACCGAAATCACTGCCACCTACCGCTGAGGCCTGGGCATTAAATTTAACCCCGCCATTTTTAAAAATATCGATCGTTTCTTTATCTTTAAAAAAGATAATTTCACTGAAAGACTGGCCTCCCAACTGCAAACCAAAGGTCATTTGTTTTAAAGAAACGTTTCCCACGGGTCGACCCCGCTCATACAATGTTCCGTTACCCATCGCGCCACCTAAAACAATTCCGCCTTTGATAACACTGGGAAAAAGCGCATAGCCACGAGCGTTTCTAAAATAAACCTTCAATTTGGGGTTAGCTTTAAGAAAACGAGCAATGACTTCCCTGGAATTAACTTGGCTCTGTGTTACCGACTGTGGATCTGACTCTGTTGGATCCCAGCCAGAAAAGCTATATGGGCTAGTCACTATCATTACAAACAAACAAAAATTCCACCCATAGCGCCTAAAACTTGTATACATCATCTCTTATTTTTTCCTCTACCTGAATGAATAGAAAACCTATTTTCAATTATTCTATAGCTGGGTTAAAAACAATTATCTGCCCTGCTCCTTATTTCAACCCTCAACCCTGTTATGGACTCATACACCAAGATCGTCTACACCTTCCTACTTAGGAGCGAGGATTTAATAATATCCGCTCCTTAATGACGGAACACAGGTTACGAAAGTTATGTTCAGATAAATCAATATCCACCTGAACATAATCCACCAAAGAAATAAATGCCATGTCGAAGAAAAACCAACCAAAGCGTTGTTTCATTTCAACAACCTTTAGCTAAAGGTTATTTTATTCTTCGATTTAAATTAGGCTACGGAACACCAGAAACCGACTGACTCTGACAAACAGCTGGCGAGGTACTATCCCTGCAAAAATCTTCTACAGCATCTTGCAACCCAAACTCTTGCAACTCGAATGTCATCGCTTCGGCATTCCATTTAAATAGTGACCAATAACTCCCAAAATTGACTGCCTCAACGTTTCTAATCAATAAAGTTTCAGCATCCACTATAACAACATCGGCTGCTTGTAGGTCAATATCAACACGCGCAATTGCTGTGGAGGAAAACAACACGACCAGAGCAACAACAATTCTTTTGAAAATATTCATGAAATACCTCCCACGTTTGTTTAAGAACTCGCAGAACCTAGGTGACCAACCACTGCTGACGATAGTCTTGATATGAATACTCTTTTAACTTTGTCAGCTTATGCTTATCATTGTAACAATATAAGTCCGGCAAGTTATAACCATTAAACCGATGCGCTTTAACCAGGCTATAGGCTCCAACATCGGCAAAAATCAAACGATCGCCTGGTTGTAAAGAGTATGACAATAAATAATCGCCAAATACGTCACCCGCTAAACAAGTACTACCTGTTAATTGATATTTGTTTTGTCCTAAGGGGTCATGTTCAATCAAGTTGGGTGGAAGCTGGTATTCAAAGACTTCTGGTAGATGATTAACGGACGTATCCAATAAAGCAATCTGTTTATCATCACTTTCAAATAAATCGATAACAGTTGCCACCAGATAACCCACATTGGCTAAGACACCCTTGCCAGGCTCGATGTAAACATCGATTCCCCAATCAGAACGCAACTGTTTAATGCGTCGTATTAAATTTTGATTGTTGAAATAACTCTCAGGTAGATAACCACCTCCTAAATTCAACCAACTTAACTGTTCGAAGCAAAAACCTAACCTTTCCTCAAGAAGGTCAATCGTATGAAGCAAAGGCAAAGCCGATAAACTGTCAAAATTGGTATGAAAATGAAGGCCCTGAATACCCGACAAATCCTGCAGAGCAATGATGTCATCTATGGCAACACCTAATTTCGACGCTTTTCGGCATGGATCGTATCTACTATCATCAATAAATGATACTTTAGGATTGATTCGAACCCCTAACGAAAGGTCAGCACCCGCTATACCAATAAGTCGCTGCTGCTGGGAAACAGAGTTAAAACTGATATGACTGCATAATCGGCTAATTTCTTCAAATTGATCAGGTCTAAGACCTGGCGTGGTTAAATGAAGAGGTTTTTTTGGCGCAACATCCGCTGCTAGTCGAGCTTCAAATAAGGAGCTGACGGAAAATCCATCGACCCAAGGTTCAGCCCACTCTAAAACACGCGACAAAGGCAACGCTTTGATAGAATATAAAATGTTACAACCAGATTGGTTTCGAAATGCTGCCAATTGTTCGAATGACTGGATCATCGAAGCCTGATCCAGAATAAATGCAGGTGTAGAAACTAGCGATGCTTTGATGTCATTTAAAACCGTCCGATCAATCATCCTTCCGATACCTTGTACCACGATAAACTTCCTGTTCGGTAACGACTAAATCCATGAAAACATCATGTTTTTCCATAGGAATAGCCGGCAATAATTGCGCTTCAAAACAGATCGCCAACAAGCAAGCTTCTGGGTGTATCACCTCCAATAATCTATCGTAATATCCTGCACCGTTACCCAGCCTCGCACCATCCCGTGTAAAAGCGACGCCAGGAACAACAATTAGGTCGAGTTCACTTGGATCAACAACTTTATTCTTTTCATACCAACGCTCTTGGGGAGGTTCTTTTATTCCCCAAGTGCCTTCTATCAGCTCCGATAAGTCTTCAAAATGCCACAATCCCAAGACCTTGCGGCCTTCCGAGTCTTTTGTGCAAAAAGGAATCACGAGCTTTTTTTGTCTATTGATAGCATCGCCAATCAAACATTCTGTACTCACTTCGGAACGACAGTGGAGATAAAGCATTACAGTGTACGCTGACTGATATGACCCTTCGGCAACAATCCTATTACAAATAATCTTGCTTACTTGTTCCTTATTTTGCTGGGAATTTCGTATTTCATAGGCTTGACGGCGTAACTGAGCTTTGGAATTCATCTACTGTCAGGTGTGCCAGCAGAGCGCACATTATTCCATTGCATCAATGATTGCGTTAGCCATCTCCAATGTCCCTGTTGTGGACTTTGGATTGAGGTCGGGAGTTACTTGGTTGGCGTCAGAAATCACTTGTTCGACCGCTTTTTTTACACGCTCAGCCGCATCATTTTCCTGTAAATAATCAAGCATCATCACACCCGCCATGATAACAGCCGTAGGGTTAGCAATGTTTTTTCCGGCAATATCCGGCGCACTGCCATGAACCGCTTCAAAAAGAGCAGCACTAGTACCGATATTAGCTCCGGGAATAAGCCCTAGCCCACCGACCAAGCCAGCCGTTAAATCTGACAATATATCACCGAACATGTTGGTTGTTACGACAACATCAAATTGCTCCGGATACATTACCATTTGCATGCAAGCAGCATCGACAATGCGATCTTCAAACTCAATATCAGGATAATTTTCAGCGACTTCCCTCGCCGCATCGAGAAACATCCCGGAACTAAATTTCAGGATATTGGCTTTGTGGCACGCAGTGACTTTTTTCCGGTCATGATCACGAGCATATTGAAACGCATACTCTGCAATTCGTCTGGAACCCTCTTTCGAAATAACAGCAATACTTTCTGCATATTCTTTGTCCCGTCCAATATAGTGCTCCAACCCAACATATAGCCCTTCCGTATTTTCTCTAACAATAACGATATCAACATTTTCAAACCTGGTTTGCGCTCCTTTCCAAGTTTTAGCAGGCCTGACGTTTGCATACAAATCATATTGCTGACGTAATGCAACGTTAATGCTCCTAAACCCCTTTCCGACTGGTGTTGTTAATGGCCCCTTAAAAGCTACACGATTTTTTTCGATAGAATCTAAGGTAGACTGAGGTATGGGCGTTCCATGTTTTTCGTATGCAGCCATCCCTGCCTCAGCCTTTTCCCAATTGATTTTAGCGCCTGACGCATCAATCACTTTCACTGCTGCTTCCATTATTGAAGGACCGATGCCATCTCCTTGAATTAAACTTACTTGATGCATAGTTGTTACCGCTTGTTGTAATTTATCCAGCGAATGATAATACACATAATTTAGCCAGAATAAAATGGATCCGATCACCCCAAGACCTTAGCACCTGTTAACTAAAGTATTTTTCTTTTATACTGCGCTTATAATTTAAGTTCTATAACTTTGAGAGGCAAGCAGTGGAAAAACCATTTATCCTTCATGTCATAACACCCGCTAAAAACCTAAGCCCATTTGATGTCAACATGGCGCTTGACGCTGGTTGGGTCTCTGTCATTCCTTATATCAACGTAGAACCCAGTGAAATACCGGGCTTGGTACAAGATGTCATTTTTTCAAGAAGCCAAAAAGGGCTAAGTAAAACGGCTATTTTTATAGGCGGACGTGATACCAAGCAAGCGCTAGATATGATGAATATCGCTAAAAACTCGATGGTACCCCCGTTTGAAGTTTCGGTTTTTACCGACCCAAGCGGTGCTTTTACCACTGCAGCTGCAATGGTTGCAGTTGCAGAACGTGAAAGTGTTAAACGATTTGGCGCTGAGATAAAAGGACTCAACGTACTTGCATTAGCAGGTACCGGCCCAGTAGGGCAGATAGCTGCAGTTATTGCGGCTAAAGCAGGCGCAAATGTGACCTTAGTTGGTCGCCAGCTTGAAAAATCACAACGTATCACCGACCTGTGTAATCGTGAAATCGGAAAAAACGAAATTAATATCACTGCCGGTGTCGATTCAGATAAGGCTGAGTTAATTAAGACTACTGATATCGTTTTTGCTACAGGAGCAGCTGGTATCGAAGTCTTAAGCTCAGAATTAATCGCATCAGCCCCACAACTTAAAGTCGCTGCCGATGTTAACGCTGTGCCACCATCGGGTATTGCTGGACTTGATCCTTTCATGGATGGCGAACCCATCAAGGGTTCTTCCAATAACGCGGTAGGTATTGGAGCGTTGGCAATCGGTAATATTAAATATCAGGCTCAAAATAGGCTGCTCAAAAGGATGCTTGACACCAAACAACCGGTTTATTTGAACTTTGAAGATGCGTTTGAAGTTGCTCGTGATTTTATTAAATCAACTTAGTAACCTTTACTGAACGCATTCTTAGTACATATTGTTGATTTTTTAATATAACTAAAACAATATTTAGTACTGGCTAACCTAGATTCTTATTAGAACAATACTTTAGAAAATACAAGAGGGCCAAATTAATATGGAAAAAAGAAGTATTATTCACATGCTAGATCCTACTCCCCATAACAGCCCATTCGATATTAATATGGCGGTAGACGCTGGCTTTGATGTTATTGCACCATATATCAACGTAAAGCTTGAAAATGTGGCCGGACTAACTCAAGACGCGATTTTCTCGCGTGGCCCAAAAGGAGTGCAACGCACCAGTATTTATATCGGCGGACGTGATTTAAGGCTAGCGCTTGATATGCTAAATGCCGCTAAACAAGCCATGGTTCCACCTTTCGAGGTATCAGTTTTTGCTGACCCGAGTGGCGCATTTACCACGGCAGCAGGACTTGTAGCATGTGTTGAAAAAGGATTAAAAGACACTCACAATAAAACCTTAAAAAATTGTCAGTCCTATGTATTCGGAGGCACCGGCCCCGTAGGAATAGCGACCGGCATAATAGCGGCACAAGCTGGTGCTCACGTATCTCTTGTTGATCATTTATCCGCTGCTACAGCCAAAGACGTGGCCGAAGAATATAACCGTATTTTTGACATAGAAATGCAAGGCGTATTAGGTAGCAGCTCTGAAGATAAAATTAACTTGATACGCCAGGCAGACATTATCTTTTGCACCGCAAAAGCCGGCATCCAGGTTATCGACCGAACTGTTCTAGCACAAGCAGAACAACTTAAAGTTGCTGGAGATGTCAATGCAGTGCCTCCAGCGGGAATTGAGGGAATTAAACTAAAAGATTTTGGCGAACCCTTGCTTCATGCCATTCAAGCCAATAATGCTATCGGCGTGGGTGCGCTTGCTGTAGGCGATATCAAATACAAGCTACAAAAATTATTGTTGCAATCAATGCTGGAAACGGAAAAACCAATGTATCTAGACTTTAGAGATGCTTTTCTGAAAGCAAGAGAAATAGTTTGACCATTTAGTAGGTGAGGTGAGGTGAGGTGAGCTTAGTTCAGTCAATCAATCCATGACTGGCCGCCAAAAGCGCCAGTCCCACATCGTTTTTTACTTCTAATTTATCGAAAATACGATACCGGTAAGTATTGATGGTCTTATCGCTAACATTGAGTTTGTCAGCAATTTCTTTGATTTTAAGTCCTTGAATAATAAGGTCTGTAACTTCGAGTTCTCTCTGAGAAAGGCTTCCAAAAGGCCCACCTTCCTTGTTATTGATATGGTCAAATACTAAGTGGTTGGCAACCTCAGGCGTCATATAGTTCCCTCCACTCTTTACCTCACAAATAGCTTTAAGCATCTCTTCCAAAGAAGAGTTCTTGGATAAGTAGCCTTTTACCCCCATATCGACTAATTGCCTCGGCGCAGGCCCATCAATTTTATTGGATAGTATGATAATTTTTACTTTAGGAAAACGTTGTAGCAAGCGCTTACTTCCCTCTAAGCCTCCAATTCCAGGCATAGAAATATCTAGAAGCACTACATCGGATTGTATTTTTTCATATAATCCGACCAATTCTTCCCCAGATGCCGCAAGGGCAACTACTTTTACTTGGCCTGTCGAGTCAATTAACGCCTTGATACCTTCTCGAACAAGCTCTTGATCATCAACAATTATCGCGCTTATCACAAATAGAGAGAGTTAAACCACTCAAGAATAGAAATTATTTTTTTTGGAATATCTTTAACGCTAATACCGATAATGGCATTGCTTAGATGGCGGAGAAGGTGGGATTCGAACCCACGGAGGGCTACAAACCCTCAACGGTTTTCAAGACCGCCGCTTTCGACCACTCAGCCACCTCTCCTTTAAGAAACGGTATGGTATCTTAGAACCCCAAAAAATGCTAGCGGTTTTGTTTCCATTTACACTGTCCTGAACTAACTTTTTCGATATGCTCAAGTGTTTTCTGGTGCCCCTTTAATTCATCTTGATCACATGCTATTACTCTGAGTTTTGAGCGTTTTTTAGTTAACTTATGAAATTTTTCAATCTGCTCTGAATGAATAACAGATTGTTCTTCCGCAAACAGCGAAAGTTGGCCACCTGTCATTAACAAAAAAACATCGGCTAAGATTTCCGCATCAAGTAAGGCGCCATGTAGCGTTCGATGGGTATTATCTATGCCGTATCGTTTGCAAAGAGCATCTAAGCTATTTCGTTGCCCGGGATGCTTTTCCCTAGCCATAACCAGAGTATCCAGGATAGTACATACCTGTTCTATTGATATATCCTTGCGACCTGCCTTGGTTAACTCATAATTGAGAAAACCTACGTCAAATGGGGCATTGTGTATGATCAATTCTGCATCTGTAATAAACGCTAACAAATCATTTTGAATATCTTCAAACCTTGGCTTATCTGCTAAAAATTCATTGGTGATACCGTGTACTTCGATAGCACCTTGGTCTATTTCTCGGCCTGGGTTCAAATAAATGTGAAATCGATTTTCTGTTAAACGTCGGTTAATCAACTCCACGCAACCAACTTCAATAATCCTATGACCTTCTTTTGGATTTAACCCGGTTGTTTCAGTATCTAATACTATTTGCCTCATTTTCTTTAACCCAAAGTTTGCTCTAGCCCTAAATTTGCCAGCCTATCCGCTCGGTCATTATTTTTATCACCGGAATGGCCTTTCACCCAAAACCATTTGACTTGATGTTGAGATATGTTTGCATCTAGACGAGACCATAAATCTTCGTTTTTTACGGGTTTTCCTGATGCGGTTTTCCAACCTTTTTTTTTCCAATTGACCATCCATTCTGTAATGCCCTTAATAAGATATTGTGAGTCAGTATAAAGGTGAACATCAGACGCTTTTTTGAGTGCTTCTAGCCCAACAATCGCCGCCATAATTTCCATACGGTTATTGGTTGTTTGCAACTCTCCCCCACACAATTCCTTTTCTTTTCCATTGCTCTGTAGCAAAACACCCCACCCGCCTGGGCCAGGGTTGCCACGGCAAGCACCATCGGTATAAATTATTATCGGTTCAATCATTTGTGAATTTTATTTATTGCTTTTGGATCTGCCATACACGCAACCGCCAATCTTGTTTTTCTGATCCAGTAAGATTTCAGAGGAATCAGGGTATAACGTCTTTTGATTGCTTTAATGGCGTATCCTACAGATATAACGGGACGTTTTTCAATCCTCAGTAAAGGAATTTTTGGAAAGAGTGATCGAATATGAAAATGAGCCGATACACGTGCTTTGAAGTTAAGTAAACTAAGCCAATCAAGCACCTTGGAACGTCGTAATAGTAAGCTTCCCCAAGGAAAGCTGGTTCTCTTACCCCAAAAAAAACGCTTCTGGGCTAACAGACTCCATGGATTTAAGCCTAAGATTATGAGATGTCCTTCCGGCTTTAGAACCCTTTCAATTTCCCTTAACACTTGATGGCAATTTTCCTCGAATTCAAGTAAATGAGGCAAAATGATAAAATCTATGCTATTACAGGAAAAGGGTAATGCCTCTGCCACAGAAAATATTTTTTTAGTATCACCATTTAAATATTTATCAGTATCTACAACAAAAAAATAAGGATATGAAGAGACATCAATGTAATCGTTTTCCCAACCGAGCCCACCTATCTGAACAACTGTCTGACGGTAACCAACCACCACTTCTTTTTTTAAGTATTCAAGTTCATTTTTTTTTAATATCTGCCCTTGAGCAGAAAGATACCAGTCACAAAAATCTCTTCGCACGCTAAATAACTTGGTTAAACAAACTGGTTACAGAAAGTTTCTTCATCCAGACTATAATTTTAGCAGGACATAATATCAATGGTAAAACTTGGATGACCATAAGACCTCTTGAGCTCAAAAAGTTTATTTTAACTCTTAATTTGAGTTTTGTATTTGTCGTATTACATGGATGTACAAAACAAGTCCTAGACGACCAGGCAATTTACGAGGCACCAACCTCTCTCACACCCTCTATCCATGCGATCGAGGAAGATTTTATTCCTGATCAAATACCTTATGGCACTGCGCTTGGCGACTTAGCATTTTCATCCGTAAAAAAAGCTTTTAAAGGCTCAAAAAAACAAAACTCCTATGATGACATTTGGGAACGTTTGTTTAATTTATTTGCTATTCCTGATTACAATAACGAAAGAGTAAACCAGGAAATACAATGGTTTATGAAACATCCTAAATATTTATCCATTGTCCAAGAAAGGGCCGAACCTTACTTGCATAGTATTGTAGAAGAGGTAGAGGCAACCGGAATACCAGGAGAGCTGGCCTTATTACCTATAGTGGAAAGCGCTTTTAAACCCTATGCTTACTCGCATAGCCATGCTTCGGGATTATGGCAATTCATACCTTCAACCGGCAAAGATTTTGGACTCCAGCAAAATTGGTGGTATGACGGTCGTCGTGACATTTATGCCTCTACCAAAGCAGCAGTCTCTTATCTAAAACAATTAGGCGATCATTTTAAAGGTGACTGGCTATTGGCGCTCGCCTCCTATAATGCCGGACAAACGGCAGTGGATCGAAGAATCAGGCGCAATGAGAAAAAGAATCTCGCCACCGATTATTGGTCATTAAACTTACCAAATGAGACACGCCATTATGTTCCAAAATTACTGGCTGTTGCAAAATTGCTCTCTAATTCAGATCAATACAATATTCCTCTTTATCCGATTCCTAATAAGCCTGTTTTTTCGCCTATTGAAATTGAGGCGCCTCTTGACTTGGAAGTCGCCGCCCAGCTAGCTGACATGTCAATTGACGATTTCTTTTTATTGAACCCTGGTTTCAATCGATGGATGACCGGGCCTAAAGGTCCGCATCGGTTATTAATTCCTATAGAAAAAGTTAAACCGTTCAAACAAAAACTCGCAAAATTAAGTTCTTTTGAAAGAACCCCAGTGAAGCGCCATACGGTAAAAAAAGGGGAAACACTTAGTGTTATTGCGAAAAAATATGCCACATCGGTTAAACGAATCAAACAGGTAAATCAACTGAATGGATCACTTATCAATGTCGGCAACAAGCTGATTATTCCACCTTCCAAGCACTTATCTAATCAAAAGCATACCCAAGAAAGGTTAATCTATACGGTAAAAAAAGGGGATTCTTTATATGCAATATCTAAAAAATTTAAAGTAAGCATTGATGATTTGCGAAAGTGGAACAACGAGGCTGTTCGTAAAAGTATTCGGCCAGGTCAAAAATTAACGGTTATGATTAACCCAAGAAAATCCGCAACCTAGCTTTTTAGTGAAGAGTTAACTTTGGTACTGCTTTTAACAACTGCTGGGTGTAAGGGTGAGAAGGTTGAAACAATACCTGTTGAACTGGTCCATGCTCTATGAGCCGACCCTTTTTCATCACAGCTATTTCATCCGCAATCTCTGAGACCACGGCAAAATCGTGAGAGATAAAAAGGTAACTCAATCCTTTTTCTTTCTGCAAAGATTTTAACAATTCAATCACTTGAGCTTGAACCGAAACATCTAGAGCGCTCGTCGGTTCATCGCAGATGATCAGCTTTGGATCTACGGCCAGTGCTCTTGCTATACATATTCGCTGTCTTTGTCCACCCGAAAACTCATGCGGATATCTTTTAGCAGCATCTTTCGAGATACCAACTTGCTCAAGGATTTCAAGGGTTTTCTGCCGACGGTCGACTAATGGAACGCCTGGGAAAAGCGCTTTCATTCCTTCATCTATAATATCGCCAACCAGCATTCGAGGATTCATCGATGAGTAGGGGTCTTGAAAAATGATTTGCATCTGAGACCGTTGCTTTCGCAATTCTTCGCGGGGTAACTCACTCAGCTTTACTCCAGAAAAATTCACATTTCCGGAAAAGGCGGGAATTAAATTAATTAATGCTTTACCCAAGGTTGTTTTTCCGCAGCCTGACTCACCAACCAACGCTAATGTTTTACCGTGATCTAATACAAAACTAACATCATCAACAGCTTTAACATGGTCCACAACCCTTTTCAACAAGCCTTTCTTTATTGGATAATACACTTTGAAATTTTCCACTTTAAGCAGCGGTGCGGATGTTTCTTTGACTGACTGTTGATAATGATCAAGTCTGGGAAGGGCTTCCAACAACGACTGGGTGTATGCATGCTGAGGTCTAGTAAAAACGGCTTTGCTCGCTCCATATTCAACAATCTTTCCTTTCTGCATCACAGCAATTCGATCAGCAACATTGGATATTAATGCCAAATCATGACTGATTAGCCATAACCCCATATTTCTCTCTTGTTGAATTTTTTTCAATAAACTTAAGATTTGGGCTTGAGTAGTCACATCAAGCGCAGTGGTCGGCTCATCAGCAATCAACAACTCTGGTTTGCCTGCTAGCGCCATTGCAATCATCACTCGTTGGCGTTGTCCTCCAGACAACTGATGAGGATAATCATGATACCGATGCGTTGTATCGGGTATTTCAACTTGTTGAAGCAGGGACAAAACTTGTTGCTTTATTTCATCGGGCGACAAATCAAAATGTACTCGTATGGCTTCAGCCACCTGATCACCAATGGTCATAACAGGGTTAAGTGAAGTCATCGGCTCTTGAAAAATCATGGCGACTTTGCTACCTCGCAGAGCACATAAATCTACTTCTGCAGTTGCTGTCAGATCTAAACCATTTAAATTAATCTCGCCCGATGAAATCCTTGCGTTATCGGGCAATAATCTTAAAACCGAAAGAGCAGTGATGGACTTGCCTGAACCAGATTCACCGGCTAAAGCAAAGGTTTCGCCAGAAAATACTTTAAAACTAATGCTATCAACGACTCTTTGCTGCCCTGACTTAGTGACAAAATCAATCGCTAGATTATTGACTGAAAGTAGATTTTCAGACACGTTCGGATCTTCTCGGATCAAATGCATTTCTAACGACATCAGCAAACAGGTT
Source organism: Methylococcales bacterium (assembly GCA_965224745.1). Lineage (GTDB taxonomy): Bacteria > Pseudomonadota > Gammaproteobacteria > Methylococcales > Methylomonadaceae > CBDCZY01. The sequence continues at coordinate 135,438 of CBDCZY010000003.1, forward strand.
AGCAGCCAAAACAAGGGCAAACATGAATATAAATGCTGCTGCCAAAGACCACCAAACGACTGGTTCTCTGGCCATTTCCATTCTTGCACTATTGATCATATTACCCCAACTGTACGTGGCAGGATCAACGCCAATGTTGATATAAGATAAAACAGCTTCTGCCAAAACTAATGAGCTAAAATCCAGTACGATCGAAATCAAAACAATATGCATGACATTGGGCAAGATGTGAATTAACAAAATTTTAAATTGTTTAACACCTAACGACTTAGCCGCTTGCACATATTCCATTTCTCGTAATTTCAGTGTTTCCGCTCTTAATAGACGGCACAACCCAGTCCAACTAGTAACGCCCAAAATCAAACACAAAAAAAACAAACGAATATCAGCTCGTTTCTCTAAACTAGTGGCAATTTCTTCATGGTTGGCCATGTAAACCTGAACCATTAAAATCGATGCCGCAATCAATAATACCCCAGGAATAGAATTTAAGGTTGTATACAGGTATTGAATTAAATCATCGACCCACCCACGAAAATAGCCCGCTAATATCCCTAAAGTAATTGCAAGGGGCAACATTATCAAGGTTGTTAACGTCCCAATTACCAAACCTGTTCTAATGCTTTTTAAGGTTTGATAAAAAACATCTTCGCCCACTTTGTCGGTGCCCAGGATGTGATAGTAGAAGCTTAATTCAATTAAGATACAACTCGCAACAGATAACAACAAGACTGTCATTCCAATTACTTTCCCGGTACTAGGAATGTGTGGCAATTCGATATTTTTTTTCCTTCTAAATAACTTCCAATAAATGACAGTTAGCAACCCAGCTATAACGAGACCTTTTAAAAGCCCTATGGCGCATTTTTTTAGAATGTCAAAGGGCTTCTCTAAATCAGGGTTATCGATATGAGCGGCGCCGAACTTTAATCTAGGATGACCCCACTGACTGTTGCCCTCTTTGCTCAGTACTAATTCTTTATTCAATAAAACTGCTGAAAAGGGTGCCGAATAAGTTTTTTCTACCCCATTCTTTAAATGAATTAGCGCAGAATCCAACAAACTAACCACCTCATTTGTTTGTTGGTTATTACTTCGAAAATGAACAGAATCCAACAATCCTATTGCGACAAAGAATAATAAAAGCACCATCGAAGCCATGCCGGTTTTGCTCTCTGTTACTTTTCTCCATGGTCTTCTTAAGTGTTCTTTTTTACTCATGTAAAAAGACACACCGATTAACATAGCTAACAGAAAAAAAATAAGTGTGTCCGTCCAGAGCAAAATCACAAAACTAACCCCCTAATATTATTTGCTTTCGTTATTGTTCCACAATAAAGAAGATAGCTGGGTATTTCAGAAATAAAATTTGATTGTATGACCAAAATCTAGGGCAAGTAAATTTGCCACAAAACGCCACCAAGCTCGCTTTTTTGTCCTAACAACCTCCCCCCTAATAATTCGACCAAATCACAAACAACCGCCATGCCAATGCCTTGTCCTTCCTTTTTTTGATCGATTCTTGCACCACGCTTGAGTATTTTATTAATTTTGTTAACTTTAATGCCCGGCCCATCATCTTCAATAAGTATACTGATTGAATATTCTTCACCTTTATAACGGATATCTGGTTGCAGCTTAATATCAATTCGGTTGTGACACCATTTACACGCATTATCCAATAAATTACCTATAATCTCATAGAGATCGCCCTCTTCACAAAACAGCAAATACTCTTCCTCTGAATGAAGTTTAATTTCAATATTTTTTTCTTTGTAAACTTTTTGCAGTGAAGCGATGATTTTAATGATTATTGAACTCAAGTTTACAGAGTTCACAAATTCATTTTTCCCTTTAGCTCCAGCCTTTTGTAATTGATAACCAACTATTTCGTCCATTCTTGTTACTTGAGCATTTAAGGTCTCTACAAAGTCATTATCAGCATTCAAAGGGTGCCCCCTGATAATCGCTAATGGTGTCTTCAGGCTATGAGCAAGATCTGCTAATGAGTTTCTATATCGTTCAATATGTTTTCTTTCACTGTGAATCAATGCATTAAGATTTCTAGCTAATATATCCAATTCTTTCGGGTATGGCCCTTCCAATAGCGCCTTTTTCCCTCCCTCAATCACGTTTAAATCCTGGACAATTTCTTTTAACGGTTTTAAATTCCATCGCAAAACAAATATTTGAACCACTATAAAAAAAACACCTATCAAACTTAACCATGTCCACAATGTGCTCCTAAAGCTTGAAATCTGTCTAGCAATGGCATCTTCATCTTCTGCCATGGAAAAAATTAATTCTCTCACAGCGCCACTTTCAGTTTCCCATATAACATCATGATATAGTTCAAATCTACTTAACGACCTTCTTTTGGAAAATTTTATTTCGCCGGGAGTCAATTTGGAAGAGTCGGGAATAACCTCCCCTAACCCTGAGTTTGAGCGCCATAATAGCTCGTTTTGGTTTGAATGAATAAAGGCATATAAACCAGAACCAGGTGAATTTAGTCGCGGTTCTCTTAAGGTAAATGGCATTTTAAGTAATCCCGACTCATCCAGTTCTGCCACTGAAAGAAGGGAAAAAATTTGAATTTGGAGCTTTTCCTTTAGTGCTTCTTCCGCACTTTCTCTGAAGCCTCTCTCCAGAACAATGGTAACAACGGTAAAAAAGGAAGCCAACATGATGCTGGAGGAAATAAGTAATCTAGAACGCAGGGAGTACCGCTTCACGAATTAAATCTGTAACCTCGCCCTCTAAGCGTTTCAATGGGTTTGATAGTATCATTCGGATCGAGTTTTTTTCTGAGCCTACCTATAAAAACTTCAATAACGTTACTATCCCTTTCATAGTCTTCGTCGTAAATGTGCTCAGTCAGTACTGTTTTAGATACCACCTCTCCCTTATGAAACATGAGGTATTCTAAAACCTTATATTCAAAGGCTGTTAGCTCAAGAAGCTTACCATTCATTTTAACCTCTTGAGCAGCAGTATTTAATTCTATTGGACCATGCTGAAGGATTGGTGTTGTTTCGCCCGCAGCTCTTCTTATTAAAGCATTCACACGGGCGAAAAGTTCTTCATAGTGAAAAGGTTTCACCATATAATCATCCGCACCTGATTCAAGCCCTTCCACTTTTTCTTGCCAGCGACTTCGTGCTGTTAGAATAAGAATAGGATATTTTAGCTCTTTCTTGCGAAGACGCTGGATGAGTTCAATGCCTGAAAAATCAGGGAGTCCAAGGTCAATGATGGCCAGGTCAACAGGGTACTCAGAACCATAAAAAAAACCATCTTCTGCTGTTTTGACTTTGTCCACAACAAAACCTTTGGTTGTGAAAAAATTTGACAGCTGTTCTCCTAAAACCTGCTCATCTTCTACAATTAAAATCCTCATCTTACGATTTTAAAATAGTCAAAAAGGTGCGTACGGCTAATTTACTTAGTATCTTTCCTTTCGATAATCTGTCCATTTTCAGCATTAATCGATATAAACTGTAAGCGTCCATCATGCGTTAACACTTTAAGAACGTAAACAATTTTTCCAGAATTATCTTCCGTTTTTGCAGCGAGTACTCTCTTACCACCATCGCTACGGCTAATATTTTTTACAGCTTCATCGAGAGTCAGTTGAGAAATAGCTTGATTTTCAGCTATCGCTACCAAGTTTTTTGAATGAAGCAGGCCTGGCATCAGTATTAACAGAAACAAAGCCGACTTATTTTTATTTATCATATTTTTTGCTAACCAAGTGATCAATTTCTTTCTAGCATAAATTAGCACAAATGAACTCTTGCTGAACAATAATAACCGTCTAACCGTTAAATTACAACAATTTAGGATTAGTCATGGCGCTTATTACTTTGGCAAACGCAGTTCCAAAAGAAGCGCCTAGTTGACCGGACAATTTCTCCAACAACGGTTCTTGAGGAGTGAAGTCTACAATCTGATCAGCACCAATTACTTCTCTTGCAACAAAATCATCATTTCCTAAACCATCAGCCAAACCAAGTCTAATACTTTCTGTTCCATTCCAAACCAACCCAGTAAACGTTTCTGTGGTTTCTTTCAATTTGTCACCACGCCCTTGTTTTACAGCATTAATAAACTGCTGATGCACTTGATTGAGTAACTTTTGAAAATGTTCTTTTTCATTTTTATCTTCCGGAGAAAACGGATCTAGCAAGGCTTTATGATCACCAGCAATCAGCAAGCGTCTTTCTATTCCAAATTTTTCCATAGTATTAACAAATCCGAAACCGTTCATAATGACACCAATAGATCCGACAATGCTCGCCTCATTTACAAAAATTTTCTCTGCTGCTGATGCTATGTAGTAACCACCGGAAGCACAAATATCTGACACAACTGCATGAACGGGTGTTTTGGGATATTTTTTTCTTAACCGAATTATTTCCTCATAGACATAGGCCGATTGCACAGGGCTACCTCCTGGAGTATTCATATGAAGAATTACGCCTTTGGTTTTTTCATCTTTGAGAGCGTTGCGCAGTCCTTCAATAATGGTTTTTGCATTGGCGTCAGAATCTTCCAAGATGGTGCCCGCTACGTTAATTACTGCCGTATGCTTATCAGAAACATTTAGCCCTTGCTTTGAAAAAGGTTTCGTTGCGATAAGTAAAACAGCGATCAAATAACCGAACATCAAAAGTTTGAAAAAAATACTCCAACGTCTTGCTGTACGTTGTTCATTGACGGCTGAGAGGGCAATTTTTTCAATAACACTTTTTTCCCAACCATCCTCTTTAATTGCAGGATTAACTTGCTTTTCATCTCCATTTTCAATCATGTAAAAACACCCTATGTTTGTTATAAAAAGTCCAGTAGCGACTTGGTTTGATCCAAACACACTATTGGGTTAAAAGTTGTTAATTTTGCAGTGTTGTGAACACCACATGAAACCGCGACTGAGTCTATTCCTGCATTTCTAGCCATCATCAAATCAAGAGAGGAATCCCCTATCATAAGACTTCGATTCGGATCAATCTCTAAACCTCCCATTATTTTCCGCAACATTAACGGATTAGGTTTGGAAGCAGATTCATCAGCACAACATGATTTATCAAACAAAAAAGCTGTTTGAGTCTCACTTAAAACCTTTGCTAGACCACTGCGGCTTTTTCCGGTCGCGACCGCCAACTTGCAGCCTGCATCTTTGAAACTTATTAACATATCGTAAACACCGTCAAACAAATCATTTTGAGACATCTGAGAAACCCAATATATTTCATTGTAATTATGGATTAAGTTTTCAATAACAGTTGTTTTTTCTATCGGAAAAAGAGTTTCCATTGCTTTTTTTAAGCTTAAACCAATGACATTCTTTATAACTTGTTCTGTCGGAGCAGCAAGACCACAATGATTCGCTGAGGTTTGAATACATTCAACGATCCAACCAATAGAATTAATCAGAGTGCCGTCCCAGTCGAATATCAGCAAATCATAGTTATGTCTTAGCTTCATCATCTAAATAATTAATAAAGTTAACTAAATCTTCAGACAAAGGCGATGAAATGACTAATTTTTTGCCAGATCCTGGATGCTCAAAACCGATCGTTTCAGCATGCAAGAAGAGTCTCTTTAAGCCCTGTTTTCGAAAAGTTTTATTTTCATCAGCCTGGCCATAACGCTGATCTCCCAAAATAGGGTGACCTAACCAAGCAGCATGAACCCTTATTTGATGGGTTCTACCCGTTCTTGGTTGCACTTCAACAAGAGTGGACTGACGGTAACGCTTTAGTCTTCTAAACAATGTTTCAGCTCTTTTTCCAGACTTGCTGGCAATCACGATTCTCTCACCGCCTCTACTAATATTTTTTTTTAGTGCTATTTCAACTACCTGTTTTTTTCTTGGCCATACTCCAGATATGAGGGCTAAGTAGCGTTTTTCAACGCTATCATTACGAAACATTTCGTGCACTTTCTTCAAAACACTGGCTTTTTTGGTCAGGATCAAGCATCCGGATGTATCCTTATCTAAGCGATGCGCCAACTCTAGTGAAGTTTGGTGGGGTCGAATTTTTCGTAACGCTTCTATCACCCCAAAATCCATGGCTGAACCCCCATGCACAGAAATACCCGAAGGCTTGTTGAGGATTAACAAATCTTCATCTTCATATATAATTGATTTTTGCAGTTGAATCTGCAAACTATTGGGTATACCCGTTATTTCTCTTTTTTCCATCCTGCGAATGGGTGGTATTCTGACAATATCACCATCCCCTAATTTGAATTTGGCCTCCTTTCTTCCTTTATTTACCCTGACTTCACCCTTTCGGAGTATTCTATAGACATGGCTTTTAGGCACTCCCTTTAACTGTGAGAGCAAAAAATTATCCAACCTTTGGCCTGCATTTTTTTCCGTTATTGTTACTAATTGGACGCCAAATTGTTTATCTAATTTACTGACTGTCATAAATTCGTTGTTAATAATGATTATTCAAAATTGATGCCTCTGCAGAAGATTGTTATATTAGAGTAGTTTTAATGCGAGTTAACCGATCCATAACTACGTCAATAACGTTCAAGTGAAACTCCAGACCAGACTTTTAACAATGTTAAAAGTTAGTCGACTGCAAGTACTCGCGGGTTGGTTACTAAGTTAAAACTTAAACTAAGAAAGCTGCTATTGGCTCTTAGTAGACAAGAGGAAAAAACCTTTTGCCCAAATAAGCTAAAGAATTTAAGACGCCAGGCTTGATATCTCGCCTGCCGTAAACAAGGTTTATTCGTTCAACCTTTTATGAGCGATACAGTTGTCCAAAAAATAAGAACAGAATGATATGCTTACATTATCAGCCCTTATGTCAAATATTTCCAAGAAAAAAGCTAAATAAATGCGAATATAATTAGACGCAAGTATTGAGGCATCATTTTTCTCAAAATTGCGAAATGATTCTCATCCCTTATTTCAGCAAAACAACATGCGATATATCTTGATATTAGCTATTCTGTCAACATTTAAGGACATTTCTGACAAGGAATAACTAAATGAAAAGAATGTTAATCAATGCCACTCAACCTGAAGAGTTGCGCGTTGCATTAGTAGATGGTCAAAAATTATATGACTTTGATATCGAAGTCCCATCCAAAGAACAAAAAAAAGCTAATGTATACAAAGGGATTATCACCAGAGTCGAGCCAAGCCTAGAAGCCGCTTTTGTAAATTATGGGGCAGACCGGCATGGTTTTTTACCTTTTAAAGAAATTTCCCCTCTGTACCGTCAATCAAAAGAGCAGAAAACGGATACAGAAGATCAGCCCCCTAACAGAGGAAAAATTAAAGAAGGTCAAGAAGTTATCGTTCAAATTGAAAAAGAAGAACGTGGCAACAAAGGAGCAGCTCTGACGACCTACATTAGTTTGGCAGGAACCTATCTGGTATTAATGCCCACCAACCCCAAAGCAGGTGGCATTTCAAGAAGAATTGAAGGAGAAACGCGCAACGAACTCCGAGAGACTATGGCTTTGGTTGAAGTACCTGATGAAATGGGCCTTATCGTAAGAACGGCAGGTTGCGGAAAAAGTGCAGAAGAACTGCAGTGGGACTTAGATTATTTACTCAAATTATGGGATGCCATCTCTCGTTCATCAGGAGAAAAAAAAGCACCGTTTCTTATTTTTCAAGAAAGCAACGTCATTATCCGTGCTTTGAGGGATCACCTGCGAGGCAATGTAGATGAAATTCTGATTGATGACGCAACATCATTCAAGCTTGTTCAAGAATTTCTCCAGCAAGTGATGCCGCATATTTTACCCAAGGTAAAACTCTACAATGAATCAGTTCCATTATTTAATCGTTATCAAATTGAATCGCAAATTGAGCTAGCGTATGGTCGAGAAGTCCCGTTACCGTCGGGCGGAGAATTAGTCATCGATCATACTGAGGCATTGACTTCTATCGATATTAACTCAGCACGTTCGACAAAAGGTAGCGACATTGAGGAAACTGCTCACAGTACCAATTTAGAGGCCGCTGAAGAAATCGCCAGACAACTGCGAATTAGAGATTTGGGTGGGCTGTTTGTTATTGATTTTATTGACATGCTCACCAATAAAAATCAACGAGCTGTCGAAAACCGATTACGTGATGCATTAAAAATTGATCGCGCCAGGGTTCAAATAAGCCGCATATCTCGTTTTGGTTTGCTGGAAATGTCAAGGCAACGACTAAGACCTTCGCTTGGCGACTCTACCCATTTGCCCTGCCCACGATGTAAAGGTCAAGGAACAATACGTAATGTCGAATCTGTAGCCCTTGCCGTATTGAGAGTAATAGAAGAAGATGCTATGAAAAAAGGAACAAGTCGCGTAGTAGCCCACCTTCCGATCGAATGCGCTACCTTTCTGCTCAATGAAAAACGTAATGTCATTGATCAAATCGAACAACGACTCAATGTATCCATTATGATCCTCCCAAGCCGACACCTGGAAACGCCTTCTTACGAAATCGAACGAGTTAAATCCAAAGAGACACTAGATGAAAATGTAAGTTATGAAAAGATAAAAAAAGAAGAAATTCAAATCCCTGACTTCGCTCATCAATCAAATACAAAATTTGAAGAGCCGGCAATCAAAGAGTTTTTTCCCGAATCGCCAGCGCCTATTTCCTCAAAACCTACGAAAAAGGCATCTCAAAGCTTAATTAAACGATTCTGGCACAAGTTAATCGGCAAAAAAAGCGACCCAAAACCAACCCGCGAGCAAAAACCAAAACACTCTGAAAATCGAGTCAGGCCAAACTCGATGAAAAATCCTAGAGCTAATCCTAATAGGAGAGGCCGAGGTGGAAGAAACCGGCATAAGGATAAACAGCCACAATCTAACGCTCAAGAAACCAATACACAAGAAAAAAATAGCAACGCAGCAGGCTCAGCTGAAACCAATAAAACCGCACAAACTGACAACAATGTAACGACTAATTCTGAGCCAACATCTGCTAAACCAAGGCCAAAGCCTAACGGGCGACGCAAGAACAACTCAAGAAATAGAAGAAGTAAAACTTCCAGGACTAATTCATCAAACTCCACCACAAAACCTTCGTCAAGCACGGGATTACCTGAAGAAAATAATCCTGAATAAATGATATTCCTTTGATCAGAGGAGGTTTAATAACCTCCCCTGATCAAACTTGTTCGCAATTTCAATATTTTTCTGCTGTGAACCAGCTTGGTAGTCTATAGTTATTTCAAGAATAAGCCGGAGACAACGCCTATGAAATACTTTACATCACTACTGCTCATTATATTCGCTACAACTGGTTGTTCAATCGACCCTTACACTGGAAGTGAAAAGGTTAGTAATACTGGTTGGGGAGCTGGAATTGGTGCTGCTAGTGGCGCTGCTATTGGTGCAATCGCCGGAAAAGGAAAAGGGGCAGCCATTGGTGCTGCAGCCGGCGCAGCGCTAGGCGGAGGCATAGGTTACTACATGGATCGTCAAGAAAAAAAATTACGCTTACGACTGCAAGGAACCGGTGTCAGCGTACAAAGACAGGGTGATAACCTTATACTAGTTATGCCTGGTAATGTTACTTTTGCCTCAGATTCGGCAGCAATAGCCCAAAATTTTATGCCGGTACTAGATTCCGTTGCTATTGTGCTTAATGAGTTCAATAAAACGAGTATTGATATCGCTGGGCATACCGATTCAACCGGTGGCTTTGAACACAATCAAAGACTTTCCGAGAGCAGAGCCAACAGTGTAGCAAGTTACTTGGTTGAATCTAGAGTCAAAGCTGGCCGCATACAAGCAAAAGGTTACGCTTATAGATACCCTATAGCGCCTAACGATTCTGTCGTTGGCCGAGCTGCAAATCGCCGTGTTGAAATCAGCCTGAGACCTTAACCCATCTTCGTGACTTTGACATCGCTAAGTTATTGATATTTTGTTTTCATCGAATGATTCCATGAAAAAAAACCTTACCTTTCAACGGTGTTTTTTTCAGATCCGCTCGGTAGTGCCATTTTCGTCTTTTTGACCCTTGATTTTCCCCGGTTTTTCATTAATGCTAGGGACATGTATATTCGAAAAACCAAAACGAAATCCCTGGATAATGGCGGGGTGTCTCGCGTCAATTACTTTGTCCGGTTTGGCGACAATTATGATGGCCGGTTGAGTGTTTAAGGTTTTTTATGATTTTTTCTGATGTTTCCTCCTGTAACTGTTGCCGTCGATTTCAAGAATCGTGGCATGATGGATAATGCGGTCAATGGCGGCTACGGTCATTAATGTATCCGGGAATATCTGATCCCAGTGACTGAATGGCTGGTTTGATGTGATGATCAAGCTGCCACTTTCATAACGATGAGCAATAAACTCAAACAGGACCTGGGTTTCTGAATCCGTTTTTTTAACATAACCAATATCATCGATAATGAGTACACGATATTTATCCAGTCGACTCATCACAGCCATTAAATCCAGCTCTTTTTTGGCCTGCTGCAGTAATTGCACCAGTGCGGTGGCAGCCAACCATTTTACCCGGATGCCTTGTTCGATAAGATGAAGCCCCAAAGCAGAAGCAATATGCGATTTACCGACACCGGAAGGGCCAATCAATAAAACATTATCTGCCTGTAGCGCCCACTGGGTATTATCGCGCAGCCCAATCACTTTCTTTTGAATGGTTTCCGGTAATTCATCAAAGCCTAAGGTGGCAAAACTTTTGCCCCGGGGTAATTTGGCTTCTTTGGTCCAGTTGCAAACTCGCGTTTCAAAGCGCCGTGCAATTTCATTTTCACACAGTTTAGACAGGTATTGGCTATAGCCCCATGCCTGTTTTGTGGCCTGTTCCTGATAAGCTTCATAATATTGCCAAAAAGCCAGCAAGCGAAGTTCTTTTAACATCATTGGCAAACCATCACTCACAGCACACCTCCTGTCTCATCCACTGACCGGTCAGTAGTTGATCATAGTCAGCAACCTGGTGTTGGCGTAGCGGTATCGGTGGCGGTGTACTGTGTTGTAAATACCTTGCCTGCAGGGATGTTAAATCGGGCAAGGCACCTTGTTCTGCCTGTCGCATTAGTGTAATGGTCTAATAATCTTGGAAGGATTTATAGCTTATAATCCAACCCAAAATTAGGATAAAAAATGACCGAAATAACCACAGTAAAACCTAAAACAACCTTCACCACAGAACAGCGTCTAGACTACGCTAAACTCATGGTAAATGAAGGATATACCAATAAGCAGGTAATGGAAATATCAGGAGCAGGTGACTCTGCTGTGAGGCGATGGAAAAAGCAATATTTAGATGAACTCAAAGGTAATACACCTCAGGATAAGCAAGCGTTAACCCCAGAACAACAGAAAATACAAAGCCTAGAGAAGCAATTATGGCGAGCTAAAAGGGATAATGAAATACTAAAAAAGGCCACAGCCTTCTTTGTTCGAGACAACAACAATCTGAATTGATTGTTGAAATAAAGAAGGCTTCTCCAGGCTATCAAACAACAGAGCTTTGCACACTATTTAATATAGCTCTCAGTACACACTACTATCAGATTAATAATCAAATGAGCGATGAAGAACAAGAAACCATAGAACAAATTAAATTGATAGCCATTGAAACTCAGCATACCTATGGTAAACGAAGGACTCAGGTTGAATTAGCTAACAGAGGGATTGAAATAGGCGTTTATAAAACAGCTTCATTAATGAAAAAATCGAATGTCATTGCCATAAAACCTAAAAAGCGACACAGCTATCCAGCGGGAGAAGTCCACAAGAAAGCGGATCATTTACTTAAACGACAGTTTAATCCCAGTACTGTTCATACGCACTGGGTAGGTGACATTACCTACATTAAAACCTATACAGGCTGGAGCTATTTAGCTTGTATACTTGATCTTGGGTCAAGAGAAATTATGGGCTGGGCATTATCAGAAGAACCCAATGCAGAGCTTGCAAAGTCAGCATTAGAACATGCGATTAATAAACACAAGCCAGATACTCAACAATTAATGTTTCATTCAGACCAAGGGGTTCAATATTCAGCCAATCTATTTGTTGATTATCTTCATGACTTGGATATAACACAAAGTATGAGCCGTCGAGCTAATTGCTGGGATAATGCTGTGATGGAGCGGTTTTTTAGGAATTTAAAAACAGAGAGGCTGAACTATTTGAATTTTATTAATTACTCCTCTGTAGTCAGTGCTGTGACTAGCTATATTAGTTTCTATAACTATAAAAGGTTACATTCTGCTATTGATTATAAAACCCCTCATCAAAAAACCAAAGAAATGAAAAAAGCGGCTTAAAATCCTTCCAAGAAAACTTGACCATTACATAGCTCAGTTGCCAGGGCACTTTCGCAATCATAATCATAGGCAAAGCGTAAAACAGCCAGGGCTAATTTGTTCTAGCCGGTAAGTTATTGATTTATTTTTAATAACATTCACGGAAATTTTATATCATATTGAAAATAAAAGATATTTTATATGACATTGTTAATTCATTCAGATGATAGATCTATGCTCCTGAATTTAACCCATCTTCGTGACTTTGACATCGCTAAGTTATTGATATTTTGTTTTCATCGAATGATTCCATGAAAAAAAACCTTACCTTTCAACGGTGTTTTTTTCAGATCCGCTCGGTAGTGCCATTTTCTTCTTTTTGACCCTTGATTTTCCCCGGTTTTTCATTAATGCTAGGGACATGTATATTCGAAAAACCAAAACGAAATCCCTGGATAATGGCGGGGCCTACTTCACCTATCGGATCGTTGAATCCGTTCGCGTGGGAAGGAAAGTAAAGCAACGCACCTTACTGAATCTAGGCAAAGACTTCGCCATTGATCCAGAGCACTGGCCCTTGCTGACAGCCAGGATTGAACAATTGTTACAAGGCTGTGAGCCTCATCAGCAAGAATTGTTTCATGTAGCCGATGAGTTAACGCAATGCCTGGAAGCCTCAGCCCAGCGTTACAGTGCGCTTATCATCGCTAAGCTGGCCCAACCGGTGGATGCTGCCAGTCCAGAACCCGATTATCACACGGTTGATATCAATCATGTCGAAACCCTTCAAGCCCGCAGTATCGGTGTTGAAACGCTGGCGTGGCATGCGGTTATGCAACTACAACTGGATCAGAAGCTCACCGCACTGGGTTTTAATAAAGTCGAACTCGCTGCGGCCATCGGTAACATTATCGGCCGTGTGGTTTCACCGGGCAGTGAATTGCACACCCATGATTGGCTACAATCACGCTCAGCGTTGGGAGAACTGCTTGACCATGACTATGGCCATACCAGCCTGACACGGCTTTATACGATCAGCGATAAATTGCTCAAACACCAGACGGCACTGGAAACGTTTCTGTCCGAGCAAGAGCAAACCTTATTCGAATTGAACCGTAGTATTGTGCTATACGATTTGACCAATACCTATTTTGAAGGGCAGTGTCACCAAAACCCCAAAGCCCAGTTCGGTCGTTCCAAAGAAAAACGCAGTGATTGTCCCTTGGTGACGCTGGGACTGGTGTTGGATGGTGAGGGATTTCCTCTGAGCAGTCAGGTTTTCCCGGGTAATGCCAGTGAGCCGGGCACCTTGGAGTTAATGCTGGATGGACTACAAAAAAAACAGCCATTACCGCAGGTCACAAAACCTGTGATCATCATGGATGCCGGTATTGCCAGTGCCGACAACATCGCCTGGTTAATCGAGCAGGGCTATCATTATCTGGTGGTCAGTCGAGAGCGATCCGTGATCAATCCCACCGATCAGGACGATGCTGTGATGGTGAGAGAAACCGAACACAGTCAGGTGTGTGTTTATCGCGAAACAGATCAAGACACCCACGAAACCCGGCTCTATTGTCACTCCGAACAAAAACAAAAAAAAGAGCAGGCTATCCGAAACCGCTTCCATGTTCGCATGGAAGAAGCACTCAACAAGCTTGATGCGGGCTTAAACAAAAAAGGGACGATCAAAAAATACAGCAAAATACTGGAACGGATCGGTCGACTGCGCGAAAAAAACCGGCGGGTTTCGCAAGACTACCGCATTGACGTCATAACCGATGACGAGAAAAAAAACGCCATCCGGCTTGAATGGCAACGTGAACCTCAAAGTAAACAGAACGATCAACACTGTGGTGTCTATTGCCTCAGAACCAATATCCCCGACTGGTCTGAAGAACAACTGTGGACAACCTACATCATGCTGACCGAGATCGAAGCCACCTTTCGAAGCTTGAAAACTGAACTGGGCTTGCGCCCGGTTTACCACCAAAAAGAAGACCGTGTCACCGGCCACTTGTTCATTACTTTGCTGGCTTATCATCTGGTGCATACGCTGCGCTATCAACTGAAGCAACAGGGCATTCATTTAAGCTGGGACAGTATTCGCAACATCATGTCGACACAGCAACGTATCACCATGACCTTACCAACGGATGATCATAAAATGATTCACCTGCGGACAACAACGAAGGCGGAGCTACGTCAGAAACAAATTTATGAGGCTTTGAATATTAAACCCGACCTCATTGGTCAATGTAAAACAATTATCGATAAAAAAAAATCTGTAGTGCCAACTGAAACAGATTGAAAATTTTAACTTATTGAAATAACAGGATATTGTAAATATAAGTCACGAAGATGGGTTAAAGTAATCGAAGCATTTTCATCCAAATTCAGCTTTCGAAAATGAGGCTTTTTTCACAACCCAAAAAAAATATCAAGGGTTAATATTGCTGAGTAGGGTTAGCTTGGGTAGGTAAGGGATTAGCTTTGCATTTACCGCTTCATCGAATCAAAAAATGCAGCGTTGGTTTTTGTTTCTTTGAGTTTTCCAAGAAGAAATTCGGAAGCCGCCATTTCGTCCATCGGATGAAGAATTTTTCTGAGTATCCAACATTTTTGTAATTCTTCAGGATCTACAATGTATTCTTCACGCCGGGTGCCAGAACGATTTATATTGATGGCTGGGTAGACGCGCTTTTCAGCGATTTTCCTTTCTAAATGTAACTCCATATTACCGGTACCCTTGAACTCCTCATAAATCACTTCATCCATCCTGGAACCAGTATCCACTAACGCCGTAGCAATGATTGTTAAACTACCACCTTCTTCTATATTTCTTGCTGCGCCAAAAAATCGTTTAGGCCTTTCCAGCGCATTGGCATCAACACCGCCACTTAACACCTTACCGGAAGACGGTGCGACTGTATTGTAGGCTCTAGCCAACCGGGTAATAGAGTCTAATAAAATTACCACATCACATTTGTGCTCTACCAATCGCTTTGCTTTTTCAATCACCATTTCAGAGACTTGAACATGGCGCGTCGCAGGCTCATCGAATGTACTTGATACTACTTCCCCCCGAACACAACGCTCCATTTCAGTTACTTCTTCCGGTCGTTCATCTATTAACAGCACGATGAGATAACATTCTGGGCTGGTTTCTGCTATTGCATCTGCGATGCTTTGCAGGATCATGGTTTTACCAGCTTTAGGTGGCGATACAATAAGACCTCTCTGCCCCTTACCAATTGGCGCAACCAAATCAATAATACGGCCAGTTAAATCTTCACTGGTACCGTTACCACGTTCTAAAGTAAATCGCTGGTTGGGAAATAAAGGGGTTAGGTTAGTGAAAAGGATCTTATGTTTGGTATTTTCAGGTGCCTCAAAGTTGACTTCTTCAACTTTGAGCATTGCAAAATACCGTTCGCTTTCCTTCGGCGGTCTTATCTTTCCCTTGACCGTATCACCTGTTCTTAGACTGAATCGCCTAATTTGGCTTGGTGATACATAAATATCATCGGGGCCTGCCAGATAAGAGCTACCTGGAGATCGTAAAAAGCCAAAGCCGTCTTGCAAAATTTCTAATACACCATCGCCATAAATATCCTCACCACTTTTTGCGTGCTTCTTTAGTATCGCAAATATTAGTTCTTGTTTTCTAGTTCTAGCGACCCCTTCAAGGTCAAGTGTCTCAGCTAATTCGATAACTTCTTTAATGGGTGTGTGCTTTAATTCGGTAAGATTCATAAGATGATTGTGTGAACGACCTAAGTGGAAAATAGAATGCCGTAAAGGCACCGAGAGCATTTAGAATAAATTTTCGCGGGATTGTTTGGTTTAAGATACGGCTTGTTCGTTTTCTTTATGCTGTCGGAAGCAGCAATAACTGAGTTGTAGTATAGCTGATGATGCCAAGCCAATCAAATAATCTTCATCATTGGGCCTGACACCAAGTAGATCATATATTGTTATCAATAAATTCTGCAAGCTGGGACTTTGTCAATGCACCCACTTTTGTGGCTTCGACTTCTCCACCTTTAAAAATCATCAGTGTAGGTATACCGCGAACAGCATAGTTCTTTGGTGTTTGCGGATTTTCATCAATATTTAGTTTTACAACTTTGATTTTATCGCCATACTCAGTAGCAATTTCGTCCAAAACGGGAGCAATCATTTTGCAGGGACCACACCATTCTGCCCAATAGTCAACGACAACTGGACAATCAGACTTTAAAACGCTCGCATCAAATTCGCTATCCGTCACATGTAAAACTGTATCAGACATCAATAATCTCCATAATTAACAAAAAATATTTTAGCAATGTAACGCAATTTTTAGAAATTAGCTATACCGTCATTCTAAGTTTACATCGGATAAGGTTGTAAATTTACCCAAGCCCCATTATGATTACGCCAACTTCTGTAATAAAACCTATGTCGCAACAACATCTAACAAAAACACTTTTTCGCAACTTAGAATTATCTGAAGTCATTTTAGAGGGTTTAGATAATGCTGGTTTTACTCATTGCACTCCCATTCAAGATAAAACTTTGCCACTGACTTTGAGAGGCAAGAATATCGCTGGACAAGCACAAACGGGAACCGGTAAAACTGCCTCATTTTTGCTGGCTACTTTTCAGCAATTGTTAAACAGTACCAAAGACCCCACCAAACAAAATCCTAGAGCAATTATTCTCGCACCAACTCGTGAACTTGCCATCCAAATTAGTAAAGATGCCAAGCTCCTGAGCACTGGCTTAGACATTAAATTTAGCTTGTGTTATGGCGGCACTGACTACAAACAACAACTGACACAAGTAAAATCGAATGTGGATGTCATCATAGGTACGCCCGGCAGAATCATCGATTTCTACAAACAAAAAGCATTTAGCCTAAGATACATTGAAGTAGCAGTGTTAGACGAAGCAGATCGTATGCTTGACCTGGGATTCATCAATGATATTAGATTCCTTCTTCGGCAAATGCCCAAGCCGGAAGAGCGGCTAAATTTATTGTTTTCTGCAACGCTATCTTACCGAGTAACCGAACTAGCTTACGAGCACATGAATAACCCTGAGTTGATTCGTATAGATCCTGAACAAGTTTCTGTTGGAGCTATTCATCATACCGCTTACTGTCCCTCCAACGACCAGAAAATTCCACTACTTATCGGCATTTTACAAAAGCATAAGCCAACCAGAAGTATAGTTTTTATCAACACTAAACGAGCAGCAGAAAAAGTTAATGCTTACCTCAAACATAACGACATTCAAACAGCAGTTTTATCTGGCGATGTACCGCAACAAAAGCGCGAAAAATTACTAGAAAGCTTTCAACAAAACAAAATAGATATAATGATTGCTACCGATGTTGCCGCCAGAGGACTACACATAACAGATGTAACCCATGTTATTAATTTTGATTTGCCTCAAGATGCAGAAGATTTTGTGCATCGAATAGGCCGAACCGCACGCTTCGGCGCGGCTGGCGAAGCAATTAGTTTCGTTTGCGAAGAGTTTGCCTATTCCATGCCAGAAATTGAAGAATTTATCGGCCAAAAAATCCCAACGATAGCACTAACACCTGACCTTTTGCCTGAGATCAAAGAACCAACTTTTATTAGAAACCCAGCCAGAAAACCAACACAGAGAAGACATCAGCCGAATAAAAACAAAAGCTCGCACCGATCACGCAAACCTTCTCCAACAAATTCCAAACCGTAGCCTTATGAGATATTGATCTTTTTTCTCATTGAATCTATAGCTTTTACTCCGCTAAAACAATCAAACAACCATTTCATTATTTGATTGAACCCAGATAAATTCAACTTCAATTAGTGCATCAATTTTTCCACTTTTCCATTCGATCATTGATAGCGTATAGTGAATAAGACTATTTTTTTGAAGATGATCTTATGCCAGATAAACCAGAGATTCTCTTGCGCAAAGACGTGGCAAGAACCCGCCTTTTTTGTGTGGAACAAATTGATTTAAAATTTAGTAATGGAGAACAGCGTCAATTTGAAAGACTAAAAAGAGGGACTGGAGGAGGCGCTGTTCTGATTGTCCCCATGATAGATAACAAAACAGTTCTATTAGTCAATGAATATGCTGCCGGTGTTGATCGTTATGAAGTTGGGCTGCCAAAAGGTAAAACAGAACCTGAAGAGCCCCCTCTTGATGCGGCCAATCGTGAGCTGATGGAAGAAGTTGGCTATGGGGCTCACCAACTAACCTTATTAACTTCATTTTCCTTAGCACCGGCCTATTTTGAACATACAACTCAAATCGTGCTTGCCCAAGACCTCTACCCAAAAAAAATACCCGGCGATGAACCAGAGGAACTCGAAGTCATTCCTTGGAAGATCGATGATATCGCAGGCCTTATGGCTTCTAACCAATGCACGGAAGCAAGAACCATAGCTGCATTGTACATGGTCAGGGAGTTACTTCACTTCGAGAGGATGTCAAATGGAAGGTGAATCATGCTTAAATGTGAATTAAGATGCTAATCATTAGTTAAGAAACTGTTAATTTTCCTTTATTAATAGACATTCGGTAGGAAGATTATTTGTTCAAACATTCCACACGTTGTAACAGAATGGATTGATCTTGATATAGAAGATTATTTTGAGAACCAACAGAATAAGGCTGCTATAGAAAAATTAGAGCTCAATATCCATACCCAAAGGACATGGGATTGCATTAACCCCCTTGAAGGGGGCTTTGGTGTAAATCCTTTGCTGGACGACCGGTTTGGCTCGAAAGCCCTTGGTAATAACTCTCTGCCAGTTCATCCCAGGGAATGCACTGGCTCATTCTTGCCCAGCGATTGTTTTCATCTAGGTCAGTTTGGAAGAGCCAGTCTAATTCTGGAATCGTGAGTTGTTTGGAGCTGCAATATCGGATCATAGGTGCACGAGTTTTGGTAAGATTTGCTTGTTTTTCGTGCACTATTACACCATAAATAAACCTTATATTATAATAATATCAATAAGTTATACTTTATTAGCAGGCTCTAATTCACCGCTTGCCGTGTGATTTTGAACTTCTTCGAGGTAAGCGCTACAATAGAAGTTTGGTGCTTTATAATGTTGTCTACGATAAATTTCCGAATTGCTTCACCCCTGCTCCTCTCTCCAACCATCGCCGCCGCCTGTCAAGATTATAAGAAATAATTGTCAAGGATAATAGGGAATATAACAAAATATTGAAGCTAAAATAGGCGTTAATTTTCAAATTAATAAACTATATTTGTACACTAGCATAATTAATGTAATTCGAATATTTCGCAGTTTATGATTTCTATCTATGGAAAAGTGTTAGGCACTTGCACCATTTAATATAGTCTAACTAAATTATGTACGAACATTTAGAAACGGCTAAGAGCAAAGAAAACCTGAAGCGTGTCGTGATCGATCCGGTCACCCGGGTGGAGGGCCACGGGAAGGTCACATTGCTGTTAGACGAAGAAAATAAGGTACAACAGGCACGATTGCATATTGTCGAATTTCGTGGATTTGAACGCTTTATTCAAGGCCGCCCCTACTGGGAATTGCCGGTTTTGGTTCAACGACTATGTGGGATTTGTCCGGTTAGCCACCATTTGGCTGCAGCTAAAGCCATAGATCAATTGGTTGGAATAGATCCTGATTTGTTGCCCCCTACCGCCGATAAACTACGCCGTTTATTGCACTTTGGCCAAGTGTTGCAATCGCATGCATTACACTTTTTTCACCTGGCCAGTCCCGATCTATTGTTTGGCTTTGAAAGCGAGGTGGCCAAACGAAATATTATAGCGGTATTGCAGGAGCATACCGAGATTGGTCTTCAGGGTGTCAAGTTGCGTAAATATGGACAGGAAGTGATCCGGATGATTAGCGGTAAGCGTATCCACGGCACAGGTGCGATACCCGGAGGTATGAATAAATCCCTGAGCAGAGAACAACGCGATTATTTACTGGAAGATATTGACCAGATCATTCAATGGTCTGAAGCCGCAGTTGCACTGATCAAGAAAGTACATTGTTCTAATCTTCCTTATTATGATGATTTTGCGACGATCCGGACCAACTACATGAGTTTGACCCGGCCTGATGGTGGATTGGAGCTTTATCATGGAGGACTTAGGGCTAAAAATGATAAGGGTGAGACCATTATGGATCATGTGGATTACTGTCACTATAACGACATTATCCATGAGGAAGTCAAGTCCTGGACCTATATGAAGTTTCCTTATTTATTGTCCTTGGGGAAAGAACAGGGTTGGTATCGGGTTGGGCCTTTAGCCCGGGTGAATAACTGTGATTTTATTAGCACACCGAAAGCTGAATTAGTTAGACAAGAATTTAAAGCCCATAGTGGTGAAGCGATGGTACATAGCACCTTGGCTTTTCATTGGGCGCGTTTGATAGAAGCGTTACACTGTGCTGAGTCAATTAAGGAATTGCTGAATGACGCTGATATTATGGGTAAGGATCTAGTCGCTCAAGGAGAGAAACACCTGGAAGGCATCGGTGTGATAGAAGCTCCGCGTGGTACCTTGTTTCATCATTATCAAGTCGATGAAAATGATATCGTTACCAAAGCCAATCTGATAGTTTCTACCACCAGTAACAATCAGGGTATGAATGAGTCGGTAAGGCAAGTTGCCGCTGAGTATTTATCTGGCACTGAATTGACGGAACCCCTGTTGAATAATTTGGAGGTGGCAATACGCGCTTATGATCCCTGTCTTTCCTGCGCAACCCATGCCGTTGGGAAAATGCCATTGCAACTAGATTTAGTCAATGCAGAAGGCAAACTGATTGATAAGCTGATTAAGCACAGCGACGGCAAAATCGAGCGGGCTATAGAATGATGGTTAAACCCGTTTTAGTTTTCGGTTATGGTAACCCAAGTCGTGGTGACGATGCGCTTGGCCCAGAGTTATTGGATGCTTTACAAAAAAATACAGCAATTAAACTGAATCAGATTGAGTTTTTAACTGACTTTCAGTTGCAGATTGAACATGCACTGGATCTGGAACAAAGGCATATAGTTTTGTTCGTAGATGCTTCAGTATCCTGCGCTATTCCATTTGAATTGCATCATTTAAAGCCAGAGCGTGACCTTAGTTATACAACGCATGCAATGAATCCTGCAGCGGTGTTACAGGTTTATCAGACGATTAAAAAAGAAATTCCGCCACCGTGTTTTTTGCTGAGTATAAAAGCGCAACAATTTGAATTGGGTGAGGATCTGAGTATTGGAGCCAAACAAAATTTACTGCTTGCTAGCGATTTTACCGTGCAACTTTTGAGCAACCCCTCATTGAATAGATGGCTGGAGTTATCGCATAATGCACGAAATATCGCTGCTTGAAAACGTACTGGAAATTCTTGAGGAAAATGCAAAATCCCAAGGCTTCAAGCAAGTAAAAAAAGTCTGTCTGGAAATCGGTATGCTTTCCTGTGTGGAACTGGAGGCGATGCGTTTTGGCTTTGATGTAGTAACGAAAAACACCCTGGCTGAAAATGCTGAGCTGGAAATCAAACAAAAGCAAGGTTCAGGAACATGTAAGCATTGCGGTCAAACAGTTCAGCTTGAAACGCTGCATGACCCTTGTATCATCTGTGGCAGCCCTGATATTGTCGTGACACAGGGCAATGAAATGAAAATTAAGGATTTAATAGTTATCTAGCGATACATAAATCCACACGAATAGAATGTAGGTTGGGTTAGGCGCATCTCACAGATATGTTAATCAATATATGATTTCAAGCGCCGTAACCCGACATCTTTTTACCCGTCTTTAGTGAGAGGTATCACCATGTGCGGAATCTGCGGCTGCGGCCAGCCTGATCAAACAGAAAAACATAGCCATCATCACGACCATTCACATCAGCAGCATGATCATCATGCAGAAAGGCTGGTGCAGGTTGAACAGGATATTCTAAGTAAGAATAACCGCTATGCCGAGCAAAATAGGGATTATTTCCGGCAGCATCATATATTTACTTTGAATCTGATGTCCAGTCCCGGTGCAGGCAAAACAACCCTGCTAGTCGAAACGATAATGGTGCTACAAGGCCGGATCCCAATTGCTGTGATAGAAGGTGACCAACAAACCGAACATGATGCCAACCGGATTCGCGCAACCGGCGCTCCTGCACTACAAATTAATACTGGAAAGGCCTGTCATCTGGATGCCCACAGTATCGGTCATGCGGTTATTGAATTACAGCCAGCGGATAACAGCTTGCTTGCAATTGAAAACGTTGGAAACCTAGTGTGTCCATCTTCATTTGATTTGGGCGAGGCGCATAAAGTCGTCGTGTTATCGGTAACCGAGGGCGATGACAAACCGCTCAAATATCCAGATATGTTTCATGCTGCGGATTTAATGATTATTAACAAAACGGATTTGCTACCCTATGTGGACTTCAATATGGAACGCTGCATCCAATATGCCAGACAAGTCAATCCGGATGTACGAGTAATACAACTCTCGACTACCAAAGGCAATAACTTTAGCGCATGGACGGACTGGATTGGAGAAAATATCCGGTTCAATAATAATTTATGAAAATTACCAAATATAACTATGATCCACTTAAACCCTTTAGTATTTCAGAGTAATGATTGATTTTGAAAGTGACTTTGTTGTTTTGGATACAGAAACAACAGGTTTAGATGAGCGGGCAGAAATTGTGGAGCTGTCTATTATCGACAAGCATGGAAACACTTTGTTTGATGACGCTGGCAGTGTTGAAGAAGATGTTTGAGAGACAAGGGTAACTAGTTCCAATATTCCCCAACTCTCTGATGGGCCAACACTTTTCCGGACAGAGGATTTAATAATAAATTCAACCTTATCCCCGGTATCTATCGACATAGATTCTCTAAGAACTTTGGGAGAACTAGTTTACTATTCGAGACAAGTCAGATAAAAATGGATTGATTATTATGACTTCACCAATTGCTTGTTCATGCTGTAAATCCTCACTCAAAATATATTTACAATCTTGTATTTGAGCTGCAGATAATATTAGAGAATCCCACCATGAGAATTGGTATTGATCCTGAATCCGCCAAGCATTTTCGATGACTGTGCGGTTAATAGAAAGGGGATTCCATGCTTCAAATGCATTTATGTCGTCGCGAGATTCTTTTTTAGGCAAACCGGGCTTAAGCCGTTGTGTAGTTACTACGTAATATTCATTGCAGGATTGGTAACTGAGTCGACCTAAACGAGTTTTCCATAAATATGCCATCCATTGGTTGGCAGTGATTTGCTTTTCTTTTTCTGATGAGTCTCTTGCATATACCAGTATATTGGTGTCAACAAATACCTTAGCGCTCATGGAGTGAGTCTCTATCGGGATAGCCGTCAGTACTCGCTTTTAAAGGTATAGCTGGCGTTGATAAATACTGTCGCATAGCAAGATCATATCCTTCTTCCTGAGCCATTTGTATTTTTAAAGCATTACCCAATAGCTTGGAAACACTTGTATTTTTCTTAGCTGCGCATATTCGAGCCCATTGAGCGACATCATCTTCTAATGTGATAGTTACGTTTTTCATAAGCAGTATAATAGTGTTACACGAATTTCGTGTCAATAGGGAATAGCTTTCTCAAAAAATATATCATTCATAAATAGCGTAATAAAACAAATTTAGCCGAACGACCACTAGCGATTTTTTATATCCACCTTCTAACAAATCCTGGGCAACTGCTCGCCGCTAAACAGATCCAGAACTCGGCTGATCCCCATCGTTGTTTTTAAGGAAACCATGCCTTGCTCATTCTTGGCTTTAACCCTACCTATTTGACACGCTTGCTTCCCTGTATCGCACTGTTTCAAACAGGAAAGCGTATCATTGACCTGTGACTGAGGAACAAATAAGGCAAAGCATCCCTCATTGGCAATATATAGCGGGTCAAATCCCAATATTTCGCAGGCGCTTTTAACATCTTCCCGAACGGGAAGTTCCGTTTCATTGATTTCAAAGTGGCATGTTGCTAAGTCAGCCATTTCGATCAGCACGCTGGCCAGACCGCCTCGGGTCAAATCACGCATGCAGTGGATTTCAATGCCGGAGGTTATCAGATTCTGGACAAGATCGGAGAGAACGACGCAGTCACTTTCGATTTGAGTTCCAAAATCGAAGCCTTCCCGTTCCTGCATGATGGCTATGCCGTGACGGCCCAAGTCGCTGTTGATGATGATGGCATCTCCTTCCTGAATATTCGAAGCATGAACGGAAACAGCCGGTTCAATGATTCCAACGCCGGCGGTATTGATATAAAGACCGTCACCCTTGCCTCTTTCAACCACTTTAGTGTCTCCGGTGACGATCAAAACGCCAGCCTCCTGTGCGGTATGTTGCATCGAACGGACAATGCGTTGCAGGTCTTGGATTGCAAAGCCTTCTTCGATAATCAACGAACAAGTGATATATAAAGGTTTAGCGCCACTCATGGCTAAATCATTTAGGGTGCCACACACGGCAAGTTTACCGATATCTCCTCCGGCAAAAAATAACGGGTTAACGACATAGGAATCGGTAGTAAAAGCGACTTTTTGATCGCCCATATTGAACACTGCGCTATCATGTTTCTGATCGAGTAGTGGGTTGCTGAATTCCGGTTGGATAATAGTATCCAGCAGTTGCTGCATCAGGCGGCCGCCACCGCCGTGTGCCATCACAATTTGATCATACTGGAAAGGGAGAGGGCATTGAAGTTTTGGGTCAGACATTTTGATGACGTCGATAATGGTAATAAGCGGCACAGGCACCTTCTGATGAAACCATAGTTGCACCAAGGGGATGCTCAGGGGTGCATTGCACCCCAAATTCAGAACATTGATTGGGTTTTAATAGACCCTGAAGAATTTCCCCACTGCGGCAGTTCGTGGGCTCACAAGTTTTTACGGCCGATACCTCAAAACGGTGCTCTGCATTCAATTGATCAAACTCAGGTCGCAAAGCAAGGCCGCTATCGGCTATTTCTCCAAGGCCACGCCAGTTTTGATTGACGACATTGAAAACCTGATCCATTAATCGTTGTGCGGGTTGATTGCCTCCTTTTTTAACCACACGGCTGTATTGATTTTCAACGTCATAACGACTTTCTTCCAACTGTTTGATGCAAAGATAAATCCCTTGCAAAATATCAACCGGTTCAAAGCCTGTGACCACAATCGGTAGTTGATATTGGTTGGAAATCGGAATGTATTCGTTGTAGCCCATGATAGTGCAGACATGACCGGCTGCAAGAAAGCCCTGTATTCTTTTGTCGGGTGAACTCAGCAAAGCAGTCATAGCAGGAGGCACACGGACATGACAAATGAGCAGCGAAAAGTTTTTTAACTCCAGTTGTTTGGCCTGGCTGGCTGCTAAAGCAGTGGTGGGTGCGGTGGTTTCAAAGCCGACACCAAAAAATACGATTTGTTTGTCTGGATGTTGTTGGGCCAGTTTAATGGCATCCAGCGGAGAATAGACGATACGGATATCGGCTCCCTGAGCCTTGAGGTTTAGCAAATCCTGACTGCTACCGGGAACACGAAGCATATCACCGAAAGAGCAGAAGATCACATCCGACTGTCTGGCAATCTCCAGAGCTTTATCTATATATTCCAGCGGGGTAACGCAAACTGGACAGCCGGGGCCATGAATCAGATTGATGTTGTCCGGTAGCAGCTGATCTATTCCGTGCTTGATAATACTGTGGGTTTGTCCGCCACAGATTTCCATGATGTTCCATGAGTGTTTAGTAATGGACTGAATAGCCGCAATAAGTTTCTTAGCAATGCTAGGATCGCGATATTCATCCAGGTATTTCACCTTTTATCCTCACCAGCACTCTCAAAATCTGACAATTCCTGGAATGCCTCCAGGCTAGCCTGTGCTTCCTGTTCATCAACGATCGATAGGGCAAAACCGGCGTGGACGATGACGTAATCGTCAATTTTCGCTTCCGGGACATAAGCCAGGCTGACTTCCTTAGTAACACCGGAGAAGTCTATTCTTCCAGTACGAAACAAGGGGCCTTCATCTGATATATTGATGATTTTACCGGGTACGGCTAAACACATATTTGAATGTCCTAAAGATATGTTGCAGCATTGATTTGGCCGAGAGCGAGCCCCCCATCATTCGGTGGTATATTTTCGTGTTGAAATACCTCAAACCCTCCTCCTATTAGAAGTTGCACTACTTTATCGACCAAGCAGGCATTTTGAAAACAGCCACCACTAAGGACTATATTACTTTGATTGGCTGTGTGTGCAATGTTCAACGCAATTTCTGCCAAGGTATTATGGAATTTTGCAGCTATCACTTCTTTTTGACCATGAGAATAGTCATCAATAATGGCTGCTATTATTTGCTGCCAGTCAATGACTATTGGCGAGTTTTCATACACTCGGTATGGGTAGCTTAAATCAGAAACAGTAGAATATGCTGCTGACTCTACACGCATAGCCGCCTCCCCTTCATGATGACTCATTTGACAGAGCCCAGATAAACTTGCTACCGCATCAAACAAACGTCCTGCACTGGTCGTAATCGACGTGTTTACTTGTTGTTTTAGAGCTGTGTTTAAGATATTAAGTTCCTGGTTTGTAAACGCTTGTAAGCAGGGTGAATTTTGAAGCTTGAAAAGATCTTCTCCATATAGTTCATATAACAAACCTAATGCAACGCGACGCGGCTCCTGAATGGCTTTTGTGCCTCCGGGCAAGGGGAACGGACGAAAATGAGCAAACCGCTCAAACCCGTTTCCAGAAATCAATAAAAATTCACCGCCCCATAAGATGTTGTCTTTACCTAACCCAATGCCGTCCCAGGCAATGCCAAGAACGGGTGGCTGTATACCATGTTCCGCCATGCATGACAAAATATGCGCATAATGATGCTGCACCGGTATGCTTTGAATACCCAATTTACCCGCAAACTGGCTACTATTGTAAACGGGGTGAAAATCGTGCATTACTCGGTCGGGCTTGACTTGATAAAATTGCATCATATCAGTCAAGGTGGTTTCAAATTGTTGTTGGCTGGCTGTTGTATCAAGATCACCTAAATGCTGGCTCAGAATAACTTGATGACCACGGCTGATCGCAACAGTACTTTTTAAATGCCCGCCTACAGCAAGGGTTTCGGGAATAGCTTTTTTTAATGTTAACGGTGAGGGCACATACCCCCTTGACCTGCGTAAGGTGGTCATTGTGCCGCCTATTAGCCTGACAATAGAATCATCCAGAGGTCGAAGAATGTCACGGTTGTGAGTAAGAAAAAAATCAGCAATCCCTTGTAGCCTGTCTAATGCTTGTTCTTCGTTGATAGAGATCGGTTCATTTTGCCGGTTGCCACTGGTGGCAATAACAGGTGCGTTGATATTCTGCAACAACAGATGATGCAACGGCGAATATGGTAGCATGAGACCCAAAAGTCTGTTATCTGGTGCGACAAATTCCAAAATACCGGAATCAAGGCGACATTGTAATAGTACAATCGGTGATGCTACAGAAGTAAGCGCAGCCTCTTCTGCCCGATTAATAAAGCACAATTTATGCGCAGCTTTTAATGTGGGCACCATTAGGGCAAAAGGCTTCCGTGGGCGATGTTTACGCTCTCGTAATAGCACTATGGCCGAGCTATTACCAGCATCAGCCAGAAGTTGATAACCGCCTATACCTTTGACGGCAAGAATTTTTCCATTATGTAGCGCCTGAACCGCAGCTAATAGCGCCTGTTCGCGCTCAGCAAGCTTGTAGCCTTGGTAATCAAGCAGGGAAATAGCGGGGCCGCAATCGTCACAGGCAAGCGTTTGAGCATGAAAGCGTCGATTGGCAGGGTTTTGATAGTCTTGCCTACAAACGTGGCATAACTCAAAATTAGCCATACTTGTCCTGCTTCGATCATAGGGTTGTTCCTGCATGATGCTATAACGAGGCCCACAGTGACAGCAACTGATAAATGGATAACGGTAAAACCGACTGGCAGGATCAAAAAGCTCAGAAGTACAAGACGGGCATACGGCAATATCAGGTAATACAAAAGACGATTTTCCATCGCTGTTTATACTGGGGTTAAACTCAAATGTTTGAAAGCCAGCCAGGGGCAAGGAATTCACAGTTAATGAGGTTATTTCTGCAAATGGCGGAATTTGTTGCAGGGATGAAATGAACAGATTCTGTTTTACTGGATCACCCTCAAGCTCAATCGTTACACCCTGCCCTGTATTGGCTATCCATCCAAATTGATCGTATTGTTTCGCGAGCCGGTAAATAAAAGGGCGAAAGCCAACACCTTGCACAAGCCCTTTGATATTGATTTGTATGTGTTGTTTGATAGCGGTTACCCCTAGACTTCAATTAAGCACCTATAAGGCATCTCTCTTGTATGCCTAATTCTTACTTTGTCACATTTAACGAAGACCACACAAAAGTTATCTGTAGAGTGCGTTTTACACACCAACCAGCATTGTTATACCCTACTGCTATGGCAAGGGTGCGTACAGCGTACCCTACATTTTAGTAATCAGACAAAGTAGAACTAAAGTAAATTTATACCTCTCCAATTTCAGTGTTGGTTTTAATTAAAGTGATAAATCAGCATGCCGGGCTTTAGTTACTATTTTCACAACTAAAACCCCTCATACTAAAATGTGATCATTTATGTTGTGACGAACGCATTATAAGTTTGCATACCACCCGACAATATCCGAACATTAAATCCGTGTTGCATTAGCAAGCGCACGGCATAGTAAGCGCGCTGCCCGGCACCACAAACCAGCCATATTTCCTTATCAGTATCCAGCTCTTCAATACTCCCACGCAATTCCTCAAGTGGTATGTTCATGGCATTGTTAATATGGTTAACTTCAAATTCTGCCGACAATCTAACATCTAGCAGTGTATGTTGACTATCAAACAATTGCTCCCAATCGGCTAACTCAAGATCGTGACGTAAATTATTGGCAGCAATCATGCCCGCCATATTGACCGGGTCTTTAGCACCACCAAATTGCGGTGCGTAACAAAGTTCACTTTCTTCAAGATCATACACCGTTGCACCCATTTGTATCGCCATAGCGATGACATCGACCCTCCTGGTAACACCTGCCTTTCCGACAGCCTGTACACCTAAAATTTTGCCATCACCACAGTTATAAATCAGCTTTACATGAATGGACTGGGCGCCAGGGTAATAACTTGCGTGATGGCCAGGGTGTAAGTAAACAGCTTGATAATTCTTCATACCAGCCCGTTGTAAGGATTTTTCACTGGCTCCGCTCATGGCAATAGTAGTACCAAATACCTGACAAACTGAAGTTCCCTGAACGCCGCGAAAACTCAGCTTGCGTTGACACTCAGGGTTGAAGAATTCCAGAATTGCACCAGCAGCAATCCGGCCTTGCCGATTAGCAGGCCCGGCGAGTGGTACCATCACTTGTTGCTTGCTAATGAAATCCTCTACTTCAACCACATCACCCACTGCCCAGATGTTGGGGTTACTGGTTTGCATTGTATCGCTGACTTTAATTCCGCCTCTGGTGCCAATCTCAAGACCTGCCTGTTGAGCCAGTTCGGAAGCAGGTATCACACCGATTGCCAGTAACACAATATCAGTCTCAATCTCCTCACCCTTTGAATAATGAACCTTCAATCCATTTGAAGTCTGACTGAATGCTTCTACTGCGTAACCGAGTTTTAGACTAATATTATTGTCTTCCAAGCAGGTTTCAACATAGCTGGCCATTTCAACATCTAAGGGCGGCATAACCTGCCTATCCCTTTCAATCATGGTAACTGATAAACCCAAACCGGCCAAATTCTCAGCCATCTCCAGACCAATAAATCCACCGCCGATAATGACCACTCGTTTAGCATTTTTTGCTGCAGCTTTTAATTTATGACTGTCAGGTATAGTTCTAAGGACATAAATACCAGGTAGATCAATACCTGCCAATGGCGGTCTAATCGGCTTAGAACCCGTAGATAGCACCAATGCATCATAGTGTTCTATTGTTACCGTACCATCCAGTAGATTGGTCATACTGACCGTTTTTTCAGCACCATTAATAGCGGTCGCCTCATGCCTGGTCAATACTTTAATATTAAATCGATTCTGAAACAATTCCGGCGTTGCAACCAGTAACTTTTGTTCCTCTTTGATCACATCTCCTACAAAATAAGGCAATCCGCAGTTGGCAAAAGACACATGCTCACCTTTGTCAATTAACACGATGTCGCAAGTTTCGCATAAACGCCTTAACCTGGCCGCACAGGATGCTCCACCGGCTACTCCGCCAATGATAAGAATACGTTTTTTACTGTTTTGCATATTAAATCCTTTGATAAATAGTGAGGTTTGTGCTGATATTCATGATTTATACTCATGTGTTCTAAGCTCAAACACACAAAAGTCAACTATTCAACTGTAATGAATAAAAGGCTATAAACTTGTTCGCAAATGAGTTAAAGACTCACAATAGCCTGTTTCCCAATAAACAAAGCTTGAACAAATTGCATAATAGTATCATCATTAAACCATAATACTCTTATATAGGTTTAACTATCGACACTCAACCTTAAACTAAATATGCCTCTCAATTTTTTAGCTAAACGCCGTGCTTTTCTGATTATTTTGATCAGCTGCATTATTGTGGCTGTACTCGTTATAAAATCACAATCTGGCATGCAACATCAATCGGAAGCAACGTTTATCGCTCCAGTTAAAGTGATTGATGTTCAAAAATATTCGTTAAAACCCGCAGTAACCGGTTTTGGTATTGTCGAGCCTGACATCCAGCTTGAAGCCAAATCAGAAGTGGCAGGTAAAATTGTGTTTGTACATCCGCAATTACGCAATGGCGCAACCTTTGCTGAAGATACAGTTGTGATTCGTATTGAAGCCGATGATTTTCAATTATCACTGCAACAAGCCGAGGCTAATACGGCCGTTAATCAGGCCAAATTAAGGGAAATCAAGGTCAAACTGAAGAATACCCGAACCGATTTAAAATTAGCCCAACAAAAGCTGCTGCTGGCGCAAAAAGACCTGGCGCGCGCCAACGAACTGTTGAAGAAAAAACTGGTGTCCCAATCCGCTTTTGAGGCTCAGCAAAGCAAGGTCATTCAGTTGCAACAGGAAGTTCAAAACCTGGACAATCTACTAAAAACTTTGCCCGAACAACAAGCTAGTCTGAAAGCCAGTCTTAGCAATACCGAAGCAGCAACCGTTTCCCAGCAACGCAATCTGGATCGTACCACCATTCGATTACCATTTAACGCCCGTATTTCCGAGTTGGCTGTAGAAGCCAATCAATATATCAGCCAGGGGACATTACTATTCAAAGCTCAGACTACTGATAAAATATTGATCAATGCGCAATTTCCACTCACCAAATTTCGCACCCTGGCGAAAGATTTCAGTGACAGTCAGGAACAAATCAGGATAGCCTTCCAACGGGGGGTTTCCTCTGACTTTCTGACCCAGCTGGGTTTAACAGCGACTGTGCGCCTGGGCGATGATTTCTCTGCCTTTTGGGAAGCCAAAGTTGAACGTATCAGCAGCAAACTTGACCCAATAACTCGTTCTTTGAGCATCATTATCAGTGTCGATCAGCCGTATGCTCAAATTGAGCCCGGTGTTAAACCCCCACTGATTGAAGGTATGTACACTGACGTGGTCATTACAGGCAATACCAAGGATTTTTTTGTCATTCCCCGAGATGCCTTGCATGAAGGCGAATTATATATTGTTGGTAAGGATAATAAACTACAACGACGCGCACTAAAACCCGACAAATTGCAGGGTAACATGGCTCTGTTTAAAACTGGCCTGGTCGCCGGGGAAAAACTGATTGTCAGCGATCCGTTTCCCGCCATTTCTGGGATGACCGTCAAACCAGACCCAGACGACCTTATACAACAACAGATTGCGATATGGATTGAGACGCAACAATGATCCGTTTCTTCGCGTTACACCCAACAGCGGCCAATTTATTGATGGCGTTGCTGATGTTTGTCGGCATTGTTACCTTGCCAGACCTGAAAAGGGAAACACTGCCGGAAATTAAGTACTATGAAGTAGAAATCAAAATTCTGTATCCAGGCGCGACGCCACAAGAGATTGAGCAGAAGCTTTGCCAACCTCTGGAAGATGCCTTGGAAGGGATTAGCTTTCTTGAAGAAATCCGCTGTGAAGCACGTCACTCGCAGGCTTTAACCGTGGCAGGAATGCTGGAAGCTGGTGATTTCAGATTGTTCATGAATGATATCGAAAGCGCTGTTGATGAAATTGACAGCTTTCCCAATGACATTGAAGAACCGGTCATTCGTGAAATGGGTCGTACCCAGGATGTAGTAACCGTGGCAATAACCGCTGATTTAAAGACACCAGAACTGAAAGATCTGGCCGAAGACATTAAACAACGCATGTTGCGTGATCCGAACATACCTTTGGTAACTATTGAAGGTTTTTCGGACCGACAATTTCAGATTCAGGTTTCACAATCGCGCTCACGTCAATACGGGCTGAGCTTGCAGGATGTTGCGGCAGTCGTCGCCCGTCAGGATTTGGATTTACCTGTTGGTGACATCAATACTGATCGCCGCGATTATCAAATTCGTTTCAGCGACGAACGGCGCTCTGTTAGGGAATTGTCTGAACTGATTATCGCTAAAAGCGAATTGGGTCATGAAGTTTATCTAGGTGATATAGCCAACATCTCGGATCAATTTGAAGATGACGATCAGAGTATCCTTTACAACGGTAAACCCACCGCATTTTTAAAAATTCGAAAAAATTCCCGCGATGACAGTTTACGTATTCTGGCCGCTGTACAACAATTTATCGCAAAAGACCGTAAACGTCTGCCGCAACAAGTCGGCTTTCATTTAACCCAGGATTTCACCAGTAGCGTGTCCGACCGTATCCAAATGCTGATCACCAACGCTTGGCAAGGCTTGCTTCTGGTGTTTTTCATCATGTGGTTGTTTTTTGGGGGTCGTTATGCGTTTTGGGTGATTATGGGGCTGCCGGTTTCTTTTCTGGCCAGTGTTTTTCTCCTGGCGCAATGGGGTATCAGCATCAATATGTTGTCAATGGTC
Organism: Methylococcales bacterium; assembly: GCA_965224745.1. Taxonomy (GTDB): domain Bacteria; phylum Pseudomonadota; class Gammaproteobacteria; order Methylococcales; family Methylomonadaceae; genus CBDCZY01. The sequence goes on from CBDCZY010000003.1 coordinate 168,823, forward strand.
GCTCTACTATTGGCACTGGGTATCCTGATGGATGATGCCATCGTCATCAGCGAAAGCATTGGTCACCAGATGAGTCTGGGGAAAACACCGATACAAGCCGCGATTGACGGTACCCGAAAAGTTGCCGCCGGGGTTTTGTCATCGTATATCACTACTTTGTGTATTTTTGTCGGTTTGTTGTTTTTGAACGGCAATATTGGTCAGATGCTGAAAACCATTCCAGCTGTGTTGATTTCGATCATCAGTGTTTCACTGATTGAGGCATTTTTGATTTTGCCGCATCATCTGCTGCATTCGCTACAAAAAACCGGGCACCAAGAAACCTCACCGATTCGGAAAAAATTTAACCAGCATTTCGACCGCCTGCACCATCGACTGACGACCGTAGTTGAAACATTGATAAGTTACCGCTATGCCTTTGTCGGCACAGTAGTCGGTTTATTATTCTTATCCGTCAGTTTATTCGCATCGGGCATCGTCAAGTTCTCAGCATTTCCCGATATCGAAGGTGATATTCTACAAGCACGGTTATTAATGCCGGTCGGCAGTTCAAAAATGCAAAGCGAAATCGTGATTAAGAAGCTATCCAATAGCCTTGAGCAAATTAATACTCGCTATCAAAACCAATTTACAGCCCCTTTGGTAAAAGCCGTGACCATCAACTACGGTATGAATATCGATGCCTTTGAAAGTGGCCCCCATCTAGCCACACTGAGTGTTGATTTGCTCGGCAGTGAATCGCGTCAATTATCCCTCAATCAAATTGCAGAACAATGGCATCAGGCGTTAGGAGAAACACCAGAAGCACTCAATATCACCATCAAAGAACCGATGATTGGCCCGGCTGGGCGTGCCATCTACATTCGTCTTCACGGTTCAGACCTGGAACAATTATCAACTGCCTCGTATCAGCTGCAAAGCTGGCTTGCGGGCTATCCAGGCGTCAGTAATATTACCGATGACCTCAGACCTGGAAAAGCAGAGTTTACCCTGCAATTACTACCCGGTGCCTTCGCTATTGGACTGGATGCTCAAACACTGGCAGCACAATTGCGAGCCGCCTATCAAGGCGTTGAAGTACTTGAAACGGTAGCCAACCGGGAGACCTATGAAGTAACGGTTTTGCTAGCGGATGAATCGCGGGACGAACTGTCCGACTTTGATAATTTCCCGGTCATTCATCCCGTCACTGGTCGCATGATACCGTTATCGAATGTTGCCAGAATCACCCCAACCCGTAGTTTTTCACGCATACAACGTATCAACGGTGAACGGACAGTCACTGTTTACGGCGACATTGATATGAACATTAATAATACTCAGGCGATATTAAAACACTTGCAGCAACATTATCTTCCCGAATTTAAAAATCGTTTCCCCGAACTAAGCATTAATTTTGAAGGTGAATTAAAAGAAGGGACGCTGACCCGAAACTCTTTGCGCAGAAGTATATTACTGGGCATGGTGGGTGTATTTATACTGTTAAGTCTGCAATTTCGTTCTTATCTGGAACCGCTGCTGGTGATGATTAACATTCCCCTGGCTTTTATCGGGGTGATATGGGGACATCTGATCATGGGGCAAGATATTACCATGCCTTCACTGCTGGGCTTTGTCTCGCTGGCAGGTATTGTAGTGAATGATTCCATCCTGCTGGTGGAATTCGTCAAACGTCATATCAGGGAAGGAATGGCTCCGCATCAGGCGGCTGCCAAAGCCAGCTATGAACGCTTCCGCGCGGTACTGCTGACATCGTTAACCACCATTGCTGGATTAACACCGTTGCTGTTTGAACAGAGTGTACAGGCACAGATATTGATACCACTGGCAACCAGTATTATTTTCGGCATTGCTACATCGACAGTGCTGGTTTTATTTGTGATCCCCTGTCTTTACACCATATATGACGACTTTACCGGTAAGACAGCTATTAATTTCGAGCAATGATGTGTTACACATCAATGTTCAGAAAAATTGATCCTGTTAATGTCAATCAACTGATTCTATCCACGATATCAGCTTATCTCTAAGCTACAACTGCAAGTCTTGTCCAATATGAAATGAGTCTGAAACGACTCCTTATTTCCAGTATAAAATGAGCCTGAAATAGCTTTTCTGTTCATAATCCACTTTATGAAAATGATTATGAACATCGATAATTTAACCCAAATAGAGCACCTCGAATCCTTTTTACAGGGCAACCAATCGATAGCCTATTCGATACCGGGTAATAAAGCTGAGCGGTATCAATTGATCCAAAAGGGACTCGTTAAATTCAACTACCTGTCCTGCAATAAAAAAGACAAGGGCATCATTAGTCGGTTTCTGATTAAGCTAACCGGTTATTCCCGCCAGCAGATGACACGTCTCATCGCGCAGTACCGAAAGACCGGTTACGTCAGGTACAGCCCAGCAAGAGGCAATGGTTTCAACCGAAAATATTCTCAGCGCGATATTCGATTATTGGCAGACATTGATGAATGGCATGAAAAACCTTGTGGTCATGCCGTGAAAAAGCTTATTGAGCGTTCCTATCAGGTGTACGGAGAGAAGCAGTATCAAAAGCTGGCGACAATCTCTGTTTCACACCTCTACAATCTGAGGGCATCAAAAACCTATCAGTTACAGCGCAGAGACTTTGAAAAAACCAAACCCAGGCAGATCGCCATTGGCGACAAAAGAAAACCACAAGCCAACGGTCAGCCAGGATACCTTCGCGTTGATACCGTTCACCAGGGCGACCAGGACAAGCAAAAAGGCGTTTATCATATCAATGTAGTTGATGAAGTCACTCAGTTTGAAATGATCTTATCCGTTGAAAAAATCAGCGAACACTTTTTAATCCCCGTGCTTGAACAAATACTGGAAACTTTTCCCTTTATCATCAAAGGTTTTCACTCTGACAATGGGTCAGAATATATCAACAAGCCCGTAGAGAACCTGTTAAATAAGCTATTGATTGAAATGACCAAATCACGATCCCGACAAACCAATGATAATGCACTGGTTGAAGGCAAAAATGCCGCGGTGGTCAGAAAGGTTTTTGGCTATACCCATATCCCACAAAGATGGGCTGCGAGGCTGAATGAATTCAATATCAAGTATTTGTACCCCTATGTTAACTATCACAGGCCCTGCTTTTATCCTGAAATCATCACCGACGATAAAGGAAAGCAGTCTAAGCAATACCCCTATAAAAACATGATGACACCTTATGACAAACTCAAATCACTACCTGACAGTGAAAAATATTTGAAACCGGGAATAAGCTTTGCGATACTCGATCAGGTTGCCATGGCAATAACCGATAATCAGGCCGCTATAATCCTAAAAAAAGAAAGACAGAAACTTTTTAACCAGATTTTTGAACAGAAAAAAATGGCTTAACTTTTATGCACATTTCAGACTCATTTCTGAATTGGAAAATACTCTGCACAAAACATCAGATACCCCCCAAAATCAAATGTTTTGTACTTGAAAACCGTTTTTTACAGCCCCCTATTCCAAGAACCATCTATTTTGAACAGAATCAGCCATTTCATTTCTCCGATTTAAAAACAAGAAGGCTAAAAAAAGTGATGATAAAGGCCGTATATAAGAATATAATTAAATTATAAATATATTGCTGATGGAGGATATTACGATGAAAAATCAAATCAATAACCAACGGCGTAGATTACTCAAATTTACTGGCTTTGCTCTAACTGCTGCAGCACATCCCGCCTTGTTACAAGCCATGAACTCCAGATTAAAAAATACCGTTTCTGCTGATTTTCATCCAGATGTAGAAATAGAATTAAAACTGGACACAGTGAAGATTCCTATTTTTAAAGGACCGGACACCCGAATTTGGAAGGTCTATGGCACCGTTATCAATGGCCCAAAGAATGCCGTAGATAACATTAAGGGTAGTTACCTAGGGCCAACGTTACGTTTCCAAAAAGGCCAAAAGGTCAGAATTTATCTTAACAATAACCTACCTGCCGAAGGGTACGATTAAAAGTGATGCAAGACTAAATTTTCATCATGCCGCCTTTTGCCTAACATCTTGCCAGTAATTTTCCCATCGTTGATTGATTCTACATAATCGCAAAGCCAACATATAATCTATATTATTGGGTGACCACCAAGCTCCAGGACGCTTAAGCCGAGCTTGAACAATGTAACGGTGAGCGCTTTCAATTTCACCTGAACCGATTGGAAGTCCTTTTTCTATCGCACCTTGATAATCAACTTGATCCAGACGATTTCTCAAGTAGCGGTAAGCCCTACGAACCGGCGCTTTCTCATCATCCGTTTCGGATGGTTCAAGAAACGGCAATAGGGTTTCAAGAACAAGGCTGGCCTGATTGATTTTCAAACGTTGTTTTTGTTCATCTAACCATAATGCCGAGTCACCTGTACAGCTAGGTGCCGCTTCTGCCAAGTATTCACAAAGATGCATTAAGTCGATTAAATAGGTTCCATTTTCGCCAAATTGTTCATCCACTTGGCGCTTGATCCAGGATGCGCCATCGCCTACCGAATGCACGTGTGTTTGTTGGCCAAAGTTTACATTCATCGCGCAATCAAATAACTGGCGACCTGTTTCTTCAATACCCCCAGAAAAGTTTCCTCCATAATGCAGCGTCCGACTGCCACATTCATGGGCAATACAAAGTCGCAGTTCTTGCCAGCCCAGTGTTTTTTCTTTTCGCTTATCTTTTGCTTCAGGATCAATGGTCACCACAGGAACCATGCCTCCATCTGTCTCTGCAATGACGTGTTTTGTACCTGAGGTATCTGGCCAGTCACTGACAAGGTCTGTTTGTTCAAATATCGCTTTGCCATGATGCTCTGTGATGAACCTAATACTACTCACCGGTACCTCTATTCCATAATGTTCTTGGAGTTTAGCGTTGACTTGGCCAAATGGCTGGTCTGCTCCAAAATCTGTGATGGCCCGTTGTAAAGGCGTCGAGGTACTTCGGCAGGTCACATTCGCTTGATCTGAAAAAGTACGAACGATATGGGTTGACTCACGAAAGAGGGTTTCTTCAATTTCGATAATATCAAAGGTACTATGCCACCACAGTTTTTTTTCCTGCAATACGTAATTCGGGTTGTTCTTTCAATTCAGCTTCATTGCGCTTATTTTTACTTTCTGCCCACTCGGAAAGTGCTGCGTGACCTATTTTTCGAACCTCTTCAATGACGCGTTGCTCCGCTGCATCCGCTTTCTCAATCGTTTCATCGTCATCTTCTACGATAGCCATTAATGCCTCAACACGATGGCGTAGTATGGGATGTTCATTTAGAAGTTCGAGTAGCTTTATATCTTTTTCGGGGATGGTTTTGTTCATGTATATTTTCTTTTATATTTCAACTCTATAAAATACAATCTTAACATGTTGCATCACTTTTAATCACACCCCCTGCCGAAAGTATTTTGCACTGGCATGGCCTGCATGTCCCCTCAGAGATGGACGGTAACCCTATGTATGCGATCAATCATGGGGAAACATTTGTTTACGAATTTGAAATACTCAATCGTGCTGGAACTTATTGGTATCACGCTCATACTCATAGCGTGACGGCTAAACAGGTTTACTCAGGTTTGGCAGGCTTATTAATTGTCCATGATAAAGAAGAACAAGCGCTTGGCCTGCCAAGGGGTCAATATGATGTTCCTTTGGTTATTCAAGATCGAAGTTTTGACGACCAAAACCAGTTGGCTTACGCCAACCATATAATGCAGCGCATGCAAGGCTTTCTTGGCGATCAAATCATGATTAATGGACAACCTGATTTTGTTCTTCAGGCCACCACACGCCCCTATCGCCTGAGATTATTAAACGGCTCTAACTCCAGAATTTATAAATTGGCATGGGATGATGGAACTCTGCTTAACGTCATTGGCGTTGATGGCGGGTTACTGGAAAAACCCGAAAAGCATAAATTCGTAATGTTGGCTCCGGCAGAAAGGCTGGAGCTTTGGGCTGATTTCAGCAGCAAACCCCTGGGAGCCGAACTTACCTTACGCAGCATTGAGTTTACTGCAGGCGGCAGAATGATGGGAGGAATGGGCGGTATGGGAATGATGGGAGGCCGAGGAAGAATGGGCATGGGCGGGATGGGCGGAATGATGTCTCATAGTTCATTACCCAATGGCAGCAATTTTCCTGTTATCAAAGTTCGTATTGCACGCAAAGAACGAGGTAAAGAAGAATTGCCGAAAAAACTAACAAAAATAACGGCTTTACGAATGAAAGATGCGGCCAATAGGAATAACCCCAACACTATTCGTTTATCTATGCGGCATATGTCCGCATTATTGAATGGCCGTTCCTACAAAATGAATGATATCCAGCCAAATGAAATCATTCCGGTTAACACACTACAAGTCCTGGAATTTGATAATGGTTTTCAGGGTATGCATGGTATGGGGATGATGGGCATGACAATGCCCCATCCGATGCATCTGCATGGTGAACAGTTTCAGGTCGTAAAGCGCGAGGTCAATTCTCGCTCCAATCAACCCTTTTCTACTGTATCTGAAGGACTTATAGATAGAGGTTGGAAAGATACGGTGCTAGTCATGCCGGGTGAAAAAGTCACCATCTTAAAACCGTTTAATGATTTCAAAGGAAAATTTATGTACCACTGCCATAACCTGGAACATGAAGACATGGGTATGATGCGGGATTTTTTGATTCGATAACTTACTTTATACGGTATTTGTTGTTATCGTTTTGCTTGTTAGTTATTGATGAATAACTGACCTCTCGATGTTACATAAGCAAGATATCGGCATATTAAATTCCTTTTTGTCGCAAAAAGCTCTTCTTTGGCAACCCAGCACAGACATAATAGGAGGCCGGCACAGGAGGCTCATCTAACACTTGAATAATATCTTTATAATTAACTACAGCTTCTTCGCTTTCCTGTAAAAAATTGGATAGCGCTGTGATAGAGTGCCATCGAGCAGGAGTATCAACAAATTTAAACGCGGCATGGAATATTTTTTTTATCTTGCGAGAAGGATCTATACCTGAGTTAGCCATACATTCTAGGTACTGATCAATAACTTCTAAGTCTTTACTGCCTCCGTAATTTTTTAAAGCATCCAGGTTCAACAAATGTTCATTCAAGTGTTCGTTATCAAGAATGGAAACGTATTTTGCCTCTGAAATCGGACCAACCATTAAATTAAAAATATCGGCTTCCATGGCAGCATGCAGTTCTTTTACTATTTCATCCCGCTCTTCTTGGTTTTTTTTGGAAAGATGCCGTTCAGAAAAATCGTCTACCGAATGAGGCACAGACTGAATCAATCGACCCCCTTCTATTCTTGCAGAATCATCTAGCTCATTTACCTGATCGTTTTGACTATTGTGTTGCGACTGATTGAAATGGATTTGAAAGAAAATAGTAGGTAAATTTTTATACCGATTGTTGTAATAAATAGCGGCTGCATGACCCGCTTCATGAAATGCATCTCGACTTAGTTCGTTTAAGTCTGGATATCCATCCGGTGCATTGCTCTTCTTTGTACGTTGCATGATTGCTTCCTCCTGCTCAATTGAAAAAATGACTTCGTAAAATAATTACACCCCCCGGCAAAAACGATAAAAAAACCAATTATCTATTGTTATTCGAACACCATTTTTCAAGTACAGAAACGGTAAAAATGTTGCTTTTTGATTTCCTTTTCTGCCGCTAACCAATCATCCATTTCTGAACCGGACTCAAAACCTCTCTTCTTTGCTTTAAAATAAGCGCAAATGGCAATTTCTTGCTGACAATCAGGAACACATTCGAGAACGATCTTTTCAGGCAAAACATAGTCGCCCTCTACCCTTGTTATCTGTTCAGTTTTTTCCAAAGCTGGATTTAAAACCTGTTTAACCATTATCTTCTCCTTATTCATTCAAATCAGCAGCATAAAATCTGCGTCACGGCTAATAAGCAGCTGAGACAACTGAGTTTCTTTGACTCGTACCGAATGTATTTTTCGTTTCAAATCGTCCGCATTACAGTGATATTTATTCTTAAATTTCTACCTTGTTTCTCTTTTTTCTTTAGAGTAACTTAACCTATTAAGTTCAATTTATATATCCGTATAATTACCTAGGTAAAATTACTTGTTTTTTCATTTTGTTATTTATTTTCAACGAGTTGTGCCGTCATTTTGACAAAACAAATGTATGCAATGTAATATCGACGGATAATATTTCTCTGCTAATTTCTAAAAAAATATTCAGCAGCTCTAACTTTGCAATCAGTTTGTCTATTTGTTTCGGAACAAGGATTCAATAACATACAAATGTTGAACGCAGGATTTTTGTTTGTCTTCAAGGCGTAATAGCAAGCAAGCTACGCAACTGTTGCTACAACGTAGAAGACGGACAAAAAAACAAGTCAAAATTCGTATATTATTAAAGCCTCGCTCCTTAGCGTCTTTAACCCTGTTCTGGACTTATGCTGCGAGCCAAGGAGAAATGACCCAGTGGAACACCAACCCAAACAACAAAAAAGACTGTCCGACGATTTGACCAAAACAAAACCCAAAGTAAGCTCGTCGCTAATGAATATTAAAGGGATGTCTCGATTTGAGCTTGAATCATTACTACACAATTTTCAAGCCTATCAAACAGAAGTCGAAGAATTTATCCAAACTTTTCCACAAGGTGAGCTAAATGAAAATTCGCCGTTAAGCCCATTCGATCAAATCTTTGAATTATCGCCCTTGGGTTACCTAAAAATTGATCAAAATGGCGAAATTTTGGAAGCCAATCATAAAGCTTCTAAATTACTCATGAAGACCAATAGCGAACTTCTCGGTCAATCAATCTCAACGTTTTTCAGCCTGGAATTAAAACTACACTTTAAGCAACAAAATCCTTTAATAAAAGATTTTATAATTACTAAAACCTGGCGTTTGGAAATAAAATCACCCGCAGGAAAAAGCCATCATTTAGAGTTGCAAGGTACTTCTTGGAACACACAATCTTCAGGAAAGCATCAAGAATTACTGATTATTGTTATCGATAAAAAAATTTCAGAGAATCATGATCTTCCACATGATTTGGTATTCCGGGAACTTTGGCTTAACTCTATTTTAAACGCAGCAAAAGAAGCCATCGTAACCATTAACCATCACGGCATTATGGCCTATGCCAACCACGCGGTAACCGCCCTATTCGGATATGAATTAGATGATTTGCTCGGCTGCAACATCAACATGCTGATGCCCGAGCCGGACAAAACCAATCATGATCAATATATTAATCATTATATTCAAACCGGCCAAAATAAAATTATTGGCTCAAGTAGAGAAGTGGTGGGTATTCACAAGGACGGCAGCAAACTACCCCTTGAACTTTCTATCACTGAATTTAAAATCGATAATCAACCTTTTTTTACCGGAACATTACGAGATATCCGCGAAAGAAAATCAAAAGAAGCAAGTGATAAACAACATGTAGAGGAATTGGCTCACGTTTCAAGACTTGGGCTGATGGGAGAGATGGCCTCCGGTATCTCGCATGAAGTTAATCAGCCGTTAGCAGCTATAACTGGATACACGCAGGCCTGTCTGCAAATCATCCAATCCGACCATCCCGACTTGAATAGTCTTAGCGAAATTTTATCCAAAACACATGAACAAACGATCAAAGCGGGCAAAATAATTCATCGCATGCGGGATTTTGTAAAATCCCATAAAATGCAACGTTCGAGTATTAATATTAATGAGCTCATCATTGATGCGTTAGCGCTTTTTTCTGATTACAAAAATTATGATATTGAGCTAAAACTGGACTTGCCTGATGATCTACCCACATTGTTTGCCGACAGCGTCCATATCGAACAGGTCTTTTTGAATTTAGTAAAAAACAGCATTGATGCGATGACCGAGCTGCCAAAAAAAAAGAAAAAACGATTGGTCATACAAACCAGATTAACTGCCCCACAAAAAATAGAAGTCAGAATTACAGATAATGGTCCTGGCCTGACTGAAGATCAGCGAATCCATATTTTTACACCGTTTTTTACCACTAAAAAAACAGGTATGGGTATGGGGTTATCGATCAGCCGTTCGATCATTGAAGCACACCATGGTGTCCTTCGTTTCAATAGTTCGCGGGGTAACGGCACCACTTTCTATTTTTCGCTTCCAACTGAAGGTTAGTGGTCATGAGTTTTATTGATCAAAAGTCGTTGGTTTATTTAGTCGATGATGAATTCGCTGTGCGCGACGCTGTTACAACGTTCTTACAAGCTTATCACCTTAACATTGAATGTTTTGCCTCGGCCGAGGAGTTTCTTGAACATTACAATCCCGAGCCTACCAGTTGTTTAATTCTCGATGTCAGAATGCCAACGATGACCGGTCTGGAACTGCAAGAAGAGTTAGACAAAAAGAATATCGAAATTCCTATTATTTTCATCAGCGGCCATGGCGACGTACCCGTTTCGGCACAAGCATTCAGGGGCGGCGCTATCGACTTTCTGGAAAAGCCGTTTGATTTTCAAGTACTGCTAACTCGAATCAACGAAGCTCTAGAAAAAGATAGTCAACAACGAATAATACAAGAAGCAAAACAAACTACGTTAGATAGATACGCTAACCTGACTCCACGCGAAAAAGAAATCATGAAATTAATAACCAACAACCATTCCAGCAAAGAAGTTGCAATAAAGCTGGGAGTAAGTAACCGTACCGTCGATACACATCGAGCCCACATCATGATTAAGATGGACGCCAAAAGTTTATCCGAATTAGTCACAATGGCAGTAACTTGCGAACTTTTTTAACTGAAGTTTCATTATTCAGTCTACATCACTGCTAATACAGATAGTAATGTCGGAGAGCAAAGAAGAATACCGAGAAGACTTACCTCTATTTTGTCAGATTATTCCAGCGCCAGCTGAGCACGTCTGGCCCGAGATTCCTTGTCATTAATTAGGAACGAGGATTTAATAATACCTTCGCTCCTAAGCAAATAGTGCCGCTTATTCTAAAACGATCACCAAGTCTTCAGTTGTGAACTAACGACGAGAGAGGGCTGTGGCCAATGCATTGAATGAATACATCGGCCACTCTTGCGACCTTGAATTTTATGTTTGAGAAGAAACATCGTACCCAGCATGGCCCATGCCATATGATGATGCTAAGCATCCCATCGACACACTTTGATAATCGACCATGCTAGAATTCAGCGGTCCCGCATTAAAACACTTTGTAAAGCAATGAAATAGGGGAACATAACGAGAGCCTTACTACGGAAAAATTCTGTTTAAGGTCCAACCACTAACTCTAGCTGGAAAGCCAGTAAAGTTTAGTGGTTTCTTTAAGAAGAGACAGCTTGAGCCAAAAATTCGGCTGTACTTTTCTATGGCTCCTACTGAAAGTCGAGCTGTTTTCTAATGTTCATCCTTGTGCGGCAGCTTCTTTCATTGTCGTGGACAATAAAGTATAAACAGCAACCCAAGCTTGTTTTACATCATCAGTAAATGCTTCTCCCAGTCCTTTACCTAATGTCCAAACCAAGGCTTGCCCTACAGCATCATAGTGTTCTTCTTTAACCCCATAACCGACATGTTTTCGGCCACTATCCTGCACAATTGGAACAATGTCTTGCAAATTATTCAGAGATCCAACCGCAGTATTCAGCATAGCCATGAGCTTTTGACCTTGCGTTTTCATATCGCCTTTGAAAAGTGGTTTAACTTCCGGCGCAATTTCAAACAAGCGACCATAAAATAACTCTGCGGCAGTCTCTTGTATGGGAACCACTTTGCCCCATGAATCTTGGACTAAAGTAATTTGTTCAGTGGTCAATGACATGTTTTTCTCCTGTTAATAGTTAGTTTCCGTCCAAAAACAGCGAATTATTTGCTATAAAAAAAATGACACCAGACCAGTCGCCAAAAATGAATTGCTTTGTACGGTAGGGTTTGCTGCATATTGGTCAACCCTCAATCTTTTTGTAAAAATTACATTTTTTAGGCACATCTTTCCTGAGGAACTATTACACCCTTGATCAGCCTGTTTGTGGTTACCCTAATTTTAACTAGGGTGCTTGTAATCGAGCCATTATCACTAAATTGTGTGTAACCACCGATGACCACACATAGTTTTTAAAATGCTCTAGACCTTTCCAGTTACAGCGAGACAAGCCAAAGCATCGTTTCAAGTAAGAGATACCGGCTTCAATTCCAGCTCTGAAATTTCTGAGCTTTCTGTAAACCCAGGGGCTTTTCGTCATCTCAAGTATGGCTAACCCTTTTTTCTTATGGAAAGCAACATCTTTTATGTTTCGTTGTTTAGCCGTGTCGAGATTTTCTTTGCTGGCATACCCCCCGTCTGCTGCGACTTGCCTGGGCGCCTTACCATAGTGGTCAATATGACGATCCACCATGGGGATGAACTGTTCCGAATCAGCCGGGTTACCCGTTTCAACGACAACATCCAGTACCATACCACTGCGACCCGTACTTAAATTCAGTTTGTGTCCATATTGTATATCCCGGCTGCCTTTAACAATAATATCGCTGTGTGCTTCAAACAGACTGAATACTTTTTCCGATGCGGGGACTTTCTCTCCATTAAACACACGTCTTGTCGTTTGATTGATGACCTGATCAATCAAAGGCAGATAATGATTGACCTCCAGGCGCCAATATTCCCAGCCGGGTGGCGGTTTTACATGACCGGCTATTTGCGCATTGTTGAGGTACTGACGTGTCTTTTTCGTGTAGTGAACAAGATCACTGTATAAGGCTTTTTTCTTATCCTTTCCACGGGTATAGATAATTGCACGCGCACGTTTTTTTGCTGCGCGATAATGGTGATGGCAGTCAAATTCCAAACCCATTTCGCTGGCTTGATTGAGTAATCTCGTCATCACCCGCACGGCATCCCATAACAGGCTACTGTCGGTTGGTTCGTGGATATGTGTTTCTGTGACGGTACTATCAATGCGCAACATGCTGCCTTTTTCAATGCCGGTTTTATTGGCATCATTGAGCAATGCCAGGTTAATACGTTCCCATGTCGGGTCGAGTATCCGGCTGATTGCCCCTTGCAAAGCCGACTTCTTGGGGACAAATCCATCGCTCAGCCGGGCAAATGTTTGACACGAGACCGAATCCAGCAAAACAAATGATAATTCTTCATAACTGAGTTGCCGATGTTGCTTTAAGATCGCGCAACGTAATATGGATTCAACTGACATCCCTTTTCGACCACTTTCATCTTTTAAATCGATCGTGCAGATGTCTTTTTCTACCCAATCCAGTATTTCTCTATGTTCATCCAATATCATGGAAATAATTTTTAATTCTTGGCCAATCTCGTGTTCAACATAATTATCGAATATACTTGTCTGTAGGCGTTGTTTTTGGCGCATCTTTTTCCCTCGGCTTTTTTTAATTATGTTTAGAATCAATTGCTTAGATTATAAGCATACCAGAATTAGCCGGGGAATTCATCTTGTTTTTGTGATTTTTTCTATGTTTTTCATAGGGTTGTAGTTTATGGATGAGAACTAGTTAAGTAAATCGACTTAGTGACGGGTATGCTTTACTCAGAGTACTTTTCAAACAAAAATGAAGAATACTCAAACCTGCTGACTCTAAGTGTTAATTAGTTTTTATAAAATTCCGTACTATTATATACAACCTTTTGTTCAATCGAAACTCAAAGAGTGAACCTGATTAACATTTGAGAAGGAAAATTATCACCTCGCCAAACTTAAACACATTAAAAATTATCATTTAGATATACCTATGTTCAGAAGGTCTAACAAACCAATTTTTCAATGACAAGTATTGCAGCTGTCTTGTTTAAATAGCGGGGTTACGCTACCCCTCAAGTAGTTCCAACATCAATCAAATAATATTAGTTTTACCCTCATACAACCAACTCTATAATGAGAAAAATATGACCATTTCTGAAAAACCAAAAAGCTTCCTGATAAATCAAGCAACCTCATGATAATCTATCCGATAATGACCAAGAAATAGTCTTATTCTTCAATCGGACGCGTTCATCTGTGCTTGATTGGAAAAAACAAAACTTTCTAAAAACCACTTTCACCACGACTAGCAGCCCTGATGACTTTGCTCACTATTCATTTTAAAAAACCGGCTGGTTGGACCAGTACTCCACTTATCCATTTCTGGCACCTGAACCAAAACGAATCCTGTAGCCATTGGCCAGGTGTTCCTATGCAGCCTGAAAAACATGGATGGTTTCGATTTGATTTCAACTCACCTTCTGCAAATTTTGTTGTTAACGATGGTCTTGGTCAACAGACAGCAGATCATTATAGAGACCGCGAAGGTTGGCTCGATATTGATGATCGATGGCATGACTCAATGCCAACTTCAACTCAAGCCTCTACGAAAACCAAAAATGTGGTTCCCAACTCTACTGCAGCAAAACCACTGCAACCACCACCGGTAAGCGAACGAATAGATTTTCGGGAAGAAACTATTTACTTTTTATTGACCACTCGCTTCTATGATGGTGATCCTTCTAATAATTTCTTCTGCCGAGACCGCATCAAATTTAATTCGACAACGGGGGAAGCAGAAGACCCGCATTGGCGGGGAGATTTCAAAGGATTGATCCAACGTTTAGATTACATTCACGATCTCGGTTTTACCGCCATCTGGATTACTCCGCCAGTAGAAAATCGATCCGGACTGGATTATCACGGCTACCATGCATACGACTGGACCCGCATTGATCCACGGTTAGAATCGCCAGACGCCACTTATCAAGACCTCATTGATGCGGCACACGCACGAGGGATAAAAATTATTCAGGACGTGGTCGTAAACCATTCATGCCAATACGGCATTCGAGGAAAGGTACATATCGATCACCTGCCTATTAAATATTATGTCCCGCATGGCTCTGAGCCAAACAAAGTTGATCATGGACCCTATCAAGGCAGTCTGGGCCACTATAGCTGGCCACACCGTGATGACCTCGATAATCCTGTGGCGCCAGAATGGTATCAAGAACGTCACCACAGTGATCAACACGGCATTGAACCACTTGTCGACCCCAAGACTGGAGAAACAGTTCCAAAACCTGGTTATAATCCTGGACGGTATTTTGGCATCGATAGTAATGACCTTGATCCGGAGTGGTATCATCAAGAAGGCTTTATCTGCGGCGGAGACTGGGAAAGCACCCACCCACTTCAAGCCAAACATCTGGCAGGGGACTGCATTGACCTGGCTACTAATCGGCAGAACGTAAAAGAATACCTCATCCATGCCATTAATCGTTATCTAGACATGGGGGTTGACGCTTTGCGCATCGATACCGTAAAACACATAGAGCGTAATAACTTACTGGAGTATATCAACGCCTGGAAGCAACATAAACCGGGTCTGTTCGTATTCGGCGAGAATCTGGTCAAAGGATATGGGTGGGGTGATATGGGTGGCGGCGATAATGGCCCTTCACAGATCAGGCCCTGGTGGTACACCCGTTTAGGTAACGACCCGCTCGACCCAAATTCTGGTGGTAATTCTGGTTTTCCTCAGCTCGATTTCGGCTTGTTCTCAACCTTCAGAGATACTGTCAGTAAAGGCACATATGCTGGAACAGCTCAGGTTTTCAGTATGGACTGGATTTATGGTGATGTCACTGAATTGGTCACTTTTCTGCAAAACCATGATGTTGGCCCAGATAACGATTTCAAATATCGCTTTAAAGGCGACCAATGGATGGCTGCCGCAACCTACAATCTGCTCTGGACCATACGTGGCATACCTTGCCTGTATTTCGGTGAAGAAATAGAGTTCATGAAGGGTGCACCACAAGATGTAGAAGGCGAACAAGATACACTCGACCAAACCGGACGCGCATATTTTGGAGATCATCTTACTGAAGAACGCATTGCAGAGACTCAACAACACCCTTTGTATCAGCATATAAAACGACTCAATCAAATTCGGCAGGCAATCCCTGCTCTACAAAAAGCTCCATTGAAACAGGTCAATGAATGGGGCAGTGGCATATCTTTCATCCGTGACTTTTCAGAAGGAGGCAGTTATGCTGCAATCGGCCTGGCTATCGGTAGCGATCAGCAAGTGTCTATCAACAACCTTAAAACAGGCTTGTACCGCGATGCGGTGACCGGCCATGAAATATATTCTGAAAATGGCTGTTTAACCTTTCATGTGAAAGCTAATTCGGCCGGCATTTATGTATTAGATGGTCCTGGAAAGATTGGTGATGATGGTGTTTATTTGCGCTGAATTTAGCCAAACCTAATGGGTAATCAAACTTGGAAAGGAATCAGATATCATACCGTCCTGGTTTATTAAACCATTTCAATTACCTACGTTTGGACGATTGATGGTTGGCTCTATGTAACGGTAGTCATCGACCTGTTTTCTCGACAAGTGATAGGTTGAGCTATTGATGACCACATGAGAACAACTCTGTGTATCAGTGCCCTGCAAATGGCTTATTGGCGGAGAAAACCAGAGCCTGGCGTACTCCATCACTCAGATCGTGGTAGCCAATATGCAAATTATGAATACCGCAGACATCTATGCATTATGGAGACGGAGCAGAGTATTATTGATTTCCATGTATAAGGTTTTAAACCTTATACATGGAAATTAAACAGGGCAAGGGCTTTCTGCAAAGTTGACCAAATACCCCAAGACAGAGGAATCGTGACATATAACCAGAATATACATAACAATAAAACGCTTATTGGTCTGAAAGTTGTTGAGGTATTCATAAATCGCTCCAAAACGTGCTTAATTTTCCGATACTTTTTGTTCTATGTTCAAGTTGCTGCCCACCTTATCCTCTCTATCGTCTTTTGGATAAATACCATCCAGTTCATCAAACTCATCATGTTTCATATGATGTTTCTCATGAACAGGTCTAATTATCAGGTTACAAAAAAAACCGAGCGCTAATATTCCTGCCATAATGTACATTGTGACGTTGTAGGCATCTGCCTTAGCGACACCTTGGTCAATCTGAAACTCTCGAATGTAATTCACCAATACCGGACCCAAAACGCCAGCAGTCGACCATGCGGTCAACAGTCTCCCATGAATACCACCAACAAACTTAGTACCGAAAATATCAGCCAGATAGGCAGGGATTGTTGCAAAACCACCACCATACATACTCAAAATGACCGCGTATAACATAATGAATAAACCCATCTTACCCGCGGCGCCAACAGAAGGAACAGTGGCGTAAAGCGCAATACCCAGCAAGAAAAAAATAGTGTAGGTATTTTTACGCCCAAAAAAATCCGATGTTGATGACCAAAAAAACCGCCCTCCCATATTGAACAAACTGAGTAGTCCAACAAAACCAGCCGCCGCCGCAGGAGTAACTGCGCCTTTAAATATCTCTTGAATCATTACCGAAGCCTGCCCCAGAACACCAATACCTGCGGTAACATTCAGGCACAGCACCAACCATAGGAAATAAAACTGTGGTGTTTTTAGCGCCTGATCAATATGCACATGATTTTTGGTAATCATTTTATTCTGAACCACTGGTGGCTCCCAACCAGCTGGTTGCCAATCTTCAGGCGGGGTTCTGATAGTCAGCGACCCAATTAACATAGAGAAAAAATAGATCGTACCCATTACCATGAAGGCCTCCATAACACCGACAGAGGAAGCAGTTTGGAAGTAATCCATTAGTAAAACAGATAGCGGTGCACCAATCATAGCGCCCCCACCAAACCCCATGATTGCCATGCCGGTCGCCATTCCCCGCCGATCTGGAAACCATTTAATTAATGTAGAGACTGGTGAAACATAGCCCAAACCAAGACCTATTCCGCCCACAACGCCATACCCAAAATATACAAGCCAGATTTCATGGAGATAAACGCCCAAAGCGGCTATCCAAAACCCACCACCGAAACAACAAGCTGCAACGAACATCGTCACACGGGGCCCAACTTTTTCTAACCATTTGCCACCAAATGCGGCAGACAAACCTAGAAAAACGATGGCCAGACTAAAAACCCAGCCTAAAGTAGTTAATTTCCAATCGTCTGGCGCTGACTCCGATATACCAATAACCCGGGTCAGAGGTTTATTAAATACGCTAAATGCGTAAGCTTGCCCTATACAAAGATGAACAGACAACGCAGCAGGTGGAACCATCCAACGGCTATAACCTGGTTTAGCAACAGTACGTTGTTTCGAAAAAAAACCTGACATTTTGAGCTCCTCATTGAATCAACCTAAATTTTCAGCTCTATCGCTTTTCTATACCGATACCGCAGCCCATTTAAGTCAATCATTATTTGGACACCTCTATCAATTCAGGCATTTGTTTGAGCTAAAGAGGGATGGTTTTCGTGAACCACAGTTTATATGTAATGGTATGAGGATCGTCGAAAATTAACCAGATCAGGAATCAGACAAAAAGACTAATATAATAGAAGCACCCTGTTTTTCTATCTAAAAAAGAAATAATTGCTATTAGAACAAGTTGCCAAGGTAAACATCAAGCTTCAAATTTTTTGAAGGCGCGGACTTTTTATTCTGCTAAGCGCTAACTGGCTTTTCTTTGATCGTTGTTTTGGGTGATACTCGTAACTGTTGCTCTATGTCTTATTAGGGACATAGTTACGAACGGTGAATTTTTGGTTACATCTTATGAAATATCGCTGTTTTCGTGATATATCGCGAGCTGAATATACATCCTTCGAGCCTTTGTTATCAATAAAATTAATATTTTACTTACTACTCAATGACTTACTATATTAATTAGCCTTTTAAAAAAAGTGGCACAGCTCCTGCAATAATCAAGTTGTAGTTATTTAGAACTACTTAATTATTTTTAAAATTAAGTCAGGAGAAAAAACCATGAAAACCAAAATTTTCAAACAAACCGCAGTATCATTATTAGTAGTATCTACAATGGCCGCTGCAAGTACATCAATGGCGAATTCATCTTTCAGACAAAAGGGACAATTAAGAACAGTCGTTGGCGCCGATAATAATTCCATAGAAAATCCATTTATTCAGCCACAGGATCCAGCATTATCAGGTGGAGGTCGCGATCAGAGCTTGCAATTTGGTGACTTGCTCCTAGGTTCCCGTCGAGACAACCTGATGATTGGTGGATTAGGCCCTGATGTAATCATAGGCGGTCCTAGAAATGATGTCATCATCGGTGGAATAGAACACTTTAATCCTTCAAATCGCGACCGTGTATACGGCGGCTGGGGAAACGACATTTTTATCTGGAAACCAGGCGATGGATCTGATTTGTTTATGGGTGGTCCAGGTCATGACGTAGTTGTGTTTGGACTAATCGGCGAAGATGTTAATGGCACTGCAGAGTTTAAAGTCCTTAATGACCAGAAATCCGCTAAAGTTGCAGTTGATTCAACCACACAGTTACCGTTAGTTGATGTTTCTAACTCTCCTGGATTTTGTGATGTGATTGATAAGTCATCCAGCCCTGATGCAAAAAAGGAATTAGCTGCTTTAGGTCTTAACCACCTTGTCCGCTTTTCACTGAGAGGTATAGCCAATGAATTCGAATCGGGCGTACAAAAGGAGGATAACGGACTACGTGTAACCTTGCACTTGAGAAATGTTGAAACGTTAGTGTGTACCAATCGAGCTGGTGGTCAAATTGAAGTGTTTGATTTAACCGCAACACCGCCTAGATTGATTGCAAATGGAGTCACTAACCAAGAATTAAAACAAGGTATTAGAAGCAACCGCTTGAGAAAACGTCTTGAAAAGATAGTGTTCTAGGAACATACCCTCTGTTGTAATCGTAAACTTGTTGTCATAGACCTTTTCCGAAAAAAGCTATGGCGACAAGTTTTTTTTATGAACTAACGTGTATTAGTCTCAACGCCCACTTTGAAACGACACATGTCACCTCCCTTAGCCATACATTCCTTCAATTCTATTTTTTCACCCGTCAAAACTTCAAGCAGCTTTATATCAAATTCGCATACTTCATGATATTGGTTCGCAACATCATGAAACACACAGTTACAAGCACTAATAGCAGGCAAAGAACCTTTTTTTCCCTTCATCAAGTCAGCTTGGTAACCAAGCTGTTGCATCAATATAATCGTGTTATCAATTCTTGCCTCGACATTGTCTTCTGAAGACTCTTCGTTTAGTTTGCTTCCCAACTGACCCGCAATCTTTTGTAAATAACGAACCAAGCCATCAGAGCCTAATTCTTTTTTCAGCTCCCGTAACATTAATTCAGCAAACCAAGCGTATTGTTTTTGAAACTGGTTATTACCTTTACCAGTTAAGGTATAAATCCTCATAGGCCGTCCCGATGTTCTTTGAACAGACTCTTGTTCGATATAGCCATCTTTCTCCAGGGTTACCATGTGTTGCTGTGCCGCATTTCTTGATATTTCCATAGCCTTCGCGAGCTTATCAATACTTAACCCCTTCTTGTTGTTGAGCAGCAGCGTTAGCAACTGTTGTTTTCTATTACCCAATGCCTGATCCATATTCGACCTCAATCAACTCAAGGTGTGTATAAAAAGATTTAAATCTTTTAACATATATATATTGCAAAAGATGTATTTAGTTATTATACTCTACTTTCTGTTCTTCAAAGATGGATCTCAGTAATTAGTTTCCCATCTCGGTTCAGAAAGAAAAACATCAAACTTAAATTGTTCTAAAGAGGAAAAAATGACTCAATCTTTATACGAAAAACTTGGTGGAGAAGCCGCTGTTGATGCAGCCGTGAATATTTTTTATCGAAAAGTATTATCAGACCATAGAATAAGTCGCTTTTTTGATGGGGCTGAGATGAATAGATTAGCTGCGCAACAAAAAACTTTTTTAACTTTTGCCTTTGGTGGACCCAATAGTTACACTGGCGAAGATATGCGGCGAGGCCATGCCCACCTCGTAAAGCAAGGGTTAAACGACAGTCATTTTGATGCCGTTATGGAGAATTTAGGAGCCACCCTGACCGAGCTGAATGTACCGGCAGAGTTGATCAGTGAAGCAGCTGCCATCGCCGAAAGCACTAGAGATGATGTGCTGGGAAAATAATATTTTTTAACCTGGCCGGATTTTCCGACACAAATCCGGCTTATTATTTCGAGAAAACCCAATGCCTAAGTTGACTATCCAAGACCAAAAACTCTCATGTGATGACGATGAAACAGTTCTTGAAACTCTGTTAAGTAATGGTATCGATATACCTTTTGGCTGCATGCAAGGAAGTTGTCATAGCTGTTTGATAAAAAGCCTGGATGCCATTCCACCTGATAACGCTCAAATAGGTTTAAAAAACACTCAATGTCTGCAAAAAATGTTTTTAGCATGTCAGTGTCACCCGGAACAAAACATGCATTTAGAGTTGATCAATACTGAGCAATATTTCATTTCAGCCATTGTTGAATCAATCAGCCCGTTGAACGATGAAACCATTCGCTTAATCATTAACTGTCAGGAAAAAATAGATTACTTTGCCGGTCAGTTTGTTAACTTACGACGCAATGATGGACTGACCCGTAGTTACTCAATAGCCAACCCAACATCCCAAGGTAATGTTTTAGAGTTTCATATTCGTCTGCTTAAAGATGGGAAATTTAGCCAATGGGCCGGTCGAGATCTCAAAACAGGAGATGAACTGCAAGTGCAAGGCCCGCTAGGCGACTGTTTTTATTTTACTGATCAGCCTACACAAAATATCTTATTGATTGGAACCGGTTCAGGTTTGGCCCCATTGATGGGAATGCTTCTGGAAGCGCTTGAAAAAGGACACACTGGTGGCCTACATTTATTTCACGGCAGCAGAAATGAGAGCGGACTTTATTTGGTAGATGAAATGCGAAAACTGGCAGAACGTTATCCTAACGTGCATTACACACCATGTCTTTCAGGGGAAACTGTTCCACTCGGCTTTACCGTAGGTCGCGCACATGAAGTCGCATTAAAGTCTTTTCCTAAGCTTAACGACTGGCGGATCTACTTATGTGGTCACCCAGCAATGGTTAACGAAGCAAAGAAAAGTGCCTTTTTTGCTGGAGTTTCACCGCAACAGATCTATGCAGATCCTTTTGTACTAACGCATCCACCAAAATAGAATTGTTCTTGATTAGAAAAGGAGTTTTTCAAGAACTTTAAAAATGATGAGTACAGGCTCCTATTCTCTGTTGAAAAAACAGACTTCGGAGCCAGACTATGTTTGATGTATTAGTCTTCTTGTAATCTGAAAATGTCACCGTAGGTGGTATCTACATCAAAATCATCCCAAACATAGAGGGGTTGAGTAATCGGTTTGGTCGGTATTGGGAATGTCACCAGATCGGTAACGCCTGTCGCTATTCTGCCAACCATATTTGCGATGCCTTTGAAAAGACCACCTGGAATACCGTAAACAAAATTGCTTTGATTGGTTACATTGATGATGTTTTTTGGTATTTCTAACCAAGAAGTAGCAATATTGGCAAAGCCGTTTAATCCTTTATGAGCGATAAGAGCGCCGTAGGACCTGGGATGATTACCCGGTTTACCGTCAAATGCAACATTACTGCTAGCCCTGCTGGAGTACATTTCTTGCGGCTCTGCTTGGTATGAATCATGATATTCATTCACTTCATCAACTACTTCACCATGCTCATTTGCAAAACTAAGCATTGGGAAACATAACAAACCAGCCATTAACACTGTTACAAAATTGATTTTAGCTCTTTTCATTGAATGATCCTGACGTCCTGAAAATAAATATAGATGAAGTATAGCAGAGCATTTATTTTTCGCCGTGCAATCTGCCCATTGAAATAAGTAGTCTAGTACATAATATTAGAACTGGCACTTTATCATTTACCGAGTGCTTTTGCTAACGCGTTAGCCATAGCGCCTTGCGACGATATATTGGACTGCTTAGCAGGTTTTTTGTTACTTTTTGGCTTAGCGGATGGCGTTTCCGTTTTTCGATCACTTATGCCTGATTTCATAGACAATGCAATACGTTTGCGAGCCACATCGATCTCTAGTACTTTAACCTTTACAATGTCCCCAGTTTTAACGATGGTACGAGGATCCTTGACAAATTTATCGGCCAAATGCGAAATATGCACCAACCCATCCTGATGCACACCAATATCCACAAAAGCACCAAAATTGGCTACGTTGGTAATCGTTCCTTCTAACATCATTCCGGATTGTAAATCGGTTATTTTTTCGATACCTTCTTTGAAATTCGCGCTTTTAAATTCAGGCCTTGGATCGCGCCCTGGTTTCTCCAGCTCTTTGATAATATCTTGCACTGTTGGCAAACCAAACACTTCAGTGGTGTAATTAGCTGCCTCCAACGTTCGCAAAAATGCATGCTGCCCGATTAGTTCTTTAACCGGCTTTCCTGTTCCTTCAATTATTTGCTCGACAATACCATACGTTTCAGGGTGCACACCGGATGCATCTAGCGGATTCTCACTTTGCATAATGCGCAAGAAACCAGCAGCCTGCTCAAATGCTTTCTCACCCAAACGAGGCACTTTTTTTAATTGTTGCCTATTAGTAAAAGCGCCATTGGTATCGCGGTAATCAACGATATTTTGGCTAACCGCCAACGATAACCCCGAAACTTGCTTTAAAAGAGAAACTGAAGCGGTATTAACATCCACACCAATAGCATTGACGCAGTCCTCTACTATTGCATCCAAGTTACGGGCTAATTGTACTTGATTGACATCATGTTGATATTGACCTACTCCAATGGCTTTGGGTTCAATTTTAACCAATTCCGCCAGAGGGTCTTGTAAGCGACGGGCGATTGAAACCGCACCGCGCAACGTTACATCAAGATCTGGAAATTCATTGGCAGCTAACTCAGATGCAGAATATACAGAAGCCCCGGCTTCTGATACGGTCACTTTGGTCAATGACAATGAGGAATGTTGCTTGATCAAATCGGCAATCAGTTGATCGGTTTCTCTGGAAGCGGTTCCATTGCCAATACTGACCAACGCCACCTGATACCGCTCAATCAACTTGACCAATTGTTCAATCGACTGAACCCATTGTTTTTTCGGGGCATGAGGATAAATAGTTGCTGTTGCCAGTACTTTACCTGTTGCATCAACCACTGCAACCTTAACCCCAGTCCTTAACCCAGGATCCAGACCCATGGTTGCTTTCGGTCCCGCAGGAGCCGCTAGCAATAAGTCGCGCAAATTATGACCGAATACCCTGATTGCCTCTTGCTCTGCTTGTTCTCTCAAACGAACTTTCAGATCCACATCAATTTTGGTAAATAATTTAATTTTCCAGGCCAGGTGGCACGATTCAGCAAGCCATACATTTCCCAGACGTTGATCTCCTTGTATATTTAAACTTTGCATGACCCGCTGAACACCCCACTGATGGCCTGTTTCTTCATCCTGATCGAGATGCAGCGTTAAACTTAAGACATTTTCATTACGCCCTCTAAATAAGGCTAATGCACGGTGCGAAGGGATATCTTTTATCTTTTCCTGATAAGCAAAATAATCCTTAAACTTATCACCTTCTGTCTCTTTTCCTTTGATTACCGATGACACAAGAAATCCCTTTTTCCAAACAAACTCTCTCAACTCATGCAAAATCCCGGCATTTTCGGATAAACGTTCCATGACAATTTGCCTGGCTCCTTCCAAGGCTGTTGCGGCATCATCTATTCCTTTCTGTGGATTAACAAAACCCCTTGCCAATAACTCAGGTTCTGATTGACGCTGTTGCAACACTAAATCTGCTAATGGCTCCAAACCTGCTTCTCTGGCAATTTGTGCTTTAGTACGTCGTTTGGGCTTGAAGGGCAAGTACAAATCCTCCAATAGTGTTTTAGTCACAGCATTCTTAATAGATTGCTCAAGCTTATCCGTCAGCTTTCCCTGAGTTTTGATACTTCCTAAAATGACTTCCCGCCTCTCATTAAGCTCTCTCAGATAGTTCAACCGTTCTTCTAATCGTCTCAGCTGAGTATCATCAAGACCTCCCGTTATCTCTTTTCTGTAACGGGCAATGAAGGGTACGGTTGCTCCTTCATCCAATAACTTCACGGCTGCAGCCACTTGTTTTGTGACTACCGATAATTCATCTGCGATGACTTGTATAACATCCATTCACTAACCCTGACAAAAAGATCACATTATAACTTTATGCTGGATGACTGACCTGAATTGTTTTCGTGAAAAAACGCATTTTTGGCTTGCAAAAAAATAGTTTAACGGCCAAGCCATCCCATAAAACTAAATCATGGAAATTTTCACCGAAGCCAGGAATTGATAATCAATTATTGAAGAATTTTTTGGGTCTCTTTATTTTAAGGTTTAACAGCTGAATGATTTCAACTGAGCTTAATGTAAAAAATAATGGTTTTTAACAGAACAAAATTTAGGTTTGCAATAAGGGCCTTTTTAATTTAGAATTTCCGCTCTTTAGGGGGTCGTTAGCTCAGCTGGTAGAGCACCGCACTTTTAATGCGATGGTCGACGGTTCGAATCCGTCACGACCCACCATCAAAAAACCCTTAAACACAGGGTATCCAACAAGATTGCCGTCGAATTCAAACAACATAAACGCAGTAAGGCGCAACTGCTCTTTATTTGTTTAATGAGGTGGCGAGTTGATCCAGCCTATTCAATTCAAGTTTGCTCTATCCTGAGTTTACCCTTCAGACTCAAGATTTTTAGACCTTTTCC
The DNA here is from genome assembly GCA_965224745.1 of Methylococcales bacterium. GTDB lineage: Bacteria > Pseudomonadota > Gammaproteobacteria > Methylococcales > Methylomonadaceae > CBDCZY01. The sequence continues at coordinate 194,517 of CBDCZY010000003.1, forward strand.
TTATGGGCCGACTGTCTACAGGTGTTCATCCAACTAGATTGTATGTTTGGTACAATGGTGCTGTGTCCTTACTTTTTGGATAGTGCAGAGCACCTTTATGATTTCAATGATACACGATTGAAATGGGGTGGAGATCTGTTATTGAGCCAGAAATTGTTACTTCTCGGCTTAGTTAATATCAACTGAAATAGAAATTATCCTTTTTAATAAATTATGCTGACGCATTTATCTATTTCCGACTTGGCCATCGTCAGGAAATTAAATCTAGAGTTACGTCCGGGCATGTCGGCATTGACCGGCGAAACCGGCGCAGGAAAATCAATTTTATTGACCGCATTAGGTCTTGCTTTAGGAGAAAGAGCTGATTCCAACTTAGTTCGTCCTGGCTCTGAACGCGCAGAAGTAAATCTCGAATTCGATTTAGGGCATGCTCCTGCTGCAAGGCAGTGGCTCTTAGACAATGAACTAGATGATGATCAAGATTGCTTGATAAGGCGAACTGTTAATCAAGATGGTCGCTCCAAAGCCTATATCAATAATCGTCCTGTCACGCTTCAAATCTTACAACGATTGGGTTCAAGGTTAATTGAAATACACGGTCAACACGCTCATTTAACGCTGCTGCAAGCAAATGAACAACGTCGATTATTAGACGATTTTGGTAATCATCAGGCTTTGCTAGGCCAAGTAAATAAACTGTATGCGGATTGGCGCGATACCCAGCAAGAATTAGAAATACTGCAAGCTCAGCTTGCCAACACCACTGAGCAAGAAGAATTATTGACCTTTCAAATTCAAGAACTTGAGCAACTTGACCTGGAAAATTTTAATTATCAAGAAATTTTTGAAGAGCATCATCGGCAAGCCAATTTAGGACACGTTTTGACACAAGGCCAAGCACAGTTGGACGTTCTCTATGACAGTGAGCAAGTTTCGGTTTATCAATTACTGGGCCAAAGCATTCAGGCCTTTAGTGAATTAGATCAATATTCCACGCAATTTCAAGAGATGACCTCTCTGCTGGCAGACGCTCAAATCCAAGTGAATGAAGCGGTTCAGCAATTGCGCCGCTTTTTAGATCAACAACAAATAGATCCCCAAAAACTAGATCATTTAGAACAACAATTGGCTTCATTACATGACTTGGGTCGAAAGCATCAAGTAAAGCCTGAAGAACTTCCGCAACTGGCAGAGGGGTTAAAAAAACGGCTGGCTAATATAACGCATGATGCTGAGCAAATAGACCAACTTCAAGCAAAATTAGCTTCGCTTTCTACTGAATACTTTACCAACGCCCAACAATTATCTGACCAAAGAGCAAACCAAGCAAATCAACTACAAGAAAATATTACTACTAATATTAAAGAATTAGGAATGCCGCAGGGACTTGTCCAAATTAATATAGCAACTTCTTCAGAGAAAATTCCGCAACTTAATGGACTCGACAAGGTAGAATTTCTAATTCAAGCCAACCCTGGACTTCCACCGAGACCGTTGGCAAAAGTTGCTTCAGGCGGTGAGTTATCGAGGATTAGCCTGGCGATTCAAGTCAGTACATGCAGCGAAAAAACCACGCCAACCATGATCTTTGATGAAGTGGATTCGGGTATCGGCGGAGGCATTGCTGAAATAGTCGGTCAACAGTTACGTGAACTTGGAACCAATCGACAAATCCTTTGTGTAACTCATTTAGCTCAAGTCGCCTCTCAGGCCCACCATCATCTATTAGTTGAAAAAAATCAGCAGAACAATATCTCATCTTCAAATGTTAAAGAGCTAAGCGCTGCAGAAAGAACTCCTGAAATAGCGCGTATGCTAGGCGGTGTAACCATCACTGAGAATACCTTGGCACATGCTGAAGAAATGCTTCAATGGCGAAAGCAATAATAACCAAATATGCCACGACTAATCGCTGAATGGGAGCCACAATCAGCTGTTCTTATTATCTGGCCACATTCAACAGGTGATTTTGGAGAACGTATTGTTGACGTTGAACAAACATATTTAACTATTTCAAGATTAATCAGCGCATGGCAACTCTTGCTGATTGTTCACAAAAACGAAGCACACCAACGACATATTATTCAACTGCTCAAAACAAAGAAAGACTGCAATCTAGCCAACACAATGTTTATCGCTGCACCTTATAATGACATTTGGTCTAGAGATATAATGCCAATAGCCTGCTCTACAGAAAACGGTATTCGGTTACTCAATTTTCAGTTTAATGGCTGGGGAAGTAAATACAACTTTACTGACGATAACGGCTTGGCCGATCAACTTATCGCAAAAGGTGTTTTTAGAGGCGCAGAGATTCAGCAAGAGAGTATGGTGCTAGAAGGAGGCAGTATTGAAACAGACGGCCAGGGAACATTACTCACAACCAAGCAATGCTTGCTTAACCCAAATCGTAACCCAGACCTTTCACCTACTGAAATTAAACAACGACTTAAGCAATTGTTTGGCATCCGTAGAGTTCTATGGTTGGATCAAGGCAATCTTGCAGGGGATGATACCGATGCACACGTTGATACTCTAGTTCGTTTCTGTTCGCACAATACAATAGCTTATACCTGTTGCAGAAGAGAGAACGATGATCACTACCCATCCTTATTGCAGCTTAAAAAACAAGTTACTTCATTCAAAACATTGGCAGATGAGCCCTATCATCTCATTCCCCTGCCCTTACCAAATCCTATTTATGACGATGAGGAGCGACAACTTCCTGCTAATTATGCTAATTTTTTAATCATCAATGATGCCGTGTTAGTCCCTGTCTACGAAGATGTCGCTGACCGGATCGCATTACAACGACTTGGGGCAGCCTTCCCGACACGACAAATCTTACCCGTACCATGCAGATCATTAATCCAGCAATATGGTAGTTTGCACTGCATGACCATGCAATTTCCAGAAGGAAGTATTCAGACTACAACCGTTATTTAATATGGCCAACAAGATTAAAGTAGGGGTAGTTCAGCAGCCCTGCAATTCAAATAAGGAAGATAATTTAAACTTGTCAATTAGTTACATTAAGCAAGCAGCAAACCTGAACTGCCATTTATTAGTTTTGCCCGAATTACATTTAGGACCTTATTTTTGCCAACACGAAAACCCTGATAACTTTGATCTTGCTGAGAGTATTCCTGGGCACACGACTCAGGCACTGTGTCAGACTGCTAAGGAGACAGGTATGGTCATCGTAGCTTCATTATTTGAAAAACGCGCGCCTGGTCTTTATCACAACACTGCGGTTGTGTTCGATCGTGATGGGAGCATTGCGGGCAAGTATCGCAAAATGCACATTCCTGATGACCCAGGTTATTATGAAAAATTTTATTTTACCCCAGGCGATTTGGGCTTTAAACCGATTACTACCTCAATCGGTACATTAGGTGTATTAGTTTGCTGGGACCAATGGTTTCCAGAAGCCGCCAGATTAATGTCATTAGCTGGAGCGAATGTCCTGATTTTCCCCACCGCAATCGGCTGGGATCCGTACGATGCCGATGATGAAAAAAAAAGACAGCTGGATGCATGGGTTACCATTCAAAAATCCCATGCCATCGCTAACGGAATCCCGGTTATTTCTTGCAACCGAATAGGCTATGAAATTTCACCGGAAAACAAACAGTGTGGAATTCAATTTTGGGGCAATAGTTTTATTACTGGACCTCAAGGTGAAATATTGACCTCAGCCGACCATGAAGAACAAAAACTCTTAATTTCATCAATTGATAAATCGAACAATGAAAAAACCAGAAGAATTTGGCCTTTTTTCAGAGACAGAAGGATCGAAGAATACGGCGACCTAACGAAGCGTTATATTCTTGAAACTACGCTTGATGACTGATCAAGCGTAGTTTCAAATAATTCCATTACAAATCAGCATCTGCCACAATATCGAAACTTATAGCATGAATAACTTCTTCATTTTCATCTAATAATTGAACTTCCCAAGGTCCAGTCATAGAAGCAATGATCTGCTTGTTGGTTGAGGCTCTCCAACGAAAGCCGCCAACATTGATTTTACGCTTGAATAAACTCTTACCTTTAAAAACCCAATTATGATAGACGTATTTACCATTCAGATTGACTAATTCTGTAAAAAAGTAAAGCCTGTCTATAATGTCCTTGCCTAAAACTATTTTAGAAGACAATTTATCAACGGGCTCTCTAGCAAAAACATTACTCGCTAATTGAACCCTTGATAGCCCCGGATAATCAGCCTTTTTTTCACGCCCAGCCGCAGGTTCCAGCTCTCCCACTTTTGATTTTGCCTCAATACTCTTGGTTTTTTGTTGAGCTCGAAAATTTTCTTCTTCTAAAACAAAATCTTTTTCATCCTTTTGATTATTTTTCTTTTGACTTACCATTTTATCAATCTGCTCAGGCAAAGGAAGATCAAGAGATTTTGAAATTTGGCTTTTTGCTTTTTTTACTGGCGGCGGATTGTTATCATTTAATTTAGGCAAACTGATCTGAGGTACTCTTTTTGTTTGATGCCTCTGCTTTTCAAGTTCGCCTTTATCCTGAAATTTTGGCTGATAATTATCAGCCGTGAGAACTCGATCAACACTTTTTTGCTGATTGTGAGGTACATTCAACTCGATTTGACGTTGGTCTTGATTTTTTACATACGATAAATCACTCTCTGGCGTTTCCGCATATTTCCATAAAAAGTAGATGCCCGCCAATAATAAAGCTGCTAATGTAAGGATAGTTGTAAGTATCCTTTTCCTATTCCATTCTGTTATTAATTGGACATGATTTTCGTTAACATAAGACCAGTCATTATGGGGGTTTGAATAGTTCATGCGCGTAATTACTTTATTTTCGTTAGACATAATAACCCTTCTATTTTTTTGTCGCAAAATTGATACATTTATTACTATTCCGTATATCTTGTGATAAATTCATCATCTCTTTTCCATCCAATCTGTCAATAGTATCTGTTGCTTTAATACAGACATTATAATCTTAAAAACAGTTCACTTCACTTTCAGGAATCTCTTATGAGCAATATGCTAAAACTGTTTCAAGAAACTTCAGGATTTTTCGGCGCCAATGCCGATTATATTGAAGACCTCTATGAACAATTTCTCGAAAACCCTGACTCTGTAGAAGAAAGTTGGAGAAGTAAGTTTAATGAATTGAAAGTTAATGGAGCATTAATCGATATACCGCATAGCCCTATCATTCATCGATTTTCACAAATTGGTAAAACTTCACCCGACCGCTTGGCAGCCATAAAGGGGATAACAGAAGAAAGTGTCCTAAAGCAATCATCAGTCGCTCGTTTGATCAACCAATATCGAGTAAGAGGTCATGAAATTGCGAATAATAACCCGATACAACCGAAGAAAGAGTCAATACCAGGGCTAGATCCCGCTTATTATGGCTTATTTGAACCCGATTTGGACACAATTTTTGACACTGGTAACTTGTATGGCGTGAATCGCTTACCGTTAAGAAAAATCATTAGTACACTGCAAGAAATATATTGCGGCAGCGTTGGCACAGAATACATACATATCCTGGATTTGGAAATAAATCGTTGGATACAAACTAAACTGGAAGGCTCCCGCGAACGTTTCACGGTTGACAATTATCAAAAAGAATGGCTTTTCAAACTACTTACTGCTGCCGAGGGTATAGAAAAACATCTACATAGAAAATATGTCGGACAAAAAAGATTTTCGCTTGAAGGCGGTGAGAGTCTCATTCTGATCCTGGATGAAATCATCCAAAGAGCTGGGAAGCAAGGGTGTAAAGAAATTGTTCTCGGCATGGCACACCGAGGTAGATTAAATGTATTAATCAACGTACTGGGAAAAAGCCCTGCCACATTGTTTGAAGAATTTGAAGGCCAACATGTCAGGCTCCCTAGCGCAAGTTCTGGCGATGTCAAATACCACATGGGTTTTTCATCAGACGTAAGCACTCCTGGTGGCCCGGTTCATTTAGCCCTGGCTTTCAACCCTTCACATCTTGAAATCATTAACCCAGTTGTTCAAGGATCTGTTAAAGCGCGACAAGATCGTTACGGTAAAAATAGCTTTGACCATGTCATCCCGGTAACAATCCATGGTGATGCTGCATTTGCAGGCCAAGGCGTGGTAATGGAAACTTTAAACATGTCAGAAACCCGCGCCTACACTACGGGTGGAACGATCCATATCATCATCAACAACCTGATAGGATTCACCACTAGTTATCCTCATGACGTCCGTTCTACAACCTATTGTTCAGACATCGCCAAGATGATCCAAGCACCAGTGTTCCATGTCAATGGTGATGATCCCGAAGCGGTTTTGTATGTGAGTCAACTTGCCCTGGACTATCGTATGAAATTTAAAAGGGATGTTGTTATTGACCTGATTTGTTATCGCCGTCACGGACACAATGAGGCAGACGAGCCATCAGTAACACAGCCGATGATGTATAAGGCTATTCGAAACCATCCTTCCACCCGTCAAATTTATGCAGACAGCCTCATCCAAAATAACATACTGAGTGAACAACAAATTCAAGAAATCGAAGATGACTACCAACAAATGCTGGAAAGCAAAGAATCCGTATCAAGGGCGGTAACTGATCCGGAAAGCAGCCTGGCTTTAATGTGGAAAAAGTACCATGACAAGGTTTGGGATAGCCCTTGTGAAACCTCAGTTTCACTGGAAACTATTCGCCACTGCAATGAGCAATTACTCAAATTGCCACCAGAATTCGAACTACATTCTAGAGTTGCAAAAATCATGGCGAACCGAAACAAAATGGCCGCAGGCGCGCTTCCTTTAGATTGGGGTTTTGCGGAAAATATGGCTTACGCCACCCTTCTTATAGAACAAAAAAACATTAGATTCACCGGGCAAGATACTGGCCGAGGTACCTTTTTTCACCGAAATGCCATTTTGTACAACCAGATTAACGGCAAATCGTATGTGCCGCTCAAAAACCTTGCAGAACAGCAAGGTAACATGCAGATATATGATTCGTTACTTTCCGAAGCGGGTGTTTTAGGATTTGAATATGGCTACAGTTCCAGCGACCCGGAAACATTAGTGATTTGGGAGGCGCAGTTTGGAGATTTTGCCAATGGCGCCCAAGTAGTGATCGATCAATTCATCAGCTCCGGAGAAGCAAAATGGGGAAGACTTAGCGGACTCGTGATGCTACTGCCTCATGGTTACGAAGGACAAGGACCCGAGCATTCTTCAGCCAGGCTCGAACGCTACCTGCAGCTTTGTGCCGAACAAAACATGCAAATCTGTAACCCAACGACGCCAGCGCAAATATTTCATTTGCTACGCAGACAACTACTTCGGGTCTATCGAAAACCACTAATCGTTATGAGTCCAAAAAGTTTATTACGGCATAAAATGGCGGTTTCGACACTCGAGGAATTAACCACGGGTGAATTTTTACCCATTATCGACGAAATTGATCCTATCGCCAAGAAGCAAGTGACGCGTGTTATACTCTGCTCTGGTAAAATCTTCTATGACCTGCTGGAAGCGAGAAGAACTAACCAATTGGAACATGTTGTCATTATTCGAGTAGAGCAATTATATCCTTTTCCAATCGAACAACTAAATTATCTACTATCCAAGTACACCCGCATTAAGGAATTAGTATGGTGTCAGGAAGAACCGCAAAATCAAGGAGCATGGTACCAAATACGGCACCGTTTTCTCGATATGATAGGCAGCAATTGTGACTTGGTTTATGCTGGCAGACCACAGTCTGCCTCCCCTGCAGTTGGCAATTTTATCGCCCATGTCGAACAACAAAAGAAAGTAGTTGAAATCGCTCTTTTTGGTTAACTCACCATCACTAGTACGGATATTAATATGAGCATTGAAATTCAAGTTCCTTCTCTCCCTGAGTCCGTCGCAGACGCGACCTTGTTAAACTGGCACATAAAGCCAGGCGATAATGTCAACAAAGACCAGTGTTTAGTAGAACTTGAAACTGATAAAGTTATTTTAGAAGTCCCAGCGCCGGCCGATGGCGTTATCTCACAAATTTCCAAAGAAGATGGGGCAACCGTAGTCAGCGGAGAGTTATTAGCTGTTCTGGATCAACAAACTTCTAATATTGCTATTAAAACCGAGACTGATAATGTTTCACTCAGCCCGGCAGTTCGGCGGTTAATCCAAGAAAACAACTTGGATCCAAGCCATATATCTGGATCAGGCAAAGGGGGGCGTTTGACAAAAACCGATGTTCAAGATTTCCTTGATAAAAAACAAGCTGGAAACAATACATCCAATGTAACCCCTATCAGCCAAGCGTCGGTTACAATTGACAAACCGGTATCAAACCAAAACGAAGAACAGGATAAGCTAAGACGCCTGTCTGAAGAAAGACCCGAGCAACGGGTTCCAATGACGCGACTTCGCGCTCGAACAGCAGAGCGCCTGCTACAAGCACAACAAAATAGTGCCATGTTAACTACATTCAATGAAGTTGATATGCAAAGTGTAATGGAGCTCAGAAATAAATATAAAGAGCGATTTCAAAAACAACATAATATTAAACTGGGTTTCATGTCGTTTTTTGTCAAGGCATCCATTGAAGCTTTAAAACATTTTCCTATCATTAATGCTTCCATTGATGACAAAGATATTATTTATCATGGTTATTATGATATTGGCATTGCAGTTTCAACCGAAAGAGGCTTAATTGTTCCAATTATTCGCGATGCTGAGCAATTGGATTTTGCTGGCATTGAGAAAAGCATCGCCGACTTCGGCGTTAAAGCGAAAGGCGGTTCCCTTAGCTACGAAGACTTAAGCGGCGGAACCTTTACAATTACCAATGGCGGTATTTTTGGATCAATGCTCTCTACCCCCATTTTAAACCCTCCACAAAGCGCAATACTCGGAATGCACAGTATAAAGGAGAGGTGTGTGGTACATAATGGAGAAATTGTTGTAAGGCCCATTATGTATCTTGCTTTGTCTTATGACCATCAAATTGTTGATGGAAAAGATGCCGTACAATTCCTGGCAACTATTAAAGAGTGTCTGGAATCTCCTGCTCATTTACTATTGAATATCTAACCATAATCATTTTATTATGACTGAACAAAAAGAATACGATGTTATGGTCATCGGCGCTGGCTCTGCAGGCTATGCCGCTGCTATTCGTGCTGCACAATTAGGGTTAAAAACAGCTTGTGTCGACACTTGGAAATCGCCTACCGGCCCTTCTCCAGTTGGTTCTAATTATGTCACTGTAGGATGCATATCATCGATTGCTTTGTTAGAAACGGCCAAATTATTTTATTTTTTAAACCATGGCATTTCTGATATCGGTGTCAATGTAAGCAATGTATCGCTGAATTTACCTGGCTTAATCAAGCATAAAAATGCCATTCTTAAAAGCTTAAGTGATCAGATCGTCCAGGTTTTTTCCGATCTGAATATAGACTTCATCCATGGTAAAGGACAGCTAGTTAACGCTAACACTGTTGAAATTATTGATAGGGATAAAGATTATAAACAGCTAACTAACGCAAAGCAGATTATTTTGGCTACTGGATCAAGCCCTATTGACCCACCATTTGCTGCTATTGATGATGAATGTATTATTGACACAACAGCGGCTCTCGAACTTGAAGAGGTTCCGAAAAAACTAGCCATTATTGGTGCTAGTGTAATAGGGGTAGAGCTTGGTTCAATATGGAAGAGATTAGGCTCAGACGTTATTTTACTGGAAGCACAGAACTCTTTTTTGCCCATAGCTGATCATGAAATTGCACAAGAAGCTTATGCCATTTTTACTAAATTCGGCTTAGATATCAGGCTCGGAGCCAGAGTCATAGCCAGTAAGAAAGGACAAAAAAAAGTTTCTCTGGAATACGAAGATCAATCGGGACAACACCGACTAAGATTAGATAAAGTTTTGATAGCCACAGGCCGTAAGCCAAATACAGAGAACCTCGCATATCCAGAAGCCAATCTTCTGCTTGATGAGAATGGTTACATTAACGTGGACGATAATTGTGGTACAAATCTTCCGGGTGTTTATGCAATCGGCGATTTAGTTTCGTCTGGTCCTATGTTAGCGCATAAAGGTTTAGAAGAAGGCTTTTATGTTGCAGACCATATTGCAGGGAAACCCGCAACTATCAACTACAATACCATTCCTTCTGTCATTTATACTGAACCAGAGATTGCTTGGGTGGGGCAAACAGAACAAGCGCTTAAAGCCATCGGTGAAAATTATAAGGTTGGTTATTCCAAATTTCGTACGATTGGACGAGCACACACCATGACAAGCCAAAATGACGGTATGGTCAAGGTTCTGGCTCAAGCTGACACCGATAAAATCTTAGGAGTACACATTCTCGGAAGCAATGCTTCAGAAAACATTGCTGAAGCAGTTCTCGCCATGGAATTTTCTGCTAGCACTGAAGATATAGGTCGAACAATCCATGCCCACCCAACTCTAGCTGAAGCCATTCGGGAAGCAGCGCTTGATGCTGACAACCGGTCTTTGCACAGTAGCCTTTTAAAACCAACTTAAAGTTAACCAAACATAAATTAGCAAGTAGATTGCGCTGCTACAGTTGTTTATTGTCTCAGACCGCTAGTTCAAAACTATGCACTTTCAGTGCAAGGCTTTAGTTGCTACTCATTTGTTGTTTCCATCTATGAGAAAATTGAGAGAAACTGCTATCACTTGGTTTTTATGGGTTTAATTTTTTTCTGTTTTAGGCAAAAGTCGATATTTCATATTTCCCTCCATTTGCAATAAAGTAACACTGGTAACGTCTTTCAGTCGTTTTAAAACAACCTATGGACTTTCAGTCCATAGTGGTTGAGTCTTCAACTCAAACTAGTCAATAGAAACACCAAGACAATGAGTCCAGTTACAATATTTTGCAGCGCATCATCGTTGAATAAACGACTGTTTGCTTTCATGATATCGTTGACTCTATTGTTGATTTGATCCTGCATGTGAACTGGATTTAGCATAATTTTTTCCTCTTAAATGTAGTAAAGAAATGTCATGTTTTAATCGGCTAATTAATGTAAATAGCGTCGCATCTGTCCCACTAAAACACCCTGTATCTCAACTTGAGACGGTAAGTAATGCATTTCTGACATACTTTTGTTTGCTGGTATTAATAGCGTTTGATGAGGGTATTGTTCGATATGTTTAAGTGTTGCCTCTGTTTTATCAATTAAAGCGACCACAATCTCACCATTTCTAGCGTAACTTCTTTGTTCAATAACAACCCAATCGCCATCAAAAATGCCGTCTTCTATCATGGAGTCGCCACTAACCTTCAAAATGTAACAAGGTTTTTCTGTCCTAAGTTGGTCAGGAACCATCATCTGAACGACATTTTCGATAGCCTCAATGGGTCTTCCCGCCGCGATAACGCCAACAAAAGGGAGATAACTACCTTCTCCTTCGCTTATATTTGCTTTCTGCTGACCTTTCATTGTAAGTCTGACTCCTCGCTGCTTTTTATTGGGTGCCTCTATTAATCCAGCGTCGATCAACGCTTGAATATGTTTATGCATAGAACCTCTGGATTTCAACCCCATTGCTACACACAGTTCATCTAGTGTGGGTGGATGAGAAAACAAATGTTGGTTTTCAATCAAAAAATCAAAGACTTCTTGTTGTTTACGGGTTAATTGAGAATATTCTGACATATATTCGTTCTCCATTCGTTTTTCATTATCATAATAAAAGAACAAAAAGAGAACAAGCTTTTTTTTAATAAATTTCCTTTTCGAACGGTTTTCGATATTTAATTGCTCATCAATTAGATCGTCTTGGCTAACCCGAATTAAGAAAGCAAATACATCGTTTAAATTTCTAGAGTAATAGTTTGAATAGGTCTAATTTACACCGAGGCTTGATATTTGGCTTATCGTCAAAACAAAAACAAAACGGAGTCTACGTTGAATAGAGTGGGTAACACCTGTAAAATAATTTAACTTTCCGTACTGTTGCGTATTCTGGTGATCATGAACACCGATTCTGGCCATCGTGAACACTTCCCTTGTCCACGCATTGGATTCAGGTTATTTTTACCCTAAGTGTTCACCATCAGTCAAATTTGACTGTGTTTTTCGCATAGATTCTCCTTTTAATTTGATGCGATGTGCGTTGTGCATGAGCCGATCCAAAATAGCATCAGCCAGTGTATTGTCACCAATAGATTGATCCTGAATCCGTGACTTAAAGTGCATCCACCAATCCTTGGGAAGCCACATTAACATTTCAACGTTTTAATACCTTGTTATTATTTGAAATAGCTAATAATACGAGCACACTGAGGCTTTTTAAGCATCAATAGCTCTCAATTGACACCAAATTCTGTACACCCGGCACTGCTATCCCTGAGAGACATGTTCTCGCATTTTTCTTAAGAATAGTGGGGTGTTATCCTGACGCTAAGCGATGGTAGGTTGACTCAAATGCTAAAAAACCCGGGCAGTGTTTGGAGAAACGAAGTTTTATTCGTCGCCCAGCATGGATGACCCGAGCCGCTAGGTACATTAGTTCCTGTATAACCGTTTTTATTCGCCTTCTTTTGGCCGGATGACGGACAGGACTGATGTTGCCTATGAGCCCGATTAAGCCGATCCAACGCAAGATATTGTAACTATAAGCGCTCAATGCCATGATCAAGTCGTTGGTGGCAAATTTGCCCGAAGGTAAGCGTTCGATATCGAGGTCGGTTTTAAATTCACTGTGGAATTGTTCGGAAGTGGCATGATCTTGGTAAAGAGCAATGATCTGTTCATCAGCGTAGGCGAGCGAATTTAATGAGGTCCACCAGCCTTCTATTTCTATCTCAGGGATTAACAGCATTTGACCCTCTGCATCCATAGTTCTTTCGATAACCCGCATGACGCGGCGGAAGCGATAGGTTTGCCCGTCTTGTTGTTGGGTTTCTTGGACACTGAACAAGGCGACCCGTTTGCCGACCCTCGGCGTTGTCCATTTGCCTTGTTGTTCAGCCAAGGCTAACCAAGCCTCCAGGTCTTGTTTTCTGGGGTTCCATTTCAGGATAGAGTCCACTTGGTTTTGTAATGGTCTAATAATCTTGGAAGGATTTATAGCTTATAATCCAACCCAAAATTAGGATAAAAAATGACCGAAATAACCACAGTAAAACCTAAAACAACCTTCACCACAGAACAGCGTCTAGACTACGCTAAACTCATGGTAAATGAAGGATATACCAATAAGCAGGTAATGGAAATATCAGGAGCAGGTGACTCTGCTGTGAGGCGATGGAAAAAGCAATATTTAGATGAACTCAAAGGTAATACACCTCAGGATAAGCAAGCGTTAACCCCAGAACAACAGAAAATACAAAGCCTAGAGAAGCAATTATGGCGAGCTAAAAGGGATAATGAAATACTAAAAAAGGCCACAGCCTTCTTTGTTCGAGACAACAACAATCTGAATTGATTGTTGAAATAAAGAAGGCTTCTCCAGGCTATCAAACAACAGAGCTTTGCACACTATTTAATATAGCTCTCAGTACACACTACTATCAGATTAATAATCAAATGAGCGATGAAGAACAAGAAACCATAGAACAAATTAAATTGATAGCCATTGAAACTCAGCATACCTATGGTAAACGAAGGACTCAGGTTGAATTAGCTAACAGAGGGATTGAAATAGGCGTTTATAAAACAGCTTCATTAATGAAAAAATCGAATGTCATTGCCATAAAACCTAAAAAGCGACACAGCTATCCAGCGGGAGAAGTCCACAAGAAAGCGGATCATTTACTTAAACGACAGTTTAATCCCAGTACTGTTCATACGCACTGGGTAGGTGACATTACCTACATTAAAACCTATACAGGCTGGAGCTATTTAGCTTGTATACTTGATCTTGGGTCAAGAGAAATTATGGGCTGGGCATTATCAGAAGAACCCAATGCAGAGCTTGCAAAGTCAGCATTAGAACATGCGATTAATAAACACAAGCCAGATACTCAACAATTAATGTTTCATTCAGACCAAGGGGTTCAATATTCAGCCAATCTATTTGTTGATTATCTTCATGACTTGGATATAACACAAAGTATGAGCCGTCGAGCTAATTGCTGGGATAATGCTGTGATGGAGCGGTTTTTTAGGAATTTAAAAACAGAGAGGCTGAACTATTTGAATTTTATTAATTACTCCTCTGTAGTCAGTGCTGTGACTAGCTATATTAGTTTCTATAACTATAAAAGGTTACATTCTGCTATTGATTATAAAACCCCTCATCAAAAAACCAAAGAAATGAAAAAAGCGGCTTAAAATCCTTCCAAGAAAACTTGACCATTACACACCAACCCTCATTACCCAGATAAGCCGCAATCGGCGCATAGCCATCATGGCCTTTATAGGTTCTGGAAACACCTTCCTTCTGGGTCTTCTCATTGTTCATCGGATACACATCAATATCCAATGCGACATGATGGGTGGCCAATGGCGTCACCGGTACCCCGGCATGAGTCAGAAATTCAATATTACATTGTTGCATGATGACCAATAGTGCTTCAGCCTCTTCATCCAGTCGTTGTCTTAATCTTGCGCTTGAGGGTACGCGCTTAATCGACAGCGCGTTCTTGAAGTAGTCATCATCTCGGTAGTTCTCGATTGCTTCGAAGTCGCTTTTGCCTAAACATAGCGTTCCAATGTATGATTTGATGATGTCGCTGTGCGAAATGCCATGGCGTAAAGGAATGCCGGCCTTGAGCACTTTATGAATAGTGCCATATCGATTTAAACACAAGCCAACTAAGGCCAAACCAGAATGACTTGTATAGGTTTCTGTTGTGGATTGTTCGATGATGAGACGTTTCATTTTGCACTTGTTGGGTGAAGTTTTTAACGCCTCTATTTTAACACTTTATTGCTTATTAATCAGCTAGATAACTCATTATATTAACTTCTTAAATCACGGATTAAGGTTGATACCATTGATCCGTAGGTAATTGACTGATCATAATGGTGGATGCACTTTCGTAACGATCATCCATAATTTCCATTAAATCATTACGTTGTGCTGCTTTTAATGGCTCAAGCCCCCAATCGTCTATAATCAGACAATCCAGTTTGGCTAATGTTTGTAGAGCCTTGCTGTAAGTTCCATCTGCTTTTGCCTGAGTGAGTTCCAGCATTAACCGTGACAGTCGGTAATATTTCACGCTATAGCCTTTCATACAGGCAGTATGTCCCAACGCACAAGCAATATAGGTTTTACCGCTGCCACAAGGCCCAGTAATGAGTATGTTTTGTGATTTATTCAGCCAATCGCAATGTAACAGTGAAGCCATCATGGATTGTTTCAGTCCTCTGGGATGCTGATAATCAATGGCATTGCTGTTGGCTGCCAGTTTTAATTTAGCGGCTTTGAGTAAGCGCTGCTGTTTTCTATTTTCTCTGTCTTGATATTCACTATCCGCTAATAATTGCAGCCGTTCCTCAAAGGGTAATCCTTCATAGGTATTAGGCTGTTCTATCTGGCTAACCAATGCATTAGCCATGCCTGATAATTTCAGCTGCCTGAGTTGTGTTATGGTTTGTTCCAACATAATTAATCTCGCTTGTCATTCTATTAGTGAAAACTTTCTGGGCCACGGATGTTTTTATGGGCTTGAGGCAAGGCAGGCAGCGACTCTTTGTTTTCTGTCAGTAATTGATCTTGATTACTCCGCAAAATATCTTTGATGTGTTTAAGTTTGTATAAGTTGTTTTTGTTAGCAATCAAACACGCCTTATTTAATCGTTCAGCAGGATAACTTCGGGAGAGATTGAGTAATCCCAGGCAGACTCTATAAGCCTGCTCTGGATGTTGTCGTTGATTAAGCACCGTTTTAACCCAAAGCAAGACTTCATCGCCGATGTCTTTTGCCCAGTCCATTAATCGACCCGGTGTCCACTGATGATGCTTTTCATGTTTAACAGGCATATGCTCTGCTACGGTGGTCATGCCAGAATGATATTTTCTAGCGTGGCTGGTTATGCGTTTGTTGTGGAAGTAGAGCTCAATCACATATTCTTTGGCATGAATCGCAAGCTTTTCACCGACCAGATGATGCGGAACGGAGTAAAAATGATCGTCATAGCGAATATGATAATCAATATTGACTTTGACCGTTTTAATCTCGGTATATTGATAAGTCTGCTTAGGTAGCGGCAAGAGAGCGGGCTTATCTATGGATTCAAACCATTGTTGTCGTGAGCCTTTCAGCTGTTTAAACGGCTTATTATTCACCTCTTCTAATAGTGCTTTAATGCAGTGGTTTAATTCTTCCAAAGAGAAAAAAGTATGGTGTCGTAGTCTGGCCAGTATCCAGCGTTCTATGATTTGTACACCGACTTCAGCCTTGGCTTTATCTTTGGGTTTTAACGGTCTGGCAGGCACTAGTGCAGTACCATAATGTGCGGCAAGTTGTTGGTAAGAAGGATTGATTTCTGGATCATAACGACAGGCTTTAGTGACTGCACTTTTCAAATTATCTGGAACCACCATCGTAGGCACGCCACCGATGAAGTTAAAAGCTCTGACATGACTGTTAATCCAGTCAGGTAGTTTTTGACTCCATGTCGCTTCACAAAAGGTGTAATTGGAAGCGCCTAAAACAGCAACGAATATCTGAGCAGTTTTGATTTCTCCTGTGCTGTTACTGACAATAGGCACGGTTTGACCTGCATAATCTACAAACAGCTTTTCACCAGCCTTGTGGGTTTGACGCATGGAACGTCTTTGTTTTTTTTGCCAGTCTTGGTACAACGTGCAATATTGCGAGTAACTGTAGCAGCGATTAGGGTAGTGCTGGGTATACTCTTCCCATAGCAGCAGTTTAGTCACACCTTTACGTTTAAGTTCCTGGTATACCTCAACCCAGTTAGGCAACTGAAATTGATCGGATGGTCGGGTATCCGATTCAGGATAAAACTGACCGGCCAGTTGTTGATCATCAAGTTGCTCTATGGCTTTCCAATCCAGCCCCATTTCTTCCGCTTTACGGGTGACTTTTTGTATGGCTCCCAGACTTAATTTAAGACTGTCTCTGATCTGACGCATGCTGAGGTCAGCATGTAATCGAAGTCGTAGTACTTCGCGTAATTTTCGCATTGATATTCTCTGTGTTGGCATCACCTGTCCCAATTAAAATCAGGTAGGTTAGCAATGGACAATAATCAATGTGTGGAAAGGATTCTGATTGATCGTGAACACCGATTCTGGAAAAACAGCAAAAGTGTTCACCATCAAATCAGAATTAGCGTTCACTATGAACCAGAATAGGTGTTCACGATGCATCAGAATCAGTGTTCACGTTGAGCCAGAATATGCATCTGTCCCAGATGAATAGTTCCGAAATATTTACACTTGCTTTAGGATTAACAGAACCTTGGTCTATAACAAATGTTGAAATACTAACGGATGAAGATTCAATAAAAGCACTCCATATTCATCTTGGTTTCAAGCGTGGCAGTAAGTTTGAAGATGAGGCGGGTGAAAAATGTTCTATCCACGACACACAAGAAAAAACATGGCGCCATCTGAATTTTTTTGAACACACCTGCCTACTCCATTGTTCAATTCCCCGAATTAGAACAAGCGACGGGAAAGTGCGCTTAGTCGATGTTCCCTGGGCTCGAAAAAACAGTGGCTTCACCTTGTTATTTGAAGCCTTAGCGATGGCCTTAATTGAAAAGGAAATGCCGGTTAATAAAGTGGGGCATTTGTTAAATGAAAATCCACATAGAATCTGGACAATTTTTAATCATTGGATAAAACTTGCTTATCAGGCGGATGATCCTTCATCAGTGACGCAACTTGGTTTTGATGAAACATCGAGACGAAAAGGACATCAATATGTCACGGTTGCTGTTGATTTAGAGCAACGTAGAGTGCTTCATGTTGTTGAAGGCAAAGACGCTAAAACCATTGAAGAAATCAAAGATTATCTCGTCCTTAAAAAGGTCGAACCTGAACAGATTGCTCAAGCGAGCATTGATCTTTCTCCTGCCTTTATTTCAGGGATCAAAAATAACTTTCCACAGGCCGAAATTACCTTTGACCGATTTCATGTTGTTAAGTTATTAAATGAAGCAATGAATAAGGTTCGACAACAAGAAAGGCGGGAGCATGATGAATTAAAGGGGCACAAATACACCTTTCTTAGAAACCAGAATTCATTGTCTGAGAGCAAGAAAGCTTCATTAGATGAGCTGATTACACTGTTCCCTACCTTAGGTAAGGCCTCTCGGCTGAAAACGTTATTTAATGACCTTTGGGATATGCCGAATAAGCAAGCAGCTAAGGCCTTTATTGAACACTGGTGCGAAGAGGTTGAACAAAGCAAAATCCAACCCTTTATGGCCTTTTCAAGAACCGTAAAATCACATTTGTCAGGAATAGTGAACTTTGTTGAAACACATATTACCAATGCCATTCTGGAAAGTATTAACAACAAAATACAAATGGCCAAACGACGAGCAAGAGGTTTTCGAAATACCAATAACCTGATTAATATGATTTACTTTTTATGTGGAAAATTAAAATTTAATTACCCACTCTATTCAACATAGACCTAAAAAAATAATTGCATCGTCTGTGACCTTACCTTCTTCGTTAAGAATAATGGCATAGGTTGACCAAAAAATGAACTTGGCAGTATTGCCTGGCAATCATTGTTTTTGGTTCTGTTTGCGTTGGTTGTTGTTGGTAACCAATAAATACGCCTTGTCTAGATGCACCTAAAGTACCGTATTTTAAAGCTTTACAAGAAAAACCAACAGTTAACGCGAACAGAGCCTTGCTGTTCAATAGCACTCAGGAGAAACTCATTTGCTTACAAATATTTTAAGATCACAAACAAGACTTCCCCTGAGACTTTAAGTGGTTATGTTTTTCGAACGAAGACGTATCTCACGTTAAAATTGGAGATGCTCCAAGCACAATCCATCCAGGCAATCTGGATCATTATCTGCCTGAGTTAATAGACGCCCCTTGGTTAATCTGATCTTCATTTTGTTCAATGGGAGCTTCGTTTTGATCCATAGGTTTAACAACCTGATCAATTGGCCCACCTGACGGCGGCATGGGTTCTTCTTCCACTGGTATAGGTTCGCCTGTCGGTGGTACAGGCTCTTCTACCGTAGACACAGGATCATCTGTTGGTGGCACAAGCTCTTCTACCGTAGACATAGGATCATCTGTTGGTGGCACAGGCTCTTCTACCGTAGACACAGGATCATCTGTTGGTGGCACAGGCTCTTCTACTTGAGACACGGGATCATCAGTTGGTGGCACAGGCTCTTCTACCTGAGACACGGGATCATCAGTTGGTGGCACAGGCTCTTCTACCTGAGACACGGGATCATCTGACGGTGGCACGGGCTCTTCCACCGGTGGCATAGGTTCATCTACCGGTAGCATAGGTTCCGTTGGGTCATCTGAGGGAGGCATAGGCTCATCTCCCGGGCAGGGTGCAAATTCGCAGCTTGGGGGTACGCGGCCAACGCCTGTTCCATCAGGGCAAATCTTAGCGTCTTCAGTACACGCTACATCATCGTCTTCTTCTATAATAACGGGGCAACGATCAGCTAATCGAATATTATAAACCGTTCCATCTTGTGGCTGAATCGATTTAAGCTCGTCAACGAATTCATTAAAGCTGGACTCAAAAACGTTAAATCCTGTTTCGGCACAAAAAGAGAGTCCACCTTCAATTGGAATTGGCCCATCATCTCTTGGGCTGGTAACAACAAAAACACCCACTGTTCCAGTTGCTACAGCGTGTCCCACCACTTGTCTAACCGTTCTAATCGCTGCGTCATCTATCGGTCCGCCGATACTACCGATACTAACCTTGACGGCTGCTTTTATTGGTGACTCTGGAATAGGCGGGTCTATTGGAAAAGGCGGATCCTCTAAAATGGGAGCCTCATCTCCAAACGGTGGCGGTGTTGCTGGTTCAATGGCGATCGCTTGAACAGATATCATGGACAATGACCAGAGTAGTATTAAAACAAAATTCTTCATGTAAATCCTCCGTAAAATTAAGAATACTTAGGCTATTCATTACAGTCCCGAGATATAGATCCATACTGAGTGTAACGACAAAAGCCTTCAGGCTAAACCTATCGTTCAATCTGACAAAGGGAGATGCATAGAGTTAAATTTATAATTGGAACGACCCTATCCATGGCTGACCCGAGTCAAGATTTATGTTATAAGTCAGTTACCTAGTGAGCTAGACCCTAGTTCCCTAAATTAAAAATTAAGAGGTATTTTGATTATTGGCAACTACAGAAAAGTAGTTGAATTTCATGCTACGCCTGAATCACAGAATTTGCAAGGATTCAGTGATCTCAATTATTTCCTTGTAGAATAAGTTAATCTAGAAACACTTAGTCGAGTAAGCAAGGGGGAACCTCCCCCCAAGCTTCTCACAGAACCGTACGTGAACCTCTCGATTCATACGGCTCTTATCATTCAGTCAAGCCCGTAGCAAATTCCAGTGCATAAAATAACTTGGATCCTTGCACTTTATGCGCTTAACCCAATTTTCCGCCGTCCTGAAATTACTACCGTGCTTCTTATATTTCCTGATCACCCATCGATAAATCAGCTTATCTAGATGATACACCAAGAAGATCAACTCAGATTGAAAGAACGCACTATAATATTCAATCCAGCCGCGTACCACTGGATTCAATTTATCGGCTAGCTCTTTCATTGAAAGATCACTTCTTCGATGCAAGCACCCCTACCTTATCTGTGAAAAAATTGCTTTCTTCGCTTTTGGGGCAATTGCTGGTAAGAAGTTAACAAAATTGTAATGGTCTAATAATCTTGGAAGGATTTATAGCTTATAATCCACCCAAAATCAGGATAATAAAATGATTCACCAACAAAGGGTAAAACTTTTGCACAATTCAAGAATCAGGGCGAACTGATTCGGCCTGTCGGATACCGGGTGTGAATTGTTGTTGGAGAACCGCTGACACCCAATGATATGAATAACGGTAAGGCGACATTTCCTGAATTTCACAATATGTATATTGATCCAGTTAGTTGGGCGTACTGGAAAACAAACGGTAAATTTCCCGATGGCACGCTGATCATGAAAGAACTGGTCAGTGATGGCAGCAAACAAGCCAGCAGTGGTAATGGCTATTTTCAAGGTAACTACAATGGTCTTGAAGCCAGCCTTAAAAGCAAAAAACAGTTTCCGGATACACCTGGAAACTGGGGTTTTTTTCGCTTGACTATCGAAGACAGTCAAAAACTTAGAAAAACGGCGAAAGCTCAGCCAGGGAAAAACTGCTCCGCTTGTCACCAGGCTAACGCTACTACTGACCAGGTATTTACCCAGTATCAACCCTGTACTTCGGGCAGCTCAAAGTAAAGGTGAAGCGGGCACGAGAGACAAATAACCTAACCCACACCCTGACTGAATAGATGAAACATTTGAGAAAACTATGAATGCTCGAACAGCCAGTTTGTTATTTGGAATCGTTTTTATCGCCGTGGTAATGCTAGGCTTTACTCCCAATATTTTGGTATCCCCTAATGGTATATTTACAGCAAATACTGACCACAGTTTGGTACAAGTTATAACCGCCATAGTATTTTTAGTCGGCGTATTTAATATCGAGGTTATGAAGACAGGCTATTAAAAATCGTCGGTGTCAGCTATGTTATTGTTACACTGTTTGGATTTTTAACATCCGGCAATAGATGTTAGGGATAGTGCATATCAATGAAGCTGATCGCTGGCTGCATCTTGGATTTGCAATAGCCATTTTGGGCGCTGGTTATCTGCCCGGTAACAAACCAAGAGTAACAACAAATCCCATTAGTGCAAAATAAGTCCATTGAGAACAACATTGATACATCAAGTGAGAGGCTGCACTTTATGCACCTCTCACTTGCCTCTAGGACCCAAACCTGTTTTCCAGGTTCATCCTAAAGCCCGAATTCTGATAGCAGGCCAAGCACCAGGCAGAAAAGTACATGACACAGGCATCCCTTTTAATGACCCCAGTGGACAACGCCTAAGAGAATGGATGGGCATCGGATCAGAAATTTTTTACGACCCTGAGAAAATAGCGATTTTACCGATGGGCTTCTGTTATCCCGGCAAAGGCAAGTCCGGTGATTTACCGCCTCGCCCGGAATGTGCGGAAACATGGCGCGAGCTTCTTCTGGCACAAATGCCAGATATTCAATTGACACTGGTAATTGGTCAATACGCACAGCAATGGCATCTTGGGGTAAGTCGAAAATCCACATTAACCGCAACGGTTAAAGCATGGAAAGATTATTGGCCTGATATTTTGCCGTTACCCCATCCCAGCCCTCGCAATAATATCTGGTTAAAAAATAATCCTTGGTATAAAAATGAAGTGATACCCGCTTTACAAAGAGCTGTAAGAGAAATTTTAATCCAAAGCCAACATTAATAGATTAGCATTCTCACTTTAACCTCTTTGCTAAGGTTTGGAGCCCTTCAATAATTCGACTGATTATCATTACATCAAGAAGCCATATCGTATTTGTAATTCAATTTCATCGCTTTTTTAAGGAATGCTGAAGAAAGCGAAACATGAGCTACAGGAAAACTTTACCCTGCTTGTTAAAGCCGCTTTAAGTTAGTAAGTGGATTATAAAAATTTGCATCAACTGCCACTAATTGTGCTTCAGGATGCTGAGCTACCATAATTTTTTTAACCCGGTCTTCGGAATCCTTTTTGGAATAAATCAAAATCAAAAATTTGCCCAACTCCAAATCATGATTGAACAACTTTATTTTTTTATTTTCCGAAGCGATTCCGATCAAACCACCTTCCCACGATCCAAATAAAGTTAAAACCGCTATCATTGCATAATAAACGATGTTCGGCATATCTGGCCCAAAGAGCTTAGTCGAAACAATTAGGGCAACAGCAATCAGTGCGACTAAAAATCCAATGGCTGCACCGATAATACCGTAACGAAGGATATCAAGTTGCTCAAAGTAGTTGCTGGAATGAATTTTATCTTTTTTAAGTCCCGCTTCGTCTTTGCTTAGAACGTGTATAAACCAGTTATCTATTCCCGCATTCTGCAAGTTATCAGATATTTTGCGGGTACTTTCCAACGTACCCGTTAAGTAGTAAAAGCATTTCATCGTCTATCTCCTGTTGATAGAAAATCTATATCGAGATGGGTAGAAAAAAGGTTCATCTTATCTGGCCTCCGGCTTGGCGTCCATTTATAAATCGTAAATAAAACGATTACTTAACCTCTGGTCAACTCACCTGAGCAACTCGATCCTTGTCCAGCCGTACAACCATAGCAATGATCAGCAACGGCGATCGGCATGGCTTCTGGCATCCTTGCCAGTAACTGTTTAAGATGGGTGTTGTGGCCCACCAGTGGCATTTTCAGCATTTGATTGAAATCGCAATCGTACACATAACCTTGCCAATCTACACTCAGCAGACTACGGCACATGACCTGTTCGAGATTGGTGGATAGATAAGCCTGTTTCAGCAAGTTAATATAGTCTTGCAATTGACCTTTTGCCAACAATACAGCGCCGAAACGTTGTATCGGCATATTGGTAATGGTAAATAGACTGTTAAATTGCAAGTCGAAATGCTCACTTAAGAATCGCCGATAAACCTTTTCCAATTCTGTTTGTGACGGCGGTAAGGTGTTATCTTGCGGGTTAAATACCAGGTTCAACAATAAACCGCTGTCCGCTTGACCATATCCCAGTTCATTGAGCTTTTTTAGGGCTTTGATGGAGGCTGAAAACACACCTTTTCCACGTTGAGCATCAACATTATCTTGCAAGTAACAGGGTAAAGAGGCAATCACTTCGACTCGCTGCTCAGCCAGAAATTCAGCGGTATCTTCATAGCCAGGTTCCACTAAAATTGTTGGGTTGCAACGATCTATGAGATGTAGCCCTTGCTCTCCAGCTTGTTCAATCAACCAACGAAAATCAGGATTCATTTCCGGCGAACCTCCCGTTAAATCCAGAGTTTCAAGTTTATATTTTTCGGCAAACTGTAAGGCAGTCTCCATCGTCTCGCGCTTCATAAGCTCAGTTCGCTTGGGTCCGGCATTGACATGACAATGGGTACAACTCAAATTGCAAAGATATCCCAAATTCATTTGTAAGGTAGTCAATTGCCCTCGTCTAATTTTTGGAAAATCGCTATTGAGGAAATAAGGTTTAACGTCACGCATCTTGATGTTTAGTGTTATGAAACATTTGTCGATAAGGAGCTAGGATTCAATAATATACGAATTTGACGCAGGGTTTTTGTTTGTCTTCAAGGCGTAGCAACAGGCGCATAGCAAGCTACGCAACTGTTGCTACAACGTAGAAGGCGGATAAAAAGACAAGTCAAAATTCGTTTATTATTGAATCCTCGCTCCTATGGTTGCCAAAAAACGAACCAACTCCTGCTGCGCAGGTAGAGGTTTAGTCAATTCAAGTAACTCCATTCGCAACGAAAGCAAATCCTCAGGTTCATCCACATCCCTTAATGTCTTCAGTACCTTAATCTCCCCCACTTGTGACATGTTGGTAAAGAATTGAGCCCCTGTTTCAGCTTCACTGTAAATCACATCCGTCCATAGTTCTTGCGGAATACTGCAATTACCGCCGAACAACCAGAAACCACCATCAACACTGGGGCCGAATACTAATTTTTCTTGTTCAAAACAGGGTAACCAAGTCGAAGCAGTTAACAGGTCTGTAGTAGTCATTTGCGGGATATCGGCACCCACTAACAGGACAAAATCATGCTCAGATAATAGTGTTTGATAGATATGTGCCATTCGCTCACCTAAACCTCCTTCTCCTTGCCATAAACAGGGTAAATCATGCCAGGATGGGTGCTTTAAAGCGGATCGTTCAGCGACTGCATAATAACCCTGAACATCATCCATTAAAGTCTGAACTACAGATGAAACCGAGCGCGCTGAGGCCAGATGGAAAGCTTCGGCGTATTGTTGACCTAATTTTACCGCCAGCCGCGTCTTAACCGGTGAAAGTTCTGGCGTTTTAACAAATATTGCAATTGCTCCGCTCATCAGCCAAGCACCACTCGTCGCTTCGCCTGATAGGTTAAATACCAGGTTAACCAAAGATGGCGAACCGTTGTCACAAACCAACCATTTTGCTGATAACGTCTTGCGCTAGTCAACAATTCGGCAGGTAATTCCTGAAGAAGAATATCTGCTGCCTTTAAACGCACAACAAAATCAAGATCTTCACCCACTACGACTGATTCATCAAAACCGTTCAATTGGTCGAAAATAGTTCTGTTCATAACAAAGCCTTGATCTCCGAAAGGCAAATCGAAATAGCGCGAACGGATATTTGCAGCCCAGCCGTTTAATTGTGTTTGTCCGGGACCGTCGCAGGAAAATTTCAATCGAAAATAGCCCATACTTCGGGCATCAGTGTCAATAAAGGTTTGTACTGCTTCGCTGACTTCACTGGTCAAGCGGGTATCGGCATGTAAAAACCATATAAAACGCCGCAAAACTTTTCTAGCACCAGCATTTAGTTGTTTTGCCCGGCCTTGGGTTGACTGCAGCCATTGCACATTCTCAGGTAGATTGATATCTGCAGGGCAACATTGGCATGCTGCAAGAATAATTTCCACTTCGTTGCCAAATATATCTAATTGGTTCACCAGTTGGTACCAATAACTATCACCTGAACCAACCGGAATAACAATACTAAGTTCGTTAAAATTTGCCATATTATGCAGAGAAATTGCCATTAAATAACCCAAAAAAGTGATTTGTCTTTTAGTTCCATTTCTACGGCTTACACAGAAAATTGACAACAATTTGTTTTTAGTTTGAATATTTCACGCTAAGCGTTTTCACTCAGAACGATGTAGTGCCTTATTTAGAGCTTGTTTTATACGCTCACGGGAATACTCGGAGAGTTTTACAGACTCAGGAAAAAGCATTCGACCCGACTGACCGGCTTTTAGCATTACTGCATGAAGTTTTTGTACATCTTTAACATAGCGTCGACACAGACTACACAGGGCTGTATGTAGCCAAAAACCCATTTGCTCGCGCCATGTGAGCTTACTATCAAGTTTTTTTGTAGCCAAATAGTTAATTTCTTTACATGTTAACATTGCGATAACCTCTATTGGTTAATCCAATTAATATCGAGACAGTGACGCAATTTCACCTTGACTCTCGACAACATCACCCAATAATTATTCAGTGTTGAAATTGACATCACTTCACAAATTTCTTCTTTCTGCATGCCATCCAATTCGCTCATGAGAAACAATTGCGCCATCCGAGAGGGTAACCGGTCCATGCATACCTGCAAGATCTTCATAAATTGATCTTGTTCCAGTGATTTATCAGGCTTGGACCAGGGTGAAAAATCAATTTGCCAACTGCCTTTTTCATCAAAATAGATATCGTCTAAATCACTGAAAAACTGGTCGTCAAACTGCTGCGTCCTCTCCCGCGAAACTCTGCGAAAATAATCAATTATTTTATATTTCAAAATTCCAATCAACCATGTTTGTTCAGATGCCCGACCCTTATAATTCGTTGACAGGTAAACCACTAGTTTGACTAGTGAGACTCTCAAGGCTTGGCCGTCCGATTTAGTTTTGATTGAATTGATGACATGTGGAATGCTTCCTCGTGGCTTGGCGGCCCACAAAAGAGGAAACAAACCCATGTCATATCAGAGCTTAAGTCATTCAAAATGGGACTGCAAATACCACTTGGTTTTTATACCCAAGTGTCGAAGGAAAAAGTTGTATGGAAAGATTAGGAATTATTTAGGGCCAATCTTTCACGAATTGGCAGGTCAAAGGCATTGCCGGATCGCTGAGGGTCATATGGTACAGGATCATGTTCATATGCTCATAGAAATACCGCCGAAATATGCGGTGTCGGAGATAGTAGGTTACTTGAAAGGTAAAAGTGCGATAGCCGTTGCGCGTCAATTTAGTGGACGGAAACGGAATTTTAATGGGGAAGCGTTATGGGCAAGAGGCTATGCAGTTTCTACAGTTGGTTTTGAAGAAGGTCAGATCAAACACTACATTCGAAACCAAGAACAATTAGATGGTAAGGGCTCAGATGAAGACGGTGAATTTTAACCACTAACCTTTAAGAGTCCACCAAACCTTAACATTGGCAGCCCTTGGGGCTGCTCACAGCCGTCAAGCCTCCCGCTCTGCGGGAGCGTTATGACTTACTTTGGATTTTAAAGCCGCCAACAGCGTTTCCTGCACTAAATCTTCAGCAATATCGGGATCTCGAACTCTTGTTAAGCCATAGCGATAAAGAATATCTCCATACAGAATAAGCCATTGGTCGGGCGTTGACATTTCATGCATCTTTTTACTAAATCCTTAGTTTGTAGACCTATTCTGTTATTTAGATATAGAGGTTCATTGTTCTTGTTTCGACTTAGTTATTATCCAACGACTCCACAGCATTAACGATTGTAACAGCCGAATAACGCTGTAATCTTTCAGTGATATGCCTTGATCATACGGTAAACTACAGCTGCACATAAAGCGGCGCACGGTAAGGTCAACAGCCAGGAGAACACAATGGTTCCAATCATCCGCTTGTGTGCTTTCCCATTACTCAATCC
This sequence comes from Methylococcales bacterium, assembly GCA_965224745.1. Lineage (GTDB taxonomy): Bacteria > Pseudomonadota > Gammaproteobacteria > Methylococcales > Methylomonadaceae > CBDCZY01. Next base: position 222,181 of record CBDCZY010000003.1, read on the forward strand.
AATCCCGAATAGTGATCCTACTGATACGTGTGTCGTTGAAACGGGCATACCGAATTGACTGGCGACAATAACCAACATGGCAGTCGTCATATTTGCAGCCAAGCCTTGTCCATGACTAATTTCGGTTATTTTGTGACTCATGGTTTCAGCAACCTTACGCGCGCCTAATAAACCGCCCAAGGCCATGATGATGGCAATTAAAAAAATAACCCATTGCATACTCAGCAAGGGAGCCAATAACAATAAAGCAGCGATTTTAGGCGTGTCATTGAGTCCACGGGCAAAACAAACCGCGCCCGCACTAAGAAAATGCAACTTATCCAACATACTTTGGGCGCTAATACCCATCACTTTCCCTGAGTAATCATTGGCACAGGCTGTTTCAGTATCAATACTAATTCTGGATTGGGAACCTGCCGTCATTGCAACAATACCTGCATCACCATTCTGAATTGTTTTATTATCTACACATAAACAAATCGATTGATCGATATTAAAATGTTGGCGGACTTGTTTCAGCAGCATATAGACAAGCATTGCCAACAGGACAGCAGCGATTGGACTTAACAATAATGGCAACACAAAATTCTGCTCTAATGCCGCCAAATCCATATCACTCCTGGTCGCCAATAACCCGCTGCCAATCATAGCCCCCAGTAAAGCATGAGTGGTTGATATGGGAAAACCAATTCGAGTTGCTAGAATGACAGTTAACCCGGCACCCGAAGCAATCGCCGTCATAAATGGAATTGATTGAATCAGCGAATCAGTCACCAAACCCTTACCGGAAAATTTAATCAGTAATGTTTGCGCCAAATAAAAGGCGCAAAAAGAACCAGCCAATGTAGTCATGGTTGCCCAAAATAAAGCTACACGGTAACTCGCCGTTCCACTACCGTACAAAGATGCCACACCTTTAAAATTATCATTGGCACCATTGGCAAAACTGAGAAAACAGACTGCAAGAAATAACAGAGCTAACATTAAACACAACCTCGTTGTTGATAGCGCGATAATCCGCTTAAATCGAATCATCTTAGGAAAAGTTGTTTATGTCTATCGATTGGATCAGTAATTTTCATACTTGATCATTCATTATCGATTTAGTCGGATAAAGACTGCATTACTTACACTAGAGTGTCAATAAACCGCTACGTCAAACAAGAACCGTTTGTATCAACCATTCCTTTTTTATCCACTGTGACAGGTATGATAGCGACCAAGCCAAGGCAGCATGCATTTTCTGAGCACCCTCCTTAAAAAACGTTTGAAACGAATTCAGTTCTGCTTGGTTATTAAGGGGGATAATATCATTCTCTTTTAGGAACGCGCACGGAATAAGTTCGGCAACTAGCGCGGGGTTTTTTTTGTCTTCAAGGCGCGGCAACAGGCGCATAGCAGGCTACGCAACTGTTGCCACAACACCGAAGACGGACAAAAAACAAGTTCGTTGTCGTAGTTATTTCGTGCACGTTCCTGTGAGTGATCTAGGCAGATTTTTTACAGCAGGATCCACCGCTGTCTTTTCAGCTCATACACCAGAAACGACTGTAACTCAGAGAGACGTTGATCCTGGTTGATCCCGACCGTCTCATTCTCGCCCTATAAGGCTAGAACGCGCAGTTTGCCAATGATGATGAAGGCTTAGCCATTGATGAACAAGGATGTCAAACGCATATTCCGGGTGTTATCGGCCATGAGACCGGCATCTGTCACACCCAAAAAAAGTCGGTGCGTTACCGCCCGAAGGAAGAAGTACGCGACGAACTCAAACAGACGAAAGAAATCGGGATCTTCATCCCGGTCGTCGATACGCTCGATATTGACGGTAAAACGTTCACCGGCGATGCCTTACATCAATCTAAACAACACTTCTGAAAATAATCCCGATATAAACCGCAGCTAACAGTCGCATGAATTCCTTGCATATGTACTAGCCCTAAGCTTTTTAATTTAAGCGCGGACTCGATTTCCAATTCAATGGGTGAGTCCGCTGTTAACACTTTTTTAAATGTATCCATTAAATTAGCATGTTCTCGTAAAAGCCAAAATTGCTCATGCATATGCTGGTGATAAAAATGCGTCTCACAAATAGTATTTTCAAGAATTTTTTTTACTGCAATATTATGGCTTGCACAATGATCAAATAATAAGCGTAACAAATAGGGGAATCCTCCTGTTAGCTCCATCACGCCTTCTAGTTCCGAAGCTAAGAGTTTTAAACCGCAGCGGTTAGCGAGATCAATGGCTTCTTCCTGTGTAAAAGTTGGGAGTTCGATCACTAATCCTACATCAAATAGTGATTTACTGAGTGCCAGAGGAATATTCAAATCAGTGGTATGTACGATAATTAACCTGAGTTTTTGCCAGACAGCAATATCCTTGGTTTCCTGGTGCCAGGAACCTAACAGGGAGAGAAAGTTTCGGGCCAGTTCTGGATATTCAAATAATTGATTAATTTCATCAATAGCCAGAATCAGCGGATCGTTAATTTCTGCCAGTAAATAATTCTGAAAATAAAGCGTGCAGTTCAGCAAACTCCCCATATCTTCATTGCAGTAATCATCCAGTTTGGATTCCAACTGTAATTGCTGGGTAACACTGGCGCAAAACCAGCGCATAAATTTTTCCTCTGAACTGAAAATGTTGGTTCCGGCGCGATGTAAACTCAGACGTACTGTGTGATAGTCTTGAGCTTGACCAAAGTCGAGAATTCGCGCCATTAGAGATGTTTTGCCTCTTTTGCTAGGTGCTATAATGCGCAGCAATGAGCCTGTTTTGAGGATTTCCTGATAGGGATCTAATTCTAATTGTTGCTCAATATAAAAAAGTGAATCCAAAGGTACTTGACCTTCCAGGTCTTCTAAAGATGTCTTTTCCTGTTTTTCAGGCAAAAAAGATGCCTGTGAAAGTGATGTGTCATTTAATAGTGATTCCAATACAAGACTGCAATTATGTTTGGTGACTTTTTCTCCAACGGCTTCTGAAAGTAATTGCCATAATTTTGGCGCAACCACTTGTTTGATGTATTGATCAGAATAATGATTTGCTTGTGCAATTTGAGAATAAGTTTTTGTGTAGTCAAATAGCGTTTCTTTTAAAATCACTTTTTGAATGAAGCTTAGTTTTTTTCCACTAAATTTTTCAACTGATTCTTCAGCAAAAGCAAAAGGGTCTTTGTTATTTATTATTTTAGGTGTTTTGGTAAGCATGTCTTTTATGCAATATTAATCTATCATCGGGTGAGAGACCGGCTTAACCGGGAAGAGACTCTCATAGGCTTTATCCTTACGTTATATGTTTTACTATTGATTTATATCAAATTCATCCTGAAGAGCTTGCTGTGTCTGTTTGAAAGTCGCATGAGTCATCATTTAGCCCCATATGTGGTATAGCGGATTTTTTTCGTCAATTTCTTTCGAAAGACTCTTGCTTTTAATGCAATTAGGCTCGCATGTATCAGGCTTTAGAAAATGACGTAAATTGATAAAAATGACCTTGGTAATATAGATAAAAGCAAATTGTACTTCAGGAAATTTTATAAGATTCAAACAGGTAAGAGTGCTTTCATAGATCAACCACTTTAGCATAGGCTAAAACCTGAATCGCCACAAAAATTGTTATGAATTGTAAAGGCGCACAAATCGCTGTTTGAACGAAAGTCGTGATAGGGTTAGCCTCCCCTTCCAAAGATATTTTTTTGGATCGTGATTCTCGATTACATTGACTGGTTTAGAATGAAATTATTCTGGAATTAAAGAGTTTAGTTATGCTTTTCACGCTCTTCAAGGTAAAAAAATAACATTAATGGAATCAGCAGCACTCTACACTCTTTATTTAACTGATTTTTGCAGGTTAAAATGACAACCGCGCTTGCACAGCCAGTGTTCGGGGTCGTTCTGTCAGTTTGAAAAAAGAACCCGGTAGGAATGCTATACTACCGCCGCTATTGCTGGTCAGCTGGTTGCTGAGATTTCTACCCAAAAAGGCGATTTCCCAACGATTACTGGAATCACCTAATGCTATTCGCAAGTCAACCTTTGCATACGCATTTTGTTTAAGAATAGGGTCGGCATTTGAGGTTAAAGAAAAACCATCGGAAAAATTAACATTGACCATGGTAGTCAATTTTAACCCCTCCCACCATGAGGAAGACCCTAAACGGCTTAAAGGATACACATATTCTACATTTAGATTAGCTGTCAATTCTGGTGCGTAACGAGGTCTTTTTCCAGACAGATCCTGGACACATCGACCCGTAGCGCCACTGTCTCTAAAAGCGACGGTTTGAGCAATTGTGCATGCGGCGTTTTTAAAACTGTCATATTTTGCGTCAAGATAAGCTGCGGAGCCAGAAATAATCAAACCTTCCGCAACTTTCCAGCGGCTATTCAATTCCACTCCCTGGGTTATGGAAGCAGCAGCATTGTTAACCACGAAGTTTGGAGAAAAACCGTCAAACGTCGTTACCTGGAGATCTTTAAATTCGGTTCTAAACAGAGCAATATCGAGAGCCACTGCCTTATCAAACCAATGGGTCTTGGCTCCGATTTCATAACCGGTGGCGCGCTCGTCATTAAATTCGAAATCAGCCAATACACCCGAAGTAGCCCCATGATCGAATCCACCTCCTTTTGCGGCGGTTGAAAAATTAAAATACAGTAAGTCTTGTTCAGTAACATCCCATTGCAAATTAACCATCGGTGTCAGGTGGGCCTCTGATCGTGTTGCATCGAAACGATGGGGTCTAACACCAATCTGAACAAACGATGGTTCCAACAGTGGATTCGCGGTTTGAGTTCCAAGGTCTGCGACAAACAATTTTTTGCTGACTGTTTTTTCTTCTTCGGTGTAGCGCAGTCCTGCGGACAATCGAAGGTCTTCTCGCAAATGCCAGGTCGCTTGTCCAAATAATGCCCAGTTACTGGTGTTTTGGTGAACGCTGTTAACCCTGGAGCCTGCGAAGCTTGGAAGCCGCACCCCCAAATCTGTAAGTACTTGAGTATCGAAATTGACAGTATTTTTATTATCCAAATCCTGATAGTGGTAATAAAAACCGACGATATAGTCGAACGCCTCGATGTTCCATGGAACCCAGGACGAAGTTTTCGCTAATGGCGAACTGAGTCGTAATTCCTGGCTGATTTGGTGAAACTTTTCCTTACGCTGTGCTGCGAAAGCCGACAATGCTGAAAAATCAAAGTCATGCAAATCGTCATGATCATAATGGCTAAAACCAGTAATGGCGGTCAATATGTGCCCAGCGATATCATAATTGACCGTTAACGCCGTGTTATGTGTAGCCGTATCGGTATGTTCTGGCGCAAAGGTGTCACGTACGCCTGCAGAGAAGCGGGTTTGGTTAAAATTATCGTCGAAATCAGGATCCAGGGATGAGAAAACTGGACCAAACGAACCCGCCTCAATCACTTGTGTGGTTTTTCCGTTGATATTAAGCCGGCTATATTCATGTTTTAACGTGACCTGAATAGCGTCGAATGGGTTCCAAAGCAGGGTCAACCGGTAAGCCTGTTCATCGGTATTGGGTTCCACTGTATTCAGAACACGATTATCAAGATAACCGTCCAGTGACGAGACGCGCACAGCTAATCGCGCCGACAAGTCTGCAAACAAGGGTCCTGAGAGCACGCCTTCGAAAAAATTTTCGCCGTGATCCGGTGCATACAGAGTCGAAGCTTTCGTTTCAAATTCATAACCAGGTTTAGCAGTGACAATACTGATAGCACCTGCAGTGGTGTTCTTTCCAAACAAGATTCCCTGTGGTCCTTTTAATACCTCAACACGCTCCACATCCAGAAATGGCGCACTGAATTGCCGACCACGGCCAGCGTAAACCCCGTCAACAAACATACCCACGGACTGCTCATAACCTAGATTACGCTCGGAGCCAATGCCACGAATAAATATCATATTGATTGAGGTACCCTCACTGAACGTGAGATTGGGGACGGAGAGCGATAAATCATCCAACCGCCGCATGCCTAAATTCGTGATTTTATCGCCAGAAATTACATTGACCGAAATCGGCACAGTAGCCAGATCTTCAGGTCGTTTTTGGGCGGTTACAGTGATGGTATCAAGGACTATTGGTGATTCCGTTTTATCTTCGGCAATTATGTGGGTGGATAATAGTAGCAGTAAGGTAATTAATTCTAATTTTTTTCCATCACAGACCCTATTTACAATTTTCATTTAACACGACTAAGGTAAAATAATGGTAGCTTGAACTCCGAAGCGCAATTCTAATTAATAATTATAAGCTTTATATGTATATGAAATCTCCTTCTTATCATATTCTCGTTGTAGATGACGACCCTATCTTACAATCGTATCTAGAGATCAATCTTACTCAGCGAAATTATAAAGTTACCCAACTAAACAAAGGTGAGGAAATAGAGGCTGTATTGCCGCAACACACCATTGATCTGATTGTACTGGACCTCATGTTACCCGGTGAAGATGGTTTCTATTGGTTAGAGAGGTTACGATCGGAATATCCATCGATGGACATTCTTATACTATCGGCTAAAAAGAGCGATAATGATCGCGTGCAGGGACTTGAATTGGGCGCTGTGGATTATTTACCCAAACCATTTCATATGAAAGAGTTGCTGATACGCATAGAAAACATTCTGCAGCGCAGCCCTAATAGACAACAGGATTCTAATAAAAGTAATACTGTCTTCAAGTTTGGTGAGTTTCAATTTGACACCCGATTAAATACCCTCACAAAGCGAAATCAATCACTCAAGTTAACCCCCTGCGAAGCTGAATTACTTGCAGTACTGTGTCAACATCGAGATGAGATCGTAACCCGAGATCTACTTGCCCAAGCCTTAACAGGCCATGATCATTCTCCATTGGATCGTCGCATAGATGTTCATATTAATCACTTGCGCAACAAAATTGAAGAGGATCCTTCTTCACCCGTATTTATCCGCACAGTCTGGGGTAAAGGTTATCAATTTTATACTCCACCAGCCCATTAAGGAACGTGCACAACTTTTTTCATAAACTGAAGTGACTACCCAACAAAGCGCTGATAATTCATTACAGCAAGTCACCTTGACTTTGGATATTCTATTCAATGAGCTTGGCCATAAGAAAGCACGTGATTTTCTTAAACTTTGTATTTATCAACTGACCCATGCCAGTAGGAATCTGGACCAACACATAAACGATAAAGACTGGGATAAAGCAAAAATGGTGACACATAGACTGCTCGGATCATCAAATCTTTACGCAAGCATGAAATTACAATTACTACTGCAAAGTATTGAGGTAGGCATTGTATCTGGCCCGAATTTAGAACAGGCATTCTTGGAAGTGCAGACTGAACTTTCTTTGCTGCTCAATCAGATAAAAGAAAAGGTAGAAACCTGAATTCAGAACTTTTGTCTATGTCAATCACTAAAAACATCAATTGCTTACCCCTATTCATAACGCCTACAAAGTTGTTTACTGCAACCTTGTCTGTCATTATTTTGTTGTTAGTTTGTAGTCCTGTGATGCTCGTTCATGCCAAAGATGAGCAAGTCCAAAAAATTCATTTCACTGATGAAGAACAAGCCTGGATAGGCAAACATCCTGAGGTTATCGTTGGATTTGTCTCCGATATGCAACCGGCCTTAATAGTTAGAGAAAACGGGCAACATCAGGGCATCAACCCAGAATTCCATGCGTTACTATCCAAACACACTGGTATCAACTTTCATACGGAACTCTCTCCAACATGGAGTGAAATGCTCTCTAAGGGCATAAAGAGAAAAACGGATATGATTGCGGGGTTTGTTCCTAACCCAAAATTCAGATCTCACTTTGATTTTACCCATGCTATCTTAAATACCCACTTTTATATTTATGGCTCTGCCGAGATACAACCCCAAGAATTTTCTTTAGATAATCTGTCAGGTAAGCAAGTGGGTTATATTAAGGCACATCGCAATATTGAAAGATGGAGCACAAATCATCAAAATATTAACTTTATTACCTATAAAGATAGGGATAGCCTTGTCAAGGCGCTGACAACAGGACAAGCGGAGTTTTTGATCAATGCAGAACCCCTGGAGTACTGGCGACAACAAAATGGCTTGATATCCTTTAAAAAGATACATGTAATTCCAGAGTTGAGCACTGATATTGTTATGGGAGTGCGTAAGGATTGGCCTGAATTAACATCAATTATCAATAAAGTACTCTCATCAACTAAAAGAGAGCAACATGCCATCATTGATCATTGGCTGGGATACAACAAAAACAGAGCAACAGCCAAAAATCCTGTTCAACTCACAACAGAGGAAAAGTCCTGGATAGCAGAGCATCCTGTTATTCGTTTTGGATTTGATCCATTTTGGGCGCCTATTGAATTTCTCGGAGAGAATGGGCAACCTCAAGGTATATCAATTCAATATCTTTATAAATTAGAAAAAACCCTGGGACTTCATTTTGAGTTTGCAAAGAACCTATCGTGGCCTGAGGCACTGAAAAAACTCGAACTTTCTCAATTAGACGTAATACCCGCTGTATCTATTACGCATCCAAGACGGGATTTATTTAATTTTACATCACCCTTTTTGTCTACTCATAACGGAATTTTTTCTGCTACCGACAGAGCCTACCTTGGCGGAGTAGATGCATTAAAAGGCAAACGCATAGTGGTCATAGAAGGTTACGCTATTCAATCATGGCTAAGAGAGAATTATCCAGAGGTGGATTGGGTCTCTGCTCCAAACATTAGTACAGCACTAAAAGAAGTAGCCAGCGGAGATGCCTTTGCTTTTGTCGGCAATCTCATCACTACCAGTTATTACATTGGCCAATCAGGCCTGACTCAAATAAAAGTTGTTGGAGAAGTCTCCTTCACCAATGACCTGGCCATAGCTGTAAGAAAAGATTGGGAAATATTGACAAGTATTCTTCAGAAAGGACTGGATGCCATCCCCCAAAATGAACGCGATGCCATTTATAACGACTGGATTTCTATCAAATATAAACACAGTGTGGATTACACTTTGTTATGGCAGGTGTTCACAGTAGCTACCTTGGTATTATTGCTGATAATTTTCTGGAACCGTCGTTTGGCTCAAGAAATCGCTCATCGGGGTAAGATTGAGTCTGCACTTAATCACGCTAAAATTGAAGCTGAGAAAGCCAACGAGGCAAAAGCTGAATTCCTCGCCAATATGAGTCATGAAATCCGCACACCTATCAATGCCGTCATCGGTACCGGACACTTGATCCGCCAGACAGAACTTACTGCTCAGCAGCACGACTATCTGGATAAAATGAATGCTTCTTCAGAAGCCTTGCTGGACATTATTAATACTATTCTGGACTTTTCCAAAGCAGAGGCAGGCATGCTTGAACTGGATATAGTCCCATTCAAACTTGAACCAGTCGTACAAAAAATCGTGTCCGATCTTGAAATACCAGCCAGGCAAAAGGGATTGAATCTTTGTTTGAATATCAATTCAGAGGGTACTGAGATGCTGATGGGAGATCCACATAAATTGGGACAGATTCTACGCAATCTTGGATCTAATGCGATTAAATTTACTGAAAAAGGCAGCGTAGATATTTCTGTCGATAGGCTGGAAATGGACGCCAATACCGTTAGCTTTCGCTTTACAATCAAGGACACTGGAATAGGCATTAGTCCGGAACAACAACAAAAGCTTTTTCAACCCTTCACACAAGGTGACAGTTCTATATCACGTCGATATGGGGGTACAGGGCTTGGACTGATGATTTCCCAACAACTAGCCCAGTTAATGGATGGCGAGATTACACTAAAAAGCAAAATTGGCAAGGGAAGCTCCCTTTCTTTCATTGCAAAATTCAAGGTTACTAAAGAACAAACACAGATCAACAAATCATCTACAACAAAACAGTTGAGTCGAAAGTTACCGATACCTGAGCTATTTGGCGTTAAAGTTTTGCTGGTTGAAGATGATCCGTTAAATCAGTGGGTGGCGAAGGAGCTTCTTGTCGGATTTGGTGTCTGGATAGAGGTTGCAGAAAACGGCAACAAGGCATTGGACATTTTGGAGAAAGAATCATTTGATATCGTACTGATGGATCTTCAAATGCCTGAAATGGACGGCTATGAAACAGTCAGCATTATCCGCCAACAAAAAAAATGGAGTGATCTGCCGATTATAGCCATGACAGCTCACGCTCTACCCCAGGGCTAATTTGTTCTTAAGCCAGACCCTCTGCTACACAAGGCTTTGCTCTGTTATTTGTAATCTTTAAATAATCCAGAACGGCTCTTGTTTTCTTATTCAATTGCCTCATTTTTTTCGAAACACCCGTGCTTCCCTTTGATTTAATGAGTCCAATAGCAAATCGTCTAAGACGGGTCATGTTTTCAGGGCCAAAGCCTGTGCGAATGGTTGAGCGGTCTTCATCAAACACCCAGTCAATAATATAATGACTCACTTCAACTGACCAGTGTCCTCGCACTTTGTGCAAAACAGTTTGAGGGCTGACTTCCTCTTCTGTTCTACTGGTAACGCCGTAGGCGGTTACCCCTGTCGTTTGACCGCTTTTTTTATCCGTTATTTCTCTCTCTATTTTATAAGCCTGGGCAACATGCGGAAATGTGACATAAGCGTTCAACTGAGAGGTTGTCCAGATTCTTCTAATTTCTATTCGCCCATGCCCCACAGATACTTTGTCTTCATAATCAGCCTGGCGGGTGACGGTTGAAAAATAGACTTCAATATCTTCTAGCAATGTGGGTTGATTGGCTTTAACACTCAAATAGTAATGTGCCTTACGCTGCTCCACCAGATATTCGGCAAACTCTGTTTGTGTATTAATGGCATCACTGGTGATATCCTTGTTTCGAATGGGGATTAGAGCCAGCAGAATAGGTGCAAACTTGATTTCATTACTCTGCTTCACTTCATCCGAACCGTGTCCAACAGGTAATGTTCCTACTTTTTTTGGGCGTAGCAAATGCCTGTGCCATGCCCAACCGCACTCATTATCTGGGTTTGCCGCCCTTTCTCGTCAATGGCGTTGCACATCGTTTTACCATCAATGGCTAATGACTCGTCATCCTGTGCATAAACAGTATTCCAGGCGATAAAGGCCGCTTCGAGCTCGCTGGGGTCAACTCGCGTCAACACATCTCTAATAATGCTGAGACTGGGAACCGTGTATCGTCCTTTTTCATAACGGCAGCGGAAATGTTCTCTGGATTTATGGCTGAGACTGTCAGCCCAGTCGAAAATAGCTTCGTAACTTCGCATCCCACAAAGTACCGCACCCGCCGCAATTCCCAGTACGGTTGAAAGTCGATGTCGCCGCCCTTGTGGGCGCCGAGGGTCGTTTATATCCATAAAGAAACTCGGTAATGATCGCATTTGCTGTTTTGTTATTTTCATTTTTATCTCACCTAGATTGAAATGATGACTCAATTGAGGTTGAGATAAAACCGCTTGTGCTCGTCTATGCAGGGGTTTAACAAAGATCAGTTTGTTCTGTTCTGACTGAGCAGAATAGCCTGCCGTTGTTCTACGAAAACCACGGGTCATTCCAATTGCCTGCCAGTTGCTTGCTCTATAAACACCGCCGTGAAATCGCTCTGGGTCGACAAAGGTTTCAACCAGAACAACGGGGTGCTGATATTTTTCAACCCAGTCAGTGGACAAGCGCTTAAGACACAGTGACAGAATGCGTGAGCCCAGGTTTTTTTCAGTGAAGGAGGGAAGTATCAAAAACCGGCTGTTGTTAACAATCAATTTTAGGCGCCCCGTCTGGTGACGATAACCCCAGCCTATCCACTGATCACGCGCCGTACATTTTAATGCAGCGGCTGAAAAACTGATCAGTGCAACCCATTGTGACTGATAGGTCGACACGTACCAGAGGGTTTCACCAATTTTTGGAATAGCGCCCAGATAATGGTGAGTTTCCATTAACAAGGCATAGGCTGACTCTTCATGTTTTAATATGGGTCTCACTGATATCTGTGATAACGGCATAGTTTTTTATCTCAATAAACTTCTTAAAAACTATACTGCGTTATTATGGGTTTGTCCAATTTAAGGGCTATCTCTTTGCTCTTTATAGCCTGTATGGGTAGAACAAATTAGCCCTGCGCTCTACCCCAGGAACTTGACAAATGCTTGACAGCAGGAATGGATGACTATCTGACGAAGCCTATCAATCCAGCCCAGCTACAAGACATGCTACTGAAATGGACGACAACAATCGAATGAGGCTTGAAATCAAAACTTTCTGTTTCCAGAATTCCATGCCGCGACTAACTCTTTGAAAGTTAGAGGCGACTACTATCCTGACACAGAGGGGTTTCAAAGCCGGTGACAATAAATTCATGTAGCGATACATCCTGGGCAAAGAAGCTGGGTATCATATAGCAAACACTCCCCCATCAGTTAACGCCATCAAGGGTACCGCCTCTACCTGCTCGGCAAGCTTGAAACGTTTATTGCCTGGATAAACGATAGAGATTGATTCAAGCGGCAAATCTTCCAATGCTGAACGGATTGAAGGGGTCATCTTCGGTGCATCGGTACGCTTGCATTCCACTCCCCGTAAACCACCCTCAACCTTGAGCAACAAATCGATTTCTGCCCCCTGATGGGTAGCCCAAAAGTAAGCCTCCTGCACATGCTCTGCGGCGATCACCTCCTCAATTACATAACCCTCCCAGGAGGCACCGATTTTAGGGTGAGTAAACAAATCGCGCTGATTGCCGATACTTAACAACTGATGCAACAGACCCGTATCACGAATATACACTTTGGGGGATTTGACCTGGCGTTTGCGAATATTAGCGTGCCAGGGCTGGAGTTGACGCACCATAAAGGCATCGCTTAGCAAATCCAGATAACGCCGCACAGTGGATTCACCCACGCCCATGGCACGGGCAAACTCAGCACCGTTCCAGGTTTGCCCGTGGTAATGGGCCAGCATAGTCCAAAATCGCCATAGAGCAGTAGCTGCCACTCGCACACCCCACATGGGAAAGTCTCGTTGCAACAGGGTTTCAATAAACCCTTTGCGCCAGGACAGACTGTTTTCCTCGTTAGCAGCAAGAAATGACAGCGGGATACCACCGCGCAGCCAATGTTGCTCCAGAGCATCGCCCCCCACTTCTTGCAAATCAAAACCCCGCAAGGTTAAGGTTTCGCTACGGCCAGCCAGAGTTTCGGAAGATTGTCGTAACAACTGTCCCGAGGCACTGCCCAGAATCAAAAACTGACCGTTAAAATCTTGCCGGTCTGCCAATACGCGCAACACTGGAAACAAATCGGGGCGCAGTTGTACCTCATCGATCACAATCAGGCCTTCAAGCGCACTTAAGGCCGTGACTGGCTCATCCAGCCGTGCCAGGCTGAGTGGGTCCTCCAAATCGAAATAGTTGGGGGAAGATTCACTGACAAAGCGCCGGGCCAGTGTGGTTTTTCCGCACTGACGCGGCCCGGCGAGCACCGCTATCCGGCTGCGTGAAAGGGCTTTTTCGACTTGTTGTTGCCAATATCTACGTTCAATCATAAGTGTAAATTACCATGAAATTCCACCATATTATAGCTGTTTTTCATGGTATATATCGTTTGTCTGTGAATGAAATAAGGGACAAACCATGTTTTATTGGCCTGCATGTCAACTCAGAAGAGAAGGAAAAACAGCAGAAATAAACGTGGTTTGTCCCTTATTGTTAGATAATTGACGCGAGTGTCTCGCGTCAATTATCTTGTCCCATCTGACGACAATTATGATGGCCGGATGAATGGATATAGGCTATTTTTTCAAATGCCTGAAATGGACGGCTATGAAACAGTCAGGATTATCCGCCAACAAAAAAATGGTGTTGGATTGAGTGGAGTATTTTGTCACCAACCTGATTATCGATTGTTCATAGCCATAAGATTTTGAGATCAGGTCATCAAAACCTGACTTCTTCGCTTGTGTAATGCCGAATTTTTTCTATTCTTTTTCTGTATAAAGCTAAAAAAAGACCGGAGGAGAGGTTACCGAACAATAGAAAAGCCTGTCGGTAATAGTTTCAGAACTACTTGTTCCATCGTTTCACCATAAAAAATAGACAAGTCCGGAGAAAATAGTGAATAGGGGTAATAATGCACAATTAGTATTGGAGTCTGGTACCGTTATTGATCCGGTAACGGTAAACCCGGTGCTTTATACGAAAAATCCTTCAGGGGAATTTATACCTGCTGAACACCGAGATGTTATCGCAGAAGCCAAACGTATATATTCTTATTCACTGCAAAAAGGCCGAAAAATTGATAATCCGAGCCAAGCCAGTGACGCGATTCAATCCCGACTGCGTGATAAACATCATGAGGTGTTTGCCTGCCTTTACCTGGATTCTCAACATCGAATTTTAGCTTTCGAGGAGCTTTTTCGCGGCACCATTGATGGCGCAGTCGTGCATCCGAGGGAGGTGGTCAAAGAAGCGATCGCCCTCAATACCAAAGCAGTGGTTTTTGCCCATAATCACCCATCCGGTGATCCCGAACCAAGTCAGAATGATATTCAGATTACGAAAAAGCTAACATCTGCTTTGGCATTAGTTGATATCAAGGTGTTGGATCATTTGATAATTGGTGATAGCGTCGTTTCGTTCTCGGAAAGGGGTCTCATCTAAGCTGATGTAACAACACTCTTGTGTTTTCAAAACTAAAAATATACAAAACAAAACCATAAATTTGACTGCCCCTTCAAGTAAAAGCATAAATAAAGTTGAACGAGATGAACCGTTCAAACTGCCAGACAATGCCACATTCTGATTATTTCATTTGCAAACTTCTAATGTCTTTACCTTGATTGGTGATTCAGATACAAGTAAAAAAGACTTTGGTTTCAATGTAACTTTGTATTGAATTTAATTTGCAACTCGATATCAGCACTCACCGACAATAATTGAAATGGCTTTTTTTCGCTGATTGCGTCAGAGACACGTGGAATCGTATCGGTTATGTAGAAGGTATCGAGCTCCTCCCCGAGATCTGTGAAATGCTTCCAACTCTGCTCAGGAAACTGGGCATGCGTGACAAAGATGGATACACTACT
Organism: Methylococcales bacterium; assembly: GCA_965224745.1. Taxonomy (GTDB): domain Bacteria; phylum Pseudomonadota; class Gammaproteobacteria; order Methylococcales; family Methylomonadaceae; genus CBDCZY01. Next base: position 237,271 of record CBDCZY010000003.1, read on the forward strand.
GGCACCGGCCTCATTCAGAGATTTCATGCATTGAATCAACGTGCCACCACTGCGAACCAAGTCATCCACGATTATCACTCGTTTTCCTGACGGGGAACCTTCGTTGATAGTAACGATGCGTTTGTCGTCTATACGTTTTTTGCCGCACACAATGGTGTCAAAGCCCTCCGCAACAAAGGGAGCATTGAAACGCTTATATGCACCTTCATCTGGAAACGCTACCGTGCGAATATTTCCTTCTTTTTTTAGGTGTTCCAACAGTGTGGGAATAGCACTCCTTAGAGAAACGTGGGTCGTTCCATTAGTGAAATAGAAGCGATTTTGCAGCGTGTGGTGATCGTACAGAATTCTCACAATCTTATTTCCACTATGGAGTTGGGGCAAGGTTTTCCAATAGTGAGCATCCACGTTACTCGTGGCGATGACTCCTTCCTCTGTTACTCGTTCCATGGTTGCAAGCGGGTCGTACATATCCACAACGGTGAAAGAGCGGACATTGAGTGTATCTGCGAAAACAAAAATGACCATCTCCTCCATCTTCTTTTCCTCCATGGTGTTGTACTGACTGAAATACACAATGTCCGCACCACCCATACAACTAATGATGTCGTTCATTCCATGAATTTTGATGTTGGGCGTTCCATCAGGAAATATTGCACGATCAATAGTACGTATAGGGCCAAAGTGTGAAGCGAATGCCTCCATTGCTTGATGAGAGTAAAAGAAAAGATTATTTTTCTGTTTCATAATTAAAAAATCAGTAAAAAAAAGAATTCAATGGTCAAATGGGTCTCGTTAGGTAGGTCAAACTCTTGGTTGGAGCCATTTATTCTAGAATATTTGCATTTAAAATAATAAGTGATGAGTGTTGAATGCTCTTCGACACAGTTGTGTCGCCCATCTGTACTAGGGGGTGCTACAAAGCCGTTTTGGCGGATGCAGACTTTGTACCTGCTTGAATAGACCCCGGTGTTTTAAGATTTCAGCCCTCATATCCATCGATGACAAAATCAATTGTTTTTTGCAGAACAGAGTCCCATTGTTGTTTTAGCTCGTCAGAAAATTCTAGATCAAATTCAGAAGCCGCTTGAATAAAACTCTTTTTCCAATAGGGATAAAGTTCAGGAGGGATGTTCAAACTTGATTTGTTATGGGATTTTCTTATTCTTCCTATCCCCTTTTTTCCCACATCATTTTCATTAGCAAACATTATTGCTAAGTTAACACTTTGACGAAGCAACTGTTTCTGGGTGTCGAACTCCGTATTAGCAAATCTAGGTTTGATATCTGGGTGGCTATCTAAGAAAATTTCATAAAACCTTCCAATAACATCACCGGTAATCATGCATCGTACTAAACTTTGTTTCACTTCTTCGGGGTCATTCATATTATGTTTCCTCTAATGTTTAGTTCTCCTGTACGGGTAAAGTTTTACCGCTTGTTAGAATTAAATAATTCTGAATTTAGACGCTACGTTAATAATGTAATAACGAATGAACTTCGTATCCCTCAAGCTTTTCTCTTCCTTTCAGCGCGTCCAACTCTACAACAAATGCACAAGCTTCAACAGATGCACCCAGTTTTTCGACCAATTCGCAGCTAGCCTTTGCCGTTCCTCCAGTGGCTAACAGATCATCGATAATCAGAACTCTGTCATTGAAATTAAATGAATCAAGATGTGCTTCTAGTGAAGCTGAGCCATATTCAAGGTCATAGGAAACACTCTGTACATCATAAGGTAATTTTCCTGGCTTCCTGAGTGGGATAAAAGGTATACCCAGATCCCACGCGACCAATGAGCCAAAAATAAACCCTCTTGATTCCATGCCGGCTACAGCTGTAAACGTATCTCGGCCTAAAAAGGGATGGATCAATTGGTGAATCGTAAGACGCAACATGGCTGGGTGTTTAACCAGCGGAGTGATGTCTTTAAAAATAATACCCGGCTTAGGAAAGTCTGGGATATCACGTATTTTGTCTTTTAATCTATCCATTCTCTTGTCTATAAAGTTAAGTTATTCAAAGTACATGGCGATACAACATAATAGTCATAAAATATAGCTAAGGAACGCGCACTGAATAAGTTCGGCAACTAGCGCGGGGTTGTTGTTTGTCTTCAAGGCGTGGCAACAGGCGCATAGCAGGCTACGTAACTGTTGCCACAACACCGAAGACGGACAAAAAAACAAGTTAGTTGTCGTAGTTATTTCGTGCACGTTCCTAAGTTAAGGGTAACCAATATAACCAATGCTAGTTGACCAAATATGCGCTAGCTCAGGTGGAGAGGGCGACAACGATCGTCGACGGCTTTCCAAAGTACCTCCATGTCAGCGGCCTCCAGTACGTCTTCCATTTTGTAGAGGGCAGGGTGGATCTTGGGCCCTTCACCCGACAATCGTACCAGGCTCAAGAGTTGCATTGTGATGACTGGGTCGATAAACTCGGTTTTCACTCCCTTTTCGTGCTTGGCATAGAAGTTAACGACAAATCCATCGGCTAGCATCACGACCCGCTTGACTTGTCCGTTGACGACAATGTGATAAACGGTACCAATGTCAGGGCGAATATCCTTGCGAATTTCAATGGAACGACTGATTTGCATACCCACATGGTTGGCAAGGAGTTCCGGCCAGTTGGTGGCTTCGGTGTTGTTCAGACCCATCGACGCGGTAATTTCAGGTTCACTATCCTTAAAACGGAGCAGCGCTTCGCCTGTGATGGGTTGTGAGAAAAGCTGGGCCAGGATTTGAAAGTCGTTACCCTCAAGGAAACTGAGTCGATCGGCGTAGCAGGGTGCCAGTAGCGCAAGTTTTTCGTCAGCGGGTAGGGAGCGGTTACTGCAAAAAGTAAGCAAAGTATCGAGTAGGTCGATGGCCTTGCGAAATTCATAGTCCTTCGAGGAGCCACTGATAAGCACTAGTTCATCCACGGCATTCGTTGGGTTATTGCGGTATAAAAAGCTGTCCAGATCCTTGGCGCTAAAAATGGGTAGTCCAGTGACACCTATGACCGTGTCTACACCCGCTCTAATAATTCGTTGTGCTCCCGTGAAGGTTAGGATAACTGAGGGGCGCAGAAAGGTGATCCGTCGAGTTTCTTTCCCATTACTAAGGACGTGAGTTACCCCAGTATCGTTATCCAAACTCTTACCCTCCTCCGACGCTGAGTAACCCAATGAGCTGATCACCTCGGCCCACAGACGGGTTAAGACGTCATTCGGAATCGGATGACTGTCGGTAACAGCTAAGTGTGCATAGGAGGTTTGCTCCGTAAGAAAATAGGTCACTATGGTAGAGAGACGCTCGAGACTGTGTGAAGGTTGTTCAGATTGGTTTAAGGCTAGATTGAGCACCGCAGGAAAGCAATCTTCTTCTACCCGGAAGCGGGGAAGGTCATGATACTTTAGACGGATCGCGGCGTGGGGTAACGTTTCGCTATCGACATCCATCGAAAAGGGTGTGGTTGTGATGTCTACAGCAAAAACATTGGCCGCGCTGTTATGGCTCAACGCAAACCGTTCAATGACTCGTGTTCCTATTGCACCGTTTGCACCAATGACACCGATCCTTCGAGTCTGGAAAGTCGGCAAACCCATCCTGCCGAGGGCTGTCGCCGATGCATAGGTGACTGCTTCAGCAACACCAACCGTTTCGAAGATAGCCTTGATGTCACTTCGTGCATTCGAGAGAACAGGGAGGAGCCCCTTGCCATCGTTCTCCTCGATCAATGTGGTGTTTTTGCGTTCCCCCGCCACCGTGACCTCGACGACTCCGACGATCGTTCCGTCGTCTACCGCGGTCTTGATAAGGCTATGCAGACGGTGGTTGGAGTCGAAGTAAATGCTATAAATCTTACCAACGATGTAAGCCCCGTCTTCGTATATTATCAACTTCTGCCCAGCGGCCCGGCAGGTTGCGATTGATCCTTCAAGACGGAACTCAGCGATGGCTTGCATTGCTCGGAAGTAGTTATAGCGGACATCTGGATCCTCGTAAATTGAACGGATAGTGCGCTCAGTTTCGGAGTCCAGGAACGAAGACTGTAGAAAGTCGAATTCGTAGTGCGTAGGCGCTGTTGGGTGGTTGACGACCTTGAGTGACATGTAGCATTGATCTGACGATCCGTCGAGCATCATGGTTGTTGCCCAGTCGACCTCTCCGTATGGAATGCCAATAAAAGTGTCGAGCTGGTAGCCTAAATCCCTGAGAGTTTTCAAGGTGTAAGCTACCTCATGGGATCGGTGGTGGATCACCATGATTCTATGGGATGCCCTACGTTCGAGGGCTATAGGTAAAGTGTCTTTGAAATGCTTTTGCACTGGCATACTAATGCTACGCACGACCTGCTCCACCACCTCTCCGGTTGATTGGGCTCCATCGGCATTGAGGTATAGGAACAGATTCGACGAGCAGACTCTGGTTTCGGGATTGAACGCAGTGCCTTTGATCTGCCACTCAATGCTGCAGTTACTGTGGCCGATTGTGGAATTCTTAGCTATATGGAGTTTGCCACTCCGACGGTGATTACGTTCGTCCATCTCGAAGCGAAACCAAGTAGGATCAATTCGGCCTGATAGCTGCCCGTCGCGGATCAGCGAGAAAAGTGCGTTGAAGATGATCGCGCCGGAAGGATCATCCGAGCTAATTAGGTGTTGTAGGAGTGGTTGTTCGGTGAAGAAGTATAGATTAATGGCTTCCTTCTCCGGTACCGATTCAATGATCCGCCCCGATCCGGAGAGCAAGAAACTGTCCGCATCGCGTATGACCATTGTTCGTTGGAGTGGCACGATCGGATCTACGTGGTAAGTATCGCCCGACAATTCCTCGACCAGGATTGAAATGAAGTAACCGGAAAGCATTTGTTCCATAACAAAATCGGTCGTACGGCGTGTTTTGGCGACGATGTCACGAGTGATGTTGTTCAGAATGGTCTGTACTGGATTTTCTGTCTGCTCAATCACTTCTGTGAACATTTGGTCGTGCATGACCAGGAATCGGGTGCCGTTGGTGCCGGCTTTGACCGCACCCGAACGAGGTGAACCGTCGATGATGGCCATTTCACCGAAGGAATCGCCAGGTTTAAAGGTGTGAACCCTACGTAACTCAGTTGAGCCGGCCTCCACTGAACCCAACGTGGCAGGGTCGACCATTAGGTGAGCCTCTCCCTCAAGAAGTACGTACATCTCCTTACCTTCGTCACCTTGCTCGAAAAGGAATTCCGATTCTCTAAGTGTACGGATTTCGTTTGAGTCCAAGAACTGCTGGAGCTGAGCTTCGTCGAGTCCCCGGAGGATGGCAGTTTCCTGCAAAACAGTGATTTTCTGATTGTTCATAATTTAATAATTTTTTCTTTTATAGGTGTATTCTACCAACAGTTACTGAGGGGGCCGGGCCTTTAACGGTGTTTGCTACAGCTCCTTTGCCGACCCGAAACACAATTAAGATCTGTTCGCCCTCGCCAATGTTCAATTCCCGGTGAATGTTGTTTCCAGCACCTGGGGGGACAAATAGAAAATCGCCTGGATTACCCTCTACCGCAGCTTTTCCACTGGGTCCAAATTCGACACGGATAGTCCCTTGGAGGACGTACGCGATTGTTGCCCAGTTGGGATGAAAGTGCCAGTCTGAGATTGACTCCGGTGGGGTTTTCGTTACTCCCGAAACCAAATCACCACCATGGGGGAGATATTTCGAGAGAAATTCGAAAGCATGCGCGCGCGATAAGCCGCCAGTACTAGCGCCAGCGGATCCTGCTACGTCGTTAGCAGTCATTAGCCGAAAGGTCGTGCCCTCGGTGGAACCCATGTTATTCTTTTTGGACCTGAGCCGACGAAACAAAACTGTCGTTATCCAGGTTATGATTAAAATGTCCAGCAGACAAAGGATTACAATTTGCTCTATTGTAAGTTGATCCATAATAATTGCCCTCTTTTGAATCAGGAATCCAGTATGTGAAAATCGTCAGGCGTCCATGCTGGTGCACACGTTACGACCAGTTCTACATTCGAATCGGTATCATTGAAGATCTGGTGTACCTCGCCTGGCATGATTAGCAGGGCTTGGCCTTTGGAGATTGTAAATTCCTCATCGTCCACAATCATTCGGGCTGTTCCTTGGAGCATGAAGTAGGACTCCTCTGCGGAATCGTGATAATGCTTTGGGGAGAGCTTACCTGGAGGGATATCGACGTAAGCTAAGCTGTGCTTTACTGAACCACCCTGATCCGGAGGGGGGCCAAAGAACTCGTAGATGTGTTCGCCCATGGGAGCCACTAGTACCTCAGGAACCTCCTGCTTGCTGATGACTTTCATAATTTGTTACCTCTTCGAGTAGTATTTAATAAAGCATGGAAAGATTTGCGGTTTAGTGAATACCGGATGAATGCCTCCTTAAACATTTTCCCAGGGAAAACTTACAAGACTGCTCCTACCTATCCAACCTCTTAATAATGGGTATAGAAGAATTTTAACCATGACTGTCAATAAGCAAAGTCACTCAAAAGAGAGTTGAACCATTACGGTCACTTTTTGCGCTTTAAGATCTTTTGGGAGATCTTCAAACTTCCAAGCCAATTTAGCATTCCAGTCGTTAATCATGGTCAAGTACCCCAGCCCGGAACCGGAACTTTCTTCGTCCTCTTCGTTTTCCATCAATTTTTCCACATAAAGATCATTAGGATCTTCAGTCAAAAGCCTTTGAATATAGTCTTGGAAGTGTTTGCCGATCGCTGGATCCATACTGTTCGACACGTAAAATAACACCGCATCAGGTTTTAAGTCCATTCCGATGCTAATGGACTGCTTGGCTGGCGCGTAGTTAAATTTCATCGCATTTTCCAACAATTCATTGGCAATATAGCTGACCCCACCTTTGACTTCTGAGCGGCGATTAAGTGATTCGTCGTCTTCGCCTGGGAAAAACGTACTTAGGTAGTCTGCCAAAAAATCGGCTGAAAGTCCGTTGTTACGCCAGCGCTGTTGTAAGGATGTTGACGAAGGCGAAAAATTAATAATCAAGAATTCGGAATCCCTAGCGGCATCTTCCATATAATTTCGCTCAATAAAGTTGCCATAGATTTCTAACATTTACAGTATCCTCCTTCTTTACATTTGTTCATCATAGTTTGGGTCCACAAGTTTGCATTAACGCTTTCAAAACGGCTGTATCAAGCGGCCATTGGAAGTTTTTGCTTCAGTACCAACAAGGTAATATCATCGAATACTGTGTGGCCATTTATATGTGCTCTGACATCATCGATAATGGCGTTTTTGATAGTTTCAGCCGGATTTGTCCATTGGTTACTGATGACTGAACAAAGTTTTTCCATTTCATACTGTACTCCTTCGGTATTTTCCGCCTCGGTGATTCCGTCGGTGTAGAGGACTACGCCATCCCCAGGTTGTAATGCCACATCCATATAATGGACATAGTCAGCAATATCTTCGTCTAGTGCTACAGGAAACCCTAAATCTAACGTATCAATACGCTCTATCTTCCCTCCTTGTCGAACCACAATTAATTCTTCGTGTTGTCCACTCACCCGAAGTTGTCCTGTAGTATTGCTGTGGTCAGGCGGTATATAGTCGAGTAACATCAAGGTCAGGCTTTTTTCGATCCCCATGCGTTGTACATTCTCGTATAAAGTGCGGTTAAGCGTGCCTAGAAAACGGATTGGATCCGATTCATCCATAGTCAGCAGAGTGCGAACCCCCATCTGAGTCATCAGCATTAATACTCCACTCTCCAAACCGTGACCGGTAACATCACCCATACCAATCTTAAACTTGCCGTTATGCTGTAGTACGTCGTAGTAATCACCACCCACTTCGTCGGCCGGATCCATGTAGCCGGCAATATCAAGTCCTGGCACCGTCAGTAGTTCGTCCGAACGGGGCAACACCATACGCTGTAGCTCGCGAGTGACTTCGACTTCAGCGCTAAGGCGTAAGTTTTCTGTGTTTAGACGTTCATTCAACGCGGTAATTTCATCGTTGGCCTTGGAGAGTTCAAACTGTGCGGCTTTGACTTCAGTAATATCGGTGTAGATAGCCACGGTGCCAATCCCTTCGACGCGACGTTCATTAATACGAAGCCAACGTCCGTCGCTAAGTTCTTGAATACTGGGTTTATCTGGGTTCCAATCCTGCAGTAGTTGTTCAACCCAGGCATCAGGATCCTTTTGGGCCGCCTTGATGACGCCATTTTTTGCAATGCGACGCATGATGCTCTCAAAAGATGCACCCATGAAAGACTCACGCTTTCCCAGCTGCATCAGCTCTAAATATCGACTGTTCATCAAGGCCAAACGTCCTTGTTCATCGAACAGCGCGAACCCATCGGAAACGCTTTCGATGGCTTCGATTAACCGAGTTCGACTCACGGTTGCCGTGCCCACTGCGCTGGCCATGCGCTTTTCAATAACGGTCATACTAATTGCTGCGGCGGTAATCAAAATTGATGCGAGCGCCACCCAAATACCCAACGTATTTGGGTTCATAGCGTCTAACTCAAGCTCTGCGTTTCCAGGGAAAAAATAAGCGGCATTCATACCGGTATAATGCATACCGGAAACGGCAAAACCCATTACCATGGCAGCAGCGATTGCAACCCAGTGATTAGTCGAGCTCTTTTGGCTCGCCCACCAGTTGGCGTACAGTGCCACAATCGAAAGCACCACGGCCACAACGACTGACAGGGCGAATATTAGTGGGTGGAAACGCATCAAGGCATCCAGGCGCATCGCCGCCATACCGGTATAATGCATCGCACCGATGCCCGCACCCATCAAAACCCCGCCAACGATCAATTGCCGCATATTGCAGGTAGCACGGCTGATGACATACAATGTGACCCCACTGGCTAGAATAACCGGGAACACCGACGCCAAGGTAATCCAAATATCGTAATTCACAGGTACAGGTAATTCGAAGGCCAACATGGCAATAAAATGCATCGCCCAAACCCCGATTCCCATCGTTAACGCACCGATCAGTAACCAACCGCGTTCGGTGATCATTTTATTCCCGATCCGTATACGCTCGACAATATTCAGCGCAGCATAGCCAGCCAGCGAAGGCACCAGGATCGATAGCACAACAAGTTTGGGATTATACTGGCCTGCCAAAGTCTGTTCTAAACTCATCGATGAATCGATAAACCACTGGGTAATGATAGTTAACATATTTCTGAACTCCTCTTTTACTTTTATTTCGTTACAATCAAAGTAATATCAATTATCAATGGTCTTTAACCATTTAAATAGCAACTTCCATTTCCGAAGTCGAGTGTTGCTGAGCAGGTTGGTCATCATTGGGATCACTCTGCTGGATTATCCCAATACTCCATCGAAGCGAGATGGACTCAATAGGGTCTGCTAAACCCTTGAGGGTCGTTTGGTTTAGCCGCTTGAACATTTCCGATCGGATAAGAAACTGTGTTCGTTTGTTACTCAACATTGTTCATAATACAACCAGTCATATAGATAATTAGTTGATAATCCTTAAACCCACTACGGTACATAAAACAACACTCACATCGATCAGTACTGCTCTAAGATGAAAAGGTCCGGCCAGATCAAGCCAGTGATGCAGCAATGCTATGGTGAATATCAGTAATGCCCATAGGTTCCACCCTACAAACCAGACTCCCAACAGAAGTGCGCGGCTTGTCATGCGTGGCCAGGATTGCGCATTGCCCCAGTGCTGATAGTCCGGATCTTTATAGGTCAATACTCGCTCGGTGACAAACCAGGTATGGGTCACCAACACCCAGCCAAGTGCCGGGATAATCCAGGTTGATGGTGTTATAGCAACCGGCTCGTTGGCATTAGATGCCATCCAAAATGCTACCAACAGTATAGAGATAATATGTAGCACTTGGTCTTGCAGATAGGCGAAAATGACCCAGTTTGGACGTAATTTGCTCAGCAGGTTTTTCCAAGTATCGATGGCAAAGTGAAGGCCGGTTAAAACGATAATACCAGGTAATACCAGGGAAAGATTCATCTGCAATAGACCCGCCAGAACGACTAACATGGTGATTAAGTGGATCATTACGTGCATAACCAGCCCCCAAAACTGCCGTTTTGCCTTGACGATGGCATCGGTTTGTAGCGGGTAGTCCGCAGTAAAATGACACAATAAGAGAGCCCAAACCATAGTTAGCTTACTTCTGCGTCATGATCGTTACCCCTGTCCAACCTTCAGGTACGCCATTTTCTATACACTCCGTCGCCGACATCAAGTGCCGCCAGACCACTTTGTCTTTGGGGTTTGCTTGTACTACACGGAACAGCTTAGCCTGTGCTTCGTTAAAATCACGGGCGTAGTAACAGTTCATGGCCTCTTCATATTCTTGTTGGGTGGTTTGTTTAGCGGCAAGAAAATGTTCGGGGTCAGTATCATAGACCTCATAAAGTTCCAGTGCCTTGGTTTTACCCTTAACTTGAACTTTATCGAGAAAACGAATATTGAATTTCGATGGTGCCTTCAGGTGTTCCTTGGTGGCTGCCGAGATGATCAATGAGACACTGTAGTACTTGGTCAGTCCCTCAAGCCGTGCTGTAAGATTGACATGGTCGGAAAATGCATCGCCTTGTAAACGGTTGGCTTCCCCCACCATTCCAACCATGATGCGGCCGGTATTGAGCCCTATACCCAATTTTATAGGTGGCAAACCAAGTTGGTCATTTTTTGTGTTGTATTCTTTGATCATACGTAATTGTTCGATACATGAAATCAACGCATCATCAGCGCTTTCCGGAAAGATCGCATGGATACCGTCGCCCAAATACTTCACGACAAATCCGCGGTTATCGCGGATGATTGGGCTGACCCTGCCCAGGTATTTGTTGACAAAATCAAAGTTCTCCTTGGCGCTCATGTTTTCTGAAACGGTCGTGAAGGAGCGGATATCAGAAAACATGATGGTCATGTCGCCGATGACATGATCGCCCAGATCGATATCGACAATACTACGTTTCTTCAGGAAACCTAAGTATTCATTGGGGACAAAACGACTTGCCGCATCGTTCATTTGTTTAAGATGAGTGATATCATGCCAGGCGGCCAATACACTGGCTTCGTCGTTAAATTCTAAGGCGCGTAAGGAGCAGTCAACCCAGATCAAGCTGCCATCCTTGGTTTTGAATTGTGCCTCGTAATGATCCACTTTATCCTGCGTTTCAACAGCATCAAGCAGCTGTTTCAATTGCTCCGAATCATTGAAAAAGTCAGCGGCTACTCGGCCGACTAATTGCTCCGTCTTTAGCCCGACCAATGGCCCCGCCATAGCGTTGGCATAGACGATAATACCATCCGTCTTACGGCTGATAACGATGGGGATAGGTGTCGCCTCCACAATCAGGCGCAGGCGCCGCGCACTGTCACGGACGACTTGCTCTGCCTTGCTGTGCAGCTCTTCTTCCACCGAATCCGAATGTTCGGTGGTCATGTCCAGTAAAGTTTCTAAATCTTCCTTTTCTTGTGTTAGCTCCGTAACTTGCTCACGCAAGCGAGCCAGTTCTGACGGGAGGTCATCCATGTCTTCTTGTTCACTGATTTCGCTCAGATTGGACACTACGAGAGCTCTAGTACCAGATTAGGCAACAACCGTTGCAGGTTGATAAGTGATTTCTTTTGCCAAGCGTAATCGTTGCTGCCTTTTACTATCACTTTGGTAATGTTGTGCTTACGTACCCTGATCACAAACTTCGAAAGAGTATTGATGCCAGAGCTATTTAGAAACTGCAACTGCGAGACATCCAAGGTCAATGTTTCAGGCTTGGCATCCGCAGCGGTATTTAATATCTCACTTACCTGTGCATACTCAGGACCCGTGAGCCGAAAGGAACCGGCGCATACGATTGTCTGTTCTGCATTATCGTAGACCACTTGATAGTCGTCTTGCTTGATTTCCATTTTTTTTGTTCTCTATGACTTTATAATTTTATAACTCAGTGACACCATCAATCTTTATGGCCTTCCAATCAATAACCTGAAGGTATAGATAATGATATTGTTCTTCTCTTATTCGTTTTAGCTAATATTTAGTAATGGATTTGAGTTCCATTATGGCTATCACAAGATCAAAAGAAAATCCCCTATAGTTCATATCATTCACACCACAATTCATTCGGCCAACCAAAGAAATTAACAATTTTCACTTTGTCAATACCTATAATTCATATAATTTTCCAAAAGGCGCTCCCATAAAGAATTCTCTTTCTAACATTAAACACAACTCTTTTTATGAATAAGGCTAAGCGGTTTAACCCATTTCACGGGCTATAGAAGCCAGTTATAAGAATATTTTTCATAAGGCATCAATCATTAGAGTAAAGATATGAAGTGTTAATCAGCATCGAAAACTTACCAGGGTTCCAGGGGAAGCAGCGACTAAACTTTTGGATACTGTTACCTCCCTGCCCTGCCCTTAATTTAAACTTTCTCCAAAGGGCGAAAGAGCTTTTTTTATAACTTAATGGCAGTGATTTCTAGTGTGCAGTAACGCAATTCATCGTAATTGGCTGTAGATGAGTTAGATAGCCATGCGTTATTCATGAACGAAAAGTTACCTGAAAATAGATAGATTTCTGGGAGCTGACAATAATCTGAGGTTCATGCGATATAAAAATGTCATTTGTTTCAACAGCAATAGAAATGATTAAAGACGCAATACTTTAAAATTAGTCTTTTAAGTGTAAAAGCATGCTGTTTTTTGCAAATCATATGAAATATAGGGATTGACAAAGTAAAAAATTAGAAAATTTCTTTGGTTTGGCGAAAAATAATGGCGTGAATGATATGAACTTTAGGGGATTTTCTTTTGTTCCTAAGATGGACATAATGAAGTTGGAAGATATGGTCATAACGTTGAATGCCGTGTTATGCAACTTAACACTTAATTTCATGATTTTGTTTAGAGAGAGTAAGTAACGTCTAGAGGAGAGACATTATGGAAAACAACAAAACATCTCCAGCGATTGATTTAGTCATTGTTATCGATACCAGTGATTCTATGGACGATGATGCAGCGGGTTTAAGCAAAGCGGCAGAGAAAGCAATTGAATCGACTCGAACCAGCTGCCCCTCGGACCTGCGAGTGGTTTGGCTGGGAATAGAAGGAACCTGGAAAAATACCAAGTTTGACCGTACTGTGCGAAAGTATCTCACCAAGCAATGTAACGTTTCCGAATCAGATATTAAGGGTAGGAAATGGGATGAGTATGATTCTATTACAGGACAACAGGCTCGAGAAGACGGCGCCCCAACCATGGAGGATATCGCGAACCATTTTGACTGGCGGGATGGCGCGCAGCGGGCTATGTTTTACCTAAGTGATGAACCCTTAAAAGGAGGAGGGAAAACCGTAGATCAAGAAGATATCGATGCTGCCAATCAGGCAATTGAGACGGCCAATAAGGAAGTAATGGTTATTCATACTTATCTAGCAGAAAAAGAAGATACCTTTACCACTGAGTTGATCAAAGAATACGCCCGTGTTGCCCAGAAGACTCAGGGGTATGCTTTTACGGCGAAGGATTCGTTTAAGGGATTTGCAGACGTACTAAAAAAAATCGTTTGTCAAACTCGTGAAGTGGCTATCAAGGAGACATCACCGGTTAATGCTGAAGCGGAGAAACAACCGGCGGCAGCGAAAATTCCTGAAACGGCAGAGCTTTCAACTAGTGCAGAAACGTCTCCAGAAAAGTCTAAGAAGCCGGTTTCAGCCACAGGTTCATCAACTAAAGAACCCGAGGTTCTAATTGATCTTGTATTGATTGCTGATACCGACGGGTCGATGAAAAACGAGGCCCAAGCATTGTTTCAGGCGGCTGACAACGCGATTAATTCAGTTAAAAAGAAACATGCTAACGCCGATTTTAAAATAACTTGGCTCGGTGTCAGCGGAACGTGGCAAGGAACTAAAGTTGCTCAGACATTTCAAGACTATCTCTCGAAAACCGTTAACGTGATGGAATCAGCGTTGTTGGGTAAAAAAACAGGTGAGTCGAAAGCAGCCGAATCTTACGATAATGGTGCACTGGCCATCGCTAATATCGCATCTCACTTCAATTGGCGTCCCGAGACAACACGTACCTTATTCTACCTAAGTCAACAGGGGCTTCATGGTAGTGATAAAAAGCCCTCTAAAGCTGAGGTAGATTTAACTAAAGAAGCCATCAGCAAAGCCAAACAAGCGAACGTTATTGTCTATTCCTATTTTGGCGGAACGAAAGGGCAATTTATTGCAGACCTGAAAAATGATTACGCCAAACTTGCGGCTGAGACTGGAGGATTGGCGTTTAATGATAAAGACGCAAAACAAGGTTTTGCTACATTATTTGAATCGGTTGTTAATACTGCCTATGATCGCGGCTGTCAAATAGCAATATCTTATTCCACTGGTAGCACCGAAGAATATGCCAAGGTCGCAGAAAGTATGCCATCTTACACTCCGACAGGAAAGGGTGGCAATTATAGCGAATCTGTAACCAAGGATAAAGATGTGGTTAACCTGGAAACCACAATAGATCGACTACAAGAAGAGTGGCGGGATGCCCGAATTTCAATACGCAAACTCGGTTTAGAAAGTGGCATGGGTTCCTTTGGAGAAACCACCCAAGGACTTATTAATTGGTCCAAAGACTCGAACAAAGAACTCAGCAAACCGGATTTCTCAGTGCAATGGGAAAACCGATACAAAGAAACCCAGGAAGCCTATTTTGCTGTACAACGGTTGGTCGCTGAAGCGCAGGTATCAATTGCCGAGGTGACTCAGTTCGTATCAATTAAATCAGAAGCTAAAGAAACCATTAATGCTGGACAGAACGCATTATCAGCATGGTTTAGCGCAGTGGAATCGAGCTTTTCTCGGTATGAATCTATGATAACAGTCATATTTGAGGCGCTTAATCAGGCTCAAACTGCATTGTCACAGATTCAACCAATACGGGAAATGGGTTTAGCGGAACATTACGCATTGTGGGCCCGGATTGGACAATTAGAGAAACTACAAAACCAATTTCAACACGGTGACAGTGAAATTCAGACTTCTCTTCTGGAAGTTCAAAAGGAAAAAGAAACCTCAAAAGCCGAAGTCTCCAAATTAAATAATCAGATCACAGATTTGGGAGGTGTTATCCAGCAACTGAAAGATTCGGAGACTGCATTACAAGCCGCATTAGCAAAGGCAGAAAAAGGTGAGAAGGATGTTAAGACCGAACACGAAACGTTTAAGTCTCAAGTAACCGACTTAAAAACTGAAGCATCTACCTACAAAGGTCAATATGAAGCGTTGCAGGCTGAAATAAAGCGCGTGGAAGATTTACGTGCCAAAGTTCAAGCCGAACTGACCGAATGGGAGAATAAATATGTCGGTGCACAGAAGGAACTAAACGGTTTGAAAATCGAATTGGGGAAAGTAACTGTTGCACGAGCGGATCAACAAGAATCTTTCCTTGAACCACTAAAACTTCAAATCCAACAATTACAAACGGAGCGTGATAATGCCCTGTCTCTTAAGCAGGATAAGGTTGCTAATTTGAATACAGAAATTCAAGGATGGAAGGACCGTTATAAAGGTGGTCAGGAAGATAATACCGGTTTACGCGAGGAGATGGAAAGGCTGAAACTGCAATTGCAGGAGATCTCAATCTCCGCTGAGGGTTTCGAAGCAGAACGCGAAAACATGATGGCGCAAATATCTGAGCTTAGGAAAACGGTTACGATTCGTGAGAGCAATGTCGACGAATTGCAACTCGAACTCGCTCAGGCCGTTGAAGCGCAAAAACTCTTGATATCTGAAAGGGGGCAATGGGACCAACGTTATAACGCTGCTCTCCAAGAAGTACAAGCCAAAATCACTCGTATCCAAGCCGCCTCGGATGCTGAAACGGTGATTACAGAAACTACAACTGTTAAAAAATCCAGCGGAGCGCATTCATCGAGTGCTTCGGCGTCAATTTCAGGTTCTGCATCGGGTTCATCGGCCTCCTATAGTTCATCATCAAAAAAGCGTAAATAACTCAATGATCATGGCAGGATGTTTATGAAAGATATTAATGGTTTCTGTGTGTGGGCCACCGATATTTGGGTTCTTTTTGGACAATACACCGAGGAGGAAATTAATCACAACGATCTAATAATTTAAGTACTTTAAAAACAACTAAAAAATTTGTTCAGGAGGTAATACTATGGATATCAAATACGATCATGAAGCCATCGTAATCGGCAGTGGTTTTGGTGGTTCCATCAATACATGTCGGTTGTCGAAGAAATGGCCTGGAAAGGTACTGCTGTTGGAACGTGGTAAGCGCTATCCCATGCACTCATTTCCACGCAAGCCCCACGATTTCGGGCGAAATTTCTGGAATCTACCCGCCGAAGTACGTAAACGTCCGGACACTATGTCTAAGGATGAAATGCATGGCCTGTTCGACATACGGGCCTACGACCACATGGACGCAGTCATGTGTGCTGGTCTGGGCGGCGGTTCGTTAATCTATGCCAATGTTTTTATGGAGCCTCCAACGGAGGTCTTTGCGCAAGGATGGCCGGACAGTTGTACTAAGGAAACTCTAAAGCCCTATTTCAAAGTAGCCAAATCAGTGTTGGGTGCACGCCCGATTCCTCAGAATGAGGATCCCCGGCGTCGCGTCCTGCGTACCGAGTTATTTCAGGAAGTCGCAAAAAAGGAAGGATACGATTCCGAGTTGGTCGACATCAATGTCTTTTTCGGCAACGATTTTGAGAATCCCACCGACATCGGTGTGCAAGAAAAGAACCGGTACGGTGCCGTGCAAACTTCCTGTGTTTATTGCGGCGAATGTGATGTGGGATGTAACACCCACTCCAAGAATACTCTCGATCTAAACTATTTATTTGTTGCCGAACAGAAGCACGGCGCCGAAATCCTCACCGAGCATATGGCAGAAAAAATTGTACCGGTCAATGCCAACGGTGAAGATGCTCCGGATGCAGATGGTAGCCAAGGTTATCGCGTGTATTATCGTGATCTGCTAAACCATAGCGAAACCAGCAAGCTGACTCGGCGGGTGGTAGTGTCTGCCGGAACCATGGGCACCAACGAAATACTACTTCGTTGCCGAGATTTTCATAACACTTTGCCGTTAATCAACGATAACCTGGGTAAGCGGTTTTCCGGAAATGGCGATTTTCTTTCGATTGTATTCGACGGTAAAAAAGACGCGGATCCAAATTACGGTCCTGTGATCACTCAAGCAACCGATCACAATTTGTTCAGAAATTTCGACCGTGATCGTGCCTTTCTGGTTGAAGATGCCGGCTATCCAACTTTCCTGGCTTACTATGTTGAAGGCATTCGTCCGGGTATATCTCATCTATCAGTGATGATGAAAACCTTTCATGACATTTTCCGCCGTTGGTTTAAAGGGAGTGCCAATGGACGCGTTGGTTACGCATTACGCGATCTCATGAGTAAGGATTTGTCATGGAGAGCCAGCACACTGTTATGTATGGGGATTGACCGGGCCAACGGTACCATGAAGTTAGACGACAAAGGTTATCTTAATTTGGATTGGCCATATAAAGACAGTATGTCCTTATATAAAGCTATTTTGGAGGCGGGAAAGCGCTTTAAAGAACACGTGGGAGCAAAAGCTTTTTTAGCCGCTCCTAATTGGCTGTGGCCGATGCGAAGGAATGTTACCGTGCATTCTTTAGGCGGTTGCATCCTGGCCGACGACCCCGCCGACGGTGTCACCAGCGCTGATCCGAAAACCATGGGGCAGGTATTTGGTTACAAAGGACTGTATGTCGCAGATGGCGCATTATTACCCACTGCTGTGGGCGCTAACCCGATCGCAACCATTTCGGCTGTTTCGGAGCGGATCGCTGAAGGTATTACCGGGGTTAAACCCGACGATAAATTAGTTTGAAGAGGTGTCGTAACCGTTTTAATTAAAAATGTGCACCGAATATACTCGGCACCTCATCAATCAGTGATAGTGCGGATTAATTATATATTCGACTTACTAGTCATTAAGGAGACACTCATGGATCAAGATTTTCACTATTTCGGAACCTACTATGCAGCAAGAGTGGGTGGCAAATATAGCCGCGAAGATGCAACTACCATCGCCAAAGCGTCTAATTTTATCGATTTTCTGAGCAATGAGCTATATGCAGGCTATTGGCGTATGGTGCGTGATACGGAAAAACGCTCAGATGACAATTATGATATTGTCGCAGAAGTTGATTACCCTCGCTATACCTATCAAGGTAATCTCAGTACTGGAGTCGATGGAAGCCGTGGTTTATGGTCATCGTTTCATTTTGCGCCCGGTAACTATGCAGATCTTGCAAATACGCCGTCAGAAGCTGATATACATGGAAAAGAGATAGCAGGACTATTACCGGGTCATCAGATACGCACGATAGACCCGGATTCAAGTCTCGATATTAGCGCCAATATCGGCCAGCTACTTAATCGACCGCAAAGTGCTTTATCCAGGACTTTGATACAGGATACGATCGAATGTCTCACCAACCCAAAACGCCTGGAGGCTATTCTTGAGCGGGCAGCTGGAGGAGAGGCATTGTTAAGTGATCCCAATAAGGCTAATATCCTAAAACGTTTTGGGTTGGTCTTACTGGGTGCTAGAGCTCATGTTATTGCAGATACTTGGGCGCATCAAGACTGGTCTGGTGCTAACAACGTGATTAATACCTATTGGGACGTTAGTGATTCAACCTACCATAATCAGTTCGCTCAAAGAATCGAGTATCAAGATATTGGAGACGAATGGAAAAAAGTCAAACTTTCCTCTCTTTCACATGCAAATCTTTCAGCCGTCCCGAATGGTACAAGTTATTTGGGGCATGGGTGGATGGGGCACTTTCCTGATTACAGCTTCGCTAAATATCGCTACAAACCCTGCTGGCGCAAAAAAAGTGACCCTGTATTAGAGCGTGATAACCCGACTGAATTTAAACATGCTTTTCTTGAATTGAGTAGCCTGTTTTGTCAGACCCAAGGCAACAAATTTCACCCTCAAAATGCAAAAAATGAGCTGGCTGCAGCACAAATAGCCATTTCTGAGCCGTGTGAAATTGATAATAAGGAGAACTGTCCTCGTAAGTATTCCCAAGATCAATGGATTACCAACATGAAGGGTGTAGATATTGAACCGCCGGTTGATATCATCAATGCAGAGCAAGAACCTCATCCGAAAGCGATTTTGGATGGTCAGATTGATTACAATTCGTTGCTGGGAACTCGATATGGTACGTACTTTATTAACTTTGCCAGTGATCTGTACCTTTTCGAGATTGCAGCTGATTACCATTTCCAATTTATGAAAAATTGGCTAACTACTAATAATATTGGGACGGATGAATTGTATACAGGTAGTTGGTCCAAGCAGCTAGGGCCGATATCTGAAAAGATTAGCGAGATTTTAGTTTAATAAAAAACGCCAGAGCTTACGTGAAATTGAGGCCAACATATGAGTAGTGAATCGAACCAAAGTGAGTATGAAGATTCGACCAAAACGGGACTTGTAAGTCAATGGCCGAGATATCCGTCCAAACCCTGCAAATGATAAATCGGACCATACACTTGTTTGAAGAGGGGTATTTAATTAGTTAACAACCTGTTCATTGATAGAAGGAGAGCATTATGCAATCTGATATGCACTATTATGGCACTTACGCCATGGCTCGCGCAGCGGGATTGAAGCCCGAAGCCTGTAAAATTATCGCTACATCAGCTCAGTATGTTGATGACAATGCCGGCAAAAATACGATTGCGTTCGAAGACGGTGCCGCCATTTATCTCGATGCTACCGCACACCACGCTACCGACGTTAAGAACTTAGAGGTGGAAGATCAGCGTCATGTCTGGGTGCCGTTCCATTTTTTTCCAGGAAACGAAGGCGCTTCCTACACCGAACGCCTAGTCTGCCGAATGGATAGTCCCCTTGCCCGCGAGATGGTGGAACATAATCTTTCACTCGCCGATAAACCCTTTTCTCTGGAGCTCATAGGCATCACAGCGCATGTTTACGCGGATACATTTTCCCATTATGGCTTTTCAGGGGTGAGTTCACGGCACAATATGGTTTCCTTTAGCAGTATTAAACTTCATGGTTTAACTAAAGAATCGAAAGCCTATTTTAGGAACAAAGCGGAAAGCTTTATGGCAAAGTACGGGATTGAAGGTAAGGACATGCCCAATATCAAAGTGCCCAATCTCAAAAAGCTTTGGTCCAAAAAGAAGGAACAGTATTCATCGTTTGTTGCTGAGAGGGCTTCTGGTGGACTTGGGCACGGCGCTGTCCTGACCTATCCGGACATGCCCTATTTGAAATGGAGTTTCCAATATCAAGGTGTAAAAAAATGGACTTTTGAAAATATTCTTACGACGCCGGAAAAGCAAAAATCCGATCGCGTGGAGCATGACAATCCAAAGACTTTTCTCAAAGGCTGTGAAGCCTTGCACGGTATGTTTCAGCGCTTCGGAAAAGCAGTGCCGCAGCATATGGAAAATAGCGGCCGCCCTTTTGCCGACATCAAGGATAGTGTCGATGAAATATTCAACTTCCAGGGAGGACAAATAGACCGTGCGGAGCAATGGCAGCAAGCCGCCAAAGCAGGTCATTTATTCACGAGTGCTGAAAGCATTCCTAAATATGATGAAAATGATTGGCATCAGGAGCGCGATAAATTAGCGGAACTGGAGTCTTCAAGTAAGGCAGTTGAAAAGCCAATCTACCGTTTTTTCCAAGCCGCAGCACATCATCGTATCTATGTATTACGGGATCTGTTGCCATCAGTTGGCTTGATCGTGAATTAATCCTAAGAAGGGGTAGATTTTTGAAAACACAAAATTTGTACAGGCCACTTTGCCCAATCACGAACTGGTAGTTCCAACAATTAGAAAATGAGTGTGCACGAAATAACTTGGATAATTGGCACAGGATTTTGTTCGTATTCAAAGCGTAGTAACAGGCGCAACTACAACGAAGAAGATCGTCAAAAAGATAAGTCACTTGTTCAAGTTAATCCGTGCACGCTCCTAACCTAAGGATAGTAAATATGACTGCTGTAAGCGCTAAAAAAAACATTGTGACCTCATTGGGATCACTAAGACACTTAATCGGCACCTGGTCAGGCAGTACCGGATGGAACATTATCGCAGTACCCGATAGACACAAAAAATTTGGTTACAAAGTAATCGTTCAACCCATTATCGAAACCATCACCTTTTCCCCAATTGGTGGCTCGATTCTAAATAGAGGGTTTGATCACAATAAGGAAATTTCCGGTCTTTCCTATCAAATTCAAGTAAGCGATGCAGAAACCAACCAAGCCCTTCATTTTGAAAATGGAATGTGGTTAGAGTTATACAAAAATCGGGTAGCTCGGCTAGCCTCTATTCCCCACGGAGATACCGCTTTATTGATTGGTGACTCATTCACAATAAAAGAAGAACCTGAAATCGATACGAGTTTAAGTCCTCTTCCTGATGATTTAGACCCTCGAAAGAATAAAGCCTATTTACAGCCTTATTTTGATAAACAAGAAGAATTTGAAGGTCGTTTTAATGTTTTAAATCCAAATAAAAATCTCAGTGAAAATTTAGAAGGAAAGGAGGTTAGTAAAACCTTAGTGTTTGATGTCTCAACCGCAAACAAAGGGGGTGTTCAAAACATACCTTTTATTACAAAACACGCAAACGTCCCTTTATTTGAAAGCACATATTATTTAGAAGATGTTAGGGACAAAAAAACAGGAAAAACCTTTCAACAATTGCAATATACACAAACGACAATCATTGAGTTTCAAGATAACGAAGAGAAACCAGGTCAAAAAATTAGCTGGCCTCATATCGACATTAATACACTCATTAAACAATAAATTTTCGTAACTTTAAATGTATAAGTAAGAGCATAAGGGTCAAACATGGAAAATATAAATACTACAGTCTTATTGAGAAGGTTACTTTGAAGTATAGAAAATGGGGATTTTGCTTAACAATTCTTCTAATTATTGGTTGTTCCAATGGTTCGAAACAAACCAATTATATGAAGCCGGACCATGACGTCTCCGCATCTAAGGAGTATCAAAGTACCGCGGGTACGGCGGCGAAAACGGAATACGGCAAATCAACAGGCAGTGATTACCCCATACTTCCAGGATATTTAGACCAGAATTGGGATCATGAAACGCGCTTAGAGTGGTGGTTTACTTCTCAGGGATCTCGTTTTATACCGTACGATTGGTTTCTTGCACTCGAACGTCCAGACAATAAGGAATTGGTTCGTTCTAAGAAGAATCTGGATCAGTATCGATTCATCACCTGGCCAGCGGATCCCAAGTGGAACCCGGACGGTCTTCCGATCGGCTTGGTTGTAGATAAAGATGCTAAAACCGGAAAAAACTATTTTGGTTTTACCTGTGCTGCTTGCCATACTGGAAAAATTGTCTATGGCAATAAAGAATATCTCGTGGAAGGCGCGCCGGCTCATCTTGATTTTAATCGTTTTGTTACTGATATCGCCATTGCAATGAAAATGACCTTGGCAGATGTAGAAAAATTTTCACGTTTTTCTGATCGTATATTAGGTAAGAATGCGGAATTCCAAAAGGCTAAAGCATTAAATCAAGCGTTAACCCGCAAAAGTGCTCAACTGAATATACGTTTAAAAATAAACCATCCTCCTTATCCATACGGCTATGCTCGACTCGATGCCTATGGCAATATTTTTAACCAGGTTTCGGTTTTTGCCATTCATGAGCCGTCTAATGCTAATCTATCAAATGCGCCAGTTTCCTTTCCTGTACTGTGGGATACGCCACAACACAATGTGGTTCAATGGAATGGTACAGCAGTCAATGCAGGAATCGGTCCTTATACCCGCAATGTTGGCGAAGTGGTTGGGGTATTTGGTGATCTGAGGTTGGAAGAGGTTAAATCCCTCGGAAAGAAAAAACTGCGCTACCATTCACATGCCAAACTCAATAATCTAGAACGTCTGGAACAGATACTGACTTCGCTGTGGTCTCCAGTATGGCTCGATGGAGTGCTACCTGCAATCGACAGGACTAAAGCTATGCGTGGCAAGCAACACTATGATAAAAAGTGCCTTGGCTGCCATCAACACATTGACAGGAAAGATCCCAATCGTAAAATTACCGCAAAGCTGATTCCAGTGGACAAGATCGGCACAGATCCAACAGCAACGGTGAACATAGCCTCCCGGGTTGGTAAAACTGGCATTATGGAAGATCAACCCATGATTCCTGTCACCAAATACATGCCTAGTCTCGGTTTTATTGATACGTTTGGAGCAACAGTATTTACCCGAAGAATTGTCGGTAATGGTGTGATCGGTGTTATTCGTGAACAGATGAGTTTGGTCAAACTGATCAAAAGGCTGCCAGATTACATCAAAGCCGTCAAGAAAATTACATATTTTCCCAATTGCGATCCGAAAAAAGACGGAAAAAAATGTTTCCGTCCACCCCGCTACAAAGCACGCCCACTCAATGGAATTTGGGCTTCAGCACCTTTTCTCCATAACGGTTCGATCCCTAATCTGTGGGAACTGTTGCAAAAGCCTGATCAGCGCATCGATACTTTTTATGTCGGCAGCTGGGTTATTGACCCGAAAAAGGTTGGGTTTGCAGCGGATGCTGATAAGGTAACCAGCCTCTTCGATACTGCCCTGCCGGGCAACTCCAATAAAGGACATAACTATGGCACTGATTTAAGTGACGAGGAGAAATGGCAATTAATCGAGTACATCAAAATGCTTTGAAACAGCATTTCGAAATCTTGGTGATGAATAATACCAATCCCAATAAGTTCTCATTCAATTACGTCTCCAGAGGGAGAAGGTTTGGATGAGGGGTTTTAATCAAAAACTTATTGAGATTGGTATAACAGACCGGAAAATAAAGATAAGCTTTGTAACATTACTGATAAGAATAAGATAGGAGAACAACATGATTAACATAGTTAAACTCATCGTGATAACCCTAATTACAACATTGTTAGGCTGCGCCACCGAAAAACAACAAGAATTGATCGCCAATGACAATGAATTCAAATCAGTAAACAAAATTAGGGTGCTGGATCAGGGATGGAATGAAGAAATTAAAGCGGCGTTTCGAACGACTGGGCAGGGATCGTTGATTATTCCTTATGACTGGTTTCTATTTTTAGAACAGGCAGACACTACCCAGCTTTTTCGATCAAAAGATAACATTGAAAGATTACAGTATATTCCGCAGGAGCCCAGCACATGGAATCCCGAGGGAATGCCGATTGGATTTGCCAAAAGTTTCGATCCTAAAACCAAACGACAATGGATAGGACTCAACTGCGCCGCCTGTCACACTGCGCGAATTAACTATCAAGGCGCAAGCATGCTAATTGATGGTGCCCCAACAATGGCCGATTATCAGGCGTTTATACATGCACTGGAATTGGCACAGAAAACCACACTGGAAAACGCTGAAAAATTTAATCGATTCGCTAAAAATGTATTAGCAAAAAATTACAATGAACAGTCAGCTAAGGAACTGAAAAACGATCTTGCACAAGTAACTCAGCAAAGAAGCCAGAACAACACAATAAACTCTACCCAGACAGCTTATGGGTATGGCCGTTTGGATGGCTTTGGGATCACCTGGAATAACCTAACAGTAGACTTTTTGGGTGTTCCGGAAAATCAGATTGATCCTAATGCGCCAGCGAGTTACCCATTTTTATGGGGATCACTGCACTCGGATTATATGCAATGGTCTGGTAGTGCACCCAATACACCTGTGATTGGAACAACATTAAGAGTAGCCGGTGAAATCTGGGGCACCTTTGGCCACGTGACCATAACACCCGGCGAAAACCCGCCGGGATACGCATCATCCGTGCCTTTCGAGAACGTCGACAAATTACTGAGCTGGATCGAGGAGCTGCGATCACCTGCGTGGCCACAGGATATTTTGCCTAGAATTGACACCAAAATCGCCGCGTCCGGGAAAGTGCACTACGAAAAGTATTGCGTTCAATGCCACCAGGTGATGACCCGAGAACAACAAAGCGAACCATACAAGGCGGTTTTGGTTCCTTATAAAGAAGTCGGTACTGACCCAACTGAAGTTGAATTGATCACCACCAATATCAGCAAAACGGGGCCACTGGAAGGGATACCCAAAGCAGTCCTATTTGGTGACAAATTTGGACCAGAGGCGCATACCGTCTCAATACTTTTCCATGTCAGTTTGGGCGCCATGATGCGCCATCCTGACCCAGCTACACGAGAAGCACTAAAAACTAATATGCGAGACTATGTAAAAGCAAGAATCAATGCTCAGGTCTACAAGGCAAGACCGCTGACCGGTGTATGGACAGCTGCCCCTTATTTGCACAACGGATCGGTGCCGAATTTATATCAATTGCTATTTCCGCCCGAGCAGCGGGATAAGGTGTTTTATGTCGGCAGCCGTGAGTTCGATCCTAAACACGTAGGATTTGTGAATTCTTCACCTAAAGATTCTTTCAAATTTGACACCCGATTGCCGGGTAATCGAAATACAGGCCATGAATACGGTACTACTCTAAGAGATCCGGAAAAATGGGAATTGATTGAATATATGAAAACTCTATAATTAGTCGGCCCTTAAAAAACACTCATCCTATTGAAATATAATAATATTATATGACTCAATATCCATGCCCACAGGACATAGAATTGCAATAACCCCTTGAAGGGGGCCAAGCTGTCCCTGATAGAAGGCAAGCTTGAGAGTTGAACCAACAACATTATTGGTTAATTTGTAGTAGATCAGAATTTGGATCACGAAACACGCTTAGAGTGGTGGTTTACTTCTCAGGGATTTAGACTTATACCGCACACAACCGCCACTTCAGTATTCAAGTTATCTGCAAACGATGGCAAACAAAGGATACAACCCTCTGATTGCTATTCAAATGGCTCTGGCTGGTAAAGCTTGTTCTATAGGATTAGTAATTACGCTATGGGTTAGATACCTAAGATAAAAACAATAATCTCGGCATAGTAGAGGTGTTTCATTAGATCGGAGCAACAGGGTTAATTTTCTGACGAATTATTTTAGACGTTTTACTCGATGAATTAAGAAGATTAAAAATCACATGTTATATTCATTGGTATGTGTAGAATACTTATTTATTTTGATTGCACCCTCGAATACTTTTCTAATGCCTCCACAATTTTTTACTCAACCTCCTGTTCTCGTTGTCATACGCCTGTGCGATCCGAAAATTACCCATCCTTATGCTAATGTAAGCGCTATTTTGCAAAAACAACACTAAACCTATGTTAGAAATAGAATACGAATTTCGTGAAAAAGACCTGATCCATTACAATGAATCAAAGTTTGCTAACGTTGAGCAAATACAAAAAGATAAAAAACGAAATATGCTTATGATCCCAGGTTTCATCATTCTGGTTGGCTTATTTTACTGGCTTTATTTGGCAGATATAAAAACAGGTTTGTATATCATCGCCATTGCTGTTTTTTGGATTTTAGTCTCCCCTCAATATCACAAATGGGATTTGCGTAGACAGGTATTAACGCATTACACAGACAGAGAAAAGGTTAATATGTTTGGACAATTCAAACTTAAAATAGAACCTAAAATGTTGGTTGAAAAATCACCCAGCGGCAAAAACACCATGGACTGGGAAGAGTTGCTGCGAGTCGAAAGAACTAAAGATTACGTTTATATTTATCTAGATATTGATGTTGCTTTGATAATACCTAGGGAAACAACCAAAGGTAATCTTGATGAGTTTGTAGATCAAGTGGAAAAATTGATTGAGCGATATGATGTTTAGATTAAACCTTCTCTTTTTTGAATATAATTACGACAAGCATCAACGCACTCTGGCTTTGTTCGATAGGGCCCGCTGATCATCTCGGCCGTATAAAACCACCACCCTTGTGTATTGACATAGTAACGGTCTTGAGGTTTAAAGAGAACTTTCTTGTTAGAAATACGTTTCGTTTGCATTGCGGCTATTTTAGCGCAGCCTAAGCCTACTGATGTTTAATTAGTCATGCTGATATTTAAGAATGTTGCGTTAAGTCGCGGTGCCCAGTTACTGTTTAGTGGAGCAAACTTCACGCTGCATAAAAGCAGCAAAATTGGACTCGTTGGAGCTAATGGAGTAGGGAAATCAAGCTTATTCGCATTACTGCGAAATGAAATTCAAACAGAAGAAGGCGATTTTTTCATGCCACCAACATTAGAAATTGCCCACGTTGCCCAAGAAACAACCGCAGCAAACGAACCAGCCCTTGATTATGTATTACAAGGCGACCAAGAGCTTGTCGACATAAACCAACAATTGTCTTCAGCTAGCGGAGACCAGTTGGCCGAATTACACGTCAGACTAGACCAAATAGACGGCTACGCGGCACGGGCACGGGCTGCTAAGCTGCTCAAAGGACTTGGGTTCAGTGAAACACTGCAAAGTCAAACTGTGGCAAAGTTTTCTGGTGGGTGGAGAATGCGTTTAAATTTGGCTCAGGCACTGATGTGTCGCTCTGATTTATTACTACTAGACGAACCGACCAATCATTTGGATTTAGATGCTGTTATTTGGTTGCAAAGTTGGTTATGCAATTATTCCGGCACCTTACTGTTAATTTCACATGATCGTGATTTTTTGGATACCGTAACCAACCAAATTTTGCATATCGAAAAAGGTTCTATCGCCTGTTATTCAGGAAATTACTCAGCATTTGAAATGCAGCGGGCAGAAAAATTAGCTCAACAACAATCTGCCTATCAAAAGCAGCAAAATGAAGTTGCCCATATTCAGTCATTCATCACCCGCTTCAAAGCAAAAGCGACCAAAGCTAAACAAGCTCAGAGCCGAGTTAAGGCTTTGGAAAAGATGGAGATTATTGTGCAAGCACATGTTGATTCTCCATTTCATTTCACTTTCTTACCCCCAGACAAGACACCTCACCCACTCTGTAAAATAGAACGAGGTGACGCCGGTTACCAGCAGAAAATTATATTAAAAAATATCAATCTTGTTTTATCGCCAGGCGACCGAATTGGTTTACTAGGTCCTAATGGCGCGGGAAAATCAACACTCATTAAAGCGATAGTTGGCGAAAATCAACTATTGTCAGGCGAATGTACCCATGCTGAGTTTTTAAAAACAGGCTATTTTGCCCAACATCAACTTGAACAATTAAATCTAGAGGAAAGCCCAGTCTGGCATATTAAGCAACTAGAACCAACTTTGACCGAAAAAGAAGCCCGCAATTTTCTGGGTGGCTTTGGTTTTCAAAATGAAAAAGCTATTGACTTGGTCGCGCCATTTTCTGGTGGCGAAAAAGCTCGTTTGGTGTTAGCTATATTGGTTTTTCAAAGACCTAACTTATTGCTATTAGATGAACCAACCAATCATCTTGATTTAGAAATGCGTCAAGCTTTAACGGTTGCCTTGCAAGATTATGCCGGTGCTTTAGTGGTAGTATCACATGACCGTTATTTGTTAAGAACTGTAACTGATAATTTCTTTTTAGTTGCTAATCAAAAAGTTCAACCATTCGAAGGTGATCTAGACGATTATAAGAATTGGTTGAACGAGCAAAAAAACATAACACTTTCATCTCAAGAAAACGGTACCGAGGTTAACTCAAAAAAAGAGAATCGACGTAACCAAGCAGAAAAAAGGCAAAAGATTCGCCCTTTTCATCTTGCTTTAAAAAAAGTTGAAAATGAACTGGAAAAGTTACAGAATGAAAAAGTAGAGATTGAACATCAACTAACAGATACGACTCTTTACGAGTCAGGCCAGAAAATAAAACTCAAAGAAATGCTCCAACTGAAAGCTGAATTTGACAAACGAATACTAACCGCAGAGTCTTTATGGTTTGAAGCATCTGAGCAACTAGAACAGGTAGAAAAAGAAATTGAAACGTTATAACTTTCTCCAAAGCGGCTGTTATTAGAGCAAACTAGACATGGATATAGCAAAGTTACTGTTTGAGATATGCCTATGGAAAAAAACACCGCAAGATATTCCCTATTCGTTAAGCTTGTTTTATCTAGTCATAAGTGCATTTGTAGTCACCAGTTTTTTATTACTTTATCTATCCGCAGATGCCCTTAGTGCTCTTTTACAAGTCGTAACTGAGTTATTGTTTTCACTATGTTTTATTTATCTCGTACTCAGCTTAACCGGCAAAACTAATCGTTTTTACCAAACAGCTACTGCGCTGATTGGATGTGATACTCTGCTGACTTTCTTCTCTCTTCCTGCCATGAGCTCTGTATTTGTGAGCCCCAACCCAAGTATTCCCTCTATTATCATTCTTGGAGTAATACTGTGGAGTTGGGCTATTACCGGGCACATTTTACGCCATTCCTTATCTATTTCTATTTTCTTAGGTTTATGTCTTTCTACGGCTTATCTGTTTTTAGCTTATAAAGTCATGGGCTATATGTTTTCTGTTGCAGAATAATGGTGTCTCATGAATATTTATAAACATATTTTGTTAGCAACTGATTTTTCCGAGTGCTGCGACGATGTATCAGCCAAAGCAAAAACAATGGCTGAGAATAGCTCAGCAAAACTCAGTATCGTGCATATTGTGGATTATTTACCGAGCATTGACTCTCTTTATGGCCCTGTTATTCCTGCTGAAATTGACTTAACAGAACAGCTGCTATCTTCCGCCAAAGAACAAGTGGCGAGCAAAGCAAACAATCTAAACATTCCTAATGATCAGCAATGGGTTGAATTGGGAAGCCCCAAGTATGAAATAGTTAGAATAGCTGAAGAGAATCAAGTGGATTTAATTGTATTAGGTTCTCATGGCCGTCATGGACTTGGTCTGTTATTAGGATCAACTGCAAATGGCGTTTTGCATCATGCCAAATGTGATGTGCTTGCAATTCGATTACACGAGAACTAACGTTAATGCGGGGATTGGTTATCGGGGGCATTCAATCGGGAAAAAGTGCATTTGCAGAAGAATGCGCTAAAGAATCCCAAAAAAATGTGGTCTACTTAGCAACAGCAATTATTAAGCACGAAGAGATGCATTACCGCGTTGCCAAGCATAGAATGAGACGCCCTAAAAACTGGAAGACGATTGAGGAACCGGTTCAAATAGCTTCAGCATTAAACGAACATTCATCAAAAAAGTGTTTTGTAATAGTTGATTGTTTAACTCAGTGGATAAAAAACAGCTTATTTGATGAAGAAGGCCACATCACTGAAAGTCGATTCAGCGAAGAAATGCAATCTTTGCTTAATATACTGCCGTCACTACGTTGTGATTTAATTATGGTCAGTAACGAGGTTGGACAGTGCATGCTTCCACCAGACCTTGCCAGCAGACGCATGATTGAGGCTATGGGTACTTTACATTTAAATCTGGCAAAAACCTGCCACCGGGTTATATTAATAACAGCTGGCTTACCCCAGGTATTAAAATAACAAGCAGAGTATTTTCATAAAAACAAACGAGAGGTGATATAAACGTGAAAGGAGTTATTGTAGATTTTGAGGAAGATAGTCAAACAGGTGTTATTCGATCCCATAAGAAATTATTTATGTTTGCAATGACCCAGTGGGAATCAGAAGGAAACCCAGTGGTGGGTACAGAAGTTGAATTCCAAATTGAAAATGGCAAAGCCACTGAAGTTTGTTACTTATATGATTTTGTTATTAGAAGGGAAGCCGTAAAGAAAAGAATTATTGCTGGTTTATTGGCCATAGGATTAGGCTGGCTTGGGGTACATCGATTTTACCTTGGCTATTATAAAATAGGTCTTCTGCAAATATTATTCACCGTTGTCACACTCGGTTTTGGTGCGGCATGGGGTCTTGTAGAAGGTTTTTTAATTATTACAGGAAAATTCTACAAAGACGCCGAAAACAGGCCACTTCGTTAATGCCAAAGTAAATTTACCAAACTATTACTTGAGAAAATAGTAGGTATTTTCAATTTTAGGTTAAGCTATCCATTCCTTTTTACGATTATTTATTTCCCTCCAGACTTCATAGCTTTCAGACGACACAATTCCGAATTTGGCTAATACTTGAAATGCAAGGCAACGGCCTTTCGGCCACATAGCAAGAAGAAAATGTCCCAGGTCTTTCAACCAAGGATGGAAATGTTCGCTAATCAATAGCATCTTTGCCTTAATAAGACGAACCATTTTATCTGCCTTTACTTTTTCTGAAGCCCCGCCGTAATGAACGATTAATGCTTGCGAAGTTACCATTGGCTTACCCCCTATTTGTTTAGCTCTTAAGCAAAGGTCAGCCTCTTCTCCATACATAAAGAACAATTCATTAAAGCCTCCAAGTTTTTTCCATAGCCCTTTTTCTATCAAGAAAAAGCAACCAGAAACAATATCAACGAACCGATTACCCTCCCGATCCCAACCACCCAGACCTTCGGGGTTAAAAAAAGTTGTTCGTCTGAAAGCTGGGGTTAAACCGAAGCTTAAACAAAACAAACTCCAAATCGTCTGTTTTGACCAGCAAGAAGCAGGATTGGGACTGCCATCAGGAAATACGGTGCGTCCCCCCCAAATGCCTGAATTTGGATTAGCTAAAGCAAAATCGGCAATACGATCAATTGCACCATCCAGAACGACTGTATCTGGATTAAGTAAAAGCAAAAAGTCTCCTTTAGCTGTTGTTGAAGCAATATTATTGGCAACAGCAAATCCATGATTTTTGTTTGAAGGTATAAAATTTATCCTATCAGAAAATCCGTTACTAATCGCTTCGGCTGATCCGTCACTCGAAGCATTATCCAGAACAATAATTTCAAAGCTATGTTTTTTTGTTTCT
Source organism: Methylococcales bacterium (assembly GCA_965224745.1). Taxonomy (GTDB): domain Bacteria; phylum Pseudomonadota; class Gammaproteobacteria; order Methylococcales; family Methylomonadaceae; genus CBDCZY01. Next base: position 269,137 of record CBDCZY010000003.1, read on the forward strand.
TTAAATACTGACCGAAGACATTCTAATGTCATTTCTCGCGTATTAAAACTAACAATAATTATAGAAAGAGTTGGCATTTTATGAATTGAAAGTTAGAGACATTTAAATAGCTCAGCCTGCTGATCTGATGTTTAAAACACGTCTCTTGTTAAGAAAGAATCAATAAGGTTACAAAGAAAATATGTTTGCTGCTAACCAATAATTTGCCCATATTTTTTTGTTTCAATGTCTTTTAGAATTTTAGCAGGGTTGCCAGCAACTAACGAATTACTTTTAATGTTTTTTGTAACAACCGAACCTGCTGCTATAACAACTTGATCACCTATTTCAATCCCAGGCAATATTATTGCATTGCAACCAACAAAACAATTTTTCCCAATAATAGTTGTTTTATAGGAAGCATTATTTGGAAAATCATGAGCTAATATTACGGCTCCAAAAGCTATATAACTATATTCTTTTATAACGACCCCGTTTGGATTTGTTTTATCAAGCTTGGCTTTAAGCGAAATTCTACAAGTATTATCAATAGACATACCATAGACATGGTTATAAAAATAATTTTGCAACTTCAACAGTTTATGTCTTGCCCCTAATATTATTTTATAAATGTTTTCATTATTGAAAATTTTCAATCTCATTTTTAGTCCTTGATTTAAGGGTGACTCATTTAAAACTATTTAAAAAAGAACTTTTTCTTTGGGTAATCTTGTTCTGTGGTTCCCCGCTAAGAATCCTTTTATCGTGAAACTTGGCTATTACTCATGCATAAAATTTCTCGCGAATCGTTTTTTCATATAGTTAGGATCCAGATTGTAGCTCTTAAGCAGTTTCATAAGGTGGGAAACATTAATTCATTTTTTTCGGAGGCTTAATCAAAGGTTCCTTTGTTATATTTTCTGGTTTATAAAGCCAAAGCGAAGTCCCAATTAAAAAGTAGAGTAAGGGTTGCAAGCGATCAAAAAAATCAACCGTTAAACCCGCATAAATAATCGATATAAACATAATTCTGTAACCTAATAGTAGGCGTTGAATTTCGCCATCGACTGATTTAATAAAGGTACGTTTCGCTGAATATAAAAAAAACCAAACCAACATGGCTGTTGAGAAAAAACCATAAGTGATCATATTTAATAGCCAATAGCTATCGACGCTATCAGCAAACCATTCAGGATGAGTCCATGCATTATTGCCAATTCCAAACCAGAAATTTTCAGCAATATCATCTGAAGCAAATTCCCATTGTAATATTCTATAATAGCCAGTTTGAGGATTTAAAGTGGCGCTTGCAGCTAAAAACTTTATCAATCCTCTATTTGACCCGAACTGAATTACAGCAAACATAATAACAATTCCAGTAATTATTACATTCTTATAAATTCCAATTTTGTCTTTATAATCAAACCATAAACGGCATATTGTTTGAAGCAATACTGCTCCTATACCCGCTGACGTAATAGACGTTATTATGGCTGTAAACAAACCAAATAGTGTTCTTAAAAATGCCATTCTTTTTGTTTTAGTATTTCTCAAAATGGCAATAACTATTGGTAATAAAGCGACAGCAGAAATAGAATACAAGATAGGATGGGCAAATACAGATGTAACTCTTGTAAAACCCAAGCGAATATAGGATTCTGTATATAAATCAGTGGCTAATTGAACATGCCCGGTTATTTTTTCGAAAAAGGCATGTATTGGTTTACTTCCTGTAACAAATTCATACCATGAAGGGATAGAAATCCAAAAGTATAAACTTGCGATTAAGAGCAAATACTTTTTATGTTTTTGCTTGTCTGTAACATACATCATCCCTAACCAATAGCTGCCACATATTTCCAGGAATAGGATGCCGCTTGATTGAGTAGCTACAGTAAAACCATGACTTACAGCTAGCGCTATAAAACTAAAAAATATATATAAAAAAAGAATTCGTGATGACTTTTCAACTCTATGCTTGTTCTGTTTTATGAATTGAATAAAACTAATTATTAATATAAACCTGTATGGCTCCATTCTAACTGGCCCAAGATTTACAAAAACCTCTAAAGGAATAAACAAGGAGATAATGTATAAGTAGCAAACCATATAGACTTCAATATCAAATCAAATAAACAAAAAACGCAATCGCGGGAATTCATATACTCCCTTTGGAGCCGAACCTTTTAGGAAATAGCTTCTGTTGTGTGTAAATAAGTGGCTATTCAAACTAGTATATTTGGCAGTTCCACTTATAAAAACTTTAGATTGTACTCATGTTGCCTAACTTTTCTAAAACTTTTTCACCAAAGGTTTCTGTACTAATCATCTTCACGCCACTGCCCGGCTTTGACAAATCGGCAGTCGAAAACCCATCACCAAAGACACCTTGCATAGCATTCCACACATTTTTAGCTTCTTCGGACATGCCGAAGCTATTTTCTAGCATCATAGCTACTGAACCTATCATAGAATAAGGGTTGGCAATATTTTGTCCCGCAATATCTGGCGCTGAGCCATGCGAGGGTTCATAGTAAGCTTTTTCATCGCCCAAACAAGCTGAAGGCATTAATCCCAACGAGCCTAAAATCCCCCCTCCCTGATCACTTAAAATATCACCAAACATATTCTCCATGACCATGACATCAAACTGCGTCGGATTCAAACACAAATAAGTAGCCGCAGCATCGACTAACAAATGCACAACTTCTACATTTGGATATTCTTTCGCTACTTCCTCCAGAACTTCATTCCATAACACGCTCGACTTCAGTACATTGCTTTTATGTATATTATGTAGCCGCTTCTTCCGTTTCATCGACAATTTAAAGGCTTGATGCAAAATGCGCTGGATTTGCAATTCATCATACTCCAGTGTTTCTTTTACATAGCGCAGCCCCTCTTCGTTAATACCCGTTTCTTTATTCCCAAAATACAGACCACCGACTAATTCACGAACTATGATTAAATCAATACCATCCCCAATCACTTCTTGTTTTAATGGAGAAAAGTGTGCAAGCGATTTAGGTAATGACACCGGCCGGAAATTTGCATAGGTATTATATCGACGGCGCATAGGTAACAAAGCGCCTCTTTCGGGTTGTTTATCGATGGGAATTTTTTTCGATTCTTCATGGCTTAAACCAATCGGCCCTTTGAGAATTGCATCAGCCCGATCACAAATATTTATGGTTTCTTGAGGAAAAGCTTCACCTGTTTCAAAATAGGCACAGGCACCAAACAAAGCTGGCAATAATTCAAAAGAAACATCATTTCTCTGCTCAATTAGTTTAAGAACATTAATGGCTTGTTGGGTAATTTCAGGACCAATTCCATCACCGGCTAATACTGCAATCTTATATTTTTTCATTAAAAACCTACTGAGATTATTCAATAAAAGGTCGCACAATATATAAATGTGTCGATATCTCTTTATTTTATGTTAAAAAGAGCTTTCAGAGTTGGCAACTGTTAAACCAATCAAATACATAATCAGTTTGCACTTCCACGCTGATATAATCATGCCTATATTTAATATCGAGAAGCATTAAGCTTAACATCTGCTTCACCCCAGACCTCTTTAAACTGGGAAATGACTTTTGCTGCCTGCTGAAGGTTGCCTTGCTGTTCTAAACTTTTCGCTAAACCCCATAACGACCAACCATTTTGCGGATGGTTAATCAGGTCTTGACGATAAGATTGTTCGGCTTGCTCTGGTTTTCCCGCTTCAAGCAAAATAGCACCCAGCACTTGACGTGGTGGCAAATACCAATCTTTCGGTTCAGTATAATTGAGCTCATCCTCAAGACTGACTGCTTGTTTAACAAAATCAATTGCTTGTTCAAAATCATTTGCATTAGCTGCCATTTCTCCTTGGAGTAGATTGGAGCCTACTTGCAAAATTTGAGAGATAGAATTTAGATCGAAAATAGTCAGTTCAGAAATATCTGGATCTGCGATGATTGTCTTAAGTTGAGCCAGTTCTTGACTGGCTTTCACTGGCTGGGCTAGTCTCAGAAATGCCATACCTCTCGCATAGTGCCAAATCGCTTTGGCATATAACAAATCATCAGCAGGCGGAACTAGCGCAAGTATCGCCTCCCAATCACCGAATAATGCATGTGTGTAGATAGGTATGGCAAAAAAATGTTGCATCGTACCGCTTAACCCCGGTTCATGCATCATCTCTGGCGCAGCATAAGAAGCTGTCTCCTCTGCTGCTCTCAATGCCAAAGCTTTACGGCCGATTTTAATCGCAGCAGCCCACATAAAATGGTGATTATGCGGTACATAAGCCATTGTGTATATGCTTTCTTCATGCTCATGACTCAAATAGTTATGGTCAATTTTTACGGCTAATTGGTTAGCCAGAATGGCATCCCGATAACGGCCAGTACGAATAAATATATGTGCCGGCATATGCACTAAATGGCCTGAACCTGGCACCAAGGACGCTAGACGCTCAGCACTGGGAATGGCTTTAGACACATACGGCGACGCTTCAAGCACATGGATATATAAATGATTCGCCAGCGGGTTCTCCTTATCAATGTGGAGAGCACGTTCCAAAGTTGTTACGATCTCAGCAGTCCAAGGCCTAGCTTCACCTTGTTTCGTCCAAAAGTCCCAAGGATGCAAATCCATCAAAGATTCGGCGAATAGCGCAGCGATCACAGCATCATCAGGAAACAGTCTAAAAACATCACGCATGGCATTAGCATAATCTTGATCTAGTTTAGTTCTATCATTTACCGCCTCTGCCTGATATCTTTTGGAAAGCGCTGTAATCAGTGCTCGCTCCCGGTTTGATGCTGACTTAGCGATTTCTAAAGCTTTTTGAACAAAACTATAAGCTTGAGGAATCACCAATGGATCCATTGGTGCATTGATGTTAGGACCTAAAACAAGTGCTATACCCCAGTAACATACCGCACAAGCAGGATCTTCCTGGTAAGCCAATTTAAAAGATTGAGCGGCTTCGGCATGATTAAAACCAAAACTCAAGATTAAGCCTTGATCGAAATATCTTTGCGTTGCTGCAACGGAGGTTGTAATTTTGTACTGATGATTGCCCAAGTTTTCCATTAAACCACTTGATTTTTCAGTCCTATCGGGCTGGAAAGTATGACAACTACTTAACATCAAAATGATTAATATCCGATTTAATCTTAGAAAACTGAGCTTGGGAAACATTGGTTGTGCCTGCCTGAATAATTAAATTTAGTACTCCGCTTGTGCATAAATGAGAGCTAAACCTACCAGAGGTTTCAGATTAAAGATGTTAGAACTATTTCTAGAACTGCGTACAACCTTAAAACACCTAAACCATGATGAAAAGTGATCATTATATATGAAGTTGAAGTGAAAATAGCGATGTCTGTTAATAAGATTTAAAATGAGTCAGCATGACACCAAAGGCTTCTCTCCCAAGAAATAATTTGCAATTCAAGATATTCAGGTTACACAATAGTTACGAGAAAACTCATTCACAAAAGAGCAAGAAAAACAAATACGTTAAAATAATGGTTGGCAAAATAACCAAAGAACCCATATACGAAGCTATATGAAAATAAACTGCGCTAAGCCACTCCTTTGTCAAAAAAGTAGAGCATCAAGTTTAGCTTGATGTCACAACAGAGATGGTAAAACCAATAAGAAAGTTTTTCAAAGACTTTGCTAAAATAAAAATAGCTTCACGCTAAAGTACTACTGTGTTGGGCTATTTTTTTTTCAGTGTTCTTGGGAAAGAGAGTAATTTAGAATAATAATTTTTTGGAAAATATGTACTGCTGGCTAAATTTTAGATTATTTGCCCTAAACTGCAGCCATAAATTAAAAGACATAAAAAAAGGCTAACAATACGTTAGCCTTTTTTACGCTGATATATTTTCCTATCAAAGAAAAGAGATCATCGCTTAACTCTTGATACTACGACGAGAAAATCCAAATAAACCAATCATGGCTGAACCAAAAAGCCAAACAGCTGCTGGTACAGGAATTTCTTGAAGATCGCCATTAACACTTAACGAAGAAGTTGCCGTTCTATTCGCAACAATATCAGCCATAACTTTTACTACATAAGTTTTTCCAGCTTCGAAAACAAAAGTTCCGCGATAATTGCCATTTTCCAGCAAATAATCACCAAACTTAACACCATCTTCAAATAGTTCTACTGAAGCTACTGTCAAGTTGGCTAAAGTAAACCCATAGTCTCCAGTAATATCAGTACTCATATCAACTGTTACAGTAAATTCGTCAACAAAAGACCTAGCTGGGCCACTTTGATGAATCATGGTTGATGAAGCCGTACTCTCACCGGGCGCATCAGCTGGGCCAATAATGGCTGGGTTGTCATTAGAACTACCAGCTATATTAATAAAAGCAGCTGAAGCTATCTGACAAAATGAAAAGCTGACTATAAAAAAAGTCAGCATTGATAACGTCTTTTTCATAAAATTTCCTCAATATTAAACTAAAAATAAAATCACATAACTAATTTGAAGATCCAGAAGCCTTCTAAAGTCATAAAGGTCTGTTTTCCTATACCCTAACTTATATTCGGTTGTAGATTAACCCAACATTCTCCTCTTCTAATCTTCTTTACAATTCAAAATACTCCAATCTTTAACAGTCTATCAAAAAAAGCATAGAGACTACAAGTGGTATAAAAAAATATGCCACCAGTTCATACTAGTCAATAGTAATTCAGTAAAGCTGAATGAAAGATGAATATAACAGCTAAAAACAAGACGTCTAAACCCTTTGCTACGAATATAGAATAACGAAGAACAATCCCACTGTTTCTCATATTTGCCTCCCTATCTAAACAAAATAGAATCTTAGTATCAAACCTTACCTTCAGAAGCCTAACACTTTCTTGGAGTCTGAAAAATTTCTCTGCCAGGACATTTCCAAGAGCATTAATATGAAGAATTGTGTAAATTTAAAATTTATAGAATAATCGCAGGCTCGACAAAAATAGCCCAGAGCCCTATATGATAAAAATTGCCATATACCTCCGTCCACTTGTTAGCCTATTTTATATTTTTCATTGCTCTCATTTAGAAGCAGGATACCAAGCCGAAGCGGGTTTACATCAGGTTAGCGGCACGTTGACTCTCGCTTGGCAAAATAGAAGCTCAAAATACTCACCCCCCACTTTTTTCATATCAGACGGCAAAATACCAAAATTTTCCCTCAGTTTTAGTAAGCTTACATCCGTCAATCCCTGGAAATATTTAGGCAAAACAATCCTAATCAAAGGAAAATTAACTTCTCCAAAACCCTCCCTAAAAAACCAAACCACTATACTTCCGAACACAGTCATTACAGTTCTTGAGATTGCGGAGAGTGAACCAGGGAATGAATATTATAAATCTCCCACCAGCGAAATGGCTGAAGACGATATAGCTGCAAAAATTGCTGATGATCAAATTAGACAGCCTTTAGAAAATACCGAGCAGTTCTTCTTAGGCAGCAAAGATAATAACAGAAAACATATAACAGGTGAGTGGAGCGAACTAATCGATTGGCCTCATATTCCGGTTGGCAGCGCCAATTTACCTGATGGCCGACTGCTGACATGGACATCAAACCTGCCTGACACATTCCCAGTAGGCAGGGAATACTCCTATGCGGTTACTTGGAACCCAAAAACCAATGAGTTAACAAAAGTACCCAACATATCTCATGACATGTATGGTGGTCGCAGTGCTATTTTGAGTAATGGTTCAATATTGGTATGCGGGGGAAGAAATGCCACAACGAAGATAAGTATATTTAACTACCAATCCAACACATGGGAATTGATAGAGCCCATGGAGCGTGGACGAGCCTTTCCTATTACTGTCGCCTTACCTAGTGACAAAGTTTTTATTGGTTCAGGATTAACGACCAGCGATTTTCCAGAATTATGGTCAGAACAACAGGGTTGGCGCTCACTCATTGAGGTTGATATGAGCTCATCTCTATATAACAATGACCAAAAACATTTATTCCCTTGGACAGCAGTTCAGCTAACACCTGCAGGTAAAATATTCTATCTTTCCTCAAATTTAAACATGAACAATATAGAATACAACGGTTTGGGTCAAAAACGATCTTATAACCCTCTTTTCAATGGTTTTTCAAACAAAGGAACTAGTGTTGCCTTTGAAGAGGGTCTTTTATTATTAAGTGGTGGAGATAAAAACCTAAATAATACAGCCAGTACAAATCGTACGTTTGTTATCAACTTAAATAAGGAAAAACCTACTATTAACAAATCTATTCCTATGAATTTTCCTAGAAAATACCACAATAATATCGTGTTGCCAGATGGAAAATTGTTAGTTGTTGGGGGAAACGCTTCAGGTCTCAAATTTAGTGATTCAGGAAGCATTATGCCAACTGAATTATGGAGTTCAAAAACTGAGGAATGGCAATTAGCAGCATCCATTAAAGCACCCAGAAATTATAACTCTATCTTGAGTTTATTAGCTGACGGAAGAGTTTTGTCGGCAGGAGGCGGACTTTGTAGAAATTGTTCAGCCAACCATATGAATGCTCAAATATTTTCGCCTCCTTATTTATTTACGACCAAAGGCAATATGGCAACCAGGCCAGTCATAATGAATGCGCCCATATTGGAAAAACCAGGAGGACAGTTTACTGTAAAGACATCATTAGCTATTTCTAAGTTTTCATTAATAAGGCTTTCTTCTATTGCCAACAGGTCCAGTACTGACCAGCGGTATCTGAATATTGCATTTAAGCTGATAAAAGAAAATGTGTATAAACTTAAATTACCCACCAACCCCAACATCCTGACACCAGGTTACTACTGGTTGTTCGCTTTAAACCCCTCAGGTGTTCCATCAATCGCCAAAACCATTAAAATTTCGCTTGATGGTGAAGCTGAATTAGAAAACCCAGGTGAACAACTTTCCATTTTAGGTAGTAAAGTAAATTTACCCATAACAGTTAACCAGTTAGAAAATGAAGAATTGACCTTTACAGCAGAAAATTTACCCAGTGGCTTAAAAATAAACCCAAAAAAGGGTCTGATCACAGGCGTTGTTTCAAAACCTCACGATCAGCTGGCGACGCTTTCTATAAAAACAAGACATAACACTTTAAAAACTTCTTTTAGGTGGATCGTTTTTCCAGCTGATTCTCCGCCTCCAGCATTCCATCAATTTGCAAAGTTAGTCATGTTATCCGAAGTCAATGGCAACCCTTGGTCCGCTATAGCGGATTTTAATCTGCTTGATGATAGAGGAGACACCCTTTCTAACCGTTCTACATGGATAGTTACTGCTGATAGTGAAGAAACAAACCAAGGCAATGGAAGAGCTACTAATTTAATTGATGGTCATGATGATCACAACTGGTTATCAAGTTGGTCAGAGGCAGAGGATAATACACAGAACCTTCCACATGAAGTAACAATTAATCTTGGAAAACTGCATAGGGTTGGTGGATTCGAGTACCTGCCAAGGCAAGATTCGGAAAACGGACGAATTGCTGAATATTTATTTTTTTTAAGCAAAGATGGAAAAAACTGGAGAAGACCTGTCGCCACAGGAATTTTCCCAAATTCCGCTAAGCAACAATGGGTGACATTTAAAAACAAAAACTCGGCAACAAACTTAAACCAAAAGACCAATGATAAACCTGAAATAACCAACCCTGGCATGCAGTCAGCTGTTGCAGGAAGCCAGCTAGAACTGGCCATAGCAACAGCAGACAATGAAAATGATTTTTTGGTATTCAACGCAGAAGGATTGCCCCCGAATTTATCTATTGACCGTTACAGTGGCATCATATCGGGATACGTACTCCAACCCATGAAATCTGAAGTTTCAATTGAGGTAAGGGATGGCACCAATTTGAGCAAAACATCCTTTAATTGGGACGTTACGCAACATGAAGAAAACGAAAAAGATGCCTATCAATATGTTAAATTTGTAGCAGAATCTGACATGAATGGAGGACAATGGACCACGGTTGCTGAATTTAATTTACTGGATGGTCAAGGTCATAAACTTGAACGAAGTCTATGGAAAATTAAGGCAGACAGCGAAGAAGTTCTTAAAGGTAAAGGGCAGGCGCAGCATGCAATTGATGGGAATAAAAATAGTTTGTGGATTACCAATTGGTCTGGTAAAAACACAATAAAAAACCACCAACTATTACCACACAGTCTCACTATCAACCTGGGTGGAAGACATAAAATAACAGCTTTCCAACATTTACCCCGGCAAAAGGGAACGACAGGCGAAATAGCCGATTATTCTTTTTATGTTAGCAAGGATGGAAAATCATGGGGAAATCCAGTTGCTCAAGGGATCTTTCCAAATAACAGAGAACTTCAAACGATCTATCTCAAGAAGAACAAGAAAAAGGATCAAATATCACCAAACAGACCTTGAGCACAAATCATTCTTAATCAAGAGAAAAATTTACTCAACAAATAAGAAGTCAAATATTAACGACTCATTTTTATGGTATTTTTTACTGCCTCTAATCATTGACTGATAATCAACAAAACTTATGAAACTAACAACCTTAGCAAGCCCCTTTCCTTTGTTCAGTTGGTTAATATTGCTGCTGATAATTCCGCAAACCACTCTAGCTGTTCCGCTAGTCAATGGAACCTACCAAGGCAACACTTCTCAGTCTACGGCTGATGATATAAGACCAGTTTCTTTTGTTGTAGTTGACGGGGAAGTAGAGCAAGTTAACTTCAGTTTGACGGCCAGATCGCCCAATTGTACTGATTGTATTGGTATCTTATGGAATTTCGCTGCTAATAGTAAGGAAGGTAACTTGAAAGCAACAAGATTCAATGACAGCTACATCTGGCTCGGCAATCTGGACGATAACATTATCAGCAATATTAACGATCAGAACGATATAACTAACGTTGACCAAACAGTCAGAGAGTTGATTGGCACAGACAACCCACAAAAACAGTTTTCTAATCCGGTGATAAGGGACAATTTGAGAGCAGAACCTGGTGCTGTCATAACGGTGATGTGGCTTATGACATCGACCAATAATGAGCAAAAGGTTACCGGTAAAATCCTTTATTTAGTCCCTTATTTTTCGGGCAATGGTCTGTCGACCGAAACCTTTACCAACCCACCTCAATCCATAAGCTTTGATGCAACTTTAGTTCAGCCAGAAACATCAATGGCTAATGAAAGATGGTGGAAATAGTCGTACTAAAATGACAATGGTTCTTTATAGACTGAAGTTTCCCGATCATTTTCGCCCTGACGTATAAGAGAAACCAATTAAATTGGGATTATCTACATTCAAAGCAATGCGAGTTAAAATTAAAACTGCCGTTTAAAAACTGGGAAACTTCAATTTATAGATTCATATTATTAGTAACATGAACGGAAAGATTTAATTGAACTGGCTGTGAAAAGGTTTCAGTCAACACTTGCTCTAATTCTTCGAATACCTTTTCATTCGGCATCTTCGGGCATAGTAGATCGGCACTGATACTCATAACGTTCCCAGAACTTACTTTCACATTGCGCATTCTAAAAATTTGTTGTGTTATTGCGAACCGCTGACTAACCAAATAACTTTTTATCTCAGCAACTCGTTGCAAGTTCTTAAACGCAAAATAGAGTGGCGTTGTAACAATGGCCACCAAAAACAAAGAAATCAGAATACCTTTTCTAGCACGTGTAAATGGCGAGAAACCAACGACTAAAAAAGTTAGCCCAGCCGCTAAAATGATACCAACCAAGTTAGTAAGAAATAATAACGACGCACCCCAAAATACACTATTATCCGACCACCCCAAACCAATGCCTGCGACACATACGGGAGGCACTAAGGCAACAGCGATTGCAACTCCCGGCAAACTTTTAGCAATATTTTCCCTGACATTGGCTAAAGCACCTGCGATCCCCGACAAAATCGCCACCAACAAATCCAATGTTGAAGGATGAAGACGCGCTTCAATTTCGTTGGTCATCTCTTGAAAAGGCAAGGTCGCGGCCATCAAGCTTGATAAAGTCAAAGCGATTACAACCCCCGTAGAAAGTGTTAATAAAGATTGGCGACTCAACCCTTCATCTGAACGTAATAAACCCATCGACAAAGAAGTAATGGGCGACATTAGAGGAGCAAGCACCATTGCGCCGATAACGACCGACGGGCTGTTCAGAAACAGACCCATTGTAGCCAACATAGAACTGAGCACCATCAGGGTAATATAACTATTCCCAGTCCTTGCGCTGGCTTTGAGAATCACAAATAATTCTTTGAAATCTGCCTTTGAAGCATGCGGAAAAAATGGTAGTGCTTGACTCAGATACTTCACTTTATCTTCTTGCTGAGGTAATCCATCCCATACTACGTTTTCCTTATCATCTTGATAATGATGGGATTCCTTAAATTTCTTTCCTGCAAAAACCTGAAGCCCCTCTGATAAATGCTCTATTTTCAGTTCTCGTGTGGTCAACGGTTTTTGATTGACAAAGTAATGGGTGTCCAAATGGGTCATTATTTTAACCGAAGCACTTCGAATATAACCCAGTTCTGGTGGCATAGTATTTTGATTGGAAAACAATGCTGACGAAGTCATCCTTAGATAGCCTAATATCGATTGTGGCGCTAGTAAGGCAAGAGAAACGCGTTGATCCCTCATTGAGACTGACTCACCGAAAAGTTTGACCATTGGATTAGTTTTTTCTATGTCTAAAACAATCATTCCTGTGATAGCTGTGGATAACGTTTTACCTTTTGCCGTTGCAATTTCTACCGAATGAGGTCTCAACAAAAAGGCATGAAAAAATCTGCGAAGACGAAACTTTAGTTTGCTGAACAACTTCATTTCACCTGCACTGTTCAAAAATTCGGACATAGTCAGTTGATTTAGCATGCGAATACCGCTCGTCACCAACTGCCCATTACAAACAATAACATCCAGGTGAGTCGGTTCTCCTGTTAACGCTATTTCTAGACACTCGTCGAATCCTGTCGGCAATTCCAAACATTTAAGAAGCGGCGAGCGAGATTCATTCGGCGCAGGAAGAAACCCAAAATTGCATTGTTTTCGATATCCAATTAGCAAAACGTCATCCAATTCCTCGTTGCACACCCAGATTACTACTCGATTTTGGTCAGAAATTGAAAGCTTATTGAATTCATTAGAATTAACAAAGATCCATTTAACATGGTATTTTTGAGTCACTGGGTGATTGATTAGACCCTCTAAGTGATCTTCAAAAGCGATCGAATAGATCACAAAGACTTGCAGTTCATCATTCATAAGATGGTTATCGTTATACTTTTTGTCTGAACGTTTATCAGTTTGACTTTCCATAGCAAAAAAAACCTTGCTATCAATAATTGCTCATTCGCTTGATAAGCCTACCTAATGGATTATCCCAACACACTTAGGAGCGAGGATTCAATAATATACGTAAAAGTTCGACGCAGGATTTTTATTTGTCTTCAAGGCGTAATAACAGACGCATAGCAAGCTACGCAACGGTTGCTAGAATGCAGAAGACGGAAAAATAACAAGTTAAAATTCGTTTAGTATTGAATCATCGCTCCTCATAGAAAGCAAGTGTTACTATGAGCCATTAGGCTATGCCTTAGCGAACTAATCATTCAACCTTCCAAATTGATCAATTAATGTTTATTAATACCCTGCCACTTATTTTTACTCACTCTTCCTTGTTCCAACCTATCGATTTAGTGTTTTTCATAGCAGTTTTGACTTGCAGTCTCTACGTGATAACTCCCGCTATTATGGAATATTGGCAATCAGACATACCGCATTACCAAGAAGTAAGTTACCTCAAGCTCGCCTGGTTAGGTTTACTGCCATTATGGAAAGTTTTTTGGCCATTTTTCTTAGTCATAAATATAGGACTGCTGACGATTGACTCGCTGGCTAAATCTGCCCACATTACTGTATCCAGCTGGGATACCTTACATTTTATTTTTGTGACACCCATGTTGTGGTGGTCTGTTTCAGTCTGGCGCGCCTCTAGCCTTACCAACCTAAAAGTCTGGGCTATCCTAGCACGCTTGGCAACCATGACAGTGTTTTTTGAATATGCGCTAAAGTTATATATAAGGATGGATTTTCCTCGCATCTTTTTTAATTGCGAGGAGTTGTTTCTTGATTTTGCGAGTTGCTTTTAAAGACTGACGTAAAAACGATTGCCCATACCAAAACCCGGCTTACCCCCAAAAATTCCACACGGAAAAAACTGAAAAGGCCGGGATTTAAGAACGAACCTTACTTTTTAATAATTGAGGATCTTAGTAATTTGTCAGATAAACGCTAATTTTTCGAAACCCCTGCTGACTTCCTAGGTTATTTCAAATACTGCTTGGCCATTAATCAAGGCAAAAACACAATAGCTTAATCATTTTTTCTTAGTGCGCCTTACCATCACTGGCTTTCTTTGCAGCCGGCTCAGTGTTGCCTTTAATTTTCAGCAACCACCCATCATAACCAGTACAATTAGCTCGTGAGTCAGCGGACACCTGTATTCTGGCATACGTCCCTTTTAATTCAGATGGTAATTTGCCTTTTATTGTAAAAAAAGTTTTTTTATCTTCTAAGGTAACCTCTGTAGGAATTTTTTTTGCGAGCACCTTGACAGTCTCCGGCTCAATATTGCTAGTTGAGATTAGAGAAAAAGAAGCACCAGGTTCAACTTCAGACAAATTAGGCGGGTCGAACTTATAAAATTCTGGAACTTTACAAACCTTTTCTCTTACATCTTCAGAATAAGCCAAAGCAAATTGACTCACTAAGTTTAATAAAAGAAAAAGAAATATATTGTTTATTGACATTATGCCTTCCTCATTATTAAGGGATTACTGCGTATAAAGCCCAAACCTATGTTTTTTAAATTTTTGTAACTTCACCCTAACAAGTTCGCACAAAGCAATTATAAGTCAATTCCTCTGACCATGTTTTTTTGCGGAACAAATGCATCATATTACAAAAGCACATCAAATAAAGTCCTTAACAGCCATTAAAATAAATGGAAGCCGTCCCTTATGATTCTCGCCAGAAAGAAAAAACCCTGGTTATTCATACATTTTACTAGTACATCAACCAGTAAGTAACGCTATTAATGTGGCGAGGTTATATTTTCGAGAGCAAGATGAATAAGCGCAGGCATAGTTGTTCTACGTCAAGCTTGTTCAACGCAGCTATCGGAAATACAGACCGTCACATTTTTAGTGGAACTTGCTGGTTGCTATACTAGTATCCGTAACTGTATTGCCTGAATTGTGCTTGATTAAAAACACCTGCCTGATCCAAGTAAAATACCGTCCCTAGCAATAATATGCTCCCAGTAACAACGGCTAATCCAATCTTTAAATAACTATAAGGTCGTTCGCCCTGAACTCTTCCTGTTCTGGCGTTAACCACGAAACGGTAAGTTCTATCGCGATATAAAAAACCAGCAGCCCATATCGGCAATAAGCAATGCTTGTAAGTTGTATCACGATGATCGGTATTAATATGATGAACCCGCTGATGGGAGCCACCAATATCAAACGTAATATCTTGATAAATCACCCCGTGCATAACTTGCTTGGCATGATCAAAACCTTCATCCAAATCAACCTGATAATATTCGCTGCGAAAACCGCTGAGGTATTGCTCATCATAGGGAACTAAGTTTTCAAGATCCCAAGGTTGTAAACGATCAAGAATTTGCCTTGGGAGGGATAAACTGGCACCGACCAGTACATCATCAAAAAAACGCCCTACTTTGCCACGAACCGGTGTCCAGTGAATGTTGGGAACCCGTCTGACCGAAGAGACCAAACGTCCATTCTGGTAGTATTCAACCCTTTGGTTTTCATAATAAACATCCCCTCTATCGCCGGTATATTTGGTTTCTGTATAACTGTCATAAGTCCAGTACGGACAATAAACGCCCGTTAATTTAGCTTCCTCTCTGGCATATTTTTTCATCTTACCAGGACTGAACCAGCGACTTCCCAGCCATTTCCTAAACGCTGCTTTCGCTTGCTTTTCAGTGATCAAAAAAGGTAATAATGATTTTGGTTGAATTGGCCTGGCTTGGGTGATACTGGTAACAATATCGGTACCGCAAAAAGGACATTCGCCAGCATGAATACTATCTTCAAATTTGAAACTGGCGCCGCAGGCTTCGCAACTGACTTGTTTGGTTTCTGTCGTCGGTTTAGCTCTTGCAAGCTCTTGTAAAGCTTCATGAAAATCATACTCGTGAATCTGTTCTAAACGATGCTTTATCTCGTTGGCCTGTCCACAATAATGACAAACCAAGTGTTGCGTTCCAGGCGCGTACTTAAGCATTGCGCCGCATTTAGAGCACGGAAAGCGGTTTAATGGGTCGTGTTCACCACTCTGTTTAGCTTTATCGTCACTCAATGAAAGATTCCTCGTACGACCATGACCCGGTCATTTGGCTTTGTCTGTGTTTAATCGATCCTACGAAGAGGTTGATTATTTTGATTTGGCAAACTATTTTCTATGACGGGTTGAAGGGTTTGATCATTTTGATTGGGCAAAGAATCGCTTGCATCGTCATTATCATCATTGTCATAGAAATCATCAAAATTGTTGTAGTACACCGGCGCACCTGTATTCATCCAGAGATCATTCCTATAGCTGTATCTGCCATAACAACCCGATGCAGTATCATAACAACTATAACAACCCGTGAGCAGCATCAACCAAATGGTCAATACACAACCTGCTGCCACTTTCAAAAAGATTTTTTCCTGAACGAGCATCATTTATGATTTTGGCAGTGGCGGTGGCTTGTTTACAAATAAACCAGCAAACTCTGGCACTTTGCCCACAGGTGTCCAATCAACTAACTGGGTATTCCAAACTAAACTATTGGCAAAAATTTCATTGCTTTGTATCTTCTTTTTAACAGTATTAGCATCAATTGGACCGATTTGATGACCGTCGATAGCTAAAAAATAGTTGTTTTTCATTGGGATTGGTGGCGGGCCAGATCCAGGATTACGTTGGTCATCGGACATAAGATCCGTCAATTTTTTACCGACGGCAAAACCCATACCCATACCAACCCCTTCAGCGCCGCCTCCCCCTGGGTTTTCAGCGGCTGCTTTAATTGCTTCTGCCGCTTGAAAACTGGCATAGTCTCGCAAATTCCCCAAAATCCCCATACTGGTTCGTTTATCCAACACTTCCTCAACATTTGGCGGTAGGGATATATTTTCTACTAACAACCGCACCAAAGCCAACCCGTATTCATTGAATACTGGTGCAATTTTTGCAGTAACAAAATCGCTCAAGTCATCGTAATTCGCAGCTAAATCAAGCACTGGAACATCGGATTCTCCCAGGACAGATGAAAAATGAGATAAAATCAAATTTCGCAGTTGATTGGTGATATCTTCCGTCGTAAAGAGAGCGCTGGTCCCCACGATTTCTTTGATAAAAGTGATCGGTTCTTTGACCCTGACCGTATAGCTCCCAAAAGCTCTCAGCCGAACTGCACCAAACTCCTTATCCCGAAGCATCACTGGGTTCTTGGTACCCCATTTCAGATCGGTAAAACGACGCATGTTAAAAAAATAGACTTCTGCTTTAAACGGGCTGTTGAAACCTGAAGGCCAATTTTCCAAAGTGGTCATAATCGGCATGTTGTTGGTTTCAAGCTCGTACATGCCGGGCTCATAAAGATCAGCAATACGACCTTCGTTGACCAATATTGCAACCTGAGACTCCCTGACTGTTAGTTTTGCGCCATATTTAATTTCGTTACCGTAACGTTCGAAACGATACACCATGGTATCTTTGCTATCGTCGGTCCACTCAATAACATCAACAAATTCACCGAAAAGTTTATCCCATAAGCCCATTGTTTACTCCGCTATCTCTGTCAATTGGATTGAGTCTTGGTGGTAACGCTTGAAGCGGTTGCCAGTGTTTTACGTAAAGCTGTTTCGCATTCTTCAAGTTGCAATACCGCTTCGCCTCGCATTTTCTTACCATCATCTGCAATTTGCAAACTCTCCTCAATAGTGGCGATCAAATTCTCATTGGCTTTTTTAACTGATTCAATATCAAAAACTCCTCGTTCCAATTGTTTACGGGTTTGAGCATTAGCCTGTTTTAAATTTTCCGCATTTCCTTCTAATAATTCATTCGTCAGATCAGTCGCTGACTGCAGTGTTTCCGCCGCTTCTGCAGATCGATAAATCGCTACTGCGGTAGCAAGCTGTTGTCGCCACAACGGAATGGTATTGACGATAGTCGAGTTAATTTTATTCACTAAACCTTTATCGTTATCTTGCACCATTCGTATTCCAGGCAGACTTTGCATTGCAACCTGGCGAGTTAAACGTAAATCATGCACCCGTCTGTCTAAATCATCCCTAACTGCTCGTAAATCACGCAGTTCTTGTGCTTCGATGACTTGCTCGCTGGCATCTGTTTGTTGTTGTTTTGCCGGTATGGTCTCTTCATCAAGTTGCCTTAACTTCTCTTTGCCTGCTCTGATATAACCTTCCAACTTATGAAAGTATTCAAGATTAGCTTCGTATAGTCGGTCTAAAGACGTAATATCGGTTAACAGGGTCGTTTTATGCTTTTCCAAACGATTGGTGATGTTATCGACCTGCTTGCGAACATCTTCGTATTTCTGTAAAAATAATACCACCGGTTTGGCTTTACCGAATAACTTCGCGAAAAAGCCAATTTTCTTGGTTGGATCAAGGGTATCGATATCAAAACCACGTAACGAGGCCACCATTTCATTTAGATCGCCGCCAGCTGGGCCAATATCTTTATTTTTTACACCTTCTAACATCCGATCAGAAACCATAGTTAATTGTTCTTGAGCTTTGCTGCCGAATGAAATAATCGATTTAGTGTCATTTAAATCGATTTCAGCCATCAGTTCTTCGGTTTGTTGCCGCTCACTGTCCTCGGTATTTTTATATGGAGTCAATTCTTTAGTGACCCCTGGAACAATTTCTTCGAATACAGAACTACCAGGAATGTCTGCCGACTTTGTTACAGTTGTTTTCTTATCTTGTTCAGCCATGATTTACCCTTTTTAACCTCTTTCAAATAACGCCTTCGCGTTTCAATTGATTCGTCAACACTTCGATCTGGACATCTAAATCAAAAACATCGTCTTCGATTAATTTTTGTTTCTGCTCGGTAAATACCGACTCAATGGTCTCCAGTACATTTTTGAAATTCTGTTCCAAATCGACTGACTCATTTCGTTGATGTGTTTTTGCATAACCCTCAGTAACCTGCTGAGCCCCTTCCAAATAAACGTTCAAAAACTTTCTGGCGCGACGAATATCACCGGGATCATCTTCGATTACTTCTAAAATTTCTCTGCCAAGCAAACATATACGGTCAATCCTCTGATTAAACTCATCATTAGCAATCTGTAGATTTGCTTGCTTAATCCTATCCAGTAAATTTTCTGCATCATTCAGAGTTTGTGATATTTCCAAGGCGCTATAGCCATGACTACCGGCCTTTAGCTTTTCTCGCCACGGATCAAAACCATACGTTAAAAACATTCCCAGTAAAGCACCCAGACCAAAAGTAATCGACACCCAAAATCCATATCCAGCACCTAACCAAGCCACTAATCCGGTCGAAACAGCAACCACGCTACTGGCCATTAGTTTCAATGGCCATCGGGGTGGATGCGCAATTTTCTTCGCTTGATATTGGGATTCGGCAGCAATGCCTTCTTTTAGTAACCACGCAGCAAGTAAGAAAGCAGCGCAAGCACTCCCATTAACCAAAATACCTGTAAAATGACCTCTGCTAAACGATAAAATCGTCGCCGGAATACTCGCTAGTGGCAGAAAATATAGCAACAAGCCTTTTAAGGCATAAGGCTTGGTCAGTTTTTTTACATACCGCTTCGGTACGCGCGGAATTCGTGGACTGTTCATCGGCTTTGATTGCTTTCGATAGAAAGTTGCTCTCTATCGGTTGAATAGTTGATCTCATTGATCATGGATTGACAGGTTGCGAGTGTTACGGTTGTACACAGCAACAATACACCCATTATTTTTTTTAACATCACTGGCATATTCTTGTTTCCTATCCCTTTTTTGACGAATTATTTCATTTTAATTCAGATTGGGATGATTTATCATCTCTTAATTTAGTGCACTAGCGACCCTAGTCATTGCAAGTGGAGTTCTATAATAACCTTTATGAGAGCCATAAGATGAATAAAAATTCAAAATCCAACGAAGCAATCAATGACAGATTCGACAAAATCAAAAAACAGATGACTCATCTACAAACACTAAAATCACAGTTTGACTCTTCTTCAGATGCATTTGTCCGAGATACCATCACCAAAGAAATGGGAAAAAGAGCGAAAGCTCTCAGTAAAGCGGTCAAGAAATTCATTAAGAAAGGAGGCGACCCTCACCAACTTGCTGACATTTACAAACTATCAGACGAGCAACGAAAAAAATAAAGCGAAGCGCCCTTTGAACTAAATCTTTAGCGAAATAGCAGCAACGCGCAGGAAACATTTAATCTTCTTTCTGGTTTTTAACGCCAAAAAACTGTGTCTCATTTAAGTTACAGGTTAATATATACTTCACTCGGCCAAGGATGCTGGTTTCAATCGGTCGATTTTTGCCGATAGACTGCGTTACTGAAACAGTTGCGTAGCTTGCTATGCACCTATTTCAGCGCCTTGCTCTCGACAAAAATCTACTCGCTATAAATTCCGCATCCGTGGCTGTATGAAGTATATAGTCACTTTGAAATTATTGAAAAAAATATGAAAGATAAGGTAATTGGCTTTATTGGAGGTGGCAACATGGCGTCCAGCTTACTTAATGGTTTGATTAGTAGTGGACATGACCCAAACAACCTATGGGTATCTGATGTAGACACTTCTAAACTGAATGCCTTAAAAAGTCGCTTGGGTATACAAGTTTCATTTGAAAATGAACCGCTCATAAGCGCATCTCAAGTCGTGGTTTTTGCTATCAAACCACAAGTTTTTAAAGAAGTGGCGCAACAAGCTTCGCCTGCTATCCAACAGCAGCAATGTCTGGTTATTTCGATTGCTGCTGGCATCACCCAATCCTCATTAACCAAGTGGCTGGGAGACACCACAGCGATAGTCAGATGTATGCCAAATACACCGGCCCTGGTGCAAACAGGCGCCACAGGCTTACACAGTAATTCTTTAGTCACTAGCACCCAACGGGATTTAGCTGAGAATATTCTAAGATCAGTCGGCATAACAGTTTGGGTGGATCAAGAAAGAGATCTTGACGCAATCACCGCCGTATCGGGCAGCGGTCCAGCCTACTTTTTTCTACTGATGGAGGCTCTGGAGGCAACTGCTCTAGAATTAGGTCTGAATCAACAAACAGCGCGTTTGCTCATTCAACAAACGGCGTTGGGTGCTGCTAAGATTGCAATGGAATCAATCGATTCGCCCGCCGACCTTAGAAAACATGTCACATCACCAGGCGGCACCACGGAACAAGCGGTGAATGTTTTGCAACAAGGTGCACTAGAAACTTTGATATCGAAAGCTCTGCATGCTGCACGAGATCGTTCTGTCACATTATCGCAACAATTAGGAGAATAAAAAATGGGTGAAAACTATCTGGCTAATCCGGCCATTTTTATCATCGACACATTAATCGGCCTATATATTTTTGCGGTGTTATTAAGGCTTATATTACAGTGGTCAGGAGCCGATTTTTACAATCCTATCTCGCAAATGATCGTTAAAATTACTCACCCTCCCATCAGGCTATTCAGACGATTTCTTCCCTCGATTGGTAAATTTGATACCGCAACGATTGTGCTATTAGTAGGGTTACAATTAATTGCCGATGCACTTATCTTATCCCTAAAGTCCATGCCTGTTAGTTTAGGAGTACTGCTTCCCATTTCCATATACCATTTAGTGGATATGGTCTTTAATGTTTATCTTTTTTCAATTTTAGGCGTAGTAATATTAAGCTGGATCAATCCACACAGCTCTCACCCGGCGGCATCGATTCTTAATACAATTACCGATCCAGTACTCAATTTAGCTCGAAAAATAATCCCCGACATGGGTGGGCTTGACTTGTCACCAATCATTGCGTTGGTCGGACTGCAAGTTATGAAGATGCTAATATTGCCGCCTTTACAGCAGCTCATTGGCTTGATGTGATTGCCTGTAGGTGCCAAGAAAGCACTTAGTCGACCCAACGTCTGGCGTTTCTAAACAGCCTTAACCAAGCGCCATCTTCTTGCCATTCAGAAGGATACCAGCTATTTTGGATAGCCCTGAAACATCGCTCAGGATGCGGCATCATAATGGTAAAGCGACCATCGGGAGTAGTGAGACCAGTAATCCCCAAAGGGGATCCATTTGGGTTGGCAGGGAAAGCTTCTGTAACATCTCCACGATTATCAACATACTGTAGTGCAACCACGCCAGACTCAGCGATTTCCTGAACTGAGCCTGAAAAATCTGCGTAGCCTTCACCGTGGGCCACACTGACAGGAATTTTTGATCCAGCCATACCCTGCAACAAAACAGATGGTGATGGCTGGACTTCGACCATCACAACCCGAGCTTCAAATTGTTCAGACAAATTTCGGGTAAAAACCGGCCAATTTTCTGCACCGGGAATTAACTCCTTGAGCTGGGAAAAAGTCTGACAACCGTTGCATACCCCAAGGCAGAATGTATCAGCTCGATTAAAAAAAGCGACAAATTCATCTCGCAACTTAGGATTGTACAAGATAGATTTTGCCCAACCACCACCGGCACCTAGCACATCACCATAAGAAAACCCGCCGCAAGCCGCCATACCTACAAACTCTTCAAGTCGGGCTCGCCCGGCCAAGATATCACTCATGTGTACATCGACGCAGGTAAAGTTGGCACGCTCAAAAGCCGCTGCCATCTCAACATGCCCATTCACACCTTGCTCACGCAGAATGGCTACTTTTGGGCGAAGCACATTGATATAAGGGGAAGCAGTGTTTTGATTGATATCGAATGTCATCTTAACTGACAACCCTGGATCACCATCATCTAAAATTTGTTTATATTGTTGTTGCGCACAATCAGGATTATCCCTAAGTCGCTGCATGTGAAAACTGGTTTCAGACCAAATTTTTTGCAAATCCGTTCGACTTTGCTCCATTACTACTTCTTGCTGCCAATTAATCTGGAGCGTTTGTTGATCCATGGTCGAACCAATAATATGCGAACAGGCATTAAGTCCAGCACGATCCAGACTGGCTAAAACAGACTTTTGTTCATCCTTCGCTACCTGTATCACAACACCCAGCTCTTCATTAAATAATGCACTTAAGATATCTTCCCCTGTGTGGCTTAGTTCTGCCTTTATACCAACCCGTCCAGCGAACATCATTTCGCATAAAACCGCCACTAAGCCACCATCTGATCGATCATGATAAGCCAATATCTTTTGTTCTTGGTGCAAACTTTGAATGGCTTTAAAAAAGGCTTTAACAAGCTCTGGATCATCTAAATCAGGGCAGCAATCTCCCAACTGACCGTATACTTGAGCAAGCGCTGAGCCACCCAAACGATTTTTGGCTTGTCCCAAGTCAATTAAAATCAAGACCGTTTCACCTGTTTGCAAAACTGGGGTCTGAGTTTGCTTGACATCTATTACTGGCGCGAAAGCTGAAATAATTAACGAAAGTGGGGCAGTCATAACTTGTTCGACACCTTCATGTTGCCAGACCGTTTTCATCGACAACGAATCCTTTCCCACCGGGATAGCGATACCCAATGCAGGGCAAAGTTCCAAACCGACTGCTTTAACCGCATCATATAATAAAGCATCTTCATCTTGATCACCGCAAGCCGCCATCCAATTGGCCGATAACTTGATCTGAGATAACGCTTCAATACGGGTAGCTGCTATATTGGTTATGGCTTCACCAATAGCTACCCGAGCAGATGCAGAAGCATTAATCAATGCCAGTGGTGTTCTCTCTCCCATAGCCATCGCTTCTCCGGAGGTCGAACGGTAACCATTGGCAGTGACTGCAACATCAGATACCGGAATCTGCCAGGGACCAACCATCTGGTCGCGAGCAACCAAACCCGTAACGGAGCGATCTCCGATATGAATCAAAAAACTTTTATCGGCCACCGCAGGAAACGCTAACACCCGTCGAACGGCTTCTTCCAACTTAATTTCCTGTAAGTTGAGACCAGGTAGGGAGCGTTTTTTATGATTTGTTATTCTCTCCATTTTTGGAGGGTTCCCGAATAATAACGACATTGGAATATCCACCGGCTCGTTATCAAAATGCTTATCGGTCAACGTTAAGAGCTCTTGCTCTTGCGCCTCACCAATTACCGCATACAAACAACGCTCCTTATCACAAAAACGTTCTAAAAGAGATAAAGACTCCGGCTTGACAGCCAAGACATAACGTTCCTGAGCCTCATTACTCCAAATTTGCATGGGCGACATACCCATATCTGCATTGAGAATATCTCTAAGCTCGAAACGCCCACCTCGTTTACTATCATGAATAAGCTCGGGTACTGCATTTGATAACCCCCCTGCCCCAACATCATGAATTGAAATGATCGGCGATGATTCGCCCATCGCACAGCAATGATTGATGACTTCCTGACATCGCCGCTGCATTTCAGGATTGCCACGTTGCACTGAAGCAAAGTCAAGCTGCTCTGTGCTTGTTCCAGAGTTTTGGGATGAGGCCGCCCCGCCGCCCAAACCGATCAGCATGGCAGGACCACCCAAAACGATGATTAGACTTCCAACCGGTATGGTAAGTTTGGTCACATGCATGGGGCGAATATGCCCCATACCACCTGCTATCATAATAGGCTTATGATAACCTCGAAATTTTAGCGGCTCATTGGAAGAAGGCATTAAGGCGGCTTGCTCAAATGTCCTGAAGTAGCCATTAAGATTAGGACGACCAAACTCATTGTTAAACGTAGCACTACCTATCGGCCCTTCCAACATAATTTGCAAAGCCGAGGCCAGTCTATCAGGCTTCCCGGCTTGCAATTCCCAGGGTTGAATGAGCTCTGGAATTTCTAAATGGGAAACGGTAAATCCGGATAACCCCGCTTTACTGTGAGAGCCACGACCAGTCGCGCCTTCATCACGAATCTCGCCACCCGAACCGGTAGCAGCACCCGCAAACGGAGAGATAGCAGTAGGATGATTATGCGTCTCTACTTTGATAATTAGATGTGCCGGCTCTTCTTGAAATCCGTAATAACCAGATTCGCTATCGCGTACCAATACCTCAGTGCTAAGCCCTTCAGTCACTGCCGAATTATCTGCGTAAGCAGACAATATACCGTCGGGATTCGACTTGGCAGTATTACGTATCATGTCAAACAAACTATTTGACTGGGGCTTACCGTCAATTATCCAATCAGCATTAAAGATCTTATGTCGACAATGTTCAGAATTGGCTTGAGCAAACATCATAAGCTCAACATCGGTTGGATTTTTTCCAAGCTTTTGGTAACTATCATACAAATAATCAACCTCTTGATCAGACAGAGCCAGTCCTAAATCTTGATTGGCTTCAACCAGCACTGTTCTTCCCTCGGCCTTCAACAAAACTTCAAGTAATGGCTCTGGTTTATGACGAGAAAACAAATCTGTCACTGTTACATTGGATACAACTCGTTCGGTCATACGGTCATGTATTAAAGGAAAAATGAGTGTCTGTTCTGTGGTTGTAAAATTTCGATTGCTTTGCGTTATAAAATCATACTCAACACCTCGTTCTATGGCATTTATGGGGTATAGTCCGCACCTCTGAGCAATCTCCGAAGCCTTGCTTGACCAGGGAGATATAGTCCCAGCTCGAGGTAAAACTGTGTACGAGTCATATTCATTCTCACCACTTTCCGATGAGCCGCCATAATTCAAGATATTCTCAAGAATTCTCAATTCATCCTGATCTAATAATCGTTGAACATGAATGTAATGGATGTAACGAACTGAAACATCACTAATATCGGCGGCAATGGCTTGCAATGCTTCAATTAATGGTTGTTTTCGAAAAGGGGACAATACGGCAGAGCCAGGAAGTATCAGCATAGAAAATTAGGGTGGAAAAACAATAATGAGATCGTTAGATCCTGTTCGAAAAAGACTTGCCAGAATAGCAAGAGGAATTCGTTATTTAATAAAATATTTCTTTATAGTGGTATTGATTAATTTCAACAACTCTATTCCTTCCTCTTCCATCAAAGGCTCATCATCTTCATCAGCAATGATAACAAACGTCTGTTGGGTATGTTGCTCCGACAATTGAACGTGATAAGTCTCCTCCTCATAAGGGTCACCCCCAAAGAAAAAAACCACCTCGTCCCATATCGATCCATCTTTTATGTCCGATGGTTGATCCCCATACTTGATAAAAAAAACAGCTTCGGAATAGTTTCGATCCATTATCTCAAGCCCTGCTCGACCCAAAGCTTTAGCAACAATACGCCAGGATTGATCGAAGTCCCGATTAATCTCTAAGTGAGGAATTTTTCCATCCCTTTGTTGGTTCCTTACCTGCAGATTTTCATCTGGAGTTTCATTTTTAGTTCCTGAAGAACTCACATCCTCGGACTCACTTAATTCAGCTGGCTGTTTAACAGCTTGATTAGCAGTATCTGATTTGGCTTGTTCTAAGTTATTTGCCTTTAGCTGTTTTTTTTCAGTCTCAATGGCATCTAATTTATTGTCAGTAACCAATGATCTTTGAGCGACGACTTCAGGCGGTAAAGAAAGTTCAGGTATTTCTTGGCTATATTTGTAATCTTTTTCTTTATCGGGAAATAAGCTGCAGCCAGGCAATAACAATCCAAGCCAACAAAGCGCACAACACCAGACGTAGGAAGGTAATTTAAAGTCGCTGTTTTTCAATTATAATACTTCCGCTTGTTTCATTGATTTGATGATTACTTCCTGACTTTCATCGGTGAGCCAGGTCAGTGGTAAACGAATACCTTTTTTAATCAATCCCATTTGCTCTACTGCCCATTTAACCGGAATTGGGTTGGGTTCAATGAATAAGTTCTTATGCAAACCAACTAATTTAGAATCAATTGACAATGCGGTTTCACGGTCACCGGAGATGGCCGCAGTGGTCATTTGGTGCATTAATAGCGGAGCGACATTACCGGTTACAGTAATTGCACCAGAGCCGCCCTGCAAACAAAATTCGCAAGCGGTCTCATCGTCACCAGAGTAAAAAACGAAGTTATCGCGGCATAGTTCCAATAATTGCTTATTGCGAGATAAATCACCGGTAGCTTCTTTTAGCCCCACGATATTTTCGATTTGGGAAAGACGAGCCACTGTCTCAGGCAACATATCGCAGGCTGTCCGACCAGGCACGTTATAGAGTATTTGAGGGATAGGTACCGCTTCAGCAATTGCTTTATAGTGTAGATACAAACCTTCTTGCGTCGGTTTATTGTAATAGGGCGTCACCAGCAAGCAAGCGTCTGCGCCTAATTCATGAGCTTTCTGAGTCAGCCCAATGGCCTCAGAGGTAGAATTAGCACCCGTTCCAGCAATCACTGGAATTCGCCTGTCAACCTGTTCCACGACCCATTGAATGACATTACAATGCTCAATTTCATTCAGGGTGGCTGACTCGCCAGTCGTACCAACTGCCACAATAGCATCGGTTCCTTGTGCAATGTGGTATTCAATAAGGTTGCTTAAACTTTCTCTATCAATCAGACCACTTTCTTCCATCGGCGTAACTAATGCTACGATGCTGCCTTGAATCATAGGCTTTCACTCATTAATGTAAAAGGACATATTATATCAAGCAACAAGTCATGGCGGATACATTCTAATACAATTGCTTTTAACAGTGGTTCGAGGAGCATGCGAAAACAATAGCTAACTTCATGGCATTTGGTTGCTAATCTATAGACAAGTTTGTTAATGTTGGTACTAACCCTATTAACCTTGCCAAATATTAAACAATTAACAACGAGGCGAACTTATGAATTTACTTGAAATGTTACTGTCTAGCAAAAACGGAGCAATTGTAGGAGAAATCGCAAAAAAATCCGGACTAGATGAAAATACTACAAAAAACGTTATCACTGAAGTACTTCCTTCATTATCCCGAGGGTTAGAAAACAAAACGAAAAATGACCAGAGTCTTGATGAATTATTATCAGCCATCGAAAAAGGGGATCATCAACGCTATATCGAAAATCCAGAATCGTTATCAGAAGATAAAACAGTTGATGATGGCAATTCGATTTTAGGCCACATTTTTGGCAACAAAGATGTGAGTCGCAATGTCGCTGGTCATGCTGCTGAAAAGACCGGTGTAAGTTCCGGCATTATTAAAAAAATGTTGCCTATGCTGGCAGCGGCCGCTATGGGCGCTTTAGGTAGCAAATCCGCCGCCGGAGGATTGCTCGGCGCAGCCTTGGGAACAAGCGCTGGTAGAAGTACCGCTTATAAAGTCTTGAGCAGTTTTTTAGATAGCAACAAAGACGGCAGTATTGTCGATGATCTGCTCAGGATGGCTAAGCGATTTTTTTAATTTAACGATTATTTTAGTTTTTAACCCACAGGAGAGAAAAATATGTCTATTGTAAGAGTTACTGAAGTTATTTCATCCTCTACTAAAAGTTTTGAAGATGCCATAAATGGAGGCATTGAAAGGGCCAATAAAACAATTAGAAATATCAAAGGCGCCTGGATACAAGATCAAAAGCTGGACATTAATAACGGCAAAATCGAAGCTTACCGAGTCAATATGAAGATCAGCTTTGAATTAGACGATTAATGAGCAGTCGCTGATGATAGCTTTTGAACGAGAAAAGAAAATTAACCAACAATTGAAGAAATCTATATTATTTGATTTCACCCAAAGATACTTAGGTGTAATCAGTATTATAGTTAAAATGTACGATCAAAGTTTTAATGGAGTATATCAAGAAGATACAACTAGTTTAGAAGGCTTTGATAGTTGACTGTTCTAAGATAAGCCAGATCTGGAACTCATGGACGAGTACCTTTGGTCTGAAGCAGTATAATGAGGAAGATATACTTCTGGAAGAAAAAAAAAGCACCCCAATCCTTGGGGCAAATATACATCCTTGGTTTGTCACTAGGGTCTATATGCTAACAATCGTAGGTCTTCCATGCTAGCACACATAAACATATACAATCGGCGTGCCATAAATAATTTATTTATTTTTTTCAATAACTTACAAAGTATGGCGAGAAAGACCATTGGCTTTTGTGTCTCTATTAGGCTACACCCCTCCACACTAAAAACATAACTCATTGTTTTATATAACCTATTGTGCGTCTCTAATTGGCGACATCAATGGCTCGTCTTAAAAGTGGCCGGATCTAGATGATAGCGATTCAAAAGTCTATAAAATTCTGTTCGATTCCTCTTGGCGAACTTGGCAGCCTGCGTCACATTGCCAGAGGTCATATGCAGTAATTTAATTAGATACTCCCTTTCAAACCCTGCTTTTGCTTCTTTTAACGAAGGAAGTGAAGAGCTTTCCTCTTTAAGCGCTTTTTGCACTGTTATTTGTGGAATTAATGGCGTGGCGGACAATGCAACGCTCTGCTCCACTACGTTATGCAACTGTCTAACATTGCCTGGCCAATCATAGTGAATAAGACTTTCCATCGCTTCTGGTGAAAAACCCTTAACATTTGCATTAAACCGATTAGCAATTTCTGTCACAAAATGGTTGGCAAGCAGCGGAATATCTTCTCGCCGTTCCTGTAAACTCGGCAACACCAAGGTAACTACATTCAATCGATAATATAAATCTTCTCTAAAATCGCCTTCAGACATTGCATCATCGATATTAATATGCGTAGCGGAAATAATCCGCACATCTACTGATATGTCTTCGGTTGAACCTACTGCCCTTATTTTCATTTCTTGCAATGCACGCAATAGTTTGGCTTGAAAGGACTTTGGCATATCACCAATTTCGTCCAAAAACAAAGTTCCTTTATTGGCAGCTCTGAATAGCCCTTCATAATCACTGGTTGCACCAGTAAAGGCTCCTTTGCGATGACCAAATAATTCCGACTCCAATAAATTTTCAGGTATAGCACTGCAATTTACAGCTATAAAAGGTTTCTTAACGCGAGGACTAGCATTATGAATAGCTCGTGCCAATAGCTCTTTGCCTGTGCCGCTGGCGCCGTGAATAAATACGTTCATCTGAATTTTGGCAATTCTTTGCGCTTGACTCAACAAATCTTCCATAATGGAGCTACGGGTCACAATAGCAGACCGCCAAACCTCTTTTTGCTCAGAATGATTGTCTGTATCAACAGTTAATCTGGCAGCGTCATCAATCTGTTGCATTAATTCTTTGCTATCAAAAGGCTTGGTTAGAAACCCAAAAACCCCTTTTTGAGTTGCATTGACCGCCTCTTTAATCGTTCCATGGGCAGTTAGAATAATAACTGGCAAGGTAGAAAACTGTTGATTGATGGTTTCAAACAAGCCCATACCATCCATCCCACTCATCTGTAAATCAGTCACTACCACATGGGGCATAAACAATGGCAATTTCATGAGAGCTTCTTCGGCAGAAATTGCTACTTCAATCTCGTAACCCCCTGATCTTAATCGAATCGAAAGCAATCTAAGTAAATCTACATCATCATCAACAAGCAATACTTTAATTTGGGACATGGTTTGATTAAGTTATTTTTTCCTTTTCTGAAGAGATTGTTCTATGCTCTTTATGGCTTCAAGCTTCTGCTTATAGTCATTGAGCTCAAAATTCGACTGTTGAAGTTTTAAACGATACTCTTCAGCGCTGGTAAAAAAATTCAACATTCGTTTTACAAGTAATATTTGAAACCCTAAATAATCTTTTAATTCATCAGAATCTGTTTGTTTTTCTATATGTGTCAATATTTCTAACGCTTCCGTTAAATCACCACACCCTTGGGTTGATATCATGGCGCTAGCTAATTCAAGACTGCGATCTACCGGTAAAACAAGGTGTTCTTCATCATCAAAAATTTCGTTACAATATTGCTGGCGTTTCTCTATAGATTTTTTAGCAAAAGTGTTCGAAAAATTAATGATGGCCGTGACCTCTTGATCTTGTTGAGGCTGATAATTTTTGCTTTGGACACCCCTGACACCTTTCAATTCCTCAATCGCTTTAGAACAAGCAGTCACTACTATGATTGCTGAAAACATTAATAACACAGCCAAAAATTTCATTGTTTTATAGGTTCTTTTGGTATGGTAATTCTAAAATGTCCGCCCCACACATCATTTTCATTATCTAAAACCTCAGCAACACCATCGTGCGCACTTACAAATTCTTTTAAGATTGCTAATCCAATACCACTGCCTTCAATGTCGCGCGTTTTAGCAGATTGCCCTTGAAAAAAAAGATCGAATACCTGGTTTTTTTCACCTGACTCCAAGCCTGGCCCTTGATCCATAATATCAAAAACAATGATATTGTCGATTGATTTGGCATCGAACTGAATACGGCCTTCGGGTGGAGAATATTTCACAGCATTTGACAATAAATTATCAATTATAGTTTTCATTTTTTCAATATCTGCAAAAAAATCAATGTCATCTACATTCAAAGACAATTTAATTTTTTTTGATTTTAACTGCACTTTATAGTTTTCAACGGCCTGATCAATAAATTTGGCTAAACTAATCCTGACAATATTTAATTCACTTCGTTCTGAATGTATCCGACTGTAATCCAGCAAACCCTGTATCAGATGACTGAGCCGAGAACTACTCGTCTTAAGAATGGTAGCTATATCTGATTGTTCGCTATTTAGTTTTCCCACCACTTCATCAGCCAGCAAATCTGCCCCCTCCTTGATAGAGGCCAGAGGTGTTTTAAGGTCATGAGTAACGTGCCGTAAAAAATTTTGTTTCTCATCTTCCAACCGAATTAACCGTACTCTCAACCACTCTAACCGCTCTCCAAGATACTCCAAATCTCTAGGTCCCGATACCTTTAAAGGTTGGACAAAATTACCCCGACCTAAATTTCGAATAGCACCATCCAATTGTTTGATAGGTTTCGCTATTAATGAAACAAAAAACACGACTAATAGTAAAGAAGTAGGCAATAAAAAAACGATATGCCCCAAGATGCGAGTTTGAACATTTTGTGACGCTTGATCTAAATTTTGCACTTCCGTATAAACAAGCTGGCTGTTAATGCGCCACATCTCACGGGCTATCTTATTCATTTTAATAAAATCTTTTAGTTTTGTGTCGCTTCCTTCCGATTTGGAACCACCTCCCATAAAGTAGCGATATAACGCTGACTCTAAATCGATTAGTTTATTTAGTTCTTGTTTAAATTCACTGGTGACTTGAAGTGCAATCAACTCTCTGGCGGTCGCTGCAAAGCTTTGATGAACATCGGCATAATTTTTAGCAATTTCTTTGTCTTCCAGCACCAAATACTGTCGAGCCAGTCTTTCCAAGGTCACCACTTTTTCCAACAATATTCTGCTTCCTTGCGTGGCTTTAACAGACTGAAACACCGTTTGTCTACTGACCGTAGCTAGTTCATCTACTGCATAAACAGACGAGATAACTGCAATTAGCAAAGGTAAACTGGCAAGGAAAAAGCCGACCAATACCATAACAGGCAAAGAGTTTGGCCGCAGATTGGCAAATAACTTATTTAACATCAATGAATGGGCATAGGTTATTTACAAACAAATGATCGAATACCCTATTGTGTTAAACAG
Organism: Methylococcales bacterium; assembly: GCA_965224745.1. Lineage (GTDB taxonomy): Bacteria > Pseudomonadota > Gammaproteobacteria > Methylococcales > Methylomonadaceae > CBDCZY01. The sequence goes on from CBDCZY010000003.1 coordinate 301,894, forward strand.
CTCTGCGCCCGAACAGCCCAACGTAATGAGTTAAACGTTGTATTTTTTCTTCGGTCAACTGTTCCCATTGAAACCGCCACTGCCAGTTCCCTTCAATGGTTCCTGGCATGTTCATTCGATGTTCTGCTCCCAATTCTAAAATATCTTGCATGGGAATAATGGCAATATTTGCAATGGAAGCAAGTGCACAATGAACTAATGAATTAGGCATTTGCATTTGTGAAAAACCTAAATATTCTTTAATATAATTTTTTTTATGGTCAGGTAACTGTCCATACCAACCCAACGTTGTGTCGTTATCATGAGTACCCGTATAAACCACGCAATTTTCAACAAAATTAAACGGGAGATAAGGGTTACTGGGACCGCCATCAAAAGCAAACTGTAGGATTTTCATGCCTGGCAGATTAAACTTATCTCTCAATGCTTCAACGTCTGGGGTAATTACACCTAAATCCTCTGCGATCAATGGTAAAGAAGAGCCCAGTTCTGCAGTAATTTTTGACAACAGCGCTTCACCAGGTGCAGCAACCCATTGACCATTGATAGCCGTTTCTTCGTTTGAAGGTATTTCCCAGGCTGCCTGTAATCCCCTGAAATGATCAATCCTAATGATGTCGAACAATTCCAGTTGGGATTGAATTCTTTCGACCCACCATTCAAAACCTGTCTCTTGCAAATGAGACCAGTCAAATAGAGGATTACCCCAACGTTGCCCGGTAGCCGAAAAATAATCGGGAGGAACACCCGCTACGGTGGTCATCGTCCCCGCTGAATCAAGTTTGAAATTGCTCCTATTCGCCCACACATCTGCGCTGTCATAAGCAACAAAGATAGGAATATCGCCGAACATCAGGACGCTATGTTGTTGCGCGTAACTTTTCAGCTCTAACCATTGTGCAAAAAAAACATATTGCTCAAACTTTATATAATCGATCAAGCTTTGATGGCTTTTACGTAGTTTATTAAGGGCATTAGGCTGTCTGTTTTTATACGCTTCCGGCCAATCAAACCACGATTGTTTTTGGTATTCTTCACGTAATGTAACAAACAATGCGTAATCATCCAGCCAGCCTTTTCGATCATCGCAAAATTGCTTGAACCCCTCTATTTCCAAGGGTTCTTGCTGGGCCTTAAATTGCAAAAAAGCTTTTCTCAGGCATTCCTTTCTGAAATGATCGGATGAAGTACCATGGCACTTCATATGGCTTTGTTCCAGCCAGCCTTTATCGGCTAACCATTCAAGGCTGATCAGCAGGGGATTGCCCGCATGGGCGGAAAGGCATTGATAAGGCGACCCATCATCATGGGGAACGCCCAGTGGCAACATTTGCCAAATCGAGACGCCAGTAGCTTCTAAAAATTCTACAAAGCGGTATGCGTCTGCACCTAAGTCACCCGTTCCTCGAGTCCCTGGTAACGAGGTTATGTGAAGAAGAATTCCTGCTCTTCGTCGATTTAAAACTTCACTACATATCACATTACCATGAGCATCATCCATGCTTGCCTGAGCTTGTTCGCATTGCTCCTCCTTTTGTTGTTGTTATTCCTTCACCGATAGCAACGCTGAACCAGTTAAGAGAGATATGACATAAAAACCACCAAAGGCTATAGTGAACCTCTGGCCAGAATAACGATAAGGCTTTCAAACTATCTGACATGGCGAATCGTTTGACCTAACATATCCGGCGTTACCAAGGTTACTCCACCTGGGCTTACATAAAAACGCTTCTTATCTTCTTCCGGATTCTCTCCGATGACAGTCCCTTCAGGAACTTGACAATCTTTTTCAATAATCGCTTTTTTGATACGGCAATGTCGGCCAATAGTAGCCAGTGGTAAAATCACAGTGTCTTCAACGGTCGTAAATGAATTTACTCGGACATTGTTGGACACGAGTGTATGTCTGACCAATGCACCAGAGATAATAGTTCCGCCAGATACCATAGAATCGATAGCTTGTCCGCGACGACCTTCATCATCAAACACAAATTTTGCTGGCGGAGTTTGCTCCGCATAAGTCCAGATAGGCCAGGTTTTATCATAAAGATTCAGCACTGGATCGACACCGATTAATTCCATGTTAGCGGCCCAGTAGGCATCAATAGTACCAACATCTCGCCAGTAGCTCTGTTGGCCACTTTGTAAATCCAAGAAGGGATAGGCGAACACACGATATTTTTCAATGACATCAGGAATGATGTCTTGGCCGAAATCGTGGTTTGAGTTTTTGGTGTCTGCGTCTTTCAATAGCTGTTCATACAAGAAAGTCGCGTTAAAAATGTAAATACCCATTGATGCAAGCGCCGTACCTTCTCTGCCAGGAATACTCGGTGGCGTATCAGGCTTTTCCATGAAATCTTTGACTCGCCGCTCGTCATCTACATGCATGACACCAAACGCACTCGCTTCATCCAGCGTCACCTCAATACAACCAATGGTTAAATCGGCTTCATTTTCAACATGATCAGCTAACATTGGACCGTAATCCATTTTGTAAATATGATCGCCAGCCAATACCAGGATATATTCAGGTTCCCGACGCCTCAAAATATCAAGATTCTGATAAACAGCATCGGCAGTTCCGGCATACCATGAGTCCTGAAGCCTTTGCTGAGCCGGCATTAGATCAACGTATTCATCAAATTCCCCACGTAAAAAACCCCAGCCCTTTTGAACATGGCGGATCAACGAATCGGCCTTGTATTGTGTTAATATACCGATCTTTCGAATCCCTGAGTTCATGCAGTTGGACAAAGGAAAATCGATAATTCTATATTTACCACCAAAAGGTACCGCTGGCTTAGCTCGCCACGTAGTTAAGTCTTTCAATCGAGAGCCACGACCACCAGCCAGAATGAGAGCAATAGTATTGCGTGTGAGACGACTTACGTAACGTTCGTGATGAATTGTTTCAGGCATGTTTACCTCAGTAATGTATTTTTTAATTAATATTCCGGTTAATTTTGGTAGCATAAAGCCTAACTTGCCAAAACATTGTACTACTCAGACCCTCAAAAAGTGAAAAAACAATCCACTGTTACTGATACCAATTTAAACGACGATTTTGTCAAAATAATTTCGGGCGAACATCATGATCCTTTCACTATTCTGGGACGCCATGTTGAGCAAGACAATACCATCGTTCGAGTTTTTTCACCTTTGGCTGAGCATATAATGATTGGCCCCAAAGGCCCAGAGATGCAACGTATTCCAGGCACTGACTTATTTGAGTGTTTGGTACCAATGGCCTTACCGGAACATTATGAATTATTCTGGATAGATAAAAAAGGGCATAATCGACAAAATTTTGACCCGTACGACTTTCAACCACAAATCCCTACTTTCGATCAATACCTTTTCGCAGAAGGAAAGCACTGGAATCTGTATGAAAAACTAGGTGCGCATTGTAAAACCATTGATGACATCACTGGAGTTTTGTTCAGTGTGTGGGCACCTAATGCAAAAAGAGTCAGTGTCATTGGTGATTTCAACCAATGGGATGGACGTTGCCACACCATGCGCAGTTTAGGCAATAGTGGTATTTGGGAAATCTTTATTCCAGGGCTGGAAATTGGTCATTTCTATAAATTCGAAATTGTTAACCCCTATTGCAAAAATGTTTTAGTCAAAACAGACCCTTACGGACAAGCTTTTGAATATAGACCCAGAACTGCGTCCATCATCGTCCAAGAAAAAAACTATCAGTGGAACGACTTGAAGTGGATGAACTCCCGCAACACTTTCAACTGGCTACATCAACCTCTTTCAATTTATGAAGTTCATTTAGGTTCATGGCGAAGAGATCATTTAGGGAATTTTCTGAATTACCGTGAGCTTGCAAAACAATTGGTCGAATATGTTCTGGAAATGGGTTTTACCCATATCGAACTGCTCCCAGTCACAGAACATCCACTAGATGCTTCCTGGGGCTATCAAACCACTGGCTATTTTGCTCCTACCAGCAGGCATGGCAGCCCTGAAGATTTTCGATATTTTGTCGACTATTGCCATCAAAATAATATTGGTGTGCTCTTGGATTGGGTACCTGCCCATTTTCCACGGGATAATTATGGGCTGGCACAATTCGATGGCACTGCGCTATATGAGCATGAAGACCCCCGCCAGGGTGAACATCGCGATTGGGGTACTCTCATTTATAACTACGGTCGCAATGAGGTTAAGAATTTTTTGTTAGCCAGCGCCATATTCTGGTTGGAAGAATTCCATATCGACGGCTTCAGGGTTGATGCGGTAGCATCTATGCTCTACCTGGATTATTCAAGAGAAGCACATGACTGGATTCCGAACTCGCACGGCGGCAATGAAAATTTAGAAGCCATCGATTTTTTTCGCGAGCTCAACTCAGTGACCCATGATCAATTCCCGGGAACCATTATTATTGCTGAAGAATCAACGTCGTGGCCGCAAGTTACACGCCCAACCTGGACAGGGGGCTTAGGTTTTTCGATGAAATGGAATATGGGCTGGATGCACGACACTCTAGCGTATATGAACCAAGAGCCGGTCTATCGCTCCCATCATCATGACCAAATTACCTTTGGTTTATCGTACGCCTTTTCCGAAAATTTCATCCTGCCGCTGTCACATGATGAAGTGGTTCATGGCAAACAATCTTTGCTTGATAAAATGCCAGGGGATGAATGGCAAAAATTCGCAAATTTGAGATTGTTATACACGTTGATGTTTACTTATCCGGGGAAAAAATTACTCTTTATGGGCTGCGAATTTGCCCAACCAAACGAATGGAATTTTAACCATGCGTTAGATTGGTATGTGCTGGATAATCCACTGCATCAAGGCATCAAGTTACTGATCAAAGACTTGAATAAACTATTTTGCAATCATTTACCTTTATATCAGCACGATTTTGAAAACAAAGGGTTTGAATGGATCGACTGTCACGACAACACACAATCTGTGATTAGTTTCATCCGTAAATCAGATAATGATTTTTTGCTTGGTATTTTCAATTTCACACCAGTGACAAGACAAGAGTATCGCATTGGTATTCCGATGGCCGGGACTTACCAAGAAATTTTTAATTCCGATTCTAACTATTACGGTGGCAGCAATGTCGGCAATAGCCAAATTATGTCCGAGCCTACCCCCTGGATGGGTCGCACACATTCAATAAAGCTGACGTTACCCCCTTTGGCAGGTATCGTTTTAAAGCATGGAAAAGAACCCGGCCATACTAATCCGTAACCAAATTTTGACCCTTACAAACTCACAAAACGAATGTGCAGACAAAAATTTTATTATAAACTTTTTGTCGGTCTTGGTAGCAACTTGGTAAGCAAAACAATAACAATCATTAGTTGAAATAATTGAAACTCAGCTAGCTATGAATAAAATTCTATTTGTTACGAGTGAAGCACACCCCTTAATTAAGACCGGAGGATTAGCTGATGTTTCCGGCAGCCTGCCCAAAGCCATTGCAGGTTTAGCAGAAGATATTCGTATTATTCTCCCCAATTATTTAGGTATCAAAGTGGAGTCACCGCAACATCGCTGCAGACTGAAAATCTTTGATCAAGAAATACAAATTTTGCAAACGACATTGCCAGAAAGCAAAGTTATTGTCTGGTTAGTGGATTATCCAGTCTATTATAGTAAATCGTCTAGCCCCTACCTGGACGACCAGGGCAAACCCTGGCTGGATAGTGCTGAACGATTCGCACTGTTTTGCCGTATCGCAGTGGAGGTTGCTATGAATCGTGCACATCTTGGTTGGAAAGCCGATATCGTGCATTGCAATGATTGGCAAAGCGGCCTCGTGCCAGCCTTGCTTTCTTTGGAGCAAGAGAAACCAAAAACGCTGTTTACCATCCATAACCTGGCCTATCAAGGCGTCTTTCCGGTAGCAAGTTTTTTATCACTTAAATTACCTAACCTGCTATGGCACCCAGATGGACTTGAGTTTTTTGGCATGATGTCTTTTGTTAAAGCAGGGCTGGCTTATGCTGACCGTATCAACACAGTTAGCCCTACTTATTCTGAAGAAATCCAAACCTTCGAATTTGGCTGTGGTTTAGAGGGTTTACTTCATCATCGTCAAGAAGCACTATCGGGCATCCTCAACGGTATCGACACAGAGCAGTGGAATCCACAACACGATAAACTGATTGAGCAAACATACACCGCCAAAAGCTTACTAAAAAAACAAGCCAATAAAGCCGCCTTGCAGACCAAGCTAGGGTTGACAGTAGAACCTGAAATCCCGTTGTTCGGCATTATCAGCCGTTTGGTGCAACAAAAAGGTATTGATCTTGTAATCAAGATTCTACCTGTTTTGATGAAGAGTGAATCTCAATTTGTGTTAATCGGCACCGGTCAGCATGAATATGAACAGCAGCTATTAAATTTGATGAAGCTTTATCCTAAATATATCTCGGTTACCATCGGGTACGACGAAGCCTTTGCCCACCAAGTTGAGGCAGGAGCAGATATATTCTTGATGCCATCTCGCTTTGAACCTTGTGGCCTAAATCAAATGTACAGTCAAATATACGGAACAATCCCCGTTGTCAGAGCAACCGGCGGATTAGCTGATACGGTTATTGACGCCGACATGGCTCATTTAAAAGCGGGTAATGCCTCGGGAATAACCTTCCAAGAAGCAACTGCTGGCGCGCTTGCTGAAGCTTTAAAAAGAGCTCTCATTCTTTTTCACAATAAAACTTACTGGAAAAAGATGCAGGTTAACGGTATGAACAGTGATTTTTCATGGAAGAAGAGTGCAAAAAAATATCTATCGCTCTACCAGGCGATGGTCGGCTAATCTCATGGGAACAATGAACTTTGTAATGGTCTAATAATAATCTTGGAAGGATTTATAGCTTATAATCTAGCCAAAATCAGGATAATAAAATGACCGAAATACCCACACAAAAACCCAAAACAATCTTCACCATAGAGCAACGGCTAGATTATGCCAAACTCATGGTAAATGAAGGATATACCAACAAACAGATAATGGAAATATCGGGAGCAGGTGACTCTGCTGTGCGGCGATGGAAAAAGCAATATTTAGATGAGCTTAATGGCAACACACCAGAGAATAAACAAGCCTTAACGCCAGAGCAACAGAAAATACAGAGCCTGGAGAAGCAATTATGGCGAGCCAAAAGGGACAATGAAATACTAAAAAAGGCTACAGCCTTCTTTGTTCGAGACAACAAACAGAGAGGCTCGTTCTCGCCCCAGGCCGGTTTCGGAAAGTGGGCTTGGAGAGGAGATAGAAGATCGCGTAAAATGAACATGAATGAGGTCGTTTCCTATGCAATCAATTGGTTAGAACGATGTATTATACAACAAAACCTGATCTCATTGGGTGCTGATTTTGGATAATGTTGAACTTAAAGTAAAAAAGAGGATCGATACCTTATCTTGCTGAAATTATGTGGAAAAGGTCATGGCTAAAGTTGTCGCTCACGAAGGAAATCAATTAACTCTCAGGTCACTGTCACACTCACCGGTAGTTTACTGGAAATGGAAAAAGCGATCCTGGATGGATGCAATGAGATGGGAAGCGTAGCCACCGCACAAGCCCTCCAGAAATTTGATACCGACGGCAGCCCAATCAAACTGGGTGAGGTCAAACTAACCGTGCGCGATAAAACGAATAAAGTTTACCAAACCCCGTATGGCGGTGTTCCCATTCAACGTTATGTTTATCAAACATCAAAAGGCGGAAAGATCCATTGCCCGTTGGAACACAATGCTCACATCATCAGAGGAGCCACGCCCAGATTTGCGCAACAAATCGCACACAAATACGCCAATATGAATGCCCCGGCCGTCTGCCAGGATTTGGAGGACAATCATCATCGGAAAATAGCCCATTCTTATTTGCAGGATGTCAGTGAATGGGTGGGCAGTATTGCCCAAGCGAAAGAAGAGATCTGGGAATATGCAACACCAACGCTCAATGAAGCGATTAGCACCGTTGTTATCAGCTTGGATGGTGCGTACATTTTGATGCGAGACGATGGGTATCGAGAAGCGATGGTGGGTAATATCTCACTGTATGATGTCACCGGAAAACGGCAACACACTATCTACATCGGAGAAGCGCCTGAATATGGCAAAGGGACTTTTTTACAGCGCCTGGAAAAAGAAATCAGCACGGTGAAAAAACATTACCCAGATGCACTCTACTTAGGCATCGCTGATGGTGCAAAAAGCAATTGGACCTTTCTGGAAACACACACCAGTCGCCAGCTGTTAGATTTTTTTCATGTGACTGAATACTTGGCAACCGTTGCTTACGCGGCTTACCCAGGAAAAACCGATAAACCCAAGCGAGACAGTTGGCTGAATGAACGGTGTACACAGCTCAAACATGACTCAAAAGCCGTCGAAGCACTGATTGCAGAAATGGAGCAATTAGCCAAGAAAAAGAGCCTGACAAAAACGATCAAAGACAATTTATTGGCGGCGTTGACTTATTTTATCAACCATCGTCACATGATGGATTATGCGACACAGGTGAACAAACAATTATCCATTGGATCAGGTGTGACTGAGGCTGCTTGCAAAACATTGTTGAAGCAACGTCTTTGTGGATCTGGAATGCGCTGGAAAGACAAAGGTGCCCAAGTGATTTTGTCGTTACGAGCACTGGTTCAGTCAAAGGGGCGTTGGCAGCAATTTTGGGGGAATATTGAGCAATATGGCGCGCACGTGTGTTTTTAGTATAACATTATATTGAATCATCACCCATCTCATTCACTAATAACTCATTGTTTTTAAAGGGGTGTAGAGTGCTTCAGCAATAGTGTATTAGGCAATGCTAATATTTTAGAAAATTAGACTTTATTAATGTTTTGGCTTCTCAAAACTGGAAAACTTCAGTCCTTAAAGTCAGCCCAAATTAAATTTCAACCAAAAAATTCCGCAGTGGTAACCAAGATGTTATAGAATAAACTCCGCTTAAAATCCCTATAAATAATAATTCTTTCGCGGGATTGTTATCAAAGATCTTTGTTTTCAATCACATTTAATTTCAAAAGGAGACTTACCAATGAGCGTTTTAGTCGGTAAAAATGCCCCTGATTTTACTGTTCCGGCCGTTTTAGGCAATGGTGAAATCGTCGATGAATTTTCCCTGTCTGCGGCCACGAAAGGCAAGTATGCTGTCTTAGTTTTCTATCCTCTGGACTTTACTTTTGTTTGCCCTTCCGAACTGATTGCTTTAGACCATCGTATGGATGAATTTAGTAGCCGTGGAGTTGAAGTCATAGCCATATCCATCGACTCACACTTCACTCACAACGCGTGGCGCAAAACCCCCATAGATAAGGGCGGGATCGGCCCAGTAAAATATACTATGGCGGCAGATATTTCTCACTCTGTTGTAAAAGATTATGATGTCGAAGCCGAAGGACCTGGCGTCGCTTATCGCGGTAACTTCTTGATTGATCAAAATGGCGTGGTAAGACACCAAGTCATTAATGATCTGCCACTGGGCCGGAATATGGATGAACTGATTCGAATGGTAGATGCGTTGCAATTTTTTGAACAACACGGCGAAGTATGTCCAGCCGGTTGGAATAAAGGCGATACCGGCATGAAAGCAAGTCCTGACGGTGTTGCTGAATACCTCAGCGAAAACGCTGACAAGCTGTAACAACATTAGACCACAGAAAATCTGCTCGCCGAAGTAGCTTGGTTTGCTGGCGAGCAGATGATTAACTCTACCAACATTGAGCTCAAAACTTATCTAAGCAACCCCTCTTGTTTACACCTGTAATAAGATTTTTATTCCCCTCATTGAGTCACTGTCATTCTTTCAAACAGAAAGCAGCTCTCATACCCTCTACTTGTCCTAAATCTATTCAGAATTTGTTTTTTTATTGACCAAAAATTTCTTTCGAATGAAAACAGCGGCTATAAGCCCCGATATGACAGGTGAATGCGAAATCAAAAGCGAAAGGAGAGGAGATTGACTAGCGAACATATTCATCATTGGTTCTGCAACGCCCAACCGCCAAATCTTGGCAATAATGTAATAACCAATGACGCCAACAACAACCCAGTACACTGGGTTTTCCCCCAACTTAACTGCAGTCAGATAAAACCAAGCAATAACTCCAATAACCGCAAGCGCACCAATCATTCAACCCCCTCATCGTAATTTAGTGTTGCAGCCGAAATAAATTACTACCAAAATGATTATAATTGCGACTGTTGTATCACGAATAAAAACAGACTAGCTGACATATTATCATTTAACCTTGATAGATTTTTGTAAAACGCTTTCGATTTTGAAGTTAGAGCATATCCAGGTAACAAACCGATAAGCTTCACCCAAGCCCACATGGAGGATCACATGGGAAAAATTATTAAAATATTATTATCTTTGGTAGCCTTTCTAGTATTCCTTGTCATCGTTGCCATTTTTGTCGTACCGCATTTTATTGACCTGAATGATTATAAGGATAAATTACAAACAGCAGTAAAAGAACAAACAGGCAGAGACGCATTGATTGAGGGAGACATTGACCTCTCTTTCTTTCCGTGGCTGGGTTTAGAAACTGGAAAACTTAGCCTTAGCAATGCACCAGGATTTGGTGAAGCACCTTTTGTGTCCATTGCGGAAAGTAATATCAAAGTAAAGATATTGCCTTTATTATCCAAAAAGGTAGAAATAGATCGCTTGGTCTTAAAAGGATTACAACTTAATCTGGCAAAAAATAAACAAGGCGTTAGCAACTGGGATGATCTGGCAAAAAAAGAAACACAACCATCATCTTCGAAAAATGAGCAACCCCCAACACCCCCCGACGAAAAACCCAGTACAGAAGAAGAAAAATCCCCGCCTATCAAATTAACAGATTTAGCGGTTGGAGGAATATCGTTAGAAGATGCCAATGTTAAGTGGGACGACTTTCAATCCAACCAACATATTGCAGTTCAAGACTTCGACTTAACTACTGGAGCACTGAAACTGAACGAGCCTGTTGACGTTGAAATGGATTTGGCTATCACCATGAACGAACCTCAACTGAAAGAAACTATAGTATTTAATGGCTCATTATGGGTGAACGACGCATTAAATTTGTTCAAGCTTAATAATGTCAATTTGAAGACCGTTACCGAAGGTGAAACCATCCCTGGCAACAAACTAGCTGCTGATTTTTTAGCTCAAATAGAAGTTGATAAAGCGAAACAAACATTGAATTTATCGAAATTCCAAATGGCTTCTGGCAAGCTCAAACTCAATGCAGATATTATGGGGGAGCAAATTATTGATGCTCCCGCTTTTAATGGAACCATTTCTTTAGCAGAATTTAACTTAGCGGCTTTTCTCAAATCTTTGGACATCGCATTACCAGCAATGCAAAAAACCGATGCTCTGTCTAAAGCTGCTGTTCAATTTGGGTTACAAGCGACGCAAAAGTCTGCCAATATAAATGACTTACAAATTAGCTTTGATGAATCTAAAATAACCGGCACCGCATCTGTAAACAACTTTTCTAAGCCTGCTATTCGCTATGATTTAACGCTAAACGCCATTAATGTGGATCACTATTTACCTCCAAAGTCTAACAAGAAAGAGGGAAAAGAAAAACAAACAACTGTTCCTAAGGATCAAAGCAAGACCAAAACCAAATCTAGCGGCTTATTCCCTGTTGAGACACTGAAAACCCTCAACATCGACGGTAAATTCAAATTAGGGCAACTCATCGCCAGCGGCTTAAAAATGAATGAAATAGGATTAAACGTGCTGGCAAAAAACGGCAAATTACAGACCAACCAAACCATAGGAAAACTTTACACTGGTAAGTACACAGGTCAGATTAACCTGGATGTAACAAAACAAAGACCTTCGTTATCTTTAAATGAAAAACTTTCTGGCTTACAAATAGAACCTCTCCTAACTGACCTATCAGGTAAAGCACGAATTAGCGGCACCACTGCCGCAACTATAAAACTTAATGGTAAAGGCAATGATATTGATGCGATCAAACGTACCTTGAGTGGCAATATTGACTTTACCTTTCTTGAAGGAAAACTCATAGGAATTGATCTGCACAAGTTAATCAAAAATATTGAAGATCTGATCAAAGGAAAAGGAATTCCCGCTATGAACGATAAAGCGAGCACACCTTTCACAGAACTAAAAGGATCTGTGCAAGTTAACAACGGACTCGCTGTAAACAATGATCTACAAGCCTATTCTTCTTCGTTAAAAATTAATGGCAAGGGCTCTGCAGACCTGGTTAGTGAAAAACTGGATTATGCTGTCACCACAAAACTTCTCAAAGCCGAAGCTAATGACAATCAATCCGAAAAAATCAAGGGCTTACCTTTGGCTATCAAAGTGGGTGGCACATTCTCTAAACCTACATTTCAGCCTGATCTAGAAGCAATCTTAAAAGCCAAATATGGCGCTAAACTAGAACGGGAAAAAGAAAAACATATGAAAAAATTAAACGAAAAGGTAAACAAACAAAAACAAAAACTGCAGGAAAAATTAAATAAAAAACTGGGACCAGCTTTGGATAAATTTCTTAAGTTTTGACGTAACCTTTGGACAAGAAAGCTTTTCAAGCCATTTTGTTACAATGGTTTGAAAAGCACGGACGCAAAACCTTGCCGTGGCAGTCCAACCCAACGCCATATCGTGTCTGGGTTTCAGAAATAATGCTGCAACAGACTCAGGTAGCAACTGTCATTCCCTATTTTGAACGTTTCATCGAACGGTTTCCTGACATTGCCAGTCTTGCAAATGCCTCCCAGGATGAGGTATTGCACTCATGGTCAGGGCTTGGCTATTACGCGAGAGCAAGAAATATGCATCGCGCTGCAAAGACCATTCAGCAACAAGACTTTTTCCCGGACAGCCTGCCTGAACTTTGCAAACTACCTGGGATAGGCCGCTCAACCGCGGGCGCTATATTGAGCTTGGCTATGAAGCAATCGCAATCTATCCTTGATGGCAATGTAAAACGCGTTTTATGTCGTTTTCATGGCATTGCTGGTTGGCCGGGAGAAAGTAAGATTAATCGTGAGCTATGGATCCTTAGTGAATCCTTAACGCCTGCCATAGAGGCACATCGATACAACCAAGCAATGATGGACTTGGGTGCAACGATCTGTACGAGGACTTTACCGAACTGCGAACGATGCCCATTCCCAGATCACTGCGTAGCTTACCGCGAAGATCGCATCAAACAATTGCCTACTCCAAAACCAAAAAAAACATTACCTGTCAAAAAAGTCATCTTTTTAATACTTAAAAACCAGCATCAAGGCTATTATCTGGAAAGAAAGCCCACCATTGGCTTGTGGGGTGGCTTGTGGAGCTTTCCTGAATTCTCAAATATTGAAGAAACCACTCGCTGGCTTACCCAGCACCGTTACTCTGTAAGCCACAGAATTTCCTTACCTGCCCGACGTCACAGCTTCTCACATTATCATTTAGAGTACCACCCAGTTCTAGTGATCTGTCGAGATGGTGCAAAGCAGACGATCTCTGAGCCTGACCAAACGATCTGGTATATAATGGATGATCAACAAGCTATCGGCCTACCAAGGCCCATCAGTAAACTAATAACCCAAATTGAACGAGGAAACTACCCCAATGGTTCGCATGATTAAATGTGCCAAATTAGGCATTGAAGCTGAAGGATTAGATGCTCCCCCATTCCCTGGGTCTAAAGGCAAATTAATTTATGAAAAGGTATCAAAACAAGCCTGGGAAGAATGGATAGGGGTGCAAACGATGCTAATTAACGAAAACAAGCTCGCCAGTTATGAGCCGCAAGCCAGAAAGTTTCTTGAACAAGAAAGGGAAAAGTTTTTCTTTGGGAAAGGAGTAGAAATGCCTGAAGACTATGTTCCACCTAAAACTTGATTAAACATGAGAACTCAAGCCAATAAGCTCTTTCAAGAATAAAATCCAGCTAATTAACGACCCGCAGCTTTGGTTCTTTTGAAGAAGAAGATTGTTGATCTTGTATAGAGCTACTATTGAATTCTGGTACTAAATTTCTCAATAATTCGTGTATTTCCGTAATATTAAACTCGATACAAGCGCGTTCTAACTTATCAACCTGAGCCATTAGCGCCGAAGTGCTTTCAAAACGTCTGGCTTTTGCTAACAATAGCTTTTGAAAGCCGGTTCCAATCAACTCTTCTTTTTCATGAAATAATTCTTCGAATAGTTTTTCACCAGGACGAAGCCCTATATATTCCAAACCGATATCTTCACCCGGCCGCTTGCCGCTTAGGCGTATCATTTGCTCCGCCAAATAGCTAATCTTCACTGGCTCACCCATATCCAAGACAAAGACTTCACCCCCATCGCCAACCGTTTCTGCTTGCATGATTAATTGACATGCCTCAGGTATCGTCATGAAATAACGACTGATTTCTGGATGGGTAATGGTCAGCGGGCCACCTTTCTCAATCTGTTTGCGAAACAATGGAACAACACTTCCAGCCGAATCCAGCACATTACCAAACCTTACTGTCATAAACTGGGTTGTGTTCTCACGATCCAGGTTTTGGCACAGCATTTCAGATACTCTTTTGCTCGCCCCCATGACATTGGTAGGATTCACCGCTTTATCTGAAGAGATGAGCACGAAACGGTCAATACCTTCTTCAATTGCTGCTTCAGCAACTATTTTAGTGCCTATCACATTATTTTTGACCGCTTCTCTAACTTGATCTTCCAGAATAGGCACATGTTTATAAGCTGCGGCATGAAAGATTACATCAGGACGATGGGTTTTGACCACTCTTTTTACAGCTGATAAATCGGTAATATCACCTAATACAGCAACATGTTTAATATCGGGAAATGTTTTAGCCAACTCAGCATCTACCTCATAAAGATTGAACTCTGATTGGTCAAATATTATAAGTTTGCCTGGATTAAAACGAGCCAATTGCTTGCAAAGTTCTGAGCCGATCGACCCACCCCCCCCTGTCACCAGAATGCTTTTATTCTGTAAGTTCTCGGTCAATAACTTCCAGTTCAGGCGAACCGGCTTACGACCCAATATATCTTCGATAGAGACATCCCTTAAATTACCCTGAGACACTTGGTTTGATAACAGTTCTTTAACTGAAGGTAAAGTTTTAAAAGGAATTTTGCACCGCTCACAAATCTCAACAATTCGCTGCATTTCAGTATCTTTAGCGGAAGGAATAGCTATTAAAATTACTTCAATATTGCAATCTTCGATAAAACCGGGGATTTGATTGATTGAACCCAACACTCGAATGCCTCGAATATCACGCTTTTTTTTGGCTGCATCATCATCAACGAAAGCCACCGGGATATAGCCATTAATATTTTCCCGTAGCAAATCCCTCGCCAACATTTCACCGCCAGCACCAGCACCAACAATCAACGCTCGTTTACCAACCCCCTCTCTTATTAAACTGTCTTTAAAGAATCGATAAGCAAATCTTGGTATACACAAAAACACCATGGCCAAGCAAATATAGATGGGTACTGACGAGCGAGGCACAGCTTCCAACCGGTTAAACAAGAACAATGTCACCGCTATGATGAAAATGCCGGTGATAATTGCTTTGGTGATTCGAATCAAGTCAGGCAAAGACGAAAAGCGCCATACGCCTCGATAGAGTCCAAATATCCAAAAAACAACGCCTTGAACTGTTACTACATAAGGAATATAGGCGTACATCGCTGAGTATTGCGGTTCCGGTATCACGCCCATGTCAAATCTAAGCCAAAAGGATCCCATCCACGCTAAAGTGACCATTAATAAATCATGTATAAAAATGGTCGTCCGGGGACGCATTTTATCAACTATGAATTGAAAATCCTGTGTATATGCCATAACCACCAATATTTGAATAAAGAAATCAGTTCATTATTTCTTCACCTGCCCTGAGCTTATTGACCAATATCAACAATGGCAGGTAAGCGAGCAATAAAATTAAAAATTGGTACCTCGGAAAAACTGCCGCTAACAATGCATTAGGCAACAACCAGGCACAATTAATCAAGAGGACAATCAGGGTAACTCTCAAGTGTCCAAATTTTTTTGCTGCTTGTTGGTAAGCGTGAGTGCAATGTGCCTGGTACCATTTTTTACCTGTCAGCATGCGCCTTAGCAGCGTATAGCTCGCATCAATTAAAAAGGCAGCAAGCAGTATCAACCATACGCCCAAGTTTAATTGGTTTGATCGCACAGAAACGAGCAACACTATGCCCACTGCTAAACCCAAAAAACCGCTGCCAACATCACCCATAAATATCTTGGCAGGAGGCCAATTCCAATAAAGAAACCCTATCGTCGCCAGCCCTAACGTTATCGTTAACCATTCAACATTTTGCTGGCCAGAAACACCCGTTTGAAAACTGAAGAAAAAAGTGATTAAGGTTGCAGAAAAACAAATATAAACAACTTGCATACCCGCCAAACCATCAATACCGTCCATAAAATTGAACAGGTTCAAGTGCCAAACTAACAGAACGCCTGCAAACATCCACCCAAACCAGCCTAAATGAATAATATTAGAACCAAACTGAATACTGGTAATGCCGCCTATGCAGAACAATACCCAAATCGTCGCAGCCATGTGTACTGCCATCCTCCAGCGAGCTGGTATTGGCCTAATATCATCCCACTGCCCTATAACCGCAACAACTAGAGTTGCAGGAATTATGGCTGCTAAAACAGATTGCTGAATAGTGCCTGTCAGCCCTAACCAAAACATGCCGATATAAAAGGAACCCACAATAGCAAGCCCTCCGCCACTGGGCGTAGGAACAGTATGAGAGCTTCTATCATTGGGTATATCCAAAACCTTCCTCCTCATCCAGTAGTTTCTCAATATACCAGTCAAAATCACTGAAAGTAAAGGTATTATCAATAACAATAAATAAATAAAAATAATCAAACTCGACTTAAGTTAACGAAGCTTTAGTAATATATTTATTCGATTAAGGTTCTCAATCGACGAACTTATTAATGCTTCTCAGTCAAATATACTTTCCGACTAGTTAGCGTTTTGATTGCCAAAGAAACTCTCCTCTTTGCTTGTCCTTGACAACCTCATCCCAAGCAAAAACAGAGCCGTTCATTGCTATATAAACACCATCCGGCAACATTTGTACCACTGTTAAAGCTGCTCCTAAATTGAATAAAGCATCCGAGTAGCCAATAGTGAAAGGAATCATTGCGCCCATCACTACGATAGTTTTAAGGTGCTCGCCTTGTGCTAAAACCCGAGCCGTGTCCACCATCGTATCAGTACCGTGAGTGATAACAATGCGCTTTTCTTCAGCGAGTTGACAGGCAGAATTGATTAGATCTCGATCATCACTTGTCATATCCAAGCTATCTTTTAGCATGAGTTGTTGCACTTCGATAGATAATCGACAACGAGACTGTTTTAACATGTCTGCCACATGGGAGCCAGGAAACCACAACGAACCATCTAGTTCATTGTAAGCTTTATCTATCGTTCCTCCAGTTACAATCAGTCTAATCACAGTATAAATGTTTAGTTTAAAAATCCAATTATGACCCTGTACCTAGCAGCAATTTATATAGTAGGTTAACATTTTACAACTATTTGAGAGGTGCTTTTTGTAATATGAAAAATACTGTACTTTCTAGTCTGCGTAGCCCCCAAACAATCTCCTCGACACTAAAAGAATCAAAATTCGATGGCAACTAAAATCAAACTTGGTATTAGTAGTTGTTTGCTGGGCCAAAAAGTTCGGTTTAACGGAGGTCATAAACACGACAATTACATTAACAACACACTTTGTCATTACTTTGATTTTGAACCTATCTGCCCAGAAGTAGCGATTGGTCTGGGAACACCAAGAGAGCCCATTCACCTGGTAGCAAATCCAAACGGGTTGCCGCGATTAAAAAACATTAATGATCACCGGATGGATCATACTGATGCACTCGAAAAATTGGCTGTTGATGTGCAACCAACCCTCAAAACTATCAGTGGATATATCCTTAAAAACCGATCGCCCACTTGCGGAATGGAACGTGTCAAAGTCTATAACGCCGAAGGCCAGGTTTTAAAAGAAAAAGCGAGCGGTGTTTATGCAAGAAGTGTACTAAGGATGCTACCAGCATTACCCATTGAAGAAGAAGGCCGATTAGGCGATGCTGAAATACGAGAAAATTTTATCGAACGAATTTTTGTTTATCACCGGTGGCAACAATTGCTGGCTAGTAAGATAAGCGTAAAGAACTTAATCGATTTCCACACCGTTCATACATACCAAATAATAGCTCATAATCTAGAAGGTTATCAGCAATTAGAACGACTAATTGCCGTTGCAGGCGAACTAGAATTGACACAGCTAGCAAACGCATACATCCTTGAGTTGATGGAAACTTTCAAACACAAAGCAACCCGCAAATCTCACTCCAAAATATTACAAAACATCATGGATTGTCTACAACAACATATCGACAGCGATGATAAAGCAGAACTTAATCAAGTTATCAACCGCTATCGCTCAGGCGAAGTACCTTTGATTGTTCCCATCACTTTACTCAACCACCACTTTCGGCGTTACCCCAATCCTTACATACAACAACAATACTATATGAATCCTAATCCAAACGAGCTGATGTTAAGAAATAACCTGTAGACTAGCTTTATTGATACCCACTTATCCCGCTTAGCTTAGCTTCCTTCTACCAATGTCCAAGCCACCTGCCATCATCATCGAACACCTCAGCAAAAGTTACCGAGAATCAGATCAACAGCACGAAATCCTGGATAAAATTGACCTGACCATCCAGCCAGGCGAATTTATCGTTCTGCTAGGCAGAAGCGGTTCTGGTAAGTCCACACTGTTAAATTTAATCAGCGGTATTGACCTCCCCTCTAGCGGCAATATCACTATTAATGAAATCCAATTAACTCAACTGTCAGAACATGAACGGACGCTGTTTCGACGCCATCATATCGGCTTTATCTATCAATCGTACAACTTGATAGCTACGCTGAATGTTCTTGAAAACCTACTACTTCCGCTGGAACTCATTCAACGTACCAGCCAGGAAGATCGGCAACAAGCGATAGCATTGCTTAGCAGCCTGGATTTGGCGAATCGGCTCGACACATTCCCTGATCGCTTGTCTGGCGGAGAACAACAACGCGTTTCAATTGCCCGAGCATTAATTCATGATCCCGAATTGATATTAGCGGATGAACCGACCGGCAATTTGGATCTTGAAACCGGTCAACAAGTCTTAGAGATACTGGACAAACTCGTTCGAAAGGCTGGCAAAACGTTAATCATGGCGACTCATAGCCAAGAAGTAATCGGTTTAGCGGATCGGGTTCTTACCGTCAAAAACAAACACTTGGTTACCGTTAAATAATGACAACCTTATTGAACAAATCCAGTCGCCAATTTTTATTTCGCCACCCTTGGCAACTGTTTTTGGCCATCCTGGGAATAACGCTCGGAGTTGCGGTCGTGGTATCGATCGATTTGGCCATGAACAGTGCTATGTCATCTTTTACCGATGCTACCAAAGCGCTAGCAGGAGAAGCGTCTCATCGCATCATCGGTAACAACGGCCAGATAGACGAAACACTTTACACCAAACTCAGGGTCAAACATGGCATCGCTAACTTATCTCCCGTGGTGCAAGAAAACATCCAGCTTGCTGAGCCAAGCGGTCACAATTTTCAGCTGTATGGCATCGACCCTTTCACTGAAGATGCATTCAAAGCCGCTTGGCAAACGGAACAAACATCCAATCAGGCCATTCGACTGTTAACCGAACCGGGAACGGTATTGATCGGCGCTTCCGCTGCTGCAAAACTTAACCTGGCTGTGAATGATACATTGGCCGTTATTACTCCCATTGGCCAATCGGAACTTATTATTGTCGGACTACTGCAACCAACGAACGCTTTGCAGCAAACCATCCTGCAAACGCTAATCGTAGCCGACATAGCCACCGCCCAAGAAGTTTTAGGCTTGCAAGGAAAACTCAGTTACATCGACGTAATACTCGACGGGAAAGCAACATCTTATGAACTAAAGATTAGCGACCATTTAACCGCAGACACGCAGCTTGTCTCAACTGATTCCACAATACAATCAATGCAGCAAATGACCGAAGCATTTTCGATCAACCTGACTGCATTGAGCCTTTTATCAGTGCTGGTTGGAATGTTCTTGATCTACAACACAATGACTTTTTTGGTGGTACAACGGCGACAATTAATCGGCGGCTTAAGATCTTTGGGGGTAACTCGCAAACAGATTTTTCAGCTAATCATAAAAGAAGCATTACTACTGGCCATCATTGGCACGATCACCGGCATATTATTGGGCATTCTCCTCGGTCATAACATTCTGGAATTAGTCTCAAGCACGTTGAATACCTTTTACTTTAGAGTGGATGGAGCAGCCCTTCAACTATCACCCTGGCTAATCGGCAAAGGTTTCATGCTTGGAATTTGCGCGACCCTGACCGCAATATTACTGCCAGCCTGGGAAGCAACTCAATGCACACCAAACTCCGTTATGCGCCGATCTCAACTGGAAACCACCAGCCGCCAGTTAATCAACAAAATGGCGTGGGTCAGCTTGTTATTTTTACTGTCTGGTGTGATGGTAATCCTCTTTTCCGGGAAAAGCATACCGTTGGGACTTACCAGTATTTTTTTAATCATGTTTGGTTGTGCACTATTAACCCCAAAGTTCACCTTATTACTGATGCAGATTATTGAGCCGATTACAGCCACGCTTTTTGGCATCATAGGACGGTTGCCAACCCGGTTGGTCAGCGCAGAAATTAGCCGAACCGGCATCGCCGTGGCCGCATTGATGATCGCTGTTTCAGCCACCATTGGTATGGATTTGATGATCAACAGTTTTCGCCAAACCGTTTCCGACTGGCTTAAAGCAAGCCTGCAAGCTGACTTTTATGTTTCATTATCGGGAAGCCCATCGAGTGATCAACGTATAAAGAGTGATCATCTGTTAACGTCCGAAATTATGGCGTTACCAGGTATCGACAGTAAAAGCAGTATCATTCGCAATAATATCCTTTCCGGGCAGCAACTCATCAAAGTCTATGCTTACGAAATAGCCGAACGATCCAAATCTGGTTTTGATTTCAGACAACAGTCCACGCCCAACCTATGGAAATCTTTTGAGCAAGACGATGTGTTGATTGTTACCGAACCTTACGCTTATCATCATGACGTAGAATTGGGTGACCCACTATTCCTGCAAACAACTCAAGGCACCAAGCCTTTCTCGATCATTGGTATTTATACTGACTATAATGCCGATCACGGTCATGTCACCATGAGCCGCCAGACCTACCTTCGTCATTGGCCGCCCGCAGGCTATTCCGGTATCGGTATTTATACGCAACCAGGAACAGATCTGGAGCAATTGGAACAGCGTTTACAACAATTGGTAGCTGCCAATCCAAGTATTGATGTCCAAGCGACTCATAAGATTTATCAAGCATCAATGGATGTATTTGAACAGACATTTTTGATTACCCAAACATTACGCTGGCTGGCTGCAGGCATTGCTTTTGTCGGCGTATTCAGTGCGCTAATGGCATTGCAGTTTGAACGTACTCGAGTACTGGGAATGTTGCGGGCAATGGGGTTTACTTCCGGGCAAATAACTCGGTTGATCAGCACAGAGACTGGCTTGATGGGACTGGTGGCTGGTCTGTTTGCAGTGCCGGTCGGCTATCTAATTGCGTCCATTTTAATCTTTGTGGTCTATCGTCGCTCCTTCGGCTGGACGATGCACTTCTACCTAGATTGGAGCGTATTGTATCAAGGTATTTTGCTGGCCACGATCGCGGCCTTGTTAGCCGGCATTTTACCCGCCTACAAGATGTCTCAAACCCGCCCCGCAGAAGCATTGCGATCGGAATAGTTAACCATGCTTAAAATCATATTGCCAATGATGGCCGTTTTTTTGTTGGGACTTCTAGGTTTTTGGTATCACTTTCCACCGAACGATTTAATATCGAATACCGACCCGTCGTCAAGCAACAACATCCTTACCAATGAAGACGACGCTGGATTCGCTAAAGCTTTCGCGCCACGTCCCTTTCTTTTTCCTCAAGATCATGGGCCTCATCCTGACTTTAAAACGGAGTGGTGGTATTTTACCGGGAACCTGAAAGATCAAAGCGGTCAACGCTTTGGTTATGAGCTAACGTTTTTCCGATTTGCTCTAACCGCCAAAGCTCATAAAACCAAATCTAATTGGCGCAGCAATCAACTTTACATGGCTCATTTAACGCTAACCGATGTCAATGGAGAACGTTTTTATACCCAGGAAAAATTTAGCCGTGCCGCCAATGGTCTTGCCGGAGCAAAAAAAGATCGCTTACATGTTTGGCTACATGACTGGCAAGCTTCTACCAAGAGGGGTAAAGATTCAATGATTGAACTAAAAGCGGCTGGCAACGAATTTAATATCCAATTGCAACTCGAACCGCTCAAGCCGATTATGTTGCAAGGTGATAACGGTCTGAGCCAAAAAAGCGATAAACCCGGGAATGCCTCCTATTATTATTCGTATCCAAGGCTCGCAACAACAGGAAAATTGTTCATTAACGATCTTGTACATATTATCGAAGGCACCAGTTGGATGGATCGCGAATGGAGTACCAGCGCACTCTCTAAAGATCAAATCGGTTGGGACTGGTTCGCTCTGCAACTGGACGATGGTACAGAACTAATGCTTTATCAATTCCGGCGCAAAGACGGTCTAACGGATCGACACAGTTCTGGGACTTTGTTCACTCAAACAAGCGACAAAATCCCACTAACATTAAAGAGTAAAACCATCCAGGTCACAGACCATTGGACAAGCCCTCACTCCAAGATCACCTATCCTTCCGGTTGGGAAATCCATATCCCCGAACAACAATTACGATTAACCGTAACACCACTGATCAACGATCAGGAGCTAAACACCCGTTTTCGTTACTGGGAGGGTGCAGTAAGCATTCAAGGCACGAAACAAAACCACCCTATCTCAGGGCAAGGGTATGTTGAGTTGACAGGTTATGTTAAAACCAAACCTTAAATACTTCGTGATTACCACACCCTGCTAACCAACAATTTTTTTAAAATTCCTTTAGAAATGAGCGAGAGCGGGTTTAACTCTAATTGAATTCAGGTTGCATGAAAACCTGTTAGTTGTAACGTTTAAATACTCACTAAAAGCGGGTAAGAGCATTGGGCGCTCACCACTGAATAAATGGTAATTTTTCACATTCATCAAAGCTCAGTTGACTTTCCCCCAGATTCAGGTTTCAATATCTTTGATGTTAGATAGCTTATACTTGAATAACTTCTTAGGGGTCACTACCATGAAAACAATAAAACTACTCATTTTAATGCTACTGAATACGAGTCTTTTTGCAGCAGAGTTTGAATATTCAATTTCTACCTTGCCTTACGGCTTATCTCCAACCGGAATTAACGAATCTGGCCAAATTGTAGGAACCATCTCCGATGAGCCTCTAGAAAGTCGAGCCTTTTTATATACAAATGACAATTTGGTCGACTTGGGTACTTTAGGGGGAAATTCCTCAGTACCTACAGCCATTAACAACCAGGGTGAAATTGTTGGTTATAGCAAAACAGCAGAGGGTACTGAACACGCATTCCTGTATTCGTCCGGGGTTATGACCGACCTGGGCACATTAGGTGGAAATAATTCTCGAGCATTTGACATCAATGACCGAGGTGAAATCGTAGGTGAAAGCGCAACCATTGGCGATGGATCTCTCCGTGCTTTTTCGTATTCATTTGAGACGATGACCGATTTGGGTACATTAGTGGGAGATTTTTCGTCAGCCATTGGTATTAATAACTCTGGGGAAATAACCGGTAATAGCAGCGCTTCCTTAGGGAGACAACCATTTATATACAAGAACGGTCTAATGACAATGCTAGAGAACCTTCCTACCGGACTAGTGCCAGGAGGAATCCAAAACGATGCCCGCGCCATCAACGATGCAGGGCAAATAGCCTTCAACAGTACAACGTTCTTCAATAGTTTTAGCCTAAGTATTGATAATCCTTACCTATATTCTGAAGGCTCATCGATGCGTTTCCCCGCACAGGGTGAACAACATCGTATTTTTGCTCTTCATAATTTGGGATATGCAATCGGACAATCTCATCCAATAGCTTTTGGTGATCCTGCTCAGCCCAATTTTTTTAAACCATTTGCTGTTTTGTGGACAAACAACGAAGAACTACTATTGGAGAACCGAGTACCCAACTTGGCAGAATTGGGCTGGACCACCCTGACTTCTGCCAGTGATCTCAATAATAAGGGACAAATTGTAGGGTCAGGTACATGGAATAATCGTTTTCCTACTGGGTTCTTGCTAACACCACTCCCCACTGAGCCATCCGAAAACTGTAACAAAAGCGTTGCCCTGGATGGCTCCGATGACTGGATCAACACGCCTGACCTGAATTTGACCGATGATTTCACCATTGAAGCGTGGGTCAAGTTAGCGCCGGGCGTTGATGCTGTCGACGCTATCCTGGGTCAAGAAGGCAATGGCCCAGACCTTAATTTTCATCAGCAACGAGCACGTCTATTTGTTGCGAGAAACCCCTGGGATGTTGTCACTGCAAACAGTGCGACTCAAGCCAATACGTGGACGCATGTTGCTATTACCCGATCTGGTTCTGACCTGTCGCTGTATATCAATGGCGTATTCGATGCCATGGGGAGTTGGAATAGTACTTTGCCCATCAAAGCTTTGGGGCGCGGTAATCGATATAGTTCGGGAGGATTTGGCGGTGAAATGGATGAAGTTAGGATCTGGACTGTTGCACGCAGTGGCAGTGAGATAAATCAAAACCATACTCAAAGTGTCTCTCCCTCGAGCCAGGGGCTGTTAGCCTACTGGAACTTTAATGGAAACAGTCAAACTGTAATGGATGCCAGTGGCGCTAATAATAGCACCTTGGGCGCTGGGTCTAATACAGATAGTGATGATCCGGTTCGGGTAGACTCTACCGCGCCTTTTAGTGATCGTTGTAATAATGATGGCTCCCAGAATCAAAAACCGGTTGCTGGTAATGACGCGGTGAATCAAATTACTCAGGGTGGTTCAGTAGAGATTGATGTGCTGGCTAATGATAATGATCCTGACGGAACATTAGATCTAGCCTCGATTGAAATAGTGTCCTTCCCGCAAAATGGATCTCTTAACGTTGCTTCAGATACAGGCATGATTACTTACGAAAATGATGGTGAACCAGCAACCTCTGACTCGTTTTCCTATACGGTGAAAGATCAAGAAGGAGCTGTTTCCAACGCTGCAGTCGTCTCAATCAGTTTCAATGAGCCAGCTGGCAGCTGTAATATGAGTGTTGCCTTGGATGGCTCGAATGACTGGATTAATATACCTGATCAGAATTTGACAGGTGACTTTACCATTGAGGCATGGGTCAAGTTAGCGCCGGGCGTTGATGCTGTCGACTCCATTCTAGGTCAAGAGAGCAGCGGCCTTGACCTTAACTTTCATCAGCAGCATGTTCGCTTATTTGTTGCGACAAGCCCTTGGGATGTTGTCACAGCAAATAGCTCAACTCAAGCCAACACCTGGACCCATGTTGCTATTACCCGATCTGGTTCAAGCCTGTCGTTATATATCAATGGCTTACTCGATACAACAGGGAGTTGGGATGGCACTTTACCCATCAAGGCATTGGGACGCGGCAATCGTTATCATTCAGGTGGATTTGGCGGTGAGATGGATGAAGTAAGAATCTGGACGGTTGCGCGCAGTGGCAGTGAAATTACTCAGAACTATACCCAAAGTGTCTCGTCATCGAGTCAAGGTTTACTGGCCTACTGGAACTTTAATGGAAATGATCAAAGTGTGCTAGATGTCAGTGGTGTTAATGATGGAACCTTGGGCGCCGGAGCTAACGCAGAGAGTGATGATCCGGAGCGGATCGATTCTACAGCACCTTTTAGCGATGATTGTGAAGGAAACAATCCATAAAAACATAATTGCCCTCAATATACTTCACACGGCCACGGATGCGGAATTTATAGCGAGTTGATTTTTGTCGAGAGCAAGGCGCTGAAATAGGCGCATAGCAAGCTACGCAACTGTTTCAGTAACGCAGTCTATCGGCAAAAACAAACTCGCTATAAATTCCGCATCCGTGGCCACGTGAAGTATAACTAGTCGGATTCGAAACAAGCAGCAGAGTTTCATGGAGATCTCTTGGTATTAAAAGGCTGTGTTTTAGAGTTAAGTTGAGTAGGTATCGAAAACGCTCTTAACGTTCATCAAAGCGTCCGATGCCTGTTCTCAATCTATAACAATTATCGGAAGTAGAATCCTGACAACAAAACAGTCATAACGCTCCCGCAGAGCGGGAGGCTTGACGGCTGTGAGCAGCCCCAAGGGCTGCCAATGTTAAGGTTTGGTGGACTCTTAAAGGTTAGTGGTTAAAATTCACCGTCTTCATCTGAGCCCTTACCATCTAATTGTTCTTGGTTTCGAATGTAGTGTTTGATCTGACCTTCTTCAAAACCAACTGTAGAAACTGCATAGCCTCTTGCCCATAACGCTTCCCCATTAAAATTCCGTTTCCGTCCACTAAATTGACGCGCAACGGCTATCGCACTTTTACCTTTCAAGTAACCTACTATCTCCGACACCGCATATTTCGGCGGTATTTCTATGAGCATATGAACATGATCCTGTACCATATGACCCTCAGCGATCCGGCAATGCCTTTGACCTGCCAATTCGTGAAAGATTGGCCCTAAATAATTCCTAATCTTTCCATACAACTTTTTCCTTCGACACTTGGGTATAAAAACCAAGTGGTATTTGCAGTCCCATTTTGAATGACTTAAGCTCTGATATGACATGGGTTTGTTTCCTCTTTTGTGGGCCGCCAAGCCACGAGGAAGCATTCCACATGTCATCAATTCAATCAAAACTAAATCGGACGGCCAAGCCTTGAGAGTCTCACTAGTCAAACTAGTGGTTTACCTGTCAACGAATTAATAGTAGTGCCCCAATGCACAGAGTCGAGCACGGTGGTATCAATATTCACCGTCTTTTCTAAGGCAGCCTGGCTATGAAGCTGGATACTCATTTGAAAAATGGTTTCAAATCCCTCAGCCCCAATCCGCTTTCTGAAGTGAACCAACTCTGCTGGTCATCGCAAAACAGATGCAGGGCTGTTAAAATATTACCTAGATACGCTAGGGCCTTTACAGCAACAGTGCCAATATCAGCTTTGCGGCAAAGCTATGTCAAGTATTTCGGGCGATTATTACAGGTGTTCTTGATGAGTTGAAAACAATATTAGGCAATTTTACTTTGTCAGAATAACAATAAGGCCGTCATACTCGTCGGGAACGGGTATCCAGCGCCACGGATGGCAAGCTTAAATTCATCCATGAAGTCTGGATTCCGGCAATCCCTGCCGGAATGACGATCTTTGAAAAAATCAATGATGTAATCTAACAAAGTAGAAGTAATGCGGCTGCTTTAGTGCTGGAAACATTTGAATCACACATACAATGCTTTTTTGTGCAAGTCCTTCAACTTGACCCAAGAACTCTTCGGCTTGAGGAGTAATAAATCAATGATATGGGTCTTGAATAGCGGGCAAATTGAACCCCGAAACTTTAGTTTGTAAAACTTTGTAACAGTACCAGCAGACGACTATTTGTCTTTCTATCAAATCTGTTACCATAAATGCCTATATTTATTCTTGTACTAAAACAGGATTATAGTTCAGCTGAGAGCCTTCTCTCGTCCGATTATCAGAAGTAAGCACTCGTTTTAACCAATGCAGCAATAACATAGATAGCACTATTGAGGATGAATATTTTCTTTTTTCCACACTGATTATCACTTCAACCTCAGATTGCCCGAAATGGTCATTGTAAGGCTCATTTCGGTTTTGAATTCAGGAATCTAACTAAAGGATGCAATATGAGTCTAGCTATACTTATTTCTATCATTACTCGATTAATTGCGATGAGCTGGTCTCTTTTTCTGCTGTTGAAGCTAAAGGATTGGCGTATGGGCTTTTTTAGCCTGATGCTTTCCATGATGGCGACTCGTCAAATCATGACACTAACAGTCAGCGGTTTAGATAAACCAATTTCTTTTGCCAGTAATCTGGACGAAATCCCCGCCCTTGTGGTCAGCTTTCTGGCGCTCGCGACCATTTTCTTCCTCAACAGAATTTTTAATGAACATCAACAAATCGAACAAAACTTAACCCATTCTGAAAGAAGGTTGCAATTGGTGCTAGATACAATTCCAGCGCGAGTATTTTGGAAGGATCAGAAATTAAAATATCTTGGCTGCAATCTTCATTTTATGAAAGATGCCCGATTGAAATCCACATCTGAAATCGTCGATAAAGATGATTGCGATTTCTCGTGGAATGAGCAAAAACAAACAGATTCTAGTATCGATAAACAAACCATTAATTCCGGCAAATCAAAACGTAACTACGAGGCGAGGTATAAACAGACTGACGGGAGTCCAGGATGGCTAAGGATGAACAAGTTTCCAATGTTAGACAAAGCTGGAGAAATTATCGGAATCCTCAGGAGTTACGAAGACATTACCGACCTAAAACATGCCGAAGCAGCGCTGCTTAATGAAAAAGAGCGTACTCAAGTAACACTGGCTTCCGTAGGAGACGCGGTTATCACTACCGATGCAAACGGAACCATTGACTATCTAAACCCGGCAGCCGAAGCGCTCACCGGTTGGCCGGTAAGTGAGGCGCGTGGTCAAACTTTAAAGACTATCTATCCCCTTATCGATGAACAAAGCCGAGAACACACCCAAGACCCCGTGACCCGCTATATAAGCGATGGCAACGTAACCGAATTAGCCAATCATACCGTGTTGATTAACCGTGAAGGCAAGGAAAATGCTGTACAAAATTCAGTAACACCGATCCACGATAGTTTTGGCAAACTTCTCGGTACCGTATTAGTTTTTCGGGACATCACTGAGCAGCGTCGATTAACCAAGGAAATAACGCATCGTTCATCCCATGATGCGTTAACGGGCTTGGTTAATCGCGAAGAATTTGAGTGCAGAGTACAGCGTATTTTGGAAAACATTTCCACCTCTGGCACCAAACATGCCTTATGTCATATGGACTTGAAGCAATTCAAGATTGTTAACGACACTTGCGGCCATGCTGCCAGTAACGAATTATTAAAACAAGTCTCCAAGCTTTTTGCTGGCAAAGTTCAGCATAGGGATACCTTGGGCAGACTAGGTGGTAATGAGTTTGGCGTGCTGTTCAAACATTGTTCATTGAAGCAAGCAAAACACGTCGCAGATGAAATACGCCTGGCGATCGAAGAATTTCGATTTACCTGGAAGGGTAAGAACTTTCGCATCGGTATCAGTATTGGTCTGGCTCCTATCGATAATACTGGTTTAAACGTTGAAGCCGTTATGAAAGCGGCCGATAGTGCGTGTTACGTTGCAAAAGAGAACGGATACAACCGTGTACACATCTATCGCCACGACGGTATAGATTTAGCCATACGACACCGTGAAACGCTTTGGGTTACGCGGATACAAAGCGCTTTGGATAACAATCATTTCCTACTCTACGCACAGCCTATCATTCCAATAGCCAAGACTAACAATATCGGTTCCCATTATGAAGTATTGCTGCGCATGCGAGATGCACACGGACATTTGATTCTGCCCGGTGTATTCATGCCCGCTGCCGAGCGTTACCAGTTAGCGGGTCAGCTTGATCGCTGGGTAATCACCCGTACATTTTCCTGGCTGGCCGAAAACCCCGAACATCTAAAGCAGCTCTATCAATGCACCATTAATCTATCCGGCCAATCTCTCTGCGATCCCGATTTTGAAAAATTCTTATATCAGCAATTTGACTTAACAGGATTACCAGGGAAAAAGATTTGTTTTGAAATTACCGAAACAGCCGCCATTGCAAATCTATCTGAAGCGACACGCTTTATCAAAAAACTTAAAGCAAACGGTTGTCGATTTGCTTTGGATGATTTTGGAAGTGACTTATCTTCATTGGCTACTTTGAAAAAGTTACCGGTTGATTTTTTGAAAATTGATGGTATGTTCGTCAAAGATATTATCTCCGACCCTTTTTCTCTTGCGATGGCGAAATCGATCAATGAAATCGGCCAGCTTATGGGAAAACAAACTATTGCTGAAGGTGTTGAAAATAAAAGGGTATTTGATGCCTTACAAAAATTAGGCGTGGACTTTATGCAAGGTTATAGAGTAGGTCTGCCCTGCCCGCTAATTGAAATGCTCTCACCCACTTTGAAGCGGTCAAAGATTTCCGCGTTGGGTAAAAAGAATACTAACGTACTCCATTATCACTTTAACCCAACAACCAATCTTTAATAATATAGCTTGTACTTTGGAAAGTTTGACAGATTGTAATTGGCGTCACGGGTATCGGGGCCAGAACCTTAAATAGTGCCAATACTACATTTCAGAATATATCCATCATGGGTTTTCAAGCTTGGATCGACATCAAAACCTTACCTTATTCCAAGCAAAAGTATCAATCTGATAAGAGGTACCTAAAAGTCTATTCTGAGTGCCGCCCATTGAAGACTACGCTCCTGCCCTGTTAAAGTACACGCCTTGGACAATGAAATAGCGTCCTTTTACAACAAAACATTTTTAAATTACAGCGCATCAATCATTTTTACTGTGCATTAACAGTGTCTTTTTATAACTATATATGAAAACAAGCCATTTTCCTTTAAATACCGTTAAAGAAACCCCTGCTGAAGCTGAGATCGCCAGCCACAAACTGATGCTTCGTGCCGGGCTTATTCGCAAACTAGCTTCAGGTTTGTACACTTGGTTACCTTTGGGGTTGCGTATTCTCCGTAAAGTGGAACATATCGTTCGTGAGGAGATGGAACAGGCCGGTGCTTTAGAGGTTTTAATGCCCGCACTTCAACCGGCAAAACTTTGGCAAGAAAGTGGTCGCTGGGATAAATACGGGCCCGAATTGGCACGGCTTAAAGATAGACATGATCGAGATTTTTGCCTAGGGCCAACCCACGAAGAAATTATTACTGATTTAGCCAGAAATGAAATAAAAAGTTACAAGCAATTACCGCTTACCTATTATCAAATACAGACAAAATTTCGCGATGAGATTCGACCACGCTTTGGCATTATGCGTTGTCGTGAATTCATTATGAAAGATGCTTATTCATTTCATTTAAGTCAGCAATCGCTACAACAAAGTTACGATTTAATGCATCAGGCTTACTGCACAATCTTCAAACGATTAGGTCTCGAGTTTCGACCCGTTTTGGCCGATTCAGGCTCAATTGGCGGTAGCCTTTCTCATGAATTCCATGTTTTAGCGGCATCCGGTGAAGATGCTATCGCTTTCTCCACTGCCAGTGATTATTCCGCCAATGTTGATCTAGCGGAGGCTGTTTCACCCGAAGAGCAACGACCTTCTGCCAATGCTGAGTTATCGATGGTTGATACACCTCATCAGCGGACCATTGAAGAGGTTGCCAACTTTTTTAGCGTTGACGCTAAACAATGCCTTAAAACTTTGCTGGTAAAAGGTCAAGATGGCAACATCATTGCCTTGTTAATACGGGGAGATCATGAACTAAACCGTGTTAAAGCCGAAAAAGTACCGGAAATTGCCTCCCCGCTTGAATTTGCCAGCAAAGAAGAAATCGACAAAGCTATTCGTTGTAGTCCCGGATCTATTGGGCCCATCAAATTAGATATACCTATTATTGCTGATAATGCCACTATTACTATGGCCAATTTTATCTGCGGTGCCAATCAGGACGGTAAACACTACACAGGCGTCAACTGGGGCCGGGATTTACCCGAACCAGATAATGTGCAGGATTTACGGATGGTTGTTGAAGGTGATCCGAGTCCGGATGGGAAAGGCAGTTTAACTCTGGCTCGCGGCATTGAAGTAGGTCATATTTTTCAGCTTGGTACCCAATATAGTGAAAGCATGAAAGCTTGTGTTATTGATGAGAGCGGTCATAACCAAACCATGTTGATGGGTTGCTATGGTATCGGTATTTCTCGTATCGTTGCGGCGGCAATTGAGCAAAGCCATGATGATCGTGGAATAAGGTGGTCTTCCGCACTCGCACCATTTCAAATCGCTTTATGCCCCATGAATATGTTCAAGTCAGAGCGGTTACAAAAGGCTGCGGAAAATCTTTATAGCGATATGCAAAACGCTGGATTAGATGTTCTTTTTGATGATAGAAAAGTTCGTGCCGGATTTATGTTTTCTGATATGGAGTTAATTGGTATTCCTCATCGCATCGTTATTAGTGACAGAGGACTTGATGCAGGCACGGTGGAATATCGACTCAGAGGAGACGACGAAAACCATGAAGTTGCCTTATCAAAAGTTATTGGCTTTCTGGTAGGCAAGGTTGCCAGCGCAGCCTGATATTTTCACCATCATTGGTATCATATACAGTCGCACATATCCAATCACCGCCTATAGCAACCAGCTGATCGTCAAAAAACAATAACGGTATTCTGTCTCTCTGCCACGGCGGAATACCGGCTTCTTGATAGAGATTTTTCAGTGTATGCCGGCCCGCCCTCCCTGGTAAAGAGAGTTTTTCGCCGCCTTGTCGATAACGGATGAAAATTTGTCTGGCACTATCCCAGGTAGAAAATTTTATGCCTGACTTTGAAACTGTTACTTTTTCTAAAGCGCCATTGTCGACTAAATTGACTTTAAGGCTACTTGCGGGCCAATGTATGACTCGTTTGCTATCGAAACAGCCTGTTTCAGGTAGCAGATACAGATTATCCCGATAGCGTCGAACAACATGATTTTGGTGTTTTATTATTGGGTTTCGGTCGTCTTTTGCATTGGCCACCTCGGTAATAATTTTGTTAAGCATCAATTCCGACGGCATCCGTAACCCACATTCATTAAACCAGTAGCGAACAATCCCCAACTTATGTGCATGATCGAAGGCAAGTAATTGAGTAATGGGCAGCGTCCTGTCGGTTGCAACGATAGATTGATAATGCTGCCTAATTTCAGTGGCTATAACTGTTTGAGCATTGGCACAATGCCGTGCAGAGCGGGCTATGGTTTTATCTAATGATGGCCAGCGCTGTTTGATAACAGGAACAACTTGATTTCTTAAAAAATTACGATCAAATTGGTTATATTGATTGCTCGGATCTTCAATCCAGGAAAGCTTATGTTCTTTAGCATATTGTTCGATCAAGCTTTTTGGCACATTCAACAAGGGTCGGATTAGCCAGCCTTCTCCCAAGCGCGATCTTTCTGACATACCCGACAAACCGGCAAGGCCGGCCCCGCGAAACAACTGTAACAACATGGTTTCCAATTGGTCTTCACGATGCTGACCAGTTACCACAATATTGCTTTTGTTTAAGCATCGTTTTAAAGCAGAATAACGAGCATCTCGAGCAGCTTCTTCCAGGCTTTGTCCAGGTGATGGCGTGGCATCGACTTTAATTTCCTCAAAATCAACGGCTAGATCTTTAGTAATGTGAGAACAATGATCTACCCATGTATCCGCTTCTTTTTGTAAGCCATGATGCACATGAACTGCGCGTAAACGAACTTGTTTGGAAGGAAATATCTTGCTGCATAGGTGCAGGAGAACATGCGAGTCTAATCCCCCGCTATAAGCAATGTTCAGATGCCCTATTCTTACAATCTCACTAAAATAAGGCTTTAAGGTGTCGAATAGGACTTGCAATAGAAGCTGACCATCTATTCCGGTTAATTAGACTCATCAAAAGCGCCATATCGCATTAAACGTTGATAACGCTTTTCAAGTAGCAGATCAGTCGGCTCATTGATAATTTGATTTAAATGATTAACAATGGTTTCCTTGAGACTTAACGCGGTTTGTTTGATATTTCTATGCGCTCCGCCGAGTGGTTCTCTTACCACTTCGTCCAGTAAACCTAATTCTCGAATTCTATCTGATGTGATTCCCATTGCTTCCGCTGCTAACTGAGCTTTGTCGGCGTTCTTCCACAGAATAGATGCGCAGCCTTCAGGTGAAATAACCGAATAGGTACTATGCTCCATCATGATAAGACGATCGCCAACACCAATCGCAAGCGCCCCACCTGACCCCCCTTCACCAATGACGGCGCAAAGAATAGGGGTTCTTAATCGTGCCATTTCGAACAAATTACGGGCAATAGCTTCGCTTTGCCCTCTTTCTTCCGCATCGATACCAGGATAAGCGCCCGGTGTGTCTATTAAACAAATAATCGGCAGTTGAAAGCGCTCGGCTGTTTTCATTGCTCTAAGCGCTTTGCGATAACCCTCTGGTTTTGGCATACCAAAATTACGATAAATCTTTTCTTTGGTATCCCGTCCTTTTTGATGTCCGATCAACATGATCGGCTGGATACCTAACCGACCTAAACCACAAACAATGGCAGGGTCATCAGCGAATCCACGGTCACCATGAATTTCTTCAAAGTCGATCAACATGTGTTTAACATAATCGAGCGTGTAAGGTCTCGCCGGATGCCTTGATAACTGAGAAATCTGCCAATCTGTCAAAGTCGAAAATATTTTGCCGGTTAACGTTTCACTTTCTTTCTCAAGTTGCTCTATAACATTTGATATATTAATATCAGTTCCAACCCCAACATTACGCAACTCTTCAATTTTTGCTTCAAGTTCTGCAATGGGTTTTTCAAAGTCTAGAAATCTTAAATCCATAGTTAATTTGTGTATAGAATTTATTCAATTGTTATTAAGAAGCGAGGGTTCAATAATATACGAATTTTTACTTGCCATTTTGTCCGCCTTATGCGTTGTTGCAACCGTTGCGTAGCTTGCTATGCGCCTGTTACTACGCTTTGAAGACAAACAAATATACTTCATCAAACTGTCGTATATTATTCAATCCTCGCTCCTAAGACAGTTTGGGATGCAGACTATCATTGTTTGCTGCTTTATCCAACTCTTTGAGATGTGTCAATTTTTCACCTATTTTAGATTCTAAACCACGGTTGACGGGAAAATAATACTGCACTGACTGCAATGTATCGGGTAGATAATTTTCACCCGCGGCATAAGCTTCCGGCTCATCATGAGCATAGCGATAGTTTTTACCGTAATCCATTGCTTGCATCATTTTAGTGGGTGCATTACGTAAATGAATGGGTACGGGTAGTGAGCCTTTTGTTTGCACATCTTCCATTGCAGCGTTATAAGCTTGGTAAACGGCGTTACTTTTAGGAGCGCTGGCCAAATAAAGAATCGCCTGTGCGAGCGCCAGCTCTCCTTCAGGACTGCCTAAACGCTCCTGGGTTTCCCAGGCATTAAGCGCTAATTGCAGCGCTCTTGGATCAGCATTACCGATATCTTCAGACGCTATTCTGACAATTCGGCGAGCTACATAAAGCGGATCACAACCACCATCCAGCATTCTGCAAAGCCAGTATAATGCGCCATCCGGGGAGCTGCCTCGAACCGATTTGTGTAACGCAGAAATTTGGTTATAGAATTCCTCACCTTGGCGATCAAAGCGCCTGGCGTCTCCCGTCAAAACCTCTTTAGCTATGGTTTTGTCAATATCGGTAACAGCCTTGGCAATGACAAGTTCAGCAGCAATCTCCAATAAATTTAACGCTTTTCTTGCGTCGCCATCGGCGCTTTCAGCAAATAGCTGACACACCTCATCTGACATTTTCAAAGATATCTGACCTAGTCCGTATTCTTGATCAACAAGGGCTTTTTGTAAAATAACCTTAATGTCGTCAACGTTTAAAGCATGTAGAACATAGACTCTTGCCCTGGACAACAAAGCGTTGTTTAATGCGAATGAAGGATTTTCTGTCGTAGCACCAACAAAGAAGAACACCCCTTCTTCTACATAGGGTAAAAAGGCATCTTGTTGAGCTTTGTTAAAACGATGAACTTCGTCAATAAAAAGAATAGTTCGTTGTTCTTTCTCGAGTAACAATTGAGCTTCTGCAACCGCTAGTCGAATTTCTTTAACGCCGGACAGTACTGCTGATAAGGCTGTAAAGTGGGCGCTGGAATGAAGGGCAATCAAACGCGCTAACGTCGTTTTGCCCGTACCAGGTGGACCCCAAAAGATCATGGAGTGAATATGACCTGACAAAATCGATTGATACAAAGGTTTACCAGGCGCCAGTATATGACCTTGCCCCTGATATTGATCTAAAGACGTGGGGCGCATACGATCTGCCAGCGGTTTATCAAATAGCGGTTTCACTTGTCCTCAAAAACATCAACCCCTTGTGGCGCAACGAAAATAAATAACGAATCATCAATCGGTTGATTCACTTTTAAATCACTAAAGGTAACTTCAGTAACTTGTCCAAAATTATCACTCAATCGCATCCCTTTAAGCTTACTATCATCTAAACCTAGCCTGATTGATTTATAACTGCTATTTTCATCTTTCGGCACCAAATTAACCCATTGCAAGCCATCTCTTTGGCTTGGAGAACCTACTGTAAATTTCTCTGTCAATTTAATTTCACCGCTTAGCAGTAAAGCCGGGCTGGTGTCCAAAGACTGATCAATTGATTTTATAGTCACCTGTTCTAAATCGGCATCGTAGAACCAGACCTTACCCTCTTTTGAGATAATTTGTTGAACATAAGGTTTTTCGTAATCCCATCGAAACATCCCTGGTTTTTTTAATAAAAGTTTGCCATAGGAAACCTGCCCTGGTTCATTCATTTCATTAAATGATGTCTGCTTAAAACTGGCAGATAATTGGTTGGTTGTGGCTAAAAATTTTTCAATTTTCTGGGTAGTAGCATCGGGTTTCGCACTATATACCACACCGCAGAAGAACACCATTAGGGCCAAATAAAATTGTTTAAATTTCATGCGATTAATTAATTTGAGTCGGGTTGTATTATATCCATTTTTTGGTCAAAAAAATCTTTGAACCAGGTTTTTGCTTTGTTAAACGGCGATTCGACACAAGAAGAATATTCTTTTGGGCCTGATCCAACGATATAGGGAAAAGTTTTAACGCCTTTACATTCCTCATTGGCTCTTAAACCTGTTTGTGGATCAATCAGGATCATTTCAACATTATCCGGGGCAATCAAAATCACAGGCTCCTGAGTGATATCTTTCATCAAATCAGTCCAAATCTGAAGCGCACCAGTCGCTCCGGTCAAACCAGAAGATCGATTGTCATCTCGACCAATCCATACTACAGATAGATAGTCGCCACTGAAACCAGCAAACCAACTATCGTCAAGGTCATTGGAAGTACCTGTTTTCCCAACCAGCATTAAATCTCTGGGCAGTTTTTTATAGGCCGTCTTACCTGTCCCAGTCTGCATGGCTTCCTGCAAAATAGTATTGACGATAAAAGTTGCGCCCGGATCGACTGCCTGCCTGATGGTTAAAGGATAATTTTGCAATGCTTCCCCTTGTAAAGAAACCACAGCTCTGATGGCTCGTAAGGGGGTTGCAAAACCATCCCCTGCCAGGGTTTGATAAATTTGTGTGACTTCTAACGGTGTAAGACGTGTCGCACCCAAGAATAATGAAGGGTAAAGATTAACTGGGCGGCTTACACCCAGTGCGTTCAGGGTCTTAGCGGTTCTTGCAATACCAATATCCATGCCTAGATGAACGGTTGCCAGGTTGTAAGAGTTGGCAAGAGCAGTATGTAATTCAACTAAACCATGTTCTTTCTTTCCATAGTTACGGGGTTCCCAAATATCATCTTTTTTTCCCTTAATTCTTATTTTAGTGTCACTTAGGTGCGTCGATATGGTGTATCGGTTAGAAAGTTCCAAGGCAGTCAAATAAACCACTGGTTTCATCAAAGATCCGATAGGCCTTAGTGCATCCAATGCTCGGTTAAAACCCACGCCAAGGTTTTTTCGGTGTCCGTTCATTGCGACAATTTCGCCACCTTCTCTTCTTGTAACGATGGCCGCTGTTTGTAGCTTATTAACTTTACTGCTTTTTTCAAGATAGTTTAACTTTGAAAGGCTTTTATTTTCTAACAGGTCTTGAATTTGCGTATCCAGCGTTGTAAAGATCCTTAAACCGTCACTGGTTAAATCTTTTTCTTTATATTCCTGTCTGAGCTGACGTTTAACAAGATCGAGAAAATCGGGGTAGCGATTAACAGATTGATGACGATAAATGACGATTTCAAGAGGTTCCTGCTTAGCTTGCAAACTTTGCTTAGCGGTTATAAAGTTTTGTTGCATCATTGCATCAAGAACTCTATTCCGTCGTTTGATCGCTCGGTTAGGATAGCGGTCAGGATCGTAATAAGAAGGTCCTCTGACCAAAGCGACCAACGTAGCCACTTGGTGAAGTGCTAATCTTTCTATTGACCGGCCAAAATAAAATTGACTGGCCAACCCAAAACCATTAATCGAACGAGCGCCATCTTGACCTAAATAGACTTCATTAAGATAGGCCTCCATGATTTCATTTTTACTGTAACGCGCGTCCAAAATAAAGGCCATCAGAGCTTCATTTATTTTTCTACCCAAAGTCCGTTTTGACGAAAGAAAGAAATTTTTGACCAATTGTTGGGTGATAGTACTGCCACCCTGTACGACTTTACGCGCTCGTATATTGGCCCAAAGCGCACGCGCAATCGCTTTAACCGAGACGCCAAAATGGTTATAAAAGTTTCTGTCCTCTGTTGACAAAAGCCCTTGTAGTAAAGTATCAGGCGCTTGAGAGAGTTTTATCAAAATTCGATCTTCTTTGCGTGTAGGGTAAAAGCTGCCTATTTTTTCCGGCTCCATGCGCACTATTGCTACATCCGTTTGCTGATCAATATTAACAATCTGCTCAATAGAGTTGTTGGCGAAAAAAAACCTCAGCCTTTTGCCACTTTGCCGTTTATCCCAAAAAGCAAAATTTCTAGTATATACATTGATTTGTTTTCCCAAACGAAAATAGGTTCCTGGTGACGATAGTTGATAATCTTTTCGATACTGTAAGCGATGCAGTAATTCTTCAAAGCTTGAAATATTCCATTTATTACCTGCATAAAGCTCAACCGGACTAGCATAAACATTCGCTGGTATCGCCCACCGTTTACCCTCAAATTGATTTTTGATCATATAATCGAGATAACCCAAGTAACAGAGCAAAATGAAGGCGAAGATGAGTGCAGTAGCAAGAACAAATCGACGAAAAAAGAATTTAAACCTGGAATGACGAATTTTTCGCACGGGTTTTCTTTTTTTTCTTCTTCTTATATTTTTTTTAACCATTATCTAGCAATGCGAGCTTTTATATTTGGTGGTGAGGCAGTCAATCGGTATCACGTGAGACAGTCGATTATACCGATTTATTTTTTTCGTAATCCCAAGAAGACTTGATACAGCGCAATGTTTCGTAATCATAGCTACTATCTAAAGCCTCATAGAGTGGTTTTAATTTATCTCTTTGATCATCTGGCAAAGCCAGCCAGGTACTCTCAATGAACAGTATCTCTTCCTTAGTCACCTCAATAACATCTTGTAGTGATAGCAACCCTCTACCAATGGCTTGAGCCAGATGGCTCCATATTGTTGAACTAGCTAAGTTTTTAGCCTCAGAAACTGCTTTTGCAGCACCATGCTCTTTAAAGAGACGGACAGTATCTAACACTGTTTCCGGCAAATCATGAGGTCGCTCTTTAAAAGAATCGGCATACGATTGAATGACTTGCAAAAACTCATCGCCAAAATGCTCTAATTTATATTTTCCAATGCCAACAATCATTGACATTTGATCAAGGCTGCTAGGTTTTAGTTCAACCATTTGCATTAACGTGGTATCTTGAAAAATCATGTAAGGCGGTAGGTTTTTATCATTTGCTAATGTTTTACGCTTTTCTCTTAGCGCGTTCCATAATTTAGTTTCATGAGTTTTACTGTGTTGTTTACGCAAGGGTTTAGAAGAAGCTTGGGTAATATTCTGATGGTCTTTTCTTAACAGAATTGACATTTCACTTCGCAAAACAGGTCTACAAGCATCCGTTAATTGAAGTGAACCGTGACCATCAACATCAACCGAAATCAACCCTTTTGCAACTAACTGCCTGAATACAGAACGCCATTGCGACGCATTCAAGTCTTTACCGATGCCGAAAGTAGATATCCTATCATGGTAGAAATGTTTGATCCGCTCTGTCATTTTCCCCAACAACACATCAATTAAATAATTCACACCAAAGCGTTGTTCAGTTCGGTAAATACAGGATAAAGCTTGCTGGGCTGCCAGCGTACCATCCCAGGTCTCTGCTGGGTTCTTACAACAATCGCAATTGCCACAAGGCTGCTCTAAGGTTTCATTAAAATAGTGTAATAATGACTGTCTGCGGCACGTTACTTGTTCACAAAAGCTCAGCAGCGACTCCAGCTTTTGTTGTTCAACTCTTTTCCTAATATCGTTTAACGTGGACCCGTCAATCATCTGACGTAAGGTGATTACGTCTTGCAATCCGTAAACCATCCACGCATCAGCTGTCTGCCCATCTCGCCCTGCTCTGCCGGTTTCTTGATAATAAGCCTCGATACTTTTTGGTAAATCCAGATGAGCGACAAATCGAATATTGGGTTTATCGATACCCATGCCAAAAGCTATGGTGGCAACAACTACGCTATCTTCCTCCCGAATGAAACGACGTTGAGAATCCGTTCTTTGCTGATGAGGTAAACCAGCATGATAAGGAAATGCGTTAATGCCATGCTCGACCAGCCACTGAGCAATACTTTCAACTTTTTTTCTCGATAAGCAATAGACAATGCCGGAATCATCAGCGTGTTGCTTTTGAATAAAATGCAGCAATTGTTGTTTGGCTTTTACTTTTTGTTCGATATGGTAATAAATGTTCGGCCGATCAAAACTACTGACAAAAACCTGGGCTTCTTCTAACTTAAGTTGATGAATTATTTCTTGACGGGTTCTTTCATTGGCAGTTGCTGTGAGAGCAACCCGAGG
Organism: Methylococcales bacterium; assembly: GCA_965224745.1. Classification (GTDB taxonomy): domain Bacteria; phylum Pseudomonadota; class Gammaproteobacteria; order Methylococcales; family Methylomonadaceae; genus CBDCZY01. Next base: position 342,937 of record CBDCZY010000003.1, read on the forward strand.
AATTTGTGGAAACTTTTCGTGCAATAGCGATAATTTCAAATAATCAACACGAAAATCGTGACCCCACTGAGAAACGCAATGAGCTTCATCTATTGCAAACAAAGCAATAGGAACCCTGTCCAATAGGTTTAAGGTACGGTAGGTGCTCAATCGTTCAGGAGCAAGATAAAGTAAATCCAAAGATCCTTCTAACAAAGATCGCTCTACTCGATCCAAATTATCAATGCTCATTGTAGAATTAAGGCAAGCAGCTCTTACACCTGACTGGTTCAAAGCATCGACCTGATCCTGCATCAGAGCGATCAATGGCGAAATAACAATACCAGTGCCTTGGCGTAACATAGCCGGTATTTGGTAGCATAACGATTTCCCACCACCAGTCGGCATTAAAACCAAGGCATCCTCCCCGTTTACCAATCGGTCAATAATATCGGCTTGTTGTCCCCGGAACTGTTGATAACCAAAGGTACTCTTAAGAAGATCTAAAGATTTTTCATTCATTACGCGTTATTTACAATTTCATTCCATCCTAGCCAACTGGATATTTCAAGGTTGAATAACCTGATGTTTTAATTAGTAGAGAAGATCCACTTGATTATCTGCTATATATGGTTTTCTTGCAGGCTAGTTTAGTCAGTTAGAATGCTTTTTCAAAGTGATTTAATTTTTGATAATATCTTTTCTTATTCGTTAGAAAAAAGGAAAAGAATATACTATCCATTAAGCCAAATCAGAGTAGAAATTACGACTAAAATGCTTCTAACCATAGGAAAATTGGCCAAACAGTCCGGCGTCACCATTGAAACCATCCGCTACTATCAGCGCAAAGAATTGCTGATGGAACCAGCAAAGCCAGCCACTGGTTACCGACAATACCCATCCGACGCGATTGCCAGAATCCAGTTCATTAAACGTGCTCAACAGTCAGGCTTTACCTTGCAGGAAATCTCAGAACTATTATTACTCGATAGTGGCCATTGCGAAGATATACGAAAAATTGCCGAACAGAAACGCCAGCAAATTGACAACCAACTAAAAGACTTAACTGCCCTGCGTAACGTGTTGGACAAACTTGTTAAGGGGTGTCAAGATGATTCATCCTCCGAACATTGTTCACTTATCGACGCGCTTTCAAAAGATCCTACCTCCTCTGACACATAAAGAAATAATGTACATTTTTCTTGACTCTGTTCTATAGACCAGGGTTTAGACTTTTAATCAAGTCTTATTCGCGAGGATTCAATATCTATTTGATAGTTTTAAGCAACATTGCACCTCTAAACTTTGATGCCACGCAACACGATATGCTTTATTTTAGGAGAATCATAATGACAACCGAACTAGAAACAGTTACCAAAAGCGCCAATTGGCTGGGCATTGGCGCTTTCTTAGCTGCTATTGGGGCATCGGCCTGCTGTGTCGGCCCATTGTTACTTTTATCTTTAGGCATTGGTGGCGCATGGATGAGCACCTTGACCTCTATGGAAGCTGTCCGACCCTTTTTTTTCATACTCACACTGATTTTTATCGGTTTGGGGTTTCGTAAACTTTATTTGATTCCTGAAAGCTGCGAAGAAGGCAAAGCATGTGCTTTACCCGAAGTGGAAAAAAAACAGCGGCTGATCTTTTGGATAGGTTCTACATTGATTTTATTACTCTTGACATTCCCCTGGTATGCCCCTGTTTTTATGGCATAAGGAGCAACAATGAATAACAAAACACTATTTTATACGTTGAGTTTATTGGCAGGATTCTTTTCTATGCAGTCCATTCATGCTGAAACTCCATTACAGCCTCAAAACAGTCATCAGTCAATCACGCTCGATATGCAAAACATGACCTGCGCAATGTGTAAATTTACTATTAAAAAGGCTTTGCAAGGGGTCGAAGGAGTTCAAAACGTGAAGGTTGATTATGACACCAAAACAGCTAACGTGACGTTTAACCCCCAACAAACCAATAATGAATCTTTAATCAAAGCCACTACTAATGCAGGCTATCCGTCAACTGTTCGCCAAGAAAAATAACACCCGGAGTTCTTATGTGGACTAAACAATTAAAAATTGAGGGCATGACCTGCCCAAGCTGTGTTGGCGGCATTGAAAACAAACTCAATGTACTGGAAGGCGTGGAAATCAAAGTGTCTTATCCTGAAGGCATTGGACTACTTAAGGTCTCTGGTGAAACCAACCTTGAATCATTGATCGGCAAGATCGAAGATAAAGGGTATCAGGTAACAGAAATGGAAAAAGAACAAGTCGTTTCTGATGGCCAAATAGCGGCTGAAAACAATGGTCAACAACTCCATGTTGCTATTATCGGCACAGGTTCGGGTGCTTTCGCCTGTGCCATTAAATCCGTAGAAAATGGCGCTAAAGTCACTCTGATCGAACGCAACCCGATCATTGGCGGAACCTGTGTCAATATTGGCTGTGTCCCTTCAAAAATCATGATCCGTTCTGCGCATATCGCCCATTTGCAAAAAAACCATGCCTTTGATGGCATCAAAAAACAACGACCGTCGATTGATCGCAAACAACTGCTTATTCAGCAGCAAGCAAGGGTGAATGAACTCCGGGCAGCTAAATATGAAAGTATTTTGGCATCTAATAGAAATATCACTTTGGTGAAAGGAGATGCTCGATTTAAAGATGCCAAGACTTTAATGGTTGATCAGGAGCACGGTGACTTTACTGAAATTAAAGCAGATCGGTTTCTCATTGCCACGGGTGCATCACCCAATATTCCAACTATTCCAGGATTAGCTGAAACGCCTTTTTGGACATCCACCGAAGCGTTGGAAACCGAAGTACTACCAGAACATTTAATGGTGATTGGCTCTTCAATTGTTGCCTTAGAGTTAGCACAGGCTTTTTTCAGACTGGGTACTCAAGTGACATTATTGGCACGACATACCTTATTATCTAAAGAAGATCCTGATATAGGTGCAGAACTGCATAAAATTCTTGAATCGGAAGGTATAACGATATTTGAACAGACTCAAGTTGAAGATGTAAGCTACAAAAAAGGGCTGTTTTCTTCAGGTAAATTCGTTATTAAAACCAACACAGGTCAGATATTGACAAGTGATCAATTATTGATTGCCGCAGGACGGCCACCTAATACCAAAGAGCTGGCGTTGGATGAAGCCGGTATCGAAATGGATAAAAGCGACGCCATTAGCGTTGACGATCACATGCGCACCAATATTGAACATATATATGCTGCTGGAGATTGTACTAACCAACCTCAATTCGTCTATGTGGCTGCGGCAGCTGGAACTCGCGCGGCTATCAACATGACAGGAGGTGATGCAACGATTAATTTATCAGCCATGCCTGCCGTCATGTTTACCGATCCTCAGATGGCCACTGTCGGTTTGACCGAAGCTGAAGCAAATCAGAATAATATAAAAACTGATAGCCGTCTTTTGCCATTAAACAATATCCCACGCGCGCTCGCCAACTTTGAAACCAAAGGCTTTGTTAAACTGGTCATGGAAACCAAAAGCCGGCGTTTGATAGGTGCACAGATATTAGCACCGGAAGCAGGTGAAATGATCCAGACAGCGGTTTTGGCCATTCACAATCAAATGACAATAGAAGACCTGGCCGGACAGCTATTCCCTTATTTAACCATGGTAGAAGGCATTAAACTTTGCGCCCAAACTTTTAACCAAGACATAACAGAACTATCCTGTTGTGCCGGATAATTATGAACGCTGATTTTAACACTACAGATGAAGAATTTCATGGAAACACCCATTTGTCCAGCTTGTGGCTGTTCATTAATTCGCTTAGGCATCACTCAGGAAAAAGCGGTTTCCTATTTTTACCATGAAAAGCAATATTGGTTATGTTGTGATGGATGTATGGAACTCTTCAAAAGCAACCCTGAAGAATTATTAGATGAGACATCCAGTTTGAAAGTGTGCCCGGTTTGCTTGGCTGAAAAACCGGTTAATAGCACTGTAGAGCATGTATTTAATGGGACGTTATTCAATTTTTGTCGATGCCCACATTGTCTGGATGTATTTAATCAGGATCAGGACTATTTCATTAAACGTTTAGCGTGGCAAACAAACTATAAGGGGGTTTTTGGAGAGCAAGATGAGTGTTGTACCAAAAAATAGATCTTAACTCTCTTACTTTAAAACTTGTTTTTCAAATAAAGGTGAGAGTGAAAATCAGTATGATTTAATAACTTTTGATACCACCAAGAACATACTATTGAAAATTATATATTGAAATACGGTTATGCATATATTATAGTTAGCTTATGTCTCCAGCTAAATTTTTTAAATGTCTATCCGATGATACACGCTTGCGTTGTGTCTCACTATTGCAGAAAGAAGGCAAGCTTTGTGTTTGCGAATTAACGACTGCTCTGGCTTTGTCACAACCCAAAATTTCCCGGCATTTGGCCTCCTTGCGTCAATGTGGTTTATTACAGGACAGTCGCGAAGGTCAATGGGTTTATTATCAAATTAATTCCCAATTGCCTGAGTGGATCTTCCCTTTGCTGAAAAATAGCTTAACTGCCGTTGAATCAACTGGACTGCTTAAACAAGATCTGGAGCGCTTGCGACAAATGGAAAACCGTCCTGAAACGGCTATTTGTTGCTAGTTTTTTTCAATACTATCAATGCTTATTCACCTGTCAAACTAACTTTACCTGGAGTTTTTTCATGAAAAGAGTACACATCCACATTGCAGTAGAAAACCTGGAACAAAATATAGCGTTTTACAGCACGATGTTTGGCTGTCAGCCTACCGTACGACATGAAGACTATGCAAAATGGATGCTGGAAGACCCATGCGTTAATTTTGCAATTTCCAATCGCAGCACCCAAACAGGACTCGACCACCTTGGCATTCAGGCTGAAAACGATCAGGAATTAGAGGAAATTAAACACTGCCTGGATGCCACACAAAGCCCAATCAAAACTCAGGATCAGGCGGGATGTTGTTATTCACGCTCCGATAAACACTGGATCACCGATCCACAAGGGATTGCCTGGGAATCTTTTCATACACTCAATGAGATTCCAACTTTCAATGACCAAAAAACACAATCAGATGGAGAGAATCCATTTGCCGCCAGTCCTGCCGAAAATAAATCATCATTGTGTTGCTAACGGTACGGTCCTTATCAATCAACTAATGAAGGAAGCATCGTGTTAAATGTTTTTGTAATCTGCACTGGCAACTCGTGTCGCAGTGTAATGGGAGAAGCCTTATTTAATCATTATGGGCAAGGCCGCATCAAAGCTTTTTCGGCGGGCAGTCATCCTGTTGGAAACATTAACCCAGGGGCATTAGCAACGTTGAAAAGATTTGGTTTGCAAACTGAAGGCTATAAAAGTCAATCCTGGAAGGATTTTGAAGACCAGACAATGGATATTGTTATTACTGTTTGTGATAACGCTGCTAACGAATCTTGTCCCATTTATCTTGCCAAAGCTGTTCATGCACACTGGGGCGTATCAGACCCAGGCCACCTTAAAGGTACTGATGAAGAAATTATTTCGGCTTTTGATAACACCTATCAAACGCTGTTGTTGCGCGTAAACAAGATGCTGGCATTGCCATTAGAAACAATGCCACCTGAAAAGCTGAGTACCGAACTCAATTCGATAGGAAAACTGACAAATTAAGGCTTCTTTGACTCAGAATCGGATCAAGCAGTAACACTATCGTTAAAGGCGCTAAGACTATCCGAATTCGCTGCTTCAGAAAATTCGTTTAAGAGCGCGGATTCAATGTTATACGAATTGTCTTCAGGCGTAGCAACAGGCACATAGCATGTTACGAAACTCTTACTACACCGCAGAAGACGGACAAAATTACAAGTCAAAACTCGTAAATTATTGAATCCTCGCTCCTCAATCTAAGCTAGATGGTTAATACGACAATAACACCGGATTACTCGAATGTAATTCTTATACCTTGCCTGACTTTATCTGGGCAAGTCAAACTAGCTAACCCATGGCTTGTACTGCTTAAGCAATGCAAGGCACTTTCATCCGTAGCATTAAACACTTCATCGACAAAATAAGCTGTTTTTATAACGCCACCTTTTAAATCAATTTGCCCAGATGCATCCATATAAACTACATAAAGAGTTTCATTGATTGGGTTCCAACCTTGTATAGCAGACGTACTAAATTGGCTATTAGGACTCCAATAGAAATAAGTTGATTTGGTATACCAGCGGTCGGACAAAGGCACACTGGCAATGTTTTCCCAATTTGGAATTGCCCTGAGTAACATCATGGCATGGGTATGAACTAACTGACCTCTGTTATTTCTTGAATCAACCTGGCTTTCGCCATACCAACCAAACCAAGAACCTTGGGAAGCAGCAATGCCCGCACCGTTAAAATGCTGCATCATGTAACGCTCCCCGACTGCACCAACATCGTTAGCTTCACCATGAAACGTATATTCGGTTTCAACAGCAACTCGATTTGCCGGAATAAAACCGCCGCTAATATTTTTATAAATAGGCAGACCTGTACTGGCGTCGTAATCATTGGAGGATAGGCCATTTTTTACAGGGCCTAAATCTTCTATTGCAAAACCACCTGATTCGAAATAATAATGGTCTAGTGGAAGTGAATTACTGGCAAATGCTTTCGGCAAAATATCATTTTCGTAGGGACTCCAGATATTACCAGAGACCTTAATGGGGCTTCCTTTTCGACCGTTAGTGCTCTGCGCGGCTTCCGTAATTTGCCTTATAAAAGATAACTGGCCTTCCTTCCAGCTTGAAAAGGAACCCTGATCACCATACTCTTTATTGAAGCAATCCGGTTGTACTCTGCCCACTTCGTCCAAAAACATTTGGTCATAGAAGCCTGTTCTCAACGATGTTATTGTTTGCTCTACCATCTTTTGAACAATGAAGCGACTTTGAAAATTAGCCACAGGCGCAAACTGATTGCCAGTAAACCAGTTGGTCTGAAACATCCGCTTTGCATCTGCCATACTGGACGAGGCTGAAAAATTGTTATATTCAGAACTCTTGGCGCAAGCAAAGCCTTTAAGGTGTTCGAGAGTAGCACCATCGAGATCGAAACTTACACCAGCACGCTTCGAAAAATCTGAAGAACTATTTCCTGCTGTGTCTGAATAAGCAAAGTTATACGTACCCTTACCAGGGAAAGTCAGCAAAAGAGGCGCATTGCCGGCATTAAAATTCATGATACGTTTTAATCCAGCATAGTCACTTGGCATGTCTCCATTCAAGTAAAATGAAGTTGCATCGTAAGACATGGCCGCTGCATGTTTAAACATAACCAGGTAGTTTGCTTGGTTCGGATCCCAACTATTAAAGCCAAAGTTTAGTATGTGATGATGAAACAAAACATTCTGATCTACAGTTGATGTGAGTCTTGCCGGTGTAGCCGGTTGAACATTGAAACTCGCAAGTACGAGCATGACCGACATTAAATGTCGCTTCTTATAATTCATATTAGTTTCCTTGTTATCTAGATTAGAGAGCATTCTATTCAACGCCACTTTCCAGCCTATCCTCGGGTACACACTACACAAAGCTAAACTGGCAATTTAGGGTCAGATCTTGCAACAAATGTTTTATGGCGCGTTTTTTATAAAAAAACAAAACCGTTGCACTTTAATACTAACATGAGTTATTGTCAAATCTAAGTCATGTCCAATCTAAAATGAGCCTGAAATAAGGTGGTTCTTTTAGAGTAAAAATTTATAGTTGATAAAGCTTATAATAGAAATACCGGGTTACTTTCTATATACTTTCCACTCATGCAGAGTGTTACCCTTCTGCAAAGAAATAACAATAATTGAAAAACGTCATGGCTTAGTCTCTGGGATTGTTTAATATGTTAGGAGGTTAAATTGAAAAAGGTAATTATTCTTATAACAATGCTGCTTTTTGCTTCGATCGCGATAGCTGAAAATGAAGCAGTTTATAACGAAGCAACAGGTTTAGTTGAAATTCCTGTCCTTTCCGTTAAGGGGCAGTCAGAAAAGTATTCTGTCACTTTGCAGCAACAAGAAGAAACAGAGAACTTAACTTTTGCAGTGACCGATGCGGTACCTGATCCCACCAGTGAGTCTTCGACAAACGAAGCGACTTTTGATCCGGAAAGTGGAGCCGTTATTATTCCAACGCTAATGGTTTTGGAACAAGGTGAACCGTCTGTCAAAACTTATTCTGTTGAACTGCAACAAACTGAAGAATTAATCTTTAAGGTTTCGCAGGCAGAACCCATATTAGCTTTACCAACCAATACTTTTAATGGTATTGCCTCTGAGACCGTGGGTTTCTCGGTCTCTGCAAAAGCAGCAACCAAGAGGTGTTCTGGTAGCCCCAGCCAAAACCTTGCTACCGCAAGGCAGAGCTTTAAAACCATGTGTGGTGAAACGTGGAATGATCAGAAGCATGTTTGCGACTACAAACCAGATGGATTTCACTGTAGTGGCAATGTCTCTGCTTCAAAAACGCCCGAGACTACCCGTTCAACTACCTCTAACCCGGTAGCATCCGGTTCATCCAGATGTACAGGTAACCCCAGCCAAAATCTTGCTACCGCAAGGCAGAACTTTAAAACCAAGTGTGGTGAACCGTGGAATGATCAGAAACATGTTTGCGACTACAAGCCAGATGGATTTCATTGTAGTGGTAATGTCTCTGCTTCGACAACGCCAGCGCCTACCAATCCGACTACATCAAACTCACCCGCCACCAATCCTGATTGGTGTACTGGCACGCCTGACCGCAATAGGGATGTAGCAAAAAGAAACTTTAGAGATGCGTGCGGACAAACCTGGAACGACCAGCTGGGGCACATCTGCGAATCGAAGTCTGATGGATGGCATTGTAGTGGTAATAGAATTTCTTCGAATGGGTCTGAATTACGTGCACCTCGATCGGTGAAGGCAACTCGCTTGCATCCAAAAGTGGTTGCCATCGAGTGGGAGACCATTGGTATACATTCCGTACTTTATGACATATATCGGAATGGAAAAAAAATCGGTTATTTAAGTCCACAACGCTACGCATATGATCATGGAGAATACCCATCTACCTTTCTCTACGTTGATAAAAATGCGACAGGAAATCCTACATATCAGATTGTTGCATATAATTCTAGAACTCGTAGCCCAAGTTCCAATGTCGCTGATCCCTTGAACACGACTCGTGCTCGTACACTAGTAAGTAGCACGGGAAGCTACAACAATCTAACTAGAGGTGTTTCCACTCAAGAAACGGTTGAGGTAGATGTATCAAGAGATATTAGTATGAGGAGCACAGTAGATATTTCAGATGGAAATGGCAATTATCTAGGAACTATGACACAGACCTATAATGGAGACAAAGTCACTTCAACGATTGACTCAGTTTACGGATCGTCTTATGAAGTTGATCTTGACCCCGTCTATGCTTATGAAGGATTGAATGGAGGTGGATTGGTGCGCGCTGAAGTTGGGTTAGGTGTTGTTAATGTTGGAGATGTGGTACTTAGTGAGTTTCCCCCTAAACCAAGAGGAACAACCACTCCTGGAGGTGGTGGTGAATGTGAAAATTGCCCTCCTACGCCGACTCAGCCTCCTTATGTTCAAGATTGTCCGAGTGGTGGTGGTGAATGTGTAGGGCCGTAATGCAGATATGTAAGTTGGATTAGCAAAGGAGGCTGTGCAAGTATTACCAAAAATTTATAGTTCCCACGGTCTCCGTGAGAATTTCTACATAGACGCTCCTGCGTCTCGTAAAAAGGGGGCGTAATAATCTTCACTAATAGGAAGGATGTGGATACATTCAATGGACAAGCTTTAGACGGCACAGCCAATGTTACATAACTGACCACTGTCAACTCTCTTTTGGGCTTTTAAATCCTGATGAAAATTTGAAATGGAATAAATTTGGAGAACAACAATGTTTCGCGAAATACAAATTAAAATTGCAATGCTATTTTTGGCGCTGTTGACAGCCCCGTCAAATATCAGTGCTGCTCAAGTCGCCCCGACGAATCTTCAGGGGCATGAGATCATTGATGCAGGAGGGGTGACTCTTACGTGGAGAGCAGCAAATGGCGCCGCTGGTTATAATGTGTATCGCAATAATCAATACCTGACGACAGTAACAAGCCCACCGTATGCCGACTATGGTTTGAATGGTGAATATACATACTATGTAACAGCGTTTGACCAGTCTAAGCAGCAATTCTCGGGTCGTTCCAATGAAATCTCAATTTCTACGTCTCCATACCCTTTTGATCCTCCAGTTGATCCTAATGTCGACATTGTTGCTCCGGATGGTCTTTTAACACGTGAAAATAACGAGGGTGAGGTGATGCTCGGTTGGCTGCCTGTCGCTGGGGCAGCGGGATACAATGTGTATCGCAATGAGGTATACCTCGATACAGTCATGGTTAACGAAACGTACACTGACAACAATCCATTAGTGGGCAGTAACGAGTACTACGTTACTGCATTTGATGAATCTAGAGAACACTTTAGCGAGAAATCAGAAACCATTATTCACATATCCCACCAGATACCAGAAGTTCCGCTACCCTACGTCCAGCTTGTAGACCCCGAATCAGAATCAATTCCCGGTGCCAACGTAAGTGGTTATGATTTGGTTTTTAGTGATGAATTCAATGGATCAGAACTTAATCAGTATCGTTGGAACAGTCAGCTACGTTGGGATGGTGACTACAATGGTGAACGATACGAATACCGTGTAATAAATAACGAAAAACAGTTTTATGTTAACATTTACAGCAAAGATCAAGAACACCTGAGCACTGTAGTATCCAGGTATAATCCATTTGAGTTTAATGGCAATCGCCTAGCGATACGTGCAATACGCAATCCATTAAAAACGGGGGATGGTAACAGAAGCTTTGGTCCCCTACGAGATATGGTCTCCCAGCAACATTTCCTGTCAGGTGCAATCTCTACTTTTGATAAGTTCTCGCAACAGTACGGATACTTTGAAGCACGGATGAAAATTCCAAGCCACACTGGCACCTTCCCTGCTTTTTGGTTACACCATCAAAATAGAAATAGTCCACGAAAAACAGAAATCGATATCATGGAAAATCTTGGCCATGACTCTAGGTATATCTACAATACCTTTCACGCCGATGATGAGCAAATCAAACCACAACCGCAAGGACAAATCTTCTCTGGTGTTGACTATGCCGAAGATTATCATGTATACGCAGTAGAATGGGAGCCGGGACGTATCACATGGTTTATTGATGGTGAACAAGTCAGTCAGCTGGAAAACGTAAAAGTTAACTATGAGAGGCTGTATCTGATTATCAACCTTGCTATGGGCGGTAACTTTACAGGTTTGCCCACCAACCTGGGCGGACTAGGTCGTGATTATCCAAATGAACAGGATCTTATGTCTGAAAACTTTCACAACCCGGCCTTGGAAATTGATTATGTCAGGGTTTACAGTCGAAGGTAACACAGGAGCTAGGCACAGCTTTCGTGGAGAATTCGCTTTTCGAAAGCTACAAACCAGGGGCTGGTTAAATCCAGACCCCTACTAATATTTTTATTTAAGAGAGTTTATGAATGGGCACAAATAGGGTTATCGTTTCATCAGTCTCTACCACTACTGACTGGTTAAGCAATAAGCAGAGGCTTAAGTTACTTGGATATAAGCTAAATCAGCAGCAATTGAGACTGCTTTTCCCACCCCATAACTTAGGCTATGAAACATCCTAACCGTTTATCATCACCTCAGTTACGATGTATCCCGAAGCACCGTTTTGATGAGACGGTGATCCGCCACCAAGGCGACTTTAGTGCAGCCACTTCATGCTTCTATTCAACAAAAACGAAAACCCACAAAACCCAGTCAAGCCATACAACTGGAGTTGCAATTTGATTAACCTGACAGCAGTGGTCTTTAACGTCAAAAATGGGAGAAAAATTATGCACATCAAAAACAATTTTGTAACTGTTTCTTTGATTCTTGGAGCATCTGTAACAGGACCGGTTATAGCGAGTCCAGCCAATTTATGCGAAACAAGAGTCACTGATCGAAATGCAAGGATAGTCGAGAAAATAGCTAAACCAGCTTATCTGGAAACCTATCAGGATCCGGCATTTGGAACTTCAGTGACACGCATCAGCAATACTCAGCATGGCGGCGTTATCAAAACCATGTACAACACGATACAAGCCTGGAACGCAGATGAAAGCAAGCTGATTCTCTATCACACCGGTACCGAAGGAGCCGGACACCACCTTTACGACGGACAAACCTATGAACATATTCGTAAGCTGGATATCGTGCCGCCGGATTTAGAAGAAGTATTCTGGGACCCAAAAAGTGCGGACCACCTTTTCTACATACAAAAATATCCTGTGACAGATGAGTTTTACGATACCCTGGTTCGCTACAATGTGAACACAGAGGAAAAGCAAAAGATTGCTGATATGGGTGAGGTTTGCGGCCATCCGCCACGTTCTGGAGGCTCCGCAACATCCGGATCCGACGTACAAGCAATGTATGGTGATCATATTGGCGTTCGTTGTAACAATAATGCCTTTGACGATAATACGACTGATCAAACTTTTTTCGTCAATGTCCGTACAGGCGCAGTTAGCAATCAGGTCGTGATTGACCCCTCTCAACCGGTAGCTGGTAATACTTTTGGCTATGCCAACAACATTTCAGCGTCACCCACTCCGAGTAATCAACGGATATTGCTACAAGGTTCTGTTTTTGATACAAATATGAATCTATTGCATAATTTAGATATAAGCTATAGTGGTTTCCTAGGTGCTGATGGAAATTCGTATACGGTACCTAAGCCTGAACATAATACGGTTGGTCGTTTACCAAATGGGCATGACACCATGTTTTCGGTAATCTATAACCCATCAGAACTTGGTTGTAATGGAGACCCGGGTCTCGGAGTGGGATCACTTGTTTCTTTTGATATGGAAACGGGTGCTTGCCGGGTGATTGTGGGACAAAGCAATGGATGGGGCTACCCACAAAGTGGAACTCATGTTTCTGCAATATCTGAGGCCAATCCTGGCTGGGTAGTCATATCCACTATTGGGTATGGTCATTATGATTACTTTGACAATGGAGAGGAAGCACCTCTTCTATTTTCTGAAATCAGTCTGACTTACGCTGGAGAAGAACCTAAGACTTGTCGTTTAGCTCATGCACGAACATATGCAAAAGATGCTCAAAATACCTCTGGATACAATGCTGGTTATTTTGGAGAGCCGCACCCGGTAATCAGTCCGTCTGGTACACGTGTTATTTTTAGTAGCGATTGGTACGACTCAGGTTCAGTTGATACTTACGTTATTGATCTTGAAGAATCAGGAAATATTCCGTCTCCTGTTCCAAATGATCCTCAAACACCCGAGACCAACCCTCAACCTGCACAACCCTTACCGGTGGTGGAAAATAACCAGGGTGATGAACAAATAGCTATTGGTCAACCCACCTATAATTATGGTGAAAAAATACAAGTTGACTTCTCAGGTTTGATAATCAGCGGAAATCACCGTATTACCATTGCGCCAGTAGGAAGCCCCGATGCACAACTAAAAATGTGGCTATATACTAATGGCACACAAAAAGTATCTGAGACAAGCCCCAGCAGTGGAACTGTCAGCTTTCTCAGTCAATACGTTGGTGTGGGTCAATTTGAAGCCCGACTCTTTGCCAATGAAAGTGAAGTAGCAACTGTTCGTAAATTGTTTGACGTTACTCAATAAATTATCAACAAATCGAAAACTTCAGAACATTTTATTTTAATCATAAACCGGGTATCATGTCTTATCTGCAAGAACCACTCAGGCCACATGTTCACTCATCTAGCCCACCGATAGAACCAAATACCTACCCTCTTACCCAAAAATGTTCGTAACTTCTCATTAACCGCAGCCAGCGGATCGAAGAATGTCAGCATTCTAAAAGTATCTGGTTCGCGTTTGAGGTAAGATCAAGCATCACGTAAAGTTGGCAGTATTTTCTCTGTCCACTGACTAACTTCGAAAAGCAGAATGCGTGAACGTCCTTATGCTCACAGTGTTCTATTGGTCTATATTTTGCTTTTCTTTTGGTGCTAAAATTGTTCGCGCAAGAGACACTATGATGATTGTTCGAGGCTTATCCTCAAAATTCCAGTTTAGATTAAAGCCCGTCACCACAGATCTGGTGACGGACTAATCAGTGAGTCGTCTATAAAGAGTATTAAAGATGTTGGTAGCCGGTTTCATCGTGTAGCACGATATCCAGGCCTTGAATTTCTTCTTCTGGTGCGACTCTTAAACCAATGGTGGCTTTTAGAATGATCAAAATAAGAAAACTAATTGTGGCGCTCCAGGCAATGGTAGAAATAATCGCTATGGCTTGAATCCCGACTTGTTGAGCAATGGATACGCCTTCCGACAAGCCCATGCCCCCCAAGCTGGTAGCAGCAAAGACGCCAGTTAATAACGAGCCGATAATTCCGCCAATACCATGCACAGGAAAAACATCTAATGAATCGTCTATTTTAAACTTTCTTTTGATGATTTGGGTTGCGATAAAGCACATTGCTCCAGCAGTGGTGCCAATAACTAATGCACCTAAGGGTCCAACGAACCCGGACGCCGGGGTAATAGTTCCCAACCCCGCCACCATACCCGTAACAATACCCAATACACTGGGTTTACCAAACTTAATCCATTCGATAAACATCCAGGTTAGCGAACCCGCTGCAGCGGCGATATGGGTTACTAACATTGCCATGCCGGCTGAACCGTCAGCAGCTAAAGCACTACCTGCGTTAAACCCAAACCACCCGACCCACAACATACCAGCACCGGTGACGGTCATAGTTAAATTATGTGGTGGCATTGGTGTTACAGGAAATCCTCTGCGCCTACCCATCACAAGGGCTGCAACTAATGCTGCAACGCCTGCATTAATGTGGATTACAATTCCTCCTGCAAAATCCATCACGCCCATTTCAGCTAACCAACCACCTCCCCAAACCCAATGGCAAATGGGCGCATAAACCAGCAACAACCAAAGAGCGCTAAACCACAGCATGGAAGAAAATTTCATTCGCTCGGCAAAGCCACCAACAATCAATGCTGGAGTAATAATGGCAAAGGTCATTTGAAACATAAAAAAAACGCTTTCTGGAATATCACCGGAAAGTGTGGATTGTTCCAGATTGATCAAAAAAACTTTAGATAGTCCGCCTATATAGGGTTGAATTGCTCCGCCATCGGCAAAAATCAAGCTATAAACACCTGCCAGCCAAAGAATAGAAATCAAACAAGTAATGGCAAAGCATTGCATAAGAACTGACAATACGTTTTTACTTCTGACCAAGCCGGCATAAAACAGGGATAAACCAGGTATCGTCATGAATAACACTAATGCGGTAGATGTTAATATCCATGCAGTGTTTCCTGCATTTAACTCATCGGCCAAGCTTGGCTCCGATAATAAAAATAAAGATGCGATCGCAAAAATTTTATTGTATTTGGACAACATAAAGCCCCTCTCTCTCCTCTTTGAACTATTTATATTTTATTTTTAGATAGCTTCTTCGCCAGTTTCGCCGGTTCTTATTCTGATAACCTGCTCAAGAGAAGTAACAAAGATTTTCCCATCACCAATTTTTCCTGTATTTGCCGATTTAATAATGGTCTCTAGGGCTTGATCCAGTATTTCATCTCCAACGGCGACTTCTATTTTCACTTTTGGCAGAAAATCGACAACATATTCTGCGCCACGGTACAACTCGGTATGCCCTTTCTGTCTCCCAAACCCTTTAACTTCGGTAACTGTCACACCACTGATACCAATTTCAGATAACGACTCCCTGACATCATCCAGTTTAAAAGGTTTAACTATTGCAGTAATCAGTTTCATTTCTATTTCTCCATCAATTAGGTTCTGAGCCAAACTTCGTTACGATTGTTGACTCTGGTTATCACTCAACAACATTGAAAGACCGAAATTATTTTATAACGGTAATTATTTTTCTTCATTTTGGATCGACACCATACTAATAAACCACGATCAATCAAACGCAATAATTCGATAAAAATCCATCGACCATTATAACCTTATGCTGCAACTGCTCTAACTATTAAATCGGTTTTATCAAAAAAACTCATCCACCACTTTAAGCTTCTCACTTTTCAAATGCCTGGATTGCAACGTTCTTTAGAAAATTAGATTCAGAACTCGAGTTGGTCAGTTTTTCATTATTGCAATCAACAAAATTGCGACTAGTCTTTAGGTTGATAAGCTTTATTCACAAAATTTGATCAAACAAGTTGAATAATTAACTTCTGCAGGTATGCAGGCAACAAGTCTATAGGAAAAGAAATTTTCTGATTATGATAAATAAACATCATACTGGTTTTACGTTGGTTGAATTATTAGTGACGCTAACGCTGGCAGCAACTCTTTTGGCGATTGGTATGCCTAGCTTCAAGGAAACGATCAGAAAAGATCGTTTAGTTTCAATTAGTAATCACTTGATAGGTTCTTTTAATTTAGCGCATGACGAAGCAGTTAAAAGATTAACCCCAGTCACAGTCAGAAAAGAAGATCCCTTTTGGGAAAAAGGCTGGATTATCTTTGCCGACGTTAACGGTAATGGTACTTTTAATGATAACGGTAATACTGACCTATGTGAACCAAACGAAGACTGTTTATTGAAGCAATACCCAGCTATCGCTAATCACTATACACTTAGAAGTAACAGCACTGCTTTCGTTAACCGCGTGACCTATCTGCCTTCTGGTAAAACCAATAGTACGATGGGCAGTTTTATCGCTTGCGGTAATACTGATCAAAATAACTTACCAGAACCTCATACTTCACGACTGATTATTATTAACCGCCTTGGTAGAACAAGAATTGGTCGGGATAACGATTTGAACGGTATTCCGGAAAAAGATAACGGGAAAGAGGTCATTCATTGTACTCAATCACCTTTTTTCGCATCATGAACAAACAGCCAGGATTTACTCTAATTGAAGTTTTGGTCACCATCATTGTGACTGCTTTTGGATTGCTTGGATTGGCGGGAATACAAACAGTCTCTTTAAAAAATAACCAGACTGCTTTTCTGCGCAGCCAGGCGACTTGGCTTGCCTACGATTTAGCTGATCGTATGCGGTCAAATGTTGCAGCTGCATCCACTTATGTTGATGTCAATAACAATGCAACGCCGGATGTCGATGAAGTAACTATGCCGACTGTCGTGGCTCAAGCCGGTTGTTCTCCTGCTTCGTTACCACCACTTTTACCGTGCCAACCTAGAGATTTAGCTGAAAATGATTTATATGAATGGCATCAATCAATAGCACAAATTTTACCCGAAGGTGATGGCGTCATTTTCAGTTCCGCCACCGCTTTCACCATATCAATCACCTGGGATGACAATCGTGATGGTACTGTTGATGCCAAAGACCCAGATTTCCAAATGAGTTTTGAATTATGATGCTAACTTCTCGATGCCAACGCGAACAAGGCTTAACATTAGTCGAAATTCTGATTACCATGACGCTGGGAATTTTACTCACAGCTGGTATTCTGCAAGTCTTTAGCGGCAGCAAGCAAACCTATCGCGTTCAACAATCATTGGCCCGACTCCAAGAAAATGCTCGATTTGCTTTAGATCTGATTGCACGAGATGTACGTAGAACTGATTTTGTTGGCTGCACGCAAGATGGTTTTAACAACAGCAATCTTGCTCGTGGGATAAATTCTGCATCGGGCAACTATGATGCTGAAAAACATGGCTTCAATGTGGCTCTAAGCGGTGTTGATAACGACGCCGATATTTCCAATAATTTTGTTGATAATACCGATCGTTTTACTGTGCGTGGCGCTATGGGTCAGGGTGAATTGTTGCAAGCTGATATGGCTGCACCCAATAGTCCACTGGTACTACCAAGCACCCACAATTTAAATTCTGGCAATGTTGCTTTAATTACCAATTGTAATCAAGGTGATATTTTTCAAATTTCCGCCGCTGCGGGAGGTCAACTGTCACATGGTATCAGTGGTTCAGGTAACAACCCTTGGAATTTAACGGATCAATTGAGTACTAGCTATGCGACCGGTAGTTTGATCTTTGAATTAGTTACCCGCTCGTATGCTATTAGA
Source organism: Methylococcales bacterium (assembly GCA_965224745.1). Lineage (GTDB taxonomy): Bacteria > Pseudomonadota > Gammaproteobacteria > Methylococcales > Methylomonadaceae > CBDCZY01. Next base: position 361,096 of record CBDCZY010000003.1, read on the forward strand.
AATGGCACGTCAGGTCGACCTGCTTTGCACTACAGTGAAAACGGTGGTTCCAGCTGGCAAGAACTAGTGGAAGGCGTTGAAGACATGCAGGTTCTTTATGGTGAAGACACTGACCAGGATGGCACTGCAAACTACTATGTTCCAGCGGGCATGGTTGGGTTGAATATGGACCAGGTAATGAGTCTGCGCATTAGATTATTGCTAGCAACCGAAAAAGATAACATTGCATCAGATAGTCTTTCTTACAATTTTAACGGCGCTAATCTAACAGCGACGGACAAACGAATCAGAAAGAGCATCACATCCACCATCGCTTTACGTAACCGATTACCCTGACCTCTTCAGGAGATACCATGAACCACCCACAACACTCTTTTCGGCATCAAGGCGCTGTACTGCCAGTAAGCTTGATCATACTTTTAGTCATGACCTTAGTTGGTGTCACCAGTATGCAAACAACGAGTCTTGAAGAAAAAATGGCAGGTAACAGTAAAGACAGTAATTTAGCGTTTCAAGCGGCGGAAGCCGCCTTAAGAAGTGGTGAAATGAATATCGAAGCAGTCGGCAATGAAGGCGACTTCGACGGCACCTTGGGACTTTTTGGTGAACTTGATACTGAGCCAGATTATTTACAGCATACCACCTGGGCTGATGATACTTTCTCTGCCGAGTCAGGTACCCAAATTCCAACTAATATGTTCCAGGTTAAACCCCGTTATTACGTGAAATACATCATTGACAGCCAAATCAACAACAATGCCAATATTAACATTGGCGGATATGGGGAAAACATCGCTGCCGGCGGCAAAGTCATTGTGTTTAAAGTGGTAGGCCGTGGTACTGGGAAAACTGCTTCTTCACAAGTCGTTCTGCAGAGCTTCTATGGGAAGCGTTTCTAAAGAATTCATTATTAATTTGATTGCCATGGTTAATGTTATGCAAGATCGTAAAATTTTTGCGGAATTTCGTCCCTCGATTTTCACTTTATTTATATTATTACCGATTTGTTTAAAGGTTGATGCCAGTCCTCTGGTTCTAGAAAGTTCGCCTTTGTATATCAGTAATGCTGTTAAACCTAACTTGCTACTCTCTATAGATGATTCAGGCAGCATGGATTTTGAAGTGCTCTTCCCTAGCAACGACGGTTCTTTGTGGTGGAATACCACTAATCAGCAGTTCGTCAATAACGGGGCGGTTAACTTTAACAACGCTGGTGGTGCTAATGCTAGTTTTAAAAAGTTTTCATATTTATTCCCCAATGGTAACGGGATAGGTGAAAGAACATACGGCGATAGCGACCACGCTCATTACGCTATTCCTCCATTACCTCAATTAGCATTTGTACGATCATCCGTTTTTAACGGCATGTACTACAATCCTAATGTTACCTATGAGCCTTGGTTTGATTACGATACAGTGAATTTTAATGCTATCAATCAAACCTCAGCACCATCCGATCCTGGCGCTGGAAGCAGTACTTTCAATTTGACCCAAAACATTCAGTCGAACACTACAAACCATGTCTTCAAAATGTATCCAGGCATGATACTTCCGTTAGGTACTACTTATAACCTGAGTGGTTCTTGGTCTACAGCAACGTCTGATACTGCGATTACCACGGAAAGTAATGTGGGTATAACCTATTTTCCCGCGACCTACTATCAGTTGGTAAACAGCGGAAATTACTCTATTAATGGCATTACCGGTAATTGCTCAACGCCCAATGCTTCACACTATACGATTTTTAGTGCTAATCCCAGCAGTTTATCGGGTGCAGGTATCGATGCTGTGGGTCCCGACGGTCAGTGCTTAAGTAAAATTGAAATTAAGTCAACTCTTAACAGTTATGCACAAAATGGTGAAAGAAAAGATTGCCTCAGTAATACACAATGCACTTATAACGAAGAAATTCAAAATTTTTCCAATTGGTTTAGTTATTATCGTAAACGTCATTTGGCTTTGAAAGCTGGCATGGGGCATTCATTTAATGGTCAAAGAGCATTACGAACAGGCTTATTTACCATTAACAACCGCAGTGCAGTAACAATGTGGGATATGAATAATACGACTGATAATAACAGCTTTTATTCCTCGGTTTATAGTTTGGGTCATAATGGCGGCACACCTAACCGCAACGCCCTTGATTTTGCCGGACAGCAATATTTGAGAACGGATAATGGCGCTCCAATTAATCAAGTCTGTCAGAAGAACTTTACCTTACACTTTACCGATGGTTTTACCAGTTTAGAAGGCACTTTGCCCACAGTTTCGCTAAAAGATAACAGCGAAGGTCAACCGTATGCTGATACCTACGATAATACCTTTGCTGATATTGCCATGCATTATTACAAAACCAATTTACGACCCGATTTAACAACTGGGCAAGTAGCGACTCCTTCTGCATGTCCAAGTGTACGGATGGATTGTAATCCGAATCTACACATGTCGACCTATATGATAGGTTTGGGGGCAAAGGGAACTTTATTCGGTAATGGAACTTATGAAAAGGTCTCAGATGCTTATGATATTCCGCCCACTTGGCCGAATACTAATACTGCCCGGGATCCCAGACAGATTGATGATTTATACCATGCCGCCCTAAATGGACGTGGTGAGATCTTCAATGCCAAATCTGCCGATGATTTAAAGAATCAATTACAAAACGCTCTTTCATCTATCCAGTCGAAAGTAGGTTCTTCTGCTTCGGTAACTTTTAACACAGCATCTCTGCAATCCGATAGTTCAGTCTATTTCTCACTGTTTAATTCGGCAGACTGGAGCGGTGACGTATACTCTTACCCTATTGATGCTGACGGTAATATTAGTGCTACACATAGTTGGCAAGCATCAAATCAATTACCCGCTCCCAATACTAGAAAAATAATTACTTATAACGGATCGGATGGCATTTCTTTTACCTGGGGTAACTTAACTGCAAGTCAAAAAGCCGATTTAAACCTTGCACCCGATAATAATGGTCAAAATGCCCTAGCCTATCTTCGAGGCGATCGCTCTCTTGAAACTTCAGGTCAATATAGAATGCGTGGCAGCGTATTAGGGGATATTATCAACGCAGGGCCTGTCTATGTTGGAACACCAAGTTTAAACTGGCCCAGTACCGGCAGTTTATTTCCAACATCTTCTGGCAATAAATATAGTGACTTCAGACGGAGCCAATTATCTTCGCCTCGAACCGAAGTCGTCTATGCGGGTGCTAATGATGGCATGTTACATGGGTTCAGAGCAGATACCGGCGAGGAAGTTCTGGGTTATATCCCTGGGTCCGTCTATTCCACTAACGCTTCGGAAGGCTTGCATTATCTTTCCTCAACAGAATATCAACACCGGTATTATGTGGATTTACCTCTCTCGGTGTCAGATGTTTTTATCGATCCAACCGGCGGCAGCTCGCCCAGTTGGAGAACCATTTTACTTGGTGGTCTCAGAAGCGGTGGTAAAGGACTATTTGCTTTAGATATTACTGACCCAAGCCAATTCTCAGAAGCTAACGCTGCTGCTATTACGTTGTGGGAATTTACCCATCCAAACTTAGGCTATACCTTTAGTAAACCGACTATAGCGATGATGGAAAACGGTCGATGGGCGGCTGTCTTTGGTAATGGCTATAACAATACAGGCTCTGGACAAGCGTCATTGTTCATTGTTTTTATCGATGGTGGACTAGACGGTGTTTGGACCGATGGCTCCAGTGGAACACCTATTGATTATATCGAACTTTCGACCCAATCAGGAACCACCGCAACACCTAATGGCTTGGCAACACCAGCCTTGGTTGACCTTGATGGTAACGGTGCGGTTGACAGAGTTTATGGGGGAGATTTACTAGGTCAAATGTGGACTTTCGATCTCAGTGATAATTCGACTATAGCAAATGCTACGACCAGCATTCCTGCCTGGCGATCAGCTTACCAAACGACAACGATTCCGATTACACCAATACCTTTGTTCGCTGCTAAAGATAGTTCTGGTAATGCCCAACCAATTACCAACAAACCGAACATTGCACGTCATCCTGCACCTCTTGCACCGACTGGTAACGAACCAGATGTATTAGTATTCTTTGGAACGGGTAAATATCTTGAAACCATTGACATAACAGACACCTCATCGCAGAGCTTTTATGGTGTTTGGGATAGCGGAACTGGAAATTTGGTAAGAAGTGATTTGGTCTCTCAAGCATTCCTTTCGGGTACTATTACAGATAATGACACCAATTCCAGAACCGATTTACGCGTCATTACCGACCATATCATTGACTATACCACCCACAAAGGTTGGCACATAGATTTACCGGCATCAGGAGAACGTGTGATCGTTAACTCGATAGTCAGAGGATCTTTGATTTTCTTTAATACCTGGATTCCAAGCTCTACTCCATGCGGAACAGGCGGTAGTGGCTACTTAATGTCTGTGGAAATGCTCAATGGCGGCGCACCTGATCAAGCTGCGTTTAACGTAACAGGCACATCGGGTATTGACAATACTGATAGCGTCACAGTAGATGACGGTACAACAACGACTAATACCAACCCTGTCGGTGAAAAATTCGATGATGATAAAGGTATGCCCACGGCTTCCGCAATTTTGGATAATAAACAATATACTGCCGGCACTGGGGGCGATAATCAGCATGATCCGGCTAGTGACTTAATTCATATTCGAGAAATTCAAGAACTACCCACATTGAACACCGGCAGAATCTCTTGGGAGCAACTGGTAGGTGATTAAACCCAGCAATCTTGATAGATAAATTGTTGACTTGCTTAACTCAAGACTAATTTCGAAAGAAAACTTCTCTTTGCCATCAGCAGAGGCAGGGCTAATTTGTTCTAGCCGGTAAGTTATTGATTTATTTTTAATATCATTCACGGAAATTTTATATCATATTGAAAATAAAAGATATTTTATATGACATTGTTAATTCATTCAGATGATAGGTCTATGCTCCTGAATTTAAGGCTTTGCTCGATAGAACAAATTAGCCCTGCAGCAGAGGTGGATTTATTGTAACTTCAGCATGCTCCTAGTAAACTGCTCAGATTACCCCTGAGCAGCTCCATAACAAGGCGAAAAAGCGAAGCTTTAGTTTTTTATTTACAACGAGCACTTTTATCGCAGTTCTGGGGTTACTCAAGGGTTGATTTAGATATTACGTTTTAAGGGTTAATACTGATTGTTACTCCGTCTGTATCCGAATCTCCACTGTTGTCGGTTACTACCAATTCAATGTTATGAACCCCTTCACCTAACTGTATGGTAGGTTGACTTACTGATGCGATGACAAGTCCATTTACACGCCATTCGTATTTAAAAATAAAACCATTAGTATCAAACGAATTCGAACCATCCAATTTAATTGTTACCGAATCTTTGTTATCAATATCAATTACTTCCTGATTAGAACCCGCGTTAGAAATAGGTGGTAAATTTGCTACATTTGAAGGTGTTACCGTAATAACGCCTTTATCAGGTCTTGCCTTGATCAGGGCGAACTTTTCACCACCGTGATTCAATATGATTAAATCGAGATCTTTGCCATTTTGAACCGCATCAACATTATTCCAATGACTATATAATTTGACCTTTAGCGTTAAGGGATAATTAAATAATTCATCATCCATTTCATCACTAAGATCAATAGAAAGCATAGAAGGATTATTTGTTTCGACAATAATAGTTGCCGTATCTCGCTCTTGGCCATAAAGAGCAATATCTTTATACAATCCCACCCATAAGTCATGACTTTGTTGGTATAGATAGTCTAACTTGACTTGCATTGTAGCTCTATCTTTTAACAAATGAAAATGACTAGATAGCCAACCCCTTTTGTAACGGTTATTGCCCATCCAAGAAATACCCGATGTACCAAACAAAATAGCATCTAGATGATCTTTTCGTAAATCGCTAATGCTGCTCACATTGAGGTAATCAGTTCTCTCTGGTTTATTAGGAGCTCCCGTTGTACCTCGCCCAGAAGTAGCAAATAATGAAGCGATACTACGATTAAATTTTCCTGAAGGCCAAGCAAATGAAATGGGATTATTATTGATGATCTTTTGTTGAATACTTGCTAAAGAATCTCGATATTCGACAATCATTTCTTGTTCAGGTCTTAAATCATCATTGGTCTGATGAGTCATGGTATGCGATTGCACATCATGTCCTTGATCTGATAAAACTTGGAATTCTGGCCAAGATCCAAAAAATGCATTATTACTATTTTCCAGGAGTCTGTTTACAATAATGAACCAGGTAAATTTCCAATCATATTTATCACCCATTTCTACCCACCATTCATGGTCAGGTTGAATATTATCATCGATTGTTATAGAGACTGCCGCAAACTTATCATCTTCCCATAAACTGATGTTTACCTCACCCGGATTGTTTGGCCAAACTTTATTCATTGGCCGTACAAATCTGTCTGATTCTGGAATTTGCTTTAAGTTTAATCTTTGAAAATTACCAAGAACACCATTGATTGTGATATTGACTGTATTTGTAGCAATTTGATTTTCATTATCGATTACTGTTAGTGTTAAAAAATGACTCCCAACCGCCAAATTAATCTTCGCTATAGCTTCATTCGAGAGTAATTGCCCATTTTCATGCCATTGATAACTTATAATATTTTCCTTACCCTTATTAGTTTTTCCTTCTACCACAACAAATTCAAATCCGTCATTCTCTCTATCAAGTATCAACTGGTCTTCTCCTGCATCGGCAGTCAGGCTGCTTGAAGAACCAACCGTAATTGTCACGTCATCGGCAGCATGGGCTCCATTATTATCGGTCACCTCCAGTGTGATCAAGTGTGTACCAAGCTCTAAGGACACATTAGGCTGGCTGCCAGTCGCCAGAACGACACCATCTTTACGCCATTCATAGCTCACTATGTTGCCGTCACTACTTGACCTCGTTCCATCTAAAATAACCACTTCCAAGCCATTTTGATCACTGTCGAGCACAATTTGGTCTGGTCCTGCATTTGCTATAGGATCTTGTAACTCTAGAAATGCACTGACGCTTATAGATACCTCATCGGTCGCGACAGCCCCATTGTTATCTGTTACCAGTAACGTAATTAAATGAGTGCCAACCGCAAATGACACGTTTGGTTGACTACCGGTAGCCAGTAAGTTTCCATCTTCACGCCACGCATAGCTCACTATAGTGCCATCACTGTCACTGGATCCCGTGCCATCCAGGATGACCTCTTCTGACCCATTTTGATCACTGTCGGTAAAAACTTGATCGGAACCTGCTGACGCGATAGGGGCTGAATTATCACCGTTGGAAAGGGTTAACGTTATGAAAGGGGCATTACTTGAGTTCGCCGTAGAAAACTCCCAATAATGATAATTCGTGACCTCAGCTGCATCTGGATTTAGGCGTATGAAAATGTAGTCGCCAGCACTTGCTCCCGCTTGATATTGGGCATTGATATAGGTTGACAGATTAACCTTGCCTGTCTCATTGGATGTTAACCTACCTATCGCACTCGCTTGGGTAGAAAAATCATCCTGTATCTCGGAAACCCCGGTCAAATCGCCTCCTAAAGGCCCTTGGTAATAGTCCCCCGCCAACACTGTGGGGGTATTTCTAAAACCTAGTCCATAAAGATCGACATTTCCTTGAGGACTATTAGCAATACGGAGCAGATTGATATCTAAGGAAGCCGATATAATGCTCCCACCCACCCCTAACGATGGCAGCTGAAAAACAAAAATTAATGCGCCGTCTTGCGTTCCTGTTGCACCTCCCACTCTTCCCGACGATTGTCCTACCCATCTTAAAGTACCACCACTATAAACACCTTGATCGTTTACCAATCCTGGTAATGTCAGACTACGTTCAGCAGTCAGTGTGTTGATGCTGATCATTACTGCATCCGACCCTGTGAATCCGTTATTATCTAGCACTTCTAAAGTAATCAAATGAGTGCCAACCGCTAACGACACGTTTGGTTGACTACCCGTAGCCAGTAAGTTTCCATCTTCACGCCACTCATAGCTCACTATAGCGCCATCGCTGTCACTTGATCCCGTACCATCTAAGATGACCTCTTCTAACCCATTTTGATCGCTGTCCGTCACTGTTTGATCTGGCCCGGAATTCGCTATTGGATTTTGTAAACCAGCTCCGTCATTGACGATTATTGATACCTCATCAGTACCGGAAACTCCATTGTTATCCGTTACCAGTAACGTAATTAAATGAGTGCCAACCGCAAATGACACGTTTGGTTGACTACCGGTAGCCAGTAAGTTTCCATCTTCACGCCACGCATAGCTCACTATAGTGCCATCACTGTCACTGGATCCTATTCCATCTAAGATGACCTCTTCTGACCCATTTTGATCACTGTCGGTAAAAACTTGATCGGGACCTGCTGACGCAATAGGGGCTAAATTATCACCGTTGGAAAGGTTAACGTTATGAAAGGGGCATTACTTGAGTTCGCTGTAGAAAACTCCCAATAATGATAATTCGTGACCTCAGCTACATCTGGGTTTAAGCGTATAAAAATATAGTCGCCAGCACTTGCTCCCGCTTGATATTGGGCATTGATATAGGCTGACAGATTAACCTTGCCTGTCTCATTGGATGTTAACCTACCTATTGCACTCGCTTGGGTGGAAAAATCATCCTGTATCTCGAAAACCCCGGTCAAATCGCCTCCTAAAGGTCCCTGGTAATAGTCCGCTGCCAGCACCGTCGGGGTATTTCTAAAACCTAGTCCATAAAGATCGACATTTCCTTGAGGACTATTAGCAATACGGAGCAGATTGATGTCTAAGGAAGCCGATGTAATACTCTCACCTGCCCCTAACGATGGCAGCTGAAAAACAAAAATTAATGCGCCGTCTTGCGTTCCTGTTGCGCCGCCCACTCTTCCCGACGATTGTCCTACCCATCTTAAAGTACCACCACTATAAACACCTTGATCACTTATCAGCCCTGGTAATGAAATTACGCGCTCTGACATTTTGGCATTAGCAATGAACTGTGTTTCATCAGTGACTATTCCAACGCTATCTTCATTGATGCTTACAGCTAACGTTTTTTCAGTAATCAAAAATAGAATCGCAAGAAAAAGAAAGTTCCCAAAGTAATCCCACTTCATTTTGGATCTAGTTTCATCAGTTAACATGTTGAATCCAAGTTTCTATAATTATTAATAATTTCAGCCATTAACACTATAAGGCAATATCACTTTCAGAAAGTGTCAGCGTTAGAAAAGGTGCATTACTAGAATTTGCCGTAGAAAATTCCCAATAATGATAATTGGACACCTCAGCGACATCCGGGTTTAAACGTATAAAAACGTAGTCACCCGCACTGGCTCCCGCTTGATATTGGGCATTAATATAAGCTGCCAGGTTAAGCTTGCCCGTCTCATCTGCTGTGATTGGACCGATCAAACTCGATAATGTCACAAAATCGTCTTGAAGTGCACTAACCCCGGTCAAATCATCGCCAAAGGGACCTTGATAAAAATCCGCTGCGAGTACCGTAGGCGTATTCCTAAAGCCTAAACCATACATATCTATCTGACCTTGCGGATTATTCACCTTCTTCAGTAGTTGTAAATCCAATGAGGCCGATACTATATTCTCTAAAGCGCCTAACTCTGGCAATTGAAATACCATAACCCAGACACTGTCCTGACTTCCTGTAGCACCGCCTACGCGTGCTGATGACTGGCCTATCCATTTTAAGTTACCATCACTATAGACTTCTTGATCATTGATCAAGCCGGGTAATACCACAACACGCTCTGACACATCAGACGCTATGTTGATCGTCACCTCATCTGTCGCAATAGCACCACTATCATCGGTCACTTGCAAGGTGATAACGTGATTACCCACCGCCAGCGTCACACTGGGTTGACTGCCGGTCGCCAGCGGAACACCTGCCTCACTCCACTCATAACTCTCAATGGTACCATCACTATCACTTGATCCCGTTCCATCCAATACCACAATTTCTTCACCATCGAAATTGCTGTCCGCTAGCACTTGGTCTGGCCCAGCATTGGCAGTCGGATTTTCAGAGCCTCCTGCTCCTGCTTCAACGGTGATGGTGACTGTATCACTCGCCGTGGCACCACTATCATCAATGACCTTTAAGGTAATCTGATGAACACCTACTTCTAAGACCACAGTTGGCTGGCTAGTTGTCGCTACAACATTACCTGCTTCACTCCATTCATAACTCACAATATTCCCATCGCTATCACTCGAATCAGATCCAAACAACACTACCGATTCAGATCCATTTTGATCAGTGTCTATCACAGTTTGATCTGATCCTGCAGATGCTCTTGGTAATGCATTATCACTATTGCTAAGCGCCAGTGTTATGAAAGGGCCATTCACTGAATTAGCCGTGGAAAACTCCCAATAATTAAAACTGGATACATCAGCGACATCCGGGTTTAAACGTATAAAAATGTAGTCACCCGCACTGGCTCCCGCTTGATATTGGGCATTAATATAAGCTGCCAGGTTAAGCTTGCCCGTCTCATCTGCTGTGATTGGACCGATCAAACTCGATAATGTCACAAAATCGTCTTGAAGTGCACTAACCCCGGTCAAATCATCGCCAAAGGGACCTTGATAAAAATCCGCTGCGAGTACCGTAGGCGTATTCCTAAAGCCTAAACCATACATATCTATCTGACCTTGCGGATTATTCACCTTCTTCAGTAGTTGTAAATCCAATGAGGCCGATACTATATTCTCTAAAGCGCCTAACTCTGGCAATTGAAATACCATAACCCAGACACTGTCCTGACTTCCTGTAGCACCGCCTACGCGTGCTGATGACTGGCCTATCCATTTTAAGTTACCATCACTATAGACTTCTTGATCATTGATCAAGCCGGGTAATACCACAACACGCTCTGACACATCAGACGCTATGTTGATCGTCACCTCATCTGTCGCAATAGCACCACTATCATCGGTCACTTGCAAGGTGATAACGTGATTACCCACCGCCAGCGTCACACTGGGTTGACTGCCGGTCGCCAGCGGAACACCTGCCTCACTCCACTCATAACTCTCAATGGTACCATCACTATCACTTGATCCCGTTCCATCCAATACCACAATTTCTTCACCATCGAAATTGCTGTCCGCTAGCACTTGGTCTGGCCCAGCATTGGCAGTCGGATTTTCAGAGCCTCCTGCTCCTGCTTCAACGGTGATGGTGACTGTATCACTCGCCGTGGCACCACTATCATCAATGACCTTTAAGGTAATCTGATGAACACCTACTTCTAAGACCACAGTTGGCTGGCTAGTTGTCGCTACAACATTACCTGCTTCACTCCATTCATAACTCACAATATTCCCATCGCTATCACTCGAATCAGATCCAAACAACACTACCGATTCAGATCCATTTTGATCAGTGTCTATCACAGTTTGATCTGATCCTGCAGATGCTCTTGGTAATGCATTATCACTATTGCTAAGCGCCAGTGTTATGAAAGGGCCATTCACTGAATTAGCCGTGGAAAACTCCCAATAATTAAAACTGGATACATCAGCGACATCCGGGTTTAAACGTATAAAAATGTAGTCACCCGCACTGGCTCCCGCTTGATATTGGGCATTAATATAAGCTGCCAGGTTAAGCTTGCCCGTCTCATCTGCTGTGATTGGACCGATCAAACTCGATAATGTCACAAAATCGTCTTGAAGTGCACTAACCCCGGTCAAATCATCGCCAAAGGGACCTTGATAAAAATCCGCTGCGAGTACCGTAGGCGTATTCCTAAAGCCTAAACCATACATATCTATCTGACCTTGCGGATTATTCACCTTCTTCAGTAGTTGTAAATCCAATGAGGCCGATACTATATTCTCTAAAGCGCCTAACTCTGGCAATTGAAATACCATAACCCAGACACTGTCCTGACTTCCTGTAGCACCGCCTACGCGTGCTGATGACTGGCCTATCCATTTTAAGTTACCATCACTATAGACTTCTTGATCATTGATCAAGCCGGGTAATACCACAACACGCTCTGACACATCAGACGCTATGTTGATCGTCACCTCATCTGTCGCAATAGCACCACTATCATCGGTCACTTGCAAGGTGATAACGTGATTACCCACCGCCAGCGTCACACTGGGTTGACTGCCGGTCGCCAGCGGAACACCTGCCTCACTCCACTCATAACTCTCAATGGTACCATCACTATCACTTGATCCCGTTCCATCCAATACCACAATTTCTTCACCATCGAAATTGCTGTCCGCTAGCACTTGGTCTGGCCCAGCATTGGCAGTCGGATTTTCAGAGCCTCCTGCTCCTGCTTCAACGGTGATGGTGACTGTATCACTCGCCGTGGCACCGCTATTATCGGTCACTTGCAAAGTAATATCATGACTACCTACAGCTAATGTCACACTGGGTTGACTGCCGGTCGCCAGCGAAACACCTGCTTCGCTCCACTCATAACTCACAATTGTGCCATCGCTATCACTCGATCCCGTTCCATCCAATAGCACCGGTTCTTCACCATCCAAATCACTGTCCACTAGCACTTGATCTGGGCCAGCATTAGAACTCGGGGTAACGTTTCTAAGGGGTGAAAACTGTTGTGTGATATCTGCTACAAATTCATTGTTATCGTTAAACGCTTGAATGGTATAGGTGAGTATTGGGTCTTGTTGTAAAACATTTACTTGATCATCTACAATGGTATTTTGGGTCGTGTTAGCTAACAAAAGACCTGATCTAAAAACCTTGTAACTGGTTATGTCTTTACTTGGAAAACGCCACGAGATACGCAACCCTTGAGCTGAAGGGGAAACGTTTACTACGTTTATACACATGACCGTCTCTTGATTATATTCAAAAGCCCCAGCAGCGCCCTTACAATTATTAAGTCTAACGACTCCCTTCAAATCATAAGGTAAAACTTGTTGTGAATTCATTAAGTTATCGGCGAGAGAATTTTCCTTAATGCCATAATCGCCATTTCCTGTTCCATCACCGGTACCAAACGAAGCATCATGAATGAACACAAAGTCCTGTTTAGGATCATCATTAGGACCAACCTGATTCCATATTGAACTTAAACCAAAAAATTCATATTGAAAAGCATCTGAAGTTGCTCCAGTATGGCTTAGATTGCCGTAATACCCCGCCCCATATAAGGGCTCCCAATTGCCTGTTCTAGCGGGATTCTGGTGTTCAACTGGATGGTTAAACGTATCAGATTTGATATTGAATTCGTTCATGATGTTACCCACCATGCTCATATTACTTTGACGATATGCCTCTTCTCCTACATCGTTATAGTATAAATTACTCCTTTCCCCAACTATTGTGTTATGCCACATAATCACATGGTTTGTCGTAGTTTTACTACCATCACCCGACATTTGAAGGACGGGTGAGGGACCAGAGCCAGACCGCTCAATCAGGTTTTGTACTAACCCAAAACCGTGACTGATATTTTGTGAAGCAGCGAAACTGATGGCAAAATTACTTAAATCCAAAAACTTGTTAAAAGCAATGACAGAATTATCAAATAAAGGGATATTTTCGTTCACACTGTCCAATAAAACACGTGTGTCAAAAATATTATTTCCTAACAGCACGTAAGGATGTAGCCTGCCAGAATTCCTAATTTCATTATTTCTTATCAGCGCTGAAACTGCACTGGTAGCCCCAAATTCAAAAATATTATTGGCTTCATTGATAATATTGTTGGTGAAATAGGCATTTCCATATAAATAAACAGTTGGCCCATTTATATGACCCAGCCCTTCAATTTGACAATTATCAAGCCATATTACTTGATCCGCGGACCCTCTTAATAAATTTCCCGTAGTTGAAATTTGGCTCCGGGATATTGTCACATCCTCGATTTTTAAAAAGGGTGCATTTAAGATATTTCTGGTGCCGGTTGAGCTTATGATTGCTTCCGATTTATCAACTTCTGGTGCCTTGGTAATGGTAAGATAAGTACTTCCTGTTAATGACTCAGTGACATTGCCATCTATCCAGTTGTGGGTACCCGCATTCAGATAAACAGTTGATCCAGAGGGATCATTTCTACCAAAATTAAGTTCATTGAAAGCCTTGATGGCATTAACAGCTGCAGCAATTGTTTGAAAAGGAAAGTTTTTTACCGTTGCAGATTGGGCGACATCATCTACCATTCCAGAAGTGTCAGAACCATTGACGTCGACATAGGCTACCGATGAACCATAAAGACCATCCTTATCGTTAAACAAATGATATGGACCATAAAGCGGGCTTGGTTTTTCTGTTCCTGAATCACTATCGAGTATGGAATCTTCATCGCCAACCCAAGGATACGCTCTAAACCGGGCTTTAATTAGCTCACCAGAAGCAAGTGAACTGACATCCATGGTAGCTGAATAAACTAAAACAGGGTTACGATCATTCTTTTTACTGATAATCAGATCATTTGTTAATTTTTGAGGTGAGTTGTTTCCACTGTCATCGGTTGCATCAAACTCAACCAGGGCAACGGGTTTTTGATCTATAGCATGGCCATGAAAAAAAACAGCCTCCAAATCAAAATCTTGGTCTACTGTATCCCACCCCGGCCAAGCCCAGTTGCCAATGACTTTAGGGTAATCTAAGGTTGACTCATTTACCGCTTCAATAATGGTTTCTTTAGCTTCTAGTGATGATCCGATTTCCTCTCTATCTTGGTACCACCCTCGGGAAAATGTCACGACTGGATTTTGACCACTGGTAGCCGTACCACCATTTTTGTCATCGTTGTAGATAGGCTTGTTGAGAGCCAGGTGCACAATTAAACTGGTGCCAGTTTCAGTCTCATTGAGTTCACCATCATCAGGATAGACTTTTCTAACTGCCTTGGTTGCTATTAAAGACCTTTCAACTACAGTGGAATTACCATTCTTATCGTACCCTTCAGAAAATACTTTGAGGCGAACTTTAGGTGTGCCTTCTGGGTCGAGAATGTAAGTCCCGTTTTTTTTAAACCCTTGTATGGTAACTGACATGCTCCAACCTTCCGGGTCAATGACAACCGAAGTCACCATTCCGTCAAAGTTTTCAGTTGTTACTGCGTGGGATTGATTAACTGGAGAAATAAACAGAGATAAAGCAAGAAAACTTAACAAGAAAAAACGACAAAGACTTCCATTCGCGGTTTTAGTTAACATAATAGACCCTTCCATTATTGTAGTAATTGATAAAAATAATATCATTAAAAATGAGTTTTTTATTTTTATAAATAGAGCAACACGTCAAACTCTCTCTAAACTGTCTATTCAGTTTATTTTGCACGATTTGATTATACGAATCCATATATGAACTTCTCATGAATAATCAATTTATGTGTTGTGAACAATTACCTTGCAAAAAAGGTAAAAATACTGACATTATCCATCGCATGGATTACAGTTTGAATAATTATTCATATATTTGTTTTTAAATATAATTTTATTCACTTTAGCTCTCTGAAATCATGCTGAAGGAATTCATATTTTGAGCATCGCAATAGCTTTTGTTTTTCTATTTAGAATATAAAATAAGAATACGATAAATGCTATCTACTAAATATCTCTAACAGTTTTTCTTTCGCATTCCTCATACGCCTCTACTCTTGAGTTAAGACTTAAATTCATTAGAAAAGTATGAAAACGGATGTTTAATTTATGTTTAGGTATCCTACAAAAAATCCTGCTTAGTAACATCGTACAAAAGAACGATATTGTTTTTTATTTAGACTTAACGTTAATTTTTATTGTCTATTTATTGCACGGAAAGAACTAAAAAGTGCAACGACCATCGTGCCAAACTCTTATTCGATCACTTTATACTTATTCTTATAGTTAGTAAGATAGAGCTTTAATGCTTTTCTTTGAGGTTTTACGACTGCTTTTATAGGTTATCTCCACCATCGGCACATCCCAATACTCTGTTTGGCATCGAGAACGATAAGACTCATCACTGTCGTCACGGTAACGTTTTATCATCGCTATGACTTTAACCATCAGTATATTTGCCGTTTGATTAAGCCATTGACGGGTCGCTACCCCCGATAATTTCGCTACTGCTAAACCACCATACAGGAAAAATATTTGATCCTGTTTGACCAAAACCTTAAGTGTTATTCCAGGAGTTATTTCACTAAGATGTTGGTGAATAGGGTGGGCTGGTTTAAAACAACCCGCAAAGCTTATATCGAAATCTTTCAAACCCAAAACAGTATAATGCTTCCTATCAACGGTTTGCTGATGTTCAAAGCCCGGAGTCGTTCTGGTCAGGACATGATCACCTGCCAGTTTTGTTAAAAACGGATGACTCAAATCAGAACGCTCAAATAAACACAGGGTTTCTTTAGCCCTTGTCATCGCAACATAATATAACCGCCGTTGCTCTTCTAGTTTATTGTTTTTCCATCCACCATCCAGGATAAAAACATGATCAAACTCCATGCCTTTAACTGCATGAATCGTGCTTAGAAAAACGCCATGACCAAGACGTCTTTCTTTTTTTAATTCACCCAGCGATTCGTATAAAAATTCAAGTGTTTGTTGATTACAAACGGATTGATTATCTGTCTCCTGTTGCCATTCCATCAATAGTTTATTTAGCTGTTCAATCCAATGGTTAGTACCCGTTTTTCCGTGACATTCATCCAAAAATGTTAACCAATCGGTAGCTCTATTATGTTGTGAAGCAGACTTTTGGAGATGTTCCAATAATAAGCGATTCTCCCTGATACGAAAAGGAGGCGGTAATCGATCTGAAGGTAACATAATGCTGACAGGAATCGATTGTTCTTCGAGTAAGGCTCTAACAGGGCTAAGATATTGCCATTCCCGAGCCAGGATCGCGCATTGTTGCCAGTCCAAGCGATTATCAAGCTGCCTTAAACGCTTAAGTTCTTCCACAGCCGCCTGGGCTTGCCCCCATTCGTTGAATGTCTGCACCCGCTGCACTCTTCCCTTTGCCAAAGTATCCAATTTTTGCCAACGCCCACCCGACTCCAAACTTTTTCGGCCCTTATTGATGCGGATGGGATGAGATGTTTTCATGCGATCACAATTTTGATCTATCAGTTGATTTGATACTGCAATGATATGTTGACTAGAACGATAGTTTTCGACCAAATAATGGGTTTGCGCTTGATAGTCCTGTTCAAATTGGTTGAGAAAACCGACATTAGCCCCCCTGAATTGATAAATATTTTGGTCATCATCGCCGACTGCCATAATGGTCAGTTGCGCATCATCATCCAACGTACGGCCGGCGATGGCTGATACTAGTTGATATTGCTCAGCATCAATATCTTGATATTCATCGACCAAAATATGACGATAACCTGACAGTAATCGTTCTCGAATATCGTCCGTTTCGACCCCAAGCCAATTCTTCTTCCCTTGCAATAAAGCAATCGCTTCCTTGATAACATTTGCAAATTGGCTGCCGGAGCTGATCTCTGACGTATCGTTTACAGTAAAGGTATGACCAGTTAAGCGCAAACTCAGGCCATGATAGGTCTGAATGGTAACACCGGATGCAGCATCACCGATCAAATTAAGCAAACGTCGGCGTAATTCTGTTACCGCATTGCGGTTAAAGCAAAGCACCAAAATACTTCGTGCAGGAATCTGTTTAACCTTCAACAAATAGGCGCAACGATGTACTACCACCCTCGTTTTACCTGAACCGGGTCCTGCCAGAATTAATCTGTTGTCGTTTTCATGTCCAGCGACTAAAGCCATTTGCTCAGGGTTTTGCAAATCATTAACGATCCGTTGAAAAGCTTGCTGACTGGCCGCACGCTCCAAAACCTCTTGGCGATCTGCAAAATAGCGTTTCACAAATTCGGTTTTGTCCATCGTAAAATAGGCTAAAACAAAAGACAGCGCATGACTAATTTTCTCTAATCCTCGACGTGCAAATTCATTCATCACATGCACCTGGAAGACCCGTTCTCCATAATGTTGCGACAGCGGCTCATAATCACCTTTGCTATATCTTCGGCTTTTTGCTTCAGGCTTTATCTCTATAGTCATTGCTTGGCGAAAAACAGCCAAGCCCTTTTGTAAGTTGATAATTTTTTGCTCGTGCATATAATTCAAGGCGCGATCAATTGCAGCCAACGGATCTTTGATGGACAAAAAGATGGCTTGATCCTGCTGTTGCCCAGACAATAGATCTTCCACAGCAAAATCTACCAAAACCTCATTTGAACCCACTGTATCTTTAGGCACTTTTTGCAACAGTTCAGAGAGTATGCTTTGAGCGATTAGCTGCCTACGTTCTGCCGTCTCTCGCAATGCTTTCCAACCTCTATTGAGCTTGACATGATATTGATCTAAACCTCTATGCCTGACTTGCAAACTGCCTTTTTGTCCAGCTAAGCCCAGGCCATCCCTTGAAATACTGACTAGTAGCGAGCGCAAAATTTCCGGATTACTGGACTGACAACCCATCTCCAATAAACGTTGATTGACGCTGCGCAGTGATAATTGCTGGGATTTATAGCTTTCCGCATCCGGTGACTGTTCTTGTAAAAGTTGTAATAACGCATTCTCCAAGACACATATTTTTTGTAGTAAAGTTGATGATGAATTGATTCCTTTAAACCGTATGAAGGCCGTCATTAGTAGACTTTTCTGCACTATCCCAGCATTGGCCATATCGAATAAAGTCCGAATCACCCTTTGACTAGGCGTTATCGATGCAGAATCTCTCAACTCTACCTCATCACTTGTAAAAGCGACTGATTGCGCTAATTCATCAGCACTAAAACTTTCATCAGGTTTGGCATTAAATAAGGTTTCCAATATAGCGACCCAGCGAGCTTGTTGACGCTGGGATAAGTTTAGTTTCGCGATTTTTTGGTGCGCTTCATCAAGATTTTTTACCAGAGGTCGGCCTTGAAACACATTGGTTTTGTTTTCATTTCTTTGGATAAAACCAGCCCGCTCCAACCAAGAGATTGCTGTTTTGACTTTGGTGTCGGCATTATAATCATCCTGGCCGAATGATGTTTCAACGCTGTCGTTCATTAACAACTCCCCGGTTGTCAAAACAACATTTCCAGAACGATCCTTTTTTGCCCGCCGTAACCCACGTAAAATCTGATTGATGTCGCGTTGATTGAGTTGTGAAGAAGCAGACAGTTTAAATTGGGTGTCGATATCGTTTTCATCAAATAATAAGACACATTCAGCATGTTGCTGATCGCGACCAGCGCGCCCTGCTTCTTGAAGATAATTCTCCAGAGAACCCGGGATATCGGCATGAATAACCAGCCGTACATTGTCTTTGTCGATGCCCATGCCAAAAGCATTGGTTGCTGCAATAATGCGAGTATCGCCGCTGATAAAATTGTCTTGAATATGTTTTTTTTCAGCGGGATTTTTGCCGGCATGAAACGCTTCTATCTGCCAATTTTCCCGCTGTAAAAAAACAGCAACCTCTTCTGTTTTCGTTCGGGTAGAGCAATAAATAATAGCGCTACCATCATCACTCAAACGTTCTAACAACAATAGATGCATCCGGGGATATTTTTCGGCTGCATTGACCATTTGTACCTCAAATTGCAAGTTATCTCTCTCAACACCACCTTCAAACACAGTGAGCTGCTGACCCAAGTTTGCATAAAAATAATCGATAATTTCCTGTTTGACATCTTGCTTCGCGGTCGCGGTAAAACACTGTACTGGTGGTAATGGCACTTTTTGTTGTTGACTGAATTCTTTGATAAACCGGGCTGCATATAGATAATCCGGCCTGAAATCATGCCCCCACTTGGATAAACAATGCGCTTCGTCAAATATCCAGCAGCCAATTTCTCGATGTGCGATCGCTTTTTGGAAAGAAGTGTTTCTTAATTGTTCGGGAGAAACATAGAGCAAAGCAATATCACCCATTTGGATGGCTTGTAATACTTCACCTCGTTCCGGCGCAGTCAGTGTACCGTTTAGTGCGGCGGCATTAGGGGCACCTGTTTTATTTCGTAGATTATCCACTTGATCTTTCATTAGCGCTTGCAGCGGTGAAATAATAATGCTTAACACGCCACGACGCTGATAACGTATTAAGGCCGGTAGCTGAAAGCATAAGGACTTGCCACCTCCGGTCGGTAGCACAGCGAACAAGGGACTATCGCACATAGCTGCTTGAATAATAGCTTGCTGTAAGCTATTGCCCTGAATATCGGCTGGTTCAGGTCTAAACCCTGAGAAACCGAAATATAAGGATAACTGCTTAACTGGATCATGCGTTGCCTGGCAATAATCACAATCAAACTTCTCACAAGGGATATCTCTTAACTGACGAAGTAACGATGATACTTCAGGAAATTGATGTCTGACCCAGGGTGGCAGCACCGAATTACCGTCCGCAACCAATAACCAAGCCAGACAGTAGCCAACTGCACATCGCTTGTCTGATTCGGTCAAAAATGGCATAACCACATTTGCAAGCGCAGTATTACAAACCTTTTCCGGAATCAATTGCTGAAAGGTAGCATAAGCTTGCGACTGATCTACTGGCTCTGCGCCCATTTCAACTAAGGCTTGTTGTAACCCTGAAAATGATCGTTCCGCTGAAAAGGTAAAGTGATAAAAAGATAATAGCGCCCCTTCTTTATTCTGAGCTTGCATAGCCTGCCATTGATCACCCAACAAAGTCAGCGTTAAAAGAGCATCGTTAAGTGGTTCATTCATCGAGTCACGCACAAGTTTGTAGTCCTTAACCAATCGATGATATGGATTTTCAGGGAAAGCTAATGGAGAAAACAGTAAGGTATCAATTACCAGTTTCTCAAGAAGTTTTAAATCAGGCGCCGAATTTGTCAGGTATGGAAGGTCGTGTCGAATGATATTATGTCCCACTAAATAGTCTGCACCACTGGCAAACTGATCTAATTCTGACATCACTTGTTTTAGATTAAATGGAGCACGACGCTGCCAGGTGCGATCTTGAAAAACCGCCCCTAATGCAAAGATTTCTCCTTTCTCGTCGGTCTCCACATCCAAACTGCAACAAGTTTTCTGGAAATTACAATAATCCATTCAGATATAGGTTCATCTAACGAAATAATTCATCGACATCTATAGTCTATCTGATTTTTAACAGGTGAGTACTCAGACAGCACGTTTTGAAAAGAAGGCTTGTCATGCCACCTACGTTTCTGAGAATAGATAAACTTGATTAATTAACTCTTTCTGCCCCTTTATTATTTGTTTGCTGTTACCCAGGACTACAAGCTGAATAAAATGCTTAATTCATGAATTTAAAGGTCAATTTAAGACTAGTCAAGCTAGCCATCGGCTGAAGCGGTTGGGTGTGATTAAAAGTGATGCAACATGTTAAGATTGTATTTTATAGAGTTGAAATATAAAAGAAAATATACATGAACAAAACCATCCCCGAAAAAGATATAAAGCTACTCGAACTTCTAAATGAACATCCCATACTACGCCATCGTGTTGAGGCATTAATGGCTATCGTAGAAGATGACGATGAACCGATTGAGAAAGCGGATGCAGCGGAGCAATGCGTCATTGAAGAGGTTCGAAAAATAGGTCACGCAGCACTTTCCGAGTGGGCAGAAAGTAAAAATAAGCGCAATGAAGCTGAATTGAAAGAACAACCCGAATTACGTATTGCAGGAAAAAAAACTGTGGTGGCATAGTACCTTTGATATTATCGAAATTGAAGAAACCCTCTTTCGTGAGTCAACCCATATCGTTCGTACTTTTTCAGATCAAGCGAATGTGACCTGCCGAAGTACCTCGACGCCTTTACAACGGGCCATCACAGATTTTGGAGCAGACCAGCCATTTGGCCAAGTCAACGCTAAACTCCAAGAACATTATGGAATAGAGGTACCGGTGAGTAGTATTAGGTTCATCACAGAGCATCATGGCAAAGCGATATTTGAACAAACAGACCTTGTCAGTGACTGGCCAGATACCTCAGGTACAAAACACGTCATTGCAGAGACAGATGGAGGCATGGTTCCTGTGGTGACCATTGATCCTGAAGCAAAAGATAAGCGAAAAGAAAAAACACTGGGCTGGCAAGAACTGCGACTTTGTATTGCCCATGAATGTGGCAGTCGGACGCTGCATTATGGAGGAAACTTTTCTGGGGGTATTGAAGAAACAGGTCGCCAGTTATTTGATTGCGCGATGAATGTAAACTTTGGCCAACAAACACACGTGCATTCGGTAGGCGATGGCGCATCCTGGATCAAGCGCCAAGTGGATGAACAATTTGGCGAAAATGGAACCTATTTAATCGACTTAATGCATCTTTGTGAATACTTGGCAGAAGCGGCACCTAGCTGTACAGGTGACTCGGCATTATGGTTAGATGAACAAAAACAACGTTTGAAAATCAATCAGGCCAGCCTTGTTCTTGAAACCCTATTGCCGTTTCTTGAACCATCCGAAACGGATGATGAGAAAGCGCCGGTTCGTAGGGCTTACCGCTACTTGAGAAATCGTCTGGATCAAGTTGATTATCAAGGTGCGATAGAAAAAGGACTTCCAATCGGTTCAGGTGAAATTGAAAGCGCTCACCGTTACATTGTTCAAGCTCGGCTTAAGCGTCCTGGAGCTTGGTGGTCACCCAATAATATAGATTATATGTTGGCTTTGCGATTATGTAGAATCAATCAACGATGGGAAAATTACTGGCAAGATGTTAGGCAAAAGGCGGCATGATGAAAATTTAGTCTTGCATCACTTTTAATCGTACCCGAAGCGGTTGGTTAGCTTGAGATAAGCACTCTTTCCCTGCTTATGGGATGGCGAAATTTATGGATAAAAAGGGATAAAATTTAACTGAGGTAGGAGTCAAGTATTGATTTAATACATTTAGAATAACAACTGGAACAACGCGAACCGATTCATTGATCTTTTGGCTCTTGGCATTAGGCAACTAGCGACAAGTGTTTAAAAGGAGAGTACATATAACTTTTCATCGAAGTATTATTCCCTGAAATGCTTTGCTTTCTGCAAGGTTATCTCTTGTATTTGAACATCGTCTTGGTGCTTACTCTAAAGGTTCTCAATTAGTGCTGCCACTAAGCTGAATCAATAAAACAATGCAAAAAGGAACGCGCCCAGCAGTAATCTGTACCAAACGAAAGGCATCATGCCAGTTTTTTCTAATAGCTTGAGGAACCAAGCGATCGACAGGTAGGCGATTATACCGGACAGGGCTGCTCCGATGAGCATGAAATCCCACATAACCGGATCCGTTGAGTTACAAAGATCTAACGTTTTGAGTAAACCTGCGGATGCTATGGTAGGAATAGATAGTAAAAATGAAAATCGCGCCGCTTGTTTCCGCGTTAATCCTGCCATCAATCCGGCTGAAATGGTTATACCTGAGCGCGAAGTGCCGGGTATTAAAGCCAGTGCTTGCAGAGTGCCTACCAGCAAGCAGTCTTTCCAGGTAATTACATCGCGCCGCTCTTTGGCTGTTTTTTCCGACCAACCGAGCAGCACAGCAAAGATAACGGTGGCTGTAGCTATCACATAAGGTGAACGCAATGTTGATTCGATTTGGCCTGATAATGATATACCAACCAATCCGACCGGAAGCGTTCCTAAGATGACGTACCAGGCTAGTCTGGACGATTCAGTACTGCCTTTTCCTTGCAGCGATTTGAACCAATCATTAACCAAGACAGCTATATCTTTTCGGTAATAGGCGACCACAGCCAGCAGTGTTCCGATGTGAACCGCAACGTCGAAGGCTACGCCTTGGTCTTCCCACCCCAGTAGTTTGGGTAACAATATAAGGTGCGCCGAGCTTGAAATGGGTAAGAATTCGGTCAACCCTTGCAAAATAGCTAATGAAATAGCTTGAATAATGTCCATGCAATATTAATTAGTAATCGATAAATTCACGTAGCACGCACGTTGCGTAACTGCCCGCAGGTAATGTAAAGCTTAGTTTAAATTCAGTATTTGATAACCATTCCCAGCAAAAATTTTCCACATTTACACGTAGAGGGCGTTGTGCCGGAGCTGCCTCTATCTGCTCTAAACCATTACTGAAAACGTCGTACCGATCAGCAATTTGTTGTTCGATGTCAAACGCTGCCAAACTTGACTCGGGGCTGCCTTTTCCCCACAACGGGCCAGATGGATGGATTTGCTTGGCTTGCACACGTTGTTTAATGCTGTCATCTATTTCATCTGCTTTAAAATAACTATTTGATTGATCAAACATCATTAAATCGCCTGAAATGGCTTGGTTCCATGTGTTTTCGGTTACACGCTGTGACAAAATATGATTAAACAAAAATGATCGAGCCGCTGAGATATATAGCCCTCGTTTGTGTCGATTAGAAAATTTCTTTCCGCTAAATAATTCTTTGGCACGCTCTAAATTGTTGTAGTCAATACCGAAGCGCTGTTCTCCAAAATAATTTGGAATGCCACTGGATTGTATTGATTCCATTATGGTATTGGCTTGAGAACAATCACCCTGCCAATTTCTTAGTATCAAAAAAAATCTATTTCCTTTTAAAGCTCCTTTTTTTAATTTTTTAAGGTGACGCTTTGATGATAAAATTTTGATACTGGATGTTTCAAACGAATTCCAAGCAAGCTCTTTCTTTCCAGGCAAATGAACTGAAAACCACTGGGTCGTTAACGCGTGCCGGTCTTTTAATCCAGCATAACTCACTGCTCTGCTAGGTAAATTTGCGAACTTAGCCAATTGGCGGGCTATGTATTCGGTATTTTCTTCACTTTTTTGAATTTGCAGATAGATGTGCTCCCCTTCGCCACTTAAATCGAATCCAAGCAATTCTTCGACCATAAAATCATCTGATGAGGAACGAATTTTAGCCGTTCCAGCCACACCGCCAAAGGCATAGGCCCATGCTCGTTCTAATGGTTTCATCGATAGAAAAAAAGGTTGGTTTAGCTCTCGATTATGCAAACCGCCTGCACAGCGATACCTTCCCCACGCCCTTCAAAACCTAGCATCTCTGTGGTAGTAGCTTTGACATTGACCTGGTTTATATCAAACACCAAATCTTCTGCAATATTTTGTCGCATTGCTGGAATGTGAGGAGCCATTTTGGGGGCTTCAGCAATGATCGTAATATCGATGTTATTGATGCTACAGCCCATATCTTTAATTTTAGTCATAACATGGCGCAACAGCAGACGGCTGTCTATGTCTTTGAACTGTGGATCATTATCTGGGAAATGATGCCCGATGTCGCCAAGCGCTACGGCGCCAAGTAGAGCATCACATAATGCGTGTATAACCACATCACCATCGGAGTGAGCCGCCAATCCTTTGGTAAAATCTATCTTAACTCCCCCTAATATTAGATCACCTTCCTCTTGGAAGCGATGAACATCATATCCTTGGCCAATTCTTAGCATTGATTCTCCAAATAAAATTCAGCTAAAGCCAAGTCTTCCGAGCGAGTAATCTTAATATTCTCAGGTCGACCTTCTACAATTTTTGGCTTAAGCCCCAATCGTTCAACTGCGCTGGCTTCATCGGTCACTACAAAGTCGGCTTGAGCGGCTTGCATTAAGGCATTTTTCAGCAGATCGAATCGGAACATCTGAGGTGTTAAAGCACGCCAAATTTGATTTCTGTCCATGGTTTGTAAAATATCAGCTTGAGCAACTTGTTTTAATGTATCGTGGGATGGCAAAGCTAATATTCCGCCCACAGGATCGGTCTTTAATGTATCAATTAACAGAAGAATGTCCTTGGTAGTAATACAAGGGCGAGCTGCATCGTGGACTAACACCCAGTCATCCTTCGCTGCCTTTTGGCTAAGATATTGTAATGCGGAAAGCACGGAATCCGCTCTTTCCTTACCGCCGGGTGCTGTGATAATTTGATCATGCTTGGCAATGGGTAAAGCCGGCCAATAACCGTCTTCTTTAGAAATAGCTACGCTCACAGCGGTAAATGTTTGGGCTGACAGCAATCGTTCAAGAGTATTCTCAATGACTGTCCTGCCATTTAGAGTTAAGTATTGTTTGGGTCGATCCGCCTGCATACGTTTTCCAACGCCAGCAGCAGGCACTACTGCCCAGTACTTAACTGTAGAATCCACCATTGATTATTTGTTTTTGCTGGAATGAGATTAGAACTGGCTTAGGGCTGTTCTACTACTTGAAAAAAAACTTCGTGCTCTTTAATCATACCCAATTCGTGTCTAGCCCTTTCTTCAGTAGCCTCAACACCTCCTCTGAGATCTTGAACTTCAGCGTATAAGGCTTGATTTCGTTCCTTATTATTTTTGACTTCTTGCTGTACCTCATCGAGCTGATTTTGATAGCGTGTAATTTCGCTTACACTGCCATCGCCAAACCAAAGGCGATACTGTAACAATGCAATTAACACCACTAATACCAGCCCAATGAATTTCACAGCAACAAAAAACTCCTTAATCTACACTATTGACAAATTTACTAAGAACTAGATTAACAAAATCTTAGGAATTAGCAAAATTATCCTTCCTTCAATACTCAAAGTGTCAAGACAACATTTTAAATGCGCTTCGACCTGCATAACTAACTTGATCACCTAACATTTCTTCGATTTTCATCAGTCGATTGTATTTGGCTACCCGGTCAGACCGACTCAACGATCCGGTCTTGATTTGACCTGTAGCAGTAGCAACCACCAAATCGGCAATCGTCACATCTTCGGTTTCACCTGATCGATGAGAAACTACAGAAGTGTAAGATGCATCTTTAGCCATGGTAATCGCTTCGAGCGTTTCAGTCAAAGTACCAATTTGATTCACTTTAATGAGAATGGAATTAGCTATATTTTTCTCGATACCCTGTTTAAGGATTGCAGGATTGGTTACAAACAAATCATCACCGACTAATTGTATTTTGCCACCTACCCTGTCAGTCAGCAGTTTCCAGCCATCCCAATCTTCTTCACCCATGCCATCTTCAATTGAAATGATGGGGTATTTATCAATCCAATCAGCTAAAAAATCTACCATTTCGCCAGAACTCAGGTTCTTATTTTCAGCTTCCAACTGATATTGATCATTTTTATGAAACTCTGAGCTAGCACAATCCAATCCCAGATAGATATCTTGTCCAGGTTTGAAACCAGCATTTTCTATTGCTTTCAGGATGACGCTGATCGCTTCCTCGTTAGAGGGTAAATTCGGTGCAAAACCACCTTCATCGCCGACTGTCGTCGCCAGCCCCTTACCTGATAGAACTTTTTTTAGTTGGTGAAACACTTCGGCACCATAACGAATCGCTTCTTTAAAATTAGGAGCGCCTACCGGCAAGATCATAAATTCCTGTATGTCTACACTATTATCAGCATGCGCTCCTCCATTGATGATGTTCATCATAGGAACGGGCATTAAAAATTCGCCACTTCTATTGAGGTAACGATACAGTGGAACATGGCCTTCTTCAGCAGCTGCATGAGCGACTGCCATCGACACCGCTAAAATAGCATTGGCACCCAAACGACTTTTATTATCGGTACCATCCAGTTCAATCATGGCTTTATCAATCTTAACCTGATCAGCCGCATCCATTCCTAAAATGGCAGATTTTATCTCGCTATTGACATTATTTACGGCGTTAAGAACACCTTTACCCAAATAACGCGATTTATCATTATCTCGTAGCTCCACAGCTTCACGGATACCGGTTGATGCACCAGAAGGCACCATGGCACTGCCTACCACCCCAGAAGCTAATACCACATCTGCTTCAACGGTAGGATTCCCTCTGGAATCCAGAATCTCTCTTGCTCGAATATCAACTATCTCTGCCATCTATTTTACCCATTCTAAGTTACTAAAACTGTTATATGCTCGTTTCTATAAAACCAGCTGATTTTACCGTTTTATCAATCGTTATCAGTGTTTCTAACAGTGCATGCATTTGCTGTAATGGCCAAGCATTAGGACCATCGCTTTTCGCTTTATCAGGATCAGGATGCGTTTCCATAAAAATACCGGCAACCCCTACTGCTGCCGCTGCACGAGCCAGTATTGGTACAAATTCTCGTTGCCCACCTGAACAGGTGCCTTGTCCACCTGGTAATTGCACCGAATGAGTGGCATCAAAAACCACCGGACAATTTGTGTCCCGCATTACCACTAACGACCGCATGTCTGAAATTAGATTGTTATAACCGAACGATGCTCCCCGCTCACATACCATAATTTGCTCATTACTCATGGCTTGAGCTTTTTTAGCAACATGCAACATATCCCAAGGCGCTAAAAATTGGCCTTTTTTGATATTAACGGGCAAACCCTGCGCAGCTACATTTTGAATAAAATTCGTTTGCCGACATAAAAATGCCGGTGTTTGCAAGACATCGACCACTGCGGCCACTTCTGAGAGAGGCGTATCCTCATGCACATCGGTTAGCACCGGAACATGAATTTGGCTCTTCACCAAATCTAAAATCCGTAAACCTTCCTCCACGCCAAGACCACGAAAGGTTTTATGAGATGATCGATTTGCTTTATCGAAAGAAGATTTATAGATGAATGGTATATTTAATTGATCGGTAATTTCTTTCAGAAATCCGGCAGTATCAATAGCCAATTGCTCGCTTTCAATGACACAAGGGCCGGCTATCAAAAATAAAGGTTGTTCTAATCCGACATCAAAGCCGCAAAGTTTCATGATGGAATGATCTCCCGCTCAGCATGAATAGCCGAAGCAGCTTCAATAAATCCGGTAAAAAGTGGATGTCCCTTGCGTGGTGTTGAAGTAAATTCTGGGTGAAACTGGCAGGCCAAAAACCAGGGATGATCACTAATTTCAATCATTTCAGCTAATTTCCCATCAGTTGATTTTCCAGAAAAAATAAGGCCGTGTTGTTCGAGTTGTTTCATGTAACGATTGTTAAACTCATACCGATGCCGATGGCGTTCCGTAATGATATCCTTATTGTATAATCGGTGAGCTAAAGATTCGTGAAGCAAGCGGCACTCGTAACCGCCTAAACGCATTGTTCCACCTAACTCGGAGTCTGCATCACGCTTTTCAATAATACCCGTTTGATCCATCCATTCTGTAATCAAACCGATAACTGGATGAGGTGTAGCCAGATTAATTTCTGTGCTATGTGCGCCTGCTAACCCGACCACATTTCTCGCAAACTCTATCACAGCAACTTGCATGCCCAAACAAATTCCAAAATAAGGAATTTTATTTTCACGAGCAAACTTTACCGTCGCTATTTTACCTTCAATACCTCTTTCACCAAAACCTCCTGGCACTAGTATCGCATCAATTTTATGTAGAGACTCAACTCCCTGATCTTCAATGGTGACCGAGTCAATATAGCTGATATTTACTCGTTTTTTAGTGGCAATACCGGCATGAACAAGCGCTTCATTAAGCGATTTATAAGCATCGGAATGATCTGTATATTTACCAACAATGACTATGTTTACAGTTCCGTGCGGATTATCCAGCGCGTCTATAACATCTTGCCAACGAGATAAATCAGCATTAGACGCATTTAACCTAAGCTTATCCACAACAAAATCATCTAGCCCCTGATCGTGGAACATCAGCGGTAAACGATAGATAGAATCAACATCCACTGCAGATACAACGGCAGGCTCTTGGACATTGGTAAATAGTGCGATTTTTCTCAAATCTGATGCTGGTATCGACTTTTCAGACCGACAGATCAAGATGTCAGGTTGGATACCAATCGATCGTAATTCTTTGACGGAATGCTGGGTGGGTTTAGTTTTAACTTCGCCAGCAGAACGAATATATGGCACTAATGTCAGGTGAATGAATAAAGAATTGTTTTCACCCACTTCCATTCTCATTTGCCTGATCGCTTCGAGAAAGGGTAACGATTCAATGTCGCCAACAGTACCCCCAATTTCAATCAACGCTACATCAGATTCAGCAACACTTTCTCTGATAAGCCGCTTAATTTCGTCAGTGATATGGGGTATGACCTGAACAGTGGCGCCTAAATACTCTCCTTTGCGCTCTTTGCGAATAACATTTTCGTAAATTTGACCCGTCGTGTAGTTATTCTTTTTGGTCATTGTGGTACGGCTAAAACGTTCGTAATGACCCAAATCCAAATCTGTTTCGGCACCGTCCTCAGTCACATAGACTTCACCATGCTGAAAAGGACTCATCGTTCCAGGGTCAACATTAATATAAGGGTCCAACTTGGTTAAGGCCACCTTAAGATCTCTTGCTTCGAGGATAGCGGCAAGCGACGAAGCAGCAATCCCCTTCCCTAATGACGATACCACGCCTCCAGTAATGAAAATATATTTAGTCATTAAAATAGCATCAGACAATACAAAAAGTTTGACCAAAAAAAAGGGCTAAAGATGTGTATCTTAGCCCTTTTCGTTGTTTGTGGCGTCCCCAAGGGGATTCGAACCCCTGTTACCGCCGTGAAAGGGCAGTGTCCTGGGCCTCTAGACGATGGGGACAAAACTGAACTTTGGTGCTTCACCATTCATTTGGTGGAGCCAGGCGGGATCGAACCGCCGACCTCAACACTGCCAGTGTTGCGCTCTCCCAATTGAGCTATGGCCCCTCAATTGAAAGCAAGGATTATACGCGATAATGTTTGATTGTCCAGCCACATTGGTTAAATTATTAATTAAGCTCTTTGCTCTAAAAAAATAATCGCTTTGCGGAGTCTAGCCACTGTTTTTTCTTGCCCCATCAAGGCAAGTGTCTGATCAATCGCAGGTGAAACTGAGGTACCGGTCAATGCTATTCTGATGGGTTGAGCCACCTGACCTAATTTAACCTGAAATTTATCAGCTGTTTCCAAGACCAAGTTATGTAAAATGTCTGCGCGCCACGTATTTAATTCTGCAAAAGAAGCCGCCAAATGCTCCAGGATATCCTTGGTATGCGCCTTAAAATTCTTTTTAACCGCCTTTTCATCATAAGTCTCAATATCACGATAGAAAAAGGCACACGCTTCAGCCATTTCGACCAACGTTTTACTACGCTCGCGCTGAATTTTAACTAGCTCTGCCAACTCAGGTCCGGTAGATAAATCGACGCCCAAAGTTTCCATATACCAACTTAGATGAGAAGCGACTAGCGCCGAATCTTCATTCATGATGTATTGATGATTGAGCCATAAAAGCTTTTCAGGATTAAAGGTTGAAGCCGATTGATTGACATCCTGAATATCAAATAAATTGATCATTTCATCGACCGAAAAAATTTCCTGGTCACCATGTGACCAACCTAATCTGACAAGATAATTCAACAATGCTTGTGGCAAATAGCCTTCATCGCGGTACTGCATAACACTAACAGCGCCATGCCGTTTCGATAAACGCGCTCCATCCGACCCCAAGATCATCGGAACATGGCCGTATTCAGGTGGCTTGGCACCCAGCGCTTGAATCATATTTATTTGACGCGGCGTATTATTGATATGGTCATCGCCGCGAATCACGACACTGACTCCCATATCAAGATCATCCACCACCACGGTTAGGTTGTAAGTGGGAGTGCCATCAGAACGCGCAATGATTAAATCGTCTAGTTCACTATTCTGTATGACAATATCGCCTTTTACAAAATCATTGATGGTCACCTGACCTTGCAGCGGATTACGAAAACGGACTACAAAAGCACTTCCTGTCTCCTGTTCACTTCGCGATCGACAACGACCGTCATAGCGCGGTTTTTCTTTGCGAGCCATCTGTTCAGTCCGCAGCTGTTCAAGTTCTTGCTTTAAACAGTAACAACGATATGCATCACCTTGTTCCAGTAGACGATTAATAACTTCTTGGTACCGATCAAATCGCTGCGTTTGATAAAAAGGTCCTGCATCGTAGTTCAAACCAAGCCATTGCATGCCATCCAGAATTGCCTGAACAGATTCTTGGGTCGAACGAGCCAAGTCGGTATCTTCAATTCTAAGGATAAATTCTCCGTTGTTTTTTCGGGCATGCAACCATGAAAAAAGGGCGGTACGAACACCACCAACATGCAAATGACCTGTTGGACTTGGAGCAAAACGTGTCTTTACTGTCATAATTGTCTTAATATTATTTCTTCAATATTTCCTTGGCATATTGCTTGGCTATGGCTTGAGCCTTGATGGCCCTTTCCGGACCTTCATAGTATTTTAAAATACCTGCAGAGGCTTCATGTCCTTGCTTAGCCGCTTTTTGATACCAAGCCGTGGATTTACCAGCACTTTGTTGGACTCCTAAACCAATATCATACATCGCTGCCATCATCACCTCAGCTTCGATTAGACCCTCCTCAGCAGCTTTTAGAAGCCATTCCGCCGCTTGCTTTTTATCTTCGGTTACCCCTTTCCCTAAGTAAAAGGCAGCACCAAGTTTAGCTTGTTCGAGCGCCTGTCCTTTTGCAGCGGATTGCCTCACCTGATCCAGATTGATTTCAGCAACACTCGTTGATAAATAAGTAAATGAAAAAAGGGCAACGAATACCCAGTGTATAAGTTTAGTCATGCACACCTCTCCGGCATTGGAAATGACTATTATACTGTTGAATTCTGAATATCGAGTGATTTGATTTTTTAATCAGTGTAAAATGCGATTGGTCATTTAGCGGCTTTCTTATGTTTTATCAAAAAGATGCCAAATTTGGATAATGTTAATTATTGGCTAGGTTAACCAGATAACCCTATCTTTATTTTATCGGCTTGGTCAGGAAAAACGGAGTAGTAATGAAACATTGTTTTGGTTTAGCCACAATTTTTATAGTTTTTCAATTGATTGCTGGTTGTACCTCAAACACTCCACCAAAGCCATTAGTATCATTTCAACCCTATCCTAGCACCACTGCTTTTCCTCAAAATATCGACCAGGCGATAATCATTGTCGACTCTTCCTCCTCAATGAATGAACCTTATTTTGGTAAAGGTTTTCCGGGACAACCAGGCCACAATAAATTCTCCGCCGAAAGAGAGTTACTTAACCGTTTTTTTAAAACAGTAGCAAAATATGAAATCAATGCCGCTGTTCGATCATTTGGATTTGGACCATGCCTTTCCTGGGGTTTGACGCATCAAAACCATGCCATGGCAAACTCAGAGACGATCCCACCGGCTATTGATACGCTTCGCTGTGCTAGTGGAGGCTCCCCCCTCGGCAAGGCTCTTGAGAAATCCAATGAAAATATCCCAGAAAACGAATCAAATTTTGCTGTTATTGTTTTCAGCGATGGCAAAAACTTAGGTTTTAACCCGGGCTCTGCCCTTAAAGAACTCAAACAAAAATGGAACAGCAAACTTTGCTTTTACGGCGTCTGGGTAGGAAATGCTGACGAAACTGCAGGATTATTAAAACTGCAGGAAATGTCAGACTTGGTCGGTTGCGGATTTACAACGTCGGCTTATAAAATCGCATCAGGCAAAAAAATGACACCCTTTGTCGAGCGAATCTTTTTCGATACCAGCCCACAACTTGGGTATTCTAATTTAGATAATCGATTTAATGATGATGATACGGATGGCGTATTAAATGGACTTGACCAATGTCCAGCTACGCCCAGAGGAGCCATCGTCGATTATCAGGGCTGCTGGGACATTGTTCCGGTTCTGTTTGATTTTGATAAAAGTAATATTAAACCCGCTTTTCATCCCAGTATGGACGAACAGGTTTTAGTGTTGCTAAATAATCCAACCGTTAAGATCGAAGTCCGAGGACATACTGATAGTATTGGTTCTAAAATTTATAACCAAGAGTTGTCGAAACGCAGAGCCAATGCGGTACTTCAATACTTCACCAGCAAAGGCGTAGAGCAACAAAATCTATATCCACTTGGCTTTTGGTTTTCCGAGCCTGCAGATACAAATGACACGAAGGAAGGTCGAGCCAACAATCGCAGGGTCAAAATCAAAATTTTCAAATAAACCCTCTTTTATCTCAATCTATAATGAACTACTTAATTTATGGCTGGATCGTCCAGAACAATCAACACACTTAAACTTCTCAGGGTGCTTTTAGACAAAAGCTATTTTAATCAGTCAAGTTTTTTATTGCCATCTATCTTCCAATACCTTGCATGCCATTATATCTAGAAAAATTATTGAAAAGCACTTTCAAGGTATTGTAGTAAAAGTGTTTAAATACAGAACTAGTGGTAGAATGGCAACAGATTAAAACCAATTTAATCTAGAGGCGTAGTCTTAATCATACACATAGAGACTGGTGAATAATTGGAAACAACCTTATCGAAATTAGATCAAAATTCAAACCATCGTTGAATTTTATGACATTTGATTACTTCAATGGAGATTATTAATGAATAAACTTTCGACCATTTTAACCACACTGACTTGTGCTTCAATCATTGGATGCGCCAGTCAAGTCAGCACCGAACCTGCATCTGCATTTCAGGCTTCCAGCGTTAACACAACTTATGGGCAAAAAACCAAGAATGCCTTAATTATTGCAGATACTTCTTCATCAATGAAAGATCAATACAGCCCTGATGATCAAACGTTGCCAAACAGTTCGAAATTTTCTGCGGAAAAAGAACTAATACATAGATTTGTATCAACTGCTTCCGGCGTTGATGCCAACGTGGGCTTAAGGTCTTTCGGTTTTGGTTCCTGTTCTTCTTGGGGTTTTACCGAACTGCACCAAGAATTTACTCCTTTAGCGAATGCTTCATCAACAGCTGGCACCATATCCTGTGCAGGCGGTGGAAGCCCCATGGGCAAAGCTATTCATGCCGCGCATAAAGACCTGGAGCCGGCCCAAGGTCCTTCAGCGTTAGTAGTCTTTAGT
This sequence comes from Methylococcales bacterium, assembly GCA_965224745.1. Lineage (GTDB taxonomy): Bacteria > Pseudomonadota > Gammaproteobacteria > Methylococcales > Methylomonadaceae > CBDCZY01. Next base: position 395,909 of record CBDCZY010000003.1, read on the forward strand.
GATGGGAAAGAGCCTGGTTTTAGCCCATTAAATGAAGTAAAAAGCTTAAAAGAACAATATAACGATCTATGCATCTATACGGTTTGGATTGGCAATGCGGAAGATGTAGCTGGCAAAACCAGATTAGCAGGATTATCGAACGCCTCTGGTTGTGGGTTTTCAACCAACGCATCCAACATTTCTACGCCAGATCAAATGGCGCGGTTTGTTGAAAGGGTATTTTACAACTCCCCACAAGGTGTTGCTTATAATGATAATTTCGCGGATAGTGACGGCGATGGCGTTATCGATGAATTAGACCAATGCCCAAACACGCCCAGAGGCGCTCCTGTAAATTTTGCTGGCTGTTGGGAAATTAGTGGTGTTTACTTCGATTTTAATAAAAGCGAGATCAAACCTGGATTTTATCCAATCCTCAACCAACATATTGAGATATTGAAACAAAATCCTAATCTCAAGTACGAAGTTCAAGGCCACACAGATAGCCTCGGCCCAGAGCAATACAACCTGAAGCTTTCTGATCAAAGAGCTAGATCGATTGAGCATTATTTCAGCAGTCATGGTATTCCAAGTGAATCGTTAACAAGTCAAGGTTACGGAGAATCCAGACCTATTGATAGTAACGAAACTAAAGAGGGAAGACAGCACAACCGACGTGTTGAAATACAAGTTGTAAAATAATTAAGTAATATATTGAAAAAAGGAGGCTTACATTAGATGTAAGCCTCCTTTTTTTACATCCACTGCATCGCATGGAAAGCGAAGGCAAGTATTTTCCCAACAGTACCCTGAAGCCCCTAGCTGGTTCCAGCCAACAACAAGGCCTAGCAACAAGGAGTCCTCAGATGTGGCTCCTGTCTCGCGTCAATTATCGACTCGTCGCTTGGTTCTTGCACCACCATCAATACAATGCTTAGAGATGAAGTTGATAAACAAGGTGTTAGTTCGTTCATAGCCCTAAGCGGCTTGGCGGGGAAAAGCAGTCCGGGCAACTGCTACTTCACCTTAAACCCAAGGAACTTAGGCTATTAAACCTATGCTTTATTTCTAAACCGGGCAGTAAGCGTTCTGCAGATTTGAAATTAGACAATCACACACTAACAGGGGATGAAATATGCATTAATTTTTCTTCAAAAGCTGATAACACGGCGTCTTTCCCAAGATATTTTTCAGCATAACCTCTAGCGGCTTGATTATAATTTCTGTTGTTGATATCGATTTGAGATAAAATTTCATTCAGCTTTAATACTAATTGCTGTGAATCTTCAGGCTCTACTCTGTATGCCACACCAGGATACTTCTCTGACAGCAAACCAAGTTCGGTATTTTGTTCTGCTGTAATTAGCGCATGGCCACCAATAGATAAAATGGTTGTAAGTTTTGATGGCAAAACAGAATCTGCTGCCCCCTTTTTTTGAATCACTAAATGTACATCGGCAAATGCCATCAGTGATGGTAATTGTTCATACGGCTGCAAGTCATAAAACCTGATATTACGGAGCCCTTTCAATTTCACCAACTCTAACAAGTTCCTTTTAGCAACGCCTGTTCCAACGATGACAAAAAGAACGTCTAACTTATCACTCATTTCTTCTGCAACATCGATAATGATGTCTAATCCTTGCTTTTGACCTAAATTTCCTGAATACAGTACTATTTTAGTTTGATCAGGAATATTCCATTTTTTTCGAAAATAATTCTTATCAGTAACATGTGGAGAGATGAAATTCACATCAACCCAGTTGGGAAAATAAAATACCTGTTCCATTTTGCCTGATTTTTTTTTGGCTTTAGTTACCATATTGGCAGAAATAGAAGAGATGCTATCAAATCCTTTCATAATAATAGATTCAATAACACGAAATAATCCAGCTCGCAAATTCGATTTACTCATACCAATACCTAGACCAAGCATGGCATCAAATTCAAAATCTTGAATGTGTAAAATACTTTTAGCTTTCATTAATTTAGAGAATAAAATAATGCCGGGTGCAGCAAATAAAGTTGGTTCAATCAATATCACGATATCAGGCTTCCAAAAAACTTGTTTAAATAAAACAGGAAGACTACTAATTGTGAAAGATAAAAGATGAACAATTCTTGTAAAAAGCCCCGGTTGCTGCGGCACATAGAGGGGGCACCTGTTAACTTCAACTCCATCTATCTTTTCTTTCTTATATTGCCATGATCGATACCCTTTACCTACTTTCCAATCAGGATAGTAAGGAGGAGAAGTAATTACCTTAACTTCATGTCCTTGTTTTTGAAGCCACCCCGCCATTTCTCCAGAGTATTTTCCAGTGCCTGTTAATTCTGGCAAATAATTTAAGCTAAATAGTAAAATTTTCATTGTTTAGACCCCTTACAAAAAACATTATTCCTGCACCCGAAAAAATTATAATTATTAGTTCCTATACTTAACCTGAACAGTCAGTATGGAATACCTTTTTATAATTGATATGAATTGATAAAATTGCCCGTTGGTTATTCAAAAACTCTCGGCTTTATTGGTTGTGCTGGATATCCAGCACAAACTGTACTCTTTGGTAAATCGGTTAATACTGTACTTCTTGCGCCAACCACCGTTTGATTACCAATGGTTACTCCTGGAGCGACAAACACATCGGTGCATAACCATACACCATCACCAATAACGATTCTTTTCGATAATATATCAAATGTTGGTTTGGTATATATGTGTGTACCAGCGCAGAGATATGATTTTTGTGAAATAACAGCGTGACTGCCTATTTCTATCTCGCCCAACGAATATAACTCTACATTATCCCCAACCCAAGAATAGTCGCCGATACTTAATTTCCAAGGATAAGTGACTTTTACCGAAGGTCTTATTAGTACATCTTTACCAATTTTGGCTCCAAACAGCTTTAAAGAAAAACGACGCCAGCCATATAGAAATTGAGGTGATGTATTAATAAAGAGCGCTTGAAATAACCACCATACTTGGACTACAAAAGCACTTCGCCCCCTAAAACCTTCTGGCAAAACAAAAGAATCAAGTTGTTGCATTTTAGTAAGTAAATTTTATTATTTTAATCATTAATTGAGTATAGTGCTTGACAGCATTTTGTTTCTAATTGATCTACTTTTTTATTTCAGAAATATAAAGTGTGTTTTTAGTAAAAAGTCCTAATAAAACGAGCTTTACAAATCTTGAATTATGATGAAATCGTAACCAGGTCTACTCTTCACCGACCTGATAGGAAAAACATTAATTCCTCTAACACAAATAAAAAAGCACATGAGGATTAACTCGTTGCAACCCCCGCCCTTTAATACGAGGAGGTCAATCTTTTTGCCAACACTTTAATTAGTAAGAAAAATACGGAAAATAGTTTTATTCTCTAATAGGACTAGTAAGAAGAAATTGAAACGGACATAAAATCCTAAGAATGTCTAGCTTTTAGATATGTTACAAAAAAAAGCGGTCGATAAAAAGTAAATATTCCACTTAAAATACTGACTTTATCCGAACTTATAATTTTTATGATCGCAACAATATAATATTTTATATTGCCTAACTTTCCTAATAATCAACTTATTTGCTGTTTCACTTTGGTAACAAAGCTTTAACCAGACTCAAATCTTATTTAACCAAACTCAGTAAAACGCCGGCCGCTACAGCTGAACCAATCACACCAGCAACATTAGGACCCATTGCATGCATCAGTAAAAAATTATGCGGATTAGTTTCAAGTCCTACTTTATTGGCTACCCGCGCAGCCATTGGCACGGCCGATACTCCTGCGGCACCAATAAGTGGATTGATCTGATCCTTGCAAATTAAATTCATAAGTTTAGCCATTATAACTCCTGTGGCAGTACCGATACAAAAGGCAATAGCCCCCAGCAATAATATACCCAGGGTTTCAGTTCTCAGAAATGCATCAGCACTTAATTTGGATCCAACCGACAAACCTAAAAAGATGGTAACTATATTGATTAAATCATTTTGAGCTGTTTTACTTAACCGCTCTACGACTCCACTTGTGCTCATTAAGTTCCCTAAGCAAAACATTCCAATCAAAGGAGCCGCCGAAGGTAAAAATAAAGCTGTCATCACTAACAAGAGTAACGGGAACAAGATCTTTTCGGTATTGCTGACTACTCGCATCTGCTTCATCTCAATGCCGCGCTCAGCAACTGTAGTAAAAAATCGCATAATTGGCGGTTGAATCAATGGTACCAATGCCATATACGAATAGGCGGCAACTGCAATAGGACCAAGCAATTCTGGTGCTAATTTTGATGCAACATAAATTGCAGTAGGGCCATCAGCACCACCAATTATTGCAATGGCGGCGGCGTCTTGTAAACTGAATTGCAACCCAGGAATCATATTCAAAGCTAAAGCACCCAATAATGTCGCAAATATTCCAAACTGTGCAGCAGCACCTAACAACATTGTTTTTGGGTTTGCCAACATAGGCCCAAAATCTGTCATGGCCCCAACCCCCATAAAAATTAATAGCGGAAAAACACCTGTCTTAATACCATAATAGAGGTAATTAAGAATACCCCCTTCCTCTGCAATACCTGCCACAGGAATATTACTCAAAATGGCGCCAAAACCAATGGGTAATAACAATAATGGTTCGAATTTTTTCTTGATGGCAAGGTAGAGCAAAATGAAACCTACAATAACCATACTGCCCTGTCCAATAGTCAGATTATAAAGGCCAGTACTTTGCCAAATGGCGATCAGATTATCCATTGAATTAGAAAATGAAGGTATTTTAAAAACTAATTAGAGGTTCGTTAACAGCAACAGAGGCACCTTCTCTAGCATGAATGGCCGTTACAGTACCCGCTGTCTTAGCGCACACTTCTGTTTCCATTTTCATCGCTTCCAAGATGACCACGACCTGTCCTGCTTGCACCTGCTCTCCAACATCGACCACAATTTTCAGAATGAGCCCTGTCATTGGTGCTGCTAATGGCTCTGTAGAATATTGTGGGGCATTTTCTTGCTGACTATTATCTACCGTTAAATGATCAGATACTGGCTTTACAATGGTTAAATCATCGTTCTTAGGCCCCACCTTGACTTCGTATACTTGGAGTCCAACCTTCACACTATAGACCTCGACGGGATCACCAGCTGATGCGCCAGAAGACTTTGGTTTGGCAATATCATTACTAGTAGTAGGCTTCGCTTCAAAAGCCGAGGGATCATTACGATGCTGTATGAATTTCCAACCAATTTGACTGAATAAGCCATCGATCAAAGCGTCTTCTTCTACATTTTCTGCCAAAGCAACGTTTTCGGTCTCCGCTTTTACTTTTACAGTAGATACCCACTGCTCCATTTCAGGCGCCAATTGATCGGCGGGACGACCTGAGATTATTGTTTCTCCTTGTTGAATTACTCGCTGTTGCAATTCAGGATTGACTGGAACCGGAGTAGCTCCATATTCGCCTCTTAGAACACCGGCGACCTCTTTGCTCAATGTTTTATAACGCTCACCCGATAATACATTGATAACAGCCTGCGTCCCTACGATCTGTGAAGTCGGCGTTACTAAAGGGATATAACCCAGATCTTCTCGCACTTTGGGTATCTCAGTTAAAACCTCATCCATTCGATCTGCTGCACCTTGTTCCTTGAGTTGGCTTTCCATATTGGTAAGCATACCGCCCGGTACTTGAGCCACCATAATTCTGCTATCGATCCCTTTAAGGCTGCCTTCAAAACTAGCATATTTTTTTCTAACGGTTCTAAAATAGGCAGCAATTGTCTCAAGCTGAACAATATCCAGCCCCGTTTCTTGCGGCTGGCCTGCGAGCATGGCCACAACGGTTTCTGTAGGGCTGTGACCATAGGTCATACTCATTGAAGAAATAGCGGTATCAACATTGTCAATACCCGCCTCTATCGCCTTCAGTAGAGTCGGAAGACTAAGACCCGTTGTCGCATGTGCATGCAGGTGAATTGGAATATTCAGACTTTGTTTAAGTTGCTTTATCAACTCATAACCAGTGTATGGAAGCAGTAATCCAGCCATATCTTTAATGCACAGGGAATGAGCCCCTAAATCTTCAATCTTGCGCCCTAAATCAACCCACATGGATAAAGAATGTACCGGACTGACAGTATATGAAATCGTACCTTGAGCGTGCTTGCCATTGGCTAGAACACTTTTTACTGCACACTCCAGATTACGTACATCATTCATTGCATCAAATATTCTGAATACATCTATTCCATTGACGGCACTCCGTTCAATAAACTTGTCGACCACATCATCCGCATAATGACGATAACCCAGGATATTTTGTCCGCGGATCAACATTTGTTGACGCGTTTTTGGCATCTCAGCTTTGATTGCCCGTAATCTTTCCCAAGGATCTTCGCCTAAATAACGAATACAAGCATCAAAGGTAGCTCCTCCCCAGGATTCAACTGACCAGTAACCCACTTCGTCTAATTGCTTACACACGGGTAACAGATCTTCCAATCGAACTCGGGTTGCCAAAAGAGATTGATGGGCATCACGCAAGACGACCTCTGTGATACCGAGAGGATTTTTTTTCACCATATTTTTTTGAATTAAGCGTTGTTTACAAGATATTTAATGTCACGCTCTAAGGAGTGAGGATTTAATAATATCTGAATCCTGACTTGCTTTTTGTTCATCTTCCACGTTGTAGAAACAGATGCTTAGCCTGCGTTATGCGCCTGTTTCTACGCCTTGAATACGAACAAAATTTTTGCGCCAAACTTTCGAATATTATTAATATCTTCGCTCCTAAATGCTCTTGAATGAGGTTTAACGAAAACTGTAGATTTTTTTTAACCTTTTGAATATTTGCTTCGATAATGACGTACAGCAGTAGTGATCGCAAGCTGAATCTCGACAGAATTTTCAGACTGTTCCTGAGGATTCTTTAAAATGTCTACCGAAACGGGTTTTATTATTTTATCCAACAACCAATGATTTATCCTAATGCAAATCACCAGTAAGATCAAAAAGAGAAAAACGACAACCATGCCAATGAGCATTAATTCAAAGCCTGGCAAAAAGGTTTCCCACATGATTCTTTCCGGTCATCAATTAATATGAGCAGAATTGTATCATAATAAAAAAGCTATTTATTGAATGTTAGTTTGTTAAGTATTCTCCATAATTAGGCTCACTACATTGTTTCGAACTCTATGACGACCCGCCTGTTTTGAGCTCTACCTTTGGGAGTTCGATTACGCTTTACATGCTGATCTTCTCCATGTGCTTTGACAGTCAGAATATCTTCGTCAATTCCTCGTTTTATCATATAGAGTTTGACAGCGTTACCCCTTCGCTCGGAAACTTTCTGATTAGAAACACGGCTTCCAATACTATCGGTATGACTATGTATGTTAATACGATGACCAACAAGATAATCGTCTAAATATTGAGCGATTAAATTAAGCTTTCGCTGATCAAGTGGGCCTAAACGTATACTTTGCTTGCCGTAAGGTATTTTAAGTATATTATCGGGACCAAAAATATTCAGCTCAATAATATCATGGTGATTATTAATGGCCGATTTTTTATCATCAGCCCTGAATACCCTGTCAGCTTCAACCTTACGTCTTAGTAAAGCTTCCTTAACAACTTGACAGCGTTTTTTAAACCAATACTTATCAGTATATCCAACATCTGATGTGCTGCTTTGTATTTGTAGATCAGTATCTGGCATGGCTGTCAAATACTCGGCAATAGTACCAAGCAACTCTTTATTGTCACGGATCAAATGAGAACTACCTTGGTCAAAATACAGAGTCTGCTGGTGCAAATCATCGTAACCATAGGGTAACAGCTGATCTCTACAGGCTTCAAAACTATCGTAAATTTTTTGAAATGAAACAGAAGATACAGCTACTTTCATATCTTCTTTCTCTTGCTTCGAGAGTTTTTTAGTGTAAGAAAACTTCACAAAATACCCTTTTTTCAAGGCTGAAAGCATTCTTTCTGCCGCAGCTCCATCAGCAAATATTCGCTTCTTTCTTCCTTTTTTTTCCAGTTGCGCCGGATAAATGTTGGTTTTAGCGCCGTTGTGGCTCCATGCGGGTGGAATAGATTTAACCAAGGCTGCACCCAGGTCTCCTCTTTTGTTTTGCGGATAAATACTAAACACTAAAGTTTTACCGGAGCGATGAATAATTTCAGCTTTGCCGTAATGAGGTATCTTCTGTTTTAGAGAACACAGCGTCTTCTCAGCAGCAAAATCCCAATGCGAACTCTTAAGGTTTGCTTTATATTGGCCCGCATTAACTGCCACTGAAAAAAAGAAAAGGAAAATAAGCTTTAGGTGCATTGATTTAGTAGTTAGGATTCGTTTTGACACCAAGACCTTATCGGCACCTGACGGATTTTATTTATGTCTTTTTCAAGAACTCCATCACGCATTCTATAAAAGCTTGAGGGTTTTCCACATGTATCCAATGTCCACTATCGGCTATATCTGCATATAAAGCGCCTGGAAAATAATTTGCAATGACAGACCGATATTCATCCTTTATGAAAACTGAATGTTCTCCTTTAACGAATAAGGTTGGTTTTACAAAAGGTTCCACCTCAATAGTTTCTGGAAACCCTGTGATATTAGGCGCAATGTTAGAAATTATGTCCAAATCTATAGACCACGAATAGTGCCCTTCTTTAAAGGCAAGGTTTTGCAGTAAAAATTTCCGGTCTTTCTCATCTGAAATATCATGACTCAACCAAACTTCAGCTTGTTTTCTGTTACTGATTTGATCCAAAGGCACTCGCGTTAAGGCTTGCAATATTTTATCAAAGCCATGTTGATAGGGAACTGGGGCAATATCGACCACTATTAATTGCCGAATAATATCTGGCCATGTCAACGCAGTCCACATGGCCGCTTTACCACCCATACTATGGCCTAAAATGGTAATCGAACCAAGCTGATGATGCGTGATAAATTGGCTTATGTCCTCAACCATCAAAGGATAGTCCATGGCTTCAGCATGAGGCGATTCGCCATGATTACGCATATCCAGGCAAAAAACATGGTAACGGGTAGCTAACGACTTTGCGATATGTCGCCAATTTCTAGAAGAAGCCAAAAACCCATGCACAATGATCAAAGTGGGTTGATCGGGATGTCCCCATTCAGAAAATTTAAGATCAATGGCAGGCATAATTGTTTTTAGAATCGAAATTCATATTTAACAACAGTGTTTCGGAAACAACATAATCAGCTGATTAGGCTTTGGCTATACAAAGTAAACAGCAAAACCGATCAACCCCCCAAAGATGCCCCCCCAAACGACCAGCCAACCTAAATGTTGTTGAATAATATCCTGCACAATTTGTTTGACCATTTTTGGTGTCAATTCTTGTAATCGATTTTCAATAACCACTTCAATTTTACCCACCAAATCCTCACCTATTTTATGTGCATCAAGCCCTTGTTGAAGCGCTGCTTTAAATTGATCCGATTCGGCCATTTCTTGTATCAGGGTTTGTAATTTTTCCGTGATGGGTTGTTGCAATGGTTTTAGAGCTTCTTCGCCACCTACCATTTGCAACATAGCGCCAAAAGATGAATCCATGATGGCAGTTACTAACCCTTCAAATATCCTTTCATAATCGACAACGGCTAAAATAGGTTTTAGGTTAAGTACACGAGCACCTTTTTTTTCTTCAGTTTCAATAAATTGTTCAATATTTCTTTGCGAAAAAAACTGTTCCATCATCATCAGCTTGATGGTACTTTTAAACTCCTCAAACCGATTAGGGATTACGCCAGACCCATACAGCAACGGTACTTTCTCGAATAACATGTGAACCGCCAACCAATTTGTTACCGCACCGGATAATGCAAAAAAACCAACTGATTTGAGAACATCTCCATACCAGGGTGAAAAATAGCCGGCAACCACAACAGCTACCGCAAGTAGATTAGTAACAAAACTTTTGTTAAAGAGTCTTTTCATACAAACAAACTTTAGAGTGGATTTAAGTGTTCGATTAACAGCTACCCAGAAAGCCCTTAAGCCTGGCCCTTTATGATGTTAATAAAACCAATAGCTCGCAAAAATTCCTGCAAAAACGGCGGCTCCAAACCAATTATTGTTCAAAAAGGCTTTGAAACAAGACGCTTTTTCGCGATTAAAAATCAAACTTTGTTGATAAACAAACAACGCCATTCCTGCCAACAGGCCGAAATAATAAGGCCAACTGAGCTTAGCCCAAACACCTACGATTGCCAACAATCCTAAAACAATCATTTGCAGAACACCAATGATGACCCGGTCATAATCAGCAAATAATATGGCGGTCGACTTAACACCAATTTTCAGATCATCTTCTACATCGACCATGGCGTACATCGTGTCATAAATCAAGGCCCACAATACAGTCGCTACAAAAATCAACCAAGCAATAACAGGAATGCTGCCCAATTGTGCAGCAAATGCCATAGGAACAGCCCAACCGAAAGCGATACCAAGGTAGGCTTGCGGCAAGGGTGTAAACCGTTTCATAAAAGGATAACTGGCTGCTAAAAAAGCCCCACCAAACGACAATAAAATCGTCAACTTATTCAATAGTAGAACCAGAGCAAAAGCGATTCCACAGAGAATGGCGAAAAAAACAAGCGCTTCTTTTGGCGAAATTTTGCCGGCAGCGATGGGTCTTTGCTTGGTGCGTTCAACGAAAGGATCGAAATGTCGATCAGCATAATCATTGATGACACACCCAGCCGCACGCATCACTACGACACCACTCGAAATCACAAAAAATACCAATGGATCGGGCGACCCTTGACTGGCTATCCATAAGGCCCATAATGCTGGCCATAATAAGATAAAAATACCGATCGGACGATCAAAACGCGCCAAGCGCCAGAAGAAAACTAATTTATTTATCGAAATCATTACCAAGATATTTACGATCTTATATGAGATTAACCGAAAACCTTGTCACTGTTATTGTTGTTGCAGCGCCTCTCTCTTCTTCTGAGCATCCTCATAAGCCTTCATTTGTTCTGGGGTAGCTTCTTTTTGATATTTTGTTTTCCAATCGGCATACGGCATACCAAAAATGGCTCGTTGCGCATCAGCATATTCAACTTTTAAATCGGCTTGCTCTGTCGCCTCAAGATACCATTTAGACAAACAATTTCTGCAAAACCCTGCTGTGATCATGAGATCTATATTCTGAACTTCATGGTGCTCTTGAAGAAAACTCACTAATTTTCGAAAAACTGCTGCTTCAACTTCTGTTTGCTTAACTTTATCCATCAATTATCTCTAAAAGAACATATTATTTATGAAGTAAAAAAATCGTTCAAAAAACGATAAGTCGAAGCCACTTTAGCATTTTTAAAGTATGCTTTGAATAGTTGAAAATTTTTCATGTGCTTGGTTAACCGAGCCTTCTATTGACTTTGTAGGAAGCTGTCGGGGACAATACACGACCTACATGACCAATAGCGATGTCGTACTCGCCTTAAGCTAGCCCTTTCATGGACAAAGAAAAATTAAACGAAACACCTCTTGTAACCATCGATAATCTGAGCTTCTCCAGAGGAAAAAAACTGATTTTTGATGACATCAGCTTGTCTATTATGCGTGGCAAAATCACCGCCATTATGGGGCCGAGCGGAACAGGCAAGACCACCTTATTGAAACTTATAGGCGGACAATTAACACCGCAAAGTGGAACCGTTACGGTGGACGACCATAATTTAAAACAATTGACGCGACGTGAATTATTTAATCTTCGAAAACGCATGGGAATGCTATTTCAGAGCGGAGCTTTGCTAACAGATTTAGATGTTTTCGAGAACGTCGCTTATCCGTTAAGGGAACACACCCGTTTACCGGAATCAATGATTCATACCTTGGTTCTGTGTAAGCTACATGCGGTGGGATTAAGAGGTGCTAAAAACCTTATGCCTGCGGAGTTATCCGGCGGTATGGCACGCCGGGTCGCATTAGCCCGCGCGATTGCGTTAGATCCTATGATGATCATGTATGATGAACCGTTTACAGGGCAAGACCCCATCTCTATGGGCACCTTGGTTCACCTTATCAAAACCATGAATCATTCACTTGGATTAAGTAGTATTATCGTTTCTCACGATGTATTGGAAACGTCTTCTATTGCTGATTTCATTTACATCGTTTCCGACGGTAAAGTTATCGATTCTGGTACCCCAAATCAAATAGCCAACTCAAAATCGGATTGGGTGCAACAATTCATGCAAGGTCAAGCCAACGGCCCGGTTCAGTTTCATTATCCGGCATCCAGTTACTCGGAAGATTTACTTAGTCGTCAATGAGCCCAGAAACCACATAATGATTTTTTTTCAAAAACTTGGCGTAAATACCCGCAGCTCTTTTGAAAAATTAGGGAGAGCCTTCTTTTTTCTCATCCACACTGTTTCAGGTGCGAAGGAAGTATTTTTAAGGCCGAGCTTGCTGGTAAGCCAACTTTATTCGGTAGGTGTATTGACCTTCACCATCATTGTAATTTCAGGCATCTTCGTTGGAATGGTTCTAGCGCTTCAAGGCTATTATATTCTTTCCAACTTCGGTGCCGATGAAACACTGGGTCTAATGATCGCAGCCTCGCTAGTGAGAGAACTTGGGCCCGTAGTTTCAGCTTTACTATACGCCGGTCGAGCGGGCTCTGCTTTAACAGCAGAGATCGGATTGATGAAAGCGACGGAACAATTATCCGGCATGGAAATGATGGCTGTTGATCCAGTTAAACGAATCATGGCTCCACGTTTTTACGCTGGTTTAATCGCCATGCCTTTTTTGGCCGCATTATTTAGCATGATGGGAATAGCAGGCGGCCATTTGGTCGGTGTGGATCTGCTGGGTGTTGATGAAGGTGCTTTTTGGTCCCAAATGCAATCCCAAATGGATTTTTTCGATGACATATTAAACGGTGTGATTAAAAGCGTGGTATTTGGTTTTATTATTACCTGGATTGCGATTTTTGAGGGTTACGACTGTATCCCAACTTCTGAAGGCGTTAGTCGCGCCACAACTCGTACCGTAGTAAATTCAGCCTTTTCAATCTTAGGATTAGACTTTATCCTGACTGCATTAATGTTTGGAGACATTTAAATATGAAGCAGCATTCGAAAATGATCGATACTTTGGTAGGACTTTTTGTCGCCTCTGGCATCCTGGCGCTCACTTTTTTATCACTAAAGGTCAGCAATCTAGTCTCATTTAATGGTGATGCTGGCTACACCATTTCAGCAAGATTTCAGAATTCGGGTGGTTTGAAAGTTAAATCTCCGGTATCGGTCGCTGGCGTTAAAATTGGTCGTATTACCGATATTAGGTTCGATAATGAAAGCTTTGAATCCATCGTTAAAATGGAAATTGAAAACCAATATAAGAAACTTCCCGATGATACGACAGCCAGCATTTTTACAGCGGGTTTACTTGGCGAGCAATTTATTTCCCTGGATCCTGGTGGGTCTGATACTGTCCTAGAAGAGGGTAGCGAAATTGAAATAACCCAATCCGCTTTGGTACTTGAAGAAATCATAGGTCAGTTTTTATTTAGTAAGACCCAAGAATAATTACCATCATGACCTTATCTCTTGTGCAAACTAAACCAGGGCTCTTTGAGGTTAATGGAGAGCTCACTTTCACCTCACTTGACAAAGATACGTTACAGTCAATCCAGGTATCAGATAACGTTTCAGAACTCATAGTTAATCTAGGCCAAGTCACCAAAATTGATAGTGCTGCTCTGGCGCTTATGGTCGAACTCATGATCATCGCTAAACAACACAATAAAAAACTCTCCATCCAGAACGTTCCAAAACAATTGGCTGCTTTAGCCAAATTAACCGGCTTGGATGAAGTGATTCCTTTGACTGAAAAACAGAGTAGCTAACTACATACATGGACAAACTGATTATTTCCGGTGGCAACAAGTTGGCCGGAGAGCTTAGAATTTCTGGCGCTAAAAATGCCGCATTGCCCATTTTGGCAGCATCATTGTTATCTGAAACACCCGTCACTATTGGTAATATCCCGCATCTGCGGGACATTACAACCACGATGGAATTACTGGGCCGGATGGGCATTCAACTAACCATTGACGAAAAAATAAATATCGAGATTGATACTAGCACTATCCATAATTACGAAGCGCCCTATGATTTGGTTAAAACAATGCGTGCTTCTATTTTAGTATTGGGTCCATTGTTATCCCGTTTTGGGCAAGCTCATGTTTCGTTACCCGGCGGTTGTGCCATTGGGGCACGCCCTGTCAATATTCATATTGATGGTTTAAGAGCCATGGGGGCAGAAATTACTGTCAAAGGTGGTTATATAGAAGCCAAAGCCAAAAAGTTATACGGCTGTCGACTGGTTTTGGATCAAATTACAGTGACAGGCACAGAAAATTTGATGATGGCAGCAACTTTAGCAGAAGGTATCACCCTCATTGAAAATGCCGCCAGAGAACCGGAAGTCACAGATCTTGCCGATTTTCTGAATATGATGGGTGCAAAAATAAAAGGTGCTGGGACTGACGTGCTTGAAATTGAGGGCGTTAACCAATTGGCTGCCCCACCTCAATGCTATAACATCTTGCCAGACCGTATAGAAACAGGTACTTTCCTGGTCGCTACAGCGATGACTGGCGGTGCCATAAAACTAAAAAGCGCCAAACCAAATACCCTTGATGCTATTTTAGGTAAATTACGTGAAGCTGGGGCTGAAATTGAAACCGGTGAGGACTGGATAACGTTAGATATGCAAGGCCAAAAACCTAAATCAGTTTCCATTAGAACGGCCCCCTACCCCGCATTCCCAACTGACATGCAAGCCCAATTTACAGCCATGAATACAATTGCCGAAGGAGTCGGTATCATCACTGAAACGGTATTTGAAAATCGTTTTATGCATGTTCAAGAAATGCAACGAATGGGTGCCAATATCAGCCTTGAATCCAATACTGCCATTTGTAAAGGTGTTGATACCTTAACCGCGGCGCCAGTCATGGCGACTGACCTCAGAGCTTCCGCCAGTTTGGTTTTAGCAGGCTTGGTGGCAGAAGGAGAAACTATCGTAGATCGCATATACCATATTGACCGCGGTTATGAATGTATTGAAGAAAAACTGGCGCAACTAGGCGCCATCATACAACGAGTTCCAGGTTAAAACATGTCGACGACACTGACTATCGCCATATCCAAAGGAAGAATATACGAAGAAGCACTCCCTTTGCTTGCATCAGCAGATATTAAACCGCTGGACGACCCCAAGAAAAGTCGTAAATTAATCCTGGACACAAACCAACCTCATGTCAAATTAGTTATTATTCGTGCCACCGATGTACCCACATTCGTTGAATATGGCGCAGCCGACCTTGGCATAGCTGGAAAAGATGTACTTCTGGAGCATGACTCCGATAACCTGTACGAACCGCTTGATCTTGGGATCGCAAAATGCAGACTGATGACTGCCATGCCCAATGAAATGACCTCTTTGCCAAGACGTGTAAGAGTAGCAACCAAGTATGTTAAAACGGCTCATCGTTATTTTGCCAGCCTGGGTGTTCAGGCCGAACTTATCAAGCTTTATGGATCGATGGAGCTGGCACCATTAGTTGGGCTGGCGGATTGTATTGTCGACTTGGTTGATACCGGCAACACGCTCAAAGCAAATGGCCTAAGTCCAAGAGAATTAATTACGGATATAAGTTCCTGGCTGGTTGTCAACAAGGCTGCCATGAAAATGAAACATGCGCTTATCAAAACGTTGATTGATCAGTTAGAGCGAACAGTAACCTCGCAACAAACTTCCATCCCGTCATGAACGCGCTCAGCATTCTAAAACTCAACACGACCGATACCGCTTTTGATGCACAACTTAATCAAAGGCTGGCCTGGCAAGACCAAGATGACTTGGAAGTTCATCAAAGTGTGCTAGACATTATAAAAAATGTCAGACAACTAGGTGATCAAGCAGTAATCGACTATACCCGCCAATTCGATCAACGCGATTGCACCACCATGGCTGAGCTTGAAATACCTCAGCATGAATTACAACAAGCCTGGGATGGGCTTAGTCTAGAACATAAAACAGCTTTACAAACTGCCGCTGAACGGATTAAATCTTACGCAGAGCATCAAAGTCTTAGTTCTTGGGAGTTTACCGACGAACTGGGTAATCGGCTAGGGCAGAAAATTACACCTTTAGACCGAGTAGGTCTTTATGTCCCAGGTGGTAAAGCGGCTTATCCATCATCCGTTTTAATGAATGCACTGCCGGCAAAAGTGGCTGGTGTTCATGAATTGATTATGACTGTCCCCATGCCTGGTAATCAGAGCAACTCTCTGGTATTGGCCGCTGCCCATTTAGCAGGCGTCGATAAAGTGTTCTCGATCGGTGGCGCCCAAGCCATTGCTGCACTTGCTAATGGCACAGAAACGATACCGCCAGTCGAAAAAATTGTCGGCCCTGGCAACATTTATGTAGCCACCGCCAAAAAACTAGTTTTTGGTCAAGTCGGCATTGATATGATTGCCGGCCCTTCGGAAATCCTAATTATCTGTGATGGTCAAACTAATCCAGAGTGGGTTGCGATGGATCTTTTTTCACAGGCTGAACATGACGAAAATGCACAAGCAATATTACTGAGTGATCAACCAGACTTTCTCGATCAGGTCGAACAAGCGATGCAGCGACTAATAATTGACATGCCAAGAAAAGAAGTCATCGCCAAATCTATTACCTCACGCGGAGCCATGATTTTGGTCAAAGATATGGATGAAGCCGCACAAGTAGCAAATCATATTGCGCCTGAACATTTGGAGTTATCAGTAGCTGATCCAGACGCTTTAAGTGCTAAAATCCGTAACGCGGGCGCTATCTTTATGGGTCGTCATACAGCCGAAGCATTGGGCGACTATTGTGCTGGCCCCAACCATGTGCTACCTACCTCAGGAACAGCTCGATTTTCATCACCGCTCGGCGTCTATGATTTTCAAAAACGTTCCAGCATCATCCAGTGTACTGCCAACGGCGCAAGCAAACTCGCTGAAACCGCTTCAGTCTTAGCAAAAGCTGAAGGATTAACTGCACATGCCAAATCGGCAGAGTTTCGAATGAACTAAAAGATTGAGTACGGTGTAAATTTTCTACAAATAAGTGAATCCAGCGAAGATGACGTGGCACACAAGAAAATTATCGAACGGAGTAACACATTGTACTGGAGTTCTGCAATGGTCTATTCACGCATAAACAATGTAATTCTAGAAAGGATCTACTTCAAAACTCAATTCTCCAATCGACGAACAAGAGGCAAAAGCAACAAAATTTAATTCATTTTTCTTTGTTTTCACTGTTTTTATTTTTTCTACCAGTGCCTCTTGCAACTCGAGTGTTTGCAAAAAGGGTACTTTTTGTATCTTGGACCTCTTTATTTAATTTGAGAATATCTGCCTGCATGGACTTAATACGAGTATCAAAATCCTGTATAGCCGCTTCTTTTGCCTTAACAAGATTTGATACGCGTGCCTGGAGGCTCATGATGGTTTGTTCCTTTACCTTAACAGGGAACTGACGATCAGGCTTTTTCAGTCGTGACGCTTCCAGTTCATCTTTAGCCTCTAAGAAACTCTTTTTGTGCTCTTCTAGTATCTTAGTAAGATTCATATTTATATCTCCTCACATATATTCGGAATTCATTAATGATTGAAGCTTTGCTCTGGCAATGGAAATTCAGTGAAGTTCAGCGTTCCACCATCTGTTATGTTACCTACAAATACTCCAAGAACTTCTTGGAAGTCAACTGAAAGTATTTTCCAATTCAGAAATGAGTCTGAAATGTGCATAAAAGTTAAGCCATTTTTTTCTGTTCAAAAATCTGGTTAAAAAGTTTCTGTCTTTCTTTTTTTAGGATTATAGCGGCCTGATTATCGGTTATTGCCATGGCAACCTGATCGAGTATCGCAAAGCTTATTCCCGGTTTCAAATATTTTTCACTGTCAGGTAGTGATTTGAGTTTGTCATAAGGTGTCATCATGTTTTTATAGGGGTATTGCTTAGACTGCTTTCCTTTATCGTCGGTGATGATTTCAGGATAAAAGCAGGGCCTGTGATAGTTAACATAGGGGTACAAATACTTGATATTGAATTCATTCAGCCTCGCAGCCCATCTTTGTGGGATATGGGTATAGCCAAAAACCTTTCTGACCACCGCGGCATTTTTGCCTTCAACCAGTGCATTATCATTGGTTTGTCGGGATCGTGATTTGGTCATTTCAATCAATAGCTTATTTAACAGGTTCTCTACGGGCTTGTTGATATATTCTGACCCATTGTCAGAGTGAAAACCTTTGATGATAAAGGGAAAAGTTTCCAGTATTTGTTCAAGCACGGGGATTAAAAAGTGTTCGCTGATTTTTTCAACGGATAAGATCATTTCAAACTGAGTGACTTCATCAACTACATTGATATGATAAACGCCTTTTTGCTTGTCCTGGTCGCCCTGGTGAACGGTATCAACGCGAAGGTATCCTGGCTGACCGTTGGCTTGTGGTTTTCTTTTGTCGCCAATGGCGATCTGCCTGGGTTTGGTTTTTTCAAAGTCTCTGCGCTGTAACTGATAGGTTTTTGATGCCCTCAGATTGTAGAGGTGTGAAACAGAGATTGTCGCCAGCTTTTGATACTGCTTCTCTCCGTACACCTGATAGGAACGCTCAATAAGCTTTTTCACGGCATGACCACAAGGTTTCTCATGCCATTCATCAATGTCTGCCAATAATCGAATATCGCGCTGAGAATATTTTCGGTTGAAACCATTGCCTCTTGCTGGGCTGTACCTGACGTAACCGGTCTTTCGGTACTGCGCGATGAGACGTGTCATCTGCTGGCGGGAATAACCGGTTAGCTTAATCAGAAACCGACTAATGATGCCCTTGTCTTTTTTATTGCAGGACAGGTAGTTGAATTTAACGAGTCCCTTTTGGATCAATTGATACCGCTCAGCTTTATTACCCGGTATCGAATAGGCTATCGATTGGTTGCCCTGTAAAAAGGATTCGAGGTGCTCTATTTGGGTTAAATTATCGATGTTCATAATCATTTTCATAAAGTGGATTATGAACAGAAAAGCTATTTCAGGCTCATTTTATACTGGAAATAAGGAGTCGTTTCAGACTCATTTCATATTGGACAAGACTCTGAAGGGAAGGGAATAGTGGTGGCCTTTATGTGATTACCCATCACGATCGCACTTCTGCCTGCCAACCGAACAGTTGCTCGTTGAGAATCAGGTGGAGTATTGACATGCCAGCAGAAATTATTGTTAAAAAACACCCGTTCGAAACGGACAAAGGCATTTGCACTCACTTCTAATTCCTGAAATTCAACCAACGCAGACAATCCTGGACCCAAGAACTTGTTATCTAGAACTTGCGCACTGAATCCGAACACAGCCAGCGTATTCCCCTCAGCCGTTATCTGCTGAAATTCTAAAAACCCACGTAACCACAGAGCTCGATCTTCCAGATTAGTGTCCAATAATTGCGCATTAGAATAATTGATCAAATTGCCTTGGATCCGGCAATCTAACACAAGATCTCCTATAACTTGCCAGGCAGGTTGGTTTATAATTGATCTATCGGGTGAAACACCCGTATCAATAACGTGGCAGGATTCAATGGTCAACTCTCCAAAAACACCAGATAGACCAATACCTATTCCAGGAATTTGCTCATAACCGCAAGAAACGAAACGATTCTCGATTATATTTACTTTATCAATAAATTGTAGCCCTAAAAAACCCCAGTTCCTCATATTCTCAACACGATTTTGAGTAAAATCAAATGCTGTTTGTTGCAGTGCAGTTAAGCCAGCGCCACCCGCACTAATTTCGTTATTAACGATACTGTTGTTTTGCCCTTGTGAAACTGCAACTCCGAATAGAGAATTCTCGATTCGATTATGTTTCACACTCACATAGTCAACTTCAATAAGGACAACACCAAATCCAACTTGATCATTTTGACTGTTGATTATATTTTCTGAAATTTTGACTCCATTATTCTGGAAAACAACAATAACATTTTGAGGGCCAAAAATATGATTGCCGTGGATACGCCCACCTTCTATTACCCGGCTACTATCGGTATCTGGAACACCCAGCAGAATACCGATAGCTGGCTGCTCAATAAGTTCCTGATTTAACAATCTCAAACGATTATTCTCAATATGGCATCGATTACCGGTTACGTTGATACCACCATATACATGGGACGCATATCTGATTTCATTGTCTTTTATCACACAGTCGCTCGCAGCAACATCAATTCCAAAAGCTTTTCTTTCGCTAGAATCTACTGATGGAATACTTGATCTAAATATCCGGTTCTCAGCGATGATCGACTCAATGGCTCTTGAGCTTTGCGCACTATCAGCATCGAGAGTGCTTGGATTTAAAGAAATACCAAATAGGTAACCAACAATTTCATTACCTATGATACGTGATGCTCCGAATGCGTTCTCTAGAAAAATGCCAATAATACCGCCATCGCCTCCTTCTTCGCTGGCAATAGTAAAATTATTATACAAAATTGACAAAGCGCTAGAGTCCTCCATAACCCACACACCCAACACTACTGTATCGAAGTTACACCTCTCCACGTGAACCTGAGAACACCGATTAATTCGCACACCCGTTAAAAACTCAGCACGTCGAAACGAAAAACCACAACCAGTAATGATTACATCCTCGCATTGATCTAGCCCTATGGTCATGGGTGACAGCGAGCTTCCATCTATTTCTGAGTTATCAAATTCAAACTGGATATTTGAAATTGACACACCTGAAATCAATATACCGGCAGGATGCTCAACTAATAAAGCAGTCGCATCGTCAATTCGTCGAACTACTGCTCCTTTGGTCTCTCCACGAAGAGAAATATTCGACCCCTCAATTCGTAGTGCATCGTTAATTTCATGCAATCCCGGCTTGAGACATACACAACCGCCTGCTTCGGGAAGTGAGTCAATGGCATCTTGTATGTTTTCACCAGGACGTACAACTACTGTGCAACACCCGGTAGCATTATCAGGATCGTCAGGTGTCAGTTCTCTACAATCATCAATAATGGCAACAAATTCCCCATTCACTATTTCAGCTACCGCTAATCTGCAATAATGATGATGAATCCCACAAGGCGGCTCGTGATCAAGTTCTTCAACAGATGCATCAATAAATCGAGTATTAAATATCCAAAAATCATCAACTCGATAACGACCATCGTCTCTGGAAAAGTCATTAAAAGTAATCTCAACGCCATCCTCTAACTCAATAGATGTTCCTGCTGCAGGGACAGGAATAACACCTTCTGAATCATCAGCATCAAGATCTACTATTAAGTTATCGTTAGTATCACGGACTACACCGGATTGATCCCAACGCCGTACTCGAGTGTGTCTTGCTGGAACCAGGTTTCCATCGCCATCTAAAGTTGGAAATGTGTTAGCGAGAAGCGGATCGTTTAGCGTTATGGTATTAGTTGCATCATCAACTACTATGCGCCGAATAATCCCTGGTTGACCGAAAAACTCAAGGGCGTCGTCAATAATCTCAACCCAGTCACCATTGTTAAAGCGTAAAACAGAATCTATTTTTGTACTCTCCACACTGAGTGTAGTATTCGATGGGATAGCGTTTACTGCAGTTGTAACCGTAGCATTATGCCGAGACCATTTAAATGTTGCGTTGCCATCGTCGTCTACACTATGAATATGAACACAATAGGTTCTGTTTTCTAATCCACGGTAACCACCACTGGGTGGTAAAAGACATGGATCTTCAACACTTTGAACCCCAACCGCCTGAGTACTGAATCTACCATCTGAAGGCAAAATCAAATCCAGCCAGCCAGCCAGCCAGCCAGCCAGGAATATTCTCATCCGGCGTAGAACATACAACGTTTTCCCCAAGGATTTCATCATAAATTTTTACTTGCCAGACAGTTTGTTGACGACTAGTGGTTGGAATGCCAACAGCTTTCTCTATCAATAATGGATCTTCAATCGGAGTGACCTCCCGATACCATACGTCCAAATAGACTAGATAACGACCATCATCCAGGTCATCAAAATTGATTTCAGACAGAAAAGGTTGTTGATCAAATGGAATTTCAACAGTACCAGTTAGCTCTGCAAGGGCTGGGTCGAATTGATCCGTCGGCTCACCATGATTTTCAGCCAACAGTCCGTCTACATACATACGTCCTAGACCAATAGTTAAATTTCCATTATCGATTGCAATAAGAAAGGCATCGGGTGTCTCCCGTGGCACACGACATCGGCCAAAAATATCCAGTGTTTCAGCACGCCATCGACGATCATAAATAGCAGCCTCTTCGTTCCAGTCGGAATCAAGTTGCACCCGACCCTGTTCGGAAATCAAGCCACTGTAGTTTTTCCTGTGATCAAAAGATTTACGGCTAATATCAGTAGTCATTGTTAATTACTCCCATATCGCTAGTTCTCATAGAAAAAACCCGCTTCAAGTCCAAAGCGCAGATATTCATCCAGACGTATGCGTAAGTTGGTTTCACGTTGAGGTTGATATACCTGGTGAAATACACCCATTTCTGACTCATCATCAGCTCCAGTACGTATTTCTATCGGTGTTGAATGGCGCAACTGACAATAGGCCGGTCGTCCATAGCCTAGATCATTAAATCCTGGTCTTATTCGGGCACGTACACCGTTACTAATACTTTGTCGTTGTTGTTCACTAACCGGAAATATTTGTTTTTTTTCAACGCTTGCAATAGCCTCTTTAACTGCCATATCAGGTTGACAACGATAGCGCCTTGGAACAACAGAGTTAGGGGGCACATAGGAAAAGCGTACACAACCAGTTTGTTTATCTGCTGCACGAACAGGTGCTTCATCTTCGTCCAAAGCTTCGGAGAAAAAAATGACATTCGAAGCTAATGAAATTGCCGATGCAAAAACCCTTCCTATCACAGTACTGTTGATAATTTCTAAAATGCCGCCTGGATTATTGTTATTGACTGGTTCGGAAGTGAAGGCAAAATTTGTGGACGCTGTAGCATCAACAATACTGTCATTGATCTCAATTGTTGCGCCACGATCTGATCTTATACTGCCTATAATACAATGGTCTATCACAACGGTTACGTTTTCCATTTCTACAATCAGGCTCGGAGTCTCAGGTTGTAGCGGCTCTCCATCAATAGTCAGTGCCAGTCCTGGCACCAAAGTACAATGCCGTAATGTTACTTTGCTTATTGAATTATTCTCAGAAGGAATGAAAAGGCCACCGCCTGTAATTAGTAGACCGTTTAAAATAATTTCACTTTCTTGCTCACCTATAAGGGAAAGATTACTGTTCAATACAATCGTTGGACGATTCCCATTTCTTGCTCTCAACTCTAATCGTTGAGAGGCACCCAAACCAACTGAAAGGGAATCTTCAAAACGTCCACTACTATTGATTTGGATAGCACCGCTTTCTGTTGTGGAATCCAGGCTATTCTGAATTGAGTCACCATCAGCGATTTCAGCAATCATTTCAAGGTCTTTATCAAATGTAGCCCTTCTTTCATACTCGCCTCCTGCCATATCTGCGCTAAAACCATAATTAAAATCAACACGTACGTCATCTTGAGTTGTTTCCGATTGAGGAAATGCGATTCTGCCTAACACCGGGTCAATGGCAATTCTGTTTAATGGTTGATGCGCCCAGTTCTTGATGACTGTTTCGGTAGTTCCTTCAGAGGGAATCAAATCCTCCACATCGACAATTATCAAAGATGTAGCTGCGTCAATATCAGTGTTATAAAAACTAACGGTTACATCAACATCAGTATCTGTCACGGTACCAGTTACCGTGATATCACCTACCGAAATCGTATCCAGCCCCTCAAGTGCAGTTTGAATATCCGAAGGAGATGCATCATGATCGATGCTCTCAGTGTCTTGCTCATTAAATCTCAATGTATACTGACCATCGTTATGACCAGATATTTGTATTCTTTGCTCTTCAATATCAGAAAGATTACAAGCAGAAATTTGATCAGATTCGATCACCTCACTATCGTCACCCAAGCCAGTACGTAAAACCAGACTCTTACCCGTTCCATAATAATCTTCCAGATAAGCATCCAATACCCGACGGCTGATTGGTTCCGGAACATTAATCGGTTCAGCAATGTGGGTAATTTCATCTTCAGGATCTGGGCAGGTAAATAAAGGTGTATTATTCCCTGATGGGCTGAACATAAATCGATTATCATCAATTTGAACAGCAGGGCTTTTGGTCAACGAGTAATCGTTCAGCCGCCATAAAAAAATACCGATATTGGGTATATTGTGTTTTCCTTTTTCAGTAGAAATACGCCGCACATTAACCGTGTGTGGAACGCTATCAAATGCTGTATCCAAACGCTCCAATGGCTCCCATTGACGCAGATCAGGTGTCACTTGATTATGCAGACGCAGGTGATTTATATACTGATTCGTGGCAAGCAGTTCAAAAAACTCGACCACTCGCGCATTCCAGTCGGTGACATCACGCGCGAGCTGTTCCAACATTGATGCCGTACCTTTTCGTCTTCTAAACCCAATGGTATTAGCTACTTCTGCACGTTGACTCGCTATCTTTGGGACAACACCGTGCAGCGTACGATAACCAATTAGATCGCCAATATAGGGAATCACCCAATCTGCACAGGTCTCGACAAAATGATCATCATAGGATTGAGCGAGGTTTTCTTCCAATGCTTCAACCTGTTCTGCGATTACAGAAATAAAATCCTTTAAGGCACCTCCTTGCTCTGCATCTCGTATACGATAAATAGAGGGTAATAAATCATATAAACGATCTGCTGTATTATTCATGTCATCACCCCCAGATGATCCAATGGCCCTGGATGTAATGTCAAAAGCTCCGCTGCTCGCAATTTGCCATTGTTTTTTATGACAGGTGCTCGTGCAATAATCCGTGGTTTGAGTGCCTGACTGTTTCCTTGATAAAGATAATCTACATCGACAGCTAATACACCTGCTATATCTTGAATGACGGCAATAACCTCACTTAGGGCAACAAGTTGTCCAAATTCCCTCATCTCAAAACTGAAAGCGGTACGTAAAGCTGATTCAACTTTTTTCAACACCTTATCGGCAATATAATCGGGATCAATTTTGACTTTTCCTCCAAATCGAAAAGTAACAGGACGATAAGACTGTATACAAAATCGTGCTAGCGGATCGCCTGCGCCAGCCAAAGCGCTCAACAGTTTTTCATAAACAGGGCTATCACCAAGAATTAATACTCCATCAGGCCCTGCAACAGTTATAAATACAGTCTTTCCCTGACCTTTCAGAGCTGAAATAGCTAATGATTTTGCAATCCCAGCGAAAGCACGGCTAAAATCTTCATAATCTTGCAAGGAAACAGCCCGATCCAAAGTCATCACAGTTAACGGTGCATTTTGTTGTGCATCGTCACGTGATTCTGGATCAGCAGCACCGGTTGGTGCCAAAGGATTAGTAACCTCTTTTAAGCCTAGCGGACGGCTCATTAACATATTAAGTTGCCCAGCATCTACCAGACCCTGTGTTCCGATCCCTTTCCGATAAACTGCGCGTACGTTGTCCTGTCCCGTCGCTAATCGCGCCCCTGACTCTCCATTTCCGAATTTAATATTTGTTTCGCCTGCGTCATTTATATGAGTGACGAAAACACGATCTGATGAGCCTTTTCCTGGCAACCTATCTGATTCATGCCATAACACATTGTTGACACGAACTTCCAGAGTCGATTGTGCTCCGCTTGGCGTTGATGCACTGACATGGGTCAGGGGTGGCTGTTTTAGAGCGAAGTTTTGGTACAACTGGGTTGCATCGCCACTACCCAGAACTTCCTGGACTGTTTCTCCATGTGTTGCAGGCGCAACATTGGCATTTATGGTAACGGTTTCTCGTTTATAAATGTGTTTGAGAGCAGGTGAAAAGGAGATTCGAGTGTATCCACCAAGAACCAGTTTATGTTCGACCTTGTCGAGAGTAATGAATTCAAAAACAGGATTCTCTGTCCCTTTGTCTTCCATGCCAGATAAAACTACCTGCTGCCCTTCATGCAAGCCATCAACAAACCCGTTTAATTTCAAGGTCTGCTGGTCATCTCCAAAAGGTATTGTATCTTTGATAGGAACATGAGCTAACGGTAACAACTCACTTTGCAAGTAAACCGAAGTACCTCTTATAGAAAAATCTTCAAATCTCTCGGAATCATTTAGACCAAGACGTGTAACTTTAGACGTGATTGTAAAGCATGACTTGGTCAGTTCGGTCAAATTTTTTATCTCGTATAATCCCCAGGTATTGTCGTCTTTCAATACAATACTAGTCTCAGTGCTTATTTCCTTGTAAGGATTGTCTAGGAACAACCATGCTGGCGGAATATAAGGGATGAAATCAACATTTCCTACAATTAGCGTTGGAACAAATGGGAAAATGTTAAAATTTTCAGACATGAGCGTAGCAGAAGAAGGAAACAAAATATCAGTTGGAGCATCTTCCTTAAAAGGTACCTTCCCTTCGGGACACTTGTTCGAGTTCATGTTTTGTAAATGACCATCATCTCCTCCTGGCCATACATCTTCATCGAATTTGAATGGGCCTGGATCTGCCGAAAAGGTCGAAACATTTCCTTTTAGAGAGTCTGGAAGACTTTCCCATGCCGGTGCATTGTGTCCAAATATTGATGCACGTTTCCTAAATATCGAAGCAGAATAGATCGGTGGAACAGCTACAGACAACCCATCGAAGACATCTTGAACTTTGAAGTTGTTAGTTTTAGCCTCCCCACCCAAATCTGATGCACTGAGTGTTTTATACAAATAATTTCCAACTGGCAATGGAGGTGCCCCAATTAACGGTGGAGATATGATCATCGAAATAAAACCGTGAACTGCGCTACTTAAGACAGGGTTGAGCAAAACTTTTGTGCGATTATTCACCTGATCCAATTCAATTCCGGTAATTACAGCAAAAACATTTTTTTCACCCTTCCCTGTAGGGTGGAAAAGAACACCATTTCCGGGTGATAGCCCTGTATCGATCCCGTCAAAAATAATTTCCTTAGCCTGGGCTGTCAGCTCCTGTGGTTTTGTAAGCCTTGGTCTTATATTATTCCAAGCCGGACGTGTCTCAATCTCTTCAACAGTTTCAAAGAGCTGCGCTTGCTCATCCTGCTTGGGTGTACTTTGTACTTTTGTACCCACTGAAAGTGTGGTTTTCTCAGGTGACCCGGGCAAATCATCCATCGTAAAAGCCAGCAAGGTACTGGCTGCTACACCTGGATGTGGTTTGTATCCGATCAAACGTGCCAGTTCAAAGATTGATAGGCGCTCGCTCGCCGTGCGCAGATAAGACTCTTTGGCAATCGTCTGGTCATAAAAAGTCAAAACATCTGCCACCATTGCCCACGCGTCTAACAGTGCAATAGAGAAATCATTATCGTTACGGGTACGGAGGTCTTTTGGACTAGCAAAATCAGTGGTAGACAAGCGTGCTAACATACTGGCTTTAAAATCAGCATGCTCACCTATTCGGTAAGCAATTGTTGGTAAACTCGGACGATTATCGATTTCAATAGGTGTTTCTACCGTAACGCCTTCACAACAACCACAATCATTAAGATTGCTTATAGTATATTCTGGCTCGTTATTCATTTACCCCCTCCCATTTGCAGATGAAAAACACCTCGTTCCGGGAAGTTTCTATTATTATCAAGCTAGGGTATCTCTAATCTATCCATCTCTAATTCCCCAGTGTCAAGAGAGGTTAGATCCGATACACGTTGGCGTTTAAAAGTCCTGAAATCAACAGATGAAACACCGGGTACAGCTTGCGCTTTGGCATACAAAGGACTGAGATAAACAGTTTGACCAAAAGTAAAATTATCAGGATGGAAAATACCTAAACGACCATCAGCCAAACGCTGATTATTAAAAACTGCAAGTAAAGCCTCTTTCACATCACTACGGAAATATTCAGGCTTAACACACACAAACATCTCTATTTCTAACGGCACAAAAAGCGGCGCATTTACTTCTAGGTCATAACCCGCCATTCTAAAAGGTTCAACATGGTTGCGGATCTCAGTTTCAAATTCATTATTGACATCCAGCCCCCCTTTACGATCAACGGTCAAAAACCAGGTATACCAGCTCCCCGTCCAGCGCGGAGTTGCCGCAACTTGCTGTATACCTGCATGGCGTTCAGTAACTTCTTCATAATCTTGCTGAGTCACAGCCCGTTGTTGAGTGCGAAAGGCGTAAGGTGCGCGTTGGCGGACATCTTCAATTGATTCTGGGTCAGACCCGCCTCGCCCTGGTGTCAGATTTCGAACTGCGGTAATTGAACTCTCTCTACTCAATATGTGTTGTAGACTATCTACACCGATATTGCCGACAACGCCATTTCCAACACGATATTCCGGAGTAAATTGCGTGCCTGCATTTGGTCTTTTACCACGATTATCATCACCAAAACGCAACATTGCGGTACCATCCGTTTCAATTTCAACCACAAAGTGCTTTTTATCCTCCTCGCTATTTAATAAATCCTTTTTTGCTTCCCAGTTTTCTTCAACGCCTGTTGGGTCAGTAGAGAGTAGAATTTCCGGCAACACTTCATGTGGTTTCCATTGCATTGCAGAGCTGGCTGATTTCAGAAATTCAGGTTCGGGCGCGGCCTGTGTCAGAGGTTTTTCTGTTAGGCGAGGATAATATCGAATTGGGATCAGTTTTGGGTCAACTGATTTACATCGATCAGCAGTCAACTTCGGAGCGTAATATAATCGAGGCTCCGGTACGGGTTCCCATTCCGGTTCAACGACTGTCCTACCATGATCAGCCAGCACAATATTGCCACGGGCAACAGAAACATCTTGGAACTCAATATTGTTGTCATCTTCCTCTATCAGGGATGATATGCAAAATGCAAACGGTAAAGCATCTTCGGGTGCCCATTCGATTTCGGTAATTTGTGTACCTATATCTGTGTCAGTCACTGTCACTGGATCAACTAGCGGATTTCCTTCCTCATCAAGGACTCTAACGCTGGTTAACATAACCGGATGACGATGTTGAGGATCTGCATCCGCTTCATTACCTGTTTCTGGTCCTCGCTTTTCTTCAAACACCAACACATCTCCGCTGATATTTTGCTCTTCATCAAGTGCTCGAAGGAAAGAAAAATTTCCTAGTAAGGTGGCATGTGTAGCACCAACTGGTAAACAACAACGCTCATCACTCCAGGTATAAAAACGTATCTCGCTGTGTATCTCACTAGATAAATCGCCAGGTAAACCAAAACGGTGTAGCTCATTCAGATCATGTATAGTTTCAAAGACTAAATCCGCCTTTGACAAAACTCTCTCATCATTTGGGAGTAAAACACTTTGACCTGGTATACCTGAAAATAGCTGAGTACCTTTTGGTAATACCGGTTCATCTGGGTCAGTCATTAACACATCCGTATTAACAGAAACTTGTACCCAAGTACGTGCATTACTGCCATCACTGATAAAATAATCCACCAATCTCGCATGACGGCGCACAGAAATCCGTTTCCGGGCAGTACCCAGATAGGCTTCGGTAGCCCCACTGCATCCTGTTCGTAACTCAGGTAATCGCCGGTATAAGCCAGTAATTCAACCAGAGCGATCCCTAAATCTGCTGCGTGTCGTTCTTGCCAATCAGGCACCAAAACCGCCATGCGATCTAACATCAAACGACGAAAACTTGCATAGTCTTTTGCCAGATAATCAATCTGTGGTTTGACTTTAACCTCGGGCGGACAAATACGTTTCGGCTTACAATCAAACTCACTAGGGCATTCAACCTTGAAGGAAAACTCGATCGAAGTCAGGATAGGGTCGAAATTTTCTGGAGGACGTGTATCGTTATTGATATCGGATCTCAGTAAACGTAAGGTATAGGTAGAAAAATCACCGGGTCTATCGACTTCAACCGTAACTACATTGGCCTCATCATCCTCACCAATACTAATACCATCTTCTACAACTTTGATATTCCTGACTCTTTCCCCCCCTTCAATACGAAAATTATCGACAGTAAAATCATCATCTGAATGATCATTCAACAAATGAACACGAAGTTGCCGTTGACGTAGCGCTTCACTTTCAGCATCTCGGTCTACCACCTCAAGAAAATCAATACCATTGATATCCTCACGACCTCGTACTTCATTTCGCCGCCTTTTATCACAACAGAAATAGATCATGGAATAACACCCTCACTGTCAAATTCGGCTACTTGGCGTTCCTGAGTTTGCAATATCAAATAGTCAACACGAACGTGCAAGGAACTATCAATTCCTTCAACTTCAACCGTATCAACAACAATCAGATCACCCAACCACTCCTGCAAAGCACTCTGCACCAGCATCTGAGTAGCAGCACTTAAATCAACGCTGTTCGGAGCAAAAACTAACTGCAGCAAACCACTGCCAAACGTTGGTCGATTAACCCGTTCTCCAGGCGTTGTAAACAACACCTGATGGATCATATCGCGGATATGACCTGCATAATCGGTCTCTGCTGTTCCACCAGTGCCGTCAAAATGATAAGGAAAATCAATATTTGCCATGGTTATATTCCTGTCACACGGGTTTGGGTAACTAGAGGTATCACTGGCGTTCCAGTTGGCGCACAGAGTGCTTGACTGTCCAGCAAAAGCACTGGAACACCGTTAGCAAATACTCTTGTTGCCGAGGTAATATATTGAGCAGTAACACAGGGTCCATTTGCAGCCGGAGGTGGTGGTAAAGTACAGCCGATGATCCCATAAGTACTAGTGAACGGCACCACTGGTTGTCCGCTTACCAATACCCGTGGATTCGGTGCAATTGGTGTCGCTTGCCCAAGGTGTGCACACTGAACCCCAGCTCCCAGATGTAATAAAAAACCAGGCATAATATTCCTCAACTAGGCGTTATTGTAAGTGCACCTTTATTAATATCGACGATGCCTTTGGCTAAAGTAATTGAACCCACACCGTCTGATATAACAATGGCTGCTGAGGTAATCGTAATCTTTGGACTAGTGGCGTTTGCAACTGGACCACTACTCAAAGTAATACCTCCACCCGGCGCACCAAAAACTGTTATGGAATTCTGACCCACGCTTTGTAATACAACGTTTGGTGTTTTTGGTGGAGAAGCTAAAGCTGTGGGCGCCATTTCGGCCGCAGATCCCCACCATCCGCCGACCCAAATAGGATAATCCGGATCACCTTGTTCAAATTCGACCCACACTCCCGAACCGAGTGGCGGAATTGCAAATAAACCAGATTGGACACCACTAATAGCAGGGCTAATTTGTTCTACCCATACAGGCTATAAAGAGCAAAGAGATAGCCCTTAAATTGGACAAACCCATAATAACGCAGTATAGTTTTTAAGAAGTTTATTGAGATAAAAAACTATGCCGTTATCACAGATATCAGTGAGACCCATATTAAAACATGAAGAGTCAGCCTATGCCTTGTTAATGGAAACTCACCATTATCTGGGCGCTATTCCAAAAATTGGTGAAACCCTCTGGTACGTGTCGACCTATCAGTCACAATGGGTTGCACTGATCAGTTTTTCAGCCGCTGCATTAAAATGTACGGCGCGTGATCAGTGGATAGGCTGGGGTTATCGTCACCAGACGGGGCGCCTAAAATTGATTGTTAACAACAGCCGGTTTTTGATACTTCCCTCCTTCACTGAAAAAAACCTGGGCTCACGCATTCTGTCACTGTGTCTTAAGCGCTTGTCCACTGACTGGGTTGAAAAATATCAGCACCCCGTTGTTCTGGTTGAAACCTTTGTCGACCCAGAGCGATTTCACGGCGGTGTTTATAGAGCAAGCAACTGGCAGGCAATTGGAATGACCCGTGGTTTTCGTAGAACAACGGCAGGCTATTCTGCTCAGTCAGAACAGAACAAACTGATCTTTGTTAAACCCCTGCATAGACGAGCACAAGCGGTTTTATCTCAACCTCAATTGAGTCATCATTTCAATCTAGGTGAGATAAAAATGAAAATAACAAAACAGCAAATGCGATCATTACCGAGTTTCTTTATGGATATAAACGACCCTCGGCGCCCACAAGGGCGGCGACATCGACTTTCAACCGTACTGGGAATTGCGGCGGGTGCGGTACTTTGTGGGATGCGAAGTTACGAAGCTATTTTCGACTGGGCTGACAGTCTCAGCCATAAATCCAGAGAACATTTCCGCTGCCGTTATGAAAAAGGACGATACACGGTTCCCAGTCTCAGCATTATTAGAGATGTGTTGACGCGAGTTGACCCCAGCGAGCTCGAAGCGGCCTTTATCGCCTGGAATACTGTTTATGCACAGGATGACGAGTCATTAGCCATTGATGGTAAAACGATGTGCAACGCCATTGACGAGAAAGGGCGGCAAACCCAGATAATGAGTGCGGTTGGGCATGGCACAGGCATTTGCTACGCCCAAAAAAAGTAGGAACATTACCTGTTGGACACGGTTCGGATGAAGTGAAGCAGAGTAATGAAATCAAGTTTGCACCTATTCTGCTGGCTCTAATCCCCATTCGAAACAAGGATATCACCAGTGATGCCATTAATACACAAACAGAGTTTGCCGAATATCTGGTGGAGCAGCGTAAGGCACATTACTATTTGAGTGTTAAAGCCAATCAACCCACATTGCTAGAAGATATTGAAGTCTATTTTTCAACCGTCACCCGCCAGGCTGATTATGAAGACAAAGTATCTGTGGGGCATGGGCGAATAGAAATTAGAAGAATCTGGACAACCTCTCAGTTGAACGCTTATGTCACATTTCCGCATGTTGCCCAGGCTTATAAAATAGAGAGAGAAATAACGGATAAAAAAAGCGGTCAAACGACAGGGGTAACCGCCTACGGCGTTACCAGTAGAACAGAAGAGGAAGTCAGCCCTCAAACTGTTTTGCACAAAGTGCGAGGACACTGGTCAGTTGAAGTGAGTCATTATATTATTGACTGGGTGTTTGATGAAGACCGCTCAACCATTCGCACAGGCTTTGGCCCTGAAAACATGACCCGTCTTAGACGATTTGCTATTGGACTCATTAAATCAAAGGGAAGCACGGGTGTTTCGAAAAAAATGAGGCAATTGAATAAGAAAACAAGAGCCGTTCTGGATTATTTAAAGATTACAAATAACAGAGCAAAGCCTTGTGTAGCAGAGGGTCTGGCTTAAGAACAAATTAGCCCTGCCACTAATAGGTAGACAAGGCATCGCCCAGCTTGTTAGTATCACATTAGAAACATCCGGCACGATCACCTGTACACGACCGATCTTTTTTGGATCGTTATTCTGTACCACCGTACCGCGAAATTTACCCAGAAAGGGTTCATTGCAACTCATACCGGCACCCTGTTAACTGTTGAAAGTAAGCCGTTTCGGCTAAGTGAAAAATTTTGTTTATACTCACCCCGTTTAATATTGTGGGTTACGCTTTCTACATAATGTAATCCGTTAAAAGCATGTCCAGCACCACGTACACCTACCAGTTTCCTGGCTTTTAACAAGGCGCCATAGCGCAACACATCTAAAGTTCCTTTACCTGTTACACCATCACTTGCTTGTGCTGCTTTAGCCATACCAATAAGCGCAGCTCTCACTGGAGAGTATTTGCTGGTTTCTCTAACGGGCTCAAAATTCTTTGGAATGGGGGGAATGATTCCCAAGGGAGGGTTCAACGGTGTAACATCGGGTATAGGTATTGTTACCGGAACTTTTGTCGTTTCACTCTGTATCATGACAAAGGGTAATGTTGCCTCTTCCGAATTAAAACTAAAAGACAATGCCTCAACGTTTGTGTGAGCATCCATATCAATATTTAGTGCGGGCTGAGGGATACCGAATTTAACTTCCGGCCCCCAATAAGCAATACTGAATCCGGGTCTGGGTCCAGGTTCCAAATAAAAAACATAACCCACCTCGTCAGCAAGACATTTGATATAAGCCAAATCTTTTCCTTGTTGGCGGTGAATCCTGTCAAGCGGATTAGGTACATCAACTAGTACACTAGGCAGTACCTTAGGAATAATGCCAAGAAACGAATATTTCGCCAAAATAAGCAAAACCCGTACTGAAAATGGCATCGCAGGATAAGGAATCCCACTAAAATCAATATAATCCATCACCTTAGTCAAGTCCTCTCCGGTTACCGTTAATGTGCTGGTAGAGGGCGAATTTCCTGGTGCAATTTCGTGATTGGTCATCACCCCATCCATGATTACTTCGGGCATTCCATTAAACGTTACTATTATCATCACGCGCACCATGGGGATCATACTTCCTCCAGTGACTAAAAATAATGTATGTAACGGTGATTTGGTACTCAATTCAAAAGTCAGCTGAAATCCACTAGGCTCCTTGGTACCTGTAGTTACTTGTACTGCAGTCAAAGCATCAAGTACTTCCTTGCTTACTGGAATAGGTGCCGTTGGACCAATCATCAAGGTTAAATTTATACCATTAAGCATTGGTTCCTCCGGGTATTCCTTCTGGTAAGGTAATGCGCAGTGCTTTACCCACAGTCTCAGTTAGAACCCGCGGCCGTATTGCACCGTTAGCGTCGCATAAACGCCAAAATTGTTCCGGATCGCCTAGATATTTATGAGCCAAATTGTCCAGCCGATCACCCTGAACCACAGAATGTAATTGCAATAACGCAAAATTTTCAGGAGATGGGACAAAACGGCGCTTTAAATACACCAAGGTCTCACCAGTTTCCGATGCTATCGTTTTGGTTTCTATACCGTGATAACGGCTATTAGGCGGAAAGGCGGTAGCATTTAAACCAGGGGGAGCCAATAACTTTTGAATGTCATCAATCATGGAATCTCTCCTATGCCTAAGCTATTCAAACCCACTTGGGTATAACGATCTTTTAAGCTTTCTTTATTTTGCAAATAATTCATAAACAAGCTCCCGCCTTTATGTTCAAAACCGAGGTCGTCAATACTCAACACCCGCATACCCAGACTGACTGTGGCAAGAATTGGCATCAGATTCGGCAAAAAGGCTTTTTCTGTGATGCTTAACTCTTTGAACACAACAGGTAAAACTCTGACCTTACTCCAGATAAATAGGGTTAGCGGTTCTTCCATGGGGATGATTTCCAAGGTGCCGGATTGTGCCAGGCTGTTATTTTCTCGTAACTCAGCACTGGTTGGATAGACAATGGCCTCTAATGCATTTAATTCCCTCTGAATCCCAAATTCAGCAGCAACAGCATCACCTTTTTCAAGTAAATCGGTTGCATCAATTGTCGCTTCCAGACTAAAAGATTCCACTGGAGGCCCTTTTAACCTAAGAGCCTGGGAACGATCACCCCCTTCACCGCCTTCGATACCTTGAATCTGAAACGAACGATTCAGTGTCTCTGGATTGATCTGTAGTGAAATCACCCGTTTGACCTGAGACGAATCAACATCATATTGAACGATCCCGCCTTTAATCAGTTTTGGTGAACCTGGAAATGTTGTCATTGTTGTTGTCCATTCATTGTTCTTTCAACTGTTGTTAATTAATTGTTCGGTGGATGTAGTGCATCTAATTGACTATCAAAGTAGGGTGCATTTGATGCACCATTGCACTAAAATCATGACTCACCAAACCCTTCTGGTTCTTGCTCACTATCAACAACGGCCCAATCCTCCTTATAAACACCTTGACGAACATATCGATGAAAGGTCGAATGCGGCCAATCAGTAACCTTTGCTACCAATCCATGTTTCACCGGGTTGTAATGTAAATAATCCATATGTCTCTCATAATCCCGTTCATCACGAATTTGATGTTCCCAGAATCGCCGTTGCCAGAGGGTTGATTCTTTTCTTTTTAGTTTTGATTGGTTCATCCATTCATCTCGTTTTAATTCAGCGCTGCATTGTTTGGTAACAAATCGTTTTATCATCGCCCAGCGAACACCAAAGTCAGCGTCATTGGGTGGTAATGTCCAAATACAGTGAAGATGATCAGGAAGCAGCACCCACGCATCAATGGTAAATGGGCGAGTAGCTTGTGCAGTCTTAATCCCTTAACGTAATGCTTTCCGAACATTTTCATTGCATAAAAACCTTTGCCGCCTGTAAGTCACCACCGTGAAAAAATAAGTGCCACCTTTTGTATTCGCTCTCGGGTGTGATTAAAAGTGATGCAACATGTTAAGATTGTATTTTATAGAGTTGAAATATAAAAGAAAATATACATGAACAAAACCATCCCCGAAAAAGATATAAAGCTACTCGAACTTCTAAATGAACATCCCATACTACGCCATCGTGTTGAGGCATTAATGGCTATCGTAGAAGATGACGATGAAACGATTGAGAAAGCGGATGCAGCGGAGCAACGCGTCATTGAAGAGGTTCGAAAAATAGGTCACGCAGCACTTTCCGAGTGGGCAGAAAGTAAAAATAAGCGCAATGAAGCTGAATTGAAAGAACAACCCGAATTACGTATTGCAGGAAAAAAAACTGTGGTGGCATAGTACCTTTGATATTATCGAAATTGAAGAAACCCTCTTTCGTGAGTCAACCCATATCGTTCGTACTTTTTCAGATCAAGCGAATGTGACCTGCCGAAGTACCTCGACGCCTTTACAACGGGCCATCACAGATTTTGGAGCAGACCAGCCATTTGGCCAAGTCAACGCTAAACTCCAAGAACATTATGGAATAGAGGTACCGGTGAGTAGTATTAGGTTCATCACAGAGCATCATGGCAAAGCGATATTTGAACAAACAGACCTTGTCAGTGACTGGCCAGATACCTCAGGTACAAAACACGTCATTGCAGAGACAGATGGAGGCATGGTTCCTGTGGTGACCATTGATCCTGAAGCAAAAGATAAGCGAAAAGAAAAAACACTGGGCTGGCAAGAACTGCGACTTTGTATTGCCCATGAATGTGGCAGTCGGACGCTGCATTATGGAGGAAACTTTTCTGGGGGTATTGAAGAAACAGGTCGCCAGTTATTTGATTGCGCGATGAATGTAAACTTTGGCCAACAAACACACGTGCATTCGGTAGGCGATGGCGCATCCTGGATCAAGCGCCAAGTGGATGAACAATTTGGCGAAAATGGAACCTATTTAATCGACTTAATGCATCTTTGTGAATACTTGGCAGAAGCGGCACCTAGCTGTACAGGTGACTCGGCATTATGGTTAGATGAACAAAAACAACGTTTGAAAATCAATCAGGCCAGCCTTGTTCTTGAAACCCTATTGCCGTTTCTTGAACCATCCGAAACGGATGATGAGAAAGCGCCGGTTCGTAGGGCTTACCGCTACTTGAGAAATCGTCTGGATCAAGTTGATTATCAAGGTGCGATAGAAAAAGGACTTCCAATCGGTTCAGGTGAAATTGAAAGCGCTCACCGTTACATTGTTCAAGCTCGGCTTAAGCGTCCTGGAGCTTGGTGGTCACCCAATAATATAGATTATATGTTGGCTTTGCGATTATGTAGAATCAATCAACGATGGGAAAATTACTGGCAAGATGTTAGGCAAAAGGCGGCATGATGAAAATTTAGTCTTGCATCACTTTTAATCGTACCCGCCTGCACTGGAAGTAGTGGAATAGGAGCTATTTTAAAAGTCACGGAACTGCAATGTGGCCGCTATTCTTTTTCTAAAGGTTTACAGTTTCCTTTCCCTGTAGAAGCAAAAATTGATAAGGAGACCAATATTTTTGAATTATTGGGGTGCGATACCTTAACCCATGCTATTGAAGAGCAGCAAGCAAACACGGATTCGTCACAAGCGGATTCTTTTGATAGTGGAACGAAATCCGATCTACATCAGAATAATGATAGGCAACAACTGGACAAATCAGCCGAGAAACAAACAAACGACGAATCCAAACGAAAAAAAACAATAAAAAAACTAATATATCGTGGTCTACCATAGAATTTAAGGAATAAAAACAAACCTGTTAGGCTCGTGGATAAGTGGATATCAGGGATGATATCCACTTATCCACAGGCTTATCGAAAAAGGGGCTTTTGTTCCGAAATTTGCGGATGACAAAACACGATAATCGAGTTAGCCTATGGTTTGACGGGGGTGTGGCTCATGGGGTCAGCGGTCTGGTTTATTAGATCCGCTCGGCACTGAAGTGCCGCCCCTGTCATCTGCATCATCCAAAGCGTCTGCCGGGATGGTGCCAATCGGTTGATGTGGCTCTGAGTGTAGACGAGACGCTGGATGATAATTTTCATCTTTTATAGCAGAGGCGTAAGCACTATGCAAACATCACAAATTACCGTGGGCATTGACATTGGTTCTTATCAGCACCGGGTGGCCATTGCCGGCCCCGACGGGGCGATTTTGGAAGAGTTTGACCTGGCCCATCATAAGTTAGGTTTTCGCGATTTTTTCCAGCGTTTGGCGGTTCATGAAAAACGCACTGGATTACCGGTCGCCATCGCGATGGAAGGTTTCAATGGTCACGCGCGACCCTTAGATACGGAAATTCGGATGCGGGGCTATCCGCTCTATAATGTCAACAACTTGAAGCTAGCTCGTTTCAAAGAAATTTTTCCAGGGCCCGCTAAGAGCGACCCGATTGATGCGCATAAAATTCTGGAACTGTTCCAGTTGCGTACCCATTTACCCTTAGCCAAGGATGTGTTGCAAGAAGTCGCCGCAACACCTGCAGAAAACGACCAGCTCAAACGCTTAACACGTCGCCGCCGCCAGTTGGTCAATGATAAGATGCGCATCGCCAATCGTCTACAGGTGGACCTCAAGGCGGTCTCACCGGGTCTACTAGACATTACCGGTAGTGTTGATAATCTTTGGTTTTTAAACTTTCTGACCTGCCGTGATGAGTTCTCCAAACTGGCTCGCATTCAGGGCAAAAGCCTGCTTCAAGTCAAAGGTGTTGGTCACCAATACGCGGATATCATCCAACAGTGGCAACAAACCGCTTACTTTGCACCCGAAGTCGCTTGGGTGGGTGAGATGATCATTGAGGATGCTCAGCGTATCTTGGCAATCATGGGATCTATTAAGCGATTAGAAACACAAATAATGGACCTTACTGAACACTCGGTGATTGCTGGCCGGATACAGTCTATTCCTGGCTTTGGGGTCATTTCCTGCGCCGAGTTGGCGGGTGAGATCGGCACTCTGAAGCGATTTGCTTCCGAGGCTAGTTTAGCGCTGTATATCGGCATGGCCGCATTAGACAATCAATCTGGGCAATTCAAAGGCACGAAAACACCCAGGCAAGTCAATAAGCGCGCCAAGGCGGCTATGATGGTAGCGGTAGCTCGACATATCGAGCGGGTACCCAGTTCCAAAGCTTATTATGACAAAAAGCGTGCTGAAGGTAAAAAGCATAACCAAGCAGTCAGAGCTTTAGGGCGACATTTAACGAGAGTCATCTGGTCTTTGATTAAGCATCAAAGGAACTATGAAATGCGTTGATTTGTTATTAAAAAATACTTGCAAATTCTAGCGGGATGTTCAGGTCATTGAAAAAGTGATAGAGGAATATGACCCTGATGCGGTTTATAAAGATGCTAAGAAAGCCGATAGAACTCTGCGCTACAGGGGGCACATAGTAAGAAAATGATAAATTCAAGTTGCTACTTACTTCAATCTGTCGCCAAAGCTAAAATACATGAAGCTGGATACAACCTTGAGTATGTGTAACCCTGTATCAGTAAACGAATAAAAGGCTAAGGATCATTTCCGATAGCAATAGCGAAAAGTTTTTCTGCAAACAAGACCGAATGGAAAGTCCTATTAGTTATCTGGTCGAACGACTTATTTCGAGAATATTGGTGCTTTTGACGATGGTGATAACAAGCAGTAGCAGCGCCATTCCAAACCACTGAATAGCATAGGAAATGCTGTTTTCGGGCTTCAATTTCGTCTCCCGCCAGTGCCTCTCAAGTACTCCGGGGCTATTTCGGTTTAATCTGACTACGAAAGGCAAGACTGGCCTCTCGAACAATGGGAAGATGCCGTTGATATCAAAATGATGCAGACGTAGTGGCCACTTCGGTGGTTCGTCAATTTTTTGGGGCAGATAAAATGATTTAGATGAAGGTATATGGATTGTACCTAGCAGTTTTTGTGTTCCGGTTACCGGCTCGATGGTAGGTAGTAGATTACCACCGGAATGGGCCGCTATCCAGCCTCTGCTAACAAGCACAATTTGATCGCTGGAATGCAGCTTAAAGGTCGTTATCACTTCATAGCCTGGACGATTCTGGAAAAACTGGTTGCTGACTAGAAGCGATTTATCGTTGTCATAGCTGCCGTCCAGAGTCACATGTTTGTAGTTCAGGCCTTTTTTATCGTTTGAGGTTAGGTTTTCGACAGAGACTGGTTTGTTTAGAGGTTGTGCATCTCGAGCATTTTGTATCTGACGTTTTTGTTGAGCCCGATCTAGCTGCCAGAACCCCAGGCGAATTAAAACCAGAAACAAAAACAAAATACCTATGGCAATTTTCCAGTTAAATTTGATCTGCAATCGAAGTTTGGAAATTCCCTCTTTGGGCATAATTTACCGGATATAATTTGCGGCTTATAGCTTGAGCGGCAATCATTCACCAGCTAAGGAGATGTTTTTACAGGTGGCCCGTTTCAGTTGTCGGTGACATGCCAAAAAATAAGGCTCGAATCAGGTAAGTGAAGTCACTTTCTATGGCCATCAGTACGATGAACACGAGCAAAGCTAACGGCGGCAGCAATACAGCGCACTTAAGGGCCAGTTTTTCCCAGCTCATGTGCATAAATATCGCGACAATAAATCCTGCTTTCAGAAACATGAACGAGAGGATTAGGAACCATCTGAGATAGCCCTGGAATTCCAAATAGTCAACCAGATAAGACATAGTGCTGAGCACAAACAATAAACCCCAGACTTTCAGATATAGACTGATAGGGTGTTGTTGATGATCTTCTGTATGTTCCATAATTTCCCTCCTTACCAAAGATAGAAAAACGCAAAAATGAAGACCCAGACCAGATCTACGAAATGCCAGTACAATCCGGCTATTTCCACGATTTCATAGTTGGTATTTTCATAGTCACCCCGCCATACTTTAAAAGCCACGGTTGACAAGTAAATAACCCCGATGGATACGTGTAAACCATGAAAGCCGGTGATCATAAAGAAAGTTGATCCAAATTGCGCAGCCCCCATCGGATTACCCCAAGGCCTGACACCTTCTTCTACAATTAATTTGGTCCACTCAAAAGCTTGCATTCCAACGAACGATGCGCCAAACAAAGCTGTTATGAGCATCAGAATCGCGGTGATATTACGTTGCCGCCGATAGCCATAATTAACCGCCATAGCCATCGTTCCGCTACTGGTAATCAAGATAAAAGTCATAATGGCAATGAGGACAAGGGGAATGCTCTGCCCACCAATGGTCAAGGCAAACACTTCGCTGGGAATAGGCCAGGGTACTGTAGTAGAGATTCGAACTGTCATGTAGCCTATTAAAAAACAGGTGAAGATGAAGGTGTCACTTATCAGGAAAATCCACATCATCGCCTTACCCCAAGGGACGTCTTTAAAGGCATCCTTGTCTGATGACCAGTCGCTTACAAGCTCTTTACAGCCTCGATCAACCGCCTTTATGGTTAGAGCACCGGTATTTGAGAGTTTGCTTTGCCATTCATTGGCTAAAGTAGATTGTTTAAAGCTACCCTGTTCTTTTTGTGCCATGCTTTTAACCTCTTTCAAGTATTTAACAGCAAGCTGTATAAAATGACCCAAACGACAAGTAGAAAATGCCAGTAAGTTGTACAAAGTTCTACGCTTGAGCGGACATCGATAATCTCAAAGTTTTGTCTCATTTTGAGCATGCTATACACCCAGACACCTAAACCACCCAACAGATGTAGACCATGTAGAGCAGTGATCATGTAGAAAAAGGTATTGGCTGGATTAGTTGCGATAAAATATCCTGTGCTATTCAGCAGGTACCAAGCCCACACCTGCCCGGCTAAGAATGCCCAGGTAAATAAACCGGCAGCTAGAAATCTTTTTTTTGTGAGAGCTATTTCATCCCTGCGTGCTGCTCTGACAGCCAGTTGCATCGTTATACTGCTGAGCACCAGTAAAGCCGTGTTGAACCATAGCAATCCCGGTTCGGCTAGTGGTTGCCAGTCTACAACTTTCATCCGTACTACATAAGAAACAATGATCAGAAAGAAAAGTACTGACATCGCGCTAATTAACATTTTCAAACCATATTTGGTTTGGGAGAGGCGTATTTCCTCTCTGCAACGATCTTCTTCCAGGCTATCTGCACCTGTTGTAAGCCAGGGTTTTTCAAATAAGAACATTGTCATATTTCAAGTTTGATTGTTTTATGATCGTCGTTATTTTGACTTCTC
The DNA here is from genome assembly GCA_965224745.1 of Methylococcales bacterium. Taxonomy (GTDB): domain Bacteria; phylum Pseudomonadota; class Gammaproteobacteria; order Methylococcales; family Methylomonadaceae; genus CBDCZY01. The sequence goes on from CBDCZY010000003.1 coordinate 438,410, forward strand.
AGCATGCTCTATATTTTGGGGTATAAAATCTTCAGCAGTGTTAGGTACGCTGTAATCATAGGCCCATCGATAAACGACCGGCAGTCTGCGTCCCCAGTTGCCGTGTATCGGCGGGGTGTCAGGGGTCTGCCATTCCAGTGAGGTGGCTTTCCATGGGTTGCCGCCTGATGGCTTGCCTTTGCGGTAGCTCCAATATAAATTGTAGAGGAATATAAATTGAGCAGCCCCAACTAACAAGGCTGAAATGGTGATAAAGACATTCATATCCTGGGCCGATTCTGGGATAAATTCATAACCATCATAGGCATGGTAACGCCTCGGCATACCGATGAAACCCAAATAATGCATCGGGAAATAAATCAAATAGGTGCCAATAAAAGTCATCCAGAAATGAAGGTGTCCCATGGTGTCATTGAGCATTTTTCCAGTGATTTTGGGATACCAATGATAGATGCCGCCGAAAACCGCCAGGATTGGGGAAACACCCATCACCATATGGAAATGAGCAACCACAAAGTAGGTGTCTGACAGAGGCAAGTCGATGACCACGTTGCCAAGAAACAGACCGGTTATGCCTCCAATCGTAAAAGTGCTAACGAATGCAACGGCGAAAAGCAGGGGGACTGTCAGGTGGATATCGCCACGCCATAATGTCAATGTCCAGTTGTAGACCTTGATCGCGGTAGGAACGGCGATAATTAATGTTGTAGTGGCGAAAAAGAAACCAAAGTAGGGATTCATGCCACTGACGTACATATGGTGAGCCCACACAATAAAACTAAGGACGCCGATAATTACGATCGCCCATACCATCATTCGGTAGCCAAAAATTGTTTTTCTTGAATGTACACTGATTAGATCCGAGATAATGCCGAAAGCAGGTAACGCGACGATGTAGACCTCAGGGTGGCCAAAAAACCAGAAAACATGCTGAAATAATACAGGGCTGCCACCTTCATAACCTAAGTGCTGTCCCATCGAAACAATAGCCGGCATGAAAAAACTGCTACCTAGCAATCGGTCAAATAACATCATGACTGCACCGACGAAGAGGGCTGGAAAAGCTAATAAAGCCAAGATCGTTGCAATGAAAATCCCCCAAACCGATAACGGCATGCGCATCATTGTCATGCCACGGGTTCTGGCCTGGATGACCGTTGTTACGTAGTTCAGCCCCCCCATCGTTGCAGCTACGATAAATAAGATGAGTGAAATCAGCATCAAAACGATGCCGGCTCCTGCTCCGGGGGTTCCTGGCAAGATGGCCTGGGGTGGGTATAAGGTCCATCCGGCGCCTGTGGGTCCACCAGGTACCAGAAAACTAGCCATCAGAACAAGTACCGAAAGTAGGTAGGCCCAATAGCTAAGCATATTGACAAATGGGAAAACCATGTCGCGTGCACCGACCATCAAAGGGATCAGGTAGTTGCCAAAGCCACCAAGGAAAATGGCAGTTAATAAATAGATGACCATGATCATCCCATGCATGGTGACCATTTGATAGTAGGTACTGGGGTCAATAAAGGAAACACTGCCTGGGAAACCGATTTGAATACGCATTAACCAAGACATTACTAGTGCTACCAAACCAACGCCAACTGCTGTTAGCGTGTATTGGATTGCAATGACTTTATGGTCTTGGCTCCAGACATATTTAGTCCAAAAGCTTTTCGGTTCGTGGACGTGTATATCTTCTTGATAGGCTGCTTGTGTCATCAAAATTCTCTCTTGACTAAGTTTTGGGTAGGTATAGTTGCCTGATAATTTTCCTCAGATCCAAGTGTTTTCACAAAGTTTTCGTATAAGCAATCATTGCTTTAATTTCTTCATCACTAAGATCGTAAGGGGGCATTGAAGCTGAATAGCCTTTTACTATTGCAGCATTCGGGTTACGAATGGATTCGGTTAAATAACTTTCGTCAACTTCTACGGTTTCGTTATTATCCAGCTGCTCGGTTTTTCCGAACAATCCTTGCCACGTTGGGCCTACGCTGCCGCTGCCATCTATGCTATGACAACTGAGGCATCCTTTAGACTGTACGAGTGTCTTACCTTGCTGAACCAATTGATCTGCGGGTTCTTCCTTTTCTGTATCGGAGCCGAGTTGTTTCGTATAAGCGATTAATGCTGCCATCTCTTCTTCACTAAAATCATATGCTGGCATCATGTTGGCGTAGCCTTTTACAACTTTGGTTTTTGGGTTGGCAATAGATTCTTTAAGATACGCTTCATCGACTACAATGGTGTTGCCATCGGTGAGCGTTTCAGTTTTACCATAAAGACCTTTCCATGTAGGGCCTGCGCCAGAATTGCCATCGATACTGTGACAACCGAAACAGCCCTTTTCCTGGGCAATTTGTTGTCCTTTGGTCGATAGCGAATTATCTGATCCTTGGGTAGTTTTAGTTGCAAGTTCAGCGAAAGTCGGTTGAGCATCCTGCCAGGCCAGAAAATCTTGTTCATTGTCTACTTCAACGAAATTATGCATGGTATGGTGTCCCATGCCACAGTATTCAGCACAAGCAATATCGTATCGGCCAAGTTTGGTTGGGGTAAACCATAGACTGGTCACGATGCCGGGTACAGCATCCATTTTGACTCGAAAATGTGGAACATAGAAGTCGTGTAATACATCAATAGAACGCAGTACGACCTGAACAGGTTTGTCGATGGGCAGATGTAATTCGCCGTTTGCTATCAGGACATCGTCCTGACCATTAGGGTCTTCTGGATTAATACCAAAAGGATTGTCAAAAGTAATAAACCGGATATGGGTGTTGCCCAGTATTTTGTCCTTGCCCGGGAAGCGGAAACCCCATTGCCATTGTTTTGCCAGAACCTCCAAGGCAGCGGCCTCTTTAGGTACGATAACGAAATCAGCGTAAACAATCAGACCAGGAGCCAGCATCACTACGACGCCTACGGTCGTTAAACCCGTTAGCCAGATTTCCAGTTTTTTATTCTCCGGGTCATAGGCTGCTTTTCTTCCCTTGCTATGACGAAACCGGATCAATGCAACAGCCAAAAACACATTGACGGCGACAAAGACTACTCCGGTTACTATGAATGTTATAGTGAGGGTGTCGTCCATCATGCTCCAGTTTGAAGACAGGGGCGTTATCCACCATGGACTCCAAAAGTGAAACAGGATCGAGCCAACAACCAATATCATCAATACAACTGCTAATGCCATATTTACAAACCTTATTTCATGTTAAATCAAATCATTAGTCATCGTTAATTAACTGATTTGCTTGTTAAGGTTATCCCTTCCTGGTCGCAAGCGAAATCAAATTTGGTGCTGTAGAATATATCACTCTTTGGCCGATTTAATCCAATTGCTTTATATTCTCCCTTTTTTGGGGAGTAGCTTTAAACAGCCAGCGTTATACCTTTCAAGACGGAAATTGAGGTGTTTTTTAGTGAGCGTTTCGTTGTTTTTTTGTAGGTTGGATGAGCGTATATCAAAATTAATGCCATTAGCTCATCTGACTTTTCGTGGATCAACCCTTTTTTTATTTTGTTTGACGATGCCGCAATTCGCCTTCCGATGTACAAAATTTAGTTAATAGTTGGATAACCATAAAAAATAAGCGTTACTTTCTCTGGTTTGCCAAGAACAATGAAATTTTCATTTAAGTGGCCGAAGTTTTTATTTTAAAGATTCCTCATTTTTTGGTCTTTGAAATATTCTTGGGGAGATCAGGCCAAGGCATTACTGGCACAGTGGTGATTGAATTTTGCGGCGATCCGTCAATAATTTTATCGCTATAAACCAAGTAGACTAGTGTGTTTCTTTTTTCGTCCCAAAAGCGTACCACTTGCAATTTTTTGAAAATAATGGAACGCCGCTCTTTAAACACTTGTTCACCATCTTTAAGTTTACCTTTCCAGGAAATAGGGCCAATCTGACTGCAATCAAGGGAGGCATCTGACGTATCTTCGGCCAAACCAAGTGCACCTTTTATTCCCCCTTTATTTGCGCGACTGATGTAGCAGGCGACACCTGCTACTTTGGGGTCGTCAAACACATCGATGCTAATATCGTCATCAGGGGTAAGTATGTTGAATTTGGTATCAACACTTCCTATGGTTTCGGCATTTAAGACTGTGATTGGCAAGATAAAGGTTGAAAGAAAAACCCATAATAGGTGGCTTTTTTGCATGTGTTCCTCGTTTTAAAAAATGGTCTAAGTAATTGTGATGTACAGATTTTTCTTACTGTAACTTATGTTGATTCAATTTGTAAAACGTTAGTTGATTGACTGGTGGAATGGCTTATTGTTGCTATACTCAAACAAATGGCTGGCATTCAAGCTGGTTAATAGCATTTTTGAATTTACTGCTGCAGGAGCATCCTTGTATGGGAAGTCGAGGGTTTAATAAACGGATTTTATTTGTGGTGATGCCATACGAAGGTGAAGTGATGGATCGGGTTACCGCAAAGTTTTACAAAAACAGCGCTGTTAAATATATGCCTTTAGGTGTTTTAAGCTTAGCGGCCTGTATTCCAGAACAATACGAAGTGCAAGTATTGGATGCTGCAAGTCTGGGGCTTAATCTAACTGACACAATTGAAGCGATCGAATCGTATGCGCCAGATATTTTGGGGTTATCAGTCGTTACTTATCGTGCTTGGGCCATGGTTCAAATTCTTCAAGCAACCAGTGCTCCCATTAAAACCGTGGGTGGACCGCATACCAAACAAAATCATCAACATATTTTAAAACAAGGCGCGCACGCAGTATTTGTCGATGATGCTGAAGTTAGTTTTGTAAAGTGGCTTGAACAAGGTTGCCCCGCTGGTGTTTTTCATGGAGGGCAAGTCAATCTCAATGAGTTGCCTCTTCCAGCAAGAAAATATGTCAATTTAGAGGACTACCGAATTGAACAAAACGATGATTTGTTGTTTAACGTAGGTTCTCTTCGTTTGCCAATGTTTAGTTCTAAGGGATGCCCGTACGCTTGTATTTATTGTGACGTTCAGCAAAAGACATTTAACTTTAAGTCGCCAGAAAAATGTGTTGAAGAATTTAAAGAACTTATTAATATTGGCGCAACTTCAATTCATGTATTAGATGATGCTTTTAATATCAATAAAGGTCGGGTGTCTGCAATCAGCAAAGCGCTAGTTGCTGAAGATATACAAATTGATTGGAGTGCCAGAGGTACCGTGGAAATCAGGGAATCAGTGATCGCAGATTTAGCGGCTGCGGGATGTAAGCGTTTGCATGTAGGGATAGAAAGTTTGGACGATAAGGTGCTGGCTTATTTTAAAAAATCGAGCAGAGTGAAGCACATTGAACAGTTCGCTAACCTGTGTGATCAATATGGCATAATGATTTTGGCCTACTTTATTATAGGCGCCCCAGGGGAAACCGATACGTATCGTAAAAACTTACCGATGATGATCGAAGATCTTGGTATTCGGATGCCTTACTTTAATCTATTGTCGCCGCTAGCTGAGACGCCGTATTATGAAGAATTACTCAGAACGGGTCAGCTTGAAAGGGATTATTGGGCTGAATTCAGTGCTTGTCCCAGCAAAAACTTTATCATTCCAGAAGTGAGAAGCGAGCAGGAAGAAGATGAGCTTCGTGCGGTGATTGATGATTATGTAGCTCATTTTAAACGTTTTGATATGCCTGTTTTTGTTTCTTGATTAATTTCTAGTTTACTTTTCGTTCCTTTTTACCATCTGAAAAATCAAGTCGTGTCTATGACAAATTGAATGGTCATTCTAGGACTGAAAAGGAATTAAGCTGAACAGAACTTTTCAAGAATTTATGAAGAATATAGAGATATTTATCCTTACCTTAGAGATAAAAGAACCTTGGGAAACCACTAATATCGAATTATCCATAGGAAAGGATTCGGCTAAAGAGTTGCCCCTTTACTAAAATAGTTCACCTATCAATAATCTATGGAAGGTTAGCATATGAATTTAGCATAAAGCTAACATAATAAATAATTATCTTTTCCTTCTTCCATATTTAACTGCGAAACAACTCGCTGAGTTCAACATTGGTTAACAACCATGTCCTGGATATATTCCGGTAATATTACCAATGTCATTGACAATATTGGGGTCAAATCGCTACTATCAAACCATCTAACAGTCACTCTCATCTAGAACTTATCATCAGTGAGAATCGAACTGAGTGAGAAGAATGTTATTTTCAAATGTGGGAGGAATCCTAGATCCCAAACCTAGTGCAAAACGTTTACAGTAATTACGCGCTGAACTTCGATACAGGATTTCTCTTGAAAAACACAATTACGCATAGATATGGGCGACTTGGGATACTCTAGAATTAGATTCACTAGTCTAAATTTAACGTCCATTAGATGGGAACTACTACATTGCAGAAATTTGCTCACACTTAGATTTGATCACCATTTATTAAGTGAGAAACTAAAAATTGAAACATTTAAATCGAATTCTATGGAGCTTATGGGTTTATTTGCTGATTGATTCTACAAACTTGTAAATACTACAAGCTATTGAGAAAGGAGGCTGATTTTGCATAGTTTAAGTATCGAGGTAAAGCTTATCTCATTCGCATCCGAGCAAGTAACAAATACAGTGCATAGCTCATTGATGGAGATTGGAACCGCGGTAAAGCTAATACACTGGCAACAATGGTGTAATAGCAGTTCTTCTAATCCTGCAATTTTAGTATTGGGGAATGACGATTCAAATCAACAGGAAATTTTTCAAACTAGTTCTTCATCTTCCTTATTGGCAGTTTATTCCTACCCTGTTACAGAGCCTGTCATAACATTTTTATCGTCGTGTAAAGAATGTTGTTGCTGGCCTTGTGATACAGAAGAGCTTGGGTTTCGATTAGAAAGATTATTGTTAGGAATGGATGACGTAAATGATTCGACCTTAACGAAATTATCACCCGAATGGGTAAAGTTAAATCTGGTTGGTTCGTCTTCTATATTCCAAATGATTCTCACCATGATTAGAAAATCTGCCGGTTGTGAGGCACCTGTTTTAATTGAAGGTGAAACTGGAACGGGTAAAGAAATGGCAGCAAGGGCAATCCACTATCTTAGCGCTCGTCGTGATTATCCCTTTATCCCGGTGAATTGCGGTGCTATTCCGGATAATCTAGTCGAAAATGAATTATTTGGACATGAAAAAGGTGCTTATACTGACGCTAAAAAAAGCCAATCTGGACTGATTTCTCAAGCTGATGGAGGGACTTTGTTTCTGGATGAGATCGAAGTCTTGTCAGCAAAAGGGCAAGTGGCATTATTGCGCTTTATTGAAGACAAAAACATCAAACCACTAGGCGCGAAACAATGTAAAAAAGTCAATGTTAGGATAGTCGCTGCAAGTAATTCGCCATTATCTGAACTTGTCACCGAACATCGATTTAGACAAGATTTATTATTTCGACTAAACCTGCTTTCAATACGACTACCCCCTCTTCGTGAACGCATTGCTGACATAGAATCCCTGGCTGATTTTTTTATGGAAAAATATAGAAAACAATATCAACAGTTTGATAAAAAGCTCAGTCCGGAATTCATCGCCTGGATGAATCATTATGATTGGCCTGGAAACGTTCGAGAATTAGAGAATCATATTCATCGACATTTTTTGTTATCGGATGAAACTTGTATCATACCGGCTTATCTTGAAGTGAGTGATAATCCTTTAAATTCAAGAAGAAAAGTTTTTGATCGTAGGCAAAATTTTGAGTTTGACTCACCTTTTCAGGACGCCAAGTTGGATATCATTAATCAATTTGAAAAACGTTATCTCAATTGGCTAATTAACAGAACGCAGGGTAATGTATCTCAGGCAGCTGGGGTTTCCGGAAAGGAACGTAGGGCGTTGGGTAAGCTATTAAAGAAACATGATATCGACCCTAACCAATATCGTCATTGAGCTTTGCTTTCGAACGAAGAATAAGATCATTAAGTACCTATACATCCTTAATGAGTTTCCAAATCCAATACAACGTCCATATTTCACGACAAGACCATTCCTAGCGGTTTTCAAATTCAAACGCGAGCCATCATCGCAAACCATCTATCTAGTTTTCCAGCTTTCCCTTTTCCCCTAAAAAGAGCTCAACATTTTACATTCATCCTACAAATTTCACTACGTTGTATAGTGGGTAATAAATGACCCAGAGGGTGAATTTTTTCGCATACATAATAAATTGATTTAAATCAATTAGTTAATTACTAGGCTGGCGAAATAGCGGGGTAAAAATGTCCCGCTATGTTTACAATCAATATGAAAACACTTATTTAATAACAATGACTTAAATAGTTGGCATGTCTTTTGTTTTGTAATTTTCTGAGGCCAAACACAATGTCGGACGAATCAGACGAAAATAATGTTCTGCAAGTAGCACATGAAATCCAAAACTATCTTCAAGATCACCCTAATGCCGCGGATACGTTGGAGGGAATCAATAAATGGTGGATATCTCGAATTCGCGTTGAAGAAGCAGCTGTAGTTATTATTAAGGCTCTAGAGATTTTAGAGCGACAGGGTATGGTGGAGAAAACTGTCTCTGTAGATGGTAAAGAAATTTATAGTCGTTCAACACTAAAGACGATCAAGCAAAAACGATGATAAGGAGTTAACGCTACAAAAGTTTCACATTAGTATTTTTTTACCCCGCAAAAGAGAGGAAGTTTAATCATGCCAGCATTAAAGACTTATCCAGGTGTTTATATAGAGGAAGTTCCAAGTGGTGTTCGTACCATAGCAGGTGTTTCGACTTCTATTGCAGCGTTTATTGGGACTTTTTCTAAAGGACCAATTAATCATGGTGATCCTTCAAGCCCAAATAATTCAAACTATGCGCTGCAAATCTTTAACCCAGGCGATTTTGAACGGGAATTTGGAGGCTTGCGCGCGGATAGTGAAGCGACGTATGCAGTTACCCAATTTTTCTTAAACGGTGGTACAGAAGCTTGGGTAGTGAGGGTCGCATCGGCTGATGATACGACTCCTTCTGAAGTTATTGGCCCTCCTGAAGAGGGTGCGCCTCCAACTCCTCCACCCGCTCTATTTGCTCCTGCTTCAGTCATTATGCATGACTCGGACAATAGCGAAGCCTTACAAGCATTTGCTGGTCGTCGAATTAGAGATTTATCAGTTCATGACGCAGGTGAATGGGGAAATAGACTCAGAATAGAGATTGACTATAACACGCCTAATCCTGACACAGAGTTTAACCTGATCGTTTCGGAATATAAGGACGAAATCGGTGGAGATGTCTTACAACAAGAAGTCTACCGAAATGTGACGATGGTGGACACGGATAGAAATTACGTGGTTGAAGTTGTTAATGAAGCCTCCAAACTTATTCAACTTATTCAACTTATTCAACTTATTCAACTTATTCAACTTGTTCATATTGATGAGAATATTAATCCACCCGCTGCCACGGGTTCTTTAGGGGGAGATGCAAGCGCTGCACTGGTGGCTGGAGCAATTAGTGACGGCGATACCTTTACAATACAAATAGATGGAGCTACCGCGACGGCCACATTAAGCATTGAATCACCTCCTGAAACTTTGTCTGCATTGCGAAGAATAGTTCAATCTGCGATTCGCACAGCAGTAAGCAATGATGAAACATTACCCCTGTTATCGGGTGCCAGTGTTCAATTGAATGGCAATGGGCTACGTATATTAGCAAATTCTAAAGTACCTGGCTTTAGTGAACTTTCTTTTACCTTTAGCGGTGTAGCTGCAACTTCGATGGGACTCAATGATGCGAATTCTGATAACAACGTTCAACAGTATGTGTTAGGAAGCGAAGACGGAAATATTGAATTTAGAGGAGCAACAACCCGGGGATCAGATGGTCAAGACCCAACAATCATAGATAATAGTTCTAACATTGCGGCTGCATTAATTGGTGAACAAGATGATAAAACAGGCCTATTTGCTCTCGAAGATGTAGATATTTTTAATATTCTATCGATTCCACAAGCTGCTGAGTTAGAACAAAATGACATGTCAAGCATTTATACACAGGCTGAGATTTATTGTGAGCAGCGAAGAGCTTTTCTAATCGTTGATATTCCCCCTAGTGAAGACACGCTTCAAGAAGCTATGGATTGGCTGGATGACAATGCCGGATTACGTCATAAAAATGCAGCAGTTTATTTCCCACGACCAAGAATCCCAGACCCTCTAAACGACAATCGATTACGAAGTGTCGGTGCAAGTGGAACCATGGCGGGCTTATATGCCCGAACTGATAGCACCCGAGGGGTATGGAAGGCACCAGCGGGTATTGAAGGGCAACTTCGAAATGTACCGCAGCTCAGCTATAAACTAACAGACCCAGAGAATGGTCAACTAAATCCTTTGGGGATGAATGCTTTGCGTAATTTTGATGTTTTCGGAAATATATCATGGGGAGCACGGACTCTTATGGGGGCAAACCAACTGGTTTCAGACTGGAAATATATCCCCGTTCGACGTCTTGCATTATTTTTAGAAGAAAGTTTATTCCGTGGCACCCAATGGGTTGTCTTTGAACCCAATGATGAGCCTTTATGGGCACAAATACGATTAAACATTGGTGCTTTCATGCAAGATTTATTTAGACAAGGTGCTTTTCAAGGTACAACTCCTCGCGATGCCTATCTCGTCAAGTGTGATGCAGAGACAACGACTCAAAATGATATTAACAATGGCATAGTCAATATCGTGGTTGGCTTTGTCCCATTAAAACCCGCCGAATTTGTGGTCATTAAAATCCAACAGTTGGCTGGACAAATACAGACTTAAGGAGAACAACATGGCTCAATTCAGTGTTAATGCGCAACGTTTCGATCCTTACAAGAACTTTAAATTCAGGGTGAAATGGGATGGCAAGTTTGTGGCGGGATGCAGTAAATGCGGAGCACTTAAACGTACCACAGAAATGGTGGAACATCGGGAAGGCGGTGATCCAAGTACCACTCGCAAATCTCCAGGTCAGACAAAATATGAAGCGGTAACGCTTGAACGTGGAGTGACCCATGATCCTGAGTTTGAGATATGGGCGAACAAAGTGTGGAACTTTGGCTCAGGGCTGGGTGCGGAAGTTTCACTTAAAGATTTTCGTAAAGACATCATTATCGAGATGTATAACGAAGCAGGACAATTGGTAATCGCCTACAAAGTCTATCGATGTTGGGCATCTGAATACCAGGCTTTGCCAGAATTAGATGCCAGTGCAAATGCGGTCGCTATCCAAACGCTAAAACTCGAAAACGAAGGCTGGGAACGTGACTATGAGGTCACCGAACCGACCGAACCTAGCTTTGTTGAGCCACCACAATAGATGATGTCGTTATCTAAACAACAGCTAATAGAGGTTTGGGAATACGGGCGCAATCAGCATCCAGTTGATCAAGCGCTTACCCTCTTGAGTTTTACATCTCCGAATCAGACGAGAAATGAATTAGCTGAGCTAAGTATTGGGCAACGTGATATACGACTCTTGGCGTTACGCGAAATAATGTTTGGAGAAACACTCTATTGCGATGGAGCCTGTCCGGACTGTAAACAAGCAGTAGATATTTCTTTTACCACAAAAGAAATACAAGCGCCTTCAACAGTACAGGCGCAACAGGAAACAGAGTTAACGTGGGATGATTTTAAAATTACCTATCGCTTGCCTAATAGCTGGGATTTAGCAGTCATAGCAAATAACACTAATGAAGAGAGTGCCAGACAGCTTTTAATAGAAAGATGTTTGGTCAAAATTAGCCGAAAAGGAGTTCCATTAGCAGCAAACGAACTTTCCGAACAAGCTATTTTAAAAACGGAACAAGCTATCGCCAAAAGTGATCCACAGGCGGAAATTTTACTAGATATGAACTGTCCTGAGTGTGATACACAATGGCAACTCTTGTTTGATATCGTCACTTATCTTTGGACAGAAATAACAGTTAAGGCTAAGCGATTGCTAGAGGAAGTTCATATCCTTGCAAAAACGTACGGGTGGACTGAAACAAACATACTGGAACTTAGCGATGTCCGACACCAAATTTATCTGGAGATGGCAAGCTCATGAGCGGATTCTTCAACCGATTGGCACAACGTACTTTAGGAACAGCTCCGACCGTGCGACCCGCTATTGCACCAAGATTTGCGCAACCTTCAATGGTTAATAATGAACTTCCATTAGCTGATACAACAGAGGAGATTAACCAGCAAACCAGAGAAAAAGTAAACAGAAACGATAATCAGAAATTGAACGAGCCTGTCATTAATCACGAGCCTGTTTCTAACCAGATCCAGGAAAAACCCATGGATAGCCCAACTCTACATGAGCAATCAAGACAAGCTGAGGTACAACAGCCGGAACACTTGGTTGATATACAGCCTGAGGGCAAATCAAAGCAAACTCAAAAAAGGGTACAGGCTGAAAATATCGATAAAACAAAAAAGATAATTGAAAATAGAAATGTTGCTCGAATCAATCCGGTCGAAGTAACAAGCAAAAAAAATAAAATACAAACTATCCTAGCAGAGACAAAAACAGAAACAATTGTTGATGAAGCTCTGGTAACGATGCCACATGAACACAATCAAAAAGTCGAGAAACCCAATGCCCATTTCGAAGACTCAGATTATTATTTAGATGTTGATGAAGCTCTGGTACCAATGCCACATGAATACAATCAAAAAGTTGAGAATTCCAATGCCCATTTCGGAGACTCAGATTATCATTTAGATTTTCATCAAACGTCAGGTAATGACAGGTCTAATAGAGACAATACGTCAAAACAACAAAGTCTGGAAGATAATCAAACCATCAATGTCACTATAGGTCGGGTTGAAGTTCGTGCGATACACCCGTCACCGGCACCCATTAAACAGAGCAAAGCGAAAAATAAATCAACACTTTCCCTGGACGATTATTTACAACAGCGGCAAAGGGGTGAAAGATGAGTTCGGCTTTAGCGATTGCAGGGGTGACCGCAGTATTAAGAGATTTAATCAACGATGCGTTTGTTGAAAATGACGTTAGTGGCATTGTGGGCGGAAATGTCGTGGTTAGCGCATTAGCCCCGGATCGAGTATTAGTCAATGGTAGTCTGGATCAACCTCAACTCAATATCTATATGTACCTGGTAACACCTAATACGGGTTGGCGAAATGAATGCCTGCCTTCTAGAAACAGTAACGGCCAACGCACAAATAATCCATTTTTAGCCTTGAATCTACATTATTTATTGACAGCGTATGGTGATGAGGATCTGCACGCCGAGATTCTCTTAGCCCATCTTCGTGACTTATATTTACAATATCCTGTTATTTCAATAAGTTAAAATTTTCAATCTGTTTCAGTTGGCACTACAGATTTTTTTTATCGATAATTGTTTTACATTGACCAATGAGGTCGGGTTTAATATTCAAAGCTTCATAAATTTGTTTCTGACGTAGCTCCGCCTTCGTTGTTGTCCGCAGGTGAATCATTTTATGATCATCCGTTGGTAAGGTCATGGTGATACGTTGCTGTGTCGACATGATGTTACGAATACTGTCCCAGCTTAAATGAATGCCCTGTTGCTTCAGTTGATAGCGCAGCGTATGCACCAGATGATAAGCCAGCAAAGTAATGAACAAGTGGCCGGTGACACGGTCTTCTTTTTGGTGGTAAACCGGGCGCAAGCCCAGTTCAGTTTTCAAGCTTCGAAAGGTGGCTTCGATCTCGGTCAGCATGATGTAGGTTGTCCACAGTTGTTCTTCAGACCAGTCGGGGATATTGGTTCTGAGGCAATAGACACCACAGTGTTGATCGTTCTGTTTACTTTGAGGTTCACGTTGCCATTCAAGCCGGATGGCGTTTTTTTTCTCGTCATCGGTTATGACGTCAATGCGGTAGTCTTGCGAAACCCGCCGGTTTTTTTCGCGCAGTCGACCGATCCGTTCCAGTATTTTGCTGTATTTTTTGATCGTCCCTTTTTTGTTTAAGCCCGCATCAAGCTTGTTGAGTGCTTCTTCCATGCGAACATGGAAGCGGTTTCGGATAGCCTGCTCTTTTTTTTGTTTTTGTTCGGAGTGACAATAGAGCCGGGTTTCGTGGGTGTCTTGATCTGTTTCGCGATAAACACACACCTGACTGTGTTCGGTTTCTCTCACCATCACAGCATCGTCCTGATCGGTGGGATTGATCACGGATCGCTCTCGACTGACCACCAGATAATGATAGCCCTGCTCGATTAACCAGGCGATGTTGTCGGCACTGGCAATACCGGCATCCATGATGATCACAGGTTTTGTGACCTGCGGTAATGGCTGTATTTTTTGTAGTTCATCCAGCATTAACTCCAAGGTGCCCGGCTCACTGGCATTACCCGGGAAAACCTGACTGCTCAGAGGAAATCCCTCACCATCCAACACCAGTCCCAGCGTCACCAAGGGACAATCACTGCGTTTTTCTTTGGAACGACCGAACTGGGCTTTGGGGTTTTGGTGACACTGCCCTTCAAAATAGGTATTGGTCAAATCGTATAGCACAATACTACGGTTCAATTCGAATAAGGTTTGCTCTTGCTCGGACAGAAACGTTTCCAGTGCCGTCTGGTGTTTGAGCAATTTATCGCTGATCGTATAAAGCCGTGTCAGGCTGGTATGGCCATAGTCATGGTCAAGCAGTTCTCCCAACGCTGAGCGTGATTGTAGCCAATCATGGGTGTGCAATTCACTGCCCGGTGAAACCACACGGCCGATAATGTTACCGATGGCCGCAGCGAGTTCGACTTTATTAAAACCCAGTGCGGTGAGCTTCTGATCCAGTTGTAGTTGCATAACCGCATGCCACGCCAGCGTTTCAACACCGATACTGCGGGCTTGAAGGGTTTCGACATGATTGATATCAACCGTGTGATAATCGGGTTCTGGACTGGCAGCATCCACCGGTTGGGCCAGCTTAGCGATGATAAGCGCACTGTAACGCTGGGCTGAGGCTTCCAGGCATTGCGTTAACTCATCGGCTACATGAAACAATTCTTGCTGATGAGGCTCACAGCCTTGTAACAATTGTTCAATCCTGGCTGTCAGCAAGGGCCAGTGCTCTGGATCAATGGCGAAGTCTTTGCCTAGATTCAGTAAGGTGCGTTGCTTTACTTTACTTTCCTTCCCACGCGAACGGATTCAACGATCCGATAGGTGAAGTAGGCCCCGCCATTATCCAGGGATTTCGTTTTGGTTTTTCGAATATACATGTCCCTAGCATTAATGAAAAACCGGGGAAAATCAAGGGTCAAAAAGACGAAAATGGCACTACCGAGCGGATCTGAAAAAAACACCGTTGAAAGGTAAGGTTTTTTTTCATGGAATCATTCGATGAAAACAAAATATCAATAACTTAGCGATGTCAAAGTCACGAAGATGGGTTAGGGTATGCGATGCAATTGTTACACGAAAATCCAGTCCCTGAACGATCAGCAATTAATGATGCACTCAGCGGCTTGCAGGCACCGCTACAGACCATATCTACATCCGGTTTAGCTGACCAGGTCGAACAAATCAAATTTACCCCTGAGTATCTAAATACCGAAGAGATGTCTAAATTATGGACAGCGGCGCAATCTAATTACAGGCCAACGGCGGCTTATGAAGCGACTGTGGTTTTGATCGAGACTGAAGAGCCTGTGCGATCGCCCTTGCCAGTGCGTGAACGGACTGTCAATGTTATACAGTTACAAAGGCCGAATATAGAAGAAGTCTCACCCGAACGTATAGAAGTCGGAGCAGTGTTAACGCTGCGAGGTCATAATTTAGCCGGTGAATCTACCCAATTACGATTTGGTGAAACGCTAATCAGTCCGGATTCAGTAACCAACCAGCAAATCACCTTAACCCTGCCAGCATCGCTTACTGCTGGTATTCAAGGCATTCAAGTAGTGCACGAACTTAACATAGGCATTCCACCAACACCTCATCGTGGCACCGAATCCAATGTTGCTCCGTTTGTGTTATTGCCAAGAATTGAAACTGCGCTACTACCTGATGTTGCACTAGGCAACACGTTAACACTTGATGTGGCACCACCGGTAATGCGTAGCCAGCGAGCATCTATCATGCTCGGCGAGCAAGAAATCAAGATTCCTCCACGACCGGACACCGATCCTCTAACCACAACACAGCTTAATTTCCCAATTCCGGCTGAGTTCCCGACGGGTGACTTTCTGTTACGCCTGCGCATTGATGGTGCAGAAAGTAGAATAACTGTTGACGAAAATACTGGCGAGTACAACGGTCCTACGGTGACGATCACATGAATAAAACGGATCAAGACGTCTGGCTGGAACAAAATCAGTGCTACCTGATGACGGCAGTTGATGAAGTACACACTCAATTGCAAGTACATTACGAACAGTCACTCGCTGAAAGCACGGAAAGCCAACCGATAACCCCTCAAGATAAACAACAGAACACTTTTCAAGACCTGTTGCCACCACCAGCGTTGGAAACGCTTTGCCAGGTTTTTGGATTATCCAGCTTCGAACGAACCGTTCTGCTTTTGTGTGTAGGTACCGAACTGGATTCAGGTTTTGCCGATCTGATAACTACAGTGCAAGGTAATACCAACCGAACTGCTCCTGTATTTAATCTTGCGCTTTCAATCTCCCCAGAAGCACATTGGAGTGCTTTAGCACCCACCTCACCTTTGCGACATTGGCGACTTATTGAACTGGGTTCGGGGTCTCATTTAACTAACAGTCCGTTGCAAATCGACGAGCGAATATTACATTATCTCACTGGCGTTTCATATTTGGATACTCGTCTACAAGGAATGATAAGACCTGTTCAGAAATCTCAACAATTAATTGAATCGCATAGTCAGTTGGCTGAACAGATGGCAACACTGTGGTTGGAATCGGATAGAACATCATCGAGTGCAATCATTCAGCTTACAGGCGAACAACAGTCAAGTAAGCAAGCTATCGCAGCCAGCGCCTGTGCAACTATGGGTTTACAGCTCCATGTTATACACGGTGAAGATATTCCTGTTAATTCTACCGAACGTGAAGCCCTGTCCCGACTATGGGAACGTGAAGCAGTGCTCAGTGAAAGTGCATTGCTGGTGGAATGCGAGATGGTAGGAAAGCAACATGTGGTCAACTCATTTTTAGAAAATACCCACAGCATACTCATTATCAGCACACGCGAACCACTACCCTTGCGAGAGCGCACGTCGCTTAGTTTAGAAGTGCCAAAATCCAGTACCCAGGAACAACTGACTTTATGGCATCAGGCACTAGGGTCAAAGGCAAAAAAACTCAACGGCCAACTGCAACACGTAGCTTGGCAGTTTCAAATGGATGCACAAGGCGTCAACGCAGCGAGTGCTCAACTATTAAATACAGATCCTTCTATAGAGGCTGAAGAACTTGGCGAAAAACTTTGGGATGTTTGTCGAATACAAGCAAGACAACGCTTGGATGAACTCGCCCAACGCATTGAACCCTTAGCACAGTGGGAAGATATTGTATTGCCAGAAGCACAGTTAAGTACACTTCGTGAAATTGCCATGCATGTGCGCCAGCGCGCCAAAGTTTACGAAAGCTGGGGGTTTGCCAGTAAAGGTTCCCGAGGATTAGGTATCAGTGCTTTATTTGCCGGCCCTAGCGGTACTGGTAAAACCATGGCTGCAGAAGTGCTAGCTAATGAACTGAAACTCGATCTCTATCGGATAGACCTTAGTCAAATTGTCAACAAATACATCGGTGAGACCGAAAAGAACCTGCGAAAGGTATTTGATGCTGCTGAAAAAAGTGGCGCGATATTGTTATTTGACGAAGCCGATGCCTTGTTCGGTAAACGCAGCGATGTCAAAGACAGTCACGATCGTTACTCCAATATTGAATGCAGCTATCTGTTGCAACGTATGGAAGCGTATAGTGGATTTTCCTTACTCGCCACCAACATGAAACAGTCATTGGATCAGGCCTTTTTACGTCGAATTCGGTTTGTGGTGCAATTTCCTTTTCCAGGCGCAGAACAACGGGCAGAAATATGGCGACGAATATTTCCCAGTCAAACACCGACTGAAGGCTTGGATATTCGAACGCTATCCAAGCTAGACATAGCGGGGGGCAATATTCGTAATATTGCCATGAATGCCGCATTTTTGGCAGCAGAAGCAGGAGAGTCAGTAGTGATGTCACATGTGGAACATGCAGCGAGGGGGGAATATATGAAATTGGAAAAGCAGGGAGTAGCTATCAGCGGTCAGCTGACAGCCAAAAGCTGAGACCTGACTGCTGAAACCTGATACCTGACAGCTATGCTAAATCTCCACATCGACCAACTTACCCTTCACGGATTTGATCGCATCGACCGGCACCAACTAGGATCAGCCGTGCAAAGAGAACTGAGCCGGTTGATTCGTGAGCAAGGATTGCCATCATCCATGAATCAAACCCATACGATTGGGAGTTTGAATGCGGGTGAGTTCAAAACTGGACAAAGCACGGGAGCTAACAACATTGGAACACAAGTGGCACAGAAAATTTATCGAGGTATGGCGCGATGAATGCTAGAGCACAGAGTCAAGCGCAGTTATCGACTTCCTCGTTCACACCGGCGTCCGTAAATCTCATTCAGCGTAAATGTGCTTGCGGCGGTTCGGCCGGTTTGAGTGGTGAGTGTGCCGAGTGCCAGAAAGAAAAACTGCTTGGTGAGAATGCTCAGCTCGTGCAGCCTAAGTTAAAAATCAGTAATCCCAATGACAAGTATGAGCAGGAAGCGGATCGGGTGGCGGATTGTAATGGTCTAATAATCTTGGAAGGATTTATAGCTTATAATCCAACCCAAAATTAGGATAAAAAATGACCGAAATAACCACAGTAAAACCTAAAACAACCTTCACCACAGAACAGCGTCTAGACTACGCTAAACTCATGGTAAATGAAGGATATACCAATAAGCAGGTAATGGAAATATCAGGAGCAGGTGACTCTGCTGTGAGGCGATGGAAAAAGCAATATTTAGATGAACTCAAAGGTAATACACCTCAGGATAAGCAAGCGTTAACCCCAGAACAACAGAAAATACAAAGCCTAGAGAAGCAATTATGGCGAGCTAAAAGGGATAATGAAATACTAAAAAAGGCCACAGCCTTCTTTGTTCGAGACAACAACAATCTGAATTGATTGTTGAAATAAAGAAGGCTTCTCCAGGCTATCAAACAACAGAGCTTTGCACACTATTTAATATAGCTCTCAGTACACACTACTATCAGATTAATAATCAAATGAGCGATGAAGAACAAGAAACCATAGAACAAATTAAATTGATAGCCATTGAAACTCAGCATACCTATGGTAAACGAAGGACTCAGGTTGAATTAGCTAACAGAGGGATTGAAATAGGCGTTTATAAAACAGCTTCATTAATGAAAAAATCGAATGTCATTGCCATAAAACCTAAAAAGCGACACAGCTATCCAGCGGGAGAAGTCCACAAGAAAGCGGATCATTTACTTAAACGACAGTTTAATCCCAGTACTGTTCATACGCACTGGGTAGGTGACATTACCTACATTAAAACCTATACAGGCTGGAGCTATTTAGCTTGTATACTTGATCTTGGGTCAAGAGAAATTATGGGCTGGGCATTATCAGAAGAACCCAATGCAGAGCTTGCAAAGTCAGCATTAGAACATGCGATTAATAAACACAAGCCAGATACTCAACAATTAATGTTTCATTCAGACCAAGGGGTTCAATATTCAGCCAATCTATTTGTTGATTATCTTCATGACTTGGATATAACACAAAGTATGAGCCGTCGAGCTAATTGCTGGGATAATGCTGTGATGGAGCGGTTTTTTAGGAATTTAAAAACAGAGAGGCTGAACTATTTGAGTTTTATTAATTACTCCTCTGTAGTCAGTGCTGTGACTAGCTATATTAGTTTCTATAACTATAAAAGGTTACATTCTGCTATTGATTATAAAACCCCTCATCAAAAAACCAAAGAAATGAAAAAAGCGGCTTAAAATCCTTCCAAGAAAACTTGACCATTACAGATGAAGTGATGCGGATGCAGGAGCCGAAAGTTCAGCGGCAAGTTGGAGTGAAAGAGGATGAAGACGAGGAGACCATTCAAACTAAACCGGTTGCCAGTAATATTACGCCGTTAGTTCAAAGACAGGCAGACAGCGAAGATGAGGAGGAAGAGTTGCAACGCAAGAGATTGGCGCCTGACGAAACGATTCAACGGCGGGTAGATGAAGAAGAAACGATCCAGAAAAAAGGTGAAACAAGTAGAAATTTCTCAACCGTTACTAAAGGAGTAGAATCCAGCATAGAAAGTCTAAAAGGGAATAGCGGTTTGCCTCTGCCTGAAAACGTTAGAAGTTATATGGAACCGAGATTTGGCCATGATTTTTCGCGTGTGAGAATTCATATCGATAGGCAGGCTAATCAGACCACGAAAAATCTTCAAGCAAGTGCTTTTACACTTCGCAACCATATTGTATTTGGGCTTGGTAAGTTTGTACCCACTACATTTGATGGTCGATCTCTACTTGCCCACGAACTAGTACACACCCTTCAACAAGTTCGAGGTGACTCTATTATTCAGCGTTCATTTAACGACCCTGAGTTCCCAAGAGACACTTCTTTTAAAACCATTCCAAGTGTAATAAGTCCCCGTGCAGAATCTGGACTCAAAAAGCTTATGGACATGAAACCGCAAGAAATAAAGGTTGCTTTGAATCGTATCAATGATACGGTTTTTCTAGGAGAACTGTCGCAGGCAGTGCCGTATCTGAAAGTTTCGTCAGCATTAGAGCGACTTCGGTTGAGGAATATATCAGCTTCAGTGTGCCGCCGACGCAATGAACTTGGTGATTCACTTGTGTGTATGAAATCATCCGAGTTTAAAGCTCCGGAGACGCCGACTGATGATGATTTCAAACCAGGTACGGAAGAACAGAAAGAAATTGATAAAGCTGTCGAACAGGCTGCACTTACAGATGAAGAACGAAAATTGCTTGATAGTGAGTTTATAAACGAAGTTGAGAGTACCGAAAACTCAAAGGAGTTCAAAAAAGTGGTAAAAAAAGGTATCGGTAATCTAAAAGGTGAAGATCGTACTCGCCACGTTAAAGCGATTATGGAATTCGAACTTGCTGAAAAAGATTTGACTATTGAAAAATGGTTTGCAGGTTTACGTCCTGATACAACGTTTTTAGGACGAGTTATCAAACCAAGTACAGCTAGAGTGAATGGTGAAAAATCTAAAGTTAGTGGTGTCCACAAAGAGCTAGCGGTGAAGCTAGCCCAGGCAGAGGAGCGTATTATCTCTGATTTCGGTTGCACCTCACCTAAGGAATGCGGTGATGCTATTGGTATCAAACGCATTGGAGGTGTACGTTTACCAAAGATTGCAGATCGAGGATCATTACCTAGCTTGCATGTTTATGGTTTGGCTATCGACATAAACGGAAAAGAAAATCCTCGATTTAGCGGTGAATTCAATAACGATGTTGTCGGACGTGCTACGAAATTAGTACAAGGACAGACACTCTCCTTGATACAGCGGGATAACAATAAACGCTCAGCTGAGGATATGTTTAATCTACTCGACAAAGCCTCGAACGCGCTAAAGGACTATTTTGTGCTAACTGAGACAGCTAACATGGAAAAACTCAATGACTTCGTCTCAAAAAATGGCGAAGGAAAATCAGTCGACGATGTGCGCAAGCGTATCGAAAAGGACAAAGAGATTACAGCTAAGTCCAAAGTGTTGGGTGGAGTTGTTGCTGGTAAACGCAATATCTTCAACTTGCCTAAGGACTTCGTGCTGGCGATGGTCGAGTCAGGCTTAAAATGGGGTGGCAATCTTAAAAATCCTGATGTTCACCACTTCGATTATAGAAAAGGGACGATTTCTCGGCGTTAAGGTGTGAAATAGATTAGTACATTGCATTCGATGCACCAAGCAAACAGTAAAGTAACAACAAACGATGAATATTTTACAATTAAATTTTAAATACGGATGCCTAAAGCCCAAAAGTTTGTCGAGGAATGACGAGAGATGAATGCTAGAGCTCAGAGTCAAGTGCAGTCGTCGGCTACGCCTTCTTTCACGCCTGCGCCTGTGAATATTGCTCAGCGTAAATGTGCTTGTGGTGGTTCGGCGGGCTTAAGTGGTGAATGCGCCGAGTGTCAGAAAGATAAGTTAGTTGGGACAAATCATCCTTTCGTGCAAACGAAGTTGAAGATTAGTCAGCCGAATGACAAATATGAGCAGGAAGCGGATCGAGTGGCGGATGAAGTTATGCGGATGCCGGAGCCGAAGGTTCAGCGACAACTTGGCGTTGAAGAGGATGAAAATGAGGAGACCATTCAAACTAAACTGATTGCTAGCAAAATTACACCGTTAGTTCAAAGACAGGTTGCTGACGAAGAAGACGAAGAACAAACGATCCAGACAAAGGCTACAGCCAGTAGAAATAATCCAACGGATTCGAGTGATGTTCAATGTGGGATAGAAAACCTGAAGCAAAATACAGGTAATCGACTTCCTCAAGACGTTCGTGACTTTATGGAATCCCGCTTTGGGCATAATTTCAATCAAGTGAAAATACATACTGATAATAAGGCAGTAACTTCGGCGCAATCACTAAATGCTCGCGCCTATACCTTGGGGCAAGATGTTGTCTTCGGTGCTGGTCAGTATTCGCCAGATACACGAAGCGGACGGCAACTTCTTGCGCATGAATTAACTCATGTTATTCAGCAGTCAAACGAGAACAAGGTTCAGGTTGTTGATCAAGTGGATAAAACCCGTGGCCCATCACGTATTACACGAGATTCACCTTCGGTAATCTATCGGCGTCCTGGAGATGATGATTCTGGATATCGAGAAGCAATCGTAAGTGTCAAATGGTCGAAAGATTCAGCGATATTAACGAGGAGGTTAACAGGTGCAATATCCTCAAGTAAAGATTTTAACGTACCGCGTACTGCTATAGTAGTTCCACTCATACCTGCGACAAAAAGCTTCCACCGAAAACACATTGAACGACATTTAAATGATAAACCATTAAAAGAAGGTGCTTTTGCCAATATTCAAGTATCAGCATTTTATACTCCAGGGGATATGTTAGAGAACGTGCGTATCGCCGTCGCAGAAGATGTCGGAAAAAATAAACAGCCTGTGGAGCTACCAGAACAAGCATGCGGACCTCAATGCTATGACAGTACCGGTAATGTGTTGTCAGATGAGCAACTGCCAGATTCTTGTAGCCAGGTCTGCGTGGATCAACCCAATTTTGTTATTGATGAAGAAACTGAGGCAGTAAAGAACAAGGACGAGGAGCCAACTAAAGACAAGAAAATATGCGGACCCGACATAACTGATTGGTTAATCAATCAAATAAATGACAACGAAAATAGTTCAGAGGTTGCCGAAATGCGCAAACGCAATGATGATGATATCACTGGTCTAGATTTAAGTGCTGCTTATGACTGGTATGAATTGGTCAAAACTGGCGGACCTTGGGACTTTAAACAGGATCTGGGTGCTTCCATAAGTAGTATTGAGTCTTGCCGACAGAACTGCAGTGGCAGTGTTTTTTCCATTACATTGGATAATCAGTGCATGACCTTTGAGGTCGCAGCCAATATACACTTTGGCTATGTAGGTCGGGCTGCGGGTTTCAGCGGAGACGTATTGTTGGATGGTGCCTCAATAGCACAGATCCTTGAATTTCGCGGAGAAACTAAAGATGATATACGAGATGTTCAAGCAATTAAGAAGGGATTTGATCTCTTCAACACAGGTAGCCCGAATGGGTTGAACAATACTGGCTTGGAAAAAAATTATTACGATCAACTTCCCTCAAGGGATGGTGACCCAGATGGCTGTGAGCCATGTTCGAAGAAACTTTTGTAGGATGCATTTGTTGCACCAAACAAAGGCAAGGTAACAACGAACAATGAATATTTTACGAGCTCATTAAAAAAACGGATACCCATGGTGCATAAAATGCACCCTACTTTTGAACAATTGATTAATGTCAAATTATCGGAGAGCGAAGGGTGTGATTAAAAGTGATGCAACATGTTAAGATTGTATTTTATAGAGTTGAAATATAAAAGAAAATATACATGAACAAAACCATCCCCGAAAAAGATATAAAGCTACTCGAACTTCTAAATGAACATCCCATACTACGCCATCGTGTTGAGGCATTAATGGCTATCGTAGAAGATGACGATGAAACGATTGAGAAAGCGGATGCAGCGGAGCAACGCGTCATTGAAGAGGTTCGAAAAATAGGTCACGCAGCACTTTCCGAGTGGGCAGAAAGTAAAAATAAGCGCAATGAAGCTGAATTGAAAGAACAACCCGAATTACGTATTGCAGGAAAAAAAACTGTGGTGGCATAGTACCTTTGATATTATCGAAATTGAAGAAACCCTCTTTCGTGAGTCAACCCATATCGTTCGTACTTTTTCAGATCAAGCGAATGTGACCTGCCGAAGTACCTCGACGCCTTTACAACGGGCCATCACAGATTTTGGAGCAGACCAGCCATTTGGCCAAGTCAACGCTAAACTCCAAGAACATTATGGAATAGAGGTACCGGTGAGTAGTATTAGGTTCATCACAGAGCATCATGGCAAAGCGATATTTGAACAAACAGACCTTGTCAGTGACTGGCCAGATACCTCAGGTACAAAACACGTCATTGCAGAGACAGATGGAGGCATGGTTCCTGTGGTGACCATTGATCCTGAAGCAAAAGATAAGCGAAAAGAAAAAACACTGGGCTGGCAAGAACTGCGACTTTGTATTGCCCATGAATGTGGCAGTCGGACGCTGCATTATGGAGGAAACTTTTCTGGGGGTATTGAAGAAACAGGTCGCCAGTTATTTGATTGCGCGATGAATGTAAACTTTGGCCAACAAACACACGTGCATTCGGTAGGCGATGGCGCATCCTGGATCAAGCGCCAAGTGGATGAACAATTTGGCGAAAATGGAACCTATTTAATCGACTTAATGCATCTTTGTGAATACTTGGCAGAAGCGGCACCTAGCTGTACAGGTGACTCGGCATTATGGTTAGATGAACAAAAACAACGTTTGAAAATCAATCAGGCCAGCCTTGTTCTTGAAACCCTATTGCCGTTTCTTGAACCATCCGAAACGGATGATGAGAAAGCGCCGGTTCGTAGGGCTTACCGCTACTTGAGAAATCGTCTGGATCAAGTTGATTATCAAGGTGCGATAGAAAAAGGACTTCCAATCGGTTCAGGTGAAATTGAAAGCGCTCACCGTTACATTGTTCAAGCTCGGCTTAAGCGTCCTGGAGCTTGGTGGTCACCCAATAATATAGATTATATGTTGGCTTTGCGATTATGTAGAATCAATCAACGATGGGAAAATTACTGGCAAGATGTTAGGCAAAAGGCGGCATGATGAAAATTTAGTCTTGCATCACTTTTAATCGTACCCGATCGACATACTAAAATAGACTGGGCGCATTTAATCAAAGAATTGGTTGATCAGTATTTTCCGGACAAGAAAATTGTTCTGGTGATGGATAATTTAAATACGCATAAGTTGAGTTCATTATATGACGCGTTTGAACCAGAAGAAGCAAAACGCATTGCTGAAAGACTGGAGCTTCATTATACGCCGAAGCATGGCAGTTGGCTGGATATGGCAGAGATCGAGATCGGGGTGTTAAGTCGCCAGTGCCTGAATCGAAGAATACCTGACCAAGACACATTACGAACTGAAATAAACGCATGGCAAGAACAACGCAATCAAAAAGCTGTTGGTGTGAACTGGCGATTTACGACTGAGGATGCCAGAATAAAACTGAAATCACTCTATCCTTCAATACAATGTTGATGGAGTACTAGTTTTGAATGCGATTTTTTTAAGAAGGTGGCTTAAAGAAGTGTCCTGTTTTTGTTGACCATTACAAAAGCTGGTGGGTTCGTATAATGGACTAAAGTCCGGATACGGGTCGCAAGACCCGTTTACGCCTCAGTCTTAAAATTGTCGTCACCTTTTGGCTCAAAATGGTGCTCTAAATAATTCTTGATCATTTCTTCTGTTAATTCGCCAGATGTCATACAGAAATATCCTCGAGCCCAAAAATGTCGCCCCCAATATCTCTTTTTTAAATCAGGGAAACTTTCAAATATTTTAGAAGCACTTCTCCCTTGTATTCTTCTCATTATTTCGCTAGGTGCTAAATTTGGTGGTGCTGATACTAGCAAATGTACATGGTCTTTACTCACTACTCCTTTTAATATTTCAATTTCAAATGCCTCACAAGTTTGCCGAATTAATTCTCGTACTTTTAATCCAACATCTCCTCTTAATATTTGATATCTATACTTCGTCACAAATACAAAATGATACTGGATTTTAAAAACTGTATGACTGCCATATCTATATTCCATAGCACCTCCTAAACTAATGTCTAAAATGGCTATTCTAAATCATAGATAAATCTGACCGCCTAAAGGCGGTGGTTTTAACCTTTATTAGGGACTAATAAATGAGTTAGGTTCTCCTACAGAGGACTTGCACCTCATTAGTTCACGCCCATGCTAGGCGTACACCAGGCGTTGCAGCTGAACTTAGCGTAATGCCTTTGCCTGAGAAAATTTTGTCTTGATTAACACGTATTCCGTGCTATCATGTTCTTGTGATCGTATCGTTCAAGGATAAAGCTACCGAAGATATATTTAACGGAGTTAATTCAAGACAGGCCAGAAAAGCTTGCCCACAAACATTGTGGCGAATTGCGGCAAGGAAATTAGATCAATTAGATTCAGTTCAGGCCTTGGAAGAATTAAAGGTTCCTCCGGGGAACCGGTTGGAAGGCCTTTCTGGAGATAGAGAAAATTCGTACAGCATCCGTATCAATGAACAATATCGAATTTGTTTTACCTGGGAAGAATTAGACCCAGCAAATGTAGAAATAACTGATTATCATTGAAGGTAAAATATGATGAGAGTTCCGACCCATAGAGAACCCACCCATCCAGGGGAAATGTTACGAGAAGAATTTCTTGTCCCCATGAACATAACGCAACGTGAGCTGGCGGAGGCGATTCGTGTTCCTTATCAGCGCATTAATGAGTTAGTTAATCAAAAGCGAGGGGTAACTCCAAGCACAGCTTTACGGTTGGGCAAGTTTTTTGGCATATCGCCTGGTTTTTGGCTAAACCTTCAAATGAGGTGGGAGTTATATAAAGCACAAAAGATTGAGAAAAATGAAATTGAATCAATTCAAGATTTTAAGCATGTGCAAAAAATGGCATAACGAACAAGGTTAGATTGTGATCGCGAAGCGAGCCACAATCTGAACCGTTTGGTCGAGTAAGCAAGGGGAACCTCCCCCCAAGCTTCTCACAGAACCGTACGTGAACCTCTCGATTCATACGGCTCTTATCATTCAGTCAAGCCCGTAGCAAATTCCAGTGCATAAAATAACTTGGATACTTGCACTTTATGCGCTTAACCCAATTTTCCGCCGTCCTAAAATTACTACCGTGCTTCTTATATTTCCTGATCACCCATCGATTGTAATGGTCAAGTTTTCTTGGAAAGATTTTAAGCCGCTTTTTTCATTTCTTTAGTTTTTTGATGTGGTGTTTTGTAATCAATAGCAGAATGGAGCCTTTTATAATTGTAAAAGCTAATATAGCCAGTCACGGCACTCTCTACCGCAGAATGATTAATAAAACTCAAATAATTCAGTCGCTCTGTTTTTAAATTCCTAAAAAACCTCTCCATCACAGCATTGACGCTCCTTGTAATGGTCTAATAATCTTGGAAGGATTTATAGCTTATAATCCAACCCAAAATTAGGATAAAAAATGACCGAAATAACCACAGTAAAACCTAAAACAACCTTCACCACAGAACAGCGTCTAGACTACGCTAAACTCATGGTAAATGAAGGATATACCAATAAGCAGGTAATGGAAATATCAGGAGCAGGTGACTCTGCTGTGAGGCGATGGAAAAAGCAATATTTAGATGAACTCAAAGGTAATACACCTCAGGATAAGCAAGCGTTAACCCCAGAACAACAGAAAATACAAAGCCTAGAGAAGCAATTATGGCGAGCTAAAAGGGATAATGAAATACTAAAAAAGGCCACAGCCTTCTTTGTTCGAGACAACAACAATCTGAATTGATTGTTGAAATAAAGAAGGCTTCTCCAGGCTATCAAACAACAGAGCTTTGCACACTATTTAATATAGCTCTCAGTACACACTACTATCAGATTAATAATCAAATGAGCGATGAAGAACAAGAAACCATAGAACAAATTAAATTGATAGCCATTGAAACTCAGCATACCTATGGTAAACGAAGGACTCAGGTTGAATTAGCTAACAGAGGGATTGAAATAGGCGTTTATAAAACAGCTTCATTAATGAAAAAATCGAATGTCATTGCCATAAAACCTAAAAAGCGACACAGCTATCCAGCGGGAGAAGTCCACAAGAAAGCGGATCATTTACTTAAACGACAGTTTAATCCCAGTACTGTTCATACGCACTGGGTAGGTGACATTACCTACATTAAAACCTATACAGGCTGGAGCTATTTAGCTTGTATACTTGATCTTGGGTCAAGAGAAATTATGGGCTGGGCATTATCAGAAGAACCCAATGCAGAGCTTGCAAAGTCAGCATTAGAACATGCGATTAATAAACACAAGCCAGATACTCAACAATTAATGTTTCATTCAGACCAAGGGGTTCAATATTCAGCCAATCTATTTGTTGATTATCTTCATGACTTGGATATAACACAAAGTATGAGCCGTCGAGCTAATTGCTGGGATAATGCTGTGATGGAGCGGTTTTTTAGGAATTTAAAAACAGAGAGGCTGAACTATTTGAGTTTTATTAATTACTCCTCTGTAGTCAGTGCTGTGACTAGCTAGTTTCCGTCCAAAAACAGCGAATTATTTGCTATAAAAAAAATGACACCAGACCAGTCGCCAAAAATGAATTGCTTTGTACGGTAGGGTTTGCTGCATATTGGTCAACCCTCAATCTTTTTGTAAAAATTACATTTTTTAGGCACATCTTTCCTGAGGAACTATTACACCCTTGATCAGCCTGTTTGTGGTTACCCTAATTTTAACTAGGGTGCTTGTAATCGAGCCATTATCACTAAATTGTGTGTAACCACCGATGACCACACATAGTTTTTAAAATGCTCTAGACCTTTCCAGTTACAGCGAGACAAGCCAAAGCATCGTTTCAAGTAAGAGATACCGGCTTCAATTCCAGCTCTGAAATTTCTGAGCTTTCTGTAAACCCAGGGGCTTTTCGTCATCTCAAGTATGGCTAACCCTTTTTTCTTATGGAAAGCAACATCTTTTATGTTTCGTTGTTTAGCCGTGTCGAGATTTTCTTTGCTGGCATACCCCCCGTCTGCTGCGACTTGCCTGGGCGCCTTACCATAGTGGTCAATATGACGATCCACCATGGGGATGAACTGTTCCGAATCAGCCGGGTTACCCGTTTCAACGACAACATCCAGTACCATACCACTGCGACCCGTACTTAAATTCAGTTTGTGTCCATATTGTATATCCCGGCTGCCTTTAACAATAATATCGCTGTGTGCTTCAAACAGACTGAATACTTTTTCCGATGCGGGGACTTTCTCTCCATTAAACACACGTCTTGTCGTTTGATTGATGACCTGATCAATCAAAGGCAGATAATGATTGACCTCCAGGCGCCAATATTCCCAGCCGGGTGGCGGTTTTACATGACCGGCTATTTGCGCATTGTTGAGGTACTGACGTGTCTTTTTCGTGTAGTGAACAAGATCACTGTATAAGGCTTTTTTCTTATCCTTTCCACGGGTATAGATAATTGCACGCGCACGTTTTTTTGCTGCGCGATAATGGTGATGGCAGTCAAATTCCAAACCCATTTCGCTGGCTTGATTGAGTAATCTCGTCATCACCCGCACGGCATCCCATAACAGGCTACTGTCGGTTGGTTCGTGGATATGTGTTTCTGTGACGGTACTATCAATGCGCAACATGCTGCCTTTTTCAATGCCGGTTTTATTGGCATCATTGAGCAATGCCAGGTTAATACGTTCCCATGTCGGGTCGAGTATCCGGCTGATTGCCCCTTGCAAAGCCGACTTCTTGGGGACAAATCCATCGCTCAGCCGGGCAAATGTTTGACACGAGACCGAATCCAGCAAAACAAATGATAATTCTTCATAACTGAGTTGCCGATGTTGCTTTAAGATCGCGCAACGTAATATGGATTCAACTGACATCCCTTTTCGACCACTTTCATCTTTTAAATCGATCGTGCAGATGTCTTTTTCTACCCAATCCAGTATTTCTCTATGTTCATCCAATATCATGGAAATAATTTTTAATTCTTGGCCAATCTCGTGTTCAACATAATTATCGAATATACTTGTCTGTAGGCGTTGTTTTTGGCGCATCTTTTTCCCTCGGCTTTTTTTAATTATGTTTAGAATCAATTGCTTAGATTATAAGCATACCAGAATTAGCCGGGGAATTCATCTTGTTTTTGTGATTTTTTCTATGTTTTTCATAGGGTTGTAGTTTATGGATGAGAACTAGCTATATTAGTTTCTATAACTATAAAAGGTTACATTCTGCTATTGATTATAAAACCCCTCATCAAAAAACCAAAGAAATGAAAAAAGCGGCTTAAAATCCTTCCAAGAAAACTTGACCATTACACTCTCCCGAAGTTATCCTGCTGAACGGTTAAATAAAGCTTGTGCAATTGCCAACAAAAACAGCTTATACAGGCTGAAACACATCAAAGACATTCTGCTGAGCAACCAAGATCAACTGGTATCAGACGCAAAGGAATCGCTACCCGCTTTACTTCAAACCCATGAAAACATCCGTGGCTCAGAAAGTTTTCACTAATAGAATGACAAGCGAGATTAATTATGTTGGAACAAACCATAACACAACTCAGGCAGCTGAAATTATCAGGCATGGCTAATGCATTGGTTAGCCAGATAGAACAGCCTAATACCTATGAAGGATTACCCTTTGAGGAACGGCTGCAATTATTAGCGGATAGTGAATGTTAGGCGACAATTAACCTGTCCGGTCAGACGACAATTATCTTGACCGGTTGAGTGTATAAACTGATAAGTACTTTTTACTCTTAGGAGGAAGTGACTTGTCCGGTAAACACATCACTCAATTACAGGAAAATAGTTATATGAAAAATCGTCAGACAGGTTGTACGCAGGAGACATCCGCAGCAAAAGCCGGCATCAGTGTTCGATCAGGTTGCCGGATCGAAAAAGGTGAAAGAGCTGAACACAAAGAACGAAAGTGGCGAACGCGCAAAGATCCATTAGAAGCCGTATGGGACTCAGAACTGGTTCCGTTATTAGAAGATGAATCGTCCTTAACTGGCATTACCCTGTGGGAGCATCTGGATGAGCAGCATCCGGGAAAGTATCCAGAGAAATACCTTCGGACACTGCAAAGACGTGTTAAACACTGGCAGGCCACACAAGGCCCGGACAAAGAAGTCATGTTTCGTCAGTCGGTACCTGCGGGTCATCAGGGACTATCTGATTTTACGCACCCCAATACCGTCATTACGATAGACGGGAAGGCGTTCGCACATTTACTGTACCAGTTTCGCCTGGCTTTTAGTGGTTGGCGTCATGTCCATGTTATTCAGGGCGGAGAAAGCTACAGTGCACTGGCTGACGGCTTACAAAGTGCATTACACACCTTAGGCGGTTCACCAAAGGAACATCGTACAGACAGCCTCAGTGCGGCTTACGTCAATAACGTAGAAAAACAGCGACTGACGGAAGACTATCATGATTTATGTAAGCATTATGGCATGCGGCCCACCATCAATAATCTGGGCATTAGTCATGAAAATGGCGCCATTGAAGCACCGCATGGCTCATTAAAACGTCGCATTGATCAAGCCATAAAGTTACGCGGTTCGAATGATTTTTCTACACTCCGTGCTTATCGAGAGTTTCTTGAACACATTGTCGACAAACTGAACAGACGATGCAAAGGCAGGTTGGCCGAAGAGCACAAAACCCTGTTAGCCTTACCCAAACACCGATTTGTTGATTATGCTGAGCTGTCGGTAAAAGTCACCACCAGCAGTACCATTGCTGTAAAACGCGCATTGTATACCGTCCCTTCACGCCTTATCGGTGAAAGCGTCAGGGTGCATCTCTACCATGATCGTTTGGTCTGCTTTGTTGGCCAAACTCGGGTGATCAATCTGCCTCGGATTTATCCAACAACGCCCACCGGCCGAGCGCGACGAATAGATTACCGGCATATCATTCATTCTCTGGCAGCCAAACCACAAGCCTTCCGCTTCTCACAGTTTCGCGATAATATTTTGCCTAACACGCAATATCGGGCTTTATGGAAGCAGGCAGAGAAACAGTTTACACCGCAAGAAGCATGCAAGTGGATGGTTGCTGTTTTACGCTTTGCCTATGATTATGATTGCGAAAGTGCCCTGGCAACTGAGCTAATGCGACAGGCAGAACAAGGTGCCTTGCCCGATTTAACATCCCTGCAGGCAAGGTATTTACAACACAGTACACCGCCACCGATACCGCTACGCCAACACCAGGTTGCTGACTATGATCAACTACTGACCGGTCAGTGGATGAGACAGGAGGTGTGCTGTGAGTGATGGTTTGCCAATGATGTTAAAAGAACTTCGCTTGCTGGCTTTTTGGCAATATTATGAAGCTTATCAGGAACAGGCCACAAAACAGGCATGGGGCTATAGCCAATACCTGTCTAAACTGTGTGAAAATGAAATTGCACGGCGCTTTGAAACGCGAGTTTGCAACTGGACCAAAGAAGCCAAATTACCCCGGGGCAAAAGTTTTGCCACCTTAGGCTTTGATGAATTACCGGAAACCATTCAAAAGAAAGTGATTGGGCTGCGCGATAATACCCAGTGGGCGCTACAGGCAGATAATGTTTTATTGATTGGCCCTTCCGGTGTCGGTAAATCGCATATTGCTTCTGCTTTGGGGCTTCATCTTATCGAACAAGGCATCCGGGTAAAATGGTTGGCTGCCACCGCACTGGTGCAATTACTGCAGCAGGCCAAAAAAGAGCTGGATT
This sequence comes from Methylococcales bacterium, assembly GCA_965224745.1. Lineage (GTDB taxonomy): Bacteria > Pseudomonadota > Gammaproteobacteria > Methylococcales > Methylomonadaceae > CBDCZY01. The sequence goes on from CBDCZY010000003.1 coordinate 471,574, forward strand.
TAATGGCTGTGATGAGTCGACTGGATAAATATCGTGTACTCATTATCGATGATATTGGTTATGTTAAAAAAACGGATTCAGAAACCCAGGTCCTGTTTGAGTTTATTGCTCATCGTTATGAAAGTGGCAGCTTGATCATCACATCAAACCAGCCATTCAGTCACTGGGATCAGATATTCCCGGATACATTAATGACCGTAGCCGCCATTGACCGCATTATCCATCATGCCACGATTCTTGAAATCGACGGCAACAGTTACAGGAGGAAACATCAGAAAAAATCATAAAAAACCTTAATCACTCAACCGGCCATCATAATTGTCGCCAAACCGGACAAAGTAATTGACGCGAGACATAGTGAATATCAAGACAGAGAAAATAGAAAACAGCAGCGCTTACTCAAAGCCGCTAAATTAAAACTGGCAGCCAACAGCAATGCCATTGATTATCAGCATCCCAGAGGACTGAAACAATCCATGATGGCTTCACTGTTACATTGCGATTGGCTGAATAAATCACAAAACATACTCATTACTGGGCCTTGTGGCAGCGGTAAAACCTATATTGCTTGTGCGTTGGGACATACTGCCTGTATGAAAGGCTATAGCGTGAAATATTACCGACTGTCACGGTTAATGCTGGAACTCACTCAGGCAAAAGCAGATGGAACTTACAGCAAGGCTCTACAAACATTAGCCAAACTGGATTGTCTGATTATAGACGATTGGGGGCTTGAGCCATTAAAAGCAGCACAACGTAATGATTTAATGGAAATTATGGATGATCGTTACGAAAGTGCATCCACCATTATGATCAGTCAATTACCTACGGATCAATGGTATCAATCTATTGGTGACAATACACTGGCTGATGCTATTTTGGATCGGCTCATGCACAACGCACATCGCATCAAATTAAAAGGAGAATCTATGCGAAAAACACAGTCAAATTTGACTGATGGTGAACACTTAGGGTAAAAATAACCTGAATCCAATGCGTGGACAAGGGAAGTGTTCACGATGGCCAGAATCGGTGTTCATGATCACCAGAATACGCAAGTATCACTAAATCTGATATTACCGATCTAGGTAAATACATAATAAATTTACACAAAACAAATCGAAATTTACCAGAAAACATACATTTATTGTCGGGGGATGGGAATCTTGAATTAATAGCTCCATTATTATCAGAGCGAGCGGATGCAACGCCTCTTTCTGAAAATGATAAACCATGGGTAGATGTTCATTCAATTATTAAAAATTTAACAAAACTAAAAATTGGAAGTAAACCTTGTACGTATTTTATTGATACGAATCCAAGTTTTTCAGTCTACACGCAAATAGCAATATTATCAGCTGAACATCTTTTGGTTCCAATAAATGCAGATGACTCTTCTATATATGCAATAACGGGGCTTTTTAACTTAATTTGGGGAGCTGAAAAAAAACATCCCATTTATGGTAAATATACGTTTTCTTCAAAAGTAGACGATTTTAAAATGGAGCGCCCTAAAATAGCATTATTACTTGGAAATAGGTTTACACAGCAAAAAGGTGCAGCACATGCTTTTAAGGCTTTATCTAATGAAGCAATTCAAAAAATGTATCAAGAGTATGAAAAAAATAAGGATAGATTTATAGTTAAGTCGAAGTCAGATGTAACCAATAAACAATCCTTCGAAGATAAATATAGCGTTGAATTACGTGATTTCAATAGTGCGGGTGTTGTTGCTGCTAATCAGGGAATACCCCTCAGGGCTAATTTGTTCTATCGAGCAAAGCCTTAAATTCAGGAGCATAGATCTATCATCTGAATGAATTAACAATGTCATATAAAATATCTTTTATTTTCAATATGATATAAAATTTCCGTGAATGTTATTAAAAATAAATCAATAACTTACCGGCTAGAACAAATTAGCCCTGGAATACCCCTCAGGGCTAATTTGTTCTACCCATACAGGCTATAAAGAGCAAAGAGATAGCCCTTAAATTGGACAAACCCATAATAACGCAGTATAGTTTTTAAGAAGTTTATTGAGATAAAAAACTATGCCGTTATCACAGATATCAGTGAGACCCATATTAAAACATGAAGAGTCAGCCTATGCCTTGTTAATGGAAACTCACCATTATCTGGGCGCTATTCCAAAAATTGGTGAAACCCTCTGGTACGTGTCGACCTATCAGTCACAATGGGTTGCACTGATCAGTTTTTCAGCCGCTGCATTAAAATGTACGGCGCGTGATCAGTGGATAGGCTGGGGTTATCGTCACCAGACGGGGCGCCTAAAATTGATTGTTAACAACAGCCGGTTTTTGATACTTCCCTCCTTCACTGAAAAAAACCTGGGCTCACGCATTCTGTCACTGTGTCTTAAGCGCTTGTCCACTGACTGGGTTGAAAAATATCAGCACCCCGTTGTTCTGGTTGAAACCTTTGTCGACCCAGAGCGATTTCACGGCGGTGTTTATAGAGCAAGCAACTGGCAGGCAATTGGAATGACCCGTGGTTTTCGTAGAACAACGGCAGGCTATTCTGCTCAGTCAGAACAGAACAAACTGATCTTTGTTAAACCCCTGCATAGACGAGCACAAGCGGTTTTATCTCAACCTCAATTGAGTCATCATTTCAATCTAGGTGAGATAAAAATGAAAATAACAAAACAGCAAATGCGATCATTACCGAGTTTCTTTATGGATATAAACGACCCTCGGCGCCCACAAGGGCGGCGACATCGACTTTCAACCGTACTGGGAATTGCGGCGGGTGCGGTACTTTGTGGGATGCGAAGTTACGAAGCTATTTTCGACTGGGCTGACAGTCTCAGCCATAAATCCAGAGAACATTTCCGCTGCCGTTATGAAAAAGGACGATACACGGTTCCCAGTCTCAGCATTATTAGAGATGTGTTGACGCGAGTTGACCCCAGCGAGCTCGAAGCGGCCTTTATCGCCTGGAATACTGTTTATGCACAGGATGACGAGTCATTAGCCATTGATGGTAAAACGATGTGCAACGCCATTGACGAGAAAGGGCGGCAAACCCAGATAATGAGTGCGGTTGGGCATGGCACAGGCATTTGCTACGCCCAAAAAAAGTAGGAACATTACCTGTTGGACACGGTTCGGATGAAGTGAAGCAGAGTAATGAAATCAAGTTTGCACCTATTCTGCTGGCTCTAATCCCCATTCGAAACAAGGATATCACCAGTGATGCCATTAATACACAAACAGAGTTTGCCGAATATCTGGTGGAGCAGCGTAAGGCACATTACTATTTGAGTGTTAAAGCCAATCAACCCACATTGCTAGAAGATATTGAAGTCTATTTTTCAACCGTCACCCGCCAGGCTGATTATGAAGACAAAGTATCTGTGGGGCATGGGCGAATAGAAATTAGAAGAATCTGGACAACCTCTCAGTTGAACGCTTATGTCACATTTCCGCATGTTGCCCAGGCTTATAAAATAGAGAGAGAAATAACGGATAAAAAAAGCGGTCAAACGACAGGGGTAACCGCCTACGGCGTTACCAGTAGAACAGAAGAGGAAGTCAGCCCTCAAACTGTTTTGCACAAAGTGCGAGGACACTGGTCAGTTGAAGTGAGTCATTATATTATTGACTGGGTGTTTGATGAAGACCGCTCAACCATTCGCACAGGCTTTGGCCCTGAAAACATGACCCGTCTTAGACGATTTGCTATTGGACTCATTAAATCAAAGGGAAGCACGGGTGTTTCGAAAAAAATGAGGCAATTGAATAAGAAAACAAGAGCCGTTCTGGATTATTTAAAGATTACAAATAACAGAGCAAAGCCTTGTGTAGCAGAGGGTCTGGCTTAAGAACAAATTAGCCCTGGAATACCCCTGAGCAAGATGGATAAAAATATTTACTATGTGTATGATGAAAGAATACAGGTTTCAAAAGATCAAAGAAAACTTTGTAAAGAAACGATAGAAAACTTAGTAAAGCAGCTATAAAAAGCCTAACAATAACTTGCACGCGGACTGCCATAAGCGGCACGTCTTTTGCGAAAAGAAAAAGCCGCAAAAGCCCCGCCACTTACGGCAGCCGGTGAAGTTGGCGTTATGCTTAAAAAATTATCACGAAGTGAATTGCTATTTATCTTGAATTTATATAGGATGTAACCTATATTTATATTGAAGAGCCTTATTACATGTGGGAAGTTATCACAACAGACAAGTTTGATGAATGGTTCGACAGTTTAAGCGATACCGATAGAGCAAATGTTATCGCAGGAATGTTGTTACTGGAGGAAATAGGACCAAATTTATCTAGACCATATGCAGATACGATTGAAGGTTCTGAATTTTCAAATATAAAAGAGTTACGTGTTCAAAGTAAAGGTGATCCATTGAGAGCATTTTTTGCTTTTGACCCAAAAAGAAGAGCTATTCTATTGTGTGCAGGTAATAAAGTGGGGGATGAGAAGCGTTTTTACAAACGAATGGTTCCTCTAGCAGACAAAGAATACAGAATTCATTTAGACAGTATGAGGAAAAAGTAATGGCACGAGCACTACAAGAAATTATTGCAACTGAAAAGCCAGAGGTTGTACAGAAAGCTAAAGTTATGGCTTCGGAGATGTTACTTAATATCCATCTGGCAGAATTAAGAGAAAAAGTAGCATTAACACAGAAAGAACTTGCTGGAACCATGGGTGTTAAACAACCCACTATTGCAAGCATGGAAAAAAATGGTCAAGATATTAAATTATCTTCACTAAAAAAATACATTGAGGCAACCGGTGGTAAACTAAACATTGATATTGAAATGGCAGATGGTAGTCATTTTGGTTTCTCCGTATAAATTTAATAAAAAGCATAACGAATAAGGTTAGATTGTGTGAGCGGAGCGAACCACAATCTGAACCGTTTGTTGGACAAGCCCGTTTTTACTGTTTGGTGTGAGTTTCGCTATTGCAAATAGCTTTTTGCTGAACAGCCCGATTAATGCATCCGGCTTCTATTTTTTAATCCGTTTTCCGCAAATGCATGGATTTTCATTGCGATCATCCATAAAGCCCCCTTTTTTTACCAATGCCCCCCTTTTTCAGAGCAGGTAATAGCCTTGGCCCATTATAGGCTACTTGTGCCATTGCCTGAGAGTGATTAAATGCTACATAATCAATAAATCCTTAATCCGTGATTTAAGGAGTTAATATAATGAGTTATCTAGCTGATTAATAAGCAATAAAGTGTTAAAATAGAGGCGTTAAAAACTTCACCCAACAAGTGCAAAATGAAACGTCTTATCATCGAACAATCCACAACAGAAACTTATACAAGTCATTCTGGTTTGGCCTTAGTTGGCTTATGTTTAAATCGATATAGCACTATTCATAAAGCGCTCAAGGCCGGCATTCCTTTACGCCATGGCATTTCGCACAGCGACATCATCAAATCATACATTGGAACGCTATGTTTAGGCAAAAGCGACTTCGAAGCAATCGAGAACTACCGAGATGATGACTACTTCAAGAACGCGCTGTCGATTAAGCACGTACCCTCAAGCGCAAGATTAAGACAACGACTGGATGAAGAGGCTGAAGCACTATTGGTCATCATGCAACAATGTAATATTGAATTTCTGACTCATGCCGGGGTACCGGTGACGCCATTGGCCACCCATCATGTCGCATTGGATATTGATGTGTATCCGATGAACAATGAGAAGACCCAGAAGGAAGGTGTTTCCAGAACCTATAAAGGCCATGATGGCTATGCGCCGATTGCGGCTTATCTGGGTAATGAGGGTTGGTGTCTGCTTAATGAACTTCGAGAAGGTAAGCAGCATTGTCAAAACGGTTTTCAAAAGACGCTGGACCGCGTCATTGAATATGCTCGGTGCTTGACTGAGGCTCCGCTGCTGGTGCGTTTGGATAGCGGACATGATGCCTTGGATACCCGTGTCTGGCTGCACCAAAACCAAGTGGACTCTATCCTGAAATGGAACCCCAGAAAACAAGACCTGGAGGCTTGGTTAGCCTTGGCTGAACAACAAGGCAAATGGACAACGCCGAGGGTCGGCAAACGGGTCGCCTTGTTCAGTGTCCAAGAAACCCAACAACAAGACGGGCAAACCTATCGCTTCCGCCGCGTCATGCGGGTTATCGAAAGAACTATGGATGCAGAGGGTCAAATGCTGTTAATCCCTGAGATAGAAATAGAAGGCTGGTGGACCTCATTAAATTCGCTCGCCTACGCTGATTTCATATTCTTATGATCGTGAACACCGATAATTACCATCGTGAACGCCTCCCTTGTCCACGCATTGGGTTTAGGTTATTTTACCTCTAAGTGTTCACGATCAGTCAATTCTGATTGTGTTTTTCGCATCGATTCTCCTTTTAACGTGATTCGATGGGCATTGTGCATCAGCCGATCTAGAATAGCATCAGCCAGTGTGTTATCCCCAATTGATTGATACCATTGGTCTGTGGGTAACTGACTGATCATAATGGTGGAGGCGTTTTCATGTCGATCATCCATAATTTCCATTAAGTCGTTTCGTTGTGCGGCTTGTAAGGGTTCAAGCCCCAGTCATCTATAATTAAACAGTTCAGTTTTGCCAATGACTGCAATACTTTGCTATAAGTCCCATCGGCTTTTCCCTGTGTCAGTTCCAGCATGAGCCGGGAAAGTCGATAATATTTAACGCTGTAGCCTTTCATACAAGCGGTATGCCCCATCGCACAGGCAATATAGGTTTTTCCACTGCCACAGGGTCCGGTGATGAGTATATTTTGTGATTTATTAAGCCAGTCACAGTGTAAAAGTGAAGCCATCATGGATTGCTTTAATCCCCTTGGATGCAGATAATCAATGGCATTGCTATTGGCGGCCAGTTTTAACTTTGCCGCTTTAAGCAAGCGTTGCTGTTTCCTGTTTTCTCTGTCTTGATATTCGCTATCAGCCAATAATTGCAGTCGTTGCTCAAAGGGCAAGTCCTCATAAGTATTAGGCTGTTCTGTTTGGCTTACCAGCGCATTAGCCATGCCTGATAGCTTAAGTTGCCTGAGTTGTGTAATGGTTTGTTCTAGCATGATGAGTCTCCTCTAATCTCTATCTGTTTATAGTTCATTTCATTCACTTTCATTCAATGTCCTTTCTATCTCATTAAAATTAATGAAAGCTTTTTGGGCCCCGAATATTTTCATGGGTTTGGGGTAAGTCCGGGAGCGGTTCTTTGTGATCAGCTAACAGTTGATCTTGATTGCTCTGCAAAATGTCTTTAATGTGTTTCAGCTTGTACAGGCTGTTTTTATTGGCAATGGCACAGGCTTTATTTAAGCGTTTAGCGGGGTAACTTCTGGCTAGATTCAAGAGTCCCAGACAGACTCTATAGGCCTGTTCTTCATGTTGGCGTTGATTGAGTTGTGCTTTCACCCAGAGTAATACTTCATCACCGATATCTTTCGCCCAGTTCATTAATCGTCCGGCTGACCATTGGTGATGTTTTTCATGTTTAACCGGCATATGTTCAGGCACTGTTGTCATGCCAGAATAATATTTTCTGGCATGGCTGGTGATGCGTTTATGGTGGAAGTAAAGTGCAATCAAATGCTCTTTGGCGTGCAGTTCAATTTTTTCGCCGACCAGATGATGCGGAACTGAGTAAAAATGGTGGTCATATTGAACATGGTAATCAATATTTACCTTGACGGTTTTAATGTCAGTATATTGATGGGGTTGCTTGGGGAGTGGTCGTAATGCAGGTTTGTCAATTGAATCAAACCATTGCTTGCGGGTACCCTTAAGTTGTTTAAACGGTTTATGATTCATTTCTTCCAAGAGTGCCTTGATGCCATGGTTTAATTCTGCCAAAGAAAAAAAGGTATGATGGCGTAATTTAGCCAGTATCCAGCGTTCTATGATTTGAACACCCACTTCAGCTTTGGCTTTATCTTTGGGTTTAAGCGGTCTGGCAGGCACCAGTGCTGTTCCATAATGTGATGCCAGCTGTTGATAAGAAGGATTAATATCCGGATCATAACGGCAGGCTTTGGTGACCCCACTTTTCAAATTGTCAGGCACCACTATCGCGGGGACACCGCCAAAGAAATGAAAGGCTCTGACATGGCTGTTAATCCAGTCTGGCAGTTTTTGACTCCAGGTGGCTTCGCAGAAGGTGTAATTGGATGCGCCTAAAACAGCCACAAAGATTTGCGCTGTTTTTATTTCGCCTGTCACCTGACTAGCGATAGGCACTGCTTGCCCCGCATAGTCCACAAATAGTTTTTCACCGGCTTTATGCGTTTGACGCAGGGAGCGTTTTTGTTTTTTTAGCCAGCTTCGATAAAGCAGACAGTAGTGGGCATAACTAAAACTTCGATCTGGGTATTGCTGAGCGTATTCTTCCCACAACAGCTGTTTGGTCATCCCTTTCCGCTTAAGCTCTTGATAAACCTCTAACCAGTCAGGTAACTGGTTTTTACTGGCGGCAGCGGCATTCACTGGAGGATAAAGTTTCAGCGCAAGTTGTTGATCATCCAGTGGTTCAATGGCTTCCCAATGAAGGCCAAGGTCTTCAGCTTTATTAACAACCTTTTGTATTGCACCCAGACTTAATCTTAGGCTATCCCTTATTTGACGCATGCTGAGCTTAGTGTGCAGTCGAAGTCGTAATATTTCTCGTAATTGTCGCATTGATAGTCTCTTTGTTGCCATCACCCTTCCTAATAGAAAAATCAGGTAGAGTAGCAGTGGTCAATGATCAATGCGTGGATAGGATTATTATTGATCGTGAACACTTATAATTAAAATCCGTAAAAGTGTTCACGTTCAGATAATAATGGGTGTTCACGATGGCTAATAATTAGCGTTCACGATGCTTAATAATCGGCGTTCACGATGGGTAATAATATGCACCCCGAAAGACCTTGGCGAGGGCTTTGTGATTAAACAGGTACTTGCCGTGTTTGGTGCGTGTCAGTTTATTGAGTCGGTCAACCACTGTCGCAGGCATCACGGTATGGATATGCGGATGATAATCCAGATGTCGGGCATGGGTGTGCAAAACGGCAATCATCCCGGGATCCCCCTTAATTTTTTGTCATTGCGACTGAAGGATTGTAGGGTTTCCCAGACACCATCAAACATCAGCCGGTAAACAAGTTTTTGATGGTTTTTGGCCAGAGATCTCAGCTGCGCAGGCAAAGTAAACGTGATCATAAAATAGTCACCCGGCACCTGTTTTTTCAGCTGATTCTCAATCCACAGCTGAGATTCATGAAGCTGGCAATGCGGACAGTTGCGATGACCGCAGGAATGGGGAACAAAGCGTTGGTGGTCACAGTCGGTACAGCTGACCTGCATCACCGGGCTGAATTTTGTCCGGCAGATTTTAAGTGCATTCAGTGCCTTTCGCTGAGCAGGTAGAACCTGCCCCTGATAGGTGTTCAGGAAATCAGTTTCAAACTGATCGATGACAGAGGAAAGCAAAATCATCTGATCTTCCTCCACGACACGTTGAAACCACCCATCAGCTGATTGATCCGCTGTTCAGAATTGTCACAGGTCACATCAGTTAGATGGGCATAGCGTGCCGTAGTTAGCAGGGAACTGTGCCCCAGAAACTGCTGGAGTTCCAGCAGACCGACTCCAGCAAATGCGTGGCATAGCTGTGACGCAGAGAATGGCAGGAAATCTTTTTTTTAGCCCCATCTCCTGAGCAACGAGCTTGATAGTCGCCTGAACGCCACCGCGATCAAGCGGCGACTCAGCAAGATGCGCCCCTTCCAGCCCCCGTGAACGATTGGGGAACAATAGCGTTGGGTGTCGGTGCAATACCCAAAATCGGCGAAGTACCTGCAAGGTATTGACGGGCAAAGGTACCAGACGGTCTTTATTGCCCTTGGCATTGCGAATATGCACACGCATTCGCGTCGCATCGATATCCCCTACCTCCAGGTTCAAGCCTTCGCCTAGACGCAAACCCATACTGTAAAGGGTAAAATAGAATACGCAGTAGCTTAACTTGCGTGTCGACATAAACAGCCGCTGCGCTTCCGCCCTAGTCACAATATCGGGAATGCGTGTACAGCGCGGCGGTTTAACCATAGGAATGTCAGCCCAGGGTTTGGCAAGGACATGGGTATAGAAAAACTTTAATCCATAAAGATCCAGCTTAACCGCACTCCATGAAAGGCGGTCGAGCAGATCATGAAAGTAGTCAAGAAGCTGGTCTTGAGACAGGTTATCCAGATGGCCATTGAAATAAACAGCAATACGGCGAATAGCACGTGAATACGCCTCAATGGTTTTGGGTTGCAGTCCCTGAAGTTTTAAATGTTTGCAGTGCAGTGAATAATAATGATTGTATTTTGATTCAAGAAATGGTGTCATCAGTGTGTAACCTCACTGTTAAATAAATGAGCTTACAGGTTACCTTCTTATGAAAAGGGAGGGTACTGAGGGTACACTTTAATTTTATCGGCGCGGCAGCTCTTCCTCCGCGATAGCGGCTTCGTCCAACAAACGCATCAGCTGACCGTAAAAAGGGGCGCATTTTTTGCGAAGCAAAAAAATGCGCCCCTTTTTACGGTCAGCTGATGCGGGCGTTAGACTTAAAAGTTCACATCTTGTAAATGTTGTAGAGTAATGCTATAGTTTACATTTTGTCAACAAAGAGAATGTAATGTGCATGTTATTTCAAAGAAACCCTTTTCAGAAGCATCAACCAAATATCCCAATGATAAAGATGCAATAATGAATACCTACAATGTGCTAAGAAAAGTAGAATTTGATACGCCAAGTATAATGAAGGAAACATTTTCGTCGCTTGATAATTTTAAATACAAAGATAAATGGTGGGTAATTGATATAGGTGGCAATAATTTAAGACTTATTTCAGCAATATTGTTTTCATACCAGAGAATTTATGTCAAGCATATTGTTACCCATTCTGAATATGACAAACTATGTTCTAAATACAGAAAGGAGAGTGATAAATGTTAGCTGTGAAACAAGAAGCATTAACAAATTCTTTTTTAGGGTTTGCACATAACGCATCAAATGTCCTTCATATAAAGTCTGGCAAGGCTTATGAAGAAGCACTTGAACTAATTGAGCATCTATTTGATGAGGCAAACGATACTATTGATGAACCGTTAAATGATTTGATTGATATTGTAGCTAAGTCAATTGAAAAATATGAATCAAACCAAGAGGGTATTGCAGAATTCGATAATGAGGCAAGCAATATTAGTCAAGAAATATCAGTCATTAGAGTATTGATGGATCAACACAAATTAACTGTGTCAGGTTTTAAAGATGAAATAGGTTCAAAGTCGTTAGTATCCATGATATTGAATGGAAAGAGAAACCTTACAAAAGAGCATATAACTAAACTATCTAAACGATTTAGTTTGAACCCTTCCGTATTTTTTAATTTGAAAACTGCGTAAAATTAGGGTAATTAGTCATAACGCTCCCGCAGAGCGGGAGGCTTGACGGCTGTGAGCAGCCCCAAGGGCTGCCAATGTTAAGGTTTGGTGGACTCTTAAAGGTTAGTGGTTAAAATTCACCGTCTTCATCTGAGCCCTTACCATCTAATTGTTCTTGGTTTCGAATGTAGTGTTTGATCTGACCTTCTTCAAAACCAACTGTAGAAACTGCATAGCCTCTTGCCCATAACGCTTCCCCATTAAAATTCCGTTTCCGTCCACTAAATTGACGCGCAACGGCTATCGCACTTTTACCTTTCAAGTAACCTACTATCTCCGACACCGCATATTTCGGCGGTATTTCTATGAGCATATGAACATGATCCTGTACCATATGACCCTCAGCGATCCGGCAATGCCTTTGACCTGCCAATTCGTGAAAGATTGGCCCTAAATAATTCCTAATCTTTCCATACAACTTTTTCCTTCGACACTTGGGTATAAAAACCAAGTGGTATTTGCAGTCCCATTTTGAATGACTTAAGCTCTGATATGACATGGGTTTGTTTCCTCTTTTGTGGGCCGCCAAGCCACGAGGAAGCATTCCACATGTCATCAATTCAATCAAAACTAAATCGGACGGCCAAGCCTTGAGAGTCTCACTAGTCAAACTAGTGGTTTACCTGTCAACGAATTATGCAAAAAAGTCTAACAATAACTTGCACGCGGACTGCCATAAGCGTCACGGATTTTGCGAAGAGAAAAAGCCGCAAAAACCGTGCCCCTTATGGCAGTCGGTGAAGTTAGCGTTATGTTTAAAGAATGAACAACGAAGAATACTCGTTAATAACAGAACTTGAGTGTAAGGGAGAAGAAAAAAAAGCTTTCCAGTTATTGGAGCGCTTGGCTAATGAAGATCATCCGATGGCATTGTTGGACTTGTCTTTACGGTACTATTCAATAGAAGGTCATATAAACCCTGTACATCCTTTAGATCCAGATTTTGAGAAAAGTGAATCCTTAGCTAAATTAGGTAAAAAAAGCCTAGAAAAAATGGCCTTAACAAATGATGGAGAAGCTATCCGAATGTTGGCTTATTGTTATTTTGGTTATTGGGGGCCATATCTTAATAAAAATATTGAGCAAGCAGAAAAATGGTTGTTAAAAGCGTATCAAGCTAAATGTTATGCTGCTGCAAATGATCTTGCTACATTTTATCAAGGAAGTGATATTGAGAAAGCTAAGTTTTATTACAAAGAAGCAGAACGGCATGATTGTCGTTTTATATATAATGTAAACTTAGAAACATAACCAAAAAATCCAGCTGACCATTTAAAGCGTCATTTTTTTTGCTATACGCAAAAAAACTGCCACTTTAAATGGCATCTGATTTGGGCGTTATATTTTTTTGGAGTATAAGTGATTTCTGAATTATTAAGCGTTCTTTTAAAGCTTGTTGGTTTTGATTACCAGAATAAGCGAGCCAAAGATAAAGTCCTATTAGAAGAGTTTCTATCAGTTTTACCTACCAATTCTAGTACTCCAACAATTTTGTTCTGATACGTATTTAATGTAATATCTTAAGTATCAATACCAAGAATATGATAGTTAGGATTAAACCATGCCATCCAAGAAATACCGAATTAAACTACCGAACGATGAACGCGAGGATTTAAAGCACCTCATCTCAAAGGGAAAAACCGCCGCCCGCAAAATAACCCATGCCCAAATACTGCTTCATGCGGACGAAGCGATTTCAAAGGCTTCATTAACCGATGCAAAGATCGCCAATGCGTTACACATCAGTCATCTGACAGTACAGCGTGTACGAAAGCGCTTTGTTGAAGAAGGAATAGAGTGTGCCCTCAATCCCAAAATCCAGACACGACGACGCGCCAAAAAGCTGGATGGCGAAGCGGAAGCGTTTTTAGTAGCAACAGCCTGTTCATCCGCCCCTGAGGGATATAATAATTGGACCTTAAACTTATTAGCGGATCGATTGGTTGAATGTAAAATAGTCGACTCGATATCGGGCGAAACCGTTCGAAAAACACTCAAAAAAACGCCCTTAAACCTTGGTTAAAAGAATGCTGGTGCATTCCGCCCAAAGCCAATGCTGATTTTGTCTGTGCGATGGAGGATATCTTAACGGTTTATCAACGTACTTTTACAGAAGATGAAGTCCTCATATGTATGGATGAAACCAGTAAACAACAGACCAAGGAAACGCGCATTCCCTTGCCGATGCGTCCAGGAGAACCTGAAATATTTGATTTTGAATATGAACGCAATGGCGTGAGTAATCTGTTCATGCTGTTTGCCCCACTGATTGGATGGCGACATGTCAACGTAACCGATCGACATACTAAAATAGACTGGGCGCATTTAATCAAAGAATTGGTTGATCAGTATTTTCCGGACAAGAAAATTGTTCTGGTGATGGATAATTTAAATACGCATAAGTTGAGTTCATTATATGACGCGTTTGAACCAGAAGAAGCAAAACGCATTGCTGAAAGACTGGAGCTTCATTATACGCCGAAGCATGGCAGTTGGCTGGATATGGCAGAGATCGAGATCGGGGTGTTAAGTCGCCAGTGCCTGAATCGAAGAATACCTGACCAAGACACATTACGAACTGAAATAAACGCATGGCAAGAACAACGCAATCAAAAAGCTGTTGGTGTGAACTGGCGATTTACGACTGAGGATGCCAGAATAAAACTGAAATCACTCTATCCTTCAATACAATGTTGATGGAGTACTAGCGCTTAAGTCGGCACCAACGCTTGGCTGTCTGTTTTTAGCCTGAGTACTTCGACAATGGGAATTCGGGTTCGGCTCACCTGCATTGTTCCACCACAGCAGGTGCAGGCCCCTGGGGTCGCTGTCGAAGGCCTATTTTTTCCAGCATTTTTTTGGGGTCAAGTTTGCCCAGGGTTAGCAGAATGCTGATCATTTTCTTACTGTTAGGATGCAAAAATCCAAAATTTCTGGCACGGCGAAATCCCGTTGGCAAAACAGGCTGCAGAACCAGCCATAAAAATTTGGCGCCGGTTTCTGTTCGGGTTTCCCAACGCTTAGTGTCACTGTTCTGATAGCGAAACGTCACCTTGCCATTGCTGACAGATAAAATATCCTTCTCGCGGATGACCCCACGATAAAGATAGCGCCCCAGATAGACCAGTGCCTTGCCGCCTGAGCCTACTTTCTTACAATTGACAATCCATTTTTGCGGAATAGATTTAGGCAAAATCAAGTTTTCTTTGGCCAGTTTCGACAGCAGTTTACCCCGAAAGACCTTGGCGAGGGCTTTGTGATTAAACAGGTACTTGCCGTGTTTGGTGCGTGTCAGTTTATTGAGTCGGTCAACCACTGTCGCAGGCATCACGGTATGGATATGCGGATGATAATCCAGATGTCGGGCATGGGTGTGCAAAACGGCAATCATCCCGGGATCCCCCTTAATTTTTTGTCATTGCGACTGAAGGATTGTAGGGTTTCCCAGACACCATCAAACATCAGCCGGTAAACAAGTTTTTGATGGTTTTTGGCCAGAGATCTCAGCTGCGCAGGCAAAGTAAACGTGATCATAAAATAGTCACCCGGCACCTGTTTTTTCAGCTGATTCTCAATCCACAGCTGAGATTCATGAAGCTGGCAATGCGGACAGTTGCGATGACCGCAGGAATGGGGAACAAAGCGTTGGTGGTCACAGTCGGTACAGCTGACCTGCATCACCGGGCTGAATTTTGTCCGGCAGATTTTAAGTGCATTCAGTGCCTTTCGCTGAGCAGGTAGAACCTGCCCCTGATAGGTGTTCAGGAAATCAGTTTCAAACTGATCGATGACAGAGGAAAGCAAAATCATCTGATCTTCCTCCACGACACGTTGAAACCACCCATCAGCTGATTGATCCGCTGTTCAGAGTTGTCACAGGTCACATCAGTCAGATGGGCATAGCGTGCCGTAGTCAGCAGGGAACTGTGCCCCAGAAACTGCTGGAGTTCCAGCAGACCGACTCCAGCAAATGCGTGGCATAGCTGTGACGCAGAGAATGGCAGGAAATCTTTTTTTTAGCCCCATCTCCTGAGCAACGAGCTTGATAGTCGCCTGAACGCCACCGCGATCAAGCGGCGACTCAGCAAGATGCGCCCCTTCCAGCCCCCGTGAACGATTGGGGAACAATAGCGTTGGGTGTCGGTGCAATACCCAAAATCGGCGAAGTACCTGCAAGGTATTGACGGGCAAAGGTACCAGACGGTCTTTATTGCCCTTGGCATTGCGAATATGCACACGCATTCGCGTCGCATCGATATCCCCTACCTCCAGGTTCAAGCCTTCGCCTAGACGCAAACCCATACTGTAAAGGGTAAAATAGAATACGCAGTAGCTTAACTTGCGTGTCGACATAAACAGCCGCTGCGCTTCCGCCCTAGTCACAATATCGGGAATGCGTGTACAGCGCGGCGGTTTAACCATAGGAATGTCAGCCCAGGGTTTGGCAAGGACATGGGTATAGAAAAACTTTAATCCATAAAGATCCAGCTTAACCGCACTCCATGAAAGGCGGTCGAGCAGATCATGAAAGTAGTCAAGAAGCTGGTCTTGAGACAGGTTATCCAGATGGCCATTGAAATAAACAGCAATACGGCGAATAGCACGTGAATACGCCTCAATGGTTTTGGGTTGCAGTCCCTGAAGTTTTAAATGTTTGCAGTGCAGTGAATAATAATGATTGTATTTTGATTCGAGAAATGGTGTCATCAGTGTGTAACCTCACTGTTAAATAAATGAGCTTACAGGTTACCTTCTTATGAAAAGGGAGGGTACTGAGGGTACACTTTAATTTTATCGGCGCGGCAGCTCTTCCTCCGCGATAGCGGCTTCGTCCAACAAAAAGTTCCAGTCGACCGCTGGCAGCGCCACTCGTTTTCAGAGGTCATTTTTTATCAAAGTTCAGTGTGTTGGCATAGTTTATCGAACATCTGCCAGCGGCCACTGAACTTGGCGTTAGGCAAGTTGACAATTGCACCATATAAGGTACAATTGTTTTATGAATGAAGAGCAAATTCTAGTTGTAAGTTTTTTCCTCACAAAATCAGGTAAAGAACCTGTCCGTGATTGGCTGAGAAGCCTTGAAAAAGAGGAAAGAAAAATCATTGGTGAGGATATAAAGTTAGTTCAATTTCGGTGGCCTCTTGGTATGCCATTAGTCAGAAAAATGGAAGCTAATTTGTGGGAAGTCCGCAGTAAATTTACCAGTGGCAATATATCTAGAGTTTTCTTTACAGTCAAAGGTAGCCAAATGGTCTTACTGCATGGGTTTATCAAAAAATCCCAGAAAACACCCCAGAAAGAAATTGATTTGGCTCGTACGCGAATGAGGCAATGGCATAGCGAGGTAGAGTTATGAATGAATATACAGGCAGTAATTTTGATGATTTTCTTGAAGAAGATGGTATTTTAGAAGAAGTTTCAGTTAAAGCACATAAACGACTTTTAGTTCTTCAGCTTGCGGATATTATGCAAGAAAACAATATAACCAAAACTAGCTTGGCAAAAAAACTACAAACTAGTCGTTCTCAACTCGATCGGATTCTTGATCCAAATAATTCGTCTATTACACTTGATGTTTTAGAGCGTGTTGCTTATGCAGTAGGCAAGAAACTTCATATTAAATTTGCCTAACGAATAAGGTTAGATTGTGTGAGCGGAGCGAACCACAATCTGAACCGTTTGTTGGACAAGCCCGTTTTTACTGTTTGGTGTGAGTTTCGCTATTGCAAATAGCTTTTTGCTGAACAGCCCGATTAATGCATCCGGCTTCTATTTTTTAATCCGTTTTCCGCAAATGCATGGATTTTCATTGCGATCATCCATAAAGCCCCCTTTTTTTTATCAATGACCCCCTTTTTCAGAGCAGGTAATAGCCTTGGCCCATTATAGGCCACTTGTGCCTGAAATGGTTTAATAAAACAGGACACCTCTAAAGGCAGATATATAATGTCAAATAGAGGTGAACATGAACAAGAAAACTACACACACCAGACCAAAATATACGCTTGAATTCAAACAAGATGCAGCGCAATTAGTGATAAAAAAAGGCTATACCCATCAGCAAGCAGCTGATCATCTGGGTGTATCATTAAGTGCGATTGGAAGATGGGTCAGAGCAGAGCGAGGCCCTGAAAATGATTCGAGTAAAAAGACGAGCTCTTTAAAATTAAGTGCTCAGAGCGAACTCATTAGATTACGTAAGGAAAACGATGAGTTACGAATGGAGCGCGAAATATTAAAAAAGGCGGCCGACTTCTTTGCCAAAGAAGTCGGATAAAGTACGGATTTATTCGAGAGCAACAGAAGACCTATCCTGTGATTATATTGTGTCGAGTGATGCAAGTCAGTAGTAGTGCGTATTATGCCTGGTTGCAAGCAGCTGACGACCCAGAAAAGGCTCGTCAAAAGGAACAGCTTGAAGCCAAAGTTTGTGAGCTGTTTGAAGCGAATAGAAAAGTTTATGGGTCGCGTCGTTTATCCGATTGCTTTAAAAGAAGCTGGTATTGATGCTGGGCGCTATAAAACCCGCCGATTAATGGCTGATTTGGGCTTAGAAGTGCGTTATCCTAAGCGTTTTAAAGTGACCACGGATAGTCATCACAATGAAGCGATTTCACCGAATAAACTGGATCGTCAATTTGAAGTAATCGAACCTAACACTGTCTGGACAACGGATATTACCTACGTTTGGACGCTTGAAGGTTGGCTCTATGTCGCTGTCGTCATGGACTTATTTTCTCGGCAGGTCGTGGGCTGGGCAATAGATGACCACATGCGCACATCTTTGTGTGTCAGTGCTTTACAAATGGCTTTCTGGCGGCGCAAACCAGAACCGGGTGTGCTTCATCACTCAGATCGAGGTAGCCAATATGCAAGCCATGAATACCGTAAACATCTGAGTATTATGAGCAGGGAGCAAAGTATGAGCCGAAAAGGTAATTGTTGGGACAATGCACCAACAGAGCGATTTTTTCGTAGCCTTAAGCATGAACAATTGAATTATGAGCGGTTCAAAACCAAAGCGGAAGCAAAGTTGAGTATTATTGATTATTTAGCTTTTTATAATGGGAAACGTAAGCATTCAAAACTAGGATATTTATCGCCTTTAGATTTTGAATGCGCTTTTTTTAAGAAGGTGGCTTAAAGAAGTGTCCTGTTTTTGTTGACCATTACAGATATGGGTGGTTGGTTAGACCGTACGAAATACCAATCCTTGGATTTCTCCCATCAGGGACTTTCACCCTGAAAGAAGCGACAAGCTTCGCTTGCCGCACTAACACCAAAAGCAATTTAAAGGAAACTAAAGCCTGGTCTTCTAATGTCCAGTCACTTGAGAATCAAATGCGGCTGACTGCAATGAGTTACAATCTAATGCGTGTGTTTGAAGAAGTATCAAAAATACAGCAACCAGAATTGATCCATCCATCCGATAAAAAGTACAGCGAAGCTCTGGAAAAAAGACAGCAAGTGGCTCAAAAACAAGGTCGTTTTGTCAATACATTATTTTTTCAGGCAAGAATAACCCGTATCAGCTCGTCCACCATTCGGGCTGTTCAAAGCGCAATAATAACAGGATTGTCTTTACAGCGCTTTATGAGTTCTCTTGTGGCGAGGTTAGTCCCTCAGGCGCACTTAATAGGGGAACACTGATGTCCCACACATCGTTTCATGGACTTTTCCGAACTCGCTGTTAAAGTCACCAGTAGCAGTACCATTAGTGTTAAACGTGGACTCTATACGGTTCCATCACGTTTAATCGGCGAAACCCTACGCATTCACCTCTATCATGACAAATTGATCGGGTTTGTTGGACAAACTCAAGTCGTTGAACTCAACCGAGTCTATCCCGATAAACCCGAAGGTCGAGCGAGACGCATTGATTATCGACATGTGATTCATGCGCTGGCCGCAAAACCTCAAGCGTTTCGATTTTCCAGATTTCGTGATGAATTATTTCCAGACGACAATTATCGACAGTTATGGCAACTGATTGATCAGCAATGGTCCTCTCGCGATGCCTGCAAATGGATGGTGACGGTCTCACGTATCGCAGCGGATCATCAGTGTGAAGTTGAATTAGGGCAAACCTTATTGAAGCAAGCACAAACACAGTCACAACCCGATCTCAAGACCTTGCAATCACGTTACCTGACGACCAAAGAGCAGCCAGAGATCAACTCAAAACAGCATGATATTACTGACTATGACGCATTGTTATCGGGTCAGTGGATGAGCTTACAACCCGCAGGAGACCAGCCATGTCACTCGAGATAATGTTACAAGAATTGCGTCTGGGTGCCTTTAGTCAACATCTGGAAAGCTACCAGCATCAGGCAAATGAAAATACCTGGAGCTATGCTGATTTTTTAGCCAAACTGTGCGAACAGGAACTCGCTCGTCGCTTTCAAACCCGCATTGCTAAATGGAGTAGAGAATCCAAATTACCGGCCGGGAAAAGTTTTGCAACCCTCAACTTAACAGACTTACCCAAAAATAGTCAACAGCCGGTACTCCGCCATCAGGGCTAATTTGTTCTTAAGCCAGACCCTCTGCTACACAAGGCTTTGCTCTGTTATTTGTAATCTTTAAATAATCCAGAACGGCTCTTGTTTTCTTATTCAATTGCCTCATTTTTTTCGAAACACCCGTGCTTCCCTTTGATTTAATGAGTCCAATAGCAAATCGTCTAAGACGGGTCATGTTTTCAGGGCCAAAGCCTGTGCGAATGGTTGAGCGGTCTTCATCAAACACCCAGTCAATAATATAATGACTCACTTCAACTGACCAGTGTCCTCGCACTTTGTGCAAAACAGTTTGAGGGCTGACTTCCTCTTCTGTTCTACTGGTAACGCCGTAGGCGGTTACCCCTGTCGTTTGACCGCTTTTTTTATCCGTTATTTCTCTCTCTATTTTATAAGCCTGGGCAACATGCGGAAATGTGACATAAGCGTTCAACTGAGAGGTTGTCCAGATTCTTCTAATTTCTATTCGCCCATGCCCCACAGATACTTTGTCTTCATAATCAGCCTGGCGGGTGACGGTTGAAAAATAGACTTCAATATCTTCTAGCAATGTGGGTTGATTGGCTTTAACACTCAAATAGTAATGTGCCTTACGCTGCTCCACCAGATATTCGGCAAACTCTGTTTGTGTATTAATGGCATCACTGGTGATATCCTTGTTTCGAATGGGGATTAGAGCCAGCAGAATAGGTGCAAACTTGATTTCATTACTCTGCTTCACTTCATCCGAACCGTGTCCAACAGGTAATGTTCCTACTTTTTTTGGGCGTAGCAAATGCCTGTGCCATGCCCAACCGCACTCATTATCTGGGTTTGCCGCCCTTTCTCGTCAATGGCGTTGCACATCGTTTTACCATCAATGGCTAATGACTCGTCATCCTGTGCATAAACAGTATTCCAGGCGATAAAGGCCGCTTCGAGCTCGCTGGGGTCAACTCGCGTCAACACATCTCTAATAATGCTGAGACTGGGAACCGTGTATCGTCCTTTTTCATAACGGCAGCGGAAATGTTCTCTGGATTTATGGCTGAGACTGTCAGCCCAGTCGAAAATAGCTTCGTAACTTCGCATCCCACAAAGTACCGCACCCGCCGCAATTCCCAGTACGGTTGAAAGTCGATGTCGCCGCCCTTGTGGGCGCCGAGGGTCGTTTATATCCATAAAGAAACTCGGTAATGATCGCATTTGCTGTTTTGTTATTTTCATTTTTATCTCACCTAGATTGAAATGATGACTCAATTGAGGTTGAGATAAAACCGCTTGTGCTCGTCTATGCAGGGGTTTAACAAAGATCAGTTTGTTCTGTTCTGACTGAGCAGAATAGCCTGCCGTTGTTCTACGAAAACCACGGGTCATTCCAATTGCCTGCCAGTTGCTTGCTCTATAAACACCGCCGTGAAATCGCTCTGGGTCGACAAAGGTTTCAACCAGAACAACGGGGTGCTGATATTTTTCAACCCAGTCAGTGGACAAGCGCTTAAGACACAGTGACAGAATGCGTGAGCCCAGGTTTTTTTCAGTGAAGGAGGGAAGTATCAAAAACCGGCTGTTGTTAACAATCAATTTTAGGCGCCCCGTCTGGTGACGATAACCCCAGCCTATCCACTGATCACGCGCCGTACATTTTAATGCAGCGGCTGAAAAACTGATCAGTGCAACCCATTGTGACTGATAGGTCGACACGTACCAGAGGGTTTCACCAATTTTTGGAATAGCGCCCAGATAATGGTGAGTTTCCATTAACAAGGCATAGGCTGACTCTTCATGTTTTAATATGGGTCTCACTGATATCTGTGATAACGGCATAGTTTTTTATCTCAATAAACTTCTTAAAAACTATACTGCGTTATTATGGGTTTGTCCAATTTAAGGGCTATCTCTTTGCTCTTTATAGCCTGTATGGGTAGAACAAATTAGCCCTGACTCCGCCATAAAGAGGACCACCAATGGGCACTTCAAGCCGATAATCTCTTACTCATTGGTCCATCAGGCGTGGGTAAGTCACATATTGCAGCCGCCTTAGGGTATCACTTGATTGAACGGGGTGTCTGTGTCAAATGGGTGTTGGCAACCGAACTTGTGCAGCAACTCCAACTGGCTAAACAAGACCTCGCTTTAATGACCTGTATGACACGGTTAGATAAATATCGAGTCCTCATCATTGATGATATCGGCTACGTTAAAAAAACCGATGGAGAAACTCAGGTACTGTTTGAATTCATCGCTCATCGTTATGAAAGTGGCAGTTTGATTATCACCTCCAATCAACCTTTTAGCCAATGGGATCAAATCTTTCCGGATACATTAATGACCGTAGCAGCAATAGACCGCATTATTCATCATGCCAGTATTATTGAAATAGAAGGAGAAAGTTATCGTAAAAAACAACATTTGAAAAAATAGCCTATACCCATTCATCCGGCCATCATAATTGTCGTCAGATGGGACAAGATAATTGACGCGAGACAGTATGATCATGAAAAATCAAATGACCTATTTACCGAAGATCCATTTGACATGAATTATCATATCTTTTATCGAATGTTGTTTAATGGTTTGTATAATTTCATTCGCTTTGAATACATGATGTCTTTCATAGACTACACCATGCTGAGGAGACTCGGCTAAGCCGGTCTTACGCGCGTGTTCGACAAACCCATCATTTTTCCAGAAAAAAGCCCCCGGCATGGTCATAGGAACCACTAAAACAAAAAACAAGGAACGTCCAAAGGCTCCCGTGATCAACATGGAAATCATTAGCAGAGCAACAACACCATAGCCCCAAGCACCGGAAAGTTCCGTTAATGCCATCATGACTGCAAGTGCAACACTGACCACCAATAAGTAATTGCGCAGCCTATACGATTTACCATATTGAGTAGTTTGACGGTAGTGCGATGCTGCTCCTTCATTCCCTAGCACCTTCATATCACTCGCATGAAAGTAATGCCCCACGACTTCGATCAATAAGCCCAGGGTTATAATTGTGGCGAGCATTTGAACCAGCGATTGCGTCGCTTCGGCTGACCATGGCAGCAGCATGGAGCTGACGACAGTAACCATCAAAGCACCGTAACTGAGCATGGACCCAAAAAATGAGGTTCCTGTCTGCCAATGGTTCCAGAAAGGACGGGCCGGAATACGATAAAGCTTGTACATATAATACAGGCCCAACGCGCCGCTGAGCAGGGCCAGAATAGCAAATCCATTGGCAATTAACCCAGTCACCGGCGTGTTAAACAACTTAAAAAAACTGTATCCTAACGGGTGGTGATTCAATATAATGTTATACTAAAAACACACGTGTGCGCCATATTGCTCAATATTTCCCCAAAATTGCTGCCAACGCCCCTTTGACTGAACCAGTGCTCGCAACGATAAAATCACTTTGGCTCCTTTGTTTTTCCAACGCATCCCTGAGCCACAAAGACGTTGCTTCACCAATGTTTTGCAAGCAGCCTCAGTCACCCCCGACCCAATGGGTAATTGTTGTTTCACCTGTGTCGCATAATCCATCATGTGACGATGGTTGATAAAATAAGTCAACGCCGCCAATAAATCGTCTTTGATTGTTTTTGTCAGGCTCTTTTTCTTGGCTAATTGCTCCATTTCTGCAATCAGTGCTTCGACGGCTTTTGAGTCATGTTTGAGTTGTGTACAACGCTCATTCAGCCAACTGTCTCGCTTGGGTTTATCGGTTTTTCCTGGGTAAGCCGCGTAAGCAACGGTTGCCAGGTATTCAGTCACATGAAAAAAATCTAAGAGCTGGCGACTGGTGTGTGTTTCCAGAAAGGTCCAATTGCTTTTTGCGCCATCGGCGATGCCTAAGTAGAGTGCATCTGGGTAATGTTTTTTTACCGTGCTAATTTCTTTTTCCAGGCGCTGTAAAAAAGTCCCTTGACCATATTCAGGCGCTTCTCCGATGTAGATAGTGTGTTGCCGTTTTCCGGTGACATCATACAGTGAAATATTGCCCACCATGGCTTCTCTGTATCCATCTTCTCGCATCAGGATGTAGGCTCCATCTAAGCTGACAACAACCGTGCTAATTGCTTCATTGAGCGTTGGCGTCGCATATTCCCAGATCTGTTCTTTCGCTTGGGCAATACTGCCAACCCAATCACTGACAGCTTGTAAATAAGAATGGGCGATTGTTCGGTGATGGTTTTCGTTTAAATCCTGGCAGACGGCCGGGGCATTCATGTTGGCGTATTTGTGTGCGATTTGTTGTGCAAACTTTGGGGTGGCTCCTCTGATTATTTGAGCATTCGTTTCCAGTGGGCAATAGATCTTTCCGCCTTTTGATGTTTGATACACATAGCGTCGAATGGGGACACCACCATACGGTGTTTGGTAGATTTTATTGGTTTTATCGCGCACGGTCAGTTTGACCTCACCCAGTTTGATTGGGCTGCCGTCGGTATCAAATTTCTGGAGGGCGTGTGCTGTGGCCAGACCTCCCATCTCATTGCATCCATCCAGGATCGCTTTTTCCATTTCCATTAAACTACCGGTGAGCGTTACAGTGACTTGGAGAGTTAATTGATTTCCTTCGTGAGCGACAACTTCAGACATGACCTTTTCCTCATAATATCAGCAAGATAAAGTATTGATCCTCTTTTTTACTTTAAGTTCAACATTATCCAAAATCAGCACCCATCCTAACAAGCCTGTGTAGAACAAAGACACGCCTGCTATCTCACGGCTGACAGGTGATAGTCTCAAGTTGTTAAATCCACGATAAAAACGATGCGGTTTTCCTAAATGCATGTTTAATTTATACAGGCCCAAAGTGCAAATAACCACCATGGTTCCCAGTAACGTCAGCAGAACAGTTCTCTCCCGCAACAGATCAAACGGCGTTATGCCAAACAACGTCCCTATTATCAATATCGCAAAAGCACCGACAGTCGCCTGTGTTGATAACGTAAAGATAACGTGCGAGCTTTCATGACTGGTGAGCATCTCACGCAAATTCCAGAATTTTTCTCGTCCGGCTTTTTCATCAACAACCGGCTTGAATTTACCGACTTCATCATCGCGATGATATTTAAGCGGCATACTATCGGTACGCGTCATTTCTCGGTGGGTCGATTTAGTTTGTTGAAAGCGAATATTGGGATGGGTAATATCTGTTGTTGGAAACCCTGGAATGTCTGTTTTGGCCTGCACTCGATTCTCGGGAATATTTTCGACCACACCAAAATCCAGCGCACTCGCCAAACAAGCTGTGACGCAAGCCGGTTTCAAACCTACTTCAAGACGGTCTACACACATATTGCACTTGGTCACTTGGCCCTTAACAGGATCAAGCTGAGGAGCATTGTAGGGACAGACCCAAGTGCAATAACCACATCCGAAACAGATATCAGGATCTTGCAGTACGGCACCATATTCAGTAAATTTAGTATAAGCCCGCGTCGGACAACCCGTTAAACAAACCGGGTCATCACAGTGGTTGCAAGCCATCGAAATGTTTATGCGCTGGTAATCCGGGTAGGTTCCACCCTCTACAAAGCCAACAGAACGAAAAGCGATGTGTGCCGGGTTATCATTTTTTTCACTGCAAGCAGACTCGCAAGCATGACAGCCAATACAGTTATCGGAATTAAAATAAAATCCGTGCTGTTTATAACGGTTAGGGTTATCTCCAATGCCCGTGTCATCATTGATATTAAGGCTTTTATCCCGCAAATCATGTCCTTTAGGCGCTAACTCAATATCCTTGCCATAGCAGTTCTTGGCTTTGGTTTCAGGATCCTTTAGGAAAGCGTATACGGGTTCGTCGTCTCGTACTATAAACATAATGGTATTGACCTTTATATGCATATTTTAGAAGCGAGTGAGCATCATTTTGGTTAGGATCCA
The DNA here is from genome assembly GCA_965224745.1 of Methylococcales bacterium. Taxonomy (GTDB): domain Bacteria; phylum Pseudomonadota; class Gammaproteobacteria; order Methylococcales; family Methylomonadaceae; genus CBDCZY01. Next base: position 497,436 of record CBDCZY010000003.1, read on the forward strand.
AAAGGTTTTAATAGCACCTTTATTAATTCCCTCATCCCGCCTTCTCACATTAGAGAAGGAATATTATGAGAACTTATTTGGATCGCTTTGCAACAGTACCACTCGCAGAAATTGTTCGGTTCGCAAGCCTATTAATAGGCTCTTGATTCTTTATTTAGTTGGGCTGCTTCTTCCTGATCCGTAGACTCTATCCTAACGGCGGATTGCTTGAATGCCGGTTGCCTGGAATGAGGGTCTAGCAAACCCAGTGTTAGGCGATTAACACAATCAAAAAAATGAAATGGAATAAACACCATATTACGAGGAACACGTTGCGTCAGCATAGCCATTACAACGGCATCACCACGACGTGAAACCGCCCGTACATAGGATTGGTGCTGAATGCCAAGTTCTTTAGCCGCATCCGGATTCATCTCCATAAAAGGTATGGGACTGTATTTATTGTTGTTACCGATTTTTCCTGTTTTGGTACGCGTATGCCAATGCTCCACTAAACGGCCGGAGTTAAGCCATAAAGGGAATTGCTCATCCGGAATTTCGTTATTGTCGACAAAGGGTAACGGGATTAACTTGGCTCGACCATCGGCATAGCGAAAAGTCGCCGGTTCGGTATACAACCTTTTACCGCCTTTATTAGGCTCAATCCCTGTATCGGCTTCCTGTTCGGTAAAAGGCCATTGAATACCCCGTTTGGCTTCGATCAAGTCATAAGACATGCCGGAAATGTCGACTAAACGCCCTTTTGATAAAAACTTCATCTCATCAAATACTTGTTCCGGCTGTTCGGGAAATTTAACTTTCTTGCCTCGCTCAAACCGCTTTGCCAGTTCGTTAAAAATATGCATATCAGATTTAGCCTCAGCATACGGCTGTTTTACTTGTCTAACGATGTTGACACGACGTTCAGTATTGGTAAACACGCCCTCTTTTTCTGCCCAAGTTGCCGCCGGTAAAAACAGGTGCGCATATTGTGTGGTTTCTACATCAGCGTAACAATCTTGTACCACAAGATACTCCAGTTTTTCTAAAGTCTTGCGAATTCTTGCTGTATTTGCCATAGACGTCATCGGGTTCGTCGCCACTAACCATAACCCTTTAATTTGGCCTGTTTCTATGGCAGGGAAAATGTCGGTTTCAGTTAACCCTCTTTGCTTGGGAAAAAATTCAGGATCGACCCCCCAAAATTGAGCGATTTCTTCCCTGTCTTCTGCATTATCCAGAACCCGATAGCCCGGAAGACCAGAGCAGGAAGACCATTCTCGTGTTCCCATCGCATTGCATTGACCCGTTATAGATAAACTGGTACCGCCTGGTTTACCAATATTACCGGTCAGCAAGCTTAGATTATTGATGCCTACAACACCATCGGAACCGTGAGTACTTTGGTTGATACCCATGGTCCAGATACCCATGGCTTGATTAGCTTTTGCAAATACCCTCGCAACATGGCGAATGGTATCTTCATCAATACCGCATATTTTGGCCGCTGTTGTTGGGTCGTACTTTTGGACTTCTTTTGCTAGCTGTTCAAAACCGTTGGTATTGGCCTGTATATAATCTTTATCTTCTAACCCTTCCGCCAATATCACATGCATCATAGCGTTTTGTAAAACCACGTCGGTTCCCGGAGTGATAGCCAGATGAATATCAGCACTCTGCGCAAACATAGTCACACGTGGGTCAACAACAATCAGCGGAAAATATCGTTTCTCTTGCGCTTCTTTCATGCGCCAGTAGATGATAGGATGCTGCTCAGGCAGGTTAGAGCCCCAAGCCATTAAGCAATCGGTATGTTCGAAATCTTCATAACTGCCCGGCGGACCATCTGAACCAAATGAGCGCTTATACCCTGAAACAGCCGAAGCCATACATAACGTAGTATTGCCATCGTAATTATTGGTGCCAATAACAGCTCGGGTTAATTTTCCGAGCGTATAAAACTCTTCGCTAAATAGTTGCCCGGTCGAAACAATCGCAAATGAATCACGCCCGTAGCGGGATTGAATTCGCTTTATCTCTGATGCCATTTTATCGAGGGCATGATCCCATGAAGTGACTGCGTATCCTCGTTGAACATGATCACGAATTAAAGGCTTTTTACCACGCCCTTCGGCTTCAAAGACCTCATATTCAAAAATGCCTTTAACGCAGAGCTTGCCACGGTTTACATCTGCCCCCCCCTACTCCGCGATTAGCGACGGGCTTACCACCCTCATCCGTCCCAATCTCAATAGAACAGCCAGTGGAACAATAACCGCAGGTTGAATAGGTCCACTTGACCACTTTTTTATCGGCGATTGTAATTGGATTTTTTTTGTTGCGACCTAATAACATAAAGTTCTTCTATAAAACTAAAACAATGAATTAGAAAACAAGTCTGCTGTACCTATTTTCAAAGTTGTTAATAATTTAGCGTTCTTATCATTCGAGAAAGCATAGCAATAACCTCACTACCATTAATTTAAAGAAAACATTGTCGTTCCGTCAGGGATTTCCGAAACCCAGGAGTAAGGGACGGTTAGCAAGGAGTACGCCCTTATACACTGGATACCGACATTCCACAGCCGGTATGACACCTTCATCTTTATGGCAGTAGAGTCTCAGTATTCACTACATGAACGAGCGGAGTGTGTTCCTTCAATCCGATTAGAAATAACGACTGGATTGGCTAGGCACCACTTCTAGAGCATAGGCATCCCAATCTACCGACTCAGATATAACCAACTAATTATCGACCTGCAGGTGATTTTGTTATACCTTCTCTTCCAATCAAAGTAACAGCACCAACAAGCACAAGCAATTAGCGCGCCACTTTGTCTTATACTTCTTTTTCTCGAATACTTTACAAGTACCTTCTCGATTCCACCCCGTAATATTGGTAATGTTCACCCCATTGAGAATGATCTTAATTGGTGCGTTTTCTTAAGATAGCTCCATCATGGTGCGCATTGGTTTTTCATGCTTACCAGAGCACCTCATAAACGAGTTTTGAAAATTCAAAATTAAAACTACAAAACTCTTTGATAGTCAAAAGATCACTTGATTTTTCAATGATTCTATAGCGATAATATAAGTATGCTAAATACTATGGATTCGTGAGGATGTTACGAATATCCGCTGACTCCATCACCCTTATAGCCTGTACAACACAAAATTTTACCTTTATCCGACGATAACATTCGTAGTCATTTGTATCGTTTCAGCTGCGCATTTAGGATCACAAAAAACTGAACAAAAATATGCATGTTGTACTGGTATTTCTGGAGACAAAACCATGAGTCATTTTCTAGACCGCTTGAAGTTTTTTAAAAAGACTCAGAGCAACTTTTCCAATGGTCACGGCATTGTGACCAATGAAGACCGCCAGTGGGAGGACGGATATCGCAATCGCTGGCGATTTGATAAAGTGGTACGTTCCACTCATGGTGTCAACTGCACTGGCAGTTGTTCATGGAATATTCATGTCAAGAATGGTCTGGTCGCCTTTGAAATGCAGGCAACTGACTATCCACGTACACGACCGGACATGCCCAACCATGAACCACGCGGTTGTCAACGTGGCGCTAGTTATTCCTGGTACCTGTACAGTCCGCATCGGATCAAACACCCTCTGGTGCGCGAACGACTGATTAGTCTTTACCGGACAGAGCGTGCGACAGGCAAAGATCCAGTTGAAGCCTGGGCGGCTATTCAGTCAGATCCTGAAAGGCGTAAACAATACACCTCAGTACGCGGACTGGGCGGCTTTGTACGCACTGATTGGGAGGAAATTACCGATATCGTTGCTGCCGCCAATATCCACACCATTAAAACCTATGGTCCTGATCGCGTGGTTGGTTTTTCTCCGATACCGGCCATGTCGATGATCAGTTACGCGGCAGGAAGTCGCTACCTGTCCATGATTGGCGGTACTTGTTTGTCTTTTTATGACTGGTATTGCGATTTACCACCGGCATCACCACAGACATGGGGCGAGCAGACCGATGTCCCCGAGGCAGCAGACTGGTATAACGCTGGTTATATCATCGTTGCGGGCTCCAATCTGCCAATGACCCGCACACCGGATGCACACTTCTATGTCGAAGTGCGCTACAAAGGCACTAAAGTGGTTGCTGTCGCACCTGATTACGCAGAGTATGTGAAATTTGCCGATTTATGGATGCCACTGAAACAAGGCACTGATGCGGCTTTGTTTATGGCCATGGGACATGTGGCACTCAAGGAATTTTACGTTGATCAGCAAATTCCTTATTTTCAGGAATATGCGCGTACCTATACAGACATGCCAATGTTGGTCATCCTGGAGGCACATGATGATGCTTATGCTGCGGGTCGTCTATTACGGGCATCTGACCTGGATAATTCCCTGGGTGAAACCAATAATCCAGAATGGAAAACGGTAGTACTGGATGAAAAAACCGGTAATATCGTTGTCCCTAATGGCTCGATTGGTTTTCGCTGGGGTGAAGAGGGCAAGTGGAATTTACTACCCAAAAATGCAGCAGATCAACAAGAGATTCAAGCTCGCTTGTCACTTGTTTTTGATAAGGACGACATCGCCGATGTGTTGTTCCCAAGTTATGAATCAGGTATCGATGAAGGTATGCGCCGTAAGGTTCCGGTGAAAAAAATCTTGATTAATGGTAAGCAAACACTGGTTGCTACTGTCTTCGACCTGCAACTGGCTCAATATGGTATTGATCGGGGTTTTGGGGGAGACTGTGCCAATAGCTATGATGATGCAGATATCCCTTATACTCCAGCCTGGGGTGAAAAAATCACCGGCGTCAAGCAAGCTGACATCATTCGTACCGGACGTGAGTTCGCCGATAACGCCGCTAAAACCAAAGGACGTTCGATGGTGATTCTGGGTGCCGGAATTAACCATTGGTACCATTGTGACATGAACTACCGATCCATCATGAACCTGCTGCATATGTGCGGCTGTGTTGGTCAAAGCGGTGGTGGTTGGGCACATTATGTCGGTCAGGAAAAGTTGCGTCCACAAGCCGGCTGGGCACCGATTGCCTTCGGTCTGGACTGGCAACGTCCACCGCGACATATGAACGGCACCACGTTCTTTTATTTCCATACTGATCAATGGCGATATGAGAAGCTGGAAGCGGATATGTTGTTGGCCAAAACCGCTCAGGGCAAATACAAAGGTCATAATCTGGCAGACTATAATGTTGTATCGCAACGGCTGGGCTGGTTGCCTTCATCTCCGCATTTCAATCGCAGCCCGATACAGATTTGCAAGGATGCTGAAGCCGCTGGCGCTACTGATGAAGTAGGGATTGTTCAGCATACCGTTAACGAACTTAAAAATGGCACACTTGCGTTTGCAGCAGAAGATATCGACGCACCGGAAAATCATCCCCGTAACCTGTTTGTCTGGCGTGCCAATCTGATTGGTTCCAGTGCCAAAGGTCATGAATATTTTCTCAAGCATTTGCTCGGTGCCCAGAATGGCGTGATGCAGGATGTACTGCCGGAGGCTGAAGGTCAGGAAATCAAATGGCATAAGGATGCACCGATTGCCAAACTGGATCTGATGGTGGATCTCAACTTCCGTCTCAATTCTACCGGCGCCTATTCCGATGTCATTTTACCCACCGCGACCTGGTATGAAAAGAATGACCTGAATACTACGGATATGCACCCGTTTATTCACCCACTCACTGCAGCGGTGGATCCAGGCTGGGAATCGCGCTCCGACTGGCAGATTTTCAAAACCATCGCCAAACGTTTTTCCGAACTGGCAGAAACACATCTGGGTACTGAAAAAGATTTGGTGGCGGTGCCGATTTTGCACGATACCCCCGCTGAGATGGCGCAAGCTTTGGACGTGAAGGACTGGAAAAAAGGTGAGTGCGAACCGATCCCGGGCAAAACCATGCCAATTTTAAAAGTGGTCGAACGCCATTACCCGGACACCTATAAAAAATTCACGTCCTTAGGACCATTGCTGCCGAAATTAGGAAATAACATTAAGGGTATCGACTGGAATACCGAAAAGGAATATGAACATCTGAAAAAAATTTGTTACACCATTCAGGATGAAGGGGTTTCCAAAGGCATGCCTTCGCTGGAAGAAGACATCAATGTTTGCGAAGCCATCATGGCGTTAGCACCAGAAACCAATGGAGAAGTGGCAGTTAAATCCTGGAAGAATTTAAGCCAGAAAACCGGTATCGATCATGCTCACTTAGCCACAAGCCGCCTGGACGACAAAATCACTTTCCGCGATATTGTGGCGCAGCCTCGCAAGATTATCACCGCACCGACCTGGAGCGGAATTGAATCTGAAGACGTCAGTTATAACGCTTGTTATACCAATATTCATGAACACATCCCGTTCCGCACCCTGACTGGACGCGCTCAGTTTTATCAGGATCATCAATGGATGCGCGATTTTGGTGAGGGTTTTTGCACATACAAGCCTTCGGTGGATCTAAAGGCAACCACCGATGCACTCAAAGATATGCTGGGAGACAAACCGCATCTAGTACTGAACTGGATTACCCCTCATTCGAAATGGGGCATACATAGTACCTATAACGATAACCATCGCATGTTAACCCTGTTCAGAGGCGGGCCGACCGTCTGGGTTTCTGAAAAAGACGCGCAATCCATTGGACTGCAAGATAATGACTGGGTAGAAGCGCTGAACACCAATGGCGCAACCGTTGCGCGCGTGGTGGTCAGTCAACGTATTCCAGAAGGCATGGGAATGATGTACCACGCACAGGAAAAGCACATCAATGTACCTGGTTCATCGACCACTGGTAAACGTGGTGGTATTCTCAACAGTGTTACCCGTGTAACAGTGAAACCTACGCATATGATTGGTGGCTATGCACAACTGAGCTACGGTTTCAACTATTATGGTACTGTCGGCTCGCAGCGAGATGAGTTTGTCTTTCTACACAAGATTGAAGAACCGGATATCGATTGGCTGGAAAGGCCTCTCAGCGCTGAACGCGAGGCGCAACTAAACCCGCCTGATATCCATCAGGTTCCTTATCCGTTAACACATGAAAGCGAAACCGACTAACGAGGCAACCGAAAATGAAAGTAAGAGCAAATTTTGCACTGGTATTCAACCTGGACAAATGTATCGGCTGCCATACTTGTTCAGTGACCTGCAAGAATGTCTGGACCAACCGCAAAGGCATGGAATATGTCTGGTTTAACAATGTTGAATCCAAACCCGGCATCGGTTATCCAAAAAACTGGGAAGATCAGGAAAAGTGGAATGGTGGCTGGGAACTCAAAAAAGGAAAACTGGAATTAAAATCCGGTAGTCGTAGTCAGCGCTTGATAAACATTTTCTGGAATCCCGATTTGCCAATGATAGACGATTACTATGAACCGTTTACCTATGATTATGGCCATCTGCAAACCAGCCCATTGGCAGAAGCCGCACCGACCGCTCGTCCACGCTCAATGCTGGATGGCACCCCAATGGATAAAATCGAATGGGGTCCTAATTGGGAGGATGATCTGGCTGGTGAGTTTTCCAAACGCAGCAAGGACATCAACTTCAACGATATCGAGAAAGAAGTTTACGCGGAATTTGAGAACTCGTTTCAGATGTATTTGCCGCGCATTTGCAACCATTGTATCAACCCCTCCTGCGTCGCCGCCTGTCCTTCCGGCTCCATGTACAAACGCGAAGAAGATGGCATTGTGTTGGTCGACCAGGATAAATGTCGTAGCTGGCGCATGTGCATCAGCAGCTGTCCCTATAAAAAGGTGTTTTACAACTGGGAGTCCGGCAAAGCAGAAAAATGCACGGCATGTTATCCCCGGGTTGAATCTGGACTGCCCACTGTGTGTTCTGAATCCTGTGTAGGCCGTATCCGCTATAACGGCATTATGCTCTACGACGCGGATCGTATTGAAGAAATGGCTGCTACTGAAGATCCGCAAGATCTTTACGAAGCACAACTTGATCTGTTTCTCGACCCAAATGACCCTGAAGTCATCAAACAAGCAAAAATTGACGGTATTCCTGAATCATGGATGGAAGCCGCACGCAAATCACCCATCTACAAACAAGCGGTCGAATGGAAAGTCGCGTTTCCGCTCCATCCAGAATTCAGAACGATGCCAATGGTTTGGTATGTCCCACCATTATCGCCAATACAGTCTCAGATTGATCAAGGTAATCTGGAAACGCATGCAGATGGAATGATTCCCAAAATAGAAACATTGCGCACCCCTATTCAATATCTGGCCAACTTGCTCACAGCGGGTAAGGAAGAGCCGATCATACTTGCCTTGAAACGTATGATCGCTATGCGAAGTTTCTTCCGTATGGAAAACGTCGAAGGGAAAGTGGATACTACCGTATTGGACGAAGTCGGCCTGACGGAAACTCAAGTCCGCGAGATGTACCGCTATATGGCGATTGCCAATTATGAAGATCGCTTTGTCATCCCGACCAGCCATGAGGAACTGCGTCACGAAGACTTTCATGCCCAACAGGGGCAAAATGGCTTCAGTTTCGGCAACGAAGGTTGCAGTATCAGCTCCAACGCCAGTCTGTTCCCGGAAAAACGCAAGAAAACAGTAGAAGTAATGAAATTTGTACCTAAAGACCGCCTGTTAATGAAATCTAAAGAAGAGGAAAACTGATGCTACTGTATAAGATACTCTCGATACTGTTGGAATACCCATCGCAAGAGCTCTCGGAACATTGGCATGAACTTGAAGAGACTATCATCTCTCTGGACAGTACCAGTAAAACGGATAAGGCTGTGTTGCACGATTTCATTGACTGGGCAAAGAACCTTCCGTTGTTAACCTTTCAGGCCAATTATGTGAAAACCTTCGACCAGTCACCCAGCAACGCACTTTATTTGACGCATCATTTATTCGAAGAGCAAGATCGTGAACGCGGACCCACATTAGTAGAATTGTCTGACTATTTCAAATCCGAAGGCTTCGAGATTGAAAACAACGAATTGCCTGATTATTTACCGTTGATACTGGAATACGTCTCTACACTGGAAGACGAAACCCAGGCACGTTTGTTCCTGAAACAAAGTGCGGATGCCTGTGAGATCGTTGCTGCCAATCTGGAATCCATTGAAAGTCCATATGCTCCGCTGCTACGTGTCATCGAGCGCCATGGTCGTCTTGCTGAACTTGCTGCATAGGTTTTTATTATGGCAACACTATTGTTTGGAACTTTTCCGTATATCGCTCTAACAACATTTCTACTCGGCAGTCTGATCCGCTTTGATCGCGAGCAATATACTTGGAAAGCCGACTCCACTCAGCTTTTGGAGCGAGAGCAATTACGTAAGGGCAGTATACTATTCCATATTGGTGTATTAGCACTGTTTTTCGGTCATTTTGTTGGCTTGTTGACACCACATTCGCTGTTTCTAAGTATCGGTGTTTCAGATATGTCGCACCAATACATTGCCATCATTGCTGGGGCTCTGTTTGGCACAGTGTGCATGATGGGTGGCGTTTTACTGTGGAAACGCCGTATGTACAATTCCCGCATCCGCGCCAACAGCCGTTTTATGGATATTTTTATATTAAACTGGCTTCTGGTGACCTTAGGAATTGGTTTACTCACCATTCCTGTTTCACTGTACCATGCTCTCAATGGTGACCCATCAGTGATGATCGCATTAGCCGATTGGGCGCAAAGCATCTTCACCCTCAGCCCGAATCCAAAACTACTCAATGAAGTCGACTTTATTTTTAAATTGCATTTATTCCTGGGCATGAGCGTATTTCTTATGTTTCCATTTACACGACTGGTTCATGTCTGGAGTGTCCCTCTGGGGTATCTTGCCCGACCGTACCAGGTTGTTAGAAGCAAGTATGTGAAGTATCACTAACAAAGCAACTGCTCATCATGAAATTTCGTTTCATTGACCCCGCAACTGATTTTTCCAATGGCCTGCAAGTCTTGCAGGTTTATCATGATGACTTACTGTTGCACGGCGAGGAATTACTTAACCTGACTGAAAGACTGAGCAATCACGGCATGAACGAAACATCGGCATACCAATGTATCAGCAGTCATTGTCACTACACCTACACCTGTTTACTGCACCATCAAGACGAAGAGAAAGGCATATTTCCTCTGATCGTAAACCAATCACCCTTGATTGACGGAATGCTTGAGCGACTCACGAAGGATCATGAAGAAATAGAAGATGCCTGGGAAGCACTCGCCAGTTGGCTTAGCAAGCCTGAGCATATCAACGATTTTGACAAATTTAACATGGTGGCGCGTGACTTTGAAAAAGTACTGCGCGAACACTTAACCCGAGAAAATGAGGATTTTTTGCCAAAAGTCAAAAACTTGTTGACACCAGAACAACTGTTACAGGCAGGTGAAATTATGAAACAGTTGCGAACACATTCCTAACCCATCTTCGTGACTTTGACATCGCTAAGTTATTGATATTTTGTTTTCATCGAATGATTCCATGAAAAAAAACCTTACCTTTCAACGGTGTTTTTTTCAGATCCGCTCGGTAGTGCCATTTTCGTCTTTTTGACCCTTGATTTTCCCCGGTTTTTCATTAATGCTAGGGACATGTATATTCGAAAAACCAAAACGAAATCCCTGGATAATGGCGGGGCCTACTTCACCTATCGGATCGTTGAATCCGTTCGCGTGGGAAGGAAAGTAAAGCAACGCACCTTACTGGAATCTAGGCAAAGACTTCGCCATTGATCCAGAGCACTGGCCCTTGCTGACAGCCAGGATTGAACAATTGTTACAAGGCTGTGAGCCTCATCAGCAAGAATTGTTTCATGTAGCCGATGAGTTAACGCAATGCCTGGAAGCCTCAGCCCAGCGTTACAGTGCGCTTATCATCGCTAAGCTGGCCCAACCGGTGGATGCTGCCAGTCCAGAACCCGATTATCACACGGTTGATATCAATCATGTCGAAACCCTTCAAGCCCGCAGTATCGGTGTTGAAACGCTGGCGTGGCATGCGGTTATGCAACTACAACTGGATCAGAAGCTCACCGCACTGGGTTTTAATAAAGTCGAACTCGCTTGCGGCCATCGGTAACATTATCGGCCGTGTGGTTTCACCGGGCAGTGAATTGCACACCCATGATTGGCTACAATCACGCTCAGCGTTGGGAGAACTGCTTGACCATGACTATGGCCATACCAGCCTGACACGGCTTTATACGATCAGCGATAAATTGCTCAAACATCAGACGGCACTGGAAACGTTTCTGTCCGAGCAAGAGCAAACCTTATTCGAATTGAACCGTAGTATTGTGCTATACGATTTGACCAATACCTATTTTGAAGGGCAGTGTCACCAAAACCCCAAAGCCCAGTTCGGTCGTTCCAAAGAAAAACGCAGTGATTGTCCCTTGGTGA
>CBDCZY010000004.1:0-402399 GCA_965224745.1 Methylococcales bacterium
TTATCATCGCTAAGCTGGCCCAACCGGTGGATGCTGCCAGTCCAGAACCCGATTATCACACGGTTGATATCAATCATGTCGAAACCCTTCAAGCCCGCAGTATCGGTGTTGAAACGCTGGCGTGGCATGCGGTTATGCAACTACAACTGGATCAGAAGCTCACCGCACTGGGTTTTAATAAAGTCGAACTCGCTGCGGCCATCGGTAACATTATCGGCCGTGTGGTTTCACCGGGCAGTGAATTGCACACCCATGATTGGCTACAATCACGCTCAGCGTTGGGAGAACTGCTTGACCATGACTATGGCCATACCAGCCTGACACGGCTTTATACGATCAGCGATAAATTGCTCAAACACCAGACGGCACTGGAAACGTTTCTGTCCGAGCAAGAGCAAACCTTATTCGAATTGAACCGTAGTATTGTGCTATACGATTTGACCAATACCTATTTTGAAGGGCAGTGTCACCAAAACCCCAAAGCCCAGTTCGGTCGTTCCAAAGAAAAACGCAGTGATTGTCCCTTGGTGACGCTGGGACTGGTGTTGGATGGTGAGGGATTTCCTCTGAGCAGTCAGGTTTTCCCGGGTAATGCCAGTGAGCCGGGCACCTTGGAGTTAATGCTGGATGAACTACAAAAAATACAGCCATTACCGCAGGTCACAAAACCTGTGATCATCATGGATGCCGGTATTGCCAGTGCCGACAACATCGCCTGGTTAATCGAGCAGGGCTATCATTATCTGGTGGTCAGTCGAGAGCGATCCGTGATCAATCCCACCGATCAGGACGATGCTGTGATGGTGAGAGAAACCGAACACAGTCAGGTGTGTTTATCGCGAAACAGATCAAGACACCCACGAAACCCGGCTCTATTGTCACTCCGAACAAAAACAAAAAAAAGAGCAGGCTATCCGAAACCGCTTCCATGTTCGCATGGAAGAAGCACTCAACAAGCTTGATGCGGGCTTAAACAAAAAAGGGACGATCAAAAAATACAGCAAAATACTGGAACGGATCGGTCGACTGCGCGAAAAAAACCGGCGGGTTTCGCAAGACTACCGCATTGACGTCATAACCGATGACGAGAAAAAAAACGCCATCCGGCTTGAATGGCAACGTGAACCTCAAAGTAAACAGAACGATCAACACTGTGGTGTCTATTGCCTCAGAACCAATATCCCCGACTGGTCTGAAGAACAACTGTGGACAACCTACATCATGCTGACCGAGATCGAAGCCACCTTTCGAAGCTTGAAAACTGAACTGGGCTTGCGCCCGGTTTACCACCAAAAAGAAGACCGTGTCACCGGCCACTTGTTCATTACTTTGCTGGCTTATCATCTGGTGCATACGCTGCGCTATCAACTGAAGCAACAGGGCATTCATTTAAGCTGGGACAGTATTCGCAACATCATGTCGACACAGCAACGTATCACCATGACCTTACCAACGGATGATCATAAAATGATTCACCTGCGGACAACAACGAAGGCGGAGCTACGTCAGAAACAAATTTATGAAGCTTTGAATATTAAACCCGACCTCATTGGTCAATGTAAAACAATTATCGATAAAAAAAATCTGTAGTGCCAACTGAAACAGATTGAAAATTTTAACTTATTGAAATAACAGGATATTGTAAATATAAGTCACGAAGATGGGTTAACTTGCGTGTCGACATAAACAGCCGCTGCGCTTCCGCCCTAGTCACAATATCGGGAATGCGTGTACAGCGCGGCGGTTTAACCATAGGAATGTCAGCCCAGGGTTTGGCAAGGACATGGGTATAGAAAAACTTTAATCCATAAAGATCCAGCTTAACCGCACTCCATGAAAGGCGGTCGAGCAGATCATGAAAGTAGTCAAGAAGCTGGTCTTGAGACAGGTTATCCAGATGGCCATTGAAATAAACAGCAATACGGCGAATAGCACGTGAATACGCCTCAATGGTTTTGGGTTGCAGTCCCTGAAGTTTTAAATGTTTGCAGTGCAGTGAATAATAATGATTGTATTTTGATTCAAGAAATGGTGTCATCAGTGTGTAACCTCACTGTTAAATAAATGAGCTTACAGGTTACCTTCTTATGAAAAGGGAGGGTACTGAGGGTACACTTTAATTTTATCGGCGCGGCAGCTCTTCCTCCGCGATAGCGGCTTCGTCCAACAATTGCATCCAGCTGACCGTAAAAAGCGCCGCTCCTATCGTCGCTATGCTTTTTACGTCATCTGAGCTTGGTCGTTATACCCAATAAGTAATCAAACAGATGAGAATTTTTCTAAGCTATAGTCATCAAGATCAGAAATATGCAGATTTGCTTACTAAATATCTGTCTGAAGCAGGGCATGAGGTGTGGCAAGATAAGCTTAATCTTAAAGCTGGAGACAATCTGATTGAAAAGGTTAATCTAGGCATAAAAAAAGCTCAGGTTATCATTGTTATTGTTAGTAAGAATTCTCTTCAATCAAAATGGGTAATGCATGAAGTTTCAGCACTGGCATTAGGTGATTTGTCCAGTGAGAACAGGAGAGTAATTCCTGTTTTAATAGATTCTAGTTCTGTCCCAAGTTATCTTTCAAAGTATCTATACGTTGATCTAAGTAAGGGAGTAGATCAAGGTGTAAAAAGTTTAATTTCTGCACTTAATGAAGATGATGCAATTCATCAGAGACGTGCTCCTACTGAAAATGAAAATATCCAAGCAATCGAGGCACTCTCTCATGCTCACCATGATGGTAGGCTTACATTAGTTTGTGGAGCAGGTGTGTCCGTCGGAGCAGGTATCTCCTCATGGAACAATTTGTTACTAGGTCTTCTTGAAAAGATGATGGCAAGTATTTCAAATAATGAAAATTTATCGTTAAAAGTCTCAGATGCAAATGAGTTCCAACAGCGGTATGGTTCATCGGCACTGATTATAGGAAAGTATTTAAAAACCAATCTTGGAAAAGATTTCTCCTCAGAATTACGGGATGCCCTGTATCAAAATAATCCTGATACATCGGATATAATTGGAGCCATCGTTGAATTATCTCGCCCACAAAGGGATGGAAAACCTCTAGATTCTCTAATAACATTCAACTTTGATAACTTGATTGAAGAAGCTTTAGAAAAAAATAGAGTAAAACACAAATCAATATATGCCGAAGTATAGCAACCCAAAGAGTCAAGACAGATATTCCCTTAAATCTTATTCCTAATCATTAAGCGGCTACATCCATCGTATTTTTATCTAAAATACTTTCTTTATACACCTTCATTGGTTTTTTATAATCTAATGTTTCATGAAATCGTCTGTGATTATAAAACTCAATATAATCATCAACATCTTTTTGTAAGGCGTTGATTGAATCGTATTCATTTAGATAAATACGTTCACATTTTGCACTGCGCCAGAATCGTTCAATACAAATATTATCAGTCGCTCTGCCTTTTCCATCCATTGAGATAGTGATCCCTTTATTTTTTAGCCGTTGGGTATGAATTTCGCTGGTATATTGACTGCCTTGGTCTGTATTAAATATTTCAGGGGTGCCATAGTGTGCAAGTGCCTCATCCAATACATCGACAACTAATGTGGAATCCATGGTGTTGGATATTCTGTGGGAGAGCACCGCCTTTGAGTGCCAATCAATAATAGCGGCTAAATAAACCATACCGCCCTTTGTTTTGATGTAGGTAATATCTGTACTCCAGACTTGATTAGCCTCTGTTATATCAAGTCCTCGAAGTTTATAGTCATATTTTTTATGTTCTTTTATCGGCGCAGTCGTATTGACCTGTTTAACCGCCAGAACAGCTTTCAGCCCCATTTGTTGCCGATAACTTGCTACCGTATTTAAACTGACCTTAAATCCATCTTCAAGTAATTGCTGGTGTACTTTAGCTGCACCATAAATGGGTATCTCTTCAAAAACTTGATTGATATGCGCTTTGATTTCTTTTTTCTTGGGGTTTTCTCTATTTTTGTAATAAAGGCTACTTGTTAGGCGACAATTAACCTGTCCGGTCAGACGACAATTATCTTGACCGGTTGAGTGTATAAACTGATAAGTACTTTTTACTCTTAGGAGGAAGTGACTTGTCCGGTAAACACATCACTCAATTACAGGAAAATAGTTATATGAAAAATCGTCAGACAGGTTGTACGCAGGAGACATCCGCAGCAAAAGCCGGCATCAGTGTTCGATCAGGTTGCCGGATCGAAAAAGGTGAAAGAGCTGAACACAAAGAACGAAAGTGGCGAACGCGCAAAGATCCATTAGAAGCCGTATGGGACTCAGAACTGGTTCCGTTATTAGAAGATGAATCGTCCTTAACTGGCATTACCCTGTGGGAGCATCTGGATGAGCAGCATCCGGGAAAGTATCCAGAGAAATACCTTCGGACACTGCAAAGACGTGTTAAACACTGGCAGGCCACACAAGGCCCGGACAAAGAAGTCATGTTTCGTCAGTCGGTACCTGCGGGTCATCAGGGACTATCTGATTTTACGCACCCCAATACCGTCATTACGATAGACGGGAAGGCGTTCGCACATTTACTGTACCAGTTTCGCCTGGCTTTTAGTGGTTGGCGTCATGTCCATGTTATTCAGGGCGGAGAAAGCTACAGTGCACTGGCTGACGGCTTACAAAGTGCATTACACACCTTAGGCGGTTCACCAAAGGAACATCGTACAGACAGCCTCAGTGCGGCTTACGTCAATAACGTAGAAAAACAGCGACTGACGGAAGACTATCATGATTTATGTAAGCATTATGGCATGCGGCCCACCATCAATAATCTGGGCATTAGTCATGAAAATGGCGCCATTGAAGCACCGCATGGCTCATTAAAACGTCGCATTGATCAAGCCATAAAGTTACGCGGTTCGAATGATTTTTCTACACTCCGTGCTTATCGAGAGTTTCTTGAACACATTGTCGACAAACTGAACAGACGATGCAAAGGCAGGTTGGCCGAAGAGCACAAAACCCTGTTAGCCTTACCCAAACACCGATTTGTTGATTATGCTGAGCTGTCGGTAAAAGTCACCACCAGCAGTACCATTGCTGTAAAACGCGCATTGTATACCGTCCCTTCACGCCTTATCGGTGAAAGCGTCAGGGTGCATCTCTACCATGATCGTTTGGTCTGCTTTGTTGGCCAAACTCGGGTGATCAATCTGCCTCGGATTTATCCAACAACGCCCACCGGCCGAGCGCGACGAATAGATTACCGGCATATCATTCATTCTCTGGCAGCCAAACCACAAGCCTTCCGCTTCTCACAGTTTCGCGATAATATTTTGCCTAACACGCAATATCGGGCTTTATGGAAGCAGGCAGAGAAACAGTTTACACCGCAAGAAGCATGCAAGTGGATGGTTGCTGTTTTACGCTTTGCCTATGATTATGATTGCGAAAGTGCCCTGGCAACTGAGCTAATGCGACAGGCAGAACAAGGTGCCTTGCCCGATTTAACATCCCTGCAGGCAAGGTATTTACAACACAGTACACCGCCACCGATACCGCTACGCCAACACCAGGTTGCTGACTATGATCAACTACTGACCGGTCAGTGGATGAGACAGGAGGTGTGCTGTGAGTGATGGTTTGCCAATGATGTTAAAAGAACTTCGCTTGCTGGCTTTTTGGCAATATTATGAAGCTTATCAGGAACAGGCCACAAAACAGGCATGGGGCTATAGCCAATACCTGTCTAAACTGTGTGAAAATGAAATTGCACGGCGCTTTGAAACGCGAGTTTGCAACTGGACCAAAGAAGCCAAATTACCCCGGGGCAAAAGTTTTGCCACCTTAGGCTTTGATGAATTACCGGAAACCATTCAAAAGAAAGTGATTGGGCTGCGCGATAATACCCAGTGGGCGCTACAGGCAGATAATGTTTTATTGATTGGCCCTTCCGGTGTCGGTAAATCGCATATTGCTTCTGCTTTGGGGCTTCATCTTATCGAACAAGGCATCCGGGTAAAATGGTTGGCTGCCACCGCACTGGTGCAATTACTGCAGCAGGCCAAAAAAGAGCTGGATTTAATGGCTGTGATGAGTCGACTGGATAAATATCGTGTACTCATTATCGATGATATTGGTTATGTTAAAAAAACGGATTCAGAAACCCAGGTCCTGTTTGAGTTTATTGCTCATCGTTATGAAAGTGGCAGCTTGATCATCACATCAAACCAGCCATTCAGTCACTGGGATCAGATATTCCCGGATACATTAATGACCGTAGCCGCCATTGACCGCATTATCCATCATGCCACGATTCTTGAAATCGACGGCAACAGTTACAGGAGGAAACATCAGAAAAAATCATAAAAAACCTTAAACACTCAACCGGCCATCATAATTGTCGCCAAACCGGACAAAGTAATTGACGCGAGACAAGCAATGTAGCATTAACGCTGTCTGTCATTAAACTGGTCATGTGGGCATAGCGGGTATGGCCTGAAAGAATCGAGAGTAAGAACGAACCTAATACATTCACTTTTTTGGGTGCGTTATTGCTGGCATACCTTAAAGGACATTGGTCAACCCAAAGTTGAAACAAATGGCCCATTTTTAAAAACTGGATAAAAAAAGGCAACTGCCCCAATGGGGTCACTTGGGCTTGTGGATCCCATTCAATATGAATTTTTCCATCAAAAGTATCGGCAACCAATGCGCTGATTTCACTCTTTGAAAACGCAACTTCTTTGTCACCCTCTGGGTGAATGACTTTAGGGGGCAATACCATGAGCTAGCTCAGGTGATTCAATTACTCTAGATGATAACGCTATGTTTAAATGATTTTTTTAGGATAAACGTATTCCAGAGTGGTTAGTCCAGCAGTTTAAAGGTTGTTAATTATCTCGGAAAAAGCTAGAAATGATTAAATCATTTCTAGCTTGGCATAGTTAACCATCAACCATTTTGAGCCGATTTGTTCAAAGTGGATTTCCAGTCGTTCCTGAGCGCCCGAGCCTTCCATCTGCAGCACGACGCCTTCGCCAAATTTCTGGTGTTTAACCCGTTGTCCCAATTTGTAAGTAAATGACTGCTTGATAGTGTTGGAAAAATGTTTGCCAGGGTTAGAGTAAGGCTTGGTAACGTTGCCTTTGAGTCTGACTTCTTGCAGTAATTCGTCTGGAATTTCGCGAATAAAACGGGACGGTGAAGCATAATTTTCTTTGCCATAGAGTCGGCGCGATTCGGCATAGGTCATATAGAGCGTTTCCATGGCCCGAGTCATACCTACATAGCATAAGCGTCTTTCTTCTTCAAGGCGTTCAGGGTCTTCTCGAGACTGTTGTGATGGAAATAAACCCTCTTCAAATCCTACCAAAAATACTTTGGGAAATTCCAAGCCTTTAGCAGAATGTAAGGTCATCAATTGAACGCAATCTTCATGGGCGTCACCTTGTGCGTCTCCTGCTTCTAGTGAGGCGTGAGCCAGAAATAAATCCAGTTCATTCAACTCGTTTTCGTTATCTTCTTCATACTCAAAAGAACGGGCAGCGTTAACCAGTTCTTCCAGGTTTTCGACCCTTGCTTCGCCTTTGTCGCCCTTTTCTTTTTGGTGGAAAGCGATCAAGCCGGATTGTTCGATGACTAATTTGACCTGCTCGTATAATTCCGTTTCTTTGGTGTTTTCGGCGAGTTGGAAGATAAGACGGGTAAAGTTAGATAATGCGTTTTGTGTTCTTCCCCCAGATTTAGAGCCGAGCTTTTGAGCAGCTTGCCACATGGAAATATTGTCTGCTTGGGCTTGAAGCCGGATATCATCCAGAGTTTTGGCTCCGATGCCACGTGTCGGTATATTGATGATTCGTTCAAACGAGGGGTCATCGTTGGGATTTGATAACAAACGAAGATAAGCGAGTGCGTTTTTTATTTCAGAGCGTTCGAAGAATCTTAAACCACCATAAACGCGGTAAGGTACCGCTGTTGCCATTAGCTTCTCTTCAAATTGTCTGGATTGGGCATTGGAGCGATAAAGTATGGCGATGTCTTTGCGTGATTGTCCTTCATTGACCCATTTACGAATTTGTTCAATGACAAAATACGCTTCGTCTTGCTCGTTGAATGCTGCATATAAAGTGATGGATTCACCGCTCGGTCCTTCTGTCCACAAGTCTTTTCCTAATCGTCCTGAATTGTTAGAGATTAAACTATTGGCGGCTTTTAAAATGTTACCCGTTGAGCGATAGTTTTGTTCAAGACGAACTACTTTATGGTTTGTGTAGTCGGTTTGGAAGGAAAAAATATTCTCAATTTTGGCGCCCCGCCAGCCATAAATGGACTGATCATCATCACCCACTACAAACAAATGATTTTGTTCACCTGCCAGTAGCCGTAACCAAGCATATTGAATAGTGTTGGTATCTTGAAACTCATCGACCAGTACGTGTTTAAAACGCTCTCGGTAATGCCATAAAACATCAGCGTTATCCCGTAATAGTTCATGCGCTCTTAACAACAGCTCGGCAAAGTCGACGAGACCGGAACGTTCGCACAATTCTTCATAAGTTTTGAATATTTTTTGTAACTGCTGCTGATGAGGGTCTGCCGATTCAGGTAAGTATCGTGCTCTAATTCCTTCATCTTTCTGTCCGTTGATATACCATTGCGCCTGGCGAGGCGGCCATCGAGCTTCGTCAAGATTAAGGCTTTTTAAAATTCGTTTGATAATGCGGTATTGATCATCAGAATCAATAACCTGAAAAGTTTGCGGCAGTTTTGCTTGTTCATAATGTCGGCGTAACAAGCGGTGGGCCAGGCTATGAAAGGTACCAATCCACATTCCTTTAGAGGGTTGGTCGAGAAGTGTTTCGATGCGCCCTTTCATTTCAGCCGCCGCTTTATTGGTGAATGTGACAGCCAGTATGCCGAATGGCGAAGCTTTTTCTGTCATGATGAGCCAGGCAATTCGGTGGACTAATACCCTGGTTTTACCACTTCCTGCACCCGCCAAAACCAGCAGTGGCTGGACTGGTGCCGTAACAGCATCTCGTTGAGCATTGTTTAAAGGAGAAATAATATTAGAAGCATCCATCCCTTATTTTAACTGAAATGAGTCAAAGAACTGTTTCAAAAAGGAAATTTTTTGATCAAAATAAAACGTTATTAGTTGCACAAAGTTGAATATCCTTGCAAAATTAGAGGTTCGGAAAAGTAATTTGTCTTTTTCTTTTTTAATATAAGGCGATGTGTTACAACCCTGCTTTTCGAAAAATAAAGAAAATAACTATAATTTTCAGGAGGTAAGAACGTGAGTTTTGATATAAAAAAGATAGTAAATGAAGTAAAAAACTTGAAAGTAGACAAGATAATCAGTGGAATTAAAGACTTTAAGTTTGATAAATTAGTCAGTGAAGTAAAGAAACTTAAGTTTAATTGGAGAAATATTACAAAAAAAGAGCTAAACATTGGCGGGCTAGATAAAAAAATACGGATAGGAGTTGGAGCGTTTCTTATTCTTTTAGCTTTAGCCAAAGCTAAAATACTCATACTACTGTTAGGTATTGGTCTGGTAGCGACTGGCTATTCAGGATGGTGTCCCGGTTATTCGGCTTTTGGTAAAAGCACCAACAGTGCGGGCGGTAGTAAATAGGCTGTGTAACCCATGGGATCTCTGTAAATATTAATTTTACTGGGTCTCCACTACAAATAACAAAGTAGGCTAAGGCAATAAGAAAAAAGTGAGGATCTTATTGCTTTAGCCTTTTTTGTGAATTTCAAAGAACTTAATCCGAAATCTTGTTATAGCCTTCTAAAATTAAATTTGATTTTTCTGAAATACCAAATTATCCACCAATGTTGTTTTAGTGTAGAGGTATTTTCTAAGAGGCGACTTAACGGCCGAAAGACAGAGCGCTATTGAAAACAAGCACCATACGGCGGCATATTCGTTAGGATCAGACGTTAGCAATTCAGACAAAACTGGGCCTGCGACAAAATGGAACAGGACAAACCGCCAGGAGCCATAAATAAAGGGCATAAAAAATCCAACAAACACGTAAGTAACGCTGTGCAGTCCATAGGTTACACCTAGAAAATAATCCATTGGCTCTGATAAAATCCCATTAAGTGGGAATTGCCAGGCTATATGCCAGTCGCCAGATACCGAACAGACGGCTGGTCCACAAAACGCTTCATTTCCAATGTTACAAAGACCGGCCCAAGCGAATGGATACATTTTCACCAGCATTGCGAGTGCTCCAATGGCGCATATACTGTAGACAGTGGTCGATATTTTTTCTTTGGTTTTTTCAGGAATAAAGTGCATCGCCACCATATTGACAAAAAACGGCTGGAAAGCGATGTGAATATAACCAAATAAGGTTAAAATTTGATTTTGGGCGCTACTGCACTGATCAATATAAATATAGGTTGCAGCTTGCAAAAGTTCCATCAAAGCAAAATAAGTCAAAGGTATCCATAATTCCTTAGTTTCGCCTTTATGGGCCACATAAGCGGCAGTACCCAAGCCGATGGTTGCTAGAACTCCTGATGCTTCACCACTCCAACACATAATCAAACCTCCTCTATAATTCTTGGCCCTTTGTCAGTCTATTTTTCGTAATGAAGTCTGGCAGCAAAGGGTGGTTTATTATCAACATATTATGTAATTTTACTAAAATCGAGAGGGTTTTCAGGCTGCTATATCTTTATTTTCCAAAACAAATTCTCGCAATTTCTGCGACATGTGAATTCTTAGAATTGGTAAAGCAGAACTCAATATTATAATTTTTTGGTACAAAAATACCCGTTGAAGATTAAACCCACTGTTCTCAAACAATAGAAAACTGATTCATTATACTGATATTTACTCGGGGTTATAACTTCAATCTTAGGTTATTTCTGTCAGCTATTTAAACTAATTGAATTTTCAAAGAGAACTACTGGAGATACGCTTGAAATAGTTCGTTTTTTTCTCAGAAGCAACATCACTCTGCTGTGTTATTAAAAGTGATGTTGCTCTATATATAAGCTTGATCAATAAGCCATTAAGTCTTCTTTTTTAATACGCCTAGTAAAGCTAAAAGGCTTGATCCCAATAACCAAATTGCGGCAGGAACTGGAACAGGTGAAGGGCTAATAGCGCTTCCAGAAGAAATATGCAACGTGTAACCAGCCCCTGCTGGAACCGGGGCGATGCCATCTTCGGTAAAACTGCCGACACCAATGAAGTAGAGCCCTGTTGTAGGCAATACTACTTCAATGAAACTATCAAATTCACTGACTGAACCTGGGTCAATTGGAAAAGGAAATAATTCATCAATGTCATCATTGATGCTCAGTACATTAAATGATGCATCGAAAAGCGCTATTTCTGAATCGAAATTGTCTCCGGGGCCAAAACCATTATCGATATCGAAACCAGAAAAAATGCTCGAACCTTCCTGGCCTTGAAAAGCATAAAAGTCGAATGTATCATCACCAGTGCCACGGATACTGGCATGAGGGATAGTGGTTGAGGTGTTAACGCCAGAGACATCGGTTATTTCACTATCAAAATCCGTCGTGAAATTAGCCGCGTCGATGAATTGAGCTTGTGTAATTTCATCATTTGGTTCAGTTTCAGCTACAAATGCAGCATTAACGTTATAACTATAGAAAAGCATGACAGCGCTAGCAAGCGCAATTTTTTTCAATTTATACATGACAAACCCTTGTTAATATATTGTTTTAAAATGAATTACTGTTCTCAGCTAGTGGCTAGAAGTCGACTAAAAAGAGAATTGGCTAGTAGTTTACCACATACTACTTTAAAGAAGTTTTACCGGCTTGACATTGTACTAAAGTACTAGTACTCCAACAATTTTGTTCTGATACGTATTTAATGTAATATCTTAAGTATCAATACCAAGAATATGATAGTTAGGATTAAACCATGCCAGCCAAGAAATACCGAATTAAACTACCGAACGATGAACGCGAGGATTTAAAGCACCTCATCTCAAAGGGAAAAACCGCCGCCCGCAAAATAACCCATGCCCAAATACTGCTTCATGCGGACGAAGCGATTTCAAAGGCTTCATTAACCGATGCAAAGATCGCCAATGCGTTACACATCAGTCATCTGACAGTACAGCGTGTACGAAAGCGCTTTGTTGAAGAAGGAATAGAGTGTGCCCTCAATCCCAAAATCCAGACACGACGACGCGCCAAAAAGCTGGATGGCGAAGCGGAAGCGTTTTTGGTAGCAACAGCCTGTTCATCCGCCCCTGAGGGATATAATAATTGGACCTTAAACTTATTAGCGGATCGATTGGTTGAATGTAAAATAGTCGACTCGATATCGGGCGAAACCGTTCGAAAAACACTCAAAAAAACGCCCTTAAACCTTGGTTAAAAGAATGCTGGTGCATTCCGCCCAAAGCCAATGCTGATTTTGTCTGTGCGATGGAGGATATCTTAACGGTTTATCAACGTACTTTTACAGAAGATGAAGTCCTCATCTGTATGGATGAAACCAGTAAACAACAGACCAAGGAAACGCGCATTCCCTTGCCGATGCGTCCAGGAGAACCTGAAATATTTGATTTTGAATATGAACGCAATGGCGTGAGTAATCTGTTCATGCTGTTTGCCCCACTGATTGGATGGCGACATGTCAACGTAACCGATCGACATACTAAAATAGACTGGGCGCATTTAATCAAAGAATTGGTTGATCAGTATTTTCCGGACAAGAAAATTGTTCTGGTGATGGATAATTTAAATACGCATAAGTTGAGTTCATTATATGACGCGTTTGAACCAGAAGAAGCAAAACGCATTGCTGAAAGACTGGAGCTTCATTATACGCCGAAGCATGGCAGTTGGCTGGATATGGCAGAGATCGAGATCGGGGTGTTAAGTCGCCAGTGCCTGAATCGAAGAATACCTGACCAAGACACATTACGAACTGAAATAAACGCATGGCAAGAACAACGCAATCAAAAAGCTGTTGGTGTGAACTGGCGATTTACGACTGAGGATGCCAGAATAAAACTGAAATCACTCTATCCATCAATACAATGTTGATGGAGTACTAGTTTGTTAGACTAAGGTACTAGAGGCGTGTTAAATGGAAAATCGGATTGAGAAAATACTGAACTGTTTACATTTAAGGGTTTGTGCGACAATTCAATAGACCCTAACTCAAAGTAAATCAACAATGGAATGATCCACCTTTATCAATCCAACCAGTTGGAAATACTGTCTGAAACACTAGCAAAGTTGTTAATCAATAAACCACTGACTTCTGTGTTCCAGCCGGATGTGATATTGGTGCAAAGTCAGGGCATGGGACGTTGGTTGTCTTTGGAGTTAGCAAGCAAACAGGGTGTTTGCAGTAATTTCCTGTTTGAATTACCTGCCGCATATTTATGGCGACAAATATGCCAACAATTGCCGCTAAATGGCGAGCAGCAACCTACAGCATTTTCTGAGGAAACTTTGGTCTGGAAGATCTTGAGGTGGCTGCAACAGTCCGAGAACTTGAGCAAAGAACCTAAGTTGCAACATTATTTAAAAGACAAGCCTATCGAGCAATGGTTTGAACTAAGTATTCGGATTGCCCAGGTTTTTGACCAATATTTGGTTTATCGCCCGGATATGATCAAGGCATGGAGTGATGGCCAGTTGTTGAATAGTCATCCCGATGAAGCATGGCAAGCCCATATTTGGAGAGCAATGGTAGTTGCTGCCAATGTTCCGGATCGAGTTACCTTAATGTATCAATTGGCGGCCTTGTTGGGTCAAGATGCAGAGCTGTCATTCAAAGAAGAACGGGTTATCATTTTTGGTGTTTCCTCGTTACCTCCCATCTTTATTCAACTGCTATCTGCGCTATCAAGACACCTGCCGGTCCATCTCTTGGCGCTTAATCCTTGTCAGCATGATTGGAGTCAGATAAAAGATCTGGTCGAAGCAGATCGTTTGACGGGGCAAAATGACCCCAACGATTTACATTTAGAGATGGGACATCCGCTACTGGCTTCTTTCGGTAAGCAAGGGCGTGAATTTTTTGACTTACTTAGAATGGATGATGAGTTAATTGAAGATAACCTGTTCAAACCAGCTGTTGGAAAAGGTTCAATGCTGGATGTGCTTCAACAGGATATCTTAAAACTGGTCGAACGTACGGATACTGGTCAAGTGACAGTGGCTTCGGATGACGATTCAGTGCAATTACACTTGTGCCATAGCCCCATGCGTGAGATGGAAGTATTGAAGGACCAAGTCCTGTCATTTCTTGATCGTTTAGAGGGTTTGACACCCGCCGATATTGTGGTGTTAGCTCCGGACATCAGTCTTTATGCGCCGTTCGTGGAGGCTGTTTTTTCGCCCAAACAAGGTGAAAATAATATTCCATTTTATCTTGCCGACCAGTCGCTATCAGCAGAACAGCCGTTGCTGGAAAGATTTATGTCGCTGTTGGATTTGGCGGACAGTCGGTTTGAAGTAGAGTGGGTGATGGATTTATTGAGTCAACCAGCGGTTTTGCGACGATTTGGCTTACAGGATTCTGACCGAACTACATTACAGCAGTGGGTTAGTGAATGCCATGTTTGTTGGGCTCGAGATGCTGCCCACAAAGCTAGTCAAGATTTACCAGCAAACGAGCAACATAGTTGGTTGATGGGGTTGAGGCGAATGGTGTTGGGGTATGCCATGCCGGCTTCACTTGCCGACAAGCAATTGCCAGTATTTGCTAATATTGCTCCTTACGACAATATCGAGGGGCAGCAAATACAAGTCTTAAACGGTCTGCTCAATTTTTTCGAAACACTGGTTAAATTTAGTTCTCTTTTTCGTAGAACCTTAACTATTACTGCGTGGATAGACCATCTTAATCAATTGGTAGATGCCTTTTTTGCTGCAACTGACAGTGATTGGGAAGCAATCCAAGCCATCAGAGAGATGCTGGACGATCTCAAAAACCAAACTGCAAGCGCCGAATTTGTTGGCTCGGTACCGTTGTCCTTGGTCAAAGCCGCACTTCAAAAACAGATCGAGAAGCCCTCTGGCAGCAGTGGCTTTTTGATGGGAGGCGTTACTTTTTGCAACCTCGTTCCTATGCGTAGTTTGCCCTTTCGGGTAATTTGTTTGGTTGGTATGAACGATGAGGATTTTCCCCGGCAACAACTTCATGCTGGCTTTGACTTGATGGGTAAAGATTTTAGACCAGGTGATCGATCCCGCAGAACCGATGATCGTTATTTGTTTCTCGAAACCGTGTTGGCGTGCAGAGAAGTTCTTTACATTAGCTATATAGGAAGAAGTATCCGCGACGATACTGTGCTAACGCCTTCGGTTTTGGTAACAGAACTGATGGATGTTATCGGCCAAAGTTGCTATCAGGATAACCAGCCGTTGGTCGAATGTATCCAGACTTGTCATCCTTTGCAAGCCTTTAGCCCACGTTATTTTTCAGGTATTGAGCTACCCAGCTATTCAAAGCTTTGGTGCCGGGCCAGTCAGGCCTTGATAGGACAGTCTAACTCATCTTCATCTGCAAAGTTTTTTTCTGAGCCTTTGCCAGAAGCTGATGATACTTTTCGCCAGATCGATATTAATGACCTAATGGCTTTCTATAGTAATCCATGTCGTTATTTACTCAAAACTAGGTTGAATATCCATCTGGAACATTTTCAACATAAACTAGAAAACAGAGAACCTTTTACGTTAAATAATCTAACCAGCTCCATCGTTCGACAAAAAATTTATGGTGCTATCTTTCATAAAGCTACTCAAAAAAGTGATAGTGAGCAAGAGATCTTGAACTGGGTCAGTGCTGAAGGTTTATTGCCGCAAGGTGCTATGGGCGAGTTGGCTTTTCAGCAGAATTTTGAGGTAGTAAAAAACATCGAAAGTCGAATAGCAGAAATCATTTCTGATGAATCCGTTGAGCTAACAGTTTTTTTTAAACTTGAAGGTATTGCCTTATCAGGTCAATTATCGGTATTTCCTGATAGGGGTATTGTCGACGTTCACCTGAATAACGTCCAGCCGCAACAGATCTTTGCACTGTGGATCAAGCATTTGTTGCTTTGTATGCTTACGCCCAAGGACATTCCGTTAGCCAGCCAGTTAATTGGCAAAGATAAAACTGTAACGTTTGCTGCGGCCACCAATCCTCAAGCTTTGCTGGGTGATTTGCTGACTGGTTATTGGTCGGGGATGCATTTTCCGCTGCTTTTTTTTAGTAAAAGTAGTTTCTTATATGCTCAAAAAATGCTGATGAAATCAGACCCAGTACAAGCGACAGAAAGTGCTCGAAAAAGTTGGTTCGGTGACGCCTTTTCCTTTGCCGAAGGTAGTAACCCCTATTATCAATGTGTCTATCGTGACTATGATCCGATAGATGAACGCTTTGCACAATTGACACAGCAGCTATGCGATCCCATGCTGCAGGTTTTAACTGAACAAAAAGTGTGATTATGACAAAGTTCAGTAAGATTAAACCGTTGGCAATTTTTAGTACGCCCTTGTCTGGTATCAATCTAATTGAAGCCAGCGCTGGAACTGGTAAAACCTGGACCATTACCAGTCTTTACCTGAGGCTGCTATTAGAATCCGGTATGGAGGTAGAGCATATTCTGGTTGTAACCTACACCAAAGCCGCTACCGCTGAGCTAAAAGAGAGAATACGAAGTCGATTGGCAGAAATGCTGGCTACTCTTCAAGGGCAAGGTAAGGATAAATTCTGTGAACAATTGAGTCTTAACATCACGGATAAACCGTTTGCTATTCGAGCCTTAATACGGGCAATACACGGTTTTGATCAAGCCGCTATTTACACGATTCACGGTTTTTGTCAGCGCATGTTGACTGATTACACCTTTGAGTCTAATGTCGATTACGATCAAGAGTTGGTGGTTGATGAAAAGGAATTGTTAACCAATATTGTTGATGACTTTTGGCGTCGAGAATGGGCTAATGCTGAGCCCCTGGTTACTTCTTATTTCTATTCGAAAGGTATCACGCCGGATGATTTGACTGCTGAGTTAAGCGCTCTCGTGGCACGACCTTATCTCAATGTTGTTGGGGGCGGTCAATCTGATATGAGTCATTTGCCGCAAGTTATCAAGATTTATGAAGATGCGTTCCAACAAGCTTATGATCATTGGATAGCGGAACAAACTGATATCTTGGCAGCGCTGGATTTATCGGTGCTCAAAGGAAATATTTATAATGCGACGAAAATTTCCGTTTGGGTTATCCAGCTGGAAGCTTTTTTTCAACGACCAGATCCGCTTTACCCGCCCGATTGCTTAAAATATTTTACCAGTGAAAAATTGTCAGCCTCTACCAAAAAAAATCTGGTCGTTCCTTCCCACCGTTTTTTTGCTGAATGTCAAACGTTAAAAGGTGTACTGGAAAAGTTACAACAAGCATTAGAACAGTGCTTGGTAAATTTTAAAAGGCGCTTATTGAATGAATGTAATCAACAACTCCCGCAGCTCAAACAAGCGCAAAAAAAAACCTCCTTTCAAGATTTGTTAAACCAGTTAGCCGAAGCTCTAACTGGTTCGCAAGGCGATATTTTAGCAAACCTCATTAGACGGCAGTATAAGGCTGCTTTGATCGATGAATTTCAGGATACTGATCCGACTCAATACATCATTTTTAAGCAGTTATTTTTTAATCGGCATAAAGAGCCCGTCTTTCTGGTGGGTGACCCTAAGCAGGCGATTTACGGATTCCGTGGAGCCGATATTTTTAGCTATCTGGCAGCTAAACAAAATATCACCGAATGCTTCACGCTTGATACCAATCAACGCTCTGTTCCAAGCCTGATTGATGCGGTTAATGCATTGTTTAATGTACCTAAAAACGCTAACCCCTTTCTTTTTGAGGATATTAATTATCCACCCGTTAAGCCTGCAGACAAGTCACATAATGAGCTAACCATTACTAACGAAAGCAGCGAAGCCTTGCGTTTTTGGTTATTACCAGAGCATGAGAAGCCTTATAGCAGAGCACAAGGTGAATTACTGGCTGCCAACGCTACCGCTAATAAAATCGCTCAATTATTTAATCAGGCCGAACAAGGGTGCGCGCACATTGCTGGTCAACAACTGGGCGGTGGTGATATAGCGATTCTGGTGGCCAGTCATAACCAAGGACACTTGATGCAGCAGGCACTACTAGCGCGTCAAGTTCCCAGCGTTCGCTATGGTCAGGATAATGTTTTTGCCACAGAGGAGGCGGCGGCTTTACTACGGGTGCTCGCAGCGGTTGCGGAACCATCCAGAGAAACACTGCTAAAAGCGGCTTTAACGACACATTTGATGGGTCAAACAGCGCATCAGATCGAAGTCTATCAGCACAATGAAAATGAATGGGTTGTAATGCTGGAACAGTTTTCAAAATTACATAGTATCGCCGTTACAAAAAGCTTTATTGTGATGTTTCAACATTGGTTGGAAGCGTTTCAAGTTGTTGATCATTTGCTGCAATTTGAGCAAGGTGAGAGGTGCCTCATCAACTTACTGCATTTGTCTGAACTCTTGCAGCAGCAAAATCAGAATAAACTTGGGTTCGAGACGCTAGTGGAGTGGTTTCAAACGCAATTGAACAACCCACCGTCAGGACAAGAAAATGCCTTGCTTCGTTTAGAGAGCGATGCAGACCGAGTGAAGATTGTGACAATACACAGCAGCAAAGGGCTGGAGTATCCCATCGTTTTTTGTCCTTTTCTTTGGCATGGCAGACTGATCTCCCCAGCAGCAAAAAATATCGTTTTCCATGCTGAAAAGGATCGATTGACCTGCTTGGATTTTAATGTCGATAAATCGTCCTCTAACTATGACCAAGCTGAATTAGAGGCGCGAGCAGAGAATCTGAGACTGCTTTACGTTGCACTGACTCGAGCTAAATACCGCTGTTATGTCGTATGGGGTGCTGTTAAAAATATCGAAAAATCTGCTTTAGCTTATTTGTTGGGGCAACACCAGGGCCATTCGAATGCCACAACAGATGATTATTGCCGCGCTCATTTATCTGAATTAGTCGAACAACATTCGACGGCCATGAACTTTGAGCAATGGCCTGAAGAAACAGACTATCAAGAGCCTGACAAAAAGGTCGGTGAAGAATTAAGGCCACTAACATTGAGTCCCGCTTTGCTAAAACCAAAGTGGCGGATGAGTAGTTATACCGGACTGGTGTCCGGTCGTCATAGTGAAAAACCTGTTTATGATGAACAGGGTTCAAGTGAAGTTGATGAAGCCGATGAGCTGAATCAATTTAATTTTCCTCGCGGACCGATCGCCGGGGTCTGTTTACATAGTATTTTTGAACAATGGGATTTTACTTGTCAAGATCGAAATGCGTTACAAAAATTAGTCCAAAACCAACTACAAGCTTATCAACTCGGTGTGCAATGGACTGACGTTGCTTGTGAAATGGTTAGCACCACCTTGCAGGTGGCGCTGAACGAGCAGAGGTTTAAATTGGCGGATTTAGCTGATGAACACAGACTGGTGGAATTAGGTTTTGTGTTTCCAGTGCAACATTTTGCTATCCCTAAATTGATTGCATTATTGGAGCGCGAGGGCTTTGAGTCCTCATTGATTGTTACAATGAAGTTACTGCGTAAAGATCAGGTCACCGGTTACTTGAAAGGCTTTATTGACCTCATTGGATGTTGGCAAGGGCGGTTTTACATTATTGACTATAAATCGAATTGGTTAGGCGCCCATGCTGCTGATTACGAACAATTCAATCTTAATGCTGAAATTTCGCATCATCACTATGCTCTACAATATTTGATTTATTTAGTGGCGTTACATCGCTATCTAAAAATACGTCTTCCCGATTATCAGTATGCCAAGCATATAGGAGGCGTTTATTATCTGTTTTTGAGAGGAATGTCTTTGGACCAGGCGACGGGTATCTTTTTTGATTTGCCTTCGGCTGACTTGATTGCAGCGTTAGACCGTTTGTTCGAAGGTAACGAGTTGTGAGTCAGCTTTACCTGGTTAAGGATGAGCTAAGATTTGCCGAATATTTGGCAGCCATAGAGCAAAATGAACTTGATCACAGCATCATACTCATTTCGATAGCGTTGTTAACGCAGTCATTACAAAAAGGACATGTTTGTTTGGATTTAGCAAAGCATGCTGATACCACTGTCTTGGTTGAAAATCAGCCCTTTCAGCTCCCTGGTTTTGAGCGCTGGCAAGACGCTTTACAACAGTCCGCTTTAGTCGGGCAGCCGGGTGATTTCGCACCACTGATCTGCTTTCAAAAAAAACTATATTTTGCCCGTTACTGGCGTTATCAGTATCAATTAGCTAAAGAATTAACCCAACGTGCTGAGCAACCTTTCGATATACCCCATATCGGCCAACTTAAACAGCAATTGGAGATGCTTTTTCCGTCCACAGCAGTGCAGCCAGACTGGCAAAAAGTAGCTGCGGCGATGGCGCTAACCCAGCGATTTTGTGTAATCACCGGAGGCCCCGGGACGGGTAAAACCACCACTGTTTTACGTATTTTAGCCTTGTTATTGATGCAGCAAGACGATATAAGGATTGCTCTAGCAGCGCCAACGGGCAAAGCCGCAGCCAGGATGCAGGAAGCCATTCAACAGGCCAAAAACAGCTTATCTCTAAATACTGAAATTGTAAAAAAAATTCCTTTTCAAGCTGAAACCCTGCATCGTTTATTAGGTTATCGTCCTGATTCCATTTATTTTAAACATCAGGCAAATCGTCTTTTACCGGTCGATGTATTGGTGGTCGATGAAGCTTCAATGATCGATTTAGCGTTGATGGCTAAATTAGTTGATGCTTTGCCACAACAAGCTCGTTTGATTTTGTTGGGAGACCAACATCAACTGGCTGCGGTAGAAGCTGGTTCAGTGTTTGGCGATCTTTGCGTTGAGCTAGGATATAGTGATCAGCTTAGGGAAACAATCAAGGTGTTAACGGGCGTCGAATTGTCGGGACAACCACCAAAATCGGCGATTGGAAATGCCATTGCTATTTTACGGCATAGCTATCGTTTTAGCGAGGAGAGCGGTATAGGTCGTTTTGCCAGGTCGGTTAATCAAGGTAATAGTACCGAAGCTCTGGCCGTGTTGGAAAATCCTCAGTACAGTAAGGTGGTGTGGCGATCTGCCAACGAAAATGGAAGAATAAACTCAGACTTGTTCTCATTAGCAGAACTTTTTCAGCCTTATTTTGAGTTGGTGCATAAGAAAGCGCCGATCGAAGAGGTATTTGCCCAATTCGATCGCTTTAAGATTTTAACCGGTTTACGCGAGGGGCCGGTAGGAGTCGGGAGAATAAATAATTATATTGAGGGTGCTTTGCAGCTCAATGGCCAGTATCCTGTATCGCCCTGGTACGCAGGCAGGCCGATAATGATTACGCAGAATAATTATAACCTCAACCTATTTAATGGAGACATCGGTATCACTTACTATGATGCCACAGGGTTAAAGGTTTATTTTGCTGGCGAAGATAAACAGTTTCGCGTCTTTTCTCCCAATCTGATACCCATGCATGAAACTGTTTATGCCATGACTGTGCACAAAAGCCAAGGTTCTGAGTTTGATGAAGTGTTATTGCTCATTCCTGATCAATTGTCAGAAGTCATGAATAGAGCTCTAATCTATACAGCGGTAACCAGAGCTAGACAAAGAGTACGCATCTGTGGCGATTTGAAAATCTTAAAAAAGGCGATAGAAACCGCTATATTGCCCACATCGGGTTTTTAGGTCTTTTTTTTGAGAGCAGCGAATAAATTATTTCTGTAACCAAGGGGTCTGTAACCACTTACTATGTAACCAAGGTGTAACCAAGGGGTCAGCCAGCTTGATATTTAATTTTACCTGCGCTGTAGTCAAAACATGGCACGATTATCCCGAATAGTTATGCCCAACCAGCCACTATATATCATGTATCGAGGCAATAACAGGCAAGATATGTTTATAAATCGGCATAGAGGAGATAGGAAAAGTGATGTCGTCAAAGATCAAGCTGGCTTGATCCCCTAGATATTTTCCTTGATATTTTGTAGCCTGTCACGAACCAGGTAACCATTTCCCAGTTAGATTTTTATCCATTTTAGCCATAAAATTCTTCCCATAAGATAAGGAAAGCGCGTTAAAATTACTATCCACTAATTCCAAATTGACTACTATCTGGTCTTAGTTTGTCGATAAGTCGACTCCCTACAACTTTTGATATGTTCGGAGGCGGCTTACTTAGCTTGGTTTCAATCAATTGTAGCCGCAAAGCAACAGTTGATAGTCCAAGCATTCAAATTGAAAACCTCATATCAGGTGACCTGCAATGGGCCACATGTTACTCGTTATAAAGGAGAATATCGATGAAAATGAAGTATATAGTTCCATTTACACTCTTGATTTTATTCCTGCCGAACGCGTACGCAGCTACAGGCGAAATTGAGAATAGAGGTTACGCATTAAATGCTGTTATTTGGGGAGGCCTGAATATACATGTGTGTTGGGAAAATTTTAGTGATTCTACGACAGAAAACAGGCGATGGGTAAAAGATGCCGTAGAAAGAACTTGGGAGGCACATTCAGATGTAGATTTCGTTGGATGGGTGCAATGCAATGCTAATCACAATCACGGCATACGTATAGGAGTGCATGATGTTCATGCTCCTCCGTTTACTCTCGGTCTTGGAAATCAACTTAAAGGTGTTCGTAACGGAATGGCTCTCAATTTTACTTATAAAAACTGGGCTCGGGGGTGTCAATCTTATGCACAGAGCTGCTCTGAAGCTATCGCAGTACATGAGTTTGGGCACGCTTTGGGATTCGCTCATGAGCAAAATCGTAGCGACACACCTGGTACATGTCTCATTGAGCCAATAGGACAAGAAGGCAGTACGCCAGTGGGAGCATGGGATGCGGATTCTGTAATGAATTATTGTAATCCCGACTGGGATCTTGCCATTCTTAGTTCCACAGACATTAGGATGGTCAGGATATATTACAGCGTGGGTAACAACTAGTTCTGGAAGTTTAGTATTGACGAATAAAAGACGTTGAGGAATGATGCGACTGTGCATTGCACAGGGAAGCGTTGTGTCAAGTGAGTGCACCGTAACAGGTGATCATTTATCGGCTTCAGTTATCCGTTAATACTTACTTTGAAATGGTAGTGTTTCAGAGTCGTAGGTTTCGTGCATAATATTTAGGAATATTTAGAGGAATATTTAGAGGAATATTTAGAGGAATATTTAGAGGAATATTTAGAGTCAGAGTAACATTATTTAATGTTTATTTTACTCTGCCGCTGATTATCGCGCCGTTTCCTAAACACATGGTACTTGTCCCACTGAAAGATTCTGGTTCGCTTCACGGAGATTAATTATTTGTTGCATGATAATTGCTTATTCTGTTATTTGTAGAATGTTCTACAAATAACTATTCACCTATGCATGGTGTATAGATAACGTTCATTCTTAAAAAAGCAGTTGAATATAGCGATATAATTTAGAGTAATTTATCCACTGATTCTTAGGGTTATAAGAAATGATTAGTTTGTGAAAGGAAATACTTGAAAGTCTCTAAAATCACGTAGCGAACATTATTATTCATGACCTCAATTGATCGTTCCCACTTCAGACATCAACACGTGTTAAGACTGGCTGTACCTTTGATAATAGCCAACATATCAACCCCTCTATTGGGCATTGTGGATACCGCTGTGATGGGCCATCTGAATGAAGATTATGTTGGCGCCATCGCTATGGGAAGTCTATTGTTTAGCTTTATCTTCTGGGGTTTCGGCTTTTTGCGTATGGGAACCAGTGGCTTAACTGCCCAGGCATATGGCCAACAAGACCAGTCCGAAATGGAGGTGGTACTGGCTCGTTCACTATTGATAGCTGGCAGCATTGCCATTTTCTTGCTGATCTTTCGAGTCCCCTTAAAACAATTCAGTTTCTGGTTACTCGAACCGCCTGCAACGGTTGATGCTTATAGCAAAATTTATTTCGATATTAGAATTTGGAGTGCTCCCGGTACTTTGCTGAATTATAGCTTGATCGGTTGGTTCGTTGGTTTACAAAAGGTGAAAGCTTCTCTTGCGATAGTCCTGATCACTAATATGACTAATATCGTTCTAGATTTGTTGCTCGTAAACCACTACCACATGGCTATCGATGGGGTGGCCTACGCCTCAGTCATAGCTGAATATACGGGTTTTTTCATAGGACTCTGGTTAGTTTTTACCGCGCGCACCCAACCGACCGTGAGCTGGTCTTCCAATACCATTTTTAAACGCGAAAGATTGATGGCTTTGCTGTCGATGAACATTCATATCTTTATTCGTACGTTATGTTTGATATTCACCTTCGTTTTCTTCACAGTACAGGGCGCTGCATTAGGCAGTACTGTGTTAGCCACCAATGCTGTGCTGTTGAATTTCCACACTTTCATGGCCTTCGCGCTGGATGGTTTTGCTCATACCGCTGAAACAATGGTTGGCAAAGCATTAGGAGCGAATAACCAATCACAACTGAACCAGGCGATCATGACAACAGCCTTTTGGTCGCTTATTATTGCCGCTTGTTTTTCTGTGTTCTATGCTCTGTTTGGCTCAAACATAGTGCAGCTGATAACCGATATCTCATCAATCCAACGCGACGCTAACGACTATTTACCGTGGGTTAGTGCTTTGCCACTTATTTCTTTTTGGAGTTTTATGTTGGATGGTATTTTCATAGGCGCTTTATTAACCCGTGAAATGAGAAACACCATGCTGCTCTCGACCATGATATTTCTGGTCGTATTTTATACCGCTAAACCACTGGGCAATCACGGCTTGTGGCTAGCTATGACCTGCTTCATGATAGCCCGAGGATTATCAATGGCGGTTATTTTTAGGCTTTGGTATTACCAAAACAAATAGCCCGTAATGTCATGGTTATACTTTTCAACCGTTGGAAAAACCTAAGACCGATTTTTTAAATAACTAGACTAATAACACTGTTGTCCCCTAATGTAATATAGGCCTTAAAAGGAGCACGCCATCAAGCTTGACCTTTTATAGTAAAAATAGCAAAACCCTGAATAATAAAAACTTACCCTTAAGGAGATATTTTTATGCTGAAAAAAATTGGGTCTTACAAAGACAAACTGATCACTATCGGACCAGCGTTGTTGCTTACTATTATCGCATTCTGGGTCGCATCACAATTTATAAAACCTGCGCCACCCGACAAAATCGTTATCACAACCGGCCGTGAGGATGGCGCGTATTTTAACTATGCAAAACAATATAAGACTATTCTTGCAAGAAATGAAATTACTCTGGAAATTCGTTCATCGTTGGGTTCTTCCGAGAATATTAAGCGCCTGCGAGACGGTAGCGCTGACATCGCATTTGTGCAAGGTGGAACAAAAGTCACAGATGCTGGTGCTGAAACAAAATTGACAGCCCTGGGCAGCCTATATTACGAACCACTCTGGCTTTTTTATAGAAACAAAAACCCTCTGAGCCAGTTAACTGATTTTAGCGATGTAACAATGGCGATTGATGTTGAAGGGAGCGGTACTTATGCCGTCGCGTCAGAATTAATCAGTGACAACCAGTTAGAATCTAATGTTAAAACGTTACCATTAGGAGGTAAGGAAGCCAGCCAAGCATTGTTAACTGGCCAAGTCGATGCGGCTATTATGATTTCATCCCCATCGTCAGGAGTCGTGCAAGAATTATTAAAAAATAAAGATATTGCTTTGATGAATTTTCAACGGGCTGACGCCTATACTCGACTGCATCACTATTTGTCCAAAATTGAATTGGCTCAAGGCGTTATTGATCTAAAAAACAATATTCCACCGACTGCAACAACGTTAATTGCGCCCACCGCCAATTTGGTCGTGAATAAGGATTTTCATCCGGCCTTGGTTTTCCTGCTGTTACAAGCAGCTAGCGAAGTGCATAGTCAAGCTCAGTTGTTTGAAACTAAGAATGAATTTCCCTCACCCAAGTACAATGAATTTCCTTTGAGCGAAGTAGCGGGTCGATATTACAAATCAGGTCCACCGTTTTTACAACGCTTTCTGCCCTTTTGGCTGGCAACGCTGATTGATCAGATGAAAGTAATGTTGGTTCCTTTTATTGCCTTGCTCCTGCCTTTATCAAAGGCGGTACCACCTTTGCTTCGTTGGCGGACACGCTCCAGAATTTACCGCTGGTATGAGCAACTAAAAGACATTGACCAAAAAAGCTACAACGAACCCGATCAATCTGCCAGACAGCTACTGGCCGTTCAACTGGATGAAATTGAAGCCGAAGTTCACAAAGTTGATATCCCTTTGTCATATGAAGATCAACATTACAACTTGAGATTACACATCAACATGGTGCGAGACAATCTGGGGCCGTTAAGCGCTTCAAGCAAAGAAACTTAGAAAATGCAAAGTGAGTGCTAGTTACCAATATGTTTGGTGTTGGCTTTACAAGAGAAAAATAGCTGTACTGTTCAAAATACGTCCGGTGCAGCCGTTTTTTTGAAAGGAAGGCTAATCTTTATACCTGCTGTTGCTCAGATTCTAGAATTACGTGACGTTGCTAATTCCTTTATTATTTTTGTGTATTCATGTCATTAAAGCGTAATAAAACAAGTGTTGAATAAGTTTTTTTATAAAGTTTAAAGCTATGCCACAATTTAAAATTTTGGTTGTTGAAGATGAAGAGGCGATACGAGAAATGTTGGTATTGGTGCTGCAGCAAGTCGATTTTTTTGTCGAAGCGGTCGCAGATGCTCATGAAGCAGATCAATATCTCGAACAAACGCTGCCAGACCTAATACTGTTGGATTGGATGCTCCCAGCTATTAGTGGTATCGAATGGGCGCGAAGAATCAAAAAGGACGAGATCTATCATGAAATACCCATTATTTTATTAACTGCTCGAGGCGAAGAAGAAGATAAAGTTCGGGGTTTGGAAATAGGCGCGGATGATTATGTTACCAAACCCTTTTCACCGAAAGAACTGGTGGCCAGAATTCGAGCGGTTCTTCGTCGAGCTGGAAAAAGCCCTGGATCATCTACATTAACTTTAGATAATTTAGTATTGGATAGCGATTTATGTTCCTT
Organism: Methylococcales bacterium; assembly: GCA_965224745.1. Classification (GTDB taxonomy): domain Bacteria; phylum Pseudomonadota; class Gammaproteobacteria; order Methylococcales; family Methylomonadaceae; genus CBDCZY01. The sequence continues at coordinate 27,074 of CBDCZY010000004.1, forward strand.
AATGGTGGAAGATAAAAAAGTTGAATTAAGTCCAACAGAATTCAAATTGATGCACTTCTTCATGCAGCATCCAGAGAAAGTTTACAGCCGTTCACAACTGCTGGATCGGGTATGGGGGCACAGTGTTTATATTGAAGAAAGAACAGTTGATGTGCATATTCTTCGTTTACGAAAAGTGCTGGCTGAATATGGTAAAGAAGAGTTAATACAAACAGTTAGAGGGTTTGGCTACCGTTTTATTTTTACTTAGACGCAGCTTCAAATTAGAATCCGTAGCTTTACCAGCCAGGCATCCATTAGAATACTCGAATGGTTCTACCATTTAATTCGAACTATGTTGAAGGAGAGGTAAGATAAATTACTCTTTGCTGACAACATTAAAAAAATGCTCAACCAACCAATGAATGATGAATGCTTGGCGATATGAAATAAGTTGGATCCTTGGCGGTCTTGCATTGGTCCTGGTACTAGGTGGTTTACTGGGAGAAGTGTCTTTAATTTTTACGCTATATTTATTGGTTAGTTTGGGCATCCTTGTTGTTAAGATTCACCGATTAGAGCGTTGGCTACGAGAGGGCATGCTGCATGGAAATCCTAAATCCAAAGGTATCTGGGAAGAAATCTATTATCATCTTTATCGCATCAAAAAAAAGGAAAAGCGCCGCAAAAAGCATTTAGCCAAAATGCTGCAACAATTCCGAAAATCGACAGCAGCTCTGCCGGATGCTGCCGTAGTTCTCGGTCAACAAGATGAAATCGAGTGGGTAAATAAATCCGCCAGGCGCGTTTTGGGCTTAAAAAAAAGTGATCGCAGTCAACGCATACCGAATCTGATTCGTTACCCTGAATTCATAAAATATTTAAGGCAAAAGAATTACGAAGGCACAATCATTATAAGGTCGCCAGTCGATCAAGCTATTTTATTAGAAATTCGGGTTATTGAATATGGTGCTGGCTTGCGGTTGTTGCTGGCTCAAGATGTCACCCAATTTAAAAAAATGGAGCGTATGCGCAAGGATTTTGTCGCTAATATTTCGCATGAGCTACGAACGCCGCTAACGGTGCTGAAAGGTTATTTGGAAACGTTAACCGATAATCAAGAGCCGCAACCTCCCATGCTGAAAAATTCACTTGATAAGATGTATCGACAAACCACCCGGATGACCTACTTGGTCAACGATTTGCTTATGTTGGCTCGTTTGGAAACCAAGCCTCATGAGACGGTTTGTATTAATGTGCCTGCTTTATTAGAAGAGATATGTTCCGAAGGTCAGGTTAGTAATGAAGAGAATAGGGTTCGATTATCGCTTGAGGCAGGCTTAAAAATGTTCGGTGATGAACAAGAACTTAGAAGCGCCTTCAGTAATTTAGTGGTCAATGCTCTTAAATATTCTCCTGACGAATCAGTGGTCGACGTCAGATGGCAAAAGCAAGCTGCTGGCTTGATTTTTGTCGTTGAAGACCAGGGTGTTGGTATATCGTCGATTGATTTACCTCGGATTACCGAACGGTTTTATCGGGTCGATGTGCAAAAAAGCCGGACGAATAACGGTACCGGTTTGGGGTTAGCGATCGTAAAACATGTCATGGTAAGGCATAATGCTGAATTAAAGATCACCAGCGAATTAGGGAAAGGCAGTTGTTTTAGTTGTATCTTTCCATCGGACGCAGAATGTAATCAAGTGATCGATTCGGCTGGAGAGGAAGCGGTGAAATCATCAGTAACAAATGAAACGTTTCTCTCGGTTGAGTAACCATTGTGTTATGAGGGTGTCAATTCTTTATTTTCAGATTTACTGGCCGGACTTTATTGTCTGAACAACTTTACCTTGTAATTCCTGTCCAAAGAATGGCGAATTAATACCATGACTTAACCAATTTTCTGCGCTAGCCTGCCATGTTTTTTTAGGATCGAATATACAAAGATCGGCAGGGTTTCCAGGCGTTAATGTTCCGGCATCAATTTTCAGAACGTGAGCAGGTTGATGAGTTAATAAACCAATGGCTTGTTCAAGCGAGACGACTTTATCATTCACCAACTCGAGTGCTAAGGGTAATAACGTGTCGAGTGACGCTATGCCTGGCTCAGTTTCTGGGAAAGCCCCTAGCTTGGCGTCTTCGTCTTGCGGTTGATGGTCTGAGCTGATGGCGTCTAGTGTGCCATCTGCCAAACCCTGTCTTAATTCTTGTCGATCTTGTTCCGTACGGAATGGGGGTATTACATGATATAAGCTATCGAAAGCAGGCATATCTTGCTCAGTGAGGTGTAGCTGATGAATAGCGACATCGGCAGTGACTGGCAAACCCTCCTGTTTGGCGTTTCTAATTAATGCTACCGACCGGGCGCAGCTCAAATGTGAAAAATGCATTCGACAACCGGTTAATTCGACTAATACGAGGTGTTGTACGAGGGCAATGGTTTCTGCTGTTTCAGGAATACCGGGGAGACCATAGCGAGTCGCAAAGGCTCCTTCATGAGCGCAACCCTGGTGTTGCAGCCAAGCGTCATTTGGTTGACAGATGAACAATATATCCTGGCTTGCAGCATACTCCATTGCGCGCCTTAATACTAAGGTATTAGTGAGCTCGCGACGCCCATTACTGACGGCAATGCAGCCCGCATTTTTTAATGCGCCCATTGCGCTTAACTCTTGTCCCAGTAGGCCCTGCGTCAGGGCGGCTATGGGCAGTACTTTAGTCATGCCTAGAGCCTGAGCTTTATCCAGAATTAACTCTGCGACGGCAGGAGTGTCGATGACTGGAGAGGTATCAGGCGGACAGCAAAGAGTTGTTATGCCGCTTTGAAATGCCGCTTTGACCTCACTGGCTATACTTGCCTTATGAGTCTCTCCTGGCTCTCTAAGCCGGGCGCATAAGTCTATAAAGCCTGGGCAAACAATAAGTTCAGCCGCGTCTATTACCTTATCTGCAGTGAAATCAGGAGCAGGTGAGGACACAGACATGATTTTCCCCTCCGCGACCAAAACATCACCAATCCGGTTGATATGATTGACCGGATCAATCACTGTACCGCCTTTGATGACGATCTTCTCTTGATTCATGAAGTGGAATGTTCGGGCTGTATGACCATGGACATTATCGCCATCCTTATCGCAATACCATGAGTTACTTGTTGCAAAATCACCGATTGAGGCCCATCTGCCACATTCGAAGCAATTTCCACGCCCCTGTTGATAGGGCCAGGATGCATTACCATCGCATCAGGTTTGGCGTACCGTAGTCTTTCTTTAGTTAAACCATAGTAATGATAAAACTCTTTTTCGCTGGGCAAGAAAGCGCCAGTCATCCGTTCTTTCTGTAATCTCAGCATAATTATTACATCGATATCTCTTAGACCATCGACTAACGAATGAGCCACCGAAACACCCAATTGATCAACATGTGAAGGTAACAAGGTATGCGGTGCGACTACTCTTACTTCTTTGACGCCAAGTGTTGTTAAAGCATTGATCTGGGAACGGGCAACCCGTGAATGACGGATATCTCCTATGATTGCAATGGATAGATTGTGCAAGTCGGGCTTATGCCGGCGGATGGTAAATATGTCCAGCATTGCTTGAGTAGGGTGGGCGTGTTGACCATCGCCAGCATTGATAACGCTGATATGGGGAGCTGCGTGTTGGGCAATAAAGTGAGCTGCGCCACTCACAGCATGCCTTACGATAAACATATCAACATGCATAGCTTCCAGATTACGAATGGTATCCAGTAAACTTTCGCCTTTGGAAGCGGCCGATGTTTCGATGTTGATGTTTAGAGTGTCGGCAGAAAGCCGTTTTGCCGCCAGTTCGAAAGTTGTTCGGGTACGGGTGCTGTTTTCGAAAAACAGATTAACGATTGTTTTGCCACGCAGCAGAGGGAATTTTTTTACCTGTTGTTCTGCTATGCTGGCAAATGATTCTGCCACATCTAAAATTTCTGTTAATAACTCAGCACTAAGACCTTCGATAGTCAAAAAATGTTTTAACTTACCCGCCGTGGTTAGCTGCGAATTAGAGGAAGTGGATCCTGTTGAGTCTTTAAGCGGCTTTGGTATCAAATGCTTTAATACTGATTTGAAGTGGGTCAGGTCCGGTTAATTTTATACGATTTCCAGGCTGTAGGGTGATTTTCTCACCGACACAATCAGGTTGGAGCGGTATTTGACGGCCATTCCGCTCAATCAGCGTTCCTAAAATAATTTGATTGGGGCGACCAAAGTCGAAAATTTCGTTCAATGCGGCTCGAATGGTTCGGCCAGTATAAAAAACATCATCAATCAGAATGATATCACTACCCGCTAATGCTTTCGGTAACCGACTTGGTTTTACTTTTGGGTTCATACCTATTTGCGAAAAATCGTCACGATAGAAAGAAATATCGAGAAGACCAATCGGTTCATCAATCTTAAGACGTTTTCGCATTTCTTCAGCGATCCAGACACCCCCTGTTCGAATACCGATGATAATTGGGTTATTTAATTTTCTTTTGGTAATTTCTGTATTGAGCTGGGTATATAGGTTATTGAGTAATGTCGGTATATTCAAATTATTTTCTTTCATGATTTTTTAGAGCATGGTGATTGAGCCAAGTTTGTAATATTAATTGGGCAGCCAACTGATCTTGAATGGCCCACAGTTTGGTTGCGCTGGTTTTTAAATCGTCAAAGAGTATTTGTTTGGCTTCGAAAGTGGTCAGAGTTTCATCTATTTGATAAGCCGGCAGGTGAAAGCGACCTTCCAATTGTCGACAAAATTTAACCATGAGAGGGGTTACTGGATTATCGCTGCCATCCTGCTGTTTGGAAATACCTATTATCAAACCATATGGTTGCCATAGGTTAATGATCTGACCTATTTTTTCCCAATTTGGTCGGTCATTGAGTGATTTTATCGTTACTAATGGGCTACTCGTTTGGGTTTCGCTATGGCCGACTGCAACGCCAATTTTTTTGGTGCCGAAGTCAAAACCTAAATAGGTATCGTTAGTCGTTTGGGTTGGTTGCACAACGGTTTTTATTGAGGATGAAAAGGTTTTAGACTTAAATTAGCCGTGACCGGCCTGACCTGTCATCAAGTTAATATCAACGCCAATTTGATTGGCTGCCGAGGACCATCGAGTGCCTACGGGTGTATCAAATAAGATTGATTCTAGTGCTGATGTAGTCAACCAAACATTGTCAATCATCTCCTTTTCAAGCTGGTTTTGACCCCAGCCGGCATAACCTAATGCGACCAGCACTTTATCCGGTCCTTCCCCGATCGCTATGGCTTCAAGGATATCGCGCGAGGTTGTGAGTGAAATGTCATCGGATACTTTGATCGTAGAATCCCATTGTTTACTTGCAGTATGAACAATAAAACCTCTTTCTTGTTGAATGGGGCCACCAAAAAAAACAGGGATATTATCGAGTTTTGTATCAGTCGATTTAATATCCATTTGGCGAAAAATTTCGACAAGTTTCAAGTCAGTAGGACGATTAATCACAATACCCAAGCCGCCTTCGCTGTTATGTTGACAAAGGTAGGTGACCGTTTTAGAAAAGTTAGGATCTCCCAAATTTGGCATAGCAATTAAAAATTGATTAGCTAAAAAATTAGAATCTGTCATTGCAATAATTACTCTTTACTTTGTATAACCTGCTAATTTGAAGTCAGACCACTTTTTTTAGAAAAAATCCAGACACGATCAAGAATTAAAATATCCAATTCCTCCAACAGTTTCATGGGGATAGGAGGAAAAGGTGCAGCCAGACGAACAATTCGAACAGCAGCATCATCTAATCCTTTATTGCCTGATGATTTGCTAAGTTCAATAGTATAGATTGACCCATCTGGGTTGATTCCTACTCGGATACGTGGACCTTTCTTGTCAGTAAGGTTGGCGTGTAAAGCAATGTCAGGAAAATTAAGGGTTCCTAACCGCTCAATCTTACGATTACATTCCTCTATATATGAAGAGGCAAGATAACGTTGTGCGCTCACCTGATCAATTGATTTCATGCGACTTTGTTCAGAGCCCTGTTTGCGTTGCCTGACTTTTAGTCCTAATTGGGCAACCTGCTGCGCTAGCATTTCCCGCGATACTGAGGCCACATCCTTTTGTGTAATTGCTGTAGCAGCTTTGCCAACATTAACTCTAACTTTTGCGTTTTGTTGGGTAAGCGTTTTATTCGCTTGATTATTGGTTTTCTGGAAATCTTTTTGTTGCTGCTGTGCAGTAGAGTGTGATTGGTTTGGTAGTATCGTAGTTGCTTCTTGGGCTTTTTTCTTAACTATTCCGCCACCGATCTGATTTTGCTGTGCTAGAAAGCTTGCATCTGTTGGCTTTTGTTCAGACGGCATAGTGACTAGTGTTATATCGAGTAGCTTGTTGATTTTTTGGGGCTGCGGAAAAGAGAAACTAATACCCATGATGACAACAACATGGAAAATTAGCGCTAAAAATGCAGCTACTAATAAACGGTCAGAAGCGGATTTAATTTCCGAATGTTCTGCTATCTGTGGAGTATTCAAAGCGTTGACCTAAATTTGTTCTTCAATACAATCTATAAGTTTAGCACTGATATTGATATTAAAATATTTATCAAGTTCCTGAACACAGGTTGGGCTTGTGACATTAATTTCTGTCAAGTAGTCACCAATGATATCCAGCCCTACAAATAATAGACCTTTTGCGCGTAATGTAGGGCCTACATGATTAGCAATCCACAAATCTCTTGCGGTTAATTCTCTGCCTTCAGCGATCCCGCCGGCCGCTAAATTGCCACGACTTTCTCCCTGCGTTGGAATTCTGGCAAGTGCATAAGGTATCGGTTCGCCGTTAATCACCAAGACGCGTTTGTCACCTTGCTTAATTTCCGGCAAGTATTTTTGTATCATAGTGAATTTTTTGTTATAGGCAGTCATGGTTTCAAGAATAACATTGGTATTAGGGTCGCCTTTTGTTATGCGGAAAATAGATGAGCCTCCCATCCCGTCTAAAGGCTTTACAATAATATCCTCATGTTCTTGCAGGAATCGCAAAATTTGTTGGCTGTTGCGAGTGACCAGCGTGGGTGTGCAGCATTCTGGAAACCAAGCGGTGAATAGCTTTTCGTTCGCATCGCGCAGGGCTTGCGGTTTGTTAACGACCAATGTCCCTTGGTTTTCGGCCTGTTCCAGAATATAGGTCGCGTAAATATATTCAAGGTTGAATGGAGGGTCTTTACGCATCAGAATGGCGTCTAAAAAATCTAGAGGAGTATCGACTTCATCGCCAAATTGGTACCAGTTTGAGGCATCCCGTTGCACACTAATGGGTCGTAAACGGCCATTTGCCTTGCTGTCGGATAGATATAGATCCTCAAGTTCCATGTAGAACAAGTCCCAGTGTCTGGATTGTGCTTCTATCATTAAAGCAAAAGTTGTATCTTTGTCAATGTTAATGTTTGAAACTGGATCCATAACGATCCCAAGCCTAACTTTTTTCACTTAAACCTCGAATAGTGAAGTAAATTGGGTAGTTTATCAAAAAACGTTGGTTCTATTGTTTACTACGATAATATATTTTGGTATAAAGGACGGCTATCTATCATCTACTATATTATTTGTAGGAAATTTACATGTCAAAAATATGCCAAGTGACCGGGAAACGTCCCGTATCAGGAAATAACGTTTCGCATGCTCACAATAAGACCAAAAGAAGGTTTTTACCTAATTTGCATTACCATCGGTTTTGGGTCGAAAGCGAAAAAAGATGGGTAAGATTAAGACTGACTTGCAAAGGGATGAGAATAATCGATAAGCTTGGAATAGAAGCCGTGTTGGCTGATATACGTAAACGTGGTGAAAAAATATAGAGTTAGGAGTACATGAAATGAGTGACAAGATTAAATTAGTTTCAACCGCCAAAACAGGTCATTTTTATACAACGACCAAAAATAAGCGAACAATGCCAGAAAAAATGGAAATAAAAAAGTATGACCCTGTCATTCGAAAACATGTGATGTATAAAGAATCAAAAATAAAATAACGACGATTATTATCGTCTGTATTCATAAGCAGTTGGTCGTGATAGAAACTACCAAGCCTGTATAGAAGATTTGTCGCAAAATAAATCAATACCGTACTGGGTATAGTGTGACTTTCGAGTAAGTAAGAAAAATTAAAGAATAAAGCTGTTTTTTATTCTGATACGCTGACGCTTTCCTTACTGAGAAATGCTTCAAACTGTTTAGCTGTCAATGGTTTACTAAAATAATACCCTTGAAAAAGTTGACAGTCTTTTTGCAATAAGAACTGTTTTTGAGCTTCTGTTTCAACGCCTTCTGCAATGACATTGAGCCCTAGATGCTTGGCCATTGCTACGATAGTTTCAACAATTACCGCGCTATTTGGGTCTTTATCAATGTCGTGTACAAAGCTTTGATCTATTTTAAGTTGATTAAGCGGCAGTTTTTTGAGATAGCTCAGAGAGGAATAGCCGGTACCGAAGTCATCGATTGCAATTTTAACGCCCAATTTTTTAAGTGATTTCATTTTCTCGATAGTGTCTTCGAGATTGCTGATAAGAACGCTTTCCGTGATCTCTATGGCTAGTTGTCTTGGGTTTATTTTATGCTTATGTATCGCTTTCTTGGTTTTCTCCACAAAGTCTCGTTCATGGAACTGCCTCGGGCTCACGTTAACGGCCAGATGGATTAGTTTTATGCCGTTGTTATTCCAGCGATTTAGTTGGCGACAAGCTTCATTAATAATCCAGGCGCCCAATGGCAGGATTAACCCACTTTCTTCGGCGATGGCAATATAGTTAGCTAAAGAAAGAGCTTCGTTGTCACTATTTACCCACCGTAGTAGCGCTTCTGCACTGTTACACTGACCTTCTGCAGTGATTTGTGGTTGGTAAGAAAGTGTTAAATTTCCTTGGGTAATGGCCTCTCTTAACTCTTCTTCAATTCTAAGTCTGGTATTAACTTTTTCTTGCATTTCCGGTTTGAAAAAGCAAATGCTGTTTCTGCCGTCTGATTTGGCTTGATACATTGCCGTATCTGCTTGCTTTAAAATTTCATTAGGCGAAGCATTATTCTCGGGGAAAACGGTAATTCCTATGCTGGGAGTAATATGATGCTGGTGACCAACTAAATCAAAAGGCGTCCTTAAGGTTGATAGGATTTTTTCTGCTACGGTAAATGCGTGTTCTAAGGACTCTTCAACTGAGAAACTTCTGCCTGGTAACATCACTACAAACTCATCACCTCCGAGCCTTGCCGCGGTATCTTCTTGACGAATACATTGAATTATTCTGCGCGCGACACGTATCAGCAATTCATCGCCAATGTGATGTCCCAAAGCATCGTTAAGTAACTTGAAGTGGTCTAAATCAAGAAACAATAAGACGCCAAAGAGTTGGTTACGCTGCGCAGCTGCCAACTCTTTTTTCAAGCGATTTAATAAAAGCCTGCGGTTAGGTAACTTGGTAAGTGAATCATAGAAAGCCAGGTGGCGTATTTTTGATTCATATTTTTTTTGTTTGGTGATATCAGAAAAAAAAGAAAGATAATGGGAAATTTCTTTATATTCATCTTCAATTGCCGTTACGGTAATTCGTTGTGGATAAGGATTACCGTTTTTGCGCCTGCCCCATATGACGCCATCAAAACGATTGGTTTCCAACAACTTTTTCCTCATTTTTCGATAGTATTTGAAACTTTTTTGTTCTGGAATTAAGAAACTGTGGGTCTTGCCAAGAACTTCTTCTGGCTGGTATCCGGTTATTTCAGTAAAAGCTTTATTGACCTTGACAATTCTGGCTTTTTTGTCGGTGATCATGATCGCTTCATGTGTTTCAAAAGATTTTGCAGCTAAACGAATTTCTGCTTCCATTTTTTTTCGTTCAGTGATGTCGACGATGGTCCCCATCATTTTCTGCTTTTGGCCAGCTTCGTCATACATAATCTCGCCTTGGCTCAATAGATACCGGATCTCTTTAGAGGGCCTGATAATACGAAATTCGGCGCCGAAAGGCGTGCTATTAGCTATGGATTGGTTGAGTGTTTCTTCTATCAGGCTGAGATCTTTTGGGTGAATAATGAGTTTAATGAAATCTAAATGGAGTTTTACTGAGTCAGGTTGAATATCGCAAAAACGATAAGCTTCGTCAGACCACCAGAAGATATTAGTCGCAAAATCCCAACGCCAAGTGGCAATATGCGCGATTGATTGTGCTTCTGATAACCGTGCTTTTTTTTCAATAAGCGCGTTCTCTGTTAATTTATGAGCTTTAATTTCTTGTTCTAGTTTTTGGTTGGTCTGAGTCAGTTCACGTGAATTTTTAACAACACGGTCCTGTAACTTATAGTGAGCATGCTTTAGTTCACTTTGAGCATCCAACATATGAGCAGTGTGTTGGTTAAACCAATAGGTTAAGGCTGCGAGCTCGCCTAGATCCGAGGTTTTTAATAAAGGCTTTTCGGTAGAATTGGTGGTTATTTTTTCTATTTGCTTACCCAGTTCGCGTATCGGTCTAGTCAGTGATGTTCTCAGTAAATTAATGATCAAAACGGACATCAATATAACGCCACCAAGGATTTTTAGAAGATCAGAGTTATTGGTGAGTAAAAAGCTTAGTTTAGAATTGGGTCGAGGAATAACCGTAACAACACGCCATGGTGCTTGTGGTAAAGAGATTATGGAAGCTAAAGCTGTTTGTTGAAATAATAAATCATTTTCTAATAAAGCATGAACTTCTTTTTTAAACTGACTACTCAGTTGGACAGGCTGAGTTTCAGATATTTCATTTGATTCTTGTTGATCTGATTGACCAAATTTCTTGGTAACTTGGTTTTCACCGGTGGTTTTGGGTTTTTTAATTCGTTTCTCAGCGGTTTTGGAACTGGGGTTGTTCTTAATAAAATTGGCAAGTCCTATGAAACTAGGGTTGGCACGGGAAAGTTGTTCAATTTCGCTGATTTTAAGGTTGTTATGTGGCAAGAGATTTGGTTCACCTAGTTTTGGGTGATGCAGAAATGCATCATCGTAATTCACAATAAAGCTATATTGATTGTTAGCTTGAAGGGATGGCAACGATGATACGAATGCACGTAAATCAAGGTCTAAGGTGATGACACCTTGAAATTTATTCTGTGAATAAAGAGGAAAACTGGCTGTGACTAAACGAGCTTTGGAAACGGGGTCAAGATAAAGCTTGCCCCAGTGAACATCTTGATCAGGTGCTTTTTTTGCAAATGAATACCATGATTCTTTTTGATAATGAGTATCACTTATTTCATAAAATCGTACTCCGCCCTGGGGTTTCCGGGCCCAAAAAAAGCCAGTCATTCCTGGGTTCTTTCCTTCTGAGCGATGTTGTTCTGGCCAGACTCCACCGCCATGTATGAAGGTATCCTTGCTAAAGCTATTGAACAAATCTATGAGTCGTTGCTTAAAAAGCTGGGGGTCTGTTGCATTAGAGTTTGCAAGCCCGGCTATAGTTTTGCCTATAATTATGGTGGTGTTAATTTTGTGAAGAATTAAATTGGCTGATTGTTGCCCCACTTTTTTGCATTGGTGAAGAGACTCTTCTTCCAAGAGCTGATTTCCGGTCGTATTTAATATGACAGCAGTAGTGGTTATAAACAGCAGTAAAACAACCACAAACAGAACGGTTATTCTGTGAGAAAGGCTGTTATACCAGCGTACTGGAAATAAGTCGGATTGAATCATTGGATATCCGGCATGGCAAAAAGCCTAAGGTCAATGGGCGTTGGCATAACGTGGCAGCTATTCTTTTTTAAGTTTTCTTCATTATTGTGGCTGGGCTACTAGTCAAGACTTTTTGTACGCCTGAATAGCCGGAAAAGCCAACTGTTAGCATTGATATAATTGGAACGATAAACCAAATGGCAATATTAACCCTGTATGGTAAGTGGATGACATGAGTATATAGTGCCCATAAAATGGCTTCTGAAATAATAACAGCAAGGCATCCTGCGATAAACCCTAGTATCAAAAATTCAATAAGTTGGCTTTTTTTTATGAAGCTTCTGTGGGCTCCAAGAGTTCGATAAAGCGCACCTTCGTACAGGCGTTCATCCAATGTTGTATACACTGAAGCAAAAAGTACGGTGAAGCCTGCCAGAAGTGCGAATAATAACAGATAATTAATGGCTTGGGTTAGTTGGGTTAGGATGGTTTTAAATTGATTGATAATTAAATCTACTTCCAATATTGAAATACTTGGAAAAACTTTAATGAGCTTGTTTAAATAGTTTTTCTGCTCAGAAGCCAAGTAGAAGCTGGTTAAGTAAGTACTTGGGAAGTCATCTAAAGTGCCGGGCGAAAATATCATGTAAAAATTGGGTTTCATGTTATTCCAATCTACCAATCTAATGCTAGCCACCGAAGCGCTAAGAGGTTGACTGCCGACCGTGAAGTTGAGTTTGTCTCCCAGCTTGATATGCAGACTTTCTGCAATCTGTTTCTCGACCGATACCAAGCCAGGGTTATTGCTGAACCAACTCCCTTTTGTCAGGATGTTATCTGCGGGTATTGTTTCTGACCAGGTTAAACTCAGGTCTCTATGCGTTGCTCTTTCACCGCTGGATTCTTTTGTGACTATTTTTTTAACTGGGATATTATTGATGCCGACTAAGCGACCTCTAACAATTGGATAAAGTCTGGATTTGGTAATATTCTGTTGTTCAAGGTGCTTTTGGAAAGTCTCTTTTTCTTCTGGAAAAATATTCAATGCAAAATGGTTGGGCGCGTTATCAGGAATTTGAGCTTTCCAATTATCAATAAAATCGTTGCGGACTGAAAAAATTATGATCATCGCAACTAGCGTAATGCTGAATCCAAGTATTTGACTAACACTGGATTGTGGTTGGCGAAATAAGCGTTGTAAACCAAAACGCCACGTCATCGGCAAATGCGGTAACATTTTTCGAGCTGCAAGCAGCAACCCATAGATAATCAAAGCTAGTATTACTAGCACCACTACACCCACCCCTAATATGGCAAGCATCATTTTAAAGTCTTCAGTGTATCGCCAGATTAAATAACCAATGATGATCAACGAAGAACCGTAGACCAACCAAGAGCTGGCTGGCAGTGGCTCTAACTCGCGTCTGAGTACACGAAGAGGGGACACGTCTTTGAGCCGGAGCAGGGGCGGTATGGCAAAGCCCAGTAGGATAATAATACCCGATGTAAAGCCAAACATGACCGCTAACAGACCTGGGTCCGCTATAGCGTTAGGTAATAAAGTCTGTAGTAAGTAAAACAAGCCTTGCTGTGCCATCCATCCCAGCAAACAACCGATTAGGCTTGCTAAAACGCCTAGAATTGCAAATTGGCTAAGATAAAGGAGAAGTATTTCTCGTTGTTTGTAGCCCAGACAACGCAATAAAGCGGTTGAATTGAAATGTCGCTCGGTATAGCGACGAGCTGCCATAGCAATAGCGACCCCTGCAATTAAGACCACGACAATGCTGGATAATCCTAGATAACGTTGAGCTTTACTTAACGCAGTCCCTATTTCAGGTCGGTCCTCATGGATGTCCATGATACGTTGCGAAGCGTTTAGCTCAGGTTTAATCCACTGATTAAAGGATTTTAGCGCAGTACTCTCACCGGCAAATTGAAAATAATAATGTACATGGCTGCCAGGCTTTAAAACGCCGGTCGCGGCCAGGTTGTCACTATGAATCATGACTCGAGGAGAAAGGCTAAACAAATCGGCTCTGCGATCTGGTTCGTAGGTAATGAGTTGAGTGACTTTTAACGAATGCTTACCAACTCTAAGCAAGTCTCCAATTTGTAATTTTAAAGCAGACAATATTCTTTGGTCTAACCAGGCTTCACCCGGCTTAGGGCCATGTCTAATTGATTTCTCCGCAGTATACTGTCCGTCGGTTACCTTGAGTTGTCCCCGCAAAGGATAATGATCATTGACGGCCTTGATTCCAGCCAGAATAAGCTCATCATTTTCTATCAAAACGCTTGAAAAATCGGTGGTTTGGGATTGTTTCAGGTTTAAACTACTGGCTTTTTCCAGCCAGTTTGATGGTATGGGACTTGGTGAGGTTATAACTAAATCAGCCGCCAAAAATTCAGCCGCTTGTTCAGTCATGGTTCGTTGTAATCGATCAGCAAAAACGCTTATGGCAGTGGAGCTGGTCACTGCGATAATTAGTGCGGTGACCAAAATGGTTAATTCACCAGCTTTGCTATCTCTGAATAACATGAGTGCTGCAAGTTTGAAGCGATTCATACAATAGCTCCAGCTTCCAACTTAATGATTCGGTGACAATATGATGCCAAAGTTTGGTCATGGGTGACCAACATGAGTGTGGTGTTGTTTTCCTGGTTGAGTTCAAACAACAAATCTATAATATGTTTGCCAGTTTTGCTATCCAAATTACCCGTGGGTTCATCAGCAAACAACAGGGAGGGTGATGTAACAAAAGCTCTGGCCAGCGCCACTCTTTGTTGTTCACCACCGGACAATTGTTTGGGATAGTGGGTTAGCCTGGGGCTTAAACCAACTCGCTCCAGAAGCGCTAGGGCGAGCGATTTTGCATCTTTATTGTTCGCCAGCTCAAGCGGTAGCATGACATTCTCTAATGCAGTTAGGCCCGGTAATAACTGAAACGATTGAAACACGAATCCCACGTCCTGATTTCTAATTTCAGCACGGCCATCTTCATCCATCGATGTAATATCTTGTCCAGCCAACATCACCCGACCCTCAGAAGGCGAGTCCAGACCAGCCAGCAAACTGAGCAAGGTTGATTTACCAGAACCGGAGACACCGACAATTGCAATACTTTCGCCATATTTGATTCTCAGGTCAACTGATGACAAGATAGTTAAGGGGCCTTCAGAAGTAGGGACTGTTTTTGATAAGTTTTCGGAGAAAATAGCGTCGGTTTCTGGGTTTTTGGACTGACTAACTTGAGTTTGAATCATGATGAAAGGTTTAAGTTTTTTACTGCTGTTAATTTGTTCGCTGACGTTACAGGCTAAAGCACTCGTCGTAGTCGGCGATAGCATTAGCGCTGGCTATGGTATAGAGGTTAAAAAAGGCTGGGTTACACTGCTTCAGGATAAATTAAAGAAAGCCAAACATGATTATACCGTTTTTAACGAAAGTATTAGTGGAGATACTTCGGGTGGGGGATTGTCGAGGATTGATAAAGTCTTAGAAAGACATCATCCTGCCATTTTAATTCTTGAGTTGGGTGCGAATGATGGCTTGAGAGGGTTATCGCCAAGCAAGATGAAGAAAAATTTAACGCAAATTATACAAAAGGCAAAGCAATCAGGCGCAAAAGTGTTATTGCTGGGTATGCGCATACCGCCTAATTATGGAGAGCGATACGAAACGATGTTTTATGACGTTTATCCTGCTATAGCAAAAACCTACCAAGTACCACTCATTCCATTTTTATTGGAAGAGGTTGCTCTGCAAAAAGAATTAATGCAAAAAGACCGAATGCACCCAAACGAAAAGGCCCAGCCAATCATCGTTGAATTGGTTTGGCAACAGTTATTAACCTTGTTTTGAAAAATAACTATTTCTATAAACAAGCATGAAAATTTTAAAATATTTCCTTATTTCTGGCATTTCCTTAGTAATTTTCTTATGCTTTCTTCGATTGGCAATGTTCAAAGGGCCAGTGCTTGAGCCTTCCCAATTGTTGCCAACAGATATTATCGATGCCCACGTTCATGTTGCCGGTATAGGTGCCAAAGGCAGTGGTTGCTTCATTTCAGAAGATATTAGCAGTAGTTATAAACTTGATTATTATTTGCAATCTTTTAATGTTTCCAGGGAAGAGCTTGAAAGCAAAGGAGATCAAGTTGTCGTGCAAAAACTTGCAACTCTTTTAAAACAATCGAAAACGGTACAAGCTGCCGTGGTGCTGGCTTTGGATGGCGTTGTTGATGATCAGGGACAATTGGATTTAAGCCAATCCGAGATATATATTCCTAATGATTTTGTCAGCCGAGAAACCAGTCGTTTTGCTAACCTCTACTTTGGGGCCAGTATCAACCCCTATCGAAACGATGCCCTGAAGAGGTTAGATCAAGTCAAGCAGCAAGGCGCGAAACTAATCAAATGGATTCCATCCATACAAAACATTGATCCGGCAGATGAAAAAATCATCCCTTTCTACCAAAAGATGAAAAAGCTGGGGTTGCCTTTGTTGTCTCATACGGGTAAAGAACGTTCGTTTACCAAGTCAAAAGATGACTTGGCTGATCCTTTAAGATTAGAGTTGCCACTAAAGCTTGGCGTTACAGTCATCGCAGCTCATGTTGCTACGACCGGTTCCACCCAAGGTCAAGATAACGTTGAGCGGATAATGCCTTTGTTTGATAAATATCCCAACCTTTATGCAGATGTCTCGACGTTAACGCAAATCAATAAACTGGGATATTTTGATCAAATTTTGCCAGATCAAAGAGTTAAAGGTCGTTTGATTTATGGCTCAGATTTTCCGCTCATCAATACCTTGTTGGTGTCCCCCTATTTTTTCCCTCTCAATCTTACTTTTCAAGAAATGAACCGCATTGCTAACATCCCTAATGTTTGGGATCGAGATGTTGCGTTAAAACAGTCTCTGGGAATGCCGGCAGATATTTTTTCTGCTACTAGAAAGCTTTTTAACATTAATTAGTTGCTTAAAAACACAAGGCGCCTTTCTTGGTTTTGCATGCAATTATTTGGTCGGTTTTACTGTTTCAGTTAAGTCTGTACCAGGTGTGGGAAGATCTTTATTTTGTGATTTGGATGCCTCTTTAGGTGGATTTGTAGGCGTTGCGGCAGCTTCCTGGTTTTCTTGTTTGCGACGAAGCCCCTCGCCATAGAGAGTAAGTGTTCCCATTAGCATTACAGCGGCAATGCCGACCACCCAAACACGTTCAGGTTTTTTTTGCCAGAAAAACACCCAGGCAGGGTTGATTGAACCGATTATCAGAAAAAGCACGGTAATGATAAAGAATGATATTGCCGTGTATACCATAGTTAAACCTCATTATATCGTTGTAGTTGAATTGGGTTTTTCGAAATCATGTTGGTTAATTTTTTTTGTTTGTTTTTTAGCTTTTTTAGATTTACCACAAATTAGCTATCTGCCTTAGAACTAGCATTTGTCGAAAACTATAGGTCTTCAATTAAAACAAAATCTTAATACTCGCGATACTCTCAATATTTATTTAAGTAGACTTGACTAAGTATCGTTTAGGCGCCTTTAG
This sequence comes from Methylococcales bacterium, assembly GCA_965224745.1. GTDB lineage: Bacteria > Pseudomonadota > Gammaproteobacteria > Methylococcales > Methylomonadaceae > CBDCZY01. The sequence goes on from CBDCZY010000004.1 coordinate 44,314, forward strand.
ATTGAATATATATACTCATCCAATTGGTTTTTTTCAAGTTTTTTCAGTAACGCTATATTCTTGAAAAGGCTATAATCCGGTTGATATTAGGGTAGTGTTGTTTTTTTGCCTATGTTACGTTGTCAATTGATGAGGGGATTATCATATGGAAGGATTTAGCGGTTTTGCCATCGCTTTTTTTGTGTTTGCCGTGGTGTTGGTAAAAATGAGTGTGAAGTTTGTAACACAAGGCACGGAATTTACGGTCGAGCAATTTGGCCGTTATACTAAAACATTAACACCTGGGCTTAATTTTATCGTTCCGGTCATGGAGCGGGTCGGCGCAAAAATGAATATGCGAGAACAAGTGTTAGATGTTCCGTCGCAGGAAATTATCACCAAAGACAATGCCATGGTGCGGGTTAACGGGGTGGTATTTTTTCAAATTGTGGATGCTGCCAAAGCGGCCTATGAAGTAAATAATCTGGAAATTGCCATTCTTAATCTTACGATGACCAATGTTCGTACCGTGATGGGATCAATGGATCTGGATGAACTGCTTTCCAAACGGGATGAAATTAACGCAAGATTACTACATGTTGTCGATGATGCAACCTCCCCTTGGGGCATTAAAGTCACGCGGATTGAAATAAAAGACATTGAACCACCGCGTGACCTGGTTGATGCTATGGCCCGCCAAATGAAGGCAGAACGGGAAAAACGAGCCTCTATTCTAGAAGCGGAAGGACAACGTCAATCCGAAATATTGCGAGCGCAAGGCGAGAAACAATCAGCCATTCTAGGGGCTGAAGGGCGAAAAGAGTCAGCTCTCAGAGATGCTGAAGCCAGAGAACGCTTGGCCGAAGCGGAAGCTAAAGCAACTACGATGGTTTCGGAGGCGATAGCGAAAGGAGATATTCAGGCAGTGAATTATTTTGTCGCTCAGAAATATGTTGATGCGTTACAAAATATCGCAACCTCCAACAACAACAAGCTGATCTTTATGCCTTTGGAAGCTTCTGGTGTCATTGGTGCATTGGGTGGTATTACCGAATTAGTCAAAGAAGCCGGTAACAAGAAAAGCTCGTCATGAACGGTCTGAGCATTGTTTTTTGGCATTGGTGGGTTTTAGGGATGTTGTTATTAGTGATTGAGCTAATAGCGCCCTTCTTCTTTTTCCTGTGGTTGTCCATACCGGCTTTTTTGATGGGCGCATTGTTATTGGCCATGCCCACGTTGAGTGTTGCCATGCAATTTGTTATTTACTCTATCCTTTCGATCATTTTTTTATTGATATCCAGAGTGTATTTACGCAAAACGCCTAAGACATCCGATAAGCCATTCCTTAATCAGCGCAGCGCACAATTTATCGGTCGAATATTTACATTAGAAGAACCCATCATTAATGGATTAGGAAAAATAAAAGTAGATGATTCAATTTGGAAAATAACCGGCAATGATTGTTCTGTCCAAACTAAGGTAAAAGTGGTTGAGGTGGATGGAACTGTTTTAAAAGTAATTAAAATAGAATGAATTGATTTCCGGGTAGTGGCTTAAACATAAGTGACTGGCTCTATTTTTAAATAGTCGGAAGTAGCTCCGTATTGTAAAGATGTAGGAAAAGCCTCAAGCAAATCTTATGCATCTGTTCGCATTTTGAAAAGGATAAAGTTTTTCGAACGAAACGCGCTAAATGTTGACGCAACGTATTATTCCATCGCTCAATGTGTGACGTTTCTCCAGTTTCTTTGCCGACAGCATGATGTTGTTCGTCAGGGACAACGGCTTGATAGGCTTGCCAAGAATCACTATAACAGGTTGCCTGGCGATACGCAGGCGGAATACGATCCCACAGGATTTTGCAGGTCGCTTCACTGCGATCACCACAGGCATAGGCGACAATTTCGCGTGTCTCTCGGTTTAATGCAATCCACACCCAGACTTTCATGGCTTTGCTGTAGACAAAGGACCAGAGTTCATCCAGTTCCAGCACGGGTATTTTTTCACCGTTCACCGGCGCCAGTGTTTTTTCTAGTGGACAGAGTTGCGCTGCTTTTTTTTAACCACGCGCTTAAGGTGTTGCGATTGACACCAAAGGTGCGTTCAATTCCGCGCATGCTGGAGCGTTCCTGATGGCTTTGATAATGATCTCTTTAGCGGCTTCTGTATAGCGAACTTTGGGTTGAAGGACGCCATAGACACCACACGTTTTACAATGGTATTGCGCTTGATGACAGGCATTTGTGCCGTTTTTGACAATGTCTTGACTTTGGCAGTGACGGCAATGGTGGGCAGTTGTTTCAGTGATCATCGTGAACTAGCCTCGAATTAAGGTTAAGAGTAGATTGTATAGTACTGAATCATTTATAAAATAGCCACCACAAAAAATACTTGCAAATTCTAGCGGGATGTTCAGTGGTGAGTTTAAATTGCCTTCTCTTGCTCAGCTGATTCGTGAAAAAAGTTCAGGTTGTGAGGCGATGAATGAGGCCATGCCCTAAGATTTATAAGGGATACACCAATTGATTGATTGCTCCAATCAATCGTGTCTATCTCTGAATACACTATTTGTCATTTGCGTATTGTAAATATTACGCCTTTAAGGCGGTAATATTTTACTGTGCGTAACTGTATTGTCGATTAACCTCTTAAGAAGATGAATGCTATAAACGCTGACTCGCAGAACGCTATATCTGGAGAGAGCAGGAGAAGAGTTTGGAGACTGAATCACAATACGAGCACGTCACTTCCGCTGCAGAGCAAAAACTGCAAATCTTGAGCGATGGTATAAAGGCCGTTAGCACGTTCATTACAAGTTTCTTTATGCTTGCTACGCTCGCCATGCTTGTAATATTTAGTTGCCGCGAATTCTCCCGCGATGCGATCGTGGTTGAACCACTCTTGTTGCCGGAGAAATTTGCAGAATCGGGTTATACATCTCAAGTTGTCACGCGACATTTTCGCGACGCGGTTTGGAAAGTAACCGCGAACGGCAAGAGCGGCCATTTTGATGGCTTCGATACAACCCCAGCCTCTAAGCCGGATGACCTGCTGATACCGGGTATCGGTCTCTCGCTCCAAACTGCGGTGCGTGTAATAAAAGATTACCTAAGCATCCCGCAAAATCGCGTTGGCGGCGAAATTCTGATTGCCAATGGACACTTAAGTTTTCGACCCCGTTACGAGAAACGAATTACTGATACTCCCCATCCAGCCGCAGAAATCGGCACCCAAGATCTTGTCAGTACGGAAAAGCTAGATAACCTATTGAGAAAAGGTGCGCGGAAGGTGATGGTCGAGTACAGTAATAGTCAACACCAACGTAAAACAGGCGGTAAAGCGTCGCCGGACCAACTTATAGAATGGGGCAATACGCTGTATACATACAGAGACTATCGGGGAGCGATAGATAAATATGAGAGAGCGACACACAATGTCGAAAGCGATGTGGCCTACACGAACTGGGGGTTGGCGCTCGCCAAAGAACGAAATTTCGCTGGCGCGAAAGAAAAGTTCGAAAAGGCGCTGGAGATTGCAACCAAAAATGATCCTCAAAATGCGCATACGTATCTTAACAACTTAGGCGTAGCCCTCGTTTCTTTGGCTAATTACGACGAAGCGATCGTAATCTTTAGAGACGTATTAGCTCTAAATAAAAATTACGCCAAAGCCAAATGCAATTGGGGTTGGGCACTGGCTAAGAATGGTCAATATAAGCAATCGATTAAGATATATAAACAGTGCCTAGCCGTAGACCCCGAAAACTACAAAGCCCATAATGTATTGGGTAACGCGCTAAGGCAATTAGGCGACAAACTCGCGCGTAAAAAAAAGAACAAACAAGCCCATAAGCTTTATGCCGAGGCATTCAATAATTATAAGAAGGCATTGCGGATAGCTCCGAACTATGTACCTGCTTATATTAATTGGGGGCTAACTCTCTCGCGAGCGGGGAATATATTGGCTGCAATCGCAAAATATCAGAAAGCATTGGAGATCGATCCGCGCAATGCGACGGCCTATAACAATTGGAGCTTTATGCTCCAGAAGCAAGGCAACTACGACGATGCGATCAACAAAGCCGGCCTTGCAATACACTTTGATCCAGAATTAGCCGCAGCTTATAATACCTTGGGTGAAGCACTATTTAGGAAAAAAAAGCCTAAAACAGCCATAGCGAAATTTGCACAGGCAGCCGATCTAGACGAGGAAAAGGTGGCTTATTATTTTTGGGGCCAGGCGCTAGAGAAACAGAAAGCGGCATGTGAGCAAATAGTCGATAAGTACAAAGCAGCAATCGCAAAAGACGATGAAAATAGTCAATCTGCAAAAGATGCGCTAGCTCGCGTTGACACAACGTGCGGTATGGACACATAAACGTGTATTTTGCTGATCAATACGAAGCTGCGACGCCGCAAGGCTTTGTCAAGTTGAGGGTCGATCGTTCACAATATTCACATGAAAAATCAATCGCACTATTATGGATCTTCTTTGTACGCTCGTTTGATACATCGCAGCAGGTAACGTGCACCTGTTGATAAGGGAGGAAGTTTAATCTGCAATATTGACATTTTTAACTCGAATTTAGTAAGTTGGCAAACCCGTCTCAGAAGAAAAAGAACCCATTCGATTCCAACAGAATCTTAAACTTTTTGTCAGCTCAGGTTTTAGCGATTTCACCTTATTTCAAGCGAAAATTAGTAATTAATCGCTTAAAAGCATTTATTTCAGAATTTCTAATTTCTTTTTTACCATAACGAAGCATCTGGTAGCAGCTCGTAATTTCTCTTATATCTCCAGTTAACTTAGGTTTTAATGCAACGGCGCGGTTGGCAAATGCAACCGCTCCTTCCGAAGGTAAGCGAATTAACCCAGTTTTGCGCCATTTTTTACAAAACTGTTCATAGAGTAAAAGGATTGGGTCTTTGTACTTTTTTGGGTTGCGGAGTAAGAAAAAAGCCACTATGGCAATCAGAATAGCGATGCTAGATACCAACCATCCAACCAGTTGGCTAATATCATTAATGCCTAAATGACCGAATAGTTTTTGTTGGATGTTGCCGTTGTAATTGATGATGAATCGTTGCCAGTTATATTCTGCGCTCTGACCTAAAAACTGAAGTTTTTTTAACCATCTTCCTATCATCTCTTGATCTTGTAGAGAGCCAGAGAAACGCACCACGCTGTTGTTGACCGGGTTGGATATATCGATACTTCGTTCAATGCGTTCTGGCGCGATAGCAGTCGTAGGGTCAACACGAACCCACCCTTTGTTTGGTAACCAAACTTCTGCCCATGCATGAGCATCGGCCTGACGGACTTCGAGAAAATTTCCTATATCATTGAAAATGCCACCTTGATAACCCGCTATAACTCTAGCCGGTATTTGGGCCGTTCGCATTAATACAACGAAAGCAGTGGCATAGTGACTACAAAAGCCTTGCCGAGTATCAAACAAAAATGCCTCGATTGGGTTTTCTAACATTTGCGGCGGTGTGAGGGTATATCTAAAATCATTGTCTGCAAAATAACGCATTACCTGATCAATAAACCGCTCAGGTTGATCAGCCTTTCCGCCTAAAGAAACAACGAGTTGATTGATTTTTGGATAGCTTTTTTGAGGAAGTTGTAAGTTTTCCTTACGTTCAGTATTTGAAAGTGGTCCCGTTGTATATTGAGGAAAAGAGACCAATTTATATTCGGTTCGTTTTCGCAATGATTTTTTGGAAGTGACTTGATAATCAGCTTGTTGAAAGAGTCCTTTCGGTAGTTTGCCGGGTAAATCCAGCGCAAACACCCATTTTTTATTCTGTGGTTCTAACAACAATTTGTATTGATATGATTGGCCGCTTAGTCGCGGTTTTCGATCATGAATGGGTCGTCGTAAATAATTTGATGGTGTCCAGCGCTTCCCGTCCGTAAAGGAGAAAACAGGTCCTCGCCAGTAGCGTTGTTTCGGCGGAGGCAGTTTTCCATCAAATTTGGCCCTAAATGCCAGTTCCCCAGATAAGGCTAAATTGCTAATCGCACCGGGTTCGAGTCTATCGCTTAAGCCTGATGTGGCGTTGTTATTTTGTTGTAAAAAAGACCACCTTGGCGCTTCAATTCGAGGAAATAAAATGAACAGGATCGCCATGATTGGTAGCGATTGAAAAATCAACGTTGCAGCCAGTTTTATGCATTGTGTCAGGCGCAAAGATTGACTGTTGATATTAACTAAAAGGCCGATTAATAAGCAGCTAACTACGAGAATGTAAACTGCCAATAAAATATCTTGTGAAAATAAAAACTGTGTAGCGGCTACCAAAAAAGCTAAATAAGTCAGTAAATAAAGGTCGCGTTTGGTGCGTATTTCTAATAACTTTAATCCCAATGCTGTGACAAATAAGCTGGTCCCTGCTTCGTGCCCGATAAAGCCTTGATGTTGTTTGAAAATGAGAAAGATACCCAGGCACATGACGATAAAGAGCAGTGCCGTCCCCGGCAGTAAATTATGGTTTCGGACCGCCATCAGTCGCCAGATTAGCAAGATGCCAAAAAAACCAAAAATGGTCAGTGGGAGATTGAAAAAATGAGGAGCAACGACCAGGGCAATCGCCGCTAAGAGAAAAAGTAATATTTTATCTTCAATGTTGGTGTTAGCTGTCACGAGGTTGTTTTAAATAATGCTAAGGCCTCTAAGCACTGCTGTTGATGAACTTCCCCAAAGGCAGGTTGAATATGAGTTCCTGATAACCTTAAACCAAAAACAATGTTGGTCTTATTAGTATCCAATATCCACCGGCATAGCTGGCTGAGGCGGTCTTCAACTGAACGACCTGGCGTCAATTGGAAATCGAACCAGATTTCACCCGCTTCCTCTCCACCGAAAGCCTTACTATATAGACCTATTCCTTTGGCATAAGCTTTCCAATGGATATGCTTGATAGGGTCGCCGGCTTGGTAAGATTTAATACCGGAAAACTCATCTTGACCTCTTACGGCGAGGGCTTCTCCAGAACTGGCGGCTTCGCTTTCAGGAAACGCAAGCCTAGTATTAGCGGGTTTGGGATAAATCAAAACCCTTTGGTTGGTTCTTAACGGTGACCAGGCACGGAACAGCCCTAAAGGAAAATAGCTATAAACGGTAACGCTATCTATGTTAAACCAGCCTCGATGTTGAGTCGGACATAAAAGGGTGATCCTGGCATCGGCTTCTGCTTCAAGGCTAACGGTTTGTGGGCGGCAATTTTTGGCGCTCACTGAGAGATTTATTTTTGCTGTACGGGTTGGGTTGGTCAGAATAAGTTCAAAACAGGCCGCTTGTTCTGCGAATACGGGTTCGCTCTTACCTGTCGAAACTACAATACCTGCGATCGATTGATAACTGTGCAAAATAGAAATAAAAAAAATACTTGCCAGCAAAAAAGTGAGGATATAAGCAAGGTTGTTGTTATAGACGAAAGCCACCAAGAGTAATAACAGCAACAAAATGACAAAGCCCAGTCCTCGATGCGACGGTAAGATGAAAATCCGCCGGTGAGTGAGTGTCACGGGGTCATTAGTCGGCCTTTCACCTCGAAGAAATCGTTTAGGATGAAAACGTTCTTTAAGGGTCAGAGTCGAGTTCATGGAATAGCGACTTTTTCTAAAATAGGCGCTATCACAGAGGCTGCATCCGCCACATGTGGGTTCAGCCTATGTGCTGCTACCGGTTTCAGTACAGTCTGAATGTCCTCTGGAATAACAGCATCTCTTTTTTCGAGAAACGCCCAAGCTCTTGCTGCATTCAATAATGCCAAGCCTGCTCGAGGTGAAAGTCCACAGTCATACTCATGCCATTGACGGGAAAAAAGCAGAATATCCTGTAAATAATCAAGCAACGCATCTGAGGCGTGTATTTTGGTGATCTCAGCTTGCAAAAAAGTCAATTGGTCTGAAGAAATGACAGGAGAAAGTGTTTCAAGTAATTCATGCCTGTTCTGTCCTTGTAAAAGGTTGCGCTCAGCTGCTTTATCCGGGTAACCCAAACTGATGCGCATTAAAAACCTATCCAGTTGCGATTCGGGTAATGGAAAAGTGCCCAGTTGATGGTGCGGGTTTTGGGTTGCGATAACGAAAAACGGTCTTGGTAAGTCATAAGTGCGTCCTTCAACGGTGATTTGTTGCTCCTCCATCGCTTCTAACAAGGCGCTTTGAGCTTTCGGCGTCGAGCGATTAATCTCATCGGCCAATATCATTTGATTAAACAACGGGCCAGGGTGAAAATTAAACGTTTGGCTGCTGCTGTCGAATATTGAACTACCTATCATGTCAGCTGGTAACAGATCGCTGGTAAACTGGATCCGTTGGTAATCCATAGCAAACAACTTGGCTAAGGCATGTGAAAGCGTGGTTTTACCGACCCCTGGCATATCTTCTATCAACAGATGGCCTTTGGCTATCAGGCAACATACCGCCAGACGAATTTGTTGATTTTTGCCAAGAATAATTTGGCCAGCCTGATCCAGTAAAGTATGAATCGAATGATGAAGTTCTTGTTGAGTAAACATGAAAAAATAAGTTTGAAGAATGGTGTAGCGGGCTTACTGTAAGATCTGCTTTGATCTAATAAGACCAGGTAGGGTTAAAAAAAGTCTATTCTCATTCAGCCTGCTTATAACTCATTATTGTATCCTTGTTCCGAATAGGTGGAATGAAACAAATAAAGTGAGTATAGTCTAAACAATGTAAATTCGTTCGAAGGGTTCATTCGAAGGAAGTAAGTCATGAAACAGTTTGAACAGGTTCGCGGAAAGCTAATCGATATGTTGGAAGATCTTGATGTTAGCCTCGGTGATATTGCCGAAGATCCCCAATCTATTGATCACGCTAAAAAACGTGTGGAAAATAACGTGGCTAATCACGCTGGCAGCTTTGCCTCTACGAAAGTAGTTAACACAAATAGCGACCAAAACTCATATCAAAACCGGCAGAACCTAAGTCATTACCAGTGCTCTTTATGCAGCAAACCTATAGACTTGGTTGCAAATGCTAATCAGTCTCAAATGCTGATTTGTTCTGATTGCAAAAAAATCATGAAAGGAGATTAGCATAGCTTTGGTGCAGCAGCAATTGAACAGTCAAGAGCCTTTTGCAAAGGATTTAGCAGCATCAAGTCCTTTGCAAAAGACTCTTTTGTTTTGAACTTTACAGTTCGATAATATTTCGTTTTATCTCTAAAAACTTTTGCTTTATTAAAGCTCTTCGAATGTTTTGCGACTGGATTACATTGGATTGTATTTGTCGCTTTAACGCCAAATTTCTTTTTTTTCATACGATTTCTCCTGTGATAAGTTTGGACAAAGATTAACAAAGCCTTAGAATATCTTCTTTTCTAAGATGAATTAAAGTTTGTGAAGTTCCATAAAGAATTTGACGTGATTGTTATTGGCGGAGGTCATGCTGGTACAGAAGCGGCACTCGCTGCTGCACGTACAGGCGTTAACACACTGTTGTTAACTCAGAATATAGAGACTTTGGGTCAAATGAGTTGTAATCCGGCGGTAGGTGGCATCGGTAAAGGGCATTTGGTCAAAGAAATCGATGCTCTGGGTGGTGCTATGGCTAGAGCAATTGATCAGGCAGGTATTCATTTTCGAGTACTCAACGCTAGCAAAGGCCCTGCTGTTAGAGCGACCCGTGCGCAAGCTGATAGGACTCTTTATAAGCAGATCATCCGCCAGATGTTGGAAAATCAACCCAATTTGGCGCTATTTCAACAAACGGCCGCAGACTTGATAGTTGAAGATCAAAAGGTGGTCGGTATTGAAACCCAAATGGGGCTCAAATTTTCGGCGAAGGCAGTGGTCTTGGCCACGGGTACATTTTTGGGAGGCCGTATCCATATCGGTCTTGAAAACTACAGTGGTGGGCGTGCTGGTGATCCAGCATCCAATGCCTTGGCAGAGCGTTTGCGTGAATTGCCACTGCGAGTTGATCGGCTTAAAACGGGGACGCCACCAAGAATTGATGGCAGAACCATCAATTTTAGTGCTTTGACTCAACAGCATGGCGACACGCCGGTGCCGGTTTTCTCCTTTAACGGAAAAGCGGAAGATCATCCCCGACAAATTCCTTGTTATATCACTCGAACGAACCGAAAAACACATGACTTGATTCGCGAAGGACTGGATCGATCTCCCATGTATACTGGTGTTATTGAAGGGGTAGGGCCTCGCTATTGCCCTTCGATTGAAGATAAAGTGATGCGGTTTAGCGATCGCGACTCGCACCAAATCTTTGTTGAGCCAGAAGGCCTCAATACTCATGAGATTTATCCTAATGGGATTTCGACCAGTTTACCTTTCGATATTCAATACCAATTTGTGCGTTCTATCGAAGGCTTTGAAAAGGCTGAAATTGTAAGGCCAGGTTATGCTATAGAGTATGATTTTTTTGATCCCCGGGACTTAAAATCATCGCTCGAAACCAAACATTTGGATGCCTTGTTTTTTGCGGGCCAAATTAATGGTACCACGGGCTATGAAGAAGCAGCCGCGCAAGGTTTGATTGCCGGCCTTAATGCTGCTCTGCAAGTGCAAGAATTAGAGAGTTGGTGCCCCAGTCGCAGCGAGGCTTACATGGGTGTCATGATTGATGACCTTATCACGCAAGGGACTCAAGAGCCTTATCGTATGTTCACCAGCCGAGCCGAATATCGATTATTGCTGCGAGAAGATAATGCGGATCTTCGTTTAACACCGCAAGGACGGCAACTAGGGTTGGTTAATGATGAAGTTTGGCAAAACTTCGAAAACAAGTCACAAGCGATCAATGGATATCGTAAGGTGTTGAACAAAAAATGGTTGAGACCGGGCACTAACGAGGCAGAAAAAGTATTTGAACTATGGCAAAAGCCTTTATTACGCGAAACGAACCTAATTGAATTGTTGAGGAGGCCAGAAGTAAGCGTTGAAGATTTGGCGCATTTTCTGGATGAGGAGCAAGATGATTTTGAGGATAGCGTTAAAGAACAAGTAGCGATTCAAACTAAATATGCCGGATATATCGAACGACAACAGACCGATATTGAGCGAACCCGACGTTACAACGACCTGAAACTGCCAAAAAGTATTGAATATCCGAAGGTTAATGGGTTATCGAACGAAGTCAGCGAAAAACTTTCCCGTCAACGACCTGAAACATTGGGGCAAGCGGCCAGAATTCCAGGTATGACACCCGCAGCAATTTCGTTACTGCTTGTCTATTTAAAAAAGAAAAGTGCTTGATGAAGCCAGCCAAGCGTTATTAAAGACAGGTTTAGTTGACTTAGGACTTGAAACACCCCAGATAAAAATAGATAAATTGGTGCTTTTTTTAGTCCTTATGCAAAAATGGAACAAAGTGTATAACCTTAGCGCTATTCGACAAGTCAAAGATATGGTGAATTTACATATTTTAGATAGCCTTTCAGTAATGCCTTTTTTGCGAGGCCACCATGTTGCTGATATTGGAACGGGCGCTGGCCTGCCAGGCATTCCGCTGGCAATATATCGACCCGAATTATCGTTTGTCTTACTGGATAGCAATGCTAAAAAGACACGCTTTGTGCAACAGGTCATATTGGAGTTGGGGCTCAAAAATGTTGAAATATATCAAGGGCGAGTTGAAACTTATTTGCCACGGCAACGTTTTGACACCGTTATTACCAGGGCTTTTTCAGATCTTAAGTCTATTTGGTCGATAGCCTTGCCATTACTGACACCCACCGGTATCGTGTTAGCTATGAAAGGGGCTCGTCCTGATGCAGAAATAAACGCTTTGGCGAATTGCCAAGTTGAGGTGCATACTTTTGGTGTGCCTGGAATAAACGCCAAACGCTGTTTGGTAAGCCTGACAACTACCAACTAAAAGACAAGAACATGGGAAAAATAATCGCCATTACAAATCAAAAAGGCGGGGTCGGAAAAACTACCACCTGTGTCAATTTAGCGGCCTCAATGGCTTCAATTGGTAAAAAGGTGTTGGTGGTAGACCTTGATCCGCAGGGTAATGCAGCCATGGCTTGCAGCATTGACAAAAACGATGTTGAATACTCAAGTTATGATCTTTTATTAGAAGAGAAACCCGCTGAGGACGTCATCCAGTCTCCACCAAAAATAGGGTTTGATGTCATTCCTGGCAATGCTGATTTGACCGCCGCAGAAATTGGTTTGATGAAAACTGAAAGACGCGAAAAGCGGTTGGCAGAAGCAATAAAATCGGTGCGCGATCGATATGACTTCATTCTTATCGACTGTCCACCTTCACTCAACATGTTAACAGTGAATGCTTTGGTCGCGGCTGATACAGTGTTGATTCCAATGCAATGTGAATATTATGCTCTGGAGGGTCTTTCGGCCTTGATGGAGACGCTGAAAAATGTGCAGAATACCATCAACTCAAAATTAAAGGTCGAAGGTATACTGCGTACTATGTACGATAGTAGAAGTCGCCTCACCACAGATGTTTCTGACCAATTAAAGGAACATTTCGGCAATAAAGTCTACAAAGCTTACATACCAAGAAATGTTACTTTAGCAGAGGCGCCCAGCCATGGTGTTCCCGTCATTTTGCATGACCGCTATTCACGAGGTGCCATGGCCTATTTGGCTCTGGCTGAAGAAATGACCAGAAAAGAGTAATGAAGTTAGAAACGTTTCAATTACCGGTTCAATTATGACGCAAAAAAAACGTGGGTTAGGACGAGGGTTAAATGCGTTGCTCGGCGATGTGCCGGTCAAAGATGTCAGAAATCAGCTGCAGCATTTACCGATCGAATTTTTGCAACGAGGGAAGTATCAGCCCAGAAAAGATATGAACCCCGAAAAGCTACAGGAACTCGCTGATTCTATTAAAGCTCAAGGCGTCGTTCAGCCTATTGTCGTTAGAAAAGTGGACGAAGATAAATATGAAATCATTGCCGGAGAAAGGCGATGGCGAGCCTCGCAATTAGCCGGTTTGCAGGAAATTCCCGTGGTTATTCGCGAAGTCGAAGATCAATCTGCAATGACTATGGCACTGATCGAAAATATCCAGCGTGAAGACCTCAACCCATTGGAAGAAGCAGAAGCCTTAAAAAGGTTATTGGAAGAATTTGAAATGACTCATCTTGAGGTTGCAGAAGCGGTCGGTAAATCCAGAGCGATGGTGACTAACTTGTTTCGACTGATAGATCTGGAGTCCGAAGTCAAGAATATGCTTGCCGAAGGCACACTTGAAATGGGGCATGCCAGAGCATTGCTTGCGATCCAGGGTGAAGCACAAATTAACGCTGCAAAAAAAGTGATAAGTGAAGGTTTAACGGTCCGAGCGACAGAACAATTAGTGAAAGACTACAAGTCACCCGCTGCAAGTGTCGACAAACCCATGCCAGTAGTCGAAAAAGACCCGGATACTCTCAAGCTTCAGGATGAGTTGACAGCCAAGTTAGGTTCTAAGGTCGTCATTAATCACCAAAGTAATGGTAAAGGAAAAATGGTCATCAGTTATTCCAGTCTGGATGAGCTGGAGGGTGTGTTAAGTCACATGAAATAAAGCTGTTTTTTTTCAATTAAGACCCAACAATTATCCCCCTAATCTTTTTTGATTCCTGTAAAATCGATGGGATGTCGCAGTATGAAAATATCTACTTAATAGGGCCAATGGGAGTCGGAAAGACGACGATTGGTAAACAACTGGCCAGTAATTTGGCTTGTCCGTTTTACGATAGCGATAAGTTTGTCGAACATAAAACCGGCGTCGACATAGCCACTATATTTGAATTCGAAGGCGAGCAGGGTTTTAGAATAAGAGAGCAAAAAGCGATAGAGACATTAACGCGACTTCGAGGAGTAGTCATGGCAACTGGTGGTGGCGCCATACTGAATGAGCGTAACAGGGAGTTATTGACTAGCAATGGCTTTGTTGTTTATTTGCAATGTTCTCTCAACAGGTTGGTTGATAGAACGCGCAAAGATAAGAAACGGCCTTTATTGAAAACCAATAATCCGCGTAAGCGACTTGAAGAAATTATTGCGGAAAGAGATCCGTTGTACCAAGTGTGTGCCGATTGTGTTGTTAACACGGGGCGCAACTCAAGCAGAATGGCTGTCAATGCTATTTTAAATAAATTCTCGAAGAATCAAAAAAGCAGAAAAGATGAAAACTTTGCCAGTTGATTTAGGAGATCGTAGTTACCCTATCTACATCGGCTACGAGTTGCTTGGGCAAAGTGAATTATTGCAAACGCATATTCAATCAAAACAAGTTTTAGTCGTGACCAATACCACTGTTGCACCGCTTTATTTAGAAAAAGTTGTTGATAGTCTCAATGATTATCAAGTGGCAACAATTATATTGCCTGACGGTGAAGAATTTAAATCACTTGCGACTGTCAGTCAGGTTTTCGACTGTTTGATGGATCATTGTTTCAGCCGTAATGCCACTTTAATTGCGCTAGGTGGAGGTGTTTTAGGTGATTTGGGTGGTTTTGCTGCTGCTTGTTATCAACGCGGTATTGCGTTTCTACAAATTCCGACGACATTACTGGCTCAAGTGGATTCCTCAGTGGGCGGCAAAACCGGTGTTAATCATCCTAAAGGCAAGAACATGATTGGGGCGTTTTATCAACCACAGTGTGTTGTTGCAGATACTAGTGTGCTGAATACGTTAGATGATCGACAATTTTCTGCAGGATTGGCCGAAGTCATTAAATACGGACTGATCAGCGATAAAGTTTTTTTTGAGTGGTTAGAAGTCCATATGAACCGGCTTTTAAGTAGAGATAAATCTGCAATGGAATACGCCATTGAGAGATCGTGTATGAACAAAGCCGAGGTAGTCGCTAAGGATGAAAAAGAAACGGGTCTTCGCGCTATTTTAAATTTGGGACACACATTTGGTCATGCGATAGAGACGGGCATGGGTTATGGCAAGTATTTGCATGGTGAAGCCGTGGCCATAGGCATGTGCCAGGCTGCCGATTTATCGAGAAGAGTGGGCTATCTTCAGCAAGACGATGTGAAGCGAATAGAAGCCTTGTTATCCACAGCAAAGTTACCGATTGTTCCGCCCTATGAGCTTAAGCCAGAGCGTTTTCTCGAATTAATGGCCGTTGATAAAAAAAATATTGACGGTAAAATCCGAGTTATTTTATTAGAACAAATTGGACGCGCTTCTTTGCCCTCTTCCGTCGATGCCAATCTCCTTTATGCAACCTTAAGCGAATATGGTCGAGCTAAAGTTTAAGGTGCCCCAAGTTGCCAAAAAGAAAGCAGTGCAACCTAAGGCAGAGCCAAAGGTTCAACTACCGCCTTTACTCTCAGTCGATAGAGAGCGAAAAGTTGATTTACTCATTCATCTAATTACTAATCTGGATCAACCGATTATTATCAGCGGTCCGGCTGGAATTGGAAAAACGTCTTTTCTGAATGCGATTGAAGAGCGTAAAGCCCCACTTTGGATCATGCTCAAACTTCAGGCAACGCCAAAAACCTCCTTTGAAAGCGTGCTTAAAGCAATCATGAAAGTCATAAAGCAAACTGATATTTATCAAGGAGGCATGACGCTTGAGCAAAGTTTTAAACGCATTACAACACTCAACTATCGGTTTGTATTACTAATTGATGATGCTGCCCTGCTCGTTCCTGGTTTATTAACCACCTTGATTCAATACAACAAGGCTGTATCAGTGCTTAGAGTGGTTGCAACATTAACACAACAAGAAGTGATTGCTAAAACCACGGACCATACCATTGATGACTGCCATGTGGTTGTAATACCCAAGCTAACAAAAAGGGTAACCATCCAGTTGGTCACACATGAATTAAATGAAACACCAGGTGCAATTTCCCCCGAGCTGGTTAGTCCCATGGTGTTGGATAAAATTTATAGGTTGTCAAGCGGAAGGCCGGGGGAAATTACCAAGCTGGTACCCAAAATTCCGAAGCTGATCATGTTAATGAAGTACCAAAAAATCGGCTATTTTCTTGCTGCGGGATGTTTTGTTTTTATGCTCATAGGTATTTTGTTCTGGGGTGACCAAGCAGTAAACCCCACTCAAAATGCTGAACAAAAAGATTTGAAACAAACGAAAAGCAGCCCAGCAAAAAAGCAAAAAAACTTGGACCTTTCACCCCAAAAAGCGCAAAAATCCAACCCGACTGAGTTCGTTGTCGATAAACCTACTAAAAGTGCCGGTGGTGCAAAAGATTTATCTGCTGCCCTTTCAATGAAAACGGATAAAGCTGATGACAGCCTGCCAACTGGTTCTGATCTTGCAAATGCTCCAATACCGGCAGTAAAACCACAATCTATTAGCAAGAATGCTCATCAGCGACTATTGTCTGCTAAACACGAAGAACCGAGAGGTAAATCTGCAAACGCCTTCTCCGTATCAAAAGCAAATCTTAAAAGAAAAGATCAAATAGCTTTATTACAAACGAAAAAAAAAGATGCAGTAAGTCACAAAACGACCAACGTCTTGCTTTATCATCAAAATAAATGGGTGTTTTTGCAGGATGCAAGAAAATACACGCTGCAGCTGATGTCAATGGATACACCGTCTCCATTGTTAAAAGTGATCAATCAGCGGAGCGAAATTGATCGGTTAAAGGTCATTAAAGTCAGCGCCGAAAAATACGTTTTGCTGTACGGTTCTTTTCGATCTCAGAAAGCAGCGAATATCCGAAAAGCTCATTTACCCGAGGAGTTTGGTGATGCATGGGTGAGAAGTTTCAATGATGTTCAAAAAGAGATTGCACAAAACAATAGATAACAAATTAATAATGACTTCGCCAAAAAACGATATCTTTCTGCAAGCGCTGTTACGACAGCCAGTTCCAAGAACACCTGTTTGGATGATGAGACAAGCGGGTCGTTATTTACCAGAGTACAGAAAAGTACGATCCGAAGCGGGCAGCTTTTTAAATTTATGCACTAACCCTGAGTTGGCGTGTGAGGTAACCATGCAGCCGCTGGAGCGCTTCCGCTTCGATGCAGCAATACTATTTTCAGATATTTTAACTATCCCAGATGCCATGGGATTGGGGTTACAGTTTACCGAGGGCGAAGGACCAACTTTTGAACGACCTGTTAGAACGGCTTCAGACATACATGGTTTACCAATACCTGATCCCGGCGACAAGTTGCGGTATGTGCCGGATGCGGTAAGTCTTATTCGAAAAACCCTGGCTGGGCGCGTTCCACTGATAGGTTTTTCGGGTAGTCCCTGGACGCTTGCTACCTATATGGTTGAAGGCGGTAGCAGCAAAAGCTTTCAAAGAGTCAAAGGGTTAATGTTTGAACAACCAAAACTGATGCACGAGTTGTTAGAAAAGCTAGCACAAGCAATTGCTCATTATCTCAATGCCCAAATCACCGCAGGCGCACAGGCCATCATGTTATTTGATACATGGGGCGGTGTATTAGCAGAAGAGGATTATCAGGAGTTTTCTTTACGCTATGCAAAGCAAGTCAGGGAAAGTCTAATAAGAGAACACGAAGGTCAGGTGGTTCCTAGTGTTTTATTTACCAAAGGGGGTGGTTTATGGTTAGAATCAATGGTCGAAGCGGGCTACGATGGTTTGGGATTAGACTGGCAAACCAATATCGCGACAGCTCGTCAACGAGTGGGTCAAATGGTTGCCTTGCAAGGTAATATGGATCCAGTTTCGTTGTACGCCAATCCCGAAGTCATTCGGCTAAAGGTGCAAGATATTTTGGCAAAATACGGGCATGGAACGGGTCATGTGTTTAACCTTGGCCATGGTATTCTTCCTGACATTAACCCTGAACATGTTGCCGCAATGGTTGATGCGGTGCATGAGTTTAGCCCTCAATATCATTGTTAATTTTACTTCTCAAAATCACAGCCCATAGTATGGAATATCTATTGTTTCCTACTCCATTCCTGATCCGACAGAAGATCATCAGATAGCTATTAAATGTAGTCATGTTTTTTGAAAAGCAGTGTTACTAATCGGTTTAAGTTCTCTTCAATTACTTGCTGTTGGTTTATTGTTTATTTGGGCTGGTTTCGTCCGTTCCGGCTTGGGCTTTGGGGGAGCCGCTCTGGGGCTGCCATTAATGTTGTTTGTGCATGGTGACCCGCTCGTGTGGTTGCCGGTTATTGGTACCCATCTGCTATTTTTTTCCGGACTAACGCTGCGTACCCGCTTACATAATGTTGATTGGAACTATTTGTCTCAGTCATCATTCTATATCATTCCTTCTGCGATAGTGGGAGTATTGGGGCTGGTTTCGTTACCGACTTTATGGCTGAATTTTTTTATATATTCAATTACGCTTTTTTATGGTTTTGTCTGGCTATTTAACAAAACAATAGAGAGTCATCATACCTGGATGGATAAAGGACTGCTGGTACTGGGCGGCTATGTGGCAGGTACATCTTTAACCGGTGCACCACTGATGGTGGCAGTATATATGCGTAATGTGAGCAAAGAACAATTACGAGACACACTATTCGTGCTGTGGTTTATTTTAGTGAGTATCAAGATGACCACTTTTATTATGCTATCAGTTAATTTGTACTTTATTGAAGCACTTCTGCTGTTGCCTGTCGCAGCCATCGGACACGTTCTTGGGCTAAAAGCACATACTGCCATTATGCGAAATGACGTATCGTTCAAGCGTTGGGTTGGTGGTGGGCTGGTAGTCGTTAGTTCTTTAGGCTTAGCGAATTTGTAAACCGAGAGAAAGCGGCAGTTATTCCTTTGATTTTAAAATTGAATTCTTTGCCACTCAGTTAGTTGGCTGCGTGAAGTATAGCAAACGCTTCTGTATCAACGTTATGATAAAGTTATGACATATTGAACAAATGATGAGATAACTATTTATGTGGTTGCAAAAGGAGTTTCGATTGAAGAGCCGTTCTCGTGGTTTTCATTTAGTTACCAGTGAAATTTTGCACGAGTTACCCGAGTTAAAAAACTATAAAATTGGTTTGATGAATTTATTGTTAAAGCACACTTCTGCATCGATTACCATCAATGAAAATGCAGATCCAACGGTGCGGCAAGATTTTGAAAGCTATTTCAATAGAGCGATACCAGAAAACGAACCCTATTACAGTCATTTGGATGAAGGGCCTGACGACTTGCCAGCTCATTTAAAGAGCAGTGTGTTAGGCGCTAGCCTGAATATACCCATAACCAATGGTCGTTTAAATCTTGGTACATGGCAAGGGATTTATTTATGCGAACACCGAAATCATGCCGGGAGTCGCAGCATGGTGGTTACCATTCAGGGTGAATAATCATTTTGTCCGTCTTCTGCGTTGTAGCAGCAGTTGCAGAGCTTGCTATGTGCCTGCGTTTGTGCAAAACAGCAACCCTGGTTTTTGCACTAGAAAATGATTATCCAGATTAAAATCTTAATTAGGTGGAACGTAATTGCTTTATTCTGCTTCTAAGTAAAGAAATCCAGTAAAAAAATTGATCAGTCCTGAGTCGCGGGTAAGTGGACTGTTTAAATGATAATACCAACACACCAAATGAATTCACAACGGGAGTTTGCAAAATGAAAAATACAATAGTTTTTATAGCGTTTTTTTTGATACCTGCATTCACATATGCAGAATCGGATGCTGATACCAGTCAGAAACAATTTAAAGAAATGGTGGTTTATCGAAGCCCTACCTGCGGCTGCTGTGCCAAATGGATTGAACATCTGAAACAGGAGAACTTTAACATCAAGGATATTGTGACTGATGATATGGACAGTATTAAAAGCCAATATAAAATCCCCAGGAAGTTATCGTCTTGTCACACTGCCGTAATTGATGGCTATGTTATAGAAGGCCATGTACCAGCAGAAGATATAAAGACTTTACTGACGTCAAAAGCAGATGTCGTGGGCATTACCGTTCCTGGTATGCCGGTCGGAACACCAGGTATGGAGATGGGGGGTAAAAAAGATCCTTTCGATGTCATTTCTTTTGATAAACAAGGCAGCTATAAAGCCTATCATCGTTACGAATAACAACAATGATCCTGTCAGGTGATTTGGGTGGAACTAAATCCTTGTTGGCTATCTATGAAGATCAGGATGACGATCTGGTTAGTATTCAGGAAGGGGCATTTCCAAGTCAGCAATATCAGACAATAGAAGCGTTGTTGAAAGATGCCCTCAAGGCCTTCAAAGTTACAAAAATCAATGCTGTTTGCTTAGGTGTCGCCGGACCGGTAATTCATGGCGACTGTCAGACTACTAACTTGCCTTGGAAAATCAAAAAGAGTAGCTTGCAAGCGCTATTTTCATCCGATAATATCTTTTTGTTAAATGATTTGGAGGCAACTGGGTGGGGTGTATTGACAGCTCCCAACTCGCAATTTGTCGATCTAAATTTTCAAGCCAAAAACTCATCTACAACCAGTAACAAAGCTGTTTTATCAGCAGGTACAGGTTTAGGGGAAGCCATCATGCCGTGGCATGGAAACTACCATGAGGTTATGGCAACAGAAGGCGGTCATACCGACTTTGGGCCGAATGATGATTTTGAAATGGCCTTGCTAAATTTCCTCAGAAAGAAACATTCAGGCCATATCAGTTACGAAAGGATTGTGTCAGGGGCGGGGCTTTACAGCTTGTACGAATTCATTGTGCAAAGTGAAAAAGCGATGACTTTACCGGATACTCAACAATTGATGCAACAAAAAGATCCGGCGGCGGTTATCGGTGAAAGAGGGCTTGCTGGCTCAGATAAAGCGTGCCAATTGGCGTTACAGCGTTTTGCCAGAATTTATGGCGCTGAAGCCGGTAATCTGGCTTTGAAATGTCTGCCTTATGGAGGACTCTATTTGGGTGGAGGAATCAGTATTAAAATCTTACCGGTATTACAGCAGCCATTCTTTATGGAAGGTTTTTTAAACAAAGGCAGGTATACCGAACTACTGCGCCGAGTTCCGGTAAAGGTTTGTTTAAACCCAGGCATAGCGCAGCTTGGGGCAGCGCACTTTGCATCGCAATATTTTTCGACACGTTAGAGATCGGAATGGATATCGGGGTTGTTAAAGAAATAAAACAACAGGAATATCGAGTATCCATCACGCCAGACGGTGTAGCAAGCCTGGTCACAGCGGG
Source organism: Methylococcales bacterium (assembly GCA_965224745.1). Lineage (GTDB taxonomy): Bacteria > Pseudomonadota > Gammaproteobacteria > Methylococcales > Methylomonadaceae > CBDCZY01. Next base: position 65,374 of record CBDCZY010000004.1, read on the forward strand.
GCATAAGGTCTTGGTCGAACAAGGTGCAGGCATGGGGTCAGGGTTTATCGACGAACAGTATCGACAAGCAGGCGCCACTCTAGTTTTGACAGACAGAGCTTGGTCGAATGAGCTGGTTGTCAAAGTCAAAGAACCTTTGGAATCGGAGTATCGACATTTCAATGGCCAAATGGTGTTTACATTCTTCCATTTGGCGGGGGCAAAGCCAAGCCTTATCGAAAATTTACTGCATAGAAAAATGACGGCTATAGCTTATGAAACGTTAGAAGATGAGCAAGGTCGTTTACCACTACTGATGCCCATGAGCGCGGTGGCCGGCAACATGGCAACGCTGATGGGCAGTTTTTACCTGGCGAAATTCAACGGCGGGAAGGGGATGCAGTTAGGTATCGTTAACGGCACAACGTTTGGGAAAGTTGTGATTATCGGCGATGGTGTCGTGGGACAACATGCCGCTACTGTGGCCATCGGCATGGGTTCAAGCGTTGTCATGTTTGGACTTAACCAAAAAAAGTATCAACAAAAGCAATGCCAAAACCAAAAGCACCAAAATTATACGTATTTTCTTTCCACGCCTGAATCCATAGAACGAGAAATAGTGAATGCCGACCTGGTGGTAGGTGCGGTTCTGCGGCATGGAGGGAAAGCGCCTTTTGTTGTCACAGAAGCGATGGTAAAGAAAATGACTCCCGGCGCAGTTATCGTCGATGTTAGTATTGACCAAGGCGGTTGCATTGAAACATCCAGACCCACCTCGCACCAAGACCCGATTTACACGTTACACAATGTAGTCCACTATTGTGTTGCTAATATGCCAGGTGCTTATCCAAGAACATCAACCCTTGCGCTAACGCAACAGACTTTGCTGTATATTCAAATGTTGGCCGAACAGGGTCTAACTTCAATGCTTAAAAAACCGGGGCTATCCAAAGCAATTAATACCTATGGCGGTTTCGTGACCAATAGTGATGTTGCACGGTCCTTATGTCTTTCGCACCGCTTTAAAAGAGTGGCAGAACTTATTGCTTCGGTTGGTTGAAACTAAGTTAAAATAACAACCACGGCCGGTGTAGCTCAGTTGGTAGAGCAACTGATTCGTAATCAGTAGGTCAGCGGTTCGATTCCGCTCATCGGCTCCAATAAAACAGTAGCATTAACCCAGTGGCAAGTCCGTAAGCTGTTAAAAAACAAGTCTTACAAATCGATTTATTTGACTGGCAACAACATGACAACAGGCTTCACAAAAATTCTCAGCGCACAATTTTGGGTGCAGGCTTTTCAAGCATTTTTACAAACCTTCCGCCGTTTCCCGCTGGTTATGCTGAGCCTGATATTTATCACTTTGTTAACCATATTAAAGAGCCACAGTTATAATTTATTGGCTGCCCTTGAATGGCAACGAAGTATGCTAATGGGAATAGTTGGTGCATTGTGGTTTCTTGCATCGGGGTTGTTTTCTGAGAGTCATCAATGGACACGGGTTAAGCGTTATAGCTTGGCTTTGCCTGCTTTTGTCTTACTCTGCTGGAAAATCGTGACCAATGATACCTCAGCTCATTCCACTTGGACGATGTTGTTTGCGATTGCCTTGGCGGTCACATTTGCCGCTTATTTTTTCCGTCGTCATGATAATGATTCGTTTTGGTATTTTAATTTTCAACTGATTGAGGCGCTTTGTTTTGCCTTTTTAGCCGCTTTAATACTGTGCGGTGGTCTAAGCTTAAGCCTAATAAGCATCGATTATTTATTTGACATAAAGGTCAGTCGCAAACTCTATGCAGATATTTGGGTTTTTGGTTGGTGCTTTTTCGCTCCCGCCTATTTTCTGGCCCAAGTGCCGACCCAATTTGATTATCAACGATCCGATTGTAAGTTCCCCCGTGGTGTTTATTTTATTCAGAATTATGTTTTGATCCCTTTATCGCTCATTTACATGGTGATCCTGTATGCCTACTTCATCAAGATTTTGCTGCAATGGGAATTGCCCCGCGGTAATTTAGGATTGATGGTCTGCGCATTCGGCGTGATCGGTATTGTCACCCACTGGATGATTTTTCCGATGCATGACCGCAATAAGCCGTTGCTGGGGTGGTTCTATCGTAATTTCTACAAAATGATGGTCGTGCCGCTGGGATTATTGATATTAGTGTACGCATTAACCAATACGGATTGACAGAACCCCGTTATCTTGTCGTGATTTGCGCTGTCTGGTTTGCGATCTTGATTGCCTGTCAATTAATCCAGCGTACAAATTTTCAATTGCGGCAAGTTTTAGTTTCGTTAGCCATACTTGCTCTAATCATTTCCGTTGGCCCTTGGCGCATTGACACATTACCCGTAAAACATCAGCTTATAAGATTGCAGGCATTGCTCACCAAGCAAAACATGCTGGTCAATCAGCAATACTACCCGCCTAAAACTCAACTGGATTTTGCGATGAGGAAATCCATCAGTTCTATGGTGACTTACATCATCACTCATGGCGCTGGTGACAGTATGTCTCCCTGGTTTTCAGATAAAGATAATGTTGATTCAATCATCAGCCGGTGTATGACTCGACGTTGTTATCAAAGTGATGGCGTTAAATTTGTAAAACTCATGGGTATTGATTTTGTGAGATCGCATGAAAAAAAACAAAATGAATCATTTAGAATCAGTCTTGGCGGTGATGATCATAGGTACAGGCATGACAACACTCTCGTTCCGTTGGCCGGTTTCGATTACGCCATCCCGTTACAGCTTTATTTCAATCAAAATTTAGTCAGCACAGCGGTTGATCAAGTTTGGCCCGAAAGTAGTAAAAATAAAATAACTGTTCTTTTGCGAAAAGACAACGAACTTGAAATTTCCTTCGGGAAGGCAAGGAAGGAAAGCATTAATCTCAACAAATTATTAAATAAACTTGCGAGCAGTCGCGATGTTAAAGTGCCAGCCGAAGAAGCGTATAAATTAATTCACAATCGATCTAACAATGGCTTAAAGATCAGGCTTTATATTGAAAATATCAACGGTAGGAACAACGATGGGACGATGCAAATTACCAACGTACAAGGGATGTTGCTTATTCAATTTTTGGAGGAATCGATAGTCAATGAATAAGTGATTGTATTTTTTGCTTGGCCAAAGGCGAGTCTAACCAATCGCTGCTTCAAAATGCGAGTCTTATCTTTGATGCAGAATGCCATAGGGGGGGCGCTCTCTGGAATCGTGCGTTTTCATTATTGTACCTGCAATGGTAAACCCAAAGAAAACTCCAAATCAAAGAACTAACGTACATCCTTGACGAATTGTCTTAGTTCTTATAATGTTAAAAATTAACAATGGGTAGACATAGTCACTAATTTAATTTTCATCAAACGAATAGCAAGCTGATAAGCGATAGTTTGGAGCACACATGATCGATTTAGATGCAAGTAAAATAGCGGCTGAAGTAACCAGACAGTTCGCTTCTGGACAAATTAGCAACTTTGAATTCGAGATGAAAATGCCTGATTCTAACGATTCTGCTATCTGGGCAACTGAAGATACTCTCCGGTGCTTCTACGACGATTTCAAAGAGCACAAGATTAACGCTCATTGGAAAGTGCCACATGAAGTCAAAAATATGATGGCTCGTTGGGTGATGTTTCTCTATTCAAACGAAGAGTACCTATGGCTAAAAATTAGTTGTCCTGGTATCCGGCCAATCGAATATGGTCTTGTCGGCAAACTGTTCAATGAACATAAAATGCAGAAGTCATTTATGCGTGTAGGTAACTATTCAGTTTGGCCATTTATCAGTATTGAGTCATACGAAAGTGTAAAAAACAAACCTGTATTGTTGGCAGGGTCATGACAAGCGAGTCAAATGGCTCCAAAAGCGACATCGCAAAGGTCGTTCTGCGCTTTGTACCCCTTGTTGTTAATCGATAGCTGAGCTCGCCACGTTTATTCGGAGGAACACAAAATGTCTAATTACATCATTCCAACACTGAAATATAAAGACGCCGCAACAGCTATCGAATGGCTTTGCCAGGCGTTCGGGTTTGAGAAACATTTGGTCGTACCTGGCGAAGCGGGAAGCATAGAACATGCTCAACTCAAACTAAACGGTGACATGATTATGGTTGGCTCAGTCAGGGATTCGCCCTTTGATCAGTTGCAAAAAACGCCACATGCGGTAGGCGAGGCCGTAACGCAAAGCCCTTATATCATTGTAGAAGATGTCGATGCTCATTATCACCGGGCAGTTAGCGCTGGAGCAGTAATAGCAATGGAACCTGAAGATCAAGACTATGGAGGGCGTTTGTATTCTTGCATGGATCCAGAGGGTCATTTGTGGAATTTTGGATCCTACAACCCATGGGAAACCTTGTGATTGCGGTGCAAACAGACCTCCAATCAAATATTTGTACAACAAAAAGTAACGTGTTCTTAACCCTCAGCCTTTATCCGACAATGACTTTGCGGTGATAGGTTGTAATCTTTAGGAGGAAATGATGTTAAAGCAAACAATTTGGGCAGTTATTACAGTGTTTTTAGCATGGTCAATTTTGGACTTTCTTATTCACGGCGTACTACTTAAATCAACCTATCAAGCAACGTCCCATTTGTGGCGACCAGAAGACGAAATGAATATGCCTCTCATGTCTTTCGTTACATTAGTTTTTAGCATTTGTTTTGTAGCTATTTATAGCTATTTTATTGAACCCAAATCATTAGCGACAGGGCTTAAGTATGGGCTTATTTTTGGTGTTGCAATGGGCGTGACGATGGGATTCGGGTCATACTGCTACATGCCTATTTCATTAGGTCTTGCTTTTAGCTGGTTCATTGGCAGTTTAGTCGAAATAACGATTGCAGGTAGCATTGTTGGCTTTTTGGTTAAGCCACTCGAAGACACAGTCTAACCATCTTATCAGGGCATTGTTCAAAAAGTATAGTTTCTGGTAAAGTAGTATTTTTCCCGTGAGTAACTACCTATGGCGACTTGTCCGAAATGTCACTCAGCAGACTGCACGAAAGATGGTATAGTCAAAGAGAAACAACGATATAAATGCAAATCATGTGGCTATAGGCATACCGTGAGCCACCAGGGACTTAGACCTGATATTAAGCGACAAGCGCTTGAGCTTTACCTGGAAGGGCTGGGTTTTCGCTCAATTGGCCGGTTTTTGAAATGCAGTCATGTGACGGTGTATTACTGGATCAAAGCCTATGGCGAATCGATCGAGGCAATTCGATCAGAAGCGGGTGTTGAAATTGTAGAAATGGATGAAATGCACACGTATATTGGCGTAAAAAAAACTATTGCTGGATCTGGATTGCTGTTGATCGACATGGAAAGCGCTTTCTCGCGTGCGTTGTGGGCTCCCGCGACACGGAAACAGGACGGGAATGATGGGAAGCCGTCAAAGACAGCACTATAAAAGGTGTTATGAGCGACTATTGGAGTCCCTATGAAAAGTTTATCCCGGCTGGATTACATACACAATCAAAAGCTGAAACATATACGGTAGAAGGCTATAACAGCTTAAGCTTATTTAGACACTTTCTCGCCCGATTACGCCGAAAATCGAAGTGTTATAGCAAAAGTAAGGAAATGCTTAAATATGCAGTGATGCTTTTAATGCTCAAATGGAACGGGGATTTTGGAACTATACTTAATTAACAATACCCTTAAAAGAAACTCGTTCTAAGTCTTTAAGGCGCTCTGACGGATACCCTGAAGAATAAAATATTCAATGAAGCTGAACCGATGCCACTTCGGGTGGACATCCAATATGACAGGTTAAGTTTACTTCTCCAGGCTCTATCCCGGAAAACGATAGATAATTAAAACAATGAAAACGGCATAGAAACCCAGTCTGCTGAAGTATAGGTTCAGAAAGAAGGATTTCATGCGGAATATGAATAGTAAAAATAGATATAATTGGGTATTGACATGGTTATGACAGGGACGCGCACGAAATAAGTTCGGCGACTAGCGTGGGGTTTTTGTTTGTCTTCAAGGAGTGGCAACAGACGCATTATAGTACTCCCCATTGTCCAGACCAATTTCTCTAATAATTAAGATATAAATCTTTCTCTTTATTTTAAAAAAAATTGTTATTATTGCGCCGCAGGCGTTTTAATATTACGATTTGTTGACTGCGGCGGAATGTGGTCAAAGGGTGGATTAGTGTGGGTAAGCTCGTGGAAAACGGCTCTTTTGTTTTCCATCAGCTTATCCACACGTTCCGTAGGAAATCCACGCTTTGTCCACATGGAGTCCGCCTGGCTTACCTTTAAATCATACTGCGCTCTTGTTTAAATAGACCTCCTCGGGGGTTTGATAATCTAGCGATTGATGAATCCGTCGCTGGTTGTAAAACTCAAAATAGTCTTTCAGCCCTTGGTGCGCTTGTTTCACGGTCTGAAAATCATTCAAGTAGACTTTCTCATACTTGACAGAACGCCACAAACGCTCAACAAAGATATTATCCAAGGCCCGGCCTCTGCCATCCATGCTAACCTGGATGCCTTTATCCAGCAGGGGTTGCGTGAACCGATGCGTGGTAAATTGGCTCCCTTGGTCGGTATTAAAAATTTCGCACCGTGATGTTGCCAAGGCTTCATTCAGCGCAATGATACAGAAGTCTGCTTCCAACGTCGTACTCAGTGCCCAATTCAGCACATAGCGGCTGTACCAGTCGATGATTGCCATCAAATAAACAAAGCCATGTCTCAGACGTATATAGGTAATATCAGTACTCCAGACCTGATTACAGCGTTCAATGGGCAAATGTCTCAACAGATAAGGAAACACTTTGTGTTCCGGATTCGCCTGGCTCAACTTCGGCTTGGGATAGACCGCTTCTAAGCCCATTTGCCTGAGCAGCCGCCTGACGCGTTTCACATTGACCTGATGACCTTGTAATCTCAAATGCTCCGTCATTTTCAACACACCGTAAAAAGGTGTTTCGGTATATTGTTTATCCAGTTCATGCATCAATAATAGCGTGTATGCGTCGATACCCACCGGACGGTAATACAGGCTTGAGCGATTGATGCCTAGCAAACCACACTGTTGCCTGATGCTAAGGGTTGACAGCTCAGGTTCTAGCCACATTTTTTTAGTGTCAAGAGCCACGTTCAAAATGTTTTTTTTAGAAATTCATTTTCTACTTTTAGCTGCCCTATCTGCTTGTAGAGTTCATCAATCAACGCTTGCTGGTCATCTTCCTGGCGTTTTCGGTGGCTTGAAAATGCTTCGGGGAGGGTATTTAATGCAGCCTTTTTCCAATTGTTGATTTGGGTTGAATGGATGCCGTATTTCGCGGTAATTTCTGCTGTGGTTTGCTCACCTTTTAGGGCTTCTAAAACAACCTTTACTTTGGTTTGAGTGCTGTGCTTTTTTCGACTAATTGTCATCTCTTAATCCTCGGTTTTGAGGGTAAGATTCTATCTTAACTACTGGTCTAGTTTTTGGGGAGTATTATAAGTGGCGGCACTGTTTGGAAAAGACTATCTCTGTACATTCAATCTTTGTTTTCGGTATCATAATCAAGCTATGTAATTGCTTTAAGATAGAAAGTCCAATGTCCGATTTAGAGAAAGTAATAGCTGAAATTGAATCCCTTTCCGATGTGGCTGTTAAAGAGCAACTACGCTCTTCTTTAAATCAGTTTATTCGAAATCTTCGAGATAATAATCAGCAGTTTCCAGCAAACCCTCCCTTTCAGTCTTCAATAGTAAAAGTTTGGGCAAGTAGTTTATTCGTAAGGAATTGCTGTGTTATTGAGCCTGATACCATTTTAGAGCTAATTGCTACAAAAGAATTGTTTATTTCTGATCTCAAGTCAGTTTATCTAGGTGATTTGTATACGTTTTCAGTCAATTCCGAAACGGCGTTAATGACTATACTTCGTCAGTTCAGAAAAAAGCACATGATTAGAATAGCCTGGCGGGATATTGCAGGTTGGTCAGACTTGTCTGAGACACTGCTTGATTTATCTGCTCTGGCCGATGCTTGTATTGAATATGCTCTGGATTTTCTTTATCAAGCAGCATGCAAAATGAAAAGTAGCCCAATTCTTCCAAGCGGTTGTAAGCAGCAACTAATCGTTCTTGGTATGGGAAAGTTAGGAGCAAAAGAACTCAATTTTTCTTCTGATATTGACCTTATTTTTACCTACCCTGAAGAGGGAATTCTAGAAGATAAAAAGAAAACCAGTTATAGCGAATTTTTTTCTAAGCTATGTACTAGCCTGATAAAAGTATTAAATGAGGCAACTGTTGAGGGGTTTGTTTTTAGAGTCGATACACGGCTGAGGCCATTTGGTGCGAGTGGTCCTATTGTTATGAACTTTCAGGCCATGGAGAACTACTATCAGACACAAGCGCGAGAATGGGAACGCTATGCAATGGTCAAGGTGCGACCTGTTGCAGGAGATCTTGAAACTGCAAAGCAATTAATGCAAATGCTTAACCCATTTGTATACCGTCGGTATTTAGACTACGGTGCCTTTGAAGAGTTGAGAACACTAAAATTAAAAATAACCCAGGAACTCATGCGAAAGGATAAGGTTGAGAATATCAAACTTGGGCCAGGTGGTATTCGTGAAATAGAGTTTATAGTTCAGGCATTTCAATTGATAAGAGGGGGGCAAAATAAGGAATTACAAGAAAGCAACGTGTTAAAAGTTTTGCCTAGGCTTGGAGAGCTCAATTTACTAACAAAGGAGGATATTGATACTCTTGAAAGGTCGTATATGTTATTAAGGCAAGTAGAAAATCATATTCAAGCCTATCAGGATAAGCAAACTCATGATTTGCCGGAGCAAATTACTGAGAAATTTGCTTTGGCGGTATCTTTAAATTATTCCTCATGGATTTCTTTTAAAGAACATATTGATGAAATTCGAAATGATGTTCACCAAATTTTTGAAGAAGTTTTCTCTTTGACAAAAGAGGATAAAGAGAATAATTCAAGCAATAAGGTTTGGTCACAGTTGCATACTGACGACACGGAGGCATTGGAAATGGAAATTACTTCATTAGGTTTTCATAATCCCCAACAAGTAATTCGGCAGCTTTTTGTTTTTCAAAATGCATTAAATGTCAAGAAGCTAACAAAAAAAGGGGCGGAAACATTAGATCGACTTATTCCAAAACTGCTTTCCGAGTTTGTGCTCATTGAAAATGCAGATGAAACATTAGGTCGCATATTAAACTTATTTGAAGCTATTGCTGGTAGAAATGTCTATTATGCGTTACTGATTGAAAATCCAAGTGCATTAACACAGTTGGTTAAACTTTCTTCGTCAAGTTTTTGGATTTGTGATTATTTAGCGCTGCATCCAATTCTACTGGACGAGCTTTTAGATTCAGAAAGTCTTTATTCCCCACTAAGTAAGCCCCATTTGGAGGAAGCCATTAATTCTCAGATGGCGCTTATTGAAAAAGATCAAATTGAGCAAGTGATGACATCCTTGCGCCAATTTAAGCAAAGCAATGTTCTTAGAGTGGCATCTGCAGATATAGCAGGAGTAATACCGCTCATGGTTGTTAGCGATTATTTAACTTACATTGCTGAGGAGATTGTTAAGTTTGTTGTTGGTATAGCGTGGAGAATACTGGAAAAAAAACATGGTTTGCCACAACAAGCCAATGAAAAAGAAATGAAGTTCGCTGTTATCGCTTATGGTAAATTTGGAGGTATAGAACTCGGTTATGGTTCCGATCTGGATTTGGTTTTTTTGTCAGACACAGTCGATCAACATGGGGTTACCAGTGGCGATAAGCCGGTAACTTGTTTAGAGTTTTATGCAAAATTAGGCCAAAAAATATCCAGCATCCTGAATACTAAGATGTTTTCGGGCGTCTTGTATGAAGTGGACCTAAGACTTCGACCCAGCGGTAACGCAGGGTTGCTGGTAAGTCAGGTTGGTGCTTTCCAAGAGTATCTGGATAAGTCAGCATGGACATGGGAGCACCAAGCCTTAGTCAGGGCTCGTTTTGTTGCTGGAGACATAGCTGTCGGAGAAAAATTCCATGATATTAGGAAAGCGATATTAATTAAGTCAAGAAAATATGATGATTTAAAACAAGAAGTTCGTGAAATGCGAAAAAAAATGGCGGATAATTTTGCTGTGAAGGCGGTTGGGCGGTTTGATTTAAAGCATAGTCCTGGTGGTATTGCAGATATAGAGTTTATAGTACAATTTTGTGTACTTGCTTATGCGCATAAGACTGAAAAGTTGATAGATTTTACAGATAACATAAGAATTATGGCATCGTTAAGAGAAAACGGGTATATCTCCGAATATCAACTTGATACATTGCATAATGCATACTGTGCTTATCGTGATAGAGGACATCGGGAGACCCTGCAAGGAAGTACCAATGTAATAGCAGAGAGCATTTTTGCTGACATAAGGCCCAAGGTAAAGCAAATTTGGAGTGAAATTATGAGTTCTCATCAACCCTAAAATACTCTTGACTAAATTTAGGAAGTAAAATGAAGGCGTTTCAAGCAGCACAATTAAAATTTATACTAAAAGGCAATAGGAGACTACATGATGACGATGGACGATAGAGACGGCGTCATCTGGCTAGATGGGGAATGGGTGCCCTGGCGAGAGGCGAAAGTTCATGTTTTGACACATACGTTACATTATGGTGCAGGCGTGTTTGAAGGCTTAAGGGCTTATCAAACTGCTACAAATGGTACTGCAATATTTAGATTACAAGAACACACAGACCGGTTGTTTAGGTCGGCCCACATTCTAAATATGAAAATTCCTTTTTCAAAACAAACACTGAATGATGCTCATTGCTCCGCTGTTGCCAAAAACCACTTAGCTAGTGCTTATCTCAGGCCTATGTGTTTTTACGGCTCAGAAGGTATGGGTCTACGGGCAGATAATTTAAAAGTGCATGTTATGGTTGCGGCATGGGAGTGGGGTGCCTATCTGGGAGCTGAAAGTATGGAAAAAGGCATCCGAATTAGAACATCCTCTTATACTAGAAATCACGTTAATAGTACCATGTGCAAAGCAAAGGCAAACGGGAATTACATTAATTCGATTTTGGCACTTCAAGAAGCAATCTCAGCAGGTTATGATGAAGCCTTGCTTTTAGATCACGAGGGTTATGTGGCCGAGGGAAGCGGAGAAAATCTGTTTATCGTACGCAACAATAAACTGTATACCCCTGAAACTACTTCGGCCTTGGAAGGAATTACGCGTGATACGATTATTACGATAGCCAATGAGATAGGAATGCCAGTTATAGAAAAACGAATTACCCGAGATGAAGTTTATGTTGCTGATGAGGCTTTTTTTACAGGTTCTGCAGCAGAGGTAACTCCTATCCGAGAATACGATGATAGAACGATCGGCAAAGGAGAGCGAGGGCAGGTAACGGAGCGTTTGCAAGCACTATATTTTGATTACGCTAATGGGAAGCGTAATGACCACCATGAATGGCTGACTTACGTTCAAGCCGAGTGAAGTTAGACTCAAAAATATTAATTGTCGGGCCATCATGGATCGGAGACATGGTTATGGCACAAAGTTTGTTTATTGCGCTGAAGCAAAAATACCCAGATAGTCGGCTTGATGTTCTCGCGCCAGAGTGGTGTTTTCCGGTATTGACCAGGATGAAAGAAATTTCCAGTATGATCGAAGCTCCTTTCAAACATGGAGAATTAAGTTTAAAAAAAAGAACAGCAATTGGGCATGAGCTCAAGGAGAATGGTTATCATCAAGCAATCATTCTTCCTAATTCATGGAAATCTGCTTTAGTACCCTTCTTTGCCAAAATTCCAATTCGTACTGGTTATCTTGGTGAGTTTCGTTATGCTTTACTAAATGATATAAGGTACCAATCCAGCAAACGAGGTCGCAAAACAGCAGAAAATTATGCTAATTTGTCTCAACAGAGAAACGAGCCACTGGCAGAGCTTTCCAAGCCTGAGCTGTTTATTGATTTGGCAAACCAAGCTAAGTTAATTAAAAAACATAGTATAAAGAACTCACTCAAGACTGTGGCGCTATGTCCTGGCGCTGAGTTTGGTTCTTCCAAGCGTTGGCCAGCCGCTTTTTTTGCTAGTGTTGCGAGACAAAAAAAGGATGAAGGATGGCAAGTCCTCTTGTTTGGTTCGGAAAAGGATAACGCCATAACAAAAGAAATAAATACGCTAACAAACATGCAGTGTGTTGATTTAGCGGGTACAACTTCACTGGTTGAGAGTATTGACTTAATTTCGTTGGCAGATGTCGTTGTCACTAATGATACTGGGTTAATGCATGTTGCAGCAGCGCTAAAAAAAAGGATCGTTGCAATTTTTGGTTCGTCGGACCCCAAAAGAACACCCCCATTGAGTTTCCAAACTGCTAAAATCTGTTATCTCGGTTTGGAGTGCTCGCCTTGTTACAAAAGAGAATGCCCTTTGGGCCATACACATTGTTTGAAGCAAATTCTGCCCGATCAAATTATTAACGAAATCGGGGCATTATGCGCGTCTTAGTTGTAAAAACCTCTTCTATGGGAGATCTGATACATACGCTACCTGCATTAACTGATGCAGAGAAAGCTCATCCAGGGATTCGCTTTGACTGGGTTGCTGAGGAAGGTTTTTGTGAAATTCCGAAAATGCATCCGGCGGTAGATAAGGTGATTCCTGTTGCTATTAGACGGTGGCGACGAGAAGTAGTCAGCTCCATCGCTAACGGTCAAATTACCTCGATGGTAAGTCAATTACGTCAAAAAGACTATGATTACATTATTGATGCGCAAGGTTTAATAAAGAGTGCCATGGTTACTTTTTTGGCCCATGGTGTTCGTTGCGGTTTAGACTACAAATCTTGCAAGGAACCATTTGCTGCACTGGGCTATCAAAAAAAAGTCAATGTACCCAAAAAATTACATGCAATTGAAAGAGTAAGACGGTTATTTTCTGAGGTACTTGGTTATCAATTTGACCCTAATGAAATGGAAAGTGGGTTGGACACTAAGCTTTTTAATACTGCCTTTGATAGACAACCCTATGTTGTTTTTCTGCATGGTGCAAGTCACCCTGCCAAATTGTGGCCAAAAGACAGTTGGGTGAAGCTGGCCATGTTATTTTCTCAACAAGGGTATACTATCTATTTACCTTGGGGTAATGAGGAAGAAAAACAGCGTGCAGAAGCTATCGCGCAGACTTCAAAAAACGTGGTTATATTACCCAAGATGAATTTAAATGAGATTGCCTGCCTGTTAAATCAAGCCAAACTGGTCATCGGAGTTGATACTGGGTTGGCTCATTTGGCGGCAGCACTTGATACTCCGGGCATTACTCTTTATCTTGGTACGGTTCCAGGTCTAACTGGAGCTTGCGGGCACCATCAGACATGTTTGACGCAAGTAAATGATAAAATAGGAAATTATCCTGCCTCCTTGGATGTAATTTATCACCAACAGATAACCGTTGAGCGGGTTTGGCAAGCTGCCGGAACAAAACTAAATCACTAACTAGGTTTTTTTATTATGACTGAAGAGATTTTAGAAGCAGAAGAGAGTGTCTCAACTTATGCAGCGTTTATTGATTTTTTACAAAAAAATCAAAAGTTGCGTGACTCTGATCTTAGCAGGGCAAAAAAAATTCAGGAACAGGCCGCAGAAGAGGGATTGCCATCCCTGTTGATCAAGCTGGGTTTATGCTCTGAAAATGATGTGGCCGTTGCAATGGCTAGTTCCGAAAATATTGAGCTTGTAAAAAAAGACGAATATCCCGAAGTTTCCCCTATTCCGTCAAGTATTTCATTACGTTTTTTAAGAGAAAACCGCATTATCGGGCTCGAAGAAAAACCAGAAGAGTTAATCGTTGCAACAATTGATCCAATCCAAAAGTCAGTTATAGAGGCTTTAATTCTAGCCTGTCAGAAGGAAGTAAGCGTTAAGGTTGGTGTGGCTTCTGAGATTGAGCGTGCTTTAGAACTTCAATACGGTGACGGCAAGACAAACATGGGCTTGTTTTCAGACGGCATGGATGGTGAAGAAATAGGTGAAGACGAAATTGAGCATCTAAAAGATCTTGCCAGTGAAGCTCCGGTTATCAGAATGGTTAATATCATCATGCAACGGGCCCTTGAGACTGAAGCTTCAGATATTCATTTCGAACCTTTTGAGCAAAGCCTTAAAGTCAGGCTTAGAATTGATGGCGTTTTGCAAGAGGTAGAGGCGCCGCCAGTGTCATCAACAGCGGCGGTTATCTCGCGTATTAAAATTATGGCGAAATTGAATATCGCCGAGCGACGCTTGCCCCAAGATGGCAGGATCAAAATTCAAATGTCAGGCAAAGAGCTCGATTTACGGGTATCAACGATACCGACCATGTACGGGGAAAGTGTCGTTATTCGACTGTTAAACAAAGAAAATGTTAAATTTGATTTTTCAGCCCTTGGTTTTGATGGAACCCATTCCAAAAGATTTGTCAAAATACTCTCCAAACCCCATGGTATTCTGTTGATTACCGGCCCAACCGGAAGTGGTAAATCAACCACGCTTTATACAGCGCTAAATCAGCTCAATACGCCAGACCGCAAAATTATAACGGTCGAAGATCCTGTGGAATACCAACTGGAAGGAGTCAACCAGATCCAAGCAAAGCCGCAAATTGGTCTTAATTTTGCCAGTGCATTACGTTCGATTGTAAGACAAGATCCTGACGTCATTATGATTGGTGAGATGCGTGACCTGGAAACAGCGAAAATCGCCGTGCAATCTGCTATGACAGGACACCTTGTGTTATCAACGTTGCATACCAATGATGCAGCCGGCGGTGTAACCCGTCTTTTGGATATGGGGCTTGAAGACTATTTGTTAACATCAACAGTGAACGGTATTTTAGGACAAAGGCTTGTAAAAAAACTTTGTACCCATTGTAAAGTAATCTATCCAGTAATGCCCGAAATGGTATCTGAAATGGGTCTGCGACGGTTAGTGCCTGAAGGAGAGATAAAACTTTTCCATCCGGTCGGTTGCGATCATTGCGGTGGTATTGGTTATCGTGGACGTATCGCGATCATGGAATTTCTAGTAATGACCGATGGCATCAGAAAACTCATTATGTCGCATATGGAAGCAGGAAAAATTCAGGAGGCTGCTGTCAAAGAAGGAATGGTGACAATGTATGACGATGGCCTTATGAAAGCAATGGAAGGTATCACCACTATTGAAGAAATTCTCCGCGTGACAACTGAGACTTAATACCATGCCAAATTACAGTATCAAAGCTGCCAATAAAGAGGGGGGCATTATTGAAGAATACCGTATTGCGGTAGACGAGCAATCGTTGATTAAGGATTTGCAGCACGAAGGGTTGATGCCGATCCAGGTCAAGCCAGCCGGCTTTGGCATATCGCGGTGGTTTAAATTTAGTCAGTCTAAGCAGGTATTATCACCTAAAGACATTATCTTATTTACCCGAGAATTGGCTACTTTGTTAGAAGCCGGTTTACCGTTAGATCGGTCGTTAACGGTTTTAAAAGAATTGACAGGTAAAGAAACCAAGTTATTTGGTTTTGTAGAAGAAGTTTTACAGAAAGTAAAAGGTGGGTCGACCTTGTCTAGCGCCTTAGAAAGCCAATCAGAAGATTTTTCCAGATTTTATTTAAACATGCTGAAAGCAGGTGAAGCGGGAGGCAGTGTCGAAGACGTCCTGAACCGAATGGCCGAATATTTAGAAAAATCGAAAGAACTTAGAGATACAGTAAGTACTGCCATGATCTATCCAGCCATATTGGTTGTTATGGCACTGGGTTCCGTTTTTTTATTGCTGACTTTTGTCGTTCCTCAATTTACCGAAATGTTTGAAAGCGCAGGCAAAGAACTGCCTGTTCCTACGCAAATTGTAGTAGGAGTAGCCGAGTGGTTGCAAAGTTATTGGTGGGTGTTATTGGTTGCTTTTGTGCTGCTGGGAATGTACATCAGGTCTGTCAAGGCTAGTCCGGTCAAAAAAGCCGTTTGGGATCAGCGAGTGCTTAAACTTCCTTTCGCAGGTGACATTATTAGAACAATGGAAACCGCTAATTTGAGTCGAACCCTTGGAACTTTGCTCGGAAATGGTGTTCCGATCTTGAGAGCGCTTTCCATCGTTAAGGAAACAGTCAATAATTTCGTCTTGTCACAAGCCCTTGATAAAGCAGAAAAAAACTTAAAGCAAGGCAAGAACATGAGTGGCGCTATGATTGAATCCGGTCAATTCCCAAAAATGGCGATGCAGATGATCAAAATGGGCGAAGAAACAGGTCGTATGGAAGAAATGCTTCTGAGAGTTGCAACCACCTACGATAAAGAACTTAAAGTAACTATTCAAAGAATGTTAGCGTTGTTAGAGCCAGTTCTCATTGTGGTGTTGGGCTTGTTAATAGCCGGTATCATAATTTCCATTTTGATGGCTATTCTGAGTGTCAATGATTTAGCATTTTAATTTTTTAGATAAAACTCTTTTGAAAAGGGAGATAAATTTTGAGTATCGCACCAAAACAAATGAAAAAACTTGCTTCCACCCGCGGCTTTACCTTGATTGAACTGTTGGTGGTTTTGGCCATAATCGGTCTTTTGGCAGGATTGGTAGGCCCCAAAGTAATGAAGCATTTAGGCGGAGCCAAAACTAAATCAGCTAAAGTACAGATTGAAGGGTTAGCTGCCGCGATGGATATGTATCGCCTGGATGTTGGAGTATATCCCTCATCCGAGGAAGGTTTGGTCGCGTTAATTAGTAATCCAGGGGATGTGAGAGGGTGGAATGGCCCTTATCTAAGAAAAAATAAAATTCCCAAGGATCCTTGGAACCGGGATTACAGATACCAATCACCAGGAGAACATGGAAAATTCGATCTGTACACTTTTGGTGCAGATGATAACGAAGGTGGCGAAGGAGAAGACCAGGATATTGCTAGCTGGGAATAACAGTTGTCTGAAATCACTAAGCCCGGTTTTCTAAAGCCTTGTCAAATGACACAGGATAGTATGTATGCCAGTGAAAATAGTGGGTTTTCGCTAGTCGAAATGCTACTTGTTCTAGTTATTGCGGTGATGGGTTTTGCTGTTGCTGGCCCAAGCATCATGTCTGGGCGAGCGAATGCAGAATTAAAGAGTTCGGCCAGAGATGTGGCGTCAGCCCTTCGGTTTTTGAGAGGTAATGCGCTCACAACGGGCAAGGAAACCAAGCTAGATCTAAGCTTGAATGATAACTCCTATCAGCTGACAGGAAAAAATAGAACTTACAAAATCTCGAAGGATATCGCAATTACCTTATTTACAGCACAAAAAGAAATAACAGATGACGGACTCGGTAGTATCCGCTTCTTCCCCGATGGGTCATCAACGGGCGGCCGAGTAACGCTCGAAAGTAACAATAACAAAAGGTTGGTTGATGTAAATTGGTTGACTGGGCAGGTTGAAATTCTTGAGGAATAATTTAATTCATAAGTCTTCTCAAGGGTTTTCTTTATTAGAAATCTTGGTTGCATTCTCTATTCTTGCCATTTCCCTGGGAGTATTGCTGAAAGTTTTCTCATCGGGTGTTAGAACCGCCATAGTATCAGAGGAATACGCACAAGCAGTGCAAATAGCTGATTCCCTGCTTGCTCAAACCGGTGTAGAAGAACCTCTGGAAGAAACTGAAAAACAAGGTGACGTTGGAGGTGTCTATGCCTGGACAGTCAGCGTTAGGCTATTTGAGCCAGAGTTAGAAAACTACAATATGGATTTGCTTCCAGTTGTGCCTTATTTGATATCAGTCGTAGTAGATTGGCAAGAGATAAATAACAATCGAACGGTAGAATTGACAACACTTAGACTCGCAACCAAAAAGCCATGATCAACCCCAAAAAAAACAATCAGCAAGGTTTCACCTTGATTGAAGTACTCATAGCGATGAGTCTGCTAGGGATCATGATGGTTTTGTTGTTTAGTAGTTTAAGGACTTGTGTCAGAAACTGGGATGCGGGTGAAGAAAAAATGATTAAGGTTAGCAGAATGTCCTCGGTGCAACATTTTTTTAGAACACGGTTGTCTGAAGTCAAGCCCATGATGGACGACTTTTCTGGGGATGACGATGAATCGGTGTTTGCCTTCCAAGGCACAGAAGAGACATTACAGTTTGTGTCATCTCTGCCAGCAAGTAGCGGCAGACAAGGGTTGCAATTGTTTAATGTCGGGCTCAAATCAGCATCTCGATCTGGCTCTTCGTCTTTATATGTTAACCTTACCCCTTTCTTACCTACCGCTAATGATGAAGAATGGGCAGAGGATGAAGTGATTGTGCTTGAAGGGGTAGACCAAATAAAATTTTCATATTTAGGCTCAGAAAGTTTGAATGAAGAACCTGAATGGTTAGAAGATTGGGAAGAAAAATTTAAGTTGCCGATGCTCATTAAAATTTCGATCAGCTTGGCAGATGAAACAATTTGGCCTGATATGTACATAGCACCTAAATCTACCCAAGGGCCAGCCAACGGCAACCCATTTGGTGTTGTTAATGATCAATTTGCTTTCTAATCAATAGATGACAAGACAATCAGATGCCACTCGCCAGAAGGGCATGGCACTTATTCTTGTGCTATGGGTCATGGTATTGTTGATCATTATGGCCGGCAGTTTCTCATTGACTATGCAACGAGAACTGTCTGTCGTAGGGAATGTTAGGGATAAGGCCCAAACTTTAGCCTTGGCAGAGGCTGGAATTCACTACTCTGTATTAATGTTGCTAAATCCTAGTGAAATTGATAGGTGGAAATCCAACGCCAGTATTTATCAGGTAAATTTCAATGATACCCAAATCAGAATCCGGTTAATGCAAGAGTCAGGTAAAATTGATATCAACAAAGCCGAAATTCCATTATTAACGACTCTGATGCAAGCGGCAGGGGTTGAAGATATTGATGAGATTAGCAGATACGTTGACGCGATAATGGATTGGCGAGACAATGACACGCTAAGGCGTCTAAATGGAGCAGAGGAAGACGAATATCAAGACGCAAAATTAAAATATGCGCCGACTAATAAACCTTTTTCATCTATTGAGGATTTACAACTAGTGCTTGGTATCACACCTGAAATGTATAAAAGGTTGGAGCCATTGGTGACGGTCTATTCCAAACAGGCAAGTATTGATCCCAGTGAAGCGCCACAAAGTTTATTACGGGGCCTGCCAGATATTGAAGAATCGGTGGTTGATGACTACTTGGAGCAACGTGTCGAAAGTATAAGAAATCAAGTTCCTGTTCCGGCTTTTCCTACGACACCCGGTGTTCAGGGAGGAAATAGTAACATCGGTGTCTATACTATTTTATCAGAAGCCAAACTTGCTAATGGGTCGGTGGGTAAAGTCAAAGCAGTCATCAAAAAAGAATTAGATCCAAATGGTGGTCCTTTTCAGGTATTAGACTGGAAACAAGGAAATGTCCTTGAAGGATCTTTATTTAATGAGAACAATGACAAATTAGTAATTAATTCTAACGATGGTCAAACTTGATTCGAACATAAATATTGATATACCAGCTTTTTTTCGCTGGTGGGGCAGTGAGCTCGCTTTCCTGGTGCCTGAGAAAATTAAGGATTTTTTTGTATACACTAAGGGGCAATTGATATTAAGGCCGTCTAAAGAAAGTTTAACAATAATTATCAGAGAAAATGGTGAAGAAGAATTAATCGGACCACTGGAGCTAAATAAATACGGGCGGGAATTTTTCAAAAATCAGCTCAATAAAAGAGCTGAACTTAGAGAAAGTGAGACCATTCTGAGCCTGCCTGATAGCTATGCGGCGCAAAAAAAAGTATTTTTACCCATAGTTGCGGCTGATAATTTAAAGCAGGTGATAACGTATGAACTTGATAAATTCACACCATTTACTCCTGAACAAGTCTATTTCGATACCCAGCGATTGGATGGCAAAGGTTCGCAGGAACAACTCGAAGCACTCATTGTTTTTTCGCCTAAAGAAAAATTAGATGTACTCTTTGAAGAGTTAAAATCCTGGCAATTAACACCGCAAATTGTTGAATACGAAAAAGTTCCTAGTTACAAAGATGGTCGTTATAGTTACAATTTACTACCTTCATGGGCCAGGAAAAAGAAAGATAAATTACCCAAGGTCTTTGAAATGGTGCTGCTGGTATTATTCTTAACGTTTTTATCTGCCATGTTGATTATGCCTGTATGGCGGGAGTATTCTGCCGTTAAAACGCTTGAAGGTGCGGTACAAAATGCCGGTGTGGCTGCTGAGAAAGTCGAATCTGTAAAAACGGAAATCTCATCGTACTATGACGAGGCTCAAAGTTTGATTGACAGAAAAAACTTAACGCCTTCGTTAGTAGAAATTATGGAGAAGCTTAATAACATTTTGCCAGATAATTCTTGGTTAACGCATTTAAGATATTACAACAAGACATTGCAGGTAAATGGTTTGTCTCCGGGAGCATCTTCGCTAATCGGCGCCTTGGAAGCGGTGCCTATTTTTAGCAATACCCGTTTTGTCTCACCTGTTACTCAGGATAGACGAACCGGCCTGGAACGTTTTCTCATCTCTCTAGATGTCGCTATGGAAAAAGATGGAACTAATTCTAAATAATAAACAACAGCGTTGGGTCGCCGTCGGGTTGCTTCTGGGCTGCATTGCCTTGTTTGTGTTGGGTGTGCTTTGGCCGTTACTGTCTAAAGGTTTGCAGTATAAAGAAACCATTGATGACTTAACTTTCCGTTTGCAACGTTATAATCGCGTTATAGCAAGTCAAGACGAAGTGTTTCAGAAGCATCGAGAGACAAAAAGCTTAATTTCATCCCAAGGCTATTTTAATAACAAAGCAACGGGGTCGTTAGCCTCTGCAGATCTTCAAAAGTTTGTAAAAGACCTCATTGAAGAAGCTGGCGGGCAATTGACAAGTACCCAAGTTTTGGCGCAGCGTGAAGAAGATCAACTCATACGAATTGCTGTAAAAGTCCGGATGAGTGGAGATATTGGCACCATGCAGAAAGTGCTATACGAGATAGAAAACGCAAAACCTTTAATGACCGTAGAGGAGCTAGACATTAGGCCGGCACGAGGGCGAAGAAACCCTAAAACCAGACGAATTGATCCCAGCAACATCATCTATGTTAATTTTGAAGTAGCCAACTTTATGAAAGTAAATTAGCCATGGAAATCAAACATGAATATAGATGGTCCCTATTATTGCTGTTGGGATGTTTGGCGCTGCTTATCATCATTGGCGCCGAATGGCTTTATGTAGAACAATACAGGATCAAGTTTTTAAGCAGAATCAATGCAGTAGAAGGCGTTGCGTTTGATCTTGATAAAGTGCCTGAGTTCAATGGGTTAAAAAAACCAATCAGCGAGTATGTAAAGATTGCCAATAGACCTCTATTTATTGAAGGACGAAAACCCGTTCCAGAAGAGGAAAAGTTGGATGAAGGTGAAGTATTAGCCGTTGTGGAGGATTTTGATCTCAGCCTGATTGGAGTCGTTTCTACACCCAAAGGCATCTTTGCATTAATGGAAGATCCAAAAGCTAAAGACCGCCAGGATCGTTTTTTTAAAGCAAAACAAAATGAACTCATTCATGACTGGGAAGTTGCAAAAATATGGAATGATAAGGTCATAATGAGGCATGACAAAGAAATAAAAGAAGTCGCGTTAGCCAAACCAAAGCCAAAAAAGTTACCTAAGAAGCGTGCCAAACCAAGGCGAAACCCGTTTGCAAACGCAAAGAAAAACAGGCGAAGATCGAGGCCTCAAAATAAAATACCACCTAATCCTGGCAAAATACCAGGGGCGAATGCCAACCTGACGCGGGGCTTAGGTAACCGGTCGAGGACAGTTACTCCTCGTCAATAATGTTAAACTTATGCATTTACAAGACTATAAGTAGTCGCGGCAAACAGCAACCACTTGCGAAAGCAACACGTTAATGACCAGAAAAAGCAGATTCATAATGAACATGAAAACGAATAAATTCAAAATTGTAATAGCAATGAGTGCCATGCTGGCGTTAACTGGTTGTGAATACCTGTGGCCGCAGAAAATAAAAAAGAATATCATTGAAGACGCATTTCAGAAGCCGGATCATCGATCCGCGAACAAGTCTCTTTTTAAGAAACTTGATAATTCCGGAAAAGAAAAAAAGCAGAAAGAACTGAAGCCGGAAATTCATGTAGGAACAGGAAAATTCTTGTCTTCAAAAACCAATAACTCCCAAAGTAAAAGACCTTCTGGCGCCAAGGGAAAATATCGGTTGAATTTTGACGATGCTGACTTAGGTGAGGTCGCCAAAGTCATTCTCAGTGATACGCTGGGTGCAAATTACATTTTGAGTCCTCGGGTTGCCGGCAGAGTGACCCTGCAAACAACCAAAGAATTGACTAAGGAAGAATTGCTGCCTACGCTAGAAATGTTGTTGGAAATGAACAATGCTGCATTGGTTAAAAGCGCTTCGGGCGTATACAGAATAGAACCTGCGGCTACTGCACAACAGGGAGCATCAGTAAGAAAAAAGTCGGGTTCAAAGCCTCTGCGCTCAGGTTATCAAATCCGGGTTTTTCCATTGGAGTATGTTGGCGTTCAGGATATGGTTGAAATACTCAACCCAATATTGCCGCCTAAAGCGGTGACTCGTGTTGATACCGTCAGGAATATGCTGGTTATTGCAGGCACATCCCAGCAGCTCAGTAATATTCAAGAAACCATTGAGCTTTTTGATGTCAACATGATGGACGGTATGTCGTTTGGTTTGTTTCCGATGAAAAATGCTGAAGCGACCAAAGTGGTAGAGGAATTAGACGGCATCTTCAGCAAAGATGCAAAGGTCTCGAATCCGTTTGCCGGCATGTTTCGGTTTTTACCCATCGAAAGATTAAACTCTGTTTTGGTGGTGACGCAGCAGCCGGAGTATTTGGATGCCGTACAAGATTGGGTTAAAAGACTGGACAAAGCACAAACTGAAGGCGGTGGCGGCGGTGTCGTGGTTTATCATGTGCAAAATGTGGATGCGCTTGAATTAGCCGATACTTTAACCAGTATTTTTGGCGGCGCTTCCTCGTCGCCCAGAAAAGATCCTTCTGTTGCAGGAGGTTTGCAAGGGCAATCCATATCCAATAGAAAAGATAACAAAAATAAGAAAAAGGAAACAAGGCGAGGGGCTAAAAAGGCGGGACAAGGAACAGGTCAGTTCGAGGGTATTAGTATTATTGCGGATGAAGGGAATAATTCACTGATTATCATGGCCAACCCTCAGCAATATGGCATTATTAAGCAAATTGTTCTCCAGCTAGATATTATGCCATTGCAAGTTTTGATAGATGCTAAAATCATCTCGGTAGACTTAAAAGATGACCTACAATACGGCGTTAAATGGTTGTTTGAAAATAGGTTGTCAGGCAGCTACGATGGCCAGGGTGGGTTATTTGGTATAGGCGAAACTTTGGTGAATCAAGCTGCGGATGTTGCAGCCACGGGTTTTACTTATGGAGTGTTAAATAAGGGATCTGATGTTCGCATTATCCTTGAAGCTCTGGCTACCGATAGTTTACTTAATGTTATTTCGACACCATCTTTGATGGTGCTGAATAATAAAGAAGCAAAAATTCATGTCGGTGACAGTGTCCCCATTCGTACTAATCAATCACAACCTACCAATACACTGGTACCAACGAATACAGGCTTACTGGGAAATAATAACAATGCAGCGTTGAGTGGGGTTTTGACCAGCGGTATCCAAATGTTGGATACAGGGATCGATCTTACAGTAACCCCCCGGGTCAACTCTAGTGGGCTGGTTATCATGGAAGTTGCACAACAATTTAATAATGCCATTCCATCAGAACGAACTTCTGGAATTGATTCGCCAACCATCCAAGAGAAAGAAATTACCAGTACTGTCGCTGTGCATGATGGTGAAACACTGGTTTTGGGAGGGTTGATATCAGATAATGAGAATGAAAGCAAGACTGGTATCCCTCTGCTAAGCAAAATTCCTTTAATAGGCTCCCTTTTTTCCAGTACAACTAAATCGTATACAAAATCAGAATTAATCATTTTAATTACGCCGAGGGTTGTCGCAAGGAAAGAAGATGCAAGAGATATCACCAATGAATACAAGCGCAGACTTTTGAGTATTTATGGTGCATCCTATAATAGTCCTGCGAAAAATAAAGGTGCAAATTATAGAAAGACACGTCAGTCAAGAGGCAACTCCCATCAAGAGCAGCCTTTTAACCAACAAGATTTAAAAGAAGAGCTTGATAATCAGCAAAGAATAAAAGGCGAGCCTGATGATTCCAATAAGCTTGAATGGGGCGAGCCCGAGAGAATTCCTTAGTAAATTGAATGGCGAGTTTTGATGGAGGTTTCTTTGCCAAACTCGTCGAATTGTTTGTGTGATTCAAATATAACTTATTCAGAGTGTTGTAATCGGTTTCACACAGGTACTGAAAAACCGCAAACTGCTGAACTTTTAATGCGGGCTCGCTTTACCGCTTATGCCATGAGAAATGTTGATTTTCTACTGAGCACCTGGGACAAAAATAAGCGACCCAAAGAAATCGACTTTTCAAAAGAACCTGTCGAATGGGTTCGGCTGGAGATTATTAATACTAAAAAAGGGCTCTCGCAGGATAATAAAGGTATCGTGGAGTTTAAGGCATTTTATTTGCTGGAAGGCGAGGAACATGTCATGCGAGAAGTCAGCCGTTTTCACCGAAAAGATGGAAAATGGCTCTATCTTGAAGGTATCGTTCATTCCATTGCCAAAGCTCATCAGCAACCATCAGGAAATCTGAATGCACTCTGTAGTTGTGGTAGTGGCAAGAAGTTTAAACGTTGTTGCGGTCAATCCTTAATCAAAAAATAACGCAACGATCTCACGTTTAATAGCGTTTTACGTTAAAATAACCCCCTTTAAACAACACCCCAAGACTCCGGCATCCCCGGATAAAAATATTCTCTTTATGCCTAACAATTATAAAACAGATGATTTACGCATCTGTGAAACCAAAGAAGTTATAGCTCCCAGACAAGTATTAGAAGAATTACCGATAACGGATAATGTTGCCAGAACGACACAGCTTACCAGGTCTGCAATCCATAATATTTTAACAAGAGAAGATGATCGTTTGCTGGTTATCATTGGTCCCTGTTCGGTGCATGATGTTGCAGCGGCTTTGGAGTATGCGGCTAAACTAAAAAATATAAAAGAGCAATTATCAGAGGATTTACTGATTGTCATGCGGGTTTATTTTGAAAAACCTCGAACGACGGTTGGCTGGAAAGGGTTAATTAATGACCCGGATTTGAATGCAAGTTTTAATATTAATAAAGGATTACGAGTCGCTCGTGAATTGTTGCTAAAACTGAACGATTTAGGCATGCCGGCGGCGACTGAATATTTGGATTTGATTACACCACAATACTTCTCTGACCTGATCGCCTGGGGTGCTATCGGCGCTCGAACCACAGAAAGTCAGGTCCACCGGGAGTTGGCTTCGGGTTTATCTTGTCCTGTAGGGTTTAAAAATGCAACCGATGGCACTGTCAAGATTGCTATTGATGCTATCGGGGCAGCGATGAGTCCCCATCATTTTCTATCAGTGACTAAAGCAGGGCACTCGGCTATTTTTTCTACCACAGGCAACCAAGACACTCATTTAATTTTGAGAGGCGGTTCAGAAAAACCGAATTATGACGCTGTCAGTGTAGATCAAGCTGCCGAATCGCTTGGTGCGGCAGATATCACGCCTAATATTATGATTGATTTCAGTCATGCTAATAGCTTAAAGCAATGGCAAAGACAAGTTATTGTGGCAGAGGATGTGGGCATTCAAATCTCCAATGGTGATAAAAGGATTATCGGCGTTATGGTCGAAAGCCACCTCAAAGCGGGTCAGCAAGAAGTTGTTCCGGGTCAGGAAAGCGAGCTGGTTTATGGCCAAAGTATTACCGATGCCTGCCTTGGTTGGGATGAAAGCGAAAAATTGTTGGTTGAGTTGGCTGAAACAGTGAGATCTCGTAGAAAAGGTTTAATTTAAAATGATTGATATGATTAGCGGGTAATGATGAAAATTTTAGT
The DNA here is from genome assembly GCA_965224745.1 of Methylococcales bacterium. Classification (GTDB taxonomy): domain Bacteria; phylum Pseudomonadota; class Gammaproteobacteria; order Methylococcales; family Methylomonadaceae; genus CBDCZY01. The sequence goes on from CBDCZY010000004.1 coordinate 91,447, forward strand.
AAATGGCGAAGAACTTGCTTTTCAAGAAGGTGCAAGTGTTGAAGACGTTGTTAATCAACTAGGGTTAGCTGGTAAGCGTATCGCAGTAGAATTGAATAGGGAAATTTTGCCACACGGACAATATGCGAAAAAATTGGCAGCTGAAGATCGCGTAGAAGTCGTGCAAGCTATCGGTGGAGGACAAAACGACAGCATAATTATTGCCGATAAAACATATCACTCCAGGCTGCTAGTTGGAACGGGTAAATATAAGGATATGCAAGAAACCAAACTGGCAATTGAAGCCAGCGGGGCCGAAATAGTTACTGTCGCGTTGCGTAGAACCAATATCGGTCAAAATGCCGAAGAGCCGAACTTACTAGATGTCATACCACCCGATAAATACACTATTTTACCCAATACTGCAGGGTGTTATACCATTGAAGACGCCTTGCGAACTTGCCGTCTGGGCAAGGAGTTACTGGGCGGGCATAAACTGGTTAAACTAGAAGTCTTGGGGGATGAAAAAACGTTGTTTCCGGATATTACCGCGACCCTTGAAGCTGCAAAACAGCTTGTAAAAGAAGATTTCGATGTCATGGTTTATACCAATGATGACCCCATAATCGCCAAACGACTTGAAGACATTGGTTGTGTTGCGGTTATGCCGTTGGCTGCGCCGATAGGTTCAGGGCTGGGCATTCGTAACCCATATAACATTCTGACCATCGTGGAAAATGCCAATGTACCCATCTTAGTTGATGCTGGTGTTGGGACTGCTTCCGATGCAGCGATTGCTATGGAACTTGGTTGTGATGGTGTACTAATGAACACAGCGATAGCCGCAGCTAAAAAACCGGTATTGATGGCTTCTGCTATGAAGAAAGGGATTGAAGCCGGCCGAGAAGCTTATTTGGCTGGTAGAATGTCTCGAAAACGTTTTGCCTCCGCTTCGTCTCCGATTGAAGGACTATTCCTTTAATCAATTGTTTTTCCAGTCAATTAGCTGGTTTAGTTCTACTTGGTTAGATGATATCATTAGTTGTTTCCAAGATCGTCATTCCGGCAGGGATTGCCGGAATCCAGACTTCAAGGATGAATTTTCGCTTGCTTTCCGTGGCGCTGGATACCCGTTCCTGACGAGTATGACGGCCTTATGGTTATTCTGAAAGTAGATAGGCAGATACTTATTTGATTAGCCAACCTCGTCGAATTCGCAGCTACGTCTTGCGCCAAGGCCGTATAACGCCAGGGCAGCAACAAGCACTTGAACGATTAACACCAAAATATTGTCTTGATCCAGCAACTGAAATTGATGTCGGCGACATATTTGAAAAGAATTCACCATTGATAGTCGAAATAGGTTTCGGTAATGGAGCGAGTTTGGCCGAGGTTGCGGAAAAAACCCCAGAGACTAATTTCATTGGCATAGAAGTTCATCAAGCCGGAGTAGGGCATTTGATGCTTGAATTAGAGCACAAACAACTCACCAACGTCAGAATAATTTGTCACGATGCTATCGAGATAGTAAAAACAAAATTCAAAGCTGAAAGTTTGGATGCCCTATGGCTATTTTTCCCCGACCCGTGGCCTAAAAAAAAGCATCACAAACGGCGAATTCTTAACAGCGACTTTATAGAGATAGTCACTCAAAAACTAAAAACTGGGGGATACTTGCATGCTGCTACTGACTGGGAACCCTATGCAGAACAAATGTTAAAAGTATTGCAGGCATGTCCCGCATTAAAAAACCAAAACAAAGGTTATGCTAAACGACCAGCACATCGCCCGCTCACCAAGTTTGAGAAGCGCGGTCTTAACTTGGGGCACCAAGTAAGAGATCTGGTTTTTGAAAGAATAACGGGATCCTGCTGATTGAAACGGATTGATTATAATACTCCCCAAAAACCAGACCAATAGTTAAGATAGAATCTTACCCTCAAAACCGAGGATTAAGAGATGACAATTAGTCGAAAAAAGCACAGCACCCAAACCAAAGTCAAGGTTGTTTTAGCAGCCCTAAAAGGTGAGCAAACCACAGCAGAAATTACCGCGAAATACGGCATCCATTCAACCCAAATCAACCATTGGAAAAAGGCTGCGTTAGACACCCTCCCTGAAGCCTTTTCAAGCCACCGAAAACGCCAGGAAGATGATCAGCAAGCGTTGATTGATGAACTCTACAAGCAGATAGGGCAGCTAAAAGTAGAAAATGAATTTCTAAAAAAAACATGTTGAACGTGGCTCTTGACACTAAAAAAATGTGGTTAGCACCTGCGCATTCAAGCCTTAGTACCCGGCAACAGTGTGGTTTGCTAGGCATCAATCGCTCAAGCCTGTATTACCGTCCGGTGGGTATCGACGCATACACGCTATTATTGATGCACGAACTGGATAAACAATATACCGAAACGCCTTTTTACGGTGTGTTGAAAATGACGGAGCATTTGAGATTACAAGGTCATCAGGTCAATGTGAAACGCGTCAGGCAGTTGCTCAGGCAAATGGGCTTAGAAGCGGTCTATCCCAAGCCGAAGTTAAGCCAGGCGAATCCAGAACACAAAGTGTTTCCTTATCTGTTGAGGCATTTGTCCATTGACCGCTGTAATCAGGTCTGGAGTACTGATATTACCTATATCCGTCTGAGACATGGCTTTGTTTATTTGATGGCAATCATTGATTGGTACAGCCGCTATGTGCTGAATTGGGCACTGAGTACGACGTTGGAAGCAGACTTCTGTATCATTGCGCTGAATGAAGCCTTGGCAACATCACGGTGCGAAATTTTTAATACCGACCAAGGGAGCCAATTTACCACGCATCGGTTCACGCAACCCCTGCTGGATAAAGGCATCCAGGTTAGCATGGATGGCAGAGGCCGGGCCTTGGATAATATCTTTGTTGAGCGTTTGTGGCGTTCTGTCAAGTATGAGAAAGTCTACTTGAATGATTTTCAGACCGTGAAACAAGCGCACCAAGGGCTGAAAGACTATTTTGAGTTTTACAACCAGCGACGGATTCATCAATCGCTAGATTATCAAACCCCCGAGGAGGTCTATTTAAACAAGAGCGCAGCATGATTAAAGGTAAGCCAGGCGGACTCCATGTGGACAAAGCGTGGATTTCCTACGGAACGTGTGGATAAGCTGATGGAAAACGATAGAGCCGTTTTCCACGAGCTTACCCACACTAATCCACCCTTTGACCACATTCCGCCGCAGTAAGCAAAAAGGAATATTAAAATGCCTGCGGCGCAATAATAACAATATTTTTTAAAAATTAAAGAGAAAGATTTATATCTTAATTATTAGAGAAATTGGTCTGGACAATGGGGAGTACTATAGATTGTTAAACCTGTTTTTTTGCTCTAGGGCCGAAAATATCTGTCCCAATACGAACCATTGTCGCCCCTTCAGCAATACCTGCTTCAAGGTCGGATGACATCCCAAAGGAGTACGTATCGAAATAACAGGCTAGTTTATGTTGCTTGATATACTTAATAAGTGTTTGATATGGCAGTCGTTTCTTTTCAAAATGGCTTTCAGGTTCAGGAATCGACATAACCCCTCTAAGCCTTAAGTTAGACAGGTTTTTGATACGTTCTACGACCTCAGGTAAGTCAGTTAAAGCAAAGCCAGATTTACTGCTTTCGTTGCTAATATTGATTTGTAAACAGATGTTTAGAGGCGGCAAAAAATCAGGCCTTTGTTCGTTTAACCGCTGGGCAATCTTTAAACGATCAACGCTATGTGCCCAGGAGAAATAGTGGGCAATAGATTTTGTTTTATTGGATTGAATAGGGCCAATAAAATGCCAGGCAATCTCGAAATGAGCGAGTTGTTTTTGTTTGGTTAATGCTTCCTGGATATAGCTTTCGCCAAAATCTCGTTGGCCTAGTCGATATAAGGAGACCAACTCGGGTGCCGGTCTGGTTTTACTGACAGCGAGTAGCTTAACTGAATCTGGCTTTCGGTGGTAGGTGCCAGCCGCTATATCAATGCGGGATTTGACAGTTGAATAACGTTCAATTAGAGAGTTTTCAACTGTTAGCATGCCTCATCAAGAAAATTTAACTTTATACGAAGGTATCAATGCCATGCTTAGAAGCCGGGGAAACTGAAGATGCTTCTAGCAGCTTTAGGGTCGAAGCTCCTTCTGCTTTAAGGTTTTCATGTGCTTTTTTTAATACAGCCGTTTCAAGTTTTTGTGAATCAGCGGCTTGTTTTATAGCTGTGAATGCTTGAGAAGTGTTATTTACTGAACTTATCATGTTCTGACTCCGTATGGTCTTGTAAAAAGGACTCTATATAATGAAAAAAAAGACACATCCTTGTGCAAAACCTATGTGTTTCAAATTTCCCAATATTTATTATTGACCAAAAATTGAGTTCTTCAACCAATAAGCTCGATTAATTTTCTAATTGTTGAATTCCATCAAGAAACCAGGTGGTTTGAAAACTGTTGATGGGTTTAATGAAATGCCATATTTCTTTTACTTGTTGAGCCTGTTCAGTCATGTTTTCTCGTAAAACAGTATCAAAAAGCACAACTGCTTCAATTTGTTCGCCAACTTCTCTGACTTCAAGCAGTTCCGCATTAATTTTTAATACGTTTGTTTGGTTTGATTCAGAACTGGCTTTGATTTGATTTTGTATCTCTGCAAATACATGGTCGGTAGTCAGGCCTCTAATGTATACCAAATCTTTTTGGTCCCATGCAGCTTGAAGACGATTAAATGCCTCTTTAGCGCCATCTAAAAATCCTTGTTCATCAAAGTTTGAGGGTAAAGAAGACGAGTCGAACTCAGCGTCATTAGGCGTTGGTTTAGCCATCGCACTTTTTCCAAACATAACATCAGTGTTAAATTTAGCTTGGTTGGGTTGTTTAGAATTAGGTTCAAAATCGCTAGTGTTTTGATAATAAGCATTACTCCCGTAGGAGCTTTGGTGGCCGTTAGTCGATTGAGCAGTATGCTGGCTTTTGGCAGCAAACCATCGATACAACAAAAATGCAATGCCACCCAATATGAGAAAGTCAAAAAAATTGATTCCCTGGAAAGCGCCGCCAAAGAACAATGAACCAAGTAACCCGCCTAATGCTAACCCGCCGAGCATTCCCATCATGCTGCCTCGACCTGCCAAACGATTTCTTATTTTATTATTCTGACTTTGGGCTTGTTGTTGCCTGGCCGTTCTTTGAGCGCCCGACGTAGGGCCACGATAAGCCCTGCTAAAGCTTGGTTTGCTTCCAAAAGAGCGGGCGCCCCCAAAACGTTTAGCTTCAGCATCGGGTATTACACTCAGTGACAAACAGAATGTAACGAATAACGTAATAGACCAATTGTTCAATGTGTTCATTTAAATATTACCTAAGTATTAGAGGGTTAATTATTGAATCCTTGCTGTTTAATGTAGACATAACGATTTACTTTTCATTCAATATTCTGAATTTGCTCTCTCATTTGTTCGATTAAGATTTTGAGTTCTATCGCAATGTTGGTCATGTCAATATTGGCTGATTTTGAGCCCAGTGTATTTGCTTCTCGATTCATTTCCTGCATTAAAAAATCCAGTCGCCGTCCCACCGGCTCATTTTTCTTTAAAGTAGCTAAAACTTCTTGAACATGGGTTGCCAACCGATCTAATTCTTCTTCCACATCCATTTTTTGGGCTAAATAGACTAATTCTTGTTCCAATCTGTCTGGATCAGGTTGTGCAGCAATAGTTTCTATTTTTATTTTGAGTTTATTTTGCAGGGCTTCAATCGTTTTAGGCATAAGCGATGAAGCTTGTTTTACTAACTGCTCTATTTTATGGCAGCGTTGCTCAATAAGTTTTGCTAATTGCCCCCCTTCTTGTTGCCTCACTGTTTTAAGTTTATTCAAAGTAGTATCAATTAATTCCACCAAATCATGCTTCAGACTGTCTTGTTCAATCGTTTGTTCTTGCTGGACTCCTGGCCAGTTAAGAATGTCCATGGCTGAATAGTGGCCGGTAGACCCGGTTGATGAGTCAATTTTTTTGATGGTGTTAATTAATTCCTGCAGGACTTCATCATTTATTGCGATAGAGGAGCTACTTCCTGAAGAATGTTTGTACGATAAAAGGCATTCTATTTTACCGCGACCAAGCCCGGACTGAAGGCGGCTGCGTATTTCCGGTTCCATAAATCTGAATTTTTCCGGGATTTTGAACGAAATATCAAGATAACGATGGTTGACTGACCGAAGTTCACAATTGATTCGTAATTCCGGCAACTCAACGTCCGCATTTGCATAGCCCGTCATGCTATTTATCATTTTATCGCCTATAATATTCCTATCGAATTGTTGAAACAGCGAGTCTTACCTTTATTCAATGACAGAATACTATGATCCTGAATCTTATTCCAGCGAGTGGAATTATCTCCAATCTGGAACCATCATTGATAAATTTATTATCGAACGTGGATTAGCTCACGGCGGTTTTAGTTCGGTCTATTTGGCCAGGCAAACAGAAGACCAAGTGCAGGTGGCTATTAAAGAATATTTACCTCGTAAGCTGGCTCATCGAACGTGGAATAATGGTGTGGTTGCTCATAACAAGCAAACTAAAGCTCGTTTTTTGAAAGGACGAGAACTTTTCTTCGAAGAAGCTAAAGCGTTAGCCAAAATTAAACATCCAAACATTGTTAATGTTATCAATTTTTTTCAGGAAAATTCCACCAGTTACATGGTCATGGATTACGACTATGGTTTAACCTTGGCAAAATTACTACAAAAAAAATTAGTCAACGTAACTGATGAGTTTTTAATTGACGTTTTCATAGCTTTGCTAAACGGCGTCAGAGTAATTCATGATAATGAAATGATTCATTTAGACATCAAGCCAGCTAATATTTTAATTAGACCTGGAAACGACCCGTTGCTGCTTGATTTTGGTGCTGTGAAATCGTTTCCGCTGAAGAGTAAAGAAAAACGCGGAAAAATTTTAACCAAAGGCTTTTCACCGTTGGAGCAATATTCTCGCGATGGCAACATAGGTCCCTGGTCCGATATTTATGCCATTGGTGCCAGTATGAGAGCGTGCATGGACGGTAAATTACCGCCACCTGCGCCTGACAGAGAGAAAAAGGATACGCTTGTTGCGGCTGCGAAGGCACATAAAAAGAGATTCTCTCAATGTATTTTGAAAGTTGTTGACCAGGCAATGTCTATCCATCCAGAAGACCGTCCCCAGACAGTCGAAGAATTTCAGACTGCTTTAACAGCCTGATTATCAGGTTGGTTTCTGCTTAGGAGCGAGGATTCAATATTCTACGAATTTTGACTGGCTTGCGTTGTAGCAACAATTGCGGGTAATTTTTATTTTATACGTTGAATAAAAGCGGGCAGTGGCGTTATTGCTTTTTTATTGTTTGATGGAATAGATCGCATAAGCTCATTAGCTCTTTTTATTCTATCCATGGTCAATGGGTGGGTACTTAGAAAGATCGGAACATTCATCGAAGCATCGTTTTGTTTAAGAATTTCAAACAGATCAGCCGCTCCTTTGAGATGCCCATAAAACTTTGTAAGTGTTTTGTAGGCTTCCTCGTCCGCCGCTAATTCTTGATGTCGATTGAAAGTTAGTGTTGTAAGCTGACTCGTTTGCCCGATAAAGCCTTCGAACAAGTTATTATTGCTAACCCCTCCTAAGCTGGCCAGGGCAAGCATAACCGTTATCCCTCTTCCAACCGAGACGATCGGGTCACGATGCTTAACATGAGCGATTTCATGAGCCATGACCATGCTCAAAGCGTTTTCGTGAGGCAATTGACTCAGTAAACCTCGATAAAATCCTATATGGCCGCCGATGGTTGCAAAAGCATTCGTCACATCATCATCAACATAATGAACGGTGATGGACATATCTTTTGGTAATCCTTGTTCTTTGGATAATTTATCTGCCAAGCCTTGCAGATAGGCCTGTATCTTTTTTTGATTACTATTCTGAACTTGATCTTTTTTTAGCTGTTGAACCAGAGGCTTGGCGAGTGCTCTTTCAACTTTAAAAGGAATATATTGAACAAGGTATTCAGCCAAAAAAGTAAGTACAATAAAAAACAAAACAAGGATGACAGCAGCTGCCAAACTTAATGTAAAAAACTCTTTAAGAGGGTGGTCCTTGGAAACATTAATACCTTCAGGTACTTGGCGATTTTCGTAGCTCAAGCGTAACTTCCTTGCTACCGTTGGATTAGGGCTGTGCCGTAGGCATAAACTTCCACCGATCCGACTTGTTGTCCATTACCCTTATATATAGAAGCGGTTTCCAATTTAACGTTGAAAATTGAGTGGGCGCCAAGGTTTTTTGCCTCTGCTTTCATTCGAAGAATAGCTTCCCGCCTCGCTCTTTCCAACAATGACTCATAAGCAGTGACACGGCCACCAAACAAGTTTCTAAGGCCGGCCGCCAAGCGTTTGAAATAATCAATGGATACCACAACGTTACCAGCGACCAGTTGAACATCCAGAACGGTTTGCTGGTCAGGTACTCTGCGTTCGCTAAAACACAGGATGGATTGCAAAGCTTGTTCTCTTTTTTGGATGGATTTGAAATGGCGCCGCTCATTAATTTGGCCAAAAGTGTAGCCAAGAATCAGCAACACAAGAAAAATGACGATATCCAACATAGCAGCTCTTTATTCAATAATGACGGCTGTTCCGTATGCAAACAGTTCGGCTGCGCCCGCCGTAATGGAAGAGGTCGAAAAACGTACATTAACGATCGCATTAGCCCCGACAGCGGTAGCCTGCTGAATCATTCTGTCAACCGCTTCTTCGCGGGCTTCGGTCAGAAGTTCGGTGTAGCCCTTTAATTCGCCACCGAATATGTTTTTAAGCCCTGCCATCAAATCACGGCCTACGTGTTTGGCGCGGACTGTATTGCCTTGAACCATGCCCAGGTGCTTAACAACGTTTTTTCCTGGAATAATCTCAATATTTGTTACGATCATAGCTATTCTCTAGCAAAAAAAGGGCTAATCTGAAACTGATGATAACAGAACTAGATTATTGCTACGTCTTCTGGTTCATCAATCACTGAATTAATGAGTGTTCCGATCTTATCGATTTGAATCTTAACACTGTCGCCAACCTTCATGTAACTTTTGGGTTCCATCATTACGCCGACACCACTGCCGGTTCCCGTGCTAATAATGTCTCCCGGCTCTAAAGTCATTGCTGTGGTGATATATTCGACCAATTCGTAGCAATTAAAAAGCATTTGGTTGGTATTCATGGACTGTCTTAAATCGGCATTGACCCAGGTTTTAATGTCTAAATCGTGCGGGTCGCCGATTTCATCAGAGGTAATTATCCATGGACCAATCGGGCCATGCGTATCGAAAGACTTACCCATTGTCCAGGTGGCAGATCTGGCTTGCCAATCTCTAACCGTTACATCGTTAGCGATAGTGTATCCGGCGATTACTTCACTGGCTCGTTCCTTGGGTACATAGCGGCATTGTTTGCCAATAATAAAAGCCAATTCGCCCTCGTAATCAAGTTTATCGGAAACTCTGGGCATATGAATACCTTCCCCCGGTCCAACAATACAAGCTACTTGCTTGCTAAAAATAGTTGGGAATTCGGGTTTTTCGCGCCCCGTTTCTTCAATATGATCAGCGTAATTTAGTCCTACAGCCAGATATTTGGACGGCCTTTGTACAGGCGCTTCAAACTTTACATTGACCACGGGAATCCGGTTTTTGCCAGATTCGATTAACTTTTGCATGGCAGCTTGATGTTGCTCTCCCGCTGCTAAAAATTCAAGCATGGTTTGAGGGATTTTCCTCTGCCCTATTGTATCCACGACTTCGTTACCAAGAACCGCACCCAGGCGGCTTTTACCGTTTTGAGAGAATGTTACTAATTTCATAAAAATTCCTAGATTTCATTATTTGAATTTATAGTTTTAAAGTAATTTATTGTTGTTGTTTTACTGAAGCGTTATTGTATCGAAAATTGACTAACAACGCATAGATAGTGAAGATTATTCAAATAAAACTTGATTAATTCTACGTAATTAAGATTAACAATAAGACCGTTATGTTCGTCGGGAGCAGGTGTACAGCGCTACGGATGGCAAGCTGGAATTCATCCATGAAGTCTGGGTTCCGGTAATTCCTGCTGGAATACCGGTCTTGGAAAAAATGAATTATGTCATCTGACAAAGTAGAATTAAGTGTTCGAGCTAGGTTTTAGAACAAGCATTCTTTGAACGTGTCTAGCTTTCAGGGTTTTCTAAAAGTAATTGAAAGGTATGTTAGAAATTGGTTTTTGCGCTTTCTATTATTTTAGTCGTGGTTGGGATTTATCGGCTGATATACTCTTTCCAGTATATAAAAGCTAAATAGTAACGATACATTTTCTCACAAAATTTGTGCAAAAGCTTTTTCTGCTGCTAGTATTGTTGCTTCTAAATCTGACTCCTTATGAGCTATCGAAACAAACCCTGCTTCAAAGGCTGAAGGGGCTAAATAAACGCCTTGCTCTAGCATTGCGTGAAAAAACTTCTTAAAGCGTTCTTGGTCGCATTGCATCACTTGGTCATAGTGGGTTATCTGTTTTTCTTGCGAAAAGAATAGGCCAAACATTCCTCCTACTGTATTAATGCTCATAGGTATTCCGGCGTTGTTTGCTTTTTGCTGAATACCTTCTGCCACATGTTTGGTTTTGCTGCTGAGTTCGTCATAAAAACCCGGCTTGGTCAATAGCTCTAATGTTTTCAGGCCTGATGCCATTGCAACAGGATTGCCAGATAATGTTCCAGCCTGATAAACCGATCCTGTTGGAGCAAGTGACGACATAATTTTCTTATTGCCCCCAATTGCGCCGACTGGCATGCCACCACCGATAACTTTGCCTAAGGTGGTTAAATCAGGAGTTACACCAAACAGGCCTTGAGCTCCGCCCAAACTGACCCTGAAGCCCGTCATTACCTCATCAAAAATCAATATACTTTGATATTGATCGCAAACGCTACGAAGGGTCTCAAGAAAACCGGGAACAGGCGGGATGCAATTCATATTGCCCGCAACTGGTTCAACAATGATGCCGGCTATTTGATCGCCCATTTCTGCAAACAACTGAACTATTGGTTCAATTTCGTTATATTTGAGGGTGATGGTGTGATCAGCGAATGATGATGGAACGCCTGGTGAGCTGGGTATTCCCAAAGTCAGAGCGCCTGAGCCGGCTTTTACCAACAAGGAATCAGAATGGCCGTGATAACAACCTTCAAACTTAATAATTTTATCTCTGCCGGTAAATCCTCGAGCCAACCGAATAGCTGTCATGGTTGCTTCGGTGCCAGAACTCACCATGCGAACTAGTTGAATCGAAGGTACAAGCGCACATAATTTTTTTGCCATATGCGTTTCAAGAACGCATGGGGCGCCGAAGCTTAGGCCTTTTTCACAAGCTTTTGTTACCTCAGCAATCACTTCTGGGTGAGCATGCCCTAAAATCATCGGCCCCCAAGATCCAACATAGTCGATGTAGCGCCTATCGTTAGTATCGAAAATATACGGGCCAAGTGCGTGGTCGACAAAAACAGGTGTTCCACCTACTCCATTAAAGGCTCTGACCGGCGAATTAACGCCGCCAGGAATATATTGTTGAGCTTGAGAAAATAACTCTTTCATTGGAACAAAATTGCTATGCAAAAGCCTATCTTATCAAGCTTTGATGGGATTGATTAAAGAACTACCAAATTAACGTGCAGGATAGAGTGAAAATTGAAAAACTGAGATTGGTCTGATCCAAAAAAATGTACAGCTCGCAGAATATTTGAGGAATAATCTCCAAGACTATAGTAGATAGAATGATTTTGTTACAGATGATGCCTGGGATGGCGAATTGACTGTTTTATAAGAATTTTTCAACCGCCGTTTTGTTTTTTCACACGGGTTGTGGACAACTTTGTTGATAAGTCGTTAAAGTGTCCGCTTAAGTAGTTGAAAACAGCAGGTTGTAGACAGATTGGCAAAAAATAACCAAGCGTATATATTTATTATAAATCAATTACATAAGTAAATTAGCGATTACGAATTTTAAGAGGTAAAAACATATTTTTTTAACAAAAGCAACTCAAAAAGGGGCTGTGGATATTTAACCTAATATGTTCTAATTTGCTGACCAGAGATAGAAAAACTTCAGTTGTTTTGTACTAATTTTCTTTGTTTTCTGAGGTGTGTTTTTATTCTTGAGAGGATTAAGGAGCTAGGATTCAATAATATACGAATTTTGACTTATCTTTTTATTCGTCTTCTGCGTTGTAGCAACTGTTGTGTAGCTTGCTATGCGCCTGTTACTACGCATTGAAGACAAACAAAAATCCTGCGTCAAACTTTAGTATATTATTGAATTCTAGCTCCTAATCGTACGGAGATTTAATACGTTTACACTAAATTCAATATTTTCTTAAATTCATCAAATTAGAAGTTAGGATGACTAATCAAACTTTGTATGTCGCCATCTCAGGGCATGGGTATGGTCATGTCGGTCAAGTAGCACCGGTTGTCAATGGGTTATGCCAAAAAAGGTCTAAGCTCAATGTAATCGTTCGATGTTCAATTCAACGTGATGTTTTATCATCACTGATAACAGTCCCTTTTGAACATGATCAAACGCCCGTTGACTTTGGCATGTTAATGCGGAATCCACTAGATGTTTTGGTGGATGAAAGTCATCAACAATATTACGAGTTACATCGTGACTGGTCATCAGCGGTTAAACAGGAAGCAAAAAAGCTTGCGAAAGTTAAGCCTGATTTGATTTTGGCGAATATACCTTATGTTATTTTAGCGGCCGCGAAACAACAGAACATTTCCAGTGTTGCCCTGAGCTCGCTCAACTGGGCAGAGATTTATGCGGGTTATTGTGGCGATAAAAAACGAGCCCCTGCAATCATTCAGCAAATGCGCCAGGCTTATGAGTCGGCAAAGTATTTTTTAAAAGTAACGCCCTCTATGGATATGCCTGGTCTCGGTAATATTAAGTCGATTGGTCCGGTTACACGAGTTGGTCTAAATCAACGCAAAAAACTCAATCAAATTTTGACACTTGATCCCTCGAATAAGCTTGTGATGGCCTCTTTAGGTGGTATACCGGGTCAATCCGTGGTGGTGCGTTGGCCTGAAATTCCGGGAATACAATGGTTAGTGACTGGCGATGATTGGCCGCAACGGGCTGATATAACTCCTTTTAATAAAATTCCGCTGAGTTATATTAATGCTTTATGTTCTTGCGATGCCATGATCACTAAACCGGGGTATGGTAGTGTTGCCGAAGTGGTATGTAATCAAATTCCCGTTTTGTACGCAAAAAGACACGATTGGCCAGAGGAACCTTTTCTGGTGGAATGGTTAGAAAAGCATGGGAACGCGAAAGAAATATCTCGTGAACAATTGGAACAGGGGGATATTGAGGAATCGCTAAGAGAATTATGGCGACAGCCTATTAAGCCATCAATGCAACCGGTGGGTATTAACCAGGCCATTGAGACAATTTTGAGCCTGATTTATAGCCGATAGCGATTAACAAAAAACAGCTTGATGTTACTTTGTCAGGTTAGATAATACGTTCTTTTCTTTTTAAACACGTCATTCCGGCAGGGCTTTCCGGAATCCAGGCTTCACGGAAGGATTTGAGTTCACCATCCATGGCTCTGGATACCCGCTTTCAGGCGGGTATCCAGAGTTTTTAGATTAATTTGACAAAGTAGAATTAGTCCTCAATATTTGATTTTATGACCAACATTTTTTTGCAATAGTTATTTTTAAAAAAAATATTATGCTGGCTTAAATTCTTTTGGTTTTTGTGTAGTTTTGTGCCCGCATACAACTCACTGAAAGGAATAGGGTAAGTTGGTGCAAATGGTTAGATAACAAGACGTAAAAGCACTACATGAATATACTCCCAAAACATCCTTTTCCAATGGAGACTGTATTCCAAAATTGCTGTCTGGTTAATTTTGGGATGGAACCTTCTCTCTTACAGAGTCTTTTGCCTCATCCCATTCAACCAGATGTTTACAATGGAGAAGCATTCTTATCAGTAGTCGTTTCTGAGTTGAAAGATATGCGGCCGACTATTATTCCCAAAGGGTTGGGGTTTAACTTCAATCAGATCGTCTATCGAGCAATTGTTGCCTGTAACAATGAAAGAGGGGTTCATTTTCTTAGGAGTGATGCTAACAACAGGTTTATGTGTTTAACGGGCAATCTATTTTCGTTTTTCAATTTTAATTATGCTGGTATCAATTATTCGCTTGAAGATAGTCAGCATAGTATTAGTGTTTCAACCAATGATAAAGAGGCTGATATCATTGCAAACTACGATCTTTCTAAGGCAACTAAAGAAATGCCAAAATATTCTGTATTCTCTAGTTTAGATGAAGCAAAAAGTTATTTTGTAGAGTTGTATGTGGCGTTTTCAGCCATGCGTAATTTTTCAACTGCTGTTAGGATCCAAAGAACAAACTGGGATCTAAGCGTTGTACATGACAAAAATGCTGTTTATAGTTTTATGGATGGCAGCAAAATGTTTCCTAAAGGCTCAACCAGGTTAGATTCTGTTTTTTATGTTAAAAACTTGTTTTACCATTGGTATAAGTTGGAGAAAACAAGACTTTAGGCATTACCAAATAAATGCTAGAGGGTGGTTTCAGAGTAACGGTAGCAGCCCTCTGGTTTATTCGTTTTAAGTCCCACATAAAAGCGGTTTAAAGTAATTGACGAGCCATCTGAATTTTCTTTTTCCTACGAACCAATTATGAGTGGACTGTTTTCTTTGCGTTACAATCAAACCGTTATAAGATAGACTTTTCACTCACTTGCATACGGACAATGTTGATTGGTAACTGTTCTTTATACTACGGTACTCATAAACAAGTTTCAAAGCCATGCCAAAATTAAAAAATGAAGCGCAATTAGTAAAAAAAGCTTTGGACGTTGCAGAGCAGTATGCAAAAAACCGTGGCTATGGCGGTTTGGAAAAAATGGATTCGTCCAAAGATAAAGTAGAGAGTTTGTATCGTTTATTGGTGAACGACAAACTAATTCATCCACTTGCGGTTGATCAGGAAACCGGTCCTAATATGAAACATAAGCTGGCGCTGTGGATTTCCAGACAATTGCCGGAAGATCATCGGTTGCTAAAATAATAACGGTATTGAGTCAATTGACTTTTTGGAGTCTTCGTTTTAATTTCGGTGTAAGTTGACCTTGTCAACGCCTATGAGTTAAGGGAGAGGCTTCAACTTCCAATATTAGGTTTTCCACTTTCTATTTTCAAATTGACCGGCTGAAAGGTAGTGCACCTGGGCATTGATACCGGCTTTCTTAACATCTGGGTTTAACAGCAGATAATTTTCTGCATCAAAACCGGGTGGAATACTGGTAAGTATTTCATTGATAGAGTTCTTCGGTTTTTGTAGTACACATACAGACTGACCAAGTGATACGTCGCCGGAAAAAGTACCTTCTCCTTCGATAGTAACGGGTTCAGATAGCTTGATATACGGTTCATTACCAGGATAAATATGTTCTAAGTCCATGTGCAAGCGGTGCGACCAGATCTTGATTAAATCGCTACCCATGAATTGATTTAAATGGATTCTATTCTCGAAATGCAGAAGGTTTGATAAAAAAACATCCCAATGGTCTGGGACATTAAAATCCAGAAACGAAAAAACGATTTTTCCCCCAGGTTTTAAAACACGGCGAGCTTCTGCTAGATAAACGAAACTTTCTTCATGTAATAGGTGGGTAAAAAGAGAAAAGCCAGTGACCATATCAACCGCATCGTTTTTAAGGGGTATTTTAAAGTCGACTGATTTGATAAAAGTCCAATCGCTTCGCTTGCAAATCTCTCCAGCATAATCTAAAAAATCTTGTACGACATCAATGCCTATAAACTTGATGCCAGGCATATCTTTTAGTGCATAAGCCAAGCGACCAGCGCCACAACCTATATCCAGAATAGTATCCTCTTCATTAAGGTTAAGTTGCAACAGCAATTCCCTTTGAAAAATACCAAAATGAATAAAATTTCCACCGATACTTTCAGCCATCGCTGAAGCTCTATCGTTTTGCGCCAGTTTGTTTTTGACTAAGTTATTATAATCTTCTTCAAAGTGTTTGGTTTTCATAATTTTAATAAGTCAATGTTGAGATACAAACTAATGGGATAAAAGTGATTGTAAAATACATCCAAAATAATTGTCTTGATTATTTGGGATACTTACGATATATCACGACTATTGCGATATACCACGAATCAAAGTCGTCACCATTACTTTTTTTCTGCGTAATAAAAATATTACCCTTTTAAAACATGGGTTTAATGATTTGCAAATCGTAGTTTAAACGTTGGCACGGCTCCTGCTGCAGGTAGGTTGTAGTTTTAACAACTACACATTTGTTTAACTTAACAGGAGAAATACAATGCGTGGATTATCACAATTAGTAGTTATTGCACTCATGTCCGGTTCAGTGGGTTCCGCGAATTCAGGTGGTTTTGGGATTTCAGTGGGTTCCTTTGGCCAGGAGGATATGATGTCCGGAAATATTATCCTCGTTGACGGCGGATATACGGAGCAGAAGGAAGAGAAGGAACGGCGGGAAAGAAAACGTGCCCGGGAGGATAAAGACAAGGTAGATTACAACCTTAAGGATGACCGCTCATTATATGAAATATTTCGAGCGACTCTCACTGAGAACCGGAATTATTGGCGTGAACGCTATCGCGAGAATCAGAAGAAGATGGATCGGCAGAAGTACGAGGGTGGTTCCAACCGTGGTCAGAACAGGAATAACGACGCCGAGCATAACTACGGCGCGCCGGGCGACGGAATCTACTAACATGAACATTAGAAACAAGAGTCAATAAAGGGGCATGGTCTCGGCTCCAACCGCCAAAAAGGAGCCGGGGTCGGAGTAAAATAAATAAACAAATGTGCTAACGCTATGTAAATCCGCAAGGAAAAGTAAACACGTCAATGGTTATAATTAATGTTACCCTGACCCCAATAATTCAGAACTTTATTTATGCCTGAATTAAGGATTTCTTAAACGACCTCCTACGGCATTAAAATACCTATCCATTGCCACAGCGCCAAATATTTAGGGTCAGAGTAACATTAATCCAGCCAGTTTTAGCTATACTGCAAAGAGGGTTGGATATGTTTATTTTGCTTGTCCGGAACGCCCGCCAAAAAAGTGTCAAGGACATTTTTCTCAAATATTTAGAATATTTAGGGTCAGAGTAGGGTCAGAGTAATAAAAAAGAGTATAAAATTCAAGAATGATTATGCGAAATTTACATCTTTCAAGTTATTTATACCCAATCGTTCAACCCTCCAAGCGGGTCAATGCGGGTACGATTAAAAGTGATGCAAGACTAAATTTTCATCATGCCGCCTTTTGCCTAACATCTTGCCAGTAATTTTCCCATCGTTGATTGATTCTACATAATCGCAAAGCCAACATATAATCTATATTATTGGGTGACCACCAAGCTCCAGGACGCTTAAGCCGAGCTTGAACAATGTAACGGTGAGCGCTTTCAATTTCACCTGAACCGATTGGAAGTCCTTTTTCTATCGCACCTTGATAATCAACTTGATCCAGACGATTTCTCAAGTAGCGGTAAGCCCTACGAACCGGCGCTTTCTCATCATCCGTTTCGGATGGTTCAAGAAACGGCAATAGGGTTTCAAGAACAAGGCTGGCCTGATTGATTTTCAAACGTTGTTTTTGTTCATCTAACCATAATGCCGAGTCACCTGTACAGCTAGGTGCCGCTTCTGCCAAGTATTCACAAAGATGCATTAAGTCGATTAAATAGGTTCCATTTTCGCCAAATTGTTCATCCACTTGGCGCTTGATCCAGGATGCGCCATCGCCTACCGAATGCACGTGTGTTTGTTGGCCAAAGTTTACATTCATCGCGCAATCAAATAACTGGCGACCTGTTTCTTCAATACCCCCAGAAAAGTTTCCTCCATAATGCAGCGTCCGACTGCCACATTCATGGGCAATACAAAGTCGCAGTTCTTGCCAGCCCAGTGTTTTTTCTTTTCGCTTATCTTTTGCTTCAGGATCAATGGTCACCACAGGAACCATGCCTCCATCTGTCTCTGCAATGACGTGTTTTGTACCTGAGGTATCTGGCCAGTCACTGACAAGGTCTGTTTGTTCAAATATCGCTTTGCCATGATGCTCTGTGATGAACCTAATACTACTCACCGGTACCTCTATTCCATAATGTTCTTGGAGTTTAGCGTTGACTTGGCCAAATGGCTGGTCTGCTCCAAAATCTGTGATGGCCCGTTGTAAAGGCGTCGAGGTACTTCGGCAGGTCACATTCGCTTGATCTGAAAAAGTACGAACGATATGGGTTGACTCACGAAAGAGGGTTTCTTCAATTTCGATAATATCAAAGGTACTATGCCACCACAGTTTTTTTTCCTGCAATACGTAATTCGGGTTGTTCTTTCAATTCAGCTTCATTGCGCTTATTTTTACTTTCTGCCCACTCGGAAAGTGCTGCGTGACCTATTTTTCGAACCTCTTCAATGACGCGTTGCTCCGCTGCATCCGCTTTCTCAATCGTTTCATCGTCATCTTCTACGATAGCCATTAATGCCTCAACACGATGGCGTAGTATGGGATGTTCATTTAGAAGTTCGAGTAGCTTTATATCTTTTTCGGGGATGGTTTTGTTCATGTATATTTTCTTTTATATTTCAACTCTATAAAATACAATCTTAACATGTTGCATCACTTTTAATCACACCCGTGTTATACCCCATATTTGACAAAAGTATTTTCCAATTCAGAAATGAGTCTGAAATGTGCATAAAAGTTAAGCCATTTTTTTCTGTTCAAAAATCTGGTTAAAAAGTTTCTGTCTTTCTTTTTTTAGGATTATAGCGGCCTGATTATCGGTTATTGCCATGGCAACCTGATCGAGTATCGCAAAGCTTATTCCCGGTTTCAAATATTTTTCACTGTCAGGTAGTGATTTGAGTTTGTCATAAGGTGTCATCATGTTTTTATAGGGGTATTGCTTAGACTGCTTTCCTTTATCGTCGGTGATGATTTCAGGATAAAAGCAGGGCCTGTGATAGTTAACATAGGGGTACAAATACTTGATATTGAATTCATTCAGCCTCGCAGCCCATCTTTGTGGGATATGGGTATAGCCAAAAACCTTTCTGACCACCGCGGCATTTTTGCCTTCAACCAGTGCATTATCATTGGTTTGTCGGGATCGTGATTTGGTCATTTCAATCAATAGCTTATTTAACAGGTTCTCTACGGGCTTGTTGATATATTCTGACCCATTGTCAGAGTGAAAACCTTTGATGATAAAGGGAAAAGTTTCCAGTATTTGTTCAAGCACGGGGATTAAAAAGTGTTCGCTGATTTTTTCAACGGATAAGATCATTTCAAACTGAGTGACTTCATCAACTACATTGATATGATAAACGCCTTTTTGCTTGTCCTGGTCGCCCTGGTGAACGGTATCAACGCGAAGGTATCCTGGCTGACCGTTGGCTTGTGGTTTTCTTTTGTCGCCAATGGCGATCTGCCTGGGTTTGGTTTTTTCAAAGTCTCTGCGCTGTAACTGATAGGTTTTTGATGCCCTCAGATTGTAGAGGTGTGAAACAGAGATTGTCGCCAGCTTTTGATACTGCTTCTCTCCGTACACCTGATAGGAACGCTCAATAAGCTTTTTCACGGCATGACCACAAGGTTTCTCATGCCATTCATCAATGTCTGCCAATAATCGAATATCGCGCTGAGAATATTTTCGGTTGAAACCATTGCCTCTTGCTGGGCTGTACCTGACGTAACCGGTCTTTCGGTACTGCGCGATGAGACGTGTCATCTGCTGGCGGGAATAACCGGTTAGCTTAATCAGAAACCGACTAATGATGCCCTTGTCTTTTTTATTGCAGGACAGGTAGTTGAATTTAACGAGTCCCTTTTGGATCAATTGATACCGCTCAGCTTTATTACCCGGTATCGAATAGGCTATCGATTGGTTGCCCTGTAAAAAGGATTCGAGGTGCTCTATTTGGGTTAAATTATCGATGTTCATAATCATTTTCATAAAGTGGATTATGAACAGAAAAGCTATTTCAGGCTCATTTTATACTGGAAATAAGGAGTCGTTTCAGACTCATTTCATATTGGACAAGACTACAAATAGTACTATAATAGTATTATGACACTATGCCGCAGAAGATTCGCGAACTCATTGCAATATGGCATTGCTAATTTAGTATAGTTAACGTTCCATTTCTTTTATGCATTAAGAGTAATATAGACAGCTCAAGCATTCGAACACTTTTTGTGTAACATTTTGTCTTTCTTCTCATTCGTGCAAGAAAATGTCTAAAGATACTATTGTAGCCTTCAACTGTGTATGTTTCAGCTTTGGATTGAACGTGTTTTTCGCTAGGAATAAAATGTTCATAGGGCTGCCAATAATCGGTTGCTATTGTTCCATTTAATTGATCTTCAATTCCTTCCCAGAGTTTTTGTCCTGTCTGTACGCTTCGGTCGCCAACAATGAAATTGATGAATTTTTTCCCATATCTATCAACAGCAATCCATATCCATTTATAGCTTTTTTTTGACCCACATAGGTATGCATTTCATCCATCTCAGCATAAATCACTTGTTCAGGACTTTTCAATTCGGCAACTTGCTCACCAAAGGATCTAATCCAATTTAGTACCGTGACATTGCTTACGTTCAAAACCCGACCAATTGAACGAAACCCTAATCCTTCAAGATATAATTGAAGAGCCATCTTTCTTAAATAGAATGGTTTGGCTCCCGAGCCACTAGCAACAGTATATCGAAAATTACATTCTTTACATTTGTAACGCTGCTTTTGTTTTACGATACCATCTTTGATGTTTTTATTAGATTTGCATTTAGGGCATTCCATTAAATTTCTCGCTCTCTTTAGAAAGATATCAAAAATTTAATTCTAACATAAAGCTATACTAAATTAGCAATGCCTGCAATATTAGAGAAAGCAGGTTTCTCTAATAGAGGAGGAAAAGGTAGCCATCGCAACTTCCTCCATCCATCTGGTGAAAAAGTCACTATTTCAGGCAAACCCGGCAATGATGCCCTCAAATATCAAGAGAAGGAAGTAAAAGCAAAAATTAAAGAGGTCAATAAATGAAAATTGCAGACCAATACATAAAATTAGTCGAATGGTCAGAAGAGGATCAATGCTACGTTGGATCGTCTCCTGGTCTAATTGGTTCTTGTTGTCATGGTATGGACGAGGCCAAAGTCTATAAGCAGCTTTGTGGCATAGTTGAAGAGTGGGTGGATATTCATCAGCAAGAAGGGCTTCCTTTGCCAGAATCATTTGCTAGTAAATCCTATTCAGGTAAATTTGTTATCCGAGTGGGTACAGAGTTACATAAGGCGCTAGCGATTAAGGCGGCAAAGTCTGGCGCCAGTCTTAATAAGATTTGCACGGATCTTCTCCGTAATTCCATTATTCCTCGAGGCTAATCAGCGTCTTGAGCAGCGCGTCTCTTTGTGACTGATTCCTATCAGTAAAATTGACGAAGATCGAAAAAAAGGCTTGTCGCAGCCATTTATTCAGATTCCAGGCGCACGCCGCCATCAACACATTAGCGAGGTCGCCTGCAGTGCCTTTAAGAAGTTTCGGGTTAATCTAAAGTCGGTATTCATATGGCCAATAGTGGGTTCAATCGCCGCTCTCCAGCGGCAGCGCTTTCTTTTTTTATCGCGTTGATAGTAAATATTTAGAGTCAGAGTAACATTAATTCAGCCAGTTTTAGCTATACTGCAAAGAGGGTTGGATATGTTTATGTTGCTTGTCCGGAACGCCCGCCAAAAAAGTGTCAAGGACATTTTTCTCAAGCTTTCTGCGAAAATTTCACTTCATGGAAGTAGTTATTCGCAATATCGTATTCATCAAGGTCGTCGCCTTCTCGAGAAATCGTAGAAATGTTGGTAGCTCAAACATTTGGAGGCGTCTCAATCATTCAAGCACAGGTGGGGATCTGGAACTTCGCTTGTATGTTTGGCGTATTTTAGAATTTTGATAAATTTACAGACCGAGCCATTCTTGAACTCACTTTGTTAACCAACAATGTATTGGGAGATATGTGTTATGAAAAAGTATAGCTTGATTATTTCGATTCTCTTTTTGCTTTCGGCGACAGCAGCACACGCTCAGTCACTGACTCGTTATCTGTCCATCCCCTCGTCCGGATTCACGCCGCAATCCTCCGAAGGATTTTTTATCGACGACGGTAGTTACAATGGGAACACAACGGGTACAGCACGATTTTTTGGAGGAAGCTTCAACATGTTCGCGCCTGTCAACCTGCCGCATGGCATGAAGGTCACCTCATTGCATTGCGGTGGCGGAACAAGTCCTATTGCCAGATTGAGGTTCACCTTGCGCCGCAACGAACCTCAGCAGGCAAACGTGGACATGGCGGTTATCCAATTATCTGGAGAGGAAAGTGGTGGTTTCAAATTCATGGAGACGAACTCAATTACGTCACCCGTGGTCAACAATTTCAGTTTCAACTATTACATCGTTGCTAGTGCGAATGATGGTGATGTCGCACCCTGCACGAACTGCTCTGTCGGTTCCTGCAGAATAGGTTACGCTCCCAATGCCGTCGTCTCCGACCCATTCCCCAACCCTGTCGAGCCCAGCATCGACCCCCGGCTATAAGTCATAATAATTTGGATCAGGTTAGATTGGGGCTCTTACTTAACAGTTTTCATCAGATTCAAATTACAGTTATTGACATAAGTGACTGTTTTCTTGTGCATCTTGGATTAAGTAAGTGCCATTCGGGTCAGGTTAAATTTATAATTTTGGTATAATGCTGTTTTTACTGTTTTTTTATCATTCCCATGCTCTGCGTGGGAATGCAGCCTTTGATGCTCTGGGTCCCGTATTCATGACGCAGAGAGTCTCAAGATGCGTAACCACGCAGAGCATGGGAACGATGAACGTCTCACGAAATTTCAGATCATGTGTTTGGCGGGAAAATGGAGCGAATATAATCTCAGTTATCGCACCTAGAATGTAATCTTGAACAACCACATTTAGCCGCTTTTTCTGCCAATTTAAATTTGATCGTTATCTGCTGTAGATATCAATGCTAATCTTGATATAGATTCGATTAAGTCTATGCAATTAAACCTAAAGCGCCGAGAGCATCTGCAACTCTTTTTCTATCCTGTTATCGAGTTCTTTTACCCAAATATTGTAGGATTCGTGTATCTCTCCCTCTTCGCCGTCATATTCCATGTTTCTACTGTCAAGGTATTTGATGTGGTAACTGTCGGTAGTATAAGCAATGGAGACCTGAACAGTATGTGACCCTTTCACGTAGGTCGCAAGTCTCAATCCTGGCTTGACCGCTTTGGTTTTCCAACCAAGAAAAACCGCTGCCGAGTCAATCGCTTCCTCGACTTTTTGGGGGGTCAATGATTGAAATTGAGGAATACTTTTGGTTTCTAAACGATGAATAGGCTCTCCAGAACAAGCGGTTAGAATAAGAACAAATAAGTATCCGGCTATTTTTTTCATGTTGATTCGTAAGAAGAAAATTTTAAGGAAAAGGATTTAAGTAGATTTTATATGTTTGATGTTTGATGTTTGATGTTTGAGGGAGATTATAAGCTAACCGCCAAACAATTGTCGATGCTGAATTCAAAGAGCCAACTAAACCATTGATCTGTTTCGCCTGAGGTATACCATTCAATAACTTTCAGGTAATTTCACCCAAACCACTTTGAATGCTTGAACGTCATAAACCACCTACCCTTTCACGGCTATGCTCTGACAAAGGGTTTAAATGTTGAGCATATTAGTGGGCTCTTATTGTTACAGAGAAAGGGGTTTGTATATAATAAAACTATCTGAATTTATCTTACCAAAACAATGTTCGATTTTATTATTGTTGGCGCTGGATTCGCCGGGGCTGTTCTGGCTGAGCGTTTAGCCTCTCAAAAAGGAAAGCGCGTATTAGTGATTGAAAAAAGACATCATATCGGTGGCAATTGTTATGATCACTTCGATACCAACGGCGTGTTAATCCACCGCTATGGGCCACATCTATTCCATACTTCTAATCAGGAAGTCTTCCATTACCTGAGTCAATTCACCGAGTGGCTGGCTTATCATCACCACGTTTTAGGATTCATCGATGGCCACTTAGCGCCAATCCCTTTTAATTTGAATACGCTGGATATTTTGTTTCCCAGGTCTTTGGCCGCTTCCCTTGAAAGAAAACTAATCGACCACTTTGGCATGGGAAAAAAAATCCCAATTCTAACGCTGAAAGAAGAAAAGGATGAAGACCTGAAATATCTTGCCGACTTTATTTATGACAAAATGTTTGTTAACTACACCAGCAAACAATGGGGATGCAAGCCGGAAGAAATTTCACCTGAAGTGACTGCCCGGGTGCCAGTTCATATTTCGCGGGACAATCGATATTTCCACGATAATTATCAAGCGATACCGAAACACGGTTTTACTAAGATTTTTGAAAATATGCTGATGCGTCCTAACATCAGCCTGATGTTGAATACCAATTACAAAACAATCGTTAACGTTGATTCTAAACGTAACAAAATTGAGTTGTTTGGCTCTGAATTTCATGGCCAACTCATTTACACTGGCTTGATAGACGAGTTATTTGAGTTTAAGTTCGGTGAACTCCCTTATCGCTCATTGCAATTTCAATTTGAACATCACAATAAACCGTTTTATCAGGAAACAACGACCATCAATTATCCCAACGATTACGACTATACCCGGATTAGTGAATTTAAGTATATTACCCAACAGGCTATAAACAGCACTACGATTGTAAAAGAATATCCACAGGATTATGATCGCAGCGACCCGGAAAAAAATATCCCTTATTACCCTGTTTTCAATGACCTCAACGCAAAAAAATATCAACAATATCTAGACTTCGCAAAACAATTTAAAAACATTCATTTAGTCGGAAGATTGGCTGAGTACCGCTATTATGATATGGATGATATTGTGGAACGTGCACTGCAAGTGTTTGCTGAGCGCTTCGCTTGATTCTCTCTCGAGAGGCTACTTTCAACAATTGACGAGACACTTTAAACGATTCCATGTCAGGTAAAACTCGACTGAGCATTGTCCTTCTCAATTTTAACAGGCTGCACGAAACCCAAGCTACTATTACACGCTTACTGGAACTACGACAGCAACGGAACGATATGGAAATTATTGCTGTTGATAACGGCTCTTCTGACGGAACAGCAGACTATATTAAAACGCTATCTGAGATAAAAAGTATTCTGCTCACCGACAACGCCGGTATTGCGGGTTACAACGAAGGCTTTAAACTTGCCATTGGCGATTATATATTGGTATTGGATGATGATTCCTGTCCAGATAGCGGCCAAACGCTTACTCGATTGATAAAATGCCTGGATTCCAACCCTAACATTGGCCTCCTTGCCTGTCACATAAATACCCCTGATAACCAACAGCAATGGAGCTGGCACCTACCCAAGCAACAGCGTTTTGCTCCATCACCCTTTTTTATTGGGTGCGGCTTTGTCATTCGAAGAGCATTATTTGAAAAAATAGGTTGGTATCCTGGCGACTTTTTCCTCTACCAAAACGAAATTGATGTGGCTTTCAAAACCCGTTTGCAAGGCTATGCTATATATTACGACCCTGAAGCGATCATCATTCATCGAGGCACCCCCAACCAACGCCCCGGTTGGCGCAGGATTTTTTATCCAACCCGCAATACCATTTGGTTGCTGCGTACATATTATCCTCAGCCATTCGCGGCCTACCTTATTTTTTCACGGATCATCATAGGTTTGATCAGAGCAATTCACTTTAAAGAATTAAAAACCTACGCTAAAGCCCTAAAAGAAGGGTTTAGCAAGCCGATTTCCAAAAACATTTTACCACCGGAACTGCGCTATGAATTGGCGTCGTTCTGGAAACAAAACAGCTTGATACATCAGATACTTAAATGGACATAAATCACCCCAAAATCCTGGTTATTATCGTTACCTGGGACAAAAAAGAATATGTTGTAAATCTACTCAATTCTTTAGCCAATATTAATTACCCTAGAACATCATTGGACATTGTGGTCGTAGATAATGCGAGCAGCGACGGAACCGCAGAAGCCATACAACGACAATTTAGCCACATACATTTAATTCAGAACCAGGAAAACCTTGGCGGCACTGGCGGCTTTAACACCGGCTTAGCCTACGCGTTTGAGCAACCAGACAATCAATATGACTACTTATGGTTGCTGGATAATGACGTCGTTGTTCATCAACAAGCCTTGGCGGAGCTTGTTAATTTACTTGAGCAACACACCGATATAGCCATAGCCGGCTCAACCATGATGCAGCTAGATTACCGCTGGCGTATTAATGAAATGGGCGCTTTTGTTGATCGAGGTCTTGGTACATTGGTTTTAAATAGACATTTAGAAAAAATTGGCAGTTGGCAAGATAAGGATCTGTCTCAATTACTTCAAACACCCGCAGCGTTAGACCAACAGTTAAAAGACTGCCAACCTTATATGGATGTTGATTATGTTGCCGCTGCCTCATTGTTGATCCGAACAAAAGTAGCAAAACAAGCAGGGTTATGGCTAGATTTCTTTATTCATTTTGACGACGTTGAGTGGTGTTTGCGCATCGAAAACATGGGTTATCGAACAGTTGTTTCAGCGCGTTCACTCATCTGGCATCTTTCAGCAATCGGCAAAGTACCCAGTTGGGTTTTATATTACGATAATCGAAATACACTGTATTTACTGGAGCGACATAGCGACACTGCATCTGTAAAACGATCAAGCCGCAGGATAATCAAAAAAACCTTGTACTATATGCTGACCGGAAAACAAGATTTGGCCATGCTCCATTTACAAGCACTTGACGACTATCAAAACAAAATCACCGGCAAAAAAGAGATAAAACTCGATGAAACGCCGCAAGATAGAAAAGAATTGAGCGTCATCCTGAATGACTCAAAGATCAAAAAAATTCTCATTCCATGGACCGTTGATTTTCAGGCAACCAATACCCAAGAACTATTTGTACAGGCAATCAAACAACGGGATGACCTACAGATCCATTATTTGATTCCACCGAAAGGAAAAGGAAAAACTCAACATTGGCAAATACCGGGATGCCTCGGCATTAATACACCTGGGTTTTCGTTGTTTCGTTACCTGAAATATCTAAAATACAGAAATGAATTTGATCTGGTTTTTCAGTCCGATTATCAGATGATACTGCCATTATCCTGGCTTAATGCCAGAATAATTTTTATCAATAAAGAATACTTTACTCTGAGAAACAAAACGAATATTTCAAAAATTCTGACTTTGCTACCCGATCTTCTCAATCGATATTTCAAACTTCTTTGAACGTTGCAAAGTTCAACAACCTCATATAAATGACCTTGTCACTAACAAGAAAGTTGGCGGGGAGCATTTGGTTCAGCTTATTAATAACCACGTGCATTATGCTGGGTTCTTCAAAGAGTTATAGCGATAATAAAACAGGTTTAACATGGCAGTTTTGCTCTGCAGGAATGACCTCCATACCTTGGGGATGCGTCAGCGAACCCTTATTGCAGAACTGGAATCAGGCGCTTAATTATTGCACTCGACTCGATGAGGGCAACCATCATTGGCGACTGCCGACAAGAAATGAGTTACTGACGCTGGTAAACTGGCGCCAGCGAGCTCCCGCAACTAATGCTGAGCTAGTTGCAAGCACGAAAAATAATTTTTATTGGTCATCAACCAGCTCACCCGATGACCCGGCAAAGGCGTTCTATACCTCTATGCTAAGTGGTTATAGTTATGCCAATTATAAAAAGGCTCAAGGTTATGTGAGATGCATAAAAGTATTCAGTTAAGTTGTCTTTTATGTTTATTTATCTCTGGTTGCAACATACAAGATCCTTCGTCTCAAACCACCCAACCAAAGTCCGATAAATGGTGGCAAGCTTGCCCAGCTGGACAATCATTAGAAAATCAAATCTGCCAAGGAAGACCTATTACTATGGCATGGCATGAAGCGCTTGGATATTGTGCCAGTTTATCTGGCAAGAAAACTTGGCGACTGCCGGACAGGAATGAATTATTGAATTTCTATCATTGGCCTGAATCAAGAAATGCTCTTTCATTTGTAAATCTCTATTGGTCATCAACAACGAATGAAGATAATCCTCAAATGGCTTGGTATTTAGTACCAGGTTTGGACTGGCTGTACTTTAATTTAAAAGAATTGGATGGATTGGTTCTTTGCGTTGCCGACACATGATCGATGAAGAAAAAATATTCTATTTCAAAACCCTTTTTCATGCTATGTTCAATGATTCTTTGTCCTGTTGGCGGATGGGGTTCGCCCTATAATATCGAGACCGGACAAAAAAACTGCTACGATTTGGAACAAAAAATCAACTGCGGAAACAGCCAGTTTCCAAGGCAAAACGGCGATTTTTACAAACCACCGCCTAAACATCGCTGGCTTCAGCATCCCAACAAGATCATTGAAGATAAGCTCTCTAATCTGTTTTGGACTCAATGCACAGCGGCAGAAAAATTGGAATGCGGTAGACCTTTACCCATGACATGGCAACAAGCAAAACAACATTGCGAAATTCTCAAGTTGGGAGACCGGCATTGGCGGCTACCCAATATAATGGAATTAAATACTTTGATCGAAATTAAACAAAAACCAGTCAAAATTGATCAAAAATTTTTTCCCAACACACTGCCTGAACCCTACTGGACTATCGTTTCATCTATTACTCAGAAACAAAAAGCAGAACCAAGAGCTTGGTTTATTCATTTTGCTAACGGTTCAATTTTTGATACCAAGACTTCCGAAAAATTTTTTCTGCGCTGCGTTAGCTCAAAGAAATGATTCTCATTGATAAATTTCGAGTCCAGCGCTCCACCGTCAAATAAGATGTTAAAGCCAGAGCAACGCAAATAATAAAAAGCAAGATAAAATTAATGCTGGGATCAGAGGTAAAAAATAGCGGATGAGCCAAAAAATAATAAATTACCAAAAAATGAAATAAATAGAATGAATAACTGATTCTGCCAAAATAATCTAATGACCTTCCAAACCAGTTATTTGTAATTGAATTAACATTGATATAGCCCGTTATGAAAACTGCGATGAATACTCCTAAAGCGTTCAACCAAAATAATCCTACTAACGAAAAACCAAGCGGATTGTTCCACACAGACTGGTGATAAAAAGCCAAAAGTGCAAATCCAATTCCTATGAATACTAAAATTTCAGTTAGTCTTCTGCCTGATACTTGCTTTAAACGCCATTTTGTTATTAAACATCCGCCGGTAAAATAGTTTAAACATAACAATAAAGAACCGTAGTAATTAGCTTGGGTCACTTCGTAAACGATACCATGCATAACACTCACTAAAATACTAATGGCAAGGCACACAATCAAACCCGCTGCTCCAGCTCGCCTATGAATAAAGCATAAAACAGGAAATATCAAATAACAAAAGAGAATACGGTTGACGAACCACAAATGATTGATAGGTTGAGGGTAAGTCTGAATATCAAAAAATGACCACGTGCTAAAACCATTGTTTAAATGCCCTGGTTTATACAGGAAAACATAGTAGGTGAGCAAACATAAGAAATAGGTCGGCAGCAAACGAAATAGTCTTTTTATAACGAATGGATACAACGCCACCGGTTCAGCAAAATAGGATCGGGCTAATAAAAAACCACTGAGCATAAAAAACAAATAAACGGGCCAATAACCATGGTAAATCAGCAAAATCACTGGATTCATCGTATCCAGAGGTTCAAAAAACGGATGCAGTACGAAATGATAATAATGAAATACAAAAATGCAGCAAGCCCCCAGAGCTTTTAAGTGATTAATTCTAGCTGAGAAACCCTTATGCATTTCTTTCTAAAACACTCATTTTTGTTGGCTTGCTTCACAGGTGGATTGACGTTAAATGATACTCTCTATCAGCTTAAATATTAATCCCCATATCTGGGCTGTTCTCATTTAGATTAGAGTTGTAATAAGGATCTCCCTGCATTAACCATGAACGCCAGGTTTTGCAGAATAATTGAAAATCTTGGTCAGGAAAATGGCTAAATATGGACCGATCATCTGACACAAAACGCGCAAAGGGTTGATATACACTTCGTTGATTGTTTTGCAATGCCCGTAAAGCAAAATCAAGCAATGCATGTGGGCCAATATAGGGAAACTTAAATCCTTCCAGAGCTAGCCAAGTATCGGTCTTAATAACGACACAATAAGGATTCGGTGCACTAATATTCCTGGCTAACTGAGTAACCGCCATATATCCAGGTTCAGTCTCTGGAAAATCAAGGTAAGGAAGAAGGAAAGAACCATCTCGCTTATAGGCCATCCCTGCATAACGTAACTTTTTTTCAGCATCCGCAATCTTGCCGGTTACCAATGCTACATTTGAAAGTTTCAACCAGGAAGCCAAACATCTTATTATATCCTCCTCAACAGGTTGAATACTGTCTTTAAGAATAGCCACGTAAGGTATTTCATGAAATTTATTGATGGCAGAAGACACAAATTCAGCATACTCATTAACGGGTAAATCTACCGGTACTTTTACTAACCCAATGTCTTGATCCTTTGGCAAGGAAAGTTTCAACGCATAATTTCCACGCCATAAACTCTCGATTTCTAATGCTTCTCCAGCTATATCACGACGCTTTAAAGTATCATCTAGTGCTTTCAACCCAGCCGAAAAAGCATAATCCTTGGAGGCTGAATTTAGCGCGACAGAAGCTTCATGCTGCCGCCAATGATAGAGAACTTGATGGATATGTTTGACCACTGGATTATGTTCAACTGCTCTTAAAACCAAATCATAATCTTGAGAACCATCATAATTTGAACGCAAACCACCTAACTGTTTAACAAATTCAAGCCTGTAACACATGGGGTGAAACACGTAATTCCCAGATAACAAAGTTTCTGGAGACCAATCAGGTTTGAACAAATGCATATAGCGCTTACCTTCTGGAGATATCATATCCCTATCTGCGTATACAATGTCAGGAGCTGACAATTCATCAATTTCCTTTGCAATATAAAACAACGCCTCCAGCGCTAAACGGTCATCATGATCTAAAAACAGCAGATAATCGCCATTAGCGGCATAAATCCCCTTGTTTGACGCATTAGCTATTCCGAGCGGCTCGGCACTAAAAATAACTCGAATCCTTGGGTCATTACAAACACCTGACCTTAAAAAATTCTTTGTAGCGGTACTGCTAGAAGCATCATCAATTAAAATCCATTCCCAATATGGGTAAGCCTGAGCCCTTACCGAAAACGCACAGTCATAGAGCACATGAACGTCGGTATTATGCACGGGAGTAATAATGCTAATTTTTGGCGGCTTCTTCCAATGACGCGCTTTCCCTTTTAATGTATGCCATTCATTAAAAGACAATGCATATTTGTTAATCCAGGTTTGATACTCATTCCAGGGGCTTTTATTCTGTTGGTCAAATATAGCCTGAGAGGGTTTTATCCCCGGATAAAATCTCATCCATCGCCAACTCCCTTTTTTTGGAAATATAAGGCTGGGGAGAAAACCGATTAATTTTCGAATAATTCGAGAAAACAAACTGTCTTCACTCATTTATTTGAGCGAACACTGGACATGTAATTACCAAACTTTGCTATGTAATTGGTCAATTTCCCATGGTTTTCAATGGCTGCGAACGTAGCCCCATCGATATGGTTGTCTTTAATAAAGTTGCCTTGCACATCGCTCATCAAGTGAATGCCGGCAAAATGCGCACCCAGAATATCATTTCCAATCATTCGATTATTACAACTGGGGAAATCATCTTGTTCTGGATGTTGCCGTTCAGCCTGTCCGACCAAAACCCCAAAGAAGTGAAAACGGTCGTTTAAACCTCGATTATTGTTTTCAATTAAATTATTCGCGATGGTGTTGGCATACGCCGCTCTAACAAACTTAACCCCATCACCCCAGTTACTCTCAATATGGTTATGCTCAATTCTGGTATATGCTGCATTGTCTAGACTGACGCCGGGCAATTTTGCCTTAGAACTTCCATCATCCATCAAACCCATTTCTTTAACGAAATCAACACCCAGTTCAATTTCATGCTGTTTGCCTCGCCAACCGTTATCATAGATATGACACTGTAAAAGCTGACAACCCCACGATCCATTATCAATCGTTATCCCTTCACAATCATTATGCGCGATCACTGTATTCTTTACGCTTAAATAGCCAACACCATCGGTGGTAATTCCCATTTTACGATTATGACTAAAGTTGCTATTTTGAATGATAGTTCGATAGGGTGATGGGTCTTCTGGCGAAAACGGCCCAAAATTGCCGATAACTTTATTGGTATAATCAATTTGGGCATCAAAATCCATCAAGTCGGTATTTTCCGGAAGCTTAAGATCCGTTAAAAATAGGCCGCTTTGTAGACAATATTCGGCACTGCATCTGTCAAAGATAGTTTCATGGACATCGCGAACCAACATATACCCACCCAGCGCTGCACCATTAACCATACAATCAATAAGTTTCGATCCATAAACCTTATCAGCCATCAGAATACCCACTGCTCTTGGTTCAATAATCTCTACATTCTGGATTGTGAAACCTATTGAATGCGACACGTACACCGCTGAGCAAAATTTATGTTCGCCCTGATGAAAAATGCGTAAGTTCTCGATAGTAACCCCAGCAACCAAACCGCTTGGTTGCCCACTTATTTTCACAGGATAATCGACATCAATGAACACGAGTTCGGTTTTTTCAGGAACGCCAATCAATTTAATATTATTCGTTAGAATCACAGGTTGATTAATTTCCAACCGGCCCGCAGGAAGAAAAACCATCCCTCCCGTTGGTTTCAAACTAGTAAGTACGGAAACTAACTTTTCCGCACTAAAATCATTTTCCTCAATTGAAACTTTCGGTAGATCGAGTGAGCTTCCTTCACCCTGGATTGAACCCCAATAGTTTTTAGCTTTATCGTTGTTTTCAGATTGTCTTGCTAGATCAATTCGCTGAAACAACCCCCAATCCTCAGGTCTTTTAACAAATTGTTCATCGTAATTTAGAGTTTGTTTTGGTAAAGCTGAACCAACTTTAGTACATAGAATAAATTTATTAATAATCCTACGAAGGGTTTGTTTTCTCGACATGTCTCAATAATTCTTAGTAATTTCCCCATCTGACAATCGACACAGCTCAGTTTGTTGATAGGTTCTTATCTTTTTAAAGTAAATGTAAGTTTACCTGAACAAGCTTTTCACTGTATTAAAATCAAATCGTGGAGAGCCGCATTAACCCATCTTCGTGACTTTGACATCGCTAAGTTATTGATATTTTGTTTTCATCGAATGATTCCATGAAAAAAAACCTTACCTTTCAACGGTGTTTTTTTCAGATCCGCTCGGTAGTGCCATTTTCGTCTTTTTGACCCTTGATTTTCCCCGGTTTTTCATTAATGCTAGGGACATGTATATTCGAAAAACCAAAACGAAATCCCTGGATAATGG
Source organism: Methylococcales bacterium (assembly GCA_965224745.1). Classification (GTDB taxonomy): domain Bacteria; phylum Pseudomonadota; class Gammaproteobacteria; order Methylococcales; family Methylomonadaceae; genus CBDCZY01. The sequence continues at coordinate 125,132 of CBDCZY010000004.1, forward strand.
CGGGGCCTACTTCACCTATCGGATCGTTGAATCCGTTCGCGTGGGAAGGAAAGTAAAGCAACGCACCTTACTGAATCTAGGCAAAGACTTCGCCATTGATCCAGAGCACTGGCCCTTGCTGACAGCCAGGATTGAACAATTGTTACAAGGCTGTGAGCCTCATCAGCAAGAATTGTTTCATGTAGCCGATGAGTTAACGCAATGCCTGGAAGCCTCAGCCCAGCGTTACAGTGCGCTTATCATCGCTAAGCTGGCCCAACCGGTGGATGCTGCCAGTCCAGAACCCGATTATCACACGGTTGATATCAATCATGTCGAAACCCTTCAAGCCCGCAGTATCGGTGTTGAAACGCTGGCGTGGCATGCGGTTATGCAACTACAACTGGATCAGAAGCTCACCGCACTGGGTTTTAATAAAGTCGAACTCGCTGCGGCCATCGGTAACATTATCGGCCGTGTGGTTTCACCGGGCAGTGAATTGCACACCCATGATTGGCTACAATCACGCTCAGCGTTGGGAGAACTGCTTGACCATGACTATGGCCATACCAGCCTGACACGGCTTTATACGATCAGCGATAAATTGCTCAAACACCAGACGGCACTGGAAACGTTTCTGTCCGAGCAAGAGCAAACCTTATTCGAATTGAACCGTAGTATTGTGCTATACGATTTGACCAATACCTATTTTGAAGGGCAGTGTCACCAAAACCCCAAAGCCCAGTTCGGTCGTTCCAAAGAAAAACGCAGTGATTGTCCCTTGGTGACGCTGGGACTGGTGTTGGATGGTGAGGGATTTCCTCTGAGCAGTCAGGTTTTCCCGGGTAATGCCAGTGAGCCGGGCACCTTGGAGTTAATGCTGGATGAACTACAAAAAATACAGCCATTACCGCAGGTCACAAAACCTGTGATCATCATGGATGCCGGTATTGCCAGTGCCGACAACATCGCCTGGTTAATCGAGCAGGGCTATCATTATCTGGTGGTCAGTCGAGAGCGATCCGTGATCAATCCCACCGATCAGGACGATGCTGTGATGGTGAGAGAAACCGAACACAGTCAGGTGTGTGTTTATCGCGAAACAGATCAAGACACCCACGAAACCCGGCTCTATTGTCACTCCGAACAAAAACAAAAAAAAGAGCAGGCTATCCGAAACCGCTTCCATGTTCGCATGGAAGAAGCACTCAACAAGCTTGATGCGGGCTTAAACAAAAAAGGGACGATCAAAAAATACAGCAAAATACTGGAACGGATCGGTCGACTGCGCGAAAAAAACCGGCGGGTTTCGCAAGACTACCGCATTGACGTCATAACCGATGACGAGAAAAAAAACGCCATCCGGCTTGAATGGCAACGTGAACCTCAAAGTAAACAGAACGATCAACACTGTGGTGTCTATTGCCTCAGAACCAATATCCCCGACTGGTCTGAAGAACAACTGTGGACGACCTACATCATGCTGACCGAGATCGAAGCCACCTTTCGAAGCTTGAAAACTGAACTGGGCTTGCGCCCGGTTTACCACCAAAAAGAAGACCGTGTCACCGGCCACTTGTTCATTACTTTGCTGGCTTATCATCTGGTGCATACGCTGCGCTATCAACTGAAGCAACAGGGCATTCATTTAAGCTGGGACAGTATTCGCAACATCATGTCGACACAGCAACGTATCACCATGACCTTACCAACGGATGATCATAAAATGATTCACCTGCGGACAACAACGAAGGCGGAGCTACGTCAGAAACAAATTTATGAAGCTTTGAATATTAAACCCGACCTCATTGGTCAATGTAAAACAATTATCGATAAAAAAAATCTGTAGTGCCAACTGAAACAGATTGAAAATTTTAACTTATTGAAATAACAGGATATTGTAAATATAAGTCACGAAGATGGGTTAAGAATACATTCAGCATTAAGGTACTTCTAAAGATTGGTTTTTTTTGTTTAAGCTTTGGAAGGATAGTTTTCGAGAACAGCTGCGTATATTGATTAATAAATATTGCAGAAAAATCATCCAGCGCAGCAAGCGGGGTGGAATTCAACCCGATGGGGTTAAAAGAAGGCAATACTATTTGAGATTATTGCCTTCTTGGCTTCAATCACTCACCAATGAGCTCTTTGCAATTAGGTTTGTTGCAAACATGAATTTCGTCAGCGTAAATGGGTGTTATAAGGTCTAGATTTCTTAATAGACTACCTGGTTTTACGGCGCCGCTAAACAGTCTGTATCGTGATGGGAGCTTAAAAGGACTATCAGTATTTTTTGAAAATACCTGAAAAACTGGACCTATAAAATTACTCAGAGGTAAGTTTGAAACTACCGGTTTTGCGTCAAAAACGTCACTTACTTGCTGCCAGGAAAAATTAGCATCCAAATAGTAGTTTGATGTTGTTGGAATTGTTATGAAGTTATCATTTTCATCCTTGTCGAAAGGACCAACGACTACAAAATAAAGATCCGCTTTTTCAGATTTATCTCCCTGTAAGCGTGCATTAATGCCTAATTTTTCTCCCGCGCCATAAAACATTTTATCGGTAGAAACCTCAAACAAGTTATCCTTCGTACCAGGCAATTCGTATTCAACAAATAACAAGCGTGCATCCTGAAAATCTGCCAACAAAGTCAACAATAACTTATTGCCTACTATTTTAGCGCGACACCTACCTTCTGCGGAAAAAGGCAAAGCCATTTGCCTTGACTGCCAATTAATGCCATCTGGACTGTAACGGTATAGGGTTGTGCCATGAGGAGAAACACTGTCTATAGGTGCATCGGGAGAATTATCCCAAAATCCATGAAATCCCCCATTTTCGTCCTGAATAATTTTAGCGCCCATTCCTGCTCTAGGCTCTGTTGCACCTGTGGTAAGGCCAGAAATTGTTTGAGAATTCCAAACGCCATTAATTAACCTTGAAAACCTTCCAGTAGATCCTTGCTGAATACCTTTCGCATCTGTCTTGTATCGATAATTGGCAACAAAAGGGTTACCTTGGTTATCGATCTCTAAGTCCGTCCAAAATTCATTTTCTGAAAGATCACCTGATTGATCTACAAACGAAGTTTTCCAATTTTTCATATCGTCCGAGTAAGCGTAAATTAACTCATGACCTGATCCAGGAGGAAAGTAAACAGGCGTTTTTGATGCATCAACAGGAGGGTTTGTTGTGGGATAAGTTGCTCTCAGGTAATCTGCATCCTTGTTACCATACAGAATGTGATAGCGGCCATTAGACTTATCATAATAAAAGTTCGCAAGTCTATAATCCACTTCTTCTGGCAATTTAAGAATATGTTCCCTATCCGTCCATCTTGTTTCAGATATCGGTCGCAATATCCTCAATGCCTCAGGAAAAGGTGCTTTAAGCAATGATCCTGATGATGTTAGAAAAATTTCATATTCCCTTAAAAAGAGAGCTTCTCCATTTTCATTCAATTGCATAGCCGTATGATATCCGCCTGGAGAGACGTTCATTTGCGGTCCAACTTGACCGCCAGTAATTTTCTGATAAACAAGGCCTTCGCTATGTTTTACGTTGTCATTGTCGATAAAGTCTTTGTGGACTATATAGCTAATATGAACCGTATCCTTAGCATCATCGTAGATTACATGCGTTGAGATAGAAGGCCGCAAACCAAATTCCTCTAAGACAAACCTTTTATTTTCCGTTGGCCAATCACCTCCAATTTGTTTTGATGTGTAAATAATCTGAGCTCGTTCCTCACCGGGTACAGGTTTAGAGTATACATAGTGGATAGTCCCTTTTTCACTTACATCAAAATCATAAGAATAAACCCTTCTATTAAAAGGCTCTTCTGAATCTGAGATGATATCTAACCTAGTCTGCTTTAATTCCGCTAGAGCAATATGATTCCATAGAGCACTCAATAAAAACAAAAAAAACCAACGTTTCATAGTTAAAAATCCTAACAATTCGAAAACAATCATTCAACTTTACGGTTCTATAAAGGAACCAATATAAAGGTATAGCCGACGAATGGTCTTTCTGTTGACTTTACTAATATTTTGTTACCAATTTATCATTATTTATTTCTAATATGTGTTAGACAATTAATCATGCTTTATGAACCTGTCATAACCTTGTAAACACCTAATATTAATTTTTTTTCTATCGATTTTCCACACGAAAATCTGCTATCAAAAATTACTGTTCAATAGAGTTATTTTCTATGTGGTATTTTATAAAATGATCTCTTGTTTCCGGGATAGAGCCTAAAGAGGTAAACTTAACCTGTCATATTGGATGTCCACTTAAGTGGCATCGGTTCAGCTACATTGAATATTTTATTCCTCAGGGTATCCGCCAGAGCGCCTCAAAGACTAAATACATCATTTGAATATGGATTTTAACGATAAGTCTTTGAAAGTTATTTCGTTATTATTTTAATGTTCCCACCCATTCGGTGAGTGATTCAACTGCGGCGCAGTAAAATAAAAGACTTAGAATCATTAGGTTACGGAGTTTCAGTGACTTTTTTTAAGTTTTAACTGATTTTTTTAGGATGAAGGGAGCTTTAGATTAAGTTCCAACTTACTTTTTAAGGACATAAGCCCCGGTTTTAAATTATTGAGCCAAAGAAATCTCATGCCGAGCGGCTTCAAATGGCGATGAAATAATCTGAGCAAGTAGCTTTAATTCTATTTGTCAGATTAAAAATAAGGTCGTCATACTCGTCGGGAACGGGTATCCAGAGCCACAGGTGGCAAGCTTAAACCCATCCATGGCGCCTGGATTCCGGCAATCCCTGCCGGAATGACGATCTTTTAAAATTTGAATGATGTAATCTGACAAAGCAGAATTAATAGAACCAATGAAAGAACAGGTCAAAATTCGCTTTCTTTTCACCTGTTCTCACTGGGTGATCAAATATGTGAGCAAAATAAAATGAATGGTGCCAAGGTCGTGGTTCATGATTAGTTCGGACGATCTTTTTATCTATTTTTCGTAATTCATGACTTTCATTAAATTCTTTAATGGCCAACGCTTCTCCGCAATAAGAGTTTTGAAGTACATTTGAATAGGAATCGTCCTCCCAAATCATGACAGCTGGCAGCAGGCACTCCGCTTCGGCCTCAAAAATTTTTAGTCCCGCAAGGGAAGAGCTATATAAATCGACATCAAGAGAAACAAAACCGATAGGAGATTCAGGTGTACATTCATTTTTAAGAAATTCAGGGATAGTTTCGGTCACATCACCAATTATGAGTTTACAATTTGCTGGCAATTCAGCAGCAAGCGCTTCGAAGTCGGGCATTTTCATGCTCCCTGAATCCCATAATTCAGGATGATCGCGATAATCAGTTAGCTCTGGCAATCCAGCCCCGGTATCAAAGCCATATATATCAAAATTCATCCCTATTGTCTGTTGAAGGAATCCACAAATTTCACAGAGGCTTTTCAATCCACCTCCAAACCATACGCCTAGTTCGACAATACTGACACGAGACAAACCCATCCTTTTTGCCTCTTCAGCAGCGAGCAAAATACCATACGCATAAAAGGCCTTTTCAAAGACGTCGTGATATATCGCTTCGTATCCTAGTTTTTGCGGATCAACAGGCTGAGCTCCTGGCAAACTTTTGAGTAGATTATGTAATTTTTCGGCCTGAAAAGTGTTTAGACATTTGTCGACAGGTATTTGATGCTGTTGCAGCCAATTTATGTCATCGTGCTCATTATAAGCATTTGTTAATATGATATTTTTGACATGCGAAAAATCGATTTCCGATAATTGCCTGACAGGAAGATCATTAACAATACTAACAACAATATTGCTAAACATATATTTCCAGTTATTTCCTGTATAACGATCGCAAATTGCGACGCTAGATAAGCCATTCAACCCATATAATCTTAATAAATGCAGAGTTTTTTCTTGTGCTCCAATGAACACAACGTCTGGTTTGCAGGTTTTTTTAGGCAAAAAAGGAATAGCATTTCTTACTAAAAAGTAAATCCCACTCCTTATCATACGTAAGTTATTTCTCATAATTAAAATTATCTTATATAGGAGGAAAGAACAGGAATTTTAACTGACTTTTCTGGGCAATAGAAACTAAACCTCTTGCAACAAGAAATGAGTATGAAATAGCTGGGATCGCTGCAAAACTAAAAAATGATACGACTTCGAATTCTTTTGATCAAACTCACTTATCAGAAAAATGAACGATTAAGTCAACAATACGCACATTCTTTGAGAGCAAAGACCGCTTCTTCCCAATCCACCTAAGAAAAGCCCGGCAAGCCTTTGTTTATCAGCTTAATAAAATTGTTGATCCCAAAGTAAATTAAGTATGGAATAAAACATAAAAAAGATAACTTATTTTACTAGAAATACAGACTTTTAAATTCGGCTTGACCTACCTTAGCTATTGATATAACTTGGAGTTTCGTTTTATTTTAGGGGGGAAAACCAATGAAACGCTTTTTTCTTATCTTATCTTTTTTTACCTTTTCTCTAGTTATTCATGAAAATTCAATTGCCACCACCCTTCTAAAAGGCGGGATGGCAACCCCTCATGGTCTTGTTATTGGGGATAACCTATTTTTTTCGGGAACCACGGATAGCGAGTCAATTTCTATTTATTGGGTACCCGTAAACAAGGTGCTTCAATATGAACCTTCAGAATCAGAGCAATTATCAAAATCAGTACGACTTCACCATAAATACAATCCCAGAAATGAAATCTTAAAAAGGTTTGGTAATAAACATCGTTATTGTGGAATTGCTGGCCCTGACTTGTCCATGTTGCCCAATGGAGATATTCTAATGGCCTTTTCTGCTTTATTTAAAGCAGATGCGGGTGATAGCAAATGTCTCGAAATTGATTTCAGTAATATTGAAATAACAGTTTTTAATGTCACTATCACCCCACCATATCAATCAAATAATTTTGGGCCACCCATATGGCCAAGTTATCCCCATGTTGGAATCCAAGGCTCAACGAGTAAAGACCCTTCAACTTGGAATAGAGATTCTATTCGTTTAGATCTCCCTGTTTTTCAAGATGGCATTGACGCCTGGGCTTCATATACATGGTTTGGAGGCCCTAAGGGGTCTTGTGCTGGTACAAATTACACTTCTACATTTCATTTATCAAAAAACATTGTGATAAACAACACAGTGCCAGATTGTACGAATGATGAAGGCGTAACTGAAGCACCTGCCATTTTTAAAAGGGGTCCTTGGTACTATTTCATTTACTCAAAAAATTGGTATAACTCTAAATATCAAATGTATTACAAAAAAGCATCTTCAGTTCAGGGTTTGAACACTAGTGCTGCAAGCTATCCTCTAACGTTTAATAGTTGTGAAACGAGACCAAGTAACAGTAGCCAAGATATTGGTTATAATGCCGGACATGGTAATGTTGTTAGTACCAATGGCCAATATTATTTATTATATGAATATAGTCATGGAAATGTGTTTAATAGTATTAACGGGTTGTACGAACCTGATAACCGCGACTCTTACATTGATAAGCTGAGTTTTGATCAAAATGGGTTTATAAACCAAATACCTGCACCATCATTTGTAGGCGGCGGCTCCCATACAGGCCGGGGAGTTTGTAACTAAACTAAAACTTTTATATCAAACTTAAACTGAAATAGATGCTTACTATCTTAAACTGCATCAGGGTCAAGTCTTGCGATAACGTTGCAGGAAACCGGCCTTGCAATACCGTAGCTCGTCCAAAACGCAAACGTGCAGGTCGGCAACGGTTACCGTCTCATTTGCCGCGTATCGAACATTGTCACGAGTCTGACTCATGCAGCTGTGGAACAATGCGTGAAGGATTTGATCAATTTCGGTGAAGATATCACTGAGAACTTTGGACGTTGACGAGGCTAAACATCAGCAAATTTTTGCTGAATGTGAATTGCTTTGAGAGGTGGTTTTCATTTCTTTTTAGGATACAAAAATTTAACTTAGCTGAATTTGTATAATTTAGAAAATTTAGTGACTGAGGAATACCAAATGATTGCAGATAAATGGATAAGAACTGTAGCATTATAATGCCCCAACAAATCCAGACGAGAAATTAAAGAAATCTTATTCCAATTTAGTTACTATTTAAAGAAAATATTGGAGTATTTTAATGAGCAGAAAAAGAACAAGTTACAGCGCTGAGTTTAAAAGCAGATTAGTCTTAGAGGTCTTGAAAAATGAAAAGACACTGCAAGAAATAGCGAGTACGAATAACATCACGCCTAAAAACCTGCAAAACTGGAAAAAGATCTTCTTAGACAATGCGGAAATAGCGATGGAACCCGCCAAAGCAGTGAAAGAATATAAAGAGGAATTATTAGCAGCTCAAGAACAAAATGAGATGCTGAGTAAGATCGTAGGCAAGATGACGGTTGAAAAGGAGTGGCTTGAAAAAAAGCTAAAAAGCTTGGGCTTATCTAATAAGAAACAACTGATAGAACCCAAGCTTGATACTCTTTCGCTGACTCAGCAGTGTACTTTACTCGGCCTAAATAGAAGTAGCCTTTATTACAAAAATAGAGAAAACCCCAAGAAAAAAGAAATCAAAGCGCATATCAATCAAGTTTTTGAAGAGATACCCATTTATGGTGCAGCTAAAGTACACCAGCAATTACTTGAAGATGGATTTAAGGTCAGTTTAAATACGGTAGCAAGTTATCGGCAACAAATGGGGCTGAAAGCTGTTCTGGCGGTTAAACAGGTCAATACGACTGCGCCGATAAAAGAACATAAAAAATATGACTATAAACTTCGAGGACTTGATATAACAGAGGCTAATCAAGTCTGGAGTACAGATATTACCTACATCAAAACAAAGGGCGGTATGGTTTATTTAGCCGCTATTATTGATTGGCACTCAAAGGCGGTGCTCTCCCACAGAATATCCAACACCATGGATTCCACATTAGTTGTCGATGTATTGGATGAGGCACTTGCACACTATGGCACCCCTGAAATATTTAATACAGACCAAGGCAGTCAATATACCAGCGAAATTCATACCCAACGGCTAAAAAATAAAGGGATCACTATCTCAATGGATGGAAAAGGCAGAGCGACTGATAATATTTGTATTGAACGATTCTGGCGCAGTGCAAAATGTGAACGTATTTATCTAAATGAATACGATTCAATCAACGCCTTACAAAAAGATGTTGATGATTATATTGAGTTTTATAATCACAGACGATTTCATGAAACATTAGATTATAAAAAACCAATGAAGGTGTATAAAGAAAGTATTTTAGATAAAAATACGATGGATGTAGCCGCTTAATGATTAGGAATAAGATTTAAGGGAATATCTGTCTTGACTCTTTGGGTTGCTATACATTAAGGATCAGCTATGGAATGATGTGTTGTATATACCTAAGTGTTTATGCAGATGAGGGTAAAGATAAATATAGCTTTGAAGTTATTTTGGATCAAGAGGTAAAAAACCCAAGAGGTTTAGCCGTGGCTCCAGACGGAAGTTTATGGGTGGCAGATGAAAGTAATGTGATACATCTTGATAGCAATGGCAATAGTATTGCAAAATTTGGTGAAGAAGATGGAATAGAAGATGAAGGTAGTCAATTTACACCTGTATAGTACTCCCCATTGTCCAGACCAATTTCTCTAATAATTAAGATATAAATCTTTCTCTTTAATTTTTAAAAAATATTGTTATTATTGCGCCGCAGGCATTTTAATATTCCTTTTTGCTTACTGCGGCGGAATGTGGTCAAAGGGTGGATTAGTGTGGGTAAGCTCGTGGAAAACGGCTCTATCGTTTTCCATCAGCTTATCCACACGTTCCGTAGGAAATCCACGCTTTGTCCACATGGAGTCCGCCTGGCTTACCTTTAATCATGCTGCGCTCTTGTTTAAATAGACCTCCTCGGGGGTTTGATAATCTAGCGATTGATGAATCCGTCGCTGGTTGTAAAACTCAAAATAGTCTTTCAGCCCTTGGTGCGCTTGTTTCACGGTCTGAAAATCATTCAAGTAGACTTTCTCATACAGTATTTTCCAATTCAGAAATGAGTCTGAAATGTGCATAAAAGTTAAGCCATTTTTTTCTGTTCAAAAATCTGGTTAAAAAGTTTCTGTCTTTCTTTTTTTAGGATTATAGCGGCCTGATTATCGGTTATTGCCATGGCAACCTGATCGAGTATCGCAAAGCTTATTCCCGGTTTCAAATATTTTTCACTGTCAGGTAGTGATTTGAGTTTGTCATAAGGTGTCATCATGTTTTTATAGGGGTATTGCTTAGACTGCTTTCCTTTATCGTCGGTGATGATTTCAGGATAAAAGCAGGGCCTGTGATAGTTAACATAGGGGTACAAATACTTAATATTGAATTCATTGTCTCGCGTCAATTACTTTGTCCGGTTTGGCGACAATTATGATGGCCGGTTGAGTGTTTAAGGTTTTTTATGATTTTTTCTGATGTTTCCTCCTGTAACTGTTGCCGTCGATTTCAAGAATCGTGGCATGATGGATAATGCGGTCAATGGCGGCTACGGTCATTAATGTATCCGGGAATATCTGATCCCAGTGACTGAATGGCTGGTTTGATGTGATGATCAAGCTGCCACTTTCATAACGATGAGCAATAAACTCAAACAGGACCTGGGTTTCTGAATCCGTTTTTTTAACATAACCAATATCATCGATAATGAGTACACGATATTTATCCAGTCGACTCATCACAGCCATTAAATCCAGCTCTTTTTTGGCCTGCTGCAGTAATTGCACCAGTGCGGTGGCAGCCAACCATTTTACCCGGATGCCTTGTTCGATAAGATGAAGCCCCAAAGCAGAAGCAATATGCGATTTACCGACACCGGAAGGGCCAATCAATAAAACATTATCTGCCTGTAGCGCCCACTGGGTATTATCGCGCAGCCCAATCACTTTCTTTTGAATGGTTTCCGGTAATTCATCAAAGCCTAAGGTGGCAAAACTTTTGCCCCGGGGTAATTTGGCTTCTTTGGTCCAGTTGCAAACTCGCGTTTCAAAGCGCCGTGCAATTTCATTTTCACACAGTTTAGACAGGTATTGGCTATAGCCCCATGCCTGTTTTGTGGCCTGTTCCTGATAAGCTTCATAATATTGCCAAAAAGCCAGCAAGCGAAGTTCTTTTAACATCATTGGCAAACCATCACTCACAGCACACCTCCTGTCTCATCCACTGACCGGTCAGTAGTTGATCATAGTCAGCAACCTGGTGTTGGCGTAGCGGTATCGGTGGCGGTGTACTGTGTTGTAAATACCTTGCCTGCAGGGATGTTAAATCGGGCAAGGCACCTTGTTCTGCCTGTCGCATTAGCTCAGTTGCCAGGGCACTTTCGCAATCATAATCATAGGCAAAGCGTAAAACAGCAACCATCCACTTGCATGCTTCTTGCGGTGTAAACTGTTTCTCTGCCTGCTTCCATAAAGCCCGATATTGCGTGTTAGGCAAAATATTATCGCGAAACTGTGAGAAGCGGAAGGCTTGTGGTTTGGCTGCCAGAGAATGAATGATATGCCGGTAATCTATTCGTCGCGCTCGGCCGGTGGGCGTTGTTGGATAAATCCGAGGCAGATTGATCACCCGAGTTTGGCCAACAAAGCAGACCAAACGATCATGGTAGAGATGCACCCTGACGCTTTCACCGATAAGGCGTGAAGGGACGGTATACAATGCGCGTTTTACAGCAATGGTACTGCTGGTGGTGACTTTTACCGACAGCTCAGCATAATCAACAAATCGGTGTTTGGGTAAGGCTAACAGGGTTTTGTGCTCTTCGGCCAACCTGCCTTTGCATCGTCTGTTCAGTTTGTCGACAATGTGTTCAAGAAACTCTCGATAAGCACGGAGTGTAGAAAAATCATTCGAACCGCGTAACTTTATGGCTTGATCAATGCGACGTTTTAATGAGCCATGCGGTGCTTCAATGGCGCCATTTTCATGACTAATGCCCAGATTATTGATGGTGGGCCGCATGCCATAATGCTTACATAAATCATGATAGTCTTCCGTCAGTCGCTGTTTTTCTACGTTATTGACGTAAGCCGCACTGAGGCTGTCTGTACGATGTTCCTTTGGTGAACCGCCTAAGGTGTGTAATGCACTTTGTAAGCCGTCAGCCAGTGCACTGTAGCTTTCTCCGCCCTGAATAACATGGACATGACGCCAACCACTAAAAGCCAGGCGAAACTGGTACAGTAAATGTGCGAACGCCTTCCCGTCTATCGTAATGACGGTATTGGGGTGCGTAAAATCAGATAGTCCCTGATGACCCGCAGGTACCGACTGACGAAACATGACTTCTTTGTCCGGGCCTTGTGTGGCCTGCCAGTGTTTAACACGTCTTTGCAGTGTCCGAAGGTATTTCTCTGGATACTTTCCCGGATGCTGCTCATCCAGATGCTCCCACAGGGTAATGCCAGTTAAGGACGATTCATCTTCTAATAACGGAACCAGTTCTGAGTCCCATACGGCTTCTAATGGATCTTTGCGCGTTCGCCACTTTCGTTCTTTGTGTTCAGCTCTTTCACCTTTTTCGATCCGGCAACCTGATCGAACACTGATGCCGGCTTTTGCTGCGGATGTCTCCTGCGTACAACCTGTCTGACGATTTTTCATATAACTATTTTCCTGTAATTGAGTGATGTGTTTACCGGACAAGTCACTTCCTCCTAAGAGTAAAAAGTACTTATCAGTTTATACACTCAACCGGTCAAGATAATTGTCGTCTGACCGGACAGGTTAATTGTCGCCTAACAATTCATTCAGCCTCGCAGCCCATCTTTGTGGGATATGGGTATAGCCAAAAACCTTTCTGACCACCGCGGCATTTTTGCCTTCAACCAGTGCATTATCATTGGTTTGTCGGGATCGTGATTTGGTCATTTCAATCAATAGCTTATTTAACAGGTTCTCTACGGGCTTGTTGATATATTCTGACCCATTGTCAGAGTGAAAACCTTTGATGATAAAGGGAAAAGTTTCCAGTATTTGTTCAAGCACGGGGATTAAAAAGTGTTCGCTGATTTTTTCAACGGATAAGATCATTTCAAACTGAGTGACTTCATCAACTACATTGATATGATAAACGCCTTTTTGCTTGTCCTGGTCGCCCTGGTGAACGGTATCAACGCGAAGGTATCCTGGCTGACCGTTGGCTTGTGGTTTTCTTTTGTCGCCAATGGCGATCTGCCTGGGTTTGGTTTTTTCAAAGTCTCTGCGCTGTAACTGATAGGTTTTTGATGCCCTCAGATTGTAGAGGTGTGAAACAGAGATTGTCGCCAGCTTTTGATACTGCTTCTCTCCGTACACCTGATAGGAACGCTCAATAAGCTTTTTCACGGCATGACCACAAGGTTTCTCATGCCATTCATCAATGTCTGCCAATAATCGAATATCGCGCTGAGAATATTTTCGGTTGAAACCATTGCCTCTTGCTGGGCTGTACCTGACGTAACCGGTCTTTCGGTACTGCGCGATGAGACGTGTCATCTGCTGGCGGGAATAACCGGTTAGCTTAATCAGAAACCGACTAATGATGCCCTTGTCTTTTTTATTGCAGGACAGGTAGTTGAATTTAACGAGTCCCTTTTGGATCAATTGATACCGCTCAGCTTTATTACCCGGTATCGAATAGGCTATCGATTGGTTGCCCTGTAAAAAGGATTCGAGGTGCTCTATTTGGGTTAAATTATCGATGTTCATAATCATTTTCATAAAGTGGATTATGAACAGAAAAGCTATTTCAGGCTCATTTTATACTGGAAATAAGGAGTCGTTTCAGACTCATTTCATATTGGACAAGACTGCTGTTTTACAAAACAAAAATGGACGCTTTGTACTAGAAAGTGCCAGCATAACAGAGAAACATTATGACTCCCCTGCAATTTTTGACGAAACACAAAATTTATTATCAATTCCTTCAGCGTGGGCATTTAATACAACTTATCAAGCATCATTTAAACATCTGGGAGATTATGTATTTGAGCTTATCTCTGCATCACCGAAAAAATGATGTGTTCGTTTGTCGGCAACAAGTCAAATCAACGTTGGTTATAGCATGCGGTTGATCATGCAACCAATACAGTGCTTGTTTATGCAAAAACTCCATCATGACAGTACCCACCTTTTGAAAAGGAATTTCACGCTCAGGCTCATTCCTGTCGGGCAGTTCTAATTCATTAACAGTAGGTATATTTTCTACCAATCAAAGACCTAAAGGATTCTTTGGGTGTTTCAATGCCAGCCATTCTTCCTCTGATATAACAACAAATTATTTTTTAGTACCGATGTATTGAGGGCCTTCTTCCTGGACTAGGCGAAGCACCTCAGAAAGCCCTGACTTTACCTCTGTAATAGTCCATTTTTTGTGATAAGGGGCAGATGAAATAGGCATAAGATTTCCTAAATACACGTATGGGACTAGACTAGATTTATACGAAAGTCAACATTTCCTCTCTCGAAAACAACCACTCTCACACCGCATCGTCATATCGTTCCCACGCTCCGCGTCACTGCCCATTAAGTTAAGGTTTTTTCCGTTCGCCCTGAGCTTGTCGAAGGGTGAATGGAAATATGGGAGGCCTTAACTTAAGCCGTATATGCTTCGACAAGCTCAGCTCGAACGGCTTAACTTAATGGGCAGTGACGCTGCTCCGCGTAGGAATACAGTCCAAGACACTCAGCGTCAACTGTGATTGATTCGTAGCGCAGAGAGTGTAACCAATGATATTTTCAGCACTCAAGACAAATGTCTTTCTGGATCCATACGTGAATGTAAAATACGCAGTACTATATATTCCTGATCTGTCTCTCGAAAATAAACCGTATGCTTTTTAATACTGTAGGCATATAAACCTTGCTCAACATCATCACGTTTTTTACCTATATTGCCAAGGGTGCTTAAGGTGTTAAATGATTTTTTAATCAAATCAAGATACACTTTTTTCTGTACAGCACCCCATTCTTGCAGAGTGTAGGTAGCTATACCCTGCAAATCAGTTTTTGCAGAACTTGATAAGCGTAAGGGTTTAAAATTCGTCAAAGAAGCGATCCAGTTCTTCTACTGAATTAAACACATAAGAATCACCACGACTGATTGCATCATCACCTTCGGCAATTGCTTCACGTAAATGCTTCAACTTGATATCACGTTCTTCTGCGGTACGTTTGAATAACCTAATGGCTTCGCGCACCACTTCACTAGCATTGTTATATTCACCCGATTCAGCACATTCCCGAACGAAACTTTCTAATTGGGGTGTTAAACTAAAATTCATAGCGTTTGCCTTATTTTCATAGGTTGTTAGCCTAATACTAATCGTGAGACCAACTGGTGTCAAACTTTGCTATCCGTCTTTGTTATGCAAAAATCTAATAATGAAATAGTCCTGCACACAAACTGAAGTTTCCACACCACACTCCCACATCGTTCCCACACTCTGCGTGGGAATGCAGCTCCAGACGCTCCGCGTCGATTGTGGCGGGTGGCTTCTAACTCGTGACGCAGAGCGTCACTGGATACATTCCCACGGAGACCGTGGGAACGATGGGGGAGCTTATAAAACTTGACGAAGATATTCAGCAGAGCTACACTAAAGTTATTACATTTGTAATAACGGCCAATAGAATCCCATGCTAAAAGTAAAAATAACATCAATCGGAAACTCAATGGGCATAGTGCTGCCAAAAGAAGCACTTACCAAATTAAAAGCTCATAAAGGGGACACACTCTATTTAGTTGAAGGACCTGAAGGACTGATCCTCACGCCTTATCAACAAGATTTTGAGGAACAAATGAAAGCTGCCGAAAAAGTAATGGACAAGTATCGTAATGCTTTGCACGAATTAGCAAAATGAAAGAACCCATTTGGGTGTTACAAGATACCGCAATTGCAGTTCATCAAATGTTATTGGCAGAACATGGAGGATTGTCTGGAATACGAGATGAAACGCTACTAAACTCAGCATTAGCTCGACCATTACAGCACTTTACCTATAATAGTGATATTTCAATAGCTGAGTTAACCGCTTCATATAGCTATGGGTTAGCTAAAAACCACCCTTTTATAGACGGAAATAAACGAATAGCATTGACCTTAGCAGCGATATTCCTGGAATTGAATGGATACTCACTTTATGCTCCAGAAGCCGAAGCCGTCATAATATTTGAAAAATTGGCAGCAGGGAATTTGGGCGAAAATGACCTTGCTCTTTGGTTTAAAGACTCAGCTAATTTAAAAAAATAGTTGTTCCCACGCTCTGCGTGGGAATGCAGCTCTGGACGCTCTGCGTCCTACTGTTCGAGACGCAGAGCGTCTGAGGATGCGTTACAACGCGGAGCGTGGGAACGATGGGAAATAAGATTCCCAGTAGCGTGCGAAGATCATCTGTAAGGTGACAGCACCAGAAACATATTCCACACTCTTTCCTATCTATTTCGTTCGGAACGAACAAAGTACTCTATTTTCAACTGATTGGATAAAATGAATAGTGTGATTCTGTTTTTTTAATCAAGTTGCGAAGCTATGTTCTCAAAATAACCGTTATTTTGCACTTAACACTAACCCGGCATTTTTCTCTGAACCAATTGATGTTAGTCTGGTAGACACTATTCCGCACAAAACAACCCCAACTATGATCAGCCATTTACTATATTGCCAAGAAACAGGCTCGTAATACAAATGCATTTGACCACTAACGTCAGGCGGAATGATTACCTTCACTAAAGTATTTTTATACGAACTTACGCGATATTCCTTTCCGTTGATGAGGGCATGATATCCAGGCCAATAAACCCTCGAAAATATTAATACCCGCTCCACAGAAGACGTCTCTACTTTGAACCACTCATTCGTCATGCCATCTTCATAGTCAAACTTGACTGATCCTGAAATTGATTGATAGGTCAATGAACCTTCGACTTCCCTCAATTTTTTCGGGCTAATTAATACTCTGTCTCCTACCGGGTAGGGTTCTATTTGTAAACCTGCCCGCGTTAGTAACGTGTAAATTTCCGGTGTAATATCATTTTTCCAGGCTGAAATATATCCAATATTCAAGAGCTGATAATTGAACAGATCGGGTCGCAACTCAGAAGGTAAGCTAATATTCTTTAAAGTTTCATAGGGGACAAAATGGCCGTGAGCCGAAAAATATGGAAGCAACTTGCGGATGCCTATGTGTCCTGCTGGTGTATAACCGTTGACAGCTTTAAACTCCTTTCCCCTATACAGGAAGAATTGTGCGCTACCTAAATCAGCTACATCAAGGGGTTTGTCCGGTATATTGGGCGTTAATCCAAGCACATAAGACGAGGGAGGTTCTGATAAAAGACCTGATATTTCCCCAGTTAAATTTGGGTTATAGGGCATAATCCCCTTTTTTCCTAATGACTGAGTTTGTGTCAACATTCCAATCCATGCAAAGATTGTTACTAACCACAATACTCGAATGCGATTTTTTGGTTTGCCGCTGTATTTTAAAAAGAATTTAACAAAGCCAATACACAAAAAAATAAACAATAAGACAAACAATATGCTTTTCTCACTAAACACACTGTTGTCAGAGGAAAACAATTGGATTAAGGATGCGGCAAAAACTAAGCCACCAAAGTGGCATAATTTTTCCCTGGAAAAATGAAAGGTTGACTTTTCAATATGAAACACTATCAACGAAGAAACCATCATACTCCAGACTGGCAGGTATCGAAACGGCCAACGCATAGGCCCAAATTGGCTGGATGAAAAAACAAGTACTAACATCAAAACCGCTATTGAGAATACGATCTTGTAGCATGCTGTATTTTGTTTCTTCGTATTATCGGAAAAATAAAGAATTATAGAGATAATTCCGACATAACCCAAGGATATAGGAATAAAACGATAACCACTAAACCAATGTATATAGGTAGAATAAAACGGGTTAAAGGCGTTAAAAAGACTGCCCCACGATGGAACTAAAAAATTACCCGCATTATTAAAATCACTCGTTCGCTCAATCATGTTTGAATTTAAAAAAAATTCTGAAATTAATGGAATGGCAGATATAAAACCAGCACACACAGCAATAAATGTGAAATACATGATTCGATAAAAGCTTCTATATTGGTAGCCATCAAACACGAGTACTAAGCAAAAACCCACTATATAAACAAATTGCATGTGTGTTCCTGCAGATGCAAACAGAAAACACAGAGATAAAACCGCAATCAAAAATATCCATGCGGATTGATTGATACGAAATTGTAGCAGTGCAGCAAAACTCACGGTAAACCAGGCAAACGCTGATGCAAAATTCCACCAAGAAGCACTATAAACATAAAGAAACACCGGATTAGTAGCCACAATAAATCCTAGTAATAATGCGTAACTGGGCCGTATCGTTAAAACCCTACCTAACCAATAAGCGCCTAATATGACAAGCGTAATGTTGAACCAAGCCAAAAAATTTGCGGCTAGTCGAAATGACTCTACGTGGGTTGCCAGTAACCCAGTTATTATTGTTTGTGGAGAAAAAGGCGAATGAACCATGTCGACTAAAATATTCGTCCCTAAAAAAGTACTAGTCGTCAATACAGGTGGATGACCACTTAATATGATACGACCAATTTCTTTATAGAACGGAAGAAAAGCATTTTGTGCATCATCAATGAAGAAGAAGTCTTTAAAGAATGTGGTTGCTATCAAAACTATGCCCATTGAAATGAACATGGCTGAACCAAAAAGGATAATAGTAGTTTTGCTTTTCCTGAGAAAGATGGCATCAATCAACATATTATTCATTCTCATTTACGCTTACTCTTGTCCCGTAAACCTTGAATATATAACCATTTTTTGGAGATTATATTGAAAACCCATATAAAACTTCCTCGGTGAAAAGTTGGGGTCGCAGTAATATAACAATCCGAAGATTATCCCGATCTCATTTAAACAAACTCACCTATCTGCAAATGAAAAATAAGTTGGATAACAAATAAAACTAATAGTCTTTAGAAATTTGCAGCAAGTGCTTTAACTTGTCATACCTTCCCCCCCCATAAGATACTGATGAACAGAACTTAAGCATTATTAGTTCTACTTTGTCAGATTAACAAAAAGTCCGTCATATTCGTCGGGAACGGGCATCCAGCACCACGGATGGCAAGCTGAAACTCATTCATGAAGCCTGGATTCCGACAATCCCTGCCGGAATGACGATCTTGAAAAAAATGAATTATTTATTCTGACAAACAGAATTAATGCAATCTCTAATAGAAATTTTGTATAGGCACAGCTGTTCAAACAGGCTCTATAAATGAACCCTCTTGGGTAGCTCAGCATCCATAGAGCCATTTAATCCTAATCTGTAGTAACAACCTATGAGCTAAGTCATAGGTGTTGATGCAAATTCATGCATCATAATTTACCTTCACTGGTGTATGGCAGTCTTGTAGGAAAAGAGAAATCGAGACCAAGGTTATATCTTTCTACCTCAGGGTGAAGAGTGGCTCAGCAAGAACAATTGACCTGGAATTAAGTTAAGGAAAACATTGTAGTTCCGGCAGGGTTTGCCGGAACTCATGAGTTAAGGATGGTAACCCAGAAGTACCTCCTTATACACTGGATAGTGTAAATCCATGCCGGTTGAATTTCAGCAATACCTGAGGGAATGATATTCTTGAAAAAGACGAATCATATAATCTGACAAAGTAGAATTAGCAACTTTGACGTTTTACAGTATGCATAGTTATATTGGTGGAATAAACTCATTTTTCAATCCCTTCAATTACAGATATTTTTCACATTTCATTGCTATAGAAACTTTCATTCTCTTGTTTAATAAGCGTTAAGACGGCTTTTTCTAATCCTAACTCAAAGCGTTTCGAGGAAGAAAGTCTGAACATTAATTGATTAAACGAAAAATCGTCACCTATGCCTGTAGAAAATGAAGTGTGGCAACTTTCTAGGTTATTCTGAGATGTATACCTGTCATTTTTTGAAAAACGACCTGTTTCATGACCATTAACAGGTTTGACAAACCTGTACCATCAGCGAGCAGCATCATGATGTATAAAAAGATACGGGGTAAACGTCACAATCAGAAAGGTGAAATAATATGAATGAGAATTCGTTTTTGCATTCATGTAGTTGCCTTGCGGTATGCTAAATAATTTGTGAAGAAGAATTATGTTACCAAGGCTTTCGTTTTACTTTTGAAGTTTGGTATAAAGTGGTGGAACTACATAATAAAAAAGTTAGTAGGATTTTTTCACTCTTTCCAATTCAATTAACTTATTGGAAAGGCTCTATTCATGCTTGCTGTTGATTTTTCAATTGTGGACAAATGCCGTCAAAAATAAACAACGCAATTACATAATAACAACAAGTAATGCGAACAAACCCACAAGAAGACGAGATTGACTTTAACCTGCAGATTTACTTTCTTTTTCAAACTCTGATGTGCAAAAAACATAATAAATCTAGCCATTTACCCAGTGGTTTCTTTTGTAATAGGCAAATGACTTGCCAGATTCTGCTCTGGTTGATTATTCTGTTAGGTATCGTGCTGCGTTTTAAGCAATACGGAGCAGATCGTTCGCTCTGGCTGGACGAGTTGTTTTTTGCAGTGAACTTTTTAGAACGCGATTGGATGGGACTGATGCGGCTCCCGCTCGATTATAGCAATAGCCATGTTGCACCGCCGGGCTTTATGCTTCTGACCTTTGTGATAGTCAAACTTTTTGGTCTGACTGAACCCGTTTTACGTTTTCTACCGTTGGTCTGTGGTATTGGTTCATTGTTTTTATTTGAGCGTTTAATTATGGTTATTCTATCTCCCTCTGCGCGCCCTATTGCTTTGTTTTTATTTGTTTTACCAGTTATTTATGTTTTTCTGGCTGAAGGTATTTCCAGTGTACGATTTAATCTTGGAATATTGAGTGATAAATTCAGCCAGAAAAATTTACTAAAAATCACTCTTAATACATTAGTATCCATCAGTATTTTAACCTATGTGACGCAGTTTCCCATTTATTCAACTCAATACCTTCAAGAGATCAAGCCGGTTCTAGATCACATAAAAAAACATAAACATACAGCAGATAAGTTATATGTTTATCATTGGGCGGAACCTGCACTACGTTTTTATGGTGGAAATTATGGTTTAGATTATAAAAACTGCGTATCGATCAATACAATTCCTCAACTAGATTACACCAAAGAAATTGATTTCTACCGAAAAAATAACAACCAACCTGTCGTTCCTTTTGAGCATCAAAAATGTATCCTTGGTGTATCGGAATATTTAGATTTTGCAAATGCGGATGTAGAAAAACTAAGAGGTCACGGGCGTGTTTGGTTCGTTTTTTCTCACATTTCCCCCGAAGATTGGTTGCAGGCCCTTGAATACTTGGACGGCATAGGAAGCCGTCAAGATCAGATCATAAAACAAGGTTCGTCAGCTTTTTTATATAAGCTTTGACCTCTCTTTGAGGCTAGGATTTAAGTGAAAGTCTCCAAGGAGCTAAAATAAAGTTATTTTCGACAACTTTATTTAACTCCTCAAAGGCCATCAAGGTAATATATTTTTTATCGCTTAAAAACCAAGCTCCTCAACAGGATAGATAGTTTTAATATGGACTCTACCCTTCCCATCATTTTTATCTACAAACTCAATAGGACTTACCAAGGCATATCGACTACAATCTCCTTGTTGACAGTTATTGTGTATTAGTCCTCCGTAAACATATTGCCATCGACCGCTTCTATCCCTAACTACGGTTCCAGTTCCAAAAGCATATCGGACACTATTTCTGCCTGTACCAGGAACGAGAAAACGACCAACAAGTCTATTGGGGTTATCCCACTTTAGTCCCGCTATCGTTTTTGATGCAATCCAGTAAACATGATAATAAGATGAATCCCACGTGCTTCCACTCATTAACGGATAGTAATATTCGCCCTGTTTAAATATGGAAGGACCTTCAACAACTCCTCCCCAAGCAAACTCGTCTCCTTGTTTGTCTTTAGTAAAAGAAAGCATCTCTTTACACTTTGAATCGTTACCACAAGAAAGCTTGAGTTTATTAACAAGATTCCTATCTCGAGAGTTACCTATAAAAATGGGTGTAGCGTTGCAATCTACTGTAAAAGGATCGGACCGGCTCAATTTAACTATACTGGTATGCTCTCCCTTTAAAGGCCCATTATACCCATCATCAGTATACCAACTATATCCCATCCAATAATCGCCACCATCCTTGAAAACATTAATATCAAGACGAACAATATTTTGACACTCACCCCCCCCCTGGCAATTGGGAGACGCCCATGGAACACTTCTTGGTAATGCATTTTTTCTAGGGCACGTGCTTGACGCGCCAACTGGAAACGGCTCGTGAGCATGGTTACTTGTTTGTTGAGCAAATGGCCCTTTAGGGGAGTTAGACCATGCTAAATAAACCCCCATTTCACGCTGACTTGGTAATTCGTGGTTTCCAATAGAATGCCCATGTCTTGTGGCTGTAAATGCGAGCATAAATGAATTTGTTCCAAGTTTTACAATGTCTGGCCCCCAAATAGAGCGGTACCAAGCATTATTGATAAAGAGGTTCTTATTCGAAAACTCTCGCCCATCGTAACCAAATACTCCTTTCGTTTCTTTTTTCCATGAACCTGAGATATTGTTTGCAGTCCAAATTGGAATATCCCCAACACCGGTTCCAAACCCTGATCCATTGTTCCCATCACCCGCGGTTGGGTACATGTAATAAGTACCATTTTCGTATATCACATGTGGGTCTGGCGCAACAATGAGCTGACCGTTACTTTGCGTAATTAGCGTAGTCGCAGCGTGGGAATAGGTGTTGATAAAAAACAGACAAATCAATACTATCATTGAAAAATAAAGTTTTTTCATACTCACTATACGAGGTATACAATCACAACATATTAAAAGTTCCTTCTAGGCCATAAAGATTCAAACTTTTAATATTTTTACAAAACCATAATACATATTCAAGGAATTAAAAAAGTCCTGCTGAGTAGTTTTCGTTAACCGCCCAGGAAACTGGGTGCAGACTTCTATGCCAGAGAGAAGATTAGTTATAACGACTAACTCGATTTCATTATTTATAACCAGCAACCTGGTAATATTCGGTAATATATTGCCGCGCATCGCGAATTGACTGATTCTGGTTTGATAATTTAATCAATATGACCAGTCAAGCAATGGATATCAGTAACAAATAGTTGAAAGGAACTGAATTAATGATCGAGATTAAAATCAACAATGGCGCTGAAGTTGCCAAATCCAAAAAATTTGTCGCCAAGCTTATACCAAAAGCAGTCCTGGAAAACATGGTTGAAAAGGCTTTAGCCAAAAAACTACGAGAAAAGCTGCAAGAAGAAGGAGTAGATGCGATTGTAAGTGTTTTGAAACAGTGATAGCTGGTATTTCTTTTTCATTCTCTAATGAGTGTATTTATCGCTTCTAATCTGAGTACCAAGATAACAAAGAAGACAACTCGCCCTAGTAGGGTTATCGTGACAGCCAGAGCTTGAATATCTAAATAGGGTAGATTGTAAAAAATGCCGCTAAAATAAGAATGTTGTTTTGTCTTCTCTTCTCTTCTCTTCTCTTGATGAAGGCTGCTTGTAAAACATCTCCATGATCAGTCAATAATGCTTTATTCCGCCCAGCAAGAGTCCACTGTGAAGAAATAACAAACTCCGGGTATCTCTTGGCTCAGAGGTATGGCTTAATTTAATGATTTTAGGGGAGCGTTGGGCTATGTGAGGTTTTGTTAAACATATATGATTTCACGGTCGAATAAATAGTCTATTGAGTACTGCTAGAACAACAAAATCACATCGATCTCCTGCAAATTCGTGAATATTTAGTCCCGCACTTTCTAGATGCTCTTCAAATATTTTTCGTATCATCCGTTTAGCACGGTGGAGACGTGTTTTTACGGTTTGTTCAGTCAACCCCAATGATAAAGCGGTTTCCCGTGTACTGAGTTTCTGAATGGTACGCATAACAAAAACACTCCGGCTATCCACGGGCAGAGTATCAATAGCATTTTCCAACAATTTATGTAGCTGTTGGTTAGCGACTTCACTAAGCGGCTGTTTCTCGTTAGATTCTATCCCAGGAAGTGTATACATAGGGTCATCCAAAATATATTTAATTCGAGAATGTTTGCGTATGTGCATTAGAGCTTCGTTAGTGGTAATGCGCGACAGCCAGTGAACAAACCCGTCCGGGCCTCTGAATTTGTGGAGTTGGTCATAAGCTTTAATATAGGTATCCTGAAGTACGTCCATAGCCTCATGATCATCCCGTACGATACTTCGAGCGATACGATAAAGGCGTTGGTTGTAGCGCCGCATGATAATCTCAAACGCGTCAGTGTCACCTTTTTGTATTCGAGCAATAACATCAGTATCTGATACTGGAATTGCGGGCTTTTTTAATGGATTACTCCGCAAAGAATATAGTAGGTTCATGTTAGTTAATTGCACAAAGGATTGTCTTTATTTAGACGGCTTAGCAATGAACGTTCTGCTGATGAGGAAATCCCGGAAAATCCCATGCTGGTGCCTGGAACCATTCTAAGTGGTGCCCTTAAGAAAAGATCCAGTGTCTCTGTCGTCCATAAAATACCTGAACTTTTAAACGCTGCAGTATAGGTGAAATCAGGCTCTCTGCCAGCCTGTCGCCCCAGTAGACCACAATGTTTTGGCCCAGTACGGTGATAAGCAGGGGAGTGGCAACCTATACACCTGGAGTAAACACGTTTCCCTGCAACATCATCCACATTTGACTGAGCATAAACCATACTATGGTAGATTATGCTGTAAGCAAATATCGTAATTGTTAGAGAACCCTGAATCATTTGCCTAAGAGAAAAATGCGCCCGGCACTGGGTCAAGGCCCAAAGCCTGGCGAAGAATTGCCCAATGCATCGCTTCGTCTGCCAGAATACTGGCAGCAGCTTTCGCGAGGTCACTATTTTCGAACAGTGGAATTGCACCTGCATAGGCACTCACTGCACCACGTTCGAGTCCAGCAGCGAATTTCAATACATCACTTTCTTGTTTCAATTGGTCAACCGGAAAATTGTAACTGCTTTTGGCATTAACCGCCTGCCCACCTAATTTACCAACAGTTCCGGCAAGTAAGTCAATATGTGCCTTATGATGACCTTGAAATGTTAGCGCAACGTTTAACACTCCAGAACTCAGCAAACCACTTTCTGCACCGAGTTGATAAGCGGCAACTGCCTCATGTTCTGCCGATATGGCGGTATTAAGAATACGTATATCTTGTTCTAATTGAGTATTGGAATCACTTCTGCCAGCAGTCGCACAACCACTCATCAAGGCTATTGCCGTGCCTGACAATGCAAGTCCGCTTGCTATTTGCAAGAAATTACGTCTATCAAACTGTGAACCCTGGGTTTTGTCATTAGGCATTCTTTATCTCCGCTGCTATTTGTTGTGAACTTCAATATATAGAGATGTGCGAAACGCAAAAAGGTGACAAAAAATCGCAATTAACTATGAAAACAATAAATTCATCATTGCGAACTTGAAAATTCACAATCAGTTTCGATAGCTTGTTTTTAACACAATCCACAAAAAATATTCTTAACTGCTATCACGATATTTGTAACGTTTTTATCTTTGGCTGCATCTTCTTGAACGTAACGTATTAAACCTGCCTTACCGAACCTAAGCGATTTAATCAAAACGAGGTAACCAGCATGAAAACAAATACAAATCATACATTTATTAGACAATTTACTGTCCTGACATGGTTTTTTTTTATATTCATCAACCTATCATACGGATTACCTATAGTGCGTGGAGATGCACAAAAACAGCATGGCTTGAAACATTCTCAGACGAATAAAAATAGATACAATTCTGATAACAAGTTCTTTCGGGAAGCCTTAAAGAAAATTTCCAAGGGTAGAAAAACGTTTCGTTACGATACTTTTGGAGATGAATCGTTCTGGGGTGATGGTCTAAAATTGCATTTGGCTATTGCCGGAGAAAAATTGGGTGGTGTCGGTGCAGGGTTGAGCCCTAAACAAGCTTTAGGAGTTGGTTTAAAAGTTGATATTAAAACGTTACCCAAGAGTCTACGGAAGGCATTACAACGTGGGGAAGTAGATCTGGAAGATCCGGCAATAACCTTAGCATTACTTCAGCTTAATGCTGTTGTTGGCTTGACCGGTTTTTTTGATGCTTCCGGAAAGATTAAATCTGTTGGTATTCAATGCGCTCTATGTCATTCTGTAGTCGATGATTCTTTAGCACCTGGAATCGGTCGACGCTTAGATGGATGGGCAAACAGAGATTTGAATGTAGGAGCAATTATCGGTCTTGCCCCCAATCTACAACCCTTTGTCGATCTTCTTGGCGTTGATCTTGCCACAGTGAAAGCAGTACTGGCGAGTTGGGGGCCAGGCAAATTTGATGCTGAGTTGAACATCGATGGCAAAGGATTTCGGCCAGATGGCGGTGCGTCTGCCACACTTATACCACCTGCATTTGGACTTGCCGGAGTAAACCTTCATACCTGGACAGGTTGGGGAGGTGTTGCTCACTGGAATGCTTTTGTAGCAGTGCTGGAAATGGGTGGACAAGGCACCTTTATTGATTCCCGTTTAAACGACGCCGAAAAATTCCCTATTGCGGCGGCCAACGATTTTGGAAACTTCAGATCAGACCCAGATCTGGTTACTAAAAAACTGGCTGATCTTCATCTGTACCAGTTAGCCCTGAGTGCTCCAAAGCCCCCTAAAGGAAGCTATGACAAATCGGCAGCCAAGCGCGGTAAAGTCCTTTTTAAAGGCAAAGCCCGGTGTGCCAATTGTCATGTGCCTCCTATTTATACCGAACCAGGCTGGAACTTACATTCACCTAAAGAAATGGGTATCGATAGTTTTCAAGCGGATCGATCTCCAGATGGTGGCTATCGAACCTCACCTTTAAAAGGGCTTTGGACGCACATGAAAGGTGGGTTCTTCCATGATGGTCGTTTTCCAACGCTAGCTGCCGTTATTCATCACTACGATAAAGTCTTTAAACTGGAATTATCGGATAATGAGGTCAATGATTTGAGTGAATTTTTGAAGTCAATTTAGATTTAGCTTCATTCTTCGGGGGGGTGAAGCCTCTCTAAAGCCTTCATTAATCGGGTTATTTACATATACTTCACGCGTCCACGGATGCGGATTTCTATCGGTCGATTTTTGCCGATAGACTGCGTTACTGAAACAGTTGCGTAGCTCGCTATGCGCCTATTTCAGTGCCTTGCTCTCGACAACAATCAACTCGCTATAAATTCCGTATCCGTGGACGCGTGAAGTATAATAACCGACCTCAAAAAAGATATTTTCTAATAGCATACTCCGCGCCAATTGTCAGACTTGTCCAACTAACGATTCAGGTTGTGATTCGTTGCGCTCTCACAATCCAACCTTGTTCGTTATATGCGATTTGCCAAATATATAATGCGTATACTATATGCGCATACGTAAAAATAAAGGAGTCCAGCGCATGAACCAGGTATTTGATACCCAAGCACCCAAAAAACCTACAAATGTTACTATAAACAGTGATTTATTGACCGAAGCCAAAAAACTTAAAATAAACCTATCTGCCACTCTTGAAACCTCCTTAATTGAGTTAGTTAGCACCAACAAACGTGAACCATGGAAGCAACAGAACAAAGCAGCCATTGAGGCATATAACCAACTAGTGGATGAAAATGAGGTGTTTAGCGACGAGTTAAGGAGCTTTTAATGACTCAGTTTGTCGTTTATGAAAACACCAACCGCACAAAGAAAAAAGCATACCCTTATTTGCTAGATATACAATCCAATTTGCTCAACGAACTACGAACCACTGTTGTTATCCCTCTCTGCCCCAAGTCCATTATGGGTGGCACCGTAATTTCGAAGCTATGCCCAATATTTGATATAGACAATAAAGATTTTATCCCATTGACACAACAAAATGTAGGTATTGATCGAAAAGTGCTGGGTAAAGAAACCTGTGATCTTTCACATTACCGACCCCTTACCGACCTGAAGTTATTGCTGCATTGGGTTTCATTATTTCTGGCATATAATCGGGATAGGGTAATGTCTCACAGCACAGCACAGCACAGCACAGCACAGCACAGCACAGCACAGCACAGCACAGCACAGCACAGCACAGCACAGCACAGCACAGCACAGCACAGCACAGCACAGCACAGCACAGCACAGCACAGCACAGCACAGCACAGCACAGCAAATCACATCTCCTCCCACACACAGGTCTGGACTAATTATCTCGGCCATGTCAGTTTAACCTAAATTATTTCTGGTAGAAATAGTGGGTCAATTCATTTATACTTGCAGGCTGGTTTCAGATTATTACTCTCTGAACATAATAATAACAAAAACTGAAATATGTCATGGTTTTGTCGCTAGGAATATCAAATACCGATTATAAATTTTAGGAAAATAAAATGAAAAAGGTGATATTTCTAATAACAACTTTTCTCTTCGCTTCGATAGCTACTGCCGAAAATTATGCAGTTTATAACGCCAAAGAAGGGCAGTTGAAATTCATTTTTTCTCCGTTTTAATCCTTTTCTCTCCGTTTTATCCTTAACCACCCAATTAAGTCGAGGAAGCTATTGACTCGGCGGCGGTTTTTCTTGGTTGGAAAACCAAAAAAGTTCAACCAGGATTGAAGGTTGCAACTTATATAAAAGGGTCTTATACCATTCAGCTCTCGATCATTTATACGACTGATAGTTACCACATCAGATATCTTGATAGCAGACACATGGAATATGACAGCGAAGTGGGTGAGTGTACGAACTTACAATATTTGGGTGAAAAAACTCGATACCAGAATAGAAAAGAGTTGCAGATGCTATCGTCGTATTAATGTTAATTGTAAGGGTTTTATTGAAACTATTTTAGAATTATTTAAAAAAACAATTTCACTATAAATCTCAACCCCCTATAGAAAAAACTATTCACAAAATTTAATTTAATCAGGAGGTATTACTAAAAACGACCATTAATAACAATTGAACATATCATAAACTAAAAATATAGAAACAGTCTTGTCCAATATGAAATGAGTCTGAAACGACTCCTTATTTCCAGTATAAAATGAGCCTGAAATAGCTTTTCTGTTCATAATCCACTTTATGAAAATGATTATGAACATCGATAATTTAACCCAAATAGAGCACCTCGAATCCTTTTTACAGGGCAACCAATCGATAGCCTATTCGATACCGGGTAATAAAGCTGAGCGGTATCAATTGATCCAAAAGGGACTCGTTAAATTCAACTACCTGTCCTGCAATAAAAAAGACAAGGGCATCATTAGTCGGTTTCTGATTAAGCTAACCGGTTATTCCCGCCAGCAGATGACACGTCTCATCGCGCAGTACCGAAAGACCGGTTACGTCAGGTACAGCCCAGCAAGAGGCAATGGTTTCAACCGAAAATATTCTCAGCGCGATATTCGATTATTGGCAGACATTGATGAATGGCATGAGAAACCTTGTGGTCATGCCGTGAAAAAGCTTATTGAGCGTTCCTATCAGGTGTACGGAGAGAAGCAGTATCAAAAGCTGGCGACAATCTCTGTTTCACACCTCTACAATCTGAGGGCATCAAAAACCTATCAGTTACAGCGCAGAGACTTTGAAAAAACCAAACCCAGGCAGATCGCCATTGGCGACAAAAGAAAACCACAAGCCAACGGTCAGCCAGGATACCTTCGCGTTGATACCGTTCACCAGGGCGACCAGGACAAGCAAAAAGGCGTTTATCATATCAATGTAGTTGATGAAGTCACTCAGTTTGAAATGATCTTATCCGTTGAAAAAATCAGCGAACACTTTTTAATCCCCGTGCTTGAACAAATACTGGAAACTTTTCCCTTTATCATCAAAGGTTTTCACTCTGACAATGGGTCAGAATATATCAACAAGCCCGTAGAGAACCTGTTAAATAAGCTATTGATTGAAATGACCAAATCACGATCCCGACAAACCAATGATAATGCACTGGTTGAAGGCAAAAATGCCGCGGTGGTCAGAAAGGTTTTTGGCTATACCCATATCCCACAAAGATGGGCTGCGAGGCTGAATGAATTCAATATCAAGTATTTGTACCCCTATGTTAACTATCACAGGCCCTGCTTTTATCCTGAAATCATCACCGACGATAAAGGAAAGCAGTCTAAGCAATACCCCTATAAAAACATGATGACACCTTATGACAAACTCAAATCACTACCTGACAGTGAAAAATATTTGAAACCGGGAATAAGCTTTGCGATACTCGATCAGGTTGCCATGGCAATAACCGATAATCAGGCCGCTATAATCCTAAAAAAAGAAAGACAGAAACTTTTTAACCAGATTTTTGAACAGAAAAAAATGGCTTAACTTTTATGCACATTTCAGACTCATTTCTGAATTGGAAAATACTGAAACATGAAAATACACAAAACAGTATTAAAAAATTTAAAAAAAACTTCTTTCTGCTTGTCACTGTCATTACTTTCACCTATCTCTCTTGCGAGTGATGTAAATACTAGAATCATTGGTGGTATAGATGCAGCATCGGGCGCTTGGCCTTCGGCAGCAGCGTTAATGTTCGACACTATGGGCGAAGATATTCAAGGGTGTGCTGGTTCATTAATTGAACATGGCTGGGTTTTAACAGCAGCACATTGTGTTCAAGGAATTGTTCCTGATTCAGTCATATTAGGACGTCCAAATCTTAATAATTCTCAAGTTGGAGAACGAATTGGTATTAAAAAAATCATTTCACACCCCAGTTATAATCCTAACAGCTTGGACAACGATATAGCGCTTATTCAGTTGAGTCATCCATCTTCACAAGAACTTGGATCATTGGCAACACCGGCTGATATAGAAAGTTTTATACAGGCTTCAACAGACACTATGACAGTAATAGGATGGGGGGTGACGAATACAGCAACTGGTGATAGTTCAGATACACTGAAGCAAGTGGATGTTAATTATTATCGGCGATATATTTGTAACCAGCCTGGCTGGATTGTCACCGAAGATGGAACAGATTTAACGGTAATAAACAACCAACTTTGTGTAGGTGAAGCAGAAGGTGGTCAAGATAGCTGTCAGAGAGATAGTGGAGGTCCTATTTTCTTTAGAAACGACGCTGGCAAAAAAGTACAAGCGGGAATTGTGAGCTATGGTGCCGGATGTGCAGAAGTCAATAATCCAGGTGTTTATACACGTGTTCCAAATTATATAAAGTGGATTAAAGATCAAATACCAGGAATACATATTCCAGGAAGCTTCCCATGGGAGACCATAGTTGCGATTGGACATCGAGTTAATAATTTACATGAACATCTTGATTCTCTGGAACTAGATCTAGATTTGTTCGTTGGAAGTACTTGGCAAGAACAATTAGCAAGAAGAGAAACCAAGGTTACCAATTTATTATTCCAAGCGGCAAATCACTGTTGGAATGGTTCACCACAGGAAGCGATCACAGTATTAAATACCATTCATAACACGTTAAATCAGAACATGACTCCAAGCACTAAGCGTTCTGAAACTAAGGAAAAAATCATGAATGAGCTAAACTATCTTTGGCAAATAGTACATGCAGAAGAGTTCTAATTAAAGTAGTTACACCGCTTTATTTTATAATATATGCTTAATTAAATATTAGGGGACAGAGTAACATTTATTGCTCATCATGGGCTGAATAGAGTAAATATTACTCTGCTCCTAATTTTGGCATTGCTAATTTAGTATAGTTTTATGTTAGAATTAAATTTTTGATATCTTTCTAAAGAGAGCGAGAAATTTAATGGAATGCCCTAAATGCAAATCTAATAAAAACATCAAAGATGGTATCGTAAAACAAAAGCAGCGTTACAAATGTAAAGAATGTAATTTTCGATATACTGTTGCTAGTGGCTCGGGAGCCAAACCATTCTATTTAAGAAAGATGGCTCTTCAATTATATCTTGAAGGATTAGGGTTTCGTTCAATTGGTCGGGTTTTGAACGTAAGCAATGTCACGGTACTAAATTGGATTAGATCCTTTGGTGAGCAAGTTGCCGAATTGAAAAGTCCTGAACAAGTGATTTATGCTGAGATGGATGAAATGCATACCTATGTGGGTCAAAAAAAAGCTATAAATGGATATGGATTGCTGTTGATAGATATGGGAAAAAATTCATCAATTTCATTGTTGGCGACCGAAGCGTACAGACAGGACAAAAACTCTGGGAAGGAATTGAAGATCAATTAAATGGAACAATAGCAACCGATTATTGGCAGCCCTATGAACATTTTATTCCTAGCGAAAAACACGTTCAATCCAAAGCTGAAACATACACAGTTGAAGGCTACAATAGTATCTTTAGACATTTTCTTGCGCGAATGAGAAGAAAGACAAAATGTTACACAAAAAGTGTTCGAATGCTTGAGCTGTCTATATTACTCTTAATGCATAAAAGAAATGGAACGTTAACTATACTAAATTAGCAATGCCGAAAATATTATCATCCTTCGTATCTGGCATACCCAAGAAACTCGGGATACCTAAAAAACTCGATTGATGCGCTACCTGATGTCAGAACATCCTATGGTTCTGGTGAAGGTTGGTGTGGTAAATGTTAGGGTCAAGGGCTGTAAGCACAGACCCGCTTGGTGATTGTTCATACCTATTCCAGAGTGTCTCGCGTCAATTATCTTTGTCTGTAATCGTTTTATTCATGAAGATATATTTTAGTTAAATAAAATATAACCTTAAAATGTTGCGTCACTTTTAATTACACCGTTAACGTCAGGGCTAATTTGTTCTATCGAGCAAAGCCTTAAATTCAGGAGCATAGATCTATCATCTGAATGAATTAACAATGTCATATAAAATATCTTTTATTTTCAATATGATATAAAATTTCCGTGAATGTTATTAAAAATAAATCAATAACTTACCGGCTAGAACAAATTAGCCCTGCCGTTAACGTTAATCGACACGAATATTTTTAAATTTTTTGTTATGATAGAAGGTTATTAAATTTTTATGGGGTTGATATGCGTATTCTTCAAGAAGCACTTACTTTTGATGACGTGCTGCTCGTGCCGGCCCTTTCGACAGTATTGCCACGTGACGTCCTGCTCTCAACTCGCTTGACTCGTAATATTTCACTCAATATACCTTTGATTTCAGCGGCAATGGATACGGTTACTGAATCAAGACTGGCTATTAGTATTGCCCAAGAGGGTGGCGTTGGGATTATCCACAAGAATTTATCAATAGAACAACAGGCGCGTGAAGTTAGGTCGGTTAAGAAATATGAAAGTGGTGTTATTAAAGAGCCTATTACCGTTTCTCCTGATATCAGTATTCGCAAGGTGATGGAGTTGACTCGCAACAAGAATATTTCCGGTGTGCCTGTAGTTGATGGTGACGAGTTAGTGGGTATTGTGACGGGACGGGATCTCAGATTTGAATCTCGTTTTGACGAGTCTGTTTCCAAGGTGATGACTCCTAAGGAGAGGTTGGTGACAGTCAATGAAAATGCTGCACCAGAAGAAGCGATCAAACTTTTGCATGAGCATCGGATTGAAAAGGTGTTAGTCGTTAACGAGCAATTTCATTTAAAAGGGTTAATCACGGTCAAAGATATCCAAAAAGCTAAGGATTATCCACAAGCATGCAAAGATGAGCAAGAACGCTTACGAGTGGGTGCAGCAGTGGGTACCGGTAAAGGGACTGAGGAGCGGGTTGAAGCATTGATCGGCTCTGGTGTCGATGTCATTGTGGTTGATACGGCGCACGGTCATTCACAAGGGGTGATGGACAGGGTGCAATGGATTACACGACAATATCCCACGATTGATGTCATTGGCGGCAACATTGCGACAGCAGAAGCGGCCCGAGCCTTGGTTGATGCAGGGGTTGGTGCTGTTAAAGTTGGCATTGGTCCCGGGTCTATTTGTACGACTCGAATCATTGCTGGCGTAGGTGTGCCGCAGATTACTGCCATTAGTAATGTGGCGGAAGCGCTGAAGGGTACCGGAGTACCGCTTATTGCCGATGGTGGTATTCGATATTCGGGGGATCTTTCCAAGGCGCTTGCAGCGGGTGCAGATTCGGTAATGATAGGCGGTTTGTTTGCGGGTACTGAAGAGGCGCCAGGCGAGGTGGAGCTATATCAAGGTCGCTCATATAAAACCTATCGAGGCATGGGGTCTTTAGGCGCAATGGCACAGCAGCAAGGTTCAAAAGATCGTTACTTTCAAGATGAAACGGATGCTGTTGAAAAGTTAGTGCCGGAAGGGATTGAAGGAAGGGTGCCTTATAAAGGAACTATGCTGTCTATTATTCATCAGCTTTTGGGCGGTGTACGTGCCAGTATGGGGTACACTGGCAGTGATTCAATTTCTAGCCTGCATGAGAGAGCGAGTTTTGTTCGCGTCTCCAGTGCAGGTATGCGAGAAAGCCACGTTCATGATGTTGCTATTACAAAGGAAGCGCCTAACTACCAGCTCGATTGATTTGAGATAAAAGGTCAGGTGTTATTTACACCTTGAACCCGGCACTTTCCTTTTCCAGTCCCTCTATAACGGATAGAAACCTTACTGTGAACGAGTCTTCGTCATTAACAATACATTCAGAAAAAATTTTAATCTTAGATTTTGGATCCCAATATACCCAATTGATCGCTAGACGTGTGAGAGAAGTTGGCGTTTATTGTGAGATACACGCGTACGATTGTCAGCGTGATGTGATCGAAGCTTTTAATGCCAAAGGCGTTATTTTATCAGGGGGGCCTGAAACAGTGACCGATCAAGATACGCCGCGCGCACCAGACTTTATTTTTGATTTGGGTATTCCAGTTTTAGGTATTTGCTATGGGATGCAAACAATGGCTGAGCAACTGGGGGGGCGAGTGCAGTCTTCAGGTCAACGAGAATTCGGCTTTGCTCAAATACGGGCCAGAGGTCATTCTCCGTTGTTGCGGGATATTGAAGACCAAGTAACGCCAGAAGGTTTTGCCATGTTGGACGTTTGGATGAGTCATGGCGATAAAGTGGTGGAGTTACCTTTGGGATTCAACTTGATTGCCAGCACCGAAAACGCCCCTATCGCAGGAATTGCAGACGAAAAGAAGCGGTTTTATGGTTTGCAGTTTCATCCGGAAGTAACACACACTCGCCAAGGATTCAGGATTCTGCAGCGTTTTCTCAAAGACATTTGTCAGTGCAAGTGTTTGTGGAATGCTAGTAATATTATAGAAGAGGCTTTGCCAGCTATTCGGCATAAAGTTAATCAGGATCATGTTATTTTAGGTTTATCAGGTGGCGTCGATTCGTCGGTTGTCGCAGCATTGCTGCATAAAGCCATTAGCTCTCAGCTGACGTGTGTGTTTGTAGATACCGGCTTGCTTCGTCTGTATGAAGGAGATCAAGTGATGGCAACCTTTGCCAAGCATATGGGTGTAAAGGTTATTCGGATTGATGCAGAAGCTCGATTTCTAGATGCGCTCAAAAATCAGTACGATCCGGAGCATAAACGCAAAACTATTGGGCGATTGTTTATTCAGATTTTTGAAGAGGAATCACTCAAGTTGACGGGTGCCAAATGGTTAGCTCAAGGAACAATTTACCCAGATGTTATTGAGTCGGCTGGATCTTCGACCGGAAAAGCACACTTGATTAAATCGCATCATAATGTCGGCGGTCTGCCTAAGAATATGAATTTGAAGTTGATCGAGCCTTTACGAGAATTATTCAAAGACGAAGTTCGGAAAATTGGCTTGGAACTCGGTTTGCCAGAAGCCATGATCCATCGCCATCCTTTTCCTGGTCCAGGTTTGGGCGTTAGGATTTTGGGGGAGGTAAAAAAAGAGTATGCAGATTTGCTGCGTAAAGCTGATCATATTTTTATCGAAGAGCTTTATGCGCACAAACTTTATGAGCAGGTGAGCCAAGCTTTTGCAGTATTTCTGCCGATTAAGTCTGTGGGAGTGATGGGCGATGGTCGCCGCTATGACTATGTTGTTGCTTTAAGGGCAGTGGAAACCATCGATTTTATGACTGCACGCTGGGCTCATCTGCCGTATGAATTTTTAGATCTGGTTTCACGTCGAATTATTAATGAGGTGTCCGGTATTTCCAGAGTAACGTACGATATTTCAGGAAAGCCTCCCGCTACTATCGAGTGGGAATAAACCGCTCTTGCAAACGTCTGACGAAGATTGGATGCGTTATGCTATTCGCTTGGCGCAGCGAGCGGAAGTAATGGGTGAAGTTCCTATTGGGGCAGTCATTGTAAAAGATAACATGTGTATGGCAGAAGGGTGGAACGCACCGATAGCAACGTGTGATCCGACTGCGCATGCTGAAATAAGAGCGTTGCGGGAGGCTGGGTCGAATCTTGAAAACTACCGAATTACTCATACCACTTTGTATGTGACCCTGGAACCTTGTTTGATGTGCTACGGGGCAATCTGCCATGCCCGTGTCGGACGTTTGGTTTTTGGAGCAACTGATCCTAAGCGGGGGGTGGTATGTAGCGCACTTGGCTTACCAGAGGAAACTTTTTTAAATCATCAGCCGAAATGTGAGGGAGGGGTTCTGAGCGATGAATGCAGTACATTATTGAAGGACTTTTTTTTGGCTCGGCGTAAATGATCTATTGAGAATGCTGGTATAGTAACTAACTGCTTTTAATTCTATAGTGGATGCTTTCTGGGTTTTGTAGACATTGCTATTTGAACCATTCTCACAAGCCAAACAATCTTTCCAGTAACATTCAGCGACCTAAACTTGGCGAAGTTTTTTATAATAATTAATCAAGCCATTGGTCGACGAATCATGGCCGTCTATCTCGCGGTTGTTAGAGAGTTCCGGTAAGATATTGTTGGCTAATTTTTTACCGAGTTCAACACCCATTTGGTCGAAGGAGTTGATATTCCAAATTACGCCCTGTACATAAATTTTATGTTCATAAAATGCAAGCAGCGTTCCTAATGTTTTTGGGTCGAGCTTTTTAAATAAAAAGCTATTAGACGGTTTGTTGCCTTCAAATATTTTAGCGGCTATTAGATTATCAGTTTGCTTGTTAAAAGGAGGCGCTAAATTTAATTCATTGATGACTTCTTCTCGGGTTAAGCCTTTCATCAAGGCTTCTGGTTGTGCCAAAAAGTTGGAAATGAGGAGGCTTTGGTGTTCACTTTGCCCATGTTGGCTGTTGGCAGGCGTCAAAAAATCACAAGGCACCAGTTTGGTTCCTTGATGGATTAACTGAAAAAATGCGTGTTGACCATTGGTGCCAGGTTGCCCCCAGATGATGGGGCCGGTTTGATAATCGACGATTTTTCCATCATTGTCTACACCTTTACCGTTACTTTCCATGTCACCTTGTTGAAAATAGTCGGCAAAATAGCGCATTGATTTATCGTACGGGAAGATGGCGTGGGTACTGGTTTGGAAGAAGTTGTTGTACCAAATGCCCAGTAGGGCCATCATGACAGGGATGTTTTCTTTAAAAGGTGTATTAACGAAGTGTTGGTCGGCTTCGTAAGCGCCCTCTAGCAATTGCTCGAAATTGTCCATGCCAATGTACAGAGCAATCGATAAACCAATGGAGGACCAGAGAGAAAAACGACCGCCCACCCAGTTCCAAAATTCAAACATATTGTTAGTGTCTATACCAAACTCTGCCACTTTTTCGGTATTCGTTGAAATAGCAATAAAATGTTTAGCAACCGCGCTTTCATCTTTGGCCGAGGAAAGCAACCATTTTCTAGCAGATTTGGCGTTGACCATGGTTTCCAATGTGGTAAAGGATTTGGAAGCAACTAAGAACAAGGTGGTTTCGGGTGATAGCGTCTCGATGGTTCCGAGCAGATCTGTTTGGTCTATATTAGAAACAAAATGTACCTTTAGGGTTTTCGAGCCATAAGGTTTTAGAGCAGAGCAGGCCATTTTGGGGCCAAGCCCTGAGCCCCCTATCCCGACATTAACGATGTCAGTAATAGCTTTACCAGTATAACCTTTCCATTCACCTGAGTGGACTCGTTCGGTGAATGCACGCATTTTACTAAGCACCGAGTTGACTCCAGGCATGACATCTAGGCCATCGACCAATATTGGCTGCGAACTTCGGTTGCGCAGGGCAACATGTAATACAGACTTGTTCTCAGTCGCATTAATAGTCTCGCCCGAAAACATAGCCTTGATCTTGTCTTTGACATTCCTTTCATGGGCCAAATCCAATAAGAGCTTGACGGTCTCCTCAGTCATTCTGTTTTTTGAAAAATCAAAAAGAATGTCTTTGAATTGCAGTGAAAAATTTTTGAAACGATCAGTGTCGTTGTCAAAAAATGTTTTCATGTGAAGGTCTTTGATGTTTTCGAGGTGGACTTCGAGAGCCTGCCATGCTGAGGAAAATCGAAGGGTTGACATTTATCGGTTCCTTGTTTTGTGTGTATATGCTTCACGCGGTCATAGATGCGTGAAGTATAACAGTGTACGAAAAAAAGGGAGTCTAAACAATAATAAATAGAATTAGAAAATATATATGTTATAATATAATTAAGTTATGAATAATAGTTCGCAACTCCTTTTTTTTAGTGCAGTAATGTGCTAGAGTGACGGCACTCAGGAGTAAGCAGAATTAATAGGTAATCCCATGTAATCATAGCTTTGTAACATAAGAAAGTGTCTTGAGTATCTGATGAGGTAAAAATTAGCCGGTATATTTCTGAATTTCTGAATTAGTAGGCTATTTATAACGAATTAACGGGGTAAAACATGAAGCAAATAGTGAGTTCTTCTCTTCTGAAAGGTATGGCAGTACTTTTCGGTCTTACATTGACATTCTCCAATGCCTGGGCGCATGGTGGTGCGGCCGGAACAGACACAGACCAATGTAAAATTCAGATTCAAGGTGAGTGG
Organism: Methylococcales bacterium; assembly: GCA_965224745.1. GTDB lineage: Bacteria > Pseudomonadota > Gammaproteobacteria > Methylococcales > Methylomonadaceae > CBDCZY01. The sequence continues at coordinate 164,140 of CBDCZY010000004.1, forward strand.
GTACACTTTACCGCCTATCAGCCTATGGTGGCTCCAGGTGATGAATTTTGTGAAAACATACCTGAGCTTAATTCGCCTACTAATTTAGTTTTTGATTATATTGGCGTTAAACTTAGAAAATTGAAAGTTGAGTTTGAAATTACCAAAGAACCCGAAGGAAAGCGAGTGTACTATCAAGAGCCGTATCAACATAAATCCGGTACGGTCAACGCTAAAATGAAGTTCGAGGAAGCTGGTGATTATTTAGTTCATGTTTCCCTGACACCAGAGCAAGGTGATAAGGTTGATGCACACATTGCCTTTTCTGTCGGTGGTGGTAGACAAATGTCTTTGGCTACGAAAGGAATCATTTTGCTATTTGTTTTCGGTGGTCTTTATTTCCTCTATCTGTCCAATGCGGCATTTAAAGCCAAAGCTGATGAATTTTTGAAAAAATTAAAAACTTAAAAAATTTATAAGCGAGTTTACAAAATGTCAAGACCTAGAAATATCACACAACAAGTCCTTCGAATGCTGTGGGGTTTGGCTCTATGGTTTGCTCCAGTTATTGTTTTCGGCCAAGCCAATCTTCCACCGAGCGTTATGGTTGATGCTGGTGAGGTTGAGAAACCTTGTGATGGATATATGCCGGAGTGGAAGAAAGCCCAGGTTATTGATGAGGTAAAGATGCAGGAATCCCTGCGTTGTATGCCGGATAGCCCTCAATCAGTGGCTGCCTTTGTTAAGGGAACTAACAACATATCCATGGATACACTGATGGATACCTATTTGGCAACAGATGCTGTAATAAAAAAAGATGATGTGGATGGGGATGGGGATCCGGATCACATCATTATCAAACTAGAAGTTGTAGAGCTAAATGGACACTCTCCAGATTATGCCGGCCCAGTAGCTGAATTTGATATTGCGCCGGGTATCAAGCCAGGTATGTGGGTGTTTGCCCCTAAGACCAGGGGGATGTCGACTGAGAGTTTTGTCAGCAACAGAGCAAACCCTATGTTGAGGGCTCCTTCTCCTGCAATCAGAGTTGAGCAAGGAGATAGAGTTTGGATTCAACTAGAGAATACGCACTATTTCCCTCACACCATTCACTTACATGGTGTTGATCATGCTTTTGTTGATAGTAACGGCGAAGGAAATGATGGCGTACCGCAGACCAGTGAAAAAGTTGTCATGCCCGGTGAATCGAGAACTTATGAGATAACTCCCAGGCAATCTGGAACGATGGTTTACCATTGCCATGTCCAAACCCACACTCATTTGGCTATGGGATTGGTCGGCATGTTCATAGTGGAGGAAAACAGACCGAACAACTGGCTTCAAACGATGAACGTAGGCGGAGGAAAGGTTCGTCATCCTTCTGTCGCAGTGTCTGAAGACTATGGGCAAGAGTATGATTTGCATTACCATGCTTTAGATGCTGAACTACATAATATAGTGAAGCAGTTCAATGATCCCCGCATGATTGCTAAAAAAATGAATCGGATTTATGACATGACCGATTCAACTGAAGATTATTACACTTTAAATGGAAGATCCTTCCCTTTTACCTTGCGTGAGTCACTGATTACGGTAGAACCTAACGAAAACGTCAAACTTAGAATGTTTAATAGTTCGGGTGAAGTTTTAGCGGTTCATACCCATGGGCACAAAGCTACAATCACTCATTATGATGGTATAGAACATAACCCCAGTGCACAAATTACCCGTGATGTTTATGATCTTGCGCCTGCTCAACGGATAGATCTTGCCCTGAACACAAAAGATGATGGTTTACACAGTTACGGGGAAGGGATCTGGATTTTCCATGATCATCGAGAAAAAGGTATCACCACCAATGGTATGAATCCAGGTGGTAACGTGAGCGCTGTTGTCTATAAGTCTTACCTCAATGAAATGGGGATGCCAAAAGCTCAAGGGGTTGACTTGAGTCCTTATTTTTCCAAAGCTTTTTATGAACGCAAACTTCCGGTTTGGCAGGGCTATGATGAAGCGAACAGTCTGGGTGAAGTTGAAGATAACGGTGGCTTTGTAGCAGAAGGAAATGAAGCTGCTTCAGTTTCCAATTCCCCAAGCAAATCTAATTCGTTTTTGAACTTTATTACAGGCTTGATATTAGGCACTATCATTTATTTTATGATATTGAATAGAGAACTTCTTCTCGAGAAGGCTGCTCGTTTAATCTCCCTAATTAAATCAAGAAGAGCAGGAGAATAAATCATGCGTTCAATAATCGTAATACTCCCACTATTTTTATTCACGCCCCTAGTGCAAGCTGAAAAAATTCAAGAGCACACTAAAATGATGGATCATGGCGGAGGCCACTTTATGGATATGGATGGTGGTATGGTGATGGGACAAAACGTTGACCGTATTCCTGATGGGTGTTCTGGAATTGCAGATGAAGAAGAAATAACAGTTAGGGCTGGCAGAAAATACGCTAAGAATTTTCCAGGCCGGATCTACGCTTTCGATCAACAAGAATTTCAATTTGAACCATGCACAAAACTAACTGTTCATTTTATTAACGAAGATAGTATTAGGCATCAATGGATGATGCATGGGCTACCCAAGTATTTATACCAGAAGGGTATGTTTCACCTCGAAGTTACTGGCCCAGGGAAAATATCTGGAACGCTTATTCTTCCTCCAGGAGAGCAAACTTACTTGGTGCATTGTGATATCGCTCAACACATGGAAAAAGGTATGAAAGGCCAACTGAAAACAGGCGATGGGAAAGGCGACTTGCCCAGTATTCCAGGTTTAACGTCCTACATTAATCCAGATAAGTTTGATCCGAAACTTATAGGTGATAATGCTTCTGCTGAGTTTACTGAGAACCTGGCTTCTTATGGCGCACCAACATCATCTATGCAGCCAACAAAAACAAAAAGATCTTGGGCTTCAGGTATAACGGTGATAGGCATCGCCGTTGGAATACTCCTCATGTCATTATTGATTAAGAAGTTCAGGGGCATGAAACCTTCGGAAATTTTTGAATATATTATGGGATTGATAAAATCATTGTTGATACAAACAAAAAAGTTATTAGATCAAATCATAAAGTTGTCAATCGAGATATTTAAAGCTATTCAAGCAAAACTGAATCAAAAGACGAGTTAATTAGTTACTGAAATATTTTAGCAAACTATAAATTTACCCCGATCTGCTAAGCAATCGGGGTTTTTTTATGTCGATATGAATTATTCGTTATGGGGTTTGTTTGTCAGTGCATTTATCTCTTCAACCATCGCGCCTGGTGGTTCCGAAGCGTTTCTTGCTTACCTGGTAGTTGAGGGTGATTATTCAAATTTTATGTTAGTGAGTGTTGCCTCTGTAGGCAATACATTGGGAGCATTGACAACCTGGGCGCTAGGTTTGTTTGCAGCAAAAAAATATCCGAGTGGTCGAGTTTTTTCCAAGAAACAGCACAAGGCGATTGCAAGAATTCAGAAATGGGGTCCTTTGGCGCTACTGTTTTCATGGTTACCAATTATTGGGGATGCCTTATGCTTTGCTGGTGGGTGGCTAAAATTACCCTTTATGACTTCGCTGCTATTTATGTTTAGTGGTAAAGTAGTACGCTATTTGTTTGTAGCATATTTGTTTGCTTCCTAGCATCAGATAATGAGGGCACAAACAACAAATATAATATTCTAAAATACCATCAATTCTATTAAACCAAATTCATTGTTTTGGATAATTCCCATAATTATAAAACGCCAAAATTCATGCTTAAGATCAAGATAGCCGACCACCAACCTGTTGATCGAACCAGAGACTACTTTATAGCTGGCTTCACTTTTGTGTGTGTAGCGATTTGCTTGTTCGCTGACGCAAATGCTGGTATGGCAAAACAAAACGCGTTAGGTGTTTGTGCCTGGGTGTTTCTTCTAACGCTTATTCATGGTGAAGATAAGATAGTTAAAACTCAGGTAATCGTTGCTATCATGTTTGCAACCGTCGGTGAACATTTTGCTTCCCCGTATATGGGGGGATATATTTATCGTTTTCACAATGTACCCGCCTATGTACCACCAGGACATGGTATGGTTTATCTGACTGCGGTCGCTTTAGGGCGGTCAGGTTTTTTTCATAGATACGCCAACCAAATTGCTCTTTTTGTTATCGTAACCGGAGGGCTTTGGTCCATATGGGGTGTTACTTTTGACGAAAGAGGCGATTCCGTAGGTGCATTGCTATTTTGTGTGTTTTTGATCTTCTTATTTAAGGGACGATCACCGTTGCTTTACTTAGCTGCCTTTTTTATTACAACTTGGTTAGAACTAATTGGAACAGCAGTTGGGACATGGCATTGGGTTCCCATTGACCCAGTTCTAAAATTGTCTCAAGGTAATCCGCCTAGTGGTGTTGCAGCGTGGTATTGTCTCGTTGATGCGGTTGCGATTGGAGGCGCCCCCATCATGCTTAAAGGTATAGTAGTCATCAGGATGAGATTACTTTCAAGAATCAAAAAAAAATCTGAGTGTGAATATGAACATGTTACCAATGATGAATAGACAACTGTTACTATATCTATGACTTTTAAAAAAGGAGGTTGATCGAGATGAAAATGTATTTATTAATGGCGTTAGTATTGTTTGCTGGTATCGCAGATGCAGAGTGGGTTATTGATAATAGTAAATCCAACCTTTTTTTTATAAGCGTTAAAAATAATAGTAAAGGTGAAGTCCATACCTTTAAAACTTTAAAAGGAAAGCTTGGTGAAGATGGCAGTGCAAGTCTCACTATTGATTTAACGAGTGTTGAAACTCAGGTAGCAATAAGAAACGATAGGCTACAAAAATTTCTTTTTGAAGTAGCAAAGTTCCCAGAAGCGATCATAAGCCTAAATGTTGATCCCCAAAAAGTAAAAGCTCTACTACCAGGAGAAATGACAAAATTGTCGGTGTTGGCTAATTTAAACCTACATGATTCCAAAGAGCCTATCAAAACAGAATTGGTTGTAACTGCCATGAATGATGGATCTTTGATCGTGAGCACCTTGCAGCCATTGTTGCTTTCTGCTGAAAATTTCAAATTGGTAGCTGGGATAGACAAACTAAAAGCACTTGTGAAGCTTGATATGATTGATAAGGTCATTCCAGTGACGTTTAACTTGCTGTTTTCTAAGGAGCCAGAAAAATAAAATAAGGGTGATTACTCTGACACGAGGAACTCCATCAGGGAATTAAATACAGATTTCATTGGTAGTTTTTTAGAAATCGGATAGATCCCTCAGTTTACTTTTTGAGAAGGTGAGGGTTTTTTCTGTTTATAGCGTTAGTCGATTTAACGAATTTATATACTTCATGCGACCACGGGTGCGGTTTTTTATCGGTCGATTTTTGTGCCGCGATAGACTGCGTTACTGAATCAGTTGCGTAGCTTGCTATGCGGCTATTTCAGCGCCTTGCTTTCGACAAAAAGCAACTCGCTATAAATTCCTCATCCCTGGCCGCGTGAAGTATAATATTGAACCGTTTTTTTTAAATAACCACATTATCTTTTTTCCAACACGTTATTTCCTTGCCAAGCGGATTGATAAAATCACTGAATGGGAGATATGACCGTGAATCAAAAAGGCGTTCACAGAATATCATGGAAATAACAAACCTTGTCCCAGGCAAGCGTTGGTCAAAATGTCAAATAAGGTTTTCGGGTGCCTGTTTAGGCCTTTTCATTACACTGATATCGATCTATAGCAGTGTGATGCCGAATCGAGACGCTATTATTTATTTTCAGACTGCAAACTTGTTTGAAATGGATGGTTTTGCAGCTGCGAACAAGTTGTATGGTTGGCCTTTTTATTCGATATTTATTGCCTATGTCCATATGTTCATTGGGCTTAGCTATGAAAATTCTGCCCATCTAATCAACTCAGTGCTTCTCTTGTTATTTGCGGACGCCTTCATAAGATTTTACTGGGAATGGCATCCGAATCATGTTTACCCGTGGCTACCATTGGTTGTTTTTATTGTTTTTCCTGCGATCAATGAATGTCGACCCTGGATTATAAGAGACTGGGGTTTTTGGGCCTTTTCCATGCAATCTTTTTACTATCTTTTGAAAGCTAGTCGTACGCATAACCTGAGAGATTTTTTATTCTGGCAGGTCAGTATAATGCTAGCTTTTATGTTTAGGATAGAAGCCATTGGAATCATTTGTTTAGCCCCCCTCTGGTACCTGTTTCAATCGAAAGGTATTATTAGTTATTTGAAAGCGAACTCCATAATTATCTTGGGCTCGTTGTTTTTGGTTGCGCTCATTAGTTTTCCGGATAGCATAAGACTGATTGTTGGATCATCTATGGGGCGCCTGCAAGAGATTGCAACTCTTGTGGATCTTGGGCAAGTGCTCCAGCATTTCAAAGAAAAATCTGATGTGTTAGCGGCAAACGTCCTGCCTTCGTACAGTCATCAATACAGTTCTCAGTTTATGATAGGCGGAATCATCGGTGTTATTTTGATTAACACATGGCTCTCTCTTGGTTACATTTTTGGCGGACTTTGGGTTTTTAGTTGGTTCAGACGGGATATTTTTACAACGGCTAAAGGCCATTTCTTGGTACTTTATTTATTCGTTATTTGTCTGCTGTTGGTATTGATTTATTTTGTCAACACGCTAATTTTTGCAGAACGTTATCTTGTTTTAGCCAGTATTATATTACTGGTTACCATCACCTTAAGGTTAGAGCAGTTCTTCATGTATTGCCATCAGTTTCAATGCGCCAGGCTAAGAATGGTGATGGTTATTCTGTTGTTTGCCATGTTAGTCGCTGGTATTTTACATACGGGAAAATCAAAATTATATTTGCAAAAAATGGGTCTATGGACGGCACAGTATTTGCCGTCAACCGCCAGAGTAATTGCCAATGAGGCTAGGTTGTATTACTACAGTCAACGACAAGCTCCTTTCACTTCTTTTGTTGATGGACTGGTTCAAAGTACTGATTTTATCAATAACAAAACTGAAGACTATGACTATGCCCTGCTCGAAATAAAATCCCCAGATCCTGCCTATGATGAATTAATATATTCTGGTCAACTCGTGCCAATTTATTCGATTGCCAGTGGTTTTGGCACCAAAGCAGTGCTTTTCCGGATCAAACATCAAGACCAAAACCTTTAATGCGCCTTGCCTTTTGCTTATTTAAATATAACGTTTTTAGCGGCTTGGCTTTGGATTTTTTGCAAATTGCAATAGCATGCCAAAAACGGGGCCATCATATTGAGGTGTTTACAAAAGAATGGAGAGGAGATCGACCAAAAGGATTTAAAATTCATGAAATAGCTATTACTCAGTGGCGTAATTTTCGACAGGACGAAGAGTTCATTAGAATAGTACAAAACCATACAAAAACTGACAGGTATGACCGGGTAATTGGTTTTAATAAAATGCCTGGACTGGATGTTTATTTTGCAGCAGATGGTTGTTTTAAGGCCAAAACTGATCATGGGTGGAAACGAACTTTACCTTATTTAAGTAGCCGCTACCGATTCTATAACCAATGTGAGTATGCTGTTTTTAATCCTGAAAGTAAAATTCGCTTATTGTTGTTATCAAAATTACAAAGAGAATCGTTCCAAAAATACTATGCAATGGATGATGATAGATACAAAATTCTTTCACCGGGTATTTCTAACGTAACAATTAATGTAGATGATGCGAAAGCAATTCGTGCAAGTTTTAGGGGCGAATTAGGTCTCACAGAAAATGACCAAGTTTTGTTGATGGTTGGTAGTGGATTTAGAACCAAGGGGCTTGATCGGGCGATTAAAACCTTTGCCATGTTGCCTGAAGACATAAAACTTAAAACATTGCTATATGTGGTGGGCGAAGGAAAACAGCAATGGTATATAAAATTAGCTAAACAGCTTCAGGTTTATGATCGTCTTTGCATTTTTGGCGGAAGAGATGATGTTTCGCGTTTTCTTTTTGGTTGCGATATATTGATTCATCCGGCCATTACAGAAACAGCTGGTAAGGTCATTCTTGAAGCGATGATACATGGCTTGCCGGTATTAACCACAGACAACTGCGGCTATGCTGATTTCGTTACTCAAGCCAATGCTGGAATAGTCGCAAAATCGCCTTTCACTGTTAACAAATTTGCAAGCCTATTGGCTGAAATGATGAACTCTGAACAACTACACGAATGGTCAGCCAACGGTCTTGATTTTGGTAAAAATCAAGAATTTTGCACTATGATTAATGAAGTAGTAAAGATTATCGAAGCACATTAAATTCGTAATATAATATCAAAAAGCACTTGTTACTTGTTAGTCAATTTTTTACGGAAGTAATGATTGAATTATGCAGCAAACGTATTGCTGATGTTTGTTATGGCTCGTTTAATCAGGAGTAAAGGATTTCGTATTTAAATAACTAAAAAGCCTGTCAACTGTTTTTAGGAACGCGCACGGAATAAGTTCTGCAACTAGCGCGGGGTTTTTGTTTGTCTTCAAGGCGTAGCAACAGGCGCATAGCAGGCTACGCAACTATTGCCACAACACCGAAGACGGACAAAAAAACAAGTTAGTTGTCGTAGTTATTTTGTGCACGTTCCTTAGCTAGGGGAAAATAAGCGTGGCACTTATACAAAAACTAAATAGTGTGCATTTAAACGAAATACTTTTTTTTGAATATGAAATTTTGCGGTCATACTTTCATAAACGAAAGTTCAAAATATTATTTTCAATAAAAGAAGAATGGAAGCCGGCTATTATTAGAGGCTTCGCTTCTACCAAACATGAAATAATGTTTGATGAATTAACTACTGAAAACATTGTTCTTTATGACCTTGTTGTACCGTTAACGATCAATGACATCATATTTTTAGATGAAACTCGCCATCTGATCGAAAAGAATCTTATCCCTATTCCCCGTCGGGAAAGTGTTTTGCTTTGTGATGACAAATACCGCTTCAATCGAACGCTAATAGAAAACGGTTTTGGAGAATTTATTCCAAAAATAGATTGTAAACAAATTTACCCCTACATACTAAAAAAAAGAATTGATGATTGGGGCGAAAACAGTCATATCATTTCAAATGCTCAAGAGGAACAGAAGTATTCTCATCTAATAAATAATCAAAACTATTTTTGCCAGGAAGTTATTCCCGGTTCAGAAGAATATGCAACCCATATTTTGTTTAAAGACCGAAAAATTTTGTGCGTTATTAATAACAAATATGGATTCAAAAGTGAGTTACCCATTAAGGGTAAGGATAAGGAGGAATCTAGAAAGATTTGTTCCTGTCCTTATCTAGAAAGTTTCACTACAATACTGAATTTTCTGGAGTTCGAGGGGTTGTGCTGCATCAACTATAAAATCCACCAAGGAATTCCGTATATTTTTGAAATAAATCCAAGATTTGGTGGGACTCTTGCTAAGTATTTCTTTTCATTCTTAAGGCATCTCTAACATTCTAAATTGTTCAGTCTATTTGTCCAAGATAGTTCTAGGTAACCTAAACAGGTCGCTTTAATCAATTTGTGAATTAAAGCTGAAACATTAGAAAAACAAATAGCTGAGGTTTCTTGCGATGCAGGTTCGGAACGCCATCATGACATAGCTTTTTTGGAGGGAAAATACTCCTTATTCGTTAATGGTATTTATTGGGAATATTAGCCCAGCCTATCACTGTAAAATTATCAATATTAAACTGGCGTTGATTAGATCATTCCTCAAACAATGTTGTATTTGTTTTTTTTAATTTATTTCAAGAACAAGGATGCCAGGCAATAGTAGCAAGGACTCTATGATAATATATCCATAAAATTTGTAATCTGACTGTCCTTTAGCATATCTATCAAAGAATGAAAAAAAGATGGTCCATTGAGTTACTTGATCAAAAAAATTGTCAATTAATTGAAATTTAATACAAGTTATTTCAATAGAGATAATCAAATAAAGAAAGCAAATTTACAAATGTAGAATAATCTGACTCTGAACGGAACAATGATCAATTCAGATTGATTTCAAGTTAGGATAAAACTTTTTTAATCGTTTTTGTTTTCAAGTTATTGGAAACACATAATAATGAAGTGAAAGGACACCTCGTATAAACATGACCGAAGAAATTCTTATTAATGTCACGCCGCCAGAAACAAGGATTGCGGTCATTGAAAATGGGGTTTTACAAGAATTATTTATTGAGCGTAGCCGGCAACGCGGCTTAGTTGGTAATATTTACAAAGGTGAAGTTTGCAGAGTATTACCTGGTATGCAAGCTGCCTTTATCGAAATTGGATTAATGAGAGCTGCTTTTCTGCATCTTTCCGATTTATGCAGCCGTGAGCTGAAAAAGGTAGGGTCGGAGAATATTGAAGATTACCTCCGCGAAGGTCAGCAAATCATTGTTCAAGTGGTAAAAGACCCACTAGGCAGTAAAGGCGCTAGATTAACCACCGAATTATCGATTCCTTCGCGTTACCAGGTTTACATGCCATACGCCGATTTCTGTGGGATATCGCAGCGGATTGAACTAGAAACTGAAAGAGAGCGTTTACGAACCTGTGCTGAGGCGTTTCAGGAAGAGCATCAATGCGGTGGTTTTATTGCTAGAACAGCCTCTGAATGTGTTGATGAAAGCTTAATGATTTCAGATATGAGGTTTTTGTTGAAATTGTGGGATTCGATACAAAGCAAAATAAATAGTGCTACGGTCAACACACTCATTCATAAAGACTTACCTCTGAGTATCAGAACTTTGCGCGACTTGTACAAAGATTGTACAGAGCGCGTTCGAGTTGATTCTAATGAAACTTACCTACGCCTAATTAACTTTGCCGAAGACTTTGTGCCAGAAATAATACCGGTTTTAGAACACTACCGTGGAGAACGTCCGGTGTTTGATATTTACAATGTTGAAAATGAGATTCAAAAAGCGTTAAATCGTAACGTTAATTTAAAATCGGGAGGTCATCTGGTATTCGACCAAACTGAGGCTATGACCACAGTCGATGTTAATACAGGCGGTTATGTTGGTGGAAAAAACCTTGAAGAAACTATCTATAAAACTAATCTGGAAGCAGCCCAAGCAATTGCAAGACAGCTAAGGCTCAGAAATCTTGGGGGTATTATCATTATAGATTTCATTGACATGAAGAGTGAAGAGCACAAGCAACAGGTACTGCTGGCGCTAGAAAAAAACCTGCATAAAGATCATGCCAAAACCAAAATTTCGGAGGTTTCTTCGCTTGGTTTGGTGCAAATGACAAGGAAAAGAACCCGTGAAAGCCTGGAGCATATTCTGTGCGAAACATGTAGCGCTTGTGAAGGGCGGGGTGTGTTGAAAACGCCAGAAACCGTATGTTTAGAAATATTTCGAGAAATTATCCGAGAAACCAAGCAATTCAATGTGTCAAAATTGCTGGTGTTGGCATCTAATGAAGTCGTTGAAGTGTTGCTGGATGAAGAGGCGGAGATGTTGTCTGAATTAGAAAGGTTTCTCAACATTAAAGTTAGGTTTCGTTCAGAAAACCAATACAATCAAGAGCAATATGACGTAGTATTACTGTAGCCCTTTGCAAAGGTACAGTAAATGCGTTCATTTGTTATTGTTTTTATATTTTTGCTGTTTTCAGTGAAGCGCTAGTATGTCGGCTTCTCAATTCTAACGCCAGGAAACTCTTATTCTAAGCAGACGTATTTTATCAAACAGCTTGCTTGCAGGTTTTTTGTTGCTTGTTTTAGCGCTCGTGATTGCTGCCTGGTGGCTACCGCACATGGGGCAACAAAAACATTGGTTTGAAAAGCAGGCAAGCACGGCTTTGAAAAGAGCCGTGAGGATTGGGCAGATTACGGCTGAACTGGGTCTTTCAGGACCGAGGATGAAGCTTTCAAACGTTATAATTGCGGATGATCTCCAGCAGTTTCCGGTTATTGCTATTGAACAAATCTATGTGTCGATCAACCTGATTAAGTCGCTAGTAAGTTGGCAACTATTTCCCGATAAAGTTCAATTACATAAGGCTCGCTTCACAATTGAAAGAAGAAAGGATGGTAGCTTCGGCATTCCAGGTATCGACGCTGCCAAAGAGCCGCCCTTCTGGCTTCTAAAAGGTCAGTTTTATACCATGGTTGAGAGCGAATTAAGAATTGAAGATCGACTCGACCAGTTTCCTAGCGTTGATTTGCGGCGTGTAAATGCAGGTTTGGTTAGAATAGATTCCGCACTGCCCAATCACTTTTATTTAAAGACACTTCTGCCAAAGCATCTCGGATACGCTATTGATATACGATTGGCATTCGATGAAAAGCTGTTAGAACCACAGCAAGCAAAAGGTCAGGCATACTTGAAAGGAAATGAACTGGTTTTGACGGAATGGAGGAAATTTATTGATCTTAAAGAACTTGACCTAAATTCAGGACTTGCGGATCTTCGTTTGTGGAGTGAAATTGATCAGGGCCAAATTAAGTCAATGTCAGGACAGATAGCTGGGCAAAAGTTATCTTTGGTCAGACACAGAAAAAAAGAAATAGTCCTGGAGCAATTGGGCAGTTGGTTCAAGTGGCAAAGCAAAGAATTCGGATGGGAGCTAAATCTTAATCGTTTGCAGTTTTCAAATTCGCTATATCAATGGCCGGACTCGAGTTTTAATTTGGTCTTTAATCATCAAACTGAAACCTCCGAAAGTGATTGGCAAGTGAATGGTTCTTTTATTGATTTGACAGCACTCAGCCAGTTCCTGTTACAAACTGACTTGTTAACCAAAGAACAACGAAAAATACTCGAAGCCATTAATCCTCAAGGCCAACTGACCGAGTTTTCCGTCGCAAAAAATAAAGGAAAAGATTCATATATAGATGCATGCGGTCAATTTAGTCATATCACATTTTCTCCGCATGAAAAGATACCTGGTATTGCAAATTTAAGTGGAAAAGCGTGTGGTTCAGACGCAGCCGGTCATTTGTCGTTAGCGGGCGAAAGTTTGATATTGAATCATCCAAAATTATTTCAGAAACAGATCCCAATCAATCACTACCAAGCAGATTTTTGGTGGGAGAGAAAGGAAAATGATTGGGAAATTATTAGTGGTCCTATTGGTTTAACGAATGATTTCATAGCGACAACCAGCTTGTTGAACATAAAAAAGACGGTGATACAAGATGATACTTTTTTGGATATTCAAACTCATTTCGAGCATGGACAAGCTAGCATGGTTGCTTCCTATTTACCTATTGGGATTATGCGGCAGAAAGTAGTTAATTGGTTGCAAGGGGCTTTTAAAGGAGGTGAAGTATCAACGGGTGATGCCATATTTTTTGGAAAGTTGCATGATTATCCTTTTCTGCAAGGAAAAGGAGTGTTTGAAGTGTTGTTTTCGACAAAAGACATGCATTTGAATTATTCAGATGATTGGCCAATGATGACTGAGGTCGCAGCCGATGTTCGTTTCTACAACAAGTCAATGCAGGTTGATATCAATCAGGGGAAAATTTCGGGTGCGACGATCAAACAAGCTACGGCTACTATTCCGCAATTGGGTGAGGACTCAAAGATTGAAATTCATGGCAATATATTTGGGAAAATTGAGCAAAGTTTTGATTTTTTGGGCAGCTCACCCCTTAAACCACAGATAGAACCAATTCTCAGAGTAATCGATCCTTCTGGCAATAATGATATTACTTTGCATTTGGATATTCCCCTGAAGGACCAGTCCGATGAGCTAAGGCGTGAAGCAACCCTTGTGAATGGTACAGTTAATTTGCAACAAGGATTATTAACAGTCAAGCCGATCAATTTACTGGTAAATAACATAAGAGGCATTTTATCTTTTGACAAGCAAGGCGTCTTTGCCGAGAGGCTAGTCGGTCATGCTTTGGGTTCACCCATCGAAGCTCAAATTGAAAAGAAATTCGATGAAAAACTGCTCTGGTTTAATGGCGAAGCCAGCATCGAAGAGCTCAAAACTCAATTTCCGTCACGCATTTGGGATAACTTGCAAGGTAAAGCCAAGTATTCAATAGTACACAGCATACCTGATGATTCTTCAAAACCACAAATACTCAAAATGAACTCAGATTTGCACGGTATTTCTTCAGAATTGCCAGGGGTTTTTAGTAAAACGGCTAAGCAAAGAAAAAATCTGGATGCCTCTTTGGACTTTAGTGATGATGAAAGGCTACCAGTGCATATTTCGCTGGGCAGCCAGTTGCGCGCTGGTTTAAATTTTAGCCGATCAAAAAATCGTTTTATCTCTGGTCGGGTCGCGTTAGGTAAAGGAAAAATAAAGCCTAAACCGAAAAGAGGGCTTGAAGTTGACATTGACGTGTCCAAGCTTTATTTAGACGACTGGTTGCAAGGTAATTTTTCAGCGTCAACCAGTAGAGGTTTGCCGGATTTCATTAACGGAATACACATCAAAACCAAACGAATGTTTCGAGCTGGCAAGTCGTGGGGTCCGCTGAACTTGCAAATGGTTCGCCAAAGAAAACAATGGCAAGGAAGTATTGATAGCCGCCTGATGAAAGGAACAATTTGGTTTCCGACCAAGTTTTTGGATACATCAATTATTCACTTGGAGTTACAAAATTTATATCTTAATCGCTGGCAAAGATTGGCAAAGTCGAATCTTTTGCAGGACACGAAAAAAATTCCAGGTATCGATATAACGAGTCAATCTGTCCAATGGAATTCAACAGAACTGGGTCAACTAGAGTTGTTTATACGATCCAACAAACCATCTGCCGGAAACAGTCAGTTAGTGCTGGGATCTGAATTTGCTAAATTGGAGTTGGCGGGATCATGGTCAAAAGTAAATAACGAGATAACATCTCATATCAATGGACAATTGAATTTTTTAGATTTAGGTAAGTTTTTGCAAGGGAACAACATCAGCAAGTTGATTGAGGATACGCCTGCTAATTTTGATTTTTCGCTCGACTTTCTCGGTGCTCCACAAGAATACGGATTAGAGAAGCTAACTGGAAAAATTCAGGCAAATTTAGGAGAAGGCAGGTTACGGGATGTAAATCCAGGCATAGGACGTATTTTAGGTTTATTTGATTTAAATGCCTGGTATCGACGAATACGTTTGGATTTTAGTGACCTCTATGCGGAAGGGCTGACATACGATAGTATTATTGGGACTATTGAGTTTGAGGCAGGGCTAGCTGAAACGGATAATATGGTGATCAATGCGGTACCCGCAAAGATAGAGATCAAGGGGTTAGCGGATTTATTGGCAAAGCAATTGCAGCATAAGGTTATTGTAACGCCCAAAACTACTTTGTTGCTTCCGTTGGCAGGTGGGTTGGCTGGCGGGCCAGTGGTAGGTGCTGCGGTATTGGCAGCACAGCAGCTGGTCGGCGATCAAGTGGATGGCTTGACCACGTTGGAATATGACGTAGTAGGCGATTGGAAAAACCCTAAAATTAAACGCTCATATATCAATGATGGGGCTTTGCAAAAATTGTGGACATGGACAACCGATTTTCGCTGGTTAAACTCACAGAGCAAATAAAACAATGAAGAACAGAGATAAACATAATGACTAAATTTGCAGCTATTCAAATGGCATCGTCCCCGCATGTCAGATCAAATTTTCTTGAAGCCGACCGCTTAATTAAAGACGCTGCGGAACAAGGTGCAGAACTGGTGGTATTGCCAGAGAATTTTGCGTTAATGGGAGAAGAATTTGATAAATTGGAATATATGGAGGATGATTTAGAGCCTGGTCCCATCCAAGAGTTTTTGGCAAAAGCAGCCAACAAATACAGTGTGTGGGTCATAGGTGGAACTATCCCTATGGTTTCCGACGATCCCAAAAAAATTCTGGCAGCCTGCCTGGTTTACAACGAACAAGGAGAAAGGGTAGGTCGTTATGATAAGATGCATCTTTTTGACGTCAGCGTACCTGATAGTGACGAGGATTACCGAGAGTCAAGTTCAATCCAGCCAGGCCATCAAGAGCTGGTCGTGGATAGCCCTTTTGGTATGTTGGGGTTGGCCATTTGTTATGACTTAAGGTTTCCCGAGCTATTTAGAAAATTATTGGGTCACGGAGCGGAAATTTTGATTACACCTTCCGCATTTACTGCGCAAACCGGCGCAGCCCATTGGGAAGTCTTGTTGCGAGCCAGGGCTATCGAAAACTTATGCTACGTAGTGGCACCCAATCAAGGAGGCTTTCATTTGAACGGCAGACAAACTTATGGCCATAGTATGATCATAGACCCTTGGGGTACTGTTATTAACCGCCTGGATAAAGGAGCCGGAGCGGTGGTTGCTGAAATAGATCTTGAGCGGGTTGAGCAGGTGCGTAAAACCTTCCCCGCGATTGAACATCGACGAATTTTCTGAGAATGAATTATGAATGAAAATGCCATTGAGATCGCTAAACAATCGCTATTGCAATCTTCAGGAGTATCTACCTCCGACATCGATACGATTATGGGGCGCTTGCTAAGTGCGCCAGTGGATATGGCAGATATATACTTTCAATCCAGTCATTATGAGTCGTGGATATTGGAAGACGGTATTGTCAAAGAAGGCAGTCATAATATCGAGCAAGGCGCGGGTGTTCGGGCCATATCGGGTGATAAAACAGGCTTTGCCTATAGTGATAGAATTGAACTGCCTATCTTGCTGGAAGCAGTCGATAATGTTAAAACAATCGCACGAAGTGGGCAGGATGCTTCCGTCGCCATGTCTTCTGGGCACGAAAGACTACAGCTCTATTCACCCATCAACCCTCTAAAATCTATTTCAGATCAACAAAAAATAGATTTATTACAAAGGGTTGATAGTGAAATTCGTAAACTCGATAACAGAATTGAACAAGTTATCATCAGTTTGGTCGGGGTTTATGAAACTATTCTTATAGCCGATCACCAAGGCCGGTTATCTGCCGATATCAGACCACTAACCCGGCTCAATGTCACTGTGATTGTGCAGCAAGGTGGCCGGCGTGAACAGGGCAGCATGGGTGGAGGTGGTCGAGATAGTACCGGATACAACTACTTTATTGAAGAAAACAGAGCTATGGAATATGCTCGCGAAGCCGTTAGACAAGCCTTGGTCAATCTAGAAGCCACCGCAGCGCCGGCAGGCAATATGACTGTAGTTTTAGGGTCGGGTTGGCCTGGAATTCTTCTGCACGAAGCTATTGGTCATGGGCTTGAAGGGGATTTTAATCGCAAAGGAACCTCCGCGTTCAGTAACAGAATTGGTGAAAAAATAGCTTCCGAATTTTGCACAGTAGTAGATGATGGAACCTTACCGGGCCGCCGAGGATCTCTTAATATAGACGACGAAGGAACACCATCGCAAAATACTGTATTGATCGAAAAAGGCATTTTAAAAGGTTATATGCAAGACCAATTAAATGCCAAATTGATGGGAGGAACATCAACAGGGAACGGACGTCGAGAATCCTATGCTCATTTGCCTATGCCTCGCATGACCAATACATATATGCTGGCCGGATCTCATGCACCAGAAGAAATTATAAAATCAGTCCCCAATGGTCTGTATGCCAAAAATTTTGGCGGTGGACAAGTTGATATCACCTCAGGTAAGTTTGTGTTTTCTGCCAGTGAAGCTTACCTGATTGAAAACGGTAAAATTACGCGACCCGTTAAAGATGCTACTTTAATAGGAAACGGGCCGGAGGTGCTTACTAAAGTCGATATGGTTGGATCAGATTTGGCCTTGGACAGCGGTGTCGGAACGTGCGGTAAAGAAGGGCAAAGTGTTCCTGTCGGTGTCGGGCAACCGACCATGAAGATCAATGGGCTAACGGTTGGCGGAACCAGTCTTTAACGGTAACTATACCCCTACATCAAGCAATGAATAAGAATATATCCAATCATCATTCCAGTTCGGTTACTTCACAGCTAGATGAACTTAAAAATGTTATCAGCGATGTAGTAGCAAGCGCCAAAAACCAAGGTGCAACTGAGGTTGAAGCCGAGCTCAGCCTGGAAAAAGGCTTGAGTGTGACTGCCCGGTTGGGAGAAGTTGAAACCATTGAACATCATTTCGACCAAGGACTTGGTTTGACGGTGTACTTTGGAAAAAAAAAAGGTTCTGCCAGTACCACCGATTTACGTCCTAACTCGATCCAAGAAGCATTGATGGCGGCTTGTAGCATTGCCAAATATGCTAGCGAGGATCAATGTGCTGGTTTACCTGAACAGGATTTACTAGCCACTGAATTTTATGACCTGGATCTTTATCATCCTTGGTCATTAGATGCGGAGCAAGCTGTTCAAATAGCCATAGAGTGTGAAGATGAAGCCAGAAATTTTCATCCTGATATCAGCAACTCTGAAGGCGCCTCTGTTAATAGCCATGAAGGCGTCCGAATTTTCGGCAACAGTTTGGGCTTTTTGCATGGTTACCCCAGCACTCGGCAAAGTCTTAGCTGCTCCGTATTAGGACAACAGGACAAAAGCATGCAAAGGGATTACTGGTACACCATAGCTCGCAATGCAGAGGAATTGGAAACGCCTAAAGCCGTTGGTATAAAAGCCGCAGAACGAACCATCAAACGTCTTGGTGCCCACAGCATAAGTAACCGCCAATGTCCCGCGTTGTTTTCTGCCGAAATTGCTTCCAGTTTGATAGGTCATTTTATCGGCGCTATTCGAGGTGGAAATCTTTATCGAAAATCCTCTTTTTTATTGGATGCCATGGGGCAGCAAATATTTCCGTCATTTGTACATATTCAAGAACAGCCACATCTGCAACGAGCATTGGGTAGTGCTCTCTATGACAGCGAAGGTGTGGCGACAAGCGATAAAGATCTGGTTAATGAAGGTTTGTTAAAGTCATACGTACTAAGTACCTATTCAGCCCGTAAATTAGGTCTGCAAACAACTGCCAATGCAGGTGGTCTGCATAATTTGATCATAGACCCAGGTAGGGCCAGCCTGGATGAATTGCTTGCACAAATGGATACTGGGCTGCTTGTTACTGAATTAATGGGCCAAGGCGTCAACACAGTGACAGGAGACTATTCTCGTGGTGCAGCCGGCTATTGGGTAGAGCAAGGTCAAATTCAGTACCCAGTAGAAGAAATTACAATCGCGGGTAATTTAAAAAACATGTTTAAGAACATTGTGGCGATTGGAAACGATGTTGATTTTCGCGGTAATACCCGAACGGGTTCAATCTTACTTGAACAAATGACTGTCGCTGGAGAATAAATGCGCAAGCATTTGGAGATCATGCTTTAGCTAATAATGGCTGAACTTACTTCGCTTCGACTAGATAAATGGTTGTGGGCAGCCCGTTTCTACAAAACAAGAAGTTTGGCTGCTGAAGCTGTTGCAGGTGGTAAAGTTCACCTCAATGGCCAGCGGGCTAAACCTGGGAAGGATATCAAGGTTGGTTCTCAACTGACTATTAAAAAAGGCAATTATTCATGGGACATCACTATTGTCAGCCTTAACCGTCAACGTGGCCCCGCTAAAGAAGCGGTTCTGCTCTACCAAGAAGCACCAGAAAGTCTCAATCAGCGACAAGAACAAATCGCACAGGATAAGGTCATACGTCAAAGCTTGCCTAACATTACCAGGCCGCATCGTCCCAGTAAAAAGCAAAGACGCCAGATTCATCGTTTTAAAAATGTAAATGACTAAACGAGTGTAATTAAGTTGCAATCATCTTCATACAACCTAGAGGCCAAGATAAGAAATAAAATCGATACCCTACTTGGTCGGCAATTGTTTGAAAACGCATACATAAATCTTAACCAGGAGGCTTTGTGAAAATTTCCACCCGCAACGTGACCATAGCAGTTCATTTTGTATTATTGCTGTTAACCGGTTACGCAATTAATGCCAATGAGAAGGCGTCGCTAATTGCACCCGAACAGGCAGCACAACTAACTTACACAGAAGAAGCTATTATAGTCGATGTTCGAAGTACAGGTGAGTGGCAGTCTGGTCATATTCCAAACGCAAAACACATACCGCTTGATCAATTGAAATCCAGGTTTTCAGAACTTGAACAATACAAAGACCGCCCTATCATCATGCAATGCCAGGGCGGTGTGCGTTCGGCAAAAGCGGCACAAATGCTCAAAGAAGCCGGGTTTTCTAAAGTATTTGATCTGGAAGGCGGTCTTAACGCCTGGGAAAAAGAGGGGTTGCCAAAAGATTAACCGGGGGTAAATAGTGAGATTAAGCTTTAGGCAACGTAACTCCCTTTTGACCTTGATATTTGCCACCCTTATCCTTGTAAGATGTTTGGCAGACTTGATCCGCACCGAGGAATAAAACCTGAGCGACCCCTTCATTGGCGTAAATCTTGGCGGGTAGCGGCGTGGTGTTCGAGAACTCTAGGGTAACGTGACCTTCCCACTCAGGTTCCAGCGGGGTGACATTAACGATGATGCCGCAACGGGCGTAGGTTGACTTGCCCAGACAAATAGTTAGCACATCGCGGGGAATGCGGAAAAATTCTACCGTTCTCGCCAATGCGAACGAGTTGGGGGGGATAATGCAAACATCTGCTTTAATATCGACAAAACTATTGTCATCGAAATTCTTGGGATCCACGATGGCAGAATTGATGTTGGTGAAAATTTTAAATTCGTCGGAACAGCGAATATCATAACCGTAACTAGAAGTGCCGTAGGAGATAACTCTGCCGTGCTTCGCTTCTCGAACCTGGTTTTCCACAAATGGTTCGATCATGCCGTGTTCTTGGGCCATGCGACGTATCCATAGGTCTGCTTTAATGCTCATATTAGGTGTTTTGGATAACAATGTTAGGGAATTTACCACTGTAGTCTTTGGTTTTCAAGGCCAGGATAGCGGCCATTTTTCTGGCAATCTCTTGGTATGCCTGAGCCACCGGGCTACTGGGTTCGGCAATGACGGATGGTTTACCGCCATCAGCATGTTGCCGGATTGAAATATCCAGAGGTAACCCCCCCAAAAATTCGACGTCGTAACGTTCTGCCATGGTAGCGCCGCCGCCTTCACCAAAAATGGCTTCGTTATGGCCGCAATTGCTACAGACGTGGGTACTCATGTTTTCAATGATGCCGAGCACGGGAATATTGACCTTTTCGAACATTTTCAAGCCGCGTTGTGCATCTAATAGCGCGATATCTTGCGGTGTGGTGACAATCACAGCACCACTCACCGGGATTTGCTGCGACAAGGTGAGTTGAATGTCGCCAGTGCCGGGTGGTAAGTCAATGATCAGGTAGTCTAAATCGTCCCATGAAGTTTCTTGTAGTAATTGCTGTAACGCTCCGGTAACCATTGGTCCACGCCAGATCATCGGTTGATCTTCATCAATCAAGTAGCCGATAGATATTGTTTGGATGCCATAGGCTGTTTTAGGCTCCATGGTTTTACCATCGCTACTGTTCGGCTTGCCATATAGCCCTAGCATGGTTGGAATACTGGGGCCATAAATATCAGCATCCAGGATACCAACTTGCGCACCTTCGGCTTGGAGTGCCAATGCAAGGTTCGCAGACGTAGTGGATTTGCCAACCCCGCCCTTACCGGATGCTACGGCTATAATATTTTTTACTTTGGGGATAGGCTTCAGCGTTTTCTGAACAGAATGAGAAACGATATCAGTCTTGATGTTTACCGTGATCTGTCCGATACCCTCCAGCTGGGACAAATGGTCTACAACCGACGCCTTAAATGAATCAAACTGGCTTTGTGCCGGGTAACCAAAGGTTAGGTTGACGGTTGCATTATTACCTTCCAGTTCAATTGATTCGACCATTTTTGCGGCAATGATGTCGGTTCCGTTATGCGGATCGATCAATTTTTCTAAATGTTGTTCAATATCTGATTTATTAATAGAAGTCATTGTTAATTTCCTGCCCGGTAAAAAAATGAGCATGTAACGCCGTGATAGATGCTTGACGATAAGGTTAAATTTCGGAGGGGTTTAAGTTAGCAGTCAACTGCTCTAATTACCCTTATTGTAACGTTTAACACAAGAAAATACACATTCGAATCGTAGTAGCAAAGTATTTTCCAATTGAGAGTTGAGTCTGAAATGCGCTTAAAAGTTAAGTCTGGGTTATTGATCAAAAATTTCTGTCGTTTTTCTTTTAGTATTTTAGCTGTCTGATAATCCGTCATATTCATGGTCACTACATTAACTGGCGGTGAGACAATGTAAATCAAGTCGATCCATTATTTTCAAAATAAAGCGGGCTCAATAATCTTTAAGTCAATAGTCTTGATCACACGTTGGTAAAATATAAGGAGGATATCTCGATTATTTTTTATCAAGTCTGCTAGCCTGCTTATACCCACGTATAATGGATCTATTTCCTGGTAAATATACGGGAACTGGATTTTACTAACTATCTGTTTACTTTCATTGGTTATGCAAGAACGGCGACTTTTTAACTATCATTTTTTTGGTTTGTTATGTTATTTGTTAGTATTTCTATCAGGAATTTCTGCCATGCCAATCCACGCTGAAACAAACTACCCTCCAGAATTATCTAAGCGTCTGCAGGAAGCACTGAAAAAACAAGGGACGGATTACAAGCCACGAACGGAATGGCTATTGCCGGATGGTCAGCCGAAATATACTAACCGTTTAATCCTGGAGGACTCACCGTATTTAATTCAACACGCTCACAATCCAGTCGACTGGCATGCATGGAGCGAAGAGGCTTTCGCTAAAGCCAAGGTCGAAAACAAGCCCATTTTTTTATCCATAGGTTACTCAACCTGTCATTGGTGCCACGTCATGGAGAGGGAAAGCTTCGATAACGAAGCCATTGCCAAGATACTCAATGAACGCTTTATTAGCATCAAAGTAGATCGAGAACAGCGGCCTGATGTCGATACCTACTACATGACTGGTGTTATGCTGATTACCGGACGCGGTGGTTGGCCTATGTCAAACTTTTTGATGCCCGATGGTCGTCCTTTTTATGGTGGAACCTATTTTCCGCCAGAACAATTCGTGCAGTTGCTGGAGCAAATTAATAATTTATGGCAATCCGAACAAAAAAATCTGCATGCTGAAGCAGATCGTCTGGCTTCTGCCATTGCTCAAATCAACAGTACTAAAAATAAAGCACAAAAAATAGATCGTAACGTTATCAACAGTGCTGTTAACACAATACTAGAAGGTTATGATAATGAGCAAGGTGGTTTTACACCGGCCCCCAAATTCCCCAATGAACCCTACCTGTTTTTGTTACTAAGACAAATGGAGCGAGGAACCGATTTGTCTCTTACCAATTCGGTGAATTATACATTACATGCGATGGCACAAGGCGGTCTATACGATCAGATAGGCGGCGGCTTTCACCGCTACTCAACCGATACTGACTGGTTGATTCCTCATTTTGAAAAAATGCTCTATAACCAGGGACATCTGGCAAGGATCTACTTGCAAGCGTATCAACAGTCTGGCAGACCAATATATGAGCGCGTAGTTCGACAAACGTTAGATTATTTATTGCGCGAGATGCAAGCCCCTGATGGCGGCTTTTACTCGGCGACCGATGCGGATAGCGAAGGTGAAGAAGGTCTGTTTTTTGTCTGGCAACAAGAACAAATTACCTCAACACTACCCGCGGAGCTGGCCAAGCTTGCTATCGATTTGTTTGGCGTTACCAAGGGTGGTAATTTCGAGGGTAGAAACATTTTAAACTTGCCCGAGTCTTTAAATGAATATGCAGTAGCGCATAAGCAAAAATTACCTGAGCTATTTGAGCAAGTCGATAAAATCAGCGCTTCACTGAGACAGGTTCGCGAGAAAAGAATTCACCCGATAAGAGATGACAAGGTAGTAACGGCCTGGAATGGCATGGTAATCGCCGCCTTGGCTGAGGCGGGTCGTGCTCTGAGCCATGAAGCTTATCTTGAAGCAGCAAAAAAGGCCGCTGAATTTTTGTGGCAGCGCAATCGAACGACTTCAGGTCGTTTGTATCGCGCCTATCTGAACGGAACAGCATCGGTAAATGGCGTACAAGAAGATTATGCGTATTTTGCCGAAGCGTTACTTCGTCTTTACGATACAACCGGCGAGCCAAGTTGGTTGCAAAAAGCCGAATTATTGACAGATAAAATGTTGGAGGATTTTTGGGATCAAGACCAAGGCGGTTTTTTTATGACAGGCCAATCCGAAATAGCGCCGAAAATGCAGCGATTAAAAGAAGTCAATGATGGCGCAATACCGTCTGGCAACTCGGTGGCCGTCAGAGTTCTGGCGGAGCTATATCAACGCACTGGTAAAGAACACTATCAAGATAAAGCGTTAGCGACTATCAGTGCTTTTTCCGAAAAGGTTATGGCGCATCCTTCCGCCTACGGCTATTTGCTGTTAGGGGTTGATCAACTGTTATCAGGTGAAACCGGTGCCATCCAGTACGCAGCTCGTGGCGCAGTTAGTGTAAAGGGTGCATTGGAAGCCGATGGTGATAATGGATATGGGCTATCTATTGATTTAACGATCAAACCCGGCTGGCACGTCAATGCCCATATCCCGCTGCAAAAAGATTTAATAGCGACCGATGTAGCTCTTGGTGAGAAAGCGACTGGCTGGCAACTCGAATCTGTCATTTATCCGGATCCTTTGCAGAAAAAGATGTCCTTTCAGCAAACAGAGCTTGCTCTTTACGAGGGATCTGTCCAACTACGAGGAAAGGTAAAAAAAGATAACAAAAACGATATGCTATTGCCTCTTCAAGTTACTCTGCAAGCCTGCAATGATCAGCACTGCCTGGCCCCTGAAAAGCTCAATATAAATCTTTCTGCCGTCACCTCTAATAAGTGATCTGCAACGTCTGGAGTATACACACAGGTTTCGATTGAGGTTACTGCTGCTTTTTATCATAAATATCAACTAACTTTCTCCTTTTTTATGCTTCGATTATTTACTGCATTAGACCCTCCCTTAGCCATCAGGCAGCAACTGCTCCTGCTCAGACGTTCAATACCTGGTGCTCGATGGCAAACGGTTGAACAAATGCATATCACTATAAGTTTTATCGGTGAAGTGGAGAAAAGTTTATTGCCCGAAATAAAAGAGGCTTTAGCTACTATCACCACCACAACACCATTAGAATTAAATCTTAATGGTGTAGATTATTTTGGATCTAACCGTCAACCCAGGGTGTTATTCGCCAAAATAGAGCCCAATCCAAGCTTGTCTAAATTAAACAGGCGGATCAATAACGCCTTATTTGAGATAGGGCTTAAAACAGAAAAGCAGAAGTTCATTCCTCATATTACCTTAGCAAGGCTCAAGCAAACCGCGTACCAATCGGTTGGGCAATTTATGCAAAGTGAGGCGCTACTGAAAACCGAGTTTTTTATGTTAAACGAATTCCATCTAATCAGCTCAAAATTGTCAGTCGATGGTTCTCAATATTTAATCGAGGAAAGTTATCCACTTGATTCAACAAGCTAAAAATGAAAAGTTAAACCATGCGTTGATGGGCTAACCAGCATGATCCTCTAATGAGTTTGGGCGTTGAGCAGCCTTACTAAAATTCGATACCACTTCTCGATCTAGTGGCTTCAAAGTTTGCTGTGAATTGCACTCCTGAATTGCCCGCTATTTAATTTCTGTTTCCTAAAATACAGTATTATCTTTTCTTAAGATAATTAACAATGTAATTGGTATTCAGTAGGCAGCAGATAAAGCGGTGGTTAATTCATGTACCGTATTATAAACTGAGTTAAATAACTAATATAAATACCGTTCTGCCTTGGGAGGCTAATCGATATGACTTATTCACTCTCTGACAAGCGAACATTACTGACAAAAAACATTTTTTTCAAAGATATATCCGCCAAAGAACTTGATAAAATCCTGGCTTTCTCATCAGAACGTCATTTTACTCATGGTCAGATCATCTTTCAAAAAGGGGATGCTGGAGATACCTTATTGGCAGTACTCGATGGCAAAGTGAGAATTAGCACCAGCTCTGATGATGGCAAAGAAATTATTTTAAATACTCTCTTTAAAGGGGAAATGTTTGGAGAAATTGCCTTCATTGACGGTATGGAACGCTCAGCAACGGCAACATCGACCGATGAGAGTACGTTACTGACGATCCGGCGTACTGATTTCATCCCTTTTTTGAAAAATAATCCAGAGCTCTCTATTCAATGGCTAAAAATATTGTGCAGCATGTTGAGAGGTACAAACGATAGATTGGAAGTGGTCGGCTTGCTTTCTGTTGCAGTGAGTCTGGCTAGGTTTTTGATTAAGTCAGCAGAGACAATGGGCGAGGAAACCGCTGGTGGGTTATATTTGGATTGGAAGAAAACGCAACAAGAAATTGGCAATGAAATTGGCACCTCGCGTGAAAGTATCAACAAACAACTTAACAAGTGGAAAAAACAAGGGCTGGTGTCTCTGGGCGGACAAAGCCTCAGTGTAACTATCCTGGACAGTGAAGCCCTGCAAGATATTGCAGATGGTCTAGAGTGATAGCGTTTAACCGCATTTTTAACCAAACTCTCAAGCTAAATAGCACTAGGCTGTTAATTGTCGCCCTGGTCTACCTGCCGGTGCTTTTGCTTTATAAAAGCGCCATATTTGAATCTCTAGAATTATATGCCTACGATAAACTACTTCAAAACTATCCCGCAGAAAGCACTTCCCCGCTGGTTACCGTTATTAAAATTACTGAAGAAGATATCAACCAGCTAGGTAACTGGCCCATTTCAGATCTTTTATTTGCAGAGGTCTTAGAAAAACTAGAGCAATACCAAGCACGTGTTATCGGCTTTGACATCTATCGTAATATCCCGGTACAACCCGGCCATAACAGACTGAAATCTTTATTGAGCCAGCGCCAGAATATTATTGCACCAATGAAATACGGTGATAAGAAATCAATCGGCATTCCTCCCCCTCCCGTACTTAGTGAAACAGAACAATTTGGCTTTACCGATGGACTTGTTGATAGAGATAACATCGTTCGCCGAGGTATGATTTATCTTCATCAGGATCAGCAAACACTTTTCTATTCACTTACTTTACGCATGGCGCTCATGTATTTGAGAGAGCAAAATATAACTGAGCAACCCGATACCAACAATGCGAATTATTTGCGGCTTGGGTCGGCAACAATTATACCCTTGCAACCGAATGACGGCGGTTATGTCGATGAAGATACCAGAGGCTATCAGTTCCTCCTGGACTTTTGCAAACCGCCTGAGGCTATTCCTGGTTATACGTTGGAGCAATTCAGGTTAGGGAAAGTTCGAGCAGAGGATTTCAAGGACAAAATAGTCCTGGTCGGCGTTGTGGCAGAAAGCGTTAAGGACAATTTTTATACGTCTTGCAGCCACAGGGCGCTAAATTCCAAACATGTCAGTGGTGTTATGGTGCACGCAGCCATAGTTGATCAATTGCTAAGAATTGCTCTAGACGGACAAATACCCATGACGACAGTCTCTGATTTGCAGGAAATGTTGTGGATTTTGCTGTGGACTTTAATCGGTGGATTCATCAGTCATGGTCAACGATCTCTTAACCGGTTAATCGTAGTATGGTTGGCAGGTCTTACCGTACTGCTGAGCGTCACAGCTCTTCTTTTTAAAAACGGGATATGGTTGATTGCCGTTACACCAGCGCTTGCCTGGTTTTTATCTAGTCTTTTGACAACCGCTCACAGAGCTACCCAAGAAAAGAAACACCGTTCGCAGCTCATGAGTCTTTTCTCTAAATATGTGGCACCCGAAATTGCCGATGAAATCTGGCAAAAGCAGGAACATTTTCTCACAGAAGGTCGTCCCCGCCCACAGCAAACCACAGCCACGGTGATGTTTACCGATTTGCAGCACTTTACATCGATAGCAGAAAGACTGGAACCCGCTGTTTTTTTTGATTGGCTCAATGAATTTTTGGCCGGAATGACCCCTCTCATTGCCAGTCATGGAGGTGTCGTTATACATTTTATTGGTGACGCAATATTTGCAGGCTTCGGTATACCTGTACCTCGACGGTCTGAAACAGAAATTAGCCAGGACGCAATCAATGCAGTTAATTGTGCGCTAGCCATGAACGAAAAACTAATGCAGTTGAACCAACACTGGGATAAAAGAGGTTTGCCCATCGTTGGAATGCGTATCGGTTTGTTTACAGGGTCATTAGCAACGGGTAGTGTTGGTAATCGTGATCGTATGGAATACACCATACATGGTGATACAGTCAATACAGCAGCCCGACTGGAAGCATTTGATAAGGCTCAATTTGATCCTGATTATTTTAACCAGCCCTGTCGCATTCTCATGGGTGGAAAAACGCTAGACTATCTCAATGACCAATTTCAGTTAAAGGCAAAAGGAAAGGTTGAGTTAAAAGGCAAGAAAGAGCGGGTTGATATTTATCAGGTGATCGGGAAGAATTAACTCGTATAGGAAAAACATAAATGATACAACCCTCTGTACAACAAGGAATCAACCATGTAAATTCAATCTCTACCCATTCCACAAAGGCTCAGTTGATCAATAATAGGAATAACAAGCTGATGAAAAGCAATATCCAAACGTTTTCGATACAGGATTGTTTAGTACTGACCATTGCCTGTTTAATCAGCCCATCAGTCTTTAGTGAAGTCACCCTCGACGGCTCGGTAGGAACCGCTGGGGCATTGAGTGGCCCGAATTACCAAATCACAGAAGACGTCGGACAACGCGCAGGCAGTAATCTATTCCACAGCTTTGGGCAGTTCAACCTCAACAATACTGAAAGCGCTACCTTTAGCGGTTCAGCGGGCATTCAAAATGTGATTGGCCGGGTTACCGGCGGGCAAGCCTCCAGCATAGATGGCACCTTGCGCGTAACCATCCCTGATGCCAATTTGTATCTGCTCAACCCGGCGGGGATACTGTTTGGGCAAAATGCCAAACTGGATGTCCCCGGCTCGTTCCATGCCAGCACGGCGGACCTGCTAAAGTTTCAAGACGGGGTACAGTTTGAGAGTGGTACTGCAACGCCAAACCCCATCTTAACAACCGCCTTGCCGGAAGCCTTTGGTTTTTTAGGCGAGAACCCAGCAGGGATTTCCGTAACAGGTGGCAACAACACTACACTGGAAGTACCGAATGGCGAGATGATCTCCCTGGTAGGCGGTGATATAACGATTAAGGACAGCTCACTGTATGCGCCAGGAGGACAGATCAATCTGGCCAGTGTGGGATCGGCAGGAGATGTTGTGGTGACTGAATTAGGCTTGGATACCGCATCGTTTGAAAGGATGGGCAATATTAGTATTAGCCAGGATCCGCTTGTTCCCAGCGTGACCATAGCGCCTGAAATGCCAGCAATAGCCAATGTGGATGTCAGTGCAGATACTGCCGGTAAGGTATTTATACGCGGAGGGCAGATGGTGATGGAGAATACCAATATCTGGTCAGATACCACTCACGGTGATGGAAAAGGGATTGATATTGGATTAACGGGTGATTTAGATATTAACGGCATTGCAGAAACACCCGAAATAGATTCAGCACCACAAAGTGGTATTACCTCTTACAGTTTAGGCAATGGAAATGCAGGCAATATTAATTTGGATGTAAACGTTCTTAAACTAACCCATGGAACACGGGTCGACTCCACTGCCTCATCTTCGGGGAACGGCGGAGATTTGAATATCAATGCCAACTCTGTAGATATGCAAACCAATAGTCTAATCAGCAGCGCTACATTGGATCAAGGCAATGCCGGTGACTTGGTTATCAATACAGATGCGTTAAAAGTCTATGACGATTCAGTAATAAGTAGTCGAGTCTTTGCAACTGGTGATGGGAACGCAGGTAATTTAATAGTCAATGCAAGTTCTATGGATATTTACAACAACTCAGCAATCCTGAGTACTACCGAAGGTAACGGAGATACGGGTAATTTAACCATCAATGCAAATTCTTTAAAAGTTAATGATGGATTTATCATCAATGATACTAATAATAGGGGTGATGCTGGTGATTTAACCATCAAAACAGGGTCGTTAGAATTTTTTGGCGGGGTCATCGGGACTCTTTCCAATAGCCCTATAGAAACTCTATCCAATGTAACTGCCAGTGGTACTAATGGAAATATAAAAATAGAGGCAAATTCCATTTTATTGGTGGGTGATAGTCAAAACTCTGCTGCGCAGATTACTGGTAGTGTTCTGGGAAACAATGATACCGGTAATCTCACTGTTATCTCGGAAAAACTTGAGATAAAAGATTGGGCCTCTATCAATAAGACTATCTCTGGTTCTGGTGATAGCGGGAACCTTTTAGTAGATGCCAAAGAAATAGTAATATCTAATAACGCTGGAGGTATCAACGGAATAACAGCCAATCTCGGTCCCAACGCTACAGGTAATTCTGGAGACTTAACCGTAAGATCGCAAAATTTGGTCATGCAGAATGGAGCACAAATAAGGGCTAATAATGCTGGAAGTGGTGACGGGGGTAACCTAACAGTCAAGGCTACTGACAGTATTGTAGTGGAGGGTGCAAGTGAAACTACTACTACAACACTAGATTCAAGCATAAGTAATAGAGCTTTATCCACCGGGAAGGTAGGTAATTCGACTGTCGTCACAAAAACATTAGAAGTTTTGAATGGCGCAAATATTAGCGCGGATACTAACGGTTCTGCGAATGCTGGAAATTTATCAATATTTGCCGAGAATCTAATGATGCAAGACAAGGGAATAATAAGTGCCGCTACCGGCGGCACAGGGAGTGGAGGCATATTAAAGCTAAATGTTGATCAGATAGATATGAATAAGTCTTTCATCGCCACGTTGACCTTGGGTCAAGGGAATGCTGGAAATACCATTATTGATGCCGGTGAAATTGCTATGAGGAATAATTCACTTATATCTGCCAGTACTTCTGACGTTGGTTCGGGAGGGGTTTTAACCATCAACGTCGACGACCTTCATTTAAATGATTCAATATTGTCTACCGCAAGTACTTTTGTTGGTTTTGATAGTGATAACGAACTTGATTTAGCCAGGTCTGGCGATATGGCTATCACATCAAACGGATCCATTCGATTAGAAAATAATTCTAGTATCGTAACGTTTACAAACAAAGCCAACGCAGGCAAGATTGAAATAAACGGTGAAGGTAGTCTCCAGCTGCACGACAATAGCAGTATTCTAACAAGCGTTTCTTTTGGTGAAGGGAAAGGTGGCGATATTTCTATCAACACACCCACAGTTGCTATAAATGATATTAGTTTTATTACCGCTGATGCGGCAGTTGAAGGAGGAAATGGGAATATCAATATTCCAGGTTTTCTTTTCAAATCACCTGCTAGTGTAATAAAGGCATCATCACGACTGGACATCAAACCTGACACCATTATCAGTGGTAGTATCGCCGAACTGCCAGACATTTATATGGATGCAACCACTCAACTCAGTGAGCGGTGTGCCTCCCGCTCTGGGGTTAATTTGAGTAGCTTTGTTGTCAAAGGAAGCGGCGGCTTGCCAGTCGCGCCGGGTGATTTGGCACCTGCAAATCTTATAGACTATCCGTCGGTTAAGGAACATCTTCCTCCAGAAATAAGCAGTGAAAGTCGTAAGGTTTTCGGTTCTTTAGATAGCCAGCAAGGTTCAACCCATGCTGGTTTAGACAATCGTTATCAATTATTGCCCAGTGCTTCAGGTTGTATTGAATAGATTTTTTCATGCTATTACTTTGCTGCCTTATCTGGTTATGTCCAGTAAGTTGAAAAATGCGCCTGCGAAGTCATGGGTGTTGGGCCATCACTCAGTTAATAGACGCCTATGGCGTAACTCCGTAAGACAGTCGAGTCCTAACCCTAGATCAGCACGAGCTTTAAGACTTGAATGCCAGGATAAGGAATCTTAAAAGAGCACTATTCATAAAACCAGCCGAGGTTTTGCATGGGTTGGTAACAGGAGCCGTACGAACTGACTTTCTTAAGAAGCTCTAATACCTTCACAAATTTCCGTAATGACCTATGACCTAGTTCATAGGTCATTACGGCAACTCTACGATCTAATAGCTCTATGGATGCCGGGTAGGCAATAAACCCTACTTAGAAGGTCTGTCAATGGCCAGGAATATTTTTTCATAGCGTATGCAGATTTGGAGGACAAGGTGTGAAGTCTCAAAAGTTGAATATTTCATCTCCAGAACTTCAAGTGGTTTCTGCGAATAAAAAAAGGTTACTCATGGGGATAGCGGTAGAGACTAACAAACACAATATTTTCGACGACAAATACAGCGTAACTATTAGCACTAAACTAAATTTCTTCCCTATTACGTTAGATCTTTATGATATTTCTCGCGAGAGCATTAGTGTCCGACTTGAAAAAGAGCAAATTAAGCTATTGAGTGATACCGATAGTTTTGAGCATACCAAGTTAATCATTGACGGTGAAGATCAGGGGGAACTTCGTTTCGACTCGTTTGAAATAGAAGAAGGAGAAAACAAAACCCTTATCGGTAGGTTTAGGGTGAATTCTTGTTCCAGCCGAGCAGTGTTGTGGAAAGCAATTCATTACCACCACTCAGTTGATCACATCGCTAAGAATAAATATCAGCAGGAAGGCAAATTATCAAGCGTTCCCGGACGTGGGCTTTATACAGAAAAAGCAAGAAAAACACGACTGGATTTCGTTCGCGATCATACCAGGTGCAAACTCAAAAATGTCGAAAACACATCATTTGATCCACAGCAGTTGACAAGCAATATCGAAGCTTTCCTCGGCTCAGTGGAAGTACCAGTTGGCGTTGCCGGTCCCCTGATAGTTAACGGTCAAAGTGCAAGCGGTAAATTCTATGTTCCTATGGCCACCACTGAAGGCGCACTGATTTCCTCGGTGACGAGAGGTGCCTACGCAATATCACTAGCCGGTGGCGTTGTCACCCATGTTATTGGGCAGCGTATGCAACGCGTACCGATGTTTGTTTTCGATGATGTGTCGCAAGCGATGCTGTTTGCACTTTGGATTTCGGATCATTTCGAGGAAGTAAAAGCAGAAACTGCAAAATATTCCAACTACGCTGAACTGATAGAACTAGAAGCAGATGTACACGGTAATGTGGCTCATGTTCATTTCGTCTATGCAACGGGTGACGCTGCCGGTCAAAATATGACCACAACTTGTACTTGGCATGCGAGTCTCTGGGTTATCAAACAAATGAAGTTCTTTTCGGAAATAAACATCCAAAATTTCACGATTGAAGGTGGGCTGTCTAGTGATAAAAAGGTTTCTTATAAAAGTTTTATAAGAGGTCGCGGAATAAAAGTAACGGCTGAATGCGTCGTTCCTGCACGAGTTATTACTCGAGTATTAAAAACAACGCCTGAACAGTTAAAAGCTATATGGGATCAATATACGATTTGTGCGATTGGTGCCGGTATGGTCGGCATCAATGTCAACGTAGCGAATGTTATTGCAGCAATGTTTACTGCAACTGGGCAGGACATTGCCTGCGTACATGAAAGTTCGTTAGCCAATACCAGCATAGATGTGACTGAAAATGGCGATCTTTACGCCAATATGGTGTTGCCAGGTATTGTTGCTGGTACCGTAGGTGGTGGTACCAACCTCCCACAACAGCGCGAATGTCTGGAAATGTTAGGCTGTGCTGGTCCAGGTAACGCCAGTAAGTTAGCTGAAATTATTGCAGGCTGCAGCCTTGCACTGGACTTGTCAACCTTAGCTGCAGTTGCAGCCGGTCACTTCGCGAAAGCTCATGAGCGCTTGGGTCGCAACCGAAAAGTTAATCATCTTAAACTGGGGGAGTTTGACACCGAGTTTTTTGACGTTTACTTACGCAAGAGTATCGGCGATCCGACGATTCAAACACAGAGTGTTGAAATAATCGAGTCGTATGAAATGGAGGGCAGCATTATTACCGAACTGACATCTCGAAAGTTGAAGAAAACCATCGGATTGTTTCCATTTCACATCACGTATCAGGATGAAGTGGGTAAAAATAAATTGAAACTAATGGTCAAAATCAAACCGACTTCAGAAGAGGTTTGTGATGCGGGCGCTCAAATAGCAGGCATGTGTGACAGCCGGTTGGCATCGGAATTTGAAAAGCATAAAAATGAAGTAAGTACTTATCAATGTGACGAGCGGGAATTAGCAATGTACCGGCAAGACAACCCGCTTTTCTTGCGAAATATGCCACGAATTTACGGTATCTACGAAGACAGTCAGCGGGAAGCTTATGTGGTTGTACAGGAGCTTCTTGAGAACATGACGTTAATGGATTCTGCAAATGATGTTTCAGGTTGGAAAGAAGAGCACATCAAGGCGGCCATTAAGGGTATAGCAGAATGTCATTCGGTCTATTATGGAAAAGAGGATGAGGTTAAACAACAGCCATGGATTGGTAACTACCCGACAGCCAAACGTCGACAAAGCCTGACTCGGCTTTATGAGTTACTCGGTGCTCATGCCCTTGAGGAGTTTCCAGAATGGGTTAGTCAGGACTACATGGATAATTTTCGCACCGTTCTTTATTCTGTCGGGCAATGGTGGCCAGTTATCGAGAGCATGTCACGAACGCTTATTCATAATGATTTTAGTCCGCGCAATGTGGCGTTTCGCAATGTCGATGGTGATTTACATCTTTGTGCCTATGACTGGGAGCTGGCCACTTTACATCTGCCTCAATTCGATCTCGCCGAAATGCTGGCATTTACTTTAGCCCATGGCGTGAGTGCTAAAACTGTTAAGGAACTGGTTGAGTATCATCGTAAATGCTTAGAGCAGCTAACAGGGGAAGAGATAGATCCATCTCAATGGTGGCAGGGGTTTCGCTTCGCGGTGTGGGATTTCGTTCTATCAAAACTCTCATTGTATTTAATGTTACATACCTTTAGGCATTATGAATTCATGGAGCGAGTGTTTAGCAGTGTACAAAGCCTATTTGAAATCGTTGGGACTGATATCCAGCAAATAGATTTGCCAGAGGTATCTTCAGTGGCATTGGGATAATCATGACAGCTGAAACGGCAAGAGAAAACAAGCGAAACAACCATCTCATCGTCAGCCTTAACTGGGTCGATGTAATCACTTTGTCGGGAATGATTGTTGCGTCATGTTCCCTGGCGGCAATCATTGCGGGTAATTTTTCGTTAGCCCTCGGTTTGTTGTATTTGGCGGTGCTTTTGGATGCTTTTGATGGCATCTTGGCACGAAAATATAACCTTCAGCGAGACTTTGGTCGCTTTCTTGATGGTTTCGTTGACGTGTTTGATTATTTAATCGTACCGGCTTTGTTTCTCTATCGGTGGGGGTTTGATGCTTGGTACCAAGGCGTCATATTGATAATCTTTATGATGTGTGGCATTACGCGGCTGGCGGTGTTTAACGAAGTGGGTAATATTGAAAACGATGAAGGCGAACTAAGCTACTGGGGTGCACCCGTCTTCTGGAGTGCGTTGGCTCTTGGTCCACTTTACATGCTGAGCTGGGTGGTTGGCCAATCTATTTCAGCAATGGTTTTGATTGCGATTGTTCCGGCATTTTCTATCGCCATGCTGCACAACGGGCGTTACAAAAAGTTCAAAAATACGAAATTCATATTGGTTGTCTTACTGGGTATGAGTGCAGTATTTTTTCTACAAGCGTTATTGACGAGTGAAGTTTCAGTCATTGAAGTCAGATCTCTGACTAAACATGCAGTAGTTGCTCTTGTTTCTATTTTACCTATTGTAATCGGCGGGTCTCTACACATGTTGGCGGTGTCAAAAAGTATCGCCCATGGGCTTGCCAGCAGACCAATAAATACAGGTCTTTTTGGAGTAAATAAAACCTGGCGTGGAGTCGTAATCATGCCAGCAGCCTGTATTGTTGGATTTTACTGCATTGCTACGATTAGCGCATTACTCATAGGTAGGCCTGTATTCCCTTTCACTGAATATTCCGCTGTCACACTGGGTTTCGTTACAGGTTTAGCTTATATCATTGGCGAACTGCCAAATTCATATCTGAAGCGTCGTAAGGGAGCCGTACCAGGTGAGCTTCCTGAGAAAAATCGTGGTTTATTTCTTGTGCTGGATCAAATAGATTCTGTGGCCGCAGTAGTCTTGGTCTATTTACTGATATTTGATTATTCAATCATTACCTGCGTCTTGATAGGTTTAATGTCAGTGCCGATGACCTATTTTGTCAAAGTTGTCCTCTTTTATTCAGGGCTAAAAAAGACCGCACGGTAACCAAAATAATAGTGAGGAAACCAATATGTACCGTTTTTATCATCTTATTCTAAATTCTCCCAGGCTAACGATTTTGGCTGTGATGCTCGTCGTGTTTGGTGTGGCCAGCGGTGCAGCTAACCTTTGGCAAACAATTGATTACAAAGTTTATTATTCAAAAACAGATCCTCTACGTATTGCCCTGGATGATCTGGAGAGTACTTTCACCAAACTAAATAATGCGTTCATCATTGTGGCGCCAAAGGATGGTGATGTCTTCACTGAGGAGACTCTCAACGTCATCCACGAAATTACCAATGAGGCTTGGCAAGTACCTTATTCTAACCGCGTGAGTTCAATCACTAACTATCAGCATACCTACGTTGAACAAGATGATTTAACGGTTAAGTCCATACTCGAAGAACCACAGGTGATACCTCAAAATGAGATTGTTGCGGCTCGTGATATTTTATTAGCTGAAGAAACACTGGTGGGCCGGCTTATTTCTGATAAGGGTCATGTTACAGCAATTGATGTGGCTTTATCCCTGCCAGATAACCCGGTTAATGAAACCCGCGAAGTGACTGACTATGTTCGTGACATGCTCGCGCCGATCAAGAAGAACAATCCTGATATAGAGTTTTATTTAACAGGTTCGGCATTTGCTGACGAAGTCTTGGCTATCGCTGCGGAAAGAGATCTTGCCTTGCTAATTCCAATAAGCTACGCGATTATTATCGCCCTGTTAATATTGTTGTTAAGAAGCATTAGCGCAACGCTGGTAACGTTAAGTGTTATCACCCTGTCTATCGTATTTGCCTTCGGTGTCAAAGGATTTTATAACGGTGCCATTACACCGATAACCTTGTTGACACCCTTTATGATCATGACGATCGCGGTTGCTGATTGTGTTCATCTTTTTGTTTCTATTTTTCAGTTTGAGCGCTATGGAATGAGCAAACGGCAAGCCGCCGCAGAAGCTTTACGAGTCAATATACAACCCATTTTCTTGACAAGTTTAACCACAGCAGTCGGTTTTCTTTGCTTAAATTTTTCAGAATCACCTGCCTTAAACGACCTAGGCAACGTTGTGGCATTTGGGGTGAGCGCTGCTTTTGCACTTACCATTACGCTGGTGCCTGCCCTCTATATGTTGTTCTCCATTAGAACGCCAAAAAGAGTTTTATATGCAACTGGTTTGCTCAATTCGCTAGCAAAAATAGTTATCGGTAATCCTCGTCGTTGCCTAATATTGATGGTTGTTGCTGGGGGTGTGCTGGCAGTGGGTTTGCCCAGGAACGAAATTAATGAAATTTTCATTGATTTCTTTGATGATTCGTTTGATTTCCGTGTGTCGAACGAATTTTACGACAACAACTTGTCGGGCTTTCATCGCGCTGAATACTCAATAGGATCTGCCGATGCGGGTGGTGTCAATCAGCCGGAATACCTTGGTAATCTGGAGTCCTTTGGTCGATGGTTACGTAAACAACCACAGGTCGCACACGTTTATATTTACACGGATACGATTAAGCGGTTGAATCAAACAATGCATAATGACGATGCAGCATTTTATAGGATCCCCTCTAACCGAGAAGAAGCAGCCCAATATTCACTTTTATACGAAACTCAATTACCTTATGGTTTCAATCTCGGTGACCGCGTATCACATGACAAATCAAAAACCCGGGTAACCGTCAAGCTGTGGCTAACCGATTCTGAGAATATTCTTAAGTTTAATCAATCAGCGATGACTTGGTTAGAAAAAAACACACCTGAGTACATGCACTCGAAAGGTGTAGGCGTCGATATCATGTTCTCAAAAACCGCGCGTAATAATGTCTCTGCAATGTACTACGGTACGTTTGCAGCTCTGGCAGCGATTTCTTTGATACTGGTCGTATCGCTACGTTCAGTGACCATCGGCATTACCAGTCTCATTCCCAACCTCTTGCCTGCCATAATGGCTTTCGGTCTGTGGGGTCTTCTCTATGGTCGTATTGGTTTAAGCGAATCGGTGGTTGCCAGTTTAACTTTGGGTTTGGTCGTCGATGATACTGTTCATTTTCTTAATAAATATCTGCGCGGCCGCCGTGAACAGGGTCTCAACGCAGAAGAAGCAGTGCAACATGCTTTCAAAACGGTCGGTGTAGCATTGATGGTGACTACTACAGTATTTGCAATGGGATTTGGCATATTATCGTTCAGTCATTACTCGTTCAATTCCCATATGGGTGCTCTGACAGCTATCACGATTACCTTTGCCTTATTAATTGATTTTATTTTGCTACCTGCCTTATTGGTTATTTTCGATATCGGGTCAGTGCATGAAACACCACTGGATAAAAATGTCCCGGCATGAAGGCGTTGCTTGTTACTTCAGAAGTAACTTTTGTCCCCGATAACTATAATCAACTGGTTGTGGGTCTCGCATGCAATCCATGTATTACGGGACTATTGGTGTTACGCAACGGCAGCGTCCGTTTGTTAGGCAGGGCTTTAGGGTTGATGTTAATGGGAGCAAGACAGATCGGAGCCACATTGCTTTCCAATCAAATGGGCGCCAGCTCCAGAAAACGCGAGCAGGCTTATAACGCGGTTGGTAAGCAGGTTTGGTATGCAAAGACTATCAATGATGCAAGTGTTGTTTCGCTGGTAAAAGACAATGCAATTGATCTGCTGGTTAACGCCCGCACACGTTTCATGTATCAACAAACAATATTGGATGCACCCCGGCTGGGTTGTATTAACATCCATCATGGCTTGCTGCCGGAGCAACGCGGCACTATGTGCGATCTATGGTCAATTTCAGAAAGAATTGTTACCGGCTTCAGTGTTCATAAAATGAACAATAAGATTGACGATGGTGAGTTGATTCAAGTAGTGCCAACCAGTGACGGTCATGAAAGCAGCTATCCCGAGTACTTGTTGCGCTCTTCAAAACAGGAGCGAGATGTACTTACGGGTATTCTGGCTGATATCTCAGAGCGTGACGCGATCTTAGGTAGAACAAATGAACCGGTAGTTAAAGCTTTGCATCGTATGGACCCCACGTGGAGACAACTCCATTCCTTTAAAAAAGTGGTGGAAATATGAGAAAAGTAGCGGTTTTTCTACATGGTAATCCTGGCGGTTCAATTGATTTTAGTGAACTCATGCAGCATTTAAGTTTAGGCAGTGATACAGACATATTAATGCACGAACGTCCAAGAGAAGGTGCTTTAATCAGTGATGTCATTAAAGGCCTGGAAGCAAGAGTCTTTTCCAAAGACTATGATCAGGTTTATGTTATTGCCTATTCGTGGGGCTGTTATCTTGCCGGAGTATGGCTTACCCAAACCGTCGTACCTATTGAAAAAATCATTTTTATTTGTCCAACGTTAGTCGCTGAAAATCCAATTAAGCCCATTGTTAATTTATTATCTCGAATGCCGCTATTGGGACCTTTATTGCTTAAACGCAAGGCTCCCCGGTTGGCAAACGAATTCATCGAAAAATGTTTCAGCCCTCTTAAAGCTAACGTAGTTCAGCACCATAAAATGATGTCTGAACTGCATAACCCAGCTATCTGGAGAGGGGCCATTGATTACAAATTTCAACAACAAAGTCAGGCTATGCCCAAGCTTGATATGGATGCCGACAGACTGATAATTGTCAGAGGTCTTGAGGACAAATCAACCACTTGGAGCATTCAAAAACAATGTTTGAACAAGGTGGTTGACCCGTTAGCAAACGCTCAGTTAAATGAGATATCGGGAGTAGGTCATGCTCTGATGTGGTCAGATTCGGAGCACGTTGCCGAGTTAATAAATAACGCGGTCGCAGGCGGGTAACGTCATCGACCAGTTAGTTCGAATCGGTTATCAAACCGGCAGAAGTAAAGATAACAATGTCGTTTCTTATCCGGATCGGCACCGCGATAGCGTGCCAAACCGTATGGCATTACGCTGGGCAACAGCGGGAGCGATAGCGGGGTTTGATGGTGACCACAAAAGTAAAATAGAAACTCAGGTGATCAGTTTTGGTCAGTTCGTCGATGGTCTAGAGCGGGTAGCGAACGGTTTACTTAAGATTGGTATCGAAGCGGGAGACCGCGTTATTCTGTTTTTACCCATGAGCCTTGAAATGTATACTGCGATGTTTGCAATTCAGCGTATTGGCGCTATTGCAGTATTTCTTGATTCATGGGCGCGTCGTGATCACTTGGGTGCCTGTGCCAGTTGCGTTAAACCAACAGCAATGATTAGCCACGCTTTGGCCTTTGAATTAATCGATGAGGTGCCTGAGTTTGATCAAATGCCCATTCGTATTATTGCAGGGTCAGGTAAAAATGACTCTTCCCAGGTAACATTAGAAGAGCTTTATAAATTTGATACCGGCGCACCTATTGCTGCGGTCGAACCCGAAGAAACAGCATTGGTCACGTTTACCACCGGTAGCTCAGGCGTACCTAAAGGCGCCAATCGCACCCATCGTTTTCTTTGTGCCCAGCATGAGGCCTTGAAAGCTGTTTTACCTTACAAGGCTGACGATTCAGATATGCCCGCGTTCCCGATTTTCTCGCTCAACAATCTCGCCAGCGGTGTTACAACGATAATGCCGGCTATTGATCTTGCTCATCCAGACAATACAGACTCAGCCGTTTTGGTCAGCCAACTCCTGAGTGAATCGATCAGTTGCACAACATTGTCTCCTGCCATGCTGAATGGAGTAGCCAGCTTTTGTATGGCTAACCACATTAGTATCGATTCTTTGCATCGTGTCATTACAGGCGGTGCTCCGATCAGCAAAGATAATGTACGGGCTTTTAAGTTGATAGCGCCCAACGCTGAAATTTGGATTTTGTACGGCTCTACAGAAGTCGAACCAATGGCGCATATTGAGAGTAAAGAGATGCTTGCTCTATACGAAGATCCTGATCCAGAAATTATTGAAGAAGGCGTCAACGTTGGAAAGGTCGATACTAAATTACGTTTTAAATTCATAAAACCCACAGCCGACAGTATCGATTTTTCGCGGACAAATTGGGATGTATTAGAAATGCCTAAAGGCAGCGTAGGCGAATTCATTGTTTCGGGAAACCACGTTTGTGAGGGCTATTACAATAATGAAGAAGCGTTTTTTAAATCAAAAATACGCGACAACAAAGGGGTCAT
This sequence comes from Methylococcales bacterium, assembly GCA_965224745.1. Classification (GTDB taxonomy): domain Bacteria; phylum Pseudomonadota; class Gammaproteobacteria; order Methylococcales; family Methylomonadaceae; genus CBDCZY01. The sequence goes on from CBDCZY010000004.1 coordinate 205,411, forward strand.
CTGGCATCGCACAGGGGATTTGGCGCGCATTGATGGTAACGGTTATCTTTGGATAGTTGGGCGAATACACAATATGATTGAGCGGGCTAACCAATATTTCTTTCCTGTCAGTGCTGAAATCATTTTAAAGCGCTGTCCTTTCGTTGAACGTGGCGCATTTTTGGGCTTTCCCGATGAGAAACTTGGCGAACGCACAGCCGTAGTTATCGAATTCGCAGATTCCTTTAATGATGTTCGAAACGCAATTGCCGAAGTGCTTCGATTATTTGATAAGAACCATATTCTTGTCGATTCATTTTACGTGATTAACACGATCCCCATGGATGCCCGTCATCACAGTAAGGTGGAATACAACGTTCTGCGCGACACCATCATTGAAAACAAATTTGAGGATTTATTATGCGCGCGAAAGTAGTTGAAGAACGATCTCTATCCTTGGGAACACGTTGGTGGATATTTGTACAAGAGCGTTTTCCACTGGGCGAACATCTTGTCTCGATTTTATTTTTGGTTTTGGCCAATGCGATTGTTGCGATTCGGTTTCTGGAAACGACAATGAATCCCGGTAACATTGTGATTGCGCTTATTGTTAGCCTATTGTTTTTTTTTCGGCTGCGCTGTTTTGACGAAGTTAAAGACTTTGATATCGATAACTCAATTAATCAAGACCGCCCCTTGCCCCGAGGATTGTTAACAGTCAAACAGGTTAAGGAAATGTTTGTGTGTCTCACTTTGCTCGAGATTGGCTTGGTGTCATTGATTGGTAGTCCTGCGGTAGTCGTGCATTTACTGGCAGTGGCATATAGTTACCTGATGTATAAAGAGTTCTTCATTGGCAAATATTTATCACCCCATCTCACTACGTATGCAGTGACGCATACCTTTGTGTCGGTGCTGGTGGGATATTCAATTTATGCACAAGTATTAAACCGTGAACTTTGGTTTATGCCCAAGGCTCTGCTTATATTTGGGTTCTGCAACTGGGCGCTCTTCAACCTTTTTGAATTCGCTCGTAAAACTTATGCAAAAGATGAAGAACGAGAAGGTATCGATACCTATTCTTCTTTGTTTCGCCCAATCGGGGCCGTCCTTTTGAGTATAAGTCAGATCATTGCAGCAGTGGCATTATTAGGTTACCTCGCTATTAATCAACCAAGTTTTTCAGACGTAATTAGTAGCGGTGGTTTATATGTGCATTTTTGTATTGTCGTCATCGTTTTGGCCGCTGGAGTAATCTATGTGGCGCATCCTATTAGATCGACTGCCAGCCTTTTTCGAACTATTAGCTCCGCTTATTTTATTATTTTTTATCTCGTTATTGTGGTGCAAGGTTCTTCCTTATTGCCCCGTTCATTTTCCGTATTTTTGGATTAACGTTGATGCTGGTAGAAAAAAAATCTGTGGATTATTTCGCCAGGCATGAAGCGGGCGGGAAAGGCTACAATCTTTACTTATTATCCAATGCTGGCATTCAAATACCTGAATGGTTGGTGTTAGGAAAATCAGTGTTTGAGCAGTTTACTCTGAATACTGATATTACGTCGACCATCACCTTACAACTGAATGCTTTTCAAGCAAAGCAACAAACGGCTAAAGAAACATCCGACAATATTCAAGGGCGTATTATTGGTCAAGAGTTATCCACAGACATTAAGGCACTCATCGATTCAGCTTATGAAAAATTGAATCAGAGCATAGTTTCGGTGCGTTCTTCTGCCGCAGACGAAGATGGAGGAAAACATTCTTTTGCCGGCCAACTGTCGAGTTTTCTTTATGTGGACGGCATTGAAGATATTGCTCTTTATATCAAAGAATGTTGGGCTTCAGCATTCTCTGAAAGAGGTCTTAGCTACCGTGCTGAGAACAAACTGCCACTTAAAGGCATCTCCATTGCCGTTATTATCCAGCACATGATAGACCCAGATGTCTCTGGTGTGGCTTTTAGCTGCGACCCTCTGACCGGAGCTGCTGACCAATATGTTTTGAGTTCTGTCTACGGTGCTGGTGAGGGTTTGGTGTCAGGAGAATTGGAATGCGACAATTATTGGATAAATTCTGAAAGTGGTTCAATCCTGAAGCAAGAAATTGTCAAAAAAACTTCTGCGGTTCGCCGACTTGGTTCGGGTCGCTGCTCAATAGATAGGGTTGCGCCGGAACTGCAAAACTTGTCGAGTCTTACAGCAGATGAAGTTAGCAAGCTCTACCGAGTCGTCAAATCAATCTTTGAGTTTTATAAGACCCCACAAGATATTGAGTGGGCGATAAAAGATAATAAAGTTTATGTACTACAAAGCCGACCAGTTACGACCATAAAGTTCAACGGCATAGGTTTTCCTAATCTTTGGGATAATTCTAATATCGTCGAAAGTTATGGCGGTGTTACCTCGCCCTTATCGTTTACTTTTGCCCTCGGGAACTATAAGAGCGTGTATATTCAGTTTTGCGAAATTTTGGGTGTGCCTGGAAGCGTTGTAAAAGATATGGAATATTATCTTGGCAATATGCTCGGTTCGATCAATGGCCGTGTTTATTACAACCTTTATAACTGGTACAAACTAGTTGGCGTACTGCCAGGGTTTAAGTCGAATCGACAATTCATGGAAACCATGATGGGAGTAGGACAATCGCTTTCGTCAGAAATAGAAGAACGTATACAACCACATCCTTCCTGGAATACATGGCTAGGCAAATTACGCAAAATTCGCACCGGGATTTCGTTCGCGTATTATCATTTCGCGATTCAACCCATAGTCGATAAATTTCTCTCAGATTTTAATCACGACTACCAATGCTTTCGTCAAAAAAAATTCACGCGAATGAGCAGCGACGAATTATTTCAGGAATATCTCCATCTAAATCGCACTTTCCTGGATAAGTGGAAAGCGCCGATCATAAATGACTTTCTGTGCATGGTGCATTTTGGGCTGTTAAAACAGCTCACGTCCAAATGGCTGACTGATTTTGACCAGAATATCCAAAACGATTTGCTTGCAGGAGAAGGTGATTTAGAAAGTGCCGAACCCACTAAAATGCTGATCCGAATGGCCGGTGAAATAGTCGAGAATGAGGAGCTGCGTGCGCTTATCGAAAAGTATAGCAATTTTGAATTGATGGAGGCGTTAAACCAAAGCGAATTTCAGAGTTTTTATCAGCTGGTGGTGACCTATATTGATCGCTTTGGATATCGCTGCATGAACGAAATGAAATTGGAACAAACCGATTTTTATACCGATCCTAGCTTTGTTTTCCTATGTCTTAAGAATTATTTGAAGTCAAACACTACAGACATTGTCGCCTATGAAAAACGTGAAAAGGAATTACGTGCCGGCGCAGAAGAAAAAGTGACTGACGCATTACAGGGTTGGAAAAAGAAAGTCTATTTTTGGTCTCTAAAACAAGCTCGTAAAGCTGTACGCAACCGTGAAAACACACGCTTTGCCCGTACCAGAGCTTATGGTCTTTTTCGCTCAATTTTTAATTCGATGGGTGATCGTCTTTCACAAGCAGGGATTATTGATCTGGCTGAGGATATTTTTTTCTTAACGATGGACGAAATTTATGGCATTTACCAAGGGACATTGACTGCTTATAGTTTGCCCGACATTATTAAATTGCGAAAAAAGCAATATGCCCAATTCGAAGACACCGAGCCGAAAATTCGTTTTCAAACACGTGGCCCTGTTTATTGGAACAACAACTATTTAGATGAGCCGGAACTACCCGTTGTAGAAGAGGGTGTAAATTACGATTTAAAAGGGCTAGCCTGTTGCCCCGGGCTTATAGAAGCCAAAGTTAAGGTCATTGATTCCTTACGAGGCGATATGAATTTAAACGGTGAAATTCTGGTTGCTAAACGCACTGATCCAGGCTGGGTACCGATCTTCCCTAGTGTTTCAGGGTTGCTTGTCGAGCGCGGTAGCCTGTTATCGCATTCCGCTATCGTGGCTCGCGAAATGGGTATTCCTGCGATAGTCGGGGTTAAAGGATTATTGGCCACACTTCAAACGGGCATGGTGGTGCGAATGGATGGACAGAACGGTACGATTTGTATTGTAGAGAAGTAAATGCTAACCGTTCTGTTTCAAAGGAATCTACTGGTGCGTGTTGATAGTCCTCAAAATTTTGGTGCATCCCCGGCAACGATTAGCTGAGAACGCAGGCGTAATACGAGGAAGAGAGGCGCAATTCATCACCATTTACATCCGCATTTAACAGTTTCAGCGTCAACAACCAAGGACAAAAAGTCGGTGTTGATGTTTTGTTCTTTCGTGGTTTCGAATTTGAAAAACCAACTTCTTATAGGTCAAAACGAGCAAGTAAACAAATCAACGCAGGAATAAAATATGGCAACGACACCTATTCTCTGTAGCAAAAGCCAAGTCACAAATTTCAGAATTAATCGCTAAGAGTCGGTATTCTCAGGAGCGATTTATTATTACAACGCGCAATAAGCCTGTTGCTGCACTCGTTAGTCTTGATGATCTTAATATATTAGAACAAAACGAAGAAAAATATGGTTTGGCTGCTATCGCAGGAAGATGGCAAGGTTTTGATGAGGTCAGTGAAGCAATGGGAGATATAGAAAGTTTGCGTGCGAGTGGTGGAAAAGGGCGTGATGTTTCTCTTTGACACGGATACAATTACCAATATCGTAAAACCTCAACCATCTCAAAAATTGTTAATTCTACTTTGTTAGATTGCATGATTCAATTTTCCAAGATCGTCATTCCGGCAGGGATTGCCGGAATCCAGGCTCCAGGGACGGGTTTAAGCTTGCTATCCATGGCTCCTGATACCCGCCTCCAGGCTGGTATGACGAATTTGAATCATAATCTGACAAAGTGAATTAAGGAGAGTTTTAATTCCTTAAGGGCTTCCAACTCCTTCTGATCAGGGTAATCGGGGTTAAAATTATAGATAGTTAAATCAATAAATTAGAGTTTAGCAAATTTCAAAAGATCATTGTTTTCTTGAAAATTTAGAGACTCAGTTTTTAACTCACTGATTGCAACGCGGTTTTAATAGTCAAGCTAATTTAAACCCGATTGCCTTGCGTAAAATAAATAACACTCTGTACAACAAAGAAACAACCATGTAAATTTCATCTCTAACCATGACACAAAGGCTCAGTTGATCAATGACAGGAGTAACACGCTGATGAAAAATACTATCCAAAAATTTTCGATACAGGATTGTTTAGCCCTCATGATCGCCTGTTGCATCAGCCCATCGGCTCTCAGCGAAGTCACCCTCGACGGCTCGGTAGGAACCGCTGGGGCAATAAGTGGCCCGAATTACCAAATCACAGAAGAGGTCGGACAACGCGCAGGCAGCAATCTATTCCACAGCTTTGGGCAGTTCAACCTCAACAATACCGAAAGCGCCACTTTTAGCGGTTCAGCCGGCATTCAAAATGTGATTGGCCGGGTTACCGGCGGGCAAGCCTCCAGCATCGATGGCACCTTGCGCGTAACCATCCCTGATGCCAATTTGTATCTGCTCAACCCGGCGGGGATACTGTTTGGGCAGAATGCCAAACTGGATGTCCCCGGCTCGTTCCATGCCAGCACGGCTGACCTGCTAAAGTTTCAAGACGGGGTACAGTTTGAGAGTGGTACTGCAACGCCTAACCCTATTTTAACAACCGCCCTGCCGGAAGCCTTTGGTTTTTTAGGCGAGAACCCAGCAGGGATTTCCGTAACAGGCGGCAATAATACGACACTGGAAGTGTCGAATGGTGAGATGATCTCCCTGGTAGGCGGTGATATCACAATTAAGGACAGCTCACTGTATGCGCCGGGAGGTCAGATCAACCTGGCCAGTGTGGGATCGGCAGGGGACGTTATGGTAACTGAATTAGGCTTGGATACCGCTTCGTTTGAAAGGATGGGCAATATAAGTATCAGTCAGGATCCACTCGTGCCATTTCCTCCAATAGAGTCAGGAGGTGTAGCGGCGAATATTGATGTCAGCGCTGATACTGCCGGTAAGGTGTTTATACGCGGAGGGCAGATGGTGATGGAGAGTGCTCACATTGCTTCTGAAACGAAAAATGGTGATGCGGGAGATATTACTCTAGAGGTTGATGAGCTTAAACTTACACAAAAATCACAAATCGATTCTACATCTATTGGTAGTGGAAATGGAGGCGATTTGAATATAGATGCTAATAGTATCTTAGTGGAAGGAGCTTCAAATGTTGGGCCTACGTTCAGCATTTCTTCATCCACAACAAATGCGGGTGATGCCGGAAACATGATAATCAAGTCAGGTGATCTTAACCTTCTCAATGGCGCCCTCATAATAAGCACCACCGGAGATAAAGCTACTGGCAAAAGCGGAGATCTCAGATTAGAAGCTGATACTATCCTCTTTTCAGGAAACCAGGGTGGTATTCTTAACGTTGCTTTAGGAGAAGGTGATACAGGTAATATATCCGTTTTTTCCTCTAACAGGCTAGATGTGAAAAATGGCTCTGGAATAAAAGCCTTAACCAGTGACAAAGGTAATACCGGTAACCTGTTCGTAAAATCAAACGAAATAGTGTTAGCCAATGACGAAGTTTTTTTTAACGCTAATGCTGATGAAACTTTAGCCTTAACAAGTATTAGTAATAATGTTTTTGGGGTAAAAGCCACCGGTAGTTCGGGTAACTTAACAGTCAAGTCTCGCGATTTGACCATAAGCAATGGAGCAACAATTAACACCGCTAATTTAGGTTCAGGTAATAGCGGCGAGCTCTTTGTTGAATCAAATGAAATATTGTTAACGGCTGAAATCGATTCTGGCAAAAACTCAGGTGGGATTCTGGCTGTTTTAGGAACAAACAATACTGGTAATTCTGGTAACTTAACGGTTAAATCGTCCAATTTGGTAGTGCAAAATAAATCCGTTATAAGTGCCGCGAATTTGGGCGCTGGTAGCAGCGGTAACTTGGTCGTTGATTCTAGCAATATTATTCTAAATGAGTCGGGGGGGATCAACAATACAGTCGGAAGTTCTGGAACTATCGGCGAATTGACAGTTATCTCAGACAGTCTAAAAATTCTGAATGGAGCAGAAATCAATGCAAGTACATCTGGTATAGGAAATGCCGGCAATATTACCATCAGGACTGATTATCTAACAGTCCAAAACAATGCTGCGGTAGGAACAGCGAGTACAAGTAGCGAAAATTTTGGTAGCAGCGGAAATTCTGGTAACTTAACAGTCTTCGCCAATAAAATTGAAGTACGTGAAAACTCCTTCTTACTGACTTCTACTCTGACAAATGGTTCAGCTGGAAATTTGACACTAGTGGCCGACGATATTCTTATTTCTGACAAAGCAGCGATTCAATCTGGCAGTTTGTTTGAGGGTTCTAATTTTATTAACAATCCCGACATAGGCAAGTCGGGCAATATTGATATCACATTAAACGGTACACTTCGCTTAGAAAACGAAGCCTCTATCAATTCGTTTGCGTTGCAAGCCAATGCGGGAGATATAACAATCAATAATGGAAATAGTGTGCAGCTAAGGAATGATAGTCTTATTTTAACAAGAGTAGGCCTTAACCAAGGAACAGGTGGAGATGTCCTGATAACTACCCCTGTTGTGGCATTAGATAACAGTCGTATTGATGCTCAAGCTTTTAAAGGCCGAGGTGGTGATATTGATATCACCGGTTTTCTGTTCAAATCTCCTGGCAGTGTGGTGACTGCTTTATCATTAGAGGGCATTGATGGCGAACTCAATCTCAGACCCGACACCAACATCAGCGGCAGTATCGCCGAACTGCCAGATACCTACATGAATGCAGCCAATCAACTCAGTGAACGGTGCGCTGCCCGTTCTGGGATTAACTTGAGTAGCTTTGTTGTCAAGGGCAACGGCAGCTTGCCGATTGGACCGGGTGATTTAACGCCTTCCAATTTTACGGACTATCCGTCGGTTAAAGAACCTCTTTCTCCAGAAACAAGCAATAAAGGCCATAAAGATTATGGTTCAATAGATAATAAACTAGCATCAGTCCATGCTGGCTTAGACCATCGTTACTCTTTATTACCCGAAGGTTCAGGCTGTTCTGAATAGATCTTTACCACTCACTGAAGATCACCCCTTTTACAGCTAATATCAATAAGCATATATTATCGCCCAATCCTCCGGGTTTATTTGCATTGGCAGTTCTTTCAATTCTTCCAGGGCAGCAGTTTCAGCTTGCTCCGATAGTACAATATAAGTCCAGTAGCTGTATCCCACCTGCTTTGCCTTGATATAGTGGATAGTTGCCGGTCTTAAGTTAATGACTTCGGTGGTATCTATCCGACCAGTCCGCGCATAGAAATTATACTGCCCTGACGGCAATTTAACGACCGCGTACGTGTTATCTCCTATTCCTGTAATCCGTTGATCACTAACCTGCTCGCCATTCGCATTGATGGCCCAACGATGGTCTAATCCGCCTAAAAATTGATGTGGCCGATAAAATACCACTGTACTCATGCCGTCTTGGGCTTTGATAGTGGTCGTAGAAAATTTACGTCCGACGTTAGGTGTACAGCCTAGCGTGAATAACACACAGATTATTAAAAGCTGTTTTATATTCATGCTTCCTCCCATATTCTTTATTTTTGTTCGGTTCAAATGGTGCTTATTTCCAAAATTGACAATCGATAATATCAAACATCACCCGCTCCTTATCACTCTTTTTCGGCAGAAAGAAATAGCGATTGACCAAGGGTTTTAAAAAAAGCCTGATAAACCTCAGGATCTTCGATGGCCCGAATGTTATATTGAATACTTGCCCGTACCAGTGACCGGGTTTTTTCCTTTGGGCGAACAGTTACTGTTATTCTTGCCAGGTCGTTGCGATACCTGAAGGGTCCCCAAGATCTGAAATTGGTATTGAAAATGATGAGTTCATCTGTCTTATATTGATAGTAGGTTGGATGGTCTGACCAGGCATTGTTAAGACTTAACCATTTTTTACCTGACACAACACCCAGCTCTTCATCCAATACATCCACATCAAAGAACAGGTCCTGCATGGTGGCAATTGTTGCTCGCATGACTTTGGTTTTATCGGTGGTATCAAAAACGCGGGTTTGGATGGATCGCAGCTTGACCTGGCTGGCTTCCGACATCAGAATCTGGCTGTGAGAGTTCCATTGGATTTCAGCTCCCCATTGTGTTGCACACCCAGGTAACAAAAGAATTGCGCATAACAAAAAACCGTGAGGGTTAATCGATTTTAAAAAATGTGTCGTGAATTGCATTGCCATGATCTGCGTTATTTCGTTATCTACATTGATTTATCCAGGGTTGCTCATCCTTTTGTCGTTACCCTCTTGTAATAAACAAAGATCTTTCCACAGTACTAAAAAACTGCTGGTAAACTTTTGGGTCTTCAATGGGTTTGGTGTTATGCAACGCGTTAACCCTAATCTCTGTTTGCTGTTTCCCTTTTGCGCGAACCGTTACCGTCAATTCAACAAATCCCCTGCCTCCAGGGCCGAACTTACCCGCGGTCACTAACCCCATGGGGGCGTTAGCCCGTTCTACGATGAAGCCCAAGTCTTGCAAAGAAGTTACCACCCCCCTAAGCACCTTATTCTGATCTTTGATGTCAAAGGATCGAGTCTGAAAGCTTCGAATTTTCATCTGACTGTCAGCTAAAGAAAGTAATTCTTTCGGTGGTTTTTGTGGTCCACGACAGGCTGGCAAAAGGAAGCTGACGCCAATAATGATGAGCAGGTAACGATAATTCATAGACTTCTTCCTCTTATATTTCATGTGCTTCGAGAAAAACACTTTTGGCTAGTTTGGCAAAAAATGCCTGGTAGATTAGTCCATCATCAATCATTTCCATTCTATTTTTTCCAGGAGGAATGGCTTGCTTACCGGTAAAGCCATCACCTTTCCACACTGTTCTATAAAAATGGATGCGAACCGTGTAGCGCGATGAATCTTGCTCTGCCAGGCGCGTGACCAATGTAGCGTTGATCTGTTGGTGCAAGTCGACTGGAATAATCATGAGTTGCCTGCCCACAATTCCCAGCATAAAAAATATAGCTTGGACTACATCCTGCCAGTATTCACGGGCGCCGCGTTCTTTAGCGGCGCGCAACAGGCCAATTTCAGTCGAACTTTCTTCGATTTGAAACCCGAGATCCTGAAGAACAGCAGCAGAAGCCGACAGCAGTTCTTTTTCATCAGAAGTCTCAAACAGACGAGTTTGTAAGCTACGGTGCTGTAGTCTTTCTGGCGTCAGGCTAAAAAAATCCTCTGCCTTGGGTCTTGCAACACAACCCGCCAATAAAACCACTATTATCGGAGCTAACAGCCATCGACATTTAGCCGATGACTCTCTTATGTGCCTGTTTTTAAAACTGCGTGTAGTTGTAAGCAAAATCTCTTACCTTTTTCTGCTCATCATATTTAATGATAATCGTTAAAGTTTTTTGAGTTGAGGTATTTTGAGACTGACGAGTACTACCGCCCAAAATAATGATACCCCCTGCGAAGGAGTTTTGAGTGTCCACACGATTAGAAGAAACTTTGTCGTAAATCCAGACTTCACGTCGTTGCTCATCGGTAGTGACAATATTGGGGGAACCCAGAATAGACGCTACATCCGAGGCGGGAATGCCTTCTTTGATTTCGCCTTGAACCCTGCCAACCGTTAAGTTGGACGCTTTTTCACTCCCTTCGGGAGAGACTGGGTGGCTCATGCACGCGGGCAGGGATAATAAAATAAGCCCCGGCATGATGTTACGTAGATAGTTTGTCTTCATTTCATGGTCTCCCAAATCAAACAATAGTCTCAGGTCAATTAATTCTATACTTTGCCAGATTAACAATAAGTCCGTCATACTCGTCTGGAACGGGTATCCAGCGCCACGGATAGCAAGCTGAAATTCAGCCATGAAGTCTGGATTCCGGCAATCCCTGTCCGAATGACAATCTTTAAAAAAATGAAATATTTAATCTGACAAAGCAGAATTAATGCAATTTCTAATAGAAATTTTGTATGGACACCGCTGTTCATACCAGGCTCTATAAATGAGCCCTCTTGAGTAGCTCAGCAGCCATAGAGCTATTTAATCCTAATCTGTAGTAATCACCTATGAGCTAAGTCATAGGTGTTGATGCAAATTTTTGCATCATAATTTACGTATGGCAGTCTTGTGGGAAAAGAGAAACCGAGACCAAGGTTACATCCTTCAACATCAGGATCTTAATAATGGTAGTGCAAGAATAATTGACCTGAAATTAAGCTTTAAGGAAAACATTTGTCGTCCCGGCAGGGATTGCCGGTTGAATTCCAACAATACTTGCCGGAATAATGTTCTTGGAAAAAGATGAATCAAATAATTTGATAAAGTAGAATTAAACCCCGATGCTCTTCAACCAACCTTGTCATATTCACATCGTTGCAAATACGTTAGAATATCTGAAAGCTCGATTCATCTACTAGAATATTAAAAAATTTCTCCCATGAGAAGAATAAACAAGAGCAACGAAGTCGTTGTCTTAATGGTTTTCGCCATGAGTCAGCAGCCTATTGCAAGTTATGCAGCGGATATTCCCCGTTTCACTCCGCCCGACGCGTTAAGTAATGAGCAGCCAAAATTGCCTGATATAAAGCCAGGTCCATTACCCAGGAAACCCAAATTTCAGCTCCCGCCGCTTGAAACAATACCTGAAAAAGACCGGCCATTATCCACGAAATTTAGTGTTTTCATTAAAGAAATCAGGGTAACGGGCAACACGGTATTTTCTGACCAAACGCTCAAAAAAATTACCGGTCCGTATGAAAATCGCACCGTGACTAACGAAGAAATCCAGACATTGAGACACCAACTGACTCGTTACTATATCGATCATGGCTATATTAACTCCGGTGTCATCCTGCCAGACCAGGAGGTTAAAGAGGGCTTAATCGAGCTGCAAGTGATTGAAGGTGAACTGTCCGATTTAGCGATTAGCGGCAACGGATGGTTACGCTCCTCGTATCTTGAGGATCGGCTGGAACAAAGTTTCGGACCGCCGCTGAACATCAAAGACGTGCAGGAGCGCCTGCAATTACTCCAACAAGATCCGTTAATCGATAGGGTCAATGCTGAACTGCGTCCTGGATTAAAACCGGGTCAAAGTCGAATGAATGTTTCTGTGACAGAAGCAAAGCCTTACCAGGTCGGCTTTGTGACAGCCAATGACCGCTCACCCAGTATTGGTGGCGTCAGCGGGCAGCTATGGTTGAGCCACAGCAACTTAACCGGGTTTGGTGATGCCTTGTTTTTTAGTTACACGGCCATGGAAGGGCTTGATGCGTTTAGTGGAAATTATGCCATTCCTGTGACTTCTTATGATACCCGCCTCAATTTTTATTACCAAAACAGCGAAGCGGATGTAATAGAAGAACCGATCAATGATCTCCGTATTCATAGTCGCTCAGAAACCTATGGCGTTGCACTATCCCACCCCTTCTACATAACACCCGGGAAAACCTTTTCATTAGCACTCGCTTTTGAATACAGATACAGTAAAACATTTGTTGCGAGGAACGAGTCCTTTTCTTTTGCAGAGGGTGTCCCAAGCGATGGTCCTGAGAAAGGTGAAAGTAAAATTTCTGTACTTCGCTTCTCCCAGGAATGGCTGGATCGCAGCCAGACACAAGTTATTGCCGCCCGCTCGACACTGAACTTGGGTATTAATACATTAGGAGCAACTCACAACGTTAAAGGTCTGCCAGACAGTCAATTTTTTACTTGGCTTGGGCAGTTTCAATGGATTAAACGTCTGCCTTTGCTAAGCAGTCAAATTATTTTTCGTTCAGATGTCCAATTGGCTCATGATCCCTTGTTACCCCTGGAAAAATTTTCTGTCGGTGGCCGACGCAGTGTGCGAGGTTATCGCGAAAACCAGTTTGTTATGGATAAAGGTGCGGCTACCTCGCTGGAGTGGCGCGTTCCTGTTTTACGCCTCCCCATTCCCGGCATCAGTAAAACTATAGCGGATGGCGCTGTCCATTTGGCAACCTTTGTCGACTTTGGCTGGACAGAAAACGCAGATACACCAACTCCTGGCCCCGAAACCATCGGCAGTTGGGGTCTGGGTGTTTTATGGGATCCCTCACCCAAGATACATTCAGAATTTTACTGGGGACTTCCCTTTCGATCCATTAAAGGAGAAAGCGACGAACATGATATGCAAGATTTTGGTATTCACTTTCAAGTTAATGCTCAGTTATTTTAGATGAAAAGAGCGAGAGTCAAACCAAGCGAAACCAAGAACCCGAAAAGTTGGCTTCTGGCCTAACTCTGTTGCTTTTCACTAATGCTACTTTGTCAGATTAAGGTACAAACTTTTCAAGATTAGGAGTAACACGCTGATGAAAAATATTATCCAAAAATTTTCGATACAGGATTGTTTAGCCCTCATGATCGCCTGTTGCATCAGCCCATCAGTCTTTAGTGAAGTCACCCTCGACGGCTCGGTAGGAACCGCTGGCGCATTGAGTGGCCCGAATTACCAAATCACAGAAGAGGTCGGACAACGCGCAGGCAGCAATCTATTCCACAGCTTTGGACAGTTCAACCTCAACAATACCGAAAGCGCTACCTTTAGCGGTTCAGCCGGCATCCAAAATGTGATTGGCCGGGTCACTGGCGGGCAAGCCTCCAGTATCGACGGCACCTTGCGCGTAACCATCCCTGATGCCAACCTGTATCTGCTCAACCCGGCAGGGATACTGTTTGGGCAGAATGCCAAACTGGATGTCCCCGGCTCGTTCCATGCCAGCACGGCAGACCTGCTAAAGTTTCAAGACGGGGTACAATTTGAGAGTGGCGTTGCTACGCCAAACCCCATCTTAACAACCGCGCTGCCGGAAGCCTTTGGTTTTTTAGGCGAGAACCCAGCAGGTATATCCGTAACAGGCGGCAATAATACGACACTTGAAGTACCGAATGGCGAGATGATCTCCCTGGTAGGCGGTGATATAACGATTAAGGACAGCTCACTGTATGCGCCGGGAGGTCAGATCAACCTGGCCAGTGTGGGCTCGGCAGGAGATGTTGTGGTGACTGAATTAGGTTTGGATACCGCATCGCTTGAAAGGATGGGCAATATAAGTATCAGCCAGGATCCTCTCGTGCCCCGCGTGACCATAGCGCCTGAAATACCAGCAATAGCCAATGTGGATGTCAGTGCAGATACTGCCGGTAAGGTGTTTATTCGTGGAGGACAGATGGTGATGGAGAATGCCAATATCTTGTCAGATACCACTAACGGTGATGGAAGAGGGATTGATATTGGATTAACAGGTGATTTGAATATTAACGGCATTGCAGAAACACCCGAAATAGATTCAGCACCACAAAGTGGTATTACCACTTACAGTTTAGGCAATGGAAATGCTGGCAATATTAATCTGGATGTAAACGGTCTTAAACTAACCCATGGAACACGGATCGATTCCACTGCCTCATCTTCGGGGAACGGCGGAGATTTGAATATCAATGCCAATTCAATTCTTCTTGAGGGTAATCAGTCAAACGCTGTTCCCAGGTTTATTACAGGTACAACCGCAACGGGTAATGCAGGGAATATAACCATCAACAATGCAGATAACATAGAACTAAGCGATAGTGCTTTTATTCTATCTTCTACCGCTGCTGAAGGGAATACTGGCGTAATAACAATCAATACAGATGCTTTAAATGTTCGCGGCAACGCAAGCATTCAGAGTTTTATCAGTGAAACTGGAAAGGGAGACGGCGGAAGTTTAACAGTCAATGCCAACTCTGTAGATGTACAAACCAAGGGACTAATCAGAAGCATTACTTTGGGAAAAGGCGATAGCGGTGACATAGCTATCGACACAGGTACCCTTGAGATCCATGATGATGCTCAAATCATTAGTACAGTGTTAGAATCAGGTGATGGAAATGCGGGTAATTTATCAATCAATGCCAGCTCTGTAAAAGTTCACAACAAAGGAGGAATTGCCAGCGTAACATCGGGAAAAGGTAATGCTGGTAACTTGGCTGTTAATGCGGATGTATTGCAAGTCCATGACAACTCAATTATCTTTAGCGGGGTCTCTACAACAGGCGATGGAAAAGGGGGGCATTTATTAGTCAGTGCGGGTTCTCTAGGTGTTTCAAAAAATGCCGCCATCCTAAATACGACCGACGGCCAAGGTAATGCAGGTGATCTGACTATTAATGCAAATTCTTTAAAAGTTAACGATGGGAAGATCACTAATCATACTAATAGCAGCGGTGATGCAGGGAATTTAAAGATTAAAATAGGTTCACTAGAATTTTTGGGTGGTGTCATAGGAACTCTATCAGCCGAAGATGCAACCGGTACGAATGGAAATATAACTATAGAGGCAAATTCCATTTTCATGGCGGGAGATAACCAAAATGCTTCACAAATAACAGGAACCGTTCTTGGAAGCAATGATACGGGAAATCTCACAGTTATTTCGGACAGGCTTGAGATAAAAGATAGGGCAATCATTGATATATCAAACGCTGGTTCTGGTAATACCGGAAACCTTTTAGTGGACGCTAATGAAATAGTGATCACTAACAACGCTGGAGGCGTTAACGGAATTGCAGCCAATCTCACTCCTAGGGCTACCGGTAATTCCGGGGGCTTAACCGTAAAATCACAAAATTTGGTTATGCAAAATGGTGCAAGAATAACTGCAGCTAATTTTGGGAGTGGTAATGGAGGCAACCTCAACATTGAAGCTACTGAGAGTATTGTAGTGGAGGGTACAAGTGAAACTACAGCACGTAATTCGAGCATCAATAATGAAGCTTTTTCTTCAGGACAAACTGGAGACCTGAACATCCCGCTAGAATTTGCAAGTATTTTTTAATAACAAATCAACGCATTTCATAGTTCCTTTGATGCTTAATCAAAGACCAGATGACTCTCGTTAAATGTCGCCCTAAAGCTCTGACTGCTTGGTTATGCTTTTTACCTTCAGCACGCTTTTTGTCATAATAAGCTTTGGAACTGGGTACCCGCTCGATATGTCGAGCTACCGCTACCATCATAGCCGCCTTGGCGCGCTTATTGACTTGCCTGGGTGTTTTCGTGCCTTTGAATTGCCCAGATTGATTGTCTAATGCGGCCATGCCGATATACAGCGCTAAACTAGCCTCGGAAGCAAATCGCTTCAGAGTGCCGATCTCACCCGCCAACTCGGCGCAGGAAATGACCCCAAAGCCAGGAATAGACTGTATCCGGCCAGCAATCACCGAGTGTTCAGTAAGGTCCATTATTTGTGTTTCTAATCGCTTAATAGATCCCATGATTGCCAAGATACGCTGAGCATCCTCAATGATCATCTCACCCACCCAAGCGACTTCGGGTGCAAAGTAAGCGGTTTGTTGCCACTGTTGGATGATATCCGCGTATTGGTGACCAACACCTTTGACTTGAAGCAGGCTTTTGCCCTGAATGCGAGCCAGTTTGGAGAACTCATCACGGCAGGTCAGAAAGTTTAAAAACCAAAGATTATCAACACTACCGGTAATGTCTAGTAGACCCGGTGAGACCGCCTTGAGGTCCACCTGTAGACGATTGGCGATGCGCATCTTATCATTGACCAACTGGCGGCGGCGACGTGTTAAGCGTTTGAGCTGGTCGTTTTCTGCAGGTGTTGCGGCGACTTCTTGCAACACATCCTTGGCTAAGGGTAAATGGGTACGCAACTGGAACAGTTCCAGAATTTTATGCGCATCAATCGGGTCGCTCTTAGCGGGCCCTGGAAAAATTTCTTTGAAACGAGCTAGCTTCAAGTTGTTGACATTATAGAGCGGATAGCCCCGCATCCGAATTTCCGTATCTAAGGGTCGCGCGTGACCATTGAAACCTTCCATCGCGATGGCGACCGGTAATCCAGTGCGTTTTTCATGAACCGCCAAACGCTGGAAAAAATCGCGAAAACCTAACTTATGATGGGCCAGGTCAAACTCTTCCAAAATCGCCCCGTCGGGGCCGGCAATGGCCACCCGGTGCTGATAAGAACCAATGTCAATGCCCACGGTAATTTGTGATGTTTGCATAGTGCTTACGCCTCTGCTATAAAAGATGAAAATTATCATCCAGCGTCTCGTCTACACTCAGAGCCACATCAACCGATTGGCACCATCCCGGCAGACGCTTTGGATGATGCAGATGACAGGGGCGGCACTTCAGTGCCGAGCGGATCTAATAAACCAGACCGCTGACCCCATGAGCCACACCCCCGTCAAACCATAGGCTAACTCGATTATCGTGTTTTGTCATCCGCAAATTTCGGAACAAAAGCCCCTTTTTCGATAAGCCTGTGGATAAGTGGATATCATCCCTGATATCCACTTATCCACGAGCCTAACAGGTTTGTTTTTATTCCTTAAATTCTATGGTAGACTATTTCTACAAAAAATCTTCAGATTCAGGATAACGGGGAAATCAGCACAACCACTGTCGGTCCAGTTAATGGTGGAAATATGACCATTACAGCCGATGATCTAAAAGTGCAAGACCGTGGACAAATAAGAACCGGCACCTTAAGTACAGGGCACGGAGGCGAATTGAAACTTGACATTGATCATATTGAGGTCAGTAATGAATCTGTAATTGCCACATCGACCTTGGGTGCAGGGAATGCTGGGAATGCCACTATAAATGCCATAAAAATGGAAATGAAAGATAACGCCATCATAGCTACAAATACTGATGGAGCTGGTATGGGAGGGATTTTAACCATCAACGTCGACGACCTGCTGTTAAATGGTTCGGCGTTGGCCTCAGCCAGTAGCTTTGTTGATTTTGATAGTGATAACGAACCCAATACAGCCAGGTCAGGAGACATGTTTATCACATCAAATAGTTCAATTCGATTAGAAAACAACTCAAGTATCACAACGTTTACAGACAAAGCCAACGCAGGAAAGGTTGAAATAAACGGGGAAGGTAGACTTCAGCTACACGACGGCAGCAAAATTCTAACGAATGTTGACGATGGTAAAGGGATTGGCGGGGATGTTTTTATAGATACCCCTATTGTGGCGTTAGATGACAACAGTTTCATTAGCGCCCGAGCTGTTGAAGGTTTTGGTGGCAATATTACCATCACAGGTTTTCTTTTCCAGTCGCCCAGCAGTGTGGTGACTGCCTCCTCAGAATTAAGCAAAGACGGCGAACTCAACCTTAGGCCTGATACTAATATAAGCGGTAGTATCGCCGAACTGCCAGACATCTACATGAATGCATCCAATCAACTCAGTGAACGGTGTACCGCCCGTTCTGGAGGTAACTTGAGTAGCTTTGTTGTCAAGGGCAATGGCAACTTGCCGACTGAGCCGGGTGATTTGTCACCTTCCAATTTTACGGACTATCCGCCGGTTAAAGAACCTCTGTCCTCAGAAACAAGCCGTGAAAGTCTTGGGGTTTATGGTTCGATGGATAAACAACAAGCATTAGTCCATGCTGGCTTAGGCAATCGTTATCAATTATTTCCAAGTGTTTCGGATTGTGCTGAATAAATCTTTTTATGCCATTGGAGGCATAATCCATCCTCGCTTCTTAGCCCCTTCCCCAGTGGGAGAGGGCAAGGGATGAGGGGTTGATTTATTTTCTCCTCACCCAACCCTCTCCATCAAGATAGGGCTTAACCTGATGGAAACCACACTTTCCCTGGTGGGTATGGTTAAGCGCTAACGCCTTAATTCGTTACTTCAGCTTCCTTTATGGTGAATACAAAGTCACCCTGGTTTTGTAAGATAACCCGATAGTTAGCATTTTCATATTCAAGGCTGGGAATAAAAAGCTCTCCGCTAGCATCATCATAAGTGGTATCTGATACATCGGGAGGTATTGTTTCCTGCGCGCCTGAACCCACTTCTTGCAATTTGAATACAAAGTCACCTTGATTTGTTAAAGTCACAGGGTAGCTGGCTCCCGCATAACTAACACGCGAAAGATTGAGTTTTCCGGTGTCTTCGTTATATATGGCATTGGGTTGATTGGCAGAAGTGGAAACCCGGCTTCCGGTAAGCGGGAATTCCTTACTAACAATTATTGAGCTTGCTTCCTCAATTGTATTGCCAAGAGCGAAATAGCCCTGTGTTATGGTATCCCCAGAAAATTTGAAATTAAATATTCGAAATAGGTCAGCGCCATCAATCGTCGTAATAGAAAGGCAGTCGTATTCAGTATTGTAAAAAGCTGAGAGATCAGGTGGTAAGTCACCGCACAGAACGATTTCGCCTTCTTTTGCTGGGTCAGAATAATATAACCCCGAACCCTTAACTTGACCATTCTCAGTCGTATAAAATTCATTAATAACAAATTTCTCGGTGTACGTTGTGTCCTTAATTGTATAGGTTACAACCCAGTTACCCATTAATGCCTCAATCGATTCTTTACTTTTTGGCATGTAATAGGGAAAGGATTCTTCCTTTGAGACATTAATAGGGCTTTTAATCTCAGTTGCTAAACGCTGTAAATTTTCTAAGCTTTTTCTTTTCGCTGTTTTTAATGCTTGTTTTTCAGGCAATAAACTTAATACTTCATACGATGCATCTTTCGAAAAACCTGATACCGGTAGCATCAAAAAACTAAGGCCTAAAATTATTTTCATACTGTAGTTAAAGTCTAATATATTCATTTGCACTTCCTCATTTTTTAGTGTTATAAAGCATGGTCAAAATTTGGCTTTTTTGTCTTTGACGAGACAGTTATTATCAGCAACTAGCAGGAGAAGTCTAGTTAATATTTTGGGGGAAAGACTTCTTGATGATCGCTGCGGGTAGCTATTTTCTGTAGTCCTACTTGGTTTATCAGGGTCCCTAGATCTTCTTTCGGCAATGAATCTTTAGGTTGTTTTTCAAGCTGATTAACAACCTGAATTAACAAAAGCTTAAAGCCAAAAAACAGCATTGGCTTTAAGTGACTTTTCCTGCGTAAAAATCATGCCTAAACGATAAATCAATTATTAACTATATTTGGTCGGCAAAGATGGGTTTACTTAATGGAAACTACCTTCCCTGGTGGGTTTTACAGTGAAGTGGCTGTGCAGATATTAAGCGCTAATGCCTTAATTCGTTACTTCAGCTTCCTTAATGGTGAATACAAAGTCACCTTGGTTTTGTAAAATAACCCGGTATTTAGAACCTTGATAATTTACCACCGGGATAGTCAATTCTTCAGTTGCGTCATCATAAATGGCTTCTGATCCTGTTGGCGGTGGTACTACGGGAGTAACTACCTCTCCAGATCCACGAGAACCGGTCACTGGTGATCTTTTTGCTGGATCGGCTATGTTGACAGAGGCTTCCATAATCGTATCTCCTATGGTAAAAAAACCATTTGTAATAGTGTCGCCCGAAAATCGGAAAGAATAGATAGGGAATGGTGCATCAGGGGTGGTGCAAAGAAAATCAGTACCTAAATCGTCAATCAGTGTAGCGTTCAGTTTTACACAAGCAATCACTCGTTCTGACTCACCTTGATTAATTACAAGCGGACCGCCAATACCCTCATTACCTTCATCCGTAATAGCAAATTCGTTCAAGTTGACTGTAGATGTAAATTCTGTACCGTTGTGATTGAAGTTGAATGTCCACGTACCTTTTAGAGGTTCAAATTCTTCTCGACTTTTGGGTAAAGGGGTTTGAGAGTATGAAGATTGATTGTCAATTAATTGTTGTATCGTGTCGTGTGCCGATTCAAGTTGTTCAATCAACTCTTCATCAGGTATTGGATTGGAAAAACTTATACTAGGCAAAGAAAAAACGGCTATTGCAAATATTAATTTCGATAGTTGCTGGCTTTTATTTACTGTAATCATAATTATTTCCTCAAAATATTAAACTCATTTGGGTTTTAGCATCATTAATTCTACTTTGTCAGATTACATCATTCATTTTTTCAAAAATCGTCATTCCGGGAGGGATTGCCGGAATCCAGACTTTATGGATGAATTTCAGCGTGCCATCCGTGGCGCTGGTTACCCGTTCCCGACGAGTATGACGGCCTTATTGTTAATCTGACAAAGTAGAATTAAAACTTAGCGCTGGATACCTCTTTTATTCATTGTCTAAGGTTTTTTAGTTTTATTATTTTTTTAGAACTTAGACAGGTGTTGTCACATAAAGCCATTTAAAGATTAACCTGGATTCATAGTTGTCCCTCCCGTTTGTTCAGCAACTTGATGTAATCCAACTTGTTCTAAAAGTTGCACAAGATCATTGCGAAAGGTTTGATTGTTTGGTTTTTGTTCTGTTTGTTTAACAAGGGCTGTGAGAGTGTCATACCAAAATCCAGCCTGGGCAAAAAGGTTAGGATATTGTTTCTCAGAAGCTTGTTTTAAACGTTTCTGTAACGCGCTTTTCGATGAGCCAAGCTTCACCTTGCCACTGGAAACAAAGTCGTGTGAGCGTGTGGTAGGGTCTGCCACTAAGGCAATCGACCAAGCGTATTCCACGTCAGGCTCAAGCGTTATATCGTAGTCTGCAAGACGTAGTTTTTGTATGCCGCGCTTTTTCGGTAAATCTAAACGTGTTCTTAGAACGGGGGTTATTGATTTTTCCGAGTTGAGCACAAATTCCACGTATTGAATAGATTTTGAGACGGGGTTGGCTATATACCAGTGCAAAGTCGGCTGTGCTTTCGTAGTAAGCCCCGTATGGGTCGGTGTGAGCACCGCTAGCAATTGGTCATGCTGTTTTTTTTGACCACGCACCGCCATACCAATCAGTCGATCGGTAGCTGGCGCGCCAAGAAAAGGAGGGATATATTTTATGGGTTGCCCCGTTTTTGTTTTTGACGGTGTTGTTCTCTGGGAATTTTTTTCTTTTTGATTCGAATAGGGAGCTTGCTTTTCGACCTTGGTGTTTTCCCTGTTCTCGGCAAAACTTCCGGTAGAAAAAAAGACCATACCTAAAAGCAATAATAATTGAGCATAAATGGTCATGATGACCTCCTGTTAAGTAAATGTTTCTTGATCTCAGTTTAATAATCCAACCATAGGGTTATTTATATAGTAATGTGTCACAATCACCTATGAATTAAGTCACAGGTGGTTGTATAAACCTAGTGACATTTTTTCGAAGGTAGCTGTAACGAATAGCCATAATTCTACTTTGCCAGATGAAATCTTTGTCTTTTCACAGAACGTCGTTCCGGCAGGGATAACAGGAACCCAGGCGCTATGGGCGGATATAAGCTTGCCATCCATAAACAACCAGAATAGTGGCAGTGATTGATGGTTTTATAGCCAATTACCAATCAATAAAAAAGGTGACCAAAAATAGGGGTGGCTGTATGGGGTTTCTTTAATCAGGTGAACTTGGGCGTTTTTTAATGCCTGGGCTTTTGATGATTTGGTTTTTTTCAGCTGACGATAAAACTCTGATACAAGGTCTGCGGCTGCTTGGTCGTTGATAAACCATAACGTAGCGACTGCGCTCCTGGCGCCGGCTTTAACAGCGATACCAGCCAGTCCCAGCGCTGCTCGATCATCACCTGCGGCAGTTTGGCAGGCGCTCAAGGTAAGCAGTTCTACGGGATTATTTCGAAAGCGGCTTAAGCCAATGAGCTGTTCCAGATTATTCATGTTTAACTTATCTTCAAACGTTAACACGAAGTTTTCTTGCGAATCGCTTTTAAATTGTCCATGCGAGGCAATATGGATGATATTATAGTTATTTTGTTTTAGTTCATCTTGAACACTATTGAGCTTGAATTGTTCGTCCTTCAATATCTGACCACCAAACGTTTTGTTAACATTGGCCAGCTCTGATGCAACGTGCGGTAAAGCAGGAAAACCTTGAACTGCCTCGGTCAGTCCGATTGCGAGAACGTTCACTGATGAGGGCGCAAGCGGTTTGGGGTCGATAAGGTTTAAGCCAGGAGTGTTGGCTATGGCGTACTTTTCGATCAGAAATGCTTGTCCATCATGCAGGGCGGCCATCGGTATAGTGCGTAAAGACTCATCCGGCACCAAAATCAAGGTGGTTACTTTTTGCTTATCTAAGGTGGCTTGCAAGGGAGAGATAAGCCATTGGTATAGTTTTTGTGCCTGAAGCAGGTATTCCCGAGTCGTACGGTTTTCCAGGTTACGACGAAACAATCGTACTTCTTTAGTTATATCAGCGCGGTTAACAGGAATGGTAAAACGTTTAAGCCCGTCCGGTAAGCTCAGTAAAATCTCTGTACGCTCGGCGAATAGGATTGGGTAAATGGCGGCGGTATGTTGCCCCATAATGTCCAATGGCTGCATTTTTTGCTGTAAGGCGGAAACACAATCATCATTGAAATAATCTTCCAATTCTGCCGCTTTTAGCTTTTCCATAGTCGTTCTTGCTGCTCGCAGGTTGCGTTGAATTTTATCTTTGTCTGTTGCTAAGTCGTTGGATTGAAGCAACAGGTCTGCCAATTCAAGATACAAGGGTTCAATTTCTTCGCGAAAGGTGGAAGCGCTGTGCTGTTGAGATGATAGGTCCTGACGCACAGGTTCTAGTGTATCGATGGCCTGTTGATAGGCAGAAATGGCTGCACCACTGTGTCCCTTCTTTCTAAAAATACGGCCTGTTTGCCATTGCCAGCGGAATATAAGCTCAGGCGCACTGCTATTCTCGATGACAAAAATGGCTTGTCGGGTTAACTGTAAAGCCTCACCAAACCGGCCTTCTGTCAGGTATAACTGTCCCAGATAACCTTTTCCGTAAGAGATAGCGCGTACATCAGATAGCTGCTCTCCTATAGTAATGGCTTGTTGAAAGGCATGGTAGGCAAATGACTGCCATTGCGATGGGCCGGGGTACTTGGTTGTTAAGCGCTGAGCTATTTGTCCCAGGGTTATCCAGTTAAAAGCTTTGTCATGATCATCCGCGACTGTTTCTAGTTGTTTTTTTGCGGTTTGCAATGTAGTTTCAATCTTATCTTTATCCCCCGTTTTGGAAGCAGCAATAGCGGAATTGACGGATGCTTTTTGCGCTAGCTCCGGGTAGCCAGACGAAAGAGCTAGCCTGGCACTGTCAGCGTAGGCTTTATTGGCTTGAGTATATTTTCCTTTCAGGGTTAGCAGGTTGCCTTGGTTATTGAGGGTTGCTGCGAGTAAACCAGTTGCATCGTTAGCCCTGGCTTTGCCAGCACTGAACTCCAGTAACTCATTAGCTTTTTGATATTCGCCCATAGCGGTATGAGCAGCGCCCAAGCTATTTAAGACAGAAATTTGTTGGCGTTCATTTTTAGAATTATTTGCCAGCGTGTTGGCTTCATCGAGAACAGTAATTGATGCTGAATTTTGCCCTAACGTCTGATAAGCTCTAGCGAGATGGATAAGGGCGTTGATTTGGTCGCTGGTTTGGCCCTTGTCTGCAAAATATTTCGCTTCGTTTGACCAATGTAACAAGGCATTTTTAAAATCACCGTGCTGAAAGGCGGTGGCGCCAATCTCACCTGGAGGTTCTAAAATTTTTGAGGTCGGGGTGGGTTCTTTGGCAAACGCTGAAAAAATAGCAGACAGCAACAACATAAGTCCAAAGCTGCACGTCAAGACAAAGTTTCTGGAGCAGATTTTATTGGTAATTAATAACGTCATTTGACATTTTCTTTATAATAATTATTACCAGTCTAATATGTTAGAGCGTGGATTGCGAGAGGATATGATAAACCCGTCTTAGTTTAAGTTTTTTTTGTTAAAAAACATGCCCTGTGAGCTGGTTCATAGGTAAATGGCAGGAAGGGGTAGATGATTATTTCCATCAGCTTATTTAACGAGTTGTTAAGAGAAAGTTGATGGTTTGATTCATGAGAGTCCGATTTCATCATGTCAGTTTGGCCAGTTAAAGAAAATCTCATACATTATTTTACTGCAATCTATTTTTGTTCAGCATTTCAAAAGTCAATGGTAAGACAAAATGATAAAATGGCGACCAATTTTTATGAACTACATCATCTCCGGAAAAATCTTCAAAGTGATTAAATCTGTTGTTTTATGTGCATTAGCGTTTTCACAAATCAACTGCGCTTCTCTTGATCAAACATTTCGCAAGCACACACCTCCAATGGCAAAAACATATATTGGTATACGGAGTGATCTGGCAATGCTTGGCGGCAAAACACTTGGTCAAAAAGGGAGAGGCCGAATGAATGGTGTTGTACTTTTCCTTATATGGCCTGTTCTGCTTATTGATATACCACTTAGTTTTGCACTCGATACCGCATTTCTTCCTTATACCATTCCGCAATCGTTAATGCTTTCAAAAAATGAGAAGAAAAAGCCTCACTCGGTTAAGTAAAATGACTCTGTAGGGGGGGCGACTATTGATATAATACATATTTATGCAAAAATGCTCCTGGGCTTTGAATAGCGCGAATGAGGAAAAGTACCACGATATCGAATGGGGCGTTCCAGTGCATGATGACCGATTACTGTTCGAGCTCCTCATTTTGGAAGGCGCACAGGCCGGTCTAAGCTGGTCGACAATTTTAAATAAAAGAGACAATTACCGGCGAGCGTTTGATCATTTCGATGTTGAAAAAGTCGCACATTACGACCAAGCCAAAACTTTACAACTGCTCGACAACCCCGGCATTGTCAGGAACAAATTGAAAATCAATGCAGCTATTACCAACGCCCAAGCCTTTATAGTCATACAACAGGAGCATGGTAGTTTCGATCACTATATCTGGCAATTTGTAAACGGCAAGCCCATCCAAAACAACTGGCAAACATCCGACGATGTTCCCGCCCAAACAAAAGTGTCAGATCAGATGAGCAAAAGCTTAAAACAACAAGGCTTTAAATTTGTCGGTTCGACCATTTGCTATGCCTACATGCAAGCAACCGGGTTAGTAAATGATCATACGGTTGATTGTTTTCGTAATAAGGAAGTGATTCTTGAGTGAGACTTAACAGCGTTAAGGTCTGACATAAAGTTTAGCGGTCAATTAAAAACAGTCAAAATGATTGCCAGTTTTTGGCTTTCTTGCCACTGATATCCATCACGGTTTGAAAATTTCCTTGGTTATTATATCTTTACCGATTACTATCAAAGTTGATTCTGAAATTTAGTATTTCGAGAGCACTCTAATACTGACTTGATAATAATTGAGCAAACCATGCGTCCTTCAAAAGTCCTACAAACGCATCGAGAACAGATACGATCAGTCGTTATGGCTCATCGAGCAATAAATGGCCACGTATTAGGATCTGTTGTTCACAGTGAAGATATTGATGAAAGTGATCTTGACTTACTTGTTGACTCAACACCTGAAACCTCCTTAATGGTTATTGGCGCTATCCGTAATTTAGAAATTATTGGTGGAGCATGTCGGATTATTTTAAGGCAAATCTTTCTAAGAAAATGGCGCTAATAAACACCCGTTGTTCCAGACTAAAGTCTGCTAAAATCTTTCGGCAATGAGAAAAACCAAGTCTTTTCTAATAATGAGATACAGTTTTCATGGCTTAGTTTTAACCATGGTGCTGCTATTTTCCTTCACCTCGTTGGCGCTGGCCCATGGCGTTGATGCCAACACCAAACAGTTTTTACTGCAAAACCAGGGGGTAGCGGTTGGGCCGTTTTTGTATATTGGCGCGAAACATATGGTGACGGGTTATGATCATTTGCTGTTTTTGCTAGGGGTCATTTTCTTTTTATTTCGTACTCGGGATATTTTGCTTTATGTGAGCTTGTTTACGCTGGGGCATAGCCTGACGTTGCTTTTTGGGGTCTTGGAAAATATAACGGTCAACCCCTATCTCATTGATGCGATCATTGGGATATCGGTGGTTTATAAAGGGTTTGATAACCTGGGCGGTTTTCAACGTTTGTTTGGTTTTCAACCGAATACCAAAGCGGCCGTTTTGATTTTCGGCCTGTTTCACGGTTTTGGTCTGGCAACCAAGTTGCAGGATTTTTCATTACCAGAACATGCGCTATGGAAAAACTTGCTGGCCTTTAACGTTGGCGTTGAACTAGGTCAAGTTTTGGCTTTATTGTTTATTGTGATGGTACTGAATTTTTGGCGCCGATTTAACAGCTATTATGGTTTTTCGGTGGTTATTAATACGCTGCTGATGAGCGGTGGTTTAATTTTGTTTGGCTATCAAATGGCCGGCTATGTGCTGGATGTGTAATCGCTATGTATGATTCAAATGTACCTGTGCAATCTTTAAAAACGCTTTCGATCAGTATGATCTGCGCGGTTCTGTTGGCGTTTATGATCCTGGTGGTTGTGGTTGGTCCAGCAGAATACGGTATTGATCCAACCGGTTTAGGTAAAAAAATGGGCCTGACCGTTTTAGCCAAACCGCTTCAACAACAAGAGGCAAAAAAGGCAGTAGCCTGTCCAACAGGAGAGCAAATAGAAAACTGGTCGGATGTGGTAATAATTACGGTACCACCTGCTTCCGGTTTGGAATATAAATTTCAGCTACAGCAAGATGCCGAGCTGACTTATACATGGTCTACCGATGGCGGCGAATTGTATTTCGACTTTCATGGCGAGCCAGCAGGTGATACGAGCGGTTATTTCAAAAGCTACAAAGAAACAACAGACAGTCAATCCAAAGGTACTCTAGCAGCTCCGTTTACCGGCATTCACGGTTGGTATTGGGAAAATAAATCGCAAAACCCTGTGCAAGTCACTCTTAAGACCAAAGGCCAGTACCAAATAAAAGGGTTAATATAGTGCTGTTATTTTTAGAAGCTCAAAGGATGAAATTCAGCTAAGTCCCTTACCCAATACGATAAGGTTCCAATTCAATTGATTCGACATGTTTGCCTAACGTCACAATTATTCCGTTATAGCGATCTTCTCCAGTTGCTGTAAATTCGAATAAATACGAACGCCAAGCCCTTAACTTCCCGTTTTTATCCCGTTTTAGCCAGAGCGCTTTCAAGGCCACATAGCCATCCAGTAACTGAACATCCATTTTTTCACAGTAGGCTTTCGATGCCTTCAGCGCAATTTCCCTCACCTGAAGAGAATTAGACCAGTAAACCAGAAACCACAATAACAAAGCAATTATGACTAATTCTGAATAAGCAAATGACACCTTTTCCTCACAAGTTACTTGATGATAGCTGTTGATTGTACAACAGCTTTTCGTTACGAAGGAAAACTCAGTCACTGAAGTTTTAAGTCGTATTATTTAAGGTTAGACTTGAGACGACGCTGTTTTTTGGCATTAGCCTAAGGTACGCAGCGGGTGAAAGCCTAGCTCCTTAGCGTGATATTTAACGATATTCCTGCAAAGTGGTTTGTATCACTGCTGTTCTGCACTGTAATGGCCGCTGATCTATGTGCTCTTACTGCAGTACAAATGGCAACCGCTCCTAATCAAGACAAAAAGGTATCTGCGTCAGAAAATATGACGACTTGCGACAATGCAGTTGTAGGTAATGTTGGTGGTTTTGCTTTGTGTGCGTTCTTGAGTTCAGGAGCATCAGGCGATACAATCAAGTCAACGACCTGTAAGGAGTGTGATATTTATCCAGGGCGTTAACCAATTTTTCCAGGTTCATAGCCAGGTCACCAGGGTGGGCGAGGAACCCCATCATTATTTTATTAATTCAGGAGATAAACAATGAAAAAAGTAACTTTATTTGTCAGTGCGTTAACAATCGTAATGCTGTCTAGCGTTGCAACGGCCGCTGATTTTCATGCTCTTTCTGCCGTACAACCAGCTCCCTCTCCTATTCAGGACGAGGAGCTATTTGCCATTGAAGGTGGTGCGATTTGTCAGTTTCAAACGGCAGGTGGCGGTTTGAGTGTGTGCGATATAATTGCTGCATGGCCCATTGTTGAAGTGACCTCAAACGCTTTTTTTGCTGCTGATAATGGACTTGCCATGTCACCCGGACAGTTCCTGCAGATACAATAAGTATCTACCTTATGTATATGACAAAAATATCAGTCCATTGCTAAGGAGTGAATACTATCCGAATCTTGACTGGTCTTTTTTCCGTCTTCGACGTTGTAGAAACAGTTCCGTAGCTTGCTATGCGCCTGTTTCTACGCATTGAATACGAACAACAATCCTGCGCCAAACTTTTCCGGATAGTATCCTCACTCCTAAGACAGGGCTAATTTGTTCTAGCCGGTAAGTTATTGATTTATTTTTAATATCATTCACGGAAATTTTATATCATATTGAAAATAAAAGATATTTTATATGACATTGTTAATTCATTCAGATGATAGGTCTATGCTCCTGAATTTAAGGCTTTGCTCGATAGAACAAATTAGCCCTGACTCCTAAAGACCCCAGAAGTTACAGCGTTTGGAGGAATCGGGTACAGCAGCGTAATCAATCGCTTCGTCGTCTTTTTCGAGTGGGCATCCCGATTCGCAATGACAGTATAGGTTAGAGGTAGGTCTGGATTCTGCTAAACTGCTGTAGCTGACTTAAGATGGCTTGGGTAGAAGCCATCCTCAGTCACGGTTGATTATTTTCGACCACTATGTTACTTTCCGCCGTTAGTCATGTAACAAAGGGCGTCTAAATAATGAAACTAAAAACCTTAATCATATTACTGCTTTTATCCACAAGCTCCTATGCTGTGGATCTAGAATATACCATTACTCCCTTAGGCACCTTGGAAGGAGGTGTCTCTTCTGAAGCCAATGATATCAATATTAATGGTCAAATTGTTGGAACCTCTAAGCTTGAAAATGGATCAACTCGCGCTTTTTTGTCTGAAATAACCGAGAATGGCAGAGTTACGATTGACATTGGCACTTTGCCGACTCCATCAGTAACTTTTAACAAAATCACAATGCCTCGTGCTATTAATGATGCTGGACAAATTGTTGGACAATATGGCGGAGGCTTTAGCTCTGCTCGTGCATTTTTGTCTGAAGACCTTGGTGAAGGTCGATTCATGCTTGATTTGGGAACATTGGGTGGTGAGGGTTCCACTTCTGCAACTGATATAAACAATAACGGACAAATTACAGGAGAAAGCAAAACGTTGAGTGGTCTGCAGCGTGCATTTTTAACCAGTGATACTAGTAACGGACGAGTTATGATCGACTTGGGTACTTACGAAACAGACGAGTCCGCAGCGAGTTCAATAAACAACTTAGGACAAGTGGTTGCTTTTGGTTGGAGTGGTCCAAGGCACAGACCATCAACAAGACACGATTTTTTATCTATAAAAACTGGCAACGATAGAGTTAATGTGCAGCCATTTGAAGTTGGCACTACGATAAGTCAAATAAATAACCTTGGTCAAATTTTAGTAAAAAAGCTCGGGCTACCCTATCTGGCTACCGAAACCGAAAATGGCCAAGAGTTGCTTCAATTAAATGGTTTTCTGCGTTTTTTTAGCGCTAGAACCTTCATCAGGGGTATGAACGATTCGACAGAAGTTGTTGGATATAATATCGACGATGGCGCTTTTTTATACAGCAACGATAATACCTATTTGCTGATGGATTTAATTACCAATAATACTGGCGATTGGTCAAGTTTGGATGTTGCAACGGCCATCAACAATCTAGGGCAAATTGTCGGATATGGAACTTATAATAATCAAAAAACGGCCTTTTTATTGGTTCCTGTTACACCTGTTGTATCTACGACCTGCGAGTTAGGTTCTGACCCTCAGATTATAAATGCCGGAGAAGGAGTTCCTCTCTGGTGGTGGACACAAGGTGGAAATAACCTGCCTATACTCAATAATGGTATAGGCCAAGTGGACGAATATGAAGGTTATGAATGGGTTTATCCAACTGAAACAACAACCTACAAAATGTCGGTAAATGGACGAGGGGGACAGGCAACGTGTGAGACGACCATCGTCGTGGAAGGCGTAATCGATCCCGTTCCTCCGCTTTGTGCCTTGGGCGCAGACCCACAAACCATTAGAGCGGGTGATGATGTACCGTTGTGGTGGTGGTTCCAGGATAGCGTTATAACAGCTAATATTGATAATCAAATCGGCTCTGTAGGAGATTTTCAAGGTTACAAATGGGTACAACCCACCGAAACTACAACTTACACCATGACCGTAGAGAATGGTGGAGGAACCACAGGTACTTGTGAAACAACCATTGAGGTGGAAGGGGAAACTGATCCTACATTGCCTATTTGTACCATTGGTACTTATCACCAAGTGCTTGGGCCAAACGAAAGAACCACCGTCTGGTGGTGGACACCTGATGAATTTGATAGGATCGATATCCTTCCTGTTTTGGGAAGAGTTGAGAATTCTCAAGGCACATTCCCAGAGCTTAGATTTTCCGAAACCACTACTATTAGAATGACTGTACAGGCCAGAGGAAGGTCTGGGTTCTGTGAAACTACTGTGGTAGTCGAGTAGATATATCTCGGCCTCCCCCCCCCTGGCAGCCCCCTGCACACTTGAATGTACAGGGGGCTCTCCGTGCTACCAAGCGCAGAGAGGCTTAATGGAATAGGTTTTTGTCGTACTATTTATAATGTTCTAGAAAATTTCGAGTGATGCTTTAACCTCTTAAAATCTCGGCGAATTCGTCTATGTTTGTCAGTAAAATATCGATCAAATCTGGATCGAACTGGGTTCCCTTGTGCGCTTTCATGTAATCGACAGCTTCATCGAACAACCAGGCAGCTTTGTAGCATCTTTTATGTGTTAAAGCATCTAAAACATCAGCCACAGCCACGATACGGCCATAAATATGGATTTCATCACCTTTTAACCCCCTGGGATAGCCTTTACCATCCCAGCGCTCGTGGTGTTCATGAGAAATAATGGCGGCAGCCATCATTAATTTTCGTTGGGAGGAGCGCAGTAATTGATAAGCATTGGTGGTGTGTTGCTTCATGATTGCAAATTCATCAGGGGTATACTTACCCGGTTTATGTAGAATTTCATGTGGCACCATCATCTTCCCAATATCATGCATCGGAGCAGCATCAAAAATAGTATCAGCATCTTCTTGATTCAAATGATACATAGCCAGCAACCTGGAAAGTTCTGCCATTCGCTTGATATGCTTTCCGGTTTCATCTGATGTGGCTTCCATTAACTCAGTCAGCACATAAATCATTTCCTTTTGGTTGCCTTCAAGCTCAGTTAACAACCGAATCTTTTCATACTTAACCTTGGTTTCCAGGTTTATATTTTGTTGTTTTAGAAATAGCTTGGCATGGTACAGGTGAATATGATTTTTTACTCGAGCTAACAATTCGTTTGGATGAAAAGGTTTGGTAATGTAATCTACAGCGCCGCTCTCAAATCCTTTAGTGATTGAATCAGCATCAATCCTGGCGGTTAAAAAAATGACGGGTACTTCATGCCAGCGAGGAGTTGATTGTAATTGCTTACATACTTCATAACCCTCTATGCCCGGCATCATTACATCTAACAGAATCAGGTCAAATTCCACGTCGTCTTTTTCAAGAATTTCCAGCGCCTTTTGCCCACTATCGGCGAAGGAAAACTCATAGTTATCCTCCCGCAAAATGCTCATGGCGACCTGAATATTGTCAGCTACATCATCGACGATTAGAATTTTACTGGTGTATTTGACAGTCATACTAGCTTAAGATTTAAAATTTTCCTTCCCTTTCAACATCGTTATAGGCTAAAAAAAATTATTTGTAAAGCACCCTAAATTAATATTGATGACCATCCTGGTAAAAAGAATCATCAAACAGAATAATGAGCTGGGTGAGGCATCCCCTCAGTTGTTTTTAGGATAAACCCATTGAATATACAGCTTGATAGTTCAGGAAGTTCAAGCACAAAGTAATTAACTAATTCTATAGTGTCGGATGACATAATTCATTATAAAATTGTTTCACTGTGTGAGTGCTTTTGCTCGAATCAGTTGTACCAAGCTTGCGCTCGAAGGTTTAAGGTCGGCCCAGTCAGTCGGCATGATCAGTTGGGCTAAGGTGGCCGTCGTCATTAATTTACCATCCGCTGTCCGTGGTGCATGCTGGCCTGCCAAATATTCCAGTAACGCGTCTAAACCTGGATTATGTCCTACCAGCAACACTCTGTCGCCATATAAATCAGCCTCCCCTAACAAATAGAGCAGACTGTTTAAACTGGCTTCATAGATACGAGGATCAAGTTTTATGCTGCCAGGCTCAGTCAGCTCTTTAGCGACCCGCTGCGTTGTGGTAGCGGCTCTAAGGGCTGGTGAGGAAACTATTCGGTCTGGTTCCAGGTCGTGTTGCTGTAACCATTGGCCGATTTGTTTAGCATTTCGTTTCCCACGACTATTCAGTGGGCGGTCAAAATCTGGCGTCTGATGGGTCCAGTCCGATTTACCGTGACGCAATATCAGTAGTTCTCGGGGTTCAATAATCATGTCAGTCATGGTTCATTCTAA
Organism: Methylococcales bacterium; assembly: GCA_965224745.1. GTDB lineage: Bacteria > Pseudomonadota > Gammaproteobacteria > Methylococcales > Methylomonadaceae > CBDCZY01. The sequence goes on from CBDCZY010000004.1 coordinate 238,750, forward strand.
GCATCATTATGGGTTATGAACAGGTAAAAAACCTTAGACAGAGCTAAAAAGAGACCTACCCCTCAGCCTTTTCGCCTGCAAGGTACTGCAGCCATTGGCGAGCCGCTTTGGTCGTTTTCTTATACTTTCCGGCTCGTTCAAACGCTTGTCGGGCTTGCTTCTTTTGTTGTAACTCGTAATGGCTCATACCCAGCAAAAGGTAGGTTTGGCCAGTATTCTTTATATCACCTTTTTGTATTGCTTTTTGCAATGATGAGATGGCTTTCGCCCATTGTTCCTGTTGCACATATATATGCCCCAATCGGTGGTACAAATTGCCGCTTTTTGTAAGGCTGGATGCTTTTTCCAGTGCGACCACCGCCTGGTCGAATTCGCGTGCCTGAGTCCAGGCATTGGCCAAACGTTCCCAATATTTGACGTGACGTTTAATGCGGCCTTGGTCATATTCAAATTGCATCAGTTCGGCGGCTTGAAAAGGTAATCCTGCATACAATAATAAATCTACCAAATTGAGCAATTCTTTTTCATTTTTGAGCAATCCTTTCTTATAAGCAAGCTGTTTGATGCTGGCTGCTTTTTTGTTTTGATTGAGCTGTTGATGAACCGAAGACAATCGGTTCCAGTACTCTGTTTTGTCAGGCACATGCTTAAGTAGGGTTGTCAGCACGGGAATCATCGCAGGATAATCATGCAATTCATAATGCAATGCCAATTCGAGTTGATACCAGGCTTCATTGATTTTTTTTGTCTGCCGATTGGCTTTTTTGGCATAAGTTAAAGCTGGGCGATATTGCTTTAATTGAGCATGAGCATTAGCGAGCAGAATATAGGCTCGCCCGTCCTTTGGGTTATTGTTGCTGACCCACGGCTCCATTAACCTGATAGCTTTTTGGTACTGTTGCAAACCCAAATAGAGCTGCCCTAGGTCGTACATCGTTTGTTGCTGTTGGTCTTCGGGCAGTTTTTCCAGTGAAATACATTGCTCAAGCTTAACTGCGGCCTGTTTATAGTGACCTTGTAATGTATGAACATAAGCCAAACTTTTTAATACTGTGGCTTCATCATAGGTTTGCTTTACGACACTGCCCAATAATCCTTGTAAAAGAGCTAGCGCCTCTTTATATGATTCTTTAGCCAGCAACTGTTCAGATTTTTTGAGTTTTTTGTAAGTGACAGGTGAAACGGTTGCGCCTGTCTTTTTCGCCATGACTGTTGGCATGGTTCCCACTAGAATTAGTGCCAATAGCAGGCGACACAGCATCTTCATTTTTTGAACTTATACTCCAGGATTTGAACAGCGCGTTGTTCAAACGGTTCGCCATCTATTATTTTAGGTTTAAATTTCCACCGAATGATGGCCTGTAAAGCAGAGTCATTAAATATGTTGCTGGGTTCTGCATCGACTACTTTAGGTTCTTTGACCGAACCATCCTCAGCGATGGTAAATTCAATCTTGACCCATCCTTTTATACGTCGGCTCGCTGCCCGGATTGGGTATCTAGGAGGCACCCTCACAAGCGGGATCAAATTTGTGCTGATCTTGCCACGACCCATTTTTACACCGGCCAGAAATTTTGCATTGAAACGATCCGTTTGTAAGGGTAAATCCAAATTAGGGATGTCCATATCTGGCATATCTTGAGCGTTAAGATCTGGCATTGTCATTTCCATGGCTGGCGGCGGAGGGCGTTGCTCTTCTGGCATTTCTTCGGGCTGCCGGTCTTTTGTCTTAAGCTTAGTTTCGCGCTTTAACCTTACAAAATCGACCATATTCAGATCAGCCGTTTTCTGTAACACTGGGCGATTGTTTAGCACCATTGTTTGCATCAACCAAAATAGCGTCAGCGATACTAATAAACCCGACAATAATGCCGGCAACAACCGCTGGATCAAGGCGATTCGCCCTCTGTCGCAATGGAGGCATTAGTAATGCCTGCCATACGCACCTGATCCATGACTTTGACTAGATCCTGAGTACGGGTGTCTTGATCGGCGGCAATAATCACGGAACCTAGTGGGTTTTCGGCATGCAAGCGGGCTACATTGGCTCTAACGGCTCTGATATCTACCATACGCCGGTCGATCCATACTTCGCCATCCGCTTTGATCGAAACAATAATGTTTCCTTGTTCTTTGCGTTCTGCAGTCTCAGCGTTAGGGCGGTTCACGTCAATTCCGGACTCCTTGACAAATGAAGTGGTCACAATGAAAAAAATCAACATGATAAACACGATGTCGAGCATCGGTGTCATATCAATATCTTGGTTGTCATCATTTTGAGACCGGTTTAATCTGCGTCTCATAACTTACCTCTTAAAATTGCAATGAATCGGTTAAATGACGAACCTCTCGTTCGACCCAACCTTCGATCAGTTTCGCAAAATACATGCCGGAGATAGCGATCACCATGCCGGCCATGGTCGTTAAAGTAGCTTGCGAAACACCGGAGGCCATGGCACGTGCGTTACCTGTGCCGGTAATAGCCATCACATCGAACATATTAATCATGCCTAATACGGTTCCTAATAAACCGAGCATCGGAGAAAGTATCACCAAAGAACGGATTATCGGAAGAGTTCGGCGCATCAACAACTTTGCTTCTGAAATGATCCCTTGGCGAAAATAAAGAGAAAATGGTGAATGTTTATCTGATCGTAGGTGCCACTGATCTAACCATTTTTGCTTAAGTTGTGGGTAAACCACTTTAAAGAAAATAACTCGTTCAATGATCATCGACCATAAGACAATCGACATCAGCAAAATGATCCACATAACCGAACCACCGGCATCCATAAAGTTTTCAACCGATCTTAATGGCGCCAGTATATCGATCATTGTCCTTCAACTCTTCGAGCCACCAGTCCAAGAACTTGTTCATCCAGAATTTGGATTAATGCCTTGCTCCGGGCTGACACATAGTTATGCAAAAAAAGCAGTGGAATAGCAACACTCAATCCCAGCATGGTAGTCACTAAAGCTTCTGATATACCGCTAGCCATAAGCTTAGGGTCGCCCGTTCCGAATAAGCTGATAGCTTGAAACGTGGCGATCATTCCCGTCACGGTACCCAGCAAACCTAACAAAGGTGCAACCGCCGCCAGCAACTTGATGGTTGATAGTCTTTTCTCCAATGCCGGTAATTCCCGAGTCACCGCTTCATCGAGCATTAATTCGAGGGTTTCGGTATCTTTCAGCACTTTATTATTGTCACTGACAGCCAACACCCGGCCCAATGGGTTATCACTAACAATTTTCCCCAAATTATTCATTTGTGAGCGCATTTTCTTGCCGGTTCTGGAAAGGTCAATGAATCGTTCGGCAATCAAAATTAATCCAACGATGCCCAGCGCTATGATGATGTAACCAATAAATCCGCCTTGTTTTACCCTTTCCAACCGATTGGGAACTTGCACCAACATATTTAAAATTGAACCTCGTGTTGGATCAAGAGCCAGCTCTGTCATTTTGCCGCTTTTCGCCGAAGTAGCGAAATCTTCGGCAATGCTGGTAAATTCACTATCGGGTTGGCGAACCAAACGAACCAGCTTTTCACTTTCCGGTAGATAACGTAAATAATCCTTACCGGCCAGGACATTAAAATTACCGATTCGAACCACGGCTGCTTGTTCTGTTTCACCTGATGATGACATGATTTCTGCCGGATATTTAACTACTTTGCCCGCTTCCGTCATCTCTTGTTGAAGGGTTAGCCACAGCGTTTCCAAATCTGCTATCGTTGGCAACTCCTTTTGTTTGGACATTTTATCCAAAGCCTGCCCTCGGCGCGGAAATTGAGCCGAAATAAAGGAGTGGGTTAACTCGACTTTTAAGTCTCCGGCTGCTTGTTTGGCAACCCCAAATAATTCGCCAGTTTCTCCGCTTCGTTCCTTCAGTTCATTTTCTAACGCTGTCAATGCTTGGTCATTTTTAGCCAATTGCGCTTTTAATGTCTCACTCCTTTGAGTTTGCGCAGCCAGTTCTTTTTTCGCTTGCAACAATAACTGCTGTTGACGGTTTTTTTCGGCCAAAAAACGGGCTTCCCGTTTACGGTTGATCTTGCCTTCAATACCCTGGCTTTTCTTTACTTCGCGTAGCAATTGATCTAAATCAAGATGCTCAGCCTTGGCGATAGAATAGAAGGACATGCTAACCAAAAAGGTTATTAAAAGTCTCATTGAGCTTCCTCCGGTCCAGCTATCGGTAACACCAGAAGGTCAGGTGCCATTTGTTTTCGCGCTATTCTTAAGCCATTACGGACACTGATCTGATAATCTGTTGGCAATACATCCCAATGTTTGGTTTCTTTATTCCAGGCACCCGTTTCTTCGCCATCCAGTCTTTGATAAAACAAGGCGATACGACCGACCCGCAGCAGGTCAACGGTGGCTTTCTGATCGTTTAGCTGCAAGTCATCCCGGTATGCCTCGATTGAATTGCCATAATCATTTTCAATTTGGAATGCTTCCAGTATCCGACGATATTTTTCAGCACTGGTGACATCGGCCCGCACCATCATCTTTTGCAACTGGTTAACTCTATTTTGACGCTCTTTAGGTAAAAAAGGCATATCCATCGCTACAAACTTTTTCAGACTATCCAGCATTCTTAGTAGTAATGGAACAATTTCTCGCTGGGTTATTTCAATCTGCTGAAGTTGTTTCGTTAACGACCGGATGTCTTGAGACTGAGTGTTGGTCAGGTTTTGCAGATATTGATTATACGTTTTCAGCGTATCTGTTTGATGGGTCACTGATCGATACTGATCGAGCATTTTTTGAGTATGATCACTTAACCCATCAATTTTTTTTTGCGATTTCGCGTTGGCCTGGTTAGTGACCAAATCGGTTTCGATAGCTTGCTTTAGAGCATCGGCCAACAATGATGGACTGAATAAGCATAACCAACTACAAAAAAACGCAAAACGAAAGTAAGAATAATGAAATGACATAGATGCTTGACGAGTTTAGAATTTATCGGCGTGATACTAGCATATATAAGAAATCAACAAAATAGCGATAAGCAATGTAACGTGACGTTTATCCAATACTTTTGGTTAACTCATCAAGCAGGTTTTCCAGGCTACTCGAAAAATTGCCGTAAAAATATTTTTCTATCCTAACTTTCCCATAAATTACAATATTTTGTATTATCTTTCTAAAGTGATATTATTGAGTCGATGCTGTGTTACTTTGCAGCACTTTTTAATTTGATTTTAGGGGAGTACCAAGATGGCTTTTAATCTTATGGACGCCGTTCAAAAACAATTGGGCGATGCATTCGGCAAACAAGTGAGTGAGTTAATTGGCGAGAGTAGTGATAAAACCACAAACGCAATTTCTAGCGCTATTCCAGAACTGATTGGTGGTTTAATTCAATCTAACTCTGATGGCTCAGGCATTAAAAATTTACAAGGCACCTTAAATAATCTTGACGACGATATTTTAGACCAAGTACCCGCCAAACTAAGTTCTGGCGGTCACTTTTCTCTGGTCGAAATGGGTATGAATCTTTTACAAACCGTTTTAGGTAATAATATCATTACCAAAGTTTTGGGCGCTGTTGCAGGTGCCAGCGGCATTGGCAAAGGGCCTGCCAAATCATTGCTAGGGTTATTAGCACCTGTGATTCTCGGCATGATTAAGAAAAAAATGAGCAGCGACAATCTTGATGCAAATGGTTTAAGCGACTTGCTTATGAGCCAAAAAGATCATATCAAATCGTCCCTGGTTACTGATGTCACAGAAAACGAACCGGCTGCGGAAGTTGTTGCTCAACCCAAGCGAACGATTAATGAAAGAAAACCCGCATCAAGAATAGGCCATTTGTTGTGGATACCTATGTTTGCTATCATCGGCTGGCTGGGCTATGACTTTTTAAAGAACAAATTACCGCCAGACGAAGCCATGAACGCTCCAACGGCCTCTTTCGAACAGCCAGCAATTGATCAAATTGAAAATATTGAACCGGCGGCACCCTCTCCCGGTATAACCGATGCGGCGGCTGACCTGGGAAATATTGACGTCAGCGGCGAATTGAACAGTGTTTTTGATTCGACCTCTACTGCGATGACCAACATTTCGGATATTGAATCAGCGAAAGCAGCCATACCCCAAATAAGTGCAGCAACCTCAAAGCTCGATCAGCTGTCCGGTGTCTATCAGAACCTTCCTGATGCAGCCAAGAGCGTGGTTTCCAATGCAGCAGGGGGTAAAATCTCCGGTTTACAAGGCATGGTCGATAAGTTATCAGCCATTCCCGGCGTCGGTTCTGTACTCAAACCAACAACCGACGCATTGTTAGACAAATTGGCTCTGTTTACTGGAGCTTAAAATAACTCAAGTTGGTTCGAAACCTTAAAACCTAACCCAAGTTCTATAGTCGCTATATTATATTCTCGCTCTTTAGTAGAAAAAGTGAATTGATATTGGCGACCTTGGGTTAGCTTTTAATGCAGCGTTTCTCTTCAGCATTTTATATATCAAGTCACTGGTATAGTAAATTTGCAACAAGCATACGTATTTCACGTTTCAACTAAGTTTCTCAAAGATAATCTTAGACATAGAATTTCTCTCAGACGCCCGATCTATAGTTTGTTGTTAAAATCTAGTTATTGATATGTGACCGGATCACTGACTCTTTTTTCTGTGTTTTGTAACCTTAACAAGCCCCATTTTTTTAAATTGAATGTAACTTTAAACGAATACGGTAAGAACCATAAGCTAATAAAATGAAGTATAAATTCGTAAGAGCTTGTACCAAGCCTCTTTAGACGAATTTGTATGTTTCTGTTGGTTTGATAAATATCTTCATAATAATTTTCTATTTCCTGTCACTAGTTTCTCTAGGGAAACGCCCTTTTATAGGGACCAAAGGTTAAGTCGAGGAATGTGCTTTTTTGTTCCTGATACTCTCTAGGGTTTTAGTCCATAAAAAAGGCGTTACTTTCTTTATTCAATTTAGTACATAAATTAACGACTTCTTGCTTACGAAGTAAATGCAAATCACTTCGAAGAGCAACATTAAAGTTCACAATTTGAGGAGGTTGAAATGTTATTTAAGACCTATAGATTTAAGTTCGTCCCTATTCTAACCGCAGCGTTGATATCATTTTCGATACAAGCGGACATCATTAAACTGTCTGGCACGTTAAAAGCTGCCAATCAGAATGGATCTGATCCTGAGCAGGTTACGGACCCCCTTGGTATTGTTCCTACCGATGCGTCTGGGTCAATAGAAGTGATGGTTGATACTGACAATAACACCCTGGGTGTTAAATTAGATGTGGAGGGTATTTCGCGTGAGGAATTACGCAATTTTGGCCCGAATGCAACACCGATTCATTTACACCTGGCAGGTGGAGATAATCCTGGAAATTTTGGACCGATTGCTATCGATCTATCGCTCAATACAGCAGATTCTGATTTTAATGAAACAACTGCCGGTTTCAAGTTTGCTAGAGAAGGGATATCAATTCTACTGGAAGACCAAGGTGGCGTTCAGTTAGGCATGCACCCTGGCAATGATAAGATTCTAGACGCCTTACAATCTGGCGATACTTTTGTTTTGGTACACACTAACAAGGATATATTCTTAAATGATACCGGACCAGCACCCGGTTTCCCATTTGGTGAAATCCGTGGCAATATTAAGCCTGTTCCGATCAAATTAAGCCCCGCACATGGTATGGATATCATCATGCTTCAGGATGCAACGGATGTAACCAGTGCCGTGGCTGAACTGACCGCTACTCTGAAACAACAGGGTTTTAAAGTTCCACTCGTTATAGATCATACCGCAGCCGCCGAAAGTGTCGACTTGGAACTGGCCCCAAATCAAGTGATTTTTGCAAGACCACCGCGAAGACTCGAGAAATTACTGCTCAGAAAAAGTAAAACCATCGGTATTGATCTCCCCTTAAAATTTCACGTCTTTGAGGATCGCGGCACTGTCAAACTGTCAACCAATACCTTAGGCTACCTGATTGATCGTCATAATCTGCATATACATGATTTTGCGCTGTATTTGACTAATAAGCTCATACGTCAATTTGGAGCAACAAGTGGTGAAGGGTCAGGTTTGGTAACTCTTGAGAGTATGCAATCGCTTGAAGAGACCGTGCAAGCTTTGCAAGATGCAATTGCCACCAACCCGGCCGCTCGTATCCCTTTGATACTGGATTACGGTGACAGCAAAAAGAATAATGGTCGGCATCCCTCTCCGGTGCTTGTAGTGTTCGGGAACCCAAATGTTGGAACCCCGTTAATGCAGGCTGACTCTCGCATAGGTATCGATTTACCTCTCAAGTTTCTGGTTTGGACAGACTCTGAAGGAAAGGTCAACATTACTTATAACGATCTACATTTCCTGGCTGGACGCATTAATCTAAAAGGAGTAGACGATCGTTTAGATGCCATTGCCAAAGCACTAAACAATATTGCATCGGCGGGTGCAGGCAAGAACCTCTAACCAGCATAACTGAGTTGATTAAAGATTACTCTTTTCATACGGTCCTGTGTTTAATTACAGGGCCGTATCTGAAATGCGAAAAATAAGAATGAAATGTTTTGTCATGAGGGTTGAAAAAGGATGTGTTTTTGATCTCTACGAAGTGGAAAGGGGGATTATAAGCTATATATCCTTCCAAGATTATTAGACCATTACAGTCGGTTAGACCTCACTTTAGTAACAAAAAAATGATTTAGGCTTTTTATAAAATTCCCTTCGGTAGATCAATTTAATTCAACGGATTTGATAATTTAATCCTCTTTAGCAAGGTGTCTTTAGAACTCAGGGAAGATAAAATAGCCGAAAATAATCCAACGCAGAAATCGGACAAAAAGGCAATTATTACAAGTGTCCTAAATTGAGGAAAGCTTCAATAGTGCATCAATCACATTGATTTCAATGGTATTTCGCCCTAGCCGGATCCAACCATTTTTTTCGAAGCGTTTTAAATGACGGGAAATAGTTTCGCGAGCCATTCCCATCTCCACAGCCAAATCCTGATGTGTTTTGACGATAGGCGCATTATGCTGGTTAAGCTTGAGCAGAATGCCAGCAAGGGTTTGATCGACTGCAGGCGAATAAATCTGGTCAATACGCGTCAACACATCGGTTAAACGTTGCCCCAGATTTTGAAATATAAATTGGCGAAACGGTGCTGATTCGTTCAAATATCGATTGAATACTCTTTCATTCAAAGTAAAAGCAACCACCTCCGTTTCAGTAATACCCTCTGCTGGAAAACGTTGTTGACTGATCATGCAAGAGGTTGTAAGAATACAGCCATCTCCGGGGTGTACACGATATAGCGTTACCTCTCGACCTGTATCGGTCACTAATTGAACACGCAGAATCCCTTTAGCAATGAGTAAATAATGCTGGCATTGGGAGTTTCTGGCTGCCAATAACGAATTAGCAGGCAGTTCATGAACTTTTGCTTCATCAATCAAATTTGGAGCAGACAGACCTTTACATTCAGATAGCGCTGAAAATTGTGTTTGCCACAATGTTTGAATGTCTGTCTTAGATAACTGTATAGGCATTTTAAGGTCACATTAAGCATCGAATCACACTAATCGATTAGGTGATTTTGCTTTATTCGCGAAAAAAAGGCCAGCACTATTGGCTGGCCTTTTTTTAAAATCAGGATTCTTTACAGTGTTTTAAGGTACTCCATCAGGTTTTCTTGTTCTGCTTCTGTCAGATCAGACGGAACCTCAGGTATTTCTTCTGATGTATAACGTTTGATAACATCAGCTAAGGTAGCAGCGCTACCATCATGAAAATAAGGTGCAGTATGAGTCAGTCCTCTTAACCCTGGTGTTTTAATACCCAAGGACAGCAATCCTTCCGGTGGCTTTTCTACTATGTTGGTAAAAAACCCGTTATCACCCGTGCCTTCAGCAGTTTCATGACAGGCCACACAGTTCGCCTTACCGTAAAACAAAGCCAAACCGGCTTCTGCCTTGGTTTCATCGAACTCATCGGGGGCTGGGCTGGCGATACTTTGCAAGAACGCTTGGATGTCTAACAAATCCTCACGTTTGGTATCGCTTCCTGGCTCATTTGCTTCAGCATCAGCCAAACGATCCCAATACTCTTGTGGTAAATCATTGGCAATTTCGATATTTTTTATGACTGCATTGACCGTTCCCCAAGCGCCATTGGCTCCTAGTGGCAAGTCTATTCCGCATTCCGGAGCGCTTGCCAGAGAATTATTGTCAGGTCTTAACTGCAAAATGCCAATCCAGGTTAGTGTGTAATTTTGCTCTGCCAGGTCGATAAAATTCCATAGCGGCGGAATACTGCTTGGATTGAATACATCATCATCAAAGGGATTGCCTGGAAGAAAGCGAGGGTCAAATTGGCCCGGCCCCCAATTTGTGTATTGATCTAGATTAGCTCGTTCTGACCCACTTTGAACTAGCGGTGTTAAAGAAAGTAACAGGCCAGCATCCAGTTTAGTATTGGGAGGCCCAAGAATTGGCTGACCAATAGGCAACGGAACTGGATCAGCATCAGCTGCCAGTTGAAAAGGTGTCTGTGAAACGGTGACATGACACAATGCGCAAGTCAGTCCGACTGATGTCAGTTGATCGGGATTAGCGGGATCGTTAAATATGCCTTTAATACCCACAACAGCGTCTGCCTTAAGTAAGGTTTGCGTAATAGCAGGGTCGCTTAATGCGGCGGTTTTGGCAGCAAAGTCATCGCTTAGCATAACATCAACAATCGGCTGGGGTACTTTGGAAATATCTAGCTGAGCGCCTATGCCAACGGCTTCCAGAGGCGTCACCTGATTGAGGACTTCATGCAACTGGAATTGATCACCCCATAAAGCTTCATCTCCCCAGGTCTCGTTAAAGAAGAGATGACGACCGCGTTCTACTGCCTCGCCCGATTTAACTTGTAGTTTACGATAAACAACCCGAAAAGCACCCCGAGTACGTTTGGTCAAAGTAACTACTGTAGCATCAGAAGGCCGATACAGATTAGCTTGCATCCGCTGCCAACCTCCACGTTTCCTAACCGCAATCTCGCCTAACTCAGGATGTACTGGTGCAGGGTTGGCCGCTATCTCAATTTTCATGGGTTTTTTGAGTTGAAGCTTATACTGTGACCACCTTGAATACCAGTGCCAATACCAATTATTTCGTCGAGGTTTAACGGGTCTAAGTTTAATCGTATAGATGGGACTTGCTTCGGTTTGCCGATCATCGAGCGGCTTATCATAACTTTTAACGCGAACACTTACTCTTGCATCAGCGCTCAAAGCATCCGGTGGAATGGTAATCTTGATTTGTGGATTATCGAAATCATCGTAAAGCATGCCACCCTCTGAGGCCGAGATAAAACCATTGACTATCCTTTTTGATTGGGAACCCGCTACGCTCGGATTGGAGTAAGAAACTGTCAGCATTATGACCAACAATAGCCTGCTGGTAACCGTACATTTGAACTTAAATTTGACTATCGACATTAAGCGCCCTCCTTTGTGGCTATGCTTTAAACGCGAACATACGCCATTTCTTGCTGTAAGTCTGTGACAGGCTCACAGAGATTTCTGACCGCAAAGTTTGAAAGTTTTTTAGGGCGCCTTTGAAGGTGTGAACAGATGAAAGGGTAATAGACATGCTACACTATGTTGAATATTTCAACAATACATAATACGTAATCATGGCAACAGTCAACTTCAGTATTCCTGAGGAGGTTAAAACAGAATTCAACGAATTATTTTCAAGTGAAAATAAAAGTGCTTTATTAACCGAGTTCATTAAAAAAGCGATAGAAGAACGTAAAGCAGAACAGCAACGTTTAAAAGCGATGCAGGCGATTTTTGATATTCGAAGCACACAAAAACCTGTTACCAATACAGCAATTCAATCTGCTAAAAAAGAGTACCGTGAATGAAGGTAACGATAAATGCTAGTGTGATTGTCAAATGGTTTATTCCTGATAATGAAAATCATACCGATAGCGCGCTCGCTTTATTCAAAAAAGTTGAAGAAGGCACGTTGACAGTCGTTCAGCCCCTGCATTGGCAAGCTGAAGTGATTGCAGTGTTAACTCGATTGCGACCGGAGATAGTGGATAAGTCAATTGTTTTGCTGGATGCTTTGGAGTTACCCGTTATTGATAATATTCAGGTTTATCAACAAGCCAGCCAGCTTAGCCAAGTCTTAAACCATCATTTATTTGATACGCTCTACCATGCAGTTGCCATAGCAGCAAACGGTAACTTTATGACTGATGATAGAAAATATTACAACAAAGCTAAGGGCACAGGAAACATTGAACTTTTAGCTTAGTTCTACTTTGTCAGATTAACAATAAGGCCGTCATACTCGTTGGGAACGGGTATCCAGCACCACGGATGGCAAGCTTAAATTCATCCATGAACACGTAAGACGGAACCGTAAGTTGGATGAGCGGTAGCGAAATCCGACATTTAGTCTGATGGTGAAAGGTGGAATTCGTTTTACTCTTCCGCCCTTGTATATTAAGCCCACCTCTAAAACACAGGATTAATTAACACAAAATGCTTATAGTGATAACTGATTTCTGGGGAAGCCGTCCCACCCTTAAGCCTTGAGCTTGTTCGTAGATTGGCTCCCCACCCTCGTCATCCATGCCGTGGAGTATCTACGGGCTACTTCATCATCTTATATACAGCTCCAAAACGTTGCGTCTTAGATGGGCGTTTGCAGGAAATCGTAGTAAAATAGCCTCAGAGGTGAAAATTATGTCAAATTCGATCATTAACAGGGATCCTGAGATTCTCGGTGGTACGCCGGTATTCGACGGTACTCGAGTGCCAGTTCGTATCCTTTTCGAGCATTTGGAGGCAGGAGATCGTCTAGATGACTTTTTGGATAGTTTTCCAACAGTCACTCGGGAACAGGCGACCCAATTGCTTGATCTGGCAATGAAACAAGTTATTGAGCTCAATGAAGCTGTTGCTTGATGAACAGGTATCTCGGCAACTTGCAGAATTTTTCCCGGTTGAGTTCGACGTGCAAACGGTTCAACAGATGGGGTGGGGCGGAACTAAAAATGTTCAGTTACTCCAACTGGCGTTTGAGGGTGGGTTTATCGCGTTAGTCACAGCCGACAAGAACATGGCGTATCAACAAAACCACGCCGATCTTCCAGTCATGGTGATCGTACTTGTTGCGTTTGGAAACCGACTGCAAGAACTTGAACCTCTTGTACCAGGCGTTTTGAATGCGCTAGCTCTCAGTTCAGAACCCGGCATCTATCGCGTCGACGCATAACCTCTATATGATCCCTGCTGGTCGGCGTTTGTAACCCCCGCTCGAACGTTTGAATGAACTCCCGTAACGTTGGGCGTGAATAATAATGTGGAACCGTTCAAACGTTCCGATCGGCGTGGATGGACGCTTCACTTAATAGGCAAATACGGAAACAGTAACTTCGATAATTGGGGTCAGAGTAAAATTAAAGTTCAAGAGACAGATCAAAGGATCAGTGAAAAGAAGACAAGGAAAATTGTTTAATTATACTCTGACCCCAATTATTTAATCCATCCAGAGAGTCATGCATAAAAACCAATAACTTGCAGTGATCCAGATCATACCAAGCTATGTAAGTCCATGCTAGCCTAAAGTCCTCCAATGAAAAACTGAATTAAATATTCAGAACATTGGTTCTCTATAACAATTTAGGAAACGATCGTTGATTTAAAAATAACTGATGTAAAATCAATAATTTTGCGGTTTCCTGATTTAACTTAGGCATTGTTCAAAAAGTATAGTTTCTGGTAAAGTAGTATTTTTCCCGTGAGTAACTACCTATGGTGTCTCGCGTCAATTACTTTGTCCGGTTTGGCGACAATTATGATGGCCGGTTGAGTGATTAAGGTTTTTTATGATTTTTTCTGATGTTTCCTCCTGTAACTGTTGCCGTCGATTTCAAGAATCGTGGCATGATGGATAATGCGGTCAATGGCGGCTACGGTCATTAATGTATCCGGGAATATCTGATCCCAGTGACTGAATGGCTGGTTTGATGTGATGATCAAGCTGCCACTTTCATAACGATGAGCAATAAACTCAAACAGGACCTGGGTTTCTGAATCCGTTTTTTTAACATAACCAATATCATCGATAATGAGTACACGATATTTATCCAGTCGACTCATCACAGCCATTAAATCCAGCTCTTTTTTGGCCTGCTGCAGTAATTGCACCAGTGCGGTGGCAGCCAACCATTTTACCCGGATGCCTTGTTCGATAAGATGAAGCCCCAAAGCAGAAGCAATATGCGATTTACCGACACCGGAAGGGCCAATCAATAAAACATTATCTGCCTGTAGCGCCCACTGGGTATTATCGCGCAGCCCAATCACTTTCTTTTGAATGGTTTCCGGTAATTCATCAAAGCCTAAGGTGGCAAAACTTTTGCCCCGGGGTAATTTGGCTTCTTTGGTCCAGTTGCAAACTCGCGTTTCAAAGCGCCGTGCAATTTCATTTTCACACAGTTTAGACAGGTATTGGCTATAGCCCCATGCCTGTTTTGTGGCCTGTTCCTGATAAGCTTCATAATATTGCCAAAAAGCCAGCAAGCGAAGTTCTTTTAACATCATTGGCAAACCATCACTCACAGCACACCTCCTGTCTCATCCACTGACCGGTCAGTAGTTGATCATAGTCAGCAACCTGGTGTTGGCGTAGCGGTATCGGTGGCGGTGTACTGTGTTGTAAATACCTTGCCTGCAGGGATGTTAAATCGGGCAAGGCACCTTGTTCTGCCTGTCGCATTAGCTCAGTTGCCAGGGCACTTTCGCAATCATAATCATAGGCAAAGCGTAAAACAGCAACCATCCACTTGCATGCTTCTTGCGGTGTAAACTGTTTCTCTGCCTGCTTCCATAAAGCCCGATATTGCGTGTTAGGCAAAATATTATCGCGAAACTGTGAGAAGCGGAAGGCTTGTGGTTTGGCTGCCAGAGAATGAATGATATGCCGGTAATCTATTCGTCGCGCTCGGCCGGTGGGCGTTGTTGGATAAATCCGAGGCAGATTGATCACCCGAGTTTGGCCAACAAAGCAGACCAAACGATCATGGTAGAGATGCACCCTGACGCTTTCACCGATAAGGCGTGAAGGGACGGTATACAATGCGCGTTTTACAGCAATGGTACTGCTGGTGGTGACTTTTACCGACAGCTCAGCATAATCAACAAATCGGTGTTTGGGTAAGGCTAACAGGGTTTTGTGCTCTTCGGCCAACCTGCCTTTGCATCGTCTGTTCAGTTTGTCGACAATGTGTTCAAGAAACTCTCGATAAGCACGGAGTGTAGAAAAATCATTCGAACCGCGTAACTTTATGGCTTGATCAATGCGACGTTTTAATGAGCCATGCGGTGCTTCAATGGCGCCATTTTCATGACTAATGCCCAGATTATTGATGGTGGGCCGCATGCCATAATGCTTACATAAATCATGATAGTCTTCCGTCAGTCGCTGTTTTTCTACGTTATTGACGTAAGCCGCACTGAGGCTGTCTGTACGATGTTCCTTTGGTGAACCGCCTAAGGTGTGTAATGCACTTTGTAAGCCGTCAGCCAGTGCACTGTAGCTTTCTCCGCCCTGAATAACATGGACATGACGCCAACCACTAAAAGCCAGGCGAAACTGGTACAGTAAATGTGCGAACGCCTTCCCGTCTATCGTAATGACGGTATTGGGGTGCGTAAAATCAGATAGTCCCTGATGACCCGCAGGTACCGACTGACGAAACATGACTTCTTTGTCCGGGCCTTGTGTGGCCTGCCAGTGTTTAACACGTCTTTGCAGTGTCCGAAGGTATTTCTCTGGATACTTTCCCGGATGCTGCTCATCCAGATGCTCCCACAGGGTAATGCCAGTTAAGGACGATTCATCTTCTAATAACGGAACCAGTTCTGAGTCCCATACGGCTTCTAATGGATCTTTGCGCGTTCGCCACTTTCGTTCTTTGTGTTCAGCTCTTTCACCTTTTTCGATCCGGCAACCTGATCGAACACTGATGCCGGCTTTTGCTGCGGATGTCTCCTGCGTACAACCTGTCTGACGATTTTTCATATAACTATTTTCCTGTAATTGAGTGATGTGTTTACCGGACAAGTCACTTCCTCCTAAGAGTAAAAAGTACTTATCAGTTTATACACTCAACCGGTCAAGATAATTGTCGTCTGACCGGACAGGTTAATTGTCGCCTAACACTATGGCGACTTGTCCGAAATGTCACTCAGCAGACTGCACGAAAGATGGTATAGTCAAAGAGAAACAACGATATAAATGCAAATCATGTGGCTATAGGCATACCGTGAGCCACCAGGGACTTAGACCTGATATTAAGCGACAAGCGCTTGAGCTTTACCTGGAAGGGCTGGGTTTTCGCTCAATTGGCCGGTTTTTGAAATGCAGTCATGTGACGGTGTATTACTGGATCAAAGCCTAGGGCGAATCGATCGAGGCAATCCGATCAGAAGCGGGTGTTGAAATTGTAGAAATGGATGAAATGCACACGTATATTGGTGTAAAAAAAACTATTGCTGGATCTGGATTGCTGTTGATCGACATGGAAAGCGCTTTCTCGCGTGCGTTGTGGGCTCCCGCGACACGGAAACAGGACGGGAATGATGGGAAGCCGTCAAAGACAGCACTATAAAAGGTGTTATGAGCGACTATTGGAGTCCCTATGAAAAGTTTATCCCGGCTGGACTACATACACAATCAAAAGCTGAAACATATACGGTAGAAGGCTATAACAGCTTAAGCTTATTTAGACACTTTCTCGCCCGATTACGCCGAAAATCGAAGTGTTATAGCAAAAGTAAGGAAATGCTTAAATATTCAGTGATGCTTTTAATGCTCAAATGGAACGGGGATTTTGAAACTATACTTAATTAACAACACCAAAAATAACTGATGTAAAATCAATAATTTTGCCGTTTCCTGATTTAATTTTATTATGAAGGAGAAAACTAATGAAACGATTATTCACACCACTCACGATGATTGCTACAGACTCAATGAAAGCAATTTTATTTACGTTAACAGTTATATCGGCAACATATGCAGATACTAATTCAGTTGATATCAGCACAAAATATATTGTTGGAGATATTGTATCAACAGAAGGAGATCTTCAAATAGAAGTCCTTGAAAATACGGAAGATAGGATTGAAATCGGTCTTTTCAATCAAGAGGATCAAATGACAGCCATGTTGATATGGGATGTCAAGACGGAAACCGGAAACGTGATTTTGAATCTCGACACGGAAGACGAGAAGACTCTGCCCATGTTAGTCACAAAGCAAATGAATCCAGGCAATCGGATGGAAACATTAGCAGACGGCCTTATGTTGATGGCAGCCCAGATAACCGAGCCTTTTTTACCTGAATTTCCTGAAAATTTGGATTTCGAACCAGTCATCACAAAAGATAGCAGAATCGCGACAAGGGCTATTACAACCTCTGGATCGATGGTACCTACACTTTCGCAGCCCGATCTATCTTCGGGTGCTGGCTTCTACCTAGATAGAGATAGCACGGTTAATGGACATATTGCAAATACCAATACTTCTAATATCACTAGAATTTTTAATATCACTAGAAAGTTCAATGGTCGAGCTCGCTACAATCTTGCTGACGGCGATCAACACCCTGTATGGGTACGTTTTCTCGCATATAATAATCCGCTGGCGAAGTGGGATATCATGGGGGGAGTTCTTGCGGACAAACCAAACAATCGATTTAGCTTCACTATTCCTGAGCCATACGATATGGATGGAGTTGGAGGCGATTTTAATTTTGCAGCTCTTATAGATAAACGAACTCCTTTCATATTTACAGAATGGACTTACAGAAAGTCGTATGCAGCAGATGCCTGGTCTCTTGGCTCTCCACCAAATAGAAAAAGGGTTATTTTTACGCGGGCTGTGCTTTCTGTGTTAGTGATATCCTATGGAGGATATCCCCAGTGGTAGATGATAGGAGCATAGGTTATATTCCCAATCCGGAAATCGAGGGCAGGTCTATCTATGATAGATTTCAAGCTACAAGCTAGCTTATACCTTTTTGATAACAATAAGGTTGGAGGTATAGTCATTTCTGGTGTATGAGTTAAAATAATAGCGGTGTATCCTGTTGGTAAGTGATCTGCTCATATTAATCACTTACCAACAATAAGAGGCACACCCCAGCACAAGGAATCAAGTCTTGCAATCAAGTATCTTGCGTGAATTATTTTTTGTTGCCCTGCTTACTGTTGAGTAGTGTACGCTAAACGCAGTCGAGGACGCCTGGCATATCGGCCAATGTAGGCAGCGGTCAATTTAAGATCTGTCCGCTCTTCTGTGATGTGAACATAGAATCCATTTTGATACTCTTTGTCTGCTATTCGCTGATCCTTTGATCTGTCTATTGAACTTTAATTTTACTCTGGTCGAGCAGACGGGTTCTCCCGAGTTAATCGCTGAAATAGTGGGCTTCACTTTACCCGTACCAAGCTCAAACCTAATCTAACCTTCACCCAGCTCTCTATCTGCCTTCCCTGGCCGGGCACGGTAAGCCTCCACGCTAAACGCGTCCAACGTTAACGTCTACCGCAATCAAAACCAGGCTTTTGAATATAGCTAAGGCTTATGGGTCTTCAGGACAAAATATGTGGTTGGCGTCCCCGGCAGGAGTCGAACCTGCAACCTACGCCTTAGGAGGGCGTCGCGCTATCCTATTGTGCCACGGGGACGTGGATCAATTATAACAACTTCTTGGTTATTGATCAGTCTTTTACAAAGGGTTCTAGCAATAGCGATCTGTTAATTTAGTATTCCCCATTGAAGAGCAACCTTTTGTAAATAATAGCATCCAAACTGTGGTTCAATCATTAGAAATGAGCATCCAAAAAATTAATAACTTTCTTAAAGCGATTGTGCAAAGTAGAATCATTCGATGAAAAAAATAGTTGTCTTGCTTTGTTTGCTATTCCAGTTAAGTGCTTGTTCTCTGATAAAAAAAAGTGAGAGGCAACCGGTCGCCTTTGTAAGTCAAGGACGTTCGATCAACCTTTTAACTTCGGATGATAAGCTCATTTTTCCCGAGCAGTGGTTGGTTGCGCCGACCAATGCTAAGGCACAAGCCTTGAGTGATGATGAACTGAAGCGTAGTCGTAAAATTATTTTGGATGGGATGGCTAAATATCCAGTTAATTTATTATTTGAAAATTTGCAAACGGTCTATGTTTTAAAGCATTTGGAATTTTCTGGGGTTCGGGCGGGTGGCACTAATTCTTTAAAGAATGTTTACGTTCTTAACAAAGGGCTGGTCAAAGGGTTTACTGCCAAATGGATAGAAAAAACCTTTCATGCTGAATTTTCCAGTATTTTGCTCAGAAACTATTCAGCACGTTTTGATCGAGCGGGTTGGAGAAAAATTAACGAGCCAGATTTTCATTACGGTCAGGGTGGCGTGAACGCGATCAGTACAAACAAGGCGCGTAAACGTTTCGATCCAGCATTGCACAAAACAGGTTTTTTGCATGAATATGCTTGCTCTTCAATGGAAAATGATTTTAATGCTTTTGCTGAATTGTTATTGCTGGGGCATTCTTCGCTGTGGAACTTGGCTGAAAAATATCCTCGCATTCGTTCAAAACTACTAAAAATCATTCAGTTTTACCAAGCTATCCATCCTACATTTAATGAGCGTTATTTTAGAAGCTTAGTGAGTTATCCTGAGTTGCGTTTTTTACAGGATGATTTGATAAATTCTAACCCGTTCAGTGAGGCAAATTCATGGTCTTACGTTTGACGACAGCAGATTTCTTTCGGTTATGCCGAAGCCGGATGGTAGCGGGCTGTTCGGCGATTTGATCCAGGTAGCCACGTCTTGCCAAACGGTAGAAGCTTGATGGTCACGCAGCAGCATATGATAGCCGTTTTCGTAAATCGCGATTTTTTTATGGGTATGATCTTCTTTAAACCACTTACTCAGAACCAGCTTTACGGGTTCAATAGGGATTATCTCGTCTTTAGCCCCATACAATAAGAGTGTTTGTGAATTGATGTTATCGGATTGGTGAAAGGCGGTATCCATCAAATTAACCAAGCCATAAATAGTTTCAACCCGCGTTTCCTTAATAATAAGTGGGTCGCTGCCTAGTTCTCTCAACATTTCGATATTGTCAGAAGGTGTTACTTTAATCACGCCTCTACCGGTTAAGGTCATCCAGGGTAAAGTATGAGATAACGTCCATAGTAACGTGCGTTGATACCAAGGCATGGTTTGTCGACTCCACACTGCTGGCGCTGAAAGTATGATACCGTCGACTTCCGGTTTTTCTGTATCGGCCATGGTGACCATGACTACAGCGCCGCCCATGCTTTCGCCCAGTAAATAAATAGGCGTGTCAGGATGATTGCTTTTAATTAATCGGGTGAACTGAGTAAGGTCGTGTTTTAAAGTTTCGATTCCGGGCCAGAGACCGCGTATACTGGTTTCACCGAAGCCTCGTTGATCAAAAGCGTAGCTAGCGATGCCGTGTTGACTAAAATACTCACCAGAGTCATGGAAAAAATGGCTGTAATCGTTAAATCCATGCACCGCAATAATAACCGCTTGGGCAGTATTTTTTGGTAGCCAGCTTCTAAAAGGTAAGATGGCGCCGTCTCCCGCATGAAATTTGTTTTTTGCTATTCGCCCTGCAGTTGACAGGGCAGTAGGAGGATAAATTTGAGGTGTGCAGCTTACTGAAAAGTAGGTGAGCAGTAAGAGTATCTTTAATATCGGCTTCATATTCTGAACAAGAGGAGTACAAACTTCCAATGATATCGACTGTGGTAAAGTATTTTAAACACGATATTTGGCATCTGTCTGATCGAAATCAATCCTTTTTTAAAGCAAGGTTCATTAAATATACCAAAATCATGTTGATGGCAATACATGGTTTCTTACAAGACAATTGCCAGCACCGTGCTGCTGCATTAACGTTATACACACTTTTATCCATTGTGCCCGTTCTGGCCATGTCTTTTGGTCTAGCTAAAGGGTTTGGTCTTGATAGCAAGCTTGAAAAGCAGATAATGGAGCAAACGCCTGAGCAATCCGCGCTGTTAGAGCAAGTGGTAACGATGGCCAGAAATTTATTAGACAATACCCAGGGAGGATTAGTTGCCGGGATCGGTATTATCGTATTGTTGTTCACAGTGATCAAGGTCATTGGCAATATCGAGGAAGCTTTTAACCATATCTGGAAAGTTAAAAAGGGAAGAAGTATCGCTAGAAAATTGACGGATTATTTGTCCATCGTTTTGTTGGCGCCTTTTTTGTTGGTGCTTTCCAGCAGTATTACTCTCTTCATTAAAACAAAACTCATTGTCTATATTTCGCAAATTTCAGGTCTTGAATACGCATCTGATTTGTTGCTATTCCTACTTAAGTTTAGTCCATTTGTGATTATGTGGTTGCTGTTTACCTTTCTTTACATGTTTATGCCGAATACTCGCATCGAATTGAAGTCCGGATTGCTTGCTGGCGTACTGATGGGAACTGTTTATCAATTATTTCAGATGGCTTATGTCAACTTGCAAGTCAATGTGTCCAGTTATAACGCAATCTATGGAAGTTTTGCCGCGTTACCTTTATTTTTAATATGGCTCCAGATTAGTTGGATGGTGATTTTATTCGGCGCAGAACTAGGTTTTTTTCATCAAAACTATTGGTTACACGAAGACCGATATGGTAAGGCAGATTTAAGCATTTCTCTAAAAAAAGTTCTTGCGCTCGATATTAGTCATTTGTTGGTTAAAAACTTTATAGCTGGAAAAAAGCCACTCACAATTTCCGCTATTGCAAAGTGTTTAAGGTTGCCTATTAGCCATGTTCAAAACATAACGGAATTTTTGGTCGATTGTGGAATATTATCAACGGTCCAACTAGCTGACCAGCCTGATCCCGCTTTTCAGCCGGCTTGTGATACCAATTGGTTGTCACTCAGTTTTATTCTTGAAGCCATAGAAGAATATGGTGATAATCAAATACCAGCGACTGCAAAGGAGACAGCTAATCAATTGCAAGATAGGTTGAGGATGCTTAACCAAACTGCTCGTAAGTCAGTTGACAATTTGTTGTTAAAAGATTTGTAGTGGTATTGTTGTGAGGTGAGAGGATATCTATAATATTGAAACCTCAATCCTGAGAATAATTTCAATGCATTAGGAAAAACCTTTTGCATTGAAATTTATGGAATTGGCCCTATGCCAATGGGTATGATTTGGCTTGATCAGAAAGTAGCATTTTCTAACTATTCAGCTCAAAGAACAACAAGGGTCATAAACATGAGTAAACGGCCGTTGATTAGCTTTTTGGTTGCCATTGATTTGCTGCAAAATTTCATGTTCAGCTTCAAGCCAATCGTTTAACTCATTATCAGTGGAAAAACCACGTTGTTGTGACTTGTAATAGGCCGCTTCAGCGATCATATGGCGAATAGGCCAAGTAAATTCTGGTGATGCTGAGTGCTCTGCAGGCTTATAGCGACCCAAGGTGAACCCAAACTTTAATTGGCTGAAAAAATCTAACGGTGCATTGTTTAAGATGCCAATAGCTTTGGGCTCTAATGTTTTAAAGGTACCAAAAAGTCGATCCCAAACAGACAAAACAGCACCAAGGTTTTGATCGTGTTCATTGCGAGCCGTAGAGTGATGAACTCGGTGCAAATAGGGCACAATAAAAAGTTTACCCAACCATTTTTCGCCGCGAAAAGATATGTTGGTATGGTGCAACATAACAAACGATGCCGAAATCGCTTCTACACCCAATACGGTCAGTTTGTCCAAACCCAGAAGTACAATTGAAATACCCTTAACAAAAGTCGTTAATACTAATTCAATAATATGAACCCTGAAAGCTGTCGTTACATTGAGATAGGGATCGCTATGATGCACCTTGTGAAAGAGCCACAAACCATCATAGTAATGGCACGCTCTGTGCCACCCATAGATGATTAGGTCGAAAGCAATAACGGCTAACATTAATTTTAGTAGCGGGTTGTTTACAGCACTTAGCAATCCTGATTCCGAATAGTTATCCGCTAACACAAAAATAGATAGAGCTGATAATGCGGAAATGACCAGACTGTTAAAAAGGAATAAGTAACTGTTAGTTCGCAAAGACTTTTGCCATTCAGGCATTTGCCACTCTTGGTATGGGTGGTTGGCTTCTAGGGTAAACAGCGTCGAGAAAACTAGCAAAAGCGATAAGGTAGCAATATCATTTACTGACAAGACCGGCCAAGAAAATGAGCTTTCTAATAATGTGCTTAATGTAGTTGAGTGTATGGCCATAGCCGAAGTCCTTAGAAGAAATTAAAAAAACTAAAATAACCCAAAAATGTTACTAATTAATGAAAGTTACTTTACTCACTGTATACGGCAGTTAGTTGTAGTTAGCAAACAAATGTTCCGTATGAATACAAAGCAATAAAAAAGCCAATAGGATTGCTCGGTCTTTACAAAACTACCAATACGCCAAAAAAGAACATTAAAATAAACAAGTTAGGACAACCAAAAAGATTCTTCAAGGATGCAGAGATAACTAATAAGAAATAGTATATTTCGTTTTTGAAGAAAATATGGTGCTGGTAAACTGTTAGAGATGAGGATGTACGTTGCATAGTTGCAACTATTTTGAATTCAGGCAGGACATTTTGCCAAGTAATTCTAGAATAATTATTCAATAATAAACCGGAAGAGATTGTTATTAATATGTATTTTATTGAAATAGATAGGGTCGGCTGGTTGGCTGTGATGCACAGTCAAGAACGTCGTTGTGAAGCGTCATAGGCGCTAACATTGAACGGGTAGGTGAGTTGAGCAAGTTATAACTGCAGGGCTTTCTCCTCATCTTTATAAAAAATCTGAAGGGAGTTTGTTCTCATTACCTGCGAACTAGCTTGAGTTTTGTCTATTCTTAGGTCTTTCTTCTAGCGACCAACACACCATCTCGGGTTGGGTTGATAAAAGTATCAAACTCAGCGTCTGCAAAAATTGTTTGATTATGCGCCATGATGGCTTCCGTCCATCCTGGAACAATATCTGTGAACTCTTTTACGGCTACCCGCCCATGCCAGAGTACGTTATCAGCAATATAATAACCTCCAGGGCGGATCCGCGTTTTCGCCATATCCCATATTGCCGGATAATCGCCTTTATCAACATCGTTATAACAAATATCGAATAATCCATTGGTTCTCTCGAAAATGTCTTGAGCCATTCCTATTTGAAAGTCGATGTTGTTCCACAATCCCGCTGCAGAAAGGTGTTGTTTCGCTTTTGTTCTGTTGCTGGGGTCGCCATCGCTACAAATGACTTCTCCCTGGTTACCGGCTGCGCGGGCAAACCAATAAGCGGAGTAGCCGAAACCGCTGCCAAATTCGAAAATACGTTTAGCGCCGATACTTTTCGCCAAAGTTTCTAAAAAGACGCCGACCAAGCGTTCTATGATAGGGAATTTATTAGTCCGCGCTAATGCTTCCATTTCCAACAGGACAGGGTGGTCGGTAGTTCCCAATAATCCCAACATATATTCCTCGATCTTTGCATCGACCGGGACTAATATTTTAGGGTTTTCCAGTGTAGGAGGTTGTATCTCTGACATCTATTTACCTACGGCATTGAATGTTGGATTTCAAGGTTATTATACAAAAAATACTTGGCTATCTTGAGTCGGCATAATATTCAGGATAAAAGCGCTTGGCATGTCCTGGAAGGGCGATGTTACCCTGCCAGCCAAAGACAGTCCATGTTTGCTCGGTAGAGGAAATGAATTCGGTTGGTAGGATCCCCGCTATTTTCTACGAATCTCAAGGCATTGTATTACAAGGAATAAAGGATTGTTATGGTTTTCCTCTTCAGCAGTTTAACTTTTGGTGCCAATTTCATGTTTTAACTGATAAATTTTGATACAGTGTGTTATAAAATCATCATATAACTAAAATATTTTCATTGAAAGACACTATGCCTACTCATAAAATTCACCATCGATCATTAATTTTTGCGTTTTTGCTGTTCGCTTCTTATTCTCAATCCGGTTTAAGTTTAACCGTTAGTCGTGGCCCTTATTTGCAGATAGCAGCAGATGATTCAATCACCATTCGTTGGCGCACGGATAGTAATACCGACAGCGTTGTACGCTATGGTAACAACCCGACTAATTTGGATCAGACTGTCAATTTATCGGGTAGCCGTACCGAACATGAAGTTAAGATAACCGGGTTAAGTCCTTCAACTCAGTATTATTACTCTGTTGGCGATAGCAGTGTAACGTTGGCCGGAGGCAATAATACCTATCGATTCATGACTGCACCGACCGCTGGTAATGCAACTTCAACGCGGATATGGTTAATTGGTGATTCAGGTACGGCCAATTCAAATGCTGCCGCAGTTTATAATGCGTATCTGAATTATCCTGGCGCCGATGAGACCAATTTATGGATTATGCTGGGAGATAATGCTTATAACGATGGTACTGACAGCCAATACCAAAGTGCTGTTTTTAACATGTATCCGGAACTATTACGCAGAGCACCGCTTTGGCCAACTCTGGGCAACCATGACGGGCATTCTGCCGATTCAGCCAGTGAGTCAGGTCCTTATTACGATATATTTACGTTACCTAGAAATGCCGAAGCAGGTGGGTTAGCTTCCGGCACAGAAGCCTATTACTCATTTGACTACGGTAACATCCATTTTGTTTGTCTTGATTCCTATGAGAGCAACCGTTCTGTAGGCGGGGCTATGTTGACTTGGCTGGAAAATGACCTGGCAGCTAATGATAAAAAATGGTCCATCGCTTTTTGGCATCATCCACCCTACACCAAAGGTTCCCACAACTCTGATACGGAAGGCGCTCTAATTGATATGCGTCAAAATGCTTTGCCCATTCTGGAAAGCCATGGCGTAGATATGGTTTTCTCCGGACACAGTCATTCTTATGAACGCTCGTTTCTTATTGATGGTCATTATGGCGCTTCATCCAGCTTCAACTCCTCTAATTTGGTTGATGCAGGTGATGGTCGTGAAGATGGAAATGGAGTTTATAGTAAAGCTGACCAAGCTAATAATGCTGGCGTTGTATATACCGTTGCAGGTGCATCCGGTAAAATTTCTGGCGGTAATTTGAACCATCCTGCCATGTTCACATCTTTAAACCAACTAGGTTCGGTTATACTGGATGTCAATGATAATCGTTTGGATGCTTACCATTTACGTTCTGATGGGGTGGTGACTGATCATTATACCTTGAGTAAAGATCCCAACCCAACCATCACAACAGTCGATTCATCCACTGATAATCAAGGAAACATTCCATCTAGCGGAACCGTAAGCTTTAAAAATGGCGTCACTCCCGACAACAATTATCTCGGCTCTATAGATACGTATATCGCCAGTGGCGTACCCACCAATAATTTTGGCACCGCAGCAACACTTCTTGCCGATGGGGAAGATGGTTCCAACGGAGAACTTGCCGCACTGATTAAATGGGATGTAAGTGACATTCCAAGCGACGCAACCATCACTGAAGTCCGAATCGAGCTTGAAGTATCCAACACAAGTAGTGGCACTTATAACTTGTATGACCCTGGCAAGACATGGAATGAATATAACGTAAACTGGAATTCTATTGATCCTTATACCAATCGGGGTCAAATTGTCGGAAAATTCTCACCTTTTAGTACAGGGAATTACCCAATTACACTGAATAGCGCGGGTATTGCATTAGTTCAAAACTGGGTTAATGGTTTAGCCAACAACGGTGTATTGCTGATGACCGACGGTAGTAATGACGGGGTTGATATACGTTCCAGCGACTATAACGATAATGCTTTGCGCCCTAAGCTCACTATCACCTACAACAGTGCATCAGGCAGAAATGGGGTACCTGTAGCTGATTTTACCTTTTCTGTCGCAAGTCTAAATGTAAATTTTGCAGATACTTCTATTGATACTGACGGCGGAATTGTTAAATGGCTCTGGGATTTTGGGGATGGTAATAGCGCCACATCCCAAAACCAAAACCATAGCTATGCTAGAGAGGGTAGCTATGATGTTAGCCTTACCGTGACCGATACTAATGGAAACACTAATACGACTACACAAACCGTAAGCGTTGGCAATATTGCGACACCGATTACAATAGAATTGCAACAGGACTTGAATGATTATACTGGTGCTGAAGATACTTATGTTGCAGCAGGCAGCGCAAATAGCAACTATGGTGACGCAGATTCTATTCTTGCTGATGGTGATGATGGCAGCCGGGATGAATTGAGTACCTTATTTAGATGGGATGTTTCCAACATACCTACAGGAGCCATAATTACTGATGTCACCCTAACCCTTCAGGTTTATAACAGAACCAATAATGTTTACAACTTCTGGTCTATGTTAAATACCTGGAAAGAAAATACGGCAACCTGGAGTAACAGTCTGCCTGCTACGAACCGAGGAGCAAACATAGGGTCGTTTAAACCAACTTCAATAAGAAGCTACAGCATCCAGTTCAATGCTGAAGGTGTTGCAATGGTGCAAAGCTGGGTGAATGGTGGCATAAACGACGGCTTTAGTCTCGCTTCAGCAGGCACCCGAGATGGTATTGATATATGGTCAAGTGAATATCGCGACCAAACTCAACGTCCTAAGTTGACTATCACCTACCAGTAATACTTTTTCACTTTTTTTCTTGGGCGACTTTCCCGGTCGCCCAAATATTAATTGATTACCGATGCGAGTATCGATACTAGTCGTTATTCTTTGTTTTTTTTCAACTGCCCTCAATGCGCACGGACTTATCGATGACCGCTTACATGATCTTTTGCATGAAATAGAAAATCATCCTGACGACCATAAACTGTACATTAAACGCGGTCGCATCTATTTGGACTCAGAACAACTAATTCTGGCGAAAGAGAGCTTTGATCAGGCAGCCAAACTTAATTCCAGTGACTATGAAAGCCTCTATTGGCAAGGAATGGTATTGTTTCGACAAGGTGATCTCAATAAGAGTCTGGATAAATTAAAGATATACTTGCAAAAAGTACCCAACTCACCCGCGGGTCATAAAGCCATGGCTGAAGCAATGACTGCATCCGGCAGTCATTCTCTTGCAGCCAATCACTATGATCTTGCTATTCACAATGATAACAATCCACCTCCACAGCTCTTTATAGACAGACTTCAAACGCAATTGAAAATCATCCTACTTCCTAAAGAACGCATCGAAGCAGGAATCTTGCAAGGAATCAACCACCACGGCGAAATTGTAAACTTTGTAGAGGCTATGATCGATTTCAAAATCAAAACCCATCAATACGAACATGCGATAGCCTGGTTTAATAAACTGCCTGAAAAACTTCGCGATACACCCAAGTGGATTAATAAAAGAGCAGATGTAGAAATACTGAGTGGAAACCGGCAAAAGGCGTTGAATTTATATCAATATAATTTAATTCAAATTGCTAAATTGCCAAAAATAAGACGTTCACAATTGGCGATTAAGAACGCTGAAAAACACGCTAAAGACCGACTTTCACCAAAAGTACCTTAAGCTAGTTTCCGTCCAAAAACAGCGAATTATTTGCTATAAAAAAAATGACACCAGACCAGTCGCCAAAAATGAATTGCTTTGTACGGTAGGGTTTGCTGCATATTGGTCAACCCTCAATCTTTTTGTAAAAATTACATTTTTTAGGCACATCTTTCCTGAGGAACTATTACACCCTTGATCAGCCTGTTTGTGGTTACCCTAATTTTAACTAGGGTGCTTGTAATCGAGCCATTATCACTAAATTGTGTGTAACCACCGATGACCACACATAGTTTTTAAAATGCTCTAGACCTTTCCAGTTACAGCGAGACAAGCCAAAGCATCGTTTCAAGTAAGAGATACCGGCTTCAATTCCAGCTCTGAAATTTCTGAGCTTTCTGTAAACCCAGGGGCTTTTCGTCATCTCAAGTATGGCTAACCCTTTTTTCTTATGGAAAGCAACATCTTTTATGTTTCGTTGTTTAGCCGTGTCGAGATTTTCTTTGCTGGCATACCCCCCGTCTGCTGCGACTTGCCTGGGCGCCTTACCATAGTGGTCAATATGACGATCCACCATGGGGATGAACTGTTCCGAATCAGCCGGGTTACCCGTTTCAACGACAACATCCAGTACCATACCACTGCGACCCGTACTTAAATTCAGTTTGTGTCCATATTGTATATCCCGGCTGCCTTTAACAATAATATCGCTGTGTGCTTCAAACAGACTGAATACTTTTTCCGATGCGGGGACTTTCTCTCCATTAAACACACGTCTTGTCGTTTGATTGATGACCTGATCAATCAAAGGCAGATAATGATTGACCTCCAGGCGCCAATATTCCCAGCCGGGTGGCGGTTTTACATGACCGGCTATTTGCGCATTGTTGAGGTACTGACGTGTCTTTTTCGTGTAGTGAACAAGATCACTGTATAAGGCTTTTTTCTTATCCTTTCCACGGGTATAGATAATTGCACGCGCACGTTTTTTTGCTGCGCGATAATGGTGATGGCAGTCAAATTCCAAACCCATTTCGCTGGCTTGATTGAGTAATCTCGTCATCACCCGCACGGCATCCCATAACAGGCTACTGTCGGTTGGTTCGTGGATATGTGTTTCTGTGACGGTACTATCAATGCGCAACATGCTGCCTTTTTCAATGCCGGTTTTATTGGCATCATTGAGCAATGCCAGGTTAATACGTTCCCATGTCGGGTCGAGTATCCGGCTGATTGCCCCTTGCAAAGCCGACTTCTTGGGGACAAATCCATCGCTCAGCCGGGCAAATGTTTGACACGAGACCGAATCCAGCAAAACAAATGATAATTCTTCATAACTGAGTTGCCGATGTTGCTTTAAGATCGCGCAACGTAATATGGATTCAACTGACATCCCTTTTCGACCACTTTCATCTTTTAAATCGATCGTGCAGATGTCTTTTTCTACCCAATCCAGTATTTCTCTATGTTCATCCAATATCATGGAAATAATTTTTAATTCTTGGCCAATCTCGTGTTCAACATAATTATCGAATATACTTGTCTGTAGGCGTTGTTTTTGGCGCATCTTTTTCCCTCGGCTTTTTTTAATTATGTTTAGAATCAATTGCTTAGATTATAAGCATACCAGAATTAGCCGGGGAATTCATCTTGTTTTTGTGATTTTTTCTATGTTTTTCATAGGGTTGTAGTTTATGGATGAGAACTAAGCTAGGTTTTACAGAAGCACTATTAAATTGCTACATCCCTTTGAACTTATTCACGCATGATCTGGTGTCACTGCCATTAAGTTAAGAGATTTAGTAGAAGGGGGCCTTAGCCGCGATCGAGACAAAATCAAAGAAATCGCGGCTAAAGCCCCCTCCAATACATTCTTCTCCTGACTACTGTACGTGTTGCAGTGTAGTTAACATACTGGCTTTAGATTCTATAAACCCAGCTTGATCGGCTTGGATTATCAATTCCCGGAGGTCATGTTCAAGTTCATTTCCGGTTTCTCCCTGACCAGCTCGTATCAAGGCTTTTGCTCGTTGAATAATAAATTCACTCGCAATGGCTCTTTAGCCGTATAACGTTTGAGTGCTGCCATATAGTATTGAGCTTTGTCATAATCTTTTGTATCCAAACAAGTTTCGATGGCGTAGCGATAAAACCTGAGCTGATTATGACTTAAGGCTAGTTTAGATAATAGCTTTTCTCCTTCCTGTAAAGCCCTTGTTCTTTTGTTTGAGTCCTCTGTTACCCAAGCCTGTACAGCCAGAATCCAGGATGTTATATGAGAATTACCGAACAGATTTGTGGACGCTATTTCATAAGCCTGTTCCAGTAATGCTTCATTTTTATCTATCGTACCAAGGCATAATAAGGCATCACATTGTATACGTTTGGAGCCGATTTGTTTGGCTAACTGCAAATTCTGATTTGCATAGAATCGCCCCGACTCTTTTTCGTTTTTTAGGCAATAGATATCTGCCAGCTCATCCAGAGACATGGCTTCAGCATGATGATTTCTGACTTTTTTTGCTAATTTTAGTGTCTCCAACAGGATTTGTTCGGCATCATCAAATCGGTTTAAATAAACCAAGATTGCACCAATCATCACTTGGTTTACTGTGATATCGCGGATGAGGTGGTGCTGTTTACACACAGCAATGCAATGACGGAATTGTTGTTCAGCGGTAATCAAATGCCCCATGCCATAATAGGCATCTGCAATTCCACTTAATGCACGTGCTTGAATTATCGGTAATTTATGAACATCAGCCATGGCTTCAGCTTGCTGATGAGAGAGTAAGCAATTATCGGTCTCACCCAAAGAAAAACAGACATTGCCACGCAAGTAATGGAGGAAGGCAAGTGTTTCAGAATCTTTAAGTGATTCCGCTATGGGTTCGATTATTTTTATTAGAGACAGCAACTCATCATACCGTTCCAGTATGCGTAAAGCAGACCCTTGACCCATTAACGCCCGACATTTCTGTTTGGGTGATATTGCTTGTTGTTCAGCTTCAATAAATGCTTCTAATGAAGCTTGAGTTTGTCCCAACTCTCTTAAACAATCAGCATGGCAAATGCTCAAATTGAACAAATCCAAAGTTTCAGTTGCGATTTTCCATCCACGACTTATCACTGTATCAGCACTATCATACTGATACAATTTCATAAAATGTTCTGCCGCCTTGAGATAAGCATTGGCAGCCAGTTCACTTTCAGCTTTATCCAGATGTTCTGCGTACAATAATGGATCTTTATCTCTATACCAATCAGCTGCCAGAAGATGTAGGCTACGACGTTGCGATGGCAATTGAATAGTATTAATACCCTCCAAAATCAAAGCATGATGAAACAAAAACTGTTTGCCATCGAGTTTGATTAAACCGCGTGCAAGCAATCCGGAACAATCATAGTCTGGATCATCCAGAATATATTTTAAGGGTTCAAGTGAAAATCTTTGCCCCAGAATTGACGCTGCAAACACAGCCCGTTTGTCGAATGAATCTAGCGTATCCAATTTGGCGGCAATAATGCTCTGCACCGAATCAGGAATGGTATCAACAGCCTGCTCTATACAAAACAACAGTTGTTCCAGAAATAATGGATTGCAGCCGGAGCGCTGAATCAGTTCTGCCATTTTATCGGCTACCAAATTCAGGGTTTGTTTGACCATTTGCTCAGCTTCATTTTTGCGTAGAGGTGAGATATCCAAAGTCAACAGAGGGGTACTTTGAATTTGACTACGCCAGATGGGATCTAATGGTTCGCCTTCAAAACGCGTACTAAAGACAAAAATAATGGGGTAATCTTTAATGCCAGCAGCCAATTGTCCCAATTGTGATAGTAATGCCGGTTCTGCCCAATGAATATCTTCCATAATAATTAACAGCGGTTGAGGTTCTGATAAGCGTTGCACTAGCGCAGTTATCACCTCCTGTTTTCCTGATTGCCGCGCATCATTATCCATCGCCTGATAAATTTCAGGCTCAATTAGCAGGTCAGGTGCATTTAATAGATCAAACAGGAAATTGACTTGTTCGTTTGATAATATTTTTTCAGCAATGATTTTTGCTGCACAGGTTTTGATTTGTGCTGGTTCACTATCAGGCGGCAACTGCAATAAACTACGTGTCAGTGTTTGAACTGGGGCTTGGCCTATAGACGTGCCAAAGTCGAAAATAGAGATGTAATGACACGCAAAGCCTAAATCATTAGCCAAGGTTAGCGATTCTTTAAGCAATCGCGTTTTACCAATACCTGCCTCACCACGTACTAGAATAAGTTGACCATATTCAGTCTCTTTGCAATTATTGGCAGCGGTCAAAAATTGTTGCAGCTCAAATTTTCTGCCGACCATTTCAGTGATGCGTTGTTGCTTTTTATCTGCCATGTCAATCAAATGCCAGATTGATGCTTGTTCAATATTGTTTTTAATAGTAAGTTTATCCGCAGTGACCAACTGGGAAATAGTGGTATAAGCTCGATTGGAAATTAAAATCTGCCCTGGCTGTGCAAGGTCCGCCAATAACATGGCGCGCTTTACGGTTGCACCCGATAAAGACATAGATTGCTGAGTATCTGGAATATAAATTTGACCACTATCAATACCGATTTGGACAGTGCATTTTGATAATGTCTGTTTTTCGGCATTGGATTTGTTTCGTAGAGCAAAAGCTGCACGGATTGCTTTTTCTGTATCATATGATTTAGCAGTAGGCAAACCGAATAAAATCATTAAGCTGTTATTTTGCATTTCAATAACAGTCGCTTGAAAATCCTGGATAAACGCCTTTATTCCCTCGCAAATTTTTTGACGCTGGTAGTAGAGTGACTCTGGATCATTTTCTTCATCACTACTATTCACTTGTACTGATAATAAAGTGACTTGTCGCAACTGATCTATATTTGCTACGTGTTTGCTGTTGTCTACCTCATCTACAGCGACTTGGCTTTCTTCAACAGATATTGGTACTGATTGATCCTGCGGTGGTTTTTGCTGTCGAAAAATAGTCTGGTACAGTGTCTGAGTTTCTTCTTCGGGCGCAATAGAAAGATCATCTCTCAATAATTGCTGGCACAAGCGATACTGTTTTAAGGCTGCATTACGCCTTCCTTGTTTGTTATAAGCATCCATCAGAACACGATGCACAGACTCTCTTAGCGGATCAAGCGACGCCATTTTTATTCCCAAACGAATGACCTGTTCCAGTTGATTCTCAGATTGAGCCTTTTCCAGCAAAACATCCATAATCTGTAGTGCTTTTTCCCGTCGTTGACTGCGTTCCAATTCCAGCCAATCGTCAAACCCTTGTGATCGGGTATAAAGACCTTCCAGTAATTCTCCTTGGTAAAGCTTAAGTGCTTTCTGTAAAGACGATTGGTCCTCTCGCTTGCATAGATTATCGAAGTTGAGTACATCAATTTCAACCTGGTCTTTATTTAGGAAAACTGATTGTTGATTCCCATCAATCATCGAATCGCCAGAATTAAGAGTTTTGCGTAAAGCGCTAAGGGTCTGCCGCAGACTTTGCCTAGCTTGTGTAGAACTGCACTCTTCCCATAAGAGTGAGGCAAGGGTTTCACGTTGATGGGCTTTGTTTGGCTGCAATGCCAGATAGGCTAGCAAGGCTTTAGCTTTTTTTGCACTGATTGTAATGGTCAAGTTTTCTTGGAAGGATTTTAAGCCGCTTTTTTCATTTCTTTGGTTTTTTGATGAGGGGTTTTATAATCAATAGCAGAATGTAACCTTTTATAGTTATAGAAACTAATATAGCTAGTCACAGCACTGACTACAGAGGAGTAATTAATAAAACTCAAATAGTTCAGCCTCTCTGTTTTTAAATTCCTAAAAAACCGCTCCATCACAGCATTATCCCAGCAATTAGCTCGACGGCTCATACTTTGTGTTATATCCAAGTCATGAAGATAATCAACAAATAGATTGGCTGAATATTGAACCCCTTGGTCTGAATGAAACATTAATTGTTGAGTATCTGGCTTGTGTTTATTAATCGCATGTTCTAATGCTGACTTTGCAAGCTCTGCATTGGGTTCTTCTGATAATGCCCAGCCCATAATTTCTCTTGACCCAAGATCAAGTATACAAGCTAAATAGCTCCAGCCTGTATAGGTTTTAATGTAGGTAATGTCACCTACCCAGTGCGTATGAACAGTACTGGGATTAAACTGTCGTTTAAGTAAATGATCCGCTTTCTTGTGGACTTCTCCCGCTGGATAGCTGTGTCGCTTTTTAGGTTTTATGGCAATGACATTCGATTTTTTCATTAATGAAGCTGTTTTATAAACGCCTATTTCAATCCCTCTGTTAGCTAATTCAACCTGAGTCCTTCGTTTACCATAGGTATGCTGAGTTTCAATGGCTATCAATTTAATTTGTTCTATGGTTTCTTGTTCTTCATCGCTCATTTGATTATTAATCTGATAGTAGTGTGTACTGAGAGCTATATTAAATAGTGTGCAAAGCTCTGTTGTTTGATAGCCTGGAGAAGCCTTCTTTATTTCAACAATCAATTCAGATTGTTGTTGTCTCGAACAAAGAAGGCTGTGGCCTTTTTTAGTATTTCATTATCCCTTTTAGCTCGCCATAATTGCTTCTCTAGGCTTTGTATTTTCTGTTGTTCTGGGGTTAACGCTTGCTTATCCTGAGGTGTATTACCTTTGAGTTCATCTAAATATTGCTTTTTCCATCGCCTCACAGCAGAGTCACCTGCTCCTGATATTTCCATTACCTGCTTATTGGTATATCCTTCATTTACCATGAGTTTAGCGTAGTCTAGACGCTGTTCTGTGGTGAAGGTTGTTTTAGGTTTTACTGTGGTTATTTCGGTCATTTTTTATCCTAATTTTGGGTTGGATTATAAGCTATAAATCCTTCCAAGATTATTAGACCATTACACTCCAATCTTCTCGAATATAGTGTTCAATCATTGCCGTAATGTCTTCTGTCAATTTAGCCGCTTTAGCCTTTGTTTTATGGCGTCTTTGTGCAAAATGATTCGCTTGGTTGTGTCGATAACCTCTTTTCCCCGCATTTCTAGCCAATTCACGTGAAATGTTTCCTTGATTTCGCCCTAAAGCGTCTGCAATTTCAGCCTGAGATGTCCCTTTTTTATGTTCAATTTCTATATAATGTCTTTCTTCAAGACTTAAGTGTTGATAGCTCATCGTTAGCTTCCGTAAGGTGTTTGGTAACGGCTTACTTTACACTTCAGTCTTGTTTCAGACTATCCATGTATTGCTAGCAATTACATACAGAGACTATGCACTTATTATACGAATTCAGGCCTTTTCTTATCACTATAAAAATTAATTACTAGGAGTTTTTATAATGAAAAAAAGAGCTGCAGTTATGCTTTTAAGCGGTTTGGGTGTTTTATCCCAAGCTAACGCGTTGACATTAACACCTGTTTCATTAGCAGATGACTCATCCGGCATGAGTATTAATCATAAAATTAGCAAGACCAGTGATAAGCTTAGCAATACTTTTCTAAGCAATGAAGCAATCAATTTTAAAGTCGACATTACCATAGGAAATAATGATGTAGGTAAGGCTGGTAAACTTTTTTTGCTAGCGCAAGTCGATGCGGATTGGTGACTTTTGCAGAATTCGAGCGTGCGATGCTGCGTGAGCGCACGCGCAATGGTTTTTAAATGCGGCACGAAAACAAGGTCGGGTCGGTGGCCGCCGCCCAAAACTCAAAGCGCATCAGTAAGAGGAAATCATTAATCTGGTCAATTCTGGTCAGAAAAACGTAGCAGATGCTGCTAGGTTATTTAATTTCCATAATGCTACCGTATCGAGTATTCTCCAGCGAAACAAGATTCCTTAACCGGGTTTTGTGTTCCATTGCTCCCTAAACCCCAGCGTTCAAATACCACTTTCTTTTGCTTATCTTTAGAATGTTGCAATATTACAACTGAACATCCTGCTAAATTGCATCGCCACTACTGAG
This sequence comes from Methylococcales bacterium, assembly GCA_965224745.1. Lineage (GTDB taxonomy): Bacteria > Pseudomonadota > Gammaproteobacteria > Methylococcales > Methylomonadaceae > CBDCZY01. Next base: position 275,309 of record CBDCZY010000004.1, read on the forward strand.
AAACAGCACCAGCTTTTCATCCTCATCTCCCAGTGGTTTTATGGTAACGTTTGGGAAACTTTCAGCGATATTGACTATTAACTGAGACAGTCTAGTTTGTAGCTCTATAGGATCGTCCTGCCAAATCTCGACACGGCATTGCGATGACCGGCATTCAATTTGGTCGATAAACAAACCTTCCGACTCCATAGTTTGGGTTAGTTCAAAGAAGTCGTCAGTGGCCTGCTTCGACCACGTCTGATCCGTCACTTCTGCAACGAACTCGGCTTCAAAATCAGTTTCCGTTTGAGCGGGTGGAGATTGATCTGGTTGTGTAAACGAAACACCACTAGTCTTTAACAGCATTTCAAAATCGGCTAGTTTGGTTTTAACCTTGCTCATTTCCTGATAAAGCTGTGCCACTTTATTTTCAAGGTTTTTATTGGAATTGGTTTCCGTATTAGCTAATCTCTCAATGGTATTTTTGGAACCAAGCTTTTCTGTCGTAAATTCATCGGAGGTGCTTGTGATCATTGTGGTCAGCGACTCGTTAGGTAATAAGTTGGAGTAACCACCCCAAAAGATGGCTGCTCCAGCTATCATCGCCAACAACCCTGTGAATATAATTTTCATGGCTTTTCTCTTGGCTGTTAACCGTTGAATCTGATTATTTGGTATACCCAAGCAGCTCATGTACCTTGTAGTTCATAATGCCGGACTTGGGTGGCAAATTACAGGTGATGGTGTATTCCCCGGAAAATCGAGATGTGCTAATGGCGTTATCGTTGAACAAATATAACTTTCCTTGATTGATACTGGAAACGGATGCCGAACTAACAATCTTGCCTTCACCGTTTAAGCTCCACAAAAAGCAAGTCAGTCGCTTTCCGTAGATGGGATTGAATACTTCTACTGCGAAAAGTTTGATACCATCCAGTCGCTCGCTGGAATCGCGTACCACAGGACAAGTAACCTCGCGCGTACTAGAAGAATTATTCTTAAATATGGCGAGTCCGGATGTAAAATCTCCCCACAGCTTTCCATCCACTGGTCGGCACTGTTTCCCAGCATAGATTTTTTCATCAATAATAGGTTGGGCTGGCTGTAAATTATCCGGATTATATTTACAACTGATAGGCGTTAAATAGCAGTACCAGGATCGTGCAAAGGCACTCTCAGCGGCAAAAGTTAGCATCAGCAAGACAAACAATTGAAATAGTTTAAATTGTGTTTTCATCGTCATTTCCTCATTGGCTGTAAACGTTTAATAAAAAATAGGTATCAACAACAGTGCTACAACCAAGTAAATGCAGGAGCCATGCCAAAGCCTTAAAAAGGCCAAAATGTCTTATAAACTGTTGTTATTTATAGTTTATATTTTCTGTCTAAAAAATTTAGCAAGACCAAATAAATTGAACGCTACGAAATATCGGTACCGCACCGAAATATCGTAAAAAAAGCTGCTGACAAAAGTGGGAAAATTTTTTGATGATGACTTGTAAAAATGACCATGCACTTTAGTAAAGTTTGTGCATGAACTAATTAGGTGAACTGGATTCATTATCTGCTTCAATTGTCTTGAGTTTCGAGCAGACAATACCAGGGTGAAACTAACAGGCTATGGAGCAATTATATTTCTAGGACCTTTAGAAATAGAAAAAAATTTGGTCGCGTAGTCAGAAAGCTCTAGAAACCCTCGCCTTCCATTTTCTTCTACTACTTTATTTCTAAAGCAATCTTGGTCGCAGCGTGAGTGGTGGGATATGTATTATTTTTCAAAATGAGGCATTTCTCCATGCTGAAATTGATTAGAACCTGTCCGGATTTTTCTACCCTGTTCTCGTGAACAACAACGAATCCTCTGCGTTCAAAAAAGGGTTTGGCGACCAATGAAGCCTGAACATAGAATCCTGGCATATTGCGTGCCTTAGCAAAAATCTCAATATTACAATACAGCAAGCAAGCTACACCTTTGCCTTGTTACTCCGGATGTGTATAAACGCAGTCAATATGCCCATCGGGTTCCACCAGTGCGATAAAACCAACGACTTTGCCATTAACAATGGCTAGATAGGTTTTTTTCTGGCCAATCTCAAGCGTCAAAAATCATAATCCGGCGGTATCGGTGCCCACACCTCTTTTTGCTCACTGGAGTAAAGCGTCGGATCGATTGCATGAAAACTGAACAATAAACCAGTTCCACAATTTCTTCAGCACGACCAGTCGTATAATTTCGAATTTCCATCATTATTCCTAACGTCAGTCATTACAAGGCAATCAACTAAATGAGCTGAAGTTTCCCAGTTTTTATCGGGGACTAATATTAGCAAATTCTAATTTTTAAAAATATTAGTATTCGCTAATGTTTGTTTTGACTTCATTTTATCATTTAAAAAACAATAAGTTATGAGTGAATGAGGCGCAGTTTTACTGTATAATAAAAGATGATAACTCATTGATTATACAAATAAAACGACCTCATTCATGTTCATTCTACGCGATATTTTACTTCCGCTCAAAACCCATTTCTCTAACACCAACTTAGGACGCGAACGTGTCGCCCTGTTCGTCTACACCCTTCTGTCCATCACCGTTCCTTTCACTTCGTCAGACATCCAATTGCTATCGCTGCCTTGAGACGTTGTTTGGCATTAAGATCAAGAAAAAGCGCTTTTATACCTTTATGGCCTCTCCCGCTTTACCTTGGTTTAGAAACGCGCATGAAATAACTTGAACAATTGATGCAGGGTTTTTGTTCATATTTAAGGCGCGAAAACAGGCGCATAGTGAGCTATGTAACTGTTTTCGCAACACCGAAGATGATCAAAAAGACAAGTCAATTGTTCAAGTTATTTCATGCACGTTCCTTAGTTTGTGGAGAACTGTTTGGAATCTTATTCCGTCACCTCAAACAGACGGATGCATTATCGTGGCACTGGATGACTTCATTTTCAATTGATTGAAATGGACAGCAAAAGTAATCCCGAGCCTGCTGTTATAAAAGCTGCAGTGCTTAAAGCCAAAGCGATCATCAAGGATTTTAAGCCTGATGTGGTAATTTCTTGTGATGATAATGCTGCGAAATACTTGATCGAACCTTTCTATAAAAACAATGACTTGCCGATTGTTTTTTACGGTATCAATTGGGATGCCTCTATTTATGGCTTCCCGTTTAACAATATGACGGGTACCGTTGAAGTCGCCCTGATTTCTGAAATACTCAGGCATCTTCAAAAATACGCCAAAGGCAATCGCATCGGCTTTCTGGGAGGTGACCGCTTATCGGAACGAAAAAATCGACATTATTACCAAAAAAGATTTTCTATCGATTTTGCTAAAACCTATTTCGCCAGCAGTTTCGAAGAATGGCAGCGCCATTTTGTCAAATTACAAGATGAAGTGGATATGCTCATCACCACACTCATGTTGGCATTACAAACTGGGATGATGCAACTGCAAAATCTTTCGTTGAGAAACATGTCAAGATACCGGTCGCCACCGAACACGAATGGGAAATGCCTTATGCATTGTCGGTATCACGAAGGATTATAGAGAGAAGGGTCTCTGGCCTGGTCATGCGGCTTTAAAAATACTCACAGGCTTTCCACCCAACAACATTCCCGCCAGTTCCAACAAAAAGGGCAAATTGTTCTTCAAACAGTTGCGGTGATTGCTACTCAAGATTGTGTCTAAAATCATATGCAGCACCTTCACGTGCCTAAATGACTTAATATTGATTCTGAAATGGTGCATGGCTTATAGTCGCTTTCTTTTGTCAGCGCTGAAAGCGTTTCCAGTTGATCCACACACTGCCAGAGTAGAATAAATTGTCGTAAGTAGATTTGGCCTGTGGTCTCGAATTTTTTGATAGTTGCGGCCGGAACGGTGCTGCGTTTGGCCAAAGCTCGACGGGAAAACTTCATTCAATTGCGCTTGAGTTGTATCGATTCAGCGAGTTGTTGCTGCAAACGCATCCACATCGAGCCACTCGGTTTTACGATATTTCGCTAAGGTCACGTTATTTCGTTAGTATTGTTTCCGTTTTCAAAACTGATAATTTTCCAAATTAAAAAATATATTTATATAAAACAAATACATATATTTATTCTGCGCATATGTTTAGTAAATGGCACAGCTTCTGCCTTAATCCAGCTGTAGTTTGATTAAAGCTACAAATTTTTATATTTGATTATTATTTTTACAGGAGATTTATCATGAAAACCAATTTAGCTCGTAATTTATCCTCCCTTACTGTATTGGGGAAAGCCTCTTTGATCGTTGCAAGTGTTATTACATCGAGTTCCAGCTGGGCGTTTGATCCAGAGCGTGCCTGGACTGCCACAGGCTCGAGCGGGACTGTGGACGAAGCCAGGCAGGATATTAGTTTGCACCTAAACCACGCCAGCCTGGTTCGAAAACCAGAGGGTACGTTCTCCTCTGGCACAATACGTTACAACGTGACTGCGGTCGATAATCTGTTCTACGGTACGCATCCGATTATGGCGCTGACTTATAAAGACAATGGTCCGGACTCCAGGCTGCTTGCCCGTCTGTGGGAAGTAAATCTCGAGACCGGCAGGGGGCGTCCGGTCTTAGAATTAGATAGTGACGATTTCCCACAAACCAGGGTGAAACAACAACAAGAGGTTAGGTACTGCGACGAAACATTTGATGAGCGTAACTTTGATTTCGAAACGAATGCATATTACGTTGAAGTTTCTATGAGTCAAAAAAATACTCGTGATAAGGTTAGACTGGAAGCCATAAGCGTTTCAACTGAGAATTGCCCTCAAAATCCTACTCCCCCCCTCTAAATCGAGGTAACGATACCAGCAGGATGAGTTCGAAAAACTGCTTACATTGATTGCCTACCTTAGACGTTCTGCAGGAGGCAATCAAGAATTTATCGATTAATTCAATTACAAAATTTATAGGAAAATTATCATGAAAAACCAATCATCTCAAAATTTATCGTCCCTTACGGCATTATCAAAGGGATTATTAATCGCAGTCGGCATTATTACTTCCTTTTCCAGTTGGGCGTTTGATTCAGATCGAGCCTGGACAACGGTGGGCTCGACTGGGACTGTTGACGAAAGAAGTATAGATATAACTTTGGATCACCAAAACGCCAGGCTGGTTTCAAAACCTGAAGGTAAGTTCTCTTCTGGCACAATTCGTTATAACGTGACTGCGGTCGATAATCTGTTCTTTGCTACGACTCCGATTATGGAGCTGACTTATAAAGACAGTAATCCAATTGCCCGAGTGTTTGCACGACTGATAAAAATGGATCTCAAGACAGGCAGGGGTCGTACAGTTTTAAAGTTCGACAGCAACGATTTTCCGGAGTCACCAAACACACAAAAGCAAAGAGTTGTTCCAAGATGCGAAAATCGACATTCTTTTAATTTCAAAAAATATGCGTATTACGTTGATGTCTCCCTATCACATAAAAATAACGGTGGGGACGCATCACTGGATGCCATACGGATTTCGACTCTGAGGTGTGTTAGCTAGTTGCTATTGTTGTGCTCTTGGTGGTGAGCGAGTGGGGATGTTGTAAGGCATCCCCCCCCATCCTGATTATTTGCAGAGAATGGACTAGCCAGCAATTGGAGTCACCCATTAGACGTATCGGTGTCAATAGGTATTACTCATTTCTGCCAGGCATATCGGCATTGTGGATAAGGCAATCAAGGCTGGAACTTTTTCCTTGTTAATCGCTAGGCGCGCGCCGTTTGAGCGCTTCAATCACAATGCGCGTAGCGTCTCCTTCGGTACCCACCTCAATGGATTACCCTGATTCACTCCACAACACAGCATTATTCATTAACAAACCCATCGTATTGACAATCATCGCACCCGTTATGTCGATGTATTGGTGTCGGAAAACGATCCGCACCAGTCACCCATCTGGATCAAGGCCGAACACAGTATTTTCCAATTCAGAAATGAGTCTGAAATGTGCATAAAAGTTAAGCCATTTTTTTCTGTTCAAAAATCTGGTTAAAAAGTTTCTGTCTTTCTTTTTTTAGGATTATAGCGGCCTGATTATCGGTTATTGCCATGGCAACCTGATCGAGTATCGCAAAGCTTATTCCCGGTTTCAAATATTTTTCACTGTCAGGTAGTGATTTGAGTTTGTCATAAGGTGTCATCATGTTTTTATAGGGGTATTGCTTAGACTGCTTTCCTTTATCGTCGGTGATGATTTCAGGATAAAAGCAGGGCCTGTGATAGTTAACATAGGGGTACAAATACTTGATATTGAATTCATTCAGCCTCGCAGCCCATCTTTGTGGGATATGGGTATAGCCAAAAACCTTTCTGACCACCGCGGCATTTTTGCCTTCAACCAGTGCATTATCATTGGTTTGTCGGGATCGTGATTTGGTCATTTCAATCAATAGCTTATTTAACAGGTTCTCTACGGGCTTGTTGATATATTCTGACCCATTGTCAGAGTGAAAACCTTTGATGATAAAGGGAAAAGTTTCCAGTATTTGTTCAAGCACGGGGATTAAAAAGTGTTCGCTGATTTTTTCAACGGATAAGATCATTTCAAACTGAGTGACTTCATCAACTACATTGATATGATAAACGCCTTTTTGCTTGTCCTGGTCGCCCTGGTGAACGGTATCAACGCGAAGGTATCCTGGCTGACCGTTGGCTTGTGGTTTTCTTTTGTCGCCAATGGCGATCTGCCTGGGTTTGGTTTTTTCAAAGTCTCTGCGCTGTAACTGATAGGTTTTTGATGCCCTCAGATTGTAGAGGTGTGAAACAGAGATTGTCGCCAGCTTTTGATACTGCTTCTCTCCGTACACCTGATAGGAACGCTCAATAAGCTTTTTCACGGCATGACCACAAGGTTTTTCATGCCATTCATCAATGTCTGCCAATAATCGAATATCGCGCTGAGAATATTTTCGGTTGAAACCATTGCCTCTTGCTGGGCTGTACCTGACGTAACCGGTCTTTCGGTACTGCGCGATGAGACGTGTCATCTGCTGGCGGGAATAACCGGTTAGCTTAATCAGAAACCGACTAATGATGCCCTTGTCTTTTTTATTGCAGGACAGGTAGTTGAATTTAACGAGTCCCTTTTGGATCAATTGATACCGCTCAGCTTTATTACCCGGTATCGAATAGGCTATCGATTGGTTGCCCTGTAAAAAGGATTCGAGGTGCTCTATTTGGGTTAAATTATCGATGTTCATAATCATTTTCATAAAGTGGATTATGAACAGAAAAGCTATTTCAGGCTCATTTTATACTGGAAATAAGGAGTCGTTTCAGACTCATTTCATATTGGACAAGACTCCAATTTGTAACGACTTACTTATTTTGAACGAGCTAATATGAACGATTATATATTTACAAATAACGATACAGACACCGAGTTTGCACGCCTTCAAATGATTGAAGCAGCTCTCGACCCCATGACGATCAAAGCCCTGGAGCAAACCGGCATCCAGGCCGGTTGGGATTGCCTAGAACTTGGAGCAGGTGCTGGCTCTATTGTCCATTGGATGGGGCGTCGAGTTGGGTTAAACGGAAAGGCTGTGGCTATTGATAAAAATACACATTATTTAAACCAATTTGTTGAACCTCCCTATGAGGTTATTGAGGGAAATATTTCCCAACTGAAGCTAAGTCAAACGTTTGATTTGATTCATTGCCGATATGTATTGATTCATAACCGCGACACTCATAGTATCTTGAAAAAACTTAAAAGCTGGCTAAAACCAGGTGGATTTATTGTTATTGAGGAACCCGATTTCACCTCAGCCAAATTCCTTAATCAAACATCGTCTGCCTGTATCCAACGGGTCAATTCGGCAATTTGTCATATGTTTTCCGATTTGGGATTTAATCCAGGCTATGGTTTGACAATTCCAACCCGGATTGCAGAACAAGGGTTTTCGATTACTTCAACCCAATCAACGCTCCACCTTGCTGTTGGCAATTCACCTATAGCCAGAATGATGGGAGAATCAGCCCGCGTACTCAGCGAAGAATATATTGCAACCGGAGAGGTTGATACAACAGATATCAAGAGCTACATCGAGTACACCTATAATAGCGATTATTGGTTGGTCTTTTATACAACTGTTGCGGTAATTGCTACTCAAGATTGTATTTAAAATTAACGAGGCTGGTCGGTTAGAACCTCCTCACACTATATGTTGTGTTACCAATCATAGCCATGAATAAGGTGGCTTCAATTGGAAATACACTACCATTTGCACGTATGCCATGATGGCCTTCGGGAATCCACAACACGGGCTGTTCGGCCGACTGTTCAATAAATTCAGCAATAACCCTATTCAAAGTTTCGCTCATAAAATGACTCAAAGGTTGTCCAGTGACCTTGGTCGCTGAACAACAGAAAATCTGTTCAGCCGCGTTGTTAAACAAAACGATGTTGCCAACCTGGTCGATGCTGATGATCGCATCCATGGCTGAATGAATGACCTGGGACAATTGTTGCTGACTCTTTTGTAGTTGTTTTTTGACCGTTTGCAGTAAAAGATGGGTATGGACTCGTGCGATGACTTCTTCATGTTGGAAGGGCTTGGTAACGTAATCCACTGCACCGGCCTCAAAAGCTTTTACCTTGTCGGTGACATCATCCAAGGCGCTAATAAAAATAATGGGGATATTCTTGGTTTTTTGTTCACTTTTTAATTGCGCACACACTTCAAAACCATCCATTTCCGGCATCCTGATATCGAGCAAAATAAGATCAGGTGAGGAAGCTTCGATGGCCGTTAAAGCCATCGCGCCACTGGTCACACTGCGGACTTTATGATGATGAAGTGCCAACAGATCACTAAGCAGTTTGAGGTTTGCGATAGTATCGTCAACGATCAAAATATTTCCCTTAGCGGGTTGTTCAGAGTGCTGCGCCATTATTGTTACCTTTGCAAATATCTGATTGGCTATATAATAACGCTTTTTACCATCGCTTCGATATACTCATGTTCAGTTCCACTACAACCGCCGAAAACAGTGAAGCTTGGTATGTAATGGACTATCCACAAAATTACTGAATATAGTCTGGGTATCCTTTGCCGAAACAGCGGGAAATCCCCGCTAAAAGCTTCAAAGGTATAAGCTAAAGTCCATCCTGCGATGGCACTGTAATAGGATGAAATCATAAAGCCAGTGATTACTCCTAACCAACTAAGATAACGCCAAGATGGACCTGTATTTAGTTATATTTGCAGTACCAACAGGTCGTTTTCGTTCTGCTTGACTGTAATTTCCCTGTCGGACTCAAAAGGTTCAAAAATAATTATTAAAAACAAAAGAATTAGCTCGAATTAAATAACAAATATCAACAGTGAGTTATTGTTCTGAAATATTCAAGATCGGTACAAAAAATATACTTGTTAATTTTTCGGTAGTAAGAAAATGTCATAGCATTAAAATCTACTTTCAATTTACATTTATAAAGCAGAGGAGAAATGTTATGAATCAAAAATCACTCTATGAACGTCTTGGTGGATATGAAGGTATTTCAGCAATAGTCGAAGAATTCATGTCACGACTAAAAAAAGATCCCCAATTGGGACGTTTCTGGCAAAATCGAGGGGACGATGGTATTGCAAGAGAAAATCAATTACTGGTCGATTTTCTTTGTTCAAATGCTGGCGGCTCTATGTACTACACTGGGCGAGATATGAAAACGGCGCATAAGGGGATGAAAATTAGTGAAAGTGATTGGTCGATACTTATTGGGCATTGTGCTGCTACTATGGAAGCAGTAGAAGCATCTCAGAAAGAATGTGACGAGGTGGTTGCATTTCTTTCTAGCTTCAAAAGTGAAATTGTCGAAGTATAAATTATCGTTCCCATGCTCTGCGTGGGAATGCAGTTTGTGACGCTCCTGCGTCACGGAACGTGGAACTATCAATGTCATAAATATGCATGAAAAAAACCCTAACGTTTGAAGAAAAATATGATGCATACGGGAGAAAGGATTCTCTCTATGAAGGCGTTTTTATCACGGCAGTTAAAACCACCGGAATTTTTTGTCGCCCATCTTGCAGAGCAAGAAAACCTAAAGCTGAAAATATTATTTTTTATGATACAGCTCAAGAAGCATTACAAAATGGATTCAGACCCTGCAAGCTTTGTAAGCCGATGGAAAAAATGGATGAAACACCTGGGTATATTAAAAATATCATCAAAGAGTTACATGAAAGTCCTTATTTGAGAATAAAGGATGAAGACTTAAGGCAAAGGGACATTGAGCCCAGCCAAATTAGACGTTGGTTTAAAAAACATCACAATATGACCTTTCATTGCTATCAAAGAATGTTACGCATTAACACTGCTTTCAATAGCATCAGACAAGGTGAAAGCATTACCAATTCAGCCTTTGATAGCGGTTATGATTCATTAAGTGGATTTAATGAAAGTTACCGTTCTATTTTTGGTGATTCAGCGACACATGCTGATAAAAAATCCATAATCAATATAGTTCGCTTTACCACCCCGATCGGGCCCATGTTTGCCTGTGCCAGTGTTAACGGAATCTGCCTGCTAGACTTTACTGACAGAAGAATGCTGGAAACTGAATTTAAGGATTTATGTAAACGGCTTAATGGGGTAATTTTACCTGGAACTAACCCTCATTTAGGTCATGTTCAAACTGAATTATCAGAATATTTCTCAGGGGAGAGAAAAAATTTTACCGTGGCATTGGATACCCCGGGTACTGATTTTCAACGGTCTGTCTGGAACATTTTACAAAGCATAACTTATGGTGAAACGTGTTCATACAAGCAACAAGCCATTGCCATTAACAACCCAAGAGCCATCAGAGCAGTTGCATCAGCTAATGGGCATAATCGTGTCAGTATTATCATTCCCTGTCATAGAGTCATTGGTTCTGATGGTAGTTTGGTGGGTTATGGCGGGGGATTACATCGAAAAAAATGGTTGCTTGATTTTGAAAGGTCGAATTTTTAAACTTAGTAGTTTTCAATTCTTTCATACAGCCAACCTGTATAGTCTTGATTGTTATTTTTCATATCCTCAAAAAGCCAAACCATTCTATCTAAAAACCACAGCTTTCCAGTATAAATTAATACACTTCCAACCATGGTAGGCCAAATCTCCAACTGCCATATTCCCCACACAATAAAAAGGAGACCAATAGTTGAAACCAGGTTAAGAATATTTGGCATTAATTTGTGGTGTTCAGGCACAGGGATATTTTTTCTATTCAACCAGACTCTTTCTCCAAGCACAGCTTTTGATGCCCAATTATGGGTAGATTTAGGAATTGAAAATATCCTGGGATTATACCAAGCCCAAGCAATAGACATAATGACTGGAATAAGTGACCAGTAACTAAGCCAGGCTCTACTCCATAACGCTAAGATAAAAATAGGTAACACAGTAAACCGTGTCCATACACTTAAAGGGTTTGCATGTCGTAGCCATGTTTCATTATCCATTGCAAATAACTTAGCAATTTTTGCTTCGATATTTATGGCGTTACCTCCAGCTTCTTTGCAAGATGGATGTGTTGATGACCAAGGAATATTTCCAAGGATTGCTTAACTCGTTGCTGAGGCACTTCAATAATAAACAATCCAAGTGCTGATGGTCCTTGACGAATTTGAGCATCTGTTTGTTGTAATAATTTAGTTAAATCCGCAGTCGTCATTGCATCATTTAATAATAAACGTATTCTACTCATATTTGATGTTGGTTTATTTTGTGGGCTATCTGACAAGGTTTGATATAACTCAGAGTCTGATGGTAAACCCATTTGTGGTGATATATTCCAGACTGTCAGTAAAGCAATAATTGCCACGCTTTCCAATGCTAATGTCCAGCGTACAGGAGTTGGTGTTTGTAATAGATTTTGAAAAAAAACAGACCAGCTCTTACGTTTGGTTTTTTTCTGTTTAGGTACTGCCGGTTCAAGACGTTCGACCTCAGATAAAATGGATGAGAAATGAGCTGATGAGGGTTGCCATTTCGATTTCTGTTCGGCGACTTGTTTGTTTACAACGTGTAGTTGATTAACCTGATTACGGCATTGATCACAATGTTGTAAATGAGCTTCAACTCGTTTGGATTCTTTGGCAGATAAAGTACCGTTTACCAGCCAAGGTAATAACTCTGCAATAGTCTCATGTTCATTTTTGTTAGCTTGGTTTTTCATACTCATGTCTCGATTCATATCATTGTAGGAACGGCTTTAGCCTCGATGATCACGGCTAAAGCCGTTCCTACGATTGATGAAATTTACTCCTCAAAAAAATCGTCACCTTCAAGGCTATTAGCGCTTGCCACATACTCCTCATTACGCGTGATATAAACTACCGATTTATTAAACTCCTCTGTTTCTTCATAAGATTCTATAATAAAATGAGTGAATGGGGTGCCTTGTAGTAAAGCCAGGTTATTTTCAAGTTTTGAAAGAGACTCTTCACTGTCAGGGTCTAATTCCAAACGACACATCGTTGCCCGGCAATCCACTTCAACTAAGCCAAGCTGTTTTGACAAATACTCATCACCAATGACTTTTTCTAGCGTATCAGTGGCTTCTGCTAACCATTCTGGGTCAATCGGTTGTTTTTCTAAACTGTATCTTAGTGCATCAGCACTTTCTACGGGATCATCCGCTGTGGCTGCCAAGCCATCTTGCCAGTTTCTAATCTCGCCTAGTGAATCTTCAGCCATAGTATCTTCGGCTTCAATGTCTGGCTTATTCTCTGTAAGTTTTATTTTCTTAGCTGTTTTTTTTGCAACAGCATCAACTTTTCTTTTCTCGGTGTGTTGGCGAATGTTGTTTCCCGAAGGGGTTAAGGTAGGTATTCCTAATTGTATATTTTTATCCATTGCCGCGTCAGTAGGTTCTGCTGACAGTGGAAAAAACCCATTGCTCACAAGGTAAGTGCCACCGCTCAACAGACCGACAACAATTAAAATAGGGGTAGTTTTCATAATTTTATCCTTTCTATATAAATAACTTTTTAAGCTGTCAAGCCATGCAATCCCTGGGATGTATAATAAAGAAGGATTACATGGCCTGCTAGTGTTTCTTGCTGTTTTAATAGGTTCCCAAGAAAGAATTATGGAACCTGGCAAGATGAGAAAAATTGTTAGCGAACTACAAATGTCACCGATGCTATTAATTTTATGCCGATCCCCCTTACAGTAATGGCTTGACCTGGTTTTCCTAACACTTCCCCAGTGTTGGTCCTTATTTGATTACGAACTAAATCGGGCATTGCTAATTTAGTATAGTTAACGTTCCATTTCTTTTATGCATTAAGAGTAATATAGACAGCTCAAGCATTCGAACACTTTTTGTGTAACATTTTGTCTTTCTTCTCATTCGTGCAAGAAAATGTCTAAAGATACTATTGTAGCCTTCAACTGTGTATGTTTCAGCTTTGGATTGAACGTGTTTTTCGCTAGGAATAAAATGTTCATAGGGCTGCCAATAATCGGTTGCTATTGTTCCATTTAATTGATCTTCAATTCCTTCCCAGAGTTTTTGTCCTGTCTGTACGCTTCGGTCGCCAACAATGAAATTGATGAATTTTTTCCCATATCTATCAACAGCAATCCATATCCATTTATAGCTTTTTTTTGACCCACATAGGTATGCATTTCATCCATCTCAGCATAAATCACTTGTTCAGGACTTTTCAATTCGGCAACTTGCTCACCAAAGGATCTAATCCAATTTAGTACCGTGACATTGCTTACGTTCAAAACCCGACCAATTGAACGAAACCCTAATCCTTCAAGATATAATTGAAGAGCCATCTTTCTTAAATAGAATGGTTTGGCTCCCGAGCCACTAGCAACAGTATATTGTCTCGCGTCAATTACTTTGTCCGGTTTGGCGACAATTATGATGGCCGGTTGAGTGTTTAAGGTTTTTTATGATTTTTTCTGATGTTTCCTCCTGTAACTGTTGCCGTCGATTTCAAGAATCGTGGCATGATGGATAATGCGGTCAATGGCGGCTACGGTCATTAATGTATCCGGGAATATCTGATCCCAGTGACTGAATGGCTGGTTTGATGTGATGATCAAGCTGCCACTTTCATAACGATGAGCAATAAACTCAAACAGGACCTGGGTTTCTGAATCCGTTTTTTTAACATAACCAATATCATCGATAATGAGTACACGATATTTATCCAGTCGACTCATCACAGCCATTAAATCCAGCTCTTTTTTGGCCTGCTGCAGTAATTGCACCAGTGCGGTGGCAGCCAACCATTTTACCCGGATGCCTTGTTCGATAAGATGAAGCCCCAAAGCAGAAGCAATATGCGATTTACCGACACCGGAAGGGCCAATCAATAAAACATTATCTGCCTGTAGCGCCCACTGGGTATTATCGCGCAGCCCAATCACTTTCTTTTGAATGGTTTCCGGTAATTCATCAAAGCCTAAGGTGGCAAAACTTTTGCCCCGGGGTAATTTGGCTTCTTTGGTCCAGTTGCAAACTCGCGTTTCAAAGCGCCGTGCAATTTCATTTTCACACAGTTTAGACAGGTATTGGCTATAGCCCCATGCCTGTTTTGTGGCCTGTTCCTGATAAGCTTCATAATATTGCCAAAAAGCCAGCAAGCGAAGTTCTTTTAACATCATTGGCAAACCATCACTCACAGCACACCTCCTGTCTCATCCACTGACCGGTCAGTAGTTGATCATAGTCAGCAACCTGGTGTTGGCGTAGCGGTATCGGTGGCGGTGTACTGTGTTGTAAATACCTTGCCTGCAGGGATGTTAAATCGGGCAAGGCACCTTGTTCTGCCTGTCGCATTAGCTCAGTTGCCAGGGCACTTTCGCAATCATAATCATAGGCAAAGCGTAAAACAGCAACCATCCACTTGCATGCTTCTTGCGGTGTAAACTGTTTCTCTGCCTGCTTCCATAAAGCCCGATATTGCGTGTTAGGCAAAATATTATCGCGAAACTGTGAGAAGCGGAAGGCTTGTGGTTTGGCTGCCAGAGAATGAATGATATGCCGGTAATCTATTCGTCGCGCTCGGCCGGTGGGCGTTGTTGGATAAATCCGAGGCAGATTGATCACCCGAGTTTGGCCAACAAAGCAGACCAAACGATCATGGTAGAGATGCACCCTGACGCTTTCACCGATAAGGCGTGAAGGGACGGTATACAATGCGCGTTTTACAGCAATGGTACTGCTGGTGGTGACTTTTACCGACAGCTCAGCATAATCAACAAATCGGTGTTTGGGTAAGGCTAACAGGGTTTTGTGCTCTTCGGCCAACCTGCCTTTGCATCGTCTGTTCAGTTTGTCGACAATGTGTTCAAGAAACTCTCGATAAGCACGGAGTGTAGAAAAATCATTCGAACCGCGTAACTTTATGGCTTGATCAATGCGACGTTTTAATGAGCCATGCGGTGCTTCAATGGCGCCATTTTCATGACTAATGCCCAGATTATTGATGGTGGGCCGCATGCCATAATGCTTACATAAATCATGATAGTCTTCCGTCAGTCGCTGTTTTTCTACGTTATTGACGTAAGCCGCACTGAGGCTGTCTGTACGATGTTCCTTTGGTGAACCGCCTAAGGTGTGTAATGCACTTTGTAAGCCGTCAGCCAGTGCACTGTAG
Source organism: Methylococcales bacterium (assembly GCA_965224745.1). Taxonomy (GTDB): domain Bacteria; phylum Pseudomonadota; class Gammaproteobacteria; order Methylococcales; family Methylomonadaceae; genus CBDCZY01. The sequence goes on from CBDCZY010000004.1 coordinate 290,926, forward strand.
CTTTCTCCGCCCTGAATAACATGGACATGACGCCAACCACTAAAAGCCAGGCGAAACTGGTACAGTAAATGTGCGAACGCCTTCCCGTCTATCGTAATGACGGTATTGGGGTGCGTAAAATCAGATAGTCCCTGATGACCCGCAGGTACCGACTGACGAAACATGACTTCTTTGTCCGGGCCTTGTGTGGCCTGCCAGTGTTTAACACGTCTTTGCAGTGTCCGAAGGTATTTCTCTGGATACTTTCCCGGATGCTGCTCATCCAGATGCTCCCACAGGGTAATGCCAGTTAAGGACGATTCATCTTCTAATAACGGAACCAGTTCTGAGTCCCATACGGCTTCTAATGGATCTTTGCGCGTTCGCCACTTTCGTTCTTTGTGTTCAGCTCTTTCACCTTTTTCGATCCGGCAACCTGATCGAACACTGATGCCGGCTTTTGCTGCGGATGTCTCCTGCGTACAACCTGTCTGACGATTTTTCATATAACTATTTTCCTGTAATTGAGTGATGTGTTTACCGGACAAGTCACTTCCTCCTAAGAGTAAAAAGTACTTATCAGTTTATACACTCAACCGGTCAAGATAATTGTCGTCTGACCGGACAGGTTAATTGTCGCCTAACAAGTATATCGAAAATTACATTCTTTACATTTGTAACGCTGCTTTTGTTTTACGATACCATCTTTGATGTTTTTATTAGATTTGCATTTAGGGCATTCCATTAAATTTCTCGCTCTCTTTAGAAAGATATCAAAAATTTAATTCTAACATAAAACTATACTAAATTAGCAATGCCTTAAAAAACATGATAATGTTCTCCGTTAAAATTAATAAATAATGAAGTGGACGCAAACCCTTTTAGGATAAAAAATGCGTTAAAAACATTTGTTTGCGTTGTTTGATACTGTATTTCTAAAGCACCATCTGTTGCATTCAGCAGATCGTTATCGTTCTGCTTGACAGTAATTCCCTGCTCGGGCGCAAAAGGTTCAAAAATATTTATTAAAATTTGAAGAAATTTTTTGTAGAAGATAAATAGCAAATAAAAACAGCGTGTTAATGTTGGTTCCATGCTCCGTGTCACTGACATTAAGTTTAAGAAAAATTAGTTAAAATGTAGGTTGAGTAAGCGGTAGCGCAACCCGACGGTTCTTTAAAAAAGGGTGGATTACGCTATCGCTCATCCATCCTACAAAACATAAAACGCTTAACTTAAAGCAGTATGCTCTGCGTGAGAATGCCGTTTGTGATGCTCCTGCATCCTCAGATGAATTCCTACGGATTTGACCATGGGTGGTGTTTAGGACAGGAAGAATAATGCAGGATCAGTTGTCGAGACCGTGGGGTTTTATGCTGGTTTTTTCCGTGATTTGGACAGGAGGAATAAACTCTATTGATTCTGTATGCAACGAGAAATATAAAATCGAGTTTCTAGCACAATGCATTGCTTCCGCTCAACCGGTTTTTCTAAGTTTAAAAGGCTTCAATTAGATGAATCTACAAAGCGTTGCCAATGTTCTACAAGGTAATGGGGTAAGCTGATTAATTCATAGTTCACATCTGAACCAGCTATTTGTACACGCTGTCTTTCAGGTAAGTTGCCAAGAAACCTAAGGGCTAAGTTTGCAGTATTTTGTCTGGATGCAATAAATACTTGCAACGACCTCATTGAACCAGCTGCTCCTGATTTCACCTCAATCGGGATAACGTTACCTTTATATACTGTCAGAAAATCAATCTCTGAGGTTGCCCCTTGTTTTTGCCTGTGCCAATAAAAGAGCTGTGGTTTCTGGAACATTTCTCGGTTGTCCAGTAAATGTTGTGCAATAAATTGTTCTGCAACGGCTCCTTTGGCTGTACTATTCAATTCTGTATCAACAGCGTCGATATTGAGTCCTAAGGCTGTCAAAGCCAACCCTACATCCAGAAAAAAAGTTTTAAAATGATTGCTTTTTTGTTCGGCAGCCAAGGGTATCCCATTACCAGCAGTGTGGAAACAGCGCGTAACTACTTTTGCCAATTCCAAAGTTTCTAATGCTTTTTTATTAATTTCAACGCGTTCTCCCTCGGCCAGACGTGAATAAATTGTTTTCTGTGAAATTATTAACGGGAGTTTGCGAAAAACCTGCTGTATAACATCACTTTTAATACGCTTTTGATATTTTCCAAAATCGGCATGAAAGGTCTCCAGAATGGCTTCTTTAACGCGTGCAACCTCCATCCATGAATTGCTATCCTGATAGACCTTAACGGCTTCTGGCATTCCACCAATAGCGATATAGGTACGTAAATGCTGGTTGTACAATTGATGCAACGCCTGACTGGGAGGGTTATTAAAATCAAACTCATACAGTTTATCTGCCAGCGGTGTTTGATTGATGCCACGCAAAAATTCATCGAAAGTCATTGGCCCCATAAACAAAAATTCAACACGACCTACCGGAAATGAAAAATTAGGGGCATTGATTACAAATTCAAGTAAAGAACCTGTCAGTATCACGCGATATTCGGGTGTTTTTTCATAGCAATAGCGTAAGAAAGGAATAATTTCCGGCTGTTCCTGCGCTTCATCAAAAAAAAATAGTGTTTTTTCTGGATCTAAAGATGTTTTACCCTGATTTAAAGCAATAAGCTCGAAAATTAACTTAGGATCATTTTTAGCTAGCTCTGTAACAAAGGCGTGCTGATCCTCCATATTGATACTAATTAATTCTAGCTCCAGTTGCTCCGTTGCCAATTGCACTGCCGTTGTCTTACCCACTTGCCTGGCGCCTCGGATAATGAGAGGCTTACGTGTTTTCCGTGAAAACCAGTCTTTAATAAAATCAATTTGTTTGCGGTACATATAGTTAAACAGTTTGGTGGATTTTAACCAATAGTTTCTGTAAAAAACATAGGTAAATATTGGTATATTATTGTAATTTACATAGTCAATATTAGCACGTTTATAGTTAAATAATAAGTATGATTTATTATTTTCGCTCCCAAGTATTAATTGTTCCAAAAGTTTTCGCATGATTATCTCCTTCTCCAGCAGGAGAAGGGCAGGATGAGGGAAAATAGACTGCAAGAACTTTTGGAACGATCAATAGAAGCATCACTGCCGGTAGTTGAGATAACCATTTAATAGACTCATGCCGACCGATTGACAGCCGGTAAATTCCTAGCGTAACATATTGATTTTACCGTCCATAATTATTTTCAAACATATGTTAGCAAGAAACAGTGCGGCTAAAGTCAACGCACTATTAAAAGTATTTCCCGCTGTATTAATACTTGGTGTTAGGCAATCAGGTAAGACAACGCTTGCTCAACAAGTCAGAAAAGACTGGAAGTATTTTGATTTAGAAAATATCAACGACCTTGATTTCATTTCATCCGATATGGATTTCTTTTTTAACGAATATCCCGGCAACATTATCATCGATGAAGCACAAGAATTATCAGGTTTATTTAAACACTTAAGAGGTGTTATTGATTCAGATAGAAATCAAAAAAACCGATTTATTCTAACAGGCTCCAGCTCTCCTGAACTCATTAAGCAAGCGAGTGAGTCATTGGCTGGACGCTTAGGCATTGTAGAGCTCGGTACGCTAAAAATGAATGAGCTGCATCAAAAGCCATTGCCATCTTTTTACCAAATATTTAATAACTCATTATCTGCATCTACCTTAGAAAAACTGAAAAAATTGACTGTTGAAGAGGGTGATGTAATCAATACCTTTTTACACGGTGGTTATCCTGAACCTGTACTTGCCAAAGACAACGATTACTTCCGGCTATGGATGCAAAATTATTTTCAACTGTATATTGAAAGAGATATCAGAAAACTATTTCCCAAACTTGATACTCTAAAGTACAGACGCTTTGTTTCAACATTGTCGGAGCTGTCCGGCACAATTATTAACAAGGCTCAATTAGGAAGAGCACTGGATACATCTGAGGTTACGATAAGAGACTATCTTGAAATTGCGGACAAAACATTTGTATGGAGAATGATCCCTTCTTATGAGAAGGCAAAATCTAAATCCATTGTCAAAATGCCTAAAGGGATACTCCGAGATTCTGGCCTAACTCATTTTCTTGCCAATATTGACAGCAGAGAAAAATTAGTTCGTTCGCCTCATGTGGGTCAGAATTTTGAGTCTTTCATTATTGAAGAAATCATCAAGGGTGTTCAATGTACCAACGCAACCAACTGGGAATACTATTACTATCGAACAAAGCATGGGGCAGAAGTCGATTTGATATTGGAAGGAAGCTTTGGTGTATTGCCTATTGAAATAAAATTTGGAGTAACCACTCAATCCAGACAGATAACATCATTGCAAAAATTCTTGAGCGATAATTCATTACCTTTGGGACTTGTTATCAACAATTCAACTGAGGTGAGAACCTTGGCAAGTAACATTATTCAAATACCGGCAATATTGATTTGAGCCGATAAGTTATACTCGACCATTGGCAAAATCCAACTGAAAAAAACTTAAAGTGGGATAAGATATAAATAATTTTTATGGTTCCCACGCTCTGCGTGGGAACCCATATTGAAACGCTCCTGCGTTTCGAGACGCGGAGCGTCTTTGCTGAATTCCCACGCAGAGCGTGGGAACTATAAAATTCACAGCATTGGATATAAATAATTAGTTCATCCCAGAAAATCAATTCTAGCAGCCATTGCCATTAGAAATTTTGTTCAGTAAACGACAGGTATCAATTGAGCGATACTTATCCAAAACCATTGAATCTTCCAACAATATTCGTTTGATGGTTTCTGGCTTTAGTTCCGAATTAAGCTCTAACAACAATGCAACCGTACCACTGATATGTGCTGCTGCCATAGAAGTTCCTGATAAAATATCATATTTCCCATGAGGCGTTGTGGCGACAATTTCTACACCGGGTGCAGCAACCACAGCCGATAGTTGAGATAACCATTTTGGTAAGTTAACAGCACCTTTGGAATCAGAGCTGATAGCAGGAATCACATAGTGTAAAGTTGCAGGGAAACCTGGCTTAGATAATTTATCCAGACTAGCTGTCACAATAGTTATGCCGCGCTGATTGGCTTTATCCAGCAAGCTTTCCAGTAATTTATCATGAGAGCCAGCCAGACTAAGGTTGATGATTTTTACACCTTTATTAATGGCAGCATCAATTGCTTTGGCTAACGTCCAGCTACTGCATTTTGCCCCACTGCCCGTTTGTTGACTATACCAGCAACTTTTCATGATTAAAATTTCAGATTTTGGTGCAATGCCGATAATTCCAATGCCATTATCAGACTGCGCACCAATAATCCCAGCGATAGCAGTACCATGTTGGTCAGTTGAGAAACTCAACTCTCCGCCTTCGACAAAATTTGTAATGCTGATAATGCGACCTTGCAAATCAGGGTGCTTTATATCTGCCCCCGTATCAATTACGGCAATTTTCACACCTATTCCTGTTGATAATCGATGTGCTGCGGAGACATGCATTAATTTTGGGGCATAACTTAGTTCGGTATAGATGTTATCTGCACGTCCCTGTAAGCCTTCAAAAACAAGGTTTTCTTGTGCCCAACTTATTCGACTATCCAATCGTAAGCGTTGCAAAAGTACCGGCATATGGAGTTTTTCAGGCGTTTTAAAAACTAGACAATTGACTGCAATCGAAGTTAATGGAAATTCACCTGATAATTCCAGTTCATAGTCTTGAGCAATCAACTTGGCAAGTTGTTTCCATTGCGGTTTAGTTGCATCCGGCAAGGTGACAAGGATTTGTCTTTCAACAAACTGTTTGGGTAGCTCAACTGCAGGTGGCGAGAAAGAATAAGGACTGGTGGCGCAGCCGGTTAAGCTTAATAAGAAAAAAATTGTAATAACTAATTGTTTATTCATGATGTTACCTCTAACGGTTGTATAAGTCAGGATTTTTATTTGTATTCAACTAACACATGGATGTGTGTAGGTAGAGTAATGCAGGAGCAATTACCGAGGCGCAACGTAGGGCGTATAGCAGAGTTATGAAACTCGAGTAGCCTTACGCCCCCATGCAAAGTCAGCAGGATTAAATCCTTTACATATCAAATGCTCGGCCAAGTGTTTGCGTGCGTGAAACATACGAGTTTTAACCGTGCTCTCAGGGCATCCCATCACTTCGGCAATTTCCTGATAGGAACAGCCGTTTTTAAAACTTAGTTCCATCACGCAACGATGATCTTCTGATAACATGGATAAAGCCCACGTCAATGCTTCACCCAGTTGCCAGCCCATCACTTGTTTTTCTGGGTTAGAAGGCGCGGGGACAGGTTCAAAATCATTTAACTCGATTTCTTCATCGTCTAAAAATTCATCAGCGGTGTCAATAAGTTGCATTTCTTTACGTCTACCAGTCCGTTCTAAAAATTTTAACCCTTTGTTGTGGGCAATGCCGAACAGCCAAGTTGACATCTTGCCGCGATCAGGATCAAAGCGTTCTGCCGATTGCCAAACAGCAAGCATCACATCATTAACCGCTTCATCAACCCAATCGTGTCGTTTCAGCATTTTGCTTAAATAACCACCGATGCGTTCCGCATAAAGATAATAAAAGGCTTCAAATGCTTTTCGGTCTTTAGCGGCAATTTTTAACATCAGTGCTTTTCCACGCGCATCTTCTGTTAATTTAGTTTCTGTGATCTCTTGTTTGGGGATTAAAACGCTGATTCCCATCATCATTAATAGAGCTGACATAATTAAAACCTCAAATCATTTTTCCAACAAGGCACTCAATACCTTGGGTCTGTCAACAGAGCATCTGCCATTGCTTCAATATGTTGAAGATCAGTGCCACAGCAACCGCCTATCACTGACAGTTGTGGTAAATACTGTTGTAAATCCAGATAACGCTGTCCCAGATCATGTGGATCACCGCCATCCAGTTCAGTTGCCTCATCCAGCTCGGCATGGCTTTTACAGGAAGCATTGGCACGGATACCACGGATTCGATCCAGAGCAGAGTGATGATTACGCAAAGTCTCGATAAAATGGCTCGGATGCGCGCAATTAATCATAAAATAGGCAGGACCTTGTCCGGTGGTGGCATCGACTTGTTTAATGGCATCAACTAAAGTCTGACCACTGGGCAATCGACCATCTGTTTCCAAGGTAAGGGAGATCACAACCGGCATATTTTCTGCCTGTGCTGCACGAGTAATGCCTATGGCCTCATCGGCACTGGCGAAAGTCATAGCGGTCACCAGATCAGCATTTTCTTGGCGAAATATTCTGATTTGTTCGCCATGATACTGTTGTGCTGCGGTTGCCGTTAAAGCTTTAGAAGCATCATAAGCATCGCCTTTTGGACCAATACAAGCGCTGATAACTATGGGGGTTTCGCTGGTTTCATATTGCGCACGCAGATCATGCAGCATCCGAATCGCCAAACGGTTTAGTTCTTCCAGTTTTTGTGTGCTATAGCCTAACGGCTTAGCCCAGTCAGAACCACCTCGCCAAGTGACACTTTCTAAAATAAACCCACGTTGATAACGCTGCGTCATCTGCAAATAGCTTTGATAGTATTCCATTGCAATTTGCACGCCTTCTGCATTATCCATTAAAGTGATCGCAGCAAATTCTGGTAACTCGACACCCTGAAGAAAAATCAAGGTTGTTTCCATACCACCATCAGTTAAAAAAATCCTGTTCCCTAATTGTGGAAGCTGTTGTCTATATTTTGTCATTTTGTTCACCCTTTATTTAATGATTTAATGGTTCCCACGCTCTGCGTGGGAACCCATACTGAAACGCTCCTGCGTTTCGAGACGCGGAGCGTCTTTGCTGAATTCCCACGCAGAGCGTGGGAACTATAAGGCAGGCTATCGATAAACTTTCAACTTCACGCTTAATTTAACGCCTAACAAAGCCCCTTGTTCCGTCTCAAACTGATTCAATCCTTCAAATGTTTGTACTTGCTCTCCACGAGCACGTCTAAAGCGTCCTGTTCCACCGGTAATGGCACGTTTAACGGGTTTACCTTCATCTGCCAGTTCAATACCATCAGTGGTAATTGTTTTCGCACCAAAATTTTTGCCGAAGTTGAATAATTGATGAGTTATAACAATAGGGCCCGTTTGAGTGCGCGCTCCATCACCAACGTGCCAGCCCCGACAAAACCAGGTGCCGATAACCAAATCAGGAAATTGTGGGTTCCCTTCTGCATCAACCCCATCACCCATTTCCAATGTTCCTTTTGGATAGATAAATCCTTGTGTGATAAATTCGCCACCATAAGCGGGTGAGCCATCCTTAAAAACGGGCGTTTCATCGAATGAAAACTTTCTAGGATTTTCGACAATATCTACTTCAATGACTTTTTTTCCAAAGTTGAAATGGTTTCCTATCGAATGATGTTTAGATCCAGCATAGGCTTGTGGTACCAACAAATACATCAGCAACATAAGTGTTGCCAATAACTTGAACCCTATAACGACTAAGTGGTCAGGATTGTTAGTATTGTTCGAAATCAATGTATTATTCATATCTCTTCTCCGTTAAAATGAAGCTACAGAATATTAAGGACCCGTCAGCGCACTGTGCGAAACAACGTCAAAAAAGCGTCAAAAATTTTTTATACAAAAATTATTTGTTAAAACTTCAAAAAACCTGCTCTAACGGGATTTTTTCGATGGCGTTGTAGGAGCGGCTTTAGCCGCGATATCGCGGCTAAAGCCGCTCCTACAAAAGAAAATAAACCTCAGTTATGACTTTCTACAAATTGACTCTTTTCGGCGGTTTTGATTTAACCTCTCCCGAGCAAGGGTCTATTGATATCTGTAATGGTCTAATAATCTTGGAAGGATTTATAGCTTATAATCCAACCCAAAATTAGGATAAAAAATGACCGAAATAACCACAGTAAAACCTAAAACAACCTTCACCACAGAACAGCGTCTAGACTACGCTAAACTCATGGTAAATGAAGGATATACCAATAAGCAGGTAATGGAAATATCAGGAGCAGGTGACTCTGCTGTGAGGCGATGGAAAAAGCAATATTTAGATGAACTCAAAGGTAATACACCTCAGGATAAGCAAGCGTTAACCCCAGAACAACAGAAAATACAAAGCCTAGAGAAGCAATTATGGCGAGCTAAAAGGGATAATGAAATACTAAAAAAGGCCACAGCCTTCTTTGTTCGAGACAACAACAATCTGAATTGATTGTTGAAATAAAGAAGGCTTCTCCAGGCTATCAAACAACAGAGCTTTGCACACTATTTAATATAGCTCTCAGTACACACTACTATCAGATTAATAATCAAATGAGCGATGAAGAACAAGAAACCATAGAACAAATTAAATTGATAGCCATTGAAACTCAGCATACCTATGGTAAACGAAGGACTCAGGTTGAATTAGCTAACAGAGGGATTGAAATAGGCGTTTATAAAACAGCTTCATTAATGAAAAAATCGAATGTCATTGCCATAAAACCTAAAAAGCGACACAGCTATCCAGCGGGAGAAGTCCACAAGAAAGCGGATCATTTACTTAAACGACAGTTTAATCCCAGTACTGTTCATACGCACTGGGTAGGTGACATTACCTACATTAAAACCTATACAGGCTGGAGCTATTTAGCTTGTATACTTGATCTTGGGTCAAGAGAAATTATGGGCTGGGCATTATCAGAAGAACCCAATGCAGAGCTTGCAAAGTCAGCATTAGAACATGCGATTAATAAACACAAGCCAGATACTCAACAATTAATGTTTCATTCAGACCAAGGGGTTCAATATTCAGCCAATCTATTTGTTGATTATCTTCATGACTTGGATATAACACAAAGTATGAGCCGTCGAGCTAATTGCTGGGATAATGCTGTGATGGAGCGGTTTTTTAGGAATTTAAAAACAGAGAGGCTGAACTATTTGAGTTTTATTAATTACTCCTCTGTAGTCAGTGCTGTGACTAGCTATATTAGTTTCTATAACTATAAAAGGTTACATTCTGCTATTGATTATAAAACCCCTCATCAAAAAACCAAAGAAATGAAAAAAGCGGCTTAAAATCCTTCCAAGAAAACTTGACCATTACAAAGTCCCGAACAGATTGCAGGCAGACTAAAAAGCGAACATGTGATGAGTCTCCACCATGAAACAATTTACCAGTACATACTGACGGATAAGAAAACGGGAGGTGACTTGTACACGCATCTCAGGCATCAGAATAAAACTTATCGTAAGCGCTATGGCAATGCCCGTAATCGCACAGGCATTCCGAATCGGGTTGATATTGATGAGCGCCCAAAAGAGGCGAATAATCGCGAACGTGTCGGCGACTGGGAAGCCGATACCATCATTGGAAAAAACCATCAAGGCGCGATTGTGACCTTGGATGACAGGAAATCAAAACTGAGATTGGCCTCGCCATTACCAGGTAAAAAAGCAGCGTCTGTCAAAGAGGCGATGCTGATGTTATTGAAACCAATCCAGGCCTTTGTTAAAACGATTACGTTTGACAATGGAAAGGAGTTTACCCTGCATGAAGTGGTAGCAAAAGAGCTGGACTGTGATACATATTTCGCTAAACCATATCACTCATGGGAACGCGGACAAAACGAGAATGCCAATGGGTTGTTGCGCCAATATTTTCCGAAAGCAATGAAGTTAACTGATGTGACAATCAAGCAGGTTTTTGAGGCGGTTGACAAACTCAATAGCAGACCAAGAAAATGCCTGAAATTCAAAACACCTTATGAGGTTTTTAAAGAACTGACTGGCATGGATGTCAGGCAATTAATGGGTTATGCACTTATGACTTGAATTCAGGAGTAAACAATAACTACAATCCAGAAATAAGCCGAATACAGCTCTCAGCACAAGTCATTGATTCAACATAACTCAAAACATAACTATTAACAAGCTAAAGGAATGATTTTTATGTGCGTAAAAAGGGGACAGATTTATTTTTCTTGGAATAAATCGATCCCCTTTTTCTAGTATCAAAAAAAAATTGGTTTTATGCTGATGACCAGAACGGTTCCGGTCAAAATTAATGTCAGGGATAGGCTGTAATCACAGGAAATCTCGGAAAACGCTTCGCTACTCCCACTTACGCAAGTTATTATATAACCAATCAACCATTTGCAATCATAATGACACAATACGCAGATCAATCCATTAAGCCAGATATTTTGATTGTTGACGATACTATCGCTAACCTCAAATTACTGACTGATCTATTAGGGCGCTACCATCATAAAGTCCGCAGTGTGACCAGCGGCGCGATGGCTTTGACGGCCATCGAAGCGGCTTCACCGGATCTGATTTTGCTGGATATCAGAATGCCGGAAATGGATGGTTTTGAGGTGTGTGCGAAATTAAAAAGTGCACAAAAAACCAAAAATATCCCCATTATTTTTATCAGCGCCCTGGATGATGTCTCTGACAAAGTAAAGGCTTTTGAAGCCGGTGCGGTGGATTACGTCACGAAACCCTTCCAACATGAAGAAGTTATCGCGCGAGTCCGTACTCATCTTTTACTGCAAACGGTCAAAAAACAGCTCCAAAAAAGTCAGCAACAATTATCCCAGGTTATTCATTCCGCCATGGATGCGATCATTAGTATCGACCAGACGGGCAATATCGTTTTGTTTAACAACGCCGCTGAACAGATTTTTTGCTGTTCAGCGACCAAGGTTACTGGACAACCCTTGAGTCATTTCATGAGCGAAACATTGACTAAGGCTATCTCTAAATTTATTGAACAGTCTGCTGAACAACCCATGCTGTGGATTCCAGAAGGCCACCATGCCATACGTGCAAACGGCAGCCAATTTCCAATTGAAGCGACCTTGTCTTATTGCTTCGATGGCGAACAAAAACTGTATACCTTAATACTACGCGATATCGAAACGCGGATAAAAACAGAATCTGAGCGAAATCATTTACGCGGAATTAATCTGTATTTGCAAGATGAGTTACGTTCCGCCCAGCAATCCACGCAGTTTGTAACTAAATCAAAACAAATGCAGAATGTCATGTCTTTAGTGGATCAAGTGGCATCAACCGATGCTACAGTCATGATTACCGGTGAAACCGGGACCGGTAAAGAACTGATTTCCCGAGCAGTTCACAATGCCAGCCCAAGAAAAGACCGCGAATTAATTCGTTTAAACTGTGCGTCGATCCCAGAAAACCTGGTTGAAAGTGAATTATTTGGTCACGAAAAAGGCGCCTTCACCGGCGCTATCGCTCGTAAAATAGGTCGTTTTGAACTGGCTGATGGCAGCTCACTGTTTCTTGACGAAATAGGTGAAATGTCGTTGGATATGCAGACTAAGTTGCTGCGCGTTCTCCAGGAAGGTGAAATCGAACGGGTCGGTGGAACAACGACCATCAAGGTTGATGTTCGCATCATTACCGCAACACATCGCGACCTTGTCGCTTGCGTCAAGGCCGGAACTTTCCGGGAAGATTTGTTTTATCGCCTCAATGTCTTCCCTATCTCACTGCCACCACTACGCGAACGTAAAGAGGATCTATCTAATCTAATACAGCACTTTGTTGAATACTATGCAGAAAAATTTGGCAAAAAAATAACCATCGTCCCTTCCGTAGTTGTCGATACATTGCAAAATTATCATTGGCCGGGAAATATTCGTGAATTGCAACATCTAATAGAACGTGCCGTTATCCTGAGTCAGGGACCAGAACTTAACTTTGGCGACTGGTTGCAGCCGAGCACTGGGACGATACAGAATCAAGACTTGGCGCCTCTGAGTACATTGGAGGAAAACGAGCGATCGCATATTCTTAAGGCTCTTGAAAGTGTCGACTGGCAAGTCAGTGGCAAAAATGGAGCTGCTGATATGCTTGATATAAAACCAACAACATTACATTCACGTATGACAAAGTTGGGTATTGTCAGAGGAAAATACAATGAATAAAAGTGTTTCAATCATTTTATTTATTGCCAGTAGTCTTACCGGTTTTATACTGGTACAAACAGCACAAGCAGAGAATTCAATGGCTAAAAAAATCCTGTTTGTGGATTCCTATCACCAGGGTTATACGGCAAGTTCTCACATCGTATCTGGTGTAAAAGAAGCGCTTACCGGCCACAATATCGATTTTAAATTGATTGAAATGGACAGTAAAAGAAATCCTGAGCCGGCTGATATAAAAGTATCCGCGCTTAAAGTTAAAACTATTATTCATGCATACCAGCCGGATGTTTTGATCGCATGCGATGATAATGCCGCGAAATATCTGATCGAACCTTTCTATAAAGACGGCAATTTACCCATTGTTTTTTGTGGGATCAATTGGGATGCTTCAATATACGGCTTCCCTTTTCAGAATATGACAGGGATTGTTGAAGTCGCTCTGGTTTCGGAAATCATCAGACATCTTCGAAAACATAGCAAAGGCAATCGCATTGGTTTTCTAGGTGGTGACCGTTTATCTGAACGAAAAAATCGGGAATATTATCAAAAACGATTTAATATAGATTTTGCTAAAACCTATTTCGCCAGTAGTTTTGAACAATGGCAACGCTCATTTGCGAAATTACAAGATGAAGTGGACATGTTAATCATCACTACTCATGCCGGCGTTACAGGCCGGGATAATGCAGACGCACAAACCTTTGTTGAAAAACATGTAAAAATACCGGTTGCTACCGAACACCAATGGGAAATGCCTTATGCTCTTGTGGGTATCACTAAGGACTATAAGGAAATGGGCCTCTGGTCTGGTCATACTGCCTTAAAAATATTAGCGGGTGTTCCGCCCAACCAGATCCCCATCACGTCCAATAAAAAGGGCAAATTATTCTTCAACACCCGAATTGCCAAAATACTCGGCATTACTAAAGTACCTGAACTGGCTGAAATTGTTGATTAAACATGGAAGCAGCTGACCATAAATAAGTAAGACAATCCCGATGAAACGTTCTTTGCTCCGCAGAGCAATCATTTATACGGCAATCATCATGAGTATTGTTATCGGGATTGCTGGCATATTGAATTACTGGCAAGTCTATAACAATTTGCGATCACAGGCACTGGATCAACTAAAAATCTACACCGAAGAACGCGGTATCAGAGAAAGTGAGCGGTTTAGCCTGGCAGAAGATAATTTGAACGAAATTGTTAATGCCTATCTGGATAAAATCAAGAAAAATATCACCAACCCCAGTAAGAAAAAGTTTAAGCAACTCTTCTTGCCTGAAAAAAACGGAATGTATCGAACCTCAAACCAGTTACATTCTGAGCAGGGAATATCTGGACTGATTGCTAATCAGGTCGAAATTAATCCAAATTTCCAGTCGAAAATCATAGTTGGCTATGAATTATTGCGCAGTTATGGTCCTGCATGGAAAAGCAGGTTTATCAATCTGTATATGCTACTGCCTGAAACCAGTGCCCTCATGTACTGGCCTGAAAATGCTTGGGGATTAAACATTGCTCTCTGGGATGTCACCAGCAAACAAGAAATGATTCAGCCGAATAATGAAGCTAAGGGCAAAATACAATGGTCAAACCTCTATTATGACTACGGTGTGGGGCATTGGGTCATATCTGCCAGCAGAACAGTGACTACCCCTGATAAAGGAAGCGTCACTTTTGGTATAGACATACTCTTGGATACCTTGTTTGACAGAACCTTACATCAAGGACTGGAAGGCACCTACAACATGATTATCCGTGCTAATGGCGATATCATAGCTCACCCAAAATATATGGACGCTCTATTGGCGAGGAATGGTTTGTTAACAATAGCTGAAACCAAGGATTCCAGTTTACTAAATCTTTTAGAAACGATTACTCATCAATCTGATTTTTCTTCAACTATTATTACGCCCCCACATAGCAAGAATTTTTTTGCAATAGCTCATCTTCAAGGCCCCTCTTGGTATTTAATCACTGTTTATCCCCGCCAACTCATTCAAAAAAAAGCACAATCTGCCGCCGCCCAGACATTATTGCTGCATAGCATTGCATTAGTATTGGGTTTGCTGATGATGTACCTGATTCTTAAACGATTAATCAGGAAGCCTTTGCTTAACTTGGTAAAAGCGACAGAACAAATTAAAGACGGTCATTTTGATACCCGAGTGGAAATTGAGGATAGTGATGAAATTGGCCAGCTTGGCAATGCTTTCAATAAAATGACGACTAGCTTACATGAAGCGTTGACCGAAAAAGATTATACCCAAGACTTGATACGCCAAATGGCTGAGGTATTGATCGTAACCGATGCGGATGGAAATATTAAAATCAGCAATCCATCGGCTTTAGAATTATTAGATTATTCAGAACAGGAATTTACGGGTAAACCGGTCACTATTTTTTGTCCTGAACTACATGCTTTTGAAGACGTTATCTCTACGCATGAAAAGCCATCAATTGGGATGGAAATGCTGTGGTATTCTCGGGATGGCAAACAAATCCCGATGTTAGTCAGCTGTGCCGTCAATCGAAATTTAAAAGGCAAAGCACTCGGAATCATTATTCTGGCTCAAGACCGAAGCAAGCTCTTTCAAGCACAAGAAGCCCTAAAAGAAAGTGAAGAACGCTTTGCCAATATGGTCAAGTATGCACCAACAGCATTCGCTCTTTTTGATTTGGATCAACGTGTCTGGATCAACGTCAATGAAAAAACGGAGCGATTATTTGGTTATACACGCGAACAATTGCTAGAAATGACGCCTGCGGATGTTAGCCCGGAAAAACAACCCGATGGGCAATATTCGAGTTATGCAGCCAGGGAAAAATTGCAAGAAGCGCTGCAGGGCGGTCATCCTGTTTTCGAATGGCATCATATAAATTCAAAAGATGAAACCATTATTTGCGAAATTAGCCTTTCACGTTTTCCTAGTAATAACCGAAATCTAGTGCAGGCTAGTATTGTGGATATTACAGAACGCCAAGATATTCAGGAAGAGTTAAAACATGCCAAAGAAGCAGCTGAAATGGCGAATCGAGCTAAGTCTCAATTCCTTGCCAATATGAGCCACGAATTTAGAACACCGCTGAATGCCATACTCGGTTTTACCCAACTAAACCTTTATGGCCCCAATCTATCCTCGGATTTAAAAGAAAATTTAACTATCGTAAAAAATAGTGGTGAGCATCTGCTGGCATTAATCAATGATGTGCTGGAAATGTCCAAAGTTGAAGCCGGGCATACAGAATTAAATGAATTATCCTTTAACCTCCATGAATTGTTGAATGAACTAGGGCAAATGTTCAAGGTTCGTGCTGAACAAAAACATTTGCAGCTTGATCTGAAAATTGATGAAAATTTACCTGTCTATATCAAATCCGATCCGCAAAAACTGCGTCAGATTTTAACGAACATTGTCAATAATGCTATAAAATTTACTAGCAAAGGCAATATCACAATTTTTGCCAATCAACAAAATGGGACTATCTCCACTCCATTACTTTATTTTCAGGTAAGCGATACCGGTTGTGGGATTCCTGCGTCAGACATCAAAAAACTGTTTGACCCCTTTGTCCAGCTTGATCCAAGCGATTCTAAACATGGAACAGGACTTGGCTTGTCTATCAGTCGCCAATTCGTGCAATTAATGGGTGGTGAGTTACAGGTAGAAAGCACTCCGGAAAAAGGCTCTACTTTTAGTTTTTATATTCGTGTTCAAACCACTAAAAATAAGGCATTTGAACAAACCAAGCCAGCTCATCGAGTCTTGCATCTGCTGCCCAATCAAAAAACTATTCGTATTCTCATCGTTGAGGATGAACAGGAAAACCGCTTATTGTTAAAAAAAATCCTGGAATCAGTTGGTTTTGCAGTCCAAGAAGCAGAAAATGGACAGCAGGGTATAGAAATATTCAAACAATGGTCACCCGATCTAGTCTTTATGGATATGCGCATGCCAGTGATGGATGGATATCAGGCAACTACAAAAATCAAAGCGATTAATCAGAAAAGTATCATTATTGCTTTAACTGCCAGTGTATTTGAAGAGCAACGCGCTTCAATTCTGGCATGCGGCTGTGATGAATTGATGCATAAACCTTGTACCGACCAGGAAATTTTTTTGATCCTTGCCAAGCATTTACACATTGAATATATTTATCAAGACTTAACAGAAAAAACAGCTACCGTAGAATCCCCGGTTTCTCTAAAAGAAATCGACTTTGAAGGTGTTTCAAAAACATGGTGCGATAAATTACAGAAAACTGCAAAACAAGCGGATGCAGAACAGCTTAAATCACTTGTGGACAATTTGGGCGACGAACACCAAACCTTAAAACAAGGTTTGGCACAATTGATAGAAAGCTACCGTTTTGACAAAATCGGCCAATTACTTAGTCAGGTTGCCGGTAATAAATAACGTCGATGTCGCAACTCTGACTTATCGGCTCAAATCAACATTGCCGGTATCTGAATAATGTTACTTGCCAAGGTTCTCACCTCAGTTGAATTGTTGATAACAAGTCCCAGAGGTAATGAATTATCGCTCAAGAATTTTTGCAATGAGGTAATCTGTCTGGATTGAGTAGTTACTCCAAATTTTATTTCAATAGGCAGTACACCAAAGCTCCCTTCCAATATCAAATCGACTTCTGCCCCATGCTTTGTTCGATAGTAATAGTATTCCCAGTTAGTTGCGTTGGTACATTGAATACCTTTAATGATTTCTTCAATAATGAAAGACTCAAAATTCTGACCTACATGGGGCGAACGAATTAATTTTTCTCTGCTGTCAATATTGGCAAGAAAATGAGTCAGACCAGAATCTCGGAGTATCCCTTTAGGCATTTTGACAATGGATTTTGATTTTGCCTTCTCATAAGATGGGATCATTCTCCATACAAATGTTTTGTCCGCAATTTCAAGGTAGTCTCTAATCGTAACCTCAGATGTATCCAGTGCTCTTCCTAATTGAGCCTTATTAATAATTGTACCGGACAGCTCCGACAATATAGAAACAAAACGTCTGTATTTTAGAGTATCAAGTCTGGGAAATAGTTTTCTGATATCTCTTTCAATATACAGTTGAAAATAATTTTGCATCCATAGCCGGAAGTAATCGTTGTCTTTGGCAAGTACAGGTTCAGGATAACCACCGTGTAAAAAATTATTGATTACATCACCCTCTTCAACAGTCAATTTTTTCAGTTTTTCTAATGCAGATGCAGATAATGGGTTATTAAATATTTGGTAAAAAGACGGCAATGGCTTTTCATGCAGCTCATTAATTTTAAATGTACCGAGCTCAACAATACCTAAGCGCCCCGCCAATGACTCACTCGCGTGCTTAATAAGTTCAGGAGAGCTGGAACCCGTTAGAATAAATCGATTTTTTTGATTTCTGTCTGAATCAATAACACCTCTTAAGTGTTTAAATAAATCTGAAAATTCTAGCGCTTCATCAATGATAATGCTGCCAGGATATTCGTTAAAAAAGAAATCCATATCGGATGAAATAAAATCAAGATCGTTGATATTTTCCAAATCAAAATACTTCCAGTCTTTTCTGACTTGTTGGGCAAGTGTTGTCTTACCTGATTGTCTAACACCAAGTATTAGTACAGCGGGAAATACTTTTAATAGTGCGTTTACCTTAACTGCACTGTTTCTTGCTAGCATATGTTTGAAAATAATTATGGACGGTAAAATCAATATGTTACGCTAGGAATTTACCGGCTGTCAATCGGTCGGCATGAGTATATATCAAAGTGAAACTTTAATCCTGAAGGTTGTTAAATTAAGCTAAGGAATGAAACACAATAACTTTTACATTTTGGCGCAGGATTATTGTTCGTATTCAAGGTGTAGAAACGGGGGTATAGGTGGCTATATAACTGTTTCTACATTGCAGAAAATGTACAAAAAGACAAGTCAATTTCTTAAATTATTTTGTGCACGTTCACTTACCTTGCTCGTTTTTTTATCTGACTTTGATTTCGCAACTCTGATTTTTCTAGGTTCAGACTCCAACAGAATACAAATTCAATCTTTATCAACAACTCCATCTTACGGTATATCGGTACAGTAACGTTATATCGTTAATCTAATTCCTTTACCCATAGTTCTATTTTCTTTTGTACAAACCAATTATATTTTAAATATCAGTATCTTAGTAAAAATATTTTCCCGTAACCGGGAGTTGGCACAGTGCCTGCAATCTATGAAATTGTAGCATTGTTAAAACCTACAAAAAAACTCGAAAAGATTAAATCAAAATTATCAAAGAGAGTTAAAAGGATAATTGATTATAAATTTTCAACAGAATTTTCTCTTAATTATTGATCTATTTTGACGATGATTCGCACGCAGTCCTGACAGGTTTTTAATATTCTACAGCTGACATTTTACTTAATTGAGTTTGAATCTTAACTATTTATCTTATTTGTCTAGGAGAAAGAAAATGAATAATAAACTGATTTCTAAAAACATTGATAACCCAAGGTATTGTAATGCTATGGGCTTCATATTATTGATAACACTTATGGTATTGATCTATTTAATGATATCACCAGCCCATGCTGATTCAAACAAACATGGCATAGGCAACTTCTTTGGCTTTGGAAAAACCGTGATTGAAGTGGATATTGTCGAAAACCCCAGAAAGTTTTCATTCGATGAAACGCCGGTTTTTGAAGATGGTTCACCCGCGTATGGCGGTGAATTTGTCACCCAGGGGTTTATTTATCCAAAAGGAACACTGGAAATGGGTGAGGGTGTTGATGCTGAGGGTAATCCACAATTTCCCGGTTTAGTGATGGGTACCTGGTTTTGTCGAGGTTGGCATGTGGGAAATGGCGCACGTACTGAAACGGGGCCAGTCGTTGTAACACATCAAATATTCAACTTTGGCGAAAAATTTGGTGCAAAAACAATTACTACGGATGGCGTTGAATTGGCAGATATAGGCGAACCCGTCAAGCGTGCTATTACCGGTGGAACCGGTCGTTTTAAACGTGCCAAAGGAGAGCAAGTGCAAATACTGGAAGGATTGAATCAATTTGAAACGGAACAAGGGGCTTTGATTGGCGTTAAATTGCAAGTGAAATTAAAAGTTTATCGATAGCCTGCCTTATTGTTCCCATGCGTGTGGGAATTCAGCAAAGACGCTCCGCGTCTCGAAACGCAGGAGCGTTTCAATATGGGTTCCCACGCAGAGCGTGGGAACCATGAAAATAACGGGAGAACAAGATGACAAAATATAGACAACAACTTCCACAATTAGGGAGCAGGGTATTTTTAACTGATGGTGGTATGGAAACCACATTGATTTTTCTTCAGGGTGTCGAGTTACCAGAATTTGCTGCGATCACTTTAATGGATAATGCAGAAGGCGTGCAAATTGCAATGGAATACTATCAAAGCTATTTGCAAATG
Organism: Methylococcales bacterium; assembly: GCA_965224745.1. GTDB lineage: Bacteria > Pseudomonadota > Gammaproteobacteria > Methylococcales > Methylomonadaceae > CBDCZY01. Next base: position 311,278 of record CBDCZY010000004.1, read on the forward strand.
GCGCAGCGATATCAACGTGGGTTTATTTTAGAAAGCGTCACTTGGCGCGGCAGTTCTGACTGGGCTAAGCCGTTAGGCTATAGCACACAAAAACTGGAAGAACTAAACCGTTTGGCGATTCGGATGCTGCATGATCTGCGTGCGCAATATGAAACCAGCGAAACCCCCATAGTTATCAGCGCTTGTATTGGTCCAAAAGGCGATGCTTATGATGCTTCTAAAGCTTTAACGGCAACCGCAGCACAACAGTATCATGGCGAACAAATCAGAATATTTCGCCAAGAAAATGCTGATCTGGTGACCGCTATGACTTTCGCCAGTGCCGATGAGGCCATAGGCATTACTCGTGCAGCACAGGCAGAAAATATGCCGGTTGTTATTTCCTTTACCGTGGAAACAGACGGATGCCTGCCCAGTGGACAGCCATTGGTTGACGCGATTAAGAAAGTTGATGATGCCACAGGTTCAGGTCCAGCGTATTTCATGATTAATTGCGCACATCCCAGCCATTTTATCGAGACTTTGCGAATCAATCACTCTTCTCTGGATCGTATTCGCGGAATTCGTGCCAATGCTTCCTGTAAAAGTCATGCCGAACTTGATGAGGCGACTGAACTGGATAGTGGTGATCCACATGATCTGGGACAGTGTTATCTGGAGCTACATCAAGTTTTGCCGCAACTCACGGTTATCGGGGGTTGTTGTGGAACTGATCGCAGACATGTGGAAGCCATGGGCAAGGCATTGTTGACAGAGGAATCGGTTTGAACTGTACGAAGAACTTAACAATTCAAATTGGAGGTGCATATGTAAATTAATATCAAATTTTTAACGAACCTGAATCACTATTATAACTTTTTAACGATTTACTAAATAAGGAACTATTATGAATACTTTATCAAACAAACAAATCATGTCTTTATCTGAGGTTAATAACCTGATCCAGCAAACACCTACACTGCCACCAACCTTGAAGCCAGTGTTTGCAACCAGTAGGCAGACGTTTTTTTCAATGGTGATACTACTCTCTGTATTTTGGGGCATCTATCCTAATGCGGCAAACGCAGAGGGCAATGTAAGTCAGTTTGATATTAATGATGTCATTGTAGAACAAAGTGCAGATGGAACCATTAGAACACAAGATGTCGATGTTGACCCCGATGGCAATCGCTACGTTTTAGGCAACTTTGAAGGAAGTGTACTCTTTGGTGAAGGTGAAGGTACGCAAGAACTCGTGGGAACGAAAGGCGATGTTTTTGTCGCCAAATATGATGCAGATAATAACCTGGTCTGGGTGCAGAAGTTTGATGTTTCTACTGACAGGGTATTACCTAGTAGCCAGCCTACAGGTGTTAAATTTGATGCTGATTTTGGCGGCAATGTGCATATCGCCGGTTCGTTTCTGGGTCGTCTGAATATTGGCTCTGAAAGTATGACCAGTGGAAATAATGCAGACGGTTTTGTGGCACAGCTTAACTCAGCAACAGGTGAGGTAAAGTGGGCTAACCAGATCTCAGGTAAAAATTTAGTCGAAGTGGGTGATCTTAGTGCTGATGGTAATCTTGTTGTTACTGGTTCATTTAACGGTATTGCCGAATTCAATGGACAGTCTAATTCCAGGGAAACCTTACTTGGGTTATCTCCAGGGGACACAGATATGTATACCGTTCTATACGCCTTTGACGGCTCAATCAGCTTTGTGCTACAGGCTGGTGGTGATGGTGCAGAGGGAACGAGCGTCACTTTAAATTCCGGTGGTGTGATCACCGTTGCAGGCGATTTTTTTGGCACAATCCGCTTTCCGGATCGAACTGGTCAACAGGTAGAAGAGCTGACTAGCACCGGTAAAGCTGATGGATTTGTAGTGAGCTATACAAGGGGTGGTCAACGACGCTTTGTAAAACAAATTAGCAGCCCTGAATCCGTTTCCATAAGACAAGTTACCCACAAATTTATAGAAATATACATCGCTGGTAATTTTAAAGATCAGGTTACGATTGGGCCAAGGACACTGACCAGCCGGGGAGAAAGAGATATTTTTATTGCACAGTTAGGTTTTTTTCGGAACGGGTCGCTTGAGGACGTTATTCAAGTGGGCGGTAGTGAGTCGGATGTAATCCATAGTATCGATGCCGATAGAATCAATAAGTCCGCGGGTACTCTTTTTATCGCTGGTGAGTTTGATAGTCAAACATTGACCATGGGCAGTGGTAGTACTGCAATTACGATAGAAAAACCCATTGCGAATGTATTCAACACCACATTCCTCGCGGGGATTACAACGGCTCAAGGTAAAATTGAACCATCGTTTGGACAGGCAGTGGAGGGAAAATTCTTTTCCCGCGGTCTAACAACAGACGCCAATGGTACAAATTTATTCTTTCCTGGCAGCAATAAAACTGCTGTCATTTTTGGTGAGGGTAATCGCAGGATTGAAATACCTGCACCCAGAAACGGATCTGCAATGGCTGTTGCCCACTTCACTCCAGCAATGGGTGATGATAATGGTGATGATAACAAGAACGTGTTCTATGCTAGTTCTAGTTCAAGTGGCACTGTCGATGGTATCAAATTCAATGATGAAGACGTGTTGCTTTTTAGCGCAGCGAGAAAACGTTGGGCAATGGTCATTGATGGTTCGGATATTGGGCTTGGACCGGTCGATATTGATGCTTTCCATTTACGTTCTGATGGCACTATGTTGTTGAGTATTAATAAAGCCATTTCACTACCAGGTGTGGGTGAGGTTGACGATTCAGACATCTTGCTTTTTATACCAGAACAATTGGGTGCCGACACCAGCGGCTCTTTGGAAATATTCCTGCGAGGAGCTGATGTTGGATTAACCACAAATGGTGAAGATATAGATGCCATTACGTCTGATACTGAGGGTCAGTTGGTTATTAGTACTCTGGGTTCAGCTAAAGTACCTAGCGCTAATGGTACGCTTTCAGTGAAAGATGAAGATCTGATGGTACGCAATGGTGACGTTTGGGATCTGCTCTTTGATGGCTCGGATATTGGTCTTACCAATAGTTCGGAAGATATTAAGGGTGTTGCCATAGATGCCAACAACTTTACCTTCACCACCTTAGGATTATATGAGATCGTTGGTCTAAGTGGCGCTGCTGATGACTTCATTAACTGTGATGTCATAAGTACTGGTAACGATACGCGTTTGAACGAATGTACCATTCTGTTCGATAGCGGAGCTAACGGTATGGCGAACGAATCCATCGATGCTATCTCTATTGATCGTTCGGGTATCGAAAGCATCGTACCGTTGAACTGATAACTACGTAAAACAATCTCGTAAAATCCTGAAAACCAGGGAATTCAGGGGCATGATACCGAATTCAGAATAGTAATCCTGAATATTTTAAAAAGTATTATGTCCCTGAAAATTTTTTGGGTAGTGGATAATTCCTACGGTCTCCGTGGAAATTCATGCAAGGAAGCTCTGCGTCTTGTGACCCAGAGCATAGGAACGACTATAATTTGATCGCCAATTATGATTGGTGTTAGGAAAAATCATGCAAATTCGAAATTATACGCCTGAGCGTACCAAAGAAACAGTGGAACTGTTTTATAGTTCAGTGCATGCAATCGACTCGACAATATACTCTGACAAGCAGAAACAAGCGTGGGCACCAATACCACCTGATTATGATCAGTGGCGTTTAAGACTCGCTAGAAACAAAACTTATCTGGCTATTATTAATCACAAAATGGCTGGTTTTGTAGTGCTGGAACTCAATGGACATATTGATTGCATCTATACGCATCCAGAGCACGAAGGCAAAGGGGTGGCTTGTTTACTTTATAGCAATGTAGAAATTTTTGCTAAAGCACGAAATATGGAAGGACTCTCTATTAAGGCTTCAATTGTCGCTAAACCTTTTTTTGAACGCAGAGGATTTGTAGTGCAGCATAAGAATAGAGTAGAAAAATCTGGGCAGATTTTAACCAATTTCAGCATGGAAAAACTATTAGATAGCGCCCTAAGTCTCAGTGGTAATTCATATAAGGATGCCGTAACGCAGAGTATTGTTAATGGTATCCCCATGCAGAGTTTTGGAACAATAAGTTTCGAAGAAAGATGCCCCAGCACACACTCAGAGTAGCCACAATTAGCGATACACAAGCTGTCACTGAATTACTTCATGCATCGTACCCGAAGCTAATGCAGTCTGCGTATGATGCATCGGTGTTATCAGCAACATTACCTGCAATGACGCAGGCGAATCCCGTACTGCTGGCATCAAAATCCTTCTACCTTGCAGAAACTGAAGAAGGTCTGGTTGTGGGCTGTGGTGGCTGGTCGCATGAACGACCTGGCAAAACATGTGTTGAGCAAGGGTTAGCACATCTTCGCCATTGTGCAACACATCCAGATTGGCTCGGAAGAGGTATTGGGCGTTCAATTTATCAACTTTGTGAAAATCAGGCACGTACAGCCGGTGTTAACCAATTTGAATGCTACTCCAGCCTTAACGCTGAATTATTTTATACGGCTTTGGGTTTTAATGTGATTGAGAGAATGAATATTTACGTAAGGATAGATCAGACGATTCCAACTGTTCTGATGAGACGCAGACTTTGAATAAAGGAGTTCGTGATATGCCATTACTTACTGTTAAATGAGTTGTGTCTTTAATTTCAATGCACATAATTTAAACCTCATGCATTCTGTTATTGCTATAAACAAGGACAAAAAATGACTAAAACAACTCAAACATACTGGAACCCTTTAAAACCAGAATACAAAGATCAATGGCAACCGATTGAGGGTATGGAAGATCTTGCAGAAGAGTTAACACTGAGCATTGATGATGAGACAGGTGAATACACGCGCTTAACCCGGTTTCAACCTGGTGCTGATACAACATCGTTCGGCTCAAAAAGCCATGAGTATCCTGAAGAAATTTTTGTCGTCATTGGTCGTCTATATGACCAGGCTTTTGATATGTGGTTAGAAACAGGGCACTATGCAAGCAGACCGCCCGGAGAGGTGCACGGCCCTTTTAAAACAGAGGACGGCTGTGTGGTGCTTGAGGTTTCTTTTCCTGATAAAGTTTTACTCTGTAAAACAAGCAATAGTAGAAAAAATGAAAATTGATGAAAATGCATTCGCAAAGGAATGGTTAGAATCATGGAACTCCCATGATTTAGACAGAATTCTATCGCATTACTCTGACGATTTTGAAATTACCACGCCAATGATAAAACTTGCATTGGGAGTTGATACCGGTACATTGTCGGGGAAACGAAATGTAAGGGAATATTGGGCTGTAGCATTGAAGAACATGCCAAGTTTACACTTTGAATTAAAGGAAGTAACAACCAGTGTAAATTCCATTGCATTGTATTACAAATCTGTCATGGGAAAAATGGCTATTGAGGTTATGTTTTTTGATGGTGGGGGTAAAGTCAATAAGGTTATTGCCCATTATACGAATTAATGCTGAAACAATTTCTGCCCATGATTGAAGAAGTGACAGACAAAAATATCGAAGAAATATTGCCTCTTATCAAGGAATACCAGATATTTTATGGTGTAGATGAACTTGATGATAAGAAAAATATGTTCTTCTTTTCTCAGTTCACAAAAGACCATGAAAACGGTATTCTTCATTTATATCGAATTGACCAAAAAGCAATTGGTTTCACTACGATTTACAAGGGTTTTTCAAGTACAAGAGCAGAATCAATCGCTATATTAAATGACTTGTATGTTCAACCAGCTTATAGAGGAAATGGCTACGGCAAAGAGTTGCTAAATCATGCCTTGGATACAGCAAAAGCAATGGGATTTTCTCGATTGCAATGGCTAACAGAAGAAGATAATCAAACCGCTCAAAAGCTTTATAATAATCTTGGCACTAAAAAAAGTCCGTGGATATTTTATGCAAAAGAAACCTAAAGTATGACCGTAATTATCCAGGAAGAAGTAACCGGTTGTGGCCTTGCATCAGTAGCGAACATTATTCAAAGCCCATATGCCGTAGTAAAAGCCAAGGCTAATAGTATGGGTATCTTTGCTGATGACGATAAACTTTACTCGGATACTCAATATGTTCGTATCTTGCTTAAAGAATATGGTGTTCAGGTTTCAAGCAATGAAATACCGTTTAATTCATGGGAAACGTTACCGGATATGGCTTTGTTAGCCATTAAGTACCATGAGGAAAAGGGTAGTTCTTTCTGGCATTGGGTTGTGTTTAAACGAGAGCACGGAATTTCTGTTGTGCTTGATTCCGCAGCTTATTTAGAAGAAAACAAAAGAACAGATTTTCAAGATATTAAGCCAGAATGGTTTATAGAAATACCAAAAATTTAACTAATTTAATAAGTTTATTCTAAGTCTTCAGTTGAAGTCAGTCGAGAATTAACACAGAAAAATCCCTGTGCTTCTTATTCTCAAGTTGTTCTTGCTGAACAAAACGAAACTCGCCATTTAATTGAAGAAGTGCTTTTACTTCATGGGCGCTTAGACGTATTGGTAGTGACGAAAAAGTTACCAACGTTTGTTGCGAGCTCATAATTAACCAGCGAGAGCGAGGTTTTGATTGTAAATGGCGGTTTAAATCTCACGTGGCGGCGTAAAACCAACGGATTCTAATCTGCATTCGTCAGGGTTAATCTATATTTTAACCGCCAATTTGTAACAGCCAACCGTCTGTACCCTGGCATGTGGCAGAACTTTTTGCACTGATGCTAACTCTGGCAAAACCGTCAGTGATAGAACTGGGTAGTTTTCCCGTAACAATAAATGTCCCATTCTTTTTGGGTTTGGAGGTAACCGGAACTTTTTCACCTTTTGCAGTGACTTGAAGCGTTTTGATTTGAGTGGATTTTGATGCTGTGAATGAAAATTCAGAACCTGGGGTAACCACTGATTTTGCTGGTGGTGTCATGTTTGTGAAAGTCGGTTTAGGGCAACTGCTGGTAGCACTACCACTACCATAGGCCAGTGACAGTTGCGGTATAACGACGAAAAGGGCAGATACTAAAAGCAACAAGTGTAGTTTTTGAAAATACATTTAACTCCTCCTATTATTACTGGGTAAACGCCTTGTTAATTATTCTCCTTGTCTGTCTATTATTCCCTGTTCAAGGCTGCCATGGGTCTTACAATAACACCGGTATTTTACAACGAGCCGGGAACAAATTCATCCACGCTGATTGCTTGGTCACGCGCCAAATCTGCATGTGATAATTCATCTGCTTCTACTTGCGTGATGATACTTTTTTCTAACGCCGTTTGTATTAACTTTCTGATCGGCTCTTTGGGTAGTTGTTTGGTTTTTATTGCCTTTTTCATTTTAGCTTCAGCCGGTGCTGCTTTTAGCACCGCAAGCAAGGCACGCTCAATGCGACCTGTAGGGTCGTCCTCTAACTGATTGATATAGATGCCATTGGTGAGACGGTCTCTAGTCGGGTTGTCACTGAGTAGACACTGAGCGGTATTACAAACCAGTTCTTCACCAGGAGGAGAGTATTTTTTTCCTAACGGGAAAATAAGTATTTTCAGCATTTGAGCAATCGGCTTGAAAGGTAGCTGCACAAAAATCTTGTATAAGGATTGCTGGGCGCGATAAAGCGTATGCTGGCAAGCCCAATGCATGAGAGGTAAGTCTTCAGGTTGTTTCCCCTGGTTTTGAAAATGTTTTATCACTGCTGAACATAAATACAAATTACTTAATACATCGGCAAAATTGCCCGATAACCTCTCCTTGCGTTTAAGTTTACCGCCTAGCGATAGTAAAGCGTAGTCTGTCAGCAATGCAAAGCTGCAACTGAGACGGTTAATACCCTGGTAATATCGTTGGGTATGGCTGCTATCCGGGCAAACGCTGAAATGAGCATTGGTTAACCCTAACCATAGTGTTTTGGGAACGGTATGTGTCATATGTCCTAAATGTTTCAATAGAACCTTATCGAATGCCTTTAAAGCTGCTTTGTTATCAGGCATGCGCAAAGCTTGAATTTCTTGGTAAATGTAGGGATGGCTGCGAATTGCGCCTTGACCAAAAATCATCATGGAACGAGTTAATATGTTGGCGCCTTCCACCGTAATGCTGACAGGAATGACTTGGTAGACTCGTCCTAGAAAGTTGGTTGGTCCCATGCAGATACCGGCACCGCCAAGAATGTCCATGCCATCGTTGACAACACGCCGCATTCTCTCGGTTAATTCATACTTGATAATGGCTGAAATAACGGAGGGTTTTTCACCACTATCAAGAGCGCTGGCGGTAATTTGTCTGGCTGCATCCATAATATAAGTTTGTCCTGCCATGCGTGCCAGCAGTTCTTCTATGCCCTCAAACTCGCTGATGGGTAGGTTGAACTGTTTACGCACGCGGGCATAGGCTCCGCTATTACGGCAGGTGTATTTACCAGCTCCTGTGCTGAGAGCAGGTAGGGATATGCTTCGTCCTTCCGAGAGACATTCCATCAGCATGCGCCAACCGTTCCCGGCTTGTTCGATACCCCCAATAATCCAGTCGACCGGAATGAAAACGTCTTTGCCGCGATTTGGTCCATTTTGAAAGGCAGAATCCAGTGGATAGTGACGATTACCGATTGAAACGCCGGGTGTAGTCGTCGGTATCAAAGCTAAAGTGATTCCCAAATATTCTTGCTCGTCGAGTAGATGTTCAGGGTCATACAATTTAAAAGCCAAGCCGAGCACAGTTGCCACCGGTCCCAGTGTAATGTAGCGTTTTTCCCAGTTCAGTCGGATCCCTAGAACTTTTTCTTTGCCTTCAAAGGGCTGGCGACAGAGCACGCCATTGTCAGTCATTGCTCCAGCGTCACTGCCGGCATTAGGAGCCGTTAAAGCAAAGCAGGGAACCTCCTCGCCGGTTGCTAACTTCGGTAAATAATGGGTCTTCTGAGTTTCAGTACCGTAATCCAGGAGTAATTTGGCGGGGCCAAGGGAGTTGGGTACCATCACGGTGACAGCAGCCGTAACGCTCCGGCTTGAGATCTTCATGACAATTTCTGAATGCGCAAAATTCGAAAATTCCAAACCGCCATAGTGTTTGGGGATAATAAGCCCAAAGAATTTGTGTTCTTTGATAAATTGCCAGACTTTAGGCGGTAAATCGTGCTTATTATGGGTGATATCCCAGTCATCCAGCATAGCGCACAGATTTTCCACAGGGCCGTCTATGAATGCTCGCTCTTCGGAGGACAAGTCGGGTAAGGGTTGTTCCAGTAGTTTGCTCCATTGCGGCTGCCCGGAAAAAATTTCAGCATCCCACCAAGTACTGCCTGCTTCCAACGCTTCTTGCTCAGTTTGCGACATGGGTGGTAAAGATCGCTGCATGAAGTTAAAAGCAGGTTTGCTGATGAATTTCAGTCTTAACCAAGGAAAGCTGATGAGGATAATTGGCGTCAACAAAATAATGAGTACTGGAATTGTCAGGTTAAAACCTTGAGCAAGCCAAGAGACTATGAGCCAAACACCCATTAAGCATGCTGCAATTCGGGAAGGTACCCGGTGATAAGCCAGGACACCGCATGTAAAAAGCAGGGCAAGGATCTCGATCATTGTTCGCTCCTCATTTTTCAGTGGTATTTTCGGTGATCAGAGATAATGATATACATTTTATACAGATTTTAATTTCTGAGAGGTTTTCCTTTTTTTAGCATATGTTCTAATCTTGCCAACGTTTCAGGGCGTTTGCATAGTTCAATGAAGGTCGATCTTTCTAGTTTCAGCAACTCATCTTCTGTTAAAGGGTCGGTGATATCGCAATCGGCTCCGCTTAAAATGCTGGCTAAATGTTCAGCAATAACCGCATCGTAAGCGCTTGCTTTACCTTGGTGTAGAAAATTTTCTATAGCTCTTTTTAAGGCAGCCAGTCCCGTTTTGCCGGGCAGTAGAAACTGTGGTGGCTCTGTTGGTTGATAATCCTGGCTGAGGGAAATCGCAAGTTGTTTGGCATCGGCCAAGAGTCGGTCTTTGTTCATGGAAATGCCACTATTTTTGGAAAGAAATAATAATTCTTTGGCTTCAATAGCGGACTTTGAAACCTTTGCGGTGCTGATGGTCTCGAAAGTTTTGGCAATAGCAGGCATCGGGCCGCCGGGTCTTTTTTTCAGGCTAAGCCAGCGATGTAATAATTCTTTACAGCCACCCCAGGCTGGGATCAAGCCCACTCCGACTTCGACAAGCCCCATATAAAGCTCAGCATGCGCTTGAATAGCGTCACAATGCAGTAATATTTCACAGCCGCCGCCCAATGCTAAGCCAGAAGGCGCACCAACGACAGGAAAGGGCGCATACTTTAGGGCATTATAGGTCGATTGTCCTTGTTGTAATATAGTATCAATATCTGACCAGGCGCCTTGATGTATGGCAGTGACAAGTAAGAATAAGTTAGCACCCGCAGAGAACTGTTCTGCTTCGTTATGGATAACAAGGCCTGCGAATTGTTCTTGAGTCTTGGCTATACTTTTTTCAATGATCGCCATGATGTCTGGGTTCAGCGTATTCATTTTGCTATGAAATTCCAGGCAGGCTATGCCGTCATCAATATCCCATAAACTGGCAGAAGCATTGTGTAAAATGGCAGGTTTTTTGAGCTTGGCATCAGATAATAAGAATACCCCGGGTCTTCGTTTGATGGGTTGGTATTGTTTGTCAACAGAAAGATAAGATAACTGGCCTTTGTCCACTTGGTAGAATGGTTGGGGGGATTGTAAAAAATCAGGAACGGGTCTTCTTTCGTCTTCCAGTTTTTTTACAAACCAGTCAATGCCTATTTTATCAAGCAGCTCAAATGGGCCGAGTTGCCAGTTATAGCCTTTTTTCATGACCTCATCGATGGCGGGGATGTCGTCAGCTATCTCAGGAACTAAATAGGCGGCATAACACAACGTTTTTGAAATGACTTGCCACGCAAAATTGCTTACATCATCATCGTAACTCAAAAGACCTTGTAAGCCTTGGTCCGTGGTGTTTTTAATGCAATCAAGCTGTGGTTTTTCACTAGCGCGGTATTCACCGGTGTCAAGGACAATGCCTTGCTTAAATCTCTTTCCTTCCGGAGATTTCTGTAACCGATAAAACCCTCCTTTACCTTTACGGCCAATAGACCCTTCGGCAATCATGTCTTTGACTCTTGCCGGAACATGACTTATTTCCCTGAAGGGGTCTTCGGGAGGCAATGCTAACAACATACCTTTAATAATATGCGGAACCAAATCTATCCCGATCAGATCCAGCAAACCAAAAACACCTGTCTTTGGAATGCCAAAAGGGGCGCTGATGACTGAGTCGGCTTGTTCGATCGTGATTCGCTGGTCAATGGCTTCTAAGATACCGCACTGCAACCAATAGGTACCAATTCGATTGGCGATAAAACCAGGTGTATCTTTGCAAAAAACAATGGTTTTACCAAGGTGCTGATCGGTAAATTGCAGCACTAATTCGGATAACTCTGGTCTTGTTAAGTCATGCTGGACAACTTCTAACAACTTCATGTAACGGGGTGGGTTAAAGAAGTGGGTGATCATGAAGCGCTGACAAAAGCTTTTCGGCATATCTTTGGTTAACAACGCCAATGGCAGGGTCGAAGTATTTGAAGAGATCAGTGTTCTGCTGTTGCAGAGGGTATCTAAAGTTTGATATAGCGTTCTTTTTATCTCTAAATTTTCTATAACGGCTTCAATAATCCAATCGGCATTTTTAAGCCAATCCAGATGGTCAGTGGTATTGCCCGTAACAATTAACCCCGCATTCTTTTTATGCATGAAAGGGGATGGGTCGGTGTGTAGTAATTTTTTGACAGCTTGCTCGGCGATGGCATTACGATTATCACTTTCTTCGTCAACGATATCGAGCAGGTAAACAGGGATTCCAGCATTACTTAAATGGGCTGCAATGCCTGCCCCCATAACGCCTGCCCCAATAACAGCAGCCGTTTTGATGCTCATGATACCGCCTCCAAAACGGTGGCGATGCCTTGACCGCCTCCAATACATTGAGTCGCTAAAGCAAAGCGTTTATTTTCTCTCTTTAGCAAGCTGGCTGCTTTGCCGGTAATTCTCGCTCCGGTAGCGCCTAGAGGGTGACCCAGGGCGATAGCACCACCATCTATATTGAGTTTGTCCAAAGGAATTTGTAAATCTTTTAATACGGCTAGAGATTGGGCGGAGAAGGCTTCGTTTAGCTCAACAATATCAATGTCTTGCAATTTAAGTCCAGCCCTTTGCAAGGCTTTTTCACTGGCTCTAACCGGTCCAATTCCCATAATTTCTGGGGCGCATGCAGATACGGCAAACGATCTAATTTGTGCTAATTTTTCGAGTTGGTGCTGGTCCGCATATTCTTCAGAGCAAACTAAAACAGCAGCGGCGCCATCAGTTAACGGTGATGAAGTTCCGGCGGTAACAGTGCCATGTTGACTAAAGGCCGGTTTCAATTCGGCCAGCGCTGCCAGCGTAGTTCCCGGTCGAATGCAGCCGTCTTGGGAGACGGTTCCGTTTTTTGGAGAGCTAATCGGGACGATCTCATCTTTAAATTTATGTTTAAACTGCGCATCGGCCGCTTTTTGGTGACTCAACAGAGCAAATTCTTCTTGCTCATTTCTACTGATTTTGTATTGGTTGGCAAGGTTTTCTGCCGTTTCTCCCATGCTTATATAGGCTTGTGGGAATTGCTCAAACAGCTTAGGGTTGGGCATTGGGTTATAGCCGCCCATCGGTATGCGAGTCATCGATTCAATTCCTGCGCAAATAAAAACTTCACCCGCATTCATTTGAATAGCGCCGGCAGCAGTATGGATGGCTTGCATTGATGAACCGCAGAGTCTGTTCATGGTAGTACCAGGAACGGTAATTGGCAGACCTGCAATGTGCGTTATCAGTCTCGCTACATTAAAGCCTTGTTCACCTTCTGGAAAAGCACAGCCCAGTAACAAATCTTCAATGTCGTCAGGGTTTATTTTGCTTTCAGTAACCAATTGCTGGATAACTTGGCCTGCCAAATCATCCGGCCGAACTTTTATGAGCTGACCTTTGTGAGCAGGGGTGAGTGGAGAGCGTTTGTAGCCTGCAATAATAACGTTTTTCATAGAAACTTCCCCATTTTTAAATCCTTGCGAAGGATTTTACCGACTGTTGATTTCGGTAATGATTGTTTAAATTCTATATATTTAGGTATTTTGTAGCCGGTTAAGTTCAAACGGCAATAGTCTAGAATGCTCTTTTCAGATAAATCAGGTTGTTTTTTCACGATAAATACTTTTACGGCTTCTCCGGCTTTCTCGTCGGTAACGCCAATAGCGCCACACTCTAAAACATCAGGGTGGCTAGAGACCACTTCTTCAACTTCATTGGGATAAACATTAAAACCGGATACGATGATCATGTCTTTTTTGCGATCCACTAAATAAAGTAATCCTTTGTCATCAAAACGACCAATATCACCGGTTTTTAGCCAGCCATCCGGCGTTAATTGTTTAGCAGTTTCTTCAGGGTGACGCCAATAACCCTGCATAACCTGCGGCCCTTTAACATAAATCTCGCCTACTTCACCGATAGGTAATTCTTTTCCTTCAGGATTACGAATCTCACAACTTGTTGATGATAGGGGTAAACCGGCACTACCGGTGAAGGTCTCACTGTTCATTGGGTTAATTGACACAGCCGGTGATGCTTCTGTCAAGCCGTAAGCTTCAATCAGCGGGCTGCCGGTTAATTGCTGCCATTGATCGGCCACTGTTTTGCGGGTAGCCATACCACCAGCCAAACAGAGTTTGAGATGACTTAAATCATTGTTGAGAAGGTGTTTGGAAACGACTAATCCAGCATATAAGGTGTTTACACCGGTAAAGCAATTGATTTGCTGGGTGCTCAGTAGAGTAGCTAAGTTTTTTAGGTTTCTAGGGTCCGTCACCAGATAGTTATGGGCTCCTAGGCTGATAAAAACTAGAAAATTAGCGGTTAAAGCATAAATGTGGTAAAGCGGAAGGGCGGTTAAAACCTTTTCTTGTCCCAGCTGAAGTTCTTTGCCGGCCGAGTTACCGTGGGTAATCCATTGTTTGGCTTGTTCTACATTACTTAACAGGTTCTTGTGGGTTAACATCACACCTTTGGAAATGCCGGTAGTGCCTCCTGTGTATTGCAGAAAAGCAAGATCACTCAGCTCGATATCAGGCGGGTTAAAACGGTGTTTAGCGCCTTCTTGCATAGCTGCAGTATATGAAATAGCGCTTGGGATCACAAATTTCGGCACTGATCTTTTGATGTACCGGACTAAAAAATTGCAAGCGAACGATTTAAGTGGTGAAAAAACATCGCCCATACCAGTAATGATAATGCGCCTGAGGCTGGTTTCAGGGATGATGGGTTCCAATACATGGGCGAAATTTTCTAAAATGATGATAGCTGCTGCTTGGCTATCGACTATCTGATATTGCAATTCACGGCTGGTGTATAGCGGGTTAGTGTTAATCGCAATAAAACCGGCACGCAAAATGCCGAATAACACAATGGGATACTGCAGTAAATTCGGCAGCATAATGACAACTCTCTGTTGTTTTTGTTTTCCTAATTGTGCTTGAAGAAACCCGGCAAAATAACCACTTAATCTATCTAATTCGTTGTAGGTTATAGTGGTTCCAAAATGAGTAAAGGCTGGTTTAGTGCCGAACTGGTTAACCTTGTCGCGAAGAAAATCAGCCAAAGACTTGTGCTGCAACGCATCAATATTATGTGTCAATCCTTCCGGATAATATTGATACCATGGTTGCTTGTCGTTCATCGGGGTGTCCATTGTCCTTCTCCCCATAAAAGTCAAATTGTCATTAACTTAGACCGGTTTGACTGCAGTGGATTCAATCCTCCATAGTCATAGCCAGAAAAAATTCTTTTGTTAAAAAATAATTTCTTACTGTTAGTTATAACACGAATTCATAGATTGTTCGAAAATTCAAACTAACGTTTGCATGATGTGTCAACACCTCAGTGGGCTGGAGCGGACTTATAAACCTGTATCGTAATTTTTTATAATTTGTGCATCTGTGCCTTTAAAAATATTCAGTGGTAAAGGTATGTCTAAACAATTGCATTCAAAAGAATCTGTTAAGCATCTGCCCTGGTAACAACTGGATATCTCGCTGTCTGTATTTCAAAAGGTACAACGGTGTGATGCGGTTCGGAAGATTTTCCTTGCCCGATTTTCTGGTCAGGAGCATGAGTTTGCAGTTATTGAGACAATGTTTGAAGATATTGACCGAATGTATCATGGCATTTTCCCCGACTACTATGTGTGCGATACCGATTATCGCGACTTGCGCCATATTTTGGATGTCACCTTGGCTTGCTATCCGGCTCTATGATGGATATGAGAAAGTTCATAGTGGAACCGACAAGGCTTTAGGTCTTGAACGTATTCAACAGGGTATTACAAGCGCTTTGTTTCACGATATTGGTTATATTAAGGCACAGTAATGACTCAAAACACAAGCATGGTGCCGAATTCACCAAAACATATATACATCGCGGTACCCGATGTTTAGCAACGTAACTTCCGACTTTAGATAAACAAGCCTGGGTACCTAAAATGAGACAATGGTTACATTTTAAGAGAAGTGTTTAATATACTGGGGTGGGAAACGCTTTTTGTCCATTCAGCCTAGAAGAACTAGGTAAGCAAAATTCATGCACGCCTTGTGTAGTACAATAATTCAAACCTTCAACCACACATGGAGATATCATTGCTGCGCTTGTTGACGTTGGTTAGCCTTTTGATTTTAGGGTTTTGTTTAATCTATTGGTTTAAAGACTGGTGGCCGTGGGCGATTGATCTGTTTGACGACCAAACAAGCAATGCCATCCAGGGCTGGGAAGCAGCAATTCAGATAGCCCTTAGCGTATTAGAGTTGATCATAGTCGTCATCTTCGGCCGCAGTTTTTATCAAATAATTAAAGCTAAGGAAGCCCATACACCAACTGTCATACCACATGCGGCAACCCAAAATCCTACAGAATTCCTTAAACAATATTACCAAGAACTCCATCATACTTGTTCGCGGCTCAACCTGTCCCTCATCGATCCACGCTTTGGTGAGTTTTATCGAAAAGCCGAAATAACATTGCCTGGAATTTATCAGGATATGGAGGTGATCCCGTGGCGGGAAGATCGCGATGATAGTTCCTCACGACATACTATTGAAGCGCCAAAAGAGCAACGTCAGGCTTTAATTGAAGCAGCCGCGGAGGATAAATATAAACGCTTGGTGATCAAAGGCGATGTCGGCTCAGGCAAAAGCATGTTTGTTGATTATCTCGCCGCTCAGATTGCCGCAACGCATTTACATGATAGCGATTATGATTTACCGGCTGCGTTTCGACACAGGCCGGTGATGCGGTTACGATTGCGCTCGATCATTAAACAATTGAAAAACCAGCCGGAGCCGGAAAAATTCTTGCTTGATGTCATCCGGGCAGAAATCGAAACCATCTGTGCAATCCCAGTTGACGATACGAGCTGGAATAGCTTTCAGCAACAGTTGCTACTAAAAGGCATCATTTTACTCGATGGCCTTGATGAAGTACCGAAGACAGAAGGTCTTCGTGCCACGCTATTTGATGCCATTGACGCCTTGAAAAAAAGGCTCGGAAACGATGCGCGGTTGATCATTACCAGCCGCCCCTATGTATTTGATGATGAGCACTATAACCTGGCTGGATTTGACTTTCTCGAACTGGTTCCCATGAGCAATAATCAAATCCAGCAGTTCGTCGAATCCTGGTATCTGTTGATGCGAAATAACCGTAACCTGGATGAAGCACAAGCAAAAAGCAAAGCGGGTTACCTGTTTAAGCAATTAAAAGAAGTGGATTATCTTTTGCAACCGGCACGCAGGCCGTTATTATTAACGCTGTTAACCTCGCTACATTTTGCTCGCAACGTGTTACCTCATTCACGCGCTGAATTGTATCATCAGACCATCGATTTAATGTTAGAACGATGGACACAACGCGCTTATGACGAAAACCCTGATTACCCGCTAGAAGATTTCGAACGTAAGGCGTTAGCAGAATCCGTTGCCACTCGGCAGGGAGCGCTGCAACAAGTTGCATTATCGGCTAACCGGGCAGAAACGCTAGAGATTCCCGCCACAGATATTAAAGCTTTGTTCTCCGATTATCTCTCAGACGATTGCAATGCTAACAGTCTTCTTGATTTCATGCGCTTTCGTAGTGGTATCCTGAAACCGGGCAAGGATGAATGTTTTGAATTTTATCACCGCTCCTTTCAGGATTATCTTGCAGCATTGGCTTTAACTGATCAACAAGATTGGCAGGATGAAATTGAAACACTGCTGACCACCGAAAAAGGGCTGGAATGGTGGGGTGAAGTATTTTTATTGTTGGTGAGCAGCAAAATCTACGGCAACAGCAAACCGGAAGCAGTTGACCTGCTACGGCGGTTTATTCCTCAGACTATCGACGATTACTCTAGCTTTGGTGATCAAAGATGGAATTTACTGCTACTTGCCGCTAAAGCTATTATCGAACAACAGCAGGAACTCAAGTCCTATTATCAAAACAATCGCCACTATAAAGCGGTCTACGACGATCTGCAGCAACATTTACTACGGCTGGTCGAATCAGAACATGGCATTGATATTGCCATCCGGGCCAGGGCCGGGCGTCGATTAGGCGCTCTGGGAGACCCGCGCAACGGGGTTACCATTCTTTGCGATGCAAACGATCAACCAGTTAAAACAACAACAAACTCAAAAAATCATTCTGTCCCCGATATAACCTGGGTAAAAATTCCAACTGGAGAATTCCAAATGGGCTCGGCTGATGACGATGAAGATGCTTTTGATGACGAAAAACCAACCCATAATGTTGCGGTTGATGAATTTAATATCAGCAAGTTTCCGATCACCAATGCTCAATTTCAGTGTTTTATTGACGCAGACGGCTATGATAACGATCGTTATTGGAAATATTCGGAGGCTGCATTAGCCTGGCGGAATGGTAAACAAGCCGATCTTTCCTTACTGAAGGATTTAGATGATAAACTTAGAATAAACTGGGAAAGCTGGCTTTTGCAGGATACGCAAAGAGCCAGTCCCCGATTTTGGGAACAACGACAATGGAACATCCCAAACCATCCAGTCGTTGGCATCAGTTGGTACGAAGCACTTGCATACTGTAAATGGCTCAATGAATGTTTGCGGCAGCCCAAGCTGCCAGATCAGCCGGTGATAAAAGGTATCATTCGTTTACCCAGTGAAGAGGAATGGGAATATGCAGCCAGAGGAACGCAGGGATTAATCTATGCCTGGGGAAACAAATCAGACAAAGACAAAGGCAATTATCAAGAAACGCAATTAGAAAGAACCACTTCGGTCGGTTTGTTTCCACCTGGCATTGCTTTTGATGGCAGCACCAATATTTATGATTTATCCTGTAATGTTTGGGAATGGACCCAAAGCCGTTGGGGAAAATCAATAAATCAACCCGATTTTGAATATCGTCATTGGGGTCAGCAAGATAAAGATCGAAACGATCCGGAGCCAGTTGAATTGAGAGTAATCCGCGGCGGCTCCTGGGACGACGATCGTCGGGACGCGCGTTGTGCTTCACGTTACAGGATTCATCCCATCAATCGGATCAACGATGTTGGATTTCGTGTGGTGTTCTCCCTGGCTGCTGATGATTGATTTCTGGTTTCTGATTTTCTGAGTTGCTGTTTTCTGAAATACCCGCGCAAAGCGTAGTGATTTTTTATGGCAAAACAATACCACGATATTTTCCAGCAAATTACCGAGTTTTCCAATATTTGGCTGGCCTGGCAGAAAGCGGCTCGAGGTAAACGCAGCAAAATATCCACAGCAACCTTCGAAATGGCGCTGGAAGATCAGCTCATCACCCTGCAACAAGAACTGCAAACGCAAACCTGGCGCCCTGGCGGTTATTATTCGTTTTATATTCGCGACCCCAAATTACGCTTGATTTCGGCAGCGCCATTTCGAGACCGGGTGGTTCATCATGCATTATGCAATATCATTGAACCCATTTTCGAACGCACCTTCATCGGTGATTCTTATGCTAATCGCAAAGGTAAAGGAACTCACTCGGCACTTAACAAAGCTCAGCAATTTACAAGGCGATACCGTTATGTATTACAGTGTGATATTCGGCAATTTTTCCCAAGTATCGATCATGGCGTACTATACCGATTATTATCCCGTAAAATTATTGATCAACAGGCATTACGGATGATTCGTCAAATTATCAACAGTAGCCGCTTGGTATACAAACAGCTAGATTCGAATACCGCTTCTGCTAGTAAACAATATCAGCGTTTATGTGGACTGCCATTGGGTAACTTGACTAGCCAGTTCTGGGCGAATGTTTATATGAATGAGCTGGATCAGTTTGTGAAACGGCAATTACGCTGCCCAGGATATCTTCGTTATGTTGATGATTTTCTCCTGTTTTCGGATAGTAAAGAACAGCTGTGGCAGTGGAAAAATAAAATACGGGACTGTCTCAATAGTCTGTTTCTAGAAATGCATGAACGTTCCAGCACGGTTTATCCAACCACACAAGGCATTCCTTTCCTGGGCTTTCGTATTTATGCCGATTACCGGCACCTTAAACGCAAAAATGGCGTCAATTTTTCGCGCCGCCTAAAACGCCTTTATCGATCCTATGGACGCGGTGAAATTGATTTGGATGATCTCAAGCATAGCTTAGATGGTTGGATAGCCCATGTTGAGCATGCCGATACCTGGGGGCTTAGAAGAAGTTTGTTTTCGTTGCCGCTGCCATTAAGACATCGGCGATGAAAGAATCGCCATTATTTGCTCGCAGCTACGACTTCGTACGCTGGTTAATACCAAAAACTGTGAAATTCCCACGCGAGCAACGCTTTGTCGTTGCCGCACGTTTACAACGAACGGCATTGGATTTCATCGAATATCTTTATACTGCGGTTTCTACACCACAGCGTCGTTCATCATTGCAGCAAGCCGATATTCAATTAAAACAACTGCGTTTTTATTTACGACTTAGTCACGATTTGCAATTATTATCCACTCGAAGTTATGGACACGCTTGTGAACAAGTCGAAGAAATCGGTCGGTTATTAGGCGCCTGGATCAAAAAATCGCAATAAAACTTGCAATCGACCGATAAATTATGCAAATTGGTCATCGGGCCGGGGCAGCACCCGCGGCGGCTCCTGGAACAACAATCAACGGAACACGCGTTGTGCAACACGTAACAGGAATCATCCCAACAATCGAAACAACAATGTTGGATTTCGTGTGGTGTTCTCCATAGTATTTAGATTGTATCCGGCAAACTTTGTTTATTAAGGAAGCAAAGCGGCGATACAATCCGTATACCAGCCTGCCCCGTTCCTGATCGCGCTGAATTGATCGGCCGGTCAAATATTATAGTCGTCCCGCATCCTGCCAGGCACGGTGCGGGGCATCTTACTGATGCCGGTTTTATTAAGGAAACTTGTTTCGTGGATGTAGCTTGGATACAGAGTTTAAAAGACTTTTTCACTGGCTCTTGGGGCGATGCAATTCAATCTACTCAAGCATTGTTGGCAATAGTTGTTTTAATTTTCGGCGGTATTGGGACCTGGTATAGGTGGTTTCGAGGTTCAGATTCTAAAAAATCCAAAAAGTCAGTAAAACAACCTGACCATGAAACGCTGCAACAATGGTATTTTCAAGACTTGCGCCATGAATGCCAATACTACAGTCTTGGGGACCTGGATGAAGATCGTAATGAAGAGCAACTGTCTTTTCAATTGAGTGATCTCTATTGTGATCAATGGGTCAGGCTTCCTGTGTCATCAGAGGAAACTAAAAACCCTGAATCAAAACCTGGTGCTCAGGAAGAATCTGTCATCCCACTCCTCGATGCCATCAGCAAAATAGACAATCATCACATCGTAATCCGAGGCATAGTCGGATCAGGCAAGAGTAGCTTTGTTAATTTTCTTGTCAATTGTATCGTTTTAAGTTTCCAAAACGACACACCAGATATTTTCCCAGATGAATTTAGTCGTCGCCCAGTCATCCGAATATTGCTAAGAAAACTGGGAGCCGAAATTACTGATACAGAAGCATCACAAAATTTTCTTGCTCAGGCAATGATGGATCAACTTAAGGAGCATATTGAAAACGACGCAAAAGCAAATCGTGAACATCTCGACCCAGACATATTAGAAAATTTCTGCAAGGATTATCTTGCTAAAATCAAAATTAATGGCGTTATACTGCTGGATGGCTTGGATGAAGTAGCCTCGGGTGATAAACGTCAAGTGGTATTAAAAGCTATACGTGAGTTTGTTGATGCCGAAAGTACTTCCGAAAAAATTCACGTTATCATCACCAGTCGACCTCATGCCTACGATAATCCGCTAGCAGATTTTATTCGTCTGGAAATAGAAGCGATGCAATGTCCGCAAGTAAAATATTTTATATGCCACTGGTATCGACAATTTGCAAAACAAAAATTACACCATCCAGACGATCCCGAATATCAGAATAGGGCAATGGACCTTATCAGAGCAATTTCTGAACCGCCTTCATTGCGCATCATGACCGAAACACCGCTGCTGCTAACGCTACTACTGGCGCTGGACTCGGCAAATTACCGGTTACCCCGGTCACGTGCTGAATTGTACGATCGAGCAGTCAAATTGTTGTTGCAACGCTGGCACAAGAATTTGTTAAGTTACAAGAATTCTTTGGAGCCCGAGGAGCAAAGCACACTGAGTATATTTTCTGAAACTTTTGAGTCAACCGAAAATCTTCGCAAGGCTCTGTGCCTGTTGGCACTGGAAAGCTATGAGGATGCCGGTAAAATGATCGGTAAAGGCAAACAAACTCAAGACCAGGAAGGAGATGCTATCGTGTTTCGGCAAAGCCAAGTACTCGGCCATATTAACAAAACCTATCAGCAAAGTATGGACGCCGAGTCCGTCCAATATTTTCTGCAGTTTCGTAGTAATTTGCTGGTTGCACACGGCGAGGAACATTTGAGTTTTGTGCATAAATCCTTTCATGAATTTCTCGCTGCTGAAGGCTTCAAATACTCCAAAAGTACAAAAAAAGTTCATCAATATCTTGAGCAGGCAGATCAACGAAACTGGTGGCGAGAAGTGCTGTTGTTTTGGATGAACCGCAAAGAGATTGGTGAATTGAGTGAATTTATCGATGGCTATCTCCTGAATCCGTGACTTAAAGTGCATCCACCAATCCTTGGGAAGCCACATTAACATTTCAACGTTTTAATACCTTGTTATTATTTGAAATAGCTAATAATACGAGCACACTGAGGCTTTTTAAGCCTCAATAGCTCTCAATTGACACCAAATTCTGTACACCCGGCACTGCTATCCCTGAGAGACATGTTCTCGCATTTTTCTTAAGAATAGTGGGGTGTTATCCTGACGCTAAGCGATGGTAGGTTGACTCAAATGCTAAAAAACCCGGGCAGTGTTTGGAGAAACGAAGTTTTATTCGTCGCCCAGCATGGATGACCCGAGCCGCTAGGTACATTAGTTCCTGTATAACCGTTTTTATTCGCCTTCTTTTGGCCGGATGACGGACAGGACTGATGTTGCCTATGAGCCCGATTAAGCCGATCCAACGCAAGATATTGTAACTATAAGCGCTCAATGCCATGATCAAGTCGTTGGTGGCAAATTTGCCCGAAGGTAAGCGTTCGATATCGAGGTCGGTTTTAAATTCACTGTGGAATTGTTCGGAAGTGGCATGATCTTGGTAAAGAGCAATGATCTGTTCATCAGCGTAGGCGAGCGAATTTAATGAGGTCCACCAGCCTTCTATTTCTATCTCAGGGATTAACAGCATTTGACCCTCTGCATCCATAGTTCTTTCGATAACCCGCATGACGCGGCGGAAGCGATAGGTTTGCCCGTCTTGTTGTTGGGTTTCTTGGACACTGAACAAGGCGACCCGTTTGCCGACCCTCGGCGTTGTCCATTTGCCTTGTTGTTCAGCCAAGGCTAACCAAGCCTCCAGGTCTTGTTTTCTGGGGTTCCATTTCAGGATAGAGTCCACTTGGTTTTGGTGCAGCCAGACACGGGTATCCAAGGCATCATGTCCGCTATCCAAACGCACCAGCAGCGGAGCCTCAGTCAAGCACCGAGCATATTCAATGACGCGGTCCAGCGTCTTTTGAAAACCGTTTTGACAATGCTGCTTACCTTCTCGAAGTTCATTAAGCAGACACCAACCCTCATTACCCAGATAAGCCGCAATCGGCGCATAGCCATCATGGCCTTTATAGGTTCTGGAAACACCTTCCTTCTGGGTCTTCTCATTGTTCATCGGATACACATCAATATCCAATGCGACATGATGGGTGGCCAATGGCGTCACCGGTACCCCGGCATGAGTCAGAAATTCAATATTACATTGTTGCATGATGACCAATAGTGCTTCAGCCTCTTCATCCAGTCGTTGTCTTAATCTTGCGCTTGAGGGTACGTGCTTAATCGACAGCGCGTTCTTGAAGTAGTCATCATCTCGGTAGTTCTCGATTGCTTCGAAGTCGCTTTTGCCTAAACATAGCGTTCCAATGTATGATTTGATGATGTCGCTGTGCGAAATGCCATGGCGTAAAGGAATGCCGGCCTTGAGCGCTTTATGAATAGTGCTATATCGATTTAAACATAAGCCAACTAAGGCCAAACCAGAATGACTTGTATAAGTTTCTGTTGTGGATTGTTCGATGATAAGACGTTTCATTTTGCACTTGTTGGGTGAAGTTTTTAACGCCTCTATTTTAACACTTTATTGCTTATTAATCAGCTAGATAACTCATTATATTAACTCCTTAAATCACGGATTAAGGTATCTGTTTCGTGACTTGCATACTATCCCTGATTCAGAAAAGCAAAATCATGCTGGCATCGTCTTATTAAGCGTGCAAGCGGCCGTCGAAGCAGAATTTGAAAGCGAAATTTTATCTACAGGAGATGATGAGCTGCACCAACTGTTTCAGTCCATGCAGCAGAAACTCATTGGTTTAATGAAAGCAGAAAATATTCCAGTTAAACTTAGAGCAGAATGCGGCCTTCTGCTGGGACAACTGGGTGATTATCGCCCAGGTGTTGGTGTGTGATACGCGATGCTAAATTGCGATCCATCACGGCAATCACCTATTCACACAGCCATGCTATTCCTGATATCGTTTGGGAAAAAATACCGGCCGGTGAATTTCAAATGGGTTCGACTGATGATGACCAAGATGCTTACGACCACGAAAAACCCAGTCATCATGTCAAAGTCAATGAATTTTATATCAGCCGCTATCCGATCACCAATGCCCAATATCAATGTTTTATTGAGGCAGGTGGCTATGACAATGAGAGTTACTGGCAACATCCTAAAGCGGCTTTAGACTGGCTAAAAGGCCAAGCGGCCGATCTGTCTTTTCTATCGGAAGAAGGCAGAAACATTTGGCAAGACTGGTTAACAAAAGATACCCAAAGACATGTACCCCGGTTTTGGGAAGATCGAAACTGGGCTAACCCCAATCATCCTGTAGTCGGTGTATGCTGGTATGAGGCTCTGGCTTATTGTACCTGGCTAAATGAGTGTTTGCAGCACACCATAGTGCCAGACCAGCATCGTATTGATGGCAATATCCGCTTGCCCCGTGAAGAGCAATGGGAATATGCGGCCAGAGGCCAAAAGGGATTAAAATACGCATGGGGAACCCAACCCGATGCTAAAAAAGGCAATTCCATTGAAACAAAATTAGCTCGAACCAGTACGGTAGGCTTATTTGCTCCAGGGATTGCTTTTGACGACAACATAGAAATTTATGACCTGTCAGGCAATGTTTGGGAATGGTCCCAAAGCCTTTGGGGAAAATCAGTTGATCGCCCTAAGTTTGATTATACCCAATGGGATCAACAATCTCTGCAGCGTAATGATCTGGAATCAGTTGAATTGCGTATTATCCGCGGCGGCTCCTGGGACTACGATCGTCGGTACACGCGTTGTGCAACACGTTTCAGGTTTCATCCCGACGATCGGGACGACGTTGTTGGTTTTCGTGTGGTGTTCTCCCTGGCTGCTGATGACTGATTTCTGGTTTCTGATTTTCCTAATCATGGGGTGTTCTTCCGAACAAGGTCGATAATTCCAGTGGGTGAAAGCCCCCACTATGGCAAGGTAGGTCAACCACCGTATATGACCAGCGCATTGATCGATGTGCTCAAAAGGGGCTTTGCCCAGCACTCAACGAACAGAGAAAAACCAGGGCACTAACAGAGTTAACCAAGAGTCAGGATTTAATAACTTCCCGATCTACAGGGTTTGAGGGTATAGCAGCATAATTCCATTGAGGCAGGTATTCGTCAAATTTAATTCGCATATTGTTCTTAAAACCGTCCGTTACTTTTCGTCCTGTTTCAAATTCTTGACTTTATTACACAACCATTTCGTCAGCTGTGATCGGAGGCGTGCTTATTTGTCGAGTTGGCTCTTGTTGTTCGAAACAACCTTCTTGGGAGACTAGAATCACTCTTTGAGCAAAATTTATCGTTTCGGGTCGATGGGCGATGACAATACGGGTTAATTTCATCCTGGCAATATTGTAATTTATTCTTTTTTCAAGAATGATGTCTAAATGAGCAGTTGATTCATCTAGAAAAAGAATTTTTGGTTTCTTGTATAAAGCACGAGCCAGCAGGATACGTTGTTTTTGCCCTCCTGATAAGGTGGTACCCATATCGCCGATCAGGGAGTGATAAGCCATCGGCATTTCCATGATTTCTGAATGAATGGCCGCCAATTTGGCACAAGCTTCTATTCTTTTTTCGTTGAAGTGAGGGTCAAAAAAACTGATGTTATCGCTGATAGAACCGGACAATAACTGGTCATTCTGCATGACGCTGGCTATTTGATTCCGGTAATTATGTAGACCGAACTTATGGATATCCATACCATCGACCATTATTCTTCCCTGCACGGGATTGAGTAAACCCAACATGACCTTCATCAAGGTTGATTTGCCGCATCCTGAAGGTCCGACCAGACAGATTGACTGACCGGCTTCAATAGTCAGGTTAACGTTATTGAATATCAAAGGGTCAGTTTCGGAATAACGAAAACTGAGATTATCAAGTTTCAATTCCCCTTTAACGGGATTAGGATGTGTATGGGACGGGATATCCTGTTCTATCTCCGTCATCACAATATCACCCAGTCTTGCCAAGTGTAGACCGACCATTTTTAATTTAATAATCTGCTCGATCAGTGATGCTGCTTTCTCGGTAAACTGGCCTTTATAGGCCATAAAGGCAAATATCATCCCGACTGACAACGCATTGCCCATGACCAGTTGTGCAGCCAGGTAGACCACCAGCACATTTTCCAAACCAAACAACAAGCCATTGACTGCTGCAAAATTTATTTCCAATTTGTCGATACGAATATCGGCATTCAAGGCATCTGCATAAAGATTCTGCCAAATTGATTGACGCTGTGCTTCATTGCCGAATAATTTGATACTTTGTGCCGCCCTGATCGATTCCATAAAATTAGAGTCTTCTTTAGCATCGGTCACGATGCTTTCCTCAGTTAAACGACGAAAGGGGCGGTAAATCGCCAAGCGAAACAATGCGTAAAGAGAAACACTTCCCAGTACAATATAGGCTAATTTTGGGCTGTAAAGAAACATCATAACGAGTGTTCCAACCAGCATAATACCGTCCACCACTGCAGTGATGATTTCGTTACTCAACAATTCTTTGATCTCGTCCATTGATTCGAAGCGTGAAACGATATCGCCGATATGTCGTTTCTCGAAATAGGCAAGTGGAAGACGAATCAAGTGGTGAAATAAATTATTGGCCATCTGAATGTTAAGTTGTGCACTCATGTTGATGATGATAAATGAGCGCACGACAGTAACGCCTTCACGAATCAACATTAACAGTAAAAAGCCCACGGCTAGAATTTTGAGCAAATCTTTATCATGACTGATTACCACCTCATCGATGACTAATTGCATAAAGAAAGGCGAAACTACTGCAAACAGCTGTAATAATAAGGACAATACTATAATCTGGAACAGTGTTCTTTTAATGCCACTGATCCGTTTCCAGAAGTCTGACAAACGCACTTTTTTTTCTTCGTTTTTGTGCTCAAATTCATGGGTAGGCATGAGTTCTAAACCCACGCCGGTAAAATGCTTGGAGACCTCGACGAATGGGAGGGTACGCTCCCCTCTCGCCGGATCATGAATGATGACTGAGCGACCAGCGACTTTTTTGAGCACGACAAAATGATTAAGGTCCCAATGTAGAATAGCCGGGCATTCGAGTTGATTTAATTCTTCCAACTCCAGTCGTAACGCACGATAAGCAAACTTAAGCTGGTCAGCTATTTGCATTACGCCCCCTAAACCAATACCGGTAAGTGAGACTGGATGTTTTTGTCGCAGGGTATTTATATCAATTTTGTGGCCGTAAAAGTTGGCAATCATGGCCAAGCAGGCTAACCCGCATTCAGCCGCTTCAGTTTGCAAAATAACGGGCAGCTTATGGAAACGAAATAATTGTAGTAAACGAACCGGATTTTCCATTACAGACGTCCTCTCAAACTATAAATAGGTGCTAGTAACCATTCTCCCAATGACCTCCCTTCCAGAATAATGCTGGCTTCCAGGAGCATGCCGGCCTGTAAATCAAACTGTCGGCCATAGGCTGATATTTCCTGTTGCTGCGGCATGACGGATACCCGGTAGACCGGCTCCTCAAGTTTTACTGGCACCTGTAATTCTTCGGGCGTCAAAATAACTTCCGTCACTTTATCGATGGTGCCATGGTACAAACCGAAGCGCTGGTAAGGAAAAGCGCTGTACCGTAACAGTACTGATTGGCCAGGATTAACAAAACCAATGGCCCGGGTGGGGATAAAAAGTTCAGCCTTAAACTTTGCGCCATCAGGCAAAATACTGAGTAAAGGTGCAGCTTTTACAGCATGGCCATGACTCGCCTGGATCGCAGTCACTCGGCCTGATATGGGCGCACGCAAGGTGTAGGTGCGTCGTCCTTCTGTTTCTAGTATTTTTTGTTCAATGTCTGACAGCTGTTGGTTGAATTCGGCCAACTGGATAGAGTTCTTTAAAGGTAGTTGGCTGAACTGGTTGTTAGTTTCTGATAACTGATTTCGTTTGATACTTAATTGTTGCCGTGACTCGTTGAGGCTTAATTGAATGTCAACATGATGCTCTTGGGCGACAATATAGTCGGCTTTTGATATAAACTTTTTTGCCAGCAACTGTTTAAGACGACCGAAATGAACTCGTGATACTGCATACTTATTCTCATGGGTGTTGATCAATGCTTTCAGTTGCAGAATTTCTTGTTTAAGCCCTGTAATCTGATCGTGATATTGCGCTTTTTCACGGCCGTTCAAGCGTTTTTGTTGCTCCAGCTTGGATGTAATGGTCGCCTTGTTTTCTTTGAGTTTGTTAGTAATCAGCATGTCAACATCCATTGCTTGAAGATTGGTCTTTTGGGTTGAGATGCTGAATAATAAATCGCCTTTGCTGACATGATCACCTTCCACTACATGGGTCGTGGTAACAAGTCCGGATTGGGTTGCATAAATTTTTATTATCCCTTTGTCAGGTACCAGATAACCCGATACATTTTCACGCCGTGCGTAGGTGCCGTAAAGCAGAAATGCTGCAATAAATATGACCACAACAGTCACCGCCCCGGTAATTAAATAGAACGATAAAGGCTGTGTCAGAATCACCTCACCCCACAGGCGTTCTCGTTGATTATCCAGTGCTTCTTGCCGAAATAGTGCTGACATTTGTATACCATTCTCAAAATTAGCAAATTAGTCTAAGAACCTGTTCAAGGTTACAATTAGCCCATTGGTAGATACAGGTGGTTGGAGCGGAGAAACCTCTCATGATATTAATGCAATGAGGCTTTCTAGCATCCTCCCAACCGAAAATACAGTGACATAATTGACCTTGAACAAGTTGGTTTTCTACAGTATGTACCTCTATATATTGAAAGACTGGCAACTCTGTACTAGAAATCTCTATCGACTCCAATAGTAGTACGTCTTACCTAAGAGGTATCTCGATTTCAACCGCCCTTTGCCATACTGATATTTCTAGAAATATCAGTATGGTAAGAACAAGGAAAATTCGAATAGGCCTTTCAGATTTGAATGAGAAACGAAGGAATTAACTTAACTCGTAAGCCTGCGGAAAATTCTATCAGTACTTCTATTGATAAAATTGACCGCAGCATCTCCGAGTGCATTAACGCCTTTGTTTATTACTTTATAGAAAGTCTTTGTAACTTTCTTTTTAGCTCTTTTATAGACCTTTTTAAAAAAACTTCCTAAGCCAGCTCCAGAAACCATTTCAATTTCACTTTGTGATAGTTCACGCATTGGATATCTCCATAATTAAGTTAAACAAATGTGTAGTCTAAAAAACTACGATTAGCTTTTAGCAGGAGATATGCCAACTTTTTTAAAAACCCATTGTGAAACTTTAGTCCTTTGTTTTAAATAGATAAAAATTTATTTTTATGCAAGAGAGAAAAGTAAAGAGAACAACTTTCATTCGCGAGATATGACTAAAGTTGTGATATATCGCGAGTTTTACCAATAGGAATCCTTCAATCTGACAAAGTAGAAAGTGTGGCATGCAAAATAAATCAAACGCTTATAACTGTTTTGCTTTATATGGAACGCCGTAGGCGAATAAATTGTAAACTATTGATATTTTCAAATTTAAGAGATCAATAACAATGCCAAAAGCCAGTGAATTGAAGTGCGGGATGGCCATAGAAAAAGATGGCGAGCCTTATGTGGTAAAAAAGATTGAAGTTAGAAATCCAACCTCTCGCGGCGCTTCGACCTTATATAAAGTTCGTTTTAACCACATGAAGACCAAGCAAAAACTGGACGAATCTTTGAAAGGAGATGATTTCCTAAAAGAAGCCGACTGCGCTAGGGTATCAGCCCAATTTTCTTATATGGACGGCGATACCTATATTTTCATGGATGCTGAAAGCTATGAACAATACAGTCTTAATGCCGATGACTTACAGGGTCAGACAGACTATTTGACCGAAGGCTTGGATGGCGTTTTGGTGCTATTGTTGGATGAACTTCCTTTAAGCATCGAATTACCGTCATCGGTAGCACTTGAAATCGTGGAAACAGCCCCAGGGATTAAAGGCGCCACAGCAACCAAGCGCACCAAGCCGGCAAAATTAACCACTGGCCTAGAGGTTCAGGTACCTGAGTATATTGAATCCGGTGAAGTGATAAAAATAAACACAGAAACAGGGAAATTTATGTCTCGTGCTTAATGCTACTTTCACCAATGTAACTTTTCTTCAGACAAAATTTACGGTTATCTGTGAGGATTGTTCTTATCAGTATGTGTCGACATGCATCTCATGACTTGAAACCAGGTTATATAAATATAATTGCAGAAAGGTTTGGTTAGAATGAAAAGGCTTCAATAATTGTAAAAATTTTTTCTCAGATTCTGTCAAAATATTGAATTACCGTAAACTAGCCGTATTCTTACTGGTAAAAGGGCCACTGACCAGTGGATTAAATCACCTGGCAAAGACACAAAAGGAATTAAAAAAATTTGGACCAGCTCAACTTAGGGAAAGCGATTGAAAGAGCCAAGAACTACCAAACACAGCTAATTGTGTTGCATGGTGAATTTGTCTCTCAATGTATAGTGCATGCCTCTTCTTTTTATGATTTGCCTATAATAAATCTCAGTTTGGAGCTGTCAAATCTCCTGCTTACTATTCCAAGTCAAGATAGAGCTATATCTGCCTCATCAGTTTTTACCAAGCTGATTGCTGAACAAAAAGCTCCGGTATTGCTGCTTGATCACATTGAGATTATATTTGATCGCTCGCTGTCAATTGATCCGCTCAAACTATTACAAAACAATGCAAAGAATACCACGCTAATCATTTCGTGGCCCGGAGAGAAAACCGCTTCATCGTTAGCCTACGCAACGCCCAGCCACTCTGAATATCGCTGCTACAAAACATCGGACTTTGGCGAAACAATTTTTATTGAAGTGAACGAAAACAATAAGGAAGCAATATGAAATACGGTGATCTAATTCAATTCGAACCGCTTGAGACGGTGTTACAGCTGCGCGCTGCTAATGACCAAAAGACAGCGGAGAATATGGTCAAAACTTATGTTATCTCAGATGAGATGGCGGAGCGCCTTACCGATATTGTTTTTCCACAGCTTCAGTTTGACAAGCCAATGGATAACAAAGGTGTGCTAATCGTTGGTAACTATGGTACAGGTAAATCACACTTAATGTCCGTAGTTTCCAGCATAGCTGAACACACAGAGCTTGCGGAGCTAATCAACAATCCGGTAGTAGCAAAAGCCGCACAAAGTATTGCTGGCAAGTTTAAAGTAATCCGAACAGAAATCAGTGCTGCATCAGAAATGTCACTTCGTGATATTGTGACCAATCTGCTCACCAACGAATTGGCTGAGTTTGGCGTCACTTATGTTTTCCCGCCAGCTGATAAAATCACCAATCATAAATCATGCTTCGAAGACATGATGACCGAATTCCACGCTACTTACCCGGACTTTGGTTTGCTCTTGGTTGTCGATGAATTGCTGGATTACCTCGATTCAAGAAAAGATCAACAAGTTGTCCAAGACCTGGGATTCATGCGTGAAATTGGTGAATCTTGCACAGATCTTAGGTTTCGATATGTCGGCGGTATTCAAGAAGCTATTTTTGACAGCCATCGATTCCAATTTATTTCCGATAGACTGCGTCGAGTTAAAGATCGTTTTGAGCAGGTATTTATTGCCCGCAATGATATCAAATATGTTGTATCAGAACGATTACTGAAAAAAACAGCAGATCAACAGGCAAACATTCGTAGCTATCTGACACCTTTTTCCAAATTCTACGCCAGCATGAATGAAAGGATGGATGAATTTGTCAGACTGTTTCCTGTGCATCCCGATTACATTGATACCTTTGAACGAGTCTCTGCGGTTGAAAAACGACAAATCCTGAAAAGCTTATCCATTAGCATGAATAAACTTTTGAAATCAGACATTCCGGCAGATTATCCTGGTGTCATCGCTTATGACAGCTATTGGAAAGAGCTGAGTGCAGATGCCGGTTATCGCACACTGCCTGATATTCGTGATGTTATCAACGTCAGTCATGTTCTTCAGGATAGAATTAATCGCAGTTTCTCCAGACCTGCTTATAAAGAGATGGCGCTAAGAATTATCGATGCATTGTCACTACACAGGCTTACTGTCAATGACATTCATTCGCCGATGGGTGCCACTGCCCAAGAGTTGCGCGATAACTTGTGCCTTTACCAACCTGGTATTGAAGATCTCGGTGGTGATCCTGCAGATGATTTACTGTCACAAGTCGAAACTGTGTTGCGTGAAATTCATAAAACAGTCAGTGGTCAATTTATATCAAGCAATCCAGATAACCATCAATACTATTTGGATCTTAAAAAAACTGACGACTTTGATGCCATTATCGATCAACGCGCTGAGACACTAGGTTCAGAAGCATTGAATCGAGCCTACCACAAAGCCTTATATAACATCCTGGAATGTTCTGACCTACCGGACACAGAATATCGTAACCTATGGGGAGATGAAATTACCTGGGCTGAACGTAATAGTGGACGAATGGGCTGGCTATTTTTCGGAACACCTAATGAGCGCAGTACGGCACATCCTCCCAGAGATTTTTACCTTTACTTTATACAGCCCTTTGAGACACCAAAATTTAAGGATGAGAAATTGCCAGATGAGATTCAATTGTATCTTTCAGGAATTGATGAGACGTTTAAAACCTCTTTAGAGCACTACGCAGCCGCTATTGAGCTGGCAAGCACGGCATCTGGTCACGCCAAATCCACCTATGAAGCAAAAACCGGCGGCTTTCTGCGTGACATGAACAAATGGCTTCAAGAACACCAAACCACTGCTTTCGAAATCACCTCTGTTGGCCGTCGCAAGCCTATGATGGAATGGGTAAAAGGTCAATCACTGCGTGACCGAGCCGGACTGAGTGAAAACGAGCGCATTAATTTCAGAGATATGATCAATACCTTAGCGGGTATCTGTCTTGCTCCGCATTTTGAAACACTGGCACCTGATTATCCAACTTTTTCAGTGCTAGTCACGGGCAGAAATCGTGAACAATATGCAAAAGATGCCATTCGGATGATTAGTGGTGGCAACTCTACCAAACAAGCAACCGCAGTATTAGATGCGCTGCAATTGCTTGATGGCGACCGTATTGCGCCTGGCAAATCTAAATATGCCAAGCATATTTTGGATCAACTAAAGCAAAAGCCTCAAGGACAAGTTGTCAACAGAAGCGAGATAGTAGAAACCGTATATGGCGCTGATTATCTGGAACCGACAAGCTACCGCCTAGAAACCGAATGGGTAGCGGTATTGCTCGTCGCTTTGGTCTATTCTGGGGATGTAGTATTGGCTATACCCGGTAACAAGTTCGATGCTAGCAAACTCTCAGAACTAGCCACTACTCCTGTCGATGATATAGCTGCTTTCAAACATCTTGAACAACCCAAAGATTGGAACCTGCCGGGCTTACAAGCACTTTACCAACTGCTTGAACTGCCACCAGGCCTGGCCATTGAAATATCCCAAAACAAAGATGGCAGCATCGCTTCACTACAAGATCGTATTACTGATAAAGTTAAGGGGTTGGTAACAACACTCTATAGTTTGAGAGATCGCTTGCCTTTTTGGGGAGGAACTGTACTCACTGAAGCGGAAGCCGAGCAGTACAAAAACCAGCTCAACGAGACCAAGAATTTTTTGGAGAGCCTGCAAGCATTCAATACCACCGGTAAGCTTAAAAACTTTCGTTATAGCTCAGAGCAAGTAAGCGCACATGAAGGCGGACTCAAACAGCTCATCAGCATACAAAAATTACAAAATCTGCTTGTTGAGCTTTCACCGTTGGCTGTTTATTTATCAAAAGCAGAAGCTGTTTTGCCAATGGAGCATGATTGGAATGAGCAGGTAAAAGCAGCGAGAGCAGACACTCTGCAGCAACTATCTAAGGTGAGTGAACGATCTAAATCGAATTTCAGATCGCAAGTTACCCAGTGCCTAACTGAGCTAAAGAATGAATATATTCTTATTTACGCAGGGCTCTATGCGAAGGCTCGTCTCACGCAATCTGAAGACAAACGCAAGGCAGAACTGCTGCGTGATGAACGCCTGATACAATTACAAGCACTTAGTACCATAGATATTCTGCCTGATAGCCAATTAACAGACTATCGCAATCAACTGGCCAGTTTAAAACCTGTTGGTTCACTATCAGAACAACACTTGTTGATTGATCCCGTGCCCAGTCACTCAAATTTTCTGCCTATCAATGAAGATCTAAATGTATCAGCAGCGACTAAGCTAAATAATCTCGAAGACCGTCTTCAACAAATGCTTAAAAGTTGGGTAGAAACCCTTTTGGATAACCTGGAAGACCCAACAACCAAAGACAGTTTGGGTCTTCTGAATGAGCAAGATCGATCTATGATCGATGGTTTTATCACAGCAAGAACATTACCAACACCCGTAGAGAATGATTTCGTAAAAGCACTTCGTCAAGTATTGCGGGGTTTAATACCGATCAAAGTGACCAACGCCGAAATTCAAAATGCACTGTTTGCCCAAGGGTCTGCGTCTACCGTAGAGCAGATTAAACAGCGTCTTGAGCAATATCTTGCAAATAAGTGTAAAGGACAAGATATCAGCAAAGTGCGGATCGTATTGAAGTAAGGTATTCGTATGGATGCAAATGAATTAACACAGCTAATTACCAAACCGGAATGGTCCGATGTGGAATTAAAAACGGCTGCCACCCAGTACCCCAAAGAAGCTTTAGCAAGCGTTTGTGCTTTTGCTAACACTGGTGGTGGATATTTAATTTTTGGAATTGATGAGCGACAACAAGATCCCATCACAGGTGTTCGTGATGTTGATACTGTGCAAAATGCCTTTATTGGCATTTTGAAAGACACAAAAAAATTCAATTGTATCAATCGCTTTAGCGCCGAATTAGTTGAACTTAATAGTAAGCACATCCTGGTGTTTTATATCGAAGAAGCCTTACGTCACGAAAAGCCCATCTATTTGAATGGCGATATGAAACAAAGCTACCTGCGTAAAGGCGGACGAGATGATAAAGCCACCGATGAAGAGATTAAACGTATGGTGCGAGATGCTAGTTGGCAGAGCGACAATGAACGCTTGTTGGATCTCGATCCGGAAACCTGTTTCGATAATAGTACTCTCAAATGGTATCGCAAAGTATACGAAAGCCGGAACAACCAAAAACACTATGAACTTTCGAATTTGGAGTTTCTAGATCAGTTTGCACTGGTTAATGAGGAGGATAATGACCTAAAGCCAACCATTGGTGCTGTACTGATGTTTGGTACAGAAAAAAACCTTCGTTTACTATTACCGCGTTTTACCCTTGATGCTTATTGGCACTATAACGAACTGGATGAAGATGCCAACGCAGTTAGATGGGATGATCGACGCAGTTTTGAATGCAATCTATTTACTACCTGGCGTCAATTATCCGAACGCTTTATGTACTATGCCGAACATCCATTCGACATTGATGAAGCTAACCTGCGACGTAGCCATGAAACACCGGACTATATCGGCTTTCGTGAAACAGCTGTCAATATACTTATCCACCAGGATTATTCGGATACCAGCCGCAGTGCCACTGTAAATTTTTTTAAAGATGCTAGCGTGTATTTTAATCCGGGTGACTCATTAGTCGATGAAAGTCGTCTGGGCAAAGGAGATAGTGCTACCCGTAACCCATTAATCATGCAGACCTTCCATCGCATCGGATTAAGTGATCGAGCAGGCTCTGGATTAAAAGACATCTACAAAAACTGGCAACAGCTCGACCGGGCCAGGCCCGTAATCATCAATGATAAAGCAAGAAAAACATTCCAAATTACCTTGGGTAAAAAACAACAGCGCAGCAATCTTCAGCAGCAACTGCAACAGCGTATTGGCATCAAGCTCACTCATAGTCAGGCTAAAGTATTCATTGCCTGCATTACTCAAGCTCAAACAGTTCAGCAACTCGCTGAATCCCTAAATTTTCAATCTGCCGATATATACCCAATTGTGGACTATCTGAGTCGACAAGCGTTAATACAGACCACAACGGAAGGTTATCGAGCACCAGACCATTTCAGTAATACGTTGATAGACCTGGTAGAAGATTCGAGCCAATCTGAAATTACAGTGGCCAAGCTCAGTGACCAACCACAGGAAAAAGTGACCAACCTCACATTCAAAAGTGACCAAGCTGACGAGCGTGTTGAAACACTAAGTAAAAAGCAACAAACCATTATTCAACTACTAAATCAGCCTTTGACGTTAAAAGAATTGATGGCTAAATCAGGACAAAGCCACAGAACTCACTTTAAAAACAGTCAGTTACAACCGCTTATCGATACAAACCTAGTGGCGCTGACTCACCCGGACAATCCGCATCATCAAGACCAGGCCTATCAACTAACCGAATTGGGGAAGCAGGTGCTGGAATTCAGTCAATAAGCTTGGTCACTGAAAACTGACCAAGCTCAATATGGAAGTGACCAAGTCCAATCACGACATTACCAACTAGGTCACTGATCAAGTTGCCAGAATTTAGTATATAAGGTTAAGAAATGAGCACCAATGACACAACACCCGGAATAGAGGCAGAAGCTCTGAACCAAGCTGAGCAACAAGACAGTTCAGTTGAATGTCTGGGTAAAACGTTTGAAAACGATACTGCACGACGGGAATATTATCTGGAAATTTTGGCAGAAAAACTCAAAGACCCGAGGTTTCGTGAAATTGAAGGTTTTCCTATTGGTGAAGATGAGGATATTTTGAATCTTTCTGATCCGCCGTATTATACGGCCTGCCCTAATCCGTTTATTGAGGATTTTATTAGCCTTTATGGTAGGCCTTATGACCCAGCCGAGGAATACAAACGCGAACCCTATGCGGCGGATGTCAGCGAAGGTAAAAATGACCCGATTTATAATGCACATAGTTATCATACCAAAGTGCCGCATAAGGCGATTATGCGTTATATCCTGCATTATACAGAGCCGGGTGATATTGTTTTTGATGGGTTTTGTGGTACAGGGATGACCGGTGTTGCAGCACAAATGTGTGGTGACAAACAAGCTGTGCTTTCACTAGGTTATCAAGTCAAACAAGATGGAACCATCTTGCAGAAAGAAACCGATGAAAAGGACAATAAAACCTGGCGAGCATTCTCTAAACTAGGCGTCCGCCGAGCCATTCTTAATGACCTGTCACCTGCCGCTACGTTTATCGCCTATAACTATAATACACCAGTCGATGTCGCTGCTTTTGAAAGAGAAGCCAAACGTATTCTTAAAGAAGTGGAAGATGAATGTGGTTGGATGTATGAGACTTTACATGCTGATGGTAAAACCAAAGGAAAAATCAACTACACAATTTGGTCGGATGTATTTGTCTGCCCCGAATGTGCAAATGAAGTAATTTTCTGGGAAGTTGCAGTAAATAAAGATACAGGAAAAATAAAAGATACCTTTCCCTGTTCACATTGTCAGGCAGAACTCACCAAACGAAACATGGAGCGAGCTTGGGCAACGCACTATGATTCAGCACTGGAGAAAACGATTAATCAGGCAAAGCAGGTGCCTGTTTTAATAAATTACTTAATTGTAGGACAGAAAGGACGCTTTGAAAAAAAACCTGATGAATATGATTTTACGTTAATTGAAAAGATTGAAAATACTGAAACAACTTATTGGTACCCTTCTGCTCGGATGATGGAAGGCAAAGAAACAAGAAGAAATGATAAGTTTGGCATCACCCATGTACATCATTTTTACACAAAAGCCGCAATGTGGAAGCTAGCAGCCCTATGGGTACGGTTTACTAAAAGTGGTTCTAGGGTACTGAGAGCAATAAGTCTTTCTTTAACCGCCGCAAGCCCATATGCATCGAAACTTCGTCGATTTCGTGCAGGGAAAAAAGGTGGTGGACCTTTAGCTGGAACGCTATATATAGCCTCCTTGATAACACCGCCAAATGTCCTGCTAACGATAGACAGAAATATTGGCTTTATTGGTAAAGGACTAAGATCATTGGCAAACGAATCAAATGCCGCAATTACATCTGTTCAAAGCAATGATAATTATTACTCCATTCCCGATAAGTCATTAGATTATATATTTATCGATCCACCATTTGGATCTAACTTGAATTATTCCGAACTCAATTATTTATGGGAAGTATGGTTAAAAGTAGTCACTAATAACAAGCCCGAAGCGATAGAAAATAGCGTCCAAAACAAAGGGCCTACAGAATACCGACAATTAATGACTCTCTGTTTCAAGGAAGCCTATCGAGTTCTAAAGCCTGGACGGTGGATGACCGTAGAATTTTCCAATACTAAAGCATCTGTATGGAACTCTATTCAAACGTCGCTAAATGAAGCCGGTTTCATCATTGCCAATATTTCTGCTCTGGATAAAAAACAAGGCAGTTTTAAAGCAGTAACCACCACGACTGCTGTCAAACAGGACCTAGTTATTTCAGCCTACAAACCCAATGGTGGTTTTGAACAACGTTTTGTTAGTGAGTCCGATGAAGAAGGTATTTGGGATTTTATTCGTACACATTTAGGTTATTTACCGATTGTAAAAAAACAAGATAACGAACTTGTTAAAATCCCAGAAAGAGACTCACGCATCCTATTCGATCAAGTAGTAGCTTATTTTGTACGCAATCTGCGTGATGTACCCCTATCCAGTAAAGAATTTCAGGAAGGTTTGCTAGAGCGATTCACCGAACGAGATGACATGATATTTTTACCTGAACAGGTAGCCGAATACGATAAGGCACGAATGAGCAGTTCCCAACTACGCCAGCTCACTATTTTTGTAAATGATGAGGCTTCATCGATTGAATGGCTGCGACAATTACTAAACGATAAACCACAGACCTATCAAGAT
Organism: Methylococcales bacterium; assembly: GCA_965224745.1. Taxonomy (GTDB): domain Bacteria; phylum Pseudomonadota; class Gammaproteobacteria; order Methylococcales; family Methylomonadaceae; genus CBDCZY01. Next base: position 350,438 of record CBDCZY010000004.1, read on the forward strand.
ATTCACCCAAAATTTATTAAAGAATTGTCAGGCTATAAAAAAGCCGAAATGCAACTAGAACTTACTACTTGGGTGTGATTAAAAGTGATGCAACATGTTAAGATTGTATTTTATAGAGTTGAAATATAAAAGAAAATATACATGAACAAAACCATCCCCGAAAAAGATATAAAGCTACTCGAACTTCTAAATGAACATCCCATACTACGCCATCGTGTTGAGGTATTAATGGCTATCGTAGAAGATGACGATGAAACGATTGAGAAAGCGGATGCAGCGGAGCAACGCGTCATTGAAGAGGTTCGAAAAATAGGTCACGCAGCACTTTCCGAGTGGGCAGAAAGTAAAAATAAGCGCAATGAAGCTGAATTGAAAGAACAACCCGAATTACGTATTGCAGGAAAAAAAACTGTGGTGGCATAGTACCTTTGATATTATCGAAATTGAAGAAACCCTCTTTCGTGAGTCAACCCATATCGTTCGTACTTTTTCAGATCAAGCGAATGTGACCTGCCGAAGTACCTCGACGCCTTTACAACGGGCCATCACAGATTTTGGAGCAGACCAGCCATTTGGCCAAGTCAACGCTAAACTCCAAGAACATTATGGAATAGAGGTACCGGTGAGTAGTATTAGGTTCATCACAGAGCATCATGGCAAAGCGATATTTGAACAAACAGACCTTGTCAGTGACTGGCCAGATACCTCAGGTACAAAACACGTCATTGCAGAGACAGATGGAGGCATGGTTCCTGTGGTGACCATTGATCCTGAAGCAAAAGATAAGCGAAAAGAAAAAACACTGGGCTGGCAAGAACTGCGACTTTGTATTGCCCATGAATGTGGCAGTCGGACGCTGCATTATGGAGGAAACTTTTCTGGGGGTATTGAAGAAACAGGTCGCCAGTTATTTGATTGCGCGATGAATGTAAACTTTGGCCAACAAACACACGTGCATTCGGTAGGCGATGGCGCATCCTGGATCAAGCGCCAAGTGGATGAACAATTTGGCGAAAATGGAACCTATTTAATCGACTTAATGCATCTTTGTGAATACTTGGCAGAAGCGGCACCTAGCTGTACAGGTGACTCGGCATTATGGTTAGATGAACAAAAACAACGTTTGAAAATCAATCAGGCCAGCCTTGTTCTTGAAACCCTATTGCCGTTTCTTGAACCATCCGAAACGGATGATGAGAAAGCGCCGGTTCGTAGGGCTTACCGCTACTTGAGAAATCGTCTGGATCAAGTTGATTATCAAGGTGCGATAGAAAAAGGACTTCCAATCGGTTCAGGTGAAATTGAAAGCGCTCACCGTTACATTGTTCAAGCTCGGCTTAAGCGTCCTGGAGCTTGGTGGTCACCCAATAATATAGATTATATGTTGGCTTTGCGATTATGTAGAATCAATCAACGATGGGAAAATTACTGGCAAGATGTTAGGCAAAAGGCGGCATGATGAAAATTTAGTCTTGCATCACTTTTAATCGTACCCTTACTACTTTGTTAGAGCAAAACTTTTTGAAGTTTGATGGACAAGGGCAACTGCCGTCACAGATCCACAGTTATCTTTCTAGTAACTTTAAAGAACTACGCAACCTGAGCAAGGAAGATTCGGCATTATTGCGTAAAGCCAAAGATCGTTGGTATGTACCCAATCCGGAACGAGAAGAGGATTTACAAAAACTGCGCGAACGTGCTTTATTAAAACAATTTGAAGAATATAAAAAACATACCGGGAAAAAATTGAAAATGGTGAGGATGGAAGCATTACGCTGTGGTTTTAAAAAAGCCTGGCAAGAGCGCGATTACGCCACCATTATTCAGGTCGCTGAAAAAATTCCGGCACTATTATTACAAGAAGATCAAAAGCTTTTGATGTGGTACGACCAAGCGCAAACCCGTCACAGTGATTCAAGCTTGTTTTAATTTGCCGATTTCTGCCCGAGTGATAATTGTTCACTTTATATAAAAGACACCAAAGATGAATTGGTATCTGAAAGGTAAATATTCAGACTATACCAGCACTACATAGACCTCCCCCTTTGAAAAGGGGGATTGAGGGGGATTTATTTTAATAATCTCCCCTAACCCCTCTTTTTCTAAGAGGGGGACTGTGTATTTACTCTGTAAAGTGATAACTGAATACAAAAAATCCATTTTGAAAATCCATTTAATTCCTTTTTTATAAGACCTGAATTCAGGAGAGACTAAAAGGGAATAATTCCAAAGCATCAAACGCATTCCCCCCTTTGAAAAAGGGGGGCTAGGGGGGATTCATGCTCAAATACAACAAACAGCTTAAACACAATAGTCGACAATTACGGAAAAACATGACTGATGCTGAGCAATTGTTGTGGAGCCGTATTCGTAGAAAGCAATTACATGGCATTCAGTTTTATCGACAGAAACCCATTGGACAATACATCGTGGATTTCTATGCGCCTAAAGGGAAATTAGTTATTGAGGTTGATGGTAGTCAACATTATGAACCTGCAAGTCAACAAAAAGATGAAATACGCGATGCTTATCTACAAGAACAGGGTTTAAGTGTGTTGCGTTTTACTAACCGGCAGGTGTTGTTGCAGATAGATGTTGTGGTAGAAGAAATTGCTCGGGTTTTGTGTTCTATTGATGAAATCCCCCCTAGCCCTCCTTTTTCTAAGGGGGGAATGGATGAGTAGTAAAGGACCTGAAACTGGTCAGTGGTTATGGTCCAAAACTCACAAGCAACCAGTTAAGGTGATTGAGGCCAAGCATTTATGGGGTGGGTCTTATTATCATGTTTGGTTGTCACAAAGTGATGCTTTGGTAAAGGTAACTGAAAACCAATTAATTACTTTGACAGAGACATTGACCGTTACCCCGTCACGGATCAGCTATCTGGCCAATGCAGCACGAGTCGCCGCAAGCCAACAGGAAGAAATTTTGTTGGCACCGATTAGCAGTAATGTGATTCCACTGCCGCATCAGTTAAAAGCTTTAAATAAAGCGATTAGTACTCCACGCGTGCGTTATTTATTAGCTGATGAAGTGGGCCTGGGTAAAACCATCGAGGCCGGTCTGATCATGCGAGAACTAAAATTACGTGGATTGGTTCGGCGAATTTTGGTTGTTACTCCCAAGGGACTGGCTAGCCAATGGATCAGTGAAATGCAAACTCACTTTAGCGAAGACTTTCAATTATTGTTGCCCGGTGAGTTTGGTAACACTGTGGAAAACGCATGGGGGAAGCATGATCAGGTCATTTGCTCAATGGACTCCGTTAAACCGATTGAAAAGCGCAAGGGTTGGCGTCTCGACAAGATCAATCAGTATAACAAGCAGCGCTTTGACGACTTAATATCAGCAGGCTGGGATTTAATTGTTGTTGACGAGTCTCATCGCTTGCAGGGCAGCACCGATAAGGTTGCACGATTTAAATTAGGTCAAGGGTTGGCGGATGCTGCGCCTTATTTCCTGTTGCTCTCTGCCACACCACATCAAGGCAAATCGGACGGTTTTCAACGTCTTATGTCGCTACTGGATCGCGATGTTTTTCCTGATCAATCCAGCATTACCCAAGAACGCGTAAAACCCTACATTATTCGAACCGAGAAGCGTCAAGCAATCGATGCAGAAGGTAATGCGCTTTTTCAACCGAGAAAAACGCAATTAGTAAGTGTCGCCTGGAGTGTTGCCCATAGTCCACAAAGAGACTTATATGATGCAGTCACAGAATACGTTCGGGAAGGTTACAACCAGGCATTGGCAACCAAACAAAATGCGATTGGCTTTTTGATGATTTTAATGCAACGACTGGTTGTTTCCAGCCCAGCCGCCATTAAAGCAACGCTGCAACGTCGATTAGAAATACTCAACAAACCAATGCTTGCCGCTCAGACTACCTTGTTAACCGAGGAGGATTGGGATGAACTGGACGGACAACAGCAAGCCGATCAACTGTTGAATAGCCGAGTCAAGTCACTTAAAAACGAAATCCAAGAAGTTCAGTGGCTACTCGATTTGGCAGACCAATGTGTTCAGCGTGGTATTGATGCCAAAGCCGATGCGTTACTTGCGTGGATTACCACGCTCCAACGAGAAGAAAACGAACCTAATCTCAAAGTGCTGATTTTTACTGAATTTGTGCCGACTCAAGCGATGCTTGCTGAATTTCTTTCTGGCCGTGGCTTCTCTGTAGTAACCTTAAACGGTTCTCTGAGTATGGATGAACGCAAGCATGTTCAACAAGAATTCGCTAAAGACACTCGAATTCTCATTTCTACAGATGCCGGTGGTGAAGGCCTTAACTTACAGTTCTGTCATGTCATTATCAATTACGATATTCCCTGGAATCCGATGCGCCTGGAGCAACGTATCGGCCGTGTCGATCGTATTGGGCAGAAAAAAGTTGTTAGAGCCCTTAATCTGGTATTTGAGGACACCGTTGAACATAGAGTTCGAGAAGTCCTTGAAGAAAAGCTGAATATCATTCTGGAAGAATTTGGTGTGGATAAAACAAGCGATGTTCTTGATTCTGCTGAGGCTGGGCATTTATTTGACGAGCTTTATACAGGAGCATTACAAAATCCAGAGGCTATTGATGAGGAAATTGAAAAAGCTCTTCAAGAATTAAGAGAACAAGCCAAGGCCAGTCAAGAAAGCAAATATCTGTTTACAGATGATTCACCAATTGATACAGAGCAAGCAGAAGCATTAAGAAACCACCCGTTGCCCTATTGGATTGAAAGGATGACATTAAGTTTTCTAGAACAGGCAGAAGCAGCATCAGTAGATAAAACAAAAAATGGCTGGCGACTCTATTGGCCTGATGGAGAGACCTGGGAAAACTGTATTTTTTCAAACAGCCAAGCTGAAGAAGACCAGAGCGTTCAACATGTCACGCTGGATATTCCTAAAATTCGGGATTTAGTACAAGATCTACCTGTCTGGATTTCAGTTCAGCCCATCCCAAGTGTCAGTATCCCAACCATTCCAGATTCGGTCGATGGCTTTTGGTCATTATGGAAAATATCTCTTGAATCATTTGACGATCAAGATGGATATCAGGCAAGTACAAAGCAAGTGTTCTTTCCTGTTTATCACACGGATGATGGAAAATGTTTTCCGGCAACAGCAAAACGAGTTTGGGAAGCACTGTTAAGCAATGATGAAGTTGTTCATAACGCAGAACATACCAATACCGAAGGTGTGTTTGATGATGCCAGGCAACATGCTGAAGTTGTCGGCACGGAATTGTTTAATTTGCTCAAGCAAAAACATACCGATGCATTAGCGATTGAAAAAGAAAAATCTGAATATGGTTTTACTGCTAGACGCAGGGCTATTGAATGTATTGGCTTGGAAGAAGTTCAAAACTTCAGACTTGCCAGGCTGGAAAATGACATTAAAGAATGGCAACAATCATTTGATCAAAGTCAACAGGTAGTTCCTGAATTATCTGCAGTGTTGATTTTGTCCATCTCACCAAACGGCGACAACAATGGCTAACCCCGTTGTTGTAACAACTCGTTGGAGAAACGCTGTACTTAATGAGCTCGAACCGGGGCTTGCTGACTGTTTCATCGTTGAGGATCCAGACCGGCTAATGACGGAACCCGGTATTCAGGAAGTTTTAATTGATAGAGGCTTTGAATTTTATCCGTTCGACAACTCTATTGAGCTGCGTTATTTTTATGAATTGAAAGTTCGCAATAAAGGTAGCAAAGAATTAGCTGAACCACTCGTAATCAGTATCGATACAGATTACGCTTCCGTTGGTGATCTTCCATTTGATATTACCAAGCGCTCAAGAGTGGTGAGTCTGTCGCTAGATGACTGTTTTCCAGATCTGTTTCATGAAGTATTGAAATGTCTTGAGCCAGAAGAGCTGGATACGCTTGAACAGGCGATTACAGAATATACACCGGGGAAATTGGGTGATACAGCAAGTCGTGATTTTGTACTACGACATATCTACCAGGTAGCACCTGAAGTTATTCAAACACCTGCTGATTTACTTCGTACCCTTTTACGTATCCACTATCGTGATATTGTTCTTCCTGATCTGCTCAAACTACGATTAATCGATCTGTTAAGTAAAAATCCCCAATTTCATAACTGGCCGCTTAAAACTATTATTGAGAACCGCCAATCATTTTTTTGCTTTCTGGAGGAGCATTGGTCGGAATATGTGAATGCTGTCAAGCGGTCACAAGCTCAAGGCTCTAAAGAACCTCCTGTTGAGTATTCTGTTCAACCAGATAAATCATCAGTCATTATTTTGCCATATGGTCACGATGATGTTCGCGTATATATTGATAATTTATTTCTTGAGGGTTTTTTAAAACCCATAGAAATTGATGACCCAAAACAATTATCAAACCACTGGAGCTTGGTCGGCGTTAAACTAGGTCCTGAAAAAGAGAGCAAAAAAAGGCTATCAGGGCTGATTACGCTCTGCCATGATACCTTGCCCGAAGAAGATGCCAGACATCAGGTTTGGCTTCAATTTGCCTTTCGTTGGGCTGAGTTATGTGCCATCTATCATTCCCACAATGGCATTGTAAACAAATCAACAATTACTGAATTACGAAAACTGATTGATGCTCAGTTTAAAAACTGGATGCTAAAAAAATACAATAGTCTTCATAATCATCCACCAATGCCTCCGGTTATGCTTCACCATATACCGAGAAACATGGCTCGTGAAATAGAATCTTCGTCGCATGCAAAATCTGCACTAATACTTATCGATGGGTTAGCGCTTGATCAATGGGTGACGCTGCGTAACGGCATGGATATTTCACACAGACTGACTGAATCGTCTGTTTTTGCGTGGGTGCCGACACTAACTTCAGTTTCGCGACAAGCTTTATTCTCAGCTAAATCGCCTTATCAATTCGCCAAGACAATCCATACAACCAGCTCAGAACCCAAAGCTTGGCAGCAATACTGGTTAGAGCATGGGCTTGATAGCTCTGAGATTTTTTATCGGAAAAGCCTTGGTACAGACGACGATATTTTGGTACTAATTGATCAACTATCCGACCATAGACTTCGATCTGTTGGACTCGTGATTAATACTGTTGATGACATCATGCACGGGATGAAACTCGGTTCAGAAGGAATGCATAATCAAATTGATGTCTGGGCAAATAAGGGTTACTTATCACAACTGATTGAAGCCTTGATCGGCTATGGTTTTACGATTCATCTAACTTCTGATCACGGCAATGTTGAGGCATTGGGTTGTGGAAAAATTAATGAAGGTGCTGTGGCCGACACACGAGGAGAAAGAACACGTGTTTATCAAACCGAAGCCTTACGAACTGAAGTTGAAAAAACAATTAAACTCAAATCGCAAAACGCCATACCATGGCCTCAGATTGGTTTGCCATCTGATTATTGGCCTATTGTTATGTCAGGCCGTGAAGCCTTTGTAGCAAAAAATGAAAAAATTGTAGGACATGGTGGTATTTCTATTGAAGAAGTCATTGTGCCCTATATTAAAATAAGTAGAGAATAAATGAATAAGAATCAACCGTTAGTCGGTTTCGATCGATACATAGCCTTTGAATGGCTAGAAAAGACTGCTCACTGGGTAATGGAAGGAAATAGTACAAAAGAAATGCATGAATTTATAGATGATTATCTACTAACGTTTATCTCTGGTGAAACAAGTAAAAGAAAAACAAAAAATGTTTTATTTGGTGCTTGGGTTAATTCAGATTTAAAAAATGGAGATTTTAAAGAACAAGCAAAAAAACTTTATCAAACGACTTCGAAAAATGAACGTATTGCTATCCATTACGGAATGATTATCGCGAGTTATCCTTTTTTTTTATCGCTCAGCAAAGTATTAGGGCGTTTATTTAAATTGCAGGATGATGTTTCTCGTAAAGAATTTTATAGACGTTGTATTGAGGTTCATGGTGATAGAGATAGTATAAAAAGAGCAGCAGCAAGGTATTTACAAAGTTTAGTTGAATGGAGATTACTAGATGGCTCTGAAAAAGGGACTGTAAAGCCTTTCAGCAAAATATGCTTAGAAAATCCGGTGTTGGTAACATGGCTTTTATCATCAGTAATTTTTAGTTGTGGCAAGGATAGGCTTTCTGTAGATGATATTGTTTCTGATCCTGCCTGGTTCCCCTTTGAAATAACCTATAGTGCGTTTCAAATAGGGCAAGCACCTTTGTTGGAAGTTGATCATCAGAGTGCAGGGAGTACTTTAATTTCATTGAGGAAGTAATGTCGAATAGTGTATGGCAATATACTACGAAGGGAAATATTATTACGGGTTAAGAGGTAAGCAACAGTTGAGAATTAATATGATTTATACATTTGACATGTTTAGGAATGTATCAACATATCATTAATTATTGAAGAGCAGTTTAATGTAAATTCCGCAGCGCACTTAGCGACTCTTTGTCTTGATCTTGCTGACGTTTTTGCTTTTCGAAAGAATTAAAATTCTTAGTACAAACCAAAGTTTGTGGCGAGCCTTTTCTTTCTGTGACATGAGTCATGTCGCATTGATGTTTGGTAATCTGCTGGTGAAGGTGTTGTCGTCGATCTTTTCGAATGCGAAATCGATGAATTTGTTCTTGTGAGTTTAGCATGAAAGTGGCTAATTCCTGGCAGTCAGCACAATGGCATGATAATTCGGTAAACTGCGACCAGTCAGTTGGTTTTTCTACCGGAATGGCGGTTGTTGTCTCCAAAAACTTGATGCAATGCGACAATAATTCTTTAAAAGAAGGGCTACTTATTTTTTCTTGCTCGATCCAGCTGTGAATACGAGTTAAGGCAGGTATGATAATTGAACGAATATTGAAAAATTGTTCATTTACGATAACTTTAGCGATTAGATCTTCAAGGAGAGAATTGTCGTCAAGTGCTGAAGCTGATTTAAAAACCGACTCTATCAAGGCTATACTAAGCGTTGCGTCTGCACATCTAAAATTACCAAGGGGAGGCGAAGAGTGCCAGTAGTTTAATGTTGATAAGATGTTTTGTATCAATTCACAATAAATTGGCAGATTAGCAGCGCCATCAGTGGAAACACCCCTCTGGAAATAGATGGTTTTTTCCAGGATGTGGGAAAATTTAACAACACTGATAAATTCGGTTGCGGAAGACATTGCTTTGAGTTGATCTTTTACAACGTCCAATCCGTACCGTTGACTCAGCCTTACTATTTCATCGCTTTCATAGCCAGTGTATTCCGTTAAGAATATCGAATTTAAGAACTGCTTGATTAAATCAAGGCTATCGATATGAAGCAATAAGCGGAAAAATAATCCAACTAAGTTGTCCTTTTCCTCTTTGAAGTCAGCAATATATGGTGTATTAGTTTGGTGCCAATTTAGTAAGATTTGTTGGGCAAAAGTTTGACAATCATGGTGTTCTTTGGAATTTTTTGGACTGCCCATATCTAACCAGGCCGTTACCATCGATTCTAGTCTCGGTAAACTACTTTCCTGTCCGGGTTGTGCCAGTAACGTATAATGTCGTTTAACTGGCCAAAGAATGAATGCAGCACGATGATACCATCTATCCATGGTGGCTCCAGTGTTGCCGGTAGGGCCTTCCACTTCTTGTTGATCTGGCTCCCCTTCGCCGAGAGGTGAACCGGTGATGATTTCGTTTTCGTCTATCTGCAGTTCTCCATAATTTAGTTTATCGCCTTGCATGCTAACCCAGTGATTTATGGTTAATGAAGAGTCATAAATTTCTCCCATTTCATAATCGTCTTCATCTTCCACAGCACCATACCAATAGTTCTTGCCATAGTTGCCTTCAGCATCGCCTGATTCCCATAATGTAACAAGTCCCAAGTGAGCCACGCATTCAGCCATTTCAGCCGCTTGGGTTATGGCGTCCGCTTGAGATTTATCTAAATTTTTTAAGTCTTGGAAACATAACCCCGCTTGACTATAACGATGCTTGAAAAGAACGGCTAGTTTTTCTGGTAATTCCTGATGTGTCCACTCTTTGAGGGTTTGAGCTAACTCTGTAACGATGTGACTATTTTTAGGTGCAGTAGGCCTGGGCTGTTCACAGGCTAGAGCGAGGTTATACACTAGACACAATCGATACCCACTGATTACTGGTTTAATTTCATGTTGGCAATCGGCATAAAAGGCGGTGTACTGAATGCTTTGACTACTCTTATCGCCACCAAAATCAATGCTGAGTTGTTGATTGTCATGTTCAACGATCAGGTTGCCGCCGTCATGTTGAGAAGGTAGTACGATAACTAAGGTTGCGAACATTCTTTCTACTTTTTCGGTGTCGCGATGCTGAACAAAAAAATCACCTGGTTGGTAAAGTAAAAGTTTATAAATTTCATGAATGACATTAGATTCAGCCAAGCCGAGTTGTTCTTTGATCCTTTCTACAAGTTGATTTATTATGTTTTGCCAATCTGGATTGTTGAGTTTGAATTGCGATGGTTGTAGTTCCCAAACGCATCTAACTTGGGTATCAATCACGGTTTGTTCACCTAAGCCAAAAGGTGCTTGTTGGCATTGACTGATAATGTCTTTGGCCTGATTTTCAATAAGGGGGAGGGCTATTGTGCCGATGTTTTCGATTTCTAGCCCTGGGAAACAAGGGTCGATGGTACCATGCGTACAAAAATCGCCGGGTTGATCAATTTGGCTTAAAGTCTGTAAAAGTTGATTTTGGATCGACATATCAATGTATACACTCGTTCTTTTGAAGGCATTTAGAGTCTAATAATAAAACACAACTTATTAATATTGCTGTAATATAAAGGTATTTCTGGTGTAATAGTGCACATAAATAAAACAGGCTCATCTTACCAAAATCCGTGCACCTCTGATCTGATATTGTTGCTCCAAACAACTTACAATTGTTGAATTTGACTGGCCTTTCCAAACGGTTTTGATGAAAACACCTTGGGATGAATAGGCGGAAGGTTATTACCAAGGGCTTTCGGCTGAAACAGGTCGCTCTGCAAAAGATGCACATTGAGTGATCGGTGCTGTGATTATCAAACAGAAACGCAGTCTTTCAGATTAGGAGATGTTCTTCAGTTTCAGGAAAACCCGTCTATGCAATACTTCGTCGTTCTGGCGGGGTTATCAAATGGAAGCGCAGTTCGCGCCTTCATTCAGTGTTTGAGCGTTTTCATCAAGCCGTTATTGATGCACATGATGGCGAAAATGAAACAATAAAGTTTGGACCTGGGAACAAGAAATCCTGCCGGTGCTTCGATGTTTTTCTTCTCCGGTCAATATGACGAATAGAAGAATCCGTTCCGGATACTTACGAGAGAAATAATTCGCGACAATCGCTTGTATCGCTATTTTGTAAGTAAATTCAATCGTTTGCATATGGGGTCTATGGGTCTATTGTCCTTCTCGTCCATTACCATCCTTTGCGGTTTTCGTTTCTCACCGATAGTGCCCTAAATAGACTGCTTCGTCGCCTGTCCTGGTTATAATTTCTATTTCCCAGTTTGGTTTTTTCATCAACTCCTTCTCATATACCACTACGCCACAGGAGTTGTATGGATTAAATGGAGTAACGGTCAATAAATCTAGGTGTTGATTTAGCAACTCCTATTGACTATGGGTATTACAGGGAAAAGGAAGTCAAATTTCCTAACCTTCTCATGGTTCGAGCACCTTGGTTAAAAAATCATTTTCCTTCGTTAACTGAACGAGTCTTCGTTTGCAGGGCTTTCAATTCGGCTTCCTGGTCTTTGTGGTGTTCAATACCTGAGTCGAATAGACTGATCATGTTTTCCTTGAGTTGATTACGCCAAGTTTGTATCTGATTTACATGGACGTCATATTCACTGGTTACTTGTACCAGTGCCTTTTCTCCTCTTAAGGTCACGAAAGTTGCTTTGGTTTTAAGCATGCTGAGTGGTTCCTTCTCATTTTTTGCATTTTCTGTTTCCTCCTCTACTAATGAAAATCTAACAGAAAATACATTTATGCTATTGCCTTGATTTTGGAGGCCACTTCTCATTTCACATTTTTACTAAGTATATTTTAAGTTATTGATCTATTGTTAAATAAACAACCCGTGATAATTTTAAAATTTTTGTATTTATATTAAACAGTTGCTCTGTATGAAATAACTTCATTGGGTAGCTAATTTATATCTAAGGTTTTCCAAAAGATGAAATTTATTCATACGTTTAACAATTTCTTGTCGCGATCAGTAGCTGATTACAAAATTGTTTTTTGCTTATCGATTTTGTATTGTAGTAATGGATTCGCCGAAACGGATTTAACTCCAGAGAGTGCTTTAAAGCAATATAAAGAACTTTTTTCACAACAGGAAAAGGGATTTGAGAAACAACGACAAGTCATTGTGGAACAGGGTAAAGAGATAGATAAATTAAAGTCTCGATTAGACTCTTTATCTCCTAAAACATCAAAAGTGAAGGCATCGTCATCAAAAAAGAAACCTAATTTAGTTACTAGAAGAAAAACAGCAGGCACAATAACATTGCCAGACAAGCCTGTTGGAAATGCACCGCCTAAAACTGCTGAAGAAACACGTCCTCCTGAAATACCCAGGGTGAGTGACAATGTTGGAGGGGTTTTAACTAGAAAGGGTAACTTGGTGGTTGAGCCTTCTTTGCAATATTCATACACCGATAATAACCGGGTTTTTCTTGATGCTTTTACATTTCTACCTGCCATTGCAGTCGGTGTCATTGATATTCGACAAATTAAACGGCATAGTTTTTTTGGAAGTTTAGCGACACGTTATGGTGTTACAGATCGTTTAGAGTTGGAGTTCAGAGCCCCGTATGTATATCGAAATGATAGCCAGCGTTCTCGAGCTGTTAGCATAGGAATTGGTGAGGATGAAATTTTCAATGCTACTGGTAATGATATTGGTGATCTTGAATTTTCAGCGCGTTATCAATTAAATAAAGGAGGAGGTGGTTGGCCTGTTTTTGTTGGTAATATGATAACTACTATTCCAACAGGAAAAAGCCCTTTTGATATTGAATTTGTCCAATCAACTGCAGGAGCTGTATTTCCTACTGAATTGCCTACTGGTAGTGGTTATTTTAGTTTTCAACCTAGCATTTCAGCTCTTTACCCCACTGATCCAGGCGTTTTTTTTGGTAATATAAGTTATAACTATAGCCTCGAAACTAATGAAAGCGTTGGTAGGGTTGACCCTGGTGATGCGATTGGTGCAAGCTTTGGGATGGGGTTTGCGTTAAATGAACGTTCATCGTTTAGTCTGGGTTACTCTCATAAACATGTATTTAATTCCAAAATTAATGGACAAAATATAACAGGAAGTACATTAGATATTGGTCAACTATTAATTGGATATTCGTTTAAAGTTTCACCAAAAACCAATATTAATTTTTCTGTCGGGATTGGTGTAACTGATGATGCACAAGATGTTCGATTAAATATCAGGCTTCCAATGACATTTGATTTTCTATCATAAGTTTCTGATTAGACCGTTTTATAAGAGAAGCTAAGACATTTATAGTGTGGACTGCTTGTGAAAGGAGGCTATGCAAATTATAAATGCTTGGCTTAGTACCTGTTCAAGATCTTCAACGAAACCGCCATTCATATTTGGCGGTGCTCGAAATCCTTATTTAGCCCATGAAAATAGCGGCTTATGCATTCTTCCATAACTATAGAGAAAGACATTTAAAGTAGACTTCGAATATTAATTTTCTCGAAAGCTTTGCCTGGGTCTAATGTCAATATTGAAGAGTAGGGGTATGGCGCCTTAATATGTGTTTTCTTGATTGATCATTTGTTTTAGGGATTGAAGAGAAGTAAATCTAGAATTTTTCATAGTGCTAATCTTTATCAAAAATATCTGCACCATTGACTTGAGAAGAGGGCTTTCAAAAGGAATTTGATAAAGATAGATAGAGGTAAGAAGGAGAGTTATATTAAAATGATCATGTAAGAGCAGTTTCCATCTAACCAGCAACCTTTATTTGGGTTGACAATAGCTCATGGGGTTGAATATTATTTTTCGACTATTTAATTATTGTTGGCAAAATTATATTTCTGAATGTTTCGATATTACTGATATTAAAGTTGATATTTTTTAAATGACTAATGTCAATGTTAACTGTATTGACTGTTCTTATAACTTGATTGTCAAGGTTGTTCTGTATTACAGAATTTATCATTGCATTTGTGATATCTTTAGCTATGTTTAAGTCTCCATTTTTAATAAGGGGTATATTTGTTGGCAATTCAAATATAGATGAAAATATTTCGACGCCATTTCTGTAGATTACTTTTTCAAAGCTAAAATCAATCACTATCCCGTTCGGCAAAGTGAACCCGCCCCGTATTGAATCCAATTCAGCATTAGAAGCTTTTTGCCATTCCTTATTGATTCGGCTTTTATATAATTCATTTTCGTCAGCTAAAACATTCGAAGATAAACTTGATAGAAAACCGAACATAGAAAGAATTACACTTAAACCTGATATTCGAAAATAATGATAATATCTATTCATTCTGATATCCCCTGCTGTTTTAAAAGTCATTTACAATTGGTTGTAACAGGTTAAATGAAGATAAGCTTGAGCGATCCACCACAGTTTCTAAATGAGCCTTGACTATGAATTCCCATTCAGTTTTGTTCTGAAAATGGTTGGCTGCAACATCCAGTTTGTCATAGATAAAGAATAAAATACGATGATCCCACATGTCTTCAAATTTATTTCTGGGAATGATTTTGATTCCAACAGCAGGATCCCCTACTAATACTTCTCGTTTTGTAATGCCCTTAATAATGATAAAGTGCATATAACCTTTATTATTAATGATGGTTATAGCTGGTACATTGGTACGAATAAGTTGATCCAGATTGATCTTAAAGCCGGCAGATCGGTAACCCCTTCTATGTAGGTATAACTTCATATCTAATAAGGAAAACCCTTTTTCTTGAATTTTTTGCTGATTTCCATTTTCATACATATCTTTAAATACACTTTGCTCATTCACTACATCTTCATAATGGAAAGATAGTAGACTCGCTAATGCTGATGAGCCACAACTAAAATCATATTGTTGTTTATAAATAGTTTTGAATTGACGACCTTTAAAACTTGTTATAGGTATGTGAAAATTTCCCCCGCCAGCCATACCATTAAAGTTTCCACCACTTGCAATACCATTTAGGTCAACAGCCTCAACCCTGTTGTTTGTTAGTGGTAAAAAAAATAATGAAAAAAGAAGTAATATGTTTTTCATATCTCATCAAATAGTAAAAGTCTATTAAAATAAAAGATTTATATTAACAAGCGTTGCATCTTGTATAAGGACATTATTGCCCGTATTTTGAATGACAGAAATAAAACCATTCGCCTCTGTAAATGATCCATGAGCTATTATATTGGAACCAGTTACATTATCAGTCGCTATGTTGCCACTCAATACTCCATCAACATTCAAATTGTTATAAGTGGTTATGTCTACTACACCTCCCATACCACGCTCTTGATCTAATTCTTCAGGTAAAACCGCTTGATTTAGTTCTAACCACATCGCAGCTTGTAACTTTTCTGCTTTAACTATATGAACTTGAGTCATTAGCAAAAAAAGCAGAACTGTATAAAAACCTCTCTGTACTTTTGTCATAATGTTCTCCTTATTAAAAGTGGTTTTAAACAATGAGCAATTACTGGTGAACTAAAGTTCACCAGTAATCCATTCACTTAAACATAATTACTGATTAACATTTACATTACCCTGGAAAGATACCTGTTGTTGCGCTAAAGAATTAGCTCCATTGTTCATGACGGTTTGGTTGATACCTGCTGCTCCGTTAAAAGAGTTATCTATATTATTGCTCACTGCTTGAACCGCAAGAAGACTATGTTTTAGAGTATTGCCAGTTACCGTTCCATCCAGATATGAGTCGTTTACCTTGTAGTTAGCTGTCGCAATACCGCCATTATTAGCTGATGCGGTACCTGTTCCACCTGCACTAGAATAGCTGTTGTCAGAATTATCAGTCAGGCTGTTGTCAGAATTATCAGTCAAACTGTTATCTGATTTATCAGTCACGCTGTTGTCAGAATTATCAGTCAAACTGTTGTCTGATTTATCAGTCAATCTGTTATCTGATTTATCAGTCAGGCTGTTGTCAGAATTATTGGTGTTATCCGTAGTAGCCGTTGAATGTTTATTGGCTGATGACGATCCTGTACCCTTGCTAATAGAAAATGCGCTAGCTTTTTGGCCTTTACCACTATATCCATGATGCTTTGAATTTGCCCATGCGCTGGTTGTAGTACCTAAAACAATCGCTATGCTTGCGACAAGTATTTTTTTATTAAAATTTTTCATGACATTAACTCCAAATATAATTACAAATCACCAGATCATTTTTGTTTGATGCTGATGGATAGAAAAGCGTTTGTTGCAATACGAAGATCAGCAATTTACGCAGCTTCAGTTTGTTCTAATTTGGGCTTAAATTTCAATCAAGAGAATATTAAAATCAACTTAAAATACCTAAAATTTGGTTTTTTTAGTATCCCATTGAGAGTTATTTGGGTCGATCAAGAATGGACTTTAGAACAATATTCAGAGTAATACTATCAATGTAGTATGTTTGTGCACTCTAAGTTTTCTGTGGTTTTATTCATATAGGGCAGTTTCTTTATTTTGAGTTGCACTTACAAATTGAATTTAGGGTATAAAATAAAGAGGTGATTTAATTTATGTTTATTATCCATAAGGTAATGTTAGTATCTATTGACAATTATATTCATGGTCTGGTTGAAGGATATTGTGTTGCTAATCAATTGATACTAGAAATTTTTTTAAAAGAGAGAGTATTTCATTCTAAAGATATCAATAAGGATTTTCATGTAATTATTATTGATGCACGAAAACCAGATTCAAGATTAACAAAGTCGAACCTCAGTGAGTTACAACAGATAAGTGCTGGCTACCATATTCCAGTTTGTGTTATAGGAGATCCTGAAACCAATTGTTTAAAACTAACAGACTCATCGATAGACTGTTTTTTTAAAGAACCTATATTGGAGCAATTGGATAACTATTTCCGAATTCATTTTAAATTTAATTCCCATCCTTTTCCTGATAGAAGAGACAGGGAAAGAAGAGCTAGAGAAAGAAGAGATTTGTTGGAGCGTAATTCTTTTTTTAACTTAGAAACGCCTGATTTATCACACAGTAACGATAATATTTCTGCTACCCCAACAAAAGCCAGACACTGTTATAACCTTGGTCCATTTAAAATTGACATGAACTGTAACTCAGTTTTATTTATGGGTAAAGATTTAGGCCTGACTTATAAAGAGTTTAAACTCTTTAGTTTTCTTGCAACTGATGTTGATCGGGTTTTCCGTTCTGACGAAATTATTGAACACCTATGGTCTGAAACTTATCGTGCAAATAAATCTGATTTATATCAGTATATGCATTTGTTGCGTAAGAAAATAGAAAAAGACCCCGAGCGACCGCAATGGATTCTAACTATTAAAAGAGTTGGATACAGACTTAGTTTAACGCCTGCGTTGAACAGGTAGGAATGGGAATGAAATAATGTCAGAAGCGGACTCAGGTTTTCTGTCCATATTCAGTTGCATAGCGTAACTTCTTATTTTTCACAGGTAGCGGTTTGCAGAATGTCAGCCAGCGAAGGAATCTAGTTCGCGTTTAATGTGCGATCAAGCAGGTATTTCCAGAACGAAATCCCGTGTTTGCGAGGTTTTTTTTAAGCTGGCAAAGGTGCCGCTGCATTGTCGACCCGTTTTTCTTCGGGTGTTTCCACTGATTTTGTGCCTCTTAACGTAATCTCGAATATCCCGCTCACTGATGTCGCTGTGCAAGGGAATCTCCGGACGCGGAATAAGTCATGCTGGTTGTTGCCCATACGTGTTTCATACTCAGTATGCGTTACAATAGAGCTGATGAAACTGTGCTTTCAAATGATCGGCCAGGATAGGGTCAGGTGCTTTTTTATAGATTTTCAAAGCTACCCATTGTCGATTCTGTTTGCTAGTCCATCTAGCTTGACTTGAAATTGTGTTTTCGGGTCTTCTTTTCCAGTGTATGAATTTCATATTCCAATTGCTCAATGCGATCTGATAGCCATTGGACTAGCTCTAGGAGCGCATCGATGAGTGGCGTGGTTAGCACGTCTAGAATTATTTGGGAATGTAGTTTAGTACATTCTCTTTTCAATTGCTTCTTAGATTCAACTCATAATTGCAATCGAGTAAGATTGGCTTTCATAGTCCAGTAGACATAGTTTTAATTCGAATTAATCCACTGATAAATTTCAATTGTTTCCGGTTCACAACTGGAACAACCGCTACCGCATTGCGTTCCCGCGGGAAGCTGCCGGATTTTCCCTTTTTGACTTAAGGTTCTGAGCATGTTGCGAGCTACTTCGGGTTCGAGTTTAAAATTGGCACATATCTCTTTCAGAGGGGCTTGCCCTCGTACTTGGATATAATTTCGTAAATCACGCAGAATCATCGTTACTTGCAGCAGTTACGATGAGGGAAATTAGTTTTTTCAGTGGCCCCTGTTTCGGTTAATGGCTGACCCTGAATGAGGTTTAAATGGGCTAGGTGACGTCTCCCAGCCAAATATAACGACAAATAAACCAGACCAAAGAACGCAATGATGATAGTAATCCACATTGCAGATTGCTGAGGGTGCAGCGAATAGGTGGCGGACTGATAAAATAATGTGGAGACCATATAGGCAAGGCCAGTGGTCCAGGCAATCGCAAACCACATCCAACGAGAGCCTGCTTCCCTTTGAACGGCCGACGTTGCGGCGACACACGGAAAGTACAATAAGATAAACAATAAATAAGCGAAAGCGCCAATAGCACCATCAAACCTTTTTTCCATCGCGCCGAATGTGGCCACTGAAACTTCCTGCTCTTCGGCAGCAGCTTTTTGATCGTTCGCACTTAGTAAGACAGATAAACCCAGCGGATCCAATATCAAATCGAGCGAGTCTTTGAGATTGTCGGGAATAGTTTTTAACGAATCTATCAGGGCCGTTTTTAGTTCAAAAGGTTCGTTATTTTCGGGGCTGGGTTGATCCAGTTGGGAATAGGTAGCATCCAGTGTGCCAACGACAACCTCTTTCGCTAAAATGCCAGTGAATATGCCAACCGTTGCAGGCCAATTATCTTCATGGATACCGAACGGCTCAAAAATAGGCGTCATTTTTTTGCTGATTTCGCTGAGTACTGATTGTTGCGTGTTCTCATTATTAAAACTGCCATCGATACCCCATGCACTCAGCACATTGATGACCATGACCATAATAACGATATAACGTCCTGCGTCTGAAATAAAGCCTTTGAGTCTGAGCCAAGTATGTAACAGCAAGCTCTTTAAACTAGGTAATTGATAGGTAGGTAATTGCAGCAAAAATGCTTCCGGTTCACCTTGCAGTAAAGTAGATTTTAGAAGAAAACCAGTGAAAATGGCCGCTGCGATACCCACTAAGTACAACAAAAAGACGATGTTTTGCCCGTTGTGCTGAAAAAAAGCGGCAGCAAACAACGCATAAACTGACAATCTGGCGCCGCAAGACATGAAAGGTGACATCATGATGGTTATGATTCTTTCTCGTTCCACCTCCATCGTTCTTGCCGCCATAATGCCAGGCACGTTACAGCCAAAGCCTACGATTAATGGCACGAAGGCTTTGCCGGGAAGACCTATTCTGCGCATGAAACGTTCCATCACAAAAGCCGCTCGTGCCATGTAGCCAGAATCTTCCAGGAAAGACAGAAATAAATATAAAAACCCGATGATAGGGATAAAAGTAGCCACTACTTGAATACCGCCACCCAAACCTTTGGAGAGCAGCGTATTGAGCCATAGTGGTAAGCCTAAATCGTTCAGCCAGGCACCTAAACCATCAACCAATAACGCACCTGTGGCCTGATCAAAAAAATCGATGAAAGCACCACCCAGGTTAATGGTAAAAGAAAACATCAGGTAGATAGCGAATAAAAAAATTGGAATGCCTAACCAGCGGTTGAGAACCACGGTATCAATCGCATCAGAAAAGGTATTGCTTGATGAACTGGTCTTTTGAACAACATTATTGGCAATGGAATGCGCTATTTCAAAGCGTTGATCAGCAATCAATAAATCAACGCTTTCATCGTACTCACTTTCTATCGATTGTTTTAGCTCAGCTATTTTAGCTGCAATTTGAGGGGTGTCAGATAATTCTTCAATGGCTTCACCTGATAACCATTGCAATCGATCCCATCGGGTCGATCCAGTCATTGATATTGGGTTTTCCTGGGAGATGTAGTCGTCAAGAGTCGTTATTGCTGCTTCTATATCTGGTTGATAATGCAACTGATTAGAAGCGGGTATCTGCTTATGATCCAATAACTTCGCTTTCAAAGTATCGATGCCCTGATGACGTTTAGCCACCATAGGGATGACTGGACAACCGAGCGCATCAGCCAGCTGCTCCCTATTAATCTCCCAACCCTGGAGGTCTGCCAGATCCATCATATTGAGTACCACGATAACCGGGCAGTCCATTTCCAGTAGTTGTAGTGTTAAATAGAGACTTCTTTCCAAGCTTGAGGCATCAATGATATTGATGATTATTTCAGCTTCTTTAGCAAGCAAAAAACGACAGGTAATTTGCTCATCGATGGAAGTGTGGTCGTTATCAAGTGAGTAAGTTCCAGGCAAATCAATTAACTTGAACTGTTTCTCACCCATCATAAATTGGCCTTCCTTTTTTTCAACAGTAACGCCTGGCCAATTACCAGTTCTTTGATGCGCACCCGTTAGGTCGTTGAAAAGGGTCGTTTTCCCTGAGTTAGGGTTGCCGATGACGGCTACGGTTCGAGAATTCATCGAAGCAAAGCCGTTAAATTTGCGACACCATAATTTGCCTGGCGATATCCTTGCTGATGGCTAATCGGTTGGACGCATGAGCAACTAAAACGGATCCCGAAAGATTGCGGAGTACTCTGCAGGAAGTCCCTATATTTAAACCCATACTGAGCAGGCGTTTTTTAGTTTTATTCTCAGCCAAAATATGAGAAAGTCCAACCCATTGCCCTGGGCGCGTATCACTCAGAGAGAAAATATAATTTTTGGTTACATCTTTCATGGCATTAAGCCCTTAAAGTTCAGATAATTAGGTTTTAATAATATTAATGAGAATGATTTTCATTATATACCATGAATAAGTATTGTCTAATTATTTGTTTATGTCGAAAAAAGTCAGATCACTACCCTCTGTATCAGCGATGAAATAGCCAAACCAATGGCAACTTACTGTTTACAAATTTAAAAGCAGCGGTTTGGTGAGGAGAAATGAACTACCACAGAGGAATTGATGAATCATGCCAGCCTGATTTAGGCTAATTCAGCTGCTCTGTGTTGTTGTTCAGCCTTAAATTGATAACCATCCTGTAAACAATGATCTAACCATTTGACCAAAAAGTAATTGAGAGACCATTTGTAATTCATGATCTCCAGACTTGATGAAGGGTCTTTGATGACCGAATATACTTCCCGGCGATGATGGTCACTGATGACTTCAACAGCTCGCGCATCAAGATAAAGCCGCAGTTTTACAGCGGGTTCCAGAAAGTCACCCAATGCTTGGTCAAAACGATGACTAAGCTCAATAGTCAATGTGTAAGGAGATTTTTCGGTCACAGTCAGGTGAAGATCGGGTTTGCCATTAGCATGACCGGTAACATTATTACAAACCTGGAATAGGTTTGGGATTAGTTGAATAAGCTTGTTGTAGTTGGACTCGCAAATGTAAAGTAGGCATTCTGATTTGTTGACAGGGGATATTTTAAACATCATTAAAGCACAGATAATTTATTGCTCTTGATAACTGGCATTAGAACTACTTGTTTCCCATAGTGCTACTTTGAGTACATTAAATCCAGCTTGTTTGACATGCTGAAAGATCATTTGTGCCAAAATTTCTGCGGTTGGGTGTTCATCAATCGCCATAAAACGTTCGCCGTTCAACTCTAAGGCAGGAATCATCGGGTCATTTCTATGCAACAGTAAATTATGATCTAACTCTTGATCGATATAATTTTGGGCGCATTGTTTAATATCAGCAAAATCGCATACCATGGCTTGATCATTGAGTTCTATGGCACCGACTGTAATACTGGCTTTTACACTGTGTCCATGCAGATTTTGGCATTTACCTGGATGCTGCATCAGTCGGTGGCCGTAACAAAAATATACCTCTTTGGTGATCGTGAACATGGTTATTTCGAGTGGGAATGTTTTTCAAGAGGCGAGCCCTTCAGCTTTTATGCTTTGGATCGATCCTGCTATCTCATATTTGTTATCTTGAACTTTATTAACTCTTACAACTTCAATGTAAGCGGTCATTGGCGGTGTAATACGATTTAAAGGGGTGATTTTTACTTCCAGCGCCTTGCCTAGTTCGATTTCTTTTTCCGTAAAAAAAGCAATCCCCGCACCACTAAGATTGGCACATTGCCCGAAGTGATGTTGATCAGAGTCGATAAATCGATACGTTAGTTTACAGTCGACGTTCATCCTTGTATAGCTGCGTTTTTCATCAAGTTCCAACATTGTTTCTATTCCTTTTTCTATCTAACGATGCAAAATATAATGTGCTAGCAATAGCTTGAAATACAAAGACTATATATTTATCGCTATTACTTTCCATATTAATAAAGATAGATCACGAGGATAAGAAAAAAAGGCTAATCTGGCTATTAGTTGCTTTTTATGGCATATTTTACAGCTTTTTAGCCGCTGAGATCGTTGTTGTATCAATGTTCTCTATCTGTGGATGTTTTTTAATTTTATCAGTAATATGACGAAAGCAAGAGTTTTAACAGGTATCACTACCACTGGAACCCCTCATTTGGGAAATTATGTTGGTGCAATCCGCCCGGCAATCGAAGCCAGTCACAGTGATCAAGTGACGCCATTTTACTTCCTGGCGGATTATCATGCACTGATTAAATGCCAGGAGCCGGAAAAAGTGAGGCAATCTAGCTTAGAGATAGCCGCCAGTTGGTTGGCGTTAGGACTCGATACTGAGAACGCAGTTTTTTATCGCCAATCGGATGTCCCTGAAATCATGGAGTTAACTTGGCTTTTGACGTGTGTTACCGCCAAGGGGCTCATGAATCGCGCTCATGCCTACAAAGCATCTGTCGCAGATAACGAGGAGCACGGTGAAAAGGACCCCGATAAAGGAATTACAATGGGTTTATTTAATTATCCGATCTTGATGGCGGCCGATATTTTGATATTTAATGCACACCAGGTTCCTGTGGGTAAAGATCAAATCCAACATATCGAGATGGCAAGAGATATTGCCGGTCGGTTTAACCATATTTACGGCGAGCATTTTGTGTTGCCGGAAGCTGTTATTGCCGATAATGCAGCTACCCTGGCAGGTTTGGATGGACGGAAAATGAGCAAAAGCTATAACAATACCATCCCTTTGTTTCTGCCCGAGAAAAAACTCAGAAAGATAATTAATAAGATTAAAACCAACTCTCTGGAACCAGGTGAGCCTAAAGATCCTGATACTTGTACGTTATATGGAATTTATCGGGCTTTTGCTACCGACCAGGAGGTGGCAATGATTCGAGAACGTTATCAGGCAGGTATTGCTTGGGGTGAAATGAAGCAGACATTATTTGAATATATCAACCAACATCTGGCACCAGCTCGTGAGCGATATGAGTCGTTGCTTGAGGAACCCGCTTTTATAGAGCAGCAATTGTTAGATGGTGCAAAAAAAGCTCATTCCATCAGCAGACCCTTTTTAGATCAGCTCCGAAAAGCTGTTGGCATCCAGAGTATGACTGTATAGCTAAATGTGAGTCAGACATTAATAAGAAGCGTTGCTACCAGTATTTTCCAATTCAGAAATGAGTCTGAAATGTGCATAAAAGTTAAGCCATTTTTTTCTGTTCAAAAATCTGGTTAAAAAGTTTCTGTCTTTCTTTTTTTAGGATTATAGCGGCCTGATTATCGGTTATTGCCATGGCAACCTGATCGAGTATCGCAAAGCTTATTCCCGGTTTCAAATATTTTTCACTGTCAGGTAGTGATTTGAGTTTGTCATAAGGTGTCATCATGTTTTTATAGGGGTATTGCTTAGACTGCTTTCCTTTATCGTCGGTGATGATTTCAGGATAAAAGCAGGGCCTGTGATAGTTAACATAGGGGTACAAATACTTGATATTGAATTCATTCAGCCTCGCAGCCCATCTTTGTGGGATATGGGTATAGCCAAAAACCTTTCTGACCACCGCGGCATTTTTGCCTTCAACCAGTGCATTATCATTGGTTTGTCGGGATCGTGATTTGGTCATTTCAATCAATAGCTTATTTAACAGGTTCTCTACGGGCTTGTTGATATATTCTGACCCATTGTCAGAGTGAAAACCTTTGATGATAAAGGGAAAAGTTTCCAGTATTTGTTCAAGCACGGGGATTAAAAAGTGTTCGCTGATTTTTTCAACGGATAAGATCATTTCAAACTGAGTGACTTCATCAACTACATTGATATGATAAACGCCTTTTTGCTTGTCCTGGTCGCCCTGGTGAACGGTATCAACGCGAAGGTATCCTGGCTGACCGTTGGCTTGTGGTTTTCTTTTGTCGCCAATGGCGATCTGCCTGGGTTTGGTTTTTTCAAAGTCTCTGCGCTGTAACTGATAGGTTTTTGATGCCCTCAGATTGTAGAGGTGTGAAACAGAGATTGTCGCCAGCTTTTGATACTGCTTCTCTCCGTACACCTGATAGGAACGCTCAATAAGCTTTTTCACGGCATGACCACAAGGTTTCTCATGCCATTCATCAATGTCTGCCAATAATCGAATATCGCGCTGAGAATATTTTCGGTTGAAACCATTGCCTCTTGCTGGGCTGTACCTGACGTAACCGGTCTTTCGGTACTGCGCGATGAGACGTGTCATCTGCTGGCGGGAATAACCGGTTAGCTTAATCAGAAACCGACTAATGATGCCCTTGTCTTTTTTATTGCAGGACAGGTAGTTGAATTTAACGAGTCCCTTTTGGATCAATTGATACCGCTCAGCTTTATTACCCGGTATCGAATAGGCTATCGATTGGTTGCCCTGCAAAAAGGATTCGAGGTGCTCTATTTGGGTTAAATTATCGATGTTCATAATCATTTTCATAAAGTGGATTATGAACAGAAAAGCTATTTCAGGCTCATTTTATACTGGAAATAAGGAGTCGTTTCAGACTCATTTCATGTTGGACAAGACTCTACCTAGTTGATCTTGAAAATTGATGTAAAATGAGGAATGGCTGTGATTGGCAAGCTTAAAGTGACTGAAATGGATTGGGCAAAATCCTGATGCTCAATTGAACCGCCCAGCTTGTTGATATGATACTCCAATTGAGGCAGTTGTTTGTAATCCACTTGCAGGGTGAGCTGCTTGAATTCCACATAGGTCTGAATGTTACATCCTTCAAGCGCCTGTTTTGCTGCATTGCTGTAAGCTCGAGTTAAACCTCCTGCGCCGAGTTTAATGCCACCAAAATACCGAATGACTGCAATCAATGTATTGATCAAATCCTTTCCTTCCAAATGTTGTAAGATTGGCTTACCAGCGGTGCCACTAGGTTCTCCTGCATCAAAAAATCTAACCACCGTATTAGTTTGTGATTTA
The DNA here is from genome assembly GCA_965224745.1 of Methylococcales bacterium. Classification (GTDB taxonomy): domain Bacteria; phylum Pseudomonadota; class Gammaproteobacteria; order Methylococcales; family Methylomonadaceae; genus CBDCZY01. Next base: position 376,130 of record CBDCZY010000004.1, read on the forward strand.
ATACGATAAGCATAGGCAATATGGCTCGCATTTACATGGTGTTGGTGAAGTTGCTTTAGTTGTTGCGACACTTCTTTTTCGTTCGAGCAAGGGATGACCTGCCCGATAAAACGTGACCTTTTGATGATAAATTCAATATTTTTTGCAGCCTTAACGCAGTTCACATTAGCAATGTGTTATCCATGTCAAATTTAAAATGATAACAGTTCAACCCCATAGTGATGAGAAAATCGAGCACTCTAACGACAAGCAAACTGTTGTTGCCGCTCTAAAAAAAATTCTGCCTAAAGATTCTATTTTATTTGAGCAAGAAGCGCTAAAACCTTATGAGTGCGACGGGTTGGCTGTTTATCATTGCGAACCCTGGTTGGTTGTTTTACCTGAAACGGTTGATCAGGTGCAGAAAATACTGACATTGTGTTTTGAATGGGGGATTCCGGTAGTCGCCAGAGGTGCAGGAACAGGCTTGTCGGGTGGTGCTATACCACTTGCTAACGGTATTTTGATGAGTTTGACAAAATTCAACCGAATTTTAGAGATAGACGCAGCCAACCGGTTGGCTATCGTCCAACCGGGCGTCCGGAATTTGGCTATATCGCAAGCAGTTAAAGATCTTGGTTTATTTTATGCCCCTGACCCTTCTTCTCAGATCGCTTGTAGCATTGGCGGCAATATCGCTGAGAACTCCGGTGGCGTGCATTGTTTGAAATATGGTTTGACGACGCATAATGTATTGGCCGTCAAAGCGGTGACGATGGATGGCGAGCTGGTTACGCTGGGTGGTCATGGACTAGATGGACCAGGCTACGACTTATTAGCTTTAATGAATGGTTCAGAAGGCCTACTGGCTGTTGTCGTTGAAGCAACCGTCAAGTTGACACCGTTACCGGAAAAAACACAAGTCATGATGGCGGTATTCGATACGATACAAACAGCCGGCCACGCCGTTGCTGGCTTGATTGCAGCGGGTGTTGTTCCTGCAGGTCTTGAGATGATGGATCAGCGATCTATTCGCGCGGTTGAGGAATTTGTTCATGCGGGTTATCCCATTGATGCGGCTGCTATCTTATTGTGCGAAATTGATGGTCCCAGGGCTCAAGTTGAAATAGAAACGCCTTTGGTGCAAGCATTATTTCTAACCTTGGGTGCTATTGAGGTTCAAGTGGCGCAGACCGAAGACGAAAGAACACGAATGTGGGCAGGGCGTAAAGCGGCTTTTGCCGCAGCCGGACGAATGTCGCCCGATTATTATTGCATGGACGGAACCATTCCTCGCCGTCATTTAGCGACTATGTTGCAAGAAATATCAAAGTGGTCTGAGCAATATGGACTCGCTGTCGCTAATGTATTTCATGCCGGAGATGGTAATTTGCATCCTTTGATATTGTTCGATGCTGAGCAACCAGGGGAATTAGCAAAGGCTGAGGCATTGGGGGCAAACATCTTAGCCCTCAGTGTTGCTTTAGGAGGTACTATTACCGGTGAACATGGGGTCGGTATAGAGAAAATAAATCAAATGTGCATCCAGTTCAAACCTGAAGAGATCACTCAATTTCATGCACTTAAACGAGCCTTTGATGCTAAAGGATTGCTCAACCCTGGGAAAGCCATACCTTCTTTGAATCGATGTGCAGAATTTGGCGCCATGCATGTCAAAGAAGGGCGACTTAAACATTCCGAGCTAGAACGTTTCTAGTAAAGCAATAATGGCGCTTGATCTTGAGGTTGAATTTCAGCAAGCCATCAATGAGGCGTATCGAAGTAAAAAGCCTTTGCAAATTAAGGGGGGCAACAGCAAGCATTTTTTAGGGAGAGAACCCACTGGTCAATCTTTTGATGTATCTTCCAACAAAGGAATAATCAACTATCAACCTTCAGAGTTAGTCGTAACAGCCAGAGCAGGCACAACGTTACGGGAACTAGAGGAAGTATTAGCGAAGCAAAATCAAATGCTACCTTTTGAACCACCCCGTTTTGCATCTACCGCGACATTAGGTGGAACCATAGCAACCGGTGTTTCAGGTTCTCGCCGACCTTTTACCGGCTCAGCTCGAGATTTTGTTTTGGGTTGTAAGTTAATCAATGGAAAGGGTGAGATCTTGAATTTTGGCGGTGAAGTGATAAAAAATGTGGCAGGTTTTGATGTTGCTCGTTTGATGGTGGGAGCAATGGGTACATTGGGCGTTTTACTTGAGGTTTCGATGAAAGTACTGCCTCGTCCATCTTATGAACAAACCAGGGTTTTTGAATTTAATACAGAAGCAGCATTAGCAACAATGTCTAACTGGATGAATCGAAGTTTATCCCTATCCGCACTATGTTATGAAGAGGGTTTTTTGTATGCGCGATTTGCTGGTGAACAATCTGCAATTGAGGACATCAGTAGAAAATTGGGCGGTGAGTGTTTGTCATCAAACTTACCATTCTGGACCCAACTTAAGGAACAGCAGAACGATTTTTTTCTAAAGGCCGGTAATTTATGGCGGTTCTCGGTTCCAGCAGCTGAACCTCCCATCAATTTATCTGGAAAGTGGTTGTATGATTGGGGTGGTGGTTTGCGCTGGATTAAAACGGATGAGCCAGCTAACTTGATTTTTCGTAAATTGCATTCCGTTAAAGGCCATGCTCAATTTTTTAAGGGAGGTGATAGGTCTCAGGAAATTTATCAGCCGCTAGAATCGCCCTTACAAAAGTTAAACGAACAAGTAAAAAGAGCATTCGATCCAGTCGGCATTCTAAATCCTTTTCGTAAATTCAAGCAGTGGTAATGCAAACACAGTTAGATCAGAAGTTCAGTCATATCCCGGAAGCTAAAGAAGTAAATTCAATCCTTCGGGCTTGTGTTCATTGCGGCTTTTGTAATGCGACCTGCCCAACCTATCTAATTAACGGAGATGAGCTGGATGGTCCTCGAGGTCGTATTTATTTACTTAAACAGATGTTTGAGGGTCAGGACACTTCGAAAACTTCGTACCTTCATTTGGATCGTTGTTTGACGTGTAGAAGCTGCGAAACCACCTGCCCATCGGGTGTGCGCTATGGCAGATTGTTGGATATAGGCCGAAGTTGGATGGAACAACGACAATCCAGGGCTGCCAGTAAAAGGGTTTTGCGTTGGCTGATGGTTCAGGTTCTGCGTTCGCCAAAGTTGATATCTCTGGTTGTCCGAGTTGGCTCGGTTTGTCGTTTTTGGTTACCTGCAAAGTTTCAACGGCAGATCCCTGAACAATGTTTTAAGCAAGAGAAGGTTTTTTCAAATCATTCCAGAAAAATGTTGCTGCTGCAAGGATGTGTGCAACCCTATCTTGCACCAACTATCAATGCTGTTACGATGAAAGTTTTTGACTCTTTGAATATCACATTGATACCAGAAGAGGAGGGTTGTTGCGCGGCAATAAACTACCATTATGCAGGCCAAAGTGAGGCGATTTGTCAAATCAAATCAAACATAGATCGTTGGTGGTCACATATTGAAACCGGTATTGAAGCGTTTGTCAGTACAGCCAGTGGTTGCGGAGTAATGGTAAAAGAGTACGGTGACATTTTAAGATACGATAATGCTTATGCTGAAAAAGCTCGTGTCATATCCTCTAAAGTCAAGGACATAAGCGAAATCTTAAGCCAAGAAGATTTAACATCTATGGCTAGACAAAAGTCATTAAAAATTGCGTTTCATTCGCCGTGTACCTTGCAACATGGTCAAAAAATTAATGGTGTAGTCGAAGCGATACTCAAGCAATTGGGACACCAGCTAATGCCGATAGCAGATGCTCATTTATGTTGTGGCTCAGCAGGAATTTATTCTTTTTTAGAAAGAAAAATGGCTAACACTCTTCTACACAACAAACTTACAAATTTAACCAAAGAGCCTGTAGATGTTATTGTGACTGCGAATATTGGTTGTCTGATACAGCTCAAGTCAGGAACCGGATTTCCGGTGAAACATTGGATTGAAATGCTAGTGTGACTTGTTTTTATAATGCACGACTTTTGAAATTAGCAGTTCAAAAGCCGTACATTTGTATTAACAAACATTATGTTGAAAAAAAGCTTGTCATAATGTCTAGTTTGTCTAACTTCATTTAAAATAACTATTGAATTTTGATAGAAGAAATTATATTGTCAAAGTTACGACTTTGCAGATTCGGAATATCATTAGTTAGAGTGATACTTGATCCGTTGATTGGCGTATCATGTTCATTCACAGTCACCCAATACCCTGGCGGAACCCTTATTGATGAGATAGCATCATTCTCAATACCTGCAGCCATCAGCTGAGACAGGTTATACTGACCTTTATCAAGTAATACCTCATTACCTGTATAATCAACACCGTCATAAAATGCTGGCCTGTCAACTGCATCCTTGATAATCTCTATTGAAGAAATCACATTATCAAATTTCAGACTATTTAGCTCCGGTGAATCGGTTGTCAAAGTAATAAATGGTTCCTTAAATCCATGTCTGTAAGCGAACACTGTGTATCCAGGAGGAACTTTGATCGATGAGATGGAATCATTCACTACACCAACATCCGCTAGTTGCGATACTGTGTATAAACCTTCATCAAGGAATGTCCTAAAGCCTGAAAAATATACTTGCTCGTAAAACAAGGGGCGGACTACTCGATCTTTGATGATCTCTATGGAAGAGATCGCATTGTCATAACCCAGACTGCTTAAATCAGACGTATCGTTAGCCAATAAGATAAATGGCCCATCAAACCCATGTTCATAAACTCTAACCGTATACTCATCCGGTATACGAATCGATGAGATAGAATCATTTTCAATACCGGCAGCCAGCAGCTGAGTCAGCTTGAACTGACCTTCATCAAGGAATACCTCTGGGCCAGCAAAATCTGCATCCTCATAAAATGCCGGTCTATCCACTCGATCTTTGATGATTTTTATCGAAGAGATCACGTTGTCAAAATTCAGACTTTTCAAATCCGGAGTATCCGCTGTTAAGGTGATAAATGGTCCGCTAAAACCGTGTATATAAGCAATCACCGTGTAACCAATGGGTACTTTAATTGAAGAGATGGAATCATTATCTATTCCGGCAGCTCTCAATTGTGGTAGCTTGTATTTCCCTTCATCAAGCAAAATTTCAGATCCCTCAAAGTTTCTTCGATCGAAAAACGCCGGTTTACTCTGTTTCTGATTTAAATCGAATACATAAGAAGAGTTGATATCTCTGGAACTGACAAGCGCCGTATTGTCCGAGATGCTAACGTTACTGCCAAAACTTTCGCCCACTTTCCCATCGCTTTGCAGCAGTTTAGATTGTTGAACCCAACGTCCATATTCATCACGCGAGAATACATACGCTACACCTCGTTCAACTCGTCGCAATCTATCGTTGAATTTACATCCGCGTAAAAGAAATGTTTCACGACTAATCACTATGGTGTCATCCGAAATTCCGACTGAAATTCCAAATTGATCACAAGCCTTGACATCGTCTGGCAAGAGCTTGGTTTGTTGCTGCCAAAGGCCTGATTGGTCGCGTACAAACACATAGGCAGCACCAGAACTTTGATCTATTCCATTGTCAAAAGGTGCGCCTACTACAACGGTATCTCCGGAAATCCCGATAGAAGTGACACTGTAAAATGGATCGTCGTCTAACTGTAACTTCGCTTGTTGGCTCCAGTTGCCAGAACCATCACGCGAGAATACATAGACAACCTCATCAAAAAATGAGGTACCTACGATCAAGGTATTACCTGAAATATCAACGAGATAAGTAAAAATACCCTCATCTTCCAGCAACTTGGCTTGTTGGTGCCAACCACCAAATTCGTCGCGTTGGAAAACATAGACCGAATTATTTGTTGATCCATTCACGACCACGGTATTGCCTGAAATAGCAACGTCAGAACCCAAATCACCATCGTCAGCCAATAATTTGGCTTGTTGTCTCCAATCGCCAAATTCGTCCCGTACGAATACATAGATAGAATTATCCGATGGCCCATATACGATTACGGTATCACCAGAAATATCAAGGCCAGTATCAAAACCAGAATTCAGATTACCCTCGTTAGTAAGCAGTTTGGCTTGTTGGCTCCAGATGCCAGATTCATCTTTTACGAACACATAAACCGTAGGGGTATAGATACCACTGTCATTCACAAAACTCCCTTTAATGACCGCGGTATCCTCTGAAATAGCGATTTTAGAACTTAAGCTACCATCATCTTCTGTGACCAGGTTAGCCACTTCAGTCTGTGTGACTGCAAATACAGGTAACAAGGCCGGTGCTAAAAGAAGGAAACTGAGAAGACCTAATAAGTGAGAATATCGTACTTCTTTAAAATTAGACACTAACAAAAAAACAGCCAAAAAGCATTGTAGGCTAGAGCTTTTGAAAATGTTACCAGAAGACTTGCTTAGAATTGCTTTACGAAATAGAAACAGATGTTGTTGTATTGTTTTCATCTTTAAACTCCTTTACCCTAATGAGATTGTTAACCCTTACTCCCCATGTTTTTTAGTCTCTATTGACCAAGATTAACCTAGTACGGCACAATAGAGTACCATGGCTTTTTATGTTTTTTTTTGGTTTCGCCATTAGTTAGAAAAACTGACCATAATAATTTATAAATCATATATATCAATTCTTTATATAGTTACTATTGATTCATTTTATGCCCTATTTTTCTAACGTGTAAATTAGCGCATTAAAAATGAATAGAATATGAATAAGTGTTAGTTGTTAACCTAAGAACTATCAACGTATCTGGAAAGATCTAAGCCCGATACCGGTACCAGTCACAAAACATTTTTTTTCATTGTGTTATTTAGTCAATCCTGAAAAGTATTCATAGCGATCCACGATTTTCAAATTATCACTGAGAATCAAAAAGATGGTTTTAATTGATTGCGCGTATGACCATCAATGCTCATTTTGAACGCACATTTACACCAACCGACCAGGATAACGAGCAACAAAAAGGCGGAGCAGCGGGGTTACAACAGGATTATTTTCTTTTGATTTGTGTTTCTAGGAGTTCATAGTGGACATAAAAAAAGATGCTCACTTGGCTAACTGTAGATGCAAGCATCTACAGCTAACCAGTCAATTCCCTAAACAGATCAACATTATTTTTTTGAAGCTTGTGTTAAATCAAATCTAAATGGATTAGATGAAGGGATAAGTTTCATATTTGCTTGGTACAAAGTTGTACTTCCTGGATTATCAGGTACCGTTACACAAGGAATACTCAATGTACCATCTGAATTAAATGTTGATACACAACTATTAGCAAGAGATACATTTCCTTTTTGTTGTGCACTAGTTAGCTCAAAAGATAGTGGATTTGATGATGGTATAAGTTGTAAAACTGCCTGATACAATGTTTTACCACCAGAATCATTAGGTACAGTTACGCAAGGAATATTTAATGTTCCGTTTGTACTATAAGTTGCTGTACAGTCAGTCAAACCACCACTAGTTTTATAATAGTATATTGTATTCGGTCGAGATCCATCTTGTGCTCCCATAAATACTAATTCATTGCTGTCATTCAGTTGTATCGGCAACCCACTATTTAGTACTTGAAAAAATAAGACTATTCGATATATCAGTAATTGTACTGATAGCTTTATTTTCTCCGTCAATAATTACAGGTATTCCTTCTCCCACCAGCAATTGCAAATCACTTTTGTTATCACTAATCCATATACCTTTTGTTGATGAAAAATTGGGGTCAAGTGCATCTCTTGCGTCAGCCCAGAAAGCAATTCTGCCCTCATTGTTAATTATTGGTTGACCGAATTCCTTAAAAAACCACGTATCATTAAAGCCAGGAGGCTGAAGCTGTTGATGAGCTAATATTTTCAGGTGTGATGTCCCTAGATCATTTAAATCTGAATAGCCAGCTCCCTGTTTAGGTGGACCAACAAAAATAATCTCTCCACTTTCTAGTGAATTAATTTTACTTACCGTAAGACCATTTGTATTTGAGGCAAACCCTGGAACAAAGATAGAAATTTTGCCTGGAAGATCAGGTAGAACCTCTCCGACAAGAGCTACTGTTTCAATCTCACCACTAGTTCGAGCCATCCAAAAACCAATTAAAACCGCTGAGGCTGTTGCTGGGAAAGAAACATCCCCATTATCATTAATACGACTACCCAATTGAGGATTTCGTGATAAATCAGAAAAAAAGTACCGCTTGGGAATCCTGGTACAGGATCTTTCAAAGCCACGATTTTTTTTATGACCCCATTTTTCCAAGTAAATAATCCTATTTTAGGGCAGGTTAAGTCACTATTAAATGCGAAAGACGCACTAAAAAGTATTTCTCCCTCCTGATTCAGATCATGTAGATTTGTACCTTCAACAATACATCCAGGGTATAAATCAGTGATTTCATCACCACTAGCAACAGCCAATTATAGCAACCCAAAGAGTCAAGACAGATATTCCCTTAAATCTTATTCCTAATCATTAAGCGGCTACATCCATCGTATTTTTATCTAAAATACTTTCTTTATACACCTTCATTGGTTTTTTATAATCTAATGTTTCATGAAATCGTCTGTGATTATAAAACTCAATATAATCATCAACATCTTTTTGTAAGGCGTTGATTGAATCGTATTCATTTAGATAAATACGTTCACATTTTGCACTGCGCCAGAATCGTTCAATACAAATATTATCAGTCGCTCTGCCTTTTCCATCCATTGAGATAGTGATCCCTTTATTTTTTAGCCGTTGGGTATGAATTTCGCTGGTATATTGACTGCCTTGGTCTGTATTAAATATTTCAGGGGTGCCATAGTGTGCAAGTGCCTCATCCAATACATCGACAACTAATGTGGAATCCATGGTGTTGGATATTCTGTGGGAGAGCACCGCCTTTGAGTGCCAATCAATAATAGCGGCTAAATAAACCATACCGCCCTTTGTTTTGATGTAGGTAATATCTGTACTCCAGACTTGATTAGCCTCTGTTATATCAAGTCCTCGAAGTTTATAGTCATATTTTTTATGTTCTTTTATCGGCGCAGTCGTATTGACCTGTTTAACCGCCAGAACAGCTTTCAGCCCCATTTGTTGCCGATAACTTGCTACCGTATTTAAACTGACCTTAAATCCATCTTCAAGTAATTGCTGGTGTACTTTAGCTGCACCATAAATGGGTATCTCTTCAAAAACTTGATTGATATGCGCTTTGATTTCTTTTTTCTTGGGGTTTTCTCTATTTTTGTAATAAAGGCTACTTCTATTTAGGCCGAGTAAAGTACACTGCTGAGTCAGCGAAAGAGTATCAAGCTTGGGTTCTATCAGTTGTTTCTTATTAGATAAGCCCAAGCTTTTTAGCTTTTTTTCAAGCCACTCCTTTTCAACCGTCATCTTGCCTACGATCTTACTCAGCATCTCATTTTGTTCTTGAGCTGCTAATAATTCCTCTTTATATTCTTTCACTGCTTTGGCGGGTTCCATCGCTATTTCCGCATTGTCTAAGAAGATCTTTTTCCAGTTTTGCAGGTTTTTAGGCGTGATGTTATTCGTACTCGCTATTTCTTGCAGTGTCTTTTCATTTTTCAAGACCTCTAAGACTAATCTGCTTTTAAACTCAGCGCTGTAACTTGTTCTTTTTCTGCTCATTAAAATACTCCAATATTTTCTTTAAATAGTAACTAAATTGGAATAAGATTTCTTTAATTTCTCGTCTGGATTTGTTGGGGCATTATAAATTTTAGTGTATTATCGCTCCAAAACCAGAGTGCTATTTGACCTGTTGTTGTTCCTGAAATTGCCATACCGGCGTCAGTAAATACAAACCCAAATAATATTGATACGGCGGTTCCTGCTGGAAATCCAGGAGCAGAACTTCCCTGTCGAATGACACCATATGTAGTGCCATTAATTGCCGCTAGATAGGCAGTTACACCGCCACCATTCATATTTGCAGTCAAAGCAACGGAACCTGAATCAGAGACAACCAAGGTTTCTGGTTTTACGCGGCTAACAACCGTGCTTGCTAAAAATCCTTCAGGGGAATCATTTTTTCGAATTAATGTTTTTAGTTGCCCCGGTTTTCCAGACCAAACAGCTTCTTGGTTTTTATCTGTTGAATTTATGCTTACATCTGCAGCACCAGCGAAGGCAATGTGTCCGCCACCGCCTATAACAGGAGGGTTGTTCAAATTCCAATATATGAAGTCTGCAGGAAAATCTGCAGCCGGGTCACCAACTTTAGCAATAGTGCTAAAGTCAGCGTTTGCTGTAGCAGTCATTAAAGCTAAAGCAGCTTGTAAACATAGAGAAAACTCAATTTCATTGCCTATCTCTGTTTTAAACGTTCATTTCCTAAAGCAAGACGGGTGTGATTAAAAGTGATGCAACATGTTAAGATTGTATTTTATAGAGTTGAAATATAAAAGAAAATATACATGAACAAAACCATCCCCGAAAAAGATATAAAGCTACTCGAACTTCTAAATGAACATCCCATACTACGCCATCGTGTTGAGGTATTAATGGCTATCGTAGAAGATGACGATGAAACGATTGAGAAAGCGGATGCAGCGGAGCAACGCGTCATTGAAGAGGTTCGAAAAATAGGTCACGCAGCACTTTCCGAGTGGGCAGAAAGTAAAAATAAGCGCAATGAAGCTGAATTGAAAGAACAACCCGAATTACGTATTGCAGGAAAAAAAACTGTGGTGGCATAGTACCTTTGATATTATCGAAATTGAAGAAACCCTCTTTCGTGAGTCAACCCATATCGTTCGTACTTTTTCAGATCAAGCGAATGTGACCTGCCGAAGTACCTCGACGCCTTTACAACGGGCCATCACAGATTTTGGAGCAGACCAGCCATTTGGCCAAGTCAACGCTAAACTCCAAGAACATTATGGAATAGAGGTACCGGTGAGTAGTATTAGGTTCATCACAGAGCATCATGGCAAAGCGATATTTGAACAAACAGACCTTGTCAGTGACTGGCCAGATACCTCAGGTACAAAACACGTCATTGCAGAGACAGATGGAGGCATGGTTCCTGTGGTGACCATTGATCCTGAAGCAAAAGATAAGCGAAAAGAAAAAACACTGGGCTGGCAAGAACTGCGACTTTGTATTGCCCATGAATGTGGCAGTCGGACGCTGCATTATGGAGGAAACTTTTCTGGGGGTATTGAAGAAACAGGTCGCCAGTTATTTGATTGCGCGATGAATGTAAACTTTGGCCAACAAACACACGTGCATTCGGTAGGCGATGGCGCATCCTGGATCAAGCGCCAAGTGGATGAACAATTTGGCGAAAATGGAACCTATTTAATCGACTTAATGCATCTTTGTGAATACTTGGCAGAAGCGGCACCTAGCTGTACAGGTGACTCGGCATTATGGTTAGATGAACAAAAACAACGTTTGAAAATCAATCAGGCCAGCCTTGTTCTTGAAACCCTATTGCCGTTTCTTGAACCATCCGAAACGGATGATGAGAAAGCGCCGGTTCGTAGGGCTTACCGCTACTTGAGAAATCGTCTGGATCAAGTTGATTATCAAGGTGCGATAGAAAAAGGACTTCCAATCGGTTCAGGTGAAATTGAAAGCGCTCACCGTTACATTGTTCAAGCTCGGCTTAAGCGTCCTGGAGCTTGGTGGTCACCCAATAATATAGATTATATGTTGGCTTTGCGATTATGTAGAATCAATCAACGATGGGAAAATTACTGGCAAGATGTTAGGCAAAAGGCGGCATGATGAAAATTTAGTCTTGCATCACTTTTAATCGTACCCAAGCAAGACCCTTTAATTGACACTTTCTCTAATTTCCTTCAACAACTCCGTATCGATGTGGGCCTTGAACAATTCCCGATAATTCTCCAGCCTTTCATTTTTTGAAAGTCCCAAAATAATTAGGGTCGGAGTAAACTAAATATTGTTTCTAACCCATTCCTGCTCTACTGTTTCTCCGACGCTGCTCGCCATGGAAAGTGAAGTGGAGGCGAGTAGTCCCCAGTAGCCCGGCGCCGAGAGTGTGTCTGTAGGTAGCAGCGGTCGGAGGGAACCATACAAGGTATCGCGACAGGGCGTCTATTCATTTGTGGAACGCATGTCCCGGACCTCTTGTAGAGTCGGGACCAGAGGCTGTAAAACGATTAGACGCTGTACTAGCTCAGACTTAATTTTACTCCGACTCTGATTATTGATGAAATATTAAATCACTAGTTTGCCCAGATATAACAAAGGATACAGCTGTTTTTTATGCTGGAAAGTCGGTCTAGATAATTTAGTGATGAAAATTGGACAGAAAATATTAACAATGATCCAAGATAGCTCTATTTTAACCGTAGCTGATTATCTTTGCGGTGACTCTTTCAGAATCAACTAATTAATCAAAAACTCCGTAAAGTATAAATCTCTAAAACCATCACTGTTGGAAAATTTACTGAGCGCATCAGTCAGCTTGGCATGAGCCAGCTTTCGCAGTTCTTCTCGTTGTTGAGCAGTTTCAATTTCTTCATAGGATAAGCCGCTAAATAACATGATCAATTCATGTCTTAACGCTGGCATGTTTTTCTTAATTTTTTCGATATTATTATCACCTTCTACCAGTAACTGCACATCGGCGCGCAAAAACTTTTTTCTTTCTTGCAAATTAACGATAAACTTTGGGTTCATTTGCAGATATTCAATAGTTGGAGCCTCTTTTTCATCTTCAGCTTGCATACAAGGACTGAACAGTGAAAAGAGCAGTAGAGACAATATTACTCGCATTGTATTTCCTTTTATTCACAAAATAGTTGATTAAAAACCGACTTTAGCGGTTACAAGCTATACTGCAAACTATAGTCTAATCAATGATTTTTTAAAGCCAAATATAATTAAAAAACCATGACCAAAGCTTTAACGATGGGACCAGTGATGCTGGACGTTGAGGGATACACACTCACTTCTAACGAGCATGACAAAATAGCCCACCCAAATACTGGTGCAATTATATTATTTTCCAGAAATATTGATACGCCTGAGCAAGTTCGAGATTTAATTAGACAAATCAGATCAGCCAGGAATGGACCTGTCTTGATAGCCACCGACCAGGAGGGCGGCCGTGTACAACGCTTAAAAAAGGGTTTTACTCGACTGCCTCCAGCAGCTTGCTACGCACGTTGTGATAATGATGCAGCCGCCACTTTAGCGCTATCAGAATCAGCTGGTTGGCTTATGGCTACGGAACTAAGATCAATTGACATAGATTTCAGCTTCGCACCCATCTTAGATATTGATTGTGGTATCAGCGAAATCATTGGTGACCGGGCATTTTCTCAGGATCCAGAACAAACAACACAATTCGCCAGCGCTTTTAGAAAAGGAATGAATCGCGGAGGCATGGCTGCGGTGGGAAAACATTTTCCAGGACACGGCGCTGTGGCATTAGATTCTCACCTGGCATTACCAATCGATAAGCGTCCTTTAGAAGCCATTCGACACAAAGACTTATATCCTTTTCGTCAATTGATCGCTGAAGGGTTGGAAGGCATTATGCCTGCTCATGTGGTTTATTCTCAAATCGATCCGAATCCAGCCGGCTTTTCAAGTTTTTGGATCAGACAAATACTACGGGATGAAATGGGCTTCCAAGGAGCCATTTTTAGTGATGACCTAAGTATGGCCGGAGCTGCCAGTATTGGCACTTTTCGGCAACGTGCAGAGGCAGCCCTTACCGCCGGTTGCGATATGGTTTTGGTCTGTAATCAACCGGAAGCGGCTGAAATCGTTTTAGACACTCTTCCAGTTGCCCCTAACCCAGAACGCGAACAACGTTTATTTAAGATGCCAGGTAAACAGGGAATGGATTATAGCTTAATGACAAAAAGCCAGGAATGGCAAGATACTTCGTATCAAATCAGCAAAATCACCGAAGGGTTAGCTTAGGAACGTGCACGAAATAACTACGACAACTAACTTGTTTTTTTGTCCGTCTTCGGTGTTGTGGCAACAGTTGCGTAGCCTGCTATGCGCCTGTTGCCACGCCTTGAAGACAAACAAAAACCCCGCGCTAGTTGCCGAACTTATTCCGTGCGCGTTCCTTAAAAATTAAAAGTAACAAATGAGCGTCTTTAACCCAATTATGAGCTTTATATTTAGGGGTGAGCTGAAAGTTACAACTGAAATAAGATTTACCTGGCTAATAAAACAGTGCTTTATTCCAGAGCTTGTAATATCTTTCGATCATCTTTTAATTGAACACCTGACAGCTTTCGAAGCTTCATTTGTTCTATTAAATAATACAAAGTATCGGCGGCGGCTTCGTAACTGAGACCTGCTGGCCGTATGTTGGAAACGCAATTTCGATTCGCATCGGTATTGCCCACCCGCGGGTTATAGACGACATATGCGCCGAGACTGTCAGGTGACCCTAATCCTGGTCGTTCGCCAATGAGCATAACGGCGATTTTTGCACACATTAAGACACCAATTTCATCCTGCAAGGCCACGCGACCAAAACGCGCAATCACCATTGGCGCTATCGTCCAAATTGATTGCTCAAATTTGGCTAGTAGGATGGTTAATAGGTTAACGGCATGCGCGTGAACAGCACTGGCAGACAACCCATCGCTGATGATAAATACCAAATCGGCTGCTGTTTGTCTCGCGTCAATTATCTTGTCCCATCTACCGTTATATTGAAATGAATCCTATTAAGGCTAATATGGTTAAGAATATTGCCGATTATCCATGGTCAAGCTATCGGCATAATGCGCTAGGAGGGAGAGAAAAATAGAAATAGGGTCTATGTTGAATAGAGTGGGTAATTAAATTTTAATTTTCCACATAAAAAGTAAATCATATTAATCAGGTTATTGGTATTTCGAAAACCTCTTGCTCGTCGTTTGGCCATTTGTATTTTGTTGTTAATACTTTCCAGAATGGCATTGGTAAGATGTGTTTCAACAAAGTTCACTATACCTGACAAATGTGATTTTACGGTTCTTGAAAAGGCCATAAAGGGTTGGATTTTGCTTTGTTCAACCTCTTCGCACCAGTGTTCAATAAAGGCCTTGGCTGCTTGCTTATTCGGCATATCCCAAAGGTCATTAAATAACGTTTTCAGCCGATAGGCCTCACCTAAGGTAGGGAACAGTGTAATCAGCTCATCTAATGAAGCTTTCTTGCTCTCAGACAATGAATTCTGGTTTCTAAGAAAGGTGTATTTGTGCCCCTTTAATTCATCATGCTCCCGCCTTTCTTGTTGTCGAACCTTGTTCATTGCTTCATTTAATAACTTAACAACATGAAATCGGTCAAAGGTGATTTCGGCCTGTGGAAAGTTATTTTTGATCCCTGAAATAAAGGCAGGAGAAAGATCAATACTCGCTTGAGCAATCTGTTCAGGTTCGACCTTTTTAAGGACGAGATAATCTTTGATTTCTTCAATGGTTTTAGCGTCTTTGCCTTCAACAACATGAAGCACTCTACGTTGCTCTAAATCAACAGCAACCGTGACATATTGATGTCCTTTTCGTCTTGATGTTTCATCAAAGCCAAGCTGAGTCACTGATGAAGGATCATCTGCCTGATAAGCAAGTTTTATCCAATGATTAAAAATGGTCCAGATTCTATGGGGATTTTCATTTAACAAATGCCCCACTTTATTAACCGGCATTTCCTTTTCAATTAAGGCCATCGCTAAGGCTTCAAATAACAAGGTGAAGCCACTGTTTTTTCGAGCCCAGGGAACATCGACTAAGCGCACTTTCCCGTCGCTTGTTCTAATTCGGGGAACTGAACAATGGAGTAGGCAGGTGTGTTCAAAAAAATTCAGATGGCGCCATGTTTTTTCTTGTGTGTCGTGGATAGAACATTTTTCACCCGCCTCATCTTCAAACTTACTACCACGCTTGAAACCAAGATGAATATGGAGTGCCTTTATTGAATCTTCATCCGTTAGGATTTCAACATTTGTTATAGACCAAGGTTCTGTTAATCCTAAAGCAAGTGTAAATATTTCGGAACTATTCATCTGGGATAGTACGCAAATTTAAATTATTTTACAGGTGCTACCCACTCTATTCAACATAGACCCGAAAAATAGTTTAATCACTGAGCACAAACTATACGAAGATTTGGGCGAAAGCTCAGTATTGCAGACTGAAAATTACCAGAAACTATTTGATACGCCAAACACTGCAGAGCAAGATCAACAAAGCTTACAAGGCATAGCGGAGATAGGAAAAATGAAAACTATGAATTACCCCCTCATTTGCTTTGTATTCTTGTTTTTGTCTAAACAATAATGAGTTGCCACTTAATATTCTAGATGAAAATTAAGTTTTTTAGATTACTTATTGATTTTGTTAAGGATAAGTATGTATGTTAGAAAGAAGTAGTATAAAGTCTTTTTCTGTGAAATAATTGATTCGGGACGTTAGCTATTTTTTTTGTAGCACATCCCAACTGCTTGCTTTGAAAGAAGCAGGCTAAAGCTAAAACGAAAATAATATCAAGGAATTGGGTTTTCCAGAATTGCTCGGATGAAAGCTCAAGATTAAGTTGGTTGGCTAAATATCATTAATTCTCAATATCCAAATGAAGTAGTGTAGAAGTAGAATTAGAAGGGTATAGAGATTTTTTTTACACGCTAATTGAGGGGGAAGTTTATATGAAAAATAATAAATTATTTTGCCAAACAGCCATAGCCGCAGTTTTGAGTGGCTTGGCCTTCAGCCAAACTGCAATTTCTGCCAGCACGGCTGATATTATCTTTGTCGTGGACGAATCAGGTTCTATGAGTGGTGAACATGCTTGGCTCCAGGGAATGGTTACCACATTGGATAGTGAATTAAATGGGGCGGGAGTGTCTAATAACCGTTACGGTATTGTTGGGTTTGGGGGTTCTTCAACGCATTTAGAAGGCCATGGTCATGATGCTGGCGGTAACCCATTTGGGACTGCTTCTCAAGCTTCTACTGCAGTAAACACTCTAGTAACAAGTGGTGGTACTGAGGATGGTTATGATGGTATTAATGCTGCTTTCAATTATAACCTTCGTAGTGATGCTGCAACCAATATTATCTTAGTGACTGATGAAGATAGAGATGTAGTCAATGCAGCTTTAAACTTTTCTGGTATTCAGAGTGCGTTTGGTTCCAATAACGCTCTTTTGAATGTCGTGGTTGATGCCGGTTTTTCTGATGCTAGTTCAGGTGATGCTTTAGGGGTAGATGCTAGCAGAAATGCCTATTTAGCAGATGGTGCGGGTGGCTTTACAAGCACAGCAGGTGGCGTGGTAGGTAATGGGGATGGTACCACCATTGAAGACTATGTCGACTTGGCATTTGCCACGGGCGGAGCTTCTTGGGATTTAAACCTTTTAAGAGCGGGCGGTTTAACAGCAGATTCTTTTACCAGAGCCTTCATCGATATTAAGGTAGCAGAAATTACTCAGCAAGTGCCCGTTACGCCCACCAATCCACAGGAACCAACTTCCCCTATTGATGATTCTCCTGCTCCGGCTAATCCAGCCGCTGTTCCTGTTCCTGCCGCTTTACCTTTAATGGGGTTTGGGTTGGCTGGTTTAGGCTGGTTTGGGCGTAACCGTAAAACGACCTAATGTAATGAAGTTAGTTTTCTGACGCATAAGAGGCTTCCTTGCTGCTGGTGTAAGGAAGCCTTTTTTTATAAATTTCAAATCAAGTAATCACCGTCGGCTTTTCAAATCCACTTCGGCTTTTGACTTCACACAGTTGTTCGGCGATGTCGATTAATTCGGCTAATGCGACTTGAGCATCTGCATTTTGTTTGTCGATGTCAGGTTCGAACTGTTCCAGATAAATCCGTAAGGTTGCGCCCTCAGTGCCGGTGCCGGAGAGTCTGAATACGATACGGGCATCGTTTTCGAAGCCGATCCGGATACCTTGATGGGTACTGATGCTGCCATCGACAGGATCTTCGTAGCTGAACTCATCAGTAAATTTAACAGTGTAATTGCCTAAGGTCTGACCGGGTAGGTCAGGCATTTGTTGCAATAGATGCTCCACTATTCCTTGCGCAATGGTGGAGTCAACGCCTTCATAATCGTGTCTGGAATAAATGTCACGGCCAAATTTTTGCCAGTGGCTCTGAACTATTTGCTCTACTGACTGGCGTTTAACAGCGATCAAATTAAGCCAGAACAACACCGCCCACAAACCATCTTTTTCTCTTACGTGGTTTGAACCGGAGCCGAAACTTTCTTCTCCGCATAACGTTATTTTTTTGGCATCTAACAGGTTGCCGAAAAACTTCCAGCCGGTGGGTGTCTCATAACATTCAATGCCCTGGTCCTCAGCAACGCGGTCAA
The DNA here is from genome assembly GCA_965224745.1 of Methylococcales bacterium. Classification (GTDB taxonomy): domain Bacteria; phylum Pseudomonadota; class Gammaproteobacteria; order Methylococcales; family Methylomonadaceae; genus CBDCZY01. Next base: position 394,446 of record CBDCZY010000004.1, read on the forward strand.
CCGCTCGGCTGGTTGGCATGGAGCGAGCAACTCCGCTCAGTCCGCTGGCATAGCCGGGGATCAAGTGAGCATTGGCTGCTAATATAGCTAAACTATCGCTGGGCGTAACAAAAAAATGATCTCCTGTGATCATATTGCGGTCGCCGTCTCCATCGGATGCCGCTCCTAACACGGGTGCGTTGGGGCCGAACATGATGCCTGCTAACTCGTGAGCGTAAGTCAAATTAGGGTCAGGGTGGCCGCCGCCAAAATCTTCGCTTGGTTTACAGTTTAATAATGAATTAGGACCTGCGCCCAATTTGTTTTCTAAAATAACCGTTGCATAAGGCCCGGTAATGGCGTGCATAGCATCAAACTTTAGTGTCACGATGCCTGATTTAATGGCAGATTTTATTAAGTTAAAATCAAACAGCGTAGCCATCAATTCCGCATAATCTTCGACCGGATCGATAACCTTAACAAATACTGTATCGATCATGGATTCGCTTAGTTTATCCAAATCAATATCTGCGATCTCGGCAATTTTGTATTCGCTGATGGATTTACTTCTGGCATACACTGCTTCGGTATATTTTTCCGGCGCTGGCCCACCGTTGTCTATGTTGTATTTTATTCCAAAGTCGGCGTCTGGCCCGCCTGGGTTGTGACTGGCGGATAACACAATTCCACCCAAAGCTTTGTATTTGCGGATCACGTGGGACGCAGCTGGCGTTGATAGCAAACCGCCTTGACCAATCAACAATTTACCAACACCATTGGCAGCGGCGATTTTAATGATTGTTTGAATCGCCTGGCGGTTGAAATAGCGACCGTCTCCACCAATTACTAGCGTTTGTCCGGCAAAATTTTCTAGTGAGTCGAAAATGGACTGTACAAAATTTTCCAAATAGTTAGGTTGCTGAAAAACTTTTACTTTTTTTCTGAGGCCTGATGTACCTGGTTTTTGATCAGAGAATGGTTGTGTTTTGATGGTATTGATTTTCATTGCAAGATATCAAGTTATAATTGGTCTGGTTTTGTCATCAGGCTTATGGCGACCTGACAAATATTAGTGAATTGCATTATACAGATAAACTATAGAGGACTATATGCGGAAAATACATTTGAAACAATGTGTAACAATAACAATGGTTGCAGTATTAACAGGATGCGCCAGTAGCAATGAAATTCGATCATTAAAAGTGCAAGTTGCTGAATTAAAAAGTCAAATGTCAAAAATTTCAGCCGATAGCGACAAAGCTTTAAGAGCCGCCAATGCAGCGGCTGCATCGGCTGAACAAATGAAAATGAATGCTGCTGCGGCTGAACTATCAGCTAATCAAGCTGCCCGATTTAGCAAAGATTCAAATAAGAAATTGAAAGAGCTCTACGATAGCTTGATGAATTACAAACCGTGAGTTTATTTTCGACAATAGTTTTGTCTCATTGGTTTTCAGGCAGACCGCCCAGTATTTCAACCAAACGTGATAACAGTCCGTTGATTTCAAGCGTCATAATCGAGAAATCGGCATCGAACTGCCCGACTGCATCATCTGATTCAATGTCTTCTCTGGCTTCTTGCACTAAATCAAGAAATTTTAGGCGCTTTATGTGTCGATTTTCATCTAGCACAAAACTCAGACGGTCAGCCCACGTTACAGCTAGTTTTATCACTTGTTTTCCTGCGTCCAAATGACGTGTAATTTCTGGTGAAGTCAAGTCATGCCGCTTACACCTAATAATACTTCCTTCATCTTGCTGCGATCTTAAATCACATTCGTCTTCTAGCGTAAAATCGTTCGGTAATTGATGACTTTTTAGCCATTGAGTCATGATGGATTCAGAGGATTGCTGAGTGCTAAAAGGCACTAACGGCAAAGATCCTAATGTTTTTCGTAAATAGCTAAGTAATTCTTCGGCCTTTTTGGGGGTAGGGCTGTCTACAATGAACCAACCGCCTTTGGGGTCGATATAAGCGTAAGTTCGTCTGGAGAATGAAAACGCTTTGGGTAATAAATCATGAATGATTTCGTCTTTGATGCTGTCACGTTCTTTTTTACGTAATTTTCGACCCTGTTTTTGTTCTTCCTCAACTATCTTTTCACCGGCCAATTCGTTAACGACAGCGGGTGGCAATATTTTTTCCTCTTTCTTGGCGCAGATCATAAAATAACCGTTGCTGGCATGAACCAGCTGATCTGATTGCCGGCCTAACGGGGAGGTCCAACCATAACTTGCAAGTTCCATTGTGCCGCAGGGGCGAAAGCTGGCTGGAGTGAGTTTAGTTGCTAACTCTGTTGCAGATAAGTTCATTTGTTCAGTGAATCGATAGATTGCCAGATTTTTAAACCACATGGTTTTCCTTTTGGTTGATGTTTAAAAAGCTGCGCATTATCCTTGGGTGGATGGTATTTGTCACTCTTTGGTTTTTTAAGCATGTTAATTGAAAGTTTTCCGCCTCTGATAGCTGAGCACTGTAAAGTTCTGGTGTTAGGCTCTATGCCTGGTGAAGAGTCGCTGCGGCGACAACAGTATTATGCTCATCCCAGAAATGCATTCTGGCCTATCATGCAACAAATATTCGGGTGGCACGAAACGACTTATGAATTACGTTCGCACCAATTGGTGACGAGTGGTGTTGCTGTGTGGGGTGTTCTGCAACGCTGCACTCGGTCGGGCAGTCTGGATGCATCAATAGATCCAAAGAGCATTGAAGTCAATGATTTTGATCGATTATTAAACCGTTATTCTGCGATTAATTCGGTGTTTTTTAATGGTGGAACAGCGGCCAAGGTGTTCAACAAAAACGTGTTGCCAAAACTAAGTGGTGATTTGCTTCATCTCTCTTATCAACAATTACCTTCTACTAGTCCTGCTCATGCAGCCATGACGCTTAACCAAAAAACCGCCGCTTGGAAGGTACTACTGGAAAAACTGGTTTAAAGACGTGATTAATGATATTGGCGAAGGATCAGCTTATTTCCACGCTGGATAAGTTCCAGGTGTTTGAGAAAATTCATGCCGAGCAATATGTTGTTGCCTTTGAAACCGGGGGTAATAGACGCGCGAACATCATCTAATTGAATGGGGCCCAAACTTACTTGATTCAAACGAGTGCTGTAGGCCGTTGTGTTACCATTCGCGGTCGCAACAGAGTGTGGTGTGCCTGCGGGTAAATTTAAACGTTTGGCTAACGACGCAGGGATACTGATCACGGTTGCCCCCGTATCCAGAATAAACGTAACAGTTTGACCGTTGATTTTGCCATTTGCCACATAATGCCCTTGACGATTGCGAAGTAAGGTTACTTCGGCAGCGTTATCGGCATTGATATTTCCTTGAGGCGATTGATTGGGATTGTGTTGTTTTTCATACCAGCGGTTAAAGCCGAGAGTAAGAAAAATCAAAAAAATGATCCAAGCGACATAAATCATGCTTTGACCCATTTTTTGCTCGCTCGATGTTGGCTTAGACATTTGTTGCTAACTCGGTTTTTGTTAATTCTTCTTATGGTAAAGTAAGGTTAACGTTAATGATAGAGGAATACCATGGAATCACCGTTTTCAATGTGGGAGACTGTGCTGCTCGGCGCGATGGTTTTACTGCTTATTTTTTGGTTTAGACCGGGCATAAAAGCCTCACTGGAACGTAGTAAAAATACTGAAAAAGATTGGCCGGCAGTTATTTTACCGCTGGCAATCGTTGTACTGTTTGTTGTTTTTTTGATTTCAACAACGTGACGATGGCGCGGTGGGAAGAGGATATTGAGGGCCAGGAGGACGAAGAAGCGGAAGACGATTTTGTCAGTAAGTCCGCTTTAAAACGGCAGGATAGAGAGTTACAAAAACTGGCCGCTGAATTAGCCGAGCTTCCCCCAGGACATTTGCAAGATATGAAGCTACCTGAAAGTTTGCGACTGTCGGTCAGGCAGGCTGCATCGCTTCCTGCCAGTGGCGCGAGAAAAAGGCAGGTGAAATATATTGGGGGGTTGTTAAGAGACATGGACATTGCGCCCATCGTTGAAAAAATAGCCACCTTGAAGAACCAAAATCACCTGTCCAGCCAACATCATCATCGAATTGAACGCTGGCGGGATCGTTTAATTGAGCAGGGCAATACAGCATTGACAGAGCTTTTGGATAAATATCCCAAGACTGATCGACAGCAGCTGAGGCAGCTAATACGCAACGTTGAAAAAGAGCAGGCGCAAGCCAAACCGCCCAAACATTTCAGGGAGCTCTATCGTTATATCAAACAAATTTTGGATGACTCGGCCGAATAATCGCTGAGGAACACATCCGTTGTAGTTGTAAGCTATAGTTTTCGGGCGTGCATCAAGGCTTGCTCAGACAATTCACTCCACTGACTCACTTGTTTTCTAAACGGGATGATCGAGTCGAATATTTTCTTGGATACTGGATCTTTTGCCGCCAACTCACTGATCACCTCATCTGATAAGTTACGCAGCTTTTTTAGTACGTCATCCGGTAACGGCAAAACCTTGACATTGTGCTCATTCACCAGTGTCGTTAACGCTTGTTGATTGCGCGCAGTATATTCCGCCAACATATCAAGGTTGGCGGTTTTACAAGCGGACAGAACAATATGCTGTAAATCTTTTGGTAACCCGGCAAAGGCTTTCTTGTTGATCAAGCATTCCATCGTTGAACCAGGCTCATGCCAACCCGGGTAGTAATAATATTTAGCGATTTTATGAAAGCCAAACGCCAGATCATTATACGGCCCTACCCATTCGGTGGCGTCCAGTGTGCCGGATTGCAGCGACGTGAACAATTCACCACCCGGCATGTTAACCGGTGTCCCGCCCGCTCGTCTTAATACTTCTCCACCCAGGCCAGGGATTCGCATCTTGAGCCCTTTTAAATCGCTGACCGAGTTGATCTTCCTGTTAAACCAACCCGCCATCTGAACGCCAGAATTACCGGTAGGGGCAGGGATAATACCAAACGGTTCGTATAGTTCACGCCACAGGTCAATCCCGCCGCCATAATACAGCCAAGCGTTCATTTCCTGTGCGGTCAACCCAAACGGAATGGAAGAAAAAAACTGCGCTGCTTCGGACTTGCCTTTCCAATAAAAAGCGCCAGAGTGGCCCAGTTCAGCCGTGCCTTTGGAGACGACATCAAAAACTTCAAACGCTGGAACCAACTCGCGAGCACCGTAGACCTTAACGCTAATGCGGGCACCACTCATATCGGTGATGAGCTGTGCCAACAAGTTAGCATTGGTTCCCAACCCAGGAAAGTTCTTAGGCCACGCTGTCACCATTTTCCAGCGGAATTTGGTTTCCGCTTGAGCCCTTTGGGACATTGAAAAAGCCGTGGTGCCAGCGGCCAAAGAAGTGATGCCGGCAGTACTCATAAAATCACGTCGTTTCATGTTTTTTCTCATTTATTTGTGCTTGCAGTTAACTAACGCAGGCTTTGTTAACTTTGTCGTTAGCGTGCATCAAGTTCTTAAGCTGATGATTGGCCAGCCAGCTTGTGTTGCATAGTGCTGAAGCTGTGCATCAGGATCAACCGCAATCGGATGCGTGACTTTACGCAACAACGGTAAATCGTTATGTGAATCGCTATAAAAGAAACTGCCGTTCAACGAGTGGCCAGTTTTTTCTAGCCATTGCTTGAGTTGTGTGACTTTACCTTCTTGAAAACAGGGGGTTCCGCAGAAATTTCCGGTATAACGTCCAGCAATAAACTCAGGGTCAGTTGCCAGAAAATCGTCGATCCCATAAAGCGTAACGATTGGTTCTGTTACAAAACGGTTTGTGGCGGTAATTACCAGCAAGTTGTCGCCATCGTTACGGTGCTTTTTAATCAAATCAAACGCTTTGGGTAACAGGATAGGGGTGATTTTGTTTTCGATAAATTGCTCGCGCCAACGCAATAAGTTGCTCGTCTTATTTTCACCAAGTGGTTGTAGCGAAAAACGCAGGAACTCTTTTATGTCAAGTGTTCCTTGCTTGTAGTCGTCATAAAATTTAAGGTTAGCCTGCTCATACTGGTCAGCATCGACAATGCCTTCGTCAACCAAAAACTGCCCCCACAAATAATCGCTATCACCCGCGATCAAGGTATTATCCAAATCAAAAATTGCTAATGCCACGCCAGGTTTCCATAGAATTGATGGTATTGTTTGAAAGCTATTCTAACAACATCTAGCGTTGGGTTGGAAAAACCAGCTTGATTGGATGGGCGGGTAAACCGAGGGGAACCTCCTTTTCAGTTTCTCACAGAACATATGTGAACCTCTCGACTCATAAGACTCTTTAGCATATAAAGGTTACTCTGATAATTATTGGTTTTCGTCCAAAGGTGATCGTTAATTACACCTGATTTATTATCTGGTACTGCTATCCGGGTTCTGTCTATCACGAAACAATGCATGTTATACCGCAACGAAAATCTAGTGGCCGAAACATTTATTTTCCAATGGGAGAAGTAAGCATATAAGATATACGGAAACTAGTTAATAACTTGTTAGGCTCTAGGGAAATTTATGAGAAATATTCTAAATATTACAAACGGTGATTGTGCCGTAGAGATAATGAAAAAGGCTGAAATTCCTGGTGTGTTTTTGCCGTGGAGAGATGTGCTTCATGATGGGCCTGTTCCAAAAGGATTTTCCCTTGAAGAATTATCAAAAATTCGTTCAGAGTTCATCATAAGCCGAAACTGGGGAACACCTGAAGATATTGAGCGAGACTTTATTGAGAGAGACAATATTTTAAAGTCATTCGGTAAGTATGAAAAAGTTATTTTATGGTTTGAGCATGACCTTTATGACCAACTTCAAATCTTGCAGATATTGGATTGGCTTAACGTAAATGGTGAAAATGAAATAAAGCTATCAATTATTTGTAAAGACAAATATTTGGGCTGTCTTTCACCAGAAGAAATGAAGGAGTTGCTGAAATTCGAGGAACCCGTTACAGAAAAGGATCTGCTGCTTTCTAGCAAAGCTTGGGCGGCATTTAGAGAAAACTCCCCCGAACTTTGGTGCCAGCTGTTAAACGAAGATACTTCAGCGTTACCCTTTTTGAAAGGTGCTGTTATTAGGATGTTGGAAGAATATCCTAGTTGCAATAATGGCTTGTCACGTACAAGCCAACAAGCTTTAGAAATCATATCGAAAGGTGAAAAATTGGCTGGTAAAGCATTCGGTCTCAATCAAGAGCTAGAGGAACGAGTATTCTTAGGTGATTCAAGTTTTTGGGTCATTCTTCAAGAATTTATAGATTCAAGTCCGGCATTGTTAAAATTACCCGAAGGTAAAAAACTGAACTTACCAACAGAAAAAGACCAAGAGCTGACTATTACGCCTGTAGGTTTAGAGGTTCTATCTGGAAAAAGAAATTGGCTTGAAATTACAAGTCTTGATCGTTGGGTTGGAGGTGTTCATTTGGAGCCTTCTAATGTTTGGTGCTGGAACTCAAATTCTGGCTCAGTAGAAAAAAGAGCCTAACAAAACGTTGCAGCTGACCCAAAAAGCGTCCTTTGTTTTGTGCATTGCGCTGCGCTCCATTATTGTACAAAACAAAGGCCACTTTTCGGTCAGCTGAACTTAGCGTTATATACCTTTTTCGAAGGCACGTAGCGGAAAATAAACCTGTTTTTGAAAAAGCAAAAGCAGGGTGCTGTGAAGCTAGTTTTTACTGGAGAAAATGAAGTCCGGACGTGGAAAACATAAGCTTGTGAAAAAGCAGGATTTGACGTGGAAAAGTAGGATGTTGCTTTTTCAAAGTCCATCGTGGAAATCAGAAAAAAGCTGAAAGAGCAAAAGCAGTTCCGATTAATGCCAAGCAGACCATGGAAAAAGGAAAGCCGACGTACTACCTTGCTTTGGTTTTCGATTGCTGCCAAGCTCGATGCGGAGAAGAAAAACCGGACTACTACGAAGCTGGAGAGTTAGAGATGGATTAATGTTTGAACAGAAAACATTATCCATATAAAAT
>CBDCZY010000005.1:0-28084 GCA_965224745.1 Methylococcales bacterium
GTGTAGATGATTTCCATTGATGGAATAAGGAGTAGAGTCTGTATTACCGAATTTATCGCCTAGATTGTCACGCGTCTTAGAATTTGCACCTTCACATATGGCAAGAACATCAAAGGATGAATGTTGCATAGTATCAATACTAAATTTCTCCGGTATTAGCTGAATACCCATTTTTAAAGCATGTTGAAGTAATCGATCTTCAATATCCACAATCCGTATATTTTTTGGTCGCCCATGATTCAGTGGTGAATCTTCGCTATACGGCCAAATCTCAGCAAATCCATCTGTTGGCAATAGAGCTTTTTTTAATAAAGGAGGTAGCATTGCCAGGGGTTTACTCTGAATAGTAACAACCTGTAAACGGCGTTTATTTTTATCTTCGAAAGATTTCCAGCTAACGCCTTGACTTGTCCGCTTCCAGCGATCATCAAAAATACTGACATCAATATGATGGTGAAAAAGCTCTTTCAGCGATGAAGCTAAAATCAGGCCAACTGGACCACCACCTGTAATATTAACTCGCAGCTTTTGACGACTTGACACAGGTTTTAATGATACCGCATGTCTAATATCGTCTAGTGCCATCAGATCGTTACTCACTCCCTGATAATTCAAGGTATTTGTTGTTTTAGTGGTATGTAACATAATATAACCCCTGATTAGGAGCATCAGTTAATGCATTTAAATACCTGTTAGATTTTTTCTGTTTCATTATTTTCACCTTTTGACAAATTTCGATAAAACATTATGTTTTGCTTGATCGTAATTCCCTGGTTGGAGCCAAAAGGTTCAAATAAACTTTGTGATTGTGGAAAATATTTTTTCATGGTTCCCACGCTCTGTGTTTATGGTTCCCACGCTCTGCGTCACTGCCATTAAGTTAAGGGATAATTAATTATAATCAATATGTTACAAAGTAGGTTGGGTTAGCTTGTCAAGCGAAGCGCGACAACGTAACCCAACATTTTCGGGTGTTGTTGTTGGGTTATGTTTTCTCACTACGTTCAAAAATCTAACCCAACCTTGTATATTAAACGCGTCTCTTAAACACAGGATTATTTAACACAAAAAGTTTATAGTGATATCGATTTCTGGGGAAGCCGTCCCAACCTTAAGCCTTGAGCTTGTCTGTAGATTGGCTCCCCACCCTCGTCATCCATGCCGTGGAGTATCTGAGGCCTGTAAGCTATGCTTCTGAGCCTGAATTCACAAGGACGGTAGGTGAAGTGTCAGGGTTGGGAAACCAGATGTCATCATAACAAAACTAACATAAGAGATGAAAAATGAATTGCATAGGAATTGACGTAGGACATAAAGAACTGGTTGTTGTAGTGAGTGTGAAAGGCAAAGCTCGCAAAGCTAAAACCTTTAAGAATACGGCATCAGGGTTTAAGATGATTATTCAGCTTTTATCAAAACTGAAAGGTGATGTAAAAGTATGCTTTGAAGCGACTGGCGTCTATCATTTTGATTTGGCCGTTGCTTTAAGCAAGGCGGAAAATATTGAAGTTATGGTGATCAATCCCAAAGTTTCAAACAATTTTGCCAAAGTGCTGATGAAACGTAGTAAAACGGATGCCATAGATGCTGAAATATTGGCCATTTATTGCGAGAAAATGCCGTTTGAAGCCTGGGAGCGTCCTGCAAAAGAGAAGATTACACTCAGAGCTTTCTCTCGAAGAATAGCGGGATTGAACAAGATGAAAGCCCAGGCTAAAAACCAGCTTCATGCATTGATCAGCACTGACGAAACACCAGATTTGGTCATTCAGCAAATCAATGAACTTATTGAAATACTGGCACACCAGATAGAGACCCAGCGCAAAGCCGCCGTTGAGCTGATTAAAGCGCATGCCGAGCTAAAAGAAAGCTTTTTGATAGTGACAAGCATCAAAGGGATTGCGGAGGCATCATGTATCCAGATTCTTGCTGAATTAATGATTTTGCCATCTGACATGACAGCAAAACAATGGGTTGCTCACGCTGGTCTTGACCCAAGGGCATTTGAGTCAGGAACCAGCGTATCTAAGAAACCTCGGATAAGCAAAGCAGGGAACAAGTACATTCGGCAGGCTATTTATATGCCTGCACTGGTGGCTACGCGTTTCGAACGTCATATCAATGGCTATTATCTACATATGATTAACGATAACGGCTTAAAGAAGATGCAAGCCCTTTGTGCAGTTATGCGTAAGCTTTTGCATGCTATTCACGGCATGTTGAAAGCAAATAAAAATTTTGATGGCGAACGTTTTTATCAGTTCCCAGCAGAAGCAACTAAATCCTAATAATTTTAGAATTAAGTTGTATTTGGCTTGTGTTCTAAGAGAGTATCTACTTCTATTATGTTGAATATAAAAGTCCTTTTCCTTAACTTAATGGCAGTGACGCTCTGCGTGGGAATTCAGCAAAGACGCTCTGCGTCTCGAAACGCAGGAGCATTTCAATATGGGTTCCCACGCAGAGCGTCACTGCCATTAAGTTAAGAAAATCCATATCAAAAACACCGTTTTTTTTGTCGCTTGTGAAAATTTAGTAAAGTCCGACTGGATGATTTTTTTCTTGGAGGGTTACGTCCTTTCCGCTCAAGACATGGATTCATCAAAAATACACTCGTCAATCTTTCAAGTAACGCCTCTGTTTCCAATTCGCTCAAAAATAGTAAAGCTAAAGCCTGATCTTTAATGGCATTAAACGAAACAGCACGGTTCACTATCTGTGGATGAATGGTCTCTTTTTGACTGAGTTGAATCTGTGCCGACTCCGTTAAAATGGACTCAAGACCTGACAGATACACTGTCGAGAAAAAATCCTGCCTGACTGCTTCTGCACCAATTCCTGTAAAGTTTTCCAGTTCTAGTCGGGTTTTGATTAAGCCATAGAACGTTTCAATTCCCCAGCGAAGGTAATAAAGTGCTTTAAACTCACTTGCTGGATAGCGGGGTTCATCATGTAATGATGTCACCAGTACTTCCCATTCTCCTGTGTCCAGTTGAACACGGACAAGCCTGACAGTCAGCGATTGAGGCAATCCCAATTGGAGAATCAAAGGCATTTGTTTTGCGCAAGGTGTCAATGTCACAGTTTGACTGTCGACGCCTTCTCCTTTGAGCATTTGCCGTGCAATTCCAAAGGATGCCCCCGAACAGCGTATAACAAACTCTCGGTTGCGATGCTGAAGCTCCGCCATCATTCGGTATGAAGGGTAATTCCTGTCCATTATTAGCAAATCCTGCGGACAGGTATGAGCCAAATGTGTAATCGCCAGATCAACTTCATAAGCTGTGGCCTTTGCAAGTTCAGCTGTTAAACTCACTCGGTTTAACACATCGTACAGAACAGAAGCCAAGGCATAAGGATGCTCTCCCTGTACCTCGGTATCTTTGCCGTTGGTATAATTGATGGTGCCAAATTCCTCTCGTATCTCATCATTATCGGGCAGTCGAATCTTTGAGCCATCAATAGCCAGTAGCCGATACCCCCAAAAACGTTGATAATCCTCATCTGCATAGAGTGTATCAACGACTGCTTTCTGATTCAGTTCAATAAAGGCAGTGTGTTTCAATTTGTAGCGCGCTTGTGAATAGGCGCTGGCTGTCACAGGGGCGTGACTGAGCCAGTTCATTGCTTCATTTACCACAAGCTGTAATGATTTAACGCTATTTCTCAACACCAGAACTAAGACTAGTTCAAATGATAAAATTCGCAATCGAATAAAGTCTTTTTCATTCCGTCGGTGACGCTTCTTAAATGTTTCATCTTCAATTAACCTCTTGCTGGTATTAACCGCTTGCTTACCTTTAAAAAAATCATTATTAAAATAAAGGGATTATCGCTTATTTTTAACTCTTTTTCTTAACTTAATGGCAGTGACGGAGACCGTGGGAACCAGATGGGGTCTGAATAGTTACCTATAAATGTAGTGAGAGAGCTATTTACACTGTTCCTAGAGCGTCTTAACTTGTTCCTGAAAGGCTTCTATTTCTTTTTGGCAGGCGGTCTTTTTTTGCAGGAAGGGTTCGACTTTTTCGGGTTCAATGGAGGTATCCAGCGTCTATGTTACAAATCGAGCAAGGAGTCGCTTTAGCCGCGATTTCAAATCTAATCGCGGCTAAAGCCCCTCCCACTTAAAGTACAGAGAATATTAGAATTTATAAAACTATTCCGGGATATGTTTATCAAGATTGACAAGCAGCCTAGACGCATCAATTGAGCGATACTGATGAGAAATCATCGAGTCTTCCATTAACAATCGTTTGATGAATACTGGCTTCAATGTTGGGTCATACTCTAACAATAATGCAACGGCACCACTGATATGTGCAGCTGCCATTGAAGTTCCTGACAAAATGTCATATTTTCCATGCGGTGTTGTGGAGACAATTTCTACACCGGGTGCAGCAACTACTGCGGGTAGTTGAGGTAACCATTTGGGCAAAATAACAGCCCCTTTAGGATCAGAGCTGACGGCAGGAATTACATAGTTTAAAGTTGCAGGGAAACCTGGCTCAGATAATTTATCCAGGCTAGCTGTCACAATAGTTATGCCGCGCTGATTGGCTTTATCCAGCAAGCTTTCCAGTAATTTATCATGAGGGCCAGCCAGACTTAGATTGATGATTTTTACACCTTTATTAATAGCTGCATCAATTGCTTTGGCTAACGTCCAGCTACTACATTTTGCCCCACTGCCTGTTTGCTGACTGTACCAACAGCTTTTCATGATTAATAATTCAGATTTTGGTGCAATGCCGACAATGCCTATGCCGTTATCAGGCTGCGCACCAATGATACCGGAAACGGCTGTACCATGTTGGTCGGTTGAATAACTGAGTTCACCGCCTTCGACAAAATTTGTAATGCTGATAATGCGACCTTGCAAATCAGGGTGTTTTATATCTGCACCGGTATCAATCACGGCAATTTTTACACCTAATCCGGTTGACAGACGATGTGCTGCGGTGGCATGCATTAATTTTGGTGCGTAACTCAGTTCTGTATACACGCTATCAGCACTTGCCTGTAAGCCTTCAAAAACGAGGTTTTCCTGCGCCCAGCTTATACGGCTATCCAATCGTAAGCGTTGCAATAGTGCTGGCATAACCAGTTTTTCAGGTGTTATAAAAACCAGACAATTGACTGCAATAGAGGTTAATGGAAATTCACCGGACAATTCAAGGTCGTAGTCTTGAGCAATCAATTTGGCAATTTGTTTCCATTGCGGTTTAGTTGCATCTGGCAAGGTGACAAGGATTTGTCTTTCAACAAACTGTTTGGGTAGTTCAACAGCTGGAGGTGAGAAAGAATAGGGGCTGGTGGCGCAGCCCGTTAAGCCTAATAAGAAAAAAATTGTTATCACTATTTTAGTGTACATGTTGTAACCTCAAATGGTTGTGCAAGACGATGATTTATAGATAAAAACCTGGGTCAATACCTTTGTGTGTTAAATGTTCAGCCAAGTGCTTACGCGCATGAAACATCCGTGTTTTAACTGTGTTCTCAGGGCATCCCATCACTTCGGCAATTTCTTGATAGGAACAGCCATTTTTAAAACTTAGCTCTATGACACAACGATGATCTTCCGATAACATAGATAAAGCCCACGTCAATGCTTCGCCCAGTTGCCAGCCCATCACTTGTTGTTCAGGATTTGACGGTGCGTGGACAGGTTCAAAAACGTTTGACTCATCTTCTTCGCCGTCTAAAAATTTATCTGCGTTGTCAAACAGTTGCATTTCTTTACGTCTCCCTGCACGTTCCAGAAATTTTAGCCCTTTATTGTGAGCAATGCCGAACAGCCAAGTCGAAATTTTGCCACGATCAGGATCAAAGCGTTCTGCCGATTGCCAAACAGCAAGCATCACATCATTGACTGCCTCATCAACCCAATCGTGTCGTTTTAACATTTTGTTTAAATAACCACCGATGCGTTCCGCATAAAGATAATAAAAGGCTTCAAATGCTTGTCGGTCTTTAGCGGCAATTTTTAGCATCAGTGCTTTTCCATGCGCATCTTCAGTCAATTTACTTGCTGTAGATTTTTGTTTGGGTAATAAAACGCTGATCCCCATCATAATTAAAAAAGTAAACATAATAGAAACCTAAAAAAAATCGTTACTCTTGCTCCAGAACATATACTTACTCTGGAAATCATTGAATATAGCGCTGCTTTCTATCCTTATGCCTTGCTCGTATCCGTTAAAGTTGTGAATATCATTTTTCACATTGAAATCAACCCCATGACCAGCATTATCAGACTCGCCAAAGGATGTAGCACTGATGATATAATCAGCCTTATTTGTGGATGTTTTTGTGGCAATAGCGAGATACATTTTGCCTTTAGACGTTCTAATGGTCTTGGATTTTCCGTTATTTATATAAAATAAAAAGTAATCTGAAGGATCATAACGCCCGTTTTTATTAGTATCTACAAGAACTTGAAGTACCGTACCCGTTCCCTGTATGAACCAAGTGATTCTTCTACTCAATGTGCCCTGATCTAGGATACTATAAGTGTCAGTTTTATCTGTTGGACTCAATTCACCTTGAGCATTAACAATTTGGTTTCCGGTATTCAGTACACCGCTTTGATTAGCCTTGTTATCATTATTCTCTACATCTTGAAGATTAGCTTGAGCGGTATTAATACTGGCAAGCATAGATAGAGTTAGGACACCAGTTGCCAACAAAGTGCAGGATTTCCTGATGTTATATATAGCTACGTCTGTTGTAGCAATGAAATTGAGTTTCATAATGAAAACTCCTCTGGGTTAGATGTTAAAGGTAAGCGTTACCTGTCCCTAATTGATCTATTGCTTAGTTCCATAAATATGTTTCAAACAAAGCCTTTAAGTATATTTTTAGCACTGACCAGTATCATCGTTCTACCAACAATGTTTCCGCCATAACTTCAATATGTTGAAGATCAGTGCCACAGCACCCGCCAATCACTGACAGTTGTGGTAAATACTGTTGTAAATCCAGATAGAATTGCCCCAGTTCATGAGGATTTCCTCTATCTAATTCAGTCGCCTCATCCAGTTCGGCATGGCTTTTACAAGATGCATTGGCACGGATGCCACGGATACGATCCAGAGCAGAGTGATGAATACGCAAAGTCTCGATAAAATGGCTTGGATGTGCGCAATTAATCATAAAATAGGCAGGGCCTTGTCCGGTAGTGGCATCGACTTGTTTAATGGCATCAACTAAAGTCTGACCACTGGGCAATCGACCGTCTGTTTCCAGAGTAAAGGAAATCACAACCGGCATATTTTCTGCCTGTGCTGCTCGGGTAATGCCAATGGCTTCGTCGGCACTGTTTATTGTCATCGCTGTCACGAGATCAGCCTTTTCTTCACGGAAAATCCTGATTTGTTCGGCATGATATTGCTGTGCAGTGTTTGCCGTTATGGTATTGGAAGCGTCATATCCATCACCTCTGGGACCAATACAACCACTGATAACAATCGGTGTTCTGGTGGTTTCATAAGTCATGCGCAATTCATGTAACATCTGAATAGCTTTACGGTTTAATTCTTCAAGTTTTTGCAAACTAAACCCTAACGGCTTAGCCCAGTCAGAACTGCCGCGCCAAGTGACACTTTCCAAAATAAAGCCGCGTTCAAAACGTTGAGCTAACTGTAAATAGGTTTGATAATAATCCTTGGCTATTTGTAAACCCTCTGAGTCATTCATCAAAGTGATTGCGGCAAACTCTGGTAATTCGATGCCCTGTAGAAAAATCAATGTGGTTTCCATACCTCCATCGGTTAAAAACATCCAGCCTTTTAATTGTGGAAGTTGTTGTCTGTATTTAGTCATTTTGTTCACCTTTTATTTTCATCGTTCTCACGCAGAGTGTCACTGCGATTAAGTTAAGCGTTTTTTTATTTTGTAGGGTGGAAAAGCGATAGCGTCTTCCACCTTCTCGACAGCATGTAGCACCTTGTTTAGCTGGATGTCGGAAAACGCTATCGCTATTCCAACCTACAATTTGTCTTGCATTTCAACTTGATTTTCATGGTTCCCACGCTCTGCGTCACTGCCATTAAGTTAAGAAAATCCATATCAAAAACACCGTTTTTTTTGTCGCTTGTGAAAATTTAGTAAAGTCCGACTGGATGATTTTTTTCTTGGAGGGTTACGTCCTTTCCGCTCAAGACATGGATTCATCAAAAATACACTCGTCAATCTTTCAAGTAACGCCTCTGTTTCCAATTCGCTCAAAAATAGTAAAGCTAAAGCCTGATCTTTAATGGCATTAAACGAAACAGCACGGTTCACTATCTGTGGATGAATGGTCTCTTTTTGACTGAGTTGAATCTGTGCCGACTCCGTTAAAATGGACTCAAGACCTGACAGATACACTGTCGAGAAAAAATCCTGCCTGACTGCTTCTGCACCAATTCCTGTAAAGTTTTCCAGTTCTAGTCGGGTTTTGATTAAGCCATAGAACGTTTCAATTCCCCAGCGAAGGTAATAAAGTGCTTTAAACTCACTTGCTGGATAGCGGGGTTCATCATGTAATGATGTCACCAGTACTTCCCATTCTCCTGTGTCCAGTTGAACACGGACAAACCTGACAGTCAGCGATTGAGGCAATCCCAATTGGAGAATCAAAGGCATTTGTTTTGCGCAAGGTGTCAATGTCACAGTTTGACTGTCGACGCCTTCTCCTTTGAGCATTTGCCGTGCAATTCCAAAGGATGCCCCCGAACAGCGTATAACAAACTCTCGGTTGCGATGCTGAAGCTCCGCCATCATTCGGTATGAAGGGTAATTCCTGTCCATTATTAGCAAATCCTGCGGACAGGTATGAGCCAAATGTGTAATCGCCAGATCAACTTCATAAGCTGTGGCCTTTGCAAGTTCAGCTGTTAAACTCACTCGGTTTAACACATCGTACAGAACAGAAGCCAAGGCATAAGGATGCTCTCCCTGTACCTCGGTATCTTTGCCGTTGGTATAATTGATGGTGCCAAATTCCTCTCGTATCTCATCATTATCGGGCAGTCGAATCTTTGAGCCATCAATAGCCAGTAGCCGATACCCCCAAAAACGTTGATAATCCTCATCTGCATAGAGTGTATCAACGACTGCTTTCTGATTCAGTTCAATAAAGGCAGTGTGTTTCAATTTGTAGCGCGCTTGTGAATAGGCGCTGGCTGTCACAGGGGCGTGACTGAGCCAGTTCATTGCTTCATTTACCACAAGCTGTAATGATTTAACGCTATTTCTCAACACCAGAACTAAGACTAGTTCAAATGATAAAATTCGCAATCGAATAAAGTCTTTTTCATTCCGTCGGTGACGCTTCTTAAATGTTTCATCTTCAATTAACCTCTTGCTGGTATTAACCGCTTGCTTACCTTTAAAAAAATCATTATTAAAATAAAGGGATTATCGCTTATTTTTAACTCTTTTTCTTAACTTAATGGCAGTGACGCTCTGCGTGGGAACCATAAGGCAGGCTATCGATAAACTTTTAATTTCACTTGCAATTTAACGCCTAACAAAGCCCCTTGTTCCGTTTCAAATTGATTCAATCCTTCCAGTATTTGCACTTGTTCTCCTTTGGCACGTCTAAAACGACCTGTTCCACCGGTAATAGCACGCTTGACGGGTTCGCCTATATCTGCCAATTCAACGCCATCCGTGGTAATTGTTTTTGCACCAAATTTTTCGCCAAAGTTGAATATTTGATGTGTTACAACGACTGGCCCCGTTTCAGTACGTGCGCCATTACCCACATGCCAGCCTCGACAGAACCAGGTACCCATCACTAAATCGGGAAACTGTGGGTTGCCCTCAGCATCAACACCATCACCCATTTCCAGTGTTCCTTTTGGATAAATAAACCCCTGGGTGACAAATTCTCCGCCATATGCGGGTGAACCATCTTCAAAAACTGGCGTTTCATCGAATGAAAACTTTCTGGGATTTTCGACAATATCCACTTCAATCACGGTTTTTCCAAAACCAAAAAATTTGCCTATGCCATGTTTGTTTGAGTCAGCATGGGCTGCTGGTGGTATCATTAAATAGATCAATACCATAAGTGTTATCAATAATTTGAAACCCGTAATGGCTAATTTAAAACTATTGTCGGTTTTGCTTGAAATCAATACGTTGTTCATATTCGTTCTCCTGTTAAAATGAAAAGGAATTTTGCTAAGCTATTGCTGAAAAAATGAATACTGTTTTCAGCACCTGATTTAGTAAAATTCAGGATCAGAATATGAAAGGCTCGTCAGTACAACGTGCGGAACATCGTCAAAAAAACGTCAAAAATTTTTTTATGCAAAAAAATTAGATCAGCTGATTACTCGGTTGTGATTTATATGGATGTATTTTCCATTCCTAATTATGGCTACTAAAGAAATCAGAGAGTACTACACTGAAACAGCAAACCAAGAGATCCGCTCAGATCTGGTCTTCGCTACAAGCCTGATCGAAAGTAACAAAGTTGCGATTGATTGTGGGTGTGGTGCGGGTTCAGATATAGCGTATTTGAGGAAAGAAGGCTTCATTGTTTACGCATTTGACGTTGAAGAAGAGTCCATAAAAATATGCAGGGAAAGATTCAAAGATGATGACAGTGTCTTTTTGTCGCAAGACAGTTTCAGCTCCTTCAATTATCCTGAATCTGGGCTAATTGTGGCGGATGCCAGTCTATTTTTCTGTCCAGAAACAGAATTTGAGAAGGTCTGGAATAAAATTTACGATTCTCTAACTATGGGCGGAATATTTTGCGGTTCGTTTCTTGGTTCAAAAGATTCGATGGCAGATTCTAGCTACGATAAAGACGTCTATTGGTCAAACAGATTGGTGTTCACGGAAGAGGAGCTATGGTCAAAGCTAAAAGCGTTTGAAGTTTTAAAATTTACTGAGCACAATGTAACAGGGGAAACACCGCAAGGTTCGCCTCATCAATGGCACATCTATGCTGTAGTGGCAAAAAAAATTAATATTCAGTGATGACTCAATATAAATTAACTCTCTTTGGCGGCTTTGATTTCACTTCTCCTGGTGATACGCCTGTGAGTATCAGCGCAAAAAAAGCCAAAGCATTATTGGCTTATTTGGCATTGCATCCTAATAAAGCCCTGCAACGTGAAACGCTTGCAGAATTATTGTGGGCAGATTGTAATAGCTCTCAAGCCAAACAAAGTCTGAGACAAACACTCAGTGCTTTGCGTAAGGTCTTTGATAAGGACGAATCAATCATTGACGCAGACCAACAAACCGTCTTTTTGCATAAAGACTCGCTTGAAATTGATGTACTCAACTTTGATGATCTATGCAATCAAAAGGACGAAGCGTCTTTGCAGAAAGCACTTGAACTATATCAAGGGGAATTACTGGAAGGTCTTTATACCCGATCACAAGGTTTTGACGACTGGCTGGAAATGGAACGCAGCCATCGACGGGAAAAAGTATTGCAGATTATGGATGTTTTGCTGGAAAAGTCACAATCGGAGAATCAGCTGGAACAGGTTATTCGTTTAGGCATCAAAATGACCGCGCTGGATCCATTAAGAGAGTCGGCGCATCGTGTTCTGATGGATGCCTACAACAAACAAGGAAGACGACATTCTGCGTTAAAACAATACCGTTTATGCCAGAAATTATTGAGAGATGATCTGTCTATTGCGCCTGAAGAAGCAACGCAGGCACTTTACCAAACTATTTTCCGACAGCAAAAACCTCCACAGGAACAACCAGCAGAAATTCCTGTAATAGAAAGTCAAGAAGTTGTTGAAGAGGTAGAAGACAACAGTAAATCTGTAGCTAATATAGACCAGTTACGGCAAGTCACTTTATTATCAGTCCAAGTGAATAACAATGATGCAGAAAATGACCCAGAATCACTCTATCACCAGCGTCAAAAAATCTGTGATGGGATAAAAGAATTTATCCGGGATTTTCAAGCAACTGTTATTGAAATGCAAAATGACAGCTTAATGATTATATTCGGTTTGCCTACCGCACAATCTTACGATACAGAAAAAGCGATCCGCGCGGCCTTTGCTCTACGAAACAAATCCAATGCCGGAGAACAGGCATTATCAACATGTACTGTCCAAATCGGTATTGATAGTGGTCAAATCTATATTCCAGAAGCCCAGCAATCTATCTCTTTATCGGGGACAACCGTAAAACGCGCGATGTCGCTTGCAGACCTTGCACAATTTGGACAGATACTCATTTCCAATCGGGCTTATACCACTATTTCCCAGTTGGTCATTGCGAATAAACTCACTATTAAAGACAGTGTTGAGCAAGCATCAATCTGGCATTTGATTGACATGGCAGATAATAAGCAACAACGCATCACTGAAATGGTTGGCAGAAAATTTGAACTGCAACAATTTCTGAATGCAGCTAATAATTGCAAAGAGACTGAATATGGTCAGCTTATTTTGGTACGTGGTGAAGCAGGAATAGGTAAAACGCGTTTGCTTAAAGAAACGTTAACCTTGGCTAATGGTTTAGGTTTTGTATGTCATTACATCTCTATTTTCGACTTTGGCACCTCTATAGGACAAACCCCCGTTCAAACACTGACACGCAGTTTATTGCAGTTACCGCCCGATAGCGAGCCAGCACAAATCAAAACCTGTGCAGCAAAAATCATTACCGAAAAAATATTATCAAATGAACAAATCAATTTTCTTTTCGATCTATTAAATGCACCTGATCTACTGCTTGAACCAGAAATTTATCAGGCGATGGATAATGATACGCGGCAAGCAGGAAAACAAGAGGTAATCACTGCGCTAGTGCAACGCTTATCAGAACCTCAACCGCTGTTAATTATGATGGAAGATATTCACTGGGCAGAACCGGCACTACTGAATCAATTAGGTCAATTGGCGGCTAGCATTAAAGACTATCCCATTATTCTTGTTTTTAGCACACGTTTTGAAGGCGAACCCTTAGACCCAGTATGGCGCAGTCAAATTCAAAGTACCCCTTTGTTAACAATGGATCTTTCACCTTTACGCCAAAATGAAGCTGAGCAATTGGTTAAACAAACACTGGATTTGGTAGCCGACAAAACGGCTGAGCTGATTCAACGTTCTGGCTGTAATCCCTTATTTTTGGAACAACTGCTATTTTGTGTGGAGCAGGCGGTTGATGTTATTCCTGATTCAGTGCAGAGCATTATTGCCGCCAAATTGGATACGCTAGATTCATTCGATAAACGCGCGGTGTTTGCCGCCTCAATTCTGGGACAGCGTTTTTCATTGGAACCCTTAAAATATATTCTGGATAACCCAAACTATGATTGTTCCGAATTGTTAACACGCGGTTTAATCAAACCTGATGGGGCACAATTTTTATTTCATCATGCATTGATTCTGGATGGTATTTACACCATTCAATTGCCATCGCAACATCGCAGTTTGCATCTTATGGCTGCTGATTGGTATACAGATAAAGACCCACTGCTGTACGCCGAACATCTCGATAAAGCAGAAAGTGAACAGGCAGCCAATGCCTATCTCGAGGCGGCTGAACATTTTATGAAACTGTATCAGTGCGGATGTTTTCAAGATGATTAGTTTTCAACCCGTCGCTCAGGTAGGACGTACAGAAAATCAACTAGGTGAATCTTTAACGGTAGATAGATTATGGTCAACTATTGCTCAAGGGTTGTCTGCTGAAGAAAAAAAGGCGCATGATTTAGCCCAGCATTTTCGGTTATTCGGTCATCCAGATTGTACGCGTTTTATACAAGGCATTGTGGTGACAGAACAAAATACTGATCCACTGTTTTATCCTTTATTTAAAACAGATGACCAAGCTGCTATTCAACTCATCAATCAGTGGTCTAAACATTTTGGCGGCATTAATTTTAGAAGTTTTTCAAACAGCCAAAGAATACATTGCTTATTAAAAATGTTGATACAGCAGCCAAAGTTTATTGCTTTTTCTGTTTTACCTTTTTTATTACAACAATTACGCTTAGTCAAAAACCACAGTGCCAAACAATTACTGATTGCGTGGATAATGGGTCACATACAAATCGACTATTTGAGCATAGTCAGTCATCACTTTATGAATCGAGAGCAGCTAGATACTGCTTTAGGTCAGGAACGTATTGACGCTTGTGTGTTTAAGGTACCCATCAATGGTTCTCTAGTGTCAATGTGTGAAGTCAACGCACTAAGTTATCGCAAAGAATATTATCAATCGATTAATAAAGCAAAAGATCGGACATCATTTACATAGATTATGCACTTAACTTTAACCATTAAACCTAAATAAAACTCAATATGAAAGATAGTAATATGTTAATGACCTTGCTGTTTTTAGTCACACTATTTCTCGCTTATAACAACGGAGCAAATGATAATTTTAAAGGCGTAGCCACACTGTATGGCAGTGGTACGCTAAGTTATAAAGCTGCTATTTCGATAGCTACCTTTATGACATTCATCGGATCTATTTGCGCCATCTTTTTAGCGCAAGGATTAGTAGCCAGTTTTTCTGGCAAAGGCCTATTACTCCAAGAAATTGCAGGAACACCCTAGGCTGTCGAAACATAGCATTAAAAGTATAAATATTTATAATATTCAATGCTTTGAAACATACGTTTCTATTAAAAAATGGTATATAGTCCTGATTCAGCTTTCTAGTTTCTCCCATTTATTAAATAATCAGTCACTTATAAATATTTAGAAAGATAAAATTTACAATAATCTAGTCATATTTTTCTTTTAAATTTATTATGTTATGGATTATAGTTAATCCAACTTAAAATAATTTTTAGAGGGTAAAAAATCCCCGAAAATAGAGTCTAGGAAGACTTCAAACCATGCTTCAACTATCAAAAATATTACACAGCCGTGATAACTGGAAACGCACAACCATCCAATCCCGCTATGAAATACGAGAATTTAAAAAAACCAAACAGCGCCACCTGAAAAAAATAGCCGAGCTTAAGCTCGAGAATCGTGAGTTGAAACACCAGGCACTTGAGGTAAAAAAAAACACGATTGTAATGTAAAGAGAGACGTAGAGAATGTAAAACCCACCGCTCTTGCCAAGGTTGGAAATCACTCGCAACTCATTGATATAAAGGATACAGATCAAACGCGTGTGCTTTGTATTTTACTGACATTGAATGCCGTTGTTTCCTATCGTAGTGTTCCACGCATTCTCGAATTGTTTAAGTCAAAAACAAACTATTCAGTTGGCTGGGTTCCTCATTTCACCTCCGTAATCAACTGGAGTTTGCGCTTAGCCCATCTTCGTGACTAATATTTACAATTTTCTAATATTTCAATAAGTTATAATTTTTATCTGCCCTCAGTTGGCACTACATATTTATATTAATATTGTTTATCAATAATTTGTAATGATTTCATGATAATTATTCTAGGTCAACGTTAAATTTTTAGGTTTTTAATTTGTAGTGCCATCTAAAATAACAAGCCATTGATTCTTATAGTTTTAGTAAATTAAGTCACGAAGATGGGTTAGGGTTAGGGCTTCTGGCTCAAATACAGACAATCGCTAAACCATGGGTCGCCATTATTGATCACTCTATTGATATAGGGACTAAAAAGGCCTTGGTTGTTTTGAGGGTTGAAGTCGATACTTTATCAAAACGGGGTTCTGCTATTCGACTGGAAGATTGTGAGTGCATTGGTCTGACGGTCTCCGACAAAGTGACAGGCAATACGATCTGCCCCGAGTTAGAAGAGATTTTCACTCGTGCAGGTAACCCGGTTGCCATCATAAAAGATAGAGATGCCACACTCAATAAAGGCGTTCGACTATGGTCAGATCAACAAGAGTCGTCGGTACCCACGATTGATGACATAGGTCATACAATAGCGACCGCTCTTAAAGCCCAATTTGAGAAACGGGCTATTTATAGGCGATTTACTGCATTAGTTAGTCACGGTGCGAAATGTTTGCGCCAAACAGAACTCGCCTTTCTTATGCCTCCAAAATTACGTAGCAAGGGACGCTTTCAAAGTATTGGCAAGCTGGGTGAATGGGCTGACAAGATGTTACATGTCTTTGCTGTCAAAGGTCAGGTTGAAAAGACTAGTCAGCTGGCTAAACTACGCAAGGCATTCCCTCAATTCAGTCAATCAAGAGACTTTATTGTGCTGTTTGTATCCACGACAACAATAATTTCGCAGGTCTTGGAAATTCTTAAAAATAATGGACTTGATAACTAAAGTTTCGGAGTTCATTTACCCCTTCAACCAAGGTGCACTCCATTGATTTATAATGCTTCAAGCCGAAGAGTCTTTGGATCAAGTTGCAGGACTTGTATAAAAAAGCATTGTATGTGAGTTTCAATGGTTTCCAGCACCAAAGTTACTACATCCCCTAATATTGCTTTCAATTCACCCAAAGCCCCTGTGATAATTGCTCGAAATACCTGCCATAGCTTGGCAGCAAAGCTTATATTGGCCGTATTACTGCAAAGGCTCTGCCGTATTTGAGTAATATTCTCACAGCCCTGCATTTGTTTAGCCATGACCAGCAGGCAAAATCGGATGGCGGTCAAATGAATGGACGCAATATAGGCGGCATAGTGATTGCTCTGCTCTTTCAATAAGCCAAGATGTTGCTTGGCTTCTTTAAAATAGACTTCAATCGCCCAGCGCATAGCATATAGCTCCAGAATCTCTGTCGCTGAAAGACTTCTATCTGTGCATAAAAAGACAGCCCAGTCGTGTTTGCCTACCTGAGCTTTTGTTTCCTGATCAGACCCTCTGACAAACAGCAGACGAATAGTGATCCACTGCGCCTCTTCTTTAGCTGTCTGTGCCAGATTGAGTTCTACATCAATTACCTTTGCCTGATAGTTTTGACCCGGTATCTTTTTCCATTGTTTACGCACACTGTGCTGGTAAAGCGCTTTCACATCCATTTCACGTTGAATCAGTTTGCCATCAACATAGCTGCTGACTCTGTACTTCAGCTTACTTTTCTTCATTCTCACAATGGCGGTCAATGCTGTTTCCTGACAGAGCCTGATAATGGCTTTGCTGCCAAACCAGGCATCTGCCAGAAAATAGTTTGCTTCGATACCGGCTCGCAAAGCTCTGCGAATCATGCTGGCAACCATCTCAGGTTTTGTTTGCTGAACGGCTGCCCGGTGTCGCTTGGCAACAGTACTCCGCCCATCCTTAAACGGTTCAGGTAATGCCTGAACTTTCGTCTGGCTGGTAAATAATCCATTGTCCAAAGGAACAAACCCATCCTCACAACTTAAACCGAGTGTCAGCACTTGTTGTCCCATCATATGTCGTCCGCTGGTGTGATCAAAGTGACTGGATATACCCGGCATCTTTTTACCAAACCGCTGGACGACTGAATCATCGACCACAAACGCTTTTTTAATCCCTTTTCGAAATGACTCAGTTGCCTTGCAGGCAATAAGCTCATGACACTTTCGCCAATTCAGGTCTTCTCGATTCATCGTGTCATAAAGCACATCTTTACCCATGCCATGCAGGCTATCGCGGGCAAACATGCCTATCGAATCCTTCTTTAGCCATAGCCAAAGAGAGAGAGTAAAAATGACTTCGCCTATCGGGAGCCCCGACCGTTTATTAAATCCTGCCCGGTGTAAAATTGTTTTCATACCAATCTGTTGCCAGAGGTTGGCAAAGATATTGTCGATTAGGATGCCACTTTCCTGCAAAAGATCAACGGTTAAAGCTGGTAATGCAGGGAATTTTGAGGCATTATTCATGTGCGTCCTATTTGAGTTTTAAGGTGATTTCAAGTCAACCTATATTATACCCTTTTAGGGCTAACTTATCCTTTTCAATCAAAGGTTTATTTATTTTTTTGAACTCCGAAACTTTAGTTGATAAAACCACTTATAAACAATGCGTTGAACTCTCAAAAAAACTGCCCAGAAACTCAAAAGTTAAAAAGTGTCTACAAACCTGGTTAAAGAAACATTTTATAATTCAGAAGAAATTGACCTCTCTGCCTTTGCTGGTCAGTAGTGATATTATCGAATCGCTTTTTGGAAACTTTAAGCATATTATTGAACGAAGTCCACAGGCTGATATGAACCGCACAGTACTTCTCATTCCGGCACTCTGTGGAAAGTTGACGGATACTACCGTAACGCAGTCGTTGCGCCAGGCATCCCATGTTGATATAGATGTATGGGAGAAAAAACATATTTCTTACACAGTGCGGAAAAAACGACATGCATTTTTTTATGACAGTGGCAGCCAAAATACGGGTAATTATAAGACGGCCTAAAAGACGATTTTCGACAGCCTAGGTCGCCACTCTCTCTTAACTGATCACCAAAAGAATGCTGTAGTGGCAAGGGTTGAAAAGTCGCCTAGGTCATTAAAAACGGTTCTTTCAGAAATAGAAGCTGAGTTTGGTGTTGCCCTCAGTATTGATACACTAAAGCTTATCTGTAAACAGGCAGGTCTTGTCTGGAAACGGGTGAGAAAATCATTACGAAAAAAACGCAATCAAGAAGAGTTCGACAGATCAAAAGAGAAGATAGAAAGATTTATACAGCAACATGAAGAGGGTGAAATAGACTTGTGTTATTTTGATGAGTCAGGGTTTACATTAGAACCCTGTGATCCCTATGCATGGCAACAGACAGGCGAAACCATTGAAATACCCAGTTCAAAAAGTAAGCGCCTTAATGTATTAGGATTTGTTAACCGAGATTGTGAGTTTAACTCTTTTGTCTTTGAAGGCAGCGTGAATACTTCAGTTGTCACAGCCTGCATTGATGAATTTTCAAAACAGATTAAGAAACCAACAACGCTTGTTATTGATAATGCCTCTACGCACACGAGCAATGAATTTAATGAGAACCTTGAAAAATGGAAGGAAAGAAAATTAACTATTTACCCTACTATACCGCCTTATTCACCGGAGTTAAATATTATCCTGATTAGAAAGAATCGTCAGCCAAAATATATTCCATTAAAATAAGCCCTACTAATTGCCGAATAAAATCATTAAAAGGGGTTTTAGACTACGAATCTCGTGAAATTTTACTTTCCTCGATAAGGTAAGTGTTTCACTATTACACTACTAAGGTTGAGTTTTAAAGGATTCTCAGTGTTTGGCTGACGATCCTTTCTAATCAGGAATATTATTGAAATTGTATGGCGTAAAATAAAATATGAGTGGTTACCTTTTTTGGCCTATGAATCCTTCATTTCTCTGAAGAAAGAATTGTTTGATGTGCTTTCCAATATCGGGAAAACTTACAATATTGAGTTTTCTTGAAAAGTTAAATTAATTTTACATGGGTACTTATGTGCCCATTTCTATAACAGCAAAGACAAACAAAAATCCGGCGCAATTTGGGTGGGTTATTTATTGCGAGTTACCTTAGTAATTAGTAACTCAAGATGCCTACAAACAGATGAATAACTAGCTGCTGTGAATCGATGTTTTTCGGCTCTCTCAGAAAACCCTAGAAAAGTTTGAAGACTAGCAAGAACAGCTGCTAAGCACCTAAGCATAATTAATTTAACATTTTACTTGTCTTTTTTCTTATTTTCCGTGTTGCAAAATAGTTGCATAGCTCGCTATGCGCCAATTTATGCGCCTTGAAAATGAAAAAAAATCCTGCGTAAAATTTGTTAAATTAATTATGCTTAGGTACTTAATATACTGGTAAAACCAATAGCGATCATCCAATCTCCAGTTACATCCTTGCCTAAGGAGGCAAATACAGCAGTACCAACCACCCCGGATAGTATAACTGTTGGAATACCTAGGAAATAGTGCAGTCGATTGAAGAAGTTTGCACAAGCGTAATGAAGATATCGTCCTGAATTAGCTTTACTAAACCAATTAGCGGCGAGAAGCTTACCTTTTGATTCTTCTACATACTACAATTTGAATTACTATTTGGCAAAGTCATCAATACCTCAATCGCATACTTCGTTGGATGTATTACTGTTGACACATAACACGACGCTCTACTGAGCGTCTTGTTATAAAATTAAGCAAATTCCATTTCTTCTGTTCTCTTGCTCTTCACTTTTTCGGTCGCATGGCAGTCGTTCGAGTATCAATTTCAGCACTCAATTTTGTAAACCTTAGAATTTCGCTTTTTCTCTTTCTAAATCCTTTGGTATTCTGTCGAGCTTATTTTCTCCGCACTCACTTTGGCAAACATCAAGGCTTGCTTTTGCTTTTTCAATCGCGTGGCAGTCGTCAGGGCTTACTTTTTCAACACTCAATTTTGCAAACATCAGAATTTAGTTTTTGCTCTTTCAAAATCCCTTGGAATTCTGTCGAGCTTATTTTCTCCGCTTCAAACTTGGTAAACATCAAAACCCGCTTTTGCTTTTTCGCAGGCTTATATTTTCCACGTTAGTATTAGCTTTTTCACATCAAACCTTATTTTACACCACTCAACTTTTGCTCTTTCCGCAACAATTTTCTTTTCCGCTAACATGCCTTCGCAGAAGGCTATAACGCCGAGTTAACCCGCTCGGCGGGTGAACGACTGGTTATAAAAAATTCTGTAGTCATCATGCTTTATTTCCTCCGCCTGAAACTTTGAATTCCAATGCTTTTCAAATCCTAATATCATTCAATTTAAGATTCTATTTTCATATAAATCAGCAATTGGAAAACAAAGGTCATAATCATTCCACTCTAAGTCACCTCCTTCTATTTCAAATTTTTCAAATTCTTTAGGTGATAAATATTTTCTGATTAATGGGTTAAGCGAAAGAGATAAAAATGGGTAAAAGTCTATTATTTGGCGGGTTTTGTCATTAAATTCCAATTCGAGCTTAAAATCACCGATATGATTTACTTTTTCCACTGAAATAACTTGTTCATCTAAAATCATTTAGACTCTCCTATTTATATCTTCACAAGAAACTTGCTTATGAAGGACAAAATAATCAATCCATTTTTTTACTATTTCATCAGCATAGGCATCAACAAATGCTTTAAAATCACGTAAATTACTAGTGGGCAAAGGGTTTCTTCCTTTGACAGACTTGATACAGATTTCTTTTACCTCTCCATCATCGATAATAATCTCTGCTTTAGATTCAGTTCCTTGGTATTTTCCATGAACATGAATAGGTTCGTGTTCATTGCTATAAAACATAATAATGATACCGAGATAGGTATATAATTTTGGCATTTATTTTCCTGAGTGTTACGCTATTAATTGATTTTTATATCATTTGTAATTCTCATACTCAATTTTGAGAGATTGTTTTCCATTACTGCGTCGAGCTTCTACTGAAATTAAATAAGCGCTTCCAATAAATTTTTAGCATCTTTGTCGCCAGATTGCGCAGCTTCATTGGCTAATTGTTGAGCCTTCTCGACGTCGGCTGTAAGTTCTTTTGTGCCCGTTGCAAGTAGCAACGCCATACGATATTTAGCTCTGACATTACCCTTAGTTTTTGCTAGCTCATAATTATTAAATGCACTAAGTGAGTCTGGCTCTGTAATCACACCATTTTCAAGTATACGACCTAATTTTAATGCATACATATCTGGGTTAAGCTCTACTGCCCTTTTAAAGTGCGGGGAGTCGCTATTTTTGCGAAAACTTGTTTTGGGCATCCCAGCCCAAGCAAGCGGCAAAAACTTAACGCGACCACTAATGCCTTCGGCGCCCCAGACGTCCTGCGTACGTGCCACTTCGCCACTATCATCGTAAACTCGATGCTGGCTTCGTAGCACCCCCTCAAATGACTGGTCGGCGTTTCGGAATGCCTTTTATTTTGTCTCCACCTACGCTAACACTCCGATTCCGACAAAACAACGGCCCTACGCCTTCTGGGGACTTCCAGCCCTCGCGTTCGCTCTCCATGGCTGGCAGCGATTATAGAGCTTTAATGCGTTCTTCTTTTTGATATAACTTACCAAGCACCCACGCAGAACCGGCGACACCTAATTCTGAGGCACTTTCATACCACTTTATTGCACCCATTAAATCTTTATCCCTCCCTCGTCCATATTTAAGACAATCAGCGAATTGCTCTTGTGCTATAGGATGCCCTAATTCAGCGGCTCGTTGAAGGTAAGAACATCCTTCTTTATGGTCTGGTTCTGTACCATCTCAACCCCAAGAAACAATAAATCCAAGACTTAATAAGTAGTGTGGATCATTTTTGTTTAATTTATTCTCCATTTCCAATCTAGCTTTTTTATAAGCAAACTCGCTTTCAACAGCATCAAACTTTAATCCCCAGCCATTTAGATAAGCACCTCTATTATAATAGCCAAGCGGTTCATCAGTTTCCCAAGCTCTTTTAGACCACTTCAGTGCTTCAGTGCTTCAGCTATATTTTTATTAACACCCAGTCCGCGCCAAAACAAACTACTTAAAACAGCCTGACAGTATGCATCTCACGAATTTGCTCGATTTTTGATTTCAGTAATGTCTATAGGGAATTTTCCACAAACTTTGATAATGTCAATTGATTGAGCTAGTGTATTGCTACTAATAACGTAGTTAAATAACGCAAATAAAAGGGGAAGAAATCTCATTGTATTTTTCCAAATTTAAGCCCAGTTTGGGCAATACTTGTTATTTGTGTAAAGCCTGACATTATGGCTGAAATTTGAAGAACCTTTGCTGGTTCGGTATTTTCAAGTACTATTTTTCCTGCTTTTGTATAACTGATTGGCGTCACTGTATCATCATTGAGCTGAATTTTTATGATTTTGTCATTTTCGTAGCTAAAAGTAAGTTTATTATGGTTATCTGACAAACTTAATACTGTTGTCCCTTCTTTGTCTTGATACTCAATAGCGATATTCTTAACACCATACCTAGCAGAAATTAAACGGAACTGTTCGTCATAATTGAATATATATTCTTGCTGTTCATCTCCAATATGGAGGATCATTTTTTTGATTTTTGCGTGTTCAAAATCAATATATTCATATTGTTTCACCCATTTCTCGCTGCTGGCTTCACTAATACGTCCAGAGTTATCAACTTTATAGTCGATTATTGCTGTTTTATCTGTCAACCCCAAGTAGAAATGTCCGCTTTTCTGCAAAGTAGAAGTGTCCGGTTTTTGTATTTTCTAAAATTTATACCAATTTACTCTGTACATGACAAAAAATCAGAATGTTGCTGACGCCCTATTGGTTACAGCATTTGGAGGAGCCTGACACAGCAAAGAAATCAATTGTTTCATCATTTTTTTTGATTGGGCAACGCCATTAAACAGTTCTGAGCGAAGACAATCGAACCCATATCTGAAAATGCTTTGTGCCAGTCGTTGATGTGTTTTTATTTGATGGGTAACACACAATCGTGTTTCCAATCACCCACTTTATGCGACCAGCAGAAAGCAATGACGGGTAAGACTTAACAGCTTTTTAATTCGCAAGTAACCTACCATTCGCGTGTCTTCGAGTTTAAACCCTCGCCCTTTTAAACATCCAAACAGTGTCTCTATTTCCCATCGTAACCCATAGATTCTGATACTCTCCGTGTTGCGATGGTGACTCGCCAAAATCAACAACTCACCATCACTCAGGCGCAATCCGCTGAGATAAACAGAACATGTCCCTATATATCTGGCTTTGGAACACTGCATGACTTCGCCTGGTTTGAGCGTACGGAACAAGTGATCAACACGAATTCGTTTGTTTTTACCTTTCACACTGTAACTGTTATTGCGAATCCGCACATAAAAAGGAATGTTCTGTTCGAGCATCCATCCCAGCCATTTATCCCCAATAAACTCACGATCAGCCAAAACACCCTGAATACGATGCTGTCCAAACTGACTGATAAACCGCTTCATCAGTGCAATTCGCTCGCGGGTATTTGAATTGCCGCGCTTATTCAAAGGCAACCAATACACAGGAATCGCTGCACCGCGATAGACCACTGCAAGCACCAGTAGATTGACGTTGGCTTTCCCCCATTTCCAGTTGGTTCGATCCAGCGAAAGATAATAGTCGGTGTCCATGAAGCCAAACAACTTCATGATAAACCCTGCGACTTCATTGTAATCTAGCCGGTGATGATGAAAAAACCGCTGGATTCTTCGATAGCGCGATAAAATCAATGCCCGACTGGGGAAAAATAAAGCCAGTTGCGTCAGATTGACTGTACCAGCAATCACGATCGCCACTAACATTCCAACGAAACAGGCCATTCGTGGCTTGCTCCACTGGAAATGCTCGGTTAAAATCAGTGTCAGTTCGTTAATTTGGAATTGTCTGGTATTCATGTTCGCTAAAAAAAAATATAGTATTTAATTATATTTCAACTATCTATGTCAACTTTCTCTATTTTTTGTCATGTACAGAGATGCTGCTCTACTAATTTTTCATGTGCCAGTGTCGGGCCAAAATCACTGTATTTTTCTCGTATCAGCTTGCAGACTTCCGATTTGATCACTTCGCTTATTTGGTTATTACTTTGTTTTCCTCTGTGTTTTGATATAAGACCTTCAACGCCCTCTTTACCATAACGTTTCTGCAATCGCCTCATTTGGCGTGAACTGATGTTCAGTCGTCTCGATCCCTCAACCTGGCTAAGTTTTTTGGATTCTACTAATTCTACTATGCCGACTCTGTCAATTTCTTGATGACTCATTGTTAATGTCCTTTTGGTCAATTATGGCCTCTTTTCTAAAAATAAAAGCGGACATTTTAACTTGGGTGAAACCGGACATTACTACTTTGCTCCTACAGGTTACCGGTTCCCGAGTAATGGGCTGGTGCTGCGCGATGGCTTGTTTTGTCACCGTTGACAAATATGGCCTGCTCTTTCGTTGCTGCTGTATAGCGGAAGGCAAGATGATACCAGGTTCCTTTGGTTAATACCGTGGGGTCTGCCAGTTCATTACCATGAAAACCTAGATAAGGTTTATCGTTCCGGATGACAAGATGAAGCGCGGTATGACTCCCACCACCGACATTCCCCAGTATCGTCTGCTTGTGCCCCGTTGCAGCGAAGTTCACCTTGATCCAGCTCTCGACGGTGAAATCATTATTCGTCAGGCCAAGCTTAGAGGCTGCGGGCAGTGCTACATAGTCGCCAGTTCCATCCAGAGAGAGGGCTGAGTTAACTGGGGTCTGCCGCAGTCCCAACGAATAGTGCGAAGCACCTGACTTACAGTGGATCAGGCGGGTATCACCCGTAAAGTCAAGGGGGCGGACCCATGCCTCCAGGGTGATATCGCCTTCGTGTTCAAAATTATTGGGTGGCGTTCCAGGAAGGTAATCGTTTGTTCCATCAAAATAGAGCGCACTACCTGGGGCATCAGCCGTCCACTGCGGGCTTTGTGCCTCAGTAGTACGGCTGGCCGTCGCATTGCCAACTTTTCCTTTCACTGATCCAACTACTACATTGATCATCAGATTGCCGTTGTCGAGTGTGTAGCCCGAACGGTTTGATGAGGCTTTGCTGGCGTAGTCATAGAGCAACAGATAGACCTTGGCATCCGCAGCCAGGGTAGGTGTCGCACTGGTAATAGTGATCTGCTTTGCTCCGCTGTCCGCCTTGGCAGTAATTATAAGCCTGCTGGTCTGCTTCGATCCCGAACTGCTGTCTTCGACCAATAAGGTCGATCCAGCGGGAACCTCGCGCGGCAAGCCGTCTTTAAGGTCAATCGTGGTGATCGCAGCGCCCGAGAGGCTGGTCTTGAGTTTACCGACAAAGCTTTTCTCCCCGGCTTCACCATTCAGCACCTGGGCAAAGGCAGAAGCCTCTCGAGGGATATCGTTCCAGGTCTCGGTCAGCCCGGTCTTGGCGTTGCCTATGGTCACTACACAGTGATCAGCATCGGTACCGTTGGCGACGACGATGGACGTATCGTTTACCTGACTATCAGTCGCACGTGAGACCAGCGTTAAGCTTCCGCTTCCAGCGGCCAGTGACCACCTGGCTCGAGCTGTGTTGACGTCGTAATAGGCGGAGAAAAATTGCTTGTTCGCGCCTTTGAAATAGATTGCCATGCGCC
The DNA here is from genome assembly GCA_965224745.1 of Methylococcales bacterium. Lineage (GTDB taxonomy): Bacteria > Pseudomonadota > Gammaproteobacteria > Methylococcales > Methylomonadaceae > CBDCZY01. The sequence goes on from CBDCZY010000005.1 coordinate 25,956, forward strand.
CAAGCGCGCTTTCAAACAAGTAAGATTGAGAATCGGTGTAGGCGAATCCGAGTAGCCCCGACGAAACCGTCAACCCTCGTGGATCGGTGTGAAACAAGCGCATCGGTTGGGATGACGGTATTCCAAACTGTAATTGCAGGAGCTGCGTCAATTTCGCACTTTTTTTGTTAAGTTCTTCTCGTTTGTTTCGCAATTGTATGTTTTTTGCATATCTCTGTGCGTGTGGGGTGCTCTGAGCAGCAAGTTCCTGCCTGAGCCTGCTAAGGCGATCCTCGAGCTCACGAAGCCCCTTCTGGTAATTATCGCGTTCTTGTCCAGAAAGTCCGGATTTGAGTCTGAGCTTTATCTCCCCTATGTGGTGTATTAATTGGGGTATTTTCTCAAATTCTGGCTGGGCGGTGCTGATTTGGGAAGTCAGGGTCGCGATGTCTGTGTTCAGAGTGTCGATCTCCGTTTCCAGGCGGGGAATATCGGCTTCGAGGTGGGTTATTTCGCCCCGAAGAGCTTCACTACCAGCTCCGCCTGGATCGGCTGAAACATGATGAGGCAGGGGGATGATATCTGGGACCTGTGCCAGTTTTCCCGCGCGAGAAACACCCAAATCGACCGCCGCCACGTATTTTTTGGCAATGGCGCTAAGGTCGACCGAGTGATTGACGCCGATGCCGTACTTGGCGCCCAACCATTTTTCGACCGTCTGACGTTCGTTGTCGGTCAGAACACGATCCCAGATCAAGACACAGGCAATGTCGGCTCCGGGATTGGCTTTAGTAAGAGCGAGTTTACCCTTACCAGGAGTAAAGCCATTGTCAAACCCGGGAACGCCTATTTGCACGCCATCGACGTAATGATTCACGATATTTCCTTGGATTGTTCCGGTACTAATTTCAAAGAGGTTTCTGCTTGCTGCAGGGGAGGGACCGACTTCTGTACTACTAGAGCTATCACTCACATAAAAAGTATTTGTTCCATCATATTTACCCAGATACCAGAAAGGGGTATGTAAAGTTCTCCCTCCTCTAGAGGAAGAATTGTAGCGATCGACGATGATCGCTGTAAACGGTGTACTCAGCTCAGGACCTGCTATATCCACGGCTTGTGTAGTACAGCGCATGACCGGAAAGCTTTGACCGTTGTGGTTGCTTACCTGATGAATAGAAGGCATTGACACACCGCTAGCGACAAATGCGTGATGACCCCCCGTCCGGAGAGGTCGGTCCACTGACTGCCGCCCTGGTAGCTTTCGGCAGTGAGATAGACAGCGAGTCCGTTACGGATCGGAATGTTCGGCTCGGTTCCGGTCGTTACCGCAGTCAACAAAACCCGGGCATTCTACTTGACGGACTTCGCCTCAGCAGCGCTTGATTGCTTTTCTTGTTGGTAATAGAGTCGAGTGGCCAGTCCGGTCTCAACTTCCCGATTGCCGAATGCAAAGCTGGTGCGCTGCATGCCGGGATGTTCGCCAATAGGCGCATCCGAGGCAACCCATTTCACGGCATCGCTGGAGAGCGTTCCATGGTTACCATTGCTGGTCAAGTCCTTGACTTTAGTACCGGCTGCTTCGTCAAATCGCCAGTAGCCTGCCAGTCCGAGCTCATCACCAATCAGGCGATGATTAAGCGAGTTTTTAATCTCAGAGCCGCTGCGGGAGCGATTCCAGATCCGAACCTCGTCGATCAATCCTTCAAAGTCTCCGGGATAGCCCTTGCCGATGAGAACCGGCTGAGTTCCCGCTTTGGCCGCCGCGTAGGTGGCATCCGTACTCCCGCTTGCTACACCGTTGATGTACCAGTGTAATTTCCTCCCCTGCGGGTTTGTCAAGTCTCGAACGATGGCGATATGAACCCAGGTATTTACGACGATAGCGTTAGTAGATTGAAATTTCTGAGAGCCCCTATCATCCCTTCCAACCGAGCCATATTGATAAGCTAGCGTCCCGTCTGGATCAACTGTAATCGTTCCCTCACCCGCAAGAACTTTGCTAAAGGGGCTTTGATGTTTACCAAGTACAGCGGGCCTGATCCACATCTCGATAGTTTGATCGCCGGTGATTTGCAGGGCAGCCGGGTTTCCCATGGTAATATGGGCGTCAGAGCTATCAAACTTGAGCGCCCATTCAGCATAGCCGG
>CBDCZY010000006.1:0-49393 GCA_965224745.1 Methylococcales bacterium
TTTAAGGCATGGTGCCAAAAACACGGTCACTTGCCAAAAGCCCTGTTATTTGCGGAGCTGAATCGAAAGCTACGAGGGTACTGGAATTACTATGGTATCCGAGGCAATTACGAAAGTATGGTAGATTATTACTATCGTATAAAAGGCCTATTGTTTAAATGGCTCAATCGGCGCAGTCAGAAGCGAAGTTACAACTGGACAGGGTTTAAAGCATTGCTCAAAGACTTTCCATTAATCAAACCTCATATCTGTCATGACTTCTAAGAATAAGAAAAGAACCGTGTGCGAAGCGAGCAATTCTGAAAAGCCCAGTGCGGTAATTCCGCACGCTGGGATTTGTGAGGGGGCAGTTGGGCAACTGGCTGTCCTACCTTGATTAAGCTCAGCCTTTAACCCGCCATCACCGCCTTGAAACAATCTCATAAAAGGCCTACAATGTATTACAAAGTAATCATTTTATGGGAGCTGTTATGGGTGTCACAAGCGTAAGGCTACAACCTGAAATAGAAAATCCTTTGGAGGATTTGTCAAAAAAGCTTGACAGAAGCAAGAGTTATCTAATTAATCAAGCAGTCAAAGAATTTCTAGCTAGAAATTCACTTGAGGAACAACGGTGGGTTGAAACTCTTGAAGCCATTGATTCCGCCAAGTCTGGAAAAGTGATTGAAGAAAAAGAAGTTAATGACTGGCTTGAAAGCTGGGGTACGGAAAATGAGCTTGAACCGCCGAATCTATGAGAATTTCATATACACCGGAAGCAATAGATGATTTAAAGAGGCTTAGAGAGTTCATAGAGGTAAAAAATCCGTTAGCCGCCCAACGTGTAGCAACCTCAATATTAAAAGGAATTAGCCAACTAAAAATGTTTCCATATTTAGGCGTAGAGGTACAGCAAGCACCCAACCCAGAAATGGTTCGAGATTTAATTATTGGTAATTATATTGTGCGCTACTTAATACGTTCTAAGAAAATAGATATTTTGAGGGTGTGGCATCACAAAGAAGAGTGCTTATAACAAGTGACTATGGTGTCAAATAGTAATTATTAAGCATGATTCACCTCCCATTTGACGCCGTCTCGAAGCATAGAATTGAGTATCACAATCATCTTTCTGACACAGGCAATAAGGGCAATTTTTTTAGGTTTTCCATCATCTACTAATTGCTCATATTTAGCTTTAAAAACAGGATTACATTGTATCGCTGACATCATGGCCATAAACATCACAGTACGGACTTGATAACGGCCACCACGAATTCTACGTTGTCCTTTATACGTGCCACTCTCTCGATTAAAAGGAGCAACACCGACTAAAGCAGCGGCTTCTTTGCTACTCATGGAACCGAGTTCTGGCATGTCAGCTAACAAACTAAAAGCCACGACGTTTCCGATGCCAGGCATACTTTGTAGAATTTCATTTTTTTCATGATATTCTGGACACTCTTCAATTAATATTAATAGTTTTTCATCCACTTTTAACAGCTGATTTTTAATGGCTGTTAAGATCGATTTGATCAAGCCGACTAATTTTTTAGGCATGATCTTAAGTCTATTTTTCTCCATCGTTTGCATGGATGTTAATTGTCTTCTGCGTGAGAGTAAATCACTCATTCTCCGCATGTTTTCTGGCTTTAACAGAGATAAATTAGGTTGAATGGATTCACCATAATGAGCCATTAAGCTGGCATCTAATTGATCTGTTTTAGCTAATCGACCAATAGCGCCTGCGAACTTTTTAATGTGTAAAGGATTAGCGACTACAAAAGGTAAATTGGCTTTTGAACAGGCCAAGATAAAAGCGTGTTCCATGCGTCCCGTTGCTTCAATAATAATGCGTGTTGGATGATATTTTTTAATCTCAGCAACCGCTTATTTAATCCCTTTATCATCGTTAGTGACTGTAAAATAAATATCTAAGGGACGGATATAAATATCCAGTTGATGTTTTCCCGTATCGACACCAATATTGATTTCTTCTTGAGTTTTTCTAGTCTTCATAATAAGCTGACTCTGCCTTGCAAATTCGGGTTCGAGACCCCGTTGACTATCCGAGTTGAGTGCTTGGAGTCTGATACAGCGTTCTCACTTGTTATCGGTCTCTCAATAGAGGAACCTCGCATCCATCGAACTGCTGTAAAAGAAGGCTTTGGTTGCAGCCAAAGCTTGGGTCTCACTTTACCCGAAAACAGGGTTTATTATCCATACAATCGCATCCAGCTGACCGTAAAAAGCGTCACATTTTTTGCGAAGCAAAAAAGTGCGCCCCTTTTTACGTCAGCTGATGCGGGCGTTATATGCTACCAGCGTTGCTAGCTCTCAAAATAAATCGCTGTGAGTTCCGATTCTAGCCAATTGCAATTCAGAGACATTTTTTTTGTAGATAAGCAGTAGATCAGGTTTTATATGGCATTCTCGAAAGTTAGACCAGTTACCAATTAATTCATGGTCTTTATATTTAGCATCAAGATTAGCTTCTTGCTCCAAAATAGAAATCACCTCAAATATAATCTTCAAATCAGGTAATGGTAACTTTCTAACTTTTTTAAAGTCCTTCTTGAACTGACTTGAGTAAATGATTTCAAGCATTTTTCAATTTAATATGAAGGTCGTTAAATAGTTCTGAAGTATCTTTAACTTTATGTCCATTTCCCTCTTCAAGTTCCTGTATGGCTTGTACTGTAATCATATTTGGTTGTTTAGTCTTGAGTTCAAAAGGAATTCCACCATAATTTATAACAGCTTTCGCAAACAATTTAATAGCTTGTGAGGGGCTTAGCCCGATTTCTTCACAAACATGAGTAAACTCTGTTTTCATGCTATGGTCAATTCGTGTGCTAATTATATCTGTCTTCATAAAATACTCTTACGTGTTGCAAATAAATATAATTGTAATGCAATCAAGCACAGATACAACCAATTAATTATAAAAAAGCATATAACAATAGCTTCCAGCGGACTACCATAAGCGTCATTTTTTTTGCGAAGCAAAAAAACCGCCACTTATGGTAGCCGCTGAAGCTGGCGTTATGTTTTTCAGGATAACTGATTTCGACTCTTACTAAACATTTTGGAATAAATATGGCTTTTTATAATTTCGCGTGAAAAGTGCAATATGTTAAAGTTATAATTTTGTATTGGTCGCTATAGTTATGGTTGTCTAAGACTCTCTTGTAAGAGGATAGGTGTTTGGTTGTGAATATTAAAAAAAACAGATGGATGCACCAAGTATTGATCTCAATCATATTATGCCTTATGAGCATTGGTGTGTTTGCAGAAACCAGAATTGCAATTCTTGACTTTGAGCTTAAAGATTTAACAATGATTCCGCGAACACCCGCAGAAATTAAACGAACGGAATCCATAAAGCCGTTATTGGAAGCAGAACTTAAGAAAGCGGATTATGTGATTATTAATATTGACCCAAAAAACCAGAAATTTGCAAATAGTGGCGTTGGATATTTATTTGATCATCATGATGTTGCTGCAAAGTTAGGCAAGCAATTTGATGCTGACTATGTACTTGTTGGAAGACTTCATAAACCCAGCTTTTTGTTTGCCTATCTGATAGGGCATTTAATCAGAGTCAGCGATGCTAAATTGATAGGTAACTATGTTTCCGAGGCAAAAGGACCCAATAAAAAGCTAACGATAAAAGCCGTCGAAAGTCTTACAGTCAAAATAGATAAAACCCTCGATAACCGATATTCGCCGCCTCCACCTTCTAAACTAAGGTAAAAAGAAGGAGAGTTCGTCTTGTATTTTGCTTCCTTGGATAAGCATATAATTCTCACTGAAGTCTGGTTTTGTCTGGAAGCAGTTATCAAGTTCGTTTCTATAGTACAGTACAATCAAAACATAACCAGGCGCTCCAGCTGACCGCAGGAAGCGCAGTTTGTTTTTTAAAGGTCATTTTTTATCAAAGTTCAGTGTGCTAGTGAAGTTCATAGTATATCTTCCTGCGTCATCTGAGCTTGGTCGTTAGACTATCTTCATATGGAGTAAGTATTGCTTAAACATTCAAAGATGATAAATAAGATAACTCCAGTTGCATATTTTATAATAGGTGCTGGAGTATTTTCCAATTCAGAAATGAGTCTGAAATGTGCATAAAAGTTAAGCCATTTTTTTCTGTTCAAAAATCTGGTTAAAAAGTTTCTGTCTTTCTTTTTTTAGGATTATAGCGGCCTGATTATCGGTTATTGCCATGGCAACCTGATCGAGTATCGCAAAGCTTATTCCCGGTTTCAAATATTTTTCACTGTCAGGTAGTGATTTGAGTTTGTCATAAGGTGTCATCATGTTTTTATAGGGGTATTGCTTAGACTGCTTTCCTTTATCGTCGGTGATGATTTCAGGATAAAAGCAGGGCCTGTGATAGTTAACATAGGGGTACAAATACTTGATATTGAATTCATTCAGCCTCGCAGCCCATCTTTGTGGGATATGGGTATAGCCAAAAACCTTTCTGACCACCGCGGCATTTTTGCCTTCAACCAGTGCATTATCATTGGTTTGTCGGGATCGTGATTTGGTCATTTCAATCAATAGCTTATTTAACAGGTTCTCTACGGGCTTGTTGATATATTCTGACCCATTGTCAGAGTGAAAACCTTTGATGATAAAGGGAAAAGTTTCCAGTATTTGTTCAAGCACGGGGATTAAAAAGTGTTCGCTGATTTTTTCAACGGATAAGATCATTTCAAACTGAGTGACTTCATCAACTACATTGATATGATAAACGCCTTTTTGCTTGTCCTGGTCGCCCTGGTGAACGGTATCAACGCGAAGGTATCCTGGCTGACCGTTGGCTTGTGGTTTTCTTTTGTCGCCAATGGCGATCTGCCTGGGTTTGGTTTTTTCAAAGTCTCTGCGCTGTAACTGATAGGTTTTTGATGCCCTCAGATTGTAGAGGTGTGAAACAGAGATTGTCGCCAGCTTTTGATACTGCTTCTCTCCGTACACCTGATAGGAACGCTCAATAAGCTTTTTCACGGCATGACCACAAGGTTTCTCATGCCATTCATCAATGTCTGCCAATAATCGAATATCGCGCTGAGAATATTTTCGGTTGAAACCATTGCCTCTTGCTGGGCTGTACCTGACGTAACCGGTCTTTCGGTACTGCGCGATGAGACGTGTCATCTGCTGGCGGGAATAACCGGTTAGCTTAATCAGAAACCGACTAATGATGCCCTTGTCTTTTTTATTGCAGGACAGGTAGTTGAATTTAACGAGTCCCTTTTGGATCAATTGATACCGCTCAGCTTTATTACCCGGTATCGAATAGGCTATCGATTGGTTGCCCTGTAAAAAGGATTCGAGGTGCTCTATTTGGGTTAAATTATCGATGTTCATAATCATTTTCATAAAGTGGATTATGAACAGAAAAGCTATTTCAGGCTCATTTTATACTGGAAATAAGGAGTCGTTTCAGACTCATTTCATATTGGACAAGACTGCTGGTGCTGTTTTCTATTTAATGAGATATGATTTCATTAATTATTTTCCTATTGATGAACAGGCTGCATTCTTAGTTTCTATTATAATGATAGGATATGGTGCTGCTTTATTACTTCTTAAGTATTTAGGAGGTGACCGCTATGAATCATTATCAGAAGATAGTTATTTAAGAGATGAGCTTAAAGTTCTTAGAAATGAAGTTGCTCATGGTAATTTCTCAAGATCTGAAATTGAAGAAAACAGACAAAAAATTAAATATCTTGAAAAAGCATTAAAAAGCTTTAAAGAAGGCAGTTTCAATATTTCGGAAGAAGAAAAAAATGAGCTTTTAGAGGCAATAAGAAATGGGATTCTTGCGGATGCGTCTGAGTCAATACTATCCGAAATAGAGAACAAATATTCTGAGAACATTCAACTTGATAACCAATTAAACAAAATACAAGAGCAACTTGAGAATACTCGACTTAGGCTAAGGCAAGAAATTTCAGCTCTAGGCCGGCGTGGCAATGTGAATTTGGTTATTGGTGTATTTACTACAATAGCTGCTGTTGGGATATTAACAACAACTGTTTTAGATCCAGAAGTAAAATTAACAAAGGATACATTGATTAGCCATTTTGCGCCTAGGCTAACTCTTAGTATATTTATTGAAGTGTTTTCCTTTTTCTTTTTAAGGTTGTATAAATCTGGCTTAAGTGAAATTAAATACTTTCAAAACGAACTAACAAATATTGAAATGAAGTATGTTTCTCTTGATGTTGCATTAAGAACTAAAAAAGAGGGTTCAATAAATTCAGTTATCAATGAATTTTCTGTAACTGAGAGAAATTTTGTACTTAATAAAGGTCAAAGTACAGTAGAAATAGAGCGTTCCAAATTAGAGATAAGTGATGAAAATACAATTTCTTTGCTATCACAACTTGTTGAAGCTATCAAAAAATAGTCTAACAAGTGACTATGGTGTCAAATAGTAATTATTAAGCATGATTCACCTCCCATTTGACGCCGTCTCGAAGCATAGAATTGAGTATCACAATCATCTTTCTGACACAGGCAATAAGGGCAATTTTTTCAGGTTTTCCATCATCTACTAATTGCTCATATTTAGCTTTAAAAACAGGATTACATTGTATCGCTGACATCATGGCCATAAACATCACAGTACGGACTTGATAACGAGCTATTGTCAAATCTGGTGTATGGCATAATCAAGCGACTTCCTGTTTTTGATTGCCAGTTTGTTTAATTCCATCGATAAATTTAACGCCTGTTATGACGTCCGCTAAATGCTTATGACCTCTTAATCTGTGCCATGTTTTTTGAGCCGTTTCCATCAGTTTAAACGCCATCGTTAGCGTGGTTATACGGCTACCGCAGTTTTTCATTTTATTGGTCCGTAATCTCACCGTAGCAAAGACGGATTCTATCGGGTTAGTGGTTCTGATGTGTTGCCATGTTTCTGCCGGATAATCATAGAAAACTAGCATTTCAGCCTTATCTTTTTCCAGGCAACCCATGGCTTTAGGGTATTTTGCACTGAACCGTTCAATGCAATGGTCAAAGGCTTTGTAAGCCTCTTCCCGTGTTTCTGCCTGCCAGATGTTATGCAAGGCTTCTTTCACTTTGGGTTGCATGGCCTTTGGTAACTTTTCCATCACATTAGCCGTTTTGTGTACCCAGCAGCGTTGCTGATCGGTGGTTGGCCAGACTTTGCCAACCGCATTCCAAAAGCCCAGTGCACCATCACCAATGGCAAGCTTTGGGGCTACCGTTAATCCACGCTGCGTTAAGTCCAGCAAGACCTCTTCCCAGCTGGCAGAAGATTCGCGATAACCATCGGATACCGCTAATAGCTCTTTGTTACCCTGCTCATCAGAGCCCATAATAACCAGTAGACATAAACGATCATCAAGCCTGACGTTACAATGAACACCATCGGCCCAGATGTAAACATAGCGTTTTGTAGAAAGGTCTCGTTTCGTCCAGGCTTTATAGTCCTCTTCCCAGCTGCTTTTCAAGCGACTGATGGTGTTGGCCGATAACCCTGCCGCATCAACACCCAGTAAGTGCTGTAAGGCTTCTGGAAAATCGCCGGTTGAAATACCACGCAAATATAACCAGGGCAGTAATTCATCAATCACTTTTGCGCGTTTTAAATAGGGTGGAACCAGTTGACTATTAAATTTAATTTGTGAACCTGAACGATCCCTTACTTTAGGCACTTTTACCGTCACATCGCCAAGCCCTGTCTGGATGGTTCGTTCAGGCAGGTAGCCATTACGGACAACAGCTGTTTTATTGTCCTCTGTTTGCAAAGAGACGTGCTGCTCAATAAACACCTCAACTTCAGTATTAATGGCCGCAGCAAGCATTCTTTGCGCTCCATCTTTTAATATGGTTTGTAATGGATCAAGTTCTACTTCTGCTTGCTTATTGAGAGCTATAACATTATTCTCTTTCATGGTGGTGTGTTCCTTATTGTTGGTGAGTGATCTGGCTGATCTTTTCCAACAGAATACACCGCTATCTTTTTTAGGTCATACACCAGAAATGACTATACCTCCTTGATAACGGCCACCACGAATTCTACGTTGTCCTTTATACGTGCCACTCTCTCGATTAAAAGGAGCAACACCGACTAAAGCAGCGGCTTCTTTGCTACTCATGGAACCGAGTTCTGGCATGTCAGCTAACAAACTAAAAGCCACGACATTTCCGATGCCAGGCATACTTTGTAGAATTTCATTTTTTTCATGATATTCTGGACACTCTTCAATTAATTTTAATAGTTTTTCATCCACTTTTAACAGTTGATTTTTAATGGTTGTTAAGATTGGTTTGATCAAGCCCTGTAGTTTTTTAGGCATAATTTTAAGACGATTCTTTTCCATGGTTTGCATGGATGTTAATTGTCTTCTGCGTGATAATAAATCACTCATTCTCCGCATGTTTTCTGGTTTTAACAGAGATAAATTAGGTTGAATGGATTCACCATAATGAGCCATTAAGCTGGCATCTAATTGATCTGTTTTAGCTAATCGACCAATAGCGCCTGCGAACTTTTTAATGTGTAAAGGATTAGCGACTACAAAAGGTAAATTGGCTTTTGAACAGGCCAAGATAAAAGCGTGTTCCATTCGTCCCGTTGCTTCAATAATAATGCGTGTTGGATGATATTTTTTAATCTCAGCAACCGCTTTTTTAATCCCTTTATCATCGTTAGTGACTGTAAAATAAATATCTAAGGGACGGATATAAATATCCAGTTGATGTTTTCCCGTATCGACACCAATATTGATTTCTTCTTGAGTTTTTCTAGTCTTCATAATAAGCTGACTCTGCCTTGCAAATTCGGGTTCGAGACCCCGTTGACTATCCGAGTTGAGTGCTTGGAGTCTGATACAGCGTTCTCACTTGTTATCGGTCTCTCAATAGAGGAACCTCGCATCCATCGAACTGCTGTAAAAGAAGGCTTTGGTTGCAGCCAAAGCTTGGGTCTCACTTTACCCGAAAACAGGGTTTATTATCCATACAATGCATCCAGCTGACCGTAAAAAGCGTCATTTTTTTTGCTAAGGCAAAAAAACCGCCCCTTTTTACGTCAGCTGATGCAGGCGTTATGTCACCAAGAAAAAAACCAGTGTTTTCGGCTGGGAAACGTAGTTACAAAATTTGTTATAATGCAAAGGTCAAACTTGACTGATAGTACTAGGAAATATCTAAAATGATTGATTATAGAAAATTTATTACTGTAGAGTCAGGTAAAAGATCTGGGAAGCCATGTATCAGAAATCTGAGAATAACAGTCTACGATATACTAACTATGCTTGCTAATGGCATGAAACCAAAAGAAATAATAGATGATTTTCCTGAACTAACAGTTTCAAGGGGTCAGCCAGCTTGATTAACCAAAAAATGAGCCTGGGCAACAATCAAGCTGGCTGACCCCTTGAAAGACCGTGGAAAGAGTTCAGGGTTCAGAACAATTATTGTTTATCAAGAAAATGACAAAGCTGAATTGCAATATTTCAAGAAACTAGGAAATGATCTTTTAGCTTTGAATTCAGCGCAGCTTGAACAATTTTTGGAACAAAAAGTCTTATTTGATCTAGAGGAGGTAGAATGAGACATTCGATAAAAAGTGCAATTGGTGAAACAGTGCAGGATATGGTGAATTCTGGAATAAAAGTCTCTTTTACAAAAAAAGAACTTGATTCATTGGGTGTGGAAATTCCGAAGGTTCAATTCACAGCAGAACAGATTATAGCTATCAGGAAACAAATGAGCCTCAGTCAAACAGTATTTGCTAGGGTCTTAAATGTCAGTCCATCTATAAGGCAGTGGGAGCAAGGAAAAAGAAAGCCAAGTGGTTCTACAAAAGTTTTACTTGAACTACTTGAAAAATCACCACACCTTCTTGATTATAGGCTCAGTGTATAATGGGTAACAGACATAACCAGGCGCTCAAGTTGACCGTAAAAAGCGCCGCTCCTATCGTCACTCTGTTTTTTACGGCATCTGAGCTCGGTTGTTAACCAACTATGCAAGTAATTTTCCAACTGTTTCCCCTACGCTATTTTTTCCAAACGCTGATTATATTGGTGTTATCGTCTGTCCAGGTTTTGGCATTAAAATAAAGAGGAAGCTGTTCCCAATAACCTAAGCGTGATGTTTTCAAAGGGTTTAATAATCTTTCTTTCTGTGCGGCTACGATCCAATCTGTTGCAACTACTAAAGGAATGTCTTCTTTGGGCTTAAATTCCTGAATTAGCATTGCGACGTTCATTTGCTTCGCATGGTCAGCAAAAACTTTTTTCAGTGTAAGGTGGCGATTGGTGATATGAAAAGCGAGTAGACCTTCTGGTTTTAACTTTGAAAAATAAAGCTCAAAGGCTTCTTCGGTTAATAAATGGGTTGGGATGGCATCAGAACTAAAAGCATCTACTATTAGCAGGTCATATTGCTGATATTGCTCTTGTTGGAGTGATAATCGCGCATCTCCCATAACGATCTTTAAGTCAGGGTTACATCGACTGATATAAGTAAAATAGTCTGGGTTGCGAGCGATTTCAACCACGGTTGGATCGATCTCAAAAGCGGTCCAGGTTTGTTCCGATTTGCTATAACAGCTGAGGGCTCCGGCACCTAGTCCAATGATACCGACATGCCAATTTTCGTTTTGTTTATCAAATTCTGAAAATAATTGTCCGATTGGGCCTGGTTGGCTGTAATAGGTTAGAGGGGTTCGCTGTAATTCATTGGATAGTCTTTGAGCGCCATGTTTTGTGGTGCCATGAAATAACTCATGATAACGCTCGGGTTGTCCTTGTTCATTGATTAACGTGCTTTCACGAACAGAAGAAACCCCGAAGAAAGTTCGTTCTTTATATAAATTATTGGAGAAAGCTTGGTGCAGTATTTGGGTGAATAAAAGGATGGTCGCTGTAAACAAACCCAGTCGGATGGGTCTATCTCGAAAAGCATAACAAAGTCCTACCAATAAGATCAGAGCGGTGCCTATTTCATCGATATGCGCTGTTAACGTTTCTTTCGATGAGAACAAAATTAGACCCATTATCAAAAGAATTAGCGGTAGTAAATAATCTAAAACAAGGGCATATTTTGTTTTGTTTTCTATTGCTTCTTGTTTAGGTCGAAGCAGTAAAGCCAAGACAATCATGATGGGGTATTCATAAACTCCGTTGAAAATAAACGGAGCAATGAACGTATTAAATAATCCACCGAGCATACCTGCAAAAGACATCACCAAATAATAAGTGGTTAGAAATTCAGTGTGAGGGCGATCTTTGGCAAGTTCTCCATGACATACCATGCACGCTAAAAAGAAGGCAAGTAAGTGCAACGATAAATCTAACCAGTAGGGTAAAACGGCCGGGTTAAGGAAAGAGTAGGCAATAAAGGGCAATAATACGATAGCTTGCAGTTGAACCGCTGGCTGGTGGATGACATGTCCCCCGCGAGAAAATACAATAACAAAACTCAGTAAATAGATTGACAGTGGAACGACCCAAAGCAGCGGAACGGAGGCAACATCAGTACTTATAAAAGTCGTTAATCCCAGCAATAAACTTGACGGCACAAATGCAAGGACTAACCAACGCAGCTTTCTCAAAAGATTGATTGGCTCATGGTCAATTTCTTTCTGATCATTAGTAACTGATTGATGGTTGGTTCGCCATACTAAAACAATGCAACTGATGATTAAAACTAATAATAGGATATAACCAATGCTCCAAAATTTTGTCTGTTGTGCAAGACCCAAAGAAGGTTCGATTACAAAAGGATAACTAAGTAACGCTAGCAAGCTGCCTGTATTGCTAGCTGCATATAGAAAATAAGGATCATGACTATCAGTATGGCTTAAATTAGCAAACCATTTTTGCATCAATGGCGCCGTGGTCGATACAACAAAGAAAGGTAAACCTATCGCAAACAATAAGGTTCCTAACAACCATAAAGTAGGATTTGCTTCAGTCGGGGGCAAACTATCCTGAGGTAAAGCGACTGGCAGCGCTATTAAACTGATCAGCAATAAAGCGCTGTGAATATAAAACTGATAGCGTTGGGGTTGCCGACTACAGTAATGGGCATAAAGATAGCCTAAGAAGAGCAGGCCTTGGTAGAACAACATGCAAGTATTCCATACAGAAGGAGACCCGCCCAATGAAGGTAAAAGCAATTTGCCAAACAAAGGCTGCAACACAAACATCAGTAATGCGCTGATAAAAAGTGTGCAAATGAATAGAAGTTTAGCGAGTTGGCTTTGTTGTTTGGGCATGAGAAAACTTGGTTTTTATATTATTTCAGCTATTGCTATGCCTTATAGAGTTTGAAAAGTACTCTCACAGCACATAATTTGTGTGAGTATCATTACAAAATGAAAGCGTTAAATCAAAATAGATTGTGATATGCGTCTCAAGCTATTTTAGCTTTAAAAATAACTTAAAATTTGACGCTCAGACTCAATCAGACATTGATGCTCTATTTAAGCACTTAGTCTGATTAAAAGTCTTTTTATTACACGAACGAAGGATATAAGAAATACTTCAAACTTAGAAAGTAGATTTAAAAAAGCTTCATTTGAAATCGTTCAACACAATCAATATTTATTCTTATTGCGCTGTTAAATTGAGATGGGTAGAAATGTTTCCATCTTCAGTTTTTGGTTGAATTTCTTCTCCAAGTACGAAAATACGTTCAACATCAATGGTCTGTTGCGTTAAAAAATCTGAAATATTGGTAGCTCGCTGATTTGCCAATTTCTCCAAGCTTTCTTCTTTGATGGTAATAGAAGCGACTATCTGTTTTTTCATTTGATCGTAATAAAGTTTTGCTTGCTCAGGCGTTTCGGCGTCTTCTGCTTTATCAACCAGTTCATCAGAAGTATCAGGAAACTTTTCTTCATATTCATCAGTTAACAAATCAAGGTAATCTTCACCTACGAGCTTGATTTTATCAACTGTAGCAGGTCTTTCGTCTTCATCTAAGTCTTCCCAAAGTACTTTTTTGATTTTACGGTCTAATTTTCTTTCAGCGAGGCCTAAAGTATCTTCTTCTTGGTAAGCCTTACCTTTTACTTCAAGTTGCAGTTGAGGTCTTTTTTTCAAGCCTTCTGCAACGGTACTTAACACTTTTTTCTGCTCCTTACTGATCTCTGAGCTTCCTTTGGCGAAAGCAATTTGGCTCAGATCGGCATTCGTGCCTAACAAGTCAGCCATCATGGAGAAAGGCGCCGTGACTGCTTTGGTGATTAAATTCAGCAGGACTTTGCCTATTAAACCGAAAACACTAAACTCCGGATCATCCAGGCTGCCTTCTATAGGTAAGTTGAGATCAATAACTCCTTTTGAATCTTTAAGCAAACCAAGTCCTAGTTTTAAAGGTAAATCAACGCTATTAGGACTCTCAATCTCTTCACCAAGGGTTAATTGGTTAATGACAACTTGGTTAGTGGCATTTAGCTTTTTTCGTTTAATTTTATAATCTAAAGCAAGCGTTAATTTTCCTTTTTCGATTTTATAGCCTGCAAACTCAGCCATGTAAGGGGTTGCGGTGGTCATATCCAAGCCCTTAAAACTGATTCTCATGTCTAAGTGATTCTGGAAATCGAAGGGGGACAGGCTACCTTTGATTGAGACAGGCGACACTTGGTTGACCTTGCCATTCAGGTTTATAGAAGAGCGATTCTTAGTGTCGGTTGAAATTCGAGTAACACTACCGTTAAGCCTTTTGATGTTCGCTGCAAATGGAATGATTAAAGATCGGTCAGCAAAATAAGATTCACCTTCTTTAAATTTAATAGTGCCAATATTAAGAGCAAAACTTGAGTCTTTGTTTTCTTTTTCTTTGTTTTTTGGAGGTTCTTTTTTCTCGGGTTTCGCTTTGGGATTGGGGCTTGAGAAAATTTTACTGATGTTCGTCGATTTATCTTTGTTAATGACGACTTTTGATAAAATCTTGTCAATGTTGATTACAGCTATGTCTAAAGACATGGGCTCAAGTGAAAACTTCAGATCATTCAGAGTGATCGCTTGCCAACCCAAAAACTCTTTGTTGGTATTCGCTTCAACTGTTTTGAAACCATTTATGCTCGCGTTTCCTGTCAGTTTAAGTTCGTTTTTTCCATCTTTATCTTGCGAAAAATTGAATTTGTTATCTAGATCCAGTGATCCGCTAACGATTTGTAGTTTTGTTGACTGATCTAAAAAAGGCTGAAAAGGTTTTAGGCCCAATTTATCAGCCTTAATATTTAAAGATGTGATGACAGGGTCGATACCAACTTTGCCTTTGCTTGTTATTCTTCCTGATTTGTTGACGCCTATATTAAGATCCAGGTTAAATTGGTTGCCAGGTACGGTCTTGAAATTATCGATTGATAAACTGATTGGTTTTAAATCTATTTTTACTGGGTTACCCTCTGTTTCTAGGGTAAAATCCACAGAATAATTCGTTAATTTGATATTGGCTATATCAACAACCCAAGGTTTTCCAGGTGGTTTTTTTTCTGCTTTTTCAGCAGGCTTAGGTTCTTCTTTAGCGGAGTTATTGGAATTTGAAGCAAACAGTGGGATAAAATTTAATTCGCCTTTGGGGTCGATGTTGGTAAGAAACCGACTTTCATTGGATGCGATTTCTTGGATATTGACTTGTTGTTTGAGTAAGTCTAATGAAATTTTGTTGATGCTAAAAGACGGAATATTGATCACAGATTCCGAGTTCTCTTTGGCGGTTAGATCAAACTCAGTAAGGTTGATTTTTCCATTAGCTAGCAGCAATTGGGGCTTATCATCAATTAATTCAAAGCTATAGTCGCTGTAAATTGCGAGTGCGCCTTTTTGGATCTTGAAATTAAATTGATCTTGAATATACTCCCAGAGTGTATGCATATTAAGACTGTTCAAGGTCAGGGAGCCTTCTGATTTAATCACTGGATTAATTGTTAAGTCCCCTGTCCAGTCTAGTTTGCCGCCATTTTCTAATTCAATGGCAATATTTATTTTTGAATCGTCTTTTGATTTTTTAGTGGTTAAATTTTTAACCGTAAAATTCAAAGGTTGAATATTTTTTTTGAAGGGTGTTGGCAACGAATTATCGGAAAACAGCACATGCCCCCGTTCAATTTTGATATCTCTGATCCAAACGGGGAAAAGGTCGCCTTCTTCCTCTGGAGGTTCTGGCTCTGGTTCTTTGGAAGGTTGCGATAAGTCCGCCAGGTTTATGTCTCCATTCTTGCGGATCTTTGCATTAATATAGAGTTCGGTAAGACGGATTTCATCAATGCCAGCCGCCAGATGGCTAATTGAAGAAAACAGCCCGAAGTTGAAGAAAAATTCGCCCAACCCAATGAGCTTTTCACCTTCAGGCTCTTTCATCTCAAACCCCTGCATGCTTAAGGTTAATGCAAAAGGGTTAAATTTAATATCAGTAACAGTGGCAGTTTTACCAGTTTTTTCCTTAATTATTTCGGGAAGTTTTGCTTTTAATACCAGCGGTATAATAAGGAAGCCTATGATGGCATAAGTAGTAATGACTCCACAAAAGATGTAAATGTTTTTTTTAAGTCGTTTAGTCATGTTATTTTATTGTCAAAGACGAATGGAGCTTTTGTATCGATATATTGATTATACAGAGTATGCAGAATAATTGAAGTAATACGAGTCTATTACTTCAATGTTTACAATGAGATAAGCATGTTTTTCGACAGCTTTTTTCTAAAGATTTGGCTGTGTTTTTCGAATTTATGAAGAAGATTATTATGGCAACTGATTTATTTCCTGTTCAGCAGGATCCAATAAAATATAACAAAGATCAGGTAGCATCAAAAAAAGTATCTCTAAAATGGTTGCTTGCTCTTTATTCGATCATTCCGCTGTGCTTGATTTTGCAGTTGATAGATCGTTTTTTGTTCAGTGGCACTTGGTTGAATGGGCTTCCCACAGCACCACAGCATTTTATCCTATTTCAGTTTTTATTCGGTACTCCCCACATTATTGCCAGTGCGATAATTATCACAAGCAATGACGACTATTTTCACCATTATAAGCGTCGATTGTTTCTGATGAGTCTCTTTATCATGCTGTTTTTTGGATTGACGAGTTTATTTCTGCCCTACCGTTTTTTATATATCTTGGTAGCCAGCGTCACAGTTTTTCATGTTTTAAAGCAACAATTTGGTCTTGCTAGGGGTGTGTGCAAACTGCCTGATATTGAGTTTTATACGTTGTTGATATTGAGTCTTTCCGCCGGTATTTTAATTTACATGGGTATTTTTTTATACAAGGTGCTAACTGTTAATCAAGCTGAAATTATTCAATGGGCAGCGGGTCTGATTTGCTTATTCATTGTGCTTATAAGTTTCTATTGTCAGCGTTATTCTAACTCTATCATAGGAAAAGGGTTTTTGTGGGGCAACACCCTTTTGGTTATCAGCAGTTTCTATTTGTATCAGCAAAATTATTTTTTTCTGGCAATCTTGGTGCCAAGGTTAATACACGATGCAACTGCTTTTTATTGTTATGTTGTTCATGACTATAACAAGCATCATGGTGCGCCTAAAAATCTCCTTTATAAAGTTGCTCAGAAAGTCAATTTGAGTTGTTTTGTTGTGTTGCCAATAACAACATTGGGTTTAACTTTTATTTTACAATCTTATGGTGATGCTTATTTTAATCAATTAACCATGTTTTTGTTTGGTACCGATTTTTACAAAGCAATTTCTGTAGGGTTTATCGGTTATCTTGGTTTAATGCACTACTACACTGAGTCGTTTACCTGGAAAAAAAATTCACCGTATAAAGCATTTATCGCCTTTAAGTAGAGAAATGTCTAAGACTGAAGAAAGTTCGTGATGATAAAAGCAGGTATTGTGGGTGGAACAGGTTACACAGGCGTTGAGTTGTTGCGTATTTTGCTGCAGCATCCTTCCGTAGAAGTCACCGCTGTTACGTCCCGGGCAGACGAAGGGAAACGTCTTGACCAATGCTATCCCAATTTAATAGGCAGATCGAATTTGGTTTTTAGCTCTCCGGATTCTCATGACTTAGAAAAATGCGACGTGGTTTTTTTTGCCACACCACATACCATTGCTATGAAAACAGCAGAGCGATTTTTAAACAAGAAAATAAAAGTTATAGACCTGTCGGCTGACTTTAGGCTAAAAAATGCCAAGCTTTGGGAAGATTGGTATGGTGAAATACATACTTCTGCCGGTTTGTTAGAAACTGCCGTATACGGTTTGCCCGAAGTGAATCGCGGAAAAATTAAGAGCGCAGAGTTAATCGCATGTCCTGGTTGTTATCCCACTGCAGTTCAGCTTGGGTTTTTGCCATTGCTTGAAAATGGTTTAGTCGACACTGATACGCTCATCGCTGACGTGAAGTCTGGAGTGAGCGGTGCAGGAAGAAAAGCCAGCCAATCCATCTTGATGAGCGAAACAGGTGAAAGTTTTAAGGCTTACGGTGTTCAGGGACATCGGCATTTACCGGAAATTGAGCAAGGTTTGAGAGAGATCGCTCGAAAGCCGATTAATTTGACATTTGTGCCTCATTTAACGCCAATGATAAGAGGGATCCATGCTACTTTGTATGGTGGATTAAAAGATAACTATGACATTAAATATTTGCATGAGTTATACCAGAAACGTTATCAAAATGAAGAGTTTGTAAAGATCCTTCCACCCAATACTCATCCTGATACCAGAGAAGTCAGAGGCTCTAATTACTGTCATATTGGGTTATACATACCACAAGGTGGTCGGACAGTGGTTGTCTTAACTGTCATCGACAATTTAGTAAAAGGTGCGTCGGGTCAGGCTGTTCAAAATATGAACTTAATGTTTAGCCTTGATGAAGTAGAGGGTCTAAAAGGGATTGCTTTATTCCCTTAATCCAGTATTTTCCAATTCAGAAATGAGTCTGAAATGTGCATAAAAGTTAAGCCATTTTTTTCTGTTCAAAAATCTGGTTAAAAAGTTTCTGTCTTTCTTTTTTTAGGATTATAGCGGCCTGATTATCGGTTATTGCCATGGCAACCTGATCGAGTATCGCAAAGCTTATTCCCGGTTTCAAATATTTTTCACTGTCAGGTAGTGATTTGAGTTTGTCATAAGGTGTCATCATGTTTTTATAGGGGTATTGCTTAGACTGCTTTCCTTTATCGTCGGTGATGATTTCAGGATAAAAGCAGGGCCTGTGATAGTTAACATAGGGGTACAAATACTTGATATTGAATTCATTCAGCCTCGCAGCCCATCTTTGTGGGATATGGGTATAGCCAAAAACCTTTCTGACCACCGCGGCATTTTTGCCTTCAACCAGTGCATTATCATTGGTTTGTCGGGATCGTGATTTGGTCATTTCAATCAATAGCTTATTTAACAGGTTCTCTACGGGCTTGTTGATATATTCTGACCCATTGTCAGAGTGAAAACCTTTGATGATAAAGGGAAAAGTTTCCAGTATTTGTTCAAGCACGGGGATTAAAAAGTGTTCGCTGATTTTTTCAACGGATAAGATCATTTCAAACTGAGTGACTTCATCAACTACATTGATATGATAAACGCCTTTTTGCTTGTCCTGGTCGCCCTGGTGAACGGTATCAACGCGAAGGTATCCTGGCTGACCGTTGGCTTGTGGTTTTCTTTTGTCGCCAATGGCGATCTGCCTGGGTTTGGTTTTTTCAAAGTCTCTGCGCTGTAACTGATAGGTTTTTGATGCCCTCAGATTGTAGAGGTGTGAAACAGAGATTGTCGCCAGCTTTTGATACTGCTTCTCTCCGTACACCTGATAGGAACGCTCAATAAGCTTTTTCACGGCATGACCACAAGGTTTCTCATGCCATTCATCAATGTCTGCCAATAATCGAATATCGCGCTGAGAATATTTTCGGTTGAAACCATTGCCTCTTGCTGGGCTGTACCTGACGTAACCGGTCTTTCGGTACTGCGCGATGAGACGTGTCATCTGCTGGCGGGAATAACCGGTTAGCTTAATCAGAAACCGACTAATGATGCCCTTGTCTTTTTTATTGCAGGACAGGTAGTTGAATTTAACGAGTCCCTTTTGGATCAATTGATACCGCTCAGCTTTATTACCCGGTATCGAATAGGCTATCGATTGGTTGCCCTGCAAAAAGGATTCGAGGTGCTCTATTTGGGTTAAATTATCGATGTTCATAATCATTTTCATAAAGTGGATTATGAACAGAAAAGCTATTTCAGGCTCATTTCATATTGGACAAGACTAATCCTTGACAAAAAGTAACTAATCGCGATAATTATAAAACTATACTTTTGTAATTATTTTGGATTTAGTTTATGAGTGAAATAGCAGAAATGCAAATGCAATTTTCTGATAATGCGGCAAAAAAAGTGTCTGAGCTTATTCTTGATGAAGGTAATGAAAACCTCAAGCTTAGAGTTTATATCACGGGTGGAGGTTGTTCAGGTTTTCAGTATGGCTTTACCTTTGACGAAGAGGTAAGTGAAGATGACACACAAATTGAAAAAAATGGTGTGACAGTACTTATTGATTCAATGAGTATTCAATATTTGAAGGGCTCCGAAATAGATTACAAAGAAGATGTTGCGGGTGCTCAGTTCGTTATTCGTAACCCAAATGCTTCAACTACCTGTGGTTGTGGTTCCTCTTTTTCCGTTTGAATTTATTTTCCACTAGGAAAAATACTGCCCAAAGTTACCGATCTATTAGCTCCGGTCACCTCAGGTAAATTGCCAGGTAAATTATTTATTGTTTGCTTGGCCAGCCAGGCAAAAGCCATTGCTTCAACATGATTTGGGTCAATGCCTTGCGTCGCTGTTGATAGTACCGGGCATTTTAAATGGCTTTGAAGGCAAGACATCAAATGCTTGTTATTCGCTCCTCCTCCGCATACCAGTAGTCTTTGTACGCTAGTAGCGGCTGAATTTATGCCTGCTACGATTGATCTGGCCGTAACTTCAGTCAGACTTGCTTGGATATCTTCATGTGATATCTGCTTGGGAAATATCTTGAGATGGTCGGACAACCAAGTTTCTGAAAAATATTCTCTACCCGTGCTTTTTGGCCCTTTCAATTTAAAATATGGATCTTGCATTAATTGTTGAATAAAGTCTTCCTGAATTCTGCCTGATTTCGCCCAATTTCCATCTTTGTCATATTCTTTTTGGAGGCACTCTTTTATCCAGATATCAAGTAAAGCATTGCCTGGACCAGTGTCGAAACCAAGTACTGGGTTTATGTTATTAGGCTTAGGTAAAATGGTGATGTTGGCGATACCTCCGATATTAACAACCACTTGGTCAGTATCTTTTTGTTGGAAGACTGCTTTATGAAAAGCAGGCACCAGGGGCGCGCCTTGGCCCCCTGCTGCTATATCACGTCGACGAAAATCGGCAATTGTTGTAATGGCGGTTATTTCGGCTATGACATTGGGATCCCCGATCTGTAATGAAAAAGGGTTGCTTAAATCGGGTGCGTGATGAAAAGTGTGTCCGTGACTACCTGTTGCTTTAATCTGCGATGGTTTTAGTCCCGCTTCTTGAATAGCCGAGAGGATTGCGTTACCAAAAAAGAGCCCCATTTCAGTATCAAGAGACCCATAGGACTTGATAGAAATTGACTGGCTGCTGGTTTGTTTGAGTAATTTTCCTCTTAAATCACTGCTGTATGGTGCGAAATAGAATGAGAATAATTTAGGTTTATCGTTTTCAAATTTTACAGTAGCGATATCGACACCATCGGTACTGGTGCCAGACATGAGCCCTATAAAAAGTACAGGTTGAGGCAGTGAATTATTAGGCTTAATGGTTATTGCTGGCGAGTTGTTTGTTATGTAATTCGACCAGCTTAACAAGGTATGGAGTTGTTTTTTCTTTAAAGTCAGCTAGGTAGGATTTTTTGATGGATAGGGCGCTTGGTAGTTCAACAGTGAGAGGGTTTCTATGAATGCCATTTATTCTGAACTCATAGTGCAAGTGTGGACCTGTAGCTAAACCAGATTGACCAACATAACCAATGATATGTCCTTGTGTCACTCTTTGGTGGTTTTTTAACCCGTTTCTAAAACGAGATAAGTGAGCGTAAAGAGTACTGTATTTATGACCATGCTCAATCACAATAACGTTTCCATACCCGTTCATTGTGCCTAAGTAAGTTATTTTGCCGGCTCCTGTCGTTTTTACTGGGGTACCTGTTTTAGCGGCATAGTCGACGCCTTTATGCGCTCTGATTTGATTTAGTTTAGGGTGCTTTCTGCCAAGGTTAAAACCTGAGCTAATTCGAGCAAAATCTACTGGTGTCCGTATAAACGCTTTTCTCATGTTGCGCCCATCAGGAGAGTAGTAGCTCACATATCCTTTGGGGTCTTGGTATCGTGCTGCGGCAAAACGTCTACCTTTGTTGGTGAACTCAGCGGCTAGAATAATTCCGGAGTTTATTTCTTTATCATCTAGATACAGTTTATCTAACAGAACACGGAATTGATCACCATCTTGGATATTAAGAGCAAAATCAATATCCCAAGCAAAAATATCAGCTAGCTGCATGATCATGTTTTCTGTGAGTCCTGCTTTTATTCCGTCTGAAAACAACGATGAATGAATAGTGCCTTCTCGAATTTCGAGGCGGCGTTGCAGGTCTTTAGTCTTTTTTTCTAAAACAAAGTTATTGGCAGTTCTAGTAGCTATAATGGTTTCTAAGCTGTTTTTTTGGTATTCAATAACTTCTAGCCTATTGATGCCTTTAGTCGTCTTAAAGCGAATAATTTTTCCAGCGGTCAGCTTGGCTAAGTTAATTTTATTACTGCCGGCATGGGTAAGTTTTAAAACATCAGTGGGGTCTAACCTCAGCTCAGAAAGTATCTGAGAAAGGCTTTCATCTCTCTGGATTACGTGTTTTTTCCACTCGTGTTTAAATCTAAATTTTTGCAGGCTTAGGGGCTTGGTTTTAGCTACTAGTAATATATTATCTTTGAGCGATCTATCGTCCTCTAAATCATCAGAAATAGCAGGCGCGACGATTTTTTGCTCAATTTGATTGTTTTTATCTTCAGAACCAGGGTGGATTAACGCATAGCTAACGCTCACAATAGCAACTGAAAAAGTAAAGAATATAAGAGATCGGTATGGCATTATTAGATGACAAAAGATTTAGTCATTAAAATAAAGTGTGAATAAAAATGTTCTTGGTTTCCCTATTCGATAAGCTGTTCATTTTAGGGTACTTTAGTTTTTTTTGCTAATTTAATTTATGCTAGGTATATTTTCGTAACCTTAAATGTATTAAGCGATCCATGCTTGACGTAATAATTCAATTGGGAGAAAAAAGTTGTCAGATGAAGTTTTCGCTCTTATAACGCGTGGGGCAGAAGAAGTTTTGGTCAAGCATGAGCTTGAAAAGAAACTATCCGAAAATCGGCCCTTGCGGGTTAAAGCCGGATTTGATCCAACGGCGCCAGATTTACATCTTGGGCATACAGTACTTATTAATAAAATGAGGCAACTCCAAGATTTAGGGCATCACATTATGTTTCTGATTGGAGACTTCACTGGGATGATAGGTGATCCGACTGGAAAGAATATTACCAGAAAGCCTTTGACTGAAGAAGAAATTACAGAAAATGCCAAAACATATCAAGATCAAATATTTAAGATTCTTGATCCTCAAAAAACAGCCGTTATGTTTAACTCAGAATGGATGTCTAAACTGACGTCGGCTGACTTGATCAAGCTTGCTGCGAAACACACAGTTGCTAGAATGTTGGAGCGAGATGACTTTAGTAAGCGATACCAAAATAAACAGCCTATAGCTATTCACGAGTTTTTGTACCCCCTTATACAAGGTTATGATTCAGTGGCAATGCAATCAGATATTGAATTGGGTGGCACTGATCAAAAGTTTAATTTGCTAGTGGGGCGCCAGCTCCAAGAAACTTACCAACAAAGTCCGCAAGTTGTTATCACCATGCCAATTCTTGAAGGGCTAGATGGTGTTCAAAAAATGTCTAAGTCCCTTAATAATTACATTGGAATAGCCGATAAGCCAGAAGAGATGTTTGGTAAAATAATGTCTATTTCGGACGAATTAATGTGGCGATATTTTGAGCTGTTGAGCTTTAGAGGAATGGATGAAATTAATCGATGGAAAACGAATTGCATAAATGGGGCAAACCCGCGTGATTTTAAAGTTAACCTTGCGAAGGAGATAACAGAGAGATTTCATGACAGAAAAGCATCTGAATTAGCCTTAGAAGCTTTTGAAGCAAGGTTTAAAAAAGGTTTAGTGCCTGATGATCTGGAAGACAAGATAGTGAGCTCAGAAACATTGAGTGATTGCAACGTTGTGCAAATACTCAGAGAAGTAGGTTTAACAAGCAGTACTTCTGAGGCAATTCGAATGATCAAACAGGGTGCGGTGAAAATAAATGGCGAAAAAATTGAGGACGGAAAATTGCGTCCACAACTTAACGAATTTAACATTTACCAAGTGGGAAAAAGAAAGTTTGCAAAGGTAAAAATAATTGGATGATCTATAAGAACCGATTGAAAAAACAACGACCCAACCTGGGCTAAGGAGCGAGGATTTAATAATATCCGCATTTTGACTTGTCTTTTTGTCCGTCTTCCAAGTTGTAGAAACAGTTGCGTAGCGTGCTATGCGCCTATTTCAACGCCTTGAATACGAACAAAAATCCTGCGCCAAACTTCCGGATATTATTAAATCCTCGCTCCTAAAGGTCGTTGCCAGTATTTTTAACAGGGTGTACCAAACGAGCAGAAAAATGATTATAGGGTTTAATGGTATGGAAATAACCGATAGTCAGGACGCTAAAAGCCTATAAAAAATTTGGAAGCTGGTTCGTTATAAAGTACACCTGTAATGGTCAAGTTTTCTTGGAAGGATTTTAAGCCGCTTTTTTCATTTCTTTGGTTTTTTGATGAGGGGTTTTATAATCAATAGCAGAATGTAACCTTTTATAGTTATAGAAACTAATATAGCTAGTCACAGCACTGACTACAGAGGAGTAATTAATAAAACTCAAATAGTTCAGCCTCTCTGTTTTTAAATTCCTAAAAAACCGCTCCATCACAGCATTATCCCAGCAATTAGCTCGACGGCTCATACTTTGTGTTATATCCAAGTCATGAAGATAATCAACAAATAGATTGGCTGAATATTGAACCCCTTGGTCTGAATGAAACATTAATTGTTGAGTATCTGGCTTGTGTTTATTAATCGCATGTTCTAATGCTGACTTTGCAAGCTCTGCATTGGGTTCTTCTGATAATGCCCAGCCCATAATTTCTCTTGACCCAAGATCAAGTATACAAGCTAAATAGCTCCAGCCTGTATAGGTTTTAATGTAGGTAATGTCACCTACCCAGTGCGTATGAACAGTACTGGGATTAAACTGTCTTAAGTAAATGATCCGCTTTCTTGTGGACTTCTCCCGCTGGATAGCTGTGTCGCTTTTTAGGTTTTATGGCAATGACATTCGATTTTTTCATTAATGAAGCTGTTTTATAAACGCCTATTTCAATCCCTCTGTTAGCTAATTCAACCTGAGTCCTTCGTTTACCATAGGTATGCTGAGTTTCAATGGCTATCAATTTAATTTGTTCTATGGTTTCTTGTTCTTCATCGCTCATTTGATTATTAATCTGATAGTAGTGTGTACTGAGAGCTATATTAAATAGTGTGCAAAGCTCTGTTGTTTGATAGCCTGGAGAAGCCTTCTTTATTTCAACAATCAATTCAGATTGTTGTTGTCTCGAACAAAGAAGGCTGTGGCCTTTTTTAGTATTTCATTATCCCTTTTAGCTCGCCATAATTGCTTCTCTAGGCTTTGTATTTTCTGTTGTTCTGGGGTTAACGCTTGCTTATCCTGAGGTGTATTACCTTTGAGTTCATCTAAATATTGCTTTTTCCATCGCCTCACAGCAGAGTCACCTGCTCCTGATATTTCCATTACCTGCTTATTGGTATATCCTTCATTTACCATGAGTTTAGCGTAGTCTAGACGCTGTTCTGTGGTGAAGGTTGTTTTAGGTTTTACTGTGGTTATTTCGGTCATTTTTTATCCTAATTTTGGGTTGGATTATAAGCTATAAATCCTTCCAAGATTATTAGACCATTACAACCCCAGGAAGAATAATTTCTTCCAAACAACGGCGGGTATGTGCAAACTGCTTATCCAAAGCCACAGATAAAAAAATTGATCGCTTATATAACCTGATTTTTTGCCTGCTGTTTCTCGTTTAGTTGCATGTTGATCAGTCGAATTGTCGCTAGAACCGCTGCAAACACCTGGTTTGCGTGAACGCCACGGGTTTTGCGTAATTCCTTGTCGCAATCCCAGGTAATAACGCACTCGGTCAATGCATCAGTATGTCCTCCCTTAGGAATTCTTACTTCATAGTCTGCTAATTCAGGCAAAACATAGTCATGCAATTGCATGACTTTATTGATGGCTGCGATAAATGCGTCAAACCCACCATTGCCGGAGCCTGATGATAAATGTTTTTCGCCATAAACACTGACTCGGATACTGACTGTAGATTCCAGATTCAATCCACTGGTGATAGAACAGCTTAGTAGTTCTATGTGCTGATAATCTTTACTTTCCAGCACATCGGCGATGATAAAGGGTAAATCTTCGGTGGTAATGGTTTGTTTTGAATCGCCGAGCTGGATGATTTGAGTCAGTACTTTTTTTTGATTTTCTTCCGATAAGTCTAGCTCCAGCTGTTCCAGGTTTTTTTTCAGCGAGGCTTTGCCGCTCATTTTGCCAAGTGCATAACTGCGGGTTCGGGAGAAACGCTCGGGGCCTAATGCGGTTTTGTATAAACCTCCTTTTTGGTCGCCATCAGCATGAATTCCGGCGGTTTGGGTGAACACATCGGCCCCGATAATGGGGGCATTGGCTGCCACTCGTTTACCGGAGAAGTTTTCGACCATGTGGCTGGTTCTTACGATATGGCTTTCATCAATCGTTAATTGCATCTTCATTTTGTCTCGAAGAACCACAGCAACTTCAGCAATTGACGCATTTCCGGCACGTTCACCAAGACAGTTAACCGTGCAATGAATAGAAGAAATACCTGCTCTGGCGGCTGCCATGACATTGGCGGTTGCCAAGCCATAATCGTTATGAGGGTGAAAATCAAATTTTAATGATGGATAACGTTTACCCATGTCACTTAGGCTGGTGAAGACTTCATCTGGCGACATAACGCCAAGTGTGTCAGGTAGCATGAAATGAGTGATGCCTGAATATTGTATATTATTCATTAAGTTATAAACATAATCAGGACTATCACGGTAGCCATTTGACCAGTCTTCTAGATAAACATTGACAGTTAACTGCTTCGAGAGCGCGTACTCAATCGTTTGTAAAATGTCTGCTGAGTGCTGTTGAAGTGTTTTGCCGAGCTGTTCTCGGCAATGCTTTTCACTACCTTTTGTGAGGAGGTTGATTACTCTGCCGCCAGTCTCCAAGATCCAGTCTACACTGCGGGTGTGATCCACAAAACCTAAGACTTCTACCTGATCTAAGTAACCTTCTTGTTTTGCCCATGAATTAATTTGGGAGACTGCCTCTTTTTCTCCAACTGACACACGAGCAGAGGCAATTTCGATACGATTAACGCGCAGCGATTGTAATAATACTTTGGCAATATTGAGTTTTTCTTCGGGCGTGAAGGAAACACCTTGGGTTTGCTCCCCATCACGAAGCGTGGTATCCATCAATTCGATGGTTTGATGAGATGAGGTAGTAGTCATGTTGCTATTATTGTTCTTAACGTTGGGGGCGGTTATACAAAGCAAAAAATCAGATTTGCGTTACATTCTTTCAAGCTTTTCTGTTGTCCCGCGAATAAATAGTCTTTGTCTGAAATATATTGTTTCAAGCCCATAACCACGGATAAGTTTGCCTATGTTGTTGTTCGTATTGGCTGATTTTATCCACGTGTTTTAAGGTTAAACCAATATCGTCCAGACCTTTGAGCAGATTGTCTTTGCGGAATGGGTCAATCTCGAAGGTAAAATCGTTACCAGCGGGTGTTGAAACGTGTTGGTTTTCTAAATCAACAGTAAAACGAACACCTTCGTTTGATTTGATTTCGCTGATTAATTTATCCAGCTGAGTCTTATCGATTTTGATAACTAAAATACCGTTTTTGAAGCAGTTATTGAAAAAAATATCAGCATAGCTGGTCGATATAATAGTGTTGAAACCATAGTCAGCAATCGCCCAAGGGGCATGCTCCCGTGATGATCCACAACCGAAATTATCACCGGCTACCAGAATTTTTGCGCCTTGGAACGCCGGTTTGTTTAATTCAAAATCTGGATTTTCGCTGCCATCGTCATTAAACCGCCAATCGTGGAAAAGATGGGCGCCAAAGCCTGTTCGTTCGACTTTTTTTAGAAATTGCTTGGGGATAATCTGGTCAGTGTCGACGTTGCTACGGTTCATTAGTGCAGCAATGCTTTCATGTTTTAGGTAAGATTGCATAATTATTGGTTCAACGATTCTAGTTTTCTGATATCAACGAAGTGTCCGGCGGTCGCAGCTGCTGCAGCCATAGCTGGAGAAACTAGGTGGGTTCTCCCTCCTTTACCTTGTCGACCTTCAAAGTTTCGGTTGGAAGTGGATGCACTGCGTTGTCCCTTGGCTAGTTCATCGCCGTTCATTGCCAGGCACATTGAGCACCCCGGGTCGCGCCACTCCCAACCAGCCGATAAAAATATTTTATCCAACCCTTCAGCTTCAGCTTGCTCTTTAACATGATAGGAACCAGGCACAGCGATGGCTTTAACCCCTTTCGCCACTTTCTTGCCTCGGGTCAATTCAGCGGCTACCCGAAAATCTTCGATTCGACCGTTGGTACATGACCCGATGAAAACCAAGTCTATAGAAATCTCGGTCATTTTAGTGTTGGGGTTTAAACCCATGTACGATAGTGCACTCTCGCAGGCGGTTCGTTTTACCTCATCATCAAACTGAGTGGGTGAAGGGACATGCCCATCAACACCTACCACTTGTTCAGGAGAGGTTCCCCACGAGATCTGGGGAGCAATATCACCAGCTTCGAGTGTGATGACCGTATCGAATTCAGCGCCTTCATCACTGGGCAAACTTTTCCAGTAAGCTAAAGCCTGATCCCAGTATTTTCTCTTGGGAGCAAATTCTTTACCATTCAGATAGTCATAAACTTTATCGTCAGGAGCGATTAAGCCAGCTCTGGCGCCTGCTTCAATTGCCATGTTACATAGTGTCATACGGCCTTCCATCGAAAGGGCTTTAATTGCATCACCTGCATATTCGATAACATAGCCGGTTCCTCCAGCGGTGCCTATTTTACCGATAATAGCCAGTGCGATATCTTTAGCGGATGAGAAACGGGATAATTGACCGTTAATTTGTACCAGCATGGTTTTTGACTTTTTCTGCGGCAACGTTTGAGTGGCCATCACATGTTCAACTTCTGACGTTCCAATACCAAAGGCTAAAGCACCGAAAGCGCCATGTGTTGCGGTATGGCTATCACCACAAACAACCACCATGCCAGGGTGAACAAACCCATGCTCAGGGACAACTACATGAATGACGCCATTGTTTGGGTTCTTCATGTCGTACAGATTTAAATCATTGCTTTTGCAGTTTTCGGCCATCGTATCGATTTGTTTTCTGGCGATAGGATCGGCAACTGGCAAGTGACGATTTTTAGTTGGCACACAATGATCCATGGTAGCTAAAATACTATGTGGATTACGAATTTTACGCCCTGCAGACCTTAATCCTTCGAAAGCTTGTGGGCTGGTGACTTCGTGCATAAGGTGCCGGTCAACATAGATCAACGGCGCTTGACTTGGGTCTTCTACCACCAAGTGGCTATCCCAAATTTTTTCGTACATTGTTTTTTTCATCATTTAGACCTTCGAAAAAACCGAAGTTTACTGGACTTTCGGCTAACAACCAGGGAGAGTGGCAACCCTAAAAAGGGTCAATATGTGATCCATTATCGCTTAAATCGGGTGTTGTTGACAATCAGCTGTCAGAGAATCTGTAAGCCAATAGAATTTGGCCATGCTGCCAGGACATCGTTCAAATAACAAATTTAATCAAGATATTGTTGCAGTAAGACATGAAATCAATCACATCTAATTACGTGGTTAAAAACTTTAATGAAAAATGGCTAAACAAAGTTGCGAGGGGGTAGATATGGTTTTAGGTAAATTAGGAATATCCAAAAAAGACAGCATTCTATAAAAAAATTAGTTTTCCTTATGATAAGTAATTGAAGGTTACAGATTTAAAAGTGCTGTGAATGATTTGTCGTCAGATTGTTAACAAAATATGCCGACAAAATTTTGGATGTTAGCCATGACTTCATTGTGTGTTATGACGGAGCATGGAAACAGAATGGCAAGAGCGGGAAAAAAGCAGGGCAAGAATTGATTAAATTGCTTAATATGTGCATCACATTCAAATAGAGATGCAGAGCATGGTCTTAAAAATTAATTTCTTACACTAATCATTGTCTTTTCAAAAAAGAGAGCATAAAAGCTAATTGGCTGTCGAATTGCCTGGCGATTTTTCTTGCAGAATTGTTTTCACATACGCCTTTGGCCAAGGCTGAAAGCACTTTGGTCATGCGGTAACACATTGAATTATTTAAATTAATCCAAAGGTTGTTGGTGTCAAGGTGAAACAGGTCATTGTTATAACCCATAAACGAGGGTTTCTGTAGGTTGATGCCTAAAATTTCTAACAACGTACCATCCAACGCAGCGGAAAAATTTTGTTTTGAATGGGAAGTAATTAAAGTTTTATGATTACTTAAATCAAAGTCCCAATTTTTTTCGTCACTGGATTTATCTGGCGTTGCCAATTGATTGGAATCCGAGCTATTGTTTTCAAAAATTGCAATTGTGGGCGGGTTGATCATGGATTGTTTCGAATGTCCATTTCCCTCAGTCTGCAAAGCGTTATCAATGATTTGGTTATCAACCGTTGAAGCTTGGACTAGGTTGAATTGTCCGATTAGGATATACACAATGAGAAACAGTGATCTGTAGGATGATTTGACTTGGGTTTTGTCTTTAGTCATAACGGCTTCTCATTACTGACAGGTTTAATTCAGAAGAAAATTCTGGCTATTATTTCAGCTCGATAAACTTGAGAAAAGAGCCCAACCTTGTATTAAAGTTGGGCTCTTTATGACACTTAAAGAGCTTATTTTCGTTTTCTGGTAAAAGCTCTTAGTCCTATCATCCCTGTTAAGAATAGCCATACGCCTGCTGGAAGAGGTACAGCGCCAGCGCCTGCTTCAACCGCCCCACTTTCTGGGCTGGTAGCAGATGGGTCTGTTGCTTCCGGTATGGTTTCTTCCGGCATTGCTGGTTCTGGAACAGGGCTAGGAGTTGGCGTTGAAGAGTCATCTCCAGAATCATCTTCCGGCATCGCAGGTTCAGCATCAGCCATACCGCTATCATCAGATGCTGCTGGGGCATCATCCCCTGCGGCTGCTTCTTCAGGTGCTGCTGGGGCATCATCCCCTGCGGCTGCTTCTTCAGGTGCTGCTGGGGCATCATCCCCTGCGGCTGCTTCTTCAGGTGCTGTTGGGGCATCATCCCCTGCGGCTGCTTCTTCAGGTGCTGCTGGGGCATCATCCCCTGCGGCTGCTTCTTCAGGTGCTGCTGGGGCATCATCCCCTGCGGCTACTTCTTCAGGTGCTGCTGGGGCATCATCCCCTGCGGCTGCTTCTTCAGGTGCTGCTGGGGCATCATCCCCTGCGGCTGCTTCTTCAGGTGCTGCTGGGGCATCCTCACCAGGTCCAATCATTCCGCTTTCAGGGGATATCGCCGTTGGGTCAGCTTCTTCCTCTGCTTGAGCAATATTGCATAATCCGACGCTGCTGATCAGCAAAGCTGTTATGGATAGACTCATCCATTTGATCTTGGGTCTAAATTTATTCATAATAATTGTTCTCCACGTTCTTGTGTAAAAAATGAATAGAAAAAAGCCAGTGACAAATTGTTTTCATTTACAGCTTATGCTAGATCGCTTTGTAGTTGCCAAATAGTTATGAGTACTGATCTTGGTTACTGCATTTTTTGAAATAACAGGAACAGCAAGCGCTGTATTTTGAATTATTAGAGTCTAGATTTTCTCATAGCTAATAAAAAAATTCAAAATAAATAATAATATAATCTAGATATGTGTTGTAAGTTATTGAACTATAGCATTTAATATCATTTAAATCTTGTTGAGAAAAAGTATTTAAATTCTTCTGAAAAAGCACAATAATTGATAGATTCTAGTTTATTAACGGCTAGGTTGACTGAATATCACAAAACCATTCATTTAATTTCTCGAGTCATAACTCGCTGATAAAAATTGCTACCAGCATTCAATTTTTTAATTGTGTTGTTACGTTAGCAACGTTTGAGTATCCGTTGGAAGGGAATTCTGTCAGTTTGGTTTCAGGCTTGTTGTAAAGTGCATAAAAGGTATAAGTGCCTGTGACCAAGTCATCAGGAATTAAGAGATCTATCAGTTGATGACTATTAGCGCTGCTTTCCAATTGTCGTTTAAACGGTTGCGGCTGAGTGCTGAGCAGTCGATCAGGGTTATCGGTGAAAAATAATAAGGTGCCACCGGGTTGTTTTACAGCCACCCAAAGGTCAACGGATAATTCGCGTTCAGGGTTAATTTCCCTAATAAAAATCTGTAACTTGTCGTTATGTCGGTAATTAGGCAACAAACCCTCAAATTTTAATTGGCTTAGCTTTGAATTATCCTCAATCCGATACAATGCACCGTTCAAATCAGCCAGATATAATTGGCCTTTTGCATCTTCACCAAAACTGCTAATGCTAAAGTCGGTTTCAGCTAAGATCGATGCTTCCCACTGTTGATTTACTTTTCGTAAACCGGCTACCCAGCCGGAAGCAAAATCTCCAAATATATAAATATTTTGCAAGCGAGGAAAACTTTGATCACGATAAACATAACCCCCAGTGATGGATACATTGCCCTGAGTATGACCGTATTCAAAAATGGGAAGTGTTAGGCTCGTTTGATCGCAAGTTGGGCGGTTGAAACATTGCCGTCCTTCCATTATATTCCAGCCATAGTTTTCGCCGCCTTTGCTGTCTGCTGGTTGTACATTGATTTCCTCCAGTTTATTTTGGCCTACATCGGCAATATACAAATCACCAGTCAGTTGATCAAACGAAAACCGCCAAGGGTTTCTAAGTCCCAAAGCCCAAATCTCGGGGCGATAATCGGCGGATGTTACAAACGGATTCGTAGCGGGTATTGCATAAGGTGTTACGCCTGCTTCAACATCTATTCGCAGTAACTTCCCTAATAAAGTGTTTTTATTTTGCCCCGCATTGAAGGGATCGCCACCGCTGCCTCCATCTCCCATCCCGATGTATAAAAAGTTATCGGGTCCGAAGGCTATTTGACCGCCGTTATGATTTCCAAAAGGTTGTTCTACGGTGAGAATTATTTCTTCACTTCCCGCATCTGCGATGTTTTCATTTTGACTCAAGTAAAAACGCGATATCGTGGTATTCCCTGATTTGTTGGTGTAATTGACATAAAAATACCGTTTGTCTGGGTATTCCTGTGGAAATGCAAGACTAAATAAGCCTTTTTCACCACCGAACCCTACGCGTTGTTTGATATCTAAAAAAGCTGTTTCCTGTACACGGTCGTTTTGCAGTATTTTTACCCTACCTGGTTGTTCAACAATAAATAAGCGTTCGCTATTTTTATTCGCGTGAGTCAAATAAACGGGTTGATCCAAGTTCTCAGCCACTTTAACAAAAGTAATCTCCGGCCAGGAATTAGCTCGTCCAATATCTGTTAGTAACAAGAAAACGATTATGGTTGGCCAGAATGCTTGAGTTCTATGCATTACAATACGTTTAAAATGAAAGAGAGGTTCTTTGGATAGTCTCAATTAGCAATAAATTCTTCAGTATGAGAGTTTGCATCTCTCCTACCCAGCCAGTCAATGTTTAAATATCAGATATTTTCAAAAATTACATATTCCGAATAGGCTATATAAACTCAGGCGAAAAATCTCCTAAAGATGCTCAAATATATCCATTTGTTGGGGACTATCAGGCTGTACGGAAGAAAGGCCGGATAAACAGACTCCAAGCAAGCGAACTTTGCGGGTATGAGCCTCAGTTTTTGCTAGTAGCTCTTTGACCAAAAGAGGTAAATGTTTAGATTGGATGATGGAATAATCAAGTGTTTTGCTCCGCGTGATTTGTTCAAAATTATCGAATTTAACCTTGATAGTAAGGGTGCGGGCGGTCAGTGCTTTTTCTTTTACCTGATGCCAAACTTCTTCAGCTAACTTTTGAAGAATATCATTCATCGCATCAAAATCCTTCAAATCTTGCTGAAAAGTAGTTTCGCTACCCAATGATTTTCGTTGCCGGTGACTGATAACGGGTCGATTATCGATGCCTCTGGCAATTTGGTAATAGTAAAGGCCGGCCTTGCCAAAATTTTGTTGCAGTTCCAGCTGTGAAAAGTTTTTGAGATTCAGGCCAGTTTTAATACCTAATGCGTGCATTTTCTTTGAAGTGGCTTTACCAACGCCATGAAATTGGTCGATAGCAAGGTTTGCTATGTAATCTGGGCCTTGTTTTGGCGTAATGACGAAAAGGCCATTCGGTTTCTTAACGTCTGATGCTAATTTAGCCAGAAATTTATTGTAACTAACCCCGGCCGAAGCGGTAAGTTGGGTTTCTTTAAAGATAAGCTGTTTTATCGCTCGTGCTATGTCAGTGGCAGAACTTTGATAATCTTTTGCGTCACTGACATCAAGGTAAGCTTCATCCAATGAGGGGGCTTCGACCAGATCGGTAAAGCAGCGAAAAATAGATCTGATTTGTTGGGATGCTTCCCGATAAGCAGTAAAACGTGGCCTCAAAAAGATAGCGTTAGGGCACAAGCGATAAGCACGAGAGGCAGGCATGGCGGAATGAATGCCATATTTTCGAGCTTCATAACTGCATGTAGATACTACACCTCGCGAGTTGGGGTCACCGCCAACAACAACCGGAAGATTTTGGAGTTCAGGTTTGTCGCGTTGTTCGACAGCGGCAAAAAAAGCATCCATGTCAATATGAATTATCTTTCTGACATTGGTCATTGGCGAAATGAGAGTTTTCCCAGCATAGTCGGGAGTTTACCTAATGATTAATTTCAATATAATTAATTTATCATATAGTTTGTTAGCTTTATGCGAAAGCAACCAGAATATCGGCCAACCTCTATCTGTAGGCCACATTCTGTGACCCGTTTTTCAGAGTTATCTGAGATTACATTACTCAAGGCATTTTTACGTTTAATAAACTGAAACGATAGGATAAAATCGAAGTGATACATATAATGGCAGGTTATCTGAGGCAATAATAATAAACTCGCCAAAAATATTAGACAAAAACCTACTTTTTTTAGAAATAGAAATAGGTTGTACAGGTGGCTGATAGAGCTTTTCCGAATGTTACCCTTGGCGAAAATCAAGCTCTGGCGAGATTCACAGAAGGAATAATTTGACGTGTCGAACTGGAAACACACGCTCCGGTTTTAGATACAGACGGAGAAGGGAATTCGTTTAGCTCAGTTATTTTACTTGGGTTTTTTTTCATACTGAGAGTTGGAAAAGAGTCTCTAACGAGCTCAGTTCTTCACCAGCTCCGCGGTGTGAATTCGAAGTGCCACACCCCCCACACACACAAAGAAATTTATAATTTAATATACTGAAATCTGGAGTAGAGCTTGAATAACAAGAATAGACAAGAATTTGTGAATTCGCTTCACACTTACCTGCGTGATAACCATAGTCAGGCCCATCAGGTGTTTCATCATTACCTAGGCAGTGATCGACGTTTCTTTTTACGCAGCGATCTTCTTGATGGTTTTAATGAAGTCTGCGCAGTTGACAACACTCTCTCCAATACTCCTCTGGCTGATGTTATTAATGCCAGCCAGGAAGCGGCGTTGGATGCTAACTGGTTTTGTTTCGCCGTACGCCGTCGCATTGGGCGTTGGTTTTACCTTCGTATTCATCTTGAGGCCTTGGATGCTGAGCAGATTTCCATTCGCGAGTTTCTGCGTTTCAAAGAGCATCTAGTAGATCAAGGCAAAACAACTCCGGATGAATGGGTGCTGGAAGTAGACCTACAACCATTTTCCCGTGATTTCAAGAAACCCAGCGAATCACGATCTATTGGTCGGGGTGCCGACTTTCTGTGTAAGCGCTTGTCCAGCGAGCTATTCGATAGCCGAGGTGAAGGTGTACAGAAACTGGTGGATTTTCTGCAGATCCACAGTTACCAGGGTCAACAACTGATGCTCAATACCAGAATCAAAGATGTTAAAACTCTGCGCCGCTCATTACGCAGCGCCGAAGCTTATCTTAAAACCCAACAGGCAGATACCAGTTGGACTCTGCTGGAGAACGATTTGCGAGGGCTTGGTTTTGAGATTGGCTGGGGTCGTAATGCAGCACGGGTTACAGAGACTTTTCAACTGTTGCTCGATTTGTTTGAAGCGCCCTCACCAGATGCTCTCGAAGCATTCCTCAGTCGTATACCGATGGTTTTTTCGGTAGCAATCATGTCTCCGCATGGCTGGTTTGGCCAAGCGGATGTGCTCGGTAGGCCGGATACCGGGGGCCAGGTTGTCTATATCCTTGATCAGGTTCGTGCTCTAGAAGAAGATATTAAACAACGACTTGAAGACCAAGGATTGGATATCGAGCCGAAGATTGTGGTGCTGACACGGCTCATTCCTGAAGCCGAGGGGACAAGTTGCGACCAGCGTTTAGAGCCCATTGCTGGTTCCAGAAATGCGATCATTTTGCGAGTTCCGTTTCGTGCTGCAACTGGAGAAGTGGTTCCTGAATGGATATCCCGCTTCGAAGTCTGGCCCTATATGGAACGCTATACACTGGATGCTGAGCGAGAATTGCTGGCCGAACTCGGTGGCAATCCGGATTTGATTGTTGGTAACTATTCAGATGGAAATCTGGTGGCATCGTTAATGGCACATCGTTTAGGAGTGACTCAGTGCAATATCGCCCATGCACTGGAAAAAACCAAATACCTTTATTCAGATCTTTTTTGGCAGGAAAACGAAGAGCAGTACCACTTCTCATGCCAGTTTAGCGTGGATTTGCTGGCGATGAATATGGCCGACTTCATTATTGCCAGTACCTATCAGGAAATCGCCGGCACTGAAGAAACCATTGGCCAATATGAGGCTCACCAAGCGTTTACTATGCCAGAATTATATCGAGTGGTTGACGGCATTGATGTCTACGATCCCAAATTCAATATTGTCTCTCCCGGCGCGGATGATACGGTTTATTTTTCTTATACCGAAGAAGAGCGTCGCCTGAGTCATCTGCTGCCTGAGATTGATGAACTGGTGTTTGGCAAGCCGATTGCCGGATCAAGCCGTGGCAAAATTGTCGATTCAGACAAACCGTTACTATTCACCATGGCGCGGATGGATCGCATTAAGAATATCACTGGCTTATTGGAGTGGTATGGTCAGAGCGATGCCTTGCGCAAAGAA
This sequence comes from Methylococcales bacterium, assembly GCA_965224745.1. Lineage (GTDB taxonomy): Bacteria > Pseudomonadota > Gammaproteobacteria > Methylococcales > Methylomonadaceae > CBDCZY01. The sequence goes on from CBDCZY010000006.1 coordinate 36,601, forward strand.
ACCAATCTGTTGATTGCTTCTGGCTATCTTGATCCAAACCGTTCCAGCGATACCGAAGAACGTGCCCAGCTGGAGAAAATGCACCAGCTGATGGATAAATACAAGCTGGATGGACAGGTGCGCTGGTTGGAGGGTCAGGTTGACCGGGAGCGTAATGGTGAATTATACCGTTTCGTGGCAGATCGGTTGGGTGCCTTTGTACAGCCCGCACTGTTTGAAGCATTTGGTTTGACTGTGATTGAAGCGATGGGTACTGGTCTACCAACCTTTGCTACCTGTTTTGGTGGGCCGCTGGAGATTATAGAAGAAGGCATCTCTGGTTATCATATCGATCCCAATCACGGTGATGCTGCTGCACAAAAGATTGCCGATTTTTTTGTCGCGTGCAAAACAGATCTCAAGCTGTGGAATAAGATATCGGAAGGGGCATTACAGCGCGTCGAAAGTCACTATACCTGGAAGCGTTATGCAGAACGCATGATGACCTTGTCACGTATTTACGGATTTTGGAAATACATCGCAGGTGTCGAGAGTGCCGAGACTCGGCGCTATTTGGAGATGTTTTATAGCCTCCAGTTACGCCCCCGCTTCAATACTATCGAAGCTAAGTCCTAAGGAGCGAGGATGCAATAATAAAAGGGCACAATTAAGTGCCCTTTGCAGGCACGTGCACGAAATAACTACGACAACTAACTTGTTTTTTGTCCGTCTTCAGTGCTGTGGCAACAGTTGCGTAGCCTGCTATGCGCCTGTTGCCACGCCTTGAAGACAAACAAAAACCCCGCGCTAGTTGCCGAACTTATTCCGTGCGCGTTCCTAATCGAGTAGGAAAAAGTTAGACCAATTCTTTTACTTTAGCCATAATACCTGCTGGATCAATGCCTTGGTGCGGAAATTGCTCCCATAATCCGCCTGAACCTTCTTTATGAGTGCCTAGGTGTGCGAATTTTGGTGTGTAACCTCGCTCCAGCAACCAGGAGCCGAAACGGCTTCCCAAACCAGTTTTACGGTTGAACGATTCGACCACTATAACCATAGGTGATTGACCAACTTTCTTCATCGTTTCTTCATCGATTGCGTTCAAGGTCGGTTTGTTGATTAAGCCAATATCAATTCCTTCTTCTTTTAATCGTTCTACAGCATCCAATGCCCGGTATAAAGCCTCACCGAAACTGACGATATAACCTTGGGTGCCTTCACGAACGACTTCGTCTTTGCCGGAAACAAATTTATATCCGCCTCCAAACATTTCGTTACCATCATTATCTAAAATACTAGGCACTTTTGAGCGGGTCGAAAAGACAAATCGCAGGCCCGGATCAAAGAAAATCGTATTCAAGCATGCTTTCATTTGATTCGGGTCAGCCGGAAAGTAGAGGTTGGTCGCGTAGGCATCGCTCAAACCATTATCGGCAAACATGTTATTTAAGCCGAAATGACAAGTATTGTCAGCCATGTCATCAATACCGGAATGTGAGAAATGGCACAGTAAATTGGAGTTATTCAAGCGAGCCATAGTGATCTCTGAAACACACATCTCCAAGAAAGCGCTAAAGGTGCCGAAAATACCTTGTTTGCCTTGTTCCATACCAAAACCAGCCGCAGCTGACAGGTTGCCGCGTTCCATGATGCCGGAAGCGATAAAAACTTCAGGATGAGCATCGTGGATCTTTTTCAGGCCGCAAGAGCCTTCCAGATCACTATCGATGACACGCACTTTTTCGATTCGTTCGGCTTCACTCATTTTGCCTAAGATGGCGACCGCTGCATCACCGAAAATGTTACGGTTAGCATCAAACTTATCGCCAGAGCCTTTGAATTTGTAGTCCTGCTTAGGCGCTTGAATACTTTTGATATTATCAGCCGCCGCTTGATGGCCTCTGGATTCCAAATATTCGATGGCCAATTTTGCCGAAATGACGTCATGTCCATGATTTGAACCTTCTAAACCCTCAATACCAGGGCACATAGGACGATGGTTAATTACGGCAATCGGTCCATCAGAGTTGACTGCTTTATGAATCCGCTGATACAAATCTTCCAAATCTTCGCCGTCACCTTCCAATACTTCAAGGCCATGACCCAGTAAAGTTTTTGCGGTTGAACAACCAGTCAAATATTTGGAAGGATGTCCTGCAATCGTGACGTCGTTATCGTCAATAATTAGTTTGACATTGAGTTTTTGAGCGACTGCCAAACGCGCTGCTTCAGCATCGTTACCTTCTTGTTGTGAGCCGTCAGAACCCAGACAAAATAATACTTTGCTCGGATTTGCCATGGCGACACCGTTGACATAAGGCCACATGTGGCCTAAACGACCAGAGCTAAATTTTACTCCAGGTGTTAATCCTAATTCTGGGTGCCCGGGTAAATGAGAATGGGCTTCGCGATAACGCATCAATTGTTCGGCGGGAAGGTCGCCGTTTAAGGTAGACATTAAATATTGTGTTGCTACTCGATGTCCGGCCTCATCAAAAAATATGGGAACGAATTTTTCGGGTGATCCGCGAAAAAGGGCATCCATAATCATCACTTCTGGCACGGTATCGAATGGGCCGCCGGTATGGCCGCCAACACCTCTGGCAGCACCGGTAGCAGTAAAGAACACGATAGCGTCTCGACAAAGTTGAATGTTGGCCTGTAAGCTGGCTTTTTGGTCAGCTGTTAGAGATGAGCTGCTGGGATCTAATGAAATTCGTTGGTAAGCGCCTAAATCAATGGGGAATTGAGTCATAGTTAATTCCTTGTTAATAAATTATTGTCAGTCCGCAGGTTTCGGACTTTGGGTTGAGTCGGTGAATGAGCAAAATCAGTTGCTTTCTAGCGAAGTAATCGTTTACTTCTTTACTCATTCTTGTTTATTTTAATAATCTAGAAAATTTCTCAATGGCTAGACTATCAAAAAATATTTTTCAATCTGAATTAAGTCCTACAAACATTAGCGGTTTGTCAGTTTATTATAACTTTATTAAAATTTAAAAGTAACAATGAGAAAGGTCTTAAAACAGGTTTTTTCCTCGGTATGGCGGTTTGTCCCGCAGAAGCTGAGCTATTTTGGCTGTTGATTGCTATATGTTATCGTTTGATTTCGTGATTATTGGGGTATATTCCCAATAACACAATAACAATTATCGCATTGATTCATCTTTAACTTTAAATCCTCGCTCCTAAGACAAAAAGAATAATTTAAAAAGCTACTATGGCTAAGATAATAACAATCACTGCTAATACGGCCATCGATAACGTCGTCAAAATCCGTGGGTTTGTATTGGGGGCCACGCTTCTTGCTCAGGATAGTGTAAATTATCCGGCTGGGAAAGGCATCAATGTGGCGAAAGCATTAGTTTCTTTGAATTGTCCAGTGACTACTTTGGGGTTTGTCGGTGATCAGTCCAAAAACCTGTTTAGCACATTACAGTCGAGTCTGATGAGTATTGATTTAACCGATGTTCCCGGTCAGTCTAGAACAAATATCACCTTGTCAGATATGGATTTTGATCAGGAAACCCACATTCGTACGACCGGCTACCGAGTAACGTCAAGTCTTTGTAACCAATTGCTTAATAAGATCAATAGGGTAACAGACGATGGCGATATTCTGGTGCTGTCGGGTAGTTTACCGCATGGAGCGCCACATGATTTTTATCGAAAGATTATTGAAAGCGCAAAAAATAAAGGCCTGATAACTCTGTTAGATAGTAGTGGTTCAGGATTAATCGAAGGACTGAAGGGGCGGCCTCACTGGTTTAAACCAAATCTTAAGGAGTTGGAAGAAGTTTGTGAGCACGCTTTGACAACAGAAACCGATGTGATTTATGCTGCTAGAAAGATTGTTGCCAGCGGTGTTAAAAAGGTTGTGGTTTCCCAAGGTAAAGATGGTGTAATCCTGGTAACAGAAAATTCAATTATGGCTGCTTATATTGATGCTGTTGCGGAGCCGATACAAACCAAAGTGGGTTGTGGTGATGCATTAGTAGCAGGTGTAGCTTATAGAATGTTAAACGATGAGCAATTGGATCAAAGGAACTTACTTCGATCTGGGGTAGCTTGCGCGACTGCAAACCTGTTGTCACCCGAACCTGGCAGTATAACACTAGAGCAAGTTGAGGCGATTACCAGGCAAGTCAAATTTCGCTCCTTGTCGCTATAACTTAATTGGGTTTAGCAAAATATTTTACAACTCAAAGTATACGAAACTTATATGCTATTATTGATGTCACTGTATTGATTTTTATTTTTAATTTTGTGAGGCTTGAATTTATGAGAATGAATTACGCGGTTGATAGGTCTGAAGGCGCTATTTTAGAGACCAATAAAGTATTGAAAAATACTTACATTTTGTTGGCCATGACTTTGCTGTTTAGTGCTTGTACTGCAGGACTGGCTATGGCTCTAAACATGCCGCCAATGGGCATGATTGTGACTATGGTGGGTTACTTTGGGTTATTGTTCCTGACCCATAAGTTCAGCACCAGTAGTTGGGGTTTGCTTTTTGTATTTTTGTTAACAGGTTTTATGGGATTGACACTAGGTCCCATTATTTCAATGTATCTCTCTCATTTTTCTAATGGTAACCAGTTAGTGATGACTGCATTAGGAGGGACTGGTCTTATATTCCTGGGCCTATCTGGCTATGCATTAACAACCAAAAAGGATTTCAGTTTTCTCGGTGGTTTTTTGATGGTAGGAATTTTAGTCGCTTTCTTAGCCGGGATCGCTGCTGTTTTCATTCCGAGTATGCCTGGTTTGTCGCTGGCTGTTTCAGCAATGTTTATTTTGCTGATGTCTGGGATGATATTATTTGAAACCAGCAATATCATTCATGGTGGGCAGACGAACTATATTTTGGCAACTATTTCACTTTATGTATCAATCTATAATTTATTTATGAGCTTGTTACATATTTTGGGAGCCTTTAGCGGTAACGATTAAGCTTTATTAATTTACCAATAGGTTAATAATTTATTTCATCAAACTTGCCCAAGGATTGGGCAAGTTTGCTTAATTTTACTTTTTTTTATTAAGATGGCGAACAATTAGTAATTGACGCATCAGCCCCACTCATAACTTTTACTCTTCCTGTAGTACTTAAAACTATTGCTTTTGACTGAGCGTTTTGGTGAGTGCTGTCACATAAAATAACCTTGCCAGACGATGCAGCCATAAATCCTCTGGGGCTAATGTCGATTTTGTTTTTAACAGCTGTCTCACCCTTTAAAGTAACTGCATCGCCTTTTAACGCAGGGTGTATTTTAAGAATATTGCCAGATGAATTCTTAATAACCCAACCAGCCTCCCAACCTATACTCGCTGATGTAGAGCATGTTGTACTATCTGAGCTCTTGCACAAAGAGACTGATTCTCCGCGTTTAACCGCTTCACTTCGTGCAAAATTAATGTCTGATAAAAAATCGTTACTTTGTGTTGACATCTGGTTGTCACTTATCATCGACCTGAAACTGGGAATTGCCATTCCAAGAATAATGCCGAGCATGGACACAGTCACCAGGAGTTCTATCAGCGAAAAACCTTTCGATAGTTTGGTTTTAGTCATTTTGTTAACCTGCAGTTAATTTGAACACAAAAGGAAATTGTCTGTTCTAACTATAGAAAGAAATGGCAAATAAGCGACAAATAAAGATTAATGATAACTTTTTCCTAAAGGAACTCATGTTGCTTAAACCCAATGAGTATGGCAGGATATTTTGACTTCAGCATAACGGCTGAATATTACAATTTTATTAACCACTCAACTCTCATCTTAAGGATTAAAAATGGCAGGTCGTAACCATCTATATGTTCCCGGTCCAACCAATATACCTAACTCCATTCAAAACGCCATGCATGTTGACATGGTGGACCATCGCTCCCCTATTTTTCCTGAATTGGTAAAACCTTTATTAAACGATCTGAAGAAAATTTTTAAAACGGAAAAAGGTCAAGCCTTTATCTTTCCAGCCACCGGAACAGCCGGTTGGGAGATTTCAATCAGTAATACCTTATCTCCGGGTGATAAAGTATTGGCCTATCGCTTTGGACAATTCAGCCATCTTTGGATCGATATGGCAAAACGACTGGGTATGAATGTTGAATTTTATGAGATTCCGTGGGGTCAGGGGCTTCCTTTGGAAGACCTTGAAAAGCGATTGACAGCAGATAATCAACATGAAATTAAAGCAGTGTTAGCGACTCATAATGAAACCGCAACGGGTGTAACGAGCGATATTGGGGGAGTAAGAAAGGCATTGGATGCTGCTAGCCACCCGGCCATGATTTATGTCGATGGTGTCAGTTCAATCGCCAGTATAGATTTTCGTATGGATGAATGGGGCGTTGACGTTGCTTTAAGTGGTTCCCAAAAAGGTTTTATGCTCCCTGCCGGCGGAGCATTCTTAGCGTTTAGTCAGAAAGCGCTTGAGGCGTCGAAAACTGCACAATGCCCTCGCTGTTTTCTTGACATAAAAGATCATATTGCCGCCAATGCAGGCGGTTATTTTCCCTATACGCCTTCCATACCCATCTTATCGGGTTTAAGAGAAGCGATTGACTTGCTACTGGAAGAAGGTTTAGAAAACGTTTTTGCGAGACATGCGCGCCTTGCTGAAGGAGTAAGACAAGCGGTGCAGGCGTGGGGTTTGGAATTATGTGCTCAAAAAGAAATCTGGTATTCAGATACGGTATCAGCCGTTGTGGTGCCTGAAGGGGTTAACGCTAATGATGTGATCAATACTGCCTTTCATAAATACAATATTTCACTGGGTGCCGGTTTATCAGAAGTAGCCGGTAAAGTCTTTAGAATTGGACATATGGGCGATATGAATGACGTTTCTCTGCTTGGTGTTATTGCAGGTGTGGAAATGGCGATGTTAGACAACAATATTGACATCAAACCAGGCAGCGGCGTTGCAGCAGCCATTGATTATTATCGGAAAGCATCAACTTAGCCCTCACTCAGCATACTTTAGTCATTTTACATAGATGTCATTGCATCAGCGTGATGACATCTAGTGCAATTGTTTTTTAGGTTACCAGGCTATAGGTAGTTTTTTATTAAGCGTAATTTTTTTATGCTCGATAGAGATATAGGCGCCTTTTTCAAGTTCACTTAAAATCCTGCTCACCATCTCTCGTGATGATCCAACCCTCATAGCAATTTCTTTGTGTGTCAAAGAGTATTTGATAATGAGCCTGCCGCTTTCATCAGCTACGGCCAGATCATTCAGTAATTTCACTAATCGTCCATAGACATCTGTTAACGCTAACCCTTCTGCGATATTGGTGACTAACCGAACCCTGTGACACAAGTATTTTATGGCTGCAATTGCCATACTTGGGTATTTTTCGAGCATTGGCAAAAAGTCTTGTTTATTTAGAGTCAAAAATTCGCATTTCTCGGCGGTGATGACATTGGCTGAGCGAGGCTCTTCGTCAAACAGCGATAGTTCACCGAAATAATCCCCTTGGCGAAGAGTTGATAAGATGATTTCTTTGCCGTGCTCGTTAGTCAACATGACATTTACCGACCCTGTTTTAATAATGAACAGAGAGCTTGAGGTATCACCTTCGCTGATGACCAAAGTATTTTTAGGAACTGTCCTTTTTTTGGTTAAATCAGCCAAAGTTAATAACTGAGTTTTATCTAACCCACTAAAAAGATCAACATTCTTCAGGATTGCTATCAAGTCCATAACATTTCATATTGTTATTCAAGAAAAATATAAGCCTCATTGAGCATTAATCCATACCATTCTTAGGCTCTCTTGTACACGGGTGCCCTTAATACGGGGGAAGATCAAGCTATCTGATACTAGCACGAGCTAGTCATTTAGTAAGCTTTGATTAATGCTGTCTCAACTCATTAGTAAATATTGTACTACCGGACAATTTCGATGTGGCATCCAACAGCGTACATTTAGCACCACACAAAGGCAATTGCGGTCAATCAAGTTTTTTACGACTAATAGTCTCAATTGCCATAGTGCGTTATGTACTCATTTAAAAGTGTCAATGAAATGGGTTTTTTCATTGTCCGCTTCATGAAATTACATTATGTACGCTAATAAAGGTTAACACTTGAAAAAAATTAGCGAAATTTGTTCACTAGGTCGGAGAATAATTATGAAATTAGCAACAAAGCAAAGGTCTAAACATTGTATTAATAGTGCGTTGAGTATTGTTCTACTTAGCTGCTGGGGTAACGCAATTTTAGCGGATGGGACAGAAACCTTGGGTCAGCCATCTATTCCTGTCGCTTCTGGAAATGGTATTGTAGCTGCAGGCACAGGCTTAGTTTACAACCCTGGTATGATCGAAATTGATGTTCCAGGTGAAATCAAGCAAGCTTTACTCTATTGGGAATGCCAAATGGATTCAGATGCTGGCAAAGGAATTGAGGGAGATAATACAATAGAAATTAATGGTTATTCAATTACAGGAAGCTTGATTGGAGGACCTACCAATTTTTTTAGAACCACATATAGTTCAACCTTTAGAGCTGACATCAGTAAGCTTAAGTTATTAGTACCAGGCAACAACGCACTGACAGTAGATGGTTTGGATTGCACCGGGCAGATTAATCCATCATTGGAATATGCCAACAACGGGGCAGGTTTAATGGTGATATATGATGATGGATCTAAAGCAGAAGCTGAAATCCAGCTAAGAGACGGCAATGATTTATCTGCCGTACTAGTGTCTCATTCGGTACCAACGACTAACACTACAGTTCCACAGACATTCATTGTTGAAAAGGCACAAAATGATCGAATGGCTGATTTGCTTATGTTTTTTTCCAGTGTGAGTGGAACTGCTTCTGGTAATTTAGGATTCAGACCCTCAGCAATCGAAGTTACCGTTGGTGGCAACAAACAGGTTTTTGATGATCTATTGGATAGTCATGACGGTGAAGAATGGGACACAGTCAAGTTAGAAATTGCTATTCCAGCTAACGAGACCATGGTGACAGTTCAAGCCTTATCAGTTGACAATGAGCCATTTAGCGACCCCGGCTTTCCTGCTTCTTTCGCTTGGACCTCAGCAGCGCTTTCAGTCGTAAAAGAAGAAGAAATATGTGGTCGTATGAAGGGTGGTGGTAAGATTAAAAAGACTCACGTAACTCATGGGTTTTCAGTCAGTTGCGATCTTGATAAGCCGAATAGACTGCAAGTTAACTGGGGCAAGTACAATCGGTTTCGCTTAACATCACTTGATGAAGCTGTTTGTAATGATGATCCGGCCATCAAGCAAAGACGTAATAAGGCTTCATTTGACACTATTTATGGTAAAGGAACCGGAAGATACAATGGGGTTGATGGTGCAAAGGTTGAGTTTGCATTTATTGATGCGGGTAGGCGCGGAAGAAGGGATATTTCAGAGATAAAAATTACCGATGCTAAGGGTAAAGTTGTTTTGGAAGTAGCCGGTTCATTGAGACGTGGTAACCACCAGGCCCAAGGTTGCACCAATAATAGCTGTTCATGGAAAGCGAATCGAAAGCATGGATGGCACAGAAGAAATCATGACTATCAAAGAGGTTACTCTTCACGAAGTCATCATGGAGGCTATTCATCACGCAAATGGAATTGGTAAAATCCAGTTTTAAGTAACTTAGGATGCAATAAATAATTTTACCTGACTTTTTATGTTGAATGTTTATTCCTCTTTTCGTACATAGGGACTGGGTGAGAGCTTAAAAGGAGTTAATCTAGTTAAGAAAATGGCCCCATTGATTGGACAGTTCAATTAATGGGGCAACAATCTAGTCCTTAGCGTTGAGTGATTTCTTCTTTCATTTTTCCTCGTTTTTTTGATGGAGAAGTGAAACAAGAAAGGATGCTATTTATTAGCCAGCTTACATGTTATATAAAGTAAGGATGCCTACATGCCTTATTCTTCGTCTATCTTGACGTTCATTTAGACAAAAAATGAGAATAGGTTAGTCCTGTTGTGTCGATAATAGATAACTTTTCAATTCAGTCTTTTTTATGTTAGATTATCTTAAATAACCTAAATCAATAATTCAAATAAAGGGATGGGAAAATGTCTAACAATCACTCAGGTTTTGAACAAGATCCTTTTAGTTCGGATCACGATCTCAAGTTTTTTTTTCAAAGCTCTAAAGATAAAATTATCTTAAGACAAATTGCTGAAAATATTAGAAAAACTGACGGTATTTTGTTATTAACTGGTGAAACAGGCACCGGTAAAACTATGTTATTGCATGCAATAACCCAACAGTTGGGTCATGAAATAATATTTGTCCAACAAAAACAAGGAATCGCTACTTTTGAAGCTTTAGTGCAGGACTTATGTAACCAGCTTGGATTATCGGTAAAGGATAAAGATCTTTGGGAAAGGTTTGAACTGCTGGAAGAACCTGTTATCTTCTGGTCTCCCGGCAAGTCCTATTGTCCTGATCGTTGATAACGCTAATTTTCTACAAGACGACTTATTGAATAAATTGATATTGCTTTCGTTTGCCCTGGCAGAGAAGAGCACTGCTTTTAAAATCGTATTAATAGGATTACCTGAGCTTGAATCGAAAATTAATGAGTTGGATCAGTTACCTGTCAAGCAAGTACCTTTATATCATTGTGTACTTAACAACTTGGACTTGCCTGAGGTAAGTAACTATATCAACCAACGTCTTGAAGCAGTAGGCTATCACGCGGCTGATTTATTTACGCCCAGTGCAATCACAGAAGTAGCAAAGTTTACTAAGGGCAATCCTCGTATCATTAATAAAATTTGCAGTGCTGCATTGTCAGTTGTTGGTAGCGAAAATCAGTCATTTGTAACCAAAGAAATAGTTATGCAGGTTTCTAAAAAGTACCTGTTACATCCAATTACAGCAAAGAGCAAAAAAGTCAATGCAGATGCTCGTGTAACCGAAGAAGTAAATACAAAAAGATTGGAGCTACGAAAACCCTTTAGAACAACTGCTTTAGGGATGGTTGCGCTCGCTATTTTGGGGTTGGGTATCATCTTGTTTCGTGTGTCATGGAACCCCCCATCAATTGACATAAATATTAAACCTTTCAATGTTTTTAAAAACAAGGGAGGGTCAAGAAATGAACAAAAACTGGCTCACTCGAAGAAAGTGTATTCGAAAGATGTCGAAGATCGGGTGATAGTTATGCAACAAAGCCCCAGCCAGGACAAAATGCAAAGAACAGGATTGGCCGAGTACGCGGAGTCCTTAAACAAGCTTGAACCGAATTCTCATGATGTGAAGTTAAATGGTGGATCACTTCAGAATATTGCTAAGGAAACTGGTCGTATTTATCCTCAGCCAGTTGAACAGTCTACTACTGCCCTAAACTTTAAACCAGCTGGAGAAAGTGCACGCCAGTATATCAATGCCTTGCAAAACAGCCGTCAAACTTTTGTGGCTAAGGAAGTTTTCGATCAAGCTACTCTGTTGAGTAAACAGGGTATGGAAACTGATTCTTTTTTACTGTATTTTTATTTGGCTAAACATGGAAATGGCAATGCTGCTTTTAAATTAGCACAGTTTTATGATCCTGCTACATTCCAAAAGGATGTAAGTTTTATCGAAAACCCCAATATTATAGTTGCTAAAAAGTGGTATAAACAGGCAGTCAGTGCCGGCCATCCATATGCTAAATATCGATTAGCATTACTTAATAACTTGGAGAGCAGGCTAGGCGGTGGAATTAATATAAGAGCGCAAAATTGAATGAATTTCGATAATTTAGCTTTTAGCTTCTGCGCCAAGTTTGGTAGCGTTCTACCCACCGTAACAGTTTTTCTGGCGCATGTGCTTTCTTCCAGTTGCCGGCAGCATACTTATTGGCTTCAACTAAGGTGGGGTAGATATGTATGGTGCCAAGAATTTTATTCAGACCAAAATTATGGCGCATCGCAGCAACGTATTCGGCTATTAAATCCCCGGCGTGCTCACCGACAATGGTAACACCTAGAATTTTATCTTTACCGGGTATGGTTAAAACTTTAATAAAGCCGTGTGCTTCTTCATCTGCGATGGCTCGATCCAGATCATCAATATCATAACGGGTGACTTCGTAAGGAATCTCTCTTTGTTGGGCTTCTAATTCATTTAAACCCACCCGAGCTACTTCAGGGTCAGTAAATGTTGCCCACGGAATAACAGAGTAATCAACAGAAAATTTACGCCAGTCGCCAAACAAAGAATTGACTGCCGCATACCAGGCTTGATGTGCTGCCGTGTGAGTAAATTGGAAAGGACCCGCAACATCGCCGCAAGCAAATATATTGGGGTATAGGGTTTGCAAATATTGGTCGGTTTCTACTGTACGGGTTTTGGTGATGGGGATTTCCAATTCTTCCAAGCCAAAACCAGCCGTGTTGGCAACGCGTCCAACAGCGACCAAAAGCGCATCAAATTCAATTTTAACTTCTTTGTTTTGACCATCTCCCACTACTTCGCAGACCAATGTATTCTGATTATGTCCAGCGATAAATTTTTTGGCTTTGTGGTTTACAAGAACCTCAATACCTTCTGCGCGGAAGCGCTGCATGACGCTCTCTGAAATTTCGGGATCCTCACGAATGAGGATGCGCGGTAGCATTTCCACTTGAGTTACCTGGCTGCCTAAACGTTGAAAAGCCTGAACCAGCTCTGAGCCTATGGAACCACCACCCAGCACCAGCAAGCGTTTAGGTAAAGTTCGCAAAGACCAGATGGTATCCGAAGTATGATAATCAATGGTATCAATGCCTTCAATAGGCGGTACGAAAGGACGTGCTCCAGTAGCAATGACAATACTTCGGGTTGTCAAGGTTTTACCGT
>CBDCZY010000007.1:0-7912 GCA_965224745.1 Methylococcales bacterium
TCGTCTTAATGACGAATAATTGTCAGCTAATAAACGATGAGCTGAATAGTTACTGGGGCTTTCATTTGCTGATTTCCAGCCTTCTACCAAACCACGCTGTTGAAAACCTAAGTCATTATAGATTCGTCCTAAACTTGCACTTCGCGCTGCCTTATCATCATCTAATAATAAATTTGAGCGATAAACCGCTCGATTATCATTTAACTCAATTGCCTTTTGCATAGCTTGCAATGCTTCAACTGGACGGTTGGTAGTTTGTTTGAGAATAGCATCGTAAAACCAAGGGGTCGGGTCTTTTTTATCTTGTTCTTTGCCGATAGATAATTCTGTCTCGGCATAGTCGGTATTTTTTAGCTCGTAATAGGCTTTACCTAAATAACTACGAAAGATGGAGCTATCTGGATCAAGAGTAACAGCTGTCTCTATATTTCGCGCCCCCTCGTCAACTTTTCCTTGACGAATTTTTGCCAATCCTAACCCTAATCGAGCCAATGGGTCGTTAGGGGCAAGCTGTACGGCTTGTTCAAATGCCTGTTGTGCCTGTTTAATATCGGATTGAGCCAAGTCAGAAAAACCAAGAACAATTTGAATATGAGCCAGCGAGGGATTAAGCTGTTTGGCTTTTTGGGCTGATGCTAGGGCGGTTTCATGGTCACCTAAAGAGAGCTGTAATTCGGCAAGGCGAGTCCAGGCTAAAGCATGGTTTGGTTCTAGCTGTACAGCTTCTTCCATTGTTTTGACAGCAGTTTGTAATTTGAACCGTGCTTGTAAGGCATACGATAGTGCAATTTTGGCAGCTATTGACTTTGAGTCTTGGTTAACTGCGCGAGAGGCTAGTTCAAATGCTTTCTCTGAACGATTTTTGGCTATCGCAATGACAGCTTCTAAAGCTAGTAAATCAGCATTATCTGGTGTGATTAGTTTTGCTTGATTAATTTCTTCTTGTGCTTCATAAACTTGACCTAGGTTAAGTAACTTAGCTGCTTTATAAATTAGAGAATCAGATGATTCTGTCTTTAAAGATTCTTCATTAACAGTTTTTCCATCCAAGATGGGTGGATAATACAGCAACCACTGAACGGCATCCTGTGGATTGATTTTGATTGCTCTCACTTGAGGTGATTGACCTTTAGATGCAGTGGCTTGCTGTCCTTTATAGACAATGACATGCCCAAATTCATTATTGGCGGCTACTTTTCCATCAAACACCATGATTGATGCTTGGTCAGGTTTAACCTCGACTATAAATTCTGTCCCTTGATGTACAGCGTTGAAAAAAGGCGTGTTAATTTTTAACTGATGCGATTTACGGCTGCGGAAGAAAACTTTGCCTTTTAAAAGATTAATAATTCTGTCGTAAACAGTTGTCTCATTTTTTTTACTGGGAAGGGAAAGCGTGGCATTTTGATCAAGTCTAATTATTGTTTGATTAATAATTTCTACTGTTGCCCGGCTTTGTTTTCTTGTTCTGATCGATTCGTCCGCACATAATGGGGTACCTTTTTTTACCGGTTTCCAAATATTTTCATTGATGCCTTTTTTTTCGACCACACCTTGGGTGGACAGAACGGTGGCGAATTGAATAGTACACTCCGGTTCTGCTACCAAATGTAGAGGAAACCATGACAGAATCATGATGAAAAATAATTTGAGAAAACGCATTTTACTTGTTGGTTATAGGGTTATATTTTATGTGTTATTAACAAACTTTGGGTTGAGAAAAAGTGTAGGGGTTTTCAGTCACGCTTTTTATCTTTGCATTGGTCGCGGCTAAAAGCCCCTCCTACTAAAATTAGCTTACAATGGGGTATTAGGTAAAAGCAAGAAAGATAAGGATTTTTTGCATACTACATTTAATATGACGTTTGGGATTGAAAGTTATAATAACCTGTTATGATTGTTATCTTAGCCTAACTCAGTCGTCGCAGTTTATGAAATATTACCTAAAATGACAAAACTACTAAAAAAGTTTATTCCCCTTATCATTCTTGCCATTGGGGTGGTTATTTTTATTTTGCTCAAAATCACTCAATCCTCAGCTATTCCTGTAACACCCAGTGAACGAAGCTGGCACGTACAAACTTTGGTTGCCAAGCCTCAGCAATTAGCACCCAGTTTGACATTATATGGACAAATAGAAACGCCTGCGTTAGTTGAAGCATCTTCTCCAAAGCAAAGCAGGGTGGTTTCAATTAGTGTGCGAGAAGGAGATCCCATTAATAAAGGGGATATTTTATTAACTTTAGATAAAAGGGATTTTAAACCACGGGTGGTTCAAGCCGAATCGGGTGTTGCAGAATTGAAAGGACAAATACAAAGTGAACAGTTGCGGTATAAAGCCGATAAACAGGCGTATGCTTACGAAAAATCAATACTGCAATTGGAGCAATCGTCTGTTAAAAGAGCTAACATGCTTAAAGATAAAAAGCTGGGTTCTGTTGCTGCATTGGAAGAAGCAGAGACGAAATTTAAACGGCAACAATTAGCGTATACCGATAGGAAATTAGCTTTAGACGATCATGCCTCGCGTTTGCAACAATTAAAAGCTCGCTTAACCAATGCTCAAGCGGATATCGAGCTGGCTCAACTTGATCTGGAACGCAGTCAAGTTATTGCACCGTTTGATGGCTTTGTGGAAAAACTATCGGTATCGGCTGGTAATCAGGTGCAAGAAAATCAAGCACTCCTTTCTTTTTATTCAACAGAACAACTTGAAGTCCGTGCAAAAATTCCTACTGCTTTTCAGGATGAAATACAGAAGGCATTGCAAAACAAGCAAGGTTTGTCCGCAACGGCTCGTTATGCGGGTGCGTCCATGTTGCTGGAGTTGAATCGACTAGCGGGCATGGCAGATGCAGGGGGGATTGATGCATTGTTTAGTTTTTCATCCGGTTCTGAATGGGTCAAGCCCGGAAGTTCTATTAGCTTATCTCTTAAACGACCCAATAAAGATAATGTGATCGTATTACCTTATTCTGCTATCTACGATAACAATCGCGTTTACCGTGTTGTTGATAATTATTTACAGCGAGTGAAGGTGCAAGTTGTTGGAAATTATCTGGATGAAAATAACGAAAAACTATTGGTTTATAGTGATGAGATTCAGCCGGGGGATAAAATTTTAATCACTCATTTGCCTAATGCAATGATGGGTCTTAAAGTTGAACTGGATGATACAGAATGAAGCAGCAGACACCGCATAAAGATTTGTTGGGCTTTTTTGCCCATCATAAAGTTGCTGCCAATTTGTTGATGCTGATGATGATTATAGGTGGTTTTTTTGCCCTTAATAAATTAAATATCCGTTATTTTCCTAACTTTGAATTGGATTACATTAGTGTCAGTACGGTATGGTCTGGCGCGAGTTCTGAAGATGTTGAAACAGCCATTACTATTCCCTTGGAACAGTCGCTTCAGTCGGTTGATAATTTACGAAAAATCACCTCAACTTCAGCACAAGGTGCATCTGGGATTACTTTAGAATTGGTTGAAGGGACGGATAATATTCTTGCGCTTAATCAGGCAAAGCAAATAGTGGATGAATTTCGCAATTTACCGGAGGATGCTGAAAGCCCCAGTGTAACGAGTATGTCAAGGTACGAGCGCGTTGGGCGGTTGGTTATTTATGGGCCAGATAACCTAGATGAGCTCAGGACATTGGCAAATGATTATGAACAACAGCTTCTACATGCAGGGATAGATAAGGTAGTTATAGAAGGATTACCTGAGCAAGAGGTGGCGATTCAAATATCAAATGATACGTTACAGCATTTAGATTTGAGTCTGGATCAGATAGGGGAGCGTATTAAAGCGTTAAGTAGAGACCTGCCCGCAGGTACATTTGGTGATAAGGATTCTGAAACAGAATTGCGTAGTTTAGGGCAGCGCAGAAACGAAATGGAATTTGCACAATTGCCTATTATTTCTGATGCAAGTTCACGGGTAAATTTGGGCGATATCGCCGATATTAAACGACAAAATAAAAAAGGAGGCGTGACGTTAACTATTGATGGAAAACCTGCGGTGGAATTAACATTACGCAGAGCAGAACATGGTGACACGTTTAAAGTAGCCGCAAGTTTTAGGGAATGGTTTAGTAAAACAGAGGCAACCTTACCAAAGGGCGTTAAGTTGCATGTGTATGATGAAACATGGAAGTTAGTTAAAGACCGTATCAATCTATTGTTGAGAAATGGTGGCGGTGGTTTAGTTTTGGTGGTTGCAATACTTTACCTTTTTTTAAGTCCACGGATTGCCTTTTGGGTAGCATTCGGGATTCCTGTTTCCTTTATGACCACCTTGTTAATCATGTATTTTGTGGGTGCTAGTATTAATATGATTAGCCTGTTTGCACTCATTATGGCAATAGGGATTATTGTTGATGATGCGATTGTTGTAGGTGAAGATGCGTTGTCGCATTTTCAGATGGGGGAGGAACCTTTACTGGCAGCAGAGGGGGGCGCAAGGCGAATGTTTGCACCTGTGATTGCATCATCATTAACAACCATTGCGGCATTTTTACCTTTAATGCTGATTGGTGGAGCGATTGGTCAAATTTTATTTGTTATTCCTTTAATCATTATTGCGGTTATTATTGCTTCTGTTTTAGAAAGTTTTTTTGTTTTACCTGGACATTTGCGCCACTCTTTTTTAAAAATGACGAGAGAAGATAAGCCGGGTTGGCATAAACGCTTTAATGATGGTTTTGAGCATTGGAAAAACAATCAATTTAAGTGGTTGATTACTCAAACACTTAACCATCGCTCAATTGCATTAAGCCTGGTTTTTTCAATAATGATCGTCACTATTGGGTTAATTGCAAGCCAACGGATTAAATTTCAATTTTTTCCATCGCCAGAAGCTTCTATGCTGTATGCCAATATTGCTTTTGTTCCGGGCACGCCAAAATCCCATGTGTCCCAATTTTTAAGACATTTGCAGGATACTTTACAAGAGACAGATGAGGCAATGTCACAACAATCATTAGTGGCAACGCATTATCTTCGGCATAACAGCGGATTATCAGATAAGGGGCGATCAGAGCATACGGGGAATCATCTTGGTTCTATGGTCATAGAGTTGATCGAGTCAGATCATAGAGAGGTGAGAAATGTAGATTTTATTAAGGAATGGAAACAACGCATAAAAAACCCTTCTGGCTTAGATACCATGACAATTACAAGCCGTAGAGCGGGAATTCCTGGACGTGATTTGACCATACGACTAACAGGAAAAAGCCCGGAACAACTGAAACAAGCTGCTTTGGAATTTGCTGAGTCTATCAATGAAATAGCGGGTGTGAGTGATGTCGAAGACGATATGCCTTACGGACAAAATCAAATGGTTTATAAATTAAGCCCAATGGGAGAAGCGTTAGGGTTGACGACAGCAGAATTGGGAAAGCAATTGCGCGCTGCTTTTGACGGCAAATTAGTACAGCTATTTCAAGATGATAACGATGAAGTTGAAGTGAGAGTCATGCTGCCTGAAAAGGAGCGGCAGAAATTAAGCGCATTAGACTATATGGAAATTCGGCTAAGTTCAGACCAAACTGTACCGTTAAGTAGTGTTGCAGAATGGACTTCAAGACGAGGGTTTGAAACCTTACGTCACGCGGAAGGTGAATTGGCAGTAGAAGTGTCAGCAGAAATTGACCAGAAAGTGAGCAATGCCAATCAAGTGCTGGCTGCGTTAGAAGAAAAAACATTGCCAGAATTAGCTAGTAAATATGGCATTAATTATTCAATGCAAGGGCGTTCTGCCGAACAAGCAGAGACCTTGGGAGATATGAAGTATGGATTGGCTATTGGACTTACCTTTATTTATTTGATATTAGCCTGGGTGTTTGCTTCTTATAGCTGGCCTTTGGTTGTTATGGCAGCAATTCCTTTTGGGTTGATTGGTGCAATATTTGGACATTTGCTATTAGGCATAGACCTGACCCTTTTATCTTTGTTCGGTTTTTTTGGACTGTCGGGTATTGTGATTAATGATTCCATTATTCTGGTTAGCTTTTATCAGCAATTAATGGCAAAAGGAATGGGTTCTCACGCTGCGTTGATCGAAGCGTCGGGGCAACGGTTAAGGGCTGTTATACTCACTTCACTAACTACCATCGCTGGATTAGCCCCGTTATTATTTGAAACCTCATTACAAGCTCAGTTCTTAATTCCTATGGCTGCGGCTATTGCTTTTGGATTAATGTTCTCTACAGTTTTAGTGCTGCTAATCATTCCTGTTTTATTGTCTTATCATGATTCTATTCATCATTGGTTCGCGAAGAGCTAAACAGATGTTCTAATAGTGAAGTAGTTCTGCTAAATTCTCGTTGATTTTGTTTTGAGTTATAGTCAATTCTGGTGTTTAAGAATTAGCTACTATTCTGTTTTTATTATCCTTGGTTTCTATTTCTTCTTTCTTACCATTGATAAATTCCACTCCATCAATGACATCACCCAGAAGTTTAAATCCTCTGATTTTTCTCCAACGGTTTTCAGCACTTTGTGTTAATTTGAAAACCATGGATAAAATGGTTGTTCGAGACACAGCGTTTCTTGTTTTAACGGTTCTAAGCCTCACGGTGGCAAAGGTTGATTCTATCGGGTTGCTTGTTCTAATATGTTGCCAATGAGCGGCTGGATAATCATAAAAAGCCAGCATTTGTTCTTTGTCTTTGGTCAAACAATTCATTGCACCAGGATACTTATCACCAAACCGCTTAACTGCACTATCAAACGCTTTATAAGCATTGTCTCGTGTTTCAGCCATCCATATTTCATGCAAAGCTTCTTTCACTTTTGACTGAACTGATTTGGGTAATTTATTCAGCACATTCGCGGTTTTATGTACCCAGCAACGCTGATGTCTTGTTTCTGGATAGACCTTACTAATTGCTTTCCAAAATCCTAAAGCACCATCGCCAATAGCCAGTTTTGGAGCGATAACCAATCCTCTGTGGCGAATACCTTCCAATAATTCTGTCCAGCTCTGCGTGGATTCACGATAACCTTCTTCTATCGCAATCAGTTCTTTTTTTCCAAATTCATTAACACCAATAATAACCAGTATGCATTGTTTGGCTTCTTCACTACGAACATTAAAATAAACGCCATCAGCCCAGATATAGACGTATTTTTTCAGACTTAAATCTCGTTGAGACCAACTTTTATGTTCTTCTTGCCATTGTTGTTTTAATCGACTTATTGTTCCTGCTGACAAACCTTTTGCATTTTCTCCTAGCAGGGATTTCAAGGCTTCTGAAAAATCACCAGTTGAAATGCCTTTTAAATATAAGACAGGTAATAATTCTTCAATACTTTCGAGCCTCTTGCAAAACTAATAAATCCGAAGAGTATTCTTAGCAGCACAGGCTAAAAAAAATAAAAACTTACTCATAAATGATAAAATAGGAAGCCTAAAAACAATCTAAAAGTACCGATAAATGAGCAAGTTGAAAGATACATTATCACAAAGATGGTTCACAATTCAAACATCATTATTTCCTTGGCTATCAGAAGAATTAGGTGAGTTGACTAACAAGCAACAAGAACTGGTCACCACCTTAGAAATGATACGGATAGAAGAATTTATTCTTTCCAGCTCAGGCTACCCTGGGCGACGCCCTGAAGATAGAGTAGCGATAGCCAGAGCGTTTGTTGCAAAAACAGTTTATAACATGCCGACAACTCGCGTATTACTCGATAGATTAGAAACAGACATTTCACTCAGGCGTATTTGTGGTTGGGAACGAAAAAGTGATATTTCAGCGGAATGGACTTTCTCACGTGCTTTTGCTGAGTTCTCTGAATCACAATTGCCAGAACGTATTCATGAAAGCCTAATAAAAAAATATTATAAAGAGGAGATTATAGGACATAATTCGCGAGACTCTACAGCAATAGATGCGCGTGAA
>CBDCZY010000008.1:0-15741 GCA_965224745.1 Methylococcales bacterium
CCAATACACTAATTTACTTTTTTAAAGGTATAGGTAATGTGTCCTACAAATTTTTAGAAACATCCCCAAAAGAAATAGGAATTCCATCTATCGTATTATTTGAACTTGAGTATGGAATAGCCAAATCTAATTCACCCAAGAAAAGGCAGGCTCAACTAAAGGAAATATGCTCTTTAGTTGAAGTGTTACCTTTTGGTAATCAAGAAGCACGTTTTTCAGCTAAAATTCGTGCCCAGTTAGAAAAAAAGGGTACTCCAATTGGTCCATATGATTTATTGATAGCAGGTACGGCTTTGGTGCACAAAGGAATCTTAGTTACTAACAATACCAAAGAGTTTACTAGAATCCCGGAATTAAAAATAGAAAACTGGTATGAATAACTAATCTAACAATAACTTGCACGCGGACTACCATAAGCGTCACGAATTTTGCGAAGAGAAAGAACCCGCAAAAATCGCGCCCCTTATGGTAGCCGGTGAAGTTGGCGTTAGGTTTTAAAAACTCGTATTCAGAAAGGGAATTTGTAAATGTCTGCTAATCAAACAAAGAATAATTCTGGCGTACCAATATTTGAGTTGTGGAGTAAGTATGAAGAAATAGCGATGCATTTTAACGATCTAATCGTAAAAATACGAACTCAAGCATTGGGCGCGGTAGCGGCTATTACGACTATCGCAGGAATACTTAGTAAAGGTAATACTGTTGGTGATTATAATTGGGGGTTAATATCTTCGGTATTCTTTTTTCTAATAGTGTTTTGGGTGGCAATCTGGATACTTGATTTTAAATATTACAATTGTTTGCTGCATGGTGCTGTTGATGCAATTGTTGAAATTGAAAGACTTAGCAGGGATGGTGTTACACATATTAACGAAATTCAACTTAGCACATATATTGAAAAAGCAGTTTCTGGTAAAAGTGAACAAGATAATAAAACCTTACATTCAAAAATATCTTGTGGCAGAAGGTGGTTTTAGTTGCGCTAAGTCTTGCATTTTTTTATTCACTATATAATTATTGCTGCACTCAATAATACAATCTGATTTAGGTGAAGAACGAAAATGATAGATAATTTTAAAGAAGTAACAGAATTAATAAAAGCAGTGTTGCCAATTTCTGCTTACCCCACTAAAAAGCTGTGCCATTCGATGAAAAACAATAATAACTTCAGAATTAAAGCGAAGCATTTGTTAACAATCAAAGATGTGCATTATTTAGGTGATGAAGGTGGTATAGGTTGTGAAATATCATATAAAGAATCAAAAGAGTCATTAATTATTTCATTAACTCATTTACGTATAAATATAGCAACCCAAAGAGTCAAGACAGCAGGGCTAATTTGTTCTAGCCGGTAAGTTATTGATTTATTTTTAATATCATTCACGGAAATTTTATATCATATTGAAAATAAAAGATATTTTATATGACATTGTTAATTCATTCAGATGATAGGTCTATGCTCCTGAATTTAAGGCTTTGCTCGATAGAACAAATTAGCCCTGGTCAAGACAGATATTCCCTTAAATCTTATTCCTAATCATTAAGCGGCTACATCCATCGTATTTTTATCTAAAATACTTTCTTTATACACCTTCATTGGTTTTTTATAATCTAATGTTTCATGAAATCGTCTGTGATTATAAAACTCAATATAATCATCAACATCTTTTTGTAAGGCGTTGATTGAATCGTATTCATTTAGATAAATACGTTCACATTTTGCACTGCGCCAGAATCGTTCAATACAAATATTATCAGTCGCTCTGCCTTTTCCATCCATTGAGATAGTGATCCCTTTATTTTTTAGCCGTTGGGTATGAATTTCGCTGGTATATTGACTGCCTTGGTCTGTATTAAATATTTCAGGGGTGCCATAGTGTGCAAGTGCCTCATCCAATACATCGACAACTAATGTGGAATCCATGGTGTTGGATATTCTGTGGGAGAGCACCGCCTTTGAGTGCCAATCAATAATAGCGGCTAAATAAACCATACCGCCCTTTGTTTTGATGTAGGTAATATCTGTACTCCAGACTTGATTAGCCTCTGTTATATCAAGTCCTCGAAGTTTATAGTCATATTTTTTATGTTCTTTTATCGGCGCAGTCGTATTGACCTGTTTAACCGCCAGAACAGCTTTCAGCCCCATTTGTTGCCGATAACTTGCTACCGTATTTAAACTGACCTTAAATCCATCTTCAAGTAATTGCTGGTGTACTTTAGCTGCACCATAAATGGGTATCTCTTCAAAAACTTGATTGATATGCGCTTTGATTTCTTTTTTCTTGGGGTTTTCTCTATTTTTGTAATAAAGGCTACTTCTATTTAGGCCGAGTAAAGTACACTGCTGAGTCAGCGAAAGAGTATCAAGCTTGGGTTCTATCAGTTGTTTCTTATTAGATAAGCCCAAGCTTTTTAGCTTTTTTTCAAGCCACTCCTTTTCAACCGTCATCTTGCCTACGATCTTACTCAGCATCTCATTTTGTTCTTGAGCTGCTAATAATTCCTCTTTATATTCTTTCACTGCTTTGGCGGGTTCCATCGCTATTTCCGCATTGTCTAAGAAGATCTTTTTCCAGTTTTGCAGGTTTTTAGGCGTGATGTTATTCGTACTCGCTATTTCTTGCAGTGTCTTTTCATTTTTCAAGACCTCTAAGACTAATCTGCTTTTAAACTCAGCGCTGTAACTTGTTCTTTTTCTGCTCATTAAAATACTCCAATATTTTCTTTAAATAGTAACTAAATTGGAATAAGATTTCTTTAATTTCTCGTCTGGATTTGTTGGGGCATTATAAGTTTGATATACCCAGGAATAAAGACAGTGTCGAACTATATTTTAACCAAGAAGTAAAATACGCAGATATACCAACATATTTCAAATTTAGAATCAAATGTGTCAATATGATAAGTAATTGGTATGTAATGAAAAAGTCTAGTTGGACGGTTAAATAATTATCATATAACGAATAAGGTTAGATTGTGTGAGCGGAGCGAACCACAATCTGAACCGTTTGTTGGACAAGCCCGTTTTTACTGTTTGGTGTGAGTTTCGCTATTGCAAATAGCTTTTTGCTGAACAGCCCGATTAATGCATCCGGCTTCTATTTTTTAATCCGTTTTCCGCAAATGCATGGATTTTCATTGCGATCATCCATAAAGCCCCCTTTTTTTATCAATGCCCCCCTTTTTCAGAGCAGGTAATAGCCTTGGCCCATTATAGGCTACTTGTGCCATTGCCTGAGAGTGATTAAATGCTACATAATCAATAAATGCCTCCAGCGCTTAAGTCGGCACCAACGCTTGGCTGTCTGTTTTTAGCCTGAGTACTTCGACAATGGGAATTCGGGTTCGGCTCACCTGCATTGTTCCACCACAGCAGGTGCAGGCCCCTGGGGTCGCTGTCGAAGGCCTATTTTTTCCAGCATTTTTTTGGGGTCAAGTTTGCCCAGGGTTAGCAGAATGCTGATCATTTTCTTACTGTTAGGATGCAAAAATCCAAAATTTCTGGCACGGCGAAATCCCGTTGGCAAAACAGGCTGCAGAACCAGCCATAAAAATTTGGCGCCGGTTTCTGTTCGGGTTTCCCAACGCTTAGTGTCACTGTTCTGATAGCGAAACGTCACCTTGCCATTGCTGACAGATAAAATATCCTTCTCGCGGATGACCCCACGATAAAGATAGCGCCCCAGATAGACCAGTGCCTTGCCGCCTGAGCCTACTTTCTTACAATTGACAATCCATTTTTGCGGAATAGATTTAGGCAAAATCAAGTTTTCTTTGGCCAGTTTCGACAGCAGTTTACCCCGAAAGACCTTGGCGAGGGCTTTGTGATTAAACAGGTACTTGCCGTGTTTGGTGCGTGTCAGTTTATTGAGTCGGTCAACCACTGTCGCAGGCATCACGGTATGGATATGCGGATGATAATCCAGATGTCGGGCATGGGTGTGCAAAACGGCAATCATCCCGGGATCCCCCTTAATTTTTTGTCATTGCGACTGAAGGATTGTAGGGTTTCCCAGACACCATCAAACATCAGCCGGTAAACAAGTTTTTGATGGTTTTTGGCCAGAGATCTCAGCTGCGCAGGCAAAGTAAACGTGATCATAAAATAGTCACCCGGCACCTGTTTTTTCAGCTGATTCTCAATCCACAGCTGAGATTCATGAAGCTGGCAATGCGGACAGTTGCGATGACCGCAGGAATGGGGAACAAAGCGTTGGTGGTCACAGTCGGTACAGCTGACCTGCATCACCGGGCTGAATTTTGTCCGGCAGATTTTAAGTGCATTCAGTGCCTTTCGCTGAGCAGGTAGAACCTGCCCCTGATAGGTGTTCAGGAAATCAGTTTCAAACTGATCGATGACAGAGGAAAGCAAAATCATCTGATCTTCCTCCACGACACGTTGAAACCACCCATCAGCTGATTGATCCGCTGTTCAGAGTTGTCACAGGTCACATCAGTCAGATGGGCATAGCGTGCCGTAGTCAGCAGGGAACTGTGCCCCAGAAACTGCTGGAGTTCCAGCAGACCGACTCCAGCAAATGCGTGGCATAGCTGTGACGCAGAGAATGGCAGGAAATCTTTTTTTTAGCCCCATCTCCTGAGCAACGAGCTTGATAGTCGCCTGAACGCCACCGCTTTTGCTATTCGCAAAAACTGCGCCCCTTTTTACGTCAGCTGATGCGGGCGTTATAACTTCCAAAATTAACACACTTGACTTTATGCGTCATTGACGTATATTTGTCTTATGGTTATTTTTGAAACGTCAATTTTTACAAAACAAGTAAAAGAGCTAACGACGGATGAAGTGTATCGTGAGCTTCAAAACACATTAGTTGCTTATCCTGAATCAGGAAAGCTTATTCAAGGAAGTGGTGGTCTCCGAAAAATACGTTGGGGAATTGCTGGTAAAGGTAAGAGAGGTGGCGTTCGAGCTATTTATTATTTTGCTAACAGTAAAAATCAAATTTTTATGCTCATGGTATATTCAAAAAATGCACGTAGTGATTTATCTAAAGAGCAATTGTCTCTTCTCAAGAAAGTAGTTGAACGGGAGTTTAAAAATGAATAATGAATTGTTTAATGAATTACTAGGTAGTGTGGAAGAGGCTGGGGAAATTATGCGAGGTGAAAAAATTGCATCTAGAGAATTCAACTTTGCCGACCCTGATGTAAAAGCAATTAGAGAACAAGTTGGTTTTTCACAATCAAAATTCTCTGGTTTAATTGGTGTAAGCGTTAGAACATTACAAAACTGGGAGCAAGGTCATCGTCATCCAACTGGTCCTGCAAAAGTGTTGTTAAAGTTAGTTCAATCAAATCCTGAATCGGTTTTTAAGGAACTTCATGGGCACCAGTTATAACAAAAAATTCCAGTCGACCGCTGGCAGCGTAGTTTTTTTTCAGAGGTCACTTTTTTATCAAAGTTCAGTGTGTTTGCAGAGTTCATCTTATATCTGCCAGCGGCCACTGAACTTAGCGTTAGTGCGGCAAGCGAAGCTTGTCGCTTCTTTCAGGGTGAAAGTCCCTGATGGGAGAAGTCCAAGGATTGGTATTTCGTACGGTCTAACCAACCACCCATATCGAGTGTTGCGTATCTGGCGGAGCGTTGCCAGCGGTTTCGACTGCTAGCAAACGGGAACAAAAGAGGATGCACGAAGCGTACACAGAGAACCACATAGGCCACAGGGGATACGTACATCCCTGAAGCCATGTCAGCATCGTTAAAGTATCAAAGCAGTCGGCGACGTTTTTAACGCAACGGAAGCCAGCACAAAGAAATCGTCTTGGTAAGATTTCGGAGGGACTGTCGGTGTCAAGGGGCGTGGCATATGTGGAGAGAAGCGGCAAGAACTTGCGAGCCCCATAATGTTCCCAGAAACAGTTTTTTATTTATCACTGTTTAACTGGGTAAGTCTATCCAACGACAAGAAGGACGATTGAAGACGTTATGGGAGTCAGACACACTCATAGTACTCTGAGACGGTAGGGCCGATCACATGGGGAAGGGGTGTGCAGAGTTGTGTAGCCCTCAAAGGAAACACGTACCGGACATGTAGAACTGGATACTACGATGCAAACCTCACTGAGGGGAATAGCCAATAAAGCGGTAAAAGACCGAACCCATAGATTCCGAAACCTAATCAACTTGCTAACAGTAGAGTTTTTGCTTTGGAGTTGGACATTTGTCAACAAGAAAGCAGCGGCAGGCGTAGACCGAGAAAGTGCGTACGAATACGAACTAAACTTAGTCAACCATGCTGAAACACTGGTAGAAAGTGTAAAAGGAGGCTGGTATCGGGCGAAGTTAATCCTTAGAAAGTACATTCCCAAAGGGGGAGGCAAGATGCGCCCACTGGGAATACCGGCCATAGCCGACAAACTGCTACAAACAGCAGTGGCAAAGATACTCGAAGCAATCTATGAGCAGGACTTCCTCTCATGTAGCTATGGGTACAGGCCGGGAACAAGTGCGCATAAAGCAATCAAGGACTTGTCAGCGATATTGAGACCGGGGCACTATGGCTGGGTCGTAGAAGCCGACATAAAAGGCTTCTTTAATAATATAGAGCATGACAAGTTACTTAATATGCTGATGAAGCGCATTGATGACAAACCGTTGCTAAAATTGATTCGGCGGTGGTTAAAAGCAGGCATATTGGAAATAGATGGACAAGTACTACACCCCGTAAAGGGAACACCGCAAGGTGGAATAGTATCGCCGATACTGGCGAATATCTATCTACATTATGGTCTGGATATGTGGTTTGAAGAAAGTGTAAAAACGCACTGCAAAGGACAAGCCTATCTATGTCGATATGCCGATGACTGTGTGCCACGAGCAAAGTGTATTGCGTAAGTAATACACATGTGCATGCTGCACAAAAGATGAGGGTAGGTCCCTCGGAGCCGCTTTACAGGAGGAGGCTTCAAACCGCCTTAAGCTGTGATGGTAAAGAGCCATGGTGGTGAGCGTTAAGGAAAAGGCAGAGCATGACTTTGTCAGGTAAGTGTTAAGGAGACGAATGTAAATGAACCTTTGATGACGTGTCGAAAGCGTAGTGATGATGTCAAAACCGAGGGGGTGTCGTTAACTCGGGATAAGTTTGGGGGAAAACCTGTTTACTGCCCAAGCGGCATCCGGCATAAAGAAGGCGTGAACTTAACATAGGCTTTTGTGTGGAACGTGGGAACCTGTCGCCTTTGATGACAAGGGAGCAACTCAAGCAGAGACCCTGCAAGAGTCTGAGTACCGATGCAAGGCACAGGGACGGATGGCCCCGTAGTAGTGATGAAGGCGTTGTAATGGTGCTGGAGCAAAGGGGGTCAATTATTCAGTTGAATTGATTAATCAACCACGTAAGTGGGAGGAATTTTTGAAGACAACAAAACCATTTGATATTTCCAAGTACGATGTTGTAAGGGCATGGGAACGGGTCAAAGCCAATAAAGGCGCCCCAGGCGTTGATGGTGAGACCCTTGAACAATTTGAGTCGAATCTCAAAGGTAATCTCTATAAACTTTGGAATCGTCTGTCGTCAGGCAGTTACTTTCCACCGGCGGTTAAAACGGTAGCGATACCGAAGAAATCGGGAGGTGAAAGAAAGCTGGGTATCCCTACTGTCTCTGACAGGGTTGCCCAGATGGTGGTTAAGTTACACTTTGAACCCTTGGTTGAGCCTTATTTTCATACAGATTCGTATGGTTATAGGCCAAATAAATCAGCACATCAGGCGCTTGAAGTCACCCGAACACGGTGTTGGCGTTACAACTGGTTGCTTGAATTTGATATCAAAGGTTTATTTGACAATATTGACCATAAATTACTGATGAAAGCGGTGAGAAAGCATACAGACAATCGCTGGATACTTCTGTATATCGAGCGCTGGTTAACGGGCCCGATTCAATTGGAAGATCGCTCGGTGATTGTTCGTAGCAGAGGAGTACCCCAGGGTGGAGTCATTAGTCCGGTATTATCTAACCTGTTTATGCATTACGTTTTTGATAAGTGGATGGAAAGAACATTTCCTGGCACACCCTTTTGTCGGTACGCCGATGATGGGCTCGCCCACTGTCATAGTGAAGCGGATGCAAACAGAGTTAAGACCGAGCTGGCAGCAAGGCTACAGGAATGTGGCCTGGAAATGCACCCGGATAAGACGAAGATTGTTTATTGTAAAGATGAAGATAGAAAGGAAGAGTATCCTGTGTGTAATGGTCAAGTTTTCTTGGAAGGATTTTAAGCCGCTTTTTTCATTTCTTTGGTTTTTTGATGAGGGGTTTTATAATCAATAGCAGAATGTAACCTTTTATAGTTATAGAAACTAATATAGCTAGTCACAGCACTGACTACAGAGGAGTAATTAATAAAACTCAAATAGTTCAGCCTCTCTGTTTTTAAATTCCTAAAAAACCGCTCCATCACAGCATTATCCCAGCAATTAGCTCGACGGCTCATACTTTGTGTTATATCCAAGTCATGAAGATAATCAACAAATAGATTGGCTGAATATTGAACCCCTTGGTCTGAATGAAACATTAATTGTTGAGTATCTGGCTTGTGTTTATTAATCGCATGTTCTAATGCTGACTTTGCAAGCTCTGCATTGGGTTCTTCTGATAATGCCCAGCCCATAATTTCTCTTGACCCAAGATCAAGTATACAAGCTAAATAGCTCCAGCCTGTATAGGTTTTAATGTAGGTAATGTCACCTACCCAGTGCGTATGAACAGTACTGGGATTAAACTGTCTTAAGTAAATGATCCGCTTTCTTGTGGACTTCTCCCGCTGGATAGCTGTGTCGCTTTTTAGGTTTTATGGCAATGACATTCGATTTTTTCATTAATGAAGCTGTTTTATAAACGCCTATTTCAATCCCTCTGTTAGCTAATTCAACCTGAGTCCTTCGTTTACCATAGGTATGCTGAGTTTCAATGGCTATCAATTTAATTTGTTCTATGGTTTCTTGTTCTTCATCGCTCATTTGATTATTAATCTGATAGTAGTGTGTACTGAGAGCTATATTAAATAGTGTGCAAAGCTCTGTTGTTTGATAGCCTGGAGAAGCCTTCTTTATTTCAACAATCAATTCAGATTGTTGTTGTCTCGAACAAAGAAGGCTGTGGCCTTTTTTAGTATTTCATTATCCCTTTTAGCTCGCCATAATTGCTTCTCTAGGCTTTGTATTTTCTGTTGTTCTGGGGTTAACGCTTGCTTATCCTGAGGTGTATTACCTTTGAGTTCATCTAAATATTGCTTTTTCCATCGCCTCACAGCAGAGTCACCTGCTCCTGATATTTCCATTACCTGCTTATTGGTATATCCTTCATTTACCATGAGTTTAGCGTAGTCTAGACACTGTTCTGTGGTGAAGGTTGTTTTAGGTTTTACTGTGGTTATTTCGGTCATTTTTTATCCTAATTTTGGGTTGGATTATAAGCTATAAATCCTTCCAAGATTATTAGACCATTACAGTGACTAGTTTCGACTTTTTGGGCTATACCTTTCGCCCACGTCGTTCGAAGAATAGGTATGGGAAATACTTTATAAACTTTAGCCCTGCGATGAGCAGACTGGCAGGTAAGGCAATTAGATCAGAAATAAGGCGTTGGAAGCTGCATTTACGCAGTGATAAGTCGCTGTTTGATCTTGCCTTTATGTTTAAGGCGAAAATCCAGGGCTGGATAAATTACTATGGACGTTTTTACAAGTCAGAGATGTACCCGACACTACGGCAAATCAATCGTAAACTCTGTTTATGGGCGACGAGGAAATACAAAAAGCTAAAGCATCACAGAAGAAGAGCGGAACATAGACTTGGTGATATTGCTAAACAGCATCCAAGTTTGTTTCCACACTGGAAACTGGGTGTCAGGCCAATGGTTGGATAATGGGAGCCCAGTGAGCTGAGAGGTTCACGCTGGGTTCTGAGAGCAGCCGAGGGGGAGGTTCCCTTGGCTGACTCACCTTGTCTGTGCGTTTGAGTTAGAAAGTGACGCGCAACGCTATTACAAAGTGTTGCCAAAACGACTAGCCAAGTTTGGACTGGAAGTTGCGCCTGAAAAGACGAATATCTTACAGTTTGACAGGAAATCGAAGAAACGATTTGATTTTTTGGGTTTTGAAATCTACTGGGGAAGAGGACGTTATGGTGGAAGAGTGCTGAAACGTCGGACATCTCGGAAGAAATACAATGCGGCGTTAGTCGGCTTTAAGGCATGGTGCCAAAAACACGGTCACTTGCCAAAAGCCCTGTTATTTGCGGAGCTGAATCGAAAGCTACGAGGGTACTGGAATTACTATGGTATCCGAGGCAATTACGAAAGTATGGTAGATTATTACCTGAATCCGTGACTTAAAGTGCATCCACCAATCCTTGGGAAGCCACATTAACATTTCAACGTTTTAATACCTTGTTATTATTTGAAATAGCTAATAATACGAGCACACTGAGGCTTTTTAAGCATCAATAGCTCTCAATTGACACCAAATTCTGTACACCCGGCACTGCTATCCCTGAGAGACATGTTCTCGCATTTTTCTTAAGAATAGTGGGGTGTTATCCTGACGCTAAGCGATGGTAGGTTGACTCAAATGCTAAAAAACCCGGGCAGTGTTTGGAGAAACGAAGTTTTATTCGTCGCCCAGCATGGATGACCCGAGCCGCTAGGTACATTAGTTCCTGTATAACCGTTTTTATTCGCCTTCTTTTGGCCGGATGACGGACAGGACTGATGTTGCCTATGAGCCCGATTAAGCCGATCCAACGCAAGATATTGTAACTATAAGCGCTCAATGCCATGATCAAGTCGTTGGTGGCAAATTTGCCCGAAGGTAAGCGTTCGATATCGAGGTCGGTTTTAAATTCACTGTGGAATTGTTCGGAAGTGGCATGATCTTGGTAAAGAGCAATGATCTGTTCATCAGCGTAGGCGAGCGAATTTAATGAGGTCCACCAGCCTTCTATTTCTATCTCAGGGATTAACAGCATTTGACCCTCTGCATCCATAGTTCTTTCGATAACCCGCATGACGCGGCGGAAGCGATAGGTTTGCCCGTCTTGTTGTTGGGTTTCTTGGACACTGAACAAGGCGACCCGTTTGCCGACCCTCGGCGTTGTCCATTTGCCTTGTTGTTCAGCCAAGGCTAACCAAGCCTCCAGGTCTTGTTTTCTGGGGTTCCATTTCAGGATAGAGTCCACTTGGTTTTGGTGCAGCCAGACACGGGTATCCAAGGCATCATGTCCGCTATCCAAACGCACCAGCAGCGGAGCCTCAGTCAAGCACCGAGCATATTCAATGACGCGGTCCAGCGTCTTTTGAAAACCGTTTTGACAATGCTGCTTACCTTCTCGAAGTTCATTAAGCAGACACCAACCCTCATTACCCAGATAAGCCGCAATCGGCGCATAGCCATCATGGCCTTTATAGGTTCTGGAAACACCTTCCTTCTGGGTCTTCTCATTGTTCATCGGATACACATCAATATCCAATGCGACATGATGGGTGGCCAATGGCGTCACCGGTACCCCGGCATGAGTCAGAAATTCAATATTACATTGTTGCATGATGACCAATAGCGCTTCAGCCTCTTCATCCAGTCGTTGTCTTAATCTTGCGCTTGAGGGTACGCGCTTAATCGACAGCGCGTTCTTGAAGTAGTCATCATCTCGGTAGTTCTCGATTGCTTCGAAGTCGCTTTTGCCTAAACATAGCGTTCCAATGTATGATTTGATAATGTCGCTGTGCGAAATGCCATGGCGTAAAGGAATGCCGGCCTTGAGCACTTTATGAATAGTGCCATATCGATTTAAACACAAGCCAACTAAGGCCAAACCAGAATGACTTGTATAGGTTTCTGTTGTGGATTGTTCGATGATGAGACGTTTCATTTTGCACTTGTTGGGTGAAGTTTTTAATGCCTCTATTTTAACACTTTATTGCTTATTAATCAGCTAGATAACTCATTATATTAACTTCTTAAATCACGGATTAAGGTATTACTATCGTATAAAAGGCCTATTGTTTAAATGGCTCAATCGGCGCAGTCAGAAGCGAAGTTACAACTGGACAGGGTTTAAAGCATTGCTCAAAGACTTTCCATTAATCAAACCTCATATCTGTCATGACTTCTAAGAATAAGAAAAGAACCGTGTGCGAAGCGAGCAATTCTGAAAAGCCCAGTGCGGTAATTCCGCACGCTGGGATTTGTGAGGGGGCAGTTGGGCAACTGGCTGTCCTACCTTGATTGCTTAGAAAACAATCGTATTGACAATGTAAATACATTCATCTAGTATTTGCTCTATGGACGAACAATTTGAATTACACAAAATTAACTTTGTTTGGGATAGGAGAAAATTAAAAATTAATCTTGCTAAACATGGCGTTAGTTTTGAACAAGCAGCAGAGGCGTTTTTTGATCCATTTATCAAAATTGTAGATGCAAGTCGTAATCAAGAGATCCGTGATGCCGTTATTGGTATGGACAAACAATGGAATCTTCTGTTTGTAGTTCATATAGCATTTGAGGAAGATCAAATTAGGATAATATCAGCCCGTAAAGTTACTCGTAGCGAAAAAGATTTTTATGAAAATTGAGAACCTAAAAAAACGATTAAATTCAAACCGTCCAATGACATCTGTAACAATTCGGATGCCAGAAGATGTTGTTGATGATTTAAAACAAATTGCCCCATCTTTAGGCTTTTCTGGTTATCAACCTTTAATTCGAGCATATGTTGGGCAAGGTCTTAGAGAAGACCTTGAAAAAATGGATAATGATAAACTATTTTCTTTAATTGCTAGCTTAAAACGGCATGGTGTAAATGAAGAGATTATTGAAGAAGCACTTGCAGAAGTTGCGTATAAATAGTTAAAAAGCATAACGAATAAGGTTAGATTGTGTGAGCGGAGCGAACCACAATCTGAACCGTTTGTTGGACAAGCCCGTTTTTACTGTTTGGTGTGAGTTTCGCTATTGCAAATAGCTTTTTGCTGAACAGCCCGATTAATGCATCCGGCTTCTATTTTTTAATCCGTTTTCCGCAAATGCATGGATTTTCATTGCGATCATCCATAAAGCCCCCTTTTTTTATCAATGCCCCCCTTTTTCAGAGCAGGTAATAGCCTTGGCCCATTATAGGCTACTTGTGCCATTGCCTGAGAGTGATTAAATGCTACATAATCAATAAATGCCTCCAGCGCTTAAGTCGGCACCAACGCTTGGCTGTCTGTTTTTAGCCTGAGTACTTCGACAATGGGAATTCGGGTTCGGCTCACCTGCATTGTTCCACCACAGCAGGTGCAGGCCCCTGGGGTCGCTGTCGAAGGCCTATTTTTTCCAGCATTTTTTTGGGGTCAAGTTTGCCCAGGGTTAGCAGAATGCTGATCATTTTCTTACTGTTAGGATGCAAAAATCCAAAATTTCTGGCACGGCGAAATCCCGTTGGCAAAACAGGCTGCAGAACCAGCCATAAAAATTTGGCGCCGGTTTCTGTTCGGGTTTCCCAACGCTTAGTGTCACTGTTCTGATAGCGAAACGTCACCTTGCCATTGCTGACAGATAAAATATCCTTCTCGCGGATGACCCCACGATAAAGATAGCGCCCCAGATAGACCAGTGCCTTGCCGCCTGAGCCTACTTTCTTACAATTGACAATCCATTTTTGCGGAATAGATTTAGGCAAAATCAAGTTTTCTTTGGCCAGTTTCGACAGCAGTTTACCCCGAAAGACCTTGGCGAGGGCTTTGTGATTAAACAGGTACTTGCCGTGTTTGGTGCGTGTCAGTTTATTGAGTCGGTCAACCACTGTCGCAGGCATCACGGTATGGATATGCGGATGATAATCCAGATGTCGGGCATGGGTGTGCAAAACGGCAATCATCCCGGGATCCCCCTTAATTTTTTGTCATTGCGACTGAAGGATTGTAGGGTTTCCCAGACACCATCAAACATCAGCCGGTAAACAAGTTTTTGATGGTTTTTGGCCAGAGATCTCAGCTGCGTGTCAACACCAACCGAAAACTGAGCCAGCCCACCAACTGAAAAGTGAGCCACTAATTTTCAGACTGATCCATTAAACCAGCTTGTTTTTTTTCTTTAATCCGATAACTCTCTCCTTTTATTTGTAAAATATGTGAATGATGTAATACTCGATCTAATAAAGCAGAAGTCAAAGCAGTATCATCAGCAAAGACTTTTCCCCACTGACCAAAGGGCAAGTTACTGGTTAAAATAACCGAGCCTTTTTCATAGCGCTTAGCAATCACTTCAAACAGTAATTTTGATTCTTGTGCGCTAAACGGTAAAAACCCTATTTCATCAATAATCAGTAATTTAGGCGCCATCACGCTACGCTGCATGACCGATTTATATTTGTCTTGGCGTTGTGCTGTTGTCAATTGCAAGATTATATCGGATGCACTGATAAACCGTGTTTTCAGACTGGCTTGTACCGCTTTATACTCTAATGCACTGGCAATATGAGTTTTACCCACACCGGAGGGACCCAGTAATATGACGTTCTCTTTCCGTTCAATAAAGGCCAAAGTAGCCAAGTGATCCACCATTTTCTTAGGCACTCCTTTGGCAAACATAAAGTCAAATTCATCCAATGTTTTTAATGATGGGAATCCAGCCATGCGTGTAAACATAGCCTGCTTGCGTTGCTGCCTAATTTGCATTTCAGCCTGCAGTGTTTTTTCTAAAAAATGCAGATAATCCCACTCTTCTTTAGCGGCTTGCTGAGCTAGCGAAATAGTCTGTGTTTCAATGCCGGTCAGTTGCAGTTGTATCGCCAGTTCAGCGATGCGTTCTACTTGAAGGTTCATCCTACCTCCAGCAATTGTTCATAAAGAGTCAGTTCATGGTGTAACGGTCTGTCATCACCCGCTGTTGCTTCTAATTCTGCCTTGTGATTGATTTCGGGTTGAGGTAAGGCGGGTAATAGTTTAGGCGGCAAGCTTTGTAAATAAGGTCGCTCTTGAATAAGTTTATCTGCAGGCTTTTCTTTAAGGGTGTCATGAATACGTTGATTGGCGACAGTATCGAGCCACTGCTGACACTCTATATTGGCTGTTTCAATATCCAGACTCAACTCAGAAGCACTTAATTTAGTCGACAAAGGGCGATAAAAGTTATCTCTGACATAGCGAACCATCCGTTCGACTTTTCCTTTGGTTTGAGGTCTATAGGGTTTGCATAATTTAGGAATGAAGCCCATTGTTTTACTGAATTGATAGAAGGGTTGGTGAAGCTTATGCTTTCCTTCACCATAGGCATCTCGCTCAATGACGACCGTCTTCATATTGTCATACCAGACTTGTTGTGGAATACCTTGGAAATAGACAAAAGCCAGACGGTGGCACTGTTCCAATGTGTCATAGCGCATGTTGTCAGTCATCACGACAAACAAAGCGCGGCTATAACCCAAGACGGCAACAAAAGCATGCAAGGGTGTTTTACCGCCTCGCATTTGCCCCCAGGGCTAATTTGTTCTAGCCGGTAAGTTATTGATTTATTTTTAATATCATTCACGGAAATTTTATATCATATTGAAAATAAAAGATATTTTATATGACATTGTTAATTCATTCAGATGATAGGTCTATGCTCCTGAATTTAAGGCTTTGCTCGATAGAACAAATTAGCCCTGCATTTGCCCCCAATCCACTTGCATTTGTTTACCTGCTGGTGTCTCAAAGCGTTTGACAGGTTCGGGCTCTGGTTTCCCTCTATAGCCA
>CBDCZY010000009.1:0-480000 GCA_965224745.1 Methylococcales bacterium
CCTTTCCACACATTGATTATTGTCCATTGCTAACCTACCTGATTTTAATTGGGACAGGTGATGCCAACACAGAGAATATCAATGCGAAAATTACGCGAAGTACTACGACTTCGATTACATGCTGACCTCAGCATGCGTCAGATCAGAGACAGTCTTAAATTAAGTCTGGGAGCCATACAAAAAGTCACCCGTAAAGCGGAAGAAATGGGGCTGGATTGGAAAGCCATAGAGCAACTTGATGATCAACAACTGGCCGGTCAGTTTTATCCTGAATCGGATACCCGACCATCCGATCAATTTCAGTTGCCTAACTGGGTTGAGGTATACCAGGAACTTAAACGTAAAGGTGTGACTAAACTGCTGCTATGGGAAGAGTATACCCAGCACTACCCTAATCGCTGCTACAGTTACTCGCAATATTGCACGTTGTACCAAGACTGGCAAAAAAAACAAAGACGTTCCATGCGTCAAACCCACAAGGCTGGTGAAAAGCTGTTTGTAGATTATGCAGGTCAAACCGTGCCTATTGTCAGTAACAGCACAGGAGAAATCAAAACTGCTCAGATATTCGTTGCTGTTTTAGGCGCTTCCAATTACACCTTTTGTGAAGCGACATGGAGTCAAAAACTACCTGACTGGATTAACAGTCATGTCAGAGCTTTTAACTTCATCGGTGGCGTGCCTACGATGGTGGTTCCAGATAATTTGAAAAGTGCAGTCACTAAAGCCTGTCGTTATGATCCAGAAATCAATCCTTCTTACCAACAACTTGCCGCACATTATGGTACTGCACTAGTGCCTGCCAGACCGTTAAAACCCAAAGATAAAGCCAAGGCTGAAGTCGGTGTACAAATCATAGAACGCTGGATACTGGCCAGACTACGACACCATACTTTTTTCTCTTTGGAAGAATTAAACCACTGCATTAAAGCACTATTAGAAGAGGTGAATAATAAGCCGTTTAAACAGCTGAAAGGCTCACGACAACAATGGTTTGAATCCATAGATAAGCCCGCTCTCTTGCCGCTACCTAAGCAGACTTATCAATATACCGAGATTAAAACGGTCAAAGTCAATATTGATTATCATATTCGCTATGACGATCATTTTTACTCCGTTCCGCATCATCTGGTCGGTGAAAAGCTTGCGATTCATGCCAAAGAATATGTGATTGAGCTCTACTTCCACAACAAACGCATAACCAGCCACGCTAGAAAATATCATTCTGGCATGACCACCGTAGCAGAGCATATGCCTGTTAAACATGAAAAGCATCATCAGTGGACACCGGGTCGATTAATGGACTGGGCAAAAGACATCGGCGATGAAGTCTTGCTTTGGGTTAAAACGGTGCTTAATCAACGACAACATCCAGAGCAGGCTTATAGAGTCTGCCTGGGATTACTCAATCTCTCCCGAAGTTATCCTGCTGAACGATTAAATAAGGCGTGTTTGATTGCTAACAAAAACAACTTATACAAACTTAAACACATCAAAGATATTTTGCGGAGTAATCAAGATCAATTACTGACAGAAAACAAAGAGTCGCTGCCTGCCTTGCCTCAAGCCCATAAAAACATCCGTGGCCCAGAAAGTTTTCACTAATAGAATGACAAGCGAGATTAATTATGTTGGAACAAACCATAACACAACTCAGGCAGCTGAAATTATCAGGCATGGCTAATGCATTGGTTAGCCAGATAGAACAGCCTAATACCTATGAAGGATTACCCTTTGAGGAACGGCTGCAATTATTAGCGGATAGTGAATATCAAGACAGAGAAAATAGAAAACAGCAGCGCTTACTCAAAGCCGCTAAATTAAAACTGGCAGCCAACAGCAATGCCATTGATTATCAGCATCCCAGAGGACTGAAACAATCCATGATGGCTTCACTGTTACATTGCGATTGGCTGAATAAATCACAAAACATACTCATTACTGGGCCTTGTGGCAGCGGTAAAACCTATATTGCTTGTGCGTTGGGACATACTGCCTGTATGAAAGGCTATAGCGTGAA
The DNA here is from genome assembly GCA_965224745.1 of Methylococcales bacterium. Classification (GTDB taxonomy): domain Bacteria; phylum Pseudomonadota; class Gammaproteobacteria; order Methylococcales; family Methylomonadaceae; genus CBDCZY01. Next base: position 2,021 of record CBDCZY010000009.1, read on the forward strand.
ATATTACCGACTGTCACGGTTAATGCTGGAACTCACTCAGGCAAAAGCAGATGGAACTTACAGCAAGGCTCTACAAACATTAGCCAAACTGGATTGTCTGATTATAGACGATTGGGGGCTTGAGCCATTAAAAGCAGCACAACGTAATGATTTAATGGAAATTATGGATGATCGTTACGAAAGTGCATCCACCATTATGATCAGTCAATTACCTACGGATCAATGGTATCAATCTATTGGTGACAATACACTGGCTGATGCTATTTTGGATCGGCTCATGCACAACGCACATCGCATCAAATTAAAAGGAGAATCTATGCGAAAAACACAGTCAAATTTGACTGATGGTGAACACTTAGGGTAAAAATAACCTGAATCCAATGCGTGGACAAGGGAAGTGTTCACGATGGCCAGAATCGGTGTTCATGATCACCAGAATACGCAACGCTTAGGATAACGCACTTCTAAGCTCAAATCAGCCATTAATCGGCGGGTTTTATAGCGCCCAGCATCAATACCAGCTTCTTTTAAAGCATCGGATAAACGACGCGACCCATAAACTTTTCTATTCGCTTCAAACAGCTCACAAACTTTGGCTTCAAGCTGTTCCTTTTGACGAGCCTTTTCTGGGTCGTCAGCTGCTTGCAACCAGGCATAATACGCACTACTACTGACTTGCATCACTCGACACAATATAATCACAGGATAGGTCTTCTGTTGCTCTCGAATAAATCCGTACTTTATCCGACTTCTTTGGCAAAGAAGACCGCCGCCTTTTTTAATATTTCGCGCTCCATTCGTAACTCATCGTTTTCCTTACGTAATCTAATGAGTTCGCTCTGATCACTTAATTTTAAAGAGCTCGTCTTTTTACTCGAATCATTTTCAGGGCCTCGTTCTGCTCTGACCCATCTTCCAATCGCACTTAATGATACACCCAGATGATCAGCTGCTTGCTGATGGGTATAGCCTTTTTTTATCACTAATTGCGCTGCATCTTGTTTGAATTCAAGCGTATATTTTGGTCTGGTGTGTGTAGTTTTCTTGTTCATGTTCACCTCTATTTGACATTATATATCTGCCTTTAGAGGTGTCCTGTTTTATTAAACCATTTCATACACCCCCTATTTTATGCAAGGCATTTTGTAACCCTTCTGCCAAGGCAGAATAACTTTCACCGCCCTGAACAATCTGTGCATATCGCCACCCGCTATAGGCTAATCTGAATTGATAAATCAGATGAGCAAAAGGCTTCCCGGCAATGGTCACCGCGGTATTAGGATGCGAGAAATCAGATAAACCTTGTTGGCCGGGTGGCATCGCCTGACGAAAAATCACCGGCTTATCCGGACCTTGTGTTGCTCGCCAATGGTTAACCCATCTTCGTGACTTTGACATCGCTAAGTTATTGATATTTTGTTTTCATCGAATGATTCCATGAAAAAAAACCTTACCTTTCAACGGTGTTTTTTTCAGATCCGCTCGGTAGTGCCATTTTCGTCTTTTTGACCCTTGATTTTCCCCGGTTTTTCATTAATGCTAGGGACATGTATATTCGAAAAACCAAAACGAAATCCCTGGATAATGGCGGGGCCTACTTCACCTATCGGATCGTTGAATCCGTTCGCGTGGGAAGGAAAGTAAAGCAACGCACCTTACTGAATCTAGGCAAAGACTTCGCCATTGATCCAGAGCACTGGCCCTTGCTGACAGCCAGGATTGAACAATTGTTACAAGGCTGTGAGCCTCATCAGCAAGAATTGTTTCATGTAGCCGATGAGTTAACGCAATGCCTGGAAGCCTCAGCCCAGCGTTACAGTGCGCTTATCATCGCTAAGCTGGCCCAACCGGTGGATGCTGCCAGTCCAGAACCCGATTATCACACGGTTGATATCAATCATGTCGAAACCCTTCAAGCCCGCAGTATCGGTGTTGAAACGCTGGCGTGGCATGCGGTTATGCAACTACAACTGGATCAGAAGCTCACCGCACTGGGTTTTAATAAAGTCGAACTCGCTGCGGCCATCGGTAACATTATCGGCCGTGTGGTTTCACCGGGCAGTGAATTGCACACCCATGATTGGCTACAATCACGCTCAGCGTTGGGAGAACTGCTTGACCATGACTATGGCCATACCAGCCTGACACGGCTTTATACGATCAGCGATAAATTGCTCAAACACCAGACGGCACTGGAAACGTTTCTGTCCGAGCAAGAGCAAACCTTATTCGAATTAAACCGTAGTATTGTGCTATACGATTTGACCAATACCTATTTTGAAGGGCAGTGTCACCAAAACCCCAAAGCCCAGTTCGGTCGTTCCAAAGAAAAACGCAGTGATTGTCCCTTGGTGACGCTGGGACTGGTGTTGGATGGTGAGGGATTTCCTCTGAGCAGTCAGGTTTTCCCGGGTAATGCCAGTGAGCCGGGCACCTTGGAGTTAATGCTGGATGGACTACAAAAAAAACAGCCATTACCGCAGGTCACAAAACCTGTGATCATCATGGATGCCGGTATTGCCAGTGCCGACAACATCGCCTGGTTAATCGAGCAGGGCTATCATTATCTGGTGGTCAGTCGAGAGCGATCCGTGATCAATCCCACCGATCAGGACGATGCTGTGATGGTGAGAGAAACCGAACACAGTCAGGTGTGTGTTTATCGCGAAACAGATCAAGACACCCACGAAACCCGGCTCTATTGTCACTCCGAACAAAAACAAAAAAAAGAGCAGGCTATCCGAAACCGCTTCCATGTTCGCATGGAAGAAGCACTCAACAAGCTTGATGCGGGCTTAAACAAAAAAGGGACGATCAAAAAATACAGCAAAATACTGGAACGGATCGGTCGACTGCGCGAAAAAAACCGGCGGGTTTCGCAAGACTACCGCATTGACGTCATAACCGATGACGAGAAAAAAAACGCCATCCGGCTTGAATGGCAACGTGAACCTCAAAGTAAACAGAACGATCAACACTGTGGTGTCTATTGCCTCAGAACCAATATCCCCGACTGGTCTGAAGAACAACTGTGGACAACCTACATCATGCTGACCGAGATCGAAGCCACCTTTCGAAGCTTGAAAACTGAACTGGGCTTGCGCCCGGTTTACCACCAAAAAGAAGACCGTGTCACCGGCCACTTGTTCATTACTTTGCTGGCTTATCATCTGGTGCATACGCTGCGCTATCAACTGAAGCAACAGGGCATTCATTTAAGCTGGGACAGTATTCGTAACATCATGTCGACACAGCAACGTATCACCATGACCTTACCAACGGATGATCATAAAATGATTCACCTGCGGACAACAACGAAGGCGGAGCTACGTCAGAAACAAATTTATGAAGCTTTGAATATTAAACCCGACCTCATTGGTCAATGTAAAACAATTATCGATAAAAAAAATCTGTAGTGCCAACTGAAACAGATTGAAAATTTTAACTTATTGAAATAACAGGATATTGTAAATATAAGTCACGAAGATGGGTTAACTCGGCGTTGAAGCGTTCTCAATAAACAATACGGGTAGCTTTGAGGGTAATGTTCATCCAGATATTCCCATAAAGTTAACCCAGTGAGTGTGGGTTCCTGTTCTAATAAAGGGATTAATTCAGCTTCCCAGACTTGTGAAAAGGGATCTTTTCTTGTTTTCCAGTGCCGCTGCTTTTTGACAATTTGATCATTGGTTTCAATACGCCGACCTGAGCGGGAGCTGATTCCCGCTTTAGCCGCACTGGTTTCTTGCATTAAACCTGATTGACGACTTTTCATATAAAGAGTCCTTTGTGCTTGAGTAATGTGTTTTCCAGACAAATTAGTCTCCTCGTTTAAAGTAAGACTTAGCTTATCTGGGGAATCACTCAACCGGTCAAGTTAATTGTCGCTGACCGGACAGGATAATTGTCGCCTAATAGAGACGGCATAGTAGCCAAATGCCCATCGTAATGGTTGGGACAGGGTGAAGGCCTGAACCTTTGTCAAAGAGGAGCCGAGCTTACCTTTCTTATGTGAGAACATGAGGGGCGGTAAGATTTCGCAGCCAGCTTTGGGATTGATTGCGAGGGCGCAATTGATTTTATTACGCGAAGGAAGCGCCCCGTGCGGACCCGCATGCGGGGTGCTGTGGGGAGGGCTGGAGAGAAACCAGCCCTTACCCGATTATGTGTTTCATGGTTTGAAAGCCTTTAGTTCTAGTTCTTTCACAACCTTGAAATATTTTATATTACTTGAAACAAGAGTCATATTATTTTCAACTGCTGTAGCGGAAATAATAGCATCTCCAGACCGCATATTTGATGAAAGAGCATGCTCTTCTACATATATCAACGCCCTGTGCCCAATATTCTCTGTTAATGGCAATATAGAAAACTCAAACTCTGAGATAAAGTCTTTCACGTATTTATGATGCATCTTGTTCTTTGCACCTTGGAGTAATTCCATGTAACTTTGGATTGAAAGGTATTTTTCTTCGTCTTTATCAATGAGTTTAGCGGCTTTCTCATTTCCTCTCTGAACCCATATCAGAATATCGGTATCATAAATCATATCTGGGCTTTCTTAGATTATCTAATTCCTCTAATACAGTTTGTTCACCGTCTTTGTGCATAGCGAAAAAAGGATGGTCTATAACTTTGGAAATTAATTTTTCTCTGGCAGGCTTGATTACCCCTTTAACTTTACCGTGATATAGCACTGTAACACTTTCATTTCTATCAAGTGCTTTCAGAATATCAGTTGTTTTGTACCTTAAATCCACTATGGAAGCTTTCATAACCACTCCTAATCAGAAATATTAATATGTCTATATATTGTAGACATTTATTATATTTTCTCAAGAACTTTTTTAAAAGCTATAGATTTATTTAAGTGGATGATTTGAACACATAACGCCCGCATCAGCTGACGTAAAAAGGGGCGCACTTTTTTGCTTCGCAAAAAATGTGACGCTTTTTACGGTCAGCTGGATGCGATTGTTGGACGAAGCCGCTATCGCGGAGGAAGAGCTGCCGCGCCGATAAAATTAAAGTGTACCCTCAGTACCCTCCCTTTTCATAAGAAGGTAACCTGTAAGCTCATTTATTTAACAGTGAGGTTACACACTGATGACACCATTTCTCGAATCAAAATACAATCATTATTATTCACTGCACTGCAAACATTTAAAACTTCAGGGACTGCAACCCAAAACCATTGAGGCGTATTCACGTGCTATTCGCCGTATTGCTGTTTATTTCAATGGCCATCTGGATAACCTGTCTCAAGACCAGCTTCTTGACTACTTTCATGATCTGCTCGACCGCCTTTCATGGAGTGCGGTTAAGCTGGATCTTTATGGATTAAAGTTTTTCTATACCCATGTCCTTGCCAAACCCTGGGCTGACATTCCTATGGTTAAACCGCCGCGCTGTACACGCATTCCCGATATTGTGACTAGGGCGGAAGCGCAGCGGCTGTTTATGTCGACACGCAAGTTAAGCTACTGCGTATTCTATTTTACCCTTTACAGTATGGGTTTGCGTCTAGGCGAAGGCTTGAACCTGGAGGTAGGGGATATCGATGCGACGCGAATGCGTGTGCATATTCGCAATGCCAAGGGCAATAAAGACCGTGTGGTACCTTTGCCCGTCAATACCTTGCAGGTACTTCGCCGATTTTGGGTATTGCACCGACACCCAACGCTATTTTCCCCAATCGTTCACGGGGGCTGGAAGGGGCGCATCTTGCTGAGTCGCCGCTTGATCGCGGTGGCGTTCAGGCGACTATCAAGCTCGTTGCTCAGGAGATGGGGCTAAAAAAAAGATTTCCTGCCATTCTCTGCGTCACAGCTATGCCACGCATTTGCTGGAGTCGGTCTGCTGGAACTCCAGCAGTTTCTGGGGCACAGTTCCCTGCTGACTACGGCACGCTATGCCCATCTGACTGATGTGACCTGTGACAACTCTGAACAGCGGATCAATCAGCTGATGGGTGGTTTCAACGTGTCGTGGAGGAAGATCAGATGATTTTGCTTTCCTCTGTCATCGATCAGTTTGAAACTGATTTCCTGAACACCTATCAGGGGCAGGTTCTACCTGCTCAGCGAAAGGCACTGAATGCACTTAAAATCTGCCGGACAAAATTCAGCCCGGTGATGCAGGTCAGCTGTACCGACTGTGACCACCAACGCTTTGTTCCCCATTCCTGCGGTCATCGCAACTGTCCGCATTGCCAGCTTCATGAATCTCAGCTGTGGATTGAGAATCAGCTGAAAAAACAGGTGCCGGGTGACTATTTTATGATCACGTTTACTTTGCCTGCGCAGCTGAGATCTCTGGCCAAAAACCATCAAAAACTTGTTTACCGGCTGATGTTTGATGGTGTCTGGGAAACCCTACAATCCTTCAGTCGCAATGACAAAAAATTAAGGGGGATCCCGGGATGATTGCCGTTTTGCACACCCATGCCCGACATCTGGATTATCATCCGCATATCCATACCGTGATGCCTGCGACAGTGGTTGACCGACTCAATAAACTGACACGCACCAAACACGGCAAGTACCTGTTTAATCACAAAGCCCTCGCCAAGGTCTTTCGGGGTAAACTGCTGTCGAAACTGGCCAAAGAAAACTTGATTTTGCCTAAATCTATTCCGCAAAAATGGATTGTCAATTGTAAGAAAGTAGGCTCAGGCGGCAAGGCACTGGTCTATCTGGGGCGCTATCTTTATCGTGGGGTCATCCGCGAGAAGGATATTTTATCTGTCAGCAATGGCAAGGTGACGTTTCGCTATCAGAACAGTGACACTAAGCGTTGGGAAACCCGAACAGAAACCGGCGCCAAATTTTTATGGCTGGTTCTGCAGCCTGTTTTGCCAACGGGATTTCGCCGTGCCAGAAATTTTGGATTTTTGCATCCTAACAGTAAGAAAATGATCAGCATTCTGCTAACCCTGGGCAAACTTGACCCCAAAAAAATGCTGGAAAAAATAGGCCTTCGACAGCGACCCCAGGGGCCTGCACCTGCTGTGGTGGAACAATGCAGGTGAGCCGAACCCGAATTCCCATTGTCGAAGTACTCAGGCTAAAAACAGACAGCCAAGCGTTGGTGCCGACTTAAGCGCTGGAGGCATTTATTGATTATGTAGCATTTAATCACTCTCAGGCAATGGCACAAGTAGCCTATAATGGGCCAAGGCTATTACCTGCTCTGAAAAAGGGGGGCATTGATAAAAAAAGGGGGCTTTATGGATGATCGCAATGAAAATCCATGCATTTGCGGAAAACGGATTAAAAAATAGAAGCCGGATGCATTAATCGGGCTGTTCAGCAAAAAGCTATTTGCAATAGCGAAACTCACACCAAACAGTAAAAACGGGCTTGTCCAACAAACGGTTCAGATTGTGGTTCGCTCCGCTCACACAATCTAACCTTATTCGTTAGGTGCTTTTATTTTATTAGTGTTGTAAATGGTTCTTTTCCTTTTAGCCTATACACATCAAAGTCTCTATCAATAGTTGCAATCGTATTGATACTAAGTTTTTCACCTAAGAAAACCAAACATGCATCTGCAAAGTCCATAGGAAGGTCTGAATATTTTATTGTTAATTCCTTTATCCTTTGCAAATCATCTGATTCTATAGATTCGAGGGTTACGGCTCCTGCATTCACCCACCCTAGAAAATCTATTTGAGCGTTTCTATTGAAATCAAGCAAATGGAGTGTTTCTGTAACTGATGCTAAAGTGGTTACCAGTTCATTGTCATTACCCTTTATAAATTTGAGAGATGCTGAATGATATTTATCGTTTCTATCAAATAGGGCAATCAGAGGTCCTGAGTCAATCAGAATCTTCTTCATCTTTTTGCTTTTATTTTATCTTTGACGAGTACCTTTCTATCTCTTGACAAACTTTCATATGTGCTTGCATATTTTCCGAAAATATTAGAACCCAATTCCCATGGCGATGGTTTATCCAACTTGCCAATAAACTCAGTTATGCTTTTTCTTATTAGCTCTGATTTACTAACGCCCATTTGATGAGCAATATTATTAATAGTTTGTTCTAATTTTGGATCAAGCCTAAGAGTAATCAAGTTATTCTCCAATTAAGATGTAATACTTATTGTAATACAAAAGTGTTGGATGTCAATATTTCTCTTGCTTTTACATAACGCCCGCATCACAGGATGCCGTAAGGGGCGCGTCTTTTGCGGCTTTTTCTTTTCGCAAAGTCGAGTAGACCGAGGGAACTTCCCCCCTCAGTCCCTCACAGAACCGTACGTGAGACTCTCACCTCATACGGCTCTTCATGTCCCTCGCAAATTACCAAGTTTGCATAAGTTTTCAGTTCCTCCTATTTCTAGTTGACCGAAAATCTATTTTGGACATGTCAGCCCCTTCGCTCCATTTCCATTACAGAAACTTCTTCACTACTACGAACTGATCCGCCCCCGTGCTCTGCTTCGGTACTTTCTCACTCCATGGGGCTTCCACTCGTGATTTTTCCTTAACATCAGAACGACAGGTTCCCAAGTTCCATTCTAAAGCCTATATCAAATTCATGCCCTCTTTATGCCGGTTGCCGTCTGGTCAGGATTAAAGGTAACTTCCAGACTTATCCCCGCCCCACGCCTGCGTTCGGGTTTTGACAACAATGATAAGCGTTTCGACACCTCATCAAGGGTTCATTTTCATTCATCTCTTTGATACTCACCTGACATGTTCTCTACAGTCATGCCTTTTCCCTTCTCGCTCACTACCAAAGCTCTTTACCTCAGCAGCAGAGGGCGGTTTGTAACCAACTCCTTTCAGTCGATTACGAGAGACCTACTCTCATCTTTAGAATAGTTACGAACAACTTCGTTGTTCTCTTGGCACACAGGCGTGACGCTTACGGCAGTCCTAGTGCATGCGATTGTTGGACGAAGCCGCTATCGCGGAGGAAGAGCTGCCGCGCCGATAAAATTAAAGTGTACCCTCAGTACCCTCCCTTTTCATAAGAAGGTAACCTGTAAGCTCATTTATTTAACAGTGAGGTTACACACTGATGACACCATTTCTCGAATCAAAATACAATCATTATTATTCACTGCACTGCAAACATTTAAAACTTCAGGGACTGCAACCCAAAACCATTGAGGCGTATTCACGTGCTATTCGCCGTATTGCTGTTTATTTCAATGGCCATCTGGATAACCTGTCTCAAGACCAGCTTCTTGACTACTTTCATGATCTGCTCGACCGCCTTTCATGGAGTGCGGTTAAGCTGGATCTTTATGGATTAAAGTTTTTCTATACCCATGTCCTTGCCAAACCCTGGGCTGACATTCCTATGGTTAAACCGCCGCGCTGTACACGCATTCCCGATATTGTGACTAGGGCGGAAGCGCAGCGGCTGTTTATGTCGACACGCAAGTTAAGCTACTGCGTATTCTATTTTACCCTTTACAGTATGGGTTTGCGTCTAGGCGAAGGCTTGAACCTGGAGGTAGGGGATATCGATGCGACGCGAATGCGTGTGCATATTCGCAATGCCAAGGGCAATAAAGACCGTGTGGTACCTTTGCCCGTCAATACCTTGCAGGTACTTTGTAATGGTCAAGTTTTCTTGGAAGGATTTTAAGCCGCTTTTTTCATTTCTTTGGTTTTTTGATGAGGGGTTTTATAATCAATAGCAGAATGTAACCTTTTATAGTTATAGAAACTAATATAGCTAGTCACAGCACTGACTACAGAGGAGTAATTAATAAAACTCAAATAGTTCAGCCTCTCTGTTTTTAAATTCCTAAAAAACCGCTCCATCACAGCATTATCCCAGCAATTAGCTCGACGGCTCATACTTTGTGTTATATCCAAGTCATGAAGATAATCAACAAATAGATTGGCTGAATATTGAACCCCTTGGTCTGAATGAAACATTAATTGTTGAGTATCTGGCTTGTGTTTATTAATCGCATGTTCTAATGCTGACTTTGCAAGCTCTGCATTGGGTTCTTCTGATAATGCCCAGCCCATAATTTCTCTTGACCCAAGATCAAGTATACAAGCTAAATAGCTCCAGCCTGTATAGGTTTTAATGTAGGTAATGTCACCTACCCAGTGCGTATGAACAGTACTGGGATTAAACTGTCTTAAGTAAATGATCCGCTTTCTTGTGGACTTCTCCCGCTGGATAGCTGTGTCGCTTTTTAGGTTTTATGGCAATGACATTCGATTTTTTCATTAATGAAGCTGTTTTATAAACGCCTATTTCAATCCCTCTGTTAGCTAATTCAACCTGAGTCCTTCGTTTACCATAGGTATGCTGAGTTTCAATGGCTATCAATTTAATTTGTTCTATGGTTTCTTGTTCTTCATCGCTCATTTGATTATTAATCTGATAGTAGTGTGTACTGAGAGCTATATTAAATAGTGTGCAAAGCTCTGTTGTTTGATAGCCTGGAGAAGCCTTCTTTATTTCAACAATCAATTCAGATTGTTGTTGTCTCGAACAAAGAAGGCTGTGGCCTTTTTTAGTATTTCATTATCCCTTTTAGCTCGCCATAATTGCTTCTCTAGGCTTTGTATTTTCTGTTGTTCTGGGGTTAACGCTTGCTTATCCTGAGGTGTATTACCTTTGAGTTCATCTAAATATTGCTTTTTCCATCGCCTCACAGCAGAGTCACCTGCTCCTGATATTTCCATTACCTGCTTATTGGTATATCCTTCATTTACCATGAGTTTAGCGTAGTCTAGACGCTGTTCTGTGGTGAAGGTTGTTTTAGGTTTTACTGTGGTTATTTCGGTCATTTTTTATCCTAATTTTGGGTTGGATTATAAGCTATAAATCCTTCCAAGATTATTAGACCATTACACTTCGCCGATTTTGGGTATTGCACCGACACCCAACGCTATTGTTCCCCAATCGTTCACGGGGGCTGGAAGGGGCGCATCTTGCTGAGTCGCCGCTTGATCGCGGTGGCGTTCAGGCGACTATCAAGCTCGTTGCTCAGGAGATGGGGCTAAAAAAAAGATTTCCTGCCATTCTCTGCGTCACAGCTATGCCACGCATTTGCTGGAGTCGGTCTGCTGGAACTCCAGCAGTTTCTGGGGCACAGTTCCCTGCTGACTACGGCACGCTATGCCCATCTGACTGATGTGACCTGTGACAATTCTGAACAGCGGATCAATCAGCTGATGGGTGGTTTCAACGTGTCGTGGAGGAAGATCAGATGATTTTGCTTTCCTCTGTCATCGATCAGTTTGAAACTGATTTCCTGAACACCTATCAGGGGCAGGTTCTACCTGCTCAGCGAAAGGCACTGAATGCACTTAAAATCTGCCGGACAAAATTCAGCCCGGTGATGCAGGTCAGCTGTACCGACTGTGACCACCAACGCTTTGTTCCCCATTCCTGCGGTCATCGCAACTGTCCGCATTGCCAGCTTCATGAATCTCAGCTGTGGATTGAGAATCAGCTGAAAAAACAGGTGCCGGGTGACTATTTTATGATCACGTTTACTTTGCCTGCGCAGCTGAGATCTCTGGCCAAAAACCATCAAAAACTTGTTTACCGGCTGATGTTTGATGGTGTCTGGGAAACCCTACAATCCTTCAGTCGCAATGACAAAAAATTAAGGGGGATCCCGGGATGATTGCCGTTTTGCACACCCATGCCCGACATCTGGATTATCATCCGCATATCCATACCGTGATGCCTGCGACAGTGGTTGACCGACTCAATAAACTGACACGCACCAAACACGGCAAGTACCTGTTTAATCACAAAGCCCTCGCCAAGGTCTTTCGGGGTAAACTGCTGTCGAAACTGGCCAAAGAAAACTTGATTTTGCCTAAATCTATTCCGCAAAAATGGATTGTCAATTGTAAGAAAGTAGGCTCAGGCGGCAAGGCACTGGTCTATCTGGGGCGCTATCTTTATCGTGGGGTCATCCGCGAGAAGGATATTTTATCTGTCAGCAATGGCAAGGTGACGTTTCGCTATCAGAACAGTGACACTAAGCGTTGGGAAACCCGAACAGAAACCGGCGCCAAATTTTTATGGCTGGTTCTGCAGCCTGTTTTGCCAACGGGATTTCGCCGTGCCAGAAATTTTGGATTTTTGCATCCTAACAGTAAGAAAATGATCAGCATTCTGCTAACCCTGGGCAAACTTGACCCCAAAAAAATGCTGGAAAAAATAGGCCTTCGACAGCGACCCCAGAGGGCCTGCACCTGCTGTGGTGGAACAATGCAGGTGAGCCGAACCCGAATTCCCATTGTCGAAGTACTCAGGCTAAAAACAGACAGCCAAGCGTTGGTGCCGACTTAACCCATCTTCGTGACTTATATTTACAATATCCTGTTATTTCAATAAGTTAAAATTTTCAATCTGTTTCAGTTGGCACTACAGATTTTTTTTATCGATAATTGTTTTACATTGACCAATGAGGTCGGGTTTAATATTCAAAGCTTCATAAATTTGTTTCTGACGTAGCTCCGCCTTCGTTGTTGTCCGCAGGTGAATCATTTTATGATCATCCGTTGGTAAGGTCATGGTGATACGTTGCTGTGTCGACATGATGTTGCGAATACTGTCCCAGCTTAAATGAATGCCCTGTTGCTTCAGTTGATAGCGCAGCGTATGCACCAGATGATAAGCCAGCAAAGTAATGAACAAGTGGCCGGTGACACGGTCTTCTTTTTGGTGGTAAACCGGGCGCAAGCCCAGTTCAGTTTTCAAGCTTCGAAAGGTGGCTTCGATCTCGGTCAGCATGATGTAGGTTGTCCACAGTTGTTCTTCAGACCAGTCGGGGATATTGGTTCTGAGGCAATAGACACCACAGTGTTGATCGTTCTGTTTACTTTGAGGTTCACGTTGCCATTCAAGCCGGATGGCGTTTTTTTTCTCGTCATCGGTTATGACGTCAATGCGGTAGTCTTGCGAAACCCGCCGGTTTTTTTCGCGCAGTCGACCGATCCGTTCCAGTATTTTGCTGTATTTTTTGATCGTCCCTTTTTTGTTTAAGCCCGCATCAAGCTTGTTGAGTGCTTCTTCCATGCGAACATGGAAGCGGTTTCGGATAGCCTGCTCTTTTTTTTGTTTTTGTTCGGAGTGACAATAGAGCCGGGTTTCGTGGGTGTCTTGATCTGTTTCGCGATAAACACACACCTGACTGTGTTCGGTTTCTCTCACCATCACAGCATCGTCCTGATCGGTGGGATTGATCACGGATCGCTCTCGACTGACCACCAGATAATGATAGCCCTGCTCGATTAACCAGGCGATGTTGTCGGCACTGGCAATACCGGCATCCATGATGATCACAGGTTTTGTGACCTGCGGTAATGGCTGTTTTTTTTGTAGTCCATCCAGCATTAACTCCAAGGTGCCCGGCTCACTGGCATTACCCGGGAAAACCTGACTGCTCAGAGGAAATCCCTCACCATCCAACACCAGTCCCAGCGTCACCAAGGGACAATCACTGCGTTTTTCTTTGGAACGACCGAACTGGGCTTTGGGGTTTTGGTGACACTGCCCTTCAAAATAGGTATTGGTCAAATCGTATAGCACAATACTACGGTTTAATTCGAATAAGGTTTGCTCTTGCTCGGACAGAAACGTTTCCAGTGCCGTCTGGTGTTTGAGCAATTTATCGCTGATCGTATAAAGCCGTGTCAGGCTGGTATGGCCATAGTCATGGTCAAGCAGTTCTCCCAACGCTGAGCGTGATTGTAGCCAATCATGGGTGTGCAATTCACTGCCCGGTGAAACCACACGGCCGATAATGTTACCGATGGCCGCAGCGAGTTCGACTTTATTAAAACCCAGTGCGGTGAGCTTCTGATCCAGTTGTAGTTGCATAACCGCATGCCACGCCAGCGTTTCAACACCGATACTGCGGGCTTGAAGGGTTTCGACATGATTGATATCAACCGTGTGATAATCAGGTTCTGGACTGGCAGCATCCACCGGTTGGGCCAGCTTAGCGATGATAAGCGCACTGTAACGCTGGGCTGAGGCTTCCAGGCATTGCGTTAACTCATCGGCTACATGAAACAATTCTTGCTGATGAGGCTCACAGCCTTGTAACAATTGTTCAATCCTGGCTGTCAGCAAGGGCCAGTGCTCTGGATCAATGGCGAAGTCTTTGCCTAGATTCAGTAAGGTGCGTTGCTTTACTTTCCTTCCCACGCGAACGGATTCAACGATCCGATAGGTGAAGTAGGCCCCGCCATTATCCAGGGATTTCGTTTTGGTTTTTCGAATATACATGTCCCTAGCATTAATGAAAAACCGGGGAAAATCAAGGGTCAAAAAGACGAAAATGGCACTACCGAGCGGATCTGGAAAAAACACCGTTGAAAGGTAAGGTTTTTTTTCATGGAATCATTCGATGAAAACAAAATATCAATAACTTAGCGATGTCAAAGTCACGAAGATGGGTTAAGCGCTGGAGGCATTTATTGATTATGTAGCATTTAATCACTCTCAGGCAATGGCACAAGTAGCCTATAATGGGCCAAGGCTATTACCTGCTCTGAAAAAGGGGGGCATTGATAAAAAAAGGGGGCTTTATGGATGATCGCAATGAAAATCCATGCATTTGCGGAAAACGGATTAAAAAATAGAAGCCGGATGCATTAATCGGGCTGTTCAGCAAAAAGCTATTTGCAATAGCGAAACTCACACCAAACAGTAAAAACGGGCTTGTCCAACAAACGGTTCAGATTGTGGTTCGCTCCGCTCACACAATCTAACCTTATTCGTTATGTTTTTAGTTTACAAGGAGCTACTCTTGGAGAGCTATTATAACGCCATTGCTCTGTATTTAGAATTGCTAAAATTCCTCCCGTAGCAAAAATACCGACCGAAATGGGCATGCAATCACCTATTTTTGGAATAGGTGAATCAGCAACGCTAACATTTACGGAACGACCATTACTCAACCTAACGATAACTAACCAATTTAGATACGTGCCTCCTACTTTAGGAATATGCATCTCTCTTTCCTCAACCTTTATTATCTCAGCCCATTCTTGATATGTTGTCTTTAACTCCATTATTTGAGAGTAATCTCTATATAAATAAAATGATATAGACAGGATAAAGATAACAATAAATATACGAAACAATCTTAAGCCTCTTTATAGATATATTGCTCTAACAGCTGTGTTGTAACTCACTCACACATTCCTTGCTAACACATACAATATTATTTATTCCACCAGAGTATTAAGTATCAATCCACTCCAGCACTATCGAAAAGTATAGTATATTTCATTCTGATAAATCAGGTGTATTTTACATATTCTTTAAAACATAACGCCTGCTTCAGTTGACCGTAAAAAGGGGCGGGGATTTTGCGTCTTTTTGCAAAATTTGTGACGCTTTTTACGGTCAACTGGAAGCAATTGTATGGATAATAAACCCTGTTTTCGGGTAAAGTGAGACCCAAGCTTTGGCTGCAACCAAAGCCTTCTTTTACAGCAGTTCGATGGATGCGAGGTTCCTCTATTGAGAGACCGATAACAAGTGAGAACGCTGTATCAGACTCCAAGCACTCAACTCGGATAGTCAACGGGGTCTCGAACCCGAATTTGCAAGGCAGAGTCAGCTTATTATGAAGACTAGAAAAACTCAAGAAGAAATCAATATTGGTGTCGATACGGGAAAACATCAACTGGATATTTATATCCGTCCCTTAGATATTTATTTTACAGTCACTAACGATGATAAAGGGATTAAAAAAGCGGTTGCTGAGATTAAAAAATATCATCCAACACGCATTATTATTGAAGCAACGGGACGAATGGAACACGCTTTTATCTTGGCCTGTTCAAAAGCCAATTTACCTTTTGTAGTCGCTAATCCTTTACACATTAAAAAGTTCGCAGGCGCTATTGGTCGATTAGCTAAAACAGATCAATTAGATGCCAGCTTAATGGCTCATTATGGTGAATCCATTCAACCTAATTTATCTCTGTTAAAACCAGAAAACATGCGGAGAATGAGTGATTTATTATCACGCAGAAGACAATTAACATCCATGCAAACCATGGAAAAGAATCGTCTTAAAATTATGCCTAAAAAACTACAGGGCTTGATCAAACCAATCTTAACAACCATTAAAAATCAACTGTTAAAAGTGGATGAAAAACTATTAAAATTAATTGAAGAGTGTCCAGAATATCATGAAAAAAATGAAATTCTACAAAGTATGCCTGGCATCGGAAATGTCGTGGCTTTTAGTTTGTTAGCTGACATGCCAGAACTCGGTTCCATGAGTAGCAAAGAAGCCGCTGCTTTAGTCGGTGTTGCTCCTTTTAATCGAGAGAGTGGCACGTATAAAGGACAACGTAGAATTCGTGGTGGCCGTTATCAAGTCCGTACTGTGATGTTTATGGCCATGATGTCAGCGATACAATGTAATCCTGTTTTTAAAGCTAAATATGAGCAATTAGTAGATGATGGAAAACCTAAAAAAATTGCCCTTATTGCCTGTGTCAGAAAGATGATTGTGATACTCAATTCTATGCTTCGAGACGGCGTCAAATGGGAGGTGAATCATGCTTAATAATTACTATTTGACACCATAGTCACTTGTTATGCTTATTATCGCTCCACCAATTTACTTGAAAATATTGATATTAACCCACCTAACATTATATAACCTGTGATAACTTCAAACATTACTGCTATTGCTGCACCCGTTGTGATAGGTGTTACATCACCAAAACCAAGTGTTGTGAATGTAACGACACTGTAATAAATCATTATAAAGAGTTCATGACTATTTTCTTTTAGAGAACTGTTTATTTCAAATGAGTCGGCTCCGATAAAGAAAAATATGAAACCATAGATGACAGACAAAATAATCGCCCAGATACCCCACCGAAATAAGGAACGACCACAGTCAGATAAAATCCTCCACATATGGTATATAAGAAATTTATTTTTATCGCTTTTAATTTCTTCTATATAATTTTGATGCTCTGCGAACCGCTTAAACCTTGGGCTTCCATAACTGTTAGAAATATGGATGCCACGGCAAATGATATTTTTATCAAAAATAATTCCTCTTACATCGGCATCACTAAAGTCTGTGCCAGTTAAGTTTGCCCCCCTAATGTCACAATCTAAAAAATCTGAATTTCTGCAATTAGCATAGGAAAAATTTACCCCTCTCAGGTCAACTTTATCGAAGTACACTCGACTTATATTTCTTCCCTCTAAAGTAATACCTCGCAAATCAACATTTTCGAACCTAGCCAAAGATTCTTCTAGTTTTCCATCTTCAAGATCATCAGGATCAACCAATTGAATATCATTGTGCTGAGCTATGATCTGATCAACTTCCTCTTGTGTGAGTTTGCTCATTATTTACCCCGGAAGCATAACGCCTAAATCAGCGCGCAGTTTAAAGGGGCAGGACTTTTGCGTCTTTTTGCAAAAGGCATGACGCTTTAAACTGTCCGCTGGATTTTTTTGTTATACAAATTTAATTAACTGACTCTTGGGCTAGTTTCCATAGAAAGTATGGTGCTTTATCTTTTAATTCACCTTTATCTTTCATATCCGCAATTTTATCAATGATAAATGCAGCACCTCCAGCAGCTATTCCAGTAGCCATAACTGGAGCAGATGCGCCTAAATGTATAGATGCATTGAGCCCAATCATGCCAGTTAACACGCCTAATTTTCTTAGCGAACTAAATGAACTGAGTTTTTTCATTGTCTTTTCAATATCACTTAATCCTGAGTTAATCTGGTGTTCTTGGATGTATCTTACTTCTCTTATAAAATCTTCGGTTCCATATGATGAATTTATTAAAGAGATTGCTTCAATTAGCGATTTACTAAAATTAGTGAATTCGTCATAGTGATCTTCTTTTACGCTAGAAATAGTTTCAATGTCAATATTTTCAAGAAAAGGAAATTGAAGCGAAAATAAAGCCTTAAGCCTATCGTCATTTAACCATTCGTAGTTCTGTTGAAAACATGGCAATGCATTGAAGTGTTGTGGCAAGGAAACGTTATTATTAAGAAACTCACGTTCAATATCTAAAGGCGGGATAAATGGCGCATAAACTATGCTTCCTGTTTTCAAGTGCCTTCGACCTGTATCTGATAAAATCCAATCTATAAACTCTTGCGGTATATTGCTACCCATTTGGCTTGCATAGTGCGCATGAAACCCATTGTTAAGTTTCTTTTCTGAACTTGTCCAATAACTATTTTTAGGGTGTGGTGCTATTGTTAACGGCGATGGCCTCAATCCTTTTAATTTTTCTATTACATCGTCATAAAAACCTGGCTTATAATCTTCTATTTTAGGCACAAGAACTGCGCTCTGATCGTCATCTGAAGTATAAGTTCTTGGATCTCGCAATATTATTGTGTCCGCAACTAAAAATAGCTTTTTTGACAACTGCTCAAACGAGTCAAATGTCGAAAGATTGATTATTATTTGTAGGCCATCATTGCTTGATAATGACGCAGATAATGCATTGCAATTTGCGCCATACCAAAACTCTATCAATCCTTCTTGGTCATCAGGATCATGATCTATGAAGTCAAACAAATCTTGTTGTATTTTTTGTATAAGCATAGAACATATCTCCGTAGACAGCTCAGTTTTCGATTTTTTGTATAACTACTGAATCCCAGGCAATTTTGCCTGCCTATTAAAATATCCTGTCATTCTTGCCTGATATTCTACTATTAGAGGTATATTCGGGCATTTTTGCCTACATATTTAATTTTCTTGAAAACTACCGGAAATGAGACATCATGTCAAACCCTAAACCCACTTCTTTGCTGGATGAAATACGTCGAGTGATGCGATTGAAGCATTATTCCATTCACACTGAACGAACTTATTGCGATTGGATCAAGCAATTCATTAGGTTTCATCGGATCGTGCACAAAGACGAATTGTCTGTGAAAGCTGAAGCAAAGGTTGAAGGATTTTTGAGTTATTTGGCAATAAACCGGAAGGTAGCGCCTTCGACCCAAAATCAAGCAATGAATGCTTTGGTGTTTTTGTATAAAAAGGTTTTAGATCAACCCCTGGAAAAACGGATTGACGCTATTCGTTCTACTAAGAGTCGACATATCCCTGTTGTGTTATCACATGAAGAGGTAAAACAAATCTTGTGCTTGCTAGAGGGTGTTCCACAATTGATCGTAAAGTTACTGTATGGCAGCGGACTCAGGATTACGGAGGCTTCTCGCTTACGGGTACAGGATATTGATTTTGCCTATAAGCAAATTACCGTGCGTTCCGGGAAGGGCGAGAAAGACCGGGTGACAACTATTTCTGCTGCCTTGATTCCTTTGTTACAAAATCATTTAAGCAAAGTGCAATTGATACATCAAAAAGATCTCGACGATGGATTTGGAACCGTTTATCTACCCTATGCTTTAGCCAAAAAATACCCACATGCTGAGAAAGATTGGGGCTGGCAATATGTGTTTCCAGCTCGATCAATTTCAGTTGACCCTGTCTCTGGCATTAAACGACGGCATCATATTGATCAGTCGTTAATTAATAAACGGATTAAAGCTGCGGTTAAAAAATTGGGTATTCAAAAAAGAGTCAGCGCCCACACTTTTCGGCATAGTTTTGCGACCCATTTATTGCAACGCGGTACTGATATTCGCACCATTCAGGCTTTATTGGGACATAACGATCTGGAAACGACGATGATTTATACCCATGTTTTAAACCAAGGCGGTCAGGGTGTGGTGAGTCCGCTGGATGATCTTTAGTCTTTCTATCGAGTAAAATGATTTCTTATCTGAAACCTTTACTGTTTAGCCTTACTTCTTCCAATAATTTTCTTACTACTTATCGACGGATTCTTCACTTAAGAAAACAAAGTATCTGGAAGTAGATTTAGAGTGGTTGTTACCCCGCTCAATCTTATTTTGGTTGTAAACAATTCAATAAGGTTGCTAGAGACCGCTGCAATTTTGTTTCGTCCAGCACCTCGTAACAACTACTGCTGGTAAAGCTACAGGTAAATAAGATGCTATCACTGTAGTTGTCAAAAGCTTTTAGTAATTTTCGTTTGAGGAAAAAATCACATTGGCCAAGCAGTGGTTGCAACTCCCCTGCTTCAAGCCATGTTGGGTAGGCGTTCGGATCACCGACCATAACGCGGAGAGAACTCACTTTTTCACGCAAAGGATCGGCTAATTTATTGAATTTTTTGCTTCGATTGGATTGAGTGAAATACCTGTAAGCTATGTAAATGATCCAACAACCTAGCATTGTGGCTGTCATACCCAGTAATAAACTTGGCATTTCGGTAAATTTGCTCATATCTCAGCTCTGCTTTCTAAAGTCAATTTTAAAGATTGTTAGACAAATTTAGCTGTTCTATTGATAATTGCTAGGTTATGGGGGAAAAATAATGTAACCAGCAACACTGCCATGGTATTTAATCACTGTAAAGAAACTGACATCCGAAGATTGAGTGGTTTTACCTGATGGCAGACACGATATAGTCCGCATGATTGATTTTAGGAGCGAGGATTTAATAATATCCGGAAGTTTGGCGCAGGATTTTTGTTCGTATTCAAGGCGTAGAAACAGGCGCATAGCACGCTACGCAACTGTTTTTACAACGTAGAAGACGGACAAAAAGACAAGTCAAGATGCGGATATTATTAAATCCTCGTTCCTTAGTGTCGAATGCGCATGAATAAGGTTTACATGGTTTCCAAAAGACGCTCATAATAAAACTAATGAAAGCTCAGTCAAAAACACGATGAAAAAATATTTTATCGGCCTGTCGGTCACTTATCACGACTCTGCCCTGGCCATTGTCGACGAGTCTGGCGAAGTGTTGTTTGCCGAAGCGACAGAGCGCTATTTGCAAAACAAACGCGCCATCAATTGCGAGCCCGATCAATTAAATCAAATCGGCGACTTGCTAGAGCAATATTGTTCATTCCCTTGTGAAATAGTCATTGCCAGTAATTGGCAGAAAAGGCGATCAGCTTATGAAAATCTTACAGCTGGACTAGGACTGCTTTCAGCTAAAGGTTTGTTACGCGCGGATTTCAAACGATTAAAATCGCCACTGGAAAACTACCAACTACACCATATGCTGTCGGCGCAGCGCAGTAGTTTTGCTAAAGTCGGGATCAATTTAGTACGCAGAGTGAAAGAGCGATATCCTGCTTGTAAAATTTCTTTCCATCATTTCAATCACCACTTAACCCACGCAGCCATGGCTTGCTTTAGTAGTCCATTTCCTGCTGCAGCTTGTGCGGTGATCGATGCTTACGGAGAAAAAGGTTCGATGGCCTTTTACCAATATAAACAGGGTAAATTAAAACGTATTCATGAGACTAAAAGCAGTGGCAGTTTAGGTTTTTTGTACATGAAAATCACTGAACTATGCGGCTTTGATTGGTTAAAAGGTGAAGAGTGGAAAATAATGGGATTAGCGCCTTATGGTCAGTTGGATAATCAATTATTGGAACGATTGCGAGCAATATTAGCGGTTGATGGCTTTGACTTTGCGGCACCAAAACCTGAGTTCTTTGCGGAACTCGAATCACTTAATCGCTTCCAACAAACTAGCGATGATCATTCAGATCAAGCCGCAGACATTGCCTATACCGGGCAATACTTTTTTGCAGAACTCATGAGCCAAATATTGCAACACCTTCAGACCACCACAGGTGCAACGGACTTGGCACTCACTGGTGGTTGCGCACTCAACTCATCTTTCAACGGTCAAATCACAAAACATACTGATTTTAAAAGAATTCATATTCCATCCGCCCCAGCTGACGATGGTACAGCGCTGGGCGCTGCCTGGTTAGCCTGCCAAAAATATAATGGAGCAATTCAAGCCCGAACTGACGTCTCTTCGCCTTATTCCGGCTCAACCATGAATCGCGAAACGATGCATCGATTTTTGGAATACAACCACTCATTGGAGGTTAAACATTGTCCTGAAAACATCTGTGAAAGAGCAGCGGAGATGCTGGCTTCGGGTTCGATCATCGGCTGGGTACAAGGCCGTGCTGAGTTTGGCCCGAGAGCGCTAGGCAACCGCTCCATCCTGGCTGATCCAAGAACAGCGACCACTAAAGACAAAATTAACAACGATATAAAATTTCGTGAATATTTTCGCCCTTTTGCGCCCGCTGTGTTACATGAATACGGCCCTGACTATTTTGAAAATTATCAGGACTCGCCCTACATGGATAAAACGCTTAAAATAAAAGAAGTGATGCGTGACCAGATAGCGGCGACTTGTCATATTGACGGCACCGGCCGGTTGCAAACAGTGACCTACGAATGGAACCCACGCTTTTATCAACTGATCAGTTACTTTCACTCCATCACTGATATTCCGGTCTTACTCAATACCAGCTTTAATGTCATGGGTAAACCATTAATTCATACCTTCGAGGATGCTTTATCGGTCTTTCTCACTACCGGCCTGGATGCTTTAGTGGTTGATGATTATGTCATTACCAAAGCTCATGACCGCATTTTCTGAGCACCCTTTTTCACCAACCTCTTTCCCTATCGGAGAAAATGTCAATCCGCGAGCAACAAATTTAGGACAAATAACCAGTCGTGAGAATTTTTATAGATTGATAAATCTTGGGACCGATAGCCATTGTTTCCCACATAACCAGTCAATTTTACAGCAGCTAACAGACAATATAAGGTGTCAGTTTAAACAGCATTTCACCGATAATTTTGACCTTCCTGCTTTTAACAATTTGGTCACTCGGGAGGCAACAAAAAATCACCTGTTAACGTCTGAACAAAACCATACTGTTGCAACGGGAGAAATTGTATTAATGACTGCACCCGTCATTGCCACAGAGTTGGTTTGGCTACAAACTATTTCCCAAGTGGCTACGGGGCAAACTCAAATGGCAGCTCAACTTATCCAAATATACTTAACAATCATTCAAGATGCTGCTTTCGAAAGAAGATCGGTCGCCAGTTATTATTACAATATTTTAAGTGCGTCTGGCATGTCTCTACCCAAGGTTTACAGCAGTTCTTTTGCGCATTTGGCCGAGATTCCTGATAGTTCTTTTGATTGGGCCGTTACGCAATTAGCGTTTTCCCAATATCCGAGATCGACGTTTCCAGAAATTTTAGGTTTTACCCTGGCATTTCTCTATCGCCCTGCCCTTATAACAGTCAGTTATTACGATGCTTTATCCCGAGCGCCTGCCGTAATTGATAACTTGTTATCGCAGCGCCGCACTTTATTAGTCAGTCAGCAACAGCCGATCCAAATGTTGATCAATGACTATTTGAGTCTGTTTGATCGGCACGGCCCGATAAAATCAGAACTTTGGCAGCGGATTCAATGCGGTTATTTTCTTTACCTCTGGCACTTTCAACGTTGCCGAGAAGGTATCAATCAACGCCTTCAAGAAACAACCAGCTTAGATGAACGGGTGATCGAACTTTTTCAAAGAAAAGCTGCTGCAGCGACAGGTCATCACGGTACTGTAACATTGGGCAATAAGCCTCTGGATGATTGGTTTAGCGAGCAACCTTTTGCTGGAGAACAGTTCTTAAAAGCGTTGCGAGAGTCGACTTATATTAACAATGATCACCCAGATGCCAGTCCGCTCCTCAAATTGTTCGATTTTGGTGGCCCGATGTTTGGCATTCTAAACCGACCTGAACACGAAACGTTAGTCGCTTGGGTTATTGGCTACTCGCCCGCTGTTGGCAAATCACAAGAGACCAAAATTGAAGTCGATACATGCAGAAAAACCCAGTCGAGTCCTGAAAAACCATCCTCCACACTCATCGGATTAAAAAACCGCAAACTGTATTATTATCTGGTCAATGCTGAGTTTTTCCCAGAAGTAGCAGATGCTGCGGAGCACCAAGCCAAAATTATCATCAAGCTATCGCGCTGGTTCAGTAAACCACCCATTAAACAATACGACCGTACCGCTTTAGATGCTTTTGCCAAGGATTTATATCAACGCGAAATGAAGGGCTATCAGCCTTTAACTGGTCACCCAAAGCTTTCCAAACAAGCCTATTTGTGGGGTATCGAACAATTTGCACCGACCATTTTGACCGATGGCTGTTGGCTGCAACACATCAATCAATTGACCTGGGCAGCTAATGACAGGCTTTACCAAAATTTAGATACCATTTATTTTGATGAAATAGGATGTGGTGTGCAGCAACAAAACCATCCTTTTATCTATCACCAACTGCTCGAAAAACTTGGTTTCAAAATACCAGAAGTGCATACTCAATCGTTTGTTGATAATCCAAATTTTATTGACAGCGCCTTTGATTTGCCTGTTTATTTAATGTCCATTGCCATGCACCCTCGTCAATTTCTTCCCGAATTATTAGGACTGAATTTAGCCATAGAGCTAAGCGGTTTGGGCAAGGTTTATATGCGTTTGGCAGATGAAATGACATTTTGGGGCATTGACCCAACCATCGTCAAACTGCACATTGCTATTGATAATACGGCCAGTGGACACAGTGCGCTGGCGCTTGAAACGATTCATTGCTATCTGGATGATATTGGCGCCAGCTTGGGCGAACAGCAACGCCAAATACACTGGCACCGTGTGGCAACCGGTTATCACTCACTCAAGTTAGCAAGCAGGCGTTTTCAAATCATGCTGATCATAGGTTATTGGCAGAAAAAATTAAATTTTCGCTAACAACCATCCTAAAGGGGCAAAAGCGTGTTAATTTCTTTGGCAAAGCAACAACTAAAACACCAACAGCAGTTTTTGTTATGAACTTTCCGTTAAGCCATCTATTGTGCTTCATTCTGCCAGGTTGCACTTTGTTATTCCTTCTCACTGGACCGCATGAGATATTTACAGCCCTTGCTTGGACATTGCCGCTGATTGGGATTTTATTGGCTGACTGGTTGAGCCCGACGGTTAAGCCTCTGCACCATACCAACATGCCGAAATGGTATTTTGATAGTTTGTTATTTGGCCTGGCCGTTCTACAATTAACCAACATTTTCTTATTGTTGGTTTTAGTGAGTCGTTTGTCTTGGGACAACTCAGATTCGGTTTTAACGGGTTTAACTCATCTTCTTGTGATACGGTTTCTGGTGGGAACATCTTCCTGTTGCTCTGGAATTATTGTAGCGCATGAGTTTATCCACCGCTCCAAACCTTGGCAAAAACTGCTCGGAAAAATCTTGTTGCTGAGCGTTTGTTACGATCACTTTGTCATTGCACATACCCAAGGTCATCATCGAAACGTAGGTAAACCACAAGACATTTCAACGGCCAAATGGGGAGAAAGCTTTAAGGACTATTGGCGCAGAGTCGCCATTGAACAGTTTGTTTATGCCTGGAAGTCTGAAAAAGACCGAATGAGGAGCGAGGATTTAATAATATCTGAAAGTTTGGCGCAGGATTTTTATTCTTCAAGGCGTAGAAACAGGCGCATAACAGACTATGCAACTGTTACTGCAACGGAGAAAACGGACAAAAAGACAAGTCAAGATTCTGATATTACGAAACCCTCGCACCTAAGCTCTAAGGTAACGATAAATTTCGGTTTTCGGTGGTTCCATAATCGAGTTTTTCAAGGGCTGGGAATAGAGTTATTCTTAGTAGCCTTAATCATTGTTTTTTTTGGCTGGCTGGCAGCTGTTATGTTCATTTATCAAGCATGGGTAGCGGTGCGGCTATTGGAAGCTGTTAATTATTTTCAGCATTGGGGATTACAAGATGAATCGCCCGACAATCATCCCATCGCCTGGGTTAACAATGGTTGGTTTACCCATCAGATGTTTTTGGGTTTACCGCTTCACATCTGCCACCATAAAAATGCTGCCAAACCTTTTTATGAACTCACCCACAACGATAAAGGGCCGATAATGCCCTATGGTTTTTTCATGATGAATTTGTGGGTAAAAATTAATAATGCTTCTTTTACCAAGATGGCTGAACAACAAATCGAAGCTTATATTGCACGGAATAATTAGACCCAAACTGAAGGAACCGCCCTTAAAGCGGTTACATCCCATTCCTTTAACGGACATAAGCCCTGGATTACATCTGCGATTGCAAAAAGTTCTGTAACCCAACCTGGCCAATCAATTCGAGCTGAGTTTCCAACCAATCGATATGTTCTTCCTCACTTGTCAAAATATCGGCAAACACTTCACGAGAGACGAAATCCTGGTTGGATTCGCAATAAACAATCGCTTCTTGAAGCAAAGGTACGGCCATTTGCTCTAATTTAAGGTCACATTCCAGCATTTCCTTCGGCTCCTCACCGATCAGTAATTTTCCAAAGCTTTGTAAATTCGGTAACCCCTCTAGAAACAAGATACGCTCAATCAGTTTATCGGCATGTTTCATCTCGTCTATTGATTCGTGGAAAACCTTGTCGTCCAATTTGGAAAAGCCCCAGTTTTTATACATCCTTGCATGCAAAAAGTATTGATTGATAGCAGTTAACTCGTTTTGCAAAGCTTTGTTCAAATAGTCAATGACTTTGGCATCACCTTTCATAGAACCATCCTTTAGGATCAATTAATAAATGGCATTGCTAATTTAGTATAGTTAACGTTCCATTTCTTTTATGCATTAAGAGTAATATAGACAGCTCAAGCATTCGAACACTTTTTGTGTAACATTTTGTCTTTCTTCTCATTCGCGCAAGAAAATGTCTAAAGATACTATTGTAGCCTTCAACTGTGTATGTTTCAGCTTTGGATTGAACGTGTTTTTCGCTAGGAATAAAATGTTCATAGGGCTGCCAATAATCGGTTGCTATTGTTCCATTTAATTGATCTTCAATTCCTTCCCAGAGTTTTTGTCCTGTCTGTACGCTTCGGTCGCCAACAATGAAATTGATGAATTTTTTCCCATATCTATCAACAGCAATCCATATCCATTTATAGCTTTTTTTTGACCCACATAGGTATGCATTTCATCCATCTCAGCATAAATCACTTGTTCAGGACTTTTCAATTCGGCAACTTGCTCACCAAAGGATCTAATCCAATTTAGTACCGTGACATTGCTTACGTTCAAAACCCGACCAATTGAACGAAACCCTAATCCTTCAAGATATAATTGAAGAGCCATCTTTCTTAAATAGAATGGTTTGGCTCCCGAGCCACTAGCAACAGTATATCGAAAATTACATTCTTTACATTTGTAACGCTGCTTTTGTTTTACGATACCATCTTTGATGTTTTTATTAGATTTGCATTTAGGGCATTCCATTAAATTTCTCGCTCTCTTTAGAAAGATATCAAAAATTTAATTCTAACATAAAACTATACTAAATTAGCAATGCCTAATAAATTAAGAAGTGGAAGATTTTACGCCTGACTTGAACTAGAGGTATCGCTAGTTTTTCGAGGTATTAATGATGATTTTGGCGTACGATCTATCATTGTGCCAGTGTATCAAGCATAGATAAAATTACAATACAGGTATGCAAACAACTGTCAGATAGGATGAATTTTGACACCCTGCCAGGAGACAAAGAATTACAATCAAGCCATTAATGGCTGCGCCAGAAGATCGTCAAAGCAGGTTACTTCTTTTTGCACCTTACTGGAATGTTGAGAATGCGGTAACACAGGATGGAGCGCTTCAGAATCCGCATTGCACAAATTGATAGTGGTATCGAGAAACTGTTCAACGTGTTTAATGCATTTTCCACAGTTTTTTCCTACACCTAAACTATCCGCCAGCTGCCTGCGAGTGCATTGTCCATCGGCAATGGCTTTATTTAATTGCTTGTCAGGGGTGTGATTAAAAGTGATGCAACATGTTAAGATTGTATTTTATAGAGTTGAAATATAAAAGAAAATATACATGAACAAAACCATCCCCGAAAAAGATATAAAGCTACTCGAACTTCTAAATGAACATCCCATACTACGCCATCGTGTTGAGGCATTAATGGCTATCGTAGAAGATGACGATGAAACGATTGAGAAAGCGGATGCAGCGGAGCAACGCGTCATTGAAGAGGTTCGAAAAATAGGTCACGCAGCACTTTCCGAGTGGGCAGAAAGTAAAAATAAGCGCAATGAAGCTGAATTGAAAGAACAACCCGAATTACGTATTGCAGGAAAAAAAACTGTGGTGGCATAGTACCTTTGATATTATCGAAATTGAAGAAACCCTCTTTCGTGAGTCAACCCATATCGTTCGTACTTTTTCAGATCAAGCGAATGTGACCTGCCGAAGTACCTCGACGCCTTTACAACGGGCCATCACAGATTTTGGAGCAGACCAGCCATTTGGCCAAGTCAACGCTAAACTCCAAGAACATTATGGAATAGAGGTACCGGTGAGTAGTATTAGGTTCATCACAGAGCATCATGGCAAAGCGATATTTGAACAAACAGACCTTGTCAGTGACTGGCCAGATACCTCAGGTACAAAACACGTCATTGCAGAGACAGATGGAGGCATGGTTCCTGTGGTGACCATTGATCCTGAAGCAAAAGATAAGCGAAAAGAAAAAACACTGGGCTGGCAAGAACTGCGACTTTGTATTGCCCATGAATGTGGCAGTCGGACGCTGCATTATGGAGGAAACTTTTCTGGGGGTATTGAAGAAACAGGTCGCCAGTTATTTGATTGCGCGATGAATGTAAACTTTGGCCAACAAACACACGTGCATTCGGTAGGCGATGGCGCATCCTGGATCAAGCGCCAAGTGGATGAACAATTTGGCGAAAATGGAACCTATTTAATCGACTTAATGCATCTTTGTGAATACTTGGCAGAAGCGGCACCTAGCTGTACAGGTGACTCGGCATTATGGTTAGATGAACAAAAACAACGTTTGAAAATCAATCAGGCCAGCCTTGTTCTTGAAACCCTATTGCCGTTTCTTGAACCATCCGAAACGGATGATGAGAAAGCGCCGGTTCGTAGGGCTTACCGCTACTTGAGAAATCGTCTGGATCAAGTTGATTATCAAGGTGCGATAGAAAAAGGACTTCCAATCGGTTCAGGTGAAATTGAAAGCGCTCACCGTTACATTGTTCAAGCTCGGCTTAAGCGTCCTGGAGCTTGGTGGTCACCCAATAATATAGATTATATGTTGGCTTTGCGATTATGTAGAATCAATCAACGATGGGAAAATTACTGGCAAGATGTTAGGCAAAAGGCGGCATGATGAAAATTTAGTCTTGCATCACTTTTAATCGTACCCGCTTGTCAGTTACTGCTTTACAAACACAAACGTACATGATTTGACCCAGGGTTATTAATATTTATAGTAATAATAACAATTATCATTTGCTTTTCAAGTAAATTTTTAACTATTTCTCTAAAATGCGAATTCTTTAGCGCTTATAAAAACGACCTGAAAGACTGACAATTTATTAAAAACTATTTCTATAACAACAAGAACAAGGGAGAAAAAAAGACCTCGAGCCGAAAAACAAATAAATTTGTTTTCAACTCAAGGTTTAAGAGGGGTAAATAGCAAGTGAAGTCTAAAAATTACATTAACTTAACGATGACCAGCAAGGTGACTGACACTACTTCGAGCAATGTGATGATACATAGGTTTTTGATGTCCTCGTTCATTCCTTTCTCCGATAGTAACGGGTATAACTACAGTACTGTAGAGAATGCAGCAAACAACTTGCCAATTTTAAAAGAAAATCAAAAATACCAATCAAAAAAAATTATTAAACACAGTCTTTTTTGAATTTGCAAAACAATTTTCTTACTAAAAATTAGAGTGTTAAACCATTAAATTAAAATAAATAATACGGCTGATAGAACTCAAAAAATATTTTCAATCTATTCATATTGATCATTTTACAATCACCATTCAAATCAAATTTTGCACCAAAACTGTGGCATTTGACACACAATAAGGCACAAAAACAGGGAATTCTCATTGGAGCATTTCTGATAAAGGTATATCTTTCCTAATAATCACCTTAATTGATAGCCAATATATGCGTAAAACCGACAAGAAAATTGATAATACTATTCGAAAAGCGCTTAAAGAAGTTTGCGAACTGGCATTGGGAAAAGTAGAGGGTTTCAAGTGGTTAACCCACTTTTCCAACTATGATTCGTTCCCTAAGAGTTTGTTGATAGTTTGTGTTTTTGAAACCAATGAGCAGTTAGATAAAGCCCGTTGTTCAAAAATGGACGACTATCTCTCTAAACTGATTGCAGCAAAGCTCTCTGACATTGATGTTAAACTTTATAACATTCAGAAACAGGTGCGATTCGTTACCCAAGCGAACTGTAAACGCGAAATTAATCGAAAAGAGATTGAGCTCGTACCATAATATTTCACAATCACCTAGCAACAAATATTCATGAATTCGTTCCTTGCAGATCGATTGCGTATTTCGCAGATACGACCGACCTATGGCGATTAAAAAATCCAGTATTGATTTAGAGGCGATAGAGCGTGACACTCTCGGTCATTACGAGAACAATGCTGAGTCTTTTTGGCTGGGGACTAAAAATCATGATGTCAGTCAAAATATTGAAGCCTTTTTACAAGCTCTGCCTACAGATAAAAAGTTGGATATTTTGGATTTCGGTTGTGGTCCTGGACGAGATATTTGCACGTTCAAATCGTTAGGCCATCATCCCATAGGTCTGGATGGCAGTCAGGCATTTTGTAAAATGGCGCATCAAATAAGTGGTTGCTCCGTATTCCATCAACAATTTCTGAGTCTTGAGTTACCAGAAAGCAGCTTTGATGGTGTTTTCGCCAACGCATCGTTATTCCACGTACCGAGCCAAGAACTTCCCAGAGTATTGAATGAGTTAAAACGCGCACTGCGACCGGGTGGGGTTTTATTTTCATCTAACCCAAGAGGCAATGCCGAGGGATGGCAGGGACAACGCTATGGACATTATATGGAGTTTTCAACTAGCAAAAGCTACCTTGAGCAAGCGGGTTATAGAATAATTCACCATTACTATCGACCCAGCGGTGCGCAACGCGACCAACAGACTTGGTTGGCTATTGTCAGTCAGTGTCTTTAGGAGAGAAGATTCAATAACCTACGAAAGTTTGATGCAGGATTTTTGTTTGTCTTCAAAGCGCAGTAACAGGCGCATAGCAAGCTACTCAACTGTTGCTACAATGCAGAAGACGGACAAAATGACAAGTCAACATTCGTTTATTATTGTATCCTCGCTCCCTGACCAATGATGTAGGTAACACAAGTGCTAAAAATTTCCTTTAATGTCACTATTTCAGATGATGAGATTGAGCTATCGGCAATTCGGGCACAAGGAGCTGGTGGGCAGAACGTTAATAAAGTATCTTCTGCTATTCATCTGCGCTTTGATATCAATGCATCTTCTTTACCTGCTTTTTATAAGCAGCACTTGTTAACCCTCAAAGACCGCCGAATCAACAAAGAAGGCGTGATTATAATCAAAGCCCAGAAAAGACGTACTCAGGAACAAAACCGGGAAGATGCTTTGCAAAGGTTGCAGAAATTAGTTAAAAGTGTTGCTGTTACACAAAAAGTCAGAAAGCCGACTAAAGCAACTAAAGGCTCACAAAAAAGACGGATGGACAGCAAAACAAAGCGGGGAAATACCAAGGCGTTGCGAGGCAAGGTTTTTGAGTAATTTTATCCCCCTGCTACTCAGTAAGGAGCGAGGATTTAATAATATCCGGAAGTTTGGCGCAGGGTTTTTGTTCGTATTCAAGGCGTAGAAACAGGCGCATAGCACGCTACGAAACTGTTTCTACTACGTGGAAGACGGATAAAAAGACAAGTCAAGATGCGGATATTATTAAATCCTCGCTCCTAAGCGGAGTGCCGACAGGAGTCCAAATAATGAAGTTCCAACGTTGACCGAGGTATTAATAGTGCCTAACTGGCAGAAAAGTGTTTGAAAACAGCATCAATAAAACTGGGTCTATGTTGAGTAGAGTGGGTAACACCTGTAAAATAATTTAACTTTCCGTACTGTCCCAGATGAATAGTTCCGAAATATTTACACTTGCTTTAGGATTAACAGAACCTTGGTCTATAACAAATGTTGAAATACTAACGGATGAAGATTCAATAAAAGCACTCCATATTCATCTTGGTTTCAAGCGTGGCAGCAAGTTTGAAGATGAGGCGGGTGAAAAATGTTCTATCCACGACACACAAGAAAAAACATGGCGCCATCTGAATTTTTTTGAACACACCTGCCTACTCCATTGTTCAGTTCCCCGAATTAGAACAAGCGACGGGAAAGTGCGCTTAGTCGATGTCCCCTGGGCTCGAAAAAACAGTGGCTTCACCTTGTTATTTGAAGCCTTAGCGATGGCCTTAATTGAAAAGGAAATGCCTGTTAATAAAGTGGGGCATTTATTAAATGAAAATCCCCATAGAATCTGGACCATTTTTAATCATTGGATAAAACTTGCTTATCAGGCAGATGATCCTTCATCCTAAAAAAATCAGTTAAAACTTAAAAAAAGTCACTGAAACTCCGTAACTCAATGATTCTAAGTTTTTTATTTTACTGCGCCGCAGTTGAATCACTCACCGAATGGGTGGGAACATTAAAATAATAACGAAATAACTTTCAAAGACTTATCGTTAAAATCCATATTCAACTGATGTATTTAGGTTCATCAGTGACGCAACTTGGTTTTGATGAAACATCGAGACGAAAAGGACATCAATATGTCACGGTTGCTGTTGATTTAGAACAACGTAGAGTGCTTCTTGTTGTTGAAGGCAAAGACGCTAAAACCATTGAAGAAATCAAAGATTATCTCGTCCTTAAAAAGGTCGAACCTGAACAGATTGCTCAAGCGAGTATTGATCTTTCTCCTGCCTTTATTTCAGGGATCAAAAATAACTTTCCACAGGCCGAAATCACCTTTGACCGATTTCATGTTGTTAAGTTATTAAATGAAGCAATGAACAAGGTTCGACAACAAGAAAGGCGGGAGCATGATGAATTAAAGGGGCACAAATACACCTTTCTTAGAAACCAGAATTCATTGTCTGAGAGCAAGAAAGCTTCATTAGATGAGCTGATTACACTGTTCCCTACCTTAGGTGAGGCCTATCGGCTGAAAACGTTATTTAATGACCTTTGGGATATGCCGAATAAGCAAGCAGCCAAGGCCTTTATTGAACACTGGTGCGAAGAGGTTGAACAAAGCAAAATCCAACCCTTTA
Organism: Methylococcales bacterium; assembly: GCA_965224745.1. Taxonomy (GTDB): domain Bacteria; phylum Pseudomonadota; class Gammaproteobacteria; order Methylococcales; family Methylomonadaceae; genus CBDCZY01. Next base: position 35,155 of record CBDCZY010000009.1, read on the forward strand.
TGGCCTTTTCAAGAACCGTAAAATCACATTTGTCAGGAATAGTGAACTTTGTTGAAACACATAGTACCAATGCCATTCTGGAAAGTATTAACAACAAAATACAAATGGCTAAACGACGAGCAAGAGGTTTTCTATGGGCGCGCTCATGTCCTGAATTGAGCGATATCGACTTTGTTCGTCTTGGATTGTTGCGCAGTATCAGTGCGGTAGATAGTGGTTGTCATTTTCTCCAAACCAATGAAGAAATTCATGGTCAGCTGCTTCCGCACTCAACGTATTTCAAATCACTCAATTCATTCAGACGGACGAACATGCTTGAGGCATTTGAACATCAAAGCTATCGGCTTCACGGTGAAACGCTGTTATCGCAAGATAATTGATTATCTCAAAACATTTCTAGAGCTTGAGGAATACTGTGTAGAAGCCGCTGATGGACATTTTATTGAGCATGCCTGCCACAACTGAAAAAAATAGCCATAGAAAAGTCTATGCGGCTGTGGGTATTTACGAGTTGAACCTTAGAAATGGGTTACTGCGGTTTCTTTGTCTTGTGACGAACGGAATCCAGAGACACCAGGAAATACCGATGTTACGAGACCATCTTGAGAAGCAAAATGATCGGAATAACGCGGCTCACAAGCACCTCTATGTCTACGATAAAGCGGTCACGGATTATGCTTGGCGGGATCAGAAGAAGCGACATTCTAATTATATGATGTCAATGCGAAAAGAAAACTTAGTCGCGACCCTGGTTGAATCAATCCCTTTTGATTCTGTCCATACGGTCAATACTGGAGTCGAAGCTTACAGTGTTTACGAAAACAAAGGGATTCAATTTAGCAGAGTGGATTACCGCGACCCAGAAACTGGAAAACTTCACCGTTTTGTGACCACTTTACCCATAACAATTAACCCTGGAACCGTCGCCATGTTGTATTTCAAACGCTGGACGATTGAAAAGACATTCAATATCACCAAAAGCAATTTTAAGGAAACGAAAGCCTGGTCTTCCAATAACCACTCTCTTGAGAACCAAATGCGCCTGACCGCAATGAGCTATAATCTAACAACAATAGGGGAACACTGATGCCCCCAATAGCGCTTTTTGATATGGGGAAATCTTCAAACAGTTTACTCGACGACCTGCCTTTAATTCGTTGACAGGTAAACCACTAGTTTGACTAGTGAGACTCTCAAGGCTTGGCCGTCCGATTTAGTTTTGATTGAATTGATGACATGTGGAATGCTTCCTCGTGGCTTGGCGGCCCACAAAAGAGGAAACAAACCCATGTCATATCAGAGCTTAAGTCATTCAAAATGGGACTGCAAATACCACTTGGTTTTTATACCCAAGTGTCGAAGGAAAAAGTTGTATGGAAAGATTAGGAATTATTTAGGGCCAATCTTTCACGAATTGGCAGGTCAAAGGCATTGCCGGATCGCTGAGGGTCATATGGTACAGGATCATGTTCATATGCTCATAGAAATACCGCCGAAATATGCGGTGTCGGAGATAGTAGGTTACTTGAAAGGTAAAAGTGCGATAGCCGTTGCGCGTCAATTTAGTGGACGGAAACGGAATTTTAATGGGGAAGCGTTATGGGCAAGAGGCTATGCAGTTTCTACAGTTGGTTTTGAAGAAGGTCAGATCAAACACTACATTCGAAACCAAGAACAATTAGATGGTAAGGGCTCAGATGAAGACGGTGAATTTTAACCACTAACCTTTAAGAGTCCACCAAACCTTAACATTGGCAGCCCTTGGGGCTGCTCACAGCCGTCAAGCCTCCCGCTCTGCGGGAGCGTTATGACTCGCCTCATGATTTCACTCGGCACCATATTCGGCAGTGCACTTACCAATGTATGAACAGGATCTTTACTCACAACCCCACTCAAAATTTTAATTTCAAAGGCTTCACAGCTTTGCCGCACCATATCTCTAAGACGAAGCCCCAGATCTCCCGTTAACATCTGATAACGATACTTCGTGACCCAGACAAAATGGTACTCTATCTTGTATATCGTATGACTGCCGTATCGATATTCCATTTCTTGACCTCCTTTACCTTGTAGAAAATCAAAAATTTCATAGATGAAATCTGTTCGCCTGAAAGGCGAAGGTTTAAACCTTGTCTCGCGTCAATTACTTTGTCCGGTTTGGCGACAATTATGATGGCCGGTTGAGTGTTTAAGGTTTTTTATGATTTTTTCTGATGTTTCCTCCTGTAACTGTTGCCGTCGATTTCAAGAATCGTGGCATGATGGATAATGCGGTCAATGGCGGCTACGGTCATTAATGTATCCGGGAATATCTGATCCCAGTGACTGAATGGCTGGTTTGATGTGATGATCAAGCTGCCACTTTCATAACGATGAGCAATAAACTCAAACAGGACCTGGGTTTCTGAATCCGTTTTTTTAACATAACCAATATCATCGATAATGAGTACACGATATTTATCCAGTCGACTCATCACAGCCATTAAATCCAGCTCTTTTTTGGCCTGCTGCAGTAATTGCACCAGTGCGGTGGCAGCCAACCATTTTACCCGGATGCCTTGTTCGATAAGATGAAGCCCCAAAGCAGAAGCAATATGCGATTTACCGACACCGGAAGGGCCAATCAATAAAACATTATCTGCCTGTAGCGCCCACTGGGTATTATCGCGCAGCCCAATCACTTTCTTTTGAATGGTTTCCGGTAATTCATCAAAGCCTAAGGTGGCAAAACTTTTGCCCCGGGGTAATTTGGCTTCTTTGGTCCAGTTGCAAACTCGCGTTTCAAAGCGCCGTGCAATTTCATTTTCACACAGTTTAGACAGGTATTGGCTATAGCCCCATGCCTGTTTTGTGGCCTGTTCCTGATAAGCTTCATAATATTGCCAAAAAGCCAGCAAGCGAAGTTCTTTTAACATCATTGGCAAACCATCACTCACAGCACACCTCCTGTCTCATCCACTGACCGGTCAGTAGTTGATCATAGTCAGCAACCTGGTGTTGGCGTAGCGGTATCGGTGGCGGTGTACTGTGTTGTAAATACCTTGCCTGCAGGGATGTTAAATCGGGCAAGGCACCTTGTTCTGCCTGTCGCATTAGCTCAGTTGCCAGGGCACTTTCGCAATCATAATCATAGGCAAAGCGTAAAACAGCAACCATCCACTTGCATGCTTCTTGCGGTGTAAACTGTTTCTCTGCCTGCTTCCATAAAGCCCGATATTGCGTGTTAGGCAAAATATTATCGCGAAACTGTGAGAAGCGGAAGGCTTGTGGTTTGGCTGCCAGAGAATGAATGATATGCCGGTAATCTATTCGTCGCGCTCGGCCGGTGGGCGTTGTTGGATAAATCCGAGGCAGATTGATCACCCGAGTTTGGCCAACAAAGCAGACCAAACGATCATGGTAGAGATGCACCCTGACGCTTTCACCGATAAGGCGTGAAGGGACGGTATACAATGCGCGTTTTACAGCAATGGTACTGCTGGTGGTGACTTTTACCGACAGCTCAGCATAATCAACAAATCGGTGTTTGGGTAAGGCTAACAGGGTTTTGTGCTCTTCGGCCCAACCTGCCTTTGCATCGTCTGTTCAGTTTGTCGACAATGTGTTCAAGAAACTCTCGATAAGCACGGAGTGTAGAAAAATCATTCGAACCGCGTAACTTTATGGCTTGATCAATGCGACGTTTTAATGAGCCATGCGGTGCTTCAATGGCGCCATTTTCATGACTAATGCCCAGATTATTGGTGGTGGGCCGCATGCCATAATGCTTACATAAATCATGATAGTCTTCCGTCAGTCGCTGTTTTTCTACGTTATTGACGTAAGCCGCACTGAGGCTGTCTGTACGATGTTCCTTTGGTGAACCGCCTAAGGTGTGTAATGCACTTTGTAAGCCGTCAGCCAGTGCACTGTAGCTTTCTCCGCCCTGAATAACATGGACATGACGCCAACCACTAAAAGCCAGGCGAAACTGGTACAGTAAATGTGCGAACGCCTTCCCGTCTATCGTAATGACGGTATTGGGGTGCGTAAAATCAGATAGTCCCTGATGACCCGCAGGTACCGACTGACGAAACATGACTTCTTTGTCCGGGCCTTGTGTGGCCTGCCAGTGTTTAACACGTCTTTGCAGTGTCCGAAGGTATTTCTCTGGATACTTTCCCGGATGCTGCTCATCCAGATGCTCCCACAGGGTAATGCCAGTTAAGGACGATTCATCTTCTAATAACGGAACCAGTTCTGAGTCCCATACGGCTTCTAATGGATCTTTGCGCGTTCGCCACTTTCGTTCTTTGTGTTCAGCTCTTTCACCTTTTTCGATCCGGCAACCTGATCGAACACTGATGCCGGCTTTTGCTGCGGATGTCTCCTGCGTACAACCTGTCTGACGATTTTTCATATAACTATTTTCCTGTAATTGAGTGATGTGTTTACCGGACAAGTCACTTCCTCCTAAGAGTAAAAAGTACTTATCAGTTTATACACTCAACCGGTCAAGATAATTGTCGTCTGACCGGACAGGTTAATTGTCGCCTAACAAAACCTTATACATGGAAATTAAAGTTGATTTTTAAGACAGTATCTAGTTCGTTATGCCAATTATCTGATTAAACGCTCATACTCTTCATGTATTCCGATCCATACCCAAATGAAATCGCCTTCATCTTCTAATGCAAGAGCACGGTAATGAATACCAACTCTTGCAGACCAAAAACCACCCACTTGCTTAAAATGTAATGAAGGATGTTTCGGATTGTCTTTGATTAGCTCGTAATTTTTCCGTGCGGTTATTTGAATTGGCGCTGAGAGCTTATCGAAACACGACCAAAATCGAGCAGTAGCACGATGCACGCTACAGTTCTCGAAGTGTATTATTTTTCTTTTCTTCTAAGGCCTCTTTAGCCAAGAAATCAAGCTTTCCTGATGCTACGTCAGCTTCTAGTTGCTTATCCCACTCACCCCAATCCTTATCGTGAATCCAGCTCAAAAGCTGCATATACTCTTGATGCGGAAGAGATCCGATTGCTGATTTAATTTCTTGTACAGTAGTCATAGTAATGCATTTTAGCATTTATTGAGTATTAGGGCATAACGCTTTGCTAACCGGCCATTTATACAGAGTGTAGCGAAGCGAAACGGCGGTGTGGTGTGACTGGCATGATAGTCAGCTAGCTGGTGAAAGTCCAGCCTTTGCCCTGTGAGAAGGGAAAAAGTAGGCGAAAGCAAGGGTGTCCAAAGAAACTCCCCCGTAGCTACCCAACAGGGAAACACGGTTATTGAGAGCCAATGCGGAATCTGAAGGAAGCTCTAGCCAAATTGATCACCTAAACGAAAGTGAACCTTCGTAAGGCGGCAACAAAGGGGTAAGGTGCCCGCGACCACCGAAGTCCAATATTCTCACCGTAACGAGTTGTCGTATTGAAGGTAGGTAGGTAGATCGAGAGATAGTTGACTATCTTACCCAGATAAGTGAAATGGTTTAATAAAACAGGACACCTCTAAAGGCAGATATATAATGTCAAATAGAGGTGAACATGAACAAGAAAACTACACACACCAGACCAAAATATACGCTTGAATTCAAACAAGATGCAGCGCAATTAGTGATAAAAAAAGGCTATACCCATCAGCAAGCAGCTGATCATCTGGGTGTATCATTAAGTGCGATTGGAAGATGGGTCAGAGCAGAGCGAGGCCCTGAAAATGATTCGAGTAAAAAGACGAGCTCTTTAAAATTAAGTGATCAGAGCGAACTCATTAGATTACGTAAGGAAAACGATGAGTTACGAATGGAGCGCGAAATATTAAAAAAGGCGGCGGTCTTCTTTGCCAAAGAAGTCGGATAAAGTACGGATTTATTCGAGAGCAACAGAAGACCTATCCTGTGATTATATTGTGTCGAGTGATGCAAGTCAGTAGTAGTGCGTATTATGCCTGGTTGCAAGCAGCTGACGACCCAGAAAAGGCTCGTCAAAAGGAACAGCTTGAAGCCAAAGTTTGTGAGCTGTTTGAAGCGAATAGAAAAGTTTATGGGTCGCGTCGTTTATCCGATGCTTTAAAAGAAGCTGGTATTGATGCTGGGCGCTATAAAACCCGCCGATTAATGGCTGATTTGGGCTTAGAAGTGCGTTATCCTAAGCGTTTTAAAGTGACCACGGATAGTCATCACAATGAAGCGATTTCACCGAATAAACTGGATCGTCAATTTGAAGTAATCGAACCTAACACTGTCTGGACAACGGATATTACCTACGTTTGGACGCTTGAAGGTTGGCTCTATGTCGCTGTCGTCATGGACTTATTTTCTCGGCAGATCGTGGGCTGGGCAATAGATGACCACAGGCGCACATCTTTGTGTGTCAGTGCTTTACAAATGGCTTTCTGGCGGCGCAAACCAGAACCGGGTGTCCTTCATCACTCAGATCGAGGTAGCCAATATGCAAGCCATGAATACCGTAAACATCTGAGTATTATGAGCAGGGAGCAAAGTATGAGCCGAAAAGGTAATTGTTGGGACAATGCACCAACAGAGCGATTTTTTCGTAGCCTTAAGCATGAACAATTGAATTATGAGCGGTTCAAAACCAAAGCGGAAGCAAAGTTGAGTATTATTGATTATTTAGCTTTTTATAATGGGAAACGTAAGCATTCAAAACTAGGATATTTATCGCCTTTAGATTTTGAATGCGATTTTTTTAAGAAGGTGGCTTAAAGAAGTGTCCTGTTTTTGTTGACCATTACAGATTTTGCTGGATTTTCATAAACGACGAAAAAACGTTGTTTTTGATGTGGGTTCTCTTAACTTAATGGCAGTGGGAGTTAATCCTCCCAAGGAGAGACAATAACTTAATAGATATCCACATAGGCATTTGGCCTGAATTTTGCGCACAGAGAAAACATGCTATAGCAGACTAATAATTCAGATGTGTCGCTAAGCTACTGATCTATATAGATAAAGCATATTGTTTAAATTTTATACGATTTAACTTTATGTATTAAAAAACAGTCAATTGGAAAACAAATATATAAGTTATCAACAAAGTTATCCACAGCTAATGTGAACAACTTCACATTTTTCATTCTAACTTGTAATTTATGCCTTTAATCTATGTTATTTAAACCAATAAAACAGTTATTTTTGCGTACTATCACGGTTTTTGATGATCATCCTTGATACAAGATTGTTAGAATGATAGCAGTGTCCTTTTCTTTGTGATCAGGATATGCCCGATGCTTGGAACCAAACTTGCTTTATTAAAACAAGATCTGAGCAATGATCATCTAGCTTGCATATTCTGGCTCAACGTGAACACTGATTCTGATGCATCGTGAACACCTATTCTGGTTCATAGTGAACGCTAATTCTGATTTGATGGTGAACACTTTTGCTGTTTTTCCAGAATCGGTGTTCACGATCAATCAGAATCCTTTCCACACATTGATTATTGTCCATTGCTAACCTACCTGATTTTAATTGGGACAGGTGATGCCAACACAGAGAATATCAATGCGAAAATTACGCGAAGTACTACGACTTCGATTACATGCTGACCTCAGCATGCGTCAGATCAGAGACAGTCTTAAATTAAGTCTGGGAGCCATACAAAAAGTCACCCGTAAAGCGGAAGAAATGGGGCTGGATTGGAAAGCCATAGAGCAACTTGATGATCAACAACTGGCCGGTCAGTTTTATCCTGAATCGGATACCCGACCATCCGATCAATTTCAGTTGCCTAACTGGGTTGAGGTATACCAGGAACTTAAACGTAAAGGTGTGACTAAACTGCTGCTATGGGAAGAGTATACCCAGCACTACCCTAATCGCTGCTACAGTTACTCGCAATATTGCACGTTGTACCAAGACTGGCAAAAAAAACAAAGACGTTCCATGCGTCAAACCCACAAGGCTGGTGAAAAGCTGTTTGTAGATTATGCAGGTCAAACCGTGCCTATTGTCAGTAACAGCACAGGAGAAATCAAAACTGCTCAGATATTCGTTGCTGTTTTAGGCGCTTCCAATTACACCTTTTGTGAAGCGACATGGAGTCAAAAACTACCTGACTGGATTAACAGTCATGTCAGAGCTTTTAACTTCATCGGTGGCGTGCCTACGATGGTGGTTCCAGATAATTTGAAAAGTGCAGTCACTAAAGCCTGTCGTTATGATCCAGAAATCAATCCTTCTTACCAACAACTTGCCGCACATTATGGTACTGCACTAGTGCCTGCCAGACCGTTAAAACCCAAAGATAAAGCCAAGGCTGAAGTCGGTGTACAAATCATAGAACGCTGGATACTGGCCAGACTACGACACCATACTTTTTTCTCTTTGGGAGAATTAAACCACTGCATTAAAGCACTATTAGAAGAGGTGAATAATAAACCGTTTAAACAGCTGAAAGGCTCACGACAACAATGGTTTGAATCCATAGATAAGCCCGCTCTCTTGCCGCTACCTAAGCAGACTTATCAATATACCGAGATTAAAACGGTCAAAGTCAATATTGATTATCATATTCGCTATGACGATCATTTTTACTCCGTTCCGCATCATCTGGTCGGTGAAAAGCTTGCGCTTCATGCCAAAGAATACGTCATTGAGTTTTATTTTCACAACAAACGCATAACCAGCCACGCTAGAAAATATCATTCTGGCATGACCACCGTAGCAGAGCATATGCCTGTTAAACATGAAAAGCATCATCAGTGGACACCAGGGCGATTAATGAACTGGGCTAAAGATATCGGTGATGAAGTCTTGCTTTGGGTTAAAACGGTGCTTAATCAACGACAACATCCAGAGCAGGCTTATAGAGTCTGCCTGGGATTACTCAATCTCTCCCGAAGTTATCCTGCTGAACGGTTAAATAAAGCTTGTGCAATTGCCAACAAAAACAGCTTATACAGGCTGAAACACATCAAAGACATTCTGCTGAGCAACCAAGATCAACTGGTATCAGACGCAAAGGAATCGCTACCCGCTTTACTTCAAACCCATGAAAACATCCGTGGCTCAGAAAGTTTTCACTAATAGAATGACAAGCGAGATTAATTATGTTGGAACAAACCATAACACAACTCAGGCAGCTGAAATTATCAGGCATGGCTAATGCATTGGTTAGCCAGATAGAACAGCCTAATACCTATGAAGGATTACCCTTTGAGGAACGGCTGCAATTATTAGCGGATAGTGAATATCAAGACAGAGAAAATAGAAAACAGCAGCGCTTACTCAAAGCCGCTAAATTAAAACTGGCAGCCAACAGCAATGCCATTGATTATCAGCATCCCAGAGGACTGAAACAATCCATGATGGCTTCACTGTTACATTGCGATTGGCTGAATAAATCACAAAACATACTCATTACTGGGCCTTGTGGCAGCGGTAAAACCTATATTGCTTGTGCGTTGGGACATACTGCCTGTATGAAAGGCTATAGCGTGAAATATTACCGACTGTCACGGTTAATGCTGGAACTCACTCAGGCAAAAGCAGATGGAACTTACAGCAAGGCTCTACAAACATTAGCCAAACTGGATTGTCTGATTATAGACGATTGGGGGCTTGAGCCATTAAAAGCAGCACAACGTAATGATTTAATGGAAATTATGGATGATCGTTACGAAAGTGCATCCACCATTATGATCAGTCAATTACCTACGGATCAATGGTATCAATCTATTGGTGACAATACACTGGCTGATGCTATTTTGGATCGGCTCATGCACAACGCACATCGCATCAAATTAAAAGGAGAATCTATGCGAAAAACACAGTCAAATTTGACTGATGGTGAACACTTAGGGTAAAAATAACCTGAATCCAATGCGTGGACAAGGGAAGTGTTCACGATGGCCAGAATCGGTGTTCATGATCACCAGAATACGCATAGCTGGTAAAAAAAGAAGAATGATTGATTAAATACCCGGTATCGTTCTCCTGCAAACGATTTGATACTTTTTATGAACGACCAGCAAGCACCAAGTTTAAACAGCAAATTTGATATCATCATTATTGGCGGAGGACCAGCAGGATCCACAGCTGCCAGTTTACTGGCAGAAAAAGGCTGGTCTGTTTGCATTCTTGAAAAAGAAAAGCATCCCAGATTCCATATCGGTGAATCGCTTTTGCCCATGAACCTGCCCATTTTTGATCGCCTTGGCGTACTTGAAGAAGTCAGCAAAATAGGTATCCCCAAAAATGCAGCTGAATTCAATTCGACTGATACTATCCGTTCGATTGATACCTTCTATTTCAGTGAATCTCTTACCGATAATCCGCCCGCAGCTTTTCAAGTAGAACGAAAAGACCTTGATTTCCTATTACTGAATAATAGCCGTGCTAAAGGAGCAACTGTCATTGAAGAAATGACCGTCACTCAGGTTGAACTTACTGGCCGACCAAAACAGGTCTGCGCAACCGATAACCAAGGCATTATCCACGATTTTACATGCCGCTATGTGATCGATGCCTCCGGCAGAGATAGTTTTTTAGCAACCAAACTGGACCTGAAAAAGAAAAATCCGAAACACAGCTCTGCAGCCATTTTCTGCCATTTTGAAAATGTAGAACGCCGTAGCGGTGAAGACGCTGGCAATATCAGTATTTATTGGATTGATCAAGGCTGGATCTGGATGATTCCGTTACCAAACAACAAAATGAGCGTTGGGGTAGTCTGTCATCCCGACCACATAAAAACCCGCAACACATCTCTTGAGGAATTTTTATGGGATACGCTGCATCAAGTTCCTGACATTGCAGCTCGTATGAAAGATGCCAGTCCATTAGCAGAAACAAAGGCAGCTGCCAACTATTCTTACCACTCGACCAAAACAGCCGGAGACGGTTTCCTGTTAATTGGTGACGCTTTTACTTTCATAGATCCAGTCTTTTCCAGCGGAGTTTTTCTGGCGATGCAAAGTGGTGTTTTGGGCAGCGAATTGGTCGATAAGATTCTTAGAAACCCCAAAATTGAGAGACAAGCCATAAAACTTTTTGAAAAGAAAACGCGTGGCAGCGTGCGCTCATTTTCGTGGTTTATTTACCGTTTTAATGCTTACGCCATGCGCCATTTACTGATGCACAACCCAGGTGAAGGCGCATCACAACATTTTAATACGGTCAAAGCAGCAGTTATTTCCGTATTTTCCGGTGAGAACCATCACCATAAAACGCTTGTGCTTCCATTACTGATCTTCAAGTTTAATTATTACCTTTTGACCTTATTAGGGATGAGGAATGCCATAGGTTTGTGGATAAAACAGAAGGCTAAGCTAGTAATTGCTATGCATTGAGTTTTATAAAATGGCTTCATTAACATCCTCCTGATTTATTCCTCAAGAATCATTGCAATAAGAAGTCGGTTCTTCTCAAAATATCCATCCTTATTTTCTTCTTAGTCATCTTTTGAATTAAAAATGCGACATTATTCTCATTTTTAGGGAGTAATTTTTCGTATGGGTTTAATTCCGAAAAAGTTAATCTATTCCGCGAATGAGGAAAAATATTAATTTCAAGGATAGTTGAAAGTTATCAATGATAATTTTTTCTTCTCATTCATAGTTTGCACACAACCCGTGTGTATTTTTTTAGAAATTTATGGAGAAAAATTATGAGTAATAAAATTAGAGGTTCAGAAAAAATGCTGTTCACTTGCGAAAAAAATGGCAAGCGCAGTTTGGCAGATTTTGAAAATGTGGAGGAAGCTTTGCAGGCTAGCGGGGGTTATACGCCAGGTCCTGATGATGACGGCCCATATCCCATAGCATTTCCAAGAATCCCGAGGTTTCAGGAAAGTGTTCCTACCTTTAATTGGAAAATATTGGATGTGAATATACAAAACTTCAGATAGGTATAAGGTTATGAAGAAGAAAAACCTTGCGAGGCATAGTGGAGAGTTTCGATCAATACATCTACCCTAGTAGACTTTGTAATTTAAGTTGCCTACATTGTTATCCTTCTTTGTCACCGAAAGAGCGTGGCACACTGGATGTCGCGCTTCTTTCTAATGCATTTTCTGATGCAGCTGGCGAAGGATATAATTGCGTGAGCATCTCATGAGATTATTACTGCTGCTTCTCACCGTGAAACTCAGGAAGAATTTCCCTTAAAGTTCAGTGCTAGTCAGTAAATTAGCATTACGATTGATACTGCATTTCTATTTAAAAAAGAAAAAAGGGTAGGAATAAATGACTAAATTCCCATTTCAAAATCAAATGGATGCCATGGATTGCGGTCCTAGTTGTCTTTATATGATAGCGCGTCATTACGGTCGCCTATTACCTATGGACGAATTAAGAGAAAAAGCTGCAATGACACGTTCCGGCGTTACTCTGGGAGGCATTGCTGATGCAGCTGAGAGCCATCATTTAAAAACAGTTGCCATTAAAGCCTCATTGCAAACTTTGGAAGAAGATGTGGTTTTGCCCTGCATCGCACATTGGCGGCAAAAACATTTTGTCGTGGTGTATGCGATTAAAAAGAACTATGTCTATGTTGCTGATCCAGGGTTTGGCTTGGTTAAATATTCCAAGCAAGAGTTTATTGCCGGTTGGATGAATCAAATTAACCCTGCCACATCCGAAGAAGGTATTTTGTTGTTACTGGATACCACGCCAGAATTTTATCTAGCAGAGGATGGGGACGAAAAAAGGCCTATTGGGTTAGGCTTTTTATGGCCTTATTTTCGCCCCTATTATCCTCTATTTTTTCAGTTGTTTCTGGGCTTATTGGTTGGCAGTATGATCATGCTGTCTTTCCCATTTATGACTCAAGCTCTGGTTGATTACGGCATAAACTATAACAATCTGAATTTTATCTATGTGTTACTTGCTGCGCAGCTAACTTTATTCCTGTCGCAGACATCGGTAGAAATTCTAAGGAGCTGGATTTTATTACATATCGGTGCGCGTATTAATATCGCCATCATTTCGGATTTTTTGTTAAAGCTGATTAAGTTGCCAATCTCGTTTTTCGACAGTAAAACCATGGGAGATTTATTGCAGCGAATTCAGGATCATCGTCGTGTCGAAGAATTTCTTTCTTCATCAACGTTAACCATGCTGTTTTCATCGATTAATATTATTATTTTCGGCGCTGTACTTGCGTGGTATAACCTGCAAATTTTGATGATCTTCATGATAGGCACAAGCCTGTATGTCGGCTGGGTACTGATGTTTATGAAGAGACGTGCTGTTTTAGATTACAAGCGATTTGATCAATCATCGAAGACTCAGAGTAGCTTGGTTCAAATGATCAACGGTATGCAGGAAATCAAGCTCAACAACTCAGAAAGGCGCCGTCGCTGGGAATGGGAAAGTATACAAACCCGATTGTTTAAAGTGTCAATGAAAAGTCTAGCATTATTTCAATATCAAACCACTGGCGCTAACTTTATAAATGAATTAAAAAACATTTTAATTACCTTCTTTTGTGCAAAGTCTGTGATTGATGGTCAAATGACACTGGGTATGATGCTCTCGGTGCAATATATTATTGGTCAACTAAATGTACCTATTTCAAACTTTGTCGGTTTTATGCAATCCATGCAGGATGCCAAAATAAGTCTGGGGCGATTAGCAGAGATCCATAACAAAAAAAGTGAGACAGAAATATCCAACATGCCGTCTTTATTGCCACAAGATAAAGGGATTTCCCTGGCAGAAGATTTGTGCTTTCGATACGGACGAGAGAGCAGTCCTTTAGTTCTTGATCATGTCAATATAAATATTCCTGAAGGCAAGGTGACTGCAATAGTCGGTGCCAGTGGCAGTGGCAAGACGACATTAATGAAACTACTATTAAAATTCTATACTCCCACAACAGGCAAAATACGTATTGGCAATACTAGTCTTTTGGATGTAGATACAACAGCATGGCGACAAAATTGTGGTGTGGTGATGCAAAATGGTTTTATCTTTGATGACAGTGTTTTAAGAAATATTACTGAGTCAGAATCAGCAGGTTTAATTGATCGGGAGCGATTAAAAAAAGCCATTGAAATTGCCAATCTGGAAGAAATTATTGAGTCATTACCGGATGGTTTAAATACTGAAATTGGTCCCAATGGAATCTCTTTGAGTGGAGGGCAAAATCAGCGCATTTTAATTGCTCGAGCCGTTTATAAAGATCCTGACTACCTGTTTTTTGATGAAGCCACCAGTTCTTTAGATGCTAAAAATGAACGTCAGATAATGCAGAAGCTTGAAACTTTTTTTGATGGACGAACAGTTCTAGTGATTGCGCATCGCTTGAGTACGGTCAAAAATGCTGATCAAATTATTGTCCTTGACCAGGGCAAACTAGTGGAATGTGGAAACCATGAGCAACTGGCTCAAGCAAAGGGGCCATACTACCATTTGGTTAAAAACCAGTTGGAACTTGGAAATTAATTTTTACAAACATTAGATTCCTCTACGGAGAAAAAAATGGAACAAGTGCAATTACAATTTCCTCAGGAATACAGTGTTGATACACAAGAATTATTAGCCAAACCACCGGCATGGATGTTGCGATGGGGTGGAACGGTTATTTTCACTATCATGATGGCAATGATTCTACTGTCCTGGCTGATTAAATATCCTGACATCATTACTGCTGAGGCAACGATCACTACGCCTGTGCCTCCGTTAGCGATCATAGCGCGTCAAAATGGACAACTTCACTGGATAAAGCCCCCACAAAATCTTGTTGTTAAAAAAGGCGATACCATTGCCTTTATTGAAAACCCAGCATCTTCAGCAGACATCAATCAGATAAAACAATGGCTGAAAGCTTATAAAAACGATAATAGAGAATTGTCCATCGTACCCGACAATCTAAAGTTGGGAGAAGTGCAAAACAGCTTTGCTCATTTTCAAAAAACTTTAAATGAATTTCATTTCTTTGAAACCCTTAATCCATTAGCAAAAAAACTATCGTTAGCTAAACAAAAACAGCAGCAATTACATCAAATGCTTGAACAGCATCATCGCCAAAAATTGATTCTGACCAATGAATATGAATTGCTTAATAAAAATCTTAATCGTTTTCAGAAATTAAAGTACAGAAATTTGGTGGCAGAAACCAAGATAGATGAGGTACAAATTACGCTATTGAAAAACAGGCAGCAACAAGAACAAATACAATCAGATATTGTTAAAACAAAATTGGAATTAACCCGTCTAGATTCTGATTTAGTAGAATATAAATTGACTGACCAACAGAAACTTCAAGATTATAAACTTAAATTAGCGGAAGCTTTTCAGTCGTTGATGTCGGATATTTCCAAGTGGGAAAAGCAATATTTGTTAACATCGCCTATTAACGGACGTCTAACATTTTCCAAATATTGGAGTGAACATCAATTTGTTAAAGCCGATGAGGAAGTAGTCACAGTTGTACCTGATAATAATCAACCCATCATTGCAAAGGTTAAAATGCCTTTGGCAAATTCAGGGAAGGTTAAAACAGGGCAAAAAATTCTGATTAAATTAGCAAGCTATCCTTATCAGGAATATGGACAGATTGAGAGTCGTGTAGATGCTATTTCATTAGTTCCTCGCGAGAATATGTACACTGTTGAAACTCAGTTGCCAAATCCACTAGTAACCAGTTTTAATAAAACCTTAAATTTTGATCAGGAAATGCAAGGCAAAGCTGAAATTGTGACAGAAGATTTGCGGCTTATTGAACGTTTTTTTTATCAAATGTTGAAAGTCTTGAAGGCGTAATAAGACAGCTTATTTACCTGAAAATCATCTTTATAACACCAAGCACTTCGATTTGTATTGAGTGTGAAAGATACCGGTAGAAGTTGTTTGTACAGCTATATTAACAAGTGATGCTCAAAACAGGAGGCCAAGCAAAAAGTGATCAAACTGGATTAAAATTTGGATTTTCTAACACATCCATGTTTAGTTATTCCGCAATATCTGCTATTGCTGAGGCGAATTGTCTCAGTTTAATTTGCACTTTCTTGGTATTTTCTGGACCCATTCGAATAAATTGCTTTTGCACGGGATCAAGCTTTTCAATATTAGCATCAGCATACTTGTAATATATGGTAGTGCGCCTAACCAATGGGATTCGATCAAGAATTATAGGGGTATCAAGAATTTTAGCGATAGCTTTATTGAGAACATCTTCTATTTCATACCCTTTAGGATAACCAAACTCATCGTAAGCATCTTGTAACAGAGGTTTAAACTGCTGATAGACTTGCATGGCTTCTCTTACATTCAATGCTGAAAAGGCTTCTACTAAAGAATCAAATCGTTGATAGCTTTTAGGGTCTAAATAATAGCCTTTGGAATCCATCACTGCTGAAAACGGCTTATTCCGACCTAAAAAAGACAGGTGGTCGTAAGATCTTATCCCTTGAGAAAAATCGTTAGCTATCACCATAAATTTATTAATTAAATTATCGCTTTTCATCCATTGCATAAGCTTGGGTGATATCTCTTTTACTTCTTTTCTAACCGCATCATCCCTTGACTTGGGGCTGGGATATTGTTTTTTGATGAATGCTACAGTGCCAGAGTTTTGATTTTGAGTAAAATCATCGTCTTGATCTGAATCATCTAACCCATCTAAATAAGGCTTATCTCTAGGGTCATCAATAATGTCATCAGGCATTTGCAATGGCATATCATTAGGATTAGGGCTTTCACTTCGAGGTATCTTACCCTCGCCATCAGTGCTAACAACTTCGCCACTTACTGCTTTATCGGGAATGATTAATGGCCTGGCTAGCTGTTCTTTTTCCATTTCATCGTCTTGTAATATCGTTTCGAAAAAAAAGTAACTTAGCAGTCCAAGTAACAATAACGTTAAACAAACATAAATGATTATTTTACGATTGGATGGATCATTTGGAGTGCTATCGTATCGGCCCATGATGATATGGTTTTTAAGTAGAGATATTAAATGTTTGAATTATAGTCAAAGCTCAAGTATCAACAAAGATAATTGATGAAAGTGTATGATTTTGTTGGCGGGATAGCCACAATCTATAATAGTAACACTAAAGCGCCTGGGTAAGCCAACCAGCATATTCTGACAATGCATCAGAAAGTTTTGATACTTACCCAGGCTTAATACTTAGATATAGCTCGGATCTCCTAACTTAACAATCTTAATTTCTTATTTAAGAAATTTCTTAGCTAGGTCAATTGCCCCTTGAACGCCACCAACCGAATCAAGTAAGGAACCACCGCTACTCCCTTTGTCTACCATTTGTGGCACTGCATCTGCCAGGCTATCAGCTGCGGTATCCTCATCAACACCTAATTTGCTGGCAAAATCAGCGACCTTATCGCCCCCTAATACATCTTTTATTTGATTTGCTGAAATAGGCTGATTTTCTCCATCACCCAACCAAGACGATAAAACGTCCTGTAAACCACCACCGCCAGTCATTTTAGTTACAAGCGACCCAAGATCTAGGCCACCTCCACTACTACTACCACCTCCCAGCAAACTGGTCAGAGCGTCTGTAACACCGCCTTCACTAGCATTGCCACCTAATTTCTTTAGAATTAAATCAGTACCAAGTTTCATTAGATCCATCGCACACCTCTATTAGTTAAAACAAATCAAGTTTTTATTGAATATAAATCCGACGCCAAGTTTATCAGTTTGGTAATCAGAGCACAATTTTTTGCCTTCATCAAAGTTCACACTCAACGATCTTCTTTTTCCATTGGCAATCCTGCTTTTTTCCACGAAACCATATGACCTTTTAAATAGCGAATATTTTCGACACCGGACCAACTCAAACTTAATTTTGCAAGCCCAGCTCGAGGTCCATGCTCGCAATAAACTACAACTGGAATTTTGGAGTCTAAATCCTCAGGTGGGTAAGCGCGCCAAAAGGGCAAATGTATTGCTCCTGGAACATGACCGGAACGGTATTCTGACTGCGAACGAACGTCATAAATAACAGGCGCTTTACCCGCTTTTATCTTTTGCAACAAATCAGCTGCTTTTACATGGGTTTGATTGGATGCTGAGCAATTCACAATGAAAACAGATAATAGGATGTATTTGATTACGCGTGTATGGTGTTTGATCAACTCTAACCGCCTGTCACGTTCATATGTCGCAAAATTACGGGCTTTTCGTGCAGTTTAAACTCATGTTTCTCAGGTTTAATTTTCATAGCCTCGATGATCGTTTTTTTAAGAAGCTCGGTATCACCAGGATTAGCTCTAATAACTTGTTTGAGATCGATTGAGTGTTCGTTGCCCAGACACAAAAGCAATCGCCCTTCTACGGTTAATCGAACTCTATTACAAGTGGAGCAAAAATTATGGCTATGCGGTGAAATAAATCCGACTCGGGTTTGTGTATTGGCGATGGAAAAATATCTAGAAGGACCTCCGGTCGTCTCTGTGGATGGAATAAGGGAAAACTTTGCAGCTAAATCCTGTTTGATCGAATCGCTTGGATAATAAGCTTCTTCTCGATTGTGATCATCAATTACACCTAATGGCATTTCTTCAATAAAGCTAATGTCGATACCTTTATCCACTGCAAGTTTTACCAGTGCACTTACTTCTTCATGATTACGATTCTGCAAAATAACAGCATTTATTTTTAGCCGTTCAAAACCAGTCTTGATTGCCGTATCAAGTCCTTTTATCACCTCGTTAAGGTCGCCTGTTCGGGTAATTTGTCTAAATTTAACAGCATCCAAGGTATCCAAGCTCACATTAATTCGATTGACTCCTGCAGCCCTCAGCAGAGCGGCATTGGCAGCAAGTTTGGAACCATTTGTTGTCAACGTTAATTCTTGCAATTCGGACAGTTGTCCAAGTTGCTTGATCAAATCGAGCGCGCCTTTTCTGACCAGCGGTTCACCGCCGGTTATTCGGATTCTTTGAACGCCCAGGTCGACAAATGCGGCAGCTATCGTATAAATTTCTTCGAGACTAAGAATTTGAGCCCTTGGCAAAAAAGTCATGGTTTCGCTCATGCAATAGACACAGCGAAAATCACAACGATCGGTAATTGAAATCCGCACATAATCGATCTGACGACCAAAGCGATCAATCAATTGCTGACTGTTTTTTGCTTTTTTCAAACTATTACTCATGCCTTAGCTACCCGTATTCATGTTTATTTTGACCCCTTATTATCGCAGTTGTTCACGAGTGTTAACATATTCAACCTCGCAACTGAGCGTCGTCCTCGTTAGAATAAACAATATTTAACCACAAAATGAAAATCATGAAGAAGCTAATTGGGCGGCCTATAAGTAGTTTAGTATTGATAGGATGGATGCTATACACCGCTATCAGCTACGCCAAACCACCAACAATTAAGATTGCTGTGCTGCCTTTTGGTACGGCCCAATGGGAATTAAGCCTACTGCAATCTGAACAAGCCAAATGGCAAAAAGACTTCACCCTGGAAATCCGAAAAATTGCCAACCCTCAAGCGGGTAAGATTGCCTTACAAGCCCATGAAGTCGACATGATAATCTCTGATTGGATCTGGGTTTCCAGACAACGTTCCACGGGTAGCGATATCACCTTTGTACCTTATTCCACCACCGCCGGTTCTCTAATCGTTCCAAAAACAAGTGATATTAAAACTATTCAAGATTTAAAAAATAAACGTTTGGGAATTGCCGGCGGAGAGTTGGATAAAAACTGGCTGATGCTCCAAGGCTTGGCTTCAAAACAATCAAAACTGAATTTGGATAAGTCTGTCGAAAAAGTCTTCGGCGCCCCACCTTTACTCAGCCAACAAATGCTAACTGGAAAACTTGACGCTCTACTAACCTATTGGCATTATGCAGCCCGCTTGGAGGTTAATGGCTACCGACAAATTATTGATGGACGAACATTGTTACGTAAACTTGGCATCGAGCAAAAAGTGCCTACCTTGGGATATGTTTTTCACGACAAGTGGGCAAAAAAACATCAAGCCCTGGTCAACTTATTTCTCAAGTATCTGCAGCAAGAAAAAAACCAACTTTGTCAATCCGACCCAGCCTGGCAAAGCATTTTACCCACTATTAAGGAAGATAATCCTGCCGCATTACCCCTGTTAAGACAACGATATTGCGAAGGCAGAGTGCAACAATGGGGCGCATCAGAAAAACAAGCTGCAGAAAAAATCTATAGCCTTCTAAGACGCTTGAGCAGCAGTCAATTAACCGGTACCGCAGAAGAGCTGCAACCCGGCACTTTTTGGCCCGAATATCAACACTAGCAGTTAATTTCTCGACATCCTATGTCTAAAACATTACTGCAACGCAGCTTACCCTGGCTGTCAATCTTTACCTTGTTAGGTATATGGCAATTGATTTCTCTGTTTGTCAGCAGCCAACTTTTGCCACCGCCTTTAACTGTCTTTGGCATTTTGTGGCAAGAAACCCGCTCAGGTGAACTCCCATTCCATTTAGCAATGACGCTTATTCGTTTAACATTGGCTTTTAGCATAGCGATGCTAATTGGATGCGCTCTAGGGATTTTACTGGGTCTTAATAAACAACTAGATCTTTTTTTTGATCAATGGCTGGTCTTTTTTTTAAACATTCCTGCGTTGGTCACTATTATTTTGTGCTATGTATGGTTTGGTTTAACCGAATTTTCCGCTGTTCTTGCTGTGATAATCAACAAAGTTCCAAATGTTGTCGTCATTCTCAGAGAAGGAACCAGAGCCCTTAATAAAGATCTTCTGGAAATGGCACAAAGCTTTCAATTAGGCAAAGCTAAAACTTTGAGGCATGTCATTTGGCCACAGCTCTACCCTTACTTATTGAGTTCAGCTCGATCCGGTCTGGCGCTCATTTGGAAAATCATCTTAGTCGTTGAATTGTTGGGTCGCAGCAATGGCATGGGCTATCAACTGCATATATTCTTTCAACTATTCGATGTAGCGAGTATTTTAGCTTACACAATTGCCTTTATTATGGTGATTCAATTGGTTGAGTTAGCCATTCTCAAGCCCTTAGATCGTTCAACTCAACGGTGGCGACGATGACCAAGATTGCTATCGATATCGAACAAAAGTTATATAAACCGCCAGCAAACCAGCAAGCCAATGAAATCATAACTAATTTTAGTCTCACCTTAAATCCAAATGAATTTGTTTGTTTAGTCGGGCCATCCGGCTGCGGTAAAACTACACTACTGAATATTATCTCGGGACTCGATACAAACTTCCAGGGTGCTATTTCGTTCGATGAACAAAGCAAGCGACACAAAATAGGCTACGTATTTCAAAACCCGCGCCTGTTGCCTTGGCGAACTGTTCGGCAAAATATTGAACTCGCCCTTCCCGACCACATTGATTCGGCAAGCATCAATGATTTTCTTGCCGCCATGCAGCTAACTGATGCACAGCATGTCTATCCTGAACGTTTATCTTTGGGAATGAGTCGGCGAGTATCGATCATTCGTGCTTTTGCCATTGAACCAGATATTCTGTTAATGGATGAACCTTTTGTATCGCTCGATGCACCTACTGCGAAACAAATTCGCCAATTGCTGGTGGAATTATGGCAGCAGAGACCTCATACCGTGCTCTTCGTTACTCATGATTTAAGAGAAGCAATCACCTTGGCTGACCGATTAATCTTTTTATCGACATCGCCTATGACAATAGCTGCAGACTTACCAGTCAAATTCTCACGAGAAGAGCGTGATAACGAACAGGTCATTGAGGATTTTCGACATAGTTTAATCAAACATTACCCCGTTTTTTCAACCAACAATAGATGGCATTGCTAATTTAGTATAGTTTTATGTTAGAATTAAATTTTTGATATCTTTCTAAAGAGAGCGAGAAATTTAATGGAATGCCCTAAATGCAAATCTAATAAAAACATCAAAGATGGTATCGTAAAACAAAAGCAGCGTTACAAATGTAAAGAATGTAATTTTCGATATACTGTTGCTAGTGGCTCGGGAGCCAAACCATTCTATTTAAGAAAGATGGCTCTTCAATTATATCTTGAAGGATTAGGGTTTCGTTCAATTGGTCGGGTTTTGAACGTAAGCAATGTCACGGTACTAAATTGGATTAGATCCTTTGGTGAGCAAGTTGCCGAATTGAAAAGTCCTGAACAAGTGATTTATGCTGAGATGGATGAAATGCATACCTATGTGGGTCAAAAAAAAGCTATAAATGGATATGGATTGCTGTTGATAGATATGGGAAAAAATTCATCAATTTCATTGTTGGCGACCGAAGCGTACAGACAGGACAAAAACTCTGGGAAGGAATTGAAGATCAATTAAATGGAACAATAGCAACCGATTATTGGCAGCCCTATGAACATTTTATTCCTAGCGAAAAACACGTTCAATCCAAAGCTGAAACATACACAGTTGAAGGCTACAATAGTATCTTTAGACATTTTCTTGCGCGAATGAGAAGAAAGACAAAATGTTACACAAAAAGTGTTCGAATGCTTGAGCTGTCTATATTACTCTTAATGCATAAAAGAAATGGAACGTTAACTATACTAAATTAGCAATGCCCAATAGATAAAGTGATTCGGGATAAGTAAGGTACGCGCACGGAATAAGTTCGGCAACTAGCGCGGGGTTTTTGTTTGTCTTCAAGGCGTGGCAACAGGCGCATAGCAGGCTACGCAACTGTTGCCACAACACCGAAGACGGACAAAAAACAAGTTAGTTGTCGTAGTTATTTCGTGCACGTTCCTAACCCATCTTCGTGACTTATATTTACAATATCCTGTTATTTCAATAAGTTAAAATTTTCAATCTGTTTCAGTTGGCACTACAGATTTTTTTTATCGATAATTGTTTTACATTGACCAATGAGGTCGGGTTTAATATTCAAAGCTTCATAAATTTGTTTCTGACGTAGCTCCGCCTTCGTTGTTGTCCGCAGGTGAATCATTTTATGATCATCCGTTGGTAAGGTCATGGTGATACGTTGCTGTGTCGACATGATGTTACGAATACTGTCCCAGCTTAAATGAATGCCCTGTTGCTTCAGTTGATAGCGCAGCGTATGCACCAGATGATAAGCCAGCAAAGTAATGAACAAGTGGCCGGTGACACGGTCTTCTTTTTGGTGGTAAACCGGGCGCAAGCCCAGTTCAGTTTTCAAGCTTCGAAAGGTGGCTTCGATCTCGGTCAGCATGATGTAGGTCGTCCACAGTTGTTCTTCAGACCAGTCGGGGATATTGGTTCTGAGGCAATAGACACCACAGTGTTGATCGTTCTGTTTACTTTGAGGTTCACGTTGCCATTCAAGCCGGATGGCGTTTTTTTTCTCGTCATCGGTTATGACGTCAATGCGGTAGTCTTGCGAAACCCGCCGGTTTTTTTCGCGCAGTCGACCGATCCGTTCCAGTATTTTGCTGTATTTTTTGATCGTCCCTTTTTTGTTTAAGCCCGCATCAAGCTTGTTGAGTGCTTCTTCCATGCGAACATGGAAGCGGTTTCGGATAGCCTGCTCTTTTTTTTGTTTTTGTTCGGAGTGACAATAGAGCCGGGTTTCGTGGGTGTCTTGATCTGTTTCGCGATAAACACACACCTGACTGTGTTCGGTTTCTCTCACCATCACAGCATCGTCCTGATCGGTGGGATTGATCACGGATCGCTCTCGACTGACCACCAGATAATGATAGCCCTGCTCGATTAACCAGGCGATGTTGTCGGCACTGGCAATACCGGCATCCATGATGATCACAGGTTTTGTGACCTGCGGTAATGGCTGTATTTTTTGTAGTTCATCCAGCATTAACTCCAAGGTGCCCGGCTCACTGGCATTACCCGGGAAAACCTGACTGCTCAGAGGAAATCCCTCACCATCCAACACCAGTCCCAGCGTCACCAAGGGACAATCACTGCGTTTTTCTTTGGAACGACCGAACTGGGCTTTGGGGTTTTGGTGACACTGCCCTTCAAAATAGGTATTGGTCAAATCGTATAGCACAATACTACGGTTCAATTCGAATAAGGTTTGCTCTTGCTCGGACAGAAACGTTTCCAGTGCCGTCTGGTGTTTGAGCAATTTATCGCTGATCGTATAAAGCCGTGTCAGGCTGGTATGGCCATAGTCATGGTCAAGCAGTTCTCCCAACGCTGAGCGTGATTGTAGCCAATCATGGGTGTGCAATTCACTGCCCGGTGAAACCACACGGCCGATAATGTTACCGATGGCCGCAGCGAGTTCGACTTTATTAAAACCCAGTGCGGTGAGCTTCTGATCCAGTTGTAGTTGCATAACCGCATGCCACGCCAGCGTTTCAACACCGATACTGCGGGCTTGAAGGGTTTCGACATGATTGATATCAACCGTGTGATAATCGGGTTCTGGACTGGCAGCATCCACCGGTTGGGCCAGCTTAGCGATGATAAGCGCACTGTAACGCTGGGCTGAGGCTTCCAGGCATTGCGTTAACTCATCGGCTACATGAAACAATTCTTGCTGATGAGGCTCACAGCCTTGTAACAATTGTTCAATCCTGGCTGTCAGCAAGGGCCAGTGCTCTGGATCAATGGCGAAGTCTTTGCCTAGATTCAGTAAGGTGCGTTGCTTTACTTTCCTTCCCACGCGAACGGATTCAACGATCCGATAGGTGAAGTAGGCCCCGCCATTATCCAGGGATTTCGTTTTGGTTTTTCGAATATACATGTCCCTAGCATTAATGAAAAACCGGGGAAAATCAAGGGTCAAAAAGACGAAAATGGCACTACCGAGCGGATCTGAAAAAAACACCGTTGAAAGGTAAGGTTTTTTTTCATGGAATCATTCGATGAAAACAAAATATCAATAACTTAGCGATGTCAAAGTCACGAAGATGGGCTAAGCATCTTTTGAATGACGAAAACCTGTCATCGCTCATTGTTTTTAACAATTATAGAGTTTAATGACACTATCTAATGATGCATAATTGCAATATCATGCTTATGAACTTTTTTCCGCTTGATATTCAACACTACGAAACACCTCTTCCACGTGCCTAAAAAAAAACCATCCCAATTGGATAAGAAATTATTCAGAACAACAGTCGGTGAAATAACGCCGGTTAAAAATGACCGAATAGATCTTAACAAAGAACCAAAACCTAAACCTTACCCGAAAAAAGCTGAGCTTGATTATGATACAGCGCTATCAACCACACCCGATGAAAGCTTTGAAAACCTAAGCCTTGAGGACCGCTTGGCATTCATCGCTCCTGGGTTGCAAAAAAACGTTCTAAAGAAATTAAGGAAAGGTTTTTTCGGAGTAGATGCTGAATTGGATTTACACGGCCTGAGAGCTCAAGAAGCTCGGCAACAATTATTAAAGTTTTTGCACGATTGCGTACAGGAAGGGCTTCGTTGTATTCACATTATCCACGGTAAAGGATACCGCTCTCTTGATCAACAACCGATTCTAAAAAACAAGATAAACATTTGGCTTCGACAGCATCAGTCTGTATTGGCCTTCTGCTCAGCGTCGCCGAAGGATGGCGGAACAGGCGCTGTATATGTGTTATTACATGTTGCGGAGAAATCCCAGCGGTAAAAACTATTCAAGAAGCCTGCTGGCGAAGGTCGACGGGTAGCTTCATCACCGTTTTCGCCAACAACAGATTGGTAATTTCTTCGACCGGCAGTGGACGGCTAAACAAGTAGCCCTGCATATTATCGCACCTCATTCCGATTAATAGCTCAAGCTGCTCTAATGTTTCAACGCCCTCGGCTACGACATCAATCTCCAAGCTATGAGACATGGCAATGATGGCTAAAACAATTCCTTGCTGTTCTTCTTTTTCGACCAGGTCCTCTAAGAAGGATCGGTCGATTTTTAATGTATCGACTGGAAAATGTTTAAGATAACTAAGGGAGGAATAACCTGTCCCAAAATCGTCTATTGAAAAGGTAATACCTTGGTCATACAATTCCTTCAATGTTTCGATCGCCACTATCATATTTTCCATAATAATGCTTTCTGTCAATTCAAGCTCTATGTGCTTGGGTTCTAACTTTGCATCGTCTAGAATTTGCATTAACAGAGCACTGAAACCAGGTTGCCGTAGTTGGACCGCCGACAAATTGATAGACACCTTGCCAAAAAATGTGCCTTCTTCCAACCATTGTTTAGCTTGGTGGCACGCAGTTCTTAATACCCACTCACCAATTTTTACTATCAGCCCGGTACTCTCAGCCAATGGAATAAATTGATCTGGAGGGACAAAACCAAGCTCTGGACTAAACCATCGAATCAGAGCTTCGAGACCGGATATTTTACCTGTAGATAAATCAACCTGTGGCTGGTAAAACAAAGCAAACTGATCTTTTTCTACCGCTTGTCGCAATAAATTTTCCAGTTGAATTTGCTGTAATGATTGATCATTAATTTCATTGGAAAAGAATTGGTAATTATTCTGCCCTTGGCTTTGTTTCGCGACATGCCTCGCAGCACTGGCATTTTTCAGCAATATCTCAGGTGTTTGACCATCGTCCGGATACAAACTAACACCCATGTTACTGGTGACATAAATATTTTGATCCTGAATTTCAACCGAATCAGTGAACACATCGAAGATTCGTTTAATAATCCAGGTGACAGAATTAAAGTCCGCTATATCTGTAATCAGTATGCCAAATTCATGACTGTTAACCCTGGAAAAGATGGTCGTAAATTTGGGAGTCTCTTCTATCAGGGAGACCGAATCGCTGCTTCTGAGAACGTGAGCCAAACGTCTTGAAACCATTTTTATCAGTAAATCACCCGCTTCAAGACCCAACGTGTCATTCACCGACTTGAGCTGATTAAAGTCCATCACCAATACAGCAATTTGAGTACTACTGCGTTGCGCTCGATTCAAGCTGATAGCAATTCGATCTAGTAATAATGTCCTATTCGGCAGCCCTGTCAGCCTATCAAATTTACTGTGATGATCCAATTTTTTAGACAGATGAATCGTGTTCTTTTCAAGTTCTTTAATTCTAGCCTGCAACCTTTCAACTTCAGCAGCATCATGCAACACTCTGCCTGGAATATTATCGATAACGCCTTCTACTGAATTATCATCTTGGACGACTAATGCTTGATTTTTTAAATCAAGTTGCCACAATGTGACCCGATTCCTACCATTTTCCTTAGAAAAATACAGCGCTTCGTCGGCCTCATTAATCAACACTTCATAATTTTCAGCACCGCTTTTGATGCTCGATACGCCAAAACTAGCCGAAACATGTGGCCCATCGATAAATTGGTCTTTGGAATCCGCTTGCACCGAAAAACGTACCAACTCAGCCATATCGTAAGCTTCTTCAGCGGTTGCACCAGGCAGTACAATACAAAACTCCTCACCCCCATAACGAGCAACAAGATCACTTTTTCTGACAAATTCTTGATAGACTTTGGCTACCATTTTGATCACTTCATCACCAATACTATGGCCGAAATTGTCATTCACTTTCTTGAAGAAATCAATATCGACCATGATGCAGGATAAATCGAGATCTTCTCGTTTGGCCTCATCAAATAATTTGGTAAATTGTTCTGAAAAAGAGCGACGGTTCAGGCAGCCTGTCATTGGATCGCGGGTAGCCAGAAAATTAAGCTCCTCATTACGTTTTTCCAATTCAGTGACATCATCAAAGGTTGCCAAAACACCCCGGTTTTCACCTTTACCATCAGGGATTAAAGCAACATTGATAAGAAGAGCAATCATACCCTTCTCATAAGAATCGAGAATAAGCCGTTTACCTTTTATGTCTTTGCTGGTCTCTAAGGCTTCAGTCCAAGGAAATTTCTCTTTCTCTTTCTCTTTTTCTTTACTCTTACCTTTATTTTTACCGTATTCTTCTTCCTGTTGCGCATGAAGAGTCCAAGTCAACTGAGAAATTTTCTTTCCCATTAACTCTTCAGTTGATCTTCCGATTCGTTCAGAAAAAGCGTTGTTCACCAGCACTATTCTCTCTTGAAGATCTAAAATCAATACCCCTTCCACCAGCGTATTGAAAGCTTTTTTTACACGTTCAGGAACAACCGATGCAGGATCGAGTTCTTGCAAGGTCCGCTTCATGAAAAACAAGTAACTAAGAAACCCTATAATCCCTACGAAAAGTATCAACCCAAAAATTGAATGTTGAAAGAAATCAACAATATTATTAGCCCAAATTGAAGCAAAGCGTATTTCTACTTTGCCCCACTCTTCAGCGTTATAATACAGAGGAACCAATACCTGTTCGGCGGTTGAAATATTATCAGTTAGATCGTTCCAGAACTGGTCATGACTGCCTGCGACAGCTATCAATGTATCGTCATTTTTGCGAACTGCTACTGACAATATATCATCACTGCGATTGACTAACGCTTCGACAGCTGATTGCAAGGTACTAGCACTGTCCGTTTGCGTTAAAACAATAGAGAACTGAACGGCTATTGATTCGCAAAACTTTTTCCTGCTATCTAAGGTCAATTCTGACTTGTCAGGTAATAAACCGGCAAATTTACCCAAGGATAATATGGCTATTGTTAAAAAAACCAGCCCGAAACTGATACGCACAACCGGAGATATCGTAAAAAAACGATATACCTGGTTTTGCACTGACTGTTTTATGTTAATCAAGGTTATAACCTTTCTGCAGTTTTGAGGCTCTCGCTATGTTCAGGTAGAAATTTAATAGAACACTTGAGGCCACCAGGCAGTTGATGCTTAGGGTTCGGTAGTTCAAGTCGTACGCCAAAAGTTCCGCTAGCGGCGTCTATGACTGGATCTACAATGGTGACTTTAGCTTCATATTCACCGCCTATTGGTGACTCAGGTTTCACTGTAGCCTTCATACCCTTAAGCACAGTACCATATTGCGCAACAGGCATAATCACTTCAACTTTAAGGGGATCAAGTTGGGCGATTTTCATAACGGGATCATCCTTCACCGACTCACCTGGTGCAGCAAATCGTTCCATTACGGCGCCACTAATAGGACTTTGCAACTTCCGCCTGGCCAATAGTGCTTTAGCTCGATTGAGTTCCAGTGAGGCGAGTCGCTTATCTTCTTTTGCTTTAAAAAGCTCCCATTTGGCGAGGCTTGCCTCAGTCATCACTTGATCCATCTCATTTCGAGAAATAACTTTTTTGACAAACAGCTCTTTTTGTCGCTGGTGTTGAAGTTGGTTGAAATTTAAGTTGACTTGGCGTGCTTGGATCTCTGCTTCAACCGCCGCAGCCGCAGCAGCAAACTGGAATGAAGCTTGCTCAGCGCCAGCTTCCAGGGTTGCAACAACTTGACCGGCCGTCACAAAATCACCTCTCTCGACCAGTAACTGCTTGATAACACCCTGCTCCTGGACCCCCAGATTAACGATCATATATGGTTCGATTAAACAATCAGTTTCTGGTAATTCCTCAGCAACTGCGTTCAGTGCAGTCAGAGCGGCTATAAATCCTATGTGATATGTTTTCATTGAAAATAGCGAAATATTCCCTAGGTTTTTAACAATCGTATTGAGTTGTCTGTTTATTTTTTTCACTCACAATATTTAATAGCCACCTACTAAATCCACTGCCAGGTAAACGCCTATAAATACTGATCTGTACATTACTGATATCGATAGCTTTAGCAACAGAAAGCTGCCGAATTCATAGCAATAAAAATTACCAGAATTAATTTAAGCTCCCCTTAAAAACTCAAACCCCCTGTATTATTAAGGTCTGGAGCTATATTCATAAAGCTTTTATTTTCTCTACCTTTATCTACTTTAGAGTGTAGACATTTTTCCTATATTTTCAGTTTTTTAGTCAACATATACGTGCCAAGTCGCAGTTTTTATATTGCATTCATGCGCTATATTAATTAAAAATTTCGTCAGCTTGTTGTTCCAGGCTTTTCTCTTTTCCCTGCCATTTAGCTTCAACAGGCTTAACAGAGAGCACTGGCAACGGATCAAAGCCTTTCCACATGGGGATAGTTGATAACAGACTCGCTAGCATCGAACCGCCCCTCAAAAACCAACCCACAGAACCGGCTGAAATAGTAATACTGGCGCCCACCAAGCCTTTTATAATTATTTCTTCACTGTTGTTTTTATCCATTTGTTCCTTCATAGTATCCAAAGCACTAATAAATTTAGGTTCAGATGCTAATTGACGAAAGCTATTTTGCGAGAGTTTAGTGGTGTTCTGCACCTTATAGTCTTTGATAGATTGCGACAAATAGGCTTGTACTTGCTCAGGGTTAAGCTCCTCAATATCAGGCATCAAGGCTTCGCCATTAACTTCTTGCTCGTTAATGGGAGAAACGTCATTTATATCGCTTTCGGAATGTTCTTGTTCAACCGTTTCCAGCGCTGCAGGAACACGTCCCACTGAACCAACGATATCGCTATCTTGATTATCCAGAGCATTTGTCAATTGATGGACTAACACAAAATGACTTAATTCCAGCGGTGTTGCGGACGTTATGCCTGGATTGGATAAGCCTAAGTTTGTTTGTAGTGTTTCCAAAAATACCGGTAATATTGGCTTGACAAATATTTTGACAAAACCATGCGTTATTCCACCCTGACCGTCCTCAAGGGTATACGTGAATATATCTTCTCCACTAAAACCATTGTCAGGAATGTATTGAATGATGCCGTTTTCATCTATCAAAACGGTGCCATGATCTGGCTGTCCGATACCCGTAATAGTGAGATTATCTTGCTCTACATCCGAGTCATTCTGAAGTAATTGTTGGATAGAAATAGAAACGTTCTCTGAAGTACCGGTCGTAAAGTTATCCTGTTCGGATACAGGCGCATCATTGACTGGATTAACTATTATTTCAACGTCTACAATATGACTGATAAGATTTTCTGCAACGACTCGATAGCTAAACTGATCGACACCATTAAAATTCGCTTCGGGAGTATAGTCAAAACTGCCGTCAGGGTTCAACAATAAAGTACCATGATTGGGTAAACCTTCAATCTGGGAAGTTAACAAAGTGGCATCAAATCCGCTATCATTAGCCAATAATCCTTGCTCGGCAGATATAGTGAGTTTATTATCTTCATCTACATCATATTGATCCGGTAAAACATTAAAAGTTTGTTCATTCGTTGTAAATACGACTGTAATTTGCGCTTGATCGCTGAGCCCTAATTGATCCGAAACCTCCACGGTTAGCAAAAATTGATCTCCTGGATTAACATCATTTAATTCGGTTAACACAGTGATTCGCCCATCATTGTCGATAGCAAAACGTTTATCTGAGTTACCTTCTAGAATAGTAAATATGTGATTATCCTGTTGATCAGGATCTACCACTTCAACTTGACCCAGCAAACTATTGATTTCACTCGTTATCGGTAGTTGAAAAATCTGGTCATCAATGATTGGAGCCTGATTGACTGGGTTATCGTTTGATGCCAATACCGTTAAAACAAAAGATGTTCCCACGGTAATATTATCGGTATCAGTGGCTCGAACTGTAAGCGTAGTAACACCGACATCATCAGCTGCGGGTATTCCTGATAAAACCCGGTTATTAGCATCAAAATCAAGCCAGACTGGAAGACCATCGACGGTATAAGTTAACGAATCAGTATTATCAATATCAGTGAAAGTATTTGCGGGCACCTGAAAACTAAAAGCAGTTGCTTCTATACCAGTTTGATTAGCTATCGAACCTGTAAGATTAGGCGAGTCATTGACTGGATTAACCAGAACATTAAATTGATTCGTACTGGGATTAAGGCCATCTGTGACACCTATGGTAACGGTCGTGGAGCCATTTTGATTGGCTTCCGGCGTAGCCTGAATCGTCCAGTTGCCACTGCCAAGATCGACCAAAGTAATATTACCATCAGGGATCAAAGCTTGGTTTGTAGAGCTCACCGTAACCACTAAATCCTCATCCCTCGTTTCTGCATCGCTCACTGTAAAGGCTAACGCCCCAGTATTATCATCTTCATCAATCGTTTGATCGCTAATCGTACTGATCGATGGCGCGGTATTATTCTGCACCGTAATGGTAAAGATTTGATCGATTGAGGTATCATCATCACCGGCATTAACCGTACCGCCGCTGTCTTGTACCGATACCGTCACCGTCGCATTGCCGGTTTGTCCCGTGGCCGGTGTATACGTTAATTGACCGCTGCTATCAATCGAGGGTTGCGTGCTGAACAAACTATTGTTATCGTTGCTGGCGTTGTAACTGAACGTTTGACCGGTTTCATCGCTGCCACCGCCCGCTGATGGCGTGGCAAAACTCGCCACTGTTTGAATACCCGCATTAAAAGCCACACTTTGATTGCCAGAAAGAGCCAATGTCGGTTCATCATTGATCGCTGTCACCGTCACGGTAAACGTTTCATCGGTCGTGGTCGTGCCGTCATCAACGGTCACGGTAATCGTGGCACTGCCATTGAGATTGCCTACCGGCGTGGCCTGGATACTCCAGCTGCCACTGCCAGTATCCACTATATCTAAATTACCATTCGGGATCAGCGTGGTATTATCCGAACTGGCGGTGACCGTTAAACTGTCGTCTGCGGTTTCTGCATCGCTCACTGTAAAGGCTAACGCACCAGTATTATCATCTTCATCAATCGTTTGATCGCTAATCGTACTGATCGATGGCGCGGTATTATTTTGCACCGTAATGGTAAAGGTTTGATCGCTTGAGGTATCATCATCACCGGCATTAACCGTGCCGCCATCGTCTTGTACCGATACCGTCACCGTCGCGCTGCCGGTTTGACCGTTGGCCGGTGTATAGGTTAATTGACCGCTGCTATCAATAGTGGGTTGTGCACTGAACAAACTAGTGTTATCGTTGCTAACCGTGTAACCAAACGTTTGACCCGACTCATCGCTGCCACCGCCCGCTGACGGCGTGGCAAAACTCGCCACCGCTTGAACACCCGCATTAAAAGCCACACTTTGATTGCCAGAAAGAGTCAATGTCGGTTCATCATTGATCGCTGTCACCGTCACGGTAAACGTTTCATCGGTCGTGGTCGTGCCGTCATCAACGGTCACGGTAATCGTGGCACTGCCATTGAGATTGCCTACCGGCGTGGCCTGGATACTCCAGCTGCCACTGCCAGTATCCACTATATCTAAATTACCATTCGGGATCAGCGTGGTATTATCCGAACTGGCGGTGACCGTTAAACTGTCGTCTGCGGTTTCTGCATCGCTCACTGTAAAGGCTAACGCACCAGTATTATCATCTTCATCAATCGTTTGATCGCTAATCGTACTGATCGATGGCGCGGTATTATTTTGCACCGTAATGGTAAAGATTTGATCGCTTGAGGTATCATCATCACCGGCATTAACCGTACCGCCGCTGTCTTGTACCGATACCGTCACCGTCGCATTGCCGGTTTGTCCCGTGGCCGGTGTATACGTTAATTGACCGCTGCTATCAATCGAGGGTTGCGTGCTGAACAAACTATTGTTATCGTTGCTGGCGTTGTAACTGAACGTTTGACCGGTTTCATCGCTGCCACCGCCCGCTGATGGCGTGGCAAAACTCGCCACCGTTTGAACGCCCGCATTAAAAGCCACGCTTTGATTGCCAGAAAGAGCCAATGTCGGTTCATCATTGATCGCTGTCACCGTCACGGTAAACGTTTCATCGGTCGTGGTCGTGCCGTCATCAACGGTCACGGTAATCGTGGCACTGCCATTGAGATTGCCTACCGGCGTGGCCTGGATACTCCAGCTGCCACTGCCAGTATCCACTATATCTAAATTACCATTCGGGATCAGCGTGGTATTATCCGAACTGGCGGTGACCGTTAAACTGTCGTCTGCGGTTTCTGCATCGCTCACTGTAAAGGCTAACGCACCAGTATTATCATCTTCATCGATCGTTTGATCGGCAATGGCGCTAATCGCTGGCGCGGTATTATTCTGCACCGTAATGGTAAAGGTTTGATCGCTTGAGGTATCATCATCACCGGCATTAACCGTACCGCCATCGTCTTGCACCGATACCGTCACCGTCGCGCTGCCGGTTTGACCGTTGGCCGGTGTATAGGTTAATTGACCGCTGCTATCAATAGTGGGTTGTGCACTGAACAAACTAGTGTTATCGTTGCTGGCGTTGTAACTGAACGTTTGACCGGTTTCATCGCTGCCACCGCCCGCTGATGGCGTGGCAAAACTCGCCACCGTTTGAACGCCCGCATTAAAAGCCACACTTTGATTGCCAGAAAGAGTCAATGTCGGTTCATCATTGATCGCTGTCACCGTCACGGTAAACGTTTCATCGGTCGTGGTCGTGCCGTCATCAACGGTCACGGTAATCGTGGCACTGCCATTGAGATTGCCTACCGGCGTGGCCTGGATACTCCAGCTGCCACTGCCAGTATCCACTATATCTAAATTACCATTCGGGATCAGCGTGGTATCATCCGAACTGGCGGTGACCGTTAAACTGTCGTCTGCGGTTTCTGCATCGCTCACTGTAAAGGCTAACGCACCAGTATTATCATCTTCATCAATCGTTTGATCGCTAATCGTACTGATCGATGGCGCGGTATTATTTTGCACCGTAATGGTAAAGATTTGATCGCTTGAGGTATCATCATCACCGGCATTAACCGTACCGCCGCTGTCTTGTACCGATACCGTCACCGTCGCATTGCCGGTTTGTCCCGTGGCCGGTGTATACGTTAATTGACCGCTGCTATCAATCGAGGGTTGCGTGCTGAACAAACTATTGTTATCGTTGCTGGCGTTGTAACTGAACGTTTGACCGGTTTCATCGCTGCCACCGCCCGCTGATGGCGTGGCAAAACTCGCCACCGTTTGAACGCCCGCATTAAAAGCCACGCTTTGATTGCCAGAAAGAGCCAATGTCGGTTCATCATTGATCGCTGTCACCGTCACGGTAAACGTTTCATCGGTCGTGGTCGTGCCGTCATCAACGGTCACGGTAATCGTGGCACTGCCATTGAGATTGCCTACCGGCGTGGCCTGGATACTCCAGCTGCCACTGCCAGTATCCACTATATCTAAATTACCATTCGGGATCAGCGTGGTATTATCCGAACTGGCGGTGACCGTTAAACTGTCGTCTGCGGTTTCTGCATCGCTCACTGTAAAGGCTAACGCACCAGTATTATCATCTTCATCAATCGTTTGATCGCTAATCGTACTGATCGATGGCGCGGTATTATTTTGCACCGTAATGGTAAAGATTTGATCGCTTGAGGTATCATCATCACCGGCATTAACCGTACCGCCGCTGTCTTGTACCGATACCGTCACCGTCGCATTGCCGGTTTGTCCCGTGGCCGGTGTATACGTTAATTGACCGCTGCTATCAATCGAGGGTTGCGTGCTGAACAAACTATTGTTATCGTTGCTGGCGTTGTAACTGAACGTTTGACCGGTTTCATCGCTGCCACCGCCCGCTGATGGCGTGGCAAAACTCGCCACCGTTTGAACGCCCGCATTAAAAGCCACGCTTTGATTGCCAGAAAGAGCCAATGTCGGTTCATCATTGATCGCTGTCACCGTCACGGTAAACGTTTCATCGGTCGTGGTCGTGCCGTCATCAACGGTCACGGTAATCGTGGCACTGCCATTGAGATTGCCTACCGGCGTGGCCTGGATACTCCAGCTGCCACTGCCAGTATCCACTATATCTAAATTACCATTCGGGATCAGCGTGGTATTATCCGAACTGGCGGTGACCGTTAAACTGTCGTCTGCGGTTTCTGCATCGCTCACTGTAAAGGCTAACGCACCAGTATTATCATCTTCATCAATCGTTTGATCGCTAATCGTACTGATCGATGGCGCGGTATTATTTTGCACCGTAATGGTAAAGATTTGATCGCTTGAGGTATCATCATCACCGGCATTAACCGTACCGCCGCTGTCTTGTACCGATACCGTCACCGTCGCATTGCCGGTTTGTCCCGTGGCCGGTGTATACGTTAATTGACCGCTGCTATCAATCGAGGGTTGCGTGCTGAACAAACTATTGTTATCGTTGCTGGCGTTGTAACTGAACGTTTGACCGGTTTCATCGCTGCCACCGCCCGCTGATGGCGTGGCAAAACTCGCCACCGTTTGAACGCCCGCATTAAAAGCCACGCTTTGATTGCCAGAAAGAGCCAATGTCGGTTCATCATTGATCGCTGTCACCGTCACGGTAAACGTTTCATCGGTCGTGGTCGTGCCGTCATCAACGGTCACGGTAATCGTGGCACTGCCATTGAGATTGCCTACCGGCGTGGCCTGGATACTCCAGCTGCCACTGCCAGTATCCACTATATCTAAATTACCATTCGGGATCAGCGTGGTATTATCCGAACTGGCGGTGACCGTTAAACTGTCGTCTGCGGTTTCTGCATCGCTCACTGTAAAGGCTAACGCACCAGTATTATCATCTTCATCAATCGTTTGATCGCTAATCGTACTGATCGATGGCGCGGTATTATTTTGCACCGTAATGGTAAAGATTTGATCGCTTGAGGTATCATCATCACCGGCATTAACCGTACCGCCGCTGTCTTGTACCGATACCGTCACCGTCGCATTGCCGGTTTGTCCCGTGGCCGGTGTATACGTTAATTGACCGCTGCTATCAATCGAGGGTTGCGTGCTGAACAAACTATTGTTATCGTTGCTGGCGTTGTAACTGAACGTTTGACCGGTTTCATCGCTGCCACCGCCCGCTGATGGCGTGGCAAAACTCGCCACCGTTTGAACGCCCGCATTAAAAGCCACGCTTTGATTGCCAGAAAGAGCCAATGTCGGTTCATCATTGATCGCTGTCACCGTCACGGTAAACGTTTCATCGGTCGTGGTCGTGCCGTCATCAACGGTCACGGTAATCGTGGCACTGCCATTGAGATTGCCTACCGGCGTGGCCTGGATACTCCAGCTGCCACTGCCAGTATCCACTATATCTAAATTACCATTCGGGATCAGCGTGGTATTATCCGAACTGGCGGTGACCGTTAAACTGTCGTCTGCGGTTTCTGCATCGCTCACTGTAAAGGCTAACGCACCAGTATTATCATCTTCATCAATCGTTTGATCGCTAATCGTACTGATCGATGGCGCGGTATTATTTTGCACCGTAATGGTAAAGATTTGATCGCTTGAGGTATCATCATCACCGGCATTAACCGTACCGCCGCTGTCTTGTACCGATACCGTCACCGTCGCATTGCCGGTTTGTCCCGTGGCCGGTGTATACGTTAATTGACCGCTGCTATCAATCGAGGGTTGCGTGCTGAACAAACTATTGTTATCGTTGCTGGCGTTGTAACTGAACGTTTGACCGGTTTCATCGCTGCCACCGCCCGCTGATGGCGTGGCAAAACTCGCCACCGTTTGAACGCCCGCATTAAAAGCCACGCTTTGATTGCCAGAAAGAGCCAATGTCGGTTCATCATTGATCGCTGTCACCGTCACGGTAAACGTTTCATCGGTCGTGGTCGTGCCGTCATCAACGGTCACGGTAATCGTGGCACTGCCATTGAGATTGCCTGCCGGCGTGGCCTGGATACTCCAATTGCCGCTGCTGTTATTCACTAACGCTAGATTGGCATTCGGGATCAGCGTGGTATCATCCGAACTGGCGGTGACCGTTAAACTGTCGTCTGCGGTTTCTGCATCGCTCACTGTAAAGGCTAACGCCCCAGTATTATCATCTTCATCGATCGTTTGATCGGCAATGGCGCTAATCGCTGGCGCGGTATTATTCTGCACCGTAATGGTAAAGGTTTGATCGCTTGAGGTATCATCATCACCGGCATTAACCGTACCGCCGCTGTCTTGTACCGATACCGTCACCGTCGCATTGCCGGTTTGTCCCGTGGCCGGTGTATACGTTAATTGACCGCTGCTATCAATCGAGGGTTGCGTGCTGAACAAACTATTGTTATCGTTGCTGGCGTTGTAACTGAACGTTTGACCGGTTTCATCGCTGCCACCGCCCGCTGATGGCGTGGCAAAACTCGCCACCGTTTGAACGCCCGCATTAAAAGCCACGCTTTGATTGCCAGAAAGAGCCAATGTCGGTTCATCATTGATCGCTGTCACCGTCACGGTAAACGTTTCATCGGTCGTGGTCGTGCCGTCATCAACGGTCACGGTAATCGTGGCACTGCCATTGAGATTGCCTGCCGGCGTGGCCTGGATACTCCAATTGCCGCTGCTGTTATTCACTAACGCTAGATTGGCATTCGGGATCAGCGTGGTATCATCCGAACTGGCGGTGACCGTTAAACTGCCGTCTGCGGTTTCTGCATCACTCACTGTAAAGGCTAACGCCCCAGTATTATCATCTTCATCGATCGTTTGATCGGCAATGGCGCTAATCGCTGGCGCGGTATTATTTTGCACCGTAATGGTAAAGATTTGATCGATTGAGGTATCATCATCACCGGCATTAACCGTACCGCCGCTGTCTTGTACCGATACCGTCACCGTCGCATTGCCGGTTTGTCCCGTGGCCGGTGTATACGTTAATTGACCGCTGCTATCAATCGAGGGTTGCGTGCTGAACAAACTAGTGTTATCGTTGCTGGCACTGTAATTGAACGTTTGACCGGACTCATCGCTGCCACCGCCCGCTGACGGCGTGGCAAAACTCGCCACCGCTTGAGCGCCGGCATTGAAGGCGACGATTTGATTAGAACCGAGGGTTAAAGACGGTTCGTCATTAACTGGATTAACAGTGATAGTCACAGTCGCCACACTGGAATCAAGACCACCATCATTCGCAGTATAGGTAAAACTCTCTGTACCATTCCAGTAAGCATCCGGAGTGTAGTTAAAGCTGCCGTCAGTATTTAAAGTCAGCGTTCCATTGCTAACGTCACTAACAAGGGCCGCTGTTAGGCTATCGCCATCAAGATCACCATCATTGGCTAGCACGCCATTTGCGGCGTTAATGGTAAGTGTGGCGCCCTCGTCTACCGTATAGACATTTGCCTGATCACTCAAAGACAATGATAAAATCTCACTACCAGTAAGCGCCTTATCAAAAACAGCGACCTCATCGATACGGCCATCAAAGGCTCTGTACAAGTCATCTGGATTGGCACCGATATATACATTATTCGAATTAGTTGATATTACACCACCAACAGTATGTGTCATCGAGCCAACTTCTACTCCATCGAGGTAGAGCTTCATTTCGCCAGAACCCGCATCGTAGGTCGCCGTAGCAAGGTGCCACTGCTCTGCCGTAAGAGCACCAGATGTGGCTATTAACGTGTCTGTATTCCCACCTGCCTCGAGACGAAAACGTAACCGCTCTTCACCATCAACTAATACAGTACTAAGCATCCAGGTATGATCATCTTCTGCGCTTCCCGTTGCCTTAGAAATTATCCGCTGATCAGTTGCGTCAAAGTCATCTGCATTAATCCAGGCAGTCAATGTGATTCCGCTGCCTGCTACATTAAAATTACCAACATCAACATAGTCTGTAGTTCCGTTGAAATCAGCAGAGGTATTGACATCATTAGTCAATGCACCGCTAGCTCCTAACGTCACGCCACCAACGTAGACACCGTTATTAGTAGCGGACCCAAGATCCGTCGCCGTTGTTCCCGAGGTTTCTCCAAGACGCCAGTAACTCAGCGGGTTGAGGTCGAGCAAACTGCCGCTGTAGGCTGAGGGATCATCTCTGGAAACAGGCGCTACGTTGACATCAACCACAGTGATGTTAGCCGCAAATTCAGAAGTGTCGGTAAAGGTAGTGTAAGTAACATCGCTCTTCGTAGCAGTAGCGCTGATCTCTGCTCCATCCGCAACGCTTGCGGTCAAAACAGCATTAATAGTCGTGTTCCCTGAACCATCGGTAGCAACATTGGCATAACCAAGATAGGTTTCACCTTCGCCGTAACCTGTAGCATCGCCGCTGGTATTGGCAAAAAATTCAATACGGTAATAGCTGTTGGCTGTGGAATTAAAACTACCTATAATAGTGATTTGTGTACCTGATGTACTGGCAGTATTTAGTACCGGAAAATTCTGTAGATTATTGGCACCAGCATCACCATCACCACTATCATTAACTAGTACACCATTAGCGGCAATATCTATACCCTGTCCAGTATTAGAAAATACATTATTACCCAAAATTGCATTGTCGGTTCCAGCGTTACTATCAAGTTGTATACCATTGCTGCCACTGTATGCAATGATATTGCCTGCCCCGGCAACTATGCCCCCTATGGTGTTGTTATCTGCACCTTGAAAAATCCTTATACCTTCTCCGGTATTACCAAGGTTTCCTGTACCATCTTTGTCGGTACCGATGTAATTCCCACTGATAATATTATTATCAGTGGACGAACCATTGGCACCATCAATAACGACACTATTAGATCCACTTGCAGAAATAACATTACCTGCATCAGCGATTGATCCACCAATGGTGTTGTTAGTTGCACCGTTATAGAGTGTTACCCCATGCCGGGTGTTACCTAAAGCAATGGTACCCGTTGAGTCTGTACCAATATAGTTACCCGAAACGGTATTATCGAATGCGTCAAAACCAATGAAGACACCATCTTCGCCGTTACCAGAGATAACATTTCGTTCTGAAGTTGTCGTTCCACCAATCGTGTTGTTTGATGCATTAGTGCGAATCATTATACCTTCATTGGTGTTAGCAATTGACGCAGTACCTGCCGCATTGGTACCAATGAAATTGCCTTGCACGATTGTGCCTGTGGTACCCGCGCCGTATAACATGATACCGTCATCATCGTTTCCGGAAATGACATTACGATCCAGAGCGGTTATTCCGCCAATGGTTGTGCCAGAGGCATTGAAAACGTTAATGCCATGAACACTGTTACCTAGATCTGTTGCTCCATCTTTATTAGTACCAATATAGTTACCTTTAATAACGTTATTGTCCGATTCAACTTGTATGCCACTGCCATCGAAGTTATTGATGATCAAACCTTGGATGGTACTGTCATCACTACCCGCTGCTAATGTGAGTCCGTCATCGGATACATTTGTTCCATTCAGCTCGATAAGTGGCGTAGTAGGTGTCAGTGCACCGTATTGTGAAAAACCATCAATAGTGACGGTCTCATTAATAGAATCCAGTGCGCTTAGCAATGTGATGGTTTGTTGACTACCATCAGCATCTATATCAAATGTAATGGTGTCAGCAACACCGTCATTGGCGTTCGCATCTAAAATTGCTTGGCGTAATGATCCTGACCCAGAATCGCTGGTAGTTGAAACAATATAATTGTTACTGATGGATGGGTTAGCTAAAGTTGTGATAGTGCTACTTGAAAGTGCTTCACTATAAATACGTACATCATCAAGTAGTCCTTTAAATTCACCACCGACTGATGCACCCTGATAGGCACCTATGGTTGCATTTGTAATTGTATTGAGATCAGCGATAAATATCGACGAAGAATTTGTTCCATCGACATATGATAGTGCGCCTCCCGTTAATTGAGTTCCATCAATGTATAATGCATTTCCAGTGGGTGAAGAGGTGAATGCTACATGGTGCCAAGTGCCATCATTGATAGAAGTCGATGATTTTAGATCAAGGGGAAAGTTTCCTCCATCTTGGACTGTAAGTTGTAATGTTCCATTGTCTACATAAAATGAAACATAGTTCGACTCTGTTGCACCATCACCAATATCAAAAATGGTATAGGTGCCATTATCAGCACTTGAAATATTCACCCATGCCGAAATAGTTCCATTTAATAACCCACTAAAACTCGACACATTTGAAGTTAAATCAACATAGTCGCCAGATCCGTCTAACGATAGCTTTCCAGACCCAACAGCCTCAGGCCCTCCGCTGGAACCAGTAGTAGCGCCATTAATTAAAGATCCATTATTCAAATTCCCACTGGAATCATGCGCATCGATATCAAAACTCCAATGCCCAACCAAACCAGTTGTCGTATCCGCTAACACGCCTTCCCAAGTTTGTTGCAACTCTTGGCTAGGAGCCACCGTGGCCTCGATAGAACCGATTTGAACCTCTAGATCCCAGTCCCCACCCAGACTTTCATGACCTGTCAAATCATCGGATGCAGCCACATCGGCGTGAGTTAAACTGCTTAAGGCTTGAACCAGGCTCCGTCCATCTTCAGTGGCAGCAAGGTTACAGCCATAAATCAGAAAATCTCCATTTTCCGAAAAAGCTTCTGCCCACTGACCCACCTCGTTTTGTGATTGATCGAGCGTTTCTTGATTCAGTTGGCTATTGCCAAGATTAATAAAGCCATCATTACCATGCGAAATTAAATGAACTGCGTCCAAATTCTGGTGCGATGTTAAAATTTCGCTGATTTGCTCGATACCGTTTCGATCAGCATCCAACATAATGGTTATTTTTTCAACACCGTCCTCGCTTTGCTTTAAGTCATTAATAAGGGATTGATAATCATCAACAGCAGGATCAATAATAATAAGTTCTTTGCGGGTTAGAACAGCTTGCTTGTCAGAACTGCCCGCTGACTGACTCAGTTGTTGAAGCTTATCGACATCACTTACAATCAGTGTTTCAGCCGGATTATCCTGAACTTCATTATCGACACCAACAGCAACACCACTCCAATCTGCGGACAATAGTACGCGTTGTTCGAGATTCTCGAGAATAAATTGATTGGATAAGTTCTTTTGTTTTTTCATTTAAACTTTAGCTGAAATGTGATACTTGTACTCTCTAGTTCTTTTCTTAATCAATGATCTGAAAAAATATATTTTTCATAATTTTCATAGCTTTAAAATATTTTGTTCTAACAATTTTTTTCGTTTAATCCTTACAAATAAGTTATGGCTAAATTTAGCTAAAGTGTAGTTGTAAATTTAGATTTTTTTGCGTGTTTTATCTCAAATCGATACCAGCAAATAGTGCTGTTTTATTAGGCTAAAGCACCCATTTTGAGTTTTAGCTGAATAGATTTTACAAACCAATTAATTGGAGAAAACTAACTTTTCTTCTTGGTTAAGAACGACGCGCATTAAACCAGAATACAAAATAACCGTTGTTATAGATTGATTTGCAATGAGCATTGCAAGAATTTTTGATATTTAGTCCGAACGACCGGTAAAGCCAAGCAGCGAAGAGGTTTTTTGATCGTTTTCTTTTACTTTTTTGCGAATCGCAGCATAATATCGTTCCGCTGCACGCTGCGAGAGAAAAAATAAGAGGTGCCCCAACCATGTGGGTAAGGTTTGATCTTGATTGGAAAATTGGTTAGCAATATGAAGTAACAGCTTAGAACCGTGTTTTTGCAGTAAATCGTCTTCTAATGAGAGCAGTTCTTCTACACTACCAGGATCACCTTGCCGCGCACAACGACCAAATAACTGGCGGTCAATACGTCGGGAGTCATGTCGCTCGGTAGCAATCACATGGAGCCCTCCTAATTCAACAACGGCAGGATCAATTAAAATATCGGTCCCTCGACCCGCCATATTGGTTGCGATGGTAATTTGGCCAGGCTGGCCTGCTCGAGCAATCAGATCAGCTTCCTGCTGGTCTTGGCGTGCATTTAATAATTGGTGAACGATACCTTGCTGCTTGAGCAAGTGGCTTAAATATTCTGATGCGGCCACCGTTCGAGTGCCAATTAAAACCGGTCTGGCTTGTTGCTGCATCAAACGTATTCGTTGGATAACCGCCTGCCATTTCGCTTGCTCAGTCACATAAAAACAGCTGGGATAATAATTCCTTCGTGATGGTTTATGACTTGGGATAACAGCCATCGTTAAACCATATACCACTGCAAGCTCTCGTGAAACTTCTTTAGCTGTGCCGGTCATGCCGCTTAGTTTCAAGTAGCGGGAGAAAAATTTTTGGTAGGCAATACGGGCTAACGTTTCCAAATGCCCTGTCACCTCACAATTTTCCTTAATTTGAATCATTTGATGCAGCAGTTTTTCCCATGAACGATCCGGCATCGCTCTGCCGGTAAATTCATCGATAATCTGGATGGTGTCATCCTTCACTAAATAATGCTTGTCTCGTTCAAAACAATACAGCGCTTTCAGTGCCAATTGAACCATGGCTTCCCGACGTTTTTCACCCTGCCACAACCCTTCCATTTTGACTGTTAACTGGTGCAGCATTCTTTGTCCTGGTTCTGTTATCTGGATCGAACCGGTCTTGGTTCGGATCAGAAAATCACGGTTGGCGTTTAATAAACGGGCTAATCGTAATGCATCGTGAAGATCTTGTAAGTGACCGGTATCCTTCACCTCTTTAGATAAAATTAATGGGGTTTTTGCCTCGTCAATCAATACGCTGTCCGCTTCGTCAATAATGGCATAACAAAGCCCCCGCATTATCAGAGAAGGAGGCTCTTGCGGCTGCCCTAACCGACTTAGCCTGTAAGCTTTATGGCTGCTCCTGCCCAGCACTATCCGATCTTTCAAATAATCGAAAGCGACTTGCTTGTTACTGCAATAAGTAATCGAGCAGGCGTATGCGGCTCGACGTTGTTCAGCGTCCATTGCTTCCTGTATGACGCCAACAGTCAGTCCAAGTTTTTGATACAGCGGCTGCATTAAGGTAGCATCGCGCTGTGCCAAATAATCATTGACGGTAATTACATGGACCGGCACTCCTGCCAAC
Organism: Methylococcales bacterium; assembly: GCA_965224745.1. Lineage (GTDB taxonomy): Bacteria > Pseudomonadota > Gammaproteobacteria > Methylococcales > Methylomonadaceae > CBDCZY01. The sequence goes on from CBDCZY010000009.1 coordinate 79,678, forward strand.
GCTGCTGTTGCTGCAGCTAACGTTGCGGTCAAGGTTTTGCCCTCTCCGGTCTCCATTTCAGCAACCTGTCCGTTCAACAAACTGAGTCCGCCTATCAACTGGCTGGGATAATGACGTTTACCAAGCGTTTGCTCGGCTATTTCTCTAATTAAAGCAAAAGATCGGCAGATTAACGGTGTTTGTAAACCTTGCTCGATTAGATCCAAGCGCAGTTGTCTGATGTGTTCAGGCCATTGGGTTTGATCTAAGGCCGACCAAAAGTTGCTGGCCTGCTCAATTTGATCAAGCAATGTCTGATCAGCACGGGTGATGTCTTTCCAGTACTGATGAAGCTGATTTGTCAGTTGCTTGATCCACTGCTCTAATCCCGGCTTTACAGGATCAGTTTGTTCAGGGTATTCGCCTCTGGACAAACTGGGTTTAGGCAACGATAAACCGCTCTGTTGCATCAGATCGACAAACGTCTTAAAAACAGTTGTCGTAAGGCTCGGTAACTACGGTTAAATAACGTTTCAGAGCCGTGATTGAAGCGTACTAACATGCGTGCGCCAAAAGTGTTTATATTAACTGAACTTGGGATGGCTAAGTCAAATTGAAAATAATTACTTAACGTTTTGACGCCTTTATCATCGCTTGGATCAACCACAATAGTACCGCCACCAGCAGTCCCTAATGATTTATTCGGCAAATACTGCGTACCAGCCGGCACTTCCCGAAGGACTTTGGCAGACATAATAATATTACGGTCACTCACTAACCTAACTTCAACCTTTTTTGTTTGATGACGCACTAATTCAATATTATCTTGAGATACCACGACCCTTACTTTGCGTTCGATGCCATTAATGATATAGGCAATGATCTCGCCCTGTTTAACAAACCGACCGGGTTGATCCTGAGGTTGACTGATCACAAATCGGCCCTGGCTAGCAGCTTTAACCCATAAATCATTTTGCCGCTGTTCAGCATGATCAAAATCGGCTTGTGCTTTTTCCAGTTCTTTTTTTAACATATCCGCCTTCACCAGATTTGTTTGTCGGGCGGCTTTATATTCGGCTTCAACTTCCAAGATATGCTGGCGATAAAGCTTGACTTGCCCTTCCAGTAAAGGGTCTTCTAAAACAAATAATGCATCGCCTTGAGATACTGTTTGATCGGCTTGTGCGACCACTTGTTTGATAAAACCTTCGGTGGCAGTCCTTACCAACGCCTTCTCCGGCAGCCATAAGATACCTTCCGAAACAGTGTTATAAGGCAAAGGACACCCGACAAACAAACCGATGAATGTCAACGTAAGAAACGATGTAACATAGATGGCTCGCGGTCGTTTAGCCTGCAGTGAGGGGTGACTGAATACAAACTTACACCCTTTCCAGATGGGCAATAAAAGTTGGATAACAACTGCCCAAATGGCAATCGCGATACCCAACAAAAAATATTTTTCTATGATCAAAAAGACCAAGGTTGCTACTACGATCAGGCGATAAATATAGGATGCGACACTATAAAAACCAAACCAAACCGCCTCGCCCTCAGCGTTAACCGGCGAAATTGCATCCGGTACAGCGAACAAATAACGCTGCACTAAATAAGCTAGATATCCATTGGCACGTTTGCCTAAATTTTGGATTTCTATAGCATCTGACAAGATATAATATCCATCTAATCGAAGTAACGGATTAGCATTAAAAAATACCGTGGTAATACTGCCAATTAACAATACATTGAAAGCAATACTGCGGATAATACCCGGCTCAACATTGAGCCAGATAACAAGCGCCAAAACAGCGAGTACCGTTTCTACCATCATACCCGCAGCCCCAACCAGTATTCGATGATACTTATTGGAAAATGCCGATGACGCTGAAGCATCGACATAGGGCACCGGGATTAATGCAATGAACATTATTCCAATTTCATGAACTTCTCCTCCCCGTACTTTAACGGCATAAGCGTGCCCCAGTTCATGCACAATTTTCATACATGGAAATATCAGCGCCATTAACACTAAATTCTTAGCAGCAAGAATATTATCTAAATTGCTTTCGGTAAGCGCCGTCCAATGCGTTATCGTTAGCACTATTCCCAATAGCATCAAGAGCGACCACAGCATCAACCCAAGTCGGCTGAATACAGGCCGTACCAAGCCGATAGTTCGATTTAACCATAACTCAGGATTCCATAACGGCAATTTAATAGCTAAAGGAGAACCGAGTCGTTGTTTTAATTGCTGGCGCTGGATCGTCGCTGAACGCTCCATAATTTCCAAGGTATCAGGAGCAATTTCACAATGCAGCAAATCGGCTTGATACAACTGTCCAAGTAATTGAACGACTTGATCTTGACTGGGCGCATCGTCACCTAAGGAACGGTTTAAATGCTGCCAAATAGTTTCGACGTTACGCTGACCATCCATGAGGCCGATAAATTCATGAGCAGAAGGCGTGAAACGGTGATATTGGTTACGATGACTATCCGCCAGCACATACCAAAGTTGACCACGGTAATCATGCTGATGAATTCGAACATGTTGCCTTAACGAGGGTTTTAAAGCTGCCACTCGATACCAGTGAGGACTATAAAATAACTCAGACATCCATTTTTCTCATTAAGGCAATACCGACCACAACCAAAATTTTATTCCTCTGAACAATTTATGGGTCCAAACCCAAAATAAGTTACGGGAACCAATGTCTATTTTGCCGATACCTTGCATACCAGGTCGTAATCGTTTGCTGGGTAACTTGATTTTAGTTTCGACCTCAAAGAAGTTCTTGCCTTGTTCACTGGCAGAAACAGGTATGATTTTTTTAACTTCAAACGGAATTTTATGATCCGGCATGCCCGGCAACAGTAAATTTCCCTGTTGACCGGCTTGGACTTCTATAATTTCTCTCTCATCAACTTTCAAAACCATTCGGTATTGATCGAGTGGAGCAATTTTATACAAGACGTCACCACGACTCACCGGAGACCCTAGCGCTTGATCCAGATCACCTTCAATCACAATACCATCAAAAGGCGCCACCAGCTGGGTGCGGGCAAGTTGTTCTTTAACCAACTCAATTTGTGTTTTGGCTTGCTGTAACTGGGCGCTCAAAACACTGACCTTAGCCCTATCATGTTTGGCCATGGCTTCTCGATATTCGTTGCGTAATTGCTGGGCTTTAGTGGTCCATTTAAGGTGTTCCAGGTTTAAATCTTTATCGTCTAGCGTTCCGATGATACTGCCTGCTTTAACCACATCGCCTGCTCTTGCCTTTGTCGTAGCGATATAACCGTCAATCGGAGCTACTACGACGCGTTGAACTTCTCCCTGTAATAACGCATCAGCAGTGACCTTATAGTCATCTTTTGCTACCGAAAACACTACTATTAACAGAGCGAATATTACACAATTTGTTTTTAACCAGGTATGACTCTGCCCAAAAAGACTTGTTTGCCAAGACCTTACGGTTTTCTTAAAACGAGAGGTTAAACCTTGTTCATCTCGGTACTTTAAAAATAACAAAGCCCCGATAAAATCAGCAAGATGCTCTAATAATTGCCGGGTTGCCTGATCGAAAGGCTGGTTGTTTTTCCGCTCTAAAGTGAAGGTGCCAACAACGTGTCCATCATAAGCCGTCGGTATCGTACAAATGACTTTAGAATGGTGTTGATCCGCCAGTTCGCGATGCGCTCGATCCATCTGAATGTCATTGTCATCTAACAGTGGCCATTGCAAAATACGATCTTGTCTCAGCGCCTCATCCATGGCCGATGACAACTGAGCGATCAGATTGGCATTTTTCTTAACATCGGCACTATGGGAAATAGCTTTGACTTGATTTTGCTGCCCTTCTACAACACCATAGCTCACTCGATCACACTTCAATAGTACAGCTATTTCATTGACAACAGCCGTGGCTGCAGCTTGAAAGGAACTATGCTCAAGACCGGGTAGCGACAACCTGAATAGCATCGCATAATCTGTATTGGTGTTTTGCGCTGATTGTTCCAATAAAAACTGCAACCACTGAGCGCTCCATTGCAATAATTTAACGGCAGCTTCAAGTTGGATTTGAGGGCGGGTAGAAACTTCTAACACTATCGCACCGCACACTTGCTCGTTGATGGTTAACGGGCATGCGATACGATTAACGGGCTGAACTGTATCTGTAGAAACAGGGCTAATAATATTCTGCTTTTGCAGAGCAGCTAATTCGGCTTGTTGTTTTAACGCCAAATCGATGACCTCGCTATTAGGCCAGGCCGTGCAAACTTTTTTCAATGAGGTTTTGCAATCGAACAGGCAAATCGCACGATAGGTACCAGCGGTCATTTGACACTGGGTAGCTAACCAGGATTGTGCCAGTTTATTCAGTTCCATTGATTTGTTATCCGAGTGTGAATTGAATTCTTTAGCCTAAAAACACCTCTGTCTTGTTCCCTAAATCCGTTTTTAGCTAAGATGATTTTCCAAGATCATTCATGAAACCTTACAAAGATTGATCTCAAAATTACTTTTTTTGTTCTTCTCCAAAGAATCTTAATTGATTGAGTTAATCCAGAATCAGGAACAAAGATAGAAATCTACTATTAAGCGTAGGTTAAAATGAAGGTTTTTCCAGCAATAAATGACACAGTATTATTGTTACCGCTCAGGGTAGGAAAATAGGGTTTATCTGGACGACTTAGGCCCCATTGCATCGATATTATTGTTGTGTAAACGCGCTAATACTTCTTGAACTTCTGTCATGGTATTTAACGGCCCGACCTTAACCCTTTTCCATTTCACTGTATTAATTACAGCTTCTTCAATCTTTACATCGAGTCCCATTAAAGATATCCGACCTTTTAATACTTCGGCATCTCGTCGATTTCGAAAAGAACCGGCTTGTAAAAAATATTGCCCTGTCTTAGCAGGATCAGGCTTGGGTTGGATTGTTTGGGTATCGTTTGGTGGCTCTATTTGAGGTAATGTTATTGGCGACTCTACAACCGGCACAGGTGTTGACACCTCTTTTTCCGGCAGTATGGTATAGAACTGAAATTCTGGTGCATCCTTATCTTCAGCATCAACCTTCTTTTTACTGCCTCCCTTATTTTCAAGCGGTTTTTGAACAACAAACCCTGAATTTTGTCCATCTTTGGATAGATCCGTCTCTGCTGATTGACGCAAATAGAGTAAAAACATGATAAAAAGGCCCACTAAAAGACCGACTAGAATATAACGACCTCTGGAAACAGTGGTATTTTTTCTTTTTCGCTGAGAATAGACGCGATGTTTATAGTCTCTGGCCATAATTTACATTGAATCTGGAGCATCAATGTTTAACAACCCTAAGCCATTAACAAGAATCTGTTTAACAGCACTAATCAAACGTAATCTGGCTTGGCGGAGCTCAACATCATCAACCAAAAATTGGCAAGCATTATAATAAGTATGAAACTGATTAGCCAGCTCTCTCAAATAATGGATCAGTTGGTGAGGTTCATACCGCGTAGCCGCTCTTTCAATAACTTCCGGGTAGCGAGCTAATGCAGTCATTAAGGTTGTTTCATGAGTTTCTTTTAAACAACTCAAATCAACATTATCCGACTGGCTGTCATCACTCCATCCTTTATCAGCTAATTGCTTAAAAACACTACAAATTCTGGCATGGGCGTATTGCACATAAAACACCGGATTTTCATTGCTTTTAGATTTTGCCAGTTCCAAATCGAACTCCATGTGCTGGTCAGATCGTCTCATCACATAGAAAAAACGTGCCGCATCCTTGCCCACTTCGTTTCTCAATTCTCGAAGCGTAACAAACTCACCGCTGCGAGTCGACATTTGAACTTTTTCCGAGCCACGAAACAGCACCGCAAACTGTACCAACAAAACCTCCAGCCTGGATGAATCGGCACCTAAGGCTTGCATAGCCGCTTTGACTCGGGGAACATAACCGTGATGATCGGCGCCCCAAACATTGATAATCTTATCGTAACCTCTTTCCAGTTTATTGAGATGATAAGCAATATCGGATGCAAAATAAGTTATTTGCCCATTATCTCGCTTGACGACGCGGTCTTTTTCATCACCTAATCGACTGGAAGCGAACCATAGCGCCCCTTCTTGCTCATATAAAAAGCCTTTTTCCTGGAGTTGATCCAAAGATCTTTGTACTGTTCCTTGATCGACTAACTGCCTTTCCGAAAACCAATGGGTATAGTTAACACCAAACTCAGCCAGGTCATCACGGATATCATCTAAAATACTCTGCAATCCAGCATCAAATACACTGCGATACTGGCTCTTAGTCATTAAATCTTTAGCTCGTTTTACCAGAGCATCGATGTGTTGTTCTTTATCGCCGCCTTGTGGTTCATCCAAAGGTATCGCATCCATCACATGTACGCTGGCATGGCGATATTCATTACCGTCTTGCTGGTATAGTTTGTCTGCTATATCTCTAACATACTGACCTTGATAACCATTACTCGGAAACGGTATGGTTTCACCACATTTTTCAAGATACCTCAGCCAAATGCTGGTTGCCAGAATATCCATCTGACGCCCTGAGTCATTCACATAATATTCCCGATCTACCTGATAACCCACAGCTTCAAGTAAATCTGCCACAACTGATCCATAGGCCGCACCCCGACCATGCCCTACGTGTAGAGGACCGGTAGGGTTGGCAGAAACAAATTCCACTTGAACTTTTTTGCCGCTGCCTAAAGTGCTGGTGCCGTAAGCAGCGCCTTGCTGCAGAATTTGGTCGATGATTTGATACTGACTCTTGGCGTTGACAAAAAAATTGATAAAACCAGGGCCGGCTATTTCAACTTTTTCAATCAATGAAACAGCTCCGAATATTGCGATTATTTTTTCAGCTAAGGCTCTGGGATTCAATTTTGCTGGTTTGGCAAGCATCAGAGCCAAATTGGTTGAAAAATCCCCATGTTGTGGATCTTTAGTTCGCTCAACGTTAACTTTAATCTCTATTCCCTGATCTAATTCACCCTGGTTTTGCAAGCTTTTAACCGTATCGAGCAAAAGCTCTTCCAGCTGTTCTTTCATTAACTAATTTTTCCTTTTATGGAGCGCCAAATAGATTCTTCATTATCCTTCAATTGATTTTGTTTATCCAACTTCCTTTTCTCAATTTGCCAGTTTTTTTAAAACCAATTACAACCAAGCCTTTATTCCTTTATTCCTTTATTTAACGGATACATCTTCATAGTTGTCTTTTTTGTTAGAATTAAATACAAAGACTCAATAGAAAATTATTCTGCACTAACGCTAAGTTGTCCTACAAATACTGTGTATTCAAAGCAATCATCCAAATTAACTCTTCAAACGAATGATATTCATCTTTGGATGACAAGGCCGCAGCATATTGATCAAGTTGATTTATTAGCACGTTACAAAACCCTTCTGACAGCTGACGAAACCAAAAAGCAGCAACGTTACCATTTTGCCAAAGATCGTCATAATGCACTCATCACGCGAGCTTTTGTCCGTGACTTATTGTCACACTATACCGAGATAAAACCGGCAGATTGGCGTTTTGAAAAAGGAGCTTATGATAAACCGGAAATAATCAATCCGCCGCTGCCTTTGCGATTTAACATAAGTCACACCAAAAAAATGATTATCTGCATAGCCACTCTAAATGATGATATTGGTTGTGATGTCGAAACCATTTCCCGAAAAAGTGATACAGAAGCAATTGCCAGCCAATATTTTTCCAGCGAAGAAATTTCAGAATTACTCAGCCAACCAGAAGAGAATCAACGACGTCGTTTTTTTGATTACTGGACTTTAAAAGAGTCTTATATTAAAGCCTGGGGCCAAGGCTTAAGCATTCCTTTGCAAGATTTTAGTTTTCATATTGGTGCTCCTGAGTCGACACACCACAATAATAATATCCGGCTGAGTTTTGCTCCTAACAGAATCGATCAGCCCGAAGTTTGGCGAAGCTGGCTATTTTATCCAGATACTGAACATACCGTTGCTTTCTCCATTAAAGCTTCATCAAATAATCAAACCAAACTGTATCAAATTCGCTATTTTTATAGCACTCCTTTAGTGAGCGCTGAAGAGTTGGCTTGGCCGGTGGTTAACTAGTTCTCATCCATAAACTACAACCCTATGAAAAACATAGAAAAAATCACAAAAACAAGATGAATTCCCCGGCTAATTCTGGTATGCTTATAATCTAAGCAATTGATTCTAAACATAATTAAAAAAAGCCGAGGGAAAAAGATGCGCCAAAAACAACGCCTACAGACAAGTATATTCGATAATTATGTTGAACACGAGATTGGCCAAGAATTAAAAATTATTTCCATGATATTGGATGAACATAGAGAAATACTGGATTGGGTAGAAAAAGACATCTGCACGATCGATTTAAAAGATGAAAGTGGTCGAAAAGGGATGTCAGTTGAATCCATATTACGTTGCGCGATCTTAAAGCAACATCGGCAACTCAGTTATGAAGAATTATCATTTGTTTTGCTGGATTCGGTCTCGTGTCAAACATTTGCCCGGCTGAGCGATGGATTTGTCCCCAAGAAGTCGGCTTTGCAAGGGGCAATCAGCCGGATACTCGACCCGACATGGGAACGTATTAACCTGGCATTGCTCAATGATGCCAATAAAACCGGCATTGAAAAAGGCAGCATGTTGCGCATTGATAGTACCGTCACAGAAACACATATCCACGAACCAACCGACAGTAGCCTGTTATGGGATGCCGTGCGGGTGATGACGAGATTACTCAATCAAGCCAGCGAAATGGGTTTGGAATTTGACTGCCATCACCATTATCGCGCAGCAAAAAAACGTGCGCGTGCAATTATCTATACCCGTGGAAAGGATAAGAAAAAAGCCTTATACAGTGATCTTGTTCACTACACGAAAAAGACACGTCAGTACCTCAACAATGCGCAAATAGCCGGTCATGTAAAACCGCCACCCGGCTGGGAATATTGGCGCCTGGAGGTCAATCATTATCTGCCTTTGATTGATCAGGTCATCAATCAAACGACAAGACGTGTGTTTAATGGAGAGAAAGTCCCCGCATCGGAAAAAGTATTCAGTCTGTTTGAAGCACACAGCGATATTATTGTTAAAGGCAGCCGGGATATACAATATGGACACAAACTGAATTTAAGTACGGGTCGCAGTGGTATGGTACTGGATGTTGTCGTTGAAACGGGTAACCCGGCTGATTCGGAACAGTTCATCCCCATGGTGGATCGTCATATTGACCACTATGGTAAGGCGCCCAGGCAAGTCGCAGCAGACGGGGGGTATGCCAGCAAAGAAAATCTCGACACGGCTAAACAACGAAACATAAAAGATGTTGCTTTCCATAAGAAAAAAGGGTTAGCCATACTTGAGATGACGAAAAGCCCCTGGGTTTACAGAAAGCTCAGAAATTTCAGAGCTGGAATTGAAGCCGGTATCTCTTACTTGAAACGATGCTTTGGCTTGTCTCGCTGTAACTGGAAAGGTCTAGAGCATTTTAAAAACTATGTGTGGTCATCGGTGGTTACACACAATTTAGTGATAATGGCTCGATTACAAGCACCCTAGTTAAAATTAGGGTAACCACAAACAGGCTGATCAAGGGTGTAATAGTTCCTCAGGAAAGATGTGCCTAAAAAATGTAATTTTTACAAAAAGATTGAGGGTTGACCAATATGCAGCAAACCCTACCGTACAAAGCAATTCATTTTTGGCGACTGGTCTGGTGTCATTTTTTTTATAGCAAATAATTCGCTGTTTTTGGACGGAAACTAACTAGGAACGTGCACGAAATAACTACTTCAACTCACTTGTTTTTTTGTCCGTCTTCGGTGTTGTGACAACAGTTTCGTAGCCTGCTATGCGCCTGTTGCCACGCCTTGAAGACAAACAAAAAACCCCGCGCTAGTTGCCGAACTTATTCCGTACGCGTTCCTAAGGAGCGAGGATTCAGATTATTAACCCTGTTCTCGCATTTCTTCAATGGTGTATTTGCGGGTAATATGTTGTGGACAATTTTTGTCCCACGTTTCCACATGAATGATGAATGCTCGCTCGGGTTTGCCACTATAACCTGAAACAGATAGTTCCTTGATCAACCCTTGATCATTTTCGTTTACCTCAGCGGTACCCCATATCTTGATTCTGGTTCGATTAGGATAGTCCATCAGAAACAGGCTGACCTTATTATTTTCCTCCAGATTTCCATATGAGATGTACTGACGGTTTCCTCGAAAATCGGCAAAACCCAGAGTTTGATCATCAAGCACCTTTAGGAATCCTTTCGGCCCTCCACGATGTTGAATATAGGGGTGTCCATCAGTATTAACGGTTGCCATATAGAAAGAATCACGCTCCGAAATAAAACTGGCAAGCTCTGGAGTAATACGGTCTGGCCACCAATCTTTCTCAATTCTTGCATAGGTACCCCTGGAGCCATGACGTTGTTGAATGGCTTTAACAGAATCTGTAAAAGCGATATTACTGGCATAGGGTTTCATAATAAATCTCCATCGTTTGCGTAAAACGAAATATTGAATGTTTCAAAGGGTGTTTGCTAACCTCTGCAAACACCCTGTTTCTTTAAACTAAATTAGGATCTTCTACTCACTTTTTGCAATTTGTTTAGTTAAAAATCTCCGCATGGTATCGGCGATCACCTGTCCGTCCTCTTCAAGAGCGAAGTGTCCGGTATCCAGTAAATGAAACTCCAGGTTGTTTAAGTCTTTCTTATAAGGATAAGCGCCCGCTGCCGGGAAAATTTCATCGTTTTTACCCCAAACAATCAGTGTAGGAGGTTGATGTTTACGAAAGTAGGCTTGCCATTGTGGATAGAGTGGCGGATTCGAACCATAGCTGTGGAAAAGCTGAAGTTGTATCGCTTGATTACCTTCACGATCCAGTCGGGGTTGCACGTGATTCCAGGTATCGGGGCTAATGGCTTCAACATTGCGCACACCATTGGTATATTGCCATTGAGTTGCACCCAGAGTCAGCAGAAAACGCAGTGCTTCATCATTGGACATATTGGGTTTCTTGTACGTAGCCTTAACGTTTTTCCACCAATCATTATCAAGCCCCTGGTTCACAGCCTCGCGATCCTTCCAGTAAGCTTTGATAGGTTCCCAGAAGTTATTGTTGATTCCTTCAACGTACGCGTTGCCATTCTGAATGATAAGCGTTTCGACCCGTTCTGGATGTTTAGCCGCGATGCGAAATCCAATCGGCGCACCGTAATCCATAAGGTACAAGCTATATTTTTTCAGATCGACTTTGTCGATAAACTTCTCGACAACATTAGTCAGATTATCAAAGCTATAGTCGAATTCGTCGACTTTAGGCATCGAACTATAGCCATAACCCGGATAATCCGGCGCGACCAAATGAAACTGGTCAGATAATGCCGGAATCAAATCGCGGAACATATGTGAAGACGTGGGAAATCCATGCAACAGTAATATGGTTGGATGCTTTGGATTGCCTGCTTCACGGTAAAAGATATCCAAACCATCAATGGTGACCGTTTTATATTTAATGCCACCTAATGGTAATGGTTGCGCTGCAAAAGAAGTTTGTGATAATCCGGCGGTAAAGATCAAGCTGAATAAAACAACCTTTACAAGAGTAGATACCTGTGTGCTCATGATTTATTCTCCTTATTTCAGAATTGTTACATTGATGATTGAGTGTTAGCGATTACATCAAATTCTTTGTTACTGATTAATTTAGATAATTCGGTAAAACCTCCGATGGGTTTTTCGTTAATAAAAATTTGCGGTACAGTTCGTTGTCCGCTTTTCATGATTAGCTGTTGCGCCTGTTCACTATCTTTGATCAAATCAACTTCCTGGTAGACGATACTTTTTTGCTGCAGCAAGTCTTTCGCTGCGTGGCAATAGCCACAGGTAGGACTTGTCACTATTTTTATTTGAGTCATTTTCTTCTCCTGTGATTTGTTCAGTTGCTCGCTGTCGAAGCTTTGTCGTTATCCGGTATACCCAATAAAAACTTCGCATCAATCGGCGTGTCGTTAATGTGGTTAACGTAGTTGCTGAGTGTTTTAAAACTAATGCCCAGAACCACTTCCAGCACATGCTGTTTCTGATAACCGGCCTGATAAAACGAATTTAGGGTTTTTTGATCCACCCAGCCCTCAGCCTCAAGCACTGCACGTGTAAAAGTGCGTAAAACTTCCAGTTTGTCATCAGCCAACGGCAGGTTGAAATACACCGCATCGATGACTTCCGAGGGGATTTTCTGCATCTTGGCGACTGTACCGTGCGCCGCCAGACAATAGCTGCAATTGCGATATCGGCTGATACTCAGCAAAATCAATTGTCGCTCTGTAACAGTGAAAGCGGTTTTGTCAAACAGTGTAGTCAGCACTTGATTGGCTTCCAAAGTGGCTGGAGATTCGGCAAACGCAGCATAGAGATTGGGAATAAACCCCAGCTGGTTTTCAGACTTTTGCAAAAATGGTATGGATGCCTGCGGCGCAGTATCCAACGTATGAGAGATAAATTCTGTCATTGTTTGCTCCTGAATAGTTAAATGACAATAAAACTATTGCAGGGAGCCTGCCAGTATTGAGTCGGGACGTTTAATTCATTTTATAACAGATGGTTACAAATATTTTAATGAAAAAGAGAGGTAAGTTCTGTGATAGCTTCTTAACGAAATATCGTGAATTCACGGAATGTTGTTATCCAGCCGTATTAGCTCGCCGAATACCCAGTTTGCTCATACGGGAACGTAAAGTATTCGGATGCATTTCCAAGATCGAGGCAGCACCCTGTTCTCCAGAAATCAACCAGCCCGTGCTTATAAGAACTATAATAATATTGGACTTTTGAATTTTGGTCAGTGATATGCCATATGACCAAAGCTAGTGATGGCATTTATCGATAGGTACTAAAGCGACTATAGAGCACGATCAACATTACGGGGTCTATTGTTGGTTAAAATCAATATTTCTGATCCTTTGATTATTAAAACAAAAGTGTTTTCAAAAAGCATACGCTCCCAAAACCATACTTGTACCGCCAGGAATTAAGTAACCCCATGTTCGAACAAACCTTCAAAAATATAGACGACATACTCCATAAAGATGCGGGCTGTTCCAGCGAGTTAGACTACACCGAACAAACATCATGGATGTTGTTCCTAAAATACCTCGATGATCTCGAACACGAAAAGTCCCTGGAGGCTGAATTACTCGGAGAAGACTACTCATACATCATCGACCCACAACACCGCTGGGGAACATGGGCGGCACCTAAAGATTCAGCAGGACAGTTTGACCATAATAACGCCTTGACCGGTGATGATTTAATGGACTATGTGGATGGCGAGTTATTCCCCTACCTTAAAGCCTTTAAACAACGTGCGCCCAGCCCAAACACTATTGAATATAAAATTGGTGAAATTTTTGGGGAAATAAAAAACAAAATCCAAAGTGGTTATTCGCTGCGTAATGCCTTGGAAAAGTGGATGAACTACGCTTTCGCTCCCAGCAAGAAAAGCACGAACTCTCGCATCTATACGAAAGCAAGATTAAAAACATGGGTAATGCTGGGCGTAATGGCGGTGAATATTACACGCCGCGCCCTTTGATTCGCGCCATGATTGCAGTGGTTAATCCACAAATTGGTGAAACTATTTATGACGGGGCAGCAGGTTCAGCAGGATTTTTATGTGAAGCCTTTGATTATTTGCGAAAACGAGACGGCTTATCAACCAGTGATTTAAAAACCCTGCAAGAAAAAACCTTTTACGCCAAAGAGAAAAAATCATTAGCCTATGTGATCGCCATCATGAATATGATCTTGCATGGCATAGAAGCTCCCAACGTATTGCACACCAATACACTCGCAGAAAACCTAGCCGATATTCAGCCCAGCCAACAGCACGATATTGTGTTAGCCAATCCGCCTTTTGGTGGCAAAGAGCGTAAAGAAGTACAGCAAAACTTCCCGATTAAAACAGGTGAAACTGCCTTTTTGTTTTTACAGCATTTTATTAAGATGCTAAAAGCAGGAGGGCGTGGCGCGGTGGTGATTAAAAACACCTTTTTATCCAATACAGACAATGCCGCCATTGCCCTGCGTAAAGAACTGTTAGAAAACTGTAACCTGTATACGGTGCTAGATTGTCCGGGTGGTACGTTCTTGGGAGCTGGGGTAAAAACCGTGGTGCTGTTTTTTAAGAAAGGTGCGCCTACTCAGAAAGTTTGGTATTACCAGCTGGATGTGGGGCGTAATATGGGTAAAACCAATCCGCTGAATGATGGGGATTTGGAAGAGTTTGTTGAGTTGCAGAGAAGCTTTGCTGATTCTGAAAAATCATGGACAGTTCCGGTGGCTGAGCTTGTCGAAGCCGATTTATCGGTGAAGAATCCTAATGGGGAGGAAGAAGTTGTATTGCGTGAGCCTTCGGTGATTATTGAAGAGATTATTACTTTGGATAAAGAGAGCGGAAATATTCTAAACAGTATAAGAGAGTTGATTTAATCATGCTTCATTGGGACAAAATGAAGATAGGTGATTTCCTCGCCTGTCTCGCGTCAATTACTTTGTCCGGTTTGGCGACAATTATGATGGCCGGTTGAGTGTTTAAGGTTTTTTATGATTTTTTCTGATGTTTCCTCCTGTAACTGTTGCCGTCGATTTCAAGAATCGTGGCATGATGGATAATGCGGTCAATGGCGGCTACGGTCATTAATGTATCCGGGAATATCTGATCCCAGTGACTGAATGGCTGGTTTGATGTGATGATCAAGCTGCCACTTTCATAACGATGAGCAATAAACTCAAACAGGACCTGGGTTTCTGAATCCGTTTTTTTAACATAACCAATATCATCGATAATGAGTACACGATATTTATCCAGTCGACTCATCACAGCCATTAAATCCAGCTCTTTTTTGGCCTGCTGCAGTAATTGCACCAGTGCGGTGGCAGCCAACCATTTTACCCGGATGCCTTGTTCGATAAGATGAAGCCCCAAAGCAGAAGCAATATGCGATTTACCGACACCGGAAGGGCCAATCAATAAAACATTATCTGCCTGTAGCGCCCACTGGGTATTATCGCGCAGCCCAATCACTTTCTTTTGAATGGTTTCCGGTAATTCATCAAAGCCTAAGGTGGCAAAACTTTTGCCCCGGGGTAATTTGGCTTCTTTGGTCCAGTTGCAAACTCGCGTTTCAAAGCGCCGTGCAATTTCATTTTCACACAGTTTAGACAGGTATTGGCTATAGCCCCATGCCTGTTTTGTGGCCTGTTCCTGATAAGCTTCATAATATTGCCAAAAAGCCAGCAAGCGAAGTTCTTTTAACATCATTGGCAAACCATCACTCACAGCACACCTCCTGTCTCATCCACTGACCGGTCAGTAGTTGATCATAGTCAGCAACCTGGTGTTGGCGTAGCGGTATCGGTGGCGGTGTACTGTGTTGTAAATACCTTGCCTGCAGGGATGTTAAATCGGGCAAGGCACCTTGTTCTGCCTGTCGCATTAGCTCAGTTGCCAGGGCACTTTCGCAATCATAATCATAGGCAAAGCGTAAAACAGCAACCATCCACTTGCATGCTTCTTGCGGTGTAAACTGTTTCTCTGCCTGCTTCCATAAAGCCCGATATTGCGTGTTAGGCAAAATATTATCGCGAAACTGTGAGAAGCGGAAGGCTTGTGGTTTGGCTGCCAGAGAATGAATGATATGCCGGTAATCTATTCGTCGCGCTCGGCCGGTGGGCGTTGTTGGATAAATCCGAGGCAGATTGATCACCCGAGTTTGGCCAACAAAGCAGACCAAACGATCATGGTAGAGATGCACCCTGACGCTTTCACCGATAAGGCGTGAAGGGACGGTATACAATGCGCGTTTTACAGCAATGGTACTGCTGGTGGTGACTTTTACCGACAGCTCAGCATAATCAACAAATCGGTGTTTGGGTAAGGCTAACAGGGTTTTGTGCTCTTCGGCCAACCTGCCTTTGCATCGTCTGTTCAGTTTGTCGACAATGTGTTCAAGAAACTCTCGATAAGCACGGAGTGTAGAAAAATCATTCGAACCGCGTAACTTTATGGCTTGATCAATGCGACGTTTTAATGAGCCATGCGGTGCTTCAATGGCGCCATTTTCATGACTAATGCCCAGATTATTGATGGTGGGCCGCATGCCATAATGCTTACATAAATCATGATAGTCTTCCGTCAGTCGCTGTTTTTCTACGTTATTGACGTAAGCCGCACTGAGGCTGTCTGTACGATGTTCCTTTGGTGAACCGCCTAAGGTGTGTAATGCACTTTGTAAGCCGTCAGCCAGTGCACTGTAGCTTTCTCCGCCCTGAATAACATGGACATGACGCCAACCACTAAAAGCCAGGCGAAACTGGTACAGTAAATGTGCGAACGCCTTCCCGTCTATCGTAATGACGGTATTGGGGTGCGTAAAATCAGATAGTCCCTGATGACCCGCAGGTACCGACTGACGAAACATGACTTCTTTGTCCGGGCCTTGTGTGGCCTGCCAGTGTTTAACACGTCTTTGCAGTGTCCGAAGGTATTTCTCTGGATACTTTCCCGGATGCTGCTCATCCAGATGCTCCCACAGGGTAATGCCAGTTAAGGACGATTCATCTTCTAATAACGGAACCAGTTCTGAGTCCCATACGGCTTCTAATGGATCTTTGCGCGTTCGCCACTTTCGTTCTTTGTGTTCAGCTCTTTCACCTTTTTCGATCCGGCAACCTGATCGAACACTGATGCCGGCTTTTGCTGCGGATGTCTCCTGCGTACAACCTGTCTGACGATTTTTCATATAACTATTTTCCTGTAATTGAGTGATGTGTTTACCGGACAAGTCACTTCCTCCTAAGAGTAAAAAGTACTTATCAGTTTATACACTCAACCGGTCAAGATAATTGTCGTCTGACCGGACAGGTTAATTGTCGCCTAACACTCGCCCTTGAATATGGAAAGCCTCTAGATAGAACTTTGAGAAAGGATGGTGGTTTATATCCTGCTTATGGAGCGAATGGGATAAAGGCTTGGAGTGATGAATATTATCATGATAAAAAAACAATAATTGTTGGGCGAAAAGGCTCGGCAGGCGAGATTACGTTAACTGAAGAAAAATTCTGGCCTCTGGATGTTACGTATTTTGTAAAATTTGATGAGAAAAAATATGATTTGTTTTTTGTTTATCACATGCTTTCGCGTTTGAACCTTCCCAGTTTAGCAACTGGTGTTAAACCAGGAATTAACAGGAACAATGTTTATGCTATAAGTGTAAGTATTCCTCCAATTAACGAACAAAAATGCATCGTCGCCATACTTGACCAAGCCTTTACCGATATTGAAAAAGCTCGCGCCAATGCCGAACAAAACCTAAAAAATGTCCGCGAATTATTTGAGAGTTATTTGCAGCAAGTGTTTAGCCAGCGTGGTGATGGTTGGGTTAAGGTAAAACTTAGTGAAGTTGCGAAAGTATCAATGGGGCAAAGCCCAAAAGGAAGTTCGTATAATTCTGAAGGGAAAGGGGTTCCTTTAGTTAATGGTCCTGTTGAGTTTGGTTCAACAGCATTTTCAAAAACCATAAAGTCAAAGTACACGACCGAGCCTAGTAAAATGTGCAAAGAAGGTGATTTGATTTTATGTGTTCGTGGCTCAACTACAGGTCGAATGAACCTTGCTGGCTTTACTGCATGTATTGGGCGAGGAGTTGCTTCTATTAGTTCTGAGAAGTACCAATCTTGGCTAAACCATTATATTAATTTCAATCGAGAGGCTATCCATAAATTAGGTAGTGGAGCAACATTTCCTAATGTTTCAGCAACAATTTTGGCTAATTTTGAAGTTGTCATCCCCCCATCAGAAACGATGTCTGATGTTATTTGTGAGATTGAGGTGTTAAAAAATAAGACTGAAAAGATAACTGAAATTTATATCGCTAAAATTGAAGCCCTAGACGAACTAAAAAAATCCATCCTACAAAAGGCCTTCACTGGTGAGTTAACAAAAGAGGTCACCACATGAAACCTTACCAACCCGATAACTTACCACTAGAAGACTTAGACTACCGCTTATTATTCGGTTTAGTAGGCGATGCCAATGCTGAGTTAGCTCGATATGATGGGCTTTTACAGGGAATCCCCAATCCTGCGGTGATGCTTTCACCCTTAACCACCCAAGAAGCGGTGTTATCCTCAAAAATTGAGGGCACGCAAGCCACAGTTGATGAGGTGTTGGAGCAGGAAGCTGGCTTGATAAAGGAAGGCGAAAAATTCAAGGATATTCAGGAAATATCAAATTATCGTTCAGCACTTTTCCAGGCCAATGAACATCTGCAAACTTACCCGATTAAACTTTCTTTTGTCAGAGAGTTACACCGTATTTTACTCAATAGTGTGCGCGGTCAGGATAAAATACCGGGTGAATTTCGCCAAGATCAAAACTGGATTGGTAAAGCAGGTTGCAGTATTGATGAAGCGAGTTTTGTACCACCCTCTCCCCTACAGCTAAACGATTATTTACAAGCCTGGGAAACGTATCTTGATTTTGATGACAGTGATTTTTTGTTACAAACGGCGGTTATTCACGCTCAGTTTGAATTAATTCATCCTTTTAAAGATGGTAACGGTAGAATCGGGCGGATATTGATTCCTTTGTTTTTGTTCCAAAAAAAGGCCTTATCGCAACCGATATTTTACTTGAGTGAGTATTTAGAAGCCAATCGTGATGAATACTATCAACGCTTAAATGCCATTTCAGCAGACAATGACTGGAATGGCTGGATTGCTTTCTTTTTAAAGGCAATTACCATTCAAGCGCGTCAAAACAGAGCTCGGGTGAAAGCGATTATGCAGTTATATGATGAGATGAAAAGTCGGATACATGAGATTACCCATTCGCAATATTCGGTCTATTTGCTAGATGCTTTATTTAGCAATCCAACTTTTAGAACCTCTGATGTGACTAGCAAATTTAAGCATGATTATAATATTCATGAAAAAACAACTCGGAATTTACTTAGGCAACTAAAGGCTGCGGGGGCGCTTTATGAGCTACAGCCTAGTAGAGGTAGTCGTTCTGCTGTCTTTTGTTTTCCTGAATTAATTAACCTTGCAGAGGGAAAAGAGGTTTTTAAAATAAATTAAATAAAGGGTACTATAGTCTTTGTGGGGCGCAAATAGATAAATAGGCTCCACAAATGGGTTTGTGGAGTATACAGGCTCCGCAAAAAAATAGCGGAGTCTATTTTTATAATTAGGCTCCACAAAGATGTTTGTGGAGTTTGCAGGCTCCACAAACTAGAAAGACAAATATCTTTCTTGATCCTTTCTTGATTCTTCTCTGTATTTTTATTGAAGAGATAAGATAAATTTAATATAAACAGTTAGTTAATGATATTTTATTTCTTGATTGGTTCTTGATTTTGGCAATAAAACAGACAATTTACAGGTGTAAGTGTGAATGAAGCAGATACTCGGGCTGAACTAATCGACCCCAAGCTAAAGCAAGCAGGCTGGAGTGTAGTCGAATACAGTTTTATTCGCCGTGAAGTCATTTGCCCTGGTCGAATTTTATCAGGTGGCAAGCGCGGTAATTCAGTTGATAGTGATTATGTCTTGGTCTATCACGGTAAAAAACTGGCAGTAGTCGAAGCTAAAAGAGAGGGGTTGAGTTATACCGAAGGAGTACGCCAAGCGAAAGATTATGCCCAACGGTTACAATGTCGAATTGCTTACGCTACTAATGGGCATGAGATTTATCAGATAGATATGCTAACGGGTGAAGAGCAGTTAGTAGATGATTATCTTTCTCCCAATGGACTTTGGGTATTGGCTTTTGATGCCCAAGAACCTGGTTTTGCTACTGGCTGGCGTAGCCATTTTGCTAAAATTCCATTTGAAACCAAAGGCGGTGGCTGGTTGCCCCGTTATTATCAAGAAAATGCGATTAGTAATGTTTTAGAAGTCATCGCTAAAGGTGATAAGCGTATTTTATTGACCTTGGCAACAGGGACTGGCAAAACCTCAATTGCTTTTCAGTTAGCGTGGAAACTATTCCATAGCCGATGGAGTTTAAGCGCACAAAAAACACCTAATGAAGCTAAACGCCGCCCTCGAGTTTTATTTTTAGCTGATCGTAATATTTTAGCCAATCAGGCTTTTAATGATTTTGCCCCTTTTGGTGAAGATGCGATTGTGCGTATTGAGCCTGATGAGATAAAAAAGCAAGGTCGTGTCCCTAAAAATGCCAGCGTATTTTTCACCATTTTCCAGACATTTATGTCAGGTAAAGATGCTGAGGGAAATGACGCCCCCTACTTTGGCGATTATCCTGCCGATTTCTTTGATTTTATCATCATTGACGAATGCCACCGTGGCGGTGCAAATGATGAAAGCAGTTGGCGCGATGTACTAAATTATTTTAGCCCAGCGGTGCAATTAGGTTTAACGGCGACACCTAAACGTAAAGATAATGTCGATACCTATGCATACTTTGGCGAGCCAGTGTATAGCTATACCTTAAAGGAAGGGATTAATGACGGTTTTTTAACGCCATTTAAAGTGCACCCCATTGTGGGCACGATGGATGAGTATGTTTATACACCGAATGATGGCGTTGTTATTCAGGGTGACCCCGAGCCGGGGCGCGTATATTTAGAAGGTGATTTTAATCGATTGATTACCATTCCTGCGCGTGAGCAAAAGCGCGTACATTACTGGATGGATCGGATTAATCCTCAGCAAAAAACTATTGTATTTTGTGCCACTCAAGCCCATGCAGGGATGGTGCGTGATTTTATTAATCAATATGCGGTAAAAAATGGCTGGACGGCTAATGCCAGTTATTGCGTTCGTATTACGGCAAATGATGGCAAAGCGGGTGAAACAGATCTTAAAATATTTCAGGATAATGAAAAAACCATCCCCACTATTTTAACGACCTCTCGCAAACTATCAACAGGGGTTGATGCGCGGAATGTACGCAATATTGTGCTTATGCGTCCCTGCAATAATATGATTGAGTTTAAGCAAATTATTGGGCGTGGTACGCGGATGTTTGATGGTAAGGATTTTTTTACGGTGTTTGATTTTGTTAAAGCGCATCATAATTTTGCTGACCCTGATTGGGACGGTGAGCCATTAGCTACAGAAGAGCCAATAGAGTCGCAGCCTGAAATTGAATTGGAGGTACAAGAGGATGCTGTATCCAATGAGCATTCATCAGAATCAAATACCGATGAAAAGCCAGAAAAAATCACCATTACATTAAGTGATGGGAAGGTCAGACAAATTCAGCATATTTCTTCCGTTATGTATTGGAGTACAGAAGGTAAACCAATTACAGGTAAAGAATTTATCGAACGAATGTTTGATGATTTGCCACAATTTTTTGAAAATGAAGATCAATTGCGGGAGATATGGAGTAACCCTGAAACACGCGAAAAATTGTTAAACGATTTAAGTGAATCTGGCTATGATGCTGAGAAGCTGGAAAATATGAAAGCGTTGATTGATGCGCGTGATAGTGATGTTTATGATGTGTTGGCGCATGTTGCTTATGCGGTAAGTACCCGCAGTCGCTCAGATCGAGTCAACCAAGCTAAACCAGCTATTGCTAAAGCCTTTAATGATTCTAAACAGCAGGAATTTATTGAGTTTATTTTAGAAAAATATATTGCGGATGGTATTCAGGAATTGGCGGCAAAAAAAATGCGCAGTTTGATAGAGCTAAAATATAACACTATCAGCGATGCAGCCTATGAATTTGGCTCCACATCGATTATCAGAGAGACCTTCATCGGGTTTCAAAAACATTTGTACGATGTATAAGTGTTTGGGTTAAAAGTTCCGAAAAAATCCTGATTGTTTCCTGGTTTAACTATTCAGCCCGAACTGCGCGCCTGATCCCTAATTTACTCATGCGCGAGCGCAAGGTATTCGGATGCATTTCCAAAATCGAAGCAGCGCCCTGTTCTCCAGAAATCAGCCAGCCCGTGCTCTCAAGCACTTTGATAAGGTGGGATTTCTCCATATCAGCCAGCGATAACAAAGTATTATCGTCTGTCCTGACAATATCTCGAGGGTTCTGAAGTGCCGCAATTTGTAAGGTTTGTTCCGGCGACAAGATAACGGCACGCTCGATAACATTCTCCAGCTCCCGTACATTGCCGGGCCAGCCGTAACTCAGCAGATTTTCCATAACAGATTGTGGGATATGATTAATGTGTTTACCCGTTTTTTGCGCATATTTATTAATAAACCATTGCGCCAATAATGAAATATCGTGTTTGCGCTCCCGTAACGGTGGCAAAGTTAGCGGAAAAACACTAAGTCGGTAGTACAGATCCTCTCGAAAGCTGCCATCAGCGATCATTTGTTTCAAGTCGCGATGGGTGGCAGCAATCACTCTGACATTGATTTTAATGGTTTTAGAATCGCCCAACCGTTCGATTTCACCTTCCTGCAACACCCGTAATAGTTTGGCTTGTAGCTCCAACGGCAGTTCGGCTATCTCATCCAAAAAAACGGTACCTTCATGGGCCAACTCAAATCGCCCGGTCCGGCGTGCCGAAGCACCGGTAAAACTGCCTTTTTCATGACCAAATAACTCGCTTTCGATTAAATTTGTGGGAAGGGCAGCGCAATTAACTTTCACCAATGGCCGGTTTTTTCGTTGGCTGAGATTATGCAGTGCGCGGGCAAATAACTCTTTGCCGGTACCGGTTTCACCTAGAATTAAAACCGTAGTGTCGGTGGGTGCGACTTGTTCAACTTGGCGCAGTACCGTTTTTAAAGACTGACTTTGGCCTAAAATATCTTCAAATTTATGATTGAGATTAATTTGCTCTTGCAGATAGATATTTTCTTCGTGTAAACGGTTTTTTAACTGCTCAATTTGAGACAATGCATTTTTGAGTTTTTGTTCGGCTTGTTTTCGCTGAGTGATGTCTTTGAACACCATAACAACCCCTTGTAACTGGTTATTCTCCATAATCGGGGTACTGACAAAATCCACAGGGAAACGGGTGCCATTAATACGCCAAAATACTCTATCGCTTGCTTGATAACGTTTTTTACCTCGAATGATATTGAGCACTGGGCAATGTTTCTCAGGGTCAGGTTCGTTACGACCCGAGATATCCTGAATGCGCTGACCATTAAGCTTTTGATCAGGCCAGTTCAGCATAGTCGCTGCGGCGGGGTTGATAAAAGTCACCTTGCCATCGCAATCGAAGCCGCAAATACCCTCCCCTGCAGCTGATAATACTAATTCATTATGCCTTTGCAACTTTGCTAGAGATGCTTCTGCCTGCTTGATTTTACTGACATCTTGAAACACCACCACAGCGCCAACGATAGCGTTATTTTCTCTAATCGGCGTACTGGTGTAATGCACTGGGAAACAGCTTCCATCCTTGCGCCAAAATACTTCATTCGTAATATGATGTACCTTACCGTCTTTCAGTGCCGCATAAATTGGACAATCATGTTGCGGATAATGCTCACCGTTGGCCCTGCTATGGTGATGTTTTTCATGCATTGGTTGACCAATAACATCCTCTTTCGTCCAGCCAGTCATGGCAATCGCAGCCGGATTAACAAAGGTTCCTTTACCCTCAAGGTCCAAACCATAAATACCCTCTCCAGCGGAGGCTAAAATGAGATCATAGCGATGCAGAATTTGAGTGGCGTCTGTCATAACTTTTGGAAAAATAATCTCCTCTTTTGATGTAACCAGCATACCACCCTCATACATAGTAGTAAGAATACAACCAGTATTACGCATACTATTAGATCACTCCATGCGCTTATTATACGAAGACAAGCAATAAAGAAGTAAAAGTGACTAACGTCGTTAAAACAACTTGGGGTAAAACGAAAGCCAATAGCTTGGTTACGGTTGTCAAAAAACGGTGCATTCAGCATAACCGAAATTTTAATGTTAATCTGATCTCATTGATTCTTTAGTTTTGACAAAACGGATCACTTTTTCGACAATTCTGGGAAGAAACCTTTGAAGCAATGGTTTAATCAGAATAGTTGGCCAAAATACTCTAGATGGAAAAACAGATGCCGAAGCGCAAGGAAAACAGGGATCTAGACATTGAAAACGTCAGTCGAGAAATAGGTTTTATCAAGGATTAACCCTTTTTTATTATTTCTACACCGATAAATCTAACGAGGTTTAAATGCTCACGCCAATTTGTGCGGGTAACCAGGAAAAATCAGGATTGAAGGCTGCTCACAGCTGGATTAAAGAAAATAAGTCGTCTTTGGAACAGCGCTTATTACGGGATGGGGCACTTCTTTTCAGGGGCTTCCCAGTTCAAAATAAAAATGATTTTTATTCCTTTTTAGATCTGTTTATCGAGCCGGATGAAGAGCTTCTGGACTATACTGCAGGAACTTCTCCTCGAGAAAAAGTTGACAATAAAATCTACACTTCAACTTCAGCACCTGCGTTTGTTAAAATTTTGTTACATCCAGAAATGTGTTACATCAAGAACTTCCCATCCAAGATTGGCTTCTATTGCGAGCAAACTCCAGAACAAGGTGGTGAAACACCCCTGGCTGATGCCCGAAAAATACTTAAAGAAATTCCAGATGGCATAGTCAAAATTTTTGAAGATAAGGGAATCATTTACTACCGTAAAATGTTATATCTCAACTCTCTTCGCAATTTTTTTGGCAAGGCCCTGTCGTCAATAAATGTATCAACGTGGAATTATACTTTCGAAACTGATAACAAGAAAGACATCGAAGCGGCTTGTAAAAGATACGGTCTATCCTACACCTGGAATTGTGATCGATCCTTAACCACTGAAGCCAAGGTCAGCGCTATCCAAAAACATCCTAAAACGGCTGAAAAAACCTGGTTCAATACCATACACTTTTTCATTCACGAAAAATATATGTTTGGAAATTACCTGGGTCCGATCATTCGGCTTATTAGACATTTAACCGGTGAAAAATTTGAGGTTTTTTTCGGTGATGGCAAAGTCATTCCACCCTCTATCAAAAAACAGGTTTCAGACATAATTGACAAAAATACTTGGACATTTCAATGGCAGAAAGGTGATATTTTGCTCATTGATAATTATCTTTGCATGCATGGTAGGAACCCGTTTTCCGGGGATAGAAAGATCTACGCCGGTCTCATTGGAAAATCTTAGATAAAGAGAAAAATCATGAACCTAGACAAAGTTATTAGTGATTATGAATCCTTCCACAAAAATCCCTTAAATATTAGAATTCATATATTTTGTGTTCCTTTAATCATATTGAGTATTGTTGGTATGCTAAATGCGATACCTATAGCCTGGGGGGCAGTTGGCATCGGTCATATAGTTTGTCTCCTGTATTCTAGTTATTATATTTTTTATGCACGATCATATCTGTTCTCGTGTTTTGCCATGTTTGCAATTCTAATTGTGGTAGATTTCTTTCTCGCAAAACTACCAACCCATATATATTTATCCATCAATATTTCACTTTTTGTTGTTGGTTGGATTTTACAGTTTTGGGGGCATAATAAAGAAGGCAATAAACCAGCGTTTATTGACAACAAAGAAACCGCTTTTCACTCAGCATTCATGGCCCCAATTATGGTCATCCGACACATCAGGAACATTTTTTAATCTGGTTAGAGCTCAACCACTATGGACTGAAAGTCCATAGGTTGTTTTAAAACGACTGAAAGTCGTTACCAGTGTTACTTCATTGCAAATGGAGGGAAATATGAAATATCGACTTTTACCTAAAGCAGACAAAAATTAAACCCATAAAAACCAAGTGATAACAGTTTCTCTCAATTTGCTCATAGATCGAAACAACAAATGAGTAGCAGCTAAAGCCTTGCACTGAAAGTGCATAGTTTTGAACTAGCGGTCTGAGACAATAAATGGGATCATCAACAAACGGCGAATTCAGCATAGCCGAAATGTTACGTTAACCTGATCCCATTGGGATGTAGCTACATATTAATGTATATTAACAATAAGCTACCCCTTACTGACTGACTCTGTCCCAAAACGGCTCCCATCGATTAGACCGTTCTAAGGTTCTCAAACTCAGGATAATCGATGCCCCTTTATGATGCCATTTCATGTCAGATTGACATAACCATTGTTTAACGATCATATTGCAAGCGGCTCAGTGACACCTGAGCCAATAGGTAAGGCCTGCTCGACGAGCGACGCATAATCCATACGAATGCCCTGGTTGCTAAAAATAGATAGGGTCAGTGTTTATTTTACTCTGACCCTAATTATTGCTGACCCTAATTATTGTTAGAAACCGCTTGATGAGTCTGAGTATTCGTTTATCCGCTATTCGATGACTGATAAATTGCATCAGTTGCTCTTGGTCTACATTATCGAAGAAGCCTTTTATATCGGCTTCTACAAGGTGATGTATCGGCTTATTTTCGACTGTTTGGCTTAATGCGCGTAGTGCATCATGACAGCTTTGCAGCGGCCTAAACCCATATGAGTCGGTGAGGAAGTCTTGTTCATAAATCGCTTGTAGAATTTTGACTAACCCTGCCTGTACCAGTTTATCTTCGAATGCAGGAATACCCAGCGGTCGTTTTCGTTGACTGCCTGCTTTGGGAATGTAAACCCTTTTCACAGGCTGTGGTTTATACGCCATTTTATGCAGTCGCTCGACCAGATTATCCAGGTTTGCGTCCAAATTGTTGGCGTATTGTTCTTTGGTGATATTGTCTATGCCTGACGCGGCTTTTCCTTTGAGCTGCGTGAAGCATTCCAGCAGTAACTCTTTATTCATCAGATGATATAAACTGGTGAATTGACAGTCCTTGTCTGTGCTGGCTTTCTTAGCTATGCGGTGCAGTTTTGTTGGCACACTTTCTTCATTACTGTGCATGATGCGTGTGTCCCTGCTCCGCTGTTGTTGTCGTGATGGCCTTCCCTCCAGTAACATTACATTCTTTCATCGGTAATATGCCATCATCCGACTTCCTGAGTCGCTTCGGTTGTTCTTGTTTTATTATCACTTGTTCAACCTACTCTCTTCTTTGTAAGACGATTCAGGATCTCCCGAGTTGCCGATTATTCCCAATGTCCAACATGCCATGCTTTACAACCCCGAAGCAGCTCTATGACACTTGTCAATATGCATCATAGAATGGGGACTTCCAAAAAGGGTACTTTGTCGTCCTGCTTACGTAACCCATCTTCGTGACTTATATTTACAATATCCTGTTATTTCAATAAGTTAAAATTTTCAATCTGTTTCAGTTGGCACTACAGATTTTTTTTATCGATAATTGTTTTACATTGACCAATGAGGTCGGGTTTAATATTCAAAGCTTCATAAATTTGTTTCTGACGTAGCTCCGCCTTCGTTGTTGTCCGCAGGTGAATCATTTTATGATCATCCGTTGGTAAGGTCATGGTGATACGTTGCTGTGTCGACATGATGTTGCGAATACTGTCCCAGCTTAAATGAATGCCCTGTTGCTTCAGTTGATAGCGCAGCGTATGCACCAGATGATAAGCCAGCAAAGTAATGAACAAGTGGCCGGTGACACGGTCTTCTTTTTGGTGGTAAACCGGGCGCAAGCCCAGTTCAGTTTTCAAGCTTCGGAAGGTGGCTTCGATCTCGGTCAGCATGATGTAGGTTGTCCACAGTTGTTCTTCAGACCAGTCGGGGATATTGGTTCTGAGGCAATAGACACCACAGTGTTGATCGTTCTGTTTACTTTGAGGTTCACGTTGCCATTCAAGCCGGATGGCGTTTTTTTTCTCGTCATCGGTTATGACGTCAATGCGGTAGTCTTGCGAAACCCGCCGGTTTTTTTCGCGCAGTCGACCGATCCGTTCCAGTATTTTGCTGTATTTTTTGATCGTCCCTTTTTTGTTTAAGCCCGCATCAAGCTTGTTGAGTGCTTCTTCCATGCGAACATGGAAGCGGTTTCGGATAGCCTGCTCTTTTTTTTGTTTTTGTTCGGAGTGACAATAGAGCCGGGTTTCGTGGGTGTCTTGATCTGTTTCGCGATAAACACACACCTGACTGTGTTCGGTTTCTCTCACCATCACAGCATCGTCCTGATCGGTGGGATTGATCACGGATCGCTCTCGACTGACCACCAGATAATGATAGCCCTGCTCGATTAACCAGGCGATGTTGTCGGCACTGGCAATACCGGCATCCATGATGATCACAGGTTTTGTGACCTGCGGTAATGGCTGTTTTTTTTGTAGTCCATCCAGCATTAACTCCAAGGTGCCCGGCTCACTGGCATTACCCGGGAAAACCTGACTGCTCAGAGGAAATCCCTCACCATCCAACACCAGTCCCAGCGTCACCAAGGGACAATCACTGCGTTTTTCTTTGGAACGACCGAACTGGGCTTTGGGGTTTTGGTGACACTGCCCTTCAAAATAGGTATTGGTCAAATCGTATAGCACAATACTACGGTTTAATTCGAATAAGGTTTGCTCTTGCTCGGACAGAAACGTTTCCAGTGCCGTCTGGTGTTTGAGCAATTTATCGCTGATCGTATAAAGCCGTGTCAGGCTGGTATGGCCATAGTCATGGTCAAGCAGTTCTCCCAACGCTGAGCGTGATTGTAGCCAATCATGGGTGTGCAATTCACTGCCCGGTGAAACCACACGGCCGATAATGTTACCGATGGCCGCAGCGAGTTCGACTTTATTAAAACCCAGTGCGGTGAGCTTCTGATCCAGTTGTAGTTGCATAACCGCATGCCACGCCAGCGTTTCAACACCGATACTGCGGGCTTGAAGGGTTTCGACATGATTGATATCAACCGTGTGATAATCGGGTTCTGGACTGGCAGCATCCACCGGTTGGGCCAGCTTAGCGATGATAAGCGCACTGTAACGCTGGGCTGAGGCTTCCAGGCATTGCGTTAACTCATCGGCTACATGAAACAATTCTTGCTGATGAGGCTCACAGCCTTGTAACAATTGTTCAATCCTGGCTGTCAGCAAGGGCCAGTGCTCTGGATCAATGGCGAAGTCTTTGCCTAGATTCAGTAAGGTGCGTTGCTTTACTTTCCTTCCCACGCGAACGGATTCAACGATCCAATAGGTGAAGTAGGCCCCGCCATTATCCAGGGATTTCGTTTTGGTTTTTCGAATATACATGTCCCTAGCATTAATGAAAAACCGGGGAAAATCAAGGGTCAAAAAGACGAAAATGGCACTACCGAGCGGATCTGAAAAAAACACCGTTGAAAGGTAAGGTTTTTTTTCATGGAATCATTCGATGAAAACAAAATATCAATAACTTAGCGATGTCAAAGTCACGAAGATGGGGTAAAATTATTTCGAGGCTAAATCACTTCAACTTTCGCTTACGGCCTGCTGGCTTGCGCCCATCGTGCTTAACGTTTGGAGTTACCCCCGCCTGCCCGATGGTTACTATCTGGTGGTTGACCTACCTTGCCAGAGCGGGACTTTCACCCGCTGGAATTATCGACCTTGCTTGGCCGCACACCCTAATTATTCTAATTATTCTAATTATTCTAATTATTCTAATTATTCTAATTATTCTAATTATTCTAATTATTTAATAGATTTTTGCTGTTAATACAATGTTTTAACGAAAAAGTCCCTAACGATCTGTGAGTTATGTATACTAAGAGTAGAACCTAGTTATTACTTGATGGCACTATAAAAGCCAAAGAGTCTTCGGTTTTATTAATTTGGTCATAGTATTAACCCGTTTTTGTAAAAGAAATTATTGCTAAATACTAGCCCAAGGAAAGAAGCCAACATATGTGAATATATACTGGAAATAAGCAAAATAATTACAAAAACATAATAAAAAATTACATTATGTAAACATAATATGGGAGGTTTTCAATGAAAAAAAATTTATTATTAATAGCAACCTTATTGACTGTTTTGGCTAGTAAAAATAGTTATTCTGAAACAGATCTTGAAATAGGAGAAAATATTTATAAAAAGGCATTTGGGCGTGGTTGTGGTACTTGTCATGACATATCAGTTATTCCAGACATAACCTCATTAATTCAATCAGGCGAACTTGGTATAGATAGTTTTACAAATACTATGTTCAATGGTAGTAATGGTGGTATGCCAAAAGCAATAGATTCTATCATGGGTATTAGATCAGTACAGCAAGCCGAATATACAGAAAATCAAGCGATTAATGCGTTGTATAGATACATAAAAGAAAAAGAAGGCGTTAC
The DNA here is from genome assembly GCA_965224745.1 of Methylococcales bacterium. Lineage (GTDB taxonomy): Bacteria > Pseudomonadota > Gammaproteobacteria > Methylococcales > Methylomonadaceae > CBDCZY01. The sequence goes on from CBDCZY010000009.1 coordinate 109,904, forward strand.
TTCTACAGAACCTCCAACTGAAAGTCCTGATCCTATAATACCTACAACTGAAGATAATCAAGATAACTCAATCATTCTTAATCAGGACTTTAGCTTTAATATACCTTTAGTAAAATATAGAGCCCCAAACGGGACTACATCTTATTACGATGTTGACTTTATATTTGTGCCTAAAAACAATAAATTATTGTTTGGTGTAACAAAAGCAATTGAAACTGAACCATCAAGGATTGATTCTTTTGACAGTAGTAACGCAATTATTTTAAATCGAGATTTCAGTTTCAATATACCTTCTGTAAAGTATACCGATGTAGATAGTTCTACACACTATTACAAAGTGGATTTTATTTTTTCTCCGGCAGACAATAAATTTATATTTGAATTAGTAAATGCAATAGAGTTACAAAATTCGAAATAAGGATGTAGTTACTGTGGAGAGGGAAGAGCTTCTTTTGGTTCAAAACAGAACAAGCTTTTCTTAATAATTAAAAAAAGATAATTACGGGGAAAACATATAGTCTATATAAAAACCCACTGTTACTAGGCATATTCATGGGGTTTTTTAGTTAAAATATAAAGGAGATAAATATGACAGTTCAAATTGCAGCAATGCAACTTAGTACACTTGATCATTTTGAAGATGTTCGTCCAATAAGCGACGAAGACTCATTATGTTTAGAAGAGATTAGACAAGTACTAAAGAAACACAATGCTCTTTCTCGATTTGGAATAAACCTTCTTCATACTCATTTTAATCTAGATGATGATGAAATAATGATGGAAACAACGGATGTAAAAAATAGAGAATACTTAGTTCGCCCAGTTAAAAAATCATGGCTTAAAGAAAATGGAATTGAAGCTTCAACTACAGTGATAGGTTTTGATGAGAATGGATATGAACAAATCTGTGGCTGTGACCCAAGGGCTTCAGGTCACCATCATAAATAAATTACAAGAGGTAGGCTTCCCAGACAAATAGTTGAAACAAACTGTTGACAGCATCTACAATGTACATTTAAGGATTGCCATGAAACAAGCCACACTTACCGAATTACGCAACCACACAAAACAATACTTTGATATCGTCGAATCAGGTGAGTCAATCCGCGTGCTACGCAACGGAAAGCCTATTGCCGATATCGTTCCAATAGTCACCGACCTACCATCATGGAAGCGCCGTAAGTCCCAGCCTATTGTTTTGGATGGCGTATCAATTTCCAAGATGATCTTGGAAGACCGCGAAGAAAGTTAGATTAAGCGAAACCTTTAATGCTGGTTTATTTTAACACGTCTGCAATAGTCAAACGCTATATCCGTGAATCAGGACCGGATCAGGTCTTGGAGTGGTGTGATAAGGCAACGGAAATCGGTTTTGCAAACATAGTACTCCCAGAGGTCATATCTGCTTTTTGCCGTTTGCGGCGAGAAAAACTGATTACCAGTCACAATATCGCCAGCTTAAATCCTCATTATTGATTGATATAGAAGATGCTGCCCTATGTGATTTGGCGCCCCCAGTTTTAGCGCAAACAATTTCAGCTCTTGAGAATAATCAACTGCGGGCCATGGATGCCATTCATATCGGATCTGCCGTCATACTGAAAGCAGATGTTTTTGTATCTGCTGACAAGCAGCAAGGTGAGGCTGCTGCTTGGGCCGGTTTGCGAGTAGAGACGCTTGTGCCCTCCTGTTGAACTATCCGATATTTCCTGATAGTTGACCCGTCTTCCAGTTCCTATTCAGCAAAGATATCGTTCAACTTTTTTATTTTCAGAAGACCGTTCTAAGCCTATACTGCCTGAACATTCCAATGTTTTTCTAAAGGCAGTCTCATGAAAAATAAACCACTGGTTTTGAGCATAGACCAAGGAACAACCAGCTCCAGAGCTATTCTTTTTGAAAAGGATGGGCTGGATATATTTACCGCACAACGAGAATTTACGCAATTTTTTCCACAATCAGGTTGGGTAGAACACGATCCGGAAGAAATTTGGTCTACCACACTGTCAACATGCCGTGATGCGGTTAAAGCCGCAAAAAGCAATGATCGCACGATTGCAGCTCTGGGAATAACGAATCAACGCGAAACCACGATTGTTTGGGATCGGGTTACAGGCAAACCGATTTATAACGCAATTGTCTGGCAAGATCGACGCACAGCAAATCTTTGTCAAACTCTCAAAGAAGCGGGTCATGCATCACTGGTGCAAGAAAAAACAGGGTTACTTCTCGACCCCTATTTTGCTGGTACCAAGCTCTCCTGGATTTTGAACAATGTACCCGATGCACGAGAACGAGCTGAGCGCGGAGAACTTGCATTTGGCACGGTCGACAGTTTTTTATTGTGGCGACTGACGGGCGGTAAACACCACCGAACCGATACTACCAACGCATCCAGAACAATACTATTCAATATCCATAATAACCAGTGGGACGATGCGTTATTACGAATGCTTGATATTCCTAAAAACCTATTACCTGAAGTAGTAGACTGCACCGCTGATTTTGGACACTGTGAAGTCAGTTTATTGGGAGATCGCTTGCCAATTTGTGGTATAGCTGGCGATCAACATGCTGCGACGATAGGTCAAGCCTGTTTTCAGCCAGGTATGATCAAAAGTACTTATGGGACTGGCTGTTTTGTAGTTTTGAATACTGGCGGACAAGCCATTCAATCCAACCATCAACTCCTTACGACCATTGCTTACCGTGTTAACGGTAAAACGACTTATGCTATAGAAGGATCAATCTTCATCGCCGGCGCCGGCGTACAATGGTTACGCGATGGATTGGGAATCATTGCATCTGCGAACGAAACCGAACAATTGGCACAAGCAGCCGATTCATCACAAAACGTCTACTTAGTACCTGCTTTTACCGGACTGGGTGCACCATGGTGGGATCCGGACGCACGCGGTGCATTGTTCGGCATTACCCGCAATACCGGACCAAAAGAAATGGTGCGAGCAACGCTGGAGGCGGTCGCTTTTCAAACTAATGATTTGATTCAAGCCATGGCAGAGGATGGATTGCAACCTTCCCGCATCCGGGTTGATGGCGGCATGATTAGCAATCAATGGCTTACCCAATGTCTTGCAGATATTTTAAACTTACCGGTACAAAAACCCATACAGACTGAAACCACTGCCCTTGGCGCTGCCTACTTAGCTGGCTTGCATTGCGGTATTTATGATTCTTTTGACGATCTAAGCAAGAACTGGCAACAAAAAGAAGAATACCTACCCCGGATGGATAAGAGTTTACGTCAACAAAAAATAGCCGGTTGGCTGAAGGCCGTGAGTAAGGTTCGCGCATAAAACAATTGAGCGACAGAAAATTGAGTACCAGCGATTACAACAAACCACACCCGGTTGCAGTGAAATATTTCACAGGTAATTTGTGCTTTTTAGACTTAACCTAAATCAACAAAAGAGGAAAATAATAAACCTGTCAGACAGAAACTCGTGTAGCTAATTTCTTCAAACATTGGAGGTCCACTGTGCTTACTAACCAGCATTTACATAACGCTTATGTACATTCAGGATTAATATCGGATGTTGATGACAACTGGATATACCTCCATCAAGATGAAATCTGGATAAGAATTGAAGAACTGATAAAATCACTTTGTATTTTTCAAGTAGCTCCGGAATCTATGCCACTATCCAGCGAATTGTCTACGCTTCACAAATATTGGCTTACCCAATCGACTTCTTATGAAAGACTGTGTAAACAGCTCACCCTTCATGATGTTAACCACAGTTCTAACGAGGTAAATGTTAATCCGCCAATCAGCATCGAAGAAAAAACCAAAGAAATAGCTAGGGAGGCTGCTCAGCAATTAGCTTGCTATGTAGAAAAATTCGGCCCTATCGAAATTACCAGGATCAAATATTGGCCGATTGCCGAAATGCTTATGTCACGTTATTCTTTTGATATCGCTGAACTCAATGAATGGCTAAGTGGATTGCAACAGCGAGTATTTGTAGCTTGAATTCAAAAAATATCGGTCACAAATATATCGCTTGATATTACCAAATTACCGATTCTTTTCCCATTGTGTAAGAGGTATGTGGTGAAGAAATTTGTTGAGCTATTTTGTATCGGACGATATTTGCTCGCTGTACCTCCCTTAAATCACCCTTAAAATTTCTTTAACTGTTTCTCGTATAAATTACAAGCCCACAACGAAATGTTCCTAGAAGTTGTTACAATCCGCCCGCAGGTAAATTCAATGAGCAAGAATGGGGGCTTTCTCAAGGCAGAATTATCATAAATAAAGCCCTTTTCTGACTTTAGAATTGCTGCTCTTATCAGTTCTTGATTTCGCTCATAACGTTCCCTGATTTTTTGCTCTGGTACATTGTGTCCTCCTTTTTCAACCCTTGTTGCAACACGAGCCACGGATAACTCAACATTACCAACGCTAACATGATAAAGAACGACCCGAAATCCTGCCGCTTTTGCAGTGTCAATTAATTTCAGTTTTGAAGGGTGTGAAAAGGTTGATTCTGAAACAAAGCTTTGTTTGCGTTGCAGATACGTCTGCCTTCTTTGTTCTGCAACTTTAGCTGCTTCATAAGCGCCCTGCATAGACTGATCATCTAATTCTTGTTTTTGTATCAGATCCGCGTTGATAAATGGAGCTTTTATTTTGGGTTTGATGACAGTTTCATAGAGTGTTGACTTCCCTGCACCATTAGGACCAGCTAACAGGAAGAAGGTAGGCCGGGCTTTTGCCACAACCGCTGCTAGTCCTTGACTTTTATCCGTTGATAAATTACCTTGCCGTTATCATCTAGACCGGCAAATTTACCTAAACCAAGTTGTTTTTGGAACGCCAGTTCTTGCTCCGGAGTCACTTCCCACATCGCATCTGAAAACTCATCAAAAAATATTTCTTGTTCCTCAGCACTCAGTTCATCAGGACTAATTAAGCCGGAAAGAGCATCCCTTATATGTTGATAATTAAAGCTGGGAGATTTTTCTATGGCACGACCAATGCGCAACCAGTGCTCAGCCTGACCAGCAATCGAACGACTATACAGACTGGCCTCTTCTCGCAGGAAATTCATTTCTTCATCCGATATTTTGATTGATTTAGGCATAATGTGATTTCGTTCTAGACTGGTGGCATATTGCTACCACTGATTAAATTATGCACTTTTATTTTCTATCGGTCAATTTGTAAGAGTAACCTGCCGTCTTAAATTAACATAGATTTTGATGAGTTATAAAACCCTAGAAGTTCACAGTTTGAAGCCATGATAAGATAAATTTAATAATTTCCTAAAAGGGAATAATAGTTCAGGCAAAACATTTGTAAACTTTACCTAAGTCACTAAAATCCAATCAATTATGAGCCAATATTCCAAAAAAGTTGCCTTGCGATTAGATCAACGCTATGTTATAGCAACTATTAAAGACTTTAGTGAAAGCTTGATTATTGCCCACCTCCCTGCCGAATTTGAATATGGGAATACTGCAAGAATACAGATATCTCATGTTAGTGATATTAATAATCAAAATTTATCCAAGGGAAACAAAATTCCGTTATTCCTTCTTGATACAGTCCGCGATAGACCAAAAACGTGGTTGGCAAGAAATGACTGGGCAGATTCTGAAAAAAATCCCTGGGAAACACAAAGACCACATAAAAAAGATAGGGTAAAAGGCACCGTAAAAGCATATGTGGAAAATTATGCAGTTATCGTAGAGCTTGAGGGTAATGGTATTGAAGCTTTTTTACATATTTCTGAAGTACCGGGTGAAAACCACGGTAAAAATATCAGAGAAATAATTCATATAGGCGATAGAATTCGATCGGAAGTTATTAGGCAGGAACTAAAATTACTGGAAATCGATTTGTCGGTTAATGCTCTTTTACAACGGCTGGATATTGAGTCAACGCATATACGAATAAAAGATAACCATCAAAAAACTGATATAACAGTGAGCGGGGATAATAAAAATAAATTGACCAATTCCCTACCTGATAATTTAAACGTTTTGATTATTGATGATAACCAGGATTATGCAAAATCCCTCCAGGGCTTGCTCAATTTATATAAAATTTCTACACACTACGCTACTGCGTATAATGAATGCTTAGGGCGGTTTCACGAAAATCACTACAGCCACATTATTTTGGACTTTTGCATGGAAAATATTTCAGAAGTTCAATACAAGAATCTCTGTGATTACATTAGTAACTTAATCACTGATGGAAAATCAGATGCCGTGTTACATTCAGGTAATATTGGCAAGGCAAGAAAATTTGCACAAGAAAAGAATCTGGAATTTCTTGCAAAACCAATTGATTCTAGGGATCTCATAGAATGGTTTAAAACTGGCAAGGCTCCGGTATATCAGGAAGATGAACAAATTAACTGGCGTTGGCGAAATTCGCCCATGCAAGGCAAGGCTTTAAAGGATGCCAATATTTTTCTCAAGGAAATGTGTGGCCGACTTAATGTTGAATCAGCCATGTTGGTCGTTGAAATTCGCGAAGGCGTTTATGAAATTCGTGCCCGCCACAATATTTTACCTATTCAAGAAATCCTAGAAGGCAATCTGGTAAATTCTGCAATTTCAAATGCCATTGAAACTGAATTAGTCATTACTAGAAAATTATCTGAAAATGATCCGCTGAATTCGTTTGTAGAAAACATAACGCCTAATTATTTAATTTATCCATTCCAAGGCAGCGACAAATTAAAACGCGCGTTAGTATTTTTTTCAAAATTAAAGCTTGATAAATTAGTACTCAGGGAAGCAATTGATGAGCAAATCTATAAACTGGAAAACATTATATTAACTAGACAATTGCACGCTTACATTGAGGAGATAGAATCTTTTGCGGCTGAAGGACGGGTTGCGGCAGGTATTCTCCATGAACTTCGCAATGAACTGGGACCATTACGAAATAACGCCTTAGGAATACTAGAGCATATATCACTTGGCGCTCAGGATGATTCTTCATTTAGTGAAAGTCTTGGCGGCGTCATCAAAAGTACTGAACGATTACAAAGGATTCTAAATCTTAATTTGGCTCGAGTAAAAAAACTACCCGATATGAGTTTTGATCTGAATAACCTGGTATCTGAAACAGCAAAATTTCTAGGTGACGGCGCAGATAGCATCAAATTAAAAATTATATTTCATCCTCACCATATGAATGATCCTATTCCTATGCGGCAAAATCCAACACCGATTGAACAGAGCCTGATTAATGTCATTGAAAATGCCATCTATTTTTGCCAGCATAAAAAGAATCCACGTATTGACATTTTCACCGTGTTAAACCCTGAGCAGCCCATCTTGGAGAATGATAAATCGTATGTTCTTTATATTGAAATTCGTGACAATGGTGCTGGCATGAATGCAAACGAAGCAACAAATGCTTTCCTTCCCAGAGAAACCAGCAAAGGAAAAGAAGGCATTGGCATGGGCTTATATGTTTCCAAAAACCTGATGCGAGCTACTGGAGGTGATATACAAATAGAAAGCTGGCGCTGGGTGGGTACAATAGTGCGAATACTGATCCCGATTATCCTGGAAGAATAAAATTTTAAAGGAGGCTAGTATGCCGACAATAAAAATTCTGATTATTGATGATAATAAAGTGTTTCGGGATGATCTGATGGGTCAACTTGATAAAGTAAAAAATGTATCAGCTATAGCTGTTATGCCAAACGTTGAAACTGTCAAAAAACTAATTGATGAAGATCCTAGCATCACAGACTTACTTATTGATTATCTTTTAAGTTCTGAGTGCAAGGCACCAGATTTCATTAAGAAACTAAAAATTGACATAAAAAACAAACGTATTTGGTTTGTAACGGGTAAATACACATCTAATCAGACGTTTGTTGCCACCAAAGACAAAAAGAAAGAATCTATTTTACAAATTCGCAAGGAATACCAGTACATTAAATATATTTTCCTTAAACCTGTTACTACCGATGAAATTCTTTTGCGTATTCGTCACGAAACACAAGAAGACGAGTTTGAAGTTGAGAATTATCCGTTCTTAAAACATTTTCCACTACCTATAAGAATAATTGATCTTAAAACAAGAAGTGTAGTCTTTCATAATGACAAATGGACTTGGGATGTCTTGCATCCAGATCCTGAAGTCCAATATCAAAAACCAAATCAAACTGACAGTGAATTTAGTTGTTACGATTTCGATAACGAAAAAATAATCGAAAAGGATTATCGATTGCAGTCATTTGAGTTAAAAGCTAAAGAGTTTCGTGCGGAGTTTTGTGAACCGTTAATTCCGCGCAATCGCTATCTAAGAGAAGTAATAGAAAAAAATTTTAAACAAATGCAAGAAAAAGGCTTTGTTCGAGGCCGTTTTTATATGTTAGTTAAAACCGAAAATTTTAATAGCAATCACCCTCAAAGCTACTTAGAACTATGTAAGGTTCTTCCGTCAAAAAGAACTAATAAAAAACCTTGGCATCCATTATATGGATTTACAAAACAACGAATTGAAGATGTTACAAAAGGTGAACCAAAAATTAGATTCTCGTGTGATGAGGACTCTAAAGACGAAGGTAACAAGTTCTGGAATGAAATAGTAGATACTAATGGTCTTAAGTCTTTTCTGGAGCTACCGATTTTTGTAAATGGAGAAGTTCGAGGATTAATGATGTTTGATCGCATGGGCAGTAAAAAAGTTGATGACACTGATCCCAGTGAAGTGCCGGAAACAGTTATTCATCGAGAGAACGTTTTTTTTAAAAGAATAATTGAGGATGCCGAGCTTTTTTTAAAAAATGATTTCGACAGAAAGCGCACTGAACTTACAGATAAGATTGATCCTCTATTGCAAAACTTAATGGATACAGAGTTTGAAGAAAAAGCGTTATTACAGCAAGTTCTTGATAAAGCGATTGAATTTATAAAAGCAGATGGCGGCTACTTTGTTAATTCTGAAGGAGAAAATTCAAGTCGGTTAGAAGTTAGAGCCACAAATGGAAATTATCAAAACCTTCTTCAGGGCGCTAGTATTTCATCAGATAAAAAGCATAGCCTCATAGCAGAATGCTTTATTAAAAAAAAGAACATTATTATTCAGAATTATCATGAAAATTCTGAATTTTATTTAGGTAATAAAGAAAAACATCACAATCTTGAACGCACGTTTCAAAGCTTGTTTAACGAAACAAAACCAGGAGTTGAAATCAAACTAATCATTAAGTGGGCTACTGAAGATATCAATTCGATAGCTTGTTTTCCGCTTTTTTATCGCAATAAAGTTTTTGGGATTTTTGAAATTCACTCATCAAAGGAGTATTTTTTTGATGAGTTTAAAGTCAATGCACTCACTATTTATTTTCAACGCATTATGGGATTACTTGGCGTAGTCAGGCTGCATGAAACCATGCAAAACTGGCAAGGCCGCGCCATAGCTCATGAAATCCTAAACGACACCGGGCCAATTTTACAAACCCTGGACAATATAAAATCTTTAGACTTGAGTCCTGAACTGAAAAAATTCCATAAACGAATTGAAAACCATACACAAAATATCCGTATGTTGGCTGAAAATTTTTTTGCACTCAACCCCGAATACGGACCGTCTGAAGATAAAACCTTTTCTAATCAATTTGAATGTTTTAAACACTATCTTGATTTAAAATCAGAAGATATAGAAGAGGAACAAATCGTGATAGATTTTCCGCAAATTGATAATGCAAACGATACCCTCTGGCAACATCAATTACAAGGCGACGATATTAGCTTTCGACGAGTCATAAGAGTATTGCTGGATAACGCTATAAACCATACCAGCAAAGAGCTACAAAAAACGGTCAGCATTTCATTAAATCAAGAACATAGATACTTTGAAATAGTAATTGAAAACCCGGGGAAATTAGATGAAGAAGATAAAAATAATCTTTTTAATCCCTTTTACCGGAAAAAAAATCATGGCCACAAAGGTATGCATATCGGTTTAGCGGCAAGTAAAAAAACGGTAACTCGGTTGGGTGGTGATATAGATTTTTGTAACACTCAAGATCAACATTCGGTAAAGGCTACGTTAAAGTGGCCTTTAATGTTAAAGGAGGGAGGAAATGACTGATATTGCAAATACGATTCTATGGGTGGAGGACAAAAGACCATCAATACGGGGATATGTAGATAAAATAAACCAGGAAATTTCTGAAATACACCACGTTTTTTCAGCCACACTTGAGGATGCGATGTCAAAAATCGATGATGCGGATAATTCGAGAAAGCTCTATAAAGTGGTTTTCATTGATCTTCATTTTGAAAGCTTTCCGCCAGAATTAAAAACTATAGCAGAACAAAAGAATCTGACACGAGATTTTAATGAAGGGCAGTTTTTTGCGTTGTGGCTGGAAGAAAAACTACCAAAACAAAATTTTTATTTTATGACTGGTCTGAGCGGAGCTTTCAATAAAACTATTAAATTTAACAAACTGCACGACCCCTTAGACAAGAACATTGTTTTACCTTCTGAATTAGTTAAGAAAATAATAAAAATTTCAAAATAATTACTAAAAAAATGAATTTAGATCAACCTCAAACGTTAGCTTTAGCTCTCGGCATCATTGCATTTTTGATGGATTGGTTTTTTTTCCGTAGCAGAGCAACGAATATAATTCAAGAAAAAGATAAACTTGATGTCGCTATTTATAACAATAGAGTTTTGAGAAATTTACTGCACTCGACTTTTATTGCTTTACTGGCAGCATTCGCAACTTTTTTAATGTTTAAATCTGGAATATTTCAAAAATTCAAACTTCACTTTACCTTTGATGATGGTACAGAGCTGATTATCACTATCATTGCTTTAATGTTTACAGTTTTTGTATTTGTAATCACCCATACATTTAAACAGTTGATAGATGAGGCCAACAGAATATTAGCGACAGCTGAAAAACAAGAAAAAAAGGTTATTGAATTTTCGAACAATCAAGAGCCCCGTATCCTGCAATCGCTTGCGTTTCATGAATGCTCAACAGAACATTTAAAAAATATTGTTGATTACGCTCAAGGCTACGAGGAAGCACATAAAAAACTCCATTCCTATGCACAATTTCTTGAATTTCTAAAAATAGATTTTAAAGATGAATTTCGTATTAAGCGTAAGCTTATGGAAATTTCTAAAAATACGTCGGAGGCTAGCCGTGAGATTCTTCAACTTCCAGAACTAAAGAAATTTCTAGAGAAATTACTGGAAAATGACAACTATTCCGATGAAACCAAGGAAATATTGAATACGTTAATGCATTAATCCTGTGTAATATAGATCTACAGTTAAAAATTTATTTTGTAGCGGTAAGTCTGGATAATTAAAAACCTTCAGTTGTTTCAAACTTTGGGAATCTTTTGAAAATCAAAATGCCCTTTGCTGAAACACTAGTATCAAACGATGCGATTGATACTATTCAGCCTTGTTGAAGAATCCTCTCAACCCGAAAATACTTCATCAAAAAAATTTAACATACTTTGCCAGGATCGACGATCAGCCGCGGCCTGGTAAACAGTCCCAAATCCTGGATCATTGGCAGCTGGATTAGTAAAAGCATGCATGGTTTGGCCATAGGAATGAACCTGCCAGTCTGCCTCCGCTGCTGTGAGTTCCAGTTCTAAAGCATTGAGTTGTTCGACTGGCGCCATCGGGTCATCATGACCATGTAGGACAAGTACTTTTGCTTTGATTTTATTACCTTCCGTATTGTCAGGTGGGTTGAGTAACCCATGAAAACTAACCACGCCATTGATATCAGCGCCACTACGTGCCAAGTCCAACACGCATAAACCACCGAAACAATAGCCGATAGCCGCCAATTGACTGTTATCTACTAAAGGCTGTTGCTTTAGTACGCCTAAAGCTAGCGTCATGCGTCGCTGCAGCAGTGCTCGATCATCTATGAACGATTGCATTAATGCGGCACATTCTTCCTTCGATTCCCCCAAAACTCCTTTACCATAAAGATCTAAAGCAAAACCAACATAACCTAATGCAGCCAATTGATGAGCCTTTTCACAAACAAATTCATTTCTACCTGCCCAGGGATGAGCTATTAAAATGGCAGGTCTGGCAGTTTCTATCTGATCATCCCACGCCATAAAACCTTCCAGCACGATATCTTTATCTGAATATTCTACGGTGGAGGTTATTATTGCCATTTTTCAATGTCTCCGCTAATCAAGGGTAAAGTGGTTAAACCAGTAACAAGTTAAATTTAACATTCGACGTTAAAGCATGGATAATATCATTTTACTAATTATTCTTTCGCAGCAATACCCCGAATGACCGATTACAAACTAACCCATCTCAAGCAATTAGAAGCTGAAAGCATACATATCATCCGCGAAGTGGCTGCAGAGTTTGAACGCCCTGTAATGCTCTACTCTATTGGCAAAGATTCTGCTGTTATGCTGCATGTTGCAATGAAAGCCTTTTATCCAGGCAAGCCGCCGTTTCCCTTGATGCATGTTGATACCACCTGGAAATTTCGTGAAATGATTGAGTTTCGCGACAAAATGGCTAATGACCTTGGCTTTGAGCTCATCGTGCATATTAATCAAGAGGGTGTTAAGCAAGGAGTCGGCCCTTTTACACATGGCAGCAAAAAACATACTGATGTCATGAAAACCGAGTCTTTGAAACAAGCGTTAACGAAGCATCGTTTTGATGCAGCGTTTGGTGGTGCGCGCCGAGATGAAGAAAAATCCAGAGCAAAAGAACGGGTCTATTCGTTCCGTGATAGAAACCATCGCTGGGATCCTAAAAATCAACGGCCAGAGCTCTGGAATATTTTTAATGGAAAAATCGACAAAGGTGAAAGTATTCGAGTATTTCCATTATCAAACTGGACTGAGTTGGATATTTGGCAATACATCCATCTGGAAAACATCCCCATCGTTCCGCTCTATTTCGCTAAAGAAAGACCAGTGGTAGAAAAAGATGGTACGTTAATCATGGTCGACGATGATCGCATGCCTCTGGAGCCTGGCGAAGAAGTACAAATGAAACGGGTTCGCTTCAGAACACTTGGGTGCTATCCCTTAACTGGCGCTGTCGAGTCAGCTGCGACCACTTTGCCTGAAATTATTCAAGAAATGCTGCTCACTACGACCTCCGAACGCCAAGGACGAGTCATCGACCATGATCAAGCTGGATCGATGGAACAAAAAAAACGCGAAGGTTATTTTTAATAATTTGTTATCTAGAAAAACATAAATGTCTCACCAATCAGATCTCATCGGCACCGATATCAATGCTTACCTGGCTCAACATGAGCAGAAAGAACTATTACGATTTTTAACTTGCGGCAACGTTGATGATGGTAAAAGCACACTGATAGGACGGTTGTTACACGATTCCAAAATGATTTATGAGGATCAGCTGGCCGCGGTGACTGCGGACAGTGTTAAGTCCGGTACCACTGGCGGAGTTGATCTGGCCTTACTGGTCGATGGCTTACAAGCTGAGCGGGAACAAGGCATCACTATTGATGTGGCATACCGCTACTTTTCAACGGCTAACCGCAAATTCATCATCGCCGACACACCGGGTCACGAGCAGTACACCAGAAACATGGCCACTGGCGCATCGACCTGCGATCTTGCAGTCATCCTGATTGATGCTCGTCACGGAGTCCAAACCCAAACCAAACGACATAGTTTTATTGCTGCGCTATTAGGTATCAAACATATCATTGTTGCGATCAATAAAATGGATCTGGTCGATTTTAGCTGCGATGTCTTCGAAAAAATAAAAGACACCTATTTGCAATTTTCCAGCAAACTGAACTTGCACGATATCCGATTCATTCCTATGTCGGCTCTAAGTGGCGACAATGTGGTCAACCCCAGTGAAAATATGGCTTGGTACCACGGCATCCCCTTTATGGAAATGCTGGAAACTATAGAGATCGTCAACGATCGAAATTTCCAGGATATGCGATTCCCAGTGCAATATGTTAATCGACCCAATCTAAATTTTCGAGGCTATTGCGGCACACTCGCATCAGGTCTTGTGCAGCAAGGTCAAAAAATCATTGCATTACCTTCAGGTAAAACCAGTACGATTAAGTCTATCGTTAGCTATGATGGCGAACTGCAACAAGCTTTCCCTCCGATGGCCATTACTCTAACTTTGGAAGATGAAATTGATGTCAGTCGTGGTGATATGATAGTACCCGTTGATAATCAACCCGTTGTCGCCGATAAATTTCAAGCGACCATTGTATGGATGTCGGATGATTTGATGCTGCCTGGCAAACAATTTACATTGAAGCTCGCTTCAAGTAACGCCACTGGATCCATATCAAAAATTGATCACAGAATTGATGTAAATACCCTTGAACATCATTCAGCCACCGAATTAAATCTCAATGAAATCGCGTTGTGTACAATTTCAGTGACGGCGCCCGTAGTTTTCGATTCTTACTCGGCCAATAAAGGGACTGGTGCATTTATCATCATTGACCGGTTAACTAATGTGACCGTAGCCGCAGGCATGATCACTGGCGAGTTTTCTGAACATGATGACCGGGCTTTCCAAGTATCCGATGAAGAGCGCGCAGCACGTTTTGCGCAATCACCTTGTACAATATGGTTAACAGGCAACAATAATAAAGACTTTGGTTATCGACTAGAGCGAAAGTTGTTCGATTCAGGCCATGCGGTCGCACTAATAGAAGTCCAAGAGTTTGCAACGGCTAAACAACAAGCAGCAGTGCTTGAACAAGCCGGTATGATCTGCATTGCTATTGCCGAAAACTCTGAAGACCTTTCTGATGAAGAACTATCTTTTGAGACCTCTAGCGACAGCATCTCGCATATTGTTTCTACGTTGCAAACGAAAAATATAATCGTTTGACCCGTTATTTTATTGATGTTGACAATTAGATCAGATAAACCTGAAACAAATCAAAAATTATTAATTCTGTAACGTGGTACTGGCTTGCAGTAAATTAGATCTCAACGTATGAACCAAATCGTTGATGTTCGCTCCAGGTTCATTGTAAATTGCAAAAAACGTATACTTCCCTGCCCAACCCGCTGGCACTTTAAATTCTAAAACTGAATGCCTGGTATCAGCAACTTTAACACCCTGTTTAAATGGCGATGCCGTCAAACTGGCTGATACTGTTGAATTATCCTTCAAGAAAAAAAGCTGATTGTCAGGCATCAATACTGCAACCCAAAGATCCATCTCTAGATTTCTAGTAATACCTGATTCCAGTAAGGAAAGAAAAATGGTCTCTCCAGGAACATAACTTTCTTGTAAATTACTAAATTGCAGTTGAGCTTGGCGAACGCGAACCGATTCAATGGTGATGGTTTCACTGGGTATATTCTGCACTCCAGAAATATTTTCTGTGGCCACTGACGATATCTGATCAACAATGTCTATACCTTCAATCACTTCACCAAAAACAGCGTAGCCTGCACTCGCACCAAACACGTAATCAAGATTCAGGTTGTCATTGGTATTGATAAAAAACTGAGAAGTAGCAGAATTCGGATCATTTGTTCGAGCCATGGCAACCGTTCCACGTACATTACTCAAACCATTACTCGCTTCGTTACTTATGGGAGCAGATGTCTCCTTTTGTTCCAGTGAGTCAGTAAAACCACCGCCCTGTACCACGAAGCCATCGATAACTCGATGAAAAATGGTCCCTTCATAGAACCCTTGTTCCACATAATTTAAAAAATTAGTCACCGTGATGGACGCTTTTTCTGGAAACAATTTGAGCGTGATTGTCCCAACATTGGTCTGCATATCCACAACCGGATCTTCTGCGGAGCATACAGATGCTGTCAATACGCATATTAGGAATAAACCTTTTCCACACATTAAGTTTGTCCTATTAATCTTTTTTTCCATAATTTTACAAGCTCCTCATATCAAAAGGCATATTACCTATAAAGCAATCAACACCTGTTCACAGTCGGTTAAATCCTGGTAGATAGCATCAAGTTGTTGTTGATTCTTGGCTTTTATGACAATCGTTATTGAGGTATATTTGCCACCTGAACTGGCCTTAACCGTGATAACTTCTTCTGTAATCTCGGGTGCGTGATTTCTAACAATGTCAACTATAACTTGCTTAACAGGAGGGCTACTTAGTCCCATTGCCTTGACAGGGAACTGGCATGGAAACTCTAACAAAGATGGTGTACTTTCAGACATTGAGTTGGACAATAAACAACAAAAAGATCTTGTTAATTAAACAGCAGCAGCACTCTATCAAACATTCGTTTCATGAAACCGCCTCTGGCGACCGCACTCATAGCAACGAGTGGTTTTTCCATTAATTCTTCATCAGCTAATTTAACGTTAACAGACCCAAACACCTGTCCCGCAGCGACCGGCGCATGTATTTCTTTGTCTATATTTATGTTTGCTTTAAGATCCTTGTAATGTCGTCGAGGAATAGTCACGTACAGATCCTCCTCTAACCCTAAATCAAGCTCCTCAGTCTCACCTTTCCAAATCTGTGTTTTAGTTAATGACTGCTTTCCTTCATAAAGGCGATAAGTCTTATAAAATCTAAATCCGTAATTGAGTAAGGATTGACTTTCACTGGCACGTGCTTCATCACTATTGGCACCCATTACAATGGAAATAAGCCTCATTTGCTCACGTTTGGCGGAAGCAACTAAACAATATCCAGCTTCTTCCGTATGACCTGTTTTTAATCCATCTACACTAGGGTCTCGCCAGAGCAGACGATTACGATTAGGTTGTTTGATACCGTTAAATGTATACTCCTTTTCCGCATACAGCTCGTAAAAATCAGGATATTTTTTGATAACTTCTCGGGTTAAAAGAATTAAATCCTTGGCAGTTGTATAGTGCTCGGGATCCGGTAAACCGGTACTATTAACAAAGTGACTGTCTTCCATGCCTAATTGCTGAGCATAATGATTCATCAAATCAGCAAAAGCCAGTTCATCACCAGCAATATGTTCAGCAAGCGATACACTGGCATCGTTTCCGGATTGAATAATCACACCTTTTAGTAATTCTTCAATTTTAACTTGTTTGTTCACTTCAATGAACATCCGTGAACCAGGCGTACGCCAAGCTTTTTCGCTAACTGTAACCAAATCATCCAAATCAATATGACCGTTTTCTATTTCATTAAAAGCCACATAGGTTGTCATGATTTTAGTCAAACTAGCAGGAGGCACTTTTTGATCTGACTTCTTTTGGGCGATAACTTGACCGCTATCAAAATCCTCTAAGATGTAGCTAGAAGCCGCTATTTGTGGAGGCGAAGGGATAATAATGCCCATTTCAGCCCTGCTTATACCAGGCATAGCGATGAAAATTAAACAGGTAATTACCGAAATGGAGTAATTAACTAGAATAGTTGTGTTTTTTGAAATCATTAATTCGGTCAATATTATTTCAATGTTATAAGAGATTCAGTGTACATACTTAACAATTAATTCTCTCTAACATTTTAGGTGAAAAATTAAAAAACCCAGGCTTTAGGTCGCCACAAAATTATAACCCCAAGATAATCTAAAAAATCATGACGTTAGAATTCTTTAATGCGCTTCATCAATAACATAAGGCATCGATTTTAACCCTAATTGAGCAAGCTTATCTGCCATTCTGTGAACTTCAAAAACAGAGTCTAGTGGACCGAGTTGTACCTTATGCACTATTGATTTCCCATCGTTCAAAGAACGAATTCTCGTTTCAGGAAAACCCTTATGAATGCTTATTTTCTCTTTGATTTTAACTGCGTTTATTCGATCAGAAAATACACCAACTTGAAGAAATATGGGTTTTTTTGTATTGTATTTAAGCTGATTCTCTTTAGTCATTTCGGGTTCGATAGTCGTTACTTTTACCAAACCAGTACCTGCTGCATCGATACCTAATTTAACGGCTGCAGTATAGGATAAATCTATTATGCGCCCATCGTGAAACGGGCCGCGATCATTGACTCTTAATATGACTGTTCTTTGATTGGTCAAGTTGGTAACTTTGACGTAAGAAGGAATAGGCAAAGTCTTATGAGCCGCAGTCATTCCATACATATCGTAAACTTCACCATTCGAAGTTTTTTTGTTATGAAATTTAGGCCCATACCATGATGCTATCCCTCGTTCGGAATAACCTTTACTCTCTGGCTGCACGTAATAACGCTTTCCGAATACCGTATAAGAGTCAGGATTTCCGGCACGAGTTCTTTCTTCAAAACGGGGAACTGCATCAGGAATTGAAGGAATTTTTTTTGCTAACAATTTTGACGCCTTTATTTCAGTCGACACCCTTGGGTTTTGGCTACACGCTGACAGCAAACCAATAATAACCAAGCAGTATAATTTTAAATTATTCACAGTCATGATTTCGCCTGAAATTGTTTTTTGATTTGTTGGCTTAACTGGAAAACAGCCATGGCATACAAAGGACTATGATTATAACGCGTAATGACATAAAAGTTATGCAGACATAACCAAAAATCGTTACCATTTTCCAGTTCAAAAGCTAAAAACTTAACTTTGCTATTGTTAGGGATGGTCTCTTTAGCCACAACGCCCACTGCACTCAATTGAGCCATGTTTGCATCAGGCTTTAATCCTGCAGTCAAAAACCGTTGGTACTTCGTTCCAGTAATATTAGCCTTTATTGCAACTGGATCTCCAGTCTTCCAATGGTGTTGCTTGAAATAATTAGCGACACTGGCAAATGTGTCTGCATGATTTTTCCAGATGTCTCGTCGGGCATCACCATCAAAGTCTTTGGCGTAACTTAAGAAACTACTCGGCATAAATTGCGGGATACCCATAGCGCCAGCATACGAACCCATTGGCTCTAACGGGTCTTTATGCTCGTCACGACACAATATCAGAAAGTTTTCTAATTCTTTAAGAAAGTAGCTGCTTCGTTTTGGATAGGCGAATGCCAGTGTCGACAATCCATCAATGACTCTGTATTTGCCAACATTTCGCCCATAAAAGGTCTCCACCCCTATGATAGCAATGATAATCTCTTCCGGAACGCCGTATTCCTTAGCTACTTGACCAACTACTTTTCGATTTTCCTGCCAGAATTGCACACCCCGAGTTACTCGGTCTGTCGTTAAAAAAATCTTTCTATATCGGTGCCATGGAAATGCTTCAGCTGGTCTTGCAATTGCTTTAAGTATTGATTGTTTGATTTCTACCGATTTGAATAACTTTGTGAGGGGTGCCTTTTCAAAAGCATGTTTTTCAACCATCGTGTTAATGAACTGGTTCATGCCTTGCTGATGATTGACTGCGGCCAAGACATTTATATAATTAAGGCCAAAGACAAACCAAACTAATAATCGAAGTGCTTTCAAAGCCATATGTTAAGGAGAGATAGTAGAATGATTGATTTTGATTATAACGAAGACCCTAGTTTGAGCCCACCAAGAATATCCATTTCTAAACTTGCCTATTGTGATTGTTAAAGAAGACAGCGATCATCACGTTGAAAGAATAAAATAGCACGAATACCAGATCATAAGCTATTGAAGCCCAACAATCTTAACGCTACCGATTTTATTTCTATTAAGTAATTATAAAGCTATCAATATGTTATATTCAACTATTAAAGTAAAATTTGATTATTTGAGCGTTTTCTCAACGTTTATTTTGACCGAGCACTCAATGGTCGAACAATAATCAAGTTAATTCTTAAGCCATTCTATCCAGGTATCGCTTTCGCTGGTTATTGAGCTTGATTTTCAAGTATCATAAGCTTCTTTTTGCAATAAACAGATGGAGATTGAAGATGGCTTTAACGACTGCGGACGTAAATAAGATAGCTTATTTGGCGCGTCTGGGTATTGATGAAACCGACATAGTTTCCTACACAAAAGCTCTTTCTGGTATTTTACAACTCGTAGAACAAATGAATGAAGCCGATGTCGAAGGCGTAGAACCAATGGCGCACCCACTTGAACAAATTCAGACCCTAAGAGATGACCAAGTGACTGAATCTGATCAGCACGAATTATTCCAAAAACAAGCGCCACAAGTGGCAGAAAACTTGTATTTGGTACCAAAAGTCATCGAATAACAAAAGTAGAGATGTCAATGCACGACAAAACAATTGCACAACTAAGCCAAGGACTCAGAGCGGGTGAATTTAGCAGTTTAGAACTGACTAAAAACTTTCTGGCCAGAATTAAAAAACATCACTCTCTCAATGCTTTTATTACGGTAACAGAAGAAAAAGCTTTAGCTGATGCCACACAAGCCGATGAACTGATTGCCAAAGGAAGTACTCACGAATTAACAGGAATACCTATTGCTCAAAAAGACATTTTTTGCACCAAAGGTATAAAAACCAGTTGCGGCTCAAAAATGCTGGATAATTTTAGTGCTCCCTATGATGCGACTGTTATTAAGCATTTCAAACAAGCTGGCACGGTTATGCTGGGTAAATTAAATATGGATGAGTTTGCCATGGGCTCATCCAACGAAACCAGTTTTTATGGTCATGTAAAAAACCCGTGGGATCTTGACACTGTACCCGGAGGGTCTTCCGGAGGATCTGCAGCGGCTGTTGCAGCTCGACTGGCTCCTGGAGCTACCGGAACTGATACGGGTGGTTCCATCCGTCAACCCGCTGCGCTGTGTGGTATTACCGGCATCAAACCCACTTACGGTCGCGTTTCAAGATATGGCATGATTGCCTATGCCTCCAGCTTAGACCAGGGTGGAGCAATGGCCCGTACTGCCGAAGATAGCGCAATGATGCTGCAGGTGATGGCGGGCTTTGACCCACTAGATTCAACCAGTGTCAATCGGCCGGTACCTGACTATAATGCTGGACTAAATAATTCTTTAGAAGGGTTAACTATTGGCCTTCCGAATGAATTTTTCAGCGAAGGGTTAAACCCACAAGTGGGTGATGCAGTCAAGACAGCCGTTGATGAATACACTAAACTCGGCGCTAATATTAAGTCAATCGCTATGCCTAATCTAAAATTAGCTATTCCGGCCTATTATGTCATTGCTCCCGCCGAGTGCTCTGCCAATTTATCTCGCTTTGATGGGGTACGTTATGGCTATCGTTGTGACAGCCCCAAAGACTTAACCGACCTCTATGTAAGATCTCGAGGAGAAGCTTTTGGAGTTGAGGTCAAACGTCGTATTTTGGTGGGTACCTATGCACTTTCAACGGGTTATTATGATGCGTATTATTTACAAGCACAAAAATTAAGACGCCTCATCAGTAATGATTTCAAGCAAGCTTTCGAACAAGTCGACATCATCATGGGCCCAGTTACCCCATCTGTCGCTTTCGGGATAGGTGAAAAATCAGATGATCCGGTCGAAATGTATTTATCGGACATTTATACCATTGCTGTCAACCTGGCTGGCTTACCTGCTATGTCAGTTCCAGCAGGATTTGCAGAAAACAAACCGGTAGGACTGCAAATCATTGGGAATTACTTTACCGAAGATCGCTTGCTTAACATAGCGCATCGTTATCAACAAATTACCGACTGGCATCAACAAGCACCGTCTGACTTTACTTAGAGGATAAATATCATGGAATGGGAAACCGTCATCGGTCTCGAAATTCATGCCCAACTTGCGACCAGTTCAAAAATTTTTTCTGGTGCTTCTACCGCGTATGGTGCAAGCCCAAATTCGCAAGCATGCGCCATAGATCTTGGCATGCCTGGCGTGCTCCCTGTTCTGAACAAAGAAGTCGTTCGGATGGCGGTAAAGTTCGGCATGGCAATAGATGCTGAAATCTCAAACAAATCAATTTTTGCCAGAAAGAACTATTTTTATCCCGACTTACCCAAAGGCTATCAAATCAGCCAATTTGAGCTACCGATTGTTGGAAAAGGCCACCTAGACATAGTGGTTAAAGATCAAGCCAAACGTATTGAGATAACGCGTGCTCATCTGGAAGAAGATGCTGGTAAATCCCTGCATGAAGATTTTGATGGTTGTAGCGGTATTGACTTGAATCGAGCAGGCACACCATTACTTGAAATTGTTTCCGAACCAGACATGAGGTCAGCAAAAGAAGCGGTGGCCTACATGAAAAAAATACATTCTCTCGTAAGCTATTTAGAAATTTGTGATGGCAATATGCAAGAAGGCTCATTTCGTTGCGATGCGAATGTATCAGTTCGCCCTAAGGGACAAAAAGAATTTGGCACGCGAGCAGAGATCAAAAACTTGAATTCATTTCGTTTCGTTGAAAAAGCGATAAACCTAGAAGTTGATCGACAGATAGATATACTGGAATCTGGCGGGAAAGTAGTTCAAGAAACAAGGCTTTACGACTCTATCAAGGATGAAACCAGGAGCATGCGAAGCAAAGAAGAAGCCAATGATTATCGCTATTTTCCTGACCCTGATTTATTGCCCCTGGTTATTGAAGACGATTTTAAAGAAGAAGTAAAAAAACAGTTACCAGAATTACCCGACGCTAAAAAGAATCGTTTCATAACACAATATGCAGTCGATTCTTACAATGCAACCCTTCTAACTGCATCCCGCGAATTAGCGGATTATTTTGAATCATTAGTCGAACATTCAAATTGTAATTCAAAACTATGCGCCAATTGGGTTATCGGCGAAGTATCCGCCGCTTTGAATAAAGAAGGTATAGAAATTACAAGCTGCCCGTTAAACTACCAGCGTTTAGGCGGCTTACTGCAAAGAATCGAAGATGAAACTATTTCAGGAAAAATTGCAAAGCAGGTTTTTGAAGAGCTATGGAAAGGTGATGTAAACGCCGATCAAATCATCGAACAAAAAGGTCTTAAACAAATTTCTGATACTGGAGCACTCGAGAAAATTGTCGATGGAATCATTGCTGCTAGTCCCCAGCAACTTGAACAATATAAAGCCGGTAAAGAAAAGCTATTTGGTTATTTCGTGGGCCAAGTGATGAAGCAAACACAAGGTAAAGCAAATCCTAAGGAGGTGAATAACCTTCTAAAACCAAAATTAAAATGACTTACAACAAAGTTAACAAGGGAAAAAGAAATTTATCTTAGAAAGCTTTCTAACTCTGTTTGATAGACTACTTTTTGTTAGATAGCGCATCCTGCAAGGCGTCTTCTAATGAAGCAAAACGAAACTGAAAACCCGCCTTTTGCAATTTAGCTGGTAGCACCTTCTGACCTTTAACTAATAAGTCTGATAGCTCACCTAACAAAATTCTTAGCACCCATCCAGGAATATGAAAAAACGCAGGCCTATGCAAAAGCTTCCCGAGAACTTTAGTAAACTCACGATTGGTAACGGGATTAGGTGACGTTAAATTAAAAACACCACTTAATTCATCATTTTCCATTAACATTTTGATCATCATTATATGATCATCTAAATGAATCCACGACATCCACTGACGACCGTTACCCAGTCTGCCTCCTAAACCCCATTTAAACGGGAGCGCCATCCTCTTTAAAAAACCACCCTTTCTCCCAATAACTACGCCGGTTCGCAGGAGGCAAATACGAACACCATATTCCTCGGCTGTATCAGCTTCTCGTTCCCAATCTCTGCAGAGCCTGTGACTGAATTCGTCATGCCCCGTTGTTGCTTCATCGACTTCTCTATCGCCTTGATTACCATAATAGCCAATTGCCGACCCACTAATCAGAAATTGTGGTCTATGCTCGCTTTTCGCAATATAACGGATCAAGTCTCGAGTAGTATGAACCCGGCTTTTACGTAACTTTTTTTTCCTTTTTGCTGTCCAAAACCAACCAAAAATAGGTGCGCCGGCAAGATTGATGATGCCATCAAAATAATCAGAATCTGAAACAGCCTTTAAATCTCTGCAAACATCAACTTTGCCAGAAAACATACGACGCACTTTGCGTGGACTTCTGGTAAGTGCTGTTATTTCATAATTATTTGCTAGTAATAGTCTGCAAAGCTCTGATCCTATAAAGCCTGTAGCACCAGTAATCAGCAGTTTCAAGTGGTTAACTCCATAAAAAATTATCTCCAAATGCAGTTAGAAATCTGCAAGAAAGGTATTGTAAAAAGATCTTGCAATTCTTTCAAATTCAATACAACAGGCTAACAAGAACTCGCAAAGATTATTCTTTTTGTTCCATGAGTGCTAATGATTTAATTCGAAAAGCTTTCATCCTCGCTGAGCATTAAATTGATTAATAACCGTATCTGTTATGGGGCGAATACCTCGCCATAACAGAAAAGCTTCAGCAGCCTGCTCTACTAACATCCCTAATCCGTCAACACTTGTCCGCGCATTTTGTCTTAAACCCCACCGGACAAAAGCAGTCGGTTTATTAGCGTAAGCTAAATCGTAACAAATACCCGATGGAATTAAAATACCATCAGGAATCGGTGGTAAATCATCAGACAAACTAGCCGAGGTTGCGTTAATTATAAGATCAAACGACAATCCGTGAAGTTCAGAAAAGCTACTAGCTGTAACATGATTATATTCAGCGAACTCTTCAGCAAGCAAAACTGCTTTACTAACTGTTCTATTAGCAATGACAATGCTGCTTGGTTGCCGTTTGATTAGAGGCTCAAGAATACCCCGGGTTGCACCTCCAGCACCTAGCACTAAAATAGCCGCACCCTTAAGTTTTGCGTCACAATTAGATACTAAATCGGTTATCAACCCTACACCATCGGTATTGTCACCAAACACACTGCCATCTTGCTGTAACACTAATGTATTAACTGCTTTGGCACGTTTGGCTCGATGACTAGTTTCATCAGAAAATTGCCATGCGAGTTCTTTTAAGGGTACGGTGCAATTTAAACCTTTACCACCATTAGAAAAAAAAAGCTTAACGTCACGATTAAAATTTACAGCATTGACTTGAAATGCTTCGTAGATTAAACATTGCTGGGTTTGCTCTGCAAATAAGCTATGAATGAGGGGGGATTTGCTGTGTTTAATCGGGCATCCGAAAACGGCATAATGATCTGCTTTAGTCATTCAATATGTCTAGTTGCTGAGATTTTTATTTGACACGCCATTTCTCCCACATTACCGTTAATATGACGATTGTAATCGCTAGCAATAATGAATAAAAAATAAAATGGTCAAAAAATGCCGCAATTATGGCGGAAAACCCCAAGAATAACCCTGCTATGCTAAATCGCCAACCCACTCTTAACCCATCGAGAAAAGTAGCAAGCGATAAGATTAACAAAATAACGAGACCCGTGTTTTCCTCATTTAAATGGCCTGTATAAAGCAGAACAAAAGCACCTATAACTATCAATAATGACCCTATCCAATGCAGAGCTTGCTCAAAAAACAACCGCTTTAATCGTTTATTTTTGTTCCTTAGCTGACATTTGGCAATAATCATGGCTGAAACCCAAAAAACAAATATCATGATGATCCAATACCAATAGCCGTCATCCGGTGAAAAGTCAGTAATTCCCATACCTACTAACGAAAGAATTAGTAGCAGGATCAAAATGCTTTCTTCTACTGGAAACTTCCAACCCGGTTCAGCTTCTGACAACTCAAGATTTTGATCTTTCATGCAAGCAGCCTCTGATTTCGATATAAAAATTAAGATGAAGATTGATACTTACTTTACATGCACAATAAGCAGATTTGTCGAAATATTGTCTGATCAGATTAACATATTAACGCCCATTAATTTCTTTTAACCATTCGGCCACCGCTCTGGCATAGTAGGTCAATATTCCATCTGCACCCGCTCGTTTGAAAGCCAACAAGGATTCTAAAACTACCGCTTTTTCGTCTAACCATCCATTTTGTGAGACGGCCTTCAGCATGGCATACTCTCCACTAACTTGATAGGCAAAAGTAGGGACTGAATAAGTTTCTTTAACCCTTCTAACAATATCTAAGTAAGGCATTCCAGGCTTTACCATCACCATGTCTGCACCTTCAATCAGATCTTGCTCCACCTCTCTTAGCGCTTCATCTGTATTTGCCGGATCCATTTGATAGGTGGTTTTATCACCACCGGCCAAATTTTGCTGAGAGCCGACTGCGTCACGAAATGGACCATAAAAGCTTGAAGCATACTTGACTGAATACGACAAAATCAATGTATTGTAAAATTGATACTCCTCCAATGCTGACCTTATTGCTCCAATTCTGCCATCCATCATATCCGATGGTGCTATTATGTCCGACCCTGCTTCAGCGTGTGATAAGGCTTGTTTGACTAAAACTGCCACCGTTTCATCGTTGATAACATAACCATTCCTATCAATTAAACCATCTTGCCCACTTAGCGTGAAAGGGTCCAAAGCAACATCAGAAATCACACCAAGATTGGGAAAGTTCTGTTTAATAATCTTGATTGCTTTTTGAATTAAACCATGCGGGTTGAAAGCTTCTTTTGCGTCAACCGATTTTTTTTCGTTTGGAATAACCGGAAAAATCGCAATCGCACTAATACCTAATTCACTAATCACCTCTAAATCTCGTAACAAGAAATCCAAGCTAACCCGCTCGACCCCTGGCATAGAAGGAACTTGCTCGCTTACACCGCTCCCCTCCATTACAAAAACCGGGTAAATCAAATCGCGGCAAGATAATTCATTTTCCCTCATTAAACCACGAGAAAATTCTTTATACCTCATTCTTCTCAATCGAGAGTAAGGATAACTTTTCTGCTGCCAAGGCGACTTTTTCAAAATTAGTACTCCAAATTTTTTAGATTTATTGTTATTGTATCAACTCAAACAAGAATAATATGAAGTAATAATGTGGTCACAACATGATTAGGATCTATACTGTTACAACATATGCTAAGCGTTTTCTTGAATAATTATGAGGTCCTAAGAGCTATCAACATTGTTTTATAGTTCCCACTGACCCGATGACTTAGACACTCAAAAACTCTTGGCAAGTAAAAAATTAAGGAACTAACAAAGATGACTTTTAATACCAACCCATACAAAATTATCCAGGCTTTCTCTTTTTTCTTATTTTGCTTTCTTTTCTCTAATATTGTTCAATCTGATGAATTATTACCACCTCAGCAAGTAGTTAAACAAACTGCAGATGAATTCAAGGAAAAACTGAAAGATCCCTCTTTCAAAGACAATTTCTCTGAGGTAACAAGTTTTATTGATACTTCAATCAATCCAAACGTTGATTTTGATCGCATTTCTTTTTTAGTATTAGGGAAGCTTTGGAAAAAAGCTGATGCTAACCAACGTGGCCGATTCAAAAAAGAATTCCAGTCATTATTAGTTAGAACTTATTCCAGAGCTTTTTTTGAATTAGATGATTGGTCTGTTCGTTACTTGCCCATCAAATTTAATAACAAAACATCTAAAGTTATTGTTAAAACTGAAGTTTTACAGTCTTCAGCTCAACCAATAAAAATTGACTATCGAATGGTCAAAACAAAGGGTAAATGGAAGGTTTATGACATTATGATTGAAGGTGTCAGTCTAGTCACAAATTACCGATCAACCTTCAAAAACGAAGTCGCCAGAAATGGTTCAGTTGAGGGTATCATTACTCGTTTGGCTGAACGGAATAAGCGTGCTTCGGAACAAATTTAACAATTACCAGGTAATCTGGCTGAAGTTGTTGAGGCTTTCCATAACTCAAGCAAGTAGCTCATTTTCTTATTTGTAACAATTCAGGCTTTAATCATTCCAGTTATACTGCTCTAAGTTCGCAACAAATCCACCGAAAATTATTGCATGCCTCACCAGGTTCCTGAACGGAACCTAAGATTATTTAAAATGAATACTTTTTCCTGTAAAGGTATCAATAAGAAGGTTGAATGCCACGCCTCGAAATATCGAGGCGTAAAGAGAGCAATAGCATTTTTCATACACTCCTTCCATTCAAGGCAATACGGTAACACAGTCATCGTTTTTCTCACCTGCAATCAATGGTAATAACCATAGAAACCACGTTATAAGCATTAGCCTTTACAAGATCACTTTTCTTATTGGATAACCCAATAAAAACTTCCATTTATACCACTAGACAACACTTGGATGAATTGCCAATCAAACGACTAGCTGAATAAAATACATTTCCTAACCGCCTGTCTCAACTAGATGACATAAATTATCAATGCCAATTGCTGCGTTTGTTAACCGGTAAACTAACCAAACCGCGACAATAATTAAAAATAGGGCTGATGTTAGTCAATCAGTGCTATTTAAACGTCCTTGCTCTCACCATTCACAATGTATAACCTCATTGGCTTATATATTATTTCCATATGTCTCTGTTTAAATGCGAATAAAGAGCTAAAAGACCAAGCCTTAAGAAATCAGAATTGTTGTCACAGCACATCAAAGTCGTAACAACCTAAATGATTGATTCGTAATGGCGCAATTTAGCTCTTAATTCATAATTAGTTTCCGTTAGCAGTATCAACCAAAAAGAAGTCATTGGTCGTGCCATCCACTGAGAAATTACCGCCGTAAAAGTTTAGTCGAAATTGATTGGACTGCCCTAAAATGCTCCGATCAATTGCGAACTCAACAAACTTATCATTGATCGAACTAGGCACTGTTTGAACCAACGTCCACTGCCAGTCCTCTCCTGTCCCGGCATACTGATAAAGTCGATCACCTGTTAACATGTAATCTGCTCCAACGTTAACATAGTCAAGGCCCGTAGACGTCTGATAATCACTATCAATTAACACGTGCCAAGCCCAAAATTTTTCAGTATCGATAGGTTGTCGATCACGATATGCTATATAAACTTTCGCTGCATCGCTGGTAAACCAAGCTGTTTCATAATCTGCCGGTGCCGTATTTTCTCCAGGTGTATCCTGGTAAGAAGTAACGGATGACCAATCAGACGCATTTCCATCAATTTGAATTGAAGGTCCATTGCTTGCCGGATCGACCAAAAAGAAATCATTGGTGGTACCGCCCGCATAAGTATTGCCCCCATAGAAATTCAATCGAAATTGATTGGATTGTCCTAAAATGCTCCGATCAATTGCAAATTCTACAAACTTATTATTGATCGAACTAGACACTGTTTGAACTAACGTCCACTGCCAATCCGCTCCTGTTCCAGCATACTGGAAAAGTCGATCTCCCGTTAGCATGTAATCCGCTCCCACAGAACCGTCATTAAAGCCCGTGCTGGTTTGAGAATCGTTGTCAATTAACACGTGCCAAGCCCAAAATTTTTCAGTATCAATGGGTTGGCGATCACGATATGCTATATAAACTTTCGCTGCATCGCTGGTAATCCAGGCTGTTTCAAAATCTGCGGGTGCAGTGTTTTCTCCAGGTGTATCTTGATAAGAAGTAACGGATGACCAATCAGACGCATTTCCATCAATTTGAATTGAAGGTCCATTGCTTGCCGGATCAACCAAAAAGAAATCATTGGCAGTACCGTCCACGGAGAAGTTTCCGCCGTAGAAATTCAATCGAAATTGATTGAATTGTCCTAAAATGCTTCGATCTATTGCTAATTCAGCAAACTTACCATTAATCGAACTAGGTACCGTTTGAACTAACGTCCACTGCCAATCCGCTCCTGTTCCAGCATACTGAAAAAGTCGATCGCCCGTTAGCATGTAATCCGCTCCCACAGAACCGTCATTATAGCCCGTGTTGGTTTGAGAATCGTTGTCGATTAATACGTGCCAAGCCCAAAATTTTTCAGTATCGATGGGCTGGCGATCACGATACGCTATATAAATTTTCCCTGCATCACTGGTAATCCAGGCTGTTTCAAAATCTGCCGGCGCTGTATTTTCTCCAGGCGTATCCTGGTAAGAAGTAACGGATGACCAATCAGACGAATTTCCATCAATTTGAATAACATCTCCAGAATTATTGGTATTGATAACCCAGTTAAAAGAAGAACTGCTGGTAGCTTCACCATCATTCACAGTAACCGTAGTACTATAATTTCCCTGACTACCTGAATTAATAGTACCTGATATGACGCCAGTTGAGCCAATAATACTCAAACCTGGTGGCAGTCCGGTTGCCCCATAACTCAGCGTATTATTATCAGGATCAGTAGCGATGATAGTTAAAGAAACCGTGTCACCCACCCTGTTAGTTTGGTTTCCTGGATCAGTTATTGTCGGAGGTGAATTTGGTGACGCTGTAACAAGCCAAGTAAAGGATGCGCTGTCATTTAGCTGACCATCATCAATTGTGACGGTAACATTATTATCGCCAACACTTGAAGCATTAATTGTTCCAGAAATCACCCCTGTTGTGTTGTTAATTGATAAACCAGCAGGCAAACCATTAGCCATATAGCTTAAAGAATCCCCGTCATTATCAGAACCACTGACAGGCAAATTAATTGTCTCTCCTACCTGATCAGTCTGATTCCCAGGGTTAATTACTGAAGGGGCCGTATTGCTTGGTTCGTTGCTGAGAGGATTGCTCGCATGCCAATCTCTTGGAACGATATGAAAATGGTTCCAATGGGCATCCATATGCGGCGCATCTTCTACTCTAGGCATATGATAAAAAGTCAAACCAACCCATACGATGATATCTTGTCCTGAAATTGACTGACCATTGACAAACTCTGCTAAGTTCCGCTTACATCCATTGGTAGTAGGATTATGTGAAGCAAATTTTTCACATGAATCACTTTTCGTGACAAAAAAATCGTTGTGTGTGAAAGGCTCGCTACTCGGCCCTTTGTCTTTGTGTCCCGATTCTGCCAATAATATTTCGAAAGATTTTTTGTGCGCATTGCTATTCGTGGAGTTTCCATCGACAATCCGCCATGATCGTAAACTAGCTGGGTTGACTTCTCTGGCTGTTTCAGAAAAAAACTGAGTTGCAGTTCTCTGCCGCTTTCCAGATTGCAGGTTAAAATTTAATTCTTCAATAAAGTCATCAGAGCCTGAAGAGCCTAAATCGAAATCTAAGCGCCAGAAAAAATTATGTAAATGAGCAATGCCGACGCGGTTATTACTGTCCATTATCCAGCCTCGTGTAGTATCACCACTATTGCCGAATCGTTGCAAAGAGCCAGTAGCGCCCATTGAAGGTTCGATTGTGCCATCATCGTAAAAACGCCACTGCGGTATATAATGATACGCGCCTACACTGGATACACTGAATAAACTCAAAGCGTTCCCCTGTAAGCTTTCAGAGCTCGAGTGATGAGCAAGCCCCCTATTTTCAACCTGTTGACAAATTACCTTTTTCCCTGAAAACTGTTTCAAGGAGCCGCCGGGACATTCTGCAGCTTTCAAATCATGCATATAGCCCCCACCAATACCATAGTCCGAAATATCATGATATCGAGCCCCGTTATCATCATACGGAACATGAATTTGAGCTATTGCAGCCTGGTAAAGAATTTGTTCTCTAGCCCCATTCTTTGGTGTATAAAAGACATGATGGTAAACAATTCCTTCCCGACTGCGATGCTCCCAGCACATATCCCACCGGGATTGATTCGGTAACGTAACGTCAATATAGAATTGGTCAGAACAATGTTCTGCGGAATAAACATTCGAAAAGTACAAAAACAGACCCATGAATGACAAAAGTTTGCTAAAGGAAATTAGCTTATTGTTTTCTGAACTCATAACAGATGCCTTAGATTTATAATTTTAACAAGCGAATTAAAAGATAATTTACAGTGGGTTATCAGACGACCAATCACGAGGTAGTAATTTGAAACCAGTCCACCGAGTGCCTACTTGACCAAAATCCTCATCCCTGGGTAAATGGTGATAACTGGCTCGATACCAAGCCACCACATCTTTCTGATTAACATTCTGACCATTAACAAATTGACTGATATTGGCAGCACAGCCATTTTGAGTTGGATTGTTAACGGCATAACGCTCACATGTGTTGTAGCGCGTGACGAAAAAATCATTATTCAACCATGACTCATTGTTATTTCCGTCAGATTGATGTGCATAATTTAATAGCACAAGTTCATAAGAAACGTAACCGCTGCTGGAATTTTGCACAAAACCATCCCGAACCCGCCAAAAAAGCTTGTTTTGAGGATTCAGCGATAGTGCTGCTTCGGTCTGGATCGGTGTTATTTGTTTGCTCTTTTTTAACCTGTCAGCAGAAGGTAGACTGACTATTTGTTCAACGATATCGTCACTACTGACTGCCTCTAAATCAAAATCGAGTCGCCAAAAATAATGATTGGTAAAACTAGCTGCCACCTGATTATTCGCATTAACATTCCAACCATATTGAAAATTAGAAGTAAATTTTGTCAGTTTTCCGCTGATACCAACGCTAGGTTCAATAATGCCGTTATCATAAAATCGCCAACTCACCACAAACGAAACCGAATTAAATTTGGAAATGCTGGTTAATTCAAGAAACTCACCTTGCTTTTGTTGATTACCTTTGGCCCAAACATAGCCCATGGGCTTGGTCGTTTGGCATAGAACGTTCTTACCATTTTTCTGCAGCCGCTGACCGCCGGAGCAATCGCTGGCAGATAAATTAACCTGCGAGTTACCACCTAAACCAACGCCCGTTACCCAAAAGATTTTAGCTGTTCCATCGTCATAATCAGTTTGAATTTGAGAAAGAGACGCTTCACCCAGCACTCTTCTAGAACTGTTCCCAGGCGTTGAATACAAGATGTTAGTTAAAACGACCCCTTCCTTTTGTTTCTCATCCCAGCAAAGTTCCCATCCTGCACCAGATGTAAAGGTCTTAGTAATGGTTTGACCTATGGGACAACTTTGAGCGCCGGGCCTGGCAACAACTTTTTCAATGGGTAAATAAAGTAAAACAGGAAAAATTAGAACTGCATATTTAAAGTTCATGTAATCACCGATTTATTGTTGTAGAACTATCAGAAATTAATATTCTGGATGACTTTTTTAGTTGACAGATCGATTACTGGGCTAATTTCAAAAGCAACCTTTTCAGGGGTATAGAGCAACAATTGAGCACAACGATGATTACCGCAATTCATCGATTCCTCATTACTTACTCCAGGTAAACTATTACCTAAGAAAGTAAAAGCTTTTATTTCTAATTGATCTGGCTGGGTTAAAGTCTCGCCAGTAACTCGCTGATATGCTTGATTAATCAGATCAACTTCATCCTGATCACCAAATACAACCTCAGTAGCTCTTGTGATTTCATTCTCAGTTAAAGGTAATTGAACTTCTTTGTTATGAGTGGTAGAAACTACACTATTCGTACTCAGATTAATAATCGTTTGATTTAAGATATTAGTATCATAGTTATAGGTAAAAACATCAACCAAACGAGCTGCCTGGTTTTCTGCGCCTTTTGCTACAGCATGCCTTTCTATAAGCAGTGTTTCAATTTGTGAAGTACTTTCTGATTGTTCTGATTGTGCAGCCTGAGAATCCGATTGAGTCCCAGCAAGCATTAATTCACTTGCTTTCTCAATTTCTTGGTTCGTCAGTGGGTCGAGCGACCCTGCTTGTGGATTACTTATTGTTATAAGTGCCAGAAATATAACAAAGGTGAAGCTAACGATCTTTTTACTTGTAACTGTTAACATTTGTTTCCGCCCATAGTGCAAATTATTTTACTACCGATCTGTTCTAACTTGGCCTAACATTAAACCAATTGTGCACTTAAGACAATTGGACATTAGATCAATTGCAAATCGATTATTTTTATAGTAAGACCTAAATTAGATAATATACTTACCTAACGCATTATATCAACTCCTTTTTATTTAATTTTTTCCCTGTTAGATTTGAGATGAAATATGAGATAGCAGAAAGCCATCCCAAAAAAAAAGCTTAAACTTGAGTTTATAGTCGCTATCTATCGACTTGAGCCGTCATGATTCCCGCAGTCATAACCTACATTTCCAACCAATTCTGCGGTTTCAAAAAATGCTGGTAGAGCTGATCTTCCGGTGTTCCTGCTTCTGGTCGCCAGTTATAACGCCAATTAACCACAGGCGGCAAGGACATAAGTATTGATTCCGTGCGGCCACCCGTTTGCAAACCAAACAAAGTACCACGATCATAAACCAAGTTAAATTCAACATAGCGGCCTCTTCGATACAGCTGAAATGACCGCTCTCTTTCACCGAATGAAGTATCTTTGCGACGCTGCACAATCGGTAAATAGCCGTCAATAAAATGATCGCCGACACTTTGCATGAAAGCGAAACAGGTGTCGAAATCCCAATCATTCAAATCGTCAAAAAATAGTCCGCCAACGCCGCGAGTTTCATCTCGATGTTTCAGATAAAAATATTCATCACACCATTTTTTATACCTGGGATAAACATCCGAGCCAAATGATTCACAGGCTGCTAAAGCTGTTTTGTGCCAATGAATTACATCGTCGCGAAAGGGATAGTAAGGCGTTAAATCAAATCCGCCACCAAACCACCAAATAGGTTTTTCATTTGGCTTTTCTGCGACAAAAAACCTGACATTAGCGTGCGATGTCGGCACATATGGGTTATGGGGGTGCATCACCAAAGAAACTCCCATTGCCTGGAAACTTCGGTTGGCAAGTTCTGGTCTTGCTGCTGTTGCTGAAACGGGTAAACTTTGGCCTTGCACATAAGAAAAATTAACACCAGCTTGCTCAAATACTTGCCCATTAGTTAAAAGACGGGTTCTACCCCCTCCCCCTTCTTCTCGTTGCCATTGATCCTCAATGAATTTTGCTTCAGGTTCTTCACCTTGTAGAGCGTTGCAAATATTATCTTGAAGCTGTTGCAAATAAGCATGGACTTGCGCAATCGTATCGTCTGTCATATCGTTATGTTTAAAAATCAATATTAAAGATTTGAAAAATATTTTTACTATTTAATTATTCATTAATGATAACCCAATCCATGCAGGGTTTTTTTCATAGTTTAGAGACCAGCTCCCTTTGCAATTTATTATCTGGAACCCAAGCCGATGCTTGGGCTAATCTCTTACCCTTACAAATTCAAAAAGCGTTTGATCCAGCAGGACATGGTGACTTGGTAAAATGGCTTGAAACGTTAAAGGCACTTCCGCCAGTTAATTCATCAGTGCAAATAGCAAATATAAATACAATCACAATAGGTCAATCCAGCGACTTGCTCCCCAAGGAACTCGACCTTATGCGTTCATTACTCATGAATTTACACCCCTGGCGAAAAGGTCCCTATAACTTGTTTGGAATTTTTATCGATACTGAATGGCGATCAGATTGGAAGTGGGAGCGCTTACAAAATCATATCGAGCCTTTAAAAAATAGACTGGTTCTGGATGTTGGCAGTGGTAATGGATATCATTGCTGGCGTATGTTAGGTGCGGGGGTAAAATGCGTTATTGGTATCGATCCTAAGCATCTTAGTATCATGCAATTTGCCGCCATCAAACACTTTTTTGGGTCTGCACCAATTTATAATCTGCCGCTAGCCATTGAAGATGTACCTCAAAACATGCGGGCTTTTGATAGCGTTTTTTCGATGGGTGTACTATATCATCGAAAATCACCCATAGACCATTTGTTGGAATTGAAAGAATGCCTTAGACCGGGCGGCGAACTGATCCTTGAAACATTGATTATCGTAGGCAGAGCAGGCGAAACCCTACACCCGAAAAACCGCTATGCCCAAATGCGCAATGTTTGGTTTATTCCCACCTGTGATACCCTAATCAGCTGGATGAATCGCTGTGGTTTTACCAACATTCGACTCATCGATGTAACCCAAACGACGCCTGATGAACAAAGAAAAACTGAATGGATGCGCTTTCACTCTTTACAGGACTTTCTTGATCAGGATAAACCGCAATTTACCGTCGAAGGACTGCCTGCACCTATTCGAGCAATTTTGTTAGCAAACGCGCCTTAAAAGGAAACAAGTTTTCATGACCCACCCTAAAATCGGCTTTATCAGCTTAGGCTGCCCCAAAGCCTTAGTCGATAGCGAACGAATATTAACTGAATTAAAATCCGAAGGTTACGGTATCGTTCCGAGGTATGAAGACGCCGACCTGGTTGTCGTTAATACGTGCGGTTTTATTGACAGTGCAGTTGAAGAGTCGCTCGATAGCATCGGTGAAGCAATAGCAGAAAACGGACGGGTTATCGTCACTGGCTGCTTAGGTGAAAGACGGGGAGAAATTCAAAGCAAACACCCGAAGGTACTGGCTATAACAGGCGCGCACGCTTATCAGGAGGTAGTGGACGCCGTGCATAAACACTTGCCGCCAAAGCATGACCCTTATGTTGATTTAATGCCGCCACAAGGCATCAAGCTAACACCAAAACATTACAGCTACCTGAAAATTTCCGAAGGATGTAATCATCGCTGTTCATTTTGTATCATCCCTTCCATGCGTGGCAACCTCGTCAGCCGGCCTATTGATGAGGTTATGCACGAGGCAGAACGTTTAGTGACTGCCGGCACTCGAGAACTTTTGGTTATTTCACAGGATACCAGCGCCTACGGGGTTGATATTAACTATCAATCCCGTGAATGGCAAGGAATGTCTTACCAAACTAAATTCCTGGATTTAGCTAAAGCGCTGAGCGAATTGGATGCCTGGGTTCGCCTGCATTATGTGTATCCCTATCCTCATGTGGATGAAGTGATCCCTTTGATGGCAGAAGGTAAAATTCTGCCCTATCTCGACATTCCGTTTCAACATGCCAGTTCCCGCATTCTCAAACAAATGAAGCGACCGGCTGCGACTGAAAACGTACTGCAACGTATCGCAGCTTGGCGTAACATTTGTCCGGATTTAATCATACGCAGCACCTTCATCGTTGGCTTTCCGGGAGAAACTGAAAAAGATTTTGAAACGCTATTAAACTTTCTGGATCAAGCCCAATTGGACCGGGTTGGCTGCTTTCAATATTCTCCGGTCAATGGCGCTAAAGCCAACGATTTACCTGAACACGTTCCTGACAGCCTTAAACAAGAACGCTTTGAACACTTTATGCAACATCAAGCAGCTATCAGCACGCAGCGTTTACAAGCCAGAGTCGGTCGACAAGAGACTGTTATCATTGACGAAGTCGTTGCAGAAGGCGCCGTAGCGCGCAGTCGCGCCGATGCGCCGGAAATCGACGGGCAAGTTTTTATTGATGACGCAACGCATTTATCAGTGGGAGATTGGGCAAACGTTATCATCGAAGAAGCCGATGAACATGACTTATGGGCGCATCTCGTCGAAAATAAAAATATGCCTAATGAATGAGCACCAAGCTTGGCTGCGCCAGTTACCAATTATGCAGGATTGTCACTATCAATATAAAAACATTCTATATCGAAATGTTCTTTGGTTTTGGTCATCAACGATTGAATACCGAAACGTTCTGTGGCGTGGTGACCGCCAGCGAACATATGCACACCGGCTTCTTTACTATCGTGCCAATTATGTT
The DNA here is from genome assembly GCA_965224745.1 of Methylococcales bacterium. Taxonomy (GTDB): domain Bacteria; phylum Pseudomonadota; class Gammaproteobacteria; order Methylococcales; family Methylomonadaceae; genus CBDCZY01. Next base: position 147,191 of record CBDCZY010000009.1, read on the forward strand.
CACTCATCTCACCGGTGATATATGCATCCAACCCGTGTGATAAAGCTTGCGGCCATTCATTGTTGGCACCACCGGTAATAATACCCACAGAATTAATGAATGCCTGGTCATCAAAACTGGCTATCATAACGGGGTGACTGACTATTGTTGCCATACGTTGTTGCAACTTGACCGCCTGTACTGGCTCTTCAAACCTTCCTTTAACCCCGGTGTAACAGCCTTTATAGTCACCAAAAGGTTGCAAGGTTCGAAGGCCAATGAGCCGCGCTAAAGACGCAGCGTTACCGACTTCTAAATGAGCGTCCAAAGGAAGGTGGTAACCGAACAAATTGATTTGCTCTTTAACTAAAGGGAACACTCGTTTGGCCAAAGAACCAGTTAAAAGCTGGGTTCCTTTGAAAGACCAGAACAAACCGTGGTGAACCACCAAAGCATCAGCTTGGTTGGTACAGGCTTGCTGAATAGAGTCTCCAGTAGCAGAAACCGCAAACGCTATTTTAGCGATTTGTTCGCTCCCTTCAATCTGTAGGCCGTTGGGTCCGTAATCTCTGAATGAATGAGGTTGCAGTAATTCTGCGAAAAAATCATCTAGTTGTTGCCGACTGATCGTTGCCATAATTGGTTAAATACTTACGACGGCTCTGACGGCATCAAGTCTGAGACTTGATTTTTTGAGCGCTTGATTCAATGCTTGTTGCTGCTTTTCGAAAAAATCTATCTCGGTTTGACGCACATTGGGATTAACTCGTTGTAATGCTTTGAGCCGGTTGATTTCTTTAAGCAATGTTTGCTTACTCTGCTTAAACGCTTGTTTCAATAATTTCGGGGCTTGTTGCTGAGCGATTGCTTCAGCCTGCTCCAGCATCGCTTTAAGTTCTGAATTATAGGCTCGAATGACTTGATTAGCCGTTGCTTGATCAACGCTTTTTCGATGCAGCCCGATCATGGTCTGAGATAGCTTCTGCGCATGATCTACGCCTTGCTGATCAATCAACACTCGAATACTGGTCGGTGGTAAATAACGATTAGATTGTAAGGTTTCAGGTGCACTGCATTCAAACAAAAACTGACACTCCAGCATTATCATGCCGGCTTTAACTCCGTCGATATTGATAGTTGTGAAAGCGGCATTGCCCTGCTCATTGCTTATGATCATGCTCATCGCCCCAGTCACCAGAGGGTGTTCCCAAGTCAAATAATGGATATCTTCATGGCTCAACGCGATCTCCCTATCACAAGTTATCGTCATACCTTCTTCTAGCAAGCCGGGGAAACCTGTTGTTTGCATTTTTTCTCCAGGGCGAATGATGTAGCTACCGGCACGATGATCTTCCATATCAATTCCATAGCAATCAAACATTTTATCCAGGTAATTCAATAACTCAGATTCAGCATCAGTCTTTTTTGCTTGTCTTACCAATTCATCAGCAATATGAGGTCGACAAGAATTAAATTCGAGCAAGGGATCTCGCCCACGCTGCAACTGATCAAATGTTGTTTGGTGTAAATCCTGAGTAGTGCTAATTAGATCAGTTAACTTTTGTTGGTTATCCGGCTGGGTAATCGCTTCTGACAACAACAGTTCAGTTTGAGTAAACACCGTATGCCCGACAGGACAAGTCTTTTCAAAAGCTGACAGGCCCTTTTGATACCACTCAAACATCACTGATTGAGCACTATTTTCGAGGTAAGGAATATGTATTTGAATGGTTTCTTTCTGTCCGATCCGGTCTAGTCGACCAATTCGCTGTTCCAGAAGATCCGGGTTAAAGGGCAAATCAAAAAGAACTAAATGGTGGGCAAACTGAAAATTGCGCCCCTCACTGCCGATTTCCGAACAAATCAAGACCTGGCTACCCTGTTCTTGATCAGCAAAAAAAGCAGCTGCTCGATCTCTATCGACAATCGTCAATAATTCATGGAATAGTGCAGCATGAGTTCCCGCCTTCACTCTAAGGAATTCGACCAGATCCATAGCCGTTTCAGCGGCTGCCGTAATGACCAAAGCTTTTTCAGGCTTGATCGTTTGTAAAAAACCCATTAACCACTGGGCTCTGGGATCTATAGCGACCCAATTGGGTTCATCTGCCATCGAGACCGTTTCATACATACGTTCTGGCCGTAACAACGACCCCATATCCTGCGCATCGTTTACCGGATAATTTTCAAAACAGGCTTTGTACTGGCTTGGCAACGGCAGCGGGTGAGGAAAAACTTTTCTTGCTGGAAAACCTTTTATAGCAGCACGAGTGTTTCGATACAGCACTCTCCCTGTGCCATGTCGATCCAACAAATGTTCTACTAATTCAAGCCGAGCAGTTTGCTGATCCTCTGGCGTTGCTTGTTGATCTTCAACAGTCGCCAAAAGTGTTGCATTATCGCCTTCGGTAATGGTATCACTAAGTGTTTGTTTAGAAGCCTTCGATAATGGCTCTGGGTTTAATAATTCAATGACACTGTTGGCAATGGGTTCATACAGTTTCTCTTCAGCAAGAAACTGTTCCAGTGTGGGGAAACGATCAGGATCCAATAACCTTAACCTGGCGAAATGGGCATCCTTGCCAAGCTGTTCCGGTGTGGCTGTTAATAACAGCACGCCTTTAGTGATCGCTGCCAGCGCTTCTACCACCTGATATTCATCACTAGGTTGTTTTTGTGACCATTCCAAATGATGCGCCTCATCTACGACCAGTAAATCCCAGTTCCCCAGCAAAGCTTGTTCTACTCTCCGGGGATTATCGAGTAAAAAATTCAGATGGCATAACACCAACTGTTCGGACTCAAAGGGATTTTTTAAACCAGAACTCGCTTCAATGGCCTGGCATCGCTCTTCGTCAAACACACTGAAATTCAAATTAAAACGTCTCAGCATTTCGACCAACCATTGATGTACCAGTGTTTCCGGAACCACAATCAAGACTCGGTGAGAGCGCTCTGTCAACAATTGATGGTGAATGATTAATCCTGCTTCTATGGTTTTTCCAAGACCCACTTCATCAGCTAACAAAACCCTGGGTGCATAGCGGTTTGCGATTTCGTGCGTCAAATAAAGTTGATGAGCTAAGAGTGTGGTTCTAACCCCAGTTAAACCGAACAATTCCTGACGCATTAATCGATTTAAATGGGATAGTGTTTGGCAACGTAGTTCGAACCATTTATCCTGATCTATCTGACCGCCAAATAAACGATCGCCTGCTCTGTTTAGCTGAATAAAATGATCGAGTTCACCTTCTGGTATTTCGACTGACTGCTCACCTTCCGCCTGAGCATGATACGTTACTAGTCCGCTGGTATCGCGAATTTCCAGAACGGTGAATTGCTGCCCATATTGATCACTGATCAGGTCGCCTACGTTGAATATTATACGACTGAGCGGTGCTGTTTGTTTGGCATAAGTTCGGGTTTCTTCAGTCGCTAAAAAAAGCAGCGTGACCGTTCTAAAATCAACCGCAATGACCTTACCTAACCCCATTTTTAATTCGGTATCACTAACCCAGCGCTGGCCGGGTAAATAGTCTTGTATCCTTGGTTTTGATGACATTGATTGTGTTGGTTAAAAATTAAATTAATTCGATTTTGATAAAATTTTTGAAAATTCTCCTATGCGATATTAAAGGCCAGAGAACCAACGTTTCAAAACTTGCAGGCATTGTTTCTTTGTTAACTATCAGGGTAAAATTTCTATTAACACTTCACCCGGATTAACCGCCTCACCTTTTGCTACGAAAACCGCGCTGACCTTACCAGCAATAGGCGCAGTTATTTCTGTTTCCATTTTCATCGCTTCGGTGATCAAAACCACTTGTCCTGCGGTCACTATTTGGCCTTCTTTTACCAAGACTTCGATAATGTTACAAGGCATATTAGGCGTCACGTGGCCAGGCTCTGTTGCGACTGGACGTTTACTGGCGATAGCGCTTTTGACTGCTCCTGCTGCACCCCCATCGAGTACGATTTCATCCAATGTTTCGACAATAATTTCTTCCGGCACACCATCAACGGTGAAGTAAAAATGTCGATTGGACTGCTGCTTTGGTCCAGCACCTGTCACTTTAACGTGATATTGTTCTCCGTGCAGTGCAATATTAAACTCTGTTGGCGCTTTTTTCACCGCCCCACTCATAGTACCTTCCATCACCAGTGGTTCTGGCACCAAAGACCCGGCTGCACGTTGCTCTAAAAATTGTTTTGCAATATCTGGAAACATGGCAAAACTTAATACATCTTCCTCATTGGTAGCGAGAGCGCCAATTTCTCCTTTGAGATGTTCATACTCAGGGTTGAGTAAATCCGCAGGTCGGCACTCGATCAACTCCTCTTTACCGATAGCCCGATTTAACAGTGAATCATCGACCTGGGCAGGCGCCTTTCCATACCCACCTTGTAAATAACGTTTCACTTCATTGGTGATTGTTTCGTAACGTTTTCCTGTTAAAACATTCAGTACAGCTTGAGTGCCTACTATTTGAGAAGTGGGGGTCACCAGCGGTGGATAACCCAGATCTTTTCTAACACTTGGAATTTCTTGATAGACTTCGTTGATGCGATCCAGAGCATCGCGTTCTTTAAGCTGGTTTGCCAAATTAGAAATCATTCCTCCCGGCACTTGAAACACATGGACTCTGGAATCAACACCTGTAAACTCACTTTCATAGCGGTGATACTTTTTTCTAACCTCGGCAAAGTAACCATTAACGCTTTGCAATTTTTCTAGTTCCAACCCAGTATCATAGTCAGTTCCTTGTAATGCGGTCACCAGGCTTTCAGTGGGTGGATGACTGGTACCACCCGACCAGGAAGATAAGGCCGTATCGATATGCTGACAACCTGCTTCAATCGCTTTGAGCTGACACATTTCTGCCAATCCTGAGGTAGCATGGCAGTGTAGATGCAGCGGTAATTCAATGGCATCCTTAAGCGCTTTAACCAACTCGCTTGATCTATAAGGTGTAAGTAACCCGGCCATATCCTTGATCGCTATAGAATCACAACCTAAAGCAACCAGTTCTTTGCCTAATTTCACAAAGCTCTTGGTATCATGAGCCGGACTGGTGGTATAACAAATGGTTCCTTGAGCGTGTTTTTCGGCTTTTTTAGTGGCTTCGATAGCTGTTTGAAGATTTCTAACATCATTCAGTGCATCAAAAATACGAAATACATCAATACCGTTGCTAGCGGCTCTGCTAATAAACGTTGCCACCACATCATCGGAGTAGTGCCGATAACCCAGTAAGTTCTGACCACGTAACAGCATTTGCAAGGGCGTGTTGGGAAGAGCTGCTTTCAATTTAGCCAGTCGCTCCCAAGGATCTTCTTTCAAAAACCGAAGACAGGCATCAAAGGTTGCGCCACCCCAACACTCTAAAGACCAATAACCAATGTCATCCAACTCCGAACAAGCGGGGAGCATATCCTCTGTCCTCATACGAGTTGCAATAAGAGATTGATGCGCATCGCGTAGAATAACGTCAGTGATATAAACTTTTTGCATGCTTTTCCTTGATTTAAAGACCAGTGTGTGAAGCTACGACAGCTGCTAAAACGCTGGCTAATACCTCTGGGCGAGGTTTATTTGAATAATTTACCAACTCCGGATGCTTTTCAACAAACCCAGTATTAAAATTTGCACGTCTAAATTCAGGGTGGCGAAGGATTTGTAAATAATAAGGGATGGTCGTCTTGATGCCAAATAAACCCATATCACGCAAAGCTCTTTCTCCTCGATTCATAGCGTCCTGCCAAGTCGGTGAACTAACGATTACTTTTGCCAACATTGAGTCGAAAAAAGGAGGAACCTCATAACCTGTATAAATAGCCGAATCAGTCCGAACACCGGGTCCGCCCGGTGCATAATAGCGGGTAATTCGACCAAAGCTAGGTAAAAAACTGTTCTGTGGATCTTCAGCATTGACCCGAAACTGAATGGCATAACCTCGCTTGGCAACTTCGTGTTGTTGGTAACGAAGTTCCAATCCTGCAGCGACACGAATTTGCTCTTCAACGATATCGACTCCAGTTATCGTTTCAGTAATAGTATGTTCAACCTGGATTCGAGTGTTCATCTCCATGAAATAAAAGCGATCATTAGCATCTAGCAAGAATTCAACCGTCCCAGCATTGGTATAACCTACTGCTTTAGCAGCCATGACTGCCAAACCACCAATATATTGCCGCTGTGCTTCATTGAGTTGTGGCGAAGGGGCGATTTCAATTAATTTTTGATTTCGCCGTTGAATAGAACAGTCCCTTTCGTAAAGATGGATAGCGTTGCCATGATGATCGGCCAGTATCTGAACTTCAATATGTTTCGGGTTAATGATGCACTTTTCCAAAAATACTTCTGCCCGCCCAAAGGCTTTCGTGGCTTCGGAAATGACTCGTTGATAATTCTGTTGCAATTCTTGTTCATTATTGCAACGTCGAATACCGCGCCCTCCACCACCCGAAGTGGCCTTTAGCATGATCGGATACCCGACCTCTTTAGCAACTTCTAAGGCTTCTTCGATATTTTCAAGATTACCATCCGAACCGGGCGTAACTGGTAAGCCAGCCGCCGTCATTGATTTTCGCGCTTCGGTTTTATCACCCATTTTTTGGATGACTTCAGCATCTGGCCCGATAAAAACTATACCGCGCTCTCTGCACACTTTGGCGAATGATGGATTTTCTGATAAAAAACCATAGCCGGGATGAATCCCATCGCAACCTCTCGAAATGGCCAGGTCCACCAGATTGTAAACGTTGAGATAACCGTTTAATGGTTCGCTCCCGATACAGTACGACTCATCCGCTTTTTTGACATGCAGTGAATAACGATCTGCTTCAGAAAAAATAGCCACCGAGCGAATACCCATTTCGGCACAAGCTCGAATAATTCGCACAGCAATTTCGCCTCGATTAGCGATTAATATTTTTCGCAACATGAGTGATTATTTCCCAAAAAACGCAAAAACTTCAAATAAGATTAAATCATATCAAACAACCTTGAATTTAACTTAAGTGTTTATGTGCCACAGACTCAAGTTAAGTCCCAAGCTACCTAAGGTTATCATCAGGATTGTTCAGGAACAATAAATGGACCAACAATACCCATAAAACAGTTATCTCTTGATTTCATTTTTTCAAATTTACGTCTGTGATTTCTTCAGTATCGAGTAAAAGATAAACTATTTGCTGACTTCTCAACTGAAAGATAATTTCAAAACTAAGTCATACAGGGTCTTATAACCCGTATTCGGACTTTAATCCAATATACGAACCCATCAGTTTTTGCTGCTGGTTGTTGAAGCTATGTTGGAATACTATGATACTTTCAGCTTTAGCAAGAGCAGAACGCGAAACCAGGATTGAACCACCCGAAAAGGAGGCAATTATCGAAGCAATGGAAAAAGACTGGTTAATGCTCAATATCGTTCAACCCATGGAAACCTTAGCCCATCTTCGTGACTTATATTTACAATATCCTGTTATTTCAATAAGTTAAAATTTTCAATCTGTTTCAGTTGGCACTACAGATTTTTTTTATCGATAATTGTTTTACATTGACCAATGAGGTCGGGTTTAATATTCAAAGCTTCATAAATTTGTTTCTGACGTAGCTCCGCCTTCGTTGTTGTCCGCAGGTGAATCATTTTATGATCATCCGTTGGTAAGGTCATGGTGATACGTTGCTGTGTCGACATGATGTTGCGAATACTGTCCCAGCTTAAATGAATGCCCTGTTGCTTCAGTTGATAGCGCAGCGTATGCACCAGATGATAAGCCAGCAAAGTAATGAACAAGTGGCCGGTGACACGGTCTTCTTTTTGGTGGTAAACCGGGCGCAAGCCCAGTTCAGTTTTCAAGCTTCGAAAGGTGGCTTCGATCTCGGTCAGCATGATGTAGGTTGTCCACAGTTGTTCTTCAGACCAGTCGGGGATATTGGTTCTGAGGCAATAGACACCACAGTGTTGATCGTTCTGTTTACTTTGAGGTTCACGTTGCCATTCAAGCCGGATGGCGTTTTTTTTCTCGTCATCGGTTATGACGTCAATGCGGTAGTCTTGCGAAACCCGCCGGTTTTTTTCGCGCAGTCGACCGATCCGTTCCAGTATTTTGCTGTATTTTTTGATCGTCCCTTTTTTGTTTAAGCCCGCATCAAGCTTGTTGAGTGCTTCTTCCATGCGAACATGGAAGCGGTTTCGGATAGCCTGCTCTTTTTTTTGTTTTTGTTCGGAGTGACAATAGAGCCGGGTTTCGTGGGTGTCTTGATCTGTTTCGCGATAAACACACACCTGACTGTGTTCGGTTTCTCTCACCATCACAGCATCGTCCTGATCGGTGGGATTGATCACGGATCGCTCTCGACTGACCACCAGATAATGATAGCCCTGCTCGATTAACCAGGCGATGTTGTCGGCACTGGCAATACCGGCATCCATGATGATCACAGGTTTTGTGACCTGCGGTAATGGCTGTTTTTTTTGTAGTCCATCCAGCATTAACTCCAAGGTGCCCGGCTCACTGGCATTACCCGGGAAAACCTGACTGCTCAGAGGAAATCCCTCACCATCCAACACCAGTCCCAGTGTCACCAAGGGACAATCACTGCGTTTTTCTTTGGAACGACCGAACTGGGCTTTGGGGTTTTGGTGACACTGCCCTTCAAAATAGGTATTGGTCAAATCGTATAGCACAATACTACGGTTCAATTCGAATAAGGTTTGCTCTTGCTCGGACAGAAACGTTTCCAGTGCCGTCTGGTGTTTGAGCAATTTATCGCTGATCGTATAAAGCCGTGTCAGGCTGGTATGGCCATAGTCATGGTCAAGCAGTTCTCCCAACGCTGAGCGTGATTGTAGCCAATCATGGGTGTGCAATTCACTGCCCGGTGAAACCACACGGCCGATAATGTTACCGATGGCCGCAGCGAGTTCGACTTTATTAAAACCCAGTGCGGTGAGCTTCTGATCCAGTTGTAGTTGCATAACCGCATGCCACGCCAGCGTTTCAACACCGATACTGCGGGCTTGAAGGGTTTCGACATGATTGATATCAACCGTGTGATAATCGGGTTCTGGACTGGCAGCATCCACCGGTTGGGCCAGCTTAGCGATGATAAGCGCACTGTAACGCTGGGCTGAGGCTTCCAGGCATTGCGTTAACTCATCGGCTACATGAAACAATTCTTGCTGATGAGGCTCACAGCCTTGTAACAATTGTTCAATCCTGGCTGTCAGCAAGGGCCAGTGCTCTGGATCAATGGCGAAGTCTTTGCCTAGATTCAGTAAGGTGCGTTGCTTTACTTTCCTTCCCACGCGAACGGATTCAACGATCCGATAGGTGAAGTAGGCCCCGCCATTATCCAGGGATTTCGTTTTGGTTTTTCGAATATACATGTCCCTAGCATTAATGAAAAACCGGGGAAAATCAAGGGTCAAAAAGACGAAAATGGCACTACCGAGCGGATCTGAAAAAAACACCGTTGAAAGGTAAGGTTTTTTTTCATGGAATCATTCGATGAAAACAAAATATCAATAACTTAGCGATGTCAAAGTCACGAAGATGGGTTAGGCTATTTGGCGCATGGAATGCACCCTACCAGGCTTGGCTTTAAAAGGTATCTGGTATATTTCTATAACCCTAAAGACACATCTTGTTTTATGTCGTCCAAGTTCTCAAGGCCTACCGAAATTCTCACCAATCCATCTTGAATACCAGCGGCTACTCTGGCTTCGGGACTAAGTCTGCCGTGGGTGGTGGTAGCGGGATGAGTAATGGTTGTTTTAACATCCCCTAAATTTGCGGTAATAGAAATCATGCGTGTTGAATCAATTAATTTCCATGCCGCTGATTGCCCTCCTTCTACTTCAAAGCTAACGACACCACCAAAGTGACTTTGCTGTCGTCTGGCTAGCTCGTGCTGAGAGTGCGAAGTCAAACCAGGGTAGTGCACCTTGGTGACACTGGGTTGTTCAGTTAACCATTTTGCTAAGGAAAAAGCGCTTTGACAGTGCGCCTGCATCCTAATTGACAGCGTTTCAAGTCCACCTAAAAACACCCATGCATTAAAGGGACTCATGGTCGGCCCTCCCGTTCTTAAAAAAGGATAGAGATATTCATCGATAATGTCGTGACTACTGACTATTGCACCGCCTACACATCGCCCCTGGCCATCCAAATATTTGGTCGTAGAATGCACTACGATATCGGCTCCCAGCTCAAACGGCTTTTGCAGCGCTGGTGTACAAAACACATTGTCCACCACTAACAGGCATTGATGAGCATGAGCCAAATCAGCTAAAGCTTTAATATCACCAATTTCGATAAGCGGATTGGAAGGAGTCTCAAGAAATAAAAAACGGGTTTCAGGACGAATAGCTTGTTCCCAGGCAGAGAGATCCTTGATATCGACAAAGCTGGTTGCAACCCCAAATTTGCCGAAAAAGTTTTGAAACAATAAAACTGTATTTCCAAAAACACTGCGCGATGAAACAATATGATCGCCTTTTTGTAATAAGCCCATGCCAACTGTCATGATCGCTGCCATACCGGAAGATAATGCAATACATCGGTCACCTTTCTCTAGAAAAGCAAGACGTTCTTCAAAAGCCCGAACCGTAGGGTTGGTAAACCTTGAATATATATTGCCTTTTTGTTGGCCAGAAAACCTATCAGCCGCTTCTTGGGCGCTTTTGAAAACATAACTGGAGGTAGCAAAAATAGGAACACTGTGTTCCTCTTCCATGGATCGGCGCTGTCCGGATCTTATAGATTGTGTTTCTGGGGAGTATTCTGACCAGTCAATTTCATGCATTTTAGCAAATTTGTTTGTTGTTTCAGTCCAGTTCAAGAAATAAAAGCCGTCGATTTAGGAACGCGCACGGTATAAGTTCGGCAACTAGCGCGGGGTTTTTGTTTGTCTTCAAGGCGTGGCAACAGGCGCATAGCTGGCTACGAAACTGTTGCCACAACACCGAAGACGGACAAAAAAACAAGTTAGTTGTCGTAGTTATTTCGTGCACGTTCGCCTTTGGAAGGTTACCGTTCATGAGACTTTAATAATACATCATAAGGGTGAATCGAGGTTAGCTACGGTTAAATTGAATTTTGCATTTCAATGATGTAGCTTTCTGTATTGGTAGTCGATTGAGCACCATCGTTACGTAATTTTTCAATACGCTTCAAATACACATCATCAATATCACCGGTAATATATTCGCTACTGAAGCACGATGTGTCAAAATGTTTGATCGCTGGATTGCCTTGGCCCACAGCCTCAATAAGATCTTCCAAGGTTTGGTAAATAATCCAATCTGCACCAATAGCCTGGCAGACTTCTTCTTCAGTTTTATTATGAGCAATCAATTCATTGGCTGCCGGCATATCGATCCCATAAACATTAGGATAGCGCACCGGCGGTGCTGCCGAAGCAAAATATACTTTTTTTGCACCTGCATCTCGAGCCATTTGAATAATTTGTTCGGACGTTGTGCCACGAACAATGGAATCATCAACCAGTAAAACATTTTTCCCTTGGAACTCAAGGTCAATGGCATTAAGCTTTTGCCGAACTGATTTTTGTCTCAATTGTTGACCTGGCATAATAAAGGTTCGACCGATGTATCGATTCTTAATAAAGCCTTCTCTAAATTTGACACCTATCAGGTAAGCAAGTTGCAGAGCGGCTGTTCGACTGGTATCTGGTATCGGTATTACGACATCTATATCGTGGTCAGGGCGTTGTTTTAGTATGTTCGCCGCTAATTTTTCTCCCATCCTTAATCTTGCTTTGTAAACAGAGACGTCGTCAATAATCGAATCGGGACGTGCAAAATATACATATTCAAAAATACAAGGACAATGATCTACTTTTTCGGTGCACTGGCGAGTATTAATTTTGCGAGATTTTTCAATAAATACGGCTTCGCCTGGTCTGATATCTCTGATGAGATCAAACCCTAAAACGTCCAGTGCGACATTTTCAGAGGCGATGATGAAGTCTTTACCTGTTGCGGTCTTTCTTTGACCAAACACCACCGGACGTATGCCATGAGGATCTCGAAAACCAAGCACTCCAAACCCGGCAATCATCAATACCACTGCGTAGGCACCGCGGCATCGTCGATGTACGCCAGAAACAGCATTAAAGACATCATCCACACTTAATTTAAGTTTGCCAATTCGTTGCAGTTCATGGGCAAACACGTTCAATAAAATTTCAGAATCTGAATCAGTGTTAATATGTCGCTGATCCTCTTCGTACAATTCCTGTTTTAGTTGTTCAGCGTTGGTCAAATTACCATTGTGAGCTAATGTTACGCCGTAAGGTGAATTGACATAAAACGGCTGGGCTTCAGCTGAACTCTGACAACCTGAGGTGGGATACCTCACATGGGCTATCCCCATCCGACCCTTTAGTCTAAAAATGTGAGATGCATCGAAAACATCACGAGCCAAGCCGTTTTCTTTTCTCAGATGAAGCCGACCGCCTTCAGAGGTAACAATACCTGCCGCATCTTGACCACGGTGTTGCAATACCGTGAGAGCCTCAAATAATTCTTGATTGACATCCTGATGGGAAACCATTCCAGCAATTCCACACATAACTTATTCTCAACACTCCATCATCGGTAATTAATGTAGCCAGCTATACCGGCCGGAAGATGATCATGTAGCCATAAAGCCAATACCTGAAACGGAGGAATTAACAGTGACTCTTTCCACCAGGGGTCTTCAGGAAACGGCGTCAAACCGGCCAGCATCACTAAAATAACGACAACCAACATACCTCGAAGCAACCCGAATACCATACCAAAGACACGGTCCGTTCCGGTCAGCCCTGTTTTTTTGACCAGTTCACCGATTAAGTAGCTAACTAATGAACCTAGCAGTAAAGTCGTAAAAAAAAGGATGGCAAAGGCTACCGCCATACGAATCGAATTCAAAGAAAACAAGCCTTCCATTAAGCCAGAAAGCTCTCTACTGAATGTAAGACCTACCCAAACAGCAACAATCCATGTACACAGCGAAAACGCCTCACGTATAAAGCCTCGAAATAAGCCGATAATAAGCGAAACGAAAATTAAAGCCAAAATAGCATAATCTACCCAGATCATAGTAATATCTTCCGCTTATAAATTTTTAAATTCTGTTAATAAAACGGCTTCTACACCAAACATTTTTTCTATTTTGTTAAGCATCATAGTCGCCCTTACTTCATTTAATTCTGGACCCACTTTTACTCTATATAAAAAGCCTTGACCCGATCTGGCTGTCTCTACAAACGAAGAAAATTTCCTTTGCCGTAATTTTTTCATGAAAATCGTGGCATTTTTTTTATCGGTAAAACTCCCAACTTGTATAAACCAACGACTAAATTTTTTCTGTAAAGGTTTAACGACTGGCTTGGCTTGCTTGGCAACCTTCGCCGGCACTTTTTTTGGTTTAGCAACAATAGCAGGTTTCGGCGTTGTTACAATAGCAGGTTGTTGCTCCGCTTTAGTCTGATAGCTTTGTTGCTTTGGTCCATCCTTCGTATCGTCAGCCTTTCTAGGATAGCTTTGTTGCCATTTGGCAGTCGGTTTTTTAGCCAGCGCAGAGGAGCTGTAAGTCTCAATTGAATGACGCTTTTCTGCAAATTGTTTCTCTGGAAACTTTGGAATCTCAATATTAGTTTGTGTCGCTTGCGGCATCACTTTCGGCTCGTCAAGCAGCATCGGGATAAATATTGCCGCTAGGAACGTTAAAACGATAACACCGACTAATCGTTGCTTAAGAATAGGATCCATGGAAATACCAGCCTCTTCAGTACTAATTTAATTGTTTCCTTGATAGTTAAAAAATTCAGTTACCAAGTAAAATGAGCCAAAAACCACAATCATACTATCTTTATCAATCTTGGCGTTGTCCTTTGCCTTGTCTAAGGCATTATTAAAACTCAAAAAACCACTATATACTAGGTTTGACTGGTCATTTGAAAAAAGTTGTAAGAAGGTGTCTTGATCAATTGCCCTGTTTACAGATAAGGGAACAAAATACCAGAATTTGATGCGCTGTCGCATTAAATCAAGCACACCGGAAACATTTTTATCTTTCATCATTGAAAAAACAGCATGCAATGTCTTATCTGGATAAGTAGTATTGAGATGATCTAACAGAGCAGCCACGGAATGAAGATTATGCGACACATCCAGTAATACGGGTATCTTTCCTGGTACCAATTGCACACGACCGGTTAATTTTACCTCAGCTAAACCTCGCCGAATATTCTCCTCACTGACGGGTAATTGATCTGAAATGGCTTTAAGAGACATCAAAACCGAAGCTGCATTGCGATATTGATGAGTACCCAGCAGTCCTGGTTTAGGCAACGCTTGATATGCTTGTTTTGGCCCAGACCAATTCCAAGTCCCTTCAGGGTTGATAGTAAAGGAAAAATCATCATTTATGGACAATAACCTGGCGTTAATATCATGACTATGTGCAAGCAATGATTCCGGAGGATCTAAATCTCCAACAATGGCCGGTTTATCAGATCGAAAAATACCCGCTTTTTCCATACCAATCTGCTGTCGGCTATGACCTAACCATTGGCAGTGGTCTAAACCAATACTGCTGACTATTGAGGCATCTGGTTCAATAATATTCACTGCATCTAAGCGGCCACCCATACCAACTTCTAACAGCTGAATATCAACATCACATTCGTTAAATAAGAATAACGCAGCCAGGGTAGCAAACTCAAAATAGCTCAACGAGATATTATTTCTGACTGCTTCTATCCGATCAAAAGCACGACATAGCTCTTCATCACTAACACAAACACCATTTATTTTGATGCGTTCATTATATTTTATGATGTGAGGCGAAGTGAAAGCGCCTACCTTATAACCTTGCTTGATTACTATAGATTCAAAAAAAGCGACACAGGATCCCTTACCATTGGTACCACCGATAAGGATAGAAACTATAGGCTTTGGTTGAACAACAAGGCGTTGATAAACCTGCTTGATACGCTCCAAACCCATATCAATTCTTCGCGGATGAAGAATATCCTGCCAGTCAAGCCAATCCGCTAAAGTTCTTAGATGTGAAACCGTCATTCAATAGGCGCGCAATCTGAGTTGGATCCGCTAGCTGTCTCAGGTAGGCGAAGACTGATCTTGATCCGCAGGCAAACTTGCCAGCATTGTTTCATTTGGCTGACTATCGATTTTTTCCAACTGTTTGAGTTGTGGTGAGTGTTTTTTTGCATCAGAGTGCGGATACATTAAAATTGACAAGAGGTTGGCTATTTTATTTCGCATGTCCCGTCTATCGATAATCATATCAATTGCCCCATGTGCTAACAAAAACTCGCTGCGCTGAAAGCCATCGGGAAGTTTTTCTCGAACTGTTTGCTCAATAACTCGCGGACCGGCAAAACCAATTAGCGCATTAGGTTCTGCAACATTTAGATCACCCAGCATAGCTAAACTAGCTGATACACCACCCATGGTGGGATCAGTCATGCACGAGATAAATGGGATTTTTGCTTCAGCAAGCTTAGTCAAGGCTGCACTGGTTTTGGCCATTTGAAATAGAGAAAACAATGATTCTTGCATCCTCGCCCCGCCACTGGCAGTAAAAACCATGAAAGGTATTTTATGTTCAATACTATGGTTTACCCCACGAACAAAACGTTCACCTACTACAGAAGCCATAGAACCACCCATGAAGCCGAAGTTAAATGCAGCCACCACGATATCTCTACTCTTCAGTTGTCCTTTGGCAACCACCAAAGCATCATTTTCCTTGGTTAATTTTTGGGCTTGTGCCAAACGGTCTTTGTATTTCTTACTGTCTTTAAACTTTAACGGGTCGGTCGGTTTTAAGTTTTTACCAATTTCTTCGCTTTCTCCCGGATCAAGGAATAGGTTGAGTCGCTGCCTTGCGCTGATTCTCATGTGATGACTGCATTTAGGACAAACATGAAGATTTCGTTCTAACTCGGTTTGGTACAGAATGGCGCTACATGATGGACACTTATTCCAAAGGCCTTCAGGAACCGTTCCCTTATTAGAGGCGTCTGTTCTTATTTTGGAAGGAACTAATTTTTCAAACCAGCTCATACATTACCCCCTCAAGTATTCGAAAAAATATAAGTGATGTTCATGACACGCCATCCATGCCTGACCGCATAGACCGCACTAATTTATCGATTTCCTGAGCAGCTTTTTCATGATCGTTTTGATTGCTTTCAATAATGCTAATCAAAGCGCTTCCAACAACCACACCATCAGCTTTGTTAGCCAACAAAGTTGCCATTGCAGCATCCTTAACGCCGAATCCAACACAAATGGGTAATTCAGTCAATGCTTTGATTTGTGCCAACTTAGTTTCTACTTCCTGTACATTAAGATTGGAAGCCCCGGTAACCCCTCTTAGAGAGACATAGTACAAATACCCTTGTCCTACAGCACTCATTTTAGCGATCCTTTCATCAGTGCTATTGGGTGCTAATAAAAATATCGGGGCAACATTATGCTCAGCCAACAATGGAAGCATTTCTTCCGCTTCTTCCGGCGGCATATCAACGGTCAATACGCCATCAACTCCTGACTCGCCAGCTGCTTTAGCAAAGACTTCATAACCCAACACTTCAATCGGATTCAAATATCCCATCAATACCACCGGTGTTTGATTATCCTGTTGGCGAAAACTCGAAACGATTCTCAAAACTCCTCTCAAATTCATTTTTTTCGCCAGTGCTCTCTCACTCGCTCTTTGAATAACCGGGCCATCAGCCATCGGATCTGAAAACGGAACGCCTAACTCAATAATATCGGCGCCAGCATGGACTAAGGCATGCATTAATGGCACAGTTAGCTCTGGATCTGGGTCGCCGGCAGTAATAAACGGAATTAATGCTTTTCTACCTTGTGCTGAAAGGTTGCTAAATGTTTTAGTGATACGGCTCATATTTGAATGCCCTCCCGCTGAGCCAGAGTCAACATATCCTTGTCACCGCGCCCTGATAGGTTGATCAAAATACTTTGACTAGGCTGCATCTCGGGAGCTAACAACATGGCATGGGCGAGTGCATGACTGGTTTCCAAAGCAGGTATAATACCTTCCATTCGCGTTAAGGCGTAAAAACCTTCTAGTGCTTGTTCATCGGTAATGCTTACATATTTGGCTCGGCCGATATCTTTCAACCAAGCATGTTCAGGCCCAACGCCCGGATAATCAAGACCCGCAGAAATTGAGTGGGTTTCAATAATTTCACCATCCTCGTCTTCCATTAGATAGGTGCGATTACCATGCAAAACCCCTGGCTTACCGGCACACAAAGGAGCCGAATGCCGACCCGTCTCAATACCATCACCGCCTGCTTCAACACCAAACATGGCTACGTCAGGATCCTGTATGAAAGGATAAAACAATCCGATAGCATTGGATCCGCCACCAACACAAGCCAGCAAGGCATCCGGTAAACGGCCGGTCATATTGAGCATTTGTTGTTTCGACTCACGGCCAATAACAGCTTGGAAATCACGCACCATTGCGGGATAAGGATGAGGCCCAGCAACCGTTCCGATAATGTAAAAAGTATCGTCAACATTAGTCACCCAATCTCTTAACGCTTCGTTAAGCGCATCTTTTAATGTTCTGGATCCCGATGTCACTGAAATCACTTCAGCACCTAACAGTTTCATACGATAAACATTCAAAGATTGGCGTTTAACATCTTCTTCACCCATGTAGACGACGCATTCTAGTCCGAGTCGGGCAGCTACTGTCGCAGAAGCTACGCCGTGCTGGCCGGCTCCTGTCTCTGCAATGATGCGTTTTTTGCCCATTCGCTTAGCCAATAAAGCTTGTCCGATGGTGTTATTTATCTTATGCGCACCGGTATGATTCAGATCTTCCCGTTTTAAATATATTTGAGCACCGCCCAGATGTTTACTCCAACGCTGTGCGTGGTAAATAGGCGATGGACGACCCACATAATGTTGTAGATCGGCATCCAATTCAGTCAAAAACTCAGGATCTTGCAAGTACTGCTGGTAAGCTTCATCCAGTTCTTTGATGGGTAGCATGAGAGTTTCAGCCACATACTTCCCACCATAAGGCCCAAAATGCCCTCGCTCATCAGGCATATTATAATTCTCACACTCTTTATTCATTGCCATCACACTCGTAGACCTGTTGTAAAAAAGTAACTATCTTTTGCTGATCCTTAATTCCTTTAGCCGATTCAACTCCACTACTAACATCAAGCGCATAAGGTTTAACTTTATTTATAGCCAAACTAACATTACTGCAGCTCAATCCGCCTGCCAGTATAATCGGTATTTCGATCCGTTGACGAATTAAATTCCAATCAAAGCTCCTGCCGGTTCCGCCTTTCGCAGTCGCATCAAAAACGTCAAGCAGCAAAGCCGAAGCATCGTGATAGCTTTCTGCCGCCTTTTTCAAATCTGTATCTTCTTGCATCGCAATAGACTTGATGTATGGCTTACTAAATTGCCTACAAAAAGCGGGTGTTTCCTCGCCATGAAACTGCAATGTATCTATAGCTAGATGATCAAGAGTTTCTTCAATAATTTCAGCTTGTTGATTAACAAATAAACCAACAGTACTTGTAAATGCGGGTAGCTGAGATACGATTTGTAGTGCTGACGCCAAGGTCAAGCAACGTGGGCTAGGCGGGTAAAACACTAAACCAATCGCATCAACCCCTACTTTTGCAGCAAAAACAGCATCTTCTATTCTGGTCAATCCACAGATCTTAATCCGAGTTCTCATTTTGCGTAATATAAATTAGTGTTAATTAAAGGAATCGTTTAACACCTGTGGGTAATATATCGAACACTGGTTTTTTGGGCAATCCGAACTGGTCTGGATAAAATATCCCCGCCAAATATAGTCCTTCCGAACCCGCAGTAGCCGCTGCTAACCGACGATCTTTTACAGCCAGTAAATAGTTTACCCAATCAGGCGCTTGTTTTCCTGCGCCTATATCCAGCAAAACACCTGCGATGTTTCTTACCATATGATATAAAAATGCATTTGCAACAACATCAATGGTAATTTGATCATCTTGACGGCGAACGTCTATCCAATGGAGCGTTCTAAAAGGGCTTTTTGATTGGCAACCTTGAGCACGAAAAGATGAAAAATCGTGCTCGCCAACCAAAGATTGAGCCGCGTTGAACATTTTCATTTCATCAAGTGGTTGATAGCACCAGGTAACCTGGTTACGAAGCAGCGCCGATCTAGTTTTAGAATTTAACACAATATATCGATAATGGCGTGCGATTGCGCTGTAACGAGCATGAAATTGATTGCTAACCGGCAGCGCCCATTTCACTCTGATAGTATCCGGCAATAGTGTATTGCTGCCCATAACCCAAGCTTCATGACGCCGGATAGCCGTTGTTTCAAAGTGTACTACCTGTTCAAAAGCATGCACACCCGCATCAGTTCTACCGGCACACAAGACATTTACTGCATGATCAGCGACTTTAGAAACCGCATACTCTACCGCAGCTTGAATCGTTATGCGCCCCGTTTGCTGCTGCCAACCAGCAAAATCAGTTCCATCATATTCAATACCAAGAGCTACACGAACCATAAATCAAAATTAACAGTATTGGACATCGCAAAAAGCAGGCAGAAATTTAAGGTCAACGATCAATATTTTATCTACAGATATACCCTTACTCAATAGGAGTCGTTTGAAATAGAAGGTTTTTGGTGTTATCGGTCTGCTCGGGTTAGAATTTGTCCTCTCATGGGTTCAGTGAATCATAAATTCAGCGATGTAGCAACTCCTAGAGATAAAAATGAACATTAAAAAGCTAACAGAAATATTAAGGTATAAACATGATTGAGTTAAGAACTTCTGTAGCAAATTTTTTCCAATTACGTAAAACTCAATATGTAATTTTAGTCACCATACTTTATACCAAAGGCATGAATAAGGGGGTACGATTAAAAGTGATGCAAGACTAAATTTTCATCATGCCGCCTTTTGCCTAACATCTTGCCAGTAATTTTCCCATCGTTGATTGATTCTACATAATCGCAAAGCCAACATATAATCTATATTATTGGGTGACCACCAAGCTCCAGGACGCTTAAGCCGAGCTTGAACAATGTAACGGTGAGCGCTTTCAATTTCACCTGAACCGATTGGAAGTCCTTTTTCTATCGCACCTTGATAATCAACTTGATCCAGACGATTTCTCAAGTAGCGGTAAGCCCTACGAACCGGCGCTTTCTCATCATCCGTTTCGGATGGTTCAAGAAACGGCAATAGGGTTTCAAGAACAAGGCTGGCCTGATTGATTTTCAAACGTTGTTTTTGTTCATCTAACCATAATGCCGAGTCACCTGTACAGCTAGGTGCCGCTTCTGCCAAGTATTCACAAAGATGCATTAAGTCGATTAAATAGGTTCCATTTTCGCCAAATTGTTCATCCACTTGGCGCTTGATCCAGGATGCGCCATCGCCTACCGAATGCACGTGTGTTTGTTGGCCAAAGTTTACATTCATCGCGCAATCAAATAACTGGCGACCTGTTTCTTCAATACCCCCAGAAAAGTTTCCTCCATAATGCAGCGTCCGACTGCCACATTCATGGGCAATACAAAGTCGCAGTTCTTGCCAGCCCAGTGTTTTTTCTTTTCGCTTATCTTTTGCTTCAGGATCAATGGTCACCACAGGAACCATGCCTCCATCTGTCTCTGCAATGACGTGTTTTGTACCTGAGGTATCTGGCCAGTCACTGACAAGGTCTGTTTGTTCAAATATCGCTTTGCCATGATGCTCTGTGATGAACCTAATACTACTCACCGGTACCTCTATTCCATAATGTTCTTGGAGTTTAGCGTTGACTTGGCCAAATGGCTGGTCTGCTCCAAAATCTGTGATGGCCCGTTGTAAAGGCGTCGAGGTACTTCGGCAGGTCACATTCGCTTGATCTGAAAAAGTACGAACGATATGGGTTGACTCACGAAAGAGGGTTTCTTCAATTTCGATAATATCAAAGGTACTATGCCACCACAGTTTTTTTTCCTGCAATACGTAATTCGGGTTGTTCTTTCAATTCAGCTTCATTGCGCTTATTTTTACTTTCTGCCCACTCGGAAAGTGCTGCGTGACCTATTTTTCGAACCTCTTCAATGACGCGTTGCTCCGCTGCATCCGCTTTCTCAATCGTTTCATCGTCATCTTCTACGATAGCCATTAATGCCTCAACACGATGGCGTAGTATGGGATGTTCATTTAGAAGTTCGAGTAGCTTTATATCTTTTTCGGGGATGGTTTTGTTCATGTATATTTTCTTTTATATTTCAACTCTATAAAATACAATCTTAACATGTTGCATCACTTTTAATCACACCCTGAATAAGGTTAATGGTTGCCTTGTTTTTAAGATATGAGCTAAGATCACGGAATCATCTATTTACAAAATATCCTATGAAAAACTCTAAGAACAAAACTTTTTTCTGGCTGTGTATCTTATTCATATTACCCTTTTCGATCTCTGCTTTTTCAGGTAAAGAAGAAAAATTTGAGGAGCATCATGCCAGAAGAATGAAGAATCTAACTCAAGAGTTGAAATTGAGCAATGAGCAACAATCGCAAGTTGACGCAATTTTCGAACAACAATACTTAAAGATTCAAACAATTCACGAAGAAACCCGAAACAAGATGAAGCAAGTATTATCTTCGGAGCAAATGACTAAAATGGAAGAAATGCACAAACGCCATCATGGAAACTGGAAAACTCCACCATTAAATCACCATACTAAATGAAATTTAAATTAGCTAAAAAACATTTCTAGTAAAAACATATACGACATAGTGCTCTTTGTAAGAGCTATGAGTGTTTATGCCTGTAATACTGGTTATAGACAAATACTTGAATAAGAACTTGCCCCAATTTTAATCACGCATTAAGGGGAGTGATTAAAGAGATGCCGCTTCGCATACAGATAATTGATTCCGAAAAAACAATTAACGAATTCAAGGAAAAATATAAGCTCTACATAAGCATATGATATATAAATGTTTTATAGAAGTATTAATTATTATTCCCAAATGTTCAGCGTTTATTCAGACAAAATGAGCAAAATAGTACTAAAGTACAATAGAGTAATGACTGGATATCTGCATGCGTTATCTAACAGCAAAAGGTATTGATACTACTTGACATTATGGAAAATAATGGTACTTTAACGTGGATTATGAAGAGTTGACTGAAATATATTGATATTTAATTATATTGAAGCTTTACCCTTTATAATCTTTTGAGCTAACACACTAGGGAAATGTTTACCTAAATCTATGTTAGTTTTTTAAAGTTCAATTTGAGTTTAATTAAAAGGGAGTAAAAACCTATGAACAAAATTTTTTATTCATTACTGTTAGGTGCAGCAGTAGGTAGTGCAAACGCTGCAACAGTGAGCTATTCAACAGGTGATGGTTCACTTGATATCGTTCCTAGCATGCCTCAAGATCAAGTCTCTGTTCTTTTTAGCAAAGATGAAGATGCTTCGGCAGCAGGCGTAATTCCTTTGAACATTGAAGTAGAAGCACCAATCACCTCATATACTGTTGAATTAACATCTACTGTTAATCCACACAGTGGTTTTGGAGATGACTTTACTGTTACTTTCTCTGATGGTACAACGTTTGGTCTTGGTGATTTTACTGAAAACTTTGATACTGGGGGTTATGGAGCCAGTCTTGGTAACTTAGAAGCTGGTTCATACAACTTTACTTTGGCTGGTTCAATCCTGAAAGAAGAGACGGGTTTAGATATCCGTGTTATGGGTAATCCTACCAGTGCTGAAGAAGGTGTTACGAGTCCAGATACTGGAGCTGTTCCTGTTCCAGCGGCTGTTTGGTTGTTCGGATCTTCCTTAGGCTTATTAGGGTTTATCCGTCGACGTAAAGCGGCTTAATGGTAAGGTTATATCAACTGGAGGAAAGGGAGCAATTGCTCCCTTTTTTTTACTCTGTAATAGTAGAATTAACCGTTAATCAAGAAGATTTATCCCTTAAAATCAGTAACCCTTTGAATATCAAATCTTGATCTATAGTGACTGAATATTTCAATCGAGCACTGATAATTTCGGCATCACCGCCGCAAAGTAATAAACTTTTTAGTCCGATTTTATTATTCTTTATTTCATTAGCGATCGCTTGTTCAATCAACCCTACACCAGATAATAAAATGCCACTATTGACAGCAGTTGCCGTATCTCCACTTAGTCCGATGGGGGTATCTTCCTGTATGTCGTTGATCTGACTGGTACCCTGAATAATAGATTGTTTCATTGTATAAATGCCCGGGGCGATCAAACCACCCAAATGAAGTCCGGTAGCATCTATAACATCAATGGTAATAGCTGAACCACAATCGATAATACACGCTGGAAGTGGATAATGATGAGCAGCGGCTAGCAAGGCAACCCAACGATCAACGCCTAACTGAGATGGGTTGTCGTAACCATTCCTCACTCCAAATTGCTGAGTTACTGACTGCGTAAAAAAAGGAACTTGCTGCCACAACTGCTGTACTAAATCTGTTATAGAATCTGCAATTCGCTGTCCTGCGACATTACTTATTATTACCTTAATGGGTTGATCCAATCGCTCCCATTCGTTCATGAGGAAAGCACAATCAAGCTGACCTTTTTGATGATAAATCGGTTTGCCAGTATTAATACGACCATTGACTGCAACAGCCCACTTAAGCCTGGAATTTCCAATGTCAATTAATAAAATCATTGGCTGGAATTAAAACTAATTTCACCGGAAGCATAAGCCTTGGTTTGACCATCTAGAGATCTAATCAAGAGTAAACCTTGTGAATTAATGCCTTGTACTTCACCTGATATAGCGCTATTTCCGGTATAAAAATTAACTTTTTTGCCTCGCATAGCATCCCATTTCCCCCATTCTTTGGCAAAAGGATCAAAGCCTGTCGACTCATATTGATTTATGATGGGTACTATTTCGTTAAGCAAACAAGCAACAAGTTGATTTCTTGTAGGAAACTGAACCTTTAGTATCCGACTAATTTGTTCTAAATCAACCCAGTCCTGATCAATTGCTTGAGCTTGAATAGCGGTCAAATATAGATTTAAACCGATACCGACGACCACTTGGCATGGCCCGCCAGCTTCTCCCGCTAATTCAACTAAAATCCCCCCCAGTTTACGATATCTCCAATAAATGTCATTAGGCCATTTTAGGGCGACTTCATGCAAACCTGCTTTCGATAAGGCTTTAGCTACCCCTATGCCGACCGCGAGACTTAATCCGGAGATTGCAGAAGGCCCAACTTGATAGTGCTTCAATAATGATAAATAAATATTCGCTCCAAAGGGAGATATCCAGAACCTTCCACGTCGACCTCGGCCGGCAGTTTGCTGCTCAGCCAGGCAAACTTCTAACCCGGTAAAAACATCGACAGGATTGGAAACAAAAAAATTATTGGTAGAGTCAATTTGATTGGTAAGATGGAAAGAGGAAATTAAATCATCAACGTCAGCATTTAAACCCTCTTGAATGCTATTTTTATCCAACAACTCCAGGGGCTTGGCAAGACGATAACCTTTGCCCGAAACGGCGATGATTTCAATATCTAAGTGGGAAATAGCCTGTAGATGCTTCCATATCGCGGAACGAGTAATACCCAGCTTTTTAGCCATTTGGCTACCCGAGTGAAAAGCTCCATCTGCTAAAAGGTGAAGAATTTTGATCTTTAATGGATTGATTAATACCTAACTCGCTATAAAATGTGTTTGCGATCACGTAGCTGCTGCATTTGTCGTTTAACCACATGTTTAATTAACAATTCTTTATCGTCCTCCTCAATAACATCGTATTCTACAGCAACATAGTAAGGAAAATCAGCCTGACTTTCAGTCGTTTCTTGACAATAAACTACATGACCTTTCGCCACAATTACCGAAACACTGGAGGGCAATAATAACTGAATCTCGATTACACTGTCTTTCTGGATGTTATCGTCACACTCAAAAGCTATGCCTGTCGCACTGAGGTTCACATTTCGAGCAGTGACTTTACCAAAATCAACATTTTGTAACATGATGCTACGCGCTAAAACATCGACTTTGTTTTCCAGCAGTCTTAAATAATCAGCGCTGTCAGGCTGATCACGCTCTAATCTTCTCATTAACGTTTTAGATTCTTGGCTTAAACTATCAAGAGCACGAGACAAAGAGGATTGTTTAATACTTTCGAAAAATTGTGGATCAGATGAGTTTTTCTCGTCTTCATTAATGATTTTATACTGTAAAGCAATCTCATCATCAATGCGAAAAAATTCCCGTCTTTCTTTGTGTTGAGCTTGGCTACTTTCCTTCATTAGCGTTTTCCTTTAATGGTATTGGCAATCTCTTTCAATTTATCAAATCTTTTTGATTGTAAACTATAGGTATCAACCGCTTCAACGGCGTGACCTTTCTGCTCTCTCGAATTTATCAACCTATTTGGGTCGTCATACTTGTTTTTTAAGATGACTTCAACCCGACGGTTTTTAGACCGGTTTTTGGCCGAAGTATTCGGTACCAGAGGCTTGGTCTCGGCATGACCTTCAACAATGATATTTTTTGCTTTGACCTGTTTATTTCGCATTATGTATTGCGCGACTGTTACCGCTCTTGAGGCAGACAACTCCCAATTAGATCGGTACCAATCATCAGAAATTGGAATATTATCAGTATGCCCTGCAACAACAATTCGACCTTCAGATTTCGCAACAATACCGGCTATTTTTTTCATCACAGGCATAAACCCCGGTTTTAGATCTGCACTGGCCGAGGGGAAAGATCCTTTATCCTCAATTCTGATAATGATATTAGAAGCTTCTGACTCTACAGTCACAAGACCCTGTTTCATTTCTTTATCCAGATGCTGTTTGATCATACTCAGCTGCTGGGTATTAACTTGTTGCTGCTGTTGTGTTTGAATCTGAATTGAAGCATCGATATCTTCTGGAATCTTTAAGTGTTGCCTTTCTTCAGTCGTTTGTCGGATTTCTTCCATTGGCGTAGGTTCGGTCGGTGCTGGAGAAAAATGTTGCGCAATAATACTCACCCCCATCGGAGGTTCATAAGCTGGAACTTCTCTTTGTACCCCAAAAGCATCCT
This sequence comes from Methylococcales bacterium, assembly GCA_965224745.1. Lineage (GTDB taxonomy): Bacteria > Pseudomonadota > Gammaproteobacteria > Methylococcales > Methylomonadaceae > CBDCZY01. Next base: position 173,351 of record CBDCZY010000009.1, read on the forward strand.
TCATTGAATCAGCCATTTTTTTAAAACGGATTTTGTCCATCGTGGCAAAGGATAAGAGCAACACGAAGAAACACATCAACAAAGACATCAAATCCGCAAATGTGGCTAGCCAGAGGGGTGCGCCTTCAGGGGGACACTTTGGACAATCGTCAGACATAATAAATCCTTTTAAACAGTTGCTTGGTTAAGCGTCTTCAGTCTTTCTCTTTTTTTCAGAAACGTAAGAATACAAGAGCGATTCAAGTACTTTTGGATTTATGCCTTCCTGAATACCCGAAATAGTCTCTAAAATCAGTTCACGATTGACTTTCTCATAAGAAGAGACTGAAGCTAACTTGTCAACAATCGGTATCGCAAACATATTTGCAATCATCGCGCCGTAAAGAGTAGTTAACAGAGCAATCGCCATGGCAGGACCGATACTGGCGGGGTCAGACATGTTAGCAAGCATTTGCACTAAGCCTACTAAGGTTCCAATCATGCCCATAGCCGGCGCTAAATCACCCACACCTTTCCACATTGACTGGCCGACTTCATGACGGCCAATGACTTGATCGATTTCTTGGGATAGCATTTTTTTGACGAAGTCCGGATCATGACCATCAACACACAAACCGACACCTTTTTGCAAAAAGGGATTAGTAATTTGTTCTCCCTCTAAAGCCAAAAGACCGTTTTTGCGGGCGACATCTGACAATCTAACCGCATCTTCAATCAGCTCTGCTGGTTTGTCATTTTTATTCAAAAACGCCTTGCCTACAACGCTAAACGAACGGATAAAATCAGACAATGGTAAACGCATCAACGATACACCAAAAGTTCCACCAAAGACGATTAAGAGAGAAGCGACATCTACAAACAGCATGACATCACCACCGGTCGCAATCGCAGCGATAATGATACCTAATCCTAATATAAACCCAACGAGAGTTGCTATGTCCACTATAGACCTCTACTGAAATACGTTAAATGATTGGAGTAAAACGAAAGCTAGAATGAAAATATCCTTATTTTCCTATTGGAGAGTAAAAAATGGTCGATCCTTCTTTCTCTTAAAGCATAGAATAAAATAATAAGGATTCAACTAAATTGGTTAGCTTAATTCCGATTCCAAAATTTCTGCATTTCAATAAACATAAATGATGCAGTCCAGGTAATCATGACCAACCCAGTTAAAGCTTCAAGCCCTGCTAAAAAGCGGATGTGTCCCTGTGGTGAAATATCACCGAAACCCAAGGAAGTATAGGTAGTAAAGGAAAAATAAGCACAATCTAATAACGTTCCATTAAATTGGCCATGCAACGAACCAAAGTGACCATTGCGAATCAAAAAATAATAACCGGCGGCAAATAACCACATTTCCAACACATGGGCAATCAGTGCGCCAAACACACCAAACAAGACCCTAAACCGCCTTTTTATTGGTACCTTTGGTAACTTTAAGGAAAGCCAATTCAGAACTTCATAATGAAGCAACACGACAACCGTAATTAAGATTGAATTAATAACAAATATTGCGAGCATCTTGCTTATATAGTTATGTCTACCCCGCCACTCATTGAGAAACAAGGTGGTAGCCAACCTCTAATGGTGATGTCCCCCAGCACCATGCACATGTCCGTGAGCGATTTCATTCGCAGTGGCATCACGAACAGCTTGAATCTCAATATCGAATATCAATGTTTTACCAGCTAAAGGATGATTAGTATCAATATCAAGGTTAAACTTACCTACTTTAACAATCGTCCCTTCCCTTGTACCTTTTCCCAGATCATAAACAACGACACCTCCTGGCTTATATTTACCTGGGTTCAATACTTTTTTAATAGAAATGCGCTGCGGTGGAAGTTTCTTTCTAGCCCCATAAGCCTGTTCAGGCAGTAAAGTCAAACCAAACTGCTCATTATCCTGCCTGCCTGATAACGCTTCCTCCAAAGCTGGTAACATACTTTGATGACCGTGCAAATAAACCAAGGGTTCATGCTTCTGAGAATCTTCTATGGTGCTATCGTGACCTTCTTCGGTTACCTTGTAATGCAGAGTAACCACTTTATCCTTTTCTATTATCATGTTTTTTTTATTGGCTAAAAAAATCGAAGTATGTCATGGGGGTTGAAGCAGTGCAACGAATTAGTAGTACAAAAGTCTTTTACTCTAATTATTCATTCATGGTTCGGCCAAAAGAATCAATAAACAAGCCTTTTGCGATAACCATCTGGCCCAGTTTTCAGTTCTTTGACGCATGCAAAATGCTTACGATTGTTAGTAACCAGCATCATCTTCAGACTTTGCGTGAGCCACTATCATCATATCCATGATGCCTATTGGCGTTCCGTTGGTTTCTAATTGCGCTATGAAATCGTTAATCACTGAAAGATTAACCCGCTTGGTACTGGAGCGTTCAACACCGTACATTAATTCAGCATAAGTGACGATAGAAACGCAAACGTTTCCCACTAGCCCTTGCATAGAGACGACTTTTCTGGTCGAATTAAGAAGCCGCTTAACTGGTTCGAGTACCCGACTGTTAATGCATTTCAAGGCTGTATTTGAAAAAAAGAAAAATATGGAAATCTATGAAGCGCTCTGAAAAACTTTTTAAGGGCTGACTAGTTAGCTTGCTATGCGCCCCTATGCGCCTTGAAGACAAACCAAAATCCTGTGTCAAACTTTCGTATACTATTGAATCCTGGTTCCTAAGGAACGCGCACGGAATAAGTTCGGCAACTAGCGCGGGGTTTTTGTTTGTCTTCAAGGCGTGGCAACTGGCGCATAGCAGGCTACGCAACTGTTGCCACAACACCGAAGACGGACAAAAAAACAAGTTAGTTGTCGTAGTTATTTCGTGCACGTTGCTAACCTTTGGGTGGTACCCCTGCAACCATCTCAGTCAACAGTTCTTGCCACCGTTTTTTGTTCATTGTTAAGGCTTTGGCAAAACGTTCGGCGGCACTATTAGACGCCATTTTGTATTCATCAGGATTTTGTTTCCAAAATATTAATTTTTCTAACGCTGCAGGCACAAAGGGAGAATCTAGTTGGATAACTTGCCCACACTTGGAGTCAACAAGTTCAGGAATACTTCCGCGCCCAAAAGCGATAACCGGGATCCCATATTTCATGGCTTCATGAATAGTCAGAGGTTCAGCTTCGTTGGCATAACGGGTAGGAAAAATAAGGACATCGATAGAATTAAAATAGTTCTCTTTTTGATCACCATATTGTGGCCCGACATAGTCAACTGTGGATAACTTACTTATCCTTTGATTAAATTCCTTTTCTGTTTCTTCGTCTTGAAATGGACCCGCAACTTTACCTTTTATCGGTAAGCCTTTCTGTTCACAAGCTTCTAACAACTCGAGAAAATCAAACACCCCTTTTTCTTTCGCTATATTGCTAATAAAGCCTATTGTCTTTACAGAATCCCTTTTCATGTTTGTAACTGATTTATTATCCGTAAAAAAAGTTGCATTGGATATGGGTATAACATTCTTAACAACAGCATATTGTTTTTGCAGCTTTTCTGCCATACCTTGTGATAAAGTGATGTGAACAGCTTGTTGCCCGGCGATTTTAGTAAGCAAGTCTGCAACCCAGAAGTATTTGTCTAAGTAGGCAAAACTATGATGATGGAGATATATCTTCATTCCACGGAAACGCGCAAGTGATAGAAAAAAAAGTTCGTAGACTTGGCCATATCCACCTGAAGGGCTGATGTACAACGTTGAACCTTGTAGTTTCCAGGTACTCATGAACCGTATCAACCCACTCATTACTGTCGAAATCCGTGAAAGTCGGGAAAACACTGATCGTTGCAGATTTTGTGATGCAACATTAATAGTATATAACTCAATATTAGATTCCATTAACTGTTTACGCACTTCCGCATTAACCGCAGCCATACCATGCACTGGCGGTGGAAATGCACAAACCATGCAGACTGACGGAGGTTCGGTGTTTATTGAATTATCTTTTTCTGGTGTTTTTGACATCTTAATTAGTTATTTGAGAAGAAAATATAGACATTATATTAAGTCGCAATCAGCATCACACCTAATTGCAAAGATTTGTTACCAAGCTTTATCAGAATGAATGTAACCGTCTGAATACCCTGCCCTTGTAACAAAACCAAGTACTATGAAATGTTTTTTCAGTGCATTCAGTGGTCTACAGAGCAAAGAAGATACTCTTATCTGTAATTGATTGCAAAACTTCTAATCAGGTTATACCCGTTCGCAAATTGTAGATTTATTTTTCATCCAAAAACCGTTGACACAAATCCGCAAATACTCGTTTGGCGTTGGTTTTAATGATATCTCCGTGAGTTACGATAATGCGCTCAAAATCCCAATCCTGAATCCTTGATATGCATGATGCAAAAGCTTGTTTATCCTTAATCATAAAACCTAATTTTAGTGGAGGGGCCACACACTGACCGCTAAACCCTAGTGGTGCGAAAATAAAGCGCCACAAAAAACCGGGTAAGCCAGCTGGCCAGTCATCTGAATGGTTTTGTATCAAATCCGTGACTATCAACGATTTGGTTGAGGGATGGAAAAATACTGATTCGTTAAAAAAGGGAGCGCCTTGCATATAGACGCGAACTAAGTCTGACTGCCAAATATTATCATGCGATTCATCTAAAACCTGCACATTTTTAAGAGCCAATTTTTTAACTACCCCAAAGCTTACATGCAACGATGCTTTTGGGTAGGCTTTCTGCCATTCACGTAACCACAAATTGTGTCCGTTGCTGGGGCCAATAATAAAATTGACTGGCCCTAACGTTTCAACTTTCGACTTAAGTTCATCAGATAATGCTGTTGGGGAATGTATCCAAAGTCCGCCGTTAGTCAGTTTGACGATAGTCATTCGCAAGCGCAATCTAGCCCCTGCAATCATCGGCATAGTATCTTCATGAACCCAAAGGTTTTCACCCAAGTTTTGTAATGGCAGCATTTCCCTTCTCCTCCTGGTAATTATTGCTGTAAGCGTTCCTTAGTTACAAACTGTTTGCGAAAAATCATTATCCAGCAAAAATACGACTTTGGGGGAAATTGGCCATCGCAGGTACAAAAGAGGGGCGTTCTTGAATATTTTGATACCACTGTTTTATATGTGGGTAGTTGTCAAAACTAAGGCTGGAATATTCATGCGTTTGACAATAACTAAAGGCGATGATATCTGCTATCGTCAACGTATCTTCGACGATAAAGGAATTTTTAGACAATGCATCCTCCAAAATAGGAAGTTGTTGTTCTAGAAAGCCATTCGCTTCATCAATTTGCGCCTGATCTGGTTCCCCTGCAAAAAGTTTTGGTTTAAGGGCTTCTTGAAAAAATAAAACCGCCATCCAACGGCCTAAATGTTGAGACATTAAATCCATCCATTCGTTAATGCGAGTCCTTTGATAAATATCGTCGGAAAAAAGCTTATTACCATTTTTTTCGGCTAACAATCTACAAATGGAATTGCTTTCTATGAAATAGTTATCATCCAACTCCAACACTGGCACTTTCCCCAACGGATGCCGTGCCAAGTGTTCAGCGGATTTATGCTCAGCCTTGGTGAAATCTAGCGGGACATATTCATAAGTAAGGCTGAGTTCTTCAGCAGTCAAAATATTTTGCTTAAATTAAACGTTGGGAAGCCGTAAATTTTCATTTTGATATCTCCTTTCGTATCATAACTGATGGGCGTCATTTGTACTTGCAAAACGCAAGTACACTATAATTAAGATACTTGTAAATTGCAAGTACATAAAATAGACTGAGTACCATGATCGATTTAAATAACATGCGATCCCAGTGCGCGATTGCGAATGGGCTGGAAATCCTGGGTGACCGCTGGACGCTGCTGATTATTCGCGACTTAATGTTTACCAATCGCCGGGAATTTGGACATTTTCTTAAATCGGGTGAAGGGATATCAACTAACATTCTGACTGACCGGCTCGACAAACTACAATGTTTTGGCATTATCAGTAAACACCCTCACCCCGAACACGGCAAAAAATTTATTTACGATTTAACCGAGCAGGGTCTAAAGCTTGCCCCCACTATTATTGAATTAACTCTCTGGTCACTCGAAACGGTACAAAATACTTTTCTACCGCCAAAAATAGCGGCAATGATGCGTACTAACAGGCAACAATTGATTTCACTTATCAACCAACGAGAATGTTTGGTGGAAGTTGATCTTTGATGCTTGAATTGCAAAAATCCCCTTTTATTTCACATAAACCATTGTTTTTTTGGTATTTTTTCACAAAATACAGTCTCACTAGATCACAGATCTCTTAGCCCGACTAATGTAAATTTATAGTCGAACTCAAAGTGGAAATAAACAATGTTCTATACTTTAAGTGGGTTTTATTTTTGATGGACACTTTTAAAACCAGTTCTCATCGAATTTAAAACAATCTTTAAATTACTTAGGAGAGCAATCATGGAATGGGTATTTTACTTAGCATATTCCTGGTGGATGGTCGTCGCCACTATTATAATGACTTCGATTTTCCGCACTTCAAATAAACAACCAGAACCCAAGTCTATAGCAATAAAATCATACTATGAGTATGAGAGAATGCAGACCAAAAGGTTTTAGCTTATTGGATTAAATTATGTACTTTAAGAATAATAACAAAACTTGCGGATAGAATTCCGTCTGTCCGCACGTTTTTTCCACTCGCATCAAATAGCTTCATCAAGGCAAATGCATTATCCGAGATAATTCTATTTCGGTATTAGTCAATTCAAGTACTTACATCCTGCATAATACTTCAACATCTCAAGTTAAATTAAAACTTGCTACATTTGGCACCGGTTTTTGCTTCCTGTAAGTCTGGCCGACTTTCATTCATTTTAGGTTCTGTTTCAGAGAGCTTTTCATTTAGCTATCATAATTTTCAGATAAGCTTGTTTCTCATTTCCCGCTTACATTTCTTGACTCACTTTTTGTCATTGTTTTGTAACATTTCTGTAATACTATCTTTTTTTATTTTGCCCTCTTGCAAAATAAATTACCAACATTTCGGGGGACATGTGAACACACATTTTTCTAAGGGGTTTTTATTTCGACTGGCTATCGTATTCTTTTGCAGTGTGGCAGCCAGTATTGTATATGCCGACAGTTCATTAGAAGAACTGTTGTTACAAAAAGGCGTTATATCCGAAAAAGATTTACGAACAATGCAAGATGGCGGCATGTCATTGGAAGAACTCTTATTACAAAAAGGGATTATTACCCAACAAGAAAAGGGTTCACTCAAATCGATACCTGCACCAAAAAAAGTTGCAGAAGAAGCTATTGAAGAGCCGGCTAGAAAGAAAAAACTAGATCAGAAAATCACCGACAAGATTGCAGAAAAAATTGAAGCTGAGTTTCCAGTCAAAGCCAGTTACGGTGATAAGGGCTTTCATTTGGAAACGCGTGACGGCAACTGGGCCACTAATCTGCAATGGCGTGCACAAATGCGCTTTAGCCACCCATACCGTTCTGACCCAAGGCAAATCAAAAACTTTGAAAATGCAGATCAAAGCACGTTTGAGATGCGGCGCGTGCGGATGAAAATTGGCGGACATGGTTTTCGACCTTGGCTGAAGTATTTTTTCGAAGTAGATCTACAACCAACCCGTAATGCGGATGGTGATCCAGAAGATGCCGGTGTCCGATTAATTGACTGGCGTGTTTCTGCTGAAAAGTATCAATGGTTGTCGTTACGTGCCGGGCAATGGAAAGTCAATTACAACCGAGAACGGGTCGATTCTTCTGGGCGCCAGACGTTTGTTGAGCGCTCAATCGTCAACCGTCTTTTTACAGTTGATCGACAAATGGGGGTGATGGCCTATGGACGCCTATTCCCAGAAACTTTCGCAGATACCCGCTATTTTCTGGGTGTGTTCAACGGTGAAGGAAGAGGCGTTGCCAATGATGACAGTGATATGATGTATATGGGTCGTTTACAGTGGAATTTTCTTGGCCGGGACCTTAAATTCCGTCAATCGGACGTTGAATATCACAAAGAACCTTCAGGCAGTATAGCATTCGCTGCTGCGACGACTACCGGCAAATGTACCCGTTGGTCTTCCGGTGGTTGCGGTAACTTAGATGGTTTCAACAAGCCTGGAGATGCTGAGAGTCGGCAATATCGAGTCGCTCAAATAATGCAAGAAGTTGCATTTAAATGGCGTGGTTTTGCAGTACAAGAAGAATTCCATTGGAAAAGGGTCACCGATCGAGTTAATCGAACCACCAGCAACCTGACCGGTAGCTATGCTCAAATCGGTTACTTTTTTCATGACTTAATCCCGATTATTCCGCCTAATCTTGAGCTTGCCTTCCGTTACGCATTTGTCGATGAACCTAACGTGGATAACATTGCATTGACCAACACACGTGAAGAATTCACGGGCGCCATAAACTACTTTTTTGCGGAACATACCAACAAACTGACTTTAGATGCATCGCATTTAACCTTAAAAGATACATTTTTGAACCAAAGAGTATCCGATGAAAGAGTTCGAGTTCAGTGGGACGTTTCTTTTTGAGCAGATTCTTCAATGAACAAAAAGTAAAGTTGCCATTTTTGTTGCCAGACGTATTATTCTGGTAGTAAGGAGCGAGGGTTTAATAATATCCGGAAGTTTGGCGCAGGATTTTTTTTCGTATTCAAGACGTAGAAACAGGCGCATAGCACGCTACGCAACTGTTTCTACAACGTGGAAGACGGACAAAAAGACAAGTCAAGATGCGGATATTATTAAATCCTCGCTCCTAAGGGTGGCAAACTTTTAATCCGATAAATCAAGCAAGCAAGCAAGAAATTTGCACACCATAAATTACACACCCTGCTTACTGTACAAAAAAAAGGGGCAATAAGCCCCTTCAATGTTAAATTTGGTTCAATTATTACGTTATGTTAGCCAGCGATTGATTGGCGACGACGAGCGAAACCCATCAAACCTGCGATGGCTGAACCAAATAACCATACAGCCGCAGGTACTGGAACTTCACTGTTAACACTCAATGAAGAAGTTGCAGTTCTATTTCCACTAATGGCAGCCATGACTTTAAGAGCATAAGTGCTGCCTGCTTCAAACAAGAAGCTACCTTGATAATTACCATTAGAAAGAAGATAGTTTCCAATTAAGTTACCGTCTTTGAAAAGTTCTACAGAAGATACCGTAAGGTTAGCTAGTGTAAATCCATAATCCCCTACAAGATTCGTTGTTTCATTCACAGATATCGTGAATGTATCAGTAAAGCTCCCTGCTGGACCCGAACCATGAATCATAGTAGAAGAAGCAGTATTTTCTCCGTTTTGATTTATAACAGGGTTAACAAGTAAAGGATCACTTGAATCGCCTTCAATTGTTATAAATGCTGCTGAAGCCATTTGACTAAAAACAAAGTTCAGCAATAAAACTGCAACTAAAGATAAAGATTTTTTCATAATATATTCCTATTTAATTTAACCAAAACAAATCACAAAATCACAATAACCTTATGCAATCCAGCCATCTTTGCTTGCTGTTTAATCAGCTAAAAGCAGAGACCTGTGATTTTCCGACCTCGTCTCACAACGAGTGTGGCTAAAAAGTAAAGAACAAATATCCAAACAGACGAGCAGACACCACTAATTAGTTAAGTTATGAAACTGGTGAACTCATTCTGAATCAATAAAATCATTATTAACCTTTACTACATCGTGGCTGTTTGTAGCTTCCAGCCTTGATGTGATTAAAAGTATAATCGAGCCTTGGGAATGTCATATTGGACTAAAGTACAGACTACAACACACTTAGTACCAAAGTATTAAATCCACAGAGTGTGAAAAGAATGAATAGGAAAAAAACTATTGGGAAGAATTGATAAGTTCCGATGTGCTGCTGTCAAAGCCAGCCACTGTTACGAAGCATAGTCTGTTTACAATGCTGTTTTATAATAGAACAATAAGGTAAGCCTGAATCCGTGACTTAAAGTGCATCCACCAATCCTTGGGAAGCCACATTAACATTTCAACGTTTTAATACCTTGTTATTATTTGAAATAGCTAATAATACGAGCACACTGAGGCTTTTTAAGCATCAATAGCTCTCAATTGACACCAAATTCTGTACACCCGGCACTGCTATCCCTGAGAGACATGTTCTCGCATTTTTCTTAAGAATAGTGGGGTGTTATCCTGACGCTAAGCGATGGTAGGTTGACTCAAATGCTAAAAAACCCGGGCAGTGTTTGGAGAAACGAAGTTTTATTCGTCGCCCAGCATGGATGACCCGAGCCGCTAGGTACATTAGTTCCTGTATAACCGTTTTTATTCGCCTTCTTTTGGCCGGATGACGGACAGGACTGATGTTGCCTATGAGCCCGATTAAGCCGATCCAACGCAAGATATTGTAACTATAAGCGCTCAATGCCATGATCAAGTCGTTGGTGGCAAATTTGCCCGAAGGTAAGCGTTCGATATCGAGGTCGGTTTTAAATTCACTGTGGAATTGTTCGGAAGTGGCATGATCTTGGTAAAGAGCAATGATCTGTTCATCAGCGTAGGCGAGCGAATTTAATGAGGTCCACCAGCCTTCTATTTCTATCTCAGGGATTAACAGCATTTGACCCTCTGCATCCATAGTTCTTTCGATAACCCGCATGACGCGGCGGAAGCGATAGGTTTGCCCGTCTTGTTGTTGGGTTTCTTGGACACTGAACAAGGCGACCCGTTTGCCGACCCTCGGCGTTGTCCATTTGCCTTGTTGTTCAGCCAAGGCTAACCAAGCCTCCAGGTCTTGTTTTCTGGGGTTCCATTTCAGGATAGAGTCCACTTGGTTTTGGTGCAGCCAGACACGGGTATCCAAGGCATCATGTCCGCTATCCAAACGCACCAGCAGCGGAGCCTCAGTCAAGCACCGAGCATATTCAATGACGCGGTCCAGCGTCTTTTGAAAACCGTTTTGACAATGCTGCTTACCTTCTCGAAGTTCATTAAGCAGACACCAACCCTCATTACCCAGATAAGCCGCAATCGGCGCATAGCCATCATGGCCTTTATAGGTTCTGGAAACACCTTCCTTCTGGGTCTTCTCATTGTTCATCGGATACACATCAATATCCAATGCGACATGATGGGTGGCCAATGGCGTCACCGGTACCCCGGCATGAGTCAGAAATTCAATATTACATTGTTGCATGATGACCAATAGCGCTTCAGCCTCTTCATCCAGTCGTTGTCTTAATCTTGCGCTTGAGGGTACGCGCTTAATCGACAGCGCGTTCTTGAAGTAGTCATCATCTCGGTAGTTCTCGATTGCTTCGAAGTCGCTTTTGCCTAAACATAGCGTTCCAATGTATGATTTGATGATGTCGCTGTGCGAAATGCCATGGCGTAAAGGAATGCCGGCCTTGAGCGCTTTATGAATAGTGCTATATCGATTTAAACATAAGCCAACTAAGGCCAAACCAGAATGACTTGTATAAGTTTCTGTTGTGGATTGTTCGATGATAAGACGTTTCATTTTGCACTTGTTGGGTGAAGTTTTTAACGCCTCTATTTTAACACTTTATTGCTTATTAATCAGCTAGATAACTCATTATATTAACTCCTTAAATCACGGATTAAGGGTAAGGTTTTACTTTGTATTTAAAACATCATCTAAAAATGTGGATGAAAGCAGGTTGTTTTTTTCTAACGCTTCCTTACGAAACTTTCTTCGTGCTTCACCAGCATTAAATAGTTCTTGTTCTAAATCTGAATTAATATCTAAGTTGGGTACTTTAATGGAATTCCCTTCTTCATCAATGGCAACCATCGTAAAAAAACATGAATTGACGTGTCTTTTCTGATTTGTTTTTAAATCCTCAGAGATGACGTCAACGGCGACCTCCATCGAAGAACGGCCAACATAGTTGATGTTGGCATGCAAAGTTATCAGTTCACCTACATTGATATGCTCTTTGAAGTAAACTTGATCTAGCGCAGCTGTTACTACATAGCTCCGGCTGTACCTGGCGGCACAAGCATAAGCCACTTGATCCAATAATTTGAGCAGTGATCCTCCGTGGACATGCCCCGTAAAATTTGTCATTTCCGGTGTCATTAACAGGGTCATTGACATCGACTTTTGCTGTTTTTCCACTATCACACCCTTGTTGTTGAGATTTAAATTTCGGCAAGATTACCTTTGGTTTCAAGCCATTGACGTCGATCAGAAGCTCGTTTTTTAGCCAGCAGCATATCGAGTTGACGAGTTGTTTGCTCCTCTTCATCAATGGTTAGTTGCACCAAACGGCGGGTATCCGGATTCATTGTTGTTTCTCGTAACTGCAAAGGGTTCATTTCTCCTAACCCTTTAAAACGCTGAACATTTACTTTGCCCTTAATTTTTTCAGCCTCAATTCGGTCTAACACACCTTGTTTCTCGGCATCGTCCAAGGCATAGAAAACAGTTTTACCCACATCGACTCGATAGAGCGGTGGCATGGCAACAAAAACATGCCCGGCAGCTACTAGCACTCTAAAATGCTGATAAAACAGTGCGCAAATTAACGTTGCAATGTGATTACCATCAGAATCAGCATCCGCTAAAATACAAACCTTACCATAACGAAGCGATTCAAGATTATCAGAGCCAGGTTCAATGCCTAACGCTAACGCAATATCGTGTACTTCTTGCGAAGCCATAACTTGCGATGAATCGACCTCCCAGGTATTCAATATTTTACCTCTAAGCGGCATAATCGCTTGAAACTCCCTTTCTCTCGCTTGTTTAGCCGAACCTCCAGCTGAGTCACCTTCGACTAGGAACAACTCTGAACGATTAATATCTTGGCTTGCACAATCCGCTAATTTCCCCGGTAATGCGGGACCTGTTGTTACTTTTTTACGAATAGCTTTTTTGCCTGAACGAAGCCGTTTTTGTGCGCTTTGGATGGTTATTTCAGCGATTTTTTCACCCTCTTGCGGGTGTTGGTTAAGCCATAAACTGAAGGTGTCTTTAGCGACACCGGAAACGAACGAGACACATTCGCGAGAGCTTAGCCGCTCTTTGGTTTGACCAGAAAACTGCGGTTCTTCTAATTTGACGGACAATATAAATTGACAATGCTCCCAAACATCTTCGGGCGCTAATTTTACACCTCGAGGCAGTAAATTACGAAAGTCGCAGAACTCACGTATCGCTTCGGTTAGGCCTGCTCTAAAACCGTTGACATGGGTCCCACCCTGTGGAGTTGGCACCAGGTTGACATAACTTTCAGTCACCGAATCGGAAATATTTTCTACTGACCAGACGACTGCCCATTCAGCGGCTTCCTGATTTCCATTGATGGATCCCATGAATGGTGGATTTGGAAAATAGTCAATTTGCTTCAGTTGATCACATAAATACTCTTGTAAACCATCTTCATAGTACCAACTAAACTCCTCGCCACTTTGCTCATCCAGCAGATTTATTTGCAATTTCGGACATAAAACGGCTTTTGCACGGAGATTATGTTGTAATTTACTCAATGAGATTTTAGGCGTGTCAAAATACTTTTCATTGGGCCAGAAATGGACTTTAGTTCCTGTTATAGCTCGTGTCGTTTTACCCAGCTCAACTAGTTCCGATGTTTTTTCCCCTTCGGCAAATTCCATTTGATAAATTTTGCCATCACGTTTGATTTCGACAACTAGTTTTTTAGATAACGCGTTCACAACAGAAACACCCACTCCGTGCAAACCACCGGAAAACTGATAACTCTTATTGGAAAATTTCCCGCCAGCGTGCAAACGGGTTAGGATGACTTCTACGCCTGGCACACCTTCTTCAGGATGAATATCGACTGGCATGCCGCGACCATTATCTGTCACCTCGATACCGCCATCCTGGTAAAGGATGACATTGATCTCATCGACATAGCCGACAATGGCTTCATCCACACTATTATCAATGACTTCTTGAGCCAAATGATTCGGGCGGTGGGTGTCGGTATACATACCAGGTCTTTTCCTTACCGGATCAAGGCCGCTTAAAACTTCTATTGAAGAAGCGTCATAGTTTTTACTCATATTTCTGTTGAAAGAAGTTATCGTAAATCAGATATAATAAGCCATTTTTTAAGAAGCTTGATAGTTCAATGGCTTCAGAAATTTTAGTCTTACCACCATGCCGAAAAAAAAACCAAATGTGTCCTTTGAAGACTCAATGAAGGAACTCGAACAATTAGTTGAAAAGATGGAAGGCGGTGATTTTTCTTTAGAAGAATCACTGGTGGCTTTCGAACGCGGAATTATATTAACACGAACCTGCCAAAAAGCTTTACAGGAAGCTGAACAAAAAGTTCAGATTCTGTTAGAAGAAAATGGCAAACAGACTTTAAAACCATATCCTGATGAATAAAACTCTCAGCGAGTTTATACAACTTAGCCAAACCCGCGTTGAAGCAGCGCTAGAAGCACGGCTGCCGAGCGCTAATGTACTGCCAACCAGGTTACACCAGGCGATGTTATATTCTGTGCTTGAGGGAGGTAAAAGAATGCGTCCAGTTCTGACTTATAGCACTGGCCATGCCCTCGAAATAGAACCGGATAGATTGGACGGACTAGCTGCCGCTGTCGAATTTATTCATGTTTATTCATTAATTCACGATGATTTACCGGCTATGGATGATGATGAACTCAGGCGTGGTAAACCCACTTGCCACATTGCTTTTGATGAAGCGACTGCGATTTTAGCAGGTGATGCCCTACAGGCACTGGCTTTTGACGTTACAGCTAATGATTCGTCAATTGATGCTAAGGCGCAACAACGCAATAAAATGATTTCCGTGTTAGCTAAAGCGAGTGGATCCAGGGGTATGGTCGGTGGTCAGGCAATAGATTTAGAATCAATAGGAAAAGCTTTGACTTTGCCCGAGTTGGAGAACATGCACATTCATAAAACAGGTGCTCTAATTAGCGCCAGTGTTGAATTAGCAACGCTACTCGACCCTGAAATAGATTCTAAGTTATCCCAAAAATTACTTCATTATGCCCGTTGTATTGGATTATCTTTTCAAATTATTGATGATATCCTTGATGAAGTAAGCGATACACAAACGCTAGGTAAAACCCAAGGCAAAGACAAAAATAACAACAAACCTAATTATCCAGCGCTCATTGGACTAGATGGCTCAATGAAAAAAGCCAAAGAAATGCACCAACTCGCTATTGCAAGTCTAGATGTTTTTGGCCCTGAAGCTGATCTTCTACGAGATTTATCCCTGTACATCATTGAGCGAGATCATTAACGTTTGTTGTCCCTATAGATTCCCAACAGAAGCTCTCCTTTAATTATCATTCCTTCTACCACATGCAGCAAGACGAACGATTGAGCTACCCACTATTAAGCGAGATAGACCAGCCATCAGACTTGAGGGCCATGTCGTCGAGTCAGCTTAAGCCGCTAGCCCAGGAGTTACGGGATTTTTTGTTATATAGCGTGAGTCAATCGGGCGGTCATTTTTCTGCTGGTTTGGGTACCGTAGAACTGACGGTTGCTTTGCATTACGTATTCGACACACCGGACGACTTTTTGGTTTGGGATGTCGGACATCAAGCCTACCCACATAAAATTTTAACCGGTCGCCGTGATAGCCTGATCACCATCAGACAACGCGATGGCGTGTCAGCATTTCCCAATCGCGCAGAAAGTCCCTATGACTGTTTCGGAGTCGGACATTCCAGCACATCTATCAGTGCTGCCTTAGGGATGGCCATAGCATCGGCTGAACAAGGCAAAGACCGGCATGCTATAGCGATTATTGGCGATGGTGGCATTACCGGTGGCATGGCCTTTGAAGCGCTGAATCATGCCGGTGCGTTAGACGCCAATCTGTTGGTCATTTTGAATGATAATGACATGTCGATTTCACCGAATGTTGGCGCACTCAATAACTATCTCGCCAAAGTGCTCTCAGGAAAATTGTATTCAACTGTTCGTGAAGAAAGCAAAAAAGTTCTGAGTCGAATGCCGAGCGTCTGGGAATTAGCCCGCAAGACCGAAGAGCATGTTAAAGGCATGGTCGCTCCAGGCACTTTGTTTGAAGAATTAGGTTTTAACTATATTGGACCGATTGATGGCCATGACATCGATACATTGGTTCCCACGCTACGTAATCTGAAAAGCCTAAGTGGGCCACGTTTTTTGCACATTGTCACACAAAAAGGCAAAGGCTATCGACCCGCTGAAAAGGATCCGATTGCTTATCATGGTGTTACACCGTTTGACCCTGCCCAAGATCATTTACCGACCTCAAAACCTTCGAAACCGACTTATACCAAAGTATTTGGCCAGTGGTTGTGTGACATGGCTGAGCAAGATAAGCGTTTACTGGCCATCACACCCGCCATGCGTGAAGGTTCTGGCCTGGTGGAATTTTCCAAACGTTTCCCTGAACGTTATTTTGATGTAGCAATTGCCGAGCAGCATTGTGTCACGTTAGCGGGAGGCATGGCCTGTGAAGGTGCAAAACCGGTGGTCGCGATTTATTCAACGTTTTTGCAACGCGCGTACGATCAATTGATCCATGATGTGGCTTTACAGAATTTACCTGTTTTGTTTGCCATTGATCGAGCCGGTTTAGTGGGACCGGATGGTCCGACCCATGCGGGTATTTCGATTTAACCTATTTACGTTGTATTCCCAACATGGTGGTGATGGCGCCCGCCGATGAAAATGAGTGTCGGCAGATGTTGTACACTGGTTTTCTGCATGAGGGGCCTGCGGCGGTACGCTATCCAAGAGGGGCTGGTCCAGGCATTGCTGTCGAAAAAACGATGACGGCCTTACCGCTGGGACGAGCTGAAATCAAGCTGACGGGTAAGAAGATCGCAATTTTAGCGTTTGGTACGATGGTGACACCAGCGCTTGAGGTCGGTAAAACGTTGGGCGCTACGGTGGTTAACATGCGTTTTGTTAAACCGTTGGATGAAAAACTTATCCTGGAGATGGCCCAAAATCATGATCGTCTTGTGACAGTAGAAGAAAATACTATCGCGGGCGGTGCTGGCAGTGCTGTCAATGAGTTCTTACAGCAGCAAAACATTTGGATGCCGGTATTAAACCTGGGCTTAAAAGACGAATATGTCGAACAAGGGACCCGCGAGGAATTACTCAGCTATTGTGAACTCGATGTTCAGGGTATTTTGCAAAATATTACTGGTTCTTCACCAGAATAAAGGGAGATAATAATTCCTATTGATCGACTAAAAAATTAACTGACATGCTGCAAATCGAACAGCTTCCTGTACTGACCGACAATTACATCTACCTGTTACACGATGATGTAACTGACCAAACGGCAGTGGTTGATCCCGCGCTGAGTGAACCCGTTCTGCAAGCATTAAAAAAACATGGCTGGCATTTAGATTACATACTAAATACTCATCATCATGGAGATCATGTTGGGGGTAACTTACAACTGAAAAAAGCCACAGGTTGCAAAATTATTGGCTCGGTATACGACCAGTACCGAATCCCGGAAATTGATCAAACAGTCACTGAAGGGGATGAAATTCAACTTGGTTCACAAACCGCTAAAGTATTATTCACCCCTGGTCATACCTTAGGTCATATCAACTACTACTTTGCAGACAATGCTGCTTTATTTTGTGGCGATACCTTGTTTAAAATGGGTTGCGGTCGTTTGTTTGAAGGCAGCGCAGAACAAATGTGGCAATCTATGCTGCAACTAAAAGCCTTACCTGAGAAAACACGTGTTTACTGTGCCCATGAATATTCGCAAAATAATGGCCAGTTTGCCTTAACGTTGGAGGATGACAACCCAGTACTGCAACAAACCATGATTGAAGTACGACAATGCAGGTTGCAGAATTTACCCACCGTACCGACAACGATTGGTCTTGAACAAGCTACTAACCCATTCTTTAGACCCGACAGCCCCACCATTCAACAAAAACTACAATTGGAAAACCATCCTTTAGTAGATGTCTTTGCGGAAATCAGACGCCGGAAAGATCATTTTTAGTCATCGATAACCTCTAGCTTTACTTTTCCACAGTTTAGCTGGCCTTAATATTATCCACTTTTGATGATTTATCTTGTTTGGCTGCTGACTTCCAGATACCTCCAGTAGCAAAACATTCCCAACCCCATTTCAGCCAGCTTAGCAACGATGCTGCTAACCATAGTGACCAAAGCAACATCAAAATGCGGTAGATGACCACAGGTACTGAAACAATTGTCGCTGTTGGTAAAACTGCATCACTCCGATCTTGAAACCAATTCAATTGATATGGGGTGGACTGATTTCCTGCAATTTGCATATTTGGAGATCCTAACAATCCATTTTGAACCGCCATGATGAGAACTATTAGCGATAAGAGCGTTAAAACCACAATCCCTACTTGAGCCAAATTGAACATAGTTGTATTTGTTATCAAATCTCGTTGTTTTATTCCCAACACTATAATCCAGGCTATCACCAATAATGCTGGTTCAATTGCCACCTGACTCAAACCGATGAACAATAAAAACCAATGCCAACTTTTCAATGGCGTAAATGAGATCAGTCCCATAGCCGCAGATAGCAAAAAAAGTACTAGCACTACGCCCCAGAATAAAACCGCAGGTCCTAATTGTGGGCCAGATAACCACAGCACCCAACGATCATGGCCCAACCGAACTTTAATCTGATGATTAACACTTGCTGTTTCCATGTCGACTGCCGGGGTGGAAATGACGGTATCAATAGCTGCGGAGTCACGCCAGTTCAGCTTAATTGACTGTTTGCCAGGATGAATGGGAATAGTGACTTGCCGTTCCATTTGACGAATGGGTTGTGTAACTTCATCCATCGACACCGACTGCAGCTGACTATTTGGCGGTATACGAACAAGATGCTTTCCTCCTTGAGAACTTCTAAGGTTATATTGCAACGTGACATCACGACTTCGCTTACCTGGTTTCACCAATAACTCACTATGGTCGATAGTCATTGTTTGGCCTTGAACCCCTTCTGGTCGAGTAATGTTAAGCGTAACAATCTCACCGGGCCATGGCCGCCACTCTGGCAACCAGCGTTGCTGGTTATTCTGCTGATAAACTACCGTAAGCCCCTCGGATGTTAAATGCCAAATTGGACTAACATCAACGCGCCAAACTTCTGACCAATCATTAGTTTTAGGTGCTGTCAAAACAAGATTAGCTTGTTTTTTCAAGGCCGACTCCCATTGCAGACTAGTTCGGTTAGCGGGCATATTGACTAACACTTCATTATTTTTTACTCGCACACCAGCGGATAAAACTTTTTCACCCTGCAGCAAAGGAATCTTTTTGATAATGGGCGAGTCAGCTGGTGTCACACGTTTAACTTGAGTTACGACACGCCAATCTAATCCGAGATATAGGGTACGCTCTACAAAGAAATACGGTGGTAATGCAACTGCTTCCAACTCGGTCTTTAAATTATTAGCAGTTGTACCTGAATGAATTCGAGAAAATTGCAATTGATTATCAACCTGACCATGCTCATGAATACCTTCAATTGACCAGCCTGTTTCATCATGCTCTACAAGATGTGGTTTCAAGACCATAGGGACTGAAAACTGGCTGGCAGCCGGAACTTTGCCAAGCAATAAAATTTGGTGAATCCCTTGAGGAACGTTAAGCCATAAATTACCTTCTTGAGAACGAAATAAGGCGCTAGCAGGTTCTCCATCCAAATTAATTTGATTTGGGAGCCACTGTCCGGCTATTGCAGGCAACGGTACCGCAACATTATGTTCACTATGTAATTCCAGTTGTATCTTTAAAGTTGTCTCATTAATGTTTACACTCATGCGCGACATTTCAGCGCACCGGGGATGACATTCCGGGGGTTCCAATAAACGTTTTTGTAAGGTATCGAGTAACGTTTGATTAGGGTACTCGGCATGGGCTTCTTGAATTGGGAAGCTACTCATAACAAACAGACCCATCAACAGTAATGGAGTGTCAATAACTTTTCGATTAAAGCGTAATTTTCCTGCTAACCCACTCATCATTAGAACCAGAATTGACAAGGCAATGATACGAATAAAGTTGAGAACCATTGTCATGGAGGGGGTCAAATACCACAACTTTATTTGTTGTTCGTTACTGACAGGTCCATTCCACGACAACTTCACTTTAGTCCACTGCCATTGCGGCAAACCAGGACCCGTTTGTATATTTGCATTTGGGTCAGTTCGCTCTACATTGTCGAGTTGCTTTTTAGCATAACGCAATGTTTTTTTGATAGTCGGTGACACTTTTGCCATCGATCGCGCACCATAACTTTCCGATTGAATACTATCTTTCGAGGATCCTAAGAGCTCTTCATTAAAATCAGTACCCTGATTGAGGTTAGACATAGGCCGAATCTGTTGCCAGGGTTTTTCTAATTGTGGATAAAGGGCAGTTCTAACCTGGTTGACCATGAAGGGTATAGCAATAACCAATAGCCCGATCCAGCTCAAATTACGATAAACCTTTATCAATAAGGCAAATTTGTTATCTGGTAAAACTCTTAATAAAGCAGTTGCGGCCAAAATGTTTAGCCATATATATCGTGGCGCCCCAGGCTCATACCAGATAAGTGCAAAAGTTATTAGTGTTAACAAACCCCATCCAATATGCCACAAACGACTTACACTGAGGGCTATTATCAACACTACAAATAAATCCAGTAACGTCCACCGATAAAACCAAGTGTCTGGAATATTATCCACACCACTGGCAGCTAGCAATCGCCAACCCGGCGGCAAATTTAATGTAGCTTCGACACGGTTGAAATCTTGTTTCCAGCCAACTGCATTGAGTTCGGAAATAGACTGTTCGAAGCGGCTGTCTGCGGTTAAATTGACGAGTCCTTTTCTCAATTCGACACCAATATCATTGCTGGCAGGCACTTGAGTCAACAATTGGTTTTCTTCATCAATGGTAACTTGCCCTGGTTGCATCCCCGGTTGTATATTGAGTCGCCAGCCGTTGGTGATAATACCTTTGATTTGGTCACGAATAGTGTAGCCCGTGCCAGCAAAATCAAGCCAAAGACTGCGGTTAAGAGTCAGTTGATTAGGCCCAGGCTCCGAATCACCACGCCTTATCACTTTAAAAACAAGTGCTTCACCTGACAATAGTTGATAAGCAGGAAGTTTTTTCCAGGCTTTCGGTAAATTCGTCAGATTAGGATCAATCACTTTGGCGTCTGAAATTTCGACCACTCGTTGATAAGGTTTGGCATCAAAACTCCAAATTTCAGTTTCCGGCCATTCCTTTGTATTAGGTCTTAATACGAGTTTGCTTACGGGCTTTGGATGCCTTGCTAAAAGTTCTATTTGCCATCGCCCTGGCTTGGCTTGCAGTAATAATCTACCATCGGCTTCTAAACTTACCGGAAGCCGACTATCAAGGTTCATTGGTACAAAACCTTCCAGCAAAGGATTACCCAGATGGATATCGCGTTGTTTTCCAGATATCTCTATCTCCAGGTGAGTCAAAACCTGCATGGGAATATCATCTATAATGCGACGATAGACGTGCAAGGATAATTTGTTTTGCTGATTTTTGTTGTTGAACTGACTTTGTGCTTTGTCTTTCAGCCATAGTTGGCTGCCTTTGATAGCTGGCGTAGTAATGGTTTTGCCTTGCAGCGTTAGTTCAATGATTCCAGTATTTTCAGGAATGGTTAAATGATCTGGAATGTGGTCCCAAATAAAATTACCCGTTATTTGGTAATTTCCTTTTTTTAAAAAGAGTGTCGGCCTACCCTGCCTTTCTATGACTGCAACAGGTTTTTCATTAATGGTGACTTGCTGCGGCCAATGTTTAGTGTCACCAGGTAAAGTGATCCAATTATCAGCAAAAACTAGCCAACGCGAAGAAAAAGTTGATTTAATTGGTTCCAGTTGTAAGGTCAAGTAGCTCGGCCAACTACAATGTTTTTGCTTGGTTGCCTTAAAGTTGACCGGGCAAAAGATGTCTGTTTTATCCTGTAAAACCCAATCTACCCAGGGTTTCAATGGCTCAGGCACTTCCTCTGGCAATAGCGGTTTTGCCTGGACTTGAAAAACAAATAGACAAATCACCAACACTAACGAACGATAACAATTTAAACATCGCATATCACCCCCCAAGCTAACGCTTCATTGTTTTTATAAGGCGGTGTACGAGACTGGTTGTTGATGTTTTCGCCTCTTGGAAACTTTAAACAAAATTGACAAACTTTGCTCGGTTTCCCTTACCACTCACCAACATTTTGCATTGAGACCCAAGGCTCCGTGGGCGCTAAAGCCTCTCCCTTTTGTAATAATTCTATAGAAATATTATCTGGAGAGCGGATAAAGGCCATCCATCCATCTCTCGGTGGTCGACTGATGGTAACGCCTTGATCTTGGAGGTTCTGGCAAATCTCATAAATATTGTCGACTTCGAACGCTAAATGACCGAAATTTCTGCCGCCTGAATATTGTTCAGGATCCCAGTTATATGTTAATTCTACCAATGGCGATTCGGATCCGGCCACCTGTGTGCTATCGTTGGCAGCATTTAAATAGACTAGAGTAAACCGCCCTGCCTCACTTTCGATGCGTTTAAATTCAATTAAGCCAAGCTTATTGCAAAAAAAATCCAGAGATTGATCTAAATCACTGACCCGGATCATGGTGTGTAAAAAGCGCATTGCCTTGTCCTCCTTCAACTCATTTCAACAAGATATAAGGATTCAGCGAAAGATATGAGATAAATCGTTGTCACAGATCAATTATTGTCGATCTCAGCACAATCCTCAAATTCAGTCCTGACGATAATTCAGATCATACCATCAAAAAAACTTGTTTATTAATATTGGGATAAATTGAGATGAAAAGGCAATGCTTTTCTCTATGGCAATCTATTGGTCTAAGACGATCATTAAAAATTGGGTAGTCCGTGGTGTCGTGTTAAAACCGATAAAAGCTTTTGAAAGGAAATGCACAAAAAACACCCTGGCTAAAATTTTTTCAGCAGTCTTGATTTTATAGGTATAGTTTGCCCTTTCAAATCAGCGGGTGTAATCCGTTAATATTGTAAAGAAACATTATTTTCAAAGAGAGAACTTCCTTGTTCTTCTTTGGATTTTATCGCTATTTCGTACTGAGTGTTCCAAGGTATTTTGTAATCTCGGGTGCAGTGCAACGAGTACAACCATCCCCTATCGCATCTTGGATGAGAGCATTCTCTGTTGAGCCGAATAAGTAACGAGAAATTAATAACCCATCCGTTAAGGCGTCTACCTCCCCATTGCCGTCAATATCCGATCTAAGTTCTTCACCAACTTGCTTTACATAACTTTCAATTTGTGCCGACGTACATCGAGTACAGCTGGTATCCACTGCACCACTAATTAATGCATCACCGCGTAGTCCAAACATATATCGCATAAACAGTAAGCCATCGGTTAAAGCGTCGTCCTTTCCTCCATTTCCATCGGCGTCAAGTGTAGATCGTTTATAGGCATAAACGTCTTGCTGCGTACCCGTAGCCAGAACAAAAACATTATATTTAGGAACATATCGAAACCGGCCATAAGTTCCGTTACTATCTGAAGGAAGTCTTGGTGATTCAGTATTAGGTGAAGTAGGTGCTTGTTTGCTCCAGCGCATCGTTTTGATATCCAAAACATAAATATCATCAGTATTACACCAAGCAACTAATTGTTGTGATTTATTATCGTAATCAAAGCCAGGGCCGCTACATTGAGTTATTTCAGTGGCACCGTTAGTTGGTACCTCCTTAAAAGTCGCTTTGTTGTTTATTGTTATATTTTTCAGATCGTATGAAACTACCTTATTTCCTTTCACTCCACCCAATGCAATCATCATCTTTTTTCCAGGATGAATGGCAGCAGTTAGGTTATCAGCTGCCGTGTCATCAGATGTCGTTCCAGTGGAAAAATTAATAACATGATTATTGACTACTTCTGTCCAACTTCCTGTCGTAATATTGTGCCTCATCAATACCTTGTGACCAGCAGTGTTATGATTGAAACTAAACACGCTCTTTGTATTGACATCATAAGCAGAAAATACGGAGAGTTCACACTCTTTTGTTGTACCCGCATTCTGTATTTTTTGCTTCCATACATTATTTTCTAAATTTAGAAACCAAAGAACTTTTGAACATTTACCTGTTGGCCATCGCGATCCGCCTTGAGCCCATAATACATTCCCATTTGATATATTAGAGGGCAGGTACTGGAGTGAGTCATAGGTATGTCGAGACACAGGTTGCCCATCCCCCATTATTTCTATTTCTTCTGTAAGACATCCATTTGGATCTCCTTCTCGATTTTCTATTGTGAACTTTAATGCTGAAGATCGTAGATTACAATTTAGAGGAACAGTGCTCGGGGTAGTTAGTCTTCTCCAACGACCTGTCCCCTGACTTGTCACCTCTTCTAAATTGAACGCATAGACTTCATTGCCTACATAGTCCGCGTGGCCACCACCCCAAATAATAAGGCGATTCTTTTTGGTATCATAAGCACCTCCACCCCAAGCATCCATAACACTTTTAGAAAAAAACCTCCAATCGTAAGAGAATTCAGGTGGAGCATTCGGAGCCCGATTATTTGGTGGTGTTACCGAATTCATTTTCGAGTAAGAATGCGTTGGAAATTTATACCACTGACCAGGCTTTAGGTTTTTCAGGGCTTGATTCGCATTCACCTGAACTGCAAACAATACTAGCGACAGCAACGCAATTATCGATAACCAAAAATGCTTTTCTTTTGGCACAATGTAACGTTCAGAGCAATGCCCATTAATAGTTGAAGTCAAGCGCTTGTCGCTTTGAATAATGCGGAAGAGATGACTGAGTAGATTGTTACCTGAATCCGTGACTTAAAGAGCATCCACCAATCCTTGGGAAGCCACATTAACATTTCAACGTTTTAATACCTTGTTATTGTTTGACAAAGCTTATAGTACGAGCACACTGAGGCTATTTAAGCATCAATAGCTCTCAATTGACACCAAATCCTGTACACCAGGCACTGCTATCCCTGAGAGGCATGTTCTCGCATTTTTTTTAAGAATAGTGTGGCGTTATCCTGATGCTAAGCGATGGTAGGTTGACTCAAATGCTAAAAAACCCGGGCAGTGTTTGGAGAAACGAAGTTTTATTCGTCGCCCGGCATGGATGACCCGAGCCGCTAGGTACATCAGTTCCTGTATAACCGTTTTTATTCGCCTTCTTTTAGCCGGATGACGGACAGGACTGATGTTGCCTATGAGCCCGATTAAGCCGATCCAACGCAAGATATTGTAACTATAAGCGCTCAATGCCATGATCAAGTCGTTGGTGGCAAATTTGCCCGAAGGTAAGCGTTCGATATCGAGGTCGGTTTTAAATTCACTGTGGAATTGTTCGGAAGTGGCATGATCTTGGTAAAGAGCAATGATCTGTTCATCAGCGTAGGCGAGCGAATTTAATGAGGTCCACCAGCCTTCTATTTCTATCTCAGGGATTAACAGCATTTGACCCTCTGCATCCATAGTTCTTTCGATAACCCGCATGACGCGGCGGAAGCGATAGGTTTGCCCGTCTTGTTGTTGGGTTTCTTGGACACTGAACAAGGCGACCCGTTTGCCGACCCTCGGCGTTGTCCATTTGCCTTGTTGTTCAGCCAAGGCTAACCAAGCCTCCAGGTCTTGTTTTCTGGGGTTCCATTTCAGGATAGAGTCCACTTGGTTTTGGTGCAGCCAGACACGGCTATCCAAGGCATCATGTCCGCTATCCAAACGCACCAGCAGCGGAGCCTCAGTCAAGCACCGAGCATATTCAATGACGCGGTCCAGCGTCCTTTGAAAACCGTTTTGACAATGCTGCTTACCCTCTCGAAGTTCATTAAGCAGACACCAACCCTCATTACCCAGATAAGCCGCAATCGGCGCATAGCCATCATGGCCTTTATAGGTTCTGGAAACACCTTCCTTCTGGGTCTTCTCATTGTTCATCGGATACACATCAATATCCAATGCGACATGATGGGTGGCCAATGGCGTCACCGGTACCCCGGCATGAGTCAGAAATTCAATATTACATTGTTGCATGATGACCAATAGCGCTTCAGCCTCTTCATCCAGTCGTTGTCTTAATCTTGCGCTTGAGGGTACGCGCTTAATCGACAGCGCGTTCTTGAAGTAGTCATCATCTCGGTAGTTCTCGATTGCTTCGAAGTCGCTTTTGCCTAAACATAGCGTTCCAATGTATGATTTGATAATGTCGCTGTGCGAAATGCCATGGCGTAAAGGAATGCCGGCCTTGAGCACTTTATGAATAGTGCCATATCGATTTAAACACAAGCCAACTAAGGCCAAACCAGAATGACTTGTATAGGTTTCTGTTGTGGATTGTTCGATGATGAGACGTTTCATTTTGCACTTGTTGGGTGAAGTTTTTAATGCCTCTATTTTAACACTTTATTGATTATTAATCAGCTAGATAACTCATTTTATTAACTTCTTAAATCACGGATTAAGGTGTTATTCATAGTTACATTCTCCTAAAGTGGTTAGTCTGCCTTTTTTCCTTCGAATTTAGGCTCTTTGTCTGTATTAGAGTTAACAGCTTCGAATAGTATCACCCTAGTGAATGTGATTTGTTTAGTTTCCTTCCTCGCCCTTATTGCCGACCGCTAGCTTTGCTTCAGCCATTTGACGCACGGTTTCATCGCTATCGGTGAGAGCCTGGAGCAACAAATTTGAATTGTTATCGACACTGCTGAGCGCCATCAAACGTACCGAGATGTTGTCATCTAACAATGCTTGTTGTAATGAAGCACTCGCATCAATACCATTCATTTGTGCAAGGCCGTGTATTGCTACTGCTCTTACCGAGACATCATCATCGGTAAGGGCTTGTTTAAATGCACTGGCTATATAGGCATCATCGTTAGACCCATGATTTACCAGTTTGGTAATTGCTAAAACACGTTGCTTAGGATTTTCAGCTTTAGCCATTGTTAACAGTTCTTTAATTTGTGTCGAATCCAATGGGCTGTTTTCTTTTCCTGTTTCTGGCAACTCTTCATTTGCCAGCAAATCATCACCGTAATGACTTCTTTCTGACTCAAAAGTGTTCAAAATGACAGCAGTGTTCAGTAACCAAACTTGATCGATTTGCTGATGTTTGCTTTGAGTGGAAGAATTCTCAACATATCGAACAATAAAACCAGCGCTGGAGCCGAATAGACATTCCAGTAACGGCTTAACAGTGGCTCCCGAACAAGATAAGGTTACTGGTGTTTTCGATACGGTGGAATAGTGAATACTTACACCCGTCTCTTCAGAGATTTTATTAAGGATTTCAGTTAACTGCGCATCTCTGGACACCAATCGAAATCCACCGTTGATATCTTTAGCTAAGGTTACATTAATGGGCAAATATTCTTTGGCAGTACTTTTCTCAATGGCAATAGAGAGGTCTGTGAATAATAAGAATAAGCATGATAAATATAAACTGGCATCACGCATACTGATACCTTTTAAGCAATCTGATTAAGAGCCACAGAAAGACCATCGATAAATAACACTGAGGATAATACTGGTTAGCCATCATAATTAGTTCGTAAAATTTTACTCATCCAATTAACTGATTTAAAAAACCCATTGTACGAAATCTCATTTTCGAAGAAAGCACTTCCTTGTGCATCATTAGATCCGTAACGCTCTAACCTTGAAAGGTTATAGGCCTTTTTCAATATAGCTTTGAATTTTATCAGGAGAACATCGAGTACAACCATCTCCTACTGTTCCGTTTATAAGGGCTGAACCCCTGCTGCCAAATAAGTAACGGATGATTAAAAGTCCATCGGTTAGCGCGTCTACTTCTCCATTGCCATCAATATCCGATGCACTAGTCATTTTACATTGATCTAGAACCCTTGTAATTGAAGTAACATCACATCGTGTACAATTTGTTGCTACTGTATTGTCAACCAAAGCATCACCCTCAATACCGAACATATGTTGCTGAAACAGCAAACCATCTGTCAGGGCATCAATAGTTCCACTGCCATCAGCATCCAGTGAACATTTTCCAGGAGTGAGTCCAAAATTCCGATACCGTTGCGGTTCATTAGTATCTGACCTTCCACTTGAATAGATACCTGCGTACCATTGGCCTCCAGTTGAAGGTAGAGGCATGGATTCATTAATCCTGTTCCAGCTCGTCTGGCCAGGAACACGCCAATACATGGTTACTCGTTTGTTCTGAAGTCTTAGTCGAAGATCATAAATGAATGTATCTCTATTCTTATTACCAGGGATTGCTACCTTAATTTCATCATTTCCCGGAATATCACTGAGACCTTTAATATCTATATCCTCTTTATGTCTATGCTCAACGGCGCGATTATTTTCACGCAACATAACGAAAAATGGTTCTTTAGGCTCATAAGGTGAAAGTTTTTCGATGACTAACTTTATATAATTGTCATTATCGTGATAGAGGATGAGGCCTCCCTGCCCCCCAGTACTAGTATTTATTTGAGCAGTCACTGCAAAATCCACCAAACCATTCGCCTTTATTGATTGAACAAGTATGTTGCGGCTTGGTCCTCGATTTGGCTTGTTCTCTCGACCCTCATAAATGGAAGTATCACGCGATGATTTTATTTCAAGGTTCTTCGCTCTTACCCTCCAATCTCCACGCTCTTCAAATTTCCATTGCCAATCGCGACTTGTAAGGTTTTGGTCTTTAAAATTTTCTGTAAAGGGAAAGGTTGCTGCTGACAATGAGGTCATAAACAGTAAGAAAGAAAGGATCATCACAACCTTCTTGGAAAAAATAGTAAAAAAAGCTAGTTGTGAATTTTGGGTTGTTCTACACATAATTATTAATCTCCGTATTAATCAAAAAATGACGTAATTTTTATTCTTATAATGGGAAAGGTACACTATGCACAGGGTAGGATCAACTCAATATTTTTATTATATCTAGCTAATTAAATGGGTATAATATGGCAAAAACACTGCTTAAACATAGATAGCAAAAGTGGGTTATTGATCAAACTGACCAAAACTTCTTTATTAACCAGAACTTTTAGAGACCAATATTCAGGTTTTTATTGACTAGCGGTGACTTTTTTGTCGAGAACAGCACTTTAAAAAAACGACTGCCCCAGGTGTTTTTTAAGTATATAAGTTTGAAAAACATTGACGGGAAATAACCATGACACTAACGTTTTCTACGCCACCACCTGCGATAACGGTGCCTTAAGCGTTCCCATCGAAACCACCACTTGGAATGTTCTTCCTGATCATAATAAACCCGCAGTTCATTTCCGTCGGCAGCCCGACTGTTATAGAAGTTTGGGACTTCTGTCCGGTTTTCCATCTTTAGATGAAATACTGGACAAGCTGAAGCAGCTTGGGGGGGGGACAACCCATGACCAATCGCCGGCAGCTTGGCGTCCATGGGCTTGTTCTATACGATGAAAACCCATGTATTGATTACTGGCAGTATGGTGATCAACCACACGAATCCCATCTCGGTGGAAAGAATATAAGACAGCTTCGTTGAGTGTTGTTAATGCTCGATCTTTCCATAACTCAGGCAACTTTGACGAACCATTATTTATCGCCCGCGCGATGATTGGCAACAGGTTATATCGTCGTTCATCGGCAAGGTTTCGGGAAGCTATTTCGGTGCCCATATAATAGCCATTGAAAGGTGCACATGGATAATCAATACCTCCGATGGTCAAAATCATAGAGCTTACACAAGGAAGAGCATACCATTGTAATTTGAGCGTGTTTATAACGGGTTCAGATGGGTGCTCAAGATGTATTTGCTTTACCAGGTTTGCGGGTAATTCGAAATATTGTCGTTGGCCATTGGCATCCCGCAACAAGACCGGAAGCAGATCGAAATGACTTGGTTTTGATGGGGATTTCCAGCCTAATGAGACCAGGGTTCGGGTGGTTTCCAGTGTAATTGGATCGCCCAAAACTGTTTGGCCTGGGCGCGCATAGCCGGCATACTGAATCAGCTGGCGACTTTCGATAAATGCTGGGATTTGGTTAGCCAAAACGGGTGAAAAAACAGAAATAGTGGACTGAATGTTGCCATTTCCCTGGGCAAGTGAGATGTGATCGACAAGCCGCTCGGCAATATCATCTTTATGGGTAAACTGTCGACAATCGATTACTCTCAAAGATCGCCAGTGAAGTCGCCCGATGCAACGGGCGTGATTGCGCCAGGCAACTCTTGCGCCAAAGGCTAGTTCATCGGATGTATGCTGATAATAGCCATGCTTTTTTATGTCGATGAGAACTTCACGAATTCTCTCCTTTGCTGTCTGTTGCGATAAGTCATTTTCACGATGAAATTGTTCGATGAATGCCCTGGCCTCTTCACGAATCTCGGCTCGCCCTATCCGTCTTAGTCTTCGCTTTAGGGTACTAGAGCGAACTTTGGAATCAATGCTCATACAAAAAGTGCTAAATTAAAATTACATCAACCCATCAAAGGCGCGTGCTGCAGAGCGTATTGATCTCTTATTGATCGCACGGACGATGGCCAATGTTTTATTGAGTGCCTGTTTGTATTGTTTTGTGGGTGGGGTAGCATCCTTGTAGCGAAGGCGAGAGTTAATGTTATCGTGACGTGTTATTTCGATCCCTGGATACTGTTTATCTTTTGCAAGCATACTATCGTACAAAGGCGTACCTTCATGAATGCTCAAATCATTGAAACGAACTCGGTCTAATAATTCTGCGTGTCCCTCTAGAAATTTTGCAGTCAGCTCAAGGTCTTTCGCTGTTTCGCCAGGAAAACCACGAAACATGGTACATCTAACGCTAAGACCAGCGGCATAAGCATCGCGTATAAAGCGTGAGTTGCCTTCTACCGTGGCTCCTTTCTTCATTGCATCTAGAAGCCGTTGACTGCCTGTTTCCAATCCAAAACTAACCCGACGCATACCAGAAGCAACAGCAGCGCGCAAATCTTTGCTGCTTAGACCATTGTCTTTCCGAGTATCAACATGTATCGTACCAATCCATTGAGCGCCAGGGATTCGCTTTTGAACACCTCGAACAATGCCACGCAATAAATCTGGGTAAGAGTTTAATTTTAGATCCAAAAAAAGAAAGTTATTGGTTTGATGCCGTCGTGACTGCTCTTCCATTTCATGTAAAACCATTTCAACACTGCGGGGTCGAAACATTCGGCCGCTGGCGCTATATACATCACTGCAAAAAACGCATTCTGCCCACTGACAGCCGCGTCCAGCCATGATAGGGACAATTCGAACACGGTAACGATCCCAGGGAAAGTCGGTAAAATCAGGCACGGGTATTTTATCCAGTTCGCGTAAAGGCTTGGCAGGTTTAGAACGTCTACCCTCCGGTAATACCACGCCATCGAACTGGAGTAAATCTTCACCCTTGATTGCGGCACTAACGATAGAGGGTAACGACAGATCAACTTCACCACCGACAATGCCCACCAAACCGGGTATTTTTAACCATGAATCAGCTGTATTCTGAAGATTAAAAACAGGCCCGCCGAGCAACAAAGGAATGCCTTTCTTTTTAGCGATACGTCCTAATTTACGTACCGTTCGATAGTGTTG
Organism: Methylococcales bacterium; assembly: GCA_965224745.1. Classification (GTDB taxonomy): domain Bacteria; phylum Pseudomonadota; class Gammaproteobacteria; order Methylococcales; family Methylomonadaceae; genus CBDCZY01. The sequence goes on from CBDCZY010000009.1 coordinate 204,971, forward strand.
CAGGTATGCCGACAGTAAAATAATATCCGGCTTGTTATCCATAGCTCGAGCAGTTTCTTTGAGTACCCGAGGATGAGGTCGAGAATGCCAAGAGGTGTAAACGTAACGACCACAATCCCGAATCCATCGCAAGCTAGGTTGAGTAGAAAGATGAAGTTTACGTTTGTAATGATCGATGATGGTTTCTTTCTTCTCTCGTTCAGCGGCTGGTACGTCATGAGCCAAGGGAGATAACACTTCGGCATCAAATCCTGCGTTACGCAATGAAGCTACCAGTAAACCAACCGCCAACGTAGGAAAAGTCGAGAAATTATTAAGATCTACGATTAAAGCTCTCGTCCCAAAACGATCATTTTTGCAATTAGTTTTCGTTATCTGCCAGGAATGTGATGATACCGTCGGTTGTATTGCGGGTTTCATTGATTGTGTAGTGAGGGAAGCCATATAGTGACATAATCTTGGTTGATTATTATATTTGTGACTTTACCAAGGCATTTATAAAAAAATTTTAGAAAAACGTACGAGCAGTTAAATCATATAACTATCAGTAAAAGCCCCGACCTATTTTTCCAATTGGTGATTATAAACTATTTGTGGTCAAGATAAAGCATTCTACATTCTGAAATGAGTTTGAAATCACAGCAACGGTGCAAAAGCTTCAAGTCCATGTTCGCACAAAGGAATTCAAACCAAAAAATTTAAAATTAGAAAATGTTGAGCGGCTTAAAGGAAAAACTACAGAGTATACGTGACTTACGGGAACTATCTCTGAAAGGTCTTGCAAAAAAAAAACTAGCGACTAACGTTGTTCCGGAAAAAAAAGACAGCGGTTTCTGCCTTGTTGTTTTGCCATGTAAAGTGCTTTATCTGCTCTTTCAAAAACTGTGTCTGCAGTATCATCTTCACTAAATTCGCTGATCCCACAAGACAGGGAGATTTTGATAGTTTCGCCATGTGAATTAAAACTTGCGTTTTCTACGGTACCACGGAGCTTATTGGCCATAAAAAGCGCCCCTTCTGCTTCGGTGTTAGGTAATAACATGATAAATTCTTCACCGCCAAATCGTGCAATAAAATCTGTTTGTCGGGAATTATCAGATAAAATTTGTGCGATAATCGTTAGTGCTTTGTCGCCAGCTTTATGGCCAAATTGGTCATTAATCCGTTTGAAAAGATCTATATCCCAAATCATTAAAATAAGCGGGTTTTTGTAACGCCGCCAACGGGCATATTCAACAATTATCCGTTCATCATAAGCCAGGCGATTAGCCAAGCCGGTTAAGGGATCTCTTAAAGCCTTGTGGTGTGCCTGCCTAAGCCTGTTTTTTAAATCGTGCGACTCTAATTCCATTTGTTTGATATGTTGAGTCAATTCACCGAGTTTATGTCGGCTCTTTTCTAAAGCGCTATCTTCCTTGCCCTGTAAGGCTTTAAGTTGTTCAACTGTATTATTAAGCTGGCTATCAATCAGTTCTTTTAGGGTTTCCAATTTCGTGGCTTTCAAAGAATCTTCTTGCAACTCTCTCATTTTTTCAAATACTGTTTGATTCAAAATTCGGTTGCTGGAAACCGAGTCCTGTGCATTTGAATGAACATTGAGAGCCGTTTCACCTAGTTCGCTTATTCTTTGTGTGACTTGCGACAGAAAACTTTCTATTTGTTGTTGCTCCTCTTGATTTAACCTTTTAATTTTCATTAACAAAAGGGATGCTTCTTCAAGCAGATCTTGCAACCTTTCGGCTGACAAATCGGTTTGCAATCGCTCTTTTATAGAAACAATTTGACCAGAAAACTCAGTTGGAATTTCTATTTGATCGAATAACTGCTTTACTTTTTTGATCAATCCTTCTGCGCAGATTGCCGTTGATGATGTTGAATCTTTTGCTGGAAATTGGCTGGCTGGTTCACCAACTTTCTCAATGGCGGAAAAAAATTGCCCTTCATTAGCAAACTTGCCTGCCTCAAATTGAGCCTGGATAGCAACAAGGCCATCATTAAAATCCGTTGCCCCCATTTGAAAGTGTAGATAGCTAAAGAGTAATGATGTATCCGTTCGACCCTCATCAGCTCTCACAATCTCACCTAACTCATTGAGTTGCCTTTCTAAAATCTGATCAGACAACCTCTCTTTGATGGCTCTCCCAATTTGTTTTAAAGATGGATCCAACCTTGGATTCAGACCTTTCGCTGCGGCCGTTAATCGCAAAATCATTCGGCGCAACAGCGCCTCATGTGCTTCGTGAGTTGCTAATTCATCAATCAGTTGCAAACACTGATCTCGCCATTTTTGTGCCTCATGGCTTAAACGATCAGTGTCATCACTATGGTTGGAGGTTGTTTCTATAGTCACACGTATAATTTTGTTACTTTAATTTTTGCAGTTCTTCTTTAACCAAACGATCCATTATGGCAATCATATTTTTGTGGGAACCGGCTAGCGTACTGTTCACCATATATTTACCGTTTACAATAATGGCAGGTACACCAGTGACCCCATACCGAGCTGCCATTTTTTCGGCCTGAGCGGCTTTGGTGGTTACTAAGAAAGAATTAAATGCGTCAGTAAACGCTTCGTTATCAACACCGTGATCAGCAAAGAACTTGGCGAGTTTTTTTGTGGTATCCAATTTTTCGCGTTTATTTTGGATACTATCAAAAAAATCAGCGTGAACTTTATCGACTACACCCAGCGCTTCGGCGGTAAAATACGCTTTCGCATGTTTGCCCCAAATAGCGCTAAATACAGCGGGCTGCCGAATAAACTGAACATTTTCAGGAAGTTCTTTCACCCATTTATCCAACAATGGTTCAAAACTGAAACAATGGGGGCATCCGTACCAAAAAAACTCAATAACTTCGACTTTGTTAACATCTTGAGTTAGCTGCGCTGGCGAGATAGATTTATAACCCTCGTTTGAGGCTGCGTAACTCTGAAAAGCCATGCCAGCAAACAGGATAGGATAAAACAAAGCACGAAAAATTTTATAATACATAACAGCTTCCTTATATATTGCTAAATAACTATAGTTTAAAAAAACGAGAAATGTGAAAGACAAAGAACATGTTAGTAACTAGTCTTTGTTTGTTTGAATTCAAAAGGAATGGTTTTTGAGAACCGGCCTGTATAACAGATACATGAGGATCGCAGAAAACCATCCAATGTAGAAATCTGACAACAAGCCATTGATTCAAACACCGAGGAATGACAGTCGCCTTACTGCAATGTAGCAATGTAATACGCCACTGCTTTAATTTCTGTTTCAGACATCCTTTTGGCGATCATATGCATCATGTTATCTGACTGATTTCCTCTTTTAGCTGATTTGTAATCTTTTAGAGATTGCATCAGATATTCAGGATATTGGTACTGTAATACGGGAAATCTTGCAGGTTCATTGCCTTGGGCCTTAACGCCATGACAAGCAGAACAGGCAGAAACTTCAGTTTTTTGGTTACCATTCAAGTAGATATTTTTGCCGATTTGTAAGAGTTCATCATTGGATAATGTTGTTTTACTACTATTGTCATCCTCGTCTTCATCATCGGAAATAAGGTCATCTACTGAAATTGGCGTAATTTTTTGTTGCTCATAATAGGTGGCGATATGACCCATATCACTTTTCGAAAGACCTTGTACCATCGACTGCATGGTTTCATTTGTCCGGGTTCCGTTCTTGAATATCTGGAGCTGTCTAACCAAATAAGTAGCATGCTGGCCTGCTAATTTAGGAAATGTAGGGGCAGGACTGTTACCATCTTCGCCATGGCATCCAGCACAGGAAGCAGATTTGGTTTTTCCAACCTGCGGATTACCTGCAGCATGTAGAATGGTGGCACAGTTAGCAATGGCCAACATTAGTATTATTGATAAAGATTTTATTTTCATGATTGTCCCCTGTAGGAATAATGCGTCAAAATATCAGATTTTACTTTAAACTACTCCGCTAAGCGAGAATACTGTGAAAAGCAATTATCAACAAATAAAGTTCACCAAAAGTGTTGCTCATATAAATGACGCGCCACCAGATTACGGTATCGAAATCGCTTTCGCCGGTCGCTCAAATGCTGGGAAATCCAGTGCAATTAATACCCTGGCATCCCGTAAAGACCTCGCCAGAACGAGTAAAACACCCGGCCGGACTCAATTATTAAACTATTTTGAGGTTGCTCCTGAGCGAAGGCTGGTCGATTTACCTGGTTATGGATATGCAAAAGTTCCATTGGCCATTAAAAAGCAATGGCATGTTCTGATAGAAGCCTATTTGCAAAAACGTGATTCATTATCTGGCATCGTTTTGGTAATGGACATTCGCCATCCGCTGTCAGAATTCGATTGGCAAATGCTGACTTGGTGCCAACATGCCAGAATTCCTACCCATATTTTGTTAACCAAAACTGATAAATTAAGTCATGGTCAAGCAAAAAATACGCTATTGGGTGTACAAAAAGAATGTCAGGTTTTTGCTCAAGAAGTCTCTCTGCAGTTATTTTCTGCTTTAAAAAAAACGGGTATTGCGGATATTCATACGATATTGGATCAATGGTTACAACTACCAGTCAATGATCCATCTATATAACGTTATTTTGATCTATAAATCTCCTCAGAAAAACCCCCGAAGCACAAGGAGGGAACCTTCGGGGGTAAGTTCCGGATTGAGGATTCCGGATATCGAACCCAACTAATAGGGGGAAATGAAACTTGGGTTCTGCGCCGTTCCTGGCGCATGAAAATAAGACTAATGCCTTTGTTTTTAGTTCCAAGAAAGTTGTATTAGCAGTATTTAGGGGCGAGGATTTAATAATATCCGCATCTTGACTTGTCTTTTTGTCCGTCTTCCACGAGTAGTACCAGGCGCATAGCACGCTACGCAATTGTTTTTCCCACGAAGAAATGAAAGAAACCAGTCAATTTTGGAAGCCATTTAATGGCGGTTCCTCAGTGCGCTTCATCCCAATTGTCCCCTACCCCTATATCCACAATCAACGGAACATCCAACTGCGCAGCGGAAGTCATCATTTCTTTGATCTGTCGGTTTGATTTATCAACATCCGCTTCAGCAATTTCAAACACCAGCTCATCATGGACTTGCATGACCATACAAACCCTGGGTTGTTCTGTTTCAACCCACTGATCAACAGCGATCATAGCGCGTTTAATAATATCGGCAGCCGTACCCTGCATCGGTGCATTAATAGCCGTTCGTTCTGCGTATTGTCTGCGAGCTGCATTTTTTGATTGGATTTCAGGCAAATATAATCTACGACCAAACAAAGTTTCGACAAAGCCCTGCTCTTTGGCTTTTTCCCGGATGGTATCCATGTAATGCTTCACACCAGGATAACGAGCAAAATAGAGGTCAATATAAGACTGCGCTTGTTGTCGGGATAAACCTAATTGTTTTGCCAGCCCGAATGCCGACATGCCATAAATCAGCCCAAAGTTAATTGCTTTGGCGGATCGTCTTAACTCTTGGGTTACTTGTAAAGGCTCGACACCAAATACTTCGGCAGCGGTCGCACGGTGTATATCCTGACCTTCCGAAAAGGCTTGCAATAAACCCTGATCGCCTGACAAATGTGCCATGATTCTTAACTCAATTTGAGAGTAATCGGCAGCAACCAGTTTATAACCTTGAGGAGCAATAAACGCTTGCCTGATTTTTCTTCCTTCATCATTACGGATCGGAATGTTCTGTAAATTGGGATCGGAAGATGACAACCGACCCGTAGCGGCAACCGCTTGATGATAAGACGTATGTACGCGCCCTGATTTAGGGTTAACCTGCTGTGGTAACTTATCGGTATAAGTGCTTTTGAGTTTACTCAGCCCTCGGTGTTCCAAGATCAGTTTAGGCAGTAAATAATCTTGAGCCAGTTCTTGCAGCACAGACTCGTCGGTGGACGGCTGTCCTTTAGGGGTCTTTTTTAATACCGGTAAATTCAGCTGCTCATAAAAAATAACCTGGATCTGCTTTGGCGATCCAAGGTTAAAATTATGACCTGCAGCTTCATGTGCCTGCGCTTCTAAGACGGCTATTTGTTTGGAAAGCGCACCGCTATGAGCGATGAGTTTTTCGGTATCGAGCAGCACCCCTTGACATTCGATGCGCGAAAGTACGGGTATCAGTGGTATTTCAATATTTTGATAAAGTTGTTGTAATGAAGCTTTTTGCTCTAACTCTGGCCAAAGGTGCTGGTGTAAACGCAATGTAATATCAGCATCCTCAGCGGCGTAAGGTCCCGCATGTTCCAAGGATACTTCCTGAAAAGGGATTTGTTTTACGCCCTTACCGGCAACATCTTCATAGTGAATGGTACTAACCCCTAAATATTTCAATGCCAGCGAATCCATATCGTGACGGGTCGCCGTACTATTAAAAACATAAGACTCAAGCATCGTATCGTGGACAATTCCGTTCAGTGTAATACCGTGGTTTTTTAAAACATTAGCATCATATTTAAGATTCTGACCCAACTTGGGTTTTTTAGGATCTTCCAATAAGGGTTTGAGCTGATCTAAAACCCACTCGCCAGACAATTGTTCAGGTACGCCAGGATAATCATGACCAAAAGGCACGTAAGCAGCGGTACTTGCTTCAACCGCAAACGATACACCAACCACCCGAGCTTGACTGTAATCAAGGCTGGTTGTCTCTGTGTCAAAAGCAAACAAATCGGCTGTGGTAAGCTGCTCCAACCACTCTAAAAAGTGTTGCTTCTCCAATATAGTTTCATAATTTGATGAAGCTGGTGAGACAGCATTGTTGTTGCTGCCAGAAGAATGATTTACCGTTGAGTCATTATCTAATTGCTTCAGCCACGAAGAAAAACCAAGATCGATCAGCATTCCTCTTAAACCAGACTCATCAAGTGACTGGCAACGTAGGTCGGCAATACCATAGGATAGTGGTAACTCACACTTGATCGTTGTCAGTGTTTTTGAAATAGGCAGCTGCTCTAAACTTGATCTTAAATTCTGACCTACAACACCCTTAACCTCATCGGCAGCGGCCATGACTTGTTCCAACGAACCATACTGAGCAATCCATTTCGCCGCTGTTTTGGGACCAACTTTCGGTACACCTGGAATGTTGTCGACGGTATCGCCCATCAATGCGAGATAATCAATGATTTGTTCAGGCTTTACCCCAAACTTAGACTGCACTCCCGGTATGTCCAACCGAGTGTTGGACATGGTGTTTTCCAATGTCACACGCTCAGTCACTAATTGCGCCATATCCTTATCGCCGGTGGAAATGATGACATCAAAACCTTGTTGCTCAGCCATTTTCGCCAATGTTCCAATCACATCATCTGCTTCTACGCCATCTTCAATAATGAGTGGTAGCCCCATGTATTTTATTATTTGCAACAACGGTTCAATCTGAACCCGCAACTCTTCATCCATAGGCGGACGATTAGCTTTGTATTCCACAAACAGATCGTGCCTAAAAGTTTTTCCTGGCGCATCAAATACCACGGTAAAGTAATCAGTTTGATGATCTTGCAATAACTTTCTCAACATGTTGCTGACACCTAAAATGGCATTGGTAGGCAAACCATGAGGACTGGTTAAGGGTGGTACAGCATGATAGGCGCGAAATAAAAAAGAAGATCCATCGACCAGTATTAAACGTTTATTAGACATAGGAGATTAGTGGCAACAAATAATTATGAGTGTAAAACGGGTCAATCAAGAGCCTACTATTTTTCCTTCCGAAATAATAGCAAGATTTGAAAATAAGTCAGAAGAAGTGCTAAAAGTCCAGATTCCTAGTGAAATATTTTAGGACATTCCGGTCACAATAATCGATTAGCCATCTCAAGAGCCTTTGTTGCTCAAACCGTCCATGTTTTTCTCGACTTGATACTTAAGGATCAATATGTTTTGGTCAGAACTGGATAAACGTTTCAATCTAACTTTATGTTTTTTAATACAGATAGTTTTTTAATTTTAATATTGATGTAATAAAAACTGTTTTTAATATTTATCAGCCCATTATTTTTTGTCCACAAAAAAAATCAGTTTATTCTTGAAAAACTTGCCCTTTTCTGGTTATTATTCTCTTAATTAATAGCTATAAATTCTAAAAAATTAATAACTATAAATTCTAAAAAAACAACTATAAATTCTAAAAACTTATTGTCACTGGTTCATCTAATATCATTAGTAACTATTGATATTAGTTAACAAGCCGGTTAATTTCAAGGGAGAAGCTAACTATGCGAATTTTAATTGCTCAAGATGATTCTAACGTAGCATCAAAAATCAAACTTGGCCTCAGAGCCGAAGGTTTTGATACAGATCTAGCTTCAGATGGTGAAACAGCTCTATGGTATGCAAATGAAGGTAATCATGCGGTCATGATCCTCGATATTGTTCTGCCGAAGATAAATGGTTTCGATGTCTGCCAGACTTTGCGGAATAATGGATTCACCACACCCATTCTCATGCTGACCAACAAGGCTACAGCCGATGATGAGATCGACGCACTTGAAACCGGTGCAGATGATTATTTACGCATTCCTTTTTCTACACCCGTGTTTTTAGCAAGAATACGCGCGTTGCTTCGCCGTAAGAATCATGAACTGAACAACGTCATAAAATTCGGTTCTCTCTGTTACAACCAAAAAGACCGGAAATGTTTTTACGATAAACAAGAGGTTGCACTGACCAGTCGGGAAGGTAATGTGCTGGAGTTGCTTATGTTGGCAAAGGGCAGTGTGGTACCCAAACAAATGCTAATTGATCAAGTATGGGGAATCGAGTTCGCTGGCAACCCTAATATTGTCGATGTATACATCGGATATTTACGCCGTAAAATAGGGGGCAACTTCAATCAAAACGTTTTGCAAACAGTTCGCGGCTTGGGTTATCGATTAGTCTAACTAGTCGGCCCTTAAAACTTGAAATTGTCTTAACGGAACCAGAATAAGCTGAGTTATAACGCGCTCCCGCAGAGTGGGAGGTTTGACGCTGTGAGCAGCCCCCAAGGGCTGCCAATGTTAAAGTTTGGTGGACTCTTAAAACTTAATGGTTAAAATTCACCTTCTTCATCTGAGCCCTTACCGCCTAATTGTTCTTGGTTTCGAATGTAGTGTTTGATCTGACCATCTTCAAAACCAACAGTTGAAATCGCATAGCCTCTTGCCCATAACGCTTCTCCATTAAAATTTCTTTTTCTCCCGCTAAATTGACGGGCAACCGCGATGACAGTTTTACCTTTCAAGTAACCCACTATTTCCGATAGCGTATATTTCGGTGGTATTTCTATGAATATATCAACATGATCTTATACCATATGACCTTCAACGATCCGACAATGTCTTTGACCGGGCCAGTTCGTGAAAGGCTGGACCTAAATAACTTCTAATCTTTCCATACAGTTTTTTCCTTCAACACTTGGGTATAAAAACTAAGCAGTATTTGCAGCGCCACTTTGAATGACTTAAGCCATGGGTTTGTTTCCTCTTTTGTGGGCCGCCAAGCCACGAGGAAGCATTCCACACGTCATCCATTCCTTCATACTGAATCTGGCGGCCAAGCCTTGAAAGTCTTACTAGTCAAACTAGTGGCTTACCTGTCAACGAGTTAGTAGGTTTGGGTGGAAATTATTTTTTCATTTTGTAGCCATACAATATTTAACAAAAATCTTGCTTTTTAATTCCTATTAGGTTAAATAAATAGCCACACACGGTAATTTTGTGTCCAGCCCTTTAAAATCAATACCTTCCAAACCTTTCCTCCTGAACGTAGCCATACATAGTGAAATTTTTAATCGCTATATAGACCAGTGATATCAAGGGATACAGCTATTTTTGTTTTGGAAAATCGGACTTGAATTTACATCAATATGACCCACATTAAGTTGAATCGTTTGGGGGTAAAAGGAATAATTTCCAGGCATTATCTAAGCGTTTTCTTAGACTTTCTTAGGAAATTCTTAGAACTAGTTTGCTATATTCACCAAACGGTAATCCGTTGATTGTCGTTTAGAAACCAATTTTGCAAAAGGAAAAATCCTCTTAGGAGAGTTGGTTTTAGTTTATTCAGGCAAACAATTCTTCTACAAACTCTAAAGTTGGAAAGTTGTTTGTACTTTTTGGAAAGTTTAAGAGGATGCTCTTAAATTCAATCTAGGAGAGCAACAAGGCGTAATTTAGACAGTAGTGAATTAGAGCAGGTATCTGGCGGCAGCCGTGGTGGTTATGGCGGCGGTCACGGCAAAGGTGGCAGTGGTGGTCATGGCAAAGGCTGGAGTTGAGTATTGCCTTGTAAGTGATTTTTCTTGAATTCATTCACCCGCTTTGGGTTTACCTATGAATCGGGTGAATGAGTTAAGAGACAGTAATGCTAGGGAATCTGGGCAGTACTTACCGTTCAAACTCGGTTCTGGTTCTTCCTAATCTATAAAAAAATAATTACAGACAAAGTGAAAATAATTGAGCAGGTGCCCCCAAGCAACCTACCAAACAAGCTCGATAATTCTACCACCAATGAAGAAATTTGGTTATTGGGGCAGCCGTTATTAAGCGATTACCTTGGTTTCGTTGCGGAATCGGTACTGGACGACGCCAAGACGAATCGCACTTTTCTGATCGACGAATGGCGTGCCGCCAATGATTATTACGAAGAATTGGCAAAAGCCGAAGCAGGTATCGCCAACGATGTTGAGTGCAAGGATTTGGATCCGGGACTCAAGCATCTGGCTGAAGTCGTTAGTGTAGATTCCCGTTACCGTAAGACATTTGATTCCCTGCCCACCTGTTTCGGCTTGGTGGAGTTTGATAAGCTGGTGGTCTATCAAAATCACGTTAATGGCAGGTTTGTAAACACCCTAAAAACCCGCCTTGACCCCCACCCTGATCCGACTGCCTTGTTCCATTTTTGTATGCCACTGGAGATGCCGGATACGCCTGTCCGCATACAGAAAGTGGGTTCAAAGCGCTATATTTTTTACTCCGAATCTACGGATTTTCGTTTTCAGGAACCCATTCTCCTTAGCCCAGATCAGATCCATAATTATGAGAGTTACGGACCCATAGCGGGAGCAGTGGGACTCCCGGTTGGTTTTGGATCCAATTTTTTCAATGTTATGCATAACGACGATAACCAGCGACTGCTTCTGCACAACGGTTACCATCGCGCCTGTGCATTGCACGCTTTGGGGGTTACCCATGCACCTTGTATCATCCAGACAGTTACTCGTCGAGATGAGTTAGATATTAGCGCCCATTCCGACGTGACTAAGTCGCCCGGTTATTATTTTAATGCGCCTAGGCCGCCGTTACTAAAAGATTTTTTTGATCCTAAAATACGTAAAATCTTACCGGTCAAAAAAATGTTCAAAATGGTAGAAATCAATTTCGAAGTGAAAGAATTTTGGTTGACCGAATGATTGATCACATTGAGGAAGGGGTTTAAGATTGTGGTTAAGTTACAATGTCACTCGCACATTCCTACACCCGTCTTGGTTTGGTACATTTTTGTATATACGCCCTGTTTCTCCGAATAATTAATTCTCTGTGAAAAATTGGAATGGCAGATAATAATAAACAAAACGAAGTAGAACACACGCCCCATGCAACGGTCTGGGATGAGTTTCTGAGTACTTTGCCTGATGGCTGCTTTATGCAAACCTCATGGTGGGCGAAGTTTATGGAGCACCTGGATTGTGGACATTTCGGGGCCGTGGTCAAGGAAGACGAGACTATCCTTGGCGGCGCACAGGTATTGCGGAATTTCTATAGCCCGGGGTTTTGTTACTACTACATACCAGAAGGCCCAGCCTTACCCACAGACCCGGACGATGGTGCGCAGGTATTCCAGTACATCATGGCGTACATCGAAAAAATGCGCCAGAACGATGAGGATATTGTCAGTCACTTGCGTATTGAGCCGCGCTGGGAAGATTTACCGAATTATATAACCGGGTTTCAAGCAGCCAAAGACTGGATGGAACCGCGTAATACCCTGTGTGTTGATCTGACAGTGCCCGAAGTTGACATACTTGCCCAAATGAAGCCAAAAGGACGCTACAACATCGGTCTTGCTCGGCGACATGGGGTCACAGTGGTTGAAGATGCCAGCCCTAAAGGCATAGAAGACTTTCTGTGTCTTTATAATGAAACAGTCACCCGAAAAAATATGCATGGGAAGCAACAAGATTACTTTCACCCGTTAATCGCCATACTAACAGAACTGGGACATGGGTCGATTTTCTTTGCGGAGTATGCAGGGGGCAGGATTGCCACCGTGTTGGCAGTACACTTCGGTTGCCGGATAACGTATTTTTACGGAGGATCGACCAATCAGCATCGCCAGGTTATGGCACCCTACTTGTTGCATTTCGAGATCATGTTACGGGCGAAGGCGCAGGGGTATGAATGGTATGATTTTTATGGTGTAGCCCCACCTGGCCAGCTTGAACATAAATGGGCAAATATCAGTTCGTTTAAACGGAAAATGGGTGGACAGGAGTTTCAGTTCGTGCCCGCGCATGATTATATCTACGATACTGGGGCTTATGAGGACTATAAAAATATTAAGTCAAATAAATCGTAAAGCTGAAAAGATTAGGAGTGTGTATGGCCAACAACGATACGAGAACTTTGCAAGACATGACGATCAACGCGGACTGTCTGCCTGATACTCGATTCAATGAACTGATTAATTTGTTCACGTTGCAACATTTTTCCACTTTACAGGCTGATAACTTTCCCTTTTATCGCACTACCTTTTGGTATCCTTCCGACCGTCAACCTGAAACGACCTTTGAGAACGTTATCGAGGACTTGCGTCCCGTGGTGCGTCCATCGGCAAAGGTCGTTGGGGTTGAGTGGTGGTTTAGTGTCGTCAGCATCAATGCCACACCGCGATGGCTTCTACCTTGCCATTTTGATCGCAACGATCTCGATGAACGTGACGTACAGCGTATCGTTTTTCCTGAGTGGGCCAGCGTACTCTTTTTGAACGCCGTACCCTATGGTGAACTCGTTGTCACCGATCAGGTTATCAACAACATCGGTAAACCGACACCTCGTGAACCGAGCGTTATGCGCTTTGTGCATCCTAGTCCAAATCAATATGCACTTTTCCCCGGCCAGCTATATCATGGCGTAATTGGGCGAATGTGGCTTCCAATGCAGCCCGACTTGGTACGGGTTACAATGTCCATCAATTGGTGGACTGAGAAGCCCAAGGGTGGATATATGCGGGATTCAAGGGAAGCGATGGCAGCATTTGGGTTAAGATAAATGCGCTATTTGGTTGCTCATGTGCTCGTTCTATAGTTCCGGATTTCAGTAAAAAATGATCGTCAGGGCTTAGATGAAGATGGTGAAATTTAATCGCTAAGTTTTAAGAGTCCACCAAGCTTTAACATTGACAGCCCTTGGGGCTGCTCACAGCCGTCAAGCCTCCCGTTCTGCGGGAGCGTAATGACTATTCAGGTTTCTGCCTCCAAATCAAAGTTTAATTATTTGGTTTCTTTATAGGATTAATGATAGCTTCAGATTTTGCCCAGGAAATCAATTGTTTGAGACGTTCTGGCGATTGATTAAATAGTTCATCATCAATTTTTATCGGCGCCTGTTGTTTGTAGTTAAAACAATCACGAAACCAGGAACGATGAAAAAATAATGATAACAGTGGACGAACGACATCATTGGATCTATTAGCCAAGCCTTGATGCGCAACCCGGTAATCAATTATCAGGCAGGAACCAACATCGAGAAAAGGTGCCTGTCCAGGCATTTTTTGTGCTTCAGTTAGCGAGACTTTATGACTGCCTTTTATCACCAAAGTGGTACCTACTGCATGAGAATGCTTAACAAGGGGGATTAATATTCCCATAACAAAGCAAGGTGTATATTCTCTAAATTCATCATCCTCATAAAACAAGGGCGTATGATCTTTATGAACTGCCTGATTTTCAGCACCGGGTAAGGAAACACCAATATTTAGTCCGCCCAAAATATAATCTTCACCCAGGATTTGCTTTGTGATCGCGCTGATAAAAGGATTGTCATACAAATTGGGAGAATTGATCGGTCCTTCAATATCAAGTGTCACCATGTGGCGTTTGTCACCTAAACGGAGACAATCATCATAATCTTTAGGCTCGAAATATGTGGAATATTTATCAAGAACCAACCTTTTGATGGCTTGCAGCATTTCAGTATCAAAGACATTTTCTACAACTAAAGCCCCGTATTGTCTAAACAAGCTACTCGCTAAATCTATTTTCTCAGAAGAAAACTGACCTTTTTCTCCCTCGTTTGAAGAAATTTGTACAGTGGGTAGCTTGTTTGGATGCCGAGCTCGATCAACCATGAACAGCAACTCGGATGCTTTATCACGATTAATTTGAGCTATTTGGTAATCAGGTTCTATGGAAAGCGCCAGCTCAAATTTCTGAAGTGCATCGGCAGGCTTTTTGGTTTTTAATAATGAAACCCCGAGGTCATTTAAATCTTCAGCATCTCCGGGATTTTTATCAATAATTGTCTGTAAACAGTCAATTGCTTCTTCCCATTTTTCACTTTCACAAAGATTGGCAACTCTTTTTTTGTGGATTTGAACATCTCCGGGGTGAACAGCCAAATAATGCCGGTATATGAATTCGGCCCGAAACCGAATGTCCCTTTGTCGATAGTCTTCAGCGAAATGTAGAGCGTTAGCTCTGGACGAGCAACATAAATAATCACACAAATTCAGTAAGTCATCCAATCGTCTGACAAAAAATTCATTAATATTAGAAATATAGATATCGTCCTGGTGCGGAAAATTACCGTAGGTCAGTAAAGCTTGCATAGCTCCAGCACAGGCTGTAGCAGGAAGTGCCTGATGCAAAATTTCTGTAGAGGCGTAACCTTGTTTGTCTAATTGCGCAATGTAATGATTCAATAATCGTTTATTGTTGTGAAAGGTTTCATCTTCAATCTCTGCAAAGTCAGTGTTTAACATTTGTACTACTTTAAAGCAACCGATAAAAACAGCATGCAACGAAAGTCCCGCTGGACCCACAAGCGCATCATCCCAGTCATAGATGATGCTTGAGCCATCATCCTTCTCAGCAACGTTCTCCGGATGAAGATCACAATGATTTAAAGTGAATGGTAGTAAGTCTGCGTTTTTCAAGAAATCATCAAATATATCCTTACGTGCTAAAAAAACATCATAGTATTCTTGCGATTCATCAGATCCAAGAAAAAAATCCGCATTCACAGTTTGCTCTGAGCTGATATTTTCTTTTTCTCTCGGTTTCAAAAATTCCAAAAAATTTGTCACCAAGTCATTCAAAGCCAACTTAGGCACCGAAGCCAGAACTTCTGGCATGTCCATCGATAGTGTCTGCATAGTGGCATAGGTAGATAGCAATTTTCGTATTTGCATCTCACTTGGGTCAGAACTCAGTTCTATGCCACCGTGATCTTGCAAAAGCAGCAAACCTACCATTTCATTTTTGGCAATCGTTCCGGGCACCATGGATTCAAAATGTTTGGATAAAACATCATGGGTTTTTAACACTTGAAGCCGTGTCAGCGGGACTAGTTTTAAATAAGCTACTTCTGAACCACTATTTAGCCTGAAAATTTTCGACCAGGGAATGTCTCTGATCAAGTAATGCTCTGCAAATGGAAAATGCTGGCTTGCCCAGCTCAACGCATATTCTTCACTGCCGAAGGACGCTTTTAGTATAGCCATTTTATTTTTGTATAGTCATTTTATTTGTATCCCCATATTTATTAAGGCAGTGCGATACTTTATTAACCTTATTGCAAGAGTATATCCATAAATCTCTAAGATTTACCTAAGAGATCCTAAGAATATTCTTAGGATCTCTTAGGTAAATCTTAGAGATTGTTTGCTACGATAACTGCTACGGCAATAACCCGATAATTTGTGATTGTCGTATGGAGTAGCTATGTAAGAGCAAACGCTTTAAGGTGCTCTATTCTAAATGTAAAAAAGGAAGTAACTACCCCGAACACCCAGCAGGGGTGTTGCTTAAATGTTTTCTTATTACTAAAGAAAATTTTTCAATTCAATTTGGGAGAAAAACAATGCGTGATTTATCATTAGAAGAACTTGAAAAAGTATCCGGTGGTGGCAAAGGCAAAGGCAAAGGAGGTCGCGGTGGACACGGAGGTGGTCATGGTGGTCATGGTGGTCATGGTGGTCATGGTGGACACGGAGGTGGACACGGAGGTGGTCATGGTGGACACGGAGGTGGTCATGGTGGACACGGAGGCGGTCATGGTGGACACGGAGGCGGTCATGGTGGACACGGAGGTGGTCATGGACACGGCGGTCATGGTGGACACGGAGGTGGTCATGGACACGGCGGTCATGGTGGACACGGAGGTGGTCATGGTCACGGCGGACACGGTGGGCATGGAAAAGGTGGTGGTGGCTCATCTTAAGTCTAAGTCTTAAGCCTTAGAACCGTTAAGAATAGCCAAGAGTAACAACGCTTTTGGCTATTTTTTTGTTCTACAAGTCTCGCCAAATTTATGAATAATGGCTAAAAATATAAGAACATTTAAGCTAAAGAATAATTGAGCAATGACAATAAAAGAATTTTGGTGGCTTTCTCAATGAACTGTTGAGATATCCGACGCGCAATGATAAACAATAATTCCAAAACATACGATACCGTCCATTTCCCGGAATACCTGGATAATGGGAATAGAGACGTTACTTTTTTAAACAATACACTCCAGAAAACGCTTAACACCGAAAAAGACTGGGTTGATTCTGATAGCAATTTAACGATTACTCCTATTTCATCCCCCCTTGAAATTCAACAATTAGCTGGCGATTATGCGCATCGTAAATGGTTTATTTCCGGTATGTCGCGAGTTTGTGAGAAATTGCTTGGAGTTAATGTAACGGCTGCGAATTTCCCCGGAGGGCTTTATCGTAGATCTTTTCGATTATTTCTTTCAGATGGTCGCTCTGTAATAGCCAGCCGAAGAGAGGCTCCAGGTCGTGCCATGCTTGAAGAACGAATACTGCAGCACCTCACTAGGTATAATGCCCTTGTTCCCAAGCCACTGGGTTTTAACGGCGTGGTATTGATTCAGGAAGACTTACCAGGTAAACGTTTGTCTGAGGTTTTGGGAAGTGCGAGTGAGGTGCAGTTCGAACAATATTTAGGGCAAGGGTTAGATTCACTGGCAGATATTCATCAGAAAGCAGAACTTGCAGGGTTGGATACTGCCGTTCCAATGCACGGTGAACACTCGGATTGGCTGATTTCATTATTGGATAGAACAGCCGTTATCGGTAGTTTTCTGAGTGTACCGTGTCCTGAAATGCCGGTAGAAGCTCTATATGACCTCTTGGTATTATTGAATCCACGATTTCTTAAGTGGGATGCGCGCCCTGGAAATGCGATGTTACTGGATAATGGACAAGTTGCCTGGTTTGACTGGGAACACTGTTGTGCCAGAAATCGCCTTGATGATATGTCCTGGCTGTTATGCGATGAATCAGTTCCTGATAGTTACCCTGAAGCTGAAGACAGGCTAATTGACCAGTATCTGGCAAAGTTTTCTGACGGGCGGGACATGGCGGAGGCGCACGACTATTTACGGGTCTACGGCATACTGCATATGTGTGTGCGTCTCGGTCGTATTTTGAACGCAAAGAGTTACGACGAGTGGTCAGATGCAGATATTAATCTGGACAAGCAACAGCCCGGTTCAACATTAAAAGAAGCTCATCGCCTTTGTGTCAGAGCTGCCCGGTGGTCGGAAAAAACTGAACACACTGAAATATTGGCAAACTGGTTCAAGCAACTTTCAAAAAGGCTGGATGAAATCTAAAAATAGGCCGTTGACTGATTTGTATCAATACTGTCTTGCATTACCAATGTTCATTTTCGAATCGCTTCAACTGAATCTTCTGCAAAAGTGTCAGAAATAAACTGTTGTATATATTTGCGATAATTACTAACCTCGTGCATCAGGTTTTTATTTGCATAAAATGCAAAATTAACCAGTGGTAACATAAGCATTTTTTCAATCAATTCCAGAGGAAATTGATTGTCCGGGCAGACAAAGTCGAAGGGTCTCCAAGGATACATGACTAGGTCTTTTTCCCATGAAAAATAGTTGTTGGCAATCAGGTTTCTAGCATCGTCCAACTCTGGTTTCTGTAACGAAACTCCTTGGAATTCACCCGTTTGTGGGAATAGTACTCCAGATACAATGCCGCCTGGATGGGGGTTTTTCTTGCCAAAGACATGAACAAGCTCATCTGAAAATAATTGGAGCTTATCTTCCAGGTCGTACCATTTATGTTCTGGGTAAGAATGTACATGCGCTAAATCAAAACGCCTCCTTGGATAACTGAGTGAACCAGGGTTAGCAATAAAATATTTTAACTGTGGATATTGCAGAGCAGTACCGAGACCGATGGCTATTGTCATCGGAAATGGCCTGACCTGTATACCGTCTTCGGTGTTCTTTAAAAACACACGGTCATTCGAAATATACTCGGCACCACCAAAAAGCATAGCGATAATTAAGGACGTTTTACCGGCTCCCTGGTTGCCAAGCACCAAATAGTTGAGATCATCAATTTGCACAGCACCTGCATGAAACATTTCCCAACCATGTTCCCTAAGATAACCTGTTACCAGGTCTCGAATGCAGCGCGCTATCTCGTGCATTGGATGAGTGGTATGTGCAGAAGTGATAATGGTTACCGTGCGGTCTTCCAGGTTATAGACACAAACCATTCCAGGCTCCATGTCATAATCAACGATAATAGTGGATGAGAAGATCAAACGCTGAATATAGCGTTTGCAATTTGAAACATAGATAAAATCTTTATTTCCCGCCTCAATAAAACGAGCAACCTCACTGACTATATCGTCAGAAAAAAAAACACCCACCTTGAATTCATCTTCAAAGTCGCGACCGTCTTCATCCATTGTTTGCATCAATGGCCCAAGATACTTACGCAACCAATTGATATAACCTGGTTCTTCAGACCAAAGATGTATTTTCAATTCATCTACAGCTATTGTCTCAACTACTGCCGCTTCGCTACATTTATCAAAGATCAATTTTAAAAAGTCAGGATATTTCATCAAATTAGGATCTGTTCGTTATACAAATTTCAAGAGGTATGCACCTTAGGCGATTTCTCTCAAAGAACTTACCTTGTTGCTTGTCTTTTTTGTCCGTCTTCTGTGTTGCGACATCAGTTAGATACCTCACGATGCGCCTGATATTACACCCCTGTATCGAATACAGAGAAGGCTTTGAATACGAACAAATCCAGTGACATCTGGTAAGTCCTTTGCGAACAAGCGCCTTAAGCACCTTCCCTCAAAGAAAAGAGAGATGGAAAAATAAAAAAACCAATTCAATGTATAAATACAATATTGACGGATTACAGCTAAATATTCAGCAGCATAAAACTACTGATTGAAAACCATAAAAAACATAAGGTCTCACAGAATCAACTCGACCGCCTTGATGATATGGCTAGGTTGTTATGCGATGAACCAGTTACTGATACCTACTCGGAGAAGACCGAGTCTTTAACAAATATCTGCTAAGGGGCCGACGCGTTGCATTGCAGCGACGCACGACTATTGTGAAAAGGTTGTCAAGCACCTGTGCCATTCAAGAAGATTACAAAAAAACTTACCGAAATTTGAGGATATTCTCTCGCATTTCTGACGACGAATAATACCTTCAAACACAAACAAGACATTGCCAAAATGGCAGTATAGGCAAAAAAGCCAGCGTAACTGCCACCTGATAGTCTAGCAGCTAAGTTGGCGAATTAAGAAGAATGTTTGAACCTAAACCTAACTCACCCCCCCTTGAGCCACCGTCTCCGAAAGAGATTCCACCATTAATCGTAATATTAATATTAACATCACCACTTATATTAACAACTATAGAGAGTCCGCCACTCGATTGGTCTTGTCTTTGTTGACCTCTGCCGTGATTATTGTCACCTCCACGCCGTTGACCTCTACCGTGATTATTGCCACCTCCACGCCGCCCATAACCAGAACCATAACCATAACGTTCATATCCGCCACCATTGCAATTTCTTCCCCTACCGCCCGATACTTGGTCGATTTCTTCAACTAATAGTTCACGCATGTTTTCTCCTTATTATTGCTGACAAAAGGAATTTCTTAAATCAACTACTCTAATGTTCGGTTTCTAGCTGAGTTGTATTCAGTAATAATAGAACGCTAAGTCGTTGCAAAGTAACTAGGATTCGCGAATAGTACAAAGACCTATTGTACGTCCTTTAGGTTAACTATATCAAAACTATACTAAGAAATTCCTAAGAAATTCTAAAATTTTCTTAGCCTATATCTTAATTCTACTTTCAGATCACACGAGTCTCTTTTCTTCAAGGGCGCCATTCCAACAGGAATTGTCGGTATTCAGGCTTTATTGATAAATTATTCTCGCTATCCATAGCGCTGGATACCCGCTTCCCGGCAAATATGACGAACTTGAGCTTTAACCTAACAAAAGTAGAATTAAGAAAACCGCTGCTGTACTTCCTTACAGTCAAATTTGAAGTAACCTGCCGAAAGAGCTAAAACAAAAATTTTCAGAGAGTTAGATTGATTCAGAGAAATAATATTTTCTGCATTGCGGGGTTGTTTTTCGGCTAATGTTAAGTGTTAGATAGTAAGTAAAACCATCATTTTGACAAACAACAGAAAACATCATGCTGTTGTAAAACAAAGAAGTTTCTTAGGCAGTTTCTGGTAGATTTAACTAATAAACAGTTTCAGCTCTTGTTGCTTGAAGCAGCTTCTTCGAAGATTGCTGCTTTGAAACGCTCGCTCCAGGTTTCATTAGAAAATAGCTTTTCCAGACGTTGTGATTATTACTGCTTGAGAGTAAAAAACTTCATAACTAATTTCAGGAGAAGAAAAATACCTGAAGTAACAATTGAAGAACTTGATAAAATCTCAGGCAGGGGTAAAGGCGGTAAAAAAGACAAACATGGCGGCCAGCACAGAGGACATCATGGTCATGGTGGAGGAAATGGGGCTGTGGCAGCAAAGGGGGAATATTCGGTTAAACGACTATTTCAGGTTATTTAAGCTTAAATGAAGAAAATTTAGCTGGCCTGACTGATTAATTAATAACCCACCGTTCGCTTTTGCTGTGCCTCAAAGTCAGACAAAAATCCTTCGTAATCTGATAGATTATTTTCCGACAATCGCCTAAATGGTATACTTTAGTGGCAAGAACAATCAACTATCGTAATAAGATTTCAATAAAGATAGTAAATTTAACATTGACCAAAACGATTATATTAAGGAAAATTCTATTTACTGAAGTTTCCTGATTATTACGATCAAGAGTACGCAATAGCGGTACGCTGGAATTGAATTTAAGCGGTGTTTGCCCTGTTTATAGCAAACCCCCATTTAATTATCATGATGCAAGCCCATTCCAGGACAAGAAAAACATGATGTTTTTCATTAGGATAGGTCGCGCACTCAATATTACCAGAAAACAATAATTAGGAAACTTCAGTTCTATTTATTAACCCTACATAAAATTGGTTGACATTTTTTATTTCCAATAAGTACTTTGCTCAACAAACTCACGATGACATCACTCTTTCGCCAAGAAGCAATCGATAATAAAAGGGAACGTCTCTGGGGCGAGGTTGTCCTTATTCAGCCTTTATCTTTCTATCTGATCACTGGTGCATTCACAATCGTTGTATTGCTAGTTGGCGTATTCCTCGTCTACGGTACTTACGCGCGACGTGAAAATGTTTCGGGTTATCTTCTCCCTGATAAGGGTTTAGTAAAAATTTACGCTGTACAACCAGGACTTGTTACCAATGTTCATGTCGGTGAAGGAGATCAAGTTAGCAAAGGAGATTTGTTATTTACGATTTCAACACAAAAAACCAATACTCAATCAACTGATGTCGATATGCTTATCTTAAGCAAACTCCAAGAAAACAAAGCGACTATTAAAGCCAAAGTGGAGAAACAAAGACTCTTAAATCAACGTGAACATGCTCAATATAAAGGCCAGATTGCCGGATTTAAAAGAGAGATTAAACAGCTTAAGACACTGATTCGAACCCATCAAAAAAAATATAAAGTATCTCTAGATCAATTTGATCGTCTCAAAAAACTGTTGGCTAAAAAATATTTATCTCAATCTGACTACATTACGGCTCAGGAACATCACGTTGATATTCAACTACGCCTTGAAGAAACGCGACAACTATTAAACACCAAAGAAAATCAATTGTCAGAGACCAGCAACCTCTTAAGCCAACTACCATTTAAGGCATCAATTAAGTTGGCCGAATTTAACCAACAGTTATCAGACATTGACCAACAAATTGTAGAAATTGAAGGACGGCGCACCTATACCTTGCGCGCACCTTCTTCAGGACGTGTAACCGCTATTCAGGCGAATCCCGGACATCGGGCAACAGATAGGCCTTTGCTGACTATTTTGCCAGCTGACGCGCAATTTAAAGCCGAACTTTTTATCCCTACCCGAGCCATTGGTTTTATTAAACCTGGTCAATCCGTCTTACTGCGTTACAGTGCTTTTCCCTACCAACGCTTTGGCTTGTATAAAGGAACCATTGATAAAGTCACTGAAGTCATTTTGACGCCTGAAGAGTTACGTGTTCCTGTCAAACTGGAAGAACCGGTATATCGCGTATCGGTTACGCCGGAAAAACAAGCAATCTCTGCTTATGGCCGACAATTTAATTTACAAGCCGGTATGCTCCTGGAAGCCAGCATTATTCTGGAAGGACGATCATTGGGAGAATGGTTGCTTGCACCGATTTATAGTTTAAGAGGGCGCATTTAAATGGAAAACCCGGTCCGCCTGCTGCAATTATTCAATACCAATAAGCTTCCAGTTATTCTGCAAACAGAAGCTGCAGAATGCGGACTTGCCTGTCTGGCCATGATTGCCAACTATTATGGTCACAAAATTGATTTAAACACCCTTCGACAACATCATCCAGTTTCATTAAAAGGCATTGGACTGCATGGTTTAATGAAATTAGCTGATCGGTTACATTTTGCAACTCGCGCTGTACGACTAGAGCTGGACGAATTAAAAAACCTCCAATGCCCAGTCATATTACACTGGAACCTGAATCATTTTGTAGTGCTCAAAAAGGTCACTGCCCGCTCGATTATCCTCCATGATCCGGCCAGAGGACAACATATCCTCTCTTTTGAGGAAGCCTCTAAACATTTTACCGGTGTTGGATTAGAGCTTATTCCCACCAATCAGTTTGAGCGTAAAGACGAAGAACAAAAAGCACGACTGTCTGATTTTTGGCAACGCATTAGTGGAATTAAAAGAACGCTGTTTCAGATAATACTGCTGTCGTTATTGTTACAGGCATTTGCCATTGTATCGCCATTTTTCATGCAATTGGTCATCGATGAAGTGGTAGTCAGTCATGATATAGAACTACTCAAAATCTTAGCCTTGGGATTTTTCTTGTTAATACTGATTGAGGAGGGAGTCTCCGCACTACGTTCGCTGATTATCATCAATATGGGTGCGCAACTTAACATCCAGATGGCCAATAATTTATTTCACCACTTGATCCGCTTGCCGCTTTCTTATTTTGAGAAACGCCATATTGGCGATATTGTGTCGCGTTTCGGGTCGATGGATAAGATCAAGGCGCTGTTGACCAGTGAAATTATCGCTGCAGTGGTTGACGGAATCATGCTCATCGGCACTTTAGCGATGATGTTTATCTACAGCCCTACCTTGGCGCTTGTGGTACTAGCAGGTGTTTCTATTTATGCTTTGTTTCGCTTTGCGGTATATATGCCGTTTCGACGATTAACCGAAGAAGCGATCATCGTCGGTGCCAAAGAAGACTCCAATTTTATGGAAACTATTCGAGCGGCGCAAAGCATTAAATTATTTGGCAATGAAGCACAACGTCAGTCAATTTGGCAAAACCTTTATGCAGATGCTTTAAATGTAGGTATCCGTATCGGTAAATTAGAAATCAATTATGCTGCTGTTAATGGTATCTTGTACGGGCTAGAACATGTGCTGGTGATTTATCTGGCAGCGAAACTGGTTATCAGCAACCAGTTGTCAGTCGGGATGATTTTTGCCTTTATGTCTTATAGAGGTCAATTTACTGGTAAAGCCACATCACTCATCGAGCAGGTGATTACATTAAAAATGATCAGTCTGCATTTGGCCAGGCTCGGCGATATCGTCATGACTGAGATAGAAAAAGATACCAATACTCAGGTTAACCCAACACGAATTAAAGGAAATTTAAAACTTGAGAATGTCAGTTTTCGCTATTCCGAAACTGACCCACATATTTTAAACAAGGTCGATTTAGACATCAAAGCTGGACAATCTGTTTGTTTTGTCGGTCCTTCGGGTTGCGGGAAATCCACGTTGATGAAAGTCATGTTGGGCTTACTGGATCCTACACAAGGAAGAATCCTGGTCGATGGCCAGGATATCCAGCAGTTAGGGATTCGTAATTATCGTGACCATATTGCCAGCGTTATGCAAAATGATCAATTATTATCAGGCTCAATCAGTGATAACATCAGCTTTTTCGATCCTCATTTTAACCAGAAAAGAATAGAAGCCTGCGCCAAGTTGGGCGCTATTCATAAAGAAATTATGCAAATGCCCATGGCTTATAACTCTTTGATCGGTGATATGGGCACTACTTTATCGGGTGGACAGAAACAACGCATTTTGTTAGCCCGCGCACTATACAAAAAACCCAGAATATTATTCTTAGATGAATCAACCGCTCATTTGGACATTTATCTTGAAAAAAGAATTAATTACAACATTGGTAAGTTGAAATTAACACGCATTATTATTGCACATAGGCCTGAAACCATTAAATTTGCTCAGAGAGTAATTTTGGTCACGAAAGAAGGCTGTTTTGAGCAAAAAACCAAATTAGAAAGTAAACCTAGGTTGATTAGCCATAAAGAAAACCAATCATCGCAAGTTTGACAGTTCCCCTGATAAAGATAGAGTTTTAGTCAAAAGCCCTCCGCTCTCCGAGTGTTTCACTAATTAAGACACCTCCCAGACCAAAGTACATTCAAGAGCTACCATGTGATGATTTAGCGCTAGAATCAACAAAGAGGGGTTATTCCATTCCTAATTCACCGATAATGCCTTACTACTAGAAAAGTTCCCGAGAGGTCAACCGACAATTTGTCCTATGCGTTTGTTAGGGTGTACAAACATCTTGATCAGTTTGGACACCTAAATAATTAAACTATGTTATATAACACATTTTACCAAGGCATTTGCCTCATTTCGTATTTTTCATACTGCAAACATTTAGGATTTGAGACAAAAGTCTTACTTTATTAAAAAACTATGTTATTTAACTTATCTTTAGGCTAAAAGCCACTCACCTTTACTCACACTACTAGTTGTGGATACCACGCGATCCACCTAATATAAGATTCATAACATATTGATAATAAAAATAAATAATTTGGAAAAACGAAAAAAATAATTTCGTGTAATAATGACTTGGTTAAGTTTACCCAATCTGTATGGTTCTGTCCTGCATGAATCCGTCAAGGAACCCCAACCTGAACATTAAGCTTTATACAACAATTCCACTTTATTTACCTTCCATAACTTGTACATAATCCTAAAATGAAAGATCATTTATATCAAGCATATAAATAGTAATCTTTATTTGTAATAACTTATGTATTTTTTTTCGCTACTCGGCCACAGTAGATAAACCGTACAACTCATCGGTTAAGAATTTTTTAACTAATACCTTTTAACCTATTTTTTTAGGCATGCTTTTTGCATTATTTTAATTTATCGTCAGCATAGAATTTGATCCTGTGTACAGCTTTGATCAAAAATATACGCTGACCACCCTATATTGTGATAGCTGCAAAAAATCTTAACTATTTAATTATTTAATCCGATCATTCATGTAACACAAGAGCTAGATTGATGTTTACTAAACAACTTCGGAATGCCTTGTTGAAACTAAATTAACGAAACATTTGCATAACGTATCAAATCACTTTTTTACCTTACGATTTACAAACAATAAAAAAGAACAAACTGAGAGAAACATTACTAATGAAAAATTTACCAAACGCGCTTTCTACCTTTTTTATCTTTGCTTCTTTGGGTATTACAAACACGGCAGCAGCTCACGGTGGTGCCGCCATTTTAGGTGAAGCGGGAAATAACCCCAACGCCACCGGGCTTGCCGAAGTCACTTGTTTTGATGACGGTAACGGCACTCCCGATAATCTACTGGCAGAAATAACAGATAGATCCGCTCCGATAGATGGTTTGCTGATCAATCTGCAACTATACAAAGGTAACAAAGCAACCAGCACTACCGACCCTGTATCAGGCGACGCGGACCATAGCCCGACCGTGCAGCTTCAAGGCGGCGCCGGTGTTTATCGCATGCTAGTCAATGTAACAGCTGCAGGCTCGCGAGCTTTTGAAGTCACTTGGCATTGTCAAACGAGCGACGGCACCCATACCGGTACGAACATCGTTGTTAGACAATTTCAATAATTGATATTTCTACGGCCTGCCCCAACAAAGCTTGTCGGTAGTTAAAAAGCCAAGGTTAACCAGAGACGCCTATGAAACACTCACGCTATATCGTCATTGCAGTACTTAACGCACTTTTTTACACATCATTCGCTCAGGCAGCGGTAACCGGGGAGCAAATACCATCATGTGAATTAAGCTCATTACACACTGAGAGCAGCATCAACTTAAATAAGCTTAAAGGGAAGATACTTTATGTAGACTTCTGGGCATCATGGTGTCCTTCCTGCGTAAAATCTTTCTCTTTTTTAAATAAGCTTAAAACTGAATTTAAAGCGCAAGGACTTGAAATTATTGCTGTTAATCTAGATGAAACAATTGATGATGCCAAACAGTTTTTAACGCAACACCCTGCACAATTTACCATTATGGCTGATCTCAGCAAAAAGTGTGCGCGCGACTTTGATGTTAAAGCCATGCCTTCGGCCTACTTAGTAGACGGCAATGGTATCGTACGTCATATCCATCTAGGTTTTAGAGCAGACGAGACTGACGGACTAAAAGAAGAGGTTGAAGTATTGATAAACGAATTAAACCCACAGCTATCAGCAATTTCCAAGCCCTCTCCTGTTCATTAGATCATCAAAACACGTGAACACAACCCGTTTGTTTATTAGCTTTGTTGTTTTCTCTGCCTTATTCTTGCTTAATGGATGCGCTGATGTGGCCCCTTGGGAACGGGGACATTTGGCAAAACCACAAATGGCGCTTGACCCACATCCATTACAAAGCAGTATTCAAGAACATAACTACAGCAGCAGGGAAGCAGCGCCTAGCGGTGGCTCAGGAAGCGGTGGTGGTTGCGGATGTTACTAAACAGTCATTCCTTAGGTTAGTTGCATCTATCCCACGACTACCCGTTACCGAAGATCATATCATTGTATATTTCACATTCCTATTTCATGAGGCATGGATAATTAGCCAAAGGTTATCACGGTCATTACAAGAAATATGACATTAAAGCAGTTACCAATGCCACCCAAAACCAAACCCGAAAATAAAGGATCTTTAAACTCAACATTACATGCCTTAACGTCTGCTGCTTTGGTTTTACCAGGCTTGATACTGGAGCCATCAAAGGCAGCTGAAACAGATTCTGCAGAATTTCAATACAGCCGTTATGAAGAAGGAAAACGTGATTTATTCAATGTACCCAATAATCTTGACCCCATAGAAGTAAACAGTATTTACGGCAACTCATCGATCTCTTTATCGGATAGGCTTAAATTTGGTTTTAAATACACCCAAGACACTTGGTCTGGCGCGACCCCCGTCAGTACAGCCCCTTTAGCCGCCAATAGTAATCGACGCATTTTGAGCAATTCATCTGATGGTGTGGTTGTGGTAGGTGCCTCGCCTGTTTTAAATAGCCGCATCAAACTGGATCAACAACTTAACCCTTTAACTATCGATAGTTTAACCGGTGAAGTTATAGGTGCAAACACTCAGCTAGTCCATGTCATTTCGTCCGCTTCGCCAGAAACTCGTAAAAAAGGTGATTTCAATTTAAATTATGAATGGGATGAAGTAACGTTTGAGATCGCAGGGGGTATTTCGTTAGAAAATGACTACGAATCCCACTATGGAGGCATCAACGGGCGCTGGGATTTCAACCAAAAGCTGACCAGTTTTCAGTGGGGGGTGAATTACAGTAACAGCGACACAACAGCCATTCTAGACCATGATGCTGCACCCTATATCACCAAGACGGCTTTTCTAAACCAAATAGAATTCCGTGGCGGTTCTGAAATACTCCATGGTAACAAAGAAGATTGGTCTACGCATTTAGGCTTAACCCAAACCCTCAATAAAGACGCTATCCTTGATGCCAGTTTTGGCTATACCCATAGTAGTGGGTTTATGGAAAACCCTTATAAAGCGGTCACTACCATATTTATCGACCCTGATACGATTCCAACGGCCCCTGATGCATCAATAACTGGAGAAGTTAGAGCACTACTAGAACAGAGGCCTGACACCCGAAACCAGTTCACGTTCAAAACCAAATACGTTCAATACATCGAACCTGTCGATGCCGCCTTGCATTTAAATTACCAATTTTCCCATGACGACTGGGGTGTCAATGCCCACACCTTCGAAGCCAATTGGGTTCAACCTATGGGCGGGGGTTGGACTATAACACCGCGCATACGTTATTACTCGCAGGAGTCTGCCGACTTCTACCACCCATTTTTAATATCGCAACAACCCTTTAATCAACCGGTCATAGACGATTCAGGAAGAGAAGTTTGGGTGGACGCAGACAACCCAAACAACGGAACAGAATATTTCCGCGATGAAAATTTTAATTTGGTCGATGCAGATGGCAATCCAGTCGATGAAAGTACGACCAATGTCCAGCAAAAAACGACACAATTTGATGCTAAAAAGCTTCCTAAAAACTTTTCAAGTGATCACCGTTTATCTGGTTACGGTGCATTAAGTGGTGGCGTTACTATAGCCAAGCAACTGGCCAAAGGAGTTATGCTTGAAGCGGGTTTCGAATATTACACCCATGCCGGCTCTCTAAAAATAGGTGGCAATGGAGAAAACAGATTTGCTGATTTTGACTACTTTGTAGCAAATGCCGCCATAAAAATAGACTTGGCTGCGCTCAGCTTTGGAGGCAGTAACTTCAAGCATCTTAAACACATTGATCATAACGGGCATCATCAACATAACCATCATGCTGCGCCAGCCGGGGTAATGTTCGCACATATGATGCCAGAAACCGGTGATTTCATGGTAGGTTACCGCTACAAATACGGTCGCAAGGGTGGCGACACACTGCATGGAACTGAAGTCGCCAGCGATCGCGCCATTGTTAACAATGGTTGCAGCGATAGCACTCAATGTCGCTTTACTCCTCCCTACATGGAAATGAACATGCATATGCTCAATTTCATGTATGCACCCACTGATTGGTTAAACCTGATGGTAATGCCAATGTTCGTAGATATGGAAATGAATCTTCGTACCCTGGCAGGCCGACCGCCACCATCACCAGAGATACACGAGCATGTCGGAATAGCTGGACATACTACCGGCGGTATAGGGGACACAACTTTATCTGCATTACTTAAATTGTATGATGATGAAGTCCATCATTTGCATTTTGGCTTGGGAATTAATGCACCAACTGGTGATGTCGACCTGGTGTTTCGACGTACTTTTCAACAAGACGGCGGTCTAGTTCATTTCGGTATGCAACTTGGCAGTGGTACTTGGGATTTACAACCGAATCTAACTTATACAGGTCAATTTGAACGATGGTCTTGGGGTGCTCAACTGAATGGCATTAAGCGGCTCGAAGATAGAAACGAGTCTGGTTATCGGCTGGGAGATCTATTTCAAGGGACAGCTTGGGGCAGTTATAAGCTGACACCTTGGCTTTCTGCCTCTATCCGTGGCATTTATACTGTACAGGGCTCTATTCAAGGCAATTTTAATAGTTTTAATGGCCAGTCTGGGCCGATGGATTTTCCAGCAAACCATGGCGGACGATTTTGGGATGTTGGGTTCGGCCTAAGTGCAACAGTGCCTAAAGGCGATTTACAAGGTAACCAGCTTAGCTTTGAATGGCTACAACCGGTTCAGGATGATGTCAACGGCTTTCAACTTGAACGTGAAGGCGCTCTCAGCGTATCTTGGAGTTATGCTTTTTAAGTTCTTCACCCAAAGGAAACTAAACTCGCTTAAGCAAATGAGCTTAACAACCCTGTAATCCCGATATGAAACTATACGCGTTTCCATTTAAAGCAATGGGGACACCTTGTGACATTCAACTGTTTGCTGAAGGTTTTAACAAGGCCAAGCAAGTCGCAACAATGATAATAGCAGATATTGAACGATTGGAAGCTTTATATTCTCGTTATCGGCAGGACAGTTACTTAACTGAGATTAATCGCATCGCTGCTATCGGAGGATCGATTTCAGTCGATGTTGAAACAGCCGGCTTACTAAATTATGCAACCACTTGCTTTGAACAAAGCAGCGGATTGTTTGATATAACATCTGGCATTTTGAGACAGGCTTGGCACTTTGATAGAAGCGAAGTGCCAGACCAAAAACAGATTTCTGCCCTACTCAACAAGGTAGGTTGGGATAAAGTTAAGTGGCAATCACCCGTGCTGGAGTTTCCATTACCAGGAATGGAAATTGATTTTGGCGGCATCGTTAAGGAGTATACCGTTGATCGGGCTGCAACTATCAGCAGGCAAGCTGGTCTTGACCATGGACTGGTGAACTTGGGGGGAGACATTAAAATCATAGGGCCACGTTATGACGGCCAGGCTTGGCAGGTTGGAATACGTCATCCACGCTCTCATCAAGGTTTAATCAAAACAATTAGCATAACCGAAGGCGCAGTGGCGAGCAGTGGCGATTATGAACGCTGCATCACCGTTAACAATAAACGGTATGGTCACGTACTCAATCCAACGACTGGATGGCCGGTTCGTCACCTAGCAGCCGTGAGTGTTGTTGGCGATTTATGTGTGGTGTCCGGTAGTGCCTCAACCATCGCCATGCTAAAAGAAGAGCAAGGACCAGCATGGCTCAATGCTTTGGGATTGCCTCATTTTTGGATAGACGTTAACGGTATCACAGGCGGAACGTTAGATTGCTACAGAACTGGTTAACTGACTCAAATCTAATTTTAAAGCAACATTAATTTTCATGATCTAAAAAAATATTACCTAATAATAAACTTAACAAAGGAATCACCATGACCCAGAATACATTACAGTCGGCTAACAGGCTGATACTTTTCATGACCGTTTTTCTGACCGGCGCCTCAGTTATGGTCATAGAATTACTGGGTACCCGCATGATTGCGCCGTTCTATGGTACCAGCTTGTATGTTTGGTCCTCTCTTATTTCGGTCACCATGATTGCTCTGGCAGTGGGTTATTACAGTGGAGGCCACTGGGCTGACAAGGCGCAAAAGACAGGCCTTTCATTAATCATAGCCCTGGCGGCATTATGCACTTTGCTCATCCCATGGTTGACCCGTCCCGTCCTGCTGGCGACCGATCCTCTTGGACTGAGAGGCGGCGCTTTTGCCAGTTCCTTGTTATTGTTCTTCCCAAGCTTGACCTTTTTGGGCATGGTCGGCCCGTTTGCCATCAAATTACTTACCTCGCAAGTCGAAAAAGTAGGCGCAAATGTCGGCTCCATTTACGCAATCAGCACGGTGGGCAGTGTGATGGGGACACTATTGTTGGGTTTCTTCTTGTTTCCCTGGGTTGGTTCACGCCAAATTCTGATAGGGCTTGCCCTGACTCTATTGGTTTTAGCTATAGCAGTAGGCTGTTATGAAAAGAAAAAACTAGGGTTGATTGCAAGCCTCAAAATAAGCCTTTGCCTGACTTTACTCGGACTTTGTTTTTTACCCTTCGTGGTAGCAGAAGAGCAAATGATCGGGAACAACCCTTCCTTTAAACTTTTGTCCGAGCAGGAAAGCTTGTACGGTTGGGTCAGAGTCATTGATCAACAGGAAAACAACCTTAGAATACTCACATCGGATTCTTCGACAATTGGAGCATCGAGCACTATTTCTGGAAAAAGCCGCTTGAGCTATCAAGATATCGTGGGCTTAATCCCTTCGATGCGGCCCCATATGCAGCGGGCATTAATCGTTGGCCTCGGAGCCGGTCATATGTCTTCTGTGTTGCAAGATCGATACGGCATTTCAACGGATACCCTGGAAATTGACCCCGCAGTGGCCAAAGCAGCTGTTCGTTATTTCGATTACACACCAACCGGACAAGCGATTATCGGTGATGCACGTTACGAAATCAGACACCTTAAAGGACCCTATGATTTGATAATTCATGACTGTTTCACAGGTGGATCCGAACCCGCCCACTTGTTAACCGTGGAGACTATTACTCAACTAAAGAATATGTTATCGGAGCAGGGTATTTTAGCGGTCAACTTTGTTGCCCTGACTCAAGGCAAAACAAGCCTGGCGCTATCGTCAGTCGCCAAGACCCTTGATCAGGTCTTCACACATCGACACGTATTCATTTCGGAACCAGGAGACGATTTTAATGACTTTATCTTTTTAGCCTCTACCGAACCCATCGACCTAAAAACAAAACGATTAAATGCAAATCAAATCAGCTGGTTGAAGCAACGAATATTTCCTGTAGAAGCCAAACCAGGAATGCTCTTAACGGACAACTTGAACCCCTTGGAGCATCTACAAATTGAAAAGGCTGAGCACTATCGAAATGTATTGGTAAGCTGGTTTGGAGCGGAGCTGTTGGTTAGATAGTCACTCCAATCAAATCACACCGGCCATGCTGAAGGGCTTGTTCAGGTTAGTTTTTCAAAGGGTTATTGCTTTTTTGACTTGAACCCAGTTATTATGTTAGCTTGGTTTAATACATGGATTAGTGCTTTTAGATAAATCGTTTATTTGAAATGGATACTTAATAAGGAGGTGCCAAAAAAACAGTGAAATTTACGGGAGAATGTCATGAATTTTGTAAACCTTTCCAAGAATACTTATTTTCTTCTTCAGATTCTTTTCGTTTCGACATTGAGTCTCTATGTTGCGAATGTTAACGCAGATTTTACCTCGACAGTGCAGGCTGTTCATAGTGGCAAGTGTATTGACCTTCCCAATGGGTCAACAACGAAAGGGGTTGGAGTTCAGCAGTTGGATTGTAACGGTTCTGGTCAACAAAGTTTTACTTTTACTCCGGTAGCAGGCAAACAGAATGTCTATACGATTAGATTTGATCATAGCGGACAATGCCTGGATATGGAGGACGGTTCAACTGCCAAGGGTGCTGAGATGATACAATGGCCTTGTCATGAGGGTATTAATCAGCAATTTAAATTAACTTCCTTTGGGAACAGTGTTTATTCCCTTGGAGCAGTACATAGCGATAATGTGGTAGATGTCTGGCGTAAATCAGTGGCCAATGGAGCTACCATCCTGCAATGGAATTTTTTAAACGGCGATAACCAGAAATGGGTAATAAATAAGATAGAGGATGGTGATAACAGTTCTGCATCTCTAGGCCAATGGAGTAATGTCATTGCGTGGCCGCACATAGCTGTATCAGCCGCCAATCTTCCCGATGGTAGAATTTTAACCTGGGCCTCCAACGAAAAAACCGCTTTCCCAATAGCGGATCAATTTTCACATTCGGCTATATTTAATCCCGCGAATAATGGTTTTCAAACGACCAACAACCCTAGACATGACATGTTTTGCGCCGGTATTTCTCTTCTTGAAGATGGGACAATACTCGCCTCAGGTGGTAACCCCCAACTGCGCAATACCAGTGTATTCAAAACGACTTCGTTAAGTTGGGTAATGGGGCCCTTAATGAACCAGCAGCGTTGGTATGGGACCAACTTAACTTTACCTAATGGCGAAGTATTTTCTACTTTTGCTAAAGGCGCCAATAATTCGCCTGAGGTTTATACACCTGGTGCAGGTTGGACGGATGTTCCTAAAGCCTCAATGGTGGATTTGCTTAATGAACAGAATACTGTAAATGCCCCTCCTGGTGCTGGTTCTGCTGACATTGTTGAGGTGAGTGAGCATGAGCTTGCTGAAGCAGCTTTGGCAGCATCACTAAATGAACAAAATACAGATAATGTCGCTAGCGGGGATTTGCTTAGTGCTAGAGCAGTTGTTCCCAACAACAGTACAACGGCTCAATGGTATGCCTATATGCACGTTGCGCCTGATGGCAGAGTGTTTCATTCTGGACCGACCCAGACTATGCATTGGTTTGATACCGAAGGCAGTGGAGACGTTGTCAATGCGGGGAAAAGATTAAACGGAGACAGGCATCGACAGTTCGGCAGCTCTATCATGTACGATGTCGGCAAACTGCTGGTTACCGGTGGTAACGATCTGCGTTTGAATCCTCCCTCTACAGCAACCGCCATGACCATCGACATTATCGGCTCAGCGCCTGCAGTGAAATCGACCCAGTCCATGAAGTTCGCTCGAGTCAACCATAATAGTGTGGTATTACCTACGGGAGAAGTATTAGTCATCGGTGGTAACAGTAGCGGAATCTTATTCAGCGATCAAGGTTCTGCTTTAACACCGGAAATATGGAGCCCACAAACCAAAAAATGGCGAAACATGGCCAACATGAGTATCCCCAGAAACTATCATTCTCTTGCTTTGCTACTCCAGGATGGGCGAGTATTATCGGCGGGTGGTGGTTTATGTGGTGATGGTTGTGCAGCAAATCATCAGGATGGTCAAATTTTTTCACCCCCTTATTTATTTAAAGGAGATGGTACAGCTGCCGCTAGACCCTCTATTTCTTCGGGTCCGGCGAAAACAACTGCTGGTGGTATTTTTACCGTTTCAGCCAACGCCAATATCGCGCGTTTCAGTATGATTCGTTTGTCTAGCACTACCCATAGCATCAATACCGATCAACGCTATTTATCTGCTGATTTTACACCTAAAGGCAACAACAAATATGAGCTGTTTATGGATGATAACCAGAACGTTCTAATACCTGGTAACTATTGGCTATTTGCTATTAACTCACAAGGTGTTCCTTCAACCGGGCGTCTAATCAAGGTGCAGCAGAGATGAAGCTGATTAGACTTTAAACGATCAAACTCTTTCGAGTAAACATGATATTAACCAAAGCAACTGTTTCAAATTAAAAAAGTTTTTCATACCTTGATTTTTTTTGTTAAAAAAGAAATCGAGTTCCTCGTCAAACCAAGGAATGGCTTTTGGCGAGGTTAAGGTAATAATTAGAATAAACCTAACTTGTTAATGTTTGAATTATTTTAGAATGGTGTAAGGAAAAGATAAAAAGACTTAGGAGCGAGGCTTCAATAATATACGAATTTATCTTGTCTTTTTGTCCGTCTTCTACGTTGTAGGAACAGTTACACAGCTTGCTATGAGCCTGTTACTACGCCTTGAAGAAAAACAATATCCTGCGTCAAACTTTCATACATTATTGAAACCCTGCTTCTTATTGGTTTCTATTTATTTCGACTTGAGCCTAGAGCTGCAACAGAAAAACTCCCAAATTCCAAATGTTAAAGTCTTTAGTAAATATTATCTCTATTGTTCTTGCCATAGGTAGTTTTTTGTTACAGCCAAAGTTGGGTATGGCACAACCTTCAGAAAACTATTACCCATTCACCAAATTGACTGATAGCGGCAGAATGCGGCTAGTGATTGAACCACAACTGACCCCTATTCCTCTGAATACTTTACATTCATGGATCGTAAAAGTTACGACGGCTGAAGGGCAGCCCGTGCAACCTCTTGAAATTCTAATAGATGGCGGTATGCCAAGGCATAGCCATGGTTTACCCACACAACCGAAAGTTACTCGCTATCTGGATAATGGAAAATATCAAATTGACGGACTTCAGTTTTATATGGAAGGTGTTTGGCAACTGCACTTTAAATGTCTGGATGAGCAAGGGTGGAATCAAGTGACTTTCAATATATTGGTCGGACCCAATAAGCAAGAAAGTATGAATGATAAGTGGAGTGATAGTGAAATTTCAGTTATCAAAACCTTATTGCTCCAGTCGAATCATGAATTACCATCTGATCCGTCGAATGCGGTGGCTGACAACCTGGAAGCCGCTAAATTAGGCCAAAAGATATTTTTTGACCCCTTGTTCAGTCGTAATCAAAAGGTGTCTTGCGCCACTTGTCATCAACCTAGAAAATATTTCACAGATGGTAAGCAGCTCTCAGAAGGTCTTTTGAAGGTAAGCCGTAATGCCCCAAGTTTAGTTGGCGTTGCT
The DNA here is from genome assembly GCA_965224745.1 of Methylococcales bacterium. Taxonomy (GTDB): domain Bacteria; phylum Pseudomonadota; class Gammaproteobacteria; order Methylococcales; family Methylomonadaceae; genus CBDCZY01. Next base: position 241,376 of record CBDCZY010000009.1, read on the forward strand.
TACAATCATTGGTTTTATTGGGATGGTCGGCGTGATAGTCTTTGGGCACAAGCGTTGACGCCATTTGAGGCCGCCAAAGAAATGGGTTTCACTCGAGTTGAGGTGCTAAAAATTATCGCAGAAAGCTCCAGTTACAGCGGTTCTTATAATCAACTTTTCGGCCCACTACCAGACTGGTTTAAACAGAAAAATAACACTGGTCAACCTGCCAGTCCTATCGGTAATATCACTGAAAAATCAACCTGGAAAGCTATACCGCCAAGAGACAAGCGAGCAATCAATATTGCTTTTGCAAACATTGGCAAAACAATGGCCGCCTATGAAAGAAAATTGCTGCCCGCTCCATCGCTTTTTGACCGCTATGCTAAAGCTTTGGTAAACCACGGAAATGAGAAAGCTAAACCACTGTTTACCAAACAACAGCTAGCAGGTATGAAGCTGTTTATTAGTGGAAAAACGCAGTGCCTGTCTTGTCATAACGGCCCTATGTTAACCAATCAGAGCTTTCATAATATTGGTACGGGTAGCAGTGGGGAAATTTCTCAGGATATGGGACGTATATTGGGGATACAGTCAGTACTAATGGATGAATTTAATTGTATGGGACCTTACAATGACCAACGTCAAGCGTCATGTGACAGCTTGGTTTACATTAATCGTCATGAAATAGGAGCGCTAATGAATGGCGCTTTTAAAGTGCCTTCCTTAAGGAATCTGGAATATACTTCCCCTTATATGCATGATGGTCGGTTTACCTCCCTTATGGAGGTGCTAAAGCACTATCAAAACCCGCCTGACAAGGCAGAAAATATCCACGAAATTAGCAAACTTACGCTGTCTATAGAAGATTTAGAAAATCTGTCAGCTTTTTTAAAAACATTGTCAGGTCCTGTTGCAACACCCTCCGAGTGGCTTGTACCACCACAAAAACCAGTACTCACTAAATAGACTGTGCTTTTTGATTATGATAGTGGGTGAAGCCTTAACTAGTTTCCGTCCAAAAACAGCGAATTATTTGCTATAAAAAAAATGACACCAGACCAGTCGCCAAAAATGAATTGCTTTGTACGGTAGGGTTTGCTGCATATTGGTCAACCCTCAATCTTTTTGTAAAAATTACATTTTTTAGGCACATCTTTCCTGAGGAACTATTACACCCTTGATCAGCCTGTTTGTGGTTACCCTAATTTTAACTAGGGTGCTTGTAATCGAGCCATTATCACTAAATTGTGTGTAACCACCGATGACCACACATAGTTTTTAAAATGCTCTAGACCTTTCCAGTTACAGCGAGACAAGCCAAAGCATCGTTTCAAGTAAGAGATACCGGCTTCAATTCCAGCTCTGAAATTTCTGAGCTTTCTGTAAACCCAGGGGCTTTTCGTCATCTCAAGTATGGCTAACCCTTTTTTCTTATGGAAAGCAACATCTTTTATGTTTCGTTGTTTAGCCGTGTCGAGATTTTCTTTGCTGGCATACCCCCCGTCTGCTGCGACTTGCCTGGGCGCCTTACCATAGTGGTCAATATGACGATCCACCATGGGGATGAACTGTTCCGAATCAGCCGGGTTACCCGTTTCAACGACAACATCCAGTACCATACCACTGCGACCCGTACTTAAATTCAGTTTGTGTCCATATTGTATATCCCGGCTGCCTTTAACAATAATATCGCTGTGTGCTTCAAACAGACTGAATACTTTTTCCGATGCGGGGACTTTCTCTCCATTAAACACACGTCTTGTCGTTTGATTGATGACCTGATCAATCAAAGGCAGATAATGATTGACCTCCAGGCGCCAATATTCCCAGCCGGGTGGCGGTTTTACATGACCGGCTATTTGCGCATTGTTGAGGTACTGACGTGTCTTTTTCGTGTAGTGAACAAGATCACTGTATAAGGCTTTTTTCTTATCCTTTCCACGGGTATAGATAATTGCACGCGCACGTTTTTTTGCTGCGCGATAATGGTGATGGCAGTCAAATTCCAAACCCATTTCGCTGGCTTGATTGAGTAATCTCGTCATCACCCGCACGGCATCCCATAACAGGCTACTGTCGGTTGGTTCGTGGATATGTGTTTCTGTGACGGTACTATCAATGCGCAACATGCTGCCTTTTTCAATGCCGGTTTTATTGGCATCATTGAGCAATGCCAGGTTAATACGTTCCCATGTCGGGTCGAGTATCCGGCTGATTGCCCCTTGCAAAGCCGACTTCTTGGGGACAAATCCATCGCTCAGCCGGGCAAATGTTTGACACGAGACCGAATCCAGCAAAACAAATGATAATTCTTCATAACTGAGTTGCCGATGTTGCTTTAAGATCGCGCAACGTAATATGGATTCAACTGACATCCCTTTTCGACCACTTTCATCTTTTAAATCGATCGTGCAGATGTCTTTTTCTACCCAATCCAGTATTTCTCTATGTTCATCCAATATCATGGAAATAATTTTTAATTCTTGGCCAATCTCGTGTTCAACATAATTATCGAATATACTTGTCTGTAGGCGTTGTTTTTGGCGCATCTTTTTCCCTCGGCTTTTTTTAATTATGTTTAGAATCAATTGCTTAGATTATAAGCATACCAGAATTAGCCGGGGAATTCATCTTGTTTTTGTGATTTTTTCTATGTTTTTCATAGGGTTGTAGTTTATGGATGAGAACTAACTATACAACAAACTCAAACCTCATTCACTACTGACTCATTGTTTTCACAGCGAAACTGTTCTAAATTTCTTGACTGCAGGATTTATTGCGTAATTGAGAATTTTTAGTCATTCGCAGATAATCAAATACTCGCCGTACGTTACGCGCCGACCTTCTGATAGTTGAAGCCACACTGTCATTGCTGATGGCATTTATGAGACCCGTAGCAAAGGAACAACCGGGTGATATTTTCAGGCCCATGGCCAGTGCGTATTGTGCAGCGATCTTCATTCCAATTCCAACCAAGGATATAGTGATGACTTTCTACACCCCAATGACCTCGATTAAAAGCGAGCACCTGCTTAGCGCTAGCACTAACAGGTGAATGGCTGGTGAGACCATAAGCGATTTCACCGGTTTTATTGATGATTGTGTGGCGTTGTATAGCAAAGACCTGGCCAACAAAAGGGAAGTCATGGTAGTCGTTCAGCGCAGTGGATGTCCAGAATGAGCGTGACTCAAGGCGACCGTGTGCCAAGGTAACCGGCTCGCTATAATCAGGTTCGCCGCGCTGTTCAAAGAACAGGCGAATGGCTTCGGCGAGAGACGGTTGCTTGTCCTTGGCTGTGTTCAAGGCTAAATCATTCCAAACAAAGAGGGTCAGGTTGCTTTATACCTTGAAACAGAGGCTTTGTCAGTATGGGTGGAGCCTTAAAATGATGTTTTCAAATATAACATTGAGCCCCATATTGATTAATCTTCTCCCAGAATTGTTGCCATCGACTGCCTGACTGTACAAGACTTCGCAGACTCAATATCACCCCTGCTCCTTGGTTTTTCCAGCGCATCCCCGAACAACATAAGCGTTGTTTGACCAAGGTTTTACAAGCCGCCTCAGTAACCCCTGAACCAATCGGTAACCGGGCAGCCGTATGCGCGGCATAATTCATTTGATGCTGATGATTATTAAAGTAAGTCAATGCTTGAACCAACTCTTCTTGAACGGATTGGGACAAGCCTTGTTTTCGCGTTAACCCCTCCATCTCCTGAATTAACGCGTTAACCGCTCCTGACTCATGCTTCAGTTGATGACACCGTTCTGATAGCCATGCGGCTCTTTTGGGTTTTGCTGTTTTCTGTGAAAATGCAGCATAAGCCACTTTGCCAAGATATTCCGTGACATGATAAAAATCGAGTAATTGACGGTCTGTATGGGGGGTTAAAAATGACCAGTTATCTTTGGCGCCATCAGCAATACCCAGATAAAGGGCGTCAGGATAGAGCGCTTTGATCCGCTGGATTTCTTTCTCATAACGTTGCTTAAAGGTTCCCTTGCCATATTCAGGCGGAGCACCCAAATACAGCGAGTGCAAACGCTGGCCTTCCGCATCATAAAAGGACAGTGCGCCGACCATCGCTTCACGCCAGCCGTCTTCTTGCATCAAAATATAGGCACCATCCAAACTAAACACAATGGTTGAAACGGGGGCATCGAATGCCGGCAACGTATACGTCCACTCTTCTTCTCTGGCCTGAGCAATGCCGCCGACCCAATCCGCCATATTCTGGATATAGGATTTGGTGATGCTTCGGTTGTGGTTGGCTTCAAAATCGTAGCAAACTGCTTGGGCATTCATCTGCGCATATTTGTGCGCGACTTGCTGGGCTAATCGCGGCGTTCCGCCTCGAATAATACGCGCGTTCACGTCCAGTGGACACCACACTTTGCCGCCTTTTGAGGTTTGGTAGGTATAGCGCTTGATTTCGACGACTCCGTAAGGCGTTTGATAGTGTTTCTCACTGGGGGTTTTAGCGGTCCATTTGATACCCCCGGTTTGCAGTGCGCGTCCATCGGTATCAAAATTTTCCAAGGCTTTTCCGGTGGCCAGCAGTCCAACTTCGTTGCAGGCATTTTGAATCGCATCTTCTGCTTCCAGCAGAGAGCCGTCTATAGTCACTTTAACTTCTATCGTCAGTTCGTTTCCGGTGCGAGCAATGAGTTGTGCCATTTTTGAAATAACCCGTATGACTTAGTTTCAACAAGTTATATCATATATCTATAAATAACATCAAGTATAGGCTGCACCCGTCAGTATTAAACATAGTGTATTGTTCTATAACATGTTTATATAGAACACGGTTACGCCGTGACTGTGTAGCATTGATCATTGCGGGTTTAAGCGATTATGGATGTACTACCCGCTATGCCAAGCCTTACGGTACGCCACCAAAGCATTATCATTCACCTCATCAATCAACTTAACCACCTGGGTCGCCCCTGCATCATCAAACACCCCTAACAACCCCTGATCGTGCAAATTAGTAAAAGGCGGTTTAAACAGCATTTCTTTATCAATAACGCCATTTTTACTCAAATAGCCAATAATCGTATTGATAAATGTCATTTGATCGGCACGTAAATTACCAGCCCTGATAAACTCAGCAAAAACGTCCTGTGCCACCCCCATTTCCAGACCGACAATATGTAATGGTCAAGTTTTCTTGGAAGGATTTTAAGCCGCTTTTTTCATTTCTTTGGTTTTTTGATGAGGGGTTTTATAATCAATAGCAGAATGTAACCTTTTATAGTTATAGAAACTAATATAGCTAGTCACAGCACTGACTACAGAGGAGTAATTAATAAAACTCAAATAGTTCAGCCTCTCTGTTTTTAAATTCCTAAAAAACCGCTCCATCACAGCATTATCCCAGCAATTAGCTCGACGGCTCATACTTTGTGTTATATCCAAGTCATGAAGATAATCAACAAATAGATTGGCTGAATATTGAACCCCTTGGTCTGAATGAAACATTAATTGTTGAGTATCTGGCTTGTGTTTATTAATCGCATGTTCTAATGCTGACTTTGCAAGCTCTGCATTGGGTTCTTCTGATAATGCCCAGCCCATAATTTCTCTTGACCCAAGATCAAGTATACAAGCTAAATAGCTCCAGCCTGTATAGGTTTTAATGTAGGTAATGTCACCTACCCAGTGCGTATGAACAGTACTGGGATTAAACTGTCTTAAGTAAATGATCCGCTTTCTTGTGGACTTCTCCCGCTGGATAGCTGTGTCGCTTTTTAGGTTTTATGGCAATGACATTCGATTTTTTCATTAATGAAGCTGTTTTATAAACGCCTATTTCAATCCCTCTGTTAGCTAATTCAACCTGAGTCCTTCGTTTACCATAGGTATGCTGAGTTTCAATGGCTATCAATTTAATTTGTTCTATGGTTTCTTGTTCTTCATCGCTCATTTGATTATTAATCTGATAGTAGTGTGTACTGAGAGCTATATTAAATAGTGTGCAAAGCTCTGTTGTTTGATAGCCTGGAGAAGCCTTCTTTATTTCAACAATCAATTCAGATTGTTGTTGTCTCGAACAAAGAAGGCTGTGGCCTTTTTTAGTATTTCATTATCCCTTTTAGCTCGCCATAATTGCTTCTCTAGGCTTTGTATTTTCTGTTGTTCTGGGGTTAACGCTTGCTTATCCTGAGGTGTATTACCTTTGAGTTCATCTAAATATTGCTTTTTCCATCGCCTCACAGCAGAGTCACCTGCTCCTGATATTTCCATTACCTGCTTATTGGTATATCCTTCATTTACCATGAGTTTAGCGTAGTCTAGACGCTGTTCTGTGGTGAAGGTTGTTTTAGGTTTTACTGTGGTTATTTCGGTCATTTTTTATCCTAATTTTGGGTTGGATTATAAGCTATAAATCCTTCCAAGATTATTAGACCATTACAATATGACGAATAAACTCACCTAACGGCTTATCCCCATAATGGTCGATATAATCTTGCTTAGTCCCCACAGCTTCACTATCAAATAAAATTTTCTCAAGCTGATTAATCTCGGTTTCAGTGATCGGCTTATTGGTCTTCAGTTTTCGAATCACCAAATGATCTTTATGATTTCTAACATAAGATTCCACTCGATCTTTATAACTTTGCAAGTTGGTATATGCGGGGATTAAATCATGTTCGGCAATCTCGTCTTGATCTAGCCTATCTTCAAATGTGGTAATAACAGTCACCTGATTTTCTTTATCCAAATATTTAATTAAATCGCGTAATGCCAATCGCACCTCATCCAGGCGATTAATATTAATCGCTTACCAAAAAGGTTCAGTTTGCAATTCCCTCAACAACGGCGCTTGCATTGCCACCGCTGGAATATTCTGTTTTTTAACAAGCTTTTGACAATATCACTTAAAATTTTGGCAATAATCGAAAATGGCAAAATCTTTCTTATCAGAACCGAGTCCAAACAAATCAGGACATAACCGCGTCCCGCGTCCAATCATCTGCCAGAACTTGGTTGATGATTTAACCTGCTTAAAAAATACCAGATTAACCACTCTGGGCGCATCCACGCCCGTATCCATCATATCGACCGATACCGCTATTTGCGGATCATGCTCTTCGTATTCATCAACAAAAGTTTCCAGTAACGCTTGTGCCTTGCTCTCGTAATTATCAATCACCCGTAAAAATTGTCCGCTGTATTCAGGATAACTTTTATTAAACCGCTGCTCAATAAACACAGCGTTATCGTGATTTTTTGCAAAGATAATGGTCTTGCCTAGTACTCCATCAACATTGTATTGATGGATAGAGTGATTTCAGTTTTATTCTGGCATCCTCAGTCGTAAACCGCCAGTTCACACCAACAGCTTTTTGATTGCGTTGTTCTTGCCATGCGTTTATTTCAGTTCGTAATGTGTCTTGGTCAGGTATTCTTCGATTCAGGCACTGGCGACTTAACACCCCGATCTCGATCTCCGCCATATCCAGCCAACTGCCATGCTTCGGCGTATAATGAAGCTCCAGTCTTTCAGCAATGCGTTTTGCTTCTTCTGGTTCAAACGCGTCATATAATGAACTCAACTTATGCGTATTTAAATTATCCATCACCAGAACAATTTTCTTGTCCGGAAAATACTGATCAACCAATTCTTTGATTAAATGCGCCCAGTCTATTTTAGTATGTCGATCGGTTACGTTGACATGTCGCCATCCAATCAGTGGGGCAAACAGCATGAACAGATTACTCACGCCATTGCGTTCATATTCAAAATCAAATATTTCAGGTTCTCCTGGACGCATCGGCAAGGGAATGCGCGTTTCCTTGGTCTGTTGTTTACTGGTTTCATCCATACAGATGAGGACTTCATCTTCTGTAAAAGTACGTTGATAAACCGTTAAGATATCCTCCATCGCACAGACAAAATCAGCATTGGCTTTGGGCGGAATGCACCAGCATTCTTTTAACCAAGGTTTAAGGGCGTTTTTTTGAGTGTTTTTCGAACGGTTTCGCCCGATATCGAGTCGACTATTTTACATTCAACCAATCGATCCGCTAATAAGTTTAAGGTCCAATTATTATATCCCTCAGGGGCGGATGAACAGGCTGTTGCTACTAAAAACGCTTCCGCTTCGCCATCCAGCTTTTTGGCGCGTCGTCGTGTCTGGATTTTGGGATTGAGGGCACACTCTATTCCTTCTTCAACAAAGCGCTTTCGTACACGCTGTACTGTCAGATGACTGATGTGTAACGCATTGGCGATCTTTGCATCGGTTAATGAAGCCTTTGAAATCGCTTCGTCCGCATGAAGCAGTATTTGGGCATGGGTTATTTTGCGGGCGGCGGTTTTTCCCTTTGAGATGAGGTGCTTTAAATCCTCGCGTTCATCGTTCGGTAGTTTAATTCGGTATTTCTTGGCTGGCATGGTTTAATCCTAAATATCATATTCTTGGTATCGATACTTAAGATATTACATTAAATACGTATCAGAACAAAATTGTTGGAGCACTAGTACTCCATCAACATTGTATTGAAGGATAGAGTGATTTCAGTTTTATTCTGGCATCCTCAGTCGTAAATCGCCAGTTCACACCAACAGCTTTTTGATTGCGTTGTTCTTGCCATGCGTTTATTTCAGTTCGTAATGTGTCTTGGTCAGGTATTCTTCGATTCAGGCACTGGCGACTTAACACCCCGATCTCGATCTCCGCCATATCCAGCCAACTGCCATGCTTCGGCGTATAATGAAGCTCCAGTCTTTCAGCAATGCGTCTTGCTTCTTCTGGTTCAAACGCGTCATATAATGAACTCAACTTATGCGTATTTAAATTATCCATCACCAGAACAATTTTCTTGTCCGGAAAATACTGATCAACCAATTCTGAAATGGTTTAATAAAACAGGACACCTCTAAAGGCAGATATATAATGTCAAATAGAGGTGAACATGAACAAGAAAACTACACACACCAGACCAAAATATACGCTTGAATTCAAACAAGATGCAGCGCAATTAGTGATAAAAAAAGGCTATACCCATCAGCAAGCAGCTGATCATCTGGGTGTATCATTTAAGTGCGATTGGAAGATGGGTCAGAGCAGAGCGAGGCCCTGAAAATGATTCGAGTAAAAAGACGAGCTCTTTAAAATTAAGTGCTCAGAGCGAACTCATTAGATTACGTAAGGAAAACGGCATTGCTAATTTAGTATAGTTTTATGTTAGAATTAAATTTTTGATATCTTTCTAAAGAGAGCGAGAAATTTAATGGAATGCCCTAAATGCAAATCTAATAAAAACATCAAAGATGGTATCGTAAAACAAAAGCAGCGTTACAAATGTAAAGAATGTAATTTTCGATATACTGTTGCTAGTGGCTCGGGAGCCAAACCATTCTATTTAAGAAAGATGGCTCTTCAATTATATCTTGAAGGATTAGGGTTTCGTTCAATTGGTCGGGTTTTGAACGTAAGCAATGTCACGGTACTAAATTGGATTAGATCCTTTGGTGAGCAAGTTGCCGAATTGAAAAGTCCTGAACAAGTGATTTATGCTGAGATGGATGAAATGCATACCTATGTGGGTCAAAAAAAAGCTATAAATGGATATGGATTGCTGTTGATAGATATGGGAAAAAATTCATCAATTTCATTGTTGGCGACCGAAGCGTACAGACAGGACAAAAACTCTGGGAAGGAATTGAAGATCAATTAAATGGAACAATAGCAACCGATTATTGGCAGCCCTATGAACATTTTATTCCTAGCGAAAAACACGTTCAATCCAAAGCTGAAACATACACAGTTGAAGGCTACAATAGTATCTTTAGACATTTTCTTGCACGAATGAGAAGAAAGACAAAATGTTACACAAAAAGTGTTCGAATGCTTGAGCTGTCTATATTACTCTTAATGCATAAAAGAAATGGAACGTTAACTATACTAAATTAGCAATGCCAGGAAAACGATGAGTTACGAATGGAGCGCGAAATATTAAAAAAGGCGGCGGTCTTCTTTGCCAAAGAAGTCGGATAAAGTACGGATTTATTCGAGAGCAACAGAAAACCTATCCTGTGATTATATTGTGTCGAGTGATGCAAGTCAGTAGTAGTGCGTATTATGCCTGGTTGCAAGCAGCTGACGACCCAGAAAAGGCTCGTCAAAAGGAACAGCTTGAAGCCAAAGTTTGTGAGCTGTTTGAAGCGAATAGAAAAGTTTATGGGTCGCGTCGTTTATCCGGTGCTTTAAAAGAAGCTGGTATTGATGCTGGGCGCTATAAAACCCGCCGATTAATGGCTGATTTGGGCTTAGAAGTGCGTTATCCTAAGCGTTTTAAAGTGACCACGGATAGTCATCACAATGAAGCGATTTCACCGAATAAACTGGATCGTCAATTTGAAGTAATCGAACCTAACACTGTCTGGACAACGGATATTACCTACGTTTGGACGCTTGAAGGTTGGCTCTATGTCGCTGTCGTCATGGACTTATTTTCTCGGCAGGTCGTGGGCTGGGCAATAGATGACCACATGCGCACATCTTTGTGTGTCAGTGCTTTACAAATGGCTTTCTGGCGGCGCAAACCAGAACCGGGTGTCCTTCATCACTCAGATCGAGGTAGCCAATATGCAAGCCATGAATACCGTAAACATCTGAGTATTATGAGCAGGGAGCAAAGTATGAGCCGAAAAGGTAATTGTTGGGACAATGCACCAACAGAGCGATTTTTTCGTAGCCTTAAGCATGAACAATTGAATTATGAGCGGTTCAAAACCAAAGCGGAAGCAAAGTTGAGTATTATTGATTATTTAGCTTTTTATAATGGGAAACGTAAGCATTCAAAACTAGGATATTTATCGCCTTTAGATTTTGAATGCGATTTTTTTAAGAAGGTGGCTTAAAGAAGTGTCCTGTTTTTGTTGACCATTACATACTCGTCGGGGACGGGTATCCAGCCCCACGGATGGCAAGCCGAAATTCATTCATGAAGTCTGGATTCCGGCCATCCCTTCCGGAATGACGATCTTAAAAAATGAATTATGTAATCTGACAAAGTAGAATTAAAGTGTATTAAAACGATGTTCTGCGATACTCTCGGTAACAAGGTTCCCAAAAATTTTTTGCTAATGCCGCGTCAACCGCATCTTCATGAACGGAAACCGCAACACCGTCTGCCATCGCTTGTAGCGCCACTGCCTTAGCAATCGCTAAACTGGCTTCACGTGCCTTAGCCAGACTGGGCAACAAAGCTTGACCAGTACCCAACACTCGCGGGGAGAGATCAGCCAATGCTTTACTCGCTGCCATGAGCATATTCTCGGTGACACGATTTGCATCCACTGCTATCACTCCCAACCCAACCCCGGGAAAGATATAACTATTATTGCACTGTACTACTGGTATTTTTTGGCCTTGATAGAAAACTGGATCAAAAGGGCTTCCTGTAGCCACCATCGCTTTTCCTTGAGTCCATTCAATTAAGTTTTGTGGGTTGGCTTCCGCTCTTGAATTAGGATTGGAAAGAGGAAATATGATGGGCTGCTCAACCGTTGCCGCCATCGTTTTAATGATCTGTTCTGAAAACAAACCTGGTTGACCCGAAACACCCACTAAAACAGTTGGTTGCACATTTTTGACAACATCTAACAAGCTTATTGGGTAATCGCACCGCCATTCTTCCACTAAGTTATCTGCTTGGGCCAAGCGGCGTTGAAAATCTAGAAGTCCCGACTGGCGTTGTGTTACTAAACCGGCTTGATCCACCATGAAAATTCGGCTCCGCGCTTCAGGTTCACTGAGTCCTTCAACCATAGAAAAGGCAATAATTTGCTCAGCAATGCCACAACCCGCAGATCCTGCACCGACAAAAACCACTCTCTGGTCAGCTAATCGTTCGCCTTTGGCTACACATGCCGCTAACAAGGTGCCTACCGTAACAGCAGCGGTACCTTGAATATCATCATTAAAACAACAAAGTTGATTACGATAACGATTCAATAAAGGCATGGCATTGGCTTGAGCGAAATCTTCAAATTGTAATAACGCTTTTGGCCAACGTAACTTGACGGCTTGGATAAAAGCATCAACAAAAGCATAGTAGTCATCGCCTTTAATTCGCTCGTGACGCCAGCCCATGTACATGGGATCTTTTATCAAATCTTCATTATTACTGCCAACATCCAATACTACCGGCAACGTATAGGCCGGGCTGATGCCGCCACAGGCGGTATATAATGCTAATTTACCAACCGGAATACCCATACCGCCGATACCTTGATCGCCCAGCCCTAATATCCGTTCACCATCAGTTACCACGATCACTTTAACATTGTGCTTAGTGGCGTTTTGCAGCATATAGTCAATTCGGTCTTTATCCGGATAGCTAATAAACAACCCACGCTTGCGTCGATATATTCTTGAAAACTGTTGACATGCCTCACCTACCGTTGGTGTATATATCAACGGCATCAGCTCTTCTAAATGATCCTTGAGGATACGAAAATACAAGGTTTCGTTGGTATCCTGAACATTTCTCAGATAGATATGTTTTTCGATATCCGAGTGATAAGCATTCAGCTGTTCATAGGCTCGAATAGCCTGCTCATCGATAGTTTCAATATTGTGCGGCAGTAAGCCTTCCAGATTAAATTGCTGTCGTTCCTGGTCGCTAAACGCGCTACCTTTATTCAGCAAAGGTGTTTCCAGTAATATCGGGCCGGCAAAGGGGATATATAAATGACGTTTGTTTTCCATGTCTTCCTTCTCGTTAGTTAGGAGCTACACTTTGTTGATTTGTTCCTAGTCTTTAAAATTCCAGGTTTTTATCCATTCTTGTGCAATGGCTATTGTGTCACTGTTGATTTCATCCAAAAGGTTGTAATGGCATAGCGGGCTGCAATCAAGGTACACCCAATAATACTGAATTTAGCAAACGCCGTTTTTGAAGATAATACGGGAACACTGAGCATAGTGGAATTAATAGATATTGTTAGCTGCCCTTTTACACCATCTTTAAGTATGAGCCAAACCCTAATGAAACAGTTTTATATAAAAAGTGTTCTTTCTGAAATGCCATTTGCCGTGTATTTGGATTGTTTGCAGCTCTAAACACTGTTCAAAAAAAATACGCAAATTAAATTAAATTATGTTATTTAACGCTAGTAGATGAAGTACCCATACTAAACGTGAATATTTCACAAAAATTGTGTGCGTTACATCACAAAACCATTCCCGTAAAGTTTGTATACTGCAAATAGAGTAAACTAATATTAAAAGCTATTTTTTTGCGCAAGATTAGTTTACTTGAGGTCGGGATTAAAGGTTTCAGCGCTAAAAAAGTATTCATTTCTGAAACCTTGCAGCAAGTGGCTGAAGAAGCAGGTTAAAAATTCTGTCCTATTTTTTAACAATGATCCTCCACGGAATATTATATATATGGATAAAAGTTCATCATCTTCATCTGGTAAGCTACGACTAGAGTGTGGTCAACCCATTCATCTACAGCATATGAACGGAAACGAAACGACTCGTCAGCAGGTTAAACTGATCGGCTGGGAAACCGGCAAAAGTTTAATCGTAAAACCACCTAGCATATCAAGTTGGCTTCTACTCTTGCCAGCAAACATCAATTTTGTAACGCGGTTATTTTCCGGTAGCAGCGCCTATGCGTTCGAAACCACAATGCTATGTATCCATCATGAGCCGTTTGATTACTTTCATTTAGCTTACCCAAAGAAGACCAAATCCAGTAAGGTTCGCATGGCCCCGCGCGTCAAAATCGACATGGAAGTTTCCTTGACCCTTAAGGACAACAAGGTGACTGTTGTTAAAGCACTCGACGCCAGTCGGAGTGGTATGGCTGTTTTAGGGCCAGATAATTTAACCAATATCGGTGACCAGCTAAAACTGTGTTTCGATATCACGAGTACTGATAAAACCCATTCCTTCTGCGAGATGGTCGTTGTACGCAACTCACGTCCATCAAACGACAATCCATCCGAAAGTATTTTTGGCGTAGAATTTTTTAACTTGGATCGCGAAAAGACCTTAACCCTTTCAGAATTCCTATACGAGCAGCAAGGCTAAGTTAGCTGGAGCCACTCCGAGAGTCAGCGTATCCTCTTCTGAGGATGATTGCTATTAACGAGTCAGGTTTACGGGAAAGACAACCATGAAAAAGTTACAGTCAAATTGGAAATGGCCTTAAAAAACACAGTCAATCATGTTAGTTTTTTGCGAGTAGATAGTCCCTCTATTCAGTTTTCATTCATGTTATCCTAGGCGGGCTTTTTTGAGCAATAATGAAACTAAAACAGGAGAACAACATGTCTGATCGAATCGTCTTGAGAACGGGTGAATCGCTGGTAGCCGGAGGTCCTCCCGGTACTGCCGCAGAACCTGAAATTATCATTGGTGAGCTAGACGGTCCCGTCGGAACTGCCTTGGCAACTTTGACCGGTGACCAGGTAAAAGGCCATACCCGTGTATTTGCCATTTTGAACACTGATATTCAAGTGCGGCCTGTAACCTTAATGGTGAGTAAAGTCACTGTAAAAGACAACCGTTATACCAATATCCTGATGGGTACGGTACAAGCTGCAATTGCAAACGGCGTATTAGATGCTGTCCGTGCAGGCGATATTCCTAAAGAGAAAGCCAACGATTTGGGAATAATTGTTTCCGTTTGGCTTAACCCGAGTGTTGCCAAGGATGACAATCTGGATCACCAAATATTATTCGACATTCACCGCAAAGCGACTGCACAAGCCATTAATAAAGCGATGAACAATAAGCCGGATATTGATTGGTTGTTGGAAAATCAAGATAAAATTACCCATAAATATTTTCAAATGGGTTTGGACGGTAAAATTTAGGTTCTGATCAGCTAAGCAGCCTGGCTAAACGATTTGAAGTTTGGCTGCTTAATTCTACTTTGTCATTACTAAAATGTAGTTGCCATAGCAGTAGGGCAAATCAACGCTGATTGGTGCGTAAAACGCACCCTACAAATAACTTTTGTGTGGTCTCCGCTAAATGTGACAAAGTAGAATTAACTCTTAGTCCAACAAACTAACTGCAAGTATAGGAAAGTTAAGCTCTAAGCTTTGATTAATAGCTCACCTCGTCCCATTTCTCCCATATCACCTCCATAACGCTTAACTCGATCAAACGCGTTGGAAGGATCAGCAAACGAGCTATTCAAATGCCTGAATGAAGCAAATAGCATCGGCAGAAAAGCCAAAGTATGGGAGCCACAATCGTTAAATGTAGGGCCTATTTCGGGCATTTGCCACAGTACCAAAGTACCTCGGCGCATGCCATAACCTAGATAGCGACCAACAGAACCCAAAACTGCAATAGTTCCAGCCGTCATTCTGGACGCGCAGTAATCTCCTGTATTGCCTTCAATCAACAAGACACCTCGCCTCATGTGGTCCCCTGCCCGCTCTCCTACGTTACCCTTCACTAAAAGCATTCCACCCTGTATTCCTTTCTTATTTCCGGGTAAAGCGCCGCCTACAAAATCGCCGGCATTGCCGTCGATTTGTAATAGCCCGTTCTTCATTTCGCAGCCAGCAAAAATAGCGGCATCACCTGTTACTTTAATGGTTCCGGACTGCATGCCGATGCCCAGGTAAGCCCCTGCATGCCCTTCAACTTTTATCTGACCACCCTGTAAGTCTTTGCCTATAAAATCCAGTTTTGGATGACTTTGTTCAATGATGATATGTTGAGTGTCCTGGCCTTTTATATTAAACAACTTTTCGACCTTGAGTTTCCGGGTTCCGCTATTGAGCTTTATCGCCGCTATTTCAGCCGGTGTTTTATCTTTGATTAAATGGCATGACAGCGGAGACATGTCGACTCTTTGCTCCGGTCTGATTTTTAAGGTTAAGGTTAAAGGTTTCATGCCATGATCTCCCTCAAATGAAAATGAAAAGGTCCGAGTTTACCCCCGTAATTACCTGCACTGATACGCTGAATACCATTCTCTGCGCCTAATTCACAGACCGCTGCAATACCAATCCGCATGGTCTGGTCGATATCTTCTTTGGTGAGTCCATCGATCACGATTTCCATGACCGATTCAATGTCAGAGGATAATTCCGTTTTGGTTATTCCCTTTAAGGTAGGACAAAATGCATCATTAGTGGAAGCACCTAATGCGGGGTATTTCGAACCAATTTTTGAACCGGACCGAACAACGCCGCCGGGAAAGGGCATTATTACATTAGGTATTTTTCTCATTACTTCGATAGCGGCTTCACAAGCTGCCAGGGCTTGCGGTTGTGACTCGGCCAGTACCAAAAAATTACCACCGCCAACAGCTTCTATTTGAGCGGTAGTCGCTTCTGTTAAAAATTCCCCATCCATCACCGGAACGCGCCAATATCGTTTGCCATTGATAAGCTTTGAGATTTGGAAGCCATCGCCAAAATAACGTAAATTTTTCCCCAAAGGAATCTGTTTCCCGTCTGAAATGCCAGCAAACAGCGCAGAGGTTGGTGAAGTCAGTACACATTGGCCAGCACGCGTCTCCAATTGTTTGGCTAGCGATTTGCCGCCCATCGCAAACATTAGGATCGCAACACCAGGTCGACCATCGGGCGTTTCGGAGGGATCCAATACTCGTTCAATTCCTGCTTCACAACCACAAGCAATGACCGACGTTGCAAAACCTGTCATCGCTTGTGCTGAGATCATGGCCCATTTTTCATTTTGTGCAGTAATAATAGCCCGGGTCGCTTTCATGCCGAAAGCTTCTGCAAAGGTATCGTCTATGTTGACACCGTTAATGATCATACGCTCCTCCCTGCGATGGGATGAGATGATAGACTGCCTCGACCATCTTCAGTAATTTCGTCATCGCTGATTTTGAAGTTACCCAATTTCATAGTCAAATATTTATCGAAATATTTTTGCAACCCTTTTTCCACTGCTGGATCCCAGTCCGGTTTTACGATATGGGTAGTTCCCCAGGTAACGTGTATGACTTCACCATCTTTAACCACGAGCTCCCCGTCTTTAAAAACATAATCAGGTTTTCGGAACATTTTCTCATGATCACTATGTTTGCTATACACAGTAATATCTGCGGCTGCGCCAACCCCTAAACTACCTCGATCATGCAGCCCGATAAGTTTAGCCGCACCTGCCCTGGTCATAATCGCAATTTCCTGCAGGGTATATTCACGATCAATGGTATTTAGAATCGACATTTTTTGGGCTTCCGGATGAAGCGTAGCAAACATGTCATTACGAAAACTTTTGTCCATCAACAGTCGAATCAGATGAGGGTAACTGGTAAATGGTGCTCCATTGGGATGATCTGTAGTCAGAAAAATTCGCCACGGATCGTCCACCAGCAAAAATGTTTCCAGGCCGATGGCCCATTGCAAAGCGTTGACAAAATTTTGATCACGATACTTGAAAGGAACGACACCGCAACCCGCATCGCATTCTATATCCATGCACACCCATTTATTAGGATGGGCATGTGAATGGTTGGCAAACTGCTGCATATTGTCGCCGGACGCGGTGACGGTTTGGCCGAACAAAATTTGCCCGACGTCGACAGTAATATTTTTGTGCTTATTAACGGCTTCAGCAATTTGCGCAGCACCCGAAGAAAATTTTAAGTCCCCTTCAGTTCCGTAGCTATGAAATTGAATATGAGTCAAGTGTAACGGCAAACCTTCAGCACCTGAAATAGTTGCTAACGTTGTATCCACGTTACCCGGCACACCCAGATTACAACCGTGAACATGTAATGGGTGCGGAATTTTCAACTGCTTAACTGCAGTGGCTAATACCTTTAAAATGTCTCTGGGTGTAACGGAATAGTGCGTGTTTTTTTCATCCAGATCGAGCTTTCGTTGATTAAACTTAAACGCGTTGATGCCGCCTGGGTTGACCACTTTAATTCCAATGCCCTGCGCTGCATTGAGCGTCCAGGCAACATAATCATTGATGGCTTTTTGATCTTTTTTAGCCGTCATCATGCGGAGCAAATAATCATCGCTTCCGAGCATTACATAACCGCCCTTATCCAGTATCGGAATATCGGCCATTTCCATGTGCGCTTGTCTGGCATTAACCGGTAGCACCGCCGGTTCAAAACCAGCCGTATAACCCATTTCTGCGTAACGATAACCGGTTACGAAGGTGCTTGGCATGGCATGGCCACTGCCGGAACGAGTAATCGCTGTGCGCTGAACAGGATCCAGACGATGGTCTTCTGGTAACATCGTTCGTGCAATATTCCCTTTACCTCCGCCAATATGCGTATGCATATCAATGGCGCCGGCCATGACAATTTTTCCTTTAAGATCGTATTCTTTATCTATCTTGGCTTCTTTAGGCTTGGCTATGATCCTGCCATGTCGAATATAAATGTCTTGTTTTTTTCCGTCAATGCCGCTGGCAGGATCATAAACTTTGCCCCCGGTGAGTTTAATGAGCATAATAGTTTCCTACAAAGCGATTTGAATTGCGTTTAACACCTCTGCCGCGCTGGGCAAGCCGGAGTCTCTGAGTTTTTTTAAGCGAATAGCGACCACGTTGTCAAGGCGATAAGCATGGCCGACATGATCAATACCAGGCGTTCCTACGGGAAAAAATACATCCGGCTCCTGGTTGAAGGTCATTCCTGAACGACCAAGAACAATCGTTGGAAAATCACAAGCTGGCGGTTGCGCTTCGGTATCAAAGGCATTCACCCAGAGCAATAAATCCGCCTCACCATTTTGAAATAACTGGTTGGTATCGTAAAGATAGGGGTCATAGTGAGGAAAACCGCCAGCGAAACTCACCCGGGCCGGGTAGCCAGTCGTCCAACCGCAAACCTGATTGGCCGTTTGATCGCCGTTCTTGCCCAACAACGGTAATCCAGAGCAACGCGTGCTTTCATTCAGCAGTTTCACTACATCACAGAGGCCTTGCACGGTTAAATCCGCTTGTGAAAAATCCAAGGCGCCTGCCGCCCATGTGACCACACCATATTGAGCTGAAGATAACAATTTTATTACTGTCTGTAGCTTGCTCAGTTTTATTCCGCCAACTGTGTCAACGGTCACTGAATGACCTTTTAACAATGCCTTTAAAACAGCAATAACATCGGGTAATTGATGGTCAGCGCACTTGATCACCTGGGCGTTTTTACCTTTCGGCGATATCGAGGCTTTGCCGGATGGACCTTGACCCAAGTAGATAATTTTCCTTTCCGCCGTTTCTTTAACAAACATGCTGTCTTTATTCCAGATATAGCGGTCAAAAAAGCGCGGCATCACCCCTTCTAAATCTGTTCCTACTATCAGTAGTACATCGCAACGATTTTTTACTTCGGCCAAAGTAGTATTGATCCAGCCAGCATCTTGCAAGGTTAGAATATTTCGCCTCGCGGCATTGAAACTCATATTATCGACTACAGCACCATTTTGGTCAGCCAACGACAAAAGTGCCCGCATCCCATTTACATCAGTCGCACAACCTCCAAAAACAGGCAGTTGCTTGTTTTTTAACAGCTTGGCCGCTTTCAGCACCGCTTCATTTAGGGTGCATTCTGCTCCTGAAATGCGCGGTTTAAGATCGGTAACCGGTTGCTCGAAAGCTCCAGTGTTGACGCTGCAGCCATTTTCTTTTACTGTCAATTTTAAGCCGTCTACATGAATTTTCAGATCATCTGTACCCATGCCGCAGAAAGGGCTAGGCACGTCAGTCAGTACTGTCATAATTGAATCCTTTATTTCACACTATCTTTTTGAACATTAATATTGTTATCAAACAAAATGCTATATTCATCTGCTTGGTCGCAACCTGCAACTTACCTATTCTATGCTTATGCTTATTTTTTCTTTACAAAAAATTCCTGTCGATCTTGTTCTTTGATGAAATGCAAAATCTCATGCCCTGTTTGCTCAGCATAAACACCGATATCCAGATGCGCTGCTGGATCAGTTGCTATGATTCGAATTATTTCACCGCTTTGAATACTAAATAACGCTTTTTTTAACCGAAGTAATGGCAATGGACATTGCAATCCAGTCGCATCGACTTCTAAATCAAAATGAATCATGTTGAAACTCGTCACCCTACTCGTGTTAATCGACTTATAATAACATTCTCCAAAAACGTTCTGATCCAAAAATGAACTATTTTCCCGCCTTTATCGAGCTTAAAAACCGTGCTTGCTTAGTTATTGGAGCCGGTGATGTTGCGCTGCGAAAAATTAAATTGCTGATAAAGGTTCATGCCAAAATCACGGTCATTGCGCCTGAAGCCATTTCTGCAATTCAAGATCTAAGAGAACAAGGTGTTTTAACATTTAAAAAAAGAGATGTTTCTCCTTCGGATGTTGATGGATTTTTTCTCGTCATCTGTGCGACTGACCAGTTTGAAGTAAATCACACTATGGCTGAAGCTGCTCAAAAGCAAGAAATCCTTGTTAATGTGGTTGACTATACACCACTATGTTCATTCATTGTTCCTGCCATTATAGATCGATCTCCAGTGATCATAGCCATTTCTTCCGGGGGCGCTTCGCCTGTATTGGCAAGAATCTTAAGAACTAAAATTGAGAGTCTGGTGCCTGCTGCGTTCGGAAAATTAGCAGTTCTGGCGGATAAATTTCGAAACAAAGTCAAAAAACTCATTACCGACCCGACACAAAGACGAATATTCTGGGAAGAGACACTCGACGGTCATGTTGCCGAGTTAGTGTTTGCGGGCAAAGAAAGCTTGGCAGAAAAGTACTTTGAACAATTGACAGAAAATCCGGCACAAGCTCTCCACGGAGAAGTATATCTGGTTGGCGCCGGCCCTGGCGATCCGGATTTGTTAACCTTACGTGCGTTGAGATTATTACAAAGAGCTGATGTCGTGGTCTATGACCGATTAGTTTCACCGCAAATTTTAGATATGGTCAGACGTGATGCAGACCTGTTATATGTCGGTAAACAGCGGAATCAGCACGTGCTGCAACAAGAATCTATTAACGCTTTATTAGTCAGACTGGCTAAGGAAGGAAAAAGAGTGGTTCGTCTTAAAGGAGGTGATCCTTTTATTTTCGGTCGCGGAGGTGAAGAAATCGAAACTTTAATGGAGCAACAAGTCGATTTTCAGGTAATCCCTGGTATTACAGCTGCCTCTGGTTGTGCCAGTTACGCAGGTATTCCATTAACGCATCGCGATCACGCCCAATCTTGTTATTTTGTTACCGGTCATGATAAAGATGGCTCAATCGATTTAAATTGGACGCAACTGGCGGCACAACGGCAGACCGTAGTCATTTACATGGGATTGATCGGCTTGCATACCATTTGTACGAAACTCATTCAACACGGCTGTTCTTCAAACCATCCTGCTGCACTGATCCAACAAGGGACGACGGATCAACAAAAGGTTGTTATAGGAACATTGGAAACGTTACCCTGCAAGGTTGCTGAGGCTCAGATTCAAGCGCCCACATTAATCATTATCGGTACAGTCGTTAACTTACATAAACAACTGACCTGGTTTGAAACATGAAAAAATTAATAATTCCTTTGGCCTTAAGAAGACTCTTTCGATGGCTGGCGATGGTCATAACATTTTTCTTCATTAACGCTTGTGAACCAAGCCCAGATCCGACCAAGACCGTTACACTTGCACCCAATGGTATCCTTTCAGCGGCATTAACCCACAAAATGGCGCTGTTAGGCAGTATTGATGGACGAGCTGACTTATGGCTGACCAATCCAGCTCGATTGCTTTACACTTTGGCTCACAGCTCCAATGATGAAAAAGGGATGATAGCGGTATCGCTATCCGATGATAGTACCTATGCGTTAACCGCAGAACGCAATACTTTTGCATGGTGGAATACCAAAGATGGAATACTGTTAAATTCCTGGCAGCTTGCCGGAATTCAAACAGCCAAGCTTTCAAGGAATGGCAGCCATGCAATCATAGGTTTACCTGATCAAGCTGTCTATTTTTCGCTCGCTCATGGCAAAACAGTTCATGCTTTTCAACATCAGGCAGCCGTTACCGCAGTAGATATTTCAACAACAGGAAAATTTGTCATCACCGGTTCCAGTGATAAAGAAGCCAAGCTTTGGTCGCTAAACACCGGGAAATTACTTCATTCATGGTCACATATCACTAAGTTATCTTCTGTTGCTTTATCGAATAATGATCAATTCGCCATGCTGAATGCCCATTTAGGCCCAGTCTTCATTCGAAAAACAGAGGACGGCACACTTTATCGCAAAATTGGACCAAAATGGGTTACTGTCTCCGCCGCCCAATTTTCTAACGATGATAAATACTTAATCGCAGGCCGGACAAATAATCGAATGGACGTTTGGTCGCTGGATGATAACAAATTGGCTGCTTTATACCGACTTGAAGAAACGCCGAATCAACAGGCCGCACCGCCGAGAGTTCTTGCATTCTACTTCAACCAAACGGACCAAATCAGTACCATTTCCACTAACGGCATTTTGCAAACTTGGCAATTCAAGCCTCAGTAGAAGAGCTTGATTTATTTTTGAATTAGTAGCGCATTAAAAATAATCGAATACCCTTAAAAACAACTCAAAAGAGAGACTCAAAACATGTTCAGTATTCATTAATATTCTTGTGTTATGTTTTACTTTACGTAATAAAAGCTTCCTTGAAAAAGATAAAAAATTTGAAAAACTACCAAAAATTCCATATCCTACAGGAGCTAATAATAAATTTTGATGTCCTGAGGCAGTAAGTTTTCGAAATTGATATGCCAAAAAATAGGGGCGTTTAGCAATTTTTAAATACCAAGAATGAGGTTATTATGAATAAAATGATAGGTGCAATAACTTTAGGGATTGCTTTAAGCAGTCAAATTACGACTGTTCAAGCAGAAGTTACTGAAGAAATTTGGGTGGGAAGCAAAATTTACGGCCGTGCTTTTGGCAGAGGTTGTGGAACATGCCACGATATTTCGTCCAATCCTAACTTAATGGAAAGCATTAAAAAATTAAGCAAAGATGAATTTGTTACGGTAATGAAGGAAGGTCGGAAAGGTATGCCAAAAGCAGTTGAGGCTCTTTTAGCTGTTGGCCCTGTTAAAAAAGCGGGTTACTCAGAAGACCAAGCAATTGACGCTATCTATAATTACCTGAAAGGCCGTGCAGACGGCAGTGTTCCTGAAAAGGTAAAAAAACCGAAATAGAGCACACCTGTTTAGATCTTAAAACCGCTGTTAGTTAGCTAAGAGCGGTTTTTTATTGCTGTCGTGTTGGTTTTTCCTATTTCGATACTTATGACACAAAAAAAGGGCGAATGAGAAAGTTACTCAATCGCCCTTCATTTATTAAAGTGATGTTAAAATTTTAGCTTGCTAAAAGCTTCAATTAATCACCATAAACCGTCATGGTGTAAGTACCAAGTCCGATAATATTTTGCACATCCCAGTCGATATGGTGAACATGTTTAATACCACCATTCTTTTTAGCCGTTTCGATGCTACAGTCTCCGGTCGCAACCATAGCGAAATAGCTTTTACATGAGGACGTTCCCATTTTATGAGAGCGGGATCCTTCATGAGTAACCTCCAAAGGAAGTTGGATATTAGAATATATGCCACCTGCTGGAAAGGTTGAAGCACAACCTGCAGAAATTAAAACTAAACCTCCTACTAAAATTGCTTTTCCAATTTTTATTGTCATCTGCACTATTCCCCTTTTAACTTAATTAAATAGAAATGCTTTTTTCATTATCACTTACCCACTTCTCGAGCAGAATCATGAAAATAGCCTAAGCCTTTGCTCAATGTTAACACTGGCTAATTTTCTCTACCATATTCAGGTAGAGTGACTCACATCTTACATCTCTAAATCAGATAGTTCAATAATTTCAGTGTGATTCAACTGGGTGCTCATTTTTTAGTTAAATTGTCTGATTCATTCGAATACGTTTCATCAGTATTCGTTACCGTAGGTTCAAAAGCACATTCATTAGGTTTATAGTACTCCATTCGTAATCCGAGTATTTTCCCAAATTTAGAAACTGAGCCCATGACTAAAATAATAGTAACAAACCCTATCGTAGAATTAGACGGCGATGAAATGACTCGTATTATCTGGCATTTCATTAAACAACAATTAATATTGCCATATCTGGATTTACCGATTGAATATTTTGACTTGGGCATGGAAAGTCGGGATAACTCGGACGACCAAATAACCATTGACGCTGCAAACGCCATTCAACAACATGGCGTTGGTATTAAATGCGCCACCATTACGCCGGACGAAGCAAGAGTTAAGGAGTTTAATCTAAAAAAAATGTATCGCTCTCCCAATGGCACGATACGCAACATTTTGGGCGGTACGGTTTTCAGAGAGCCGATACTTTGCCAAAATGTTCCGCGATTAGTCCCGAACTGGACTCAGCCTATTTGTATCGGCCGTCATGCCTACGGCGATCAATACCGAGCGACCGACTTTTTAACCCAAGGCAAAGGCAAGCTGACCATCACTTACACACCAGATGACGGCAGTCCTTCTCAATCCCATGTGGTGCATGATTTCAATGGTGACGGTATTGCGATGGCTATGTTTAACACCGACGAGTCGATTCGAGGCTTTGCTCGTAGCTGTTTTAACGTTGCCTTGGATCGTGGCTGGCCGCTCTATCTATCTACCAAAAATACCATCTTAAAAAAATATGATGGTCGCTTTAAAGATATTTTTGAAGACATCTACATACAAGAATACAAAACGCAATTCGAACAAGCTGGTATCGAATACGAACATAAATTGATTGATGATATGGTAGCGTCTGCTTTAAAGTGGAGTGGCGCTTTTGTGTGGGCCTGTAAAAACTATGATGGCGACGTACAGTCTGATACCGTAGCCCAAGGCTTTGGGTCGTTAGGGCTGATGACATCAACGCTGGTCACACCGGATGGAAAAACAATGGAAGCTGAAGCAGCACACGGTACGGTAACCCGGCATTACCGATTACACCAGCAAGGCAAACCGACATCAACCAACCCAATAGCGTCCATTTTTGCCTGGACAAGAGGACTTACCTTCCGCGGCAAACTTGATAACAATCAAGCCTTGATAGATTTTTCTCACGCTTTAGAAAAGGTCTGCGTGGAAACTGTGGAAGCAGGACAAATGACCAAAGACCTTGCAGTTTGCATTCATGGTAACCAAGTAACTGAAACAGACTACTTATCCACTGAGCAGTTTTTAGACGCTATCAACGAAAACTTGGGCAAATACCTTCAATGATTAACAATTAGGCGCCAGCCTCCTAGCCCACAAACAAGAAATAAGCAAGCTTTTGCCTCATCCATTGGCATCAACTAATCCGTGTATAATGGCCATTCTTGAAACCATCTCACATTGTGGCAATAAACCTACTTTATTAATGACAATCAAGCGATCATGAGCCCTTTTACCAACATCCGTGCCCTTATTATCGATATGGATGGAGTTTTGTGGCATGGCGAGCAACCGCTTCCCGGATTGATTGATTTTTTTAAGTTGTTAAGAACCAAACCAATTCCATTTATACTAGCCACTAATAACGCCAGCTTGTCACCTGATCAATACGTTAAAAAACTAGATCGGATGGGAGTTGCTGTCGATCGACAAGAGATATTAACGTCGGGCATAGCGACTGCGATGTTTTTAGCAAAACAAACAAACCCAAAAAGTACTCGAATTTATGTGCTTGGAGAGAATGGTGCAAGACAACCATTGTTGGAACGAGGCTTTACTCTTACCGATATTTTCGACCCAAACGACCCAACCAGTAAAGCAGATATTGTCGTCTGTGGAAAAGATGAAACGGTTACCTGGAATAAACTGGCAGATGCCACCCTTAACATACGCGCTGGAGCTCGCTTTATTGGAACCAATGCCGATACCACTCTACCGACCGAGCGTGGTACCACTCATGGCAATGGCGCCATTTTGGCGGCGCTTGAAGCTGCTACGGGTATTAAACCTGAGATCATAGGCAAACCGGAACCCATTATGTATCAACAAGCGTTAGCCCTACTGGGAACGCCACCAGAGGAAACAGTAGCGATCGGCGATCGTTTAGAAACAGATATCCTGGGTGCGGTGCGGGCAGATATTCGCAGTATGTTAGTTCTAACGGGTATTTCTAGCGAAGATGAGCTTAATACAATTGAATATCAACCAACCTGGGTATTACCGGATCTGGCCAAAATTATGGAAGTTCTTTAAAAAACTGCTGATCTGTTTCAATTTGCCAAACATTTCTACTTGCAAAACGGCTTATTTGCAAGTTACCTCTTTGGGTGATGCCGCCAATATGTTCATCAACAGGGTGATATCTTGCTCAGATACCTCAAGGGCCTTTAGAACCGAATTTAGATGCTTGTAAACACGAATCATATGAAGAGCTTTAATCTCAAAACCAATCAGTTTCTGAGTTATATCGAGGGAATCTGAATTTTGATCCTGGCTATCACTGCTTTTAAACACTTCAGTCAGAAAAGTACGTGATTGATTCATTTGCTTGAACAAATCTTGCTCAACAAAGTAATTCTTGAGCTCTGGGTCACTTAATAATTTTCTATAAAAATTGTCGACGATAATCTCTATCGCTTCTCTGCCCCCCATTCTATCGTAGGGTGACAGGTTTTCGTGCTGGAAAAAATCGCCTCCTTTAGCAATCATATCGTCGGTACCCCAGTCAATCCGCTTATGCATTTTTTTGACCGCAGGAATATGTTTGGAACAATGAATGTAGGCTTCCTCTACCAAGATCATTACCCAGCGTTCAGGTCGCTTTTTTCCTGTAGCATTTATTTCCTTAATGATACTGCCGGGAATTTCATCCTGGAATGCCAATAACTGATCCGATTCAATCAGGTTGGCCTTGCCATTCACATGGAGCCCTATCCTGGTTTCAAAAAAATCGATGAAGATTAATCCAACATGAGGGTTTTCAAGCATGTTGCCTTGACTTGCCATCACACCGTTACCACGATACTCTGGATAAATAAGATATTTTTCATTAATCACTCGAACAAACCCAGGAACGCCGAAGCGAGCAGAACAATCGCATTCTCCATGTCGGTCGGATGTCGCTATAAACATCATTTCCTGTCGTGGAATGAATTCTCTCATCATAGGCGACAAATAGTTAACAACTTGTCTATCATAAAACTTCAGAGCACGATGCCTGGTACCGTTCTTTTCTTGCAGTTTGTGTTCGCCATCGCTACCAGGTAGCAGGGTCGTTGCCGGTTTATGCTCTTTGCCAGCTTGCGTTTCAAGAGCCGTTAACAACGCAGGCTTATCTGATTTATCTTTCTTAAAAAAAGACAACATTTTATTCCTCCAAAATGACACCCAGAATCGTGCCTTTTTATTTATCGATGCAGATACCTCTGCATTAGCCTAACTAACTGTAATAAATTAGTTATAGATCCAGATCCACATCTGATTTAGCGAAAGCACAACAACTAAAGACCCAACCCTGCTGTCTCTCAATATCATCGATATCACACTCATCATTCATAGCTACATCGCCGGTTATGCATTTTACCATGCATGCTCCACAGCTACCCGAACGACAATCGTAATCAATCGATACACCTTGCGATTCAGCCGCTTGCAGCAAGTTAGTATGTTCATCTATGGTTACGGTCTTTTTTGATCTTAAAAAAGTAATTGAATGTTCGGTAGTAACATCAGTTAATTTTGATATTTTTTGATGGCCGGTAATAACGGGCAGGTTATGGTTTAATGGATTCTTGGACGATTCCTTTGCAGCCTCACAAAGCGATGGTTTGGGGTTAAAACTTTCGCAATGCAATCGATGCATAGGGTAACCTATCTCTTGTAACGTAGCTTTAATACTTGTCATAAACCCTTCGGGACCGCACAGGTAAATGTCTCGTTCTAATACATCCGGAGCGAATTCATACAGCATGGTTTTATCGACTCGTCCACGAAAAACCTGCCAGGGTTTTTTTAATTTTTTATTGGAAGTTAAGGTTACACCAATGTCAACATTACATTCGGATGCTGACATTAATTCAAGTTCAGAACGAAAAATAATATCATCAAATTCTCGGAAGGAAACTAAAAATTTCGCGGTAACTGAACTATTGGTATCGGCCAGCCAGCGAACCATACTCATAAGTGGTGTTATGCCACTGCCAGCACCAACAAATAACAATTTGCTGGCAGGTGAAGACAAACAACTGAATCGTCCCTTAGGCTTTTTAAGCGTCAGTCGATCACCCTGCTTGATCTGATCACATAGCCAGTTAGAGACCAACCCGCCTGGTTCCCGTTTAACCGTTAAATCAAGTCTGTATGGACGCGATGGACTGGATGACATGCTATAACAGCGACTATGCTCTTCACCGTTTATTGTTACCATTACAGTGACATACTGCCCAGGCTTATAGATAAAAGCTGTGGGTGTTTCAGCTAACAACTGGAATGTTTTGACTTGTGATGTTTCGTTGATAATGCGGACTACCGTTAGATTTGCCGCACCATCAGACCATAAACCAACTGGCTTATTTAGTTCTATATTAAGTAAAAGATCTGAAGCAGAAGCATCAGGTATTGTATTTGTAATATATGAAGGAACATCACTTGAGCCTGCTGAAGTTTGTTCATTGTTTAGTACTGAACGCTTTTTCTCACATGAGAAAGTAATCGTAAAAGCCATAATTCTGGCTATTGTATCGCTTTCGACTGGTTTCGCTGAATAGAGCGGCATTTTTTTTCCATTGAGATAGATGCCCTGCTCGCTTCCCATATCTTCCAAATAGTAGCAGCCATCTTGGTAGAAAATCTTGGCATGAAATGGAGCTACATTCGGCCAGGATAATTGCAAATCGGCCAACAGATGACTTCCCAACATAATGTCTGTTAACTTATTATGAATTTCCATTTCAGTGATAACTTGCATATTTCTAGTGACAATAATTTTGTCTGGTGTGTACGGTTCATCAGCAGTATCCAACAAATTGTTCACCCAGAATTGCTGTGCAGGTAACGGAGCAACTATCGAACGCTCCGGGTTCCAGTTTGCTTGCTTGGAATTATAATTATCTGTTGATAATCTCATGATTGAGTGACCCGTTTATTTTTAAATACATCAACTCCTGGTTAGAGAAGTTTGGTGTTCAGCTTTAATTGTCGTTTAATCAAGTAAAAAAATCCTAAGAGAAATCTAAAATAGTTCTAATAACTAACAGCAATCTCTATGGTCTATTTTCGGTGATTGAACGAAAGTTTGTCTGTTACTAAAATCACTTTCTTTTTGTGACTTTTTTCACAAACACCGCCAGCAATAAATGTATCGACGAAGTGAAAAGGATGGTGAAGTTCGGGCGTGTATATTCGACCAGTGTGGCTCGTTCTCGGCCTAGATTGGCTTTGGAAAAACGAGATTGGAGAAGAGGTGGTAGGCCATTGGTCGAGTAAAATGAACATTAGAGAATGCTAAAATATTTGAAATTAGCATTCTCTAACGGATCTCTTTGCTAACAATTGGAGAGTTTCAGTATCTGAATGACTAGTCTAGTTTTGCTGATACCACTCAATAGGTTGTCTTACAGACCCACGGTGTACCTAGACTGTTAAAATAACTGAGCTCACTATTTAACAATTCTACATCTTCAAAATCAGGAGATTCATAAGCTTGATTGAATAAGTCTACCAAACCGGCTTTTGTATCAACATGAAAAGACACTTCTTTGCTCTGGATATTAAGCAATGCAGCCACGGCGTTACCCATTAAAACAGCCTCTATTTGTTCTGATTTACGGCTTTTTCTTAATATCTGGCCTAGTGTTTTCCCTTCAGAGCCAACACCAAATATTGTTGAAAATTTGGTTGAATGATGAATAGGCCACTGACGACGATGTTTATTCCAAAACTTGACTGAACACCCTTCTTCTCTAACGGTGGCTAATCCCTCGGCTCTTAACGTTAATGCAAATATGTAGGCCTGATTTGGTTCAAAAACAAGCTCGAATTGATTGGCTCTTTCATTAGATTTATATAGATCGTTCCCTTTAGTAGGAAGACTGACGACTACTTTTTTCTTAAATCTGCCCCCACGAACCTGTTTAACAGGCCACTGATTTACCCCATCCTCCACCATAGCAACAGCAGTTCTCATTGTTTTGTCGCTTTTGTCTAAAAGGGGCGTTTTAGCTAATCTGAGCCGTAAAAGCGCATCAGTTCGGTCAGTCCAGGGATTGTTGATATTGCCATTCAGAAGCCATTTAGCAGACCATTCAAAATGGACTGTCAACGGTTGGTCACTAAAATTTTCCAAAGTAAAATAATTATGCGCAATAGCGCTAGCATTGGCCAACCCTTTAATACCGGTTGTGCCGCCATTGATGTCAACAAAAACCTTTACGGTATCCGGCGAAACTTCTGGCCTGGCTGCCGAAACAGCGTCTGCTTCTGCTACCGCTGCCCCATCTTCAAAAATGACCGTTTTAGTATCTACTTCTGTAAATGCTATTGGATTGGGTTGAGGAGAGAGCTGATTCCACTTGAGCGTTATTTCTGCTATCCCTGTAAACGATGATGCTGATTCGATTTCTTTGTTTTGTGCGTAACCAGCTGAAGCACAAAAACCAAATAAAACAATAAAAACTATGTCAATATTATTACTTTTGTAAAAAAGTTTCATAATATATTCCTCCAGTATTCTGATGACAAAAGAGCAGTTTTATTTTTTTTTAGTTACCATCAAAGTTTTGATGACACCTTCTAATATATCTCTAATTCTACTTTGTCAGGTTACATAATTAGTTCTATTCAAGCACGTTACTCAGACAGGGGTTGCCGGAATAGTGCAGAATTTACCATCCATGACTCTGGATACCCGTTTCCAGGCGGGTATAACGAGTTTGTAGATTAACCTGACAAAGTATAACTAATGAATTACCAATTCATAATAAGCGCGTTAAAATGACAGCCAACTAACCTACCGGTTCCGCTTTTGGTAATAAGCGTGAAGCTAAAAAAGCAAGGTGAGTCCGATTGGTTGCTTTGAGCTTTTTCATGATATCCCGAACATGCGCTTTTACGGTACACTCTTGCATGCCCAAGTCATAAGCAATCACCTTATTCGGCTCTCCCGTCCTCAACCGCTCAAGTACTTCTAACTGTCTTGGAGTTAGTTGAGACAAGCAGATAGGGTTTAACGGGTTTCTCTGTTTTAACCCTTCCTCGCAATTAATATGCTCAGAGAAAGCATCACATAATTTAGCTGACGGAATGTAAACTCCGCCTGCATGGACTAAATTGATTGCTGCTAAAACGACGGAAGGAGCTAAAGACGTAGTAATATAACCACACACTCCAATCTTAAGGGCTGCTAAGATTGAATCCACATCTTCGAAATCAGCCACAATAATAATTGGCAGGTCAGATGCTTGCTGACGAAGATTGATCAAAGCAAAATCAATATCTCTGCATTTTACCGACTTAGCGCCAACATTAAGCAACACCAAATCAAAATCATTAGATTGTTTAGAATACTTTTCTAGAAATGTGGTTGTTCCTGAAAATCGACTAACGAAAAATTGATCATCAGCACGATTTAGATAGTCGCTAAAAGAAGCCAACGCAAATGCCCTATTATCTAATAGAGCTATTTTAATCTTACTTGAATCATGCTGGATTTTGCGACGAACCTTTGATGACTCTACCAATGAATAAACTTTGTTGTCTGCTTTGTCCTGATACCGCTTTGAAAATTCTTGCATAATCTTATCCTTAGACCTTTGATCCAAACATTATAATTATTATTGGTTACATAGATGACATGACTTAACTGTAACTATACTATAGTGGTTATTGATTTACTGTTAAAAAATACCTTTTTTGTCCTCTAAACATCCTTAACCTAAAAGTTAACATTACTCCTTGCCCGGCTAACAAATAAAGCCGAAGCCTAAAGATGATAAGCCCAAATAACTGAGATATAAGCGAAATCAGCCGTTATTGTGACTGATTTTCCACCCAAAAACTGTTGGCATAACTAAAGCAAATCATTGATGGTTTACGATGAAAACTCAACCACTATGGACTGAAAGTCCATAGGTTGTTTTAACAACGACTGAAAGTCGTTACCAGTGTTACTTCATTGCAAATGGAGGGAAATATGAAATATCTGCATATTATTACCCATCGTGAACGCCGATTATTAAGCATCGTGAACGCTAATTATTAGCCATCGTGAACACCCATTATTATCTGAACGTGAACACTTTTACGGATTTTAATTATAAGTGTTCACGATCAATAATAATCCTATCCACGCATTGATCATTGACCACTGCTACTCTACCTGATTTTTCTATTAGGAAGGGTGATGGCAACAAAGAGACTATCAATGCGACAATTACGAGAAATATTACGACTTCGACTGCACACTAAGCTCAGCATGCGTCAAATAAGGGATAGCCTAAGATTAAGTCTGGGTGCAATACAAAAGGTTGTTAATAAAGCTGAAGACCTTGGCCTTCATTGGGAAGCCATTGAACCACTGGATGATCAACAACTTGCGCTGAAACTTTATCCTCCAGTGAATGCCGCTGCCGCCAGTAAAAACCAGTTACCTGACTGGTTAGAGGTTTATCAAGAGCTTAAGCGGAAAGGGATGACCAAACAGCTGTTGTGGGAAGAATACGCTCAGCAATACCCAGATCGAAGTTTTAGTTATGCCCACTACTGTCTGCTTTATCGAAGCTGGCTAAAAAAACAAAAACGCTCCCTGCGTCAAACGCATAAAGCCGGTGAAAAACTATTTGTGGACTATGCGGGGCAAGCAGTGCCTATCGCTAGTCAGGTGACAGGCGAAATAAAAACAGCGCAAATCTTTGTGGCTGTTTTAGGCGCATCCAATTACACCTTCTGCGAAGCCACCTGGAGTCAAAAACTGCCAGACTGGATTAACAGCCATGTCAGAGCCTTTCATTTCTTTGGCGGTGTCCCCGCGATAGTGGTGCCTGACAATTTGAAAAGTGGGGTCACCAAAGCCTGCCGTTATGATCCGGATATTAATCCTTCTTATCAACAGCTGGCATCACATTATGGAACAGCACTGGTGCCTGCCAGACCGCTTAAACCCAAAGATAAAGCCAAAGCTGAAGTGGGTGTTCAAATCATAGAACGCTGGATACTGGCTAAATTACGCCATCATACCTTTTTTTCTTTGGCAGAATTAAACCATGGCATCAAGGCACTCTTGGAAGAAATGAATCATAAACCGTTTAAACAACTTAAGGGTACCCGCAAGCAATGGTTTGATTCAATTGACAAACCTGCATTACGACCACTCCCCAAGCAACCCCATCAATATACTGACATTAAAACCGTCAAGGTAAATATTGATTACCATGTTCAATATGACCACCATTTTTACTCAGTTCCGCATCATCTGGTCGGCGAAAAAATTGAACTGCACGCCAAAGAGCATTTGATTGCACTTTACTTCCACCATAAACGCATCACCAGCCATGCCAGAAAATATTATTCTGGCATGACAACAGTGCCTGAACATATGCCGGTTAAACATGAAAAACATCACCAATGGTCAGCCGGACGATTAATGAACTGGGCGAAAGATATCGGTGATGAAGTATTACTCTGGGTGAAAGCACAACTCAATCAACGCCAACATGAAGAACAGGCCTATAGAGTCTGTCTGGGACTCTTGAATCTAGCCAGAAGTTACCCCGCTAAACGCTTAAATAAAGCCTGTGCCATTGCCAATAAAAACAGCCTGTACAAGCTGAAACACATTAAAGACATTTTGCAGAGCAATCAAGATCAACTGTTAGCTGATCACAAAGAACCGCTCCCGGACTTACCCCAAACCCATGAAAATATTCGGGGCCCAAAAAGCTTTCATTAATTTTAATGAGATAGAAAGGACATTGAATGAAAGTGAATGAAATGAACTATAAACAGATAGAGATTAGAGGAGACTCATCATGCTAGAACAAACCATTACACAACTCAGGCAACTTAAGCTATCAGGCATGGCTAATGCGCTGGTAAGCCAAACAGAACAGCCTAATACTTATGAGGACTTGCCCTTTGAGCAACGACTGCAATTATTGGCTGATAGCGAATATCAAGACAGAGAAAACAGGAAACAGCAACGCTTGCTTAAAGCGGCAAAGTTAAAACTGGCCGCCAATAGCAATGCCATTGATTATCTGCATCCAAGGGGATTAAAGCAATCCATGATGGCTTCACTTTTACACTGTGACTGGCTTAATAAATCACAAAATATACTCATCACCGGACCCTGTGGCAGTGGAAAAACCTATATTGCCTGTGCGATGGGGCATACCGCTTGTATGAAAGGCTACAGCGTTAAATATTATCGACTTTCCCGGCTCATGCTGGAACTGACACAGGGAAAAGCCGATGGGACTTATAGCAAAGTATTGCAGTCATTGGCAAAACTGAACTGTTTAATTATAGATGACTGGGGCTTGAACCCTTACAAGCCGCACAACGAAACGACTTAATGGAAATTATGGATGATCGACATGAAAACGCCTCCACCATTATGATCAGTCAGTTACCCACAGACCAATGGTATCAATCAATTGGGGATAACACACTGGCTGATGCTATTCTAGATCGGCTGATGCACAATGCCCATCGAATCACGTTAAAAGGAGAATCGATGCGAAAAACACAATCAGAATTGACTGATCGTGAACACTTAGAGGTAAAATAACCTAAACCCAATGCGTGGACAAGGGAGGCGTTCACGATGGTAATTATCGGTGTTCACGATCATAAGAATATGAAATATCGACTTTTGCCTAAAACAGACAAAAATTAAACCCATAAAAACCAAGTGATAACAGTTCCTCTCAATTTGCTCATAGATCGAAACAACAAATGAGTAGCAGCTAAAGCCTTGCTCTGAAAGTGCATAGTTTTGAACTAGCGGTTCTGAGACAATATATAGCAACCCAAAGAGTCAAGACAGATATTCCCTTAAATCTTATTCCTAATCATTAAGCGGCTACATCCATCGTATTTTTATCTAAAATACTTTCTTTATACACCTTCATTGGTTTTTTATAATCTAATGTTTCATGAAATCGTCTGTGATTATAAAACTCAATATAATCATCAACATCTTTTTGTAAGGCGTTGATTGAATCGTATTCATTTAGATAAATACGTTCACATTTTGCACTGCGCCAGAATCGTTCAATACAAATATTATCAGTCGCTCTGCCTTTTCCATCCATTGAGATAGTGATCCCTTTATTTTTTAGCCGTTGGGTATGAATTTCGCTGGTATATTGACTGCCTTGGTCTGTATTAAATATTTCAGGGGTGCCATAGTGTGCAAGTGCCTCATCCAATACATCGACAACTAATGTGGAATCCATGGTGTTGGATATTCTGTGGGAGAGCACCGCCTTTGAGTGCCAATCAATAATAGCGGCTAACTCAACAACCACCGGCTAAAGCCGGTGGGTTCGTATTAAGGACTGAAAGTCCGGATACGGGTCAAAGACCCGTTTAATCTTCTGTCCTGAAATTATCATCTGGATTCGGTTCAAAATGATGCTCCAAATAGGCTTTTATCATTTCTTCGGTTACTTGCCCCGCTGTGACACAAAAATAACCTCGCGCCCAAAAATGACGGCCCCAATAACGTTTCTTCAGTGTCGGGTTCTCTTCAAATAGCTTACTGGACGCCCGCCCCTTAATCCTCCTCATTAGCTCACTTGGCGCTATCGTCGGAGGTGCTGATACCAGCAAATGGACATGGTCTTTACTCACAACCCCTTTTAATATCTTCACTTCAAAGGCTTCACAGGTCTGCCTCACCAGTTCTCTGACACGTAGCGCAACATCCCCTCTTAATATCTGATAACGATATTTTGTAACCCATACAAAATGATACTCTATGTTATAGACTGTGTGACTACCGTAACGATATTCCATCTTCCACCTCTTGATAAATTTGACTTATCAATGATAAAAGATAAATCTATTCGCCTAAAGGCGAAGGTTTTAACCTTACGGAAGACTAATAAACCATACCGCCCTTTGTTTTGATGTAGGTAATATCTGTACTCCAGACTTGATTAGCCTCTGTTATATCAAGTCCTCGAAGTTTATAGTCATATTTTTTATGTTCTTTTATCGGCGCAGTCGTATTGACCTGTTTAACCGCCAGAACAGCTTTCAGCCCCATTTGTTGCCGATAACTTGCTACCGTATTTAAACTGACCTTAAATCCATCTTCAAGTAATTGCTGGTGTACTTTAGCTGCACCATAAATGGGTATCTCTTCAAAAACTTGATTGATATGCGCTTTGATTTCTTTTTTCTTGGGGTTTTCTCTATTTTTGTAATAAAGGCTACTTCTATTTAGGCCGAGTAAAGTACACTGCTGAGTCAGCGAAAGAGTATCAAGCTTGGGTTCTATCAGTTGTTTCTTATTAGATAAGCCCAAGCTTTTTAGCTTTTTTTCAAGCCACTCCTTTTCAACCGTCATCTTGCCTACGATCTTACTCAGCATCTCATTTTGTTCTTGAGCTGCTAATAATTCCTCTTTATATTCTTTCACTGCTTTGGCGGGTTCCATCGCTATTTCCGCATTGTCTAAGAAGATCTTTTTCCAGTTTTGCAGGTTTTTAGGCGTGATGTTATTCGTACTCGCTATTTCTTGCAGTGTCTTTTCATTTTTCAAGACCTCTAAGACTAATCTGCTTTTAAACTCAGCGCTGTAACTTGTTCTTTTTCTGCTCATTAAAATACTCCAATATTTTCTTTAAATAGTAACTAAATTGGAATAAGATTTCTTTAATTTCTCGTCTGGATTTGTTGGGGCATTATAATAAAAAGCCCAAAAATTCTGTAAGTTTAATGGTTTTTCATGTTAGAAATTATACTTTTTGAACAATGCCATCGATTCCAGCGATCCAGTAAATCGCGATAGCAATAAGCATCTGATCTAAAAAAAACGGATCAGGCTTCGATACACTGACTCACCCTGAAACCAGAAGCGGCACATTGAAGTGACACCGATCATTTCGGTTGCGATCATAAAATAGAAAATGATGGCACAAAAGGTCAACCAAGTGCGTTGTCGTGAAAAATCACATTGAAAACTGGTCAGTGCGTGGTAAACATAATCTAGCATGTCAATTTCCTCATGTTATCCGCTGTTTTTCCAGAAAAACACGGATTAAAGGAATGGACACTATTGGGTTAGGAATCGTTCAAATATGGGGATAAACTTGGCACTGAGGAGTACTACAAAGAATGATGGAGCTTTAGGTGAAGAAAACGCCTATCGCTAACAAACTCAGAATCACACTATTGATACCGGTTTTCATTTTTAAGGCCTGATTAAGCGTCGATTGATTGACAGGATGAAGCGACTGTCCGAGTCTCGGTTTGCGTTTTAACTGGCCGTGATATATCGCATCACCTGCTAACCTGACACCTAAGGCTCCCGCCATCGCAGCGATAGGATAACCGGCGTTGGGACTTTCCAGTTTATTACCATCACGCCAAACACACTGCCAAGCTTGTTTTTTATTGCTGGCTAGCAATACAATCAGCAGTGCAGT
This sequence comes from Methylococcales bacterium, assembly GCA_965224745.1. Classification (GTDB taxonomy): domain Bacteria; phylum Pseudomonadota; class Gammaproteobacteria; order Methylococcales; family Methylomonadaceae; genus CBDCZY01. The sequence continues at coordinate 278,959 of CBDCZY010000009.1, forward strand.
CATTCGAGCCGGAATAAGGTTAGCTATATCATCCAAAATAGCCGCTGTTTTGCCAAAATTCAAATAATGTTCAGTCTTATAACCCACCATCGAATCCAGTGTATTGATTGCTTTATAAACGGCTATGCCGGGTAACCCAAACATCACCAAATAAAACAACGGTGCAATCACGCCATCACTCAGGTTTTCAGCCCAGGTTTCAATAGCAGCCCGGTAGAGATCAGCTTCAGTCATGCCAGCGGTATCCCTACTCACCAATAAACTTAACGTTTGTTGCGGTTGTTCTGCAGTCAGAATACCAGCCACACAATCATGCAGCATCTGCATAGCCAAGCCCATTGAGGAAACTAATGCCAGTATTGCTAACGATAACCAGGCGGGGGGGAAACCGCATAGATAAACCACTCCCATACTGAACAGTAAAGTCAACATGACTAAGCTGATTACTAACAACGCGCCAGGCAGAATACCGTCGCTGTAGTAACGTCGTTCATATGCATTGATGAAATCCCCCATCCACGCGACCGGGTGTTTGCCAGGTAATTCACCTATCATCCAATCGATTAGATAGGCCGCCAATGCCAGTTTGAAAAACATTAATCTGTTTGCAAAGCGTTTAAAATTGTATTGATATCAAGATTGTCTTGCACTTGATTAGTAAACGCTTGGATTTGTGCGTCACGATAGATTTGATAGTCATAACCCCGGTAGTTGGGATTAATGGATTTGAAATAAGCACTGCGAAATGAATTATCATCAAAAATACCATGCACATGGGTACCAGCAACGTGACCCTTTTGATAATACAATGAAAAATTTTCCATTCGACCACAGTGTATTTCATAGCCTTTAATGCCTTCGCAAGAAAATAAAGAGTACTCGCCCCGCTTGAGGATTTTAGGTTGTTGATAGTTAACCTGGTCGTCAATAACGTTCAACCCTGATTCGACAATAGCTATTTCATGTTCGATTGCTTCTGGATCATGTAAATTGTGACACATCATTTGATAGCCGCCACAAATTCCGAATAGCGATCGTTTAAAATGGATTATTTCCTTAAACAATCCATACGTTTTAAGCCATTGCAAATCCCGAATGACGGTTTTACTGCCCGGCAGTATCACCAACTCAAAACTATCGAGAGGCCGGTAAGTTTGTATCAGTTCAACAGACAGTTCAGGGTCGGCCATCAATGCATCCAGATCGTTATAGTTGCTTAAGCCGGGATAAGTGATCACTGCGATACGAATTTTAGGTTTGTCCAATCGTTGCCGGTAGTTCTGCAATGACTGCGAATCTTCCATATCAATATTCAGAGAGTGGAACGGTAGTACGCCTAACACCAGCACACCGAATCGCTCACGAATGATCTTTTCTCCTTCATCAAAAAAACGACGATCACCGCGAAACTTATTGATAACGACACCGATTAGATTGCTTCGTATGACAGGGTCCAGTAGCTCCAAGGTGCCGAAAATTGAAGCAAACACCCCTCCCCGTTCGATATCTGCCACCAATATATTTTGGGTATTAAAGGCCTTGGTAATAAACGTGTTGGATAAATCTTTATGCAATAGATTTAATTCAACGGGTGAACCGGCACCTTCCGCGATCACTAAATCATAGTCTTGCTGAAGCTGTGAAAAAGCTAAGCTGACTTGCTCTTTTAGATGGTCTATTTCTGCATAATATTCAGTAATGGATTGGTTCTGATAGACCAGCCCATTAACCACCACTTGCACCGAACCATTGCCATGCGACTTAAGCAGCACCGGGTTAAACAGATAACTAGGTTCAACACGCGCTGCCTCCGCCTGTAAACACTGGGCTCTGGAAATTTCTCGACCTTCTTTTGTAACTGCAGAATTATTGGATACGTTTTGTGCTTTAAACGGTGCAACCTTGAAGCCGCGATCAACCAAGATACGGCACAGAGCCATAGCTATCGTGGTTTTACCCGCATCAGAACTGGTGCCCAATACAGCTAAAGGCTTCACCGAGCCATCTCTTTCAAACTGTCCGCGAGTTGTTGTATCGCAGCTTCATCTTTGACGGCAAAACGAACATACCGATGATCTAAGCCTTCAAAATTATCACAAACTCGAATTAAAATGCGCACCTTTTCCAGTGTTGCCTGTAACTGAATTCCGTTCATACCTTGAACAAGTTTTGCCAGCAGAAAATTTGCTCGACTCGGATAAATCTGCTCAAACAAAGTGGAGGCTTGCAGTACTTGAAACAGTAAGTTTCGTCGCTCGTTAGTTTGGCAACGAGTCTGTTCAATAAATGACGTATTGGCTAAGGCTTGCTGCATATAAATCATGTCTAAACTGGATAACTTCCATGCCGGCTCGTACTTTTTGAGTTTATTGATAGATTGCGCAGCCGCCAGAATAAAACCGATTCTTATGCCTGCACAACCATAGAATTTGCTGAGCGATTTTACGATATAAAGCTTGTCGTATCCCACTATCTGATCAACCACCGATGCGGCTTCGCAAAAATCTAAAAAAGATTCATCAATGATAACCGTACAATCGGCCGCTTGCCATTCGTTCAAAAGTGCCTGCATGTTGTAGAGCTGACCATCAGGTGTGGATGGGTTTACAAAAATGACGGTGCTACGTCTTGGAATAGTATTGCTCGCGCCAGCGTTCAAATTTTCCAACTTTAGTGGATGGACCTCTATATTCGTAGTAGAACAGTCTTCAGTGAAAGTTCGCTGAATGTTATGAATATTACAACCTAATTGCTTAGCAATTTGCGCATACTCGCTATACATCGGCGTATATAAAACGATGTCTTTGGGTTGCAACCAGCGCAGTAACGCATAAATAGCAGCACTGGCTCCATTAAACACTTCAATATCAACCCCTGAAGGAGGACGGTATCGTGCACATATCGCTTGCTTTAACTCGTAGTAATCAGGCTCCGCATATGGTCCGACCGCTACTTTAAGCAACACATTTGAATCAACTGCTTGCTGGGGATTAATATTGGACGAAAAATCCTGCACTTCTCCAGGCTGACAGCCAATATGCCGGGCAAACTGATAAATATTCCCACCGTGCATCATCTACGTGAAAAGGGCTAAGTTGATTGAGTTCTTTTCCAGAATAACAAGTGACGAAAACTTAAGAAAAGACCTGGCTTGGCGCATTCCAAACGTTTTCGAATAATAAATCTTGCAACTGTTTACGGTGTTCCCAATGGGTTTGCTCTAGCATGGGTTTATCATAAAACTGTTCCACATGACCTAAACACAGAATAGCCATAGGATGGCTATCACTAGGCATCTTTAAACAAGTTTTGAGCCCCTCTGGTTCAAACAGTGAGACCCAACCCATGCCCAACCCTTCCGCCCGAGCCGCCAACCACATATTTTGTATCGCACAAGACAATGAAGCCAGATCCATTTCCGGCAACGTTCGACGACCAAAGACATGCTGTTCTCTTTGTTCGCATAATGCGGCCACTATAACTTCAGCACATTCCAGTATGCCCTCCACTTTCAACGTCATAAAGTCGTCTTCCCGCTCATGCAACGCTTTTGCGGTTTGAATTCGTTCTTGCTCGACCAAATTGTGGATTGTCTGGCGCAGCTCTAAACTGCTTATACGGATAAACCGCCACGGTTGCATAAAGCCCACACTGGGCGCTTGATGGGCAGCATTAAACAAACGCAGTAATACCGCAGGCTCAATCGGATCAGACAAAAAATGCCGCATATCACGACGTTCATAAATCGCTCGATAAACCGCCGAACATTCTGCTTCTGAATAGCTATTTTTAGACATGATAGATAGTGATTGAATAAGTTACAAAACTCGTCTGTTATCGTCGCCAACCGTAATATTTGTCTGTCATAAGGAAACCCATACTTCACGCCGCCATTATAGACGAAAGTCTGGTTGGTTTTACTGTATTGTCAGTTGCAGAAAAAGCATATTTTCATGTTAACATGCTCCGATACAGGCTTGTATCACGTGAAACAAACAGCGTTACTTCGAAAATACAATTCCATCATTATCGATTAATCATTTTTTTGAGAGGATTCATTATGCGTTCTAACCCTTGGCTCATTGCTGTGTTACTGCTCATCTCACCTTCACTGTACGCACATACCGGCAGCGAAATTGACCACAGTTTGCTCAGTGGTTTAACTCATCCTATCACCGGCCTAGACCATTTGTTGGTACTGATTGGTATAGGCATTTGTTCCGCAAAATTAGCGAGTAAATCATTATTTACCTTGCCGATTTTATTCCTGCTCGCTATGGCTTCTGGTGCACTTATAAATTTCTCTGCCATCAAACTACCCTGGGTAGAACCATTGATACTTATTTCCGTTATCGCTGTTGGAGCGTTGGCCAGTATAAATTATCGTTGGTTTTTTCGCATAGCTTTGGCAAGCGTTTCCTTTTTTGGAATTTTTCATGGCTATGCCCATGCTGCTGAAATGACTAATAATACCAACTTATTGCTTTATTTTGCCGGCATCCTGTTAATCAGCCTGGTCATTTGCTTGATCAGTTGCGCGATAACGTTGTGTTTCAGAAAGCGTTTTTCAGTGTTTTACCGTGCTTCAGTCAATGACTTGTAGAATTGAGGTAACCATTCAAAACCGGCAGTAATTCATTTTTTTTCAACCAAGCAAGCTGACTTTGCATGGCTTGCTGCCAATCAGCATAAAGTGTCCCGGGTTTGGCAAAAGACGTAATTAGCTCTACGGCTCGTTCACAGTTTGATAATACCTTACGAATCACCTTCTTCGGCCAGCTCAATCGGGAGGTTATTCAGGCTCAGAGCCGGATCCGGCGCATAGTCCGCAAAATTTTTTGTTCTGCCAATTGTTCTCGTATCGCCACAGCGCGTTGTATCGCAGCCAGTCCTTACTCGCGTTGGCCCAACTCTCTTATATGAACCAACAAGTTAGTCAAGTGAAGTTCAAGTTTTTTTGTTTTCGCAGGTTTCAATCATTTGTCTACACCCCACTCAAAATTCTAATTTCAAAGGCTTCACAGCTTTGGCGCACCATATCTCTAAGACGGAGCCCCAGATCTCCCGTTAGCATCTGATAACGATATTTCGTGACCCAGACAAAATGGTACTCTATCTTGTATATCGTATGACTGCCGTATCAATATTCCATTTTTTGACCTCCTTTACTTTGTAGAAAATCAAAAATATCATAGATGAAATCTGTTCGCATGAAAGGCGAAGGTTTAAACCTTATACATGGAAATTAATCCGTCAGAACCTGTTTTCTGAATACGAGCGAAAAAGCCCTAGCAAATATCACAAAGGATATTCATGGCAGATGCTAACTTAATTTGCAGCGGGTAACAATGAATCTAGCCCCTAAAATCTACAAGAATATGCAATACCATGAGCTGTCAAAAAATATCTGATAATTAGTTACAATAACCACCCAATGGATAATAAAAGTTTTTCTCTTGCCCATGCGGTTAAGCACACGAGTGATTTAAGCAAACCCTTTACCTTTGCTGTCGCGCCAATGATGAAATGGACTGACCGCCATTGCCGGTTTTTTCATCGATTAATTTCGCGGCATACCCTGCTTTATACAGAAATGGTTTCCACCGGCGCAATCTTATGGGGACCTCGACAGAAACTTTTAGAGTTTCATCCATCAGAACATCCTGTTGCCCTGCAAATCGGTGGAAGCGAACCAATCCATCTGGCTAAATGCGCTGTTATTGCTGAGCAATTGGGTTATGACGAAATTAATCTAAACATCGGCTGCCCCAGTGATCGTGTACAAAATGGTCGTTTTGGCGCTTGTTTAATGGCTGAACCTGAGTTAGTCGCTGAAGGAATTGCTGAAATGAAAGCGGCGACAACTCTTCCAGTTACAGTTAAGTCCCGTATCGGCATTAAGGATGAGGAATCTTATGAAGAGTTACATAATTTTATAGACACTGTTGCTAAAGCGGGTTGTAACACATTTATCATTCATGCCAGACGAGCCATTCTGGAAGGCTTGTCACCGCGAGAAAATCGTGAGATTCCGCCTCTGCGTTACGATTTTGTGCAGCAAATAAAAGAAGATTTTCCAAAATTGAAAATTATTTTAAACGGAGGCATTGTAACCCTTGATCAAGCTATGAAAGAAACAATCACGTTGAATGGAGTAATGATGGGACGTGAAGCCTACCACAACCCATACGTACTTAGCGAAGTCGATAGAAAAGTATTTGGAGATAAACGAAAACCATTATCCAGAATAGAAATAGCTGTTGCTTTCATCCCTTATGTGAAAACGCAACTTGAAGCAGGCGTACCGCTGACGAATATTACAAGACATATTCTTGGCCTGTTTCACAGCCAACCTGGAGGTCGCCTCTGGCGTCGACATCTGAGTGAATATTCGAATAAGCGCGACTCTAACGAAACCATTATCCAAAACGCCTTAAAATATGTCAGTGCTCCAACATGAAAATATTGGTTTTTGTCAAATTTCGGTATACTCCTTGATTTAATGACGTTAATGAGACCATAGAATGGAACAATATTTTTCCAAAATTATTGAAGCTGTCGGAGAAAACCTTAACAGAGAAGGCCTGGTTGACACGCCAAAACGTGCATCTGAAGCGTTTAAATTTTTGACTCATGGCTATCAAATGACGCTCGAAAATGTATTAAATGGAGCCGTTTTCGAATCAGACTCTGAAGATATGGTCATCGTCAAAAACATTGAGCTTTACTCTTTATGTGAACATCATATTCTGCCCTTTATAGGCAAATGTCATGTTGGATATTTACCCTCAGGAAAAGTAATCGGGTTATCAAAAATAGCAAGGGTAGTCGACATGTATGCCAGACGACTACAAATTCAAGAGCAACTCACAAAACAAATAGCTGAGGCGATAGGAAATTCTGTCAACGCACGAGGAGTCGCCGTAGTTATTGAATCAAAACATTTATGCATGATGATGAGAGGGGTGGAAAAACAAAATTCAGTGATGACTACTTCTGCTATGACGGGTGTCTTTAGAAAGGATTTTAGCACTAGGTCTGAATTTTTAAACCTCATTAATCGTAGCTAACCATTAACCAGCCACCAGATCAACCAGATGACTACTCATAGCACCAACAACTGCCCACTTTGCAGGTTAATGCGAAGTTTAGCTTTTAGTGGCGTTGGGGCTATGCTTGGCGCCGGTATCGCTTACTTGTTGAATGGATCAAAACAAACAATGATGTTTGCAGGTGTTATAACGGCAGTCATCCTGGTCTTTGGAATAATGGAAAAAAGAAAATGAACCAAACAATTATTGAAAGCTGGTTAAAGACAGGCCCAGAACCCAAATCATTTCATCCTGACCAACAAGGTACCAGTGTTATTGACACGGCAACCTTCGAGACTATCGAAGTAGATGAATTATTCACTTCTCTTAACCATGCTTCGTTGAAACTTGGTGAGGCCACCATTTATCGTTCTCTTTGTTATCCATTAAATTCCATAGATCACCTAATTGCCAAGCAAACGGCGATAAAAGAATTGCAAAACGATAAACCAACGCTGGATAATGCCCAAAAAATCATAGAGGAAGCAAAAAACGACGAAAAATATTTATATCAACTTTTCTACGGAAAATTTCTTGGCGCATTGTCCAACGCCCAGTTAAAAAATGAAGTCGATGGCTTTGGCTACGAATCCTATAAAAGAGGTACGCGTTTTTTCTTGAATTTGGTAGCTGGCATTAAGCAATCACCACAACCCCAAAGCGGCTATCTACAACAAATTTTCAATACCCTGTCTGACTTTTCAAATAGTCGGGCTTTTTCTTTGATGGAAGGCCCTGTTTATCGCGGTGAAAAAGGTATCCAGAGTAAACAAGATCGGCAGGGTTCTTTCTCACCAGCATTCCGGTTTAAACCAACATTATTCAAACCTTTTTTTATTCTCGGCGTCATTGCATTATTAATGCTGCTGGGCTATTTTTACCCATCGGGTTTATTCGGAGCCTCTTCCCAAGCTGTTCCAATCGTCAGTATTTTTGGCTTTCCTTTACTACTTATCTATATTCCTGTCGTTGGCTCCTATGATCGAGACAGCTGTGTTTATCCTTTACGCGACGAATTTAAAACCTCCCCCGAAGTACAAAAAACATTGGACGCACTAGGAAAACTGGATGAGCTAATCGCTTTTATTAAATACAGTGAAAACTACGGAACTTATTCATTGTTGCCAACAATGATCCCGGCCGAAAATCATCAGTTAGACATCGTTAATGCAAATAACCCTGTTTTAGGCTACCAGAACCCAGAATACGTTCCAAACAGCCTTAGCCTGACAACGGAAAGAATAGCCTTCATTACCGGCCCTAATAGCGGTGGAAAAACAGCATTTTGTAAGACGATAACCCAAATTCAATTATTAGCCCAAATCGGGTGTTTTGTTCCAGCCTCTTCGGCAAAATTATCCGTGGCCGATAAGATTTACTACCAGGTACCTGTCATAAGCCACCTGAATGACGGTGAAGGTCGCTTTGGAACTGAATTGAGACGAACCAAAGAAATATTCACGAATACTACTTCAAACAGTCTTGTCATCCTAGATGAATTGTCAGAAGGAACCACTTTTGAGGAAAAAATGGAAAATTCGATCAATATTCTGGAAGGCTTCTATCACAAGGGAAACAACACAATATTAATCACCCACAACCATCAGCTGGTCGATCATTTTATTGATGCGGAAACAGGAATCGCACGTCAGGTTGAATTTAAAAATGACCAAGCAACTTTTCGGTTAATTCAAGGCATATCCAGAATCAGTCACGCTGATAAAGTCGCAAAAAGAATTGGCTTTTCAAAAGAAGACATTAAAAATCTGTTGCAAAAATAAACTAAACGTGGCCTGTAGTCTATATCCACCATTGGTTTAAATTCATGGTGGGCAGAAAAGCGTTGCCCACCCTACCTCTGCTGGCTATTAGGGATCATTCAAACATTAGGTTACAAGCTACGTAAGCCACTAGGTCCCGGTTTATTCGGCATCTGGTTGAAGATTCGATCATCCTTGGCATCAACCTCCCCGTCACCATCGAAATCCTTATCAGGGTCATAAGAGAAATCTCGATCTGCCTCGTCTTCGCTCTCCGAAGAAGGATCGTAGGTATCTGTAAAACCATGCAATAAATCCAGATCCCATTCATCAATAATTAAGTTATTATCCAGATCACCATCACACATGTTTCCAAAGCCATCACTATTGGTATCGCGTTGGTTGGCATTGGCTACGTTGATGCAATTGTCGCCAGCATTGGGGATGCCGTCACCATCGGTATCGACAGGATCGACACTGTTATTGGCAAATGCCAGCGCGGGTCGTTTAATGACATCAGGTAATATGTCCGTGTTTGGTGTCATGATAGTATCAACAAGTTCGCCGTTAGATATATTGTGTATTGTAAAGATGTAATTTGGGTCTAGATCCCAATACAGTCCGGTTGATCGATCAAAAGCCCCGCGACTTTTTATAAGAATCTTAGTTGTAATACCGCCAGTCAAACTGCTGGTGTTCGAATCAAAGGCCGCTGAAGTAGTACCTGTTACTAGATCCATTGCAAACAGGAATGAACCGCCAGGGCTGCCGATCCAAAGTTTATTTTCGTTATCAAAAAACAGGCTTGTCGATCCATCTGCAAAAACGGTAAAGTCTCGAGTGCCATCAGGCTTCATTGCAGGAGGATGATGAGGTGCGGCACCTATGTAACGAAAGGTTCCTGTTTTTTTATCTATTCCTAATAATGTGTGCCGAATAACATTACTTTGATCCGTTCCAGGAACAGGTATGAATTCGTCAATAGACTTCCCTCCTCCCAACATGTTTCCTGATGAATCTACATCAATCTGAACGATATGCATTTTTTCACCGGTTCCCCATCCGGTTGTGCCTATGGGTGTGCCCGCCCCGGTATTTGTATCAATCTTGATCAGGCCATTGTGAAGCGGGTCATGTTTTGAAGTCGCTCCGTATAAGGTTTTGGTCGTTCTGTCCCAGGCAAGATCCGCAACGTAGTATCCAATCGAACCGATAGGTGTGACTTCCCCGGTATTGGTGTTAACAGTATGTAGTACACTGGGTGTGTGTTGATCGTCTCTGCGAAAAAAAGCGCCATCGGCCATATAGAGGGTTTCAGCTCCAACGTTCTGGCACAACACTTCCACAAGGATGACACAACCTAATATTAACCGACCTAATCCAATTTCCTTTCTTTCCATCACATTTCCTTCTTTTGGGGTATAAAAGGAATCTTGATGCACAACTGGTGCCAGATAATAAAGCATGGTTTTGAATACCCGACTCGATTTTCTTGAGAGTTCATCTCCTCAGGCTCTAACCACTTTTAAATGCTTTATGACAACCTGTACATTCCACCTCCTGTAAATCACTTTTATTTGTCATATTGAGAATGAAATTAAGGCATATCACTTAGGCATGTAGCCATATCCCACTATGTTTTCTATTAACATGTAGGGCGCGGATACCCACGTAAGGTAACTCGCAACAAATACCTCACCCAAAGAGATATGTTGCGAGTTACCTTACGCGTTGACCTGTGCCTAAAATTCCACTTCGCTTTGGGCACAAGTTAGCAAATTGTTAGACATTATTTGACTTAGTTTCTTTTTTCCCTAAACATTCAGCGATAAATGACGACACCAATGCATTCATACTAACCCCTTCTTGTTTTGCTCTCGAAATAAGTCGAGTATGCAAACTTTTAGGAATTCGAGTCATAAATTTTCCACTCGATGTTTCTCCTGGGCATGGTATTTCTCTACCTGTTTCCTTACAGGCTTGAATCCAGCATTCTAAAGCATCTTTTCCATTTTCCATGGCTTCTTGTGGTGTTTCTCCGTCAGACATGCAACCTGGTAGATCTGGAAAGGTTATTAACCAACCATTTCCTTCTTCCTTTGATAAGGGTTTCATCTCGAAAGGATATTTAATATTCATACGGTTACGCTCCAATATCATCAATTAGAGCAAGGAACTGATTAATATAAACGGGTTTAATCGGTCTTTTTGCTGGTATAGTTACTACAAGAGCTGAATCTTCATGTATGAAGACAGCGTGACTACCTCCAGACTTTCTTACCCGGATATCAAGTCTTTTGGCGATTGCCTCCAAAGAATCTAGCTTCCAATTCTTTGGATTATCGCGCATTTTCTGTATTACTTTATCTGCCTTGCTCATTCCACGGATGATACTTTATATAGTATCTCGTAACAAGATCATTATCTTTGCCTAACCATGAATTAACCAGCCTTTTTCACATCCGAAACTTGGTAAACCACTGGCTTATTTTCTCCGCAACAAACTATGCATTAGAAGAATTTGGTTGGTTGAATGCCAAGTTATAAAAACTTGGCAGTTCTCCGGTTTTAATTTCTTTGCTCTGCTTTTCGTTTTTTCTTGATTTCAAAGTATATCTTGGAAAAACGACATCCTATTTTTCCACGTCCGAGTTAATTTGCCTTATTAGGCACCCTCTTGGCTATGAATTCAATAGGTGAATCGGAGGAATAGCCACCATAGGTTTCCATAACGAACTTGATCTCTTTTTCCAAGACTATGCCACGATAATGGTGTGTAGCTAGTTTCAAGATGTTATTTTCCCAATCTGGTGAATTTTCCGTTGTCTTTGTTTTGAATTCGATTCGATTCTCTATTATCTTTCCATCAAGAATAATCTGTTTATTCTCCAAATATGAGACGGCTCCATGCACTTCATTATCGTTACCATCAAAACTAAATGCCTCATCATAACTAACCTTTTTCCAAGGATAAGTAACTTCCGCAGTCCACTCTCCATTAATATCGGGCCGCGTTTCACTAATTACTAAATCTAATAGGTTCTTCGCCGCATCCGTGAATGATGATAGGGCAATGATGACCATTCCCAGTACCATCAGGGAGGCCAAGATAGGATTATTTTTGATTCGCGACTTAAATTTGTCGAATTGCGTTCTTTGTTCTTTCATAAGCTTCGAATCTAATTTTTTGATACCCATAATTTATCGTGTGAAAAAGTTCATGCGATAAACGTACATTTATCGCAGAATTCGGTTTAATGCTTGTGAGATCATATCCGTAGTGGTGTTTGCAACTGTTATAGCTAGCAAATATGACAATATGAAATTTTTATTACGTGAGAAATTATGGAGATCTTGAAATGATTAATAAACGAAATAACTTAATTCTAGGCACTATTGGTTTGGTATTACTCGTTAGTCTTCGGCCTGCTTTTGCGCTTAATTGTACCAGTATATTTGGTACAGCCGTTGGCATCACAGCTAATGGTCACATAGCCAAAGCCTACTTTTATAACGCTGGTTACAGCGGAGGTAAATATAATTTAACTGGATCCATTGTTTTTGGTACTGGTAACCCTGAGTCGATAGTCGGCGAATGCAAAGGTAGACATCTCTCTTTTATACGATCCAAACAGAATCAATGGGTTCAGAAGTATAGCGGAATGCTAAAAACACACGGAAACGCAAGTGACGATGGTGCTATCGCAGGGACATTTTCACACAGCAAAATCGTTAGCGTGGGATCCCCTCCTGAATATCCATGGTGCGGTAAATTTGTTACTCTACCCCGATAAATATACCCCAGCCGGTCGGTGGTTGTACCGCCGACCGGAACGTTTAAAATATTATTGCAATCGAAGGACTTTAACTCGAGCAACGAATACGGATCAACCCTTCACTAAGTTTTTAGCAATGCCGGAGTTTCGTAACACTTTTAGAAAAATGGTGGTGGAGCAAACGTTCGGGTCAGGGCTACAAGCCCAGACTCGCTAATGCTTTACGTCATACCCCGACCTGCTGGGGTGAATTATTCACTTCTCTTAACCATGCTTCGTTGAAACTTGGTGAGGCCACCATTTATCGTTCTCTTTGTTATCCATTAAATTCCATAGATCACCTAATTGCCAAGCAAACGGCGATAAAAGAATTGCAAAACGATAAACCAACGCTGGATAATGCCCAAAAAATCATAGAGGAAGCAAAAAACGACGAAAAATATTTATATCAACTTTTCTACGGAAAATTTCTTGGCGCATTGTCCAACGCCCAGTTAAAAAATGAAGTCGATGGCTTTGGCTACGAATCCTATAAAAGAGGTACGCGTTTTTTCTTGAATTTGGTAGCTGGCATTAAGCAATCACCACAACCCCAAAGCGGCTATCTACAACAAATTTTCAATACCCTGTCTGACTTTTCAAATAGTCGGGCTTTTTCTTTGATGGAAGGCCCTGTTTATCGCGGTGAAAAAGGTATCCAGAGTAAACAAGATCGGCAGGGTTCTTTCTCACCAGCATTCCGGTTTAAACCAACATTATTCAAACCTTTTTTTATTCTCGGCGTCATTGCATTATTAATGCTGCTGGGCTATTTTTACCCATCGGGTTTATTCGGAGCCTCTTCCCAAGCTGTTCCAATCGTCAGTATTTTTGGCTTTCCTTTACTACTTATCTATATTCCTGTCGTTGGCTCCTATGATCGAGACAGCTGTGTTTATCCTTTACGCGACGAATTTAAAACCTCCCCCGAAGTACAAAAAACATTGGACGCACTAGGAAAACTGGATGAGCTAATCGCTTTTATTAAATACAGTGAAAACTACGGAACTTATTCATTGTTGCCAACAATGATCCCGGCCGAAAATCATCAGTTAGACATCGTTAATGCAAATAACCCTGTTTTAGGCTACCAGAACCCAGAATACGTTCCAAACAGCCTTAGCCTGACAACGGAAAGAATAGCCTTCATTACCGGCCCTAATAGCGGTGGAAAAACAGCATTTTGTAAGACGATAACCCAAATTCAATTATTAGCCCAGATTGGGTGTTTTGTTCCAGCCTCTTCAGCAAAATTATCTGTGGCCGATAAGATTTACTACCAGGTACCTGTCATAAGCCACCTGAATGATGGTGAAGGTCGCTTTGGTACTGAGTTGAGACGAACCAAAGAAATATTCACGAATACTACTTCAAACAGTCTTGTCATCCTAGATGAACTGTCAGAAGGAACCACTTTTGAGGAAAAAATGGAAAATTCGATCAATATTCTGGAAGGCTTCTATCACAAGGGAAACAACACAATATTAATCACCCACAACCATCAGCTGGTCGATCATTTTATTGATGCGGAAACAGGAATCGCACGTCAGGTTGAATTTAAAAATGACCAAGCAACTTTTCGGTTAATTCAAGGCATATCCAGAATCAGTCACGCTGATAAAGTCGCAAAAAGAATTGGCTTTTCAAAAGGGCATTGCTAATTTAGTATAGTTAACGTTCCATTTCTTTTATGCATTAAGAGTAATATAGACAGCTCAAGCATTCGAACACTTTTTGTGTAACATTTTGTCTTTCTTCTCATTCGTGCAAGAAAATGTCTAAAGATACTATTGTAGCCTTCAACTGTGTATGTTTCAGCTTTGGATTGAACGTGTTTTTCGCTAGGAATAAAATGTTCATAGGGCTGCCAATAATCGGTTGCTATTGTTCCATTTAATTGATCTTCAATTCCTTCCCAGAGTTTTTGTCCTGTCTGTACGCTTCGGTCGCCAACAATGAAATTGATGAATTTTTTCCCATATCTATCAACAGCAATCCATATCCATTTATAGCTTTTTTTTGACCCACATAGGTATGCATTTCATCCATCTCAGCATAAATCACTTGTTCAGGACTTTTCAATTCGGCAACTTGCTCACCAAAGGATCTAATCCAATTTAGTACCGTGACATTGCTTACGTTCAAAACCCGACCAATTGAACGAAACCCTAATCCTTCAAGATATAATTGAAGAGCCATCTTTCTTAAATAGAATGGTTTGGCTCCCGAGCCACTAGCAACAGTATATCGAAAATTACATTCTTTACATTTGTAACGCTGCTTTTGTTTTACGATACCATCTTTGATGTTTTTATTAGATTTGCATTTAGGGCATTCCATTAAATTTCTCGCTCTCTTTAGAAAGATATCAAAAATTTAATTCTAACATAAAACTATACTAAATTAGCAATGCCTTCAAAAGAAGACATTAAAAATCTGTTGCAAAAATAAACTAAACGTGGCCTGTAGTCTATATCCACCATTGGTTTAAATTCATGGTGGGCAGAAAAGCGTTGCCCACCCTGGCTATTCCAACTTACGCATATCCGTCTTACGAGTTGAATCCAAATATAACGTATCAGGGCAAATGTCCTGCTCATTGGGCCAGACAACAGTTCCATTCAATGCCTTAGCCTTGTTAAAGTAATTTACGTCTTGTAGTTCGTTAAAAATGCCAAAATCAAGCAGATGCGAACAATCATAAACGCCGCATTCCCCATTTGTGAACTCAATCTGGAGTTTGTAATCAGGGAAAGGCGTTACCTGCTTAATTCTTGGGTTCATCATTCTTGTCACTTTAATGGTTCAATTTTATAAGGATGCTGTCCGCTTACCGCAAGTTCCCAATCAGCCATGAGCTCATCTTTATGAAGTTCAATCCATGCTTGAAGCAATTTCATTTTGGCTGCGGGGATACTCCCCTCAAGAACATCACCGCTTGGGATTGATATGATGACTTCATGTTCCTGATATTTAACATGGATGTGAGGCAAATTATGCTGCTAATTATCCATGAAATACATATAGACGATAAGCCCATAGAACATAGATATTGCTGGCATTTATTTGCCCTCTTTTCTATGTGGGCGAATGGGTAAATTGAGTTGGTCTATCATATTAATTTAACAGTATTTTTTAAAAGTTCGTAGGGTGAGTATGGTGTTTATGCCCACCGTTGGTTTCAATCATGGTGGGCAGAAAAGCGTTGCCCACCCTACCCGGCTGAGCTACTTCGCTAAATCTTTAGTGGGTAGAAAAACATCTAACATCTTTTTACTACTTAACTGAACTATTTAGACTTGCCGTCAGTAATATCGCTATTCTTGGGCAACTTTGTGAGATCAGGAAATGATACTTTATTTTCCTTGGTTATTCTGATCAAAAACCGTAGTGCTTCATTTACCGCATGAGAATCCGGAAATATTTTCGCTACATCAGCCTCTAATTGCACTGTATCTTCACCAAAACTTCTTCTTTCAGGCCCAAGCTTTCTTACTTTTAAGTCTTTCAAATTATATTCTGGACGAAGATCATCTTGTTTTGATTTCATTTCAACCTTCTTCATAAGCTTCTCGTTCTCTTTTAGTTGCTTCTCTTGCACTGATTAAACGAATAACGTTTTTTCGCTCTATATAAGAGACTATTAATAAGCGATGTAGTTCTGAATATCCAATTATGATGTAGCGATATTCTTCATCAGAGTGGTCAGGGTCATAGAAATCTACATAATAAGGATCGTTAAATACTGTTTTGGCCTCATCAAATAAAACGCTATGTTTTGCCTGGTTCTTCTCAGCTTTATTTTCGTCCCACTCAAATTTCATGGTTAAAGTGGTAATGATATGGATAACATTCAGGTCAGGGCTACAAGCCCAGACCTGCTGGGAGCTCCATCATCTTTTTTGGGTTATATTTTTTACCAACAAAATTCATAATAATAGGCACCTATATTAACGATTTCACAATAGCTAGCCAATAGTGTTGGTGGCAAGTCCAAATCCACGTGTTTGGCATTGGAAGAATCAATCACGCCATCGAATTCCAAACCTTGATCCTCTAGCGTTGCCTTGATCACATTCACTGCTTTCGTTACAGTCGTAAAATCAGTTCTAGAAAAATAGTTATCGCCATTAAAACTCCAGCTAGCAGAAGCGTTTATAGCCCAACCGAGTATAAATGTTAATAATACAAATTGTAATTTTTTCATAGTAAAATCCTTAATAAATTATTAAAAAAGGCTTAAAAACTAATTGAAATATAGTCTTGATCGCGCATTGCTCTATTTACCAGCAAGTAGCACATGATTAGATATCGGATTACTGTATCAACCTACGGCCCGCCTTATGTGTTACAAGAATATTGGTGCGAAAACGTTCGGGTCTAGGCTATAAGCCCAAACCCGGCAATGATTTCCATCATACCCCGACCCGCTGGGGTTATTCCTCAAATGTAGGGTGGGCAGGTTTTATTGCCCACCATCGAGAATTAAGGTGGGGCAAAAAAGCGTTGCCCACCCGGCTAAATATTATAGGGCTAGCAAAAACTCCACCCAATATCGAAGTAAACCCATTTGCCTTTAATCCATTGTTTTGTGCTTGGGTTTGTCTTCCAGCACCATCCCGCACCACCGCCTCCTGGATTAAAGGGATCATAAAAGCGAACCTTTGCTCCCAGACCATCGGACGAACCGACATAGACCGCAACTTGGGATATCGATGGGTCATTGAAGTGGCTAATCGTTACAACTTTCTTTTCTCCCTTTCCCATACCGCCTGCGATAGCTTTACTAGGACTCCAGGTTCCTGTGTCCTCGTTGTATGCGGAAACCCAGATGGTGTTATTGGTACCATCATGAGTACCATTTCCAGCAGTAATTGTCACTTGAACATAGTCGTCTATCTGTATCCCTGCAAGCGCGGGTGTAGCCGCAGACAACAACAGGGCCGGGAAAAATGCAAAAAAAGCAAAGAATTTGAAAATTGAATAGCCATCTTGGCCAAATAACTTATAAATAAATGTTAAAGCTTGATTAGAAGCTAATGTGTTTTCTAACTGTTTCATTTTGAATTCTCCTAAAATGATGGGTTAAGTTTGTAGGGATGTCATGTAATCGAAGCCATCCGTCGCGAAGCGGTTGTTATCCGCTTACGTTTCAGGTTACGTATATGGAAGGATTGATGCAGCAACTTTTTTCTCGCTACTACGGTGACTTTTTTATCAGGCCGGCGATAAAGTTTTCAGATGGAATACTTGACAGACTTTTTGCTGGAGCGAAGTTTTCGAGCCGGTCGGCGGTTATACCGCTGACCGGAACGTTTAAGATATTATTGCAAGCGTAGGACTTCATCTCGCGCAACTAATACTGAGCAACAGTCCACTGAGATTTTAGTGGTACCAGAATTTCGTAACACTTTTAAAAGAATGGTGGTGACGCAAACGTTCGGGTCTGGGCTACAAGCCCAGACCAGCCAAGGTCTTACGGATTAACAACTAGTTATACCGTTTACGGTAATACAAGAATGGGGAATTCTGTAAAAACTCCAGCCTACCGGGCATGACCCCTGAAAACATCCTATTTGAGTATAAGGAAAACTTCCCCGATAATATCTTGTTTGTTGACACTTAACGGGTCTACCGGATTTGGGAGTATTAATCTTTGTAGTCAGCGTTGATGCATCTTGATCTTGTAACTGAGTAACCTCAAAACTTAATTCTTCAGTTTGCAGTAGTTCAAGAGAATAGATTTTGTCGGGCGAGTCTCCTTCGCCAGAAACCATTAGCGCTGGAATAATGGCGGTTCCAGTTTTCGGATCAAAAATCGTTTCGTTTGCCGAAGAAGTTATCGAGGGATCAGGTATCACGTCGGTCAGTGTGAAAGATAAATTTTCCGTTTCATTTTCGGCGGATGCTGTGGAAGCAAAGAGCAGTGTTGCTATTAGAACGATCACCTTTTTCATGGAAGTCTACTGAAAATATGCAAACTGTATTTGATATTCCCAGTGACAAAACAATGACTTTTTTTATTATTGTTATTTATCTGCAGAAGGGTATTAACCTGCAATTATTAAATCACCTAAATTCAGGTTAGCTGGGTAGGGTGGGCAATGCTGTTCTGCCCACCAAACCAAACTACGAAATTCCACTATTCACCAAACTCATGCCCAACCTCAACCAGAGGTTCAATACCCCAATTTTTTGCATATACGCCAAGCCGAACATAACGATGAAATGTCGAATAGGGCCATTCCTGCACCTGCTTGACCAAACCATGTTTAACAGGATTGTAATGCAAATAATTGTTAGGCGACAATTATCTTGACCGGTTGAGTGTATAAACTGATAAGTACTTTTTACTCTTAGGAGGAAGTGACTTGTCCGGTAAACACATCACTCAATTACAGGAAAATAGTTATATGAAAAATCGTCAGACAGGTTGTACGCAGGAGACATCCGCAGCAAAAGCCGGCATCAGTGTTCGATCAGGTTGCCGGATCGAAAAAGGTGAAAGAGCTGAACACAAAGAACGAAAGTGGCGAACGCGCAAAGATCCATTAGAAGCCGTATGGGACTCAGAACTGGTTCCGTTATTAGAAGATGAATCGTCCTTAACTGGCATTACCCTGTGGGAGCATCTGGATGAGCAGCATCCGGGAAAGTATCCAGAGAAATACCTTCGGACACTGCAAAGACGTGTTAAACACTGGCAGGCCACACAAGGCCCGGACAAAGAAGTCATGTTTCGTCAGTCGGTACCTGCGGGTCATCAGGGACTATCTGATTTTACGCACCCCAATACCGTCATTACGATAGACGGGAAGGCGTTCGCACATTTACTGTACCAGTTTCGCCTGGCTTTTAGTGGTTGGCGTCATGTCCATGTTATTCAGGGCGGAGAAAGCTACAGTGCACTGGCTGACGGCTTACAAAGTGCATTACACACCTTAGGCGGTTCACCAAAGGAACATCGTACAGACAGCCTCAGTGCGGCTTACGTCAATAACGTAGAAAAACAGCGACTGACGGAAGACTATCATGATTTATGTAAGCATTATGGCATGCGGCCCACCATCAATAATCTGGGCATTAGTCATGAAAATGGCGCCATTGAAGCACCGCATGGCTCATTAAAACGTCGCATTGATCAAGCCATAAAGTTACGCGGTTCGAATGATTTTTCTACACTCCGTGCTTATCGAGAGTTTCTTGAACACATTGTCGACAAACTGAACAGACGATGCAAAGGCAGGTTGGCCGAAGAGCACAAAACCCTGTTAGCCTTACCCAAACACCGATTTGTTGATTATGCTGAGCTGTCGGTAAAAGTCACCACCAGCAGTACCATTGCTGTAAAACGCGCATTGTATACCGTCCCTTCACGCCTTATCGGTGAAAGCGTCAGGGTGCATCTCTACCATGATCGTTTGGTCTGCTTTGTTGGCCAAACTCGGGTGATCAATCTGCCTCGGATTTATCCAACAACGCCCACCGGCCGAGCGCGACGAATAGATTACCGGCATATCATTCATTCTCTGGCAGCCAAACCACAAGCCTTCCGCTTCTCACAGTTTCGCGATAATATTTTGCCTAACACGCAATATCGGGCTTTATGGAAGCAGGCAGAGAAACAGTTTACACCGCAAGAAGCATGCAAGTGGATGGTTGCTGTTTTACGCTTTGCCTATGATTATGATTGCGAAAGTGCCCTGGCAACTGAGCTAATGCGACAGGCAGAACAAGGTGCCTTGCCCGATTTAACATCCCTGCAGGCAAGGTATTTACAACACAGTACACCGCCACCGATACCGCTACGCCAACACCAGGTTGCTGACTATGATCAACTACTGACCGGTCAGTGGATGAGACAGGAGGTGTGCTGTGAGTGATGGTTTGCCAATGATGTTAAAAGAACTTCGCTTGCTGGCTTTTTGGCAATATTATGAAGCTTATCAGGAACAGGCCACAAAACAGGCATGGGGCTATAGCCAATACCTGTCTAAACTGTGTGAAAATGAAATTGCACGGCGCTTTGAAACGCGAGTTTGCAACTGGACCAAAGAAGCCAAATTACCCCGGGGCAAAAGTTTTGCCACCTTAGGCTTTGATGAATTACCGGAAACCATTCAAAAGAAAGTGATTGGGCTGCGCGATAATACCCAGTGGGCGCTACAGGCAGATAATGTTTTATTGATTGGCCCTTCCGGTGTCGGTAAATCGCATATTGCTTCTGCTTTGGGGCTTCATCTTATCGAACAAGGCATCCGGGTAAAATGGTTGGCTGCCACCGCACTGGTGCAATTACTGCAGCAGGCCAAAAAAGAGCTGGATTTAATGGCTGTGATGAGTCGACTGGATAAATATCGTGTACTCATTATCGATGATATTGGTTATGTTAAAAAAACGGATTCAGAAACCCAGGTCCTGTTTGAGTTTATTGCTCATCGTTATGAAAGTGGCAGCTTGATCATCACATCAAACCAGCCATTCAGTCACTGGGATCAGATATTCCCGGATACATTAATGACCGTAGCCGCCATTGACCGCATTATCCATCATGCCACGATTCTTGAAATCGACGGCAACAGTTACAGGAGGAAACATCAGAAAAAATCATAAAAAACCTTAAACACTCAACCGGCCATCATAATTGTCGCCAAACCGGACAAAGTAATTGACGCGAGACAAATAATCCAGGTGATTTTGATAATCCTTATCATCACGAATTTGATGCTCCCAAAACCGGCGTTGCCAAATCGTACTTTCCCGATGTTTGGTTTTGGAGGTGTTCATCCAGTCTTCCCGGTGAAACAAATTCTTGATTTTTTTGCTAAAACCCGCCTTAATCAAACTCCATCGTTTGGAAAAATCAGCATCCCCTTCAGGTAAAGTCCAAACACAATGCAAATGTTCAGGCAATAACACCCAGCCATCTATGTTGAACGGATAATCATGCCTAACCCGAGTCACAACATTCCTCAAGTGCTGCCTGCTTTCAGGATGTGTCAAAATGTTTCTCCTTCGATACGTCACCAACGTAAAGAAAAAGCTTCCACCTGACATTTTTGATCTTCGATAATTGGACATAATCAAATATGTAGGGTGGGCATGTTGTTTATGCCCACCTTTTGTATAAATTATGGTGGGCAGAAAAGCGTTGCCCACCCTACACGGCTGGCTATTCCAACATACGGATATACGTCTTATAACCAACTAATACAACCGTTAACTCCACATAAACAACCACTGTTTTTATATAACGTAAGTCCTATAGGGACTACTTTTTTTACTATTTTGTTATCGGTTAATTCCCTAACAACACTATCACTTGCTTCTTGTGGAACGAACTTACTAACTGCGAATTGTCCATCTGTATCACATGAGTCTTTAATTGACTCTAATGTAAAGTTCTGCTGAGAACACTCATCAGTTACTAGAAAAACTCTTCTGGAGTCACCTTCCAAAATATTTATTCCTCCGTTATTATCGATAGCAATAATAATTTCAACTTTTTCTTTCAATAAACTGTTTACCTCTTCTAAAGCCTGCTTTGATAGTTGAATTACATTAAAAGGTATCTTTGTCTCGATCATGAGTTATCTCCCATCGTTAGTAATAAAATAAACGAAGCCTTAATTCCAAGTTATCAACGATTTGTATCAAAATGCTAAAGTTAGGTTAAAATAAACGGCAACGCCCGGTATAAAGCGAGGGTTATCTTCCTCGCTTTGAGTTTGAATTGCAGTATCTTCAAATTTAAATTTTGTATTGAATAAATTTTTTCCTTCCAAGCTTACAAGACCACGTCTCCCATAAAAACGGTATCCTATTTTGGCATCTACCAAAAAGAATTCATGTGTACCTGATTGTGAAGGATTTATTTTTGGCGGATTTAGGTAATCTACTTCCTGATGAACAAAGGTTCCGCCTAGACCTGCAAAAAATCCAGAGGGATTAAAATAACGGACACCTAAAGGGAGGTAAAATGTTGAAATATCGTAAGGTTGGTTTTCGCTGTTTACAAATGTATCGGTTAAAGAGCGATTAAATCTTTCTAGTTCAGCTTCAACGGATATTGCCCAATATGGATGTGGAGTCCAGTAAAGGTAGAAGCGAGCCAACTCTTCACTTCGGTTATTTGTTTTTCTAATAACCTTCTGATCCTGAAAAAGAGAAATATCAAATTTAAGTTTTCTCTCGGAATACTCGAACCCCCCGCTGAGTTTATTTGTAAAGTTCGCATCAAGTCCTAAGCCGTAACGTTTTGCTTTAGTCCCATTAACATCATCGAAAAACTGATTAAAACCAGCTATCTGTGTAGGTTCAATCGTTTGATCAACAGCTACATGTCTTTTTACATATTCAAAATACCCTGCCCGAATTCTCAAGTTTTTTAATAATTGCCACTGTAATCCGAACTTAGGATTAAACTTTTGAAATCTAGGAAAAGGTGAAACTTGCAAAGAATCGTAACTCAACCCGAATGTCCAAATCATGTCTTTTAGAGGCAATACATTAGTATAAATATATATATTATCGTTTGAATTTTTAAAATTTGATGGAGGAATATTTTGACCAGGAATAACTGTTAAACCTGAACCTTTTACAGAATATAGACCGAACCCAGCTCTAACGTTAAATAAATTATTTTGAAATAAGTACTGGGATTCCAACTGGTATCCTTCTAAGTTCTCTTTAATTTTAACAAGCGGACTATCTACTAAAGACTCGTCAAAAGCAGTGGTCGTTTCTGCCCATATGTCAGTATGTAACCCCGAAACAATAAAAGTTGAATTTGGAGATAAAAAAAAGCTGAGTCCAATTCGGGCAGTATCTTGATCTTTTTTCCTGCGCTTTTTCTTCTTAGCTTTATCACCATCAAAATATTGATGAACGTCTCCTTGATCCCCTTCTCTGCTTCTATATTCACCTTGAATATTAATATAGGAAGTCAAAGACCCTTGAACAAAAAAATTGTAGATGTCTCTTTTAACGTCATTATTCTCACGAAAACCATCGGTTTCATGATGAAACTGCCCCAAACTATAGGAAAAGTTATCCCACAGCCCTGACTGAACTATTTCTTCTCCCCAAGTATTATTGCTTCCATAGATGCCTGATGTCTGCAAGGCCAAACGGTTTCGTGTGAATAGTGGATTGAATTCATTAAATGAAGTATTTGAAGGACCTGAGCCATTAAGAATAAGCAAATTACTCTCTGCCAAACTAGGTTGAATAGGATTAATGTTTATTGGCTGTAGTAATTGTGATTGAAATAGCTCACTCACTCTAGCAATCTCATGTCGAGGTCTTGAGGCATAGTTATCCGCTAGCAATCTATGGGCTGAATAATTACTAGGGACAGTACTCACTGATTTCCAACCTTCCAACAACCCCCTCTGCTGAAACCCCAAATCATTATAAATCCTCCCCAAACTCGCACTCCTAGCCGCCAAATCCTCATCCAACAACAAACTTGATCGATAAACCGCCCGATTATCATTCAACTCAATCGCCTTCTGCATATCATGTAGCGCCTCAACCGGCCGATTGGTGGTTTGCTTAAGAATGGCATCATAAAACCACGGCGTTGGGTCTTTGGGATCTTTTTCTTTGGCGATGGCCAGTTCAATCGTAGCGTAGCTGGTGTTTTTAAGTTCGTAGTAGGCTTTCCCGAGGTAGCTGCGCATCACTGCGTTATCTGGATCAAGGCTGACGGCAGCTTCTATGTCACGGGTACCTTCTTCGACATCGCCTCGCCTGATTTTGGCTAAGCCCAACCCTAACCGTGCCAACGGGTCAGTCGAATCGAGTTGAATGGCTTGTTCGAAGGCTTGTTTCGCTTCTTCTATATCGACTTGAGCAAGATCAGCGAATCCCAGGATAATTTGGGTGCGGGCGAATGTTGGATCCAATTTTTCGGCGGTTTGTGCAGATTCTAAAGCACTGTCCTGGTCGCCCATCGATAATTGCAGTTCGGCCAATCGCGCCCAGGCGATGGCATGGCTCGGTTCACGTTTAACCGCCTGTTCCATCGTTTCTAGTGCTTCTTCCAACAAGAATTTGGATTGCAGCGCATACGAATGGGCAATACGTGCCGCAGCGGATTGAGGGTCCTTTTTGACCGCTCGTGAAGACAATTCAAGCGCTTGATCCGAACGGTTTTTCGCGACGGCCATGACAGCTTCCAGCGCTAGCGAATTTGCATTTTCAGGCTCTAGCGATTTAGCTTTGTTTAGCGCAGTTTGCGCTTCTTCAACCCGTCCTAAACTCAGTAAGCTGGAAGCTTGTTGATTATAAAAATCGGCTGAGTTTGCATCCAACGGTTCTTGGCCGGGTGTCTGATCTTCAAGAATCGGCGGGTAATACAGCAGCCACTGAACCGCATCCTCCGGACTGATTTTTATGGGTTTGATTTGCGGCGCATGGCCTTTGAAGGCGACCGCTTTTTGTCCTTTCTCGACCGTTACTTTACCGAACTCATTATTAGCAGATACTTTGCCATCAAACACCCAGACTTCACCATGATCAGCTTCCGCCGAAACCATAAACTCTGTGCCTTCGTGAGCTGCATTGATAAACGGTGTGTTAACTTTAAGACGATGCGGATCCCGGCTGCGCAAGAAAATTTTACCTGTAAACAAATCAACTAACCAGGCGTAAAGACTGTCATCTTCCTCTTTAGAAAAAAGGAGGGTGGTACTTTCATCTAATGAGACAATGGTTTCGTTAATCACTTCGACGGTGGCTCGGCTTTTTTTTAAGGTTCGTATCGTTTCGTTGGCGCATAACAGACTGCCATTCTCTATTCTGATCCACTCATGGGCTTCCATTTGTTTTTTTTCAACGATGCCTTGTACCGATAATATCCTTGCCAGGACTTCATCGCACCCTTGTTGTTCAGCCTCCAATCGAAATGGCAGCGTTAACATGGGTATCAAGAAAACCATTCCCAGTTTGCTCATATTTTCCATTTTTCCTTTGAGTGGTTAAAATCCTGACATCAGTTTTAGCGTTTAAAATATTTCATGTTAGGTCTTTTACGTTTAACAATACGGCAGATAAGAAACAATAAATATGAAATATTTCACATTTAAAATGACAAATATTTCATAGATTTATCATGTGTGGTTTAAATTGAAACCGACCAATGATTAAGGAGATAATTCTTGGAGGGGCTTTTAGCCGCGAAATAGTTTTGCTGTCGCGGCTAAAGCCCTTCCTTGTATTGAAATTGCCTATGCGAAAGATGGTTTTGGGTTAAAGGTTGATTTTGTCATCCCATATTAGGTCTGAAGCACTATAATAAGTAGCACCGCAACAAACAAACTTCCAAACGTAATAATTGAAATCATGACGCAACAAAAAGAATTAACTCTCGGTGATATTTTGGCTTATCAACCGGTTGCCTCGAAATTTGGCACCAGCGGCGTAAGAGCCTTGGTTTCTGACCTGACCGACCTGGAGGTCTATAGCCTAACCCTGGGTGCGATAAGGTACTTGGAAGAGAGCAACAAACTGACTTCACCTGACACAGTACGTACGCTAAAAATTCCTGTTGCCTGCGATTTGAGGCCGTCATCTGAACGATTAGTCATAGCAACGGCTAAGGCAATAACCGATGCGGGTTATGAGGTGGACTTTTTCGGCAAAATCCCCACCCCTGCTCTAACTTATTATGCCTTACAGCAGAGCACCGCCAGCTTTATAGTCACCGGCAGTCATATCCCTGCTGATCGCAATGGTCAAAAAGCGAACCGCTTTGACGGCGAAGTATTGAAAACTGATGAACAAGGTATTGTTAATGCGGTAGAAACGGTTCGAAATAAACAATTAGCTTTACCTGCCGAGCAGTCGCCATTTGATGAAAAGGGCATGCTAAAGGCTAATCATGCTAATACATTGCCTACCGAAAACAGCTCGGCCGTTGATCTTTACAAAGCCCGTTATCGTACTATTTTTCCGCCACAAGGTTTGGCCGGCATGCGGCTGTTGTTTTTTCAATACAGCGCGGTTGGACGTGATTTGATTCCCGATATTCTGAGAGATTGTGGGGCCGAAGTGGTTGTTGATGGTCGAAGCGATCAATTTGTCCCAATTGATACGGAAGCAATATCAGAAGAACATTTGGATATGCTCAAGCAACTGGTCGTCAAAAACCAAGCCGAACATGGACCCATCGATGCAGTCATCTCAACCGATGGAGACAGTGATCGACCTTTGGTGGTGACTGTAGACAACCAAGCTGACATGAAACTACAATTCATACCCGGTGATTTATTGGGTTTGATCGTAGCAGACTATTTGCAAGCCGATTCGGTATCCGTCCCCATCAGCACCAACCCAGCCGTACATGAACATTTTCTCAATAAAGGAATAACGACGACTAAAACGCGAATCGGTTCCCCCTTTGTTATTGCCGCCATGCAATTAGCGCTTGATTCAGGGTTACAACGGGTTGTCTCCTGGGAAGCGAATGGTGGTTTTTTAGTGGGATCTGACATTGCAGTAAATCAAAATTCACTTAAAGCCCTGCCCACCCGCGATGCCGTGCTTCCCATTTTATGCGCTCTGCATACTGCGGCGGAAAAGAATATTGCGTTATCTAAAGTCGTCGCCGAATTACCCCAGTGGTTTGGTAAAGCGGGTTTAATTGACAATTTTCCACAACAAGCCAGTCAAAAAATTGTAGCTCGTTTCAAGCCCGAGCAGGCAGACATTATGACCACAGAGTTTTTGGAAGATCGGGTTGTTGTTAAAGACCTTAACGACGAAATCCTTGATGAGTGGCCTATCTCAGACCAGCGAGCACAAAACGCGCTGCATAACAAAGCTTTATTAGAAGAGGTGTTTACGGCTCAAGATGGTTTTTCCAGCATCGTTAGCATTAACACGCTTGATGGTATTCGCTGCTTTTTCGCTAATGATGATATTGCCCATATCCGCCCATCAGGTAACGCTCCTCAATTACGTATATATGCACATGCGAGGACTCAAGAACGGGCAGATACAATGGTTCAGTTAGCGTTGCAAGAACCGGATGGCCTGTTGCGTCAATTGCAGCAGAAAATCAGTTGAGATCAATAACGAAAAACAAGCGAGTCTTTTCTGGTGGAAGCCTTCAAAAACGAGCGCTACGATAAAGTTCCGCCTTGGAAATCCACTATTTCAGCTTGCGCTGCTTTTCAGCTATCTCCACAAAGGTTTCCAGCCGGGCAATACGCTGGATAGACTCACGCATCTGATCATCCATTTTATCAACGCGTTTAACAAGATTTTTAACTTCCGTATTCAGTTCCATCATACCTGTCATCGCTTTCAATAATTTATCTGCTACGCCCATTTACTAACCTGCCTTGCTGGATCGATCCAGTTTCTGGTTTAGTTTTTTCACTTCCTGTACCGTGACAGAAGTAGTCTGAATAATTTGGTCTAGCAAGGTGTTCAATAATTCCTCATCGTCATCACCAGACAACTCATACGCATCAACAGCACGGCGGACAATTTCAGCAAATGATACGACTCGCTTCTCATCATTACTGGCTTTTTTGGATAGCACTTTAACCCGCTCAATTTGCGATGGATCCATCATAATCGGCTTTCTGATCTTAGCAGCACTAGCAACCATAGTTTTGACCTCAAGAAAGTTAGATGATGGATCAATTATAGCACATGCACAACATATGCGCTACTTTAACCAATAGTGCAACAATTCAGCCTTTCAAACCTAAATATCCAAGCCCGTTACAACAAAAGAAAAAAGAGAGAAAAAGCCAAAGCTGATATTTCATGAATATCAATTAATTCTTGATAACCCCTATTAAGACCGCTATGTGCGCCAATTCTGCGACTGTAGATACCTTAAGCTTGGTTTTGATTTGGGTACCATAATTCGCTGCTGTTTTGTAACTGATGCAGAGTTCAAGAGCGGCGTGTTGCACCGTCAACCCCTGAGCCAAGAGCCGGAATACATCAAATTCTCGGGGTGAAAGCGTTTCGATGATATTTTGATAAACGGGAGTATCGCCTTGAGCTGGTTGTATTGATAACCCTTGTTCAATATAAATATCGCCGGTTGCAATAACCTGAATAGCTTCGGGTAAAATTTCTGGCGCTGAGTTTTTGGTGATATAGCCGCTAGCACCTGCCAGCATGGCTCGATTGATATAAACCAGTTCATTATGGACACTAAATACTAATAATTTCGCAGCAGGAGTTTGATAGCATATTCGTCTGATACTTTCTAGCCCACCTATTCCTGGCATGGATAAATCAAGCACCATCACATCAGGTTGTTTTTCAAAATAGAGTTTGCAAGCTTGCTCACCACGTTCCGCTTCAGCAATCACTTCTATATTTTCTTGTACAGCAAGCAACATTCGAAACCCTGCTCTTACTACGGCGTGATCGTCGACCAGTATGACTTTAATCTTATTCATGACAGGGGAATAATTGCTAATACACGCATCCCCTCCCCTGGATGCGTCACAATAGAAAATTTACCCCCCAAACTGTTGACTCTTTCTCGCATTCCCAACAAGCCAAAACCTGTATTGATGGTTTGTTTGGAAGAACCTTTACCATTATCCTGCACACTCAAATGCAAGGTGGTTTCGCCTTGCTGATTGTCAATCAGCTTCAGCATAATTTTTGCCTCACTAGCCTCCGCATGGCGAATGATATTGGTTAAACATTCCTGTATTACTCTAAATACTTGTATGGCTATTTTTTGGTCATATTGGTTGACTGTCTCGGAACAAACAAGATGAATTGTCAACTCAGGACGATGCTGAGACCAGTGATTAACCAAATCTTCCAGAGTTGCTTTGAGTCCTAATTCAGCAAGCATCATGGGATGCAGGTTACGCATCATGGAACGAACAACATTAATGAGTCGGTCACATACCTCAATGATCGAGTCGTTAATTATAGTTTTATCAGACTGGCTGGTCTTGGCTGTCACGGCCATCACTTTGATCGCAGTAAGTGACTGCCCCAGTTCGTCATGTAATTCTTGCGACAACCCTTTCCGTTCGTCTTCTTGTATCTCCAGCGCATGCAACGCTAACGCGCTGTTAACTTTTTGGGTATGCTCTAAAACATCAGTTAAATGATTGATCGCTCCGGCAATTTGACCATATTCCTTGATAGAGAAGTCAGGAAGCTTTGGATGATACCGACCCTTTTCAATCGCTTGCACACGTTTGACAATGAAACCCGTTGATCTTACCACTTCGTTAAAAACCAGATTAACTGCTAGAAAAGTAACCACAATCATCAACAGTATAGAAACAAAAAAAAACTGACTCTCAGCCCAAACCTCACTTATTTCATCCAACGGATGCGCCTTAATTGTAATGTTTAAAGGCTCACCTTGATGATTCGTTAATTGTAAATTAACATCTGAATATTCTACTGTAACCAACTGCATAAACCACAGCGGTGGCTTTTTAGAACCATTCAAATGTTTTTGGTTGCCAGGTATTTGAACAGTCTTACCATTCGGTTTTTCGATGATAATTTTTAAATGTCGAGTTTCCTGCAAAGAGGTTAAACCTTGCAACCAGGTATTAATATCAAACTTTGTTTGCTGAGATTGAGAAAAGCCCAAATTTATCAATTGCAGCGTCAGATGCAAAGAAGAATCTATTTCTTTGCGAACCGAGCCTTTCGCTTGCCAAATAGCAATGGTTCCAACAATGACTAAAATGATGAGACTACTCAAAACAATACTTAGATTAATCTGAAACCGCAGGCTCTGGTTTTCCTGGATTAGCTGGATCAAATTCTCAAGCCAAGCGCTAATGGTTGACTTTATAAAATGACTTAAATCTTTCACAACACTTTTACTGCATCACCCTGACTAATCAGACCCGACTCAAGTACCCGTGCAGTGATGCCGCCATGACCACGTACGGCGTTATAACCCCCTTCACCTAAAATATCCTGCATACGCGAGCAAGGATGACAGAGGCCGGTAAATTCCAGGATAGCATGACCAATTTGAAATTGATGGCCTTTTAGGGCGAGTAAATTGAGGCCCGAAATAACCAGGTTGCGTCTCAATAACACCGGATCAATTTTAGGTTGATGAACTAATGCAGCGATAACTGGAATATGTTCCGCTTGCAGTAATGAGACTTGGCGTTTACCTGATCGCCCTGCATAATGATCATTGACCAAACCAGCAACAACAGTCGCCTCAACTGCCTTAACCAAATCCATTGGAGAGTGCTTTGTCGGCCTAATTCCGATCCATTCGACATGCCCAGTGAATGGTAGAGAATTCAATAAATCATCTAACAAAACAGCTTTCCAATCATCCTGTTATTCTTAACTTAAATCTAAACTCTTAGCTTTTAAATCATTCATCAAGACAACCTCTAACGCCCTAATATTTGTGGCTTTTAAAATAACTCGTGGCGCCATATCATGGGCGAAAGCATCGCCCCACCGGGCAGCACAAAGACACCATCGATCCCCAGGTTTTAATCCAGGAAAACCAAATTCAGGAACCGGCGTACTTAAATCATTACCGCGAAATCGACTGAACTCCAGAAAAGATTGTGTCATTTGTACACAGACAGTATGAGATCCGGCATCGTCTACAAAATAATCGCAACAGCCTGAGCGAGTAAATCCCGTCATGGGATTGCAAGAACACTCTTCAAGGATTTCTCCAAAAACATTAAGTTGATCGGTCATAAATTAAGTTGAGGCAGGTTGATACCAAAGTATTACCAGAAATTGTCTTGCACAGCATATGATCACTCATCGTTAGTCTTGTCAATAGAGCTGTTGATTTTTATATTGTTACACCGATATTCCAACGGGGAATTTTTTTCCTTAAAATTAACTCCAAGCCATAGTTAATTATCCAAATTGGAATATGCTTATTATTAATGGTATTAGATGGTTTTTTGTGGAACAATAAAGTCATACAAATGAAATTAATTTTGGTAACAGTAATATCAAAACTTTTATAAATTTAACAGGTTTTATTAATGATCGACGCGAATGGCTATCGTCCAAACGTGGGGATAATTTTATGTAATGATGCAGGGCGTTTATTTTGGGCAAGGCGAGTTGGCATGGATTCATGGCAATTCCCACAAGGTGGAGTCAATCCAAAAGAAGGTCCTCTCGACGCAATGTTCCGAGAATTGAGAGAAGAAACAGGGTTATTTCCTGAACACGTTCAAGTAATCGGCAGAACCCGGTATTGGCTGCGGTATAAATTACCGCAAAGGTTCATTAGAAAAAATTGTTCACCCGTTTGTATCGGGCAAAAACAGATTTGGTTTATCTTGCGTTTTTTAGCGAATGAATCTAATTTTCAACTCAATTGTACCAATCAACCTGAATTTGATGGTTGGCGCTGGGTTGACTATTGGCATCCATTGCAAGATGTTGTCTATTTTAAGAAGCACGTCTACCAGAGGGCTTTAACTGAGCTGGGGGCTATGCTGATCTCTGAATCTATACCTGTCAGCGCCACAGGTTATTTAACAAAAAGACGTAAGCTTAATAACCAGGAGAACTCAGATCGAGATCGGCTGGCACGGACTTAAGTCTATAGACTGTCGTCTCAATCTTCCCATTGGAGCCAAGACTTAGCCAACGGTAGCCAGGTGCACTTGTTTCTATGCCGAAAACCGGGCTTTTGGGTTTAAATTGAAAACATGTTGAAGGAGTACCGTAAACTTGGATGTCATTATATTCTTCTGCAAACTCTTGATGAATATGACCCGAAACAATGCCTTTTACCTTCGAGTATTTGCTGACAGTTTGTAAAAACTCATGGCCATTTTCTACTCCCATTGCGTCCATCCAAGCGCTTCCAATAGGCAAGCTGTGGTGATGCAAGCTCAGCAACGTAAACTTATCCGGATATTCGGCCAACCTTTTTTCAAGCTTAATCAGTTGGTCGGAAGAAATTCTTCCTCCTTCTTGTTCCGGCACCTGGCTGTTTAAACATATAATTTGCCAGTTCTCAAAAAAGATATTAGAGTTACAGTTAACATTCTCTGCATTTAATACCTTTTGCATCAACGAAAAATCATCATGATTACCCGACTGGCAGACACAAGGTATTTTAATCGCTTGCAGAATTTGAAGTAATCTTCGATAACTTGCCAAACATGGCTCTTGAGCCAAATCCCCGGTGAACAAGATAAGGTCGGGGAACGGAAACTTAAGCAACGCTTCATCCAGAACACGTAAGAAAGTCTGTTCAGTATTAATATTTAACAACCTACCTTCAGAAGTTGCCAACAAATGCAAATCTGTTAACTGTAAAATTTGTAACTTACGTTTCTGCTTTTCCATGAGTTCCTTCTACCATGCAGTATAATACTTTCGAGTTACGTTGATCGTCGTAATAATGTCTCATCTCTTCCGGCAAATCATTCGTTAAGACCTGCTGAAAACCTTGCTCGATAAACCAATACGCAGTTTGAGTTGAAAGCAGGAAAAGTTTTTTTAAGCCAATTTGTTCAGCACTAATAATTATTTGACGCAACAACTTCCTACCACGATTTTCGTTTTGATAATTCGGGTTGACTGCAAGACAGGCGATGATTCCATAATCAGTATTATTGACCGGCTGCAAGGAAGCACAAGCAATCACTAAACCATCCCGTTCAATAAGGAGATAGTTTGATATCTCAATTTCTAACGACTCCCGCGTTCTTTTTTTTAATACTCCTTGTTGTTCTAAGGGAACGATCAGTTCTAATATACCGGCAACATCGCTTAAAGTGGCCTTACGGAAAACCTCGTAGGGCGTAGCACTAATCAATGTACCTACACCGTCCCGGGTTAATAATTCCAATAACAAACCACCGTCTACTTGCCGACTCATCAAATGAATGCGCTCCACGCCAGCCTGACTGCCCTTGATAGCGGCTTGTACTGTAGCCGTTAAGTCGTCAGAAATTTTATTCGGTGTCTCCTGAATTAACGAAGCTGCTTCTACGGTTGTAAGCTGCGGGATTAATCGTCCACTTGCTGTATCGGTACAGGTCTGCTCCACTAGGAAAAACAATTTCTCTGCTCTTAGCGCGATAGCAACTTCGGTTGCCAGTTGTTCAGCGCTCAAATTAAAAACGTCTCCAGTAGACGAATAGCCAATGGGTGAAATTAATACTATATTGTTTTGGTTGAGTTTTTCATTAATAGCGTCAATATCAATCCGCCTAACCGTGCCGGTATGGCAATAATCGATTCCATCGATTACACCGATCGGTTTCGCAATGACGAAATTTCCTGAAGCCACGTTGACACAAGCCCCAGACATTGGTGAGTTTACGACCCCCATCGAAAATAACGCTTCAATTTCAACTCTGACGATACCTGCAGCTTCTTTGACGGAATTGAGAGCAATAGCGTCGGTTATTCTAAGATTATTAACAAACTGAGAAACGATATTTACTCGTTGTAATCTTTCATCAATCTGAGGTCGGATACCATGTATCAAGACCAGTTTGATACCCAGACTATTCAACAGGGCGATATCATGAATCAGATGCGCAAAGGTATCATCAAGCAGCGCCTCACCACCAAAAAAAATCACAAAGGTGCGTTCACGATGGGCGTGAATGTAGGGTAATGCGTCCCTAAATGAACTCACAAAAGCATAGGATTGAGCTTTATTATTCAGGTTCGGCAAGTCTTCATGCATAGTTTTTCGCTTTCGCAGACTGGATTGTTTTCTAAGATATTTGACCTTCGGTCGGGTCGAAAAAGCCAGGCTTTTAAACCATCTGGCTTTCCAATACTAGAAAAATAATTTGCACTTATGTATTGAATCTTAGAATAATGAAACTTAACTAATCTAGTTTATCTGTCACAGCACCCAAAGAGGCCGACGTAACAAGTTTGGAATATTTTGCCAATACCCCACGGGTATAACTCGGAGCAGGTTGTTCCCATTGTAGTAGTCGTTCTGATATTTCCTGATCCGTGAGATGCAGTTTCAGCTCTTCGCTTTCGGCATCAATCGTTATAGTATCGCCATCCTGGACGATTGCAAGCGGCCCGCCAGAAAATGCTTCTGGTGTTATATGACCCACCACAAAACCATGAGTTCCGCCGGAAAAGCGTCCGTCAGTAATCAAAGCAACCTCTTTGCCTAAGCCTTTGCCCATCACAGCCGAGGTAGGCGATAACATTTCGCGCATACCTGGCCCTCCTTTAGGACCTTCATAACGAATAACAATGACATCACCTTTCCTTATCTCACCTCGCAAAATACTCTGCAGGGCGAGCTCTTCTGCATCAAATACTTTGGCTTGTCCGGTAAACGTCAACCCTTCTTTACCGGTAATTTTTGCGACAGCCCCTTCAGCGGCCAAATTTCCTCTCAAGATAACCAGATGGCTATCTTTTTTGATAGGGTTGTCAAAACTTCTTATTATCTCCTGGCCGGATGGGTATGCTACAACATGTACAAGATTTTCTGCCAGCGTTTTGCCTGTCACGGTCAAACAATCACCGTGAAGCAAACCTTGATCCAGTAACATTTTCATCAACGGTTGAATACCGCCAATTTCGACCAACTCAGCCATAGAATAACGACCACTGGGTTTTAAATCAGCCAGCATGGGTACATTAGCGCCAACGCTGGAAAAATCATCCAAGCTCAAATCAACATCACAGGCATGCGCCATTGCCAGTAAATGTAAAACTGAGTTAGTGGAACCGCCTAAAGCGATGATGACCGTAATAGCATTTTCAAACGCTTTTTTGGTCATAATATCGCGCGGCTTAATCTCCTTGGCCAACAAATTAAGTACAGCTTTGCCCGCTTCTTCACAATCACGCTTTTTATCATCGGAGATTGCCGCCTGCGCTGAACTATTGGGTAAGCTCATACCCATCGCTTCAATGGCGGAAGCCATCGTATTGGCAGTATACATCCCGCCACAGGAACCTGGGCCAGGAATGGCTTTCTGTTCGATAGCGGCAAGTTCCTGATCATCAATATTATCATTGGCCCTGGCACCTACCGCTTCAAAAACCGAAATAACATCTAGTTTTTTGTCTTTATGGCAGCCGGACAAAATGGTTCCCCCATAAACAAAAATTGCAGGGCGATTTAGTCTGGCTAAAGAAATCATGCAGCCCGGCATATTTTTATCACACCCACCGATCGCTACGACACCATCAAAACCTTGGCACCCGACCACTGTTTCTATTGAGTCTGCAATCACTTCGCGGGAAACCAGCGAATATTTCATGCCCTCAGTACCCATCGAAATACCATCAGAAATGGTGATAGTATTAAAGATCACGGCTTTTCCGCCAGATTGGTCGACCCCTTTTGCTGCTTCGTCTGCCAGCTGATTAATGTGCATATTACATGGCGTTACCATGCTCCAGGTGGATGCAATACCGACTTGTGGCTTGGAAAAATCTTCAGATTGAAACCCCACTGCATGCAGCATAGCTCGACTGGGGGCTCGCTCCATGCCATCCACTACTTGAGAAGAGAAAGTACGTGTTTTTTTATCGTTTGAATTTGTCATTTAGATAGATACTATTACCCAAGAAAAGAAGAACTCAAATCTGTCAATTGTTTAGCAACCATACATCAGACCAATAAAAATTCCAATAATGCCTTTTGCGCATGCAACCTGTTCTCAGCCTCTTGAAAGACGACACTTTGTGGCCCATCAATAACATCTTGACTGACTTCCTCCCCTCGGTGAGCTGGTAAACAATGCATAAAGATGGCATTCATATCTGCCAGTTGCATAATTTCATCATTAACCTGGAAATGCTTAAACGCCTGAACTCTTTGTTTTGTTTCGCCCTCTTGTCCCATACTGGCCCAAACATCGGTCACTACGAGATCCGCGTCTTTTGCTGCAAAAATAGGATTGTCGAATAACTCAACATAATCACTTGCCTGTCTGACAACGTTTTGATCGGGTCGATAGCCTTTTGGTGTAGCAATATTCAACTTAAATTTAAAAATTTTCGCAGCATTAACATAAGAATGACTCATGTTGTTGCCATCGCCTAACCAAGCGACCGTTTTGCCCTTTATATCCCCTTTTAACTCAAAGTAGGTCATCAAATCTGCTAACAATTGGCAAGGATGAAACAAATCAGTTAACCCATTAATAACAGGGACGCTGGAATATTGGGCAAACGTTGTTACGGTCTCATGAGAAAAGGTTCTGAGCATAATTCCGTCAGACATACTCGAAATAACCCGCGCGCTGTCTTCGATGGTTTCACCACGACCCAACTGAGTATCTCTTGGCGATAAGAAAATTGAACTGCCGCCCAGATGAGCCATACCAGACTCAAAAGAAATTCGAGTGCGTGTAGAAGATTTCTCGAAGATCATCGCCAGAACTTTTCCTTTCAAAGGTTGATAATCTGTATCGCGATGTGTCTTGAGCTCGATTCCCCGATGAATTAATTTATAGAGATCTTCGTCCGAAAAATCGGATAAGCTAGTAAAGTGTCTTGGTTCCATTTGCTATGCATCCCTAGTGGGTAGTGAAATTTTCTATTAGAGAACTCAAGGTACTAACCAGCATACCCATCTGTTCTTCATCTATTATTAGTGGCGGTAATAAACGTATCGTTTTCTCCGCTGTGACATTGATGAGAAGGCCATTTTCCAGGGCTTGTACTACAAGATCTGCGCAAGGTTCAGTCAATTCAATTCCTAGCATCAAACCTTTGCCTCTAATATCAACAACGCCTTTTGTTGTTGCCAAACGTTGCCGAAATTGATCCATTAAACGCCTGCCCTTTTGTTCCGCCTGCTCGATTAGCCTTTCTGACTGCAATGTTTCCAGAACAGCTAGCGCAGCACTGCAAGCCAGAGGATTACCACCAAACGTTGACCCGTGGGTTCCTTTAGTCAGTACCTTCGCCACTGGGCCACTGGCCAGACAGGCGCCAACAGGAACGCCGTTACCTAAAGCTTTGGCCAGGGTACAAACATCCGGCAAGATAGCTTGATGTTGAAAGGCTAAAAACTTACCTGTCCTTCCCATTCCAGACTGAATTTCATCCAAGATCAGCAACAAACCATTTTGATCACAAATCTGTCTCAATTTTATCAGATAATCATCTGCGGGTACGTTGATCCCTCCCTCGCCTTGAATTGGTTCCACCATGATACCGATGATATTAGGATGGTTGTCAATTGCTGCCACCACTGCATTAATATCGTCATAAGGCAGATGGATAAAACCTTCGACCAAAGGGTCAAAGCCAGCCCGAACTTTAGCGTTGCCAGTCGCACTCAACGTTGCCATCGTTCTGCCATGAAAACTTTGTTCCATCACCAGTAACGTTGGCTTTTCAATGCCTTGTTGATGCCCGTAAAGTCGAGCCATCTTAATCGCTGCTTCGTTGGCTTCAGCACCAGAGTTGCTAAAAAAAACATTGCTCATCCCACTTAACTCAACTAATTGTTGAGCTACTTTCTCTTGCGCATCTATGCCGTATAAGTTTGATGTATGAATCAGTTTTTTACTTTGTTCGCAGATGGCATTGTGAACAGCAGGGTGAGCGTGTCCGAGATTAGTTACAGCAATACCGGAGAGAGCATCCAGGTAGCGCTTGCCCTCCGTACTCCACAACCAAGTACCCTCGCCGTGGCTAAAGGATACTGGAAGACGTGCATATGTCGGCATTATGTATGGTGTCATATTTAGAGAGTTATGCATATAGAATCCACTCTCTATGCATTTGGTTATTTCTTCACTTTATTGTACTGAATGATTAGTCGCAATCTACTTAAAAGTTCTTAAATGCAATTAAGTTTATGCAAGCCATTAACCATCAAAATTTGATCAAAGTACCTAATGAATAGAGATTGTCTGAAAGTAGCTAAATAGTTAATGAATAACCGTACTGAGCAACCGAGACCAGAACCTGTAAAAAAACCGTTGATAATATCGCTATTGTTTCATTTAGACAAGTTATTCCTTTTTATAATTTTTATTAGTTGCTAAAATTGAATCGTTTTCAATTACTTGAGTATTTAACAATGAGCGTAACGGATAGAATTAAGGAACAACTGACCAGCAAACCGGTTGTTTTATACATGAAAGGCAGCCCGGACTTTCCACAATGTGGTTTTTCAGCCAAAACAGTAGAAGTTTTAAATGCCTGTAGCGCTGAGTTCGGACATTTTAACGTTCTGGCCGACCCAGAAATCAGAGAAGGACTAAAAGAGTATTCTAACTGGCCCACGTTCCCGCAACTCTACATTAACGGTCAATTGGTCGGTGGGTGCGATATTGTCATTGATCTTTACAATCAAGGCGAATTGCAAAAAATGATTACCACAGCCTAGCACCCGCTAAGTTTAAAGGCACCATAAAACAAAAAAAACAAATGCTGGAGGCTTGACTGGTCTCCAGCTCTTGCTGAATAGCTTCACCTGTTTTTTCTGCGGTTACTTTGTTGTGCAGCCCATTAGAATAACAGCTCACACTAGAGGGACAATAAATTCCCAACCATCAAAGCTGAAGAGTGTATCAAGACAACTTTTCTCTCAGCCAACCACCTGCTCATCCATTTGAACAAGGTCTCGCCACTTATTAACCATCAGGCAAAATATCCTGGCTGTTTGCTCAGCATCATACAAGGCAGAATGAGCTTGATCATTATCCCATTCGATACCAGCCGCTTCGGCGATTCTTGCCAAAACAGTTTGACCGTAGATAAGCCCTCCTAACGTTGCAGTATCAAAAGTACTAAATAAATGAAATGAACTTTTTTTATAATTAGTTCTTTTTATCGCCGCGTTTAAAAATCCTATATCAAAGGCAGGGTTATGGCCTACCAGGATCGCACGAGTACAATCATTTCTTTTAACGGCCACTTTAACGGGTTCCAAGATCTCCTTTAGAGCCTCTTTTTCCGCAACAGCAAACCTAAAAGGATGGTTTGGATCTATGCCATTGAATGCCAAGGCTGCTTCATTCATTACTGAACCCTTGAAAGGTATAACATGGCTTGAATATTTTTCGGTGATAACTAGATTTTCATCTTGATCAAATTCAACAATCACCGCTGCTATCTCAAGCAAAGGATTGTTCTTATAATCAAATCCCCCAGTTTCTATGTCAACTACAACGGGAAGATAGCCCCTAAAACGGTTGGCTAATTTATGATTGCTAGGCGACATTCAGTATTTAAATTTTTAGTGATCATATGGGACAAAACTCAAAGAAGTCCGGGAGTATATCAGACTGTGTATCAAAATCTCCTGGATACAGCTTTCACCTGAATAATCAAAGTTAAACACACTTTTAACTAACTCCCAACCCAACATAGAAATTTAGTTATCTTTTTGGACTTAGAACTCGATTTAGCCAACCGTATACTCTTTGCACAAGCAAGCCTTGATAACTTTCCCTGTAATCCCGCCTGCTTTGCATCAAGTATAATTGTTGATATTTTATATTTTCTTTAGCCGCAATTTTCCTTCTTTTTATTGACCTAGAAAGGTTCTTTTCACAACAAACAATATCGAGAACTGGAATCTTAAGTTTCTGAAAATATTGGTCAACTGCAGGAAAAGTGTTCTTTTTTTCTGATTTAACAAGAAACGCCACGACTAATGCTTGCAAGTTATTTAATTTGCTTTTCGCCACATAATGACTGGCCATTACCCCACCCAAGCCAAACCCTACAATTGCTAAGAATTTAATTTTCTTCTTTTCCAAAAAGGTAATGGCTGAGTCAATTCGTTGCACTGCTTCCGGCAATAAA
Source organism: Methylococcales bacterium (assembly GCA_965224745.1). Lineage (GTDB taxonomy): Bacteria > Pseudomonadota > Gammaproteobacteria > Methylococcales > Methylomonadaceae > CBDCZY01. Next base: position 319,372 of record CBDCZY010000009.1, read on the forward strand.
GGTTCATAATCTGACAGTTTAGCGCCCTGCTCTCTTAACGGCATTTGTAGGGAGAGGGTCGACCATTGGTGACGAGGCAATTCTGTTCTAAGTGAATGAAGCAATGGATGATGATCTGGATGCTGGCCTAAATCATGTAACAGGATGATCGCGCCCTTCATTTCGGTTGTATCGGTTTCTCTATAGAGTGATAAGAAACGCTCACGGTTAATTGTTAGCCAAATAACTTCATCTTCTTCCACGCTTTTGGATAGTTCATTGGCGTAATATTGTTCACGTTGGGTATCAGAGCCAATGCAATAGGGACAAATAGTGAACAATACCAAAAGAACTGCAAGATCAGTTCGAAATAATTTGCCTTTAAACTGAGTACCAACGAGCTTGAAATTCAACTACTCAAGGCTCCTTTTCATTTTGGATGATGGTTTGATAGTCATCTCCATAAAGGGGACTGCCTTTGTAAAGATCGTGCGCATGCCGTAATAAAACCATAATAATTGAAGCAATCGGCAAGGCCAACAATACGCCCAAAAAACCAAACAACTGCCCCCCGGCCATCACAGCAAAAATGACTGAAACAGGGTGTAAACCAATTTTGTCTCCCACTAACCAAGGTGTTAACCACATGCCTTCCATTGCCTGTCCTATACCGAACACGACTGCAATGGGAATTAATTGCATTACATCGTGGAACTGCACCATTGCAGCAATGCAGGCTGAACCGATGCCAACAATAGCACCTAAATACGGCACAAAACCCACTAAACCTGCCAGCATGCCAACTAATAACGCCAGATCCAAACCTACCAGCCACAAACCCACCGAGTAAAAAATGCCCAAAACAAGCATTACTGAAAGCTGCCCTCTAAAAAAGGCGCCTAGAACACCATCTGATTCTTCAGCTAATTTAGAAACAACCGGGGCAACTCGCCTGGGCAGCAAATCGTGAATTTTAGCCACTAAAATATCCCAATCCCTTAGCAGATAAAATGTGATCACAGGAATTAACACGAGATTAACTCCCCAAGCCACTATAGCTAACCCTGATCGGGATAAAGAACCTAGCATGGTTGAAGCGACACCTCCGGCATTTTGCCAATGGCCTTTGACCATGGCCACCATTTTGTCCAGATTAAAACCGTTCAGCTCCAAACCAAATCGATTTTGTAACCAGGGCACAACTGTAGCTTCAAACCATTTAATGTAACTCGGTAAATTAGAAAGTAAGCTTGCTATCTGACTCTCAATTCGAGGTATGAGCAGCACTAAAATGAACGCTACTATAAAAACCATCGCCGTAAAAACGATGATCACTGCATTTGTTCTGCTGAGTTTTGCGGCTTCCAACCGATCAGCCAATGGATCTCCCAAGTAAGCCAGAATTCCCGCAAATGCAAAAGGCATTAAAATCGGCTTCAACAAATACAAAAGCCAACCCGAAAAAATGATTAATGCCAACACTAACCATTTTTGTGAATCAGTCATAAGAGCCTCCATTCTGTTCCCTGCTCTGTAAAGAGAATCTTCCAAATAGTTTCATTCAATTAACGCTTTTCAGTGTATGGTTAGGCTGCTGGCGAATGTCTATGATAGACCGATTCCGTTACTTCTTTTCCCATCCTTAAGTGCTGTTCAATAATCTGATTCAAAATATCACTGGTAACATGGTGATACCAAATCCCATCCGGCTGAACACACACCAGCGGACCACCAGAGCAGGTTCCTAAACAAGAAGCTCCAGAACGAATAACATTGACGCCTAAACCTTCTGCATTGAGTGCTTTTAGTTTTTTTTTCAATTCGTTGTATAACGCTTGCCCTTCTCCGTTATCCGTGCATTTTGATCCAGTACAAACGATGACATGCCTGGTATATTCGCGCATAGTCGGTTGTTTGCAGATTTCAGTACCCATACTTAATTTCCTCAATAAAGCAGCTTAAACATCTTTTCTTTTACTACTTTTAGCGGTTTTAATTTTGTTTCGTCAAAACAACTAAACAAAACAATTTATATTGCCAAATTATTGACAGCTCGGATTCACGACTCGAAAAAAGTCATTTTCAAACAATTTCCCTTTTAGATTAAATACAGAAAAGCCTCGCTACTCGAGAGATGATACTCGATTTATCTCTACATTGTTTCATTTGCCGCGCCAGGAAACTCAACGTTACTAAGCTTTCAAGAATAGGGCTAACATACATGGCTGTTAAATATTTGTCATTGGTTTTCTCCCAAAATAGCCAGATATAAACAATATCGTCATGACACTTAACAAATCAGGACTAGCATAGAGCACCACTCAATCTACAAAACTTGTAAGTCATTGTTTATTATTACTCTATAGTTATTGGCCTTTGCTTTGCATTACTCTCATCGTCCTAACAAGAGTTCCGATCTAGGGAAAGATATCAACATTCAGCCAATCATAGGAAGATGGAAGATGGTCGGGCACGATGGCAAGGAAGTCATTGGTAACGTTAATTTAACGGAGTTGTTAGTAGCGAAACGTAAGATCAACATAGGATTAGATGGATTTTAACGCTGTCATGGATGATGGATAGCAAGGATGTCAAAAAAATGTCTCTATCAGGAAAGGAGTGATGTTAAGACATGAGGATGACAGTTGATCGTTTGGATAATGGCCTTAAACCCACAAGGAATTGTTAGGTATTAAGAACCGTATCTAAAAAACCAATGGAATGAATTGAAACAGGGACGTTTCGTTTTAATTTATCTATTTGCAATAGTCATATTGAGTATATTGAGTCAAACTAAATGCAAATTCTGTTCAACTACCAAGGCAACTCAGTTCCATCGTATTTTATGAAGCTGCCACTTAGCCTCATCTCAAACTGGTCAATTTGTTCAATCATGCCGCGAACACTCATTTCGGAAGTAATCAAGGCATTTGGGCCGCCCATATCTGTTAGAACCCAACCAGGGTGAAACGTTATTACACCTACGCCAAGGGACTTCAAATCTATGGCAATACTTTTCATAACAGCATTTAGCGCAGCCTTACTGGAACGATAAAGATAGCTACTGCCACTGGTATTGTCCGCCATGCTGCCCATAAGACTACTGATCGAGACAAGTAATTTTTTGTCGCTTTTTTTAACCTTAGGTAAGAGCATTTCAATCATGCAAACCGGGGCTTGAACATTGATTTGAAGGCTATCTTGCCATGCTTGGTAATCAATATTACCTAAGCCCTGCCCTGCTTTATCCCCATATACGCCAGCATTATTAATCAGTACATCAATCTTTTCCACATCGAGTTTTTGGGGAAGCGCGTTTATTTGGTTAAAATCTGCTAAATCGAGAGAGTGGATAACCAGATCGTTATCTTGTTGGCTCAATTGTTTTAAGGCATCAGCAGTTTCAGGGCAACGGCAACAAGCAATTACTTGCCAGTTTTTTGCGCTGTATTGTTTGCAAAATTCGAGGCCTAAACCTCTATTTGCACCTGTGATTAAAACAGTTGGCATGAAACCCTCCCACTTAAACTGCCCACCCGAGAAGCTGCTGTTTTCTCAAGTGGGCGTCTACTAATGAAATTATTTTACAAAATTTGCCGAGGCAAATTCCCAATTAACTAATGACCAAAAAGCTTCTAAATATTTGGGTCTTGCGTTTCGGTAATCAATGTAATACGCGTGCTCCCATACATCACAAGTCAAAATCGGTGTTTGCTGTTCGGTAAGAGGACATCCTGCATTACTGGTACTGACAATGGCCAGACTTCCATCCGCGTTTTTAACTAACCAACCCCAGCCGGAACCGAATGTGGTCACTGAAGTTTTGGTAAACGCTTCTTTGAATGCATTGAATGATCCAAAAGCTTGATCGATAGCAGTCGCCAAATCACCCGATGGCACGCCGCCACCATTTGGAGACAAACATTGCCAGTAAAATGAATGATTCCATACTTGCGCAGCATTATTGAAAATGCCTCCCGAAGATTTTTTAATGATATTTTCCAGGGATGAACCATCAAATTCAGTGCCAGGCACCAAGTTATTTAGATTAGTCACATAAGTTTGATGGTGTTTCCCATAGTGAAAATCCAACGTTTCGGATGATATATGAGGCGCTAAAGCGTCTTTTTCGTAGGGTAAGACAGGCAATTCAAATGCCATAAATAATCTCCTTCTCAGTTTAGTAGAATTAAATTTTGTGAACCCACTATTATACCTTGTTGAATGCGACGATGATGAACTTCACAATCCTCAATTGGTTGACAAAGGTAAAAATAGTTCTTTTTATCTGCTCAGCTTATATCTGTGGTTCAACTTCAGATTTAAGAAAAAAAGCAGCTGATATAGAATCAACCAATACATTCTTATTCTTCTTTAAATAATTAACCAACAAAATCCCGATGGCCATCGAAATAGAACGTAAATTTCTACTCAAGAACAATCTTTGGAAAAATGAGGTTGATAGGTCTACAAAATTCAAGCAAGGCTATCTAACAAGCGAGCCGGAGTGCTCTGTCCGAATTCGGGTTACTAACGAGTTAGCCTGGCTTAATATTAAAAGTGCAACTATTGGTGCGCAACGAGATGAATTTGAGTATCCCATCCCTTTTGAGGATGGAAAGCACCTGTTACAACAACTATGTCGTAAACCATTGATTGAAAAGATAAGGCATTTGGTTTATTACCAAGGGCATTGTTGGGAAGTTGATGAATTCAAAGGTGACAACTTTGGCTTAATCGTCGCTGAAATCGAGCTCAGCAGACCTGATGAGAGTTTTTCAATGCCTCCGCCTCCTTGGGTCGGTTTAGAAGTAACCCATGACGTTCGCTACTACAACAATAACCTGGCACAAAATCCTTTTTCAACATGGTAATGTATTCGCTACCATTCAATTGCAGTAGCTACCCACATCTCAAATACTTATTGTCTCATAAGGAATTTGATACAAATAAACAACAAACTATTTGTCAAGTTAGTTACTTGATTAATCTTATATTTGACAATATACTTATAAACAGTTAATTAAATTGACTTAGTTGAGTATGTTAATCAGATATTTTGTGTTTATTGTTTTGTTGTTATCTTACAACAACCTGTTTGCCAGCAATTTAGCAAACGCTATTAACCAGGCTGAACAAGAATGGAGCTCCATTTTTTATTTAACGCCCAAAGACAAACAGGCGCTGGCCTATCAATCACTATTAAAGAAAACCAAAAAACTGGTAGCAAGCTACCCTTCTAAAGCTGAGCCTTTGATTTGGTATGCGATAACCGTTTCATCCAATGCCGACGTACAAAGCCCTTTTGCTGCGCTGGAATCAATCCATCGTGCAAAAGATATTTTGCAACAAGCCCTGGCCATTGACCCTACAGCACTCAATGGATCAGCTTACGTCACATTGGGTAGCCTTTATTACTTGGTCCCTGGTTGGCCAATTGCTTTCGGCGATGACAACAAAGCAAATGAGCTGCTCAAGGCCGCCCTTAAAATTAACCCCAAAGGCATCGAATCTAATTATTTTTATGGTGATTTTTTAATTCACCAAGACCAACCAGAGAAAGCCAAGAAATATTTTCAAATTGCTCTTCAAGCATCATCTAGGAAAAATTTAATCATGGCTGAAAAAAAATTACTCAAAAGAGCACGTTTGGCGCTTAAACAAACTAAAACAAACAAGCCCTCTAATTCAATCAACTCGAATACTTTTCTCGACTAAGGAGCGAAGATTTAATAATATCCGGAAGTTTGGCGCAGGATTTTTGTTCGTGTTCAAGGCGTAGAAACAGGCGCATAGCAGGCTACGCAACTTTTTCTACAACGTCGAAGACGGACAAAAAGACAAGTCAAGATGCGGATATTATTAAATCCTCGCTCCTAAGGAAGCGAGGATTTCTAATTCAATCTACCATCTTCCACAGGTACCAGCAGGCTATTGAACGATAAGGTCGCCAATGCTGCGTTGCCTGGTAATAAACTTCTATTGCGTCGCTCGCCTCAACAGCATAATGTTGCTTGATTGCATTTCTTATTGCCAAATCACCTAAAGGCAAAATATCTAGCCGTTTTAGCGCAAACATTAGAAAAATTTCCGCGGTCCACAACCCTATGCCTGGATAGACCATTAGCTGCTTTATGATCTCACCTTCATTGTGCTTTTCCAATGCCTCCAGTCGCAGCGAACTATCAACTACAGCTTGAGCTAAAAAACGAATATATCGAATTTTATTACGAGACAAACCACAATTTCTATAACTTTCTTCAGGCAACTCCAACAGACTGACTGGCATAAATTCAGAGCCAGCTTGTGCTTTTAGCAAATTTTCTGCAATTCGTTCAGCCACTTTAACCGAAAGCTGTTGATCTATTATGGTCTTGATAAGAATGTGAAAATGCGATGATGAATTGTGCAATAACGAGCAAATACCATACGCAGTGATACCCTTTTCAAACAACGGATCGCACTGACGCAAATGAATTTCTGCGTCATATAAAGGATGTTGTTGTGGGTGAATGGTTTTCATAGTCATCTCTTCGAAAGGCGTCCCCAGTAATTATGCTTGATTATATTTAATACAGCGGCATGTCCTTATCGTTAAACAGCTCACTTCTTTCAGCCGCATTTGAACAGCGCAATGCTTCCAGGACCTTTTCTTTGGTCAAATGGGAAGCAAACATCTCCAGGAACTCAAAAATAAAATTACGTAAAAACTTGTCTTTACGAACGGCGATATGCGTTGTGCTGCTGCCAAACAAATGGCTGGCATCCAGAGCAACCAAATCCCTATCGTTTTGAGGATGATAGGCCATGTTGGCTACAATACCAATGCCCAAACCTAATCGGACATAAGTTTTAATAACATCAGCATCAACCGCTGTAATAACAATTTTAGGTTGTAATTGCATTGAATTAAAAGCTTCATCGAGTTTATAGCGTCCGGTAAAACCTCGAACATAGGTAATGATGGGGAATTCCATTAGATCCTCAAGCGTTAAAAGATTGGTTTCACTTAAAGGATGTCCTTGTTTGACCAGTACACATCGATTCCAACGATAACAAGGCAGGGTGACTAAATTTTCGTAATTTTCCAGCGCTTCCGTAGCAATGGCTAAATCAACCTTGTTTTGTGCAACCTGGCTTGCGACATTATCTGGAGAACTTTGTTGCATGATCAAACTTACCTCGGGATAGGCACCTATAAATTTATCGACTACACTAGGTAAAACATAGCGCGCTTGAGTATGAGTCGTTGCCATGGAAAGCTCACCTTTTTCTTGATGAATAAACTCCTTTGCGATAACAGGGATATCTTCAACGCTCTGTAAAATTCGCTCTGCCTGCTGAATTATTTGTTGCCCCGCTGCTGTAACTCCAATAAGATGACGCCCTTTTCGGATAAAAATATCGGTATTAAGCTCCTCTTCTAACAATTTGATTCGTTTACTGATTGCCGGTTGCGAAGCATACAACCGATCCGCTGCTAAAGAGATATTTATACCATTGTTGGCTACTGTGACAATGGAACGCAATTGATTTAAGTTCACATCATTTATTCCTAAAAGTTATAAATACATAACCTATCATTCATTTTAATTATAAGATTTATTCGTTATGGTATGCCAACCTTTTTACTTTCTGAAGAATGGAAATAATACACATAATAACCGGCGGCACCGTAGGCTTAATCATCGGATTGACAGGTATCGGAGGCGGCTCTCTAATGACTCCCTTACTGGTGATGGGCTTTGGCATAAATCCAACCATCGCGGTGGGTACTGATTTACTCTATGCTGCCATTACCAAAAGCAGCGGCGTTTTCTTCCACCAGAGAAACGGCACTATTCATTGGAATATTGTCCTGTTATTGAGCTTGGGAAGTATTCCAAGCGCTCTGCTGACACTATATTTTCTTAACAGCGCCCGAGGACAAGGTATTAATTATGACAGTCTAATCATAGTAACCTTGGGTATTATGCTGATATTGACGTCCATCGTCGTTTCTGCAAAGAATAAAATTACTGCTTACATTCATAAAAAAAACCAAAACCACTCCTCCTTCACACGAGCGCTAAAAACCTATCGCCCGCATTTGACAGTAGGTGCCGGCTTACTGCTTGGCGTATTGGTAACAATATCTTCAGTAGGTGCAGGCGCAGTTGGGACAGCCATTTTGCTCATTTTATATCCCCATATTAGAACCATTTCCATAGTCGGTTCCGAGATAGCACACGCTGTTCCTCTAACAGCCATTGGAGGTCTAGGCCACCTGAACGCTAATAATGTCGATTTATCTTTATTGATCGGTTTATTAATGGGAGGAATACCCGCTATTTTTGTTGGCAGCTGGTTAGGAAAAAAATTACCCGATAAGTTTTTAAGACCCGGTATTGCCCTCATATTATTCACTCTTGGTGTTAAAATGATCCTCGGTTAGACAAATAGTCAACTTTGTTTTAAAAATAAATTTCTGAAAAGAAATTTATAACTCAAATATGATTGGGTTGAACTTTTTGGAAAACCACTCAACTAACCAAAAAACGCATATGTTTTTTTCAAATATTTCAACTTTACATAATCTAGTACTAAGGAAAAAATGAAAACAAATAATAAAACACCTCTTGCGCTAAGTGTTGGCGCAGTTCTAATGACAAGTTATTTACCCACTACTGCGCAAGCAGATCAAACCCAAACGACCGAACTAAACCCATTTGCTATGACCGAACTATCCTCTGGCTACATGCAACTGGCTGAGGCCGATGTCGATGTCGAGCAAGCTGTTGAAGAAGGCGCTAAAAAAATGGACGGCGCTTGTGGTGAAGGCAAATGTGGCGCCGGCATGATGGAAGAATCCGGCAAAGCTGTTCCTGAAGGCAATTGCGCAGGTAACAAATCAGAAAAAAAGGATAAAGCCAGTGAAGGAAAGTGTGGTGAAGGTAAATGCGGCGGGAATATGCAGTAATTTCAACCGTATATAGTTAATGCTGCCTTTGGCTCAGGAGGCAGCATTCCATAAAAATTGAGCCAAAATACTGACAGTGAAAACTCAGAGCATCTTCACATCACCTTTCCCTTGCCTGATTATCCTGGGACTATCATCATCCAGGCCAATAATTGTTGTCAGTTCAGTGGTAATCAAACCTGCATCAATGACTAAGTCCACATGATGTTCTAAACGTTCTCTAATCTCATTAGGATCACTTAATTGATCCTGACAATCCGGTAGCAATAAGGTAGAACTTAACATCGGCTCTCCAAGTTCTTGTAGCAAAACCTGGGTGACAGGATGGTCGGGGATTCTAATTCCAATTGTTTTTTTCTTGGGATGTTGTAATCTTCGCGGTACCTCGCGGGTTGCTTTTAGCAAATAAGTATATGGCCCCGGACTGAGGGTCTTAATCATGCGAAAAGCTTCATTGCTCACTTTGGCAAAAGAAGATACCTGAGTCATTTCATCGCAAACCAACGTAAATTCATGCTTATCGCTTAATTGTCGTATCCTCCTAATTCTGTCTAAAGCTTGCTTATCACCAATATGACAACCAAACGCATAGGACGAATCAGTAGGATAAATAATAATGCCACCCTGCCGAACAATATCTACCACTCGATGTATCAAACGAAGCTGGGGGTGCGTAGGATGAATTTGAAAAAATTGGGCCATTTATTGTTATTTTCAGTTTGCCTGAGAATTATACTCGATTATCGTTCAATTTCTTTTTTTGCGACTTTGTTTCTCAAATAAACAGGAGAAACTTGTTCGGCGGAAACCCCTGGATTTTTTTTAAACTTCATTGAAGCCAACTGAACAATACACGAAGCATGAGGTAAACATTGATCATTAATTGAATAAATTTCAGCGTTTATAGAAGCTACCAACTCTTCCTGGTAGTTTTTCCAGCCTGACCCAATCGCTGCGCCAGATAAACCTGTAGCTTTGACTTCATCTGGACGAATAACTTGTTCTTCTGCAACTAGCTCGGCCAAGCCGCTATTATTTTTTACATATTCCGCCCAATAGATTTCTCCCATACGGGCGTCCATTGCAACATACACTCGTTGGTGTACCTCGCTATTAAAATACCCTTGAGCTAAAGCGGCCAGGGTCGAGATGCCGATCACTGGCAAATTAGCGCCGAGAGCTAAACCTTGCACTACGCCTGTGGCGATTCTCAAACCAGTGAAAGAACCCGGCCCTTGTCCGAAAACCAGACCATTTAAATCAATTAAGTCTAAGCCTTCTTTATTTAATAATTTATCTATCATTGGCAGAACAAGATGACTGTGTTGACGCGATACTATTTCAAGCTCTTCAGCGACTATCCCATCTATTAACAAGGCAACAGAACATGCTTCAGTTGCTGTCTCAACGGCAAGTAATTTCATTATTGAGCACGCTCCTCAACAAAAAATTGCGTGACGTCTTTAATGTCTCGGGTTCGTCGCATCGGTGGAAAACTATCTAAAAACGTCTGACCATACCCGTAAGAACGTTTTAAAAGTCTTGGGTCGCATATCACCAGTACGCCCCGATCATCGATATCTCTTATTAATCTTCCAATACCTTGTTTTAGAGAGATAACCGCTACAGGTAATTGCTGCTCATAGAACGGATTTTTCCCCTGTTTTTTCATAGCATCAAGCTTTGCTTTAAGAATGGGGTCTCCGGGAGAAGCAAAGGGCAATTTGTCAATAATTACACAAGATAATGCTTCACCTCGCACATCAACGCCTTCCCAGAAGCTAGAAGTACCTAATAAGACCGCATTACCTTGCTGCTTAAATGATTCAAGTAAACGAGTTTTAGACTGTGTTCCCTGAACCAACAATGGATAATCAATTTTATTGACTAATAATTTAGCTGAATATTGGAGCGCACGGTGGCTGGTAAATAGAAAGAACGCTCTACCCTTACTGGCAGAAAGTACAGGTAAAACTGTTTCAACCACCGCTTCTGAATAGTTGGGCGTATTGGGCAAAGGAAGCCCGCGTGGATGGTAAAACAAGGATTGTTTGTGATAATCAAAAGGACTATCCCACAAGCCGGTACTAACATTCTCCAAACCAAGGCTATTGATGAAATGATCAAAATTTTGAGCAACACTCAGTGTAGCTGAAGTAAAAATCCAGGTAGCTTCTGACTGATTAATAAATTTTTGTATTTCGCCTGCAATATCAAGCGGTGTTCTAATTAAAGCAAAGCTTTTCTTGTGAGTCTCAAACCACTTTATCCATTCTTCAGGTTCGTCGCGAGTAATTATGGATAATTTTTTGGTCAATTCTTGCCCTCTTTTGTAACAGGCCTCTAACGTTTGAGTCCTAACTGAAGCAGCCTTTAAGTTTTCGTTCAATCGTTTCATTTGCAGACCCAAATCATTCAAAGCCTTCTGAAGAGCCGGATTGTTTTCTATTTCTCTCCATTCCCCTCTTCTAATCTCAACACCAAACGCTAACCTGGCTTGCATGATTTCTTTTTCCAAGTCTTCACAGGCTAAGCGCAAGTCCGGCATATCAGATGCCTCTTTGTAAAATTCTATTAAAGTATCGTTCACTAGATTCGCGATGTGTCGGACGCTTAGGGAATCGCCTAAAAAATTTTCTGCTACATCATTCAGTTGATGTGCTTCGTCAACAATAATTACATCGCGTTCTGGCAATAATTCCCCGAAGCCGGTCTCTCTAATGGACCAGTCAGCGCATAGTAAATGATGGTTAATGATTAAAACTTCAGCTTCCATTGCTTTTTTTCTGGCTTTGACTACAAAACAATCGTTATAAACCGGACAATCTTGCCCTAAGCAATTGTCGACAGAAGACGTGGCGTGGTACCAGACGGAGCTAGTTTCAGCAACTTCAGCCACTTCGTTGATATCACCTTGTGAGGTGGTCTTAGACCAATCGTTGATTTTAGTTAAATCAGCAATATCGGACTTTTCAAAATGAGCGCCCGAATGAATGGCATCGTTTAAACGGTGTAAGCATAAATAATTTGCTCTTCCTTTTAGTAAGGCAGCCCTAAAGGGTATCTTTACGGCTTTTTTTATTAATGGAATGTCTTTGCCATAAAGTTGGTCTTGAAGGTTTTTAGTCCCAGTGGAGACAGCGATTTTTTTCCCTGACAAGATGGCTGGAATTAAATAGGCAAAGGTTTTCCCTGTGCCGGTGCCCGCTTCAGCAACTAAATTTCTTTTGTCTTCAATCGCTCTATCTATAGCCTGAGCCATTTCGACTTGACTAGACCTAGGATAATAATTACTAATGACCTTCGCTAAAGGACCTTTGCTACCAAAAAATTCCTCCAGATCCAAAAACCCTCCAAAGCTTGCTGCTCAACAAAAAAAGAAACAAGATAACCTAAAATTTGCATGAATTACAAATGTAGCGCTGTGTAATAAAGGTTATAAGAGGCGAATAATTAATAATATCCTCGCTCCTAAAAATACCAGATGTACTTCTATGAGGCGTGAGTTTCCTAGCAAATGAATATATTATCCGAAATGAAGCCCTTTACGAATATCTGCATCACCGTCATAATAAACACTTATTTTGAACCACTTAAATCGTAAGCTTTGGAGTTTTCTGAATGGCCGCAACGAAACACTGCCGTCTTTTAATTTTGGGTTCGGGTCCTGCCGGTTATACAGCAGCAGTTTATGCAGCTCGTGCAAACCTTAATCCAGTTCTGGTTACCGGCATTCAACAGGGCGGGCAACTAACCACCACCACAGATGTAGATAACTGGCCTGGCGACTTCGGCGGAGTCCAAGGGCCAGAGCTTATGGAAAGAATGCGCCAGCACGCTGAACGTTTTGAAACGGAAATAATATTCGACCATATACATACCGCTGAAATAGCCAAGCCACCATACAAGCTGCTGGGCGATTCTGGAATTTATACATGCGATGCTCTTATCATTGCGACAGGCGCGTCAGCCAAGTATTTAGGCTTACCTTCAGAAGAAGCTTTCATGGGCAAAGGTGTATCCGCCTGCGCGACTTGTGACGGTTTCTTTTACCGCAACAAACCAGTTGCCGTAATTGGCGGGGGGAATACAGCAGTGGAAGAAGCCTTATATCTTTCCAACATTGCTTCAGAAGTGACTGTTATTCACCGCAGAGATAAGTTTAGAGCAGAAAAAATCCTATCTAATAAATTGATAGAAAAATCCAAAAAAGGAAACGTTCGAATTTTATGGAATCACGTTCTAGATGAAGTGTTAGGCGATGATCAAGGCGTAACCGGCATTCAAATCAAAAACGTACTAGATAATAAAACGTCATCAGAAAACGTGGATGGCGTTTTCATAGCCATAGGCCACAGCCCGAATACCAGTATTTTTGAAGGTCAGTTAGAGATGAAACATGGCTACATAATTACCCATAGCGGTCTAAATGGCAATATAACAAGCACCAGCATTACCGGTATTTTTGCTGCGGGCGATGTAAGTGATTCTATTTATAGACAAGCAGTAACCTCGGCAGGATCAGGCTGTATGGCCGCTTTAGATGCCGAGAAATATCTGGATGATCTTGAAGGTTGAAAATTTTGTTCATGCTAGGATTTTTTAACTTAATTAATCCTGATGTTGTTTTCTCCAAAAAAGGTAAAACCTCGCTAACCAGCTTTTATTTTTTGCATGTTGGCCATTCTTAACCCCAATGATCCGCAGCAACCTTTTCCCCCGGCCGATCAAGCGCTTGCTGAACCAAATGGCTTATTAGCTGCTTTCGGCTGCTTATCGCCGGAAAGACTAATACAAGCCTATCGACAAGGGGTTTTCCCCTGGTATAACCCTGACGAACCAATATTATGGTGGTCCCCAAACCCGAGAATGGTTTTGTTTCCTACAAATATTCGGATCAGCAAAAGCTTAAAAAAACAAATTAATCAAAAGGTTTTCCACACTACGTTTGACACTGCTTTTCCGGACGTTATCAGAGGTTGTTCTGAAGCGAGGCACTACACAGATCAAACTTGGATTAGCAACGAAATTTTTGAAGCGTACCAGAAATTATTCGACTTAGGCTATGCTCATTCCATTGAAACTTGGGCAGGAGATGAGTTAGCGGGAGGCTTGTATGGTGTCGCTATTGGTCGGGTATTTTACGGTGAATCGATGTTCTTTAGAAAAAGCAATGCTTCTAAAGTAGCGTTTATTTTTCTGTCCAGCCTGCTTCAATCCTGGGGTTATAAATTAATCGATTGCCAAGTAAGTACTGCTCATTTAACTAGCTTCGGGGCTGAAATGATTAGTCGTAATCAATTTCTAAATTACCTGGATAACTATTGCGATGAACCAAGCCACCCACTAGCTTGGAAAAAGTGAGATGAATAGCATCCCCATTTATCTTTCGCAAGAACACTCCTGTGGTTACTTCAGCGAAAAAAAAGCCACAACAGCATATATTCACCCTAACTTTTCGCTTACAACTGACGATTATTCGAGATTGATTGAACAAGGTTTCAGACGAAGTGGTGAATATGTATATCAACCCCAATGCCAAAATTGTGATGAGTGTATACCGGTTCGTTTACCCGTCGATCAATTTGTGGCAGCACGCAATCAAAAGAGGTGTCTTAAAAAGAATGCTGACCTTACTTACTCAATAAAAACCGCATCCTACCACCCTGAACACTTCGAACTCTATAAACGCTATCAATCCTGGAAACATCCTGATGGCACGATGCAGCAAGTGGATCATAACAGCTATTTAAGTTTTTTAAGAAGCAGTTGGTGTAGTACATGTTTTGTTGAATTTCGACTGGACGAACAAGTTGTTGCTGTCTCTGTGATTGACACGCTAAACGATGCATTATCGGCAGTATATACCTTCTATGCACCAGAATTAGATAGCAGAAGTCTCGGTGTTTATAGCATTCTTTGGCAAATAAATTACGCTAAACATCTTAAGCTCGAATGGCTATATCTAGGCTACTGGATAAAAAAAAGTCAAAAAATGTCTTACAAAAATCAATATCGGCCTATCGAAGCATTTATTGATGACCGCTGGCGCCTTTTTAAAAAGGACGAGAATATTGCTGGAGTATATGCTAAAATCTGATCGGATTGAATAACTCTAATTAGGTTTAAATGGCTAAAGAAGATCAAATTGAAATGGAGGGTAAGGTAATTGAGACGCTTCCCAATACCATGTTCCGAGTCGAACTTGAAAATGGTCACATACTTACCGCTCATATTTCTGGAAAAATGCGAAAACACTACATCCGAATTCTAACCGGCGATAGTGTCAAAGTAGAAATGACTCCATACGACTTAACCAAAGGTCGCATTACATTCCGAATGCGCTAATTTCTCAATAAAGTCACTCCGACGTCTCAGGCAATGTCAACTGCTTGCTTTCAATGTTAAATTCCAATTGATCATCCACAACACTAATTGATACGTGCCCACCATCCACTAGTTTGCCAAAAAGCAAGTCATTGGCCAAAGGCTTTTTGATTTTTTCTTGAATCAATCGAGCCATGGGCCGAGCACCCATTTTTTCATCGCAACCATTTTCTGCCAACCAAAGCCTTGCTTCAGAATCCAGTGATAAAGAAACATTTCGATCAGATAGTTGTGTTTCTAGTTCAAAAATAAATTTATCGACTACTGATCCCAGAATACTCATATCCAGCGAGTGGAACTGGACGATTGTATCCAAGCGATTTCTAAACTCAGGAGAAAACATTTTTTCAATGACCTTCATACTATCACTAGCATGCTCTTGCTTGGTAAAACCAATAGAAGTTCGACTGGCTTCATGAGCACCCGCGTTGGTTGTCATAACTAAAATAATGTTTCGAAAATCTGCTTTTCTACCATTATTATCAGTTAATGTACCGTGATCCATTACCTGGAGCAGCAGATTAAAAACGTCAGGATGCGCTTTTTCTATTTCATCCAATAACAATACTGCATGGGGATGTTTGGTAATTTGTTCAGTTAATAAACCGCCTTGATCAAAGCCTACATAGCCGGGAGGCGCGCCAATTAACCTGGAAACGGTATGAGCTTCCATATATTCCGACATATCGAACCTGATTAATTCAATGCCTAAAACCTTCGCTAATTGCCTGGTTACTTCAGTTTTTCCAACGCCAGTGGGTCCGGAAAACAAGAATGAACCTATCGTTTTCTGCTCGTCTCTTAACCCAGAACGAGACAACTTGATGGCGGTTGATAGCGATGAGATGGCTTCATCCTGTCCAAAAACGAGCATTTTTAGATTCTTTTCCAAGTCTTGTAACTTGCTTTTATCGCTCGAAGACACTGATTTAGGTGGTATTCTCGCCATTTTAGAGACAATAATCTCTATATCACCGCTTTCAATCGTTTCCTTTCTGCTTTCTAACGGTAACAACCGTTGGCTTGCACCCGCCTCGTCAATAACATCAATAGCCTTATCAGGTAAGAAGCGATCATTAATATATCGACTTGATAAATCAACGGCAGACCTTAAACTTTCTACACTGTATTTAACATCATGATGCTCTTCGAAACGACTGCGTAGTCCTTTTAAGATCTGGAATGTTTCTTCTACAGACGGTTCTTCAACATCAATTTTTTGAAACCTTCTTGCCAACGCCCTATCTTTTTCAAATATGCCTCTATATTCTTGATAGGTAGTCGAACCAATACATCGAAGCTGACCTGATGCCAGTATTGGTTTTATCAGGTTAGATGCATCCATCACACCACCTGAAGCCGAGCCAGCGCCGATAATGGTATGAATTTCATCGATAAACAATATAGCTCTGGTCTCTTTCTTGAGTTGAGAAATTAAAGATTTGAGACGTTTTTCGAAATCACCCCGATATTTAGTCCCAGCCACTAAAGCTCCTAAATCCAGCGAATAAACGATGCATTCTGCGAGCACTTCTGGCACATCCTCTTCTACAATCTTTCTGGCCAGTCCTTCTGCTATAGCCGTTTTACCAACGCCTGCTTCACCCACAAAAAGGGGATTATTTTTTCTTCTGCGACACAAAATTTGAACGGTTCTTTCCAACTCAAGATCTCGCCCAATAAGGGGGTCTATTTTTCCTTGCCTTGCCTCTTCATTTAAATTTGTTGCATATTTTTCGAGCGGACTTTCAGATAATGAGACACCATCACTTTCCTGGTTATCAGTTTGACTTTGCTGATGATTATCAAATTGATCAATTTTAGAAATACCATGCGCCAAATAATTAACAACATCCAATCTCGTAATATCTTGTTTATTCAACAAATACACAGCGTGCGAATCTTGCTCGCTAAACAACGCAACCAACAAATTGGCGCCCGTCACTTCTTTTTTGTTGGACGCTTGAACGTGAAATACAGCCCTTTGCAATACTCTTTGGAACCCTAATGTTGGCTGAGTTTCTCTTGGCGTTTCTGATGCGATTATAGAGATTGTTTCATCTATAAATTTGGTCAATTCGCCACGCAATAACTTAATATTACACCCACAAGCCCTTAAAACTGGTTCTGCAGAGGCATTATCAAGAAGCGATAAAAGCAAATGCTCAATCGTAATGAATTCATGCTTTTTTTCACGCGCTTCTTTAAAAGCGTTATTTAAAGTAAACTCTAACTCTTTACTTAACATAATTCCTCCGCATTTACACTTCCTCCATTGAACACATCAATGGATGCTGGTGTTCACGAGAATATTCATTAACAAGTTTCACTTTTGTTTCAGCCACGTCTTTGGAAAAAACACCACAAACACCGATTCCTCTGGTGTGCACATGTAACATTATCTGGGTCGCCTTTTCATGATTTAATCCGAAAAAGCTCATCAAAACCTCTACCACAAAGTCCATCGGTGTAAAATCATCGTTGATTAAAATGACCTTGTAAAGAGGCGGTTTTTTTAACTTCGGCTTGGCTTCTTGAACAGCCAAACCATTTTCATACTCTTTGGATGGATCAAACTCTGACATCTTTCGTTTAAAACCTCTTTAATAGTCCTTATATTAACATAGTGGCAACCGAGTATTATTTCAATTCAAAGTGTGATATTTCTGAACATTAATTTAGTTATTCAAGTACAATTTTCCAACTTTTCCAGTAGCAAACAAGAACATAATAATGCCCCAACAAATCCAGACGAGAAATTAAAGAAATCTTATTCCAATTTAGTTACTATTTAAAGAAAATATTGGAGTATTTTAATGAGCAGAAAAAGAACAAGTTACAGCGCTGAGTTTAAAAGCAGATTAGTCTTAGAGGTCTTGAAAAATGAAAAGACACTGCAAGAAATAGCGAGTACGAATAACATCACGCCTAAAAACCTGCAAAACTGGAAAAAGATCTTCTTAGACAATGCGGAAATAGCGATGGAACCCGCCAAAGCAGTGAAAGAATATAAAGAGGAATTATTAGCAGCTCAAGAACAAAATGAGATGCTGAGTAAGATCGTAGGCAAGATGACGGTTGAAAAGGAGTGGCTTGAAAAAAAGCTAAAAAGCTTGGGCTTATCTAATAAGAAACAACTGATAGAACCCAAGCTTGATACTCTTTCGCTGACTCAGCAGTGTACTTTACTCGGCCTAAATAGAAGTAGCCTTTATTACAAAAATAGAGAAAACCCCAAGAAAAAAGAAATCAAAGCGCATATCAATCAAGTTTTTGAAGAGATACCCATTTATGGTGCAGCTAAAGTACACCAGCAATTACTTGAAGATGGATTTAAGGTCAGTTTAAATACGGTAGCAAGTTATCGGCAACAAATGGGGCTGAAAGCTGTTCTGGCGGTTAAACAGGTCAATACGACTGCGCCGATAAAAGAACATAAAAAATATGACTATAAACTTCGAGGACTTGATATAACAGAGGCTAATCAAGTCTGGAGTACAGATATTACCTACATCAAAACAAAGGGCGGTATGGTTTATTTAGCCGCTATTATTGATTGGCACTCAAAGGCGGTGCTCTCCCACAGAATATCCAACACCATGGATTCCACATTAGTTGTCGATGTATTGGATGAGGCACTTGCACACTATGGCACCCCTGAAATATTTAATACAGACCAAGGCAGTCAATATACCAGCGAAATTCATACCCAACGGCTAAAAAATAAAGGGATCACTATCTCAATGGATGGAAAAGGCAGAGCGACTGATAATATTTGTATTGAACGATTCTGGCGCAGTGCAAAATGTGAACGTATTTATCTAAATGAATACGATTCAATCAACGCCTTACAAAAAGATGTTGATGATTATATTGAGTTTTATAATCACAGACGATTTCATGAAACATTAGATTATAAAAAACCAATGAAGGTGTATAAAGAAAGTATTTTAGATAAAAATACGATGGATGTAGCCGCTTAATGATTAGGAATAAGATTTAAGGGAATATCTGTCTTGACTCTTTGGGTTGCTATACATTATGGTTTGGAAACCACATGTCACGGTAGCCGCTGTCATTGAAAAGAATAACCGTTTTTTATTGGTCGAAGAAATGACTTCAAGCGGTATTGCTTTTAATCAACCAGCAGGCCATTTAGAAGAAGGCGAGAGTCTGATTAATGCTATACAAAGAGAAGTATTAGAGGAAACAGCCTATATATTTCAACCTGAAACGATCATTGCTGTACAACTTTATCGAAAAAATTCTCACTCAAAAAGCTTTTTAAGAATTTGTTTTTCTGGACAGAGCGTTAAACACATCAATGACCAACCTCTTGACGATGGCATTATAAAAACCCATTGGCTCAACTGTGAAGAAATAGAAGAAAAAAAATCTCTTCTCAGAAGCCCTTTAGTGATGGCTTCCATCATTGAATATAAAAAAGGTCATCATTACCCACTCTCTTTGTTGCACACATTAATTTAGTTTCGTATGGAAAACAATATCATTGTAGGTATGTCGGGCGGTGTAGATTCTTCCGTCACTGCTTGGTTACTTTTAGAACAAGGCTATACAGTAACGGGCCTGTTCATGAAAAACTGGGAAGAAGACGATGGTACAGATCAATGTACAGCTATTCAAGATTTAGCCGATGCTCAACAAGTTTGCGACACATTAAAAATTCCTTTAAAAACTGTAAATTTTTCTGCCGAATATTGGGATGAAGTTTTTGAGGACTTTCTTAAGGAATACCGCGAAGGCCGAACACCTAATCCCGATATTCTTTGCAACAAACATATCAAGTTTAAAGCTTTCCTGGATTATGCTTTAGAGCTAGGTGCAACTAAAATAGCAACCGGCCATTATGCCAGGATTGGTTGTGAAAATAACCATTTCCAGCTGCTAAAAGGGTTAGACCAAAACAAAGAACAAAGCTATTTTTTATACACGCTAGGCCAAAAAGAACTAGCCAAGACCTTATTCCCCATCGGTCAATTGACCAAAATTGAGATCAGAGAAATTGCAAAAAAACTGGGGCTGGACAATCACAATAAAAAAGACAGTACTGGTATTTGTTTTATAGGAGAAAGAAAATTTACTGCGTTCTTAAAACAGTATATTCCATCACAACCGGGAGATATACAAACGCCAGAGGGTAAACAACTGGGTCGCCACGAAGGTCTCATGTTTTACACATTAGGACAAAGGCAAGGATTAGGTTTAGGCGGCATCAAAGGCTACCCTGAAGCCCCTTGGTATGTATTAGAAAAAGATACGAAACGAAATATATTAATCGTTGGACAAGGGCACGATCACCCTCTTTTATTCCACGACAGCTTAATTGCATCTGACGTTACCTGGACAAGCAAAGATAAACCAGATCAATTTCTGGCATGTACCGCGAAAATTCGTTATCGACAAGCAGACCAACTTTGTTCCGTAATGCCTCTAGGAGAAGAGTCAAAAAAATATCAAGTTACTTTTAACAACCCTCAACGCGCCATCACCCCTGGCCAATCGGTAGTTTTCTATAAAGGAGACCACTGTCTTGGGGGTGGTATTATAAATGCCAACTAAACCGATCCTATTCTTCATTACAATCATTAATTGATATGGAACACTCACCCTTGATGGCTATCTCTCCGATCGACGGAAGATATGCTGATAAAAATAATTTATTCCGCCCAATTTTTAGTGAATATGGACTTATTCGTTTTCGTGTCACCGTTGAAATTCGCTGGCTACAAGCATTAGCTGACAATCCTGAAATTGTCGAAGTTCCGGCCTTTTCAGGTTCTGAAAATAATTTTTTAGAAAATATCATCTCGAATTTTTCTCAACATGATGCCATCGAGATAAAGTCTATAGAAAAAACCACTAATCACGATGTCAAAGCCATTGAATATTATTTAAAACAAAAAGTAGCAACCCATTCGGTACTACAAAACGTAAGTGAATTTATTCATTTTGGCTGTACATCAGAAGACATCAACAACTTAGCTTACGCTCTCATGCTAAAAGAAGGGACTTTGCTAATTTCCAAACCTATGCAAGATTGTATAAAAGTGCTTAAAAAGCTTGCAAAAGAAACAGCAGACGAACCCATGCTTTCTCGTACCCATGGACAGCCAGCAAGCACAACGACGGTAGGTAAAGAATTCGCTAATTTTGCGGCTCGTCTAGATAGACAAATGAGCCAATTCAAAAAAGTGGAGATTCTCGGAAAAATAAACGGAGCTGTTGGAAATTACAATGCTCATTGTGTCGCCTACCCAAATATAAACTGGCTTGATTTTTCTAAAAGCTTTGTAGAATCTCTCGGGCTAACATGGAATAAATATACGACCCAAATTGAACCACATGACTATATAGTGGAATTATTCAATGTTTTAAAATTATTCAACTCAATTTTGATTGACTTCAACCGAGATATTTGGGGTTATATTTCAATTGGTTATTTCAAACAGAGAATAATCAAAGGTGAAATAGGCTCATCAACGATGCCTCATAAGGTAAACCCAATTGATTTTGAGAACTCAGAAGGAAACCTTGGAATTGCCAATGCGGTTTTCAATCAGCTTGGAGATAAATTGCCGATCTCTCGTTGGCAAAGGGACTTATCTGACTCAACCACATTGCGAAACCTTGGTGTAGGGATTGCTCATACAAGCATAGCTATCCAATCCACATTAAAAGGGATTTCAAAACTAGAAATAAATAAACCTGCAATCAGTAAAGACCTTGATGCTAATTGGGAAGTGCTAGCCGAAGCCATCCAAACCATCATGCGCAAAGAAGGTATAGCGAATCCTTATGAAAAATTAAAAGAACTCACTCGTGGTAAACAGCTGAACCAAGCAGAAATCAAACAATTTGTTCATAGTCTTGATCTTTCAGACACATCTAAAAAGATCCTTTTACTACTAGAACCAAATACTTACACTGGATATGCAAGTGATCTCGCAAAAAATATATGACAATTCGTTGTTCTGTGACTAAATTCACAAATTTATTTTTTTCGATACGTATAATAACAATTCAAGGACGACGCAAAGCGAATAAAGAAATTAACAGGAATTAATTTCTCGCTTTGGTAAAAGGATATGCCAAAGGCTAATTATTTTCGGTAATTAGCTTTGGCATCTAGAAATTCTCGGAAGAAATTTTAGATGCTAATTATTTTCCTCCCTTGTTATTAGTCACCTTTGACGAGCATGACGAGTTGGGCTATGCTGCAACAGCATAGCCCCTTTTTTTTGCTCGAAAGGAAATTATAATATCTTGATCTCTTTTAATCAATTCACAATCAGATATAAACTTCGGCTAACATCCTACAATCTCCTTTAAACTTAAAATTTTACAAACACTTAGAATTTTTAAAAATATTCAAAAAAAATTGAAAAAAATATCTTTTACCTACTACAAGGCCTTGTAAAAGTTTTCAAAGAAAAGGAAATACCAAAAAGTATTGCGCTAAAGTTACCAGACTGATTCAATAAAAAAACCATTTCACGATAGTGAATGGAAAAAAGAGTATCTACTTAATACTCGTAACTCCCCATCTTTTGTGGTTGCCAATTTTGTTACTAAGGATGTCTTTAGTTCACAATTGAGAGATAATCTAAGCAACACCGGGAGGAATTTCTCTTATTTACACAAAACTCTACACACATCTTAAACCTAAGAAAGCAGGATACTTTCTCCCATGAAGAAAATAGGTTTACTGAAATCATTCCATTTCTGATCTGATTATTCACCTATGTACTTACTTAACTCCTGTGTTTAAAAATGCTTGGTTTTTTCGGATTGAACAGAATTCAGATAAGGGAATTATTTGTTATGTGACTGAAGTCACAACTTTAATTTTCTTGATTAGTATAATTGGTTTCCAAGGATGAAAGAAAGTGATCTAAGAAATTAAGAGGATTTAATTTCTCACTTTGGTAAAAGGATATGCCAAAAGCTAATTGTTTTCGGCAATTAGTTTTGGCATCTAGAAAGTCAGGAAGAAATTTTAGATGCTAATTATTTTCCTCCCTTGTTATTAGTCACCTTTGACGAGCATGACGAGTTGGGCTATGCTGCAACAGCATAGCCCCTTTTTTTATTATGCTTCTATAATTTTTATTGTGTTTCTTTAATAAACTTTTCCAAATAATAAAACAGGGGATTGTTTTATATAAAAAGATCAATTTACGGCAATAATTATATCAAACTTTATTGACTTTAAATATTGTACTTTGGTACTAAATGAATAATTATTCCGTCTAAACTCTAAAGAATAATAATTCGAGTAAATCTAAAAAGAAGTACTAAGAGTTTCGCACAACCCCTTTCCGATTATTCAATTCTGTATCAATTCAAGTGTGACATTTTGTCTATCACCATATGGGTGAAAAATTTCCTTACCTGGTTTCAACTCAAAAAGTGCATACTCCAATAATTTATTCCATCGGCATGCTTTTTGAAGTAAATCGTTACTCATTGCTTTAAAATATAAGTCTTTTATTTTTCTCAACATGATGGGCTCATTAATGCATTACCAGCTGTCCGTATTATTCATCAGCCTTTCGCTGTCTTTCCCTGGTTCAGCAGAAGATTCGTTGTCTTCGGTGCTGGCTAGAATGAACCCTAAAAAAGCAGTCCGTATAAGATATCAAGAAACACGACACATGGAAATGCTGGCAGAGCCTTGGCAAGGGTCTGGTTATTTATATGCTTTGTCGCCCAGCCTGATGATTAAAGAGCAATGGCGACCTAAACGAGAGTTAATGGGTATTAAGAATTCGGAGATGTACTATGCTGATCTAGCTACTGGTCAAACAAGACGCGGAAAACTTGGCTCATCACAAGCTCTAAGCTTAAACGTCGCCGCCTTCAAAGCTCTGATGACAGGCGATAAAACGTTTCTTACTCAACAGTATCGGGTTGAATTCTGCTCCAAACCTGAGTTATGGCAACTAAGCTTGCTGCCGAAACAATCTACCAACGGATCAGATATCAGCAAAATAACCATGGAAGGTTTACCAGATCGGGCAGCGCAAAAAATTTCAATAGTTCAAGGAGATGGTGACCGTACTCACATCACCTTAAAACCAGCTGGCCAAGGCAGTGAAATTAACCAAACTATTCAGCAAATTTTTACAGAGTTGGAAGCCAAATAATATTTATTAAATAGCATGTGCTTTCCTGCTTTTATTAGGATTAAATTAAGACGCTAGCCATACCATTAGCATGTTCTAACGACGCCTCGAACAACTTATCTCGATTACGATGAGCCAATTGACCCGCTACCAATGCAGGGCGTTTATCTGATGGCATTGCCATGGTTCGAGCTGAAAGCGTAGATTTTGCTTCAATTATACCTAAACGTCTATTTTCCAGCCGTTCAAAAAAAGCTTTACCCACTTGCTTGCCTTGTCCCCAAGTTAAACCAAATTGATGAATAACGGGATCTCCCTTGCTCAACCGTTTTACTTTTACTTTAATTGTGCTGGCTTGACACTGAAAACTCCAGATGAGTTCCGACTTAGACAGTATCTTCCCCTCAATAAGCTGCCATTTCAAGCGGCTAGCCAACCACCCAACCAATAACCAAGCCATGGTTAAACCATGTGGACCATGGTCAATTTCGACGGACTTAATTGAACTCAGCGCATCTTCAACGCTTGATGGGTCTAAAACTTGGCTGACAAACTTACGCCACCCTGCTAAACGTCTCCAGGCTAAATTGTAAATGACATGTTCTTCTTGCTGAGCTGCAACCCACCGAGTCATTTTCAAGACACCTTTGGCTGGATTTATCCACCCCATACTGTCATAAATAATCTGGTTGGATAGCTCTGCCAGCTCAAAAAACAACTCACCGGCCTCAGGAGGCGGTTGCCGAGAAAACCACCATAAAGTCGTGGGCAAATCACCCACCAACTGCGCTCTCACTATTGACGGCAACCGCTCTGATGCTTGTTCTGACGCTTTGAGATCGAGACGTTCACCACATATCTGCCAACCACCATCAAGCGAAGTAAAATAAAGCGATGCCAAGGCTTTAATTTCTTGAGATTTTGATTTATTAGTCCTATTAAGCAGTAAAATTCGAGCAGGGTGGGAATCAACAAGTACTGGAAGCTCATGATTAAGCTCTTTTAATTCAGTTTCCGAGTCACAATAAATAATTAAATTTGACATACATGCACGAAGCAATGCTTGTTTATCACTGGCTTTTTGACTGAAGTTCTGCCAAAGTTGCCCCCACGATTGATCAATATTCGATAAACTGACGCTAACAGGTGGGTCTGACTCAACACGAGAATTATGAAGTAGTTCTGTCATATTAACCGCCATTTTCGATTATCCGTTTCAATTAAGCGATCCGCCTCAATCGGGCCCCAGGTACCTGCGTTATACTCAGGAATCCAGCGTGTCCGACTGCTTGACCATGCATTCAAAATGTTATCGACATAAACCCAAGAAGACTCCACTGCGTCCCGACGCATAAATAAAGTGGCGTCACCGGCCATCACATCCAGCAGCAACCTTTCATAGGCTTCTGGTGACTGTTCTCCAAACGTTGAGCCATATCTAAAATCCATCTTTACCGGAAAGACACGCAACTTAGAGCCTCCAGGCAACTTGGTGGCAATGCGCAAAGACAAGCCTTCATTCGGTTGAATATTAAGGGCTAAAACGTTTGGATCAAGAGGTGCTTCATGATTAGCATTGAATAATATTGGCGGTACACTTTTGAATTGAATGGCTATTTCACTCGCCCTTTTTGGCATGCGCTTCCCTGTTCGAATGTAGAAGGGAACGCCCGCCCAACGCCAATTATCAATAAAAAGTTTTATAGCAACATAGGTCTCAGTAATGGAATCTTGTGCGACCCCTTTTTCACGTCGATAACCGGGAACGTCATCACCCTTGTAAAACCCTGGTCCATATTGCGCCCTTACCACATGATTGTTTATATCGTTTCGAGTAATCGGCCTTAAACAATTCAGAACATCTTGTCGATGATCTCGAATTACATCTGCATTCATCGCCCAAGGTGGCTCCATTGCGATAAGCGTCAGCAGTTGTAAAATATGATTTTGGATCATATCCCGCAAGGCCCCGGCAGTATCATAATAGCCTGCTCTTGTACCAACGCCCTCTTCTTCCGCTACCGTAATCTGCACATGATCGATATGCTTTTCATTCCACAACGGCTCAAAAATAGCATTCCCAAAGCGCATCACCAAAATGTTCTGAACCGTTTCCTTACCAAGATAATGGTCAATACGATAAATTTGGCTTTCGTCAAAATTTGCGCAAAGCGTTGCGTTTACCTGTCGAGCGCTCTCTAAATCCCTACCAATGGGCTTTTCGACAATAATTCTTGAAAAGGGATTACCACTCTCCACAGGCATGACTAAACCATGCGCTTTGAGCTGGCTAACGCACATTTCAATTAATCCGGGAGGAATAGCGAGATAGTACACACGGTTTCCCGGAATACCAAAGTCTGGCTCGATTTCATCTAAACGTTCTTTCAAGCGCTGATAAGC
This sequence comes from Methylococcales bacterium, assembly GCA_965224745.1. Taxonomy (GTDB): domain Bacteria; phylum Pseudomonadota; class Gammaproteobacteria; order Methylococcales; family Methylomonadaceae; genus CBDCZY01. The sequence continues at coordinate 346,246 of CBDCZY010000009.1, forward strand.
CTCAACATCATCAAAAGAACCTTGAACATAGTGCAAACTTCTTTCGAAATCAGACCAATGATCAGTATCCAGTGGTTGCCTGGAGTATTTTTCGATGCCTTTTTTTGCAAAGTCTCGATAACCCTCGTCATTCATATCCTCTAACGCAAACCCTAGAACGGCAAAATTTGTGGGCAATTCTCCTTCCAGTGATTGGTTGTACAATGCTGGTAATAGCTTACGCCTAGTTAAATCACCACCTCCGCCAAAAATAACGACTGTACAAGGTTGTGGCATTTGACTCTGAGTCATCCCGTGTAATAAGGGGTTTTTGTTGGAATCCATAATAAAGGGAGCTCCCTAAAGCAATAAATGATAGATGTAAAATAGGCTATTTTTCGACATGACCACCAAACTGCTCGCGCATCGCTGATAGTATTTTTTCAGAAAAGGTATGATCTTGACGTGATCGAAAACGAGTGTAGAGCGAAGCAGTTAATACATCAGCAGGTACTGCTCGTTCAACCGCTGCTTGCACTGTCCACCGCCCCTCCCCTGAATCGTTGACAAACCCTGAGTATCTTGATAAATCAGGATCTTGCAACAAGGCAATGGCCGTTAAATCCAACAACCAGGAACCAATCACGCTGCCACGGCGCCAAACTTCCGCAATTTCCTTAAGATCAAATTCGTAACGATGTTCTTCCGGTACGTTCTCAGAATCAGCACTTCGAAGAATATCAAAACCTTCCCCATAAGCTTGCATCAACCCATACTCTATACCATTGTGGATCATTTTGACAAAATGACCTGCTCCCGCTGGACCGCAATGTAAATAACCTTCTTCGGCAGTCCCGCCGGTTTGTTCTCCACGGCCTGGGGTCCGCTCAATGTCCCCTCGCCCAGGTGCTAATGCTGTTAGTATAGGATCAATATATTTCACAGCTTGATCCTCCCCTCCCACCATCATGCAGTAACCGCGTTCGAAACCCCAAACACCTCCGCTTGTTCCCACATCGATATATTTGATACCAGGGGTTTCCAGAGATTTAGCTCGAGCAACATCATCTTTGTAATTAGAGTTTCCTCCGTCTATGATGATATCACCTTCACTCATGAGGTCTGCAAGAGCAGCCACCGTTTTATCGGTGATATCACCCGCAGGCACCATACACCAAACCACTCGGGGTGCAGGTAATTGCGCAATTAAATCTGCTAACGAATTGGCCCCCTTAGCTCCAGATTCCTCAAGTTTTTTTACACTCTCCTGGCTCAAATCATAGCCAATACACTGATGACCCTTTGTCATAATACGTTTAGCCATATTAGCCCCCATACGTCCCAGGCCAATCATTCCTATTTCCATTTCATTTCCTCAAGTTAGGTTGGTCGAAAAAATAAGCATTATAGATTAATTGTTAAACTAAAAGACTGTTAGCCATATTCAATGCCAAACCACTAAGAGTCAACTGTTAGTTTTTCATTTTGTGCATTACATCAAATTTTTATCTCATTGATACTCAGCAATTTGACTAATATTAAGCTACTCTCTAAAAACCGTTCATGCTCTTGCTAATTAATAAGGTACTCATTTGGATCGTCAATCTGATAGTTTGCATGCTGTTGCAACAAAGCATCTAAAAACAGGAATGCTTGTCTGTCAACTCTACAGGCCATGGCTAATATCGGCGTATTCTATGCAAGGATGCCGCTTTAACAACAAAACGAATTAAAAAACCTCAAGGTTTATGCCAAAGAAATCAAAACCAATGATTGATACTAATACTGTGGGAAAAGAAACTTTTAACACTGATCTCGCATTAGCAGAGAACGCACAGGATCATAGTAATGGTCTGATCAAAGAGTTTATCACCGATGTGAGAATTGGCAGCGGCATCGACATTAGTTCGGCCCACAAAGCGGTCGCAGAATGCGTAACATGTGTGTTGCGATCAACTGATGCTTCACTATTGTTAACCCAAATCAAAGAAGTAGAAGAATATACATCTCAACACAGTATTAATGCGACGTTATTATCGATAATTCTAGGTAAAGAATTGGGATTCTCAGAGGCCGAGCTCAACCAGCTGGGTCTTTGCGCAATGCTGCATGACGTGGGTAAGATGCTTATACCGTTCGATATTTTATTCAAACCGGGTAAGCTCAGTCAGACAGAAATGAACATCATGAAAAGCCATGCCGAGAAAGGTCGTAACATTCTACTCGATACCAAAGATGTAATACCGGCGGCAGTTGATGTCGCTTATAGTCATCATGAGCGTCTTGATGGCCAGGGTTACCCAAGAAATCTTGCTGGTAATGATATCTCGCTTTATACCCGTATAGTTACTATCGCCGATATATATGATGGGATTGTTAGCGATAGTGTTTATAAAAAGGGCCAAACCCATTTGGATGCCATTAATATTTTAGATAAATTAAGCGGTCAACAACTGGATAGCAACCTGGTCATGAAATTCATCAAAGCGCTGGGTATTTATCCACCTGGTAGCATCGTCGAAATGAGTAATGGTGAAGTTGCGCTAGTCTTACAACCCCATCATTCCAAACAAACGCGGCCGAAAATTTTAAAACTTCTAGATGAAGATAAAAAAACAAAGCCACTTAAATTCGTCGATTTAGCTATCTCTTCCAAGGATCTAAACGGCCAAACATATACCATCAAAAAAATTATAAAGCCGGATGATTACGGTATTAACCTAGCCCGTTTTTTTAACAAAGGGTTACTAAAAAACACCCTGACTGAGCAATCTTCAGAAACCATAAAAAAGCATTTCTGCAGTATCATTATGCCAGCAGCCGATAACGCTCGTAATGAATTTATCCTGGAGGACGAACAGTACTATTTGACAAAATGAGGGCATAAATTAACATGGCTGTTTCCTATTGTTGATTAAACCCTTCATTTTAAATCTTTTAGATACCTTCTGTATCTGAACCAACTTTTCCAAGATTGTTTTACTCCCTGTTACCGATTTAAAAACTTCCTATCTTTTCCAAACGTAGTAGTGTCTTTCCGATTGTGGTTAATTAAATAGATTGGGCTGATGAATGAAGCATTGGCTTAATGACGGCAATAACAACTCTAATTTCCAAGCTATTTAACATTCAGCCATCAAGGTTTCATTACCTATTTTGATTATTTGGTTGTGGTATGTTTAAATCCTCCAGACACTTTTACTTGCCTTGATTGGTATCGATATTACATGGCAATATCAGTATTGTAGTTAGATGTTGTGGCTTTTCACCTCTCCGCAGAATCTGACAGAATAATCGATAACGAGGTGATATTTGAGGGAAAATTGATATGAAAAGTCTTACAGCGCTTTCTTTTAGCATTGGTGGTTTAGCGGGTCTTGCTACATTCTTGGCCGTCGGGCCACTGAGTGGCGTCTTTTTCATCTGGGCGGCAACTATAGCATGGGCCGCTTATTTTGCATTAGGAGCTGACGAAGTAGCGGCAAAAAATACCGTTGTGTGTGGTATTTTTGGTACATTCATGGCTTGCTATTCCGCTTATCTTATTGCAGGCATTGCAGACGATGCGATGCTTGGCTTTCCATTAATGGCCGCTATATATGTCACTCTGACAGTTGTTGCAATGTGCCTTGCATCAAAGATTCCAGCCTTATCCGCAATACCCGTCACTGTTTTAGGTTACTCAGCTACTTTCGCCTATCTTTTGCAAACCCCTGATATGTTGGCCAGAGAAGTTCTGCTCAAAACCTCCCTGGAAAACCCCATGATGGTCATTTCTATCTCCTTTGCTGTCGGCGTAGGTTTTGGTATCGCGTCTGCAAAGCTTGCAGCCGCTATGACTACTGTTGCAGACGATTAAGAAAAAACTATTTAACGCAAATGTTTGTAAAGTATAAGCTGAGCTGATGATGGAGGAACATTGGTTTAATTTAGTGGTTACTGGTATTTTGTCAGTTCAATTCTGGTGATACTGGTTTCTTGTGAGTATTAAAGACTTTCAGCTTAGTTAACCTTTCTCTTAAAAAAATTGCCGTAAAACCTAAATGGATATACTTTTTGGTGAAGCAAGGAAGCTTGGCAAATCTGTCCTGAGTAAATGACTCGGTAAATTAGTTTCTGAACAGGGTGGAGCCTTAAAATGATGTTTTCAAATATAACATTGAGCCCCATATTGATTAATCTTCTCCCAGAATTGTTGCCATCGACTGCCTGACTGTACAAGACTTCGCAGACTCAATATCACCCCTGCTCCTTGGTTTTTCCAGCGCATCCCCGAACAACATAAGCGTTGTTTGACCAAGGTTTTACAAGCCGCCTCAGTAACCCCTGAACCAATCGGTAACCGGGCAGCCGTATGCGCGGCATAATTCATTTGATGCTGATGATTATTAAAGTAAGTCAATGCTTGAACCAACTCTTCTTGAACGGATTGGGACAAGCCTTGTTTTCGCGTTAACCCCTCCATCTCCTGAATTAACGCGTTAACCGCTCCTGACTCATGCTTCAGTTGATGACACCGTTCTGATAGCCATGCGGCTCTTTTGGGTTTTGCTGTTTTCTGTGAAAATGCAGCATAAGCCACTTTGCCAAGATATTCCGTGACATGATAAAAATCGAGTAATTGACGGTCTGTATGGGGGGTTAAAAATGACCAGTTATCTTTGGCGCCATCAGCAATACCCAGATAAAGGGCGTCAGGATAGAGCGCTTTGATCCGCTGGATTTCTTTCTCATAACGTTGCTTAAAGGTTCCCTTGCCATATTCAGGCGGAGCACCCAAATACAGCGAGTGCAAACGCTGGCCTTCCGCATCATAAAAGGACAGTGCGCCGACCATCGCTTCACGCCAGCCGTCTTCTTGCATCAAAATATAGGCACCATCCAAACTAAACACAATGGTTGAAACGGGGGCATCGAATGCCGGCAACGTATACGTCCACTCTTCTTCTCTGGCCTGAGCAATGCCGCCGACCCAATCCGCCATATTCTGGATATAGGATTTGGTGATGCTTCGGTTGTGGTTGGCTTCAAAATCGTAGCAAACTGCTTGGGCATTCATCTGCGCATATTTGTGCGCGACTTGCTGGGCTAATCGCGGCGTTCCGCCTCGAATAATACGCGCGTTCACGTCCAGTGGACACCACACTTTGCCGCCTTTTGAGGTTTGGTAGGTATAGCGCTTGATTTCGACGACTCCGTAAGGCGTTTGATAGTGTTTCTCACTGGGGGTTTTAGCGGTCCATTTGATACCCCCGGTTTGCAGTGCGCGTCCATCGGTATCAAAATTTTCCAAGGCTTTTCCGGTGGCCAGCAGTCCAACTTCGTTGCAGGCATTTTGAATCGCATCTTCTGCTTCCAGCAGAGAGCCGTCTATAGTCACTTTAACTTCTATCGTCAGTTCGTTTCCGGTGCGAGCAATGAGTTGTGCCATTTTTGAAATAACCCGTATGATTTAGTTTCAACAAGTTATATCATATATCTATAAATAACATCAAGTATAGGCTGCACCCTCTGAACACATTGTTAACCCAGGAACAAATAATTGAAATTTCTGATTTACATGATTTATCAATCAAGTAGCGATCCATGTTGCTGTTGCATAACCATCCAATACTAGCTCCGCCCATTATCTCAATCTGTAGCTCAAAAATGCCCTCTCTCGAAAGCCTATTTCAGACAACAACGGGGTATATCACTAATCACTAATCACTAAGTTTGTGTTCTCTAATTATCTGCCTATCATTTTCTAAACGGGTTACAGATTAATTTTTTTGACCCTCCATTCTTTCATCGACCAATTTTTTTAGATTCTCAATACTCGAACTTTGATCACCGTTTAGTTGTGCGCCTGCTATCGATTTTTTTGCTTGTACATAATCATGTTTTAGATAATGTAAGGCGGAAAGCATAAAGGCTTGATCGGTATTCGGAATATTTCCCTCAGTGGAATATTGGCCCATAACTTGATCAATCATTAGCCGACCGCTGTTCTCAAGTTGAAGAGATTGTAAAGAGCTTGGATCTATCCGAAAGGCTCTACGCATAGCCCATACCCAGGGCTAATTTGTTCTTAAGCCAGACCCTCTGCTACACAAGGCTTTGCTCTGTTATTTGTAATCTTTAAATAATCCAGAACGGCTCTTGTTTTCTTATTCAATTGCCTCATTTTTTTCGAAACACCCGTGCTTCCCTTTGATTTAATGAGTCCAATAGCAAATCGTCTAAGACGGGTCATGTTTTCAGGGCCAAAGCCTGTGCGAATGGTTGAGCGGTCTTCATCAAACACCCAGTCAATAATATAATGACTCACTTCAACTGACCAGTGTCCTCGCACTTTGTGCAAAACAGTTTGAGGGCTGACTTCCTCTTCTGTTCTACTGGTAACGCCGTAGGCGGTTACCCCTGTCGTTTGACCGCTTTTTTTATCCGTTATTTCTCTCTCTATTTTATAAGCCTGGGCAACATGCGGAAATGTGACATAAGCGTTCAACTGAGAGGTTGTCCAGATTCTTCTAATTTCTATTCGCCCATGCCCCACAGATACTTTGTCTTCATAATCAGCCTGGCGGGTGACGGTTGAAAAATAGACTTCAATATCTTCTAGCAATGTGGGTTGATTGGCTTTAACACTCAAATAGTAATGTGCCTTACGCTGCTCCACCAGATATTCGGCAAACTCTGTTTGTGTATTAATGGCATCACTGGTGATATCCTTGTTTCGAATGGGGATTAGAGCCAGCAGAATAGGTGCAAACTTGATTTCATTACTCTGCTTCACTTCATCCGAACCGTGTCCAACAGGTAATGTTCCTACTTTTTTTGGGCGTAGCAAATGCCTGTGCCATGCCCAACCGCACTCATTATCTGGGTTTGCCGCCCTTTCTCGTCAATGGCGTTGCACATCGTTTTACCATCAATGGCTAATGACTCGTCATCCTGTGCATAAACAGTATTCCAGGCGATAAAGGCCGCTTCGAGCTCGCTGGGGTCAACTCGCGTCAACACATCTCTAATAATGCTGAGACTGGGAACCGTGTATCGTCCTTTTTCATAACGGCAGCGGAAATGTTCTCTGGATTTATGGCTGAGACTGTCAGCCCAGTCGAAAATAGCTTCGTAACTTCGCATCCCACAAAGTACCGCACCCGCCGCAATTCCCAGTACGGTTGAAAGTCGATGTCGCCGCCCTTGTGGGCGCCGAGGGTCGTTTATATCCATAAAGAAACTCGGTAATGATCGCATTTGCTGTTTTGTTATTTTCATTTTTATCTCACCTAGATTGAAATGATGACTCAATTGAGGTTGAGATAAAACCGCTTGTGCTCGTCTATGCAGGGGTTTAACAAAGATCAGTTTGTTCTGTTCTGACTGAGCAGAATAGCCTGCCGTTGTTCTACGAAAACCACGGGTCATTCCAATTGCCTGCCAGTTGCTTGCTCTATAAACACCGCCGTGAAATCGCTCTGGGTCGACAAAGGTTTCAACCAGAACAACGGGGTGCTGATATTTTTCAACCCAGTCAGTGGACAAGCGCTTAAGACACAGTGACAGAATGCGTGAGCCCAGGTTTTTTTCAGTGAAGGAGGGAAGTATCAAAAACCGGCTGTTGTTAACAATCAATTTTAGGCGCCCCGTCTGGTGACGATAACCCCAGCCTATCCACTGATCACGCGCCGTACATTTTAATGCAGCGGCTGAAAAACTGATCAGTGCAACCCATTGTGACTGATAGGTCGACACGTACCAGAGGGTTTCACCAATTTTTGGAATAGCGCCCAGATAATGGTGAGTTTCCATTAACAAGGCATAGGCTGACTCTTCATGTTTTAATATGGGTCTCACTGATATCTGTGATAACGGCATAGTTTTTTATCTCAATAAACTTCTTAAAAACTATACTGCGTTATTATGGGTTTGTCCAATTTAAGGGCTATCTCTTTGCTCTTTATAGCCTGTATGGGTAGAACAAATTAGCCCTGAGCCCATACCCCTCTCGATAGATCGCCACCAGCGGCAGATGCTAGGGCATAACCTAATTGGCATTGCTAATTTAGTATAGTTTTATGTTAGAATTAAATTTTTGATATCTTTCTAAAGAGAGCGAGAAATTTAATGGAATGCCCTAAATGCAAATCTAATAAAAACATCAAAGATGGTATCGTAAAACAAAAGCAGCGTTACAAATGTAAAGAATGTAATTTTCGATATACTGTTGCTAGTGGCTCGGGAGCCAAACCATTCTATTTAAGAAAGATGGCTCTTCAATTATATCTTGAAGGATTAGGGTTTCGTTCAATTGGTCGGGTTTTGAACGTAAGCAATGTCACGGTACTAAATTGGATTAGATCCTTTGGTGAGCAAGTTGCCGAATTGAAAAGTCCTGAACAAGTGATTTATGCTGAGATGGATGAAATGCATACCTATGTGGGTCAAAAAAAAGCTATAAATGGATATGGATTGCTGTTGATAGATATGGGAAAAAATTCATCAATTTCATTGTTGGCGACCGAAGCGTACAGACAGGACAAAAACTCTGGGAAGGAATTGAAGATCAATTAAATGGAACAATAGCAACCGATTATTGGCAGCCCTATGAACATTTTATTCCTAGCGAAAAACACGTTCAATCCAAAGCTGAAACATACACAGTTGAAGGCTACAATAGTATCTTTAGACATTTTCTTGCACGAATGAGAAGAAAGACAAAATGTTACACAAAAAGTGTTCGAATGCTTGAGCTGTCTATATTACTCTTAATGCATAAAAGAAATGGAACGTTAACTATACTAAATTAGCAATGCCGAATATATAACGTCACCTGGCCTGCAATCAGCCGATTCTATTGAGGTATGTCTCATTGCCAGATAAGTAAGAATAATGCTTACGGCATTTCGCCAGTACTCAATATGAGCAAGAGTAATGACAGTAAAATTTTGCCCTGAAGACAAAATTTTGTTTTGAAGTGACGTTATTTTTTTCTACTGGCTTAAGATCAATACTGATGCAGTCGATAGTCTTGACAGTTTTCGTGCAGAAAAGTTTAAGTATCGTGTAGGACAATGAGTATTTGAGATTAAGCTATCCGCGATTTTAAGGGTTGACTATGGGTTTAACAGCCTGACTGTTTCCCTTGCATTGTTAATGAGAATGCTTTAGTTTAGATTATCCGTTTGGCTAGGGGTGCTGTGCTTTAAGCAGAGCTGAGAAAAACCCTTTGAACCTGATACCGGCTAGCACCGGCGTAGGAAAGCCTGTATTTCCTGCGTCTTGTTATTGAACAATAAAGTAATTTAGGATACATAACATGAGCGCAAATCCCAAAGAATTTGTATCAGAAGCTGTCTCTAAGGTTTCAATTAAACCCTTTCCAGCTTCAGAAAAAGTCTATTTGTCTGGCTCTCGCCCTGACATGCGAGTACCAATGCGCAAGATCACTCAGACTGACACCCATACTAGCCAGGGGTCTGAATCAAATCCTCCCATTTATGTCTATGACACCTCTGGACTGTATACGGATACCGCTCCTTCAATTGACCTCAAGCAAGGCTTGGCTGCCGTTCGTAACAATTGGATCTTAGAACGGCAAGATACTGAAGAGTTAGCAACATTATCTTCCAATTTTGGTCTTCAACGGTTGAATGAACCTTCACTAAAGCACTTGCGCTTCGACCACCTCAAAATGCCGCGACGCGCCATAGCGGGCGCCAATGTTTCACAAATGCATTATGCCAAAAAAGGCATCATCACGCCGGAAATGGAATATATTGCGATAAGAGAAAACCAGCGGCTCGAAGAGTATCCAGAGATTTATCGCAGGCAGCATCCTGGCCAAGGATTCGGTGCTTCGCTACCAGAAGCTATGACACCAGAGTTTGTCAGAGACGAAGTGGCTCGGGGTCGAGCCATTATTCCTGCAAATATTAATCATCCTGAGCTCGAACCGATGATTATCGGCCGTAACTTTTTGGTTAAAATCAATGGCAACTTAGGTAATTCCGCCGTAACTTCCTCGATTGAAGAGGAAGTCGAAAAAATGTTGTGGGGTATCCGCTGGGGCGCCGATACCATCATGGATTTGTCGACGGGTAAGAATATTCACGAAACACGGGAGTGGATCATCAGAAACTCGCCGGTTCCGATTGGAACAGTACCAATTTATCAAGCGCTGGAAAAAGTTGACGGCAAGGCGGAGGAACTAACTTGGGAAATATTTAAGGATACTCTAATTGAACAAGCTGAACAGGGTGTTGATTATTTCACTATTCATGCAGGAGTTCGCTTGCAACATGTCCCATTAACAGCCAAACGGTTGACCGGTATCGTTTCCCGCGGTGGCTCTATCATGGCTAAATGGTGTTTATCGCACCATACAGAAAGTTTTCTTTATACCCATTTCGAAGAAATCTGCGAGATTATGAAAGCGTATGATGTGTCCTTCTCGCTAGGCGACGGATTAAGACCAGGCTCGGTTGCTGACGCTAATGATGAAGCCCAATTTGGTGAACTGGAAACACTTGGAGAGTTGACCAAAATTGCCTGGAAACATGATGTTCAAACGATGATTGAAGGCCCTGGCCATGTCCCAATGCAAATGATCAAGATCAACATGGAAAAACAACTGGAGGATTGCCATGAAGCGCCTTTTTACACATTAGGCCCTTTGACCACAGATATTGCGCCTGGTTATGACCATATCACCTCCGCCATAGGGGCTGCAAACATTGGTTGGTATGGCTGCGCAATGTTGTGCTATGTTACCCCCAAAGAGCATCTCGGCTTACCCGATAAGCAAGATGTTAGAGAAGGCATTGTGACGTATAAAATTGCTGCCCACGCAGCCGATTTAGCCAAGGGTCATCCCGGCGCTCAGGTAAGAGATAATGCGATGTCCAAAGCCAGGTTTGAATTTAGATGGGAAGACCAGTTCAATTTAGGGCTTGATCCTGAACGTGCTAGAGAATATCATGATGCTACTTTGCCTCAACAATCTGCCAAGGTAGCGCATTTTTGCTCCATGTGTGGTCCGCATTTTTGTTCCATGAAAATAAGCCAGGATGTTAGAGACTACGCAGCATCTAAAGGGCTTGCTGAAGAAAATGCCTTGGAAACCGGTATGGCAGAAAAGTCCAAACAATTCGTTGAAGAAGGCGCTGCCATTTATCGAAAAATATAACTTTTAGAGCTCCATATGACTAAAATAGTGTCAGTATCAATTCTTTTCTTAAGCACAATCAGCATCTTAGCACACGCTGAAAATGAAAGTGAACCAAATAATGACTTTGGTCAGGCGCAACCTATTGACATAGGTTCCACCACCGGTTTTGCGGATAAAAATGATGTAGATTGGTATCAGTATACCGCTGAACCAGCGGAAGCAAATGCCCGTTGTTTCTTGAACGTAACACTTAATTTCAACTTTCCAGAAGGCAGTCAGAGTGATGGCGGCACTTTCAAAATTCTTGAAATTAATCCAGCAACGGGTGCTCAGATCGATGAACATGGGTCAGGAGACCGAAGAACCAGTTTTGAACGCCGCTTTAGTATTGAAGAAGCTCGCACTTTTTATTTTCAAGTTGATCCGCACTTGACTGATATTAACGATTACACCCTGGCTCTTAGCACAGAAGGAGATTGTTCGGGTGCTTTGAGCACAAATGAGGTGGTTTACGACTCAAGAGACTGTACATTGACCATGCCAAATGTAAATGTTGTTGATAGCGAAGGCGTCGTTTCATCACAGCAATTTAAAGTAGTCATGGATCGTTCTTTTCCGAATGGAGGCAGTTGCAGAACGCCACCTGAAACCATCGACTTCAACATCGGTAATCCACAATCCGATATCACAACCGTACGCTAAACTTTATGACCAATCTGCTGTATATCAGAGCTTAAATTGTAGAAAGCGGTTTTTTTAGAAAAAATATGTTTATCAGAGGCACTTAATGATTTAGCACATCAATTCCTCTTTTACTCTAAAAGACACGGGTGATGAGATTTTAAAAAGCTAAGTTTTTGAGGTGTGAACACTATATTATGCATTGTATTACTTTGTAGGGGAAAACAAGTGAGTACGTTTAAAAATTGTTTTATGTTGCTAGTATTTTATTTTTTATTATCTGTAACGGGAGTGGCATTGGCTAAATCTGCTGAAGAAAACAAACAAGAAGGGGCTGCATTTTTGGCCGATAATGCAAAAGAAAAAGGTATTAAAAAAACAGCCAGTGGTTTGCAATATAAAGTGATTAAGGAAGGGAAAGGTGCCTCTCCAATAGCCATCGACCAAGTAACTGTCCATTACAGCGGTAAGTTAATTGATGGTAAAGAGTTCGATAGTTCTTATAAACGCGGAGCCCCAGCGACCTTTCCGTTAAACAGAGTTATCTCTGGCTGGACAGAGGGCTTGCAGCTAATGAAGGAAGGGGCAAAATATCAATTCTATATTCCACCCGAACTAGCTTATGGATCAAGCGGTGCCGGAGGTATTATTAGTCCAGAATCCACTCTTATATTCGATGTTGAATTGATTAAAATTGAAAAATAAAGGCGTCTTTTCTCCTTAATTTTTAAAATCTGGCAGAGCATAAGAATTTTTTTCTAATGTCCCAGGTAAATTCAAAGCATGTTGAAATTCTAATATCTGGCAGAGTGCAAGGTGTATTTTACAGAGCTTCTGCCAGAACAAAAGCCTTGCAGCTTGAGATACTAGGTTATACAGAAAACCGAGCGGACGGCCGAGTCAAAATCATGGCTTCAGGTCATCCAGCGTCAGTCCAAAAGCTAATTGATTGGTGCCAAATTGGACCTTTTGGCGCTAATGTGAAAAAAGTGATGGTTGAAGATAAACCAATGGATGAATCCTATGAGACATTTGAAATTAGAGACTAAATTCATGCTATAAAATTGGTGGTTTTTAAAGTCGATCATCTGTGAATTATTTTTCATAACCTAACCCAATACCTATGCTCTAGAATCAGCTAGCTGAGAAAATAATGATCGTAGATCATTTTCATCTGGTAAACCCGGACGAGCGCCGAGTTTCATGCAACATAGCGACCCTGCCGCACTGGCAAAAATAAGACAGTCTTCCCAGCACATCCCATCTGCAATCGCAACAGCCAAAGCACCGTGAAATGCATCTCCAGCACCAGTGGTATCCACCACAGATACCTGCGGGGCAGCTAATTCTCCCCTTTGTTTGCCGCGTTGCCAAACCAAACCTTTTTCGCCAAGTGTGATAATAACTGCTGGGGAAATATTTGCTAATTGCGTTAACGCTGATCTCACATCACCCGCCAATTGAACAGCAAATTTTTCCGAACAAGCAACATAATCCACAAGCTCCATTAACATTTTTGTCCCTTGGTGAAGCGATCCCGCATCCAAAACAGTAACAATACCTTTGCTTTTAGCATCTTTGGCCAAAGGAACCGAAATGTACGGTTCATGCCCATCAAATAGAATGACCTTGGTGTTAACCCTGGAAAAATCGATCGATTGAGTAGAAAGGGCTTGGGTGTCGCCTTTATAATTGATGAGTGCTCTGCGACCATCCGGTTTGACCAGAATAGCCGACAGCGGGGTGGGTAATTCACCTCGCACAATTAGTGATGTATCGACTTTATTTTCAGCTAATTCTTGTTGGTGTTTGTTGCCATAGAGGTCGTTTCCTAAATAACCTGCGAAAGCAGCTTTGAACCCTAATTTCTGTATCATTACAGCAGCGTTGGCTGCAGGGCCTCCACCGCTGCTAAGAAGACTGTTGGCAACGATTTTTTCATCTTCACTTGGATGCTCCTCTACTGAAAAAACCAGATCATATGAGGCATGACCAACGCATAAGACATCAATTTCAATCATAGTATAGGGCTACAAAATTCGGAAAATTGTTTTTCGAGGAACATCTCTAATTCCAGTTACTCTCAAGGTTAAAACCAAGGAGACAAAACATCCTGCAGTTACTTATAAAGTTTATCCAAAGTATCCCTACTTGCATTATCAGCTTGCGTTGAATCATATTTCAACTAAATTTAATATGAAGTACAAACAAATATTATCAAAAATAACAATTTCATGGATCAAGAAGCTCTCTTCGTATCAAATAATAGAGAAGATCAATTAAGTACGGCTCAAGTCAACGAGTTTAGATTTCGCATGGCATACCGAGTTGCCGGAAATGCCGTAGCAATCTATCTAAATAACAGCCAAAAAAAACTACCTGAAATATTATTTCATGTAAACATTAGCGAGTGGAACTATAAAAGCACTTATGATTCGAACCGCCATGATCATATATTAGAAGGTGGCCGCTTAGTCTCTTCTCAATCTATTTCAAGTACCTTGGACGACCTCACGGACGTTGAAACTGATAACTTGTTAGTTCTCGCCGAAGCCGACATTTTTTCCCTTTTAGTTGGGCCCATTGCAGTTGCAAAATACATATCGATCATCGATAACGAATGCTTCAATGTAAACTTGCTAACAGTGAACTCGCTAACCTATTACGGTGGCAGCAAAAATCTGATTTTAATAGATGACTATCTAAAATGCTTTTGGCGGAGTAAGAGTGAAAAGTCAAAAAAATTGACTGAGATATTTCAACAGGCATTTCAGTTTGTTTCTGAACCAGAAAGATGGCTAATTATCAAAACACTTGCTCACTTTATTTTCGAACAAAAAAAATCGTTACTCGATTATCAAGAAATTGCATCCGTTATCGAAGCTGCTGATTGCTTGCATCAAACTGAGCATAATAATCTGACTAATCTTTGGCGTCTCAAAAACAAGGGAAAAGTTTAGCCCAGTAAACTGCCAGATTACAACGCTTTCGTTAACATTCAACCTTTCCATTCATTTTTCGCTGAACTCAATTAGATCAAGCTAGATGCTTTCAATCGCATCTATGAAGTGCGTATTCTGGTGATCATGAACACCGATTCTGGCCATCGTGAACACTTCCCTTGTCCACGCATTGGATTCAGGTTATTTTTACCCTAAGTGTTCACCATCAGTCAAATTTGACTGTGTTTTTCGCATAGATTCTCCTTTTAATTTGATGCGATGTGCGTTGTGCATGAGCCGATCCAAAATAGCATCAGCCAGTGTATTGTCACCAATAGATTGATACCATTGATCCGTAGGTAATTGACTGATCATAATGGTGGATGCACTTTCGTAACGATCATCCATAATTTCCATTAAATCATTACGTTGTGCTGCTTTTAATGGCTCAAGCCCCCAATCGTCTATAATCAGACAATCCAGTTTGGCTAATGTTTGTAGAGCCTTGCTGTAAGTTCCATCTGCTTTTGCCTGAGTGAGTTCCAGCATTAACCGTGACAGTCGGTAATATTTCACGCTATAGCCTTTCATACAGGCAGTATGTCCCAACGCACAAGCAATATAGGTTTTACCGCTGCCACAAGGCCCAGTAATGAGTATGTTTTGTGATTTATTCAGCCAATCGCAATGTAACAGTGAAGCCATCATGGATTGTTTCAGTCCTCTGGGATGCTGATAATCAATGGCATTGCTGTTGGCTGCCAGTTTTAATTTAGCGGCTTTGAGTAAGCGCTGCTGTTTTCTATTTTCTCTGTCTTGATATTCACTATCCGCTAATAATTGCAGCCGTTCCTCAAAGGGTAATCCTTCATAGGTATTAGGCTGTTCTATCTGGCTAACCAATGCATTAGCCATGCCTGATAATTTCAGCTGCCTGAGTTGTGTTATGGTTTGTTCCAACATAATTAATCTCGCTTGTCATTCTATTAGTGAAAACTTTCTGGGCCACGGATGTTTTTATGGGCTTGAGGCAAGGCAGGCAGCGACTCTTTGTTTTCTGTCAGTAATTGATCTTGATTACTCCGCAAAATATCTTTGATGTGTTTAAGTTTGTATAAGTTGTTTTTGTTAGCAATCAAACACGCCTTATTTAATCGTTCAGCAGGATAACTTCGGGAGAGATTGAGTAATCCCAGGCAGACTCTATAAGCCTGCTCTGGATGTTGTCGTTGATTAAGCACCGTTTTAACCCAAAGCAAGACTTCATCGCCGATGTCTTTTGCCCAGTCCATTAATCGACCCGGTGTCCACTGATGATGCTTTTCATGTTTAACAGGCATATGCTCTGCTACGGTGGTCATGCCAGAATGATATTTTCTAGCGTGGCTGGTTATGCGTTTGTTGTGGAAGTAGAGCTCAATCACATATTCTTTGGCATGAATCGCAAGCTTTTCACCGACCAGATGATGCGGAACGGAGTAAAAATGATCGTCATAGCGAATATGATAATCAATATTGACTTTGACCGTTTTAATCTCGGTATATTGATAAGTCTGCTTAGGTAGCGGCAAGAGAGCGGGCTTATCTATGGATTCAAACCATTGTTGTCGTGAGCCTTTCAGCTGTTTAAACGGCTTATTATTCACCTCTTCTAATAGTGCTTTAATGCAGTGGTTTAATTCTTCCAAAGAGAAAAAAGTATGGTGTCGTAGTCTGGCCAGTATCCAGCGTTCTATGATTTGTACACCGACTTCAGCCTTGGCTTTATCTTTGGGTTTTAACGGTCTGGCAGGCACTAGTGCAGTACCATAATGTGCGGCAAGTTGTTGGTAAGAAGGATTGATTTCTGGATCATAACGACAGGCTTTAGTGACTGCACTTTTCAAATTATCTGGAACCACCATCGTAGGCACGCCACCGATGAAGTTAAAAGCTCTGACATGACTGTTAATCCAGTCAGGTAGTTTTTGACTCCATGTCGCTTCACAAAAGGTGTAATTGGAAGCGCCTAAAACAGCAACGAATATCTGAGCAGTTTTGATTTCTCCTGTGCTGTTACTGACAATAGGCACGGTTTGACCTGCATAATCTACAAACAGCTTTTCACCAGCCTTGTGGGTTTGACGCATGGAACGTCTTTGTTTTTTTTGCCAGTCTTGGTACAACGTGCAATATTGCGAGTAACTGTAGCAGCGATTAGGGTAGTGCTGGGTATACTCTTCCCATAGCAGCAGTTTAGTCACACCTTTACGTTTAAGTTCCTGGTATACCTCAACCCAGTTAGGCAACTGAAATTGATCGGATGGTCGGGTATCCGATTCAGGATAAAACTGACCGGCCAGTTGTTGATCATCAAGTTGCTCTATGGCTTTCCAATCCAGCCCCATTTCTTCCGCTTTACGGGTGACTTTTTGTATGGCTCCCAGACTTAATTTAAGACTGTCTCTGATCTGACGCATGCTGAGGTCAGCATGTAATCGAAGTCGTAGTACTTCGCGTAATTTTCGCATTGATATTCTCTGTGTTGGCATCACCTGTCCCAATTAAAATCAGGTAGGTTAGCAATGGACAATAATCAATGTGTGGAAAGGATTCTGATTGATCGTGAACACCGATTCTGGAAAAACAGCAAAAGTGTTCACCATCAAATCAGAATTAGCGTTCACTATGAACCAGAATAGGTGTTCACGATGCATCAGAATCAGTGTTCACGTTGAGCCAGAATATGCATGAAGCTCGTAAATATTTTTTTAGAAAACAATTATATCAAGTGTTTTTTTATTAGCTTACTAGATGTGTTGGTCAAAAATATAGAGCTTTAGTGTTTGTCATACTTTTCTATAAAAGCTAAAGTGATCTATAGCGTATATTTTCTATACTATTGTTTTTTTTAATAAATATCCCCTTATATTTTTTTAACCCTGCCCTATTTCACTCCATTAACAATTGTCTATCTACCAAAGTGTGATCAAATTCTCAGTTAAAATGTAGCCTACGTTATACAGTGTGATATCAAATTATTTATTACTAGGTTGTTAGAAATTTGCAACTTCAGCATGATCAAAATGCTGCTTTATTATGAGGATGGTTTGATGAAAAGGAACATCAATACTGATCAATTGAGTCAAGTTGAAATGAATGAATTTCAATCTCGAATGGCTTTCCATGAAGCTGGCCATGCGGTTGCCATTTATTCTCATAACCGGGGACAAAATCTTCCTCAGGTCGTTTTTAATATCAAAATAAAAGAGCACAATTTCTCAGAATCGGATGCATTGGCCTCTGAGCAAGATGAAGACTATATTGCGACTGTAGAAGGCGGTCGTTTAATTCCTTCATTACCAAACTCAGAAAACGCAGCAAAAAATCGGTTATTATCACTGCAACAGCTGAAAGAGGATGAAACAGATGTTAACTCTGACCTTTTCCTGGCAGCCGTTCAAGCTGACATATTCAATCTTTTAGTAGGGCCCATTGCTGAGGCAAAATATGTCTCTATTCTTGATGACGAATGCTTCAACGTTCACTTGTTAACACTACAATCACTTGTTTATTATGGTGGAGGCAAAGATATAGAGCTAATTAATCAATATTTACAATGCTTTTGGAATACAGATAGAGAGGTTGCGGGAAAATTAACCGCTTTACTGCACGAGGCCTTTGCTTTTGTGACTGAATTTTCAAATTGGTTAGTTATTAAAACGCTGGCCCATAGTTTTTTGGAACAAAAAAAACAATTTTTTGAATATCAGGAAATTGTTTCAGTCATTGAGGCTGTGGATTGTATCAATGATTGTAAACGTAATAGTTTGAGTGAACTTTGGCCGCTTAACCCAAATTCTTGAGCTGAACTTTCCTATGTCATTAATATTTTATTTTTCGGAAGGTTCTCTTGAAAACAGTTCTTTACAGTCAATGGGCATTTTTTAGAAAGCTTATGTGGTGCCCTTTTTCTAAATTAAGAACTTGATTCCCTCCGATTTGTCCTCGATGCTACGAAGTAGGTATTGTAATGGTCAAGTTTTCTTGGAAGGATTTTAAGCCGCTTTTTTCATTTCTTTGGTTTTTTGATGAGGGGTTTTATAATCAATAGCAGAATGTAACCTTTTATAGTTATAGAAACTAATATAGCTAGTCACAGCACTGACTACAGAGGAGTAATTAATAAAACTCAAATAGTTCAGCCTCTCTGTTTTTAAATTCCTAAAAAACCGCTCCATCACAGCATTATCCCAGCAATTAGCTCGACGGCTCATACTTTGTGTTATATCCAAGTCATGAAGATAATCAACAAATAGATTGGCTGAATATTGAACCCCTTGGTCTGAATGAAACATTAATTGTTGAGTATCTGGCTTGTGTTTATTAATCGCATGTTCTAATGCTGACTTTGCAAGCTCTGCATTGGGTTCTTCTGATAATGCCCAGCCCATAATTTCTCTTGACCCAAGATCAAGTATACAAGCTAAATAGCTCCAGCCTGTATAGGTTTTAATGTAGGTAATGTCACCTACCCAGTGCGTATGAACAGTACTGGGATTAAACTGTCGTTTAAGTAAATGATCCGCTTTCTTGTGGACTTCTCCCGCTGGATAGCTGTGTCGCTTTTTAGGTTTTATGGCAATGACATTCGATTTTTTCATTAATGAAGCTGTTTTATAAACGCCTATTTCAATCCCTCTGTTAGCTAATTCAACCTGAGTCCTTCGTTTACCATAGGTATGCTGAGTTTCAATGGCTATCAATTTAATTTGTTCTATGGTTTCTTGTTCTTCATCGCTCATTTGATTATTAATCTGATAGTAGTGTGTACTGAGAGCTATATTAAATAGTGTGCAAAGCTCTGTTGTTTGATAGCCTGGAGAAGCCTTCTTTATTTCAACAATCAATTCAGATTGTTGTTGTCTCGAACAAAGAAGGCTGTGGCCTTTTTTAGTATTTCATTATCCCTTTTAGCTCGCCATAATTGCTTCTCTAGGCTTTGTATTTTCTGTTGTTCTGGGGTTAACGCTTGCTTATCCTGAGGTGTATTACCTTTGAGTTCATCTAAATATTGCTTTTTCCATCGCCTCACAGCAGAGTCACCTGCTCCTGATATTTCCATTACCTGCTTATTGGTATATCCTTCATTTACCATGAGTTTAGCGTAGTCTAGACACTGTTCTGTGGTGAAGGTTGTTTTAGGTTTTACTGTGGTTATTTCGGTCATTTTTTATCCTAATTTTGGGTTGGATTATAAGCTATAAATCCTTCCAAGATTATTAGACCATTACATATACTTCAGGCGGTGTTGAACACTAAAGAATACCCAACGGGAATCAAGCAATCAAAACCAGAAATCACAACTATTATTAATTGAATTTTCCCATAAAAATCAGTTGAGCGTGAATTTATAGTGCAATCTGGAACCGATTAAAAGTTAAGTAATTCCCGCATGCTCAGTATCACTGCCATTAAGTTAAGAGATTTGGGAGGGTCTTTAGCCGCGACCGCGACAAGATCAAGATAAATCGCAGCGAAAGCCCTCCACCAATACTATTTTCTACTGTTTAATGACGTAATGTTACCACCCATGCCATCTATTGCTTAACTGATTGATCAGTTTGTTCAGACACCTCCCCACCATATCAACCTTTTTATATTGATCAATATATGAGTATGTTCTTTGTCGAGAAATCCGAAAACAGCTTTTTTCACAACGCCATCCCCGTAGGTAAAAGTAATAAAATTGCCATCAATCAGATATTGACCTGATTCTTTAGTATTACTGGTAAATGAGGCAACATCTGAATTTGAGGAAACACCCGCACTGTGAGAAAACGTACCATTTTCTCTAAAACAATACCCAGTTGCAACAGATGAAGTGGCATCACCTCTATCCAGTCCTGTATTAACCCCAATTATTCTACCGAAGCACTTATCTAGCCGCTGATCAGTTGCACCTGGTTCAACCTGATAGATACTAATCGGATCGTCATATTTTGGGTCAGACCAGTCTGACCACCTATATTCCCCACCCTTGTCTGTTACACGCCAATTACCCCATCTCTTTGCATTCCTTGCTTTTGAAATATCAACGCCTTCATTTAGAAGAGTTCCCATATCATATGTCATCGTGCCATCTTTAAAAATTATGACAAATTGATCGGTTGATCCTGACTGTGGACCACCTGTCCCAAGAGAAAGTCCCCAATCCACAATACTCCAAATACCTAGCATTCCATCAAGGGGAGTGTCTGTTGAAGGCAATGGATTATTAGTTGCTGGAGGGTTGCTACTTCCCATAGTAAATGGATAAACCTTGAGGGAAACCACGTTTCCCGAACTTGGGTCTTGCAGAATTGCACTCACATACCATTTACCAGGTGTTAATTCTGGAACACTTTCCAATGTTGTCAAAAAAGTAGACGGTAATTGATAATTTTGTGGAATAGTATAGGACGGTAACCAGGGTTCTGTAGCGGTAATCCAGCCTGGATAATCATACTCTGCCCCATCGGGTCCGAAAACTGCCAAGAGAACATTCATTATTTTCGGAGTATTAGTATTATTATAGCCGGAGATGGATATTCTCGGTATCTCACCCGGCATATAGCTATTCTTATCCATCGATACATCAATATCGACTTCATTAGATTGAATTGGATGATCAACATTCCAATCCAGTTTCTCGATGGAAGCAGCTTGCACGGTATTAAAACAGGCAAGTAAACTAACAGATCCTGCTAACATCAATACAAATATTGTTTTCACATTTTTTTTATTCATCTTTCCCCCTAAATAAATGTAAGTGATAGATTGGAATTTTAACGCATTCTCCTTGCTTAGAAATGGATAAAAACCTGACTAAGAAATGGGAGTTTAGTTTGTTAGAAACCTTGAGCAATCGATTGTTCCATAATCTGTTGTTCCCACGGTCTCCGTACAAATACAGATTATGACGCTCCCGTGTCAAGAGACGCAGAATCGTCGATGTCTGAATTCCCACGGAGACAACCATGGGAACTATAAAAAGTGAAATGCATTCCACCTCCCACATCAGAAAATGTCGGATAACGCTTCGCTAATCCAACTTACAGTTCCACCTTACGTGTTGTTAATTTTTTTTAAAAGTAAGAATTGGGGGCATAAGGCCGCTATTCCAACTTAGATAAACGCAATACGACTTGACGCAGGAGCGTCTATGCATGCATTCCCACGCAGAGCGTGGGAACGATAAAAATTTTATTTGTGGGCAGAAAAGCGCTGCCCACTCTGACTCTATCTGGCTAGTCACGACAACCAGGTCCACCGCTACATGTACTACAACCCATTCCAGTACAATTACCTGGAGGGTTTGTGGGTGGTGTACCACCGCCACCGCCACCACCAGAAGGAGTTGTTCTGGCAGGTTTACCAGGATATGCTCCGGTTATATATTCGTCAGGTAGGGCATTAATATCAGCTACTGTTGTTGCATTCTCGTTCAAAAACGTTTGGGGTTCTCCGTATTTCGGTTCCACTCGTACTGTAATCTCCCCTAACTGGTCATCGTAAACTTGGGTATACATACCAAGTTCGTTTCCTTGTTCATCACGTACCGTTGCGGAAATTGCTACACTCCCTTCTCTCTCGATCAAAATGCCCTGAATACGCCGTTCCTCATTGCCGTTTCTCACAACTCTCCCTACAGCCTCAGTCCTATCTCCACGAGAAGTATTTGTATTTAACTGGGCAGTAACATGGATGGAACTAGGGCTACGAATATTGTCACCACCAATTGCTACGATCTGGTACCTGGGACTTCCATATCCATTTCTATCACGATACTCAGTTGCAACGGTAGTGGTAATTTTTTCACCATTTCGGAAAACATCATAGCCGCGGATTCCCTCTGAGCCCAAAGATGCGTTCCAGTTAATAAAAACAGTTCTAGGAGTCCAATGTTTGGCTGTCACATTTCTGGGTGTAGTGGGTGGCGCTGATGCAGACCTAGTACCCCTACAATGCCATTCATTAGGCTCCCTCCACTCACAGATGTGCCCCAGCTGATCATTCCAGGTTTGACCACATGCAACTGCAAAGTTTCTTTTTGCTACATCCCTATTACGGTCAGGCGTGCCAGTACACCAATCAGGATTTGTGGCAGGTGGGTTAGATGTAGTCGGATTGGTAGGCGCTGTCGAACCAGAGACATTACCACTACAATGAAATCCATCTGACTTGTAGTCGCAAACATGTTTCTGATCATTCCACGGTTCACCACACTTGGTTTTAAAGTTCTGCCTAGCTGTAGCAACATTCTGGCTGGGGTTACCAGTACACCTCTTGGATGCTGCTTTTGCAGAGACCGAGAAACCCACGGTCTCAGAGGCAATACCGTTATAAGCATTGGTTGGTAGAGCTAATATGGGTTCTGCCTGCGAAACCTTAAAGGTTGATTCTTCAGTTTGTTGCAGTTCAACAGAATAAGTTTTGACAGACGGTTCGCCTTGTTCCAAAACCATTAGCGTTGGAATAATAACGGCTCCAGTTTCCGGATCAAAAGTCGCTTCTTTTGTCGAGGATTCAACATCAGGGTCTGGTGTCGCATCGGTTATTGTAAAAACCAAACCCTCCATCTCTTGTTGCTGCAAGGTGACAGAAAATTTTTCTGATTGTCCCTTAATGGAAAGGACAGGAATTTCAACTAAACCTGTTTCTTCGTTATAAACTGCTTCATTTTCAGCTATTGCGATCGAAGCAAAAAGCAGCGTTGTTATAAGAATGATTACCTTTTTCAATTTAACCTCCTAACATATTAAACAATCCCAGAGACTAAGCCATGACGTTTTTCAATTATTGTTATTTCTTAGCAGAAAGGTAACACTCTGCATGAGTGGAAAGTATATCGAAAGTAACCCCGTATTTCTACTAGAAGCTTTATCAACTATACATTTTTACTCTAAAGAACCACCTTGTTTCAGGCTCATTTTAGATTGGACACGACTATCAATTACACCACTGTGCAAGTAAATGGGCTTTGGGAGAATGGCAAGTTACATGCTGTCGGTAAATGTGCAAAATAGATAGCCGATCAAGTTGAGGAACAATTTGGTGTTAACGGATGTTACCTGATCGATTTTCCTTGATGTGATTATTTTTCAAAAACTGCCCATCGGCTCGGGTGAAATAGAAAGTGCTCATCGCTATGTTGTTCAGCATCGTTTTAAAACATGCTGGCGCATCGTGGAAATGTGACAACATTGAGTATATCCTTAATCCGTGATTTAAGGAGTTAATATAATGAGTTATCTAGCTGATTAATAAGCAATAAAGTGTTAAAATAGAGGCGTTAAAAACTTCACCCAACAAGTGCAAAATGAAACGTCTTATCATCGAACAATCCACAACAGAAACTTATACAAGTCATTCTGGTTTGGCCTTAGTTGGCTTATGTTTAAATCGATATAGCACTATTCATAAAGCGCTCAAGGCCGGCATTCCTTTACGCCATGGCATTTCGCACAGCGACATCATCAAATCATACATTGGAACGCTATGTTTAGGCAAAAGCGACTTCGAAGCAATCGAGAACTACCGAGATGATGACTACTTCAAGAACGCGCTGTCGATTAAGCACGTACCCTCAAGCGCAAGATTAAGACAACGACTGGATGAAGAGGCTGAAGCACTATTGGTCATCATGCAACAATGTAATATTGAATTTCTGACTCATGCCGGGGTACCGGTGACGCCATTGGCCACCCATCATGTCGCATTGGATATTGATGTGTATCCGATGAACAATGAGAAGACCCAGAAGGAAGGTGTTTCCAGAACCTATAAAGGCCATGATGGCTATGCGCCGATTGCGGCTTATCTGGGTAATGAGGGTTGGTGTCTGCTTAATGAACTTCGAGAAGGTAAGCAGCATTGTCAAAACGGTTTTCAAAAGACGCTGGACCGCGTCATTGAATATGCTCGGTGCTTGACTGAGGCTCCGCTGCTGGTGCGTTTGGATAGCGGACATGATGCCTTGGATACCCGTGTCTGGCTGCACCAAAACCAAGTGGACTCTATCCTGAAATGGAACCCCAGAAAACAAGACCTGGAGGCTTGGTTAGCCTTGGCTGAACAACAAGGCAAATGGACAACGCCGAGGGTCGGCAAACGGGTCGCCTTGTTCAGTGTCCAAGAAACCCAACAACAAGACGGGCAAACCTATCGCTTCCGCCGCGTCATGCGGGTTATCGAAAGAACTATGGATGCAGAGGGTCAAATGCTGTTAATCCCTGAGATAGAAATAGAAGGCTGGTGGACCTCATTAAATTCGCTCGCCTACGCTGATGAACAGATCATTGCTCTTTACCAAGATCATGCCACTTCCGAACAATTCCACAGTGAATTTAAAACCGACCTCGATATCGAACGCTTACCTTCGGGCAAATTTGCCACCAACGACTTGATCATGGCATTGAGCGCTTATAGTTACAATATCTTGCGTTGGATCGGCTTAATCGGGCTCATAGGCAACATCAGTCCTGTCCGTCATCCGGCCAAAAGAAGGCGAATAAAAACGGTTATACAGGAACTAATGTACCTAGCGGCTCGGGTCATCCATGCTGGGCGACGAATAAAACTTCGTTTCTCCAAACACTGCCCGGGTTTTTTAGCATTTGAGTCAACCTACCATCGCTTAGCGTCAGGATAACACCCCACTATTCTTAAGAAAAATGCGAGAACATGTCTCTCAGGGATAGCAGTGCCGGGTGTACAGAATTTGGTGTCAATTGAGAGCTATTGAGGCTTAAAAAGCCTCAGTGTGCTCGTATTATTAGCTATTTCAAATAATAACAAGGTATTAAAACGTTGAAATGTTAATGTGGCTTCCCAAGGATTGGTGGATGCACTTTAAGTCACGGATTCAGGTATATGCTATCACTACAGTTTAACCGGGCAAATAATTATTGGCATGACTACTGGGATAATCTGGCAAAGAAAAGCAGCTTGATCTGTTTACGCCACTTTTAATCACACCCGCCCTAAAGAAGTTGACTAATCTTGTGCACGAGGAGTATAACTAATAGCAAGAGTTCATGTTAAGAATAAAGGGGATAAATATGCTTAAGTCTGTTAATTCTAGAGATTTTATGACTGAAAATCCGGTTACTTTTCCCCCTGACACTAATATTTTTACCGTCATTCATGAACTCATAGTGCACAAGGTCTCTGGAGCAACCGTCATTGATGAAGAGAATCATTTATTAGGTGTAATATCACAAGGTGATTGTCTCAAAGCAATACTGGATGGCACCTATCATGGGTATGCCAACGGAACTGTCGAAGAAGTGATGACTACCAAAGTCGACACCATCGACCCAGGCTTGGATTTAATCGATGCAGCCCGGATACTGCTAACAACAAAAAGAGGAAGACTACCCGTAGTCGAAGATGGCAAATTCATTGGCCAGATCAGCATTCGCAGTATTTTGCGAGCAGTGAAAGAATTCGATGTGCCACCGGACCCCACGGAACGATAACAAATAGTAATCCCTTAATTAAAACGACTAGAAAATTAACAATAATGATGAAGTTTTAAGCGTTTTCTCTACACCACACTAAAAACAGCAATGACGGTGTAGAGACATGACAAACAATAAAATCACAGGATTACGTTATGTTGTCTTTGCCTTTTTTAATCTATCTGTTCGCGGTGCTCGCATTGACCGCAACGATGCTGATTATATCTCATTTACTCAATCCGAAAATCCCTCCCAGAGAAAACCCATTACCCTTTGAATCAGGCATTGTACCAACTGGTTCAACTGATCTTCGCTGGACAGTTAATTATTACCTGGTAGCGATTCTTTTTGTTATTTTTGATATGGAAGCTGTGTTTCTTTACATCTGGGCTGCTGTCGTGTTGGATGCAGGCTGGTCAGCTTTCTTCGGAACCTCGATGTTTGTCATTATTCTGCTGGTGGCTCTGGTTTATGAATGGCGAATGGGTGTGCTGGAGTGGGGGCATAAATTGCAAGCCAAGCAACAAATTACTAAAACCCAAAAAATGGAGAAAAGCGATGCGCTGGAAGCTGACTACTCCGGATGAAACCCTAGAAACTTCATCTTCATCCATTGAAGACAAATGGGTTGAAAAAAACATTCTGGTTGGCAAACTGGAAGATATGGTTGCGTGGGGCAGGAGCAATTCACTATGGCCATTTAATTTCGGCCTGTCATGCTGTTATGTGGAAATGGCAACTGCATTTACCAGTCGCCATGATATAGCCCGTTTTGGTTCTGAAGTGATACGTGCAACCCCGCGGGAAGCTGACTTGATTGTGATTTCTGGAACGCCCTTTTTGAAAATGGCGCCAGTTATTAAACATCTCTACGACCAAATCATGGAACCTAAATGGGTCATCAGCATGGGTTCTTGCGCCAATTCAGGCGGTATGTACGATGTTTATAGCGTGGTTCAAGGCGCTGATCGCTTTATGCCAGTGGATGTCTATGTTCCGGGTTGTCCACCACGTCCAGAAGCTTTGCTATATGGTCTCACTTTGCTTCAAAAAGCCATCAGCGATGGATACGATAAGCAACGACGCCCCATTGGTCATCTTGTCACGCCTGAAGAAATTGATCATTTTGCTGCTCACACGCGATCGTTACGTGATGAAAAAAATCAGCAGCGCATGGCAGCCACTGAATTAGACAGCCCCACTAAGGTGTAAGCAATATGTCTGCTGTCATGGTCAAACCTCACCAAAACCAACTGATTACTGAGTTGTTGGCAAAGTTTGGCAGTCGTGATGTCACCATTCAAAACACCTGTGATGACATTGCTACGCTTTGGGTGCCAGAAAAAAAGCTAAAAACCATTCTTAACCAGCTCAAAAGCAAACCGTATAAATTTACCATGCTGCTGGATCTATTTGCGATTGATGAGCGCTTACGAAAAAACCGCAAAGACCAGCCAAAGAGTGATTTCACCCTGGTTTATCATTTGACTTCGGTCACGAATAACCTGGATTTTCGTATCAAACTGGCTTTGACTGGTGACTATCCAATAGCGCAATCGATTACCGATTTATGGCCTAACGCCAACTGGTATGAGCGAGAAGCCTGGGATATGTTCGGAATAACATTCGATGGGCACCCACTGCTGCATCGCATCCTCACGCCACCGACTTTCGAAGGACATCCTTTACGCAAAGAATTCCCATGCCGGGCAACCGAACAAGAACCGTTTGAACTGACCCCGGAACGCCAACAAAAAGAACAAGAAGCTCTGCGTTTTATTCCCGAGGATCTGGGCATGCAACGCCAGTCCGAAAATAACGACTTTATGTTTCTTAACCTGGGACCTAATCATCCCAGTGTACATGGTGTTTTCCGGGTAGCATTGCAACTGGACGGTGAACGTATCGTCGATGCAGTACCGGATATTGGCTATCACCATCGTGGCGCGGAAAAAATCGCTGAACGCCAGACGTGGCATGGATTTATCCCCTACACTGATCGCATTGATTATCTCGGTGGGGTGATGAATAACCTGCCTTATGTGATGGCTCTTGAAACCATGGCCGGCATTGAAGTCCCGGCACGTGCACAATGCATCCGGGTGATGTTGGTTGAATGTTTCCGCATTTTGAGTCACATGCTGTTTTACGGTACGTTTGCCCAGGATGTAGGACAGATGTCGGCGGTTTTTTATTTGTTTATCGACCGAGAAAAACTGTTCGGTATTATTGAAGCGATCACTGGCGCACGAATGCATCCCAGTTGGTTTCGTATCGGTGGTGTGGCTCAGGATTTACCTATTGGCTGGGACAAGATGGTCAGAGAATTTATTGACTATTTCCCTTCCAGGATGGACGAATACGATGTGATGGCCATGGAAAATTCGATCCTGAAAAAACGTACCGTTGATATTGGAGCATACACCACCGCCGAAGCTCTTGACTGGGGTATCACCGGCCCTGGACTGAGAGCCACAGGATGTGATTGGGATCTGCGTAAAAAACGCCCATACAGCGGATATGAACAATATGAGTTCGATGTTCCTGTTGCCGAAAAAGGTGACACTTATGATCGCTGCTGGGTTCGTGTACAGGAGATGCGGGAAAGCCTGCGTATTATCAGACAATGCCTGGACAATATGCCATCCGGACCCTATAAGGCCGATCACCCGCTGACCACACCGCCAGATAATGATCGCGGCAAACACGACATCGAAACGCTAATTCAGCATTTTTTAAATGTCAGCTGGGGTCCGGTAATACCTGCTGGTGAGTGTTATAGTGCAGTTGAGGCAACGAAAGGAATTAATGGATACTCACTGATCAGTGATGGTTCCAATACCAGTTATCGCACCCACATCAGAACACCGTCGTTTCCTCACTTACAGATGATTCCATTTCTTGGACGTGGCGTACTGGTAGCGGATTTGATTGCTATTATTGCCAGTATTGATTTTGTGATGGCGGACGTGGATCGTTAAACAGATGACAGATATAAACGATAACAACAATGTGCAAATAGTACAACTAACAGAACAAGAACGTTCCGAACTTGATCATATGCTTGATCATTACCCGGTCGCTTCCGGCGCAAGCATTGATGCACTAAAAATGATTCAAAAATTTCATGGTTGGGTCAGTGATCAACATCTGGCCGCTTTAGCCAGCTATATGCAAATACCAGTAGCAGAACTGGAATCAGTCGCCACATTTTATAATTTAATCTTTCGTAAACCGGTTGGGGACAATTTAGTCCACCCATGTGATGGCTTCAGCTGCATGGTAATGGGCTATCGAAAAGTACACCAAAATCTCAAGCAAGCACTTAATGTCAATGACGGCGAGACTACCGGGGACAAGTCTTATACATTGATCCCATTACCTTGTCTGGGCGCATGCGACAAAGCACCAGTGTTACTGATTAACGATATGTTATATGAAAACGTTAACCCTGATGATGTGGACGATATCATTCAAACTGTATCAGAGCGAACCGTGACAACGAAGGTGCATTCATCATGACTAACGCGCAGCCCAGCCTTCCATTAACTCAATATTGCACTTCGGAGCAACCTTTAACGTTAAGTGCCTATCAGCAACAAGGGGGCTACTCAGGGTTTAAAACCGCACTAGAGCAAACACCTGAAAGGGTTTTGGAAACCATCAAGGATTCCAGACTTCGAGGCCGTGGCGGTGCAGGTTTTCCGACCGGATTAAAATGGAGCTTCGTACCCCAAGGTGACAATGCACCAAGTCCTAAATATCTGGTAGCCAACGGGGACGAAATGGAGCCCGGCGCGTTTAAAGACCGCTACCTGTTGGAGCAAGCACCACATCAGCTCATTGAAGGCATGTTGATTGCCGCACACACCATAGGCGCCAGTATCGGTTATATCTTTTTACGGTATGAATACCATATGGCTGCCAAACGAATCGAAAATGCACTTCAGGAATGTTATCAAGCAGGCTTACTGGGTAACAAAATACAAGGGTCTGAACTGACATTCGACCTTCATATCCATACCAGCGCAGGCCGCTATATTTGTGGTGAGGAAACAGCGTTAATTAATGCCCTGGAAGGTAAGCGAGCAAACCCCAGAGCCAAACCACCATACCCACAAGTTGCAGGTTTATGGGGCAAGCCTACTATTGTTAACAATATTGAGACTTTTTTCTGTTTACCTGGAATTGTCCAGTATGGTGCGGACTGGTTTCAACAACTGGGGCGTCACAAAGACAGTGGTACCAAACTGTTTGGTGTCAGCGGACGTGTCAAAAAACCTGGGCTATGGGAATTACCGATGGGAACAACAATCCGGGAAATTATTGAAGAGCACGCTGGAGGGATGTGCGATGGCTATCAATTACGCGGTTTAATACCAGGTGGTGGCTCTACAGATTTTTTGTTACCTGAACATTTAGATACACCAATGGACTATGATGAAATTGGCAATGTTGGCAGTCGCATGGGTACCGGCACGATCACTGTACTGGACGATCAGTTTTGTCCGGTCGATATGGTGCATAATCTGGTGGCTTTTTTTGCTCAGGAATCCTGCGGCTGGTGTACGCCGTGTCGAGATGGATTACCCTCTGCAACCTATGTGTTGGAGCAGATAGAGACCGGGCACGGCAAACCGGAAGATATGACCTTTCTTGAGGATATAGTCGACTTTGTCGCTCCTGGAAATACTTTTTGTGCACTGGCTCCAGGTGCAGCAGAACCATTGCAAAGTGCGCTGAAATATTTTCGCGATGATTTTGATCAACATATAAAAGATGGCTGCTGTCCTTATCAGGCAGTGCAGTGACAAACACTTAATACGGTATTCAGGCAAG
This sequence comes from Methylococcales bacterium, assembly GCA_965224745.1. Taxonomy (GTDB): domain Bacteria; phylum Pseudomonadota; class Gammaproteobacteria; order Methylococcales; family Methylomonadaceae; genus CBDCZY01. The sequence goes on from CBDCZY010000009.1 coordinate 377,325, forward strand.
CAAAAACAAAAAATTAGGATACAGGAATGGCTACAATAATCATTGACGGCGCGAAGCACGAAGTCGAAACAGATCAAAACCTGCTGCAAGCCTGTCAGACTTTGGGTCTGGATGTCCCTTATTTCTGCTGGCATCCTGCCATGGGTTCTGTTGGTTCCTGCCGCCAATGTGCTGTAACCCTGTTTAAAGATGCCGAAGACAAGCAAGGCCGTTTGACAATGAGCTGTATGACACCCGTAACTGATGGTCAAATTCTCGCACTAAATAATCCTGACATCATTAAATTCCGGGACATGCAGATTGAAGCGTTAATGATCAATCACCCCCATGATTGCCCCGTGTGTGAAGAAGGTGGCGAATGCCATTTGCAGGATATGACTTTGATGAGCGGTCATGTGAAACGCCGCTTTCGGGGTCCAAAACAAACTCACGTTAACCAATACCTTGGTCCATTCATCGGCCATGAAATGAACCGCTGTATCGCCTGTTATCGATGTGTACGCTATTATCGTGATTACAGCGGTGGGACAGATTTTGACGTGTTTGCCTCGCGTAATAATGTTTATTTTGGTCGTGCTGAAGATGGCGACCTGGAAAATGAATTTAGCGGTAACCTGGTTGAAGTATGCCCAACCGGGGTATTTACAGACAAAACCTATAGTCAACATTATGTTCGTAAATGGGATTTACAGTCCGCACCTTCTATTTGCACTCAGTGCAGCCTTGGCTGTAACACCTTTCCAGCCGAACGTAATGGCATCTTGCGACGCATTACCAACCGCTATCACCCAGATATCAATGGTTATTTTCTATGTGATAGAGGGCGCTTTGGTTATGATTTTGTTAATCATTCTGAACGTTTAACACAGCCATGGCAACGCAATACAGAACAGCGCTCGACTGATAAAATCACTACACAACAAGCCCAGCAGCGTCTACGCGAACTAGCAAAATCCTCCTCTGTGCTTGCCGTTGGCTCAGCGCGTACATCGCTTGAAAATAATTTCGCTTTACGTCAGTTGGTCGGTAAAGACAATTTTTATGCAGATTGCAGCCAACAAGTATTGCGTCAGATCCAGGTTCTGAGTCAATGTCATCAGTACGGTCTCTTGCCCAGTTCGTCTTTGCAAACACTGGAATCTTCTGATACTGCTTTATTAATTGGTGAAGACATCACTCAGACCGCGCCGCGTATCGCTTTATCGTTACGCCAAATGACAGGCAATGCCGGCAAGCAAAAAGCTGCAGAGATGGGCATTGCAGCTTGGCAAGATGCGGAAGTCAGAAATATCTGCCAGCAGCTCAAATCACCGCTGCATATCATCAGCAGCCATGCAACACGACTGGATGATGCTGCCGTTAACACCCTCTGTTTATCGCCTGCGCAGCAAGTGACGCTGATAAATGAAATTGATGCCTTACTCAACAACTCTATTGATGCAGGTGTTGCCAGTAGGCAAGCGCGCAATATTGTAAAAGACCTTCAAACGGCCAAACAACCTATTCTCGTTACCGGTGTTCATACGGATTCTGAAGCCTTATTGCGAGCTACTATCCAGCTCGGTCAAACCCTGTATCGACTCAATAGTCGCACTGGTTTTATTTGTGCCTTACCACAGGCGAACAGCATGGGATTGGCTTTGCTCACGGCAACCGAGCATAACCTCGATACAGCATTGAAAAAAATTGAAAAATCACCCCCCAAAACATTGATCCTGCTGGAAACCGATCTTTACCGCTACTGTTCCGAACAGTTGCTGGAGCCATTACTGAATAACATAGAAAACATCGTTGTACTCGATCATCTGCTGACCCCCACTGCACAATCAGCCGACCTGTTACTACCCACTACCAGCTTTGCAGAAATGCATGGCAGCTGGGTCAATTATGAAGGACGAGTGCAAGCTGCAACATCCTGCTTCCCAGCCCCTGATGAACGCCGACCTGGGCATCTATGGTTTAATGCTGAAACTGATTTTCACTCCTTACTAATTGAAGTTGCCGACTGTGAAGCGCAACTGAAGTCTTTACCTTCATTGTTTACGCCTCAATCAGAAGGTTTTCATCTGGCCAGACAAACAATTAGAGCTACCGGCAGAGCAGCGGTCAAAGCGGTTACCAATGTACGAGAACAACAACCGCAACAAGACCCCGACTCACCTTATCAATATTCACCTGAAGGTGCAGCTACCTTGCCTGAGCAACCACCTGCTTATCTGTGGCATCCCAACTGGAATTCCAACGAGTCACTGAACCGATTTCAAGAAGAGATTAATGGCCCCATCCGTGGATCTCATCCTGGCATTTTATTACACGAAAAAGCATCAGTAGTACCAAGCACCGACACGACCCAACCTGGATATTTGTTACAGGACAGCAGTAAGCCCATAGCAGAAGGTAAATTACAACTATTAGCGGATTACAATATTTTTAGAGATGAAGAACTCAGCAGCTATGTTTCTGCGATTCAGCAGCGTACGCCGCAAGCAGCAATCAAAATGAATCTTCAACAGGTCAAACAATCACATTGCGAGGGTGCTGATAAACTAAAAATTAAAGCCCCTGCAGGTTCTTGCATATTACCTTTATATATAGACGACTCCGTACCTGATGGTGTTGCACTGGTTCCCACAAACCTGCTGCAACAGCTCGGCTCGGTTGTGCAGTTGGAAAGGGCTGAATAATGCTTGAACTAATCACTCCGCTGATTATTCTAGTGATACTACTGACCGTCGGTGGGTGGTTGACGTGGGTCGAGCGTCGTTTACTCGGGTTATGGCAGGATCGTTGCGGACCAAACCGGGTCGGGCCTTTAGGCTTACTGCAAGTGGTTGCAGATATGATCAAAATCTTCACCAAGGAAGACTGGATTCCACCCTTTGCTGATAAAGTCATATTTGTTATCGCACCGATGATTGTCATGAGTTTGATGTTACTGGGCTTTGCCATTATCCCATTCTCTCCGACTCTACAAATTACTGACTTCGACAATGGCATTCTGTTTTTGTTGGCGCTCAGTTCGTTGGCGGTTTATAGCGTCATGTTGGCCGGCTTTTCCTCAAACAGTAAGTATGCCCTGCTGGGGGCTTTACGCGCCACCGCCCAAATGATCAGCTATGAAGTGTTTATGGGTTTATCACTGATGGGAGTGGTTATTTTGGCGGGAAGTTTCAGCTTGCGTGACATCGTCGACGCCCAGGAAAATCTATGGTTCTGTATTCCGCAAGCCCCTGCTCTGGTGATTTTTATAATAGCAGGCATTGCTGAAACCCACCGTGCACCTTTTGATTTACCAGAGGCCGAGCACGAAATTGTCGCCGGTTTTCACACTGAATATTCGAGTATGAAATTTGGCATGTTTTTCATTGGTGAATATCTGGGTGTATTGTTGATATCAGCAATGATAGTCACTCTTTTTTTTGGCGGCTGGCAAGGACCCTGGTTACCCCCTCTCGCCTGGTTTATTCTGAAAGTTACTGCATTCGTGATGTTTTTTATTCTGTTACGAGCGGCTATACCGCGTCCACGCTACGACCAGCTAATGGCGTATGGGTGGAAATATATGTTGCCACTGGCATTGCTCAACTTGTTACTGACCGGCGCCTGGAAGCTGGCAATGGGCTAATGACTTTCTAAGATGGGAGAGATGATCAAATGAAAAGCCAAATCAATACCTTGATTGCGATCCTCAAGCATACCTTCACCAAGATCGACACGTTAGAGTATCCAGAACAAAAGCCCTACCTGGCACCCCGTTACCGGGGCCGTATTGTATTAACCAAAGACCCAGATGGTGAGGAACGCTGTGTTGCCTGTAACCTGTGTTCAGTTGCGTGTCCGGTTGATTGCATTGCCGTACAAAAAACTGAAGGCGAAGACGGCCGCTGGTTGGCAGATACCTTTGACATCAATTTTTCACGTTGTATTCTTTGCGGTTTTTGTGAGGAAGCGTGTCCGACTCATGCCATACAACTGACACCAGATATCGAGATGGGCGAATACGATCGTCAGAACCTGGTTTATCGAAAAGAGCATTTGCTAATCAACGGTACCGGCAAATATCATGATTACAACTTTTACAAGGTCGCTGGCAAAGCCATAGCGGGCAAGGCAAAAGGTGAGGCTGAAAACGAACAGCCCCCGGTTGATTTGAGGAGCTTATTACCATGATAGGTTTTCTTTTTTTTCTATCTTCAACGGTGGCTCTGATCAGTGCCCTGTTAACAGTAACCCGCCATAATGCCGTGCATGCCCTGCTGTACCTTGTGATCACTATGATGGCCATCGCTATGATCTTTTTTCTGCTGGGAGCTGCATTTGCGGCTGCTTTACAAATTATCGTCTATGCCGGCGCGATCATGGTGTTATTTGTTTTTGTCACCATGATGTTACATCAGGGTGAAGTAACAATGAAACAGGAAGCCCTACTCTATCAGGCCAAGCAATCTAGCACTGCTATCATTCTATGTGTTTTACTACTTCTGGAACTGGTATACATGTTGAGCTCGTTTTCTACTGCACAGACAATAATGACTCCTATCAATGTAAACGAGCTAGGCGCACAATTATACGGGCCATATTTACTACTGGTGGAATTATCTGCACTGCTGCTATTATCTGCGCTGGTCGGCGCATTCCATATCGGTAGGCGCCATCAGGAACAGGATCGACAATTATGATTGACCCAGATTACATTGTTTTTTTCAGTCTGGCGCTCTTCAGTATCGGCGTTTACGGTGTTTTGGTGCGCCGCAACCTGGTGTTCATGTTGATTTCCATAGAAATTATGTTGAATGCTGTGGCAGTGATATTCGTAGCTGCATCAAGTTATCACGGAACCAGTGATGGTCAGATTATGTATTTACTGATATTGACGCTGGCGGCTTCTGAGGTTGCTATTGGGCTGAGTCTATTAATCCATATGTATCGACGTCGACATACCCTCGACGTTGACCAACTTTCCAATATGCGGGGTTAATATGTCGACTCTAATATTATTGATCCCGTTATTGCCCTTATTCAGCGCCACTTTTCTGGTACTTGCACCTGCATTCAACTTGACGATCCCGAAACCCTGGGTAGCACGAATGGGAGTGGGTGCAGTGGGTGCTGCTGCCGTATGTGTCGCTATTTTGCATATTCAATTGAAAGGCCAAACAAATTATGCGTTGCAATTCACCTATGCCAACTGGATAAATGTGCATAGCTTCACTATTAATTTTGGTTTCTATCTGGATGCGCTGTCACTGGTAATGGTTTCTATCATTACTGGCGTAGGTTTCCTTATCCACCTTTATTCGGCAGGTTTCATGGATGAAGATAAGGACTATCAACGCTATTTTGCTTACCTTAATGCATTTGTCGCTGCCATGCTGGTTCTGGTGTTAGCCGATAATCTGCTGCTACTGTATCTTGGGTGGGAAAGCGTGGGTTTGTGCAGCTACTTGTTGATCGGCTTCTGGCACCACGAAATCAATAACACTCTGGCGGCCAATAAAGCTTTTATTATGACCCGTATCGGTGATACCGGCATGGCGTTAGGTTTGTTTTTGATTTTTTATTTGTTCGGCACTCTGGATATCCAGGCCATGCAATTACAAGCCCAAAGCCAGTGGCAGACAGGAGACAGCATGATCACACTATGTTGCCTTCTATTATTAGCTGGAGCAGTCGGTAAGTCCGGGCAATTGCCGTTACAATCCTGGTTACCCGATGCCATGGCAGGCCCTACCCCAGTGAGTGCGTTAATCCATGCCGCAACCATGGTCACCGCCGGTGTTTATCTGATCGCGCGTTGCCATAATTTATTCGAGCTTTCACCGCTTGCCATGGAATGCGTCGCCTATATCGGTGCAATAACATTATTCATTGCAGCCACGGCTGCTCTGGTACAGCAAGATGTGAAGCGTATTCTGGCATACTCTACCATCAGTCAGATTGGCTATATGTTTTTAGCTTTAGGTGCGGGCGCTTGGTCAGCCGCAGTATTCCACTTAATGACTCATGCTTTCTTTAAAGCATTACTTTTTCTTTCAGCGGGTGCACTGATCTTTAGTCTGCACCACGAACATAATATCTTCCGCATGGGTGGGTTAGCCAAAAAACTACCGATGGTCTGTGTCAGCTTTCTAATTGGTTGTTCTGCCCTTGCCGCACTGCCTTTGCTATCGGGTTTTTTCAGCAAAGAACTGATACTTAACCGATTGCTGGAACAGGAAATGTATTCGCTGTGGTTGATAGCATTAATAGGTGCTTTTGTGACCGCTTTTTACAGTTTTCGTCTGTTTTTTGTAGTATTCCTTGGAAAAGCGACTCAAGAACCGGATCGTAATCCGCTTAAAGTGATGGTTTTCCCTTTACTTGTGTTAGGGCTATTGGCGATTTTCGGTGGCATTCAGCCCAAGGGGCTTGCCGTGTTATTTTCTTCAGCGAGTGAAGAACATCACAACCTCGCTATCATCCTGTTTACTATTGCCGTACCTTTATGCGCAGTCGCATATGCTTGGCGAGTATACAAAGAAGGTGAGTTTGGTAGCCCTTTACCCAATCCTGAAGCAAAAAAAATCCATCGGTTTTTATTCTCAGGATGGGGTTTCGACGCATTCTATCAAAAAAGGGTGATTAGTCCATTTATTGCCGTCACCAAGCTCAATCAAAACGATATCATCGACAGTCTTTATATTGGTCTGATCAATATCAGCGCTAAATTACACCGCTTCTGCAGCCAGTTTCAAAGCGGCCAACTACGCTGGTACAACAACAGTCTGGTGATATTTGCTATTGTCGCCATGACCTGGGTGATAATCAAATGATATTGCTGACACTGATCGTTTTTTTACTTTTAGCCGGTGTTGTCGCCTGGTACAGTGAAGCATATGGCTCGCACGCACCAAAATGGGTTGCTGCCATTAGCTTGTGTCTGGCATGGATACCGTTATGGCCAGTATTATTTTCATTAGAATTAAACAGTGACCAACGCTGGCTGATCAATGAGGTTCATGACTGGATTCCGCGTTTTAATATCAGCGCCCATTTAGCTTTGGATGGGCTCAGTTTGTTACTTGTCATACTGACACTGGCTATGGGCTTAGTGGCTGTCTTGTCTGCCTGGAAAGAAATCAAAAAGCAAACTGGTTTTTTCTATTTCAATATTCTGTGGACACTGGCTGGTGTTGTGGGAGTATTCTGCGCGTTGGATTTGTTTCTGTTTTTTGTGTTCTGGGAAGTCATGCTAGTACCGATGTATCTGCTGATTGCCATCTGGGGTTATGAGAACAGACAATATGCGGCGCTGAAATTTTTCTTGTTCACCCAGGCTGGTGGTTTGCTGATTTTACTGAGCATCTGCGCTCTGGTGCTGTTACATTACCAGCAAAGTGGACAACTTAGTTTTGATTACGTGGATTTATTGAACCACTCTCTGTCCAAAAAAGCTTCGTTCTGGATTATGTTGGGATTTGTAATTGGCTTTGCCATCAAGCTACCAACTATTCCGTTCCATAACTGGCTACCAGATGCGCATACCCAAGCACCCACAGCCGCCAGCGTTATCCTGGCTGCAGTGTTACTGAAGACGGGTGGCTACGGCTTAATTCGTTTTGTATTACCATTGTTTCCTGATGCAGTTCAGACGGTTGCACCCTATGTGATGGCAATTGCCGCTATCAGTGTTATCTATGGCGCTTTAATGGCCTTCTCCCAGCGGGATTTGAAACGGGTGGTCGCCTATTCCAGTGTCAGCCATATGGGGTTTGTATTACTCGGTTGCTTTGCCCTCAATGCCCAGGCCTGGCAGGGTGCGGTAATGCAGATGTTGGCGCACGGCGTCAGTACTTCTGCACTGTTCGCCCTGGTTGGTGCCATCCAGTATCGTTATCACACACGCGATTTAAATGAACTGGGTGGTCTCTGGCAGACCCTCCCCAAGCTCAGCGCTGTTGGATTATTCTTTGTCGTGGCTTCTTTAGGCATGCCGGGGCTGGGTAATTTTGTGGCCGAATTTCTAGTACTGGTGGGTAGTTTTGAGACGTATCCATGGTTCACTGCTATGGCAGCTAGCGGGTTGATCCTTGCAGCAGTCTATTCACTGATGATTGCGCAGAAAACTTTCTTTGGTTCGCTTAAGTTAAACGCAGCAGTGGATTTCGATACACGCGAAACAGCCATGATGCTGGGTATGGCAGTAATCCTTATAGTCATGGGCCTGCATCCACAACCCTTGATTGATATAGCTCAACAAACTCTTGCTCATTTTCCCAGTATTTCGATGGGAGCTAAACCATGAGTGGGATCATGGGTTTCTATTTGCCATCAGTGCTGATTACCAGCACTTCATTGATAGTAATGTTGATGGCTGCGCTCAAACGCACACATTTACTCACTAACCTTATCACAACTGTGGGCTTGTCTCTGGCCCTGCTCGTGCAATTAGCACAATTAGGCAAGGCACCTTACCAAACGTCTTTAATTTTATTTGATGGCACCACAACCCTGGTTTCAACCTTACTAATACTGGCCGCTTGGCTGCTTAGTTTATTTTTGTTTAACTGGCTACAAAACCTGAAAGACCCTAAAGAAGAATACTATTTGCTATTACTGTTATCCACCCAGGGAGCTTTGATTGTCTGTGCCAGTCAGCACTTTGCCAGCTTTTTTCTGGGATTGGAAATCATGAGTTTGTCTCTGGTGCCGATGATCGCTTACCCAGGGGAAGATAACCAAGCTCTGGAAGCTGGCATTAAATATCTGGTTTTGTCTGCCATTGCGTCAGCTTTTATGCTGCTAGCCATCGCTATCCTTTATCTTTACAGCGGTACTTTATCAATTCCAGAGCTGGCAACAAAAGTACCCGAACTACTTAGCAGCGGCAATATCATCAACGGTTGTGCCATCATTCTGCTATTGGTGGGCATCACTTTTAAATTGTCATTAGTGCCCTGCCATCTTTGGGTGGCAGATGTGTATGAAGGCGCACCTGTCCCTACTACAGCTTTGCTCGCTACGGTCTCTAAAGTTGCACTGTTTGTCGTGCTGTTACGGCTGTTCATGCTGGGTGAATGGCATAACCAGACCGCTCTGATTAATATCATAGAAGTCATTGCAGCCGCATCAATGATAATAGGCAATTTGCTGGCATTGCTCCAAAAAAACCTAATGCGTCTGTTGGCCTACTCGTCGATCGCGCACTTTGGTTATATCCTTCTGGCTATTTTGGCATTGAAACCAGCAATAGCAATCTCCAACGTTGATACACTGGCGAATGAAGCAGCCATTACCTATTTGTATGCTTATTTGACAACAGTTGTGGGTATTTTCCTGATGCTGATGTTATTACCCGAAACCCACCATATTGACCAGCTTAAAGGTTTATTCTGGCAACAACGATGCAAAGCAGTTGTGTTGACTTTGCTCTTATTATCGTTGGCGGGCATTCCTTTAACCATTGGTTTCATTGGCAAGTTTTATCTCACTCTGGTAGCTGTAAATGCTCAGTTATGGTGGTTATTGGCCGCCCTGATTATTGGTAGTGTGATGGGACTATTTTACTATTTACGGATTATCTTAGTTATGATTGATCAACCAGAATCTCATTCAGAAACAGAGATAATCACAACTCATACACAGTTATTGGTGATGGGGGTTGTAATTCTGCTCGTCATTGGAGGTGGGGTTTTTCCTTCCATGGTCGCAGAATTAGTAAAAGAGATGATTGGTTTGACTTTTTAAGTAGATGAATGTTTTTTGTTAGCTGTAACAATAGAAGGAGACAAGCATTGTATTCGAAATTGGACTCAATTCATTAGGACGAGAGGTTTTAATGACAATTTACACAACCACTTCTCTCCATATCATTATTTGTCATTCTGTATGCAACCATAAGAATTTCAAAGCATACCTTAGACCAATCAGATTTTTCTGAGCACCTGGTAATTTGTCGATTTCAATAGGAAACTTGTCAACTAACGAGGACTCAATACATTGAGATTGTTTAAAAAAAACTGATCACAGACAAATGAGTGGTTGTCAATATCGGTAGAGGTGAAAGCTTATGTATACAGTAAGAGAAGTTCTGCAATCCAAAGATTCTAAACTGTGGACGATTGAACCCAGCGCTTCAGTTTTTGAGGCGCTTCAAATCATGGCTGAGAATAACATTGGCTCTCTTTTAGTTATGGAAAATGAAATATTACAAGGCATATTCTCCGAGCGAGATTACGCACGCGATGTTGTCCTAAAAGGAAAATCGTCGAAAGAGACGCCCGTCAGTGAATTACTGCCAAATGAGTTGATGTACGTCACCCCGGATGACAAGCTAAAGGAATGCATGGCGTTGATGACTACAAAGCGTGTCCGTCACCTGCCTGTCTATCAGGACGGGTTATTGATGGGGATTGTTAGTATCGGCGATCTGGTCAAACAAATTATATCCGACCAGGAATTTACTATTAGGGAACTGGAGAAATACATAACTGGCAGCTATTAGATCAAAAAGACTGCTGATTATCCGAATAGCGTCAAGCAACTACTCATTCTGCCTGGTATTTCAGCATTATCGTCAAGTGCGCTGACTCAGAATTGATCGAACATATTTTTCCGAAGGTACCACAACGAAATATCTAACCTCATGAATCATTAAACAACTAAGGAGCGAGGATTTAATAATATCCGCATATTGACTTAATTTCTCAAAATCATCAAGAATCCCAACCGACATTATAACTTTGCTCTTTTTGCGCAACTTAACAACTTTGAAATCAAAATTTTCTAATATATCCTGATAATGCTCATCCAGAAAAGATTTGGCATCGCTAACTTCCTGTTCTAGTTGTTTTTCAACCACAGTATAGTCAGCCATCAATGACGTACAGTCGGATAAAAAATATCGCCAGCGAATGTTCTTTAAGGTTTCTTCATGGGCGAAAATGAAACTGCGATGTGGGTCATTTTATCCCAATGATTGTCCTGCGCATAAACAGCCGTACCGAGTATTGAGTTGGCTTTTCTAATAGCTAGCCAACGTTCCTGTAAATAGGGATACCAGCGATATTTTAATTCCTTCAACTGTCCTTCCAGACCATTCGCATCCTCCTTCATATCCCAACGCATACCACCTTTTTCTTGCTTGCCATGATCCTTACCCTCAACCAATTCATGAGGAATTAGTTGATCAATATATTCTCTACCAGTCTCTTCAATATCATCACCCAACTGAGTCGCAACCGATGTAAATGTTGCATAGTAGAAGTTATCATTAATCAATAGCCTGACCCATGAGGGATGTTTGTATGCGAAATAATCTGTCCCTTCATAATCAGGGAAATCCTTTTTATTCGCTTGCTCCTGAAACAAATAATCATCATAGTTATAATCATACAATGTAGTGAAACCCAGTAAGCTTTTGTCATCTGCCAACATTTCGTTGAGAAAAATAAAGTCTCCCCCAACGGCGTTTTTAAAAATAATTGTCGCCTAAAGTTAAAAAATTATGCCGCCTCTTTTTCTTCGATTTTAGCTTTTTGATTTCCTGGATTTAAATACACTTCTTCTATTGCATCCCAGTTTCTTATCTCTCCACTCCAGCGATTAGCCCTAGTTCACCCAAACCCCAGAAAAATTCTTTTGTCTCCGCGTTTTTACGTATGGTGGCTTGAATGTCAGCACAACACGGGGGAAGAATTTCTGTGAAACTTTAGTAAAATGAATTGTTCAGTCACCGTCCTCTTTGATCTTTTTCATAGTTTGGGTGATAAGGTCCTAATAGCAAGCCTTGTTTTGAGTTAACCATGCGATGATTAGCTTGTTTTGATAGTCGATATGCCTGTTCACCCGAGTCATTACTGATTTGACTAACTAAAGCAGAGAGAGCCATGGTTAGAATTCCGCTCTGCCCCTGGTTTGAGCTCAACTGCACATCCTGCTCCCCTTTCCAAAGCATTGCGCCTGTTTGGGTATCAACCAATCGAGCCTGGAATTTAACGACAGTGACCGAATTTAAAATTAAATATTGTTGCCCCCATTCTTCAATGTTGATATACAGTACTGCGTCTGCGCCGATAATTTCTTTGAATTTTTTGAGAGAAACCTGATGCATTTCTGCGGCGCCAATCATGCCATTTTCTTTCATGAAAGCATCGACAACAGCGACTGGAAAAACATAATACCCTGCCTCAGCTAAAGGCTGGATTACCGATGGCAAATAGGCATAGGGAGCATTGACATCAATGGAATCGTTGAGGGGAGGCAGCACTAAAATTGAATATGGCATACGCATCCGATAAGCGGAATAATCTTGTTCTGGCAAGGTGGAGCAAGCGGCCAACAACGTGACACTCAACATCAGAAGCAAGGTTTTTAGGTGGCTAGAGAACAGTGTCATGACTACATTTTCTGAAGAAAACGATCCATTAATACCTTGGCTTCCGGAAACAGATCCTTTTCGATTGAAAACTCTTTGATAGCTGAATCAACATTACCTTGCTGGTAGTAAAGGTAACCAAGGTGCGCATGCACACCTGGAGGGACTTTTTGGCCTTCAGCTTCTGCTCGCCCGATGTCTTCAGTCAGCATGGCTATTTGTGTCGTACGATCAGAACTGCCGGGGTTGGCATATTGGTCGTAGATAAGCCTTTCATAACGCCCCCAATAATACAGACCTTTATTAGAACTGCACCCTGTTAGCTGTGCTGAAGCATAAAACAGTAAAAACACTAAAAAGATGGGTTTAAGCATAGCTCAACGCTATTGGGATACACTCCATTCATTTCGATCCAAGCCTACAATCAATTTCTTTACCGCTTCCATAATAGCCAGGTTAAGCACTTTTCCATTTAAGGTTGCATCGTAACCGGCGGAAGAGCCGAATCCGATGACTTCACGGTTTTTCATTGCATATTCACCAGCCCCTTGTGCCGAATAAATAATTTCAGATGTGTCCACATTCACTACGTTCAACATAACTTTGGAGTAAGCCATTTGTTGTTTGCCGTGCCCCAGTATCCCAAATAATTGTTTGTCGCCAGTAACACGGCGACCAAACTCTGTTACATCACCGGTAATAACCAAACTAGCACCTGTCAGGTTCTGCGCTCTTTTACGAATTTGTGCTTCTTGAGCTATTTCGCTCATATTTTCCCGATCAACCAGGCTAAACCGATTACTTTGTTGCAAATGGGTTTTTAGGATAGTTTTAGACTGCCCTCCTAACTGATCCCCGCCATCAGAAAAAAGACCCTTCATATAGGTGGAACGATTTTGAAATTTCCCCACTACTAGAATAGGTTTATTTGATGCATACTGAGGCGAAATGTCAGGACGGGCTAAAGTCTCACTTTCAATGGCACGATGTGACTCAGAAGCACAACTGGAGATGATCATCGCTATAACTAAAGTAACAAGCGTTTTTAGAACAGTATTTGACATGGGTATTTCCTGCTAAGAGCCTCTTTCAAGTTAAGGAGGTAACTTACACTATGCTTCTGAAAGCCCTCTCGAATGACCGATATTAATTTAATAAGTTTTCTAAACGTTACTCCGTAGTAATCTAACGTTTTTTGATATAAAGATCAGTGATAGTGCCTTCGATCATTTCAGCTGCCAAGCCAAACGTTTCAGATAAAGTCGGGTGTGGATGAATGGTTAAGGCAATGTCCTCAATATCAGAACCCATTTCCAAGGCGAGCACTGCTTCGGCGATAAGTTCACCAGCATTAACGCCAACCATACCCGCACCAAGAATACGCTTAGTTTCCTTATCAGCCAATATTTTGGTCACGCCTTCTTTGCGCCCTGTACTAAGTGCGCGTCCGCTAGCTGCCCAAGGAAAAGCCCCTTTTTCATAAGCAATACCTTGTGCTTTCGCATCGTTTTCAGTCAGACCCATCCAGGCAATTTCGGGATCGGTATAAGCAACAGAAGGAATGGTTAATGCCTGAAACGCAGAAGGCATACCGGCAATCACTTCGGCCGCCACTTTACCCTGATGGGTCGATTTATGTGCCAGCATCGGATTGCCTACAATATCGCCGATGGCAAAAATGTGTTGTACGTTCGTTCGTTGTTTCTGATCAACTTGAATAAAACCGGCTTGATCTACTTCTATTCTGGCAGCATCAGCACCGATGAGCAGCCCATTAGGGCGGCGTCCTACGGCGACTAAAACCCGATCAAACAATTCAGGTTCAGGCGCTTGCTTCCCGCTAAATTCAACCCGTAAACCACTCTTTTCTGCTTCGATCTTTTCAACTTTGGTTTCTAGTAAAATGTTTTTGTATTGTTTAGCGATTCGCTGGTGTAACGGCCTTACCAGATCTTTATCACAACCCGGAATAAGCTGATCCATTAATTCAACGACAGTAATTTCCGAACCCAATGCATGGTAGACTGTAGCCATTTCCAAACCAATGATACCTCCACCCACCAACAGCAGTTTTTTGGGGATGTCATCCAGATTTAATGCGCCGGTTGAATCCATTAAACGCGGATCATCATTGGGGAAACCTGGAATTTTGACCGGTTGAGAGCCTGCCGCGATAATTGCCTGCTCGAATTCTATAACTGTCTGCTTATCACCGTCTACCTGTAACTGATTATCTGATAGAAAAGTTCCGGTTCCTGCTACCACAGTAACTCCGCGCTGCTTGGCCATACCGGATAAACCAGACGTTAAGGTACTAATGACTTGTTGCTTCCATTGCTTAATTTTGTCCAAATCCAATTTAACTTTGCCAAACTGAATGCCAAACTCTTTTAACTCATGCGCTTCGTTGATAACTTTGGCCAAATGCAATAGCGCCTTGGAAGGTATGCAACCCACGTTCAGGCACACCCCACCAAGGTCAGGATAACGTTCTACCAGGGTTACTTTTTTGCCTAAATCTGCAGCTCTAAAAGCAGCAGTGTACCCACCAGGACCTCCGCCAAGTACTACTATTTCTGTTGTTATTTTGGTGTTTTGGTTACTCATAAATAGCTGTCCAGTTATAGTAAAGTCCGTCTTAAATCGGTCAGTGCCTGACCAAGATATACAATGAATTTAGCAGCTGCCGCACCGTCAATGACACGATGATCGTATGATAAAGATAAGGGCAACATTAGCCGCGGCACAAATGCTTGCTCTTGGTAAACAGGACGATAGCTTGATCTTGAAACACCCAATATTGCAACTTCCGGTGCATTAACTATAGGTGTGAATGCAGTTCCTCCGATGCCACCCAAACTGGAAATCGAGAAGCAGCCTCCCTTCAATTCAGCAGGTTTGAGACGTTTATTACGGGCACGCTCACTAATATCCATTAGCTCGCTGGACAGTTCAAACACACCTTTTTTATCACAGTCTCTGAGCACAGGAACCATTAAGCCGTCCGGAGTGTCAACGGCTACGCCGATATGAAAATATTTTTTTAGAATTAAGCTTGCACCGTCTGGTGATAGTGATGCATTGAACTCAGGAAAGGTCTGTAAACTGCTGACTACAGCTTTGATTAAAAAAGGGAGCAAGGTGACTCGAATTTGGCGTTTTTCCGCATCCTTTTTGAGTTGTTGGCGGAACGATTCCAATTCAGTAATATCTGCATCGTCATGTTGCGTTACATGAGGCACGCTGACCCAGCAACGGTGTAGATGTGCGCCGGAAATTTTTTTGATTTTAGATAGGGCTGACGTCTCAATCTCCCCAAACTGGGAAAAATCAATAGCAGGCATCGTAGAAAAACCAGCACCTGGAATTGTCGCTTGATTTCTGTTTTGCAATGTCGTTTTTACAAATTGCTGTACATCTTCTTTTAGAATCCTTCCTTTCATGCCGGAGCCTGATATAGTGGCTAAATCCGCACCAAGTTCTCTGGCAAATCTTCTCACAGACGGGCTGGCATGGGCCTTTTTAACATCGCCCGATATCGTCTGGGCAACGAACTGCGTATTGTTGACCGGCGGCGCCTCGGTTGCCTTCCGCTCTGGTGCGGCTGCAACAGGCTCTGGCTTGACTTGTTCGACTTTTTTTTCAGGTGTGTCTACATTGCTCGCTGCGGAAGGTGGCGTTTGATCGCTGGAACCTTCTGAGCCCTCTTCCGAAACCTCAATGACCGCAATAGTCGAACCCTCTCCAACCTCGTCACCATCCGATACCAGCAATTTTTTGACAGTGCCACCCATCGGAGCAGGTATTTCCATGGTCGCTTTATCACTTTCAACCGAAATAACCGGATCTTCCTGGCTAATGACATCGCCAGGATTAACTAATATTTCGACTACTTGTACTTTATCAACGCCACCCAAAGGGGGTATGGTAATTTCTTGTTCTTTTGCCATGTCTTGCTCCGCCCTTAAACCGTCAAAGGATTGGGTTTTTCAGGATTAATTTGATATTTTTTCATCGCTTCTATGACAGTAGTTTGTGGTATCGTTCCTTCATCAGCCAACGCTTTAAGGGCTGCAACGGTTACATGATAACGATCCACCTCGAAGAAATGCCGTAACGCTTTTCGAGCATCGCTTCGCCCAAAACCATCTGTACCGAGTGTCGAATAAGCTCGAGGAACATATTTCCTGATTTGCTCCGCCATCAACTTGACATAATCTGAAGCGGCCACGATAGGCCCTTCTGTTTTGGCTAAACATTCCTCAACGTAGCTCAACCGAGATTTTTTAGTCGGGTGCAACCGATTCCATCTTTCCTTGTCAGCGCCATCGCGCTGCAATTCATTAAAACTGGTAACGCTCCAAATATCAGCATGAATATCAAAATCTTCTTTCAATAAATCTGCCGCAGCTATTACCTCACGCAATATCGTTCCACTGCCTAGTAGTTGGATAGCGGCTTTTTTGCTGGCCTTGCTAAAACGATACATGCCTTTCAAAATGCCTTCATTGATGTTATTAGGCAAGGGAGGATGCACATAGTTTTCGTTCATCACGGTGATATAGTAAAAAACCTTTTCATCTTCTTGATACATGCGGCGCAACCCATCCTGAATGATCACCGCCAACTCGTAGTTAAAGGTAGGATCATAACAAACGCAATTAGGTATGACAGACATGAACAGGTGGCTTTGACCGTCTTGATGCTGTAGTCCCTCGCCCGCTAAGGTAGTTCTTCCAGCGGTACCACCCATCAAAAACCCGCGGGTTTGCATATCGCTGGCTGCCCAAATCAGATCCCCTACGCGTTGAAAACCGAACATGGAGTAGTAAATATAGAAAGGAATCATCTGAACGCCATGATTGGCATAGGATGTCCCCGCAGCTATCCACGACGAAAGACCACCGGCTTCATTGATACCCTCTTCGATAACCTGACCCTTGAGGTCTTCACGGTAATACATCAGCTGCCCTTGGTCTTCAGGCTCGTATAACTGACCTACTGAAGAGTAGATACCAAATTGACGAAAAAGCCCTTCCATTCCGAAAGTACGAGCTTCGTCTGGAACAATTGGTACGACATATTGACCTAGTTTTTTATCCTTTAGCAAAACTGTTAGGATTCGAACAAACCCCATGGTGGTTGAAATTTCATTTTCACCACTGCCTTTGGTAATCGCTTCAAAAACGTTCATACCAGGTACTTGTAACAACGGCGCACTTTCGTTACGAACTGGAAGATATCCACCAAGTTGTTCACGGCGCTCTTTCAAATAAATCATTTCCGGACTGTCTTCCGGTGGCCGGTAAAAAGGCAAACCACCTATTTGATCGTCAGTTAACGGAATATTAAAACGATCACGAAATTTTTTTACATCATCGTCACCCATTTTCTTTTGTTGGTGGGTGGTATTCTGTCCTTCACCAGCTTCCCCCATACCATAACCTTTGACGGTTTTAGCGAGAATGACTGTTGGCTGCCCTTTGTGAGCAACCGCCGCTGCGTAGGCGGCAAAAACTTTATGGGGATCATGTCCACCTCGATTCAAGCGCCAGATATCTTCATCGGATAGATTAGCAACCATTTCCAACAATTCTGGATATTTACCAAAGAAATGCTTCCGCGTATATGCACCCCCTTTTGCCTTATAGTTTTGGTATTCACCGTCGACTGTTTCGGCCATTCTTTGCTGCAACAAACCCGTTTTGTCTTTTGCCAGTAGGGCATCCCAGTAACCACCCCAAATTACTTTGATAACATTCCATCCAGCGCCTCTGAAATCAGCTTCCAATTCCTGAATGATTTTTCCGTCGCCTCTGACTGGCCCATCAAGACGCTGTAAGTTACAGTTAATAACAAAAATCAAGTTATCCAGTTTTTCCCGCCCAGCCATCCCTATAGCGCCAAGAGACTCCGGCTCATCCATTTCACCATCACCGATAAAGGTCCAAATTTTGCGGCCATCAGTCTTTAAAATGCCTCGGTTTTCGACATATTTCATGAACCTGGCCTGGTATATCGACATGATGGGACCCAATCCCATAGAAACCGTTGGAAATTGCCAAAAATCTGGCATCAACCAGGGGTGTGGGTAAGAAGAAAGTCCTCTGCCCTTGTCATTAAATGCAATCTCTTGGCGAAAGTTAAGCAGATCATCTTCAGTCAAACGACCTTCCAAGAATGCCCGTGAATAAATCCCTGGCGAAGAATGTCCCTGGAAGAAAACCATGTCACCGCCATGATCCTTATTGGCTGCATGAAAAAAGTGATTAAACCCAACATCATAAAGTGTCGCACTGGAAGCAAAACTGGCGATGTGTCCCCCATATTCTGAAGATTTCTGGTTGGCTTTAACGACCATTACCATTGCATTCCAACGAATAATGGAGCGGATTTTTTTCTCCAATTCAGAATCACCCTTCATTTTTTCTTCTAAATGGGTGGGAATGGTGTTGATATAGGCAGTATTGGGTAAATAAGGAAGATTAATGCCTGAACGTCTGGCCACATCGACCAATCGCTCTATTATATAGTGAGCCCTATCCATGCCCTCTTCATGGATGACCGCCTCAAGCGCATCCAGCCATTCATTGGTTTCATCAGGATCATTGTCGTTTTGGCCTAAACGATGAGGCAAGGTGTTTTGAATTGCTGACATCAGTTTCCTTTATTCTTAAACTTTAAGGTATTGGCTGTAATAGACTGAACAAAAACTCAAATCGTTCTATCGCAAAGACTTAAACAACCTTTGGAGAAGTCAATTATTTTTGTTAACTTTAAAAGTGAACGTCTATTTTAACAAACAGATCACTGTAACTGATCAATCAAGTCTAAACAAGCTGTTATTTGATGCATTATCTATTGAATAAAAACACTCAATAGATGAGTCCAGCTCAACAATATCATTCATTAAAAACGTTGAAGCCAGCTGATTTGGTATTAACTTGAAATTACACTTCGTAGAAAGTGCATCTAACCAGATAACACTACCCTCTGAACTATTACTTAAGACAAGCTTAACGATCCACTGCCTGCATAGCTTTTTAGATGAAATGAACATGATATGCTTCAGGGCTGCTTAACTGGAGAAGGCGTGGAAATTTTAGGAATATTGCTTTCTCGTTTGGCTGCCATGAGCGCTAACAGTTGATTAAAAACATACATGAGTCTTTTATTTTCCAGAGGCGGTTGTTGTGTTACATCAAAACCCAGTACCTTTTCCGCTTCTTGCTGTGCTCGAAATTTCAGTTGGCTATGGACCGGGACACTATTATTCTCAATGTTTTCTGAATGCTTGGTTTCATCGCGATAACTAAAAAACAGATAATTATCAAGCTTACCGTTTAATGGTTTAAAGAAAATGGACTGCAGATATTCGCTTTTTGGTTCAAGATCACCCCAAACCGGAACTTCGCGGGCAGCTGCGGGATCGGCAAGTGCCGACGCTGAATAACCATCCCATGGCGCTGCAATTGAGACGAATAATTTAACAAAGTTTTGTGCATCCTTAAAACTGCTCTTAACAATAAACCCCCTACCTACCAACCCACCCATATCATGGCCAGCAACAAAAAGCTCTGCAAACCCAAATTCCTTGTGCAGTGTATTAATCGACTTATTGAGTAAACTGGCGGCTTTTTCTAACCTAATGCCGGATGGATAATAGTAAAACCATGGTTGATATTTTTTGCGATCGATATTGTCGAAAAAATACCGCCACTGCTGGGGATAACCGGCAGCGCCGTAAATAAATAGAATGGGTATTTTTGTTGACGAAAAGGGCTCCATGAAGTAAACACCCAACTTAACTTCAGCAGCAAAGTCATAAGGAGTCCAAAATCCTTTTTGTCCATATTCCTCAGAAAAAATCGGACTATCCAAGTTTGCAACCTCGCCCAGTACAATATTAACTTTACCCATTTTTTTAGCTTTGGATTTAAGCTTTTTTGACAATGATTTGGGTAACGATTTATCCGCTCTAATTTGAATTTCCAGGTTTTGTAATTGCTTTTTTGTCAGGTTCTTTGACAATTTACGCAATCTACCCGCCGGCTCACCTTTATCGTATCTAAAATTCTGATTTTCATCGTCAAACGCAACCAACCCATAATCATACTTTGGCTCTAACAAGAAAAAGAACCGATCAGCTCCGATCAAGTGACCAAATTTATAGATCTTTTTTTTAGTTTTCTTTCCTTTTTTTCTAATTTTTTTATACACAACCACCAAAACCTTAGATCGATCTAGTACGTGGTAATGAACCAACCCCGCTACTTCAATAAGGTTTGGTGATTTCTTGTCACTTTTTTTTAGGTTAAAAAAACTACTGGGTGAACAGCTGCATAGAGACAAACAAACTAATCCAATAACTATTTTTATGTTATGCATAATAACCACCGTTTTACGGGCAAGAAACCATTTAGTGAATGATTAGGAAACTGTTTATTTTTTCGCCGCCTAGCAGAAAAAATTAACGTTTAACAATCTAGAGGATACATACTTACATATTAGTCAAAAATAAAAAAGTGACGCTGCTTTTAAGTCAATGTTCGATTTAAATTCGGCAAAAACATTATCAGATCTTGCAATTAGACATCCGATGTTTCTGATTTCTTAATTGTCCTGCTCAATATTACGTAGTGAAGATTAAAAAAAGGGGGAAACGATAAACTTTCTAAATCTTTATCATGAAGTCTAAACTAGAGGTTATAGTAGATAGGCTGAAGGAATTACCCACCAGCCTACCTATCTATGAGGGTGCGTGAGATCGGGTGGCTCTCTGCGTGCTGAGAACGATTATTAGATATTGTATTCCTTTTAAAAGCCCCTATAATCACCCGGCATTGCTAATTTAGTATAGTTAACGTTCCATTTCTTTTATGCATTAAGAGTAATATAGACAGCTCAAGCATTCGAACACTTTTTGTGTAACATTTTGTCTTTCTTCTCATTCGCGCAAGAAAATGTCTAAAGATACTATTGTAGCCTTCAACTGTGTATGTTTCAGCTTTGGATTGAACGTGTTTTTCGCTAGGAATAAAATGTTCATAGGGCTGCCAATAATCGGTTGCTATTGTTCCATTTAATTGATCTTCAATTCCTTCCCAGAGTTTTTGTCCTGTCTGTACGCTTCGGTCGCCAACAATGAAATTGATGAATTTTTTCCCATATCTATCAACAGCAATCCATATCCATTTATAGCTTTTTTTTGACCCACATAGGTATGCATTTCATCCATCTCAGCATAAATCACTTGTTCAGGACTTTTCAATTCGGCAACTTGCTCACCAAAGGATCTAATCCAATTTAGTACCGTGACATTGCTTACGTTCAAAACCCGACCAATTGAACGAAACCCTAATCCTTCAAGATATAATTGAAGAGCCATCTTTCTTAAATAGAATGGTTTGGCTCCCGAGCCACTAGCAACAGTATATCGAAAATTACATTCTTTACATTTGTAACGCTGCTTTTGTTTTACGATACCATCTTTGATGTTTTTATTAGATTTGCATTTAGGGCATTCCATTAAATTTCTCGCTCTCTTTAGAAAGATATCAAAAATTTAATTCTAACATAAAACTATACTAAATTAGCAATGCCAAACCATTAAAGGTTAATACTTTAAAAGATTTTAAGCATTTCATCGAAATACATGCCGAGGACATAGTACAGAAATGGATAGACTATTTTGTATTACATAAACAAATCTCTTGCGAAAATATCGAGAGGAGAATTAAATGATTTCAGACAATCAAGTCATTAGTATTCAACAAGCAAAGCTACTTGACGACTATAAACTGCAGTTGGTATTTAATGACCAATCCAGTCAGATTGTGGATTTCCAGCCATTTCTTTCTCAGTCTCTGAATCCTTTGATTAGAAAATATTTAGCCCCTGAAGAATTTGCTAAATTTGAGATTGATGACGGTGATTTGGAATGGAACGATTACGATTTATGTTTTCCTATCGCTGATCTGTATGAAAACAGGATATAGCTTCATAGCTATCGTTTCCGCGTTCTGCGTCACTAACGGCAGGACGCTGAGACAGCGTCAAGGGCTGCATCCCACGGGTTGTCACGAACACTGGACGCGAAACATCACCAGGTAATCTTGATCTAGTCAAACTTCTAAACTGCTTTCCGCTACTTGGGCGATTTGTTCCAGCTTTTCTAGCACAACAAGGCTTGCACCTTCCATACTTTTTAAGGTGTACAAAGTTTGATCCTTGTTGTTATCGTTATAATATCTAATAGCATCTACACCGTGCTGATGAACAGACTGGTGAGGTTTTTCCAATTCCATAAAACCAGGTAAGCTAGAGAATAAATGTTTACCATCTCCTTGATAATACCACTCTCCTAATCGACAAGTTTGATGACTTTTAAAATCTTGGTGGGTTTTATTTGATATTCCAAAAATAATTTTATAAATTTCCAGTTTGTAAATCAAATGATCTATTTTGACCACTTCAACAAAGCTCCGTAGCGCGCTTCCGGAGATAATAGTTTGCATTTTGGTCGATAACGTAACCAACTGATCCATTTTTTTTGAGGCTTGATCTCCAGTCTCCCCAAAATTTTTTGAATCGGAAGCAACCACATCCATTTGTTTCTTTGCATAAGTTGTTTCATCTCGTATGGTGGAAACCAGGCGTTCAATATCAACAGTGGCATCATTAGTTCTTTTCGCCAACGTTCTCACTTCATCAGCAACGACTGCAAACCCTCTGCCTTGTTCTCCTGCTCTGGCTGCTTCAATAGCCGCATTTAGAGCTAATAAATTCGTTTGATCAGAGATGTTTTTAATTAAATTGATAATGCCTTCAATATCTTCAGCGCTTTTATTTAAGCCTTCAACGGTTGAAGCAGTTGATTGGGTGTCTTCAGCCATAGTAGTAAGGGCAGAAGAGATATTCGAAACAGCTAAGTGTGTTTCACTTAAGACCACTGAGTTGTTTTTGGAATTATCTCTTTCAATAGCCATTAACGAAGCTAATGAAGACAAAGAGTGCTGTGAAGCAGTCATAGACTCCCCAAAATCCTGAAATAAGGTAAATAAATTTTGATAATATTCATCTGAATCAGAGACTGATAGGATCTTCTGTTCTAACTGCTGTTTTTCATTGTCAGCACTTGCTAATTCTTGCTTTAGACGCTTGATATCAACATTGAGTCTTGAAATTTCATTGTCCGCATCAAGTAGTTTTTTTTTGTTGACAAACATTACATTGCACCTGGAAATTAAATTAGCATCTACCGTAATGGTAGTATGAGAGTGTTAAATTTCAAGTTCGCTGGTTTGTCACTCTCTTGTGATAGCCCACCCGCTAATTCAAGGCGTATAGGTTTGCTAAGAAACGAGGATTCAATAATAAACGAATAATGCATGATTGTAAGACCATTCTTCTTGAAATATTGGACTATTGGAAAGATAAAGTCACGAACATAGGTTAATGGCGGTGACGGGAAGCGTAGGAACAAATGGGCGTGCTTCGTGTGGAAAGGGTGATGTAGGTGTGGATGGTGGTTATTCAGCTATACACTGGCATAAACCAAACAATATATATGGAAAGAAGCCGTTACGTCATTATAGACGCTGATAAACTTCATTTTATAACCTGTACTATCTTGGAATGGCCACCCATTTTTACTCATCCTGAGGTGTGCTACAAATATTTCTTGATGGCTAGTAATATCAATGAAGACATAAGTACTTTAACTCTTAGGAGCGAGGATTTAATAATATCCGGAAGTTTGGCGCAGGATTTTTGTTCGTATCCAAGGCGTAGAAACAGGCGCATAGCACGCTACGAAACTGTTTCTACAACGTGGAAGACGGACAAAAAGACAAGTCAAGATGCGGATATTATTAAATCCTCGCTCCTTATGGCTAGGTTATTTCTTTCTATGCGCTTGTTCAACTAATTTTTTTCATACAATTTTCCAGTTCCATACTTGGCAATTCTGCCGGAAGCAACCTTTACCTTTGTTAAGATCGATACTTTTACTAAGTTCAGCGAGTGACCAGAATCTGATCAGATGAACAAATCACTGAGAATGATAAATTCGCTGGAATGACGAGTATTAGTTTAACCAGTAGGTTACAATATTTTCTTTGGTTGGTTGCCTTATTCAAGGTGAAATAAAGATTAAAAAAGGAAAAGGAGAATTTTGTTCTATGAATATTCATGAATATCAAGCCAAACAGCTATTCGCTGACTATGGTATTGCCGTGCCCGATGGTAATGTTGCAAAATCTGCTGAACAAGCCAAGTCCATAGCCAACGAAATGAGTGGTAGCCGCTGGGTTGTAAAAGCTCAAGTTCATGCAGGTGGTCGAGGTAAGGCTGGCGGGGTTAAATTAGTTGATAGCATAGAAGAAGTTAAAAGTTTCTCTGCGGGATTACTTGGCACAAAGTTTACCACCATTCAAACAGGATCAGACGGGCTGCCCATAGATTCAGTGTTAGTAGAAAAACCATATCCTATCCTACGTGAATTTTACCTCTGCCTATTATTGGATCGAGAGACTGAACGGCCATTGTTCTTAGTGTCCCTGGCGGGGGGAATGGATATAGAAGCCGTGGCCAAAGAAACACCGGAACAAATTCTGACTACATCGGTTCATCCAGCTGCTGGACTGCAATCCTATCAGTGTAGACAAATGGGTTTTGCCTTGGGTTTAACGGGTAAGCAACTGGGAGAGCTTGAAAAGATCATGCGGGGCATGTACCAATTATTTTGGGACAAAGATATCAGCCAAATTGAAATTAATCCACTGGCAGAGCTGGATGACGGCCAGTTACTGGCATTAGATGCCAAAATTAATTTTGATGAGACTGCGCTTTATGCTCATCCCGATATAGCCGAACTTAGTGATCCCAATCAAGAAGATAAAAAAGAAAACATTGCTAAGCAACATTCGCTCAATTTCATTTCGCTGGACGGCAACATCGGCTGTATGGTCAATGGAGCCGGATTAGCCATGGCAACGATGGATTTAATAAAACTGAAAGGCGGAGCCCCTGCCAACTTTTTAGACGTTGGTGGCGGCACCACTGTAGAAAAAGTTACTCATGCCTTTGATTTAATATTGTCAGATGATCAAATCAAATCTGTGTTGGTCAATATATTCGGGGGGATCGTGCAATGCGATATTATTGCAGAAGGTATTTTGCAAGCCGCTGAAGGATTACATAGACAAGTTCCCATCGTCGTCCGTTTGGAAGGAACCAATGCCGAACAAGGACGAGCAATGTTAAACCAATCAAAGTTAAACATAATCGCAGCCAACACCTTGGAAATGGCGGCCGAAAAAGCGGTTGAACTGGCGAACTAATATGAGCATATTAATTGATAACAACACTAAAGTGATTTGCCAGGGTTTTACTGGCAAACAAGGTACTTTTCATTCCGAGCAGGCCATAGCTTACGGTACCCAGTTGGTGGGTGGCGTAACACCTAATCGAGGTGGAGAAATTCATTTGGATCGACCTGTTTTCAACACTGTTCAAGAAGCCGTCACCCTGACTGGAGCAAAGGCTAGCATGATCTACGTGCCAGCACCTTTTGCTGCCGATGCGATTTTGGAAGCTGCAGAAGCCGGAATCAAGTTGATAGTCTGTATTACCGAAGGTATCCCGGCATTACACATGGTTCGGGTGAAAGCCGCGATGAAGGGTGGCGAAGCCTTATTAATTGGCCCTAACTGCCCAGGCATCATTACTCCAGGCGCTTGTAAAATCGGTATAATGCCGGGTCATATCCACCTTCCTGGTAAAATTGGCATCGTCTCCCGGTCAGGAACGTTAACCTATGAAGCTGTCCATCAAACGACCAATAACGGTCTGGGGCAAAGTACTTGCATCGGTATTGGTGGTGATCCCGTACATGGCTTAAATTTTATCGATGTAATTGAACGGTTCCAAAACGATGACCAAACCCAGGGTATCGTCATGGTCGGTGAAATAGGTGGCAGTGAAGAAGAGCAAACTGCTGAGTTTATTCAGCAGCACGTTACCAAACCTGTCGTTGCTTATATTGCTGGTATGACTGCGCCGGCCGGTAAGCGCATGGGTCATGCCGGCGCCATCATTACTGGTGGGAAAGGAACAGCATCGAGCAAAATAGCTGCCTTAAAGGCAGCAGGTGTTGATGTGGTTGACGCGCCTACGGATATTGGCCTTCATATCAAGGCCCGGCTTGCCGAAAATTGAATATTGATTTAGACGATTAGTAACTTTTCGTAGCGCTATTATCATATTTAAATACCCCCCATGAAACTCAGAATTGCATTGGCCCAACTCAACTTTTTGGTGGGCGACATGGCTGGAAATACCGAGCGAATTATTGAGTCGGCAATAGACGCCCGTGATCGGCTTAAAGCGGATGCCATCGTATTTTCCGAACTGGCCATTACCGGTTATCCACCTGAAGACCTTTTACTACGTTCAGATGTTTTGACTCAAGTCGAAAAATGCCTGCAACAGATCATTGAACAAACGAATAATATCGTCGTGATCGTTGGTTTCCCTGAACACCAAAAAGACCGTCTGTACAATTGCGCGGCAGTCATTCAAAACGGTCAGATTATTGCAAAACACAAAAAAAACAAATTACCCAACTATAGTGTCTTTGACGAAAAACGCTATTTTTCAGAAGGAAATAACAGCTGCATTTTTGATCTAAATGGCTTTTTAGTGGGGTTGTCGATCTGTGAAGATATCTGGTCAGAAGGCGTGATAGAAGATTGTCACCAACAAGGCGCCGAACTGATTGTTAATCTTAATGCTTCGCCTTTTTATGCCGGTAAAATTCACGAACGGGAAGCAATTGTTAAAGAACGAATCAATGCCACTGGCATACCCGTCGTGTATGTAAACCAAATCGGTGGACAGGATGAACTGTTATTTGATGGCGCCTCGTTTGTCATGAATGGCGCTGGCGAAGTAATATTTCGAGCCAAAGAGTTTGAAGAACAGGTAGATATCGTTACATTTGACTGTGCATCCAAATTGTTGCCGGAAGCAACAGAAATTGCACCTTTGTATTCTCCCATTAGTAGTGAGTATAAAGCCTTGCTGCTCGGTATTCGCGATTATGTCCAAAAAAATGGTTTCGTTGGCGTAGTACTGGGGTTATCTGGAGGAATAGATTCGGCTTTAACTTTTGCTCTGGCAGTTGATGCATTGGGTAGTGAGCGAGTCGAGGCCTATTTAATGCCATCACGTTATACACAAGCGATGAGTATTGAGGATGCCGAAATGCAAGCCAACACTTTACACGTCAAACACCACACCATATCAATTGAGCCAGCGATCAATGCATTTAACGATATGTTGAAAGAATTATTTGCCGGAACCGAGCCTGATGCGACCGAAGAAAATATTCAAGCGCGTTGCCGTGGAATTATTTTAATGGCCTCATCCAACAAAAGTGGAAAAATGCTACTAACCACCGGCAATAAAAGCGAAATGAGCGTCGGTTATGCAACGCTTTATGGTGACATGGCGGGTGGTTTTGCCCCTCTGAAAGATGTTCCTAAAATGTTGGTATATCAACTGGCTGAATACCGAAACAGTCTTTCTCCAGTGATACCGGAGAGAGTGATTACACGCCCCCCTTCTGCCGAACTGGCACCCGATCAACTCGATGAAGATTCACTGCCTCCTTATTCAGTACTTGATCCTATCTTACAACTTTACATTGAACAAGATCAGTCCATCGAACAAATCATTGCCGCCGGATTTACCAGAGATGACGTAATTCGGGCGATACGCCTGGTTGATCGCAACGAATACAAACGCCGCCAATCTCCACCTGGCATTCGTATCTCGCCAAGAGCTTTCGGTCGTGATCGTCGATACCCCATTACCTCGGGTTACCGTGGGGATGACGGGAGTTAGTGAGGAAGGTTGCTGAAAAATAATTATTTTGGATAATTATGGTCGCCCATTAGCCAGCCGGTGTCACCCCTTAAATCAAACGTTATAGTTTTGTGATTTTTAATCTAAAAATTACAGTTACAATATGATTGAACCTAAATAACAAGGAATAAATCATGGAAACTATAATCAAGAACTGGCGTGTAAATTCACAAGCAGTCAAAAAACAAATTAACAGTATTAGTGTCGCAGTAAAAGCAAGTATTTTTACATTTTTAATTATCTTATCTGTACCACTGAATGCAGCGACTTATAAACTAACGTTTACCAGTTTCTGGAATGGCTCTCACAATCAAAGCAATAGTCTTCCTGAAAATGCACATTTAACAGTATTAGTGGGGGCTACTCACCAATCAGGTCAGCCCTTGTGGAAACCCAATACTCTGGCATCATTAGGTGTACAAAATGTTGCAGAACAAGGTAACACCAGCGCAATAATGGATGAAATTAATACTGCCATCATGTCTGGAACTGCGCATAGTGAAATAATCGCAGATAGTCTTTCTCCTCTTCCATCTTCAAGTTCAGTTACTTTTGAAGTGTTTGATAGTCATTCAAACGTTTCTTTTGTTTCTATGGTTGCACCTAGTCCAGACTGGTTCATCGGTATATCCGATATATCTTTAAAACAAAGTGGAAATTGGGTAGATACGCTCAGTATCGATTTAGCTCCATGGGATGCGGGGACAAAAGAAGGTGCTGATTTTGACTTCGGGTTTGTCGCCACGAATCCACATGAATTGATTTCTAAAATTATCGGAACACCTTTTATTGGTAGTCCTGTGCTCGCTAATTTAACCTTTGAGCGAATAGATTCAGAACCGCCAGTCAATAATGAACCCGTAATCTGCGAAATAGGTGTGGATCCTCAAGTTATCAGTCCTAATGAAGGAACTGTATTATGGTGGTACACACAAGGTGGAAATAACCTACCTGTACTCAATAATGGTATAGGTCAAGTGAACGAATATGAAGGTTATGAATGGGTTTATCCAACCGAAACAACAACCTACAAAATGTCGGTAAATGGACGAGGGGGACAGGCGACGTGTGAGACGACCATCGTCGTGGAAGGCGCAACCGATCCCGTTCCTCCGCTTTGTGCCTTGGGCGCTGACCCACAAACCATTAGAGCGGGTGATGATGTACCGTTGTGGTGGTGGTTCCAAGATAGCGTTATAACAGCTAATATTGATAATCAAATCGGTTCTGTAGGAGATTTTCAAGGTTACCAATGGGTACAACCCACCGAAACTACGACTTACACCATGACCGTAGAGAATGGTGGAGGAACCACAGGCACCTGTGAAACAACCATTGAGGTGGAAGGCGAAACTGATCCTACATTGCCTATTTGTACCATTGGTACTTATCACCAAGTGCTTGGGCCAAACGAAAGAACCACCGTCTGGTGGTGGACATCTGATGAATTTGACAGGATCGATATCCTTCCTGTTTTGGGAAAAGTTGAGAATTCTCAAGGCACATTCCCAGAGCTTAGATTTTCCGAAACCACTACAATTAGAATGACTGTACAGGCCAGAGGAAGGTCTGGGTTCTGTGAAACTACTGTGGTAGTCGAGTAGATATCTCGGTCTCCATGAGACAGAGACAGACAGCCCCTCTGCGGCACTTGAACGTAGAGGGGCTGAGTGTAGTAGTGCTTTAGCGCTAAGCAATCTGGGGTGAAAACTATTTCTACACGTTAGCTGAATAATTAGAATCGAATAATCGCGGTCAGAGTAACATTACTTGCCCCTATCGATATCCTTTTTCGGTCGCCCAGCCTTTCTAGGTGTAATGCGTCTGCCGGTTAAGGCTTCTATCTCAGTTGTAAATCGTTCATTTCCTAAAGCAAGACCTTTATTGACGCTTTCTCTAATTTCCTTCAACAACTCAGTATCGATGTGGGTCTTGAACAATTCCCGATAATTCTCCAACCTTTCCTTTTTTGAAAGCCCCAAAGCAAGATAGTTTGCGTGGGGAGTTTCTAAATCTGTTTCAATTCCAAGCGCGTTACAAGCATAGCTAGACCAACTATATTCACTGGGTTCCGCTACTATATCCGCCCTGACAGGATTTAATTCGATATAACGGTAAAGTTCAAGCAGATATTGCTCGCTCTGTATCAAACTGGATTTAAACCGACCTTCCCAAAGCGTTCCACTACGCTGATAAGTGTCGTTTGTTAGGCGACAATTAACCTGTCCGGTCAGACGACAATTATCTTGACCGGTTGAGTGTATAAACTGATAAGTACTTTTTACTCTTAGGAGGAAGTGACTTGTCCGGTAAACACATCACTCAATTACAGGAAAATAGTTATATGAAAAATCGTCAGACAGGTTGTACGCAGGAGACATCCGCAGCAAAAGCCGGCATCAGTGTTCGATCAGGTTGCCGGATCGAAAAAGGTGAAAGAGCTGAACACAAAGAACGAAAGTGGCGAACGCGCAAAGATCCATTAGAAGCCGTATGGGACTCAGAACTGGTTCCGTTATTAGAAGATGAATCGTCCTTAACTGGCATTACCCTGTGGGAGCATCTGGATGAGCAGCATCCGGGAAAGTATCCAGAGAAATACCTTCGGACACTGCAAAGACGTGTTAAACACTGGCAGGCCACACAAGGCCCGGACAAAGAAGTCATGTTTCGTCAGTCGGTACCTGCGGGTCATCAGGGACTATCTGATTTTACGCACCCCAATACCGTCATTACGATAGACGGGAAGGCGTTCGCACATTTACTGTACCAGTTTCGCCTGGCTTTTAGTGGTTGGCGTCATGTCCATGTTATTCAGGGCGGAGAAAGCTACAGTGCACTGGCTGACGGCTTACAAAGTGCATTACACACCTTAGGCGGTTCACCAAAGGAACATCGTACAGACAGCCTCAGTGCGGCTTACGTCAATAACGTAGAAAAACAGCGACTGACGGAAGACTATCATGATTTATGTAAGCATTATGGCATGCGGCCCACCATCAATAATCTGGGCATTAGTCATGAAAATGGCGCCATTGAAGCACCGCATGGCTCATTAAAACGTCGCATTGATCAAGCCATAAAGTTACGCGGTTCGAATGATTTTTCTACACTCCGTGCTTATCGAGAGTTTCTTGAACACATTGTCGACAAACTGAACAGACGATGCAAAGGCAGGTTGGCCGAAGAGCACAAAACCCTGTTAGCCTTACCCAAACACCGATTTGTTGATTATGCTGAGCTGTCGGTAAAAGTCACCACCAGCAGTACCATTGCTGTAAAACGCGCATTGTATACCGTCCCTTCACGCCTTATCGGTGAAAGCGTCAGGGTGCATCTCTACCATGATCGTTTTGTAATGGTCAAGTTTTCTTGGAAGGATTTTAAGCCGCTTTTTTCATTTCTTTGGTTTTTTGATGAGGGGTTTTATAATCAATAGCAGAATGTAACCTTTTATAGTTATAGAAACTAATATAGCTAGTCACAGCACTGACTACAGAGGAGTAATTAATAAAACTCAAATAGTTCAGCCTCTCTGTTTTTAAATTCCTAAAAAACCGCTCCATCACAGCATTATCCCAGCAATTAGCTCGACGGCTCATACTTTGTGTTATATCCAAGTCATGAAGATAATCAACAAATAGATTGGCTGAATATTGAACCCCTTGGTCTGAATGAAACATTAATTGTTGAGTATCTGGCTTGTGTTTATTAATCGCATGTTCTAATGCTGACTTTGCAAGCTCTGCATTGGGTTCTTCTGATAATGCCCAGCCCATAATTTCTCTTGACCCAAGATCAAGTATACAAGCTAAATAGCTCCAGCCTGTATAGGTTTTAATGTAGGTAATGTCACCTACCCAGTGCGTATGAACAGTACTGGGATTAAACTGTCGTTTAAGTAAATGATCCGCTTTCTTGTGGACTTCTCCCGCTGGATAGCTGTGTCGCTTTTTAGGTTTTATGGCAATGACATTCGATTTTTTCATTAATGAAGCTGTTTTATAAACGCCTATTTCAATCCCTCTGTTAGCTAATTCAACCTGAGTCCTTCGTTTACCATAGGTATGCTGAGTTTCAATGGCTATCAATTTAATTTGTTCTATGGTTTCTTGTTCTTCATCGCTCATTTGATTATTAATCTGATAGTAGTGTGTACTGAGAGCTATATTAAATAGTGTGCAAAGCTCTGTTGTTTGATAGCCTGGAGAAGCCTTCTTTATTTCAACAATCAATTCAGATTGTTGTTGTCTCGAACAAAGAAGGCTGTGGCCTTTTTTAGTATTTCATTATCCCTTTTAGCTCGCCATAATTGCTTCTCTAGGCTTTGTATTTTCTGTTGTTCTGGGGTTAACGCTTGCTTATCCTGAGGTGTATTACCTTTGAGTTCATCTAAATATTGCTTTTTCCATCGCCTCACAGCAGAGTCACCTGCTCCTGATATTTCCATTACCTGCTTATTGGTATATCCTTCATTTACCATGAGTTTAGCGTAGTCTAGACGCTGTTCTGTGGTGAAGGTTGTTTTAGGTTTTACTGTGGTTATTTCGGTCATTTTTTATCCTAATTTTGGGTTGGATTATAAGCTATAAATCCTTCCAAGATTATTAGACCATTACATTTGGTCTGCTTTGTTGGCCAAACTCGGGTGATCAATCTGCCTCGGATTTATCCAACAACGCCCACCGGCCGAGCGCGACGAATAGATTACCGGCATATCATTCATTCTCTGGCAGCCAAACCACAAGCCTTCCGCTTCTCACAGTTTCGCGATAATATTTTGCCTAACACGCAATATCGGGCTTTATGGAAGCAGGCAGAGAAACAGTTTACACCGCAAGAAGCATGCAAGTGGATGGTTGCTGTTTTACGCTTTGCCTATGATTATGATTGCGAAAGTGCCCTGGCAACTGAGCTAATGCGACAGGCAGAACAAGGTGCCTTGCCCGATTTAACATCCCTGCAGGCAAGGTATTTACAACACAGTACACCGCCACCGATACCGCTACGCCAACACCAGGTTGCTGACTATGATCAACTACTGACCGGTCAGTGGATGAGACAGGAGGTGTGCTGTGAGTGATGGTTTGCCAATGATGTTAAAAGAACTTCGCTTGCTGGCTTTTTGGCAATATTATGAAGCTTATCAGGAACAGGCCACAAAACAGGCATGGGGCTATAGCCAATACCTGTCTAAACTGTGTGAAAATGAAATTGCACGGCGCTTTGAAACGCGAGTTTGCAACTGGACCAAAGAAGCCAAATTACCCCGGGGCAAAAGTTTTGCCACCTTAGGCTTTGATGAATTACCGGAAACCATTCAAAAGAAAGTGATTGGGCTGCGCGATAATACCCAGTGGGCGCTACAGGCAGATAATGTTTTATTGATTGGCCCTTCCGGTGTCGGTAAATCGCATATTGCTTCTGCTTTGGGGCTTCATCTTATCGAACAAGGCATCCGGGTAAAATGGTTGGCTGCCACCGCACTGGTGCAATTACTGCAGCAGGCCAAAAAAGAGCTGGATTTAATGGCTGTGATGAGTCGACTGGATAAATATCGTGTACTCATTATCGATGATATTGGTTATGTTAAAAAAACGGATTCAGAAACCCAGGTCCTGTTTGAGTTTATTGCTCATCGTTATGAAAGTGGCAGCTTGATCATCACATCAAACCAGCCATTCAGTCACTGGGATCAGATATTCCCGGATACATTAATGACCGTAGCCGCCATTGACCGCATTATCCATCATGCCACGATTCTTGAAATCGACGGCAACAGTTACAGGAGGAAACATCAGAAAAAATCATAAAAAACCTTAAACACTCAACCGGCCATCATAATTGTCGCCAAACCGGACAAAGTAATTGACGCGAGACAGTCGTTATAGTATCGGACATACATTCGTCCAATAGACTGCATCATTTGGCTAATCGCTCCCTTTTCATGAGGGGTACATAATAAATGCACATGATTCGTCATTAATACCCAGGCGTGGACATCAACAAAATATTTTTTCGAAAACGCTCTCAGCCAGTTTAAATAGGCTTTCATATCCTCTTCACTTCCAAAACAAACTTGGCCATTATTGCCTCGTTGAACAATATGCTGTGGTATCCCAATAGGACTAACTCGGACTAATCTCGCCTAATAACCTGAATAGTTACAAAGAATCAAGGAATAGCACAGACAAGTTCACCTTCAAGTTCTCCGGATTCATCATTCTCATCAAACTTTCCTTCAAAATCACATTCCTGTATCGGTCCGCGTGATACATCTTCTCCAGGAATATGTTTTACATCGTATGCATCACAGTATCCTTTGGTTTGTTCAGAGGGTTAGAAACAGAGTAGATATGTACCTGCTTCAAGTTCAATTTGATAATACCCGGTATGATCTGTAAAAGTGCTTGCTATCGGGACTGAATCAGATGATGGAAGAGCTGATGAGTCGGTCGATGAAGTCGTTTCAGGTTTAGTGTACGCGTAGACCAACACTTCAGTTTTTGGCCAAGTTACCAGCATCCGTGGATGATTGGGTGTTTCTTTTAACAAGGTGGAAACAGAGACTTTTCCAAAATAACCGGATTTGATAGTAACTTGTCCATCTCTACTATCGGGACTTAAAGCAGATATTAATCTAGAATAACTAATAAAAAAGTCTCCATCCGGTTTTTTTGTCAATTCAATTTCGTAATGTTAGGCTCCGGCTTCTCCTTTGATGAAGTCTGGAACAACAACATGAGGAAGCGTTGCACTTCCATATTCTGATTCGTATCTTACTTCGTTTTCAGCGAAAAGAGACATGGAATGACACAGAAAAAAATTGGTATTATCTTAGTTAGTTTCCGTCCAAAAACAGCGAATTATTTGCTATAAAAAAAATGACACCAGACCAGTCGCCAAAAATGAATTGCTTTGTACGGTAGGGTTTGCTGCATATTGGTCAACCCTCAATCTTTTTGTAAAAATTACATTTTTTAGGCACATCTTTCCTGAGGAACTATTACACCCTTGATCAGCCTGTTTGTGGTTACCCTAATTTTAACTAGGGTGCTTGTAATCGAGCCATTATCACTAAATTGTGTGTAACCACCGATGACCACACATAGTTTTTAAAATGCTCTAGACCTTTCCAGTTACAGCGAGACAAGCCAAAGCATCGTTTCAAGTAAGAGATACCGGCTTCAATTCCAGCTCTGAAATTTCTGAGCTTTCTGTAAACCCAGGGGCTTTTCGTCATCTCAAGTATGGCTAACCCTTTTTTCTTATGGAAAGCAACATCTTTTATGTTTCGTTGTTTAGCCGTGTCGAGATTTTCTTTGCTGGCATACCCCCCGTCTGCTGCGACTTGCCTGGGCGCCTTACCATAGTGGTCAATATGACGATCCACCATGGGGATGAACTGTTCCGAATCAGCCGGGTTACCCGTTTCAACGACAACATCCAGTACCATACCACTGCGACCCGTACTTAAATTCAGTTTGTGTCCATATTGTATATCCCGGCTGCCTTTAACAATAATATCGCTGTGTGCTTCAAACAGACTGAATACTTTTTCCGATGCGGGGACTTTCTCTCCATTAAACACACGTCTTGTCGTTTGATTGATGACCTGATCAATCAAAGGCAGATAATGATTGACCTCCAGGCGCCAATATTCCCAGCCGGGTGGCGGTTTTACATGACCGGCTATTTGCGCATTGTTGAGGTACTGACGTGTCTTTTTCGTGTAGTGAACAAGATCACTGTATAAGGCTTTTTTCTTATCCTTTCCACGGGTATAGATAATTGCACGCGCACGTTTTTTTGCTGCGCGATAATGGTGATGGCAGTCAAATTCCAAACCCATTTCGCTGGCTTGATTGAGTAATCTCGTCATCACCCGCACGGCATCCCATAACAGGCTACTGTCGGTTGGTTCGTGGATATGTGTTTCTGTGACGGTACTATCAATGCGCAACATGCTGCCTTTTTCAATGCCGGTTTTATTGGCATCATTGAGCAATGCCAGGTTAATACGTTCCCATGTCGGGTCGAGTATCCGGCTGATTGCCCCTTGCAAAGCCGACTTCTTGGGGACAAATCCATCGCTCAGCCGGGCAAATGTTTGACACGAGACCGAATCCAGCAAAACAAATGATAATTCTTCATAACTGAGTTGCCGATGTTGCTTTAAGATCGCGCAACGTAATATGGATTCAACTGACATCCCTTTTCGACCACTTTCATCTTTTAAATCGATCGTGCAGATGTCTTTTTCTACCCAATCCAGTATTTCTCTATGTTCATCCAATATCATGGAAATAATTTTTAATTCTTGGCCAATCTCGTGTTCAACATAATTATCGAATATACTTGTCTGTAGGCGTTGTTTTTGGCGCATCTTTTTCCCTCGGCTTTTTTTAATTATGTTTAGAATCAATTGCTTAGATTATAAGCATACCAGAATTAGCCGGGGAATTCATCTTGTTTTTGTGATTTTTTCTATGTTTTTCATAGGGTTGTAGTTTATGGATGAGAACTAGTTAGGCTTTTGATCAAAATTCTCCAATGACTTAAAAGAATCAAGGAATAGCACAGACAAGTTCACCTTCAAGTTCTCCGGATTCATCATTCTCATCAAATTTTCCTTCAAAATAACATTCCTGTATTGGTCCGCGTGATACATCTTCGTCAGGATTTCCAAGAATATGATTTACATAGGATACATCACAATGTCCTTTGGTTTGTTCAGAGGGTTTGAAACAGAGTAGATATGTACCTGCTTCAAGTTCAATTTGATAATACCCGGTATAATCTGAAAAAGTACTTGCTATCGGGACTGAATCAGATGATGGAAGAGATGATGAGTTGGTCGATGAAGTCGTTTCAGGTTCAGTGTACGCGTAGACCAACACTTCAGTTTTGGGCCAAGTTACCAATATCCGTGGATGATTGAGTGTTTCTTTTAACAGCGTGGAAACAGAAACTTTTCCATAAAAACCGGATTTGATTGTGACTTGTCCATGTATATCATCAATGCTTAAAGCAGATGTTTCTCTAGAATTACTGATAAAAAAGTCTCCATCCGGTTTTTTTGTCAATTCAATTGCGTAATGTTTGGCTCCGGCTTCTCCTTTGATGAAGTCTGGAACAACAACATGGGGAAGCGTTGCACTTCCATATTCTGATTCGTATCTTACTTCGTTTTCAGCGAAGAGAGACATGGAATGACACAGAAAAAAAATTGGTATTACCTTAGTTAGGCTTTTCATCAAAATTCTCCAATGTAAATTAGCAGAGTTTATAAACTTACAACGGTGTTGCAGGTGATGTCAGAGTAAATAAACCTTCTGCATCCTGCTGAAAGATCAGGTCTTTATAAAAATTTGGGACTTTCTCATTGTCAAAGTTGAATACGAAGGGAATTGAAAGTTTTCCATCCTCTAACAATGCGGGGTCTATACTGTTTTTGCTTGTTTCAACATTTTTTACAACCTGCCATTTACCCCCTGCTTGTTTTAAACAAGCAGAATAGTTTTTTCCTGCATAGGCTACGACAGGAAAGCAAGCCAGTTGGCTTGAAGGATAGTAAATTGGCACATTACCATAAGCCGCTTTTACCATATATTTGTCTATAGGACTTAAATTTCCGTGATTGAAAGAATCTGTATTACAATAATTCATAATTGAAGAAAGATCCCAAGGACCAACAGTAACATTTCCTTCTGAGCCGTCTCCTTTTTTACAATTCAGGTCAGTAGGAATATTTTCTGGACGATTTTGCTCATGGGCAAAACCTAAAACGTGTCCAAATTCATGAATAGCCACCATTTTTGCACATTCTTTAAGAGTAAAATCGGCAGAACAGATTGATTTATGTTCAATAGCTAGTAGATTAAGCGTCATTTCTCTATCACCCTTCATAATCTCCGTACCCAAACCTATTGTTTGAGAACGGGCATCCTCAATTCTGATTCGAACACCTGCAAAATCTGAATGAGGATGTGGGCAAGTAATCCATTGTGTGAATTTGACTAAAGATTCTTTCTCCCACGTTGCTTCAAGTGCCTCTTCTACCCACTCCAACCGCTCGGCTGGAACATCACCAGGGTTTATCCAGCACACGGGAATAGAGGTTGTTCCATCGGCTGATTGACCCCAGAATGTATCAGAATCCGGGTATCCGCGAGTTATAGGCGATCTGTTTTCTGCTTGGATAAGGGTATTGGCTACTAAAAGAGCAAAAAATAAAATCAGCTTATTTATTCTGCGTTGTGTGGTAAATCTTCTCATTGAAAACTCCTGTTGTTAGTAAGAATTATTGAACGATTAATCGGGGTCAGAGTAACATTACTTTCCCCTATCGATATCCTTTTTCGGTCGCCCAGCCTTTCTAGGTGTAATGCGTCTGCCTGTTAAGGCTTCTATCTCTGTTGTAAATCGTTCATTCCCTAAAGCAAGACCTTTATTGACGCTTTCTCTAATTTCCTTCAACAACTCAGTATCGATGTGGGTCTTGAACAATTCCCGATAATTCTCCAGCCTTTCCTTTTTTGAAAGTCCCAAAGCAAGATAGTTTGCATGGGGAGTTTGTAAATCTGTTTCAATTCCAAGTGCGTTACAAGCATAGCTAGACCAACTATATTTACTGGGCTCCGCTACCATATCCGCCCTGACAGGATTTAATTCGATATAACGGTAAAGTTCAAGCAGATATTGCTCGCTCTGTATCAAACTGGATTTAAACCGACCTTCCCAAAGCGTTCCACTACGCCGATAAGTGTAGTTATAGTATCGGACATACATTCGTCCAATAGACTGCATCATTTGGCTAATCGCTCCCTTTTCATGAGGGGTACATAATAAATGCACATGATTCGTCATTAATACCCAGGCGTGGACATCAACAAAATATTTTTTCGAAAACGCCTTAAGCCAGTTTAAATAGGCTTTCATATCCTCTTCACTTCCAAAACAAACTTGGCCATTATTGCCTCGTTGAACAATATGCTGTGGTATCCCAATAGGACTAACGCGGACTAATCTCGCCATTTTATTAATGATGCACTCTTCTCAGATAATTAATAGTATAGCACTATTAATATTACTCTGACCCTAATTATTTCTCACTTGCAGTTTTCCGCTTTGCCACAATTTCAATCGTTGAACGGTAGCCACAGATTCCAAAAGCCGCCGATTGTTCGATCAACATCGTCTGCTCCGTAGTTTCTTCCTTGAGTTTCAATGAAAGCCATCCAGCCAAGGGGGTAATAATTGTGTTTTACGTACCGCTTCTTTCTCCAATGTTTCTTCATTTGGCCTACAGGAATATAGAGCCGTGGATCTCCATTGTATCCATGGGATACGGCAGGCACGATTGGAACGTTTGATCGAATAGCCCAAACTTGATTGATCCCATTGATTGTTGCTGTGTACTGTTTATAGGTACGTCCCCAAATCGTATGCTTGCCTTTATACTTTAGCCCAAAACGCTCCTTAAGTTGTTTTGCACTTAGGTTAGAATTCTCGACAACGTAGCACTCGTAACTTCCAACTAGGTTGTCTCCATCCTCCCATTGATCCTCCTTGAAAAAGACTACTTTTGCCCCAGACCACCAAGCTCCAGAACTCGGTGTTCTCAACTCTGTAAAATCATATTCGTATCCCACCACCCGATAGGTACTGGTTTGGTCAACTTTTTTCCCTACGGGACTATTTCTTGCGATGGTTGTGTCCCAACCACCCGTTGTCTGATCCAGCTCCAGATACAACCAATCAACGAGCCAAGGTTCGTTAGCTTTCTCGCCCCACTCTCTGAAGTGCCTTCCTTCAACTCCAAAATCTTCCTTCCAAGCAGAGCTGCGGTATTCGTTGTCTTGGAAGAACCTGTTGTTATCATCCCAACTGAAGGGATCCAAAGCAAACGACTGCGATGCTAGAACGGATAAGAATACGAGTGTAATAACTCTCGTATAGGTTGGTATGGAGGTCATGCTTTTGTTTCCAATTTAGAGGTGATTACACAGAGCAATCGAAGGTTTAGGTAAAGTATCTTAATGTTGCGGTACGGTAACAAAGCAGAAGTTGCCTGTCAAATAACAGCCTTGTCCAATATTAAGGTGGTTTGACGAAATAAAGTTACCAACATTACTTGCCTTTTTATTCATGACCAAACAATCTCAATCGATACGAATAATCGGGGTCGAATAATCCCGGTCAAAGTAACATTACTTCCCCCTATCGATATCCTTTTTCGGTCACCCAGCCTTTCTAGGTGTAATGCGTCTGCCTGTTAAGGCTTCTATCTCTGTTGTAAATCTTTCATTTCCTAAAGCAAGATCTTTATTGACGCTTTCTCTAATTTCCTTCAACAACTCAGTATCGATGTGGGTCTTGAACAATTCCCGATAATTCTCCAGCCTTTCCTTTTTTGAAAGTCCCAAAGCAAGATAGTTTGCATGGGGAGTTTGTATATCTGTTTCAATACCAAGCGCGTTACAAGCATAGCTAGACCAACTATATTCACTGGGTTCCGCTACCATATCCGCCCTGACAGGATTTAAGTCGATATAACGATATAGTTCAAGCAGATATTGTTCACTCTGTATCAAACTGGATTTAAACCGACCTTCCCAAAGCGTTCCACTACGCTGATAAGTATAGTTATAGTATCGGACATACATTCGTCCAATAGACTGCATCATTTGGCTAATCGCCCCTCTTCAAGAGGGGTACATAATAAATGCACATGATTCGTCATTAATACCCAGGCGTGGACATCAACAAAATATTTTTTCGAAAACGCTTTCAGCCCGTTTAAATAGGCTTTCATATCTTCTTCACTTCCAAAACAAACTTGGCGATTATTACCTCGTTGAACAATATGCTGTGGTATCCCAATGGGACTAACTCGGGCTAATCTTGCCATTTTATTAATGATGCACTCTTCTCAGATAATTAATAGTATAGCTCTATTAATATTACTCTGACCCTAATTATTCCGGTATGGCTTGAGCCAATTGCAAGAGGGGATCCCGGGGATCTAATTGTTGTAACAGATCCGTTCCAAACAAATTAGTCTGATGACCCGGGTTGGAGGAAAGCAGCATTATGTTCGTCCATTCGACCAGAAATTGACTGTTATTTTAACATTTCTGGCCGATGGGATCACTCGAAATATGAAAAATATTACTGCATTCCAATAGGATAAAGACTTTTTAAGGGCCGACTAAGTATATATTTTTTGATTTTTCACTGTAGTACTTTACTCCATTAACAGTTCTGACTGCAGTAAGATTGAATAGGTTTATACCTGGTCGTAGTAATCCAGATGGAATATCTTTTCTCCTGATAAAAAACAATAGGTGTGCAGGAGGAGCAATGAATCCTATATCATGTCTAAAATACCTTCCATTGAGATATATGTTAAAACCAGTTACATTGCTTCTATCATATTGATTCCCTGTAATGCGTATGTGATTATCAACCCAAAAAGCACGAGTAATCTGAGGAGCATCCGGACGAGTAATAGAACGAATGGAAACCATGCCATGACAGTGGTAACCATCTGGCTTATATTCACAAGCATGTCCTAATTGATCGTTATACTCAGCCTGACACTTAGATTCAAAATTATGTTTTGCTGAAAGAAGATATTGATCAGGCTTACCGGTACACCAGCGCATAGCAGTGGATCTTTGTTTCTTTTTTGAGGCTAATTCACTTCCTTGTTCAGCAGAAATATTTTTCATCTGAGTCACTTCAAAGATTAATTCTTCAGTTTCTTGTAGCTCAACAGAATAGCTTTTGCTTACTGCACCTCCCTTTTCCAAAACAAACAGTGTTGGAATAGTAACAACACCTGTTTCTGGGTCATAAATCACTTCATTTATCGAAGAATCAACTATTGGACTGGATATTGAATCAACAACTGAAAAAATCAACCCCTCCTTGTCTTGTTGTTGCAATGTGGCAGAAATCGTTTCTTCTTGCCCTTTAATGGAAAGCAGAGGGATTTCAACTAAACCAGTTTCTATATCATAAATAGCCTCATTCTCTGCTATTGCAATTGACGCAAAGAACAGGATTGTAAGTAGAGCTATTATTTTTTTCATTTTAGTTCCTCTTAACTAAAGTTTCGGGATTTAAAAAAACAAAATAAACCTTTGATTAAAAAGGATAAGTACGCACTCAAAGAGAAGAGTATAACAGAGGTTGACTTGAAATCACCTTTTAATGATGCACTCTTCTCAGATAGGTAATAGTATAGCTCTATTAATATTACTCTGACCCTATTTATTTCTGACCCTATTTATTTATGAAATCCTTCCAATAAGAAAGGAAAGTGCGTTAGAATTCCGGTCCCTATCCATAAGAAATAAGAAATAATTTCAAAATGAAAAATATAAAAATATTTAACTGCATTCCAGCAATTTTATGTTTATTAATCTCAATGCCAACACTGGCAGATTATCAGCAATACTCAACATCTCCGCCATCAGGATTAGCCGCAAATAAAGTGCCTATGTTTGTTAGCATCGGTTTTGATGATAATAGTTCAAATGATGGCATGAACTCGATCCTAGAATTATTAAGAAACAAGAAAAACCCAGATGGTTCTCCTGCTAGGGTGACATTTTTTAATACAACTAAGTATCTAGCAGATGTTAAAACTAGTTGGAAACAAGCCTATAAAGAAGGGCACGAGATTGGCAATCATACAGTGACACATAATGGAGATATAAATGGAGGTGATTTAACATGGTCTGAATGGGATAGTGAAGTTGGTAATGCACATAATGCTTTACTAGAAGACATAATCAATGAAGTAGTCAGCGAAATTGGTAATACTAATCCTAACCCAGAAATCATTGGTTTTAGAGCGCCTCGATTAGAAATTAATAACCATTTGTTTACTGTATTAAATGATAGGGGTTATGTATATGACACAAGCATAGAAGGCACATCTGCTGACGGCAGAGATTTCCCATGGCCGTATACTTTAGATCACGGAACACCTGGCACAGATCTCTGGGCACATCCAGGTCTTTGGGAGCTAGGAGTAATGCCTGTTGTTCGCCCGAATGGTCAACAGGTTACTGGCTTAGATTATAATATGTGGAGTACCGAACAGCCTCATAAACTTAATGAGGAAGAATCTCTGGAAACTTTAAAAAACACCTTGGATTTACGATTAGAAGGTAATCGGTCTCCATTCCTATTTGGTGCTCATTCAGCTTTTTATTCCAGCGATTATCGTGAACCTATGTCTATCAATCATGAGGCAAGGATTAGAGTTATAAAGAAATTTATTGAATATGCGTTAGACCAACCCGAAGTATATATTGTGCCTTATAATGACGTTGTTAAATGGATGCGAAACCCAGTAGCTCTTAGCGATAGTATTTCAGGCGGTTCTAATAGTTCTGGTTCATTAGATTTAGATGACATGGCTTCGAGGGTCAATACCTTTCAAGAGT
The DNA here is from genome assembly GCA_965224745.1 of Methylococcales bacterium. Classification (GTDB taxonomy): domain Bacteria; phylum Pseudomonadota; class Gammaproteobacteria; order Methylococcales; family Methylomonadaceae; genus CBDCZY01. Next base: position 421,074 of record CBDCZY010000009.1, read on the forward strand.
TAGCAGGAGATCATTATTGGTCAAAATTTGAACAAAATCCTTGGGCTCATAAACTATTGTCAGATGAACTGATAAATGTAGCGAATGATCTATGGGATGGAAAGAAAGAAGAGGCAATGAGCAAATTGTTCACAGCTCGATCGTATGTTGGAATGATGGATAGTAATGAAACCACAACTAAAAAGACATCTACAGATACAATCAATAAATTTATTTCAGAGCTTGGTTATACCCCATAATCAGTAAATAATAAACAAGGGATATTTTGACACATCCCTTGTTTAGTTTTATCTCATGATTGTTTGGTAATGTTAAAAAAGAACTAAACAACCACCAGCTAAAGCTGGTGGTTGTTTAGTACGGCTTTGCTGACAAAGGCGGTGAGCGAACTCTGTTTGTGTATGATCTTGATGGCGGTACATTTGATGCGACAGTCTTGCAGTTTTCAGCAGAAGGTTTGTATGTATTAGCAACTGATGGTTCCAATAAAATAGGTGGGAAAGGCATTGATGAATTGATTATGGCCAGTGGCAAGCCTCGGGAGAATATTGTATGTAAACAACCTCATCAGGCAGTTGCTTATGGTGCTGCATTAATTGCTGACCAGCGTAATACTGCTTCGGCAAAAACGCTACAGTGCATCAGTGCTTATGATTTGGGCGTTCGGGCGCGTAATCCTGAAACGGCTGAACCGATGGTACAAGTGTTAGTAAAAAAGAATATGCCGGTACCTGCAGCTGAAAGTACTACGTTTTATACCACGCGTGAAGATCAGCCTCGTATGGTAATTGAGGTGATTCAGCAAAAGACCGAAGGTCAACAAGAAAAAAGTTTAGGCTATTTCATTTTTGGAATTGATGCACCGCGCAAAAATTACCCTATAGAAATTACCTTGGCTTATGATTTGGAAGGTATGGTTAAAGTAACGGCTAAAGACCCTGAAACCGGGAAAGTGTTAGAGCAAATTATGGATGAACAGGGACAATCCGTAAACACTGATTTATTAAAGCAAAAGTCAAAAGTCGTGGGTTGCACAACTGAATATAAATGAATAATTTAAAACTATTTTCAACGATCCGTTTAGGTGCTTACCTAATAAAAGGTGTTGCTTTTTAAAGCGATCACAATTGACTTTAATGATACTAGCGCCTTCGTCAATTTGATGAAATTATTTCTTACAGCCCTTGCTGAATACTATCACTTTCATATACTCTAATGATATGAAACTAGGCATGAATTCGTAAAGCTAACTAAATATAGAAAATTCAATACGTTGTTTAACATCGTTCTGTATGAACCCGAAATAGCTCCAAACTCGGGAAATATTATTCGTTTATGTGCCAATTCCGGCTGTAAATTGCATTTAATCGAGCCCTTGGGTTTTGATTTAGAAGAAAAAAAGTTACGTCGCGCAGGACTTGACTACAGAGAACTTACTGAAGTTAAATGTCATAAGAACTTTGCAGCATACCAATCGACAACCAGACCGAAAAGATTATTTGCTATTTCCACCAAAGGTGATAACCATTATCATTTGCAACATTACCAATTTGATGACACCTTTCTTTTTGGCCCTGAAACGAGAGGATTACCAGATAATATTTTGCAATCTCCAGATGTTTTTGCAACAGTGAGAATCCCTATGGCGCCCAGTAGCAGAAGCTTAAACCTGAGTAATACCGTTGCCATTATTTGTTATGAAGCATTAAGACAAACCGAATTTCATAATCTCGACTAAAACCTGGTATCGCCATTTATCTGTTTTATAGAAACTTATGTTCGTGAGCACCATCTAATACTCATTCGCAAAAATTTTTACTTAAAAAATGCACCATATAATTATCAAGATATTGATCATTTGGGTAATGTCTAGCCATGCCGCTCAAGCTCTGCGATGTGGCAAGCGGGCAATAACAACTGGGGATAAAAAAATCGATGTCATCGCTTTTTGTGGGGAACCTGACACAGTTCAAAGCAAAACAGAGCATGAAACTTGGGTCTATGGACAGTATTCATTAGTTCAAACCACTCCAATTCAAATCGAAACCTGGATCTATAATTTCGGTTCTCGCAGATTAATGGTAGAGCTTTTTTTTAGAGATGATGTATTAAAAAAAATTGATACGCTGGGTTATGGTTATTAACTCATTTCAAAAAACGGCCTATAACTAACTTATTCCTCATGTTATGCTAATTTTCCGGTTTGGTTTTACTAATAATTCGTTTTCATGAAAAAATTACTTGCTTTAATTATTTTTATAAGTCTGGTTGGTTGTGGTCCGAAAGGTCTGAATTTCAAAATTAGTTATACGAAGTTAGAAGGACTAACCCCCGAATCATCGATAATTCATAAAAATCAAGTCATAGGGAAAGTTGTCGGAATTGAAGTAGGGAAAGAAAGTCAGTATTTGGTAGCTGTCTCTATCAAATCTCCGAATCACAAACATATCAATAACGATTCAGAATTTTTTATCACTGATGACCCGTTGCAATCTGGCAAAAAGGCGATAGAAGTTGAAACAACGACCGATGATGGCGCACCTATTGAGGAAAATAGTGTAATGCTAGGTATGAATAATGTTAGTGAAACTGAGATTTTCTTTAAATCATTGGATAGAGCATTAAACCAAGGTATCAGAGGATTGGCCGATGAGCTTGAAACCTTTGGTAATAGGCTCGACAAGCTTCCTGAATCTAAAGAATTTAAAGAATTGGAACAAGAACTAAATAACTTTGGAAAAGCATTAGGAAAAGCTGGGAAAGAGTTTGAAAAATCGATGGAAAAAGACTTAATACCTAACCTAAAAAAAGAACTAGATCGATTAGAAAAAAATCTTGAAGAAAAGCAAGCTCAACCTAAACAGCCCTCGCCATCGGGAAAACAGATAGAAATTTAGCAGCCAGTATTTAGAAACTATCTGTACTTACTCTATTTTCAATCTAGGTTCTTAGGTGTAAAACTCATCGTTTGGATCAACTTAAGTCCAGCGCCATTCATCTTCATTTCGTAAAAGCACAGCCTACAGGCTTAAATGATGCAATCAAATGCTCGAAAACATTCCAGCTTAAACTGATACAAAAATCAAAATGAATAGCGCTATCTATTCAACCCATTAATCACACAAGAAAGATATCTTTGGATCAAGGAGACATCCTTTCTTCCATTTCGGCATTAATCAACGTTTCGTAGTGTCGCTTCAAAACAGAATCGGTCGGACGAGGCGGCAATGAAGCTTCTACGTCGTAACGTAATTTGGTCAAGTAATGCCTTCTCAGAACTGAATCTTCTGGTACCTGGCAGTGCTCTGCCGCAGCCATACCAGCTTGTTTTGGAATTCTTGTTGCAGTTCCTGATTGTTGTTGACCTTGATCAGTTTGTGCACCTGATGACGATGCTGCCAGCCCAACAGCCGCAGTAGCAGTTGATGCAGCAGCTGTCGAGTTAATACTGGTACTGTTACTAGCAGCCGGCTGAGCCAGATTTGAATTGTTTTTCAAGGTTGCCGCTGTACCCAAAGCAGCATCTTTTTGATAGGGCGTAGTATCATGTGCGTCAACTTGTCCGTCTGATGCTGATACCGCCAGCCCAGCAGCCGCCGCTGTTGATGCAGCTACTGTTGTACTAACGCTGGTATCTTCACTAGCCGGTTGAGACAGATTTGAATTGTCTTGCAATGTTGCCGCTGCACCCTCACCCGCATCGCCTAGATAGGCCGTGTCGGTATATGTGGATGTCGACTTCTGAATGACCGCATGCCTGCCTTGCTTCTTTTGTTTCCAAAAGTAAGACGTTAAAAAGATTCCAATCAAAGCACACAAGCTACTAAATATAGCCCAGCCTAAAGTCTTTTCAGGCATCAACTGAGAACCTTTGGTAAAAAGGATAACCGCCCAAGCTGCGAATCCAAGAAAGACCACCAACCCAAATAATGTGCGACCGATATAGTTGGATTCTTTTATTTGAAAATCATTTAACTGGGCATTTGGTGGCAACGTTTTATGTCGCATGACCAAGATTGCTGCAATTAAAGCAATCAGCAAGCCCAAACCAAAAGTAGTATACGCTAGTGTTGAATTAACCATTTCTACCTCCTCATCAATTTTGAAAAAAGATAATTAGGCTGCACATCGTTAGCACTCACTCCAATAATAAATGTGCACCTCATTCCTTTCTTACTTTATATTTTATCAGCTCAGTTATTAGTATTTATGTCAGTCATATTGACTCAAACCTATGTATATACTTCACGCGGCCACAGATGCGCGGAGTATAACTTGAACAACTCTTTAAAAGAGACTTCTCAACATTACACCTAGTTGAAGCTGTTCGGCAAGACTTTTTAATACAATTTGCTTATTATTTAGTTACTTTAACCACTTTTCTTTGAGCTGCAGATTCGATAGCAGCCTGGATAGTCTTACAATTAACTTTGGCATCATCAAAACTCAGCCTGGGTGGTATATCATTCAAGACACAATCGCTAAAATGCTCAATCTCGAGTTCAAAATGATTGGCAGGAGAAAGTCTTTCTTCGCATTGTTGCCCAGCTTCTGTCCACCATGAAAGAACAGGCGAATCGTTAGGTAATTGCCATACCACATGGCATTTCAATCCACCTTTGGTGCCTATAACTTCGTACTCGCAGCGTCTGCCACGTTCAAAACTAAAATCGAAATGTGCATATTTACCATCACCAAAATCCAGAATACCGCTGCTCATAATGTCCGCCCCACTATCAACATGTTTAGCCAGTGCTGTCACAGCTACCGGCGCTTGATCGAAAAACATTCGAGCGGCATGAATGGCGTAACAACCAATATCCCACATTGCACCCCCACCCTGCTCTACGGGTTCTTGCAAGCGATACATCCTTGCCGGTCGCATCATAAAGGAAAAACTTGATCGAACCGAACGGATTTCACCGATAATCCCTGATTGTATGAGTTCCATTACTCTTGCGTGCTGCGGGTGAAAACGATACATAAACCCTTCCATCACTTTCACTTGATGTTTTAGGGCTGCAGCTTCAATAGCTTCAATATCAGTTACTTGTAAGGCCATAGGCTTTTCACATAACACATGTTTACCCGCCTCAACTGCACGTAAAGCCCATTCAGCGTGTTCATGGTTCGCTAAAGGCAAATAAATAGCTTCAACGTCACTGTTAGAGAGCAGTTCATTAAGATCATCATAAGTTTTGACCTGCTGCTGATCCGGCGCATACTTTTTAACTGTCTCAGCTGCAGCGCCCGCGCGACGGCTAGCGATGGCAATAAGCTGGCTATTGGGGGCGCCCACAATGGCAGGCAACAAACGTTCGTTGACACGTGCGGCGCCTACAATCCCCCATTTCAATCTTTTTTGATCGTTCATCTGATTCCCCTTGCTTGGATAAAGCGATATATTTTGTAACTACTCAGCGAAAAAAAATCATTATTAGCTTGCAAGCATTCTTATCAGCAATTCAAATCCTCTCTTTACTTATCTTTAGGTCAACCAAGCGTATCTATTCGTGTAAGCCGCTCAACTCTACCGCAACTGTTCTCGTAATTCCAGCATCATTTAATCAGACAAGATCATCTCGAAACTACCTATAACTTAAAAGAAGGCCTCTCAATAAAGTCAATATTAGCATCGATAAATGAACCTTTTAGAATCGAAAATTTTTACTAAACTTCTAAATAGCGTTGCATATCTATTCACAAGGAATTTCTCATCAACAGCGTTTATTTTTGCTGATTTTATTAATCAGCCATAACAACTAATCAGTGATGAAAATGTATTAGCAATATTCATTCTGAAGAATTGTAAACCATGGAGACAAATGGAGACTAAATGAAAAAAACTACGTTATCCTTAGCCATATCACTTATCCTGGCTGGCAGTTTTACCCCCGTTTATGCAGAAGAAGTTTATCCAGAACGTCAACCACAGGAGTCAGAACCTACTCCACCTGAAAAAAACCAGCCGCCCATTGACGATAACTATGTGCCACCGCCAGCAGCGGGTGATAATTATGCACCACCCTTAGGCGAAGAAGAACCACCTCCTCCACCTCCCAACGGTCCTCCACCAAAAGATTTTGAAGATTTCAACTTGGATCCTAATGAATTCCAATCTTTCGGTCCAAATGATATCAATGGTATCGACCCAGATGCTTTTGAAGCTTTTGAACCTGAAGATTTGCAACATTTACCACCAGATGCCTTTGCTGGATTTAATACAGATCAATTCGCCAAGCTGGAAAGAGACGCCTTAGACGGTTTAAGTGATGAACAATTCGGACAACTACCGCCCGAGGTTTTCGCTGATTTTGATCCCAATAATATTGGTGGATTTAATTCTGCCGTTTTTAACGAATTCACACCAGAGCATTTGCAACAATTTAACCCAGGGGAATTTCAAAATACTGATCCCAGAGATTTACATAAACTAATAGCCAACGCTAATCCAGATGCTATTTCACCTGAAGATTTACGTGATCTATTACCCTCTGACTGGATCATTGAAGACGATGGAGATGTTTTATTACCACCAGGAGACGGATTTGTCTTACCGCCTTTTGGTCGAGATCCTGGACTACCATCTAATGTCCAACTACCGGATGATCTGCCCAATTTGGGTAAAGGAATAGGGTTAGGTGGTCAAGGTAAACCGATCATTGCAGGGTTAAATGAAGCCTTAGAAGCCGCTAACTTTCCTCAATTCGACATCAAGCAAGATGATCAAGGTATCATGCAGGTTGAAGGTAGCGAAAGGTTTGAAGGCGTAGATTTTTCGTTTATTCCAAACAGTTCTGATTTTGAACAAGCACCGGCTGGCACTCAACCAGGACTGACCCAAGATGACAATGGTATGTTTATCTTAACCACGCCAGAAGGGTTAAGAATTCCAATACTGCCAGCACCCAAAGATTTGGAGGTACTTAGAGATCTTATTCCTGGTAATGAAGGGGAAGTAGAGCTTGGGAAAGATGGAGACGTAACCTTAAATATTCCTGAGCAGAATGGACAACCAGCGCGTTGTGATGTAGGTATTTTTGATCCTCAGATTATTCCTGCGCCAGACGGCTTACAACCTGGCATTCATTTTCCTGATGATCCTGCTGGCAATCAACCGGCCATCATCGTCTATGAAGATGGTACCGCTCAGGTGATGCATCCCACCGTTCCTGAACCTTCAGAGTTTATTGCAAAAGCGCTAGAATTTGATGGCGTTGAAAAAACTGAATTCAATTCAGATGGTACTTTTGACGGAAGTTATCAGAGACAGCCATTTAAACTCGAACCAACATTCGTAGTTAACAATGAGCCGCTTGCAGAAGGTATCGAAAGCTTTGAGCCAACTATTACTGTCACCAATCAAGGTACAGTTGAATATCGTTTCCAGCAAGGTGATGAAATTATGGTCGTGATCGTTAATATTGTCACTCCTTAGTTCACTTCTTTAATCGGCTGTTTCTAGAATTGAAACAGCCGATTTTTTATGTCTTGACCATAAAAGAACATCCCATTCTTTGAGAGTATTTTAAATTCCTCATATGATTTAAATTCTAGAGTTTTTTGTTTGATCAGCATGCTTGATAAAAACAAGTTATTGTATAAAAGATGTCTCTCTTTCGTTAAACCGAACCGGATTTTCGACTATGGAAATTTTTCCCCGGGGCTTTAAACTCAGAACCATTATTGACAGGTTTACCTGGGATTTATTGCTGATTTTACGCGAGTCATTGATTGCAGATTCATTCGATCCTGAACATCTCAAGCTGCAAATTCTCATGACCCTGAGTGACGTATTGGAAAAAACCGTTGAAATTGATTCTGGATCAACAAACCAATCTCAACGCAAATCGTACCGAAGTTCTTACGTCAAACACCTGCTGTTTCGAGACTTCAGCACCCCAAAGGATTTGATTTGGTATTCCTTTGATCTACCTGCAACCAAGATAAGTCCTGCGCAAACCATACGTATTCATGATGAAGCGATCACCTACCTATCCAGCGTGTTGGAACGACGTTTAACGCTTGCTCAAAACTTGAAAGAAAAACCGACCAATTTGCATCTATTGTTTACCCGTTTTGCTATTCACAGTTCCCGCCATCCCGACTGGAAATCCGCTCAGGCTATTCGACATCGCGATTACCAAGCCACAAATGAAGACCGACTATATTACGACTTAGATAACCGCGCCCTATGAGCGGGGGTAAAAAAAGCTTTGCGTAAAGATCTACCCAGGTGTATCTCCTAGTTGAGTTGTTCCCGCAATTCAATCAGGAGAAAACGAATGAGCAGATTTCAAAAATTATCACATGTGATATGGTTTTGCCAGTATCACATAGTTTTTGTACCAAAATATCGGTATCGAATTTTAAAAGGGGATATCGGAAAATTTGTATACCAAAGCATTTATGCACATACCGAGAGATCAGAGAGTGAAGTAGTTGAATTAAATGTTCAGCCAGATCATGTCCATTTACTAGTTAACCCATCTTCGTGACTTATATTTACAATATCCTGTTATTTCAATAAGTTAAAATTTTCAATCTGTTTCAGTTGGCACTACAGATTTTTTTTATCGATAATTGTTTTACATTGACCAATGAGGTCGGGTTTAATATTCAAAGCTTCATAAATTTGTTTCTGACGTAGCTCCGCCTTCGTTGTTGTCCGCAGGTGAATCATTTTATGATCATCCGTTGGTAAGGTCATGGTGATACGTTGCTGTGTCGACATGATGTTACGAATACTGTCCCAGCTTAAATGAATGCCCTGTTGCTTCAGTTGATAGCGCAGCGTATGCACCAGATGATAAGCCAGCAAAGTAATGAACAAGTGGCCGGTGACACGGTCTTCTTTTTGGTGGTAAACCGGGCGCAAGCCCAGTTCAGTTTTCAAGCTTCGAAAGGTGGCTTCGATCTCGGTCAGCATGATGTAGGTCGTCCACAGTTGTTCTTCAGACCAGTCGGGGATATTGGTTCTGAGGCAATAGACACCACAGTGTTGATCGTTCTGTTTACTTTGAGGTTCACGTTGCCATTCAAGCCGGATGGCGTTTTTTTTCTCGTCATCGGTTATGACGTCAATGCGGTAGTCTTGCGAAACCCGCCGGTTTTTTTCGCGCAGTCGACCGATCCGTTCCAGTATTTTGCTGTATTTTTTGATCGTCCCTTTTTTGTTTAAGCCCGCATCAAGCTTGTTGAGTGCTTCTTCCATGCGAACATGGAAGCGGTTTCGGATAGCCTGCTCTTTTTTTTGTTTTTGTTCGGAGTGACAATAGAGCCGGGTTTCGTGGGTGTCTTGATCTGTTTCGCGATAAACACACACCTGACTGTGTTCGGTTTCTCTCACCATCACAGCATCGTCCTGATCGGTGGGATTGATCACGGATCGCTCTCGACTGACCACCAGATAATGATAGCCCTGCTCGATTAACCAGGCGATGTTGTCGGCACTGGCAATACCGGCATCCATGATGATCACAGGTTTTGTGACCTGCGGTAATGGCTGTATTTTTTGTAGTTCATCCAGCATTAACTCCAAGGTGCCCGGCTCACTGGCATTACCCGGGAAAACCTGACTGCTCAGAGGAAATCCCTCACCATCCAACACCAGTCCCAGCGTCACCAAGGGACAATCACTGCGTTTTTCTTTGGAACGACCGAACTGGGCTTTGGGGTTTTGGTGACACTGCCCTTCAAAATAGGTATTGGTCAAATCGTATAGCACAATACTACGGTTCAATTCGAATAAGGTTTGCTCTTGCTCGGACAGAAACGTTTCCAGTGCCGTCTGGTGTTTGAGCAATTTATCGCTGATCGTATAAAGCCGTGTCAGGCTGGTATGGCCATAGTCATGGTCAAGCAGTTCTCCCAACGCTGAGCGTGATTGTAGCCAATCATGGGTGTGCAATTCACTGCCCGGTGAAACCACACGGCCGATAATGTTACCGATGGCCGCAGCGAGTTCGACTTTATTAAAACCCAGTGCGGTGAGCTTCTGATCCAGTTGTAGTTGCATAACCGCATGCCACGCCAGCGTTTCAACACCGATACTGCGGGCTTGAAGGGTTTCGACATGATTGATATCAACCGTGTGATAATCAGGTTCTGGACTGGCAGCATCCACCGGTTGGGCCAGCTTAGCGATGATAAGCGCACTGTAACGCTGGGCTGAGGCTTCCAGGCATTGCGTTAACTCATCGGCTACATGAAACAATTCTTGCTGATGAGGCTCACAGCCTTGTAACAATTGTTCAATCCTGGCTGTCAGCAAGGGCCAGTGCTCTGGATCAATGGCGAAGTCTTTGCCTAGATTCAGTAAGGTGCGTTGCTTTACTTTCCTTCCCACGCGAACGGATTCAACGATCCGATAGGTGAAGTAGGCCCCGCCATTATCCAGGGATTTCGTTTTGGTTTTTCGAATATACATGTCCCTAGCATTAATGAAAAACCGGGGAAAATCAAGGGTCAAAAAGACGAAAATGGCACTACCGAGCGGATCTGAAAAAAACACCGTTGAAAGGTAAGGTTTTTTTTCATGGAATCATTCGATGAAAACAAAATATCAATAACTTAGCGATGTCAAAGTCACGAAGATGGGTTAAGGTTCCACCAAAAGTTTCAATTTCAGTTTTGGTGGGAAAAATAGAGGGAAAAACAGCCATTCAAGCGTTCCAGAAATTTCCAAATTTGCGAACAAAAAGATATTGGGGCAACCATTTTTGGGCAGCAGGTTATTGCGTTGATACCGTAGGTATGGATGCAGAAATGATCAGAAAGTATGTTAAATACCAGGACGATAAATAAACACTAAAATAGTGGGAACAGCTTAGGCTTACTTCAGCAAGGCCCTTGGGGTTTTGCTGAGGACGGCCTTTTAGGTCGAATTCAAACCACGTTTTATAAGCGTGGTAGTTGATTTTAGTGAATGTGCTCGAAAACTTGCTGATTACAGATCTAGTCTAGGCCCAAGTTTTGGCGATATTTCTCATCGCCGCCGTGAGCAATATGGACCTCTCTGGCTTGAGGTTGGCGATTGCAAGACTGAATTACCAGAAGAATTTTCCTTATTCGATGTATTCAATGCACTTCCACTTGTCCTCAATTCGGACTTTTTTCAAGATTCCTTACTCCAGAAATCTTTAACCCGAGTACTGGATTCTTTGAACGAACGTTACAAACTATTACGCTCTGCAGGCCTATCTCCACAAATATGGTTGGAAAGGACAGAACCTTCCATTGCAGTACTTCGTGATTTGAAACGACTTCGCACTGACTCGGATGAATATCTTAAAACAGGACAAGCTAGCACCGTAATTTCTGCATTTCGTAAGGCTTTCAATGCAAAAATAAGTGCTGAACAGCGTAAAAAAATAGCTGGCTGCTTAAATTTCAACGAATATGCCCAAACCGAGTACGGTCAGGCAATGCTTAAATATTCGGTATTATCTCTTGATCAATCCAATCCGAACAATTCAGAAGAAGATCTACAATTGTATGAGGCGATACCAGGCTCAGATTTTGAGGAGGAGATGGTTCAATCGATATTTGCCAAGTTAGGTGATGATTTTGATTGGGTTCAATATCTGATCGACTCCAGACCAGAGTTATTTGATGACATAACCATTATGTTTTTCCAACAAGCGATTGCAATGAATTGCCCATTAGACGGTGCATCGATTGATCAACCCTTGTTGAAAAATCAGCAATTTATGAATTTAATTAATGCTGACCCTCGTTATAAACATTTGAGCACTGAAGAGTTGGCCGATCAACTGATCGAACAGGCCAATAAAGTTATCGATCAAGGTATTCGTTTGTCAGAGAGCGACGCTTTACAAATAGTTACTGAGGAGGAATAACGATGCCAGATAAGAAACTAACAAGTGAAGAACAAGCTGCTCTTTGGCAACTTGCGCGTCAACGTTTAGAATCGAAAAAGTTAAAGCCGACGATTTCATCAGAATTGGTCGATCAGCTCCGTACACAACTTCCAGTTCAACAAAAAGATGAAACCCTGGGGGACCTGATTCGCCGCACGAGAACTAATACTCGCCCTACGGCAGAAATTAAACAATTCAAGCCTAAACCATCCAAACGATTTAAACCTGTCGCGGAATTTATACGCCTTGCCGCTAATAGCCATGATACTGAAATGCCGTTACCGCATCCAGAAAGCGTATTAGAATCAGAAAATGGTCAATTTCGACTAAGAGTCACTGTGATCAACGGTCGCATTGAAATTTTGATTCAAGCACTTGGGTTCGCGGCCGATCAGTTTGCCAACTGTTGCATCGGTTTGGCTGATCCCGGTGATGAAAGTGAGCTCATTGCCGAGATTACACTGGATCAGGACGGTGATGGGTCTTGACAAGTCGAAGATACACCACGTTTGCGGCGCGCGTTGCTAAAACCGATTATTGTGTTGGTTGAATAAAGCTGGGAGAGGAATTTTCTAACCATGATCAGGCGGTCCACTGTCTTCATTCCTGTTGTAACACCAAAAGGCGACTTACATAGCAACGACGCTTCGAATTTTACCGAGGGTCGTTTCATCGAAATATACGCTGAACCTTATCGTTTTGGGGAAGATATTTCCGATCTTCCTGCCGAAGAAGTTACAATGAGGCAGGAACAATCAAGCTATGACAACAAGGCGATAGACAAATGTTGGAACCGGGTTTCCGCGCCGCTTCGAAAAAATAGTCCCGCACTTTACCAATCCGGGAGCGTAGCGGCAAATGCCCTTCGTAAAATACCTTTTAAACATCGGTTATTTGCTTTTTTTCAATATATAAAACCAAATGCTATTGTTGAATCCAAGCGACTTCATTCGGTAACTACCTGGGGGCCAACCGAGGGGCGTAGCGCAGAGCTTGGTCTCGCCCTTGCTTTGGCTGCAAGTATATGTGGAAAGACCAGCGCATCATTGTCGCGACCGGCGCATTATCATCATCAAAAAACATTTCAAATTCTAGTTCAGTATTTCGTTCGGACGATGTTAAAGTTCAGCCGGTGGGATCGCTATTAGAAAAACTCAATCTTGTTTTGTATGAAATCCAAGAAGGTGCATTTCAAGAATTGATAACCAACCAGGAGCTTTTGGTTATTACTCCCAAGACCTTCACGCACAATGAGCACCAACAAGAGGTGAGAATGCTGCCGGAAGTTAAAACCTTGAATTCTCTTGGCGTAAAAGTTGTTCCAGTGGATTGGTTAAGCGAGGCATTGTCTGCTATCAAGGCTGATATCACCCAGTATCTGGTAATTGACCGAGTTATCCAGCTAATGGTTGGACTCATAATCTTTCTCGTCATCACAATAGGAAGTTGGTTGACTTGGCGAGATGCCGAAATACCCATGGCGTTTATTTCAGTAGACTCTGGAAATCTTGAAGCTGAACCCTTTGAAATATGTATCAGGAATCAAAAACATTTTGCCTTACCGATTAAGAAAACTATGTTCGTTCCTAGCGTACCGATGACAGGGGTTATCGGATGGAAAACTGTCATTGGTGATTCAAGCTCACTTGATTCCAGATTTGCCAAGCTTTCTGGATTTGAAGGCTACTATATCGCGGTGGTTGTGGTTTCAGAATTTTCTCCTACAACCTTTGATTATGCGAGAATCGGCAATACCACTAAACCGTTACGCATCGCCCCTGGGCAAAGTTACGAAGGTTGGATAAAACTCAATGATCGAGCGGAAACCAATGCACTGATACTTCTTGCACAACGCCATACCCAATTTGATGCCAACTGGTTGAGGGAGCAATTTCAAAAACATTTTCCATTATCTTCTGCTGGCAGTAAGCGCCAAGATGTGGATGCTGCCACTGACTTTATCAAGACTTTAGCCCCAGGATCACTGATTTTTCCCTTTGTTTCGGTGCAGGAGGATTCTAAATGCATTTAACAAACATCAATTTTCTAATCAGAAGCTGCACAAATTTTACTTGTGCAAGACAATTTTTTGCTCAGCTCTTGATAGTGCTTTACCTAGTATCATCAGGATACCCATCAATGCTGCTTGCCGGAGCAACCTATCCGCAGTATTTTCCCCTGGAATCCGCTTGGGAAAATATCGAAATCGAAACAGTAAATCTCCCCGAGCATCAAAATCCAATGGTCAAACTAGAAGAACGTGCCGTAACTCTAACCTTCAACAAATTTGAAAGTTATCTGCCACAATTCTACGGATTCGCATTTTTAAAAGAAGATATTCCCAACATTCCTAAAATCACAGAACGGTCTGCAATTGAAGAACAGTTCCGTAAAGTGAAATTAGTTGCTTTGGATAGAAAAAATATTACCAGTGATGATGAAAATAAATCTTATCGATTTGTCCCGCCAACCGAAGGAACCTGGGTAATTTACCTGATCGCAACGATTAATAAAATCCCTTTTCTCGAGCAAAAAGATTTGCGTATATCGCCAAAAGTCGAGAATATTCGAGGAGGATCCATATTCAGCGGCTCATCCTTGAATTTGGTGGAACCGATTGACTATAAGGCGTGTGTAATTCCTCTGGGAGAGGGAAATTAGTGCGAGGAGTCTAAATAGTTACAAAAAAACAGTCTATTTAGCTTGGTCATAAAGATGGCGACATCTGGGCAACGGGCTTTGTGGTGAGTTCAACTGGTTCTATGACTTCATTCAAACCAGTTATCAAGCTGGAGATGATTAAATCCACAAAAATCATCAGTATTGCGTGTCACCAAAATCAGATGATTGACCGCCGCTATGGCTGCAATTTCACCATCAGCATAAGCAACCGTTTTCCCTTGTTCTTTTAGTGTAGCTCTGTGTATTGCATACCATTCAGCCGCTACTTGATCATAAGGAAGAATAATTAATCCGTTATCCAGTAATGTCGAAAGATAGAATTGCAACATGGTTTTTCTTTTTGAGTCTGGTAATAATGCACAACCATATTGTAATTCGTGCCAAACAATGGCTACCGTTGCATATTGACCATCGTATTGAGTCAAGTGCTGCATGACTTTGCTATTTGGCTTCTGCCGAGTCGGTTCTGAGAGGATATTAGTATCCAACAAATAATTTATTCCTCCCATAAAAACTCGCGACCAGCTGATTTTTTACGTATTGTTTTGAGTTCTTTATCACTTAAACCAATATCAACATTTTCATCCAACTGGTTCCGCCAATTTAATATGGCCGAATTCAGACTTTTGCTGGGTGATATCAGGTTTTTATAGTGCGTTTCTGACATCATAACAGCGACAGGTTTGCCATATCGAGTCAGGTGGATAGGTTCTTCACCGTCAAGCCGATGAATTAATTGGGATAGATTGTTTTTTGCCTGTGCAATGGTGCTTGTTTTCATTGTAAGTGCCTTATCATAACATGGCTATCATTATAGCTATATTTTTACCATGCTGCACTAATTCTGGTTCTGTTTGCCCGTGTATTATCCTTTGCCAAAGCAATCAAAGGACCTCGTCAGATACAAAAATTATTTTCGTTATTTAGGTACTATCACTATGTGATATCTACATTACTATAATTACTGGGCAGGGTATTATCCTAGAAAAATCAGTTGAACGCGGAATTATAGCGCAAGATATTGGTTTCACAGTGCTTTCAAAAAATTTTAGCTTCACATAGGTTAAGTGGACATTTTTTGGAAGTGAGTATTTTCCAATTCAGAAATGAGTCTGAAATGTGCATAAAAGTTAAGCCATTTTTTTCTGTTCAAAAATCTGGTTAAAAAGTTTCTGTCTTTCTTTTTTTAGGATTATAGCGGCCTGATTATCGGTTATTGCCATGGCAACCTGATCGAGTATCGCAAAGCTTATTCCCGGTTTCAAATATTTTTCACTGTCAGGTAGTGATTTGAGTTTGTCATAAGGTGTCATCATGTTTTTATAGGGGTATTGCTTAGACTGCTTTCCTTTATCGTCGGTGATGATTTCAGGATAAAAGCAGGGCCTGTGATAGTTAACATAGGGGTACAAATACTTGATATTGAATTCATTCAGCCTCGCAGCCCATCTTTGTGGGATATGGGTATAGCCAAAAACCTTTCTGACCACCGCGGCATTTTTGCCTTCAACCAGTGCATTATCATTGGTTTGTCGGGATCGTGATTTGGTCATTTCAATCAATAGCTTATTTAACAGGTTCTCTACGGGCTTGTTGATATATTCTGACCCATTGTCAGAGTGAAAACCTTTGATGATAAAGGGAAAAGTTTCCAGTATTTGTTCAAGCACGGGGATTAAAAAGTGTTCGCTGATTTTTTCAACGGATAAGATCATTTCAAACTGAGTGACTTCATCAACTACATTGATATGATAAACGCCTTTTTGCTTGTCCTGGTCGCCCTGGTGAACGGTATCAACGCGAAGGTATCCTGGCTGACCGTTGGCTTGTGGTTTTCTTTTGTCGCCAATGGCGATCTGCCTGGGTTTGGTTTTTTCAAAGTCTCTGCGCTGTAACTGATAGGTTTTTGATGCCCTCAGATTGTAGAGGTGTGAAACAGAGATTGTCGCCAGCTTTTGATACTGCTTCTCTCCGTACACCTGATAGGAACGCTCAATAAGCTTTTTCACGGCATGACCACAAGGTTTCTCATGCCATTCATCAATGTCTGCCAATAATCGAATATCGCGCTGAGAATATTTTCGGTTGAAACCATTGCCTCTTGCTGGGCTGTACCTGACGTAACCGGTCTTTCGGTACTGCGCGATGAGACGTGTCATCTGCTGGCGGGAATAACCGGTTAGCTTAATCAGAAACCGACTAATGATGCCCTTGTCTTTTTTATTGCAGGACAGGTAGTTGAATTTAACGAGTCCCTTTTGGATCAATTGATACCGCTCAGCTTTATTACCCGGTATCGAATAGGCTATCGATTGGTTGCCCTGTAAAAAGGATTCGAGGTGCTCTATTTGGGTTAAATTATCGATGTTCATAATCATTTTCATAAAGTGGATTATGAACAGAAAAGCTATTTCAGGCTCATTTTATACTGGAAATAAGGAGTCGTTTCAGACTCATTTCATATTGGACAAGACTAAGTGTTGTGGAAGCAAGAGCTTGTGTTAGAATCCGTGAGCAACTGATTTTTCTAGGATTATCATCAGTGTTCCCATTAAAAGAAACGATAGAAAAATAAAAGGCACTGTAGCTTAGATGTCGGTAGTATCATTCAACTATTTCCATTTTTTTGAATTTAATACGCCAGAATAGTCAAGAGAGGCTCAGTCAGCACTGTAAAAAAACAACAAATAATTTAAAATAAAGCTTGTAATTGCAGTAAAAAATTTTTCAAAAATTTCCGTTTTAATCACCTCATAACGGATCTCTCCAATGCTTGAAGACCAAACACTCTCTGAACATATTCATCAACACTGCACTGAAAGCATGGAACATGCCCTGTTAGCAGAACGTCATCCTTTGTGGGCACGTTCATGCCCTGAGTTAAAGGACATTGACTTTATTCGTCTGGGGTTATTGCGCTGTATCAGTGTGGTCGATAGCGGTCGCCATTTTCTCCAGACCAATGAAGAGATTTATGGTCAGCAGCTTCGACACTCAACTTATTTCAAATCATTGAAGTCGCACAGACGGACGAGCATGCTTGAGGCCTTTGAACAGCAAAGCTATCAGCTTCACAGTGAAACACTGTTATCACAAGGCATTGACTATCTCAACGTATTCCCAGAACTTGACGAATACACCGTAGAAGCCGCGGATGGACATTTTATAGATCATGCCTGCCACACTGAAAAAAATAGTCATGGAAAAGTCTATGCGGCAGGGGGTATTTACGCGTTAAATCTTAGAAACGGGTTGCCAAGGTTTCTCTGCCTTGTAACAAACGGAACCCAAAGGCATCAAGAAATATCGATATTACGAGACCACATTGAAAAGCAAAATAATACCTCTCAGAAACACCTCTTTGTCTACGATAAAGCCGTCACCGACACTGCCTGGTGGGATCAGCAGAAACGAGACTCAAGTTATATGATTTCAATGCTAAAAGAAAATTCAGTGGCGACTTGGGTTGAAGCTATCTCGTTTGACTCCTTTCATGAAATAAATACAGGGGTTGAGGCTTACAGCGTATACGAAAACAAGGGGATCAAATTTAACGTGGTGGATTACCGTGATCCAGAAACAGGAAAACTCCACCGTTTTGTGACAACCTTGCCCATGACGATTAATCCGGGAACCATCGCCATGCTCTATTTCAAACGCTGGACGATTGAAAAAACATTCAATAACACCAAAAGCAATTTAAAGGAAACTAAAGCCTGGTCGTCCAATGTCCAGTCACTTGAGAATCAAATGCGGCTGACTGCAATGAGTTACAATCTAATGCGTGTGTTTGAAGAAGTATCAAAAATACAGTAACCAGAATTGATCCATCCATCAGATAAAAAGTACAGCGAAGCTCTGGAAAAAAGACAGCAAGTGGCTCAAAAACAAGGTCGTTTTGTCAATACATTATTTTTTCAGGCAAGAATAACCCGTATCAGCTCGTCCACCATTCGGGCTGTTCAAAGCGCAATAATAACAGGATTGTCTTTACAGCGCTTTATGCGCTCCCTTGTGGCGAGATTAGTACCTAGGGCTCAATTAATAGGGGAACACTGATGAAGATTATAGCCACTTACAACCAATTCCCAATCAAACTAAACAACCACCAGCTAAAGCTGGTGGGTTCGTATAATGGACTAAAGTCCGGATACGGGTCGCAAGTATAGTACTCCCCATTGTCCAGACCAATTTCTCTAATAATATAAGATATAAATCTTTCTCTTTAATTTTTAAAAAATATTGTTATTATTGCCCCGCAGGCATTTTAATATTCCTTTTTACTTACTGCGGCGGAATGTGGTCAAAGGGTGGATTAGTGTGGGTAAGCTCGTGGAAAACGGCTCTTTTGTTTTCCCTCAGCTTATCCACACGTTCCGTAGGAAATCCACGCTTTGTCCACATGGAGTCCGCCTAGCTTACCTTTAATCATACTGCGCTCTGGTTTAAATAGACCTCCTCAGGTGTTTGATAATCTAGCGATTGATGCATCCGCCGCTGGTTGTAAAACTCAAAATAGTCTTTCAGCCCTTGGTGCGTTTGTTTCACGGTCTGAAAATCATTCAAGTAGACTTTCTCATACTTGACAGAACGCCACAAACGCTCAACAAAGATATTATCCAAGGCTCGGCCTCTGCCATCCATGCTAACCTGGATACCTTTATCCAGCAGAGGTTGAGTGAACCGATGCGTGGTAAATTGGCTCCCTTGATCCGTGTTAAAAATTTCGCACCGTGATGTTGCCAAGGCTTCATTCAGCGCAATGATACAGAAGTCTGCTTCCAACGTCGTACTCAGTGCCCAATTCAGCACATAGCGGCTGTACCAGTCAATGATGGCCATCAAATAAACAAAGCCATGTCTTAGACGGATATAGGTAATATCAGTACTCCAGACCTGATTACAGCGTTCGATGGACAAATTCCTCAACAGATAAGGAAACACTTTGTGCTCTGGATTCCCCTGGCTTAACTTCGGCTTGGGATAGACTGCTTCTAAGCCCATTTGCCTCAGTAGCCGCCTGACGCGTTTCACATTGACCTGATGACCTTGTAATCTCAAATGCTCAGTCATTTTCAAAACACCGTAAAAAGGCGTTTCGGTATATTGTTTATCTAGTTCATGCATCAATAATAGCGTGTATGCGTCGATACCCACCGGACGGTAATACAGGCTTGAGCGATTGATGCCTAGCAAACCACACTGTTGTCTGATGCTGAGGGTTGAATGCGCAGGTTCTAACCACATTTTTTTAGTGCCAAGAGCCACGTTCAAACTGTTTTTTTAGAAATTCATTCTCTACTTTTAGCTGCCCTATCTGCTTGTAGAGTTCATCAATCAACGCTTGCTGGTCATCTTCCTGGCGTTTTCGGTGGCTTGAAAATGCTTCGGGAAGGGTGTTTAACGCAGCCTTTTTCCAATGGTTGATTTGGGTTGAATGGATGCCATATTTCGCGGTAATTTCTGCTGTGGTTTGCTCACCTTTTAGGGCTGCTAAAACAACCTTGACTTTGCTTTGGGTGCTGTGCTTTTTTCGACTAATTGTCATCTCTTAATCCTCGGTTTTGAGGGTAAGATTCTATCTTAACTACTGGTCTAGTTTTTGGGGAGTATTATAGTTTTTATTGACCGGTATTTTTCTACTGTTAAAAATAATGAACTACCAATGAGTTAAAGTCTGCTTTATCTTATATCGGGTGAGGCCATAAATAGATGAAATTTGGGTGTTAAAGCATCGCCAGATCGTCGCCCGGCAGAGTTACTAAGAAGCCGTTTTAAAATCGGACAAGGTCACGTGGTAATGGTTATAAACAACGCTTTTATCATGCAAACCAAACGCTCCGTTGATACGGATACGACTTCGGCCGGCATTGTTCTTTAGCAGGGTATCTTGACCTTTGAGAAACCAACCATAGGCGGGTACGCTGTTGTATGATGTGCATGAACCGCATCCATAAAGTACAGAGGCGTATCGTTGGAAGCCTCCGTTACCAAAAGTTCCAGCGTTTCTTTCAAGAAGGCCTCCTGCACCGCTCGATCCGCTTTAGCAGGAAAACGTTTAGGCTTTTTGTAGGAAAAGCCCCATTGCTTGAGCCGCTTGGTCATCGCGTTGGGTGTGTAAACAGTGCGGAAGATACGCTTCAAGTAATCGCATACCCCTTGCGACGTGAGGTAACCTTGGGCCGCTACGTGGGTCTTCAGTGTTGTCCGCTGTGCTTCGCGGTCAGACGTTAGCAACAAAACCCCTGATACACGAGCTTGCAAACACCCAAGGCACCGTCCGCTGATCAACAAACAGTACTCTCACCACTTCGGCCCCGCTCAATCCATCATCCAGCAACAACCATGCATTCATCCGGCGGTGTTCCAGAGCGGGCTTGGTGGTCGCCTCATCGATTTGAGGAACGTCTCTCTGTCAGCTCGGGTTAGAATTTGTCCTCTCATGACCTCAGAGAAACATAAATTCAGCCATTTACCTACTCCTATAGACTCTGGGTATAACTGCTAGTTTTTTCCATAACCGCCGCCGCCTGGCGTTTGAATAACAATCATATCTCCTTCCTCCATTTCAGCTTTATCTGTTGCCAGCAGATTTATTTTGGTGCCATCGCTACGCTCAACCCATACTTTACCGGTTTGGCCTGATGCTCCTCCGACTAACCCAAAAGGTGGCACACGATGATGGTTGGCTAGGATGGCTGCGGTCATAGGTTCTAAAAACCGAATTCGCCGCTCAACACCATTGCCACCATGCCATTTCCCTTCACCGCCGGAGTTGGGGCGAATTGAAAAAGATTCTAATACCACAGGGAAACGCCACTCCAGTATTTCGGGGTCCGTTAAACGACTGTTTGTCATATGCGTATGAACCGCTGATGCGCCATTAAAACCTTTACCGGCACCTGCTCCACCACAAATAGTTTCATAATATTGGTATTTTGAATTACCAAAAGTAAAGTTGTTCATAGTACCTTGAGAAGCGCTCATCACGCCGAGTGCACCATAAAGGGCATCGACCAGGCATTGACTCACTTCAACATTACCGGCAACAACCGCGGCAGGATAATTGGGGCT
Source organism: Methylococcales bacterium (assembly GCA_965224745.1). Classification (GTDB taxonomy): domain Bacteria; phylum Pseudomonadota; class Gammaproteobacteria; order Methylococcales; family Methylomonadaceae; genus CBDCZY01. The sequence continues at coordinate 442,712 of CBDCZY010000009.1, forward strand.
TAACATTGAGCCTTCGGGTACGATTAGTTGTATCGGTCTGGCACATCCTTCGTTCATCGGGATATCCATATCAACCAACGTTCGGAAAACATACAGCACGGCTGCACGAGTTATTGAATACGGCGCATTAAAATTATTGGTTTGTTGGGGGCTGGTGCCGGAAAAATCGATGGTGGCTGAACGGTTTTGTTTGTTAATTCTCAGGCTGACATGAATTTCGCTCCCATTGTCCAGTGATTGTATAAATTTTCCTTCACTCAACACCTCCAAAACCTGACGAACCTGTTCTTCTGCATTATTTAGGACGTGGTTCATATAGGACATAACTGTTTCCAGCCCAAAATTATCGACCGTTTTTCTGAGCTCTTGTATACCTTTTTCATTGGCCGCTAATTGAGCTTTCAGATCAGCCAGGTTTTGTTCTGGGTTTCTTGCCGGATAACTTGTATTGGTCAGCAACGAAGAAAGTTCCTCTTCTAAAAGCCGACCTTGTTTGAGTATTTGAAAGTTATCAATGAGCACACCTTCTTCATTAATTGATTGGCTATCTGGAGGCATCGATCCTGGTGTAATTCCGCCAATATCTGCATGATGTGCACGGCTGGCAACATAAAACAAGAGCTTCTCTTCGCTATGGTCGAAAACCGGCGTTACCACAGTAATATCCGGGAGGTGTGTACCGCCGTTATACGGATCATTGAGCATAAACGCATCGCCCGGACGAAGACTGTCTTTTCTGTGATCAATAATAACCCGCACTGATTCAGACATAGATCCCAAGTGAACTGGAACATGAGGTGCATTGGCAATCAGGTTACCGCTATGATCGAAAATTGCACAGGAAAAATCCAGGCGCTCTTTAATGTTGGCCGAATAAGCGGTATTTTGTAGAGTAACACCCATTTGCTCAGCAATAGACATAAACAGATTATTAAAAATTTCCAGCATCACCGGATCGGCATGAGTTCCAATTGCATGTTGTATTGGTAACGCTTCGACCCGCTTCATAATAATATGATTTTTAGCGTTTAACCCAGCCTGCCAACCGGGTTCAATGACAATTGTTGAAATGGACTCTGTGATGATGGCGGGGCCATCTATCCGGTGCCCGGGTTGTAATGCTGTGCGATCATAAATCGGTGTATCCCAGGATTCACCAGCCATGAATACCTCGCTAACAGCCAGGCGCTGTGGCGTTGATTGGTTCATAAGAGGTAGATCCACTTCTTGCAGACTTTCATTACTTGACGCAGTGACTTCTACCGAAGCGGCTTCAACCATCAATTTTATGTCAGGTGTAATAAATCCGAATTGTTGTTGGTGTTGCTGTTCAAATTGACTTTTAATTACTGAATTAGAACCAAAACTTACTATCAAGGCGGTATCGGTACCTTGGTAACGAATATGTATTTTTTTCACTGAATGAATAGTCTCAGAAGGTAAACCTTGCTCTAACAATTCTGCGCGTCCTTGCTCCTCTAATGAGGATAATATTTGCTCCAATGTTGCTGCCAAACTACTATCTAAAGGCATTTCCACTGCTTGCTCGCGCATTGCAGAGATATCAGCCAGTCCCATGCCGTAAGCTGATAATACGCCGGCTAGCGGATGCAATAATACCTGAGTGATGCCCAATGCATCGGCGACCAGGCAAGCATGCTGGCCACCCGCACCACCAAAGCAGTTAAGGGTATACTGGGTAATGTCATAGCCACGTTGTACCGAGATTTTTTTGACTGCATTGGCCATACAATCAACGGCAATCTTAAGAAACCCTTCTGCTACGGCTTGTGGATTACGATTATCGCCTGTGGTTTCGGCTATTTCGGTGGCCAATTGTGTAAAGCTTTTTGTCACTGCTTCGACATCTAAAGCTTGGTTAGTTTTTGGCCCAAAAACCTTAGGGAAATAAGCGGGCTGTACTTTACCCAACATAACATTACAGTCAGTGACCGTTAAAGGGCCGCCCCGTCGGTAGCACGCCGGGCCAGGATTAGCACCTGCTGATTCAGGGCCTACCTGATATCTGCCAGCATCAAAGCGCAGAATGGAGCCGCCACCCGCAGCAACTGTGTGAATGCGCATCATGGGAACACGCATTCGTACCCCTGCTACAACCGTTTCAAAACTCCGTTCAAATTCTCCATTGAAATGACAAACATCAGTGGATGTACCGCCCATGTCGAAACCTATAATATTAACAAAACCGGCTAACTGCCCGGTTCGTGCACAGGCCACAACCCCACCTGCGGGGCCGGATAATATAGCGTCTTTCCCTTCAAAATAACGGGCATCAGTCAGGCCACCATTTGATTTCATGAACAGTATGTTACTGTTTCCAAGATCTCCAACAACCTGATCCACATAGCGTTTCAGAGTGGGGGATAAATAAGCGTCGACGACGCAAGTATCACCACGACCGACCAAGCGCATCATAGGACTGACCTGATGCGAAACGCTGATCTGCTTAAAACCTATTTGTTGTGCTAATTTGGCTACTTGCTGTTCGTGTTCTGTAAAACGATACCCATGCATGAAGACAATGGCGCATGAGCGGATTCCCGCTTCGAAACTGGCTTGCAGTTGTCTACAGGTGTCTTCAAGGTCAAGCGGTTCAATGAGTTCGCCGTTAGCGCCAATACGTTCTGAAACTTCAATCACTTGCTCGTATAGCCGCTCTGGAAGGATGATTTCACGGGCAAAAATATTTGGCCTGGCCTGATAGCCAATTTGCAAAGCCTCGCCAAAGCCACGAGTAATTAGCAGTACCGTTCTTTCACCCTGACGCTCCAACAACGCATTGGTAGCCACGGTGGTTCCCATTTTCACCACATCAATTTGTTCCGAAGGAATTGGATCGTGAGTATTCAGAGATAGAATTTTGCGTATACCCTGCAGAGCTGCATCTTTATAATTCTCAGGGTTTTCTGAAAGTAACTTGTGAGTAACAATTTTACCCTCTGGAGATTTAGCTATTACGTCGGTAAAGGTGCCTCCCCGATCAATCCAGAATTGCCATTTATTTTGATCTTGTGTTGGAGTTTGCATGAAATTTCGATTTTACTGTTGTCTGGTCCGATAGGTCGCACGAGCCACCCAGAACATTATTAACCCACTAACGACAATGATTAGAAAAAGTCCGTTATTAGAAGCAAAAGGGTCAAGTTTCAACATGCTTCCCGCAGCTTTAAAAACGTTTATCAAACCCAACATAAAACTAATCCATACGACGATACCAAGCAATCCGTTTGATACGATGCCGTTAATATTGTTTTTTCCCATTAGTTTCGGATCATTAGTCACTAATAGTAAAAAAACACTGACAAACGGCAATAGTAGACCATTTAACGCCTGGGCAGCAATAATGGCTGGAATAGGCTTGAAACCAGCAAGGCCAAAGCTGACTCCGGAGACTAATACAAAGCTCCATACCAAACGAAAATTCCTGGAATTAACCGCCCATTTTTCAGGTTGCTGGTGATCACCAAAGAGCCCTTGAGCGGTTATTGCTGACGCTAATGGCGCGGTAATTAAAGAAGAGAAGCCTGCGGCAAATAGACCGAGCGCTAAAAGATAAGTTGCCCAAGATCCAATTTTGTTGTTTAAAATCTCTGCAAGAGCCTGAAAACTGAATTCTCCTTGAACAATGCTACCCACTACTAACACGGCCATGGAAATCACACCGCCAAGAATTACTGCAATAGAAAGCCCAAAGCGCATTTCCTGAATCGATTGATTCTTGTCGGAAATCCCTGAACCAAGAAACAGATTATAAGGCACGACTGTTGTTCCCACCAAGCCGAGCACCAGTAATCCTGATTCTATGCCGGAAGGCATGATAGGGATAAAACTACCTTTTAAAATAGCTGCAAAATCGGGTTTGAGTAAAATCGCAGCAGTGAAAAAAGCAACGCCCATAAACACCACGATAATGCCAGTAAATCGGGCTAAGTTTTGCAGTGAAGGTAAGCTCAAAACCAGGGCCGCAATCCCTGCAAGAATTAAAATAACTAATGGCTGTGAGGCCGATGAAATCAATGAGATGCCCGCCACTGCACCTAAAATATTTCCAGTTTGATAAGCTGCTGCGCCCAGAATAATTGCCCCAACCACTAAGCCAAGAATCAGTAATCTGATTGATTTATCGTGATACCGGTAAGCGATAGCCTGACCTAAGTTGTAGTTGGATAAAATAGCGATTCGCGCACTCGCTTCTTGTAACACTAAGCATGCAATGGTAGAGAAAACTAATGCCCAGAGTAAATCGAATTGAAAACTTGCGCCTGCTTTGGCAGCAGTGGTCACGGTACCGGGACCGATAAAGGCCGCCGAAATCACTGACCAGAATAAAATATTAAGAATTCGGGATTTAAAAGTCATCGTTGAGCTGCTGACTGAAAGGAGATCATACTATCACTTTGCATGATACCAAAGTGCCACATTAGAGTATCAAATCAATTAATCGGACTAAAAATTACAACTACTCGTTTATTTCCCGAACAGACAACGGTGGGCATTTTTTGCCCACCGTTAAGGTTGAAATCAAAGTGGGCAGACAAACGTTGCCCACCCTGACCAGATCTAACCTTGCGAGTTGATTTCTGTATCAACCGTATTAGTTTTCTTTGAATGTACGTTTGTCCCTTCTTTTGTCTCTAATAGCGAAGGATTAGTTTCTTCCACCTGCAAATTTTTAGCTAAGTCATTAATATCTTGCCCGGAAAAACCGACTTCCTTGAGTAAAGTATCGAGTAACGGCGCTTGTACTCTGTATTGTAAGGCACTGTCCACCACTTGTTCAGCCAGATTTTTAGGTGACCTATCTGCACTGACTAGGTTGCCATTATCTGTTCCAGGCACCCCCGGCAGACCATTCATTTGTATAATCTTAATACCTTCAATTTGCTCCATCGGTTTAACACTTTCTCTAATAATTGAAGGCAATTCATGCACAGTTGCTAATTTAATCTGCATGGCAATTTGTTGTTCCGATAACCTATTATCAGCCTCGTGAATCGCCTGTTTACCTTCGGCATCGACCTGATAACGTTTGGCTGCGGCATCCGCTGCTAATAATTCGGCATCAGCCTGTCCTTTCGCTGATAAACGTTGTTTTTCGGCTTCCGCTTCTGCTAAAATACGTACAGATTGGGCCTTATCTTCTGCGGCCTGTTTTTCTCCCTGGGCTGCTACAGTAACGTTAATTGCCAGGCGCTCAGCTTGCTTTGCAGCATTAATTAAATCGATTTGTTTTTCCCTTTCCGCTATTTCCCATTCTTGAGCAGTAGTGATTTTTTCTTCCTCCTTGATAGCTTCCGCTTTAGTAATAGACGCTGCCGCCTCAGTTACTGATTGCTCTTTTGATTTTTCGGCAATAGCAATAGCAATAGCACGATCCTGATCTGATAATTTGATGGCTTTTTGCTTTTCAATTTCGGCTTGATCAATCGCACGAGATTTCTGAATATTTCTTTCAGTAAGCAGTTTCTGTTTCTCAATTTGAGCTTCTTCTACTGCTCTTTCAGAAACAATAGTTGCTTCGTCAATTTGCTGCTGTGCTTTAATTTTTGCCTGTTCTGACTCCCTTTGCTGCACAGCTTCTTGACGAGCAATTTCTGCCTTTTGGGCAGCCGCACGTATTGCAATTTCCTGCTCTTGTTGAAGTTGTGCATATTCCTCATCACGATTCAACTCCAGTTTTAAACGCTTGGCTTCCAGATTTTTTTTACGAACTTCCACTTCGGTATCTTGCTCAATCTGATTCCTACGCTTTCTGCGTAATTGAATTTCTTCAGTCAAGTGGGTCAAACCCTCTGCATCAAATGCGTTATCAGGATTAAAGAATTCTTTGCCGGTTTGGTCTAACCCTGTTAAAGATACGGTTTCCAGCTCCAGACCATTTTTCAACAAATCTTCAGAGACGACTTGTTGTACCTTTTGTACAAAATCAACCCGTTGCTCCTGTAATTCGATCATCGTCATTTCAGCGGCTACTGAGCGCAAGGCATCAACGAACTTACCTTCTACCAGCTCTGCTAACATTTCTGGTTTCATGGTTTTTGTTCCTAGCGTTTGTGCCGCATGGCTGATAGCTTCGGCAGTTGGTTTAACACGAACATAAAATTCAGCCTGAACATCAACACGCATTCTGTCTCGGGTAATTAATGCTTGATCGTTTGCCCGCTTCACTTCCAAGCGTAGCGTGTTCATATTCACAGGTATGGTTTCATGTACGACGGGTAAAACAACGGCTCCACCATTAACGATAACTTTTTGTCCACCTAAGCCGGTTCGTACAAATGAAACTTGCTTGCTAGATCTTCTATAGAGTCGAGAAAAAATAAAGCCAATAGCTATTAAGGCAATAAGAAAAACGCCAGCTATGTCAAATATAATATTATTTGAAAACATAATAATTTCGATTTAGGGTCTATGTTGAATAGAGTGGGTAGCACCTGTAAAATAATTTAAATTTGCGTACTATCCCCGATGAATAGTTCCGAAATATTTACACTTGCTTTAGGATTAACAGAACCTTGGTCTATAACAAATGTTGAAATCCTAACGGATGAAGATTCAATAAAGGCACTCCATATTCATCTTGGTTTCAAGCGTGGTAGTAAGTTTGAAGATGAGGCGGGTGAAAAATGTTCTATCCACGACACACAAGAAAAAACATGGCGCCATCTGAATTTTTTTGAACACACCTGCCTACTCCATTGTTCAGTTCCCCGAATTAGAACAAGCGACGGGAAAGTGCGCTTAGTCGATGTTCCCTGGGCTCGAAAAAACAGTGGCTTCACCTTGTTATTTGAAGCCTTAGCGATGGCCTTAATTGAAAAGGAAATGCCGGTTAATAAAGTGGGGCATTTGTTAAATGAAAATCCCCATAGAATCTGGACCATTTTTAATCATTGGATAAAACTTGCTTATCAGGCAGATGATCCTTCATCAGTGACTCAGCTTGGCTTTGATGAAACATCAAGACGAAAAGGACATCAATATGTCACGGTTGCTGTTGATTTAGAGCAACGTAGAGTGCTTCATGTTGTTGAAGGCAAAGACGCTAAAACCATTGAAGAAATCAAAGATTATCTCGTCCTTAAAAAGGTCGAACCTGAACAGATTGCTCAAGCGAGTATTGATCTTTCTCCTGCCTTTATTTCAGGGATCAAAAATAACTTTCCACAGGCCGAAATCACCTTTGACCGATTTCATGTTGTTAAGTTATTAAATGAAGCAATGAACAAGGTTCGACAACAAGAAAGGCGGGAGCATGATGAATTAAAGGGGCACAAATACACCTTTCTTAGAAACCAGAATTCATTGTCTGAGAGCAAGAAAGCTTCATTAGATGAGCTGATTACACTGTTCCCTACCTTAGGTAAGGCCTCTCGGCTGAAAACGTTATTTAATGACCTTTGGGATATGCCGAATAAGCAAGCAGCCAAGGCCTTTATTGAACACTGGTGCGAAGAGGTTGAACAAAGCAAAATCCAACCCTTTATGGCCTTTTCAAGAACCGTAAAATCACATTTGTCAGGAATAGTGAACTTTGTTGAAACACATAGTACCAATGCCATTCTGGAAAGTATTAACAACAAAATACAAATGGCCAAACGACGAGCAAGAGGTTTTCGAAATACCAATAACCTGATTAATATGATTTACTTTTTATGTGGAAAATTAAAATTTAATTACCCACTCTATTCAACATAGACCCATAATTTCTCCTTACATTTGCGGGGCAACTGATCTTGCCCATTCAATTTTCAGTCAGTGTTTCGAAAGTATTCTCTATGACACGAAATGTCGCTGCTTCTTGTTTAACTAGAAGTACAGATGTTCCAGTAGTAAAAGCATCATCAGCATTAGATGGTTCGACCATGACATAATGTATCTGACCATATTGATCCGATAACTTGGCTTGCGCCGGCGAATTAGAACGAGCAGTTCCCAGTGTAATGACTGCAACTCGCCCGATAAAACTGTTTGAGTTTACCGCTTCGGTATCGTCTTTCGGTATCATCCGAACCAGTAATCCGGCAAAAAAACGAACGCCAATAACTGCGATCAACAGTGCCGGAATTGAAACCAATAGTGCTGGTAAGGTTGTCGATAAAACAGAGTGACTCAGGCTTTGAATCAACAATCCCGACAACCCGAAAAAGGTTAGGAACAGCACTAATATTATCAAAACAGGTACTTTGCCAACATATAACCAACCCCACCAATTTGATGTCCCAAGTTGAGTTTCTGCCGGATTAATATCCGCATCCAGTTCAAAAAACAAACCATCTAACAGACCTGAAAAACCTATTCCTATTAATGCTCCGAGTATCTCCACAACTGCAATCATGCCCATAATGGCCAGCGCGACAGAAAAAGGGAGAGAAGATGGAGCTATTAGAAAACTTAATATCTCGTTATTCATTTCGAGCCTTCAATTGAGCCAGCCGTTTTTGAATAGCATCCTGTTTGCTGAGCTTTTCCAGTTGAGCAAGTTGTATCGCTCCTGACCTATCGGCAACAAGAGAAGTACGATTAATTCCTGCCTGTTTTTCCAATAGACGGTTGAAGGTTTCTTCAGCATTATCAATACGAGTCTCAACAGCTACCCCCTGTATGTTTTGGCAGCTTCCTTGCCCATGCTGTGAAAACATTAAACAGGATAATTCATCCCTCATACCACGCCGTCTTTCTTCAAGAAGCACTATATAGGTTTGCAGTTCCTGCTCTTGCTGCGAACAATTTTTAAGCGTAGATTCCACAGCCATTTTCTGGGCTTCAAGCTCTATTTGTTTAGCAATGGCGGCTTCAACCAAGTCATCTCTTTTACTCTCTAATGCAATAGCAATTTTGTTGTTGAGCGATTGGTATTGCCTGTCATCTTCAATAAGGCGGGCATGCGTTAAATGTTTTTTTGCAATCACCCGGCCTAATTCCACTCTAACCTCAGCGACTGCAGCATCAACTTCACGAATCGCTTCTTCCATCACCATTTCTGGCGCCATTTTCTCAAGGGTATCTACAAAGCTATTGAGACTACCACTGATAAGACGATTGACTCTTGATGTTAAATTCTCGTTCATAATAGATTCTCCTTTATTACCCTGGGCTTGATGTTGTCTTGCATGATAAATATAAGATTTTGTAATGACGAGCACTAGCAATTTACCATTAAGTTGCAGTATTAAAGCGGTAAGAGGGAGGATTAAATGAGTGAGTGGTATAAGCCAGTGGCGGGTTGAAAGCGGCAGACCTGAATTTATAGGCGATAGTCCAGGCGTATCCGGTGCAGCGTTGCAAGCTTGTATGGATAATAAGACCTGTTTCAAGGTAAAGTGAGACCCAAGCTTTAGCAGCAAACTAAAGCCTTGTTAGCCATCAACTCTTATAAGCCAAAACCTAAAGATCACGTTTAAACGTTGGTGTCAGTTCTCAACATATAATCGCAGGCTTTACCAAAATGAGACGAACATGGTAAGGGATAGAATTACGAGAACCAAGGCCTGGAAACGATAATTTGCATACCACGCAACACCTGCCAAAGCCTTAGATTCCTCTTTATAAGTTGCTGGTGTCCACAAGTACTGTGCAACCGCCTCGGTGGATGGTGCTGGTGTCATAAGGCTAACTACGGCCATTGCAATAGCACAAAATGCAAATACAATCGGTGCAACCAATAGAAAATGCAGCTTCACTAGTTGCATAATTTCGATACCAACAAACAGCACCGTTGCGGACACTAAGCCCACCACTATAGTAGCATTAGCACCTTGTGAATTTGCGCGTGCCCAGAAACTGCCAAACAAAAACAACACCACGACTGGAGGTACCGCATACGCCAAAATTTTCTGTAGATACTTAAAGAGTGAGCTAAAATTTTCGATCTGAGGTGCCCAAAGCACGGCTAACAACATAAAAATGATGGTCACATAACGCCCTATGCGCATTAGTTTTTTACTTGAAAACTCGGGATGCCTAGGACGCACAAAATCCATCGTTACCAAGGTTGATGCTGAGTTTAAGGTTGAGTCAATTTGTGACATAAGCGCGGCCATAAAACCTGCCATCACCAGCCCCAATATACCCACGGGCAAAAGATCAAACATCAAAGTCGGAAAGACTAAATCAGGTGTTTCCAAGTCAGGATACAAAATAATGGCAGCAGTTCCCGGCAATACCATTAGAAACAATAAAGGCAGTTTCAGAAAACCGGCTAGTAGTGCGCCTCTTCTTCCGTGAGTTACGTCTTTTGCACCCAAAACCCGCTGCACCATAAACTGGTTCGTACACCAAAAGTAAAAGCCAAGTATGGGAACACCCAGAATAATTCCCAGCCACGGCATCCCCGGATCATCAAGCGGTCTGATTAGCGTCAACATGTCTGGTGAAACCGATGCATTAATGTTTTCCCATCCTCCGACTTCCTTAAATGCAAAGATAGAAATTAATAGCGAACCAGTAAGGAGTAGTACTGCCTGAATGGTATCGGTAATCATCACTGCCGACAAACCACCAATGACTGTGTAGGCTCCTGCCAAAACAGCCAGTACTGTAATGGTTTGCCATATCGGGATGCTCGGGAATACGAGTTTTAATATTAATGCGCCTGCATAGAGACTTCCAGCTGTATCCAAAATGATATTTAAAAACAAGGTAAGGACTGCAAAATAAGTACGAGAATGACTATTGTATCGTCGCTCCAGGTACTCTGGCATGGTATACACTTGTGACTTTAAATAAAGAGGCAAAATAAACAGTGCGAAAAACACCATGATTATTGCCGACACCCATTCGTAGTTATAGACTGAGATTCCCGTGGAGTATGCATCACCAGAAAGCCCGATAAGTGAGGTGCTCGATATCTGCGAGGCGAAAAGTGATAAACCAACAAAAGGCCAGGTCATACTTCGCCCGGCAAGAAAGTAGTCTTCAGCATTCTCATTCTTGCCCGCATAGAAAATACCGAGAAAGATCATCACAATAAAGTAAACCACGATGATCACAATATCGATGGTATGTAAGGAATATTCTGTCACTTGATACCTCCCAGAGTGGTTAGAGTAGCGTTATATCACTGTTGGTTTTCTATTCGCTGATTTCTCCCAATAACCAAGTGGGATGGGTTGTTTTTACCCACCATCGAAGTTGAATCATGGTAGGCAAGAAAAGCGTTGCCCACCCTATCTAGCTGGATGAGGTCGCCTAGGATTTAGGAATAAGAAATTTGAAATAATTGTCTTGACTCTTTGGGGTGCTAAATTTAACGGAATAACAGTAGTAATTGTCATAGTGGTGTTCCTTTTGTTGGGTGTTGATTGTCTAAAATCAGCCAACAGGGTACACCGTTCTCTTTTCTTTGTCATACACCAGGAATCATCATACCTCGCATCGAAGTTGAATCTATCATTAGTAACAATTCCCTCCAGTGTGGTGTCCAGGAGATATACCCGGGCTAGGAGGACCACTGAACGAAAAGGTGAATCCGAACTTGAGCTTCAAGCATTTGTCTAATGCTATTGCAGTACCGGCCCATCCGAGAATATTGAAAGCGTAAGAAGCTACAACAACGTTGAATGGTGGCGGTACAGCAATTAGGGCGGATAGTGAGGTAGCGCCGACAAACGTAATTGTTTCTGTTTCGAGTTTGTTGAAGTAGGCCGTACCGGAGATATTGCCCCAGTCAAGTTTAGGGTCAGCAATCACTGGGTAGTTATCCGTTGACGTATGATCGACATTGAGTGTCAGTGTTGTTCCGTCGGTTGTATACCAAGTTTTGATTGGATTGCTTGACGCGTCGTAAGCCCACGGTGCTTCGAACGTTGAGATGATTAAGTTGTCTTTGTTCACCACGGCCGCTGACCCATTTTCAGCGATTTTGATTTCTGCTTCTTCGTTCACCTCGTTTGTTGACCCACCTTCAGCGATTTTGATTTCTGCTTCTTCGTTCACCTCGTTTGTTGACCCACCTTCAGCGATTTTGATTTCTGCTTCTTCGTTCAACTCGTTTGCTGATCCATCTTCAGCTATTTTAATTTCTGCATCTTCGAAAGTTGTTGAGAAATCAAACGAGGTGGGTGCATTGTCACTGTTGATAACAGCGGTAATTCTAATTCCTGCTTCTTGTTGGGGTTGGACAACAATGTCGGTGTCTTGGAGGGTATCTTGGTAGACCATTGTGCCGTCTTCTTCAACATAGCCTGTACTATTGCCTGGAATAAGCATCAAGAACTTTGAACCGTCCTCAAGTTCAGCTTTAATCTCTTCATCGGAAGAAATCTTTACGTTTGTTGTATCAGATTGAACTTGAACGGCATCGAGATCGACGTATACGTCTTTGTCCTCGGCAAGCTCTGACTCGACAATAGCTTTCACTTCAGGAATCGATTCTAAGGTTTTACGAACTTCTACAGTAGTGTCAACCTTGGCATCGTTCTCTGTTTCTGCTGCGGCTGGTGATGACGCACCAACTACTAAAGCGGCGATACTAAGAACTGTTACACCCGCTTTTAGAATAAATTGCTTGATAATTTGAATTTCTACTTGAGTAAGATTCCCCATACTATATCTCCTGATTTTATTGAAAAAATTATCCACTAAGACCACATTCATTGTTTTCGAAGTGACAGTTGATTCTTGAACTCATACTAAAATCCCTGTAATGCTCCGTATTGATGTTGTCTTGCGTATTCAACATAAGATTTTACATTGACAAATACTAGCGTCTTTGTGCTGAACGGTAGTATTAGAGTAGTAAGCGGACGGAAGTCATGGATAAGTGGTATAAACCAATGGTGGTATATCGTGGTAAAACAGATGACCTGATTCGGATTGACGATATTATTCACACATTGACAAATTCATTCCTATGGCGTTATACATTTTTGGCTGAGCATGCCACGTCTGATTCTGCGTTTTGAGGGGTAGCCCCTAAAAGTCAGGGTACCCACCTGGATAACGTGTATTTGAAATTACTGATTTGAATAAGCAGACCTAATCATGTAGGCTTTTACCTGTTTAGCTCCTGTCCTAGGAATCTTGCTTTATAGCAAGCACAATTATATCCAATAATAATCTGTTGCTTAACTTTAAACATTAACCTCATTTATTTTTTTTCAATGATATATCGCTCCACTGGTAGCGGTATTTCTGGTTGACCTTAGATTCTTATGGCAATAAAATTTGTAATTGTTTTTATCAGCTGCTTTGTGTTATTGCTGGCCGTAGGGCAACTTTTCGTTCGGAACAAAACACCGGCGAATAGGGTACTGTTTGGCTTTCTGATACTTTGCTGCATCTGGTTAACCCATTCCACTTTTTATTTATTCGACATCATCTATTTGTACCCACATGCAAACAAAACCTATCTGCCATTTTTTTGTTTATGTGGTCCGATGTGGTATGTGTACGTAAAATGCTTATTTAGCAATTACCAAATCCAGCCTAAGGTGTTGTTGCACCTGATACCCAGCATAATATGTGTGTTTTTATCCATTCCCTTTTACTTAGAAAGTGCCGAGTTTAAAAACAACTATATCGGAGTGGACTTCTATGATTTCACAACGATATCTATTTATATAGCGACACGCATTGCCGAAATCACAGTAGGCACCTATTTTGTTTTTGCCATCATCTTTTTAACGCATATTCAACTAAATGATCAAAAAGCCATAAGATTAATAATGACATTAACGGGAGTTAGTTTGACTGCTGTTATCATTAGATTTGTTGGTTCTGTTTTTGGTTCGCCTGTTTTTAGTGTTCTAGTGCCCAGCGCGATCATATCCATATGCTTTGTGGGCATATATTGCCTGAGCCATCAATATCCAACTTTATTATGTCTGGGGCTGGCTACTCCTAAACACAAAAAAAATCCACTCTGTGATAAAGAACTACTAGAGACTTATCAGCAAAAAATCGAGTTAGAGCGATGGTATCTCGACCCAGATTTCAAAGTGCAACTGTTGGCTGATTTATTAAATACCCAGGTAAACCAATTATCAAAACTCATCAATACCACAACTGGGGAAAACTTTAACTGCTTCATTAATGAATTTCGAATTAAGCATGCCAAAACTATTTTACTGCAAGAGCCTAACCGTTCAGTTCTAGATATAGCATTTGCCTCTGGCTTTAACAGCAAATCTGCGTTCTACAACTACTTTACACATTGCACTTCGATGACACCTTCAGAATTCAAAAAAGCCAATCAAGCTTGTACTTCTTAAGCCACTATGATTTTCAACCACCCATTTGAGAGACATGTGAAATTCTTTTACACTTTTTTATATTATTCAGAACATGGTTTGAAAAAAATATGTCCTGAATTAGAAATCAGGACGACAAATAGTGTAAATATTGTATTGTCTAACCGAACATTAAAAGAATGTTGATTACCTGGAAATTAGGTGAAAACTTAGTACTCTTGAGGTAGAAATTGAAAAGGGAGCATAGAAAAAGCAATAAAATTGTACTAAACAGCGAGGTTATCAAAGTTTAAAGACCAAGAAATGAGGTTGTTATGAAAAAAGGGTAGATTCAAAACCGTTGGGGGTTACTTTAAGCAGTCAAGTTAATATCACTCAAACGGAAGTTATCAAAGATAATTTTGGTTGACAGAAAAATTTACGATCGTATTTTGTTGCCAGCAAAGTCATCAAATTCTTAGAACATACAAATGAGTTGGATTACTTAACACAAGCCCATTAACAAAGGAGATCTAGCAATGGCTTCATCACATCTTAGTGGAAACCGTCAGCTTCAATCCACTGAAGCACAAATGCTCACAACTAATCCTGAATTTATAGCGTGTCACCATGGTTTAACAGATTGCATGATTCGTGTTGACAATATCATCTACGCCTCTACCAAAGACTCCTTTAACGTTATCAATATTGTAGCTGAGTACGCTGAATATAAGTACCATGTATCAATGTCATTGAAAAATTTATGTCAATTTAATTCACTAAAACGTTGCCATGATCAAAATATTGTCAATATCAATAAAATACTACGCATAGAAAAAAAACCCAATAAAACATCAGGGATAATTTATACCATCAGTGGTCATACCGTAGATATTGGCAGGACTTATATGGGGAGTTTTTTTAAATTGAACAGATTGTAAGGAGCGCGCACGGAATAAGTTCGTTAGCGGACTCAGAATGTTTGTTTGTCTTCAAGTGCTGTCGTGACAACAAGCGCATGCAGTCAAGCAACTGTTGCCACAACATGATGACGGAAAAGAAATTGTTTTGTCCGCGCTCCTAAGTAGCGCGGACAAAAAAAACGATGCCCATCTACCGAGTGGGGTCATAATCCCTTGGTGGAGGAGCATCAATTTTTATGGGGTATGGCTTACATGTGGGGTCAATTGGTATGTTCGGTCTCATAGGGCAAAATTCATCTCCGGGAAGCGTAACATTGGGATCCAAAATCGAGCCACCACTTATCATTTGAATTTCTGCTTGAGTAAGATTTCGCATATTAATATCTCCTGATTTTGTTAAAAATTACCATCCTGCTAAGACAACCTTGTTTTCGATGCGACAGTTGATTCTTGATTTCAAAATAGATTCTCCTGTATTGTCCTGTGATTGATGTTGTCCTGCGAATTCAACATAAGCTTTTGCTATAATAAATACTAGTGTTTTAGTACTAAGCGTTAGTATTAAATTGATAAGTGGATAGAATATTTGGGTAAGTGGCAACCATTCCACCAACGTCCAAAAATACTGGGGCATGTATTAGAAACGGAACATCACACCGCCATAAACCCCTGAAAAAGTGGCGTCAATGTCTGCATCTAGTTCAATACTTCCTTTATCAAGTTTAATCTGCTGGTAACGATAGCCGATTTCTAATCCAGGTTGTATGATAGGTACAAAGTCCAGCGTGTAATCTAACTTGATTTGAGCATCAAGGATGGTGTTACCACCGTAGCTCATACCTCTTGCTATAGCTTCAATACCAATATTAGTAACCGGAATTTCTACCCGAGTACGAATATATCCGAGAGGCATTACTAAAGATAATTCTGCATCAACAGCTGGGGTTAGGGCTAAGCCTATACTTTCGTCCAGTTTATAATTTCCATCAATAATTTTTATGTCAAGTCCTAAGTCAAGCGTAGTCCAAAAGGTGTTATCTAATAGATTGTAAAAGAGTGTTACGTCATATTGTGTCAATGAGAGTGTATTCTCAACGCTATTATAGGTATTTCTGTTCCATTCAGGTTTTGAAATATCCCCATCAAACCTTGGGTCAGCATATTCAAAACGAAAATTTGGTAGTAGTGGCGCTGGATGTTTGATATTTATCCAGGCATATATATTGGTTGAAGAAACAAGGCCTGCTGTATCTTCTACATCAAAAGTATTTTTCCCTGCATAAGTAATTGTCCCAGAAGGACTACTTTCCCATGCACCTATTGCTCCTTCAACGCGCATTAGATCTGCACTGGCTACAGTGGGATAAATTACTGACATCGTGGCGACAATTGAGAGCGTTTTTTTCATTATTCCTAAATATTCAGGGTTAGAGTAAAATTTTTTCAGCATTTTTTTACTCTAATGGAGTGGTTCGCCCCACTTCCTACGCTGCTCGCCATGGAAAGCGAAGCGAAGGCGAGTAGTCCCCAGTATAGCCCTAGCACCGAGTGTGTGTCCGTAGGTCGCTGCGGTAGCAGCGGTCGGAGGGAACATACAAGGCATCGCGACAGGGCGTCCAGTCATTTGTGGAACGCATGTCCCGACCCCTTGCTGGGTCGGGACCAGAGAACGCAGGACGGCTGGGGCAACAATGGCTGTCGCATTGGCGAGTCGATTTTGGTGACTGAGATGTCCCAAAATCTTTCACGAGGTAGCGACACTCTTGAATGGTTTTGGTCAGGTACAAAAATACAATAAAAAAAGGAGTTGTGGTTTTTAATTTGTACCTGACTCCATGAGATCGTTTACCCTGACCCGACCATTCCGCAATGACCTCATGCAACTTTCCCTCCATCGATAACTGCCACGATGACAAAATATCAGTGGCACATCCAACAACCAATGTCGGAAAACGCTTCGCTATTCCAAATACTCAACCGGCTTTCAAGTTGTTAGGTAGTGTCTAGAACTCGGTTGACACACATAGCGGCTAACTCGGTAATCGTCCACTTTGAATTATTCAATTAGATATCCTTGCAACTTTTGTACGGCGTCTAATCTGGAATCGACCCAAGCGTTCAAACGTTCGTATTGATCTCCGTCGATACTCGCTCCTAACTCTTCTCTCACATAATCTAATCCTTCTATCTGGCTATTAAGTCTAGCTAGTTGCTGTTCATTCGAGGGATTCTCTTGAAAAGTGCTATCAACATTCGTAATTACCTCGTTTTGTAAAAGTATTTGCCTGGCATCTGCGAGTTGATCTGGTCGTAGACCGATAGAGGCACCAAATTTCAATATCTCCTGTTCTCTAGTATAGTAACCAGCGTTTGTTTGTGTCTGCTCGACATAGGATTTTAGCTTAGCGACAGATTCTGGACCTAAATGACTCGCAAGAATACTATCAAAGTTTTCGTCTTCGAGATCACCGTACTTCATGATGACTTCACTCACTATTTGTTTTTCGTTTTCAGTAAAAACAGAGTTCAACGCATCATTCATTGCGAGATTAAAATTCTTTTTTTCTTTACTATACGAGGATGGTTCGGCATATTCTTCAAACCTTTCTTCATGTGCAGAATCACCGCCCTGAATAACGGCATGCGATACTTTGTCTCGCGCAATATTTTCTGGCTGCTTGGTCTGTGTATCGCGAACAGTTCTTTGGAGGTTGCTGGAAATCGACTGCTTAAATCGACGGTTCTCTGATTGCAGATCTTGCGCCCTGTTATTCAGATCAGAAATGCGAGTCCCTTGGATTGCGATTATTATGACGCTAGCCGCCATAATACTTCCTGTTAAACACCTCATGTACATGGTTTTCATTATCTACCTCACCAGTTAGTTGGAAATATGTAGTGATAACGAGTGTAATAAATTCGACATTCGCTCGCCACCAGCCAAGGAGAGCGGACGAGAAGGCTGAGAGACTCGACAGGTGTAGGTAAATTTGGAAACCTGTCGTTTGCAAATGCCAAAAATTATACTCTATTTATCCGGGCAATGCCGACCACCAGCGGCTCCAACCCAGGGCTAATTTGTTCTACCCATACAGGCTATAAAGAGCAAAGAGATAGCCCTTAAATTGGACAAACCCATAATAACGCAGTATAGTTTTTAAGAAGTTTATTGAGATAAAAAACTATGCCGTTATCACAGATATCAGTGAGACCCATATTAAAACATGAAGAGTCAGCCTATGCCTTGTTAATGGAAACTCACCATTATCTGGGCGCTATTCCAAAAATTGGTGAAACCCTCTGGTACGTGTCGACCTATCAGTCACAATGGGTTGCACTGATCAGTTTTTCAGCCGCTGCATTAAAATGTACGGCGCGTGATCAGTGGATAGGCTGGGGTTATCGTCACCAGACGGGGCGCCTAAAATTGATTGTTAACAACAGCCGGTTTTTGATACTTCCCTCCTTCACTGAAAAAAACCTGGGCTCACGCATTCTGTCACTGTGTCTTAAGCGCTTGTCCACTGACTGGGTTGAAAAATATCAGCACCCCGTTGTTCTGGTTGAAACCTTTGTCGACCCAGAGCGATTTCACGGCGGTGTTTATAGAGCAAGCAACTGGCAGGCAATTGGAATGACCCGTGGTTTTCGTAGAACAACGGCAGGCTATTCTGCTCAGTCAGAACAGAACAAACTGATCTTTGTTAAACCCCTGCATAGACGAGCACAAGCGGTTTTATCTCAACCTCAATTGAGTCATCATTTCAATCTAGGTGAGATAAAAATGAAAATAACAAAACAGCAAATGCGATCATTACCGAGTTTCTTTATGGATATAAACGACCCTCGGCGCCCACAAGGGCGGCGACATCGACTTTCAACCGTACTGGGAATTGCGGCGGGTGCGGTACTTTGTGGGATGCGAAGTTACGAAGCTATTTTCGACTGGGCTGACAGTCTCAGCCATAAATCCAGAGAACATTTCCGCTGCCGTTATGAAAAAGGACGATACACGGTTCCCAGTCTCAGCATTATTAGAGATGTGTTGACGCGAGTTGACCCCAGCGAGCTCGAAGCGGCCTTTATCGCCTGGAATACTGTTTATGCACAGGATGACGAGTCATTAGCCATTGATGGTAAAACGATGTGCAACGCCATTGACGAGAAAGGGCGGCAAACCCAGATAATGAGTGCGGTTGGGCATGGCACAGGCATTTGCTACGCCCAAAAAAAGTAGGAACATTACCTGTTGGACACGGTTCGGATGAAGTGAAGCAGAGTAATGAAATCAAGTTTGCACCTATTCTGCTGGCTCTAATCCCCATTCGAAACAAGGATATCACCAGTGATGCCATTAATACACAAACAGAGTTTGCCGAATATCTGGTGGAGCAGCGTAAGGCACATTACTATTTGAGTGTTAAAGCCAATCAACCCACATTGCTAGAAGATATTGAAGTCTATTTTTCAACCGTCACCCGCCAGGCTGATTATGAAGACAAAGTATCTGTGGGGCATGGGCGAATAGAAATTAGAAGAATCTGGACAACCTCTCAGTTGAACGCTTATGTCACATTTCCGCATGTTGCCCAGGCTTATAAAATAGAGAGAGAAATAACGGATAAAAAAAGCGGTCAAACGACAGGGGTAACCGCCTACGGCGTTACCAGTAGAACAGAAGAGGAAGTCAGCCCTCAAACTGTTTTGCACAAAGTGCGAGGACACTGGTCAGTTGAAGTGAGTCATTATATTATTGACTGGGTGTTTGATGAAGACCGCTCAACCATTCGCACAGGCTTTGGCCCTGAAAACATGACCCGTCTTAGACGATTTGCTATTGGACTCATTAAATCAAAGGGAAGCACGGGTGTTTCGAAAAAAATGAGGCAATTGAATAAGAAAACAAGAGCCGTTCTGGATTATTTAAAGATTACAAATAACAGAGCAAAGCCTTGTGTAGCAGAGGGTCTGGCTTAAGAACAAATTAGCCCTGGGCTCCAACCCAGTAAATGCTAGGGGGCAGCGTCACCATCATAGCCCTCATTCTGAAACACTTACCATCCCGAGCCGCGGCGCGCAAACCATCTTCAATCGCTGCTCCTGCTAGCTTACCAGCAAGACCAAGAATAAGCGCACCCTTCGGTCCAGCGGTTAAACCGATCATGGCTCCCAAAGCAGGCATCCCCCAGTTAACTTTCGACCTATGGTCATCATAAATTCGTTTAGAAATTTTCTTCGAAACATATAGATCACACCGAGCTCCCCACCAATGGCATTTAACATTGAGGGCTCCAGCGTGTGCGGTTGTAGGTGCCATTAGCATCAATGTACTGCATATCATAAATGCAGCAGCAGTTACAAACCGTGTTCTTAAAACTCTATTTCTACATATCATCATGTGTTGATCTCCTTTTTAAAAATACGTAATTTTGTTAAAAAATATCATCCTGCTATGACAACCTTAATTTTCGAAGCAAAGGTTGATTTCTTGATATTGTGCTTCCATGCGTAAAGTTTCTTGTGATCATTGCTGTCTTGCGTATTCAACATAAGATTTTACAATAACAAATACAAGGGTCTTAGTGCTAAGTGGCAGGTTTAAACCGGTGAGTGGAAGGAATCCATTGATAAGTGGTATAAAGCAAAGGTGTTTAATTACTGTAAAACAAATAATGTGAAGCGTATTCATCATCGAATGCCACTTACCAGCAAAATACGCCCACTCAGTCTTTTTTCAGTAGCGTTCCTCTCGTTTGGCAGGGTATTCTCGAGTCACATAATTCTCAATCCAATACGGAGGTTGATTTGTTTAGAAAAATGTCTATAACCACCAAAATACTGCTTGCTATGGGTGTTGGACTGTTATTTGGCATCTTGTTGAATGGTTTTGCCTCAGATAGTGATTTCTTGCAAACCTATATTGTAAACGGATTGTTCCATGTGGTTGGCACCATGTTTATCAACGCATTGAAGATGTTAGTCGTACCTTTAGCGAAAATAGGGGACAGACCACGATAAGGTAGACTATTAATGAAATATAAACGTGGTCTGTCTCCTAATACACCTAATACATGTCCCCTAATACATGCTTTTAAGCCATGCTCAACAAGGCATTGCTAATTTAGTATAGTTAACGTTCCATTTCTTTTATGCATTAAGAGTAATATAGACAGCTCAAGCATTCGAACACTTTTTGTGTAACATTTTGTCTTTCTTCTCATTCGTGCAAGAAAATGTCTAAAGATACTATTGTAGCCTTCAACTGTGTATGTTTCAGCTTTGGATTGAACGTGTTTTTCGCTAGGAATAAAATGTTCATAGGGCTGCCAATAATCGGTTGCTATTGTTCCATTTAATTGATCTTCAATTCCTTCCCAGAGTTTTTGTCCTGTCTGTACGCTTCGGTCGCCAACAATGAAATTGATGAATTTTTTCCCATATCTATCAACAGCAATCCATATCCATTTATAGCTTTTTTTTGACCCACATAGGTATGCATTTCATCCATCTCAGCATGGTGGAAATAGGGGGAAATAGGGGACAGGGAAATAGGGGACAGACCACGATAAGGTAGACTATTAATGAAATATAAACGTGGTCTGTCCCCTAATACAAATACACCTAATACAGTCCCCTAATACACCTAATACACCTAATACATGCTTTTAAGCCATGCTCAACAAATGCATTCATGGCTTTAACAGCCGATTCATCATTGAGTTTTTCTGGGGGGGAATTACTGGTGTCACCTCGATAAACACGGCTTTTCCACTTAACCAAAGTTTTATCGCCATCTGCAATGAGTTGAATAGTTGTGGTGTAAGAACTAACAGGGAGAGCATCCGTATTTTCGGTTTTTAGACGGTAATTATATTCATGATATTTTTCGCTGTAATAATCCAGGCTTTCTACTAAATCACCGCCGGATAGGGTCATGATGCGTTCACCATCTGATTCATTTTTACCATCGCCTTTACTGGATGTTACATCAGGATGCCAAGTGGAAATCTGATCAAAATCTTTTACAACGGCCCATATTTTATCAATGGAGGCATCAATAACGATGCTTTCATCAACTTTTTGGGGGGGTAGGACCATGCGCATTAACACCAATAGAGGCAAGCGATAAGGAGAGAAAAAATAAAAAACTAAATTTCATGTTCGATCCTTGCAGAGGCAAAAGCTTCAATTATCAAATATTAGACTTAAGATGTAACGGTCATTATTCCTTGATTTATGTAGGAATAATTCACTTCGTGATGTCTGATGGATCCATCTGCCAGCCCTTCTTTGTCACCCAAAACAGCCTAAGTCATTGATTATTTGTTATAGAAGGTGTTTTTCTTGAGTGTAATGTGGTGCCATAATACTTCTCAAAAGTATTGACTTCATTTCCCTGCATCACTACGATGCAGGCATGTATATTCGACGCACCTCGATTAAAAGCCGACGAACAGAGGCAATGCTGTTGACTTAAGAGATAATAGGATGCTGATTTTGGATGATGTTGAACTTAAAGTAAAAAAGAGGATCGATACTTTATCTTGCTGAAATTATAAGGAAAAGGTAATGGCCAAAGTTGTCGCTCACGAAGGAAATCAATTAACGCTCCAAGTCACTGTAACCCTCACCGGTAGTTTAATGGAAATGGAAAAAGCGATCCTGGATGGATGCAATGAGATGGGAGGTTTGGCCACAGCACACGCCCTCCAGAAATTTGATACCGACGGAAGCCCGATCAAACTGGGTGAGGTCAAACTAACAGTGCGCGATAAAACGAATAAAGTTTACCAAACCCCGTATGGCGGTGTTCCCATTCAACGTTATGTTTATCAAACATCAAAAGGCGGAAAGATCCATTGCCCGTTGGAACACAATGCTCACATCATCAGAGGAGCCACGCCCAGATTTGCGCAACAAATCGCACACAAATACGCCAATATGAATGCCCCGGCCGTTTGCCAGGATTTGGAGGACAATCATCATCGGAAAATAGCACATTCTTATTTGCAGGATGTCAGTGAATGGGTGGGCAGTATTGCCCAAGCGAAAGAAGAGATCTGGGAATATGCAACACCAACGCTCAATGAAGCGATTAGCACCGTTGTTATCAGCTTGGATGGTGCGTACATTTTGATGCGAGACGATGGGTATCGAGAAGCGATGGTGGGTAATATCTCACTGTATGATGTCACCGGAAAACGGCAACACACTATCTACCTCGGAGAAGCTCCTGAATATGGCAAAGGGACTTTTTTACAGCGCCTGGAAAAAGAAATCAGCACGGTGAAAAAACATTACCCAGATGCACTCTACTTAGGCATCGCTGATGGTGCAAAAAGCAATTGGACATTTCTGGAAACACACACCAGTCGCCAGCTGTTAGATTTTTTTCATGTGACGGAATACTTGGCCACCGTCTCGTATGCGGCTTACCCAGGAAAAACAGACAAACCCAAGCGAGACAGTTGGCTGAATGGGCGTTGTACACAACTCAAACATGATTCACAGGCCGTCGAAGCACTGATTGCAGAAATGGAGCAATTAGCCAAGAAAAAGAGCCTGACAAAAACAATCAAAGACGATTTATTGGCGGCGTTGACTTATTTTATCAACCATCGTCACATGATGGATTATGCGACACAGGTGAAAAAGCAATTACCCATTGGATCAGGTGTGACTGAGGCTGCTTGCAAAACATTGGTGAAGCAACGTCTCTGTGGCTCAGGGATGCGTTGGAAAAACAAAGGAGCCAAAGTGATTTTATCGTTGCGAGCACTGATTCAGTCAAAGGGGCGTTGGCAGCAATTTTGGGGGAATATTGAGCAATATGGCGCACACGTGTGTTTTTAGTATAACATTATATTGAATCATCACCCCTTTTTAGTTGAGTCAGTAAATCAATGGGCATGGTGTGCTCTCAGCAAATGATCCTAGTGCTGAATATCAGTGTCTGTGGCTCATCATTTAGTTTTAAGTGATGCGGGGTTAATGCAATCCCATGTCCCTTGGACATGGATATTGAGTGAGAGGGGAAAGTCATCGGCTAAAATCTAAACTCAATAGCTAACAATATCTCTGGGAAGTGGCTAAATTTTAATAACCGAAACTGGCTCAATTTCGTTGAGAATTGACAGTCGGATACCCGAATTATGTCAGGGTCTTACCTAAAGTGCTGTTGATACCTATTCGGTAATTAATCCGTGTTGCTTAAGATCCTTGATCAAGGTATTAAGAACTAAAATGGTTTCACGTAAATCACTTAATTCGTTTAGCGCTTGTCTATGAGAAGGTGCTATTGTGTTATGACTCCACCCTCTGACGGTTGAACCAAGTACCTTTCTACCATTAATGCTAATGTTATAGTTACCTGTAATATCAATAGCATTACCTGATTTGTACCCGCCATCCAGATGCAATCCAGTGTTCCATTGAGCTCCATCATCTATCACTTTAATTGCTGTTGAATGATTTGATGGGCGAATGAACTCACCAGTAATGGGGTGATATGAATTATTTGTCAAGCTTACATTGTTAACAACTATTCCATATAGATTCCCTGAATTACTGTAATTGGACACCTCGAAATTACCTGCAATGGAAGTCCCGGATGCATGCCTAACCTCTCCATGAATAGCAGCTTGCCACGAGTTGTACCCTGTACTCATTGAGTTGGCGTAAACTGCCACATTACCGTCTGGTGAGGTAGAGTTATTGACTAAATTGGCTCGAATAGCCGCAGTGTGATCAGCCCCGTTTCCGATAGTTGTAACATTAATACCTATTTTAGGACTTCCGTGTGTTTCAGTGGTTACAAGAAATGCATTTTGTCTAGACTCAGCTTCATAGTCAACACCCCCAGTAAAATTATGGTTAATAGCTACGGGCTCTTGAATATTATAAATAAACCTTGCTTGAGTGTTGAATGACAGTATAAGTAACACCTGAATCCGTGACTTAAAGAGCATCCACCAATCCTTGGGAAGCCACATTAACATTTCAACGTTTTAATACCTTGTTATTGTTTGACAAAGCTTATAGTACGAGCACACTGAGGCTATTTAAGCATCAATAGCTCTCAATTGACACCAAATCCTGTACACCAGGCACTGCTATCCCTGAGAGGCATGTTCTCGCATTTTTTTTAAGAATAGTGTGGCGTTATCCTGATGCTAAGCGATGGTAGGTTGACTCAAATGCTAAAAAACCCGGGCAGTGTTTGGAGAAACGAAGTTTTATTCGTCGCCCGGCATGGATGACCCGAGCCGCTAGGTACATCAGTTCCTGTATAACCGTTTTTATTCGCCTTCTTTTAGCCGGATGACGGACAGGACTGATGTTGCCTATGAGCCCGATTAAGCCGATCCAACGCAAGATATTGTAACTATAAGCGCTCAATGCCATGATCAAGTCGTTGGTGGCAAATTTGCCCGAAGGTAAGCGTTCGATATCGAGGTCGGTTTTAAATTCACTGTGGAATTGTTCGGAAGTGGCATGATCTTGGTAAAGAGCAATGATCTGTTCATCAGCGTAGGCGAGCGAATTTAATGAGGTCCACCAGCCTTCTATTTCTATCTCAGGGATTAACAGCATTTGACCCTCTGCATCCATAGTTCTTTCGATAACCCGCATGACGCGGCGGAAGCGATAGGTTTGCCCGTCTTGTTGTTGGGTTTCTTGGACACTGAACAAGGCGACCCGTTTGCCGACCCTCGGCGTTGTCCATTTGCCTTGTTGTTCAGCCAAGGCTAACCAAGCCTCCAGGTCTTGTTTTCTGGGGTTCCATTTCAGGATAGAGTCCACTTGGTTTTGGTGCAGCCAGACACGGCTATCCAAGGCATCATGTCCGCTATCCAAACGCACCAGCAGCGGAGCCTCAGTCAAGCACCGAGCATATTCAATGACGCGGTCCAGCGTCCTTTGAAAACCGTTTTGACAATGCTGCTTACCCTCTCGAAGTTCATTAAGCAGACACCAACCCTCATTACCCAGATAAGCCGCAATCGGCGCATAGCCATCATGGCCTTTATAGGTTCTGGAAACACCTTCCTTCTGGGTCTTCTCATTGTTCATCGGATACACATCAATATCCAATGCGACATGATGGGTGGCCAATGGCGTCACCGGTACCCCGGCATGAGTCAGAAATTCAATATTACATTGTTGCATGATGACCAATAGCGCTTCAGCCTCTTCATCCAGTCGTTGTCTTAATCTTGCGCTTGAGGGTACGCGCTTAATCGACAGCGCGTTCTTGAAGTAGTCATCATCTCGGTAGTTCTCGATTGCTTCGAAGTCGCTTTTGCCTAAACATAGCGTTCCAATGTATGATTTGATAATGTCGCTGTGCGAAATGCCATGGCGTAAAGGAATGCCGGCCTTGAGCACTTTATGAATAGTGCCATATCGATTTAAACACAAGCCAACTAAGGCCAAACCAGAATGACTTGTATAGGTTTCTGTTGTGGATTGTTCGATGATGAGACGTTTCATTTTGCACTTGTTGGGTGAAGTTTTTAATGCCTCTATTTTAACACTTTATTGATTATTAATCAGCTAGATAACTCATTTTATTAACTTCTTAAATCACGGATTAAGGTAACAGTATTAAATATTTCATTGAGGTCTCATTTTGTTCTTAATTGCCCCATATTGTATAAGTGATAGTTTTACCAGAGCTATTGTACTTAGGTACGGATTTCTAATGAGTGTCTCAAATTCATTGACATATACCGCCTGTCTCGCGTCAATTATCTTGTCCCATCTGACGACAATTATGATGGCCGGATGAATGGGTATAGGCTATTTTTTCAAATGTTGTTTTTTACGATAACTTTCTCCTTCTATTTCAATAATACTGGCATGATGAATAATGCGGTCTATTGCTGCTACGGTCATTAATGTATCCGGAAAGATTTGATCCCATTGGCTAAAAGGTTGATTGGAGGTGATAATCAAACTGCCACTTTCATAACGATGAGCGATGAATTCAAACAGTACCTGAGTTTCTCCATCGGTTTTTTTAACGTAGCCGATATCATCAATGATGAGGACTCGATATTTATCTAACCGTGTCATACAGGTCATTAAAGCGAGGTCTTGTTTAGCCAGTTGGAGTTGCTGCACAAGTTCGGTTGCCAACACCCATTTGACACGGACACCCCGTTCAATCAAGTGATACCCTAAGGCGGCTGCAATATGTGACTTACCCACGCCTGATGGACCAATGAGTAAGAGATTATCGGCTTGAAGTGCCCGTTGGTGGTCCTCTTTATGGCGGAGTACCGGCTGAGTATTTTCCAATTCAGAAATGAGTCTGAAGTGTGCATAATAGTTAAGCTTGGATTTTCTGTTCAAAAATCTGGTTAAAAAGTTTCTGTCTTTCTTTTTTTAGGATTATAGCGGCCTGATTATCGGTTATTGCCATGGCAACCTGATCGAGTATCGCAAAGCTTATTCCCGGTTTCAAATATTTTTCACTGTCAGGTAGTGATTTGAGTTTGTCATAAGGTGTCATCATGTTTTTATAGGGGTATTGCTTAGACTGCTTTCCTTTATCGTCGGTGATGATTTCAGGATAAAAGCAGGGCCTGTGATAGTTAACATAGGGGTACAAATACTTGATATTGAATTCATTCAGCCTCGCAGCCCATCTTTGTGGGATATGGGTATAGCCAAAAACCTTTCTGACCACCGCGGCATTTTTGCCTTCAACCAGTGCATTATCATTGGTTTGTCGGGATCGTGATTTGGTCATTTCAATCAATAGCTTATTTAACAGGTTCTCTACGGGCTTGTTGATATATTCTGACCCATTGTCAGAGTGAAAACCTTTGATGATAAAGGGAAAAGTTTCCAGTATTTGTTCAAGCACGGGGATTAAAAAGTGTTCGCTGATTTTTTCAACGGATAAGATCATTTCAAACTGAGTGACTTCATCAACTACATTGATATGATAAACGCCTTTTTGCTTGTCCTGGTCGCCCTGGTGAACGGTATCAACGCGAAGGTATCCTGGCTGACCGTTGGCTTGTGGTTTTCTTTTGTCGCCAATGGCGATCTGCCTGGGTTTGGTTTTTTCAAAGTCTCTGCGCTGTAACTGATAGGTTTTTGATGCCCTCAGATTGTAGAGGTGTGAAACAGAGATTGTCGCCAGCTTTTGATACTGCTTCTCTCCGTACACCTGATAGGAACGCTCAATAAGCTTTTTCACGGCATGACCACAAGGTTTCTCATGCCATTCATCAATGTCTGCCAATAATCGAATATCGCGCTGAGAATATTTTCGGTTGAAACCATTGCCTCTTGCTGGGCTGTACCTGACGTAACCGGTCTTTCGGTACTGCGCGATGAGACGTGTCATCTGCTGGCGGGAATAACCGGTTAGCTTAATCAGAAACCGACTAATGATGCCCTTGTCTTTTTTATTGCAGGACAGGTAGTTGAATTTAACGAGTCCCTTTTGGATCAATTGATACCGCTCAGCTTTATTACCCGGTATCGAATAGGCTATCGATTGGTTGCCCTGTAAAAAGGATTCGAGGTGCTCTATTTGGGTTAAATTATCGATGTTCATAATCATTTTCATAAAGTGGATTATGAACAGAAAAGCTATTTCAGGCTCATTTTATACTGGAAATAAGGAGTCGTTTCAGACTCATTTCATATTGGACAAGACTGCTGTTGACTATTTTTGGGTAAGTCTGTTAAGTTGAGGGTTGCAAAACTTTTCCCGGCCGGTAATTTGGATTCTCTACTCCATTTAGCAATGCGGGTTTGAAAGCGACGAGCGAGTTCCTGTTCGCACAGTTTGGCTAAAAAATCAGCATAGCTCCAGGTATTTTCATTGGCCTGATGCTGGTAGCTTTCCAGATGTTGACTAAAGGCACCCAGACGCAATTCTTTTAACATTATCTCGAGTGACATGGCTGGTCTCCTGCGGGTTGTAAGCTCATCCACTGACCCGATAACAATGCGTCATAGTCAGTAATATCATGCTGTTTTGAGTTGATCTCTGGCTGCTCTTTTGTCGTTAGGTAACGTGATTGCAAGGTCTTGAGGTCAGGTTGTGACTGTGTTTGTGCTTGCTTCAGTAAGGTTTGTCCTAATTCAACTTCACACTGATGATCCGCTGCGATACGTAAGACAGTCACCATCCATTTGCAGGCATCGCGAGAGGACCATTGCTGATCAATCAGTTGCCATAGCTGTCGATAATTGTCGTCTGGAAATAATTCATCACGAAATCTTGAAAATCGAAACGCTTGAGGTTTTGCGGCCAACGCATGAATCACATGTCGATAATCAATGCGTCTCGCTCGACCTTCGGGTTTATCGGGATAGACTCGGTTGAGTTCAACGACTTGAGTTTGTCCAACAAACCCGATCAATTTGTCATGATAGAGGTGAATGCGTAGGGTTTCGCCGATTAAACGTGATGGAACCGTATAGAGTCCCCGTTTAACACTAATGGTACTGCTACTGGTGACTTTGACGGCGAGTTCGGAAAAGTCCATGAACGATGTGTGGGAAGCGGCCGCAAGGCTTTCTGTTCTTCCTGAAAGCGGCTTAACGTATAACGGTTTAACCGTGCAATACTGCGATCAATAAAGGCCTGGTAATCCTTGATGCTGTCAAAATCAGCATGGCCTCGCAATTTGATGGCTTGATCAAGACGATGCTTTAAAGAACCGTGTGCCGTTTCGATCGCTCCATTTTCATGGCTAATGCCAAGATTGTTAGTGGTACCAATCAACCCATAATGTTGACAAAGTCCTTGATAAGCACACGTGAGCTGTTGCTGTTCATGTTGGTTGACATAAGCGGCACTCAAACTGTCTGTCCGATGCTCAATGGGCACACCCCCTATTTTATGCAAGGCATTTTGTAACCCTTCTGCCAAGGCAGAATAACTTTCACCGCCCTGAACAATCTGTGCATATCGCCACCCGCTATAGGCTAATCTGAATTGATAAATCAGATGGGCAAAAGGCTTCCCGGCAATGGTCACCGCGGTATTAGGATGCGAGAAATCAGATAAACCTGGGTGTGATTAAAAGTGATGCAACATGTTAAGATTGTATTTTATAGAGTTGAAATATAAAAGAAAATATACATGAACAAAACCATCCCCGAAAAAGATATAAAGCTACTCGAACTTCTAAATGAACATCCCATACTACGCCATCGTGTTGAGGCATTAATGGCTATCGTAGAAGATGACGATGAAACGATTGAGAAAGCGGATGCAGCGGAGCAACGCGTCATTGAAGAGGTTCGAAAAATAGGTCACGCAGCACTTTCCGAGTGGGCAGAAAGTAAAAATAAGCGCAATGAAGCTGAATTGAAAGAACAACCCGAATTACGTATTGCAGGAAAAAAAACTGTGGTGGCATAGTACCTTTGATATTATCGAAATTGAAGAAACCCTCTTTCGTGAGTCAACCCATATCGTTCGTACTTTTTCAGATCAAGCGAATGTGACCTGCCGAAGTACCTCGACGCCTTTACAACGGGCCATCACAGATTTTGGAGCAGACCAGCCATTTGGCCAAGTCAACGCTAAACTCCAAGAACATTATGGAATAGAGGTACCGGTGAGTAGTATTAGGTTCATCACAGAGCATCATGGCAAAGCGATATTTGAACAAACAGACCTTGTCAGTGACTGGCCAGATACCTCAGGTACAAAACACGTCATTGCAGAGACAGATGGAGGCATGGTTCCTGTGGTGACCATTGATCCTGAAGCAAAAGATAAGCGAAAAGAAAAAACACTGGGCTGGCAAGAACTGCGACTTTGTATTGCCCATGAATGTGGCAGTCGGACGCTGCATTATGGAGGAAACTTTTCTGGGGGTATTGAAGAAACAGGTCGCCAGTTATTTGATTGCGCGATGAATGTAAACTTTGGCCAACAAACACACGTGCATTCGGTAGGCGATGGCGCATCCTGGATCAAGCGCCAAGTGGATGAACAATTTGGCGAAAATGGAACCTATTTAATCGACTTAATGCATCTTTGTGAATACTTGGCAGAAGCGGCACCTAGCTGTACAGGTGACTCGGCATTATGGTTAGATGAACAAAAACAACGTTTGAAAATCAATCAGGCCAGCCTTGTTCTTGAAACCCTATTGCCGTTTCTTGAACCATCCGAAACGGATGATGAGAAAGCGCCGGTTCGTAGGGCTTACCGCTACTTGAGAAATCGTCTGGATCAAGTTGATTATCAAGGTGCGATAGAAAAAGGACTTCCAATCGGTTCAGGTGAAATTGAAAGCGCTCACCGTTACATTGTTCAAGCTCGGCTTAAGCGTCCTGGAGCTTGGTGGTCACCCAATAATATAGATTATATGTTGGCTTTGCGATTATGTAGAATCAATCAACGATGGGAAAATTACTGGCAAGATGTTAGGCAAAAGGCGGCATGATGAAAATTTAGTCTTGCATCACTTTTAATCGTACCCGATAAACCTTGTTGGCCTGGTGGCATCGCCTGACGAAAAATCACCGGCTTATCCGGACCTTGTGTTGCTCGCCAATGTTTAACTCGGCGTTGAAGCGTTCTCAATAAACAATACGGGTAGCTTTGAGGGTAATGTTCATCCAGATATTCCCATAAACCTGAATCCGTGACTTAAAGTGCATCCACCAATCCTTGGGAAGCCACATTAACATTTCAACGTTTTAATACCTTGTTATTATTTGAAATAGCTAATAATACGAGCACACTGAGGCTTTTTAAGCCTCAATAGCTCTCAATTGACACCAAATTCTGTACACCCGGCACTGCTATCCCTGAGAGACATGTTCTCGCATTTTTCTTAAGAATAGTGGGGTGTTATCCTGACGCTAAGCGATGGTAGGTTGACTCAAATGCTAAAAAACCCGGGCAGTGTTTGGAGAAACGAAGTTTTATTCGTCGCCCAGCATGGATGACCCGAGCCGCTAGGTACATTAGTTCCTGTATAACCGTTTTTATTCGCCTTCTTTTGGCCGGATGACGGACAGGACTGATGTTGCCTATGAGCCCGATTAAGCCGATCCAACGCAAGATATTGTAACTATAAGCGCTCAATGCCATGATCAAGTCGTTGGTGGCAAATTTGCCCGAAGGTAAGCGTTCGATATCGAGGTCGGTTTTAAATTCACTGTGGAATTGTTCGGAAGTGGCATGATCTTGGTAAAGAGCAATGATCTGTTCATCAGCGTAGGCGAGCGAATTTAATGAGGTCCACCAGCCTTCTATTTCTATCTCAGGGATTAACAGCATTTGACCCTCTGCATCCATAGTTCTTTCGATAACCCGCATGACGCGGCGGAAGCGATAGGTTTGCCCGTCTTGTTGTTGGGTTTCTTGGACACTGAACAAGGCGACCCGTTTGCCGACCCTCGGCGTTGTCCATTTGCCTTGTTGTTCAGCCAAGGCTAACCAAGCCTCCAGGTCTTGTTTTCTGGGGTTCCATTTCAGGATAGAGTCCACTTGGTTTTGGTGCAGCCAGACACGGGTATCCAAGGCATCATGTCCGCTATCCAAACGCACCAGCAGCGGAGCCTCAGTCAAGCACCGAGCATATTCAATGACGCGGTCCAGCGTCTTTTGAAAACCGTTTTGACAATGCTGCTTACCTTCTCGAAGTTCATTAAGCAGACACCAACCCTCATTACCCAGATAAGCCGCAATCGGCGCATAGCCATCATGGCCTTTATAGGTTCTGGAAACACCTTCCTTCTGGGTCTTCTCATTGTTCATCGGATACACATCAATATCCAATGCGACATGATGGGTGGCCAATGGCGTCACCGGTACCCCGGCATGAGTCAGAAATTCAATATTACATTGTTGCATGATGACCAATAGTGCTTCAGCCTCTTCATCCAGTCGTTGTCTTAATCTTGCGCTTGAGGGTACGTGCTTAATCGACAGCGCGTTCTTGAAGTAGTCATCATCTCGGTAGTTCTCGATTGCTTCGAAGTCGCTTTTGCCTAAACATAGCGTTCCAATGTATGATTTGATGATGTCGCTGTGCGAAATGCCATGGCGTAAAGGAATGCCGGCCTTGAGCGCTTTATGAATAGTGCTATATCGATTTAAACATAAGCCAACTAAGGCCAAACCAGAATGACTTGTATAAGTTTCTGTTGTGGATTGTTCGATGATAAGACGTTTCATTTTGCACTTGTTGGGTGAAGTTTTTAACGCCTCTATTTTAACACTTTATTGCTTATTAATCAGCTAGATAACTCATTATATTAACTCCTTAAATCACGGATTAAGGATAAAGTTAACCCAGTGAGTGTGGGTTCCTGTTCTAATAAAGGGATTAATTCAGCTTCCCAGACTTGTGAAAAGGGATCTTTTCTTGTTTTCCAGTGCCGCTGCTTTTTGACAATTTGATCATTGGTTTCAATACGCCGACCTGAGCGGGAGCTGATTCCCGCTTTAGCCGCACTGGTTTCTTGCATTAAACCTGATTGACGACTTTTCATATAAAGAGTCCTTTGTGCTTGAGTAATGTGTTTTCCAGACAAATTAGTCTCCTCGTTTAAAGTAAGACTTAGCTTATCTGGGGAATCACTCAACCGGTCAAGTTAATTGTCGCTGACCGGACAGGATAATTGTCGCCTAATAGAGAGGCTATTTATGAGAAACAAGTGTCTGAAGAAAGAAGTGAAATTCAAGCTGGTGAGGTTAATCTCTATGTATAAGGTTTAAACCTTCGCCTTTCATGCGAACAGATTTCATCTATGATATTTTTGATTTTCTACAAAGTAAAGGAGGTCAAGAAATGGAATATCGATATGGCAGTCATACGATATACAAGATAGAGTACCATTTTGTCTGGGTCACGAAGTATCGTTATCAGATGTTAACGGGAGATCTGGGGCTTCGTCTTAGAGAAATGGTGCGCCAAAGCTGTGAAGCCTTTGAAATTAGAATTTTGAGTGGGGTTGTGAGTAAAGATCCTGTTCATATATTGGTAAGTGCACCGCCGAATATGGCGCCGAGTAAAATCATGAGGCGAATTAAAGGAAGGTCGTCGAATAAACTGTTTGAAGAATTTCTCCCATATCAAAAAGCGCTATTGGGGGAGGCATTTTTGGGCGAGGGGCTATTTCTGTGCAACGGTTGGATAGATGACAGAAGAAATGATCAAAGAGTATTTAGCGCATCATTCTGAACCAAGGCAAGATGATGGATTCAAAGTTGAGCCGGATTAGGACGCGTCGTTTAGCCGACGCGTATCCGGACTTACAGTCCGTAACCATTAACCCACCAGCTTTCAGCTGGTGGATGTTAAGTCAGTCAGCCTTTAAAAAACCCTGAATAAATTTTTTAACAGAAATACCAAGCCAAAAAAAAGCCCTAAGAGTCTCCTCAAAGGGCTTTGGTATTAAAAGCCTGGCAGTTCCCTACTTTCACATGGAAAATCTCCACACTATCATCGGCGCTAAGCGGTTTCACTTCCGAGTTCGGGATGGAATCGGGTGGGACACGCTCGCTATGGCCACCAAGCAAATCGGTCTAGCCTCATCGGCTCTTCTTAGAAATCTGTACACTCAAAGTCTTTCCAAACCCCTTGGGGTTATATGGTCAAGCCTCACGGACAATTAGTACGGGTTAGCTTCATACATTACTGCACTTCCACATCCCGCCTATCAACCTGATGGTCTCTCAGGGTCCTTCAGGGAACTCAAGGTTCCAGTGAGATCTCATCTTGGGAGAGGCTTCCCGCTTAGATGCTTTCAGCGGTTATCCTGTCCGAACTTAGCTACCCGGCAATGCCATTGGCATGACAACCGGAACACCAGAGGTTCGTCCACTCCGGTCCTCTCGTACTAGGAGCAGCTTCCCTCAAATCTCAAACGCCCACGGCAGATAGGGACCGAACTGTCTCACGACGTTCTGAACCCAGCTCGCGTACCACTTTAAATGGCGAACAGCCATACCCTTGGGACCTGCTTCAGCCCCAGGATGTGATGAGCCGACATCGAGGTGCCAAACACCGCCGTCGATATGAACTCTTGGGCGGTATCAGCCTGTTATCCCCGGAGTACCTTTTATCCGTTGAGCGATGGCCCTTCCATTCAGAACCACCGGATCACTAAGACCTACTTTCGTACCTGCTCGATGTGTCTATCTCGCAGTCAAGCGTGCTTTTGCCTTTACACTCATCGCATGATTTCCGACCATGCTGAGCACACCTTCGTGCTCCTCCGTTACTCTTTAGGAGGAGACCGCCCCAGTCAAACTACCCACCATACACTGTCCCCAATCCCGTTTCAGGACCTAGGTTAGAACTCCAAACATATCAGGGTGGTATTTCAAGGGTGGCTCCACACAAACTAGCGTCTGCGCTTCAAAGCCTCCCACCTATCCTACACAAATAGGTTCAAAGTCCAGTGTAAAGCTATAGTAAAGGTTCACGGGGTCTTTCCGTCTAGCCGCGGGTACACTGCATCTTAACAGCAATTTCAATTTCACTGAGTCTCGGGTGGAGACAGTGTGGCCGTCGTTACGCCATTCGTGCAGGTCGGAACTTACCCGACAAGGAATTTCGCTACCTTAGGACCGTTATAGTTACGGCCGCCGTTTACCGGGGCTTCGATCAAGAGCTTCTCCGAAGATAACCCCATCAATTAACCTTCCGGCACCGGGCAGGCGTCACACCCTATACGTCCACTTTCGTGTTTGCAGAGTGCTATGTTTTTGATAAACAGTCGCAGCCACCAGTTTATTGCAACCCTCTTCAGCTCCAGCCGCAAGGACCTTCACCTAACAAGGGCGTACCTTCTCCCGAAGTTACGGTACCATTTTGCCTAGTTCCTTCACCCGAGTTCTCTCAAGCGCCTTAGTATTCTCAACCCATCCACCTGTGTCGGTTTCGGGTACGGCCACAATCAACCTGAAGCTTAGAGGTTTTTCTTGGAAGCAGGGCATCAATTACTTCATCTCTCCTAAGAGAAATTCGTCATCACGCCTCAGAATATAGGCTCCCGGATTTACCTAAGAACCCTTCCTACACGCTTAAACCAGCACATCCAACCGCTGGCTAACCTAGCCTTCTCCGTCACCCCATCGCAGTTCATTGCGGTACAGGAATATTAACCTGTTTTCCATCGACTACGCCTTTCGGCCTCGCCTTAGGGACCGACTAACCCTGCGTCGATTAGCGTTGCGCAGGAAACCTTGGATTTTCGGCGTGGGGGTTTTTCACCCCCATTATCGTTACTCATGTCAGCATTCGCACTTCTGATACCTCCAGCAAACTTCTCAATTCACCTTCTCAGGCCTACAGAACGCTCCTCTACCAATGTACTTACGTACATTCCGCAGCTTCGGTACCATGCTTAGCCCCGTTAAATCTTCCGCGCAAGCCGACTCGACCAGTGAGCTATTACGCTTTCTTTAAAGGATGGCTGCTTCTAAGCCAACCTCCTGGCTGTCTGGGCCTTCTCACATCGTTTCCCACTGAGCATGGATTTTGGGACCTTAGCTGGCGGTCTGGGCTGTTTCCCTCTTCACGACGGACCTTATCACCCGCCGTGTGTCTCCCGTGCTAAAACTTGCTGGTATTCGGAGTTTGCATCGGTTTGGTAAGTCGGGATGACCCCCTAGCCGAAACAGTGCTCTACCCCCAGCAGTTATACACGAGGCGCTACCTAAATAGCTTTCGAGGAGAACCAGCTATCTCCGGGCTTGATTAGCCTTTCACTCCGATCCACAGCTC
This sequence comes from Methylococcales bacterium, assembly GCA_965224745.1. GTDB lineage: Bacteria > Pseudomonadota > Gammaproteobacteria > Methylococcales > Methylomonadaceae > CBDCZY01. Next base: position 479,561 of record CBDCZY010000009.1, read on the forward strand.
ATCCCCTCATTTTTCAACATAAGTGGGTTCGGGCCTCCAGTCAGTATTACCTAACCTTCACCCTGGCCATGGATAGATCGCCCGGTTTCGGGTCTAATCCTAGCGACTATTTCGCCCTATTCAGACTCGCTTTCGCTACGCCTCCCCTCTCGGTTAAGCTTGCCACTAAAATTAAGTCGCTGACCCATTATACAAAAGGTACGCAGTCACACCACAAGGATGCTCCCACTGCTTGTACGCATACGGTTTCAGGATCTATTTCACTCCCCTCTCCGGGGTTCTTTTCGCCTTTCCCTCACGGTACTGGTTCACTATCGGTCGGTAAGTAGTATTTAGCCTTGGAGGATGGTCCCCCCATGTTCAGTCAACGTTTCACGTGCGCCGACCTACTCGATTTCACTTGATTATCATTTTCGTATACCGGGCTATCACCGTCTATG
>CBDCZY010000009.1:482500-841021 GCA_965224745.1 Methylococcales bacterium
CAGACAGACCATTATAAAGTACTTAATCCGCTTGTCAATTATTAGTCTTGTCCAAATATTAAATTGAGTCTGAAACGATCGCTTATTTCTAGCATAGAATGAGGCTAAAATAGCTTTTTCGTTTCATAATCCATCTTAACTATAAACAATTATGAACATAGACAACTTGACTCAGATAAAACGGCTTGAATCCTTACAGAAAGTAACCAACAGATTGCCAAGGAATGCACATGAAATAATGTCGACAACTATATTTAGTGTTGCTACAGCGCAGAAGACGGGTAAAATGACAAGTCAAATTCATATATTATTGAATCCCCGCCCCTAATTAATAACCAGCTTTCTTAACTCAGTGTATTCAAATTAAGGAACATCATTTTGACTAATCACACATCAAGCCGAATGACTCGACTTTTGGAAAGCAATCAGCTTCGGCTTATCAAATCTGGACTGAAAGGAATTGAGAAAGAAAACCTGAGAGTCTCAACCGATGGTTTTATTGCCCAAACACCACACCCAACAGTTTTCGGTTCCGCTTTAACCCATCCTTATATCACGACCGATTATTCCGAAGCGCTGCTTGAATTTATTACTCCGCCCTTTGAAAACAGCATGGATACGCTGGACTTTATGACTAATATTCATCAGTTCATCTACGATCATCTAAGCAGCGATGAATTACTTCTGACTTCAAGCATGCCCTGCGGTATAAAAGGCGATGACAGTATCCCAATAGCTCGTTATGGCTCGTCCAATGTGGGTCAAATGAAACATATCTATCGTAGAGGCTTATGGCATCGCTATGGACGAGCCATGCAAGCAATTGCTGGCGTGCATTTCAACTATTCGGTGCCAGAGACACTGACCCAAGCTCTGCACCAGCTTGAAGCAAGCCCACTGACCACTGAACAATATGCATCCGATTGTTATTTTGGTTTGATCCGAAATTTTTTGAGAGAAGGCTGGCTGTTACTCTATTTATTTGGCGCATCCCCAGCTATTTGTAAAAGTTTTCTGACGGGTCGAGAAAGAGAGCTGGCAGAAGGGTTTGATGAGTTTGATCCCTATACCTTTTACCAACCCTATGCAACATCACTCAGAATGAGTGACATCGGTTATAAAAGTAAAAAACAAATTAATCTGGATATTAATTACAACAGTTTGACCAACTATGTGAAAACCTTAACCAAGGGCATTGAGTTACCCTATCCTGATTATGAAAAAATAGGTGTTAAGGTCGATGGCGAATATAAGCAGTTAAATGCCAACCTGTTGCAAATAGAAAACGAATTTTACAGTACCATTCGGCCCAAACAAATTGCTCAATCGTGCGAAAAACCGACGATTGCATTGCTCAAGCGAGGCGTCCGGTACGTTGAAGTTCGTTCTCTTGATCTCGATGTGTTTCAACCCACCGGAATAAGCGAATCAACAACACTCTTCCTGGAAGCTTTTCTCTTGTACTGTTTTCTTTCAGAAAGCCCGAACAGCGATAATCAGGAACAAGCTCAAAATAATGCGAATCAGCTCACTGTTTCACACCAAGGCAGGAGACCCGAGCTAACCTTGAAAAAAGGCAGCCAAGAGGTAACTTTGCAGGAATGGGCTGATGATATTTTTTCTAATGTGAAAGCAATTTGCGACATTCTTGATCAAGACAACCCGAAAAAGCCTTATACCAATGCATGGCAGGAACAACAAAATAAAATTGAAAATCCTGACTCTACGCCTTCAGCCATCATTCTGCAAAAAATGCAGGAATCGAATCTTACCTTTTCATCTTTTGCATTAAAGATGTCGGCTAAGCATGAAGCATATTTTCGATCCAAAAGACTGGATTCATCTCAAACCGAACAATTTATGTCGGTGTCCGAAGAATCAGTGGCCAAACAAAAGAAGGTTGAAGCGAACGATACTTTGTCATTCGATGCATTTTTGGATTGTTATTTTAAGCAATGTTAATCCACACGATTAAAAAGCTATGAACCCAACAAATCAAACTATTCAATCTCTACAAGATGACTTACAGGGCAAGAATCCTCGGACTATTTTGAAGTCTGCACTTGCAGAGTTCGAAAACATAGGCATCTCTTTCAGCGGCGCAGAAGATGTTATTTTGATTGATATGATCAGCAAAATGAACAAACGTTATCGAGTGTTTACTTTGGATACCGGACGTTTACACCCAGAAACCTATCAATTTATCGAACAAGTACGAGAGCAGTACGAAATTGACATCGAAGTACTTTCGCCCAACCCTGAAACGCTGCAACAGATGGTGACAAAAAAAGGGTTATTTAGCTTTTATCAAGAAGGCCATCAAGAATGCTGCGGAATTAGAAAAATTGAACCTCTCAAACGACATTTAAAAACGTTTGATGCTTGGATCACAGGACAACGCAGAGATCAAAGCCCACAAACCAGAGATAATATTCCTGAAGTTCAGGTTGACCCCGCTTTCTCTGACCCTAACCATACTCTGGTGAAATTTAATCCCTTGGCAAATTGGCGTTCTATTCAAGTTTGGGATTACATTGAAGCGTATCAGGTACCGTATAACAAACTGCATCGTAAGGGCTATGTCAGTATTGGCTGTGAGCCTTGTACCCGCCCTATTCTGCCCAATCAACATGAACGCATTGGACGTTGGTGGTGGGAAGACGAAACAAAAAAAGAATGCGGATTGCATACTGACGATACAAGCAAGTAAAAAAACTCTTTTATGTCAAAATTAATCGTAATGTTCTCTTTGATCACAAACCCTAACGATTAAGCTGTAGGTCAATGAAAAATATACAGCCTTGTTGAAATAACTTCGGCATTGTTCAAAAAGTATAGTTTCTGGTAAAGTAGTATTTTTCCCGTGAGTAACTAACTATGGCGACTTGTCCGAAATGTCACTCAGCAGACTGCACGAAAGATGGTATAGTCAAACGATATAAATGCAAATCATGTGGCTATAGACATACCGTGAGCCACCAGGGACTTAGTCCTGATATTAAGCGACAAGCGCTTGAGCTTTACCTGGAAGGGCTGGGTTTTCGCTCAATTGGCCGATTTTTGAAATGCAGTCATGTGACGGTGTATTACTGGATCAAAGCCTATGGCGAATCGATCGAGGCAATTCGATCAGAAGCGGGTGTTGAAATTGTAGAAATGGATGAAATGCACACGTATATTGGCGAAAAAAAAACTATTGCTGGATCTGGATTGCTGTTGATCGACATGGAAAGCGCTTTCTCGCGTGCGTTGTGGGCTCCCGCGACACGGAAACAGGACGGGAAATGATGGGAAGCCGTCAAAGACAGCACTATAAAAGGTGTTATGAGCGATTATTGGAGTCCCTATGAAAAGTTTATCCCGGCTGGATTACATACACAATCAAAAGCTGAAACATATACGGTGGAAGGCTATAACAGCTTATTTAGACACTTTCTCGCCCGATTACGCCGAAAATCGAAGTGTTATAGCAAAAGTAAGGAAATGCTTAAATATTCAGTGATGCTTTTAATGCTCAAATGGAACGGGGATTTTGAAACTATACTTAATTAACAATACCTGATTTACAATAAATCAATGTACTTTAACTAATGAAATAGCATATACGGCGTTTGAAGGCAGGGGAAATATGAAAGAACTTCCAAAAGATGTAACCGCCTATAAGAAAACACCTGAATTTAACGAGTTGAATATACCTAAGGGCTTGCTAAATGCTCATCAAACTAAAGAAGGTGTATGGGGGAAGATCGTTATTCTCGAAGGCCAATTGCAATACATTATCAATGAACCAGGAATAGAAGTAGTGATATTAACTGAAAATATTTACGGTGTTGTCGAGCCCAAAATATTGCATGAGGTAAAACCAATAGGTAACGTTAGGTTCTATGTTGAATTCTATCGGTAATATACTTTCTGACAAGGTATAGCGAAAGAGACAGTGGTGTTACTGGCATGATAATAACACCAAAATCTATCCTTATTCGTTACGTACTTATTGAACAAGGCTACATCGAAGAAGATGTTGCAAATGTTGATCGAAAAATAATGATCGCTCCCATACTAAAACCATAGGTTGTAATGCTAATACTCGCAAACAAATAAAGATGAAAAAGCATTGGAAATACCCCTTCAGGAGCAAAACATTCTGCCTTTGCATCGAATATAATGCCCCAACAAATCCAGACGAGAAATTAAAGAAATCTTATTCCAATTTAGTTACTATTTAAAGAAAATATTGGAGTATTTTAATGAGCAGAAAAAGAACAAGTTACAGCGCTGAGTTTAAAAGCAGATTAGTCTTAGAGGCCTTGAAAAATGAAAAGACACTGCAAGAAATAGCGAGTACGAATAACATCACGCCTAAAAACCTGCAAAACTGGAAAAAGATCTTCTTAGACAATGCGGAAATAGCGATGGAACCCGCCAAAGCAGTGAAAGAATATAAAGAGGAATTATTAGCAGCTCAAGAACAAAATGAGATGCTGAGTAAGATCGTAGGCAAGATGACGGTTGAAAAGGAGTGGCTTGAAAAAAAGCTAAAAAGCTTGGGCTTATCTAATAAGAAACAACTGATAGAACCCAAGCTTGATACTCTTTCGCTGACTCAGCAGTGTACTTTACTCGGCCTAAATAGAAGTAGCCTTTATTACAAAAATAGAGAAAACCCCAAGAAAAAAGAAATCAAAGCGCATATCAATCAAGTTTTTGAAGAGATACCCATTTATGGTGCAGCTAAAGTACACCAGCAATTACTTGAAGATGGATTTAAGGTCAGTTGTTAGGCGACAATTAACCTGTCCGGTCAGACGACAATTATCTTGACCGGTTGAGTGTATAAACTGATAAGTACTTTTTACTCTTAGGAGGAAGTGACTTGTCCGGTAAACACATCACTCAATTACAGGAAAATAGTTATATGAAAAATCGTCAGACAGGTTGTACGCAGGAGACATCCGCAGCAAAAGCCGGCATCAGTGTTCGATCAGGTTGCCGGATCGAAAAAGGTGAAAGAGCTGAACACAAAGAACGAAAGTGGCGAACGCGCAAAGATCCATTAGAAGCCGTATGGGACTCAGAACTGGTTCCGTTATTAGAAGATGAATCGTCCTTAACTGGCATTACCCTGTGGGAGCATCTGGATGAGCAGCATCCGGGAAAGTATCCAGAGAAATACCTTCGGACACTGCAAAGACGTGTTAAACACTGGCAGGCCACACAAGGCCCGGACAAAGAAGTCATGTTTCGTCAGTCGGTACCTGCGGGTCATCAGGGACTATCTGATTTTACGCACCCCAATACCGTCATTACGATAGACGGGAAGGCGTTCGCACATTTACTGTACCAGTTTCGCCTGGCTTTTAGTGGTTGGCGTCATGTCCATGTTATTCAGGGCGGAGAAAGCTACAGTGCACTGGCTGACGGCTTACAAAGTGCATTACACACCTTAGGCGGTTCACCAAAGGAACATCGTACAGACAGCCTCAGTGCGGCTTACGTCAATAACGTAGAAAAACAGCGACTGACGGAAGACTATCATGATTTATGTAAGCATTATGGCATGCGGCCCACCATCAATAATCTGGGCATTAGTCATGAAAATGGCGCCATTGAAGCACCGCATGGCTCATTAAAACGTCGCATTGATCAAGCCATAAAGTTACGCGGTTCGAATGATTTTTCTACACTCCGTGCTTATCGAGAGTTTCTTGAACACATTGTCGACAAACTGAACAGACGATGCAAAGGCAGGTTGGCCGAAGAGCACAAAACCCTGTTAGCCTTACCCAAACACCGATTTGTTGATTATGCTGAGCTGTCGGTAAAAGTCACCACCAGCAGTACCATTGCTGTAAAACGCGCATTGTATACCGTCCCTTCACGCCTTATCGGTGAAAGCGTCAGGGTGCATCTCTACCATGATCGTTTGGTCTGCTTTGTTGGCCAAACTCGGGTGATCAATCTGCCTCGGATTTATCCAACAACGCCCACCGGCCGAGCGCGACGAATAGATTACCGGCATATCATTCATTCTCTGGCAGCCAAACCACAAGCCTTCCGCTTCTCACAGTTTCGCGATAATATTTTGCCTAACACGCAATATCGGGCTTTATGGAAGCAGGCAGAGAAACAGTTTACACCGCAAGAAGCATGCAAGTGGATGGTTGCTGTTTTACGCTTTGCCTATGATTATGATTGCGAAAGTGCCCTGGCAACTGAGCTAATGCGACAGGCAGAACAAGGTGCCTTGCCCGATTTAACATCCCTGCAGGCAAGGTATTTACAACACAGTACACCGCCACCGATACCGCTACGCCAACACCAGGTTGCTGACTATGATCAACTACTGACCGGTCAGTGGATGAGACAGGAGGTGTGCTGTGAGTGATGGTTTGCCAATGATGTTAAAAGAACTTCGCTTGCTGGCTTTTTGGCAATATTATGAAGCTTATCAGGAACAGGCCACAAAACAGGCATGGGGCTATAGCCAATACCTGTCTAAACTGTGTGAAAATGAAATTGCACGGCGCTTTGAAACGCGAGTTTGCAACTGGACCAAAGAAGCCAAATTACCCCGGGGCAAAAGTTTTGCCACCTTAGGCTTTGATGAATTACCGGAAACCATTCAAAAGAAAGTGATTGGGCTGCGCGATAATACCCAGTGGGCGCTACAGGCAGATAATGTTTTATTGATTGGCCCTTCCGGTGTCGGTAAATCGCATATTGCTTCTGCTTTGGGGCTTCATCTTATCGAACAAGGCATCCGGGTAAAATGGTTGGCTGCCACCGCACTGGTGCAATTACTGCAGCAGGCCAAAAAAGAGCTGGATTTAATGGCTGTGATGAGTCGACTGGATAAATATCGTGTACTCATTATCGATGATATTGGTTATGTTAAAAAAACGGATTCAGAAACCCAGGTCCTGTTTGAGTTTATTGCTCATCGTTATGAAAGTGGCAGCTTGATCATCACATCAAACCAGCCATTCAGTCACTGGGATCAGATATTCCCGGATACATTAATGACCGTAGCCGCCATTGACCGCATTATCCATCATGCCACGATTCTTGAAATCGACGGCAACAGTTACAGGAGGAAACATCAGAAAAAATCATAAAAAACCTTAAACACTCAACCGGCCATCATAATTGTCGCCAAACCGGACAAAGTAATTGACGCGAGACAGTCAGTTTAAATACGGTAGCAAGTTATCGGCAACAAATGGGGCTGAAAGCTGTTCTGGCGGTTAAACAGGTCAATACGACTGCGCCGATAAAAGAACATAAAAAATATGACTATAAACTTCGAGGACTTGATATAACAGAGGCTAATCAAGTCTGGAGTACAGATATTACCTACATCAAAACAAAGGGCGGTATGGTTTATTTAGCCGCTATTATTGATTGGCACTCAAAGGCGGTGCTCTCCCACAGAATATCCAACACCATGGATTCCACATTAGTTGTCGATGTATTGGATGAGGCACTTGCACACTATGGCACCCCTGAAATATTTAATACAGACCAAGGCAGTCAATATACCAGCGAAATTCATACCCAACGGCTAAAAAATAAAGGGATCACTATCTCAATGGATGGAAAAGGCAGAGCGACTGATAATATTTGTATTGAACGATTCTGGCGCAGTGCAAAATGTGAACGTATTTATCTAAATGAATACGATTCAATCAACGCCTTACAAAAAGATGTTGATGATTATATTGAGTTTTATAATCACAGACGATTTCATGAAACATTAGATTATAAAAAACCAATGAAGGTGTATAAAGAAAGTATTTTAGATAAAAATACGATGGATGTAGCCGCTTAATGATTAGGAATAAGATTTAAGGGAATATCTGTCTTGACTCTTTGGGTTGCTATACTAAATTGATTGTTTCTATTCCCCGACCCTTGCTCAGAGATAGAATTGCAGGGGTTGAACACTGTACCGCATTACGTATTCCAGGGGATTCCGGAATAGGTGCTGTTGCTGGTAACATTATTCGTTCCACATTAAGCCAGACAAACCAGTTAACCACACCTGAGTTTTCCGCACTGTCCGAATATTCTCTCGATCTGCTAACCTTGGCATTGGCAGCAGTACGGCCAGAAAAGTTTAATCTATCCAAAAGCCGTTCTCTCACCCTTAACCGGATCAAAGCCTATATTGAAGGACATCTCTCCGATTCAGACATAAACCCCACTATAGTTGCTAATAGTGTGGGTTTGTCTCCTCGATATATTAATACCCTGTTTAAAGACGAAGAAACTTCTTTGATGCGCTATATCTTGCAGCGCAGACTTGAAAATTGTCGAAAAGAATTGCTTGACCCAGTCCATATTGGAGATCGAATTTCTGTTATTGCTTTTCGATGGGGATTTAACGATTTATCTCATTTTAGTCGTGTCTTCAAACAGCGATACGATTATTCCCCAAAAGACTATCGTCAACAAATGGCCTTTAAAAATACCAATGAAATATAACGCCCAAACTCAGATGCTGTATAAAACAGAGCGACCCTTTTACGATCCGTTGGAACGCCTGGTCAAACAAGTCCCCTACCCTGCTCCGCACAGGATCGTAAGTGAACCTCTCAAAAAATTAGGCTGATAGCAATATAAATGTAACTATGGATTACTTGTTTTACTCTGCTAATTAGTTCTATATTGAATTCTGTCGATAATATGAGTGATATGCCCTATTCAAGTAGGTGAAATAACCTAGTTCCGGTTCCTGGGTGTCCTTTGCCTTCGTTCGAAATAGCATTAAACCTTATTCTCAGGTAATGGCATAGATACTGCTTTAAAGACAGGGATAACCTGTATTCCGCCTCTAGTTTAACAGAGGTTAGGAATCTACTCTTTTAGGAAAAACTCTACCTTTAAGATGTATGAGCTTCTGGGTATCTCTTAATAAAAAGGATTGTTGTTTGAATTCAAGGCCGATGGTTTTCAAGAACCTCAGTGCATATGAAATACATGATATTGAGTAAACCCTGCACAGTGGTGAAGCCCATTAGTCGGCCTTTGAGCAGGTGAGAATTATACGACAGTTACAGTATGACAAAAAAACAAGTTTTCATTTATAATCCGTCACATGGACATCCTTCGCAGTAAGTTGATACAAAGTATAGTGAGTTTATTGTTCTTACTCTCCCTGCTATTTTCACAAACACAGTTGCTATATGCCTGCGAGCAGGAAGACGAGGGTATAAAACGGGTTTGTTGTTGCGGCGATCATTCCACCAGCCATTGTCCGATGGAAAAAAATTGCTCCATGCATGAGAAAACAGAAACTTGCTGCGAAATTAGTTATGATTTGCTGCTGGATGAGGTTTTTAACTTTAGTTCTGTGGCGCCAGATATATTTCTCCACTTCCCTCAAAATGAGCAGCCACCACCCATTTATCAAAGCGTATTAATTGACCTTCAACTAAAAACAACCGTTCCTATCCAAAAAGATAACCCGCTTCTATTCAGTGACGGTTCTCATACTTATTTATTCTCCCAGCGGCTTAGGCTTTGAGTAAAGCCAAGGCACTTCACGAGTTGACCATCAAATTATAATCAACTGATTTTCAACTCCTGGTTCCTGGTTTCTAGCACTCCCAAAAAGGCAATCCCTTTCCTTTTCCCTGCAGCTTAATACTGTAACAAAGGAAGAATGTATCTTTCAATTTAACTGATAAATTGAGGGATAAACAGGGGGCAAGGAAGTTCATATTGACCTGTTCGAAAATTCTGGCAGATTTTTTATTAACGCTGAAAAATGTTTATTCGCGGTTATCAACAATTACTTGCACTTTTATTATTCTTGCCATTTGCGGACGGCTGTTCCAAGCACGACACTTTTAAGCCGAAGCCAACTAATAGTACTAAAAATAAAGACGCAGTTTCTGCACCTTATGAAAAACAGAAATACTATGAGGTAAAAAAAGGCGATACTCTATATTCCATTGGTTTGCATAACAAGCTGGGTTTTAAAAAGCTGGCGGCCTGGAATCAGATTAAACCACCCTACAATCTTGAAGTGGGTCAAATAATTCGTCTATATGACTTGGCAGCTGTTAGCAACCCTCAATCAGCTGTAGGAATTACCTCGGTACACACTGCGAATGTATCACCGCCAATCAGCCACAAGAGTACTAATAATAGATCACTCCAGATATCACAAATGGTATCTGAAGTTTTAGCGGAAAATCCTCAGATTGAAGTGGCCCAAGCCGTTTGGGAAGCTTCGACAGCACAGATTAAACAGCAGGGCGCATTTGAAGATCCGAAACTTTCTTATAGCTTGGCGCCACTAACCATTGACAACACTTCGACTGATTTTGTGCAACAAATTCAATTATCACAACATATTCCTTGGCCGGGGAAGTTATCATTGCAGAGTGATGTTGCAAAATCGAATGCAGTTCGGGAAAAAGAGAAAATTAATGAGCTTCGGCTTAAGTTGACGGCACTGGCAAAGAAAATATTTAGCGATTGGTATTTTATTCATCAAGCCATGCAGATTCACCATGAAAATGCCCAGTTATTGGAACATATCTACAGCATTGCACAAGCTCGATATCGAGTTGGTAAAGCAAGTCAACAGGAAGTTTTACAGGCGGAATTGGAAGCCTCTCTGTTAGAACAGCATCAACTTCTACTCAACCAAAGGAAATCTGAAATTCTCGGACATATCAATACACTGTTAAGTCGACCGATTAATTCGCCGTTACCAAATCCATCATTATTGGCAGAGCCGTTGTCGATGCAAACCATACGTGAGCTACACCAAGATGAGTTAGAAAACCATCCAAAAATCAAGGCATTAAGTGCCAACGTCCAAGCCCTGAAATTAAACAGGCAAAGAGCGGGATTGGCCGCTTTTCCAGATTTTAAGTTAAATGCTGGTTACAGCACCATCATGGATAACTCGGATAAACACTGGATTGTAGGTCTAGCCGTTAACCTACCTTTAGATCGAAACAAATATCGCGCTATTCAAGATGAAGCCACTGCACGTTTGAAACAAGCACAGTGGCAGAAACAAGATCAGGTTCAAAAATTGGCCGAAGTGATGCAAATCTATTTTTCCAGGGTTGAACAATACCAGCGTACTATCTTGCTATTCAGTCGCAAATTATTACCCCTGGCCAAGCAAAACAAGCAAGCCGCATTAGCAGATTATCAATCTGGGCATGGTGATTTTTTAACCTTAATTCGTGCCGAAAAAGACTGGCATAACACCCGTTTAAAAGAAAAAAAAGCGCTTACAATGTATCACCAATCTTTGGCGATGTTGGAATATGCGATAGGCGTTAGCAATATATCAGTAGGAAACGGAAGATGAATTTGACACCCTTAGGGTCCCCCTTCATAGCTTTTGCAAAGCGAGTTACTCAGACGCTAGCAACGAAATTTGGCAATGTCATTTCATCCTTATCATTTTTTAACCTGATCCCTCACAACAAGCGAGCCTACCGGATTGTCGCGTTGATCGTGATTGTAGCCCTGGGCGCAAGTTTCTTATCTATCAACACTTTATTTGAAGAGAAAACCCATTTCTATACAGTAGGAAAATACCAAATAAGCGTGGATTTTAATTCAAACCAACCACAAACAGGGAACAACCGAATTAATATACTGGTAACCGATCAGGAAGGTCACCCCATAAATGCCAAAACCAGAGTTAGAGCTTACGACCAAGGCATGAACACTATTATCTCTCCAACTATAAGAAAAATACAACAAGGGAGGTTTGCCGGGTCGGTTGATTTACCTGACGTGGGTGAATGGATATTAGCGGTTGATGTGGATAGCTCAATGTTGGGGCATGGAGACCTGCTTTTGGTTTTGAAAACAGGCCGTAAAGGACTAGAACAATTAACAGCGACACAGGAAAGTATTGCTTACTATACCTGTTCCATGCATCCATCAGTGAAATCAGCGACTCAAGGAACCTGTCCCATTTGCAGCATGGATCTTATTGCGGTTAAAAAAAAGGATAAGCAAGCGGGGGTCGTGACAGTTAATGACAAAAAACGTCAGCTAATTGGTGTGACGACAGCAGAAGTCGGCAAACGACCTTTTATTAAGACCATTAATGCGCCAGGAAAAATTTCTTACGACGAGAGCCGTTTGACCGAGATTACCCTTAAATACGATGCATGGATTGAGGCGCTTGCAGTCAAAGATATTGGACTCTCTGTTAAAAAAGGTGAACCATTATTCAATATTTACAGCCCTGAACTGATCTCAGCTCAACAAGAATATTTATCAGCGTTACAGAGCGGAGATTCCTACAAAACAGCCGCAGCAGAACGGCTTAAGCTTTGGGGAGTCAATGCTATTCAATTAAAAAAATTGCAGCGACGAGGGCGAAGCCTGACAAAGCTACCGATACTGTCACCCGTCACAGGTGTTGTGGTAAGTAAAAACATTATTCAAGGTACAGCGGTAAAATCCGGTGCCCCCCTGTTAAGAATTGCTGACTTGTCGAAGGTCTGGTTAGAAACATCTATTTATCAGAGTGACCTTCCCTGGGTTAAAGAAGGCGTTAGCGTTGAAATAAGTGTTGATGATTTACCAAACTTTAAGTGGCGAAGTGTTGTTAATCGTATTGACCCCTTCATCAATTCAACGACTCACACTGCCAGCCTCCGTATGGAGGTAGAAAACAAACAAGGATTACTTCGACCTAACATGTATGCATCTGCTCAAATTCAGGTCGATTTAGGTGAGCGTTTACTGATACCCCAAACATCGGTCATTTTCTCTGGGGAAAAACGCATTGTTTTTCGCGACTTGGGGCATGGCGAGTTGCAACCCGTAACAATCACAACAGGATTGCAAAATGAAAATGACATAGAAGTTTTAGCAGGGTTAACCGAGAACGACAAAATAGTCAGTTCCGGACATTTTTTGATTGCCGCAGAAAGCAAATTAAAATCAGGGTTAAAGCAGTGGTAGATCAGCATGAAGCAAGCGGCTTCATTAGTAAAATTATTGCTTTCTGTTCCACTCATGCACTGGTTACGATCATTCTGATATTTGCAGCCAGTTTCTGGGGTTATCGCTGCTTGCTCACTACACCGATGGATGCTATTCCTGATTTATCGGATGTACAGGTCATTGTGTATACGGACTGGCCCGGGCGTAGCCCTGATTTGGTTGAGGACCAGATCACTTACCCGCTGACCAGTTCTTTACTATCAGTTCCCCATGTCAAATTTGTGCGGGGGCAAAGTTTTATGGGTGTCAGTTTCGTTTATGTGATTTTTGATGAACAAACTGATATGTATTGGGCTCGTTCAAGAGTCATGGAATTCTTAAATAGTGCTTCTAAAAAGTTACCTAAGAACGTTGATCCGATTTTAGGTCCTGATGCCACTGGCGTGGGTTGGGTTTTTGAATACGCTTTAGTTGACAAAACAGGCCAGTATAATTTACCGGATTTAAGAAGTTTTCAAGATTTCAAGTTACGTCCCTGGCTTGAAGCTGTGCCAGGTGTTGCAGAGGTTGCTTCAATCGGTGGCTTTGAAAAAGAATATCAAATCACTGTAGATCCTAGCAAGCTGGCCAGTTATGGGATCACTTTAAAACAGATCGCACAAGCGGTTCGTCGCTCCAATAATGATGTCGGAGGGCGAGTACTGGAAATAGCGGGTCATGAACATTTTATCAGAGGCCGGGGATACCTTGCTTCCATTGCTGATATAAAGAAAATTGTTTTACAAAGCAATCAACAGGGTGTTCCTCTTATCCTTGAAAATGTTGCACAAGTCAGCTTGGGGCCTGCGATGCGAAGAGGCTTGGCTGAACTGGATGGTGAAGGCGAAACGGTGGGCGGTATAGTCATCATGCGGTATGGCGAAGATGCTATGCAAGTGATTGGCAGTGTGAAAGAACGGCTGAACAATATTCGCAGGTCGTTACCGGCAGGTGTCGAGATTGTAACCACCTATGATCGCTCCTCCTTGATTGCCCGAGCCATAACCACCTTGAAGACTACATTAATCGAAGAATTCTTGGTCGTTTCTTTGGTCATATTGCTATTCTTGCGAAATGGTCGTATTGCCATTATTGCAGTGATTACTTTGCCAGTTGCTATCCTACTGTCATTTATTCCGTTACAAGGACATCATATAACAACCAACATCATGTCGCTGGGAGGTATTGCAGTGGCTATTGGTGCCATGGTTGATGCGTCCATTGTCATGCTCGACAACATTCACCGCCGGTTAGCCCAAACAACCGACCCAACTCAGTCTCAACGCAGTATTATCATTGAAGCAATACAAGAAGTAGGGCCGAGTATATTCTTTTCTCTGCTGATTATTACGCTCTCTTTTTTGCCCGTATTTGTCTTTGAAGGAACTGAAGGGCGTTTATTTCGACCCCTGGCTTTTACTAAAACCTATGCCATGGGCTTTGCTGCTTTGCTGGCCATTACTCTAACGCCTGCACTTGCCATAGTGTTGATACGCAAACCAAAAACAAACAAGAAAGACCGACTAAACCGTTGGTTGTATGCTATATACCATCCCCTTGTGTTGTTAGCTCTTCGTTGTCGATGTTGGGTAGTCGCCATCGCTGTACTAACCTTGCTGTTGACCATCCCTGTCTTCAATCAGTTGAGCAGTGAATTTATGCCGCCTTTAAATGAAGGCAGCATTCTTTACATGCCTACAGCTCCGCCAGGCATGTCCATTACTACTGCGGGAAAAACGTTGCAAGCCATGGACACTCAGTTGAAGCAATTTCCGGAAGTCGAGCATGTCTTTGGAAAAATTGGCCGTTCGACCAGCCCTACCGATTCTGCGCCTTTATCAATGGTAGAAACCATCGTTACTTTAAAGCCAAAAGAGCAATGGCGGGAAGGATTGAGCTGGAACGACCTCATTGAAGAAATGGATCAAACACTGGACTACCCAGGCATGCCTAATGTCTGGTGGATGCCCATACAAACCCGAACCGAAATGCTGGCCACTGGGATTCGATCTAGTTTGGGCATCAAAGTCCTGGGAGACAATATAGAGACACTAGAGCAAATCGCTGTCGATATTGAAAAGAAGTTACAGCAAGATAGCAGAACCAACACCTTTACCCGAAGCGCTTTTGCTGAACGCCTAACCGGAGGACATTACCTCGATTTTGTTATTGATCGAGACAAGATTGCGCGTTATGGGCTTACTATCGCTGATGTTGAAGAGACCATTAGCGCTGCTGTAGGTGGTCATGAGATTACTCAAGTATTGGCAGGACGCGAAAGATATACTGTAAATTTGCGTTACGCAAGAGAATTTAGAGATAACCCGGAAGCATTAAAACGTATTCTGATAGATACACCGAGTGGTGGTACCATCCCTATTAGCCAAGTTGCCAACCTACAATTTATTAATGGCCCTCCGATGCTGCGCAATGAAGATGGACAGCTGGTATCCTTTGTCTTTATAGACGTAACAGATACCGGCATCGCTGATTATGTCGAATTGGCACAAACAGTAATCAATGAAAAAGTCACTATTCCAGCCGGGTATAGAATCAATTGGGCCGGACAATTCAAATACTTTCAGCGAGCGCAAGAAAAGTTACAATTAATGGTGCCGCTAACGCTTGCTATCATATTTTTTCTACTGTATTTAAACCATGGTTCAGTGATTGAGTCTTTGATGATTCTTTGCACTATTCCTTTTGCGCTGACCGGCGCTATCTGGCTGTTATTTCTTTTGGATTATAAACTTAGTATCGCCGTCTGGGTCGGCCTAATTGCTCTGGCCGGGTTAGTCGCTGAAATGGGGGTTTTGATGATGCTGTATTTACATCAGCATTGTGGAGAAGAATTACCATTACAGCTGCAACAAAATTTGAACCACGTGATCAGCAGAGCTGCCGCCCAGCGCATCCGGCCCATGCTTATGACCAGCTTGACATTACTGCTGGGATTGGCACCAGTACTATGGAGTGATGGCACCGGCGCTGATGTCATGAAGCGTATTGCAGCACCAATGGTCGGTGGCGTTTTTACCGCATTGTTAATGATCTTGATTGTGTTTCCGGTGATATTTTCTTATTGGAAAGAGTGGCAAATTAAGCAACTTAGGGCTGGCAGTTGAACGGACTTACCCATGTATGAGAGGTAAAGCAGCGCCTCAAACGAAAAGGTAGAATGCAGAGGGAATAACTACGATAAAAGGGTGAATTCACTCCTGAGATATCTCAGACTTCGATTCCCAATTATCTCTTAAGTTTTGATACAAACTATCAATGTATTGGCTCGCTGTTACAGACAGAGGCTATGCACTTACTATACGAATTCAGGACTATCAAACTTTAACTTGGTTATAAATAATCAAACTCTTGCAATACAAGATGAGTTCGAAAAACCCCTGCGGACGCAAAATTCAATTTAAAACCAACCCGAATCACCTAAATTTAATCATCAGAACCTTCCAAAAAATCAGGAATTAAAATGGTAGATATTCTATCTATTAGTTCGCTCTCATTACTTCAGGGGGTTCAAAAAGAGCTTACAGTTAAACTACTGAAGGTAAATTCCTTTCGCATATTTCATTTAGTTTTGATTAAAACATTGCAATTCTTAATAAACTAGCGTTAAGATTACTAGTTATAAAATCAAGAAACTACTTTAGCAAGATAGGGAAAGTTCTTCTACCGTAAGGTTTTGGAACAGCATTACTTTCTAATTGAACAAATCACTAGAGACCTGGTGCAAGGTTGTAGAATATAACCTTGGCATAGATAAGAAGCTTTAAATTGTCATTGCGACTCTATCGTCCCTATCGACTAATCATTCTACGGCTAGAGAGGACAAAATATTTGCTATGAAGAAAGTGATGTTAACTTGTTAACAGCTTAATTTTCTGATGACCATGCTAGTTTGCAATAGATTTTTTGATGCTCTCTGCATTAAAAATAATTGGATTGAGCTTTACTCAAGATCAGCAAATTTCCAACTTTTGCTATTCATTCCAAATATAACCTCTTTTTTTAAGAAGATATTTGACGTTAGACCCTCATCCGTCAATATGCTATACAGATAATTTATTAAAACTATCATGCTTTACTACCAATATGAATAAGGACAGGCTCATGAAACTAATAACATTCTGTTTTACCTTTCTTTCCCTTTTCCAGTTACTCGTCATTTCACCGGCACTGGCAGAACCATTGCAGCTTGATTTCCCCTCACCCCTTGACGAATCTATTTACTGCATTGATGGCGTCAACGGAACATCTTGCATCGAAATGGACCCTAACGCACTTGGACAAAACCAAGAGAAGGCAAATTTAGCCACGGACTTCCAACCTCTGGCAAAAATAAAGAAAGATGTTTTTTTTCCCTTCGTTAAGATGGCTGACCCGTTCCTGGAAGCAAAGTGTGTCTCAGGTGGAGGTTCAACTGCTGCAACTGGAAGCGCGGGAGGCTTTTGCCTGGCATCCGACCTTAACACTTCAGCTACCGATTTTGCGAGTTTTGGAGTGGCCAATGAACTACCCGTAGCAGCTTTACAGTTCCTGCAAGTGACTTTAAAAGACGGCAGCACCCTTGTTGGCTCAACTGAATTAGTAGACGCCGATTCACCAATGGGTTCTGTATGTGCATCAGCCGGCGGCTCGATCAGCGCTCCAAACGGTAGCGAAGGATTTTGCCTGACTGCCGACCTTTCTAGTGATGGCCCTGCTGCTTTTGCTGTAGCTAATGGTCTAGCCGCAGTGAGTTTGCAGTTCTTGCAGGTTAAATTTGATGTCAACAGTCAACTTGGTTCTTCTTCTGCAGGAGGAGTTGCAAAATGTACCTCTATAAACGGCTCAACCGCTAGTAGTGGACTAGCCGGAGGATCCTGCGTGGCATCCGACCTTATCACCTCGCCCACTGTTATGGCGAATTTTACTACAGCCAGTGAATCACCCGTGATAGCAATGCAATTTCTACAGATGACCTTTCAAGATGGCTCTGCGCCTGGTTCAACAAACTCAAACTTGTTAGCGGGCGTGGAATGCATGTCGAACGGAGGATCAATTGCGATAACTGGAGAAACGAGTGTATCTTGTTTAGTTTCTGATCTAAATGCATCGCTTGCCGAAGATGCAGGCATTTCTGTAGCCAATGATTTGCCTGTTGCTGGTATGCAGCTATTCCAAGCCACTTTTGGAACCTCTGGCCAACCCGATGGATCGAATGGAAACGATGCATTGGGCAGCCAGTGCGCATCATTGGAAGGGTCAACCGCCGAAGCAGGCACTTCTGAAGAGTTTTGTCTAACTTCCGACCGTAATACTTCCGCTGTGGACTTTGCAGACTTTTCAATGGCCAATGCATTACCCATCTCATCCTTGCATTTCGTACAGATACCTTTCCAAGAGAATAACCAATCCGCTCGCTCTAAAAATTTATTCGCTAAAAAGTCCCCGATGGGAGTAGTGATTTTCGACTCAGTTAAAAAGCTACGCTTAAACGCTCCTTCTATTCCCATATTCAAAGGTATTGCGGGTGATAATAATCGTTATTTCCGCATTTCTCAAAAAAGAAGCGGTATAGAATTAAAGTCAGGTCCCAACCAAGGACGACACACCCGCCCTATATTTTGGGGGAACCGATAGTTTAAGATTGTAATTCATCAAAACTTTCTTCGCTGAGGAACGAAAATTTAATAATATCCGAAAGTTTGGTGCAGAGTTTTTGTTCGTATTCAAGTCGAGTGAACAGGCGCATAGCAGGCTACGCAACTGCGTTTGCAACGTGGAAGACAGACAAAAAAAGTCAAGATTCGGATATTTTTAGGGTGCGATTAAAAGTGAAAAATTCTACTTTTTGAGTGGACATTAATCCGCAATCCATATAGAAACATAGTGGACTATTCTTTTTTGTCAGATTAATCTACAAACTCGTCATGTCCGCCTGGAAGCGGGTATCCAGAGCCATGGATGGTAAGCTCAGATCCTTCCGTGGAATCTGGATTCCGGCAATCCCTGCCGGAATGACGTGTTAGAAAAAGGGCATTGCTAATTTAGTATAGTTTTATGTTAGAATTAAATTTTTGATATCTTTCTAAAGAGAGCGAGAAATTTAATGGAATGCCCTAAATGCAAATCTAATAAAAACATCAAAGATGGTATCGTAAAACAAAAGCAGCGTTACAAATGTAAAGAATGTAATTTTCGATATACTGTTGCTAGTGGCTCGGGAGCCAAACCATTCTATTTAAGAAAGATGGCTCTTCAATTATATCTTGAAGGATTAGGGTTTCGTTCAATTGGTCGGGTTTTGAACGTAAGCAATGTCACGGTACTAAATTGGATTAGATCCTTTGGTGAGCAAGTTGCCGAATTGAAAAGTCCTGAACAAGTGATTTATGCTGAGATGGATGAAATGCATACCTATGTGGGTCAAAAAAAAGCTATAAATGGATATGGATTGCTGTTGATAGATATGGGAAAAAATTCATCAATTTCATTGTTGGCGACCGAAGCGTACAGACAGGACAAAAACTCTGGGAAGGAATTGAAGATCAATTAAATGGAACAATAGCAACCGATTATTGGCAGCCCTATGAACATTTTATTCCTAGCGAAAAACACGTTCAATCCAAAGCTGAAACATACACAGTTGAAGGCTACAATAGTATCTTTAGACATTTTCTTGCACGAATGAGAAGAAAGACAAAATGTTACACAAAAAGTGTTCGAATGCTTGAGCTGTCTATATTACTCTTAATGCATAAAAGAAATGGAACGTTAACTATACTAAATTAGCAATGCCAGAAAAAGAACGTATTATCTAATCTGACAAAGAAGAACTAAAGTCTGCTCTAAAGTGCTGTTTTTTAAATTTACTTCACTTTTAATCACACCCATATTATTAAATCCTCGCTCCTAAGCTTGCTTTCTGTTATGAACAAACGGCACAGGAAGTGCCTATTAAAACGAAACGGATAATGAAATCCACTACCAAATCGTTGGACTCCATGTTAGGCCAAAGCTTTCAAAGAGTTACACAAAGATGGCCTAAGACAATTTGGTGGGAGATATAAGCTAAATTAAAGTATCAATTTATATTGAGGGAGCCAGTACATATTTCCCGTTAATGCTGAACCGTCTGGTAACCGCGCCAGATAATTCAATCAACGATCAAACATGAT
Organism: Methylococcales bacterium; assembly: GCA_965224745.1. Lineage (GTDB taxonomy): Bacteria > Pseudomonadota > Gammaproteobacteria > Methylococcales > Methylomonadaceae > CBDCZY01. The sequence continues at coordinate 502,651 of CBDCZY010000009.1, forward strand.
CATTTGATCGGGAAAAGGGAACCAAACAAGTTAGAACCCTACTCCTCGAGACCAACCCCTCCATATGTCAGTGAGGGGTCTAGTCACAACCAGGGCAGAGCATTATCTTTTTCTTTGTTTGCGCGCTTTATTATTCGGCAAGGGAGCAGCAGAAGGCGAAAAGGTCAACCGCAACGCCTGATTTCCGGTACTCAGGTTCACAACTTCAAATTGGAACAAATTGCCGTGAAGACCGCCCAATGTAAGCCCGGCATCGACAATTGTCTTTGCTGTCAAAATATCAAAGACATCCCCTTCATTGGGAAGAAATCCTAAACTGATATCAAAGATACCACTCAGGGAAGCATTTTCAATAATATTCAATACGTCGTAATCTTCACCCGAGGTATTCCCAGAAATATTGAAAAATGTAGTACCTGATTCAGCTTGAATAAAATTACCGTTAAATAGCGTTAATTGACTATCGAAAAGGTTCGGTGGCACTTGATTTCCAATGACCAGCTTATCCCTTCGTAGAATTAAAAAGCCAACGTTTGTTACATTCGATTTTATTACGACCGGCTCTGCCTCTTCTGGCAGGTCGACAACGATGGCTCCAGCATTTACTATCGCACCGAAACCAAACACTATACCGCCATCCGACGCGATCCGAAAAGTCGTACCGGGCTGATTAAATATAAGCGATCCTTCATGCCGCAAAAGAATATTTCCATTCGTCCAGTTGGATAACTCCCCACCTATTGCCAGAGCCCTCGTGTCCCGGATAGACACAAAATTGCCGTCTAAATCCAGCCCACCATCAGTGATGGTAAACCCCTCTCCATTCATCTCACCACTGCTAAATGTCGTCCTACCTGACACGGAGAGGATCCCACTACCGCTCAAAATACCGCCACTCATGGTTAGTGTCTCTGTTTGGCTAAGCTCGGTATTGAAAAGCGCTTCACCTCTTGTTTTAAGCTCGGTATTTCCAACGCTGTAAGAACCATTTATATTAGCCACTCCTAATTGACTAAATTCCACTGCTGAACCGGAAATGCTCGACCCTGCTTGCAGTACGTGCTCGCCTCCTCTAAAGTTAAGCTTCCCCTGCTCTCCGGCCACAAACGATCCGGTACTAGTCCCACCGCCAGCGAGTCGCAACTCACCTGTTTGAACATCCACCAGGCCACGGTTGTTCATTAGGGCGTTAATCGTTACGATGCTTTCGGCGCTACTTAGGTTTGTTGTTAGTGTCCCATCATTATCGAATTTAGCGCCAGGGCCCAACACGAGCATTCTATTAGCATCTGCTGTGATGCTGAAGTTCGCACCTGTCTCGTTCACGAACCCCGACTCACCGCGAAACATGATTATATTGCCCTGACTCCACTTCGCTTGCTGGCCTGCACTATTGATAACAGTCGCTTTGTCCTTAAAGATCAGATTACCGTTCAACAGTAATCCACCGGCCGCGCGAATCGTCCCTGCACCCGATAATGTGCCTCGGGTCCAATTGAAAACTTTATTGACAGTCAAATTATTTGAACCGGTCAGCGTCCCACCGCCTAAATTAAAGCCTTCGATTTCGATGTTTCGATTGAGCGTGATGATACCTCTGGAATGAGTTGCATCGAAAGTGTCACCATTATTGTTGGGAAATGTACCGTTGCAACCCGCATCGGAGTTCCATTTCGAGTCTGTCCAATTACCTTTGTCCAACGCCCCACCCGTCCAGGTACAAGAGAAATTCGCTGCTAGAATGTTTGAGGAATAGACCCCAAAAATAGCTGACAAAATCAAAACATTGGTAAATCGAGCAAAAACCTTTTTGGTATTATTATGAATAAAGCTTGTGGTTAAATCCTGTTTAGATTTTAAAACATGAGAAAACATATAATCACCCCTTTTCTTCTACAAGTAGTTAAGCATCTTGCTATTACGTTCTTTTCTCTCGCCTCACAATAGCCAGAGTAAAATTTTCAGCTAAATAAATACCATAGCTGGTTGTAGAAAGTTACCGATACAATACACCTATACGGTATATTATGAGAGGTTCAATTCAGGGTTTAAAGGTACACCCATCATTCGACGACTCCTGAGTAATGCGAAAATATTAGCATTCCGTATCCAGCAATCAAAGAACCCAACTCCGAGCGTTATTAAAGAGAATAAAGCCTGGAGACTCATAAATACAAGCTGTGGCTTCGAGCATGACTTAATAACTAAGTACGGCTCATAATTCCACAAAAATCTAGTGTATTTCTTAACTTTCTATTTTGTTTCAGTCACTTCAATATTGCCAGAAGCGATGAAACGATCGTGGCTTTGTTTTAGCACAATAGTACTCAGGCTGATTGAACAATCGTCCTCAACAGCTGGCGTAATAAGAAACTTCTTGGCTGAGAAACCACCATCACTGCCATTCCAGCGCCGATGCTCTGATGTCTGCCTCCATTGGCTAATCGGGATGGTCGCCTTCTTGATAACTTCAAGTCCATTATCTTTAATAGTCCTTCCAGTGTTATCCTTAGTAAGGAAGTTCTTGACATTATGTCCGTCCCACTGAACGTATTCAGAAAATTCCAACATTTCGTATACCGAACTACTGATTAAAGTAGCGCCGTCATCACTATAGTTGAGTGAACCCTTAAAGTTCTGAATTGAATTCACGGCGTCCAGGGAACCCACACCTTTTTGGCTGACATTATATTTGTGGCCGAAACCTAAAGGCTCTTCCGAGGAAGGGGTGGAGGAAACGGTGAGAGAAATTGGGGAAGCTGTGCTTCCATAAATAGCAGAGCCCGTTCCATCGTTCTTGACATCAATTGTAAAGGATCCGCCAGGTACACCAGAACAACCATTCCCAGAGGAAACAAGTCCAGCGGTAATACTCAGCAAAGTTTCGGACAACACCAAACCACCTTCCTCAGCTTTGCTCAGCTTCGGGTTCAAGTCTTCACTTGTACCTATAGCCAGGGTTGAATAGGACATCGCTAATACCAGCGATAAATTATGCATTACTGAAATAGTTTTTTTTAATTTCATTTTCACTCCTTTATGTAATGAAAACTATCGAACATCACGATCTACTAAAAAGGATGGAATACAAAAGTAACAACAGGTCACCAAAAAGAAAATGAACTATCTAAATCTTGAATCACGCAAGAATGCGTTGATTAAATTAATCGCTTCTTTCTTTTTGACTACAGTTATTCTCCTTTTTAATAACGATAGACTTTATCAACTTGACGAAAAAAAATCGACAATCACTTTTCTAATAAAAAATCAACTACTGTTTCCTCAAAATATTGAACAGTATCGATACTCGTTTCTACAGAGATTTTTAAGAGTTTTCGCAATGTTACAAGACGATAGTAACTCAAAAGGGATGTCAAAATCCATAAGAAGCTTACTTGAAAAGAAAATGATTCTTTTCTGTTGTCAATATATTGAGCGAGCGTATTCTAATATGGTCTGAAATTGAAACTATTCCTGGATTTGAGAAATATAACCATCATGGATCTAAATTGACACGATGCCTTGATCAAATAAACCTGTTCATTGAAGATATACTTCACAAGAAATCACTCAACACTATAAAAATTCTGGAAATTTCTGACATAATTTATTGCCTCAATATGTTCTGGAATTCTAATGAGTACTTGTTGATATGTTTCTTTAGCTGCTTCTTTTTCGTCTAGCTTGTCTTTTGCTCGAGCCAGGTAAACCAGGGCTGTTGCATCACTCGGATAGAGACGCGAAAAAGCTTCCGTATGAGTGGCAAGCTGTTCCCATTGCCTTAACCCTTCTTCACAGATAAAAAGACGGACATGAGCAGTATAATTCCAGGGTGATATAGCAGTAATCTGATGTAAGTATATTTCTGCCTTTTTCCATTCTGCCCTAGCCAAGAGGGGCAAACTAAGGCCAAAACGGGCGTCAAAAGAAGCGGGATTTAGTTCAAGAGCCTGTTTGTAGTATCGAATGGAATCATTGTAGTTTCTTTGCTGGTACGCTAACCAAGCGTAGCGGAGCAAGGTATGTTCACGGATTTTTTCCTTATTAAGTAGTGGCTCGATAACGCCAGCTGCCTTCGAATACTCTCCTTGGCGCTCTAACCTAATTGATTGTTGCCATAAGTTTTTTTCAGCTCCAACTGCAGCAATGCTAATGCAATGCATGATGCCGAAAGTAACAAGCATGATTCGGTTTTTTCCCATAGTTCTTAACCCCAGAAAAATCAGAATGATATTGAATAACCCGTATAAAGAAATGGAAGGATGTAGCTGTCGTTAACAAACCCATTTTTATAGCGACTTACCCCCCCGCCAAACAATAATTTCTGCTTTTCTGTCAGAGTCCATTGAGTGATTAAAGAAACAGTTCCTTTTTGCGTGTTTGAAAGGTTAAAAACATCAATGGCATCATGATCAACCCCAAAAACCCGCTCACCTGCCAGAACCCCTAACCTTATATACTCAAGAACCCCCAGCGGTTTATCATGCCCGAAGTAATGCGTCCATTTGGCTTCAATTGCGACTGTCTCTGCTTTCCCCTGAGACCGTAAAGAGTTGGAAGACTTAATTAAATAACTGCGTATTTGAATCCAGTCATAGCCATCATTCAGTGCAAAACCGATCGTGGGTGTCAATTGATCAACATCCAGGTCACGCCTATAAATTGACCGAGCATAACCGATATCCAGATAAATAGTTTGGTCTTGGTTTATCCAGGAGAGTTGAGGAGCAATGATGGTTACGTCATCAGTATAATTACCAGGATCGTTATTGTTTATCCGGTAAAAATCCATACGGATGGTCATCTTTCCGTTTAAAAACTCTGGTTTTACATGTAATTTACCTCTGGCAAACCAATCATCTTGACCAATATCTCCTATTCCTGCCTTAAAGTTAATTCGTGTGCGATTGTATCCTAAGGTAAGTCCGCCCCATTCATGATTTGCATGAGCAAACACACCGCCGCCTATAATGTGGTTTCGAAATATTGAATTCTGATAAGCGCCTCCCTCCCCCTGGAAATCCAGCCGGAAGTTCCAGTTGCTCTCTGCCATGGTCTCGGAAGATAAAAAAACAAGGTATATAGAAAGACAATTAACAAACTGTTTTCGCATTGTTTTTTTCGAATAGTTTATGAATATTGGTAATGTGTTGCGGAATTCCGATATCATTTTCCAGCCCTATTCCACAAAGCTCGGCTTCAAGACATATCTTTTTGCCTTTCATAATTAACCGGGTACATCCTTTTTCGGGAGTCAGCGTTGCTTGTGTAGAGATGACTTGTCGACGAGTCGCTAAACTGCTTAGTTTATGCTCGGAAGATTGAATCCAAGCGTTTTGCCGGTCATCCCAATGCCGCTCATAGCGGGACTCCAATCCTCGGCCAGTCCAGTAAAACAATTCCGCCAGATAGTGTTTCGTTGGTGACAAGGGAAACAATCTCCTGGAAGGCTGATCCCGCCATGAAATAGCCTCCTCACTAAAAGGCGTGACGCCTAAACTAAGTACAAAAAGATCAAGAAACGGATCATAGCGCCCCCTCCGGTCATAAAATGAAAGCATCTGATCATTTTCATTGAATGCGACTTCGCCGCCAGAGCAAACCTTGAGGCAAAACTGTCCTTCCAATGTTAGTGTGATGGTAACAACCCGGGATTCCCATGCACTGTCATTTTTTCTGAAACGATAGTACAGCTGCTTTCCAACCGGCATATGTAAAGCAGTTTTCAAATACATATTGGTTGTCGAGGATCTAATTTTATGATTTTCCAGGGGGCGTGAATAGAACTGAAAACTCCATTTCATTTGATCGTCTACGGCTATTACCTGGGTTAGGTGAAACGGTACTGTTGGACTATCCAGACTGACACCTTTTTGAATATGGACATGAAGATGGGGCTGTGGCGAGCGCCCTGAACTTCCGCATCGCCCAATGGTTTGACCCGGCGTAATAACTTGACCTTCATAAATTTCCAGCGAGTATTGCTGCAAATGGCAAACCAATGCGTGAAAATGGTTGTAGAGGTGAATCAGAACCAGATTACCCCAATTTTGCTGAGTATTGACCTCACCAGGTAAATTATCTGGCTGATTATTGATACAGCGTACAACGGTACCGTAGACTGGCGACACGATAGGAACACCGAAGCAGTGATAGTCTTCCAACTGGGTTCCTGAACCACGATAACTTTGCCCATCCACCATAATGATAAAGTCGAGAGCATGCTGCCACGGAGGGCGATGAGTATAGCGGCCTTTGAACCCCTGGTATACGACCCACTCGCCTAAAAAAGGCGCATTAACCGGAATACTATTAGGCTGTCCACCCCTGGCATGGATCAGTCGGGCACGCTCCAATGAAACTTCGGGTAAATCGGGTTTATCTAACAGAAGATAGGGAGGGGTGTTGGCAATTCGTTTACTTAATGCAGTAAGAATTGTGTAGGTAGTTAATAAATACGGCATTGCCATGACCGGTAAACCGTAAACCAACAGGTACGTTTGAGTTGCCGTGGTAATAACTGCGGCAAGTGCTGCGCCGAGCATGGCGATAAAAAAACTTGTCCACCCCGGCACCATGAATATGCCGCCAAGCGCCATCGCCGTTAACGTAAAATTAAAACCGGTCCAGTCCGTCATGGCTGCATAGGACAATCCCGACAAGCTGTGATATAGCATATGTCCAACGATATAACCACTGACAGCGAGAAATGCCAGATAATGTGAGATAAGAAGTACGCCAACAAAGATCAACAGGGCCGGTACCGGATGGGGTATGAAAAAGGTGGACCCCAGGGCGGTTAGAAAATGATCAACCTGGTAGATAAGAAAGGGTTCAATTGGAGCTAACGGGGTTAGATATTGGCTGAGTGAACCAAACCCGTGAGCTGCAAAGGTTACAGTAAAAGCGACTAGCACGAAAGGTAAGCTAAGCGCTGGCAATCGCTCGAATCGCCAGAGTGCATCGGCAATCGCAACCGTCACAAAAACTGTCAGAATTGCCGCTAGAAAAACCAGAACAATTAAATACCCATCTAATTTATAGGTTGCCCCAAGCGCGAGGCCAACCAATAAACTGTTATAAGAATACAATCCGCTGTGAGTATTAGAAAACTGCATGACTCTCGCGGTAATAGTACCGGCGATAGCAGCTAGCAATCCAGCAATTCCAGTGTTTGGAAACCACATGGTTGCCAATAAAAATGCAGCACCGGCGCGTGCGTCAAAAACAAACAGAATGGCTGCGTAACTACGTAACAATCCCTGGATACTTGGCAGTACCCATTCCCAATTGAAAGACCTGAACCATAATATTGCCGTTCTAGCCAAATTTAAAGTTTCCGTTCAGATGCTCGGGTAATACTTCTAACTGATTCATGGACACCAGATCTTCCGCTTTGCGAATTATCGAAACCTGGCTATCTTCATGCACCATAACAATATTGGGGCGATATTCTATAAACTGCAGCCACTGAGTATTGTTATATGCGCCAACAGGGCTTATAACAAGATGATCGCCAACTTGTAAGGGTGGAATCATGATACTTTGCCGTATCACATCAATATTCATACAAAGCGGACCGTACAACACGGTATCTTCCGGAAGGCCAACAAGCGAACGCGTGGGTTGAACCCGGTGGTGATACCAAAATGCAGTAAACATTAGGTTGACTCCAGCATTAAGCACTGCAGCCGGTCGACCATTCGGTAGCCGATTGGTAGAAACAACGCTGGAGATCAACACTTCAGAGTCATCTACAATTAAGCGTCCGCTTTCAATAATAAGCTTTGGTCGCGGCTTATTATTGGCGCTCCTCTTAGCGGTTACACGTGCAAGAGTTCCACAGACTGCATCGGCATATTGTTCAATAGTAGGAGTTACTTGTTCTGCCGGCATGTACATTCCCTGAAGATCAAGACGTGAAGCAAAGCCTCCGCCAATATCGAGGCTATCAATAATGCAACCTGTTTGCTGCTCCGCTTCCTCCATGAATTGGCACATAGTTTTGATTTGTGCAGAATAGGCATTTGGATCAAGGATAAATGTGCCGATATGGCTGTGTAAACCGCTTAATTTCAGCCAATCGCTACTACCTATACGACGAGCAGCATCGATTGCCTGACCCGATTCGATATTGAATCCAAACCGACTCCAGGGCTCTGTGTAGCCGGTATCAAAATTCAGACGGATAGTGACCGTTACCGACCCTCCTGCTTCTGATGCAACTTCTTCAAGTAGGTAAAGCTCATCCATATTGTCGATATGAACACGGACGCCCTCCTTTACACAGAGTTTCAACGTTTCCTTGTTTTTGTGTGGGCCATTAAAAAGGATACGAGTGCCAGGCACGCCCAAAGCTCGTGCTTTTTCGTATTCAAATAAAGAAACAACCTCTGCCCATGCCCCTTCTTGGTGAAGGATTGCACACACAGCATTCAAGTAGTTGGTTTTATAAGACCAGCCAAATAGCACAGGTTGATAGCGGGCTTCAAAGGTCTGTTTTAAGCGACGAAAGTTCGAACGTAATTTTTTTTCCGAAAGCACAAACAGAGGAGAACCATATTCGCCAACCAGCTCCTTAATAGGAATACCTTCAATTTCTTCAATAAAATCTCTTGCAGGCACTCTTCCGAACTTATTGAGTGTCCCCTCCATGTGAGGTGTGATTGTTGGTTTTGTCCAAGGCTTGCGGACAGACATATTATTTTTCCCCTGTTGTGGCTGTAGAGCGTTGTCCCCAAATTGTCATGTTCTCAAATTCAGAGAGTTCAATAACCGTCTCGTGTGCATATCGGAAATAAAGCTTACCGATGTCTGGTGTGACGCGTTCAATTTTTTCACCCTGGATCATCTTTATTAACGCCCAGGGCAGGTTGAAGCCAGCCGCTGCTGAAAGATAAATCCAGGATGGAAAGCGAGGGTTGATTTCAATGAGGTGATACTCGCCGTCAGGTGCACGCAACATTTCTACTTCCAGTGGCCCTGACCATTTCAGTTCATAAACCAGCTTTTTTGCTGCATTTAACAGTGTTTCATCATTGATGGTAACGCCTGCCCAGGCTTTACCTTGGTCGGTGACCGCTCGTTTTCGCATCATGACGGCACCACTGAGGTTGCCTTTGCCGTCTCCCAAACCAGCCAGATTAAATTCTTCTCCTGCAACAAAACGTTGAACTAATATTGGGATCCCCCAATCGGATGAAATCTTACGGAACAAGGAGGCGCCTTCTTCAGCATTGTTTGCGATTCCCGTGTCGTAAAACGTCCCTTTTACCATTAAAGGAAATTGCCAGCCTTCCTTGTGGCAGTTATAGAAAAAACCTGCGTGGGAAATTTTAATAATTTCCGGTGATTTTATGTCCGCCTGTTCTGCCAGCACGGACAGCCGATCCTTGTCTCTTCTGTTGAGTTGTTTGATGCTTGGGAGCATCAGTCGAATCCCCATTTCTCCCAAGTGCTCTCGAAGTCGAATGACGTTGGATAACTCTGCGTCCAGACAAGGAATGAGAATTTCGAAAGGATCTTGTTTATGTATTTTCTGGAGGCGTTCCAGCAATGCCTGGTGACCACTGGAGGGATAAGGCAATAGATAGGCAGAATCGATTGTCTCGTTCAGATATAAACCGGAATCCATAACGTCATAGCTTAATCCGATGATTTTGCCGTTAAACTCAGCGGACTCTCGAATGCAACGGGCAACGGCCAAACCAGAACTTGGGTTGTCAGGCTTTGCGTTCAATCCCGTAATCGCAATCCTTACAGAGGATGTTTGCATCACTGTTTCAGTTAAAAAATGTGACGTTTAATTTGTTCAAGAAACTCCAAAACATTGCGTTCGATGATTTTTGCTTCCCCATCAAATTCACGTGAAATTTGAACCTCCAGCATTTCCAAATTGCTATTTTGCTGCAGTTGTTTTAACAGCCAGAATCCGGTGTCGTTGACAGTATAACTTTTACCAGTGACTGGATCGAAGACAAAACCACTGTCACTCAATGCCAGTCTTTTAAATATGTCTGTATTCAAGGTCAAATCGTAAGCAGAGAGTTGTCCCATGAAAATCCTCCTTCTATGCGGGCGAGTTTGTAAAGCTACCGTCTATCATGCTGCTGCGGTTGATAATAATTGTATTGACCTCGTTCTTTGGAAAGAAGAGCATGAAAATAAAATCAAACCCCAATCATAGACAATATACCTGTCCGTTATTTGGGGAAACTGATAGGTTTCAAGGTTGCTAATTATCCATATTTTCTTCCTCATACTTGAGAAAACCTGTTATTAATCGTGAACAAACGGCAGTGGGAAACGGCGATCAAAACGAAACGGAACATTGAAGCCAACCATGAAATCTTGAGCTTCCTTATTAAGCCCGAAGCTTACAAAGGGTTCCACGAATAGGCCCTTAGACAATTTGATGGTAGATGTCAATTGAAGAGTATTGATATTTACAGACGAACCGACGACCTCTTCCCCGTTAATTTTTGCTCGTCTCGCAACAGCGCCGGATAATGCCATTGACAAGCTAACACGGTCATTCATTGAGAAGCCGGAACCGAATGAGTAAGAAACCTGATCACCCGGATCAATCCCTCCTTCCTCCAATGAAGCGACATAACCAATCGAACCAAAAAAGACCACCGGGTCGATCGTTTTGGTCAGTGATACCCCTCCGCCAACACTCCAAAATCCATTACCTAATCCATTGCTTTGGCTGACGCCGGTTCCACCAAATGTGGCCGATTCTCCTGTATTCGATTTGGCGTTCACATTAAAAGTAATACTGGGCATATTTCCAGTTTCAGGCCAGGCAGTATAACTTAGGCTTCCATTAACATCACCAAGCCCTAAACTTTCTGAACGGCGTATTTGTGTACCATCCGGGAATGCAAAAGGTCTGGCGTCTTGTTTTTGGTCACTGTAGCCAAAAGGAATCGTCACATCAAGCTCCAGATCATCAGCGAGACCATAGCGAAAGAGAAGGCCTGTGTTGACAGAACTTGAAATTAACTTAGGGGTTGATGTTGGTTGCCCGTTGGCAGGGTTAACACCAAAACTATTTACTGCTGTATCTCTGGAATAAGCTAAATTATACTCGAGTACTAATTCGCCGCTTTTAAACAGTACCTTCTGCCCCCGCAGGAAAGTATCCAATTCTCTTTTTGACACTTCTGCTTCTTTTTCACGGCTTCCTTCCGCGACACTTATGTCATTTTTATTGTCGGATTTTTCTTTAGCTTTGGCTTCATCTTTTGTTTGCTGTTCTTCCTCTCTCTCAGCTGTTTGAGATGATTTCGATTCCGTTTTGGGGTGCTGTTGGTCACCCACCTCCTGTGTTTGTGTTTCAGATTGTTCTGATTTTCTTTTAGTTTGTTGTGCAGATGAAGACGGAGTTGAAGCAGCAACCGTTTCTGTACTATGCTCTTCAGGGAGTTCTTTGTTTACCAATAAACGCATTTGAGCTTTTAGCGCTTCAACCTCCTGCTTGAGTTTTTCATAGTCTTGCTTCGGGACAAACTGACTTTCTGAACCGATCTTAGGAGTCTCCGGTACTTTGGCCCTAAACACTGTAGATCGTGGTTTCCTTTTTTTTGGCACACCGAGTTGAGAACGCTTCGCGTCTACTTTAACCACTTTAACTTTGTCAGATAATCCCGCCTTATCCAAGCGACTCAGCTCACGTTCAAGATTAGCTTTTGATGAAAACGCACCAACACTTACCCAGAAACCTTTCTTTTCTTTGATGATAAAGGTCTCAAAATCCAGTTGGCGCAATCTACTTACCATGGTGCCTGCTTCCGCACGACTTGTGAATACGCCTAACTGTACCCTCTGCAAGATAATCCGATCTTTGTCTAGAGAAAGTCCAGAGGACACGCCTGGTTCATTCGCACCTGCAACCTGTGCCAAGGATATCGTGGAATCACTGGTGATTGCGATAAATAGCACGACTTTGAGCAAGAAACTACCGTATTTTGAGGGAATTACCGCAGGTTTGTTATTGGCTTGCAAGCATGAGTAGGTTTTCGTTACTAAAAAGGGGCTAAAAAAAGTTTGCTCCCATAATCTTAACAGTACAGTTGGCAGGGTTTCGATCTCTGGACTCAAATTTTTCATATTTTTATCATTATTAGGGGACATACTTATCCTCTGTGCCTTGTTTTTCTCATAAAATTTTTGGCAACGTCGATCTCAGCAGAGAAAAATGACTGTAACAAAGACCTTAAACTATGTTTAAATTTTATGGATTTATTTTATTTTTTTATGTCAATACGCGTGTCGGAAAATACGGCAAAAAAAACTAACGCGGGAACCGTGTCCGCAACGCCAAATTATTCATGAAAGAACCAAAATCGTTCAAGCGATTAATAACTCTATCGGGATCCGGCCGAACATAGTCATCAGGCCGAGATAAAGCCAAAGGGTAGTCTGTTATCTTTTCTTCTCCCTCTCTGCCCAGGACGAATAATATACCGCCATACTCATCCTCGAAACTGGCAGCACTCATACTAATATTTCCTCGGCTAGGATCGGCCAGAAAAACCTTATCTCCTACCACCCCTCGCAGTACAGAAAAATGGTGATAACCCATGGGTTCTACATAAACCAGAACCGGTGCGGCTAGCAGCCGTAGCTGCTCCAATTTAACCTTGAATCCTGCCGCTTTATAACCTTTTTGCTGCGCCACTTGTTTCAGATCAAAAAGTGAAAAACCACTCATTTTCTTACGTGAGCGTTCCTTTTTGGTGAGCTTTTTATGCTGGACCTTGAGCAGGTCAAGTATCTCTTTCTCAGAGGTATCATCGCCATAGTAATAAATCATTAGAGTGGCTAAGGCCGCCGCACCACAGGAATAATCCTTCTTTTGTTTTATAACATACTGGTCGCGCAGCTCTTTCCAAGTGTGTCGTTGAATAGCTATATGGGTGCTGCTGGCGGAACCTCGTAAGGTGGCCTCTTGTGTCACGCCTACGCCACTTACTAGGGACATTAATATTATATACCCGATAAATTGCCCTATGCGTATCATACGTCAGCCTCCATCTTAATCAGCCCCTCTAGATAAGCATGCCAGTGTCTTACAAAACTCAGAATAATAATGACCGATAAAAGTCTATTCCGAAAGCGTTTATTTCGGCAACATTTAGTAATGACCGCAAACTGCTGTCCATTTAAACACATTGCTAAACTTAAATCGCCGTTTGTTGGAAAAGGTAACGGGCAGGTTGGCCGGAAACATTGGGAAGGCATGCGCTCAGGCGCTGCTGAAGAACAGGTTTCGAACGGAATGGCTTCAGCTGATGATATCCTCTCTACTCCGCTGAACTTACCGTTAATAAGTGAGTGGGGGATGTCGCCTGCATGAGACGATCTACATGAGCAGAATAAAACTCTCGAAGGATCAATGGCAGCTTCATCGCCACTAACCCCTCAAGAACATTACCTCATCCAGCGATCATTTTTAACTTATTTAAAATGCTGGAATGAAGCCAAAGCATCAGGTTAATTTACGACCTGTAGGAACTGCGCTGCCGTCACAGGCAGTTCATTGGCAACTGTAAATTGTGCTGTGCCTCCTGAGGCTCCAGAAGAGAGGAACGCGCAGAGGGCAACCCCGCCAGCTGAACCCACAGTGGTAGCGTCGCAAGTTGCGCCGCCTTCTGTAGAAGCTAACTCAGAATCTTGCATCTGTGCGGGAGTCGCTTGTAATACTGATAAAGCATGGAAGTCTTGCGCGAACACTGGCGCTGATGTTAACGCTACTGCTACTGCACCACCTAACAATGTTTTTTTGCTCATTATGTATCTCCTTTTCTTTTGATAAAAGTAAGAACTGTGATATGTCAATGTGTCAGGTTAGTTTACGACCTGTAGGAACTGCGCAGCTGTTATGGGTAATTCATTGGCAACTGTAAATTGTGCTGTGCCTCCTGAGGCTCCTGATGAGAGGAATGCGCAGAGGGCAACCCCGCCAGCTGAACCTACAGTGGTAGCGTCGCAAGTTGCACCACCTTCAGTGGTAGCCAATTCAGAATCTTGCATCTGTGCGGGAGTCGCTTGTAATACTGATAAAGCATGGAAGTCTTGCGCAAATACTGGCGCTGAAGTTAATGCTACTGCTACTGCACCACCTAACAATGTTTTTTTGTTCATTTAATATCTCCTTGATAAATGTAATAAACAATTTGATGGAGTTATGAAGCCCTTTTGGGGCTACACGCCGTTCCATCTTCCGACGTATCCTAAAAATCGGTATTGTTAGGCTAAGTTACCTTTAATTATTGGTTTTTTATCAAGGCACTTTAGCCACTATTCATCCTCTAGTGACTGACGATAAGTTATACACTTTTCAAATTCTGACTGCAAGTTCTAATTTGATAAATAAAGCCTCGTTAATTAAATAGGCTTTATATTCGTGACAGCTGTAGCACGGCTTACGACTTGTTGTTCTTCAAAAAAATGAACTAGATTCACTTGTATTTTCGATGGCTGGAGAAATCCATATTGATATGTTTTTGGATCTAAAATTATCAAATAATCTTGAAAACCAATGGTTTTTCTTAAATTCGACGTCGCGCCTATTGGCCGGGTTTTTGAAATTTCAAGCCATTGTTTTTAACAAACATACTCTTGAGAGCCTCAGCTGACTTGTACATAAGTTAGCGAAACTGATGTTGTACTGCTGTTTATTTATGCTTGTTTTTTTCGGCACCAAAACTGATAAAGACCAGTAAATGTATCAGGATATTTATGTTCATATTCATCCCAGTGCTCAAGATTTGTCATAGCTGGATCATCAGAAAACATTTGACTGTATTGCTGCACCGCCTGAGGCATAAGCATTGAAAAAGAAAGAAACTCAAGATTAAAATCGTTCAACGCCTTTTCAATGCGCGGAATGGTAAAACATTGTTCTTGAACATGAAACAAAAGATCCCGCATCATTGATGTTGAATAAAAATCGTTAAACGGCATGACTTTTCGGAAAGGGTGACCTTCTGGCAAATCAACAATGATTTTGCGTATCTTTCTAATTCCATCGGCTGTATTTGGTATGTTGTGATCGATTATATACTGGCGGCAATCGGTAATATGTTGACGCTCCAGTTCACTATAGAGTCCGATTTTCATGAAACCGCCTGGTTTCAAAATATTTGCAAGAACTTGCCACCCAGCCTCGGGGTTTTTCATGTGGTGAAGAACACCACTGCTAAAAATGATATCAAATTTTTGTTTTAAGTTTTCAAACTCAAGAATATCGCCATGCACGAGTTCGAGATTTTTAACCTTTAATTCCCTCGCTTTTCGCAAACCGTAGGCGAGGCTCGATAAACTAAGATCTACACCAATCACATCGGAAAAACGGTAATTTTTACTGACTTTTATGGGGTAATGACCCGTGGCACACCCGGCGATTAAAATATCATGCTGTTTGAGAGGGTTTGTTTCGGAAAATACAAAATTCCCGTTATCATTTTGAAGTGCTCCAATACTTATCCAACGTGGATAAGGGTTACTTTCATATTGCTCCCTGACTATTTGGGAGGTCTCGTTTTCTATTGTGGCAAATGATTTTATTTCCTTCTTTAGTTTTTGTTCTGTCTCTGGCTCTTCGATTTGTTGGCGTATCACACGTTTCAAAAAAAACCTATCTGGTTCCGAAAGATTATTTAGCCCCGCTAAAAACGTCTTGGTTAAATCCGGATATGACTTTAAGGGGTGATAACAGGCTAAGGCAGCGACCGAGAGAGGTGTAATATTGTGATTATCTTTCAGCGCGTTAACCAAAATTTCAACCTGTTCTTTTTCGTCCTTTGTTGCTTCGTAAATATATTCATTCAAAAAGCATTGCTCAGCCAGAGCAGAGGCAAAACCTGTTGCCCAATTTGGCACTTCTTTCGGGCTGTTGACGCTATAATTCAAGATGGTTCTGCGCAGATGAGTCAATAATCTTTCAATATTTATATTGGCTACAACACAAATACGCATGCCGTCTAATAAAAAATCACTGGTTAAATTGGATAATGTATCGCCAGATAAACTATCAAACCATTGCTTGAAATTTTTAAATTCTGTGTGCTGTTGCCCTTTAATAATTTCTACGTAATCAGGGTCTTTTAATAGCAGCATCACCCAAACTCGTGCCAGTACGCCTATGTCGACGGTATCGGGCTCTTTTAGGAAGAGAGAAACCCAGCGTTTTGTATTCGCATCAAACTTACCAGCACCTAAATAATAAAAAACCTGTAATAAATTATCTCTGCATTGGCTATTGTCGGAAGCCAACTGTAAAGCGGCATCGAAAGCATTTATTGCGCCTTCGAATTCCCCCATTTGTAAACGAATCTGTCCAGTTAAAGTAGGTAACTTCCAGTTACTCGGATCAATTGCACAAAGCGCACTGGAATATGAAAGCGCTTCTGCTAATCTGCCAGATGCTTGGAATGTCGGTATGGGTTTTATCAGGAAGTCTTGCAGTGACTGACCAGGTTCTATTTTACCAAAGGCTTGAAGAGCGATATTCACTGAAGCCTGTTCCTCGACAAGACAAACGGCACCGTAATACGCCTCAGTGGAATCCGGGTATTGTTCATGGTAGCTTTTATAAATAGTAAAAGCTTCCTGATACTGACCCGCTTGTTTTAGGTTATTAGCCTCTTCTAGCATCTGTTTCTGCGCAGTGTATTTTTTTTCAGAGCTGACTGTTTCTATCATAGCGTTGGTGCCTCAAGTTAAGGTGTGAGTAGTTTATTGTTTATCTAGGCCCGCAGTGAAATGGATAATGGATGTGGTCCCATTAATGGCATAACCCAATCAATGAGGTTCAGTTCTTTATATTTTGATCAAATCATTTTAATAAATTCAGAGCCAAAAATAAATTAAGCTCAACTAAATATAAACGACGCTTAATTTTCATAAACACATTTAACTCTTCTTTTTGATTAGTGCATTGTTGTCCGATATAATCCACAAATGGAAAGTGGCTGGATAAACCGTTTTAGAGACCGTTATAATTTTCTTAAAATTAATGAAGGTCTCACACAGAAAACTCTGGCTGATCAAATTGGCGTCAGCCAACCCACTGTTGGGCATTGGTTAAAGGGGAAAACCGAACCTGACTCAATTGATCTATATATTAGATTGTCGAAAGCCATAAAACTTCATCCAGCCAAACTACTTTTCGATAGAGACACTGTTCCGAACCATCTGCAAACACTGGTAATCAGTCTAACTCAGCTAGATCAGGAAAGTATTGAACTCATCGAACAACTGGTTGTACGCTTTAAAGGAAACAGGACGGAAATCGATAAGCGAGAAAAATCAGACAGACGACAAGGTCATCGTCGTAACCCATAACAAGTTTCTTATTAGGCTATCTCTAAACATTGACAATAAAAATTTCGTCATTTGGATTAAGTAAGTTTAAAAAATAAAGGGGCGATGCTTAATTTAACTGGGCAGACAAACCCAATAGACTGCTCAAGCTTTACCACACATCAAGCAAGCTTCTTCCCGTCACTTGTCTAAAATCTTCCAAGCTGGTTTCAATAGACTATTTCGTTTACCATTAGCCTGTCATTGTACTTGAAATACATTGCTTACAAAGCAAGCCTAAACCTGCATTTTTAAACAACAATGCCCAATTATTCGGAGAGGAATATGAAAATCAATAAGAACTTATTTTTAATGCTATTAATCATGATCACATCTTCAACGACAGTTTTTGCACGTGATGATGTCGGAGATTACTCAATAGCTGAGGCTCTATCCTTAGAGCAGGCTAAAGAAAAATTAGGTAATGAAGTTAAGTTTTTTTTCGGTACGCAGCCCCATGGCAAAATTCTTAAGAATTTTGGTGAAAAAGGAACCAATAAGAAAACCAATGCTTTCACTAAAACCGATGAAGAAGCTTGTCAGTGGGCATTCCTGTCAGCCATGGTCTCTCTTAAAGACAGAGCTTTGCGTGAAGGGGGAAATGCAGTCGTTGAGATAAAATCGAATTATAAAAGCCATGAATCTATTAGCAACGATACATTTCAATGCGGTGCTGGTGCTATCATCGCTGGCGTTGCATTAAAAGGTAAAATCGTAACACTCGGGAACTAGTAAGGCTCAGCATCTATTTTTCTAGGTGAACAAGTTGCTTAACGCGATTAGTATAGATTGAAACCCCCTGAATTCTGTCTTTCATTAAGAATAGGGACAGACTAATAAATAGAGCCCTTCGCTAAACTAACAATTCATTAAACAAATTATTATGAAGAAGTTATCGCCAACCATTCTAGGATCACTTTGCTTATTATTACCTTTTGCCTCACTTGGCTCAGAAGCAATGAGCGAACAGTTGGATTTAACCGATCATACTGTAGGTTATTTAGCATTATTCGTTTTTATCATAGCTTATGGCTTGGTGATTTTTGAAGAACAGCTGCACCTTCACAAATCCAAGCCAGTACTGCTGGCAGCCGGTATCATCTGGATTATGATTGCCGCCGTATATCAGTCCCATGAAATTGATGAAGCGGCTGCAATAGCATTAAGACATAATTTCCTTGAATTTGCCGAATTATTCT
The DNA here is from genome assembly GCA_965224745.1 of Methylococcales bacterium. Taxonomy (GTDB): domain Bacteria; phylum Pseudomonadota; class Gammaproteobacteria; order Methylococcales; family Methylomonadaceae; genus CBDCZY01. Next base: position 521,223 of record CBDCZY010000009.1, read on the forward strand.
TTTTCCTACTGGTAGCGATGTCCTACATCAACGCCATGATAGAAAGAAAGGTATTTGATGCGCTACGCTACTGGCTTGTCAAAAAAGGTTTTAGTTATCGAACTCTCTTTTGGTTTACAGGCATCCTGGCGTTCTTTATTTCACCGATTGCTGACAACCTAACGACCGCACTAATCATGTGTACAGTCGTACTCACTGTGGGCTCGAACCAGCCTAAATTTGTGGCAATAGCCTGCGTCAATATAGTAGTAGCAGCCAATGCCGGGGGTGCGTTTAGTCCATTTGGCGACATCACCACGCTAATGGTATGGCAAAAAGGTATTATTGAGTTCACCGGTTTTTTTAAACTGTTTGTCCCTTCTGTGATTAATTTTGTAGTACCGGCAATAATCATGCACTTCAGCATACCCAAAGACAGTCCAAGCATACCTAAAGATGAAAGAGTAGAGATTGCGCATGGTGGTTTGGTGATCGTTTTGCTGTTTGTTTTGACGATCATCACGGCTGTGAGTTTTCATAACTTTCTACATTTGCCTCCAGCCATTGGGATGTTAACAGGATTGGGTTATCTGAAATTTTTTGGCTACTACCTGAGAATGCAATACCGCAAAGAACAGATAGCATTCGACGAAGTGCCTGGAGAAGATCATTCCATCGGCTCTTTCAATGTTTTTAACCACATTGCGGGCGCTGAATGGGATACGCTGTTTTTCTTCTATGGCGTCATACTTGCCGTTGGAGGGTTAGGATTTATTGGTTATTTAGGCATGGCGTCTGAATTTATTTATGGTGATTTAGGAGCAACCACAGCAAATATTTTAGTCGGCATAATGTCAGCCATTGTTGACAATATTCCGGTTATGTTCGCGGTGCTGACGATGAATCCTGATATGCCGGAGGTTCAATGGTTACTGGTTACTTTAACGGCAGGCGTAGGAGGGAGCTTACTGTCAGTTGGCTCAGCAGCAGGCGTTGCGTTGATGGGGCAAGCACGAGGCAGCTATTCTTTTTTTAGTCATCTCAAATGGACTCCCGCCATTGCTCTGGGATACTTCGCTAGTATTTATGTACATTTTTTGTTGAATGGATAATATTCAATCACTGAAACAGTCTATTAAACAGCGTACTAAACCTACCCCTGACATTGACGCAGATCATAAAGAACGTACAAATGACCTTGAGAACCCTCTTTAGTCCAAAAAATGATCGTGAATAGGTTGTACATTTGTTTAATTCATAGGCACAGCCTTGATGCTTCACGCCCACAGGGCGTGGCTCTTTAAGCTTTAGTATACATTCAGTTTTACACTTTTGTAATGGTACGTTTCAGACCCAAACACACCGACCTCACTGTTAATTTCTAGACCATTACCAACCAACGATTGCGGATCAGTCGTTTGATTAGAACACTCAATAGTTGTTGTCGCCCCAAGCCCATTGTCTAGACCCAGCTTCGTATAGTCATGCATAATTTCCAGACAACTATTGCCTCGCCGCATCATAACGTGCGCCCATTGTGCATAACTATCCAGCTGCAATTGCAGTTTTGCATCGACCAAACTATAAGTAAAGACATCATGGTAATGTTGATTAGCGGTCAAAAAATATTTTCCCAGTAAGGTACCTGCCAGCAAAATCGCAATTGACAGTATCAGTGCACTGCCTTGTTGCTTGGTTTTCATAAATATACAGCGCTAGCAAACTGATAAAAGAAAGGAATCGATGGTTGGTGTTGTCCCTGAATTTCAAACCGCAGTGCGAATAGACCATTACCAGTGCCGGCTCTCTGCTGCCCAACAAATCTACAGCTTGCTAATGATGTTGAAAAACGTTGCCGTATTGTCGCAACAGATTTGGCATTTTCATCTTTTAGTGACACGGGTTGTGTGGATCGCTCTAAATGCAATATCTCTGTCGATGACTCCTCACTATGACACGAGTAAATAATGGTACTGGCTATCTGACTTTTTGCCTTGCTTTGGTTGTGGTAACGGTCGTTAACCTGCTCGTTATATTCACGCCTGCCAGAAAGTTTATGCAAAGATATGAAGCGATTGATGGTTAACTGTTTTCCATCTGCACTGACTTTGGCTGATGATACACCCGATTGTTTTAGATCGCGACGTAGTTGGTCTTCAATTTCTTGAGCTGAAGCGAGCAATAATGCTCTTTCATTCACCAGTAGATAGCTCTGCAAGGGAAAATTAAAAATATCCATCGTCATCACAGCCAGTACACCCGATATTGAAAGGGTTGCCACTAATTCAATTAAGGTAAACCCCTCTTCCTTGACCACCATTAGTAGCTTACTTTAAAACCTTCCAAAGTAATCACTTCATGGTCAGCATGTTGAACCATAACTGTTACCTTTTTTGCGGGGATATCCAACAATGCTTGCTCGTTTACTTTGACTGTCACGCGATATTGTGCGAAGCCCTCGACTAAATCCCCTCGCATATCGCGGACTTGATGATCGGGTAATCGGTTGTAATCGCTTACATCATCGTAGGCAGCACGCTGTTCATTCAGCTCAAAACCATCTGGGTCTTGATAAGCAGTTGACAAAATTTCTTCCATGTAGGCTCGCGCAATGGCCACGGATTGGTAACCTATAAATGGCGTTGCACTTCTTTGCATAATGATGTGGCTCATGGACCAAAGCCCGCTGAGAACAACGGCAATGATAACCATAGCCATAATCATTTCTATGAGGGTTAAGCCCGCTTGGTTGTTACAATTTCGATACGCTAACAATCCCACTACCCTTGTGTAAATGTACTCGATTGAGTTGGCCAATTTCCATCACAATATCAACCGAGACTTGCCCTTGATGATCGAAAATCACGTCAGATGAGTGTGTATCAACGCCGACCTTTCGGTTAATATCCAGTCGACTGACATAGCCAGGTAGTTCATGAATAAATTGAGGGGATGCATTTAAGCACGCCTGTCGATTGACTGGTCTCTTTAAGACCCAGAAGTCGTTATAAAATAACAGTTTTACCGGGCATTCCGTTTGTTGTGCATAGCGTCTGGCGGAGTGTAAGAAGTGGATTATTTCGTCGGTAAGCAATCTCACTTCAAGATGTTGGCTGGAAAATAACTTAGGCGTGACAGCCAGCGAAACAATGCCTATGATTGACAGGCAGGCGACTAATTCAATGAGGGTAAATGCTTTTTGTTTCCTGTTCAACACGCGTAACGACCAACGTATTTCCTAAAAATATCCCTTAAGCTAAACTAACAGCCAGATGTTTCCATAGCTGTTTTTCCCGTATTGGAATTATAGAGGACCTGGCAGCTTGCTCCGGGATAGTCAGTCAAAGAAAAAATAGCGATAGGTTGAACATATTTAACATCAAACCCACTAAAATCTAGAGCTTTTTCAATACCTTCTCTATTAGCTGCTGGCAGACCAGCTGGTTCTTCCGTTGTAACCATCACTTCTGTGCCATTTTCCAATATGACCGGGTTTGCCGGATTAATTAAATACACGGACTTGGTTATTGCTATTGTGCCGCGAATACCACCTACTAAACCTTCTAAAACCAGGATTCGAGCATCGCTGCTAAGGTTAGCAAATTTAGGCACAGCGCTAGCTGCAACAATTCCCAAAATAACAATGACCATGATTAGTTCGATTAATGTAAAACCTTGCTGCCTGTTCTTTTTCACTTATTTCTCCTGCCTAAACGCATACTACCAGCATAAAAATCCCTAATAATGCTATTTCTTACCATTAAGGTTAGACAGAAAACGGTAAAAAGCGATAAAAATCTAAATTTAATCTGTCGATTGAAACTCAATAAAGCAATTTTTAACAACAATTGTCAAGGTAACTATTTTTCAACAAAATATAATGCTCATAAGAATAGCGTAAGAAAGCCAATTCGTCGTCAGTCAAAATCCTTATTTGTTTGGCTGGTGAACCAACATATAAATAGCCTTTATTTAGTCTTTTACCAGGAGGAACCAAAGAACCCGCGCCCAAAAGAACATGATCTTCAACCACCGCACCATCCATGATGATAGCACCAACACCAATGAGACATTCATTACCAACGGTACAGGCATGCACCACAGCACGATGACCTATGGTAACACCTTGTCCGATGGCCAACGGATAACCACCCGGAGAATAGGTTCCATCATGCGTTACATGCAACACACTTCCATCCTGAATGTTGGTTCCTTGTTGAACGAGAATAGAATTGACATCACCTCGAATAACCACGGTCGGCCAGACTGAAACATCCTTTTCAAGTGTCACTTCCCCAATCACCACTGCACTGTTATCAATGTAGACATTCTCACCAATGACGGGCGATGTATTTCTATAAGTAACGATAGTCAATGCATTCTCTCCGGGTAAAAAATCAAATTATCACTATACTTAAAAGCGGCTAGCTAGCAACTTGATAATGGATCCTTAGCGATGCTGTTCCAAGGAGTGACAGAGATTTGTAACCTTCTATTGCACTCAAGCAGGAAATTATCATGACTATAACAAGTTACACATTGATAAGCTCAATTGTCATTGTATTTATCTATATGACGGTTATTTACAACCGTTTTGTCTCTTTAAAACATAACTCAACCAAAGCCTGGTCGAACATTGATATTTTATTAAAACAACGACATGAGGAGCTGCCAAAACTGGTTGAATTATGTAAACAATATATGCGTTTCGAAAAAGAAACGTTGACTAAAATCATGCAGGCTCGTTCCGGCGTTTCGCAAGCCAGAGAAAGCGCTGACATACCAGCGTTAGGGGCGGCTGAACACCTGTTACGCAATGGCTTATCCAAGCTTTTTGCAGTTTCGGAAGCGTATCCGGAGCTTAGGGCCAACGAAAACTTTCAACATCTACAAACAAGAATTACCGGCATTGAAAACGCCATTGCTGATCGACGCGAATTTTATAATGACAGTGTTAATAACAATAATATCCTGCTGGAACAATTTCCCGATGTCTTTATTGCCCGACTATTTAATTTCAAACCCTTTGAGCTATTGAGATTTGATTCAAAAGAACTAGAAGATGTTGATTTAAAAACGCTATTTAGTCATTAATATGGAAGTTTTAAATAACCTTATTGTACACATGCAACCCAATCATTTTTGGGTTGCGATGATAGTTACGATCAGTTTTATTCTGGGATTGATTGGACTGGCTTATAGATTGTTAAAGTCATATCATTTAGTGGTAGATACTCCTACCTCAAAAACGCGGTCAGCTGCCCAAGGATACGTAGAACTCGAAGGTAGAACCGCCTTATTGGAGGGAACACCGATTTTTTCTCCGCTTAGCGGAGAACCTTGTGTTTGGTACAGCTACCAAGTAGAAAAAAACAATAGAAGAAACAATAAAACCTTTTGGGAAACTGTCGAGCAAGAAACCAGCGAAGCTATTTTCTTACTCAGAGATGAAACGGGACAATGCGTGATTGATCCAGACGGCGCCAACGTTACAACAACGCACAGTCGATCTTGGCGCGGCAACATGCGTAACCCTGCTGCGTTAAATCCTGACCTCAATCAATTTCTCTCGAACACGGATTTCTCATGTCGACGCGGCGATTATCGTTATTCAGAAAAGATTATCCGGCCAACAACCCCTCTGTACGCCATTGGCCAATTCACATCAATGGATTCAGTTCGCGATGAACACACTGTTAATGCAGATGTTCGTGATCTATTGGCTAGCTGGAAACAAAACCCAAAGCTCATGCTTAAGCGATTTGATGCTGATCAAGATGGCAAAATTGATATGGAAGAATGGGATCAAGCCCGATTTACCGCTAAGAAAGAAACAGTGCAGTCGAAAGTGCAAGAAAGCCGTTCACCTCAACTGCACATCATGCGCAAACCAACACAAAAAAACCAGCCTTACATCTTATCTACTAACCCGCAAAAGAAAATTATTGATAGTTATCAATGGTTTCTAAAAAGTACTATTTGTATAGTCATGTTCGTAACAACCTTACTGGTGTATGCTTTTTCTATTCGAATTACATTGATTTAACGAAAACCATTTCAACCAACATGGGTACCAGGCTTGAATAATATCCGCCCCTTATTACTTAAAATCTTTCAAATAAAATAATTCAAAATGGTTGAAAGATGACGTTGAATGCAATACTTTTTGCAATCTACAGTGTCGTTTTTGGTCATTCAATTCCAAAGTCAGCATGTCTCCCACTCTTAAGCCCGCATAGTTGACAATGATAGTATCTTTGTTGGCATCTTTTTTATCACAAGTCCATAAAACCGGTATCTCTTTTTGTACCATATTGGGCGCTTTGACAATGAGACCTGGCCTTACTCGCTTCGAAATGAGCTCAATACCCAAAATTATTCCATCTTCATAAGGTCGGCTGATGCGCCGAACGACACCCAATTTGAAAGATTTATCTTTACTTGGAATTATGCCAACCAGATCTCCAACGACCGCCCTAACACGTTTATTTTTCCACAAGATGCCATAGCCTTGCGCACTCTCATCTATTATTTCACAAGCAGCCGTTAGTTTTTGTGCATAGAGCTCCTTACTGTTGTTTCCAGCTTGCCAAATATCATCTAAATTACTTTGTTTTGTAACATCATTAGCATCGAAAATCTTACCTAGTCTAGAATCGTTAGTCCTTTGGTATTTCAATGTTTCTCGTATTTGGTGCGCTGCTTCTTCCCCTAGCGGAACCAAACCATACTCATTCGCTTTACTCTTAAAATTCAAACCAGAATTTACGCCTGGTTTAGCCGCCGCAATATCACTTGAAGAGCCATTGGCCTCAACCTCTTGCGGCTGATTTATATATTTAATAATTTGATGAAACCCCATCACGCCGAGACATTCATTGGCCACTGTTAGTCGTGAAGACTTTCTTTTCTGGAATAAACCAAGAGTCTTTACCAGACGGAATAAAAAAGCATGGTTGATATAATCCAAAGAACTATGGCCCGCCTCGCAAGACTGCATATATTCATAGATTTTTTTGGCTGTGGGAATGCCAGAAACGTAGAGTGAATCTGTGAGGCTATCATCTTGAATACGTCCTAATCTGCGAGGTTCTGCATCTTTCTCCAAGGTTAAGCCATAGACGGTCTTGATAATATTATCTGGAGCGCTATCAAAAAATTTGGCATAACTGGCAAACTGTCTTAAAAACTCATATATCTGCTTCATCTCTCGAGGCCGAAATTGAGTTGTGTCGCTCATCGATAATAATAGAAGTTGCTTAAAAATATCTTCTAGCGATGTTTCATGATTATTTGCCAACCCATCTCTTATGGGTAATTTGTCCAACTTACTGAACTTAGCAATTCGATAACATTGATAACATCGTTGCCAAAACCCTAAGAAAGGCTTTTCGTAAAGTTGTGAAATCATCAAAAAAGCTTTACTCAGGCTATGCAACTGGCGATGTAAGCTAATACTCTTTATATCGTCAGCCTGGTCTTGCGATATCTGTTGATAGCCTTCTGCTAGCTCAGAAAATGTCCAAACCAAAATATCAATTTTATCATTCTGCTCCTTTTTTAACGGGAAACTACTATCCAAGAATTCTTTTTCTAGCTGATCGGCCAAAAAGAAAACCCGGGATCTTAGCTTTTCCAATAAATCAAATCTGAGTTTAGAATTCATTGGTTGCTTATTCAAGGCTTGCAGCGCGTAAAAAATACGTTTACATACGATATAAGGATGAGTTAATGCCTGATTGTCCAGCCATTTGGTAACGGCTTGTTCCCTTAAAGAAAAAGGTAGTTTATGATCCTTGCGAGGAGGTGTCGGTCTAAAAAGAATGGTATCCATAAGCTTTCGTTTAATTTAGTTCATACTGCAATATGTTCTAAGCAATGGGAACTGACTGATTCGAATTACCTTGTGATTTTTTATTTCTCAGTTATATTTAGTAAATATAGAACAAGATGGATCGATTTAGTAACTCTTTATGGCAAATTTCAAAAATATTTTTCAAGACCTTTCTGCTAAGGACGAACACACTGGCCCGAAAAGCTCACCTGACCCCAATTCAGGAGAGACTATTAAGCTCGCCTTACTGAATGAATTAATCCCCATAAGAAATATTGAGGATGACATCCTTGCTGCATTTGCTTTAAACAACCACGCGGAAACTCATCCTGCAGATAGTACTCTATTTTCAGAAGGAGAGTCTGATGAAACGACTCTCTATTTGATGAGCGGGATCATCACTCTAAGCGAGCAAAGCGGAAGCTCCTTTGAGATTGAAGCGAATACAGCAAAAGCCAAATTTCCTCTTTCAACCGGCGTTAAACACACTATGACGGCGACCGCGAAAACCGAGGTTAGTGTTCTGCGTGTATCGCAAAAAATCATGTTGTCTAGACCTCCGGTCGCCCCTCCCTCATTCTCGTTTCCAGCCGAACTATCAGAAAGCCGTCTTATCCAAATTTTTACCCAACATTATTTGGACGATGAACTTAAAGTTCCCTCGCTACCTGATATAGCTTTTAAACTACGAAAAGCGATGGAGAGTGAAATAGGTGTTGCTGAAGCGGTAAAAATCATTCAACTGGATCCAGCTATTTCTGCCAAACTAATAAAAATAGCGAATTGCCCTTTGTATGTGACTGCTTTTCCAGCCACGACAATACATGCTGCGGCAAGCAGGCTGGGACTCAATGCTGCCAAAAATTTGGTGACTAGTTTCAGTTTGAAACAACTGTTTACTTGTAATACCCCCCACATTAAAGAACTCTTCAAAAAAACCTGGAAACATAGCATCTATATTTCTGGTATTTGCCACGTTTTGGCTTCGACGACAAATAAGATAGATCCTGAAGAAGCTTTGTTAGCGGGTCTGCTCAGTGAAATTGGCGTCATTCCTTTCCTGGATTTTGCCGCCGGCTTGCCAGCGAATTATTTCAGTGAACAAGAAATTACTAAAGCCATTCCTTTCATAAGAGGGCCACTTGGGAGTTATATACTAGAAAAGTGGGATTTCCCTAAAGAACTCGTGAAAATTCCGTTACTTGCTGATGACTGGTATCACTTCGATACTGAGGAAATAACAATCGCAGATATTGTGATACTGGCCCGCATCCATGCCTCTATCAGATCACCAAATATGTCAGAGCTCCCAGCTATATCCTCCATCCCGGCTGCCAGCAAATTAGAAGATCATGCCTTAACACCAGAGCATTCCTTAAAAATCATTACTGAAGCAAAAGATAAAATAAACGAAGCGCTTAATATATTTAGAACCTAAGCAACTTTAACCACGTCAATTAGCTTAGATTTTTGACTTAAGTAGTAAAATATTTTATTAGCACCCGTTGTTATAAGCCTGTGCAATAAGACCGAATAATTTATAAGCGTTGTCTTTTTCAGAAGCTGTCTTGTCGTATTGACATTTATAAACTAATTCTTTTTGCTTGTTACAGCGTTGCAAGAGAAGTAAGGTGAAGTATAGAATCACCTTTGGACATACCTCCATCATTTTCTACTAATTGAGACTTGAAATGCATTATCAGCTAAAAATCCCAGGCGCTTATCTTGCCGGGACACTTAATGTTTATTCCCCATACGATGGAGAACTCGTCGGTTCAGTTGAAACCATTGACGAGAAGGGAGTAGATCAAGCCTTAAAAAATGCTGCAACAATTTTCAGAGATCGCAAAAAATGGTTGCCCGCTAAAGATCGCATCGCCATTCTTGAAAAGGTAGTCATGCTAATGCAGGAGCAATCTGGTCAGTTGGTCAAATTAGCTATTGCTGAAGGCGGCAAACCTTATCGTGACACTGCGGCTGAACTGGATAGTGCCATTGAAAGTATCAAGCTTTGTGCCGAATGCATCCGCACGGAACAGGGACAAGAAATTCCTATGGGAATTAATCAAGAGTCGCTTAATAAGCTAGCGTTTACGCATCTTGAACCACTGGGTCCAGTTGTTGCCATGAGTGCATTTTATCATCCGCTACTAGCCGTTGCACATCAGATTGGCCCTGCTGTAGCGAGTGGTTGCCCAATCATTATCAAACCTGCTAAAGATACCCCTTTATCAACATTCGCGTTAGCCGATATCTTTTTCGCAGCGGGCTTACCCAACCTTTGGTGTCAACCCATTATGGTTAGCGATACTGCCACCTCAGCAAAATTGGTTGCCGACCAAAGAGTTGCTTTTTTTAGTTTTATTGGAAAGGCTGATCTAGGCTGGCTATTACGTAGCAACCTAGCACCAGGCACTCGATGCGCTTTAGAGCATGGCGGCCCAACACCAGTAATCATTGCCAGAGACAGTGACCCAAAACAGTCGATTAAATTATTAGCTAAAGGCGGGTATTACCATGCGGGTCAAAACAGTATTTCTGTACAAAAGGTTTTTGCACACAGATCAATGGCTAAAAAAATAGCTTTACAATTAGCAGAATTCGCAGAAAAAATGACTTTGGGCGATCCCGCTAGTCAAACAACAGATATCGGGCCAATCATCCGAGCAAAAGAAGTTGAAAGAATCGAAGAATGGATTAATGAGGCGTTGTTGGAAAAAGGGGAAGTTATTTCAGGTGGCAAAATAGCCTCTGGGAACATTTTTCAACCCACAGTACTGTTTAACCCAACAGATAATTGCACCATCAGTCAGCGAGAAGTTTTAGGGCCGGTAATCTGCGTTTATGAATATGACCAGCTTGATCATGCTGTAGAGCGAATCAACGATCAATCTTTTGCCTTTCAAGCCTCGATTATTACTCAAAATCTAGATACAGCGCTGTATGCATACAAAAATTTAAATGCATCCGCTGTTATGATTAATGAACACAGCGCCTTTCGCACTAACTGGATGCCATTCGCAGGTTTGCAACAATCAGGTTACCAAACATGGGGGATTCCGTTCAGCTATCGATCAATGCATTATGAAAAGACCCTGGTAATCAACTCAAAAAATCTTTGAGGCTCTCACTATCAATCAGCATTTTATTCTAAGCTGAGAAAAGAAGTTGACGCATAAGTGCTTTGAACCATAGAAGGTATGAGTTAATCTAAATCTCCTGCTAAATAATAGTCAAAACACCAATCCATTTGAAGGAATTGGAGGCTGCGGTCGGAATCGAACCGGCGTCCACGGCTTTGCAGGCCGCTGCATAACCACTCTGCCACGCAGCCACTGTAACTGGGCAATTAAAAAGCCGCATTTAGCGGCTTAAATAATACTTGGAGCGGGAAACGAGATTCGAACTCGCGACCCCAACCTTGGCAAGGTTGTGCTCTACCAACTGAGCTATTCCCGCAAACTGAAGAACAGCTATTATAAATGTCTTTAAAAACTTGTCAAATAAGACTCATTAGTCCTTGATGTTTGAAATCATGACCCAGCCTTTCTTGCCTTTACATCCACCGTCTATTACTTCTACGTGAGCAAACAAATCTTTTTTACCGAAGGCATCCGCAAACTCAATAATCTTAACAGGTGTGTCCTTAGGAGCTGCGCACACAACAGAACCATCTTTCTTACTTCGGTCATAAACCTCTAAATTGCCAGGAGCGGTTACAATTGAAGTATCCGAAATATCACTTGCTGCATTAGGATTCAGTAGCTTATAAACCTGTCCTATTTGCAACGACTTGCTAACAATTTTCATTTCCCCACTATTACCACCTGCCATTAGAAAAAACAAGGCAATTAACGCCACACCAGCGATGCCGAATAGTACTTTTGGGTTCATTGATTTAATAGTGCCAAACATATCAGTCATCGATTTTTTATCTGTAGAGCCAGCGCTTTTTTCTTTCACTTTCTCAGTAGAACTCCCGTTTTCTTCTTTCACTTCCTCATCTGAACTCATACAACTACCCTCCTCACTCTTAAGTTTTTATATCAATATTAAGATTATCAGCAGTAACTTAACACGTTGCTTGAATTTTTCAAATAACTAGCATAGATTCTACACCTCATAATAAAAAAGGTCTCTGTTAGTTTGAGTGAATCGAGTAGATCGAAAATGACTGCTACTTTTCTGAATAAAGAATACGAGCTATTAATCGGAAGTTGAAACATTCTGCCGAAATATACTCTCCGGATACAAAAAGTGGTTTTGCTGATAAGAATAAAGGAAGGATTTGCTGTTTAATGAGTCTAGCAAAAAATTGAAAAGGGAAAATTAAATAAAATCGTAGCCTTTGGTTTCTTGTTGAGTTTCATTTTTTTCAACAATTTTTCGACATTCAAATTGCCAGTAACCTAACCCAATATTTTTTCTGTTCATGAGAACAACTGAAAAGTCATCATTTTCCAGGAACACTCTAATGATGTCGCCTTCATTAGAAAAAACGGTTTCTAAAATTAAAAATGATTTCCTCGTTCCATTTGCCAACTGGGCAGAATAGATCAAACTTTTTTGAGGAACAACATCTTCTTTAGCACCTACAGGTAACAAATCGGCTGGAAAAACTCGGTTGGCAATCTTGTGCAATTCAAATTTTATCTTACCGTTGGGACCATTCATCGATAACTTCGTTATCAATCCCAGCGAACGAATAAATACTGCTTTGTCTTCTCTTCGAAAGGTGACCAAACTGCCAATCGAAAGTTTTTGCTTACCGCTGGACTTAAGCGTTAATGCCCGCTCAGAGCTTGTTTCCGCCCACTGCTCTTGCTTGAGGTCATCGGACTGATTTTCATGGCCCTTTAAATAGTGATGCGAAGTTTCTAAACCAACCAAAAGATATTGATTTAGCCGGTCTGCAAAAGCTTGGTCTCCAGTTAGTAATATGCCATCCCATCTAGCTTGTAAATACTGATATAAATCATACGGCATCGATTTTTCAAAACCAGTATTGGTGTTCAGCGTACCAAAGCGAGAACTGCTTTTGACACTGGTTTTTTCACGCTTTAAAAAGGCTTTAGATAATTTTGTGAAATTAATAAATTTAATACTACCGTCTTTACAGGTATATTTATTGCGTTCTGACCATATGGGCGCTTTATCCTCTTCAAGGAAAACTGCGCATTGATTTAATTGAAGGTCGACATCATTATCTTCTATTTCGACAAAAGAAACGTAATCATCAAGAATTCTATTGATTAATACGATTTCTCTTTGAATTAAACCATGTGGATCGGCAATATACAGCAATAAGATTTTGAAATAATTTTGCTGGATAGTCGTTATTTTGCGATGACTGGCTGGATCAGGGACTTTGGTCGTTTCCTTTTTTTGAGTAACGCTTAATTTGTACAAGGAATGAATATCTAGCCATACCCAGCTTGGTGCTGGAATATACAATAAATAATGACTGATTAATATATCGCCCAGTCCGTTGATAAGCCGAGCAAGAGCCAATGCCGAACTTTTTCCTTTAAACCATCCAGCACCTTTTCTAGTAAGTTCCCTCACAATACACCAGTAACCCATCGAAAATTCTTTTTGCATGGAAATTAAAACATCCCATACTTTTTTATCGTTTTCCTCTTTGGGTATTCCTGGCGAAATCAATCGTGAATTGAGGCAGTCTAAAATCGAATAATACGTAGGCCTAAGATTTTCTAAAATAGAAATCCTGTGTTCTGGTTTAATTTTTAGAGTATTTAGCTCAATCAACAAATCATGGAATAAACGAGTAGTCAACCCAAAATTCGCCTTTGGTAAATCTTGAATCCATTGCTCTAAAGGTTGAGGCTCAAAGGCCTTAATCCTTTCAGAATCGCTTTTTTGGGGCGGAATGACTAAATAAAATGAATTTTTCACTCTTTATTCCTACCGCACACTCGTTTGATTTTTTGCAACATGATCCATATTTGCTATTTAGCGATCTATATCATTAGGAAAAACTGCAAGTTCCATTGTCTACTCAAAGATTTGTGTTCAAATATCGAACCACATCAAAAAAACTTGACAACTCTTAACTAAATATAATCTAAAAAAACAAAAAATCTATTAAATTCAGTAAATTTAATGAATGATTTAAATATAAATACCTGAATCCGTGACTTAAAGTGCATCCACCAATCCTTGGGAAGCCACATTAACATTTCAACGTTTTAATACCTTGTTATTATTTGAAATAGCTAATAATACGAGCACACTGAGGCTTTTTAAGCCTCAATAGCTCTCAATTGACACCAAATTCTGTACACCCGGCACTGCTATCCCTGAGAGACATGTTCTCGCATTTTTCTTAAGAATAGTGGGGTGTTATCCTGACGCTAAGCGATGGTAGGTTGACTCAAATGCTAAAAAACCCGGGCAGTGTTTGGAGAAACGAAGTTTTATTCGTCGCCCAGCATGGATGACCCGAGCCGCTAGGTACATTAGTTCCTGTATAACCGTTTTTATTCGCCTTCTTTTGGCCGGATGACGGACAGGACTGATGTTGCCTATGAGCCCGATTAAGCCGATCCAACGCAAGATATTGTAACTATAAGCGCTCAATGCCATGATCAAGTCGTTGGTGGCAAATTTGCCCGAAGGTAAGCGTTCGATATCGAGGTCGGTTTTAAATTCACTGTGGAATTGTTCGGAAGTGGCATGATCTTGGTAAAGAGCAATGATCTGTTCATCAGCGTAGGCGAGCGAATTTAATGAGGTCCACCAGCCTTCTATTTCTATCTCAGGGATTAACAGCATTTGACCCTCTGCATCCATAGTTCTTTCGATAACCCGCATGACGCGGCGGAAGCGATAGGTTTGCCCGTCTTGTTGTTGGGTTTCTTGGACACTGAACAAGGCGACCCGTTTGCCGACCCTCGGCGTTGTCCATTTGCCTTGTTGTTCAGCCAAGGCTAACCAAGCCTCCAGGTCTTGTTTTCTGGGGTTCCATTTCAGGATAGAGTCCACTTGGTTTTGGTGCAGCCAGACACGGGTATCCAAGGCATCATGTCCGCTATCCAAACGCACCAGCAGCGGAGCCTCAGTCAAGCACCGAGCATATTCAATGACGCGGTCCAGCGTCTTTTGAAAACCGTTTTGACAATGCTGCTTACCTTCTCGAAGTTCATTAAGCAGACACCAACCCTCATTACCCAGATAAGCCGCAATCGGCGCATAGCCATCATGGCCTTTATAGGTTCTGGAAACACCTTCCTTCTGGGTCTTCTCATTGTTCATCGGATACACATCAATATCCAATGCGACATGATGGGTGGCCAATGGCGTCACCGGTACCCCGGCATGAGTCAGAAATTCAATATTACATTGTTGCATGATGACCAATAGTGCTTCAGCCTCTTCATCCAGTCGTTGTCTTAATCTTGCGCTTGAGGGTACGTGCTTAATCGACAGCGCGTTCTTGAAGTAGTCATCATCTCGGTAGTTCTCGATTGCTTCGAAGTCGCTTTTGCCTAAACATAGCGTTCCAATGTATGATTTGATGATGTCGCTGTGCGAAATGCCATGGCGTAAAGGAATGCCGGCCTTGAGCGCTTTATGAATAGTGCTATATCGATTTAAACATAAGCCAACTAAGGCCAAACCAGAATGACTTGTATAAGTTTCTGTTGTGGATTGTTCGATGATAAGACGTTTCATTTTGCACTTGTTGGGTGAAGTTTTTAACGCCTCTATTTTAACACTTTATTGCTTATTAATCAGCTAGATAACTCATTATATTAACTCCTTAAATCACGGATTAAGGAAATAGTTACAAGAGGGGTCTCAATTAATGAGGGTTTTGCTTGGGTACAAGGTAGATGTTTTATGAAAACAGCTATGCATATGAAATACATGAGAATCACAGATAATCATCAAACGTAGACATCGGACAAAAAGACAATAATTCGAGGTGCCCTAAAGTCTTTTTTCTTGAGAGAACGAGAGAGAGTCAATCTTACTGAACAAAGTCAGCGAGACATTGCTCAAGTGAATTTTTCCATGGTGGCATCTGTAGTCCAAAGTGTTGTTTCAATTTCCCGCCAGCGAGCACTGAGTAAGATGGTCGCGGGGCTGGGGTTGGATAGTCAACTGTTTTGATGGGAAGAATTTCAACGTCATGCTTCAAAATATTTAATTCTCTGGCACGTTGATAAATTGACGAAGCAAAGCCATGCCAAGTGGTATGATCTTGGCAAGTGAGGTGATAAATTCCTGGTTGGTCGCTAATCGTAAACCCTGTCTGCGAAACAGTTTTCGCCAAGATCATAGCTGTAGCTTCAGCAATCTGTCTGCTCTCGGTGGGGCTACCGTACTGGTCGCTAACGATTGAGAGCTCCTTTCGTTCTCGCATTAACCTTAACATGGTTAATAAGAAATTATGTCCCCGCCCCCCATAGACCCATGCAGTTCTTAAGATAAGATAATCTGCTCCGGATTCTGTGATCGCACGCTCGCCAAACAACTTGCTAGCGCCATAGACAGATCGTGGATCAGTAGGATGATCTTCCAGATAAGGTTCTTGAGCCGCTCCATCGAAAACATAATCAGTGGAGTAATGTATTAGTCCGGCATTGATAGTTTTAGCGCACTCTGCCATCACTTGTACCGACAAGCCATTTACTGTGTGAGCCAATTCACTCTCTTGCTCAGCTTTATCGACTGCGGTGTACGCCGCTGCATTCACAATCAAATCAGGCGTTATGGCATTAATGGCTGCACGTACTGTTTCGGGTTTAGCTAAGTCAATCGAAACAGGTTGCGTTGTTCTATCTAAGACTATCACCTGACCAAGACATGCTAAGGTGCGTTGTAATTCCCAGGCGACTTGGCCATTACGGCCGATCAATAATATTTTTGGCATTGGTATTAACGATAAACGGGTAAGTTTTCTTCTGAAATGTGCTGCAACAAAAGCCCAGCTTCATCCTTTTTTGACAATAAGGGTGAATTGATGGGCCAATCTATCGCTATATCAGGATCATCCCAACTAATACAGAGTTCATTTTCGGGGTGATAAAGCTCTGTACACTTATAAGCGAATAGTGCGCTTTCACTAAGCACACAGAAGCCATGGGCAAAACCTTGAGGTATATAGAACTGACGGTGATTATCAACTGATAAATTGACTCCGACCCACTGACCAAAGTGGGGTGATCCTTTTCGAATATCAACAGCCACATCAAACACTTCCCCTAGCAGCACCTGAACGAGTTTGCCTTGCGCTTGAGGATTTTGGACGTGCAGCCCGCGCAGAATATTTTGCTGGGAAAAGGACAAATTATCTTGCACAAAGCTGGCCTCTAATCCCAGCTCCTTATAACGTTTAGCATTCCATGTTTCTTGAAAATAACCTCGGGCATCGCCATAAACATCAGGCTCAATGATTATCACACCCGGTAAGGCGGTTTCTTCTGCTTTCATTTGGGACCACCTTGATTCACTAATTGCATTAGATATTCACCATAACCATTTTTTCTGAGTAAACCGGCTTGTTTTTCTAATTCATTGACACTGATCCAACCTAGATTAAAGGCTATTTCTTCAGGACAACAAATTTTTAATCCTTGTCTCTCTTCAATGGTTTCAATAAAACTTGATGCCTGCATCAAAGAGCTATGAGTTCCCGTGTCTAGCCAAGCAATACCCCGACCTAGCTTTTCGACCATCAAGTTACCCTGTTGCAAATAACATTTATTAAGATCGGTAATTTCTAGCTCACCCCGAGCAGATGGCTTTAGATTGCTAGCCAGTTCAACAACCTCATTATCATAAAAATATAGCCCAGTGATTGCATAATTTGATTTCGGATGCGTTGGTTTTTCAACTAAATCTATCACCTTTCCACTATCATCGAACTCTGCAACACCATATCTTTCAGGATCTTTGACCCAATAACCATAAACAATCGCTCCTTGTTGTAAATTAGTGCCCGCGTTCAAAGAATGATCAAAGCCATGGCCATAAAAGATATTGTCGCCTAAGGTTAAACAACAACGATCTTGACCTATAAAATCTCGACCAATAATAAATGCTTGGGCCAGGCCGTCAGGTGAGGGCTGCACTGCATAATAAATCTGCATCCCCCATTGCTCACCCTTTCCCAAAAGGGTTTTGAACAGAGGTTCATCCTGAGGTGTAGTGATAATGAGTACCTCGCGAATACCCGCCAACATCAAAGTCGACAGCGGATAATATATCATCGGCTTATCATAGACCGGCAGCAACTGTTTGCTAATGGATTTAGTAAGCGGGTGTAAACGGGTTCCGGAGCCTCCCGCTAAAATAATTCCTTTCATAGCTGACATAGTTTTATCCTTTTAGCCCTAATCGTTCGCCACGATAACTTCCATCCAATTCATGTTCGCACCAGGTTGGATTATCGAGATACCATTGCACCGTTTTTCGTAGACCCGTTTCAAAGGTTTCTTTAGGTTGCCAGCCCAATTCATCCTTTATTTTGGTTGCATCGATGGCATATCTAAGATCATGGCCTGGTCTATCTCGTACGTATTCAATTAACTCTTCATGAGGTCGAGACTTAGACTCAGGCAACATTTCATCCAATAAATTACACAAGGTTTTGACAACATCAATATTGGTTTTTTCGTTGTGACCGCCGATGTTGTAAACTTCTCCCAGTTTTCCGGCCTCTAAAACGCGCTGAATAGCAGTGCAATGATCTTCTACATAGAGCCAATCTCTTACGTTATTACCTTTCCCATACACAGGCAGAGGTTTCCCGCGAATTGCATTCGAAATCATCAGAGGGATCAATTTTTCAGGAAATTGGAAAGGTCCGTAATTATTAGAACAGTTAGTCGTTAATACGGGTATGCCGTAAGTATGATGATACGCTCTGACCAAATGATCTGATGCCGCTTTGGAGGCAGAATAGGGAGAGTTAGGTTGATAAGAGGTGGTCTCTGTAAACAAGCCTTGCTCACCTAACGAACCGTAAACCTCATCGGTGGAAACATGCAATAAACGAAAACTAATTTGACTTGCTTCGTCGAGTGCGTCCCAATAACGTCTAACGGACTCTAATAAACCGTAAGTCCCGACTACATTCGTTTGAATAAAGTCTCCCGGTGAATCAATCGACCGATCAACATGGCTTTCGGCAGCGAAGTTTACGATGGCTTGCGGCTGATATCGTTGCAACAAATAATCGACCAGGCTTTTATCGCCAATGGAACCAAGTACAAAATGGTGATCTGGCATTTGATCGACATCAGCCAATGTTTCTAAATTCCCTGCATAGGTTAATGCATCTAAATTTACGACAGAAAAATTGCCTTGTCGCATCAAACAGTGCACAAAATTACTGCCAATAAACCCTGCACCCCCAGTTACTAAAATGGTTTTGGTTGTCATCTAACTCCACCTTTTTGTTTCATCATGCCTTTTGAAGGGTTATACCCAACAATTGCCGCGAAAAGAAAAATAAATAATGCGCTGACGGTATAAATCAACGCAAACTGATTAAATTGCCCATACATCGCAAACCTTATAAGCTCAAGCGCCTGAGAAAAAGGGTTGTATTGAGCGATTATTGGCAGCCATTCGCTGGATTCCTGTATCTTCCACAATGGATAAAGTGCAGTCGACATAAAAAACATTGGAAAAATCACGAAGTTCATAACTCCGGCAAAATTTTCTAGCTGCTTGATAAATGATGATAACCACATACCAATCGAACCTAACATCAACCCAGCTAGGATCAGCGTTGGCAGTATAAAAAGATATCCCTCTATGGGAGGTCTAATCTCGTAGAACCAAGCCACTAATAGAAAAGTATAAACCTGCAAAATAGAAACTGTGGTTCCCGCTAATAATTTGCTAATTAATAAAAACCATCGTGGTAAGGGACTGACTAGCAGATTGCGCATACTACCCATTTCCCTGTCGTAAACCATCGATAAGGAGCTTTGCATTCCGTTGAAGAGCTGGATCATGCCAATCAAACCAGGCGTAATATATTCTTCATACAAAATATACGTTTCGTAAGGGGGGGCTATGGCGATACCCAAAGCAGCACGGAAACCTGCAGCAAAGACAAAAAGCCAGACTAAGGGTCGAACCAAAGCCGAGATGAAGCGCTCTCTTTGTTTTAGGAAACGCCACATTTCCCGGCCAACGATGCCCAGCATCGCCCGCCAAAAGTGCAATAATTTCATGGACTAACCACTCGTTTTCGTAAGCTGATAAAATGCATCGCTAATCGAATCTGTTTGAGTCGAAACTTGAATGGCGGCGCTTGTACCAGATGCTTGAATAATACCTCGGTGCAAGATGAGAACATGATCCCGGTCGTAAATTTCATCAATCAAGTGGGTGGCCCAAAGCACTGCTATTTTTTTTTCTTCACACATTTGATGAACATAGTCAACTATCGACTGACGACTCGGTAAATCAAGCCCTACTGTAGGCTCATCCAACAGCAGCAGTGCGGGTTTATGCAACAGTGCTCTAGCAATTTCTACTCTGCGTCTATGTCCTCCGTTGAGTTGGCGAATCCGCTCTTTTCTTCGGTCAAACATCGTAAACCGTTCTAATTCTTGTTGAATCCTTTGATTGGCCAATTTTCGACCTAGGCCGTGCAAAGCGGCATGGTAACGCAAATTTTGCAGCACCGTCAGATCCATGTCTAACGTTGATTGTTGAAAAACAACGCCTAAATGAGCCAAAGCCTGACAAGATTTCTTCTTAATATCAAAACCATTGATATTGATTGAACCTTCCCTGCGATCATAAAGACGCGTAATGAGTGAAAACAGGGTACTTTTTCCAGCACCATTCGGTCCCAAAAGGATAACGCACTGTCCTGGGTTCACTGAAAAACTAACGTTATCAAGCGCTTTGAATTTACCATAGGAAAAACTAAGACCCTCAATGGCGAGAGCTGGCGTTTGACTCATGGTTTAACGGCCACGCCCCAAGGGTATCTGCCAACTGCAATGGATCGTGTGACTTTTTGACGTTTTATATCAATAATCGATAGGTCATTACTAATGCCATTAGTTGTATAAGCTCTGGTTTCGTCAGGAGAAAAAGCTAAATTCCAAACACGCTGACCGACCAAGAAATATTTGTCTATTTGCATTTTTTGGGCATCAATTAAAGCCACTCTATTTGCCGGACCCAAAGCCACCAAGCCCCAGCGACGATCTTTGTCAATGATTACCCCAACCGGTTGTATCTTTTCTTGTTTGACCCCTTTTACAGAAAAACTGAGGTGATGGATGACCTTTTTAGTGGCTACATCGAACACAGTTAAGGTTCCTCCAATTTCGCTGGTGACCCAAAGCTGTTTGCTATCCTGAGTAAACATAAGTGCTCTGGGGCGTGGATCAACCAATGTATTTTCGACAATTTTTAATGTTTTAGCATCAATCCAGTGCACCATATTAGTCGTTTCTGAAGCACTGGCTATCCATTTTCCATCAGAACTGGCTGCAATACCTTCTGGTTCTACTCCGACAGCTATATCTGCTACTGCTTTTTTATGCGGAACATCTATCACCGTCACTTGGCTATCGTCTTCATTAGAAACGTACAAATATTTACCATCTGGACTGAGTACGAATGTTTCCGGGTCTTCGCCCGCAGGAAGTTTACCCAGAACTGCGAAAGTCTCTGAATTAATAATTTGTATCGTGTCATCGTCACTCACAGCAACAAATATAGATTTCTGATCTGAACTTAAAGCGATGCCACGAGGACGCTGGCCTACAGGAAAAGTCTTTAATAATTTGCCAGCAACCGGATCAATCACCGCCACCGCATTATCCTTTTCTAACGTTACAAAAACAGTTTCGGCTTTCAGCGTTGTACCAAAAAGCCCGACCATTAAGAGGGCCGCTAATATTCGCAAATCAATTTTCACTTTATTCCTATTTGTTTGTCCGTAATATTGATCAGTATAATCTGATCAATCAGTTTGGCAGGATGAGTCAGATTGGTCATATCCCAATGAATCTAATTCATTTTTTGGGTGTAAAAAACCTTCTATGGGTGCTGAACCTACCAGCGAACGATCTGCAGCAAGTAAAACTGGTTGTCGCAATTGCCCATTCCATGACCGAAAAGATAACGGCACCCCTTTATAGCCTTGCAAAGAAAATTGATCACTCATTAGAAAGGGTTTAATTTTCGCTATCGCGTTGGACTGCGTTCTTGTGGCCGCTTCTCCAATAGCCCTAATGGCCAGATAGACGCCGTAATCTTCTTCAACCATCCAACGACCTGCTTGTTCTTTAAAGCGGTTTTGTAATTGTACGGCGCCCCATTGCTCATGGGTTCGATGCCAAGCAGTCGCTACCAAACCTTGTGTGCCGACGATAGGCCTTGGCAGCCAAGTTCTATAAGGTAAATATTCACCAAATAAACCGACTTCATCAGCAACGACCAGAACATCGTAATCAACACCTTGAGTAAACACTGGCACATCAGATTGAGCGGTGCGTCTGGCATCAAAAGTATGATCCCAAGGCTTTTCTTTCACAATCTTCATGCCCAAGCGTTTTGCGGTTCGCCTAACCGCATCGGCAAAGCGTTTATCTTGCTGACTCGGTCCTACAACCAAAAACCAATCCCGCCAACGTTTTTTTAACAAAAACTGACCTATGGCATCTGCCCGCATGGCTCGACTGGGCAATAGGTGCAACATGTTAACATGACAGGACTTATTTCTGAATTGATCATCTCGACTTGTCGCATCTAAGATTAATACCTGGCTAAATTCCGGCAAAGTCATTAGCGATTTAATCGCATCGACTGATAAATTTACAATAACCATTGAATACCCTGTTGCAACGATCTGTTTGAACGCATCGCTGACAGAATCACCCAATTTCACAACAAATTTATCAAGAACAAAGGTTTGCCCAGTAAACTGACCCGTTGTATTGTTATCTTCAATCGCAAGTGAAGCACCTTGGATACCTTTATTTTGAATAAAAGGATCCAAATTGGATAATGGCGGAGGAATAGCAATTTCTTGACTTAAATAAGCCATTTTAACCACCATTTTTTCCGCAGCTTTTAGCGAATAAGGATTGCTGCCCAACAACACTACGAAAAAAATGAAAAGGGGGAAATACTTGGCAAAACGATAATACATTACGAGTAATAGGGGATAGTTTTTTATTATTCTAACAAATACAAGTAATTAAAAAACAAAACTTAAACAATCTTTAACATTTAACAATGACAGAACCCTATTTAACAAATCAGCCTATTGAACTAACCGGGGAAACGGCAAATGATCCTCAGTAAAATCATGCTCTACCCGGTAAAATCGCTCGCTGGTATTTCAGTCGAACAATGGCCAGTCGTTGCAACCGGTCTGCAATATGATCGCAAATGGATGATAGTTGATAGCGATGGGGTATTCTTATCGCAAAGAAAACTCCCTAAAATGGCACTGATAACGACCGCTATTAATTATGATGAACTTTTGCTGTCAGCACCTGGCATGCAATCGATAGCCTTTCCACTAACCGCTGAGAACAATGTAACAATTAACACGAAAATATGGCGCGATCAATTCCCTGCATTAACGGTCTCTAATGACCTTGATAAGTGGCTTCAAGACTTCCTGAATCGTGATTGTAAATTAGTCTGTCAATCGCCCGAAGCTCAGAGGTTGGTAGATCCTAATTATGGCAAACCAAATGATATTACGAGCTTTGCCGATGGCTTCCCTTTTTTGATAACACTTGAGCAATCACTAGCTGCAATCAACCAAACTATCAACCCTAGTCAGCCTTTATCCATGCTTCGCTTCAGACCTAACCTTGTTATCAAGGGAGGTGAACCATTTATTGAAGATACCTGGCGCAAAATTAGTATTGACAACATTAAGTTTCGGCTGCCGAAGCCATGTTCGCGTTGTAACATCACGACCATCGACCCTGCCACCGGTGTAAGCTCGGGTAAAGAGCCACTAGCCACTCTCAATAAATTAAGAAAATGGCAAAATGGCGTCTATTTTGGCCAAAATGCGTTACATGATAACCAGGGCTTGATAACAATGGGTGATCCTATTCAAATTCTAGCAACTGGTGATGCACAACCGCCGCTTTAAGCGGCAATACATCAACCTACGAAAATCTAGTTAGTTTGCTTGAACGGTCAAAGTTTGTGAAAAAACTTTGCCCTTAGTGTCTTTTATTTCAGCCTTTAAGTCGCCTGATTTCTCTGGCACAAAGTAGAATCTAAAATTTGGATCTGCACTGACTGCAATATCCGTTTTAGCTATTAAGACAGGTTTATTATCAAACGATACTTGTACCGTTTCAACATAATGAGCAGGTTTAATTAACCGTGACACCTGGTCCATTTGCATGCCGGTAATATTAGGATGGCTGATTAACAATTGAGTCAATGATGGTTTACTTTTTTCTACGTCACCACTGAGCCTGAATTTCATCTTTCCGAGTCGCTGCATGGCGGCTTCCAAATCTGATCCCAATGGCGCAGAGCACCCACCGCTGGCTTTGACAAACTTCTTTGCCATATGCAACGTACCGTCATTTAATTCTGCAACTGCTCTAATGAAGGTATAGGTGTTTACTCTCAAGCGAAGGGCCAAATCTGCTTTTCCGCTCTCAGGAAAAAAAGTAAATTCACCGGCAAAAGGGACAGGATTTTTATCGATCAGTAAGGTTATTTTTTTGACATACTGCTCTTTGGTTTGAGCAATTTTACTGGTAATTGTTACCGGAACCAACGCAGGATCTTCAGCTCGATAAGGCGCTTCTAGTTCAATAATCGAATCTGATTCGACGATTGGTCGGTTAGAAAAAAATTCATTCTTTAACTGTGTCGACCAAACGATCGATTCTTTGCTTTCAGCATTCACCAAAAAGGATGTAAATAATAAACAAATAACTATTCCAACCAAATTAAATCGCAACATTACGCACCTCTCAACTTCTGCTATATAGGGTTAATTTTCCCACTCAAGTTCTGCAAAACTGGTGGTTATGTTTTTCTTGTGAAATTCATTAAAAAGCCGCCAGTCTTTGCCGGCACCTTGCCCCACTTTGTTTAGAGCTTCTTCCAAAAATTTACCTTGTTTGATCATGGCTCTAATTTCCGTTTGCAACATCATAAGATACTTTTTTTGCGGTCTCACAGCAGCGGGCCATTTTGTCTCGATAGGACCATGCCCGGGAATGACTTTCGCAAAAGTTCTTTTTTCTAATACTTTTATCACTTCGAGCCAACCATTAAGACTGCCATCTACCACGGGCAAGTGATCGACGAACAATAAATCTGCCAACCAAATGGTATTTGTTTTAGCATCATAGACTGAAACATCATTATTGGTGTGAGCTGTAGGATGTGCTTCCAGGATAATCTCCCGATTTCCAAGATCCAGTTTCAGTTTGTCTTTAACTAGCAATTCAGGATGAACGATGTCCGTTTTTTTAAGTACGAAGCCTAATTGTTCGCGAGAACGATCAATGTAAAATTTTGCCCTGTCGTTGATCGCTTGAGGTAATTTGTGATGGCCAACAAATTTGATATTCCTTTTGTCGAAAGCATTATTTCCGAAAATATGATCTGGATGAACGTGAGTATTGATCACATAGCAAATCGACTTGTTGGTTTTTTTTGCTATGGTGTTGCGCAATGCCATACCCTGCATTGGACTGCCTCCGCTGTCAATCACAGCAACGCACCGCTGTCCGACTATGAAACCTATATTAGCAATTTCGCCATGATTTACTGTTGTAGGCAACTGATGCTTACCACGGTGCACAAAAACACCTGCCGCCACCTCCTTCACTTCTAGGGTCGGCAACGCTTCTGGTTGTGAATTTACGTTGTCGGATTTGGCTACGGTAACAAAGACTAAAAAGACTAAAATGAAGCAAGAAAAAAAAATGCGGACGATTGTATTAATTTCAAACATTTTGTGGCCACGGTTGATTTTCAATCACTTTTATGAAAGATCAAGTACAGTGCTAGCTGGTTTTATTTTTTTGAACGGTAAGACAAAGATAGTATCATTTAAAAGACTGTAATGTTAAATGATCTACGATCAACCACTGATACGAATACTTGCATGAATTAGCAGGCCACCCGTGTTGACTTTTAATATCAATTTGACATCGATTACTCTGCAAAAATGCCAATTAGCTGCAAGCCAAATTATCATTGACTCAATAACAAAGCAGGGTAGAATGAAACAGTTAAAATAATTTGTTATCCATTTAAAAAGTTCTTTTCTTCTCGCTAGTCATTAACCCAGACATGTTGAATGATCAAATTAGCTTTGGAAAAATAAAAAACATGCCTTCCCCTCTTACAAATGAAATACAAGCTAAGTCCGAAGAAACAATCGATTTCGATGCTATTAAAGCCCTAACAGAAACCGAATCCAAAGCTGTTGACAAGCTGATTTTAGACGAACTCAGCTCTGAGGTCGTGCTGATCAACCAAATTGGCCGTTATATCATTAACAATGGCGGAAAACGATTACGACCCATGCTGGTTCTATTAGCAGCCAAATCTTTAGGCTATCAGGGTTCCAACCATCTAATCATGGCGGCTGTCATTGAGTTTATCCATACAGCGACGCTATTACATGATGATGTTGTAGACGAATCTATATTGAGAAGGGGTCAAGATTCAGCTAATGCAGTTTGGGGTAATTCTGCCAGTGTTCTCGTGGGTGATTATCTTTACTCAAGATCCTTTGAGATGATGGTCAGAGCGGACAATATGAGGATTATGGAGATCCTGTCCAAAACAACAACAGCAATAGCTGAGGGTGAAGTGTTGCAATTACTTAACTGCAACAATCCTGAAACGACAGAAAAAAAATACCTTGACGTTATTTCACGCAAGACCGCGATCCTATTTAGCACTGCTTCTCAACTTGGGGGCGTGCTATGCAATGCAAATAAAGAGATAGAGAACAGTCTGTTACAGTATGGACACCATTTAGGAATTGCCTTCCAACTAATAGACGATGCTTTAGACTATAAAGCGGATGCTAGTGAATTAGGGAAAAATACCGGCGATGATCTGGCCGACGGCAAGCCTACGTTACCGCTAATTTTTGCGATGCAGGAATGCACCTCGCAACAGAACAAACTAATCAAAAACGCTATCCAGAAAGGCAATCGTCAAGCTTTCAACGAAGTATATACCATAATCCAATCCACTAATGCGTTAAATTATACTGAACAACGGGCGGAACAAGAAGCCATAAAAGCTGTTGCTGCCTTAGGGGCATTACCTAATTCAACATACAAGGACGCCATGGTTTCGCTTGCTAAATTCTCGTTACAAAGAGATTATTAATCTACTTCACTCGCCCACAGATGCGCAATTTATAGCTAGAAAACGGAGTGTAGCTCAGCTTGGTAGAGCACTGCCTTCGGGAGGCAGGGGTCGGAGGTTCAAATCCTCTCACTCCGACCAAGATATTCCCCCAACAACTGGAAACAGGAATAGTATCCTCACAACTTGATATTTAGCGAATGCAGCTTTCTATATAAATGAGTTCTTTCCATGCCGATGGCAGCAGCTAATTTGGCGACGCTACCCCCGCTTTGATCAAAATGATATTCCAAGTAGGATCTTTCAAAGTGTTCCCGAGCATCTTTCAACGGTAGATTAAAAAAATCGGGAATTATTTGTTGATTTGGTACTTCTTCAATACTCGATCCGAGTCCTTTTTTAACCTCCTCAAGTTCGATCTCGTCACCCACACCAAGAATCATTAGCCTTTGGATTAGGTTTTTTAATTCTCTTACATTACCAAACCAAGAATAGTTTCTTAAGTAATTTTGAGAAGCCACCGAAAATTTTCGAAAAGGGAGCTTTTCCTGTGTAACAAAGTTATCAATATAAAGCCCCAATAAGCCGGGAATATCTTCGGCATGTTCTCTCAAAGGCGGCACAGTAAGTGAAACAACATTCAAGAGATAATATAGATCCTGTCGAAACCGCCCACTTTTGACTTCTTCCTCAAGATTCATTCTCGAAGCGGTGATAACGCGTGTATCTACGCTAATAGTTTCGCTGCCTCCAACCCGTAAAAAAGAACTTGATTCT
The DNA here is from genome assembly GCA_965224745.1 of Methylococcales bacterium. GTDB lineage: Bacteria > Pseudomonadota > Gammaproteobacteria > Methylococcales > Methylomonadaceae > CBDCZY01. The sequence goes on from CBDCZY010000009.1 coordinate 549,151, forward strand.
AGGGCACTCAACAGTTTGAGTTGAGTCTCTTCATCCATAGAACCGATTTCATTGAGAAATAATGTCCCACCATGCGCCTGTTCAAGTAAGCCTTGATGTACTTTCTCGCCATCAGTTTTGCCAAAAAATTCGACAGCCGCATTTTCTGGGGATATGCTTCCAACCGATACTGCAACAAAAGGCCCATCACGATGCGAGCTGTTATTGTGCAAAAACTTTGCAAATAACTCCTTCCCTACCCCTTGCTCTCCGGTTAAAAGAACTCTTGCATCATGCTGAGCCAAGCGCCTTATTTGATCTTTAAGTCGATCGATGGTGGCACTTTTTCCAAAAGGTTCAATATATTCAAATAACTGCTGTTTTAGCCCAACGTTTTCTTTTAATAAAGCTCTGGCTTCCAGCGCTCGCTCGACCATTAGCAGTAATTTTGCCAGTGACAAAGGCTTTTCTAAAAAATCATAGGCACCGAGACGAGTAGCCTCAACGGCAGTTTCTACTGTAGCATGACCTGACATCATAATGACTGGAAACAATTGTTGGCGCTGGTTACTCCATTCTTTGAGCAAACTGATACCGTCTATATCTGGCAGCCAAATATCCAGAAGAACCAAATCAGGCGTCTTTTTTTTACAAAGAACCCTCGCTGCTTCAGCGTTTCCTGCTATAGCAACTTGGTAACCTTCGTCTTCAAGGATTTCATAAACAAGTTCTCTAATGGCTGGTTCGTCATCCACTACCAGAATGTACGGTATAATTTTATCCACTTTAGATACTCGCCTTTAGATAATCTGTTTACTGACAGGAAACTGTATTAAAAAATGAGTTCCATGCTTGAAGCTGGAATCTAAACAAATCTTGCCGCCGTGCTCCTCAACGATCTTTTTTACAATCGCCAACCCCAGACCGGTTCCATTTGTTTTGGTCGTTACATAGGGGTCAAATACGTTATCGACGTACTTTGGATCAACGCCAGGGCCGTTATCACTAATCATTATCTCAATACAATCCGCAATATTTTTTGATGATCTTTTCACACTTATTGTAATCAGGCCATGTTTTTCAATAGCCTCCAGAGAGTTTTTTATCAAATTGTGCAATAGCTGCCTTATTCTGACCGGATCGGCCTTTATATCAGGTAAAGGTTCAACAAAAGACGTTTCAAACCTTACCGTAGGTGGCGACCCATACAGTCCTAGCACCTCTTGTATCAACTTCTTCAAATCCACCTGCTCCATTTCTTTGCGGACAGGTCGAGCATAATCAGAAAATTCATCTACCATCTTTTTCATGGCCTCAACCTGATGAACAATGGTTTTGGTAGAACGCTCCAAAATGTCAACACTGTTAGGATCAAGCTGTCCTGCTAATTTTTGTTGCAGACGCTCAGCAGCGAGTTGAATTGGAGTTAACGGGTTCTTTATTTCATGAGCCAGACGACGAGCAACTTCACCCCAGGCCGCATTTTTTTGTGCCTGCATTAAATCAGTAACATCATCAAATACCATCACTGAACCAGTTCGCTCACCTTCAGAGGATAACAGCGGTGTTCCTCGACATAGTAATTCTTGGCGTCCTGCCGAACCAAAAATAGCAACATTTATTTGCCACGCTTGTTCATATTGTTCTAGATGCTCTTGTAATACTTTGGCCCAGTCAGCCAAACCAGGACGATTGACCATTAGAGTCGCTAATGATTGACCAGCATTACGGCTTACCGGCTCGTTTAGTATTGCATCGGCGGTTTGATTCGCTGTTTGAATTCTATAAGAACTATCAAAGCTAATAACGCCAGAAGTCAAGTTAGCCAAAATTGTTTCCAGATAAGACCGCTGATCTTCAACCTCCAGACTGGATAGACGAGCATAATCTCGTGCTTTGGCTATTCCAAGCGTCATTTCATTGAAAGAACTGACTAAAAAGCCAAGTTCGTCCCGATTCATTACCGGAAGTTGTTGCTCATAATTACCGGCAGCAACGGCTTGTGTACCTTTTACCAACTCTCTTACAGGAGCAACAATGTGACGAATACTTATAAATGCAACCCAAATTGAACCTAGCAAGCTAAGCAATAGTACCAGTGAAAGAGTCAAGGAAAAGCTGAATTTCAAAGAGTTTCTTAAAAAAGCCATCTCCTGATATCGATAAAAAGCAAATTCCACCGAATCGGCCAAGTCTATCAACCGCAGCGGCACGGGATAAAGTGCTAACAAATATTTGGCTTTTGATAGATCGACATTAACGATGGTCTGAACCATCATTTTTTCCTGTCCCATTTGATCAAGCCCAACATAATCTTTGCCGCTAAGCAATTTCAATTTGACTTGATCATTAGGTAAGTGAGGCACAATTTCGCCCGGATTGACACTACTCGAAGCAATGATGCGCCCCTGACGAGAAAGCAAGGTCATTTCTTTGGCATCGGCAGTTTCCCGAATGGCATCTAATTCAATCGCGATAGGTAAATCAAATCTTTTTTTTTGCAAATCCAAAGCCAACTTGCGAGTTTGCTTGAGATGCCAGCGCATATACTGATCCATAGACGCTTGGCTCAACTCAAGAGAATCATCCATCGCCCGATCGATCTCAACGTTAAACCAACTATCGATACTACGATGCAAGAATTGCATTGAAAAGTAAAAAACAATCGTCGCAGGTGCTAACGTCAGGAGTACAAATAGAAAAACCATTCTGGCTGTTAACCGAGATCCGGCCTCACGCTTTTTCAACTGCTCGAACAAGGAAATAACGTTGACCCCGACCAAAACTAATAGAATCACAGACCCTAAGAGATTGACCAGGAAGATCCAAGAATACATTTCATTTAGTTCAGAAGACTCTTGGGAAGCTGAACTCATTAAGTGCAGTGACACCAATATCAAACCAAACAGCACAATCACAGAAACGCTAAACGGAATTTTTATATTGGTACTCACCATAGATTTGAGGTTAAAAACTAAATGGGAAAAAGTTTTGATAACCAAACTCTATGCCCATGAATTGAAAGCGTCAACAAACAAAGTCAAAAGAAATTGTCCAAATGAATCGATATAACCGATCGTTTTAGGATTTCTGTATCCTGGCGTAATAAAATCCATCCATGTCATTCTCACCGGTAATAATTTGCCTGCCAACGGGACGATGAAGACCCCACGCAGCCTCAATGGGTAGTTCTCGAGCATCATTGAACTCATCCAAGAATCGCTGCACTTGTAACTCGTTTTCCTGCTTAACCACGGAACAAGTCGCATAAACAAGCAAGCCGCCAGGCTTAAGCATGAACCATGCCGATTTCAAGATAGCGTATTGCATTTGTCTCAAATTCTCTAAATCGCTCGATTGTCGCAATAATTTTATATCCGGATGCCGCCTGATGACACCCAGCGCAGAACAAGGTGCATCAACTAAAATTCTATCGAAAGATTGACCGTCCCACCACTCTTCAGGTTGGGAGGCATCGCCTTGCAACAGCAGGGCAGATAATCCGGCTCTTACCAAATTTTCCTCAATTTTTTTTATTCGCCGATGGTCAATATCTAATGCAGTTAAAGATGCTAAACCTGGTTCAGTCTCCAATATATGAACCGTTTTACCCCCTGGAGCTGCACACAAATCCAAAACTGTCTGGCCGGATTGTAAAACTAACAGCTGAGCAGCTAATTGGGCGGCGCCATCCTGGATGGAGACTATACCTTGGCCAAAACCAGGTAACTCTTCGACAGGGCAAGGAATTGCAAGCTTGATAGCAGCTTCATTTGCAGCGATTGTATTTCCTTGCTTGCCTCCAACCTTTAATAGCTCTAAATAATCCTTAGGAGTTGTTTTTTGTAGATTTACCCGAAGCATCATCGGTGGCTGAACATTATTCTGTTCCAGAAGTTGTTCATAGTGATCTGGCCAATCTAGGCGCAAGAGATCAATAATCCACTTAGGATGAGAGACTGCTGCCTGCTTCTCCTCCTGCACTAACAAATCAAACGTTTGCTGTTCACGCTGAAAGCGCCTTAATACAGCATTAATCAGCGCCTTAGCCCATGGCTTTTTGTTGACCGCAGCCACTGTTTCGTAAATTGCCGCATGCTGTTTGACCCGCATAAAAGCAAGCTGATACAACCCCACTAAGGCAAGCATTTTCACTTGATTATCCTTAAGAGGTTTTATAAGTAATTTTTGCAAAATATAGTCCAAGCGGTGATACCAACGGATCACGCCATAGCTTACGGCCTGAACGAATGCTTTATCCTGAGTATTTTTTAAGGAAGACAGATTAGCTTGCTCAAGGGCAACGGTTAGCGATTGACCTTGATGTATAACATTATCCAGAATTTGAACTGCAATCCAACGTATATTAGCCAAGTGAGATGGGATTTGATTGATTAACCGGATGAGCGTTAAGGAAAGCTGAGACTGATATTCGTTTGCCACCAGGAAGCTGGACTTCTAGCAATCTGAGCACTCCGTCACTTGTTGCTACGTCCAGATATCCTTTACCATCAGACGAAACACTACCTGGCTTGGCCGAGGAGCTAGGTTGATGAATGGCTTCTGCTCGCCAAACCCTTAACACTTGACCATTGAAAACAGTCTGTGCAACAGGCCAAGCATTTAACCCCCTAACCTTTCTGGCAAGTTCATGGGCTGACAGGGTCCAATCCAGTTCTGCTTCGCTTTTTTCAAGTTTGGCGGCATGGGTAACTTCAGTTTCATCCTGTCGCTCAGGAACAATTATTCCTTTCTCAAATCCCGGAAGGGCTTGCTTTAACGCCTGAGCACCTAGTATAGATAATTGGTCTTGTAATTGACTGGCAGAGCTTACTTCATCGATTTGGCATTCGAGTTTATAGAGCATATCTCCTGCATCCAGCTTTTTTACAACCTTCATGATAGTGACACCCGTTTTATGATCTCCTGCTAAAACCGCCCGTTGAATGGGAGCAGCGCCACGCCAACGTGGCAACAGCGATGCATGAACGTTAATAACACCAAGCTTTGGAATATCCAAAATAGCTTGCGGTAAAATCAAACCATAAGCAACAACAATCAGTAAGTCAGAATTTAGTTCTTCGAACTGTTGTTGATCGGCCTCAGGCTTCAACGATAACGGTTGAAAAACCGGGATATCGTGCTGTTGCGCCAATAGCTTGATTGGACTTGGCGTGAGCTTACGTCCTCGTCCTGCAGGCCGGTCAGGTTGCGTGTAAACACCGCACACCAAATGATCACTAGCAATAATGGCCTGTAATGAAGGAATCGCAAACTCGGGAGTACCAGCAAAAATAATCCTCATTTTTGATTACACGATACCTTGTTGGTCATTTGCTGTGGCTCTTTGAAGTTTGTGAGCTTTTTCCAATTTCTTTTTAATACGCTGCCTTTTTAGTGGCGAGAGATAATCAACAAACAACTTACCTTCAAGATGATCAATCTCATGTTGAATACAAACGCCCAATAAATCATCAACTTCCATTTCGAACGTCTTACCCTTCCTATCCAAAGCTTTAACTTTAACCCGCTCTGCTCGGGTTACCTTTTCGAAGTAACCAGGAACCGACAAACACCCCTCTTCCGTTTCTTCAGTCCCTGTTTCTTCGACAATCTCTGGATTCACTAAAAACAGGGGGGAATTTTTTTCCTCGCTGATATCAATAACAACCAATCTTTTTTGGATATTAACCTGAGTAGCCGCAAGCCCAACACCTTTTGACTCATACATGGTCTCTAGCATATCATCAAGTAAGCGACGAATATCATCATTCACTTGATCAACAGGCAGCGCTATATTTCTTAATCTCTCATCTGGAAACTCAAGAATATTAAGGATGGTCACTTTCTTCTCCACAACTATATTTATTTACTAGCATTCTATCTGAATTAATCTAGACTTTGGAATCGGACTATCATAAAAAACTCAATGGGAATCAATATGTTTTTTCGATCTATATACAGCCTTGTAGTTCCTCTGCTAATCAGTTTAAGCGTTTCGGCTACCGAAATTAAATTAAACCCAGATCACCCGGACCAATACGTGGTGGTTAAAGGCGACACGCTTTGGGATATTTCTGGCAATTTTCTTCAGAATCCGTGGCAATGGCCGGATATCTGGGAAAAAAACAGCCAAATTGACAACCCAAACTTAATCTATCCTGGTGATATCATCGTATTTAGTTATGTGGATGGAAATCCCAGACTATCCTTAGCGAAATCCAGACGCGGTAAAAATGGCTATGAAAAATTATCGCCTCAAATCAGAACCTCGGATTCTAAAGAAGCGATTAAAGTCATATCTATTGATATGATCCAGCAATTTTTGATTTCCCCTAAAGTTGTTAGCGAATATGAATTAAAAAATGCGCCTTATGTGGTTGACATTGCTGGAGAACACTTGATAGCGGGCACTGGAGATAGAATTTATGTACGTTCTATCAAAGATCCGCAATCATCATCCTTTACTGTTTACCGTCCAGGCCAAGCGTATCAATCACCAGGAAACAAGGAAATACTTGGTTACGAAGCTGTATTTATTGCCGAATCAACGTTGTCATCTCCTGGTGACCCGGCCACTCTGGTGATTAACAAAGCAGATCAAGAAATTCGCAAAGGCGATCGACTGCTATCTAACCCTGAAGGTCAAATTGACCTGAATTTTTACCCCAAAGTACCAGAAAACGCCATTGATGGGTCAATTATCAGCGTTTTTGAGGGTGTTTCTCAAATTGGTCAATACCATGTCGTCGTTATCGACAAAGGTTTAGCAGATGGCGTTAAATCTGGACACGTCCTAGAAATTTATCGACGAGGCAAAATTATATCGGATTCGATCAGCCAACTCAAAAATCAAACCGTAAAGCTGCCTGACGAACAAGCTGGCGTATTAATGGTTTTTCGTCCCTTTGACCGTGTGAGCTATGCGCTCGTAATGGAAGCAACTTCAGCTATCCATATTTTAGATAAAGTACACACGCCTTGATATTCAAAGGCTGATCAACTGGTATCAGCTGAAAAATGCTTAAATATTGGTGTGCCTTACTTCGCACACCAGGTGTAGGAAGCAAAACATTTTTACGACTTATTGAAGCCTCAGGTGACCCTGAGGCAATTTTTCAATCTTCTTATCAGTCACTTAAATCACTCCGGCTTCACGAACGCTCAATAGCGTATATTCGAGCGCCAGACTGGCAACAAATTGATGAAGACTTAAAATGGGCGGAACAAGCTGAAAATACCATTTTAACTTTAAGAGACAAACAGTACCCTACGTTACTTAGTAATATTTCCGACCCACCACCCGTTCTCTTTGTAAAAGGGACTGTAGCGTTACTCTCCCAACCTCAAGTCGCGATTGTTGGCAGCCGCAATCCATCTGAATCCGGGCTCCAGACGGCGTCTGAATTTGCTTATTGCCTGTCCCACTCGGATTTAATAATTACCAGTGGTATGGCGTTAGGTATTGACGCAGCCAGTCATCAAGGTTGTTTGCGAGCCAATGGTGCAACAATTGCTGTAATGGGAACAGGTTTGGATCGAGTCTATCCAGCCAGTCATCAGACCTTGGCGCACAGCATCGTTGCCCAAGGCGCCTTAGTCTCTGAGTTTCCTTTAGGAACACCGGCTAAAGCAGGTCATTTCCCCAAACGAAATAGAATTATTAGCGGCCTCTCAATGGGTCTTTTAGTCGTTGAAGCAGCTATGCAAAGTGGCTCCTTAATTTCTGCACGTTCTGCTTTAGAGCAAGGCCGGGAGGTTTTTGCGATACCTGGATCGATACACAATCCTTTGGCGCGAGGATGCAATGCGTTAATCAAAGAAGGCGCCAAATTAGTCGAAACAAGTGACGATATTTTACAAGAAATCGGGCACTTTATGGGCATTTTCAAAACTCAACACCACTTAAAGGAAGAAAGACCGGAACTTGAACCAACTCAAGAAAAGTTATTGAATTGCATTGATTATGCCCCCACCTCAATTGATACATTGGTTGAAAAAATGAGTATCAATGTTGAAGTCATTTCTTCACTTCTTTTAATCCTTGAGCTACAAGGTTACATATCATCAGTAGCAGGAGGGTGCTACATTCGCATATAATGCTCAGTAATAATTAATGAGCTCTATGACGAACGAGACAACTATGAAAGAAAATATATTTGATGTATTAATGTATCTTTTTGAAAACTATCTGGAAGATGACTCAAATATACTTCCCAATAATGATGCTATTAGAACTGAATTGATGGAAGCTGGCTTTGAGAAAATCGAAGTCAAAGAAGCCTTTGATTGGCTTGAATCTTTAACATCTCACCGCAAAGTAAACCTATCAACCAGCTCTACTTTTCGCATTTTCTCACCAGAAGAAAAAGCCAAACTTGATTCTGACTGCCTCAGTTATCTGGTTTTTTTAGAGCAAGCCAAAATCCTTTCTGCCTCCAACCGCGAACTGGTCATCGATAGAGTAATGGCATTGTCTGACGAGGAATTACCACTCGATAAATTAAAATGGATAGTGCTAATGGTTTTATTCAGTCAACCAAATGAAGAAATTGCATTCTCACGTATGGAAGACTTAGTGTACGAGAATATTCCCGCACGACTGCATTAAATCGTAATATAGCAACGGGAATTCCAGGAAATTTTGCTTGAAAGCATTCTGACTTAATTATCTTCGCAACAACTTTAATAATCTACACAAAACGTTTAAGATTGATTTAAACGGAAGTTTTATTTCTCAAGGCTTAAGACATTCAAGGAAAAAATAATTCATGACTAACAATTTGGTGATCGTTGAGTCACCCGCAAAGGCCAAAACAATCGAAAAGTATCTTGGTAAAGATTTTCATGTTTTAGCTTCCTATGGTCACGTTCGGGATCTCATTCCAAAAGAAGGTGCTGTTGATCCGGATCATGATTTTGCGATGAAATACGAACTGATAGAACGGAACCAACGGCATGTTCAGGAAATCACCAAACAAGCCAAGAAGGCGGATGCTTTGTACTTGGCGACTGACCCTGATCGCGAAGGAGAAGCCATATCGTGGCATCTCAATGAAATTTTAAAAGACAAAAACATCATCAAGGATAAGCCGGTACATCGTGTAATTTTTCACGAGATCACTAAAAAAGCTATCACTGAAGCCATCTCAAGCCCCCAAAAACTTTCCCTTGATCTTATCAATGCCCAATTGGCAAGGAGAGTATTAGACTATCTGGTTGGTTTCAACTTATCCCCCTTGTTATGGAAAAAAATTAGACGAGGGCTTTCTGCAGGGCGGGTACAAAGCCCTGCATTGCGAATGATTGTTGAAAGAGAACTGGAAATAGAAAAATTTGTTACGCAAGAATACTGGACCATCGAAGCTGCTTTAAAGGCTGAAAAACAAGCATTCAAAGCAAAGTTAACTTATTTCGAAAACAAAAAACTCACTCAGTTTAGCATTGCCAATGAAGCAAGTGCTACCGCCATCCATAACACTTTAATAAAAGCCGCAAATGGCTTTTTAGTCGTTGAAAAAATTGAGAAAAAACAGCGCAAGCGGAACCCAGCCCCACCTTTCATTACTTCGACGTTACAGCAAGAAGCGGCACGTAAACTAGGCTTCACCACGAAAAGAACCATGATGGTCGCTCAACAACTTTATGAAGGAATCAATATCGGAGGAGAAACCACAGGTTTGATCACCTACATGCGTACTGACTCGGTCAACCTTGCGAACGAAGCAGTGACTGAAATAAGAGAGTTGATTGGGGAAAAATACGGGGCTAGTGCCATTCCAGCAGAGCCGAAACAGTACAAAACCAAATCAAAAAACGCTCAAGAGGCGCATGAAGCAATTCGCCCAACGGTAGCACGTCATCTGCCTAGCAGCATTGAAAGCTATCTAACCAGCGACCAATACAAATTATACAACTTGATTTGGAAAAGAACTGTAGCCTGCCAGATGGTTCACGCTACCATCCATACAGTAGCCATCGATTTTTTATGTAGCGCTGATCACCGTTTTCGATCGACCGGATCAACCATTGCTTCGCCAGGATTTATGCAAGTTTACCTGGAAGGTCAAGATGACACTAAATCCAGCGATGATCAGGAAAGTTTTTTACCGGCACTAAAAGAAGGAGAAAGGGTCGATTTAATTGACCTGATCGATTGCCAGCACTTTACCGAGCCTCCTCCTCGCTACAGTGAGGCCAGCTTAGTAAAAACACTGGAAGAGCATGGCATTGGTAGACCATCAACCTATGCTTCAATTATCTCAACACTTCAACAAAGAGAGTATGTCACCTTAGAAACAAAACGTTTTCACCCCACTGATGTTGGAAGAATCGTCAATAAATTTCTTACAGAACATTTCACTAAGTACGTAGATTACGATTTCACTGCCAACCTTGAAGACGAGCTAGACGCTATCGCAAGGGGAGAAAAAGAATGGGTTCCTATGATGACACGTTTCTGGCACCCTTTTAAAAAACTAATTGCCGAAAAAGAAGAAAACGTTCAGCGTAAGGACGTTACCCAAGAAGCAATCGATGAGAAGTGCCCTGAATGCGATGGGCCGCTGGCAATTCGTTTAGGAAGAAACGGACGGTTTATTGGTTGCAACAACTACCCGGAATGTAGTTATACGCGGAATTTAGATGATACGGAGTCACCCTCCCAGGAAATTATCGAAGGCAGAAACTGCCCAAAATGTCAGTCATCATTAATCATTAAAGCCGGTCGTTATGGAAAATTTATTGGTTGTAGCAATTATCCGGAATGCAAATTCATAGAACCGCTGGAAAAACCAACGGATACGAGCGTTCAATGCCCTAAATGTAAAAAAGACAATATCCTAAAGAGAAAGTCTCGAAATGGCAAAATCTTTTATTCTTGTGCTGGCTACCCGAAATGTGATTATGCGCTATGGAATGCTCCTCTTGATCAAACCTGCCCGAGTTGCAACTGGCCTATACTTTCAGTAAAAGTAACCAAAAGACGGGGTACTGAAAAAGTTTGTCCACAAAAAGACTGCAAATACACTACACCTTACGAAGGAGACCCTGCTGACGCAGATGGCCCTAAGATGTCTTCTGAAGCAACCTAATTAGCTCTGTCTTCATTGCTACTTAAACCGCCACCAAGCTGGATTGCACAGCATGGTGGTTGCTTAAACATTCCGTAAGTTTAGTTTTTGTTGCGCTCCTGCACTTCCTTAATAATTTCCTCAGCAACATTCTTGGGACAAGGTAAATAATGAGAAAACTCCATTGAAAATTGCCCCCTACCTGAAGTCATCGTCCTGAGATCGCCAATATAACCAAACATTTCACTAAGAGGTGCCTCAGCCTTAATATGTACATTTGTTGCTGAAGCTTCTTGTGACTTAATCATACCGCGCCGCCTATTCAAGTCGCCAATAACATCCCCGACATGATCCTCTGGCGTATATACATCCACTCGCATAATTGGTTCGATTAATTGTGGTCGTGCCTTTGGTACTGTCTGCCGATAAGCAGCTCTGGCTGCTATTTCAAAAGCAATAGCAGAAGAATCCACCGCATGAAAAGCCCCATCGAAAAGGGTGACTTTAAAATCAAGGCAAGGATAACCAGCTAACACGCCTACTTCCAGACTGTTTTTAAAGCCTTTTTCAACCGCTGGCCAAAACTCTCTGGGAACGTTCCCACCCGTTACTTTTGATTCAAATTCAAACCCGCTAGCAGACTCACCGGGTTCAATAGTATAGTCAATCTTTGCATATTGACCCGAACCACCCGATTGTTTTTTGTGCGTATAACTATCTTCAACCTGCTGCGTTATCGTTTCGCGATATGCCACCTGAGGCTTACCAACAGAAACATCAACCCCATGGGTACGACGCAAAATATCGATTTTAATATCTAAGTGAAGCTCCCCCATCCCTTTAAGGATGGTTTCACCACTGTCTTCGTCAGTTTCAACACGAAAAGAAGGGTCTTCCTGAATCATTTTACCTATCGCAATACCCATTTTTTCTGAAGCACCTTTATCTTTAGGTGCGACAGCAATTGATATCACCGGATCAGGAAACACCATAGGCTCAAGGGTAGCGGGAAACTTAGGGTCACAAAGTGTGTGTCCGGTTTGCACGTTTTTCATGCCTAAGACAGCAACGATGTCACCCGCTTGAGCCGAACTAACTTCTTCCCGGGAATCGGCATGCATCTCTACAATACGCCCTATTCGCTCAGTTTTCCCGGTATAGGTATTAAGAACTGTCGTACCTTTTTCTAATTTTCCAGAATATACCCTTAGGAAAGTCAAGGCGCCGAAGCGATCATCCATTATTTTAAAGGCCAATGCTCTTAATGGTTTGCTCGCATCAACTAAGGCCATTTCTCCTGTTTCTTTCCCTTCTAAATCAACCTCTGGTTGGGGTTTAACTTCGGTAGGGTTGGGAAGATAATCAACTACCGCGTCTAGTACCAACTGTACCCCTTTATTCTTGAAGGAAGAACCGCACAAGGTAGGGAAAAAATCAAGATTAATAGTACCTTTTCGAATACAGTGTTTCAAAGTTTCGATATCTGGCTGTTCACCATCGAGATATTTTTCCATGGCATCATCGTCTTGTTCCAGCGCTTTCTCAACCATTTGTTCACGCCACATCTCAACATCATCTGCCATGTCTGCGGGTACGTCTTCGAGGGTATATTTCATAGGATCACCAGAGTCATCCCAGACCCAAGCTTTACGCGTTAGCAAATCAACCACACCAACAAAATTATCTTCGGTTCCGATAGGTAAAGTCATTACAATGGGATTAGCGCCTAATACATCCTCAACCTGCTTAACTACACGATAAAAATCTGCACCAACCCTATCTAACTTATTCACGTATATGACTCTTGCGACTTCAGAATCATTGGCATAGCGCCAATTGGTTTCAGACTGCGGCTCTACTCCACCTGAACCACAAAACACACCAACACCTCCATCGAGCACCTTCAATGAACGATAAACTTCAATAGTAAAATCAACGTGACCCGGCGTATCGATGATATTAAAACGGTGATCTTTCCAGAAACATGTGGTGGCCGCTGACTGGATAGTAATACCTCGCTCCTGTTCCTGATCCATAAAATCAGTAGTAGCCGCCCCATCGTGAACCTCACCAATTTTATGGATTTTACCGGTGAGTTTTAAAATGCGCTCTGTGGTTGTTGTTTTACCAGCATCAACATGCGCAAAAATGCCGATGTTCCTATAATGTGTTAAATCTGTCATTGCTTTCTCTAAATTGGATGAAACTCAAGAATTTTGTCTTAATTTTGCGGTCAACTAAGTTCTAATGGCACCGCTTTCACACTTTGCATGCCATTTTATTTCATTCAATGAAAAACTTGAACTTGGAAAAGACCCTCGGATAACGAAGATAGGCGTGTAACATTTAAAAAAATTTTAGTAAGAAGCCCATCTAAACAACTGATAGCCTTAAACTAAGTATATTTAGTACCAAGAGTAATAAATCCCGCTATTGTAACTCATAATGATGTAGAAAGCAGTGCAATAAAATATTTTGTGTAGGAGCAAGAGGTAAGAGCGCAGCTTAATGTAAGTCTAAATGAGCCCTTCCGACACGATTATCGCGAAAATAACCCACAAACTGAATTACAATATTTTCCTCTTAAAGGAGGGCAACCAAAAGGAAAAAAGTAATCCTGTCGTTTTCAATGATAATAGTACTCAACGCTCGCCAAAGCTTTATACGACAAGACAGGAAAATTTCTCCGAATGTTCGAGTCTCATAAAGGCATGAAAGTTAAAACGGAAAATAATGTCACTCATACACTTCAACTTTAGTAGAAATAAGTGATATAGTTATTCCTCAGTAAAAACAACCCAATAACTATTATCAAACTGTATGCCTTATTCCAGGAGAAATATTCATGAATGATCAAGGCGTCGATAAGTCCAAACGCCAATTTCTAACAGCTTCTTTAACTGTTGTTGGAGCAGTAGGATCTGGCTTTGCCTCTGTTCCTTTCCTGGCCCAGATGCAACCAAGCGTTAAAACAAAAGCCGCAGGAGCACCCGTAGAGGTTGACCTCACTAAACTGGAACCGGGCCAACTTATCCGAGTAGCATGGCGAGGAAAACCAGTGTGGATACTCAACAGAACGCCCGAAATGTTAGAAAGACTACCTTCCATTGAAAATAAATTAAGTGACCCTCTTTCGGAAGAATCCATACAGCCAAAATCCAGCAAAAATGAATTTCGCTCTATAAAGCCAGAAGTTTTTGTAGCCATCGGTCTTTGCACCCACTTGGGTTGCTCTCCAACTTTTCGACCAGCCCTTGCTGCACCTGATTTAGGCCCGGACTGGAAAGGAGGTTTCTTTTGCCCTTGTCACGGTTCTAGTTTTGATTTGGCCGGAAGAGTTTTTCGAGGTGTCCCTGCACCAACAAATCTAGAGATACCGCTTCATAACTATATATCAGACACACAGCTGGTCATTGGCGAAGGCCCAGACGGGAAGGTGGCATCATGATTTCGGAAAAAATAACAGCCTGTTCTAACTGGGTTTTGGAGAGGTTTCCAATCTCCAAAGTCTGGAACGAGCACATGGCCTATTACTATGCGCCGAAAAATTTTAACTTTTGGTACTTTTTTGGCTCTTTAGCGCTCTTCGTACTAGTTCTCCAAATCGTTACCGGAATTTGTCTAACCATGAACTACAAGCCTGACGCTGCTTTAGCTTTCGACTCTGTCGAATACATCATGCGGGATGTTAATTGGGGTTGGCTTATTAGATACATGCATTCCACAGGTGCGTCAGCATTTTTCCTCGTCATTTATCTGCATATGTTTCGTGGTTTACTTTACGGATCTTTCAAAAAACCAAGAGAGCTTATCTGGATCTTCGGCATGCTCATTTTTGTATGTCTAATGGCTGAAGCCTTTATGGGATATTTATTACCCTGGGGCCAAATGTCATATTGGGGCGCTCAGGTTATCATTTCTTTATTTAGCGCTATACCGGTTATTGGTGATGATTTATCGCTATGGATACGTGGCGACTATGTTGTTTCTGACGCCACATTAAACCGTTTCTTTGCTTTTCATGTCATTGCAGTTCCATTGGTTCTGGTGTTATTGGTGTTCTTGCATATAGTCGCACTTCACCAAGTAGGCTCAAACAACCCGGATGGCATTGAAATTAAGGAAAAGAAAAACAGAATGGGCGTACCTTTTGATGGCATTCCATTTCACCCTTACTACACGATTAAAGATATTGTAGGTGCTGGGGTATTTCTTTTATTCTTTGCTTTAGTGATATTCTACTGGCCTGAAATGGGAGGCTATTTTTTAGAATCGGCAAACTTCATTCCAGCTGACTCTCTTTCAACACCGGAACATATTGCGCCGTTATGGTATTTCACGCCGTTCTACGCAATTCTTAGGGCTGTACCTGATAAATTTGCCGGCGTAATAGCCATGTTCGCCTCAATCATCGTTTTGTTTTTGCTCCCCTGGCTAGATCGCGGCGAAGTAAAATCAATAAGATATCGTGGCGGTTTATACAAAAAAGCTCTTGCCATCTTTGTCGTAAGCTTTTTTGCATTGGGCTATCTTGGTAACCAGCCGGCAACACCAGTTTTTACCATTTTTTCAAGAATCTTCACCGTACTTTACTTTGGTTTTTTTCTACTGATGCCAATCTATACAAGATGGGAAAAAACCAAACCTGTGCCACCAAGACTTACTGAAGGAAAAAGCATTGAAGACTGCATCCCAGAAATAAAAGAAACCATTGAGAAGGTAACTCAAAAAAGGAAAATCATGACTAAAGACGGCAAGGAATTTAATATTTTCACTCCTAATTGGGCAGGATTAAAAGACGCCAGCCTGAATACGATTAAAAAAATAAAAAAGAGCTTTGATTAATATGAAAAAGATCATTTTTGTTGTTCTTACATTGCTTCCGCTTTTATCCATTGCTTCGCCAGGAGAAACCAAGCTCGACAAGGTTGACATAAACCTCGCGGATGGCGACTCTTTATCACGCGGTGCTAAACACTATGTAACCTATTGTCTGGGTTGCCACTCAGTAAAACACATACGGTATATAAGAATGTCCGAGGATTTTCAAATTTCCGAGGAACAACTTCTTAAGGATATCGCACCTGAGGGGGCCAGCATTTACGATACGATGCTCACAGCAATGAACGCCCATGACTCAAAAATAGGGTTTGGAATTCAACCTCCAGATTTATCTTTGATTGCAAGATCGCGCGGCGCAGATTGGTTATACACATACCTTAGAGGATTTTACTCTGATCCGGATCGTGCTCTGGGCGTTAATAATATTGTGTTTAAAGATGTCGGTATGCCTAACGTTTTTTGGCAACTGCAAGGACAACAAAAACTGGTCAATTTAAAGTTACCAGGAAAAACTTCTGCGGAAAAGTTAGTACTAGATAAACCTGGAAAGCTATCGCCGCAAGAATTTGATAATATGGTCACCGATTTAGTCAATTTTCTAGTTTATGCAGGTGAGCCTATCCAGTTGGAAAGACAGCGACTAGGCAAATATGTAATCCTCTTTCTACTGCTTTTTACTTTTATTGCCTACTTGCTAAAGAAGAATTATTGGGAAGATATCCACTAAAACACTTTACGGACAATACATTCTCATATTCTTTCAATAAGGATTAAATTTAATATTTTTCTTTTAAGATCAATTCAGAGGTTTATTATTAAACCTTTAAATCCATATTGAGATAAATGCTAAAACCTCTACCGAAGCTGTTCATTATTTTTGAAGGGAATTGAGTTTGTGGCAATAAACCCGACTCGGAAATCTATTATGACCCTCTATTCTCCATTGTCTTGCGCTTTAAGTCATGGAGTTAGAATTGTTATTTTTGAAAAAGGAATTCTTACCGATATTGAATACTATGAAGCAGACTCCCCACCCTTAGAACTACTTGAATTTAATCCAGGTAAGTCAACACCGACCTTGATTGACCGAGATTTGGTTCTGTACGATCCACGTATTATTATGGAATATTTAGATGAAAGGTTTCCTCACCCTCCTCTTTATCAGATGGATCCAGTTTCAAGAGCTAGTGCCAGGATGATCATCAAAAGGATCGACCAAGACTGGTTTCGATTATTTGAAGAAATTAAATTATCAGGAGAAAAAAAAGCAGCTCGAGCAAAAAAAATGTTAAAAGAAAGCCTCATGTCTTCAATGCCTGTTTTTGCTGCCACCCCTTATTTCATGAGCTCTGATTTTTCTTTAGTCGATTGCGCTCTAATTCCTCTCCTCATCCGCCTCCACAGCATTGGGATCGATTTACCGGAACAAGCCAACCCTATTCGAAATTATGCAAACCGCATCATGCAAAGAAAAGGTTTTATTTCTAGTTTGAATAGTTTTGAGCAAGATCTATTAGAAACACCCCTATGACTTCTTTAAAACCCTACTTAATTAGATCAATCTACGAATGGATTGTTGATAATAATAAAACTCCTTATCTGCTTGTTGATGCAACTATGGAGCATACAATTGTTCCTTCTGAATTTATTAAAGATGGAAAAATCATACTAAACATCCTGCCTGATGCTATTCAAGGATTATTATTGGGCAACGAAGAAATAGAGTTTAGCGCTCGCTTCAGCGGCACACCGATGCAGGTTCGAATACCACTTCCTTCTGTCATAAGTATTTATGCCAAAGAAAATGGAAAAGGCATGGTGTTTGAAAAAGAAGATGGCGAAGCCCCCCCGCCTCCTGAGAAAAATTCCTCTACACCTCAAAAACCCACGCTTCGTGTTGTAAAATAGCAATAATATTTATTATTTGTTTTCGGATGTATAAAACCGTGATGTTTTTGCAGAGTTTTTTTGATTATCCTGCAAAGCAACAATCTTAGCGGTGCCACGTTTCTCAACTTGATCAATTCGGATGATTTGGTGCAGCGGTATAAATGATCGGTGAACCTCACTAAACTCTGCTTTTAGCTTCTCTTCTGATGTATCAACTACAATTGCACTGCTCTCACCAAAAACGAAATCCTCTAACACAACAAAACCATAAATATCACCTTGGAATACTTGTTTTACAAACACTTCATAAACTTGGTCACGGTTTTGAAATTGGACTTTGTAGATTTTTTTCTTAGCCATTTAAAAGTTTCTCAACATGTAATAAATGATACCTATTTTTAAACGATTGATTCATCGACAAAATCCGGATCCCACAATTTCTCAATCTGATAAAAATCACGCGCTTGTTTAACCATGAAATGAACGATAACATCTCCCAAATCGAGTAGTATCCAATCTGTTGAACCCGCACCTTCCAAACCAAGAGGTACTTCACCTTGCTCCTTGAGCTTATCACTAACCCGATTTGATAATGCCTTTAAATGGCGAACAGAAGTACCCGTCACAATTACCATATAATCAGTAATTGCAGTCTTATTTTTTACATTTATCGAAGTAATATCTTTTCCTTTATTTTCCTCCAATGTTTCAAGAACTAGATTCAACATTTCATCTGATTTCATTAATTAATTTCCAATTTTCTTTTCATTCGTTTGCTTCATTCTATCTATGCCTCCCGGGTATACATTAAAACAACTAGTCAGAATAAAATGTGGCTAAGCAAGAATCAAAATGTTCTTTTATACAATAAAACAAGCAACTCGCGCCTAAATTCTGGCATCAGCTACATTTTTAAACGGTTAAAGTACAGTGGGTAAATTTCAAACGCGTGTCTGTCCATCACCAAGCACTATATATTTCAATGTCGTTAAGCCCTCTAACCCAACAGGCCCTCTTGCATGTAATTTGTCTGTACTGATACCAATTTCTGCACCAAGTCCATATTCGTAACCATCGGCAAAACGTGTTGAGGCGTTGACGATAACAGAACTCGAATCAACTTCCCTCAGAAAACGTCTGGCCCGACTATAATCTTCCGTAACGATGGTCTCAGTGTGGGCAGAACCATGATGATTAATATGCGTTATTGCCTGCTCGATCCCCGTTACAATTTTTACTGCTAATATTGGCGCTAAAAATTCAGTGTCCCAATCTTTCTCACTGGCAGCCTTACATCCAGCAATCAGGTCTAGTGTTTGAGGACACCCTCTTATTTCTACTCCAGCCTCATGCAGTTTTACCGCGATATTCGGTAATAAGCTGGGAGCTATATTTTGCCCTATTAACAAAGTTTCTGCTGCATTACATACGCCATAGCGATGTGTTTTAGAATTCAGCGTAACAGCAATCGCTTTGTCAGTATCGGCCATGTCGTCAATGTAAACATGGCAATTGCCATCTAAATGCTTAATGACGGGAATTTTTGACTCACTCGAGACACGTTCGATAAGGCCTTTGCCCCCCCGTGGAATGATAACATCTACAAAATCTTTGAGCTTAATCAATTCTCCCACTGCAGTTCTATCTGTAGTCGCGATGACTTGCACTGAGTCAGTGCATAATTCAGCTTTTTTTAATCCAGTCGTGATGCATTTTGCGATTGCCAGGTTAGAATAAAGTGACTCGGATCCTCCACGCAAAATACATGCATTGCCAGATTTTATGCACAAAGCTGCAGCATCCACAGTGACATTAGGTCGTGACTCATAAATAATACCCACGACACCTAAAGGCACCCGCATTTGACCGACTTGAATACCAGATGGTCGGTATTTTAGGTTGGATATTTCGCCAACAGGGTCTGGTAAATCAGCTATCTGTTTAACGCCATCCGCCATTTTTTTAATGCTAACTT
This sequence comes from Methylococcales bacterium, assembly GCA_965224745.1. Lineage (GTDB taxonomy): Bacteria > Pseudomonadota > Gammaproteobacteria > Methylococcales > Methylomonadaceae > CBDCZY01. The sequence goes on from CBDCZY010000009.1 coordinate 568,909, forward strand.
CGGTGAGTTTAAGCCGATCTATCATCGCTGCATCAAGCCCATTTTGTTTTGCATTGAGCAAGTCCTTACTATTTTCATCCAATAATTGCGGTTGAGACCTTTCAATTTCAGATGCAATATTCAACAATACTTGATCTTTTACATTAGTTTCAGCTCGGTTGGTTTGTTGCGATGCTAGCTTTGCCTTTTTCCCAACTTGGAGCATATATTCGTGAACATCCATTCGATTCTCAATACAAAAAACTTAAGTTGATTAGTATAATACCTAACATAGCTATCTTAACGGATAAAAACTTTCCTATTGGAAATTATAGAACCTATAAAAATGCGTTAACTTCAGGACTAGTAGACCTAAGCCGGCATCTTTAGTTGCTTACTTTTTGCCAGATCCATTGACAATTCCAACAAAGTTTCCCAAGCAACTCCTGGAAGCAGACCTTTAATCTGATTATCGGCTAACTGAGCTTTTAACACAGCTTGGTGAAGGACAGAACGATCCAGTCTTTGTATCGCTTTTGTGTAATAGGCCTGTCTTTGGCTCCAAATCTGAAATTGCTTAAATACAGGTTCCAGTACATCATTATTTTGCCGCGTTTCTTTTAATTTTAAAAGAATCCTAACTTCCCTAGTGATAACCCATAACACTAAAGCGGGAGGAGTTCCTTCGGCTTGTAATATTTGCAAGATCCGGTAGGTTCTTTTCAGATGCCCTTGGAGCAAGGATTCAGCTAAACTAAAAACATCAAACTTCGCTTGGTCAGTTATAACGTCAATTAAAGTATCACGCTTGATAACACCCGGACCCAAAAGAGTGAACAGTTTTTCTATCTCTTGGCTGGCTGCCAGTAAATTGCCTTCTAACCTAGAAGCTAGAAATGATATCCCCTGCTGATCGACTTGCATCCCTTTTTTTTTAAGGCTGGCTTGCAACCATGCAACCAACTTTTGACCCTCGAGCGGCCAAACCTGCAAAATAACTCCGGCGCTCTCGACTGCGCGAAACCACTGGCTTTTTTGCGAAGCGGGAGTTAGTTTGCCAATCGTAATCAGCAAGATGCAATCTTGGGGTGGATTTTTTGCATACTCAGCGAGCACCTTTGCCCCTTCCTTACCAACCTTCCCTGAATCGATTCTTAAATCAATCAATTTCTTTTCAGAAAAGATGGAAAGCGTCATTGCGGAATCCAGCAAAGCTTGCCATTGAAAACTTCCATCAACCGATAAGACTTCTCTCTCCTGGAAACCAGCTTTTTTTGCAGCCAGCCTGATGTTATCAGCAGCTTCAACAAGCTGACAGGGCTCGGCACCACTGATTAAATAAATGGGTGATAGTTGTTTTTCTAACGTTTTAAGTAACTGGTCAAACCGAACCCGCATAGCAACTAATTCACGCCAGCATCACTTGTGCGCAAAGCTCTTCGTGATTGATTGATCATTGTACGTACAGCTTGCCGGTACATTTCTTCCCGAATAAGCTGTTCTTCATTGGTCTTTCCCACGATATCTAACTGATCATTAAAATAGTCACGCCTTATCTCGATAAGCTGAGTCGGTAGCAAGGTTTTACCGCTAACTTCTGCCAGCTCATAACTCAACCTGAGAACAACTTCAAAAGTATCCGCTTTGCCAGAAGAATTAACCGATAATACTCTCGTTTGCAATGATTCATTCTGAACCTTGACGATTGATTTAGCCCCTTTACTTTGATCTAGCAATTGGCCACCTGAAGTCGTAATCACTTCCCTTATACCCGCTTTCAAAGTCCCAGATGCTCCCTCTACGAAAAGAGTTTCCATTTGCGATGGCAAAATAATATTGCCGCGCAGTTGGTAGCCGCAGCTGATCAACAACAGAAAGGAAAAACAAATAAAAATACGCTTCATTTTCAAATCAATCCATCAGTATACAAATATTGTCAAACTACAATATTGACCAGCTTTTTAGGAACAACAATAATTTTTTTGATCGGTTTGTTTTCGATAAAGCGCTTGATACTTTCATTATCCAAGGCCAATTGTTCAATCGCATCTTTAGACGCATCGTTAGCAATGATCAATTTTCCTCTCAGTTTTCCATTCACTTGTATAACCAATTCTATAGAGTCTAAAACCATTGCTGATTCTTCGTAAACAGGCCATGTCGCGTTAGCAACTAAAACATCTCTGCCTAAATAGCTCCAAAATTTTTCACAAACATGGGGAATAATTGGCGACAACATCAGAACAATGGATTCTAACGCTTCCTGCTTAATCGCACTTCCCTGATCGGTTAAATCTGTATATTTCGCAACATGATTGAGGAGCTCCATATTAGCAGCAATAGCTGTATTAAAGGTAAAGCGTCGTCCCATATCGTCACTGACCTTTTTAATGGTTTCATGGACCAACCTCCGCATTTCTTTCTGTTCATTATTCAGAATATCCTGTGAGATTGCAGAATTTGCATGATTTGGCAAACCTTCGGAGACATGTCTATAAACTTGCTTCCATAAACGTTTCAAAAAACGAAAAGCACCTTCGACCCCAGTATCGGACCATTCCAAAGATTGCTCAGGAGGAGATGCAAACATTATGAATAATCTAACGGTATCTGCCCCGTAACGATCAATCAGCTCTTGCGGATCAACCGTGTTACCTTTCGACTTAGACATTTTGCTTCCATCCTTAAGAACCATCCCTTGCGTTAATAAATTGGCAAAAGGTTCATTACAATTTAGCAAGCCTTCGTCACGCATTAATTTGGTAAAAAATCGTGCATATAATAAATGCAAAATTGCATGTTCGATACCACCAATATACTGATCAACCGGCAACCAATAATCAGCTTTTTGATTCAACATGGCAGTATTGTCGTCTGCACAGGCATACCTGGCAAAATACCAGGATGATTCCATGAAGGTATCAAAGGTGTCTGTTTCTCTTCTCGCAGACGAATTACATTTGGGACATTTTGTAGAACTGAAGGCTTCATGCTTGATTAATGGCGAGCCTAATCCATCCAGCTGAACGTCTTTAGGCAATAACACCGGCAAATCATTTTCAGGAACTGGAACAGTGCCGCAACTTTCGCAATAAATTACTGGTACGGGCGTACCCCAATAGCGTTGACGCGAAACACCCCAATCACGCAAACGATAATTTACTTTTCTGGCTCCTTTGCCAAGCTCTTGCAGTTTATCTGCGATCGCATCAAAAGCCTGTTGTGAGGTCAAACCATCAAATTCGCCTGAATTTTTAAGTATTCCTTTTTCAATATAGGCGGCCTTTGAGCAATCAGCCTCTTGTTCAGTACCACCGGGATAAATGACTTGTTTAATTGCAATGTCATAGCTTTTTGCAAATTCAAAATCACGTTGATCATGGGCTGGAACCGACATAACAGCACCGGTACCATATCCCATCAATACAAAATTGGCGATCCAAATAGGAACCTTTTCACCTGTGATAGGATGGATCGCTTTCATACCGGAGTCGACCCCTCTTTTCTCCATCGTTTCAAGCGCCGCTTCGGATGACTTAGTCCTTTTACAGCTTTCAATAAAATCTACTAGCTCTGGCCTGGTATCAGTGGCAACCCCAGCAAGAGGATGCTCAGCAGCCACAGCGAGATAGGTAACTCCCATCAAGGTATCGGGCCGAGTGGTATAAACTTCTAATGGATTGTCCATACCATCCACAGCAAACTCAATTTCTACCCCTTCAGACCGGCCGATCCAATTGCTTTGCATGGTTCTTACTTGTTCTGGCCAACCTTTTAAAGCTTGTAGCTCTTCAAGCAACTCATCGGCATAAGCAGTTATCCTTAAAAACCATTGCGAAATCTCTTTTCGTTCAACTGGCGTATCACAACGCCAGCAACATCCGTCAATGACTTGTTCATTTGCCAGCACTGTCATGTCATGAGGACACCAATTGACCGGTGCTGTTTTTTTATAAACAAGATCTTTTTCTAACAATTTAATAAAGAACCATTGTTCCCATTTATAATAATCAGGATCGCAGGTAGCAATTTCTCTGTCCCAGTCATATCCAAAACCGAGTCGCTTCAACTGCTCTTTCATGTACTTTATGTTGTCATAAGTCCAATCTGCAGGATGTACCTCATGCTGTTTGGCAGCATTTTCTGCGGGCAATCCAAAAGCATCCCAGCCCATTGGTTGCATAACATTCTTGCCCAGCATTCTTTGATATCGGCTAATCACATCACCGATCGTATAGTTCCTGACGTGGCCCATGTGTAGTTTGCCACTGGGATAGGGGAACATCGAGAGGCAATAATACTTAGGTTTATTTTGATGCTCGGATGCTATAAAAACCTTGTTTTGAGCCCATTGCTTCTGGGCTTCTTTTTCAATAATTAATGGATTGTAATTCTCTTCCATTTGTGTTCGTCAATTCAATGCCAAAAGCGTTAGAATACAGTAGCGAAGACCAAACAAAAAGCATCACTTACAATTTTAGGTGGCGAATATGAACAGTAATAGATTAATTAAAGCCTATCACGACATGATCAAACATTTACACGATGGCTTTCATGAAGCAGAACATTCAATGGAGCGTAGTTTTGACATTGCTAAAAGTAAAACGCGCGAGCTACTCGGATTGAGTGATGACGAGGCCGAAGCAGTTCAACATTATATAAAACGCGACTTAGGTTCCGCTCCTCAAGGTTCATCTGGCAATAAAGATACTCTTGCTGAGTGGCTTAAATTTGACATTGAACTTCTAGAAAATTTTGCAATTGATGCTTTTTTAGATGTTGCTGATAAAACTAGAATTGAAATAGCCAAATTAGATTTAGAAGCGCATAAATCAGGCATTTATACGGCAGGGGAAATAATGGGGCCGGGCACACTGGCCTGTCGCTCTTGCAAAAAAAAGACTGAATTTAAAACTGTGAATGAAATTGCTGTTTGCTCAAGTTGCGGCGGGAAAAAATTTCAGCGCTGTTGATATAGTCAGTCAAGAGAATATAATGTTCTTTATTTTAAAGCATATTCTTTTACATTAGAAACTCATACCAAGGGATCAACCATGCGCAGGGTAATTTTCAATCAAAAAGGTGGCGTTGGAAAATCAACCATTACTTGTAATTTGGCGGCAATAAGCGCGGCAAAAGGTAAAAAAACACTCGTTTTTGATTTAGACATACAAGGTAATACCACACAATATTTACTGGGCCAAAAGATCACTGACGAAAACAAGACCATCACAAGTTTTTTTAAAGGGTGTTTAAGTCTGGGTTTATTTGGTAAAGGTCAAAACGCCAACTTTGACGGTATCATTCACGAAACACCTTTCCCGAATTTATTCGTGGTTCCTTCTCACCCAGAACTCGAACCTTTGAAGGCTAGATTGGAAGCACGATATAAAATTTTTAAATTGCGAGAGGCTTTGATCCAACTTGATTCCTTTGACCAAATATTTATGGATACCCCGCCTGTACTAAATTTTTATAGTCAATCTGCACTCATTGCTGCAGATAAATGCCTCATCCCTTTTGATTGCGACGCATTTTCTCGAGAAGCCCTGTACACTTTAATGAACTCAATCACAGAGGTAAAAGCTGACCATAATCCAGATCTTGAAGTTGAGGGTATTATAGTGAATCAATTTCAAAGTAGAACCCGTTTGCCGTTGCAATTAGTCGAAGAATTGATTGCCGAGGGTCACCCTGTTCTTAAGTCCCGCATTTCTCCTTCGATTAAAGTCAGAGAATCCCACAGCGCTTCAAAACCAATGATCCATTATGCGCCTAAGCATAAGCTTGCCGAGGAATTCAGAGCTCTTCACATGGAAATTCAAATATAAAAGTCGTTTTAAATCGAGACTTTTAGTCTGAAGACCTTCTCAAATAGAAGTAAAGAGGCTGTAGCAATAATAAGAACATTAGTTGATCAGATTACTATATATCTAATAATTAAGAAGATAGATTCTTCTTTTGAAGCATAATTAAAACAAGCCATATAATGACACATAAGATTACACCAGCATTCCCTATCCTTGCGTAAGGTGTTGTCCCACCCATGGGGAAGATCTCTCCTGACATTACCCCCCTTTGATACATCGGCAATTTATTTAATATCTCTCCTTTCGGAGAAACAATCCCTGAAATACCAGTATTAGTAGCCCTCGCCAGATACCGACCTGTTTCAATTGCCCGCATAGAAGCAATTTGAAGATGTTGGTAAGGTTCGATAGAATTTATAAACCAGCCATCATTTGCAACGTTTACCAAAAAAGCGGCTTCCGGTAGATCGTGAATGTGATGATCTCCGTAGGCAGCTTCATAACAAATAGAGGTAGAAAAAGGATAACCCAAGGCTTTTAATAATGCCTGATCCCTTTTGCCTTCGGTAAAATCTCCAAGTGGAATATCCATAAGTTTCAACAGAAAACCAGAGAGTGGTTGGAGCGGTAAATATTCGCCAAAGGGAAGCAGGCGTTTTTTCCTATAAATGCCCTGTGATGAGCCTAATGTTATGACTGCATTGTAATACTCATCTTGGCTATTACCGCGGATAGGCAAACTTACGATTAAATCAGTATTGTTTTGTTTTGCTTCTTGCTCGAGAGGCATCAAATAATTTTCTTTTACTTGGTCATAGAACGCAGGGACGGATGTTTCAGGCCAAATAATGATTTTATCGCCCAAATGCTGTCTAGTTTCATGTCGATAAAATTCCAGAATTTTTTTACGATACTCAGGCAGCCATTTTTTATTCTGATCGATATTTCCTTGTAACAAGGCGATTTTAATAGGACCGCCAGTTTGCTGAGTCCATTGGTGATCTTGCAACAAAAATCCAGCTAAATTAATAACTAAAAAAGCAGTAACACTAAAAAAGGCAGAATATTTGTGGCGCTTAATCACTGGCAAACAAATGATTGACACCATCAAACAAAGCAAAAATCCAGTTCCGTACAATCCCATTATGGGTATATAGCCGGCTAAAATTGTATTTAAAGCACTATATCCTACGTTCAACCAAGGAAAGCCACCAAGGATCAATTCACCTCTAATATATTCCACTAATATCCAAAAAGCGGGAAAAATAAATATCGCTCTTACTTTTGAGTATTTTAAGCGTACTCGTCCCATCAAATAGCCGAAAAGTCCGGGAAATAAAGACAAAAAAGCAGCTAATGAAAACGTTAGTAGTGCTGATGTAAATTCATTTGCACCGCCATATTGATGAATGCTTACATAAACCCATGAAATACCAAATAAAAACTGACCTAATCCAAATAGGTAAGCTCTTAAAAAGCACCTGAATAGTGTTGTGTTCAGCAAAGAAAACAGAAGAATTAAAAAACTAATTGGAGAGAAGAAATGGTGTTCGAAAGGTGCTAAAGATAATACAAAGCACCCTCCAGCTATGAAACAACCTATTTCCCATTTGATCAAATGGAATCGCAAAAAATGCATAGTAAGAAAAGAGTTAATATGGGATGAAATAGCTCTAAACGAACAGAGCTAAATATGAGTTCATTTGAGAAAGATAGCATGTTGCGAATATAACTAGTAGTGTTTCAGTACCGGCCGAAACGAACGTTGAGATTGTACAACCAACAGATTTCCAGTCAAATTCTTAGGACAAGGAGCATTCATTGCCAAGAGAAAAATAAGAGGTCAATCAATGATTGACACCCCTTATTTATTATCATCAGCAGAGGAATGAAATATTCTTCAATTCCTTCTGGTTATCTGCTTGAGTTCATTAATGGATAAAGGGTTTTTCTTTCTGTGAACCATACGATGACAATTTGAGCACAAAGGAACGACATTCTGGAGAGCATTAAAAATCATCTTGTTTTGTTCTGAGCCTTCATAACAACAAATGGGTTTAACATGATGTATTTCAATATAACCATCCCCGAGTGGCCCATACATCACTTTAAAATTAAACTCACAAACCGTACAAACAATTTCCCCGTTATTTGTGAATTTCTCAACTGCCATATTTGTTAACTCTGTGGACCTTTGATAAATGATTTGTTCAGATTTTGTAGTTATCCCTTCGTAGATTATTAAGTTTTCATCAAAAGGTATAACCAATTCCCTTGATTCTTGACTCGATGAATATGGAACAGAAGACAATGTACTTTTGACATCTTCATAGTTAAAGTCATTTGTGAAAAGATACCGCATTAACGCATTATTTTCCTGTAAAAACTTCTTTCCGTGTTCACTAATTTCCCAACGACCATTCCTACTTTTGGAATGATAATGAGCCAACCCTAAACTCTCTAAAGTTTCATGCGACCTTAAATTTCTTACTTTCTGAGAAAACTTATCGTCATGTCTTCCTGCCAATATTGTTAAATCTTCTCCAGTTGGTTTGATCAATTGTCTAAGAGATTCTTGTAACTGGGTCGTTGTGATTGGTTCGTCTAATGTTTCATTCATACACCATAATGCTGGCAAAATTAATTCCTTTTCTGAAATTCTACTACTCATCAAAATTTCCTTATTATTTTCCTTTATACTAATAATTAGTGATCATCAAATGTTTCACATCTCTGTTATTTCGTTCTTTTATGGTCCACATATATTTCTTGTCGAAAGCCCGGATGTTTAGTGATTCTTTATCATACAAAGAGTAAATAAATTCTGTCTCTTTAATAACCAACATAAAGTTTGCCGAGCATTGCATTAAAAAATTGGCCAGTCGAACCTGGTCTTTCTGACTAAAAGCATTGCGATCATAGTCGCTAAAATCGCTATCATAAGGTGGATCAACAAACACAAAATCGCCCGTCATTAGTGGGTACTGATGAAAAAAGTCTATAAAATCCATGGCTTGCAATTGAGCGTTCTGTAATCTGCCGCGCACAGCAGGCGATTTGATATGGTCAATCTTAGTGAGCAAGTTTTTTCTATTGTAGCTAATTCCCCCGTAAGGAACGTTGAACTGACCTTTGGAATTAAACCTGAACATGGCGGCATAAGCATGTTCCCTGAGGAAGAAAAAAATGGCGCTATGTAGTTCTCTAGAGAGCTTGTATTGTCTTGTGTGGTTATACAGATAACGCAAATGCATGTAATACGCTGATTTTAGAGCCCCTTCCAAATTGTCCAGAATGTCAGCTTGTGAAAGCTGCCCCAGTTTCTGCTGTAACTTAACCATCCGGCTGATTTTACCTGCCAGATTTCTTCTTATTTCCATTTCAAAATTTTCATGTCCACCATGAAACATTTCGATGATCAAATCAGTCAATATTTGCTTGTTGCTATCGATAAAATCATTCAATGCGGGGCTAGACAGATCAATACTTGAAGCAGAATGAGCTGACAGTGAATATATTTGCAGCAAATGATCACTATTTTTTTCGATAAAAGCTTCCAACCAACTCCATTGTGCTGCCAGTTGGTCAAGAAGCTTGAAAAAAAGGTCGTTACCTCTTCCAACACAGCGATAAAAATCCATTAAATCGGTAGACTTGTCATTCAAGAAAGCAGGTACTTTTTCTGAAATCGACCAAAAAACGGCGCCTCCTCCAAAAAAAGGCTCATAGTACCTGACAAAACTGGAAGGCAGTGCCGCAAGAATAATGCTTAATTCACTCGATTTACCTCCTGGCCATTTTAGAAGCGGATTGGCAGGGACATTAGCTAGCATATTTTGGATTCTGATTATTCTTCTAAAAGAAGCTTGGTTTGCGAAATTGTATCTATTCAGCATACTCCGGGTAGCTGTTCAGATTGCCCCTGAGCAGCCACAGAACATGGCGTAAGGGCGCAGTTTATACTTGTAAATAAGCACTTTTAGCGCAGTTATGGGGTTACTCAGGGGATGAGCTGAATAGTTACGCGAAATTTTACACTCGGTTCGAACAATATTATCACCGAAAAATACATTCGAGGTAAATTAACATGAAAACCCATTTATAATGATCATTTTGGATAGTCTCAAACTTCTATTTTTTTCTGTCGTTTATTTTCGAAAACTGCCATGAACCGAGTGCTTGTTGTTATCTTGATTTTGTTGATCCCGTTGATGGGTTTACTAGCTTTTAATTTGTGGCCAGATTTTGAATTAGCTGAAACCACTTCGCCCCCAGCGACTATTGATGATCCAATTGTGGGGGGAACCATCGGCACTATTAAACCGTGTTCAAACGATCACCCAGCATGGCGCACCGCTCAAGATATAGATACTGTGAGTATCGAGGCATCACCAGCCTGTGAACCGGACAATCCCTATGCTGTCGCAGCTGCGGTGAAAGGGACTAATAACATTGGCATGCGCACACTTATGCAAACTCACTTGGCCGAAGATGCGCTCATCAAGTCTGAAGATTTGGATCATGACGGCGACCCGGATATTATCCGAATTAAAATGGAAGTTGTTGAGTTGAACGGTTCTACACCAGATGGCGAGTATTTCATTAATACGTTTGATATCGCACCAGGAATACAACCCGGATTATGGGTTTTCGCGCCAAAATCGAGAGGTATGGCACTGAAAAACTTTAACTCAAGGCAAGCTAATCCACTGTTAAGAGCGCCGTCCCCGGTCATTCGAGTTGAACAAGGCGATAAGGTTTTTATTACACTGGAAAATACCCACTATCTACCGCATACCATCCACCTGCACGGCGTTGACCACCCATGGAAGAATGCCTCTGGAAAGGATAACGATGGGACTGAAGCTCATGCAGTATTTCCTGGTAAAACCCATACCTATGAAATGCAACCACGTCACGCCGGTACGATGTTTTACCACTGTCACGTACAAACCTCACAGCATTTGATGATGGGACTTAACGGCATGTTCATTGTCGAAGAAAACCGACCCGACAACTGGTTGCAAACTTTCAATATTGGCGCCGGCCGTGTACGCCATCCAGCGATCGGAGTAAAAGAGGATTATCAGCAAGAGTATGATCTGTTTTATCAATCAGTGGACAAACGGTTGTCCAGCATTATTCAGGATGCGATTGATCCGAGATTGATAGCCAAAAGAATGAGCCGGGAATACAACAGTACCGAATCATTTGAAAACCTATTCTTGCTTAACGGTCATTCGTTTCCATTCACAATACGCGACAGTTTGATTATCGCTGGTGCCAACGAGAACATTAAGCTGCATATCGGCAATGCGCAACGATCATCGGTGGCTATTCACATACACGGCCACAAAGCGACCATCACTGCCTATGATGGGGTCGAAGCGCCTAAGGGGTTGCAATTAACGCGAGATGTTTATGATGTTGCACCAGCTCAGCGAATAGACCTTAATTTACAAACCATCAACGACGGTCTTCACAGCTATGGCCCTGGAGTGTGGATGATGCATGATCATGTTGAAATTGGCGCCACCACGGACGGCATGGAACCGGGCGGCAATATGGCTTTAATGGCCTATAAGGAATTTCTTGACGACCAGGGGATGCCTAAGATGCATGACAAGCTATTTGATATGGTATTTGATAAATACTACTATGCTAAACAACGGTCGGTGTGGGCGGAAGGTGATTCTGCTCATTACTTTGGCCAAGCGAACTCTGTAACACCCAACTATTTGACCGTTATTGGCTTTGGCCTAGCCATTGGTTTATCACTGGGCTTAAGCATAGCGCTTATTATCCTTTTCAAACGAAATTCAACTTAAACGATTTTGTTTTCGTTTGAATATTCGATGATACAACATTACTGAAGTTGCATTACCTTCACGTAAGCTTTAGATAACGTGAAATGTTAAAAAAAGGATCAGAGATTTGCTAGGGGAGTGTTTCTTAGAATGTTATATAGCTTCAGTATAATAATTCCTAGGAATAGACATACCGATTAGAAATTCATGAATAGACACTAAACAAGTTTTTAGCTTTGTACCAAAATTCTGAGTCCTTAGCGATTGCATTTTAAAGATTTAGAAGTGATGATGAGATTAGAATTACACTCAAGTTTACTTTATGATAAATTTGAACCGTCTAATAAAGTTGATAACCAAAATTGATTTAACTTTTAAAATAACAATGTAGATCACGGATCTTTTAAGTTGAAAAATCGCTGAATATTCTAAGGGAGAAGACGATGAAAACCCCCGTTACTATTGCTGTCACTGGCTGCGCAGGTCAAATATGCTACTCTTTGTTGTTCCGTATCGCAGCGGGTAATTTGCTCGGTTCAGACCAGCCTGTGAACTTAAGGTTGCTGGAAATTGAACCCGCTATGAAAGCGTTGACTGGTGTTGTTATGGAGCTCAATGATTGTGCATTTCCTTTGCTTCATAGTGTTGAAACAACATCTGATCCCATGGTGGCTTTCCAAAACGCAGAGATTGCTTTTCTAGTAGGCTCGCAACCAAGAGGCCCAGGTATGGAAAGAAAAGATCTGTTGTTGAAAAACGCAGCGATTTTTAAGATACAGGGGCAAGCACTTGATCAGGCTGCTAGCCGCCACGTAAAAGTGTTAGTAGTTGGCAACCCAGCCAACACCAATGCTCTGATAGCATTGAAAAACGCGCCTAAACTAGACCCTAATAATTTCACAGCCATGACGATGCTAGATCATAATCGTGCCAAGGGGCAATTAGCTGAAAAATGCGGCGTCTTATCTAAAGAAGTCAGCCAAATAATTATTTGGGGTAATCATTCGTCTACTCAGTATCCTGACCTTCATCATGCTTTAGTAAAAGGCCGAAGCGCTCTAACGTTAGTGGATAACAATTGGTTTGTGGATCACTTTATCCCCACAGTGCAAAAGCGGGGTGCTGCTATCATTGATGCGCGAGGTCTTTCAAGTGCAGCTTCAGCGGCCAATGCTGCCATTGACCATATGCGAGCTTGGCTTTTCGGCACATTATCGACAGATTGGGCTAGTATGGCCATTACTGGACCTGGTTGGTATGGTGTTGAGAGCGAATTGTTTTTTTCTTATCCTGTAAGAGTGATAAATTCACGAATTATAGTCGAGCAAGACTTGCCTATTGATGAATTTAGTCAAAAGCGGCTTAAAGCGACAGAGCTAGAACTTAAAGAAGAAAGAGATATGGTAAGACACTTGTTTTAAGTTTTATTAAATCAAGAAGGAATAGCTGTGTATGGCTATACAACACGGTCTCGAGGTTCTTTATGGTTAAAAAAGGCATCAATGTTTTCAATAACTCTTTTGCCCATGGCTACCCGTGTTTCTAAGGTTGCACTCCCAAGGTGAGGTAACAATGATACGTTATCCAGCGATAAAAATGCATCGTCTAAATTTGGTTCACCTTCAAACACATCCAGGCCTGCACCAGCAATGGAACCATTTCTAAGGGCTTGAATAAGTGCTTGGTTGTCAACAACATCACCTCTTGCAGTATTAATAAGGTGGGCGGTCGGTCGCATCAGTTTTAGTTTCTCCTCATTGAGGAGGTGATAAGTGGCAGGTTCACCTGGACAGTGCAAGGAGACAAAGTCTGCCGTTTTTAATAGTTCTTCAATGGTTTCACATGGAGTTGCGTCGAGTTCCTGAAGAATATTGGGTGATGGGGATCTAGGCGCTGAAAAAATAATTTTCATGCCGAATCCGTGATGCGCCCTTCGTGCGGTTGCTTGAGCGATTCGCCCCATGCCAATCAGACCCAGAGTTTTACCTGTTACGGTAGTACCGAGCATATGCGTTGGTCGCCAACCGATCCATTCACGGCTTCTGATATGACGATCACCTTCAGCGCCACGACGGGCAGACATAAGCATTAATAAGATGGCAATATCAGCTGTGGCATCTGTCAGAACCTCAGGGGTATTGGTGATAACCAGCCCTCGTTTTTTTGCGGCATCAAGATCAATGTGGTTGAAACCTACGCCAAAATTAGCCAATAGTTTTGTCTTCAAAGGCGTCTTGCTGAGAACTTCAGCATTAATTTTATCGGTGACTGTTGACAATAATGCATCGGCAGTCCTTAAGGAATCTTTGAGCTCGTCATGTGTCATTGGATGATCATCTTCATTCAATGAAACATCATATTTTTGAGATAATATTTGTTCGATTTCTTGTGGCCACTTGCGCGTGACAATTAGTTTAGGCTTGCTCATTTATTTAGACTCCATTTGCACTTTGGGTTGCTCTCTAAAGTTAATAAAGAACTTTAAAACACTGCTTCATTAGTTACAATATTCACTTATTTCTGACCATATCTCACGTTGATTATTGCCCAAGAAAGCTCAATTTTTTTCGAAGTTTTCATTTTGACGAGCAGACTGCATTGACCGAAGGTCGCATCAGTCAGTAATATAGTCGGTTTGATTGCAATTAAGCCTGTAAAGTTAGTTAAATAATGAGAATACACTTTTTAAGGATAGTTTAATGAGCCATACACTGCATGAAGCTTTAGTATCAAGAGTTCAACGCTGTGAATTGGCGGTTCCAGGGTCTAATCCCAATATGTTTGAAAAAGCCCTCAACAGTGGGGTCGATTTTGTATTTCTAGATTTAGAAGACGCAGTGGCTCCGGATGATAAGTTAACTGCTCGTAAGAATGTTATTGAAGCTATCAATGATCTTGATTGGAAAGAGCATGGCATTACCCTTTCAGTTCGGATTAATGGCCTGGACACTCAATATATGGTCAGGGATGTCGTTGATTTGATGGAACAGGCTGGACATAAGCTAGACACTATTTTAATCCCTAAGGTAGGTGTTACCGGAGATGTATACATGGTCGACGCTATGATCACACAACTAGAAATGCAATGTGCGATTAAACATCGGGTGGGTATTGAGTGTTTAATTGAAACGGCTTTGGGTATGGTTAATGTTGAAGCTATAGCGCAATCAAGCCGCCGGCTAGAGGCATTGCATTTTGGTGTGGCCGATTATGCTGCCAGTAATCGCGCTCGAACCGTCAATATTGGAGGATTGAACCCCGACTATCCGGGGGATCAATGGCATGCCGCCATCAGCCGGATGACTGTCGCTTGCCGGGCTTACGGACTTCGTCCCATTGACGGGCCGTTCGGTGACATTCAAGATGCTGAAGGTTACAAGCTTGCAGCACTGCGGGCGGCTGCATTAGGCTGTGAAGGCAAATGGGCAATTCATCCCAGTCAGGTTGCGTTGGCAAATGAGGTTTTTTCACCTCCCGACACAGAAGTTGAGAAAGCAAAATGTATCCTGAAGGCTTTAGCAGAAGCTGCTGCTCAGGGTAGAGGTGCTGCGGCACTTGATGGCAGGCTTATTGATGCTGCTTCAGCTCGAATGGCAGAAAATGTTGTAAAGTCGGCACAAGCTATTGCCGAAAAGAACAAACTGTATGACTAATTGAAAAATAATTTTTAGAGATTCTATGAGTAGCTTTTGAAGATGTTATGTTGATTATCTTGTATTGAATTTATTCAAGCCTCACATCAATTTAGGAACGCGCACGGAATAAGTTCGGCAACTAGCGCGGGGTTTTTGTTTGTCTTCAAGGCGTGGCAACAGGCGCATAGCAGGCTACGCAATTGTTGCCACAACACCGAAGACAGACAAAAAAACAAGTTAGTTGAAGTAGTTATTTCGTGCACGTTCCTAACGTTTAAATGCGATCTAAAATGAACGTCAAGGTTCTTGTTTAGATTGTTTGATTTTATTTATATTCTTTTAGAGGGGATGCCTGTGGATATCCATGAATATCAGGCCAAACAAATTCTAGCCATAAACGGGGTAAAGATTCCTGAAGGAGGCTTGGCTCACAATGCGGCTGAAGCCGTCCAGCGAGCCAGAGATATCGGCGGACACCTGTGGGCGGTTAAAGCTCAAGTTCATTCCGGTGCACGAGGCAAAGCTGGTGGCATTAAAATCTGTAAAACGATTGAAGAAGTCAACGAAGCCGCGGAAAATTTATTGGGCAAAACATTAGTTACCGAACAAACAGGTCCTCAAGGTAAGCAATGTACTAGGCTGTATATTGAAGCAGGCACTGATATAGCAAGAGAACTGTATTTTGGGATACTAATTGATAGAGCAAGAGAGCGGGTCGTAGTCGTCGTATCGGCTGAAGGCGGTATGGAAATAGAGGAATTAGCAGAAAAAAAGCCATCGGCTATAACCCGTATCTACGTTGAACCTGCTGTAGGTTTGCAAGCTTTTCAAGCTCGCCAGTTAGCCTTTTCTTTAGGCATTACGGCGGAGAATTTAAGTCCTGCTGTTAAAACTATTCTAGGTTGTTATCGAGCGCTACGTGATTTAGATGCCATTATGGTAGAAATTAATCCTTTAGTTTTAACCACCAATGGTGAATTGATCGCATTAGACGCCAAAATGGGGTTTGATGATAACGCCTTGTTTAGACAACATAAAATTTCAGAACTGAGAGATAGCAGTCAAGAAGACCCGAGAGAAGCCATAGCATCTGATCAAGGTTTAAGCTATGTGGGCTTAGACGGAGACATTGGCTGTATGATTAATGGCGCAGGCTTGGCCATGGCAACCATGGATATGATTAAGTTAGCTGGAGGTGAACCTGCTAACTTTTTAGATGTTGGGGGCGGTGCATCGCCAGAACGAGTAGAAAAAGCTTTTAGACTTGTTTTAGCCGGTGAAGGAGTCAAAGCTATGTTGGTTAATATTTTTGCTGGTATTAATCGTTGTGACTGGATAGCAGAAGGCGTTGTTCAAGCTGTTAATAACATTGACATGAAGATTCCTTTAGTCGTTCGTTTGTCGGGGACAAATGTCGATGCAGGACGTGAAATCATTCAAGATAGCGGCTTGCCCATCATTATGGCTGACACCCTCGCAGAAGCAGCGGACAAAGTTGTTCAGGCGCGTAATCAGCAAGTGGCATGTTAAAGCGGGATTAAGACATTATGGCAATTTTGATTGATGAAAAAACACGCATTATAGTACAGGGATTCACCGGCAAGATAGGTACTTTCCATGCTCAGGATATGATTAACTACGGTTCCAACGTGGTAGGGGGAGTTACACCAGGTAAAGGGGGGATGAAACACCTCGATAGGCCAGTGTTTAATACGGTTAAGAAAGCAGTTGATCAAGTCGGCGCTGAAGCAAGCATTATCTTTGTACCACCTGCCTTTGCCGCTGATTCTATTATGGAAGCAGCAGATGCGGGCATTAAATATTGTGTTGCCATTACCGACGGTATTCCAACCCAAGATATGCTTCGGGTAAAACGCTATCTATTTCGTTTTCGGAAACAACACAAAATGATACTTACGGGACCTAATTGTGCGGGTACCATCAGTCCAGGTCGTGCTATGTTAGGCATCATGCCGGGAAATATTTATATGCCCGGTAATGTTGGGATTGTTGGGCGTTCAGGAACACTGGGGTATGAAGCGGCCGACCAAATGAAACAACTCGGTATTGGTATCAGTACCTCGGTCGGGATTGGTGGAGATCCAATAAATGGCAGTTCACATCGGGATATCTTGGCTAAATTTGAACAGGATTCAGAAACTAAAGCAGTGGTTATGATTGGAGAAATAGGCGGGCCACAAGAAGTTGAAGCAGGTCTTTTTGCAAAAGACCACATGTCTAAGCCTGTTATCGCTTATATTGCAGGATTGACAGCACCTAAAGGGCGAAGAATGGGGCATGCTGGAGCCATTATTTCATCATCGGGAGAAAGTGCCGCCGAGAAAGTTGAAATACTTAAGGAATATGGTGTTACCATTGCGCCAACACCTTCTGCCATGGGTGAAACCGTTGCAAAAGTTTTAGCCAAATTATAATAATCAAACTAACTGCCATTTAATGGTCGGCTTAAAAGTCAAACCAAGTAAAAAACCCAGTACATTGGCAATGATTGGGTATTGATAAAGGTAGAATTAATGATCGATAACAAAGGTTTTAATATGCGAAAATTTATTTTATGTAAAGTATTCCTATTAATAATACCCATATCTGCATTAGGGGTAGATTTCTCTAGCTCTTCAGTAGTAACCGAAGCATCAGGTACTGATACCGTGCGAATCCGAGGTATTGAAGACGCAGGTCAATTTTTTACTGTCGATTTAAGGTTAACGGCAGACTCCAGGCTTGAACTGGCTAGCTCGCCACAGATATCGCAAGACAATAATATTGCTTTGGAACGTGAATTAAGGAATACAACCTGGATAGGGACTTACACGATCAACAATAAAGTTTACAACACTTCTTTAACATTCTCATTGGTTCAAAATAACGACATTATTGGTGAGATAAGACATGAAGAGTTACCAGAAGAAGGTGATAATTTTCTAGAAGTCAGAGTCATTGGAACTATAGTCACTCAGTTCGAAATAACGAAAGACTTCATTGCAGCAAACGAGGCATTAAACTCTGACAATATTTCTCCTGGATTTGTTGATGCTGATAACTTACCAACCGATATTCGCCAAATACTAGAGGCAGATCCTGCTGTAGGATCCAGACAACTTATCAGAGCTAGAAGAGCAAGAGCGATTAATTTAAAGCAAGATACCAGGGCACCTTGGCAATCCAATAGAGAATACCGGTTAACCCTCGCTAGAGATGAAGATCTAGGTACAGCGAGCGGAAACTTATTAGAAGGCTCTGTTGGAATTCCTACTGTTTATACTCTAAACAGCACCACAGGAGTTTCCGATAGCAGTACTACGGATAATGGTAAATTGCTTCTTTTTAAAAACTAGTTGCAGATTAATCTCGCAAATCGGCTAAATAAGGTTCAATAAACAACGCAGGGTTCACTTTGGTTTGGTTCAGATAAACATTCCAATGTAAATGTGGACCCGTGACACGTCCCGTTTCGCCAATTTTCCCTAACAAACCACCGCTTAAAACTTTTTGACCTTCTGTCACATTAATCTTACTCATATGGAAGTAACCGGTTATTAACCCTTGTCCATGATCTAAAAATACCGTGTTACCATTAAAAAAATAATTTCCGGTATTCAACACAGTACCTTTGGCAGGTGCGATAATATCAGTTCCTGTAGGGGCAGCAATATCAAGACCACTATGTGGTTTTTTAGGCTGCTTATTGAAAAATCTTTTTAACCCAAAAGGGCTGCTCAAACGCCCATTGGCAGGTACTATAAAATCAGTTTGAACGTCGGATTTTGCCGTCCAGGTTTGCAATGCTTGTTTGATTGGGATGCTTTCCCGAGTAATCCGCTTCATATCCTTAGGGTTTGGGTTAACCATTCGCTTGTTCTTAATTTCGATATATTGAGCAGGATATTCCTTTTTCTGTACAGAAAAACCAACATTAAAAGACTCTTTTTCCTTAGCTTTAACCTCAATCAAATGCTGGCCAAGTTTAGCCGATAAAGGAATACCAACTAGCGCCACCCAATCGCCTTGCTGTGTCGTTACTAACACTGGTTTTCCTTGATAAGAAACTTGTGGTGCATTCTTATTCTTATCTGTACCTAATTTGATATGGACGATGCCGCCAGGTACAGCAGAAGCTTCTGGCAAACGGGCCGAAAGTGTGACGGTAGGGTAAAGCAAGAATAACAATGAGAGGTATCTAATCATGTTGTGAATCCTTAATGACACTAATCAATTTTCCTTTTGCTAAACGGGTAGTAACGACTTCGCCAAGATCTACCTGTTTAGAACTGGTAATGATTTCATCGTGTTGATTTTGCACAACGGAATAACCTCGACTTAACGTGGCAAGCGGGCTAACCGTATCTAAATTATGGCTCAATAAAGCAATTTGTTGCTTAAAATGGGCCATTTTATTTTGCATGGAAAGAGATAGACGCTTATTTAGTAGTTTTTGATATTCTGTATAGTGCTTAACCAATGGCTTTGGACTGTATTGTTGCATTTTTGTAGACCGTATTGTTAGGCTTGCATTGGCAGTATGAATTTTATTGGTGATTAGCTGTATTAATCTTTTTTCAGTGTCATCCAAGCTTTGTCCTTTATAATTAATTTGTTGCTTAGGGTGTAATTGTTCAAGACGTTTAAGAAGCCACCCAAGCACTTGTTTTTGTTTACCAAAATATTGATCTGCTAAGGAAGTAATCCGGCATTCTAGTTTGTTAAACGTGTTTAACCATTCTTGGCTGTCTGGTGAAACGATTTCTGCTGCGCCTGAAGGAGTCGGGGCTCTAACATCAGCAACAAAATCAGCAATGGTAACGTCTGTTTCGTGGCCTACGCCACAAATGATAGGTATGGAACAATTATAGATAGCTCTTGCAACAAGCTCTTCGTTAAAAACCCACAAATCTTCCAGTGAACCACCGCCCCTTGCAATAATTAACACATCACATTCGGCGCGACGGTCTGCAGTATGAATCATTTTTGTGATTTCCTCTGTGGCCTTATCCCCTTGAACTGAGGTTGGATAAACGACTATTGGGATAGCAGCATACCGATGTTTTAAGACAATCAAAACATCTTGTAAGGCGGCTCCTGAGGAGGAAGTAATAATACCGATCTTAGTAGGAAGTGCGGGCAATGGTTGTTTGTTTTTAACAGAAAATAAGCCTTCTTTATCAAGCTTGTTTTTTAACGCTTCATAAGCCAATCGTAAACGTCCTTCGCCAGCATCCTCAATAGTTTCGACTAACAGCTGATAGTCACCTCTAGTCTCGTAAATGCCCACTTGAGCAGTTACGATGATTTCAGCGCCATTTTGAAGTTTAGCCAGACTTGACCGTTGATTACCGCGAAAAAACGCACATCTAATTTGAGCGTTCGGATCTTTTAGGGTGAAATAAATATGTCCGGAAGCCGCTCTGGTGAAGTTGGAGATTTCCCCTTGAACTTTAATAACCGAAAAATAATCAGCTAATAAATTTTTAGCTTCTCGATTTAGGTCAGATACGGTTAATATTCCTGAATTATATGTATCTGGGGTATAGCTTGTTTCAAGCATCTCTACAATGTTACCACAAAAAACCACAGTGTTCAGCGAGTGTTCATTTAACCCTGCTAGAATTTGATCATACTTTCAGAAAAAGAAATCAAATAACTGAATTTAATAAGAAGGCAAATATAATCTTTGGGTGTCTTTGGGTCAATAATAACAAATGTAATCTTCCTTGTAATATTTGAAGAGAGTTAATTCGCTAAGAGTTAACTCTCTTTTTTATTGCCTATTACTTTTTCAAATACCTTTTTTAGTCTAAATACAATTTCCTTTATTTTCGTATTTTTTCAATATTTACAAATACTATCTTGCACCTTCATTTATTCCATTGATAACATAGAAAAACGTAGTCTTCATTGTCCCCCAGCCCTAGAAAAACACACCTGGCTATTAGCCTGAAAATTAACATTGATGAAGGTTTTAAAGTCAGCTAGGGCACCGAACCTAATAGAAATGGCATCAATCTATTGGCGATAACACACTGACTGACGCCATTTTCGATCGCTTGATGCACAATGCTCAGCGAATCAACTAAAAAGGAGAATCTATGCGAAAAATTCAGTCAAATTTGATTGGATACTATCCTTGGAACTTGGGTAGGAACATGCAGCAACATCAAGAACATAAACCGAAATGCCACCAGATTAATAATTAAGAAAATAGACTTAAGTTATTTTTTATATCAGACTTATGTGTCCAGTTTAGTGTAGACATATCAAAGGGAGGAATAACCAACATGCAAACACCTAACTTTTTCAAAGACCTCATGTCTTACTTTATGAAAGTGATAGTTACCTTGATGATGTTTTTGTTCACTGCATTTGGAGTCTACGCATATTATCCAAAGGAAACGCTAAAATTCATGCAAGGCATCCACATAAAAGGTAATGGCAGAGTAATCCAGCTGCATCCAGATAGTGAAAGAAGCAAACCCATTATCTCTTGGTATGATTTTGAAAGTGGCGAGCAGGCGGCCTGGTTAGTGACTCACGATCGTCAGCCAGAGTTCGAAGGCTACGATAGGCATCGTCACTTCAGTATCGAAACCAGCAAAGCCAAAATGGGTTGGTTAACAACTAGGATGGAGTTTCCCTATGGAAAAGATATTATCGATATTGGTATTTATGATTCGAATTTGAAGCTGAATACTGGGCTTTTTATGTATTACAATGCCGAAAAAACTGCCGGTAGTTTTTTTCATCCCGACCAAGAATCTTTTATCACTTTTGCACCGCGTGATATGAAAATGAAATCGAAAACTGGCTCGTTTTTATTTTATGCAGATGGCGATCCCAGCAATAGGAAACAAGACAGCGAAGTAATAGTCTATGGTGAAGGGAACGGGAATGAATTTGTTCGCTTAGCGCACAACGGCAGCAATGCAATACTACAAACTAAGGCAGGTACGCTAGTAGTTGATCAGAAATACCATACCCCTAAAAATTCGGGGGAAACTTGCCAACCTAAGGCGCTCGCCTTTGATGAGGACTATATCTATATTTGTAGCAATACAGAGAAATGGGGTAGAACAAGTCTCGAATACGATTGGTAGGGTTTTATACTTTTCGCCGAATTTCAGTAGCCATAGGTACAATAAATATAAGCTTTTAAGGTGATAAACCTTTGGCTCAAGTTTCTTAAGCATCAATCTTTCTAATCAATTTTGCTGGATTTCCAGCCCATATTTCATTGCTTGGTATGCTTTTAGAAACTACACTGCCTGCACCCACAATAGAATTTTTACCAATACTGACTCCTTTTAAAATTATTGATCCTCCACCAACCAATACATTGTCTTCGATAACAATTTCTTTGGACTTTACATTTATATCCTCAGCTATCCGGTCATTTGGATCAAGGCTATGAAAGTCTGTATCCCATATTTTACAATCTCCTCCGACCATAACATTATTACCTATCTGAACACTCTTTGTTGCTCTGATGGTACTGTTTGACATTCCTACATAATCACCAATAATCAAAGAAGCATTTTTGCCGACCAACATTCTCATGATTGTATCCCCACCAATTGGGTTAAACCTTTCACCAGAATTAGCATTAAAATTTTTGCCAATCTTTAATTCTCCGCTGTTTCGAATGTAGATTCTGCCACGGATGATATAGTCATTAATCTGTACGTTATTTTTCTTCAAGCAATTGGCATTCATCATTTCAATGATGTATTCATAAAAAAGCTTAAAAATTTTCTTCATCAAATTTCCTTAAAATTCTGGTTGCTTGTTCCCATAATCAAGTGACCTGGATTAATAGTATAAATATCGCGCATCGAAATATAACCACCCAACTCAGACTCAGAAGTTATCTCAAATCCAAGGGTGCTTGCGTTAAGATTGATATACTAATTATTATAGTTCAGGGTATGGGAAAATAAATCCGTTTTAAGAGTCTCAATGTTTTCATACTGGAAGTATCAACGGTGTTGGCTTTGATTTGTACATGACTTCAACCAACATTTTACAAGATGTAACCGACCCCGTTTTCGATCAAGCTATTCTAAATTTTCAACGAATTCAGAAATTAAACATGACAGGGATTGGAATAGACTTATTCTTTTATTATCGCACAGGTACCAGGGGTCATCTCTTTAAATTGGCTGGTGATTTGTACTAAAAAAACTATGCAGCATAAGTCAATGCTGACATTTGATGGCCATTTTATTTTTAAGTTCGCTTCATAGTATAACTATTCTTGCTAATCCATAGGAATGACTTTATCCTCTTTCAGGCTACTGTTTAATTGTATATATTCAATTTATACTTTTAGCTTCAATGGCATTTCACGACAAGAAGTATTATTTTTCATGATATTGCATATAGTTTTATAAAATGGTTGAAACTTAAGCGAAAATCAGCCATTTAAGAACTAGGCTTATAATAAAACCAACTGTAACAATAAAGCAAAAAGCTATCACTCTTAATTGATACAATTATAAAATGTCCAACATAATAAAAAAAGGGTTGCTGGGTCTAATCATTAGATTTATGGGTGCCTTTATGAACTTTGGCTTATCCATATATTTGGCTAGAATACTTGCCAAAAGTGAGTTTGGAATTTACCAATATTTAATTACCCTGTTGGGTGGGATAGCTGTCCTGGGTAGATTTGGCATGGATACATATTTAATTACCAAAATTCCGGGCGAAAGAAGCAGCAGAGTTGTTAATAGCTTAATCTGGAACTCTCTTGTAGGCGTTTTATTAATCCTCTGCATCTTTTTAATTATTAGTTATTTTATTTTTATTTTTATACAAACAAATAGCGAAACAGTTACTTACGCAAAAATATTACTACTAGCTTTGATACCACAAACGTTGTATATGCTTGTTGCATCAATTCAAAAAGCAAGAGAACGATTGCATTCATCAGTCATAATCAACAACATTGCCCCCCCTCTGTTTCTCTTTATATTTTGTTATAGCTTAAAACGTTATTTTGATGCACTTGATTTAGTCACTTATTCATATATTGCCTCTTCAGCGGTCACTTGTCTCATTGGTGTTTGGTATGCGACTCATAAAATCAAGTTGAGTACAATAAGAAAAAGCACAAGCCTCATTAAGCTCTCTTTCTTTAGTAGCATGGTTTTTGTTCCACATTCTATTTTGGCTTACACTATGCTTTGGGTAGATGTTTTAATTGTAGGAACTTTTCTTGATGCAAAACAAACTGCAGACTACTCAGTAGCATCCAGAGTCACTCTGGTTATTTTATTAGCTATGTCAGTTTATGACGGACTAGTTGCGCCAAAAATCGTATCGTGGAAAAAAAATCTTGTGCACGATGACTTTGTATTAAAAATAAAAAAAGTATTTCTATTTACAACAGCATTTATTACAGGAATAACAATGGTAATGGTTTTTTCTTCAAAATATTTGATTTCATTGTTTGGAGAAAATTATCTAAACGCAGCTCCCATAGCCTTGATACTTTCGGTTTCATATTCGATTAGAGCCTTCTCCTCTTTTCCTGGGTATATTTTGATAGCTTCTGGAGAAATAGCTGCTTTAAATAAGTTACTCGCCTACACATTGTTTTTCAATATAGCCTTAAACTTAACCCTGGTCTTTAAATATGGTGTTCAAGGAGTAGCTGTTGGCTCTTTTGTCAGCAGCCTGTTTATTGTGGCTGTAAGTTACTACGCTGTAAATAGAAACTTTCGAAAACTTGCCACTATTTAAGGAATCGTCTTTGACCTATCAAGAACAAGCTAAAGCAGTGTATGGTGGCAAGAAAAAAGGCCAATAAAATTTACTGAGCTGAAGAGCAAGCCAAAGCATAAAAAAGGGTTTAGATAAAATCTAAACCCTCAATTTTGGCTCCCCCGGACGGGCTCGAACCGCCGACCTAGTGATTAACAGTCACCCGCTCTACCAACTGAGCTACAGGGGAATAATCGTATGGCGCGCCCGGAGAGATTCGAACTCCCGACCGCCTGGTTCGTAGCCAGGTACTCTATCCAACTGAGCTACGGGCGCTTTAAGCAAGCCCGATATTATGTTTTCTTTAAAACTGTCTGTCAAGTAATTAAAGTGGCGGAGAGAGAGGGATTCGAACCCTCGATGGGCTATTAACCCATACTCCCTTAGCAGGGGAGCGCCTTCAGCCACTCGGCCATCTCTCCGAAAAAATTCAATAAAATCTTTGTAATTATTTGTTTCCCGAATCAGTTGCAACAGGATTGTCAGCTTCCGCCAACTCAGCCTTTTCTTTTTTGATTCGTTCATAAATCTCTTCCCTGTGGACGGACACTTCTTTAGGTGCATTGACACCGATCCGCACTTGATTCCCTTTAACCCCAAGAACAGTGACAGTTACATCATCACCAATCATTAGAGTTTCTCCCACGCGACGAGTTAATATTAGCATAGCCCTTTTCTCCTATATTTCCCTAATTTAAACAATGCTCCGTACTTTCATTCCTTTTTTATAAAGTATTAAACCGAGCCTTCGAATTATAACATTTTTTCAGTGGTTTGTCAGTTCTAACGAGCCGTTTTGTTAAGCAATGCTCTTTTTATCAAGTTTAAAGGCATCATGCAACGATCTAACAGCTAATTCTAGATATTTTTCCTCTATAACGACCGATATTTTTATCTCAGAAGTGGAAATCATTTGAATGTTAATACTCTCATCAGCTAAGACATTAAACATTTTACTGGCTATGCCGGCGTGAGATCGCATACCTACACCCACTAATGATACTTTCACAATATTGTTATCACCCCTTAATTCGCGGGCGCCTAAATTTTTGAGAGAGATTTGCAAAATTTCCTTTGCCTTTGCAAAATCATTACGATGTATTGTAAAAGTAAAATCTGTCGTACCATCTTCCGATATGTTCTGAACAATCATATCGACTTCAATATTAGCGTCTGCGATGGGACCTAATATTTTCGAAGCAACACCAGGTATATCTGGCACTCCCGACATCGTTAGCTTTGCCTCGTCTTGATTGAACGCTATTCCTGATACAAGGGCTTCTTCCACATCTATGTCCTCATAAGTAATCAGGGTTCCTGACCCTGGTTTAAAAGATGATAGCACTCTTAGTGGGACATTGTATTTGCCAGCAAATTCCACTGCTCTAATCTGCAAGACCTTGGAACCTAAGCTTGCCATTTCCAACATTTCTTCAAAGGTAATTCGACCCAATCGTCGTGCTTTTGGTTCAATTCGTGGATCAGTTGTATAGACGCCATCCACATCCGTATAAATATGGCATTCGTCTACTTTTAGAGCAGCAGCTAAGGCAACCGCGGTTGTATCTGACCCTCCTCTGCCAAGTGTCGTAATGTCGCCATGTTGATCAACGCCCTGAAAACCGGCAACGACCACGACCTTCCCTGCCTTAATTTCAGAGCGAATATTACTTTCGTCAATTTTGAGAATCCTGGCTTTGGTGTGGATACTATCGGTTAAAATTTTTACTTGAGCGCCAGTAAAAGACCGTGCTTCGCAACCCAACTCTTGAAGCGCCATGGATAACAAAGCAATAGTAACCTGCTCGCCGGTTGAGAGTAAAACATCCATTTCCTGAGGGTCAGGCCGCTCACTGATTTGAGTCGCTAACTCAAAAAATTTATTCGTCTCTCCACTCATTGCTGAAACAACGACAATAACGCTATGACCTTGATCGCGTGTCTCCTTGACTTTTTCGGCTACTAGCTTGATTTTGCTGATGGATCCTACCGAAGTTCCACCAAATTTATAGACATAAAACGCCATAACTGTTCTATTCCTGATGATTTTGTCTTCTTTTTCCTGGGAGAACCCTAATTTGGGACTTTTGCTCTTATCCAGTCAGCAACAGAATTAAGTGCTTGATCCAAAAATTCTGGCTTGGTGCCTCCAGCTTGAGCCATATCAGGTCTTCCACCTCCTTTACCCCCTACTTGCTGGGCTACCATATTCACTATTTCACCCGCTTTTAGGATATCGGTTCGATCTTTGGTAACACCCGCTATCAAATTGACCTTATCGTTCTGCACTGTACCAATAATAATTACTGCACTTCCGAGTTTGTTTTTTAATTGATCCACCATATCACGCATCGATTTAAGGTCAACCCCAGGTAGATTCTTGGCAAGCACTTTAATGCCATTTACATCAATCGCTTCTGATGCCAATTCTCCACCAACCTCAGATGCAAGTTTAGTTTTTATCTGTTCTAATTCTTTCTCCAAAGATTTATTCTTTTCAGTCAAAGACAAAACCTTCTCATTCAATGTCTCCGGCGTAGCTTTAACCAAGCGAGCCAGTTGGTTGAGCAGTTGTTCTCGCTCTTGAATCCAGTCGACAACAGCCTGGCCGGTAATTGCTTCAATTCTTCGGACACCCGCTGCGATACCTGTTTCACTGATAATTTTAAAACTACCGATATCGCCAGCCCTATCTACATGTGTCCCACCACATAGCTCAGTAGAAAAATCACCGATTTTCAACACTCTAACTTCTGCACCGTATTTTTCACCAAACAACGCCATAGCACCATTCTTCATGGCTGCATCCTTGTCCATAATATCGGCTGTTACTAAATTATTGATTCGAATTTGTTCATTGACTAATCGCTCAATGGTTTTAAGTTGATCGGCTGTAATGGGCTCAAAGTGAGAAAAATCAAAGCGAAGTCGTTCAGGATCAACTAGCGAGCCTTTTTGCGTCACATGTTCACCCAGTATTTGTCTCAACGCTGCGTGTAAAAGGTGTGTAGCAGAGTGATTATGCGTTGTTGCCTGCCGCAAAGTCTTATCGACCTCTGCTTTGCATAGGTCACTCTTGTTAACGGTACCATCGGTAACTATTCCATGGTGAAGAAACAGATCGTTGCCTTGTTTTTGCGTATCTTTGACTTGAAATTCCGCCTTATCCAGGCAGATCATACCTCGATCCCCAACTTGACCACCCGATTCTGCGTAAAAAGGGGTTTCTTTCAAGACAACCATTCCCTCTTCCCCTTTACTAAGAACCTCAACCGATTGTCCAGCCTGAAATAAATCGAGCACTTGGGTGTTATCACATAATGATGTATATCCAGTAAATTCAGTCGTCGCTTGTGTGCTAATCTTTTGATCGTAATCAGCACCAAATTGATTAGCCGAACGCGCTCTTTCTTTCTGCGCTGCCATGGCCATATCAAATCCTTTTTGATCAATTTTCAAATGGTGTTCCCTAGCAAAGTCGGCAGTCAGATCAAGTGGAAAGCCATAAGTATCGTACAACAAAAACACTACGTCGCCAGGTATGACCTCTCCTGATAATTCTTTGATAGACGTTCCCAGTATTTTCATACCTTGATCCAAAGTTTCGGCAAAACGCTGCTCTTCTTTATGCAGAATTCTTGCGACCTGGTCCTTGGCATTAACAAGTTCAGGATATGCTTCCCCCATCTCATTAGCAAGTGGCTCAACTAACTTGTAGAAAAAGGGGTCTTTAAGTTCTAGACGATAACCATGCCTTATCGCCCTGCGAATTATTCTTCGGAGTACATAACCGCGCCCTTCATTCGAAGGTAACACTCCATCGGCAATCAAAAAGGCACAGGATCGAATATGGTCAGCAATCACTCGCAGTGAATTGCTGTTGTCCTCTTTAAGCCCTGCTAGCTTGGCTGCAGCCGACACCAAGCCTTCAAAAAGGTCAATTTGATAGTTGTTATGAACGCCTTGTAGAACTGCCGCAATTCTTTCTAAACCCATGCCTGTATCAACAGAGGGTCTGGGCAAAGGCGTTAATTTGCCATCGATAGAGCGGTTATATTGCATGAATACCAGGTTCCAGATTTCGATGTAGCGGTCGCCATCTTCCTCAGAAGACCCGGGCGGCCCCCCTGGAATGTTCTCACCATGATCGTAAAAGATTTCGGTACATGGCCCACAAGGTCCAATATCGCCCATTGACCAAAAATTATCTTTACTGCCAATTTTAGTAAGTCGATCAGGATCAATTCCAATGTCGTTAAGCCATATTTTTTCCGCATCGTCATCTTTATCGAAGATAGTTACCCATAATTTTTGTGGCGGAACTTGTAAAACTTCGGTCAAAAATTCCCAGGCATACTGAATGGCTTCTTTTTTAAAATAGTCGCCAAAACTAAAATTACCCAACATCTCAAAAAAAGTATGGTGTCGAGCCGTATAGCCTACATTTTCAAGGTCGTTATGCTTTCCGCCCGCTCTAACGCAACGCTGGCTGGTAACAGCACGACTATATGGCCGATTTTCCCGTCCCAAGAAAACGTCTTTAAATTGAACCATGCCTGCATTTGTAAAAAGCAAGGTAGGGTCGTCCCCTGGCACAAGTGAGCTAGAAGGTTGGATGGAATGGCCTTTATGTTTAAAGAAATCCAAAAAAGCGGCGCGCAATTCCGCGCTAGACATGTATTTCATTGTTGCAAAATACTATTTAACATTAATTCACAAAAAATTTTCTGCATCTAAATAGATTGACTAGTTACGAGCTATATCTTTAATAAAGCGTTGGATTAGCTCGCTGGGAAAGCCTTTTGTTTGTAAGAAGCGCATTCTTTTAAATTTTTCTCGCTGATTTTCCCAGGTGAGTGCACCATATTTCTTGTCATAAATATTCTGCAATAGTTTTGTCCAACCATCAAATTCTTCTTCGGCCAAATCATCCAGGGGATAATCGGCAATACCTTTTTGATTTAGTTCCATACCAATTAATAACGGCCCAAACCCTTTAACCATTCTTTCCTTAGCATAATACTTTGCAAAACGACAGTCACTCTGTAAATTTTGTTCCGCCAATTCATCTATCACATCATCGCAAACAGCAGACCTAAAACCTTTTGCCTGAAGCTTAGTTCGTAATTCCAGTCGACTATGCTCCCGTCTCGCCAGAATTTTCAAGCAATGCGTTCTAATTTGAGCCGACTCACTTACCTCCATATGCTGGATCAGTTGGAGCCTTTGAAGCAGTCTCTTTACTGTCTGCTACTAACGTTTCACCTTCTTGGTCAAAGACCTCAGCCCTAATTTTTTTCTCAATTTCCTCAGCAATTTCTGGTTTTTCCTTCAAGTAGGTTCTGGCGTTTTCTTTACCCTGACCAATCCTTTCGTCACCATAGCTATACCAAGCGCCTGCCTTTTGAACAAAATTAAATTTCACACCAAGATCAATGAGTTCTCCAAGTCTAGAAACACCCTCGCCGTATAAAATCTCGAATTCGGCCTGCTTGAAAGGAGGTGCTACTTTATTTTTGACCACTTTAACTCTGGTTTCGTTACCAACCACTTCTTCGCCCTTTTTTATAGCGCCCGTTCTACGAATATCAAGCCGAACAGATGAATAAAACTTAAGTGCGTTGCCCCCTGTCGTGGTTTCAGGGTTGCCAAACATCACACCAATTTTCATGCGAATTTGGTTAATGAAAATAACCAGTGTATTTGAGCGCTTAATATTTGCTGTTAGCTTTCTCAATGCTTGTGACATTAATCGAGCTTGTAATCCGACATGAGTATCACCCATGTCCCCTTCTATCTCAGCTCTGGGTGTAAGAGCTGCCACTGAGTCAATAACGATCATATCAACCGCGCCAGATCGAACCAACATATCGGTAATTTCAAGAGCTTGTTCCCCAGTGTCTGGTTGCGAAACCAACAAATCGTCGACATTGACGCCAATTTTTTTTGCATAATTAGGGTCAAGCGCATGTTCTGCATCAACAAAAGCAGCCGTTCCGCCAATTTTTTGCATTTGTGCAATAACCTCCAGAGTCATCGTTGTTTTCCCTGATGATTCTGGTCCGTAGATTTCAACCACTCTGCCACGAGGCAATCCACCGCAGCCCAGAGCTATATCTAAAGTAAGCGACCCTGTTGACACGACATCAATATCGCCAATGACGACATCACCCATGCGCATAACCGAGCCTTTACCAAATTGCTTTTCAATTTGCAATAAAGCCACACTCAAAGCTTTTTTCTTGTTTTCATCCATTATTTATCTCCAAATCTCAAGAAGATGTGTAATTCATCAGAACTCAGAACATAGTCAGACGCATTAAAAACAACCTAAATCATTTAAAATTTAGATTTTTTATTGCCATAAGCTTATTAGCAGGACACATCTCATTACATAGTTATTATTATCACATAGTCAGCCCCATCGGCATAGAGAATGAATATTGCAAATTTGAGCGGGTTGTTCGCTTTTTGCTAAACGATGTTAGCCGTGTATTTCTAACTTTCTTGAATATCGAGGAGCGAAGCTTTTATAATATCCGAAAGTTTGGCACAGAATTTTTGTTCGTATTCAGGGCGTAAAAACAGGCGCATAGCAGACTACGCAACTCTTTCTACGACGTGAAAGACGGACAAAAACAAGCCAAGCGTCGGGTATTATTACTAAATCCTCGATCCTAACAAACCCGTTAAAAATGAAAGCATCACCATTCTCTAATCAGCAATCTGCCTTTTCAGCTTAATGCATAGTGGCAAAACGGCAATTTAAGAATCAAGGTAGAAAAGTTTCGTCGGTCAATCCAAAAAGGCGCTCTGACAAGGAGTACTTTCTGATAATTTTCCTATTTTGGAAGAGTAAATAAGAACACGCTAATGCAGAAACAATCAAACGATTAATTGGTCAAAAGGTAAATACACCATCGCGTTTCTCAAAATACCTTTTCGCTCAACTTGAATGAATACTCTATCGAATCGTAAAGCTTTCGATATTTGAGTAATTACTGCGGCAGTTGCCATTGTATGTACTCACAGCGGTAAAGAAAGCATCGTTGCGATTTAGTTCCACGCTGATACTTTTTTGCAACAACATATCGATACTATTGATGGGATCTTGTCCTGGGAAGGGAGCGTAGTAAAGTCGATAACCTTCGACTGATCCAGCCACCGACCAATTTCCACTTACCACACGATCATCGACGGTAACTCTCATAGAAGGAGTTGCCGGAATTTCTCGTGCTGAGCAGACTGTAGCTGAAATAAAATCTTTATATCTATCCAGCCGCGTATAAACTCCATAAGAATCTGCCTGAGCACAATCGCCAACGCCCCAGCTGGTAATTCCAATCTGATGCCAAGCTTGCAGTGGTTGAGAAAAAGCTATTATAGGGCCGCCACTGTCCCCAGAACAGGTGTCTTTGCCACCTGAGACAAAGCCAGCACATAGCATATTTTCGGTTAACCCATTCAAGCGACGATCACAAGTCGTGTTAGAAACGCTAACCATTTCTACTTGTCGCAATTCTTCAGGAAAACTGGTACCTGCAATATCAGTGGCCCCCCATCCCAGTGCAAGAACATTAGTATCTGGATCATCCAAGTTCCCAAACTGGCCGATAGTACGTATCGGTTCAACGACTGAAGATCGATCAAGTCTCAACAACGCAATATCATTATCGAATGATTCGCCATCCTTATAGTTGGGATGGATAATAATCTGATCAACATTAATTATTTCACCTTGATTGGAAGTTAAATCAGTCCTGCCAATAACTGCCTGTAATTCTCCGGCTGAATTATCAACGACACAATGAGCCGCTGTCATAACCCAGTTCCTATGCACTAGCGAACCTCCGCAAAAAGTTCCTTGAAAAGCGGAAAGACCTTTAATTGCAATACCTGTCATCCAGGGCCAAGCGCTATTACTGGCCTTTTCTCCACCAATAATCTTAGCCACGTTATTATCGGAACTATGACCGGCCCAAAGGCTGAACGGGGCAAAGCACAACATAACTAATAGCCATTGACATCTAGAACTTTTTAAATCTGCTTTAAACACTATCGCTCCTCAACTGAACTATGCTTGATAGAATAATTAATCTGATGAATACATAGCTATAACGCCGAACAAACCGGCGACTACACTCTGTCTTCGAATGGCGTGTCGATTGCCTTCAAACACAAAGCGATCAACTTTTACTACTCTGTGCATTCCTAGCCACGCCAGATATACAGTACCCACAGGCTTATCGCCTGACCCTCCATCTGGCCCTGCTATGCCTGTTACCGCAACCGCACAATGAGCTTGGCTATGTTTCAGCGCGCCTTGCACCATTTCTGTAACTGTTTCTTTGCTAACTGCGCCAAATTGATCAATGATAGTAGGATTTACATCCAATAGATCAATTTTAGCCTGATTACTATAAGTTACCAGCCCACGATCAAACCAAGCAGAACAACCAGGCGTTTCGGTTATTGCCTGTGCCATCCAACCACCAGTACACGATTCAGCAACAACCAGCTTATGGTTATACGACAAAAGTATGTCGCCAACTGCTTGTGATAAAGAAGCTAAATCTGATAACAAAAGTTATATCCAAATATATAAAAAAACACCTAACTCTCTCACAATTTACAAAACACGCTCAAGAAAAATCTTATCGTATTGTTGCTCAACTGCTTATCATCGGCTATGCGTTATAATCCAAAACTCATATTAACCCAACCAACACCAAACAGTTCGCTTTATGCTCAAATCAAATTCATCTCATACACCGATGATGCAACAATATTTGCGAATCAAATCAGAGCACCCAACAACCTTGCTATTTTATCGAATGGGTGATTTTTACGAATTATTTTTTGACGACGCCAAAAAAATCAGTCAACTTTTGGATATTACATTAACCAGCCGAGGCAGTTCTGCTGGCCACCCCATCCCAATGGCAGGCATTCCTCATCATGCAGCAGAAAACTATGTTGCACGCTTAATAAAACAAGGTGAATCGATAGCAGTTTGCGAACAAATTGGTGACCCTAACAAATCCAAAGGACCGGTTGATCGTAAAGTAATTCGGATCATAACCCCAGGAACCGTCACCGATGATGCGTTACTAGACGACCGCAAAGACAATCTGTTAGTAGCACTCCATCTCGAAGAGAGCCATATAGGCATCGCCTATACTGACATTACTAGTGGTCGTTTCGTGTTGTTGCAAATCGATACAACTGAGAAACTGCTGGCCGAAATAGAACGATTAAACCCTGCTGAAATACTGGTTAATGAAGCAAGCTCAGTGCCCTCCTCGATCAAAGAAAGACCCGGTCTTACCTATCGACCGCCTTGGCATTTTGACCCACAAACCAGTATGCAATTGTTACAAAAGCAATTCAGTACCCACGACCTGAAAGGTTATGGTTGTGACAATATGCTTCAAGCTATGGCCGCCGCAGGTGCCTTATTACAATATTTAAAAGATACCCAGCAGGGTCTTTTACCTCACTTGCAAGGCATCCGCATAGAAACTACTGACGAATGTATTGCGCTGGATGCTGCCAGTCGGCGCAATTTGGAATTGGACCAACATCCTTCTGGGCAAACCCGTTTTACTCTTTATGGGGTACTCGATAAAACGGCTACCGCTATGGGTAGCCGTTTGCTCCGACGTTGGCTTAACCGACCATTGAGAGATCTGGCCATTCTCAATGACCGGTTCATTGCCATCAACGATTTGCTAGATGAAGAATTATATCTTAAGATCCAAGAACTTCTTAACAGTACGGGTGATATTGAACGAATAGCTGCAAGAATTGCATTAAAATCAGCACGACCTCGAGATTTAATTGTACTCAAAAACACCCTTCTCACCCTACCTGAACTGCAGCAACAACTTGCTATCACTCACAGCGAACCCATCTCAAAAATAGGTAAGACTATCAGTACTTATCCGGATATTACCGAACTACTGAGCCGAGCAATCATAGACAACCCACCTACTTTAATAAGAGAAGGCGGAGTTATTGCCAAAGGGTACGATAGAAACCTGGATGAACTGAGAAATTTAAGCCAGAATGCCGACCAATTTCTTTTAGACATGGAAACCCGGGAGAAAAAAGCCACAGGAATAAGCACTTTAAAGGTCAGCTATAACCGTATTCACGGCTATTACATCGAGATTTCCAGAGCTCAAAGCGATAACGTTCCAGCCCATTTTACCCGTAAACAAACGCTAAAAAACGCTGAACGATTTATCACTGAAGAACTGAAATCCTTCGAAGATAAAGTACTCAGTGCGCGAGAGAAAGCGCTCAGTTACGAAAAACAGCTATACGACAAATTGCTCGATACACTTCTTGCTTCCATTGTGACATTACAACAAACAGCATGCGCATTGGCAGAATTGGATGTTTTAGCTAATTTTACCGAACGTTCTGAAAGCCTCAATTTAGTCCAGCCTAAATTGAGTTCTAGACCGGGAATCGATATTGAAGAAGGACGCCACTTGGTCGTTGAACAAGTGCTGGACTCTCCATTCATAGCAAATCCGTTAGCGCTTTCAGGACAACAAAGAATGCTCATTATTACCGGGCCCAACATGGGCGGTAAATCGACCTATATGCGACAAAATGCGTTGATTGTGCTTATGGCTTACATAGGCTGTTTCGTTCCAGCCAAGTCGGCCAAGATTGGTCCTATCGACCGCATTTTTACACGTATTGGTGCTTCTGATGATTTAGCCAGCGGCCGTTCTACTTTTATGGTTGAAATGTCCGAAACTGCCAATATATTGCATAACGCCACTAGTAATAGCTTGATTTTGATGGATGAAATAGGTCGTGGCACCAGCACTTTCGACGGTCTATCACTGGCATGGTCCTGCGCTGACTATTTAGCCCGGGAAATCAAAGCATTTACCCTATTCGCCACACATTACTTTGAATTAACCACTCTTCCCGAAGAACAAGAAGCCATTCGCAATGTGCACCTAAATGCTGTGGAACACACCAACAAAATTGTATTTCTACACGCTGTAAAAGAAGGACCGGCCAGCCAAAGTTACGGCCTGCAAGTCGCGTCCCTAGCTGGTGTGCCGGACTGTGTCATTGATGAGGCACGGAACAAATTGATGCAACTCGAACAATCGGCTCATACAGCTCAACAACAGAGCACTGGAAGTGCTCAGATCGACATATTTGATTCCTTAGATTGTCATCCCGCCATCAGGATTCTAGAAAAAATAGACATTGACGAAACCAGTCCGAAGCAGGCTTTAGAATACCTTTACCGACTGAAATCGACTTTGTAGATACTGAGCCAATTCGTTGTTCTTAGATGTATACCATTTGCGATCTTAAAAAAATCGAAATAAATAAGCTGATAGATGTAATTCTTGTGAGAAAGACTGTACTTCATAGGCTTAACGGCTATCCAAGTTTTTCCCCTGGATATAACCCCAGCTATTTATTGGATAGCTGATATCTTGATGAAGTATGTTTTTATCTATTTAGACTCGTCTATTCCAAAGCCTCACTTCGCATAAAATATTTTCCATTAAACATTCAAAATTTGTTTTATTTTTTTCAGATCTTGAAAACTATTAACATTTAAAAAAATATCGGGAGAAGTGTTGAAATCTACTGAACAGTATTGATGGCTCTTCACCCAAGTCTCCACTTTTCTCTCACCGCAGGCTAAAAAATTCTTCAACTCTCCAGCTAATGCAGTTTTCATAGCGGCAAAAACTGGCTGCATTCTCGACCCATCATTAGCTACACTGATTTCAACATCAAGGTTGATAATTGCTAATAGCAATTTTTCAATATGCTCTTTGGTAATCAAGGGACAATCACATGGCATGACCAATAAATAATTTGAGGAAGTAGCTTCCATCAACCTTAATATCCCAGCCAATGGTCCATGAAAACCCGGCATATTATCTGTTAATACTGGAAAGCCGAATTGCTTATACTCTAACAAGTTTCGATTGGCGCTAATAATTACATTTCCGACAATCGATTGCAAAGCCTCAATAGAATATTGTACTAGAGCTTTTTGGTTGAGAATGACAAGGCCTTTGTCCTGTCCACTCATTCTGGCCCCACGACCACCAGCTAAAACACCACCTGTTATTGATTCATACACTTATACCAAAAAACTATCTGTAAAAAAATTAAACATTAGAAATTTTGACGTTATTTGGCTGAGGTTGGTTAAATAAGAAACGGACTTCAGATTTTTCGAGGACGACACAAGATAACAAACTACTGGCATATGCACCTGTATCAATACCAATGCGGTTAGGTCTTAGTTGGGGTTCTCCACTTACGGTATGACCATGAACAATTATTTTTTCAAAAGCACCTTTAGAATTAACAAATTCGTTTCTTATCCACAACAAATCTGACTTACTTTGTTCACGAAGAGGAACCCCGGGTCTAATTCCTGCGTGAACAAAAAAATAATCACCCAGTGTAAAAAAAACTTTTAGATTATTATAAAAGGTAAGATGGTCTTCTGGTATTGATAGTAATAATTCCTTTTGTATTAATTTTAAGCCATTAGACGTTTGGACTCCAACCACTCTAATTCCATAACTCTCTAAGGTTTTATCACCACCATACTCCAGCCAAAACTTACCTATATTGTGATCTTCAAATAGAAAATCCAATAAAGTTTGCTCATGGTTACCTAAGATACTGTGAATCTCAAATCCGGGCAAAGGATCATAGATCAGTTTGTCGACGACTTCTTTTGAATGGGAACCTCGATCTATATAGTCCCCGATATAAACTAAAACCTTATGACCCAGGTAATTCTTTGTGTCATAAATAATTTGCTGATGAAGTTGTTCCAAAGCATCAATGCAGCCATGAACATCTCCAATACAATACAGTCTTATGCCGGAAGGAATCGACGCAAAAGCATACTTGGGCAAATATACATCTTCTACCTGCTTAACATCTGCCTTTCTATTATTTTTGATTTTGCCTAAAATATTTCTCAAAATACTGTTTAAATTTTGGCCAATTTTTGGAAGAACTTAAAACGGATTGATGCATCAAAATGTATTTTCTAATGTCTTTAGATACAACTTTAGCAAGCTCTTCACCCTTATTCTTCATTATTAATGAGAATTGTGACAATAAACTAGACTCCAACTTCCTAGGGTAACTATCCTTATTTTCCAGTAACATCATAAATCGAGTTATAAGTAGCCCTGGCTCATACCCTCCAGTTTTTATAGACATATGTAATAAACTAAGCACTTGAACATTATTCTTTTGTAAAACCGTATCAACTCTTGCAAGATTGAACCAACCATAAGGGTTTAGCGGAGAAAAAAACAAACTTTTTGCCAATATTTCATGACTTTGTTTCAACAGAAGCAACTTATTATTATCAAATTCAATTAAAAGCTGTGCTTTATATAAGTATAAACTTGCTAATAGCTGCCAATATTCAGAATTATTACTCCATTCAACACTTTTTTTTGCATTAATCATTAATGTATCCAGAGAATTAGAAGAAATTATTTCTTCCTTCATTTCTATATTTTTCTTCATAGCAAGTGGATAAGCTGCGTATACATTGGCTATAAACCTAGGTAGAACTAAATGTATTATGGCGCATGAAAATACGACCATCATCAATAGGTTGAAATTAGTCCTCCTAAATTTTAGGTCATTGATTGTTAGCAAGGTCATCTAGCTAACATAATAATCATCATAATGGCCATGATGATAATAATGACCAGATTCTCCACTCCCAAATCGACCATATTGTTTCAAATCTACTTTTTGTAAAACGACTCCTGCCAAGGTATCAGCCTTGTATTGAGTGAGCTGATTTAATGCCGCTTTAACAACACGGCTGGGGGTTTTATCCCAGTGGATAACGAATAATGTTTTATCCACAATACTCGAAAGAAGTCTAGAATCTGTCACGGATAATACTGGTGCAGAATCAAGAATGATTAAATCATAATCATTTTTTAAATGTTCTATTACCAACCCCATACGATGAGAAGCGAATAAATCAGCAGGATTAACGTATTTTGCTTGCCCTTTAGATAATATTTTTAAACCGGATTTTTCATCATGGTATAAGGCTTCATCAACGGCTTGTTTAAAAAGGTTGTTATTGATCGCGAGGTTTCTATTCATCAATACATCGGTTAAGCCGAGATGATTTTTATCAATACCAACAGTTTTTTCTATTGAAGGCCTTCTAAAGTCAGTGTTAATTAAAACTACATTTTGACCGGAAGATGCTGACATTCTTGCTAATAATAAAGATAGAGTACTTTTCCCCTCGGACGG
Source organism: Methylococcales bacterium (assembly GCA_965224745.1). Taxonomy (GTDB): domain Bacteria; phylum Pseudomonadota; class Gammaproteobacteria; order Methylococcales; family Methylomonadaceae; genus CBDCZY01. The sequence goes on from CBDCZY010000009.1 coordinate 608,233, forward strand.
AAGGGCTGAGGTAATTAGAACTGTTTTCACCCTGGAATCAGGACTTAGCAACATCAATGACACCCTTAAAGAATTAACCGCTTCTCCTAAACTTGAATAAGGATTTTCTAAAATATAATCATGCGGTTCCGATTTTTCCTTTATTACCGGAATAACTCCCAAAGTAGGTATTTTTAATTTTTCTTCGACTTGTTCTGGAGTTCGTATCCCAGGGTTTAACAACTCAAGAATAAAAATAAGAATAAATGAAAATATAGTTCCCCCGATACTACTCACAAATATGAGCAATTTTTTGTTAGGAAAAGAAGGTTGTAAAGGTATCTCGGCAGGTGAAATTATTCGAGCATCTGGTTCCTCCATACCTTGGGTAGTAGTACTTTTTTTAAATCGGGCTAAAAAGGTTTCAAAAAGATTTTTGTTAGCGGCCGCCTCACGCTCAAGAGAATGCAATGCAACTTCATCTTGTCTATTCCCTCCAGTCCTCTCCTCAAGTTCTTTCAAACTTCTTCTTATCGAGTTTTCTCTAGTAGAAGCTACTTCTGCATCATTCTTAAGACCAGCCGCTATTTTTTTCAGCTCGGTTTTTATTGTATTTTTTAAATCGCTTAATTCTGCACGCATTTTACGCATTCTTGGGTGCTTATTTCCTAGCTCAACTGACATCTCAGTGTATTTCCGTTGCAATGAGGCTTGCTCTTCGTGCAAACTCTGAATTAAAGTAGAACTCAAAGCATTGGAAACGCTGCCAATGTCCCCGCCGGTTTTAATGATTCGTTGAACTTGGCGATATCTGGCTTCTACCTCGGCTCTCTCAGTTCTTGCAATAATCAATTGGCTATTGATTTCCGAAAGCTGTTGCTCAGAAAGCCCGATTTTAGCACCACCCTCGACCAAGCCCTTATCTAAACGATAGTTTTCAACGGCTTTCTCAGAATCCTCTACTAATAATTTCAATTCTGTCAGCTGATTATTCAACCAGTTAGTAGCTTTTCTGGTGGCTTCGAACTTTGCTTCCAGCTGACCCACAATATATTTTTCAGATAGTTCATTAACTATTTTTGCAGCCATTTTTGGATCTTCTGATTCAAAACTAATATTTACTACCTGAGAATGTTGTATCTGTTCAACATCAAGCCTGGATAGAAAACCATTTATAGTGATCGCTATTTGTTCTTGTTTTATCTCTTCTTCAGTTTTTTCAACTTCTTTTTTATTAACACCCAGTATACTTGCCCACTGTTCCGGGATCATATCCATAAAGTTAAAAACAGACAAGATACCTGGACTTTTTAGTGAAGAATTAAACTCTTCATTAGTATCTAGATTTAGAGAAATAATGACTTTCCTTGCTAAAGCCCTTGATTTCAAAATCTCAATTTGACTTACAATAACAGTATCTACACCTATAAAATTACCTGCCAGCACCGATTCTAAATCAGCTATTTTCTTTGGTGAAGTATTTCCAATGAGCACTTTGGATGAAGCTTGATATTTAGGTGTTAATTGAAAGATTATCAATGCACTTAAAAAAACAACTAACAATGTTGCAGAAATAAACAATCGCTTTCTAAGCCATAAGGTATTAAGAATTTCATTGATTGAAATATCTTCAACTTCACCTCTGACTTGAGGGAGTTGGTCAAGGGTGGATTTTTGTTCCTGCACTATTAGTCCTTATAATGTTGAGAAATTAAGATAAAGTTTTATAAATACAACCGTTTATTTAAGATATTATTTGCTGAAAAGAAAGAAACATCTACTTGAAAAATAAATTCTCGATTCAATTCTCATTCTCCCTCTTAATTTCAGCGTCCAATATATAAGGATATACTAAAAATACCGTTCATCCACCCTAATCATATCGCCTGGTTTCACAAGTTCGTCGATTGAAAGCTTTACCTCTCTTCTTTTTTTATCCTTCATGCGAATCACATAAACGTAATCCTTTTTCGCTCTATATGAGTACCCACCAGCAATGGCAATTGCATTCAAGTATGACATTCCGCTCACATATGGATAGGATTGAGGAAATTTCACTTCACCAATAATGTAATAAGGCCGATAATTCAAAATTTGAATACTGACCAGAGGGTCTAGTAAAAAATCTGGCTTTAATTTATTTACGATCTTATCTTTTAATTCTGCTATTGTAATTTTCTTAGCATTGATCACACCAATTAAAGGTAAAGATATTCGTCCAGCCCCGTTAAGGGTATATTTACCCGACAAATTCTCTTGATTGAATACTGTTATTTTTACAATATCGCCAGTGTCAAGTTGATAATCATCTAGATCTTTTTCAAGGATTTCAATGCTTTTAGGCGTAATTTGCCCAGAGCCTATGTTCTTAGTTTGAGTGCTACAGGCACTAAGTAACAAAAATAGTAATATAAGGTTGAATATATTGATGAATTTCATAGCAAAATAAAAGAAATATAGTTGAAAGAGAATTAACGGAACATGAATAACCCATTAATCATGAAAAGATAATCAACTAATGTATTCATTGAATGATTGAAAATATCCTTTCATGTTTTTCCATTAGTATTTTTCTACATCACCACATGGATCAATTTTCGAACCAAATTAGCATTAATCTGATTATTCAAAATAAAACCTAACGTATAATTTTCTAAAATAAATACAACGCTAGTTTTGAATAAATTCTGATTTAATCATGCTTTTAGATTCATTGGCTATTACTTAAAGCATAGAAGATAAATAAATATTTTGAGGTATCAACTTTTCCCTAAATAACTATTCTCCCTTTTTGTTTTTCAAAGAATGAAATATTGTGTTGGAAACCAGAAAAAGCATAGTCATACATAACAAAAGACCAAATGGCAAAAACTACTAGATAAAAAGTTTGCTCTACTAATCAGAAAATAACGGATTAATATGATTAATTCAACTCAGGCTAAATGACTTTCATATTGAGACAAACAACTGATAGCCCAACTATCTTTTTCACAAATAATAGCGAAAAAAATTATTTCAATGTTTACAATTAAAGGTGTCCTTCAAAATTCAACATTATCTGATGAACATCAAAGTCGTTTAATAATAGGTTTACATCCCTTTCTTGATAGGTGTAAGAAAGGTCAGCAGATAAATAACGGCTAAAACTGTATTTTGCTCGAAAATTCGCATAATAAACGTCTTCCTGTCGATTTACAGTCTGGTTGCTTCCGGCACTAATAAAGTCATTGAATTTATATCCTCCAGCCAACCTAAGCAATACATTCCTTCGCAATTCATGATCGATCGTTAGATTGATATCATTAGACACTATTCCCGAAACACCTATTTGAGTTGTTTCAGCAATACTTCGGGTAAATGTTCCATGAATACTAGTTAAGCGGGTGGGAGCCCAAGTCAGATTCAGGTAGCCTTTCACTCCATCAAAATCTTCTAGTAACGGATCATCGTAGTCACGAAACATGTAACCGGCTGCAATTTCACCGTACACAAGCTCTGTTAAATCGAATGACAAACCCACGAGACCCTCATACCCATCAGAACTTCTTTGTAATCCTCTGTCAGGATTCCCATCAGACCGAGTATCATCAAATTTTTCATCATACTCCACACCAATATATTCAAGCTTGGTAAATAATTCATATTCAGGTTTTATTTCATAGCCAAAGCGCAAGGAAGGTTGAAACATCCAACGATTTCTATCTTGATTGGTTACTATTCCATTTGTAATCCCTGGAATAACTCCACTGCCAGGAGGAAATTGTAAGTTGGCGTTAATATCGGGAAAGGCTGGCGTATCTTCATATCGGTAATAAGAAACTCCTGCCCCTATATCAATCGATAAACGATTGAACTTATTATTGAAAAATAAATCCCCAGCAAACCGGTTGTAAAAAGTGGGAATTTTGCCAAATGTTTGCTCTGGAGAGCCCCGGTCCTCATGTTCTTTATCAAAATGAAAGCCTGCATTTATCGAACTGTCTGTAAATACATCTAATCGACCGCTCAATGTTAGATTTAAATCCTCATAATGTTGATCAGTCTCATCTGCATAAACCCCAATATCTGAATCAACATACAGGTTAACGGCATGCCTATTCCAGTCAGATGTAACCCACACTCCTGGTTGGAGATGAGCAATATAATCATCTTCTGGACCGTCCCCTTCTGAAGCCTTGTCCTCCCTAAAGATATTAGTGCTATATTCAGAATTGAAATCAAATTTCGGAAAAACCTTAAATCCTCCGGCATTTATTCCTAACGGTTCTAATTCAAACCGTTTCCTTTGGGAAACTAAATCTTCCTGCCTCAAATAGGATGTAGGATCTATGTAGGGTCGTTGCATTACTCCTTCTTCGGCAGATACTCCATGAATCACCGAAAACATCACAATAGCAGTTAATAAAGAACTAACATTTATGGTTTTATTGTAAGGTCTTAGCATGGTTAAGTTTTTTTGATAAAAATAAATAGTTTTACATCTCATTGGGGGCTTGCAAAAGGATCATTTTGCGGCATAAAAATGGGTCGACCCTCATCTGATCCAATAGCTACTGACCTTTGGCTTTCGTTTATCATCGGGATTTGAGCCAAAGCAATGTCTGGTTCGTAGGATCCTATAGCCGGTTCAATTATCGCTGGCGGGAAAATAGTATCAATTGCCATAGCAACCAATTTGTCAGCGTCTTTAGAATCTACACCGGCTTCGACGAGACCTTTATAAACTGCTTTTGCCCCGCCTGTTATATTCTGCCTGTCAAGCTTCACATTTGTCATATCTTGAATGGAGCAAACTAACAAATCCAATGCCATATATTCGAGCTGGGCAAACTCGTTTGAATCAACGTTACCCTTACAACTAATTTCCTGATAACTAACAGAAACAGTTTGATCCACTGCTTTTACAATTCCTGAGTAAACCCATAGCAACGTTGTTAAAAAAATAAAACAGTATTTACTCATCGCATCGACTTCCTTAATGATACATTTAAGAGTGCCATACTACGAGAATGTGCAACACAAATCAATAATTTACTTACTATAAATACGGGTGCAGCCTATACTTGATGTTATTTATAGATATATGATATAACTTGTTGAAACTAAATCATACGGGTTATTTCAAAAATGGCACAACTCATTGCTCGCACCGGAAACGAACTGACGATAGAAGTTAAAGTGACTATAGACGGCTCTCTGCTGGAAGCAGAAGATGCGATTCAAAATGCCTGCAACGAAGTTGGACTGCTGGCCACCGGAAAAGCCTTGGAAAATTTTGATACCGATGGACGCGCACTGCAAACCGGGGGTATCAAATGGACCGCTAAAACCCCCAGTGAGAAACACTATCAAACGCCTTACGGAGTCGTCGAAATCAAGCGCTATACCTACCAAACCTCAAAAGGCGGCAAAGTGTGGTGTCCACTGGACGTGAACGCGCGTATTATTCGAGGCGGAACGCCGCGATTAGCCCAGCAAGTCGCGCACAAATATGCGCAGATGAATGCCCAAGCAGTTTGCTACGATTTTGAAGCCAACCACAACCGAAGCATCACCAAATCCTATATCCAGAATATGGCGGATTGGGTCGGCGGCATTGCTCAGGCCAGAGAAGAAGAGTGGACGTATACGTTGCCGGCATTCGATGCCCCCGTTTCAACCATTGTGTTTAGTTTGGATGGTGCCTATATTTTGATGCAAGAAGACGGCTGGCGTGAAGCGATGGTCGGCGCACTGTCCTTTTATGATGCGGAAGGCCAGCGTTTGCACTCGCTGTATTTGGGTGCTCCGCCTGAATATGGCAAGGGAACCTTTAAGCAACGTTATGAGAAAGAAATCCAGCGGATCAAAGCGCTCTATCCTGACGCCCTTTATCTGGGTATTGCTGATGGCGCCAAAGATAACTGGTCATTTTTAACCCCCCATACAGACCGTCAATTACTCGATTTTTATCATGTCACGGAATATCTTGGCAAAGTGGCTTATGCTGCATTTTCACAGAAAACAGCAAAACCCAAAAGAGCCGCATGGCTATCAGAACGGTGTCATCAACTGAAGCATGAGTCAGGAGCGGTTAACGCGTTAATTCAGGAGATGGAGGGGTTAACGCGAAAACAAGGCTTGTCCCAATCCGTTCAAGAAGAGTTGGTTCAAGCATTGACTTACTTTAATAATCATCAGCATCAAATGAATTATGCCGCGCATACGGCTGCCCGGTTACCGATTGGTTCAGGGGTTACTGAGGCGGCTTGTAAAACCTTGGTCAAACAACGCTTATGTTGTTCGGGGATGCGCTGGAAAAACCAAGGAGCAGGGGTGATATTGAGTCTGCGAAGTCTTGTACAGTCAGGCAGTCGATGGCAACAATTCTGGGAGAAGATTAATCAATATGGAGCTCAATGTTATATTTGAAAACATCATTTTAAGGCTCCACCCATAAATACTAACGACTTATGGCACAAAGCTTATTAAAAATCTAACAAACATCTATTATCCAATTGATATTTATTATATATAATGCTAAATAAGATCAGATTGAAAGTAATAATATTGAACTCACAGTTGCTACATTTGCTCAAAACAGCTCTAATTTAAAGGCTAATCTTAAGAAGCCTATATATGAATTAATAACAAAATTGCGGCATTAAAAATCAACGGTTCAGTGTGACATGGTATTGACCAGCTATCACAGCCATTCTGTAACCTGTTGATTCCACATATTGAAAAATTTTAGCTCATAGTTCACATTTAAGGATTTTGCCATGCTGGTTCTTCAGCATTTATTTGGAAGTAGGAAAAATAATAGGGACATAATGCATTAGTGAACATTAACTTAGGCATGTAAAAAGAATTATCGACATGGTGTGATATCAAATTCTAGAAACTCCGCTTAAAAGCTCTTCATAACTTAGTTTGCTATGACTTAGGAAACAGGCAAACACATACTAAGTTTTTCGCTTACATTAACCGTTAATACCTTCTTTCCTTGTCAGAATCAAATAGCGGCATGATTCCGGTAGAAGCTGAATAAGAAAAATTTGGGCCTTTTACTATAAGTTTTACTCCTGGTTTGGCATATTCATTTTTGGTACGGATTAAGAAAATTTATTCATTCATTATTATTGAAAAACAAGAGAAAGCCACCAACCCAACTTTGTTATAGCCATCAAATATTTCAGTACCTTCCTCGACGGCTTGGTCGTTGTCCACAATAATTCCCCATATTGTTTTTGTTTCTTTGCCCATTGCATCCATACAACCTGCGCCCCTATAGTCTGCCTTTTTTTCTTAGAAACTGCATATCCCAGCCCTACATTCCAAGGCGTATCACTTTCATTCTTTTCCAATGGATAATCTAGTAAGGCTGACTCGACTCGAAGTATTTCGATACAATTAATCGAACAAGGGAGAATTCCCTCAGGCTTACCATCTTCTAAGATGGCATCCCACAGCGACACAATATCTTCAGCTTCAGCAAAGATCTCGTAACCCCGTTCACCAGAATAGCCGGTGCGTGAAATCATGCAGTGACGGTCAAATAACGTTGTAGAGGTATACTTCGCGCGGGAGTGTCCTTGTATAAATGATTTGAGCCTCAGATTGCGTGCTCCCTATTAGAAAAATTGGAATTTGTTTATACGCCAAAGCATGGAAGCTGGTTGAATATGGCGGAGTGTGAATTTAGTGTGCTTTCACGCCAGTGTTTGAGTCGTCGTTTGCCGGATATAGACACAGTGCGTTCAGAGGTTAATGCTTGGACGGTGTCTCGCAATCAGGCTGGGGGAACTGTTAACTGGCGTTTTACAACAGAGGATGCACGGATAAAACTAAAACAGCTTTATCCGATTACTGCAGGTTAATTGGCATGGGAATAGATTTATTATTAGGTAATATAAGATTGAAACACTACTAGGTAGTTAAAGAACAGAACAATTTTTTCCTAAGCCTTCTTAACTTGCGATTCTTTGCCATGAGTACTGCTGATCGCCAATGTCTTCTCCGACGCTTGGCCAGATTGTTTCCCCACAGAATATACTAGCAAAGGCCTGAAAGCAGTGGCTTCCAGGTACTTGCAGAATAGTCCCTCCAAATGCCCGGAAAGAATTTTCCATATCCAACGGTACCATTACGATCGTTAGTTTCTTAACCGAACATGATCTTATTCAGCGTATAATGATCTTACAAATTCATTGCGTATGAATGAATACAAATTGGAACTATTTTATTCAGTCGTAGACTGAAATGAGGCTATATGACTACTAAGACATTACCTTTACACTCAAACTTCAAATCCAGAACCTCATTATTTTTTTTATCTTTAATCATTTTATTGTTGAGTGGTTGCGACAACAGTGGTAAGGACAGTAAAAACAGTTTTGACTTCAAGCCACAAACAAAAAAATATACTGAAGAAATGACCCTTCAGGGAAAAGTCAGCAATGCAAAAGGGTCACTCCGTTCTGGCACCATTAAAGTAACCGACACTAAAGGCTCAGTTATTACAACCACCCAATTAGAAAACAATGATCATTATTCAGTAACAGTACCAACTGGCACTGAACTGCCCGTTATCCTCACTTATTTCCCAGCCGCAGGCAGCAAGAGTAAAGAAAAGTTAGTCTCAGTAACCATTTCCCCAACGACAACAACAATTGGTATCAACGAACAGACAACATTCATTGCTAAAAAAGCTAAAGCGCTTGGGGGGTATTCCTATGCGAATATGGTTTCAGCGGCAGAAATGTCAATCAACGTGCCAAGCTCCAATAAAACAACATCCGGTTTTAGAGGGGATCCGACCAAACAATACGGTGGTTGGCATTAGCCAAGCGTTCTATGCACGGTGCTTGCTGAAAGGAAAAATCTCTGCACGAAACAAAAAAACCCAGCACTCAGGCAATTACAATTAGGAATCGGGATTAAATAAGCCAAACTCTCAACTATTTCTTCCAACCCCACAAGCTATGCTACATTTTTCATCACAAGAATAACCTTCATTGTATTGATTAATAATTACTTTCCTCATTAAAGAGGAGGCCAAATTGAATATTCAGCATAACTTAAATTAAAACTCTGTTATTTGAAAGACCCTTAAGCTACAATACAATCGTTTTGAGTTGCCTCGGTGGCGAAATTGGTAGACGCACGGGACTTAAAATCCCGCGGGTGGAAACGCCCGTGCCAGTTCGATTCTGGCCCGAGGCACCATCACTTATATTGAGCAGCATTATCGCTATATCAAACTAAGGAGTCGCCATTATTACGATTTCTAATGGCAACTTTTTTACCTTTAAAAATTATTGATAAAACATCTTGGACTTGCAGTGATAACGGCTGGTGATTGCCATGAAAATATTTGGATTTCAAAACACACCAAAATCTGCGTACTTTGTCTAGTTCTCCAGACTATTTGTGCCTGTACGACCTCGCCTCCCTCCAAATTAAATAATCTCTGCGATATTTTTTACGAAAAAGACGACTGGTATGAGGCTACCAATGAGTCTTACATGAAGTGGAGAATTCCGATTGGTACTCAAATGGCCATCATGTACCAAGAATCGCATTTTATAGCCGACGCTAAGCCACCCATACGATGGATACTTGGATTCATTCCCTGGTTCCGGCCTAGCACTGCTTACGGCTATGCTCAAGCCGTTGATGGCACCTGGAATCGTTATGTTAATGAAGCCGGGAGCTGGTTTTCAGACCGCGACGATTTTGAAGATGCTGCAGACTTTATAGGGTGGTATGGAAATAATAGCAATAGACTGAACGACATCCCCAAAAACAGACCCTATCTGCTCTACCTGGCATACCATGAAGGGCATCGTGGATACCGAAGAAAAAGCTATAAATCAAAACCTTGGTTAGAAAACATAGCAAAAAAAGTGGCCAGTCGAGCTAAACGCTACCAAAAGCAACTAATTCGTTGCCAGCATGATTTGGAGAATCAAGGGTGGTTCTTTTAGCTATGGATATCGCTCACCAGCAATGACAACTTTAATTGCCAAAAGCAGACAACCCATATTATTCGGGCTGAAATAATTTCCTTAAAGTGGGCTAACCACCGTTAATATTATTCATAAGTATCATTTTGGAAGGATTGCTTTAAGACTGCTTATCACACAAAAAATATTCTTGAATTCAAGAATATCCAAAATAACCGAGTAGGCAGGTACTAAAGAAAGTGCACGGTTTTGCCCTTCCAATAACAAAACCATTTGTATTGATGATACATATTGATTCTCTCTCCATAAAATAAAACTTGGTAATCAATGAATGAAATCATTTACCTTAATCCGTGATTTAAGGAGTTAATATAATGAGTTATCTAGCTGATTAATAAGCAATAAAGTGTTAAAATAGAGGCGTTAAAAACTTCACCCAACAAGTGCAAAATGAAACGTCTCATCATCGAACAATCCACAACAGAAACCTATACAAGTCATTCTGGTTTGGCCTTAGTTGGCTTGTGTTTAAATCGATATGGCACTATTCATAAAGTGCTCAAGGCCGGCATTCCTTTACGCCATGGCATTTCGCACAGCGACATTATCAAATCATACATTGGAACGCTATGTTTAGGCAAAAGCGACTTCGAAGCAATCGAGAACTACCGAGATGATGACTACTTCAAGAACGCGCTGTCGATTAAGCGCGTACCCTCAAGCGCAAGATTAAGACAACGACTGGATGAAGAGGCTGAAGCGCTATTGGTCATCATGCAACAATGTAATATTGAATTTCTGACTCATGCCGGGGTACCGGTGACGCCATTGGCCACCCATCATGTCGCATTGGATATTGATGTGTATCCGATGAACAATGAGAAGACCCAGAAGGAAGGTGTTTCCAGAACCTATAAAGGCCATGATGGCTATGCGCCGATTGCGGCTTATCTGGGTAATGAGGGTTGGTGTCTGCTTAATGAACTTCGAGAGGGTAAGCAGCATTGTCAAAACGGTTTTCAAAGGACGCTGGACCGCGTCATTGAATATGCTCGGTGCTTGACTGAGGCTCCGCTGCTGGTGCGTTTGGATAGCGGACATGATGCCTTGGATACCCGTGTCTGGCTGCACCAAAACCAAGTGGACTCTATCCTGAAATGGAACCCCAGAAAACAAGACCTGGAGGCTTGGTTAGCCTTGGCTGAACAACAAGGCAAATGGACAACGCCGAGGGTCGGCAAACGGGTCGCCTTGTTCAGTGTCCAAGAAACCCAGCAACAAGACGGGCAAACTTATCGCTTCCGCCGCGTCATGCGGGTTATCGAAAGAACTATGGATGCAGAGGGTCAAATGCTGTTAATCCCTGAGATAGAAATAGAAGGCTGGTGGACCTCATTAAATTCGCTCGCCTACGCTGATGAACAGATCATTGCTCTTTACCAAGATCATGCCACTTCCGAACAATTCCACAGTGAATTTAAAACCGACCTCGATATCGAACGCTTACCTTCGGGCAAATTTGCCACCAACGACTTGATCATGGCATTGAGCGCTTATAGTTACAATATCTTGCGTTGGATCGGCTTAATCGGGCTCATAGGCAACATCAGTCCTGTCCGTCATCCGGCCAAAAGAAGGCGAATAAAAACGGTTATACAGGAACTAATGTACCTAGCGGCTCGGGTCATCCATGCTGGGCGACGAATAAAACTTCGTTTCTCCAAACACTGCCCGGGTTTTTTAGCATTTGAGTCAACCTACCATCGCTTAGCGTCAGGATAACACCCCACTATTCTTAAGAAAAATGCGAGAACATGTCTCTCAGGGATAGCAGTGCCTGGTGTACAGGATTTGGTGTCAATTGAGAGCTATTGATGCTTAAATAGCCTCAGTGTGCTCGTACTATAAGCTTTGTCAAACAATAACAAGGTATTAAAACGTTGAAATGTTAATGTGGCTTCCCAAGGATTGGTGGATGCACTTTAAGTCACGGATTCAGGATTTAAACAATAAAAATGTTTTAATTCCCATTGGTTGGGGGGAGCTTTGGCGTTATTTCTCATGCAGTTCATGCTGAAGACAGGAACTATGAGGACACCTATTTCTTAGGCGTATCGAAAGGTAATCACAACGAAGTGATTGTTGAAAATTTCATTGATTTCGTAGACCTTGCCATTAATGTGAGGTATATTTCTGATAGAAAGTTGAATCAAGAACGGTCATTTAATATAGCATCATGGCTCATTTTTCAATAAAAACCTTACTCCGCATATTAGACCATTTAGACAGTGTTTCCAGAATCAACTTGGCAGACAGGTTCTAGTGTGAATCCCATCATTACACAGCGGACTAATTACATTAAGAAAGGTTATGAATTGCAAATGGATTACCAACCAACCTTCGAAATATTACTTCATGCTGGCTTTACCCATTCAAATAAACGATCTGATCGGCATAGTATTATCGATTGCGAAAAAAGTATTCCTACAAAAAAAATGATAAACCTCCATCTTATTCATCAAATGGCTTTAGATGATAATGAAATTTATGACAACATTACCACTTTAATGATAGCAGGATTTTTTTCACTGTTAGTTACCCGTACTAATAACTAATTGTTGTAATATCGGAAATGGATCAACATCCAACACAACATTGCGACAAGCTTGCTGCTAAGCGACAGTGTAGTTTAAATGCCTGCTGCTTTCGTTTTATGTTAGCTATTTTTGGTGCTCTTTTGTTATTGATGAATGCCTCAAGTAATGCACTAGCAAGTAACATTATTATCGTTTCACAAACTAATTCTAAACTTCAACAATCAATTATTGCTTCTTTACAGCGTAAGTTACCTCGACACCTTTTCAAATTATTAAACGCTGATAACTCTGTCTATAAGCTAATCGTAGTTAATAAGCCCGACTTAGTAATCACTCTGGGGTATAGGGCTGCTTATCTAGTTCCTAAAAACATTACTCCTTTGCTGCATACGGTTATTTCATATAATGATCTAAAAAGCATTAGTTTATGCCAATTAATCGTTTGTGAACACACGCCTCGACAAATAGCCATTCATGTAGATCAACCAGCAGTGCGCCAAATCAATCTAATTCAGTTATTGTTTCCAAAAATTAAAACCATTGGCACACTCGTTGGTAGCTTTTCTACAAAACAGGAAAAAACATTAATAAAGACTACGAAAGACTGCTCATTAAATCTAAAGACAAGAAAGGTCAAAAATAACGAAGACATCAATAACCAGCTGAATGAATTGCTTAAAAACACAGAAGCGCTATTGCCACTGCCCGATCCTATCATCTATAATCGTTTCACTATCCCGCAAATTCTTCTTACAACGTATCATCAAAAAATACCAGTGATAGGTTTTTCCAAATCCTTTGCGGAAGCTGGCGCTATTGCAGCAGTCTATTCAACCCCAGAACAAATCAGCCAACATATATCTGAAGTTATACCATTAATTTTTTCTGACCCTGGCTATCGACCTGCTTCAAGTCATCCGGCTTACTTTGACATTGCTATTAATCGCAATGTTGCCAGAACCCTGGAAGTTAAAATCCCCCCGTTGACCGAGTTAAGGAAAAGCATGATAGAAATGGAAAAATAATTTTTTCTTATAGCAATGGATGATAGAATTCAACGAGTTTGTAAATTATCAAATAACAAAATATTGAGGATGTCTTCAAACCCCGGCGTTACAGCAAAGAATGATCCCGTCATGGAATTGAAAAGCAGTTCTGTAACCGTTCCATTACTGATTCTGTATAGCAGTAATATTGATTCGATTGTAAGTAGCTTAAAAGTTAAAATCAAACAAGCGCCAGGTTTTTTTGATGGATCTCCATTAATTGTAGATCTGAATAACTTATCGTCTACAGAAACAAAACTAAATCTGAATAAATTAGTCACCGATTTGCGATCCTTAGGCTTACAACCGCTGGCCATGAAAACAAGCTCGAAAGACTATACAGAGCAACTGAAGACAATGGGGTTCGCGATCCTGAGGGGCGACCAGGCTGTACCTCTGCAGCCCCAAAGCACACCGATGCAAACCACTAAGCATGAAGCTGAAAAAAGACCATCCACACAACCAGAAGGATTGGCACCTGCAGAAACCCTACTAATGAACCAGCCCATTCGTTCTGGACAACAGGTCTATGCCAAGGGGGGCGATTTAATTATCATGTCTCAAGTCAGTCCCGGCGCTGAAATTATGGCCGATGGCAACATTCATATTTATGGCACCCTTCATGGCCGTGCCTTGGCAGGCGTATCAGGTAATGATAAAAGCCGTATTTTCTGCTCTGATTTACAAGCAGAAATCATCTCAATTGCCGGCAATTATAGAGTTAAGGAAAACTTGGATGAATCCCACCAAGGAAAACCGGTACAAATTTTTCTTCAGGACCAATCTCTCGTCATTCAAGACATCTAAAAACATTAAGAATTAGGAGACATTACTTTGGCTAGAATCATCGTCATTACTTCAGGTAAAGGAGGCGTCGGCAAGACTACAACCAGCGCTGCTATAGCAATGGGCTTAGCTTTAAGAGGGCATAAAACCGTAGTAATCGATTTTGATGTAGGTCTAAGAAATCTCGATCTCATCATGGGTTGCGAACGACGCGTTGTTTATGATCTAGTCAACGTCATAAATAAAGAAGCGTCTCTTAATCAAGGTCTTATAAAAGACAAACGTTGCGAAAATCTTTTTATTCTTCCGGCATCTCAAACGCGAGACAAAGATGCTTTATCCCTGGAAGGGGTAGGTGAAGTTTTAGAAGACCTATCCAAAGACTTTGAATATATTGTTTGCGATTCACCCGCCGGCATAGAAAAAGGCGCCAACTTGGCGATGTATTATGCCGATGATGCTTTTGTAGTAACAAACCCTGAGGTTTCATCTGTTCGAGACTCTGACCGAATCTTAGGGATATTGGCCAGTAAGTCTAAACGAGCCGTTGATAACCTGGAGCCCATCAAAGAATATCTTTTGCTGACACGTTATTCGCCAGAACGCGTTAAAATTGGCGAGATGCTGAGTGTACAAGATGTTCAGGATATCTTATCTTTACATCTAATTGGCGTAATTCCGGAATCGCCCTCCGTACTCACTGCGTCAAATGCAGGCGCACCAATAATCTTGGATGAATCCAGCAATGCAGGACAAGCGTATACAGATGTAGTTGCCAGATATCTAGGCGAAGTTGTACCGCACCGTTTTATTGAAGAAGAGAAAAAAGGTCTGCTACGAAGACTATTTGGAGGCAAATAATGAGCTTGCTGGATTACTTCAAAACCACACGAGCGCAACCAGCTACGGCGTCTCTTGCTAAAGAGAGGCTACAAATTCTAGTTTCTCATGAGCGAAATCAGAGAAATCAGCCTTCTTATTTGCCGCAGATGAAAAAAGAACTACTCGAAATAATTAAAAAATATGTCAAAGTAGATAGTGATGCGATATCTATTAATCTGGAACAGGATGAGAATCATGAGGTTTTAGAACTTAACATTGTTTTACCAGATGAGTCCGCCAAGTCATCTTAATTATTATTGGAGAAAAACGATATGAAATCGACAACGGGTCAAAATGCCGGCAAGGTCTGGAAAATTATTAATACTAATAAATCGGTTAGCATGAGTAAAATTTCCAAAGAAACGGGTTTGACAATCAACGAAGTGAACAGGGCGATTGGCTGGTTAGACCGTGAAGACAAGATCACGACAGAACAACAGGGACGAACTGAGTTGCTATCATTGAATGAATGACTTCATTCTTTCAATAAATTCCCATTGCTCTAAACAATTAAAGATATTTCTCTTAAATTTAAATCGTTTTGTTTTTGTTTATATTCTCGTGTTATAGACTTATCGGGCTCAGCAATAAATTGAGTTGAATTGGGTGCAGCCTATACTTGATGTTATTTATAGATATATGATATAACTTGTTGAAACTAAATCATACGGGTTATTTCAAAAATGGCACAACTCATTGCTCGCACCGGAAACGAACTGACGATAGAAGTTAAAGTGACTATAGACGGCTCTCTGCTGGAAGCAGAAGATGCGATTCAAAATGCCTGCAACGAAGTTGGACTGCTGGCCACCGGAAAAGCCTTGGAAAATTTTGATACCGATGGACGCGCACTGCAAACCGGGGGTATCAAATGGACCGCTAAAACCCCCAGTGAGAAACACTATCAAACGCCTTACGGAGTCGTCGAAATCAAGCGCTATACCTACCAAACCTCAAAAGGCGGCAAAGTGTGGTGTCCACTGGACGTGAACGCGCGTATTATTCGAGGCGGAACGCCGCGATTAGCCCAGCAAGTCGCGCACAAATATGCGCAGATGAATGCCCAAGCAGTTTGCTACGATTTTGAAGCCAACCACAACCGAAGCATCACCAAATCCTATATCCAGAATATGGCGGATTGGGTCGGCGGCATTGCTCAGGCCAGAGAAGAAGAGTGGACGTATACGTTGCCGGCATTCGATGCCCCCGTTTCAACCATTGTGTTTAGTTTGGATGGTGCCTATATTTTGATGCAAGAAGACGGCTGGCGTGAAGCGATGGTCGGCGCACTGTCCTTTTATGATGCGGAAGGCCAGCGTTTGCACTCGCTGTATTTGGGTGCTCCGCCTGAATATGGCAAGGGAACCTTTAAGCAACGTTATGAGAAAGAAATCCAGCGGATCAAAGCGCTCTATCCTGACGCCCTTTATCTGGGTATTGCTGATGGCGCCAAAGATAACTGGTCATTTTTAACCCCCCATACAGACCGTCAATTACTCGATTTTTATCATGTCACGGAATATCTTGGCAAAGTGGCTTATGCTGCATTTTCACAGAAAACAGCAAAACCCAAAAGAGCCGCATGGCTATCAGAACGGTGTCATCAACTGAAGCATGAGTCAGGAGCGGTTAACGCGTTAATTCAGGAGATGGAGGGGTTAACGCGAAAACAAGGCTTGTCCCAATCCGTTCAAGAAGAGTTGGTTCAAGCATTGACTTACTTTAATAATCATCAGCATCAAATGAATTATGCCGCGCATACGGCTGCCCGGTTACCGATTGGTTCAGGGGTTACTGAGGCGGCTTGTAAAACCTTGGTCAAACAACGCTTATGTTGTTCGGGGATGCGCTGGAAAAACCAAGGAGCAGGGGTGATATTGAGTCTGCGAAGTCTTGTACAGTCAGGCAGTCGATGGCAACAATTCTGGGAGAAGATTAATCAATATGGGGCTCAATGTTATATTTGAAAACATCATTTTAAGGCTCCACCCGTTGAATTTGTTTCTAACCCATCTATTAACTAGAACAAACATTCACAACTTTCTTTTGTGTAGCAACGCGAGCAACTAAACCGATACCGTCCTCCCAATAACTGCGACAACAATCAAAATAAGACCAATCAACAAATTAAGACCTACTAACTTCCTAAGTTTGCCAACATTTTCAGCAGCAACCTGGCTATCATTTATAGAGACCGCTTCCCTAAGTCTTTTGTAAGGCGCAAAATAGACATGAAAAAATATCATTAGCATAATGATACCTAACGCCAACATGATATGGACGTATATCGGCCACTGTCCCATGCCCCCGAACATCTGGTAGCCCAAAATAAAACCAGTGACCGGTAAAACAACAACAGCTTTCCAAACCCATCTAAAAAATCGCTGTAATACGCCGTCCCAAAGTTTAGAACGCAGTGGCGCTTCAAGCAACTGCACTGCAACTGGTCTTAAGCACATATAGGCGAAAAACATTCCTCCGACCCAGATAACAACAGACAAAATGTGAAACGCTAATAGCATGGATATCATTTTTACCTCTTGAAGCAAGTTTCTTTAGCCCTAAGTATACCAAGATCGTTTTCTCGTAATCACTCCGATTCTGACCATTTTCAAGATTTCTGTAAATTACTTTTCCTATAAATACCAATCCCATCACTTTAAAGAGCGAGATTTATTCCAGTTTCCAATATATCATTGAACTAAATACTCAAAAAAACTTTGTATTTTTATACCACTAATATGAGTGAATAAGAACCTATTATTAGACTATGACAACACTATCTCCATTACTCAGCAACTGGCTGCACACAATAAAAACAGAAAAAGTCATAGAAATACTGTGTGAAATTTCAGATGAGTCAGCCATTATAATTATCGATAGTACTGCAAAAATTCTACTTTGGAACCGAGGTGCGGAAAATATCATTGGTCACCACGGGCAAGAAGTAATAGGTAAAAAGATTGACCATTTTTTTAGCATGACAGAAGGTTTTTTTATAGCTGATAATGGCTTAACCCGTGAAAAAGTAAGGCTGAGTATTGCTGGCAAACAAACGTTACTCCTTTATCGTCAAAGTAGCGCATTTTTTGATACTTCTGGGCAATATGCCGGCAGCATTATCATCTTCAATCAACAAGAGAAAAACCGTGGAAATGCCCTAAGCCAACGGTTACCAGATGTGCAGTACGAAACTTTTCATGGTTTGATCACACGATCTCAGGAAATGCGACAAGCATTCCAGATCATTAGAAATGCAGCTGAAACCGATACAACCATTCTGATTAGAGGTGAATCAGGTACAGGAAAAGAACTGGCAGCGAAGGCATTGCATAATGAGAGTCACCGTCATGAAAAACCTTTTTTAGCTGTCAATTGCGCTGCCTTAACCCCGACTTTATTGGAAAGCGAACTATTCGGTCACGTCAAAGGGGCATTCACTGGCGCAGTCAAAGAACATTTAGGATTATTTGAACGAGCAGACCAGGGCACCCTCTTTCTCGATGAGGTCGCTGAATTGCCTATGGAATTACAAGCAAAGCTCTTACGAGTGTTACAAGAAAAAAGCTTTGTTAGAGTCGGAGGCGAACAGATTATTGATATTAATGTCCGAATTATCGCTGCGACTCACCGCTCATTAAGGGAAGAGGTTAAAACAGGTCGGTTTAGAGAAGATCTTATGTATCGGTTACGCGTCGTCCCTGTTTTTCTGCCCGCCCTGCGTGAACGAAGACAGGACATTACTCTCCTGTTATGGCATTTTATCGATCTGTTTAATGCCCGAGGTCTAAGGCATATTAGCCAAATTGACTCAGCTGCCATGCGTTTATTGTTGGATCATGCATGGCCTGGAAACGTTAGAGAACTACAGAACGTAGTCGAGTATGCATTTGTGGTAGGACGAGAAGAGTCTATGCAAGTCGAAGATCTTCCGCCCGAGTTTAGGGTTGATCAAATAGCCCAAACGCCTTCAAGTATGCAAGCAACAATAACCAACAGACCAGACGAAGAAACTTTATTACGGCAAGCCTTGCATGACTCGCACGGTAACATTGATGAAGCTGCTAAACTACTCGGCATCAGTCGCGCCACTTTTTGGCGAAAAAGAAAAAAATATGGAATAAATAATCACTGATGACTTACTTTTTCTAGTAAAAATAATTCCGGCGACCGACGACGGGTCGTTAAATTTACAATATGCTGCGACAATACCCTCTCTGCACCTAATCCACCAACCCATTGTTTTACCCTGATACCTTCAAGCTCACCACCAGGGTGTCCCGGATAAACAATTATGCTAATCCGCCCTTTTGGCTTTAATAGGGCTAAACTACTACGTAATGCAATGGGCATTGCTAATTTAGTATAGTTAACGTTCCATTTCTTTTATGCATTAAGAGTAATATAGACAGCTCAAGCATTCGTGTCTCGCGTCAATTACTTTGTCCGGTTTGGCGACAATTATGATGGCCGGTTGAGTGTTTAAGGTTTTTTATGATTTTTTCTGATGTTTCCTCCTGTAACTGTTGCCGTCGATTTCAAGAATCGTGGCATGATGGATAATGCGGTCAATGGCGGCTACGGTCATTAATGTATCCGGGAATATCTGATCCCAGTGACTGAATGGCTGGTTTGATGTGATGATCAAGCTGCCACTTTCATAACGATGAGCAATAAACTCAAACAGGACCTGGGTTTCTGAATCCGTTTTTTTAACATAACCAATATCATCGATAATGAGTACACGATATTTATCCAGTCGACTCATCACAGCCATTAAATCCAGCTCTTTTTTGGCCTGCTGCAGTAATTGCACCAGTGCGGTGGCAGCCAACCATTTTACCCGGATGCCTTGTTCGATAAGATGAAGCCCCAAAGCAGAAGCAATATGCGATTTACCGACACCGGAAGGGCCAATCAATAAAACATTATCTGCCTGTAGCGCCCACTGGGTATTATCGCGCAGCCCAATCACTTTCTTTTGAATGGTTTCCGGTAATTCATCAAAGCCTAAGGTGGCAAAACTTTTGCCCCGGGGTAATTTGGCTTCTTTGGTCCAGTTGCAAACTCGCGTTTCAAAGCGCCGTGCAATTTCATTTTCACACAGTTTAGACAGGTATTGGCTATAGCCCCATGCCTGTTTTGTGGCCTGTTCCTGATAAGCTTCATAATATTGCCAAAAAGCCAGCAAGCGAAGTTCTTTTAACATCATTGGCAAACCATCACTCACAGCACACCTCCTGTCTCATCCACTGACCGGTCAGTAGTTGATCATAGTCAGCAACCTGGTGTTGGCGTAGCGGTATCGGTGGCGGTGTACTGTGTTGTAAATACCTTGCCTGCAGGGATGTTAAATCGGGCAAGGCACCTTGTTCTGCCTGTCGCATTAGCTCAGTTGCCAGGGCACTTTCGCAATCATAATCATAGGCAAAGCGTAAAACAGCAACCATCCACTTGCATGCTTCTTGCGGTGTAAACTGTTTCTCTGCCTGCTTCCATAAAGCCCGATATTGCGTGTTAGGCAAAATATTATCGCGAAACTGTGAGAAGCGGAAGGCTTGTGGTTTGGCTGCCAGAGAATGAATGATATGCCGGTAATCTATTCGTCGCGCTCGGCCGGTGGGCGTTGTTGGATAAATCCGAGGCAGATTGATCACCCGAGTTTGGCCAACAAAGCAGACCAAACGATCATGGTAGAGATGCACCCTGACGCTTTCACCGATAAGGCGTGAAGGGACGGTATACAATGCGCGTTTTACAGCAATGGTACTGCTGGTGGTGACTTTTACCGACAGCTCAGCATAATCAACAAATCGGTGTTTGGGTAAGGCTAACAGGGTTTTGTGCTCTTCGGCCAACCTGCCTTTGCATCGTCTGTTCAGTTTGTCGACAATGTGTTCAAGAAACTCTCGATAAGCACGGAGTGTAGAAAAATCATTCGAACCGCGTAACTTTATGGCTTGATCAATGCGACGTTTTAATGAGCCATGCGGTGCTTCAATGGCGCCATTTTCATGACTAATGCCCAGATTATTGATGGTGGGCCGCATGCCATAATGCTTACATAAATCATGATAGTCTTCCGTCAGTCGCTGTTTTTCTACGTTATTGACGTAAGCCGCACTGAGGCTGTCTGTACGATGTTCCTTTGGTGAACCGCCTAAGGTGTGTAATGCACTTTGTAAGCCGTCAGCCAGTGCACTGTAGCTTTCTCCGCCCTGAATAACATGGACATGACGCCAACCACTAAAAGCCAGGCGAAACTGGTACAGTAAATGTGCGAACGCCTTCCCGTCTATCGTAATGACGGTATTGGGGTGCGTAAAATCAGATAGTCCCTGATGACCCGCAGGTACCGACTGACGAAACATGACTTCTTTGTCCGGGCCTTGTGTGGCCTGCCAGTGTTTAACACGTCTTTGCAGTGTCCGAAGGTATTTCTCTGGATACTTTCCCGGATGCTGCTCATCCAGATGCTCCCACAGGGTAATGCCAGTTAAGGACGATTCATCTTCTAATAACGGAACCAGTTCTGAGTCCCATACGGCTTCTAATGGATCTTTGCGCGTTCGCCACTTTCGTTCTTTGTGTTCAGCTCTTTCACCTTTTTCGATCCGGCAACCTGATCGAACACTGATGCCGGCTTTTGCTGCGGATGTCTCCTGCGTACAACCTGTCTGACGATTTTTCATATAACTATTTTCCTGTAATTGAGTGATGTGTTTACCGGACAAGTCACTTCCTCCTAAGAGTAAAAAGTACTTATCAGTTTATACACTCAACCGGTCAAGATAATTGTCGTCTGACCGGACAGGTTAATTGTCGCCTAACACATTCGAACACTTTTTGTGTAACATTTTGTCTTTCTTCTCATTCGCGCAAGAAAATGTCTAAAGATACTATTGTAGCCTTCAACTGTGTATGTTTCAGCTTTGGATTGAACGTGTTTTTCGCTAGGAATAAAATGTTCATAGGGCTGCCAATAATCGGTTGCTATTGTTCCATTTAATTGATCTTCAATTCCTTCCCAGAGTTTTTGTCCTGTCTGTACGCTTCGGTCGCCAACAATGAAATTGATGAATTTTTTCCCATATCTATCAACAGCAATCCATATCCATTTATAGCTTTTTTTTGACCCACATAGGTATGCATTTCATCCATCTCAGCATAAATCACTTGTTCAGGACTTTTCAATTCGGCAACTTGCTCACCAAAGGATCTAATCCAATTTAGTACCGTGACATTGCTTACGTTCAAAACCCGACCAATTGAACGAAACCCTAATCCTTCAAGATATAATTGAAGAGCCATCTTTCTTAAATAGAATGGTTTGGCTCCCGAGCCACTAGCAACAGTATATCGAAAATTACATTCTTTACATTTGTAACGCTGCTTTTGTTTTACGATACCATCTTTGATGTTTTTATTAGATTTGCATTTAGGGCATTCCATTAAATTTCTCGCTCTCTTTAGAAAGATATCAAAAATTTAATTCTAACATAAAACTATACTAAATTAGCAATGCCATGCAATGATGGTTGTTTCAGGTAATGTCTGAATGGATTTATCGCTGGACGGAAGGTAACCAAGATTGAACATGACAGATTTTACGGAAGACACCTTATTTGATTGCAAAACAGCCGCTAAATTTTCATGACTCATTTGAAACAGAGTCACAGCATCTTGCAATCCTGCATCGGCTAATTTCTCTTTAGCACGAAAGATTCCCGAAGCTTGAACATCGAAACCATATACCCGACCAGACAAACCAACTTGTTGAGCCAAAAACAAGGTGTCGTAACCATTTCCTACGGTCGCATCAATCGCTGTATCGCCCTCCTCCAATACCTCGGAAACAAATTGCTGAGCCAATTTAACCAGAGGAACATAATTTGCCATAGCGGTTGATATCAATAGATATTGGAAGAGGCTTTTGCTCTAACAAGTAATCGGCAAGGCATTTGGCATAATACGGAACCTGCAAAACAGCTTTAGATCCAAAACCATTCATGATAGCTAATCCGGGATACCTTGGATGACTGCCCAGAAATGGCTGTTTATCGCGTGTTGCCGGTCTAATACCTGCTTGATGATCATTCACAAGATATGCCTGGGGTTGCAGGAATAATTGGTCAAATTGTTGCAATAATTGTTTCTTGGCTTTGTCACTTGGTTTTGTGTTATTTGACCATTCGTAAGTAGAACCGACTTTCATCGAACCTGAGCTTTTCGGTATTACACTTATTTTTTTATTCAGGATATAGGAAGGAGTTTTATCTCGAACTTCCAGAGTCACCACCTCGCCTTTTACCGGCTGGAAAGGCAACCAACTAAACCATGGATTTTGTTGCGCTTGAAAACCTTCACAAAACACAATTTTTTTGATTAATTGGCCCTGCCAAAAAGGGTTATCTTTTTCAAATCTGATCGAAGCGGGATTAAATTTTTGGATTTGTAACACATTTCGATCGACCAATTCTGCTTTTACAGAATCAAGAAGTTTAGCAGTTTCAAGGTAACCGCTATGTTTATGCAAGCCATAACCGTAACGCAGATCTAAAGAATTAAAAAAAATATCCTTCAAAGAACTTTGTTCATTAACTTCAAGATACTGCGCATAAGCTGAATCCTTTGCTCTTGATTGCCATCGCATCGCTTCCTCCGAGGATTGAAAAAGGCGCACCAATGTTTCGGGATGATAAAAAACCATTCCATAGCGATGGCTCAACGCTCGATATTTCATTAGCGCGACAGGTAATAACTGATCAACACCCGCTGTCTTTGTTAAACGCAAGCCCGTTACGGGATTGATGATCCCAGTCGCCATTCTTGACGCCGTTACCGATTCTGATGCATCAATAATAATGACTGCCTGTTCTCGATCCATCAGCTCAAGAGCTAACAAACTACCTGCTAAACCCATGCCTACTATTAAGATAGGGCAATTATTCATACGGGAACATTGTTGCTAAAAAAATGGCCTAATTCCAAAAAAAGTAAATATTTAACATTATTAAAGTGATAAACCTAACATCATTCCGACGGAATTTTCGATACATTAACAACCGACTTAAATAATTCTTAGCTGCCTATTATAAAAGGTGGTTACTGACAATGAAAAAAAACCAGCTTGCTACAAAAACAGTTTTCTCTCTTTTTGCGATTATTTTGATCATACTTTTTATGGTATACAAAAAACAATCACAAACAGAGAAAATGGCTATCTTTCAACTAGACAAAGTCACCAAAACACTGGTGTCTGAACCTTTTGCCGCGAAACAATTGGTTACGTCGACCAACCATCGAGATACAATCAAGATTACCTTAAAGACAGAAGAAAAAGTTGTTGCCAATGAATCTAGCATTAGCGCTTTAAAGATAAATGGTCAGTTAGCCGGTCCAATCCAGGTTGTTTACCAACATCAAAGGGTAATAATTGATCATATTAACCCTAATACAAGCCAACATACTCATTATCTGAAAATCAATGGTCAAGGCGATCATTCGGTACCTGCCATGAAACTCGAAACGGCGCCCGGGAGTCGTAAAGAAGCGGTTTTTATGACAACACAACCAGGTGTCTATTTATATCGTGTATTACCTAAGAATTTATTAGTTTCTGAAAGGCTGATTAATAGTGCCAGTGGCGCATTGATTGTATTACCAAAAAAAGGGTTAGTTGATCCTTCCGGTCACTCAATCAAATTCTCTAAAGCTTATTTTATCAATGAACAAAACTTCTACGTCAGTTCGAATCTCAAACAAACTAATCACGGCCTATTGAAAACACTAAAAAGTATGAGAAAAGTTTGGATAGCTGGTCGCAATAAAAGGGATCAAAAATCAGGTTTGACCTCTCATAAAACAAATTTACATCGCTTAAAGGATGAAACACTATTATTAGTATATGCTCGACCTGACCAACAAACCAGAATGCAAATACTTGGGTCTTCCGACGAGAAAATAGTAAACCCTCTGACGCAAAGGGATAACGCTAATATTGCAAAACTGGAAACAAATTCTCTTCAAGCGGCTAGGAGCGAGGATTCCATAACAAACGAATTTTGATTTGTCATTTTGTCCATCTTCTGTGCTATAGCAACAGATGCCACAACACCGAAGACGGACAAAAAAACAAGTTAGTTGCCGAACTTATTCCGTGCACGTTCCTTAGTAAAGATCGACAGGGTCAATATCAAGCGACCAACGTACTTTTTTAGTTTCTGGCCAACCTTCAATGGTCACAATCAAATGATCTATCAGATCGTGCATTTTTTTGCGCTGGTTACTTTCTATCAATAGTTGGAAACGATAGCGGCCTGCACGTTTAGGCATTGGCGCAGGAACCGGACCTAGAATATTCAAACCGTCCTTGGCGCTATTTTCAGCATATTGCTTGACCCGTTGTAAAAAAAGCATGGGCAATTGTTTACTATTAGCCACGGCTCGAAACAACCCCAAGTGATGAAAAGGTGGTAGACCGGCAATTTTACGTTCTTCCAAAGCCTTTTGGGCGAATGCTGAGTACCCTTGATGAAGCAGTATTTGCAACAATGGATGTTGAGGTTGACGCGTTTGTAAAACAACGTGTCCTGGCTTTTCCGCCCGACCAGCTCGCCCAGCAACCTGGACAATCAACTGAGCGAGTCTTTCGGTCGCATGAAAATCGGTACTAAATAATCCGCTGTCAACATCCAACAGGACTACTAAAGTTACGTTTGGAAAATGATGGCCTTTGGCCAGCATTTGAGTGCCTAAAATCAACTGCACTGCACCAGTATTAATTGCTTCCAGGGCTCGCTCTAACGAACCTTTCCGTAACGTTGTATCACGATCGATTCGTATCGCCTGAAAGTTCTCGAATAATGAGGATAATGCCGTTTCGACACGCTCAGTCCCCAAGCCCAATGAGTGCAGTGCCTCGCTGCCACAAGCCGAACAACGATGCATCAAAATCTGAGAATAGCCGCAATGATGGCAGCGTAAACTCTGCGCCTTACGATGGATTACTAGGTTCGCATCGCACCGTTCACATTTAGCCACCCAGGCACAAGCATGGCAGATGAGAGTGGGCGCAAACCCTCTGCGATTGAGAAAGATTAATACTTGATCACCTTGACTCAAGGTATCTCTGATTTGCTGAAGCAAAGGTTGCGAGAAACCTTCTATTAACTTTTGACTTCTAATATCCAGTAGCCTAAAACTTGGCTGCGATGCACACCCAGCCCTTTCGGGCAAACTAAGATGACGATAGCGTTGCTGATAAGCATTACTTAAACTTTCCAGTGAGGGAGTCGCTGTACCCAATATCACGGGAATCTGCAACATTTTAGCTTTAACAATCGCCACGTCGCGTGCGGAAAAACGAAATCCCTCTTGCTGTTTGAAAGAAGTATCATGTTCTTCATCGATAATTATTAACCCTGGGCGCAGAATCGGTGTAAAAACTGCGGAACGAGTACCAAGCAAAATCGAACAATGGCCACGTTGCATAGCCAACCAAGCTTGCTGGCGAGCTGTTTCAGAAAGCCGCGAATGAAAAACACAGATTGAAGACTTAAATCTTTCAACAAAACGCTTTTCTAATTGAGGCGTTAAGGTAATCTCAGGCAATAACACCATAACTTGACGATCCAATGCCAAGGCTCTCTCTATCACCTGCAAGTAAACTTCTGTCTTCCCACTACCCGTGACACCCTCTAACAAAAAAACAGCAAAGTTTTGCAAGCTTTCACAAATAGCATCAACTGCCACTTGTTGTGCAGGATTAACCAGGATAGTAGAAGCTTGAACCCTGGCTTTAGGATACGGTTTGGGTGGCCGAGCTTGTTCTTCGATAACAACATAGCCCTTTTCTTTAAGCGCTTGTATGGCTGATCGCCAATGGCTTGGATTGGGCGATAATTGAGTTAACGGAAATTCATTGCGATATAGCTGAATTAATTCGACTAGCTCGAGTTGTTTGGGCGCCCGCTTAAGTGATTGAGTATCTAATGATTGCCCTGAATCAGTTAGGACCAAAAATTTTTCAATGTTCGATGGCAATGGTTGACCTTGCCTCAATAACACAGGGAAGGCTGTACTAAAGACCTCTCCCAACGGATGATGATAGTACTCACTAGCCCAGTGCAATAATTCGATATCAACCTGAGACAATAAAGAAAAATCATCCAAAACCTTATGAATTGGTTTTAACGACTGGCTTTCGTATTCGGTATTATCCGCAAGAGAAATAACAAAACCTGTTTGTGTTCTTTGACCAAAAGGAACTTTGACACGTACTCCAGGGTGTAAACGCTCAATAACGACAGTTTTAGGGATACGATAATCAAATACCGTATACAAAGGAATAGCCACTGCCACTTTTACCACCCATAATGACCGCTCTTTTTGATTCATTAAACAGTTGACAAGTGGCTCAGTAACCTATTTGAAAAATTCACAAATTTGTAGATAATTTTGTGTTAAAACCTAACGGGAGATTTCACAGTGTTGAGTTTTTGTTAAATTTTGGCAAGATAAACTATGAGCTGTTGATTTAATAAATATTAATCAATTGTTTAAAATAAATTATCAATCTTAACCGAACAAAAGCGCCAAAAGGTTTTCATTTTATTGAGTTTTCTATAGACTGTTCACTGCTTTAAATAATTGTTGCTTGCAAATTGATTAAATAAATCCAAAGGTACCCTTTATAGGTTAACCCCATGCACACATTGAACCAACTCGTTTTGAGAACGGATATTTCAGGCATGCCCTTAGAATGGATTAACTTTCAGGAAGCTGCCAAGCTTCATTTTCTTGGTCATGTCGCTTATTCTCTTGGCTGCCACTTATATGATGTCCATGGTGGGATCAACGCTATTTCCGGTTTGCAAAGCAAAATCAAAATTAATTCTATTTTGGCCACCATTAGCCATCAATATAATCGCAGCAAAATAAGTAAAGACTATATCCCTCCCCTCAATAATCATACTTTATTCAAAAGGGACAATTATATTTGTATGTATTGCGGTGACCGATTTAATCACAGCAATTTATCCAGAGACCATATCACACCAATCAGTAGCAATGGTAAAGATATCTGGACCAACGTTGTAACCGCATGCAAGCGTTGCAATAACTTCAAAGCGGGAAGAACACCAGAACAAGCTCACATGCAGCTCTTAGCTGTACCCTTTACGCCGACACATGCAGAATATATTTTTTTGCAGGGTAGACGTATATTGAGCGATCAAATGGATTTTTTGCGAGCGCATTTCCCTCGCAAAAGTCCCTTGCATCATCGCTTTAGGGCTTAACGAATTTTAAAGTCATGCGATCGCTTTCGCCGATGGTTAGATACTTTTCTTGATCAACCTCTTTCAGTTTTAAAGACGGTGGTAAAGTCCAGACCCCTTGTGGATGATCAGCAGTGTCTTTTAAGTTAGTATTGATTTCCGATTTTTCCTGCAACTTAAAGCCTGCTCGTTCAGCTAGGGCGATAACAGCTCTCTCGGTCATATAGCCTGATTTGGCCTGGGTATCTTTTTCCACCAAATCAGCAGGCCCGCGATGTTCTACAACCCCCAAAATACCCCCTGACTTCAAGGCTTTGAACATGGCTTTGAATACTGCATCAGCTTGTCCTGCCTGCTGCCAATTGTGCACATTTCTGAACGTTAATACTCTATCAGCACTTCCTTCTGGAGCGATATCTAAAAGCTGAGGTGGATCCAATTCTGTAAGCACAAGCTTGTCATAAACCTTGGGCGCTGGCTTGATCTTTTGCTTGAATTTTTTAAGGCTGTTTCTAAAAAAAGGAACTTTCGATTGACTAGAAAAATGTGCCGCGTAAAGTTTACCTTTATCACGTAAAAAAGGAGCCAATATCTCGGTATACCAACCCTCACTTCCCGGTGAAATTTCGACTACTGTCATAGTGTTGGTCACTGCAAAAAAATCAAGTGTAGCTTCTGGATGACGGTATTGATCGCGAGCTTTATGCAAGGTCGAACGATGATCTGCGTTAAGAATGTCTGTGAGAGACATCGCTTTAACTGCCTGACCATTCATGACCAGGATTAAAAACCCAAAAAATATTGCTTGCTTAACCATGCGTTGTTCCTCCTGTATTCCAAAACTGATATAGACTTAACCCTGCAAAACTGAGAAATGCGAAAAAAGTCCAAGCAGGAATGCTTAACCCCAAAAAAGTCCAAAGCACTTCAGCACAATCGCCGGTTCCGTTGAATAATAATTTAATCGTTTCAGAGAGTGGAAAATTATTATAAACATACTCCAAACCTGGTCCACACTCGGGTACTTGATCGGGGGGTAAATGTTGTAGCCAAACATGTCGTGTCGAGATAGCAGCACCTAGCAAACTCAATAACAAACCTAATCCCGCATAAATTTTTATGCCTTTGGCTCCAGGATTGTGTAAGGCTGCGATTAAAAAACAGACACCAACAATAATCATGACAACCCGCTGCGAAATACACAACGGGCAAGGCTCTAACTCACTGAGTAGCTGAAAGTAAAAAACCGCAAACAATAGTATCGATAAACAACTAACAAAACCAATAAAAAACCATGATCTTGGTGAAAATGCCATGCTTAAACTCCTTAAAAGATCCAAGATATCAGTTTTTAGAAAAATGCTCTCTTTATTCTTTTCAGTAAAAACTGGATACTCCGATATATTTTTTCTGTTCGAATTTCGAGTGAGATGATTTTCTAAGATATATGTGGAACAGGTCAATAAAAAAATTCTATGGCATTGCTAATTTAGTATAGTTTTATGTTAGAATTAAATTTTTGATATCTTTCTAAAGAGAGCGAGAAATTTAATGGAATGCCCTAAATGCAAATCTAATAAAAACATCAAAGATGGTATCGTAAAACAAAAGCAGCGTTACAAATGTAAAGAATGTAATTTTCGATATACTGTTGCTAGTGGCTCGGGAGCCAAACCATTCTATTTAAGAAAGATGGCTCTTCAATTATATCTTGAAGGATTAGGGTTTCGTTCAATTGGTCGGGTTTTGAACGTAAGCAATGTCACGGTACTAAATTGGATTAGATCCTTTGGTGAGCAAGTTGCCGAATTGAAAAGTCCTGAACAAGTGATTTATGCTGAGATGGATGAAATGCATACCTATGTGGGTCAAAAAAAAGCTATAAATGGATATGGATTGCTGTTGATAGATATGGGAAAAAATTCATCAATTTCATTGTTGGCGACCGAAGCGTACAGACAGGACAAAAACTCTGGGAAGGAATTGAAGATCAATTAAATGGAACAATAGCAACCGATTATTGGCAGCCCTATGAACATTTTATTCCTAGCGAAAAACACGTTCAATCCAAAGCTGAAACATACACAGTTGAAGGCTACAATAGTATCTTTAGACATTTTCTTGCGCGAATGAGAAGAAAGACAAAATGTTACACAAAAAGTGTTCGAATGCTTGAGCTGTCTATATTACTCTTAATGCATAAAAGAAATGGAACGTTAACTATACTAAATTAGCAATGCCAAATTCTATTACATCTTGAAACTAAGATGCAACCTAACAGCGTTTTCTTAAGCTTATTATTTTCATACTGCCAAACTAGAGCTGTTTTAATCAAAGTAACACTTTTTTACAAAGTTGATTACTTAAAGCACTTAGAATATAACCTATTACAGACCAAATAAAAGTTAAACAATTGACCAACAATCAAACCCATCCCAGGTATCTTCAAGTCTAAACCCCTTACTATGCACTATCTATGTATTCCTTGCGGTTATCTTTATGATGAAGACAAAACAAAAATTGATTGGGATAGCAAAGGAAGCGACTGGTGTTGCCCTGATTGCGGAAATCCTTCTGATCATTTTAGAAAAGTAGATTTCTTTAAATCAGATTTTGACGAACCCAGTGAATTTCATGTTAATGAGTGAAGACATCCGAACTACACGAAGTTGGTTAAAAGCAGATTGCTTGCTGAAAAAAGCAACTATGTTATCATCCTTAAACGTTATTAAACCCACCAAAGGACCATGAATAAACTATCTCAAGTAGTTGGTTTGATCTGTTTAGTTACCCTGCAATCCGGGTGTTCATCTCAACCGATCATGTACCCCGATGAGAATCAAGATGTTCTAAACAAAGAAAAAACCGATGAAGCGGTAGAGCAATGCATCCAGCTAGCAGATGAGGCGGGAGTAAGCTCATCAAATGCTGGTGATGCCGCTAAACGAACAGCCATAAGCTCCGCAGCAGGGGCGGCATCTGGAGCAGCGATTGGGGCAATAGGCGGCAATGTGGTTACGGGCGCGGCATCGGGGGCTGTAGGTGGTTTGGTTATCGGCTTGTTCAGCTATTTAATTAACTCAAACCAGCCGGATCCAAATTACAAAAGAATTGTTGAACAATGCTTGCGTGAGAAGGGCTATCAACCCATCGGCTGGGATTAACTCAGCCGAACAAGACATAGATTGCGACAAAGGCTTTTTGCTTTTATTTTCTTGAGTTAAAAAACAATCAGCTACTCCTGGCAACCGCTCATTTCTTTTATCTAGCTACGACTTTTTGGCTGATTCAATTTTCTCAATAAATGAGTTCGCTTCATTTATCGATTTTTCCATCGCTTCGATTAATTGACTCACATCGCTCTCCACAGAATCAAGCTCTCCCTGTAAAGACGCAATGGCTTTGGCATTAAGATTATGTTTAAGATAGAGCACTTGGTCATTAAAAACCGCTAATACCGGTGCAATTTTAGCTTCGGCATTGTCCATTGAGCGAACGAGCTCTTTATACTGAACCCGAGTCGCAGATAACGTTCTTTTACTTTTACTTTTTAAAGAAGCACTTTTATACTGCTCCAACTCCTGTTCCCATTCCTCAAACAATGCATCGGAAACATCTTTTATATCGTCAATATGTTTTCTTACTTCCTGAGCTTTTTCTTCACTCGTTAGATATTCATCGTTCAGTTGAGCATATTTACTCTCTAACGATCCGCCTTGAAAATTTGTCAACGCGGTAAATTTTTCTAATGCTGTTTTAAATTGCTCTTTGACTTCTTCCTGAACATCCCGAGCTTTTTCAACCCGATAGACCATTAGATCTCTTTTGGGGATACCAATGCTCTCTAAAGCACCCATATAGGCACTAGAGCATCCGCCAAGAAAAAAAGAAATAAAAAGCAAAATTAAGGCTTTGCATTTTATGGTGTTATCAAAATTAATACATTTATAATTCATAATAGACCTTCAGTTGACGGGACAAAAATCAAAGATATTCCCAGATAACTTAACCATCATCCTTGATATCTCTTTATCTATAGACCCAAACTCACTTAATGAAAACAATTGTCGCGATATAGTATGCCAGTATACAAAAAAATTCTCTATCTCAATTGCAGACTGAATCATCACTTTTTCGCTATAATTCACGGTTTTATATCCAAATACCAGTATGTCAGTCAATTTATCGGAATTACAACGAAGAAGAACCTTTGCCATCATTTCTCATCCAGACGCCGGTAAAACCACGCTAACTGAGAAGCTTTTATTGTTTGGCGGCGCCATTCAGTTGGCTGGCTCAGTTAAAGGTAGAAAAGCTGATCGTCACGCAACATCAGACTGGATGGAAATGGAAAAGCAAAGGGGAATTTCCGTTACCACATCAGTAATGCAGTTTGAACACCAAGACAGCATCATTAACCTCCTGGATACGCCTGGTCACGAGGACTTTTCGGAAGATACCTATCGCACGTTAACTGCCGTTGACTCAGCATTAATGGTCATTGATTGCGCTAAAGGTGTCGAAGACAGAACAATCAAACTGATGGAAGTCTGCCGTCTAAGAACCACACCGATTTTAACGTTTATCAACAAGCTGGACCGCGAAGGTCGTGAACCCATCGAATTACTAGATGAAATAGAAAGTATCCTGAAAATCAATTGCGCACCGATGACTTGGCCAATTGGAATGGGCAAACGTTTAAAGGGAGTTTATCATCTTTACGAGGATACCGTGCACCTCTTCGAAGCCAACCATGGTGGTAAAATAAAATCAGGAGAAATATTTTCCGGCTTGGATAACCCCCAACTTCGAGACCGAATAGGCGACCAATTAGACGAACTTAAAGACGAAATAGCACTCGTTAAAGGCGCCAGCCATGAGTTTATTCTGCAAGACTATTTGGACGGCCGCCAAACACCGGTTTTCTTTGGCTCCGCTATTAATAATTTTGGCATTTTGGAGCTTCTAGACGCTTTTGCCGAATTTGCGCCACCGCCACAACCACGGGCAACAGAACAACGTATCGTCAAACCAGAAGAAAATAAATTTAGTGGTTTTGTCTTCAAGGTCCAGGCTAATATGGACCCAGCCCACCGAGATCGTATCGCTTTTTTGCGGGTTTGCACCGGCACTTTTAGCAAAGGTATGAAACTATTTCATGTTCGTCAAAGCAAAAACATCCAAGTAAGTAACGCGATCACTTTTAAAGCTGACTCTAGAAAGCATGTTGATGAAGCGTTCCCTGGAGACATCATCGGTCTGCATAATCACGGTAATATTCAGGTAGGCGATACCTTTTCGCAGGGTGAAACGCTTAAATATACCGGCATTCCTTATTTCGCACCCGAGTTGTTCAGGCGTGTGGTGTTAAAAGACCCGCTACGCTCCAAGGCTTTACAAAAAGGTTTAATCCAGCTGACGGAAGAAGGCGCCACCCAACTTTTTAAACCACTGAAAAATAATGACTTAATCCTTGGTGCCGTCGGAATATTACAATTTGACGTCACGGCATTTCGGCTTAAATCCGAATACAATGTCGAATGTATTTATGACAACGTACCCATTGTAACCGCACGCTGGATTAGTTCAGATAATACTAAAAAGCTCGAACAATTTAACAGCAAATTACATGAATTCTTGGCTGAAGATGGCAGTGGTCATTTAGTGTATTTGGCGACCAGCAGAGTCAACCTTCAACTTGCCCAAGAACGTTGGCCTGAAATAGTTTTCAGCGCCACGCGAGAATTATGACATGAAGGACTGTTTGGACTCTAAACATCACACTAACTGCTTCCATAATCAATGATATTTGCTAATAATTACTGTAAAGGGTATCTCTAATAATAAGGATGTTTATTTGAGTTCAAGGCGGATGGTAAGCGAGAACCGCAGTGTATATGGAATACATGAGGATCTCAAAATATCATCGAACGCGAAAACCGTACAAAAAGACAATTATTAGAGGTGCCCTGAACGAACTACCAGATGGCTAGCCCACAACTGACTGAGTCTATGCGCTTATATATGTGTCAAACCAGCCTATTGACGTTAACTTTTAGTAACATCGCATAAGCTATTTCTCTCAGAAATGAAAGTCTTAACAAGGCAAGCGGATAATCTGGTAATGTAGAAAATAAAGATTTGACCGCATCACGATACTAAGCTAATTATGATTTCTCATTTTTTACCGGAATCAGATATTTCTGCCAAAGATAATCTGAGGTGGTTATTTCTTCTCAGAAACCTGATTATCTTATCCGTACTTTTAGTAATCATTTTATCTGTCTATGGGTTCAGTATTGATCTTCCCAAAGAATCTCTCGGACTAGTCTTGATTTCTATCATATCGTTCAATGTGTTTACTGGAATGCGGTTGAAAACAGACCCACCGGTCACAGAGTTTGAGCTTTTTTCTCATTTAGTCCTCGATGCTTTAAGCATAGCCTTACTTCTATACTTTACAGGCGGCGCCTCTAATCCTCTCTCATGGCTATTTCTTTTTCCACTCATTATCACCGCAATCATTCTGCCGCAAACCTATACCTGGTCTATGCTGGTCTTTACATCATCCCTGTATACCTTTTTGATCGGTTACTATGTTCCATTACCGGACATCACACCTAACTTAAAAAACATTCGACTCAATAATGGAGCGGTGGTTGTACCTAATGATTTGTTTTTCTTCGATTTACAAATGTTCGGCATGTGGTTTGGTTTTGTATTTGGCGCGGCCGTGGTTGCATATTTTGTCACTGAATTATCTAAAACGTTGCGAGAAAGAGAACGAAACCTGGCTGAAGTAAGAGAAAATACTCTTCGAGATGAACGGTTGGTCGCGTTAGGAACCCTGGCCGCCGGCGCTGCTCACGAGATAGGCACCCCTTTGGGCACCATGGCTATTGTTACTCATGAAATACAAAATGATTATCCACTGAGCCGTTTTCCGGATTTACATCAAAAAACGCAGTTAATTTTAGAGCAAATCCAACGTTGTAAAAAATCCTTATCTATCATGTCATCTTCATCTGGCGAGTTGCGGGCTGAGTCGGGGCAGCTTATGTTAGTTATTACCTACTTAGATGAAGTGATTAATCAGTGGCGAACTCAAAAACCAGGCGGCATCCTGAATTTGTCAGTCAACGACGAATCTAAGGGTCATCAATGTCAAGTTATTGCAGAAAAAACCCTGACTCATTCCTTAATCAACATACTTAATAATGCAATTGAAGCATCTCCACCAAATAAGGGCATTGACTTGGCTATCCGCTGGGACACCCAATTTTTAGTCCTGGAGATACGTGATTACGGAAAAGGCGTAAGCTCAAAGATTTTAGAACAAGCTCAATCTGAACCTGTAGTGTCTCAAAAGCAAGGGCTTGGCGTAGGTTTATTTTTAACCTATGCTAGCATCAAACGGCTGGGAGGCAATATTAAAACTGCAAATAATCCAACCTGCGGTGTCATAACAGAAATCACTCTGCCACTTATTGATACAGGTAACAATAATGAATAAAAAGTTAGCGGACAAGCCAAATTTGTTACTGGTCGATGATGATGAAACTTTTTGCTCAGTCTTAAAGCAAGCGCTGGAGAAAAGGGGTTTTGAAACCTTTGTAGCTCATGATGTTAAAAATGGCATTGAACTGGCAAAATCCGCGACACCAGAGTATGCCATTATCGACCTTCGAATTGGTCACGAATCAGGGTTGGAACTAGTAAAAATCATGATGGAAATAGATAACAACACCCATATCATCATGCTAACCGGCTTTGCTAGCATCGCTACCGCTGTAGAAGCCATTAAATTAGGCGCCATGCACTACTTAACTAAGCCTGCTAATGCAGACGAAATTGTTAATGCACTAAATAAAAATGAAGGGGATTCATCAGTCAGCATCAACATCAATCCACTTTCCGTAAAACGTCTGGAATGGGAACACTTGCAAAAGGTACTAATGGAACATGAAGGCAATATTTCGGCAGCTGCCAGAGCCCTCAACATGCATCGTAGAACCTTGCAACGAAAATTAGACAAACGACCTGTACGCGAGTAGTCAGTTTTCCAGAATCAACCTGGTGTAATGGTCAAGTTTTCTTAGAGAGATTTTAAGCCGCATTTTTTATTTCTTTGGTTTTTTGATGAGGGGTTTTTTAATCAATAGCAGAATGCAATCTTTGATAATTATAAAAGCTAATATAGCCAGTCACAGCACTGACTACAGAAGAATGATTAATAAAACTCAAATAATTCAGTCGCTCTGTTTTTAAATTTCTAAAAATCCTCAACTACGCAATAGATCCTGTAGTCAAGTAATTTAGAACAGTTTCGCCGTGCTTAGGATTGGAGCATACTTGTGTGATTGATGGTGATACCAAAAAATGTTGGGGAAATTCTAATGATGATCGCTTGATAATAGTGTTAACGAATAAATCAACCCTCGTTTTAGCTGTTTGGGTTTTAAAAAAACCAAAACGATACCCTCTTTTGATCATTAGACGACTTTCTCTGAGTCTACACTCTGGTAATCGCTGATCTGGTCGAAATTCATATAACGATAGGTATCGCTGGCTGTTTGATTGATTTGATCAATGTAAGCCATGTATTCTTCGATCGTCGGAATTTTGTTTAAGATAGAACAAATTGCCGCTAATTCAGCGGATGCTAAGAACACGTTCGCACCATTGCCCAGCCGATTAGGAAAATTACGAGTCGAAGTCGATACGACGGTCGCGTTATCCGCCACTCTCGCCTGGTTCCCCATACAAAGCGAACAACCGGGCATTTCAGTACGAGCTCCGGAACGACCAAACACGCTGTAGTGACCTTCTTCAGTTAATTGCTGCTGATCCATCTTGGTCGGTGGTGAAATCCATAGTTGAGTCGACAGTTTACTATCGAATTTATCGAGTAATTTCGATGCAGCTCGAAAATGACCGATATTGGTCATGCAAGAACCAATAAACACTTCGTCGATTTTAGTCCCTGCCACCGCTGATAAAGGTTTAATGTCATCTGGATCATTGGGGCATGCTAACAGCGGTTCCTTAATGTCATTCAAATTAATGTCAATTATTTCAAAATAGTCTGCATCCGCATCGGGTTCCATCAAAACCGGGTTAGCAATCCAGACCTGCATAGCTTTGATACGCCGTTCAATCGTTCTAGCATCACCATAACCTTGCGATAACATCCATTTTAATAGCGCTATGTTAGAGTTTAGATATTCCAAAATCGGTGCTTTATCCAAACGTACGCTACACCCTCCGGCGGATCGTTCGGCAGTCGAATCGGATAATTCAAACGCTTGCTCAACTTTTAAATCAGGCAGGCCTTCAATTTCGATAATGCGACCTGAAAACACATTTTTTTTACCTTTTTTCTCTACGGTTAGCAAACCTTTTTGAATGGCGGCATACGGAATGGCATTGACCAGGTCTCGCAAGGTTATGCCAGGCTGCATCTCACCCGAAAAACGTACCAACACCGATTCCGGCATATCCAGCGGCATGACACCCGTGGCAGCGGCAAAAGCCACTAAACCAGAGCCCGCAGGAAAAGATATCCCCAGCGGAAAGCGGGTGTGAGAATCGCCGCCCGTTCCAACGGTATCAGGCAATAGCATCCGATTGAGCCAGGAATGAATAATGCCATCACCGGGCCTAAGCGACACCCCTCCTCGATTCATTACGAAGTCTGGCAAAGTGTGTTGGGTTTCTATATCCACGGGTTTCGGATATGCCGCGGTATGACAAAACGATTGCAAAACCAAATCAGCGGAAAAACCTAAACACGCCAGATCTTTCAGCTCATCGCGAGTCATTGGACCCGTGGTATCCTGGGAGCCTACCGTCGTCATGTAAGGTTCGCAATAATTTCCAGGTTGGACACCTTCTACTCCGCAGGCTTTACCCACCATTTTTTGGGCCAGTGTAAAGCCATTTTCAGCTTGTTCTTGCGACTCCGCAGGTCGACAAAATACGGTCGATGCTTCCAACTTGAGCGATTTGCGGGCACGATCAGTCAGGCCACGACCAATTATGAGTGGAATTCGGCCGCCCGCTCGTACTTCATCTAAAATGACATCTGTTTTCAGAGTAAAACGAGCGATTTCTTCATCGCTGCCGTGACTTTTAACAACACCCACATAAGGATAGATATCGATAACATCACCCATAGCCAGATTTGTAACATCAAATTCAATGGGTAATGCGCCTGAGTCTTCCATCGTATTAAAAAAGATAGGCGCAATCTTGCTGCCAATACAAATGCCACCTGCCCGTTTGTTAGGGACATAAGGAATATCATCCCCCATATACCAAAGCACGGAGTTGGTTGCAGATTTTCGAGATGAACCAGTCCCTACCACATCGCCCACATAGGCGACCGGATGACCTTTTTCTTGCAAAGATTTTATTTGCTGTTCAGCATCGGTAATGCCCTCTCTGGGCATTTTCAACATCGATTTTGCATGCAGTGGAATATCGGGTCTGGACCAGGCGTCTGGAGCAGGCGATAAATCATCGGTATTGGTTTCTCCTGTCACCTTGAATACACTAATCGTCATTTTTTCAGGTACTTTTGGTCTGGCCGTAAACCATTCTGCATCCGCCCATGATTGAATAATTTGTTTGGCATAACTATTGCCAGATTTGGCTTTTTCTTCGACATCATGAAAGGCATCAAACACTAACAAGGTATGCGCCAGACCTTCTGTAGCAATCGGCGCAAGATCCTTATCATCCAACAACTCAATCAGTGGCGCTATGTTGTAGCCGCCTAACATGGTTCCCAAAAGTTTTGTAGCTTGCTTAGAAGATAAAATCGGCGAAGCTACTTCGCCTTTGGCAATAGCAGCCAAAAAACCCGCTTTCACATAGGCAGCTTCATCAACACCAGCCGGAACCCGATAACTTAACAATTCGATCAGCAAACTCTCTTCCCCAACAGGTGGTTGTTTGATCAATTCAACTAATTCCGCCACTTGTTGCGCACTTAAAGGTTTGGGGACAATTCCTTCTGCGGCACGTTCATTAACGTGTTTACGATATTCTTCTAACATGGCCTACTACCTATGTAATTTGATATAAAAAGCAAGAGTAGGAACTATCTTATCATGCCAGATTTTGCGTGAGTATTGAGCTTTGGCGGATGTTACAAGAAAAACTTGAAACTGTTGAATGGCACAATAATCTGTCGCAACTTACTGTTATTAGTTGCATTCAGCCTTTAGTTTTTGAGCATTAGGCAAGCAATTGTCTAGTGTGACAATTTGCCACATTTTATTTAATCGATACGACTGCTATATTTAGATAGCGTTCATTACTTATCTCCTACCTAGGAGAGCGGGAGAATAGTTTTTTTAAACTGTTCTCCCTTTTTTCTTTTAGGCATCCAAATTTTCCCTTTTCTGATTTATTGAGTTTGTTCATTACAAACACCAGCGCAAAAGTCAGAGCAATTCAGCATACTCCTGGCAACTGTTCAGATTGCCCCTAGTCGTTACAAGCCTGCTTCCTCTAAAACATCATCAAAAAACCATCAGCTAAAGTGCAAATAGTAAATTAAACCCTTAATCCATGATTTAAGGAGTTAATATAATGAGTTATCTAGCTGATTAATAAGCAATAAAGTGTTAAAATAGAGGCGTTAAAAACTTCACCCAACAAGTGCAAAATGAAACGTCTTATCATCGAACAATCCACAACAGAAACTTATACAAGTCATTCTGGTTTGGCCTTAGTTGGCTTATGTTTAAATCGATATAGCACTATTCATAAAGCGCTCAAGGCCGGCATTCCTTTACGCCATGGCATTTCGCACAGCGACATCATCAAATCATACATTGGAACGCTATGTTTAGGCAAAAGCGACTTCGAAGCAATCGAGAACTACCGAGATGATGACTACTTCAAGAACGCGCTGTCGATTAAGCGCGTACCCTCAAGCGCAAGATTAAGACAACGACTGGATGAAGAGGCTGAAGCACTATTGGTCATCATGCAACAATGTAATATTGAATTTCTGACTCATGCCGGGGTACCGGTGACGCCATTGGCCACCCATCATGTCGCATTGGATATTGATGTGTATCCGATGAACAATGAGAAGACCCAGAAGGAAGGTGTTTCCAGAACCTATAAAGGCCATGATGGCTATGCGCCGATTGCGGCTTATCTGGGTAATGAGGGTTGGTGTCTGCTTAATGAACTTCGAGAAGGTAAGCAGCATTGTCAAAACGGTTTTCAAAAGAAGCTGGACCGCGTCATTGAATATGCTCGGTGCTTGACTGAGGCTCCGCTGCTGGTGCGTTTGGATAGCGGACATGATGCCTTGGATACCCGTGTCTGGCTGCACCAAAACCAAGTGGACTCTATCCTGAAATGGAACCCCAGAAAACAAGACCTGGAGGCTTGGTTAGCCTTGGCTGAACAACAAGGCAAATGGACAACGCCGAGGGTCGGCAAACGGGTCGCCTTGTTCAGTGTCCAAGAAACCCAACAACAAGACGGGCAAACCTATCGCTTCCGCCGCGTCATGCGGGTTATCGAAAGAACTATGGATGCAGAGGGTCAAATGCTGTTAATCCCTGAGATAGAAATAGAAGGCTGGTGGACCTCATTAAATTCGCTCGCCTACGCTGATGAACAGATCATTGCTCTTTACCAAGATCATGCCACTTCCGAACAATTCCACAGTGAATTTAAAACCGACCTCGATATCGAACGCTTACCTTCGGGCAAATTTGCCACCAACGACTTGATCATGGCATTGAGCGCTTATAGTTACAATATCTTGCGTTGGATCGGCTTAATCGGGCTCATAGGCAACATCAGTCCTGTCCGTCATCCGGCCAAAAGAAGGCGAATAAAAACGGTTATACAGGAACTGATGTACCTAGCGGCTCGGGTCATCCATGCTGGGCGACGAATAAAACTTCGTTTCTCCAAACACTGCCCGGGTTTTTTAGCATTTGAGTCAACCTACCATCGCTTAGCGTCAGGATAACACCCCACTATTCTTAAGAAAAATGCGAGAACATGTCTCTCAGGGATAGCAGTGCCTGGTGTACAGAATTTGGTGTCAATTGAGAGCTATTGAGGCTTAAAAAGCCTCAGTGTGCTCGTATTATTAGCTATTTCAAATAATAACAAGGTATTAAAACGTTGAAATGTTAATGTGGCTTCCCAAGGATTGGTGGATGCACTTTAAGTCACGGATTCAGGTAAAAGATATTGAGGAGAACTATAAAATAAAGCAGTCAGCCAAGAAAGAGTCTAAAAAACTTGTATTTTCTACTTAACTCGTGTTATTAATATGGTTAGGAGCGATACTAAACCGAGAAAAAAAAGGAATTTATCGTGTCATTTGGACGATAGTAGTTGTATGTAGGTGATTTCATGGAAATATTCGACGCACTCAACCAATACCTTCTTACCCATCCACACATGATGGAAGATTTGGCTTTTGCCTTCCGCTTAAAGTTTTGGTGCTTTTTGTTTCTAGCAGGTTTAATGTTTTACTTTGCAACGGCAGATGCCCGAAAACATGAACACAAAGACGAAGAACCAAGACGAGGTTGGTTCATAGCATAGACTTCCTAGAAAGCTCCACTTTTAAAGCCTTCAATTTTGGCTTGGCAAGAAACATAAGTTGACAGTAGAGTTTAACTGAACGTTAGTAACAAACAGCTTGGTTTTAACTTGCTTCCAACAACCTTTCGCTTATTTGGTAATTTAACTGCCGCTTAGCGGTTTCGTTGAAATATAAACACTGAAACCACGCTGGTAGAAACTTCTGAAATAACTTGCTTTCGATCAGTTTTTTTCACCACGCGATTCTATTACACCACCTGAAGAAAAGGTATCTCGCCAACGGTGTTAATAGCTGAATAAACTTTATACCATTTCTGGCCACCCCCAACTATCATAAAAATCGAGTGTAGTGGCGACTGCGCCCTAAAACAGGCCGGAAAGAATAATAAGACACGCTCCCCATTCTAGTAAAACAAGGCAAGCAGGCTGAGATCGCTTAAACTATACAAAAATATAGAATAACTAAGAGGGAGTGATGCAACGCCGATCTTTTTCCATAATTTTAATGCTCATTACAAACCTGGTCATAACCGGCTGCACTAATTACCGCCGGCTGGCGTCGTTTCAAAACAAAGCAGCTGATTGTTTTGACAGGAAAACAGAGCCTTATACCTCAATCGTCGATGCTCATATACATTTTCGACCCTTTAGCGGAGCTGCTATTCCTTTCGCTGAAATTACTGAATACTTGGAAAGATCAGGCGTACGCTTTGCAAATGTTTATG
The DNA here is from genome assembly GCA_965224745.1 of Methylococcales bacterium. GTDB lineage: Bacteria > Pseudomonadota > Gammaproteobacteria > Methylococcales > Methylomonadaceae > CBDCZY01. The sequence continues at coordinate 651,068 of CBDCZY010000009.1, forward strand.
GTATTGGCCAAGGTTTACCTATCGATACAGCATGTACCTCTTATCTGCGCTGTCCAGGAACACCGCTCTTACCCACCATGAAAAATGATTTTCTCAACGCGATTAATTATTTGCATGAGAAACCGCAAGGCGTACATTTAACCTTAGCCATGACCTTTCTTGATTTAGCGAACCCAAAAGACATAACGCAACAAATCAGGCTGCTTGATCGAGAATTTCCGGGTTTGTTTCGTTGGGCGGGAGAAGTTAACTTGGTAAAACAAGCATTCTTCAAAAACCAACATCAGCCGACTCCTATTGAAACCATCAAGGAATGGTCCGATTTCATGACGCTGCTTAGAAAAAGGGGAATTCCTTTAGCAATACACTCCGATCTTGGCAATGACAACCACCCAACGCAGTATCAATATCTGATGGAGGAAGCATTAAGGCTGTATCCCGAAAATAAAATCGTGTGGATGCATATGGGGTTATCCAATGAATTAACGACGATTGATCCCGACCAGCATATTCGAATAATGAAGCGTTTTCTCGACGACAATAAAAACCTGATGCTGGATATCGCTTGGCGCATCATTTACGACCACTACTTCAGTAACCCTAAAATAAGAAGCAAATACGTTGCTTTCTTCAATCAATATTCTGATCGAATTTTATCTGGAACCGATTTTGTTGCCAAACATACAAAAACCTATAACGATTATGAAGAAGAGCTAGATATCAATAGCCGAATCAATCAATACCTCAGTGATAAAGCTTTTCGAAATATTGCGTTGGGACAAAACTATTTTCGCCTGTTGAAGTTGGATTATCGAGCGCCACGTATTTGTAGCCAATGATGAATAGTTGAGAAATAGCGATCAGTTATTTTCCGATAGCGCATAGACCGCAAAGGAAGCCAGCCAGTGCGAGCCCTCATAGTGGTTCGCCGCTACGTTAGGAACAGTCACCCACAAATGCTTTTCCGCGGCATCATACATCTGTTGTCGCTTGTGCTTGCTGATGTTCTGGGAAATACCATACAAACACCATGCCCGGCTTAAGTTCAAACCATCCAAATGCACTATTTTAGGATCAGAACGGTCACTCACATTAACCGGCATTAACAATGGCTTTAAACGTTTATCCGGCAAAAAATCGGCAAACCACCGCTCAAACTCAAGCTGGCTTAGCACGCGTCGCATCAAATTCGCTTCCTGCATACAAGGTGATAAAAAATCTTCGCCGCTGGGCTCCCAATTTGCAGGGCAATCCTTATCTGCTAAAAAATACTTACGGGATCGTTCTGCAATCAATTTTTTTAATGCAGCATGTTTAGTCGTACTGGCAAAGTCCCAAGCAAAAGTTAAAGCAAAAGCGGTATTTGGGTGGACACCTGTCCGAACTGGATAATTTTGAATAGGTAAAAATTCCACATAACGCCTTAGTATCTCTTGGGTCAGCGACTGCAAAGATTCAGACCATTGCTGTCCTTGTCGATCATCCCAAGTGTGCAGCTCCTCTGCCAACTTCAACAACCATGCCCAACCATACATGCGCTCCCAACTTCGACTGGCAGTTTTAGAATAAGCCGCTTCAGCCCGAAGGTTCTCAGCAGATAAATTTTCAGCTAAGGTTTTCCTAATCTTGGCCGCCTGAGGTAAGCTTGGAAAATCTTTCAGCAACCGCACCAACATCCAATGCCCGTGCACAGAAGAATGCCAATCGTAACAGCCATAAAAAGCTGGATGTAACTTATGCGGTATCAACGATTGAGTGTCTCCCGTTAAGACGTGGCTGAATTTGTTGGGATACTCCTGCTGTATGCATGACAAAGCTAATCCGGCAAAATGCGACGCCCCTTGCACCGTCATTCGCAATTTTCCATCGGCAGTCGTAGTTAAGAAAGGATTGTCCATAGCTTGGGAGAAAATAAGGGTTGAATTGAATAAAAATAGTGCAAATGTCAGCAATCTGAACAGTGTTTTTTTCATATCTAGAAAGGGACTTGCTGATGATTATTTCTATGTTTGACCAAAGATTCAATTGGCCTGCTGATTATCCCTTTAGCTTCCCCGTCATGCATCTTCGTTTCATTCTGGCATTTAGCAATCTTGTGAATAATAGTTGGCATTTTCGCCCAAAAAGCCATGGATATAACAGACCGTCATCGTTTCCAGCTTGGTCTAAATAATACTGTCCGCTAATAGGTTGTGATAGTCAATACCCAGGTTCTCAACATTTTTGTTCGAGACAGGATAAATCAGAGATTGCTCGAAGCTCGCTGGGAATACTTAGTGGGAATACTTAGGGTCAATGATTAGCTTGGTTCTGGCCGAGACACACTAGAAGTCGGGATGTCACTTTTAAGAAACGAATGAAGGTTCTTCAGTTATAGCAACCCAAAGAGTCAAGACAGATATTCCCTTAAATCTTATTCCTAATCATTAAGCGGCTACATCCATCGTATTTTTATCTAAAATACTTTCTTTATACACCTTCATTGGTTTTTTATAATCTAATGTTTCATGAAATCGTCTGTGATTATAAAACTCAATATAATCATCAACATCTTTTTGTAAGGCGTTGATTGAATCGTATTCATTTAGATAAATACGTTCACATTTTGCACTGCGCCAGAATCGTTCAATACAAATATTATCAGTCGCTCTGCCTTTTCCATCCATTGAGATAGTGATCCCTTTATTTTTTAGCCGTTGGGTATGAATTTCGCTGGTATATTGACTGCCTTGGTCTGTATTAAATATTTCAGGGGTGCCATAGTGTGCAAGTGCCTCATCCAATACATCGACAACTAATGTGGAATCCATGGTGTTGGATATTCTGTGGGAGAGCACCGCCTTTGAGTGCCAATCAATAATAGCGGCTAAATAAACCATACCGCCCTTTGTTTTGATGTAGGTAATATCTGTACTCCAGACTTGATTAGCCTCTGTTATATCAAGTCCTCGAAGTTTATAGTCATATTTTTTATGTTCTTTTATCGGCGCAGTCGTATTGACCTGTTTAACCGCCAGAACAGCTTTCAGCCCCATTTGTTGCCGATAACTTGCTACCGTATTTAAACTGACCTTAAATCCATCTTCAAGTAATTGCTGGTGTACTTTAGCTGCACCATAAATGGGTATCTCTTCAAAAACTTGATTGATATGCGCTTTGATTTCTTTTTTCTTGGGGTTTTCTCTATTTTTGTAATAAAGGCTACTTCTATTTAGGCCGAGTAAAGTACACTGCTGAGTCAGCGAAAGAGTATCAAGCTTGGGTTCTATCAGTTGTTTCTTATTAGATAAGCCCAAGCTTTTTAGCTTTTTTTCAAGCCACTCCTTTTCAACCGTCATCTTGCCTACGATCTTACTCAGCATCTCATTTTGTTCTTGAGCTGCTAATAATTCCTCTTTATATTCTTTCACTGCTTTGGCGGGTTCCATCGCTATTTCCGCATTGTCTAAGAAGATCTTTTTCCAGTTTTGCAGGTTTTTAGGCGTGATGTTATTCGTACTCGCTATTTCTTGCAGTGTCTTTTCATTTTTCAAGACCTCTAAGACTAATCTGCTTTTAAACTCAGCGCTGTAACTTGTTCTTTTTCTGCTCATTAAAATACTCCAATATTTTCTTTAAATAGTAACTAAATTGGAATAAGATTTCTTTAATTTCTCGTCTGGATTTGTTGGGGCATTATAAGTTTATCGTCCAACCAGGGTGAGCTGAATAGTTCCAATTTGCTTTCCTGTCAAAATCAGCCGTACATTCTATAAAATGTAGCGCTCCAACGATAGACTAGCGGCATCAGAATTTGGTATCATACGTCTTTAAATTTAGCCTGATCAGAAATCTCTCTGATTCTTTAGTCTTAACCCATTTTCAAAATTCACATCCCGGAGAAACTCTATGCCCATAAAAGTGGCAATAAACGGATATGGCCGTATTGGCCGTAATGTATTACGAGCTCTATACGAATCAAATCGTACCAACGAAATTCAAATTGTCGCCATTAATGATCTTGGTGATGACGACACCAACGCCTATTTAACCCAATACGACAGCGTACATGGAAAATTTCCAGGGGAAGTTTCCGCAGAAAATAATGGCATCTCAGTCAATGGCGACCAAATCCAAGTATTTACTGAGCGAAATCCAGAAAAGCTACCCTGGGGCGACCTTGATATTGATGTCGTTCACGAATGCACAGGCATTTTCACCACTAAAGAAAAAGCCTCGGCCCATCTTAAGGCGGGCGCCAAAAAAGTAATTATTTCTGCGCCAGGCGGAAAAGATGTCGACGCCACTATTGTATACGGCGTTAACCACCAAACATTGAAAACGACTGATACTGTCATTTCTAATGCTTCTTGCACTACCAACTGTTTAGCGCCTTTGGTTAAACCTTTATCAACAACTGTTGGCGTTGACCATGGACTGATGACTACGATTCATTCTTATACTAATGATCAAGTATTATCCGATGTTTTTCATTCCGATTTAAGACGTGCCCGCTCTGCTACTCAATCGATGATACCTACCAAAACAGGCGCAGCAGCGGCAGTTGGATTAGTATTACCCGAATTAGCCGGTAAACTGGACGGCTTTGCCATGCGTGTTCCAACGATCAACGTTTCAGTGGTTGATTTAACATTCCAGGCGAGCCGATCGACGACTAAAGAGGAAATTGATAATATTCTTCAAGAAGCTTCTCAATCCTCTTTGCAAGGAATACTTGAAATTAATGATCAACCTTTGGTTTCTGTGGACTTTAACCACAATCAAGCATCATCGATATATGAACAAACTCTAACCAAGGTAATGGAAGGTAACTTTGTCAAGGTTTTAGCTTGGTATGACAATGAATGGGGTTTTTCCAACAGAATGCTGGATACTTCAATTGCTTTAATGAATGCGTAGTCAATTATATCATGCTCAGAAGAACTAAGATTTTAGCAACCCTTGGCCCAGCCACCGATAAACCTGGTGTTCTGGAAGACTTATTCAATGCTGGCGTTGATGTAGTCCGACTTAATTTTTCACACGGTGATGCAGAAACTCATAAGCAAAGAGCTTTCGCTGTTCGAGAACTAATCGAAAGCACAGGACGCTTAGTTGGTATCCTGGTGGATTTACAAGGCCCCAAAATTCGTATTGCTAAATTTAAAAACGACAAGGTCCTCCTTAAGGAAGGCCAACCTTTTGCACTCGATGTTAATCTTGGCATCGATGATGGGGATGTAACCCAAGTCGGAATCGTCTACAAATCACTGCCAAACGAAGTAAAACCCGGTAATGTTCTGTTACTGGACGATGGTCGCGTGGAGTTAGAAGTTGTAACCACTGACGGCAAACGAATCGATTGCAAAGTGCTTGTCGGCGGTGATCTATCCAATAATAAAGGCATTAATCTACGTGGCGGGGGACTGTCTGCCGATGCCTTAACGGAAAAAGATAAGCAAGATATCATTACTGCTGCGGAGATCAATGCAGATTTTGTTGCTGTGTCTTTTCCTCGAACAGCGAAGGATATTCAACAAGCTCGCGGCCTGCTTGAGCAAGCAGGGAGTAATGCCAGCATTGTTGCCAAAATCGAAAGAGCAGAGGCATTAGATTGTATTGAAGAAATTACCGAAGCATCGGACGTCATCATGGTGGCTCGAGGAGATTTGGGCGTAGAGATTGGAGATGCCAATTTACCACCCGTGCAAAAACATTTGATAACGCTGGCTCGCAAAATGAACCGAGTCGTTATTACCGCCACCCAAATGATGGAATCCATGATTTCCAGCCCATTACCCACTCGAGCAGAAGTTTTTGACGTTGCTAACGCAGTCGTAGATGGCACCGATGCCATTATGCTATCCGCAGAAACGGCTGCAGGCCAATACCCAGCTAAAGCTGTGGAAGCTATGGACCGCATCTGTTTAGAAACGGAGAAACAACCCAGCGTTACTAAATCTGATCATCGTGTTGACGATCAGTTTCAGCGTGTTGATGAAGCTATAGCCATGTCTGCCATGTATTTAGCCAACCATCATGAAATAAAAGCCCTTGTCGCTTTAACAGAATCGGGCTCAGTACCTTTATGGATGTCCAGAATTAGCTCTTCCTTACCTATTTTTGCTTTAAGCCCTAATGAAGCAACGTGCAACAAAACTACCATTTACCGAGGTGTCTTTCCGTATCATTTTAAGATTATAAATACTGACCACGCTCAAATTAACCAAGATATTGTTAACATACTAAGGCAGAAAGGCCGGATTAAAAACGGCGATAAGTTGATTATTACGAAAGGCGATCTCACAGGCATTGCTGGAGGAACCAACGCCATAAAAGTCATTGTTGTTGGAGAAGGATTGACGCCGTAAATTAGCAACTGAATTATTTTCCAGACGACCCCCAAAGCAAATGCAAGGGCGATCTTTAACACAGTTTATTATTCAAGAACAGCGAAAATTTCCTTCTGCAAGCGGGGAGCTGACACTTTTAATTAATGACATAGCAAAAGCCTGTAAAACGATCTCCCAAACCGTTAATAGAGGGGCTATTAACGGACTGCTTGGAGCGGCCACCACTGAAAATACGCAAGGTGAAATTCAAAAACAATTAGATATCATTACCAACGACATTTTTATTGATGCGCTTGAGTGGACTGGCCACTTAGCGGCTATGGCTTCTGAAGAAAATGAAAATGTCATTCAAATACCTTCTCAATACCCAAAAGGCAAGTTTCTGATTTGTTTCGACCCTTTGGATGGATCGTCTAACATTGATCTTAATCTGTCTGTGGGCTCCATTTTTTCCATTCTAAAATGCAATAGTGATCGTTCCAGCACTATTGAAAAAGATTTTTTACAGCAGGGAACCCAGCAAATTTGCGCCGGTTTTTGTTGCTACGGACCGTCGACTATCTTTATCCTGACAACTGGCAATGGGGTGAACGGTTTTACTCTTGATCAAACGATCGGAGAATTCATTCTAACCCACCCCAACATGTCCATCCCGAAACAAACATCAGAATTTGCTATTAACCTTTCGAATCAACGTTTTTGGGAAAAGCCGGTTCAACGCTACGTGACTGAATGTCTTCAGGGAAGCGATGGTCCCAGGCAAAAAAACTTTAACATGCGTTGGATAGCTTCTATGGTTGCAGAGGTGTTTAGAGTTCTCACCAGAGGTGGCATTTTTATGTATCCCCTTGATAGTAAAACACCCGGGAACAAAGGACGTTTGCGGTTGATGTATGAAGCGAATCCAATGAGCTTTATTATTGAACAAGCGGGAGGAATGAGCTCAACTGGAAATGATCGCATCATGGAACTAATGCCAGCATCGATCCATCAACGAGTCCCGGTGATCCTGGGTTCAACCGAGGAAGTTGAACGAGTCGTAGCGTATCATTTAGCTTAGCTTACAAAACTAAAACCGCTACCAGGCAGGAGTATTTTAGATGATAGAGGAAGCAGTTACGCAATAATGCGTAATGGTTTTCTTGATATTATTACGGCGCATTCGTGCTGTACATCACAACATATCCCTCTTTTTTTATTTAAACTATTTCACTGCCCCAGACTAGTTAAGATAAAGGACACCTCAAGTAAATCAAGAGTGTCTCAAAAACCAAGAATGTCATTGATGAGATGGATAAAAAGGTCAACTATTATCAATTATTGCACGTCCAGCCGGACGCACCTGTAGAAATCGTACAATCGAGTTATCGTGCCTTAATGCAAAAACTTAAACAACATCCCGATCTTGGCGGCGATCCGCAGCACGCAGCACTCCTAAACAAGGCCTATGCTGTGCTCAATGACACTGAAAAACGCTTAGCATATGATCATTCATTGTCAGCAGGAAAAACAATCATCAACAAAAAAGAACCGCGAACACAAAATCACTCCTGTTTTTTTTGCCTTGCCAAAGTGGCTGCAAACAGAGAGCGCTGTTATAGCTGTCACAGTCCGTTAAAATTGCAATCGCATCAAACCTTCAATGAAACAAACATGGATTCACAAAGGGTCATCAGTAGATTTAAAAAAGAGGGCGCTATCTTCATTCATACCCATTGGCCAAGTCAACCAAAAGAAGCTAACCTGCTGGATCTTTCTTTAGCCGGGCTTAAATTTAGTCTCAAGGATAACTTAGCGATCAACAAACATATCAAAATAAACTCACCCTTCTTATCCGCAATCGCACGTACTACCCGCTGCAGTAATGCTGGATCGTCAATTTATCAGATAGGTGCAGAATTTATTACGCTAGAGTTTATTGATAAGTCAGGCACTTTTATTTCAACATCTATTTAGGCCACCCAAGAGCGAGGATTCAATAATAAACGAATTTTGAACTGATATACTTCCCGTGGCCGCATGAAGTATAAAGTGGTCATTATGGCATTGACTCTCTGGCATACTCGGGTGATTCTACATGGCTATGGTCGTGACTCAGTTTTTCCGAAAATGGTTGACTTACCTTAGCGACACCCACCCCATGATGATATACCATCAAAGCACCGAGGTCAGCGCCTAATATCAGGATGAAACAAGCAGCTGCACTCATTGTAAGATACAACCCGTTGACAAAACCTTGCAGCTTTGATCCAGCCACTAAACGCCAAACAGTCAGTAAAATCGTTATTCCTGCCACAATTAAAGCATATAATTCGTGCTGTTCCATAATGCGGTGGGCAGCCTCATTATGAGTCACAGATTCTGCTGCGTTGTAACCTGCAATAATGGTCATACAAACACTCGCAGCCCCCATGTATAGTAACCATCCAGCGAATTTACGAACGATGCTGTTTCTGGTCAAGCTGCCATATACATCAAACAGAAAAAAAATTAATATCAAAACGATCGGTAAGTGTACGAATAAAGGATGTAGGTTGGGCATATTAGAAATGCCTGGCATAAACGTATCAAATAACCCTTCACTACCTCCCGACGTAAAGTGTTCTATCCGCTCCAGCAAGTGCTCAACACTGCCGGCCACCCCTCCACCATGCCCCACAGCACCGTGAACAAAAATTATTTGGTTGAAAACATCAATCATTCCAAGTCTCTAAATATTTGAGTTGTTTGTTAATTCATCTTGAAGAAAATCAAGAAAAAATTTGGTTAAGTTAATAATATCGATACACAATTGGTATTCTTTGGTGTTATCAAGAATATAGATATGCATTCAACGTAAATGTGCCTTTAAAAGATTCGCCTAGAACGTCGTTCAATGAATCAGTATATTCATTGTTTACTTGAAGTCAAACCGACTTTTGTTGAATGATCATTCAAAATGTCTTGATTTGTAAAAAGATTAGAATACTATGCCCCAGTTTGTATCTTGGTAAAGATATTGTTCTAAAACATTAAGTGTATAATTGAATATAAAAGGTTGTTGAAATTTAGATGAATAGTTCAAAAAAAGCAGTCGCATTAATTTCAGGTGGTTTAGATTCTTTGTTAGCCGCAAAGGTTATTCAGGAACAAGGTATCTACGTTGAAGGAATAAATTTTTTTACAGGCTTTTGCGTGGAAGGTCATACCCATGCGATCCGTAAAAAAGATACTGCCAAGCCAAAACGCAACAATGCCCTGTGGGTTGCTGAGCAACTCGGTATAAAGTTACATATTATTGACATTATTGAGGAATACAAAAGCGTAGTGATCAATCCCAAACACGGCTATGGTGCTAACCTAAACCCATGCCTGGACTGCAAAGTCTTCATGGTAAAGAAGGCCAAGCAATGGATGCAAGAAAATGGGTTTGATTTTATTATCACTGGCGAAGTAATCGGGCAACGTCCAAAATCTCAGAGAAAATGGGCTATGCCAGTGATCGCAGCAGAATCGGGTGCAGAAGACCTCCTGCTAAGACCTTTGTGCGCAAAAAACCTTGGGCAAACGAAACCCGAAGCAGAAGGCTGGGTCAATCGTGAAGCATTATATGATTTTAGTGGCCGCTCACGTAATCCTCAAATGACATTGGCAGAACAATTCGGCTTTAGTGACTATGCTCAACCGGCGGGCGGCTGCTGTTTTTTAACAGATAAAAGCTACTCTTCCAAGCTTACTGACTTATGGCAAGCACAAGGAAGAAAAGATTATGAGTTGGATGACATCATGTTACTCAAAGTCGGCAGACACCTTCGCCCGAAACCCCATTTTAAGATGATTATTGCACGCGAAGAAGGTGAAAACCGATTTTTGAATGGCTACAAAAAAGCGTTTACCCATATGACCACTTCCAGCCATCATGGCCCCTTAGTTTTGATAGACGGCGAATTATCAGAAGAAGATATTAACTTGGCAGCTAAAATCACCGCGAGGTATAGTCAAGGCCGAAATGACCAACAGGTCACGATTCATATCAAAGGCCCTTCATTCGAAAAAGAATTGAACGTTAAACCATTTTCTACCACTGAGATCCTTAAGGAATGGCACGTGTGAGTTTTCAAATACTTGATGCCAGAAGACTGTTATGCCCTTTGCCTGTTATCAGAACCCAGGAAAAAGTAAAACAGTTGGCGACCGACGATACCTTGCAAGTGGTTTGTACTGACCCTGGCGTATTGCAAGATATCCCAACTTGGTGTCGAATTAATGGGCATCAAGTACTCAACATCCTATCTGAATCTGATGAATATCGAATTACCCTCAAGGTCGGAGAACAGCCCTGATCGCCTCAACTACGGATAACGTCCAACAAAAAGTCCGGGTAACCACCATTGCAGCGCTGGTTAACCTGGTGCTTTTCGCCATTAAAATAGCTTTTGGTATTATTGGACAATCATCTGCTTTGATTGCTGATGGTATCCATTCTCTATCCGATTTACTGAGTGATGGTTTTGTCTTTATTGCCATCAAGTTGGGCAGTCGAAAAGCTGATCAAGACCATCCCTATGGCCATGCCCGATTTGAAACGATCAGCACTGCTTTACTAGGCGGCAGCTTGATTTTAGTCGCAAGCGGTATTTGTTGGGATGCTATCGATCGAATCCGCCATCCAGAATGGCTATTAGTACCAGACCACTGGACTTTGGCAATAGCTTTGGTTTCAATTTTGGCCAATGAGTGGCTTTACCACTATACCCGTTACATAGCCAACAGCACCCGATCAAAGCTGTTATTGGCTAATGCCTGGCATCACCGTAGCGACGCATTATCCTCAATTGTTGTGCTCTTCGGGATTGGCGCCGTTTTGGGAGGCTATCCATTAGCCGATTCAATAGCATCGATTGTCGTCGGCCTAATGATTATTAAAATAGGAATTCAACTTATTTTGGATAGCTTAAAAGAGTTAGTAGATACTTCTTTACCGCTTGAAACCGTAACCAATATGCGACATAACATAATTGCTGTCGATGGTGTTAGAGATGTGCATTTACTAAGGACTCGTCAAATGGGTGAAAATACGTTTGCTGACGTACACATTGTTGTCGACCCCAAAATTAGCGTCTCCGAAGGACACCGCATTGCCGATTCTGTCAGAGATAAGTTGATAGCCGGTTTTGATCATGTTGTCGATGTGCTAGTGCATACCGATCCAGAGGACGATGAATACAGTCAGTCGCAACGGCTACCAACCCGCGCATCGCTTCTCAAGACACTTGACTTCTATTGGGGTAACCTGAGTCCGTTATTCCTGGAAATTAATATTCATTACCTTTCGGGTCATGTTGAATTAGAAATTGTCTTGCCGAAAACCTTGGCAATCAACGAACCAAAAAAAATTGAAATCATCAGACAAAAGCTAACTCAAATCGAAAAAGAGTTACAGATCATTTCAAAAGTATCTTTGTTAATTGCTGAATAACCATAAATTTACTATGACCGTTGGCACTATAAACTTTCCTCCCATGTTTCCGATCGAAGGCATTAGGTTAGGAACAGCCTGTGCGGGAATCAAACAAAACAACCGAGATGATCTTGTAATTATTGAAATGGTTGAAAACGCTGCATGCGCAGGCGTATTTACTCGCAATATCTTTTGCGCAGCCCCAGTACAACTGGCAAAAAAAAATATAGGCCAGGGATCAAGGTGGTTACTGATAAACTCTGGCAATGCCAACGCCGGCAATGGCAAACAAGGATTGTTGGACAGCGAAGCCACCCTGCAAGCACTCTCTAAACTTGTAAATTGTGAAACCCATCAAATACTGCCCTTTTCCACCGGCGTCATTGGTGAAACCTTTCCGGTTAATAAAATTAATGCAGCTCTCCCTATAGCTATCGACCACCTATCCACAGCGAATTGGAAACAAGCAGCCACAGCAATAATGACAACCGACACCGTACCCAAAGGTGTCTCTAAACAGATACGACTGGGTCAGTCGGAAATTACTATCACCGGCATCGCCAAAGGATCGGGCATGATCCATCCCGATATGGCTACACTACTCAGCTTTGTTGCCACTGATGCCAAAGTCGAGCCTAAAACGTTACAAAACTGCTTGCATCAAGCTGTGGAGAAATCCCTCAATGCCATATCTGTCGATGGCGACACCTCTACCAACGACGCCTGTATTCTGATGGCGAGCGGTGCAGTCGAAGGAGACACAATCACCCAAAATCACCCAGACTTCCCAGCATTTTGCAACGCCATTACTGATGTTCTAAAATCTTTGGCTAAATTGATTATTCGAGATGGCGAAGGCGCTACTAAACTAATACGAATTAACATTGCAGAAGCAAACTCGTTAGATGACGCCAAACACCTGGCTAAAACCATCGCACACTCCCCATTAGTCAAAACCGCCTTTTTTGCCAGCGATCCAAACTGGGGAAGAATTCTGGCCGCAGTAGGCCGCTCAGGGATTGCAAACCTGAGCCTGGATCGTATTGAGATTTTTCTGAATGAGGTCTGTATTGTTCGACACGGCGGACGTGATCCGAATTATACTGAGCAGGCTGGTATCAACGCAATGAGCCAGCAAGATATTAGCATCACGATTAAATTAGGCATGGGACAGGTCAGTTATCAATTCCTTAGCTGTGATTTCTCTTATGACTATGTCAAAATTAACGCTGACTATCGCACTTAATACGGCAATTTAATGGCTAACCTTCTTCATGTCGCAGTAGGCGTTATAAAAAACAGCGAGGGTCAAGTACTATTATCAAAACGCCGTGATGATGCTCATCAAGGCGGCCTCTGGGAATTTCCAGGGGGTAAAGTTGAATTGGGCGAGACAACCGAACAAGCGCTGCAACGCGAATTAAAAGAAGAGCTGGGGATTCAGGTCACCAGATCAAAACCTCTTATCAAAATAAATCATCACTACCGTGAGCTTAGCGTTTGTTTGGATGTGAGGCTTGTTGAAAACCATGCCGGTTCGGCTGCTTCGTTAGAAGGACAACCCATTAGCTGGGTAATGCCAAATGACTTAGCTCAATACGATTTTCCAGCAGCTAACCTGCCGATTATCACTGCTTTAAAACTTCCTCGCTGTTACGCCATTTTAGAAGGTGAAAACCACGAGGTTTTAGCCTCCAATTTGCAAACTGTTTTAAACAAAGATATCAGATTGATACAGTTGAGAGCTAAAACTCTGTCAGACGTTGAATTTAGGTTATTTGCAAAAACCGCAGTACCAATGATAAATTCCAATAAATCTTCTGTTTTGTTAAATACTAGCCCAGAGCTTGGAATAGAGCTTGATGCGGACGGCATACATTTATCAAGTCAACGCTTATTAATGCTTGATAAAAGACCCCTGCCAAAGCAGATGTGGGTTGCTGCATCTTGTCACAACCTAAGAGAATTAAGGCATGCAGAAAAAATAGACGTCGATTTCGCTGTGCTTGGACCCGTCTTCAGTACACCCAGCCATCCACAGTTACCAGCCATGGGCTGGGATACTTTCAACCAGCTCGTGACTGAAGCTAAAATTCCTGTCTATGCTTTAGGCGGACTTTCAGAGAAAGATATAGAGCTATCTGTAACATATGGGGCGCAAGGCATTGCAGGTATATCCGCATTTATCACTTAATTTAAGCTTCATCGTCGGGCACATGGGTTAAGTCATCACCAGAGATTGCCTTTTGCTCAGAAAACCATTCACCCAGATCAATCATTTTGCATCGTTCGCTACAAAAGGGCCGAAAATTTTGCTCTTGATTCCAGGGCGTGAGTTTTTCACAGGTAGGACATTTGACCAGCCGATAAATTTTTTCGTTAACCACAATATTTAATACCTGTATTCCCTGATAATCAGCCTATTTTACGCATAATTTGCTTCATAGAACTGAAAATTCTTGACAGATTTTTGTGCTTTCATTCACTGCCAAAGGTTCTTGCGTTAAACCACACAAATACCCTTCTTTCATTTGAGTAAAGTACTTGCAATTTTTACACAAACCAAATGCCTGGGATTGGTTGGCTTGTTGAAGTGCCATCAAAGTTTGACCTAAATATTCTCGAATAGCAGGTTGATCAACCCCTTGCAAAAGAGATGAAGCCCTGGAAAACAAATCGTTGGGCTTCGCTTGTTGCAAGATATCTAATCCTTGTTGATTAATTTTGAGATGTACAACTCGCTTATCATGAATATCTTTGACCTTAGAGATGTATCCCTTTTTCTCCAAAATAATCAAAGTTTGAGAAACCGTACCTTTAGTTAGTCCAAGATAACTAGTGACTGAGGCCGGCATATCACTAAATCGATTACAGCGGGATAAGTAATCTAAAACTTGTACATGAACAGATTGCAACCCTACTTCAGCACACTTTTTACGTTCCTCAGAACGAATTAAAGCAGCTATCCGGTCTATAAGTTCAAAAATGTCTAATTCCATCATTAGTGTTCGGGTCGAGTATAACAATATGCATTCATAATCGATCAAAGGATCAATGTTAGGTCTTATTTAACAGCATTATATTTAAAAGAAAAGTTAGCAAGCATGACGAAATTTAAAAGTTACTCGATTTTTTTTGATTAGCTTAAAACAAAAAAGCAAATACAGGCTTATGCTCTCTCCTGTATTTGCTTTTAATTTCCAACTCTCAGTTTAACTCAATCTTCTACCAAATTGACACCTATTAGCTTAACTTGGGTTTCGGATTAAATCATAACCTAGAATCATTTTCCAGGCATAGTAAATTCTGGATATGCTTCGACACCACACTCGGAAAAGTCAACGCCCAAATATTCCTCTTCCTCAGTGACACGAATACCTATTACGACCTTAAGAATGAACCAAACAATAGCACTACTTATAAAAACAAAACTGAAGATGCTAACTAATCCAATCAGCTGAGCAGAAAAGGTCGCATCAGGATTAGAGAGTGTGACAGCCATCAATCCCCACATTCCAACAACACCATGCACGGAAATCGCACCCACTGGATCATCAATTTTGATCTTATCCATAAATATGATTGAGAATACTACTAAACAGCCACCTACAGCACCAATTACTGTCGCTAATAACGGTGACGGGGTTAAAGGTTCAGCAGTAATGGCTACCAAACCTGCAAGCGCACCATTAAGAGCCATAGAAAGGTCAGCTTTACCGAATAATAAATGAGCTGTTATCAAAGCAGAAATAACTCCTCCAGCCGCAGCAGTGTTAGTATTAACAAAAACCATTGCTACCGAATTTGCTTCGCCAATGTCAGAAATTTTAAGCTCTGAACCGCCGTTAAAACCGAACCAGCCCAACCATAAGATGAATGTTCCTAACGTTGCTAATGGTAAATTACACCCTGGGATAGGATGAACTTCACCATTGGGGCCATATTTTCCCTTGCGAGCACCTAAAAAAACAACCGCAGCTAAAGCAGCACTCGCTCCGCACAAATGAACCACACCAGAACCGGCAAAATCAAGAAAGCCAAGTCCATCCAGAAACCCACCACCCCATTTCCAAAAACCCTGGATAGGATAGATAAAGCCAGTCATTACTACGGCAAATAATAGGAATGCCCACAATTTCATCCGTTCTGCCACTGCGCCCGATACAATTGACATTGCGGTTGCCACAAAAACAACTTGGAAGAAAAAATCAGCCAAACCCGAATAATAAGTCTCACCGCCACTTTTCAAAACCTCTTCGGCAGTGTGATCAGGGTCTATCAAAAAACCCATACCTGGCCATATGCTGTTGACAGCTTCCGAAGGATACATTATTTGATATCCACATAGCAGGTACATGATACAAGCGATGGCAAACAACGAAATGTTCTTGGTCAATATTTCACTGGTATTTTTAGCCCGTACCAAACCAGCTTCTAACATGGCGAATCCCGCAGCCATCCACATGACTAATGCACCACTCATTAGAAAATAAAATGTATCTAATGCGTAACTTAATTCTATTAATTTATCCACTTTATTGAACCTCTTGGTTTGTTCTTTTATCGATTAAGGTATGTTTGGCTTTAAAGAGCTCCATCACCTGTCTCACCTGTCCTGATGCGAATGACCTGCTCTAAGTTACAGACAAAAATCTTTCCATCCCCAATTTTTCCAGTATTTGCCGCAGCGCTTATGGCTTCAACAGCCTTATCCATCTGGTCATCAGATACCGCCACTTCAATCTTTGCTTTAGGTAAAAAGTCCACAACATACTCCGCTCCCCTATAAAGCTCTGTGTGTCCTTTTTGGCGACCAAATCCTTTAACTTCAGTTACTGTCAGACCGGTTACTCCAAGTTCTGATAATGTTTCGCGAACATCGTCTAACTTAAACGGCTTCACGATGGCAGTGATTAGTTTCATTTAATTTTTCTCCCGTTTCACAAAAACAATCATAGATTCAACGAAAGCAGGAAGCATGCCATTATCTGGTGCGCAAGAATCAATCAAACAACCGTAATTCCTTATTACATCTTTTAACCCTCAAGGCATACTAATTAAGGAAGCTGGGCGCCCAATAACGGTGCACCAGCAAAAATAACGCACCATAACGATGCATTCTAAAAATGGATACCTACTTTTTTTCCTGTAGTTATTTTTAGTGCACCTAATTAAAAACAGTTTACTGAAACACTTACTCCATTAGGGAAGAATGGCGCGATTTATGCTTAAAATTACCTGGTAATATAAATCTAGACTTCCTTTTCAGACTAAATCGAAGTGCTTAAGTAAACATGTCAAATCTTGTTTAAGAACCAGAGAAAGCTCAACTTAAAAAGTTTCAGCAAAAATTATTTTTTTGGCCTGTCTTAGAAAAAAAATGTTATTTTAAGCAGCTGAGGATAAACACTTTTTGCAAACAAAAAATTAGGAGACAAAGACACCATGTCCGAAGAAAATGCTTTAAAAATGATAAAAGATAACGAGGTCAAATTCGTTGATTTCCGTTTTGCTGATACCAGCGGCAAAGAACAACATGTAACCGTTCCCGCCCACACCATTGATGAATCAGTGTTTGAAGACGGTAAAATGTTCGATGGTTCGTCCGTTGCAGGTTGGAAAGGTATTAATGAATCGGACATGATTTTAATGCCAGATGCTTCGACAGCAGTTATGGATCCTTTTTTCGACGATAATACGATGATTTTACGTTGTAATATAATCGAACCCACTGATATGCAAGGCTATGAACGAGACCCTCGATCAGTTGCCATCCGCGCTGAGAACTATTTAAAATCCACCGGCATTGCTGATACTGCCTATTTCGGCCCAGAAAATGAATTTTTCGTTTTCGACGATGTACGCTGGGGCAGCGAAATGAGCGGTACTTTTTTTAAGATTGACTCCGAGGAAGCTGGTTGGAACTCAGAACGAGTCTATGAGGATGGCAACATAGGTCATCGTCCTGGTGTCAAAGGGGGTTATTTTCCAGTACCACCCGTAGACTCTTTGCAGGATATGCGTTCAGCAATGTGTATAACCCTTGAAGAAATGGGGATAGAAACAGAAGTCCATCATCATGAAGTAGCGACCGCAGGGCAATGCGAAATCGGTGTGGCATTTAACTCACTGGTTAAAAAAGCCGATGAAGTGCTTACCTTAAAATATGTGGTTCATAACATCGCGCACGCATTCGGTAAAACAGCAACCTTTATGCCCAAACCCTTAGTTGGGGACAACGGCAACGGCATGCATGTTCATCAATCGCTGACCAAAGACGGTAACAACCTTTTTTCGGGTGATTTGTATGGTGGACTGTCTGAAACCGCTTTATTTTATATTGGCGGCCTGATCAAAAATGCTCAAGCATTGAATGCGTTTGCAAACGCTTCAACCAATAGCTACAAACGTTTAGTCCCGGGATTTGAAGCGCCTGTCATGCTTGCTTATTCTGCACGTAACCGCTCAGCATCAATTAGAATTCCATTTATCTCAAACCCAAAAGGACGACGGATTGAAATTCGTTTCCCAGATTCAACAGCCAACCCTTACTTAGCATTTTCCGCAATGATGATGGCGGGCTTAGATGGCATTCAAAACAAAATTCATCCGGGTGATGCGATGGATAAAGACTTGTATGACTTACCACCTGACGAAGAAAAAAACATCCCTCAAGTTTGTTTTTCTTTCGATCAAGCTTTAAAAGTACTCTCCGAAAACCGTGCTTTCTTAACCAAAGGGGATGTTTTCACTGACGACATGATTGATGCTTATATTGATCTTAAAATGGAGGAAGTAACACGCATGCGAATGAGCACCCACCCTGTTGAATTCGATATGTACTACTCCTTATAATTAGTTCCTTTATATTTTTAGCCACCCAATAAGCGCCCCAACTTGGGGCGTTTAATTTCGTTCATTGCTCTTCAGGCACCTTTAAATTCCATCCTCCTATCAACCAGTTCTGTACTTATCGGATGGTTCGTTAACAACAATCAAAACGGAATGTTTCATAATAGCGGCAGTCCACTGGCAATATTCTGGCTCAAAAATTGCTTTTTCTTATTGATTAACCAAAACTTGAATCCTAACCCAACTATTTTCAGGTTGCACTGAATGAACAACGAAAGCGTTCTCAATTACTTAAACACTGCCGTTTTAATCTTTGATTTAAATTTAAAACTATCCTACATCAATAATGCAGGAGAAATGCTTTTAGACGATAGTTCACGTCACTTGTTAGGTATTCCAGCTGGAAAACTATTTGCTGTGCCTGACAATATTTTCGAAAAAAACCTGTTCCAAAGCCGCGATTACCAAGAGACACTGGTAAATCGAGAGTTGATATTACAACTCCGTGACCAGCCTATTACCGTCAACTTCAGCGCCACGCCGCTAATGGACCAACAACAGATGACTAATATCCTGGTGGAATTATTGCAGGTTGATAACCACTTAAAGATTTCCAGAGAAAAACAATTGTTGGCGCAACAAAATACTTCAAAATTGTTAATTCGCGGTTTAGCTCATGAAATAAAGAACCCGTTGGGAGGAATAAGAGGTGCCGCTCAATTGCTCGAAAGTGAACTCATTAACCATGACTTCAAAGAATATACTGAAATAATCATTGCGGAATCTGATCGCTTGCAAGCATTAATGGACAGAATGCTGGGTCCCAATAAGTTGCCGCAAAAAAAATCTGTAAATATCCATGAAATTCTTGAACGGGTAAGCCAACTGATTGAAATTGAAGCGACAGGGGAGCTTTCAATTCACCGAGATTATGACCCAAGCATCCCGGATATAATGGGCGATGCCAACCAATTAATTCAGGCTTTTCTTAATATAATGCTAAACGCTATACAAGCCATTGATAAAACTGGAACCGTTTCTATTAAAAGCAGAATAAATAGACAAAAAACAATCGGGGATCATTGCTACAAATTAGTGGTAAGAGTTGATGTTATTGATAATGGAGAAGGAATTCACGCCGACATGATACAACAGATTTTTTATCCTATGGTCACTGAAAAGACAGGAGGGTCGGGATTGGGACTACCCATCGCGCAATCGCTCATCAACCAGCATAAAGGATTGATTGAATGTTCGAGCGTTCCGGGAAACACGATTTTCTCAATCTATTTGCCGGTGGAGAATGGTGATGGCTGAAACCAACCGAGTATGGATCGTTGATGACGATAAATCAATTCGATGGGTGTTGGAAAAAGCGCTCCATCGAGCATCGATTGAAACCCGCTCTTTTGCAAGTGCTCAGGGACTGATGGAAGCGCTAAATTTGGAAATACCTGATACTTTATTGACCGATATCCGCATGCCAGGCATGAATGGCCTTGAATTATTGAAAAAAATTCAGAAAAACCATCCCGGTCTGCCAGTTATTGTTATGACTGCTCATTCTGATCTCGACAGCGCTGTCTCATCCTTTCACAGCGGCGCCTTCGAATATTTACCAAAACCATTCGATATAGAAGAAATGGTCAACGTGGTGCTTCGAGCTTGTACTCACAAAAGACAAAATCAACAAGAACACCAAACCCTACCAGAAAACAAGGAACCAGTCCCAGAAATTATTGGGGAAGCCCCTGCAATGCAAGAAGTATTCAGAGCGATCGGCCGCCTTGCACGCTCTAACATTTCAGTTTTAATCAAC
This sequence comes from Methylococcales bacterium, assembly GCA_965224745.1. Lineage (GTDB taxonomy): Bacteria > Pseudomonadota > Gammaproteobacteria > Methylococcales > Methylomonadaceae > CBDCZY01. Next base: position 671,511 of record CBDCZY010000009.1, read on the forward strand.
GGCGAATCCGGAACAGGAAAAGAGTTGGTCGCTAAAGCCTTACACCGTCATAGTCCACGAAACCTTAAGTCTTTTATTGCTCTCAACATGGCCGCCATTCCGAAAGATTTAATGGAATCCGAGTTATTTGGCCATGAAAAAGGCTCTTTCACCGGCGCCCAATCCAGACGAAGCGGTCGTTTTCAGCAAGCTGACGGCGGCACGCTTTTTTTAGATGAAATCGGCGATATGCCCGCTGATTTACAAACCAGACTACTTCGTGTCTTAGCAGATGGGGAGTTTTATCCCGTTGGCGCGCACACCCCCACTAAAGTAGACGTAAGAATCATCGCTGCAACCCACCAAAATCTGGAAAAATTAGTCAAAGAAGGTCGTTTCCGAGAAGACTTATTTCATCGCTTAAATGTTATCAGGATCCATATCCCACCACTCAGAGATCGCAAAGAAGATATTCCTTTGTTAATGCGATATTTCATGACCGCTTCAGCTAAAGAACTTGCTACCGACCTGAAACATCTATTACCCGAAACAGAAAACTTTTTGAAGACACTTGATTGGCCCGGTAATGTTCGACAACTGGAAAACACCTGCCGCTGGTTAACAGTAATGGCATCAGGACATGAAATCCATAAAAACGAACTTCCTCCTGAGCTGCTTGATGATCCAAATTACTCAGAAGAAAATATTAAAAGCTGGGAACTTGAACTAAACAAACAAATTGAAAAAGAGCTGCTTGCAGGCCACCCGGAAATAGCCAAACATGTGATATCAACGGTCGAAGCCATATTGATAGAGGCTGCTTTAAAATTTACCGGTGGCAGACGTCAAGAAGCAGCAAAACTATTAGGGTATGGTCGAAATACACTAACCCGTAAAATTAAAAATATTGATGTTGAAACCTAAATTTACGCTATTTATAATCTCCTCATAAAAAAAGAATAACTTGCAAAGCAAATGTTTTCCTTAAAAGCACCCGAAAAGCCAAGGGTTTACTCTTACAACAATAATTGTTAAATTGAACTTATTAACATAGTTGTCTCGTCATCGCATTAATTAACTGATTGCTAAAAAAGCTTCGAAAATTATTCTATGAGCTTATTTTTCAAACCTATACAGGTGAGATCCATACGCTAGTGAAGAACTTGTTAAACACTCATTGGTTTACCAAGTTTTTTGTCCTTGACGTTCAAGCAACCGCCAGGGAGGAATGGACATCAAACTCACTAAAAGATTAACATTATTCATCTTAGTCCAGTTAATCTTCCTGTGCCTGCTCCCTAACACTTCTTGGGCGGATCAGCTGAATCTGTCACCCGATAAAACTCTCTCACAAGAAGGAAGTTGGAACGGGCAAAGCGACCATTCAGTTGAAATTCAGTCGGGCAATGCAACCTTTTCTCACTCTACCACGATCTATCAGGGTTTCGATAAGGCATCTGTTATCACCGGAAAACCTAACGGTTATATTTCTACAGGGGACGAATTGATTTAGTGTCCAACTAATGGGAACCCCTCCGCTGCTCGCCATGGAAAGCGAAGCGAAGGCGAGTAGTCCCCAGTAGCCCTAGCGCCGAGTGTGTGTCCGTAGGTCGCTGCGGTCGGAGGGAACATACAAGGCACATCGCGACAGGGCGTCCAGTCATTTGTGGAACGCAAGTCCCGACCCCTTGTTTGGGTCGGGACCAGTGAACACATGACGGCTGGGGCAACAATGGCTGTCGCCTTGGCGAGTCTATTTTGGTGACTGGGATGTCCCAAAATCTTTCACGAGGTAGCGACACTCTTGTCTTTTTTTAATTTTCAAATGACGCAGAAACCGTTTCTTTCAAAATCTTATCCAGTACATCATGCGAATAAGTTAATTTTTGACAAACTTCTTTCATCTTTGGAGAGAGACGCTGATACCCCCAAATACAACGCTTCAAGGTTTCTTCGTACCCTTCTCTTTGAAAATATAAGGGCATATTCACTTCAAAGTAAGAAATACTGTCTGCATCTTTCAACAAATCTGAACGAGGATCACCCCCCACTTCGTGTTGTTCTACCAATTGACAGGCGTTGTCAATAATAGAGGGTTCCACCTGACAGTGTTGTAATATTTGTTTCAGAATCGCTGCACTATGATAAGCATGGGCGGCTTTAAATTGATCGTAATCATCAAAATCGGCTCGTTTTATTTTTGTCTGTTCCTCCGCTCGATCAATATCATGTGCAAGGGCTGCAATCTGCAATGCGTCATCCGCATCAGGTTTTAATTTCAGTAACCATTCAAGCACATTATCCGCATGCCTAGGATCTTCTGGCACACTGGATTTTGAAATAATGGCACGTATTTGTTGTTTTGCACAATCAATACTATCCATCGTTTCGGCAAATAACAATCCTGCGTATGGTTTCATAGTTCATCAAAACTGCAATCACGATTAATACCAAATAGGGCTGATTAAATATTGCGCCTAAAAATATCATAAAAACCCTAACATCCCGCCCCATCCTTATGCCTTTTTTAATACGACTTTTCATCAGATTATCGTATTTATCTGCCGTATAGCTCAACATAAAAGAGCCAATGATAGCAATAAATCCTATGACCAAAGCCCACTGTGATAAATCTTGGCTATAAACATACCAAGTCAGTCCAAACAGTAAAAAAGCATCAGCATACCGATCCAATACCGCATCAAACCAACCACCATAATCAGAAGATAAATATTTTAGACGGGCTACTTCACCATCAGAGCCATCAATAATCGAGGCAAATTGTGCAATGATTCCCCCTAAAGCCAACAACCAATAGTTACCTAGTGCAAAAAGCCCCGCTGCCAATACGGAAAGCAGGAAAGAGACAAAGGAGATTTGATTGGGGGTAATATAAAAATCAACCAGATATTTAGAAATTTGAATAGAGATTGGGCGATTTAACCACTTTGAAACAGGACCGTCATTACCTTTTCCCCGCATTGAATCCAGCATGGTTTTTTGTGCTTTTTGATGAGCTTTTTCATCATCAACATCAATCCAGAATCCCTGTATTTGCACAGCTTTTGCTTTATTTTTCTCTGCTAAAACCCGTATGGCAGCCGATAAAGTGGAGTCATTATGAATTTCACAAGCACGTTCCAAAGCGTCAAATATGGCCGGTGTACAAAGAAAAATACCGGTATCAAACGCGTTGAAATCATCAATCGTTTTACCAATATTGAAAATATCTCCATCTTTGATATGAACCTTGGTCACATCGTCCATGTCAATCAGTGGATTGTTTTTATCCGTATCGACTGCTAATAAAACTTCGCCATCACTCAGCGTCTGCGCCTGTAATGACCGAATAATAGTGGGATCAAAAAGATGATCTGCCATCAATAACAAAAAAGGTTCTTTTAAAATATCCCGTGCTTTTAAGACTGAAAAACCATTTTCTTTTTTCCAGTCATTGTTCTGAATAAGCGTTATGTCAACACTCAGACGTTTAGCCAGTGGCTGACAAAAATTGCTGACCTGCTCGCCTTGATAGCCCGTAATAATAACAAATTCATCCGCTCCACCTTCCATAGCAGAGCGGATAACACGTTCAATCAACGGCACACCCAGCAAAGTAACCAGAGGTTTAACTTCACCTTTAGATTTAAGCCGAGTCCCTTGACCAGCAGCAATGATTAAGCATTTCACCCATTATTCTCCCTGAATGAAGGCATTAGTCATGGAATAGGCTTCATCATCGGTAAATTGTTCTGGCGGATGTTTGCATAAGTACGCAGCAGGTGCTGTCAAAACGCCGCCTTGTTTACGATCTAAAGCTAATTTGGCACAACGGATAGAGTCAATCGCCACTCCGCCTGAATTTGGCGAATCTTCCACAGAAAGGCGCATTTCAATATTCATAGGGACATTGCCAAACATTCTTCCTTCCATACGAATAAAGCATACTTTATTGTCTTTTTGCCATGCGACGTAATCACTAGGGCCGACATGAATATTTTCATCACTGAGTCGCTCTGCTGCAACTGACTGTACTGCCTCCGTTTTCGATTCCTTTTTTGAAGCCAGCCTGTCACTGTTTTTCATGTTTAAAAAGTCAGTATTACCCCCAGTATTTAACTGATAAGTTCGATCTAGCGTGACACCTCGTTTATTAAACAAGTCTGTCAATGTACGATGAGTAATGGTTGCCCCCAATTGCGCTTTAATATCATCGCCAATAATGGGAAGATTTTTATCTTCAAAACGCTTCGCCCAGACAGGATCACTGGCGATAAATACGGGGATATTGTTAACAAAAGCAACGCCAGCTTCCAGCGCACATTCAGCATAGAATTGAGTTGCATCCTCCGAACCTACGGGAAGATAATTCATCAGTACATCCGTACCCGAATCCTTTAATATCTTAACAATTTCTTCGGCTGTAGGTTCTTTTTCATCGGCAAGCAGAAAGGTGTCAACTTCAGGGTAGTTTTTCATATGATCCGAAAAACCATCCAGAATTTTACCCATCTGTACTTTTACTTCAGATTGTGGAATATCCGCACAGAATACAGTGGTACAGTTGGGTTTGGAAAAAATGGCTTTATTAACATCCAGCCCAATTTTACGCTTATCGACATCAAATGCAGCAACCACTTCAATATCAAAAGGTTTATAACCGCCAATATCCCAGTGCATGATGCCGATAGCCTCATCCGGAGTTTTTCTGCGATAGTAATGAATTCCCTGAATCAGGGAGCTTGCACAATTTCCGATACCAATGATTGCTACTTTTATATTACTCATATTTATTTGTGTTTCTCCCTAGTTTTGAGTAAGAAGAGAATATATTATTACATCCTAGCTCCATAAGGGTGATAAATCTATCACAATTAGCCAAAATATCAGATAGAATTATGTTTTTATAGCCTAATGAGGAGGAGCAGAATGAATGGCATGATAGCCTGCTAGCTGGTGAAATCCCAGTCTTAGCCTTCTCCAATACGAAATGAGTCTAAACTGACAAAATCAACAAATCTATTCATGATGAAGTAATGAAAGCCATGATGAATCTTAAAGATTTAAAAAACACCGAAGAACTACAAACCTTTTTAAAAGGTCCACAATCAGTGGCATTTAGCCTGCCTGGCAACAAAACGGCACAATATACGTTTATTCAATCGACTTTAAAGCAGTTTCACTACAGAGCATTAAAAAAACGGCAAAAGACATTGTTGCTATGTTTTCTATTGCAAGTGACAGGGTGCTCTCGTCAGCAACTGACTCGTCTTGTTCAACAATACCTGAAAGGTGCAGTACAGCATTGAGCTCCCTATAAGCCGGCAGGTTTCAAACAGAAATAGACAGCGACTGATATTGCTTTGCTAGCAGAAATGGATGAAAGCCATAATACGCCTAGCGGCAAGGATTCTCAGAGTCAAAAACTGTCAGACAGTTATCATTCAATGACAAACAAAATCATTTGATCGAACGCCCTGTGCTTGATCCAGTCCCGTTAAATGATAGAATGAGCAGCAAAATCAATTATAAGCTGTCATTTCTTACTGACAAAACAACATACTTGCGCAATTTGACTTGGAGAAGAAGGATTATGAGAAAGCTGACCTATTATAACCTGTTGCCCGTTGCTTTAATGGTAACATCGCCCTATATTCATGCAGGAGATGACAACCAATATCCTGCCTACGACTTTGAACCAAAGGTTACCTTTATTGCTGATGATATAGAGCAGCCATCAAATCAGGAAAATGCAGCGCCTAAAGCAGCCCATGACCCGAAATACCCAGCCTATGACTTTGAACCAAAAGTTATTTTTACCGCGGACGATCTTGCTACAGAGTCTAAAGAAGAATCCATTCCAGAATTAAAAGTTGTGCATGACCCAAGATACCCTGCCGCATATTTTGAACCTGTCTCCGTTTTCCCTGCCAAAGACAACTGAGGATTTATGCTCCGTATAACAGATCTTATGATGGGGAATTTAGTTCTGCTTTAATTAAGTGTAAATAATTACTATCTTATTAAACCATTATGCCATCAAATATAGATAAACCTAGTAACACTCTATAGGTGGTAGAGGGTTCATCAAAATAAGCCTTTTTTCTTAAAGTTTGGTAGGTAAACCAATTTGTTCTCTTGCGTAGTTAGTAAGCTAATTCTTGAACTTGAAGCTTCACGATCTCCCAACATTGCTTAGCATTACAAAAAAAATAGCGAACCCTGTCAATAATCATTCGATGAACATTTTTTCATCGAAAGGGTCGAAAGAAGATTGCAATTAACTAATCGGAATCTAACCTTTGCCTACTAAAGCTCAAGCAGAGATAACTAAAAGCATCGTTCATATGACAGCATTAGCTGTATTGCTAGCGGTATTAATGGCTCTTGTTCTTTTGAATTTTCTCAATGCCTCACCCCATGACTATTGGGTTTCGGTTCCTTTGGCGATTCTCATTCCGCTCATCGTGATTCCTATTGCTTCTTTCCGCTACCTGAAAGTAGTAAGGCTGTTATCTGCAGCGAATAAGAAACTCGAAATTTTAAGCCGTTTTGATAACTTAACCAATATTTATAACAGACGTTCTTTCTACGAACTTGCCCGTATGGAAAGAGCTTTACTCATAAGAAAAAACCTACCTGTCTCTTTGCTTATGTTCGATTTTGATAACTTTAAAAAGATTAACGATGCTTATGGACATAGCGCCGGTGACGAAGTGCTTAAATCCGGTATCAAAGAGGTAAAGGCAATCTTACGCAGTTGCGATATCTTTGGCCGCTATGGCGGTGAAGAATTCATTGTATTTTTGCCCAGTACTGAACCCCCCGATGCAGAGGGAATAGCCGAACGCATTCGAGAAGCTATACAAAGCACACTACTTACTGTCGATGATCAAAAAATCCCATTTACGGTCAGTGTTGGTTGCGTTTCAGAGCTTTGTGCAAACGCGACTATAGATGACTTAACCAAGTTCGCCGACAGCTTGTTATACGAAGCCAAAAGGAAGGGACGAAATCGTGTCGAAAGCAGTGTGATTTCCGAACCTTCGTTAGAACAATTCTGTCACCCATAAAGGGTCATTCAAATTCAAAGGAACTTGAGAACCTTTGGTGCGATTGTCAATCATTTCCAACAATGGAAATATCATCGCTGTAGGCGAAGATCTAATAAACTTTTCCCAGTGATCATCAAGGGCTAGAGGTTTATCAGTGCACTTTGGCAAACTGACCCTCAGATCATGTGAATTACCTACATTGCTTAATAATAATGCCGCTGCAGCAGGATTTTGCCCGATAGGTGGTGCCAAGTATTGCGGCCAGGATTCTTCGTAAAGTACTAGCAACAGATGACCAGACATCTGCTGTAATTTTGCCCAGGCTTCGAAAAACGCCATTGCCAAGGTATCATCGTAAGCTGCAATGGCTGTAATGGGTGCTCTGCATTGATTAAGAATGCTCCAATAACCCGCAGTGGTATTATGCACAGAATTATGAAATTGGGTGGGTGATAACAATGCATCATTGTCTGGAATGACTCTGCATAACGCATCTGTAACCTGAATTTCGCCGCCAATGGAAGCAAACACTGCTGGCAGAGTAGTTGTGTCAACATCGCTTTCTGCGCAAGCATTATGGGCAGCAGTGACTGCCATACGAGTCGTTAAACTACACCGGCGACGCACACCAGCCGGCATCAATTCCGGCTGAATATCTGTTGCATTAACGCCTATTTTCGCTAAAACGTCATAGTCAGGCGAACATACCGCATGCCCTACTATGTGCATATAACGATTCATAGCAAACTGAATATAGCGCTGGCGTTATTGCCGCCAAATCCAAAAGAATTGCTCATTACGGTCTTTATTTTACGGTCTAACACGGGTTCCGTCAGAATATAAGCGTGGCATTCAGCATCTTTTTCCTGCAAACCGCACGTTCCAGGCAGAAATTCTTGTTGCAGCGCCAGCAAACTAACGATAGCTTCAATGGCTCCAGCCGCTCCCAACGCATGTCCTGTCATACCCTTAGTTCCGCTACACGGCACTTCTGTTTCGAAAATTTTATCAATCGCCAAAGCTTCGATATGGTCATTAATAGGTGTCGCCGTAGCATGCAAATTAATGTAATCGATATCTCGCGCCTTTAAATCAGCTCCCTCTAATGCCCGTTGCATCGCTAACACAGCCCCTACTCCTTCTGGGTGGGGTGAACTCATATGATAAGCATCCGATGACTCACCCACTGCCACAACATGAGGGAAATCGTGACATTCAGGTTGCGGTTTTTCTAATAATAATAACCCTGCACCCTCGCCTATATTAATACCTGATCGATGTTGATCCATTGGGCGACATTGCTGAGAGGAAATTAATTCGAGACTGTTAAAACCACGCAAAGTCAGACGGCATAAGGTATCTACCCCCCCAGTTAACACAGCATCACACACATCAAGTTCTATCATGCGTTGCGCTGCGCCAATGGCTTTGCTGGCTGATGAACAGGCTGTAGAAACTGCGTAGCATAGTCCTTTTAATCCCAATTCTAATTGTAGAAAACGAGGCGTTGCTTGATAGGCATGCCGCGTTAGAAAATGAAAATCATCCGGCATTCGACCTTGTTGTAAAAGCTTAGCATACGCGCTTTCGGTCTCAAACAACCCAGAGGTACTGGTTCCGATGATGACACCAACTCGATCGGCACCATATCGCTCTTTGGCGTTTTCAACCGCGACCCTAACACCATCATATGGGTTATTTAAAGTCATCAAAGCTATCTGGGCATTTCTACTGTGGTATTTCTCTAAATCTGAGCGAATGTGAGGTAACTGCTCGCCTACTTCTCCAACCACTGTTGCAAAGGGTAATTCGAAGAGGTTAATGGGCTTCAACTGCGTTTGGTTTGACTTTAGATATTCTGCCAAAAGTTCATTGCCTGCCCCACTGACCGATGTAGAGGAAAAGGCTGTAATAGGTATTTTCATGTGTTCAGTATAGTAAAGTACACGAAATGTCAGTGTGTTGAATGGGCAAACCCTTCACATTGTTATGTTATAAATTTGCTTTTGAGGCAAAGCAAAGAAGCAATATCTCATTAAAAACTCATTGAGTCGGCAAAACCAAAACCGGTTTGGTAAGAATACAAACCAGTGCATGATATTAAAAGTGCCAGACACTAACAAGGTTTAAATTTGTTATTACGCCCATCAAGAGCTACTAACTCTTACTATTGCCCGTCATCAGGCAAATTGACAGAAACCCGTTTAGCTCCCCATTGATCAGGCTTGGGATTATACTGACCCGAACAAACTGTATTACAAGTGACGCAGATGCCATGTTCATGTAACCGCCAATCGGAAATTTGATAGCCCGACCTGCCAATCAGAAGTTCGCCACATTGATGACAATATGTACTTTGAGCACGATCATCAAGAATATTACCGACATAGGCATAGCGAACACCATTCCTCAACGCTATTTTTCTGGCGTTGAGTAAAGTGTGACTGGGGGTTCGCGGTTTATCCATCATTTTCCAATCAGGGTGAAATGCCGTAAAGTGCAGAGGTACATCAGCGCCCAAATTTTCGACAACCCATTGGGTCATGGCTTCTATCTCATCATCCGCATCATTTTCACCAGGAATTAACAGGGTGGTTATCTCTAACCAAACTTTCGTGTAATGCTTAACGAAACGCAAGGTATCCAGGACTGGTTCAAGATGACTCCCTGTTATTTTGTGGTAAAAACGTTCGCTGAAAGCTTTCAAATCTATATTCACTGCGTCAATATGTTGATAAAACTCGGCACGTGGTTCAGGGCAAACGTAACCCGCAGAAACAGCCACTGACTTAATACCCACTTCACGGCAGGCTATGGCTGTATCAATAGCATACTCATGAAAAATAACAGGGTCATTATAAGTAAAAGCAACACTGCTACAACCAAGTTGCTTTGCTGTTTGAGCAATTTTCTCCGGTCTGGCTGTTGCTTGCAAGGCATCCATTTCTGTTGATTTGCTGATATCCCAATTTTGACAAAATTTACAGGCTAAATTGCACCCAGCGGTACCAAAAGAAAAAACTGAGGAGCCAGGAAAAAAATGATTGAGAGGTTTTTTTTCGATCGGATCAACCACAAAACCACTTGACCGACCATAACTAGTCATAACTATTCGACCCGACTGGTGAGCTCGAACAAAGCAAAGACCTCTTTGTTCAGCGTGCAACTTACAAAACCTTGGACATAAATCACACTGTATCCGGCCATCACCCAAATCATGCCAATAACTTGTAGTAACGGTATTTCGATCTAAAAAGTTATTGTGCATTTGCAAAAACTCCTGAACTATTAAAGAATACGTGAATCATATTTATGATTGATAGACAGAATACATAAACATGAATTCAATCATCAGACACCCTTATCATGCCGGAACGTTTTACCCAGCTGATCCTGATCAACTTCAGAAACAGTTGGATTTTTTTCTTGGCAAGGTAAAACCTTCTAACACCCCACCTAAAGCAATGATAGTTCCGCACGCCGGTTACATTTATTCTGGTGCCTTTGCGGCCTCTGCGTATAACCGATTGCGCCAAGTCACCAATAATATCAATCGGGTCGTTATCCTTGGTCCATCTCATTACCACGCTTTTAAGGGTGTTGCAGCTTGTAACGCTGACACCTTTACAACACCGCTTGGTGATATTCAAGTGGATGCAGAAACCATTAAACAATTATTCGATTTGAAATTTGTTGCGACCATCAACGAAGCCCATGCTCACGAACACTCACTGGAAGTTCAACTACCCTTTTTGCAGCATATTTTGCAAAATTTTCTGTTAGTCCCTTTGGTAGTCGGGGACACGACACCTGAACATGTCTGTAAAATTTTAGAGAACGTTTGGAATGGTCCAGAAACGCTCATCGTCATCAGTTCAGATCTTAGTCATTTTGAAAATTATACGACCGCACAATCGATAGACAGAGCAACATCACAAACCATTGAAAAACTTCAATATGAACAACTCTCTGCAGACTCAGCGTGTGGCAGAATACCCATTAGCGGCCTGCTGTCGCTAGCTCGCAAACAAAACTACCAGGTCAAAATGATTGATCTTGGAAATTCAGGCGATACTGGCGGCGATAAAAACCGGGTAGTAGGATACGGTGCCTATGTCCTTGAGTGATCAAGAACAACTTCAGCTCATCGACATTGCTAAGTTCTCAATTATCCACGGGCTTGATTACGACAAGCCTTGTTTACCAAACTCACAAGACATTCCATTAGCATTAAATCTGAAACAAGCTAGTTTTGTTACGCTATTAGTCAAACAGCAATTACGCGGCTGTATCGGTCATTTGGATGCTATTCAACCGCTTGCTGTCGATGTCGCTCAAAATGCGTATTACGCGGCTTTCAAAGATACTCGTTTCACCCCGCTGACCAAGAAAGAATGGCCAAAAATAGAGATCCATTTATCCATTTTAAGCTTACCAAAAATAATAAAGTTTAGTAGTGAACAAAACCTTATTGAGCAATTGGTTCCTTACCAAGACGGACTAATCCTCGAGGATCAAAACATGCGTGCAACATTTCTACCCAGTGTTTGGAAAAACCTGCCTGAACCAGATCTGTTTTTGCAACAACTCAAACTTAAAGCTGGATTCCAGAGAGACTATTGGTCAGATACTGCTACAGCTTATCGCTATAGCACAGAAATAATAATAGGTTAAGGAGCGAAAATTTAATAATATCCGGAAGTTTGGCGCAGGATTATTGTTCGTGTTCAAGGCGTAGAAACAGGCGCATAGCAGGCTACGCAACTTTTTCTACAACGTCGAAGACGGACAAAAAGACAAGTCAAAATGCGGATATTATTAAATCCTCGCTCCTAACTATTAGCCAACTTGATTCTTGCCAACTTTAATCACGTGATAAGGTAATTCTGACGAAACGTTTGCAGAACCTTTTTCATTCAGCTGATCGAAATACTTAAGATAAAATTTAATCGGCCCATCTTCTGGAAAATGGTGTTGTAATGCTAAAAAGCATTTTTTAGCAGCCTCTAACTGCTCGTTTTTGAAATATTGCAAAGCATCTGCGAACTCGCCGAGAAGAGTGACACTGGTTTTAGCAACATCAGCATCAGTTAATCCGACCAACTCATAAATCGTAATAGGTCGTCTTTTTCCCTCTAATAAAAACGACCCCAGCTCGCGCTGCACAAAGTTTGTTAAGCCTTCAATAGTGTCTTGTGAAACTAACATCCGAGTCCCTAACGCTTTATTTAATCCTTCTATGCGCGAAGCGGTATTAACAGTGTCTCCAACCGCTCGATATTCGAAATGGTCAACTGAACCCACATTGCCAAGTCTCATTGAACCGAAGTGCAAGCCTATGCGGGTAGGTAACTGATGAGGTTGAGATAAATTGAATTGTTCAACGATTTGGTTAATTAGTAACGCCGCCTTGCAAGCATTTTGCCGAGTGCTAACGTTGTCACTGGGATCGGCCCAAATGGCTAGCATGGCATCTCCGATGACATCTGAAACAAAACCGCCCTGTTGTTTAACCGGACGAAAGATTTCAGCATAATAACGATTCATTAAGTCGCCCAGCTCCATTGGCGGTATAGTTTCAGCCAGACTGGTGTATTTACCAGCATCGGTTGCCATACATACCCCAGATTTTAATTCGCTGATGACCTCCATCTTAGACGAACCTTGCTGCATTGAAATTTGCTCAACCACATCACCCGGCAAATAAAAACTCATAGCCCGATGCATGGATTGATGCTGCCGCTGCTTGCTTCGATAATGAGCAATGGAAGTCACCAATACGATGAGTGGGCCTTGAAGAAATACAGGGATAAATAATGGCAACCAAACATGCTGGCGAACAAACATGAAGTAAGCAATAGTTATAGCAATTCCACTGACAACAACAATGAAAAAAAGCATTCGCTTAAATATACATTTTCTACAAATAAAGCTTAACAAAATAACCCAGCCAAGGATCATAAACAGCTGATAAGTCCCACTTAAAGGTTTTATCCATGTGTTTTCAGACAAATTTGCAAAAGCAGAAGCGACCATTTCTACTGGATCAACGGTAGCGCCAGCATTTTTCGAGTAGACGGTATAGAAACCTTGATTTCTTTCTGCCTGAAGATTGTCGGAATACCCTATAAATACCACTTTTTGATCGAAAAAGTCTTGCTCCAATAATTCATCATTGATTACTTTGTAGAAGGGTACTGTTTCAATCGTTCGAGCAGGTCCATAGTGATTAAAATAAAGACTTTCATTATTTAAAAAAGCCATCCAAGACAGGATTAAACGCTTTTTTTTTCGGGACATTGAAGCATTCTTAACGGCTTCTGAAAACTTTTGTTTTAAATCTGGGTATTCGTTAAAAGCTTGCCGAACCAATCTCAACACAATCACTAAATGATTTATCTTATTCTCAACATTCAAGCTAGGTGGAAGCTTTTGTTCAATCAAAGGGAGATGCTGCTTTACCAAGCGGAGAAATGCCGGATAAGCTTTATTGGCAAAATAAAGATAAAAAACGCTGACTGGCAGCGTAGGAATACCACCTGCAGTTGATTTATAGGTCCAAAACTGGTTAACAGATGATGCCGTTTTAGGCAGCAGAAAAGGTGCGGTCACTTGGGCCGCTTGATCAAACAATGGCAAAGGATCAACAATTCGATCGTATTGAATAGCAAATGTATCCTTCCCTGCGTTTTGGCTAAACGGAATAGCACTTCGTTTAACATAGTTGCTCAAAACAACATTTTGCTGACTTTTCATCGCTTCGGCCAATTTTTGATCAACCGCCCGTTCACTTTTTTCATCAAAAATAACGTCAAATGCGATGATTTCAGCTTTCTGATGATTCAAAGTTTCAACCACGTCAGTTAGCAATGTTCGAGGCCAACGATCAGGCTCATCAGGTAAGTGAAGAAAATTCGCTGAGGCGTTATCTATACTAATAATAACCAGATTTTTGGGTGGTGAAATAGCGCCTCGAACGATAAACAAACTATTTAGGCTGAACTTTTCTTCCAAAAAAAGGCCCAGCGTCGTTTGCGAAAGAATGGCACCCAATACTCCAATCAGAACAATGGCACAAAACGTTTTGGATGACCCAATAGCAAAACTCATGAGCCCACGTCAACTTGTCGTAATAATCGATTCTTAAACATTGATTTTAATACTTTCTGTTAAAAAACCTGTTGACATCAGACAAACGTTTGCAAACTGATTATATATTAGTTTTGGCCAGAATTTCCGCAGCACCAGGATAAAACAGTCAATTCTTTTATCTCTGGATAGCGCTACACGGTTATTTATTTTTAGCCTTTACCTTTGAAAAACACCGAGCTTGAACTAAGGTTAACTAATGTATTGCCATTCTGGCTGATCAATCTTTTTCTTTTTTTGGTGAAACTATGGATATTGCGGAACTTCTGGCATTTTCGGTAAAAAACAAAGCGTCTGACTTACATATGTCAGCAGGCCTGCCGCCGATGATACGAGTCGATGGCGACATTAGAAGAATTAATGTCCCGGCTTTGGAACATAAAGAAGTCCATGCCATGATTTATGACATCATGAATGATAAGCAGCGCCGTGACTACGAAGAATTTCTGGAAACTGATTTCTCGTTTAATCTGCCTGGCATCGCTCGTTTTCGTGTCAACGCGTTCAATCAAGAACGAGGCTCTGGCGCTGTGTTCAGAACCATTCCATCAGAAGTTTTATCGTTGGAAGATCTCAATGCCCCTAAATTTTTCGAGCAAATAACGACACATCCAAGAGGACTGGTCTTAGTTACAGGGCCCACCGGTTCAGGCAAATCAACCACTTTAGCAGCAATGATTAATCATCTTAATCATACTAATTATTCGCATATTTTAACCATTGAAGACCCCATCGAATTCGTGCATGAAAGTCAAAAATCTCTAATTAACCAAAGAGAGGTACATCGCGATACCCACGGGTTTGAAAATGCCTTGCGATCAGCCTTGCGAGAAGATCCAGATGTCATTCTAGTTGGTGAAATGCGGGATTTGGAAACTATTCGTCTCGCCCTCACTGCGGCAGAAACGGGTCATTTGGTATTTGGTACGCTACATACCACTTCAGCAGCTAAAACCATCGACCGAATCATCGACGTTTTTCCTGCTGCAGAAAAAGATATGATCCGATCGATGTTATCGGAATCACTGCAAGCCGTTATTTCACAAACCTTATTGAAAAAAACTGGCGGAGGTCGAGTCGCTGCACACGAAATCATGGTGGGTACTGCGGCAATACGAAACTTGATTCGAGAGGCCAAAGTGGCACAAATGTATTCAGCCATCCAAACGGGTCGCCGTGATGGTATGCAGACTCTGGATCAAAATCTCAAAGAGTTAGTCGATAAAGGCACCATTAATGCTAAAACCGCCCAGCATAAAGCGGTCAACAAAGATATGTTTAGATAATTTAGAGAGTATTTATTATGGATTTCAATTCGTTACTAAAATTGATGGTGGAAAAAAAAGCCTCCGATTTGTTTATTACTGCCAACCGCGCTCCTTCTTTGAAAGTTAACGGTAAAATCAGCGAAGTTTCAAAAACTCAATTATCTGCCGAAACCACAGAACAAGTGGTCAAAAGCATTATGAATAAAAGGCTGCAAGATGAGTTTGATAACACTAAAGAATGTAATTTTGGCTATAGCGTTCCTGCACTAGGTCGTTTCCGAGTTAGCGCATTTTATCAAAGAGATGCAGCAGGAATGGTAATCAGACGTATTGAGACCAACATTCCAGACCCTGAAGACCTTCATTTACCGCCAATTCTCAAAGATTTGGTCATGTATAAACGAGGTTTGGTGATCTTTGTCGGTGCGACAGGCACGGGTAAATCGACCTCTCTAGCCTCATTAATCAAACACCGCAACACAAATACCGACGGCCACATCATTACCATTGAAGATCCGGTGGAGTTCCTCCACCCCCACATAGGTTGCGTTGTTACGCAACGAGAAGTGGGAATCGACACCGAATCTTATGAAGTGGCGCTAAAAAACACTTTGCGGCAAGCGCCTGATGTAATTTTAATTGGTGAAATTCGAACACGAGAAACCATGCAGCAAGCGATCTCTTTTGCAGAAACAGGCCATTTATGCCTGTCGACTTTGCATGCTAATAATGCAAACCAGGCTCTGGATCGAATTCTGCATTTTTTCCCTGAATCCATGCATGGGCAATTGTTCATGGATTTATCATTGAACCTCAAAGGGATCGTGGCTCAGCAGCTAATCAGAAGAATCGATGGCAAAGGGCGGTATCCAGCATTAGAAATTTTGATCAATACTCCAATGGCCTCAGATTTAATTCAAAAAGGCGAAATACACAAACTCAAAGAGTTGATGAAAAACTCGAAAGAGCAAGGTATGAATACGTTTGATCAAGCACTTTACGAGTTATACGCAGACGGAAAAATCAGCTACGAAGAAGCTATCAACGCCGCCGATTCACGTAATGAAGTCAGGCTAATGATCAAACTTAACCCTCGAACCGCTGACAAACACGAAGCTGATAGTCGCATGCATTTGTCCGAAGAAGAAGAAAATCAAGCGTTCTAATCAAAAACAGCCTTTTTTTTTACTTATCCAGACTTGATCTGACAGCTTGTCTTCTTGCAGTTTCTGTCAGAATATACTTCACGCGGCTAGTTTGATTCGACAGCATCTTTCCTAAGGAACGTTCACGAAATAACTACGACAACTAACTTGTTTTTTTGTCCGTCTTTGGTGTTGTGGCAACAGTTGCGTAGCCTGCTATGCGTCTGTTGCCACGCCTTGAAGACAAACAAAAACCCCGCACTAGTTGCCGAACTTATTCCGTGCGCGTTCCTAAGCTAAACTAATAAGTATGATAACTCGTTAGCTACAGAGTTATTACGCAACCACACCTAAACAGCTTTCCCCCAATTTCAAAGCCCTATTTGTTGATACTCGATAGTAGAACTTTCAGCTATAATGATCGGTTTTGAATATTAAGATCATTATAGTGGCAAGCACTTCACACGATTTAACAACGTTCCAAGGTCTGATATTAGCTTTGCAAGAATATTGGTCCATGCAAGGGTGTATCTTATTACAACCTCTCGATATGGAAGTGGGGGCAGGAACCTTTCATCCTGCAACTTTTTTGCGTTCAATAGGTCCTGAACCCTGGCATACAGCCTATGTTCAGCCTTCCCGACGTCCGACCGATGGACGCTTTGGCGAAAACCCTAATCGCTTGCAACATTATTACCAATACCAGGTGTTGTTAAAACCTTCACCCGATAATATTCAGGAATTATATTTGGATTCACTGCGCTATCTTAATCTTGACTTACTGGAACATGACATACGTTTTGTTGAGGATAATTGGGAATCCCCTACCCTTGGCGCCTGGGGTTTGGGTTGGGAAGTATGGCTAAATGGCATGGAAGTCACACAATTCACTTATTTTCAACAAGTGGGTGGCATCAACTGCATGCCCGTCAGCGGTGAAATCACCTATGGACTCGAAAGGATTGCGATGTATCTGCAATCAGCAGAAAATGTATATGATTTGGTTTGGACGAATGGATCTTCTGGTGCTGTTACCTATGGCGATGTTTACCATCAAAACGAAGTTGAAATGTCAGAATTCAACTTTGACCTGGCAAATGTTAGTTTTTTATTCGAGTGTTTTGAAAACTATGAACAACAATGCCAACACTTAATCGAAAAAAATTTGCCATTACCAGCCTATGAAATGGTTCTTAAAGCATCACATACCTTTAATTTATTAGATGCACGACGCGCTATATCAGTCACTGAACGTCAGCGCTACATTTTAAAAGTGAGAAACCTCGCTAAAGCAGTGGCTGAAAAATATTATCAGCGACGAGAATCACTCGGATTTCCAATGCTGAATAGTAAATCAGGAGCCCAACCATGAGTGCTCAGCATTTAGATTTACTTTTCGAATTAGGAACGGAAGAACTACCACCCAAGTCACTATTAAAGCTCAGTCAATCGTTAATACAGAGCATCCAACAACGACTGACGCAATGTGATTTATCTTTTGCTGAGTGCCAATCTTTTGCTACCCCACGTCGTTTAAGCTTTATCATTAAGGAATTAGCCACCCAACAACCCGATAAGGAGATTGAAAAGCGCGGACCTGCGCTCGCCGCAGCATTTCAAGATGATGGTTCTCCAAGCAAAGCTGCCCTGGGATTTGCCAAAAGTTGCAAAACAACTTTTGAACAACTGGAACGACTGAAAACAGAAAAAGGGGAATGGCTGATCTTTCGCCAAAATGTAACAGGAGTCGCTTCTGCTGCTTTGTTACCAGATCTTATTATTCAAAGTCTCAATGCTTTACCCATCGCTAAGAGAATGCGATGGGGCTCTAACCAGTTTGAATTTGTGCGGCCGGTTCATTGGATTATCTTATTATTCGGTCAGCAGCTGATAGACGTTGAAATCATGGGTGCCAAATCGGATCGCATCACTTATGGACATCGCTTTCATTGTCCCGGCCCTATCAAGCTTAACTCAGCAGATGACTACCAGGAAAAACTGCGCCAAGAGGGTAAAGTCATCGCTGATTTTAATGAGCGTCGGACTTTAATTAAAAATAAGGCTGACCAAGCAGCAAAACAAGTCAAAGGCCAAGCCCATATAGACCAAAATTTGCTGGATGAGGTCACTGCTCTATGCGAATGGCCAATCCCTATCACTGGGCAATTCGAAGAACGTTTTTTACAATTGCCTTCTGAAGTATTAATTACTTCCATGCAAACCCACCAAAAATATTTTCCGGTTCGCAACTCTGAAGGAAACCTACTGCCTTATTTTATTACTTTTAGTAATATCGACACAACGAACCCTGAAATTGTCAAACAAGGGAATGAAAGAGTCATCTTACCAAGACTAACTGATGCCGAATTCTTTTGGAATCAAGATCGAAAAAACAAATTGGAAAGCTATGTTCCCAAGCTATCCAATATTGTTTTTCAGGGGAAATTGGGCAGTATGGGAGAAAAAGTCGAACGTGTCGAAAATTTAGCAAAACACATTGCCCAGTCTCTCAATACTGATCCCCAACTGGTTATTAGAGCGGCACATCTTGCTAAAAGCGATCTCCTAACCCAAATGGTCGGAGAATTCACCGATCTACAAGGTATCATTGGACGTTATTATGCCGAAGCCGAAGGAGAACCAAAAGAAGTAGCTTTAGCCATTGAGCAACAATATTGGCCAAAACAATCGGGAGGGGAAACACCCAACTTTCTCACGGGACAAATGTTATCTATTGCCGAAAAACTGGATACCTTAATCGGCATTTTCAGCGCAGGTATGATACCAACAGGCGACAAAGATCCATTTGGATTACGACGCGCTGCATTAGGTATCATTCGGATTTTGATTGAACACCGGCTTGATTTGGATTTAGCTGAACTGATCAATATATCAGTAACGTCATTTAAACACGAGTTTGATGCTTCGGCGACCAAATCCCTGGTATTAAATTTCATCTATGAACGTTTGCGAGGCTATTTTCTCGAACAGCAATATACTCATAATGAGATTGAGTCAGTCCTTTCGGTTCGTCCTACCAACCTGATGGATTTTGAACTTCGCTTACAAGCCGTTAAACAATTTTCCGAGCTTGCTGAAGCAGAAAGCTTGACCAGTGCCAACAAAAGAATAAGAAATATCTTAAAAAAATCAGAAACTCCCCGAACCGTGAGTTTAGAAATGTTAGTCGAGCCAGAAGAAAAAACGCTACTCGAACGGTTTATTAAAGTCCAAACGGTCGTCACACCGATGCTCGAAAAACAAGACTATACAGCTGCTTTAACTCAGTTGGCAGAGTTAAAAGAACCGGTTGACCAGTTCTTTGATAATGTGATGGTCATGTGTGATGACCCTAACCTCAGAAATTGTCGGTTAAATTTATTAGATCAGGTCAGTTCGCTTTTTCTCAAAATAGCTGATATTTCTAGATTGTCTTTAAAATAATGATCCGGAATAAATATGTGTTACTCGATCGCGACGGTGTGATCAATTACGATTCTGAGCTTTATATTAAATCTCCAGACGAATGGATCCCATATCCTGGAAGCCTTGAGGCTATAGCCCAACTAACGGATGAAAGTTTCAATATTGTTGTGATAACAAACCAGTCTGGTGTTGGACAAGGTTTGTATGATTTATCGACCCTTGAGAAAATTCACTACAAAATGAATACCTTGGTAGAACAAAGTGGAGGCAAGATACATAGTATCCTATACTGTCCTCACCACCCGAATGCTGGATGTGACTGTCGCAAACCCAAACCGGGCTTACTCCATCAATTGGCTGACCAGTGCAAAATCGATTTTACCCGCACTTACTTTGTCGGTGATGCTTTGCGTGACATAGAAGCCAGTTTAGCGGTTAATGCTCAACCCATTCTGGTCAAGACAGGAAAAGGTTCACGAACCTTATCTGAAAACCCTGATTTAACTACCCCAATTTTCAACGATTTATATGATGCAACCCAATTTATCCTTTCCCAACAATAACATGAATATCTATTTTCGTTCCGGTTTGTTACTGTTACTTATGGTCCTGGCAACCTTAGTGATAACGACACTGGTACTAACAGCCTATTTGCTCCCCTTTCGTTTTCGTTATTTCTTGGCTAATCAATGGATCAAATTTGTGTTGTGGGCTACCGAAAAAGTTTGTGGTTTATCTTATGAAGTGGAAGGTTTGGCAAATATACCCACCAACAATGCTATTGTTCTTTGTAATCACCAATCGGCCTGGGAAACGATTGCATTGCAAAATATTTTTCCAGTACAATCTTTTTTGCTAAAACGAGAATTATTGTGGTTGCCCGTTTGGGGCTGGGCTATGGCAGCCCTGGATCCTATTTCCATCAATCGAAATACGCCAACCACGGCTCTTCGATCCCTCTTATCTCAAGGAATAGATCGCTTAGAACAAGGTTTATGGGTCGTTATCTTCCCAGAAGGGACGCGAGTTGAACCAGGCAAAAAAAAGAAATTTAATGCTGGTGGGAGTTTACTGGCTGAACGTTCAGGGTATCCCATTATACCGGTCGCCCATAATGCAGGAAATTATTGGCCAAAAAACAGTTTCTTAAAAAAACCGGGTAAAATAACTGTAAAGATCGGTAAGCCAATCTCTTCTAAAAACAAAAAAGCTGAAACTATAAACCAAGAAGCTGAAAAATGGATCAACCAAACTATGGAACAAATGTCTGAGTAATAACTCAGATAGAGAGGCCATAATGATGAAAACAGGAAACAATTTTTAGTCTATTTCAATTTTAACCTATCAGTTTAATCATGAAAAAAATACTATTTATCTTTCTTTCGGCCCTACTCCTCAATGCATGCTCTGAGCATCAACAGTTCGAAGAAACTGTTCTAAGCCAAATGAAATCCGATAAAGATATCGCAGATTACAACATTGACCCTGAGGATATAACTGACTGCGTCGTCGATACTTCCACCAAAGAAATGCCAGGCATTTTTCCAGCTGACCCCAGACGTAAACCGTATTTAATTGGCTATTCAAAAATGCTTGGATTAAAGACCAGCGAAAAACCGCAGGAGCTTTTAAAGGAACTTACAGAAATTTTTGGATCCTCAAAAGGCATCGCTGATGCTCATAAAAATTATTCCACAAGTGTGATGATGTGCGTACAGGCAATGGTCGGTGAATCAATGGAGTGAAACGAAACAATTAAGCTAATTGAATTACTGTTATTTATATTTTTCTGTGCTTACAGATTGTTTCGTAAGCTTTACGAATTTGTTGGGTTTTTTCTTTCGCTAAATTCATCATTTCTTCGGGTAAACCTTTAGCTACTAATTTATCTGGGTGATGCTGGCTGATTAATTTACGGTATGCTTTTTTAACTTCTTGATCATTTGCTGAAGATTTTATGCCTAAAGTCGAATAGCAATCTTCCAAGTTCGAAGATACGTTTGCAGCACCGCTGGATCGATAACGAGAACCTTGGCTATAGCTTTGACGATTAAAACCATGCTGAGCCTGAATGCGTAGTTTAACATTTTCAAATTCAAACCTCGAAAAGCGGAGATATGTGCATATATCCCACAAATATGTTTCTATTTCAGGCTTAAGGTAACCATCAGCCATAGCCACTTGCATTTGAATTTCCAAAAACATCCTCAATAAGGACCTATGCCGTCCACAAGATGATTGTAAAACTGCTAAAGTTTCGTGAAAAGGAAACCCAGTTTGTTTCCCTTGTTGAAAAAGCCTGATAGCTTTGTTTCGAGCTTCACCCATCAAACCCATTTTATTCATTACTTGTTCTGCATGCCTTATTTCAGCCTCAGACACTCGACCATCCGCTTTTGCCAGGTAACCCATAACTGAAAAGGTCACGTTAAAAAACGACGTTTGTACTTGCTCTTGGTTCGCACCAAAAAAAGGTGATCCCCCTCCTCCCAGCCCTTCATCAAATTGATGCCCAATCGCTACACCCATAACAGCACCAAATGGCCCCATAACCATGAAACCCAACGCACCACCAATAATTTTTCCTGCCCAATTCATAGTATCTATCTTCGTTTAAAAATCATGTAAACTGATAATCCTATCTGATTTACATACGTTTAGAGAGTAATAATGCATAATCCGACCGCGGTCTTCGAATCAACTATATCAAATTTGCCCTTAATCAATCGCGGCAAAGTTCGTGACATTTACGATCTCGACGGAGAAACCATGCTCATCGTGACAACAGACCGAGTTTCTGCTTTTGATGTCATTTTACCGAACCCCATCCCAGGCAAAGGTCAAGTATTAACCAGCGTTTCCAACTTTTGGTTTGAAAAAACTAAATCGATTATTCCGAATCATTTAACGGGTATTTCAACGGATAGCTTTACTCTGAATGCGGCTGAGCGAGAACAATTAGCAGGCCGCGCAATAGTCGTCAAAAAATTAAACCCATTACCCGTTGAAGCCATTGTTCGAGGTTACATTATTGGCTCGGGCTGGAAAGATTATCAGCAAACAGGAACGATCTGTAACATTCCTCTGCCTTCTGGCTTGCAACAGGCTGAACGATTACCGGAAGCGATTTTCACACCATCATCCAAAGCCGAATCCGGACGACATGATGAGAACATTAGTTTTGATCAAGTTGTTTCGCTGGTAGGCGTTGATATCGCAGAAAAAGTAAAAGATTTCAGCTTAAAAATTTATAACCTGGCTTCACTTTACGCTCTAACAAAAGGCATCATCATTGCTGATACAAAATTTGAATTCGGGATCGATAAACAAGGAGATTTATACCTCATTGATGAAGTGTTAACACCTGATTCCTCTAGGTTTTGGCCGGTAGACCGATATCAAACCGGCATCAGCCCACCCAGTTTTGATAAGCAATATATTCGAGATTATCTGGAAACACTCGATTGGAATAAACAGCCACCCGGACCAGAGTTACCTGCACCCATCATTGCCGAAAGTACTAAAAAATATATGGAATTAAAAAACAGGCTTATTGAAAATTAAGCTCAAATCTCATCATAGAGCATTAAATTAAACCGTTTTTGGCAAAAGAAAATGGCTTTCCATTACCCAGTATAAAGTGATCCAGTACACGAATATCCAGCAAATCCAGAGCTTGTTTTAGTTTTATCGTTATATCACGATCCGCTTGGCTGGGTTCAAGGAACCCCGAAGGATGATTATGAGCAAATATGACTGCCGCAGCATTATAGTGAATAGCCTGCTGGACTACTTGTCGGGGGTAAATACTGGCACTATCGATCGTTCCTCGAAACAATTCAACCATTTGCACAACACGATTCCGATTATCGAGAAACAAGCACGCAAACACCTCATAAGGATAATCTCTCAGCTTAGCTATTAAGTACGCTTGAGTCGTTTCAGGATTAGACAACGTATCGCCCTCCTTTAAAACCTCTAACAAATGACGTCGAGCCATTTCCAAGACTGCTTGAAGCTGAGCATATTTTGCTTTACCCAAACCCTGCCCTTGTGAAAAGGTAGTAAAATCAGCTTTTAGTAACGCTCGCAATGACCCAAAATGCAGCAACAACTCCCTCGCCAGATCAACAGCCGTTTTTCCTGCTACGCCAGTACGTAAGAAAATAGCCAGCAGCTCAGCATCTGACAATGCAGCAGAGCCCTTTTGCAACAACTTTTCTCTTGGACGATCGTCCTCAGGCCAATCTGTTATTGGCATATGCTTATTCCATCGCTAGCAAATGATAAGTAATAGAGCTAAGCATAGAAGATTCTGACAAAATAATTTATGATGCGAGCATGAAAACAACCAAGCAAAATATACTCGTGGGTATCTGTGGCGGCATTGCTGCTTATAAAGCTGCTGAGCTGGTACGTTTACTCACTAAGACTAACTGCAATGTTAAAGTGATGATGACAGAAGCAGCGGGACAATTCATTACTCCGCTTACCTTGCAAGCGCTTTCTGGGAACCCCGTTTTTACTGCGTTGCTTGATGTTGACCAGGAAAACGCCATGAGTCACATCACTCTGGCCCGTTGGGCGAAAAGCATTATCATCGCCCCAGCCAGCGCCAACACTATTGCCAAATTACGCTTAGGATTAGCCGATAATATCATTCCGACTGTGTGCTTGGCAGCAACCTGCCCCATTATACTAGCCCCGGCCATGAATCAAGCCATGTGGTTAAATTCCGCTGTTCAAGAAAACATTAAATGCTTACAGCAACGTGGTTATCGTATCTTAGGACCAGCTGAAGGTGCGCAAGCCTGTGGCGAAACGGGTCCAGGCAGAATGATCGATCCATTTGATATAATTAACTCATTACTACCTAAAGCTATCAATCAGTCAGACACTCCATTAAAAATATTAATCAGTGCCGGTCCTACACGAGAACCGATCGATCCTGTTCGTTATCTAACTAACCGAAGCTCTGGAAAAATGGGCTTTGCTGTTGCCAATGCAGCTCTTGATGCAGGCGCCAAAGTAACTTTAGTCTCCGGACCCGTTCAGCTATCACCACCACAGGAAGCCACTACATTACCGGTAGAAACCGCATCCCAAATGTATGAAACTGTTCTTACCCAAGCCCCTCATCATCACATCTTCATTGCTGCTGCTGCTGTTGCTGATTACCGGCCAAGCGATACCGCTGTCGAAAAAATAAAAAAAACCAGCGACAAAATTCAATTGTCACTAACCAAAACACAAGATATTTTGGCTGCGGTAGCCAAGCTTAAACCACCTGTTTTTACGATTGGATTTGCGGCAGAAACAACAAATCTCGAATCATATGCTGCTGAAAAATTGCGACAAAAAAATATTGATATGATTGCTGCCAACTGGGTAAATCAACCAAACAGTGGTTTCGAAAGCGACAACAACGCTCTAGTGGTGTTCTGGCAAAAAGCTCGAATTGAACTGCCTTTAATGAACAAACAGGCTTTAGCTGACAGACTTTTCTCCCTCATTATCGAAAAATATTATGCAAAACATCCAACTGAAAATACTGGATAACCGAATCGGACAAGATATACCGGTACCTCATTATGCGACAGAGGGATCTGCCGGTCTCGATTTAAGGGCTTGTATCGATGAACCTTTGTCGATAAGTCCTCAAGAAACAAAATTAATTTCGACTGGAATTGCAATTTACATTGAAGACCCGTCAATCGCTGCTATGCTTTTACCTAGATCCGGCCTCGGTCATAAACAAGGGATTGTTCTGGGTAATTTAGTTGGATTAATAGATTCCGACTACCAAGGACAAGTTTTTATCTCCTGTTGGAACCGGGGCCACGAAACATTCACTATTAACATTGGCGAACGTCTTGCACAAATGGTCTTTGTACCAGTTTTACAAGTCGAATTTGATCTTGTAAAAAATTTTAACGCAAGTGATCGCGGAAAAGGCGGTTTTGGACATACAGGTCGAGGCTAGAAAGGGTTTAACTATGAGGTTGGATTAATGAAGCGCATATTCGCTGTAATAGCATCATTGGCTGTCGTGCTCATTTTTTCTGTGGGTATCACGAACTTTTGGCAGTTTTACACTCAAGCTGACACTATCAGAGAAAACGCGGCCAAGCACATTGCAAGAGGTCTTGCGATGAGTATTTCCGCTATTGTTAGCCAACTCGACCGCAACCTTGAAATCGCTGTTAAAGATGAAGAACTAATTGATTTGCTGGTCTACGGCGATGAAGAACAACTTCGAGAAAAAGCTTCTCAGTTAGAACATCAAATACCAGGAGCCATGAAAGTGCGTTTGCTGAAACGCGATGAAATCATCATGGATGAAACTCAAGTACCTTACATGGGTTATGGCGATCTTGTGATGGCTCGCGGCGCGCTGACAAAACGACAAAAACCGATGGTGCAAGGCGAAAAACAAGAGCATCGACATTTGGGGATTGCCAGAAAAATCGAAAATGGTGGCGAAGTATACGGCGTAGTCTTAGTCAGTGTGCCCATTGACTTTCTATCTAAATTGGTGAGTTCTTTTCATTTGGAGGATCATTATTTCGAATTAAAACAAGGCTTAATGGTTTTGGGTACAACGGGCAATCAAGCACTACAATCTGACGGCAATGGTGGATCAATTCAAGTACCAGACAGTAAATGGGTCATCGACTTTTGGTTTCCATCCGCAATAGCCAGAGGAACAGCCAGTTCTCAACTATTCATTATTGGCATCCCAACCATTCTCATACTATTGATCAGTTTTTTTGGTTACAAGCAATTATCGAGTAAATTACAAAAGGATCAAAACAGTGTTGTAAAATTAGTCCAGGATTTAATGACCGGCTCGGCCAGTGGTAACTATCCAGTAAAACTGGATGAAATGAAAGGTGTCATTGCTACGCTCATTCAATATAAACGTATTGTTGAGAAAGACTTAGAAGAACAATCGATAAGCATAGAAAATCAAGATAACGAAAAAAACTTCAACTTTGAAGTTGAGAAAAATAGATTTTTACAAGGCGCCAAATTAGAACAGTTTAAAGAAAAAAAGGTAGCAAAACCTAATCCTAAAAAAGAAGAAGCAAAAGAAAACATTTAACCTTTGTTACCTCAATGCGGCTTTTTGATCAAAGCGAAATGAGAGCGTAGAGGAAACCACTCAACCCAGACTCCCCTTCCAATAGACGCAGCGCGCTCGTATTAATAAAGCAAGTACCTCTTTAATCCTTATAAACCCTAATTCTATCAATGCTATTGAGGAGACGATATTCTGGTGATATTTTCTCATACGGAAGCAATTCAAATAACCTCAAGAACTGGCTACACTGCCCTCGGTTGAAAGACTTTCGTTGCTCCGCCTTGAGTCCATTAAAACAAAATTCTCGTCGCCTAACAAATTTATCCAGCGAGCTTGGCACAAAATATTTTCCACATCGCGAGTATCGGAATTCTATTTCCCTCCTGTTGTGCCCAATGATTTACTTTCTTATGTCACGAACGCAAGGGTTTGTCGTTCTACTTTCCTTTGGGTATCACAACCTCTACTACCTTTCCAGTAAATGATGATATCTACTTTAAGTTCGTCTAAAGAGAACTACCCACACCTATTATAAAGAAATCTAAGCAGATCTGGGCATGGCTTTTGGAAGCGGTAATGATAGACTAACGAAGTACTGTCGCCACCAAAAAACATCATTTGGCTTTATAAGAAAATAACTTAAATTTTTTACTGATTTTCTCATGGAAACAACCAGTTCATCTGCCCATACTGTCGCTCACGTTTTAGTCGAAGCCCTGCCCTATATACGCAGATTTAAAAATAAAACTGTGGTAATCAAGTATGGCGGCAACGCCATGGTCGATGAAAACTTAAAGCATAGCTTTGCCCGAGACATTGTTTTATTGAAACTTGTCGGATTAAACCCTATCGTCGTCCACGGCGGTGGACCACAGATTGGACATTTACTAGATAAACTTGGAAAAACATCAAAATTCGTTGACGGTATGCGCGTGACGGATAGTGAGACCATGGATGTTGTTGAAATGGTTTTGGGCGGACTGGTTAATAAAGAAATCGTTAATTTAATTAATCAGAATGGTGGTAAAGCGGTTGGTTTAACGGGGAAGGATGGCGATTTGATAAGAGCCAAAAAAATTCAAATCAAACAAACGTCACCAGAAGCAAAAGCTCATGAAATCATTGATTTAGGCCATGTAGGGCAAGTCAGCAGCATTGATCCTTCAGTCATTGAAATGCTATCAAATAGCGATTTTATCCCTGTAATAGCGCCTATCGGCGTGGGTGAAGACGGATTTTCCTATAATATTAATGCTGATTTAGTTGCGGGGAAAGTAGCCGAAGTGTTACGTGCTGAAAAGCTAATTCTATTGACAAATACTCAAGGTATTCTTGATAAACAAAAAAAACTCCTGACCGGGCTTTCCTTAAAAAAAATAGATACGTTGATTGGTGATGGCATCATTACTGAAGGCATGATACCTAAAACACGTTGTGCAACGGATGCTCTCAAGAGTGGTGTTAACAGCGTTCACATTATTGATGGCAGAATTCAACATGCGGTGTTGTTGGAGTTGTTCACCGACCAAGGTATTGGAACGTTACTTTTGCACTGATATACCCGATTCAATAAAAGGTCTGAAGGTTGTTTTCATTTCATGGATTCTATCACTGGCGCATAGTTCCGCACCCATCGAATTTTCTTTGCAGCGAACATCCAGAAACAGCTGTGTCTTACCTTTCGCAGATACCAGCCTGGAAACAGACAAACTGAGATCATCATTGTTTTCCGCATCGTTAGCTAAAATCAATTTATTCGTTTTTAGTTGCATACCCGTTGTCGAGTAATTTCTGACATAGGTATAAGCCAATTTCCAGGCCATGTAACATTCAATTTCATTGGTACAAACCATAACGCCAGGTAAATGCATTTGAGCCAGGTTTTTAGCTGACTTACCGATAACTTGTTCGGTTTTTTTAGTAAGGTATCTAAAACGTTCAATATCTTCCTCATATAGTTTATTGATCCTGAATTTGGTTCTTATTTTTTGAGTGATATTTAGAAAAATTTTATTGATATGTTTGTCCATTTCCTTGAGGTTTTTGCGCAAGGATTTGGGTACCTTTCGTCCATTTCGCTCATGCTCGGCCGCTATCTTTTGCATGGTTTCTAGTTGATTTTCGAGCCTTTGCAAATTACCTTGGGCAATTTTTTGCTGAGCATCAATTGCCTGCAATTTGTTATTCAGAGCATAATAAATATCTTCTTCACCGTGATAAGTAGTTAATAGAACTCTATCTCGATTTCTTTGCTTGGCAATCAATTTTTCGTTTTCTTTTCTTAATTTTCTTAACAGATTGTCTTGCTCGATTTGCTCTTTGGTTTTAGCAGCGTCCAGAACTTCTTTGATGCGGCCATGATTATTTAAAATTTCTCGTTTGTATTTTGAATGTTTTGGCGCTACGCGATCTGCATAATGGTCATTGCCTTTATCGTCCACCCAATGCAAAAGTCTGGCATGGGTAGAATTACTGATTGAACACAACCCAATCAGAGCAATTATTGAAAGGTTTCTAAAATGCAAGGTGGACATTATTGAGCAATATAAAAAAGTAAGTTCTTAGTAGATATAGATTTGCTTTATATACCGAATAAGTATAGTAGAATTAATTTGGAAATCTGGTTAAAAAATAGGGTTTTTATTTCACTTTTGGGTAACAAGTAACAGCCCAACTTAGCCAATCATCACTTCAAACAATTAAAAATCCCTTGGTTAATTGATAACTTAGAGATGCATAAGCCTATTCAATATCAAATATATCGAAGTAAGCGTATTAAGCGCTTAAAAATTACAATTACATCGATGCAAGTAAAAGTAACCGCCCCTTTTTTTGTGCCAAGACGCTTCATCGACCGGTTTGTTGTGGACCATCAAGAATGGATCGAAAAGATTTTAATAAGGCAAAATAAGCAACTGGTTCAGTTATGGCCGGAACATTTTGAAAACGGTGAGTTAATCCCTTACAGGGGGGGGAAATGGCCCTTAAGAATTGAATTCCACGCTAAAAAAAAGGCAGCTGTTTTTTTTGATAACAGTTTTACAATCAAGTTGCCTGAAAACAGGGATAGCATTGACTCTATTGCCATCAAACAAAATCTCATCAAATGGATGAAAGAGCAAGCTTATGATTTTGCACAGGAGCTCATCGCAATTCATTCAATCCCTTATAATTTGAAACCAAGGAAAGTTCGGATCAAACAAATGAAAACGCGCTGGGGAAGTTGCAGTGCTAGTAATGACATCAGTCTTAATTGGCCGCTAATCCTGGCGCCTGATATCGTATTTGAATATCTAGTGATCCACGAATTATGTCATATCCGCCATCGAAATCACTCTAGCGATTTTTGGGCACTGGTAGAAAAGCATCAACCACTGTTTAATGAGCAAAGAGTATGGTTAAAAAACAATGGCCTGTCTTTGCTATCATCCGTCTAACTAACCTTTCTAAGAAAGCATACCTGGCTGCAAAGATTACAGCACATCCTTTAAAAAAAGCGCTAATTGAAGCCTGTCAAGTACGCCCAGCTTTCTAAAGATTGAGCTTAAGTGAGCTTTTACTGTGCGTTCTGAAATAAATAGTTCTTCTGAAATTTTTTTATTGCTTTTCCCTTTTTGGATCATTTTCGCGACATCCAATTCTCTCTTTGTTAGCTGCTCCAACAACAGTTTTTTCGCATGAATGTCTTGTTGAAACTGCTCTGATCCAACTGGATTGTTGAGCTGTACCAAATGATCAATAACTTTAGGAATAAGGTGGCGCTGAATCCAGATATCACCGTTTAGGATGCTTTTCACGGTTTTTATCATCATACTAGACTCGATTGATTTTTCGGCATAGCCCGCCACGCCTGAGACCATCGCCTCAACCTGTTTCTCTTCCGCCCAACAATTACCCATGAACATAATTTTACTTTGAATATCCTTGTTTCCTTCAATTCTTTCAGGATCGGCATCAAAGTAAGCCGTATCGATGACTACTAAAGAATATTGTTGGCTTTTGATTGTGCGGATGAAACTATCCCATTGCCGTATCATTTCAACCTGATAAATTTCATTTAAAACAGCCATCCATTTATCCAGGCAAGATTTCTCTGGACTAACCAGTAATATTTTGTCCACTAATCAATTTCACTATGAGTTATACATACTTATGCTTACAAGAAATATAGTTCAGAACTGGTATATTTCACGGTAAATTTTTCAACTATTACTTGTTACAAAAAGGTCAAAACTTGCGTTAGTACCTTTGTGCAATAGCTTTGGTGATCAAAGGAACATAAAATTACGGCTCAATTTGGATAAAAAAATGAACAAAATAACAGTGCAAGTAATAGAAAAAGAACAGGGAAAAGAAAACGAGAAACTTTTTTACTTAACAGAAAAGGTAAACGGGCGTGTGGCTTATCAATGCGATGAGATTAAAGCTTTAAACTACGCCAACCAACAGAAGCCTTCCGTTATTTTGCTTAATTACAACCTAAGGGAATTGGGAACGGCACAATACATCGTGTATCTCATGAATGCAAGCCCAGACAGCAAGGTCATTGTATTTTCAAATGGATTGGCTGATGTAGAATTGATTAATTGCTTATTTGCGCGTGCTAGAGGGCACATGACATATCAAGAAGCAAAGGTTTTTGCTACTAAAGCTATTAATGCCGTGGCTGAGGGTGAAGCGTGGATACCTAGAAAAATGGTCGCCATGCTATTGGGTCGATGTAATAGCTACCAGTAAACTAAACAACCACAAGCTTAAAGCTTGTGGGTTAATGTATATTGAACTCAGACTTGATCGAACAAATTTTTGACTCACTTTTGTAAGAGTATAAGACCTGCATGACGAGAGCGAAGAAATGTAGTATTGTGGAGATTATTTCTTTATTGATTTTGGTAGATTGATACAGTCATTAAACTGACTTAGTACATGCAAAAACGTGGCCCAAGAAACAAGATCCGAACATAATCCATTATTACACCCCCTTAAGTAGTGCCCCTTCTATAATTACTTCTGCTTATTAGGACAACCAATGCATCGTTCAACTGAGAACATTGACCGACAATCGTTTGACATACTGATTTGCGGTGGCGGAATCTATGGCGCATGGACAGCTTACGACGCTGCTCAACGCGGTCTTAAAGTGATCATTGTTGATAAACAAGATTGGGCTGCTGGCACCTCTTCCTGGTCAACCAAATTGATACATGGCGGTTTACGCTATTTGCAAACGTTACAAATCAATGTGGTTAAAAAATCTTTATCGGAGCGCGCTTTGCTGATGCGTATCGCACCCCACCGGGTAAAACCTTTACGATTTTGTTTGCCAAACTACGCGACCAACTGGTTTAAAAGACTAATACTTAAAATAGGGCTGAGTGCTTATGATCTTTTAGCTGGATCTCATGAACTTTTGCTCAAACACCAACAAATGAGTCGAGAAGATCTACTATCAAAATTTAAGATTCTGAAAAAGCATCACTTGGATGGTGGTTTTGAGTATCACGACGCACAAACCGATGATGCACGTTTCGTACTGGAAGTGATCGCTGCTGCTCAACAAGCAGGCGCTATTTGCATTAACTATTGCGAAGTAATATCGCTACAACACAATAAGCAAGGTAAAGTTTGTGGCGCTAAATTACAAGATAATGTGTCAACTCAGCAATGGCAAGTAATATGCAAACACGTCATTAATACTGCCGGTCATTGGCTCAATCAGTTAGCGGATGTCGATGAAACCCCTTGCCGTTTAAGTAAAGGCGCTCATTTGGTAATGCCTGACCCTGGTTTACCTGGCGCTTTGCTTTTAGAGGCAAAATCGGACGGACGGGTTTTCTTTTTGGTGCCCTGGTACGGACGAGTGCTATTGGGTACTACCGACGACACTTATCATGGCAATCTAGACGCCATTACGGTAAACCAGGAAGATATAGACTATTTGTTAAACGCAGCGAATGATTATTTTGAAACCCTGGTTTGGACTAAAGAAGACATATTAGGGAGCTATGCAGGTCTTCGAGTATTAAAACATAGTGAAGCCAGCTCCTCTTATCGAATAAGCCGAGAATGGATTTTCAAAGAACTAGAGAATGGTTTGATCGTTTCCATCGGCGGCAAATTAACTTCTGCTAGACAAGACGCGATCGCGTTGATTGATTTAGTCTGTCAAAAGCTTAACCAATCAGCAGCAACAGAAACCCATCGCAACCCTTTACCCTGGACACCCAATGAGCCGTTCGAAAATTGGCATGAAAATCACCTAGCTCATGCCTCTGCGATAGGCTTGGCAAAAGATGTTGCTGAAACGTTGATTTTTCGGCACGGCGCACATGCAGAAGATATTATGACTTGGGTCGAACTTGAACCGGAACTTCAACAACGCATCATTCCTGATTTACCGTTTATTTATGGTGACCTGCTATGGTGCTCAAAGCATGAAATGGTCGTTCATTTAGAAGATTTATTAAGACGTAGGATGCCTCTTTTAATATTACAACCGATGTCAAAAGCCCTTATCGAAAAGATAGCATTTAGAGTGGGAGATAATCTAGGGTGGTCACAGGAAACCATCATGGCAGAAATCAACCAAGTGCTTGAATCATGGTTGATAGATTTGGAAAAAAATGAATCCCTGTAACTACTTTTCAATCGAATAGAAGACAATTCTAAGGCTGCACGCATGTTCAGCTGCATTGAGGAATTATTCCTTTATCGGTTTATAGCTCATATTCATGCGATGCAAACGAGCATTCATTTCTTCCAAAGGTCGATAATGCGAAAAGGTTCACTTTTGTCCGACGCATACAAATGATCCATGGGATGGAAAAAGATACTTTTCCTCTGAAATATTCTGAATTATCTGTTGTTTTAACCATTTCATACAGTTTTTTGGGTTGAGTTGCTCAACCCGACATTCGATATCTTGGTTAAAAGCTTGCATATCGGGTGTTAGTATTAGTTTCTAAAGTAGTCCCTGCAAGCAATTCTATGAACCTCTAATATAGCGTTTAAAAGTCAGCAATTATAAAAAAAGAAGTGAATAACCAGTAGTTATGGAAAGAGAAATAAACTAGTCGAAACGAAACTTGATTCTTTTGTGATATTTTCGCTTTAAGCTATTAGACACTCTATTTCAGTTGTTGCTTGAACTCTAGGCGGTAGATTTTCTTGAAAAATTGTATCTATGGAAAACATTAGGGGCTGAAAAAATCGTCCAAAGCCGTAATGGCAAACTCGGTTAATTTTAATCTCAAATGACGGGTCATGAGCAAACATATCTTAATCATTGAAGACAATGAAGATTTAGCGCAGTTAGTGGCTATTCATCTCACAGACATCGGCTTTCAAGTGGTTATAAAACATGCCGGCAAAGAGGGATTAGAAACGGCTAAAACTAAACCTTTCGACTTAATCATTTTAGACTTGATGTTACCTGATAGCTCTGGACTGGATATATGCCAACAACTAAGATCATTGAGTGAATATGTTCCTATTCTGATGTTAACTTCCCGGTCATCGGAATTGGATCGGGTGTTGGGATTTGAGGTAGGAGCAGATGACTATGTAACTAAACCTTTTAGTATTTCTGAATTACTGGCTCGAGTTAAAGCGATCTTTCGTCGTGTTGATGCTTATGGTAAACAGGTACCTTCGCAAACAGCTGAAATTTCTTTCCTCGACCTGACCATCAATCTTGAAAAACATACAGTTGTGATTGCTAATAAACAAATTGAGTTAACAGCTAAAGAATTCGATTTATTGGTATTTTTCGCCCGCTACCCCGGACATGTCTTCACGCGAACACAGCTACTTGACAAAATCTGGGGCTACTCACACGAAGGGTATGATCATACTGTTAATTCACACATCAATCGCTTGCGTGTAAAGATTGAAGAAGATCCTCGCAACCCTCGCTATATTCTGACCGTCTGGGGTGTTGGTTATAAATTTAATGACTTGAAGTAGTAGCAAATATGACGAAATCATTGTTTTCTAAATTGGCAGTGTTATTTTTATTGTTGTTTTGTTTGTTGGGAGGACTGGTTGTATTCGTGACGTTGATATCGACACGACTTTACCAACAAGAAGTCATGCAGAACATGAACCATCAGGTGGCTGAGCATATTGTTAAACAAACCAAATTAATTCAAAACGGCAGAATTTCTCAACCTTTCCTGAAAGACCTCTTTCACTCTTTGATGCTGGTCAATCCTAACTTGGAAATCTACCTAATAAGTCCTGAAGGTGACATACTTTCTTTTTCTGCCCCGGCCTACAAAGTGGTTCGTTTCGATGTCGACTTAAGGCCAATTAGACACTATTTAAAAGGTAATTCTGTGGCGCCTATTAAGGGTGATGACCCGAGGAATTTTGACCAACAAAAGATTTTCTCAGTAGCGAAAATACTCGATAAGAAAAAACTCAAAGGTTATTTATATGTGATTTTGGGAGGTGAACAGTACGATGGCATGACGTCAATCATTCAAGGCGGTTACATACAACAATTAAGTTTACTGGCATTAGGTCTCGGCTTGTTAGTAGCCATAGCTGTAGCAATAGCAGTGCTGTTTTTGTTGACAAGGCGGCTGAAGAACCTTTCCAAAGCCATGGCTGCTTTTCAAAAGAATAACGATACACCCGTTGCATCACTGCTATCTTTTCGTACTAATGGCGATGAAATCGATGAGCTCAGCCTAACCTTCAAGGACATGGCGGAACAAATCAAACATCAATTAACCCAACTAAAAAACACCGATAACTTACGGCGTGAGTTGGTGGCTAACGTTTCCCATGATTTAAGAACACCCCTCGCTACCTTGCAAGGTTACATGGAAACGCTACTGATCAAAGAAAACCAACTGGCCCCCAATGAAAGACGCCAATACTTAAACATTGCTATCAAACACTGCATGCACTTGAGCAACTTGGTTGACGAACTATTCGAACTTGCTAAATTTGATGCCCAAGAAATCAAACCACATAAAGAGTCGTTTAACCTGGCTGAGTTGGTACAAGATATAACCCAAAAATTTTCAATCGCAGCAGGGGAAAAGCAAATCAAAATTACTTCTCTAACCAGCGTTTCAGAGCCTTTTGTCGATGCAGACATAAGACTTATCGAACGCGCGTTAGAGAATTTGATCGACAACGCTATTCGATACACCCCCCAATCAGGTGCCATATCAATCGAACTTCAACCATCGGAAGATCGCATTTCTGTTTCTGTCAGTGATAATGGCAGCGGTATTCCAGAACCAGACATCCCTTATATTTTCGACCGTTTTTACCGGCCACAAAGTAATACTCCGACTGAAAAAAATCGATCTGGTCTCGGTCTAGCTATTGTCAAACGTATTGCCGAACTCCACCAAAGCAGCATTAAAGTCTCCAGTACACAGGGACAATTAACCCGCTTTACTTTTTTCCTTCCTATAGCTCCAACCTAGAAATAACCTTATTACTGAATGAACGCAGCCCCGTTTAAGCATTCACTTCGTAAATATAGCAGCTATTTTATAACTGCTGAAAAACCAAAAAAGTAGCTTTGGTTTGTTAATCTTAATTTTCAATGGGAAATATAACTAGATTTTTCTAGAGATTTGGTCACAATTCGAAGCAATTGGATGATACTTCCCTGATTTTTTTCAACAAACGCCTTAGCTCTTTCGCCTAATTCTAGCCGCCTTTTTTTGTTAGCTAAAAGCAGCGCCACTTCTCTTGCCAACTGTTTAGAACCTTGGCATTGTATGGCAGCATCGGAGTTTAATAATTGCTCGGTAATGTCCGCAAAATTAAAAACATGCTTACCAAATAATATAGGTTTTGCTAAAGCCCCAGCTTCCAATGGATTATGACCACCCACTGGCACTAAGCTTCCGCCAATGAATGTAATATCGCTGGCAACATAAAACAAATTTAATTCTCCGATTGTATCCACAATGAAAACATCAGTGGTCAAATTACAGGGTTTCTCATCACTTCTTAGTCTATATGAATAACCATGATTCGCCACCATGGTAGTTACGCTTGAAAAACGTTCTGGATGCCTTGGAACAATGACTAACAACAAAGAAGGAAATGCTTGTTTTAATTCTGGAAAAAAATCCAGCACTGCCCTTTCTTCACCATTATGGGTGCTAGCAATAATAAATACAGGTCTACTGAGAAATAATGTTTCTTTTATAACCCGGCCTTGCTCTTGAATTAAATCTGGCATTTTTAAATCGAATTTTATATTCCCTATGTGCTGTACTTTTTCCACAGGTACACTCAGAGCAATAAATCTTTCAGAATCTGTGCAGGATTGAGTTGCAATTAAAGTAGTATTTCCCAGTACTTTTGCAAAAAATCCATGCAATTTTTGATAACCACGAACAGATTTTTCAGATAAACGAGCATTAATAATCAAAAGAGGAATGCCTCTATCTCCAGCGCCACGAAAAAGGTTTGGCCATATTTCAGTCTCCATGAAGATAGCAATTCGTGGTTTAAAATGATCAAAAAATCGATTTACACAAAATGGCAAATCATAAGGTAGGTATACATGACATACATACCGACCGAATTGTTTCTTTACAATTTCAGAGCCTGTAGGGGTTGTTGTAGTGACTAATATTTTATAGCCAGGAAACTTAATTTGTAATGCTTCAATCAGCGGAAATGCTGCTTTTGCTTCGCCAACAGAAACAGCATGAACCCAAATGACATCTTCTGGATGCTTTTTAGCATAGAAAGCAAATCTTTCTAGCCAACGCCTGCGGTATTCAGGGGCCTTGATACTTCGCCATAACAAGCGTATTAAAA
Source organism: Methylococcales bacterium (assembly GCA_965224745.1). Classification (GTDB taxonomy): domain Bacteria; phylum Pseudomonadota; class Gammaproteobacteria; order Methylococcales; family Methylomonadaceae; genus CBDCZY01. The sequence goes on from CBDCZY010000009.1 coordinate 709,420, forward strand.
TAAACGGCGTTAAACTATAAAAAATGACGGTGTACAAAAAATACATAGCGTTATGAACGATAAATGATAAATAAAAAACCCAGCAATCAATTCCACTACTGAATTAGCCTTTAAAAAATACTCATCCTATTGAAATATAATAATCTTATATGGATATAGCCACACCACTTCAACCAGAAATGTTAAAATAGAGGCTGCTTTCTGGTCGAAGTGGTGAACAATGTTAGCCCCCTCAAGCACGGAACATCAAACCAATTTATTTGGAAAGGATCTGTTACAACAATTGGATCCCCGTGATCCCCGCTTGCAACTGGCCAAGGTCATTCCCTGAGCTGAATTTGATCGTGGCTTTGCCAAACATTAAATATAGCGCACAGACCAACCTGCCAAACCAATCCGCCTGATGGTTGGATTGTCATCCAATTCAAACGCAATTCTTACTACCTAGCCTTTTACGGGGTCACAGAATTCAGCTGTCATCTTCCCTGTGACAGTACAGAGCTGTTTAACGAGCGGATCTTGAAGCAACAAGCCGAAAGACAGCAACAAGATTTCCATTGCCCCCACTGAGACAACCAATCTTATCGTTGGTGTGATGAATGAATATTTAGGGTCAGTGTAATATTATTTTTACTCTGACCCTGATTACCGTGAAGATTAAAATGATCAGCGATTTTCTTCATTGTGTGTAATCTCTCGTGAGATAGGCTTTCATCTTGCCGTGAGACAGTATTTTCCAATTCAGAAATGAGTCTGAAATGTGCATAAAAGTTAAGCCATTTTTTTCTGTTCAAAAATCTGGTTAAAAAGTTTCTGTCTTTCTTTTTTTAGGATTATAGCGGCCTGATTATCGGTTATTGCCATGGCAACCTGATCGAGTATCGCAAAGCTTATTCCCGGTTTCAAATATTTTTCACTGTCAGGTAGTGATTTGAGTTTGTCATAAGGTGTCATCATGTTTTTATAGGGGTATTGCTTAGACTGCTTTCCTTTATCGTCGGTGATGATTTCAGGATAAAAGCAGGGCCTGTGATAGTTAACATAGGGGTACAAATACTTGATATTGAATTCATTCAGCCTCGCAGCCCATCTTTGTGGGATATGGGTATAGCCAAAAACCTTTCTGACCACCGCGGCATTTTTGCCTTCAACCAGTGCATTATCATTGGTTTGTCGGGATCGTGATTTGGTCATTTCAATCAATAGCTTATTTAACAGGTTCTCTACGGGCTTGTTGATATATTCTGACCCATTGTCAGAGTGAAAACCTTTGATGATAAAGGGAAAAGTTTCCAGTATTTGTTCAAGCACGGGGATTAAAAAGTGTTCGCTGATTTTTTCAACGGATAAGATCATTTCAAACTGAGTGACTTCATCAACTACATTGATATGATAAACGCCTTTTTGCTTGTCCTGGTCGCCCTGGTGAACGGTATCAACGCGAAGGTATCCTGGCTGACCGTTGGCTTGTGGTTTTCTTTTGTCGCCAATGGCGATCTGCCTGGGTTTGGTTTTTTCAAAGTCTCTGCGCTGTAACTGATAGGTTTTTGATGCCCTCAGATTGTAGAGGTGTGAAACAGAGATTGTCGCCAGCTTTTGATACTGCTTCTCTCCGTACACCTGATAGGAACGCTCAATAAGCTTTTTCACGGCATGACCACAAGGTTTCTCATGCCATTCATCAATGTCTGCCAATAATCGAATATCGCGCTGAGAATATTTTCGGTTGAAACCATTGCCTCTTGCTGGGCTGTACCTGACGTAACCGGTCTTTCGGTACTGCGCGATGAGACGTGTCATCTGCTGGCGGGAATAACCGGTTAGCTTAATCAGAAACCGACTAATGATGCCCTTGTCTTTTTTATTGCAGGACAGGTAGTTGAATTTAACGAGTCCCTTTTGGATCAATTGATACCGCTCAGCTTTATTACCCGGTATCGAATAGGCTATCGATTGGTTGCCCTGTAAAAAGGATTCGAGGTGCTCTATTTGGGTTAAATTATCGATGTTCATAATCATTTTCATAAAGTGGATTATGAACAGAAAAGCTATTTCAGGCTCATTTTATACTGGAAATAAGGAGTCGTTTCAGACTCATTTCATATTGGACAAGACTGAGACTGGACTTTCATCAACTAACTGACTATCATGCCAGATACCGTTCCGGTCGTTGCTATCTAAGGCAACTTAACAATGACGTTAGCTTTTAAAGGAAACCTAATGTTTATAACAAAAAACATTGAAACATATAACACGGTTGCAATCACAATATTTCTACTCGGATGTATGGGGCTTGTCTCCGTAATTGTTTTTGATAAACTGTATTGGAGTACAGACGTTTTTTCAGAGGGATGGCCAGATTTTTCCCTTGGCTATTTAATTCGTAGTTTTGTAATTTTTACTTCTATTCTTGCCATATTTTGGAGTTTGATTGGTAATAGTAAACCCAGTTTGATATTGGATAGAAGTAACGAAGTGCCTTTTGAACGATTGAGCATATTAGGGGCACTGTCTCTTTCAGTTATCTTTTTATTTCTATTTATCTTTTTATCTTCACTATTTAGCAGGCTTTCTTTGGAAGACGGCCCTGTAGAATGGGGGTCTGCCTTATTTCTTTTCGGAAGTAGTATTGTCATTGCTATTGCTTTTTTAAAGAGCCGCAATGCTCTAAAGATGCAAAAAGTTACTCACTTATCTCTAGCTTTCTTGTCTTTTGTATTCTTCTTTGTTGCTATGGAGGAAATATCTTGGTTTGAACGAGTGCTGGAAATCGAAGTACCAAATGTGCAGCGTGAAATAAATATACACAACTTTGCAACCAGTTATTTCGAAAACGCATACTATTCTGGAACTTTTTTATTCTTGGTTTTTTTACCTTTTGCAAGGTTCTTGTTTCCATTTGTGTCCAATAATGAATACCTCAGAATTTTCGTGCCACGTCCGTTTGTTGGGATTATTGGTTCTATCGCTTGCGCGTATAATTTTGACATGTGGAATATTATTTTTACTCAAATAGCATTTTTTTCTTGCCTAGTAATTTTATTAGCATTTGCTGTATTTAGTAGTAAACGAATAGAAAGATATATCATATTATCTGCCCTGTTTATTGTTGTTACCACTCAAGTTTTATTTTTAGCTTATGGTGAAAATTTTGTTCGTTTATGGGAGGTTACAGAATACAAAGAGCTCTTTATTCCACTGGCATTTTTTATATATTCTTTGGATGTACTCTCTTATATTAACCGAGAATATTTGCCTGAAAAAAGCTAACATCAATATGACCGCCCACTATTGATGTAATAACCCTTTCCAGGACACAAACTTACAAAGTTTAGAGACGGCATTTAAAACGCGCAAGGTGGTGATGGAATAATCTGGAACTATGGGCTTTATCCAGCGTATTTCCTCAGCGAAGTCTACATGCTGGGTAACTTTTTTTACCAAATCGCGCTCCTGAGAGCCATTTTCAGTTGGCTCTTTCTCCATGCGTGTTTTTTCATCAAAAACATGCTTCTCAGTTCTTTCGATAACAGCTTTCGGTTTCGAATATTTATTCGATCCAGACAGAAGTAGTAGATTTAACCCCAGTTCTCGGACTGTTTGAACGATGGACTGATCTGATTCGAATACTAACTTAACAGAAGTAAGCGCACTTTTTCCTAACGAAACATACGATTGCAGGGTAAACTTTCTCGTTACGATACATGTTTTGGTTACACAGATAACAGGAAAAAATAATTTATATTTAATATCAATTCTTTACGGACTTAACTCATACCATAGCTAGGCCGAACAACTTTCTTCATTTTCAACATAATAACAATGTCAATGAATTCACCCAACCCTCAGAAACCGAGCATTTCAAGCCAACTGCAAGCAACTTTAAGCAAAGTTATTCCTTTGGTTAACCACCTTACAAAACCTTTGTTGGTTACGCTATTACTGGGTTTTCTGGCAGCCAGTTGGTCCTTCATTTGGCTATACGTATTGCAGCAAGCTTCGTTAACACTTTCCATCGTCATTGCCCTAATTGCTTTATGTCCCGTCTTAATATTGTTGCAACTTTGGCTAGCATTAAAAAACCTGCAAGATTTACCTGATACAGTTCAGGACATAACTCAAGACGTCAGACAAGACCTAAAAACGAAATGGCAATCATTCTCAAGAGAACAAACCAAATCCTTAAGTGTTTTTGGTGGGTTAAAAAACTTATTTCAAATCAGGTCTCTCACTAAGGATTTAGACGATGTGTTACTGCATTCCTTTCAGATTGGCTTGTTAATTAATCCATTTTTCTTATTGTTAGCGATCATTTCTTTTGTTCTGGTTGTAGTATTTATTTTTTTAGGTACAGTTTTAGGAATCATTAGCCTTTTCAGCTAGTGGACGACCAAGATTAAAGGATCTCGTAGTTAAATTTAGCCCACTTTAAATTTTTATGTCATTGAACAAATCAGAACTAATCGCCAAAGTTTGTATGCTTAAAGGTAAAATGACCCGCTGATGCTCATAACTCAAACATAAATCATAGAGAATCAAAAATGCCTATCGATATTTTACTGACCGTAGTTATTACTTCAATCATTCAGTCTATTTTTGGTGTCGGAGTTTTGCTATTTGGTACACCTTTGTTGTTATTATTTGGTTATAGCTATATCAATGCGTTAATTATTCTGTTGCCTATCTCTGTGGCCATCAATTCTTTGCAGATCGCTAAACATCACAATCAGATAGATAGCAGTTTCTACAAGCAAGTCTTAATTTTTACCATTCCACTGGTTGTGTTTTTCTTATTCCTGGTAACCACGACCAAAATAAACATCAATATTATTGTTGGTGTGTTTCTTATTTTTGTCGCACTTAAAAGCTTTTACACAAAAATTGAAGCATTATTGGAAAAAATGTTTACCTATGAAAAAAGTTATCTGATGGCAATGGGGATAGTTCACGGACTAACTAATTTAGGTGGCTCGCTACTTACGGCCGCGGTTCACGCCAAACAATATACCAAAGACATTACCAGGGTGACGGTAGCCGCCTGTTATGCAACCTTTGCAGTATTTCAGATTGGTACGTTGTTCTTTTCAGGAAAGAGCTTTGATGTTTCTTTGAATCAAAATATGATCTTTTTGACAGTAGGTTTGTTGGTTTTCGTTATCACTGATGAAACCGTGTACACAAATATTGATAACCAAAAATACAGCAAGTATTTTGCGTCTTTTTTGTTTGTATCCGGTGTGTTGTTAATCATTAAAGCAATGGGATGATGATGTTATACTTCACGCGACCACGGATGTGGAGCCAGAAAAATAGTTACCCGGGGGGCCATTTCATTTGTCTCCCACCCAAGAGATGAATATGTAAGTGATATACTTCTTGACCGCCAAAACGATTGCAGTTTATGACGGTACGATAGCCTTGCTCGGTTAAATCCTCTTGAGCGGCTAGTTTGGGTACCAGGCAAAGAAGTTCTCCAGCTAACGCTTGATCGGTCAACTCATCCAAGGTAGCTACGTGAGCCTTGGGAACAATCAGGATATGCGTTGGAGCCTGGGGATTGATATCTCGAAAGGCCAGTAGATGATCATTCTCAAAAACAATATCGGACTTAATCTCACCGGCCACCATTTTACAGAACAAACAATCAGTCATAATGCAGTCCTAAAATAAGTTTAAAGATGTGCTCTATAGCGCTTTTCTGCCACTGAATGCGTGCGATAGAGTACCGCTATCAATATATTCCAATTCACCGCCCATAGGTACGCCATGAGCAAGCCGGGTGGCGATAACGCTTTGATTAGAGGCAATTTGAGCAATGTAATGTGCGGTCGCTTCTCCTTCAACTGTGGCGTTGTTAGCCAAGATTACTTCCTTAACCTTACCGTGAGCCAGGCGGCTTTCCAATAGATCCAAACCTAAATCGTCCGGACCCACACCATCCAGTGGTGAAAGACTACCATGAAGAACAAAGAACAATCCTTTAAAAACAGTAGCTTGATCTACCACCCAGACATCAGACGGGCTTTCAACAATACATAATAATGATGGATCACGAGAAGGACTGGAACAGGTATCGCAGTTTTTCTCTTCTGATAATGTGCGGCACATTTCACAGTGGCCAATTTTATCAAGAGCTTGTTGCAGGCTTTTAACTAGCTGTCTGGCGCCGGAACGATTTTTCTCCAACAAATAAAAAGCCATTCGTTGTGCGGATTTTGGCCCAACACCAGGCAAATAACTAAGCGACTGGATTAAATCACCCAATAAACCGCGTTGATGCATACTAAAATGGCATTTTAAAGCCGGGCGGTATCGGCATTCCAGCGGTCAGCCCAACCATTTTTTCTTCTTTCATCTTAGCGACTTTTCGAATTGTATCGTTAATTGCTGCTGCTACCATATCTTCCAGCATATCCCTGTCCTCAGTAACCAACGATTCATCTATAGAAACCTTTCGTACTTCCCTTTTCCCAGTCATGATAATTTGAACCAGACCACCACCAGATTCGCCTTTAACTTCCATAGCACCAAGTTCCTCCTGAGCCTTTTGCAAATTCTCCTGAAATTGTTGGGCTTGCTGCATGATATTTCCCAATGCATTCTTCATAACTCACCTCTTCTTTAATAACTAACGATTTATTTCTTAATTGGCTCTATAGAACCTGGTATGACTTTAGCATTAAATGCCTTTTTTAACGCTGTTACATTAGCATCTTGCTCTATCGCTAACTCAGCTTTTTTTTGTGTTTCTTTTGTTTGTAGATCCTTTTGAACAGCGGGAGATTCCATTCCACTTACACCAACTTCAATCAACAGCTTAATCGGTTGTCCAAAAAATGATTGCAGTGCTTGTTGCAGTTTTTCTTCAATTCTAGCACTGAGCAATTGTTTGTGTCCTTCGTCGAGTACTAATCGGCATGATTTGCCATCCATACTATCTAGTACACAGTGATTAGCAAGCTCCCTAGTTAGACCTTTTAAATTAAGCGCGGGAATAATCTCCCCCCAATCACCTACTGTGGCCGTACCTGTTGAGCCTTGCATTATCTCTGTTGCTATCTCTTTCTTTGATTCACTTTTTTTCTCTAACAGCTTTTTACTCTCTGGCTTATTAACAGGCTCAACACTCTCAGCTTTACTCTCTTGTCTGGGACAAAACGCCAGCATTCGCAACATCACCATTTCAAAACCGCTGCGATAATCAGGCGCTAATTTCATATCACCCTGACCGACCAGCCCGATCTGATAATACAATTGGATTTCTTCTGGGCTCAAAGCCTTTGCAAGCATTTTGATGGCTTCTTGATGCGGCTCTTGATCCAGCAATGACGGGACAATCTGAACTAAAGCAGCCCGATGGAGTAATTGTAAGATTTGTTGGAGCACATTCTCGAAATTTGACGTCCACTGAGCAAGATCTTCAATTTTTGCTATCAGCTTCTTTGCATCCTGCTCAGCCACACATGTCAGTAGCTCCAACACTGGTTTTCGAGCAACCGTCCCCAGCATCTGCTGAACATGCTCCTCAGTCACTTGACCATCTCCATGAACAATCGCCTGATCCAACAGACTTAAAGCATCACGCATACTTCCATCGGCCGCATAAGCTAGTAAGCGAAGCGCTGCTGGTTCTTGTGATATTTGTTCGTGCTTCAGAATTTTTTCTAATTGGCCGAAAATTTCATCGGGAGATAAACGCTTCAAATTAAATTGAATACAACGTGATAAAACAGTGACCGGAATCTTTTGCGGATCTGTGGTTGCCAACAAAAATTTAACGTGTTCAGGCGGTTCTTCCAGAGTTTTCAACAGCGCGTTAAAGCTATGTCCTGATAGCATATGCACTTCATCAATCAAGTAAATTTTATATTGGCCCTGGTGCGGCGCATACTGAATGTTATCCAGTAATTCGCGGGTATCCTCTACTTTTGTTCTGGAAGCAGCATCGATTTCCAGCAAATCAAGAAAGCGCCCTTCATCAACGCTCTTACAAACTTCACACTGGCCACACGCAACCGCTTCTTTCTGGTTTGGGCAATTGAGAGTTTTGGCTAGAATTCTAGCTAATGTTGTTTTACCGACACCTCGAGTTCCGGTAAACAAATAAGCATGATGGAGGCGATTAAATTGAAGCGCGTTAACGAGGCATTTAACAACATGTTCTTGCCCAACAATTTCGTCAAACCTTTGGGGCCGCCATTTCCTAGCAAAAACCTGATAACTCATTTCGATCAGCAAGTAGGATTACATCAAGACAGAGAAAACCAATTTGGGCGGAAACCGTACTAGCCACACCCCGGCACACGAATCCTCTGCTGCCGCTGCTCCCTTCCGGGCCTGACGGGGTTCACAAAGTATCATTGCGAGAGGACCAGTACGGCTACCATAGTTAGTCACTCTAAATTAAGAACGGGCATTATCCTAGATTAAATGGGGTATTTCAAGGTAATTGTTGAAATGTAACTATAACATGACCACACCATAACCCACGGCAAGTAGCTCTACTTCATCTTGTTCGAACTGAATCCCTAATAAATCAGTTCCTGTGATTGGCAAGTATTATCCTCTGAGTTGGGCCACAAATTTTTGTTGCCCCCTCGCCTTTTTCTATGTTGTTAACTTCGAAAAAGTCCTATAAACATGACGAGGTTCGCATTTAACAACTCTTCTACCTTCCACTATTGCCATCTTATCTTAAACTTATTGTCTGTTGCCAAGAGGTTTGATTAATTCAAAAAAACAAATAACCGCTTCCTACCCTGTTTACAAAATGCTCACCAATTTAAAACAATACTATTGAGGAAAACATATGAATTTTAAAGACTATCTTAAAAAATTAGTCCAAGATGACGGATCTGACTTGTATTTAACGGCTGATGCCCCGCCCTCGGCCAAATTTCAAGGACAATTACAACCGATCGATTCCATTATCATGACCAAAGAGCAAATTAAGGATATTGCTTACAGCCTGATGGATCAAGACCAACAAGCTGAGTTCGAAAACAAACCTGAAATGAATCTTGCTATTTCCGAGGAAGGTATCGGACGGTTTAGGATTAATATATTTAAACAACGGAATGCCCTGGCCATGGTAATTCGTAACATCAAGGTTGAAATCCCTAACGCTGATAAATTGGGATTACCTCACGTCTTAAAAGACGTCATTATGTCAAAGAATGGTCTAATTCTTTTTGTAGGTGGAACGGGCTCAGGCAAATCAACCTCCTTGGCTGCGCTCATTGATCACCGCAATAGCACGTCATCTGGTCATATTATTACCATTGAAGATCCTATCGAATACATTCATCCGCATAAAAAATCCTTGGTAAATCAACGTGAAGTCGGCGTTGATACTGATTGCTATGAAGATGCGCTACAAAACACTCTACGCCAAGCACCAGATGTCATTCTTATCGGTGAAATAAGATCTCAAGAAACCATGGAACACGCACTTGCTTTCGCAGAAACCGGCCATTTGTGTCTTTCAACATTACACGCCAACAATGCAAACCAGGCTTTAGATAGAATCATCAATTTTTTTCCCGAAGAACGACGCCACCAATTATTGATGGATTTATCGTTAAATCTAAAAGCTTTTGTTTCACAAAGATTAGTTCCTACTGTCGACGGCAAACGAGTTGCAGCGATTGAAATCCTGTTGGGCACCTCTTTGATCAAAGACTTAATCATGAAAGGCGAAGTCCATAGTATAAAAGAAGTCATGGAAAAATCTGAAGAAGTAGGCATGCAAACCTTTGACAGTCATTTGTTCAAACTTTACAAACAGGGCGCTATTTCCTTGGAGGAAGCGCTCAGAAACTCAGACTCTCCCAATAATTTGAAACTGAAAATCAATCTGAGCCAAGATAGAAGTGCATCAATGGAAAACGAAACACAAGTAGAAAAAGGCTCTGAGCAGAGCGGCTCAGCACTGGATGGCCTCTCCTTAAAGCCCATAGAACAAGAAAAAGAAGAAGATGTGGAACAACACTAAGCAGTAAGACAATAGGAGCCAGAGTTAAATAACTTCTGGAAATGACACAGGATTTTTGTATCAGTTCAAGGCAGGAAAATAGGGGCACACAGGCTCCGTAACTATTTTTCTAACGCAGAAATGGAACAAAAAGACAAATCAGTTTTGGAAGTTATTTATGGCGGTTCCTAAACCACTCAAGAACATATGGGTGTGGGCGACTTCAAATCTAAGCTACCTGAACAGGAATGTCGTGACTGGTTTTGGTTATTTGGTTGCGATCATCAAAATAAACTAAGGTAGGCTTAAAATTAACCAACTCATTTTGCTCTAAGTTTACATAAGAACAAACAATCAGCTTATCACCTGGTGCAGCCAATCTGGCTGCTGCGCCGTTAACTGAGATAGTGCGACTGCCCTTTTCAGCTTGTATCGCATAAGTCGTAAAACGTTGGCCGGTATTGACGTTGTAAATATGTATTTGTTCATACTCGCGAATACCCGAACATTCTAAAAACTCGCTATCAATAGCGCAGGAGCCTTCATATTCAAGTTCTGAATGTGTTACATGTACTTTATGCAACTTGGCTTTTAACATAGTCGTTTGCATACTTGTATAATCCTAATTTCGGGAGGCGGAATTATCGCTTAAATAAAACAGACAATCAATAAAAGTTAAAAAATTGGGGTAAAATTAATCATAGCATACACTTATGATTTGTAAGCGTTAACTTGGCTTGAAAAAAATAAGACTTTTCTGCCTCAGTAGAAGTTCAAAAAATTCGGGTAAAACCTAAGCAAGCCTTTACTTTAGCTATTACGAGCTAGCAATTATAACTGAAGTTCTTTGAGAAGTTTTTGATGCAGCCCATCAAAACTACCGTTACTCATAATGATGAAATGTCCACCATGTCTTGCTTCCATTACCAACTGCTTGATAATCTCATCTAAACTGTCATAAACATTGATTTTTTGATACTCCTGTTCCAACCCTTGTAAATCCCAGTTGAGATTAAACGATTGAAATATCAACGTTCTATCGGCCTGTCCTAGAGAATGAGGCAACTGGTCGGCGTGGGTGCCCATACGCATGGTATTAGATCGTGGTTCAAGTACAGCAATGATACGCTCATTGTTGACCTGCTTCCTTAAACCATTCAAGGTTGTTGCAATCGCAGTAGGATGATGGGCGAAGTCATCGTAGATCGTCACCTTGTCGATCTTTGCGATCACTTCCATCCGCCTTTTGACATTTTTAAAACGACTTAAGGCACCAGTAGCATCCTCTAGATTAATGCCTGCATGATGAGCAGCGGCAACAGCGGAAAGTGCGTTAAAAACATTGTGCCGGCCTGTGAGATCCCACTTAACCGGATGCTTTTTCCGGTCAAAATGGATGTTAAATTCAGTCCCATCTTGATGATCCAGAATCGCTTTCCAATCGCTAGCTTGATCAATCGCTGTTTGTTCAACAGCTGTCCAACAACCGAGACTAATAACTTCATCAATGGATGTTTCACCTGTGGGAGATATAATAAGTCCTTGCCCAGGCACAGTCCTGATTAGATGATGAAATTGGCGCTGTATGGCTGGTAAATCTGGAAAAATATCGGCATGATCATATTCTAAATTATTTATCACCAAAGTTCGTGGTCGATAATGTACAAATTTTGATCTTTTATCGAAAAAAGCGGTGTCATATTCGTCTGCTTCAATGACAAAATAAGGCGCTTCACCTAGCCGTGCCGATAAACCAAAGTTAAGCGGTATTCCACCGATTAAAAATCCAGGCTTCAACCCCTGATCTTCAAGTATCCAAGCTAACATGCTAGTGGTCGTGGTTTTTCCATGGGTACCTGAGACACCAAGAACCCAGCGATCGTATAACACATACTCAGCTAGCCACTGAGGGCCAGATAAGTAGCGTAACCCCAGGTTTAAAACAGCTTCAACTTCTGGATTACCCCGCGATAAGGCATTGCCTATAATAACTAAGTCCGGCTTATCTGCTAAGTTTTCTTCCTGGTACCCCTCCTTCAGAGTAATACCTTGCTCTAACAACTGGGTACTCATCGGTGGATACACATTTTGATCGGAACCACTCACCTGGTGACCCAACTGTCTGGCAATAAGCGCTAAACCGCCCATGAAGGTGCCACAAATTCCTATGATATGAAGACGCAAGTCACATCCTTATCTGAACAACGTGAAAATTACTTAAATGTGGATTATTTCGCTTCTGGTTTCTCTGCACTGGTAGCACCGGCTTTTTCTAGCAGCTCAATAATGTTTTCATGCCCCATTTTTTTTGCTTTGCTTAATACATCTTCCCCTTTTTTATCCTTCGCGTTAAGATCTGCGCCTGCAGCAATCAACAATTCGATAATAGCTTGGTTAACAGATATTAAAGCATCCATTAAGGCTGTTTTACCTCTTTTATCGGCTAAGTTAGTATCCGCACCGTATGCCAGCAATAATTTCACAGCACGGAGATTACCACTAAAACAAGCCCCCATCAAAGGTGTTCTGCCATTGGGCATAGTAACATTGACTTCTACATCTTGCGTCAACATCGATTCTAATCTTTTCAACTGACCCGAAGCGGCAGCTGAAAATACCTCTTTGCTATTGGGTTTTGCATGAACAGGTAATACCAAGCTCAGTAAAAAAATCCCTAAAATATTTTTGTGTACTGCTAACATGTCAATGCGAAGCCTTTCTTGCGTTTCAATTCAAGTTACGTTGAAATATCCTTAATCTGACAAGTTTAGTGCAAAAAATGCCACAACAAAACAACATCCTGGTAAAAGCTGACCCGCAGTTCCTGGAAGGACAATCTTCACCTAGTGATGATCGGTATGTCTTTGCCTACACCATCACTATTTCAAATGAAGGGACAGTACCCGCCAAATTACTCAGCCGCCAGTGGTTAATTACTGATTCTAATGGCAAAGTTCAAGAGGTTCGCGGTGATGGGGTGGTCGGAGAACAACCTTTTCTGCAACCGGGTGATGTTTTTCAATATACCAGCGGAGCAATTCTCGAGACGCCCGTTGGCGTTATGCAAGGAAAATATTATATGCAATCCGATTTAGGAGAAAAATTTGAAGCCTCGATACCCCGTTTTACTCTTTCTATTCCTCGGATCATTCATTAAGAGTGGCAGTTTATGCAATTGGTGATCTTCAAGGTTGTTACGATGCATTACAAAAATTACTCGACTTAATTGAGTTTGATGAGCGACGAGACCAATTGTGGTTTACCGGAGATCTTGTCAACAGAGGACCCGATTCGCTTAAGTCGCTGCGCTTTATTAAGTCTCTAGATAACGCGGCGGTTACCGTACTAGGCAACCACGACTTGCATTTGCTTGCAGTAGCTACGACTTCACAAAAACAGAAGAAGAGAGACACTCTTGATGAAATTTTATCCGCGCCCGACCGAGATGAACTCATTGACTGGCTCAGAAACAAGCCTCTGTTATACCACACTGCCCCCTATTTCTTAATTCATGCTGGATTACCTCCACAATGGGATAGCCAACAAACTAAATATTGTGCAGCCGAAGTAGAAAGTGTGTTGCACGGCCCTGACTATCCACAATTCTTAGCAGAAATGTATGGAAATACACCAGACCGTTGGCATAACAAGTTGGAAGGAATCGATAGATTAAGGTTTATTACGAATTGTTTTACTAGAATGCGTTATTGTGACCAAGCGGGACGGTTAGACTTTCAGCATAAAGGCCCGCCTGGCAATCAACCACCAGAATTAGTACCCTGGTTTCAAGCGCCTCATCGGAAAAGCAGCGACATGAAAATTATTTTTGGCCACTGGTCTACCTTAGGCCTCTACCAAGAGAATCAATGCTACGGTATTGATACGGGATGTCTGTGGGGCGGAAAATTAACAGCGCTACGTCTTCCAGATGGCTTGCAAGACGAATTGGTCATTAGCCAGTATGACTGTTCAGCGGCTTCAAAGTAAGAAAAATAAAAGGCTCGCATGCTTGCGAGCCTTTACGCAAAAAAATAATAATACCGCTTTATTTTTTTAACGAATCTCTAATTTCTGCTAAAAGTTTAACTTCTGCTGATGGCTCCGCTGGCTTGGCTTCTTCTTTCTTTTTTAAATTATTAATGACTTTTACTAACATAAAAACAGCAAACGCGACGATTGTAAAATCAATCAAAGTCTGAATGAAAGCGCCATATTTGACAGTCACAGCAGGGGCATCCCCCACGGCCTCTTGCAAGGTGAACGCTAAATCCTTGAAATCTACTCCTCCGGACAAAAAACCTATCGGAGGCATAATGACGTCCTCAACCACAGATGTTACAACTTTCCCAAAAGCTGCACCAATGATGATACCAACAGCCATATCTACCATGTTACCTTTAATGGCGAACTCTTTAAACTCTTTCAACATTCCCATTTTTTTCTCCAAAGTCTAAGCATTATTACGACAAAATAAAGTCATATACCCTAAAAGCAATTTGTTGTTAAATTACCTATAATATTAATAATTTATATTACTTTTATAAGTAATTACTTTAACATAATAAGGCCAATCGGAATTTTTTGCAATTTCCCTTGGTAAACTGGGTGTGACTAAAAGTGAAGTAAACCTATCAAGACGCTATTTTTGCCAGATAATCCCAGCATTCATCCCAAAAAGTATTTGCTCGGTTAAGCTGTAGTAACAGCATATAAGCAATGTTGTCACTTTTCAACCATGAGTCTTGTCCAATCAGGGCTAATTTGTTCTATCGAGCAAAGCCTTAAATTCAGGAGCATAGATCTATCATCTGAATGAATTAACAATGTCATATAAAATATCTTTTATTTTCAATATGATATAAAATTTCCGTGAATGTTATTAAAAATAAATCAATAACTTACCGGCTAGAACAAATTAGCCCTGCTTGTCCAATATAAAATGAGTCTGAAATAGCTTTTTCTGTTCATAATCCACTTTATGAAAATGATTATGAAGATCGACTGAAGTTTCCAAGAAAGTTTATTAAGATAATAGGCTATGCAGAATGTAGGTTTTTACCAAATTGTCTCAAGTATCGTTGCATCCCTGAGGTGTCAATCAGTGTTGAAAATTTTTCTTCGATTCTAATTTCTTCGACAGCAATAGTTCATCCTCTCAAGTTCTGAATTTAACTTTTGACCAGCTATATTGACTAAGAATAAACGCACAGATCAAATACAATGCAGGAAAGGAAGGCGCCGATAATCTGTGGCCATACCCCCATGGGAAAATTATGATCAACGGCAGGTTGACAACCAATATCCATGTAACAAGTAGAACGATGTCTATCCGAGAAACAATATTGGATTTGTAAAGTTTTACAAATCCGAATGTAGCAATAAGCCATGGCACCATTATGTTACTTTTGATATCAATGTTAGTACGAATATCTATTCCCAAAATATAAAGTGCTTTTTCTATAGTACGCAGAACCCAAGCCATCGGATCTTGCAAAATATAATTAAATACATGTGACCCTATCTCTGGATGGGAAGGCGTCCAGGCAGGTTCAAAATATGTGGGACCATTAAATTCAGGCGGAAGATTCCCTATCCAAAGGTTAAATAACCCTGTGTCAAGAAACCATCGCCACTCCCCTCCTACTACATAGTTACGCCACCCAAGCAAAGAAAAAATACTTATAGTCACAACAATAAAAAACAATGCGTGCGCTAAGGAAACCGACAAATTTTTTTTTCGATTCGAGCATAACATCCATAAAGCTGCCAGAGGAATAAAAGGAACGAAATTAGCTCTCAACAAAACACTAACTCCAAGAGTTGCCGCCGCAACAAAACTCCAAAAAAAAGAAGGTTTACGGACGTATAAGAGCAAAGAAACCAAACATAAGGAGCTAAACACAATACTCCAAGTTGTATCTAAAAGCGGAAAGGAGACAGATTTAAGTTGATTTGCAAAAAGACTAAGCACTACAAACAATAGCGCGGTTTTAGTCCCATAGCGTTTTAAAATTAATGCAGTCAAAAAGCAAACCAACAGGCCCATCAAAGACTGTTGAAACAGCATAACAGAAGCAGGATCCTCTCCTGTCAACTGATGAACTAACGCCAACAAATAACGATATCCAAAATTCATAGAAATGAATGGACTTTCTATACGAGACAACAAATCTCCAAACAAAATTTCACGAGCATACGTTTCATATACAACCCAATCATTACCAGCTTCCATTATTTGAAAGCCAAAATCTTTCCCTTTTTTTATTAACTTAGCAGCAGCAACCAAGGTTATAACCAAAAACAGCAAGCATAAAACGGCTTTTGAATGAACTAATTCTTTAGGTTTGACCAAACTAATACTTGCTAAAAAAGCAATGATCCATAGCGTAAGACCAGTTACCGCAAGCATGATTGATAGCCATGAAGGATACTTCTCACTAGCGGGAGACAATGCTGACGAGGGAACCGTTACCTCTTGACCCTCCACATTCCAAAGTAAACTAAGGGATGGCTGTTCTTTTTTTGTCCGAGCATACCGCACCTGCAGCTTATGAAGTCCTGGCTTGAGTTCAAACGGTTTGTTTGAAGTTGAATTGATGCCGTCAATCTGTAGTTTTGCCGAACCCCCTGTCGATTCAAGACTTATCGCAATAGGACTGTTATCTGACTGAAAGGGAATATCTATAAAACCATTCCAAACAATACTGAACAAATAATCCTTGGGAGATAGAACACCTTCGGCGGACCAGACAAGATGTCGCACATTGTTTGCAAAGAAGAGAGGGAAGTATTGATTAGTAAAAGAAAACCCACTACTACCGAATGCAATCTTTGAATCAACTCTGGTGCAACCTTCACACTGATACTGCCAAGATCGCTGTGGTGCATTCTTGAACGAAGAGTTGTCATAGTAAGTTGCTGAAAGCCCCTGTCGCTTATAAAAGGACGAAGCGAACCCAGACAGTAGTGCTGCAATAAAGAAAAGCAGGGCAAAAAATAGAATCTGTTTTCGTGATACCCACTGAAGCGGTTTTTTCCATTTCATCCCGTAGCAAATGAACCAGATGCAAGGTACTGCGATCATGCAAGTTATATCTACAGAAGATGTAGTGATATCCCCAACGACATTTAGATGACCAGGGGTAAGCCAATAAAGCGAGGCAAGTATGAATAAAGCATGGTTAAAAGGGAAATAAGTGCATAGCATACGTATAAATGTATTGCAGTCTTTTAGCAGACGAATAATTCGGCTCAAAGAAATAATATTTTTTATTACTACTGCCCGTTAAAAACAGCCAGTGTCCATGATAACTCACTGTTATGATATCGGAAATAGCCAAATAATGGGTGTTATCGATTTCAACTTTAAAAAATATTGTTCTAATGTAGGCTCCGATATTTTTGGAGCAAACCATACACGCGGGGAAACTCATTTTTTCACAGGTCACCGATCATTTACCAATGCATACTTTTCGCAGGTGTGTTCAACGTTGTCAAGGCGAACGCTATGTGAAGAATTTCCGTTGTCTCGATCAGTGCCTGATTAGGGCGTTTGCGCAGCTCGCTTATCGCTAAAGTCTTCGAGATATCGAAGCTTGTCTTCGTGCCCAACGGAACAAGCTGTACCCTATGAGGATTCTAGCGACGACATCCCGGAGCACATTGGCAGACACCAACGAACAACGAGACTGGAGAATTTACACCGACTTCGCCAAGACACTGATCAAGATCGCACGCCCTCTCAATGCTGAAGAGTATCTGGTGCATATTCTTATCATGGCGAACACTTCCCTTGTCCACCCATTGGGTTTGGGTTATTTTACCTCTAAAGTGTTCACGATCAGTTAATTCTGCTTGTTTTTTTCGCATCGATTCTCCCTTTAATTTGATTCGCTGAGCGTTATGCATTAACCGGTCTAAAATGGCATCGGCCAGTGTATTATCGCTAATAGATTGATACCAATGATCCGTGGAAAATTGGCTAATCATGAGGGTGGAGGTGTTTTCATGTCGATCATCCATGATTTCTATCATATCGTTTCGTTGCGCGGCTTTTAACGGTTCCAGCCCCCATTCGTCAATAATCTCACCGAACTCGATAAAAACTATACGTGGTTTTTTGGCTTTGTCCAAATGACGGGTTAATCTCATTCTAGAACTAGCATATAGAGATAGAACAAATTAGCCGTGCGGGAACGTTATTAACACTAGCAATTGATAATGAACTGTAAAACACCTCATTCTGTGTTTTTTGGAGGGTCTGAATGAAACCTAGAATTGCACTTCAAAGTTGAATCCGCCCTTCAATAAATCAATTATATAGTCAATTTTGACGCTGTTAGTTGGCAAATATTGAAAGCCAGATAACTCTTTTGAATAATTAACCCCAATCTGCGGTCACAAAGAGAAAATATCGATAAGGAAAACATATCTCACTGTTACCCTTCAAATATGTGATACCGAAAGGGACTTATTTTCATTGAGAATATGTTACAAGAATGACATACATTTGCCTGTGCCTACACTAGGCATAGTATGGAAGTAAGGTCAATACCTAATGATATAAAGGAAATCGCGTTGCTAGGAATTCAGATTTAAAACAATCGGAGGAGAATATTATGTGTAAGTATGCCAATCATGTCCATTTAAAATTCGTCGATGCTTCGATTCCGGAAGGTTCACATATCTGTTGGATATTTGACAATCAGAAAGAACCAGCAACGTTGTTGCCAAAATTTTTCAAGGGAGGGCTGGACGACAATGAAATGATCTGGTGGTTTCTTGGACAAATCGGTGCCGAGGCTTATGAGACTGAGCTTGAAAATATGGGTGTTGACGTTCCGACTTGCAAGGAATCGAAGCAGCTGAGATTTTCACCTATGCTCGATGATGTCTGGGACGATGACAAACTGATTCCCGAGAAGGTTGTTGACAGGTGGCGTGGTGTTCACGAACAAGCTATTGCTTCTGGATACCGTAGTGTACGTGGTGGAGGCGACATGGGCTGGTTGGTGAAATATGGCAAGGAAACCATCCAGCGTGTTATCGAATTCGAATCCCGATTTAATACTCTGACAACAACACATCCGATTACTGCCATTTGCCTATACAACGCAAGCTTATTTGATGGTGCGACAATCCTGGATGCATTACGCACTCATCCAATGACACTCATTCGCGGCCAAATTATGAAGAACCCCTACTACATTGAGCCTGAAGAATTTTTGAGTATGAAGAGAAAGCACCGCTAGCCGATGCCGACATCCATAAACCAACAGCCGGATGTCGAAGTGCTGGGCCAACTATTGTCGGTTCAAAGTACACTCGATGTGATGCCGACTGTCGAAGGTTTATTCGAATTTTTATGCCATGCATTAGGGGATGTTCCGGGAATTACGACAGTTCATGCATGCACTGAGAATTTCTCTTACCCACAAGACAATTCTTTCCATACCGTTTGCACATTTTGTGCGGACAGCTGGCCTTATCTATTGGACACACTTCAGCCTGCATGCAAACTATCCGAGCTCCCTGATGTGAATTGCATAGGAATGCGTACAGCAAAGGCTCACTATGGATTCATGCAACTCAAAATTTGCGATGCAAGTAAGTACGCGCCGTATGAACCCTTTGTGATTAATCTCGCCAACTACATGGCTGTCATCTTAGAAAATCGACGAAGAACCGTTGAATTGTCGAGTGCTAAAGAAACGGCCGAGTCCGCCAATAACGCTAAGAGTGAATTTCTTGCAAGAATGAGTCACGAACTGCGAACGCCACTGAACGGCATTTTGGGCTACTCGCAAATCCTACGACGCGATCAATCTCTTTCCGACAGCCAGTTAGAAGGAATCGCGATCATCGAACGCAGCGGCGAGCATCTCTTAACCCTGATCAACGATATTCTAGACGTCTCCAAAATCGAGGCCAGAAAGTTTGAACTCGAGTTGGTTGACTTTAATTTTCGAGATTTCATGAGAAATATCATCAAAATGATAACCATTCGGGCTGAACAAAAAAAGCTGTCTTTCAATTATCAACCGTCATCCAAATTGCCTGAGTTTGTTAGGGGTGATGAGAAAGGGCTCCGCCAAATCTTACTCAATTTGCTCGGCAATGCGATTAAATTTACAGAACGAGGCGGGGTAACTTTTCAGGTCGAACAGCACAAAAACGGCACAACGCAAAAACTGCATTTTCAGATTGTAGATACTGGAATTGGCATTGTAAAGGATGAATTGGAAGACATCTTTTTACCCTTTAAACAGGTCATACATGATACGCACTTTGAAGGAACGGGTTTAGGGTTAGCCATATCGCGCAGCCTCGTTAATCTTATGGGGGGTGAGCTACAAGTCAATAGCTCACCTGGTAATGGTAGTCGGTTTTGGTTTGTGATTGAATTGCCGGAAATCTCGAATGTCAAAAAATCAGGTCAAAAGGCACAGAAGCTTATAGTCGGATATAAAAATGAGCGAAAGAAAATTTTGGTTGTGGATGATAAGTGGGAGAATCGATCTGTTTTGATTGACATACTCAAACCTTTAGGTTTTGAGCTCTGGGAAGCAACGAATGGCGACCAGGCTCTTGCGAAAGCCTCCGAGATAAGACCTGACATTGTCTTAATGGACTTAGTCATGCCGGTAATGGACGGGTTCGAAGCTACACGGCAATTGAAGAAAAAATTTGCTTTCAAAAATATTCCTGTGATTGCTCTATCAGCAAGTGTATTTGAGGAAAACCAGAATCAAAGTAGAAAGGCGGGGTGTGATGACTTCATTCCGAAGCCCGTGCAAGTCGATGTTCTGCTTGAAAAGTTACAAAAGCATGTAAACGTCGAATGGACTTATGACAAAGATAATTTACGGGCAACTGAAAATGTCGAAGATTTCGACCCAACAATGGCGAATGTAATACCACCGTCAAAAAAAGAAATCGAACGCCTTGGAGAATTAGCAAAGATTGGAGATATAAGGAGTATTGTGAAGCAATTGCAAAAAATAGAAGGGGCAGGTGAACAGTACGTCCCTTTTGTGAATATAGTTCAAAACTTGGCAAAACAGTATAAGTTGAAAGAGATTCGTAGATTTGTAAAAACTTTCCTTGGTCAGTAATTGCTCGAAATATAAAATTCAGTCATTACAAAAAGCCATTTTCTAGTGTAAATTAAACTCGACAGTTCCCACGGAGCATCCTATTCAAAACGCAGGTCAAGCAAGATAGTCTGACTTGCTGATTCCCAGTTTTTTGATGCGAAATCGTGTAGTGCCCGGCTTGAGTTCGAGTAGCACCGCAGCGCCATTTGGACCGCTTATCACACCGTTGGTTTTCTTAAGTATTGTGATGATGTGCTGTCTTTCAATCTCGTGCAGAGCAAGGGATCCGTTTACGCTCGACGATGCAGCCGATTCTTGCGCCGTTTTCAGTTGCGGCTCCAGCTCATCAATATTCGTTTTATCGAAACGCCAAGGAATATCCAGTTCTTCGCGATCAGACAGGATAACTGCACGTTCAATAACGTTTTGCAAGTCACGGATATTCCCTGGCCAGTCGTAGTTCCGTAGTTTTTCCATACATCTATTAGATATATTGGTAATCGATTTTTGGTGCTTGCGCGCGAATCGTTCAAGAAAAAACACTGCGAGCTCCTCAACGTCTCCACTTCTTTGCCTCAGCGGTGGAATCTCAAGTGGAAATACGTTCAAGCGAAAGTAAAGATCGGATCGAAAGCGCCCATTTTTTATCTCTGCTGGCAGATCTCGATTGGTTGCCGCAATAATACGGACGTCAACCTTGCGGGTCTTCGACGACCCTACCGGTTCGAATTCCTGCTCCTGCAGAACGCGTAACAATTTTGCCTGGGTTTCCAGCGGCAGTTCACTAACCTCGTCCAGAAACAGCGTTCCGCCGTGGGCAATCTCGAAGCGACCAGACCGCTTGTCCACTGCGCCGGTAAACGCACCTTTCACGTGGCCGAATAGTTCGCTCTCGACCAAGCCTGCAGAAATTGCAGCACAATTGAGTTTTACGAGCGGCCGGTCGCCACGAAGGCTGTACTCATGCACAGTGCGGGCGAGGAGTTCTTTCCCGGTGCCCGTTTCGCCGCAAATCAATACGGTCGTGGTACTGGGCGCAACTTTCTTTGCATCAGTAATTATGCCTTTTAGACTGTCGCTTGAGCCTATGATCTCGTGCTGTCCATGATGCTGTCTAATCTCTTCCTGAAGATAGGCATTCTCGGTTTGTAGACGACTCTTGAGCACTTTCACCTCATCCAGTGCGACAGTCAATTCAGTTGTTCGCGCGATAACGCGCTTTTCGAGTTCATTATTGGCGACCTCGAGCTCACGACTTATTCGAGTGAGCGAGAGTTGCGTCGCAACTCTGGCCTGCACCTCCTCGTGGCGAAAGGGTTTGGTAATGTAGTCAGCGGCACCAAGCTCGAAGGCTTGTATTTTGCTATCGAGGTTATCGAGGGCAGTCATAAAAATTATCTGAATATTGCGTGTGGATTCGTCTGACTTTAGGGCACGGCAAGCTTCATAGCCATCCATACTCGGCATCAGCACATCGAGCAAAATCAAGTCTGGCAACGCATGTTTTGATTGTTCGACCGCACTTTCACCATCTTCGGCCACAAGCACACGGTAGCCTTCGACATTCAGGCATGCCAGCAATACATCAAGGTTAGTTGGATCGTCGTCTACTACCAGTATCGTCGCCGACCCCTCTATTTTATTCATCACGCGTACCTTAGAATCCTTCTGAACCATCCTTTGAGCAAAGGATACCTCATCTCACCTTTATAACGCTGTCGCGGATTTTCCACCATTTCGCAATCCACTATCAATCCTATTCATTTGTTAAGGAGCACTGAAAATCATATTGACTGCTGATTAAATGCGTAATTTACCTAATAGTTTTGCTGATATTTCCGATCCTCTCTGGCAATTTCGGTACACAGTGCATTTCAGAAGACGTTCGGCACAACTGCCGACA
Organism: Methylococcales bacterium; assembly: GCA_965224745.1. Lineage (GTDB taxonomy): Bacteria > Pseudomonadota > Gammaproteobacteria > Methylococcales > Methylomonadaceae > CBDCZY01. The sequence goes on from CBDCZY010000009.1 coordinate 732,392, forward strand.
AAACTTAACATCTTGGTGGACGTCTCGATTTTAAACATTTTGCCATTTTAAAACATATTGCGGCAGCCGATACAAAATGTTGCAGTGTTACCTTCTAGAAACATATAAGTTACTGAAATAAAATGTCTTTTAATGTTGGTATGGTTATTGCCATATTATTGATTGTCTGACGAACCACAAAATAAATTGTTAGCAGCCACGGTAGTAAACCAAAGCTGGGAACTAGCGCTGGTTTAAATTCGCTAAATGCGCGTTTTATTCGACTGTGGTCAAAAGTGCCAAACAAAAATATCAATTAATAATTTAGGAGATAACTATGAACTCAACAGCCAGAAATCGACCTTTAATGCAATTCACAATACTGATAGCCACAATTATAGTCTTGCCATTCAGTAATGCAGTCGCTGGTGATTCCAAGAAATACGAAGCTAAATTCAACACAGCTGGAGAATTGATAAGGCCAGCAGGTTGGCGCGAATGGGTATTTGTCGGCAGTCCGCTGACGCCCAATTCTCTGAACGGTGGTAAAGCCCCCTTCCCGGAATTTCACTCGGTCTACATCGACCCGAAGAGTTGGTCGCACTGGAAGAAGACCGGCACATTTCGCGAGGGCACGATGTTTGCCAAAGAACTGTCTTTGGTTGGCGACACCGTTGCAACAAGCGGCAAGGGATATTTCAACGGTGAATTCCAGGGATTCGAAATCGCCCACAAAGACTCCAAGAGGTACTCGAAAGAGACAGATGGATGGGCCTACTATACGTTTGGACACCAACCCGAACCGTATGTGAATTCAACGGCAGCCAAGCCAATAGCGGCCTGCGCAGCGTGTCATACAGCGGCAGCAGCCGACGACATGGTTTTTACTCAGAACTACCCAATTCTTCGTGCCGCTAAAGGCTCAGGTACTAAGGGTGCGGGAGTTGGCGGCAAATGACGGTAAGGACCCGGTTGGTGTGCCATGCTACTAACAAATCATGCCAAGGATGGCTCTTTTCAAGGTAAGTAAGGGAAACGAATTGCGCATGAAGATGCTTATTGTCGTAATGGCGACTGGATTTACATCTGCGCTAATCTCTTGCTCAACGAATAATTTGGGAGCCAGCTGGTATGGATTGATCGTCTGATCAATTCCTCTAAGTCTACTCGGAACTTATGAAATTAAATCCCGCTACTCGATATATTCTGATCGGATCCGTATCCGTGCTACTTTTGGTGATTACGTGGGCGACGAATCGACTCGCACCCGAATCAGCACCGGTGGCACGCGGTGCGGCCTACGCTCAAGTTAGAGCTTGTATCAGATGTCACGGTGATCCCAACAATCCACAGATAGACGCCAACGACACCGACTGCTCGGATGTAAACACGATGTCGTGGCATCCAAACTATAGTGCGAAATGTGCCGATGTGATCGCATATTTCGAAGCCGTTCGGCTAAGCAAAAATTTTAAAGACCGTGCACGGATTAACAACGGTGGTCCGTTAATTATCGGCGAACAACTCGCTCGAAAGTACCACTGCTTCCAATGCCACGGTCAATTAGGCCAGGGTGGTTTCATGAACGCCAAGTCGCTTAAAGGGTATGTACCAGGCTATTTTGGGGGTGACTTTAAAATCCTCACCAGAAATGCAGACCCGGACTCAGTCGGCGAGTGGATCATGCACGGCACAGACTCGACAATTTTGGAAAAACCTATAACCGGTAGGATTGCCAAGTTCTTTTTCGGGAGGCAGGCAGTACACATGCCAAGCTACAAATCTCTGGAACTTAAAGAAATAGACATTCTGACAAACTATGTGATCGCGCTCAATCGATTGGGACCGATGACTGCTGAAATTGTTCGCTCATATGGCAAACAATCACGAGCAACCAATCAAACCCGAAGGAGGTAGAAGAATGAATACGATAACACTTTATAAACGCCTTGGCGGATATGATGCCATTGCCACCGTCGTAGACGCGTTGATGGTACGGATCAAAAATGACGACAAGTTGCGCCGCTTCTATGACCACAGGGGCGCGGACGGGATAGCGCGCGAGCAACAATTGCTGGTCGACTATCTGTGCTCGTCGACGGGCGGTCCGATGGTATACACAGGGCGTGACATGAAGCCCTTGCATGCTGGAATGCGCCTTGATGAAGAAGACTGGAAGCGCGCGATGGCGCATTTAACTGCGACTCTAGACGCTTTTGAAGTGCCAGAACTGGAAAAAGGCGAGGTAACGAGCTTTCACGAGAACCTGAAGTCAGGCATAGTCGAAGTATAAACTGAGGATATGAGGTATAGAAAAATGAAAAAAAATTCAAAAGCTAGAAATGATAATTTACTTACTTTTAGCACAATTTTACTGGCTTTACTGATAATTATAATGTTGCTGAACTCAAAGAGAATAGTCGCTGAAGAATTACGCTTTTCACCCCACGTGGATAAATCAGGCAATATTAGTCTACCTAAAGATTTTCGAAAGTCCATGACCCATTTAGGTTCCTGGTTTGTTCCAGATGGCGACGCTAGTGGTTTCCATGATGTATATACAGAACCTGATAGTGTACGCATCTACCGTGACACAGGAAAGTTTCCAGACGGTGCTACCTTAATTAGTTTCCGTCCAAAAACAGCGAATTATTTGCTATAAAAAAAATGACACCAGACCAGTCGCCAAAAATGAATTGCTTTGTACGGTAGGGTTTGCTGCATATTGGTCAACCCTCAATCTTTTTGTAAAAATTACATTTTTTAGGCACATCTTTCCTGAGGAACTATTACACCCTTGATCAGCCTGTTTGTGGTTACCCTAATTTTAACTAGGGTGCTTGTAATCGAGCCATTATCACTAAATTGTGTGTAACCACCGATGACCACACATAGTTTTTAAAATGCTCTAGACCTTTCCAGTTACAGCGAGACAAGCCAAAGCATCGTTTCAAGTAAGAGATACCGGCTTCAATTCCAGCTCTGAAATTTCTGAGCTTTCTGTAAACCCAGGGGCTTTTCGTCATCTCAAGTATGGCTAACCCTTTTTTCTTATGGAAAGCAACATCTTTTATGTTTCGTTGTTTAGCCGTGTCGAGATTTTCTTTGCTGGCATACCCCCCGTCTGCTGCGACTTGCCTGGGCGCCTTACCATAGTGGTCAATATGACGATCCACCATGGGGATGAACTGTTCCGAATCAGCCGGGTTACCCGTTTCAACGACAACATCCAGTACCATACCACTGCGACCCGTACTTAAATTCAGTTTGTGTCCATATTGTATATCCCGGCTGCCTTTAACAATAATATCGCTGTGTGCTTCAAACAGACTGAATACTTTTTCCGATGCGGGGACTTTCTCTCCATTAAACACACGTCTTGTCGTTTGATTGATGACCTGATCAATCAAAGGCAGATAATGATTGACCTCCAGGCGCCAATATTCCCAGCCGGGTGGCGGTTTTACATGACCGGCTATTTGCGCATTGTTGAGGTACTGACGTGTCTTTTTCGTGTAGTGAACAAGATCACTGTATAAGGCTTTTTTCTTATCCTTTCCACGGGTATAGATAATTGCACGCGCACGTTTTTTTGCTGCGCGATAATGGTGATGGCAGTCAAATTCCAAACCCATTTCGCTGGCTTGATTGAGTAATCTCGTCATCACCCGCACGGCATCCCATAACAGGCTACTGTCGGTTGGTTCGTGGATATGTGTTTCTGTGACGGTACTATCAATGCGCAACATGCTGCCTTTTTCAATGCCGGTTTTATTGGCATCATTGAGCAATGCCAGGTTAATACGTTCCCATGTCGGGTCGAGTATCCGGCTGATTGCCCCTTGCAAAGCCGACTTCTTGGGGACAAATCCATCGCTCAGCCGGGCAAATGTTTGACACGAGACCGAATCCAGCAAAACAAATGATAATTCTTCATAACTGAGTTGCCGATGTTGCTTTAAGATCGCGCAACGTAATATGGATTCAACTGACATCCCTTTTCGACCACTTTCATCTTTTAAATCGATCGTGCAGATGTCTTTTTCTACCCAATCCAGTATTTCTCTATGTTCATCCAATATCATGGAAATAATTTTTAATTCTTGGCCAATCTCGTGTTCAACATAATTATCGAATATACTTGTCTGTAGGCGTTGTTTTTGGCGCATCTTTTTCCCTCGGCTTTTTTTAATTATGTTTAGAATCAATTGCTTAGATTATAAGCATACCAGAATTAGCCGGGGAATTCATCTTGTTTTTGTGATTTTTTCTATGTTTTTCATAGGGTTGTAGTTTATGGATGAGAACTAATTAAGGAATTACGAGCATCTAATTCTGGTGACTATAGCACGGGAAAAAACGTCAGCTATGCAACAAGTACTATTAAGCAATGGTTCGTAATGATTAAGGATACCAAGGGGCGTTTTGATAAAAACCTAGCATGGGGTGATGGTTGGGGCTGGGCCCTAATCAAGACCAACAATACTAAGGAAAACGTGACCATTAATTATCGTACTGAATGTTTAGGGTGTCATATACCGGCAAAAAAAACCGACTGGATCTATATTGAAGGTTACCCGACATTATCCAGACCTAAACAATAACAATCCTTTTTGGAGAGTAATTGTATAAGAGTAACTTATATCGGAAAATAATAATTAAAATTTCTATATATAGTCTTCATGCTCAGCTTCTATTATTACCAGCTTAAAAATTTACTTCACTCAACAACCAGCTAAGAACCAAACGGGTCGGACTCAATATCATTCCGTTAAGCACTAATTTATTGATTTGCTTAGCCCTCTTATCGTTACAAAAGAGTAATTTGGTTTTGACTTCGGCCTTTCTTAACTTCTTCCAGTTTTTATAGGTTCAATGGTACAGGCAATATAATCAATTATCGCTTCCTATCGTAAAACCATTTGCAAACAGCTTCAAGAGTTGTCACCAAGCTATTATTGCCGCCACTGACAGTATTGCGGTTGACCATGTCCATTTTCACCAGTAAGAATTGTTTTAATCGCCTGCAGACAAGGATTTTCTTTAACGATTAACCGAGCTACTGCTTGATCAATATACTGACTATTTTCTGGCGAAATTTTAAAATCTGTTTTGATCATATTCAGCGCTTTTCTGAGCGGCTTATCTTCTATATCGGCAAATTGAAGGTGATAGAATAGCGTACTTATTTCATCCAACTCTTTGATATTATTCTTGAATATATCAAGCACGCGTTTACGACTGACCTCAAGCAAACTATTCAAACTATCTAAAAAATTAAGATCAACCGCATAATCGAAAAATCCCCGAGCATCTGCTTCTGCACTATCAATGCCTGGACTATCGGTATAGGAATCCACCAAAATTACGATAATTTTTTTAAATTTATCTTTGCTTGTATCAATCACCCGCTGCACACTATGTAGCCCTAAATTATCAAAATTACCTCCGTCAAAAACATGAATATATTTGTCCTGATCCCGCTCAGAGAAATCCTTTAGTGTCATGTAATTAAAAGCCGCTGGAAACGCTGCACTCGCCATCACTGCGCGTGAAATCGAATAGTCGTTGATATCTGACTCAATCTGCTTAAAGTCCTCAGCAGTAAACGTAAAAGGACTGCCGAATTTATACTGCGCTTTATCTTCCGATTTATCAGATGTGCCGTTGGTAGCATTCAAGATTATATTCGGCCGATGAAAGTTCATCTCACCGAAGGTTAGATCTTCTCCAATAATCCGTTTATCGAACAGGTTGTCAGCAAGGGTTTGTGCCATGATGTCGGAACGATCGTAATCAGTAAACCAAAATTTAGCCATATTGGTAGGCCAAAACCAGTTGCCAACCCATTTCAATACATAATTTCTCGTCATTAACTCTTTAACGGTGGGCTCATCCCATATTCGGTTTGACGGAGCGGTTTCAGGAGGATCATCCGGTTCAGTTGAAATAGCATAATAAGCAGCCGGCAAGGTACCGCCTGAAACCGCTGAAATGGCATCGACTTCTTGCAGCAAATTAATACCCTCTTCAGCAAACACCTTTTCTAAGGCGAGCATAGTTGCTGCAGACCAGTAAGCAGCCCTACTGCCACCCCCGGACAACGACAAAATAACCAGGGTATCTTTAAACTTGCCTCGAGGCTCAACTATTTCAATCGATGCTTTGGCTACTTGCGAATTGGTTCTATTGATGGGGTTGTTGGTATAAGAAAACATTGAGCAACCAGTTACGGCAATACTATACACCAGCCATAGTAATCGGGTTTTTGCTCTCATATTAACCTCCGACCAAGCCTTTTTTGTTTCAAGTCAAAAGCAGCTCGAAATAACAATAATGTTTACATCGTTTTCAAAAACTCTATCAGCGCATGCTTATCATCATCGCTCAGTCCAGACTCTTCAGCAAAATAACCGGTGCCAAAATAGTGACCGCGATTGACGACAAAATCAGGGCAATTACTCAGCTTTAACATCGGTTCCACCAAGTTGGAGAATACCTTTCTAGCCTCTTCATCACTGACACCTTCTGGCAGCGACTTCAAGTCCCTCTTGGCTTTTAACAATACTTTCAATACCTTTGGTTTTTGCTCCAAATCCAGATTGGAAATCAGATTCACCGGCGTCCCTTTTGGAATCGGCCCGATCTCTATACCGCCATCTTTAAACAACCAGGGGAAAAACCGGTCAAGACGATCTACTAACCCACTTAGAAAATCAGGCAGGTACCCGGCCGGTGCACGTAAGTAACTCGCAGTAGTGGTTTTGTCGATCACACCAGGCAGTTTTTTTCCTGATCGTGTCATAAATTCATCCTCCCCTGCCCTTTTCTCTGGCCATAACATTTTTTCAATCGAATCATAATAGGATTTCAGTCGATCATCCACAGAACCAGACCAATAAAACTTTCCAACACTGTTATTTTGCAAAAAGGGCGCTGTAGACCAGAGGCTAATCAGAGAAGGAACACGCATGTAACCTCGACCTCCGGCTGGCATTGCATAAGGTTTGGGCTCGCCGGTAACGGGATGATGCACCATTATTTCACCCACAGACGGTAAATCTTTATAGGATTGCGAAGAAAAATTATCCCAAATGTTACCTTCGATCGCATTGGTGGCCAAAGAGCTACAGGCATTAGTCTCTAGTAGCGTTACCGGCACCCGTAATTCATTCGACATAAAGTTATTTTTAATAAAATCTTCGTCTTGGGCGATTGCAGTCATTTGTTGTTTAAATTCGTCAGTTTTAGTCCAAGTCCAATACTCGTTCCAACAGGTCAGATAGTTAGAGCCGACACAGCCATCATCCGGAAAGAAGTTAAACGCTCGCTCCGGCAGTTTGCTGGAATGACAACGGGCACAGGTTTCTGCAAACACTTTTTTACCCTGTTGCAGTGTCGTCGTGTCCTTCGTTATATATGACTTACCTTCTGGTGCGTCGATTAAATTGTCCGGCTTGGCACTCGCTAAAAAGAATAAAGCAAGATCTGGCGTTTGCGCTTCGGTTGCGTTCCAATATGAAGAATTTTTCTGCGCGGTTTTGATGGTAAAAGGCGTAATTTTTTTACCGCCAGCCAATGGTTTAAAATGCTGAAACCATTCTTCGCTAAACAAACCGATATTGACATAAACCCGATTAAGCGCACCCAGAGCTCCCACCGAATCAGAACCATCTTTCAAAACTCTTGGTGTCCATACTGTATCTGGCGCTTGGTAGAACTGGCTTAAATTAGAATCGGAGCCGAGATATTCATTCAACTGACGATTATCTTTCTGCCCGCCTTCCAGCCGTTCTTTACCCCATTTTTTAGCAACCTCCATCCGTTCAGGCAGATTGTAAACCGTATTCATCGTTCTTGGGTTATTGATGGAATCTGTCGAAATTAACGACGTATCCAGTGCTCCTGGCCTGGAGGTATGAAGCAACTGATAGAGAAAGCTGGTTTCATCAGCTTCCCAAGAATAGATGCGATCAACCCAAAAATACTGGGAGCCAGGGTTAGAGCTTAGATTTTCCCACTTAGGATGCTCAGGGTCAGATGGCGGATTAGTCGGGTTGGGTCCAACATGACACAGTCCACAAGAGTTACCTACACGATAAGGTTTAACCAAATCTTTATCGTTGTAATATTCAGGATCTTCATAATAGCGAACCGGATCCCAGCGTTTTTCAGCTTCTTCGTCAAAATCAGGGTTTGGAAACAAACGAAAGCCGATGATCCCTGTGGCATAACCATAATACGATCCGACCGGAATATTTTTACCTCTGGCGCCAATTTTCACCCCTGGGTATTTGCTTTCGTTTTCAAATGGGTCTTTAGGACAGTCATCGTTCCTAACGTCCAACCACAACCCGTAACGATCCGTTCTGGGGCCGGTGGCTTCTTCAAAGCATGGTTCATTGACTAAACCCTGGTAATACCATCGGTTGCTTCGTTTATTTTTCAACGACGGATGACTTGAAATCGTCTTTAGAAAATCTAATCCACCAACACTCGTCGTACTGAGAACATCCCACATACGATCAGTACCGCCGGTCCAGACAATCCAATTGTTACGTCCTTTCACGATCGAATCGACTGCTTTTTCGGGACTAATACCAGAAATAAATTTATTTAGGTTTTTGGCAACTTGTTTCGGATGTTTACTGATTCCATAATCCATATCCTGAAAATAATCTTCATCAGCCGCAGGAAAACTATCGGCCTTACGTCCTGCATAAAGTGCTTCATCGAGGATTTTTCCGGTTTTTTTCGGACTGAATGACTGCCTTGAAAAATGATCCGACCGTTTTTGTGAACTGCTACAACCGATAACAATTATTACGGTTAAACCTAATATACCCAGTGCTCTTAATCGACTATTTTTGTACACTTTCATGCCACCTCCTCTGAGCAATAACGCTTTGCTCTTTACCAAGCTTGAGAGAAAAAATATTAAATGATCCATTGGGCTCGAACAACAGCTATGTTGAGCGGTTACCGAATACCAACGACATTTAAAGTAGACTAATTTTTAGCGTACTCGTGAGAATTATAAGTGTCAACGTGAGTAGTCAATTGACAATTAGAATTATTTGTGAATTATCCTATTGGAGACTTACTTTACTTATCCAAAGAAGCTTGATGAATTACTTCCGCAGCTTTTTCGCTGACCATATAAATCGCACTAACGATAAAAAAACCAGGAATTTTAGGAAAGACAGACGCATCGACGATACGTAGCCTCCCTGTTCCAATCACTCTAAATTCACTATCGACAACCGCTAACGGATCAGTTGCATCCCCCATTTTGCAGCTACACGATGCGTGGTGTCCCCAGGCATTGGTTTTTATGAAATCCTTTAATTGATCATCGGAATCCAAACCTTCACCCGGTATAACTTCTTTGCGAATAAAGTTTTTACTGCGTTCGTTAATTTTTCTGACAAAACGAATACCTGATACTACCGATGCCAAATCTTCACCCGTATCATCATTCCCCTCATCAAAATAGCGAAAATTAATCTCCGGCGTATCTAAAGGGTCTGTACTCTTTAACAAAATCGTCCCGGCATTGTTATGGGTGTGCGCTTTGAGGATAGCCCAGGTAAAAAAATCCTGATGTTTTGTGGTTTTCTCCGAATAACCTGGATAGTACCCTGCGAAATAACCGGACATACCGAACACGAACAGATCTGGTTCAGGTTGCTTCGGGTCGGATCGCTTGATGAATGAAACGCTGACTCCATTTGACGTATAGATACCTTTGCCTTGCAACCAATCTGCATAAAAAGGATCGGGCGGACTGCCAGCCTGCGGGCTCTTGAATGGCGCACCTTGTAGCATGGAAAAATCATTTTTCATTTGGGTAATGACGCTAATTTCGTAGCGATCTTGCAAATTTTTCCCGACCCCCGGCAAATTCACTTTAACTGGAATCTTATGCTTGGTAAGCTCTTCCTTCGGTCCAACCCCCGATAACATTAATAATTGAGGCGTGTTAAAAGCTCCTCCTGCCAGAATCACTTCGCGCCTGGCAAATACTTGAGCCGTTTCGCCCTCACTACCAGCCTTCTGCTCACGATCAGCACGATACAAACGCTGCCCATGCCTGTATTCAACCCCGATGGCATTCTGATCATCATCGAATAACACTTTGGTCACCAGGGAATGCAGTTTAACCGTCAAGCGATTACCACAAACTTGCTGCACTGCTTTAATATATTCCCGGCTCCCAACACGCCTACCATTTTGTGTACTTAAAGGAAGCTTACAAAGCCCTTCGGCACTGCGCTTAACGTTACGCCAATCGTTAGGATCGAAGTCGATCCGTCGAAATGGCAACCCTATCTTTTGTTTTAGCGCTTCCTTAATCGAAAATAAAATCACTTTACGAAGTTGGCGGTCTTTAAGACCATCCAACACGACCTCTTTCCCTGGAATATTCGTGCTAAGCCAACCTCTAAAGCCGTGCCGTGATGGAGTAGTGTCCGGATCGGCAGGATCGACATATTGGCAATTTTCCAACCGCTCGAAATATTGCCGCATGTTATCGCTCCGCCAAGAGAGATCTCCCGTTATCTTCGCAATATAATCCCAATCGCTATTATGAGGATAAACGGTAATCATTGCATTATGGGCAGTACAGCCTCCCAAAGTCCCTGAACGCGGATAGAAGATGCCACCATTTAGCTCGCTGTATTTAGGGTCCTGATGAGCAGCCTTATCATTTTCGTAATGTTGTACAAAAAAATCCCATCTCAGAGCAGGATCTTCTGAGGCTAACGTATGAAAAACGGGAATTCGATAATGATCATTTTCATCATCGCCCCCCGCTTCCATCAGTAAAACTTTGTGGCCTTTACGAGCCAGATTGGCGGCTAACGGTCCACCGCCAGCACCAGAGCCCACGATGATGTAATCATACTCAGCAGCAGTAGTAGTAGCACTTTGTTTACAGTCTATTTTTGGATTTACAAGGTCAAGCGTTCGTTGAGCGCAACCGCTTAGAATAGCACTGGCTGCCAAACCCGCTTTACCTAACCATTGACCAAAAGCTCGACGTGTAAAACCCGACTTATATACCATGGTACCTCCTAATCTAACGACCTGGATTAAAGTTAGATAACAGTTTCATCATTATGAAAAACGAAAGTATCAAGCTAAAAACCACGACTGATGGTTCAAGTATAAAAACCAACAAAGCCAATATCAATATCAATATTAAAATACTATAAAAGGCAAGTACATTCTATTAGCAAGTCTCTAACATTGGTTTTTTTACTTTGGATATTGTATATTGTAAGAAAAAAAGTAATTTATTCGTCATATAATACTCATTTTTTAGGTTAGAAAGTTTTTAGCCGTTACCACCTAATCAATGTGAAAATATATTCAAAGGTGAAATAACAATGAATTTAACCAATAGATTAACTCTTTCTCTAATACTTGTCCTTTTTATTAGCTCTAGCCTCGTTCACTCCTCTCCCACTCCACTTCCATCAAGCTTTTGGAGCATAACCCCCCCTGCTTATTACAGTGGCAATGAGTTCGGCGTTCCTCGTTCCAACCCAAGTCATACTAACACTGCTGAAGGTCTTCAATTTACTGGAAACGGTTACCGTTCCGGCAGCACAGTTTATTCAATTGTAGAAACCGATTTTAGCAAAGGAGGTGATATTTACTTCACCTGGAAAGCGAGTGGGGGAGAAGGTGTTTTTTGGGGTGAACCCTGCACCAACTGTTACCTGAGGATGGACTTTGGTATAGGTTGGTTTGATGGGTCAAACTTGCAACGAATAATTGGTGCCGAGCGAATGACAATAAACCATGCTTACGCAGGAAGCCGACTAATCTTAGCGGATGAATGGTATTTCAGCCATATCAAGATTTTTGCCGATAAACAATTCACTGCAGTAACATCAACTGGTAATTATGATGACCAGGGTGGTAGTGTTTTTCTGACTGACAAAGGCCATGTTTCAGATAAAAACTGGCAGAATATTTCAAATGCTCGCTTGTATGGATCCATTCTTGACAGTTATGGTGCCTCCAATGCAAAAGCAATCATTGGAAACGTAAGATTCAAAACTGTCTCTGATGAAGATAATAGTATCGTTGTTTCAGACACTTTAGATTTTCATTGCCCTATCATTGATTATCAAGAAAAGAAGGGGAAAAGCTCATTTTACTCTGCAACCTTCGAATATCTCGGCGTCAATTCCAACGACGAACAGTTATGGAAACTTAAAAGTTACGAAGTCGTAGAGAAAAAACCAAGTGCTTCGATAGCCGCTAAATTACAAGGCTTTGAAAATAACATGTTAAAAATTTCTTCTGGTAAACGCGGACAAACTGATTATTGGGCCGACTTTGAATTCATTGGCAATAATGGTGTAAATGGTGCGTTGGTTTGGAAGTTAGTTAAATATGGGGTGAATTAACCAGCAAGACCTTACAAAAATCAAGCCAAAGTTTGCAGACCGCCAAGCCCCAAGGAACAATCTACATGTCTTTTTGCACTAAATCTAAAAGCAAAGCCTTGATAGTCTCACTGGTCAAACCAGTGGCTTACCTGTCAATGAGTTAGCTCAATTTCGCTACCCAATAAACATTATTAATCTACTTTGTCAGATTAACAATAAGGCCGTCATACTCGTTGGGAACGGGTATCCAGCGCCACGGATGGCACGCTGAAATTCATCCATGAAGTCTGGATTCCGGCAATCCCTGCCGGAATGACGATCGAGGAAAAAAATGAATGATGTAATGTGACAAAGTAGAATTAATCTATCCAGGGCCTGGCTTGTTTGATCGCCAATTTACCGCGGCTGTTATCTTTCGTTTCGGTGATTTTAAACTCTACGTCCATCGCAAAATTTTCATCCCCGTGGTACAGGCGTTTAAAATGCTTGTGGATGCTATCCAACGCATTGATCAGCGCTCTGATTTCACTATCCACTAACACTTGTTCTGTTATGACTGGCGCGCCATAAACTTCGGTCACGTTAGTTCTCCGAATGAACTGAGTTTCCCAGGATAATTCGGTGGATGAAATTGGGCAGGCTAACCACTAAAAACTCATCGGGTATTGCAGCGATTGCTCCAGATGGCGTGTCTATTGGTTCGGGATTGGTAATAGATATTTCACCATGCTGAACATTTACATAAAACCCTTCCCACAAAGGGTTGAAAAGATTCTTGGTGATAGCCACACCATTGGCCTGTTCATCACCAAAATTCGGATGAACCAGCACACCCATGTAGGTTTGAAAATGGTTGATGCGGTAAAATCGTCGTTCTTCGAAGGCACGGTCAGTCCATAAACCGGCCCATACTTGCTTAATGCTTTCAGCCAGCAGGCCTTCATCTTCTTTGTGTGTGAATGATTCATAGAGTCCGGCGCCATTAAAGCCGGGTAAATCTTCGTTGTTGGTACTGGAACGAACGCGAAGTGATTGAGTAAAAGGCGGTCCATTCGGCTCCCAAAACAACCTGATTTGCTCAATGCTGTTTTGAATTGCTTCCGGTACTTGCCCTTGCTCAATCGTTTTGCGGAACGCTTTGAGTCGTTCGGCTCTGACATCAACGCTGCTTTGAAAATCTTCTTCGCTCAGCATCGCTTCGGCCTGTTGATAAAAACTGCTACTGTGTTCTTTGTTGCTACAATGTTCAAGCAAACCGTCTCCACAACGTGGTGCCTGCATAAATTGATCGTACAAAGCAAAAGGGATAGCGTACCCATTTGGTACCATGCCTTCTGGTAAGATTTTGCCCAATTCAGCAACGTTAGCCGCTTTTACACCAAAAGCAATTGAGTTATCAAAACCAAGTGTTGTTAGTCTGGCTGGTGCTGTAACTGACAAATCAGCAATTGGATTTTGCTGTCCACTTGGACGTATTTGTTCTAACCAAGCTTCGGTCTCCGCTTGTGTGGCGAGTTCCAGCTTTACTCCTGAGACAGTCACTTGGTAATGAACCCATTGGTCGATTAAGAGAGCTACGTTAGGGATAGCGCTAGCCGCCTTAAGATAGGCGTTCGGAGTATTATTTTGGCGTGCTTTTAAATTAATATGAGATAAAGGGGTTTGTGGTGCTTCGGTGATAATCCCGGCGACATGTGGCAGATCATTGGGAATATAAGTGTAGATGGCGATGTCCTTCTCAGATGGGTTGGAATCGCCTGGCTTAAAGATACCAAGTTGCCCATAAGCTTCACCTAGTGTTAGCGGACTGGATGCGAGATCTGCGAACAGTTGATCGGTTAATAAAACTGGAATGGCGTTATCGCTATATTTTTTCTTTTCCTGTCGATAAAGATCTTCATGTGTCTGACTGACAGGGTGATAGACAATTCGGTCTTTGGCAAAAGGCATCGCTGCTGACAGCATTGCGAAAGCCTTGCTGACCAATGGATAAGCAACCGGATCAGTTGGCCAAAACTCCAGGGTGAAAACACCCTTCTTAGCTGATGGATTATCGTCAAAATAGTTTTCGAAAGCCAAAACTGACCCTGCCAAGTGGCGCCGATTTTCTTTAAAATAGGTATCGTTGGAAAACTGGCCCTGGCTCAGCTCATCCGGTACATCCGTATACCAACCTAATACATCATGAGCAAAGTTATAATGCCAGGGAAATTGTTTAGAATTCATAAACTAAACAACCACCAGCTAAAGCTGGTGGTTGTTTATTCTTATTTTATATGGAATATCAATAATATCTAGCAACTGTTGTTCCAGTCTTCAGTTGGGATATCAAATTCATGAAAACATCATCATGGCGATCATTGGCGAGATTGTTTAGAAAAGGTAACTATCTTCCGGTAACAATCACTTATGCCTGTCATAACTGGCGATAAACCTGTAAAAATTAATAACGGGGGGCTCGCCATTTCCAAACAAAATACATCTCCTTACGAGGGCAATATTTAGCGATTCAGGATCAAGACCAATTTAACAATCATAAACTATGTTATAAGCCGTAAATGCCAAGTGAAATGGCACAAATTTGAATGTACTCTAAGCCAGTTATGATTGAAGAGAACCTAATTTTACCAATGACGAAATTTAGCTCGGCAGATTATAAAGTGCAAAAAATTTGTCTATTAAACGTCTCTTTTCTTATAGGGCGATGAAGACTGTAAAGAAGAAACATACTGCAGTACGGCTTCCCTTTCACGCCCTATAAACTCAGCGATGGCCTTTTGAAAAGGCGGCTCTGCAATCCAGTGACTTGAGCGGGTAATGGTAGGAATAAATCCTCTCGCTACTTTATGTTCCCCTTGTGCCCCGGGCTCAAAGTGCTGCAAATTATTTGCAATGCAATAATCGATGCCCTGGTAATAACACGTTTCGAAATGTAAAAAATCAACTTTTCTACTGCAGCCCCAGTGTCGGCCGTAGAGAGTATCATCACTTTTATAAAGCAACGCACCTGCTATGCTTTGTCGATTAATTTCAGCCAAAATTAAAATCACTTGAGAACCAAGCTGGCGAGCGACTTCTTCGAAAAATAATTGGTTGAATGCCGGAATACCCCATTTATCCGCGTAAGTATGGTAATAAAAATGAGTAAAAGCTTGCCAGTCTGCCGGCGCAGCCGTCAGCCCGTTTAAAACCCGAAACGTGATACCGTCATTGTGTACCTTACGCCTCTCGCTTTTTATTTGCTTTCGCTTTCTGGAGGTTAGCTTGGACAAAAAATCATCAAAATTTGTATAGCCATGATTATGCCAATGGTATTGGCAATCAAACCGGGTAAGCAAATGATTTGCTTCGAAAAATTCCAGCTCATTTTGCCTGGGAAAGAGACAGTGAAAGCCACTGGCGCCAATTTCTTTTGCATAAGCAATAGCGCCTTGAAATAACAAGGGATAAATTTCTAGTCGTCTTTCTGCTACAACTAATAACCGTTGTCCAGCAATGGGTGTAAAAGGGATTGCGGCAACCAGTTTCGGATAATAGTTATAATTCAACCGTTTATAAGCCTGCGCCCAGGCATGATCAAATACAAATTCACCCATCGAATTGTATTTTTCATACAGCAGTAATACACCAATCAAGGTGTTATTTTCTTTGACACTGACATACCTGGGTAACCACCCCGTCGCCTCACCTATACAACCTTGATTTTCCATGGCAACCAAAAATTCATGTCTAATCAGGGGATGATTCTTATGGACCAGGCAGTTCCATTCTTGAGGGTTAAGTTCGTTGATACTGCTGTGGTTGGATACAACAATCAAAACCTTGCCTCTTGATTAATTAACAGTATTTACCAAAGAAAATGAATAAAGCAAAACCACATCATATACTACTAAATAAAGAATCAAGCTAGTTTTGCATCTTGTCACGACCGAGAAATTAGTTCGCTAAGCGAAGACACATCCAATTAATATTGAAAAACAATATTGACCCAAAGCGGGTATTGCAGTAGTAAATTCAATATTTTGATCGACACCCCCTCTTATTGGTTTTGATACTTTACGAACAGCTGGTAATTATTTTTATTGAAATAATATATATTTTATGGTAGTTCGACTGGACACCGTGCCATTTTCTGCTAATTTTAGGAATGACTTTTTTACTTTTTATCCCGTAAAAATTAATCCTTTTTAACTAAGGAGTTAAAAATTCAAGGATAAGAAATAAATATTGCAAAATTAATAAGTACATGTTTTATAAGAATTATATTTACCAATCATGATTCGTATTGGTTAATTGATTAATTTTCAAATAAAAGTAACACCTGGATTTTAGCAGACCTTGACTATTGCAATACACTTCACTGACTGGGCAATTTAGTGACAAGGGAAGAAACCATTTGAAGGAGCCAAAAAAGTAGTTAAGCCTGATTCTAAAATAAAGTTATGTTGCTGCTTTATGAGGTAAGGTAATGCAAGACATTTTTCGAAGAATCACAGCATTTATGCTCGATCAGTATGCAACAGTGCTTATTGTATTAGCTGTTGTTACAGGGAGTACCTATCTGGTTTTGATCTATGATATTCAAAACCAGAAAGGTAATTCGACTCGAGTTAAGTTAAGTACAGAACAAGGCCAGGTTATTCATGATATTAACTTTTTACTGAGTTCAAAAACTCATACTATTGATGAGGACCAACTACGTAAAAGTAATGGTGAAATAATTAAACAGATCACTTTTCTTACTGATGTCCACACATCCTTGAGTCAAGGGCTCCGTTTAGTGAATAAAGGACAGCGTAAAACTTATGTTAAAGGCACATTATCCCGAGATATAAGAAGAGTCTATTATGACGGAAAAAATTCTATTGATTCACTCATGAAGACTTATGTTTCGTCGGTACGAAGGATCATGAAGCTTCCAGCCAATGAGCTTTCTTTAGAAACTGGAGAGTTGAATAAGCTAATTTACCACGTGTCGCCTCCATTACTGGAAAGCTTAAATAAAGCCAGTTTTTTATTTCAAACAGAAAGCGAAGCCATGCTGGCGCAAACGGAGCAAAAGCAAAACTTGATGTTTATGATATCAATGGGTTCTTTGTTTCTGGTTGGCATGATGCTTCTTCAACCAATGGTTAAAAGATTGAAAGAAAGTGCTTTGAAAGTTATGGCTGAAAAAGCGTTTGCTGACACAGTTGTCAAAACAGCGCAGGCATTAATCATAGGATTAGATGCCTCAGGCAAGGTAGTGCTTTTTAACCAGTATGCGGAAGAAAATACCGGGTGGGGACTAGATGAAGTGAAGGGTAATGAATTCTTTACTCGTTTCCTGCCAGAACATGACCAAGACTCTTTTCGTAATCATTTTACCGATATGATGACCGGTAAAATCGAATTTTCCGATGAATTTGAAACCCAATTGATAATCAGTACGGGTGATTTGGTCAATATTGTGTGGCATTCAACCATATTACGGGATCCAAAGTCCAAACAACCTGTGATGTTCTTGGTTACCGGTCTGGATATTACTGACCGTAAACTAGCTGAACAAAGTTTACAAAATACTCATGCTGAACTAGAACAGATAAGTCATCGATTACAGGATGAGGTAAACCTTGCAGCGACCTTACAACAATCCATCCTACCCAGCCCTGATATTGAATTACCCGGTTTTCAAGGGCAAGCCAGCTTGCTGACTTCAAGCGAAGTTGGGGGTGATTATTATGATTATTATAAAGTCGGTGGGCACAAAAGCATTCTACTGGTTGGTGATGTTAGTGGTCATGGTGTAGCAGCAGGCACCATGGTGAGTGCGGCCAAAGCAGGGATTTATCCACTGGTACATGAAGGAATTACCAGTCCTGGTGAAATTCTTGGCTCATTGAATGAAACGATGTTGGCGACAGCCCAACAATCATTATTAATGACCATGGCTTGTTTAAGCCTGGATGCCAGAACCGGCAAACTGACATTTGCCAATGCCGGGCACGTTCTACCTTATATATGGCGACATCAAGCAGAGCAGTGGGAAATGCTAGAATCATCAGGGCTTCCATTAGGAAAAAGTATCGATTCGGATTATCTGGCGACTTCTGTTGAATTGCAAATGGAAGTTGGAGACAAATTGTTTCTGTTTACCGATGCCGTGGTTGAAGAAGAATCGCCTGCCGGTGAAGCCTTCGGTTACGATCGACTGGAAGAAATCCTCGAAGTTTCGGGTGATGCCGAACCGGAGGTATTAAGGGAAAATATCATGACAGCACTTGAAGCCCATTGCCGAAGCAATGAGTTTACTGATGATGTGACCATTGTTGTTGTTACCCATAGTGACCGGGTCATGCAAGAAGCTGCGGTCAATGAGGTCAGTGATATTATTCGTATCTCCGAAGTCTTTTATCGTCAAGGTGAACATCCTATTCCGCGTGTTTCCAAGGAGTATGTGGTATTCATGGCAGAGCATGGCTATGCGGATTTGTTAACACGATTTAGCCAGGATGGTATTTGCAGAGTTCTGCCACGACATAACGATTTCTGCAAAAAAATTGGCTGGAACCATTTGTTAAATCAGCATCATGAAACACCGGATGATGATTTGTTTGCACTGTTACCCGATCAGCCCGTCCATCGACAATTTCAGCTGACTCATACCGAAGACAAGATGTTTGTTATGGAAGAAATTCAAGCCTGGTTGAGCGATCAGGAAAGCATAGAGCATGAACATGTAGAGGCTTTGATCATTATTCTTGATGAAATGGCTGAAAACAGTTTATTCGCTGCGCCGCGTGATGGTAAGGGTGTTGCTTACTATCAAAAAGGTGAAGCCAGGGAATTGTCAGAACACGAAGAAGTACGCATCGATATTGCGGTCACTAAAGATCGTTTAGGTTTGATGATTACGGATAACTGGGGAACATTAACACCTGGTGTATTTTTGCAAAATATTGCCCGGGCCATGAACGAAGGAGTGGAATCAGGCACCGGAGGAGCAGGTCTGTATATGATGTGGCGTTTGTCAGATTATCTGCAAATTCGAGTCCACCCCCAACATCGGACACAAGTATCAACATTATGGGATCTAACAGGCTCGGTCGATATGGATGCAGATACCGGCTTTCAATTCCTATACCACAGTGACTTCGAGGCAGCTAGTCTCAAGAGGGCGTAACAATGACGATTTCAAACAAGTTAAGTATTAAAAAGGTTTCCGGAAAAGATAACTCATACCATTATGATTGTATCGGTTCGATTGATGCGAATTCTGCTGAGGTTCTGGACACGTTAAATAGTGTTCCAGCTGAAGCGAGTGTCGTGCTGGATTTTAGTCAAATTGAACGGGTTAATTCAATGGGCTTGTCTTTACTTTTAAAGCTCTTTGAAGAATGGGAATCTAAAAAGATCAGCATCGAAGTTCGACACCTTAACCGAATGGTTAACATGCTGTTCAAAATCACCGGTCTTGGAAGGTTCCTAAAAACTGACGGTAAAAACCCGACCGATACTGACAAACTGGTAACACCTGAAGCGCCTAAACAAGCAAATCAAAACCAGGCGGATAATACTGCATTGAAGAACCAGCCAGGAGCAAATGATAAATACCATTTCACCGCCAGCTTACAATCCGGACAACAGTTAACTGGTTGGTATTTGGTTAATACCTATTTGCAACGACGCCTGCAAAAAGCAATACATTTTGAACAGTCACAGGATGTCTCCAATGCTTCTGCAACAGATTTATTATTTGCCAAACCCTTTGAAGCGTGTGCAATGATCAAAAATCACGGATTTATTCCTGTCATGCGGCCCAAAGCAGATGCGGATGAAGTAGTCATTCTGGTAAGAGCAGATGACGAACGAAACTTAGAGGATTTTCAAGGCGTTAATGTTGGAACTGCTACCAAAGACAGTTTTGTGTACCTGTTAGGTCGTTTCTTATGTGATGAAAGTGGCCTGGACTCAGCCAGGTTTAACTTTAACTTTGCCGGCAATGAAATAAAGGCACTGCAGATGTTGATCAGAAAAAAATCCGAAATGATTTTTATGCTGAAGAAGACATACGAAGGACTTTCTTCCTTTAGCAGAAACAATGTTCGCAAGTTGGATGAAAGTGAAACTGATTTTGCCTGTCATCTGTTTTGCGTAGCGCCCTATTTAAAAAACGAAGGCGATAAATTAAGCAAGGTACTCCAAGACATGGAGACCGATAAGCAAGGACAGCCCATCTTGAAGGATATACAAATTGACGGTTGGTGCAAACCCGAGCAGGGTGAGTTGCAAATG
This sequence comes from Methylococcales bacterium, assembly GCA_965224745.1. Lineage (GTDB taxonomy): Bacteria > Pseudomonadota > Gammaproteobacteria > Methylococcales > Methylomonadaceae > CBDCZY01. Next base: position 753,052 of record CBDCZY010000009.1, read on the forward strand.
CTGCTAATGGTTTATGACCGTTATGTTAATGCCGTTAACAGTGAAAAAAAATCATTCAAGCCGAAAGAAATCAAACCACTAGACAAACCGAAGGTTTTAGAGGTTTCTTAGCCTCTGTCACTAAAGTTAATAGGTTCCGAACCTCCTGCCTCAAAGGCAGGAGTGGCTGCTTGTTAATCAATGGGCATAATAAAGGGCTTTAAAATTCCTATCCATGATACTTTCACAATCTTTTGCTAATCCAACTTTCGATTCCGTCATACATGTTAAAAGTTATTGAGCCAAATTTGAGTGATTTGTTTGTGTGATTCAACGGACTGATGTCTAAGAAGAGTAAAGCAGTCCGTATTACTGTTGAACTTAACCGTTATTGTTTTTCCTGTGGAGACGGCTGTTAAACCCAAGGTATACAGCTTGTCCACTTGGGATTGTAAATTATGAGAAGCCTTCTGTTGATGCACACATTTGTCATTTTCACATATCCAAACTGATCTGTTGTTTGTTGACAAAAGTACTCTAGTCGGTGCCATCTCACAATCGATAGCATTAGCAGAAGTAGTCGCTATAGTAAATAACAGAAATATTAAAATTTTCTTGATGTTCGTTGTTTGTAACGATATTAAACCATTCATTTTTTCTCCCTTAAATACAATTATAAAAAATAAAACAATCTCCAAATTACTTTGGAAATGATACTTTCACATGGCTTTAAGAGAATACCTATGATCTAGATCACACAGGTGGTTACTATCGTTTGGGTGAAAAATTTAAAGCAGCAAAAGGGACTAGTACGCCAACCCGTAAGTTCGTACATAAAAATCGCCTTGTTTCGTGATGTTCATATTACCGCTAACGATTGGTTTTACTTGAAGAAGCTCATTTTTCAGTTTTTTCGAACTTACGGGTCGCTGTATTAGGTCTTTCAATCACACATATTGAAGTCAATACCAAATCATTCCATCACGAATGTCTTCTATGGCTCGTTAGAGCGACTGCTCTTGAAACACATAACGCCCGCACTGAACTATGAGAAACCGATAAATGTGTATAAAAAAGGTGTATTACTCAACAACAGTTCGAGTAAAGCTGATGTTGACTAGGAACGCGCACGGAATAAGTTCGGCAACTAGCGCGGGGTTTTTGTTTGTCTTCAAGGCGTGGCAACAGGCGCATAGCAGGCTACGCAACTGTGGCCACAACACCGAAGACGGACAAAAAAACAAGTTAGTTGTCGTAGTTATTTCGTGCACGTTCCTTTGCCTATATTTATGAATAAGCATCTTGAAAAAAGTTGTCTTAACTCTTTGGGGTACTAGTTCTTGAAAACTGATTGAAGATAAGACAAAATCAGGTGAGCAAAACTAGCAATATAAGGATTTTTTAAAAATATCATTTAATAAGGACGTTAAGCTTGGTAAAATTCCAATCAAGCTTGGAACCAGACACTAACCCATTTCTTAAGTTTAGTTTTGTTGTCGACGAGATTAAGCTGTACACTTTAACTCCAACGGATAAAATCTATCTGATTCAATGAACCATACCGGTATTAAGTTTCGGCTGATGCTTATCAGTATAGGCCCACTGGTTATCTTTGCGTCGTTATTAACTGGATTATTCATTGCTAACAGAATTGATGAGCTTAACCATGCACTGATAGTTAAGGGTAAAATTTATGCCGATCAGCTCGCCAGCTCTAGTGTCTACGGGGTTTTTTCAGCAAATCCTTCCGTGCTTTATGAGCCTATTAAAAATATCTTCCAGCAAGAAGATGTTGTAGAACTAGAAATCAAAGATAAACAAGGCAAATCTTTGATACACCTGTTTCGAAAAGACATGCAGGCAGATGAGACTGATAAAATATTTATTCAGCCCATCCTCTTACTTGGCATTAAGAGCGACGAAATGTCTTTGTTTGACATTAAGGGAGATCCGGCAGACCAAGAAAAAATTGGCTCGGTTTATGTTCGACTATCGCTAGCTCGCACACGTTCCTCTTCAAATAAAATTATCCGTGATAGTTTACTGATTGCCCTGGTCAATTTAATTTTGGTTTCCCTGCTAGCCCATAAATTGGGAAACGCAATCAGCAGTCCTATCATCAAGCTAACCGATGCTGTAAAAAAAATATCCAAAGGCGAACTTAGTACCAGAGCAAACGTAAAGGCAAAAGGTGAGTTGGAAGAACTACGCGACGGCTTCAATACAATGGCTGCGGGGTTACAACAACATTACGATCATCTTGACAAAAAAATTAATGAAGCAACAACAAAGCAAGCTAAACTTCTGGCTTCATTGGAAAAAAATAACCGTGACCTGGATAAAGCAAGAGAATTTGCTGAAGCTCAAAACCAACTAAAAACAGAGTTTATTGCACATATCAGCCATGAAATAAGAACGCCCATGTATGCTTTCATTGGGTTTTCTGAGATTTTACTAGATTCTTCATTAACGACCAAACAGCGGAACTATATAAAATTAATTAATAAGTCCGCTCATTCATTAATGCATATCGTTAACGATATTCTTAATTTATCCAGTCTTGAAACAGGTCATTTTAGCCTCAACCCTAAACCATTTATTCTCAGGTCCGTAATCGAAGAAACCGTTGTTTTTCTTTATCGACCCGATCGCAAAGTACCCATTATCATTGATATCGATAGCGAGTTACCCGACTGGGTAAATCATGACAGAACTCGTTTTCAACAACTGATAACAAATTTAATCAGTAATTCAATTAAATTTACTCAAAGCGGACTTATTATGATACGAGTCCGTCTAATTCAGAATCTGTCTACCCCTTTTTTATTGTTATCTGTTTCTGATACTGGCCCTGGAATTGCCAATGAACTTAGGCGGGACATGTTTTCTCCGTTTCTCAAAACAAGTCATTATGCTATTAATGGCGAGGTAGGCGCCGGTCTGGGTTTGACAATTTGCAAAAACATTATTGAAAGAATGGAAGGCAAATTAGGATTTATCAGCCAACAATCAGTGGGATCAACCTTTTGGTTTAGTATCCCACTCAACGTTTCAAAACAGACACAATCAGAATATCAACTACAACCCGCTATCTTGATAGGGAGCGGCGGGTTAGTTAAAACTTATTTTGCCAAGCAGCTAACCGCAATAGGCTTTGACTTAACCGTCTATGAGTCGATGGATGTGGTTCTCGAAAACAACGAAATTACTGATCCCATTATTTTTTTATATGTTGAAAATATGGACAGAGCTACCTGTCTTTCTTTGTTATGGCAGGTTAAAGCCAAAAATAAGTCAACACTCTGCTTAGTTTGTAGTGAAGTGGAAGAAATTAGGCTTATTGATTACGAGCCACTCATTTCACTTCCTTGTCAATCGAAACTTTTACTGAAAATGTTACCCGTTAATATTACAGAGCTACCGTACTCTATAACCGACGAAAAGATATCAAACAAACTTACAGAACTAAAAGTATCAATCTTACTCGCAGACGACGATGAAACAAACCGTTGGTTAATAAAAGAACAAATTACTACACTTCACTCTGAGATTTACGAAGCGGTTAATGGTCAGGAAGCATTAGAGATGATTCAAAAACAGCGATTCGACTTGATCCTTTTGGACTTTAAAATGCCTATACTTAGTGGGCCTGAAGTGATAGAACAAGCCAAAAAACTATCGACACCTAATAATGATACCCCTTTTGTTGCTATCACTGCGCATGCCCAGCCTGAGCAAAAAAAGGAAATCCTGAATGCTGGCTTTGTTGAATGCTTAATCAAGCCTATCGATCCAAGTGATTTGGTCAGCGTAATCTCAAAAAACATTCTGCATCCAAAGTCGACTTTCATTAACGGGTCGAACGATCCTGGAAACCCACGAAGTCAAGATCTGTTTGACCAACTAATCAATAACCCTAATGTCGACTCTAAAAAAATAGCTTCTCTATTGGAAAAACTATTTATGGATCTACCGAAACACTTCAAACAAATTAATAAAGCGGTTAACGAAGGCAATTATAGGACTGCTGAGAATATTGCACATGCTATGGGAAGTTATACCAGTACATTCGGGATTACTAACGTTCGCTCGGCTGCGGAAGATCTAGAGTCCCATTTACTTGACCCAAATATGCTCGACTTAGACCGATTACTAACTGTACTTAACCAATCAATTACTGAAGTACTCGCTGAAAAAAATCAACTCATGGCAAAATTAAAATCCGATAGACAATACACACCACCCAACAGCGATCAAAATATTGATGGATAAGACCTGTTCAGTTTCGTGTTACCAGCAGTTTCTTCAGCATTTTTAATTAATTTTCTAGTAAGATGAAACCCTTTCCACATGACTGCCTTATTTCTGGTCGAAGAGTATATTAATTATTTGTTGTCGCCGACTTCATACAAACCCAACAGGGAAGAGAAAGGTAACCTTTTTGTAATTTAATTGAACAACGTTTAATTATGCTCTATACTTCTTTCACTTAATCCGTAACTATCCGGTTTATGATCCATTTATTCCGCTTATTTCTTGAGGAGATTAGATAATGATTGTCAAATTTGTGCGCTGGTTGCTTAGGCTTTGGTTTCGGGTCGAAGTCAAAGGCATAGAACATTATCATCAAGCGGGTGATCGCGTATTGATTGTTGCTAACCATGTTTCATTCCTGGACCCAGTTCTGCTGGCGACTTTTCTTCCAGACGACATTACTTTTGCTATCAATACCCATATCGCTCGTTCACCTTGGATCAAACCCTTTCTTAGGTTTTCACAAGTCTTTGTTATGGACCCAAGCAACCCTCTGTCTTCAAAAGCACTTATCAAACATCTTAAATCTGATGGCAAAGCGGCCATTTTCCCAGAAGGGCGTATTACGGTAACAGGTTCATTGATGAAAATATACGATGGAACCGGCATGGTGGCAGATAAGTCGCAAGCTAAAGTGTTGCCTATCCGTATTGACGGGGCTGAATATACCTATTTTTCACGATTACAGAATGTTGTGAAACGCCGCCTTTTCCCTAAAATTACCATCAATATTCAGCCGCCGAAAGAAGTAACTGCACCCAGTGAATTATCAAATAAACAGCGCCGAAAATATTGTGGAAGAGTGTTAGCTGATTTAATGACGCAGATGGTTTTGGATAGCAGTGACTTTCGACGAACTATTTTTACGAGGGTATTGGAAGCTAGAAAAATCTACGGGGGTCGACACGAGGTGATTGAAGACCTGGACAGATCTTCATTGAGCTATAACAAGATCGTTAGTCGCAGTATCATCATTGGACTTGCCTTGCAGAAAATCACCAAGCGTAAAGAAGTAGTCGGTGTCATGCTACCCAACAGCTCGAAAACACTTAATGTTATTCTCGGTTTACAGTTATATGGAAGAACGCCCGCCATGTTGAATTTTTCCACTGGTTCAGCCGGAATGACCGCAGCCTGTCAAACCTGTAACATCCGACAAGTCATAACCTCTCGGCGTTTCATTGAAGCCGCTAAAATGCAAAAAACTGTTGATGATTTAAAAACAACAGCAAATATTGTATTTCTTGAAGATATTGCTAAAACAATAAGTATCCTGGATAAGCTTAAAGGTATCTTTCTCGGCGCCACCACTTCTTGGTGGTTTGACAGCGAACGGCAAAACCCCGGTGAAACCGCCGTAGTTATTTTTACTTCAGGCTCGGAAGGAAAGCCCAAAGGGGTTGCTTTATCTCATGCAAACCTTTTTGCCAACACCTTGCAGCTAGGATCCAGAATAAACTTCAACGCCCAAGATATCATTCTTAATGTATTACCGATGTTTCATTCTTTTGGGTTTACAGCGGGAACGATCTTACCCATTCTGCATGGACTAAAATCATTTTTATACCCTTCCCCGCTGCATTTTAATGTCATTCCGGAAATTGCTTATGAAATCAATGCGACGGTTTTATTTGGCACCAATACTTTCCTGGCCGCTTATGGCAAAGCAGCTGACCCTTATGATTTTTTTAATATGCGTTATGTATTTGCGGGCGCCGAGAAGTTACAAGAGAACACTCGCTATTTATGGATGGAAAAATTTGGTATTCGAATTATTGAAGGGTATGGAGCTACCGAAACATCGCCTGTTCTCGCAGCGAACACACCAATGGAATACAAGGCTGGCACTGTAGGAAGATTGATGCCTGGAGTTAAATATCAACTGGAGCCGATTGAAGGTATCTCAGAAGGTGGGTTACTGCACGTATCTGGCCCAAACATTATGCGAGGATATTATCTCGCAGATAACCCGGGTGTCATCACACCACCAAAATCGGTGTTTGGTGAAGGTTGGTACGACACCGGTGACATAGTGACTATTGATGATGAAGGCTATATCAGTATATGTGGTCGAAATAAGCGATTTGCCAAAGTGGGTGGTGAAATGATTTCACTGACCGCAACAGAACAACTGGTTACCAAAGCTTGGCCAGATCATATCCATGCCGTGGTTAGCTTACCCGATGAAAAAAAAGGAGAACAATTGATTTTAGTGTCAACGTGTCAAACAGCTTCAGTCCCTGAATTATCCGCGTCAGCTCCTGGCGTAGCCCCTATCAATCTACCCAAGATTATTTTGACGACTGACACTGTCCCTATTCTGGCAACGGGCAAAATAGACTACCCTGCGGTAACCGAACTGGCTGCCAGAGCGATAAATCATGATTAAAAAGATCACTCCACTGCTTATTTCCCAGTTCCTTTCGGCGTTTGCTGACAATGCTGTCCTGTTTACAGTGATTGCTCTGGTGATGCAAGCGCCAAGCCTGGCACCTTGGTACGTACCAGCGCTACAAAGCGTATTTCTACTGGCTTTTGTATTTTTAGCTCCTTGGATTGGTTCTATAGCAGACCAGCATGCGAAATCAAAAGTATTGTTGGTCGGCAATTTAATTAAAGCATGTGGCACTGGTTTATTGGTGATCAACCTCGAACCTTTACTCGCTTATTTGGTTGTTGGTACTGGCGCTGCTTTATATAGCCCAGCCAAATACGGCATATTGCCGGAACTAGTGTCACCTGATGAGTTAGTAAAAGCCAATGGCTGGATTGAAGGCTCCACAATATTCGCCATCTTACTGGGTATGGTAATCGGCGCTAAAATCGCAGACTACTCGATTATGCTCGCCTTGGTCACAGTAATTATTATCTACCTCAGTTCAGCGCTTGTTACATGGTTAATACCGGTTTTTGTTGCTCGCCCGGTAAAGCATGATAATCATATTATGGTTTTTATAAAACAAACTAAAAGCTTTTTTTTAACCAGTCGTGCGCGCTTTGCCATTTTGAGCGCTTCTTTATTTTGGGCTACTGCCGCAACATTGAGAGTAATCTTGGTCGCTTGGGCTCCCGTGGTGCTTTCCTTGAAAAGTGCCAGCGACATCGCTCAACTAACCTTATTTTTAGCGCTCGGGATTATTATTGGTTCAGCATTAGTACCTAAACTAATCCCATTAATTCAATTGAGACGAGTCCGTTTCCCCGCATTACTCATGGGTTTGTTTATAGCCATTTTAAGCACATTGATTACTTCAATTACAGCTAAAACCGCACTGTTTGTAATTGGCATAACGGGCGGTATGTTTATTGTCCCAGTGAATGCCGCACTGCAAGACATTGGTCAAAAAAGTATCGGTAGCGGCGGAGCCGTTGCAATACAGGGTTTCTTTCAAAATTTAGCTATGCTAATCGGGGTAGGACTTTATACCTTAGCCGCTTCACTGCAGGTAGGCCCGGTACCTGCTATGTTATTTTTAGGCTGTTTTGTAATTTTAGCGGTATTACTAGTCTCTTTTCGACTACCGCATCAGACATCATCGACTTAAAGTCCACCACCAATTCAAGCTAATTATTATTCAGCTAGCATTCCATACTAGCTTAGCGTTCGACGAATACCCGATCCTAGTCTAAGCTTAAGTAAAAGAATAACCATGTTTCTGAAGTTTACATTATCGACTTCATTACAAGTTTCCCCTTAAAAAAAGAATACCGGGGAAACCACGTTGCTTCGTAAAAGGTGTTAATAGTATGTCAAGCTTTATTCAATCCGTAGATGACCGAACCCGCTTAGCCGGTACTAATAGACTAGAAGTACTAATGTTCAAATTGGGTCCAGATAATCAAACCGGACGTAACGAAATCTTTGGTATTAATGTTTTTAAGGTCAGGGAAGTGATGCATGTGCCGGATATTACAAGAGCGCCTGAAATGCCTGATTCCATCGAAGGTATGGTTAGCCTTAGAGGCGCCATGGTACCGGTTATAAATCTTCCTAGATATTGTGGTATCAGAACCGATGAGAAACCCAATATTCTCATGATTACTGAATACAACACTCATGTGCAAGGTTTTTTAGTTCACTCTGTAGACACCATAAAACGACTCAATTGGAGTGATATTAAAGTACCCCCATCAATGCTTTGCCATCAAATGAAGGGTTTAGTGACCGCTGTAGCCAAAATAGAAAACGAGCAGTTGGTTATGATTATGGACGTTGAAAAAGTTTTGGCAGATACTGCTGGTTTTTACGAAGAAGACTCACTATTTGAAGGTATATATCATCATCGCGGTGAAGATATCACAGTTTTGTTTACTGATGATTCCAGTGTCGCCCGCAGCCAAATCACGACCACTCTCAATAAAATGAATATCAAACATATTGGTCTGATTAATGGCGCAGAAGCTTGGAAAAAACTGAATGAAATAGCCGATATTGCCGAATCAACCGGACGAAAAACCAGCGATATTGTACAATTCATTCTAACCGACGTTGAAATGCCCGAAATGGATGGTTATGTTTTTACACAAAAAATAAAAGCCGACAAACGATTTAGCGATATTCCAGTCATTATGCATTCTTCTCTCTCAGCCGATGCAAACCAAATGATGGGAACCAAAGTGGGTGCCGATGCTTACGTCTCAAAATTTAATCCGTTGGAATTATCAACAAAGTTTAAAGAAATGATTGAAGCGAGAGAACTGGCAAAAACTGCCTAATGGCTATTAGGCCTTACAAGTTGCGAGGGGTTCTAATCTAGGCGGAAGTTTTTAATCACCCTGTGTTATGTTCAATCTAGATGTACTTTTAAACATATTTTGCATCTAACATCGACTCAAACATTTGAAGAGTAGCATAAATATCTAAACCCTCTTCTGGCCAACCTTATTTACATCTTTTAATAAATTTAACTTCCAATTTTCCATATTTAGAAAATAATGGAAGCCTTAATATCTTTCTGGTCGCCACTGGCTCCTTAATTTTAAGCGTTAACCATAGCGAAGGATAAGGAACCACTTCAAGATTTAACCCAAAACCAACCAGTTTTACTTTTGCATTTTCTGCCTGTCTTTTGGTTTTATAAAGTCCTAGCGATATTGAACCCTTAAAGTCGCCTTGCTTAAAAAGCCAAATATCTTTCATACCTTCCTCTTTGAGGAATTCATAATCGATTAGTGATTTTCTTAGATTTTTCGGTGCCGGATATTGCACCATAAAAGAAGAAATATTCTTAAAATTAACACTAATTACCTGATATTTATACAGCGATGGCATTATCTTTCTTCTAAATTTATCTAAAGATTTTTGCTGTTTAAAGGGGCCTATAGCAAGACAATGTCGTTTTGGTTGACGTAACTTTGAAGAATATTTCTCTTTACTATTCGAGAACGCTGAATGTTCAGAGGCTAAAAAAATTTGTTTTTGGCTGGATGTTTGAAGTGTTTTTGGCTCAACGACAGGGAAATGGCCCAGCCTATATTCCCATAAAAAATAGGTTATATTGACTAATACCAATAATATACAGAGCAACTTCATTGAGAGTAAAGGAGACCTGAATAAGTCGTCGATATTTGATCAAACACCATATAAATGAACACTAAAATAGTTACATTTGATTATAATTTTCAACAAAATTAGGCGGTTATTTTGACAAATTGCTTTATACCATGCACCCATTATTATTGGCCATTACCTTTTTTCCTCTTGTCGTTGAGGGCAAAAGAAAGACCGAGTTATTGGCTCAGAGGCTAGCCATCGACATAAAATGCCTAGCGTAACAAAGTGAGGCAATTTAGATAAGCTTTTTGTAACTCATGGTCAAAGAACCTTTGAACTACTTGATACGCTATACCCTTCCACAATTAAAGAAAAACAATCTTTACAAATAACTTTCAGGGACTAATACCTAAGCCGGTCTGCCAATAGAATAATAGGTTAACCCCATCTGTTTCATAAGCGATAAATCATACAAATTTCGACCATCAAAAATGACATCGTCGATTAATTTACTTTTTACCAGATCAAAGTTAGGACTCCAAAAATTTTTCCATTCAGTCACCACACAAAGAGCATTAGCACCTTCGAGTGTATCAGTCGCAGCTTCGCATAAAACCAAGTGTTTATTCTCTCCAAAAATCCGCCTGGCTTCTTCCATTGCCTCCGGATCGTATGCCCTAACAGAGGCACCAGCTTCAATCAGTGACTCAATCAAAACACGGCTCGGCGCTTCTCGCATATCATCTGTTTTTGGTTTAAAAGATAAACCCCAAACAGCAAAAGTTTTGCCGGCTATTTTTCCCTGGTAATGTGTCTTGATCTTATTAAACAAGACATGTTTTTGTCGGTCATTAACATTTTCTACTGCAGCCAGAAGCTCAGCATTATAACCAATCTGTTTTGCTGTCCGTTCCAAAGCTTTTACATCTTTGGGAAAACAAGAACCTCCATAACCACAGCCTGGATAAATAAAATGATACCCAATGCGCTCATCCGACCCAATGCCTTGGCGGACTTGCTCAATGTCAGCGCCCAATTGCTCTGCCATATTAGCCAATTCATTCATAAAACTTATTTTGGTTGCCAGCATCGCATTTGCAGCGTATTTGGTTAGCTCAGCAGAACGAATATCCATTGCAATAATTCGGTCATGATTGCGGTTAAACGGTGCATAAAGAGCTTTTAACAATTCGGTAGTCCGTGGATTATCCACACCGATAACGATCCGATCAGGTTTCATGAAATCATCTATCGCTGCCCCTTCTTTTAGAAATTCAGGATTAGACACGACATCAAATTCAATATCTTTATTATCTTGTTGCAATCTTGCAATAATGACGTCTCTTACTTTGTCAGCGGTACCCACTGGTACAGTAGATTTATCAATAATGACGCGGTATTCTGTCATATGTTCCGCTACAGATGTCGCAACAGCCAAGACGTATTGCAAATCCGCAGAACCATCTTCATCCGGTGGTGTTCCAACAGCGACAAATTGAAACAATCCATGATCAACCGCCTCTTTAGAATCTGATGTAAACTTTAAACGACCGGCCGCTTGATTTTTTTTAATCAAATCGTCCAGGCCAGGTTCATAAATCGGAATAATCCCTTGGTTCAATTTATCGATTTTTTCCTGATCAATGTCCATGCATAAAACATCGTTGCCCACTTCAGCGAGACAGGTACCTGTGACTAAACCTACATAGCCTGATCCAAAAACAGTGACTTTCATTGAATTAAATCTTCCTAATAATCAAATAGCCTAATAATAAAATATAGAAATTAGCAGAAATATTATTAAGCATAAGATTTAAGGGTAAGTCTAAAAATTAACGCTTAAATATCAAAATTAATACCACAACGGCTACTACCGTAATCCAGCCAATTATATCGATGTAACGCCTCAAAGAGTTTTCTAAACGTTGTCCACCCCATGCCAATAGTATTGCGACGAGAAAAAACCTAGCCCCTCTACCAATCGCAGAGGCAATAACAAATGGCACTAACAACATAGACATAGTACCTGCAGCTATAGTAAAAACTTTGTAAGGAATAGGTGAAAATCCGGCGATGAAAATTGCCCAAAAACCCCACTCCTCAAACCAAACTTTTGCTTTCAAATAACTATCCCAATAGGCTGTTTCCATTAGCCAAGGCGATATGATGTCAAAAGCAAAATAACCAATCGCATAGCCCAGAATACCACCCAACACCGACATTAATGTCGTTAGCAAAGCAAAACGTAATGCTTTGGAAGGTTGAGCCAGTGACATTGGTGCCAACATCACATCGGGAGGTATCGGAAAAAAGGAGGACTCTGCAAAACTTAACGCACCAAGATACCATGCCGCATGCCGATGTTTTGCCCAAACCAGGGCTTTGTCATACATTACTTTAAACAAAATTAACTCCGTCCGTTAAGAAAAGGCACAAACATGACTGGCTCGATCATTTCTGTTTCGTAGCCACCCGCAGTTTTTCTAATCCTTTGTAGTTGTTGAGAACGATCATGGCCGATAGGAATAACCATCACCCCGTTACTTGAAAGTTGGTTGAGCAAAATCTCTGGTATCGACATAGGAGCTGCAGCAACCAGCATAGCATCAAAAGGTGCATGCTCTGCCCATCCCTTACTTCCGTCGCTATGCAAGTAACGAATATTAAACCGTTTAATATCTTCTTGCAGATGTTTCTTGGCTTTTTTTTGCAACGGCAAAATACGTTCTAATGAAAAAACCTTTCCAGACAATTGGGCTAAAATGGCCGTTTGGTAACCCGAACCCGTACCAATTTCCAGAACCTTATCAGGATGAGGATTTACTTCCAACAGTAACTCAGTCATTTTGGCAACAATATAGGGCTGAGAAATCGTTTGATTATGGCCTATTGGCAGCGCGGTATCCTCATAAGCGCGGCTTGCTAACGCATCATCGACAAAAATATGGCGGGGGGTGTTTTTCATAGCTTGCAAAACATCTGGATGTTCAATCCCCTGCTCTTTCAGACGAAGAATCATACGCTCTCTGGTCCGCTGAGACGTCATACCGATACCCTGAAACCGGCTCATCATTTATTCAAATCCTTATGCAACCAATCTGCAATAGGCTCGATTGCGTCGTACCGCGTCAGATCAATCTGTAAAGGTGTGATGGAGACACAGTTTTCCCGGATTGCAAAAAAGTCAGTGCCTGGGCCAGCATCTTGCTCCGGTCCCGCCGGGCCAACCCAATAGATCTCTCTACCTCTGGGGTCTAGGGATTTTATAACAGCTTCTGACTTATGCCTTTGCCCCAAACGTGTCGCTCGATAACCGCTTATCTCATTCAAAGGCACATCTGGAATATTTACATTCAGTATAGTATCTTTTGGCAAGGGTTTGTCTCTGAGCTTGCTAAATAAAGTGATAACAACCTGAGCCGCAGTTTCAAAATAAACGGGTGTATTTGAAGCTAACGAAAAAGCTATCGCTGGCAAACCTAAAAAACGTCCTTCAGTTGCTGCTGCCACGGTACCAGAGTACAGAACATCATCACCTAAATTAGCACCATGATTAATGCCCGCAATGACCATATCCGGCTCTTTATCCAATAGCCCGGTAATGGCCAAGTGAACACAATCAGTCGGTGTTCCATCAACTTTGAGAAAACCATTTTCGGCAAGGCATGCATGTAATGGATAGTCCAAAGTTAAGGAATTACTGGCGCCACTGCGGTTTTTATCAGGAGCTACGACAGAAATTTCAGCATACTCTTGCAAGGCTTGGGCTAAAGTGATCAAACCTTTGGCCGCATAACCATCATCGTTACTTAAAAGAATGTGCATGCAGGATTGTATTGCCTTGTTAGAATTTGAAAAAAGAGAATAATAATACCTTAAAACATCAAGATTATCTGCGACCAATTGTATGTTACAAACTTAATTAAAGCGTATCTTAAATCAACAAGCATTATTTCATCTAATTGAGCTCACCTTAATTCTACTTTGTCAGATGACATAAATCATTTTTTCCAAGATTCTCTTTCCGGTAGGGATTCCCTGAATCCAGGCTTTATTGATGAACACCAGCTTGCTATCCTTGGCGCTGGTCACTAGTACTCCATCAACATTGTATTGAAGGATAGAGTGATTTCAGTTTTATTCTGGCATCCTCAGTCGTAAATCGCCAGTTCACACCAACAGCTTTTTGATTGCGTTGTTCTTGCCATGCGTTTATTTCAGTTCGTAATGTGTCTTGGTCAGGTATTCTTCGATTCAGGCACTGGCGACTTAACCCATCTTCGTGACTTTGACATCGCTAAGTTATTGATATTTTGTTTTCATCGAATGATTCCATGAAAAAAAACCTTACCTTTCAACGGTGTTTTTTTCAGATCCGCTCGGTAGTGCCATTTTCGTCTTTTTGACCCTTGATTTTCCCCGGTTTTTCATTAATGCTAGGGACATGTATATTCGAAAAACCAAAACGAAATCCCTGGATAATGGCGGGGCCTACTTCACCTATCGGATCGTTGAATCCGTTCGCGTGGGAAGGAAAGTAAAGCAACGCACCTTACTGAATCTAGGCAAAGACTTCGCCATTGATCCAGAGCACTGGCCCTTGCTGACAGCCAGGATTGAACAATTGTTACAAGGCTGTGAGCCTCATCAGCAAGAATTGTTTCATGTAGCCGATGAGTTAACGCAATGCCTGGAAGCCTCAGCCCAGCGTTACAGTGCGCTTATCATCGCTAAGCTGGCCCAACCGGTGGATGCTGCCAGTCCAGAACCCGATTATCACACGGTTGATATCAATCATGTCGAAACCCTTCAAGCCCGCAGTATCGGTGTTGAAACGCTGGCGTGGCATGCGGTTATGCAACTACAACTGGATCAGAAGCTCACCGCACTGGGTTTTAATAAAGTCGAACTCGCTGCGGCCATCGGTAACTGTAATGGTCAAGTTTTCTTGGAAGGATTTTAAGCCGCTTTTTTCATTTCTTTGGTTTTTTGATGAGGGGTTTTATAATCAATAGCAGAATGTAACCTTTTATAGTTATAGAAACTAATATAGCTAGTCACAGCACTGACTACAGAGGAGTAATTAATAAAATTCAAATAGTTCAGCCTCTCTGTTTTTAAATTCCTAAAAAACCGCTCCATCACAGCATTATCCCAGCAATTAGCTCGACGGCTCATACTTTGTGTTATATCCAAGTCATGAAGATAATCAACAAATAGATTGGCTGAATATTGAACCCCTTGGTCTGAATGAAACATTAATTGTTGAGTATCTGGCTTGTGTTTATTAATCGCATGTTCTAATGCTGACTTTGCAAGCTCTGCATTGGGTTCTTCTGATAATGCCCAGCCCATAATTTCTCTTGACCCAAGATCAAGTATACAAGCTAAATAGCTCCAGCCTGTATAGGTTTTAATGTAGGTAATGTCACCTACCCAGTGCGTATGAACAGTACTGGGATTAAACTGTCGTTTAAGTAAATGATCCGCTTTCTTGTGGACTTCTCCCGCTGGATAGCTGTGTCGCTTTTTAGGTTTTATGGCAATGACATTCGATTTTTTCATTAATGAAGCTGTTTTATAAACGCCTATTTCAATCCCTCTGTTAGCTAATTCAACCTGAGTCCTTCGTTTACCATAGGTATGCTGAGTTTCAATGGCTATCAATTTAATTTGTTCTATGGTTTCTTGTTCTTCATCGCTCATTTGATTATTAATCTGATAGTAGTGTGTACTGAGAACTATATTAAATAGTGTGCAAAGCTCTGTTGTTTGATAGCCTGGAGAAGCCTTCTTTATTTCAACAATCAATTCAGATTGTTGTTGTCTCGAACAAAGAAGGCTGTGGCCTTTTTTAGTATTTCATTATCCCTTTTAGCTCGCCATAATTGCTTCTCTAGGCTTTGTATTTTCTGTTGTTCTGGGGTTAACGCTTGCTTATCCTGAGGTGTATTACCTTTGAGTTCATCTAAATATTGCTTTTTCCATCGCCTCACAGCAGAGTCACCTGCTCCTGATATTTCCATTACCTGCTTATTGGTATATCCTTCATTTACCATGAGTTTAGCGTAGTCTAGACGCTGTTCTGTGGTGAAGGTTAGGCGACAATTAACCTGTCCGGTCAGACGACAATTATCTTGACCGGTTGAGTGTATAAACTGATAAGTACTTTTTACTCTTAGGAGGAAGTGACTTGTCCGGTAAACACATCACTCAATTACAGGAAAATAGTTATATGAAAAATCGTCAGACAGGTTGTACGCAGGAGACATCCGCAGCAAAAGCCGGCATCAGTGTTCGATCAGGTTGCCGGATCGAAAAAGGTGAAAGAGCTGAACACAAAGAACGAAAGTGGCGAACGCGCAAAGATCCATTAGAAGCCGTATGGGACTCAGAACTGGTTCCGTTATTAGAAGATGAATCGTCCTTAACTGGCATTACCCTGTGGGAGCATCTGGATGAGCAGCATCCGGGAAAGTATCCAGAGAAATACCTTCGGACACTGCAAAGACGTGTTAAACACTGGCAGGCCACACAAGGCCCGGACAAAGAAGTCATGTTTCGTCAGTCGGTACCTGCGGGTCATCAGGGACTATCTGATTTTACGCACCCCAATACCGTCATTACGATAGACGGGAAGGCGTTCGCACATTTACTGTACCAGTTTCGCCTGGCTTTTAGTGGTTGGCGTCATGTCCATGTTATTCAGGGCGGAGAAAGCTACAGTGCACTGGCTGACGGCTTACAAAGTGCATTACACACCTTAGGCGGTTCACCAAAGGAACATCGTACAGACAGCCTCAGTGCGGCTTACGTCAATAACGTAGAAAAACAGCGACTGACGGAAGACTATCATGATTTATGTAAGCATTATGGCATGCGGCCCACCATCAATAATCTGGGCATTAGTCATGAAAATGGCGCCATTGAAGCACCGCATGGCTCATTAAAACGTCGCATTGATCAAGCCATAAAGTTACGCGGTTCGAATGATTTTTCTACACTCCGTGCTTATCGAGAGTTTCTTGAACACATTGTCGACAAACTGAACAGACGATGCAAAGGCAGGTTGGCCGAAGAGCACAAAACCCTGTTAGCCTTACCCAAACACCGATTTGTTGATTATGCTGAGCTGTCGGTAAAAGTCACCACCAGCAGTACCATTGCTGTAAAACGCGCATTGTATACCGTCCCTTCACGCCTTATCGGTGAAAGCGTCAGGGTGCATCTCTACCATGATCGTTTGGTCTGCTTTGTTGGCCAAACTCGGGTGATCAATCTGCCTCGGATTTATCCAACAACGCCCACCGGCCGAGCGCGACGAATAGATTACCGGCATATCATTCATTCTCTGGCAGCCAAACCACAAGCCTTCCGCTTCTCACAGTTTCGCGATAATATTTTGCCTAACACGCAATATCGGGCTTTATGGAAGCAGGCAGAGAAACAGTTTACACCGCAAGAAGCATGCAAGTGGATGGTTGCTGTTTTACGCTTTGCCTATGATTATGATTGCGAAAGTGCCCTGGCAACTGAGCTAATGCGACAGGCAGAACAAGGTGCCTTGCCCGATTTAACATCCCTGCAGGCAAGGTATTTACAACACAGTACACCGCCACCGATACCGCTACGCCAACACCAGGTTGCTGACTATGATCAACTACTGACCGGTCAGTGGATGAGACAGGAGGTGTGCTGTGAGTGATGGTTTGCCAATGATGTTAAAAGAACTTCGCTTGCTGGCTTTTTGGCAATATTATGAAGCTTATCAGGAACAGGCCACAAAACAGGCATGGGGCTATAGCCAATACCTGTCTAAACTGTGTGAAAATGAAATTGCACGGCGCTTTGAAACGCGAGTTTGCAACTGGACCAAAGAAGCCAAATTACCCCGGGGCAAAAGTTTTGCCACCTTAGGCTTTGATGAATTACCGGAAACCATTCAAAAGAAAGTGATTGGGCTGCGCGATAATACCCAGTGGGCGCTACAGGCAGATAATGTTTTATTGATTGGCCCTTCCGGTGTCGGTAAATCGCATATTGCTTCTGCTTTGGGGCTTCATCTTATCGAACAAGGCATCCGGGTAAAATGGTTGGCTGCCACCGCACTGGTGCAATTACTGCAGCAGGCCAAAAAAGAGCTGGATTTAATGGCTGTGATGAGTCGACTGGATAAATATCGTGTACTCATTATCGATGATATTGGTTATGTTAAAAAAACGGATTCAGAAACCCAGGTCCTGTTTGAGTTTATTGCTCATCGTTATGAAAGTGGCAGCTTGATCATCACATCAAACCAGCCATTCAGTCACTGGGATCAGATATTCCCGGATACATTAATGACCGTAGCCGCCATTGACCGCATTATCCATCATGCCACGATTCTTGAAATCGACGGCAACAGTTACAGGAGGAAACATCAGAAAAAATCATAAAAAACCTTAATCACTCAACCGGCCATCATAATTGTCGCCAAACCGGACAAAGTAATTGACGCGAGACAGTGGTTATTTCGGTCATTTTTTATCCTAATTTTGGGTTGGATTATAAGCTATAAATCCTTCCAAGATTATTAGACCATTACAATTGGCTTTGGGCGGAATGCACCAGCATTCTTTTAACCAAGGTTTAAGGGCGTTTTTTTGAGTGTTTTTCGAACGGTTTCGCCCGATATCGAGTCGACTATTTTACATTCAACCAATCGATCCGTTAATAAGTTTAAGGTCCAATTATTATATCCCTCAGGGGCGGATGAACAGGCTGTTGCTACTAAAAACGCTTCCGCTTCGCCATCCAGCTTTTTGGCGCGTCGTCGTGTCTGGATTTTGGGATTGAGGGCACACTCTATTCCTTCTTCAACAAAGCGCTTTCGTACACGCTGTACTGTCAGATGTGTAACGCATTGGCGATCTTTGCATCAGTTAATGAAGCCTTTGAAATCGCTTCGTCCGCATGAAGCAGTATTTGGGCATGGGTTATTTTGCGGGCGGCGGTTTTTCCCTTTGAGATGAGGTGCTTTAAATCCTCGCGTTCATCGTTCGGTAGTTTAATTCGGTATTTCTTGGCTGGCATGGTTTAATCCTAAATATCATATTCTTGGTATCGATACTTAAGATATTACATTAAATACGTATCAGAACAAAATTGTTGGAGTACTAGCCCCCAACAAATAGAACGCTCTTACTGTTAATCTGACAAAGTAGAATAAAGCGGTATAATTTAACGATTAACTAAAATCTTTAATCACTTAAGCTTTATGAAACAAAAAATTCGTAAATTCATCTTCAGTGAGCTGATCGCTGTGAATGATATCGAACAATTTAGCGACGATCAAAACCTGCTCGACGCTGGGCTCGACAGCATGGGCATAATGCGTTTAATCATGTTCGTCGAGAGTGAATTTAATGTCACTTTACCCGATAATGAAATCGATCCCGACAATGTACAATCCTTCAATACCCTGGAGAGTTGGATAAAGCGCCACCAGGCAAGCTAATGCCAACACCTCCTCGTAAACTTGAAGCGCTTAACCCTGCGGATTATTTTACCCTGGCGATGGACAATGAAATCCGTCTGGACGGTATGCCTGGCAGCTTAGGCAGCTTCGCTTTAGAATTGGAAAACCAACCTGATATAACAATATTAAAACAGCGGATTGATGAATTTGCTAAACGTTTCCCTGTCGCTAAAGCCTCTTTACAACAGCAAGGACGACGATTTTTTTGGTTTGAACGAGATACAGATTTTGACTTGCTGGTTCAAGAGAAAACTCATGAACCAGCACTGCAGCTTTCCAAAATACAAAACTGGGTGGATAACATCATGCACCCGACGGAAAGCAGAAACGAACTCCCGCCCATTCAATTTTTTTTACTCATAAGTCAATCGACAAGTTTGTTTCTGATGCGCTGGATCCATCCCGTTTGTGACGCCAAAGGCGCGGATTTAATCTTAAAATTTTTATGCACTGATGATAAGGATGCAAGAGACCTCTTCCAATCTTCGTCAGAACCACTGGTTATCAGTACGTTAAAAAAATTTCGATGGTGGCAAAAGATCGGTCTATTTCTGAAAGCAAAAAACCATATTCAAAGCTTGGATCAATTAACCAGCATCATTCCTACCAAGATTGATAAACCACCTGCCCGCCTTGCTTTTGCCATCAGGCAACTGACCCCACAGCAAAGTCAGCAAATTGTTCAACAAGCCAGAAAACACTGCGGCATGATCGGCACCAGTCTGTACTATTTAGGTTGTATGATGCGAGCATTGGAACGCATGCCCACATTATCTGATGGTGATGGCTACTGTGTCCCCTATGCCTATAACCTAAGAAAACAAAAAGCCTTATCTCCCGTTCTAGGCAACCATGTCGGCCCTTTGTTCGCACAAGCCAGCCGCGAGCAAATAGAGAACCGCAAAACATTATTCAAACATTTAAAACAAAGTTACGCTCAAGTCATCAGACAACAGCTCGATTTTGCTTTTTTTCCGGTTATGTGGGCTGCCAGTTGGTTGAGTTTGGAAAAACATGGTCAACAACTTAGAAAATCTTATCAGAGTAATACCGAGCGCAGTTCTTTCTGGTTTTCCGATATAGGCCAGCTTGATTTCAGCCAACAAAAACTAGCGGGTCAAACCATAAAAAATGTGTTTCACCTCTGTCAGATCACCACCCCACCAGGGTTAGCGCTACTTTGTTGTCAGTTCCAAGGTCAACTAACTCTCAGCTATAGCTATATGACGCCTCATTATGACGAGGCTTGGATCGACCAAGTTCATCACTATTTTAAGACTGAATTAATGGGCGAACAGGATTGATTCATGGCTTTTTTCGATGTTTTTTTGCAGACAGCCGACGCATACCCTCAAAAAACAGCGCTAGTACAAGACGAAAAATCTATTTGTTATCGTGAACTGGAACGTAACATTCGGTCTGCCTCAACATTTATCAAAGCCAATAGTAATCCGAAAGGCCGCGTAATTGTCGCCTTGGAAAGAGGTATTAACGCAGCTATTGTATTATTGGGTGCCAATTTTGCCGGACGCTGCTATGTTCCTATAGACCTCAAAAACCCTATTGATCGTCTAAGATTTATTGAACAAGATGTGAGTGCTGACTTAATCATTGGTGAGGGTTCCTGCCCCAAATGGGTATCCAACTCGACAAAATGGTTCGATTTTTCTTGTTTAACCAATGACAATTTAGATAATGCAACGCCCAACCTAAATCAAGAATCCCTCGCGGCCATACTCTATACTTCTGGATCTACTGGCGTACCGAAAGGTGTAGCCATTAGTCACCGCGCTGTATATCATTTTGCCCATTGGGCCAGAACTACCTTTGACATCCATTCAGATGATGTGATCGCCAGCTTAGCTCCTTTTTATTTCGACTTATCAATTTTCGACTTATTTACCAGTACCATGAGTGGTGCCCAAATTAATTTTGTGCCTCAAGGATTAACCTTGTTCCCAGCCAGATTAAGCTCATGGTTGGCAGAAAACCACATTAGCGCTTGGTATACTGTACCTTCCCTACTCGGGTTTCTAGCTCTGAAAGGTAATTTGAATCAACAGCCTTTACCCGACCTTAAAAAAGTTTTATTTGCCGGTGAAGTCTTTCCCACGCCCAGACTAAAACTATTGACCGGACTTCTACCTGAGGTGAACTTTTATAATCTGTACGGCCCTACTGAAACAAACGTCTGCTGCTATTGGCCAGTTGATCCTTGCGTATTAAACTCCGACCAACCTATTCCCATTGGCCAAGCCGCTTGCGGTGCTGGCTTAGACATCGATACTGTCACAGGTGAGTTACTGGTTAACAGCGAAACACTTTTTTCCGGTTATTGGCGGCACGGCAAACTTGTTCTTCTCAAACATGAGAAAGGTTTTTACCGAACCGGTGATAGAGTCTCACTGGATGGTGAGAATGTGTATCACTATCATGGAAGACTTGATCGAATGCTAAAATGTTCTGGTTTTCGTGTAGAACCCGCTGAAATTGAGCGAGCCATTCATGCTATGAAAGGTGTTCAGGAATGTGCTGTTATCGGCATTAATGACCAAGTTAGCGGACAACGTCCTGCCGCTGCCGTTGTTCTTGCACCAGGAGTTGATATAACGCAAATACGCCAACGAATACAGCATCAATTAACAAACTATATGCAGCCTGCCAAATGGATGCAATTACAGCACCTGCCCTACCTGACTAATGGCAAAGTCGACTTTAAAGCCCTTCATGAACAATTCAATCAATAGATCCGAATTAGTCAGCCGTTTATCACGCGTCAAAAACATCGACCAAGCGGAGTTACGCTTAGGCTTATGTGCCGAATACGGATTGTTTAAACACACTGTTCCTGTTGCATACGGCGGTGCCAATACAGGGTTCCAAAGTTTATGTGAAGATTATTTTTATCTAGGTCGAGAGTGCCAGGACTCCGGATTAATACTTTCGCTTAATGCCCACTTGTGGGGGGCGATAATGCCACTGTTAACATATGGCAGCGACCGGCAACGACAACGTTGGCTTCCCCAGCTAGTCACTGGCCAATTGGTAGCGGGACATGCGATTACAGAAATACAATCCGGTTCAGATGTACAAGCTATGCAAACATCCGCAATTACTACCCAAGAAGGCTTTCGGATTAATGGACACAAACGTTACATTACCAATGCTCCCATAGCAAAATTAATGATTGTTTATGCCAAGCTAGACCACCAGATTTCAGCTTTTATAATTGAGAAAGACGATCCCGGCATTGAGCTGACTGATCACCCGGCAGTTAAAGGATGTGAAAGCGCCACCATGGGTGACTTAATCCTGAACGATAGTCTCATCCCTGCCAACCGCCTGTTAGGAAAGCCAGGCTCGGGTTCACTGCTCATTCAAAACGCATTGGAGTTGGAACGCGCTTTCATCTTTGCTGGGATTGCTGGTATCCTGGACTGTCAACTTCAAGAAGTGATTCGCTATAGTAGGGAGCGAAAAACCCAAAGCGAACATCTTGGAAAAAATCAAGCCATTAGTCACAAAATTGCCGACATGAAAGTCAGGCTGGACACTGTGCAGCTTTGGGTTAGAGAATGCGCCCGATTAAAGGATACAGGGAAACGCATAACCTTAGCCAGCTCACAAGTTAAGCTCCTCGCCAGCGAAGCATTTTTGCAATCCAGCCTGGATGCAGTACAAATTATGGGTGCTAGCGGCCTGTTACCTGATCTAAAATTTAATCAGTGGGTCAATGATGCCCTGGCAAGCCGGTTATTTTCGGGCAGTTCTGAAATTCAGAAAAACATCATTTCCTCACTACTCGGAACAGGGGAAAGCTATCAAAAGACGTGATATTAAAAAACATCTAAACTCAAATGTGCAATATGCATAAAGACCCCCTTTTCACATAAACTATACGCCACAACCACTTTGTCCAGATCCACTTGCTATACTGATAGACCGAAAAACATTGCACTACTCAGCTCTTAGACATTTTTTAAGAACTATTAATGACATTAACCCGTCGATAAAACATGAAATTTTGTATGCCTTTGGGTCGTACTGCTTTAGAAAGTTATTTTGTTGTGACCCCAGTGTTTCTTATTCAATGAGTCACTCATGCTCAACGGCGTCTAATTAGAACTCTTCTTTAGTTCTTCTTTTTCAGTAACCCAGTCTTTCGCTATGAAAATTGCCGTTTTATCTCGTGACTCAACGCTCTATTCAACTCGACGATTAATTGAATCTGGTGAGCTTCGCGGGCATGAGATAAGAGTTTTGGATGTTCTTCGATGCTACATGAACATTACGTCTCATAAACCTTCGATCCATTATAAAGGCGAAAAACTAGAAGAGTTTGATGCAGTGATCCCTCGGATAGGTGCTTCCATAACCTTTTATGGGACGGCTGTATTGAGGCAATTTGAAATGATCAATGTGTTTCCACTCAACGAATCTGTGGCAGTTACCCGCTCTAGAGACAAATTACGCTCAATTCAACTTTTAGCTCGCAAAGGAATTGGTTTGCCTGTCACTGGTTTTGCCAATAATCCAGACGATATTGAAGATCTTATTAATCAGGTGGGAGGAACTCCGTTGGTCATTAAATTACTGGAAGGAACACAAGGGATCGGAGTAGTTCTAGCCGAAACACATAAAGCAGCCGAAAGCGTCATCCAAGCTTTTATGGGTCTTAATGCAAACATTATGGTACAAGAATTCATCAAAGAAGCAGGTGGTAGCGATATACGTTGCTTTGTCATTGGCGATAAAGTAGTGGCGGCAATGAAAAGACAAGGTGTAGAGGGAGAATTCCGCTCTAACTTACATCGGGGCGGTAGTGCTTCCACTGTTCGTCTCACGCCCGAAGAAAGATCTACTGCTGTCCGTGCGGCTAAAATAATGGGCTTAAACGTTTGCGGAGTGGATTTGTTGAGATCGAATCACGGCCCGGTCATCATGGAAGTCAATTCTTCACCGGGATTGGAGGGTATTGAGCAAACCAGCCAGCTAGATATCGCCACTTTAATTATCGAATTCATTGAAAAACGTATTCAAAGCCAGGCTAACAAAAATTCGCGTACCAGAACTCGAGGCAAAGGTTAAGCAATGCAAACCACCCTAATTATCAACGAACAAACCATCAAGTCAGATCAAAATATCATTATTGATTTGCCCCTTCCAGCTTTATACACCAATACCCCGTTGACCATGCCAGTCCATGTGGTCACCGGCACACACTCCGGGCCTCGTTTATTCGTTGGCGCGGCTATTCACGGGGATGAGCTCAATGGCGTAGAAATAATTCGAAGATTACTGAAAAATCCCAGCTTGAAACACTTGCATGGCGACCTTATTGCTGTGCCAATGATCAATGTGTATGGAATCATTCACCATTCTCGATATTTACCTGACCGCCGTGATCTTAACCGATCTTTTCCAGGCTCGAATAAAGGCTCATTAACTCAACGTATAGCCAACTTATTGATGACTGAAATTATCGATAAATGTTCACATGGAATAGACCTCCATACCGCAGCTATTCATCGTAACAATCTGCCCCAAATACGAGCCAATCTAGATGACCCTGAGACCTTGAGCCTTGCCAAAGCGTTTAATGTTCCCGTTCTAATCAACGCCAATACTAGAGACGGCTCGCTTCGTGGAGCGGCAACAGCAAAAGGCATTCCCATACTACTGTATGAAGCGGGTGAAGCGCTCCGTTTTGATGAAGTATCAATAAGGGCAGGTGTGAGAGGAATTCTTAATGTGATGACGCAACTTGGCATGCTCCCACACCGAGAATCACCGGTCGGAAAAATAAAAGAACCGGTCGTTGCGCGTAGTAGTCATTGGGTCAGATCACCCGCCAGCGGTTTATTCAGAGCCGCGAAGCCATTAGGTGCCCGTCTCAAACAAAATGAAGTTCTGGGTGTAATAAATGACCCGATCAACAATGAAGATGTCGAGGTAGTTACTTCATCCAGCGGATTGGTCATTGGCCGTACTGAAATACCATTGGTCTATGAAGGGGAAGCTTTGTATCACATCGCACGATTTGATAATCATCATGATATAGCCAAAAAGGTTGTTTCTTTTCGAGAAGCTATGTTACCTGACGAAGAACAATATCATCCAGATGACTATAGTATTTACGACTGAGCTTTTTTTAACGCTAAAAATGCAATCTCACAAAGAGATAAGCGCGAGTGACGAACCTGGGTTCGTCACTGCTTTAGCCATTGTTTACTGAATACCAATTTGATTGAATGGAATGGCTTGAAACCCTGGGATTGAAAAAGCCGGAGAATTTGGCTGTAAGGTTAAATCAAGAGCTCCTTCATTCACAAACAGCGGATCCTGCCCAGTAAGATTATCAACCTGCTCTTTAAAAGCATCCACTGGGGAAAATGACCTTGAACTCGTCAAATCAGCACTAATAAAACCGGTCTGAATATTCGGATTGCCTTCAAAAATAATGTTACGGGAGAATACCGAGCCTTCTGGATGCAACCAGTTTACCGATGGGTCTTGCGTATTAAACTGGGTTGGAATAGCCGCCAACTCAGGATATTTCGATGCCCAAGGTTCGGCCTTGTAGTTGATGCCATCCTTACTCATACGCTCTATCAAGTTCCAGCTGTCTCCAGCTCGAAATGTAATCGAACCCGTTCCTCGGTTATCGGTAAACATGGCAACATTGACTTTGGCAAATACATTATTTTCCATAATATTGTCTCGACCACCGCCATTCAAAATACTGTATCCTTTTCCAATTCGATAGAACGTATTTCCAAAGATCTTGGTATCGCTGATCCCATCATCCATATAGATGCCATGCGCTCCAAACTCATGCTTCTTGTTAAAGGATGCGATATCGTGAATAAAGTTGTACTGGATCACGTTACCTCGCCACCCCCAATCACGCCCGCTATACATGGCTCCCATGTCTGATGAAAGACGCACTACATCATGGATATCATTGTACTCAATAACGTGTTCATTGCCTTTCCACAAAACACCCGCGTGCGGACCTTGATAAATATCATTGTGCGCAATCTTCTGGCCAATCCCCAGCACTTCAACGCCCATTTTAAAACCATAAACCCATTGCCCAAAATGATGGATTTTGTTATTCCTGACAAAGTTATTAGCCAATTGTAAATTAGGTCGATTGCCTCCATCCACAATGACAGCGCCATTACCGGTATAAGCAATTTCGCTATTTTCTATGCCTGAATTGCTCGCATTAATATGAACACCTACACCGCCTGTATTGCGTAACGTCGATCCTTGAACCACATTATTGGATCCTCCGATCATTTTAACTAACTCTGCACGCCCACCTTCTAACGTTAGATCCTTGAAAGTGATCCAAGACGCGCCTTGAAGTTCGACTAAAGGTGTCTCCAATAAGGATACTGCAACGCTTTTATTATTGATTCCCGATGGTGGCCAGAAATATAGAATGCCTGTCTCTCTGTCAAGATACCATTCACCAGGCTGCGTGATTTCTTCCAATAAATTATAAGCATAAAAAGATTGCTTACCCCCAATACCAAAGGCAGTCTTTACCACTGTCATTGTTTTCGACCCGGTATTAAGGTTGGTCAAGGGGACGTGGAAATCGGCCCAGTCTTCACCAAAAAAGCCATGCAGCCGGACATCTCTGGCAGCACCCCAACGATTGGGTCGATCACTCGTATAAGTGAACGCCGTATCAGACAACACTTGGTTGATGGTAGCAAACCCGCTGGCACTGGCATCTTGGTTAGCAGGTGAATTTTCATTGGGTTTGTCCGGCCACCTGGCCAGTGTCATCGGCTGATCATCAAAATATAAGTGCAAAGCACCTTTTACATTGCCGGAAGCGTTGCGGTTAGCAAAGCTACCGAAATCACTAATCCCTTCACTCGCAAGATTGATTTGTAACACCTTGGATTTTGCTGCATCGTCTAAGCGTCCCCAAACAGGTGAGTCACTGGTGACGGCTAAAAACCGGCTAGGATTGAGAGCCTGTGCTCCCGTAATCACTGCTTTTTCACCAGGATAACTTTGATAAACAATGGGTTTCCCGGGAGCCCCAGAGTCTGCGGCGCCTAAATTAAAGGTATTGGTGAGTTGATAAACGCCTTGTCGCAGCACTACCGCGATACCTTGGTCAGGTAAACCAGACGAGCTTTTGGTCGCAGCAACTGCAGTGCGCGCTTGGGCTAAAGTCCTGAAAGGCTCTGAAACCGTACCAGGATTACTATCGTTACCCGCAAGCGAGACATAAAATTTAACTGATTGTTGTAAATTAGCTGGCGCTTGACTGATATCGGCGACTGCTTCGGCTTCTACCTCTGCTTCTGCTTCTGCTGATACAACATCAGGTGTCGATTGAACTTCTGAGGCTTCGTTTGTTTGTTCATCGTTAGCTGACTCATCAACCTTCTCAAGATCAACTGCCTCAACTGATTGTTGACCATCAACTTCTTGAGCTTGTTGAGAGACGTCTAATTCTGTTTCAGGCGTTGAGGTTGTATTCTCAATCAACCGCGGCACAGTCAAAGTTATAACATCGGCTTCAGCAATCAGTAATGTCAGGTCGGCTTGAATTACATCCCTTTGTTGTATAAGGGATGTAGATTGGTCTGCTGTTAGTTTGTTACCAACCACGGCATCGCTGATTATTTTTTTAAATGTTATCAACATGGTTGATGTGTGTCTCCAGTTCAATATTGCATCTGCTTTATTGTCAGAATTAATATGATCAGCGGCTATACCAGCATAACGTCTAGCTTGTTCTAATAATGAGCCAGAACTCAATTTAAGCTGTTGATTCGAAATAGCGATTTGAGACTGTGCGTTTAGTTCACCTAATTGGATAATAATCTCAGCAGGATTAACCTGACTGCCCCTTGATGTATCCTCTAGTTCTGCTTGAGCTTGCGGATGAATAAAAAATAATAATGATAGATGTATTATCAAATAGAATGAATAGTGTGGTTTTTGATTAAAAATTTTTCTTGTTAGACACATAAATCTTCCTTGTAAAAGATAAATAGTAAGTGGAATAACTGATAGATATTTGTTAACAACTAGCGCTATAGGTTGAATCGAGAGTGGATTTCTAATAAAAAACCGCACTCCCCAGGTAGCTTTTCAGCTTGCCCGTGAGTAGCTCCAAAACAAAGCGAATGGGCGCAATTTACAAGTGTAAATGAGCACTTTTACGCAGTTACGGGGCTACTCAGAAGTGACCTGAATAGTTACAAAAACCTGGTACTTATTTCAACCGTCTCTTAATCGCAAGCAAAAAAGGCTTTTGCAATAAATTACGATATTAAATTTTACTTACAACAGTCACCAATGGTGGTTGCTATAGTTGGTTACGAAACGTCAATAAGCCTTTTACAGTAGCCCCTGTAAAATGAGGCTGGTGGTTTTGACTGGTCTTTTCTATCACCCTTGATGAGCTTAATCAGAGTAATAGCATTGAACAGTAGAAAATGATTTGAACTGAGAGATGTAAAA
Organism: Methylococcales bacterium; assembly: GCA_965224745.1. Classification (GTDB taxonomy): domain Bacteria; phylum Pseudomonadota; class Gammaproteobacteria; order Methylococcales; family Methylomonadaceae; genus CBDCZY01. The sequence continues at coordinate 781,857 of CBDCZY010000009.1, forward strand.
AATAATTTCAATTTCACCGGGATCCGCCCATTATTATTAATAAAAAAGTACTTCCTATCGTTTTAGTATTAAGACGAGTAGTCTTAACTTTGTTTTTTTCTATTGAAAGACTTTTGTCGACAGTTTTTTTACATATTCAACAGTCGTGAAAAGCCTACGTACGGAGATGTACAAGCATTTATTATGCCAACTTACATTCATAGCTGATAAAATGAGCTTTCGAAATGATGGCAATCGAATATTTTTTCCGCTTTATCAACAAAACACTGTAATTTGTCTCTCACAAGAGACAGATCTACACAATTAACTATCTAAGCAATTGTTTTTTTTAGACTAGCTTTTTATAAGAAAAGCGACATCAAATAATATTTAATAAATTAGAAACGCAAAATTAGCATTTCAACTCTCGGCCTTTCTATCCAAATTTTACTCATCACTTCAGCACCGTAACGATACTACAATGCACCCAATGTTCAATTATTTGGTGTTAACCTGCTTTTAAAACATTGTTCATTTGCTTCAGAAGTCATCGTTCTTCAAAGATTTGTTTTACTTTCATTGAAATCACCCTGTCATGCGGATTATTCAAACTGAAAAACTCGAGGGTTGTTCAAGTATTAAGAAGTGATAAACTTTATCGATTAATATGCAATGAGTTTTCTTTAATCTGAGCCAGAAACGATGAGCAACCCAATATTAGAACCGACAGAGTTACCACAATTTTCCAAGATTAAACCTGAACATATCATTCCAGCGACTGAACAATTGCTTGATGAAGCACGTCAATTGGTGGAGGAAAAATTAGCCGCTGCCCAGCGCTATACTTGGGAAAATTTAATACAACCAATAGAAGATATCGACGACCGTATCAATAAAGCATGGTCTCCCATTAGCCACATGAACTCGGTTGTCAATACCAATGAACTACGTGATGCGTATAACAGCTGCCTGCCAAAACTGAGTCAATACGCCACTGAAATGGGACAGCATAAAAAACTGTTTGAAGCCTACCAGGCCATTGCCGAAGGTGACCAGTTTAAACAGCTGGATACTGCTCAACAAAAAATTATCAACAATGCCCTTCGAGATTTCAGACTGTCGGGTATTGACCTTCCTGCAAATCAACAAGCCCGTTATAAAGCCATCAGCCAGGAATTGACGCAATTAGGCAGTCAATTTGGAGACAACGTTCTGGACGCTACGCAGGCTTGGAGCAAACAGCTTGATCGTTTTGAAAGTCTGCAAGGGTTACCGGAAACTGCACTTCAGCTAGCCAAACAAACCGCCGAATTACAAAAAAAATCAGGCTGGCTTTTCACCCTCGAATTTCCTTCTTATATGGCTGTAATGACATTCGCGGATGACCGCAACTTGCGTCAAGAAATGCACGAGGCCTTTACCACCCGAGCGTCTGATCAAGGCCCTCATGCCGGCCAATGGAACAATAGTGAAATTATGGGTAAGCTATTGGCCTTAAGACATGAGAAGGCCCAGTTGCTCGGTTTCAATAATTTCGCAGAGTTGTCCTTGGCGACAAAAATGGCCGACAAGCCTGAAGAAGTTATTACTTTTCTTAATGATCTGGCCAACAAATCAATATCTTATGCGAAACGCGACCTTGAAGAACTCCGACAATTCGCAAAACAAGAAAGTGGCATTGCGAACATGGAAGCTTGGGATATCCCCTACCTGTCCGAAAAGATGCGTCAGCATCAATATGATCTGTCACAAGAAGAAGTTAAACAGTATTTCCCAGTAAGCAAGGTACTTCCAGGTCTATTTAGTGTTGTTGAAAAACTGTACGGTTTAAAGACTACCGAAGTAGACACATTTGACCGCTGGCATGATGATGTTCGTTTTTTTGAAATCCACGATGACCAACAGCAACTTCGCGGTAAATTCTTTTTAGATTTATACGCCAGACCCAAAAAAAGAGGCGGTGCCTGGATGGATGATTGCGTCACCCGCAAGAAATCTTCCGGCAGCGTGCAGACACCGGTGGCCTACCTGACTTGCAACTTTACTCCTCCTACCAGTAACGATCCCGCGTTACTGACCCATGATGAGGTGACCACGCTATTTCATGAGTTCGGTCATGGGCTACATCACATGTTAACCAAAGTAGATCATTTAGGTGTTGCTGGCATCAACGGCGTTGAATGGGATGCGGTAGAACTACCGAGCCAGTTCATGGAAAACTGGTGTTGGGAACAAGAAGCTCTTGGCCTGATCTCCGGGCATTATAAAACAGGTGAACCATTACCAGAAAAACTGTTCAAAAAAATGCTGGCAGCAAAAAACTTTCAATCTGGTATGCAGATGGTCAGACAATTGGAGTTTAGCCTGTTTGACTTTCGTATCCATCTTGAATATCAATCAAACAACGAACAATTTATCCAGGAAATACTGGATGACGTACGCAACAAAGTAGCGGTTATGCAACCGCCAACTTACACTCGTTTTCAAAACAGCTTCTCACACATTTTCGCAGGTGGTTATGCTGCAGGGTATTATAGTTATAAGTGGGCCGAGGTGTTATCAAGCGATGCTTTCTCACTTTTTGAAGAAAAAGGTATTTTCGACAGACAGACTGGCCTCTCATTTCTCAGCAATGTACTTGAAAAAGGAGGTAGTGAAGATGCGAAAGCACTGTTTGTTGCTTTTCGCGGACGTGAGCCCAAAGTTGAAGCATTACTTAGACATGCTGGCATGGTCGCATGAAATATAATGATTTACGCGACTTTATCCTACAATTAGAACGAACGGGAGAGCTTAAACGAATTCAATACCCGGCCGATCCCCATTTAGAAATAACCGAAATATGTGATCGGACTCTTAAACAAGAAGGACCTGCCTTACTGTTCGAAAACCCAAAAAATCATCAAATACCGTTGCTGGGAAATTTATTCGGAACGCCGAAAAGAGTAGCCATGGGAATGGGAGCTGATTCTGTTGACGCCTTACATGAAATTGGCAAGCTTTTAGCCTTCTTAAAAGAACCTGATCCACCCAAAGGAATGAAAGACGCTTGGGAAAAGCTACCTGTTTTTAAACAAGCGCTGAATATGGCACCAAAACTAGTCAAGACCCCTGCTTGCCAGGAAGTTGTTTTGGAAGGAGATGAGGTGGATTTAAGTCGTTATCCAATACAAACGTGTTGGCCAGACGACGCTGGACCATTAATAACCTGGTCGTTGGTTATTACTAAAGGTCCGCATAAAGAACGACAAAATATGGGCATCTACCGGCAGCAGGTTATCGCTAAAAACAAAGTGATCATGCGATGGCTGGCACACCGAGGAGGCGCGCTGGATTTTAAGGAATGGCAAGTAATTCATCCGGGTAAACCCTTTCCAGTTGCTGTAGCGCTTGGAGCCGACCCAGCCACTATTTTAGCGGCAGTTACACCAGTGCCAGATCCTTTGTCAGAATTTGCTTTTGCCGGGTTATTGCGTGGGAGTAAAACAGAAGTTTCCACATGTCTTACCCACCAGCTACAAGTCCCTGCCAGTGCAGAAATCGTTTTAGAGGGTTACATTTATGCTGATGAAACTGCGCCTGAAGGACCCTTTGGCGATCATACTGGTTACTATAACGAAGTCGAAACCTTTCCTGTATTTACTATTGAGAAGATCACGCAAAGACATAACCCCATCTACCACAGTACCTATACTGGCAGGCCGCCTGATGAACCGGCTATTTTAGGCGTAGCGTTAAACGAAGTTTTTGTCCCGATCCTGCAAAAACAATTTCCAGAGATAACTGACTTTTATCTTCCGCCAGAGGGTTGCTCCTATCGCATGGCAGTTATAAGCATGAAGAAACAGTACCCTGGTCATGCCAAGCGAGTAATGTTTGGTACGTGGTCTTATTTGCGCCAATTTATGTACACCAAATTCATTATTGTTACCGACGATGATGTTGATATCAGAAACTGGAAAGATGTAGTTTGGGCCATGACGACAAGGATGGATCCAGTCAGAGATGTTACCTTAGTTGAAAATACGCCAATCGACTACTTGGATTTTGCGTCTCCCGTATCAGGCCTTGGGTCAAAAATAGGTTTTGACGCTACCAACAAATTACCTGGTGAAACGCAACGTGAATGGGGTATACCAATAAACATGTCAAAAGAAATCGTCCAGCAAGTCGATAAAATATGGGAATCTCTCAATATCTAGCTTTTGCTTATACTTCACGCGGCCACGTAAAGAATCATATTAAGAGAAAGAAGGGGAACAAGTCTTGGGGATAACAGAGACATTTTTTCAAAGAAGGAGCCAACTAAAACTGTCACCAACCACCAAACCACGTTTCTTTCCAATCTAATATTTGCGCAGTATAGGGTGCATGTAAACTGATGCGTTGGAATTTTTTTGGTTTCGAGTCGGCTGATGTGTCGAGAGGTAGTATGTAAATATCTACATACTCTTCATTTTCTCTCCTATCATAAGTAAACCATGCAGTATTACCCGAAGCACCCCATTTTACATCGATAGGGTATCCAGTTTCTTTGTAATAAGCCTTAGCGTTTTGTGTAATATCAATACGAAGTCGCACTTGGGCAGTACCTGCCCCGGAAGCCGATGAATATTCTTGCACAATTTTGGTTGACCTGAGAACAACGGGGTCTCTTCGATCTTGACCGGTGATTTGATTGACGACACTTGCGATATCACTATTGGTATAGTTGGGATCCGATATCGTAAATGTATAATCATTTACTTCTTCCCCATCGACTTTTGTTTTTAGTGATTGGTTCTCAATGTAAATATTGTATTGCGACGCTTCTATTTTACTAATTATTTCCTGTGCAGCGCTTTCCCGAAGATCGGTTATTTTGAAAGTGTGTTCTCTTATCGGAAAATTATTGTCGGTGGCACATCCCATCAATAGTATTAACTGTACTAAGATTGATAAACGCCCTAAATACTCAAACGGAAAGTAATGCTTCAAATAATTTGATGTCATAAATAAGCAATTTATAAAAGTTAAAATAAACTGAACGCTCGGATTGAAATGATACCCCACTTTTTTTAAAAGTTTAAATTGTGAAAAAGATACTTCCTTCTTGGATTTGATTAGATTAATTATGGATTAGCCGAACAATGAGTATAAAAAGCTTAATATCAACGATAACCCTGTTTGAACTTTATTTTAATTTTTTTGTCGACATTTCCTTGTATATTTTATACAATAGCTACGCTTTTACAGATTGAGAAATATCTAGTATTCGCCAAAAGAGGAGGAGTAAAGTTCATACTTTGCTTTAGAAAAAGAAAAAACTATAAACAAATTTAGATATAACAAGAATAACAGATAACGATAAGAAAACTTACTAGTAGCAGATGTCAAAGTTGACTATGAATGTTTACTAATAAAAAAACACATTAAAACTGCCCACTTAGGTGGGCTTTTTATTGTCCAAAATTTATTTTAATTCAATTTAGATGTTCAGTCTTATGCCTATCCAACCTGCCCTCGGAGCACCAGGTGAAACAAATCTACCATCATCAAATTGATTGCCCAAAACTTCATCTGCTTCTCCATAGACACCAAATGTTTTATAGCGACGATCGAACACATTATCGAGCTTGCCAAACAGGGCAAAATGCTCATTAATTCGATACTCAGCTCTTAGGTTAAATACCCAAAACCCTCCTAATTTACCGGTCAAATTTGCTTCGTCACCGCGAAAAAACTTGTCACCACTATACAAACCATCAACCCCAAGAGTAAATGAATCCCATAAATCGGTGCTCACTGAAAATTTAAAAATATGTTCCGGTATTCCTGGTATCCTGTTTCCTCTTGAGACTTGAGCCGCTTCCGAATTTTCTAACGGATCTTGAATAATAAACCCATCTAAAAAGCGGGCGTTCAAATAGCTATAGTTGGCTGAAAAATGCCAACGGTCAAAGTTTCCCAACAGATGATCAAAATCAGACTTTATTCCGGCTTCTATGCCATATCGCCTGGTTTTACCAACGTTACTAAAAAACCCCTGACTTATACTGCCTCCGTCGCGACGAAAAATGATGTCATCTTTATTTAACGAATGAAAAAAACCTAAATTCCAGCGGGTAAAATTACGATCGCTAAAGGTATCAAAATCGCCCCTAAACCCACCTTCCCAAGTTTCCACCACGACCTGGTTTAGAGGAGGATCAGCCACGAATGAATTGGGTAACTTGCAGGGGTCTTCCGGATCTGCGCAACTTAGTTCCATCGCCGTGGGCGCTCTCGATGATTCACTGTAGTTTCCGTAAAAAGTCAAATAATCGGTAATGCGATAGGTCAATCCATAGGATGGATTAAACCTTGAAAACGAATGGCGGCCATTTAAGGCATCACCAAAGTCATCATTCATTCGAACATTGCTGCTGTTATATCGTCCAGCCAGGGTGATGGCTAAATCCTCCGATAGTGAAAAAGTATCGCTGATAAAAAGGCCAAAGGAATAAGTCTCCGAGTTCAACCTTACTCTTGCATCTTCTAACAAGACGCCACCGCCAACTGTTCCACGCGTACTGGTAAGACTGGCAAGTTCACTATCAGAAGAAAAATTGATTTCTGATGAATCGTAATTGCCGCCAACTACCAAATGATTGCCGAACCCAAAAATATCCTGCGAGAAAGCTGTTTGCAGACTCACACCGTGACTGCGTTGGTGAGTTTGGCTGGTGTTTTGTGTCGCTCCTTCCAAGCTCTCAGCTCCCTCAATCAAGTTACCATCGATATCAACGGCAACTTCTTCTCCGTCATCTTCCTCTTCACAGATAAACCCTTCATTACCCTCTTCCTCACATTCTTCAAAATCACTGTCATCCCCATTGAAGGTTCTGCTTCTATTCTGCCGATAATAAGCATTGCCGGTCAATTTTATATCGTCTGTAATATCAAAAGCACCAGCAAGTTCCGTAAAAAACAGGCGATTTACAGTTTGGTCTGGATGTGTAAAAACCGCTTTATGAGCTTGTTCGAACAATTGAATAGGGAGAGCACCGTTGCCTTTTAGTTTGTTATCCGTTGCCGCTACTGTTAGATCCAATGAACTTCTATCGGTATGCCAGCTGAGCGTACCTAAACCTTGCTTAACAGAACTTCGCGAAAAATCACGCCAACCTTGTTCACTAAAATTGTTGATATCCAAGAAATAACCGACAGTACCGTTATTCCAACCAGACGATAATTCCTGGGAATGGCGATCCCAAGAACCACCTGATATTTCTAGTTGATGGCCGGGTGCACTAAAGCCCGTTTTAGTTCTAATAGAAATGGCTCCTCCGAGTGTGTTTAAACCATAAACAGGATTTGAACCAGGGTGTAGAGTCGTTTTATCTATCGCACCTTTTGGTATTAAATCCCAGTTAACTGTATCACCAAAAGGTTCATTAAACCGGACGCCATTAACATAGACTGACATGCCTTGAGGTAGCCCAAGTAATGGCGATGCGGTAAAACCACGATAAGATACATCGGGTTGAAATGGGTTATTTTGTACTTCATTAACAAATACATTTCCCAAATAACGGTTCATGTAGTCCGCTAAGGATAAACTTTGGCTATTTTGAAGTTGATCGCTTGTTACCGCTTGAACGTTGGTCGGAATTTTGTATTTTTCCAATCCTTCTTCACTCAACGGTGATACTCCAAAAACCTCCATCTTTTCCATTTCTATTATTTCATTTTTCTCGTCAATTGCGATAGATGTCAAAGGATGCGCCACTATCAAAACGGCGCATAAAAAATTATTTTTCATTATTTTTAGTGAGGTTTAGTAGACGAACTATTATTATAAAAAACTTGGCTTTTTTACCTATAGGAAAATATCCCAAAGTAGCCTGCTTATTCATTTTTGGGGTCGAGCATGAAAAGTTTGAGTAATTGGTGCAGTTTTTTGTTCTTATTCGAGGCGTATAGCAGGTTACCCAATTGTTACTTCACCGCAGATGAGGGGCAAAAAAACTAGTTGTTTAAATTATTCTTGCATATTTCTTATTATTTGAAATTGGGGTTTTAAGTAGGGCTGAATGGAATAAAAACAAGAGTTTTAGACATACAGCATCGTGTGCAATATAAGAAGAACCCGAGATATTGAACAAATAAGACTAACAATGTCTGCAACTATTAAGTTGCAGGGATAAAAACAGCAGGTTATGGGTTTGTATCGCCCTCTACTGGAAAATCTGATATTTTAGTTGACGAAATTCCAGCTAATAATAAATACTTATTAATCCAGAAAAATACATTTAAAAGGTTACAGTAGGAGGCAACTATTAACTTATATATGATAAAAAATATATCAGCAGTAGTGAGAGAAACGAAACAAGGAAATTTCTTTTTGAGCGATTGTATGATGTCACAGTTTACAAGAGAGACGGTTTTATATTCTTCCGTGAAGACGGAACAGACAAACCTAGAATTAAATCAGCATATACCGTCTCAAGCCCTGTAAATGATGAGGTTTTAACGATAACTTTCTTATCTGAAACCTACCGTTTAACTTTAGTTTTTCCTACTCAAATACTGATCAATGGCTTTGGCTGCGCCGCGCCCTTCGTTGATTGCCCAGACTACCAGTGACTGGCCACGACGGCAATCACCAGCAGCAAAGACACCATCAATACTGGTTTCATACTCGCCATAATTAGCTTTTATGTTGCTGCGCTGGTCGTATTCAAGCCTCATCATATCGGTAGCTGTTTGTTCAGGGCCGAGAAAACCCATAGCTAAAGTGATTAATTCAGCTTTCCATTCTTTCTCACTCCCTTCGATTTCGTGCATCTGAAAACGGCCACTGTCGTCTTTGGTCCATTCGACGTTGACTGTCTTGATTCCAGACAAATTGCCGTTACCATCACCAATAAACTCTTTACTTAGAATGCAATACTCTCGAGGATCTTTACCGTCACGTTCGGTAGCTTCTTCATGACCATAGTCGATACGGAAGATTTTCGGCCACTGAGGCCATGGATTATCGGCTGCTCTTTTAACGGGTGGTTCAGGTAACAACTCAAAATTTACCAGGGTTTTACACCCATGTCTAAGCGAAGTTCCTATGCAATCGGTACCTGTATCACCGCCACCGATGACGATTACATTTTTATCTTTGGCGCTAATGTATTTCTCGTCTTGGTGCTTACTATCCAGCAGGCTCTTAGTATTACGAGTCAGAAAGTCCATCGCAAAATGAACACCATTGAGCTCACGCCCGGGAATGGGCAAATCCCTTGGTTTTGTAGCGCCTGTTGCCCACAACACAGCATTATGTTGTTGCATCAACTCGGCAGGATCGATAAAACTGATTTCATGGTTAGCATCCTGCATAATCTCGTTGAGGTGACCTTTTGGAAAGTCTTCCGGTTTACCAATGTGAGTATTGGTCAAGAATACCACGCCTTCATTACGGAGTTGATCGATACGACGTTCGACCAAATGTTTGTCGAGCTTCATATTTGGGATACCATACATCAACAGGCCACCGATACGATCCGCCCGCTCATACACAGAAACTTTATGCCCTGCTCTACGCAATTGTTGAGCAGCTGCTAACCCAGCAGGACCCGAGCCGATGATTGCAACCGACCGTCCCGATTCATTGGCAGGATGTTCCATTTCGACCCAACCTTCTTCAAAACCGCGGTCGATAATCGAATTTTCGATATTTTTGATCGTAACCGGTGGTTCGTTAACGCCTAAAACACAGGCACCTTCACAGGGAGCGGGGCAAACCCGGCCGGTAAACTCGGGAAAGTTATTGGTTTTATGCAGACGATCAAGGGCATCACGCCAGCGCCCGCGGTACACCAAATCATTCCATTCCGGTATCAGGTTGTCGACCGGGCAGCCTGTTCCTGACTGACAAAAAGGTACACCACAATCCATGCATCTTGCACCTTGCGTTTGCAGATGTTTTTCCACTGGATCTGTATAGATTTCAGCATAGTCATTCAGACGTAGCGTCGGGTCACGATAGGGAACCGTTTCTCGTTGATATTCTTTGAAACCTGTCGGCTTACCCATCAGTCATCGCTCCATGTACTATTGTTTCTTGTTCTTCATCGTGTTGCGCACGTTCAGCTAGAACGCGCTTGTAATCTGTAGGCATGACTTTAACAAATTGTGGGAGGACAGCGTTCCAGTTATTTAACACGGTTGCCGCAATCGTAGACTCTGTGTGATCTAAATGTAATTGGATTAGACTTTGCAACTCATCTATGTCGTGTTCGTGTTCAATCTTTTCAAGTTCGACCATACCAGGATTGCAGTTCTGAGGAAAAACATTTTCGGGATCCCAAACATAGGCTATACCCCCGCTCATGCCAGCGGCAAAGTTACGTCCTGTAGGGCCAAGTACGACGATTCGGCCACCTGTCATGTATTCACAGGCATGATCGCCAACGCCTTCGACAACAGTGTTCGCACCGGAGTTACGAACACAAAAACGTTCAGCCGCCCGGCCACGAAAGAATGCCTGGCCGGAAGTTGCGCCATAAAGGACGACGTTACCGACAATGATGCTTTCACCCGCTTCAAAGGTGCTTTTTTTCGGAGGATACACAGTAATGTTACCACCAGAAAGCCCTTTACCAACATAGTCATTGGCATCACCTTCGATTTCCATGGTAATACCCCGCGCAAGAAAAGCTCCAAAGCTTTGTCCAGCCGAACCACTAAATTTAATATGAATGGTTTCGTCCGGCAGCATTTCAGCCCCCCATTTTTTTACCAGAGTGTGGCTCAGTATTGTACCGACAGTTCGATCCGTATTAATAATGGGCAATTCAAAGTTGACCTTAGTACCTTTTTCCAATGCCTCTTTAGCTAATTCGATCAGTTTGTTATCGATGACTTTATCAAGGCCGTGGTCCTGAGGGATGGTTTTATAAACGTTAACACCGCTATGAGGTTTAGGTGCTTTAGTTAATAACGATGTCAAATCCAGACCATCAGATTTCCAATGTTGAATCGCTTCGTTGGTTTGTAGTACATCAGTACGTCCAATCATTTCGTTGATTGTGCGAAAACCTAGTTTGGCCATTAACTCTCGGGCTTCTTCGGCAACCATAAACAGATAGTTAACGACATATTCCGGATCACCATTAAACTTCTTACGCAGTTCTTCATCTTGCGTGGCAATACCGACTGGACAGGTGTTCAAATGGCATTTACGCATCATGATGCAGCCTAGTGAAATCAGCGGGGCGGTGCTGAATCCGAACTCCTCTGCTCCCAATAAAGCTGCAATAACAACATCACGCCCGGTTTTTAAACCACCGTCAGTTTGCAACGTTACCCTTGAACGTAAATCGTTCATTACCAGGGTTTGATGGGTTTCAGCGATGCCTAATTCCCATGGCAGACCCGCATGCTTAATACTGGTCAGTGGTGAAGCACCGGTTCCACCGCCGTCCCCAGAAATTAGGATATGATCAGCATGGGCTTTCGCAACACCTGATGCAATGGTACCTACACCGACTTCCGAAACCAGTTTGACACTGATCCGAGCTGATGGATTGGAGTTCTTGAGATCAGAGATTAATTGCGCCAAATCTTCAATCGAATAAATGTCGTGGTGAGGGGGAGGACTAATAAGACCCACGCCTGGCGTTGAGTGTCTTAGTCTGGCTATATAGCTGTCAACTTTTTTACCCGGTAATTCACCCCCTTCACCCGGCTTGGCTCCCTGTGAGATCTTGATTTGCAGCTCATCAGCATTAGCCAGATACCAGATAGTCACACCAAATCTACCTGAAGCGATTTGTTTAATCGCCGAACGTTTGCTATCACCATTAGGCATGGGGTTGAAACGTTTAGAATCTTCCCCGCCTTCGCCGGTATTACTCTTACCCCCCAGACGGTTCATTGCGATTGCCAATGTTTCGTGTGCTTCGGCTGAAATAGAACCAAAACTCATTGCGCCGGTGCAAAAACGTTTAACAATTTCTGAAGCTGGATCCACTTCCTCCAATGGCACGGGAGTTAAGTTATCATTAAAAGTTAATAAACCTTTAATCGAACAACGGGTTTTAGAATCGTTGTTCATGTGTTCAGAAAATTGTTGATAGGTTTCACGACTGTTTGTCCGTGTGGCAACCTGGATATCCGAGATTGCCTGAGGATCCCACATATGCCGCTCTCCATTAGCACGCCAGTGGAATTCACCGTTATTTGGCAAAGTATCAGAAAGGTTGTTTTTATTAGCAGGATAGCCTATGTCGTGACGCCGCATGCATTCAGTGGCCAGCACTTCAAAGTCGACACCCTGAATACGACTCGCTGTACCTGAAAAACAGCGTTTGACAACCTCGTCGCGGAGTCCAACCGCTTCAAAGATTTGTGCACCTTTATAACTTTGTAGGGTGGAAATACCCATTTTTGCCATTACTTTAAGCATGCCTTTGGCTACAGCTTTTCGGTAGGCCTCCACGATTGACGCATCGTCAGGCATATCGTTGTCCATTAAACCGTCACGACGAGCCTGCCATAGTGATTCAAAAGCTAAATACGGGTTAATTGCATCGGCGCCATAGCCTATTACCAAGCAATGATGATGAACTTCACGTGCTTCACCGGTTTCCACCACGATACCAATGCGTGTTCGCTTGAATTTACGAACCAGGTGATGGTGTACGGCACCCGTTGCGAGTAAGCTGGGAAGAGCAATGCGATCAGGACCTATTTCGCGATCAGACAGTACGGCAAGTTGAAAGCCTTCTGCTATAGCTTGCTCTGTTTCGCTACAAATACGGTCCAATGCCTTAGATAGACCGGTGTTACCGTCTAATTTGAGCCAGGTCGTATCGATGGTTTTAGTCTTCCAGCCGCGATGGTCCATATGTTTGATCGCAGCCAGTTGTTCATTGGACAGAATAGGATGCTCTATCAATAAGCGATGGCAATGTTTTTCAGTCGTTGTTAGCAGGTTAGCTTCCGGGCCTATATAACATTCCAACGACATGATGATTTCTTCACGGATCGAATCTATAGCTGGGTTAGTAACTTGAGCAAATAATTGTTTGAAGTAATCATAAAGCATCCGCGACTGATCTGACAGACAGGCCAGCGCCGAATCATTGCCCATAGAACCTAAAGGATCACGTTTTTCCCGTATCATTGGCAACAACATGAATTGCATGGTTTCGGTCGTATAACCAAAGGCTTGCATACGAGCTACCAAAGTATCGGGATCGAAACCGTGAAGTTCTTTTTTCGGTTCCAACTCACTCAATACAATGCGTTCGTTTTTCAGCCACTCTTGATACGGGCGCTGGATGGAATACTCGTTCTTAAGTTCTTCGTCTGGGATCAATCGACCTTGTTCAAAATCAACCAGAAACATGCGACCAGGCTGAAGACGACCTTTGTATTTAACGTTTTCTGGCTCGACTTTAACAACACCTACTTCGGAAGCCATGATGACATGATCGTCGTGGGTCAGGTAATAACGACTTGGACGCAGACCATTACGATCCAGTACTGCCCCTATATATTTGCCATCGGTAAACACGATCGAAGCCGGCCCATCCCAGGGTTCCATCATTGCCGAGTTGAACTCATAAAAGGCACGTTTTTGCTCTGGCATAGTTTCGTGATTTTGCCAGGCTTCTGGCACCATCATCATCACTGCTTCCTGCAGCGTTCGACCAGTCATTAAAAGGAATTCAAGGACATTGTCGAAGGTACCTGAGTCTGAGCACTCAGGCTCGACTACGGGAAATATTTTTTTAAGATCGTCGCCAAAAATCTGACTCTCGGCGACACCTTCACGCGCTTGCATCCAGTTTTTGTTTCCGCGCATGGTGTTGATTTCACCATTATGACTCATAAATCGATTGGGCTGTGCACGATCCCAGGATGGAAAGGTATTGGTACTAAACCTAGAATGCACCATCGCTAAATGAGATGTGTAATCTGGGTTGCTAAGATCCGGATAATAAGGAACGACCTGTTTCGGCATCAACTGACCTTTGTAGACGATTACTTTTGTCGATAGGCTACAAATAAAAAATCTTTTAGATTGTTGCAAAGTTTCATCATTACGCAGAATGTGTGATGCCTGTTTGCGAATTAGATAGAGTTGTCTTTCAAAGGAGTCTCCTTCAAAATTGTCACCAGCAGCTATAAAAAGTTGTTCGATGACTGGTTCGCTCGCACGCGCAGAAGGCCCAATATCTGCGGCATCAGCATCAACGGGAACACTACGCCAACCGATTAGCTGTTGACCCTGGTTGTTGATCAACTGTTCTACAGTAGCTTTGCATTGAGTACGTTCTTCTTCCAGTTTAGGTAAAAAAATCAAACCAGCGGCAAATTTTCCTGGTTCAGGCAGTTCGACGCCCAATTCAGATTTGGCAACTTTGTTTAAAAATTCTAATGGTAGCGCAGTCATGATACCCGCACCATCACCGGTATTGTCTTCACAGCCACAGGCGCCACGATGGGTCATAGCTTCAAGGGCAGTAGCTGCATCCTGAATAATTTTGTGTGAACGTTGACCTTTGATATGTGCAATGAAACCTACACCACAGCTGTCTTTTTCGTTAGCCGGGTCATAAAGTCCCTGCTTACCAGGTATTTCGTATGACTGTTTCGACATGTTTATCCACCATATGATTTATTTGCCAAGTTATCAATTCGCAGACAACCTGAGCCGCTTAAACTGGTTTACTCTCCGGAAAGTGCAAGTAGCAATCAAAGAACTGGCTGTTCGTGAAGATACAATAAGCACGCCGCATTCTAATTATTTTTGTAGCAGGAGATACTACTGTTGTATCAAAATAACTTTACTGCGGATCTAAATACTTTGCCTGTATTCAGTTTAAAACTCAATGCTGCTAAAAATTTATTATAATTTTTCAACCATCGAATCAATATTTAGCCGATAAATTATACAAAAATCGATTTTACAAAGCAAGATGAATTAGCTCTGGAGGAGTTTGTTGTGAAATGTAGAAAATGAGGCAATTCAAACAGATCTAGCGGGCAACGCATGACGCCAATTGTATTGAAAATGGGCATGAATCAAGACAACGCTTAACAGCCACACACCGACCGGTGTCCGTAAGCATCTGGCTCTGACCGTTATTTGTCGTGGACACAGCTGATACTATGGGCAGTACTCACAGAAGAACGGAGTCCAGTCGCGAATTGTGAGTACGGAGAGTTGTTCATAGGTGCAGTAAATCGTGACTTGATTCAAATGCCCACCCTGCCTGCCGATGAAAAAGACTTTATTTGCAGCAAAAAAGGAATAATAATTTTGTTAAAAAGTTGACAATAATATTTTTGTCACTTACGATGACATTAAATTTATTGCCAAAAGGAGTTATGTTATGACTAGTCAGAATAATGAAGGTGATATGCCGTCAGAACGTTATAAAGAAGCCATCAAACTCTATAATCCGCAAAATGCATCAAATGCAACCATAAAAGATACCTTCGTTATTCGCTTAAAGGAATTCAACAAAATATGGAAGGATATTAAGAGCGCCGAAATGTTGCGCCCTGAGCAACATTACGTTATTCAAGGCATCAGAGGTTCAGGAAAAAGCACATTGCTGACTCGTTTGGCGATAGAAGTTGAAGAACATCAAACGCTTTCAAAATGGCTAATACCTATTCTTTTTAGAGAAGAAGAGTATGGCATTAACTCTTTATTTGCTTTTTGGGAACACATCGCCGAAGAATTAACAGAACACTTGGTGTATGCGGATCAGTTCATTGGTTTATCGGATGAAATCGAGCAGTTTGAAAATAACCCTAAAGCAGCATTTAAACTTCTGGATAGCTATTTGATAAAGGCCAACAAAAAGATCATTCTGTTTATCGACAATATCGCGGAACTGTTTGAAATTTATTCAGAAAACGAAGAGGCAATGCTCGGAGAAGTCTTAAGTCAGAATAATAACATCAGGATCATTGGCGGCTCGGCGATCAGCCTGGAACACTTTTATGACAGCAAAGCTCCGTTTTATCAAATTTTTCACATTATCACCCTGCAAGAAATCAATCAGCAGGAAACCAGCAGACTACTCCTTAAACTGGGGAAATATTTCGGAAATGAAGAAGAAAAAAAAATTAAACAACTGATAGATGAAGAACCGGAAAAGATTGAAACCCTTAGAAGGTTAACCGGAGGCATACCCCGAACCATCGTTTTGTTTTTCCATATTTTGATAGAAGGCCCAAGCGGTAGCGCCTTTCAATACCTTGAAGATACCCTGGATAAGGTTTCACCCATTTATAAACACAGGATGGATGATCTTTCCAAACAACAAAAACCCATCGTTCATGCGATAGCAAAAAACTGGGATGCCATTTCCGCCAAGGAAATAGCAAAAAATACTCGCATTGATAGCAAGCAAGTCTCCGCCCAATTAAATCAATTACAAAAGCAATGGCTAATCGAAAAAATCCCCACTTCAACCAAAAATCACATGTATACGTTGCAGGAACGGTTTTTTAATATCTGGTATCTGATGCGTTACGGCCGCCGCAAAGACCGTAATAAATTAATTTGGTTGACCCGTTTTTTTGAGATATGGTGTTCAAAAGATCAACTAACAGAACGCGCCCGGCTTTTTCATCAGTCACTATTGCAAAACCCAGACCCAAGGGGCGCAATGATCTATGCCACAGCCCTGATTAACAGTGATAACCTCAAAATTACAGAGAAAGAGCAAGTTTATAATAAAACACGCTCCCATCTTGAACGAACGGGTTATAGCGAACTTGCCAAGGAGTTACCTATCATAAGCCCAGATCAATACCTACAGCAAGGTGTTCAATTGCTTAAATCAGGAACGTTTAATGAGGCAGAAACTTATATTCGCAAAAGCATAGAAGCACGCATTCACAAAGCCATAGAAGCAAACAATATGCCCATCCGGCTAGCTGGCACAAAAATGTATAGCAATTTGGGCAATCTACTTAAGGAACGCAAACACAACGACAACAACAACGATACCGAAGCCAATTACAAGCTGGCCATCGAACACAATGACTCGGATGCGTATAACGATCTAGGCGTTCTATTCCTTGAACGCAAACAGTACGACGACGCCGAAGCCAATTTCAAACTGGCCATCGAACACGGTAACACGGATGCGTATAATAATCTAGGCAATCTATTCAAGGAACGCAAGCAGTACGACGATGCCGAAACCAATTACAAGCTGGCCATCGAACACGGTAACACGGATGCGTATAACAATTTGGGCGCTCTTCTCTTTATACGCAAGCAGTACGACGACGCCGAAGCCAATTTCAAACTGGCCATCGAACACGGTAACACGGATGCGTATAATAATCTAGGCAATCTATCCAAGGAACGCAAGCAGTACGACGATGCCGAAGCCTATTACAAGCTGGCCATCGAACACGGTAACACGGCTGCGTACAACAATCTGGGCAATCTATTATTCTTAGAGCGCGAGCAGTACGACGATGCCGCAGCCAATTACAAGCTAGCCATTCAACACGGGGACACGGGTGCGCATTTAATGTTGGGCATTCTATCCCACACCTGCAAGCAGTACGACGACGCCGAAGCCAATTACAAGCTGGCCATCGAACACGGTAACACGGCTGCGTATAACAATCTGGGAAGTCTATTCAAGGAACGCAACCAGTATGACAACGCTGAAACCAGTTTCAAGCTGGCCACCCAACATGGGTACACGGATGCGTATCGCAATCTGGGCGAGCTGTGCAAGGAACGCAAACAGTACGAAGATGCTGAAGCCAATTTCAAGCTGGCCATTGAACACGGTAACACGGAAGCCTATTTAAATTTGGGCATTCTATTCCGCGAACACAAGCAGTACGACGACGCCGAAGCCAATTACAAACTGGCTATTCAGCACGGCAACACAGATGCATGTTTAGATTTGGCCTATCTATTTCTCAAGCGCCAACAGTACGATAAAGCAGAATCAAGCTACCGACAAGCGATCGATTTAGGAGTAATAGGAGCTGACATTATGCTCGCCAGGCTTTATGTCGAAACGGCTCAGACGAATAAAAAAGCAAAAGCGCTTAGTCTTGCTCTTGGTGCAGTTAAGAATTATCCTAATAACTTTGCCAGCTTACATACACTAGCATCAGTCGCGCTTTGGACTAGTGAATTTGACATTGCTCAGGACAGCATAGAAAAAATACTGTCAACTGAATGCTGGCAACAGGACATTGGTAATGAAAAGAATTTTATTGATTTGTTAATACAGCTTTTAGCTAAAGACCAAATCAACCTGTTTGACAAATGGCAGCAACAGTATGATCTGGCAGATAAATTAAAACCACTTTATTATGCATTTCTCAATTTAGTGCCGGAAAAATATCCGAATGAATTGCTAAGAATGGGCTCTGAATTAAAAGAAACAGTCGATGAAATACTCGATAAAATTGCACTTTATAAAGAATGATAGGCAGCCTTGGTTGAAGTCTGCTCAGGGGTACTGATTTTGGCTATTGTTTAACTTAACCCATCTTCGTGACTTATATTTACAATATCCTGTTATTTCAATAAGTTAAAATTTTCAATCTGTTTCAGTTGGCACTACAGATTTTTTTTATCGATAATTGTTTTACATTGACCAATGAGGTCGGGTTTAATATTCAAAGCTTCATAAATTTGTTTCTGACGTAGCTCCGCCTTCGTTGTTGTCCGCAGGTGAATCATTTTATGATCATCCGTTGGTAAGGTCATGGTGATACGTTGCTGTGTCGACATGATGTTGCGAATACTGTCCCAGCTTAAATGAATGCCCTGTTGCTTCAGTTGATAGCGCAGCGTATGCACCAGATGATAAGCCAGCAAAGTAATGAACAAGTGGCCGGTGACACGGTCTTCTTTTTGGTGGTAAACCGGGCGCAAGCCCAGTTCAGTTTTCAAGCTTCGAAAGGTGGCTTCGATCTCGGTCAGCATGATGTAGGTTGTCCACAGTTGTTCTTCAGACCAGTCGGGGATATTGGTTCTGAGGCAATAGACACCACAGTGTTGATCGTTCTGTTTACTTTGAGGTTCACGTTGCCATTCAAGCCGGATGGCGTTTTTTTTCTCGTCATCGGTTATGACGTCAATGCGGTAGTCTTGCGAAACCCGCCGGTTTTTTTCGCGCAGTCGACCGATCCGTTCCAGTATTTTGCTGTATTTTTTGATCGTCCCTTTTTTGTTTAAGCCCGCATCAAGCTTGTTGAGTGCTTCTTCCATGCGAACATGGAAGCGGTTTCGGATAGCCTGCTCTTTTTTTTGTTTTTGTTCGGAGTGACAATAGAGCCGGGTTTCGTGGGTGTCTTGATCTGTTTCGCGATAAACACACACCTGACTGTGTTCGGTTTCTCTCACCATCACAGCATCGTCCTGATCGGTGGGATTGATCACGGATCGCTCTCGACTGACCACCAGATAATGATAGCCCTGCTCGATTAACCAGGCGATGTTGTCGGCACTGGCAATACCGGCATCCATGATGATCACAGGTTTTGTGACCTGCGGTAATGGCTGTTTTTTTTGTAGTCCATCCAGCATTAACTCCAAGGTGCCCGGCTCACTGGCATTACCCGGGAAAACCTGACTGCTCAGAGGAAATCCCTCACCATCCAACACCAGTCCCAGCGTCACCAAGGGACAATCACTGCGTTTTTCTTTGGAACGACCGAACTGGGCTTTGGGGTTTTGGTGACACTGCCCTTCAAAATAGGTATTGGTCAAATCGTATAGCACAATACTACGGTTCAATTCGAATAAGGTTTGCTCTTGCTCGGACAGAAACGTTTCCAGTGCCGTCTGGTGTTTGAGCAATTTATCGCTGATCGTATAAAGCCGTGTCAGGCTGGTATGGCCATAGTCATGGTCAAGCAGTTCTCCCAACGCTGAGCGTGATTGTAGCCAATCATGGGTGTGCAATTCACTGCCCGGTGAAACCACACGGCCGATAATGTTACCGATGGCCGCAGCGAGTTCGACTTTATTAAAACCCAGTGCGGTGAGCTTCTGATCCAGTTGTAGTTGCATAACCGCATGCCACGCCAGCGTTTCAACACCGATACTGCGGGCTTGAAGGGTTTCGACATGATTGATATCAACCGTGTGATAATCGGGTTCTGGACTGGCAGCATCCACCGGTTGGGCCAGCTTAGCGATGATAAGCGCACTGTAACGCTGGGCTGAGGCTTCCAGGCATTGCGTTAACTCATCGGCTACATGAAACAATTCTTGCTGATGAGGCTCACAGCCTTGTAACAATTGTTCAATCCTGGCTGTCAGCAAGGGCCAGTGCTCTGGATCAATGGCGAAGTCTTTGCCTAGATTCAGTAAGGTGCGTTGCTTTACTTTCCTTCCCACGCGAACGGATTCAACGATCCGATAGGTGAAGTAGGCCCCGCCATTATCCAGGGATTTCGTTTTGGTTTTTCGAATATACATGTCCCTAGCATTAATGAAAAACCGGGGAAAATCAAGGGTCAAAAAGACGAAAATGGCACTACCGAGCGGATCTGAAAAAAACACCGTTGAAAGGTAAGGTTTTTTTTCATGGAATCATTCGATGAAAACAAAATATCAATAACTTAGCGATGTCAAAGTCACGAAGATGGGTTAAAGTAAAAGCGAGAATCAATGCCTTACCTTACTGATATTATGAGAAAAAGATAATGGCTGAAATCGTCGCTCATGAAGGAAACAAATTAACGCTTCAAGTCACGGCCAAAGGTAGCAATACGATATAAAGCCCCGGCAGGTAGCCGCCATACGCTTTGGCCCAACAAGTAATGGACAGAGCCGCTGCTGTAAACAGCAAGTTAAACATGATCTTGCGATTGGCCCGACAAATTGCACTTAACTGCCAAGGTAGCGTAAAGACCAGGTGATGATATTCAGCCGATAAAATGTCCGATAGCCTTTCATCCGTCCAGATATCCGTCGCTACTTTACCGTAGGATGAACAAAAGCGGGATTTACAGCTATGTGGAATTAATTGCACCGATGAACACTGCGGGCATTCATAAAGGTGAAAACCTAATTGGCCGGTCCGGCATGATAAGATCTTCTGGACATTTTCAGTCACGGCTTCGCTTATAGTGCCGGTAGCCGCTGGCAATAAGATTCCCGGTAGCGGGTAAAGATCATTTGTAAGGTGACTGCAGCGGAAAAATATTCCATAATCGCCTGTATCCATTTCGTTTGAAACAAACAAATTACTCTTTTTACAGCCGAATGGGTAGTGATTATCCTTTTTCAATCAATTTGCGAAGCTATGTTCTTTAAAATTGTCATGAAAACGCTAAAAGTAAGTTGAAATTACAACAAGTTTTCCCCTCGAGCCAATTTCGGTAAATGCCCTTCCAGCCCCATGGCGTGACGCATCACCATTTTTTTTGCTGGCAACACTTTTTCAGCTAAACTCAAACCAACATTTCGTAACATTTTAAGCGGGATAATCTGATTACTAAAGACCCGATAAAAAGCTTCTAAGGTAGCGATCATGATTTGGTTATCTTTTCGACGCATAGCTTCATATCGTTCTAATGTAGTCAAGCTTCCGATATCTTGTTGATGCAAGTGGCTGTCTACTAAAACTTGAGCTAGTGCAGCCGCATCCAGCAAGCCAATATTGACACCCTGGCCTGCCAGCGGATTGACCATATGCGCAGAGTCACCGACTAAAGCAACGCCTTCCTTGACATAATGCAAGGCATGCAGCCTTTTCAAAGGAAAACTGGCCTTACCTAAAATACGCGATACTTCACCCAACGCACTAGGGAAAGTGTGTAATAATTCGGTCAGCAACGAACCATTATCTAACATCTTTAGCCGTCTAATTTCATCGGCCGAATGATACCAAACTAATGAAGCATGTGGGCCATCCAACGGTAAAAAAGCCTGAGGGCCCGATGGAACAAATCGCTGCCATGTAATATCTTGTTGATCATAAGCCGTTTCTACAGAAAGCACCATAGCTTGCTGTTCATAATCACAACTATTGACACCAATACCAGCGACTTGACGAACTTGTGATTGTCCACCATCAGCGCCTACTATGCACCTTCCCGAAATTGTTCTTTCATCTTCCAGGGTAATCAAAGATTCAGTAGCCGAATAATGCATTTTGTTAATAATCGATGGACAATATAGGTCTACATTGTCAAAATCAGCAAGACGATCTAAAAAAGCGAGTTGAATAATTCGATTTTCAACAATGTAACCCAACGCATCCTGCTGAATTTCGTGGCTATCAAAAGTAGTATCGCCGCTAGCTTCCCAGACACGCATTCGAGAGTAAGGACAAAACCTCCGTTTGGTTATACCTGACCAGGCGCCGACTGATTCTAATATCTTTTTAGACGCGATGCTGAGAGCCGAAACTCTTAAGTCATGGGACTGATCGGAAGTAAAAGATTTTGGCTGGTGTTTTTCAAAAATAGCGACCTTTAACGGCGTTTTTCCAAGACAGCAAGCTAAAGCGGCACCAACCATGCCGCCGCCAACTATTAGTACGTCGTATTGATCTTTCATAAGTTTCTAACTGTATTTGATAAAATTTATATCTTTCGCTTGACCAAAATGAAAAACATGAAATTGCTGATCGACCATGGTATCTTTTGGTGGTTTTAGGTTCGTAATAATGATAATACTCATCTGGATAAAAAAACCACCCTCATTTTACCTCAAAACAACTCCTGGAAGATATCCATCTACCTACAGGTTGTAACATGTAAAACATTTAATATCATGACAACTATTACCCATGAGGAAAAAAATGGTTCTTCTTTGGCGATCGAAATGCTGCTGAAGATTATATCTATCAACAAGAGCTTGAATCTATGCAACGTAGTGGTATTCTCACTAGACTGGATTTGCCATTTTCAAAAGATCAAGCAGCGGATTATGTCATTCAACTGAAGCAACAAAAAACCTGTTACTACATTCTTAAACAATAACTATGGCTCAATACATATACACGATGAACCGGGTGGGAAAAGTTGTACCTCCCAAACGAACTATTTTGAAGGATATTTCACTGTCTTTTTTCCCGGGCGCCAAAATTGGTGTTCTAGGATTAAACGGCTCAGGAAAATCTTCTCTTTTGAAGATTATGGCGGGAATAGATAAAGAAATAGATGGCGAAGCCAGGCCTCAACCTGGTATTAAGATCGGCTATCTGGCTCAGGAACCCCATCTTGACCCAGATAAAACCGTTCGAGGTAATGTTGAAGAGAGCGTTGCTGAAATTAAGGCACTACTCATTCGTTTTGATGAAGTTAGCAATGCTTTTGGTGAACCTGACGCTGATTTT
Organism: Methylococcales bacterium; assembly: GCA_965224745.1. Taxonomy (GTDB): domain Bacteria; phylum Pseudomonadota; class Gammaproteobacteria; order Methylococcales; family Methylomonadaceae; genus CBDCZY01. The sequence continues at coordinate 805,157 of CBDCZY010000009.1, forward strand.
GACGCACTTTTAGCAGAGCAAGGAGCATTACAAGATCAAATTGATGCTGCTGGCGCTTGGGAACTTGACAGAAAGCTTGAAATTGCAGCAGATGCTCTTCGAATTCCTGATTGGGATGCAGATGTAACCAAGTTATCAGGGGGCGAAAAAAGACGTGTCGCGCTATGTAAATTATTACTTTCCAACCCTGATATGCTGCTGTTAGATGAACCAACAAACCATTTGGATGCTGAATCGGTCGCTTGGTTGGAACGTTTTCTACACGAATATCCTGGAACTGTGGTAGCAGTTACTCATGATCGCTATTTTTTAGACAATGTTGCCGGCTGGATTTTAGAATTAGACCGCGGTCACGGTATTCCTTGGGAAGGCAATTATTCCTCGTGGCTGGAACAAAAAGAGCAACGCTTGGAAATGGAAGAAAAGCAAGCCTCATCAAGACAAAAAGCAATGAAAGCCGAATTGGAATGGGTTCGCTCCAACCCCAAAGGGCGACATGCAAAAAGCAAAGCTCGGCTAGCTCGTTTTGAAGAGCTGGCTACAAAGGAAGCACAGCAGCGCAATGAAACCCAAGCCATTTTTATACCGCATGGACCACGCCTTGGCGATATTGTTGTCACCGCTGAACATGTAGCAAAAGGATTTGGAGACCAGTTGTTAGTTGATGATTTGAATTTTAATTTACCACCTGGTGGTATCGTTGGTATTATTGGGCCTAATGGCGCGGGTAAAACAACCCTGTTTCGAATGATCGCTGGACTTGAAAAGCCTGATTCGGGGACACTGCGTTTAGGCGATTCCGTAAAATTGGCCTATGTAGATCAACTTCGGGATGATCTGGATGGTAACAAAACGGTTTGGGAGCAAATTTCTGATGGGCTGGACAACATCCAGGTAGGAAATTATCAAACGCCTTCCCGCGCCTACGTTGGCCGTTTTAATTTTAAAGGATCTGACCAACAAAAAAGGATCGGTGATCTCTCTGGTGGTGAGCGAAACCGGGTACACTTAGCCAACCTGCTTAAGAGCGGTGGAAATCTATTGCTCCTCGACGAACCAACTAATGATCTGGATGTAGAAACGCTTCGAGCATTAGAAGAAGCATTACTGGCCTTTCCTGGTTGCGCCGTAGTAATCTCGCATGACCGTTGGTTTTTGGATAGGATAGCTACTCATATGCTTGCTTTTGAAGGTGATAGCAAAGTCGTTTGGTTTGAAGGTAACTATGCAGACTATGAGGCAGATCGCCACAGACGCCTGGGTACTGATGCTGATAACCCTCATCGCATCAAATATAAAAAACTTTCGTGATTTTTACTAAGGATCGAAGGCGCAATAATAAACGAATTTTGACTTGTTATTTTGTCCGTCTTCTGCGATGTAGCAACAGCTGCGGAGCCTGCTATGCGCCTGTTGCTACGCCTTGAAGAGAAACAAAAATCCTGCGTCAAACTTTAGTATATTATTAAATACTTTCTCCTAAATACAATTCGGCGGTTTAGGCAAACCCGCCAACTTACAAGCATATTTCAAAGGACCTTCAGGAAACAATCGATGCAGGTAAAGGCTGTTTCCTTTGCCATCTCCCAACGTTTTCCTGACTGCTTTGACAAACATTCGGGTATTCGGTAAATGATTGTATATTTGATAATACCCTCTAATAAAGAAAAGAATTTCCCAATGATTTTCCGTAAGCTCTATTTTTTCCTGCTCAGCTATTGCTTGGGCAACGGTTTCATTCCATTCACAACTGTTAATCAAAAAACCTCGATCAGTGGTAGGTATGATTTGACCATTAATCACTAACGCCATGATGCAACGGGTGGATAAGTAACGACTAAATCTACAAACTCAGCATAATCAATCAATGTAACATTGTTAATAATTTGATTTTTTTGCAGCCCTCTAAGCTGAAGGTCAGCCTCTAACGCATAAAATTTACGCTGATCAGAAAAATTATTGACCTTTTTCCCCATAGCACTGTCTTTAACTAAAATGAACACGGCACTTTCAATAAACACCAGGTAATCACCGGGATTTGTTCTCTCTAACATTGCATTATTAAGAGTTGATTGCGCAATAATGTGTAACATGAAGTGTTTTTTAAGCTAAATACAAAGCAAAAGGCTGTTTTTGCTCGTAATTATAAAAGAAAAAACTATATTTTTATGCAGGAACTTAATTATTTGTACTAAATGCTTAAAACAGATAAAATTAGGAGTTTAATAATCTAAGTCGATGGACATCCAAAGGACAGTCAACAGATTTGCCCCTGCCGAAACTCGAATAACATCTGATAAAACGGTAAAACCCAGATCGAGCGATTCTTTCAGAATAACTGAAGAAAAGCAAGAGAGTAGACCTGCGACTCAAGTTAAGCAAAAACAAACCATCGCTCTGCAACAAAAACTTGAAGAAAAACACCACGGGTCAGGTGCCAAATACGCTTCTTTGGAGGAAAGCGACCTTACCCAATCAGCCCAACAAGCACTTAGCGCTTACCAAAACCAACTAAAACAACCACAACAAGCTGAATTACAACAAATCTCTGAAACAATGGGTATTGACTTGTTTGTCTAAAAGTTGATCATCATTCACCACACACAAATACCATGAAACTTTTGTTTGATTTTTTTCCGATTATTCTTTTTTTTATTGCTTTTAAAACACACGGCATTTACGCAGCAACAACCGTAGCCATTGTAGCTACGGTACTACAAGTTAGTTACAGCTGGATCAAACACCGTAAAGTTGAAACGATGAATTGGATCACTCTCATTTTGATCGTCGTTATGGGCGGAGCCACACTTTATTTGCAAGACGAGCAATTTATTAAATGGAAACCTACCGTGATTAATTGGTTATTCGGATTGGCTTTCTTAATTAGCCAATTCGTCGGAAAAAAGCCATTTGTAGAAAGAATGATGTCGAGCAATATCACCTTGCCACACCCCGTATGGCTGCGCCTTAATTTAAGCTGGTCGCTTTTTTTTGTCACTATGGGCTTTGTAAATCTGTACGTCATTTACAATTTCGATACCGAAACATGGGTAAATTTCAAATTGTTTGGTATGTTAGGATTAACGTTAGCGTTTGTCCTGTTACAAGCCATTTTTTTATCCCGTTATATCACAGACCCTGAAACAGAAACCAAAACTGAGGAATAATACCTTTGCTTTACGCTATCATCTGCGAAGATGTTTCAAATAGTTTAGAAAACCGCCGTAAAGTCAGGCCTGAACACCTTAAACGACTTGAACAATTACAGGATCAAGGTCGGCTTATCTTGGCCGGACCACACCCAGCTGTCGATAGCGAGGATCCAGGCGAAGCTGGCTTTACCGGAAGCCTGGTCGTAGCGGAGTTCAATACTTTAGAAGAGGCACAAAGCTGGGCTGGTGAAGACCCTTATGTTACAGCAGGCGTTTATGCTAACGTCACAATCAAACCCTTTAAACGAGTTTTCCCGAAATGATGAGCGACCAAATTAAATCTCTTCTCACTGAGACTTTGCAGCCAACATGGCTTGAAGTCCAAGATAACAGCCACGCTCATGCCGGTCATGCCGGCATGAAAAGTGGCGGACATTATCATGTCACGATAGTAGCTGATGCGTTTGATGGCAAAAGTTTAGTACAGCGCCATCAACTAATCTACCAATCTCTCGGCGATTTGATGAAAAAAGAGATCCATGCACTAGGAATAAAAGCATATACACCACACGAATTTAAAAATGAGGAGCCCTTTGAATGAATAACCTTTTTTGTAGAACTATGTTGATTGGAACCATTGCCCTGTCTGGGTGCAGCGGAGAAAACGGCGCAGCAACCCCACCCTCTTTTGCAGCGGATCAAACCAACGCAGTGGCAAATGTTAATGGTACCTATATTCCTAAAAAATCACTCGAAATGCTGGAAAAAGAGGTCCAAGTTCGGGCACGAGGCATGAAAGTTCCACAAGACAAGTTGGTGGATGAATTAGTCAGCCGTGAATTGTTAGTCCAGGAAGCTGAAAAAAACAAATTAAGTGATACTGATGAAGTTAAAGAACAACTCTATTTATCCAGAAGATCCGTATTATCTCAAGCAGTCATCCAGAAATATTTGAAAGACAATCCTGTCACCGATGACGATATCAAAACTGAATACGAAAAAAACTATGGTCAAGCCAAGGGTGGCAAGGAATTTAAAGCGAGCCACATCCTGGTTAAAACAGAAGACACCGCTAAAGAAGTGGTCAAAGAACTACAAAAAGGTGGAAGTTTCGCCAAGCTGGCACAAAAATATTCATTGGATCCGACTAAAAGCAAAGGGGGGGATTTAGGTTGGTTTGCTCCCGATCGAATGGTTCCAGAATTTTCGAAAGCGGTTGGAAACCTAAAGGATGGCGAATATACAGCCACTCCGGTAAAAACTCAATTCGGTTATCACATTATTCAAAGGGACAGCTCTCGCGCCCAAACACCGCCTCCATTTGCTTCAGTTAAGGAGCAAATGAAACCAATGGTTGAACGCGTGAAACTACAGCAATATCTGAAAGATATGCGTGAACAAGCCAAAGTGGAAGTGTTATTGAAAAAACCTGAAACACCAGCGCCTAAAGCTATCCCCGATAACGCTGGTAAAGGCTTACCAAAACAGCCTGACATCAACCCGGCAGAATTGGAAAAAGCTAAAGAAGCTGCGGCAAAAGCAGTTAAGAAAATGAAACCCGAGTAATCTAAAAAAACCTGTTTCACATGGACGTGAAGCTGGGGATTGATTACTTTTTAGCGCAACCGGAATAATGAAACCCCAACCACCGAGGTGTACGAGCAAGATATTCGGTCTTCAAATAGATCATTTTGAAACCTGATTGCACTAAAATTTCTGAAACATTTCTGTTCAAATGACAGCCGCCAGCAACCAACTTCCAAAACGGGGTTATTTTATTTTGCCAGCCAATGACATTGAGTTCCGATGCCAAACCATGTTCACAAAAAAGCAATCGTCCACCCGGCTTCAGAACCCGATACATCTGCCTTAGAGCCTGCTCAGAGTTGTTGATGCTGCAAAGGGTATAAGTCAATACAATAGTATCTACACTGTTGGAATCCAAAGGAATTTCCTCCCCTGGCAAAGCCAGCCAATGCAACTCAAAGAATAATTTATTCTTGACCACATTTTTTAAAGCTTTTTGTCTCATCCCCTGTGACGGTTCCAAAGCCCATAGCTGGTTAATAGCATTCGCTCGATAGTAAGGCAAATTCAAACCACTGCCAAAACCAACGTCTAATACAATACCGGTAGCCAGAGGAACTATGTTTTTTCGCTGTTCTGCGAACAATGGTTGCCGACAAGTGATATCAATCAAATGAGGTAAACAGTGCTCTGTGTAAAATCCCATCAATGTACCGTTAAGAATATTTCTCTCAGATTACATGCCTACCTTTTCCAAATAACGGACTATTAATTGTAAATTGCGTTGGTTTCGATACTCATTGATATCCAGTTGATAAACAATTCGAACTCTCCTCATTCCCATCCATGTTTCGGGTTGCTCAACAAAGAACCAAATCGCATCTAACACCTTACTACCATCAGGCTCTCTAAGAACCAGCTTAATATGCTTCTGCCCAACGATACGGCATTGCAATACTTCAAACTCTCCGTCAAACTCAGGCTCAGGAAAACCTTGCCCCCAAGGGCCAGATGCTGCTACCGTTTCTGCCCAGTTTATCGTTAGATCTGTTTCGCTGAGCTTGCCATCAGTAAACACGTTTTGGGTTAGATCAATCTTAGCTAACCAACGCGTAACCACTTCATCAAAGGCAAGCGCAAAAGCTGGATAATTAGACAAATGTAAACTAAGACCCGCTGCCATGGCATGGCCACCAAATTTAGTTAACACATCAGGTTGAGTCGCAGCAATTTCGCTCAATACATCTCTAATATGAACACCCGCTATCGATCTGGCTGAGCCTTTTATTTCTTGGTCATGTGAAGGGGCAAAAGCAATCACAGGACGATGCAGGCGATCTTTGATGCGAGAAGCCAGAATGCCTATAACACCTTGGTGCCAATGTTTATCGTATAAACAAACACCGGCAGGCAAATGGGTTTCATCCAATGACTTCATCTCCTGGAGCAATTGCATGGCTTCTTTGCCCATCTGACTTTCGATGTCACGACGATCTTTATTCAAGTCATCTAATTGTTCAGCCATTTCATCGGCAAGCAGTTGGTCTGATGTTAATAAGCAACGTATGCCTAATGACATATCATCCATTCTACCTGCGGCGTTTAAACGTGGCGCTACTGCAAAAGCAAGATCGGTCGCAGTAATAGCGGGTATTTTCCGGGAAGACTTAGTGATCAGCGCATTAAGGCCTGGATGCGATTTACCAGAACGTATCCGCAGTATTCCTTGGTGTACCAACACTCTATTGATTTGATCTAACTGCACGACATCTGCCACTGTTCCAAGCGCCACATAATCTAGTAAGTTCGCCAAATTCGGCTCTGTCAGGTTATGCTTTTCAAACCATTGCAGCTCTCGCAATTTACTGCGTAACGCCAGTAGCACATAGAAAATAACGCCAACACCTGCTAACGATTTGCATGGAAAAGGGTCATCAGGAAGGTTGGGGTTAACGATTGCATCTGCCTCAGGTAATTGGTCTCCGGGCAAATGGTGGTCTGTCACCAACACTTTGATACCTTTACTCTTTGCTGCCCTAACCCCCTCAAGACTTGAGATACCGTTATCTACGGTTATGATCAGATCGGGATTTTTTTGGCTGGCCAGTTCGACAATTTCTGGGGTTAACCCATAGCCGTATTCAAAGCGGTTGGGCACGATGAAGTCAACATGCTTTGCACCTAACAGTGTTAATCCGCTAATACCGGTGCAACAGCTCGTCGCGCCATCGGCATCAAAGTCAGCAACAAACATGATGTTCGCCTGATTCGAGATAGCATCAATTAAATGGTCTACCATCTCAGTCATACCAAGCAATAACCAAGGTGAAGGTAGTTTTTTTAGTGACCGATCCAGTTGATCCGGGTGATCAATGCCTCGCGACAGATAAATTTTTGCTAATAGTGGATTAAGTTGAGAGAGTGCATCAGGAATTGGCTGGTTGGTTCTGGCTACAATACTTTTTTTTACCGGGTTACTCAACATTTATCATTTAGTTAAAAAAGTCATCCAGTTAACTAACAAATGATCAGCTATTAATCCCCTCACAGCTGATCGGTAATTGCACCTTTCACCGCATCAAGATTTGCTTCCACCGTAATCGGTTTAATAACGGATTGTTTGATTGCAATGTCGGGATCTTTCAAGCCATGGCCGGTCAAGGTACAAACCACAGTACTGCCTTCCGGAATTTTTCCTGACTTAATATCTCTTATAGCGCCTGCGACTGAAATAGCAGAAGCAGGCTCACAAAAGATACCTTCTTGAGAGGCCAGTAATTTTTGAGTTTGCAGTATCTCCTGGTCACTAAAATGATCAAACCACCCCTTTGATTCTTCTTTGGCAGCCCAAGCAAAATCCCATGATTGTGGGTGACCAATTCGAATGGCCGTAGCCACTGTTTCGGGATGATCAACTATTTCCCCTGAAATAAACGGTGCTGCACCGGAAGCCTGGTAACCGCACATTACCGGCCTTCGATCCACCACGGCTGGCAAATCGTCAGTTTGCATTGAATATTCCTTATAGCCTTTCCAGTAGGCAGTGATGTTGCCAGCATTGCCAACGGGTAAACAGTGAAAATCAGGTGCATGGCCTAACTCATCGATTATCTCAAAAGCTGCCGTTTTTTGGCCGTCGATTCGATAGGGGTTGATAGAATTTACAATGGTAACGGGCGCATGATCAGCCACTTCTTTAACCAGACGCATGCCATCATCAAAATTCCCCTTAATTTGAATAATGACTGAGCCGTACATAACAGCTTGTGCTAACTTACCGAGTGCAATTTTTCCTTCCGGAATCAATACGAAAGCCTTAATTTGGGCACGTGCTGCATAGGCTGCTGCTGAGGCAGAGGTATTGCCCGTCGATGCACAGATAATCGCTTTACTGCCCTCCTCCACAGCTTTGGTAACTGCCATAGTCATTCCCCGGTCTTTAAAAGATGCGGTAGGATTAAGACCCTCATATTTGACATAAAGGGCAACATCTTTCTGTATCAGTTTTGGTATGTTAAGCAGTTGAATAAGAGGGGTATTGCCCTCGCCTAAACTGATTCGTACCGTGTTATCGTTCACCGGCAAACGCGCCTGATAGCGATCAATCAAACCTAAATATCGTGTTGTAGAGGTCATACTGTTCATACTTACAAATAAGTTAGCTAATCCAGGGTTTCTACTCGTATACGAGTAATTGTTCCAATTATATTTGGTAATTGCTCTATGCTGGCAATTGCCTCGTTTAACTTGTTTTCAATGGTGCGTTGCGTCAGCATAATCACTGGCAGAAACGACTCGCCTTCTATCGGTTCTTGTTGAATAATCGCTTCGATGCTGATCTGACGATCCGCTAATATTCTGGTGACGTCAGCTAATACCCCAGGCTTGTCAACTGCATTCATACGAAGATAATAGGCAGTTTCTACTTGCTCTATCGGTAATACCGCTTCTGTAGAAAGTGCATCGGCTTGAAATGCCAGATGCGGCACCCTATTTTCTGGGTCACTGGTCAAAGCTCTAACCACGTCAATCACATCGGCTACTACAGCAGATGCAGTCGGCTCAGCGCCCGCGCCCGCGCCATAATACAGGGTTGGTCCAACCGCATCGCCATTGACCACAACAGCATTCATGACACCGTTGACATTAGCGATCAAGCGTTTTTCCGGTATTAACGTTGGATGCACACGCAGCTCAATCCCTTGCGGTTTTCTCCTAGCTACACCAAGATGTTTAATACGGTAACCAAGTTGTTCAGCATATTCAACATCTTCTCTAGAGACTAACGAAATACCTTCCGTATATACTTTATCGAATTGTAACGGAATTCCGAATGCAATGGCGGCCAGGATTGTCAACTTATGGCCGGCATCGATTCCTTCAACATCAAATGTAGGATCGGCTTCTGCATAGCCCAATGCCTGAGCTTCTTGTAATACATCCTGAAAATCCCGCCCTTTCTCGCGCATTTCGGTCAGGATAAAATTACCTGTGCCATTGATAATGCCAGCCAACCATTCAATTCGATTGGCGCTAAGTCCTTCTCGTAAAGCTTTTATTATTGGTATTCCACCGGCAACAGCAGCTTCAAAAGCGACCATAACTCCTTGCTTGCTGGCTTGTTTGAAAATATCGTTACCATGCAGGGCAATCAGGGCTTTATTGGCCGTTACTACATGTTTGCCGGCAGCAAGAGCGGTAAGCACGAGCTCTTTGGCGAAGGTTTCACCACCAATCAACTCCAACACAATATCAATTTCAGGATCGTTTACAATACTGAACGGATCTTGCGTTAACTCAATGGTCTCGGTATCACAGATTCTAGCTTTATTAAGATCTTTGGCAGATGCTCTGGCAATCACAATCTCGCGGCCTGCCCGGCGGGTGATTTCTTCAGAGTTACGGGTTAAAACGTTCACCGTACCGCCACCCACCGTTCCAAGTCCTAAAATACCGACTTTAACTGGTTTCAATTCAACTTCCTTAATGATTCAATCATACTATGTTTCATATTTCTATCAGGCTCTGCACGTGACGATAAAGTAGCTGGAAATTATACCGTACCATCCTTACGAAACATATTTCGAATTCCACGAACTGCTTGGCGGGATCGATGAGCATTTTCGATTAAGCTGAAACGGACATGATCATCGCCGTATTGACCAAAGCCGACCCCAGGTGAAATAGCGACTTTTGCATCCAAAAGTAACTTCTTAGCAAACTCCAGGGATCCCATTTCACGATAAGGCTCGGGTATGGGCGCCCACACAAACATAGTAGCATTTGGCTTTTCCACGGGCCAGCCGGCACCATTAAGGGCCTCACACAGTACATCTCGGCGCTCTTTGTACATGGCGCAAATATCTGCAACACAGTCTTGCGGCCCTTCAAGAGCCAGAATTGAAGCGACTTGAATGGGTGTAAAGGTTCCATAATCCAGATAAGACTTAATGCGGGTCAAAGCAGCAACCAAATCTTGGTTCCCGCACATAAACCCAACCCGCCAACCGGGCATATTGTAACTTTTTGATAACGAAAAAAATTCGACCGCAATATCACAGGCGCCTTTAACTTGCAAAATTGAAGGCGCTCGATACCCATCAAATACGATGTCTGCATAAGCGATATCATTGACCACCCAAATTTTATATTCTTTGGCGATTTCGATAACTTTTTCGAAAAATTCCAACTCAATGCATTGAGTTGTAGGATTACCTGGAAAGTTTAAAACCAGCATTTTGGGTCTAGGCCAGGAATCGATAATCGCTTTACGTAATTCCTCAAAAAAATCGATCCCTGGTTTTAAAGGGACATGCCTTAGATCTGCGCCGGCGATCACCACGCCATAAGGATGAACAGGATATGCTGGGTTAGGCACCAACACCACATCGCCTGGTCCTAGCGTGGCCAGAAACAAATGCGCCAAACCTTCTTTGGAGCCAATGGTGACAATCGATTGACTATCTGGATCAAGGTCGACATCAAAACGGCGTTTATACCAGTGGCAAATCGCTTTTCTTAGGCGTGGAATACCTTGTGATATCGAATAGCGATGAGTATCTTCTCTCTGAGTCGCATCAATCAACTTATTGACGATGTGTTGGGGCGTCGGTTGATCGGGATTCCCCATTCCCAAATCGATAATGTCTTCTCCCCTGGAGCGTGCTTTAGCCTTTAAATCATTGACAATATTAAACACATAAGGGGGTAAACGATTAATACGATGAAATTCTTCCATTCAATTCTGGTTCTGCTAAGTATCACTTAATAGGAGTAAAGACTTGTAAGGTACTGATGAAGCGATTCTGTGTCAATCCATGATCAAGAATATTTTTAAATTGATGTCTTAAAAACGGCTAACAAAAATTGTGTCTCAGACAGCTTATTCATCAGAGGTACTATCAGAAATAGCACTAAATTTTGCACTAACCCCTCTGTTATTTGAGGCTTGATTTTAACTCAATTAACGCCTGCTAAATGAACTAGAGCAAACATCAACTGGTCGAAATAATAGGTATTATTCAATAAAATTATTGCATTAATTCGAATAGACTAAATAGGTCACATAGTCGTTGGTTAATTAGGAGAATCTTATGCAAGCTAAAAACTCATTGTCGATAGTTTTAGTAGCATCTTTGTTTGCACTCAATGTTACACAAGCCGAACCCATGATATTGAGCAACGCTCAGATGGACACTGTTACAGCAGGAGCATTGAACGTCATTGCAACTGCCAATGCATTCTCCTTAGGTCAACCAGCGATCACCCAAACTTATACTGGCACGCAAGCAATTCGCTATTCAAAAGATGGCTGGACCCTGGAAGTGGGTTTCGGTGTTGCCAGCGCGGCTGCCTGTTGTGGCGCCCCTTCTGTAGTCAATGCTAATACCTTTGCAGCTGCCAATGGGAACTATGTCAGAATAAACCAAAACGCTCAGGCCACCTCTTCGCCTTATGTAAAATACTCAACTTCAGCTACTTCTATCGTATCTATCACTCGTCCTGACTAACAGAAAAAACTCGTTTGACCTAATTCAACTCATCGAATTGAATTGAATTGAACCAATCTTCTGATCACGGACACCGTTCAATAGCTCAAAAGCACTTACTGTCTGCAAAGTCAAAAGTCAGATATATAACGGTTTAGTCATTAATTCTACTTTGTCAGATTAACAATAAGGCCGTCATACTCGTCGGGAACGGGTATCCAGCGCCACGGATGGCAAGCTGAAATTCATTCATGAAGTCTGGATTCCGGCCATCCCTGCCGGAATGACGATCTTTGAAAAAATGAATTATGTAATCTGACAAAGTAGAATTATTCCCTGCCTCTTTATGCCATTACCAGGGAATCAAGGTTCTGGTTTATTGTTTGTAATCTCCGTTAAAACAGCCTTTTTTTATATCTGTCACCTCTTTTGAGCAGCTCTACTACTTTAGGATAATACCGTCTACTTCTTAAGTATATTCAACCAATTGGGAATTGTGAAACCTAAAAAAAAAACACAATATATGTTCCGACGAAACGATAAATTCAGCAACAAGCTGAATAGCATTATCGGACCAGCTCTAAACAGAGTTCGTCAAAACCGAAGTTTCATTTTTCAATTTTGGAGAATTAATATGAACACAAAACTAGTTAGCATCATCTCAGGTCTGTTATTAGCAACCGGCATGTCAGTAGCGAACGCTCAAGAGCCAATGCAATTGACTGCTGCGCAAATGGACACCGTTTCTGCAGGTGTTTCTGGTCACTTCAGTCAAAATATTTGGCTAGACCAACATATTCGTGATAGAAAAGATGCTAGATTTAATGTGCACACCAATGTCAGAGGCAATTCTGCAGTGGGTAACGCAACAGCAGATGCTTTCGGTAGGAATACTGATGCACAAACTTGGACTGCATCTTATACAGATCCGTTTACGTCACAAGCTGGCTCTAAGAGCGTTTCTTTGACAGATGACAGTTGGCACTACTAGCATTATTACAGACACAGGCTGGTATCGATGCCATGTCTGCAAATAATGCCAGGTAAATGCAGTGCTATTTACCCGAACCCTGCACTTAAAACGAGTGCAGGGTTTTTAAATTTATATCCATAGGAAAAAATCTAAACTTAACTTTTTCTTTATAATGCTTTCTAGGGAAATTTAAAAAGGTGTTTATTTGATGACTGACTTTAAATATAGCGCAAAGTTATCCCATATCCTTGCAACGCACTCTTTTCTTTTGATTGCTGCCCTAATCTTTGTTTTTTATTTCCCTGCAACGCATGCTCGAGAACCGGTCAAATCACTCCTTGAAATAAGACGTAATAGAGTGATAGTACAAAAGTGGGACTTAAGTTGTGGCGCTGCTGCATTATCAACACTGCTAACCTATCAACTCAATAAACCGGTTTCCGAAAAAGAGGTCGCGCAAGCTCTGATTAAACGTAAAGAATATATTGAGCACCCTGAACTCATTAATATCAAGCAAGGCTTTTCTTTGCTCGATTTAAAACGTTATGTTGATGGGTTAGGCTTTGAAGGAATAGGGTTTGGCAAATTGACTTTTGCTAATCTCATTAAATATGCGCCGATAATGGTCCCTATCAAAGTGAAAGGTTATAACCATTTTGTTATTTTTCGTGGCTATCTTGGTAATAGAGTGTTATTAGCGGATCCTGCTTGGGGTAACCGCACGATGTTGACCAAGGCGTTCACAGACGCCTGGATTGATTACCCTAAATTTGGTAAGGTCGGTTTTGTTGTTGTTGATCCCAGTAATAATAACCAACCTAACCAAATGGCACCTGTCCCCGAGGACTTTGTATTTTTACGATAGCGCTAATTGAGTAAATCAATGAATATAACCTATAATAAACAACGCATTAAGATAATAAACATGATTGTTCGGCTCAGCTGTATATTAGCCGCGATACTTCCCTTTTTAACACAAGCGGCTGACTCAACAACGCCCACGACCCGTCAGAAGGAATTGCAGCTCCAGATTAAACAACGAGACGTATTGATTAAGGACTTACTAAAACGAGTTGAAGCGCTTGAAAATAAAGAAATAATAAAGCAAGATCAACCGCCACAGTCCCAAGCTTCTACCAAAAAAAAACCGAAAACAACCTCTACAACAAAAACAAAAACATCTGCAGCGCCCAAAGATACATCCAAAAAACCTGCGCCCGGCCAATTTGAGATCGATGAACAAGCTGCCCAGCGCGCATTGGAACGAACATTAGCGATATCAGGCGCACTATTATTGCCCGCAGGCTACATAGATACCGATGTAAATTTCACCTATTCTCGCTTTGAAAGGCAAGAAGTTGCAACAAAGAGTGACGACATAAGACTGGTGAAAATTAATCAAGATATTTTTCAACCTTCATTATCTTTTAGGTTAGGACTTCCGTTCGAATCACAACTAGAGATGAGCCTTCCCTATCAATTTAAAAATCAATCTGATAGTGTTGAAGGAAATTTTGAAGAAAAAAAAAGTGGATCTGGTTTGGGTGATTTAAGTGTCGGCATTGCTAAAACATTGCTTCACCAGAGTGGTTGGATACCGGATCTTATCGCTCTGATCAGATGGGATAGTGATAGCGGTGTTGAAAGAGACGGGGATGTCTCACTAAACGGGGGCATTCACCAACTAAGCGGCTCGTTAACGGCTTTGATACGACAAGACCCACTGGCGTTTTTTCTTGGCGCTAACTATGGTTCATCATTTGAAGAAAACGACGGATTTAAACCCGGCAACACCTTGGGTTTCACAGTAGGTGCTCAGCTCGCAGCCAGTTCATCAACATCGCTTTCCTTTGCATTAAGTCAATCATTTATCAGCAGGAGTAAAGCTGCATTTGAAGATCGAATTATTCATCTTGACAACGATGAAAATGGACAACCACAAGATCCAGTCATAAAGCCAACACATCCGCACGGATCTAGTCAAACCATTAGCATTCTCTCCATTGGAGCTACTTCAAGAATTACTCGAAATACCTTTGTAAATCTTAATGCAGGCATGGGGCTTACCGACGACGCACCGGATTATACGGTGGGCATAACCATCAGTACACGGAATAATCTGGGAGCCTACCTGGGATTATAAAATTCAATGAGCAGAACAACTACTCCGTTATTGCTTAGAACGTTGCCAATCACCCGACTTTCCGCCTGATTTTTTCTTGAGCTGGACTGTTTCGATCACCATTCCCCGATCAACAGCTTTACACATATCGTAGATCGTTAATAGCACCACTTGCGTGGCATTTAAAGCCTCCATTTCTACACCAGTGGAGCCTTTGGTCTTAACGGTAGTCAAGCATTGTATTCTTTGAAGACCGAGCTCTGGGGTAAGTGATATGTCGACATGCGTTATTTGGATAGGGTGGCATAACGGTATCAAGTCCGCTGTTTTCTTGCTGGCCATGATTCCGGCAATTCTTGCAATACCAAGCACGTCACCTTTTTTATGACTGCCTTTGACAATCAACTCTAATGTGGTTGGAAGCATACTGATAAAACCTTCCGCAACAGCCATTCTTTCGGTTGACGATTTAGCGCCGATATCAACCATGTGAGCTGCGCCGGATTGATTAAAATGGGTTAGTTTGGTCATTTGATTTAAAATAGAGAAAAATTTCAGCAGTTAGTTAATGTTTACCCGCAGGTTTATCCTATGTCAATAAAGGTTCAATATTTTGCCAGTTTGAAGGAATTAACAAATCATTCTGATTTAGAGGTAGCTTTTACTCAGCCTGTTACTGTAGTGAATTTATGGTCGCAGATCAATCCAGATGTCCCACTACCGGAAAACATTCTGGTCGCTATCAATATGGATTACGCCCAACTTAGTGACTTAATTCAGGATGGCGATGAAGTGGCTTTTTTCCCACCCGTCACCGGAGGTTAACAATGGTCATTATACGAGAGCATTCATTGCATCCTTGGAACGAGATACAACATTTTCAGAACGAAAAATTGGCCGATAAGCAGGCGCATTATGGCGCTACAGCCAGTTTTGTTGGAACGATGCGGGATTTTAATGAAGACAATGACGTCACCAGCATGTCACTCGAATATTATCCTGGCATGACTGAGAAACAACTAGAAAAATCAATCCTGGATGCTTTTAAAAAGTGGCAGTGTATCGATGCATTGATCGTTCATCGAGTGGGTACGATCAAACCTGGAGAGCCTATCGTACTAGTGGCGGTATGGTCAACTCATCGAGGCGATGCTTTTGACGCCTGCCGTTTCTTGATGGAGAACCTGAAGTCTAAAGCACCTTTTTGGAAGAAAGAACAACTGGCCGATCAATCTTCCCGTTGGGTGCATAAGAATACCGATGGTTACGTCAAGTAAACGTATTAAATCTGGATTTGTAGTCTGTTCAATGCATTACAAAGGCCGTTGAAACGAAACTACCGAAAAAGTACAGACAAGTCAGGCTAAAACCCCACTGAACATCTTTCAATAATACCTTTTTCAAAATATAACCCACCACGCTTAAAGCCCAAAGAACCAGAAATACAATGGAATAAAATGGAATCAGGTTAATCCCTTTTTCAGCTGTGCTTAGCCAGAATGCCAACGGTAAACAAAGCAGGGCAATCATGCTTTCACTCGCCATAATAGCTGTGATGGTTTGTAAAAACCATTGCGTTTTTCGCGCAATCATCATGACGATTCCAATAAATAGGATAGTCAGGACTGCTTCTACACCAGTGTGGATCATTGCTCTGCCATAACCGATCAAGGTACCCTGTACCAAAATGGACACCAAAGCATAACGCATCAACACAAGTTGGAATAATTGATAATTTACAGTGATATCTTGCGGGTTGCTCCGAAAAAAGCACAACGCTAGAAATTTTTTAGTATTTGCCATTGTTATTTTCCTCAGTTATTTTTATCCTTAAAAGTATGGACAGAAAATGACAGTTCTGTGACTATTTCACCGACATAATTCCATATTCGTGATAAATCTCTCAGAGTACCAACATTTTGAATCAAGTTAGAATGAGGTAATGACTCATCATCAACTCATGACTAATAGGTTTTCCTATCGATTCGGTCAACCATCATCATTTTCCAGTCTAATATTTTTCAGAAAGAAGCGCTTCACAATGACCTTTGTAAGGTGTTTGCTAGGTGCGATTATTTTTTCTACACTGGTATCGCGCTCAAGCCTCGCTGCTAACTATTCCGAGTTATATATTCCTCTACCAGGATTAACCGCAAGAGATATTGCGATCATCGTGAATGTAGAAGATGAATTGAGCCAAAAAATCGGTCATTATTACAGTCAGCGTAGAGGTATTCCAAGTTCTCAAATTATCGAAGTACGATTTAAACCAGGCTTGGCGCAAATATCTGAAAAAGACTTCAAAAGATTGAAAAGTCATGTCGATGAGGAAACCCCAAAGCATGTGCAAGCCTTTGTGTTAACTTGGATGTTGCCATACCGAGTTGATTGTATGTCCATAACGACTGCATTTGCCGCAGGGTTCGATAAATCCTTTTGTGCGATAGGCTGCAAATCAACCAAAGAAAATCCCTATTACAATTCTTTCAGCCAAAAGCCCTACGATGATCTACAGTGGCGCCCAACCATGGCTTTAGCGGGTGAAAATTTTGACCAAGTAAAAAAACTGATCGACAGAGGCATTACAGCGGATTACACCTATCCACAAGGATCTGGCTATTTATTGAAAACTACAGACCGAGCAAGAAGCACTCGAGCAGGTCGTTTTCTTACCACTGTTAACCGCTTCAAAAACATATGGAATCTTCAATTCTTGGAACAAAACAGCCTACAAAATAAACAGGATGTGATGTTCTATTTCACTGGTTTGGCCAATGTACCTCATATCAAAAGCAACCGTTTTCTGCCAGGATCTATTGCAGATCACTTAACATCGAGTGGCGGTCAACTGGATGGTAAACATCAAATGAGTAGTATTGAATGGCTAAAAGCTGGCGCCACCGCCAGTTATGGTACAGTCGTAGAACCGTGTAATTTAACGGCCAAATTTCCTAACCCTGAAGTAATCCTGTATTTTTATCTAAGAGGGAATTCACTGATCGAAGCGTATTGGAAAAGCGTGGCCTGGCCAGGCCAAGGTATTTTTATCGGTGAACCGTTAGCGCGACCATTTGGCATTAAAAAACCTGCAAACAATTAGCTTGGCTCTACTTTGTCAACTTCCGACAATCTCTGCAGGAATAACAATCTTGAAATAATGAATCATCTAAGCTGCACAAAGTAGAACTAAGGAAATGTTATAAAAGCTATTTGAATAACCAAACCATCGCCGAAGTTCCTATACAGAAGTCGTTGATGGAAATCTTTATTTCCCCAAAACATCCTTAATTCAAGTATTTCAAATCAAGTGCCCACCACCCATATGTTAGTTAAAAGGGAATGCGTCTTATTTATCAAATGATGTAGACAATCAAGAAAACCCTGATGCTACATGGTATTTTCCCGAATATTAAGAAACAGCTGTAAATATCAAAAGATAAGTGCCTAAGCTAGATAGGCTTTGCATATTCCAAATTACGGGTATAAAATTCCTGTACATGGTTTTCGATGCGTCAGGAGTATATAACATTCGGTACTTAGTTCCTTAACCCCTTCAATGAATCGAGGAATTCCTATGAATATGAAAAGAACCCTTATTTTCGCCCTGTCACTTTTTTTGACTTCACAAGTTCTGGCCCAGAGTGATCAAGAAATCTTGCAAGTACTAAGAAATGCGGCTGACCTGGTTCGGACGAAAAACGCCACAACCCAGAGTATGTTAAGTATTTACCAGATGGGAAATAATGCCCAAGGTTACCAATTGTCCCAGTACGAGGCTCAGTACCACCAGCAATTCTTCAAGTATCTGGACGGTTTATCGAAGAATCCTGGTCAGTTGCGGAACCCGGCGAATGCTCAGGCTTATCAAGCCAAATATTGGGAGTATTGCTACCGTACAAACCAGCAAGATTATCGTCCCTATCAGCAGATCGCACCTGCCCTGCAACAATGGGTGGCTCAAAGACAATGGGAGGCATCTACCCCTCAAGGTCGCCAGGCATTTCAAAATCGTCAGCAACAAAAGCAATCAAACTGGAATGCGTACCAATCTAATCGCCAGCGACAGACCGCTGGATTTGACAACTACATGAAAGGTTTGCGTGAAGAATCAAATCAACGTGGTAAAAATCATCGCCAGTTCATCAACTCCATCAACGAGGAGGAGACTGTAACCAATCCGCATGATGGACAACAATATCAAATAGACTCAGGTGCAAATCAGACTTGGATGAACGCTGATGGTGAAAATATCCAGAGCAATGATGCCTTCTACGACCCGAATTCCGTTCATGACAATTATCAAGACTGGCAGAAGGTACAGCCGGAATAGGGGTTTGAGGCGATTCCATAAAAACCCCAGTGGACTTTTCACATCCACTAACGTTCTTTAAGAAATAGGAGAGAAAGTGTCAGGTGCACATCAATTAATTCTTTTTCGTCAAATCAAATATTTGATTGTTCCATGACCGGCATTCCGGGATTGCCGGAATCCAGGCTTCATAGATGAATTTCAGCTTGGCACCCGTGACGTTGAAGACCTGTTCCCTGGAGGATGACGGCCTTTTTGTTAATCTGGCGAAGTATAATTATTGATTGCAGAAAAAGATTATATGTCTAAGCTGTGGTTGCTGATTGTTAAGCTGGCGAAAGATCTTCCAAACGACGACTTTGCTTAACGCCTCGTTCGGCTTTCTCTTCGTCATAACATCTAAGGCTCTTCAAAACCTCATGTTCAGCTTCTGACTTATCGAACCAACCATCAATTTCTACCCATTTCCCGTGCTCTAAATCTTTGTAATGTTGAAAGAAATGGGCAATTCGAGTTAGCTCCATTTCTGGCAAATCCTGATATGAAAAAATTTTCTCGTAATAAGGAGTGACTTACTTGACTGGTACTGCCAATATTTTAGTTAGGTAGGGTGGGCAACCTGTTTTGCCCACGAGACACCCGCTCTGGTAACGTTGAACCGGTAAGGCAGATGAACCGTAGATTGGGATACAGATAGCGTTTTCCGACATGATAAAAGTTATGTATTTATTGTTGTTGATGTTATGGCAGAATACGTTTCACTTTCTGCCCTACGTTTTACGATAACATTTCTAATGATTGGGAAAAGTAAGACCAGACTCTCCATACGGTTATACTTTTGTGGATCCCTACGGCTGGGAGGGATCACCAAATGACGATTATCTTGCGAATATTACGGGCATTCCAAACGTACAACTGTGGAATTATGAACGGACAATTTCATTGTCGTCGAATACTAAGGTAAGAGGTGTACTATTAGAAAGCCTGAAATAAATTCTCACTGAGTTTCATATATTTTTTTCGAAGCTCATTTTTTATTTGAAAGATATTTTAACTGGGGGGTATACAAATGGTATCAAAATTAGTGGTTTCATTTTATCAATTATTACTAGAAATATCAATGTGGCTAACGTTGATTATATGTGTATATGGAGAATGGAATGCTAACGGGTTTTTAGGTTTATTTGGTGGTTTAATAGCTGGATTTATCATTATTGTGGTTATATTTGGTGCATTTTTAATTATTGGTGATATACGAGAGTCAGTTAGAGCCATAGAAAAAAGTAAAACCTAAAAATTGCATCAAGTTATTTTTATTACTAACCAATGTGTCACTTGACCAAAAAAACGTCGTTCTGCGTCCTTTCACTCTTTTTTTTGGTCAAGTGATATGTCGTTAGATAAAGAGGAAATAGAACAAATTAATTTCGTAGTAACCATCATTTTACCCTTTGCGAGTGCCTGTAAAGGGTAAATTTGCATTTCAATTTTGACTTAACAATGTTACTGGTGAAAGGCTACTATTGAGAAATTAGGTTTGTAAGAAAAATTCTAACTTTACAGTTTTTAGAACTCCTCTAAACCCCTCAACGCCACACTACTTCTTACCATAGGTGTTATCGTGGTCAGGCGCAATGGTTAGAAGACGTATAAAATCACCATCACGATAGGCGGTAGCTCTTCGGGCTTGGGTGCTCCGCAACGAGTAAATGGCATCAATTCCTGCCGGTAGTTTTACACTAAAGATTTTTTCCCATTTTAGGCCACTGTCTCGATAAACTTGATTCCAAGTCATCTGTCGAAGCTTATTGAGAGTTTCCAGGGCAGAATGTCTTTCTGGCTTTTGCAGTGTCAGAAGGTTTTCTTGAAAGATGGCGTTGTTAAGATCAAGCCTTACCAGTCTATTTTGGTCCTTCTTTGTCACTTAGCTGCTCCAGCATAGTGTCCAAATTACTATCAGCAGGTTTATTGGCCTGAGCCCAAGATAAGGCATTTTGCAAATCCGTAGCTGCTTTAGGATGGTGTAGCCACTTTTCGTTATCTGGAATAATACTTGCAGTTCGTATTAACCAGACACCCGGCTCTTGTTCCTCCACTAGCACTTGACGACCTGCATAATGCTTGCCCAGTGAGATTTGTCCATTTGCGCCAATGACCTTGACGCTAGGTTGTGTAGTTACTGTTGCCATTGTGGTCTCTATATTAATATACTAAGGCACTATAGCAATAATATAGTGCTATTAATAGGACACCGAGGCTATGAACTATCTCTGCTAGAATTAATTCTACTTTGTCAGAATAACAATAAGGCCGTCATACTCGTCGGGAACGGGTATCCAGCGCCACGGATGGCACGCTGAAATTCATCCATGAAGTCTGGATTCCGGCAATCCCTGCCGGAATGACGATCGAGGAAAAAAATGAATGATGTAATGTGACAAAGTAGAATTAATCGGGGTAATTTTTCAGGCATTGCTAATTTAGTATAGTTAACGTTCCATTTCTTTTATGCATTAAGAGTAATATAGACAGCTCAAGCATTCGAACACTTTTTGTGTAACATTTTGTCTTTCTTCTCATTCGTGCAAGAAAATGTCTAAAGATACTATTGTAGCCTTCAACTGTGTATGTTTCAGCTTTGGATTGAACGTGTTTTTCGCTAGGAATAAAATGTTCATAGGGCTGCCAATAATCGGTTGCTATTGTTCCATTTAATTGATCTTCAATTCCTTCCCAGAGTTTTTGTCCTGTCTGTACGCTTCGGTCGCCAACAATGAAATTGATGAATTTTTTCCCATATCTATCAACAGCAATCCATATCCATTTATAGCTTTTTTTTGACCCACATAGGTATGCATTTCATCCATCTCAGCATAAATCACTTGTTCAGGACTTTTCAATTCGGCAACTTGCTCTCACCAAAGGATCTAATCCAATTTAGTACCGTGACATTGCTTACGTTCAAAACCCGACCAATTGAACGAAACCCTAATCCTTCAAGATATAATTGAAGAGCCATCTTTCTTAAATAGAATGGTTTGGCTCCCGAGCCACTAGCAACAGTATATCGAAAATTACATTCTTTACATTTGTAACGCTGCTTTTGTTTTACGATACCATCTTTGATGTTTTTATTAGATTTGCATTTAGGGCATTCCATTAAATTTCTCGCTCTCTTTAGAAAGATATCAAAAATTTAATTCTAACATAAAACTATACTAAATTAGCAATGCCATTTTTCAGTTGTCCGGAAAAGTGTTGGCACATCAATAGCATCAGTTTCAGGCTGGAGATAAATCCACTAATCGTCGGTTTTGTTCGGTACTTCGCTCAGCTTTTTCTTCATCAAAACGTCCAAGACTTTTTAAGATCTCTTGCTCAGCTTCTGACTTATCAAACCAACCATCAATTTCTACCCATTTCCCTTGCTCTAAATCTTTGTAATGTTGAAAGAAATGGGCAATTCGTGTTAGTTCCATTTCTGGCAAATCCTGATATGAAAAAATTTTCTCGTAATAAGGAGTGACTTTCTTGACTGGTACTGCCAATATTTTAGCATCGTGGCCCGATTCATCAGACATTCGCAAAAGTCCAATCGGTCGACAACGAATAACGCAGCCATATAACAAAGGAGAAGGAGATAAAACCAAGACATCCACTGGATCTCCGTCCTCTGATAGAGATTGAGGGACATATCCATAATTAGTGGGGTATTGCATGGCGGTGCCCATAAACCGATCTACAAATAGCGTACCGGTTTCTTTATCAGTTTCGTATTTAACTGGATCACTATAGGCAGGAATCTCGATGACAACATTGACTTCATGAGGTGCATTGCTGCCTGGACCGACTTTTAATAAAGTCATAGTTTAGTTTCCTCGTATCTAAACGTAAAAATTGCTATTGTTATGGATTGAATAATTCGTTGGAGAGTTTAATGCGTGGCAGGCTTAGCAAAATGCACACCGAATTGGCTAGTCCGATCAAATATCAGCTCCCCTTATCTGATAATTTGTTGCCACTCAATTTAAGTATAGGCTATCAGATCGAAATTTTGTTTACGGGCGAAATTTTTTGCATTAACTGCGGACGCAAGACCAGCAAGAGCTTTAATCAGGGACATTGCTTTCCGTGTTTTAAAAAGCTGGCAAGTTGTGATATGTGTATATTGCAACCAGAACGCTGCCATTTCCATCTGGGTACTTGCCGTGAACCCGACTGGGCTGAAAACCACTGCATGCAACCTCATATTGTTTATCTTGCCAATTCTTCGGGACTCAAGGTAGGTATCACACGAAAGACACAAGTACCTACCCGCTGGATTGATCAAGGCGCTATTCAGGCTTTACCCATCCTGCAAGTACCGTCCCGTTATGTCTCTGGTCTGGTCGAGGTTGCTATAGCAAACTTCGTCAGTGATAAAACAAGCTGGCAAAAAATGCTAAAAAATCAAACTGAGCAGCTTGATATGATAGCGGCCAAGGAAACTTTGCTGCAACAAACATCGGATCAATTGCAACAAATTAGAAATCAATTCGGCATAGACTGCTTGCAACCCATTGAACAGGATGTCGTCGAACTAAATTATCCAGTTGAACAGTATCCCGAAAAAGTGAAATCTCACAACCTGGATAAAACGCCTTCAGTTTCCGGCCAGCTAATGGGTATTAAAGGCCAATATCTCATAATGGACACTGGGGTAATCAACATTCGAAAATTTACTGGTTACGATGTCACATTTATAATTCAAGACATGCAAAACAAAAGTTGACATAAATTTTTCTGACTTGGTGTTAAATTTTGTATTTGTGCTATCGCCAAACTTTTTGAAAATGTGAATTTTTTCACATGTCTTTTGTCAAATATTACGCATTAAATGATATTTAACTATGAGGTGAACAATGGACTTACAAGAGGAATTTACAAATATTACCGAGACCCTACAACAACAAAGAGATGAGATTAAATTACAGCTTCACCTGGCAAGCATGGAAGCTCGTGAAGAATGGGAGAACCATGAAGAAACTTGGCAACATTTCCAGAGCAAACTTGAAGAAATTGGTGATGATACGAAAGAAACGACCGAAGAACTACTGAAATCAGCAAAAAACATCGGTGAAGAATTACAGACGGCCTACCATAGTATTGTGAAAAAACTATCCGATAAATCATAACTTTACCAAACAAGATTACCTTCCATTTTTAATGGGTGCAACTCATCAGGAATGCTACCATGAGAGTTGAAAGACAATGTCTATTGGTTTGAAGCATATCCTGCAGCACTGCGCTGCATTACCTGTCAAGCAACCTTTGAAGAAGATCATCCCTTATAAGTTGCCACATCCAACTCTCTTTTTAGCAAAAACTTATGCGTGAAATGGCCGGGATACATTCAATGACAATAAACAAATCTAGCTCAAACTTAAGCCGGATTGTTCGATACACTGCTTGGCTTGAAACATAAGAAAGCGATTACTAATAAATTTTTCCAATGACCCTACTTCAGCGCCATAACGAATTTCCACAAGATGCGAAGCTTGTCTACCTAAATCATGCGGCAGTTGGTCCCTGGCCTAAAAGAACGACAGAAGCAGTCAAACAATTTGCTGAAGAAAATACCATTTATGGCGCAAAACATTATCCAAGTTGGCTTAAGAAAGAAAATAAGTTGCGCAGTCAATTACAAACCTTAATAAACGCGCCCTCACCTGATGATATTGCACTCGTTAAGAATACTTCTGAAGCTTTATCTTTCGTGGCTTATGGCATCAATTGGCAGCAAGGCGACAACATTGTTTCCAGCAATCACGAATTTCCTTCCAACCGAATACCCTGGCAATCACTTGGCAATAAAGGTGTAACTTTTCGCCAAGCAGCTATTTGTGATGCTGAGGATCCAGAACAAGCACTTTTCGACTTAGTCGATCATCAAACCCGCTTGATAACGATCAGCTCGGTACAATTTGCCAGTGGACAAAGTATTAATCTTGAGAGAATTGGTGAGTTCTGCCAGCAAAACAACATATTGTTTTGCATTGACGCTATTCAAACATTGGGTGCGATTGAATTCGATGTACAACGCTATAACGCCGATTTCGTTATGGCCGATGGACATAAATGGATGCTCGGCCCTGAAGGATTAGGTGTTTTTTATACAAAACCCGCAGCACGAGAGCAACTCAGCCTGACTCAATTCGGCTGGCATATGATCTTGGATTCCGCAAATTATGACAATAGACCCTGGAAAATCAACCCATCAGCCAAACGATTCGAATGCGGCAGCCCCAACATGCTTGGGATTCACGCTTTGTCAGCAAGTTTATCGCTACTGCTAGAGATAGGAATTGCAGAGGTTGAGCGATCAATATTAAATCACGTAGAACAGATCGAAGAAAACATACTGCATAACAATGACTTACAACTTCTGTCACGTCAAAGTAAAAACCATCTTTCAGACATTGTTGTTTTCCAATCAAAATCACAAAGCAATGAAAGTCTTTTCAAGAAGCTACTACAACACGATATCATTTGCGCCCTGCGTGGGGGCGGAATAAGGCTTTCGCCTCATTTTTATCATTCGGAACAAGAACTTGACCGAGTTTTCGCTGTTTTGAATAAAACAGCCTAATATTTTTAACCCTATTGTCACCGCATACTTGAAGACACATTCAGTAATACTCGGCACGACGGAACGATGGTTTGTCACGAAAAGTCAAAAACCAAAATCCCATGCGACGGCTGAACGACCATCCTTGCCGAGTAATTCTATATGTCTTGTCACAACCTTGCTAGAGTAAGCAATAGGCATTCCCTATACCGATCCAATCGCCTCTACCTGGGCGCAACTTCCGTGTAACTGGAGTTTGCACCACCGATACGGAAAGCATCATAAATAACCTGACCAACTGGTTCTATTGTTCCATGATAAAAACCAATTTTCTGATATTGTTGGCGGGATCTGGGCTTTCCACACAAGTCATTGTTATAAACCGTTGGATTGTTATGAGTGTTGACAATTTTCTCACCATCTAACCAGACTTCCATAAATCCGGTATTGTCGGGCACGTAACGAAAATGAAGTACGAAATCATGCCAAGTATTCAGTTGGAATGGCTTTTTTACGCTTGCAGTTCCCCAAGTGGCCGCTCCTTTCGGCGGAGTCTTGTCAACATTGACTTTAATAGTACTTGTTCGAATATCAAAGTTGCCGTCTTCAGCTCTGATGGTAAATGAATTGGGACCCGCAGTACAACTCCAGTCAGCTTTTCCTGTAGCCGGATTAACATGAGGTACAGAATGATGCTGACTGATAATACGGTAACCTCGAGGTTGCTCAGGCATATTTAAAGAAAACCCGACCCAGTATTCATTCCCCCACGCAAAGGAACCCAATCCGCCGTTAATAACGAACTCGCTGCGTTTGCCGTTAGGATTCGAAAAGAAATGCATGGCCTTTTGTCCTTCTCTACTCACATTCGTCAGGCTGGCTACAGCAGGCACTCTCCTCCAGGCGGCATCCCCATTTTCAAAACCATCTTCGAAAATGAGAGGCTCTCCTGATGATAGGGGGAGCTCCGATTGAGTTTGAGTCTCTGGTTGTGTTTGAACCTCAGATTCAGTCGCAGGAATAGGTTGGGGTACTGTTTCTATCGGTGTTAACACAGAGTTTGAAAGATTACTTATCTCAGATGCGGACAATGCCAAGTTATATACACGAACATCATCAATATGACCTTTCCAAGGCCGTGATCCTGCGTTCTGTGGGTTGTCGCCAATCCACACCGAGCTATCACTGTCAGCTGTGATACTTCCTTGCTTAGCTAAACGGCCCACCTCAACACCATCTTTGTAAAGCCGCATGGTCTGGCCATCGTAGACTGCTGCTACATGAACCCATTCATTTTCATATAAATCTCCTGAATCAGCAACCAGAGTAGAGGTCACCCCATTAGTTTTAAGACGAAAACGTAATCGAGTTGTCGTCCCAACTTTGACTGTGCTTACCATCATATTATGATCCTGTTCAGCAGTGCCTTTGGCTTTGGAGATAATTCTGCAGTCCCGGTAAGAACAATTAGACAGGTCATCTGCTAAAAACCCCGCTGACACTGATATCTCATTACCAGCAAAGTCGATCTTACCAACATCTAAATGGTCATCAAAACCATCGAACTTAATTCCCTCTCCAGATATCAACTGGGCACCATTTACTAATGTACCCGTACGACCATTATTTGAACTATCTGGTATGTTTGCACCTGTTGCTGTTTCCATGGACCAATGAGTTACCAAACCTGCCTCTGTATCATTTACAGAATCTGGCACTGTATTAGTTTGAGGCGTTGGTATATTCGTCGAAGGCGGGGGTGTTGAGGAAGAACTTGGATCTGAACCTTCCGCTATTTTAAGATTATCAATAAAGAGTTGGCGACGACTGGATTCGGTCGTTGGCCTTCCTTCTTTCCAATCCCATTTATATACACCCATCTTAAAATAGGGTGCTCTCAAAGGCTTTCCACAATCATCTAATTGGGGAGAATTTGGTCCATCAACCCTAAAAAGTTTAGCGCCGTCTTTCCATGCTTCTATAAAGCCATCACTACCCGTAGAGACTTTAAAATGGAACTTAATATTGAGCCATTGTTGCATCTCTATGGGGCCTTTCCAACGAACTTTACCTCCAAAAGTAACTATTTCTACTTCGTTATTCTTTGAGGCCATAATCACTGGAGCTGTGGCTCTTGCTGATGTACTGCCGCTTGGAGATCTTACCGTACAATTGGCCCAGTCACTAGGCGTAGTATGTATTTGCATAGGTGCTGCTTCCGCGCTTTTGTCTTTTACCCAGTCTTCATATTGGTAGTCGAATTCAACCCAGTATTCTTTACCAAAGTCAAAATGTCCTTTACGGTCCGTCAGAACCACCTCTGTACGGTAACTAGTCGGCATATTTCGAGTTAATACAAAATCACCTGAATAGCTTCCTTCTTTAGTAGGTGATGTCGCTATCGTCAGACAATTCCCAGAACAGCGAAACCCATCCAAACTGGATGATTCAAAGCCATTTTCCACCTTAAGTGTCGCAGCATTTATTGGAAAATGGGTAAAACAAAAGAAAAAAGAAACTAAGATAAAAATATTTTTTTTATTGCGCAAAAAGTTAGAAATATACATAAATTAAAACTCCCTTGTATATGGTTTTGAAAAGTGATTTCACTTTAAGTATTAGACGATAGAAGGCCTGACGATAGCCGGTTTATACAATAAAAATTTGATTAACAACCTTCTTTTGGATTGTCTTTATATGATAGACATGACAAATAGCGTCTCATTGAGAGAATACACTATTCAGCAAGTATTTTTCTTGATGTTATTGGATTTCTTCAGACAATAAAAAACCCGCCAAGCTTATTTTCTTGCGGGTTTTTTGAACTTTAACAAACTTCTTTGAAATTATTTATGGTGCGCCATGACGGAGACACATCGAACCAATTATTCGAAGTTCTATCAGAGTGGAATGTAAATCTCAAGGGTTCTTTTTTAGATAATGCAATAGAACCTTAACCTTCCTATTCAATAACCTACTGTCAAAATGCAGAGCTTTTAGCTCTGCATTTTCTTTTCTACCCCTATCATACTTTTGCTGTGCTCTGTTTCCCAAGAAACAGGGCATGGATGCGTATGGTTTGTTGCATATGGAGATGCACATGACCAAAATCAAGCATAATTTCAATCACACATCTAAATCCACAGCTTCACCCTTTTCTCTGCGCTTAAGCTTGGAAGAACGCAAACGCCTAGAGCAGTATGCGGCAGGTTTATCGCTCGGAGAATATATTCGTCAGCGGATTTTCACCCAAGGGCACCAAGGTGATGAAAGTCTACCTAAGCGGCGTACACGCGGTAAACATCCTGTTAAAGACCATAAAATATTAAGTCAGCTTTTAGGTGAACTCGGACGCAGCCGTCTTGCGAGTAATATGAATCAAATAGCCAAAGCATTGAATATCGGGAGCCTTGAACTAACGCCTGAAACAGAAACAGCCTTATTGGAAGCCTGCGCTGATATTTATGAAATGCGTAATATGCTGATAAAGGCTTTGGGGTTGAAAGATTGATCCATGATCCTGAAAGCATCGCAGCGCGGCAATGCGAGAGAACTCGCGAAACACCTTCTAAATGGACATGATAATGAACATGTAGAAGTCTATTCCATCAATGGTTTCATGGCAGATAATATTCATGGAGCACTGCAAGAAGCCCACGCGCTTAGTCTCGGAACAAAATGCCAGCAACCACTTTTCTCAGTCAGCCTTTCACCGCCAAAAGATGAAATCGTTTCAACCCAAATATTTGAAGAAGCTATAACCAGCATTGCAGAAAAAATGGGGTTAGAAAACCAACCGCATATTATTGTGTTTCATGAAAAAAACGGGCGGCGGCATTGTCACGCGGTTTTTAGCCGAATTGATACCAAAACAATGACAGCGATTAACTTGCCCTATTTCAAAAACAAGCTTATGGAGGTTTCAAAAGAGCTATATCTGAAACATAACTGGAAACTCCCGCAAGGCCATATTGATCGGCAGATGCGCAATCCCTTGAATTTTACCCGTGAGCAATGGCAACAAGCAAAACGTCTTAACGATGACCCCAAAGTCCTAAAACAGACCTTAAAAGAGTGTTGGGCGATTTCAGATAGTAAGAAAGCCTTTTCTGGGGCATTAGAGCAACATGGTTTTTATCTTGCCAAGGGCGAGCGTCGCGGATTTGTGGCGGTAGATTGGCGCGGCGAAGTCTATTCCCTATCTCGGTGGCTAGATGTCAAAACCAAGGTTCTAAAAGCGCAATTGGGCGAACCAGAAAATCTACCGTCAGTTAGTAGCGTTAAGGCTAATTTAGATCAAAAACTGGCGCAACGTATCCATACATTTACCAATGAAATTAAACAGCAGCACGGGCGGTGCTTTTCTCCAATTTTGGCGCAAAAAGACAAAATGATAAAACGCCATCAAGAAACCAGAAATATACTCGCCGAAAAACAGAGTAAACGCCAAGAACAAGAAAAGAAAAAACGCCAAGCACGGTTCTCAAAGGGGTTTCGCGGAATATGGGATCGTTTCACTGGAAAACATTCGCAAGCAAAAAAACAGAATGAAATTGAAGCTTATCAATCATACCTTCGCGATAAAGTTGAAAAAGACACGTTTATATTTCGCCAGCTCGAAGAGCGTAGCGCATTACAAAACCGACTGGATGAACTAAAGACCCATCAACAAGAAGATATTAGTAAGCTCAAGGAAGCGCTATTCTCCAAATTACCAGAGGAAAAGATGGCTTCACTACGACAAGAACTTGACCGTTCTTCACCAAAAAATGACTATAACAATGAATTGAGTATGTGATGATCAATGGCGATTATATTATCGATAGTCGCATAAACAACAAATGAACATTTGTGCAAATGTTCATTTAATGCTAGAATGATAATAGAGAATATTATTTGGAGGATATAACCCGTGCGTTTATCTATTGAAATGACCCCTGAACAGCATCAACGGCTGAAAGCGGTATCTGCTCTGAGCGGTCAAAGCATTAAAGATTATGTTCTGGATCGTGTGTTGCCAGATAAAGGAGAAGATGAAGCGTTGCGTCAGTTAGAGGAATTCCTTGAGCCACGTCTCAAAGAGGCGGGCGCTCATAAAACAGTTCAGCAAATATTCGAAGAAACTCATCAGGAAATGCGGTAATGGAATGCGGCAATATGAATTAACCCCTTCTGCGCAGGAAGACCTAAAAGAGATTGCCCGATATACTCTGACAAAATGGGGTGAAAAGCAGTCTTTACATTATGCCGAGTTGCTAGATGCGGGGTTCAGAAAAATTGCCGCCAAGAACGTCAATTTCCGCACCTTTTCGAAACGTTTTCCCCAAATCCTAGTAAGTCGTTGTGAATATCACTATATCTTTTATGTTCATCCAGACAACAAGCCACCTAGAATTATTGCCGTTTTACATGAACGTATGGACATGCTTGCCAGACTAAAAAATCGGCTAGATTGATGTAATATTTCACTTTTATCCCCCAATTTTGACAAATTAAGTTGATTCACTGTATCTTGGATTGGAAGCCGCACGGCGGCGCGGCAAAAAACTGGGGCGACCCAGAAAATTAAAAGAAGAACAAGTCGCGCAAGCGCGCCAGTTTCTAGAAGAAAATTTTTATTATTCCATGACTGAACTGGCAGAATCTTTCCATGAGCGTACTTTGATCCGCGCTCTAGAATTAAAAGGATAAATGGCTTCTAAACAGAGACGGTACTGATATTACGAATTTGCGCCAGCGAATGAGTAGCTCTCTGCCGCCAAAACATGGACGTTTTGGCGGCGCGCAAATTTCACACCACCCCAGCAAATAAAAAGAAATTTGCCGCCGGTATATCCGGCGGCTTTCTCAATTAATTAGTTAGTGGCTCCAAAATACATGGATTTCTTCGAAGCTGGTTTCTATGGTGTAAATATCACCACCTAATTCCATATCACGACCCATACGCTCATAAT
Source organism: Methylococcales bacterium (assembly GCA_965224745.1). Taxonomy (GTDB): domain Bacteria; phylum Pseudomonadota; class Gammaproteobacteria; order Methylococcales; family Methylomonadaceae; genus CBDCZY01. Next base: position 836,790 of record CBDCZY010000009.1, read on the forward strand.
CGATATAGTAAGCTAGGTTTTCAGGAACTTCGGCTGTATTGTCCGTTAGCTCTTCCGCATATTCGGCCAAAGATTTATAACAACCAGAATAATTTTCTTCTGCTGCCTTCCTCGCATCTTCCAGAGAACCACCAAAATGACTTAACAACTCACCGCCTATTGCTGGGCATTCTTCGATAAAACAGGCGATTTCGTGCGCTGTTTCGATGCCCTCATATTCTCCAAGGCTGTAACCGTTAAAACCTTCATAATCATGAATGGCGTATTCTTCCGCATCCTGTTCAGGACTTTCATCTAGCATTTGATTAATTTGCTCTTGAATATCGTCAAGGCCATCGGTGGCGTTAATCCAGACACCGTGCAATTTACCATTGTTGTAGGCTGCTAGGTCTGCAATATAAATTCTGATTTCTTCACACATAGTCTTTTCCTTTTATTCGCTGTTGAGGTTTATACAAGCACCGCTTTTGGTGCGTTGCATGAACCTCTGGCGACTAGGCCGACTAGGCGGAGGTGAAAAAATCCAGAAAAATTGCGGAGGGTCTATCCAGCGTCAGCGCCAGATGGAAACCGTCATTATTCTTGATTTTGAGGGGATGCAATGCCCCTAAAACTTTAAATAAATATTCTTATCTCAAAACCTTTTTTAATAAAAAAACAGCAGTTTTCTGACACCGACTTTCAATTCATAAATTTCAGTAGCTATCCAGTTAACGAAGACGCTACCAGCTACCTTTCTAAACCCTGATTTATAGCGGCGATAACCCACTAGACCTGCAAGCGTACCAAGTACGCTTCTCCATTTATTACAACCAAAGGGGTGCAGTTCATGATTTCCCGCGCACAAAGCGGCCTTACGAAAGGTCGCAATGGTGCGACCTCCAATATCAGGAGGTAAAAATGAAACTGATAACAAGATTTGAATTGGCAGCAAAAACCGAAAGGGAGCTTTATTCGTTATTAAGGGCAGCTTTTAACGAACTTGCCAAAAGTAATTACGATACGTTTCAGCGTCGGAATGCGCTAGCATCAATTGAAAATATTCAAATAGAAATTGGTTCGAGGACTCCATACCTATGAAGTAAAAAATATTACCCGTTAATTTCTTTAATAAATCTAGACTCGATTTGAAACTTTTGATCACCCCAAGGCATAGTACGTTGTTGAGGATAGGTGATATACAACCAACGTTTCGCGCGTGTTACTGCCACAAATGCATTGTTGCGCTCTTCATCTATCTCTTTTTTTGTCTTTGCTCGATAGTCTGGGAAAACGCCTTCACACATAGTCATGATAAATACGATATCTTTCTCTAAGCCTTTCATAGTGTGTACAGTGCTTAAAGTGAGACCATTTGGTGAAACATCTTCCGTTAACTGACCTAGAGCCAATGCATTTCGAAAGGATTGCAAAGAATGACCAAGACCTTTTTTCTTAAATTTAGTCCAACTTGTCTTGAATTCATCAAGCTCTTTTATGCTTCTTTCAAGCTCAAACTTATCATTGACCTCTGAATTAGCCAGTTCACTTAGTTTTTGATGAAATGACTTTTCGAACTTTCTGATATTAGGTTCATCTGAGTCCAATTGATGAATAGCGTTCAATAAATCTGAATACAAAGTTGCGAAAGGTAGATTTGTACTAACAACCTTCCGAGACCACTCTTCAAGAATATTGATCTGTTTCCATTCTTTTGGAACCACTAGACCGAGCAAACCACATAGTTTCTTTCCGTCAACCCAGTCTGTCTCGCGTCAATTACTTTGTCCGGTTTGGCGACAATTATGATGGCCGGTTGAGTGTTTAAGGTTTTTTATGATTTTTTCTGATGTTTCCTCCTGTAACTGTTGCCGTCGATTTCAAGAATCGTGGCATGATGGATAATGCGGTCAATGGCGGCTACGGTCATTAATGTATCCGGGAATATCTGATCCCAGTGACTGAATGGCTGGTTTGATGTGATGATCAAGCTGCCACTTTCATAACGATGAGCAATAAACTCAAACAGGACCTGGGTTTCTGAATCCGTTTTTTTAACATAACCAATATCATCGATAATGAGTACACGATATTTATCCAGTCGACTCATCACAGCCATTAAATCCAGCTCTTTTTTGGCCTGCTGCAGTAATTGCACCAGTGCGGTGGCAGCCAACCATTTTACCCGGATGCCTTGTTCGATAAGATGAAGCCCCAAAGCAGAAGCAATATGCGATTTACCGACACCGGAAGGGCCAATCAATAAAACATTATCTGCCTGTAGCGCCCACTGGGTATTATCGCGCAGCCCAATCACTTTCTTTTGAATGGTTTCCGGTAATTCATCAAAGCCTAAGGTGGCAAAACTTTTGCCCCGGGGTAATTTGGCTTCTTTGGTCCAGTTGCAAACTCGCGTTTCAAAGCGCCGTGCAATTTCATTTTCACACAGTTTAGACAGGTATTGGCTATAGCCCCATGCCTGTTTTGTGGCCTGTTCCTGATAAGCTTCATAATATTGCCAAAAAGCCAGCAAGCGAAGTTCTTTTAACATCATTGGCAAACCATCACTCACAGCACACCTCCTGTCTCATCCACTGACCGGTCAGTAGTTGATCATAGTCAGCAACCTGGTGTTGGCGTAGCGGTATCGGTGGCGGTGTACTGTGTTGTAAATACCTTGCCTGCAGGGATGTTAAATCGGGCAAGGCACCTTGTTCTGCCTGTCGCATTAGCTCAGTTGCCAGGGCACTTTCGCAATCATAATCATAGGCAAAGCGTAAAACAGCAACCATCCACTTGCATGCTTCTTGCGGTGTAAACTGTTTCTCTGCCTGCTTCCATAAAGCCCGATATTGCGTGTTAGGCAAAATATTATCGCGAAACTGTGAGAAGCGGAAGGCTTGTGGTTTGGCTGCCAGAGAATGAATGATATGCCGGTAATCTATTCGTCGCGCTCGGCCGGTGGGCGTTGTTGGATAAATCCGAGGCAGATTGATCACCCGAGTTTGGCCAACAAAGCAGACCAAACGATCATGGTAGAGATGCACCCTGACGCTTTCACCGATAAGGCGTGAAGGGACGGTATACAATGCGCGTTTTAACAGCAATGGTACTTGTAATGGTCTAATAATCTTGGAAGGATTTATAGCTTATAATCCAACCCAAAATTAGGATAAAAAATGACCGAAATAACCACAGTAAAACCTAAAACAACCTTCACCACAGAACAGCGTCTAGACTACGCTAAACTCATGGTAAATGAAGGATATACCAATAAGCAGGTAATGGAAATATCAGGAGCAGGTGACTCTGCTGTGAGGCGATGGAAAAAGCAATATTTAGATGAACTCAAAGGTAATACACCTCAGGATAAGCAAGCGTTAACCCCAGAACAACAGAAAATACAAAGCCTAGAGAAGCAATTATGGCGAGCTAAAAGGGATAATGAAATACTAAAAAAGGCCACAGCCTTCTTTGTTCGAGACAACAACAATCTGAATTGATTGTTGAAATAAAGAAGGCTTCTCCAGGCTATCAAACAACAGAGCTTTGCACACTATTTAATATAGCTCTCAGTACACACTACTATCAGATTAATAATCAAATGAGCGATGAAGAACAAGAAACCATAGAACAAATTAAATTGATAGCCATTGAAACTCAGCATACCTATGGTAAACGAAGGACTCAGGTTGAATTAGCTAACAGAGGGATTGAAATAGGCGTTTATAAAACAGCTTCATTAATGAAAAAATCGAATGTCATTGCCATAAAAACCTAAAAAGCGACACAGCTATCCAGCGGGAGAAGTCCACAAGAAAGCGGATCATTTACTTAAACGACAGTTTAATCCCAGTACTGTTCATACGCCACTGGGTAGGTGACATTACCTACATTAAAACCTATACAGGCTGGAGCTATTTAGCTTGTATACTTGATCTTGGGTCAAGAGAAATTATGGGCTGGGCATTATCAGAAGAACCCAATGCAGAGCTTGCAAAGTCAGCATTAGAACATGCGATTAATAAACACAAGCCAGATACTCAACAATTAATGTTTCATTCAGACCAAGGGGTTCAATATTCAGCCAATCTATTTGTTGATTATCTTCATGACTTGGATATAACACAAAGTATGAGCCGTCGAGCTAATTGCTGGGATAATGCTGTGATGGAGCGGTTTTTTAGGAATTTAAAAACAGAGAGGCTGAACTATTTGAATTTTATTAATTACTCCTCTGTAGTCAGTGCTGT
>CBDCZY010000010.1:0-776156 GCA_965224745.1 Methylococcales bacterium
CTTCAATGGTTTTAGCGTCTTTGCCTTCAACAACATGAAGCACTCTACGTTGCTCTAAATCAACAGCAACCGTGACATATTGATGTCCTTTTCGTCTCGATGTTTCATCAAAACCAAGTTGCGTCACTGATGAAGGATCATCCGCCTGATAAGCAAGTTTTATCCAATGATTAAAAATTGTCCAGATTCTATGTGGATTTTCATTTAACAAATGCCCCACTTTATTAACCGGCATTTCCTTTTCAATTAAGGCCATCGCTAAGGCTTCAAATAACAAGGTGAAGCCACTGTTTTTTCGAGCCCAGGGAACATCGACTAAGCGCACTTTCCCGTCGCTTGTTCTAATTCGGGGAATTGAACAATGGAGTAGGCAGGTGTGTTCAAAAAAATTCAGATGGCGCCATGTTTTTTCTTGTGTGTCGTGGATAGAACATTTTTCACCCGCCTCATCTTCAAACTTACTGCCACGCTTGAAACCAAGATGAATATGGAGTGCTTTTATTGAATCTTCATCCGTTAGTATTTCAACATTTGTTATAGACCAAGGTTCTGTTAATCCTAAAGCAAGTGTAAATATTTCGGAACTATTCATCTGGGACAGATGCATATTCTGGCTCAACGTGAACACTGATTCTGATGCATCGTGAACACCTATTCTGGTTCATAGTGAACGCTAATTCTGATTTGATGGTGAACACTTTTGCTGTTTTTCCAGAATCGGTGTTCACGATCAATCAGAATCCTTTCCACACATTGATTATTGTCCATTGCTAACCTACCTGATTTTAATTGGGACAGGTGATGCCAACACAGAGAATATCAATGCGAAAATTACGCGAAGTACTACGACTTCGATTACATGCTGACCTCAGCATGCGTCAGATCAGAGACAGTCTTAAATTAAGTCTGGGAGCCATACAAAAAGTCACCCGTAAAGCGGAAGAAATGGGGCTGGATTGGAAAGCCATAGAGCAACTTGATGATCAACAACTGGCCGGTCAGTTTTATCCTGAATCGGATACCCGACCATCCGATCAATTTCAGTTGCCTAACTGGGTTGAGGTATACCAGGAACTTAAACGTAAAGGTGTGACTAAACTGCTGCTATGGGAAGAGTATACCCAGCACTACCCTAATCGCTGCTACAGTTACTCGCAATATTGCACGTTGTACCAAGACTGGCAAAAAAAACAAAGACGTTCCATGCGTCAAACCCACAAGGCTGGTGAAAAGCTGTTTGTAGATTATGCAGGTCAAACCGTGCCTATTGTCAGTAACAGCACAGGAGAAATCAAAACTGCTCAGATATTCGTTGCTGTTTTAGGCGCTTCCAATTACACCTTTTGTGAAGCGACATGGAGTCAAAAACTACCTGACTGGATTAACAGTCATGTCAGAGCTTTTAACTTCATCGGTGGCGTGCCTACGATGGTGGTTCCAGATAATTTGAAAAGTGCAGTCACTAAAGCCTGTCGTTATGATCCAGAAATCAATCCTTCTTACCAACAACTTGCCGCACATTATGGTACTGCACTAGTGCCTGCCAGACCGTTAAAACCCAAAGATAAAGCCAAGGCTGAAGTCGGTGTACAAATCATAGAACGCTGGATACTGGCCAGACTACGACACCATACTTTTTTCTCTTTGGAAGAATTAAACCACTGCATTAAAGCACTATTAGAAGAGGTGAATAATAAGCCGTTTAAACAGCTGAAAGGCTCACGACAACAATGGTTTGAATCCATAGATAAGCCCGCTCTCTTGCCGCTACCTAAGCAGACTTATCAATATACCGAGATTAAAACGGTCAAAGTCAATATTGATTATCATATTCGCTATGACGATCATTTTTACTCCGTTCCGCATCATCTGGTCGGTGAAAAGCTTGCGATTCATGCCAAAGAATATGTGATTGAGCTCTACTTCCACAACAAACGCATAACCAGCCACGCTAGAAAATATCATTCTGGCATGACCACCGTAGCAGAGCATATGCCTGTTAAACATGAAAAGCATCATCAGTGGACACCGGGTCGATTAATGGACTGGGCAAAAGACATCGGCGATGAAGTCTTGCTTTGGGTTAAAACGGTGCTTAATCAACGACAACATCCAGAGCAGGCTTATAGAGTCTGCCTGGGATTACTCAATCTCTCCCGAAGTTATCCTGCTGAACGATTAAATAAGGCGTGTTTGATTGCTAACAAAAACAACTTATACAAACTTAAACACATCAAAGATATTTTGCGGAGTAATCAAGATCAATTACTGACAGAAAACAAAGAGTCGCTGCCTGCCTTGCCTCAAGCCCATAAAAACATCCGTGGCCCAGAAAGTTTTCACTAATAGAATGACAAGCGAGATTAATTATGTTGGAACAAACCATAACACAACTCAGGCAGCTGAAATTATCAGGCATGGCTAATGCATTGGTTAGCCAGATAGAACAGCCTAATACCTATGAAGGATTACCCTTTGAGGAACGGCTGCAATTATTAGCGGATAGTGAATATCAAGACAGAGAAAATAGAAAACAGCAGCGCTTACTCAAAGCCGCTAAATTAAAACTGGCAGCCAACAGCAATGCCATTGATTATCAGCATCCCAGAGGACTGAAACAATCCATGATGGCTTCACTGTTACATTGCGATTGGCTGAATAAATCACAAAACATACTCATTACTGGGCCTTGTGGCAGCGGTAAAACCTATATTGCTTGTGCGTTGGGACATACTGCCTGTATGAAAGGCTATAGCGTGAAATATTACCGACTGTCACGGTTAATGCTGGAACTCACTCAGGCAAAAGCAGATGGAACTTACAGCAAGGCTCTACAAACATTAGCCAAACTGGATTGTCTGATTATAGACGATTGGGGGCTTGAGCCATTAAAAGCAGCACAACGTAATGATTTAATGGAAATTATGGATGATCGTTACGAAAGTGCATCCACCATTATGATCAGTCAATTACCTACGGATCAATGGTATCAACCTTAATCCGTGATTTAAGAAGTTAATATAATGAGTTATCTAGCTGATTAATAAGCAATAAAGTGTTAAAATAGAGGCGTTAAAAACTTCACCCAACAAGTGCAAAATGAAACGTCTCATCATCGAACAATCCACAACAGAAACCTATACAAGTCATTCTGGTTTGGCCTTAGTTGGCTTGTGTTTAAATCGATATGGCACTATTCATAAAGTGCTCAAGGCCGGCATTCCTTTACGCCATGGCATTTCGCACAGCGACATCATCAAATCATACATTGGAACGCTATGTTTAGGCAAAAGCGACTTCGAAGCAATCGAGAACTACCGAGATGATGACTACTTCAAGAACGCGCTGTCGATTAAGCGCGTACCCTCAAGTGTAATGGTCTAATAATCTTGGAAGGATTTATAGCTTATAATCCAACCCAAAATTAGGATAAAAAATGACCGAAATAACCACAGTAAAACCTAAAACAACCTTCACCACAGAACAGCGTCTAGACTACGCTAAACTCATGGTAAATGAAGGATATACCAATAAGCAGGTAATGGAAATATCAGGAGCAGGTGACTCTGCTGTGAGGCGATGGAAAAAGCAATATTTAGATGAACTCAAAGGTAATACACCTCAGGATAAGCAAGCGTTAACCCCAGAACAACAGAAAATACAAAGCCTAGAGAAGCAATTATGGCGAGCTAAAAGGGATAATGAAATACTAAAAAAGGCCACAGCCTTCTTTGTTCGAGACAACAACAATCTGAATTGATTGTTGAAATAAAGAAGGCTTCTCCAGGCTATCAAACAACAGAGCTTTGCACACTATTTAATATAGCTCTCAGTACACACTACTATCAGATTAATAATCAAATGAGCGATGAAGAACAAGAAACCATAGAACAAATTAAATTGATAGCCATTGAAACTCAGCATACCTATGGTAAACGAAGGACTCAGGTTGAATTAGCTAACAGAGGGATTGAAATAGGCGTTTATAAAACAGCTTCATTAATGAAAAAATCGAATGTCATTGCCATAAAACCTAAAAAGCGACACAGCTATCCAGCGGGAGAAGTCCACAAGAAAGCGGATCATTTACTTAACCCATCTTCGTGACTTATATTTACAATATCCTGTTATTTCAATAAGTTAAAATTTTCAATCTGTTTCAGTTGGCACTACAGATTTTTTTTATCGATAATTGTTTTACATTGACCAATGAGGTCGGGTTTAATATTCAAAGCTTCATAAATTTGTTTCTGACGTAGCTCCGCCTTCGTTGTTGTCCGCAGGTGAATCATTTTATGATCATCCGTTGGTAAGGTCATGGTGATACGTTGCTGTGTCGACATGATGTTACGAATACTGTCCCAGCTTAAATGAATGCCCTGTTGCTTCAGTTGATAGCGCAGCGTATGCACCAGATGATAAGCCAGCAAAGTAATGAACAAGTGGCCGGTGACACGGTCTTCTTTTTGGTGGTAAACCGGGCGCAAGCCCAGTTCAGTTTTCAAGCTTCGAAAGGTGGCTTCGATCTCGGTCAGCATGATGTAGGTCGTCCACAGTTGTTCTTCAGACCAGTCGGGGATATTGGTTCTGAGGCAATAGACACCACAGTGTTGATCGTTCTGTTTACTTTGAGGTTCACGTTGCCATTCAAGCCGGATGGCGTTTTTTTTCTCGTCATCGGTTATGACGTCAATGCGGTAGTCTTGCGAAACCCGCCGGTTTTTTTCGCGCAGTCGACCGATCCGTTCCAGTATTTTGCTGTATTTTTTGATCGTCCCTTTTTTGTTTAAGCCCGCATCAAGCTTGTTGAGTGCTTCTTCCATGCGAACATGGAAGCGGTTTCGGATAGCCTGCTCTTTTTTTTGTTTTTGTTCGGAGTGACAATAGAGCCGGGTTTCGTGGGTGTCTTGATCTGTTTCGCGATAAACACACACCTGACTGTGTTCGGTTTCTCTCACCATCACAGCATCGTCCTGATCGGTGGGATTGATCACGGATCGCTCTCGACTGACCACCAGATAATGATAGCCCTGCTCGATTAACCAGGCGATGTTGTCGGCACTGGCAATACCGGCATCCATGATGATCACAGGTTTTGTGACCTGCGGTAATGGCTGTATTTTTTGTAGTTCATCCAGCATTAACTCCAAGGTGCCCGGCTCACTGGCATTACCCGGGAAAACCTGACTGCTCAGAGGAAATCCCTCACCATCCAACACCAGTCCCAGCGTCACCAAGGGACAATCACTGCGTTTTTCTTTGGAACGACCGAACTGGGCTTTGGGGTTTTGGTGACACTGCCCTTCAAAATAGGTATTGGTCAAATCGTATAGCACAATACTACGGTTCAATTCGAATAAGGTTTGCTCTTGCTCGGACAGAAACGTTTCCAGTGCCGTCTGGTGTTTGAGCAATTTATCGCTGATCGTATAAAGCCGTGTCAGGCTGGTATGGCCATAGTCATGGTCAAGCAGTTCTCCCAACGCTGAGCGTGATTGTAGCCAATCATGGGTGTGCAATTCACTGCCCGGTGAAACCACACGGCCGATAATGTTACCGATGGCCGCAGCGAGTTCGACTTTATTAAAACCCAGTGCGGTGAGCTTCTGATCCAGTTGTAGTTGCATAACCGCATGCCACGCCAGCGTTTCAACACCGATACTGCGGGCTTGAAGGGTTTCGACATGATTGATATCAACCGTGTGATAATCAGGTTCTGGACTGGCAGCATCCACCGGTTGGGCCAGCTTAGCGATGATAAGCGCACTGTAACGCTGGGCTGAGGCTTCCAGGCATTGCGTTAACTCATCGGCTACATGAAACAATTCTTGCTGATGAGGCTCACAGCCTTGTAACAATTGTTCAATCCTGGCTGTCAGCAAGGGCCAGTGCTCTGGATCAATGGCGAAGTCTTTGCCTAGATTCAGTAAGGTGCGTTGCTTTACTTTACTTTCCTTCCCACGCGAACGGATTCAACGATCCGATAGGTGAAGTAGGCCCCGCCATTATCCAGGGATTTCGTTTTGGTTTTTCGAATATACATGTCCCTAGCATTAATGAAAAACCGGGGAAAATCAAGGGTCAAAAAGACGAAAATGGCACTACCGAGCGGATCTGAAAAAAACACCGTTGAAAGGTAAGGTTTTTTTTCATGGAATCATTCGATGAAAACAAAATATCAATAACTTAGCGATGTCAAAGTCACGAAGATGGGTTAAGACAGTTTAATCCCAGTACTGTTCATACGCACTGGGTAGGTGACATTACCTACATTAAAACCTATACAGGCTGGAGCTATTTAGCTTGTATACTTGATCTTGGGTCAAGAGAAATTATGGGCTGGGCATTATCAGAAGAACCCAATGCAGAGCTTGCAAAGTCAGCATTAGAACATGCGATTAATAAACACAAGCCAGATACTCAACAATTAATGTTTCATTCAGACCAAGGGGTTCAATATTCAGCCAATCTATTTGTTGATTATCTTCATGACTTGGATATAACACAAAGTATGAGCCGTCGAGCTAATTGCTGGGATAATGCTGTGATGGAGCGGTTTTTTAGGAATTTAAAAACAGAGAGGCTGAACTATTTGAGTTTTATTAATTACTCCTCTGTAGTCAGTGCTGTGACTAGCTATATTAGTTTCTATAACTATAAAAGGTTACATTCTGCTATTGATTATAAAACCCCTCATCAAAAAACCAAAGAAATGAAAAAAGCGGCTTAAAATCCTTCCAAGAAAACTTGACCATTACAAAGCGCAAGATTAAGACAACGACTGGATGAAGAGGCTGAAGCACTATTGGTCATCATGCAACAATGTAATATTGAATTTCTGACTCATGCCGGGGTACCGGTGACGCCATTGGCCACCCATCATGTCGCATTGGATATTGATGTGTATCCGATGAACAATGAGAAGACCCAGAAGGAAGGTGTTTCCAGAACCTATAAAGGCCATGATGGCTATGCGCCGATTGCGGCTTATCTGGGTAATGAGGGTTGGTGTCTGCTTAATGAACTTCGAGAAGGTAAGCAGCATTGTCAAAACGGTTTTCAAAAGACGCTGGACCGCGTCATTGAATATGCTCGGTGCTTGACTGAGGCTCCGCTGCTGGTGCGTTTGGATAGCGGACATGATGCCTTGGATACCCGTGTCTGGCTGCACCAAAACCAAGTGGACTCTATCCTGAAATGGAACCCCAGAAAACAAGACCTGGAGGCTTGGTTAGCCTTGGCTGAACAACAAGGCAAATGGACAACGCCGAGGGTCGGCAAACGGGTCGCCTTGTTCAGTGTCCAAGAAACCCAACAACAAGACGGGCAAACCTATCGCTTCCGCCGCGTCATGCGGGTTATCGAAAGAACTATGGATGCAGAGGGTCAAATGCTGTTAATCCCTGAGATAGAAATAGAAGGCTGGTGGACCTCATTAAATTCGCTCGCCTACGCTGATGAACAGATCATTGCTCTTTACCAAGATCATGCCACTTCCGAACAATTCCACAGTGAATTTAAAACCGACCTCGATATCGAACGCTTACCTTCGGGCAAATTTGCCACCAACGACTTGATCATGGCATTGAGCGCTTATAGTTACAATATCTTGCGTTGGATCGGCTTAATCGGGCTCATAGGCAACATCAGTCCTGTCCGTCATCCGGCCAAAAGAAGGCGAATAAAAACGGTTATACAGGAACTGATGTACCTAGCGGCTCGGGTCATCCATGCCGGGCGACGAATAAAACTTCGTTTCTCCAAACACTGCCCGGGTTTTTTAGCATTTGAGTCAACCTACCATCGCTTAGCATCAGGATAACGCCACACTATTCTTAAAAAAAATGCGAGAACATGCCTCTCAGGGATAGCAGTGCCTGGTGTACAGGATTTGGTGTCAATTGAGAGCTATTGATGCTTAAATAGCCTCAGTGTGCTCGTACTATAAGCTTTGTCAAACAATAACAAGGTATTAAAACGTTGAAATGTTAATGTGGCTTCCCAAGGATTGGTGGATGCACTTTAAGTCACGGATTCAGGTTAACTAAAGCAGGCGGTAAAATTATCCGGGTTGCTACAGATGGCACTATTCCATCTGATAATCCTTTTATTGATGGAGTAGGCCCCAATTTAGATGAAATTTGGGCTGTTGGATTAAGAAACCCGTTTCGATCCCGCTGGGATTTTCCGCTGGCTAGTTCCAATTTTGGGCCCCGTCTTTTTATCGGAGAAGTGGGTGGTAATTCCAATGAATCAAACGAAGATATTCATATTGGCGTTGCGGGTGCTAATTATGGCTGGAACAATTGCGAAGGGTTTGATTGTGGCCCACCACTATACGAACCTCCTTTCTTCTCACGCGAGCACCTGGATTTTGGTATAGATGCAGGAACTGCAATTGTTGGTGGTGTAGTTTATCGTGGAGACCAGTTTCCTCAGGTACCATATTATGGTGCTTACTTTTATGGTGATTTTTCACAAACATTTATTCATTATTTAACAATAGATAGTAATGGAGATCTTATAGGAGACAACCCTTTTGAATCTGGCATTGATAAAGTAGGCTTGGTAGTTGATATCAAGCAAGGCCCTGATGGATCTCTTTATTTTGTTCAAATTGCCAGCAATTTCAATTTTGTTACCAACAGTGGCGCATTGAGAAGGATAACCTTTAATGACGGCAATCAAGCGCCCCAAATAACATCAGCAACAGCTGATGTCACTACGGGTGGAGCACCTTTAGCGGTGGTCTTTAATGGTACTGCGACCGATGCAGAAAATGATACATTGGAATATATATGGGATTTTGGAGATGGCCAACAAGTGACAGGCGCGACAGGGACTAATGTTTCGCATACCTATCAAAACAATGGTACTTACCAAGCACGTTTACAAGTTAGTGAAACTAGGATAAACGGAAGGACGACGACCTTAGAACCTCCGCTTGTCATCACAGTAGGTTCTCCACCGACGGTGACAATTGATGGACCAGTAAATGGCGCTTTTTTCAATTCAGGAGACACCATCAATTTTTCAGCGAGTGCCACTGATGATGGCAGTTTGACAGAAGATAGCTACAAATGGACGGTTTTGTTTACCCATAATAACCATACACACCCTGAAGCTGGTCCCATCTCTGGTTCTTCTGGTACCTTATTGATACCCAGCTCTGGACACTCGTTTAATGGTAATACGGGTTTTCAATTAAATGTTGAAGTAACTGATGAGGATGGTTTAAAAGCGAACCAATCGGTCAACATTTCACCCAATAAATCCAACATTAACTTTACTTCAGTACCAACGGGTATTTCATTTTTCATTGACACAGAAATATTTGTGACACCAACTGACCATAATAACGCGATAGGTTTTGAAAGTATCGTGACTGCGCCACAAACTCAGGGCTAATTTGTTCTACCCATACAGGCTATAAAGAGCAAAGAGATAGCCCTTAAATTGGACAAACCCATAATAACGCAGTATAGTTTTTAAGAAGTTTATTGAGATAAAAAACTATGCCGTTATCACAGATATCAGTGAGACCCATATTAAAACATGAAGAGTCAGCCTATGCCTTGTTAATGGAAACTCACCATTATCTGGGCGCTATTCCAAAAATTGGTGAAACCCTCTGGTACGTGTCGACCTATCAGTCACAATGGGTTGCACTGATCAGTTTTTCAGCCGCTGCATTAAAATGTACGGCGCGTGATCAGTGGATAGGCTGGGGTTATCGTCACCAGACGGGGCGCCTAAAATTGATTGTTAACAACAGCCGGTTTTTGATACTTCCCTCCTTCACTGAAAAAAACCTGGGCTCACGCATTCTGTCACTGTGTCTTAAGCGCTTGTCCACTGACTGGGTTGAAAAATATCAGCACCCCGTTGTTCTGGTTGAAACCTTTGTCGACCCAGAGCGATTTCACGGCGGTGTTTATAGAGCAAGCAACTGGCAGGCAATTGGAATGACCCGTGGTTTTCGTAGAACAACGGCAGGCTATTCTGCTCAGTCAGAACAGAACAAACTGATCTTTGTTAAACCCCTGCATAGACGAGCACAAGCGGTTTTATCTCAACCTCAATTGAGTCATCATTTCAATCTAGGTGAGATAAAAATGAAAATAACAAAACAGCAAATGCGATCATTACCGAGTTTCTTTATGGATATAAACGACCCTCGGCGCCCACAAGGGCGGCGACATCGACTTTCAACCGTACTGGGAATTGCGGCGGGTGCGGTACTTTGTGGGATGCGAAGTTACGAAGCTATTTTCGACTGGGCTGACAGTCTCAGCCATAAATCCAGAGAACATTTCCGCTGCCGTTATGAAAAAGGACGATACACGGTTCCCAGTCTCAGCATTATTAGAGATGTGTTGACGCGAGTTGACCCCAGCGAGCTCGAAGCGGCCTTTATCGCCTGGAATACTGTTTATGCACAGGATGACGAGTCATTAGCCATTGATGGTAAAACGATGTGCAACGCCATTGACGAGAAAGGGCGGCAAACCCAGATAATGAGTGCGGTTGGGCATGGCACAGGCATTTGCTACGCCCAAAAAAAGTAGGAACATTACCTGTTGGACACGGTTCGGATGAAGTGAAGCAGAGTAATGAAATCAAGTTTGCACCTATTCTGCTGGCTCTAATCCCCATTCGAAACAAGGATATCACCAGTGATGCCATTAATACACAAACAGAGTTTGCCGAATATCTGGTGGAGCAGCGTAAGGCACATTACTATTTGAGTGTTAAAGCCAATCAACCCACATTGCTAGAAGATATTGAAGTCTATTTTTCAACCGTCACCCGCCAGGCTGATTATGAAGACAAAGTATCTGTGGGGCATGGGCGAATAGAAATTAGAAGAATCTGGACAACCTCTCAGTTGAACGCTTATGTCACATTTCCGCATGTTGCCCAGGCTTATAAAATAGAGAGAGAAATAACGGATAAAAAAAGCGGTCAAACGACAGGGGTAACCGCCTACGGCGTTACCAGTAGAACAGAAGAGGAAGTCAGCCCTCAAACTGTTTTGCACAAAGTGCGAGGACACTGGTCAGTTGAAGTGAGTCATTATATTATTGACTGGGTGTTTGATGAAGACCGCTCAACCATTCGCACAGGCTTTGGCCCTGAAAACATGACCCGTCTTAGACGATTTGCTATTGGACTCATTAAATCAAAGGGAAGCACGGGTGTTTCGAAAAAAATGAGGCAATTGAATAAGAAAACAAGAGCCGTTCTGGATTATTTAAAGATTACAAATAACAGAGCAAAGCCTTGTGTAGCAGAGGGTCTGGCTTAAGAACAAATTAGCCCTGGCCACAAACTGCTTGTTTAGGTACAACATTGTATAGCTTTGATAGCTGGTCAAATGGGAGCCCAGCTTCTTTTGCATATTCAATAACAGCGCAAGATGAAACGATCATAGCGAATTACAGTTCAATAGGCACCTGTAATTCAACTTCTAATGCATCTCCCATTGCATTTGCTGACTCAGCAACTCTCGGAATGAATACGAGTCAGGTGATCGATGTTTTAAACAATGACAGTGATAGTGACGGTGCGCTTGATAAAGGCAGTGTATCGGTTATTCAGCAACCTCAAGAGGGTGTGATTAAAAGTGATGCAACATGTTAAGATTGTATTTTATAGAGTTGAAATATAAAAGAAAATATACATGAACAAAACCATCCCCGAAAAAGATATAAAGCTACTCGAACTTCTAAATGAACATCCCATACTACGCCATCGTGTTGAGGCATTAATGGCTATCGTAGAAGATGACGATGAAACGATTGAGAAAGCGGATGCAGCGGAGCAACGCGTCATTGAAGAGGTTCGAAAAATAGGTCACGCAGCACTTTCCGAGTGGGCAGAAAGTAAAAATAAGCGCAATGAAGCTGAATTGAAAGAACAACCCGAATTACGTATTGCAGGAAAAAAAACTGTGGTGGCATAGTACCTTTGATATTATCGAAATTGAAGAAACCCTCTTTCGTGAGTCAACCCATATCGTTCGTACTTTTTCAGATCAAGCGAATGTGACCTGCCGAAGTACCTCGACGCCTTTACAACGGGCCATCACAGATTTTGGAGCAGACCAGCCATTTGGCCAAGTCAACGCTAAACTCCAAGAACATTATGGAATAGAGGTACCGGTGAGTAGTATTAGGTTCATCACAGAGCATCATGGCAAAGCGATATTTGAACAAACAGACCTTGTCAGTGACTGGCCAGATACCTCAGGTACAAAACACGTCATTGCAGAGACAGATGGAGGCATGGTTCCTGTGGTGACCATTGATCCTGAAGCAAAAGATAAGCGAAAAGAAAAAACACTGGGCTGGCAAGAACTGCGACTTTGTATTGCCCATGAATGTGGCAGTCGGACGCTGCATTATGGAGGAAACTTTTCTGGGGGTATTGAAGAAACAGGTCGCCAGTTATTTGATTGCGCGATGAATGTAAACTTTGGCCAACAAACACACGTGCATTCGGTAGGCGATGGCGCATCCTGGATCAAGCGCCAAGTGGATGAACAATTTGGCGAAAATGGAACCTATTTAATCGACTTAATGCATCTTTGTGAATACTTGGCAGAAGCGGCACCTAGCTGTACAGGTGACTCGGCATTATGGTTAGATGAACAAAAACAACGTTTGAAAATCAATCAGGCCAGCCTTGTTCTTGAAACCCTATTGCCGTTTCTTGAACCATCCGAAACGGATGATGAGAAAGCGCCGGTTCGTAGGGCTTACCGCTACTTGAGAAATCGTCTGGATCAAGTTGATTATCAAGGTGCGATAGAAAAAGGACTTCCAATCGGTTCAGGTGAAATTGAAAGCGCTCACCGTTACATTGTTCAAGCTCGGCTTAAGCGTCCTGGAGCTTGGTGGTCACCCAATAATATAGATTATATGTTGGCTTTGCGATTATGTAGAATCAATCAACGATGGGAAAATTACTGGCAAGATGTTAGGCAAAAGGCGGCATGATGAAAATTTAGTCTTGCATCACTTTTAATCGTACCCACCTCAAGAAGGTTCTTTGACTTTTGATACCACTACCGGTGCGATCACTTACAGTCATGATGGAACAGGAACTACTGACAGCTTTACTTATGTAGTGTCAGATAATGATGGCGCAGTTTCAAATGAAGCACTGGTATCAATTAATATTACTGATAACACTTGCGGTAATAGCGTAGAGTTCGATGGCACTAGCGACTGGATAAATATTCCTGATCAATCGTTTGCAGGCGACTTTACCATAGAAGCATGGATTAAATTTGCACCTGGCGTCGATAATAAGGATGCTCTTGTTGGTGAAATAGGATTTGGTCAAGATATTAATTTTTTTGAAGGGAAGATGCGTTTGTTTGCCGGTAGTGATCGAATAACGGCGAATACACCAATAGCGGCTGGTCAATGGACGCATGTCGCGATCACTCGTTCTGGTAGTATCTTGACAGCTTATTATAATGGCGTTGAAGATGGAACAGGAACCTGGGCTGGTGTTTTTACGCCGAAAGCATTGGGGCGGGGTGCCATTAGCAATAATGGTCAGTTTGGAGGGGTGATGGATGATGTACGTTTTTGGAATATTGCAAGAACTCCTTCAGAAATTAATCAAAATTATAACCTGAATCCGTGACTTAAAGTGCATCCACCAATCCTTGGGAAGCCACATTAACATTTCAACGTTTTAATACCTTGTTATTATTTGAAATAGCTAATAATACGAGCACACTGAGGCTTTTTAAGCATCAATAGCTCTCAATTGACACCAAATTCTGTACACCAGGCACTGCTATCCCTGAGAGACATGTTCTCGCATTTTTCTTAAGAATAGTGTGGCGTTATCCTGATGCTAAGCGATGGTAGGTTGACTCAAATGCTAAAAAACCCGGGCAGTGTTTGGAGAAACGAAGTTTTATTCGTCGCCCGGCATGGATGACCCGAGCCGCTAGGTACATTAGTTCCTGTATAACCGTTTTTATTCGCCTTCTTTTGGCCGGATGACGGACAGGACTGATGTTGCCTATGAGCCCGATTAAGCCGATCCAACGCAAGATATTGTAACTATAAGCGCTCAATGCCATGATCAAGTCGTTGGTGGCAAATTTGCCCGAAGGTAAGCGTTCGATATCGAGGTCGGTTTTAAATTCACTGTGGAATTGTTCGGAAGTGGCATGATCTTGGTAAAGAGCAATGATCTGTTCATCAGCGTAGGCGAGCGAATTTAATGAGGTCCACCAGCCTTCTATTTCTATCTCAGGGATTAACAGCATTTGACCCTCTGCATCCATAGTTCTTTCGATAACCCGCATGACGCGGCGGAAGCGATAGGTTTGCCCGTCTTGTTGTTGGGTTTCTTGGACACTGAACAAGGCGACCCGTTTGCCGACCCTCGGCGTTGTCCATTTGCCTTGTTGTTCAGCCAAGGCTAACCAAGCCTCCAGGTCTTGTTTTCTGGGGTTCCATTTCAGGATAGAGTCCACTTGGTTTTGGTGCAGCCAGACACGGGTATCCAAGGCATCATGTCCGCTATCCAAACGCACCAGCAGCGGAGCCTCAGTCAAGCACCGAGCATATTCAATGACGCGGTCCAGCGTCCTTTGAAAACCGTTTTGACAATGCTGCTTACCCTCTCGAAGTTCATTAAGCAGACACCAACCCTCATTACCCAGATAAGCCGCAATCGGCGCATAGCCATCATGGCCTTTATAGGTTCTGGAAACACCTTCCTTCTGGGTCTTCTCATTGTTCATCGGATACACATCAATATCCAATGCGACATGATGGGTGGCCAATGGCGTCACCGGTACCCCGGCATGAGTCAGAAATTCAATATTACATTGTTGCATGATGACCAATAGCGCTTCAGCCTCTTCATCCAGTCGTTGTCTTAATCTTGCGCTTGAGGGTACGCGCTTAATCGACAGCGCGTTCTTGAAGTAGTCATCATCTCGGTAGTTCTCGATTGCTTCGAAGTCGCTTTTGCCTAAACATAGCGTTCCAATGTATGATTTGATGATGTCGCTGTGCGAAATGCCATGGCGTAAAGGAATGCCGGCCTTGAGCACTTTATGAATAGTGCCATATCGATTTAAACACAAGCCAACTAAGGCCAAACCAGAATGACTTGTATAAGTTTCTGTTGTGGATTGTTCGATGATAAGACGTTTCATTTTGCACTTGTTGGGTGAAGTTTTTAACGCCTCTATTTTAACACTTTATTGCTTATTAATCAGCTAGATAACTCATTATATTAACTTCTTAAATCACGGATTAAGGTATAATCAAATGGATCTTTCACCTCAATCTGGTCTTGTTGGTTACTGGAAATTTGACCAAGGGGGTCAGGTTGTTGTCGACTCAAGTGGATCAGGTAACGATGGTTCATTAGGCGAAAATAACAGCTTGGATAATGATGATCCAAATAGAATTATTTCAGATGTTCCTGTTATAGGGGGGTGTGGTGAGGTTCTCATTCCTTTTCCACATCCTACGCCTGATCCATCGACGATAATTGTTGATGAATTCCATAGTGGAATTACGCCAGGTACATGGGTTATTCAGGAACCAAGTACTTCAGTATTTCCATTTGAAGTGACTCCCGATAAACTTACAATAACAGGTGGTGATGACAACCAACATTTGAGGAGATTGAATACATCGATTGATATAAGTCGACCCTATGCGATGCAGACAACGTTTAAAATTAATACCATTGGGGGTGTTCAGTCTTATGCCATGCATTTTTTACAAGATGACCAAGCACCGTCTGAACTTATTAATTCCTGGGCATTAAATGTGGATTTGACAAATGGCGCATCTAATGGTCTTGTGAAACATATGGGTTTTCAGGATGGTGTTTTCCAGGCAACTGGACAACATAATGCGGGTTGGGCACAACCATTTACCAGTTATATATTCCGTGTTGATGTTAATACAAGACTAAATGGCTCGTTTAGCCCCAATTGGGTGACCGGTAAGATCATGACTTTGTATGGTGATGTATTAGATTTGTTCGAGATTGATTATACAAATTTCCCTTGGCAACCTACTCAGGGTCAATTTGCGAGCATAGGGCTTAATGTTCATGGTTCAAACACTGAGACCAAGAATTTAATTGTATGGTATACGGATGGGTTGCCTGCAGGAAATCGCCCGCCATTAGCTAGTGCTGGTACGGATCAAACGGTCATTGATACCAACGAAGATGGCTTTGAAACGGTCACTTTTGACGGAAGTTTATCGAATGATCCAGATGGCGATAGTTTGACTTACACTTGGAATGAAGACACTACGCTGTTGGGAACTGGTCAAAGTATAAATGCTGATTTAAATTTAGGTGAGCATACTATTACTTTGACGGTGAATGATGGACAAGGGCATGAGGCAAGCGATAGTGTTATTATTACGGTAAATGCAGTGGGTAATAATATACCTCCAGTTGCACAGGATGATATGGCCGGTCCAATCCTAGAGGGCAGTTTTATTACCATAGATGTATTGGCCAATGATCTAGACGATGGCACGCTAGTACCGGGTTCAGTCCTAGAGGTTACGCCGCCGAGTCATGGATCAACCAGTATTGATTTAGTGACGGGTCAGATTACTTATACCGATGATGGGACATCAACGGCTGATGATAGTTTTACCTACACAGTAGAAGATAATCTTGGCGGGGTATCAAATGAAGCCACGGTAACTGTTTCGATTATTCAAACGAATGACAATTGTGGAAGAAGTTTATCGTTGGATGGCAATGATGATTGGATAAATGTACCAAATCTAGTATTGTCGGGTGACTTTACTATTGAAGCATGGGTTAAACTAGCGCCTGGTATAGATAACAAGGATGCAATTGTAGGACAAGAAGGCACTGGGCCGGACATTAATTTTTTCGGAGGACAAGCACGTTTATATACGGCATCAACACCGATAGACGCAATCACTGCATCAACTTCAATACAAGCTGATACTTGGGTACATGTAGCAATTACTCGCTCTGGCTCTAATCTGTCGTTCTATTTGAATGGTTTATTGGACGCAATGGGGACTTGGGCAGAAAATTTTCCAATCCAAGCATTGGGACGTGGCAACCTTAGTACTAGCATTGGTGGTTATTTAGAAGGCGAGCTGGATGAAGTACGGATCTGGACAGTGGCACGAAGTGGTGGAGAGATCAGTGCGAACTACAATCAAAGTGTATCCGTTGGAAGCACGGGGTTAGCGGCTTATTGGACGTTTAATGAGAGTGGTCAGGCGGTAGTAGACGAGAGTGGTTCAGGCAATGATGGTTCATTGGGTATTGGAGCAGGCGTAGGCAGTGATGATCCGGTGCGTACTGTTTCCACAGCGCCAATCACTGAAAATTGTAATGGTGGAGGCAACCAAACGCCGGTAGCGGTAGATGACAGCGCAGGCCCGATAGATCCGAGTGCATCGGTAGCAATAGATGTATTGGCCAATGATCTAGACGATGGCGCGCTGGTCCCGGGTTCAGTCCTAGAGGTTACGCCGCCGAGTCATGGATCAACCAGTGTTGATTTAGTGACGGGTCAGATCACTTATACCGATGATGGCACGTTAACGGCGGATGATACCTTCACCTATACGGTAGAAGATGATCAAGGAGTCGTGTCCAATGCAGCCACGGTAACGGTCAGTATCAATACGAGTGGAAATCAAACACCGGTAGCGGTAGATGACAGTGCAGGCCCGGTTGATCCGAGTGGATCGGTATCCATTAATGTATTGGCCAATGATCTAGACGATGGCACGCTGGTCCCGGGTTCAGTCCTAGAGGTTACGCCGCCGAGTCATGGATCAACCAGTGTTGATTTAGTGACGGGTCAGATCACTTATACCGATGATGGTACGTCAACGGCGGATGATAGCTTTACCTACACAGTAGAAGATGATCAAGGTGTATTGTCCAATGCAGCCACGGTGACGGTTTCGATCACGCAAGCGAATGGCAGCTGTGGCATGGGTTTATCGTTAGATGGTAGTGATGATTGGGTAAACGTGCCTAATCTAGTATTGTCGGGTGATTTTACTGTTGAGGCTTGGGTTAAATTAGCACCTGGTATTAGTGGAGTGGATGCGTTACTGGGTCAAGAAGGAGCCGGGACTGATATTAATTTTTTCGGCGGCCAAGCACGATTGTTTAGTTCAGTAGGGCCCGTTGATGTAATCACAACAACCACTACCATTCAGGCGAATACTTGGGTGCATGTAGCGATAACACGATCTGGAACAGATTTGACATTGTATTTAAATGGCACATCGAATGTGACAGGCACGTGGACAGGAAGTTTGCCTATTCAAGCATTAGGTCGTGGTAACCAGAGTGTATTGGGTCACTTAGAAGGCGAGCTGGATGAAGTACGGATCTGGACAGTGGCACGAAGTGGTGGAGAGATCAGTGCGAACTACAATCAAAGTGTATCCGTTGGAAGCACGGGGTTAGCGGCTTATTGGACGTTTAATGAGAGTGGTCAGGCGGTAGTAGACGAGAGTGGTTCAGGCAATGATGGTTCATTGGGTATTGGAGCAGGCGTAGGCAGTGATGATCCGGTGCGTATTGTTTCCACAGCACCGATCACTGAAAATTGTAACTTTTGACTAATTCATTGAGCCACAACTAAAGCAGTAGATAATTAGATACATGGAGAGATAACGTTAATTGATCAGACTATTTTGCCTTGTAATTTAATAGTACGCCGGGGATTGGTCGGTAGATAATCATGGCAGACAACAGTGCCCACGTACAAAGATTTTAAGTGACTACATGGTTGTATTGATTCACTAAAGAGTTTAATTGTATGAAATGAGGATCTGGACTGTGGTTCATAGTATGGCTGAAGGTGGGGAGGCAAGAATCTTATAGTACCGATGAGAAGCTCAGGTTTAGAGGTTTTTTAGACTTTAAATTGTCGTAATTTAAATCTATCAGGCATCTTACGATGCCTTGTTATTATTTCAGGGCAATCGGGTTTAAATTGAACCAATAATTTTGAGCAAATACTCATTATCCCAACCAACCATCAACCGTTTAGTTTTTACGCCGACCTTAGCTGTTTTCTCAGATTTAATAAGATTCAAAGCAATATGGCGAGTGACAGCAAGGTTGGCAGCGCTATATCCCTTGCGAGTACGATTGCTGTCTTCATCAAAGGCACGTCTAAAACCCAATGCAGATTGACAGGTTTAATGAAAGTCTGTTTGATTATCCATTTAAATTCAAAGAAAGTGTCTAAAAAACTAAAAAGTGTTTCAAGATCGACTATTTATTAGCCAGCTTACATGTTTTATAAAGTAAAGATGCCTACATTGCCTTATTCTTTGTCTATCTTGATGTTCATTTAGACAAAAAAAGAGAATAGGTTAGTCCTATTGTGTCGATAATAGATAACTTTTCAATTCAGTATTTTTTATGTTAGATTATCTTAAATAACCTAAATTTATAATTCAAATAAAGGGATGGGAAAATGTCTAGCAATCACTCAGGTTTTGAACAAGATCCTTTTAGTTCGGATCACGATCTCAAGTTTTTTTTTCAAAGCTCTAAAGATAAAATTATCTTAAGACAAATTGCTGAAAATATTAGAAAAACTGACGGTATTTTGTTATTGACTGGTGAAACAGGCACCGGTAAAACTATGTTATTGCATGCAATAACCCAACAGTTGGGTCATGAAATAATATTTGTCCAACAAAAACAAGGAATCGCTACTTTTGAAGATTTAGTGCAGGACTTATGTTACCAGCTTGGATTATCGGTAAAGGATAAAGATCTTTGGGAAAGGTTTGAACTGCTGGAAGAACTGTTATCTTCTGGTCTCCCGGCAAGTCCTATTGTCCTGATCGTTGATAACGCTAACTTTCTACAAGACGACTTATTGAATAAATTGATATTGCTTTCGTTTGCCCTGGCAGAGAAGAGCACTGCTTTTAAAATCGTATTAATAGGATTACCTGAGCTTGAATCGAAAATTAATGAGCTGGATCAGTTGCCTGTCAAGCAAGTACCTTTATATCATTGTGTACTTAACAACCTGGACTTACCTGAGGTAAGTAACTATATCAACCAACGTCTTGAAGCAGTAGGCTATCACGCGGCCGATTTATTTACGCCCAGTGCAATCACAGAAATAGCAAAGTTTACTAAGGGCAATCCTCGTATCATTAATAAAATTTGCAGTGCTGCATTGTCAGTTGTTGGTAGCGAAAATCAGTCATTTGTAACCAAAGAAATAGTTATGCAGGTTTCTAAAAAGTACCTGTTACATCCAGTTACAGCAAAGAGCAAAAAAATCAATGCAGATGCTCGTGTAACCGAAGAAGTAAATTCAAAAAAATTGGAGCTACGAAAATCCTTTAGAACAACGGCTTTAGGGATGGTTGCGCTCGCTATTTTGGGGTTGGGTATCATCTTGTATCGTGTGTCATGGACCCCCCCATTTTTTGATATAAATATTAAGCCTTTCAATGTTGTTAAAAACAAGGGAAAGTCAGGAAATGAACAAAAGCTGGCTCACCCAAAAAAAGTGTATTCGAAAAATGTCGAAGATCGGGTGGTAGTTATGCAACAAAGCCCCAGCCAGCATAATATGCAAACAACAGCATCGGTCGATGCCGAGCGTCAAAACAAGCATGTACCGAACTCACAAGATGTGAGGTTAAATGGTAGACAACTTCAAAGTATTGCTAAAGAAACAGGTCGTATTTATCCTCAACCAGTAGAACAGGCAAACTTTAAACCAGCTGGGGAAAGTGCACGTCAGTATATCGATGCCTTGCAAAACAGCAGTCAAACTTTTGTAGCTAAGGAAGTTTTCGATCAAGCTGCCCTGTTGAGTAAGCAGGGTATGGCAACAGATTCTTTTTTACTCTATTTTTATTTGGCTAAACATGGAAATGGCAATGCTGCTTTTAAATTAGCACAGTTTTATGATCCTTCTACCTTCCAAAAGGATGTAAGCTTTATCGAAAATCCCAATATTATAGTTGCTAAAAAGTGGTATAAACAGGCAGTCAGTGCCGGCCATCCATATGCTAATTATCGATTAGCATTGCTTAATAACTTGGAGAGCAGGCTAGGCGGTGGAATTAATATAAGAGCGCAAAATTGAATGAATTTCGATAATTTAGCTTCTACGCCAAGTTTGGTAGCGTTCTACCCACCGCAACAGTTTTTCTGGCGCATGGGCTTTCTTCCAGTTGCCGGCAGCATACTTATTGGCTTCTACCAGGGTGGGGTAGATATGTATGGTGCCAAGAATTTTATTCAGACCAAAATTATGGCGCATCGCAGCAACGTATTCGGCTATTAAATCTCCGGCGTGCTCACCGACAATGGTAACACCTAGAATTTTGTCTTTACCCGGTATGGTTAAAACTTTAATAAAGCCGTGTGCTTCTTCATCTACGATGGCTCGATCCAGATCATCAATATCATAACGGGTGACTTCGTAAGGAATCTCTCTTTGTTGGGCTTCTAATTCATTTAAACCCACCCGGGCTACTTCAGGGTCAGTAAATGTTGCCCACGGAATAACAGAGTAATCAACAGAAAATTTACGCCAGTCGCCAAACAAAGAATTGACTGCCGCATACCAAGCTTGATGTGCTGCCGTGTGAGTAAATTGGAAAGGACCCGCAACATCGCCGCAAGCAAATATATTGGGGTATAGGGTTTGCAAATATTGGTCGGTTTCTACTGTACGGGTTTTGGTGATGGGAATTTCCAATTCTTCCAAGCCAAAACCAGCCGTGTTGGCAACGCGTCCAACAGCGACCAAAAGCGCATCAAATTCAATTTTAACTTCTTTGTTTTGACCATCTCCCACTACTTCGCAGACCAATGTATTCTGATTATGTCCAGCGATAAATTTTTTGGCTTTGTGGTTTACAAGAACCTCAATACCTTCTGCGTGGAAGCGCTGTATGACGCTCTCTGAAATTTCGGGATCCTCACGAATGAGGATGCGCGGTAGCATTTCCACTTGAGTTACCTGGCTGCCTAAACGTTGAAAAGCCTGAACCAGCTCTGAGCCTATGGGACCGCCACCCAGCACCAGCAAGCGTTTAGGTAAAGTTCGCAAAGACCAGATGGTATCCGAAGTATGATAATCAATGGTATTAATGCCTTCAATGGGCGGTACGAAAGGACGTGCTCCAGTAGCAATGACAATACTTCGGGTTGTCAAGGTTTTACCGTTTATTTCAACGGTATAGGGCGAGGTTATTTTAGCCTCGCCTTCGAGACATTCAACACCTAGTTTTGTATAGCGTTCAATTGAATCATGCGGCTCTATTTTTTGGATGATATTTTGGACACGCTCCATTACTTCTGCAAAATCGAACTTAACATTGACAGATTTGATACCAAATTCTTTGGAACGCTTGGCGTGATTTAAAAATTTGGCAGACCGGATTAATGCTTTAGATGGAACGCAACCTGTATTCAAGCAATCACCGCCCATTTTGTGCTTTTCAATCAGGGTGACTTTGGCTTTGACGGCTGCCGCGATATATGAAGTCACCAGCCCTGCAGATCCGGCTCCTATGACAATTAAATTACGGTCAAAGCTCTTGGGTTTAGGAAATCTACGCATGACTTGATGTGCCTTTATGGATGAAATCAGCTTTTTCGCCAAAAGTGGAAACAAGCCTAGAAGTATGAATGATATGATCAAGCCTGGTGACAGGATTCCTGTTAGCGAATCGATTTTAGCGATTTGTGTGCCAGCATTGACATAAACCAATGTTCCGGCCAGCATGCCGAGCTGACTAACCCAATAGAACGTCCAGGTTTTGATGGTGGTTAATCCTATTAAAAGGTTGATTAAAAAAAATGGAAATGCCGGAACGAGTCGTAAAGTAAACAAGTAAAAGGCGCCATCTTTTTTGATGCCGTTATTTATAGCCCTTAGTTGCTGACTAAACTTGCTGTGTATGGTATCGCGGAATAAAAAACGTGATGCAAGAAACGCCAACGCTGCGCCTATAGAACTAGCGAATGAAATAAGCAGTGTGCCTGTTGATAGCCCAAAAATTGCCCCGCCTACCAAAGTCATAATCGCGGCACCTGGCAGTGATAAAGCGGTCACAGCAACGTAAAGTACAAAGAAAAATAAACCTGTTTGCCAGGGACTAGCTTGGTAGAAATTATCGATTTTGAGTTGTTGCGATTTAAAATAATCCAGGTTGAAATAGTTATTCAAACCGAAATAGAAATAGCTGGCGATCAAAATAGCAATCACCACCAGTAGTACCAATTTAGTTTTATCCATAATGGCCCTCTATTGGATTAACGCACTTCGTTCAACGTGCCTGTGTAACTCTGAGCGATACTACCATTGAACTTATCTGGAGCTAGAATTTATTCTAGTTGGTTCGAATATAGGCTGCGCTGGGAAGGGTGCCCATTTCTGTGGTTCTTGAGATTTATGTTTACGGTAAGCGGATGGTAGAGGCTAATCCAGTTATTGCTTGTACTTTAGGTATTTTCTTTTAATTTCCCCACCTAGGTGCTGGGGTATTAATTAAACTATGTTATTTAATGTAACGTAACTCCGTCATATCCCTAAAAAATCACAACCCATTGTAAATTAAATGTTTGGCCAATATTAAAATAACAACGGTAGGTTAAATGACACACTTCTGCTTCTTTATATCGTCTAAATTAAGTTCGTAAACTAGCATCGAATCAGTTTTGTGCTGTACATTTCTTTAGCAGCGTATTAGACAATAAATTATAAGTTTTTGATATATTAAAGAAAGAACTATTGGTAGACAGGGTTAATTTATCAAAAAGTATTGGCATGAGTCATGCTTAATAATGTTCTGTTCTTGAATATGTTCTGTGGTCTTCGTGGGACACTTTTCAGAAATAAAAATAAATCATAACAGAAGATAAGGTAACTTTATGCAACATACTAATATTCTTAAAAAAGTAGTATTTTACTCATTGTTAGGCGCTTCCTTGGCAGTTAACCAAAGCATTTTTGCTCACACTAGGCTCCAAGTTTCAACAGTGGACGAAAACTCAGCTCAGCATGGCAGTGACTACAACAACGAAGTGATTGGCCACGGCTGTCAAAACCCTACTACTGGGACGAAAGACATTAATACACTAGGTACCGTAGTGGTTTTTCCGGACGGCGTAGACTCCACCATTTCATCAAATGGAGCGCCACATGAAGGTTCATTAACTGATTTTGTCCAAAACTGGGGAAGCCCAGTTGCTAAAATTCAAAATAAAGATGTTTTTGATATTGAGGATGAAATTAAAGATCCGCTGGGCAACGTTGTTGGTTACTGGGCCGGCGGCGGTCATACCTTGAAAGGTGGGTTGACGGGTCTCATTCCATTCAGAACCACTGGTGTGATTATTGAACCAACTTCATGCGCAAAAACGGTAAAGTTTATTGTCGCTATCGCGGATATTTGCAAAATTACACCGATCAGCGGTTTTGCAGATGATAATGTGATGTTATGGACCCCTGCTGTTGGTTCTAATTTTGATGGCGGGGAAGCCCTGAATGGCTATGATTCACCCGCTTCATTGACCGTAAATCGTACTAGTGATTTAGCGGCTGAATGTGGAGAGGGTTTGGAGGTGGTGGTAACTCCTTCTGCCGCACAGCTTAACCGCGATATGCCGGTTGTAATTGACGGTACTCAAATTTGGCCACAACCTTAATTTTGAATGTAACTAAGTTAGTTGGTTAACAAGAATTATTGATTTAGCTGGCCAAGGAAGACCCTCATGGTCAGCGTCCTTAACGGGACGCTGACTGCTTTCAAAGTATTCAAGTTGAGCAGCTATTTGATGCAATTTACTGCATCATCACATTTGATCTCACCTGTTTTTATGACTTCTGCATAAACGCCAACATGAGCTTTATTGTGTTGAGCTACTGTTCTTAAGATATTGTTATCTTTTGGCAAATCACCTTGCGGCAATGTGGTCATGACACATCTTGGGCAAAGATCGGTTACCTTTAACTGAACATCACTCCCAATCGTCAGGGTTTTGCCCAGCCATTCGTTTTCAGCAAATCTTGTTGCATCGGAGTTGATGATAATGTTTGGTCTGAAGCGCCTTGGCTCGAACCTCCCTTCTGGAAATAAACGCCTTAATTCATCTAAGGTAGAAGTAGTCAGTAAATGAATTTTCGCAAGGTCGAAAAATGTTCCAGTCGGCATATCTTCTTCCGTTACAACATCTCGATTATCAAGTTTTTCAATGTCCGGCCAATATTCTTCTAATTGCGGATTTTCTGGCACCTGCGAGATCAATTTGACTTTTTTACCCAGAGCGGCGGACAGAATTTCGTCAACTTGAGAATCTTTACTCGTGATCATGGAACCGTCGGGCAAGGTAATACTAATGTTTTTGGTTTGAGCAAGATTATCGTAGCGAGAATGAAAGGAAAACATATTCGGCCATCTTTTAGGGTTTTTTGCACTGACTATTTTACCGGATTCGATATCTACCAGAGCAAATGAGCGGTCGCCATGAAGACCATTGGTTGTGACTTGAGTTGAACGCAATTCTTCGCCCATCATAGATTTGACTGGATAACGCCACAAGGATACAACGTTGGTTTTTTGAGTAGTTGGCACTGAGTTTCTCCTAACTGTGTTGTTATGAGCTACATAGAACATTAAACAAATAGCTACATTAACCGAACTTACGTGGAAGTTTGGCTAGGCTTTCTGAGGTTTGGTATGAAGTCCGAAGCCTGCCATGGTTAAGATTGTACCATTTTGAACTTAGAGGAATGGCATTAAGACCGTAGGCAATTGATATGAAATAAAACGTTGATTCGCTTAATGGTGGCGGATCAATAATGAAATGTCTCGACTAACAATCTAAATGCTTAACTTATGCGTTGGATAACTTTTTTCAACTCTTCAATATTGTATATAAACCGCCGTTCAAGCGAGCCATAGTTTTAAGTACAAACAAACAAGTCTGATTGATCGTACGAGAATTACCCGCTAACAAAAGACCTGGATAATCATCATGGAATAATGAAAACCCAGGCCTTGGTAAGTTAACTATTATCAGTGGTTAGGGTAACACTGCGAACGGATCAGTGTACTCGTTCGGGTTATCAAGTTGGTACTTAACTTCTGCCGGGTAGGCTGGGATATCCCTTATGCCATCGCCATTAAAGTCTCCCGCTTGATAGTCAGCAATATTAATAGTAGAGCCTAAATCCGATCCATTCTGACCCGCACCTATAGCCGGGCTTCCATACAAAGGCAGAGTATCCATCTGTAAATTAGAATTCGATCCCCAATTGGCGACAAGTGTCATTCTAAATGGTGCTTCAGGAAGGGCAGGGCTGATGGTGATCGAGTCATTATCAACGGATGTGACTGTTCGTACGACCCCATCACCGTTTACCTCTACTTTGTTTCCTGCTGCATAGTACTTCGATACATCTTTGCCCTTTTGCAGCAGTACAACCAGGCGGCTGTTTGAACTTACTCCCAAACCGGCTACAAGATTGACCATTTTTGGAATATTCGATAACTGAGGGTTGGTTTGATTGCTGTTTTTATCTTCCCCTGTGTACGCAGTAAATGAAGGCAAAGTAAAAAACTCTTGTCGGTAAGGCTTCAATAAAGTCCATAGAGTTGAAAGTCCGGTTCCGGCTGGCCAATAAAGGTTGTTATCAGATTTAAATAATTGGCCATCAGGATTAATGTCATTAGATACTTCCAGGCCGTACAAAATATTTCCGGATAGCATTGAATCCTTTGCAATAACCGATAGCCCTGGTTTCCAGCGGGAAAATAATAGCGAGTTGTCTATGACACTAAAATTTTCATCGGGATAGCCACTTTTTCCAGCAATCACATTGATAGCGCCTGATCCGACAAAGATAGAGTTTTTCAGACTGCTATCGAAAGTGTCAGCGGATATGAAATTCTGTCCGCTATACATAGCTAACACCTTATCTACAGAAGCATTGTAGACACCAAGGGTATACTGAATGTTATCAGGGTGTCCTTGGTAAAGATGATGGTGAACGTAACTATTTGATATTTGAAAATTAACCGTTCCGCCAGCGATATTAGTTTTTTTCTGGGGACCTGCGCCTCTGGCAAAAATTCCATCTTCATCGTTTTTAGCCACTTCGCACTGATCTACAACAACATTTTTTGCACTGTGAAGTCCAATTCCTTTAGAATTCATTGCTACTACACAACGTTTTACTACAATATCTTGCGAGTCACGGATGAAAATACCATTGCCGCCAATACCCCAAACTTCTTTGCGACCAACATTGTAAATAACGATATCTTCTAATGTAATGTGGTTAGCGCCCTTCGAAATATTGACCCCTTTGTCGCGGAAACTCTTGATATACAAACCGCGCACAGTTACATAACTTGGCGCTTTCGAGCCAAAGTTTAATCCGGATGATAATTTTCGTGTATTGGTGTTGACAAGATCCCCAGTTTTTCTTGGTTTAAAGGAAATACGTTGCACACCGCCACCGAGCTTTTCTCGAGCCCATTCTCCAGGTTGTGAAATTAAATCCGGGTGGTTAACAAACAATAAGCGAGTAGGCTGGCTGTTTTCGATACTATTGAACTCGGATGTAAGTAACTTTACTTTATTTGGTGAGCCATTAATTGCTTCAGTAATATAAATTGTATCGAAAACGTTATTTTTTTCTACATAGATATAAGCCTGCAAATCTCCCAAATTGTAAGATGCCTTGGTAATAGGTGGTAATGAACCCGTTATCGCAAGTGTATCGTTCGCTTTATCGATACCAGTAATCGTTGGCCAGCTTCCCTTGTTTACATCCGGCCAGCGGGCAGCTGGCATGCGAGTGTCCCCTACAAATAAGTCGTTTACCACTTGATTTGTTTCCAAAGTGTAGATGCCGGCAGAATTTGGCCCGCTCCATCCAGTCAGCGCTGTAGCACCACTCAACTCTACTTTCTCTCCAGGCTCTGTTTCAATTATGAGAGGAGATGAAGGTGAGAATCTTTTTTGAAAACTCAAACTTTCAGTATAAGTGCCACCTTTAATTCTAATAACATCGCCGCCTGATGCAGCGTTAATGGCTTCTTGAATGGTACTATAAGGGTTAGCCAGACTGCCATCTTCTGTCCCGACGTGAAATCCATCTACCCAGAGAGTGGGTTGCAGATCTCCAGGATGTGTCGCTGGTTGTTCAACCTCTGGTGGTAAATCTTCCTGGACTATCGGACCAGGATTCTCCTCTGCTGGTAAAAATGAGCTAACACTATCAGGTTGGGGCGGTACTTCATTTTCTGCCACTAGTTCTGAGGTATCTTCAGCGGGTAGGAGTGAAGTAACACTGTCTGATGAACTAAATTCAACGGAAAGAGTGGGAAGACTGTTGGAATTATTAGCTGTAGCAACTTCATAATAACGTTGCTTATTGATCTCTTTATCATGAGTCAATACCAGAAAAACATATTGGCCTGCTTGCGCTCCTGCGTCATAAAGCTGTTGTAAAAATGAACCAATATTACTGCTCACCTTATTGACAGTTTGGTTTGACCCTGTTGGGCCAGAAGAAATATCAGAAGCAGTGGCAAAATTATTTGTTAACAAGACGGCATTAACATTTTGCTCAGGTCGTGCTCCATCTACAAAATGCATGTCAGGAACGACTGCCGAATGATCCGAAACTGTAGTCATACCATAAAGGTCTATGTTAGCGAGTTGATTTTGCCAGTTTGTCCAACCCTGAATGGTTGCTGTTAATGTCGCCGATTTGATCGTTTCCCCTGCTTCAAGCACAGGTAACTCAAAAGGGATGACATGAACAGATTTGGTAGAAGCATTGTAGCCATTGCCGATTCTGGATCTATTGTCTTTAACCCATCTGGTGCTACGATTTTCTTGAACTGTTTGATCGTTGCTATGCGCTGTGAAATCAATCTTTTCGTTCTCATTTGATGCAACAGGTTGAGCAGGCAATGGGTTTGAAGGTGTCGTAATAGAAGGTGGTGGAGGTGGTGGAGGTGGCGGGAGTGCAGAGTTAGAGTTGGTGGCTGTAGACAGTATATCTAAGCTAACATAAGGTCCTAGGCCAGAGCGGTTAGCAGTAGTGAATTCGTAAAACTTATAGTTATCTTTTGTTTCTCCATCGTGGACAAGCACCAAGAATGCATAGTCACCGGCTTTTGCTCCTGAGTTGTAAAGTTCTTTTAGAAAGGAGGAAAAGTTATGACTCGTTTTGACTATTGCCTGTGAATTAGCGGAAGTTCCGTTTATATTATCGGGCGTCAAAAAGTTATCCTGTAATAGAATGCCCGATCCGAATGAAGAGGGGTCAATTCCGTCAATAAAGTCAGTGTTTGGATCTACCACAGAAGAAGAAGACCAACTACTTAAACCGTAAAGATCAACATTGTTCAATTTACTATAGTTGACCCAAGCTTCCAAGTTGATGGTCAAAGAGGTTGAATTGATCTGTGCTGCTGAATCTAATTCAGGTAATCTAAAAGGTAATACATACACGGAAGATTTGCCGGCCCCATAGCCCATTCCAACACGAGCTTTTTGTTGTCCAACCCATATTACCGAGCCGTCTTCTATTACCGATTGATCATTTGCTTCGATGGGTATAGTTTGCACGGTCGCATGTATTAGTGGAGATACCAACGTTGTCATCGCAATAATGGAATATAGCTTGAGACGAATCGGTGAAAATCTACGGTTATCCTTACGAACCGTTTTAGAGAACGTTATTCTATTCATGTTATTGAGCCTTTGAGTGAGTGAGTGCTTTTTTATAAGTTGTCCTTAAGCATGTTTATGCTTCAGGACTTTTTTGGTGTATCTTTTTTGTTAGATAAGTCTAGTACAAAAAAAATAAAAGTAACTCAGGGTTGCCCGATATGAGAATGAGGTTTGAAAAATCACTGCCAGCAGTGATTTTTTCAGCATTTATGACAGTAAACTATTGCTGGAAATTGTGATACTCATCGCAATTAGCGATTTGCAGATTGAAGTGCATTTGGTGAGTATGAAACATGGTATTCTTCAAGAAGTGGTAAACAAAATTGAAGCTTAGTCAAAGTGTTTACACAAGTAGCGAATTGCCGCCAATAGGGTAGACAGGCAAAAAAAACAGCACATAGCCAAGAAAGTAAAACGTCAAAGGTAAGTGTCCAGTTGGTCTACTGATGGTACAATCAGAGCTGCTATACACTCTGGTCTTATCGAAAGTCCATCGCAGAACTTGCTGGAGGTAGAAGTAGGGTGCTTGAGGTAAGGGATTTATAAAGAAAGTATCTTGGATTAAATAACCCGGGTTGAAGTAATGTTATCTGAATACTTCCGACAAACACTATAAGGAGAATTTACTATGCGGAATATTGTATTGTTTTTTTTTGTTTTTTTTCAGTCGTATAATGCATTGGCCAGTACCGTAACCTTTGCCGATATACTGCACGGCGATGATCCGTTGGCGCCGAGTAGTATTACGGAAGACGGGGTCACGGTAACCGGTTCTGGAGGGGGCTTTGGTCACTTTGGTGACCCAGGAACACTTCATTTAGATGATTCAGGGACACCTCTTGCAGATCGTGTTAGCGTCACAACCGGCGGAGCGTTTAATCCAGTTTCCTTTGATGTATCTGGGGGTAATGTATTAAGGGCATCCCTTACCGATCCAGTTAACTTAAGCGAGCAGGAGATTAACGTTCCCTATGACGATCTTTTACTGCAGGGCTTTCGAGGCGGATTATTAATTGCTGAAGACAACTTTCCTATGGAAGATGTTTCAACATACTTCTTTGATTCAGACTTTTCAAATATTGATACTCTCACCATTAGTGCTTTGCGACCTGAGCCTCACTTGAGTAGTATCGAAGCATTGCTGCTTGAAGATTTTCCTGGTTATTCCATTGATTTTGTTTGTGATGCCCCTTGTGCACATTTCGATATTGATAATATCGTGGTCAATCCGGTTCCGCTTCCTGCTGCGCTCCCTCTTTTTGCCAGCGTTCTTGGGTTGTACAGTCTTATAGGCAGCAGAAAAAAGTTCCGTAATTAAAAACTGGTAAAAACCCCCGGTTTTGCAGGGGTACTCCCAAAGGTTTGTACCCATTCTAGAGTGCCTAAGTCATGTAACAGCCTTGTTATATTTTACCTCAGATTGGCTTTCGGCAATCCTGACCCTTAAAAATTTTCGAGGGTGATTATTAGAGATGCCCTAGAGTCAGGAAAGCAAACTGTTTTAGGGTAATGTTACTTATCTTCCTCAAAACAAGACTGTAATAAAGCCTGCATTTTCAGTGATCCAAGACCCTCCATTCGTTTTACATTCTCCATGGGGATCTGGTCTGATTTTGAATAATTGGCAATGCCGCGTTCCAAACTTTCCTCCCGAAGCAGGTGGAGCATAGGGTAGGGGGATTTATTGGTATAATTCTCTGCATCATCAGGCTCTGTTCCGCCGAATTGATAGTCTGGGTGAAAACTGGCGACTTGGTATATACCTTCCAAATCCAGCTGTACCACTAAGCTATCGGCATCGTTTAAAAATTGGTTGTACTCGTAAAAATCCTGTAATACGTTGGGGTGAATCAGCAAGGTGGTTTCCACTTTTTCGTTGTTATTCAAAAAGTCCAGTTCGTCTTGCAGAGTCAACAAAAGTTGTTCTTCAGTGATAGCTGTAGTCACAGTAAAACGTATTCGGTTTTGAGATAGTTCGTGCTTGGCAAAAGGGCAGAGGTTTAGCCCTACTACAATGGTTTCCACCCAATATCGTACTGTGGTAATTATTTGTTCTGAATCTAGAGCGTCAATCATTCGGGCCACATTGAATTAGTTTTAATCGTTTAAAAAGGTATTTTCCCGAATAAAATATCTTTGAACATAACCCAGTCACCTAACAGGCTGTAGACAGGATATTTGAAGGTGGCGGGTCTGTTTTTTTCGAAGAAAAAATGCCCTAGCCAAGCGAAACCGTAGCCTATCAAAGGTAACATCCATAGCAGTGCCCACTGTTTAGTTACCATTATGTAAGGAATTAGTAGCACGATTAATGCTGAACCTACAAAATGTAGTCGACGGCATATTTGGTTGCTGTGCTGCTGTAAGTAAAATGGGTAAAACGCTGAAAAAGATGCATATTCATTTTCCATGATTTTCTCATTTTCAATGTTCGTGACGTTGGCATTGTTACATAATTTTGAACCAGATTCTCAGGGAAATATTCAGGCGAGAAGGAGTTGGTCTTGAGCGATCAATACTTGAGAACGAAGGGTGTTGAAACTTAGAACTCAAGATAAAGCTTTTGAACTTAAGAGTCAATGAAAATGGCTGGGAAATATGCTGTGGTAAATAAAAGGTAGAGATTGACATTAAAATGCATAGTACCTGAATTCGTATGGCTTCAAAAGCGCTACTGAACTAGATAGACAATGATGTTTTTTGAAGGAAGTTCTGAAAAGGTATGGTTTATATTGCGGTAAAGATCATGTTATTATTCTAGTTTAAGTTATAAGTATATGGTTTGTTATAAAGGGGCGTTTGATAGGAAATTAAACAATTATAAGGAGCTTGTCATTGTGATCTTTTACTAACAATTCTAGGGAGGCAAGTTATGCCACAAATTAAACGAACTCATGCTATAGCCGTGTTTGCTCTATTGTCAATTTCCATCGTTCCGATGGCTGCTCGCTTGCATAAAGGGCAAGCACAACTTTCCAATCATAATCATCTTGATACCAATCGCTTTACTGGACCTGGCCAAGTTTGGCCACCTCAGCCAAAAAACAGGACTAACGTTGTATGGTTAACTCAAACAACGGATGGTTTTAGATCAAATCTACAGAGCAAAGGCCGGACAGGGTCAACACTATCAAGCGAAGATATTCCGGAACTGGGAAGTGATTTTACTTACATTGGAGAAACAGAAATTCAGGAAAAGGGGTCTCCTGGGATTAAGAAGCGCATGACATTTTTTAGTCATTCTAACAATGCGACTGTAGAAGTAGTGACCCAAGGAGATAATATTGAACGCACGGAAAGGGTTGTGCCTTCAAAATATCAACCTCCTTTAACCAGTGAAGAAGTTGAAAAGGCCGTTGATATAGCTCGAAAATCACTAATTGATAGTGGTTTTGATAGAGTTGGCCCACTAAAGGGCTATGGGATTTTAGCTTTTAAATCTTCCGCTGAGACAGTTCCTGGGGAAGGAGGTTTTTACGACACTCGAGTAGCCTATGTTTCGTTTCATGAGCACATTGATGCCCGGCCAGAATATGTTGCTTGGGTAGATCTAACCCAACAGCTCGTTCTCAAATCACGGGAGGACTAGTCATGAGAGTGTTCATTAAAAAATTATTGATAGCGTTTTCATGGTTACTTTTGCCAATCCATTTTTATTCTTATGCAGCTACCTTTGATGGGGTGCACCACCGGGAATGGCAAGGATGGAGTTTTGACTATACGGTTTCCGGGGCTTTAGACGGAGTATCACTAAAGAATGTCAAATATCAGGGTGTGGATATTCTTGGGAAGGCCAGCATGCCTGTTATGCGCGTTTTTTATGATAATGATGCTTGTGGCCCCTATGCCGATCGTTTGGGAGGGGATTTGTTGCCGGTATCCTGGGCAAATAATGATCTATTGGTTTTAAGGGAATTTACTCAATCTGGACGCCAATGGTTGGAGATAGGGATCCAGGACTTGCTTGGTAACTATGTAATTTATCAAGCATGGTATTTGAGTAGTGACGGAATTCTGGATGGGCATATTTTCAGCAAGGGTCTACAGTGTAATATTGATCATATCCACTACCCGTATTGGCGATTGGACTTTGATTTGTCAGGTCAGCAAAATGACCAGATCCGTAGATTTGTAAATTCTGCTTGGCAAACGATCACGACTGAATCTAACGAAAACGTTACAACAGCAAACAACCATCGCTGGCAGGTTAGAGACACAGAAACGGGTGATGCTGTAGATATTGAGTTTGCTGCAACAGGGTGGACCAATATTGATGGAACCGTCATTCCCGAAGAGTCTATAGCCAACAATTTGGTGATAGGTCGGTTATTTAAATCATCAGAAAATACCGGTTGGAGATATGGTGCCCATTCAGAAGTACCGCATAACAATGGAGAAGGCATTAATGGAGAGGACATCGTAGTATGGTACAAAGGGTATTTGCCTCATTCTGCAGCTGAAGGGCCTAGCATATGGCATTCGACTGGTGTAAGGATGGTTGTAAATCTTTCCGATACCAACCCAGAAAATAGTGAGCCGACAATGAATAGCCCAGGCAATCAAAGCAATGTGGTGGGAGATACGGTCAGTCTGCAAATTTCTGCCAACGATGCTGATGGTGACACATTAACCTTCGTTGCAAACGGGTTTGCCGGAAGGGTTGAGTATTGATAGCAGTGGTGGACTTATATCAGGTTCTTTGACGACTGAAGCAGTGACGACGAGCACCGTAACTGTTGATGATGGCAATGGTGGAACGGCTCAGATAACGTTTACTTGGTCGGTTTCTACGGTTGGGGGAGGGTTGCTTAGTTTCGACTTTGAAAGTGACCAACAATGGACTACCAATGCAGGCGGAACCGACTCTGCTTCGACCGGTAGGTGGGGGCGTTCAAATCCATCTTTGTCAGTCAGCCAGCAGCAACTTGTTATGCAACCAGAAGAGGCGGCTGACGGTTCTTTTGCATTGATTACTGATGGCAGAACAGGCTCAAGTGTAGGTAGTTTCGATATTGATAATGGCGTTACTTCGATACGTTCACCAGCCATACCTTTGCCAAATGTGGCTCAAATTAACTTGTCATTTTCCTATTTTCTTGCTCATTTAAGAAATTCCAGCAGTGACGATTACTTACGTGTCAGTATTGTCGGTACAACAACAGTAACCGTTTTCGAAAAGCGAGGTGATGGAACCGTGGTTGAGGCAGTGTGGCAAACACAAACTGTCGATATCAGCGAGTTTGCAGGACAAACGGTTCATATACTAGTTGAAGCTGCGGATATTGGAGCGGGTTCGCTTATTGAATCAGGGATAGATAACGTAGCTATAAATGTCCCTACACAATGAAATAATTGCCTGATATGACTCTAAAGTCAAGTAGACAATAAAGAGCAGCTCTTTTGATCCGGTTTTATGGCCTATGACGGAGTCATAGGCCATATTCATTGTTTCCATTGTTTGCTCTCAGCCATAAAAACTCGATTGAGCTGAGTGAGGGGGCAGGGTAAAATGTTTCCTTTTCACAGGGAAGTTGCTATGAGTACGTTAAACAGAAAAGATTTGTCCGGCTGTAAGGTACAGGTAGGTAAGGTTGATGTAATGCAAGTTACTGGTAACAGTCTTGAAACTAGATAAGATGGGCAAAAGCATCAGTCAGGATCCCCTGCATGGCGTCACATTGAAAATGATAGTCACTCGGCTAGTAGAAAAATATGGTTGGGAGGAATTGGGTGATCGCATCAAAATCAACTGTTTCATCAGCGACCCCAGTATCGCCTCAAGCCTTAAATTCCTGCGTAAGACAGACTGGGCAAGAAAAAAGGTTGAAGGGCTGTATCTGCAATCAAAGTGGTCAGTCGATAACAATGAATCTTTATATAAGAAAAGTCGCAAGCAATGAATTTGCACTGACTGTTTGAACTTCAAAATGTTGCATTTTAACCGCCTCATGCCTTCAAAGTAATAATCTTTTTCTTGCTTTTGCAATATGTGAGAAAAGTATTGTGGCCATTCTTATACCATCCAGTTTTGTTCAAAGGTGGTTGACGGAATGCGTTGTTTGGCTCGTTTTTCAACGAACGTCCAGTATTATGTAGGAACGCGCACGGAATAAGTTAGCTAGTCATATTATAATTCAAACTCAAAGGGATTAAGAAATTAACATGAAACGATTACTATTGACCACTATCCTATGTTTTGTATTTTTATCGGTGAATGCTTTTGCTCGGCTAAAGACCGAGCATTCATCGACAAACAAGAACCCATTCCAGCAACAGCAGGCGCAAAGGAAGAAGGATCGAAAGCCATCTACCTTCTTGCCAGAAACATATGTTCTTGTACCCAACCGAAATGATTCTACTCTCTCAATACTTGCAACGCCCTCAGGAAAACTACTCAAAAAGATTTCGTCTGAAGACACAGGTTTTGAATTTGAGCCGATGTATGCTTCATCTCTGGCAAAACTGAAAATGATTGCGGTGTCAGACAGGCTAAATAGCCAGCTGATTTTTTTTGACAACAGAACATTTAATTTCCTGGGAACAGTGCCTACTTCCGATGGGTTGTTTCATATGTGGCCAGGTCCAGAGCAGAATGAGCTTTTTGTCGTAGCCGATATAGATCGAGTTGTTGATGCGATTAAAATCAAGCGCTTTGGCAGCCATGTTACTGCCCGGCACCGTTTAATCCATGCTGGTATCGAAGCCGAAACAGGTAAGCCGCATGATGTGGTTGCCGATAAAACGCATGTTTATGTCACTATGCTCGGTGTTGAGGGCGAAGATGGGGACAAAGAGGATTTGGTCTTAAAGTACAACCGCCGCACGCTGCAATTGGAAGGGAGGTTAACTTTTTCTTTCGATATCCATTTGGGTCTGCCTCTGCAATCTCCCTATTTGCTAGTTCCCGAGACAACCGCTGGCAAATTAAATTATGTTGATAAGAAAACATTCGAAGTTGTCACTGATGTCAAAAATTTACCTGGCGCGCATGGCATTTGGTGGAACAATGATGCTTCAAAAATCTATTTAGCAAACTTTGAGTCGCAGGGTCTGGAATCAATCTATGAGATCAGGCAGTCATTGGATTCTGATGGATTTTCTGCCGAACATTTGTCGACCCACGATTTGAGAGATACCAAAGCGCATAACATTACCGTCGATTTTGTGAATCAAGTCATGTTTGTCACTCATTCAGGACCTGGTTTCGACGGCCAGCTGAATAGAAACGTTTCGATCTTTTCAGTAGCAGGAAAACCGAAGTTTTTGAAAACTGTGGAGTCGGGTTTAAATCCTCTTGGGATTTTACTTGTTGAAAGGTAACTAAAAATATACTCATCGCATTAATATTTTTGGTATTCAGGTGCGACCTTTTTTGAAAGGCAAGCAGAAAGAGGACATGCCAGAGCTTAGAAATAATGCGTATAGAGCATATAAATTTTATAAGGAGTTTCTAGCGATGAAAAAAAATATTCTGGTAACAATATTTTTAACTTTACTTGTTTCTTCCCCTCTAGCCGTTGCAAAAAAATTGCATGTGTCAACACAGGGTAACGGAAGTAACTGTAGCAGTCAGCAACCGTGTGGGCGTATTCAAACGGCGATCGATATCGCGGAACCAGGCGATAATATCAAGGTTCTATCGGGACAATATACAGAAAACATCACGATTCCAGCAGAAAAGACTGGCTTAGTCATCGAAGGTGGCAGGAGATCAACTTTAATTTCAGCGGGGGGGCAGGAAGGCAAGGAAGCACCAGCGGGTACCCCGGCTGACATCATTGTTGATATTTTTGCGGAAAATGTTGTGTTGAAACACCTCATAATCCGTCACCCCAAAGGTGAGGCAAGCAAACGCGACATTGGTATTTTTGTAAGACCACTCGCCAACAACGTAATGTTGCGGCATTTGAAAATACAGCGTTTGAGAACTGACGGAATTTTGGAGCCAACTACTCCAGGTTCACGAGGAGTTTTAGTGTTTAGAGCAACAGGGGCCGTCATTAAATACAATCGTTTGAAAGGCAACTATGAAGATCACTTGCATATTCCGGCTAGCAAGGCCTTGATTCTGCAAAACCATGTGGTGGGTGCGATTCGTGATGGAATCGCAATAATTCAGGAGCCTCCAGGCACCGATGGTATCTCGCATCCGACTATTGACAACATCGTTATTGGTAATCGGGTTATTGACAGTGGGGATGAAGGACTGGAGGTGCAAGGCGATGAAACTTTAATTCTGCATAACTTGAGCATAGGCAACATGGGAAATGGCCTTCTATTATGCGGAGAAAATTCAGAATGTAATTTTCCTGGCGGGGTTTCTGCCGATGCCAGCGAGAACTTCGTTTATGGCAATTTATTCGGCAATAATAATGGTGAAGGCCTTCTAGATGAGGGTAGCGACAACATCATTAAGGGTAATAACGAACGTTAAACTTTAAGCGTTTACTCGATATCTAATATTGTTACGAGGAAGAAAAACCAGTGAACATCCTTTCTATGAGTCTGCCGACTTTAACAGTCTAAGAATGGTAAAATAAAAGCATAATCAAACTGACTAAAAAAGAAGAAAGTGGCCACTAATTTCCTCCAGATAGACTGAGAGGACACCCCTATATTTTACCGTCTTGCGTCCAAGACTTATTGACCTGAAGATCGTTTGGCATGTTTTGTTGTAGATATAGTCGCTTAACTGGATTTACTCAGTCTCACTACAAGCGATCAGAGGCAAGCGACCGCATCACTCGACGATGTTGGGGCCATTACTGTTTTATGGTTATGCGAAGAGGGTACTTTCTCAAGCCGTAAACTGGGAAAGGCGACGTATAGACTCAATGGCCTTCATGTTTTTTGCTGTGAATGAGTATCCAGATTACGACACCATTAACGTGTTTCACCAGCGATTCGATAAAGAAATCGAGGGTTTGTTTGTAGAAATATTAGTGTTGGCAGAAGCCATGGGGTTTTTAAAGCTGGGAACCGTTAGTTTAGATGGAACAAAGACAAAGCAGTCAGCTCAGAGTTATCCATTTGGAAAGTCTAGATGGTGTAACTTTACTGATCACTAATTTGTTGAATATACATCCCTTGCTTTCGTTATATATCTTTTGATTTGACAATCTTACCAGATTTTTTTTCCCTGAAAGGTTGCTCCGACAGAAAATTCGGTATCGCAGTCTCCGGTTTGCGGTGTACATGATTTTAGCTCGCCTTTGACAGTGTCTGTACTTTCAAAAGTTAATTCTATTTCTGCTAAAACGCCAGAAATTAGCGTGGTTTGTGTCGTTTTATTGCCATTTAACCCTCCCAAATAGGCTTCCCACTCATAGTCACCATCTTCTTCATCTGCTTCGCTGTCGAGAAGAATGAATATTAATTGTTCTCCATTTTGATGAATTGATGCATAACCTAAATTTTCAATATTCCAGATGCCATCGTATTGACCTTCGGCCAAGATAGGTGAGCTGAAAACTAAACTAGAAAATATCAGAAGTAGAAATGTTTTCATGGTCGTTACTCCAAAAAGCCTTTTTATTATTTGAAAATGGATTCCAGCGGTTTGTATATTGACGTACTGTTTAAGTAAAGGGATCAAAAAATGCTGTAACTCTAATTTCATGCGTATCGTAATCCCAAGTATTAAGTTTGAACGATTTTACTAATGCGTTGAAAAA
This sequence comes from Methylococcales bacterium, assembly GCA_965224745.1. Lineage (GTDB taxonomy): Bacteria > Pseudomonadota > Gammaproteobacteria > Methylococcales > Methylomonadaceae > CBDCZY01. Next base: position 39,450 of record CBDCZY010000010.1, read on the forward strand.
GCAGTTGCCCTGGGTTAAGGCAGAGAAGGAAAGAGTAATCGGGGATTCAATCCTGCGGCGTTACCTAATGTTTGTGCCCAAAAGCCATCCCATGGTTTTATCTCATTATTTTGGCCTGGTCTTAAGCCAATATATTGATTGGAATTAGGGTCAAAATGCCAAAAAACACTTTCTACGATTTTTTCAGATGCTGCTTTGGTTAGATTACAACCCGAGCTACAAGCCCCTGCATCGGTTATCACTCTGATATCATCAACTCTCACTGATCGATGCATCGGGTTGCCTATCATTTGCCAAGTTATTCCATTGGGAGTTGTAGCTAGCGGTTGTTTGAAACATCCTCGGTTTGAAATGCACTCTACAGAATAAGTTACATGGGATGGCGATGCCGAACCAGGGCTATCAGCGATAACATTTGATCCAGTGTTTTGAACTATCCAATAGCCTTGTCCTGGTTCTAGAGCGTCTTCCAAATTGAGTAGTTTGTAGCTATTGTTGCTAGCATCATGATGAAAAATCATCCATTGCTTATCCGGCCCATATTGTTCTTTGGGCAGATCATCACCAAAAATGTTACCGACACTATTGCCTGACTCACTGGGTGAGGTACCTGGTTCTTTTGCCATCGAAATTTGCATCCACTTCGAGGAAGGGATGTTAATAGTCGGTACCATTGAGTTTTCCGCTGGTGTCGGTAACAGAAGAACTTCGGTCCATTGCAGCTGAGGGTCATAGGAGCATGGTGCTAGATCTCTGGTTGAGTTACCCGCTTGTATTGCGCCGTCAAAAGGATCGTTTTCAATCGGATCAAAATATTCCAAAACTACAATGGCGCCATGTTCGTAGTCTGGTGCAAAATCCGGGTGATAATTATCGGACATCCTGACATATACACCCAAGTAGCCTTCGGCTTTGGGGTCGTCGTCATCATTGATAAAACCTTTGCGTCCTCGTAAATCAGTATCTTGCAAAAGAATCATTTCTCTGTGACCCCAGTGGCTTTCAGCATCAGCGTATAAGAAACCATAAACCGCCTGAATCAAAGGTTCACTGATAGTAAAGCCACGAGATGCGAAGGCTGCTAAGCTTTCAGCACGCGGCAAAAAATCGTGGCAGCCAGTGCCGGTGCCAATATCAAGGTCGTTATCGATACGCAGAAAAGGACTCAAACCATCTGCGGAATGGCTAAAAGCATTCAGGTCATGCAGTAAATCGCCATATTTTTTTGCGATGTGATCAATGTGTGTTTCGATTCCTTCCAAAGGGAGGCCTATCACACCTGGCAGCATTTCATCTCGTGCAATACGTTCTGAATTGATCAATAACAATGCTTTCGCGTCATCGGTCATTTTGTTCCAGATAGCTTGCTCAGGCAGTTTGAGATTTACCAACTTACCTTGCGGGAGACCCAGTTGGATTTCTTCTTGTCTTCTGGCTTTATTAAAAGCCGCTTCAGTGGATTCGACTGTTACTCTGCTGGCGCCGATGTCCCAAATAATATTATTGAAAAGGTTAGGCGGCGAACTTGCCCAGATATTAAAATTGATTGCGGTTAACAAAACGAACAGTAAAACAGACCTTTTTTGTATCATTATTATTCCCCAGTAATAAACTTTCTCACATTCTGACAAGACCTTTTTTTAAAATGAATTTGGTCAGGTTGTCACTCAAGGAATCCTCAAAAAAGTATTGCGCACTTTACTTTGAGGAAAGGGCGTTTTTTTAGAAGAAAAATTATAAGGTTTGCCCAATCATTATCAATAAAGCGAAATAATAATATAAAAGAGTTCCTTAAGTGTTTTTTTTATATTGATGAGCTTGTTATTAAACTGCTTATTACCACATTACGTCAACCTTAAATGTTAAATAAACATTAAAAATACGACTTTAATCTTACAAAAGTTTGGTACGGAGGTTGTTTCTTGATTAGCTAATGGAAACTTGGAACTACAGTTCTGAAAACGCTACATATTATCGGTTTTTTTGAGCGGCAATTCTTAATCTTAAAGCATTCAGTTTGATAAAACCTTCTGCGTCCTGCTGATTATAAGCGCCATCATCTTCTTCAAAAGTAGCAATTGATTCATCAAACAAGCTATCTGTATCTGAGGTTCTTCCTACGACTGTTACGTTTCCTTTATAAAGTTTGAGTCGAACTGTGCCATTGACGTTAACTTGTGTAGCATCAATCATAGTTTGCAGCATTTCCCGCTCTGGACTCCACCAATAACCGTTATAAATCAAGCTGGCATAGCGCGGCATCAATTCATCTTTAAGATGAGTGACTTCGCGGTCAAGTGTGATCGATTCTATTGCGCGATGCGCCTTCAGCATAATAGTGCCACCCGGAGTTTCATAGCAACCCCTTGATTTCATACCGACATAACGGTTTTCTACAATATCGAGTCGGCCTATGCCGTTGGCTCCACCTATTTTATTCAGTTGCTCTAAAACGGTGGCTGGCGATGCAGTTTGACCGTCTATTGCTGTAATGTCACCACGTTGATAGAATAATTCAATGTAGGTAGCTTGATCTGGCGCGTTTTCAGGAGAGACGCTCCAACGCCACATAACTTCTTCAGGCTCAGCCCAGGGATCTTCCAAAATACCGCCTTCATAAGAGATATGCAGCAAATTGGCATCCATTGAATAAGGCGATGCTTTGCCGCGTTTCATTTCGACCGCTATGCCATGTTTTTCAGCATAGGCTAGCAAGGTTTCTCGCGACGTTAACTCCCACTCGCGCCAGGGTGCAATAACTTGAATGTCCGGCTTCAGCGCATAAGCACCCAATTCGAAACGGACTTGATCGTTGCCTTTGCCGGTTGCGCCATGAGAGATGGCGTCGGCGTCTGTCTGGTTAGCAATTTCGATTAATCTTTTGGCGATTAACGGCCGAGCTATTGAGGTACCTAGCAGATATTCGCCTTCGTAAACCGTGTTTGCCCGAAACATTGGAAACACGTAGTCTTTAACAAACTCTTCTCTTAAGTCATCAATGAAAATATCCTTGATTCCCATTGCCTGAGCTTTGGCCCGGGCCGGTTCAACTTCTTCACCTTGCCCTACGTCTGCTGTGAATGTAACAACTTCACAGTCATACGTTTCTTGCAGCCATTTCAAAATAACTGAAGTGTCCAGTCCTCCAGAATAAGCTAATACAACTTTATTGATATTCGACATGGCCAACCATTCATTGAGAAAATAAGTCGAATTATACCGGAAACGGTTATAGAACCGAGCATTGCTTTTAATATGAAAACGGTGGACGATGCTTTTTTGGCAATACGGATAAACATTAAATTTTGTGAGTCAATAGGGACTGTTCTGAAACTAATAATTACCCAGCATTAGTTTACAGTAGCCTGGAATATTCCCAACCCTCGCTCCTTAAGGCCGAAACCTGTATGAGAGTGGTGGGGGTTGGGCTATCAAATCAACTAATTTCCCTGAAGATATATAAAGAGGCCAAACTATCATGAAACTATACCATTGTCCCCAATCACGATCCGGTCGAGTATTGTGGTTGCTGGAGGAGATGAGCCTTCCTTACAGTTTGAAAGTAATTGATGTTTTCAATAAAGAGGGTCGTACCAAAGAATATTTGCGAATTAACCCTTACGGAACTGTACCTACGTTTGAAGATGATGGTGTCGTTATAAACGAGTCTGGCGCTATTTGTTGTTATGTAACAGCCAAATTCCCTGAAAAAAAAATGGCGCCAGAGCAGGGAACGGCCGACTATGCCAAGTTTTTGCAATGGATGTTCTATGTTCCAGGAACGTTGGAACCACCTATGTGGAATATTTTGGCGCATACCAAATTATTCCCTGAAAACTTTCGTATTCCAGCCTTAGTCGATTTAAGTAAACCTAAATTCAAAAGGGTTGCTAAAATATTGGATCGATCGCTGGCTGGAAAAGACTACATTCTTGGCGATCAATTCACCGCTGCTGATATTATGATCAGTAACACTTTGAACTGGTTGCCAGAGTTGTTTTCTGATTTTTCGCATATTGAAAGCTACCAACAACGGCTACAACAAAGACCTGCTTTTATCAGAGCTTCAGAGTTATGAGGTTTAGTAGTCTCAAATCGACATGTCGAGTTTACAAAAAAAGGGATAGATGACAAGTTTGAAAAAAATCATAACACTTTCAGGTGATATTGGCAGTGGAAAATCATCCGTGTCTGCCGAATTGGTGGCATTAACCGGCTATGAAATTGTTGGAACCGGCAATATTCAACGAGAAATTGCCCGCAAGCGGGGTGTGACAACGTTGGAGCTGAATCAAATTTCAGTGAAAGATAAAAGCATCGATCATGAAATTGATCAGCATGTTATCCAACTGGGTAAATCGAACCAAACTTTAATTATCGATTCTCGCTTAGCCTGGCATTTTATTCCTGCTGCATTTAAGGTTTTTTTGAGTGTCGATAATTTAATCGGTGCCGAAAGGGTTTACGGTGCAAAGCGGGATGAAGAGGATAATCCTTCTGTGGAAAAAACTTTGGAAAACAATGCTGAACGTAGCCAACTGGAAGTTTTACGCTTCAAGCAGTTGTATAACGTAAACCTAAAAGATTACGCTAATTTTGACCTTATAATCGATACCTCCTATGCAACACCAGAAGCTATCGCAATAAAGATTCAAGCCTTGTTTGATAAACATTTAGCTCACCAACCCTATTCGAAATGTTGGCTGAGTCCCAAAAGATTGATTCCAACCGAACCTTATAACCCGCTGTTTGATGTTGATGAAGAAGCCCAACGTTCCTCAACTGCAAATTCTTCCGAACTGCAGCGACCGGAAGTTTCGGTGTTTGCCCATCAATCCTTTTTTTACCAGTGGCAGAGCCAGCAAACCATAGTAAAGGCGATTCACGCAGACGTTGCATGGGTGCCCGGAAAGCTCATTGCTAGTCGTCCTGACGATTTGTTACCGGCAGGCCAAAATGTTCAGAACCAAATAACAAAGATTCATCGAAAATGGCTAATGGATTGGGAACAGGCAATGGGCTTTAAGTTTAAATGCTATCCGCCTGATCTGGTAAGTGAAAGCTAATATTTGTTTTCAAGATTAAAATAAACCCCATCGATTGGATAGACCAGTCGATGGGGTCAATTTTTGAAAGAGAAGCAGGGATGATCTGTCCACCACTCTCTCAGTTGAGGGTTTTATCATCCTCTCCCAACGTTTACATGTTTAAGTAACTGATTATTGGTCGACTACTATGGTTGTTTCACAAGTTGCTATTTTGTTGTCTCTTCTTGCTCTCATTTTGTAAGTGGTTGTTTCGGTCGGATAAACCCATTTAGAGCCTGCAAAACTGTTATGGTACCCAATGCCGTTATTGATGACAGGTGGAAAGTTTCTACCGCTAAATTCGGCAGTTCACCACTATAATGGAACGCCTTCACCCGCTCTAATGGTCTGAGGATCAGCGCCCATGTTGCAAGGAGTAGTAAAAAACGAATTGCCTCGCAATTAGAGTAAGCAACGAGTAAATAAAAATATTAAGTTATATTAAAAAAGTAATCAGTTTTTTTGTAAGCTACTATACAGACTATGAACAAGCAATAAATAGGTTAAAAATAAATGTAATTATTCAGCATATTTTTCGTGTCCATTCACATTGAGCCTCTTCTTTATTTTATGAAAGCTGGGTTCTTGCCTTGAAAAAGTAGTGTCAAGTCAAGTGCAGTACTTTTTTAACTGAAGTTACAATATTTCAAAAATTTTGTTAAACGGGCAGTTTACGTTACTTTTTCCATTCCCAGGTTTTCAAAAGGCAGGATATGAATGCCTTCTTGCAGTAATTTAAAACGAATGATTTGGTCACGAGCCAGTTGATGTTGTAAGTTGACAGGCATGGGGACTTGGATGGCCAAATGAGTTTTCTGTTTATTGTCGATTTGTACGAGTAGATGGAATAACCCCTTCAATTCGACGCATTCCAAGATCAAGCCATCTAATGAATTGCCAGACACAGTGTTCGAAGGTTTCTCAGCATCAGCCAGTATAATGTTGCTGGAATTGATCATCCAACAAACCTTTTCGTTTAGTGCATAGTCCGGTTGGTAGCGGCATAGCAATTTAATACCATGCCACAATAACTGGGTCATTTGTCGGGCAGCATCATGTCCTGATATTTTCGCTGTAAACAAGTTGGGTTGATCCATTAATTTTGCTACTTGAGCAGAATTAGGGCGTTCTGTTATCTGTTTTGGCGTTCCAGTTTGCAGGATACTTCCTTGATGTAATACACACAGCCGATCAGCCAATACACTGGCTTCGTCCAGGTCATGAGTGACTAAGATAACTGGTATAGCAAGAGAGCGCCTTAGTTCGACTAGTTCCTGATATAAACGACGACGGGTCACTTGGTCAACGGCAGAAAAAGGTTCGTCTAACAAAAGTACTTGAGGTTCTCTGGCAAGCGCGCGCGCGACGGCTACTCTTTGTTGTTGGCCACCAGATAGTGTTTTCGGAAAACGTTGGGCCAGATGCTCTAAATGGACTTTTTGCAATAGTAGTTTTGCTTTGGCTTTCCTGGTACTTGATGGTAAATGGGACAAGGCTTGTTCAACATTCACCTGTGCGGTCATATGTGGAAATAAAGCATAGTTTTGAAATACTAAACCAACGTGTCGCTGGTGGGGCAGTAGAAAAATCTTGTTACTAGTATCTTGCCAGGTCTTTTGTTGACAAATGACCGTGGCCTGCTGGACGTTATATAATCCGGCAATGGCTCTTAAGATGGTAGTTTTACCACTGCCAGAAGGTCCTATTAGCGCCAGCATTTCTCCTGGATTACAGCAAACTTCAACGTTAAGAGGAATAGGGTCGGTTTGCTGCAGGTCGATCGTGATTCCCGCGTCATCCATGAGTTTTTTCACTGCGGCCGGTCAACCAGTAAGTTAAGCTGATCGTTACCATTGAAAAACCTAACAGAAAAGCCGACATCGTACCTGCTGCTTCATTATCGAAGGCTTGTACACGGTCGTAGATCGCGATAGCGATAGTCTGCGTTTCACCAGGGATATTCCCGCCAATCATTAGCACAACACCAAATTCTCCTAAAGTATGCGCAAAGGTCATAATCATGGCTGAAATGATGCCAGGCCATGCTAGTGGGAGTTCTATGCGCCATAAAATTTTGTCAGGGCGCATTCCACAGCAGGCGCCAGCTTCTCTTAGTTCATGTGGGATAGCTTTAAACGCTCGCTCCATCGGCTGTATCGCAAAAGGCAGGTTAAATATGATTGATGCTAAAACCAGCCCTTGGAAAGTAAACACCCAGTTTTGGCCGAATAAGGTCATTAACGTTTGGCCGACCGCAGAATGTTCTCCCAGCAATACCAACAAATAAAAACCTAAAACTGTTGGTGGTAATACTAACGGTAAAGCAATTCCTGCTAGCAATACGCTCTTACCACGGAAATCATTATAGGCCAGCCAGCGTCCAACAATAATGCCAACAGGTAACAGTATAATCACCGTGGTTAGGCTAAGTTTGAGTGATAGCAGTAACGCTTGCCAATCCATAAAATCAAAAGATCTTCAGATGCAGCACGATCAAATATTAACTGAGTCTTGTTGGTCAGAAACGTTAAACCCAGTGCGCGAAAAGATAGCCTGAGCAGTCGGTTGTTGTAAATATTCGAAGAATAGTTTTGCTGTCTCACCCGCATTTTTTAGCAAAACCATTGATTGTTTGAGCGGCTGATGTAGATGTTGAGGGATTAATACAAATCGACCCATGGCTTTTATCTTAGGTTCTAAAGCAAAAGAATAAGCAATAATACCGCCTTGAGCTGCTCCATGAACCGCGAATTGCGCTGCTTGCGCAATATTCTCGCCAAAGACCAAACGGGGTTTTATCGAGGCCCATAATTTGATATTTTGTAGAACCTGTTTGGCCGCTGCACCATAAGGGGCATGCGCTGGATTAGCAATAGAAAAGTGTTTGATGTCACTTGCTTTAACTGCCTGTTTCAGTCCGGACAAGTGACTGTCGATTTTTAGTTTCGATTGTAACGATGAGAATAGAACGAGTCTCCCTGTGGTGTAGACAACAGCATTGCCTCGCGTTAAGCCATCTTTAACAAGACGTTCGATGTTTTCTTGGTCCGCAGCTAAAAAAATTTCAAAGGAACCGCCTTGGTTGATTTGTCTGGCCAAATTTCCAGAAGATCCATAACTAATTCGCAAAGCGTGTCCTGTTTCCTGGGCAAACGCCTGATTAATTTCTTGCAGTGCAAATTGAATGCTCGAAGCTGCAGCAATTAACGGCGCTTGCTCAGAAGCGATTAACTTTTCTATTGGATTCAACAATAAGGCTAATAGTGCAATACACCGAACAACTGCCAACCTTGAGCAACACATGTCTTTAATACCTTTGCTGAACATTATGCAATATCGTTTGTTATTATTTCATGCTGGTTTTGAGTTATCATTTTTATAACGCCTCGTTTCAACTGATTGAGTGCTAAAACCTATCACCTGTTCCGTTAGTCATCATCAAGAGGGAGAACGAACGAGATATTATGTATTACGGCGAAAAATTCAACAGTATCACACATTTGGTGGGAGCAGTGCTTGCTTTAGTCGGATTTGGTGTATTGTTAACCGTTAGTATCCAACAGCAGGATCCACTCGTCATTGTGGCTTTCACTGTTTTCGGGATAATGCTGGTATTACTTTATACCATCTCTACGCTGTACCACAGCTTCCATCCTCCCCGACTAAAAAAATTTTTTCAAAAGTTAGATCATCTTTCGATTTATCTGTTGATTGCAGGCACCTACACGCCTTATATGCTAGTGTCCCTTGGTGATGGCAATGGCCCCCTGATGTTGGGTTTCGTCTGGGGACTTGCTGTTATAGGAATACTGCTTGATACCTTCATTCCAAGACGTATTGAATTGTTGCAAATACTTATTTATCTACTGATGGGCTGGGTCTGCACGTTGGAATATACTAATCTTTCAGCGGCTATTAACAGCACTGGCATGGTGTGGCTTACTGTCGGTGGTATCGCCTATACATTAGGGGTTGTTTTTTATGTGTTGGATGACATGAATAAACTTCGCCATGCTCACGGAATTTGGCATTTGTTTGTTCTGGCAGGTTCAGTCAGCCATTTTATCTCCGTTGTTGGCTATGTGAGGTAATGATCCTGTAAGAGAAGTTTTATTGATGCAGTTTTCAAACACTTTTCTGCAAGCTAATTTAGAGCTAAATAATTAATTTAGAATCAATAAATGAAACAGAAACTCAACCACTATGCACTGAAAGTGCATAGGTTGGGATTGGACTGAAAGCCCTAACAGTGTGCATTGACAAATGATCGGTGACTTGTGAAAAAATGAGTTTCCCCGCGTGCATGGCTTGCTTCAAAAATATCGGAACCTACACCAGAACAATATTTTTTACAGTTGAAATCGATAACACCCATTATTTGGCTTTTTTCCATATCATAACAGTGAGTTATCATGGGTTTTGGCTGTTTTTACCGGACAGTAGTGTTATGAGGAGGGATTTAGACATGAAATTTATTTCATCATCGACTTCTTAAACATTCTGTCTAACTTGGAATTGGTGTCTTCAGCAAAAGCTGCCGCTCGTTTAGCTGATGCATCGGCATCGGCGGCCACACTGGTTGCTTCTGAAGCAGCGCTGGTGGCGGCTTTTGCTTCACTTAATGCGGCTTCCTGGTTGGCCTTTAACTCATCTATTTGGGATTGCAATGTATCGATGGATGATGAGCTGGCACAACCGATCACTGCCAAGGCGGCGAATGCAACAAGCAACAATTTTACTAAGCTTTTCATAAAAGAAACCTCATAAGAAATAATTTAAGAATATGATGTAAAGTATTATTTTGCCTTGTTTTTCTATTTGATTCTAGTGCTATTTGATAATTATTTCTGTGCCTCGCTCGATCCAGGGTGCTAATTGATCAATTTGTTCATTGGATAAAGCAATACAACCGTGAGTCCAATTGAATAATTTGTGTATATTTTTATCTGCATTTCCAAGGCCGTGTATGCCCAATAGACCTCCCAATGATGTGTTTTGAGGGGGTACTTTTTCTGTTCGATGTGCCTGGTTAATAGATAGATATTCTTGATGTGTAATGAGTCCTTTTTTGTAGGCTGTTTGAGCATTTCTAGGTGAGGGATAGGTAATCCCAAAAAAGCGATGATAGATGGTTTTTTTACCTATCCAACCAATTTTGTAGCGTCCGATAGGAGTGATATCATCCCCTCTTTGTTGTTTAAATCCGCTGCCTTTGCGACCGACGGCAATGTTTTTAAAGACTCTCAGTGTGTCTGAGCCACGTTGAACGCTAAGGGTTAAAGCTTTTGTATCAACCGATATCCAAATTTTATCGTTGCCGTAAGAAATAGTGCTAAATATTGCTATCAAAAATAGCAGCGCTGTTTGAAGTTTCAATGGGATCGTGTGAGACTTAACAAAATGGTGTGAACATTATCAATTATTCGAGCTTAAAATAACATTTGACAGGCTCTGTATACAAAAATAATTTTACCCAGCTTGTTTGTAATTATCGTTTTCTAATTTCATTTGCTGTGCTTTTTATTTTCGTTATTAGATGAAAAAATCAGATGGACAACAAGAAGTTATTCATGAATCTAATTCATTTATGTTATTTTATCGGCACCTGGCAGTATTTCTGTTTGGTTGAAGTTAAGGAACGTGCACGAAATAACTACGACAACTAACTTGTTTTTTTGTCCGTCTTCGGTGTTGTGGCAACAGTTGCGTAGCCAGCTATGCGCCTATTGCCACGCCTTGAAGACAAACAAAAACCCCGCGCTAGTTGCCGAACTTATTCCGTGCGCGTTCCTAAGATGTAATTATTTCCCAGGAATTCTCACTAGACACCTAATCTTTTTAAATTTATCGCATGACTCTGATAGAACAGAATTTTGAGCAAGTAGCGCTTAAGGATTTTACCGAAAAAGCATACCTTGATTATTCCATGTATGTCATTTTGGATCGAGCATTACCCAATATTGCCGACGGCCTGAAACCTGTTCAACGTCGAATTGTTTATGCTATGTCAGAACTGGGGTTATCCGCGTTAGCCAAGTATAAGAAGTCAGCGCGTACAGTCGGTGATGTATTAGGCAAATATCATCCACATGGCGATTCGGCTTGCTATGAAGCAATGGTTTTGATGGCACAAGATTTTTCCTATCGCTATCCATTGATTGACGGACAAGGAAACTGGGGTTCACCGGATGATCCAAAATCGTTTGCAGCCATGCGCTATACGGAGTCCCGTTTAACGCCTTATGCACAAACTTTATTGAGCGAACTAGGGCAGGGTACCGTTGAATGGAACGATAATTTCGACGGTACGCTGAAAGAACCTAAACTATTACCAGCTCGGCTACCCAACATATTGTTGAATGGTACGATGGGTATAGCCGTTGGTATGGCTACTGATATTCCACCGCATAATCTACGAGAAGTCGCCTATGCCTGTATCCGTTTACTAGAAACTCCAAAAGCCACTTTGGACGAAATCTGTGAAGACATTAAAGGACCAGATTATCCTACCACGGCTGAAATTATCAGCACCCAGGACGAAATTAAGAGCATTTATCAGACCGGTAATGGATCAGTAAAGCTGCGTGCCCGTTATGAAGTAGAAGACTGTAATATTGTGATAACGGCTTTGCCGCATCGGGTTTCAGGTGCTAAGTTGCTAGAGCAGATTGCTGCGCAGATGCAGGCTAAAAAGCTGCCAATGATTGAAGATTTGCGTGATGAATCTGACCATGAAAGTCCAACACGACTGTTAATTATGCCTCGCAGTAAGCGTGCCGATGCTGATGAAATTATGTCGCACTTATTTGCTACTACAGACTTGGAAAAAAATTACCGGGTTAACTTGAATATGATTGGCCTAAACGGTCGGCCTCAAGTTAAAGATTTGCGAACCATACTGGTTGAGTGGCTGGAATTTAGAGTTGAAACGGTACGGCGTCGATTACAATTTCGACTTGATAAAGTCATGGCTCGATTGCATATTCTGGAAGGCTTATTGATTGCCTACCTGAATATTGATGAAGTCATCGCCATCATTCGAAGTGAAGACAAACCCAAGCCAGTGTTGATGTCCCGATTTGGAATTAGTGACATCCAGGCTGAAGCGATTCTAGAACTAAAGCTTCGTCACCTAGCAAAGCTGGAAGAAATGAAAATTCGTGGCGAACAAGAAGAACTTGAAAAAGAACGCGCAAAATTAGAAAAAACGCTCGGTTCAGAGCGATTGTTAAAGAAATTGGTACGCCAAGAAATTCAGGAAGATGCTGAAAAGTATGGTGATGATCGTCGATCGCCATTAGTCAAACGGCAAGCTTCACAGGCTATAGCCGAAACACAGTTAATTAGTAACGAACCAGTAACTATCATCCTCTCTCAGAAAGGTTGGGCCAGGGCGGCCAAAGGTCATGACATCGATCCGACGACACTGACTTATCGATCTGGTGACCAATTTTTGCATGCCGTGTCTGGAAGAACCACGCAACCCGTTTGTGTAATGGATACGACTGGTCGAGTTTACACTGTGACTACTCACGATTTACCATCAGCTCGAACACAGGGCGAGCCTTTGACCGGCCGCCTCAACCCGCCAGCAGGATCAGCGTTTGTATCTCTTCTTTCCGGTCAACCTGATAGTTGGTATTTAGTAGCCAGTAATGCCGGTTACGGCTTTAAGGTGCAAGTAAAAGATTTAATAACCAAAAATCGAGCGGGAAAACTTGTTTTAACGCTACCAAGTGGTGCTGCCGTGTTGAATCCTGCATTGATTCACAATCCAGAAACAGATCGTGTCGCTGTGGTGACCTTGCAAGGTCGGTTATTGGTTTTCCCTATAGGTGATTTACCGGAATTACCAAAAGGGAAGGGGAATAAGCTCATTCAACTCAAACCTGACGAATTCAAAACGCAGCAGGATGCGGTCTTATCTGTTGTCGCTGTACCAGAATGGCGTTTTTTACGAGTTGTTGCTGGCAAACGTCATGTAACTTTTAAAGACTTAGACATGGAAGCCTATAGTGGAAGTAGGGCTCGACGTGGTAATCCTCTACCTAAAGGGTTTCAGAGAGTAAGTCATTTGGAGCTTGATCGCTAAAGGATTATTAACAAAAACCAATTAAATCATTGCGTTACTTTTATTGTCGCGTAATTCCCGGTTTGTTTTAATCTTTTTCAGAACTTTAAGACATCCTCTTGATCTAAGGAGCGAGGATGTTAATAACTTCGCTCCCACAGCATATTATTTTCTTTTTTATTTCCGATAACCCAATGATCAAATTCAGCAAAATAATTAAACACTGTTCATTTAATATTCATTTTTACCGTCTATAATCATTCTCATGAACTCATAAGAAGGAGGTTTCAAATGAAATGCATTATGCCTTTAATCGTTTTAATATTCATGTTTTCGTCTAGTTCCGTTTTGGCCGGTGGCTATCATCATATCGATGTTGGCTCGGCTTGGAGAGGGCATCATCGCCATTTTAGACCTCACTATCGAGGTCACGGGCATCCTGCGGCGGCGGCAATTGGCGGTTTAGTGGTTGGAGGAATTATTGGATCGGCCATTGCAAACTCTCACCACAGAGAGGTCAGATATGTTGATCGAACTATCTATCGTAACAATAATGCTTACAACCCGTACACAAATGGCTATAGGCCACAAGGAGGCTCTGGTTATTTCAGAAGAGAATCAAATGGTGAATGTTTTTTAGTGAATCAAAACACTTATGGGAATGAAGTATATACTTCCGTACCTGTAAGAAATTGCCAATAGCAATATGCTAGCTAGCTGATGGTGGTACAACATTGATTTTTGTTTGTTGTGCCGCCTCAAAATAACGTTCAATCTTAATATCCCGTGACTCACTGTCACTTTTCAATTTGGGCAAGAGCAGGCGACTTTATCTATAAGCCGGACATGCTTGGTGTCCTTCCTTTACGGCAATAAAAGACTAAACCGAGCCCCACCTAAACAGCTGTCGTTCTCTATTTCGATATGACCCTGTTGTTCACCGTTAACATGCATTCCAGCTATCGTGGAAGCGAAATAGAGTCCCAGCCCGGTGCTACCTTTTGCAAAATTTACATTGGGTTGAGATTTTGACCCGTCCATGATGAAGCTTGGTGGAAAACCATCGCCATCGTCTTCAATATTGAAACGGATGAATTTTTCTTGTTGGGTTGCGCTTAATAAAATTTTATTACGTGAATATCGGATGGCATTATTAAGGATCGTTCCAATTGTGTTACAAACGAGTTCGTAGTCGCAATAGCAATATAATTCGTCGTCACATTGCACATCAAGTTGCATTTTATTAAAGCTCAGCAAGGGGGTGTGCTGGGCGACAATTTCATTGAAGATATCAATGACCGGGTATTCATCAATCGCCGGTTTGAAATGTGCGCTTTCGATTTTATACAAAACCAGTAATTGCATCAGGCTATTATTCATGCGGTTGGATTCAAATTCCAGCTGTATCACGTCTTGATTTAGCCCTTCATCTCGTTTGGAAAGTTGTTGAATCATTTCTCGGATCGCACCCAGAGAGTTCTTCATGTCATGCACCGATGAAGCAAGAAGCGTGGAGAAATTATTATCTGAATTTTGCACGGTAATGTCCTGTTAACTAAGTTCTGTTTGATATTGAAAGGAAGATAACTCCATTCTAATCAGATTGAGTTTTTCTTCAGCCACGCCTAATTTTTGTGCCTTGTCTATATGACTCTGGATGCGACTTATCTTGTTATTTGAGCGAGTGTCGGTTGATGTTTGGAGATCTTTCACCATGATTTTAATTAAGTTAATCATGAGGGTTTTGTTACCAGGCATGCTTTGTTCAGCATCCTCCAGATGACTAATGGCTTGTTTGATATTGCCTTGCTTAAATAAGTTGATTCCGTCGTTGTTGATGTTGACTAGTTCTCCTTTTATTCGTCCAATAATATCTTCCACCCCTTCAAAACCAATTTCATTATGCATGTTTGTGATATCGTCCAATAACTGTTCATCGTCGACATGGTGATGTATCAATTTATCCAATAATTTTAAGGCTTTTTCAGATTCGTTATGTTGGTGCAGAGTCTTGATCACATCTAACGATAATTCTTTGTCAAGATTAATGGATATTTGATCGCAGAGTTGACTTAGCTTTTTGTAATCCAGTTGTTCTTGGGTTTTGCTTCCATTTTGTTTGTGGATCGCGCAAAACAGGGTCAAGGCACTAAGTTCTGTTGCAGGGTTGTTAACATATTCACGTCGCATTTTCTCAAGAGTGGCTAATGTTTTATCGGTGGAATTATCGGTGAATTGCGATTTTGCTAATTTGTAATAATCAATTGACGCCCGGTGCATTGAATGTTTGCTCCGTTTAATTAGCGTCTCATAGGTTGATTGGACTGTTGCTCTATCCCCAGTTAGGTTAGCCCAATCAGCGAGTTTCCTCAGACGTTTGATGGAAAGAGTCGATAAATCAGTGGCGGTTAGCAGCGTGTTTTTCGCACTTTCTTTGTCACCTTTTTGCTCATGTATTTTAGCTATCCAGTCATATGCTTCAAGAATCATCGGGTTATGTGAGATGACCTTTTGAAAAAAAGCAGCGCCTTTAGTATAGTCACCTTGTAGGAAATGAATTTTACCTAAACCCATTAAGGCCCAAGGTAACTCACGTTGTTCAAGTGTATCCTGGTAAATCTTTTCGGCAGTTTGAAAATCATTTATGACCATGCAAAGTTCTGATTTGCACTTGAGTAATAAGGTCTGAATTATTTTTGGTGCTGTATCCAACACCTGATTACATAGATCAATCGCTTTCGCGTATTGGTATTTTTGGATGGCTACCTCAATATCATAAAAATACTGTTTTTGCTCGAAGCAGCGTTGTAACCGTCTGGTCAGTTGTTGTGCGGTATAAGGTTTAGTAAGGTAATCATCAGGCCTGGATTCTACCGCGCCGAGAACCATGTCTTGTGACTGTTCTGCAGTAACCATGATAAACACAGCTTTAAGTGATAACAGTTTGTGATGTTTTGCCTCTTCTAGAATTTGATGGCCACTCTTGCCTTGACCTAAATTGTAGTCACAAATAATGATGTCAAATTTGGACTTTCTGAGTAAATTAAGTGCATCAACTGCGTCTGCTGTTTCATGAATGTCCCAGGCAGACAAAGAAAACAACATTTCTTTGAGCGCTCTGCGGGCCGTCGAAAAATCTTCGATGATCAGAATTTTAGTTTTTTCTAGGTCAAGTTTCATAGCTTTTTCTATTGATCCATTGATAACCGCCTAAGCTGTTACCGATTTAGCTAAGTCAACGGGAAAAAATGCATAGCAGATCCTGTAAAAGAGGTAATTACCTCTCTACAATTTTAGTGGAAATTTGAAATTCAGGGGGTCTTTTAGTAACCTTGGAGGCATTATCCGTAATTCATGTATTAGTCGGCTGAGTCTTCCAGGAGATATAATCTTTGTGCCGCCCAGGGTATATCAAAGGCACCCTCAAAAGAACTTAGCGTAAAATTGCAAATGCTGAAAGAAAATGATTTAAAAAATTTATAGCAACGTTATCAAGCTGAATTAATTACTCAATAAATTTAAGTGAACGATTGAGTTTAGCGGCAGGCTATTTTCTTTAAATTTCTCAAGATCAGTCTGAGCAAAATCAACCTGAATTATCTGAGGAGGAAAAACAATTAACTCAGGCTGAAAACAGTCGTTATCGTATCTTCAAGCGGTTTAATTTAAAATTGAGTAAGTGATGATGAAAAAGGGTACTAAATACGGGGCAGAAAGCGGCAGTAATGTCCAGGAAAACCCCATTGAAATTTATATATTCAGGTTAGAACTAAGCAAAGAACAACTTGATAAGATTAGTTTTGAGGTTGTGCGTGAGTGAAATAAATAATTCAAACTCCGGTCAGCGCTGTTTATCGCATCAAACCGATTTTTCCCAACCCGGCGCATATCGACCGTTACTTACGTTGATACAATCGGCGATACCCAATATTTTAGCTGTTTATGCGTTTGGCAGCCGGGTCAAAGGTTGCGCCCATGAAAATAGTGATTTAGATTTAGCCGTATTGGTTGCAGGTTATGCTGAGCCCTTTGATTTATGGGATTTATCCAGTAAGTTGGCTGATACAGCGGACTGTCAGGTTGATCTATTAGATATGCGCTCAGCCTCAACTGTCATGCAATATCAAATACTGCAGACAGGGATTGTTCTCAGGGCTAAACAACCGGATACAGGCTTGTTTGAATGCTTTGTGATGAGCGAAAAAACAGCTCTGGATACAGCAAGATCCGGATTACTGTCTGATATTCAGCAACGCGGCAAAGTCTATGCATGATGATATATTAATCAATAAAGCAGCAACGATAGAGCGCTGTGTAGCACGTGCGATTGAAGAATATCAGACAGACCCGGAAGGCTTCTCAAATAATTTTACCCGTCAGGATGCCGCAATTTTAAATATTCAACGCGCATGTGAAGCCTCACTGGATATGGGACAGCATTTGATACGTCGTGAACATTTAGGCATTCCACAAAGTGCACGAGATGTTTTTAACTTGTTAGCCGAAAATGACTGGATTGATAAACAATTGGCAGACGCCCTCAAGCGGATGATAGGATTTCGCAACATAGCGGTTCATGAATATCAATACTTGCAAATACCTATTACTATTACAATCATTACCCAGCATTTGGATGAATTTTTACAATATTCTTATGCGATGTTGAACAAGAACGCGTCCTTAAAATGACAAGTGGATGCATTAAAAAAAATGTTCCTCACTATAAACACATGAAACCAGCCAATAAGTCAATTCAGCAAAAGTTCTATCAGGTGATTGATGAAAGCTTGGCGTTGTTGAAACAGTCTTCAATTAGTGAACAAAAACTGGCAGAAATTGATGTCTTCATACCCTACCTGTTGGATCAGTGTCTGGAACTTAGTGAACAGCACCAGAATAAGATTCATGAGCCGTTGCGTACCGTACAACATTTTGGCTGCTGTTAGATTCTTCCACTTCTATCCAGTCTGGCGACAATAGTACCCATCGGCTCGGATGAAATAGAAAGTGCTCACTGGTATGTTGTTCAGCATCGTTTCAAACTTGCTGGCGCATGGTGGAAAAGTGACAACTTTGATTATATGCTATTACTACAGTTTAATCGGGCAAATAATTTTTGGGATGACTACTGGGATAATCTGGCAAAAATAGCTGCTTGATATGATTACTTCACTTTTAATCACACCCTTAAAATAGCAGTTAACTTGACAAGATAGATGAATTTGGTTTTCTTATAAAGAAAATCAAATATATTTCGAAATTTAGATAGAGATATGGGAATTAATCAATTTGTTCCAAATAATATATTTCAAGAAAATCTTGATAAGTGTTCTAATTTGGAAAAAGCATATAGTACAAAAAAAGATTGTTTTGTACCTGTTTCTATGCCCCTTGCTAACAGTTGTAATCTTAAACTATTTGAAGGAGGTCTTCCATACCTACCACCTGAGTTTCATATGGGAACTTCAAGTCTTGCTTTGCCAGAGAATTGGTCTAGAGAAATGGATTGTTCCCAACCAATAGGTATCTCAATACTGAATGATGCTTTTGCTTTTGGTGGAACAATAATAAAGCGTGGAGTCGGAATGCATGAAAAAGGGCAGCTAATAATTACGAATCGAGGAGGATTAATACCAAGTAGTTTTGGAATAATGGATGGTCAGAGAACTCTTCCTGGTGATTTACTCATGGATTTAGGAAATAAGAGATATAAATACATTGGTCCAAGTGAAGTTCCCGAGGTATTACTTGGCACCTACTTATTAATTGGTAATGTTCATAGGCACTTCGGTCATTTTATTCTTGAAGGGCTTTCCAGGTTATGGGGTGCCACTTTAATGGAGCCCATTTTAGGTGAAAATATTATATTTGCTGTTTATGAAAATAAATTACCGGGCTTTGCTAATGAATTTTTAACAATTTTGGGTGCAAATAACAATAAAGTGATATCGTTGCCTACAGTAGCAAGGGTTGAAAGGCTTGTAATACCAGATGTATCCATGCGTACACATCGGTGGGTTTCTTATCTCCAAGGCATACCATACAAGAGGATAATAGAAAATGTGCAAAATAGTTATCCTAAAAAAACAGCTTCTGAGTCTACACGTAGAGTTTATCTTTCACGTGCAAAAGTAGGTGAGCGGTTGTTATTAAACTCTGAAATCGTGGAATCTATTTTTCAGGACTTTGGCTATGAAATTGTGTGTCCAGAAACTTTGAGCCTACAAGAACAACTTAATATTGCACAAAGCTCCATCTCACTGGCTGGTGAAGTAGGTAGCCAAATGTACTTGGCCGTCTTTCAGCCGCCTGGCTCAGAGACAATTGTACTTGCGCCACGAAATTTTTTTTTGAAAGATGATTTTCTTTTGTCTGTCATAGGTAGAAGAAAATTGCGCGTTATTTTTGGAGACTGCATTGATTTTGCAAAGGGGAAAACAGAGCGAGAATGGCATATTGATCCCAGCCTTGTTTTTAGCTTGTTATTATAATCATCCTATTTAAATTAAAGTTTCAGTAGGATTTATAAGTTTAACTAAAATAAACCAAAATTATGCACTATGACTTCAAAGAACATACAGGATCAATTCTACGAAATATGCAAAAAATATATTAAAACTGACAAAGTTAGTCACCACGGTTATCACAGGTTTTACCCTTTCTTTCTGAATCATCTTAGGAGGCGCCATGTTCGCATGATAGAAATAGGCGTAGATAGGTCAGGGTCTCTCGAGTTCTGGCGTGAGTATTTTCCCGACCTCGAATTCTGGGGTGTAGATATTCGTGCAAAACAGAAAATAGAAGAAGTTCACGAAGGTGTGCAAATTTTACGAGGTGATCAGACTGACTTATCTTTCCTTAAGGCACTAATTAAGTTAGTTGACAATTCCGTAGATTTTATTATCGATGATGGATCACATATTCCTGACCATCAAATTACAACCTTTGATTTGATGTTTAGAGAAGCTTTGGCACCGGGTGGGATATACATTGTAGAGGATATTGAAACGAGCTATTGGAAGCGTCACAAACTCTATGGTTATGACGTCAATTATGGTGTGGGTCACCCAAAGTCTACGGTCGAAATCTTTAGAAAGATTATGGACTGTTGTAATATGGAGTATTGCAACGGGATCCTCTATACACCAAATGATTCAATATCCCACAAAACTCAGAAGCAAATCGAGTTGATCACATTCGCTCAAAATGCAATCATCATTATGAAAAAAAACCCTGATAAATATGGTCAATATTATGGCCGAAAGTATAGATCAAATAACTATGTTTGAAGTGGGCTGGGATTAATAAACTATTCGAATAGAAGCTTCAGCTTTTTTTTGATAAAGGTATGCCTCTGTAACAAGCTGAATCAATGAGAGTTTTTAAAAATATACATTGAAAATTTTTTATTAGTTTGGAAAAAATGTTCATCTAAAAAAACAAATACCACATCATAAACTGGAGTTCATATCAGTTATCAAGCCTAAATTGACTGGGATCATTAAGGAACAATGTGCTGTGGGCAATCGATTCGGACCGAAAAAAAATCTAACCAGACATCTCAAAAAAACGGGTCACTCAGATTATATTTGAGCTAATATATCTATATAATGCCCCAACAAATCCAGATGCATATTCTGGCTCAACGTGAACACTGATTCTGATGCATCGTGAACACCTATTCTGGTTCATAGTGAACGCTAATTCTGATTTGATGGTGAACACTTTTGCTGTTTTTCCAGAATCGGTGTTCACGATCAATCAGAATCCTTTCCACACATTGATTATTGTCCATTGCTAACCTACCTGATTTTAATTGGGACAGGTGATGCCAACACAGAGAATATCAATGCGAAAATTACGCGAAGTACTACGACTTCGATTACATGCTGACCTCAGCATGCGTCAGATCAGAGACAGTCTTAAATTAAGTCTGGGAGCCATACAAAAAGTCACCCGTAAAGCGGAAGAAATGGGGCTGGATTGGAAAGCCATAGAGCAACTTGATGATCAACAACTGGCCGGTCAGTTTTATCCTGAATCGGATACCCGACCATCCGATCAATTTCAGTTGCCTAACTGGGTTGAGGTATACCAGGAACTTAAACGTAAAGGTGTGACTAAACTGCTGCTATGGGAAGAGTATACCCAGCACTACCCTAATCGCTGCTACAGTTACTCGCAATATTGCACGTTGTACCAAGACTGGCAAAAAAAACAAAGACGTTCCATGCGTCAAACCCACAAGGCTGGTGAAAAGCTGTTTGTAGATTATGCAGGTCAAACCGTGCCTATTGTCAGTAACAGCACAGGAGAAATCAAAACTGCTCAGATATTCGTTGCTGTTTTAGGCGCTTCCAATTACACCTTTTGTGAAGCGACATGGAGTCAAAAACTACCTGACTGGATTAACAGTCATGTCAGAGCTTTTAACTTCATCGGTGGCGTGCCTACGATGGTGGTTCCAGATAATTTGAAAAGTGCAGTCACTAAAGCCTGTCGTTATGATCCAGAAATCAATCCTTCTTACCAACAACTTGCCGCACATTATGGTACTGCACTAGTGCCTGCCAGACCGTTAAAACCCAAAGATAAAGCCAAGGCTGAAGTCGGTGTACAAATCATAGAACGCTGGATACTGGCCAGACTACGACACCATACTTTTTTCTCTTTGGGAGAATTAAACCACTGCATTAAAGCACTATTAGAAGAGGTGAATAATAAACCGTTTAAACAGCTGAAAGGCTCACGACAACAATGGTTTGAATCCATAGATAAGCCCGCTCTCTTGCCGCTACCTAAGCAGACTTATCAATATACCGAGATTAAAACGGTCAAAGTCAATATTGATTATCATATTCGCTATGACGATCATTTTTACTCCGTTCCGCATCATCTGGTCGGTGAAAAGCTTGCGCTTCATGCCAAAGAATACGTCATTGAGTTTTATTTTCACAACAAACGCATAACCAGCCACGCTAGAAAATATCATTCTGGCATGACCACCGTAGCAGAGCATATGCCTGTTAAACATGAAAAGCATCATCAGTGGACACCAGGGCGATTAATGAACTGGGCTAAAGATATCGGTGATGAAGTCTTGCTTTGGGTTAAAACGGTGCTTAATCAACGACAACATCCAGAGCAGGCTTATAGAGTCTGCCTGGGATTACTCAATCTCTCCCGAAGTTATCCTGCTGAACGGTTAAATAAAGCTTGTGCAATTGCCAACAAAAACAGCTTATACAGGCTGAAACACATCAAAGACATTCTGCTGAGCAACCAAGATCAACTGGTATCAGACGCAAAGGAATCGCTACCCGCTTTACTTCAAACCCATGAAAACATCCGTGGCTCAGAAAGTTTTCACTAATAGAATGACAAGCGAGATTAATTATGTTGGAACAAACCATAACACAACTCAGGCAGCTGAAATTATCAGGCATGGCTAATGCATTGGTTAGCCAGATAGAACAGCCTAATACCTATGAAGGATTACCCTTTGAGGAACGGCTGCAATTATTAGCGGATAGTGAATATCAAGACAGAGAAAATAGAAAACAGCAGCGCTTACTCAAAGCCGCTAAATTAAAACTGGCAGCCAACAGCAATGCCATTGATTATCAGCATCCCAGAGGACTGAAACAATCCATGATGGCTTCACTGTTACATTGCGATTGGCTGAATAAATCACAAAACATACTCATTACTGGGCCTTGTGGCAGCGGTAAAACCTATATTGCTTGTGCGTTGGGACATACTGCCTGTATGAAAGGCTATAGCGTGAAATATTACCGACTGTCACGGTTAATGCTGGAACTCACTCAGGCAAAAGCAGATGGAACTTACAGCAAGGCTCTACAAACATTAGCCAAACTGGATTGTCTGATTATAGACGATTGGGGGCTTGAGCCATTAAAAGCAGCACAACGTAATGATTTAATGGAAATTATGGATGATCGTTACGAAAGTGCATCCACCATTATGATCAGTCAATTACCTACGGATCAATGGTATCAATCTATTGGTGACAATACACTGGCTGATGCTATTTTGGATCGGCTCATGCACAACGCACATCGCATCAAATTAAAAGGAGAATCTATGCGAAAAACACAGTCAAATTTGACTGATGGTGAACACTTAGGGTAAAAATAACCTGAATCCAATGCGTGGACAAGGGAAGTGTTCACGATGGCCAGAATCGGTGTTCATGATCACCAGAATACGCACCAGACGAGAAATTAAAGAAATCTTATTCCAATTTAGTTACTATTTAAAGAAAATATTGGAGTATTTTAATGAGCAGAAAAAGAACAAGTTACAGCGCTGAGTTTAAAAGCAGATTAGTCTTAGAGGTCTTGAAAAATGAAAAGACACTGCAAGAAATAGCGAGTACGAATAACATCACGCCTAAAAACCTGCAAAACTGGAAAAAGATCTTCTTAGACAATGCGGAAATAGCGATGGAACCCGCCAAAGCAGTGAAAGAATATAAAGAGGAATTATTAGCAGCTCAAGAACAAAATGAGATGCTGAGTAAGATCGTAGGCAAGATGACGGTTGAAAAGGAGTGGCTTGAAAAAAAGCTAAAAAGCTTGGGCTTATCTAATAAGAAACAACTGATAGAACCCAAGCTTGATACTCTTTCGCTGACTCAGCAGTGTACTTTACTCGGCCTAAATAGAAGTAGCCTTTATTACAAAAATAGAGAAAACCCCAAGAAAAAAGAAATCAAAGCGCATATCAATCAAGTTTTTGAAGAGATACCCATTTATGGTGCAGCTAAAGTACACCAGCAATTACTTGAAGATGGATTTAAGGTCAGTTTAAATACGGTAGCAAGTTATCGGCAACAAATGGGGCTGAAAGCTGTTCTGGCGGTTAAACAGGTCAATACGACTGCGCCGATAAAAGAACATAAAAAATATGACTATAAACTTCGAGGACTTGATATAACAGAGGCTAATCAAGTCTGGAGTACAGATATTACCTACATCAAAACAAAGGGCGGTATGGTTTATTTAGCCGCTATTATTGATTGGCACTCAAAGGCGGTGCTCTCCCACAGAATATCCAACACCATGGATTCCACATTAGTCGTCGATGTATTGGATGAGGCACTTGCACACTATGGCACCCCTGAAATATTTAATACAGACCAAGGCAGTCAATATACCAGCGAAATTCATACCCAACGGCTAAAAAATAAAGGGATCACTATCTCAATGGATGGAAAAGGCAGAGCGACTGATAATATTTGTATTGAACGATTCTGGCGCAGTGCAAAATGTGAACGTATTTATCTAAATGAATACGATTCAATCAACGCCTTACAAAAAGATGTTGATGATTATATTGAGTTTTATAATCACAGACGATTTCATGAAACATTAGATTATAAAAAACCAATGAAGGTGTATAAAGAAAGTATTTTAGATAAAAATACGATGGATGTAGCCGCTTAATGATTAGGAATAAGATTTAAGGGAATATCTGTCTTGACTCTTTGGGTTGCTATACTATTCTGTTGTGCAAAATTTAGTAATGTGGTTTTTTGAAGAACTTGCACTATTCTCACCTTTATTTCTTATCGCACTCATAACTGTTGAGTCCAATAAATCAGTCGAAGATTCTACGATATAGTGAGAACAAACCCATCTTTGAACCTGCTTGCCCACACTTTTCATTTCTTCCTTTTGATTAATAGCTTTCACTAAAGCGTGATACCACTCTTCTTCACCGTTAGTTACTAGATGGCCAAGCCCTGAGCTTTTAACGAGGTGCTGATAGGCTTCAACATCACTGAATAGGCCGCTCAGGCCCGCTCCAGCATATTCTAAGAACTTTAGTCCTGATTTAGCTCTATTGAACTCATTGTCAACTAAAGGGCCAATAGCAAAATCCATAGTTTTTGCAATGGACCTAAACCAGGAGACAAATTTCGGATAGTTTGTTTCTTTTTCTGGAATGTCAATTCGTTCGTACCAACGACTTGTTTCAATTTCGCCTCCAATAACGAAAAAGCGAACCTCTGGGTGGGTGTTTTTTAATTGTTCAATAGCTGGTTTAATAAGTAATAGGTCTTCATCGTGAGTATTAGATCCCATGTAGATGATTCTGATTTCTTCTTTACTTTTTTTAACGAGATTACCGTTAATAGTTAATTGTTCCGTCAAAGGAGAAAACCAAAGTCTTGCGCTCAACCTGTTTTCAATCACTACAATGTTTTGGTTATATTTAGAATAAGTTTTTTTTAGGTATTGAGTTGATACAATTAATAGCTTGGCATGATCCATTAAAAGTTTTAGTGTGTCTCGCATTGCTAAATAGCTTCCTGAAGGGTCTTTGTCTTCTGGTACATTTAATAAATCGTCGTCGAGCTCCATAATGATGGGTATATTTGCTTGTTGGCTTAACTGGATCAAATAATCAAGATGAACGGGTTTAACGCTGTTGCGTTGCACCATGATGGCAGCAAAAGCCAAATGGGTTAAAGGCACTTCGCTATCTGCCAGAGAATAACGGACATATTCTATTTCCCTATGCTGTCCATTGTGAATCCATTCCCAAACTCTAACGTGTACCGATCCGGGTGCTTCATTGATGAGAACATTTCCTTGCGTAATTACCGCTACTCGTGGTTTTAATGATGACAGGGTTTGAATTTGTGATTCATTCAAAAAAGCACGCCGACTTACAATGAGCTTTTTATACAGTTTTCGATATTCTAGCGACATACGCGTAATATTATTGACTAGTCCTTCGTTCGATTGCCAGTGATAAACTTGTTCTAATTTTTTTTGGTATTCTGGTTTTGAAAATACTATTTTATTAATTTTGGACAATAAAACGGCTATATCATTGTGTGGTAGTATCCAACCAGCTCCAGTTTTTCGAACTCGCTCTGCTACTGCACCAAAATCAAATGCCAAGACGGGTAATCCAATGGACCATAATTCAGTTAGAGTATGACAGTAAGTTTCAGGCCAAATAGAAAAAACAGCTCCAAAATGCGGGTTAATTGTTTCTACACGACGCTCAAAATCTTCACGCTTATAGGTTCCATGTTTAACGATTCTATTCCCTCTGAGTTCTGGTGTTGAATCACCTAGAATATGAAATTCAAAGACTGCAAATTGGTCAGCTTCGTGAAGAGCGGAAATGATTGAAGCGCCTTTAGCGTCATCAATGTTTCCAGGGACAAGAATTTTAACGGGTCCAAAAGGAGATGGTGGTTTTCCAATTCGACGCATGGTGCGAAAGCTGCGCCCATGAGGAATAACATTAAAGTTTGAATGCTCTAGGAATGGAAAATTATCAATCAAGATTTTTCGTGCACTATCAGAAGTGGTAACAAATGCATCGCATTTTTTTAATGAATATTCCATCATGGTTTTCCATTGAATAACCCATTTGTTTTTTAGTTCAGGAAGTTGGTCGAATGGCCATAGGTCTGTTTTACAGTGCCCCTCTGTTGAGCTACAAATACCTCCACAATATTGCAAGTTATTATCAAGCAACTTAACTGTGGGACAAATAGTATAAAAGTCATGAAATGAAAACAAGGTTGGAATTGAGAGTCTATTGCAAACTTTAAATAACCCTAGTCCATGCCAAGCTATATGCCTAAGATGGACTAACTCAATTGAAAAGCGAATCAGCCAGTCAGCTAATATATGATCATATTCTTCCGATCTGTGTGTGTATATATGGATGGGTTGGTTTAGCTGAATTGATGAAATTAGCTTAGAACTATCATTGCTAATTAATGATAGCTCTAAAGATTTTGAATCGCATTTCAATAACCAGGTTTCATATTCATCGCGAATACCTTGCATCAGATCGCGATTTGTTTGAGGGGTTCCTCCAGTTTGGGTGGAAATGACAAATAATATACGGGGTTTTCCGGTGGTTTCAACCTTGGGTGACACATACAAACGTCGTATCTGATAACGCATAGCAAGAAATTCTGGTGCAGTATGAAATACCTGGGTCATTTGTGAATATTCAGGAAAGCGACTTTGAATAATGTCTCTACCAGCTTTGTATAACTCCTTTTTCTCTTCTCCGAAGCTTGCTGAACGTTTGTGATAAACGAGAGTGCGATCAGCTACCACATGGGCCCAGCCAGCTCTTATAGCACGCATACAGAAATCATTTTCTTCACCGTACCCTCGAGGGAAAGCGACCTCATCTAACGTGCCGATCGCGTCTATACAGTCTCGGCGGATATACATACAAAATCCATTTCCAGTTGGTACTTGTGGCAGGAGTCCAAGACCAGAATGAGCGACCATGCGTGCATACTGCTCGTGGTTCAACCATGCTGGGTGGTTATTGTTTTCCCCCAGTTGTGGCACCGAGAATGCACCAGCATTATCAGAAATTGCTGTTGCTGTGGCTACCCATCTTCCAGAGTAAGCAGCTAGCTTAAGACCTTCCAACCAACGAGGCCCAACCACCGTATCAGAATTTAAAAGAACCACATCAGTTTTTCCTGCTCTCGTTAAAGCTTTGTTTACAGTTCGAGTAAAGCCTAAATTGATTTCATTTCGAATAATAGTTGTAGATAATAACTGGCCAAAATGATCAAGTAATTTGGAGATTTTTCGATCGGTACTGCAATCATCAATGATGATTAAACGAGCGGGTCTGTTGGTATACTTTTGAACTGACTTCAGGCATTGTTGCGCCTCCTTTATAGCGTTATAAATTGGAATGATAATTGTAGTATCGTGATTCGCCTTATCATTCAAAAGTTGCAATGGAGCAATAGAATTTGGGAGCCCCATTTTTTTGGGTGCCGCAATTTTAAAAGGGGAGCCACGAAATGCTGTGTGGCATGGCAGTCCAGAAAGGGTGGCTGTGATGTCAGAATCGTTTGTTACTGGAATTGGAATAGGTATAGAAAATCCACCACCTTCATATCGTGAAGCCACTTTGGATAAGTCAGGTCGGATGTCTTTAGCTGGAAAAGTACCATAATAAACCCCCTCAATATTGAGTTGAAATTCTACAGTAAGGCCCATGGGGATCCTTCTCAGAGCCCATCCTCTTAGAATGCCCTGATTAAATGATTCTATTCGCCCGGTAATTTTAGGAGTAAGGGTGATGGTTGATAAGATCTGGTTGTTGGTACGTAAACTCAGCACTAACGAATTATCGTGGAAAGGAGCTGTCTGATCCAATTTATGTACTGTGGTTGCCAAAACTTCGTTAATAGAAGTGGAAAAACCAACTTTACTGTCTAATGATATTGCTTCGGTAACGATATCGTCCCTTTCAACTGTAGTGACTATTTCAACTGCAGGAAGGTCACCTAAAAATAGTTGAGCAGTTACAGTTTCAGGTTCATCAACATTCGATAAATCAAGCCATCCGTTGATGGTGGTATCGTCATAATTGTCGATACAACCTCGAATCACACCAGGGCCGACTTGAGTAGATTGATCGGGCACTAGAATTATTGGAAATTGGGGGGTTCCGATGGTGATAGACGGATATTTGAAAACATAGCTAGGTTTCCTAAAAGTACAACGAAAACCACAATCACCTATTGATTTCCCTTGGTTTACTACATCAGCTCTGGGCATTCGTTTGATCGCTGTTTTAACTTCTCTTTTTTCAATGGCAATGACCATGTTTTTAGGGAGAAGAAGAGTTCGCCTATCAACCATCCATCCCTCAATGAGAATAAATTTACGACCGATTTCAATACGTTCAATACTTCCTTCGAAAGAAACGTTTTTTTTTCTACGCAGGGTTTTTTTTTGTTTGGGTTTCATAGGATCTCATTCCTTTTTTTGATCGAAATTATCAACGTAAGCCTGTACAAACCATCGTCGAGGCTTTCCTTTTACCCATTTTTTTCACGCTGAAACGATGGTTGTTTACTGACTACTTTTTGTCAGGTTGTTGTCAATATTGCGGTAAGCAAGATCATTTCCGATTTATAAGGTTGTGCTATCTCTTTTAGTTCGATCAAATCAGCAATCGACATATCAATGTCATTAATGGCGACCCCCTTGATTTGCTCCGGTGAAAATTGCCACCACGCAAGTTCTTCCAGTTGTCTTCGTTGTTGTTCTGAGCAGCGATAACGAATGAGTTGGGCGGGGTTGCCTCCAACAATAGCATAAGCAGGGACATCTTTGGTGACGACTGAGCCAGCAGCAATTATAGCTCCATTCCCAATGGTCACACCAGCATTCAGCATGGCGCTTTGGCCAATCCAAACATCGTTTTTTATTGTCGTAATTCGTAAGTGGGTTGGCGGTTCCTTTAATGCGGGAGGCACTTTCATCATTTGGGAAGAAAACGCTGTACCCACATCAATTATATCGTGGTTGTTAAGGTACAAAAAAGGGCTGGTGGAAAGCCAATTGGTCGGATGGTTTTGCCTGCCAATTTGAACATTTTCTCCGATGGAACAATAACGCCCGATAGTCACTCCGCATAAGAAACCGCTGACGATATAACTAAAAGCGCCCATCGTGCAAGCATGCTCGACCGTTGTGAACTTAATAGAGCAGGGCGGTTCGAATCTAAAATCGTCTGCGATGACGCGGTCTGCTCCAAACAATTCTAGCCCGGCTTGCTGCAGGATTTCTATCTTATTATCAATCAATACCATGTTTAGTTAATTCAAATAAGTGACAATTAAAGGCACAGCGGTTTCGCTCCCTTTTTCAAAATTGATAAACTGATCAGCCTCGCCCAGCACCAAGTTATCGGTAAAGTAAAAGGTGCCTTTGCCTGGATCTAACAAGCCGACAGAATCCGTGCCGTCACCATTCCAATCCCCGGTTATTGGTACTAGTTTTTCGTTGATGGGGCCGAAATGAAAGCACAAATCCGCAGAGCTGGTTGCTTCGTTTTTATTATGTAACAAAAATACCCCGGTTTGGCGGTCATATAGTCCAATCGTATCAACCCCATCACCGTTCCAGTCCCCAATTAAAGGCAGAAAGTTTGCGTTGGTGGGGCCAAAGGCAAAGTGTTGATCAGATTGTGGTTTTGATTTGTTGTCATGCGACAAATAAAAGCTGCCAGAAAAAGGGTCGTAAAGGCCGACGCAGTCAAATCCTTTGCCTCTTTGCCTGTCCAATAGTATTGGGGTCCAATAGTATTGGGGTCAGACCCCTAATTACTCCAAATTACTTATATTCTAGGATCTTCAATGTTTGAAAAATGGTGAATAATTGAGGCTATTGGTTATTCAGCCATTTTTAAAATCAAAATGATAGCACCAAGACTTCATCTAATTTAGATTTTTGATCCACGCCCTGCTTTACCACCGCGGAATTATAGTCAAATCTAGTGTTTAAGAATTAGCTAATATTTTGTTTTCATTATCCATGGTTTCTATTTCTTCTTTCTTACCATTGATAAAAACCACTCCATCAACTATTATGATTGTATACTGTTCACCGATTATTGAGCATCGTAAATTTACGCACAACCTGTTTTCTTATTTAAAAACTTGTGCATCTGGGGCAATACTACTTTTTTCTATTTCACCAATATGCGAATATGTCAGAATTCGATGATCATTATAGATAACCCAAACCTCCGTTGCCCCCTTTGCTAGATAAAGATTAACCTTCTCCGTTATTTCTGCTTTCGAATTTGAAGGGGAAACTATTTCGATACATATTTCAGGTGCTTTTGGATACGGTGTTTCATAAGCAAAATCATTAATAAACTCCTCTGAAGCCCAAGCAACATCGGCTACTTTCACTCCATCGAGAGTTTGAATAGAACACTCGGCAATTACCTTTCCTTTAGGAAGTTGGTTCATCAAATTATGTCCAATTTCTATTTGTATCTGCCCATGCTGATTAGAGGCAGGGCTCATCAAGAGCTTGCCAAATTTATTCAGTTCAATTTTAAAAGGTAGGTCTTTCAGTAAAGGGTTATCTACAACTTCGGCCCATTCCATCTCAAATCTCCAAAACACAGTGAAGTTAGAAGTTAGTACCAATTTAGCATAAATTAACGGTTCTATGTGAAAAGCCAAGACCGAGATATCAAACAGCTTAATTTTTCATAAAAAAGATTCTTTTTATCTGATATAACCATTAAAATTGAGTCTGATTTGAGAAAGAATCAAAACCAAAGACAAAAAAATGATAATTAAGTCTGTGTCCTTAAAATCAACCTATATTTGCAATTTTACTTTGCTCAATAAGGCCCATACAGGAGTATATAAGAATATTATTTAAATCATAAGCTACCCAGACTTCAATTGCTCCTTTAGCCAAATACAGATCGACTTTATTTTGAATTTCAAGTTTAGAGTTTGACGGAGAAACTATTTCAATACATAGCTCTGGTGCTTTTGGATAAGGGGTAACAAAACCAAACTCATTAACAAACTCTTCCGATAAACATGCAACATCAGCAACTTTAACACCATCAGAAGTTTCAACTGAGCATTCTGTAATAACTTCACCTTTTGGTAACTTATTCAAAAGTGCTGCAGCAAGACGGCTCTGTATTCTCCCGTGCTCATTTGAAGCAGGACTCATCAAAAGTTTTCCAAATTTATTTAACTCAATTTTGAAAGGTAAATCCCTTAACGAAGCGTTATCTAATACTTCTGACCATTCCATAAATATTTGTTGCCTATATAATGATTATTCCTTTAAAATATCTGAGTTACAGCGTAAAATCAACCCTCTTTTTTCTTAAAAAGTCAGCTTTCTCGCCGCTTCCAGTCATTATTTATCAATTTAAATCAACCCATTTCATTCGTAAGTGGGTTGGCGGTTCCGTTAATGCGGGAGGCACTTTCATCATTTGGGAAGAAAACGCTGTACCCACATCAATTATATCGTGGTTGTTAAGGTACAAAAAAGGGCTGGTGGAAAGCCAATTGGTCGGATGGTTTTGCCTGCCAATTTGAACATTTTCTCCGATGGAACAATAACGCCCGATAGTCACTCCGCATAAGAAACCGCTGACAATATAACTAAATGCGCCCATTGTGCAGGCATGCTCGACCGTTGTAAACTTTATTGAGCAGGGCGGTTCGAATCGAAAATCGTCTGCGATGACGCGGTCAGCTCCATATACTTCAAGACCAGCATATTTTAGGGCTTTTATTTTATCGGTGTCAAGCAACGCCATACGGGGTTTAAATCAAATAAGTGACAATTAAAGGCACAGCGGTTTCGCTCCCTTTTTCAAAATTGATAACCTGATCAGCCTCGCCCAGCACCAGGTTATCAGTTAAGTAAAAGGTGCCTTTGCCTGGATCTAACAAGCCGACGGAATCCGTGCCGTCACCATTCCAATCCCCGGTTATTGGTACTAGTTTTTCGTTGATGGGGCCGAAATGAAAGCACAAATCCGCAGAGCTGGTTGCTTCGTTTTTATTATGTAACAAAAATACCCCGGTTTGGTGGTCATAGAGTCCAATCGTATCAACCCCATCACCGTTCCAATCTCCAATTAAAGGCAGAAAGTTTGCGTTGGCGGGGCCAAAGGCAAAGTGTTGATCAGATTGTGGTTTTGATTTGTTGTCATGCGACAAATAAAAGCTGCCAGAAAAAGGGTCGTAAAGGCCGACGCTGTCAAATCCTTTGCCTGTCCAATCGCCAATAACTGGCGTCATATTGCTGTTTTTGGGGCCGAATTCAAACACATTGGCGAGTTCCGTGTCAGCGCTATCATTTTGCAGATATAAATGGCCTTGTTTTGGGCTGTATAAGCCAATGGTTTCAGCCTTGTCAAGGTTCCAGGTGCCGACAATCGGAATGAGTGAAGGATCGTCTTGATCAAAAAAATGCAGCTGGGTGGCTTGGTTATCAGACGTTTTTAGTAAAAATGTATATTGTTCAGGATAATATAATCCAAGTCCGAAGGATTTAGTGTTGCTCCAGTTGCCGGAGATTGGATACGCTTTTTGCGCCTCTTGGCCTTGAAAAAAAATCTGTTGTTCTTGCCCATTCGCTAGCTTGACCACAATTTTTTGGCTGTCAGGATAATATAATGCGACCGTTGAAATTCTTTTTTTAACCACAAACACCCTTTTTTTAGGGTCGAACACCAGCTCTTCGTTGAGCGCTTGTCCTGCAGATGCTTGATTGGAGGGTAGTGTACTACTTTCGGTGGCGAACAAGTTATCATTGTCATCCTGTTGTTCGGTATCGATCAGCACGTTTTTTAATCGACTTGTCAGTTTATTGACCCAGTTCATTTTTTTGTAAGTGATAGTAATTAAGCAGTAAATCTTTATAAACTGTTCCAGGGTAAGCAGCTGACTTGCGTTGCAAGTTTGCAGCTTTTAGCAAATGGCTATTGATTTGACCTGGACTTTGGGTATACGGGATGATTTTGCCGTAGCCCGTTTCTTTTATCCTGTCAGCAATAGCGCCCATATCGAAGGCTACCGGAAACAAATTGTTTTGCCAGGCTTCAGTTAATGTGTAACAAAAAGTTTCTGGCCAAACGCTAAGGAATGCAGCGAGTGTACAAGGGTGTTTGGCCAGGACGGCATCTATTTTATCGGCTTGATATGCCCCGGTGATGACGACATTGTCCAGCGTTTGCAGCGCTTTATCGTTGCAAGTGTAACCTATGACAACAAATGACAATGGCAAACCTTCCTTTAAGGCATTTTTGGCGCAGTTCAAAAGAATATCAAACCCTTTATGTTGACCGATAGCACCGATAACAGCGACTTTTATGTCTGTTTCAGAAACTTTGGTTTTTGCTTTTATAGTAAAAGGTAGTTCCGGGTGAGGCTGTACTTTCAGGTTCGGCAAGTCAAAATGCTGTTGGTAGATGCTAGCGGTATTTTGGGAGGGTATAAAAATATTATCTGCTCGCTCTAGTATGGCTTTATATTCGGCGCGCCAGCTTTGAATAGAGCCGCCAAAGTCCTCAAATTTTGCTTCCAAGCTTATGCCGGGGTCAAAGCCGTTCAGTTTAATACAGCGGTTGCACTTATTGGCATCAAACTGTGATTCTCCGCAATAACCACCCGTTTCGTCGATCAAGTTAATGCGCGGACACATAGGGGTGAAATCATGTGCCGTAAAATCATAAGGAACATCAAGTTGTTGAGGTAACTGCCAGACTGTTTTAGGAAAACCAATGGTTTGATGGTAATGAATGCGCCATACGTTGAGTTCCCTTAAATCATTTACAAGCTGTTTTTGATCCAGCGGTAAGCGGTAATTCAGCGATCCTTTTAGTAGCGGCGAGGCTATTTTCCAAACGTTCTCACGAATAGTCAATTCCAATACTGCACAATGTTCTTGCTGTAGCTGGTGGACTAGATGATCGCAGTGGTGTTTTACACCTCCACCGAAATTATGCAATACAAATAATAAATACTGAGCAGCATTTTTTTGCAGTAGTTGCTTGATCACGGCATTGCGCATTGGAGCGATAGGGTCTTGTTGAATAAAGCGCTGTACCGTAACGGGATAATCCGGGTAACGTTGGTTTAAGGCTGATAAATTGGCAGTGAGTAATTTTTCTTTGTTAGCAGCGAAAGAAACAGCGCCAGTGTGTTGCACGAAGACATTACCCGCTAATAAATGCCGCCAGCCCAGTGCTGATGCCCGTAAACAAAAATCATTTTCTTCGCCGTAACCTTTTTGCCAGGTGACCTCATCAAAATAGCCAAGATCGTTAAGAACTGCTCGCTTGATCAACATGCAAAAGCCTATAGCCGTTGGCAGGTCGACCGTTTGAGATTTGTTGTGCTGGGCAAATAACTGGTCTATTTCCTCAATTGAGATGTTTTTTGGCAGTGGGTTATCCTGGTTAAATTCTGGAAAACTGCAAATAGTCGCATTGTTGGAAAACGGTGTAACGGTGCCGACATTGTTGTTAGTGTCGGCAGCGGCAACTAAACGATCCAGCCAATAATCACAAACTCGGGTATCAGCATTCAATAGCACTACGTTGCGGTCAGGATTTAATCGCATTCCACGATTTACCGTTTTGACAAACCCTAAATTTTGCTCGTTTTGTAGTAAAGTAAACCCTTTTTCTTTGGCCAGAGCCTGCAGCTTATAGGTGAGTCGTCCATCTGGAGACTGGTCATTGATGACGATGATTTCGCATCTAGTTTCATTCTTCGCAGATAGTACGCTTGAGATACAGGCAATCGTTTCTTCATATCCTTGGTAAACTGGAATGATTATGTCGACTATATCGGACTGTCCTTGCTGTGCGGTTTTAACTGATTCTTGGAGTGAAAAATTGAGTGTTTTAGGGATGCTTTTGGATCGTCTTAATTGTTGAATGGCTTTGGCCAAGATCTGAGTTCTGACCCATGTCGTGGCATCGGTATGAACGTCTAAGTTAGATGAGAGTTGTTTGGTGTTTT
Source organism: Methylococcales bacterium (assembly GCA_965224745.1). Taxonomy (GTDB): domain Bacteria; phylum Pseudomonadota; class Gammaproteobacteria; order Methylococcales; family Methylomonadaceae; genus CBDCZY01. Next base: position 74,959 of record CBDCZY010000010.1, read on the forward strand.
TACCTTGTGATTTAGGGTCGATAGATAACAGGTATTCTGAAGCGCTCATCAGCGTTCTCAGAATGATATCTTTTGGCGTTAAGATGGTTTTGTGTTGAACAATCTGGCAAGTGGTTCCTGCTATGAAAATTTCTACAGAGCAAACGCCGTCATCAAGCCAGTCGAGAGGTAAATCCTCGCAGAACCCTACCTTATCATTCGGTAATTTTTTCTTTTGCTGAACTTCCGGGCGGCTCAGTCCGGCAACTGTTTGTAAACGATGCTGCTGATTGATAATAATCTCTAATTCAACGGGCAGTTCTGGAAAGGGTTGGTCTATAATCCAGCCGCGAATCTGATTAAAATCGATTTTATCAATAAAACCTTGATAAGTATGCTGTATCGTTTGGCTGGAGGTAAAAGCAATCCGCTGTTGTTGGTCGATAACTTGTACGACCACCCGGTGTTCTTTGTTGTCGAAAATGTTACGGGGCAGGTCATACTCAAAGTTATATTTTACGGGTTTATCCAGCTTTTGTTGAAAGCAAACTGTTTGGTTTACAACAATTTGAAGATTATGAGCAGTGGGTTGTTTAGTACGTTGTTGGATCCAGCCGGATAGTTGCCAGCCGTGAGTGATTTTATACTCACCATCAAACTGGCCAGGGCCAAGTTTGATGGGGCTGCCGTTTAACGATTGATGGGTGCCCGCAAAAAAAATATCGATTGTATGTTCACCCGATTTAAGTAACGACGGGTCGATGACATAACAAAATCCGTAGGGGCCGACTTTGTAGTTTAATGGAGTCTGGTCTGACGCTAAGTTAGCTTCCACGGTTCTGCTTTTCTGTCGATCAATATAGATGTCGACCTGAGTGGGTGTTGTTAACTTTTTTTTATCAACCGCCCAACCCCAGATTTTATCGTTGTCAACTTTTTCAATGGCACCTTGTAAATCACCAGCTAATTGAACTGGTTTCGATTGTTCTTTCTTTTTTATTTGGCCTGTACCGGCTTGAATAAACGACGTTAAAGCGCTGGAGTTAAATCCTTCTTGCTGCAAGTCAGCGGGTAGTTTTTGGATTGTAGTTTGCTTAACGTGGTCTAGCAAAAAAGGAATAACCCCTATCTTTTTAATCGAAAGAAAAAAATAACGAGGTTTAATGAGTGGCTCTGCTTCTCTGCATGGAAAATAAAAATGAATATGGTTTTGTTCGAACAATACCGGAATGTTGTGTTTGAAAAGGATTGTGTCGTCTGTAACTTCATACAAGGCGACATGGGCCAAAGCCTTGTTTAATGAAGATATGCCTTTTAATTGAACCCATAACTGCCTCTGATCAAGGCTGAACGAAGCCAATTGAGGTTGGCAAAATTGGTAAGCAACGTTATAAAAAATCTTTGGGTCTATGGGGCCGAAATTTTGATTCAGCTTACTAAAAATGAGGTCAAAAAACTTGGCTTGAGCTCGTTCATCAAACGATGTTATGTCCTCAGTAGATAGAGGTTTCAAAGGCTTTGAATTCTGCAATAACAGGGCGGAGCCATTGGCGCTATCTTCAATGCGGAATCCATATTGTTTATTGGTGAAAGCAATGGAGCGACAATCACTCATAATAAGCCATTCTTTTCTACTGGAAAGAGACACAGCAATAAAGGGCTTCGGAAGCTCAATGTCGTCCAGCCAAATTTTAATTTTGGCGGGTAAAACCTCGTTTAATTGGAAAGAGACCACAACAAAATGTTCCAGTTGGGCTAGTAGTAGTTTTTTCGAAGGTTGATCCATACTTATTTTGCTTAAAAAGATTTAAATGTTATGTCAGTTCTCGCGAAACGTTCTTCTCATGTTATCGACTATCGGTTCCAGAATAAAGTCGATGAAGGTGCGTTCCCGGGTTTGCACGAAGGCAGTTATCGGCATACCCGGGAACAGCTCAATATTTTCTTCGAGCTGATTTAGAGATTGTTTATTAACTTCTATGTGGCTCAAATAATAAAAATTACCTGGTTCGACAGTATCTTCGATGACATCTCCCGACAAGTAAATTAATTTTCCGTCGAGGAGCGGGGTGGTTCGACGATTATAAGCCAGTAATTGGATGTTTGTTTGTTGTCCAATATGCACATTGTCGATATCACTGGTCTTTATTTTTACTTCTACGATCAAGTTATTCGAGGTTGGCACAATTTCCATGAGTGTTTCGCTTGGTGTAATAACGCCGCCCAGGGTCGAGATTTTAAGGTTGATAACCTGACCAGCTAATGGCGCAGCAATGATAGTTCGATCCTGTGCGTTTTTGGCCGGTCTTAATAACTCCTGGAATTCAGCCAGTTCCTTGGCGGTTTCTTTCAATTGATCATCCGCTTCCTGGCGATAAGTATTCTCTAAAGTGATAATGCGCAATTGCAATTCGGTAATTTTGCCTTTGGCCACAGAAACTTCCGCTTGTGCAGCACCCAGACGCTCTTTTTTTTCAGCTGAAAGTGATTCCATTTCCCAAACATCGTTTTTACCGGTGTAGCCTTTTTTAACAAGCTCTGTACGGGCGTCTAATTGTTTTTGGATATAACTGATATTAGTTTTGATCGCTTTAATTTCATTCTTCAAACCTTCTATTTGTTCCTCGGTCTGATCGATTTCATAATGCAATAAATGGACTTGGTCTTCCAGGTTTTTTTGTTTTGATAAAAAAAGTTCGATTTCGCTGGTAATCAATTGTTTGGTTTTGTAATCGCTATCGTTCAATAGTTCTTGTGGAAAAACGATTTCTGACAGTTGATTTCGCTGGGCTTTTAAGCGGGCTTCTTTCGCTTTGCTGGCATTTATTTTGTTCAGTAATATATTCATGGCCGAACTGGTGCCGGTGTCTTCTATGATCAATAAAGGTTGGTTCTTGTTCACATAGCTGCCTTCTTTTATCAGGATATCTTTGACGATGCCTCCTTCAAGATGTTGTATTTTTTTACGATTAGTATCTATTTTGATGATGCCATCGGCGATAATGGATCCAGAAATGGAGCCCAAAAAGCCCAAACAAAAAGGCCAATGACTAAGAACACACCATAGTAAAGTCCTTGCCTGACTATTTTTGTAGCATCGCCGTTTTGATCGACATCGATGGTCGGTGAAAAAATGGCTAAGGCGGCTTTTCGTCCTGCATAGAGTTGGGTGCCGGAAAATCTTTCCAGATGAGCGGTTTTTTCAGATAAGGGTTGTTTATTGGAAATAAATCTTTGCAGGTCATGGAAAACCTTGGATAACGGAACAAAAATTAGTCGCTGCAAGAAATCAAAGAGACTTTTCATGTTTGAGTTAACCCATTTTGATTTGAGCAAGGACTTCTTGCCGCGAAGCAAATTTGACGCATTTACCTTCGTGTAACGCCAGCATTTTATCGGCTATTTCGGCCAAATTAGGTTTATGCGTAATCACCACAACAGTCACTTTTTGCTGCTTTAATTCCTCAAGCATTTCAACCAACTCCAGTTCTGCTTGCCCGTCTAAATTCGAATTGGGCTCATCCAAAACAATAAACTTTGGATTGCCATACACAGCTCTGGCTATACCGATACGTTGTCGCTGACCGCCTGATAATTTACTTCCTCTTTCGCCAATATCAGTATCGTAGCCTTGTGGTAACTGTAATATCATGTCATGGATGCGAGCCTTTTTTGCAGCTGCGATGATCTTTGCTTCATTGCTCTGAACGTTATCCAAGCGTGCGATATTTTCAGCAATGCTGCCGGAAAAGAGTTGAATATCTTGTGGTAAGTAACCTATGTACGGTCCTAAACCATTTTTCGACCAACTGCTAACATCGGCACCATCCAGTCTGACAAAGCCGTCTTTGGGTTTGTAAAAACCTACCAGCATTTTGGCTAGCGTAGTTTTACCTGATGCGCTAGAACCAATAATGCATAGGCAATCGCCAGCTTTAAGTTTAAAGCTGATGCCGTTGAGAATATTGCGATCCTGGTTTAAATAAAAAAAGACTTTTTCGACTGAAACTTGCCCTGTCGGAGCAGGTAAATTCATGAAAATATTTTTTTCGTTGCGACTATTCAATAGTCTATCCAGTCGGTTATACGCGCCTTTAGCATCCACAAAAGATTTACCTGCAGCAATCACAGAACTGATAGGCTCTATTGCTTTGCTGAGAATAATGTTCGAAGCGATCATGATGCCAGGCGACATGTTGTCAGAAATCACGTAATAGGCCGCTGTGCCTAACGCTAGTATCTTAATGTTGAAATGTACCAGTCTGGTGATCGCTTGGATAGTAGCCAGCTTGTTTTCGACGAGGTTTTTGCGATTTAGATATTCTTCGTTTCTTACCCACCAACGTTTGGAAATAGTTTCCTGCATTCCCAGCGATGAAATAATCTCCTGATTTCGATAAGCGAGTTCCAGAAAATCTTTTGACGCCCGCGAGTAGGCGCCTACTTGTAATTGAGTGTTTTTGGTTACCTTAGTTTCCCAAATAGCTAACAACAAAAGTATGACGATGGCAGCTAAAGCAAACATTGCTAAGGTGATATGAAAATAAAACAGGATAGCAACATAAACAGGGATCCACGGAATATCAAAAACAGCTTTGACACCTCGGGTTGTAATGAAGTTTTGTAATATATCAACATCGTCAATCCCGTGTTTTGTTTGTCCTTCTTGCTGTTTTAAATCGAGAATGGCTGCAAGAGTGGGCCGGCCTAACAAATGGTGCAATGTGATGCTAAACCGATTTAATAATTTTGTACGAACGGTCTCTAACAGGGATGAGATTGTTAAGGCAAATATCGCCAGTAATGTCAACATGACCAGGGTTTCAACACTACGACTGCTTAATACGCGGTCAAGCGCATTCAGTAAATAAAGCGGTGGTGTCAACAATAAGATGTTGATAACGAAACTAAAAATACCTGTGTAGATGACAAACAGTCGGCATTTCTGAAGAATGTCGCGCATAGAGTTAGAGTTAATGAGTCTTTGGTAACAGTTGTTCGTATAAAAATCGATATTGTTCCAGTGCATCCTTAAGCTGGTAGTTAAGATACACAGTTTTACGGGCATTTTCACCAAGTTGTTGCATACGACCTGGATGTTCCAGGATTTTATCCACTTGGTCGGCTATTGCTTGGTGATCAAAAAAATCAACCAACAAGCCATTGTGCTGATGTTGCAATACTTCTTTAACAGGTGCTGTAGCGGAAGCAATAACAACGCAGCCGCTGGCGAACGCTTCCATGAAAGACCATGAAAGTACGAAAGGGTATGTTAAATAAACATGAGCAGACGATAGTTGCAGTAGTTGCAAGTGTAAATGGTAAGGTACCACACCTAAAAAATGCACCCGGCTTTGATCGATGTTAACGTTTTGTAAGGCTTGAGTTCTATAGCACTGGCCGTCTGGCAGCTTTTTGCTATAACTGACCTTATCGCCGCCCGTAATAATAATGTGACAATTTGGACGACGCTGACAAATTTCTGCAACCGCCCGCATAAACACTGGAAAACCTCGGTATGGTTCCAGGTTTCGTGCAGTGTATGTAACAACCTCATCTTGTTTGGTTAGGGTGACGCCATTGGGCAAAGGGAACGTTATGTCTGAATTCGGTTTGATCTTATCCGTATCAATACCCTCATGAATCACACGAATTTTGGGGTGAAATTCTGTTGGGAAAAGACTTTTTTGCCAAATCGTGGGGGTAATACAAATATCGGAACTCACCATACCGAGCAATACTTGAGCATTTAGAGTGCGGACCATTAACTTAGAATCTTTAGACATGCGGTAAGATGGATCAAAGCCAACATCTGCTCCTTTAGTATGGTAATAATACTCGCTGTAGCCAATTAGAGGGGTTTGCGGGAAGATGTCTTTGAAAAATATCGCTTCTCCCCAGCCTAGGTGCGCGAAGGCAAAATCAAAGGTAATGCCGTCTTGTTTAAATTGGCGCAATATTAGTGAGACCTCTTGACCTCGTTTGACACATTTTTCAAAATCCTTGGCATAAGGATGAATGTTGCTAGTGTTATGCTCCTTAGATGAATAGCTTGAAAGTTTTATATTAGAAAATTTTTCATCCTTTGTAATGGAGGAATTATCTTGGCAAATCCCGTAGATTTGATTTTTTTTAATGTTCGCCAGAGACAGCATTAAATACTTGAATTGAGCGGGAAGTCTTCTGTGGATAAACAAAACTTTCATGCAAAAGCTTAGCTATTCAAGGGTCTTGGTGATTGAAAATGAAACTGCGTAAGCTGGGGTTTGTTGATTCCATTAATGATCAATGCAACAGTCTGCCTGAGCAAAATACTCACCAAAGCTATTCATAATCATTCCATGTTAAAACACTGCTGTAATAGTTTTGGTTTTTTGCTTTGGCAATAGCCAAAAAAATAATTTGAAATCCCTTTCAAATATATTACGTCTTGTATGTCAGTATGCCTGGAACAATACTTAGGAACGTGCACGAAATAACTTCGACAATTAACTTGTTTTTTTGTCCGTCTTCGGTGTTGTGGCAACAGTTGCGTAGCCTGCTATGCGCCTGTTGCCACGCCTCGAAGACAAACAAAAACCCCGCGCTAATTGCCGAACTTATTCCGTGCGCGCTCCTTAAAGTGCTTTGCAGCATAAATTAATTGTTATATTTTTTTCTTATTACGAGGTAGTAGACTCGTTGAATGATGATTTAGGTAAAAGTAACGAAACCACCATCTTCATCGATTTCTATGTTCAGTTCTTCGAGACTGGTTATTCCCTCGATAGTGACTGATGTTCCATCGGTGAAGTTCATAATAAGGCCATTCTCGCTTGTATCAACACTTTGGAGGTCTTCAGCATTAATGTTGCCATCTCCATTACGGTCACTGATCATCAATTTATCGCCGCGGTTGAGACTGGTAAATTGATTGTTACCTTGTTCTGTGTCTTGAATAATGAATTCATCGTCACCTTCGTTGCCTTGAAAGTGGTCATCACCATTGCCAACAAGAAAGGTGTCGTTGCCTTCGCCGCCAGCAACCGTATCATTGCCATCGCCGTCATTTATCGTATCGTCACCGCCACCAGCATCTACCTGGTCGTCACCGCCACCTGCATCTACTGTATTGTCTCCGTCATTTCCGGTAACGAAGTTGTCATTTTCATTTCCAGCTGCATTTAAGTTTTCCGATCCGCTGAGAATAATGGCTACACCATCCTCAGGGAGTTCCACGTTGGTTTCAGAAGAGGTAAATATTTCTACACCGTTAAAATCAAATGTAGATACTCCCTCTGTATCTGTTTCAACGAGTTGCCCTTGCTGTGCGGCATCTGCCAGGACAGAGTTAGCAATTTCTTGTATATTATCAACACTTGCCATAAAAGATTCCTTTTTATCCTAATAGAAGTTTACAAAGTTGTAACAGATTTCCATCTGCAATGCAGATGTTAACAAGTAAACTTTTTTTTTTCAAATGGGATCAATAAAATTTAGGTCAATACACCTAATATTGCTAACAAATACAAAAGGTGAATTTGGTTGTGTTTCGGCATTATTTCTTAATGCTCGGTCAGGGTAAATTTCAACAAATGTGGAAGTCTAAGCTGAATAAACTTGCGAGAAAATTTGGGAATTCATCGTCAATGGTGGTTACAGGTTGGTAAAAGAGCAAGCGACGTGGAGTTCTGTGATTACCTTATTTCTGACGAAAACCAAGGCAAGGTAACATCAACGGCAAAAGACCCTGGACGAGAAAAAAGTAAGGTGCGCGGAAAATAAAATGACAAGTAAAAACACGGTCGAGTTTATATTGGCTGGCTGATTTTTCTTGCGAAGTGCAGCTTTCTGATAAGCAGGGTCATTGAAATGAGTTATAGGGACGGTTTTCTGGGAGCCGTAATGTATGAAATACATAGGGCTCTCAGAAAACCATCCAACGCAGAGGTCGTACAATAAGACAAGGACTAGAAGTATCCTTTATGTCTAAAACACTTATGACAAGATAGCAAAATCATTATCTTCGTCGATTTCTATATTTATTCCTTCCAGGGAGGTGACTCCTTCGATGGTGACTGATGTGTTGTCGACAAAGACCATGTTTAAGCCCGCTTCAGTTGACTGGATGCTTTGGACATCATCACCGTCTATATTGCCATCACCGTTACGGTCACTGATCTGTAATTGATCGCCGATGTTAAGTCCGGTTAATGCATTATCGCCTTGGTCTGTTTCATTAAGAACAAAAACATCATTGCCTTCGCCGCCAATACAAACATCATTTCCATCGCCTACGATAAAGGTGTCATCACCACTTCCGCCCGAAATAACATCGTTACCACTTCCATCAGTTAACGTATCATCGCCGTTACCTCCTTCAATCTGGTCATCTCCATCGTTTGAAGTTATGATGTCATTTCCATCGCCACCTGCAACGACATCATTGCCATTTCCATCAGTTATCGTATCATCTCCGGCACCTCCGTCAATCTGGTCATCTCCATCGCCGCCCTCAATAATATTATTGCCTTCGTTTCCGGTAATAAAATTGTCGTTATCATTGCCGGTGGCATTAAGATCTTTGTCGCCGTCGAGGATGATGGCGATGCCTTCATCTGGTAGTACTACATCAGATTCAGCAGAGGTAAATACCTTAATACTATTATCCACGTTAGTGGTTTGCGTAGTTACAACGTTGTTGACTATATTGAAGGTAAAAACGTTACTGGTAGCTGTTTCAGCGATTTGATTGGTCTCAACCGCAGTATCGAGAACCGTGTCAGCAACGGATTGAATGTTATCTATGCTAGCCATGAATAATTCCTTTGTTTATTGAATGTAAAAGTTTACGAAACATCTTGATTCTACAGTGCCAATGTTAGCAAGTTAGCTTTTGTTTTTCAAATACATTGAAAAAAAGTAAGATAAAAACGCCTGACACTGCTAACAAATAAAACAGGTGAACTAGATTGTGTCTCGGTATAACTTGTTGATACTCTATTGGTTTAGTCTCTAATGCGGCGATTTCCTTGAAAGCGCGTTCGAGTGATTTTGAATCATTGGCTTCAAAGGCCTGATAAGGCGTTTCCATGGATTGAAAAAATTTGTTTAAAAAATATTCCGGCGCAGTTGTTTCATTGGCATTTTTAGGCTTTTCGGTAAGGCTGGGGCTTTTTTTATCTCGTAAATATATCCAGTACAGAATGACATTACTCTGTTTGAATAATTGCTCTATTAGAACTTGTGTTTCTGATTCAATTCGCGCAGCGCCATCGGAAACCAACATGATGACTCTTGACCCTAAAGTCGACAGCTCTTGAAACTGGTTAACGCCCATGGCAAGCGCTGGAGCAATATTGGTAACGCCTCGTCCACGGAACTTAGACGCTCGAATGGCTGACAATATCGCTTCTTTGTCGCGCGATAAGGGCATGGTGTAAATGGGTGCGGTACTGAAAGCAATCATGCCGTAAAAATTCTCATTTTGACTGGCTACAAACTCCATTAGCAATTTGCGAGCAGAAGCGACTTTGCTTTCATTGGGTCGACCACCAAAGTAGCGACCGGAAAAATTGTTGTTCATACTAGCGCTATGATCCAGTAAAAGCACTATTTGGGCGCCTTCTCCAACATGAGACAAGGTTTGTTGTTTGGTAAAAGGTCTGGCCAGACTAAGAACCAGTAATATGATAACGGCAGCGGTGATTAACTTTTGGATGATCAGCAGATACTGTGACAGCGGATCCTTGGGTAGCATTAATAAACTCGAGTAAACGACTTTTTTTTGTGGGCTGAAGAATAGTGGAAGTAGACCCAAGCTGGTGAACGATAAAATCCAAGGATATTCGAAGGCGATATTCATTAATAGTTTTGTTCAATTTCGCGGTTTAATTCACAAGCGTTGGCAATGTCATCTACCGAAACAGGAACATTAATACTTTTGGTGAAGAAGACTTCGGTTGAAGCAGCATAAATCGTTTCGGTTACAGACCGAGTAGGCAAAAAGTGTGGGTGTTTTTCGTAAAATGACGGAAGATAGTCTGGAAAAAGCGTGTTGCCAGCCGTTTCGTTCATAGCACGATGAAATAGCTGTAAGGCATTTTTTTCCCGGCTCTTAGAAGGCGGTTGCAGCTGTAACTTTTTTAGTTTTTGATAAGCGTTGGAGAACGGTCCGCGATAATTGCGCAGAAAAGGGAGAAAATCGTTTTCCCACAGAATAAAACCAACCATCAATAATGTGCCTGTGATAGACGATAACATCAAGCAAAATATGGCTGTATTTTCGATTAAACTCGGTTTAATGGAGGGGCGAATTGTTATTTTTTTCGCTGAACTATTATTCGGTAACAAAGGGTGGTAGTTAAACGGTATTTCGGCTATCGGTTTATCAATGGTTTTATCTGCATTACTCAAAATAAGATTAAATCCTGGCAGCGTCATTCGGGAGGTTTTTGTTACTAAATTGAACAATTGGTAACGTAACGTTAGGGTTGTGTAAGTGCCATTTTCTACGACGGATATAGTTTGTAATTTAAGCCCGTCGGCTAACATCCCCGGTTTCGGTAGCTTATGTTGGATTAACTTAAAATGATGAGGTTTTGTAATTCGGATAGTTAAAGGTATTTCGTCGCCTACTGAATAACCAGACTCCTGCAGAGATTTAATATTGAGTGATACCTGATCGGGGGACGCAGCAAAATACCTTCCTAAGCCCGCAGCAATAAGTGGCACTATCAGTAACAATCCTATTACCAGTCGGTTATTCATAATGAAATAAATACAGACAATGAAGGGCTTAGGAACGCGCACGGAATAAGTTCGGCAACTAGCGCATAGCAGGCTACGCAACTGTTGCCACAACACCGAAGACGGACAAAAAAACAAGTTAGTTGTCGTAGTTATTTCGTGCACGTTCCTGTCATAACGTTTTGATTCTTGTGTTCGATCTGTGTACTAAAGAAAGGCGTTATCAAAACTGAGTTTTTGGTGTCAACGGTACGCCTTTAAATGCTATACCTGGCCACCCGTACCGCATAAACTGCCTGATATTTTGATGATTTAATGCCGCTGGATGTTCAATCACGTCCTTCCAATAATAATCACCAAACAAGGCTAATGTTTGTTGTTCCGAAAGCTGATTAAGTTGGGCAAAGTACAAGAGTTTACAAGAACCTTCATTTTTACCCGCGGCATTGATAATACATTGCTCTGCCAAGCCATTGCTAAATTCAGTAGGTTGGTAGGTGTAAAAATTATTAATCAGGTCTATGGTTTCATCAAAGCTAATTTTCTGATCGGATTGAACCGTCTTGATAAATTCTGCGATGGTTAAGTTCATGTTTTTAACCAACTGGATATTGTTTTAAAACTTGGATGTTTGGCGTCTCTGAGCCACTCTAAGATTACTGACTCATAGTTGGTGATTGCGATGTTGTTTTGACTCATTCGATGTAACGCATTGGCCTTATTCTGAGGGTTCCTGGAAATAATGGCGTCCTCATTGACATACACCTCAAACCCGTGTCGTTGCAATTCCAATACAGTTTGTAACACGCAAACATGGGCTTCCATGCCTATTACTATAACTTGCTTTCGTTCGGTTGTTTTTAATGCTGTCATGAAGTCATCCACTGCACAGCAGGAGAATACAGTTTTCGGAAACTTTAGGGTGTTTGTTGGTAGTACTTCAGCCAATTCTGCCACTGTCGACCCGAGCCCGGCTGGATATTGCTCGGTTACCAGAATGGGGATATCGAGTAACTGAGCAGCTTTGATTAATCTTTTGCTATGGGTTACTACAGTGTGCATTTCAGTGGTTGGCATAGCGTTAACCAATGCTGTTTGCATATCGATTATCACCAGAATGCTTTGTTTTTCCACATTGAGATGAGTGGTTGTGTTCATTTCAGCCTAAAGCCTTATTGGTGCCGCATAATGCGTTGTTTATCCCGCTGCCAATCACGCTCTTTTTCTGTTGCTCGCTTATCATGCAGTTTCTTGCCTTTGGCAAGACCAATTTCCAGTTTGGCACGGCTTTGTTTCCAATACATATTTAAAGGCACCAAGGTGTACCCTTTTCGTTCGACTTGCCCGATGAGCCGGTTTAATTCTTGCCGGTGCAATAGTAGCTTTCTAGAGCGGGTGGATTCTGGGTCGATATGCGTTGAAGCTGATAATAACGGCGAAATATGGGCACCGAACAGCCAGGCTTCACCTTTTTTGATGTTGATATAGCTTTCATTTAATTGCACTCTGCCATCTCTTAAGCTTTTCACCTCCCAGCCTTCCAACACTAAGCCGGCTTCCAGTCGATCCTCGATAAAAAACTCATGCGTGGCTCGTTTATTTGACGCGATACGGCTATCAGGTTGCTTACTTTTTTTGGATTTTTTGTTAGCCATGTTTGCGCTGGAAAAAGATTTCAGACTGACTCGAAGGTATAAATCTGGTATTTTACCGTAATTGAAAATCTGTATTTAGTTATTTATCAATCCGTCACAACAGTTATCTAAAACAATTAGGAGTCAAAATGCCCGCTATCAAAACTTCTATCCATGGTGAATGGTCGTCCAAGTTTGCCTTTATTTTAGCAGCCACAGGATCAGCAGTTGGGTTAGGAAACATTTGGAAGTTTCCCTACATTGCAGGTGAAAATGGCGGAGGCGCTTTTGTTTTACTGTACCTGGCTTGCGTATTCGCTATGGGGATACCCATCATGATTGCCGAAACCATGCTGGGTCGAAGAGGACGACAAAGTCCTATTAATACCATGCAAACATTGGCTGAAGAAGCCGGAGTTAATAAAAACTGGCGTTATATTGGCTGGATAGGTGTCATGGCCGGTTTTTTGATTTTGTCCTATTACAGTGTTATTGCTGGTTGGTCTATTGCTTATGTCTTTAAAGTTTTAACAGGTACTTTTTCGGGAGTTTCACCCAATGAAGTTGGTGCAATGTTTGATGAGTTTGTTGGCCAAACTTGGGTGGTGACTTTTTGGCACACCGTCTTTATGGTGGTAACGATGTATGTAGTAGCCAGAGGAGTGCAGGGCGGTTTAGAAAAAGCGGTACGTTTTTTAATGCCAGGCTTATTTGTTATTTTGTTGATTATGGTGGGTTATGCCATGACAACGGGTTTTTACTTTCAAGGGATCAAATTTTTGTTTTCACCTGACTTTAGCAAAATTACTGGCCATAGTGTGTTAATTGCAGTGGGCCAAGCTTTTTTTACATTGAGCTTAGGGATGGGGGCCATCATGATTTACGGTTCCTATTTACCAAAAAATATTTCGATCGCTAAAAGTACCTTCATCATTGCTGCTGCAGACACTATCGTTGCTTTACTGGCCGGCGTGGCCATATTTCCTATCGTATTTGCAAACGGTCTTGAGCCAGGCAGTGGGCCCAGTTTGATTTTCAAGTCTCTTCCCATAGCCTTTGGCCAAATGCCTCTGGGTTCAATATTTGGGTGTTTGTTTTTTGTTTTATTGGTTTTCGCGGCGTTGTCGTCCTCGATATCATTGATCGAACCAGCAGTTGCTTGGGTTGTAGAAAATCAGGGTAAAAGTCGGAAAAATGCTTGTATAATTACTGGATTTATAACATGGTTGGTAGGGCTTGGAACAGTATTTTCGTTTAATGTTTGGTCAGAAATCAAGCTATTTGACCGGACTTTTTTCGATCTTTTAGATTTCGTGACCGCAAATTTGATGTTACCGATTGGCGGATTTTTTATCGCAATATTTGCTGGTTGGATGATGCGCCAACGGCATGCGGCTGAAGAATTAGATATGTCCGAAGAATCTGTACAATTTAAGCTTTGGCAGTTTTTAGTAAAATATGTCGCACCGGCTTCCGTATTCTTGGTCTTTTTAAACGTTATTGGGATTCTTTAGGTATGACTATCATCCAAAAAAGTGCACTGGTTCGCTTCCCGGCCTATGATATGTTTAAACTGGTGGATGACATAGAAGCTTATCCAGAGTTTTTGCCATGGTGTGGGAGCAGTCGTATCCTGTCCCGTATTGGTAACGTTGTAGAAGCTGAGATAACAGTTGTTAAAGCAGGGTTTAAAAAAACTTTTGCGACGCGTAATCAGCTAGATGATCAACAAAATATCAAAATTAGTTTACTAAAAGGACCTTTTTCCAGCCTTGAAGGCAACTGGACCTTTTTACCTTTGCGGGAAGATGCCAGCAAAATATCGCTTGATCTAGAGTTTGAAATGTCTGGCAAACTCACTGGTCTTGCTTTTGGTTCGGTATTTAATCAAATTTGTAACACTATGGTGAATTCTTTCTCTCAGCGTGCCAAGCAGCTTTATGGACAGACAAAATGATTGAAATAGAAGTTGCTTATGCAACACCACAAAAGCAAACCATCCTGGCCGTTGACGTTGCTGAAAGCACTACGGTAAAGGAGGCTATCGATCAGTCTGATATCTTGCAACGCTTTCCTGAAATTAATCTGGCTCAGCAAAAGGTAGGTATTTTTAGCTCGATATGTTCTTTGGAAAAAGTGGTAGAAGCTAACGACAGAGTTGAAATTTACCGGCCTTTGTTAATCGATCCTAAAGAAGCCAGAAGAAATCGTGCAGAGCAACAAGCTGCTTCGAAGTAACCACTAAGGAACGTGCACGAAATAACTACGACAACTAACTTGTTTTTTTGTCCGTCTTCGGTGTTGTGGCAACAGTTGCGTAGCCTGCTATGCGCCTGTTGCCACGCCTTGAAGACAAACAAAAACCCCGCGCTAGTTGCCGAACTTATTCCGTGCGCGTTCCTAAGTTTCATAGCCGAATAGGCTTTTAATTTTTTGGAACATCGTTTTTTCGAGCTGTCTTTTTGGTACATCTACCGTTGACTCTTTTTTTACGTCTGTTTTTTTTATGTTGCTGGGTCGGAAGTCGCCTTGAATGGTTTTTAGTTTGTCGCCATCAAAAAGTACTGCGATTTTCTTTTGAGTACGGTCATCACCGCCAGGCTGGACAGAATAAATGTAATCCCAGCGCGAACTATGAAATGCATCCCGCAACATGGGTGAACCAAGTACATATAACACTTGTCTTTTAGGCATGCCGGGTGATAGTTGGTTGATCATCGTTTGATTAATAATGTTCCCCTGTTGAACATCGATCGCATAGGTACCTGGAATTTTCCAGTCAGTTGTTGTGCAGGCAGTACAAATATGCAGCAAAAGTAATATGAAAACGATTTTCATGACAATTGAAATAGCGAGTAACACAAACCACCATGTTACCTGATAATAAATAGCTTGGACAGGTAGCAAACCAAACGGATAATACCGAAAATACTATCTACGGATGGTCTGTCAATTTTGACTAATACAAAGTAAACTGCAGCAGGTATAATTTACCGAGATGCTCCGACGGAGAAAAAAAGTGGAATTCCGAGAAATAAGAGAAGCTGGTTTAAAAGTTACATTGCCTCGGGTTAAAATCCTTGAGATTATGGAAAACCAGACCTCAGATCGTCATCTAACCGCCGAGCAAGTCTATAAAATTCTATTGGCTGAAGGTGAAGAAATTGGTTTGGCAACCGTTTATCGGGTGCTTACTCAATTTGAAACTGCAGGTCTGGTAAAGCGGCACCACTTTGAAGGTGGGAACTCAATTTTTGAAATTAATAAGGGTGGCCACCATGATCATATACTGTGCCTCAAATGCGGCAGGGTTGATGAGTTTGCAGATGAAGTCATCGAAGACAGACAAAAAGAAATCGCGCATAAACTGGGTTATCAAATGACTGAACATTGTCTTTACCTTTATGGTTTGTGTGCTAAATGTCAACAAAGCCACTAATCGCCAAGCAATAATTTTCTCCTAACAATCTATTTTTAATGTTTAAGCCATTAACGCTATTTATTGGTTTGCGCTATATGCGCGCCAAACGGCGAACTCAATTTATCTCTTTTATAACATTGACATCTGTTTCCGGCATCGCCTTGGGTGTTATGGCGTTGATTACCGTATTATCGGTGATGAACGGCTTTGAATCAGAATTACGGGAAAGAATTTTAGGGATGACGTCGCATACAACGATTACTGGTATGGACGGCAAACTTGGCAATTGGTCGTCCTTGGTGGACATCGTTCAAGATAACGAACATGTTTTAGGTTCTGCGCCCTTTGTCAATGGACAAGTGATGATTAACGCAGGCAGGCGTGTTAGCGGCACCATGCTAAACGGTATCTCACCTGAAGATGAACCCAATGTATCCAGTGTCAGTGAAAAAATGCTGGAAGGCTTACTCAGCGATTTGACGCCAGGCTCATTTGGTATCGTTTTAGGGATTGAACTAGCTCAATATCTGGGAGCGCGGGTGGGTGAGAAAATCACGATCATTACACCTCAGCTCAATTCTTCTCCTGCAGGTATTTTGCCTCGGCTAAAGCGTTTTACCGTGGTCGGCATTTTTCAGGTTGGTATGTTTGAGTATGATCGCAATATGGCTTTAGTCAATATTGATGATGCGGCTCGATTGTTTCGGTTGAATAAAAGCGTATCTGGCTTGCGACTTAAGTTGGATGATTTATTTATGGCGCCTAACATTACCATGGATTTAGCCAATCAATTGCATGGACGTTATCGAGTCAGTGATTGGACACAAGCGCATACCAACTTCTTTCGCGCGATTAAGACCGAAAAAAGAGTGATGTTTATCATTCTGTTACTCATTGTTGCAGTAGCGGCGTTTAACATCGTTTCCACATTGGTTATGGTGGTAACCGACAAAAAAGGAGATATTGCCATTTTGCGCACACAAGGGCTTTCGCCGTCTGCTGTGATGGGAATTTTTATTGTGTTAGGAACGACGATAGGCACCATTGGAACCGTTCTAGGTACCATTAGCGGTGTCATTCTCGCGATCAATGTTGAAACGATTGTGCCTGCCATTGAGAAATTTTTTGGAGTGCAGTTTTTAGCCGCAGATGTCTATTACATTAGCGATTTGCCATCGAAATTGATTATTAGCGATGTCTATACCATTGCGGGTATGGCTTTGTTACTCTCCTTGTTAGCGACCTTATACCCGGCTTGGCAAGCATCCAGGGTTAACCCGGCTGAGGTGCTGCGTTATGAGTAATGAAATCGTTTTGCAATGTTCTGGTTTAACCAAAAAATTCTATGAAGGTCTAGATGTAGAAGTGTTAAAAGGGGTGGATCTGAGTGTTCCGAAAGGGGCAAGAATAGCCGTTATGGGTGCCTCGGGTTCAGGTAAAAGCACGTTATTACATTTGTTAGGTGGTTTGGATAAACCGACTCGTGGGGAGATTACACTGGATGGTATACCTCTCAAAGGTTTGAATGAGACCAAATTAGGCCGCTTAAGAAACCGCTCACTGGGGTTTATTTATCAATTCCATCACTTACTGGGCGAATTTACCTTGCTTGAAAATGTATCGATGCCTCTTTTAATCGCCGGGGTTTCCGTAAAAGAAGCGAAAAATAGAGCCAATACTTTATTGGAAAGGGTAGGGTTATCTCACCGGGTTTTACATAAACCGGGCGAACTTTCTGGCGGCGAGAGGCAACGTGCTGCCGTGGCAAGAGCAGTTATTAATCGACCAAAATGTGTATTGGCTGACGAGCCTACCGGTAACCTGGATAGTAAAACTGCGGAACAAGTGTATCAGTTAATGCTTGAGCTTAACGAAGAATATAACGTTAGTTTTTTGATCGTAACGCATGACCCAGTGCTTGCAAAGCGAATGGATACCATTATGCATATGGAAGATGGTCGGATGACGCCTCAATAATTTTTTAGGAATCTTTTTTTACCCGAAACTTTCTTTTCTTCCATTGTTGCTGAACCATATAAACCCAAAGCCAACGACTTGTTAGGAAGCCTAAGATACAAGAAACAATACCTAACACCAGGCACCCTAATAAGAAAGGTTGCCAAATATCACCCAGACTGGAAAGCAGAACATCAACAGAAAAGTCAGATTCGCTTTGCGTACTCTTTTCGCCCAGCAGGAAGAGTCCAAAGATATAAGCAAAATAAAATAATGCCGGCATGGTGACCGGATTTGTCAGCCAAACCAGGGCGACAGAAATTGGTAAATTGGCGCCAAAGTAAAATGCTGCAAACGCGGCAATCACCATTTGACCGGGTACCGGTATCCAGGCGCAAAATAGACCAATCGCAAATGCCAGTGAAACGGATCGTCTGTTTAAGTGCCAAAGATTGGGTTGATGCAGTCTTTCACCGAGAAATTGAAGGTTTTTGTGTTCCTTTAGCTTATTGGAATCCGGTAGAAACTTTTGTATAAACTTTTTTGGCATAATTCAGGTGAATTCTCGTTGAATAACTCCAGTCTACCAGCTTTTCCTAAAACCAGTAAGCAGGCGTCCAAGACATATGATACTAATCTGACAACTTCGGTTTTATGCTATGTGGCTGGTGTCCTTATCGTTTTTCAATTACATCAACTAGCTTCAGTTAAACAGTTATTGATTGTAATTTTAGTCAGTATTTCGCATTATTTTTGGGGTTCAAGATATCTTTTTTGTTTTGGGGTTGGGTTTGTTCTTGCTTCAGTCACTGGTATTAGTGCAATGAACCAGAGATTAGATGGCAAATTAGAGGGAAAAGATATACAGGTTTTAGGCGTTGTGTCTGATTTGCCAAAGTACGATAACCGCCGCGTGCAGTTTGATCTGGAAGTTACAAGTGCCAAGTTGGCAGGAAAAACCGTCAAACTGCCAGCACATATCAGGCTCAATTGGTACCGATCTGATCAATCGATCCAAGCTGGCGCTACAGGCATCTTTATCGTTCGGTTAAAACGCCCCCATGGAACGTTAAATCCAGGTGGGTTTGATTATGAAAGATGGCTCATGTCACATGATATTGGAGCAACTGGCTATGTGAGACAATGGCTGGGATGGCAGAATGGAAATTTAATCGATGACTGGTTTTCGCTGGCTTACTGGCGTCAAACGCTTGCAGATCGGATATCCAAGACGCTAGAGAACAGAGAAACAGTGGGTTTGGTTAAAGCATTGGTGATTGGCGATAAGCAGGAAATTAGTTCATCTCAGTGGCAAATATTCAGACAAACAGGAACCAGTCATCTAATTGCAATTTCTGGGTTGCATATTGGTTTGGTGGCCGGATTAGTGTATTTTTTTGCACTAAAATTATGGGCCAGATGGGGTGGCTTCATCCCATCGCCACCGAAATTCGCTGCAGTTTGTGCGATGTTGGCTGCTTTGTTTTATGCGGCGCTATCGGGCTTTTCTATTCCTACGCAACGTGCGCTATGCATGTTAGTGGTCGTTATGAGTTCCATTTTATTAAAGCGTCATGTAAGTCCAATGCATCAGCTTACTCTCGCTCTTTTTATAGTCGTACTTCTGGATTCGTTTGCCGTGACTGAACCCGGGTTTTGGTTATCTTTTTTCGCGGTCTTTCTGATTATTTACATGCTGGCGGCTAGACGAAAACCGTTAGGAAAGGTGTTAACTTTCATCAAAATCAATACTCTCATTGCATTTGGGTTGACACCGCTGCTAATACTTTTTTTTAACCAAACATCAATGATTGCGCCCATTGCTAATTTTTTAGCGGTGCCTGTCGTTAGTTTTTGGCTTGTGCCGTTGAGTTTGGTGGCTGTTATATTGCTTGGTTTTTCTGACAAATTAGCCGAGTTAGCTTTTGATATAGTAAGTTTAAGCCTTCAGTATTTAATGGATGTTCTAGCGGTTTTGGCCGCCTTTCCCTTTGCCGAATGGCATTTTCCAAGCCCGACCTGGGTAGCGCTGTTGTTGGCTGTGGCAGGAATATTATTATTGTTGGCTCCCAGAGGTATCCCTGCTCGATGGTTGTCTATTCCCTTGCTATTACCTTTGACTGTGGGTACTGAAGAAACAATTGCCCGGTCACGGTTTAAAGTTACCTTGTTGGATGTTGGGCAAGGATTGTCAGCCGTGGTCATGACAGAAAACCATAGCCTGGTATTTGATGCCGGCGATCGTTATTCCGATAATTTTGATATGGGTAAGAACGTTGTATTGCCATTTTTATACGCCAAAAATCGTTCTTCCGTGGATGTTTTATTGATTAGCCATGGCGATAGTGATCATATTGGCGGTGCGCAATCTGTCATAAAAGGTATACAGGTCAATAAAATGTTGAGTAGTGTTCCAGAAGTAATTGATCATAATTCGATTAAAAATTGTCAGGCTGGTCAGCACTGGCGTTGGGATAATGTTTCTTTTGAAATTTTGGCTCCGGATAAACAACCCTTTCGCGATGAAAATGATAATTCTTGTGTGCTTAAAGTCACATCCAGTGACGGCTCGGTGTTATTGACAGGGGATATTGAAAGATCAGCAGAAAATTGGCTGGTCAATACTTATAAACAACAACTGCGAGCCGATGTACTGGTCGCACCCCATCATGGCAGTAAAACTTCTTCATCTAGCCGGTTTTTGGCACAAGTTAAGCCAACTGCTGTGCTTATTCCGGCGGGCTACAGAAACCGTTTTGGTTTTCCTCATCCTGATATATTACAACGTTATCGAGACATCAAGGCCGACAGCTATAACGTGGCTAAACAAGGCGCTATTACCGTTCGATTTCAACAGGGTAGCTATAAAATAAAGTCGTACCGTAATAGCAACGGTAAATTCTGGAATCATTAATGGACACGTTCAAATTATTAACATGATCAAAAGACTGCTGCAAGAAAAACCATGCGCTAGAATTACTGCATGATAGAAACCATTTATTTGGAAGAAGCTATTTTGCAGCATCCTCGTGCCAAGGCCATTTGTGAGCGTTTTCCTTCAGCCCGTAAAATCACCTGTCACCATTACGGTGAAATTTTCAATGTGAAAGCCCAAAACTTTAGGTTACAGAAATTAAAACCAGCACTTATCCTGGCAAAAAAACACAATAACTATGTATTACCCACGCCGCCAGAGTATGGGGTTGGTGCTCAGAAAAATTATTATTTTTCTCACATGCTTAATTGTCTTTATGATTGTCGGTATTGTTTTTTGCAAGGCATGTTTCGATCTGCCAATTATTTGTGTTTTGTGAATGATGAAGATTTTCACCAAGCTATTAAGACGACCGCACAAGCAGCCGGTGATGAGCCGGTTCATTTTTTTTCAGGCTATGATTGCGACAGCTTGGCTTTGGAGCCTGTAACGGGGTTTGTAGATAGTTATTTACCCGTTATTGATGCGCTTCCCAATGCTTGGTTAGAATTAAGAACAAAAAGTACGCAAATCAGAAGTTTGCTGAATTCTCCAGTATCACAAAGATGCATCGTAGCATTTAGCTTTACACCGCAGGAAATGGCGAAAGATCTGGAGCACAAAGTGCCGTCGATTAACAAAAGAATTGAAGCGATGCAAAAATTACAACGACAAGGCTGGTGGATTGGATTGCGATTTGATCCGATTATTTATCATCACGATTATGAACATCAGTATCGCCATTTATTCGAGCAGGTTTTCTCCAATATTAATGAAGACAGAGTGCATTCGGTTAGCTTGGGTATGTTTAGGTTACCAGAAAAGTTTTTCAAGAAAATGCAACGACTTTATCCTGAGGAAAAGTTATTTGCCGGGGCATTAGAAAAACGCGAAGGGATGGTTTCTTCACCGGTCGAAGTTGAAACTGAAGTGATGGCAAATTGTACTCACTTATTGTCTGAATATATTCCCGCCAACAAGCTGTTTCCTTGTGCATGAAGGCTCATAATATATTGGTCACAGGGGCTAGCTCAGGGATTGGTAGAGCGGTAGCTGTTAATCTTCTAAAGGCATCGCATAGCGTCATTGGAATAGCCCGGGATGTTGCCAAATTCAAGCATCACCATCCTCATTTTTATCCGGTTGCAATGGATTTGTCTCAGCTACATAAGTTGACGGAAAAATTTAAACTCTTATGTGTTGACTATCCAAATATTGATGCGGTTGTTTTTTGCGCTGGTCAGGGTCTATTCGGCTCGCTAGAACAATATTCTGCCGAGCAAATTCAATCTCTGATAAACCTTAACTTCACCAGTCAAGCTCTGATGGCCAGACTGTTGGTTCCTAAAATGAAGCAACAAGGGCGAGGCCATATCATCTTTCTTGGTTCTGAAGCGGCCTTAAAAGGTTCCAGGCAAGGAACCATTTATTGTGCCAGTAAGTTTGCAGTGCGCGGTTTTGCCCAGGCGTTACGTGAGGAATGTGCTAACAGTGGGGTCAGAGTGACTTTGATAAATCCTGGCATGGTTCGATCACCCTTTTTTGATACGCTAACTTTTCAACCTGGCCAGAAGGCCACACAATATTTATTGCCCGAAGATGTTGCCGAAGCGGTAAGTTACGTGATTCATAGCCGAGCAGATATGGTCGTAGACGAAATTAATTTAAACCCCTTGAATAGGGTCGTCAAGGCTAAGAATAAAGATAAATCCTCTTAAGTTATTCTAGGCAACAAGGTTATTTTACAACTTGTTTAGTTTCTCGCATTAGATGTAACAACGACGCATTCTTTCCCTCAGTATTTCCCAAAAAATATAGTTCTGAAGAAATAATGAGAATAAGCGTTTGGAGTTGTGGTTTAGCTCTCAGAAAGTTGGCAATTCATTGACTAATTTTAAATATCAGAAAAAGAAAAAAAATTAGTAAATTTATCCAACACGAGGGAAAGCAATGACGAATTTTAAAGATTTATGCAGACTTACAGCCATCTTTGTTGCTATTGGCTTTATACTGAGTTCGTTTTATCTGAGACTAAAACTTTTCAAAAGGAAAAATCGAAAAATAACCACATAGAACAATCGTCATCTTGATGATAATTGTGTAAAGCTGGTTCGTAGACACAAACGAGACCGTCAACCGGGTGAAATTCAAACTTCGCAATTTGCAAAATTCGTGTCTCCTAAAATGCGTCCCGGCAGAATAGTCTGTCGTCTGGAATGGTAATTTCGATTTGGTTACTTTTCTTGTATATTGGAGTTGCATTGTTACAGGGAAAAAAAGAGACAGGTTATTTGGTAACCTGTCTTTCAATGGAAATAAATAATTCTGGTATCCCCTATAAATTCTAGGGCAACAGACCATCCAGAAAAAACATGCCATAAAAGTAAAAAAACACTTGACAAGGTTTTGGACACAAACTGTGTTTTCAATGTTCATTTCCGCCACACCCTGTTTCGGGTTGTTTGTCCATTTGTGAAGCGACTGGAGACCCTTTCGCAACGCTTTGCTAATTCCTTTTCGCCAATATTACCAACCCCCATTAATCGCATTGTATGGGCAAAAATCTGACCTAAAAAACCAACGATATAATAGGCTTATACTTCATAAGACCTCTAAAGTATCGTTGAACAGAAACACTATTGAGTCGGCCATCGAAGCGTTGCAAGTAGATGTGGCCTCCATCCCTGATCCTCAGATAAAATCCCTGGTGAATGGACTGCTTAACTTGGTAGAAACGCTTTATGGTGAAAATGAGGCGTTCAGAGAAGAAAACCAGCAGCTCAAAGATGAAATCAACCGCTTGAAAGGTGAACAGGGCAAGCCGAATATCAAGGGTAACCGTACAAAAGAATCCGCTGATCACTCGTCCGAAAAGGAACGTCAAGTGGGCGGTGACCCTGAGGCCGATGAAAAAAACAACCCTAAGAAACGTCAACGCGAGGGCAAATTGACCAAGGTGAAAATTGACCGAGAGCAGGTTTGTCCCGTCAACAAAAATGTCCTGCCAACGGATGCTCGATTTAAAGGCTATTCAGATGTCGTCATTCAGGACATCAAGATCATCACGAACAATGTCAAATATCGGCGTGAGGTGTATTACTCGCCATCACAGGGGAAGACCTTTCTGGGTCAACTTCCGGCCGATGTGGCGGGGAAAGGTGAATTTGGCGTCGGTATCCGCTCCCTGATTCCGCTGTTAAAATCCGAATGCAATCTGTCGGAAAGCTGTATTTGTAATGGTCAAGTTTTCTTGGAAGGATTTTAAGCCGCTTTTTTCATTTCTTTGGTTTTTTGATGAGGGGTTTTATAATCAATAGCAGAATGTAACCTTTTATAGTTATAGAAACTAATATAGCTAGTCACAGCACTGACTACAGAGGAGTAATTAATAAAACTCAAATAGTTCAGCCTCTCTGTTTTTAAATTCCTAAAAAACCGCTCCATCACAGCATTATCCCAGCAATTAGCTCGACGGCTCATACTTTGTGTTATATCCAAGTCATGAAGATAATCAACAAATAGATTGGCTGAATATTGAACCCCTTGGTCTGAATGAAACATTAATTGTTGAGTATCTGGCTTGTGTTTATTAATCGCATGTTCTAATGCTGACTTTGCAAGCTCTGCATTGGGTTCTTCTGATAATGCCCAGCCCATAATTTCTCTTGACCCAAGATCAAGTATACAAGCTAAATAGCTCCAGCCTGTATAGGTTTTAATGTAGGTAATGTCACCTACCCAGTGCGTATGAACAGTACTGGGATTAAACTGTCGTTTAAGTAAATGATCCGCTTTCTTGTGGACTTCTCCCGCTGGATAGCTGTGTCGCTTTTTAGGTTTTATGGCAATGACATTCGATTTTTTCATTAATGAAGCTGTTTTATAAACGCCTATTTCAATCCCTCTGTTAGCTAATTCAACCTGAGTCCTTCGTTTACCATAGGTATGCTGAGTTTCAATGGCTATCAATTTAATTTGTTCTATGGTTTCTTGTTCTTCATCGCTCATTTGATTATTAATCTGATAGTAGTGTGTACTGAGAGCTATATTAAATAGTGTGCAAAGCTCTGTTGTTTGATAGCCTGGAGAAGCCTTCTTTATTTCAACAATCAATTCAGATTGTTGTTGTCTCGAACAAAGAAGGCTGTGGCCTTTTTTAGTATTTCATTATCCCTTTTAGCTCGCCATAATTGCTTCTCTAGGCTTTGTATTTTCTGTTGTTCTGGGGTTAACGCTTGCTTATCCTGAGGTGTATTACCTTTGAGTTCATCTAAATATTGCTTTTTCCATCGCCTCACAGCAGAGTCACCTGCTCCTGATATTTCCATTACCTGCTTATTGGTATATCCTTCATTTACCATGAGTTTAGCGTAGTCTAGACGCTGTTCTGTGGTGAAGGTTGTTTTAGGTTTTACTGTGGTTATTTCGGTCATTTTTTATCCTAATTTTGGGTTGGATTATAAGCTATAAATCCTTCCAAGATTATTAGACCATTACAATTCTGGACTTCTTTCAGAATTTTGGCATCGAAATTTCATCGGCGTATCTTTCCAATCAGTGGACAACAGGCTACGCCGATTTTCATCAGGAAAAATCTGACATTGTTGAGGCTGGGCTGGCGAGTACGACATATCAGCAGACCGATGACACCAGCGCCCGTGTCAAGGGCGAAAACCATTACACGCAAATTCTCTGTAATCCCTTTTACTCGGCCTATTTCACCACCCCGCACAAAGATCGTCTGACGGTGCTGGATGTGTTCAGGAACTTTGCGCCGCGCCAGTTTCTTTATAACACGCAGGCCATTGGCCTGCTCGAGGGCTTTCAACTGTCTAATAAAATACGCAAGGCCGTGGATAAACGGTTGGAAAAAGGCGTCTGCTTTGACGAAAGCACTTTTGATGCTCTGCTGGATACCCTCAAGCCTGGCCCGCAACAGCGGACACGCATCAAGGAGGCCTGTGCCATCGCGGCTTACCGGGAACAGACAACGATCCCCGTGATTGAAACGCTGGTCTGCGATGATGCACCACAATTCAAGTTACTCACTCGGCATATCGCCTTGTGCTGGATACATGATGGCAGGCATTATAAAAAGCTACGGCCGATTGTTCCGCAACACAAAATGTCACTGGATAAATTTCTGACCCAATACTGGCTTTTCTATCATCGGCTAAAGGCTTACAAACAGGCTCCGGATGACCAACAGGCCAACCTACTTTCAAAGGCGTTTGACGCGCTGTTTTCAACGCAAACGGGTTATGCACAACTGGATGAGCGCATCGCCAAAACACGGGCGAAACAGGACGCATTGCTTCGGTTGCTTGACGACCCGGAATTACCGTTGCATAACAATGCCTCCGAATTAGCTGCCCGTGTGCAAGCACGGGAAAGGGATGTCAGTTTGCATACCATGTCAGACGCGGGCACCGAGGTGAAAGACACCTTTATGACCCTTAGTCAAACCGCGAAAAAACTAGGTGTTAGAACGTACGACTATATTCGGGACAGGGTCAGTGGTGAGTTTAAATTGCCTTCTCTTGCTCAGCTGATTCGTGAAAAGAGTTCAGGTTGTGAGGCGATGATTGAGACCATGCCCTAAGATTTATAGGGGATACTAATTCTGCCTCCTTTTGACCTGAGTCAGGCCCGATAGATCCATCATCAACTAGCGATATCATTTGGGCCGGTTCCAATGTGACTGAGTAACTTGCTCATCCAATGAGTCAACTCGATTGAACCACATTCGCATCCAGGTTGGTACATCTGGCCACCACTTTTTATCTTCTTCACTTGCGTCTTCCGAATGACCTAAAGGATACTTTCCCGTGAAAGCCTGATGTACTGTCAACAAATAGTTTCCCGACCTGATATCGAGAATCTTGGATTCTTCGAAAGGTGTTTCTATCAGGATGCCCGAATCACCTTCAATAACAAATGGCATCTGCATGGTATGCAAAACATTGTCCGCGGGTGGCACCTTTTCATCCTGCCGGATATCAAACTGAATTTCAGCAGTTCGGTCGCCAATTGTAAACAGCATTACCAGACCCGGATGCCATTGTTTAAAGCCTTTTGCGCTATCTTCTTGACTAAAGACAAAGACATCAACATTATTGATGTAAGTATACAAAGATGATTCAAATACACAAACGAGACCGTCAGCTGGGGAAAATACAAAGCTGGAAATTTGCATACCCTAAAAAGCCTCCCGACAAAACAGTTTGTTATCAGGAATAGCGATTTCGATTTGATCCCCGTTCCTGTATATAGGATTCGCTCTGCCACCAGAACCCGTAATAAAATTTTTAAAGCTTCCACCAGACCCACGGTTATCAGATTTATCTATTGGCTTCACGTGTGCTCGCCCAGCATTTTCTTTAAAGACTGCCTGAGGATACTCGTCTAATTGTTGGCCTGAAATTGCGAGCCTACCGCCATTGGCGAGATAGAACCTTTTTGATTTCTTGCGCCTTTTACCAGTCCCATCCCTGTCTACCGTCACAATAAGCGGCCAATTGTTATGAATCGTGAAACCTGACCAAGTTGGCCGACAAAACCCAACATCTCCGCTCTGCCAGCTATTCATCATCAGGCCGGTTCCAATGCCCTTCAGCCACTTGTTCATCCAATGAGTCAACTCGATTGAACCACATTCGCATCCAGACTGGCTTCTCAGGCCACCACTTTTTATCTTCTTCACTTGCGTTTTTGGGATGACCGAAAGGATACTTTCCCGTAAAAGCCTGGTGAACAGTCAACAAATACTTTCCAGAAGGGATATCGATTATCTGGGATTCTTCGGAAGGTATTTCTATCCGAATGCCTGAGTCGCCTTTAATCAAAAATGGCATTTGCATAGCATGCACGACATTGTCTGCGGGTGGCACTGTTTCATCCTGGCGGATATCCAATTGAACATCGGAAGGGTGATTACCTATCGTAAACAAAATTACCATGCCACGCGGACATTGTTTAAAGGATTGCTCGTTTTCTTTTTTAGTAAATACAAAGAGATCATCAATGCCAGCGTAATAAGCTGATAACGCTGGTTCGTATACACAAACGAGACCACCGATGCCTGGAGAAAAATTGAATCGGTTTATTTGCATTCTCGTATCTTCTAAAAAGCATCCCTACAATAGAGTCTGTCGTCAGGAATGACGATTTCGATTTGGTTCCCGTTTTTGTATAAGGCATTCTCCCTGGTGGTTCCTATAGGTCCTGTAATAAACTTACCTATAGCACTACCAGACCCTTGGTTATCAGAACCATCAATCGGCTTGATGTGTGCCCGCCCTTCATTTTCTTTAAAGACGGCTTGCGGATACTCGTCTAATTGTTGGCCTGAAATTGCGAGCCTACCGCCATTGGCGAGATAGAACCTTTTTGATTTCTTGCGCCGTTTAGCAGCCCCATCCCTGTCTACCGTCACAATACGCGGCCTATTGCGGTGAATCATGAAACCTGACCAAATTGGCCGGCAAAACCCAACATCTTCGTTCTGCCAGCTATTGATCATCAAGCCGGTTCCAATGCCCTTCAGCCACTTGTTCATCCAGTGAGTCAACTCGATTGAACCACATGTGCATAAATGTTGGTACATCAGGCCACCACTGTTTATCTTCTTCACTTGCGTTTTCGGGGTGACCGAAAGGATACTTTCCCGTAAAAGCCTGGTGTACAGTCAACAAATACTTTCCCGACGGGATTGCGATTATCTGGGATTCTTCGGAAGGTGTTTCTATCCGAATGCCTGAATCGCCTTCAACCAAAAACGGCATCTGCATGGCATGCAAGATATTTACCGCAGTTGGTGCTGGTTCATCCAAGTGGATATCCAACTGAATTTCAGCAATTCGGTCGCCAATTGTAAACAAAATTACCATGCCACGCTGACATTGTTTGAAGGATTGCTCGACTTCTTTTTTAGTAAATACAAAGAGATCAGCAATGTCAGCGTAATAAGCCGATAACGCTGGTTCGTAGACACAAACGAGACCATTGGCTGGAGAAAAATTGAATCGGTTTATATGCATTCTCGTATCTTCTAAAAAGCATCCCTACAATAGAGTCTGTCGTCAGGAATGACGATTTCGATTTGGTTCCCGTTTCTGTATATGGCATTCTCCCTGGTGGTCCTGTAATAAACTTACCTATAGCACTACCAGACCCACGGTTATCGCCTTTACTAATTGGCTTCACATGTGCTCGTCCAGCATTTTCTTTAAAGACTGCCTGTGGATACTCGTCTAATTCCTGGCCTGGACTTGCAGGCGCACCGCCATTATCCTTGTAAAACTTTTGTGATTTCTTGCGCCTTTTAGTCGCCCTTTTATCACCAGGTCTGTCTCTATCAACAGTCACAATACGCGGCCGATTGCCCGGCTGATCATTGGTGGGTTTGCTGCCTAGCGCTTCTTTCGCATGCTCCCTTGATTGAGGCCACCTGGACTCCATACAGGCTAGCCCCAGGGCGAGTTTTATGTCGGGCGATGTAGAACCTTCCTCAATAGCAACATAAAAAGCGCTAGGAAAAGGTTTAATACCAGGGCCGTCTTTGAAAATCAAGCCAGGGTCGCTTACGTTGATACCCACGGTTGCTCTTGGTTCAAAAACCGAAGTACCGCCATCAATCGCTCGAATCGATAGTATATTGGCTTTGCTTTCCAATAGCGCGGAAGGGCTTAGCTCCAGGGTAAGCGTATAACCGGGGTAGCGGGTCAGTATAAGGTTGCTGTTGATCAATTCGCCATTCCACAGGATTTGAACCACATCAACATCAAAAAAGCCCCCATTTTCGAAAATTTGCAGCTTTATTGTTTTCTTGCGGAAGATACTATCAGCCACAGAGTGTTGAGGTTTGCCCGGGGCTTCTTCGGCAGCGGCTTTTGGCGTGTCAGACATTCTTCCCTGCTCATCCGGTGGGGAGGGTATGGCGCACTCTTCTTCAAAGAATGGCGACATGCCCTGGTTCATCCGCCAGTCTTCGATGCGGTTTTGCAAGTCGGGATAAGAGAGTATTCTTTCCGAATTTTGATGCCATCCGTCTCCCGCTTTATTGTCGAATTCAATACCATAAGCTTGTAACTCGGGGTCGTGATAAAGCTCCTCCTCAATATATACGATAAAATCAAGAGGAACCAACTGGTCGCCCAGCTTGGTACAATTCTTTTCATTGAATTTAAAGGCATGAGCATAGAACGGAAAGGCTAGAATAACAAAAAGAAAGTAAAAGGAAAATTTAGTCGTATTTCTCATAATGACATCCTTGCTAGTAAGATAATAAAGATGCCGCCTTTAATTAGCCGCAGTGAGCAGACTTAGTGAAACAAATTTTGCACGTTTCATCGATTATTATGTTTTATATAGAATTACAAGCAATGTTAGTACCAGGAAGAGAACTAATAGAAGAGATAGGTTTTTCGGGCAGAAAAGTAAGTTTATTACTTTGATTATGTTGTTATAGAGCGACAATAAAAGATGATAATCTTACATATTTTAGCAAAAACAATTACTTATATTTTCTCTAAATAGCGACAGACTACCATTTTTTCTTATTACTGCTTTATGAGATAAAAGCATTGATTCGTCGTCATACCCGCCTGGAAGCGGATAAACAGAGCCGTGGATGAAAAGCTAACTCCGTTTTCCAGAGAGCCTGGTTTCGAAACCCTGCAAGAATGATGTTTTATAAAGGGAGATAACGCTCTTTTGGGAAAGACGAATTATCTATTAGAAACCCGCCATATCATTCTCCTTTTATACTTCTGTAAGAACCGACTTATTTAGAAAGCACCCACTACTGACCTAAATCCAGTGATTGGGTTTGTTTTCTTTGGATGGCTTTTTTTCTTCGAGCGGACACTCTCACTGCTGCAACTACCGTTCTCAATAACATACAGTGCTTCTCGAAATGAATCCTCAAGCGGGCTGCCTAATCCTTCGTTCAAATTATCTTCAGCAAAACAAGTTGGGTCGATACCAGAAAAATAGTCACCTTCTCCTAGGGAATTGACAACCTTGAAAGAGATTGCATTGAGCAGTTTGTTATCAAAGGGTAAATCTAATGGTCGTGTTCCAACTGGCTTGCCACACGTTTGCTGGCCGATCAAGACTACTTCGATATAAGGGCGTAACCCATTGATAAGCAACTCACTGGCAGAACAACTGGAGTCTGATGTAATTACCGCTACTCGTTGTAAGTTTAGCGCCTCTGTTTCCTCTGAAAAATATGACAGGCCCTCATTTTCTTGTTTATTATTGAGGGTTCGAGAAAATTCCTGCCCCTCTTGATAATCCCCCTTGATCAGGCTTGCGAGATAGGTAGCAACATCTCCTCTACCCCCTCCGTTATATCGAAGATCCAGCACTAGGTCACTGATGTTTTCTTGTTTGAAGTGGCTGAAAGCTTTTTGTAATTCTTGAAATGAAGGGTTAATGAAAGCAGAAAAAAGAAGATACCCTGTTTTTTTGGTCGCATCTTTACTGTTTTCAGTGGTAAAGAACTTCTCAACTGACGTTTTAGTGATCCAGTCTTTTGCCAGGGTTATTTCTCGTTGTGTCCCTTGCCGATCTTGCACGAGCAAGGTTATTTGAACTCCCAGCTCATCCGCCCCAAAAATACTTTCCCAAAGGTTAGCAGACTCTATTTCAGCAATAGTTTTACCATTAATCGAAAGTAATCTATCACCTCGGACTATGCCAGCCTGTTCGACTGGAGAGCCGGCAAATACCTGGCCAACTTTTAGGGATAATTCACCTTTTTCTTGACGTCTGTGTTGCACTAACCCAATACCAATATACCGACCTTTTTCAAAAAAATTCTGGAATGACTCAATGTCAGTAATGGAACTCCATTTATCTCGCTGGTCATGCATTAGGTGAGAAAGTAAATCTTCCGGCGAGGCATATTGTGTGTGGTCGATAGCGGGAAGTTCTCCGTTCCACAGATAAACCTCATTCATCTTTTGCAGTACAAATGCATTCTGTTCAATGGTTTCGTTTGAAACAGGGACGCTGGAGACGTTAACCTTCGCTGTGCGAAAAACCCAATCTTTATCTTCTTCACCATCCATATTGTTATCAATGCCAAAGAATATTTTATAGGCGCCATCAGGCAAACCATTGTCGCTAAAGACGTTGAAGTCAGGTAGATCAACCAACTTCCCCTGATAACTAACGATGCCGTTGTTCTTAAGCCAACTCCGTTGTGAAGCATCGTACGAATAACGCCCATTGGGTGTTTGTGCATAAAGCCACCAATCATTGGGCAAGTTGCTATTGTTCTCTGAAGAAACTGAGATATCCAATTCGAGCCTGTCAGCTGAGTTTATCGATATTGGTGCAGTGGAATCGTTTGCCTTTATTTCTATGATTGCAGGAACGTTTTCTGCTTGCACTAACGTTGGCAGGGTGATTGCAAAGAAGCAACTCGACAAAATCAACAGCTGATAACATTTACAGTTTACGATCATGATAGTTTTTAAGTCACAGGACATTTCAAGTTGAGTTATTGTATTTTTAGACTGAATATAACATTACAACTGACTAAGGAGCGAGGATTTAATACTATCCGCATCTTGACTTGTCTTTTTGTCCGTCTTCCACGTTGTAAAAACAGTTGCGTAGCGTGCTATGCGCCTGTTTCTACGCCTTGAATACGAACAAAAATCCTGCGCCAAACTTCCGGAATTTATTAAATCCTCGCTCCTAAATGCCCATTAATTAAGGCAAGCAGAAACGTTTCCATGCTAACAATTAAACAAAACCTTTCAAGCAATAACCCATGACCATTTTCTAAGACCTAAAATCACAGAAATACTATGATAGATGTATATTATTAAATCCTCGCTCATTAGACCTAAACACCGGTTAAGGTTCATCACATGCCGAATTAAATCCAGCCGTTTCGCTATGACACATACAATGTTAAAAAAGCACAGTTCTATGGTGTATTTGTTAACAGCTTATCCCCTATAAGATTTATTAAACTATCTCCAACTACAGTGAATTAGGAGATTTAAAATGTCTATGAATCATGAAGAATGTGCATTGGCTAGGTTATACATTGAAAGCCATAGTGTGCCAGTTTCAGAATGCGGTTGCTGGTTATGGGAAATCAACGAGGATCATGGGTGTATTGATTTTAACGGTCACACAGAACAGCTCGATGAATTGTCTTTTGAAGCCTTTAAAGGCCCTATACCCAACGGGGTGAAAGTCACACATCAATGTCACCTGACAAGCTGCATCAACCCGGATCATTTGAAGGTGTTTTCTCAAGAGCCCCGTAAAGTATCGCAATAAAATACTCAAATACTTAAAGCATTTGCTAACCAGCAGGATAAGAAGCGAGGGATTAATAATATCCAAATCTTGACTTGCCTTTTTGTCCGTATTCCGCGAAGTAGAAACAGTTACAGAGCCTGCTATGCGCCAGTTTCTACGACTAGGACACGAACAATAATCCTGCGCCAAACTTCCGGATATTATAAAATTCTCGTTCCTAAGAATATTTTTCAAAACTTCATTTTGAAAATTCGTGATCATCTGATCGTCTCTTTTTTATCCTAAATCGGTGTTTTTCAACCCAGTTATAGGCATTGCATCGAGCTCTCACATTCCATTTGACAATCCATTGAAAAAAAGTAGATTAACTGATGGGCATCAGTAATGGTTTTCATCACCCTGCATGATAGGTATCATTGACCTTGAAATAATAATAATTTACTACTTGGGAGCAAGGATTTAATAATATCCGAATCTTGACTTGTCTTTTTGTCCGTCTTCGACGTTGTAGAAACTGTTGCGCAGCCTGCTATGCGCCTGCTTCTAGGCCTTGAACACGAACAATAATCCATCACCAAACTTTCGGATATTATTAAATCCTCGCTCCTTAACAATGGAGAAAAAAATGTTTTCAACCAAAAATACAATAAAGGTAAGAACCCTGTTTTGTAGCCTCGGCATCTTATTGTCTCTGAACTGCTTTGCGGAAACGACTACCCCGCTGGCGACACAAAAAGCTTTGAATACAGAAATAACAAAACGAAAAGAAGCGGTTGCTGCAGAAGTCAATGCAAGAGGGGAGGCTGATAATAAATTACAGAGCACTATTGATTCTGAAGTTGCCAGTCAGCGGTCAATCAATGATGATTTGCAGTCTCAACTCGATGGACTGCAAGCCCAACTGGATGCGCTTCCAAACTTTTTTTCAATCGGAGAAACCGGTCCCGCTGGTGGTATCGTCTTTTTCATTACAGAAGCCGGCGCACATGGCTTGGAAGCAGCGCCAAAAGATCAGGAAAGTGCACAATGGGGATGTTTTGGAACACGTATTATAGGTGCCAGTGGTACGGCAATTGGTACCGGCGGGCAAAATACTGCAGCAATTTTAGCTGGGTGTGACAGCGAAGGAACAGCAGCTAAAATTGCTGATGCCTATTCGTTCGGAGGATTTGATGACTGGTATTTACCAGCAAAAGACGAATTATTCTTGCTGTACAGCAACTTACATTTAAACACTGCGGGTGGTTTTGAAAATGACATCTATTGGAATTCGACACAAGGCGATCGTAACGCCAATGCCTCGTGGTTCCTAAACTTCAGCAATGGCGACCAAAACATCTCCATTAAAGTCAATTCATACAGAGTGAGAGCAATTCGAGCATTTTAACCGGCGAGGCCGTAGCATAGGGCGGGCACTTTTTGCCCACCGAACAAATACACATGCAATCCACAAGATTTCGGCAGTGGCCGCGTTCAGGTGCCAAGGTTTAGTTGAATTTCAGAGTATACTGGTGATAGGCTTGTGAGCCTCATTACCCTACAACATAACAATAATTGAAAAACGTCATAGTTCAAACACTGGGAATATTTAATATTGATCGTATATTTAGAGGAGAATAAAATGAACAAAGTAATGATTCTTATTTCATCATTGCTCGTTGCTTCAATAGCAAATGCCGAAAATGAAGCTGTTTATAACCCTGAAACAGGAGTGGTAGAAATCCCTGTTCTTTCTGTTAAAGGGCAAGCAGAAGAGTTTTCTGTCATATTGCAACAACAAGAAAAGGAGGACTTAATTTTCACACTTTCCGATGCTATACCTGTTTCCTCAAGGGATCAACCGACAAATAAAGCGACGTATGATCCGGAAACTGGAATCGCTATTATCCCGGCACTCATGGTTTCGGGCGATGAAGATTCGTCAGCCATAACCTATTCAGTCGAACTACAACAAACCGAAGAATCAATCTTTGAAGTTACTCAGATTCAAGATATATCAATACAGACTTCAGAAGGTGTCAGCGGCATCACTCCTTCTGGTAGTTCATCGGAATCGGCGTTTCTTTTTGGCCAACAAGTACCTAGGTCAAGACGCTGGTGCACTGGTACCCCCTCCCAAACTATCAGTGTTGCAAGGTGGAACTTTAAGAGCAAGTGTGGTGAGACGTGGAATGATCAAAAAGGTCATGTTTGTGACTACAAGCCAGATGGCTACCACTGCCATGGCATAGTCTCAGCGACTCCTCCTACGAGAATAATCCAACCTCTTGTCCCCGTACCACCAGGCCCATGGCTTAACCCGTCGACCCGCAAAAACTCTGGAATCTATTTCGATAATAGAGAGCGGTACAAGAATTGGGTTGTGCCTCCTCCAACAGGTGGCAGCATGCAGACTATAGGCTATAAACGCTGGGCAAAGTCGATTAAGCCTGGCATATATTCATTCCATATCCAGAGTGTTAACAACGTAGAAGTAATCCTTTTTATTGAAGGAAGAAATCCTGCCAGAATCAAGGCTAGTAATAGAGGAGAAATAGAAATCAAACCAGGAGTAACAGGCTATGCGCTACAGATTCAAGGTGCTTGGAACGCATCAAACGCTGGACGCGTTAGGATTACCTTCCATTCGCGGCGTTGATCCTGCAAATATTTCCATGACACGACATACTGTCTGCTGATTATGATTATCAGATATTCGTGCCAACCTTTGAGTGGATAGAACTTCGCAAAAGGGAGTCCGCAAATTTGAAGCAACGATTTCTTGAATGACTAAAACCGTTGCGGGGGAACAAATTTTATACGATGTTTCATGGTTAGGCTCTTGGGGAGGACAGATAGTTTCATCGAAAACGTGATTCTATTTGATTCATTCTAAGAGTTTAACTTTTGAAATAACCTCTAACTCATTGTTGATAGATGATTGCTGTGCTTTAAGGTTGCCGTGTTGGGTGGCGATACTCTTGCTTTCGTTTGTGACAATAAAGTCGGGTTATAAATAACGATCAATGGCATTGATCACATGACTTGGCCTTATCCTTTTCAATGCATCGCTATTGATTTTGCGGATGGACTTTGCGTTGTTAGTTAAATCTCTAATATCTGCTGTCAATGGAGAGTGCATACTGCCGCGAGTCTTCCATTTGTCTATATTCATTGGTTTATAAATACCAATCACTGATGTATTGACAGAGGCTGCAATATGCAACGTTCCGGAATCTACACCAATGACTAAATCCAATTTGGCAATCAGAGCGGTACTTTCTTGCAGAGATAGCTTGCCGCATAAATTGACAGGCATAATGTCTAAAGTACTGGCAAGAGATATTATTTCATCATAGATTGCAGCGTCTGAAGCTGTTCCAGTGTAGAAAATTTGTGCCTCTTTGGTATTAATGAGATATTCAAATACTTCAGCAAAATAATTGCTTTGCCAGTGTTTGTTGGTGTTGCCACTAGTCGCATGGACTAAGACTTTTTTTCGATCCTTTAAATTAAGATCATTAAGCAGAAAGATGATTTTTTGTTCAGCCGCAGGATTAATAAAATTTTCAAGATGACCATCGTCAACCGAAATATTGTCTGATGTTAAAAGATCTAAAAAGCAATCCACCTCATGCCTTGAATCTTCATACGGAACTTTAGTTGTTAAGAAAATCCCGCGGTTTTCAGTATTAAACCCAATTCGTTTTTTTATTCCTGACAAATAAGCCAGAAGGGCGCTGGAAAAGGAACGTTTTAAAACATAAGCTTTGTCGTACTGAGCTTTTCTGAATAATCTTATATAATTAAAAAAACTTTTTTTTGGCTCGTTTTTATTTTCGTAGATATGTTTGCGGGTGGTATCAAAAATGATTAAGTTATCGATATAGGGACAGTCGATTAGCACATCCCCAGAAACTGGCCCAGCCAACATATCAATTTGGGCATCGGGGTAAGCTTTTCTTAGGTTTCTTAGGAAAGGAATCGTTAGAACGGTATCGCCGATAAAGCGATATCTCATTACCAGAATTTTTTGTTTCATGCAGTTATAACGAGCAGGTAAAGTTAAAAGATATTTTTACCAACATTATAAAGCATGCGTAATGAATGGAAGACTCTAGAATTTAAATACTCGCACTTTCTTGTTAAGCAGAACTTTTCCTACCATCAGAGACTAGAACAAAAGAAAATATAGAAGCTAATATTTCTTCTCATTACATTTAATTTTAATTCAAGCTTATATTCCTTCTTCAAATTCATTCCAAAAAATTTTTCCTGTAGTCATCATTTTTCTATCCCGAATATTTAAACCGTAGGATGTCGGCTGATCTATCACCAGCTTATTAATCCTCAAAATCTGGTAATCAACGTTAATTTAGATGGAGTTTGAACAAAATGACTCCGTTATGTACAAAACTCGCAATTGAGTCATACACAGACAAGGTAGTCGATGTTGAGCCGTTTTTAAATTTATTAAGGAGTGTAACGATGAAGATTAGACATTGTTCAAAAAGTATAGTTTCTGGTAAAGGAGTATTTTTCCCGTGAGTAACTAACTATGGCGACTTGTCCGAAATGTCACTCAGCAGACTGCACGAAAGATGGTATAGTCAAAGAGAAACAACGATATAAATGCAAATCATGTGGCTATAGACATACCGTGAGCCACCAGGGGCTTAGTCCTGATGTTATGCGACAAGCACTTGAGCTTTACCTGGAAGGGCTGGGTTTTCGCTCAATTGGCCGGTTTTTGAAATGTAGTCATGTGACGGTGTATTACTGGATCAAAGCCTATGGCGAATCGATCGAGGCAATTCGATCAGAAGCGGGTGTTGAAATTGTAGAAATGGATGAAATGCACACGTATATTGGCGTAAAAAAAACTATTGCTGGATCTGGAT
The DNA here is from genome assembly GCA_965224745.1 of Methylococcales bacterium. Classification (GTDB taxonomy): domain Bacteria; phylum Pseudomonadota; class Gammaproteobacteria; order Methylococcales; family Methylomonadaceae; genus CBDCZY01. The sequence goes on from CBDCZY010000010.1 coordinate 112,822, forward strand.
TGCTGTTGATCGACATGGAAAGCGCTTTCTCGCGTGCGTTGTGGGCTCCCGCGACACGGAAACAGGACGGGAATGATGGGAAGCCGTCAAAGACAGCACTATAAAAGGTGTTATGAGCGACTATTGGAGTCCCTATGAAAAGTTTATCCCGGCTGGATTACATACACAATCAAAAGCTGAAACATATACGGTAGAAGGCTATAACAGCTTATTTAGACACTTTCTCGCCCGATTACGCCGAAAGTCGAAGTATTATAGCAAAAGTAAGGAAATGCTGTCTCGCGTCAATTATCTTGTCCCATCTGACGACAATTATGATGGCCGGATGAATGGGTATAGGCTATTTTTTCAAATGTTGTTTTTTACGATAACTTTCTCCTTCTATTTCAATAATACTGGCATGATGAATAATGCGGTCTATTGCTGCTACGGTCATTAATGTATCCGGAAATATTTGATCCCATTGGCTAAAAGGTTGATTGGAGGTGATAATCAAACTGCCACTTTCATAGCGATGAGCGATGAATTCAAACAGTACCTGAGTTTCTCCGTCGGTTTTTTTAACGTAGCCGATATCATCAATGATGAGGACTCGGTATTTATCCAACCGTGTCATACCGGTCATTAAAGCGAGGTCTTGTTTAGCCAGTTGGAGTTGCTGCACAAGTTCGGTTGCTGACAACCATTTGACACAGTATTTTCCAATTAAGAAATGAGTCTGAAAAATTAAGCCCTGTTTTTCTGTTCAAAAATTTGGTTAAAAAGTTTTAGTTTTTCCGTTTTTAAGATTTTAGCCACCTGATTATCCGTCATTTCCATGACAACTAAATCAAGTATTGCAAAGCTTAGCCCAGGCTTCAAATATTTCTCACTATTAGGCAATGATTTTAGCTTGTCATAAGGTGTCATCATATTTTTATAGCGGTATTGTTTGCGCTGTTTTCCTTTGTCATCGATGATAATTTCAGGAAAAAAGCAAGGTCGATGGTAGTTATTATAGGGGTACAAATAGTTGATATTGAATTCATTTATCCTTTTTGCCTATTTTTGTGGAATATGAGTATAACCAAATATCGTTTCTGACGACGGCCGCATTTTTACCTTCAACCAGTGCATTATCATTGGTTTGTCGGGAACGTGATTTGGTCATTTCAATCAACAGCTTGTTGAGGTTCTGAGATTGTATAAATGCGAAACAGAAAGCGTGCTCAGATTTTGATACTGATTCTCCTGGTAGACTTGATAGGAGCGCTCAATGATTTTTTTAACAGCATGTCCACAAGGTGTCTCGTGTAGCTCATCTATTTCTGCCAGTAAGCGAATATCTTTCTGTGTGTATTTTTGATGGAAACCATTGTCTCTTGCTGGCGTGTGCTTAATATAACCCGTTTTACGGTATTGCCTAATAAGACGAGATAGCTGCTGTCGTGAATAGCCGGTGAGTTTGATAAGAAACCGGCGAATAATCCCCTTGTCCTTTTTATTGCGAGATAGGTAGTCAAATTTGACGAGTACTCTTTGTATCAAGCGATACCGCTCAGCTTTATCACCCGGTACTGAATAGGCTATCTGTTGATTGCCTTCAAAAAAGGCTTCAAGGTGTTCTATTTGAGTTAAGTTATCTATGTTCATAATCGTTTTCATAAGATAGATTATGAACAGAAAAGCTATTTCAGGCTCATTTTATGCTAGAAATAAGTGGCTGCTTCAGACTCATTTTATATTGGACAACTCAGATTTTTTTTCATTGAGAAATGTTCGTAATAATTTCTTCGTAGTTGGTCAGGGTGAATTTCTTCACTTAACTACGTCGGCAGCTTTACTAACCGTTTAATTAGTACTAAAATAGTCCTAATAGAGGAGTAGATTATGCTGCGTATTAGTAAGTTGACTGACTATGCCACTGTTATTTTGTGTTTTCTTGCCCGATCAAAAAATGATAGTTTTGCCGCGACAGAAGTGGCAGATGGTACTGGCATCGCGCTGCCTACGGTCAGTAAAATTTTAAAATTACTGGTCAAAGCTGAGATATTGCATGCGACTCGCGGCGCCAAAGGGGGTCATAGATTAGCCAAGGCGCCAGCTAAAATTTCGGTGGCAGATATTATTAACGTGTTGGAAGGGCCGATTGCGATTACAGAATGCAGTATCTCGTTGGACGGGTGTCAACAATCTTCAGTTTGTGAGATCAAAGGTAATTGGGCGGTTCTGAACAAGGCGATCCGCACCGCGCTGGAATCGGTTAGTTTGGCCGATTTGGTTATCTCCCCAGCTGGGCAACCCAATGAAATTCAAGAAATTAACGTTCCAGTGGCCAGTATTAACCGGCCCTGATTACGGAGTATAAAATGTCGACAAGTGCAGAACAAATAGAAAACCTCATCGGTCAGGAATACAAGCAAGGTTTTATTACCGAGCTGGAAACGGATACCTTTCCGCCGGGATTGAATGAAGATATTATCAGGGCTTTGTCAAAAGTCAAAAATGAGCCTGAGTTCATGGTGGAATGGCGTTTAAAAGCTTTTCGACATTGGCAGACCCTGCAGTCTCCTGACTGGGCGCAATTGAATATCGACCCTATCGATTATCAGAGCATCAGCTATTATTCCGCTCCTAAGAAAAAACAAGGCCCGAAAAGCTTGGATGAAGTTGATCCTGAGCTACTGGAAACCTACAAAAAACTCGGCATCCCACTCGCTGAGCAAGAAAAATTAGCCGGCGTAGCGGTGGATGCGGTATTCGATAGCGTTTCAGTGGCAACGACGTTTAAAGGTAAATTAGCTGAAGCCGGGGTTATTTTTTGTCCCATTTCGGAAGCTCTGCAAGAACATCCTGAGTTGGTACAGAAATATTTGGGCAGTGTCGTTCCCCAGGGCGATAACTTTTTTGCAGCGCTGAATGCTGCCGTTTTTACCGATGGTTCTTTTGTCTATATTCCCAAAGGTGTGCGCTGTCCAATGGAGTTATCGACCTATTTTCGCATCAATGCGGCTAATACCGGGCAATTTGAGCGCACACTGATTATTGCTGATGCAGGCAGTCATGTCAGTTATCTTGAAGGGTGTACCGCGCCGCAGCGGGATGAAAATCAGCTGCACGCGGCGGTGGTCGAATTAGTCGCGTTGGAAGACGCACAAATCAAATATTCTACCGTGCAAAACTGGTATCCCGGTGATAAAGAAGGTAAGGGCGGTATCTACAATTTTGTAACCAAGCGAGGCAATTGCAAAGGAGCGCGTTCTAAAATTTCCTGGACACAAGTTGAGACAGGTTCTGCAATTACCTGGAAATATCCCAGTTGCGTGTTGACCGGTGATGACTCAATTGGCGAGTTTTATTCAGTCGCGCTAACCAACAACTACCAACAAGCTGATACCGGAACCAAAATGATTCATATCGGTAAAAATACCCGCAGCACCATTATTTCCAAGGGAATATCTGCGGGTAAAGCACAGAATACCTATCGTGGACAGGTTAAAGTGCTCAAGAATGCAAAAAATGCGCGTAACTATACGCAGTGTGATTCGTTATTGGTGGGAGATCGCTGCGGTGCTCATACGTTCCCTTATATTGAAGTCAAGCAGCCTTCGGCACAAATTGAACACGAAGCGTCCACATCGAAAATCAGCGAAGACCAATTGTTCTTTTGTCAGCAACGCGGTCTTTCAGCAGAAGATGCGGTATCAATGATCGTTAATGGGTTTTGCAAAGAAGTGTTTAAGGAATTACCAATGGAGTTTGCCGTAGAAGCTCAGGCTTTACTGGGCATTAGTCTGGAAGGGTCCGTTGGTTAATTCTACTTTGCAGATTACATGTTTTCAAAGGTCGTCATTCCGGCAGGGATTGCCGGAATCCAGACTTCATGGATGAATTTCAGCTTGCCATCCGTGGCGCTGGATACCCGTTCCCGACGAGTATGACAGCCTTATTGTTAATCTGACAAAGTAGAATTAAGGGTTTATTGTAAAATTAAGGCAAATACGAATGTTAAAAATAGAAAACCTTCACGTTAAGGTTGAAGATAAAACCATTTTAAAAGGGATAAACCTTGAGGTTAAACCGGGCGAAGTCCATGCTATTATGGGTCCAAACGGATCAGGGAAAAGTACCTTGGCACACGTTCTTTCCGGCAAGCCTGGTTATACCGTGACGGAGGGAAGTATTTCTTATCAAGGTATAGATTTGGTGGAGATGGAGCCGGAATTACGGGCTCGCGAAGGCGTTTTTTTGGCGTTTCAATATCCGGTAGAAATCCCTGGCGTCAGCAATATTTATTTATTGAAAGCGGCACTGAATGCGATTCTTAAGCATCGCGGTGAAAACGAGGTTGACGCGATGGATTTTCTCACCCTCATTAAAGAAAAAACCAAGCTGGTTGAGATGGATCAACAGTTTCTTTATCGCGCGGTAAATGAAGGCTTTTCCGGTGGTGAAAAAAAGCGCAACGAAATACTACAAATGGCCGTATTGGAACCTAAGTTAGCGATTTTGGATGAAACCGATTCAGGTTTGGATATTGATGCACTCAAGGTTGTTTCTCAGGGCGTTAACTCGCTTCGCTCAAAAGAACGCTCTTTCATCCTGGTCACTCATTATCAGCGCTTATTAAACTATATCAAACCCGATTATGTGCATGTGTTGGCTGAGGGGAAAATCGCTAAATCCGGTGGTCCAGAATTGGCTTTGGAATTGGAGGAAAAAGGATATAGTTGGGTGACTGATAGCCCGGCGGTAGCGTAATGACTGAAATGTCTGACAATCGACAGCATTACCTGGATGCTTATCAAACTCTCCAGCCACAATTACCTGGCCAAAACTTGCCGTGGTTGAAACAATTGCGGGCTGAAGCGTTAACTAAGTTCTCTGATACAGGCTTTCCATCGCCCCGGCAGGAAGAGTGGCGCTATACCAATGTCGCTGCGATCGAAAAGAAATTGTTTTCACCTGCTGAACCTATTGAGCCAGCGGCTGAAGATCTTGCAGGCGTGAAAGCGATGTTGCTGGAGGATGTTTATAAACTGGTATTGGTTGACGGTTTTATCAATACAGCTTTATCAGAATTGCACGATCTACCAGAAGGCGTACTCATAATGAGCATGTCAGAAGCCTTGGCAGATCATCCCGAGCTTGTAAAAAAATATATTGGGCAAGCCTTGCAGAAGGAAGACCATGGCTTTATTCATTTTAATACAGCTTGGTTTACCGAGGGTATTTTTGTGTTCGTGCCAGACCAGGTTGAAATGCCAAAGCCTTTACAATTGGTGCATTGGGTTAATCAACCTGATGTTATGGCAACCACTCGAAATTTAGTTGCAGTTGGTGCATCAGCGCAGCTTCAATTAATCCAAAGTTTCGCGGGGGTCGAAAATAATGCTTATCTGACAGCCGCTGTGAATGAGTTTTTTGTCGATGACCAAGCCCAACTAACGGTTTACCATGACCAATATGAATCATCAAAGGCCTATCATTTTCTAGGGACTTATTGCCAGCAGTCGCTCGCTTCCATTCTTAATCATTTCAGTTATGCCCTGGGTGGCTTGTTGGCCCGCCACGAGGTTCATGTCGATCTGAAGCAAGCAGCGCAATGCCATTTAAATGGACTTTATGTCGGCGTGGGTAAACAACATCTCGATAATCATACCCGCATCAATCATCTCGCGCCGGACGGGATAAGCCGTGAGAATTACAAGGGCATCATGGATCAACGTGCGCGCGGGGTTTTTCAAGGGCGGGTGGTCGTTCATGAAGATGCACAAAAAACCGATTCTGAAATGAATAATCGTAACTTGTTGCTGTCTGAACAGGCAGAGGCTGATACCAAGCCACAACTTGAAATATATGCTGATGATGTGAAGTGTGCGCACGGTGTAACGGTCGGGCAGTTGGATGAAAAATCGATTTTTTATCTTGCTTCGCGAGGCTTGGATACGGAAACGGCCAGAAATATGCTGACTTTTGCGTTTGCCAATGAGGTGGTCGAAAAAATAAAGTTTAAACCGTTTCGCGATCAGGTGTTTCAACAATTTCTAACCCATTTTCCACAAGCAGTTGTCATTAAAGAATGGCTATAGTGTTACCCGATAATTACTCGAAACAGTCCACATCATTTGATTTTGATGTGCAAAAGATACGGGAAGATTTCCCGATCCTTAAACAAACCATTCGAGGTAAACCTCTGGTCTATTTGGATAACGCAGCAACGTGCCAGAAACCACAGTGCGTTATTGACTCGATTAGCCAGGTTTACCAGCAGGACTACTCCAATGTGCATCGCGGCGTTCATACCCTCAGTGAACGTTCAACCGCTGCTTATGAAGGCGCAAGAACTAAGATTAAAACGTTCATCAATGCCCGCAGTGAAAAAGAAATAATTTTCGTGCGCGGTACGACTGAAGCGATTAACCTAGTTGCTCAATCTTTTGGTCGCGCCAACATAAAATCTGGCGATGAAATCGTTATTACCGCGATGGAACATCATTCGAATATCGTTCCATGGCAAATGCTATGTGCTGAGACGGGCGCGAAACTGCAAGTCGCCCCAATCAATCAACAAGGCGAGTTAATTTTTGCTGAATTTGAGGCCTTGTTGAATGACCATACCAAATTGGTCTCTGTGGTGCACATGTCGAATGCTTTAGGTTCGATTAATCCGGTCAAAGAAATCATTGCCTTAGCACATTCAAAAGATATCCCCGTGATGCTGGACGGTGCACAAGCTATTCCGCATATGCCTGTTGATGTGCAAGCGCTGGATTGCGATTTTTATGCTTTTTCCGGTCACAAATTGTACGCGCCTTCCGGTATCGGTGTGCTGTATGGCAAGCAAGCTTTATTAGAAGCAATGCCGCCGTGGCAAGGCGGTGGCGACATGATCCGTCAAGTTACTTTTGATAAAACTGAATACAACGGTCTGCCCTATAAATTTGAAGCAGGAACCCCTAATATTGCCGATACAATAGCGTTGGGTACCGCCGTGGATTACCTCAATCAAATTGGCATGGATAAACTGGCTGACTATGAACATCAACTGCTAACCTATGCAACAGAGCAGGCGCGCCAAGTCAAAGGACTCAAGATTGTCGGAGATGCGGCCAATAAAGGCGGCATTGTTTCGTTTGTTTTGGATTCTGTTCATCCGCATGACATCGGCACCATGTTAGACCACGTTGGAATTGCCATTCGGGCAGGGCACCATTGTGCCATGCCGGTCATGGATTTTTATCAGGTTCCGGCTACGGCACGGGCATCTTTTGCTGCCTATAATACCTTCGAAGAAATTGATGTTTTGATAGAAGGTTTAAATCAATTAATAGAGGTATTTGGTTAATGTTTGAAGATTTACGCGATCTTTATCAAGAAGTTATCTTTGACCACAATCGTAATCCCCGAAATTTCAGGGTAATGAGCGACGCGAGTAGAGAAGTGGAAGGATTTAATCCGTTGTGTGGAGATCGCCTGACGCTATACCTCAAAATTGACGGCGGCATTATCGAAGATGCTAGTTTTCAAGGCTCCGGTTGCGCAATATCAACCGCTTCGGTTTCGCTAATGACTGAAATCGTAAAAGGCAAGACCGAACAAGAAGCCTTGGATTTATTCGAGACTTTTCACCAAATGACGACAGGTAAAAGTGAAGACATCAACCTGGAAGCCGTCGGTAAACTTGCCGTATTAGCAGGTGTTAGAGACTATCCAGCTCGAGTTAAATGCGCAACGCTGGCATGGCATACGCTCGACGCCGCACTGAAAAACCAACAGCAAGCGGTTTCTACAGAATAAGGTAATCGATGGCCGACTGGATAGACGTTGCAGATCAAAGCGATTTCTTAACGACTGACCGAAAAGTGGTTGATGTTGATGGCGCCGAAGTACTAGTCATTAACCTGAATGGAGAGTTTTTCGCTATAGAGGATTCTTGTACACACGACCACGAAGAAATATCCAGTGGGACTATTGAAGGTGATGAAATAATCTGTCCTCGACACGGCGCACGCTTTTGCATCAAAACCGGTGCTTTTAGATCAGCGCCGGCTTATGAGGATATTCCTGTCTTTCCAGTGAGAGTCGAGCAAGGCAAGATTCAAATCAAGTCATAAGAATAAACCCATCAACTAGACACTCGTTGTCAAATTTTCCATAAAACCGTAATACGTTCTACTTTGTCAGATTAACCATAAGGCCATCATACTCGTCGGCAGTGGGTGTCCACCGTCACGGAAGGCAATCTGAAACTCATCCATGAAGTCTGAATTCCGGCAATCCATCCCGGAAGACGATGTTGGAAAAATGAACCTTGTAATCTGACAAAGTAGAATTTACCCCCTCAACAAAGCAGTATCAAACCAATTTATTTGGAATCGCTCTGCTGTAAAGCTGGATCTCAGTGATTCACTCTTGCAATGGGCAATTGGATTCCCTGAGCTGAAAGAGTGGTTAAGTTAGATAAGGCAATGAATGGTTGGTCTTTTATAAACTCAAAGAAGCATCCTTCTTATTCATAGTATAAAGTTAATGGGGGATATGTCATAACTCAAAGTTCAATAAACGCAATGAAATTTGTACGAGAAGCTCATTTAGGCATGAAAAGCTGTAGCAATTAGCATCAATATGCAGCTTTCTATATCCATGGCTATACTTAGTTAGTTTCCGTCCAAAAACAGCGAATTATTTGCTATAAAAAAAATGACACCAGACCAGTCGCCAAAAATGAATTGCTTTGTACGGTAGGGTTTGCTGCATATTGGTCAACCCTCAATCTTTTTGTAAAAATTACATTTTTTAGGCACATCTTTCCTGAGGAACTATTACACCCTTGATCAGCCTGTTTGTGGTTACCCTAATTTTAACTAGGGTGCTTGTAATCGAGCCATTATCACTAAATTGTGTGTAACCACCGATGACCACACATAGTTTTTAAAATGCTCTAGACCTTTCCAGTTACAGCGAGACAAGCCAAAGCATCGTTTCAAGTAAGAGATACCGGCTTCAATTCCAGCTCTGAAATTTCTGAGCTTTCTGTAAACCCAGGGGCTTTTCGTCATCTCAAGTATGGCTAACCCTTTTTTCTTATGGAAAGCAACATCTTTTATGTTTCGTTGTTTAGCCGTGTCGAGATTTTCTTTGCTGGCATACCCCCCGTCTGCTGCGACTTGCCTGGGCGCCTTACCATAGTGGTCAATATGACGATCCACCATGGGGATGAACTGTTCCGAATCAGCCGGGTTACCCGTTTCAACGACAACATCCAGTACCATACCACTGCGACCCGTACTTAAATTCAGTTTGTGTCCATATTGTATATCCCGGCTGCCTTTAACAATAATATCGCTGTGTGCTTCAAACAGACTGAATACTTTTTCCGATGCGGGGACTTTCTCTCCATTAAACACACGTCTTGTCGTTTGATTGATGACCTGATCAATCAAAGGCAGATAATGATTGACCTCCAGGCGCCAATATTCCCAGCCGGGTGGCGGTTTTACATGACCGGCTATTTGCGCATTGTTGAGGTACTGACGTGTCTTTTTCGTGTAGTGAACAAGATCACTGTATAAGGCTTTTTTCTTATCCTTTCCACGGGTATAGATAATTGCACGCGCACGTTTTTTTGCTGCGCGATAATGGTGATGGCAGTCAAATTCCAAACCCATTTCGCTGGCTTGATTGAGTAATCTCGTCATCACCCGCACGGCATCCCATAACAGGCTACTGTCGGTTGGTTCGTGGATATGTGTTTCTGTGACGGTACTATCAATGCGCAACATGCTGCCTTTTTCAATGCCGGTTTTATTGGCATCATTGAGCAATGCCAGGTTAATACGTTCCCATGTCGGGTCGAGTATCCGGCTGATTGCCCCTTGCAAAGCCGACTTCTTGGGGACAAATCCATCGCTCAGCCGGGCAAATGTTTGACACGAGACCGAATCCAGCAAAACAAATGATAATTCTTCATAACTGAGTTGCCGATGTTGCTTTAAGATCGCGCAACGTAATATGGATTCAACTGACATCCCTTTTCGACCACTTTCATCTTTTAAATCGATCGTGCAGATGTCTTTTTCTACCCAATCCAGTATTTCTCTATGTTCATCCAATATCATGGAAATAATTTTTAATTCTTGGCCAATCTCGTGTTCAACATAATTATCGAATATACTTGTCTGTAGGCGTTGTTTTTGGCGCATCTTTTTCCCTCGGCTTTTTTTAATTATGTTTAGAATCAATTGCTTAGATTATAAGCATACCAGAATTAGCCGGGGAATTCATCTTGTTTTTGTGATTTTTTCTATGTTTTTCATAGGGTTGTAGTTTATGGATGAGAACTAGTTAATCAGTTAAACCTTTATTCGAGAAACTTACCAGATTTGTACTCAGCCTTTTTTCGCAACAAAAGAAATTAGAAGTAATGACCAATAAATTTCATCTTATTAATGAGTTTAAAGATGTTGATAGTTTAAGTGACCGGGATTTTGAAATCTTCATTCAAAAACTACTTGAAGCATCAGGCTGGACAAATGCAATCATAACAGAGATAGGCAAAGAATTCAGACATGGAGATGGTGGAGTAGACATTTTTGCCTATAAAGCTGGTCGAAAGTTTGCTATCGAAGTTAAACAACGAAATATTCAAACTACAGTAGATGTAAAGTCCCTAAACCAGTTGGTAACAGGTGCTCGATTAGCCAAAGTCAATAACATGATATTGGTGACAAACTCTTACTTTACTTCAGAGGTAAAGGTAAGGGCTTTAAGGTTAGGTGTCGAGCTAATAGATAGGGAGGAATTGCAAAATCTTTGGGTGAAGAAGCACTCGGAAATAGGTCGAGATATAAAACCTCGTAAGTATCAGACGCAAGTTATACAAGAGGCAGTTACTCAATATGAAAGAGGAAAAAATAAAGTATTGATAGAAATGGCGACAGGTTTGGGTAAAACCTATACTGTTGCGTTATTAATAAAGGAATTAATACAAAACTCAGTTAAACGTCCAAGAGTGATGTTTATTGCTCACCAAGTAGAAATTCTTCTGCAATCAGTAACAGCATTTAAAAATGTATTGGGCATAGGCTCATATAGTTTCTCGGCATGTTTTTCTGGGTCAGCACCCGAGGCTACAGATTTTGTTTTTGCCAGTTTTGATACTCTATATGGACAGCTTGAAAGTCTTAAAAAAGAAACATTTGATTTCATCATAGTTGATGAAGCTCATCACACACCTGCAAGAACCTTTTCCGAAGTTGTAAGAAACTTTGTTCCAAAATTACTGATCGGGCTAACAGCTACGCCAAATCGAGCTGATAATAATGTTAGGCGACAATTAACCTGTCCGGTCAGACGACAATTATCTTGACCGGTTGAGTGTATAAACTGATAAGTACTTTTTACTCTTAGGAGGAAGTGACTTGTCCGGTAAACACATCACTCAATTACAGGAAAATAGTTATATGAAAAATCGTCAGACAGGTTGTACGCAGGAGACATCCGCAGCAAAAGCCGGCATCAGTGTTCGATCAGGTTGCCGGATCGAAAAAGGTGAAAGAGCTGAACACAAAGAACGAAAGTGGCGAACGCGCAAAGATCCATTAGAAGCCGTATGGGACTCAGAACTGGTTCCGTTATTAGAAGATGAATCGTCCTTAACTGGCATTACCCTGTGGGAGCATCTGGATGAGCAGCATCCGGGAAAGTATCCAGAGAAATACCTTCGGACACTGCAAAGACGTGTTAAACACTGGCAGGCCACACAAGGCCCGGACAAAGAAGTCATGTTTCGTCAGTCGGTACCTGCGGGTCATCAGGGACTATCTGATTTTACGCACCCCAATACCGTCATTACGATAGACGGGAAGGCGTTCGCACATTTACTGTACCAGTTTCGCCTGGCTTTTAGTGGTTGGCGTCATGTCCATGTTATTCAGGGCGGAGAAAGCTACAGTGCACTGGCTGACGGCTTACAAAGTGCATTACACACCTTAGGCGGTTCACCAAAGGAACATCGTACAGACAGCCTCAGTGCGGCTTACGTCAATAACGTAGAAAAACAGCGACTGACGGAAGACTATCATGATTTATGTAAGCATTATGGCATGCGGCCCACCATCAATAATCTGGGCATTAGTCATGAAAATGGCGCCATTGAAGCACCGCATGGCTCATTAAAACGTCGCATTGATCAAGCCATAAAGTTACGCGGTTCGAATGATTTTTCTACACTCCGTGCTTATCGAGAGTTTCTTGAACACATTGTCGACAAACTGAACAGACGATGCAAAGGCAGGTTGGCCGAAGAGCACAAAACCCTGTTAGCCTTACCCAAACACCGATTTGTTGATTATGCTGAGCTGTCGGTAAAAGTCACCACCAGCAGTACCATTGCTGTAAAACGCGCATTGTATACCGTCCCTTCACGCCTTATCGGTGAAAGCGTCAGGGTGCATCTCTACCATGATCGTTTGGTCTGCTTTGTTGGCCAAACTCGGGTGATCAATCTGCCTCGGATTTATCCAACAACGCCCACCGGCCGAGCGCGACGAATAGATTACCGGCATATCATTCATTCTCTGGCAGCCAAACCACAAGCCTTCCGCTTCTCACAGTTTCGCGATAATATTTTGCCTAACACGCAATATCGGGCTTTATGGAAGCAGGCAGAGAAACAGTTTACACCGCAAGAAGCATGCAAGTGGATGGTTGCTGTTTTACGCTTTGCCTATGATTATGATTGCGAAAGTGCCCTGGCAACTGAGCTAATGCGACAGGCAGAACAAGGTGCCTTGCCCGATTTAACATCCCTGCAGGCAAGGTATTTACAACACAGTACACCGCCACCGATACCGCTACGCCAACACCAGGTTGCTGACTATGATCAACTACTGACCGGTCAGTGGATGAGACAGGAGGTGTGCTGTGAGTGATGGTTTGCCAATGATGTTAAAAGAACTTCGCTTGCTGGCTTTTTGGCAATATTATGAAGCTTATCAGGAACAGGCCACAAAACAGGCATGGGGCTATAGCCAATACCTGTCTAAACTGTGTGAAAATGAAATTGCACGGCGCTTTGAAACGCGAGTTTGCAACTGGACCAAAGAAGCCAAATTACCCCGGGGCAAAAGTTTTGCCACCTTAGGCTTTGATGAATTACCGGAAACCATTCAAAAGAAAGTGATTGGGCTGCGCGATAATACCCAGTGGGCGCTACAGGCAGATAATGTTTTATTGATTGGCCCTTCCGGTGTCGGTAAATCGCATATTGTATAGCAACCCAAAGAGTCAAGACAGATATTCCCTTAAATCTTATTCCTAATCATTAAGCGGCTACATCCATCGTATTTTTATCTAAAATACTTTCTTTATACACCTTCATTGGTTTTTTATAATCTAATGTTTCATGAAATCGTCTGTGATTATAAAACTCAATATAATCATCAACATCTTTTTGTAAGGCGTTGATTGAATCGTATTCATTTAGATAAATACGTTCACATTTTGCACTGCGCCAGAATCGTTCAATACAAATATTATCAGTCGCTCTGCCTTTTCCATCCATTGAGATAGTGATCCCTTTATTTTTTAGCCGTTGGGTATGAATTTCGCTGGTATATTGACTGCCTTGGTCTGTATTAAATATTTCAGGGGTGCCATAGTGTGCAAGTGCCTCATCCAATACATCGACAACTAATGTGGAATCCATGGTGTTGGATATTCTGTGGGAGAGCACCGCCTTTGAGTGCCAATCAATAATAGCGGCTAAATAAACCATACCGCCCTTTGTTTTGATGTAGGTAATATCTGTACTCCAGACTTGATTAGCCTCTGTTATATCAAGTCCTCGAAGTTTATAGTCATATTTTTTATGTTCTTTTATCGGCGCAGTCGTATTGACCTGTTTAACCGCCAGAACAGCTTTCAGCCCCATTTGTTGCCGATAACTTGCTACCGTATTTAAACTGACCTTAAATCCATCTTCAAGTAATTGCTGGTGTACTTTAGCTGCACCATAAATGGGTATCTCTTCAAAAACTTGATTGATATGCGCTTTGATTTCTTTTTTCTTGGGGTTTTCTCTATTTTTGTAATAAAGGCTACTTCTATTTAGGCCGAGTAAAGTACACTGCTGAGTCAGCGAAAGAGTATCAAGCTTGGGTTCTATCAGTTGTTTCTTATTAGATAAGCCCAAGCTTTTTAGCTTTTTTTCAAGCCACTCCTTTTCAACCGTCATCTTGCCTACGATCTTACTCAGCATCTCATTTTGTTCTTGAGCTGCTAATAATTCCTCTTTATATTCTTTCACTGCTTTGGCGGGTTCCATCGCTATTTCCGCATTGTCTAAGAAGATCTTTTTCCAGTTTTGCAGGTTTTTAGGCGTGATGTTATTCGTACTCGCTATTTCTTGCAGTGTCTTTTCATTTTTCAAGACCTCTAAGACTAATCTGCTTTTAAACTCAGCGCTGTAACTTGTTCTTTTTCTGCTCATTAAAATACTCCAATATTTTCTTTAAATAGTAACTAAATCCTGCAAACACTACCTACAACGAAGTAAAAATAGTATAATGATCAATTAGTTGAAGCCTATTTCATCCCATTAATCAGTCACTATTTTCATGAGTAATAAGACCCGAAAGTCCCCACAAAAAGCCCGTCAAGACTCTGCCAAGGTGCATTTTGATTCCACCGGGAAAAACATGACCAGCAAGGCAGGCTTGATTCCCGTTGTCAAATTCCTTGACAAGCTGGGCTTTGCGACACTCTTTCACAAAACCGTTCACCATGAACGAAACAACAATGCCGTCTATCGTCTGGAAGACGCTGTTTTCCTGATCCTGACAGGACTGATCGGTGGCGCCTTCAGTCTCAGCAAGTGCACCCTACTCTGGTCAGGATGCACCGTACTGCAACGGGTGGCAGGCTGGTTACGCATTCCTGATGAAACCACATTGGGCCGCCTGTTCAAGGAGGTCGGTGAACGTCAGGTCAGTGAAATGGAGACCTTCGTGCATGTGATGCGTCGCAAAGTTTGGCAAAGGACGGCTCGTTCAGGAGCCAGCAAGATTGATCTACTCCAGACCCTCTGGATTGATGTTGACTCCAGTGTGAAAACAGTCTGCGGAAAACAGCAAGGGGTTGCCAAAGGGTATAACCCACATAAAAAAGGCGCCCGTTCGTATCATCCCCAGCTCGCCTTTTGCACCCACACCAAAGAGATCCTACAAGGCTGGTTACGCACCGGCAGTGCCTACACCAGCAATGGCATTGTTGGGTTCATGAAACAGCTGCTGGCACAACTGCCGGATTCTCGGCGCATTGTTTTCAGAGGCGACAGTGGCTATTTTGTGGGTGCGTTACTGGATTACCTTGATGGCCTCGGTCATGGCTATCTGATCAAGGTTAAACTTAAAAATCTGATCCCCTTGCTAAGCGCACAGCAATGGACAGCCATCAAAGGCAATCCTGGATGGGAACAGTGCAGTTTTTGGTACCGGGCAGAGAGCTGGAATGCCAGCCGTCTCCTAGTCGCTGTCAGGCAAAAACTAGCCGTGCCGCCCTCCAAACAGCTAATCCTTTTTGAACCGGTCTGTTATGATTTCTTTTGCTATGTCACCACTGAAAATTATACACCTTGGCAAACACATCAAACCTATGGCAAACGAGCTACCAGTGAAACCTGGATAGAAGAAGCTAAAAGCCAACTGGGTCTGGCTCATCTAAAAACAGACCACTTCCTTGCCAATGCCGCCTTGTTTCAATGTGCCATTCTGGCCTATAACACACTGCGCTGGATGGCGTTGACCAGTGGTAACACGCAACTCAAACAATGGGAGCCAGAAAGTATCCGTGTCTATTTGATCAGCGTGGCAGGAAAACTGCTGACAGGAGGTAACCAGGTTCGTATCAAGTTACCCGCTCATCATTTGCACACCAAACCCTGGGAAGATTGGCTGGCACTGGCTTAAATAGATAAAAAAACACAACACCAAAAGACTTGCCTTTGATGGATGAAGGAGGTTGATGTGTGCCCGCTTATTCATGCAGGGGCATCAAACCTGCCTCATGTAGAAAAAATGAACAAGGAATTGGCTCTGATCCTTAAAGTGGATCAATAATCAGACCCAAGGCCGGTCAGTATTCGGCAATACCTGGCTAAATTTCTTGGTTATAGGGTGCAAATTTATTGCTTGCAGGATTTAGGTAGTAACTAAATTGGAATAAGATTTCTTTAATTTCTCGTCTGGATTTGTTGGGGCATTATAAGGTTTGTGTTAGGCATTACCCACTTCACTGTTACTTTGATGTTCCTCTTTATATGCTTTTAACAAAGCATTGATGTTTGTTTGGTAACCCTGGCCTTGGCTTTTAAACCAATCAAGTACATCAGTATCTATCCTCAAGGTAATTTGAGTTTTTTTGGCGACTGGTTGCAATCCTTTACGCACAATAGCCTTGGCAAATTTTTCAGCCGATACCTCTGGTAATTCAGATAAATCAATATCTTTATCTTCCATCGCATCAACTTTTTTCCAGTCAGTTTGTGATCGTTGCATAATAATACCTCTCTTCATGTTTTGTAGCCTTACGAATAGAAATGATTCGTAAATTTTCATTTCTCTCAGTATGAACAACAGCTACAACACGTTCTTGTAATTGGCCAAAGGTAACAAACCTTTGTTCATCATAATCTACGCTGCCATCTTCAAACGTAACGGTATAGCCATTAAATACTTCTTCAGAACCGATGAAATCAATTTGATGCTTTTGTAGGTTAGTGAGTCTTTTGTTTTCATCCCATTCTAATTTCATAGTCAGTATTGTAGTTACTATATGTAGTTACATCAACTATAATTTTCATCATGGTGTCAAAGGGATTGACGTGTGTTTAAGTGTATGGTTCTCAAACGGTCTGTCACCTATCGTTTTCTCATCTACACTTAATCTTGTATGGCTTTTACCAAACGGCGCAAAGATTATAACAATTGCCGAAGGACGAAGGTGAGAGCCGGTTTTATCCGTGAGCCGATAATCGGCAAGCCCGAAACGAACAGGATTCTCCTATGGCGCGATTTATCCCTCCCATCAACCCTGACGATATTAAAGTTAAATCAGAACGTGATGTCGCTAAAACGCTGCTGAAACAATTACCCAATGTTTGCGTTGTTTATCATAGTTATCCGTGGCTTCGTTTGGAACGCGGCCACTATAATCGGGATAACCAAACCTTGCGCGAGGGTGAGGCGGATTTTTTAATTCTGTGGCCGGACAAGGGCTAATTGGTACTGGAAGTCAAGGGCGGTCATATTCGCTACGAAGCGGAGACTCGGCAATGGTTTTCCCGGGATTTTTACGAGAATGTCCATCACATCAAGGATCCTTTTGAGCAGGCGTCGAAAAGCCTGCATACGCTGATGGCAACGATTCGGAAATCATTGCAATCACCTGCTGCTTTGCCTTTTGCTTTTGGCTACGCGGTTTGTTTTCCGGATTTGGTCTACAAAGGCGGAGCAGTGCCGCCGGGTGCGGAACCTAATATCATTATCGATTTAAGCGATTTTTTAACTTCGGATAGTCTCACCAAGGCAATCGCGAACGCATTACGCAAGTGGAGCCGCAGCGCTGATTTACATGGCATGACACCAGAACTTCGCAAACAAGTTGAGCGCGCAATATCACCGGAATTTAACCTGGTTCCGCGTTTGTCGAGGCAATTGGAAAACCAGGAAGAACAACTGATCCGGCTCACTGATGAACAGCTGCGTATGCTGGAGTTTTGCCGCGGCAATCCGCGCGTTGCGATCGAAGGTGTGGCAGGTTCAGGAAAAACCTTACTGGCGCTGGAACAAAGTCGCTATTTTGCCAGCCAGGGTAAGCGTACCTTGTTACTCTGCTTCAATAAAGCCCTTGCTGAATGGCTGAGAGAAGTTTTGCCGCCGGATTATGCTGATTCGATCCATATTCATCATTTTCATGGATTGGCTCATGATGCCTGTCAACGAGCCGGAATAGTTTTTCAGCCAGATAAATCACCTGTTTTTTGGCAGGAAACGTGCGCCGAATTGTTGATGCAGGCGGCTAATCTTTTGCCGGATCTCAGTTATGATGCTGTCGTCGTCGATGAAGGACAGGATTTTTTTGAAGATTGGTGGATTGCGATAGACGAATTGACTAACAATGGATCGCAGGGCCACTTGTACGTTTTCTATGATCCGGCGCAAACCTTGTTTACTCCAAAAGAATCCATCCCTGAAATGCAATTCGGCGGCCGTTTACCGACTAATTGCCGTAACACCCAGGCTATTGCCGAAACCTGTAGCACTATTATTGGGACAGAGATTAAGTGTCATTACGAATCCCCGCCAGGTATTCCCATTGAACTCAGCTTCGAAGCCGATGATGTCAGGCGTAGTAAGTTAGTTGCCAAAAAATTGGCCGATTTACTGCAAAATGAAGGACTTGATCCTTCCCAGGTTGCAATACTGGCACCACATCGTCAACAAAAAACCTGCCTTAGTCAATTGCAAACGGTAGGCCGACTGCCTATTAACGATGACCCCAAAAGCTGGCGCTCGAACAAATCGATTCTGATGACGACTATCCGCGCCTTTAAGGGTTTGGAAGCGGATGTTGTTTTGTTACTGCTCGATAGCCAGCCCAAGCCACAAAGCACGTTTACCGTTGCAGATTATTATGTTGCCGCATCTCGAGCCAAACATGTTTTGCATGTGGTGTCGAAAGTCAACATGGTTAACACTAAACTGAAAGAAGTTACGGGTGAAGACTCAGATGATGATCTTTGTATCAGCGAGCTGGAATGTTGAGTATTGAAATGTCACCTAGAGTCGCCTTGGAAATTACAACCAAATGGTAAAGATGGGTAAGGAGCGAGGATTTAATAATATCCGCATCTTGACTTGTCTTTTTGTCCGTCTGCCACGTTGTAGAAACAGTTGCGTAGCGTGCTATGCGCCTGTTTCTACGCCTTGAATACGAATAAAAATCCTACGCCAGTTGTCAAACTTATTCCATGCGCGTTCCTAACTGAATTAATCTTTTCTATGCTTTTATTTCATCAACAGGTAATATTTGTTTACCATGTCTGACTGTGAGAATTGAAACATTCTTACTGTACAATCTATAAATAATACGATAATTCCCATGAATTATTTCGCGAAAATCATCTTGCATTATTTCAGGAACAACACGCCCACTTTTTGGAAATTGCTCTAATCTCTCAACTACCTTGAATATCGATTCGACCCATTTTTGAGCTGAATTTGGACTATCTTGAGCAATGTACTGTGCGATTTCCGCTACACGATCGATTGCTAATGGAGACCAGATTATTTTCACCGTCCAAGTCTCTGTAATACTTCTTGTCTCGCATTTTCATGACTAACACCATTTCCAGCTTCTAATTGAGAAATTGAGGTTTGTATATCTTCTAGCAATTCAATTTTCTCTTGCATCGTCTCAAACTCACCCACATCCAATAAGACACCAACGCCTTTTCCATGCTGAGTTATTACTAATGGTCTTTTAGTGTCATGCACCTGTTTTATAAAAGATGCTACACCTGAACGAAACTCAGACATTGGTTTAATATCTTGTTCAATTATCATTCTACGCATTCTTGACACCCTAAGCATTACAATATTTAGTACAGTATATAGCACAAAATTATTTGTAGGAAATTTTTTTAAAGTATAATATCCTAATGTTATTAGGATTGAATGAGATTTGCATTGAAGAAACATAAAAAACCAAGCAGTTCTATTTTAGCTTTGTTTTGTGTAATGACGATTGCCTTATCAGCTTGTCAAACACCGCCATTACGCTTAATTAATGAAAAAGAACTTGCGGATAGACATCCTGAGTTTTTGAGATCATATCAATCTGAGCTAGATGCTATCTCTGCAAAAACCGCTAAGCGCATAGAGCATGAATATCGAAAAGCATCTTTATCTACCGAGAATAATCAACAAAGCTACGATATGCTTGTTCTTTCTGGAGGGGGGGCTTTCGGTGCATTTGGTGCGGGTTTCCTAAAAGGTTGGGGAAAGGTTAGCAAAATTGACTATGCACGCCCTCAATTCGATTCTATTAGTGGAATTAGTACAGGTTCATTACTCGCTCCTTTTGCTTTTATTGGTACGCCGAAGGCATATGACAGCATTCTTAATTTCTATCAAAAACCTGGAGCAGACTGGGCACGAAAGCGTGGGATTATTCCTTATCTTCCGGGTAATGTGTCAGTTTATGATGTATCGAAATTACATAAGACAATAAACGCAGCAATCACCCCTGAAATTATTGAAAATCTGGCAAAGGGTAGCCAGGCAGGACGACAACTACTGGTTGGTGCCACCAATATGGACTACGGTCTACTACGCGTTTGGGACTTGGCACAAATAGCCTCTGAAACATCGACACAGAAAGCTATTGAGCAAACAGTTTCTATTTTATCAGCATCAACTGCAATACCTGGGCTGTTTCCTCCTGAGATAATTGATGACCTGCTGTATGTCGATGGTGGTGCTACGATGCAAATGGTTGGTGGAATAGATGACCGTAGTTGGGCTTACAAAACCAAAGACAAACAAATGGGGTTTGTTAACCCGAAAGCACCGATAAAGATTCGAGTCTGGATTATCGTCAATCAGAAATTACTGACAGATGCTAAAGTAGTCCGTTCACGATGGACATCCATTGCTTCACGAAGTCTGAATACACTCATTCGAGCTTCGACTCTTCAGAGCATTCAAGATGTCGAGACCTTAGTTCAGCTTGTCAATCGTCAGTCTGAGTTTGATGCAGAGATGAGGTATGTAGCTATTCCACAAGATTTTCCCATTGCTGATTCAGATGAAATATTTGATGCTAAGACGATGCGTGATTTAGTCAAATTAGGACTGCAAATGGGAGCTGACCCAACGAGCTGGAAAACTGAAGCGCTACGCCCTGGAGCACCTTTCGTGTTGGATTAAATAAAGCAATGCCGGAGGCAACTTATGCACCCATTCTGGCCGGAGCAAAGAAACGAGCGGCATTGATTGAATGAATTAGGTTTTTTCCGATTGGCCAAGCTCAACGCCGGAGATTGCAAGGAGAATTAATTAACCATCCCATTATCGCTACTTGGAAGGAAGTCGTTTTTAAGGGCTGGCTAAGTTTTCTGTCGCTATCAAAATATTCGACTAATGGGTGGGCCCGTATTATCTAAATTTATTTGGAAACTGTGTTGAATTAATGCTTTCTCTATATACATTACGCCGTTCATTGTTTGGTCCTGGTCTAACAGACGTTTGATTATTGTTTGGTAGAGCAGGGCTGTACGGCATATTTTTCCATTGGTAAAAGTACGGGTCTTGATAGCCGTTAAAATTATTCGAATTGGATTGTTGATTTTGCTGCGAGTTAGCGGAAAAGTCACTGGCCTCAGCGGTTCTTTCCAGGGCATCAAGTTTTCGTTGTTCTAACTCTTGCAGCGCTTCAGCCTCATTTCGTATTGCTAATTGTTGCTCGTAGCTGGCTCGTACCTCCAATTCCCTGGCCAATCGTTTTCTTGCTGCCTTAACCACTTGTGGATCAATCGATTGCACGGTTAAAACGCCTGCTTTGGAAGAGAGACCACAAGGCTCTTCCTGATACTGTATATTGCCTTCTGGCCCCATGCACTTATAAACGCTGGTATCAGCAAAGGTCAATGGTGTCGAAAGAACAAGCACAATGGACAAAATCGATACTAAATTTTTCATGTTTTATCTTCGTAAGATTTAAACAAAAATTCAACTACAAGAACTAATAAAGCGAATATTAGAGAAGCTTTAGGTATAAAAAGTTTCATAATAATTCAGCTCGCTCCTGAGTAGCGCCATAACTGCACAATAATTCTACTTGGTCACAGATTATATCACTCGTTCATTGCAAGCACGTCATTCCGACAGGATTGCCGGAACCAATGCTTCATGGAAGGATTGTCTGGGTATTGCTATAGTATGATGTAAACTGACAATAGACTGTTCCATATTGACTGACTTTATCCCAAAACTTTTCCCATCGATTCGAGCGTTCTAACGTTCTCAAACTCAGGATAATCGACGCACCTTTCTGACGCCATTTCATTCCCGATTGACATAAGCGTTGCTTCACAATTATTTTAAAGGCTGCTTCAGTCACTCCTGAGCCAATGGGTAAGGCTTGCTCGACGAGTGATGCATAATTCAGATTGCAAAAATAGGTGATGGCTTTGTGATGTGCCTCTTGACGTTTTGGGGGATGTTTAATTCTGGGTATTATTCTTAAGTTCGGTCAAAATGCTCTCAGCAGCACCCGTGTTGTGTTTGAGTTCCCTTTGAGCTCATGGCAACGTTGCCTTAACCAGTCTATCCGTTGAGCCTGTTGTTTTTTCCAGTGGAAAATTGCCCCAGTGGCGTCGGCCAAATACTCGGTTGCATGCCAGAACTCGGTCATCTGAATCGATGTGTACTGATTTAAAAATGGCCCGTTATCCTTCGCGCCATCGGCAATACCGATAGTCAATTTGGAATATTTGTGCGACTGTGTTTTCGCCAGTTTTGGAGTCGCATTCTGGTCAACGAATTCGTGAACAGCTTTTGAAGCCTGGCAAACAAGCATTGCCTTATCCGGATAAACCCTTGAAATTTATTCCTTGTGTTTTTAATCGTCGAATCAAATTGATAAAGCTGGAAGAAGTCGAGTTTGTTCGATCAGATGTCAACACTGGCGTACATATTGTTTGCCAGGATAATGAGCATTATACGGAACTGACTCTAAAAACATTGTTGCAGAAAACGAAGTTGGTTCAAAGCCACCAGCAATATCTAATTGCAAAAGATGCGGTGGATGAATAGATTCCGGATTCGAGTGATATTAGCACTCATTCGAAAAAAATCGTGCTAGTGAATCGCCACTTTAGAAAAGCTGTAAAAAAAGCGTTAGGTTGACAAATAAATTAAGCCGAAAACCAATATAGTCCGGTTGATTAAATAATAGAGATTCCCCTGGTTTTCTAATGCTAAGAGCAAATGCGCGTTTGTTATTTTCAATTAATTCTACGTTGTCAGATTACATCATTCATTTTTTCAAAGCTCGTCATTCCGGCAGGGATTGCCGGAATCCAGACTTCATGGATGAATTTAAGCTTGCCATCCGTGGCGCTGGATACCCGTTCCCGACGAGTATGACGGCCTTATTGTTAATCTGACAAAGTAGAATTAACTGTCTGCAATCAAAAAAACACGACGTATTGACTGGATTTGCAAACCTAACGTGGAGGAACCACTTAAATGCCAGTCAATACGACGATGTAAGATGAGAAATTTTTTCCTGTTACATTATGTGGAAATCATTGACACTGGCTTACGCCACTTTTCCTGCCAAAATTTTGTGTCCAATAACGTCCATTAGGCTCGTATCCCACACCGATATCACAGAAATCTTGATGAAGGATATTGGCGGCATGGCCGGGACTGTTCATCCAGCTATTCATTACTTCCTCCGGTGTAGTTTGACCAAAGGCGATATTTTCACCCCAGGCATTGCCCTGATAACCGGCAGCTTCGATTCGATCACCCGGGGAACGTCCATCCAGGCCGGTATGACTGAAAAAGTTTTGTTGCGCCATATCCGCTGAGTGAGCCCTTGCTGACTGCACTAGTTGTGCATTCATGACAAGTGGATGCAGGTTTCTGATCGCTCGTTCTTGATTGACCAAAGCTAACACTTGCTGCTCAAAGGTACTCGCATTAGGAGTGGAGGGTGTGCTGTTTTGTTCTTCATCCTCAGTTGTGGCTACATCTTCTGTCTCTGCTGGGATTTGATCTACTGGCTCAGCATTGACTGGCACTTCCTCATCAGGTGTAGTACCGAAATCTTGCTCAGCCGTTTCTTCGGCCGGAGCTTCCTGCGGGTTACTAGTATCGTCCTCAGATGTAGGGTTGTCGGTATCCACTTCAGTTGTTTCTTCGGCTGGCACCTGCTCAACCTCTACAGGTTCTTCCTGAGCATCTTCCTCAGGTGTAGGATCGGTATTTATTTCAATCGTTTCATCGGTTGGCACCTGCTCCGCTGGCTCAGCCTCTACTGGTTCTTCCTGAATAGTACTAGAATCTTCCTCAGGTATAGTATCGGTATCTGCCTCGGCCATCTCTTCAACGGGTATCTCACCTTCTGGTTTAGCCTCTACTGGCATTTCCGCATCGTTGCCAGCCTCTTGCTCAGGCATAGGAATATCAAACATATCCTGGTGCTGCCCATGAGAGTGCTGTCCATGATGAGAGTGGTGCCCAAAATAATGAGTCCCATGATGTATCAGGTATCGCCGATAATGCTCTCTCATTAATCGATTAAAATGAGCTATATATTCGTTTCTAGATTTGCGATAGAAAGGTTGGCGTTTAGCTGGTGAGGCATTTTCAGAATTCGGCGAAGTTTCATCTTCGATCACAGTTTCACCATCACTCTCTTCAACCTGGTCAAAGAAAAGGGGCTGCTCTAGCTCACCTTCTTCCTCGCTCAGGTTAGCCTCAGCGTTTTCCTCATTCTCTGAACCTGTATTTTCCGTAATTTGCTCATCTTCTGGCTTCTCCGTTAAAAACGGGTCAATTTCCTGGACAACGTGTTCCCCTCGTCCGTCTGGTCGAATGTGAAAGCATCGATCAGGTGTATTTACTGTTCCAGACATCCTTTTGGTCCTTGGATTCATCACTAAAACCACTTCACTTTGATTTACCCCATCAATGTGTCCTTTCCAAGTGAATTGGTTTTTTCGATTTTGTCTTAACCGATCCTTTACCACCTTGATATGAGTATCATCAAACAGGTTTAAGTTGAGGGTTTCGATGTCCTTTTCGATTGCTTCTGATTGAATCGCAACAGAACGTTGTCGTTTTACGATTAAAGGGTTAACAGGCGCCATATTTACTTGCTTGCTGCCTGGAATTTCTCTAAAAATGGGTCGCTGCCCCTGGTCCGCGTTAACTTGAATAGAACTGAGAAAAACCAGCCCACTGATGGTTATAAATGAAAAAAGGTTCTTAAAAAGTTTTGATTTAAAATCCATTAAAAATATCTCCTCGTGAATTTAAGTACCTCTAAGTTTCTCCAAATGAGTAGTCACTGTTAAGGCCTTATGGATTAATTATAAAAGGCTTCTAAATCAGTCTTCTTGTCTGATTTAGAAGCTAAAATGCTTTACCCTGTTTTACATACCTTGCAACCTCTCCATTATCGGTGGATGGGAGGTAAAGCATTACTCTTGAATAAAGAGCATTAATCATTAACGCTCCAAAGAATGTCTGATCGTCTGTCAGTTCCAGTGCTACCGGGTTATGGTGAAAATAAAGACAAACACTTTAGTTGGGTCTGTTTACTGCATATCTTCCTTAGGCAGGGGCTAAAGGGTTCGCCTCCGATACATCAGAAGTAACAGAGACCGACATTCACGGTTAGATTAAGCAAGATGAAGGCCATATTAGGTATCTTATTGTTATACATAGACAAATTAATATGTTTATGATTTAGCTGGAGAGCGTTTAGTTGGGATCTAACGACAATACAACTTAGTGTTGACTGTAAACTATTATTTTATAAGGAATAGTGTTCTGTCGTACTTTACCAACGAAAAAACTGTCGCTAATTGACGAGGATTGGCAAGCATTGTAGGGTATTGAAAAAATGGAGTATACATTCCACTAAGGAGGCAAGAGCATAATGGTTATTCGGCGAATTTCAGAATAGACTTTTTCTGCTCTGATTAGGAGTATTGCTCAGTCGCTTTAACACATTTGTTGGCCAAACCTCGTGCAAAGTAGTGTTTCTGTAGCTCTTTGGCATATGACTTAGAAGCTTCGATACACCGACTTTCAGTAATATAGCTTGCTATAGGTAGCGGCAGGAAGGAGATCGTGAACTGATTTTATTTTCCAAGTTAAGAGCAGGTATCGGACTTTTTTATACGTCATAAACCATAGCTCATCTAATTCTAATAACGGGTGTCTTCTCAGGATTAAGAGCTATAGTCAAATCTGGTGTACAGCATTTCAAGCGGCGTCCTGTTCCTGATCTGTTTTTTGTTTAATACCGTTGGTAAATTTAACGCCGGTAATCACATCTGCCAAGTGCTTGTAGCCGCGTAATCGTTTCCACTTCTTCTGGGCGGTTTCAACCAGCTTGAAGGCCATCGCCAACGTTGTATTCCGACTCCCACAGTTCTTGGTTCGTGTGGTTCTCAACCGCACTGTTGCAAACACAGATTCGATGGGGTTCGTGGTCCGAATGTGTTGCCAGTTTTCAGCAGGAAAGTCATAAAATGCCAACAGGGTTGCCTTGTCTTTTGCCAAACAGTCCATGGCTTTTGGATACTTCGGGCTAAAACGCTCAATGCAGTGTTCAAACGCTGTTTCAGCCTCTTTACGGGTTTCTGCACCCCAGATATTATGTAAGACTTCTTTCACCTTCGGTTGCATGGATTTGGGTAACTTCTCCATCACATTCGCGGTCTTATGCACCCAGCATCGTTGTTGGGCGGTCTGAGGCCAAGTCTTGCTCAAGGCGTTCCAGAAACCCAGTGCACCGTCACCCACGGCAAGTTTGGGCGGGATTGTCAAACCGCGTTGGGTGAGGTCAAGCAGGGTCTCTTCCCAGCTTGCCGCTGATTCACGATACCCATCACTGAGGGCAATCAGTTCTTTGTTGCCTTGTGCGTCTGAGCCAATAATCACCAACAAACACAAGCGATCATCCATCCTGACATTGCTATGAATGCCATCGGCCCAGATGTACACGTACCGTTTCTTGCTGAGATCACGTGTGTTCCAGTCTTGGTAATCTTGCTCCCATCCTTGCTTTAAACGACTGATCGTACCGGACGATAATCCCGCTGCATCCGCACCTAACAGATGTTTTAACGATTCTGAAAAATCACCGGTTGATATCCCCCGCAAATAAAGCCAGGGTAGAAATTCTTCAATGCTTTGAGTTCGTTTTAAGTACGGTGGGATCAGTGTGCTATTAAACTTCAGTCCTGAGTGTGTGCGATCTCGCGTTTTTGGAATCTTGACAGGGATCTCGCCAAGACCTGTTTGTATTGTCCGCTCCGGAAGATAACCATTGCGAACGACAGTCGCTTTACTCGACGTCTCGCCGTTATGTTGAGTAAGAAAGTGTTCGATTTCTGCTTCGACTGCACTGGCTAACAGCTTTCTCGCTCCTTCTTGTAGGATCTCCTGCAATGGGTCGATCTCTTCTGGATTATTGAATGGGATAACAGTATGATTTGTCATGGTGGTGTTCCTTTTGTTGGGTGTTGATTGTCTAAAATCAGCCAACAGGGTACACCGCTATCTTTTCTTTGTCATACACCAGAAATGATCATACCTCCAGGATTAACAAAGGCTAGCGTGTCTTTTAAAAGAGGAAGTTTTTTTAATACTTTTTTTTAGCCATGCACTCAGGGTTTGACGACTTACGCCAAAAGTCCGTTCAATTCCGTGCATACTAGAACGCTTCTTGGTAGGCTTTTAAAATAAGGGCTTTATTCTCTGCTGTATATCGAACATTGGGTTCAAGCACACCATAGGCTCCACACGTTTTACAATGATATTGTGGGTTACCATAACTATTTTTACCGTTATTAATAAGTTCTTTGCTTTGGCAGGGGCGATTCAGTTTTGCTTTTCAGATATTCGACCCATCATTGCCGAAGCGGCTTTGGATAATGATTTTCATAGGGTTTGACCCAAACCAAGCAATCCCCTGGTAATTCTCTGGTCGCCGTGTTGCTTCGCATGGTCGCTAAATGAATTTCTAGGAAACTTCAGTTTAAGGAATGTCAACGTTTTATAGACTTATATAAAAAATAAGGAGTTGCAGTTTTAATTTAATACATTACATGAGTGTTAATAGTCAGCTAAAAAAACAAATATGAACGTAAGCTGAATTTATGCTTGTTTTTTCTTTCAAAATTTATGATAATTATGTTAGGAAAATAATTATAATACTGAATGGTTCTCAAACGTGTTCCTAGGGGATAACTAGGCTTTTAATGGTTAAGGAGCACAGGTTTGAGTGTTTGAAACAGCTTGGTTGGAGTACTATATGGCAAAACATAAGCATATTACGGAGCCTGATACATTTGGCTATCAAGTCCGAATTATACGAAGAGGGAAAGAAAACAGTCGTTACTTTTCTCATAAAATATGGGGAAATAGGAGTAAATCACTCACTGCGGCAATAGCTTGGCGCGATCAAATGTTAGTGGTGCTAAAAGGAAGTCGGACTCGTTTCCTCAAACATCCGCGAAACAAAACCTCTACTGGTATTACGGGTGTTTCTAAAACCGTTAAATTCAATAGCAGTAAGGGTAAAAGTTATCTTTGTTACACCGTGTTTTGGGTCTTTAGAGGTAAATCGAGAAACAAAACATTTCAAGTAGGTAATATTGAAACCTTAACGACGGATGATGAATTACACGCGTTTAGAACAGCGAGGTTATTCAGACGGTGTTACGAATTTGCTATCGATAATGATTTGTTTTTTGATGGCGCAATGTTTAAGGGTTGGAAAAAGAAAAAAATCTATATTCAACCGGAGTTATTCCACAGTCTAACCTCATATTACACAGGGTAGTAATTCTTTCCAGGGAGCTTGGTGTTTAATATTGATTGATCTCTAAGTTCTCTGGATAACTTTGTTTTCGTATCAGCATAAGATTTATTCAATTTAGTTCTCTGTCCTGTAACCGCTCGGTTTCTTTATTGATATAATGTTAGCGGTGTTAAAGCTGTTTTGAGATTCCATCCACAAAACCCTCTAATTTAACGACTGAGTCAAGCAACGCTATCGCATCCTGGCAGAGTTTAGTAACAATCTACTTTAGCTTCCTGGTTTCGTTGTTGTGTTCTTCGTAACGATTATTCTCGAATATGATTCTTGCTGAGTTCCATTTTTTGCGGCCCTTATGGTTGTTAGTAACTATTCCACTGACTTACCTGCTTTGGTTATTGTGGCAAAGAACGATGCAACAAGGTAACTGGGCTAAGTATTGTGACGAAAGGCTATTGCCCTATATTCTTCAAAACAGGTCATCACAGAAAAATCGTAGTTCTTGGCTGCTAGTTGCAGTTGTTGGTATAGTTTCCATTATTGCTTTAGCAGGACCTGTTTGGGATCGATTGCCAGTCCCGGTGTTTAAAAATACTTTTGGCAGAGTGATCTTGCTTGATTTGTCCAAAAGTATGGATGCTGCCGATTTAAAACCGAGCCGACTGGTTCGTGCCCGCTACAAAATAAGCGATGTGCTGAATGCTAAACTGGATGGCCAGACGGCATTGGTCGTTTATTCTGGCGATGCATTTGTGGTATCACCATTAACAGATGATGTTGCAACGATTATAAATATGTTGCCTGCTCTCACCACAGATATAATGCCGAAAGATGGGAATAACGGTGCGGCTGCTATTGGCAAGGCAGTAGAACTTTTTAAGCAAGCGGGAGTGAGGAAGGGATCTATTTTGTTAGTAACGGATGGGGTTGACTATAAAAAAGCCCAGGATGAAGTAAAAAAAATTAGTCCTTACAAGCTCTCTGTGCTGGCGATAGGTACCTCGCAAGGTGCGCCAATTAATTTGCCGGGTGGTGGTTTTTTGAAAGACAGCCAAGGTTCCATAGTAGTACCTCGGTTAAATACCGGTGATCTCAGAGACCTTTCAAAACAAGGTCGCGGTGTTATGCATGCATTGACCGGAGATAACAAAGATATAAATGCACTTTTACCACTGCTAGATCAAGCCTCGGTTGCCAATACCATAGAACGCGATGATCTTTTGATGGATCAATGGCGAGAGTTAGGTCCGTGGCTTGTTATATTGATTATTCCTGTTGTGGCCTTGGCTTTTAGAAAAGGTGTTTTGTTCGTCATTTTGCTTCTCTTGGCCGGACAACCCAAAGAGTCGTGGGCATTTGACTGGAACCATTTGTGGCAGAACCAAGATCAAAAAGCTCAAGAAGCATATGGTAAGCAGAATTATCAGCAGGCTGCTCAAGTGTTTAAAAATCCAGCGTGGCGTGCTGCTGCGGCTTATAAGTCGGGACAATATGAACAAGCGGTTAAAGACTTGGAAGGATTGGAAGATAACTCAAGTGTTTACAACAAAGGTAATGCTTTAGCCCAACTCGGACGGTTGGAAGACTCGCTGGCGGCATATGAAAAGGTTCTGGAGTCTGAGCCCAATCATGAGGACGCAATATATAACAAAGCACTTGTTGAGGAAGCGCTAAAAAAGCAGCAGGAGAAACAGGAGAAGGAGTCAAGCCAAAATAATTCTTCGGATGATTCTAAAAATTCTGAAGAAAAACAAGCTGCAGATGAACAGCAACAAAAAAATCAAAACAATTCAGAAAAACCGGAAGATAAAGAGCAAAAAAAGAGTGATGAGCAACAAGCGAACCCAGGTAATCAACAGGACAGTGGGCAACGATCCGATTCAGATACTAACAAAGAACCTAACAAGCAACAAGATGAAACTGACAATCAGCAGTCAACCGATGAAGCTGAAGAAAATGAGTTAGAAAAACAACAAGCGCAAAAAGAGAGTGAAAAAGATGCTGTACCGCCTGCTGAAACAGCAGCAGAAGAAGAGAAGATGAGTGCAGCTCGGCAGAATAAGGTTGATGAGCAGTGGCTGAAGCGGATTCCCGATGATCCTGGTGGCTTGTTGAAACGAAAGTTCGAATATCAATACCGGCGGCAGATGAGGCGGTGAATGGTACAATGCTCAAGCGCCTCGAAAGTGAATAATAGCTGTAAACAATAAAGGGCCATTCAGCCAAATGACAAAGCAATTAATTAAGTTTAGGGCGAGATTTAATTCAGGTCTTTTCTTTATTTTCGCCCTGTTTTTTTTCAGTTTCTGGGCTCACGCAAGTAGTATAGCTGTTTCGGTTGATCGCAATCCTGTGGCATTGAATGAATCCTTCAAATTAACTTTTTCTAGTTCAAATGAACCTGATAATGCACCGGATTTTTCACCACTTGAGCAAGATTTCGAAATTCTTAGCAGGAGTCAAAGCAGCAACGTTTCAATCATCAATGGGCAGTATCAGCGGCGGGTGGAGTGGTTGCTACAAGTTCTGGCTAAACGAGAGGGGAGACTGCTCATTCCGGAAATTTCTTTTGGCCGTGATAAAAGTACGGCTAGTGCTGTTGAAGTGAAAAAGGGGCAAATAGCTCACCAGAGTATATCGGCCGGTGGTGATTTGTTTATAGAGGTGGAAGCTGATCCGGTTCGTCCAATGGTCCAATCTCAAGTAATCTATCGGTTAAGGGTTTATCGAAAGGTCAGTATTTCCGGCGGCAATTTAACAGAACCGACATTGCCGGATGCATTGGTAGAACAGTTAGGCGAAGATAATAATTTCGAAACTCAGTATCAGGGGCAAACATATGTAGTGACTGAGCGAAAATATGCGATATTTCCTCAAAAATCAGGGAGAGTAACTATACCTTCCATTGAGTTAAATGCTGAATTGGTTGTTGGTCAAAGACCGGGCTTTGGTGGTTTTTTTAATCGCAATATTACCAGGACTAAACGCGTGAAATCTAAGAGTATAGAATTGGACGTATCGCCCATACCTAAACAATTCGCTCATTATCACTGGCTTCCAGCAGAGTCAGTTAGCTTGTCGGAGACATGGTCAGAAAAAAAATTGCAGGTTAATGTAGGAGAACCATTAACAAGGACTATTACCATAACTGCTAAAGGGGCCAGCAGCGATCAACTGCCTGAATTAAATTCAATTTCAGGAAAAGCGCCAACAGATTGGTCAGAAAGTATAAAAATTTACCCTGATCAGCCCGTTCTAGATGAGCAAAAGAAAATTGATGGGGTTGTTTCAACCCGGCAGGAGAAAGTTGCTGTCATACCTTCAAAGGCGGGAGAGTACAGCTTGCCCAAGATCGAAATACCCTGGTGGAACACTAAAACAGGCAAGATGGAGTTTGCCGTATTGCCACAGCGTCAATTGACTGCAATTGGCGCTAATGAGCCAGTAACTGCTCCAACAGCGAAACAAGTCGATTTGAAGTCTGCCAAGGCCTCTTCTTCGATAAATCAAGGAGCAAGCCTGCAGGACTTTGGCATATGGCATTGGATTTCATTGTTGCTGGCCATCGGTTGGATGGGGACAGTAATTTTTTTTCTCAGAGCATTGAAGAAAAAATCTGAGAACCTTGAAAACATGCGATCTGTAGATGTTAAGGAACAACTTTTAAAATCAAAAGAATTAGTTAAAAAAATTAGGTTAGCCTGTCAACAAAATGATCCCACACAAGCGAAAGAAGCATTGATGGAATGGGGGAAGGCCGAATTCAAGGTATCAAATTTAGCCAAATTAGCCGCTCATTGTGGAGGCGAGTTTGGAGCAAAGATAATGACCTTAGAAAAGACGCTTTATGGTATTAATCATCAAAACTGGGAAGGCAAGTCGGTATGGCAGGCGTTTGAGCAGTATCAAAAGCAAGAAGGCAATAGCAAGATGGACTCGGCTGATAAACCTTTGTTAGAACCTCTCTATCGATTGTAGTCACTCACCCCAACAAATTTAGATACCAAAACCAAGACATCTTATTCCAATTTAGTTAATATTCTTATAAAAATTGAAGTACTAATATGAGTAGAAAAAGAACAAACTACAGTCAATCAACCGCTGAGCCGCTTGCGCTAACTTGGTTTGAAAAGGAACCGCGGTACCCTTCATCTTGGCGGTCTCCTTTTCGGCTTCAATCGTTTTCTTTGGCAGGTAGAAACGAAAATCTAACAACAAGCAGGCCCAGCGCTCTTTGATGGGTTTGAGCAAGCCGACCGAGACAACATTCTGTGCCCAAGGGTAGTTGCTTTGATTGGTTTTTGCCGCATGATCAAAGATCGTCTTTCCCACTTTGGGATTAATAAAATCATCCAGTGCAACCAGTATGCGTCCATCTGTTTCAGGCGTGGGAATTAATCCCCAGGTAGTTCCACAGGCTTCAAA
This sequence comes from Methylococcales bacterium, assembly GCA_965224745.1. Taxonomy (GTDB): domain Bacteria; phylum Pseudomonadota; class Gammaproteobacteria; order Methylococcales; family Methylomonadaceae; genus CBDCZY01. The sequence goes on from CBDCZY010000010.1 coordinate 145,858, forward strand.
TACAATAGTGGTTGGTTTGGTGTATTAAAAAGCCAAAGAAGAAAGTTGTTCTGTGTCACTTCCTTGTTGGAATGCACGCTTTTGTTGGTATACATACAAACTTGAATAACTTCTTTTGCTAAATCAACACCAATTATTGTATTCTTCATGATCTGGGCTCCTTAATATCTTGTTTGAGAGCAACTATACCACTCCATCTTTCTAGGGTGGGGGAGCCCAATTATCTGTTTCTACAGCGGGGAAGACAGACAAAAGACAAGTCAAGTTCGGATATTATCAAATCCTCGCTCCTAAGCATAAAAGTAACTTTTTCCTGCTAACATCATATTTATGAAGATACTAAAACATAAAAATAATGATGTAGAACTACTGTTAATTAATAAATGGTTGTCTGTGCAGCCTTCTATTCATTTTGCAATGTTGTTTGGCTCTTTTGCAAAGCAAAAAGCTACGGCAAAAAGCGACATAGATATAGCCATTGAGATGAGCGAAGCATTGATGCCAGAAGTCAAACTAAACTTACTCCAATCATTCTCAGAATTAACAGACCGAAAAATAGATTTAGTTGATCTAAAAACAGCAGGTGAGCCCTTACTAAATCAGATCATTCAACACGGAAAAATACTAAAAGGGAAAAAGTCTGATTTTATTCAGTTAAGCATCAGAAACATCAACATGATGCAAGATTTTACCCCATACTTAAAAAGAACCCTCAAAGAACGACGGGCAAGATTACTTCATGGATGAAATCGTATTAGAAAAAAAAGTTGACTCAATTCTAAGATGTATACAACGTATAGAAAGCCGGGTGCCACCTGAAAAAGAACAATTCATGAAGGATCTTGATGCACAAGACGTAGTTGTTTTAAACCTCACCAGGATCATTCAACTGTGTGTTGATCTTGCCATGCATATGATTGCAAATACGAATATTGACACGCCACAAACCATGTCAGAAAGTTTCAACAAACTAGAACGACTTAATATAATTGATAAAAAAATAGCAGATAAATTAAAAAGATCTGTTGGGTTCAGAAATATCGCAGTGTGTTAGGCGACAATTAACCTGTCCGGTCAGACGACAATTATCTTGACCGGTTGAGTGTATAAACTGATAAGTACTTTTTACTCTTAGGAGGAAGTGACTTGTCCGGTAAACACATCACTCAATTACAGGAAAATAGTTATATGAAAAATCGTCAGACAGGTTGTACGCAGGAGACATCCGCAGCAAAAGCCGGCATCAGTGTTCGATCAGGTTGCCGGATCGAAAAAGGTGAAAGAGCTGAACACAAAGAACGAAAGTGGCGAACGCGCAAAGATCCATTAGAAGCCGTATGGGACTCAGAACTGGTTCCGTTATTAGAAGATGAATCGTCCTTAACTGGCATTACCCTGTGGGAGCATCTGGATGAGCAGCATCCGGGAAAGTATCCAGAGAAATACCTTCGGACACTGCAAAGACGTGTTAAACACTGGCAGGCCACACAAGGCCCGGACAAAGAAGTCATGTTTCGTCAGTCGGTACCTGCGGGTCATCAGGGACTATCTGATTTTACGCACCCCAATACCGTCATTACGATAGACGGGAAGGCGTTCGCACATTTACTGTACCAGTTTCGCCTGGCTTTTAGTGGTTGGCGTCATGTCCATGTTATTCAGGGCGGAGAAAGCTACAGTGCACTGGCTGACGGCTTACAAAGTGCATTACACACCTTAGGCGGTTCACCAAAGGAACATCGTACAGACAGCCTCAGTGCGGCTTACGTCAATAACGTAGAAAAACAGCGACTGACGGAAGACTATCATGATTTATGTAAGCATTATGGCATGCGGCCCACCACCAATAATCTGGGCATTAGTCATGAAAATGGCGCCATTGAAGCACCGCATGGCTCATTAAAACGTCGCATTGATCAAGCCATAAAGTTACGCGGTTCGAATGATTTTTCTACACTCCGTGCTTATCGAGAGTTTCTTGAACACATTGTCGACAAACTGAACAGACGATGCAAAGGCAGGTTGGCCGAAGAGCACAAAACCCTGTTAGCCTTACCCAAACACCGATTTGTTGATTATGCTGAGCTGTCGGTAAAAGTCACCACCAGCAGTACCATTGCTGTAAAACGCGCATTGTATACCTGTAATGGTCAAGTTTTCTTGGAAGGATTTTAAGCCGCTTTTTTCATTTCTTTGGTTTTTTGATGAGGGGTTTTATAATCAATAGCAGAATGTAACCTTTTATAGTTATAGAAACTAATATAGCTAGTCACAGCACTGACTACAGAGGAGTAATTAATAAAACTCAAATAGTTCAGCCTCTCTGTTTTTAAATTCCTAAAAAACCGCTCCATCACAGCATTATCCCAGCAATTAGCTCGACGGCTCATACTTTGTGTTATATCCAAGTCATGAAGATAATCAACAAATAGATTGGCTGAATATTGAACCCCTTGGTCTGAATGAAACATTAATTGTTGAGTATCTGGCTTGTGTTTATTAATCGCATGTTCTAATGCTGACTTTGCAAGCTCTGCATTGGGTTCTTCTGATAATGCCCAGCCCATAATTTCTCTTGACCCAAGATCAAGTATACAAGCTAAATAGCTCCAGCCTGTATAGGTTTTAATGTAGGTAATGTCACCTACCCAGTGCGTATGAACAGTACTGGGATTAAACTGTCGTTTAAGTAAATGATCCGCTTTCTTGTGGACTTCTCCCGCTGGATAGCTGTGTCGCTTTTTAGGTTTTATGGCAATGACATTCGATTTTTTCATTAATGAAGCTGTTTTATAAACGCCTATTTCAATCCCTCTGTTAGCTAATTCAACCTGAGTCCTTCGTTTACCATAGGTATGCTGAGTTTCAATGGCTATCAATTTAATTTGTTCTATGGTTTCTTGTTCTTCATCGCTCATTTGATTATTAATCTGATAGTAGTGTGTACTGAGAGCTATATTAAATAGTGTGCAAAGCTCTGTTGTTTGATAGCCTGGAGAAGCCTTCTTTATTTCAACAATCAATTCAGATTGTTGTTGTCTCGAACAAAGAAGGCTGTGGCCTTTTTTAGTATTTCATTATCCCTTTTAGCTCGCCATAATTGCTTCTCTAGGCTTTGTATTTTCTGTTGTTCTGGGGTTAACGCTTGCTTATCCTGAGGTGTATTACCTTTGAGTTCATCTAAATATTGCTTTTTCCATCGCCTCACAGCAGAGTCACCTGCTCCTGATATTTCCATTACCTGCTTATTGGTATATCCTTCATTTACCATGAGTTTAGCGTAGTCTAGACGCTGTTCTGTGGTGAAGGTTGTTTTAGGTTTTACTGTGGTTATTTCGGTCATTTTTTATCCTAATTTTGGGTTGGATTATAAGCTATAAATCCTTCCAAGATTATTAGACCATTACAACCGTCCCTTCACGCCTTATCGGTGAAAGCGTCAGGGTGCATCTCTACCATGATCGTTTGGTCTGCTTTGTTGGCCAAACTCGGGTGATCAATCTGCCTCGGATTTATCCAACAACGCCCACCGGCCGAGCGCGACGAATAGATTACCGGCATATCATTCATTCTCTGGCAGCCAAACCACAAGCCTTCCGCTTCTCACAGTTTCGCGATAATATTTTGCCTAACACGCAATATCGGGCTTTATGGAAGCAGGCAGAGAAACAGTTTACACCGCAAGAAGCATGCAAGTGGATGGTTGCTGTTTTACGCTTTGCCTATGATTATGATTGCGAAAGTGCCCTGGCAACTGAGCTAATGCGACAGGCAGAACAAGGTGCCTTGCCCGATTTAACATCCCTGCAGGCAAGGTATTTACAACACAGTACACCGCCACCGATACCGCTACGCCAACACCAGGTTGCTGACTATGATCAACTACTGACCGGTCAGTGGATGAGACAGGAGGTGTGCTGTGAGTGATGGTTTGCCAATGATGTTAAAAGAACTTCGCTTGCTGGCTTTTTGGCAATATTATGAAGCTTATCAGGAACAGGCCACAAAACAGGCATGGGGCTATAGCCAATACCTGTCTAAACTGTGTGAAAATGAAATTGCACGGCGCTTTGAAACGCGAGTTTGCAACTGGACCAAAGAAGCCAAATTACCCCGGGGCAAAAGTTTTGCCACCTTAGGCTTTGATGAATTACCGGAAACCATTCAAAAGAAAGTGATTGGGCTGCGCGATAATACCCAGTGGGCGCTACAGGCAGATAATGTTTTATTGATTGGCCCTTCCGGTGTCGGTAAATCGCATATTGCTTCTGCTTTGGGGCTTCATCTTATCGAACAAGGCATCCGGGTAAAATGGTTGGCTGCCACCGCACTGGTGCAATTACTGCAGCAGGCCAAAAAAGAGCTGGATTTAATGGCTGTGATGAGTCGACTGGATAAATATCGTGTACTCATTATCGATGATATTGGTTATGTTAAAAAAACGGATTCAGAAACCCAGGTCCTGTTTGAGTTTATTGCTCATCGTTATGAAAGTGGCAGCTTGATCATCACATCAAACCAGCCATTCAGTCACTGGGATCAGATATTCCCGGATACATTAATGACCGTAGCCGCCATTGACCGCATTATCCATCATGCCACGATTCTTGAAATCGACGGCAACAGTTACAGGAGGAAACATCAGAAAAAATCATAAAAAACCTTAAACACTCAACCGGCCATCATAATTGTCGCCAAACCGGACAAAGTAATTGACGCGAGACAGCAGTGCATAATTATGACGAGCTGGATTTAAACCTAACGTTTGATATTGCAAACAAGCATATTGATGACTTTAAGACATTCACAAAACAAATTTTAGAATTTAATCATAAGAGTTGAGCCGCAAATAATTAAAAAAACCAAGAAATAGGGAACAACGCCGAACCGGAGAATTTGTATCTGTTTCAGAAAACCTTTTGGGTTTTGCATTAAAAATGAGTGATAAATTAAAAGATAAATGAACCTACTATCCTAATAATCGAGTAAATATATACTATTCAAATGGCGCTGATTGGGAATACTGCTCTATGGGGTGAGTAGTTACGTTTTTGGCTACGAAGATATTAACGATTGATAGACAGCCAGGTTTCCTTGTACCATAGCTTCAATAGAAAACTTCTGTTCAACAATATTTCTACCTGCTTCTCCCATTGTTCTGGCTCGCTCAGGGTTTTCCAGTAAACTAAGGATAGAATCGCTTAAAGCCAGCTGGTTTTTCGGGGGCACAAGAATGCCGTTAACATTGTTTTTCACAATTTCAGGAATTCCACCCACAGCACTGGCAACGATTGGAATACTGCAAGCAGCTGCTTGCAGCAGTGAAACACCAAGCCCTTCCATTTCTGCAGGGTGAGCTACGATATCAAGATTTGGCATAATCTTTTCAATGTCTTCCCTGAATCCCATTAAATGAACATTATTTTGCAGTTGTTGCGCAATAATTTCTTTTTGGATTTGTTTGGTCAGTGGGCCTTGCCCAAAAAACAGGAACTGGGTATCGGGGTAGCGGGATAGAATTTGTGGTATTGACTGAAGCAAATAGCGGTGCCCTTTACGTAAAATAAGTTGAGCAATAACCCCAATAACAGGTTGTTCTGGCTTGATGTTAAAATGTTGTTGAAACCATTCTCTATCCCTATGGGCGTTATACGTCTGAGTATCCACTGCGCTTGGAACACAGACGAGCTTATCTATTGCGACTCCTTCCTTTAGCAATACCTTTTTAATCCCTTCTGAAATGGTTATTACTTTGTGATACAAACGATATTTCAACTTAACAAGCCAACGTGGTTCAGGGTTGTCAACACGTCTGGACAGGATAACCGGTCTTTTTTCCAAGCGGGAAGCAATGGCGCCAATAATTTCAGTACCTCGGCGACTATGTAGATGAATGATGTCTGGTCTTTCTGCTCTGATGATACGTCGGAGTCTAAACAAAAACTCCAAGTCAAGATCACCTGACATCGGGACAGAATGCACATTACTGGCAACCTCTTTTGCCAGTTCGGCGATTGCGCTATGGTTACTGCAAACTAGAATATTTTGTTGGTCGCATTCGGCAAGTCCACGCATTAGATAATAGACTTGTAAGGGTCCACCGTAAAGGTGTTTGCCCGTTTCGACATGGAGCACTTTCATGCCAGCAATTCCTGACTTGCCTTGAAAACCTGTTCAACTGTAATGTTTTGCATGCAAGTATATTCATTGTTACAGGTTGGTTTACGCCGACAGGGAGAGCAGGGTAAAGCATTATAAATGACTCGCGTATTTGAGCGACCTGTTTCGAGATAAGGACAGGTCGAACCGAATAGTGCAATGGTCGAGGTATTGACCGCGATGCCAAAATGGGTTAGACCTGTATCAACCCCTATCAACAATTTTGCTTGAGAAATGACCGAAGCAGCTTGGCGTAAAGTTGTTTGGCCTACTAAATTAACGGCTTTATCCTTGATCGTCTGCATTAACGAATCACTGGCCTCTAAGTCTCCATTGCCGCCCAGGATAACCAAAGGGAATTGGTAAATACTGAATATTTTTCCCACCAAGCCAGACCATTTCTCATTGAACCAATGCTTTTGGTCCCTCGTCGTGAAGGGTGCAATCGCTATGTATCCTTGGGTAATTTTATGTTGCTCAATAAAGTTGTTGGTGAAGATAATGTCTTTTTCAGAAAGTCTGATAGACATATTAAATTGATCGATATTGCAATTCAACTGCTTGGCTAAATGTAAATATTCCGAACTGATTTTGGGATCATTTTGTGGTTTTACAACACATTCTGACATCAGAAATTGACTCCCTTCTTTTGATCCAAGTCCGATGCGATATTTAGCGCCTGAAAAAAAAGCTATTAAACCGCTTTTCAAAAGGCCTTGAAGATCAATGGCAAGGTCAAAATTATGAGATTTTAACATCTGTCTGAATTGCTTTATTTGCTGCAATAAAGTCAACCAATGACCTTCTTTTAAAAGCTTAAGCCAAAGTTTTTTGGGCCAGGTCAGTACGAGATCAAGGTTTTTATTTTCAGATAATAATTCAGCTAACTCTGGTTGCACTAGCCAAGTTAATTTCGAATCTGGATATTTTTCGCGTAAACAATTGATTAATGGAGAGGCCATGACAACATCTCCAATGGCGCTGAGCCGGATAATTAAAATCGAGTTTGCCTTAACCATTGCAACTCAGGAAGTTGTGATTCAATGCGGAAAAACTTAGCGAAAAAAAATATTTGACGTGGTGTCTAATCATTTGTTGAGGATGAAATTAAGTCATCTATTGAAGTTGGGTAGCTGACATCCTGGGTGCTGAAATAAATGGCATTATTGTCAAATTTTTCCGGCCTTAACGAATGGGTTATAAGCAGCGTCATTAAAAAAATACGCTTTTGCAAAAATATAAACCTTATCAAATATATAGTAAAAATAATTTTTCATTATAACAATTCAAAACTATGATTTTGGGCAGATGCTAATTTAATTGGATTTATCTCAAAACATGTCACTTTCAACATGCTTAGTTATTATATGAAAAAAAATTTGTTGCCTATGGCTATTAGGATCTTTTCTATACCAAACAGATTGTTAAAGAAGTGATATAAAAAAAATTTTCACATCTTTTCCGACTCAGGCCAAATTGATATAAATTCTTTTGAAATCAGTTTATTTTCCCAATTTCTGCTGCCACGCTATTGTATTGTGCTTTATTTTAGCAATATCCATAGTGATCAGATTCTTGTTTTTTAGTAGTTGATTACCAGCCACCCATACATCAGTAATTTGTTCTCGTTGAGCGGAATAGACAATCTGGGCAACAGGGTCATATAGAGGTTGCGTTTCGATGTAAGATAGATCAAATGCAATCATATCCGCCGATTTTCCCAGCTCTAAAGAGCCAGTTTGATCATCAATATTCAGAGCTTTAGCTCCATTAATAGTGGCCATTCGTAAAGCTGTATGGGCTGGCACTGTTTTAGGGTTTTGTGAGACCCCTTTTGCTAATAGAGCCGCAACACGCATTTCGCCCAGCATATCGAGATTGTTATTACTGGCTGCGCTGTCAGTACCAATGGCAACATTGATGCCAGCATCCAGACATTCAGAAACAGGACAGAAACCGCTGGCTAATTTCAAATTCGACTCTGGACAATGAACAATATGAGCGCCGGAGTCAGCATAAAAGTTGATTTCATTTCCAGTTAATTGTGTCATATGAACGCCCATGAATTGCGGATTAATTAGTTGCAACTGATGTAATCTTTGTAGTGGTCTCTGTTGGTTTTTTTGTAAAGCTTCAGAGACTTCAGTGGTTGTTTCATGTACATGCATATGGATTGGCAATTCCAGTTCATCAGCCAAGGTTCGGATTTTTTGCAATGGTTCATCGGAGACAGTATAAGGGGCGTGAGGCGCAAAAGCAGCAGTTATGAGGTTTTCATGCCGTAGCTCTTCATAAACGGTAAGCCCTTTCTCTATGTATTGGTCAGCATGTTCAGCCCAAACGGTTTGAAAATCTATGAGGATCAACCCGATACAGGCTCGAATACCACTTTTTATCGCCTGTCGGGCGGTAATGTCTGGAAAGAAATACATGTCGTTGAAGCAAGTTGTGCCGCCTTTAATCATTTCAGCGATAGCTAAGTCCGTGCCATCTTTGACAAAAGACTCACTCATCCATCTAAGTTCAATCGGCCAAATATGGTTTTGCAACCAATCCATTAAAGCTAAATCGTCCGCTATGCCTCGCATTAAGGACATCGCAGCATGAGTATGAGCATTAATGAAACCAGGCATTAATGCGTGTTGTTCAAGGTTTTTTAAGAGAGTAGGCTGATATTTATCAATAGCTTCAACATTCGGTAATATATCAATAATGCGGCCATTGTTAACAGCAAGCGCATGATTTTCAAGGACTTGGTCAGATACGTTTACAGTAATAATCCAGCGGGCTTGGATAAGCAGGTCAATGTGCATGATTTTGAAGAATAGAGTCTATACAGACTAAATGAGCATTCGGTTAATGGTACGATAGATTTTAGGATTATAGCCTGCAAAGTTTAGGATAACTATGACTCATCAAACAGAAACCCATGAGCATGCTCTCAAATGGACTGGGCAAAGTTTATTGGTGCTAGACCAGAGGAAGTTGCCGGATAGCTTGGAATATATAGAATATAGCAACGCTAATGGAGTTGTTGAAGCGATTTCCAGCATGCAGGTAAGAGGAGCTCCTGCGATAGGAATCGCGGCCGCATATGGTGTTGTTTTATCTGTCATGGAACATTTTTCTGAAGAGTCAATGGAATGGCAGAACAATGTTGCTAAGGACATGGATAAGTTAGGGAGATCAAGACCTACCGCTGTTAATTTATTTTGGGCTTTAAATCGAATGCGTGACCAGTTAAAACTCTACCAACTAGATCCGATCCGGAATTTATTGCAAGAAGCTAAAAATATTCATGCTGAAGACGTTGCAGCCAATAAAAAAATGGGAGAACTTGGGGCTGAATGTATTGGTCAGGTACAGGCGGTAATCACTCATTGTAACGCGGGCGCATTAGCAACAGGAGGATATGGGACGGCTCTTGGTGTGGTACGTTCGTTAGCTAAAAAAGGGTTACAAAAAGTGTATGCTTGCGAGACTCGGCCTTGGTTACAAGGCGCTCGACTAACAGCCTGGGAATTGCAGCAAGATGGCATTCCAGTTACCTTGATTGCTGATTCTGCTGCGGCGCTTTTGATGCAAAGAAAGCTGGTTAGTTGGGTTATTGTCGGAGCAGACAGGGTCGCTAGTAATGGTGACTTTGCTAACAAAATTGGCACCTATTCGTTGGCCTTAATTGCCAGGCAGCATGGTGTGAAGTTTATGGTGGTGGCGCCGACTTCAACCATTGATTGGGCTATCCAAAGAGGAGAAGATATAGAAATTGAAGAGAGAAGCCAAGAGGAAATTATTCCACCGGCTTACCAACAAAGCAATAACTCTATCGTGAATGCTTGGAATCCAGTATTTGACGTGACTCCTCATGAATATATTAACGCGTTAGTAACGGAAAAAGGGGTTGTTCTAAACCCTAAAGTAAGCAATTTGCGATCCATAAAAGACTCTTAATTGGAAGCATAAAATAATGTCACCATCGTATGCTGCAACTTTCATGGCTATTGAATCACGTAACAATATTAAGTATGCTTGAGATTATGGAGTTATGTTTTTAAGCTCTCTAATATAATTATTAGCTGGGTTTTGGAGAATCATAGAGTAATTTAGCATTTTGAAATGTTAGATATTCTTAAGTAATGATCTTAACTAAAATTACTGCAATTTTTTAACCAACTATAGAGGGGGACAATATGTCTCGTAATTTTTTTCTTGCATTCATAGTTTTAACGTTATTGTTCGGTCTTGCGCTGCTACTTTCACAGTGTAAGGGCACTCAAGATCCACAAGTTGTTTCTGAAAACACCCTGGAAGGTGCGGGTGACAGTATGGGAGAAATTGGATCAACAATTGGAGATAAAGCGGCTGCTTTAGGGGATAAGGCATCTGAAGGTTTGAATAGCGCTAAAGAAGGTGCTTCTTCTTTGGCCGAAAATACCGGAGATGTTTTGGATAAATCAGGAGAAGTGGTTTCTGATGGTATTTCGGGAGCCAAAGATTCTATCGCTGATGCGGGCAGCGCGGTAGGTGATAAAGCTGGTCAGGTTAAGGATTCATTGGCAAGTGGAGCTGGAAATTTGGCTGATAATGCTTCCGAAATGGCAGGTGGGGCAGCCGATAAGTTGAATGCAGCGGGTGATAATGTGGCTGCAGCAGCAAAAGACCAAGCTTCAGATCTGGCTGGATCTGCTTCGGAATACGGTGAGCTTGCAACAACGGGTGATGGTGCTGCCACGATTACACGTGAAGCTGGGTCATCGGAGGCTGTAGAACAAGCTGCGGATGCTACTGGTAGCTCAGATTCTTTGGGAGGCAGCATAGGGAACCAAGCTGCAACAGCAACGGGTGCTGCCGCAATTGGTGCGGCTGGAAAGGCAGCAGCAGATGAACTATCAACGGCAAGGGATTCAGCAGCCACAACGGCGGATAATGCTGCAGACATGGTAGCTAAAACTGCTGATTTATCTACAATTGAACCCTCTTTAGCGGGAGATTTATTGACACAGGTGAATTTTGAATACAACTCTTCAGAATTGACTAGTGAAGAATTGGCAAAGCTTGATAGTATTGCAAGTCAAGATCTTTTGGAGCGCGGCGCTAAGCTAGAGATGGGGGGTTATACTGACAATATAGGAAATCAAAATTACAATTTAAGACTTTCTAGAAAAAGGTCGCAAGCTGTTAAAGAATACCTTGTCAGTAAAGGGTTGAAATCTGATAATTTATTAACCCGCGAGTTTGGAAAAATAAATCCCGCCAACACTAATAATACAGAAGAAGGGCGTAGGCAAAACAGGCGTGTCGAAATTCGGTTGATTGAATAGATATTATTCTCGAACGTCTATATTAGCAGCACAGGGACGTGCGCTTAGGCTGTTAGTTTCTTGGTTCAGTCTTAGATTTCACAATATCATGCCGATCAATGTTTCATGGTTGTCTTAACATTCCTACAGTAAGTTTATTTATCAGTTATTGCTAAGGCGCGGGCCATCAATAATAAATCAAAATAGCTATATTTGTTAAGATCCCCCTTTTATCTTCTGCCACCTAGAAGGGATCCCAAAATTCCTCTGATAAGCTGTCTACCAACTTGTCTTCCAACTGTTCTGGCAGCACTCTTAATGAAAGCCTCACCGACGCTTTGTCGACTAGAAGAACGTTTCTTTTTTTGCTTGGGTGCTTGTGCTTGTTCTTCTGAAGATCTTTCGGCACGCTGTTTCAGTAGTTCATATGCGGATTCACGATCAACTTCTTCCTCATATCGTCCGCTCAACGGTGATGAGGTAAGCAACTCATTCCTTTTAGCATCATCTATTGGACCAATTTGGGATGTAGGAGGACGAATTAAGACCTTTTCAACAGCGGTCGGGCTGCCGTCTTCTTTAAGCACCGAAACCAATGCTTCTCCTGTACTTAGTTCGGTTATTTCTCGCTCCGTATCGAGCTTGGGATTAGCGCGAAACGTTTCCGCTACTGCTTTGATAACCTTTTTATCTTTAGGAGTATAAGCTCGCAATGCATGTTGAACTTTTAAACCTAATTGACCCAGGATACTTTCTGGAATATCAAGGGGCGATTGGCTAATGAAGTAGACTCCAACGCCTTTTGAACGAATAAGTCTAACCACTTGCTCCATTTTATCGATCAGAGGTCGAGGTGCACGATCAAATAACAGATGAGCCTCATCAAAAAACAACACCAGACGAGGTCGTTCAGCATCACCTACTTCAGGAAAATTCTCATATATTTCAGCTAATAACCAAAGTAAGAATGTAGCATATAAGCGAGGTGACTTAGATGATAAGACGGTTGCATCCAAGATGCTAATGACCCCATGCCCTGAAAAATCTTTTTTGCATAAATCATCCAGCTGGACCGCAGGTTCTCCAAAAAAATATTCAGCGCCTTGCTCTTCTAATACTAACAATCGCCGTTGAATAGCGCCGATACTGGCGGAAGAAATATTGCCATATTCAGCTTGCAAATTTTTGGAATTGTCGGCCATCCATGTTAGAAGAGCGCGCAAATCTTTGAGGTCCAGCAACAGCATGCCAGTATCGTCGGCCACTTTAAAACAGCTATAAAGAACTCCAGTCTGAGTATCGTTCAATTCTAGTAAACTACTGAGTAACAGAGGACCCATGTCAGAAATAGTGGTTCGGACAGGGTGGCCGGTTTGACCGAAAATATCCCAAAATACAGCAGGATTGCCTTGAAAGTTAAAATTATCGATGGCAATTTTTTTTACCCGCTCAGATATTTTCGGGTGGTCTTTGCCGGATGCGGTAATGCCGGATAAATCCCCTTTTATGTCAGCTAGAAAAACAGGGACACCCAAACGCGAATAGGATTCAGCTAAGATTTGTAAAGTAACTGTTTTACCGGTTCCGGTAGCACCAGAAATCATGCCATGTCGATTACCCATAGCAGCGTTCATTTTTATCTGTGTACCATTTGAGCCACCAATCAAAAATTCATTCATCTTTTTGCCTATTTTTTCCAGTCATCGAATAATAATATAATTTAAGAAGCGAGCGGTTTACTGAGCATTTTGAATGGTATTAAAACAAAGATGCTTCTAGATGGTCCTTGCGGGCTTGCATGAGTTTAGCAGGGACAATTTTATTTACCAATGAAACGGCATCATCGATACTAGTGGTAACGCGTAAATAATTGGGGGTATAACCACTGATTTTAATGGAACCCGAAGCTTCTTCATGCACAGTACTTTCCCATAATATTGGGTATTTTTGATGCAAAAATTTTTGATATGTTTTTTGTTTCATCGTGGCAGCTAGTTTATGGAGCGTTTGGCTGCGTGCCTTTTGGACAGCGGGTGGTATTTTTGATGGCAAGCTGGCTGCTTTCGTACCACTGCGTGGTGAGTAAGTAAATATATGAAGGTGGCCAAATTCAATCTGTTCTATATATTCTAGGCTTGCTTGCCATTCCTCTTTGGTTTCTCCAGGGAATCCAACGATGATATCGGTGGTTAAGTTAAAATCAGTCACTTGTTTTCTTGCTGAGTTTACTAAATGAATAAAATCAGTTGTTTTACAACGCCTGCCCATTCGGCGCAAAACGCTGTCGCAGCCACTTTGCAGTGGCAGGTGTAAGTGAGGCATCATTCTTGGGTTTTCAAACAAACGGAAGAAATCATCTGATAAATCCCAAGGTTCCAGTGAGCCTAGCCGAATTCGCGGTATTGGAGTTTGTTCTAAAATAGCTTGAATTAGCTGGTTTAGAGTTTTATTTATATCTGATCCATAGCCGCCTAAATGCACTCCAGTAAGGACAATTTCTTGAATACCTTCGCTGCATAATTGGTTAATTTCCTTAACGATAGTTGCAATACTACGGCTGTTTTCTTGTCCGCGAGCAACTGTTACAATGCAAAAGGTACAACGATACCGGCACCCATCTTGTACTTTTATGAAAGCTCTTTGTCTACCCCGTTTAAATAAGGAAACTTCTCCTGGGTTGCTGGCCATTTCAGGCATGGTTACAGGGGTAACGGTAGCGAGAGTTTTTTCAACCAGCTGGTCTTTTTCCTTGTTGCTAACGACTAAATCCACGCCAGCCAGTTGTTTTGCTTCCTCATCGTTCAGTGTGGCATAACAACCACTTAATACTATTTTAGCAGTAGGGTTAGCACGATGAAGTCGGCGGATCTGTTGTTTGGATTTTTGGACAGCGCTGTGTGTAACAGCACAGCTGTTTAACACGATAACATTAGACTGGTCTACTTGACGAGTAAGCTGATGACCCGCTTTTTGAAAGCTTCTTCCCCAAGTTTCAAGCTCAGCTTCATTCAGTCTGCAGCCCAATGTTGTAAGATAGATATTCATTCAGAAGGTAACTAGAAAAACCAATAAGTGACTAAAATTGCAGCTAAGATGCCACCTAAATCGGCCATTATCCCACACATGGCAGCGTGTCTTATGTTTTTTATGCCCACTGAGCCGAAATAAACCGTTAGTACATAAAAAGTAGTTTCAGTGCTTCCTTGTACCACACAAACCAAACGTCCGACCAATGAATCTGGGCCTGCATGCTGCATGGTTTCAATCATTAACGCACGAGCTCCACTACCGCTAAACGGCTTAATCAACGCAGTTGGAAGTGCGTCTACGAATTGATCATCGAGGGAAAACAATCTGACACACTGTTTAATTATTTCAGCGATGTAGTCGAGCGCGCCACTCCCTCTAAAGACCCCTATGGCCACCAACATGGCCACTAAAAAAGGAATAATAGTTACTGCTGTTTTAAAACCCTCTTTAGCGCCTTCGATAAATGCTTCATAGGCGTTAATACGGCTGTAAATAGACCCTAGTATAAATGCAATAATCAATGAAAATAGAAGTAGGTGGCTCATTTGTGCCGACTGTTGCAGCATGGTTTCCTGGTCTAGGGTTGAAAAGTAGGTCAAAATAGCGACGATAACTGCGGTAAAACTAGCCAAATAAAACAAAATAACCCGGTTCAATAAGTTGATTTTTTGTATCCATGCTACGGTTAGCAACCCAGTCATTGTCGAGCAGTAAGTCGCCATTAGGATTGGGATAAATACATCGGTAGGGTCGGTTGCGCCTAATTGAGCTCGATAGGTAAAGATAGTTACGGGCAGCAGAGTGACTGAGGACGTGTTAATTACTAAAAATAAAATTTGCTCATTGGTAGCATCTTCTGCGCTTGGGTTGAGCGTTTGCAGTTCTTTCATCGCCTTTATGCCCATTGGTGTCGCAGCGTTATCCAGCCCTAGCATATTGGCTGACATGTTCATTACCATGGAACCTAATGCAGGGTGTCGGCGTGGAATGTTGGGCATGAGCCGACACAACAGAGGGGACAAAAAATGGGTTAATGCATTCACAAAACCGCTTTTTTCTCCTATTTTCATGATGCCTAACCAAAAAGATAAAACCCCGGTTAGCCCTAATGCAATTTCAAAGGCTGTTTTGGCCTGAGTGAAGATGGCTCCCATCAATTCTTGAAAGATTAGAGAGTTACCTAATACAAGGTATTGGAACAGAGAAGTGATAAATGCGATAAGAAAGAGGGAGGTCCAAATTTTATTTAACACAGCCGCTGGGGGAAATAGCTTGAAACAGTAGAGCCAAATAACGAAATTAATATGCTCAAGTCATCTAGAAAAAAGTTGTAGGTCAAGAGTTACTTCGGTTGTTAATTTGTTGGGTCAGTATTTCTCTCAGTTTTTTGTAAAAAGGGTCAATAGCGGTGTCGGTGATTAAAATGTCTGCATCTATATCAAGCCGTCTGGTTGATCCATTTTGGGTAATTTGAATATAATACCCACCCTGATCTCCGCAATCGGGGCAACCGATTGTCTTTGGTAACTCCAAAAATGCAGAGTAATTCAGAAGTTCAGTTAGTTTTGACCAATCTTGTTGTGTATATCGTTGGTTTACATTTACAAGTTCTAATGTTTCATCGCCTCTAGGGATATTTTGATAATTCAACGAAGTCGGTGTAATAGTTATTTCCTGAGTACAATATCCAATACAGAAGCCAGCGTATCGGCCGAATTTTATTTCTGTTATAGCATCATCGTTTTCGTCTGCTTGACCTGGGTTAACGGGTGTTAAAGAGATTAAATCTACTTGATCAGGGACTCCTCCAAATAATTGAACCCTGCCGATGACAGAAGCCTCTTCTTCAGAAATGCTTGTGTCTGGTTTGGATTCTGTTTCAAAGAACATTATCACCAAAAAATCAGAGTGCTGCTGATCCTGTTTTTGAAGGTCGAGTGTAATAACTTTGGTATGACTATTTCTTAATGATTGTTGATGAAGCTCAGAAATAGCACCTTTTACTAATTTATCTTCATTAAAGGTTTCAATAATAAGTTCTCTTTGAGTAAGCTCGGCTTCGGTTATTTTTGTGATATTAAAAACATCAGGGCTGACTTGCCGCATTTCCACTTCATACAGGCGGTCTTCGCCAGTATCAACGCAGGGCAACCTGGCTTCACCAGAAACTGGGTCATAAGTTGTTATACAGTCAATGGAGTCGGCTTTTCCATTCGAAACTAGAAAAAAAATGAAGAAAAATCCAAAAAGCAGGATAGATAAACGTGTCACCACAACCCCCATAACAATACCAAATTTTAACAAATATAATACCACTCTTATTCTGGTTCCTCACCAAAATAAAAACAGTTAAGGCACTAAGGAGCGAGGATTTAATAATATCCGAATTTTGACTTGTTTTTTTCCGTCTTCCTCGTTGTATTAATGGGTTGCGTAGCCTTTTATGCGCCTGTTTATACTCTTTGGATACGAACAAAAATCCTGCATCAAGCTTTCGGATATTATTAGACCTTCGATCCTAATGAAGTTCAGTTAAAAAATGTAGGCCATATATCTGTGAAACCAGTCGGAAAAATCGTTCTTTACGTGTTTGGTTTGGTCTTGATACGAACTTGGCTTTGCAGTGAAATGAATAGCAGCAATACTCTTCAGAGAACCTGAATTCTGGAAGGTTGAGGTGTGTATATAGATTATTATGACTGTTTTACTTTGATTTAAGTCTAAATCAGCTTGCGGTATCTAAACGGACTAGGTGTAAAAATGCTTCTATAGGTATGAAACATCTATAGAAAATCCCTTTACACCTTGGGTAAAGTATAAAGGGAAGAGGTATAGCAACTTAAGGATGAAGTTTTGTTATGAAGTGAAGGTAGCGGGAACATTTCCCGCCACCTCTTTTGAGGATCTGATTGTCGAAATATTATGAACCCATCAACCGACATTTGTTGGTGTGGTCTGACATATCATGCCAAAATTCATATCCTTCTGGACAATTTCCTAGAGCATCAGGCATTGGCATTTCAGCCATTGGTTGCTCTGCTGCAGGCTGCTCTGCTGCGAGTTGCTCTGCTGCGAGTTGCTCTGCTGCGGGTTGCTCTGCTGCGGGCTGCTCTGCTGCGGGTTGCTCTGCTGCGGGCTGCTCTGCTGCGGGTTGCTCTGCTGCAGGCTGCTCTGCTGCGGGCTGCTCTGCTGCGGGTTGCTCTGCTGCAGGCTGCTCTGCTGCAGGCTGCTCTGCTGCAGGTTGATCTGCTGCAGGTTGCTCTGCTGCAGGTTCTTCCTGCATAGGGTGATTATGCGTTCCTCCAGGATCCATTTCAGGTATCATAGGAGCGTTTTGTTCCAGTTGGGCTGAGTTAGGATTATTAAATTGATGTCCAAACAAATCAATATCCGCATCAGATGGTCTGATAGTCATTTCTTCGCCATCGCCACATTTAGCTGGGAGCGGATTCATTTCCATATCCCTGACAACTTCGAAGTAAGGCGTATAGTCAGTAGTTACTCTCTGATGAGGTGCTGTTATAAAACGTGATCCTGCAGTACCAATCCAAGCGCTTAGCGTATTTCCTCTACAGTACTGCAGAACAGGAACTTCGACCCGGAGTTTTGTGTAGCAACTGTGTTCTTTAAACTTTGGCAATTTTGTTTTAAATTCAAGATCTTCATACAAATCATTATTAAAGCCACCGCTTGGAGAATTAAGCCATTTGAGCGCGCGAGCATCTTTCTCTTTGAGGCCATGACTGTAAAAGGGAACGACCGGTCCTTTGACCACATCAATTCTTCTCCAATTGGTGGTATAACGGGCTTTGGTTGACATAAAAGCGTTGGCGAAATGCTTTTCACCGTCACGAGTACTCGTATAAAAATCACTAGGTGGCAGCGCTTCGCTGTTAGGTAAAATGGCAACGACACCCATGGTGTTAAAGTGTTGTCCGTTTTCGTGGGTGCAATCGTGGCCTATGCTCATGGATAGTCTAGGTGAAGACCCTTCCTTGTATTGACGTGCCTCATCGCCAAGAATTACAGCGTTTTCAGGTGCTATGTTGGCGTGACCGAAGGCATTACACGACAAAGCGACCCCTATCAAAGATATATATTTCAGCTTATTTATCATATTTCTCTATTCCTAATTCCTTAACATTTTAGTTTGAAATCATGTTGCCAAAATCGACTGACATACATGCTGGCAGAACTGATGTCTGCCAAGTCCTGTAGTGCAACCTCTGTGCCAAAAAAAAGATCATTAAATACAGTTAGATAGAAAATAGAAATCTTAAACTATGTTATTACACAGCTTATTCCGGTGATATGACATGATTTTGTGATGTTTGGTTAGTTATCAGCAACTGATCTCTTTGAACTACTGAGCAAAAAAATGAGTAAAACTTGGTTTGTCAACAGAGCTTGAACAGCTGCCAACATACATCTGGAATAGGCCGAAGTTATTTTAACGACAATGTGAATGATTGATGAAACCGGACTTCAGCAGTGGGCCTAACTCTTCAAACCAATAAACAAAAATAGCTTTTAAATTAATTAGCAAAATATGCCTTTTGATCTCATAGTCAAATTTAAATTCTTGGTGTGACAATTTGTCGCATTGACTATTGAATGCATAGTTTATTACTGTAAAAAGTCGTCAAAAAAATCCATAACAAAGAAGTGATATGCTTGCAATTTTTAGTACATGACTAAGGAAAATAATCAAATGAAAATGTTGAAAAATCTAAGATCATTACTTGTCGCCTTATTCGGGTTGGTTTTTATGCCGCCAGTTATTTTGGCTAATTCGTCATTCGACTCGCGATCAATTAATGCTACCTGGGAATTATGGACCAATACCAGCCCTGGAGGAGGTGGTTCAGTTGTAGCGACAACGGATACCCAAGCTATTTCAGCCAGCGACAGTGTCAATCCTGATTTTACGGACTTTCACTCAAGTCCCGGCACCGATACTGAGCTTTGGGATATCGATTTTAACAATGATATGATTACCCTCACTTATACCAGTATCGTTAAACAGGACAATACACATCAGTATATGTACTTGAGTCCTATGGGTATTCACTTTACCGATACCGATAATAATCTTCCAGACATAGGGGGGGTTAGTGTCGAAAATACCAACTTACCGTTTGGGTTTAATACCGGTTTAGTGACCTATGACGCCAACAATATTTGGATTGATCTAAACGGATCAATGTGCCATTTTATTTCGATGGGCAGCATGCCTGCTTGTATCAATCCACAAAGCCCTACTGGCTACGATAACCAGATTATCCTTAAGGTGGCTTTTAGCGGTGCTACTGCAGAAGCCATAGATGTGACGCGTATCGACGCTTTGTTTGACTGGGCTGAAACAGAGTTTCCTCAATATTTTCCTTCCCACCAATCGTCACAAGAAATTAACGGGTATCATGCGCGTTATTACCCTTCGGTTGATAATTATCTGGGTACTAAAGACGGTCGAATTTTTGTTTATGGTGCTCCTTTTGGAGGTATGCTTGATGTTGGTGATCTTGAGAGTTGGTTACAGCAGAATGGTTTGTAGAGCTATTCCCCAGTGATGATATCGGTAAGAAGCGAGCAAGCGGCTGTAAAGCGAACCGTGGAAAACAGCTGAGGATAAGCTCATTAAACTATGTTAAATAATATACATTTAATGCTTTAAATAACATAGTAATATTTATTTACTCTATTTTCTTTCTTAAGGAGGGTGTTATTTTCTTTTAAAACAACTAGTTATATTTTATGGCGCAAGTTGTGCGTAAAATATTTGTTTTAGTTACCACTGATTTTTTCAGTGACATTCTTGTAGTAATTTTTTGTATACATATTTCATGGAAATTGGAGGATTAAATGAGTGAATTTCAACCTAAACTGAAACTGATAAGTCGCTTAGCCCTTTCGGGTTTGGTGATGGGTGTCAGTTTTCAACCAGGTATTGCTGGGGCTGCTTCTTTCGACGGAAGTCCCATAAAAATTGATTACGAACTGTGGCAAGGAACAAGCCCTAACATCTTGGCAACGACTAACAGCACAACAGTGACTGCAAGCGATGGAACAATTCCTGATGTAAAGGATTACGATATCGTACAGGCGGGTGATGGTACTCAGAATTGGGATATCGATTTCAACGGTGGGAATATTACTTTTACCTACACCAGCATAACAGCGCAAGACGAAGCTAACCAGTTTATGCATTTGTCACCACAAGGGTTTCATATTTCTGACGTGAACGATGTGTTTCCTGACTTGACGAATGTCGTTTTGACGAATAACAACCCGTTTTTTGGTTATAAAGAAAATTTGCTGCGTTTTAACGAAAACAACATCTGGATAGATCTCAATGGCTCAATGTGTCATTTCCAAGCAGGTGGCGGTATGCCGGCGTGTGATGACGATGTAGGTAGCGACAGTACGACGGGGTTTAACAACGAACTCACTTTCATGGTTTCATTTATGGAAGATGCTGAGCCAGAAGTACCGGCAGAACCAGAACCTCCAGTTGAGCCAGAAGTACCAGCAGAGCCAGAAGTACCAGCAGAGCCAGAAGTACCAGCAGAGCCAGAAGTACCAGCAGAGCCAGAAGTACCAGCCGAGCCAGAAGTACCAGCAGAGCCAGAAGTACCAGCAGAGCCAGAAGTACCAGCCGAGCCAGAAGTACCAGCCGAGCCAGAAGTACCAGCCGAGCCAGAAGTACCGGCAGAGCCTGAACCAGAAGCACCAGCAGAACCTGTTGTTCCTGAAGTATCTATGCCAGATCCGGCAGAACAAGGCCCAGCTACAGGTGGTGATGGCGGCAGTGCTGCTAATCCTAATGCAGTTCCTTTGCCAGCAGGTGTATGGTTATTCCTGAGCGGCGTATTAGGACTTGGCGCTTTGCGTCGTCGCAATAAATAGCGCTATCTGAGGCTTTTTTAGAAGAGGGGCCCGGTCATCATGGGATGAGGCCGGGCTTTTTTATGTTTTAATACTCGCGTTGTAGTTCAATAACATGCTGCTTGTCGAATTGATTCTCAAGAGAGAATTAACTTGAAAAAGCGAATTTTGACTTTGCTACCTCAAGATTAAGACTGCCTTGATAAGGTTGTTTTTGTGATGAATGATTTGAGATTGTAACGTCACAAGTAATATTGATTTACTTTTAGCCCCCTCATGGATGATTGAAGAAACCTTTGCAAAACTAATAATAAGCAGCATCAAAAACCCGCTTGTTGTTTTTACGATAAGCCGCTTCTCGTCTGGACTAAATTAGATGGATAAAAATTATAATAGTAGCTGTCTTTACAGCTGTATTATCTGCTCGTGTATTTTGGTTGTTACTTCATTCAATACGGTACTTGCTGAAGAACAGAATCCTGGTATTGATGAATCAGTAGAGCTTGAAAAAATGGTGATTTCATCAGAGCCGGTAGATGTAAGCTTTGAATCTACCCGCAGCATTAAAAGTCAGTTGGGAATTGCCAATGATGGCGCCGATTTTTTGAAGAAGACTCCGGGCTTTTCTACCATACGACAAGGAGGAGCAGCCAGTGATCCTTTGTTAAGAGGGTTGGGTGGCAGTCGTCTCAATATTCTCATCGATGGAACACCATTTGCCGGTGTTTGTAATCATCGTATGGATCCTGCAACTGCGTATATAAGTCCAGGATCGTTCGATAATTATAGCTTATTAAAAGGGCCGCAATCCGTTCGCTATGGAAACTCAATTACTGGGGCGGTCAATTTTGAACGAGAGTCCATCTATTTCGATAAGCCTGGGTTACAAGTTTTCAATCAAAGTCTTTTCGGCAGCTACGACCAGCATAACTTGTCTACTGATATATCGGCTGGCTTTAAATATGGTTATCTAAACTACAATGGAAATCGTTCCAGCCGGGACAATTATAAAGATGGTAATGGTGATATCGTTGGCCATACCATTACTGATGAAAATGGTAATGAGATTGCAGAAGGGCAAACTCAATTCTCCACCTGGAATGACCGTTACGCGCTGGGTATCACACCGAATGAAGATACACTTGCGGAGTTTTCGCTATTACGGAGTGATGGCGCGATTGCCAATGCCACCATACATATGGATGCGACTGATTTGGATCGCACCGAATATGCCTTTCATTTTAAGCGGGACAATTTGTTTAGTTGGCTAAAAAATATAGATCTTAAATATAGTTATACGACGGTCGATCACTTAATGGATGATTTTAGTTTAAGAACGCCGGGTACAGGGATTGGTGCAAATCAGTTTATAGTGATGGGGCAGGACTGGCGGAGGAACTATGCGAAAGGAGAGTTAACCTTTGAACCCTTCTCTTCAATTGAGCTGATAACAGGGGTTGAATACAAAAAAGATGAATATGATGCCAATGCCAGAGGTGGAGTCTTGGGAATCGTTCCCATACCTGATCTGTCTGCATTACTTAAAGAAAATGTGGTTAATTTTGAGAATTTCGCTGGATATACCGAACTAGCGTATGATTCATCTTATGGGGTCAGATGGGTGGGAGGACTGAGAGGAGATACGTTATTGACCACTACAGGGGCTATAACGACGGGTGGTCAAACCGGCACAACATTAATATCGGGAGCAAATCAGCGTCGCAGACAAAATCTTTGGTCCGGTTTTATGCGGGGTGAATACGCTTTTTCGACCTTGCCAATGGTGTTTTCAGCAGGCTATGGGCATGCAGAACGAGCGGCCGACTATTGGGAAGTATTTAGCATGGATGCCTTTGCAGTTGATGCTGAAAAGAACCACGAAGCTGATGCCATGCTCAGTTATAGCGGTGAAAAATTTACCGCATCTATCTCTGCGTTTTATAGTCGTATCGATGATTTTATTTTGGTTTTTAATGGTGTCTCTGCACTCAATGTGGATGCGGAGAGGTTTGGTGGAGAATTGGCGTTGTCCTACGATATTACCGATGAATTGTCGGTCAACGGAGATTTGTCGTACACCCACGGTAATAACCTCAGTCAGCACGTACCGCTCGCCCAGACACCCCCTCTTGAAGGTAAGATAAGTCTAAAATACTCACAAGGTCCTTTTTCTGGCTCGTTTACGACGCGAATAGTAAACGCACAAGACCGAATTCATGCAGAATACGGCAATGTTTTGGGTGTCGATAATAAATTGCCAACCCCTGGCTTTACTGTGCATTCCTTGCAATTAACCTATCAGCCTCATGAAACAGTCGAATTGGCATTCGGAGTTGATAACCTTACTAATAAAACCTATGCTGAACATTTGAGCAGACAAGCTGCCGGATTTGGTGTCGGCGTTGGTGGTCGTATAAATGAACCGGGTCGTACCTTTTGGGGAAGGGTCGAAATCGACTTCGATATTTAATTACCCTCATTACAGATACTGGTTAAACGGTTCCACTACAACCGTTTCCCCTTTTTTTACGCCTGAAGATTCACGTGATAATACAATAAAACAATTGGCTTTACTCATAGTGCCTAAACGGTGAGAGCCTTGTGGTCCAACAGAGCGAACGTAAAAACCACCCTCATTATCTTGAGTTAAAACACCACGCTGAAAATCCATGCGGCCGGGTGCTTTGTTTAGATCTTGTAACGCTTTGGCTTGATAGCGTAAAGGATCGGTCAAGGGATGATCGACCATTTTTTTTAACGCAGGTAATACTACTTGTTGAAAAGTAGCAATGACTGAAACCGGGTTTCCTGGTAGCCCAAAAAAATAACTAGTATCCAATTTTCCAAAAATCAACGGCTTACCTGGCTTCATAGCAATTTTCCATAAATTAAGCTCACCGATGTCAGCGATAATCTCCTTGATATAGTCTGCGTCTCCAACAGATGCGCCGCCTGTCGTTAAGATGACGTCATGGGTTTGGCAAGCTTCGAGGAGTCGTTTTTTAATAAGGTTTTTATCATCTTTCAAGGTGCCTAGGTCAGTTGTTTGTAACCACGGATGTTTCAACAAGCCATTCAACAAGTAACGGTTACTGTCGTAAATTTGTCCTGGTTGTAATGGTTGTTGTAAGGCTACCAACTCATCGCCAGTGGAAAAAAAAGCAACTTTTAACACTCTTTTTACACTTAATTCACATATGCCGACAGCAGCCAGTAAACCAAGGTCTGTAGCAGAAATAGCGTGGGGAGAGGTTAATACAGAATACCCTGATTTAACATCTTCACCTTTCTGCCGGACATTGTCGTAAGGTTCGATCGGGTGGATAAACTCTATTTCCGTTGTTTGTGGTTCCGTTTCTTCCTGTATAACTACAGTATCGGTCCCAGGGGGTAATACAGCCCCTGTAAAAATACGAACACAACCGTCGCGTGGAACTGTTTCTTGCCAAGGATTGCCGGCCCACGATGTTCCGCAAAGCTTAAGTTTAAAAGGAGGGGGGTTAATAGCTTGGTGATGAATAGCAAAACCGTCCATCGCGGAATTGGTATCACCAGGCAGGTCGACCCTTGCAATAACATCGTTTGCCAGAATACGGCCTAAAGCTTTTCTTAGTAAGACCTTGTCGCTCTTCTGGATAGGAGTAATCGCCAGGTTAATTTTTTGCTTGGCTTCCTCCAGGCTAATAAGAGTAGAGGCATTTTTGCGGCAATGGTCAATCATGGGTATTACTGTTCCAGGTGACAATGAATTTTGCTATCTGGTGCGGTTGATTTAAATCAAGATAGGTTAAATGAACGGGTAAGTCCAGGGGACAGTCAGCAGCAACTGCTAAAATTGTATCGTCTTGTGGATATCGAAAAGGCTTATTCAGCGCTTGGCGGTACAATTCAATTTTAGGATATTGTTCTTGTGAAAAACCCTCTACTAAAATCAGGTCTAGGCCATTATTATCAAGATATTTGATTTGCTGTGCCAAGGTAACAGGTTCCTTAGGGCTATCAAGTTCAGTGATGATAGCACGACGATAGTTCGAAACAATCATCACTGGGGAGGCGCCAGCAGCTCTTAGTCTATGGCTGTCTTTCCCGGGTTGATCGATAGCAAAGTCGTGATGACTATGTTTAATGACGCCAACCTTAAGTCCCAGTTCATTTAACAATGGCAGAACCTGGGTCAACAAAGTTGTTTTACCAGTCCCACTATAGGCAAAAAAGCCAATGATTCCAGGTTGCCTATTACTTAGTGACATCGATTAATTTGCAATGATTTAAGCATATACATTCCTACAATTAAGTTAGAAAGTCCAACACTCAATCAATCAGAATAAAGTTCGGCAGAAGGGTTGGAAGTTGGACGTCAACAAAAAAGCCAAACCTCGTCTAGACTTCATAGAAGATAGTCAGCTAGTTCACATTTTATACCATTGGCAATGAATATTGATCAGATAGTGATGGTGAAATCCAAACACTGCTTCCAGTTGATAATGATAGGTTTTGCCGGTTTTCTTTTAGAGGTTTGTCGTGACGTTTAAAAAATCTTTTGTTGATCAGCAAGTTGCAATAAATGAGGGTGTTACATTAATTGTCAGAACTGATTTGAAAGGTCGGATAACCGATGTCAACTCTACTTTTATCGAGGTGAGTGGTTATAGCCGAGATGAACTGATTGGTTCGAATAGTAATATCGTTCGACACCCGGATACACCCACTGCGCTATATGAGCGTTTATGGTCATCGTTGAAACGAGGCCATCCTTGGCATGGCGTTATTAAAAATCGTTCTAAGGATGGGCTGTTCTTTTGGACTAATACCGAAATATTGCCTACCAGTGATGAGTTTGAAGTAAAAGGTTATGTCAATATAAGTCATGATTGCTCAGCGGAACAAGCACATCAGGCCGAACAGTTTTTTGAGCAATTGCAGGTCAACCCCTTGTATAAGCCAAACATAGGCTGGTGGGCTGCATTGAAATCAAAACTGCAATATTCAATAAAGATTACTTCTTCAATTGCTCAGATATCATCAGTTTTAATAGCAACGTGGTTATTTTTTAAGTTGGCTGAGTCGGGTTATCCTCTAGAATTGGTAGTAGCCACTCTTCTAACGCTTACCTCGTTAACAGCCATCACTTATCAAAGTCGCATAATGACTAAGGTGTTCACTCAAGCACAGGGTATTTTGATAGATAGCGAACAGAAACAAGTAACGGTGATCGATGAACTTGATAAGCAAGGCGCTGTTGCTGATTTCTTTCGACAAATCATTATCGCAAAAGGTTGTCTTCAGGCTGAACTGGTTTATTCTCAGCAGCAAAAAGGCGAGTTATTGGCAGTCAACAAGGCGCTGGAAGGTATAGAAAGTGCTGTCATGTTACTTGATGAAAATCTCAATATTAGTTTTGTGAATTCGCCTGCAAAGCAGTTATTGCAAAGCATTGAACAAGATATACAAAGTCAATCGCCAGAGTTCAGTGTCAAGAGTATCATTGGAAGTTCCATTGATAACTTTTTCAACTACAAAGAGACCGACAGTCATTTCTGGCAGCATTTAAAACAACCCTTGCGTGGCCAACTCCAGTTTGGCGAGACTCATTTATCTTATATTGCCAGTCCGGTTCAAGCCCCGGAACAAGGGGATATGGGTATTCTGATAGAGTGGTCAGATCGGACAGATACGCATATCGTAGAGCAATCTATCGAAAGTGTCGTAAATTCATTTATAGCGGGTGACTTAACGCAACGAATTAGCAATGTTCATCATTTAAGTCAATATTTCTGGGTAGCCAAATTGATTAATCAATTGGGCGAAACACTCGAGCAAACAACGCACCAGTTGATACATTGTTTTAAGACTTTACCAGATGACGATAACAATCAGCTATTAAAGCAAGGTCAGCCAGCAACCATTGCTGCACTGGAATTAACGATAAAGCAGCATTTTCAGCAATTGAGTGGCTTGGCTTATGATCTGTCAGCTTTTCAAGATCAGCTGCTAGGATCGGTAGAGAGTGCTCAAAGCTATGAACAGCAGCTGTTCGAATCGAAAGAAAGGCAAACAATTCATCATCAACATTTTCAGGATAAAACACAGTCGTTGGTTTCTTCTTTGAGTGAGAGTGGTGCGGAGGAACAACTTGATATATTGAGCAAAGCAGCCAAAAGTGATCTTGAAGAAGCAAACTTATCCACGCAAGAGCTTGATAGTTGTTTGACCCAATTAGATCAGTATCAAGAAGAATTATTCGATGCGATGCAAGTAATGGATGAAATTACCTTCAAAGTTAATTTAGCAGTCATGGCAGTGATAGGCGATACAGAATTAAACGCAAATGCTGCCAAGGATATGCGCGGACTGACTCAGCAGAGCGCCTTAGAAGTAAGACAGGGCAAAGCAAAATTAGAAGAATCTAAACAAACGTACCAACAAACAAAATTTCAAATACAAAAAGTACAGGAGTTGTTGAATCGTATTCAACAACTTTATCAACAAGTAAAACAAATCACTAAGCAAGAACGTTCGAACAGCGTTGATCAGATTGAGCGAGTAACAGCAATCAATCAGGCTGCTCATCAAATCTCAGAGAATCTTGCGCAGCATGAAGAACTGTTTCAAGAAGTAGTTTCCAACAGCCTGGCTTTACAAGAACAATCGCCTATTGTTAATCATCTATTGACCCGCTTTAAGAGCATGCTTCCTTCTGATGATAGCGAATTGCAAAAAGCTCCAAATATTAACGATGCAGCATCAGGCAAGCACAAAAAACAACAGACAAACCATCATCAAAACAGAGAAGTTATGTCTGGTTGGGGAAATTTGGCTGAAAATAATTCAAATGAGTGGGAAGAATTCTAGAGTAACAAAGTGAAAAAAATAATATGGTATTAGCTGAAAAAAAACTGGTAAATAGCGAGGATTTAATAATATCCGGAAGTTTGGCGCAGGATTTTTGTTCGTATTCAAGGCGTAGAAACAGGCGCATAGCATGCTACGCAACTGATTCTACAACGTGGAAGACGGACAAAAAGACAAGTCAAGATGCGGATAGTATTAAATCCTCGCTCCTAAACGTAACCGATCAATATTTAACCTTTACAGTGAGTGGGGAGAGGTATGGAATGGAAATTTCTCATATCATGGAGGTCAGGTCATGGCAACCACTAGAGGTATTGGCTGAGCCTATTGACGGGTTTAAAGGGAAGATAAATCTACGCGGGAAACAGGTGCCAGTTGTTGATTTGAGACCCAGCTTAAACAAGGAAACTATAAGTTACGATCAACATTCAATTATCATCATCTTTAATATTTTGGCAGATCAAACTAAGTTTGTTCTAGGTTTGCTGGGTGATGCAGTTTTAGAAGTAAAAGGTATTACCCGATCTGCAGTTGAGTTAGCACAAGAAATAGGTGAAAATAAGCCAGAATGGTTAACCAGTATCAACGAATCAGGTGAAAAAACAATGCACCTTTTGGCCCTTGACCGTTTGATAAACCCTGCTACCTTAAAGCAATGGCATTGTTTTAAAATATAATATTTTGCTGTTTACCAGTTAGTCAGTTCGAAACCTTTTCCTTTGATCCAATCTAAAGTTTACTTGACGTGAAAAAAGACCGAGAATTTCTATATACCTGGGATCATTTTAATTTTCTTAGAAACAAGTCGATCGAATATTCAGGCATTGTTATTGATGATAGTCAATATGATGCGTTTTATTCTCTTCTTGCCCGGCGGGTAAGGGCTTTGGGTATGAAGACTTTTGATGAATATTGCAAGTTATTGGAAGTTAAGCCAGATTGGGAATTTAACGAATTTATTAATGCGTTAACCTCACCTATGAGCGCTTTTTTTGGTGAGCCTTACCATTTTGATTTTTTGCGACAAAACATTATTCCTGCCTTGCTAAAACGCAATCGAGCAACACAATCAATTAGGACGTGGTCAATTGGCTGCTCTACTGGTGAAGAACCCTATTCCATAGCCATGACGTTGATGGATAATGTACCAAAACATTGGGATGTGGAGGTGTTCGCTTCGGATTTGGATACCCATGATCTCGCGCTTGCGGTCAGAGGTATATACGCTCTTGAGCGAACAACCGGTGTTGGTGAGGAGCAGCTAAAAAGATGGTTCAAGAAGGGCGTTGGCGATCGTCATAAGCAAGTCAAAGTAAAAGATGAGTTGCAACAGATCGTTCGATTCAAGCAGCTCAATCTGAAGGAAGAATGGCCTGTTGTTGGTCACTTTGACTTTATATTTTGCCGTAACGTTTTACTTTATTTTGATGAGCAAACAAAATGGGATATAGCAAAAAAGTTAGCTGATATTATGCCGGATCAATCTTGTTTGTTTCTAGGGAATGATGAAACGATGCCGCCGTTGGTAGAAGATTTTGAATCAGTAGGTAATACTATTTACAAATGTTGTTAATAGTTGTTTTTCTCGGTTAAGTCATTCAGAGATGAAGATTATCGGCAGCTTGTTTATTGACCAAAAGCCCCCCTTGTTTTCTCCGGTAGCTGACCATTTTTGCCTGCAAAAAGCCCCATCCGAATCGAGCTAAACGTTTGAGGTGATCCGGGTTTTTCAAGGACATCATGGCATAGTGGTGTATCACTCGATGTTGTATATAAAAGCTCTTCAAAATTGCCTGATAGTGTCGATCCAACTCATTGACATCTAACCCTTCAGGAGCCCATAGAAAATTCATTCCATTCATTTTTTTCCAGTGATCATCTTGAATATTGACACCATAAAGTTCCCGGTAAATGGGGGAGCCTGGATACGGAGTAAATTTGGACAAGTTCATCGTGGTCATCGGTATTGCTCGGACAAATTTTTTGGTCTTGGTTATGGTATCCAAGGTTTCACCTGGATAGCCCAGCATAAATAACCCTTTGCATCGAATACCCGCATCGTATGTCCATTGAACAGCTTGTGTCGATTTTTCCACGCGTGCCGCTTTTTCCATTTTTTGTAGCAATTCGTTTGAGCCGGTCTCCAGACCAAAACTGATCTCCCAACAACCCGCATTTTTCATTTCCTTTAACACGTCTGGTTTTACTGTATCCACTCTTGCCGTACAACTCCAGGTCATATTCAGTTCGCTTTCGATGAGGAGACTGCATAGTTCTAAGGTTCTAATGCGGCTGGCAAGAAACAAATCGTCAACAAATTGAATGTGTCGGATGCCATAATCGTGTTGCAGTGTTTTCATCATTTGAAAAACCATCTTTGCGGAATTCGCTCGCACTTTGGCGCCAAAGGTCGAGGTATCGCAGAACTTACACAAAAATGGACATCCCCTGGAAGCGGCAAGGGTTGCGACCGGTGCTTGTGGATAATCGTAAATGGCCGGTAAATAACTGTTGGGAAAGTTTGGCAAAAGATCCCAAGCGGGAAGCGGTAATGAGTCTAAATCATTAATACTGGGTGCTGGCGGTGTTTGCACCAATTCCAATTGTTGATCGCGAAAAATAATGCCCTTGATAGAATTTAAGTCCGATTGTAGGTCCAGTGCTGGTAATAATTCTTTGATGACTTGTTCGCCTTCACGAATTACTGCAATATCAAATTCAGAAAAGCGTTCCATGGTCTCTTTAGCCATGGATGAAATATGGGGTCCGCCGACAATCACTTTAATCTGAGGTAACTGAAGTTTGATGCGCCTGACGATATCCACGGCGTTCCATACCCCCACGGTAAATAGCGTGATACCGATATATTCGGGTTCGGCTTGTATT
Organism: Methylococcales bacterium; assembly: GCA_965224745.1. Taxonomy (GTDB): domain Bacteria; phylum Pseudomonadota; class Gammaproteobacteria; order Methylococcales; family Methylomonadaceae; genus CBDCZY01. The sequence continues at coordinate 176,970 of CBDCZY010000010.1, forward strand.
ACCCGCTGTGCAACTTGTTGAATAGAAATATTTTCTATGTCACTCTCTATGATGGATGTTCGATAGCCTTCTGCACGGACGACAGCAGCCAGGTATAACAGACCCAGAGAGGGTGAACGATTGGTAATATGCCGAACAAAATCGTAACCGGCAGCGATACGTTCGTATGGCGGGTTAATAAAAACAATGTTGTTCATCGTTAGACGGTAACAGAAAGAAATTACGAAAGATATGATAAATCAGCTAAAATGTAGCACGATTTATCCTTAAAATAATTAGGGCACATGTCACAAGAATTTACAAATGAATTAAAAAAGCTTTTGATCGAGGGTCTGCATTTAGACGACATAAAGCCGGACGATATAGACATTGAAGCGCCACTCTTTGGAGAAGGGTTAGGACTTGATTCAATTGATGCGCTGGAAATTGCTGTACTACTCGATAGGAATTACGGTGTACGTATTACCTCGGGTGATGATAGAAATCAAGAAATATTTTCTTCCTTACAAGCATTGACTGAATTTGTCGCAGCAAATCGAACCAAATAAGTTATTTAAACAAGTTAGAGCGTTATTAATCGGTCTACTTTTCCTAGTCTATCCTTTTTTGGTTTATCAAGGCATAACCGAAGGGTTTGTTTGGCTCGCGCCCGTGGTATTTTCGTTGCTGTTAGTATGGCAGGGCAGGCAAGTTCGAGATAAGTCGATTGCAATCAAGAAATATGGTTATGCGCTATTGCTGATAGCATGCTCAATTGTTTTACCCTCACTGACAGCCAAGTTAATTCCCATTGCAACCCATATCACGTTAGCGTTATTCTTTGGACGAACCTTGTTGGTAGGTCCACCCTTGATTGAACGCTTTGTGAGATTGCAATTCTCAGATTTTCCGCCGGGCGTAGTTGAGTATTGTCGAAATTTAACCGTATTATGGACCGTTTTTTTTATTTTTAACACGCTGGCTTGCATTGCTTTGGCGTTGTGGGCGCCAGCAATCTGGTGGACGTTGTACAACGGAGTCGTTATAACCGTTGTGACGATCTTATTGCTGATTGGCGAATACATTTGGCGCCATTATCGTTTTCCTGATCTGGATATACCTTCTGCCCGATCATCTGCTGAAGCAATGATCAAGCATGGTAGGGAAATTTGGTTGGATGTTCAAGGTAATTCGCAGTCCGTGAAATCTGTTGACTAAAAACTGAGACTGCTTTTTCGCATTAAGTAACGTGCATGAAATAATTTGAACAACTAACTTGTTCCCCCCCGTCTTCCGCCTTGTAATAAATAAACGGATTCGCTTTATGCAATACTTTTCGTTCGACATGTTTTGCAGACAGTTTGAAGATAAATGCTGGTAGCAATGGACATATACTTCACACGGCCACGGATGCGGATTTCTATCGGTCGATTTTTGCCGATAGACTGCGTTACTGAAACAGTTGCGTAGCCCGCTATGCGCCTATTTCAGAGCCTTGCTCTCGACAACAATCAACTCGCTATAAATTCCGTATCCCTGGCCGCGTGAAGTATAATGCCTAACTTGCCAATGTATAGAATTAATAATCAAACGGAGCACCCAAATACATGATACCCATGGTCAATCTGAAAGCGGAATATGCAGATATCAAAGATGAAATAGAGCAAAGTCTGCATAGTGTTTTGGATAGCGCCGCTTTTATTTTAGGTCCGAACGTACAAGCGTTTGAAAAGGAAGCAGCTAGTTATTTGGGGGTAAAACATTGTATCGGCGTAGCTTCTGGAACAGATGCATTGCATCTTGCGCTTAAAGCAGCTGGAATTGGCCCCGGAGATGAAGTTATTACGACTGCTTTTACTTTTATCGCAACAGCTGAAGCAATTTGTTATGTTGGAGCTAAACCAGTATTTGTAGACATAGAAGCCGACACCTTTAATATTTCGGCGAAAGCTATCGAGCGAGCCATCACTGAAAAAACTAAAGCGGTTATGCCGGTGCATTTATTCGGCCAGCCTACCGATATTCCTGCAATCAAAAAAATCTGTGATCGGTATCAACTGCAAATCATAGAAGATTGCGCTCAGTCTTTTGGTGCTAGTATTGATGGACAAAAAACCGGCAGCCTGGGTTTGGCGGGCGGTTTTAGTTTTTTCCCCAGCAAAAATCTAGGTTGTTTTGGTGATGGAGGCTTGGTTACTACCTCGTCAGATGAATTGGCAGATCAAGTAAAAATGTTACGCAACCATGGTTCAAAAGTTCGTTATTATCACGATGTTATAGGCTACAACAGTCGACTTGACGAGATGCAGGCAGCGATATTAAGAGTCAAGTTAAAACGTATCGATGAAAGTAATAAAAAGCGTAGAGGGTGTGCCCACCTTTATTCTGAGCTGATGGCGGATTTGCCGGTTAAAACACCGTTTGAGGATGGAATTGGTTCCCATGTTTACCACCAATACACATTGCTTTCTAAACAACGAGATCAAATCATCAAAAATTTACAGTCCAAGCAAATTGGTTGTGCTGTCTACTATCCCGTTCCATTACACCAGCAAAAAGCGTTCATCGACCAGGATAAAAAAATACATTTACCTTTCACCGAACAAGTTGCCGAGCAGTGTTTTTCACTCCCAATCTGCCCTGCGATAAAGGAAAACGAAATACAGACCATTGTGGATGTCATCAATCAAACCCTCACCGATTAAGCAAAATTTTACGGTTATGCTGGTTGCCGGAGAAATGTCTGGCGACCGTCATGGAGCCAACCTGTTTAAGGCATTGCAAAAACGCTGTCCTCAAATAATTGGGATGGGCATGGGGGGTAAACACATGGCGCAAGCCGGTATTGATATTCGTTATGATTCTTCAAATATTGGCGTGATTGGTGTGGTCGAAGTGCTCAAACACTATGCAGAAATAAAAAGAGCATTAAGGAAAATGCACAACATCGCATGCCAGGAAAAGCCGGATTTGCTCATTTGTATTGATTATAAAGAATTCAACTTCAAGTTGGCTCGCGCAGCTAAAAGATGTGGCGTTAAAGTCTTGTTTTATGTGAGCCCACAAGTCTGGGCCTGGCGTCCAGGGAGAGTTAAAAAATATGGTCAGGTTATTGATGCGATGGCGGTGATTTTTCCTTTCGAAACGAAATATTACGAGAAAGAAAATATCCCTGTGCGGTATGTGGGTCATCCTTCGGTAGACAAGGTTAAGCCGACACATCAAAAAAGCAAGGCATTTGAATTATTTTCGCTTGACCCGGATCGTCCGGTGATAGGATTGCTGCCCGGTAGTCGTCAAAATGAGATTAAACGACTGCTGCCAATCATGTTGTCCGCAGCAGAAAAAGTTGTTTCACAGGATCTTAAAATACAATTTATCTTACCTCAAGCAGATTCGATTAGTGATGAATTGTTAGCTCGCTACCTATCTCAATCTTCCGTAAAGGTTACCGTCATTAAGCAACAACCTTATGATGTAATTCAATGTTGCGAAGCTATTTTGACTTGTTCTGGGACAGCGACATTGGAAATAGCATTAATGGGCATTCCAATGGTCATTTGCTATCGGTTATCTGTTTTAACTTATTGGCTGGGACGATTGCTTGTCAAGATACCTTTCATCGGTCTGCCCAATATTATCGCAGGCGAAAAAATCGTCCAGGAATACGTGCAACAAGATGCTACGTCAGAAAACTTAGCTCAAGAATGTCTTAGATTGTTAGAAGATAAAAAATATTATCAACGTGTTAAAAAATCATTATTGGATGTAAAAAAGCGGGTAGGGAATGGCGGTGGTTCCGCAAATCTTGCTGCCTGGGTAGAAGACATTTTAAGTGAACCAAACTGAAGGAGTTATTGTTTTATAATTTAGTTCGAATGTGACTTGAAACATGTGACTCGGAACAGCTTTACAAGTTGTCATACTCTAACTACGATACTTTGATAGTCCTCCTGTTGCTTGTTTTCTATTTTGTAAATACCCCCTGTCAATAATGAAAGCCATCTTGTTGGATACCGATTAAATGGCAAGAATTTAACGAGATAATAATGAAATGATCCTTACAGCAAGCAAGTACTTTTGAGTAACAATGTTTCAGTAATGTTTTAATATTTAAACTGTTTTTGCTACTTGACAGCACAAAGAATCTCAGCCATTATCAAAAAATCCGTCTGCCGATTTATGTCCTTTAAGAACAAGCTTAGGAGCGGATTTTGTTAAATCCTCACTCCTTAATGCCATTCGAACTGAAAATTGGAGCACGGACTTCTCAATTCAATAAAACAATTAATCATAATTTAGTAGGAGGTAGAAGATGGATATCATTACGACTCAAACGGGGCTGGAAATGCTGTTCCGATGGGGACATTTCCTCGCGGGGATTACCTGGATTGGTCTGCTGTATTATTTTAATTTCATACAAGGGGAATATTTTAAAGAAGCTGATGCCGGGGCGAAATCTGATGCCGTGCAAAAACTGGTGCCGCGAGCTTTATGGTGGTTTCGGTGGGGAGCACTGTTTACATTTGTCACTGGTTTGGCAATTTTAGCCATACGTGGAAGTGGTTGGTCTGTTGACATCTACATCGGTGCATTATTAGGAACCTTCATGTTTCTAAACGTATGGTTGATCATTTGGCCTAATCAAAAGATCGTCATCGAGTCTACTGAAAAAGCGGCAAAAGGGGGTGCTGCACTTCCTGCAGCAGCAGATGCAGCCGCTCAAGCCGCATTAGCTTCACGTACTAACACCTTGTTCTCGTTGCCAATGTTGTTTTTCATGGGTGCTTCCGCTCATTACCCTCACTTTGATGCCAGCGCACTCAGCGTTGTTTTGGTTTTAGTATTAATCATCGTGTTGGAATACAACGCTTGCAGAAAAGCGCTTGCAAAGTTTAGTTTTGCTGAAAAACTACCCGCTGCAAATTATATGGGTCCATTAGCTTCTGTTAAAGGTGTTATCCATAGCGGTCTTGGATTATCAGTGCTATTTGTTTTGATCCTTGATTTGCTATGATCGATTATTGATATTTTTGTAAAAAAATAGTTGATCCTGTTATACACCCACTATGACAGGATCAACTTTTACAAGATGATTGGTTCTTTCCAAACTTTTATCAAATAGCACAAGGATTTTTCTACAGCTCATAGCTCGTAGAGCGTAAAAGTGATAACGCATTCCGCCATTCAACGCCAACCATTCAGGCTAATGTCGGATTACGCTATCACTCATCCAGCCTACAGATGCGTCTTACGGGTTACGATTTATCCGTCTTACGCGTTACGTGTTAAGTGTTCCCACGCAGAGCGTGGGAACGATAAAAGTGGAGAGAATACTTTACTGAGTAGGTTCACCAATTACACAGCGAACACCCCACGCATAAAAGATTTTATCAAAGGTTTGTATTTCTCCTGGTTGGGAAGAACTATGAACAAAACCGTGAGCGTTATCCGAATTGTCCGGAGATTCACTAGCGAGCCAATATACTCCTGTTGTTCCATCAGTGGGGCCGCCGAAGAATTTATTATCCCAAAAAGGTACAGCGTTGATCATATCTAATAAATAGGCTTCTGTTGGTAATTTCCAGACACCGGGTCCGTGCCCATCAAGTACTAAGTCTTCACAGTAACTTATTGCATCAGACCAATTCATCATGTTCGTAGAAACAGCAATGTCATCTTGCCATATAGGAATGGGAGGAAGTTCAAGGGGTACACTAAAATTCTCGTTAGGCTCTGGTGTAAAGCACTGTTCCTTAGTAGTACCCTTAGTTCCATCGTCAAAAATAATTTCCGCCCAAAAACAGGTTTCTACATTACTTGCTACTATCAGAGGTGGAGAGGTCTCATTAACGTCAAAATATCCACCGTCTAAACGATTTATAGATCTTGCATAGACAACAGCCGAGCCTATCATACCTTGCGTATCTACAACGGTAACAGTTGCCATAGCTGGGTTAGTAGTCTCTAGGTCGTTATTCCACCAAGTAAAATGTGCAACAGTGGCTTGAACTACAAGACCGGTTGGTGAGTCAGCAGAGCTAATAACCACGCCAGATTCTTCCTGAATCCAAATGCCCGTTAATTCATCCAAATACCACACAGGGAAACTATCACCAACCGCGAAGTCATTCCCTGGCAGATTCTGTGTTATGAAGAGCGGTATATCGATATCGGCAGTCTGACCTTCCGCAAGTTTCACTTTTTCACCCGTACCTTCAAGTGTCAAATCAAATTCAACCACACCATAAGTCTCTATCGGTGATTCTGTGGTTTTGCCTTCGGCAACACCTGAAAACTCACCAGGAAAGGTTTCAAGACCGGCTGTAGTGGAAATATCTACCGGTGTAATAGTTACAACGATTTTGTCATTATCGTTGAGCGGGTTTCCTGCTTGATCAACAAAACTGCCTCCCGTAATGGTAATATTAGCTCCATCTGTACCTGTGACCGTTCCTCCTGTTGATGCGTTTACAGTTTGGGCTTCACCTTGGGCAATCATCATGACATCAATGTCTACCCTGCCGTTCTCTAAGGCGGGTGCTATTACTGGTAAAACTTGAGTCGCAAAACCATCTGCATCAAATTTCAACGTCACTTCTTCTTCAGTGGCTAAAAATATTTCAAAACTGCCGTCCATATTTGCGGTAATCGGAGTTTCATCATCTGGAAAGGAAAAAGGTTCTCCATTTTTAAAGGCAGAGATCAATACATCAGGTACAGCTGATCCGTCTGCTGCAAAAATACGACCCGACACAATGGATTGAGACATCATGATAGGGGGGTCTATATCTTTCTCACACGATGAAAGAATGCCATTTGCACAAGCATCCATGCCCGGCCCACCACTAATTTTGTCCTCACCGTCATTGCCGTCAATTTCGTCATTGCCAGCGCCACCAAAAATTTGATCGTCTCCAGCGCCGCCGGTAACCATATCGGCCCCACCGCTACTAAAAATCCGATCATTGCCGGGACCGCCGATGAGTTGATCATCTCCTCCGCGTCCAAAGATAAGGTCATTACCCTCACCACCGTCGATGCAGTCGTTACCACCGAATCCTAAAATGGTATCGTTGCCACCAAGACCAATGATGACATCGTCACCAGGGGTGCCTCTCAGAAAATCTTTCCCTTCAGTTCCCATGATGGGGTTGACACCTGGAGTGTCGGGGTCGCAAGTTTTCGGAGGCGGTGGTGATGGTAACGATTTTACTGTGCAAGAGGCACTAAGGTCAGAGCCATCATGTTCAATTGTAATCAGATGCGTGCCTTCTGGTGTATTAGCAGGTATTGGTAGTTGTATTGTTCCTTCGCCATTGGTCTCGGCAAACACTTCGTCCAGGACCTGTTCCTCTCCCAAAAAGGCAAGAATTTCCTGGTCAGGCTCTAAACCTTTGTAGGTGACTTGCACTGTTTCTCCAGGAATAACGCCGCCCTGAGCTTCGCATTGAGAGAATCTGAGTTCCAGGAATGCATCGTCTACAAAACCTCCATTGGGGATCGTCCCGTTGACAAATGCAACTTCAATATCGATACTTCTCGTACCCAGCGGAATTGCAACTGGCTTGCTGAGTCCAACATTTGCTTCTTGCCATAGGTCTGAATCGCCATTAAGTGGACTGATGGCGGTGATACCTTCTTGCAAAGGCTGTAAGCGCGTAGCTGTATTTCGGATACTGAGCGTTGCAATGCATGCTCCGGTGGGGCAATTGTAGAATGCTCGTGCAACTGCTGATACCATTCCTGAATCGATCTCGTTTGCGTAGTCGCTGACGTTAATTGACTGTCTCACTTGGGATACGTTGAGACCAGTTTCGTTGAGTTGCAGCATTCCATCGGGAGACTGCGGAGTGATCCCTTCTACTGTACCGATGGCAATCTGAGCGGCTTCATCTTTCCACTGGTCTGGGACGCTGGATCCAAACGGAGCAAGTATGGTGCTCGATGGAAAATCTGTGTCAGATAGGAGATTTCCCGTGGGTGGTTCCGCCATGGTGGTGGTCGATACCAAAATCATGGCGGCAACTAACATACTACCTATTAAAGTTCCTTTGTTCATAACATGATCCTCTTCAATCCGTTTCAGCAATTATTTGTCTGGTCGGAGGCAGCCGAAAGCTTCGGTATGCCCACATAACCGAGCGTACGGGTCCATACATGGCTCATCATGTAAAATATACTTGGTACTAAAACCAATACAAAAGTAGGATAAAGACTAAGTATCTGTAATCAAGATGGGTTTATTGATAGACCACGATCTTTTCCGCTTAGCGGCTCAAGAAAAAAAACACCTTGAGCAACTTTGTGGCTATCGATGTTAAGAATTTTGCGGGGGTAATGTAAATATATGGGCAGAAGATGCCGGTGTGAAAAAGCGTCCGTTTTGGAAAGATAATACTAGTAACTTGCTAGCGTTTTTCATTTGCAATTCTCCTTATCTATTGCTCAAATAAATTATTCTAGGTATAGCTACGATATATATTGTTTAGCGTACCGTGGATGTTGAAAACCTTAACATTTGTTTACCACGTAGCCTTGAAAAACCATAGCAACCTAAACCTAATAGACGCCCAGCTAAATTTGTTAGCAGGTAAAGCCAGCATATACCCAAGAATAAACCATTGTTGAGATCTAGTTCACGTTTTCGCTTTACGTTTTATTAGGTGGAGCAATTATTCAATAAAAAAAATATAGGGGTCAAGAACTGATTTAATACCTTTAAAAAATATTTTGATCCTAAATTCTACCCTAGCAGGGCGATGTTAGCTTTGGCGCTACGGGTTTATCTTAATGACGAATCAAATCTCTTTCGATCAAAGGTGCGAATACTCCAACAACCAATCAAGGCAAAAAAGATAACCATCATCGCTGTAAAAACATGCTTGCCGATTATTACCTTGTATTACATAAGTGCCCTTTTTCTATCAGGGTTGATAGGTGCTTGTGGGATAGCTTTCTAATGCTTTCATAAAATTAACCAAGTCGGTTTTTTCTTGGTTACTAAGGTGTAATGGAAAAATAGCCGGGTCTTTAAAAGGGTACGTTTCACCTCCCTTGTCGTAATAATCTACAACCTGTTGTAACGTTTCCATGCTGCCATCATGCATATAAGGCGCTGTTAGAGTAATATTTCTGAGGGTAGGGGTTTTAAATTTACCGATGTCTTTAATGATGTTAGTCACGTTGAAGCGACCGAGTTCCGAGTGTTGTTGTTCAGTAAGGCTGCTCTTATCGATAGCCTGGCCCTGTTTTACTTTGCTTATAATGGTGTCCAAAACTGGTTTCAGGTGTTGCATACCGATACCGATATTGTAAAAATTATTATCGGTGAACAGAGCATGATCCCAGGAAATTTCGTGACAATTGGCGCAATTACCTTTGCGTCTAAAGATTTTCAAACCTCTCGCGGCACTCTTCGACAAGGCTTTTTTGTCCCGCCCGAATAAATACCGATCATAAGCTGAATTACCTGACACCAAAGTTCGTTCGTAAGCGGCAATACTACTACCAACGTGATCAATCGTTATGTCATCAATTTCAACTTTATAAACGAGGTTGAATTGTTGCGGATAGTCGCTGTCGTTGCGAATAACCTCAATAATCTTTTGGTGGGTGGTTAATCCGTGTTCAATCGGATTGGTGAAGGGATCAAGCGCTTGTTGTTCAAGGCTACTGCGTCTGCCGTCTAAAAAAAAAGTTTGATAAAACGCAGCATTGAGAAGTGTTGGTGCGTTACGTGTACCTGTTTGTCCGGCAATACCAGAAGCTACCGGCAGGCCATCGGTAAAGGCTTTCTCAGCCTTATGGCAGGTAGCGCAACTGATCGTTCCATCACCGCTGAATCGTTGATCCTGGAATAATCTTAACCCTAAGGCTATTTTTTCTGCAGTTAACTGATTGGAAGGTGGAATGGTTAAAGGAGGTAAGCCGAGGGGACTGTCGGCCACGGCCGATATGGTAAAAAACAGTCCGGTCAGGAAGTAGATGATGTGAATCATTGATGGCTCCCATACAGCCAACAGGGCGTTTAACAACGCCTTGTTGACTTTAATTTTCTAAATAATACTAATCCTGCTCTGGCATATCCTGAACGATCATGACGTAAGGTTCGCCAATGGGAAACTTATCATCGACATTTTGAAAATAAACTACTTTGCCGTAGGTTTCGTTAACAGCTGGTAAGACTTTAGCCGCTTCTTCAGCAGTCATGTCAGGAAAAGTTGCATGCGCTCTAGGTACTTCAACGCGGTGATAATGCCAATATTTTTTTTCTTCTTTAGGTAACGTTTTGTATTGAGCAGTAGTAATAATGTATTCAAAACCGATCGGCTTATCTTGGTCTTTCATGCCGGAGTGAAACATCAAACAAAGAAAAGTCTCATCTTCATAAGCTTTGCAATGATGGTGGACGATTACCTGTAATTTGGGATCATCAACCGAATGGGTATCGGGTTTTATATGTCTTATGGCTTGAATATGGAGATCATTGAACCCTAAGTGGTTAGGATATTCTTTTTGTCTGGGGTTTAGGGTCTCGTTATAAAGCTTTGATTCGGTGGGCATCACTTTGGCGAGCGGTGATTTTTTTTCGGAATTGGCACAACCGGACATCAATGCTAAGCATACAGTGCTTATTAGTAAATTTTTATTCATGGTAGTCCTCGTATTGCAAAAAAAATGAAAGATATGAAATAATTTTCAGATCTTCAATGTCTATTTTAGCAATGACTGTACCATTTCTTTAAAAGTTATTATAACTTATTGATAATAAGCATAAAACATTGATGTTTTTAAAAGCTATTTAGGTCGTTTTTAATAACTATGTTTCATAATTAGTTGTAGTATGAAACGCATGAAACAAATATGAACTACAAAATGTTTTCAAATTAACGGATAATCGAAAACTAACAAACTAAGGTCTTTCAACGAATAGTAGACAACCAAAGAGGCATTAGAAGTGATGCTCAATGCCTAACCAAACGTTTTGATTACTAACACTGTCTTCTTCGAAGCTAAACTTTCTTTCACCGTATTCCCAGCCTAATTTGATGGCTGTGTGTTCGTCTAGATCGTATAATAACTCAATTTCCCCTTGGTAAAGGTTTTCGGTTGCCCCCCGGTGAAGGTCATTGGTATAAAGACTTTTAAAGTCATTGTGTTCGTAATCAATGACCAGTAGTAATTGCAATTTGGGCATGACCTGAATTTCTAACTCAGCAGACGCATAGTGGTTTACGTAGGAGATGTCATCTTCAAAAGTAATATTTTTTCTGTGATCAGAGCTGCCTTGCTCATAATGGTAGCCTAACAATAATTCGATATCGGGTGTTAGCGCCCACTCAAGATGCGGGCCTACAGTCCAAAATATGGTATCCCGATGCCGAAAAGGCTCATCGTAATCACGAAAACCAAAACGCGTTAGCCATCTGGCTTGTATGGTCTCACTCAGATCCTGGTCGATATGTACGGCCCAAATATGACTGGTCAAGCGTTCCTCCAATTCAACTCCGTGCATTTTTTCTGCGACTAATTCATTGTTACCGAGAAAGAGATCGGGCACTAAATTATAGTAAAAGCTAACTTTGGTTTCGGGTCCCAAGTGCTGACTCGCTTTAATTTCATAAAAGCCATGGGTAAAAGAAGACTGGTCGATAAAAACATAGCCGCCAGCATCCAGTGATAACTCCATCTCGCCTAGTCCATTTTCGCCAGACCAAGTGACTTCCGCGCTGGGCTCATAGATAAAATCGCTGCCTTGATTGGGACTATCCACCACCGGCTGAGTCGGGTCTTCTTTTAGTGATAATCGACGTGTTACCGAAAACAACCCAACGTCATCGGTATAATAAGCGCTGGTATCCAACTTAGCATCCCATTCCGCGATGGACCGGGAACTAACAAGCACACATGAAAAAAGAGCTGTTTTCCCTAGCGTGATTAATTTTTCCTTAAAGAAATTCATAGGTTTTATATTTCTCATCAATTATGTCAAAAAAAGCTTTGGTCAGTTGAAGTAATCGAAATAAATATAAGCAACTTCTAAACCACTCTATATATAGACTTTATATTGAGGGGTTTATAGTTGTTGACGAGGCCGAGCTTGCTAATATAAAATCCGCCATGTTTCATGTTGAAACGTTGAAAGCAAAGGAATATTTCCCCATAGACAGCCAGTTGATCAGTTTTGGTTAGTCCTTAGTTTTTAAAAGGAATGGATCTTAACGATACTCTCTATACTGAAGCAGAACACAGCATTTGTCTGTCCTATGGAGAATGTATTGGCTGTTTATAAACAGCCAATTGATGCCAATTTCCCGGTGGTTTGTATGGATGAGAGCAGCTTACAATGCATTAAAAAAGTTCGAGAGCCGTTATACCCGCCAAGGCGGGAAGTCCGGAACGCTATGATGCGGAATATAAGCGTAATGGTGTCGCTCACCTGATCCAGTTTTCAGCACCCTTTATCGGCTGGAGGTGCTGACTCATGAAAATAGTGACTGATTAATGGAATGAAATAGGCTTCAACCCATTGATCATTTTTACTGCGCTATAGGTAGTGCTTGCAGGATTTAGGTTTTAAGTAATGACAAAAATCAATTTTCAAGGTATTTACTTTTTAAAAAACAACTAAATGAACAAGGCATAACGAATGCTAATATTAGTGATTGTTTTGATCTAATTGATTGGAAAATTGAAATAGAATCTTCTGGTCCAACAGGAATAAGAAAGGCAACTTCATTTTCTTTTGGCATCTTAGCTGGAATATTTGCTGCTCTTTGGAAACAATTGGATATTAAGGCATTATTACTTATTCTTATTGTATTTAGTATGGTAATGGTAATTCTATTTTTAAACCTGATTGCAATTTTATTTCCTTCCAATGCAGAAAGATTGAGAGAGCTGAAATACTTTATGTTATTGTATCGTTGTAAAAAAACATAACAATAGCTTCCAGCGGACTGCCGTAAGCGTCACGAACTTTTGCTATCGCAAAATTCGCGCCCTTACGGCAACCGATGAAGCCGACGTTAGGCTAATAAATTTCAATTGAGGAAATAATGACAAAGCGGCATAGAATACAATTTCCAAAGGACGAATTAACCAACATTAATCAAGACGAAAGCTATTTCTACCTTCAAGAATCAGGTGGTAAGAGGAAAATAAGGTTCCACGACTACGATGAAATATATCAACTGCCAGGCCTGTATGAACAAATATTTTATGACCGTCTAAAATGCACATCGCCTAGTAAAGTAGCATCAATACTTGAATCCGCCGTAAAACAATATCAAAATAATTTTTCTGAACTTAGGATATTGGATTTAGGAGCAGGCAATGGAATGATGGGAGAGGAATTAAAGAAGCATGGTGTTTCTCGCTTAATAGGCGTAGATATAATTTCCGAGGCTTACGATGCAGCGATTCGAGATAGACCTGGGGTATATGATGCATATTATGTTGAGGATTTTACAGCTTTAGAGAAAGACAAAAAGGAAGAAATCGCATCGTGGCAATGTGATTGCATGGTAACAGTTGCCGCACTTGGTTTCAATGATATTCCAACGAAAGCATTTTTGGAAGCGTTTAATATAATTAAAAGCAACGCATGGGTGGCTTTTAATATCAAGGATACCTTCTTTGATATAAGCGATGAATCAGGATTCTCAAAAATGATTAGGGAATTAATATTTTCCAAATATCTTGATGTTTATTACATAGAACGCTATCGACATAGATTATCAATTGAGGGAGAGCCACTGTATTACTTTGCGATAACAGGGTGGAAAACGGCAAATGTTCCCGACGACTTTATGGAGTCAAAAGGCATCATGGCATAACGAACTAGATACTGTCTTAAAAATCAACACCCTTTTAATTTGATGTGGCTACACTAAACCGGACACACAATATAAAAAACCTGAAAAGGAAAAATGTGTCTAAAAATGAATGATTAACTAAAAAAACCAAATACCTAACCATCAGAATTTAGAGAACATCTATCAAGTTAGCTCTTGAATCTGATCAACCTATCGCTCAAACAGCCCGAGATTTGGGTGTAAATCCTAATACAATTCATACTTGGATCAATAAATATTCAAAACCGAAAACGGCTGTAGCAAGAACGGATGAACATATTTATGATGAAAATAAACGCCTGAAGAAAGAGTTAGCGAGAATGACACAGGAGCGTGACTTATAGTCTATACCCATTCATCCGGGCATCATAATTGTCGTCAGATGGGACAAGATAATTGACGCGAGACACAATGCCAAATGACATGTGCTAACTTTTCAAATCGACTCATTGTTATTTCCTCTTTCTTGAATTGGTGGCTCAACTCAAGATGAGGTTGTAACATTGAGTCATTTCAACGGCACAGCCTTTTGATCTGACCACGCCCATAGGACGTAGTTTTCTAAGTTAGAATAAATGGCATTGCTAATTTAGTATAGTTAACGTTCCATTTCTTTTATGCATTAAGAGTAATATAGACAGCTCAAGCATTCGAACACTTTTTGTGTAACATTTTGTCTTTCTTCTCATTCGTGCAAGAAAATGTCTAAAGATACTATTGTAGCCTTCAACTGTGTATGTTTCAGCTTTGGATTGAACGTGTTTTTCGCTAGGAATAAAATGTTCATAGGGCTGCCAATAATCGGTTGCTATTGTTCCATTTAATTGATCTTCAATTCCTTCCCAGAGTTTTTGTCCTGTCTGTACGCTTCGGTCGCCAACAATGAAATTGATGAATTTTTTCCCATATCTATCAACAGCAATCCATATCCATTTATAGCTTTTTTTTGACCCACATAGGTATGCATTTCATCCATCTCAGCATAAATCACTTGTTCAGGACTTTTCAATTCGGCAACTTGCTCACCAAAGGATCTAATCCAATTTAGTACCGTGACATTGCTTACGTTCAAAACCCGACCAATTGAACGAAACCCTAATCCTTCAAGATATAATTGAAGAGCCATCTTTCTTAAATAGAATGGTTTGGCTCCCGAGCCACTAGCAACAGTATATCGAAAATTACATTCTTTACATTTGTAACGCTGCTTTTGTTTTACGATACCATCTTTGATGTTTTTATTAGATTTGCATTTAGGGCATTCCATTAAATTTCTCGCTCTCTTTAGAAAGATATCAAAAATTTAATTCTAACATAAAACTATACTAAATTAGCAATGCCGAATAAATGAAGGGGTCTTCAATTGGCATTTTCCAGAGACTTGTAAGGAATAACTATCAAAAAAGCTCACTAATAATGTGAAAAATTTCGCTGAAATCCAGCTATCTTGGTGTTTTTTACGATTTTATCTGCCATATTAAACTCTCGGGGCTAGGAGCCGAATCAGTTTGCCGCGCTTGTCTTTTTCTCCCAGAAAAAAGGGGACGGTTCCGGATGGCAGAGCCAAACGCGTGTGCGATGATATTGTTATTACCACATAGTGCGTCCGTTGATCTTGAGCACACACCGGTTTTCGAGTTAGATGAATTGTGGTCGTTCGTCTATAGTAAAGCAGCCAAAATTTGGGTGTGGATCGCATTGCGTTGAGAGACTCGTGAAATTGTTGCCTTTGCCTGCGGTGATTGAAGTGAAACCACCTGTCAGGTGCTTTGGGGTCGTGTCCCTCCTATTTATCGCCAATCCACTTGTTCTGTGTGGTGGCGTATCAAATGGTTATCCCCAGTGAGAGCAGCATCATACTGTCGTTAAGAAGCAGGTGAACCGGCTTACATTGAATTGCGGAATAATACCTTGCGATATATAGCCCGTTTTGTTTGTAAGACGCTCTCTTTTTCTAAATGCTTTTAGATGCATGAGATCTGTTTGAAGCTCTTTTTGCATTGGTATAATACTGAATTTCTTTCTAATTGCTAATGACTCAAAGGCCACTTTTTCAGATGACAAAGCAAAAACTATTTTTCCTAACAATATTAACATTTACCTCACCAGTTAATGCCTTCGAGTGTTGGGGACGAATTGGCTATGGGGATACAATTAGCGCACGGGCAAATCTTGCTTTAACATGCCTTGTGTTACTTTTAACTACCCCTATGTTAAGTAACAAGTGTTTTGAAATACGCAAAGTATTTGTTACCTATTGTTTATTCATTTCAATTAGTACAATAGTTCTAACATTCGTGGCAGCCGGTATCCTTTGTATGATGTCAATGAAGGTGATGGGATTGATCGTTGTCTGTTTGGCATTTATTCTCGGTCCCGCTATATATCAATTTCGACACAGACCCAAAGAATCTATCAGCCAATATTCTACGGAACCGTGGCTGATATCTTTTTTAGCAACGTCCCTTTTTCTATTTATCGTATTTAAAACTATTTTTCTCATGCGATTATCAGACATGGCGGCCAGTTTATTGATTACATCTTTCGCCTATCCTTTAACCCTGTTAATTCAGTTTTTATCCAATACTGTTAAGTTCTCTTGGTTAAAATTAACACAACCCAATAATCGGTCTATGCCGAAAAATTGGATGATACCTTGCTTTATAACTACTTTATTAATCAGCTACCCAACAGTATTAACCAGTTTCTTTGGTATGGGAGGCAGACTATCGTCTGCCATCAATTCAACGGGTCTTGTAATATTTTTTTTCGCTTATATTATAACGCTGGTATTTTTCTCGGTAAGACCAACATTACTAGTAAAGTAGCGCTAATTATTTTTTAAGGTTCAAAAAAATACACTGGTTTTGTTACCATTTCCACCATTGAGGCGCGTATACCAGGCAAAATGGAGGTGTTGCTGTCTCATTCAATGAAAATAAACACTTGGGAGTGAATTTGTTTTTTGGATTAAAATTATTAACCCAGGGCAAATTAAGTTTTCTGGGAATATTGGTTTGACCAGCATTATTTTTTCCCCAACATTTAACGCCATGATCATCTAATGCACAGGTATGATTACTTCCGGCGCTGATTTGGGTTGGGTTTAGGAGCTCAGAAGGTACTTCAGTCTGGCCATCATCGTTTTTTCCCCAACACTTTACACCCTCATCATCCAATACACAGATATGGGTAGTTCCAACTTCAATTTGTGTCGGATTGATTAAATCATTTGGGACATTACGGCTTGCTGGGAGCGAAGAATCGCCTCCCCAGCATTGAACGCCATTATCATCCAGTACACAGCTGTAAAATGTGCCTATATTCAGTAGTGTCGGGTTTTGTATATTCTTTGGACTATTATGCCGGTGACTATCGCGTCCCCAGCAACGTACTTTGCCCGAATCCAGTGCACAGCTTCGATAATCCCCGAGGCTAATTTGCGTAGGATTTTTTAAGTCAGTAGGCACATCCGTTTGACCATATTCATTGTCTCCCCAACAATGTATTTTTTCGGTATCTAAAGCACAGCCGTGCTTTCCGCCGATACTTATTTGAATCGGGTTCGTCAAGTTTACCGATGTAATTTTTTGAGATGGGTGATTCTTATTGTTTTCTGCCCCGCAGGAGGGGTTTAGCATCCCATGACTATATTTAGCACAAGTATGTCCAACTTTAAGTCTGGTTTTTTGCAATGCTGAAGGGGTATAGCTTTCGCCGGTACCCGGACTCCACCAACAATGTATTTCACGATTTTTCAGCACACAGGATTCCCTTTCTCCCATGCCAAGTTGTGTTGATTTCCTTAAGTCAGAGGGCACCGGGGTTTGGTCATTTGCCCCCCAGCAGTGGACTCGGGCATCGTCAATTACACAGCTTCGATCTCCCCCCGCAATAACCTGGGATGGGTTTTGCAAATCAGTGATAGAATCCAAGCTATATTTATAAGAATCATTGCCCCAACACTGCACCCCATTATCATCGAGCGCACAGCTATAAGTACCCCCAATAAAACTACCTCCTGTTGAAGTACTGACATACGTTGGGTTGCTAAGATTTTTGGGAACCCAGTCGCTAGCAGTATAAGGTCCCATACCATAATCATTATCCGGTTTATATTTACCCCAACAACGAACCCCTGAATCATCCAGTGCGCAAGTTTGAGTGTTTCCTGCACTAATTTGAATGGGGTTTTTCAAGTCGGTTGGTGGCATAACTTTCTTTGGGGGGAAACGCTTCCAGACTGGTTTATTATTAAAAGCGTTCTTATACGTCACTATAGGACTTCCTCCCCAGCACCTTACCCCTGTGTTATCAATGGCACAAGAATGATCTCTTCCTGCACTCACCTGAGTTGGATTGATCAAATCAGTCGGAACATCAATCTGGCCAAATTTATTAGATCCCCAGCAAATGACCTTTGAATCTCCCAGTGCACAGATGTGATCTTCTCCCGCGCTAATCTGGATTGGGTTATGCAATCCAATTGGAATATCAGTTTGGCCATAGCTGTTTGTTCCCCAACATTGCACACCATTGTTATCTAATACACAGGTAAAGTTTTGGCCCATTTCGACCTGAATGGGGTTAATAAAATGAGAGGGTGGTTGGTATTTTTTTGGAGTATTTCCCCAGCAGTGAACCCCATTCTCATCTAACGCACAGGTGTTAAATCCTCCCGCACTAACCTGAATAGGGTTAACCAAATCAGTGGGAACATCAGTTTGACCATTATCGTTTGAACCGAGGCAAAGGACACCACTATTATCAATAGCACAAATATGACGCTCCCCAATGGCTATCAATTTGGGCTTTGGTACACGACACTCGTTGCTGTAACAGGGGGCGGCGGCAAGAGTAATAGGTTGATAAAACATGAAAATCGATAAAAAGACAAATAAATTAAAATTTTTGAATACAATCATAGAAACCTTTAGCATTTGATATGTGCTACCCCCTTTTTTCAAAGAGAACAATAAAATCTGAAATTTCAACGTTTTTTAAGAACTTCCGGGCCTATTTTTTTCGTAGGGCTAAAGTTGGCGAGTAACATGAATTTCATTTTGTATACTAATTGCGTTGGTAAACTCGTATTATTTCCCTTGAAAACAACCATATAAAAGATGAATGAGGGCGTCGCTTCTGGCGTGATAAACGCTGTTAACACTTTGATAATGCAGATAAAATAGTCTCTGTTCCATGTTTATTCTACGTGATATTTTACACCCATTCCAAGTGCAGTTTGGAGATAACGAGCAAAAAGCCGATCGCACGATTCTCTTTCTATCAAAAAAGGCGCAAGTATAGGAAATGTTCACAACGGTTGCCGCCCAATCAAATTGGGCGTCCATCCTGATTGCTGCGGAAGCTGGTTTGACAACGATGGTTTTTATTTGTTTGAGTCAAACCGGGGATGGTAAAGTAACCTTACTTAATAGGGTAAAACTATACAGTCTAGAAAGTTAAGCTTTATATGTTAGACTGGTGAACTTAAAATTAGCTAGGGTCAAAAACAAATTCTCGATAGAGTCACTCAAGAGTAGTTGAACGGGTTTGCTTGTGTGGTTAATCTTTATTGGAGTTTGTGGACATAGAGGTCAAGATGAAATTTATTGTGACAGGAGGGGCAGGGCTGATTGGCTCTGAATTGACAGCAAAGCTCTTAAAATTAGGGCACGATGTTTTGGTATTGGATTCCTTTCAATTCAGCTATGAGCCGAAGCTACCAACAATGTATAACTCAGTACTGTCTTATCGCTTTGACCATCTCTTGAGTGGTGCGCGCATTGAACGTTGCAACCTGACCGAAAAGTCCCTCGTCAATCGATTGGTGGAAGATTTTGGGCCCGCTGTCATTATCCATCTTGCATCAATGCCGCTGGTATCCATCGCAACTAAGCACATCGAAGAAGCTCGGTGTTCTTTGTCGGAGGGGTTGCTTAATCTTTTGGAAGTAACTAGGAATTCGAGCTGTGTTACTCGTTTTGTATACGTTTCTTCATCTATGGTTTATGGAGATTTCTCATCTGACCCAATGCCAGAAGATGGACCGCAATCACCTTGCAACATTTATGGTGGGCTAAAACTTGCTGGAGAAATTCTATTACAGTCTTATTTGTGCCAAACAGAGACTGAGTGGACTATCATCCGGCCCTCTGCAGTTTTTGGTTCAACAGAAGTACATCAGCGTGTTGTTCAGAAATTTTGTACGAATGCTCTCAGTAACCTTCCTCTCACTGTGTTTGATAGCAAGGATAACCTTTATGACTTTACCTATGTTGAGGATATCGCCAATGGCTTGGTTCTCGCTGCAACTCATCGGGCGGCGGCTAACCAAACCTTTAATATTACTTTTGGCAAAGCCCGCACCCTTCATGAACTTGTAGAAATAATTCGAAGCCACGTTCCTGATTTGACGGTTACGGTTCAGAAGTCCAATGACAAGGATCGTTCTAGGCGTGGTAGTTTGTGCATTCAAAAAGCTGAGGATCTACTCGGTTATCAGCCAAAATGGTCCCTGGAAAATGCCATCCCTGTTTACCTGAACTACCTTTCTCAGTATCTCAATTTTCATGCAGAGATGGCATAATGACGGAACGAGATAGCATAAACACAATCAAAGATATTCCTTTTTTTGGCAGTGCCCGAGCTCATATGGATATGGCGGAGGAATTGCAGTCCGAGGCAATGAGGGTTCTAATCAGTGGGCAATCTCTTCAGGGTGTGGACATTGCGCGGCTTGAGCAACGTGTCGCTGATATGGTCGATAGAGATCAATCGATTGCTGTAGGTTCAGCTACTGACGGGCTGTTTTTTGCATTGCGAGCGCTCGGCATTGGTCCCGGTGACTCAGTACTTGTTCCTGCTTTGTCTTTTATAGCTTCCGCTTCTTGCATTATTCGTTCTGGTGCAAAACCGATTTTTGTAGATGTTGATGCAACCGGTCAGATTGATCTTACCGTGGCAGAAACACAAATAACCTCAAACACCAAGGCGATCTTAGCGGTACATCTTTACGGGAACATGCTTGACCCAATTAAGCTTCTTGATTTTGCAACAGCGCACGAACTGTTGATTGTCGAGGATGCGGCCCAGGCTTTTGGTGCATCCTATGCAGGACGCCCCGCTGGAAGCTTGGGTAATGCTTCTGTGTTCAGTTTCGATCCGACAAAGGTGATTGGCGCACCCGGTTCCGGCGGTTTAGTCATGGTAGATGATGATCTGGGTGCGCGCATTAAAGCTCTACGCTATCATGGTAAGACCTCAAAGGGGTTTGCAAGTCTAGGCTTCAACTCACAGATGTCTACATTAGTGGCGGCAATTCTTAATCTAAAGCTCGATAGAAACGTAGCATGGACAGTTGAACGACAAAGGATAGCGACGGTCTTTGACAAGTCATTTGAAGCTTTACCGGTAACGTTGACGCACAGCCCAGAAAGCGTCAACAATGTTCGCCATAAATACACCATTTTGACAGAACAAAGGGACGGCCTTTCACAATATCTTGCCGAAACAGGTATTCCAACGCGGTCCCATTATGGAAGAATCCTGCCGGATGAACCCATGTTTATGTCTTCTGCGAACCAAGATTTTCCGTCCGCGCGTCAGATTGCTGAAACCACTCTATCGTTACCTATCCATGCCTATCTGACGAATGAAGAAGTCAATCGTATAGTATCGGCAGTCACTCACTTTTTTGAATGAATCCATGTTCAACTGTTGCAGATGTAATCGTCATTGGTACTGGCCCTCTTGCTCTGATCGAAGGACTGCATCTTGCTCAACACGGAAGACAGGTAACATTTATCGATTCTGGAGAGATAATCGGCGGCTCTTGGAAGTCATTGTCATGCCTCGGGTATGACAATGTTGAAGTTGGTGTACATCTCATTGAAAACCGATACCACGTTAATAGATGGATGCGAGATATTCTAGGCTCCAGGATTTCGGATCAAGGAAGGCAGGTTGATTTTGGACTAGTCAATGGCCGACATCTTTCTATCGCTTTTACGCGAGTGCTGCTGCACAGTCTCGTAACTGGGAAAGCCATGCTTCATGGCCGCTTCGGTGCATCCAGGCGATCTTTTGTAAGCGCCCGTCGTGCGGTTTCTCAGTTTAATTCCCCGTTCCTCTATCCAGATGGTGGTTTTTCGCTACTTCTTCAAACCTTAGAGAAGCAACTTCAGAGTCATGATGCAAAATTTATCTTTGGGACAAATGTTACCCTATTGTCATCGAGAGTCGATGGTCTTCTTATAAACACAGACCGAGGGGAAATTGCAGCTGATAAGGTCGTGATGTTTTCGCGGGCTCATGCGGCAATAGATGATATGCCTGACTTGCTGGGATATATAAAAAGCAGTCAAAATCATAGCTTTGTTTTACTGCTGTCTGAATCCGCTATAACATTCAAGGGTTACATCGAAATTATCGGTGACAGGACGTTAAAAAGAGTTCGAAACGTGGGTTTGTTTGCCCGGCCACTGCCTGGTGAAGGTAATAGCCTTATTTGTGTACAGATTAAGCACGCTATTGGTTCGGATCAAGCCATAGCTGCCAGCATACATAAAAGGCTTGTCGATATCGGTCTTTTGAACGCTAAAACACGTTTGTCAGGTTTTTTTCGGGATACCGTCACACTCAAGACGCTTACTCAAACCGGTGCTCGAGCTATCAATAATAGGTTTGCTAAGAAGATTGTGGTGCATGAAAGTACTGATTTTGCAGACTGCCTGGAAACTCGTTTGAAAACATCTCGCGATTACCCGTCAATAAAAAGTTTCAAGCGGTCAACTAACTGAACTCTTGCCAGGCTGTCACTGCTGCCAGTCGGAACCAAGTCGTTACGTCGAACATATTGTTCTAATTGGGTTTCAGTCCAGGCGACATAAACCCCTTCGATATTATCTAGTCTGTGTGCACTATCAATCTGGTGGTCGTTACGATGTTCTGATAGTTCAGCCCGACGTGGGAAAACTACCAGCGGTTTCTGTAATCTCTGAGCTGTTAGAATTGTGCCGGCGCCTACATGGGAAACAACCAAACGCGCATCTGACATATGCTTTTCAAAATTTTCCGGGGTAAGCTCTTCAACCTTTTCTAAATGAACCCATTTCTCAGTTTGAACGCCAGTCTGAGCGATGACCTTCTCGTTAAGTGTGGCTGCGATCCGGTCCATTGCTGATATTAGCCGCGGAAAGGGAAGCTGTGTCCCCACTGTGACCAAAATCAAATCACTCTCCCGGCATATTCGACACTTTCACGCTTCGCCAAATCTTCCCATTGAACCAGGCAAAGAGTTGCTATTTTCTTTGAGTACCTTCCGGACATGGTCATAACTTCCGGGTTGGCAAAAGAATCGACCCAAACGGTTTTTGATCTAACCAGTTGACCACACAGCAGTGCAAGAAAACCCGGCATTGCGCCCGTGGTTATTATTATCTGAGGTCTGAAGCGAAGGACTACTTTACTTACACTGAAAATTGAACGTAATACTGCAATAGGTTGATTTCTATTGCAATCCGGAACAATAACAAAGGGTGACGCATTAGACTGTTGTGCTATGCCATCCTTGGTAGTCATGAATAACACTTCATGATGATCAAATGCCTCACGCACCATCATCAGCTGCTGCCAATGACCCCCGGCGGAAGCAACTACTAAAACTTTCCTAGTCATTTTTTCCTAATCCTTATTTTAAACGAACCCTAGTAAATATAAAAATGTCTTTATTCGCACCTTCTTATCGAAGCAGATGTATGAGGTTTGTGTGGAGTCCACATAGTGAAATCATTATTAATTTCAGATGAGTGGCAGATGATTTCTCCCTTATACGGTCGTCGAGGATACTTTGCAGTACGTGGGTACCCAGCTTTTAGTCATCATGTCCTCAGGGATTTCATTGAAGTCAAAGTTGAGGCCATCTTCAATCATCTGATCTATGTTGAAAAGTAGTTTGGTTTCTGGAATATCGCTAAAGAACATCTTATACAATGGTTTTAGCATAGCGATGGAGCACTTTATCCCGATAGGGCCAATAAAGTTTCGTCTTTGGCCGACATGGGCGACTTCATCAATAGTGATTTCATTGAGTAATTCTCTCATCCTGTCACGCGCTTCTGGCTCATCGGCCAGTATATCATCAAATAATTTATCAAGGTGTCGATAAAAAGAAACGCCCATTAGTTCTGTGACAAAAGCTGGTGAGTCCATTAGAAAACCGGGTAGGTGTGGGAAGATGTTATATACTTTTTCCATCACAGGGCTCAGGGGAACCCATTCGACTTTGTCCAAACCGCAAGTCAATAACATTTCGTTGAATAAGCGCCCGTGACAGAATTCCTCAGCCAGGTGAACCCGACTAATTTTGTCTTCGACTGTGAACGAATTAGCCATATCAGGAACAGCATCCCAAGCGCCTTTTATTCCGACCCATTCATGCCGGGCAAACTTGTAAATACAAGTTAGCATCAACGTTTTTCTGTCCAGAGACGTAGGATCATCTTGCATTTTTATGTAGTTTCGATAAAAAGAGTCAGGGTTTTTTAGTGGCGTTTTTAATCTAACCGGGTTGTCTTTGAAATACTGCAATTTTTCCCTTTTATTCGCCAAATCTTTATCGGTTTCGTGAAGTTCGCCGGCATGCCTTTGGGTGAATTCCCAGTAATCTTCAAAATTACTTTTTCGTTCTTCAGCAGTGTTGGGCGAAAAAACTGATTGATATTTTTTACTTAAACTCATGTTTAGATCCTTTGCAGTGATTAATGGGTAGGGTATTAGGGTATTAGAACAGGCGATGGACAGGAGATTTTCCAAGTATATTAAGTATCTATCAAATGATGCTAACATTTATTCAAAGTGTTTAGAAATGTCAATTCTTGAAATTTTGATGATCAGTTGTCGGGTGTCGTTGAAATGAGTCATCCTGTTCACAGCAATACAAATTTTAGTGTTGCATTTTAACTGAAAACAACCCTTTGTGAGTACTGATCCTGATATAATTTGTTCCGAAATCCTTTTTTCCTAACCCAGCGATTCTCTGATAGTAAATTTAAGTCTATGCAAGAAATAAATCCGATCACCTCTAAAATTAATGATCTAAAAAGTCGCTCAGACGATCTTAGGGGGTACCTTTGACTACGCCACTAAATCTGAACGTTTAGTAGAGGTATTAAGAGAGCTGGAAAACCCCAAGGTATGGGAAAACCATGATTTAGCTCAAACGCTTGGTAAAGAGCGCGGTCTATTGGAAAATATTGTATCTACGATAAACGAACTTGAAAATGGGTTGAGTGATGCGAGTGAGCTACTAAGCATTGCAATAGAAGAGCAAGATGAGGACACCATTAATGATATCGTTGTCGACCTGAAGGATTTAGAGCAGAAAGTTGAACGGCTGGAATTTACCAGAATGTTCTCAGGAGAAGTCGATGCCAATAACGCCTTTCTTGATATTCAAGCAGGCTCAGGCGGAACAGAAGCGCAAGATTGGGCTGAGATGTTGCTTAGAATGTATTTACGTTGGGGTGAACATAAGGGCTTTAAAACGGAGCTTATAGAAGAATCTCCTGGAGACGTTGCCGGAATAAAGAGTGCAACTGTTCAGTTTGAAGGCGAATATGCTTTCGGGTGGTTAAGGACCGAAATAGGTGTACACCGCCTGGTCAGGAAATCGCCTTTTGATTCAGGCAATCGTCGCCATACTTCGTTTGCAGCTGTCTTCGTTGCGCCTGAAATTGATAACGATATTGATATAGAAATCAATCCGGCGGACTTACGGATAGATGTCTACCGAGCCAGTGGAGCAGGCGGTCAGCACGTGAATCGAACTGAATCTGCGGTAAGGATAACCCATCAGCCCACAGGCACCGTTGTTCAGTGTCAAAATGATCGTTCCCAGCATAAAAACAAAGCTACCGCGATGAAACAGTTAAAGGCAAAACTGTATGAGCTGGAAATGTTAAAACGTAGTGAAGATCAACAAGCTTTGGAACAAACCAAATCTGATATAGGTTGGGGTAGTCAAATCCGTTCTTATGTGCTGGATCAATCTCGCATTAAGGACTTAAGAACGGGGGTAGAGACAGGTAATACCCAGGCAGTACTGGATGGAGATTTGGATCCCTTTATTGAAGCCAGCTTAAAAAGTGGGCTATAAAACTATTAACAGATAATGTCAGAAGCCAAAACAGACGAACAAGAACAAATTAA
This sequence comes from Methylococcales bacterium, assembly GCA_965224745.1. Classification (GTDB taxonomy): domain Bacteria; phylum Pseudomonadota; class Gammaproteobacteria; order Methylococcales; family Methylomonadaceae; genus CBDCZY01. The sequence goes on from CBDCZY010000010.1 coordinate 203,018, forward strand.
GCAACGCAGGGCTAAACTAACTGTACATCGTGAGCAAGGAATAGCGTTTCCTACCGATTTTCGTCGTGATGTGGTTGCGGGTGAACTAAGAGCTGAATACGCTGATAAATCAACGGAGCAATTGGAGACAGAACAACGTCGCGTTAAAGTATCCGGCCGTATGATGACTAGACGAGTCATGGGGAAGGCCAGTTTTTGCCATATCCAGGATATGTCTGACTTTATTCAGCTTTATGTGACACGTGATGCTTTGCCAGAAGGACTATATAACGAACATTTCAAGAAGTGGGATATCGGCGATATTTTGGGTGCCGAGGGGGTTTTGTTTAAAACCAAGACGGGTGAACTCAGTGTAAAAGTTGATCAAATTAAATTGTTGACTAAGGCGCTTAGACCCTTGCCTGAGAAGTTTCACGGTGTTGCTGACCAGGAAATTAAGTATAGGCAGCGATATTTGGATTTAATCACGAATCAAGATACCCGACGTACTTTTATAATGCGAAGCAAGATCATCAATTTCATCCGAAATTATCTCAATGAGAGACAGTTTCTTGAAGTCGAAACGCCGATGATGCAGACCATTCCAGGTGGTGCAACCGCCAGGCCATTTACGACCCATCACAACGCATTGGATATGGGCCTTTATCTTCGCGTTGCGCCAGAACTTTATTTGAAGCGTTTAGTGGTTGGCGGTTTCGAAAGGGTGTATGAAATCAATCGTAATTTTCGTAACGAGGGACTATCAACTCGGCATAATCCAGAATTTACTATGTTGGAGTTTTATCAAGCGTACGCCGAGTACGAAGACTTAATGGATTTAACGGAGGATATGCTGAGGGGGTTGGCCGTTACCGTTGCACAAGGTACTACTGTTACTTACCAAGGTGAGCAATATGATTTTGCTAAACCATTCCAGCGTATGACGGTGGTAGAGTCGATCCTAAAATTTAATCCCGAACTAAAGCCGGTTAATTTAGAAAGCAGGGAAGAAGCTTTGCAAGTTGCTGACACTTTGAAAATTCCTGTAAAAAATAGTTATGGTTTGGGTAAAATTCAGATTGAGATCTTTGAAAAAACCGTAGAGCAGAAGTTGATGGATCCTACATTCATTACCGCTTATCCTGTTGAAGTTTCACCGCTTGCTCGGCGTAACGACCAAAACCCAGAGGTAACCGATAGATTTGAGTTTTTTGTTGGTGGCCGAGAAATTGCCAATGGGTTTACCGAATTAAACGACTCTGAAGATCAAGCGGAGAGGTTTAGACAGCAAGTCGCAGAAAAAGAGGCGGGCGATGAGGAAGCCATGCATTTTGATCAGGATTATATTGTTGCCTTAGAACATGGCATGCCTCCAACTGCTGGAGAGGGTATAGGGATTGATCGCCTGGTTATGTTGTTAGTGGATGCGCCTTCCATTAGAGACGTATTATTGTTTCCACAAATGCGTCCCAAACGATAACATTATCTTTCAATTTATTTGGTAAGAATAAATGTTCTGCCGGTTCATTCTTACTTGTTGTTATTGTTCTTTATGTTGTATCCAATCATTTAAGATGCGATAAATATTTAGACAACCGCTGCAACAAAAGTATTTTATTCCTTCTTTTGTGCTGAGGTTAAACGCTTTTATTTTCATCAGTAAACCACACTGGGCGCAAGTTATTACTTCGCTTTCTTTGTCATTCACCATCTATTCGAGCCAAATTATTATTTACTTCGTTGTAGTTAATTTAAAGCTTTGATAAATCATCTCTGCAGATTTTGTTAAGAAAAGCCTAGGACAAGGTTGGCCTAATTATATAGGTCGAATTCAGATATTGTAAGAAGATTAAACAGGTGCGACAATTTGCCTCATTGGAATAAAAGAGAGTTAGCTAGAATTCAATATGAGGTTTTTCATATCTCAGGGCCGAGCATATTTCTGCCCCTTTCTAATCTAACGATATTCCAATACCCCCCAAACCACAGTACCCAGAAGGATTTTTAGCGAGATACTGCTGATGATATTCTTCAGCATAATGGAATTCGGGTGCATCGATAATTTCGGTCGTTATTTCTGACGGATAATTTTCCCGGCTTAATTTTGTTGCATAACAATGCCTTGTTTGCTCAGCTAGTTGCTTTTGCTCTGTACTGTAAACATAGATACCTGACCTATACTGCGTTCCTATGTCGTTTCCCTGTCGCATTCCTTGTGTTGGGTTATGGCTTTCCCAAAAGATTTTTAATAAATCTTGGTAGGTAGTTGAATCAGAGTCATATACGACTCTAACAACTTCACTGTGTCCAGTTGTTCCAGAACAGACTTTTTCATAAGTGGGATTTGGGGTCAAACCACCTGCATAGCCAACTGCTGTTGAGTAAATGTTAGTAATTCCCCAAAATTTTTTTTCTGCCCCCCAAAAGCATCCCAGACCAAAGAGTGCTAAAGATAAACTATCAGAAAAAGGAGGTAAGATGGGGTTGCCTGTTACATAGTGTTTATTGGTAATAGACATTTTACTAGCTCAGTCTGTTAGGTCGGTTTTTATGGAGCTGATCTTGTTTTTTCATGATTATTGAAAATTTAGTTTGAAATTTCCGCTTACAATTGTACCAAAATAGCGTAGATTATCTCTTCATTATGTCGATACTATCTTTAGTGTAATGAAAAACCCAGATACATTAAGCCGCTTTGTTTTCGAAGATTTAGGCGTAAGAGGGCAAGTGGTCAAGCTTAAAGACAGTTGGAATGCTGCCACTGAAGATCGTTCCTATCCAAATACGATAAAAGAGGTTTTTGGTCATGCTTTAAGTGCGGTTGTATTATTGTCATCCACACTCAAATTTAAGGGTTCACTCATAATGCAGGCACAAGGGAACGGCGCAATCAAAATATTAGTCGCCCAATCCTCTCATTTGCGAGAAATTAAAGGATTGGCTCGTTGGGATGAAGAAGTTAAAACCAATAATTTGCAGAGTATATTTGGTGAAGGCAAGTTGGTCATGACAATAAAAACCGATCATTCTGAACCGTACCAAGGGGTGGTTCCATTGGTAGGAAATTCTTTATCTGAAGCGATAGAGAATTATTTTAGCAAGTCTGAACAACTCAGAACCAGGCTTTGGCTGTTTGCAAATGAGCGAATGGCAGGTGGTTTATTATTACAGCAATTACCAGCGCAGGATCGCTCAGATGACGATTGGGAAAGGGTTGAAATGTTAGCTGATACATTGACCAAATCCGAGTTATTGTACCTGTCAACGGAAGAAATTATTACCCGCTTGTTTCACGAAGAAAAAATCAGGTTATTTGAGCCTGAGCCAGTGGTTTTTCGTTGCCATTGTTCAGCAGAAAAAATTGAAAGCACACTCGTGGCTTTAGACGAACAGACCTTAAAAGAGATCTATGAATCTCAAGAAACACTTTCTGTGCATTGCGAATTTTGTAATCAAGAATATAAATTTGATAAAGTTGATCTCGGGCTGTTATTAAAAGATGCTTTTAAATTGCACCCGAACAAACCTGATTATTTGGATAAAAGGCATTAAACCAGCATTGAATCCTTCCGCTATGATTACAAGAACATCATCTAAATCTTACTTACCACTGTTTTTGTTGGTTTTTTCTTCCTTCTTGTTAAGCGGATGTGTCTATTGGCGTTTGTATCAGACGAAGGAGCAGATGGTTGAGTTTGATAAGAACTTTAACATTTTGGATGACAAAGGTTTTTCCCTTGTTTTTAATGACCCAAAAATATTTAAAAATGATATTGATTACTTAACTCAATTAACACCCACTTTTTTATTAAGTACTCCGCAAGGGAAACATTCAAATTATTCATTTTACAAAGTAGACGAACAAAACAGAAAATTGTCGCCCGAAGTGGTGCTGTCATTTGATATGCTTTTTAACCATGAAGAATTACTTGAAACATGGGTCTTAGCCCCTATTTTTTTAGAAATTGCACCCCCTGAATTTCTGGAAATATCACTAAGATCTTTAGGTAGTGCAGAAATTTACAAGGCTCGGCGGCAGCTCAAAGCAGACACCAGCTCGCTAGAGAAAATTGATACCGAACTACCTATTAGAGAAGACATTCTTAAAACCTTTGGTGCGCCTTTAGAAACCAAACAGCATGATGATAGGCGTATTGATCGGTATCATTTCTTACTTGACTCCCCAAAGCTAAATAAAGACAACATGGAAAGAGCCTTGACGGTGGTTGAGCTCTATTTTGATCCTGCTACCGAGCAGCTCATGAAGATGAAAGGACGTTTTGCAGGATTAAAAATCTCCATTAATTATCAAAAATTGACACAGAAAGACAAAAAATCGGGCTAACTTTCCTGTTATTTCCGTACTCCTTAAAGCTGTATCTGAGAAACCATTCCATAAATAACTCATTTTCCATTATTAATGCACACAATAGGAGTTAAATAATTATTATTGGCATTGCTAATTTAGTATAGTTTTATGTTAGAATTAAATTTTTGATATCTTTCTAAAGAGAGCGAGAAATTTAATGGAATGCCCTAAATGCAAATCTAATAAAAACATCAAAGATGGTATCGTAAAACAAAAGCAGCGTTACAAATGTAAAGAATGTAATTTTCGATATACTGTTGCTAGTGGCTCGGGAGCCAAACCATTCTATTTAAGAAAGATGGCTCTTCAATTATATCTTGAAGGATTAGGGTTTCGTTCAATTGGTCGGGTTTTGAACGTAAGCAATGTCACGGTACTAAATTGGATTAGATCCTTTGGTGAGCAAGTTGCCGAATTGAAAAGTCCTGAACAAGTGATTTATGCTGAGATGGATGAAATGCATACCTATGTGGGTCAAAAAAAAGCTATAAATGGATATGGATTGCTGTTGATAGATATGGGAAAAAATTCATCAATTTCATTGTTGGCGACCGAAGCGTACAGACAGGACAAAAACTCTGGGAAGGAATTGAAGATCAATTAAATGGAACAATAGCAACCGATTATTGGCAGCCCTATGAACATTTTATTCCTAGCGAAAAACACGTTCAATCCAAAGCTGAAACATACACAGTTGAAGGCTACAATAGTATCTTTAGACATTTTCTTGCGCGAATGAGAAGAAAGACAAAATGTTACACAAAAAGTGTTCGAATGCTTGAGCTGTCTATATTACTCTTAATGCATAAAAGAAATGGAACGTTAACTATACTAAATTAGCAATGCCTTATTATTTTAATAAACAATTTATTATATAATATTTCTAGAATTGACTTTAAGTATTTTATCAGTTAAGCTGAGGTTCAGCGACAATGTTTTAATATATTAGTTAATTGAGAAAACACCTCCTAGTGTTTTACACTTTTGGCGATTCTACCGACAGGTTAATCGCCAATTTTATGTGTGGATCTCTAAACTTCCTTACTTTTTTCCAAAGGCTCATAAGTGAGTCACTGACTCATTTTCTTCTTGGTGTTCTGATACAATGCTCTCGCTTTAAACAACTCTAGGGCACCTCTAAATAAATGTCTTTTTGTCCGATTTCTTCGTAGGATGACTTTCTGCGATCCTCATGTATTTCATATACATTGCGGTTCTCGATAACCATTCGCCTTGAACTTAAACAAAAATCCTTATTATCGGAGATATCCTATAAATATTGCTAATTATATTTTGTAGCCAGTGCAGAGGTATGGAAAGAAAATTATCCACTAATAGCAAGACAGTTTCTACGCAATCCAAAATCTTTGCGATATATGGCTATTTTGTTACGTTAATCGGCGCAGGATATTTTATTCTTTTCGGGGTCATTTTGTCTTTGGTGGCACTATTAATCAGACCTTTGGTTGGGAAGAGGCTGGCTTTGATGTTTGGCCGATATGCAATGCATTATTTGCTCAGAATTTTTTTAAAAGGGCTGTCATTGTCGAAGGTATTTTGCTTTGATTTGTCGGCACTTGATCAATTAAAAAAAGAAAAAGGGGTTATTATTGCTCCCAATCATCCTTGTTTGATGGACGCTCTTTTTTTTATTTCTCGATTACCGAATGTGGTCTGTGTGATGAAAGCCTCTTTGCAAAAAAATCCAATACTATTTGGAGGTGCGTGGTTAGCTGGATTTATCAGAAGTGATTCGCCGCTCAGTTTTATTACTCAGTGCTGGCAGTCGCTGGATAATGGCTCTCAATTACTTCTTTTCCCAGAAGGAACCCGCAGTTTTGATAGTCAATTGAACCCTTTTAAATTAGGCCTGGGTTTGATCGCAAAGCAAGCAGCTAGACCCGTTCAAACGGTATTTATCAAGGCCAATAGTAATTTTCTTGGTAAGCATTGGCCTTTGTTAAAAATGCCCCAGTTTCCTTTAGTTTATCGGGTTTCACTGGGTAAGCGGTTCAATCTTTCGGCGTCTCAAGATCATCGTGTTTTTATGGCTGAATTGGAAAATTATTTTAAACAACAGTTATAACTAGTTTCCGTCCAAAAACAGCGAATTATTTGCTATAAAAAAAATGACACCAGACCAGTCGCCAAAAATGAATTGCTTTGTACGGTAGGGTTTGCTGCATATTGGTCAACCCTCAATCTTTTTGTAAAAATTACATTTTTTAGGCACATCTTTCCTGAGGAACTATTACACCCTTGATCAGCCTGTTTGTGGTTACCCTAATTTTAACTAGGGTGCTTGTAATCGAGCCATTATCACTAAATTGTGTGTAACCACCGATGACCACACATAGTTTTTAAAATGCTCTAGACCTTTCCAGTTACAGCGAGACAAGCCAAAGCATCGTTTCAAGTAAGAGATACCGGCTTCAATTCCAGCTCTGAAATTTCTGAGCTTTCTGTAAACCCAGGGGCTTTTCGTCATCTCAAGTATGGCTAACCCTTTTTTCTTATGGAAAGCAACATCTTTTATGTTTCGTTGTTTAGCCGTGTCGAGATTTTCTTTGCTGGCATACCCCCCGTCTGCTGCGACTTGCCTGGGCGCCTTACCATAGTGGTCAATATGACGATCCACCATGGGGATGAACTGTTCCGAATCAGCCGGGTTACCCGTTTCAACGACAACATCCAGTACCATACCACTGCGACCCGTACTTAAATTCAGTTTGTGTCCATATTGTATATCCCGGCTGCCTTTAACAATAATATCGCTGTGTGCTTCAAACAGACTGAATACTTTTTCCGATGCGGGGACTTTCTCTCCATTAAACACACGTCTTGTCGTTTGATTGATGACCTGATCAATCAAAGGCAGATAATGATTGACCTCCAGGCGCCAATATTCCCAGCCGGGTGGCGGTTTTACATGACCGGCTATTTGCGCATTGTTGAGGTACTGACGTGTCTTTTTCGTGTAGTGAACAAGATCTGCATATTCTGGCTCAACGTGAACACTGATTCTGATGCATCGTGAACACCTATTCTGGTTCATAGTGAACGCTAATTCTGATTTGATGGTGAACACTTTTGCTGTTTTTCCAGAATCGGTGTTCACGATCAATCAGAATCCTTTCCACACATTGATTATTGTCCATTGCTAACCTACCTGATTTTAATTGGGACAGGTGATGCCAACACAGAGAATATCAATGCGAAAATTACGCGAAGTACTACGACTTCGATTACATGCTGACCTCAGCATGCGTCAGATCAGAGACAGTCTTAAATTAAGTCTGGGAGCCATACAAAAAGTCACCCGTAAAGCGGAAGAAATGGGGCTGGATTGGAAAGCCATAGAGCAACTTGATGATCAACAACTGGCCGGTCAGTTTTATCCTGAATCGGATACCCGACCATCCGATCAATTTCAGTTGCCTAACTGGGTTGAGGTATACCAGGAACTTAAACGTAAAGGTGTGACTAAACTGCTGCTATGGGAAGAGTATACCCAGCACTACCCTAATCGCTGCTACAGTTACTCGCAATATTGCACGTTGTACCAAGACTGGCAAAAAAAACAAAGACGTTCCATGCGTCAAACCCACAAGGCTGGTGAAAAGCTGTTTGTAGATTATGCAGGTCAAACCGTGCCTATTGTCAGTAACAGCACAGGAGAAATCAAAACTGCTCAGATATTCGTTGCTGTTTTAGGCGCTTCCAATTACACCTTTTGTGAAGCGACATGGAGTCAAAAACTACCTGACTGGATTAACAGTCATGTCAGAGCTTTTAACTTCATCGGTGGCGTGCCTACGATGGTGGTTCCAGATAATTTGAAAAGTGCAGTCACTAAAGCCTGTCGTTATGATCCAGAAATCAATCCTTCTTACCAACAACTTGCCGCACATTATGGTACTGCACTAGTGCCTGCCAGACCGTTAAAACCCAAAGATAAAGCCAAGGCTGAAGTCGGTGTACAAATCATAGAACGCTGGATACTGGCCAGACTACGACACCATACTTTTTTCTCTTTGGAAGAATTAAACCACTGCATTAAAGCACTATTAGAAGAGGTGAATAATAAGCCGTTTAAACAGCTGAAAGGCTCACGACAACAATGGTTTGAATCCATAGATAAGCCCGCTCTCTTGCCGCTACCTAAGCAGACTTATCAATATACCGAGATTAAAACGGTCAAAGTCAATATTGATTATCATATTCGCTATGACGATCATTTTTACTCCGTTCCGCATCATCTGGTCGGTGAAAAGCTTGCGATTCATGCCAAAGAATATGTGATTGAGCTCTACTTCCACAACAAACGCATAACCAGCCACGCTAGAAAATATCATTCTGGCATGACCACCGTAGCAGAGCATATGCCTGTTAAACATGAAAAGCATCATCAGTGGACACCGGGTCGATTAATGGACTGGGCAAAAGACATCGGCGATGAAGTCTTGCTTTGGGTTAAAACGGTGCTTAATCAACGACAACATCCAGAGCAGGCTTATAGAGTCTGCCTGGGATTACTCAATCTCTCCCGAAGTTATCCTGCTGAACGATTAAATAAGGCGTGTTTGATTGCTAACAAAAACAACTTATACAAACTTAAACACATCAAAGATATTTTGCGGAGTAATCAAGATCAATTACTGACAGAAAACAAAGAGTCGCTGCCTGCCTTGCCTCAAGCCCATAAAAACATCCGTGGCCCAGAAAGTTTTCACTAATAGAATGACAAGCGAGATTAATTATGTTGGAACAAACCATAACACAACTCAGGCAGCTGAAATTATCAGGCATGGCTAATGCATTGGTTAGCCAGATAGAACAGCCTAATACCTATGAAGGATTACCCTTTGAGGAACGGCTGCAATTATTAGCGGATAGTGAATATCAAGACAGAGAAAATAGAAAACAGCAGCGCTTACTCAAAGCCGCTAAATTAAAACTGGCAGCCAACAGCAATGCCATTGATTATCAGCATCCCAGAGGACTGAAACAATCCATGATGGCTTCACTGTTACATTGCGATTGGCTGAATAAATCACAAAACATACTCATTACTGGGCCTTGTGGCAGCGGTAAAACCTATATTGCTTGTGCGTTGGGACATACTGCCTGTATGAAAGGCTATAGCGTGAAATATTACCGACTGTCACGGTTAATGCTGGAACTCACTCAGGCAAAAGCAGATGGAACTTACAGCAAGGCTCTACAAACATTAGCCAAACTGGATTGTCTGATTATAGACGATTGGGGGCTTGAGCCATTAAAAGCAGCACAACGTAATGATTTAATGGAAATTATGGATGATCGTTACGAAAGTGCATCCACCATTATGATCAGTCAATTACCTACGGATCAATGGTATCAATCTATTGGTGACAATACACTGGCTGATGCTATTTTGGATCGGCTCATGCACAACGCACATCGCATCAAATTAAAAGGAGAATCTATGCGAAAAACACAGTCAAATTTGACTGATGGTGAACACTTAGGGTAAAAATAACCTGAATCCAATGCGTGGACAAGGGAAGTGTTCACGATGGCCAGAATCGGTGTTCATGATCACCAGAATACGCAAGATCACTGTATAAGGCTTTTTTCTTATCCTTTCCACGGGTATAGATAATTGCACGCGCACGTTTTTTTGCTGCGCGATAATGGTGATGGCAGTCAAATTCCAAACCCATTTCGCTGGCTTGATTGAGTAATCTCGTCATCACCCGCACGGCATCCCATAACAGGCTACTGTCGGTTGGTTCGTGGATATGTGTTTCTGTGACGGTACTATCAATGCGCAACATGCTGCCTTTTTCAATGCCGGTTTTATTGGCATCATTGAGCAATGCCAGGTTAATACGTTCCCATGTCGGGTCGAGTATCCGGCTGATTGCCCCTTGCAAAGCCGACTTCTTGGGGACAAATCCATCGCTCAGCCGGGCAAATGTTTGACACGAGACCGAATCCAGCAAAACAAATGATAATTCTTCATAACTGAGTTGCCGATGTTGCTTTAAGATCGCGCAACGTAATATGGATTCAACTGACATCCCTTTTCGACCACTTTCATCTTTTAAATCGATCGTGCAGATGTCTTTTTCTACCCAATCCAGTATTTCTCTATGTTCATCCAATATCATGGAAATAATTTTTAATTCTTGGCCAATCTCGTGTTCAACATAATTATCGAATATACTTGTCTGTAGGCGTTGTTTTTGGCGCATCTTTTTCCCTCGGCTTTTTTTAATTATGTTTAGAATCAATTGCTTAGATTATAAGCATACCAGAATTAGCCGGGGAATTCATCTTGTTTTTGTGATTTTTTCTATGTTTTTCATAGGGTTGTAGTTTATGGATGAGAACTAACTAGCAATTTATTAGAATTATCCAGTTTTTAAGTCTTTTTTATTTATCTCGGTTGTGATGCTTCTACCTTCGAAAACCCATGTTTTGCTTATTCCATCCTATAATTCTGGTCCTATCGTTTTAAAAGTTGTTGCGGACTGTCTGGCCGTTTGGCAGCCGGTATGGGTTGTGCTGGATGGAAGTACAGATGGGACCACAAGGATGCTGGAGACATTCGCTAAGAAGAATCCGGGGTTAACAGTTTTTAGCCACGAGAAAAACCAGGGTAAGGGAACCGCTATTCTTACCGGTATACAGGCTGCTGCTAAGCAAGGCTATAGCCATATTCTGGCGATGGATGCAGATGGCCAACATCCGATTGCATCAATAGAAACGTTCATGCAAGCTTCAATTTTGCAACCAGACGCATTGATACTGGGAGAACCTGTTTTCGATAACAATGCTCCGGCTTTAAGAGTCAACGGGAGAAAAATTTCAAATTTCTGGGCTAATCTCGAGACTCTTTGGGCTGGAATACATGATTCCCTTTTTGGTTTTCGTGTTTATCCCGTACAACCTTTAATTAAGGTGATGAAGCAAACTCGTTTTGCTCGTCGTTTTGATTTTGATCCCGAGGTCGTTGTAAGGCTCGTATGGAATAATTTACCTGTCCAAAACATTCCTGTTCCTGTACGTTATTTGAGCGCTGAGGAGGGTGGCGTATCTCAATTTAACTACATCAGAGATAACCTGTTGCTAACGTGGATGCATATTAGGTTGTTGTTGGGGTTTTTGTTACGGATTCCACGAATGTTGGTGCAGAAGCTCCAAAGGAAAGCAGAATAGTTTTTTTAATCAAAGGCGTTTGAGCACAAAATTTCACATTAAGCCTAATTGTATTTTAGCCACTTCCGACATCATATCTTGAGACCAGGGGGGGTCAAGTACAACTTCCACGTTTACTTCTGCCACACCAGGGAGTGCCTTAATTGACTTTTCGACATCGCCTTGAATAACAGGCCCCATACCACAGCCAGGCGCAGTTAAAGTCATCATGATTTCGACTTTATTGTTATCAGGCTCTAATTCAGTGACTCTGCAGTGGTAGACTAATCCTAAATCAACAATGTTCACCGGGATTTCTGGGTCATAAACAGTTTTTAAAACTTCCCAAGTATTATTTTCAACAGCTTCCTGGTCTGTATCAGACACAAGCGTTTGTAAGTCGTGTGGTTCTTTATTGAGCGCATCTGCATCGGCGCCGGCAATGCGAACCATATTGCCTCGTTCGCTGATTACTGTGTAATTGCTTCCCATGGATTGGTGGACAGTAACCGTTTCTCCTTTGCTCAAGGTATCGTGTAGTCCATCGGGGATCGTTATAATATTGACATCACGAGTCAAAGTTATGGTTTCACTTTCTGTCATCTACTTGGGTATTTTGTTGGGTTTCTAAAAAGTCTTTTGCTTCGAAGGTTAATCCGTTTTGCCCAATACTTTCATCGCTCGATAAATAAACATAGACAGGCGTTATCGATGCTACAGCTACCCTTGTTTCGCTGTCTTCTCCAGGAAAGGCCTTATGCCGTATAGGAGAGTTAATGGGGCCAGGAATAAAAGTATTGACACGAATTTTGCCGGCTGATTCCATTTCCTCTGCCAGGATTTTTGCAAACCCTTCCAGTGCTATTTTGGCGACACAATAGGCGCTTCCATAGGCTTTAGGTTCACGAAAGGCGGAATCAGAAGTAAAAACGATAGAGGCGTTGCTGGTTTTTTGTAACACGGGTAACAATACCTGAGTCAATAAAAATGGGGCGTGCAAATTAATATTCATAATTTGTACCCAGTTTTCAGGATCAATGGAAATTACTGGGCCTGAAAAACCTAGATCCGCTGCGGTATGGATTAAGCCATCCAAGTGACCGTATTTTTGCTGTATTGTTAAAGCCAGTTCATGGTATTGGCTGATATTTGCACCAGAAAAGTCAAAAGGGTAGAGAGCAGGTTCAAGCCCAGTATCGGCTGCAATTTTGTCATAAAGAAGCTCTAGTTTGGCGATATTTTTATCCAGAAGCACCACCTTTGCACCCTGCTGAGCAAGCGCTATTGCTATCGATTGTCCTAGACCCCCACATGCACCAGTGACAAGAATGGTTTTATTGATTAATGACGGTTTCATTTCGAGGGATTTTTTGTTTCGAGCCAGGATAAAATATCGTGGGGTTGATTAATTAGCGCATCAGCACCCCAGTCTGCAGGGTCTTCGTTGGGTTTTAAATAGCCATAGCTGGCTGCCAATGTTTGCATTCCGACACTTTTTCCGGCTTCCATATCATGAGCAGAATCACCGATATACAGACAGTGTTGAGGTTCCACTTGAGCCTGTTTACAAGCAGCCAACATAGGGGCCGGATGGGGTTTACTATGACGGGTGGTATCACCGCTAATTAAACAAGCTAATCTGGTTGTTAAATCAAGAGCTTCTATCAAGGGTTGTGTAAAAGTTTTCAGTTTGTTAGTAACGATACCCCATTTATACTCTTTTGCCTCGAGTTGCTCAATGGTATGATCCATTCCATCAAAGAACTTGGTTTCACACGCTATATTTGATTGATAATCAGCGAGCATTGCTGTGAGCAATCGATTTTGCAGTTGTTCTTCGTGCAAGGATCCTAAGCTTTGTCTAATCATGGCTGAGGCACCAAATGAGATGAATGGTCTTACTGATTCCGCTGTGGCTTCTGGCAGTCCTTCCATGGCCAGCGACCGGTTTAGTGCTGCAATTAAGTCAGGCGCAGTATCAAGCAATGTGCCATCCAGATCAAATAAAACACAATGAATAGGTTTATTGGGTTGCATTGAATTACTTCTGTTTCTGAAATGCAGCAATATAATTCACATCGACATCTTGGCCTAAACTAAATTGTTGGGTAAAAGGATTATATTGGATACCAATCATTGACCTAATTTCAAGACTTGCATTTCTTGCCCATTTAGACAGTTCTGATGGTTTGATAAAGCTTTTGTAATCATGTGTTCCTGTTGGTACCAGTTTGAGTAAATATTCAGCAGCCAGTATCGCCAGAAGATAAGATTTAGGCTTCCTGTTAAGCGTTGAAAAAAATACGAATCCTCCTGGTTTGACCAATTGACTGCATGATTTGACGATAGATACGGGATCAGGAACGTGCTCTAACATTTCCATGCATGTGACATGATCAAATGATTCTGGTTGCCGTTCTGTGAGCGCTTCAGCACTTATTTTTTCGTAGTTTAAAGAAACGCCAGTTTCAATACTATGCAGGTCAGCGATGTCTAAAAGTTCTTCACTTAAGTCGATCCCTGTAACGTTAGCGCCTTGTTCTGCTAACGCTTCACTTAAAATGCCGCCTCCGCAACCAACGTCTAACATTGTTTGCTCTGGTAAATTTAAATGTCTTTTGATAAATTCAAGCCGGAGTGGATTGATATCATGCAAAGTTCTAAATTCACCTTGTTTATCCCACCAACGTTCAGCCAGGGAGCCAAATTTGTCGATTTCATGATGATGAACATTTTCAGGGTTAGGCATATTGGCGCATGTGTTTGATCAAGCGCTATAGTATACAAGAATAGTTATGAATTAGTGATAAACGACTGCTTGAATAGTTTCAAAGCGGAGGAAAAGTAACAAAGCGCAATATCCAGTGCGATTCTTTGATATTTTATAGTTAAGGCAAGTATGGAGGCTGGTGTGTGCTTATGGCAAACATCTGGTTTAAGCCAGGCTGCTAGCCCTCACTTTCGTATTTCGAGGGCTAGCAATCAATGCAAGGAGATATTAAACTAATTTGGTTTTATTCGAACACAATCTCTTCATCGTTGATTTTGCTTTTCGTCTGGAAAATAGCAATTACTAGTAGAGTTACCAATAGCGTAACAGCGGCGGCAAAAATAGTAATTGCCATTGTTTCTGATCCAATATCAGATGTGCTCATTATTGGGCCATCGTTTGGTGTCATAGTAACGCCTGTCATTGCAGTATAGTGCATACCGCAAACCGCAATACCCATTACGAAAGCACTACCGAAACGCTGCAAATTACCTCGTAAATTAAAGGCTAACCACAGGGCCGCAGTAGCTGCGACGATTGCAATAACAACAGAAAGTGCAACGATATTTTGGTCGTAACTGGTATCGGCTGGCATTAGCATGGCAGCCATTCCTGTGTAATGCATGCCACAAACACCTAAACCGCCAGCAACACCAGCGAAAAGAAGCTTGATGATACTTGATTGTCCGCGGCCTACAATAAACAAACCAACTGCAGCTACGACTACCGCCAGTACTAACGATCCAATCGTCATAACAGGATCATAATCGACTTCCATGGGTATTTTGTACGCCAACATTCCGATAAAATGCATAGCCCAAATAGCGCCTCCGCCGAGAGCTAAGGCAGCTCCAAACAACCATCCCCATAATGCGGACCCTTTGGCTGTAGGTATTCGAATGGCGAGTTGTAATGCGGTAAAAGAACCAAAAACAGCAATCGAATAAGATAAAACCACCAGAAAATAATTGTATTCAACTTCAATCATAACGAACCTCAATAATAATCAAAAAATAAACCCTATATGCGACAATCCACAATAATCTATTTGGAAGCGCTTCTAACTTCAAAACTGCAGTGTTTGTGACCCATTGCTTTGCTGTGTATTTGGGCAACAGACGTCAGTGGTAAATGGTTCAAAGAATCCAAGAAGCCTTCAATAAAGCCCGCAATAAAAAAACAACTTGGTTTGCTGTCCACTTGATTAAAACAATGCGGGCAGTCGTGAACCTCTACAAAAGTACCTTTAGCATCAATAGTCAAAAAATCTTTAAGAGATGGCCAAACCATTCGTTGCAATGTTTTATCGAGAGATAATAAGCCCCCTAACGAGTAGTTATTTTTGCATTGCCAGCGACCCAAACCCTTTCCCAATTTCGTGAGCATTTCCTGCTTAATAGAGGGTGCCAATTCATTATCAATCTTTTTCAGTAAATGACTGATATTGGGGTATTCTCCAATTAATTGTTTGCCATAGTTTTTTAACAATTCATTGACATTGATATCGGTTTCATTGGCTCCGGAGCCATTTTCTGCTTGATCGTGTATTTTTACAATTTGTGGTATTGTCGTTTTTAGGTGTTCAATTTCACCTTTAACAATTTCATGGTTTGTTTCCAGCCCAAATTTTATCAAGCAAAAATCTTGGTTATCGTCATTTGATATAGACTGGCCAACAATCTTATAGCCCTTTTTTATAAGAGCAATAGCAATCTTGCCGAGTATTCCCGTTTCGTTGACAGCAGTCAATTCTATATTTGAAATCATAGGGGTAGCCTAAAAATAAAATCCTTTATTCCGTTCCATACAATTAATGGAGATAGTACTCACTAAATTGAATTGTCGAAAACCAATAGTCTTAATGACAGATAATTTAAGTATAGATAGCAATTTTGGAATTGCTAATAATTAGGGATCTACTGGATCTGGGTAAGCAAGGGACTTAATTCTGGATAGATAAAAACATCATTTCTAAAACTGTGATCCTTAGAAAGTAATTAATGGTACATAAGCCTATTTGAGTGCTGCTTGGGTTACAATGAACAGATTTAGTGTATCTAGTTGGATTGAGACATGAATCTTGAGAAGGTTATCTTTGGTTTTTTTATTGTTTTAGCTTTAACGCTTAATTTTGGTTTTTTTCTAGGCGAGCTTGATAATCCTGCTCACCATAAAGTTTATGAGCTGTTTGCTGTGTTAGTCGTAAACTTTATTGCAACCGGACTGAAATTAGGTGATCGGTCTCAAATTGGCGCAGTGCTATTGTCTACCAGTTTGGTAGCAGATCTGCAATTGATCGCAGCTGCTGCATATTGGACCATTGTGGTTCATGTCACCGAAACCGGGTTAACACCCGAAGTAATGGCCAGCATCATTTCTTTAACTGGCGGGGCATTGCTGGCCAATGTGATTTCTGTGGTGATGTTGGTTTCTGAGACATTAATGTCTCGGCTCTAATTTAAATCTATTCTTAGTAGCAAGTATGTCGGATCCTGTTGATTTAACTCGGGTAACCTTTATAGTTCTGCGGGAAATGCGCCGCCCTCTGATGACTCTTCTCATCGTTTACGCCTTATCAATACTTGGAATGACAATGGTGCCGGGGCCAGTTATAGAAGGCAATGTGAGCCATATGAGTATATTCCATGCCTTTTATTTTATGTCCTATACGGCAACTACGACTGGGTTTGGTGAAATACCATTTGCGTTTAGTAATGCGCAAAGACTGTGGGCTATTATCTGCTTGTATACCAGCACCATCGCTTGGATTTACGCGATAGGAAGCATTATACGGTTGTTTCAAAATCCTTTTTTTGTTGCAGCATTAGCAGAGTGGGATTTCTCTAAAAAAGTAAGAAGCATACCAGGAGAATTTATTATTATTTGCGGATTTGGTGATACTGGCAGCGTCTTAGCGCGTGGTTTAAGTGATTCAGGTCTGCCTGCTGTTATTATCGATTCGAGCGAAGAACGTATTCAAGCGCTCCAGCTGCGAAATTATTTAGTGCCTATGCCCGGCTTATGCGCTGATGCAAGTATTCCTAAACATTTACTGGAAGCGGGTCTGCGAAACCCTAATTGTAAAACGATTGTAGCCATAACCAATGATGAAGAAACCAATTTGAGGATATCTGCGGTCGCTCGGTTGTTGAATCCAGGCATCGTCATCATTACGCTCTCTAAGGTTGATCAGTACGAAGAACGACTATCAACTATGGGCGGAGAAGTGCATATTGTGGATCCTTTTAAAACGTTCGCTCGATTTTTATCAGCAGCCATTAGTTTTCCTCAGTTTTATGTATTAAATAATTGGCTATCACAACAGAAGGGAGCAACGCTTGAGCATATGCTTCTTCCTCCTACAGGGAAATGGATCATTTGTGGCTACGGTAGACTAGGTCATGAAGTTCAATCAGCATTAACCAAGCAAAATATAGAAATATCAATTGTCGATTCTCATGAGCCGTTGGAAAATGAAAAAATAGACAGCTATATCGTCGGTCCTACCAATGCTTTGACGCTTAAAGTGGCAGGCATTGAGAGCGCCGATGGCATTTTAGCCGGTACAGATGATGATGGTCAGAATCTAAGTATTTTATTAAATGCGAGAGGTTTTAACCGTAAATTATTTACCATCGTTAGACAGAATAAGCATCAAAATGAGATTGCCTTTAATGCTTCTGATGTAGATGTAATCATGCAGCCCACCCTTGTTACGGCACGAAAGATTTTATTTATTCTCATAGCTCCTTTGCTTAAACCATTTTTTAAATATTTAGTACAAGGTGGTCCAGAAAAAACCATGTTGTTAGAAGATTTGATTGACAGGCTCCGTCAATCGGTTGGCAATCATAAACCTTATTTGGTTACGGTGAGTTTAACTCAACAAAATGCAGTGTCCGTTTATCGGGCTGTTCAAGATGGTTGCGAAGTATTATTAGGCGATATTATTAAAGATCCCAGAAATCGCGAAAAAAACCTGGAGATGGTCGTATTCGTTGTCAAGTCAGGCGAGGATACTCATGTTCTGCCAGATGATCAACTGAAGCTAGCCATTGGTGATCAGATCTTGTTTTGTGGAACACGATTAGCCAAACGGTTATTTTACGCGACTCTAAATAATGAATACAAACTATTTTATATCCAAAATGGTTGTTACAAACCCAGAAGCTATTTGGCGCAATGGTTTGTTAGAAAAACCAACCGGGTAGGCATCTGAAGGCTGTCAATAAGACGAGTGAATGAACAGTTGAAAACTAATTTATTAGGCAGTAGTCCTTTGTTTCAGTTCTTTAGGTAAAGAAAAAACTACTTTTTCTTCAATGCCTTGTTTTTCAACAGTTGATTTACCACCCCATTGTTTTAATTTCGAGATTACCTGTTGCACTAAAATCTCGGGAGCAGATGCGCCAGCAGAAATGCCAACGACAGAGTCTTTGGTAAACCATTCCTGTTTTAAGTCATCCGCAGTATCAATAAGATAAGAGGGTTTATCTAATTGTTCAGCGATTTCTCGTAATCGATTAGAATTAGAACTATTGTATGAACCGACAACGAGTACAATATCAACCATTGGTGATAATGTTTTTACAGCATCCTGACGGTTTTGTGTTGCGTAACAAATGTCATCCTTTTTTGGCCCCGATATTTTAGGGAAACGATTACGTAAGGCAGTCACCATTTTTTCAGTATCATCCATGGATAAGGTGGTTTGTGTTACATACGCCAGATTAGTTTCATCGTTTACTTGTAGTTTGGCAATATCCTGAAGGGTTTCAACCAAATGAATTTGGCCTTTTTGGGTGAGTTTTTCATATTGACCCATAGTTCCTTCGACCTCGGGATGTCCAGCGTGACCGATTAGAATAGCTTCACGGCCCGCTTTAGCATGACGTGCCACTTCAATATGGACTTTGGTTACTAAAGGACAAGTCGCGTCAAACACATTCAAAGATCGTTCCTGAGCCTCCTCCTGTACTTTTTTGGAGACACCGTGGGCACTGAAAATTAGATGAGAACCCTTTGGTACCTCGCTGATTTCCTCAATAAAAATGGCCCCTTTTTTTCTTAAATCGTCAACTACGGTTCGATTGTGAACGACTTCATGTCTGACATAGATGGGCGCGCCAAAAGCATCAATAGCACGTTCAACAATTTCAATCGCCCGGTCTACGCCGGCGCAAAATCCTCGAGGATTAGCGAGTATAATTTGCATAGTAATCTTTGATTTTAATTTCCTGTAATAAATGTAAATCTATTTTAACCCAAGTTCGATTCTGAAACGATGATTCCATCTTCATTTGCAAAAATATAATGCCCAATTTTAAAGTTGATCCTTGCTAAACATCACTCTGATGCCTTGCTCTCTAATGCTATAACTATGACACTTTAGTGGATAGGTATGAAACGTCCTGATGTTAATATTTAATAAATTTATTTCAACACTGTCTCAAAAGCAACGATACAGGATAATCCTGTTCCATCCATTTTCAAGATAATGTTAACCTTTTTTCACTGAACAGCTCCTCATAGTAAATGAGTACAGAAGGTATAAAGAACAGAACTAGTACAGATGAAAAAAGGAGTCCAAAGACAATTGAAACAGCCATTGGGATCAAGAATTGAGCTTGTGTAGACGATTCAAACAAAAGAGGTGTCAGGCCTGCAACAGTGGTTAACGAAGTTAACAATATGGCTCTAAGGCGTTGACTGACAGAATGCGATAATGCCTCTTTTATCGACAGTTTTTGTTCTCTCATTGATTGATAAAAGCTGACCAATATGATTGCATCGTTGGCAACAATCCCTGATAGACCGAAAAATCCAAAAACAGATAAAATAGTAACGTCTAAGCCTAAAAAAAAGTGTCCTAGAAGAGCGCCAATTAAGCCAAGGGGCAATGTTGCCATTATAATTAGCGGCCAACCATAAGAGGAAAAAAACCAGCAGAGAATCAAATACATCAGAATAAGAGCGAGAAAAAACCCCTGTGACATTTCGGCAATCATCTTTCTTTCGTCAGCGGCCGGCCCTTCAAAAGAGTAACCGATGCCATAGCGGGCAGCTAGCTTGGGCAAAATGTCTTTAGCCATGGCATCGCTTATACTACTGGCATTATTGACACGATTATCAACATCGGCTGAAACTTCGACTGCCAAAGAACCTGATGATCGACGTAAAATCTCAAAGCCCCTTTGAATGCGCCATTGGCCGACATCAATCAGAGGCGCGTAGTTGCCAGAGGGTAATAAAATATCAAAGTTTTCAATCGCGCTTAAGCTGTCTCTCTCTGCTTTAGGTAACTTTAGTCTGACAGAAACCTCATCTGAACCGTCTTGAAAGACTTGAATTAATTTTCCATCATAGGCGTTTCTTAATTGATTGCCGACTTCGTCGGCTGTTAAGCCTAACGATTTTCCCAAAGGGGATAATTCCAGTACCCGTTGATTTCGTCCGTAAGGCATGTTATCACTGACATCTGTTACGCCAGCAATTGATTGCATCGATACAGCTAACAGGGCAGCAGCATCTTTCAGGCGGTGGGAGTCAGATCCGGTCAATCGAATGGTTAATTCTCTTCCGGTTATCCCAGTATTACGCGTGCTGATAGAAAAAAAGTCGATACCTGGCGGTAATGGGATATTGCTTTTCCAAGCATTAATAAAGTCAAGATTAGATATGGATCGTTTATCCGGATCAATGAGTTCTACAATCATAGATCCAAAGTGTTCCGATTCGCTTTCATTCCTTCCTTCTGGCGTCATGATGACGCCATGCTGGGCAATAGCTGTTTTCACAACATGAGAATCAGGGATTTGTCGATCCGTTTTATATAAAGCTAATTCGATCTGTTCTAAAAAACTATCCATTGTTGCCTTAGGTGTTCCAGGCACTAATCCAGCTTTTACATAAAGAATTGGATTGTCAGGGGAAACAAAAAATCGAAATTGAATACGTTGACTTACGATCAGTCCTGTCGTCAACATGACTAAAAAAAAAACTAAACTAAGTACTATTAAACGATTGTTTAAGGAGAATTCAGTCATTTTTTTGAAGCGGCCGTTTTTAAAATGGTTAAAAGCTTTTTCTAGGCGGATTTGCCACGGCGGACTAAAATCTCGCTGCATATTCGTAAAGGCCTGTTTCAAATGAGCTGGAAGTATTAAGAAACATTCGATTGACGAAGCTATGATGGCTGCAATAATAACGAGCGGAATTGAAAAAAGAATCTTGCCAGTGGGCCCGCTCAAGGCCATTAAAGGGATAAAAGCGGCAATTGTTGTTAACGAAGCAGCCATTACCGGACCAAGCATTCTGTTAGCACCACCTGCAGCTGCAGAGATTGGTTCTTCGCTCTGATGAAAATGTACTAAGGCGTCTTCTCCGACTACGATGGCATCGTCAACAACAATACCTAATGCCATGATGAAAGCAAATAAGCTAATCATATTGATGCTGCCTCCCGCCAGGTATAAAATCCAGAAAGAAGCCATAAATGCAGCTGGTATGCCTGCTGCAACCCACCATGCAACCCGGTAATTTAAAAAAAAATACAAAAAAACAGAGACGAGTAGTAATCCGGATATGCCATTTTTGGTCAGTAACAAGACACGATCTTTGATGATTTTCCAAGACTCATCGTAGACATGAATCGTTATACCAGGAGGTATGGTTGCGCGTGCTTGCCCTAACCATTCTTTAAATAGATGAGCTGAAGCAAACGCATCCCCCTTTTCAGCTCGCCGCAAGGTAAACTCGATAGCTGGAGCGCCAGCCACGGTTAACGTGATGCCGTTTTCTACAAAACGCCTTGATACTGAAGCTATATCCCCGAGTCTGATCAAACTTTGCTGATCACTGATAATGGGTAGTTTCTCAAAGCCTATTTCATCACGCTGTTGGTCTAGAGCTCTAAGTTCTGTGACAGAATCACTACTACCATATAGTCCTGCCGGAATATCCTTGCTTAACTCTAAAATACGCTGACTGACGGAGTTTAAATCCAAGTTTAAATGTTGCAGCGTTTGGCTGGGGATCTCTATTGAGATTTCCTGGTCAGGAATGCCGTTGATATCGACTTTTTCGATCCCTTTTTCCAGCAATTCTTTTTCAAAACGACGTGCTAAATTTTTTAATTCAATGATATCTTGGGTTCCGTAGATGACGAAACGGGTTATTTGTTCATAGTGGGTAATTCGGTTTATGCTGGGTTTTTTAGCTGCTTTGGGCAAATGATCGAATTCATCTGTTTTTTGTTTAATTTGATCCAGCGCGTTAAGTGTGTTTGCTTCTTCCTCTATTTCAAGCAGGATTTCAGAGTGGCCGGGTGATGACTTGGCATCGATGTGCCGCAAGTGGTCGACGTTCTTAAGCGTTTGCTCCAATGGAATGGTAATGCCGGTTTGAACATCATCCGCGCTCGCACCCCGCCAATCGGTAGTGACCTTGATGAGACTAAGTTTAAAGTCAGGAAAATATAAGACATTAAGATGTTGTGTTGCGTATGTCCCGCATAACAGTATGATGCCTAAAAGCAGATTAGCAGCGACCTTGTGATAAACAAAAAAATTGATTATGTTCGCTGGAAGCTTCATGGATGAGTCGTTACTCTCATCCCCGCTATAGCATTAGGAAGGTGAGTGATGATAATACGTTCGCCATTTTTTAGCTCATTACCTGAAACCAATAACTTTTCTTCCCCTTGCTCATCTTCATAATCACCTAATTTGTTAACGGCTACAGCTTTGAGGCGGTCATTATGTAAGATGTAAATTTTGTTGTTATCGTATACTGCCGAATAAGGCACAGCGACAGAGTTTTGATAAGCGGGTCTTTCTAATTTTAGGGTTAGCGTATTACCTGGTTTCACGTAGTCTTTGCCGTAAATTATTTTAAAGAGTGCGTCAATACCTCGCTGATCAGCCTCTCCAGAGAGGCGATTTAATTTTAAAACAATGGGTTTACCTGAGTTTTCGGTTTTGGCGTTCAAATCTATTTGCTGCTCTAATGCTTGCTGAATCTCACTATGATATGTAACGGGAATACTAGCGCGAACTTCAAGGTTACCTGACGGATATAATGCGATCAGTTGCTGGTTCTCAGATACCTGTTCGCCTTGGGCGACATCTATATGACCAACAAACCCATCAAATGGTGCCCGAATTTGACTTCTTTCCCAATTTAAAACAGCTTTATCAAGGGTTGCGTTCGCTTGGCTCAATTGAGCGTTTAATTGTTGAATTTGAGTGGGATGATCGTCGAGTAGCAATTTTCGGTTATTCACCAGCAGTGCCTGTTGCTCATGTAATATGTGGGCTTTGTCAAGGGCTGCCATGGAACCTAACTTCTTATTGGTAAGGGATTTTGCCCGGGTTACCGCTTTTTCGGCTAAGTTCATCAAGGCCAGTTCGTGTTGATACCCTTGTTTATTTGCTGCATGTTTGATTTTTTCACTGCTAATTTTAGCCGTGAGCTCTGCCACCAGCGCTTGTGCGCTCAAAACCTGTGGTTCGAAATCCCTTTCGTTGAGACTAATTAGTAATTGATCTTTAGAAAAAGAATCCCCTTCCTTAATTTTTATACTGGCAACTTTACTTTTGATAGGTGCCGTGGCTCGTATCAGTTCTAACGTTTCCACTTGGCCATTCAAGGTAATGGAGGGTGCCTGTCTGCCTAGCAATACTGGAATGGTTTCTACCTGCCAAAGCTTGTTTTTTGTTTGAATGGGAGTTTGTTCCGGTGCGGTTGCTTTAAGACCATAAAAAAGAGCAATCCCTACCAGCACGATTAATAAAGGTAATAGTTTTTTTAACATAACAACCTAGGTGACAATTCGAATATATTTATTTCATTTAGAATAAAAATCGTTGACCAAAACGAACAGGAATGAAAGTATTATCATAGCAAATCGGATTATGATTGTTGCGTTATTGTTCATTTTTATTTACAACCAAAAGCCAAGTGACACAAAAATGATTTATTTTGCAGGTTTCCAAGAATTAAACTATTGAAAAAACAATCTTTTTATTGATGAATATTAAGCAGCTTTCACCTCAATTAATCAATCAAATTGCTGCTGGAGAAGTGATTGACCGTCCCGCTTCCGTGGTTAAAGAGCTGATAGAAAACAGTTTTGATGCGCAAGCGTCGTCTATCACAATCGAAATTGAAAAAGGCGGAGTAAGATTAATTAAAGTCAGAGATAATGGGTCTGGTATGGAGCCTGGGGAACTGGCGATGGCTTTGTCGAGGCATGCAACCAGTAAGATTTCTTCTCTTCAAGATCTGGAAAAGTTAGTCACCATGGGGTTTCGCGGCGAAGCATTGCCTAGTATTAGCTCCGTTTCTAAGTTAACTATAACGTCCAAAACTGAGGGTCAAGAACACGGCTGGCAAATTTCTGCTGATGGCACTGATTATTTTCCAGAGCCTCAGCCGGCGCCTCATCGAGTAGGGTCTACCATAGAAGTTAATGACTTATTTTACAATACTCCTGCCCGGCGAAAATTTCTTAAGGTCGACAAAACGGAATATAACCATATCGAAAAGTTGATAAAACAAATGGCATTAAGTCGTTTTGATATAGCTTTTGAATTACAACATAATCAACGACAGTGTTTTCAGTATAAGGCTGCCTTTTCTCAGTTAGAACAAGAAAAACGCTTGGCTCAAATATGTGGAGAAGCTTTTATTGAGCAAGCGTTGTTCATGGAATTTTTTTCTAGTGGGTTGAATCTTAAAGGATGGCTTGGATTACCGACTTTTTCGCGCAATCAAGCAGATATGCAATATTTTTACGTCAATGGGCGTTTGATTAAAGATAAAGTGATTAATCATGCGGTTAAACAGGCTTACCAAGATGTTTTGTTCCATGGGCGCCACCCCGCCTTTGTGCTATTTTTGGACCTGGATCCGCAGTTGGTTGATGTTAATGCCCATCCGGCAAAATTAGAAGTGCGCTTTAGAGATAGCCGTTTAGTACACGGTTTTATTCATAAAGCTATTGAAAATTCTCTGGCAGAAACCAAGCCGAATACAGATCAAGCAGCCTTTATTGATCATCAAAAAAGCAGCGAACAGAACCATCATATCGATGAAATGATGCCAACCCAGGTTAACGATCCCATTCAAGGTCAACAAACATCTTTGCCATTTCATTTTCAAAACGATGTAAAGCATTATGAGTCGTTGATAAAACCAGCAATTTCGTCAGTGTCGACAGTTGATGAGGCCAAAACTGACTATCAACCAGAGGTTAATGGTAGTCATCCTTTAGGTACCGCTATTGCTCATTTACACGGTATATATATATTGGCTGAAACTCAAGAAGGCATTATTTTGGTCGATGCGCATGCTGCTCATGAAAGAGTATTATATGAAGGATTAAAAAAACAATTAGACCAGGGCGAGATTACAGTTCAACCATTATTATTACCAATTTCGCTAGATGTTACCGTTGAACAAGCCGATATAATCGAACAAGAACATCAGGTATTGTATGGCTGGGGATTAGAAGTTGATCGGGTTGGTGAAACAAAAGTAGTTTTAAGATCTTTACCCGCGTTGTTAGGAAAATTGGATGCAAAACCGCTGATGTATGATATTTTTCAGGACTTAGAGCAATTCGGGACAAGTCAGAAATTACAAGAAAAAGCACATGAAATGCTGGCGTCCATAGCTTGTCATTCAGCAGTGAGGGCAAATCGTCGCCTGACTATTGATGAGATGAATGCGTTACTACGCGATATGGAACGTACCGAACGCAGTAATCAGTGCAATCATGGTCGACCAACCTGGGTGAAATTATCCAAAAAAGAATTAGACAAGTTTTTCTTACGTGGCCAATAGCCCGGAATCTCTAAAGCCTGCCATTTGTTTAATGGGACCCACTGCATCGGGTAAGTCAAAATTAGCATTACAATTAGCTCAGGCATTAAAAGGTCAAATCATTAGCGTCGACTCGTCGTTGGTTTATCGGGATATGGATATCGGTACTGCCAAGCCCAGTCATTCAGAACGGTCAGAGATCCCTCATTTTTTGATTGACATTATCGATCCAAAAGAAAATTTTTCGGTTGGACAATTTCGTAAACAAGCCATTAAATATGTTCATGAAATACAGCATAAAGACTCTCTGCCCATTCTTGTTGGGGGTACCATGCTTTATTTTAATAGCTTATTTTTTGGTTTGGCTGCATTGCCAGAAGCGAATCCAATCATTCGGCATGAGTTAGATGAACAAGCCAAATTAATAGGTTGGGCTAAAATGCACCAGAATTTACAAAAAATTGATCCTGTATCAGCTGATCGCATCCATCCAAACGATCCCCAAAGAATACAAAGAGCCCTTGAGATCTTCTTTACTTCGGGTATAACGATGACGACCTGGTTAAATAAAGCGTCGAAGCAACCTTTGCCATTTCGTCCAATTCCTATCATTGTGGCGCCGGATGACAGGGCAGTCCTGCATACCGAAATTGCTCGCCGATTTAATGAGATGCTTGATCAGGGACTGGTGAAAGAAGTTGAACATCTTTATCAAAGAGGAGACTTATCCTCAAGGTTACCCTCAATTCGCTCTGTAGGCTACCGCCAGGTATGGGAATATCTGGCTGGGCAATACGACTATCCGACCATGGTCAATAAAGCGATCATAGCGACCAGGCAACTTGCCAAGCGTCAATTAACTTGGTTACGTAAAATGCCGTGTAATCTGAAGTTTTCTAGCTATGACAGGAACTTATTCGATAATCTCGCATCAGAAATTCTTAGCCAGGTCAAAAAATCTAGCGACTAATTTTTGCCTTGCTTTGTTATATAGCTCAGGTAGAATGAAAAGTTGTAAAAACCAAGTAAGCCATGCGACAAATACTAACAGTTTTCATGTAAATATTTCAATGTCTATGGATAGCTTAATTTAGCCGTAAAAATAACTATATAATCAATTAGAAAACTAAAAAATAAGGAGAAAACTGGATGTCAAAAAATCAAAATTTACAAGATATCTTTCTTAACACTCTTCGCAAAGAGCACATGCCTGTATCCATTTTTTTGGTCAACGGTATCAAACTGCAAGGAAAAATTGATTCTTTTGATCAGTACGTCATTATGCTAAAGAACACAATCAGCCAAATGGTATATAAACACGCCATTTCGACGATCGTTCCTGGAAAACCAGTTAAATTACCTCGGGATGGTGACATGAACGGTGATGGTTAGTACACCTCCATTGCAAACTATTAAGGACATGTTGCTTGTTTGAAAGGCCCGGATACGGTGAGCGTGCAGTCTTAGTTCACCTTTCTTCCCAAGCAACTGATCTGGATCTTGAAGAACTCCAATCCCTCGTTGTAACCGCAAACGCTTCACCCGTAGCTATCATAACCAGCAGTCGACGAACCCCGGATGTTCGCTACTTCATTGGCCAAGGCAAACTTGAGGAAATTAACAATGCGATCAAAACAGCTAACGCTGATATCGTTATCTTTAACCATCCTTTATCACCCAGTCAGGAACGCAACCTTGAGCTTGCTTTAAACAAGCGTGTAGTTGATCGAAATGGATTAATTCTCGACATTTTTGCGCAACGTGCTAAAACCTTTGAAGGTAAGTTACAAGTTGAACTTGCCCAGCTACGTCATTTGTCGACTCGGTTAGTCAGGGGGTGGACCCATCTCGAACGGCAAAAAGGTGGCATTGGCTTAAGAGGGCCAGGCGAAACACAATTAGAAACTGACCGACGCCTTCTGTTCATCAAATTAAAACAAATTATCAAACGACTGGGTAAAGTTGAAAAACAACGAGCTCAAGTTAGGCGCAAGCGCAAAAAAGCGAGTATGAGAACGGTGTCCATAGTTGGTTACACCAACGCAGGTAAATCCACACTGTTTAATGCAATAACTCACGCTGAAACTTATGTAGCAGACCAGTTATTTGCCACCCTTGATCCGACGGTTAGAAACTGTTGTTTGCCTGATAAAAGTGAAGTTGTTATTGCGGACACGGTTGGTTTTATCAGGCATTTGCCTCACGAGCTTGTCGCCGCTTTTAAATCGACATTGCAAGAGGCCAGCGAAGCTGATCTACTGTTACATGTGATCGATGCAAATTCGGTTGAAAAAGAAAACAATATTGCAGTTGTCAACCAAGTGTTGAGCGATATTGATGCTGGCGAAGTAAAACAGCTATTGGTTTTTAATAAAATTGATCAGCTAAATAACTTTGCTCCCAGAATTGATAGAAATGAGTTGGGTAGACCTAGCCGCGTCTGGTTGTCAGCGAGAGATCATCAAGGGATAGATTTGTTAATGCAGGCAACTGCTGAATTGTTTGCAGGTGATAAAGTGAGAAAATGCTGTTACTTGAGCCCTCATCAAGGCAAGGTTCGATCAAGTTTGTATCGTTTTGCACGGATTATTGAAGAACAGGTTGATAGTTCTGGTGGTTGGACCATAGATGTGGAGATCGAAAAGAAATTTCTCGGACTTTTGAAGGCAGTTCGAGTTGAAGAAATTAACTAAAAGATCGTCCTTTTATTTGAATTAATGGGTTATTTTTAGGATAATCCCAACCCTTACTACAACTATAATTTTTTACAAAGTGGAGTGCTATATGTCCTGGAATGAACCTGGCGGCGACCAAAAAGACCCATGGAGTGGGCGTAACGACCAAAAAAAACCCCCTGATCTTGATGAGGCGATACGTTCGATACAGGAAAAACTAAGCGGGCTTTTTTCTGGCGGTGGTGGTGGTGGCGGTGGCGGTGGTGGTAATTCAGCGTCTACCCTTAAGGGATTAGGCTTTTTTGCTTTAGCCGCCTTGGTAATGTGGTTGCTGAGTGGGTTTTACATCGTTGACGAAGGTAATAGAGGTGTGGAGCTGCAATTTGGTAAGTACAGTGAAACAACAAATCCAGGTTTGCATTGGCATTATCCTGTCCCCATAGTTACTGTTAGTAATGTGAATGTAGAACAACAACGTTTCTTGGAATTAGGATACCGTTCCGGTGGCAGTCAACAAGCGCTAGGTTCTGTTTTGAAAGAATCGCTTATGTTGACCAAAGATGAAAACATAGTTGATATCAGGTTGGCGATTCAATACCAAGTTAAAGATGCCAAACACTTTTTATTCAATGTTTTGAGTCCAGCTTCTACTTTGAAAGATATTACTGAAAGCTCGATACGCGGTGTGATTGGACAAAATACTATGGACTTTGCTTTGACTGAAGGTCGTACCGAAATAGTCTCCGAAACCAAAGGTGAAATCCAGGATATCATGGACTATTACGAAGCGGGCATACGCATCACAAGCGTAAACTTGCAAGATGCTCAGCCTCCAGAGGAAGTGCAGAGCGCCTTCGAAGATGCGATAAAAGCCAGAGAGGATAAACAACGTCTGATTAATGAGGCGCAAGGGTATTATAATGACGTTATTCCAAAAGCTCGAGGTGCTGGTGCTCGTAAGCTACAAGAAGCAGAGGGCTACAAAGCTTCTGTGATTGCTAGATCCGAAGGTGAAGCCTCTCGTTTTACCAGCTTACTGACAGAATATAGTAAAGCACCCAAAATAACTCGTGAACGTATTTATCTCGAGTCAATGGAGCAGGTATTGAATTCTACAGAAACAGTGATGATTGATCTTAAGAGTGGTAATAATTTAATTTACCTCCCCTTGGACAAGCTGAAGTCTAATAGCAAATCGACAAAGCAATCCAGTCGAAATTCTGATATCGAAATTCCAATTACTCCTGCTCAAATGGCTCAAAAAATATCAAACTCAAGTCGTCGAAATTCAGGGCGAGGACGTGGAGAAAGGGGACGTTAATATGAATAACAAGATTATGGTTGTTTTAGCTATTTTGTTTGCTACTGTAATGTCATCTGTCTTTACGGTGACCGAAACTGAAAGAGCAATAACAAGACGGTTCGGTGAAATCATCAAGAGCGATTACTCGCCTGGCCTGCACTTAAAAATTCCATTTGTTGATAATGTCACAAAATTCGATGCTAGGATTTTAACTCTCAATAGTCGTCCGGAGAGATTTCTAACGTCCGAAAAGAAAAATGTGATCGTTGACACATTTGTAAAGTGGCGAATTAGTAACGCCAAAAAGTTTTATACTACGGTGGGCGGTGATGTTGACCAGGCTAATTTAAGGCTGGATCAAGTCATTAAAGATGCCGTGCGCAGCATATTCAGTCGTCGGACTATCAAAGATTTGGTCGATACTGATCGCAAAAAGATCAGATCTATTTTAGTCAAAAATGCAATCCCATTAGGCAAAGAATTGGGACTTCAAGTGGTTGATGTCAGAGTGAAACGTATTGACCTTCCAGGAGAAGTCAGTGCGTCCGTTTATAGTAGAATGGAAGCAGAAAGATCAAGAGTTGCACGCGAATTTCGTTCACAGGGGGCTGAAGCCGCGGAAAGGATTCAATCTGATGCTGACAAACAGACCCAGGTTATTTTGGCCAATGCTTATCGGGATTCTGAAAAGCTAAAAGGTCAAGGTGATGCAACATCGGCAGATATCTATGCTAAATCCTTTGGTCAAAATAAAGAATTTTATAAGTTTTATCGAAGTATGAATGCTTATAAGGAGACCTTCAAAGGCCAAGGCAATGTTTTGGTTATGGAACCTGATTCAGACTTTTTCAAATATTTTAAATCTCAAAATTAGTTTCAATACCTTACATCTGTAAGTTTCCCCCTTTGCTTGTTAAGATATGTACACAACTATGTGTACATATCTTGAGTTTCGGCAGGTTAATGATAAATAATGCGTAAAACAGACCCCTGGTTATTACCCGAGGGTGTTGAAGACCTTGTTCCCAATGAAGCATGGCATTTAGAAAAGGTTCGTAGAAGAATTATCGATCTTTTTTTTACCTGGGGTTATGATCTGGTAAGCCCACCATTAATTGAATATCTTGATTCACTCTTGATTGGCTCTGGGCACGATCTTGACAGCCAGACCTTCAAGGTAACAGATCAATTAAGCGGCCGGCTGCTGGGCATCAGAGCCGATATGACACCGCAGGTAGCTCGCATGGATGCTCACACCTTGAAACGCGATAAACCAACAAGGTTATGTTACTTTGGAACTGTTCTTCATGCGGTGGGTGATCCGTTAGAGAAGTCGAGGTGTCCTATCCAAATCGGTGCTGAACTTTATGGTGATAGTGGCATAGAAAGCGATCTGGAAGTCATCCGGTTAATGCTGGAAGTACTTGCCATCACAGGGATATTAGACGTTCACCTCGATATCGGTCATGTTGGTATTTTTCGAGAATTATCGAAGCAAAGCCAACTTGATGCTCATCAGGAAAGCGAATTGTTTGAGGTTTTACAGAAAAAGGCAAAACCTGAATATATTGATAAGATCAAAAGTCTTGATATTGCTCAACGGCAGAAAGCAATGTTCATATCGTTATTAGAACTCAATGGTGATAAAAGTATAATAAAAGAAGCACAGGATTTATTTTCGGATACGAACACCAAGGTAAAGCAAGCAATATCCGATTTAACTTATGTCAGCCAAACGCTTAGTAAATTATTTCCCGCGCTAGAGGTTAGCTTTGATTTAGCTGAACTTAGAGGCTACCACTATCATACCGGTTTGGTGTTTTCTACGTTTGTTCCTTCTTCGGGCCGTGAGATCACCAGAGGGGGGCGGTATGATAACTTGGGGTCAATTTTTGGTCGAAAACGGCCAGCTACAGGCTTTAGTGCAGATTTAAAAGTATTATCTTCATTATCATTTGCATCCAGAGAACCAATGAGAGAACCGATTCTTGCTCCCGATGAAGATGATGATTCGCTCCGCAAAAAAGTCCAAACCTTACGTCAAGACGGGGAAGTAGTTATCAATCAGTTACCTTCTCAAAGCATGGATGCAACCAAGTCTGGTTGTGCGGGCATTCTGGAAAAGCATGGTAATGAATGGGTTATTATCCCTAACAAATAGGCAATGTACGAGAGTGTAAATGAGTAAAAAAGTTGTAATTGTAGGCGCTCAATGGGGTGATGAAGGTAAGGGCAAGCTGGTCGATTTATTAACCGAAAAAGCCGATGCTGTAGTGCGCTTTCAAGGAGGACACAATGCCGGTCATACACTGGTAATAAAAGGCCATAAAACAGTATTGCACCTTATTCCATCAGGGATACTCCACGATCATGTTCAATGTTTTATTGGCAACGGTGTGGTACTCTCACCCGATGCTCTGTTAGAAGAAATCGATTTATTACTAGATGCCAGAATACCGGTGACAGATCGTTTAAAAATTAGTGAGGCTTGCCCTATAATTTTACCTACCCACGTAGCTATCGATAAGGCGCGAGAGGAATCCATGGGTAAAAAGGCCATAGGAACAACGGGACGAGGCATCGGGCCAGCCTATGAGGACAAGGTAGCCAGGCGAGGAATACGTGCTTCAGACTTGAAAGATAGGGGGGTATTGTCGGAAAAACTTGAAGAATTGATGAAATATCATAATTTTTTATTGTCTGACTATTTTCATGCAAACACTATCGATTACAGCACAACGTTACAAGGATTGCTTGCTAAAGCAGAACGAATTGTACCGATGCTTACCGATGTGTCTGAAAGCATTCAGGTCTTTTCATCACAACAAAGAAATGTTTTATTCGAAGGCGCACAAGGTGCTTTGCTGGATATAGATCACGGCACTTATCCCTTTGTAACTTCATCCAATACCACCAGTGGCAGCGTGTGTACCGGTAGTGGTATCGGTCCATTGGATTTAGATTATGTTTTGGGCATCACTAAAGCTTATTCAACTCGTGTAGGTAACGGCCCATTCCCAACCGAGTTATTTGATGACCAAGGTGAGTTTTTAAGGCAAAAAGGTCAGGAATATGGTGCTACTACCGGCAGGCCGCGCCGCTGTGGTTGGTTCGACGCTGTCTCGGTTAAGAAGGCCGTACAAATCAACAGTATCAGTGGTGTTTGTATCACCAAGCTTGATGTGCTCGATGGCATCAAAAAAGTCGCTATTTGTACGGGTTATAATGTTGATGGAAAAAGAACTGATATCGCACCGTTAGGCGCTGAAAAGTATAATGCCTGCCAGCCCATATATGAGTATTTTGATGGATGGCAAGAAACAACGGCTGGTGAGAGGGATTTAGACAGGTTGCCAGACAATGCCAAAGCTTACATCAAAAAAATAGAAGAATTAATAGGTGCTCCAGTCGTTATTATTTCGACAAGCCCTGATCGAGAAGACACCATCATACTCAATCATCCTTTTGGCTGATTATTTTTTCCAGGGTTTGTTTTGAACACAGTAGATTAATTCTAGGCATCGGCGCAAACAATTCGTTACACTTGGCAATGTTGAATAATTGTTTTAGTATTTAATTATGTTCTCAGGCCGAAGACTACGATCACTAATTTTGTTGTTGGCATCGCTTCAATTAGCTATGCCTTTTCTTCATGCACATTTAGGAAAAATAGGTGTAGCTGAAGGATTTCATGTTCCAGGTTTGGAGTTCGTGAGTTCGTTTAATACTCATCCCGAAATGCAAAGGATGTGCACAGTTCCTTGTCAGAAAGAGCAAATTATCGGTATGGGCTCGGCATTACAATCTGATTATCAAACCGATTCAACAGACGATATACTGTTTTTCTTTTTTCTGACTATATTGCTTTTCCTAGCCATGCGGCCAATGGTTCACCGCTTTTATAGTTATGCATATTTCGTTGTAAAAGAGCCTTTCGCCTATTTTTCCCCGCCGCGAGCACCCCCTCATATATCATTCAATGTGTTGTAGTCAGGCTCAATAGTCTTTGTTGTTTTGACATAGAGTAATGAAACTTCTGACTATAACCTTTCAAGACTTAACAAGCTGAGCTTGGATTAATATTTCAAGTTTATTTTATCGCGATAGAAAAGTTCTATTAATCAACTCGCTTTTTTTCAACAAAGACCTAAGGTAGTATGTTTTTGACTACAAACTTTTAGCATTTGCTATGAGAGAAAATTGATATGTTTATTTTTAACCGTACCAATATTTTTTTAATCTTAATGGTATTGACTTTGCCGAATGCAAAAAGTGAGGAAACAGGTGAGTCTTTAAGAATGGTTCAGCATGAAGATCCGGTAGTGGTAGATCCTCAACTTAGCTTGCCAGCGTTGATCGATAACAGCTTACAAAAATATCCTGATGTTTATTGGTTACAAGCGTTAGAAGATGAAGCAAAAGCAATTGCTCAGAGAGGCTTAAGTTGGTTCGCAGGCTCTCCCAGCATCGGTTTGTTCTATCAACAAGCAACCAGCGGTACTCTTCACTATGGCGATGCTTATCTACAAACACCGCTTTGGAATTTAGGTCAGCGGGACGCTGAGCGGGTTTTAGCAAATAAAGCCCAATTGAGCGCGCATATGCAGAGGGATTTTATTAAGCTACGGGTAGCTGGGTTGATCAGGATAGCTTTATGGGATTTGGCTCTTATGAATAATCGCTATGAACAAGCCCATGCAGAACTGAAAGTGACTGAACAATTATCAAAAAAAGTTAAAAAACTCTACCAATTAGGAGAGTTGGCTAAATCTGATTGGTTGTTGGTGCGAACCGAAGCGTTGCAAAAAAAATCGCTGTTAACCAAGGCGGAAGCAGAAGTGATGCATGCAAGAAAACGTTATATGAGTCTTACTCAATCGAATGCTGTTCCAAAAGAATATCGTGAAAAACGCCATAAACCGACCAATATAGTGCCGCTACATCCTGCTATTCGACTTATTGACGCATCAATAAGTCGCAAACAATCCGAGAGAAATGCCACTCGATTAGAAGGTTCTGGACAAACACAATTGACCATTGGTGTGAATAGTGATCGAGGTGATAAGGATCCCCGCAGCAATAACACAGAGAGTTTTAACATAGGAGTCAATATTCCATTTGGCGGAGCGGGTCATCTAGCCCCCAAGCTGGCAGCCGTCCAAGTCGAATTAAATAAACTAATCGCCGAACGGGCACAAATTGTTAGAGATTTGGAGTTGGCACATCATGAGGCGGAGCACAATTTACAAATTGATCAAACTGAGATAAAGATCGCGGAACAACTTAGAGACATAGCTGAACAACATTTAAAAATGTCTGAGGTGAGTTTTACCGCAGGAGAAACCGATTTGATTGATTTTTTAAAAATGCAGTCAAGAACGCAACAGGCTGTACTAAACGCAAAAGAACGTTCGATTATACTACAGCGCGACATCGCGCTATATAACCAAGCAATCGGCCAACTGCCATGAAAATTAAAATTTTGTTTCTTTCTTGGTTATTGTTGATAGGTAACCATGCCATTTTAAAGGCGGATGAGTTTATAAAACTGTCACCTGACCAAATGTCCCGATTAGGTATCAAGTTAGCAGAAATGCAAAAGGTTAATGAAATACCCTTATTACAAGCACCGGGAAAAATCATTGTACCTCCTTCGAACGAGCAAATAGCAAGCGCTTCACAAGCTGGTTTTATTCAGCAATTAGCAGTCTCAAGCGGTGATCAAATTAAGCGAGGTCAAATATTAGCCACAATCAAAAGTTCTGAATTGTTAGCGGTGCAACGAAATTTTTTGCAATCAGCAAGCGATCTTCAGTTGGCGAAGGTACATTATCAAAGAGATAAAAATTTGTTCGCAGAAGGCGTCGTATCAAAACGGCGTTGGATGGACACTCAAGCGAATTATCAAAATTTGATCACGCAACTTAATGAAACAACGCAATTATTAGAAATTGCAGGATTGTCCAAAACAGATATAAAAAACCTAAAGAACAACCGTCAGTTGAAGGGATCTCTGGATGTTGTGTCATCGATGGACGGTGTCGTTTTAAAGAGGCTGGTACAAGTTGGGCAAAAGGTGGAGAGATTGCAGCCGGTTTTCCATATTGCAAATTTAAATAAGCTTTGGATAGAAATCCGTGTTGCACAAAAGCATATCCATCTTATTAGGATTAATGATCAGGTTACCATACCAAACACATCGGTCAGAGCTAGTGTTGTGCTGTTGGGTTCAAGCGTAGATCCCAAGGATCAAACTATTTTGGTTCGCGCAGTAATAAATTCTCCACCGCTTAAAAATCAGATAAGAGTTTATCAGCAAGTTCGTGCGCAAATCATTAGAAAGTTGCAGTCCTCAGCTTATCAAATAAGTGCATCTGCCATTGTTAGAAATGCAGGTGAATCCTTGGTATTCGTCTCTGCCAAGAAAGGGTTTAGCGTTCGTCCAGTCAACATACTCGGTCGAGAGCAAAAAACTGTCATTATCGAAGGGGATTTTTTAGAAAAAGAGTTAATCGCCATCCAAGGTACGGTCGCCATCAAAGCAGCCTGGCAGGGGTTAGGAGGTGAGGAATAATGTCCGCTTTGATTCAGTTTGCGCTGACTCAGCGTTTACTGATGATGATATTAATCATTTTGTTAGCGGCAGTCGGTTATTCAGCGTTTAATAATCTGCCCATCGATGCCTTTCCCGATGTATCTCCCGTACAAGTCAAAGTAATCGTTAAATCACCAGGGTTGACACCTGAAGAAGTGGAAGTTCGAATAACCGCACCGATTGAAATAGAACTGCTCGGAATTCCTCATCAAACCATGCTACGTTCTATTGCCAAGTACGCGTTAACTGATATTACTGTAGATTTTGAAGAGGGCACCGATATTTATTGGGCGCGACAACAAATCGCCGAAAGATTGAATGGCGTTTGGGGGGATTTACCCGATAATGTCGAAGGCGGTATTGCTCCAATGACCACACCGCTTGGCGAAATGTTCATGTTTACCATTGATGGTGATGCAGCAAGCATCATGGAACGACGTAGCCTTTTAGACTGGGTAATACGCCCAGCCCTCAGAACGGTACCCGGAGTTGCTGATGTCAATAGTTTAGGGGGCTATGTCAGAAGTTTTGAAATAATTCCAGATAATCAACGCATGTCAGCTAGACATATCAGTATGCAACAGCTGGTTGTAGCGATCCAAGGCAATAATAGCAACGATGGAGCTGGCCGCCTTAATGACGGTGAAGAAGCCTTGTTTGTTAGGGCTGAAGGAAGAATTAAGACAATTCAAGATATCGAAACCATTGTCGTTGATCAGCACCAGGGCTTTCCAATTACTGTGAACGACATTGCAGACATTCGTATAGGTTCAATGACTCGGTATGGTGCAGTCACCAAAAACGGTCAAGGAGAAGCAGTTGAAGGATTGGTGCTTGGTCTAAGAGGCGCTAACGCTCGTCAAACAGTTAAGGCCGTAGAAAAAAAGATAGCAGAAATCAGCCAGGGATTACCCCAAGGCATCACCATTAATACTTTTTATAACCGAGGAGATTTAGTATCCAAAGCCGTTGCGACGGTGGCTATAGCACTGGCTGAAGCCATCGTATTAGTGCTGATCTTGCTCATTCTGTTTCTTGGTGATATCAGAGCTTCTTTAACCGTTGCCTTGATGTTACCACTGGCTGCACTGTTTACTTTTATCTGTATGAAGGCAACCGGCATGTCTGCAAACTTGATGAGCTTGGGTGGCCTAGCTATCGCTATCGGTATGTTAGTGGATGCTGCGGTGGTGGTGGTTGAAAATGTAATGACCTTTCTGGCACAATCAGAGAAAAATCAGCGGTTACCGCGTTTGCATTTGATCTATCGGGCAACTCGGGAAGTAGCTGTTCCTGTTACTTCAGGAATTTTGATCATCATCATTGTTTTTATTCCTTTACTCACCCTGCAAGGGCTTGAAGGGAAACTGTTCTCGCCAGTGGCTCAAACCATTGTTTATGCACTCAGTGGTTCGCTTTTGATGTCGCTCACCTTAATCCCGGTTTTATCGTCATATTTAATTAACAAAGTTTCTCATGAAGAACCTCGGCTTCTCAAGATGTTACGCAGCCACTATCAACCGATTTTGCATTGGAGTTTAGATCATGGCAAAACCGTTATTATCCTAGCCGCTGTATTATTCGCACTAACCATACCCATTTTTATGTCCATAGGGAGTACCTTTATGCCTGCGATGGATGAAGGTGATCTGGTGATTCAAACAGAAAAGTTGCCATCTATTACACTTGAGCAATCGGTAGCATTAGATGTTTTGGTGCAAAAAAACATTTTACAAAAAGTACCGGAAGTTACTGAGATTATTACCAGGGTAGGCTCAGATGAAATTGGGCTCGACCCCATGAGTCTCAATGAAGCCGATAACTTTCTGGTGCTTAAACCCAAAAGTCAGTGGCGTATGGAGAGTAAAGGAGAACTGATCGAAGCCATTCGAAAGGCTATGCAGGAAACTCCAGGCATTGCTTTCGGCTTCACACAACCCATTGAAATGCGAGTTTCAGAGATGTTAACGGGTGTGAGGGGCGATGTGGCGATAAAATTATATGGTGAAAATCTTGCATTCCTAAACCGAAAAGCGGATGAAGTCAAAGGTATATTGGAGCATATCGAGGGCTCTACTGATGTTTTTACCAGCCAAAACGAAGGGATGCAGTTTCTGCAGTTGTCCATTGACCGGCTTGCCGCTGGACGATTAGGTTTAGACGCAGATGTGATTGAAAACATGTTGCGTGCCCAAATTGAGGGTCTAAATTTAGGTATCGTTCAAGAAGGTATAAAACGCACGCCGCTTATCATTCGTGGCAATATGCAACCCGCTGACTTAGATGGCATACAAATTTCACTACCCAACGAAAAAGGAACCGTTCCGGTAACGAGTATCGCAAAATTTGAACGCGTGGAAGGTTTGGTCAGTATTTCCCGGGAGCGTGGTCAGCGTTATGTAGTGATCCGCAGTAATGTTCAAGATCGCGATTTAGTCGGATTCGTCGATGAAGCCCAGAAAGCGATAGCTGAAAAAATCAATTTGCCAGCAGGTTATCTGGTCGAATTTGGCGGTCAATTTGAAAATCAACAGCGCGCAGCCGCTAGGTTATCTCTGGTCATTCCTGTTTCTATTGGGTTGATCTTCTTAATATTGTTTTCAACGTTTAAATCCATTCGACAAGCCGTGTTGGTGTTATCAAATATACCCTTGGCAATGATTGGGGGCGTAATCGCTCTGTGGATATCAGGTGAATACTTCTCGGTTCCAGCTTCCGTCGGTTTTATTGCATTATTAGGTATTGCGGTATTAAATGGTGTTGTGATGGTGACATATTTCAATCAATTGTCTGCATCAGGGATGCCGATACAAAAAGTAGTGGTGGAGGGATCGTTACGTCGATTAAGGCCGGTCATGATGACGGCCAGCATTGCTGCTTTTGGTTTGATACCATTACTATTCGCAACGGGTCCAGGTTCTGAAATTCAGCGACCATTAGCCATCGTAGTGATTGGTGGGCTGGTTTCGTCAACGGTTTTAACGTTAATATTGTTACCGATACTGTACCGTCGTTTTGGACAATCCACGGGAGTACCTGCATGAGCGCTGAAGAATTTTTAGTCATGCTCAATGTACCAGTCGAACTGGAAGAAAGTATGGTCGATTGCTTGTTGAGCCTGGAATCAGAAGATGGCTTCAGTAGTTTCCAAATAAATAGTCACGATCATCGTAATATTGGTTTATCTTTGGCTGAACAAGTCGCTGGCAGACAAAGAAAACTTCGGTTTCAGTTTTATCTCCCTAAGTCCCGGTTGGAACAATTGCAAGCAAAATTGCGTAAAGAATTTACCGGGTCTGGCATTCACTTCTGGATAATCCCTATGATGGATAGTGGTTATCTGTAGTAGATATATTGACTATTTTCTTTGTTGACTTGGAATCTAAAAGTTATTGAGCGAATCAGTTGGTCGTGCTAAAAATAGTGTAGAAAAATACAGTAAATACCCTCAATGCTCCTGGTGATTAACAACAAGAAGCGCCAGGCTCTGTAGTAATGCTATTGCTTGGTGGAGCGCAGTTAAATAAACCAAAATGCCTGGACTTATCACCTACAATGTCAAAATGCTGATTTAAACGACTAACGCTCAACATATCTGCTGTATTCCCGCAAATCCGCAGAGGAAGGCCTGTTTCAAAATGATGGTGATCATCTAAATCAAAGGCATGGGGAAATTCTTTCATCGTACCTTGATAAATCGCAACTTGACCAAAATCTTCGCAACGGTCTTCCAGCGGTATTTTAAAAGCCCGAACGGTAATCGAACTGAAATTGACCATGCCGATTTTAGCAACAACTTCCGGGTCATCTAATGTAATAGGGCTACTTTGCACCACACGAAGATCCGGGCAACCCAACTGTTGCATGATGCGACGAAAATCTTCCCAGTAAAAAGCGCCACTCAAACATTCCCCAACCAATAAAGGGTCCGATTTTAATGAAACAGGAACACGACGATCAGCGTAGACATCCGAGAAATAGAGTTCACCACCAGTTTTTAGCACTCGAAAAATTTCGGATAATACTTGATGTTTGTTGGCGGATAAATTAACCACGCAATTGGATATCACGACATCCATTGAGTTATCGGCAATATCAACAGCGGCGAGATCTTCAATGTGGCCTCGTCGAAACTCAACATTAGAACTTGAATAGTTATATTTTTGAGTATGAAATTCGCGATGGCGATTTGCTACAGCAAGTTGTTCATCCGTCATATCAACACCAATAACCCGACCTTGTTCACCGACTAACCTAGACAGCAAATAACAGTCTCTGCCAGAACCACAGCCTAAGTCTAAAACGCTAGTATCTTTTAAAGCAGTTGGCAAAGGAGATCCGCAGCCATAAAATCGATCCAGAACTTCTTGGTGAAGGTCGGATAATAAGGGGCGTAAATGTTTGGGTGTAGTATCGATGGTACAACAAGCACTGGTCTTTAAATCTTTATTGGATTGCAGCGTTTGCCCGTAATATTCTTGTACGGTCTCGGCGATGGATAGATCGTTCATTACAGCTCCGAAATCAAAATATAAAATTATACTTGTTAATTAAGCGGTAAATGTATCTTATACTAATTTTTTCCTAATCTTAAATGACACACACTTGGACTTGTGTTGCCTTTCGAGGCTATACTCAGCAGAATAATGCCCATTATTTTTACCTTTAACCCGAACCGCTTGAAGGCGCGGTATTCTAACTACGTACTACCGAGTTCCTGATATAACTCTTCCACTATCAGCTCTTGCCCGATTACCATGAATAATCAATAATTATCGCGATGACAGAAACATTATTTCAGATGGCTGTACTAATTGCTTGTGGCACCATTTGGCGATGGATTAGACCGGCCGGACTAGGTGCAGAGGAAACCCGTAAAGTATTAACCAGCTTAGTCTATTATGTGCTGTTGCCTGCGTTAATTCTGGATGTTATGTGGCGCTCCAAGATTGATGATTCAGCGTTTCATTACAGTATTCTGGGTGTAGCCTGTATCGTGTTCGGTATTATGGTCGTTTGGCTCTATAGCCGAGTATTTTCTTTACCGAGACCCCAGTTGGGTGCGGTTATTCTGGCAACGTCGTTTCCTAACGTCACCTATTTAGGTCTGCCAGTGATGGTTAAGACCTTTGGCGAATGGTCCAAGGCAGTGGTCATTCAATTGGATGTGTTTGCAGCATCACCGATGTTGCTGACGGTTGGTATTATGATTGCCCGTTATTATGGACGGTCTAGCAATAACAGCTCACAAATGTTCGTTATTTTGGCCACCGTTCCAGCATTCTGGGTGGCCGGTATTGGGTTAGCATTGAATTTTAAAGGTGTGCAAATGCCGGAGTGGGTTGCTGGCGTTTTAAAGACATTAGCGGGTGGTATGGTGCCGCTGATGCTATTTTCTTTGGGCTTGGCGATTAGTTGGTCGTCGCTGCGTTGGCGAAATATTCCTTATGTGTTACCCGCTATTGTCATCAAGCTAGCGTTGATGCCTTTGTTTGCATGGTATTTGGTTGGTTTTTTAACCTTTAGCGGGCAGACCAAAGTGGCTGTTATTTTAGAAATGGCGATGCCTAGCATGGTGATGGGAATAGTGTTTTGCGATCGTTATAAACTGGATTCATCGCTTTATGCGATGATAGTGACCGTTACAACATTATTAAGTTTGTTAAGTTTGCCTTTTTGGTACCGTCAATTGATTTAAACCATATGCATCCGCGCGCAGAAATTTTTTCTCAAGGTGAAGAATTGGTCACCGGGCAAACGGTCGATACCAACGCGGCCTGGTTATCAGAGCAGTTGTCTGATATAGGGTTCGACGTGGTTCGTCATTCAACGGTCGGCGATGAGCTGGAGCATTTGGTTGCTTTACTCAAAGAAATTCCTGCGCGCGCAGAGTTATGTATTTGTACGGGTGGTTTGGGGCCTACCACCGATGATTTGACCGCAACAGCAGTTGCTGCTGCGTTTGATCGGCCGCTGGTGTTCGATCCTGAAGCTTATCAACAAATCCAGTGTTATTACCAAGCCAGAAATCGAACTATGCCGGATTCCAACCGTAAACAAGCTATGTTACCGGCTGATGCCGAACGTTTGGATAATGTTTGGGGGACAGCACCTGGCTTTATGCTGCAACATCAAGCCTGTAGGTTTGCTTTTTTACCGGGTGTACCTTATGAAATGCGGCAACTATTCAGTGTGAAAATTAAACCGCAATTAGCAAAGCTTTTTTCTTTAAATCCAGGTCATTTGGTCATCATTAAAACGGTTGGGATTGGTGAATCGGATATTCAAGAGCGGGTTAGTAAGGTTACTTTACCGCCATCGGTACAGCTTGGTTTTCGTGCCGACCCACAAGAAGTTCAGACTAAGCTTTTGTTTCCTGCGGAGAGTTCTTCCGAAGAACGCAGTCAAGTCAGCCGTTTAGTCGCTAAGCAACTGGAGCAATATGTTTTTGCGATAGATGGCATTGACGGGACGGCTGGTGATTTGGTGGAGGTTAT
The DNA here is from genome assembly GCA_965224745.1 of Methylococcales bacterium. Classification (GTDB taxonomy): domain Bacteria; phylum Pseudomonadota; class Gammaproteobacteria; order Methylococcales; family Methylomonadaceae; genus CBDCZY01. The sequence goes on from CBDCZY010000010.1 coordinate 246,217, forward strand.
TGGTACAATGATGGCTCAGCAACAAAAAACGCTAGCGACCTTTGAAACGCTAACCCAAGGATTAATTGCAGGGAAGTGTTTGGGAGAAAACTGGTTGTTAGAAAACCGCTACGTACGCAATCTCCAATCATTTTGTCAAAGGCAGCAACTCAGCTATTGCAACGATCAACAGCAAGACCATGCCAAAGCCATGGCTGGCGAACTGGCTCAATGGATCAAACACCAGTCAGGGGCTGATTATGGTTTAGCACAATATGCCAAGGTAGATTCGAACCAATTGAAGGACAATCAGCAACGCATTCCTATTTGCCAGGCATTAGCCTTTGAAGATCAAATTATCGCCGAACAAAAGCATGTCAGCGGATCTGCGTATCGGAAACAAAATCAAGCCGCGATTTTAGCTCTGGATTTTTTTAGAAGGCAGCTGTTGCGGCACTAAATATCACTTATTCACCAATAATTCATTTAACAAAAGACCTATGATAAAACCGAACAACCGCCTCCAGGAATTACTATGCCATTAGTTAGACTTTCCTCTCTTTCCATCGCTTTCGGCACTCATGCTTTGTTAGATCATAGTGATTTTCAATTGGACGAAGGTGAACGTGTTGGTTTGATAGGCCGCAATGGTGAAGGTAAATCAACACTAATGAAAATCATCACTGGAGAAGTTAATGCAGATGACGGGGATATTTGGCGCAAACCTGCATTAAGATTGGCGAAGCTGGAACAAGAACCGCAATTACCTGCTGGCTCAACCATTTATGATGCGGTAGCAAGCGGTTTAGGTGAAGTAGGTCAGTGGATCAGTCAATATCACGCGTTGTCGGTTGATATGCAGCCAGGGGATGATAAGGCACTGAAACAATTAGGGCATCTGCAACATCAGTTAGAAGCACATAATGGCTGGCAGATTCAACAGCGTGTCGAGAACGTTCTTAGCCGTCTCAGTTTGCCAGCCGATCAATCTGTGGATGATTTGTCAGGTGGTTGGAAAAGGCGTGTGTCGTTGGCGCGTGCTTTGGTCATTGAGCCAGAAGTGTTGTTATTGGACGAGCCGACCAACCATTTGGATCTGGAAAGCATCCTTTGGTTAGAAGAGCAATTACTGAATTTTAATGGTGCTCTGATGTTTGTTACCCATGATCGCTCATTCCTGCAAAAATTAGCCACTCGTATCGTTGATCTGGATCGTGGAAAACTTGTTTCTTGGCCGGGTAATTATCAACAATATCTGATTCGAAAAGCAGCGGCTCTCGAAGAAGAAGAAAGTCAAAATGCGTTATTTGATAAGAAACTGGCACAGGAAGAAGTGTGGATACGCCAAGGGATTAAAGCTCGTCGCACACGTAATGAAGGGCGGGTGAGGGCGCTAAAAAAGTTGCGAGAGGAACGTACACAACGTCGTAATCAGCAGGGTAAAGTGAAACTGGAACTGGATCAGGGCGCTGCTTCTGGGCGTAAAGTTATTGAAGCCAAAAACATTACCCACGGCTATGACAGTCAAACCATTATTCAAGACTTTTCAACGCAAATACAGCGTGGCGATAAAATCGGTCTGATTGGCCCAAACGGTTGCGGTAAAACAACCTTGTTGAATATTTTACTGCAAAATATAACGCCCGACACTGGTAATGTTGTACATGGAACGCGTATCCAAATCGCTTATTTTGATCAATTGAGAGAACAATTAGATCCGGAAATGACGGTGGCAGATTCCGTAGCGCATGGTAATGAGTTTTTAGAAATAGGCGGTAACCGGCGACATGTGATGTCCTATTTAAGCGACTTCTTGTTTTCATCTGCCCGTGCTCGTTCGCCTGTCAAAAGCTTATCTGGCGGCGAGAAGAATCGCTTATTATTGGCCCGTTTGTTTACCCGGCCGGCTAATCTATTGGTCATGGACGAACCGACTAACGACCTGGATTTAGAAACCTTGGATTTACTGGAAGATCGCTTGGTCGAGTATGCTGGCACGTTACTTTTGGTGAGCCACGACAGGGTTTTTCTCGATAATGTTGTCACCAGTATCTTGGTGTTCGAAGGCGAAGGGGTTGTTAACGAGTACGTTGGCGGTTACTCAGACTGGCAAACTCGGCAACACCGCATTAGTGCTGCCAAATCTACCAGACAAACACCTGCTTCAAACACCACTCAAACAACAGCTAAGCCAAAAAAACTCAGTTATAAGAATAAGCGCGAACTGGACGAATTACCTGCGCTCATTGAAACACTGGAACAACAACAAGGTGACTTGAATGAACAAATAGCAAAACCTGAATTTTTTCAGCAAGAGCAAAGTTACGTCAATGAACAGTTAGATGAACTAAAACAGTTGGAACTTAAATTAGAGGGTGCTTACAACCGTTGGGCTGAGTTGGAAGGGCAGTCTGAACAATCTTGATCGGTAAAATTATCCTTGGGGCACCCTTGTAAATCATTCCGATTTATTATGAGATTTTCTCCGTAAACACATTGCATCTCACCGCAAACTAGACTATCCTCTTCGCTTTGCTTACCCAGCGCTAAGCAAACTTTCAAAATTTGGAGAGGTGTCCGAGTGGTTGAAGGAGCACGCCTGGAAAGTGTGTATACGTTAACGCGTATCGAGGGTTCGAATCCCTCTCTCTCCGCCATCAAATCAATTCTTAAGATCTAGCCTACCAACGAGCCTGAACAAACAGGTAAAAAAAAGGGTGTTGATGGTTTTGTAAGATCCTTTTAAAGTAAGAGTAGTGGTAATATTGTAACTGTTATCATGCATTTTTACATGATTGGAAGTAGCTCTCTATTGTAGTGATGTATAAAGAGCTATAAACAAATCTCATGCATCTTATAACATAATGTTATATTTCTGAATTGTAACTCCGTTAAGATCTCAAACTTAGAGGATATAATTGAGCGCTCCCGTTAATATTGGCATGATTCGTTAGTTGTTTTACGGAGTGTATTTCTCAAGTACGTGAGTTTTATAACTTTAATATTTAGGAGTGTTTACGTGGAAACTATCCGTTGGGGCATCATAGGCTGTGGCTTGGTTACCGAAGTTAAAAGCGGTCCAGGCTTCCAGAAAGCAAGCAATTCAGAGTTGCTTGCGGTAATGCGGAGGGATGTTGCACTGGGTAAGGACTATGCTAAACGTCATGGTGTGCCAAAATTTTATGAAAATAGAGAACAACTCATTAATGATCCAAATATTGATGCGATATACATTGCAACGCCGCCGCACCTTCATCATGACTATGTTTTAGAAGTTGCAGCTGTTGGTAAACCCGTCTATGTTGAAAAACCCATGGCGCTTAATGCGACAGAATGCCAATCCATGATTACAGCATGTGAACAAGCCGGAGTACCATTGTTTGTGGCTTTTTACCGGCGAGCATTACCCCGGTTTAAAAAAATCAAGTCGGTGCTTGATGCTGGTGATATTGGAGAAATACGTGCTGTCACTGTAACTTTCACCCGACCTTATAAGCATGATCCGGCAGAACAACTTCCATGGCGTGTCATCCCAGAAATTGCAGGTGGAGGTTTTTTTATGGATTTAGCTTGCCATACGTTAGATTACCTTGATTTCATGCTGGGTCCCATTGCCAAAGTACAGGGATATAAAGGTAATCAGGGAAGTGACTACCCGGCTGAAGATACCGTCAGCGGTAGTTTTGTCTTTGATTCAGGTGTACAGGGTACAGGGATATGGAATTTTAACTGCTTTGAACGGCAAGATCGTACAGAAATCATTGGTACTGAAGGGAAGCTGGTTTTTTCAACATTTGGCACCGAGCCAATTCAACTGACTACTCAGCAAGGGCATCAACAATTTTCTGTTGATCACCCAGAGCATATTCAACAACCTTTAATTCAAACCATGGTTAATCAGTTGAATGGGGTTGGACAATGTCCAAGTACAGGCACTAGCGCTGCGCGAACTGCTTGGGTCATGGACCAGATGTTACAATAATCAGATTTATTTTCTAGGAAAACAGTCGGCTGGGCAATGGATAGTCTAATAACATCTTATGGGTTTACTAATTCTATTTTGTCAGATTAACAATAGGCCGTCATACTCGTCGGGAACGGGTATCCAGTGCCACGGATGGCAAGCTTAAATTCATCCATGAAGTTTCTGGATTACGGCAATCCCTGCCGGGTAGAACTAATGGCAACCTGGAAACATAAACCGATTAAAAGGCTGATTTGGCAGACTAATAGAGGGAGTCAGTCTGCGTCTGATAGCCTCAGAACCTTTTCAAGGGGCATATCATGTCATTCAAGCAATGTGCCCTAAGCCTTCTATCCGGAAAAGTTTGAACACGTCATCAGTCAAGTATTCATAATCATTTTAATTTCAATGTTTTGATTGTAAACATAGAATTATTTTTAAGCGTTGTCTAAGGTGGGAAAAGGTTAGAGTGCATATTTATTAGCGCGTATACTAAGGATAATTAATCAATTAAGGGTCGCAAATGAATAATAAATTTAACCTTTGGCAACAGGCTTGCCTTTCTTTCTTCATGCTTTGTCAAATTAGTGGGGTGTACGCTCAACCTCCGGTTTACAAAGTGACTAAAAGCGTTAAAGTGACTTCGGACATTGCAGTGATTGGCGCTGATCCTTCCGCAACCGGTTTAGAATCGACTTTAACGCTTAATTTGTTGAATGAAAATTCGGATGTGGCTGGAATCATCTCTTCAAAGAGAAGCAATGAACTTTTTGACGAGGTTTCTAATGCAGTTCGTTGGGGTGTCAGAGATACAGTTCCAACGCAATTAGGTATATCGGATCTAGGTAACAGTGTTAGCTTCGCCGATTACGAAACAAAAGCAATGAACGAAAATAGCATTATTGTGGGCGTAGAAGAAAGACACGATAGATTACTCAATAACACATTTTTTACCGTCACAACTCGAGCGGTTATTTGGAGTACCATTGACCCAAGACCAACTGTTTTGGGATCACTGGACTCTAGTACACATTCCGAAGCCCGTTCAGTTAACAATAGAGGAATTATTGTGGGATCAAGTGGCTCTATGCCAATTGGGTTTCTTAAAGATCGAAGAGCAGTGCGCTGGGACGTTAACGACATAAATCCGATCGATTTGGGGGTGTTGGGCGTCAATAATGATGGCGAAGGATATTCTATCGCTGTTGCTGTTAATGACAGCGGCATTGTTGCAGGCGAAAGCAGGCTTTACGGAGACAATGTAGATAATGGGCTGCGAGCAGTACGTTGGGGACCCAATGATATTGAACCGACCAATTTAGGAACTTTAGAGGGTCACAGTGAATCCGTCGCTATTGATATTAATGCCAACGGTGTCATTATAGGTCGTAGCGGAACCTTTGCGGTGCGTTGGGATCCTGGCGATACGCGGCCCATAAAGCTGGGCGCATTGAGTCCTGATATCGGTGTTTATACTGGAGAAGGTCCTTATTATAGAAGCATATCTAATGCTTATGTTATCAATAATAACAATGTAATAGCTGGAAGCAGTTTCCTATATGATAGGAGTATTGCTGGTGGCCCTCCTCGTTTTCGTTTTCATCAGCGTGGAAACGGTAAGATGGGATGCTTTTGACACCGTACCTACCTACCGAGCTGGGTGTTCTGGGAACAACTTCTGCAACCATATATTTTTCTGATCTCGACTCCCATCCTAATGACATCAATGATAGCGATACTATTGTAGGTAACAGTGGTTACGGACGCCCTTATCACCCCGAAAATAACTCAAGTGACGAAACTAAAGCAGTTCTTTGGGATAAAAATGGAGACCTCTATGATTTAAACCTATTGCTGGAGTCGTCCCAACAGTCTGAATGGGTATTGAATGATGCTATTGCTATCAATAACAGCGGTGTTATTCTTGCTAGAGGAACATTCAACGGTGCCACATACTTCGCTGTATTGGAGCCTCAGGATCCCTCCACTGTAGAATCAGCTAACAGACCCGTCGTCGATTTTCCATGCAATATTGGTGCTGATCCTCAGACCATTCGAGCGGGTGAAAACGTTCCTCTATGGTGGTGGACTGATGAGGAAGAAAACGGTTTTTTTCCAATTATCAATAATGGTATCGGGATACTGGACAATTTTGCAGGATACCAGTCGGTTTCCCCTACAGAAACCACCACTTATAAGATGTCAGCAAGACGAAAAGGCAATAAAATAGCTACCTGTGAAACAACTATCGTGGTTGAAGATGACGTTAAGCCAACTTCTCCACACTGTGACATGGGGGCAGATCCTCAGACCATTAGAGCAGGTGAAGGCGTTCCTCTATGGTGGTGGACTCAAGATACTACACTTTTCCCCAGCATTGATAATGAAATCGGGCAAGTAGACAGTTTTGCAGGGTATAAGTGGGTTTACCCTTCTAAAACGACTACTTATACCATGGCTGTCGAGAGTGAACAAGGCGCTACAGCAACGTGTGAAACGACCATTGTAGTAGACGGTGAAGTAAAGCCAGTTTCCCCGCTGTGTGATATAGGCGCTGACCCTCAAAGCATTAATGTCGGTGATAGAGTGCCGCTTTGGTGGTGGTTTGAAGAGGAAGTAACAACTGCTACTATAGATAATGGGATCGGTTCTATCAGTGATTTGAAAGACTATCAATGGGTTGATCCAGTCGAAACCACTACTTACACGTTGACGGTAGAAAATGAAAGAGGAATCCAAGGCACGTGTGAAACAACCATTGTAGTTAATTAAGGAACGCGCACGGAATAAGTTCGGCAACTAGTGCGGGGTTTTTTGTTTGTCTTCAAGGCGCGGTAACGGGCGCATAGCAGGCTACGCAACTGTTGCCACAACACCGAAGACGGACAAAAAACAAGTTAGTTGTTGAAGTTATTTCGTGCACGTTCCTAAGGTAAATAAATCGGTAACCCCCGGCTATGTCTTGTCGGGGGACTTTCAACGGTTTGATCTGTTGCTACAACAACCATGAAGACGGACAAAAAGACAAGTCATACTTTCGTAAATTATTTGATCCTTACACCTAAGTTTCTTTCAATAACAAGACAACAAAGTTGATAGCCTATTGAGAGGTTCTGTTAGTCGATGATCCTCAGAGTTAAAAAGCCAGTAGTACGATTCGCAAGATAATAAGTTCACTCTTTCAATCTACAATTGATTGAATCTAGTGTTCAGAAGATATTCTAGACGGTGCATAGCTTTGTACCAGATAAAGTGGGCGTTGTTTCGTTTCACCAAAAATCCTCCCCAAATATTCACCAAGCACGCCAATAAAAAAAAGTTGGACGCCACCTAAAAATAAGATAGTGACCATCAAGGTAGGATAACCACGAACGGTCTCTCCCCAGACCAGCGTTTTAATAATGATATAAACGCCATAACTAAAAGCACTCATTGATGTTAGTAATCCGAGATAGGTCGCGATCTTCAAAGGCGCTATGGTGAACGAGGTAATGCCCTCAAGAGCAAAATTCCATAAGCCCCAATAATTAAATTTAGTGTCTCCGGCAGCTCGTGGATCACGGTGGTATTCTATTGCTTTTGAAGGGAAGCCCACCCAAGCGAATAAACCTTTCATAAAACGATGTTGTTCGCGCAGTTGCAGTAGAGCATCGACAGCGCGTCGGCTCATTAAGCGGAAATCGCCAGTATCTCTAGGAATCTTAACCTGGTCTGATACTTTATCCATAAGCTGGTAAAAAGCGCTGGCAGTTACTTTTTTTAGCCAGCTTTCACCTTCTCTAATGGTTCGTTTGGCATAGACAATATCATAACCATTTTGCCACTCATGAATAAATTCGTGGATTAGTTCGGGTGGATCTTGCAAGTCCACATCGATAATAATAACAGCGTCGCCTTGAGTATGATCAAGCCCGGCTGTCATTGCGATTTCTTTGCCAAAATTTCTGGATAGATTGATACCAGCGACCCTGTTATCTTGCTGGCATAATTCTTCTATGATTTTTTGAGTATCATCATGGCTGCCATCGTTGACAAAAATCATTTCGCATAGGTAACGATCTAAAGTATCAAACAACTGACTCATGCGTTGATAGAATAATCCCAGAACAGCTTCCTCGTTAAAAACTGGCACAACGACAGAGAGCAGTGGTTTTTTTGGCGGGTTATTTGATGTTGGTGATGAGCTGTGAGTCAGTATTACGTCTTGTTGCATGTTCTGTTCTCCGGCTCTTGAAAGGCCCATAGACGGCTGCTCATAAAATTCCACAATAAACTTGTTGACGTCGCTAATACTTGGGAGAGCCAATAGTTCCAGTATATTCGGTCAGCCAATAACCACATCATACTTGTATTTATCGACCAACCAATCATAACAATGAGCGAAAATTTAGAGGCAGTTTCGGCATGCGATTTATTGCTGTTAAAAGTGAAATGATAATTCAAGTAGTAATTAATGGCTGAACCGACCAGATAGCCAATGCCCGATGATAGGGCAGCTGAGTAACCAATAAATTCTACACCTATCCATAACACCAGATATTGAGCAAATGTCCCGATTACACCGACTGAAGCAAATCTAAGAAACTGTTGAATGATTGGGTGTCGCATTATCATGGTTGACGAACCCAGAGACCAACAGAGGGTTGATTAAGGGGTTGAAAAGGAATCCAGCGATAGGTGCCTGAGATAGTTTTATCTATGTTTTCCCAATGGTTGGCTTGAGCACCATCTTTAGCATTCCAGATGATGTATTGAACGTTATGCGTTAACAACCAGGTAACAGGGGATGAAAGCTTTCCAGCATAAAATTGTTCAATCTTTTCTTTTAGTTGCCATATCTGACTTGATTTTCCATGCCAGGTTACCAAATGTAATGGCCAGCCCAAAACAGTTGGTTTAGCCGAAAAAGCGGCATAAATACCTGAATCTGTATAGGCATTACCATAACAGTTTTCTAGCACCACGCCATAAGGCGCTTGAGCAAGGTACTGAAACATATCTCGTACGGTAGCATCGCGTGTATAGATACTATCGGCAGTTAGTTTTCCAGCGCTTGTTTTACCAGAATAGATCCAATAGCGGGCAATATTAAAGGCATAAAGATTGATGATTAGTAAAGTTGTCATGGCAACGGTTTGCGGCCAACGTCGTTGACTACTCAGCAGTAATGTTCCCAGCGTAAGCAGTCCACCAGTCCAGATCCAGCCCCACCATTTCATGACGGTGTTGGTGCGTTGGTAGCGTCCATCGGTCGGGTCATCAATGAAGATCATTTCGGAAATGAATAATAGACCTATAAACACTAATCCGAAACATAATCCGAGACGACGGTGTTGTTTTTGAAAGATTGCTATGCCTGCAAATAATAACAGCGCCCAGTGCATTGCCAAAAATTGCCGAATGGGTGTATGCTCTTGCATTGTGACCCACTTGACAGGGGTGGGGGCGGCATTGCTGGTAAAGCCAGCCAGAAAAGGATACAGTAGCAAAAAGCCCGCTAAACCACCTGTTACTAGAGCCTTCCAGTCCGGTGTCAGACGACTGAAATACCTCCAGCTGATCCAACCGGTAACTAAAGCCACTTGTAGAGGAAAAGTCCAAGTATTGATTGCTATCATTGCGGGGATAGTTAATGCTAAGAGCGCTTGCAAATTAGAGATTTCTGAACAACGCTCATGAGGTGATTTTTTTCTTTGATGCCCAATCGTTACCTCTTTAAAACGTGTCTCAAGAACGCCAATGAGCGTCAAGGCCAGCAGTAACAGAAAAAAACCACCAAGGGGAGGGTGATAATCACCGACAAAAAACTGGTAACCAAAATCTTCCAAAGGTAGTTCTAAAGCTTCCTGTTTAGGATCGTTGTTTTTAGGGAAAAGACTTTGCCCAAGTTTGGTATTTAATCTTTGATCAAACAGACCTATAAAACGGGCGCTAGACCACATGCCATCATTGGCCTGGATTGCTAAACTCTGAGGAGTTTCGGTAGTATTTTGATGCCCTAAATGCACAAAGAGGGTCGCGCCAGTACCTCCAAAGACCAGTGTCAGAATAAGTAACCAGCGTTTCCAAGGTTGTCTGAGAAAGCATCCGGTAAATTCCCAAGCCAGGGTGATGGATAATGCCATTAGAAAGGCAAATGCAAAGTTATAGGTTAATCCAGGTGCTAAGCCAAAGATCCGTCCCATCAGGGCAGCCATGTAATGTTGGAAACCATAGTAGAAATCAAAACGATTCGGCGGTAACCAGTGGTCAGGTGGGGGCAGAGTTGCGCCTGTGAGATAGTTGCCGATAAAATAGAGGTCGGTTACGCGCTCAGAACTTGGATAGATCACTGGGAATGTCCATTTCCAGGCTAATCCGTATAATAATGCTATTCCGAACACCCATTCCGTACGCCTAAAATCCTCGGATTGAATACGATCTCTATGCCAGTATAAGAGCAGAGCTGAAACGATTGTGGTGACTAACCAGAGACCATACGGCTGGCCAAATCCAACAAAATGTTCCAGAAAAAAACAAACCAGACCAAGTATTAAAAGCCCCGTTGAACGGGCTAAGGTATAAGTCGGCAGCCACCGGCTAAACAATAGGGTTACGCCCGCTACATTAATAAATACCAACGCCAAAGTCAGGCTATAGTATATGATTTTCATGCCAGGTTTCTGCTAGTTTTCTTGGTTCGTTTGACGGCTTGTCCGCTGCCATATACCTGCCTGTTGCTGTCCATTTTTATAAAAAGAGCGCCATTGGTAGTCTTGATTGATCAGACGATTAATTTTCATTCTAACACCAGGGTTAGCCTGTTCGTCAGTGTATGTCCAGACAACATACTGTACTGGAAACTGGGCTAAAAAATCCAATGAATCATTAAGTTCAGCATTAAAGAAACTGCGGATTTGTTCAGTTCTTTGTTTGATGAATTTAGGGTGGCCATGCCATTGGCTGACATGATCAGGCCAACCCATCACTGCCGTTTTATGGGCGAAGAGTGTTAAAGCGCTTGACGGCGAATAGGCGCCCTTAGTGACTGACTCAAGAACAATTCCGTAGGGTGCGCTGCTTAAGTGTGAAAGCATTGTGCGTGAACCATCATCTTGTTTAAGCCAACCATCGCCAGCCATCCTGCCAATTTGAGGCTTAGGGGTATATATCAAGTAACGGGCTAAGTCGATGCCATAAATCAGTAATGGAAGCATACTGATAATAACCAGAAGCTTTAGGTAATGTCCGCTGTTGGATAAAATAAGGCTCAGCAGTCCCACGAGCGTTGCCGGCCATAACCACGACCACCATTTCAGGGTCGTGTTAAACCGTTCATACTTGTCGCCCATTGGATCGTCTACAAATATGAACTCGGAAAGCAATAATAATAAGCTTAGCGTTAAAGCCAGCCAAGCGCACCAAACGCTTTTACGCCATAAACTTAAACCAATAGTAACCCACAGTAATGTTGGCCAATGCAAAGCCAGAAATACAGGCAAGGGTGTATGATTGCCTTCAGTGACCAAGCGAATAGGCGTGTCGAGCGAACTGGCAGCAAAATAAGATAAAAAAGGATAAATTGCTACAAAACCCAGTAATCCTCCGGTTAATAAGAAAGCCCAATGCACACCATCATGCCGCTGGCGATAAATGAGCCAGGAAAGGAGTAACGTGCATTGTAAAGGGAAAACCCAGGCGTTGGTGATCAATACCAATGCAGGTGTTAAGCCCAGCGCCACGAACATCAATTGAGAACTGAGAGGTTTAACCTGGTTCGGAGGACCTGTTGCCATGCTTAGCTTAACAAGAGATTTTTTTTCAATCTCCAAAAACAACGCCAAAGTCCACAATAATAAAACAAAACCACCTAAAGGAGGATGGTAATCACCCAGATGAGTTAGATACGCAACGGTTTCAAAGGGTAGTTCTTGATGTTCGCTATGATCTGGTGCCTTAGGGTCGCCTGACAATTTTCGTCCCACTGAAGTATTGACATATTTATCATATAAGCCTGAAAACCGGGTGCTTGCCCATAGGCGTTGCTGCGCTATCGTTTGATGCGTTTGAGCGCCATTTTCGTCAACACTAATCAGCCAGGGTATAAAGGGTGATAAGCCGTTACCGCCAATCAGGAAGCAAGTAACTACCAGCGCTCTCAGCCAACGTTGGGCAATGCTATGGCTTACTATTTCCCACACCAGGCTAATCATTAAACCAATAATGATTGCCCACGATAAGTTCATGCACAACCCTACTTGCAGATTAAAGATACGTCCCAGCAGGGCAGCACAATAATGCTGAAAAGCGTAGTAAAAATTGAAAAGATTACCCGCCAACCAATGGTCGCCCGGTGGCAGCGTGCCACCATTAATAAAATTACTGATGAAATATAGATCTGTTAGGTGTTCAGAACCGGAATCAATATTTGGAAAACAAAAACGCCAAAATAACCCGTAACTAAACCCGGCCAGAAAAACCAGCTCACCACGCCAAAATTGAATGTTTTCAGCCCAATTCCTTCGCCGGTTTAACAACCAGACTGAAGCTAAGGTTGAAATGGGCCACAGCCATTGCAGCTTACCCAACCCGTAAATATGTTCAAAGGTAAACAAAACTAAAGCAATTAATAACAAGGTAAATGTCCGCCTACTGGCTGGCGCAGGCATAAAGTGGCTGGCTATAGCAGATAAACCCGAAAGATTAATCAGGATCAAACCGCATGTTAGAGACAGGTAAATGAGGTACACCGATGGATTCCTTTAGTTCCAAGAAAAGCTATGTGATCGGTTTATCTATAAATGTTAAGAGCAGGTCTTTGTAATTTTTTTAAAAGCTTGTTGGCAGTGTAATCTTCTCCATTATAGCGATACGGCCTACTGAAATCTCAAAAGTTTTACGGTATCACCAGGAGTTTTTCCAAGATTTGGATAAATGGCAAACAGATGCGGTCGCGCGAAAATTATAAAGCATAGCAAGCATACACAAATAGGGAAAAATTCACATAATATCAGTGCGCTAGTTCCTTCATCAAGCGATGGATAATCGATATATTTGTGCCAGGTTTTAAAACTGATTAAAACCAACATTTATTAAAACGTAACTGGAGAAAAAAATGTACAAAGCACAAAAAAACAATTCATTCGTTACAAAATCTTTGATGGCAGCTTCGCTTTCACTATTGGGTGTTATAGGCTTTGCAAACCATGCTTCTGCTGCCGATGGGAAAGTTTATCCTGGGTCAAATTGTCACTACGGTGCACTGACACCTTCGTCAAATGTCAAGTATGATTCAACGGGGTTTATTTACAACAATTCTACGACTCATTCAGCATTAATTAGCTGCCCTATCGCAAAAGACAGTGTGTTTGATAGAGATGCTGTTAGCACACGAATACGTTATAGAAAGGCCACTAATGTTGGGCTTAATTGCACGATACATAGTCGTTTCAGCTCTGGTACTTCAGGCGTTCAAAAGTCAAAATGGGATTTCGGTTTCGCAGGCGTTAAATGGATGACATTGGATGATGTTGCCGCCAAAAGCGCTGGATCACTGACACTATCATGCATTCTTCCTCCCTCTAAAAGCCCTGTTTCTAATGCGGCTAACAGAGCTGGCATCTATAACTACTTGGTTACTGAGAAGTAATTTTGTTTTAGACTTGAAATAAGTAATAACCACCCGCGGCCTTTGATCTCTTAATTTGTACAGAAGAGTCTGTTGCAAAGCCGCGGATCATTAATCTATTCGAAAAGCGAAAACATGAAAACCAAAATCTATTTATTATTAGGCTTCACGTTAGCTTTTTCCGCTTTGTTGTTAGGTCGTACAGACTGGGATGTCTTCGGCAGTGGAACAAAGACTATACGTGATTTTACCTCGAACCAGCAGCAACTTCGAATAAACCAACTGGAAGAAGAATTGAGAGCAATGTCTTTAAAAATTGAAGCGATGGAAAAAAAGCAAAAAAAACTTGTTACTCACACGCAACAGGAAATAAATACAGCGATGCGAAATCTTCAAGAACATTTGGCTATTCAATTAGCTGAGATGGAGAGTGAAGATCTTCTAGCAATGAACAATCAAGCTGCCGGATTAGATACCAGCGAAGAAGAGCTAGAAAAAAACGTTCTGTCAGATTTAGAGAAACAACTGTATGCAGGAACAAAAGATGATGAATGGGAAAAAACTTTAGAACAACAAATTAACCACACACTTGAAAAAAACCTGGATAACAATACCGCTTTGTTAGATATTCATTGTGAAACATCACTTTGTAAGATTGAGGTTGAACATGAAGAAGCAGATACCAAAATGTTATTTATGACTTACCTGACTCAACTTGAGGCCTTTAATGACAAAGAAACGTTTTATAAAACTGATTTCGATGAGAACGGTAACGAGACAACCCTGCTGTACGTAGCTAGAGAGGGCTATAGGCTGCCTGAAATACCAGGTCTGTGAAACACGACGCGCTCAATAGAACACAAGTTTCAAGGCGATGACTACTGCAATGACTCGTTATTTAATTGACGCAGGAAGGGGATTAAGCTATTTTCAAGACTCATAGAAAAAAACATTCAATAGAAACAAGGAACAGCAATGACTTCATGCCTGCTAGAGGCCATCGCAACAGAACAAAATTTTGAAGAAAAAGCTTACCTTTTAGCCAATCCTGATGTTGCTAGCGCAGTCAAGATAGGTGAAGTACCTTCAGCCCGTTTTCATTTTGACCTTTTTGGTAAGAAGGAAAACAGGAAAATCAGATTTCCTCCCTCTATCATTTCACAAGCCAAGCAACAAAAACTCGCAAAGATCAAGCCACTGCTTCGTACCGATTTACACTACACCGAAAAGCCAACCTATTACGATTTTTTAAGTCAGGAATTTCGTAGTGAGTTTAATATTGTTGACACTGATGCAGTGAGTAGCATGGGTTACGATGGCCATGCCATGGAACTGATTACAACCTATCACGATGGCTTGGTCTTAGATTGCGGCGCAGGTAAGAAGCCGATGTATTTTGATAATGTGGTTAATTTTGAAATTGTCGATTACGACACCACCGATGTGCGCGGCGTTGGTGAAGTGCTGCCTTTTGTTGATAATGCTTTCGATGCTGTACTGTCGTTGGCGGTGTTGGAGCACGTAAAAGACCCGTTTGCCTGTGCTCGTGAAATTTCAAGAGTTTTGAAACCGGGAGGACGCCTTATGTGCTGCGTTCCTTTTCTGCAACCGATGCACGGTTATCCTCACCATTACTACAATATGACCAACCAGGGCTTGGAAAACCTGTTTGATGATTACCTTGAAATAGATAAAACATTTGTTTACGAAAGCATCGCACCGATATGGTCTTTAACCTGGATATTGCAAAGCTGGGCCGCTGGCCTGAAAGGGAAAACCAAGGAAGATTTCAAACAATTAAAAGTCGGTGAGCTGCTGGATAACCCTAAAAAATATGAGTACGAGCCTTTTGTTAAAGAGTTAACTGCGGAGAAAAATTTGGAGTTGGCTAGTGCAACGGTTCTGTTTGCACATAAGAGATGATGTGTAAAGTGAGCAATTCTTAAAGGGTGTGATTAAAAGTGATGCAACATGTTAAGATTGTATTTTATAGAGTTGAAATATAAAAGAAAATATACATGAACAAAACCATCCCCGAAAAAGATATAAAGCTACTCGAACTTCTAAATGAACATCCCATACTACGCCATCGTGTTGAGGCATTAATGGCTATCGTAGAAGATGACGATGAAACGATTGAGAAAGCGGATGCAGCGGAGCAACGCGTCATTGAAGAGGTTCGAAAAATAGGTCACGCAGCACTTT
Organism: Methylococcales bacterium; assembly: GCA_965224745.1. Lineage (GTDB taxonomy): Bacteria > Pseudomonadota > Gammaproteobacteria > Methylococcales > Methylomonadaceae > CBDCZY01. The sequence goes on from CBDCZY010000010.1 coordinate 261,972, forward strand.
CCGAGTGGGCAGAAAGTAAAAATAAGCGCAATGAAGCTGAATTGAAAGAACAACCCGAATTACGTATTGCAGGAAAAAAAACTGTGGTGGCATAGTACCTTTGATATTATCGAAATTGAAGAAACCCTCTTTCGTGAGTCAACCCATATCGTTCGTACTTTTTCAGATCAAGCGAATGTGACCTGCCGAAGTACCTCGACGCCTTTACAACGGGCCATCACAGATTTTGGAGCAGACCAGCCATTTGGCCAAGTCAACGCTAAACTCCAAGAACATTATGGAATAGAGGTACCGGTGAGTAGTATTAGGTTCATCACAGAGCATCATGGCAAAGCGATATTTGAACAAACAGACCTTGTCAGTGACTGGCCAGATACCTCAGGTACAAAACACGTCATTGCAGAGACAGATGGAGGCATGGTTCCTGTGGTGACCATTGATCCTGAAGCAAAAGATAAGCGAAAAGAAAAAACACTGGGCTGGCAAGAACTGCGACTTTGTATTGCCCATGAATGTGGCAGTCGGACGCTGCATTATGGAGGAAACTTTTCTGGGGGTATTGAAGAAACAGGTCGCCAGTTATTTGATTGCGCGATGAATGTAAACTTTGGCCAACAAACACACGTGCATTCGGTAGGCGATGGCGCATCCTGGATCAAGCGCCAAGTGGATGAACAATTTGGCGAAAATGGAACCTATTTAATCGACTTAATGCATCTTTGTGAATACTTGGCAGAAGCGGCACCTAGCTGTACAGGTGACTCGGCATTATGGTTAGATGAACAAAAACAACGTTTGAAAATCAATCAGGCCAGCCTTGTTCTTGAAACCCTATTGCCGTTTCTTGAACCATCCGAAACGGATGATGAGAAAGCGCCGGTTCGTAGGGCTTACCGCTACTTGAGAAATCGTCTGGATCAAGTTGATTATCAAGGTGCGATAGAAAAAGGACTTCCAATCGGTTCAGGTGAAATTGAAAGCGCTCACCGTTACATTGTTCAAGCTCGGCTTAAGCGTCCTGGAGCTTGGTGGTCACCCAATAATATAGATTATATGTTGGCTTTGCGATTATGTAGAATCAATCAACGATGGGAAAATTACTGGCAAGATGTTAGGCAAAAGGCGGCATGATGAAAATTTAGTCTTGCATCACTTTTAATCGTACCCATTCTTAAAAGCCCAGTGCGGTAATTCCGCACGTCTGTATTTGTGAGGGGCAGTTGGGTAACTGGCTTTCCTACCCCTTGCCTAGATGGTTTCGGTAACCGCTGTTGACATAGGCAAGCCTATAAGTACAATGTACTTATGAAGAGACTGAGGTTTGAATGGGATAACAACAAAGATAAAGCAAATATTTCAAAACACGGTATTTCATTCGATCAAGCACAAACAGCTTTTTATGATGAATACGCGATACAATTCTTTGATCCTGAGCATTCGGAAAATGAAGATCGTTTTCTTCTACTTGGTACAAGTTTTAAATTAAAAACACTTGTTATTTGTCATTGCTTTAGGGAAGAAGAAACAGTGGTAAGAATTATTTCTGCTAGAAAAGCGGATAAGGAGGAAGAGCAGGTGTATTGGAGTAAAAGAACATGAAAGACCATTATGATTTTTCAAAAATGGAAGGTAAGAAAAACCCCTACCTGAAATACCTTAAACAACCGGTTACTATGCGCATTGACTGTGATTCTGTTGAATATTTTAAATCACTCACTGAAGAAACAGGTATTCCTTATCAAACACTGATAAATCTATATCTACGGGATTGTGCTGTTCATCATCGTAAATTGCAAATGCAGTGGATATCACAAACCTAAACCTTGCGTTGTAGCTGAACCTAGCGTTAGCGCTATAAGGCCTGTAGAGGATCCATTCTATACTTAAAATTACCACCGGCTTTGCCGGCGGTAATTTTAATTTTTAAACCAATATTTTACAAAAGCTACGTGTTTTTAAATTAAGCTATATTTAGCTGAAAACAAAATCAGTGTACAGTGGCACTTGTGCTTAAGTAAGTGCCACTTCTGGCTGACCCCTTTTTTCTGAGGAGGGGTTACTTAAAAATTTACAACCACAACACCGTCAGCTTCTTCAGGAGATGTAATAAAACGTGGAATTACATTTGCACCACCGCCCATTACACCTCGGATAAGATCTGTCTTCGGGTTCAGTCCATATTGTTTGAGGCCGAATCCTGTTGCTCTCATTTCTACACCTGCTTTACGGAGCGCTCTGATCAGGTGTCGGGCAGTTTTTTTAGGGTCGTCGGGTCGTGTTTTTATTCTGATTTTGGCATGTTTGATCTTATTGGAAGCGTTCAAAACACCCTCTCCGTTAAATACGACCTTAACGGTCAACTCGTATGGGTCATTACCAAATTCCCCCCATGAATCTTTTAAAGAATGGAGAGCAAAAAGTAAGCCATGCACTGAGTTGGTGGGATTGAAAGACGAAATCTGAACAACCATAGTCCTTGCGTTTGCGATATTCTGAAAACCAAACATAAAAACTAAAAAGCTTAAAATCACAGTTTTTTTCTTATAGAAGTATTCATTAATACCCTCTCATTAGGTAATTGGAAAAATTTGTTGAAAATAGATCATGTGCGAGAACGAATGCTTACTGGATCTTTCACTTCGTTGTATCAACTCTGACACAGTGTAACCGTTTAAAATAAGCAATTACTGCACCAATAAATTAACCACAATATAAACATATAGCTATTAGTTGATTCAATTTTGCTTTTATAAAAAATATGGCATTTGACCTATTGTCGGTGTGGCATACGGCCTAGAAAATTGGTGTGCGGAAATTGCGGAGATTGAATGTCCACCCCCAAAACAACAACCGGGAAAACCCAAACGGGGACGATTGAAACGCAGCAAGGCAAGGAACGTGTTAGAACGTTTGATCCATTATGAAGACGATGTACTCCGTTTCATGGAAAACCCACGTGTCCCGTTTACCAATAACCGGGGTGAGAATGACATTCGTATGACCAAAATCCAGCAAAAAATATCCGGGTGTTTCCGAAGTATGACGGGTGCAATGATATCCTGTCGAATTCGAGGTTATCTGTAGTCCTGTCGTAAACAAGGCATGAGGGCAACTCAGGCAATGAGCCTTGTGTTTGAGGGAAAACTCCCAGCGTTTGCTCAGTCTGCCGAATTACGATGAGTAGTTACAAGTTTCTATACTTGACACTCTTGAGTGCAAAGATGATTTATTCTTTGTAAGAACTTTTTCTCATATCTCTAAGTGCTTTTTTCGCATGGATTGAGTCGCGTAAAAAATATTTTACATAATTTTTTAGTGACCAAGTAATGTCATGGTAATAATGACCTGTCATTACTTTAGGGTTAAAAGTGTCTTTAATAAGGATTTTTTTTGAAGAGTCCTTTTCTCTATACTTCATTCCATGAGGGTAAAAATGTGCAGTAAATGATTTACGGCTGTGTTGAGGGTTTACGTTTGGATGAGAACCATGAATAGTAAAGGGGTGCCAGAATATAACATCGCCTTTTTCTAAAGGTAAGCTTTGAGTCGTATAGCTAGTGTTTTCCATCATTTTTACATTGGCTTTTCTGAAAGCCTCCATATTTTCAAAATCATCTGGGCTTAACAATTCACCCTTATGGCTTCCAGGTAAAACGAAGAAACAACCAGCATCTTCGTGAATATCTTCCAGAGCATACCAAGTCCCTATCAAATGGCCAGGAGGAACCGTATCCAGATACCAATGGTCCTGGTGATCGATGGTGCCTGTAGAAAGATCGAAAAACATATTTTGCGACATTATATGCTTATCATTACCTGATATTGTGCTCAGGTTATTTGAAATGCCCTCATCAAACAAACACGTCTTAATTGCAGATGTAAATTTTGGATGGAAGGTTAGCCTGGTTGCATTTTCCATTGATTCTTTAATAAACCCTTCTGGTGTGACAGTGGGTCTGATAACTCTATGTATGGATTGACTATAGTATAGAAAGTACTTGTTATTTTTGATTTTTTCATATTCAACGAGGAAGGCGTCAATCGAAGGTTGAGGTACTAGCTTTTTTATGACTACATAGCCGTTTTCTTCATAATAATCTTTTATTTCTTTATCCTGGTGACTTTCGAACTTATCCATAATGAAGTTTCTATCCTTATAGTGTTAGAGTTACCTTAACTTTAACAAAAAATTTTAGTTGCTTTTTGACATAAGTCAACTCCTTATGTTCCTTAGGAAGAAAGAAAAATAGTCCCCAGAAACGGGATGGTGGCTGTAAGTGATATAACTAATTGATTGTAATATGAAAAACAAGGAATAAACAATGTCAGTAAGAAAAGTTGAAATCACTCAATGATTTTTAAAACGAAAGAGGAGTGGGGATTGCTTCATAACAAATTTTGACTTGTCATTTAGTTCGTCTTCTGCGTTTTAGCAAAATAGCATCGCTTGCAATGCGTCTGTTACTACGTTTTGAAGATAAACAAAAATCCTGCGTCAAACTTTAGTTTATTGCATTATCCTGCAATTGTTCATCAGGTAAACCAAACAACCTATTTATTTTGCACTATGCTTGGTTTAACTAACTATGTCTGCTGATACGTTAATCTGTAAGGAAACGCCAATGATTTATCGTAAAAATTGTCATAGTAATTAATTCCTAATAGGGGTTAGGGTCGATAAGTCGTGCAGATAGATTGTTCGACAATAAGATGAAATAAATTTTTGTTGAGTATGTATAAAGGACTGATGAAGTTCTGTATTTTAGGAGAAGGTGGTGCCCAAGCTTAAGACGAAAACCAAACTGATGTTAATTTCGATCTCGTTGGGTGTGATACCCGCAGCCATTGTGGCAGGATTTGTGGGTTGGGTTTCGGTTGATTCGAGCCGAACTGCCATGAGAGAGCAAGCCATTGAGAAGTTGGTAGCGCAGCGAGAAATAAAAAAATCAGAAATTGAAAGTTATTTCGAAACCTTGCAAAACCAAGTGCTGACTTTTTCGAATGATCGCATGATCATTGATGCTATGACAGGGTTCAAACAGGCTTTCAGGAATTTCAGAAGCGATCAAGCCATTTTCGACACAGAACAGTACAAGAAAAGTTTACAGGCTTATTATAACGATAAGTTTCTGGCTAAATATAAAACCAGAAACAAAAACGTAAATTTTAATACTGAAAGCATATTATCTTCGTTAGATGGTGATTCTTTGGCATTGCAATATCAATATATTGTTAATAACCCAGGTCCATTGGGTGGGAAAGATACCATGAATGCAGCAGCAGATGGATCAGACTATACAAGCATACATAAAATCTACCACCCACATATCAGAAGCTTTCTCAACAAATTCGATTATTATGATATTTTTTTGGTAGACCCTGTCAGTGGCGACATTGTTTATTCGGTTTTTAAAGAACTTGATTATTCTACTTCGCTGATCAATGGATCTTATGCCAATACAGGCTTGGGGCAAGCCTTCAAAGAAGCCAATGCAGCGAACGATCCATCCTATGTCGCATTTACCGATTTTTCACCGTACACACCGTCTTATGAAGATCCGGCTGCATTTATCGCATCTCCCATTTTTGACAAAGGACGAAAAATTGGCATACTGGTTTTTCAAATGCCTATTGACCGTATCAATACCATTATGAGCTATCATCAAGACTGGAAAAATCAGGGTATGGGTGATTCAGGTGAAACTTACTTGGTTGGGCAGGACAAGACGATGCGGAGCCTCGGACGATTTCTGATTGATGATAAACCGGGCTATCTTGAGGTTTTGAAAACAAACGGTGTTGATGCAGGTTTGATTGATCGTATTGATCGTAAAGATACTACCATTGGCCTACAAACAGTTCATACGATGGGTGTTGAGCAAGCTCTAAAAGGTGAGTCTGGCACCGCAATTTTTAACGATTATAGAGGGGTTCCCGTTCTATCCGCTTTCGCACCTCTTTCGATTGCGGGCCTTGATTGGGTGATCCTGAGCGAAGTGGATGAAGCCGAGGCATTCGCACCGATTCAGAATTTCATCAACCACATCATGCTCTGGTCAGTTTGCGGTCTTATGTTAGTAGGTTTAATCACCGGTTTACTAGGTAAACTGTTCGCCAATTATATTCTAAATCCCATCTTCTATGTACTGGGATCGGTTGAATATATTGCTAAGGATATTGAACAAGGAAATTTTGATTTAACAAAGCCTCTTGAGCCTGGCTCTAATATTATCGGTGCCCGGATAGCGGTGGCCATTAACAAAATGACCTCTGCATTTGGCGACATTATTCGGGAAGTTTCCAGTTCTACCAGTGTCGTTGCCAACTCGTCGGGAGCAATGTCGGAAACCGCAAAGCATAGCCTGGATGGCATCATGCGGCAAAGTGCAGAATTAGAACAAGTCGCAGAGGCTATGAATGAAATGACCCGTTCAGTCCAGGAAGTTGCCAAAAATGCTGCCAATGGGGCTGCCACTGCCAAAGAAGCCGATGAACATTCGAGCAGCGGTACCAAAGTGGTTCAGGATACAGTCAGTGATATTGACTCATTGGCCAAAAACGTTGAGCGAGCAGCTGATGTGATCCATGAATTGGAAAAGGACAGTGACAGTATCGGCTCAGTACTTGATGTCATTCAGGGTATTGCTGAACAAACTAATTTGTTGGCTTTGAATGCCGCTATTGAAGCGGCTCGTGCCGGTGAGCAAGGGCGCGGCTTTGCGGTGGTGGCTGATGAAGTGCGTTCGTTAGCGAGTCGCACACAGGAATCAACGCAGGAAATCAAGACCATTATCGAAAGTCTGCAAGGACGCTCGAAAGAGGCGGTTACTGTCATGAATGAAGGGCAAAAACAAGCACAAATCGGCGTTGAACAAGCTAAAAAAGCGGGTCAGACGTTATCGGATATTGCTTTTAAAGTTGCCAATCTGGAAAAAGTTTCCACCGAAATAGCCGAAGCTGCAAATCAACAAAGTACCGTTGCTGAAGACATAAATCGTAGTATTGTCAGCATTAGTCAGGTGTCGGAGGCCAATGCAGATACGGCGCGTAAGTCTTCGAGTGACAGTCAATCATTAGCGGATCTGGCCAATAATTTACAACACAAAATGTCTGTATTAAAGGTATGAGTACGTTGGGTGGCAGAAAAGTCTTTTTTTGATTTGAACAATTCTTTTGGTTTTATAAAGATAAGGTAAATCGAACAAAGCTTAATCGAGACAAACTTTTTGTTGATGCTGGTGTTAGGCGACAATTAACCTGTCCGGTCAGACGACAATTATCTTGACCGGTTGAGTGTATAAACTGATAAGTACTTTTTACTCTTAGGAGGAAGTGACTTGTCCGGTAAACACATCACTCAATTACAGGAAAATAGTTATATGAAAAATCGTCAGACAGGTTGTACGCAGGAGACATCCGCAGCAAAAGCCGGCATCAGTGTTCGATCAGGTTGCCGGATCGAAAAAGGTGAAAGAGCTGAACACAAAGAACGAAAGTGGCGAACGCGCAAAGATCCATTAGAAGCCGTATGGGACTCAGAACTGGTTCCGTTATTAGAAGATGAATCGTCCTTAACTGGCATTACCCTGTGGGAGCATCTGGATGAGCAGCATCCGGGAAAGTATCCAGAGAAATACCTTCGGACACTGCAAAGACGTGTTAAACACTGGCAGGCCACACAAGGCCCGGACAAAGAAGTCATGTTTCGTCAGTCGGTACCTGCGGGTCATCAGGGACTATCTGATTTTACGCACCCCAATACCGTCATTACGATAGACGGGAAGGCGTTCGCACATTTACTGTACCAGTTTCGCCTGGCTTTTAGTGGTTGGCGTCATGTCCATGTTATTCAGGGCGGAGAAAGCTACAGTGCACTGGCTGACGGCTTACAAAGTGCATTACACACCTTAGGCGGTTCACCAAAGGAACATCGTACAGACAGCCTCAGTGCGGCTTACGTCAATAACGTAGAAAAACAGCGACTGACGGAAGACTATCATGATTTATGTAAGCATTATGGCATGCGGCCCACCATCAATAATCTGGGCATTAGTCATGAAAATGGCGCCATTGAAGCACCGCATGGCTCATTAAAACGTCGCATTGATCAAGCCATAAAGTTACGCGGTTCGAATGATTTTTCTACACTCCGTGCTTATCGAGAGTTTCTTGAACACATTGTCGACAAACTGAACAGACGATGCAAAGGCAGGTTGGCCGAAGAGCACAAAACCCTGTTAGCCTTACCCAAACACCGATTTGTTGATTATGCTGAGCTGTCGGTAAAAGTCACCACCAGCAGTACCATTGCTGTAAAACGCGCATTGTATACCGTCCCTTCACGCCTTATCGGTGAAAGCGTCAGGGTGCATCTCTACCATGATCGTTTGGTCTGCTTTGTTGGCCAAACTCGGGTGATCAATCTGCCTCGGATTTATCCAACAACGCCCACCGGCCGAGCGCGACGAATAGATTACCGGCATATCATTCATTCTCTGGCAGCCAAACCACAAGCCTTCCGCTTCTCACAGTTTCGCGATAATATTTTGCCTAACACGCAATATCGGGCTTTATGGAAGCAGGCAGAGAAACAGTTTACACCGCAAGAAGCATGCAAGTGGATGGTTGCTGTTTTACGCTTTGCCTATGATTATGATTGCGAAAGTGCCCTGGCAACTGAGCTAATGCGACAGGCAGAACAAGGTGCCTTGCCCGATTTAACATCCCTGCAGGCAAGGTATTTACAACACAGTACACCGCCACCGATACCGCTACGCCAACACCAGGTTGCTGACTATGATCAACTACTGACCGGTCAGTGGATGAGACAGGAGGTGTGCTGTGAGTGATGGTTTGCCAATGATGTTAAAAGAACTTCGCTTGCTGGCTTTTTGGCAATATTATGAAGCTTATCAGGAACAGGCCACAAAACAGGCATGGGGCTATAGCCAATACCTGTCTAAACTGTGTGAAAATGAAATTGCACGGCGCTTTGAAACGCGAGTTTGCAACTGGACCAAAGAAGCCAAATTACCCCGGGGCAAAAGTTTTGCCACCTTAGGCTTTGATGAATTACCGGAAACCATTCAAAAGAAAGTGATTGGGCTGCGCGATAATACCCAGTGGGCGCTACAGGCAGATAATGTTTTATTGATTGGCCCTTCCGGTGTCGGTAAATCGCATATTGCTTCTGCTTTGGGGCTTCATCTTATCGAACAAGGCATCCGGGTAAAATGGTTGGCTGCCACCGCACTGGTGCAATTACTGCAGCAGGCCAAAAAAGAGCTGGATTTAATGGCTGTGATGAGTCGACTGGATAAATATCGTGTACTCATTATCGATGATATTGGTTATGTTAAAAAAACGGATTCAGAAACCCAGGTCCTGTTTGAGTTTATTGCTCATCGTTATGAAAGTGGCAGCTTGATCATCACATCAAACCAGCCATTCAGTCACTGGGATCAGATATTCCCGGATACATTAATGACCGTAGCCGCCATTGACCGCATTATCCATCATGCCACGATTCTTGAAATCGACGGCAACAGTTACAGGAGGAAACATCAGAAAAAATCATAAAAAACCTTAATCACTCAACCGGCCATCATAATTGTCGCCAAACCGGACAAAGTAATTGACGCGAGACATGCTGGTCTCCAAATTACCTTGGAAGGCCGGTTATCGTTTGAGTTTCACCCCCCAAACAATTCATTGCAAGCCATTATTTCAGTCGACCACATTACCCAGTTTTCAATTAACGTTGTGCAACTTCAAGGTTGCCAGAACCCTTCTAAACCCATCTCAACTCCCCGTCTTCATCGTCAAAATTAGTACACTAAAATTTTGACGGTATGCTGGCTAAAGTAGTCTTTAATTACTGATAATAAACAAATTAATAATTCTGGCTTATTAATTGCCTTAATGTGTTGTCAACAGTGTTTTTTATTTTATAGGAATTTGCCATGGCTGAAACTTCAAAGGAACCTGAAGAAGAGAAAAAATCTTCAAAAAAATTAATTTTTATTATTGCTGGCGTTTTGTTATTGGCTGCAATAGGTGGTGGCGCTTATTTTTTTATGGGCGACTCATCCGAGGAAACTGAAAAAGATACTGAGAAGGCTGAAGCCAGTGAGCCACCAAAAGACGCTTTTTATTTTGAAATGGTTCCTTCTTTTGTTACAAACTTTCCAAAAGAAAAGGATGAAAGATTGTTTCAAGTGTCAATCGCAATATTGGCCAATAATGAAGAAACGATAGAAGCCATAAAAAAACATGAACCAAAAATCAGAAATAATTTTTTATTGGTGCTTACCTCGCAGGATTTACAGCAACTAAAAACTACTGAAGGAAAGAATAAACTCAGAGAAAGCTTGAAGCAGGAATTACTTTTAATCCTTAAAGAAACCCATCAAGAACAAGGCTTTGATGAAATGTTCTTTACAAGTTTTGTAATGCAATAAGCTATGGCTACTGATTTACTGTCACAAGACGAAATTGATGCATTACTGCATGGTGTCGACGATGGCGATGTCGAAATAGAAACCGATGAGGTGGAAGATGGTGCCGCAAAAAGTTACGATTTAAGCAGCCAGGATAGGATCGTACGTGGACGTATGCCTACCCTGGAAATGATTAATGAACGCTTTGCACGCTATTTTCGAATTAGCTTGTTTAATTTTTTGCGACGAACGGCCGAGGTCAGCGTTACCGGCATTGAAGTTCTAAAGTTTTCTGAATATATCCAAACACTCTATGTACCGACAAATATCAATTTGGTTCGGTTCAATCCTTTGAAAGGGCGGGCGCTCGTGGTTTTTGAACCCAGGATAGTATTTACTGCCGTAGATAACTATTTTGGTGGTGGTGGACAATTTTACAATAAGGTGGAAGGACGCGATTTCACACCAACAGAAAACCGTATTATCCAGTTAATTTTAGAGCTGGTTTTCAAGGATATGCAACAAGCTTGGAAACCTCTTATGGAAATCGATCCAGTTTACTTAAGCTCAGAAGTTAACCCGCAATTTGCCAATATCGTCAGCCCTTCAGAAATTGTTGTGGTGTCGAAGATTAATGTTGAATTAGAAGGGGGCGGGGGCGATATTCATATCACCATGCCTTATTCGATGATAGAACCTATCAAAGAATTATTAGATTCCGGTACTCACACCGATAATGGCGAGGTGGATGAGCGTTGGCAAAGGCTGCTGCGAAGTGAAGTAATGAGTACGGAAGTTAATATAAGCAGCTTTTTGTTACATAAAGAATTGACGGTTAAAGACCTTCTTGAATTCAAAACAGGCGATATATTGCCGATCGAATTACCCGAGTCAGCTTTACTGATTGCTGAAAATATTCCTACTTTTCGGGGCAAAGTAGGTACTTCTAAGGGTAAATATGCATTGCAAATTACCGAGCCTATCGCCCGTGAAATTGAATAAATGTATTACGGAAAACGAGACCAGTTTTAACCAAAGGACAGAACAGCATGAGTGAAATAGACGAATTTGGCGAAGATGATAATGAAGAGGTTACTGCAACAACAGAAGAAGAAACTACAGCCGAAGAACAAATCGCCGTTGAACAAGAAACATCTGAGCCAGCATCTGCAGAAGCCACTGATGAACCTGGAGATGATTGGGCTGCTGCAATGGAGGAGCAAGATGCCGTTGAGGTAACAGCTGATGAAGAGCCTGGTTGGGATAGCGCATTAGACGAACAACAAGCATCCACCGAAGATGAGCAGCCTGCCGCAGCGGCCGCATTTGAGAGCTTTGATAAAAACAGCAATGCGATGACCACTTCGTCAGCACAAGATGACGTCAACCTGGATGTCATCCTCGATGTGCCGGTGACGATATCGATGGAAATTGGGCGTTCTAAAATTTCTATTCGAAATTTGTTGCAGTTAAACCAGGGGTCAGTCGTAGAACTGGATCGTCTTGCCGGTGAACCGATGGATGTACTCGTTAATGGAACGCTCATCGCGCACGGAGAAGTGGTGGTGGTCAATGATAAATTCGGTATTCGGCTGACCGATGTGGTAAGTCCGATTGAACGAGTAAAAAAATTAAAGGAATGATACTTACAAGAGTAGTGCGATATGGTTTGTTGCTGTGCTGCATGCTGGGGCATGAAGCTTTTGCAGTAGTGGCCAATAATAAAGAGACTTTGAATATTGTTTCTATCAGCAAAGTAATGACCTGGATGCTTGGCTTGTTTTTCGTCATTGCCATCTTTTTGGCGGCTATTTGGTTACTTCGCAAACTAGGCCCATTGTCACCTTTGGGCAATAAACAATTCAGGATTGTGGCTGGCCTATCATTAGGTGGGCGCGAAAGAGTTGTCATTGTTCAGACCGGCAGCAAACAATTGGTGCTAGGGGTTTCACCTGGACGAATAAATGCCCTGCATGTCTTGGAAGATGATGATCTATTGGCTGCGCAAGTACCAGGCGACAACTTCAAATCTTTTGCTCAACGACTTAAGCAAGTCCAACAAGGATACGGTCATGATAAAAAATAAGCCGTTGATCTGTAGTATCACTACTTTACTTTTAGTGTGTTTTTGTAGCTCTTCCTGGGCAGGTGCCGGTATTGATGCATTGACTGTAACCAGTAACAAGCAGGGTGGCCAGACCTATACGGTTACGATCCAGATTTTAGTCCTCATGACGATGCTGACCGTGTTGCCAGCATTGGTTTTGTCGATGACCTCTTTTACCCGAATTATTATTGTACTGTCATTATTGAGGCAAGCCTTGGGAACTGCGCAGAGTCCTAATAATCAGATACTGATCGGCTTATCGCTATTCTTGACATTTTTCATCATGACACCTGTATTAGATAAGGTAAACGATGAAGCTATTCAGCCTTTTCTGCAAGAAAAAATTTCAATGACGGATGCCATCGACAAAGCGTCCAAACCCTTTAGACAGTTTATGCTGCGACAAACCCGTGAATCGGATTTAGCGATGTTCATTAAGATTTCTGGTAAAGATGAACTCAATTCTGATGCCGAAGTCCCGTTTTCTTTGTTATTGCCTGCTTATGTTACCAGTGAGTTAAAAACAGCGTTCCAAATAGGTTTTTTAATCTTTTTACCCTTTTTGGTCATCGATCTGGTGGTAGCCAGTGTCCTGATGTCAATGGGTATGATGATGTTATCGCCAATGATCATTTCATTACCCTTCAAAATTATGCTGTTTGTACTGGCTGATGGTTGGACTTTGGTTATGGAAATGCTGGCTGCCAGCTTTTATCTTTAAACTCTCGAGAGAAAAATATGACCCCTGAAGTGGTATTAACGGTTGGACAAGAGGCCATGGTAATGGCAGTCAAATTAACAGCGCCCATTCTATTAGCTTCATTAGCCGTTGGATTATTGATAGCGATGTTTCAGGCAGCAACCCAAATCAATGAAATGACGCTTACTTTCGTGCCTAAATTGATAACGATTGGTGTTGTGTTAATTACACTCGGTCCCTGGATGCTGCAAACCACTATCGATTTTATCCAAGATCTGTTTCACAACATTCCTGAAATGATAGGCTGAAACACCTCGTGCATATTACCGAAGCTCAACTAATGGAGTGGGTGGCCGCCTTTATTTGGCCGTTAGTCAGAATTAGCGCCATGTTCATTAGTTTACCCGTACTGAGCATGCAGTCGGTTCCTGTGCGAGTTCGAATGATTCTTTCCGTTGCGATCACTTTAGTAGTCATGCCGATGGTGGATCGTCCTCCACCAATAGAAGTCTTTAGTTGGCAAGGGGGTGCCGTGGTGTTGCAACAGTTGTTGATCGGCATAGTGACCGGTTTTATCTTGCAAATGGTTTTTTCATTAGTGACATTCTGTGGACAGAATATCGCTTATGGTATGGGGTTGGGATTTGCCACTATGATCGATCCTCAAACAGGCATACAGGTGCCTGTCATTTCGCAGTTTTTTTGGATATTAGCAACTTTTATGTTTTTACTGTTGAATGGTCATTTGGTCGTTCTTCATATGTTAATCGACAGTTTTAATACTCTGCCGATTGCAGATATAGGTTTTGAGCGGGACGATTACTGGCGCCTCATACGGTGGAGCAGCAGTATTTTTTCAGGCGGCTTATTACTGTCGCTTCCTGCGGTAATGACTTTGTTACTAGTGAATATAGGGTTTGGAGTTGCCACACGGGTTGCACCCCAGCTCAATATTATGGCCGTCGGATTCCCGGTTACCATCATGGCTGGGATGGTTTTTATCTGGGCAACGTTGGAAAATCTTTTAGATGGTTTTACCAGTTTCCTGGAGGACAGTTATCAGCTCACCAATGAAATATTGAGACTAGTGTGATGAGCATTAGTAACTTTTGTTATTCGTTCGTTTGGCTTGGTGAATTCTACTTTGTCAGATTAACAATAAGGCCGTCATACTCGTCGGGAACGGGTATCCAGCGCCACGGATGGCAAGCTGAAATTCATTCATGAAGTCTGGATTCCGGCAATCCCTGCCGGAATGACGATCTTTGAAAAAATGAATGATGTAATCTGACAAAATAGAATTAATCAACTTAAATAATGGCAGAAGATAGCGGTCAAGATAAAACCGAAGACCCCACAGGCAAACGAATCAGTCAATCTCGGAAGAAAGGGCAGGTCGCTCGTTCCAGAGAGTTGAACACGTTTATCTCTTTAATGTCTGGATCAGTTTTGTTGATTATGATGGGAGGTCGTGTCGGTCAAGGTTTAATGAACATCATGAAAGGAGAGTTTCAGCTCACTCGAGCGATGATTTTCGATACCAACACCATAATAAGTCATTTCTACCAGACCATTACCCAAGGCATCATGCTGATTGCTCCTATCCTGGCCGTGTCGGTCGTAACCGCGATTGCCAGCCCTATCTTAATAGGCGGTTGGAACTTTAGTTTAGAATCAATGCAGCCCAAGTTTTCCAAGCTTGATCCCATTAAAGGTATTCCGAAGCTCTTTGGCGTCCGGGGGTTGATTGAATTACTCAAGTCAGCAGTTAAGATATGTCTGATTTTTGCAGTGGTGTTGCTGGTGATGAAGTTGTACATTAAGCCACTTATCGGCTTAACGGGTGAACCTATAAAGCAAGCTATCATACATGGTTTAGACATGCTCAGCAGGAGTTTTTTAATACTCAGTGTTTCACTCATTTTGGTCGCCGCGTTTGACGTACCATACCAGCTTTGGACGCATAAGAAGCAACTCAAAATGACCAAGCAGGAGGTGAAAGACGAGTCTAAAGAATCAGAGACCAGCCCGGAAGTAAAAAATAAAATCCGTCAAGCTCAAATGCAAATGGCTAATCAGCGGATGATGGAAGAGGTGCCGAAAGCGGATGTCATTGTGACCAACCCGACCCATTATGCTGTCGCTCTTCGTTACAACCAGTTGCAAGGTGGGGCGCCTAAATTAGTCGCTAAAGGTGTTGATCTGGTAGCTGCTCATATTCGAAATTTAGCGGTGGGGGCTAGTGTTCCTATTGTGGCATCGCCGCCTTTAGCCAGAGCACTCTATTTTTCGACAGAAATTGATAATGAGATTCCGCAGGGTTTATATTTGTCAGTAGCGCAAGTTTTAGCCTATGTTTACCAGTTGAAAGCAGCCTTTGATATGGGTTCGCCCGAACCAACACCACCCTCTAATATTGAAATTCCGGCCGAATATAGACGAGACTAAACGTAATGAATCCTACAAAACTAATGCTGCAAGTAAAAAAAATAAGCCACATGGGTTTGGGTGCTCCGTTACTCATCATAATGATTTTGGCTATGGTAATGGTGCCGTTGCCGGCATTCCTGTTGGATTTGTTTTTTACTTTCAATATTGCGCTGTCGCTGATTATTTTATTGGTTGTGATCTATACGCTTAGACCATTGGAGTTTGCAGTCTTCCCAACTGTAATCCTGGTATCAACACTATTAAGATTAGCGCTAAATGTTGCCTCTACACGAATAGTTTTATTGGAAGGCCATGAAGGTGGAGATGCGGCTGGTAAGGTAATTGAAGCCTTTGGCGAGTTCGTTATCGGTGGTAATTACGCCGTTGGCCTAGTGGTATTTGCAATCCTGGTGATAATAAATTTCGTGGTCGTAACCAAAGGTGCAGGACGAGTTGCTGAAGTGACTGCTCGATTTACTTTGGATGCGATGCCTGGCAAACAAATGGCCATTGATGCTGATTTAAATTCAGGCGTAATCAGTCAAGATGAAGCCAGGTTACGGCGTACTGAGGTTGCCACTGAATCTGACTTTTACGGCTCAATGGATGGCGCCAGTAAATTTGTTCGAGGAGATGCCGTAGCCGGTATTATTATTCTGTTCGTTAATGTGATTGGCGGACTCATGATTGGAGTTGGGCAACATGGTCTGAGCTTTAATGAAGCAGGGCAGGTTTTCGTTTTATTAACTATTGGTGATGGTTTAGTCGCTCAGATTCCTTCTTTATTACTGGCTACTGCTTCAGCAATTGTTGTCACACGGGTGAGTAATAGTAATGAACATGTGGGCGAACAGTTTTCATCGCAAATGTTACAAAACCCCAAGCCTTTAGCCATTACTGCAGGCGTTATCGGTATGCTGGGCATTATTCCTGGTATGCCGAATTTAGTTTTTATTCTGCTGGCAGTTGGTATAGGGTGGGCAGCTTATTCTATTAACAAGACTCAACAAGCTGCCGAAGCTGCCAAAACAGCATTACCGGCACCACCGCCCGTACCTGAAGTACAAGAGCTCAGTTGGGATGATGTTAAGCCGGTCGATATTATTGGGTTACAAGTCGGTTATCGACTCATTCCATTAGTCGATAAAAATCAAGGCGGTCAGCTAATGACACGGATTAAAGGTATCCGCAAGAAGCTTTCACAACAGCTCGGTTTTTTAGTTCCATCAGTTCATATTCGCGATAATCTGGATTTTGCACCGACACTTTATCAGATTTCTATGTTAGGAGTGACGGTGGGTGAAGCTGAAGTCCACCCTGAATTCGAAATGGCAATTAACCCAGGAAAAGTATACGGTACGGTACCTGGAATGCCATGTAAAGACCCTGCGTTCGGTTTGGATGCGGTTTGGATCGAACCCAGTCAAAAAGATTATGCGCAGACATTAGGTTACACCGTAGTTGATCCAGGGACTGTTATTGCTACCCATTTGAGTCATATTTTGCAAACCAATGCGTTCCAGCTATTTGGTTATGAAGAAGCCCAGAAACTATTGGATAATCTGGCAAAGGTGGCACCTAAATTAGTTGAAGACCTGGTTCCCAAAACCATACCGTTAAGTGTGTTGGTCAAAGTGTTGCAAAACTTGCTGCAAGAAGGGGTGTCGATTCGAGATATGCGTACCATTGCCGAAACTTTGGCGGAGATTGGTTCTAAAAGTCAAGAACCGGACGTTTTAACCTCAGTCATCAGAACTAAGCTAGGTCGATCAATTGTTCAGGAAATCAATGGCATAGAGCAAGAATTACCAGTAATAACCTTTGATCCAGAACTGGAACAACTATTGCATAAGTCATTAAATACAGCAGGCGAAAGCGGTGCAAGTGTTGAACCCGGACTCGCTGACCAAATTCACCAATCGTTGCAAAATAACGCCCAACAGATGGAGGTTAAAGGACAACCCGCGGTGGTCTTGGTATCGTCCATGGTTCGTCCCTGGTTAGCTCGTTTTGTTCGACACTCGATCACCAGCCTGCATGTTTTAGCATATAACGAAATCCCTGAAGATCGACAGATCAAAGTGGTATCGACCGTGGGTCAACGCGCTTAATAATTTAGAGGTCATACAATGAAATTAAAACGATTTTTTGCTCCCGATATTCGTCAGGCGATGAGTATGGTGCGGGAAGAGTTAGGTCCGGATGCAGTCATTATGTCTAATCGTAAAGTCGAAAATGGCGTCGAAATTGTGGCGGCTAAAGATTTTGACGAGCAAACCGTGCATGAAAAAGCAACCAAAGAACCCGAGGCGAAACCCGTTAAAAATCGTCAGCCGGTTGAGGCAAAAAAAAGTAATCAAAGCAAACCAAAGGCCAGAGCTAAAAAGGTCTCAATTGAGAAAAAACCGGTACGAACCAAGGTCAGGGAACAGATAAAAGTTCCCGAACAACCGGTAGACACCACATCCAGCGCGAATATTATCGACAGTAAGATCAAACGAGTGTTGAGGAAAAGCAGCAAAACCAGAGTGACTAAAAGCAGAAAAAAACCATTGGCGAATAGCCAGTTTTCGGGCGAAGAGTTTTTAAAACAGGAACAGAGTGTTGCATCTGATCCTATATTGATAGAAATGCATCATGAAATCAAAATGCTCAAAGATTTGTTGGATAGCCGTTTGCAAGATTTGCCTGTTAAAAGTCAATCTGTAACACACAACCTAACCCACCGCATCATTGGTCAACTGCTAGCCATTGGTGTGCCTGTATCTCTGGCCGACCAGTTAACAGCATTGCTAGATCAAAAAACCGACCTTGCTACTGCCTGGCAGACCACTTTTAAACATTTAGTCGATACAGTACCGCTGGCTGAAGATCATTTGCTTGAAAAAGGCGGTATCGTTGCATTAGTGGGTCCAACCGGTGTAGGTAAAACGACGACTATCGCCAAACTGGCAGCGCAATTTAGATTGAAGCACGGTCGCGGCCAAGTCGCATTAATTACTACAGATAATTACCGTATCGCCGCCCATGAGCAATTGAATACTTATGGTCGATTGCTCGAAATGCCTGTGCATGCCGCCTCAGATCATGAAAATTTACAGCAGGTTTTACAGCGTTTTGCCGATAAACGACTAATATTAATAGATACAGTTGGAATGAGTCAACGTGACCAAAGGCTTGCTGAGCAATTGGCGCTACTACGACAACAGAAGATCGATATTACGACTGTTTTGGTAATGTCTGCTAACACTCAATCCAGAGCAGTCAATGAAATCATTGAGTCTTTTCATGACTTTGAACCGGAAGCTTGTATTTTGACCAAGTTTGATGAAGCGGTCGTAAAAGGAGCAGTATTTGCCTCGTTAATCGAACATCAGTTACCCCTTGCTTACTTTACAGATGGTCAGCAAGTGCCAGAAGATCTGCATGAACCGGAATCGTTTGATTTACTGTCTCAATGTGCAGAGGAATTAAATATGCAAGAAAATGATTTCGCAAGCCAGTCATTACCCAATATTAATCAACCTGTAGAAGGTTATGCATAATGACTGATCAAGCCGCAGGTATCCGAAAAATGCACCAGAGCAAACCTATTAAAGTTATTGCAATCACCAGCGGTAAAGGCGGGGTAGGCAAGACCAATATCTCTGCAAACTTAAGTATCGCGTTATCACAATTGGGAAGGAAAGTAGTTGTGTTAGATGCCGATATGGGTCTGGCTAATATTGACGTATTATTGGGTATTCATCCTCAATACAATTTATCGCATGTCTTACAAAGCGAAAAATCTTTAGACGAAATTATCGTAGACGGTCCTGGTGGTATCAAAATTATTCCAGGTGCATCCGGTATCCAACAAATGTCTGAGCTATCGTCCATAGAGCAAGCTTCTATCATCAGAGCATTTAGTGAAATTCGGCAGGAGATCGATATCATGATCGTCGATACTGCAGCTGGTATAAGTAGTGGCGTGGTAAATCTTACTCGTGCTTGCCAAGAGGTAATGGTCGTAGTATGCGATGAGCCTACATCTTTAACCGATGCTTATGCCTCGATAAAACTTCTCAACAGAGATTATGGTCTTTATAAGTTTCAGGTGATCTCAAATATGGTTAAAGATCAGCAACAGGGCCAAATGTTATTTTCCAAGCTATGCAAAGTGACTGATCATTATTTGGATGTGGCGCTCAATTACGTGGGAGCAGTTCCTTATGACGAAAGCTTACGTAAAGCAGTCCAAAAACAAATAGCTGTATTAGATGCTTACCCAAGCAGTAAATCCTCTCTGGCGTTAAAAAATATTGCACGTAAAGTCAATGCACTACCTGCAACGACCGAAACTATGGGTGGATTGGCGTTTTTTATCGAACGTATGGTTCAAGCCAATTCCCGTGAGGATGCTGCGTGACTAAAGCGGCGATGTATTTGGCCCAGAGCAGTGAAGATGCTGATCAATTATTAATTTCAAATCTTCCCCTGGTTAAACGCATTGCTCATCATTTGAGTCATAAACTTCCCAACACAGTTGATATAGATGACTTAATCCAGGCAGGCACTATTGGATTGATAGAAGCTGTCCGTAAATATGATGCCAGCCAAGGCGCAAGTTTTGAAACTTACGCTGGCATTCGAATAAGAGGCGCCATGTTCGATGAGGTTAGAAAAGTGGATTGGACTCCACGTTCCGTTCATCGTCGCTCGCGAACCATTGCCGCTGCTATCAAAGATATTGAAAATAGCACGGGTCGAGAAGCCAGTGATACCGATATAGCAAGCAAGCTGGGTGTAGGCTTGGCGGAGTATCATAAGGATTTGCAGGATATTGCGAGCGCTCGTTTGTGTAGCTTTGAAGAGATGGTCGCCGAAGATGGAGAGAGATCCGAAGTTGCAAGTTTGGCGGAGCCGGAACCATCCACCCGACATATCCGCGACGCCTTTCAACAAGCACTTGCTACCGCAATTGACAGCCTACCGGAACGAGAAAAGCTGGTAATTTCGCTGTACTACGACGATGAACTTAACTTAAAAGAGATCGGTGAAGTATTGGGTGTCAGTGAATCTCGAGTGAGTCAAATCAGCAGCCAAGCAATGGTAAGGTTGCGTGCCAAGCTTTCCGATTGGCTCAACCAGTCATAAACCAAACACCATTTTTCTGATCTAAACGGGCTTTTCAGTTCGTTCTAATACTCCCCTCATTCATTACTTTTTATTTCATCCTGAAAATCATATACGTGGTCGTCATTACAACTTGTAATATCCCATTTGATAGTTTTATAAAAACTAATAAATCAACAAAATATTTGTTTTGGGTAGACACTTTTATTTAGGGGTACCACTACCTTCCACTACATCATAAATTTGCCCAGGGCTTACAGACGAAAACTCTTCTACAAGGCCGGATGGCCATCTAACCGTGACATTAGAATCTCCAGGGATAGAACCCAATCCAAATGTTGGCCAGGGGCTTTCTGATGAAGCGAAGCTGCTTCCTGCTCGAACTTCCCTGACCTGTGTTTTTGCAAGACTATGACTGGGTGTGAATATTTCTATTCGAGCCCCGATTCCCATTCGGTTACTTTTTGTACCAATGGGGCGGATCGTCAGCCATCCGTTACTATTACCTTTATTCTGAAGTAATACGGGTTGACCATTGGGAAAGTCGAAAACGAAGTCAAAAATAGAAAAATTAATCTGAAAAGCTGAGCGGATCACAACCATATCAGGAAAGCCATCTCCATTAAAATCCCCTTGTGCAGCACCGCTGGTATAATCAGCACTTAAATCGATGTCCGTTGCATCAAAATCCCTAACAAATCCCCTATTGCCCTCATTACGAAAAAATTCACCTGGACTGGCTTGAGTATCAATGACGCCAAAAGGCGGTAGCGAACCTATTTTGAACAAGTCTAAATCACCATCGTTGTCAAAATCCGCCGTACTGACTCCCCATGAAAACGGGTTTTCCGCTAATTCTGTTCCTGCGATATCAGTAAAAGTTCCGTCTCCATTATTACTCATTAAGGCGTGTGGAAAAATTTCATCAGAACCTGTTTCTAAATTCTTGGTATCTATTCCACTACTGCTGCTGGCAAAAAAATCGATATTGCCATCGTTGTTAAAATCACCTATCGCTAAACCCATCCAAAAACCAAGAATATCAAGACCTGCATCTGATGCCACATCAGTAAAGGTTAGATCACCATTATTTCGAAAAAGATTAAAAGGTGTTGCTCGAAATAGTGGTGTACCGGGCGTTCGATAGTTCAAATTAAATGCATTGCAGTTTGCTACGATAATGTCGACTAAATTATCACGATTGTAATCACTAAACCCTACCGCACAGGCTCCGTCGCTGGCAATTTTTCCGGTCGTTTCATCCTTATAAAGCCCATCTATTCCAGCTGATTTTGAGATATTAGTAAAAGTCAGATCGCCGTTATTGAGAAAAAGCTTATTGGGGTGCGATTGTCCGCTTCCGAAACCGGGGACAAAAGGAATATGGCCAGGACTGGCGAGAAACAAATCAAGATAGCCATCGTTGTTGATATCAGCCATTGCCGCGCTCACTTCTGTACGTTTACCGAGATCCCAAACGCCTGACCGCCAGGTAATGTCCTTAAATGTTCCATCACCCTGGTTGTGATACAGTTTAACCAAGCTTGCAAATGGAGCGACCATTCCACCCTCTCCGCACAGAAAAAGATCCGTGTAGCCATCGTTATCAATATCCCCAGCAACCACGCATGAATTTCCAAAACCATTCGCTACACCCGCTTTCTTGGCAACATTGGTAAAGGAACCATCGCCGTTGTTTCTAAACAGGCCATTTTCTATAATCTCTGGATCACGACGATTGAAATCGCGCCCATTAGTCATAAAAAGATCTAAATCACCATCATTATCAAAATCAAGCCACGCGGCGCCACCTAATCCCTCACCGCCAGCGCGTCTAAATTCCAACAATGCCGATTTATCTTCAAAGTGTAAACCACTTTCATTGAAAGATTGGCTAGATACCTGCTGAGATACTGCTATTAGCATAGCACCGAGCCCTAATAATGCTTTTGATGTAACTATCTCGTAAAGTATATTCATTGAATGCTTCCTTACTGTTGATTTTGGTTTTTTTCGCTAAATCGACCGTAGAGACAGCGTAGCACCGTCCTCAATTTCTTCCATTAAATACTGCGTCATTCAGAAGGTTTTAACGCGCTACGGTAAATGTTCTCTTTCCTTTCGTCAAACCAGCCACTGTCAACGGTGATGTTGAAACCAACCCTTTCCTTCTATTAAATTGTATATTCGTCGAGGGCGAAAAGCAGGAAACCATTCCGACAACCCTGATGGCCAGCTCACTTTTATAAAAGCAAACCGTTTTCTGCCCAAACCAAAAGTTGGCCATGGCGTTTCTGACGAAGCAAAACTGCTGCCCGCTCTTATTTCTCTTACTTGTGGCTTGCGCCCTCGAGTATAGACTTTAATTGTAGCACCAATTCCCATGCTATTACTGGTTGTTCCAATTGGATGTACGGTCAACCAATTGTTTCTATTGCCCTTGTTTTTAAGTAAAACCGGCTGACCATTTGGATTACCCACTTCGCCAATGCTCCAGGGTGAACGTACGACAACAAGATCACTAAAACCATCGTTATTGTAATCGCCTTGAATGAGTCCTGACGTGTAGTCAAACCTAAAGTCTAGGGGTATTGCATCGGGATCTACTACAAAACCTTGTCGGCGTTTATTAATATAAAGCCGACCGGGGCTACCTTCATCCCCCATACCGGGATTACTTTCATCTCCTATGGCGCCAAAAACGGGTAATGAACCTACTTTAAAAATATCCAGATCACCATCATTGTCAAAATCTGCCGTTGAAATTCCCCAGCCAAAGGGCGTTTGAGCAAAATTATCTTCGGTAATATCAGTAAACGTGCCATCTCCATTATTCTGCATCATTTTATGATCAAAGAAGCCTTGACCCGTTGTACCGACACTAGTAGCAGCAAAGTCAATATGTCCATCATTATTAAAATCTCCAAAACCTAAACCCATCCAAAGTCCGGCAATATCAAGACCAGCTTGCGAAGCTTCATCTGTAAAGGTTAAATTACCATTGTTTTTAAATAAATTAAAAGGAGTATCGCGCACTGGGAAAGGCAAGGGGTTGGGATTAATAATAGGGTAAGCATTACAATTTCCGACAACAATATCTAATAAATTATCATGATCGTAATCACTGAATCCAACCGAGCAAGCGCCATCACTGATTAAGCGAGAAGGCTGGTTAGGATCGGGATAAAGTCCATCGACTCCGGCAGAAAAAGAAATGTCGGTAAAAGTAAGATCACCGTTATTCAGATAGAGCTTATTCTCATGAGATTGTTCTGTACCTGGACCGGTGAACGCAGGAATATGCCCTGGACTGGTGACAAACAGATCAAGGTAACCATCGTTGTTAATATCACCCATCGCCGCACTCAATGCAGAGCCAGCCCCAATGGCACCAGAAGATGATGTAATGTCCGTAAACGTCCCGTTTCCGTTGTTATGATAAAGTTTTGCTGGTGTTTGTGGCCCAGGTCCGACCACAATACCCTCGCCAGAAACAAAAATATCTGGAAATCCATCATTATCGATATCGCCTACAACCACGCCGGAATGGCCTGTTCTGCTATCTACACCCGCTTCGACCGCCACATCCGTGAAAGTTTCATCGCCATTATTTCTAAACAAGCCATTTGGGGAGCCGACACCGTTAGTTATGAATAAATCAAGATCTCCATCGGTATCATAGTCAATCCAGGCGGTTCCTCCTAAGCCTTCTCCACCCTCTCCCCGGTTGAAATTAATCACGCCAACTTGCTCTTCAAACACGACCTTTTTCTTGCCATGAAAATTCTTTGCATGAGTTTGCTGAAATGACAGAAAGCTCACTAGAACACTACTCAATAAAATACGTAATAAATATTTATGGGATTGACGCATAACAAACTCTCCTTAGATTAAAGTTATTCGTAAATTGATACGGCTTTTAGAAATACTCCCTTATTTTAGTCTCGCTAAATGGCATAAAGCTCTTTTGATTGTGCTTGACGCTGGCCTGTTGCTCTATGTGTCAACGGGTTTTTGTTAAAACAAGTTTTATGCGAATATTGGGGGTTCATTGTCTAATATCTGAAGAGAAGAGACAATAAGCAGTTCTGCTTAAATTGACCTGAGGAGGTTATTGTTGAGTAGACGGTTACAAACATCGAATGCTATTTTGTTCAGACCCAGAATTCACACATATTTCACAAAAAAAATCGCCATATAGACCGGCGATAAAAAAATTCTTTGATCTCGAGATCCTATTCTTATAAAGATGTATTGACGAACAGGTTCCTAGATGGGGTATCGATATTGGTTAGCTAGCTTGAATAACGCGTTATGACCTCGAAGACCTAGTTTGCTGCAGATATTGGCGCGATGGTTCTGCACTGTTCGAATGCTAACTCCCAGCAGTTCGGAGATGTCGTTATTGGTTTTGTAATCCGCAATTAATAAAAATATTTTGCGTTCTGTAGACGTCATTTGTTCCAACTGGTTTTTTTGTACAGTGAACGAGGATTCTGCTAAAGCGTGGGAAACACCCGGGGATATATAATGTTTCCCGGCGGTTACTGCATGTAAACAATCAATCAGTTCGGTTTCGGCATTGTCTTTTAAAACATAGCCGAGAGCGCCGAATTCCAATGCTTTGTGTAGATAAATCTCATCGTTATACATAGTTAGCATGACAACGGTTGGCCGAATACTCCAACGATTGATTTTAGCCAAGATGTCCAAACCACTGAGAACTGGAAGCCCGATATCAAGAATCACTATCGCGGGCGGAGTATCGCGTAATATATTCAAGGCTTTTTCACCACTATCAGCTTCGGCGATAACATGAAAGTCGCTATTTTCCTGGATGATTTCGTATAAGCCCCGGCGAAAAATGGGGTGATCATCAACAATCAGGATGCTTTTAGTCATGGGGTTCATTTTGGACTAAAGGAACGCAGATTTCCAATGTTAAGCCGTTTGCATTAGTGTTAAAAATATCGAAGGTCCCTGCGAGAAACTGAACGCGCTCTTGTATACTGGATAGGCCGAAAGCCTGTGAAAAATCTTTCCGCTTGAGCCAAATTGCATTGATACCCTGACCATTGTCGCTAATACTTAGTGCAATAGCGTTGTTATCAGATATCAAAGAAATTGTGACTGTATCCGCTTCAGCATGACGAATAATATTTTTAATCGCTTCCTGAACGATACGATAGACATGCAGCGCCTGATCTTTGTTGACTAAATGATCAATAGCGTCGATCTGGCAGTTCAAAATAATTCCCGCCTCACTCAAGGTCTCATTTGCCACTGTTTCAATCGCGATCGCTAAACCCAATCGATCCAGTTGGTGAGGATGAAGACGATGGGACAGGCCTCGCAAATCATGAATGGTTTGTTGCGTGACCCCTGAAGCGAAATCCAATTGTTCAGCCAAATGTGGAGATAAGTCAGCGTTGGTCAAACGGTTTAGTCGATTGTTAATCACCATCAGGTTCTGGCCAATACCATCATGAAGCTCATTGGATATGTGCCGCCGCTCAGCATCTTGAGCGGCAATCAATTGATTGGAAAAATGGTGTTTAGATTCCAACAAAGTTTGTTGTGCCATCGATTTCTGGTGCTGCAAAATCTTTATCCTGCTGGCTAATGCCAATGCTAGAAGCACGGCTTCGACAGCAACACCAAATTCAAATATGTAAAGATTCCATTCCCAAACCTGCTTCGACAAACCAAACGAAATATAAATAGCCCACAACATACATGAAACGAACATGACATTTGCCAGTCCAACAAAATAAGCTGGACGATAGCCATTTTTTATTGAAATGATAATAGCAATACCTGAAATGCTAAATCCCACTATAGACAGGAGGGGTGGAATGCTTGCCATTATGGAATAGTCCACAATAAATAGAGCCACCATCGCCAACAGTAATACGAGAATACACCAGCGTATTGTCAGATCGAGTTTTGGCGCAATTTTCGACGTATCCAGCAATCGACGTATAAAGGTAAGAAATGCAATGGTCCCGGAAAGAGCAAAAGTCCACATCGCCCGGAGATTCCAATTCGGTGAGTCGGGCCATAAATAGCGTGTTGCAATCCCAGTATATGCTGTAGTAAGTAGCATCGCCGATATCAGATAGATGACATAATATAAATAGGCGGTATCGCGTAATGAAAAATAAAAAAACAAGTTATAAAGGATCAAGCCGATGAATAATCCAAGGTACATGCCCTGAAGCAAGAGTATGCTGGACGCATGGTGGGTAAATGTTTCCTGTTGCCACAAACCCACGGCCATAAGCAGAGGGTTATCACCGGCAACCCTCATGAAAAAAGGCGGACGATCATCAGACAGATCGGGAAGACGAAACACATAATATTGATGATCCACATCACGGCTGTGATAAGGATATTGTGCGCCCGTAGTAATCTTTGCCCAATGGGCATTTTCAGGCCAATAAAATTCTACGTTACCAAGCAAGGGCCAGGCAATTGCCAGCAACCATCCCTGACTGCAACCGGGAGGCATCATTGGTTTGATTCTAATCCAGAATGCCGAACGCGACATGCCAAAATTGTTTCGCCCATCGACGTTGGGTCGAAAACGATTGGCGACATCCGGCTGGCTCACCTTTTCGATTGTCAACGTTCGGCCAGGGTCTTCTAAGACCGAAAACTGCGTGGTCAAAATTATTGGGTCAGTCGGACAGCCTTTAGCATCCACAGTACCTTCGATTAACCAACCTACAAGCATCAAAAAGACTGTTATCCGGCCAAAATTGTGGATATCGATGATAAATTTCCTCTAGTCGGAAGAACGGTCTTTTCTGAGGGTACGATTAAAAGTGATGCAAGACTAAATTTTCATCATGCCGCCTTTTGCCTAACATCTTGCCAGTAATTTTCCCATCGTTGATTGATTCTACATAATCGCAAAGCCAACATATAATCTATATTATTGGGTGACCACCAAGCTCCAGGACGCTTAAGCCGAGCTTGAACAATGTAACGGTGAGCGCTTTCAATTTCACCTGAACCGATTGGAAGTCCTTTTTCTATCGCACCTTGATAATCAACTTGATCCAGACGATTTCTCAAGTAGCGGTAAGCCCTACGAACCGGCGCTTTCTCATCATCCGTTTCGGATGGTTCAAGAAACGGCAATAGGGTTTCAAGAACAAGGCTGGCCTGATTGATTTTCAAACGTTGTTTTTGTTCATCTAACCATAATGCCGAGTCACCTGTACAGCTAGGTGCCGCTTCTGCCAAGTATTCACAAAGATGCATTAAGTCGATTAAATAGGTTCCATTTTCGCCAAATTGTTCATCCACTTGGCGCTTGATCCAGGATGCGCCATCGCCTACCGAATGCACGTGTGTTTGTTGGCCAAAGTTTACATTCATCGCGCAATCAAATAACTGGCGACCTGTTTCTTCAATACCCCCAGAAAAGTTTCCTCCATAATGCAGCGTCCGACTGCCACATTCATGGGCAATACAAAGTCGCAGTTCTTGCCAGCCCAGTGTTTTTTCTTTTCGCTTATCTTTTGCTTCAGGATCAATGGTCACCACAGGAACCATGCCTCCATCTGTCTCTGCAATGACGTGTTTTGTACCTGAGGTATCTGGCCAGTCACTGACAAGGTCTGTTTGTTCAAATATCGCTTTGCCATGATGCTCTGTGATGAACCTAATACTACTCACCGGTACCTCTATTCCATAATGTTCTTGGAGTTTAGCGTTGACTTGGCCAAATGGCTGGTCTGCTCCAAAATCTGTGATGGCCCGTTGTAAAGGCGTCGAGGTACTTCGGCAGGTCACATTCGCTTGATCTGAAAAAGTACGAACGATATGGGTTGACTCACGAAAGAGGGTTTCTTCAATTTCGATAATATCAAAGGTACTATGCCACCACAGTTTTTTTCCTGCAATACGTAATTCGGGTTGTTCTTTCAATTCAGCTTCATTGCGCTTATTTTTACTTTCTGCCCACTCGGAAAGTGCTGCGTGACCTATTTTTCGAACCTCTTCAATGACGCGTTGCTCCGCTGCATCCGCTTTCTCAATCGTTTCATCGTCATCTTCTACGATAGCCATTAATGCCTCAACACGATGGCGTAGTATGGGATGTTCATTTAGAAGTTCGAGTAGCTTTATATCTTTTTCGGGGATGGTTTTGTTCATGTATATTTTCTTTTATATTTCAACTCTATAAAATACAATCTTAACATGTTGCATCACTTTTAATCACACCCCTTTTCTGACTCAGACTTGACAGCTACCCGTTTATTAAGGTGTCTTTCAGGTTGAATTTGAGTTAAGTTTTTTTCTACCCAAATCTATTTTCAATCAAGTAGCGTTCCCATCGGTGTTCGTCGACAGCACATTTTTCCTTGATGCGTTCAGTCATTGTTATAGTATTCCATTTATTCGTCCAGATTTTTTTTATTTCCTCCATCGATGAGTAGAGCCTTTTTCTAACGGTTACCTTATAAACTCATTGAGAATGGTCTTATTAAAGCCACCATCAAGCCCGCACTGAAATACCGCCGGGTGAATGCATTTGTAGTGATTTAATAAATCTGTACCAATCACTGAATGGTATAAGCCACGAAAACGTGCGGCTATCTGCCCGTGGTTCGTTCAAAAGATACTTAGATCAATGCCTAAGTTGAGATACCCGGACTTCAAATACAAGTCCTAAGCGCTACTGGAAATCCTTGCAGGGAATAAATCACTGCCATTAAGTTAAGCCGTTCGTGCTGAGCTTGTCGAAGCATGGGCGGCTTAACTTAAAGCTTCGCATATTTCCATTCACCCTTCGACAAGCTCAGGGCGAACGGAAAAAACCTTAACTTAATGGCAGTGAGGGTATAAATAGGTGCGGGGATAGGTTTCTCACGTTGAAACGGTAATAAATCTATATAAAACAATAATTTTCGCGAAGGATGGTTATCTTGATTATAGGCACATAAACCCAAACAACTATTAGACATCCATTTGTAGTACGATAATTGACGGTCAAACTTTAAACGATCAGCATGGAGAAGTGTTATGCCTAAAATAGTTCGTTTTCATCAAACCGGTGCGGCAGACGTGCTTAAAATTGAGGATTTACCACTGACAGAGCCTGGACAGGGTGAGATTCGCATCAAAGTAGAAGCGATTGGTCTGAATCGGGCTGAGGTGATGTTTCGGCAAGGACAATATTTGGAAAACCCAGAACTCCCTTCCCGCATTGGTTATGAGGCTGCGGGAGTTGTTGATGCCGTGGGCGCCGGGGTGAGCGGCTTTCGGATAGGAGACCGTGTCAGTAGCATTCCCGCTTTTTCGATAGGCAAGTACGGTGTTTATGGAGAAAGCGCTATCATTCCGGCTCATGCTGTTGCGCTTTACCCGGATCATCTTTCGGCCATTGAAGGCACTTCGATTTGGATGGCCTACTTGACTGCTTTTGGCGCACTTGTGGACATTGGGCAATTACAAAAAGAGCAGACAATCTTGATTACCGCCGCTAGTAGTAGTGTTGGATTGGCTGCGATTCAGACCACTAAAGCAATCGGTGCAACAGCGATTGCCACGACTCGCGGTGCAGACAAAAAGCAGTTCCTACTGGATGCGGGTGCAGATCATGTTGTTGTCACAAATGATGAAGACTTAACAGAACGGGTATTGGCAGTGACTTCTGGTAAAGGTGCGGATGTTATCTTCGATCCGATCGGTGGCTCAATTCTGGATACGCTTGGTGAGGTTGCCGCAAATGGGGGTATTATTTTTGAATATGGCGCACTGTCCTCAGAGCAAACAATCTTTCCTTTATTCGCTGCGCTGGCGAAAGGGTTAACCATTCGCGGTTATACCCTGTTTGAAATTACCCAGGATGCTCAGCGCCTTGCCAGTGGTAAGCGCTATGTTCTCGATGGTTTCCAATCCGGTGTTTTGAAACCGATAATTGATCGCACTTTCCCCCTTGACGCTATTGCAGAAGCACATCGCCATATGGAATCCAACCAACAACTCGGCAAAATAGTGGTAACAGTCTGACAATGTTACAACTTGCGTGACACCAGTTTAGGAACGTCAAGTTTCATGCGGGTTACTTAATTTTACTTTGTCAGATTAGATAATACGTTCTTTTCAAACACGTCGTTCCGGCAGGGATTGCTGGAATCAAGACTCCATGAAGGGAGTTGTGTTTTCCATCCATTGACCTGGATACCCGCTCACTGGCGGGCATGACGAGTCTGTAGATTAATCTGCCAAAGTAGACCTTTTCAATCTTATACTTGAGTTCCTATAAAAACCTCACAATATCGTCATATCGTGACACGAAATATCACAATTACGCGATATTTCGTCATCTTCTTACGGATTAAAAATTCCTTCAGTCCTCTGCCAAACAACATAACTAGTTGATTATATAGAGTTATCATATTGTCATTGTGTTGTTGGCACACCCTATGCTTTTAAGAATATGAAAGGCAAGAAAATATCTAGCCTAGCGGAGAGCTGAATTATGAACACATTTAAAGACTCTTTTCGAATGGGACTGATCGCCGTCGTAGTCGGCTATTTTCTGTTTACCTAAAACTGACCAGGCCTAACTTTCATAGCTCGAAAAAGCTGGAAATTTAAACCATGTTGGCAACCTTCGATAACCCATGATTCCTGTTGACTTACAAGGAATTGTTAAACGTTAAATTGACCGTTGCTAGCAATCCAATCATTAAGGAGATTATTATGAACAACTATGATTCAATTAATACAAAACAAATTTGGGAACCCGAAGAATTAGAATTTTGGGAGCTGGATGACTTTGTGGATGTAATCCAACAACACGATAAGGTTTCAATGCTTGAACAGAGCCACGACAGTTATTGCAGTCTTCAAAGCATCAATTGATAAACGCCATGTATATTTCAACTTTTTAGCCCATGTTGCAACTTAGGCCACACCTGAGTTACCTCATGGGTTAAAGAATAAGCTGTTAATAGCGGATCAGACCGTTAGTGGTTGGCCTACTAAGCATAATATTTCTGCCATCATCAAATATATAAAATATAATCAGATAGCAAGTATTTCATTGCAGGTTTACCCCAATATTTTTGAACCTGAAGTATTTTCCAATTCAGAAATGAGTCTGAAATGTGCATAAAAGTTAAGCCATTTTTTTCTGTTCAAAAATCTGGTTAAAAAGTTTCTGTCTTTCTTTTTTTAGGATTATAGCGGCCTGATTATCGGTTATTGCCATGGCAACCTGATCGAGTATCGCAAAGCTTATTCCCGGTTTCAAATATTTTTCACTGTCAGGTAGTGATTTGAGTTTGTCATAAGGTGTCATCATGTTTTTATAGGGGTATTGCTTAGACTGCTTTCCTTTATCGTCGGTGATGATTTCAGGATAAAAGCAGGGCCTGTGATAGTTAACATAGGGGTACAAATACTTGATATTGAATTCATTCAGCCTCGCAGCCCATCTTTGTGGGATATGGGTATAGCCAAAAACCTTTCTGACCACCGCGGCATTTTTGCCTTCAACCAGTGCATTATCATTGGTTTGTCGGGATCGTGATTTGGTCATTTCAATCAATAGCTTATTTAACAGGTTCTCTACGGGCTTGTTGATATATTCTGACCCATTGTCAGAGTGAAAACCTTTGATGATAAAGGGAAAAGTTTCCAGTATTTGTTCAAGCACGGGGATTAAAAAGTGTTCGCTGATTTTTTCAACGGATAAGATCATTTCAAACTGAGTGACTTCATCAACTACATTGATATGATAAACGCCTTTTTGCTTGTCCTGGTCGCCCTGGTGAACGGTATCAACGCGAAGGTATCCTGGCTGACCGTTGGCTTGTGGTTTTCTTTTGTCGCCAATGGCGATCTGCCTGGGTTTGGTTTTTTCAAAGTCTCTGCGCTGTAACTGATAGGTTTTTGATGCCCTCAGATTGTAGAGGTGTGAAACAGAGATTGTCGCCAGCTTTTGATACTGCTTCTCTCCGTACACCTGATAGGAACGCTCAATAAGCTTTTTCACGGCATGACCACAAGGTTTCTCATGCCATTCATCAATGTCTGCCAATAATCGAATATCGCGCTGAGAATATTTTCGGTTGAAACCATTGCCTCTTGCTGGGCTGTACCTGACGTAACCGGTCTTTCGGTACTGCGCGATGAGACGTGTCATCTGCTGGCGGGAATAACCGGTTAGCTTAATCAGAAACCGACTAATGATGCCCTTGTCTTTTTTATTGCAGGACAGGTAGTTGAATTTAACGAGTCCCTTTTGGATCAATTGATACCGCTCAGCTTTATTACCCGGTATCGAATAGGCTATCGATTGGTTGCCCTGTAAAAAGGATTCGAGGTGCTCTATTTGGGTTAAATTATCGATGTTCATAATCATTTTCATAAAGTGGATTATGAACAGAAAAGCTATTTCAGGCTCATTTTATACTGGAAATAAGGAGTCGTTTCAGACTCATTTCATATTGGACAAGACTCCTGATTGCTTTCTTGTGGTCTGTAAGTTAGGCTGGATAACAACTAATAAAGCAGCATGCATAGGTATTGTTATTCAAGTTTAGATTGACCCCATTCTAAGCGTTTGCTTAATTTAACTACTAATAAAAACAGGTTCATGCCATCTCCTTTCAAATACAAAATCGTACTGCTTTTTTACCCCTGTTTTTTGAGTTTTACCGCTAATGCGGAAAATACCTGGGTTACCGTTAAACCTTCCTACCGGCAAGTGACCATCACAGGTTTTAGCCGAGCCCGCCACAGTATGATTTTATCAACAGAAGTGGACGGGAAAGTTGAGCAGGTATTTGCTGACGTTGGGGATGCGGTTCCTGATCATGGCAACGTTGCTTGCCTGGATAAAACGTTTGTCAAAAATGATATCAATTCTGTAAAAAATGAAGTTGCACAACATCAGAATGATGTTCGTTATTATTCTAAGCAGGTAGAACGCTATCAGGCACTGGTTGGAAAACAAAGTGCGGCCATCAGCCAGCTAGATGAATTTCAACGGCAGCTTGGCAACTCAAGGCGGATGGCTCAGATTAAAAGGCTGGAACGACAGAGATTTGAAGAAAAGCAAATACGCCACTGCATAAAGTCACCCGTTGGTTGGCGAGTGGTTGAACGTTACGTCGAACCAGGGCAGTGGCTTGATGTGGGCGTAGAGGTCGCAAAAGTGGCTGACTATAGCAAGCTTTTGGTGCCGTTAGCGCTATCCGTCAGAGAAATGACGGCCTTACAAAAAAACCAGGATGAACTGAAGGTCAAGCTATCCGAATACGCTCAACAGGTGACGGCTACTATCGAACGCATTTCTCCCGCTTTCGATGATGAAACGCGAAAAATACAGGTCGATTTATTGTTGCAAGAAAATCTTCCTATCTACCGCGGAGGATTACGAGTTGAGGTCAAACTAGATCTCCCCGATCCTGCCGGTACTTTTTTAATCTCTGAAAAGGCCTTGGATAAACGTTATGAGGAAGTGTGGGCGGAACGAAAAGGAGGGGAGTCTCTTCGGGTAGACTGGCTTGGCAATGCAATAAAAGGCCAAGTCCGTATCGCTTCTCCAGAGATAACAGCTGGTGATCAATTTAAAATCCTCCAACCTTAGGTAGAGCCACCCAAATGCAGGCTGTCGTTCGATTTTCATTGAAGCAAAAGGTATTTTATAACCTGGTTTTTATCCTTCTCACCGTAGTCGGTTTTTTCGCTATGAGTCTGTTGCCTGCGGAAAGGTATCCCAATGTCGATTTTGGCGAGGCTAGTATTACCACTTTTTATCCAGGGGCTTCACCTACCGATGTGGAAACTTTGGTCACCCGCAAGCTGGAAGAACAGATTGAAACCGTTGAAAATATTGAATGGATTAATGCCACATCTTATCCGGAACGATCGCAAATTCGTCTAAAATTCATTGATGATTCGGATTATCCTCATCTGTTTAACGAAGTGCGATTTAAAGTTTTGAACATGATGGGTGAATTACCCGACGAGATCGACCCGCCGGAAATAGATAGCGCTACAGTTGATGATTTTTTGCCAGTCATCGCTATTAATTTAGCAGGCCAACATAGCAACCGTGCTCTGGTGTTACTGGGCGAGCAGCTTAAAACCAGAATTCAAAAAATCCCTGGCGTCAAGGAGGTGGATGTCTCTGGTGAATATATTCGTGAATTTCACGTCTACCTGGATATTCAAAAATTGCGTCAGTTTGGCGTTAGTTTTGACGACGTTGTTACGGCTCTGGAACAGGCAAATGTGTCCATACCTGCCGGCAATTTTAAAAGCAAAAATAATAGCTTCCTAGTTCAAGTCGATGAAAAATTTAGTAATCGGGAACAGGTGGTAAAAACGGTAATCCGTAGAGATGGCGATGGTGGTTTTATTCGACTTGAGGATGTGATTACCAGGGCAGATCTGGACTATCGTGATCCAGTGGTGATTTCGTCAGTAAATGGCAACGATGTCGTTTCGTTACAAGTGATTAAAACGCCCGCCGGAAACGC
Organism: Methylococcales bacterium; assembly: GCA_965224745.1. Lineage (GTDB taxonomy): Bacteria > Pseudomonadota > Gammaproteobacteria > Methylococcales > Methylomonadaceae > CBDCZY01. Next base: position 297,276 of record CBDCZY010000010.1, read on the forward strand.
GATAGACATCAAAGAAGCGATTGTTCAGGAACTGGACCAATCTAAAAACCTGTTTGAGCGGGAAAAGCTCGAAGTCACGTTGACCCAGGATTCTACCAATAAAATTAATGACGGGTTGACTACGCTTGGTTTAAACATGCTGGTAGGTATGTTCTTGGTCTCTGCCATCATTTGGTATTTCATGGGGTTTCGTAATGCAGGTTTGGTCACAATAGGCATTCCCTTTTCCTTCATGATCACCATGTTACTGATGTATCTGACTGGCAATAGTCTCAATGAAATAAGCTTGTTTGCCTTTGTACTGGTAACCGGCATTATTGTGGATGATGCTATCGTGGTGTGTGAAAATATTTATCGCCATATCCAACAAGGTAACGAGGTCTATCTAGCCATTATTCAGGGTACCTCAGAAGTTGGGTTGCCCGTCTTGTCCTCTACGCTGACGACTATAGCTGCGTTTCTGCCGATGTTGATTATGTCGGGTCCCACGGGTGATTTTTTTGCCCAAATACCCATCGCTGTTACGTTTGCACTGATTGCCTCGCTCATCGAATGTTTGCTGATATTGCCGATACATTACCTTGACTTTGGCCCAAGGCAATCTGGGAAACAGAATGAGCAACAGGAACCTGATAATATCATCCTGACATTCAGTCGTTCTATGACACGCCGAGCATTAAAATTTACGTTGCAACACCGTGCTATCAGTGTGCTGAGTATTTTTTTGTTACTGTTTGCAGCAATAGGGATTCTGGTAGTGTCGGCTATGGGAACAGTTCCATTAATCAATATCAAATTCTTTCCCGACGACTACACCGTTTACTATGCCGATATAAAAGGTCCAGCTGACATGTCGATAGAGCAAATCGATAACAAAGTTCGGGATGTTGCTCGTTTCATTATGGCGGATGGCCCAGGCATGGCGGAGGCGGCTGGTGGCTTTGCTGGGTTCTATCCTAATGAAGATTATGAACCGATATACGGCAACCATTTTGGTACTGTTATGGTGACGCTACCGGTTAAAGACCTGCAGACATTTGATAATCCATTGGAACACCTGGAAAGTATGCGTAGTCGGTTGCAAAAGGCTTTCGCCAAAGATGGTTTTTCCTTGAGTGTGCATGCTCAAAAAGATGGTCCCCCCACAGGCAAAGATATCAACGTGCGGGTTGTTGGCACCGAAGTTGATGCAATTTCAGGGTTAGCGGACGAAATTTTCACTTTTTTTCAGACCGAGAAGACAATAGCACCGTACCTTGTCGATTTGGAAGATGGGCGAGGTATTCCTAAGCAGGTTTATCGTTTTACCATCAACCATGAACGACTGAAAGAGTATGATCTTGATAGTGATCAGGTAACCCGATTGGCAGGTAGCGTTCTGGATGGTCGTTATGTAGGTAAATACCGTTTGACTGACGAAGAAGTTGATCTGAAAGTGTTAGTCGCGCCGCAATTTATCAAAAACCCGCAACAAGCATTGACAATACCCGTAGTTGAACATGCCAGCGGCCCGGTACGCTTGGGTGACGTTGCTAATTTAAATACCCATTTACAACCGGGTGAGTTACATCGCTATCAGGGGCAGCGCGCTATCGGCATTACTGCGAATATCAAGCCGGAAACGCCCACCTCTTCGCCCGCCATCATTGCAGCCGTGCAAGCTTTTTATGGCAAAATTCAAGATCAATACCCAGGGGCGAGTTTGATTTTTGGCGGTGAGCATGAGGATACGCAACGCTCTTATACCTCGTTGATGTACGCTTTCATCATTGCTATTATGATTATGTACATCATACTGGCCGCGCAATTTCAGTCCTATTTACAACCTGCCATTATTCTTTCCGCTATCGCTTTTGCGTTGATTGGCGTGGTCTTCGGCAAGCTTTTGACACAATCGTTATTTACCGTCAACAGCTTTATCGCGGTGATTGGGGTCGCCGGAGTCGTTGTCAACGACTCCTTAATCTTGATCGATTTTATGAACAAGCGTTACCAAGCTGGCGTTGCCCGAAGAGATGCCATCGAGCAGGCTATTGCAGTGCGTTTGCGTCCGATTATATTAACAACATTGACTACCACCTTAGGCCTTTTACCCATGGCGCTTGGGTTTCCTGAGGAATCTCTCGTTTGGGGTGCAATGGCCTCTACCTTTGTTTCCGGTCTGGCTACCGCAACCATATTGACATTATTCATCGTCCCAGTGTTGTGGGATATGATTTTGGAAAGACAAGAACGAAAGGATCAGAGGCAGCTTATGGCGTCATAATCGTCTGATTGAATCGGTACTCCATGGACGGCTTTAAGCTTCCCATTTAAAGCTTTGGTTACTCGTTTCAAGATCAAGATGGGTTAAGGCGAGTTTGATTAATAATCTGACGAAGTATAATCATGGTGTGCGCTTGAAATGTTCGCCATAAACTCTAAACTTATACGCTATTGTTCCCAACTTATACCTTAATCCGTGATTTAAGGAGTTAATATAATGAGTTATCTAGCTGATTAATAAGCAATAAAGTGTTAAAATAGAGGCGTTAAAAACTTCACCCAACAAGTGCAAAATGAAACGTCTTATCATCGAACAATCCACAACAGAAACTTATACAAGTCATTCTGGTTTGGCCTTAGTTGGCTTATGTTTAAATCGATATAGCACTATTCATAAAGCGCTCAAGGCCGGCATTCCTTTACGCCATGGCATTTCGCACAGCGACATCATCAAATCATACATTGGAACGCTATGTTTAGGCAAAAGCGACTTCGAAGCAATCGAGAACTACCGAGATGATGACTACTTCAAGAACGCGCTGTCGATTAAGCACGTACCCTCAAGCGCAAGATTAAGACAACGACTGGATGAAGAGGCTGAAGCACTATTGGTCATCATGCAACAATGTAATATTGAATTTCTGACTCATGCCGGGGTACCGGTGACGCCATTGGCCACCCATCATGTCGCATTGGATATTGATGTGTATCCGATGAACAATGAGAAGACCCAGAAGGAAGGTGTTTCCAGAACCTATAAAGGCCATGATGGCTATGCGCCGATTGCGGCTTATCTGGGTAATGAGGGTTGGTGTCTGCTTAATGAACTTCGAGAAGGTAAGCAGCATTGTCAAAACGGTTTTCAAAAGACGCTGGACCGCGTCATTGAATATGCTCGGTGCTTGACTGAGGCTCCGCTGCTGGTGCGTTTGGATAGCGGACATGATGCCTTGGATACCCGTGTCTGGCTGCACCAAAACCAAGTGGACTCTATCCTGAAATGGAACCCCAGAAAACAAGACCTGGAGGCTTGGTTAGCCTTGGCTGAACAACAAGGCAAATGGACAACGCCGAGGGTCGGCAAACGGGTCGCCTTGTTCAGTGTCCAAGAAACCCAACAACAAGACGGGCAAACCTATCGCTTCCGCCGCGTCATGCGGGTTATCGAAAGAACTATGGATGCAGAGGGTCAAATGCTGTTAATCCCTGAGATAGAAATAGAAGGCTGGTGGACCTCATTAAATTCGCTCGCCTACGCTGATGAACAGATCATTGCTCTTTACCAAGATCATGCCACTTCCGAACAATTCCACAGTGAATTTAAAACCGACCTCGATATCGAACGCTTACCTTCGGGCAAATTTGCCACCAACGACTTGATCATGGCATTGAGCGCTTATAGTTACAATATCTTGCGTTGGATCGGCTTAATCGGGCTCATAGGCAACATCAGTCCTGTCCGTCATCCGGCCAAAAGAAGGCGAATAAAAACGGTTATACAGGAACTAATGTACCTAGCGGCTCGGGTCATCCATGCTGGGCGACGAATAAAACTTCGTTTCTCCAAACACTGCCCGGGTTTTTTAGCATTTGAGTCAACCTACCATCGCTTAGCGTCAGGATAACACCCCACTATTCTTAAGAAAAATGCGAGAACATGTCTCTCAGGGATAGCAGTGCCGGGTGTACAGAATTTGGTGTCAATTGAGAGCTATTGAGGCTTAAAAAGCCTCAGTGTGCTCGTATTATTAGCTATTTCAAATAATAACAAGGTATTAAAACGTTGAAATGTTAATGTGGCTTCCCAAGGATTGGTGGATGCACTTTAAGTCACGGATTCAGGATATATACTATCGTGTCTCGCGTCAATTACTTTGTCCGGTTTGGCGACAATTATGATGGCCGGTTGAGTGTTTAAGGTTTTTTATGATTTTTTCTGATGTTTCCTCCTGTAACTGTTGCCGTCGATTTCAAGAATCGTGGCATGATGGATAATGCGGTCAATGGCGGCTACGGTCATTAATGTATCCGGGAATATCTGATCCCAGTGACTGAATGGCTGGTTTGATGTGATGATCAAGCTGCCACTTTCATAACGATGAGCAATAAACTCAAACAGGACCTGGGTTTCTGAATCCGTTTTTTTAACATAACCAATATCATCGATAATGAGTACACGATATTTATCCAGTCGACTCATCACAGCCATTAAATCCAGCTCTTTTTTGGCCTGCTGCAGTAATTGCACCAGTGCGGTGGCAGCCAACCATTTTACCCGGATGCCTTGTTCGATAAGATGAAGCCCCAAAGCAGAAGCAATATGCGATTTACCGACACCGGAAGGGCCAATCAATAAAACATTATCTGCCTGTAGCGCCCACTGGGTATTATCGCGCAGCCCAATCACTTTCTTTTGAATGGTTTCCGGTAATTCATCAAAGCCTAAGGTGGCAAAACTTTTGCCCCGGGGTAATTTGGCTTCTTTGGTCCAGTTGCAAACTCGCGTTTCAAAGCGCCGTGCAATTTCATTTTCACACAGTTTAGACAGGTATTGGCTATAGCCCCATGCCTGTTTTGTGGCCTGTTCCTGATAAGCTTCATAATATTGCCAAAAAGCCAGCAAGCGAAGTTCTTTTAACATCATTGGCAAACCATCACTCACAGCACACCTCCTGTCTCATCCACTGACCGGTCAGTAGTTGATCATAGTCAGCAACCTGGTGTTGGCGTAGCGGTATCGGTGGCGGTGTACTGTGTTGTAAATACCTTGCCTGCAGGGATGTTAAATCGGGCAAGGCACCTTGTTCTGCCTGTCGCATTAGCTCAGTTGCCAGGGCACTTTCGCAATCATAATCATAGGCAAAGCGTAAAACAGCAACCATCCACTTGCATGCTTCTTGCGGTGTAAACTGTTTCTCTGCCTGCTTCCATAAAGCCCGATATTGCGTGTTAGGCAAAATATTATCGCGAAACTGTGAGAAGCGGAAGGCTTGTGGTTTGGCTGCCAGAGAATGAATGATATGCCGGTAATCTATTCGTCGCGCTCGGCCGGTGGGCGTTGTTGGATAAATCCGAGGCAGATTGATCACCCGAGTTTGGCCAACAAAGCAGACCAAACGATCATGGTAGAGATGCACCCTGACGCTTTCACCGATAAGGCGTGAAGGGACGGTATACAATGCGCGTTTTACAGCAATGGTACTGCTGGTGGTGACTTTTACCGACAGCTCAGCATAATCAACAAATCGGTGTTTGGGTAAGGCTAACAGGGTTTTGTGCTCTTCGGCCAACCTGCCTTTGCATCGTCTGTTCAGTTTGTCGACAATGTGTTCAAGAAACTCTCGATAAGCACGGAGTGTAGAAAAATCATTCGAACCGCGTAACTTTATGGCTTGATCAATGCGACGTTTTAATGAGCCATGCGGTGCTTCAATGGCGCCATTTTCATGACTAATGCCCAGATTATTGATGGTGGGCCGCATGCCATAATGCTTACATAAATCATGATAGTCTTCCGTCAGTCGCTGTTTTTCTACGTTATTGACGTAAGCCGCACTGAGGCTGTCTGTACGATGTTCCTTTGGTGAACCGCCTAAGGTGTGTAATGCACTTTGTAAGCCGTCAGCCAGTGCACTGTAGCTTTCTCCGCCCTGAATAACATGGACATGACGCCAACCACTAAAAGCCAGGCGAAACTGGTACAGTAAATGTGCGAACGCCTTCCCGTCTATCGTAATGACGGTATTGGGGTGCGTAAAATCAGATAGTCCCTGATGACCCGCAGGTACCGACTGACGAAACATGACTTCTTTGTCCGGGCCTTGTGTGGCCTGCCAGTGTTTAACACGTCTTTGCAGTGTCCGAAGGTATTTCTCTGGATACTTTCCCGGATGCTGCTCATCCAGATGCTCCCACAGGGTAATGCCAGTTAAGGACGATTCATCTTCTAATAACGGAACCAGTTCTGAGTCCCATACGGCTTCTAATGGATCTTTGCGCGTTCGCCACTTTCGTTCTTTGTGTTCAGCTCTTTCACCTTTTTCGATCCGGCAACCTGATCGAACACTGATGCCGGCTTTTGCTGCGGATGTCTCCTGCGTACAACCTGTCTGACGATTTTTCATATAACTATTTTCCTGTAATTGAGTGATGTGTTTACCGGACAAGTCACTTCCTCCTAAGAGTAAAAAGTACTTATCAGTTTATACACTCAACCGGTCAAGATAATTGTCGTCTGACCGGACAGGTTAATTGTCGCCTAACACTATCGTTTCCACGGTCTCCATCACTGCCATTAAGTTAAGAGAAGCCACATCAAAAACGACGTTTTTTTCGTCGTTTATGAAAATCCAGCAAAAACCCTAGTGGATGACTTTGAGCGCGGAGGATTGCGTCCCTTTCGCTCAAGACATGAGTTCATCATAAATAATGCAGTTAGTTGTTCGAGTAACACATCGGTTTCCAGTGCACTTAAAAACAGTAAAGCCAACGCCTGATCTTTAATGGCATTGAACGATACAGCACGATTCACTCTTTGTGGATGAAGCGTATCTTTTTGACTCAGTTGATCTTGCGCAGGCTCCGTCAGAAGGGATTCAAGCCCTGACAAATAGAGCGTTGAGAAAAAAATCCTGCCTAACCGCTTCTACTCCAATTCCCGTAAAGTTTTCAAGTTCCAGTCGTGTTTTGATTAAACCATAGAATGTTTCAATACCCCAGCGAAAGTAATAGAGCTCTTTAAACTCTTTGGTGAGATAACATCCTTCATCTCGTAATGATGTGACCAGTACTTCCCATTCACCTGTCTCCAATTTAACACGGACAAATCTTACAATCAGTGATAGAGGCAAACCCCGTTTGTGAATCAATGGGGCTTGTTTAGCACAAGGTGTTAACGTCACTACTTGACTATCGGCACCTTCACCTTTAAGCATCTGTCGTGCGATACCAAACGATGCGCCTGAACAGCGGATAACAAACTCTCGATGACGGTGTTCAAGTTCTGCCAACATTCGGTATGAATAATTTCGATCCATCACCAATAAATCCTGTGAGGTGGTCTGAGCTAGATGCGCAATTGCTAAATCCACTTCATAGGCATCAGTGGCAGCAAGCTCCGCTGTCAAGGCGACTCGATGTAATACATCGTACAAGACAGAAGCCAGAGCGTACGGGTGCTCTCCCTGTATCGTAGCGTCTTTGTCGTTCGAATAGGTGAGGGTACCAAATTCTTCACAGATCTCATCGTTATCCGGCAGGCGAATTTTCGAACCGTCTACGGCTAAGATACGATAACCCCAGAATCGCTGATAGTCTTCGTCTGCATACATTGTATCAACGACCGCTTTCTGGTTTAATTCAATAAAAGCGGTGTGTTTCAATTTATAACGCGCTTGCGAATAGGCACTTGCCGTCACGGGGTCGTTAGTAAGCCAATTCATTGCTTCATTCACCACCCGTTGTAATGATTTAACGCTGTTTCTTAACACCAGTATCAATACCAGTTCAAATGACAAAATCCGTAGTCGCGTAAAGTCTTTTTCACTCTGGCGATGACGTTTCTTAAATGTTTCGTCTTCAATTAATGGCAGTGATCTGTGGGAGGGGTAGCTTCATGAGAAGATTTACAGTCATGCTATAATGTTCCTATAAATCGTAGTTAAAGGATGTTGTATGCACAGTATAACTATTCGTGATCTAAAAAATAATCCTGCAATAATGACTCGTCATTTGGAAGCCGGGGATTCTGTTTTTATAACTAAACATGGAAAGCCTATTGGTATTACGCTCCCTCTTGATGATAGCTTAGTTAATCAGGGTATAAAGGAGCTTCTCTTTTTTGATTTATACAAAAAGGGTGAAATATCTTTTGGTAAATTGGCAGAGTTTCTTGATGTGAGTAAAGCAAGGCTTCGTAAGATGTTTGTTGCACTTGATATGGAGGTAATCGACTATGCTCCCAATGAAGTAGAAGATGAACTCAAGATCCTTGACATGTTGTGAAGGTCGTTGTTGCTGATAGCTCAACACTTATCACCTTACTTGATACCCATAATTTTAATCTACTTTTCAATATTTTTGATGAGATTATTATTGCTAATGAGGTTTATAGAGAGATTATCCACCGGAACTCGCATCACTTGACGATTGATAACTACATTAAGCAAAGCCAGATACTCTGTCAATCTATTGAGTATGATGAATTTTATGAGATGTTAGTCAAGCGGCTTGATCGAGGCGAGTCTGAATCTATTGTTTTGGCAAAGAGAATGGGGATTCCTTTGATGATTGACGAAAAAAAGGGACGAGCTATTGCAAAGTCACTTGGAGTTGGCATTGTTGGTCTGGTTGGTGTTATTTTAAAATTGATGGATGTTAAGGCAGTTACTAAAGACCGGGCGATTGAGATTATAAATGAAGTGGAAGCCAATAATTTCAGGCTGTCTAATGAGCTGAAGAAACTGATTTATGAGTACAGTCCAAGGTCGACTTAGACATTGTTTTGAATCTAATGACACCACCTTAACGAAATGGCGTGATAAAACATAAGGGTATTGTATGACTTCCCTTATCGATGCGTCCCGGGGACCCTGAAAGATTTGATTTTGAATAGGAACGAAATGGTGTGAGTCATCTGGTTATGCTGTTTGCCCCCACTGAATTGGATGGCGACAGGTCAAAGTAACGGATCGGCATTCTAAAACAGACTGGGTGTAAAAAATTCATGTAGCGTCTTGCGAAAAGGCTCTGGAATAAGCAGATAAACACCAGTGAGTAAGCCTGTGTTGTAATTTTTTATAGTGTAAATTCCCCTCAGTTGCGATTAATGCTATGCAAGGCGTGTCGCCAGTGATAACCGGACTATGCTGAATTTCATTATCCAAATCGCTCAAATCTCCCGGGTAATAACTACCTAGCTCATCGGCATAGCCACCTTGCAATACCAGAGACATTTCTTGATATTGATGGCTATGAACCGGTATAACGGCTCCAGGCAGAAATTTAAACAAACGAACCCAACCTTGCCTGGATTTGAAAGCGGGCAAAGAATAATAATGTATCTTTGACGATAATTGTTGCCAAGAGATTCCTTCCAATCCTGTTGGAAGGTGGGGAGCTAATGTTTTGGGGAGGTCATTCGAATGCTCTGGAGTAGGGTCTGGTTGTTTCGACTCCTTATTGCACGTTAATACTTTATCCCATAGTTGGTCGAAGCTGTCACTAAACAATTCTGTGTTGGGCTGTTGTTCCAGTATCGTGCCGCCAATGTTTAAGGCCAGCTGATAATTGTTTTGGCAAGTTGAACAAGCTTCCAGGTGCGAGCTAACGACCAAGGCCATCGATGGATCTAATGCACCTGCTGCATAAGCAATCATTGAGGCATCATTAGGGTGGTGTTTTTTATTCATGTCGATTGAGTTCCTGGCGAATTTTGGCTAATGTTCGTTTGAGTCTTGATTTAATGGTGCCTAAAGGTTGGTTTAGCCGTTGACTGATTTCTCGGTGTGTAAAACCTTCGATGTATGCCATCTGTAACACCTCCTGTTCTTGAGCAGTCAAGATTTTTATACTGGTTTCCAGATCGACCCATCGGTTGGCATCCGTTTCTTGAGTGCTGAGGCACCAAGAATTCTCTTGTTCGATATCAACAAATACCATCGACGCATCTGCTCTTCTAAGCTTATCAATTCTGATATTTCTAGCGATAGTAAATACCCATGTTGTAAGGTTACCCTTTTGTGGGTTAAACAAACCAGCTTTTCGCCATACTTCGATCATTGTTTCTTGCATAAGTTCTTCGGCTAATGCTGGCTCTGCACCAGACCGATGCATAAACGATTGAAGTTTAGGGCCGAAATATCTAAACAGTTTTTCAAAAGCCTGCTTGTCCTGAGAGCTGGCAACTTGGTCTATCAAAGAGTTTAGTTCTAATTTAGTCGGCAAGGGATGATGTCTCGTTGCAGCTATTTTTTGATGCGCCAGGTCTTTATTGCTGGCCATAGAAATCTGATTGAATAGTTGGCATATTTAAATCTTATCACTGCTTAGTTCTGCTTTGTTAGATTAAATAATTCATTTTTTTCAAGATCGTCATTCCGGCAGGGATTGCCGGAATCCAAACTTCATGGATGAATTTAAGCTTGCCATCCGTGGCGCTGGATACCCGTTCCCGACGAGTATGACGGCCTTATTGTTAATCTGACAAAGTAGAATGAGGAACGATGATTTAATAATATCCGATTATTGACTTGTCTTTTTGTCCGTCTTCTACGCCTAGAGCATGAACAAAAACCCTGCGCCAAAGTTTCGGATATAATTAAATCCTAGCTCCCTAAGGTATGTTTAGTATCTGAAATTATTTTCGATTGAATTCAAGAATTAAAAAAAATACGCAAAAAGTTTAAATTAACTGCATCCATTTTGAATTGTTCTTCGTATTACAGTTATCAGGTCGCAGTAGTACCTGAAAAATTCCTCTTATTTGGTATGACAAAATACAGGACACTTTGTTATGAAGCATTTAATTTTATTATCAATGACGATAGGTTTATCGTTATTATGGATTGGCCCTACCCAGGCCGCTAATCACCGTGAGGCACCTATCACAGCCTTGGATGAGAAAGCGGACATTACCGATGTCTATGCATTTGTTAGCTATGACGATCCAGAAAAAGTAACACTCATCATGAACGTAGATCCATTGCTGGAGCCTTCAAACGCACCGACACATTTCCCATTTGATCCGGAGATTACCTATAGTCTCAAGATCGATAACAATCATGATGCGGTGGAAGACATTAGTTTCGACTTGCGGTTTAAAACTGAATTTCGAGCCCCGAGTGTCTTTACCGGCTTGGTGGGTATTGGTAAAGGGCTAAACGCACCGCAGAATTCACCGTTACCGGTTCCACCAGACACTCCCATCGTTCCACCTGCAATTACTAAGCTGGATGGGCCTGGCTCAGAAGGGTTGAATCTTCGCCAACAGTACAATATTACCATGGTGAAGTATAAGCGAGGGCACCCTAAGAGCAAGAAAAAGCTCACTAAAGAGCTAAAACTGTATGCTGTTCCTACCAATGTGGGTCCGCGTACGATGCCAGATTATGCCGGGTTAGCAGAGCAGGGTATCTATCAATTAGATAATGATATTAAAGCATTTGCGGGAACCGTGGATGATCCCTTTTATATTGATCTGGGAGGTTTTTTTGACACCATTAATTTAAGAACGGATGCCTTTGCAACGGGCATTCCAGGCGTGCTATCTGACGATCAAGACACCAACGATACGCAAAATTATGCACCGGACGATGTCAGTGGGTTTAATGTCAACAGCATAGCGATTGAAGTTCCTATTGCGATGTTAACGCAGGATGGTAAATTTCATGAGGCTGACGATCCTAAAGCGACCATCGGTGTTTGGGCAACGACATCTAGACCCCGTATAAAAGTGCTTTCCAGAAAACCAGGAAGGCGAGCGGCAACCTCCAGACGAACAGTGCAGATACAGCGTATGGCCGGACCGTTGATCAATGAGTTGCTGATAGGGATAGGATCAAAGGATAAATTCAGTATGAGTAAACCTAAAGACGATGCTCAGTTTGCTGATTTCTTGCTTGATCCAGTGCTTGCCAGGGTACTCAATGCGCTTTACGACACGGTATCACCGGGTGTTCTTCCTGTGCCTGACGCTCCACGAAACGACTTGCTTTTATTAGTACAGTATCTACCGCCCATTGCTGCTGAAGGGACACCCACAGGGCCAGTTGCTGATTTGTTGCACCTGAATACGGGTATTCCTCCAACCGCTAAGGCCAAGCGCAGTCGCCTTGGTTTTTTAACGTTACTTGACGACAATCCTGACAATGATGATCCGGCGGGTTTTCCGAATGGCCGACGGGTGTCCGACGATTCTGTTGATATAGCAAGCCGAGCCGTCGTTGGTATTTTAGCGGGTGGTGATTTTGGCGGTGCTCCGCACAATCGTATAGGCGATGGGGTTAACACCAATGATGTGCCTTACCGTGAAACCTTTCCTTATGTTGGGCTGGCTCATTCAGGTTCTACCAGCCGACACGTAGATCCCGGTGAGCCAGGGTGTAACGGGGCTATTTGCCCTAACCCTTAAACAACAAAACCTTACTGATAATGAGTTGCTTTGTTCATTTTATAGCGGTGGCAACTTGTTTTTTTCCGGCAGGGAAGCCGGATTGCATTCAGAAAGACTCAAGTTACTCCTTATACAGGAAGATAGGCTGGAAAGGTGTTATTAAATTGTTAGTGGTGTTCCGGTTTATGGTTATATTGCTGTTGGCTAATAACGGCCTGCAAGCCCAACCTTACATTCCGGCCGATGATGATGTCATATTAGAGCAGTTGCCGCAAACGCTGTTTCCATCAGCTTTTGTTAAAAAAATCAGAACGCTTCGAACAGCACTAGAGAAGGAACCCAATAACTGGGAACGGGCTAAAGAGCTGTCACAAACTTATTTAAACCTCGCTAAACGGCAATCTGACCCACGTTACATGGGATATGCGCAAGCGGTTTTATCGCCTTGGTGGAAACTCAAAAACCCACCCGCCCATGCTTTATTATTGCGTGCCGTTATCTTGCAAAAGCAGCATGATTTTGCAGCAGCCAAACAAGATTTAGAGCGTGTTTTACAACAACAGCGTGATCATCCGCAAGCCCTACTAACGCTAGCGACAATTGAAAGTGTGCAAGCTGATTACCAAGATGCTATACAACATTGCCAAAGACTACTCAAGCAGTCATCGCTCCTCTTGTCCATAGTCTGTCAAAGTATTCCATTGAGTTTAACGGGTAAAGAAAAGTTGAGTTACCAATTACTAAAAAACGTCCTGCATGAATCTCAATATTTGGAGCAACAACAAAGGGTGTGGGCATGGACAGCATTAGCTGAAATCGCCTGGCGTATGGGAGAGCCTGGTCAGGCTCAAGAACATTTTCTAATTGCATTCAAACATGATGAAAATGACATGTATTTGCTTCGCGTCTATGCTGATTTTTTATTGCAACAGAATCGACCTGAGAAGGTTGTCGACTTGATTGATGTTGAAACGTCTAGCGATGCTTTACGGCTTAGGTTAGCTTTAGCGGAAAAAAAACTTCATAACAATTCAGGTCGGTTAGATCGGTATATTGCTCAACTGAAAGCTCGTTTTGCTGCCAATCATTTACGTGGTTCAGCACTTCATCAGGGGGATGAAGCGCGATTTAATTTGTGGTTATTGAATAAACCTGAAGCCGCCCTTGCTTTAGCCAAACAAAACTGGGCAGTTCAAAAAGAGTCTTCCGATACTTACATTTTGCTCCAGTCAGCCCAAGCTGCAGGTGATAAAAAAATGGTTTTGAAAGTCAAACAATGGCTCAAAACAAAGGGGACTCATGACCGATTGATTGACCAAATTTTGTCTTCAGATGCGGTTCAAAACAATATCATTTTTTAGAGGGTTATTGCTGTTGTTGGCATTGTTTCCCGCAGTAGGGTGGTGCCACAAAGCGAGTGATAGTTTTCTGACAGTAAATATCAAGTCCTACCAAATTCAAGGCCGTTGGGATATTGCATTAAGAGATCTCGATTTTGCAATCTCACTCGATACTGATAATAACGGTAAAATCACCTGGGGTGAGGTACAAGGTCGGGAAAGTGCAATTAATAATTACGCGCTTGCAAATTTTAGCCTGGTCGACGATCACCAGTCCTGCCCAATCCAAATAGAATCACTACAAATTGATCATCATACGGATGGTGCTTATGCAGTCTTAAATTTCAAGGCAAACTGTTCCTTTGCATTGGAGGCTGCCACCATTCGTTATAATTTACTTTTCGATTTGGATGCAACACATCGAGGTATCATGCGGCTCCACCTGAACGGTGAAAGCAATTTGGTAGTATTCAAGCCTAAGCAAACCGAGTATCAGGTCACTACGCTTTCGATTAACAAGTGGCAGACGTTTGTGCAGTTTTTGACCGAAGGTGTATGGCACATTTGGCAAGGCTATGATCATATATTATTTTTGTTGTGCTTACTGTTTCCTGCTGTCCTAACAAAAACTGGTTCCACAACCTATCAACCTGACCCCCTCCAAAGCACGTTATTGCAAGTTGCTAAGATTGTAACTGCGTTTACTTTAGCTCATTCGATTACCTTGGCGATGGCGGTATTAGGCTATGTTAGCTTGCCGAGTCGATGGGTTGAAACGACCATTGCACTCTCGGTCTTTTTAGCCGCAATAAATAATGTTTATCCTATACTGAACCAAAGACTATGGTTAGTGGCGTTAGTGTTTGGTTTGATCCACGGTTTCGGTTTTGCCAGTGTATTAGCTGAACTTGATTTGACCTCATCATCGTTGACAGTTTCGCTACTGGGTTTCAATGTGGGAGTGGAGGTGGGTCAGCTTTTCATTGTAGCGGTATTCATACCGCTCTCCTACATCTTTCGTCAACACTGGATCTATCACAAGGTGGTTGTGCTGGGCGGTTCTCATATCATCATGGTGATTGCCGTTATGTGGTTTATTCAACGTGCGTTTGATGTTAGGTGGTTAAGTCTTTAAAATAAGCTGTTAAGGTTTAGACTGTAATCTGTCTGCTTTTGAAGCAGTCTGGACAGATTGCAGCTTTAACCAGTCATTAAGACGCTAACAAAATAACAATCAAACGATCTAATGAGCGCCAACCCGCTTTATCCCGTCGCGGACTTACCAATAACGCTATGAAAATGAATATTGGGTTGCTGCAACAGAAAAAAATTAGTCACTCCTCATACTCATCCTTCAAAGAAGGAGTGAGTTACCTTCGCAATCAAGGGGATTGATGCAAAGAATGGCATTCGACGAAGAAAGGGCATGAAGAGGACTAAAACCAGGGAGAATAGTGAGGGCTTGATCTCTCATAGGACAATTGTGTAATGAGAGGGCAACGCTTTGTGATGTTGCAAATTGGGTGGTCGATATTTAGCGATGGGCTGATTATTAAACGAATCAGTTCGAGCTTTTACGCTGTTTTTAAGTTTGGTCTTTTTGTCGAGTGGAATGGCTCTGGTGGCTTTTCTGTAAACCATGCCTAACCCTTTTCTTGGGTTGTGAAGATAACCATGCGGATTTGGTTTTAACCTGTCGACACTACCCTCTCTGTATTGCAGACCGTTTTCCTTGCCCTTTTCCAACATCCACTTCAAACTGACATCAGGCAAATCTCTTTCGGGATGACCTCCACCAATGTCTGAGTGCGAGCCGGCATACCAAATTTGTTCAATCAGCTGGTCGGAGGCTAACGTACTGTCATCCCACAAAGTGGGCGCAAAAGTTTTGCGGTCATCATCAATCGCTAATGCATGGTAAGCGAACTTGATGGATGAATTGAGCTTGGTATCATGAAATTTGTGAAATAAAGGATTGAATTGATTGATCCAGTTGACTGGAATTCCCAGCGCTCCAACCGTATCCCATACTCCGATCATAAACACATTTCCAGGATTAGCTTTGTTTGCTTTATATAAAGCCATTGCCGTCTGATTTTGTTCCCGATAGAACTGATAAGCCGTTGCAACTTCATTGAGGTGTTCTGGTTTGATAATACCGCAGCGAAATATAAAACCAGCAAGGCTTCTAACGGTATAGGCTCCTCTACTAAACCCAAAAAGATAAATCTTATCTCCCTGCCGGTAGGTATCAATCAGAAAACGATAGCAATCAAGAATGTTTTTCGAAATACCATAACCTGTGGCACCCCCTAAAATTTTAAAAAGACCAGTGCCAATTCCTGGATCGTAAAATTTTATTTGCTGGTCATCATTTTCAACCAATGAGTCATAAAAGTGGGCGACATTGGTATTTCTTTCACTTCCTTTTTCCCTTTTATTCCAAGTTCCATCTGAACAAATAACGATTGCTTTTGCCATGGTTGCCTGCTCACTTTATGTTGAATATTTCAAATATCATTTTAAAAAAATTTGTTTAAAAATGCTGTGAAAAATTACCTTTTATGTCAACATAATGACTGATTTACGAGTAATAAACAGTCAATATTTCACATTTTTATAGTGAATTTTTTAACAGTGCATTGACTGATACGGATGTCAAAATAGAGCCAGCTCTTTTTGAAAAGGTATATTTTTAATGGGGAAACAAAAAGTAAATCAGTCACAACCAGACCTGAGCAGTTCAGGATCAAAAATGAGCTATTTGGGTAAAGCGCTAACAATAGCCACGCTTGGGTTAGTGTTGTTGACCTTGGCTTATGCTGCTTTTCGCTTTCTGCCAGATCGTCCGGTGACTTACGGTACGATGGAAGATCATTTCAAATACGGTTCTATTGGAGGCGAGCGGGTTACGGGTATCCCTTTTTGGATTTGGCAGGCGCTACCCTTGGTTTGTGCCGATACGCTACAAAAAGTTGCGGGAGAAAGGCTAGCAGCTGATTATGCAACGCGTGTAGCGCTTTATGAAACAGACGATGGAGCTGCCGCTAAACGGCGTGAACTGTCTAGAGAAGGTTACAAAGCCCTCGGTTTTATTTATGAAGCCGATATCAATGGACAAGAAAAAGATCTACCGATTGGCATTTCTCAACGTCAACATCTCGGAATAGACAGAGCTTATATCAACTGTGCTGTGTGCCATACCAGTACTGTTCGCAAGAACAAAGCTACGCCAGCCAATATCATCTTAGGGATGCCGGCAAATCGTTTCAATTTGTACGACTTTGAACATTTTATTTTTCAATGTGCCCAACATGGCCGTGCTTCGCAACTGCCGCAACTTGATTTTATTCCGGAAATACAAAGTCTTGGCGGCGATCTAGGGTTGCTTGACCACTATTTGGTATATCCTCTTGCTATTTGGATCATGCAAGACACCATGCATTTTTTGCAAAATGTCGCCGGATTTTCAACCCGTCAACCAGATTGGGGGCCAGGCCGTAACGATACCTTTACCAACAACAAAGTTTTCCTTTTTGGTTATCCGTGGCAAAAGCTAATGCCCGATTGGTGGGCCACCGGCAAAGTCGATCCTGAAGGCATTGGTATCGTCGATTGGCCATCGATTTGGTTACAAGGGTTAAGGAAAATTAGGTCAGACGGTAAACCGATGCAGCTTCACTGGGACGGCAACAATGACCGGGTAGAGGAACGCAACTTAAACGCTGCGCTAGCGACATCTGCATTACCGACTGCAATCGATCATGAATCATTGGAATGTATTGAGCAATGGCTGGAAACATTTGAGCCACCTAACTATATGTTTGAGATTGACCAACAGCTTGCTCAGCAAGGTGTACCGATCTATCAACAGTATTGTGCAGATTGTCATGGTCAGGATGGTCGTCATTTTAACGGTGAAAAAGTTGGGTTTGTAACCCCGTTACCTGACATTGGAACGGATCCTTATCGTCTCAATAACTATACCGAAGATCTGGCCGTCAATATGGCAACGACTTATGCAGGGCAGCCCAGAGAAGTATCTTCTCATCCTTGTCCAGGTGGTAATTCTTACCATTACCAAGAGCCTAGACAAAACGTTGACAATTCATCGGTTTATGGTCGGATATCTGCTATGGAAGAGGAAGAACAAAGTTATCGTTATAAACATTATAGAAAAACCTATGGTTACGTAAATATGCCATTAGACGGCCTTTGGTTAAGAGCGCCTTATCTCCATAACGGTTCAGTCCCTACCATTCGGGATTTGTTAGAGCCGCAAGCTAAACGTCCGCGCAAATTTTACCGAGGTAATGATATTTACGATGCTGACAATCTAGGGTTTCAATCGACTGAAACGACTGATGCTGAAGGTAAGCCGTTGTTTTTATACGATACCAGGGTCCCTGGTAATGGTAATCTAGGTCACGAAGGAGCTCAATACGGAACATTTTTATCACTAACTGAGAAAAATGCTTTGATCGAGTATTTAAAAACATTTTGACCCGGGAGAAAAACTATGAATACCACTCAATGGTCGCGATCCAAAAAGACCAAGCTGAAAATTAGTTTATTGATACTTTTCATCCTCGGCGCTATTACGGCTTATATTGCTTGGGATCGTGGTTTTCGTGAACACCCGCAACCGGAATGGGTTATGCAAGATGAAGCGACGCGGTTTATGTATGCCTCCATCGGTGCAGAATGGGATGCCGGTATACCCTACTGGATCTTCTATGTGTTACCCAGAATGTTTCCTGAGAAACTTCCCGGTTTGGGAGGCTATGCTTCCTTGGGTATTCCCTGGCAAGAAGGTTTCGAACTACCCACTGGGTTTACCAAGAAAACCATTGGTTTTCCTAGAGTCGCCAATAATTGTGCGGTTTGTCATACGATGAAATATCGCACTTCACCTGAAGCAAAGCCTGTTTTCGTTCCTCTTGGCCCCGGTCATACCAGCAATATAGAGGGTTTTTTTCGATTCATTATCGATTGCGCTAAAGATCCTCGCTTTAACAGCGACAATATCTTGACGCAAATTGAACTCAATACCAAGCTTGATTGGATAGATAAGTTGTTGTATCGCTTCTTTATTATTCCTATTACTAAAAAACGGTTGCTAGAACGTGAAGATCAATTCCAGTGGGTCTACAATCCCGCTTATCCGGAATGGGGAAGGGGCCGGGACGACGCCATGAATTTGACCAAATATTTCTTGGTTGAGGTCGATCCACCGGATGACGGTACCTTTGGTCCGACAGACTTTCCTTCGATCTGGAATTTGCAAAAGTATGATTCACCCGAAGGTGATAAGAATCCTCAACGGTTGAATTTGGCTGGCGATACGTGGGATGCTTATTCAGTGATAATGGATTCAGCGTTAGGTTTGTTGGGAGCCGCACCGCATGATAAAGAAGAATTCGTGGGTCATGTCCAGTGGATTACCGAGTACGCAAAAAAAACGCCGCCACCCAAGTATCCTTTTCCCATCGAGCAGCAACAAGCAACCCTTGGCAGTGCTGTTTTTGATAAAAATTGCGCCGAATGTCATGCTGAGGATAGTCCGCTCGTCGGTCGTCCTATGCCGTTAGCAAAAGTCGGAACCAGCAAGGATAGACTGGATACGTGGGGTAAAACTTTTGCAGTTAAAGCTAACGAAGTCGTCAAAAGTTTTGGACTGAGTCGTCGCGGCTTGGTAGAAGAAGATCTTATTGGCTACAACGTGCCACATTTGGATGGTATTTGGTTACGCGCACCTTATTTACATAATGGTTCGGTGCCTAGTTTGCATGATTTACTAACCCCTCCGGAACAACGGCCACGTACTTTCTATCGGGGTTACGATGTTTATGATCCAATGACGGTTGGCTTTATCGTGCAAGGTTCAGAAGCTGAAAAGGTTGGGACTTTTTATGATGTTTCTAAGAAAGGTAACAACAATATTGGTCATGCCTTTGGAACGCAGCTATCAAAAGCCGATAAAAGGGTACTCATTGAGTACTTGAAAACGCTTTGATACAAGGCTAACATTAATTAATGTCGGCTTTTGAAGTTTTAAAAACAATTATAAGAGAATGAATTTATAAGATACGTCTGCTCGAAAGAAGTAAGTCAAAGGTAACTATTCAGCTCACTCCTGAGTAGCCTCATAACTGTGTAAAAGTGCTCATTTACACGTGTAAACTGCGCCCTTTCGCCTTGTTTTGGAGCTACTCAGAGGCAATCTGAATAAGCTTACCTGGAGTAAGCTGAAGTTCAGTCAACGAAACTAGCTAAATGATGTTGTTTTAGCATATCAAAAGAGGAATCGTTTGTTACTTCTTTCAAGATCCATCTGTAGGTCAGTTTAGACCTTAGCTAAACTGAGAGTTAGTTGCCGCTAGGTATTAGGATCATAGTTAGTTAAGACGTAAAGAATAACCCTGTATTTTAATTCGATGGAGAAATACCATGAAGAAATACGCTGCATTGTTATTGTGTTCGTCTCTATCCATTTCATCCACATCTTCTGCTCAAAACCGAGCAATGAATGTGAGGCTGTTTGGAGCAGGTTCTGGTGTTGATCAACAAGCGATACAAATGGCGCGCCGGTTGATTGGATACGCAATGTCTCACGGTATCATTGACACGGTTGTAATTACCGCTCCAAGAGAGGGTGAACAGCTTCCAGCCGAACAAGGAATGTCTTTTTGTGCTGAGGCAGGTTTCAATGTTCCATCCCAGCGGTTTGAATGGTTAGTCAAAATTTTTCGCAAAATCAAACCTGATGAAGGGACTTCATTTAGCTTGCACTTAACTGATCGTTGTCCCATCAGCATTTCACAAGTGCACAAACAATCTTGCTCTCAGGAAATCAAGCAATGTTCTGATGGCTCTTGGGTGGCTCGAGCGTCATCCAACTGTGGGTTTTCGGCATGCCCTGGGGAGGGGCCTGTTTTTTGTTCTCAAGATGCCAAAGTTTGTCCCAATGGATCATGGGTTGCACGAGCGCCGCCAAAGTGTAAATTTGCGCCCTGTGCTTGAATTATCCGGTATTCGAAATAGATAAGGCTTAATGTGATGGCTATTGGTCTACGTTTAGTAGACCAATTTACTCAGCGCTAGTATCTATTATTTAAAATTTCACGTCCGCAACGGCTGATTGCGCTTCAATTCGTTTATACAATGGCCACGTATTGACGTGTAAGTATTTTCTGACCGGAGATTTAATGACTGATACGCAAAGTGCTATTGAGAACAGGCACCAAACGGCGGCGAACTCGTTGGGATCGCTGGTGAAAATATCGGCAATTAAGGGTCCGACAAAGTAATGAAAGACAACAAAGCGCCAGGACCCATACATAATAGGTAAATAAAATCCTACCAAAATGTAAGCAAAAGCGTGTAATCCCCAGATAAAGAAAGGCATGTATTCTAAGGGCGCGGACATTAAACCATTCAAGGGCAGTTGCCAGGCAATGTGCCAATCGCCGGAAACGGAGCAGGTGGTGGTACCACAGAACCCTTCTAAACCTACATTGCAAGTGCTTGCCCACGCAAACGGATACATTTTGATCAGCATCGCCAAACTAGCGATAGCGCATAACGTATAAACTGTAGTGCGTATCTTCAGTTTGACTGATTCCGGTATGAAATACATCGCAACCATGTTAATAAAGAAAGGCTGAAAGGCGATATGGATATAGCCGAACAACGTCAGAATTTGATTCTGTGCGGTGCTGCATTGGTCGATATAAACATAAGTTGCCGCTTGCAACAGTTCCATTAGAGCAAAATAAGTTAATGGAACCCATAACTCCTTAGATTCACCTTTTTTTGCCACATATACCGCAGTACCTAAACCGGCTACTGCCAGCGCAGCCGACGCTTCTCCACTCCAACACATTTTTGCTTACCTCTAGTGATTATTTAATTATATTTCAAGCACTAAGAGCGGTTGAAATAAAGTAGAAAATTGAGTAACCCTGCCTTGTGACCTTATGATCTGTCAGTGAAACTATTTTTAGAGATTGCAGTTTACCGGAGAACGTTGGTTGCGCCAATTCTTGTTACAAAAATAAATATTGATTTTTTTTGAAGGTCGGTTTAAATACAGTTTGATACAGAGCGAACAATACCTGCTTGAACTTTATCGCTATATCGAATTAAATCCAGTCAGGGCGGATATGGTAGAAGAATCCGATGAATATAGTTGGTCTGGCTATGCTTGTAACGCGCTTGGTATAGAAGAAGAATTACAAACTCCTCACACACTCTGTCTTGCTTACGATTTAAGGCAGAGATAGAGGTATTGACAGGTAGACGCATTACACCTAGAAAGGCTGGGCGACCGAAAAAGGATATCGGTAGGGGGGAAGTAATGTTACTCTGACCCTAATTATTCTGTGACCCTAATTATTCTGATTATTGGGAATTGCTATGGAAAAACAAAAAAATCTCAAAACAGGGATGACTATGTGTATGCCAGCCCTGTTCTAGTCAAAATATTAATTTATCATCTGAAATCACAAAATTCGTCACCAAAAGGACATTCCTCAATACCCTCTTCACAAACTTGTTTGCATAACTCCTTTTGCTCATTACATTGCTTTGCAGAACCGCCTGAAGCCCGGCACAAGTCATACTCGCAGGTAACACATCGCGCCACACAATTACGGGGACCACATCGAGGCGGCCAAGAGTAATCAGGCGGATAGTTGGTAGCAGGATAAGAATTCCCAGTAACATCCTCCTGGATAGATTGGTCTGTAGGCTGTTCCTCGAGTTGATAGTCCATAGCGTTTGTCAACAGCGGTAGCAACAAGCAAACCAAAAAAACAAGTGAACTTATAACCAGGCTTGTTGGTTCTGCTGTCTTGTCGTAACTCTTCATCTTAATTCTCCTTAAACGATTAAAGGTCAATGCAGGTTACGATTAATCGGTGCCAGAACGATATGAAAAATGTCGCATGATTGATGCGACAAATTCATTTGATTTTTACGGAGAATTGGATCAATGCCGAAAAGTAATGTTACTCTGACCCCGCTTATTTAATTAAAAAGTTGTAAAAGGAATATAATGAATAAGGTTAGATTGTGATCGCGAAGCGAGTCACAATCTGAACCGTTTGTTGGACAAGCCCGATTTTATTGTTTGGTATGAATTACGCTATTGAAAATAGCTTTTTGCTAAATAGCCCGATTAATGCGATAGGCTTCTAATTTTTGAACGATTTTATAAATGTTGACAGACTTGCATTTCGATCATTCAGAAGTCTCCATTTTTGATCAATTTTACCCGTTTTCATAACAAGCGGCCGTCTCAGCCCATCATGCGCTGTTCGTCCTGTTACCTGAGAATGATTGTCTCATTTCAACGGCGGGGCTGTATGAAGCCCAAGCACCAGCCATTACTTTTTTAACCACTGGTGTAGGTGGGGTTGATTCGAGCCCGCCTACGCCAGTGGCCATGAAACAAAAGCCTTAGAGCATTGGAGCGATAACCAAGGCAACGACAGACATTAATTTCAATAATATGTTTAGGGATGGGCCTGATGTGTCTTTAAATGGATCACCTACAGTATCACCAACGACAGCCGCTTTGTGAAGTTCTGAGCCTTTGGAATATCTTTCACCTTGTATAGTAACGCCTTCTTCTACCATTTTTTTAGCGTTATCCCAAGCGCCACCAGCGTTGGACTGGAAAATGGCCAACAAGACTCCTGATACAGTAACACCTGCCAAAAGGCCACCGAGCATTTCTGCACCACCAGCAAAGCCAATGACAACGGGCGTTACTATAGCCAGTAAACCCGGTAACACCATTTCTCTGATAGAGGCAGCCGTCGAAATTTCGACGCACTTACTATATTCCGCTTTACCGTCAGCTTGTTGAAAAATTTTCTGATCTTCCGGATCCCATTCATCAATTTCTTTACCGTCATTTTTTCGCATGACTGCAAGCGCTGCTTTTAATTCGGGAATTGATGCAAACTGTCTTCTGACTTCCTTGATCATATCCATGGCGGCTCGTCCAACCGCGCCCATAGCCAAAGACGAAAATAAATAAGGCAGCATGCCGCCGATGAATAACCCTGCCATCACCAGCGGTTGGGAAATATCAATGCTGGTTATGTGTGCTGTGGTCATAAATGCCGCAAATAATGCCAAGGCTGTTAAAGCGGCTGATCCAATAGCGAAGCCTTTACCGATAGCCGCCGTAGTATTCCCGACTGCATCGAGTTTGTCGGTGCGTTTGCGGACCTCTTTGGGTAAAGAGGCCATTTCTGCGATGCCTCCGGCATTATCGGAAATGGGGCCATAAGCATCGACCGCTAACTGAATGCCTGTGTTGGATAGCATGCCTACTGCCGCTATGGCGATACCATACAGACCCGCGAATTCGTAAGATCCAATAATGGCGCCTGCTAAAATAAGAATGGGTATGGCAGTTGACTGCATACCGACACCTACACCGGCTATGATATTAGTAGCAGATCCGGTCAAAGATTGCTCAACGATACTGGTGACAGGTTTTGTCCCTGTGCCGGTATAGTGCTCAGTAATATAACCAATAGCCAGGCCTGCTAATAAGCCGATAATTATGGCTATAAAAACACCATTGGCGGTGTAAGTGCCGGTCGCTGTTTGCCAGGATGCAGGAAGCAACCAGGAGGTAATAAAAAAAGTTGCTATCAGCATGAGGACTGAAGAAAATAATTCACCACGACTCAAACCTTTTTTTGGATTCTCACCTTCTTTGACGCGAACAAAAAAGGTTCCGAAGATCGATGTTAAAATGCCAGTTCCTGCAAGAAGCAAGGGTAATAGAACAGCATTCAGTCCACCAAAATCATTATTCATTTCGAAGCCGCGCGATCCGATTAATGCGGCTCCCAGCACCATGGTTCCAATGATAGAGCCAACATAAGATTCAAAAAGGTCAGCGCCCATACCCGCGACATCACCGACATTATCGCCAACATTGTCTCCAATAGTCGCAGGGTTTAAAGGATGATCTTCTGGAATACCTGCTTCCACTTTCCCAACTAAATCTGCACCGATATCTGCGGCTTTGGTATAAATTCCACCACCAACCCTGGCAAAAAGAGCAATTGACGATGCTCCAAATGAAAATCCCGTAAGCACCGTGATGATACGGTGATAGTCCCAGCCGAAGCTGGAATATAGGATAAATAATCCACCTAAACCAAGAACCCCCAAGCCGACTACGCCAAGCCCCATTACCGAACCACCGGTAAAAGCTACTTCAAGCGCTGTTGATAAATTGGTTCGAGCGGCCTGCGTGGTTCTGACATTAGCTTTGGTCGCGACTCGCATACCGATAAAACCAGCCAAGGCAGAACAAAATGCGCCAAGTATGAATGAGAATGCGATTAACCACGAGGAAGCGGGAGAAAAGTAACCCATCCAGCCAAGTACACAAGCTACAACCAAGACAAAAATCGAGAGAACTTTATATTCGGCTTTCAGGAAAGCCATGGCGCCATCAGAGATATAGGTTGCAATCCGTTGCATTCGTTCATCACCTGGATCTTGCTTGGTAACCCATCGGGAACGCCAAAAAGTAAAAATTAATGCTATGAGTCCAAAGACTGGAATTGAATATGTAATTGTTTGTCCCATCATCATAATATTTTATTTTGTTAGTGAAGTTATTTTTTACTCCTAAGTGATATTATGCCTAAACTCGGTCAACGCTCTTTTGTAACAAGTCAATATTCTGGCTGGATTCCATTCAAAACCATTGCACAGTACACCTGTTCCAATTTCCGGGTCAAGTTGTTGTGGTTTTTTTAAAGCATCTAATTTATTTTCTGGCATGGATACCATTGCATAATTCCCCAAAAAAACTAATAATGTAATCTTGCTTTTTGGTGCCATCAATTTTTTAGCCTGATGGTTAAACGGGAAGTCGGTAAGGTTTTACCAAAGCCGACGCTGCCCCCGCAACGGTATGTAAGTCATAGAATCATCTGCACACCACTGTGTTGAAAACATGGGAAGGTGATGATTTTGGTCATAAGCCGCTTACCAGCCCGGAGACCGGCCAAACAGTATTATCAGGAAGTGCTTTGGAGAGTGCCGCAGGTGAACAGGTCAATCGTCATCTACAGGTCTTTTCACTGCGCTCTCTATTTTCGCAAACCCAATTCACCAAGCGCGGGTGGCGCAGAAGGAAAGTAAGTCATTGAATATCATATTAAGAAAAGGACCGCATTTGCTGTGGTTGAGTGCTATGCAGATACTTTTTAGCAACAACTCGATTTGTGCTGAAACTACCCTCATTACTCCTCAGTCTTCCGATATACCTATTGAATTGGACGTGATGTCCGTTGAAGGTCGGGCAACAGATTTATTAGGGATTGCCACCTCTGCATCCCAAGGGGTTGTGGGTCAACCTGAATTTGAACATCGTCCGTTGGCACGTGTTGGTGAGCTGGTTGAAGTGGTGCCGGGAACATTGGCTACACAACACAGTGGTTCAGGGAAAGCTAACCAGTTTTTTCTACGTGGATTTAACTTGGATCACGGCACCGATTTTTCGGTGATGGTAGACGGCATTCCTATGAATATGCCAACCCATGCTCATGGCCAAGGTTATTTGGATTTGAACAGTATCATTCCAGAACTAGTTGATCGCGTAAACTATGGCAAAGGGCCTTATTACGCTGATGTCGGCGACTTTTCTTCAGCGGGTTATGCCAGAATGCAGACCAAAAGCCGACTCACTAAAGGCATCATGAAATTTACTGGTGGTGAGTTTGGTTATTATCGGGGAGTTCTGGCTAATTCCCATCAGCTTGGACCAGGTGAATTATTATGGGGTGGAGAAGTTCATCAATACGATGGCGTATGGCAGCAACCGGAAGATTTGGGTAAATATAATGGTATGTTGCGATATACCTTGGAGCGTGACAACTGGGGCTTATCAGTAAATGGTAAAGCTTATCATTCCTCGTGGACGGCTACCAATCAAATCCCTGAACGAGCCATCCAAGATGGCCGGTTGAATCTATATGGTTCAATGGATCCTTCGGATGGTGGTAAAACCAATCGATATAGCTTATCGAGTCATATTTGGAGCGAAGGAGAAAGCTACCGTAACGATATTAACGTGTATGCGGTTTACACAGATTTAAGTCTTTATTCCAACAATACTGGATTTCTAAATGCAATCAACGGTGATCAAGTTTTGCAAAAAGAACGAAGAGTTCAGACTGGTGCACAACTGGAGCATACGCTGTATGGCAGTCTATTAGGATTTGACATGGAAAATACTATAGGTTTGAAGGTGCGGCATGACGAGATAATGGGTATTACCTTGAATAATACTCAGCAACGTAATTTTGTTAATTCAGTTCGAGATGACGATGTCAGTGAGACGA
Source organism: Methylococcales bacterium (assembly GCA_965224745.1). Lineage (GTDB taxonomy): Bacteria > Pseudomonadota > Gammaproteobacteria > Methylococcales > Methylomonadaceae > CBDCZY01. Next base: position 324,380 of record CBDCZY010000010.1, read on the forward strand.
GTGTCGGTTTGTTTTTTAAAAATGAAACGCACTGGCTAGAAAAATTTCGTTCAACCGCTGGTTTGCGCGCCGATTTTTTTGAATTTGATGTAACCAGTAAAATGCAGAAACTTAATTCGGGAGATGATGGAGCTGTTCTTTTGAGTCCAAAGTTAAGCCTCATAGTAGGGCCTTGGTACGACACTGAATTGTTTCTGAATATGGGTTATGGCTATCATTCTAACGATGTTCGCAGTGCCACCATTCAGGTCGATCCAGTCAGCAATCAAGCAGTTGATTCCGTTAATCCGCTGGTTTGGTCGCGTGGTGCAGAAGTGGGGGTACGTAATCAACTAATACCTGGTTTAACCTCAACCGTGGCTCTATGGTGGTTGCAAATGAATTCCGAATTAATCTTTGTTGGTGATTCTGGTACCACTGAACCAAGCGGTAGCAGCGAACGTTATGGTATCGAATGGACTAATTACTATCAGCCGATCGATTGGTTAACATTGGATGCTGACTTAGCCCTGACCACAGCTCGATTTCGTGATGCCAAAGCCGGCGAAGATCACATTCCTAATTCTATCGGTAGAGTCGTCAGTACCGGAGCCACAATAGACTTTCCCTACGGTTTTTTTGCCACGTTAAGGTGGCGACATTTTGGGCATGTGCCTTTAACCGAGTCTGGATCGGTTCAAGCTGGGGATACTAACCTGATAAATTTAGGTGTCGGCTTGCAGCGCGATTTTTATAAAGTGGAAGTCAATGTCTTTAACTTGTTGGACTCAAAAGATAGCGACATCGCCTATTTTTATAACTCTCGCTTACCCGGAGAACCTGCTGAAGGAATTGAAGGCGTTCTGAAACATCCCGTTGAACCTAGAATGGTGAGAGTAACGGCGACAGTTCGCTTTTAAGAAAGGCTTGTTGCAACTGAATATATTAAATTTAGTTCAATGCTTGGACAAAAAACATTTGGTTGTCGATTAATTTTTTTCCTATATGCTGTCACGTTTTACTGATTTGTTGTGCTAGGTTCAATTTTAGATGAACAAGTAAAAATGCAGTAAATTCATATAACTATTCAAGACTAAATTTCCGATTGATCACTGTAGAGTACGAATTCTAGTTGCTGTCAGATGACAACTCTTAAAGATGTTAATGCGTGGATAGCATTACAGAAGGACCTTATAAACAAAACGACTAATAAAGATTTTGTAAACATCTTACAGCTAGGGGCAAAAGCTGAATTACCAATGACTGACCAATTTTTTAAAAAACCAATACTGAACTCTCCGTATGAATACCCTTCTTCCCATTGGGAATTGGTGGAAGGCTTGCCGACTCAAAAAATCATCTCGTCAAGAAGAAAACCGAATTCATTACGCCAATACCCAAACCTAAAAAACAAAAATCAGTTACAGCAGATATTTTTGATGAAAGCCTTGGACTGGGTGATGGTAGCCAGAAATACGACCCCATCTCGATTATCAACGAGCTACGCAAACATGTAGACGCGTGGCGCGAGTTACAGAACGAACGAGATTGGCTGGTCACGCCTGATACTGCCAGATTGCTCAAACACTGGCGCCACTATGAATTCAATGGTCTTCGCCCCTTTTTCTGTCAGATAGAAGCGGTTGAAGTGGCAATTTGGCTGACGGAAGTGGCTCCTAAGATGGGTAAGACGGGCAAGAAGTTTCTGGATTACCTGAAAAATGCCAATGAAGATGCTAACCCTGGCCTCATGCGTCTGGCATTAAAGTTGGCGACGGGTGCCGGTAAAACAACGGTCATGTCGATGATTATTGCCTGGCAAACAGTGAATGCAATGCGGCAACCCGGCAGCAAAAAATTCACGCGTGGTTTTTTGCTCGTAGCGCCAGGCTTGACCATTCGTGACCGTTTGCGTGTCCTTCAACCAAACGATCCGGATAGCTATTACAAAAATAGAGAGATCGTTCCAAACGATATGCTGAATGATCTGGACCGGGCAAAAATCATTATAACCAATTATCATGCATTCAAACTTCGCGAACGCATTAATATTTCTAAAGGCGGCCGTGCTCTCCTAAAAGGTAAGCGAGGTGAAGATTTAAATACCCTCGAAACAGAAGGCCAGATTTTACAGCGTGTCATCCCCGAATTAATGGGTATGAAAAACATCATGATTTTGAATGATGAAGCACATCACTGTTACCGGGGAAAGCCCGGCGAAGTCGAAGAGGGCGATCTGAAAGGCTATGAAAAAAAACAAGCGCAACACAATCGGGAAGCTGCAAGACTATGGATTTCCGGACTTGAAATCATAGCGAAGAAAATCGGCATCAATAGAGTCATTGATTTATCCGCAACGCCATTTTTCTTAAGTGGCTCAGGCTATGCGGAAGGTACCTTGTTTCCCTGGACAATGAGTGACTTTTCATTGATGGATGCGATTGAATGTGGAATTGTCAAACTGCCACGCGTTCCTGTGGCAGATAATATTCCCGGCGCTGAAATGCCGAAGTTCCGAGAACTGTGGAAGCACATAGGCACGAAGATGCCAAAAAAAGGCAGAGGCAAAGGCGCAAAGCTTGACCTCTCAATATCCCGGTTGAGTTACAAACAGCATTAGAGGCACTCTATGGCCACTACGAAAAAACCTTCGAGTTATGGCAACAAGCAGGGATAAATGTCCCGCCGTGCTTTACTGTCGTCTGCAACAACACGGCAACATCAAAATTAGTTTTTGATTATATATCCGGTTTTCATCGGGAAAATGAAGATGGCTCAACGGAACTTGAGAATGGCAGGCTAAAACTGTTCAGAAATTTTGATAATCACGGAAACCCATCGCCTCGACCAAATACCCTGTTGATTGATAGTGAGCAATTAGAATCAGGCGAAGCGCTTGATAAAAATTTCCGCGAGATGGCCAGTGATGAAATTGAGCGCTATCGTCGGGAAATTGTCGAACGCACCGGCGATCAAAGACAGGCAGAAAACCTGACTGAGCAAGACTTGTTACGTGAAGTCATGAACACTGTCGGCAAATATGGCGCTTTAGGTGGCACTATTCGCCGCGTGGTATCGGTATCCATGCTGACCGAAGGTTGGGATGCCAATACCGTTACTCATGTATTGGGTGTGCGGGCTTTTGGCACGTAGCTATTATGTGAACAGGTCATTGGCCGCGCATTGCGCCGTCAATCCTACGAACTTAATGAAGAAAACCGCTTTAACGTCGAATACGCAGATGTTCTTGGAATCCCCTTTGATTTTACGGCTAAACCTGTTGTCGCCCCACCTCAGCCACCACGTGAAACGATTTATGTAAAAGCAGTCCGTCCTGAACGAGATGCCTTGGAAATTCGTTTTCCTCGCGTCAGTGGTTATCGGGTAGAGCTGCCGGAAGAACGACTAACTGCTTTATTCAATGAAGACTCGGTACTTGAATTAACACCAGATTTAGTCGGTCCGTCAGTCACGCAAAATGCTGGAATTATCGGTGAAGCGGTTGACCTGAGTTTGATACATACAGGTGATCTAAGACATTCAACCCTGTTATTCCATCTTACTCAGCGATTACTCTACACAAAATGGCGTGATCCCGGAAAAGAGCCAAAATTACATTTGTTTGGACAACTCAAACGCATTACAAAACAATGGCTTGATAATTATCTTGTCTGCAAAGGCGGAACCCAACCTGCTCAGTTAATGTATCAAGAACTCGCTGATATGGCTTGTTCCAGAATCACAGCAGCCATCACACAAGCAGAACATAACAAAAATCGCCCGATTAACGTACTGCTCGATCCATACAATCCCACAGGTTCAACTGCGCATGTCAGTTTTAACACATCCAAAACAGATCGTTGGGAAACCCATCCGCTAAAATCGCATATCAATTGGGTGATTTTAGATAGCGACTGGGAAGCAGAATTTTGTCGTGTCGCAGAGTCGCATGAAAAAGTCATCGCTTATGTCAAAAACCATAGTCTGGGGTTTGAAGTCCCTTATCGTTACGGTTCTCAAACACGACAATACCGCCCTGATTTTATTGTTCAAGTCGATCAAGGCAATGATGAGGTTTTGAACCTGGTCATAGAAATTAAAGGTTATCGCCGTGAAGATGCCAAAGAGAAAAAACTCACCATGGACACCTACTGGGTTCCTGGGGTAAATAGCCTCGGAAATTATGGACATTGGGCTTTTGCTGAGTTTACTGACACTTACCTGATGCAAAGCGAATTCGCTGAAAAGATTGAAGCTGAATTCAACAGGGTGATAGAAACTCTCATCACAAGCTAAAGTACACTATAATAGTGTACACGAAAAAAGTATATCGGAGATGCAATATGAAAAACATTACATTGAGTGCAGATGAAAATTTGATTGAATCGGCACGGCAACGTGCAGCAAGTGAACAGACCACCTTGAATGCCAAATTTCGTGAATGGCTGGAAGATTATGTTCGGCGACAGCGACAAGCAGATGAAGCGATGGCATTTATTGAAGAACTGCGTAAATCAGTGCGTACGGGTGGGCGTAAATTTACCCGGGATGAGATGAATGAGCGCTAATTTTTCTGACAGTTAGAGGAACTCTTATGAAAAACATCACATTAAGTGCCGAAGAAAATCTTATCGAAGCGGCGCGTCAACGTGCTGCCATTGAACATACGACATTGAACGAGCAGTTTCGGCTCTGGCTGGCTGAATATGCGCGTAAGCAAGAACAACTTCGTTTTTATGACGAAACGATTACGGCATTGCGTGGCAAACTGAAAGTTGGACGGAAACTGACTCGGGAAGAGATGAATGAGCGTTGAGAATTTCCTCGATACCAATCTTTTTATCTATCAGCTTGAGACCGAAGATGAAATCAAGGGAAATATAGCAAACCGGATTATTCGATCTGGTATTGAGATCGGTAATGCTTGTATCAGCTTCCAGGTGGTACAAGAATGCCTTAATACGATTGTTCGTAAAGCACAAATTTGTCTGACCAAAGAGCAAACCGTTCAATATCTGGATGCATCGCTGAGCCCATTACTACGCATTTATCCAAGCGTTTCGCTATACAAACGTGGCCTGAATATCCAATCCCGCTACCAGTATGGCTTTTACGATTCCCTCATTATCGCTGCTGCTCTGGAAGCCGGCTGTAAAACCTTGTACAGCGAAGATATGCAACATGGGCAACGCATCGAACAAGTGACCATCAAAAATCCATTCCTGGAATAAAGCGGCTTATGGCAAAAAAGACTCCAAGCAAAAAAACCGTAGCAACCCTCACCCACGAAGAGGCGTCTGTAATGGTCAAGTTTTCTTGGAAGGATTTTAAGCCGCTTTTTTCATTTCTTTGGTTTTTTGATGAGGGGTTTTATAATCAATAGCAGAATGTAACCTTTTATAGTTATAGAAACTAATATAGCTAGTCACAGCACTGACTACAGAGGAGTAATTAATAAAACTCAAATAGTTCAGCCTCTCTGTTTTTAAATTCCTAAAAAACCGCTCCATCACAGCATTATCCCAGCAATTAGCTCGACGGCTCATACTTTGTGTTATATCCAAGTCATGAAGATAATCAACAAATAGATTGGCTGAATATTGAACCCCTTGGTCTGAATGAAACATTAATTGTTGAGTATCTGGCTTGTGTTTATTAATCGCATGTTCTAATGCTGACTTTGCAAGCTCTGCATTGGGTTCTTCTGATAATGCCCAGCCCATAATTTCTCTTGACCCAAGATCAAGTATACAAGCTAAATAGCTCCAGCCTGTATAGGTTTTAATGTAGGTAATGTCACCTACCCAGTGCGTATGAACAGTACTGGGATTAAACTGTCGTTTAAGTAAATGATCCGCTTTCTTGTGGACTTCTCCCGCTGGATAGCTGTGTCGCTTTTTAGGTTTTATGGCAATGACATTCGATTTTTTCATTAATGAAGCTGTTTTATAAACGCCTATTTCAATCCCTCTGTTAGCTAATTCAACCTGAGTCCTTCGTTTACCATAGGTATGCTGAGTTTCAATGGCTATCAATTTAATTTGTTCTATGGTTTCTTGTTCTTCATCGCTCATTTGATTATTAATCTGATAGTAGTGTGTACTGAGAGCTATATTAAATAGTGTGCAAAGCTCTGTTGTTTGATAGCCTGGAGAAGCCTTCTTTATTTCAACAATCAATTCAGATTGTTGTTGTCTCGAACAAAGAAGGCTGTGGCCTTTTTTAGTATTTCATTATCCCTTTTAGCTCGCCATAATTGCTTCTCTAGGCTTTGTATTTTCTGTTGTTCTGGGGTTAACGCTTGCTTATCCTGAGGTGTATTACCTTTGAGTTCATCTAAATATTGCTTTTTCCATCGCCTCACAGCAGAGTCACCTGCTCCTGATATTTCCATTACCTGCTTATTGGTATATCCTTCATTTACCATGAGTTTAGCGTAGTCTAGACGCTGTTCTGTGGTGAAGGTTGTTTTAGGTTTTACTGTGGTTATTTCGGTCATTTTTTATCCTAATTTTGGGTTGGATTATAAGCTATAAATCCTTCCAAGATTATTAGACCATTACAGTCACGCAAGAATATCCCCACCGCGGAATATGAAGCGGTGCTGCATGAGAAAGATAAAAGTGCTATTCGAGTCGCCTATGAACGCCGCGACCGTGATCTTGATCCGCAACTTGTCTGGCGTGGCAAGGATGAACAGGACTGGTCTGATCTAGTGGTTCATGCGCCGCCACTGTATATTCAGGAAAAAGTGCATCCCAAAGCGTTGATTGATGATTTGCGGCGGCAGTCAGAAAGACACCCCTCTCCCTCCGGCGGGAGAGGGGCGGGGGATGAGTGTGTACAAACTGATCTTTTTGACGATTTTAATGGTGAAAATGCCAAGACCGAGTTTTACCAGTATGATGCGCATTGGTCTAATCGGATGATTTGGCATTGTTCAAAAAGTATAGTTTCTGGTAAAGTAGTATTTTTCCCGTGAGTAACTACCTATGGCGACTTGTCCGAAATGTCACTCAGCAGACTGCACGAAAGATGGTATAGTCAAAGAGAAACAACGATATAAATGCAAATCATGTGGCTATAGGCATACCGTGAGCCACCAGGGACTTAGACCTGATATTAAGCGACAAGCGCTTGAGCTGCATATTCTTACCCATCATGAACACCCATTATTAAGCATCGTGAACGCTTATAATTATCCATTGTGAACACCTATTATTATTTGAACGTGAACGTTTTGAGTCATATTTAATAATAGGTGTTCACAATGAATAATAATCCTCTTCATGCATTGATTCATATCACTGCTACCCTGTTTTATTTTGATATAAGGACAGGCCGTGGCAACAAAGAGAATAACAATGCGACAACTACGAGAAATATTAAGACTTCGACTTCATGCCAAGCTCAGCATGCGTCAAATTAGAGATAGTTTAAAATTAAGTCTGGGTGCTATACAAAAAGCAGTCAGTCAGGCTGAAGCACTTGATCTTCATTGGGATGTGATTGAAACACTTGATGACCAGCAACTTGCAGCTAAAATTTATCCTACTGCTGACATCACCTCTTCTCATAAAAAGTAGTGCCTGATTGGCTGGAAGTCTATCGAGATCTGAAACGAAAAGGGATAACCAAGCAGTTATTATGGGAAGAATACAGTCAGCAATACCCTAACAGAAGCTTTAGTTACCCACAATATTGTCTACTCTATCGAAGTTGGTTAAAAAAACAAAGACGTTCCATGCGTCAAACTCACAAGGCAGGCGAAAAATTGTTTGTGGATTATGCGGGGCAAACAGTCCCCATTGTCAGTAACAGCACGGGTGAAATTAAAACAGCTCAGATATTTGTGGCTGTTTTAGGGGCATCCAATTACACCTTTTGTGAAGCCACATGGAGTCAGAAATTGCCTGACTGGATCAACAGCCATGTCAGAGCCTTTAATTTTATCGGTGGTGTACCCACTATTGTCGTCCCTGATAATCTTAAAAGCGCAGTGACAAAAGCCTGTCGCTATGACCCGGAAATCAATCCATCCTATCAACAGCTCGCAGCACATTATGGGTCTGCACTGGTTCCAGCCAGACCGTTAAAACCCAAAGATAAAGCCAAGGCTGAAGTCGGTGTTCAAATCATAGAACGCTGGATACTGGCTCGATTACGGCATCATACATTCTTCTCGTTATCTGAACTAAACCAGTGCATTAAAGCACTACTTGAAGAAGTGAACAACAAACCGTTTAAACAGCTAAAAGGCACGAGACAGCAATGGTTTGACTCCATCGATAGACCGGCATTATTACCCCTGCCCAAGCAGACCTACCAATACACTGACATTAAAACAGTCAAAGTCAATATTGATTACCACCTCCAATATGAAGATCACTTTTATTCTGTCCCTCATCATTTAGTGGGTGAAAAAATTGAGCTTCACGCCAAAGAATACCTGATTGAACTGTTTTTTTACAACAAGCGTATTGCCAGTCATGTCAGGAAATATCATGCTGGCATGACGACCGAACCTGAGCATATGCCCGTTAAACATGAAAAACACCACAAGTGGACACCAGGGCGACTCATGAACTGGGCTAAAGATATAGGGGATGAAGTCTTGCTCTGGGTTAAAACAGTGCTGAATCAACGCCAGCATCCAGAGCAGGCTTATAGGGTCTGCTTAGGGTTACTCAATCTCTCCAGAAGCTATCCTGCCCAGCGATTAAACAAAGCCTGTGCAATTGCCAATAAAAACAGTTTGTACAAGCTGAAACATATCAAAGACATTTTGCTGAGTAATCAAGATCAATTGCTACCAGAAAACAAAGCATCACGACCTACCTTGCCTCAAGCCCATGAAAACATCCGTGGTTCTGAAAGCTTCCATTAATAAGAAAAAATCGACTTTTATTATGATAGAACAAACGATTACACAACTCAGACAACTTAAACTCTCAGGCATGGCAAATGCATTGGTTAGCCAAGTAGAACAACCCAACACCTATGAAGGTCTGCCTTTTGAAGAACGGCTACAATTATTAGCGGATAGTGAGTATCAAGACAGAGAAAATAGAAAACAACAGCGCTTACTCAAAGCAGCAAAACTAAAACTAGCCGCCAACAGCCATGCCATTGACTACCAGCACCCCAGAGGATTAAAACAATCCATGATGGCCTCACTGTTACATTGTGACTGGCTCAATAAAGCACAAAACATTCTTATCACAGACCCCTGCGGCAGTGGTAAAACTTATATTGCCTGTGCGATAGGACATACCGCCTGTATGAAAGGCTACAGTGTTAAATATTATCGACTGTCTCGGCTTATGCTGGCACTCACTCAGGCAAAAGCGGATGCCACCTACAGCAAAGCACTACAAACATTAGCCAAACTGGGTTGTCTGATAATAGACGACTGGGGACTTGAGCCTTTAAACGCTGCACAACGTAATGACCTAATGGAAATTATGGATGATCGTCACGAAAGCTCGTCCACCATTATGATCAGCCAATTGCCCACTGATCAATGGTATCAATCCATCGGTGATAACACACTGGCGGATGCGATTTTAGATCGACTGATGCATAACGCCCACCGAATCAAATTAAAAGGAGAATCAATGCGAAAAATACAGTCAAATTTGACTGATGGTGAACACTTAGAGGTAAAATAACCAAAATCCAATGCGTGAACAAGGGAGATGTTCACGATGGTAATAATGAGCGTTCACGATCATAAGAATACGCATGAGCTTTACCTGGAAGGGCTGGGTTTTCGCTCAATTGGCCGATTTTTGAAATGCAGTCATGTGACGGTGTATTACTGGATCAAAGCCTATGGCGAATCGATCGAGGCAATTCGATCAGAAGCGGGTGTTGAAATTGTAGAAATGGATGAAATGCACACGTATATTGGCGTAAAAAAAACTATTGCTGGATCTGGGTTGCTGTTGATCGACATGGAAAGCGCTTTCTCGCGTGCGTTGTGGGCTCCCGCGACACGGAAACAGGACGGGAAATGATGGGAAGCCGTCAAAGACAGCACTATAAAAGGTGTTATGAGCGACTATTGGAGTCCCTATGAAAAGTTTATCCCGGCTGGATTACATACACAATCAAAAGCTGAAACATATACGGTAGAAGGCTATAACAGCTTAAGCTTATTTAGACACTTTCTCGCCCGATTAGGCCGAAAATCGAAGTGTTATAGCAAAAGTAAGGAAATGCTTAAATATTCAGTGATGCTTTTAATGCTCAAATGGAACGGGGATTTTGAAACTATACTTAATTAACAATACCGTCGTAATATACTTCATATTTAATATTTGACAAAAAAAGCTACAAAGTAAAAACCCACGTTCTAAGAACGTGGGTTTTTACTTATTTTCTTAAGTCAAGTAATCATAATAGTGATAGAGTAGCGTTACGCTATTATTGCAGCATATAGAACTTTGGGATAACCAAACAAATAGGCATGGAGGTCTGGTTTTTTGGAAAATACGCGCTTCAGCTCATGGGGTGGAACGAATATCTTAGTTGATTTGTTAATATTGTTCAGTCGTCTGGACCGGGTGTTTTACATTCGATTTCGTAACAGTTTATGGCAGGCAGGTGAAACGCTGAATTGGGTAGAAAAAAGGTATTGCATACCGAAAGCATCCGCTAATCTTCCCAAGTTATTTTGGTTTTTGAATGGTGAAATACCTGACACCATCAAAATTTTAAAGAGTCACTATGATGTTATGTTTTCTTGCTCGTCTTTACTGGAATCCTTTAATATTTCAGTACAAAGTCAATTTAAGAAAAAGCTTTACGACTTCAATTACCTGCTTATTATTTCACCCTCTCTAATTCAAACAAATGCCCTAAAACAACAGGTGCTTCCGTTAAAATTCCTCCAATGCATCAGGAATTAATCAAACCTATTCTTAAAAACCGGCATATTCCAAGTCTAAGAATACCAAAGGAAATTCGCCTTATTAACCTGAAAAATTATGTTAGTATTTGAAACTTTCTAATCAAATACGTTGCATAAAGGAGAACTAGTTTGAAACGATTGCAACGTTTACCTTTGCAAAGGCTACTGCCGCTAGTTGTCTTGGCGCTATATATCCTGATGCTCGGCTCAATGATGATCTATCAAAACTATGCTCAAATTGACAAGCTTGAGCGCAATAGCATGGTGGGTATCAAGCAACGTTTAGCTGTGTTGCAAGGTGAACTGGAAACGGCTATTGCGGAAAAACAGAGAAAATATGCAGAAAGAACTATTTCAGCGTTGGGCATGATTAATGAGGTGCGGTCACTATCTGTTCTTGACGAGAATGGCCGGATATTCATGGCTACCAATAGTAAATGGAAAGGAGAATTAGCGCGCAATCATATCTCAAGTTTTAATATCGAGTCTTATCAACAGGTTATGGAAAAAATACTGCCTATTTCCTTATTGACTGATAATCGTCTCAGTATCCAATCGTATTACCCAATAAAGATTGACTTAAAACCAGGTCAGAAAAGCTTACCGTCAATTGGCCTTATCTATCTTGAATTCGACTTGAGCGCGGCTCGTAAAGTTATTCGTGAGGAAATACTGGCAGAAAGTGCCATTTTTGGGATAGTAGGGCTGTTATTTATGGGTTTGCTTATTACCATCCTTAATTTCATGGTTGGACGTCCGCTTCAACATATATCCTTCGCAACGCAACGCCTGGCAAGCGGTAAGCATGGCATTCAGTTGGATCTGGGTGGGTGGGGGGAATTAGCACAATTAGCCGAGTCTTTCAATCATATGAGTACTCAGATCGAAACAAACGTTGAGGCACTTCGCAGCAGTAAACGGCACTTTGCAACGACATTTGATTCTATCGGGGACGCTGTAATTGCTACTGATAAGGTTGGAAGAATTACTTCTATCAACCCTGTTGCAGCCAAGATGACCGGTTGGTCAGTAGAAGAAGCAAAGGGGAAGCCGATAGATAATGTGTTTAATGTCATTGACGTACAGGCCAGTTATCCAGACGACAATCCTATTCGCCAAGTAGCAAGATCAGGAAATATAATAGAGTTTTCTGGGCAAACAACTCTGATCGCGCGTGAAGGCAAAGAATATCAAATTGCCGATAGTGTAGCTCCGATTTTGAGCGATGCTGGAGAAATCAGCGGTGTGGTAATAATTTTTAGAAATATCACAACAGAATATGCGCTAAATTCTAAATTGAGTCAAAGTGAAGAACGCTTCAGAAACCTTGTTGAAACGACCTCAGATTGGATCTGGGAAGTTAATTGTAATGCCATCTACACCTATGTCAGTCCCCATTGTCATGAAATATTGGGTTACGATCCTGATGAGTTAATTGGTAAAACACCGTTTGATTTGATGTCCAATGAAGAGTCCAAAAGGGTCAAAAAAAAATTCGCAGAGATCGTTAAAGAGGAACGAGCTTTTGTCAATTTGGAAAATACTAACCTTCATAAAAAAGGTCATGCTGTCATCCTTGAAACCAGTGGAGTTCCTTATTTTGATCAGAACGGCCAACTTTTAGGTTATCGTGGTGTAGATCAGGATATTACGCAACGCAAGCAAGTTGAAGAGGCATTAACAGTAACCAGTCACAGTTATAAAACACTTATCGATTATGCACCCGAGGCATTGGCTATACTCGATCTGGATGACAATCTGTTTCAGGACGCCAATGAAAACGCTATTAAATTATTCGGGATGACACGCGAGGAATTTTTCAAATGTAGCCCGGTCGATATAAGTCCACCCTTTCAAGCAAATGGCCAAGACACAGTTGCAGCAGTACAAGACCATCTCGCAGAGATAGAGAATGGAGGCCAAACAACATTCGAATGGCTGCACCATAACGCTCAAGGCGAACTTTTATCTTGTGAAGTTCGTTTGGTGAAACTGCCGACCACCAGACGAAACCTGGTTCGTTGCAGTGTCATCGATATTTCTGATCGTAAAAAAACGGAAGCTGCTTTGGCTGAAAGTGAACAACGATTTAGGCAACTTTTTGAAAAGATACCGAATATTGCAGTCCAGGGCTATAACCAGGATCGGGTAGTTATCTTCTGGAATAAAGCCAGCGAAAGACTTTATGGCTATAGTAAGGAAGAAGCCGTAGGGGCTAAATTGGAACAACTGATCATTCCAGTAGACATGGTGGATAACGTTAAACAAGCAATCCAGCAGTGGCTTTCGGATGACGTTCCCATTCAATCATCAGAATTGGATTTACGGCATAAAGATGGGTCTCAAGTCCCGGTCTATTCAAGTCATATTATGCTGGATAATAACGCGGGTGAGCCAGAAATGTACTGCATTGATATTGACTTGACTGAAAGGCGCAAAGCACAAGCTGAAATCGAGCAACTTGCCTATTTCGATATGCTGACCAATTTACCCAATCGCCGTTTGTTATTGGATCGAATCAACGAAGAAATTGCTGTTGCCGAGCGTCATTTGATTCACGGTGCAATTTTATATTTGGATCTGGATAATTTTAAAACCATCAACGATTCTTTGGGGCACTCGGCAGGTGATGCTTTGTTGCAAAAAGTTGCCACTCTTATGGAAAACCAGCTACGTTCAGAAGATACGGTTGCCCGCTTAGGGGGCGACGAATTTGTGGTGCTGCTTAAAGAGCTTGATGAAACAGCTGAAACTGCTGTTAACGAAGCCTTGTTAGTCGCTGAGAAAATACAGGCATCGTTTAGCCGACCTATTGCAATAGATGAGAATGAGCTATATGTAACGACCAGTATTGGGATTAGTTTGTTTTCAACGGATAACAATATTGCTGACGATGTACTCAATCAAGCCGATACCGCCATGTATCGCGCGAAGGAAAAAGGGCGGAATAATATACGTTTTTTCGAATCCAGTATGCAGGCTGCAGCCGATGCCCGCTTGATGATGGAAAAGGATTTACGCCAAGCTATAGTACGTGAAGAGTTCTGTTTGCATTATCAAATCCAGGTCGATGTTAAAGGCAAGATTGTTGGCGTCGAAGCCTTGTTGCGTTGGCAACATCCAAACCGAGGCTTGGTATTACCGGATGAATTTATTTCAGTAGCGGAAGAAACAGGGTTAATTTTACAGATCGGAGAATGGGTCTTAAAGACTGCCTGTCAACAATTGAGTATTTGGGGTAAACGATATCCACATTCATCATTCCATCTGGCAGTTAATGTAAGCCCTCATCAATTTCGAATGGCCGATTTCGCTTCCCAAATTTATCAGGTTATCCGGCAATCCGAAATTGATCCATTGCGTCTGACCCTGGAGGTAACTGAAGGAGTCGTTATCAACGACATTAAAGACACTGCCAAAAAGATGATAACCCTAAAAAAGATGGGGATACGTTTTTCCATCGATGATTTTGGTACGGGCTATTCATCGCTCACGTATCTTAAACGTTTGCCGGTTGATCAATTAAAAATTGATCAAGCATTTGTTCGTGATATCAGCCATGACCCGAATGACGAAGCAATCGTAGAAACCATTATAACCATGGCAAAAATATTGGGTATGGATGTTATCGCTGAGGGTGTCGAGAAAAAAGAGCACGTAACCTTTCTTACAGAAAAAGGCTGTAAGGTATTCCAGGGATATTATTTCGATAAACCGTTAAGTTCTGAGAACCTTGCTGATAAACTGGAAAAATATTATCAGCTTGATCTTGCCCATTAGCTCAGGGTATGTGATGCAAGATAGGTGAAAGGTTTTGATAATCACTTGAAGCCTCAACCATATTTCTCTAGTGTTAGGCGAACTACATTGCAAAACTTTAAAGTGATATTATAAATCACATACCTTGCATCACACTAATAACCACTAATAAGAACTTTTAGGTTCGATGATCGCATCGCCAGCCACATTAGTTGAAACTGGGGTTAATAATAAGGTGAATGGAGGAAATACGAACCACCAATTCGTTTTATCTGACTGCACAATTCTAACTTGTGAAGCGCCATCTTCCTTGGCTGCAGTAGTAAAATCAGCAACGGTTTGCTCAATACTGGCATCACCGATAAGCGGGTACAAACCAAACAAAAAATGTAACGCGTATTTGGATGTGTTCAGATGATAGGCCTCTCCGTCAGGAGTGGTTAAACCACTAAAATCCTTGGCGTGTTTGGTCGTTGCACAACCTGACAGAAAAACAGCTGCAATCATGACAAGAATTTTTAGATTACTTGGTAAAAATAAATTTTTCATCAAACGTTTCCCCTTAATTTCTGTTAGTTAATTCATGCCTCAAGATCAAATAATTAAATCATTTTCTTATTTATTATCATTAAGTTAATTTATCTTGCGGCTAACATCATACCAGAATGAAAAAGTGGTTGATACGAAATGAGATCTAAAAGGTTGGCGCAAAGTAATAATGTCCGGATAGACCCAAGTTAAAATGTTGTTGATAGTCTTCCAGCAACTGAATTAATTGACAATCATCACAGCTCACACCCATTTGGTTAAGCATTTGATACGCGCTTACTTTATTCCTTGTTAGTTCTACGACTGCCGATCCCGATATCAATAAAATCTTATTCGCATTTTTAACATCGCGGGATAAGTTAGCCAATAGTTGATCAGTTTTTGGGGCGATAGGCCATGCAGCAGTAACCTTTCCAAAGCACTCAATCACATGTCTCGACAATCATCGGTAGAATTAATCATTATTATGTCAATATTTGACATTGATACTATCGAAGCAGAAATAGCGGGTAAGCGCGCATCACAAAAAAGCGTTACTTCAATATCATCGATTCCCCACAAATCCCGCACCAAACCATCTCGTAGCATTTGACCTTCACAAGCCAATGAGTCAGGGATGATAGTGCGGTTTAAACCACCGCCCGTGATCTATTCAAAAACCAAACTTTTCATGCACTATGCAACTTAATTCTACTTTGTCAGATTACATCATTCATTTTTTAAGATCGTCATTCCGGCAGGGATTGCCGGAATCCAGACTTCATGGATGAATTTCAGCTTGCCATCCGTGGCGCTGGATACCCGTTCCCGACGAGTATGACGGTCTTATTGTTAATCTGACAAAGTAGAATTAATTCCTGTTATAGATTTAAAAGAGGGTTAAGTGCTACCTGCAAAGACGAATTCCCAAGCAATTCAACAGATATTTTCCCAGCGTTTTTCTTGATGTTTCAGGTCAATGCCTTTCTTTAGATAATAAACATTTTCGTATCCCCTATAAATCTTAGGGCATGGTCTCAATCATCGCCTCACAACCTGAACTCTTTTCACGAATCAGCTGAGCAAGAGAAGGCAATTTAAACTCACCACTGACCCTGTCCCGAATATAGTCGTACGTTCTAACACCTAGTTTTTTCGCGGTTTGACTAAGGGTCATAAAGGTGTCTTTCACCTCGGTGCCCGCGTCTGACATGGTATGCAAACTGACATCCCTTTCCCGTGCTTGCACACGGGCAGCTAATTCGGAGGCATTGTTATGCAACGGTAATTCCGGGTCGTCAAGCAACCGAAGCAATGCGTCCTGTTTCGCCCGTGTTTTGGCGATGCGCTCATCCAGTTGTGCATAACCCGTTTGCGTTGAAAACAGCGCGTCAAACGCCTTTGAAAGTAGGTTGGCCTGTTGGTCATCCGGAGCCTGTTTGTAAGCCTTTAGCCGATGATAGAAAAGCCAGTATTGGGTCAGAAATTTATCCAGTGACATTTTGTGTTGCGGAACAATCGGCCGTAGCTTTTTATAATGCCTGCCATCATGTATCCAGCACAAGGCGATATGCCGAGTGAGTAACTTGAATTGTGGTGCATCATCGCAGACCAGCGTTTCAATCACGGGGATCGTTGTCTGTTCCCGGTAAGCCGCGATGGCACAGGCCTCCTTGATGCGTGTCCGCTGTTGCGGGCCAGGCTTGAGGGTATCCAGCAGAGCATCAAAAGTGCTTTCGTCAAAGCAGACGCCTTTTTCCAACCGTTTATCCACGGCCTTGCGTATTTTATTAGACAGTTGAAAGCCCTCGAGCAGGCCAATGGCCTGCGTGTTATAAAGAAACTGGCGCGGCGCAAAGTTCCTGAACACATCCAGCACCGTCAGACGATCTTTGTGCGGGGTGGTGAAATAGGCCGAGTAAAAGGGATTACAGAGAATTTGCGTGTAATGGTTTTCGCCCTTGACACGGGCGCTGGTGTCATCGGTCTGCTGATATGTCGTACTCGCCAGCCCAGCCTCAACAATGTCAGATTTTTCCTGATGAAAATCGGCGTAGCCTGTTGTCCACTGATTGGAAAGATACGCCGATGAAATTTCGATGCCAAAATTCTGAAAGAAGTCCAGAATACAGCTTTCCGACAGATTGCATTCGGATTTTAACAGCGGAATCAGGGAGCGGATACCGACGCCAAATTCACCTTTCCCCGCCACATCGGCCGGAAGTTGACCCAGAAAGGTCTTCCCCTGTGATGGCGAGTAATACACCTCACGCCGATATTTGACATTGTTCGTGATGATCTTGATGTCCTGAATGACGACATCTGAATAGCCTTTAAATCGAGCATCCGTTGGCAGGACATTTTTGTTGACGGGACAAACCTGCTCTCGGTCAATTTTCACCTTGGTCAATTTGCCCTCGCGTTGACGTTTCTTAGGGTTGTTTTTTTCATCGGCCTCAGGGTCACCGCCCACTTGACGTTCCTTTTCGGACGAGTGATCAGCGGATTCTTTTGTACGGTTACCCTTGATATTCGGCTTGCCCTGTTCACCTTTCAAGCGGTTGATTTCATCTTTGAGCTGCTGGTTTTCTTCTCTGAACGCCTCATTTTCACCATAAAGCGTTTCTACCAAGTTAAGCAGTCCATTCACCAGGGATTTTATCTGAGGATCAGGGATGGAGGCCACATCTACTTGCAACGCTTCGATGGCCGACTCAATAGTGTTTCTGTTCAACGATACTTTAGAGGTCTTATGAAGTATAAGCCTATTATATCGTTGGTTTTTTAGGTCAGATTTTTGCCCATACAATGCGATTAATGGGGGTTGGTAATATTGGCGAAAAGGAATTAGCAAAGCGTTGCGAAAGGGTCTCCAGTCGCTTCACAAATGGACAAACAACCCGAAACAGGGTGTGGCGGAAATGAACATTGAAAACACAGTTTGTGTCCAAAACCTTGTCAAGTGTTTTTTTACTTTTATGGCATGTTTTTTCTGGATGGTCTGTTGCCCTAGAATTTATAGGGGATACACATTTTCTATAAACCCGTTTAGTCGGTGGGTTCTCCCAGGGAATCTCAAAATTGTCTCAAACCAACTATCAGAATGCGCATCTTTTCTAGCGTTGTATGGATGGTTTTTAGTGGGGACGCTATGTATTTATTATTTCTGTGACCTAAGTCTCAATGTTAATATTTTCTTTTGAGCACTGCTCCTCAGTTTTTTTTATCAAAGGGTCTAACATGCAAGTTACTGGAACTGCATTCTGCTAACCAGTCATTCTGGATAATGAAATCACTGGATATCAAGCTAAGGAAAGCCATGTCACATCACATTCTGAATATCGTCGGCGTAATAACAAGCAAATTATTGCTCATGGCAGCGCCTACCATTTCGCGAGCTACCACAAGCTCACCACAAATTGTGGATGGGTATTTTACCTGTTTTCCTTTTTCCAGAGATGTAAGACCGTGCGACAGAATTAATCCTAACGGTCGAAAATTCGTGTTCTTTTAAACTCTAAAAGCTTCATAAACCAAGAGAACGGTTTTCAGTCCGAAGCTGTTGATTTTCTCAGTTAATTTTAAGGTCAAAATTATGAAAAAATTATCAATTTTCAAGAAAAGCATTATTTCGAAATTAAGATCCCAATACCGAACCGAGGTACCGCCGAACGAGCTTGGTAGCAGGGCTGTTGCTATTGTTGGCATGATCCTGGTATCGGCCTCTGCGATGGCAGAACTATCTACCGCTTGCGACCCCAACGCTCCAGATGCCACAGTCATCATGGGAACTGAAGGGAGAGACTTCCTGAGAGGTACCTCTGGTGACGATGTCATCATTGGTCTTGGTGGCAACGATACCATTTTAGGATTC
Source organism: Methylococcales bacterium (assembly GCA_965224745.1). Taxonomy (GTDB): domain Bacteria; phylum Pseudomonadota; class Gammaproteobacteria; order Methylococcales; family Methylomonadaceae; genus CBDCZY01. The sequence continues at coordinate 343,435 of CBDCZY010000010.1, forward strand.
GGTGGTAACGACTGCATCGAAGGCGGTGAGGGTAATGACCTTATCTTTGGACGCGGAGGAGATGATCAACTCATTGGCGGTCCCGGCAATGATCGGATTTTTAGTAGTGGTGGGGCCGATATGGTTACCGGCGGCGCTGGAGACGATCAAATTTTTGGTGGCGCTGGCAATGACGAAATTGACGGCAATGACGGCGAGAACAAGATTAGCGGAGGGCCAGGTATGGATGCTTGTGCAAATGGCATTCTTTCATCGTGTGAGAAAGATATAGTCCCCCCTATCATGATGTCTCAATCCATTGTGTCGGGTCGTGTGTTTGAAGCTGATGGATCAGCAGTGCCTGGTGTATCGATTTCTGCATTTAAGAATGGTGAGCCTTTTTCTTTTCCAAAGGATGAATCTCCAATCCAGTCCAGTGATGACGGCAGCTTTGAAATATTTTTAGCCACTGAAGAAGAAGTGACGTTGAAATTTGATGCAGATGGTTTTGCAACTCAAATATTACCTGTAAAAGCACCCGCCTTAGAGGACGGTAAGGTGAGCCTTGATGTCATGATGATTGCCCGGGGCGATCCCCAAACCGTAAATGCAATTGATGGAGGAACAATCACAGGTACAGATGGGGCAGCTATTACCATCGCAACAGACAGTTTTGTTGATGAAGCAGGAAATCCACTTCTTGATGGTGATACTATCGTTCTCACTGTTACACCAGTGGATATCTCCACTCCAGCGGGCATTGCAAGCTTTCCTGGTGAGTTTTCAGGTGTTGCCGAAGACGAAACCACAGAGTCTCCGATAGTGAGCTATGGTGCGGTTGAATATGATTTGACACTAGAAGGAACGGGTGAAAAAGTACAACTTGCAGGAAATCAAACGTCCGATATTCTGATTCCGCTCTACAATAAAGAGAAATTGGAAGAAGGTGGGGGGGACTACGCAGTTGGTGACACTATTGCCCTGTGGTCATTAAATGAATTAATCGGTATTTGGCAACAAGAAGGAACGGGTACCGTTGTGGAGTCTGATGCCTCGCCAACCGGTCTTGCACTGCAAGCCACTGTTTCGCACTTTACTTGGTGGAATTGTGATGTCTCCATTAATGCTGCCAGAGCCTTGGTTACAGTTCTTGGTGAACAGCAAGGTACAGCTTTGATAAAAGCAAGAACCACAGGTAATATAGGAGGTCGACCAACACTTGTAGATGCACTGATTAATGTTGGTGAAACCTCACGTCCACTGCCTGTGCCAAGTAATGTAGAAACCTGTTTCTGGGCAGAACTTAATTTTATCGATGGTAGTCAAGGTATTACCGAAGAAAAATGCTTTACTCCATCGTCTTCCCTGAGCTTTCCTGTAGAACTTGGTATTGCCTCCGATGACCCTTTAGCTATTACTGCAACTCCAGTAAGTATTGCCTCTGAAACTATTATAGGGGTTAAAAACCGCAAAATCGAAATAATAAAATTACGGTCTTTGTCTATTGAAACCGAGGTTAGCTATGTAATAAGTAATGACACACCACTTCCTAACGGAATGGGTCTTACGTCAACAAGTGCAACAGGAGCAATAATTTCAGGAATTCCCTCTGAGGCAAGTGACTTTAGAGTTGATATTATAGCGACAGATTCTGATGACAATACCGACGCTATAATTCTCAATTATTCTATCCTTGATGAAGGATTACAACCGCCCATATGGCAAGATGATACTGCTGTTATGAGCAATTTTATGAATCGGTCTGATGCAATAATTTATTGTGGAGGATTAGAGATTGATGGGCGTATGGACTGGAAATTGCCAACGAGAGATTATTTCTTTGATATGTGCAAAGTAGCACCATCTTGGATTAATAACTCACCCACTGGCGAATATTGGTTCGCTGATGGAGATGGTAATAACGCTTACGTCTTTTCTTATCAAATCATTGATATCCCCATGCCCGTCCCCATCTTTGACCCCGATACAGATGAGTTTATCGGTGATGAATTCTTTCCTTTCCTTACGAATGATTTCATGGAGATTCCCGTGGATGAATCCGATAGCGCAGGTGTTCGTTGTGTTATAGGTGAACCTACTCCACCCAATTTACAGGATTCTAACTGTCCTTTCTGATTATCATTCCCACGCTCGGCGTGGGAATGCAGCCAGGTAGGGCGGGGGCCAATCTACCGGACAGGCTCTGATTAACTATCAGTCCTCAGGGTGGGACGGCCTCCCAATAAACCGGAAAAGCTTACTCGATATTTCTTTGCAAGAGTTTATTCATTTTGATCATACAAGGGTGGGCATGGTGTTTATGCCCACCCTACGGACTGTGAAAGTATTCAAGATTTAGTACGTTCACAGTCTCCTCCACTTCAAGTATTTAGAATTTTTTTAGTCAAAATTATTTCTCATCAGTAAACTACCGCTAAACAGGAGAAGTGCGCGCGGGGTCGGGTCTAGACTTGTAGCCTAAAAACCTAGACCTGAACATTCCGCTCGGATTTCAGGAATTTACCCAACTTGGTTTTAGTATTAAGAATTTTAATCTCAAAATATTTTATATCAGTGCTTGACCCCTTTCCTTCGCGTGGCGAAAATAGTCATACCGTTCAGTAGCGTAACCGGGAAAATCCCAAATAATCTGGTTGCCTTAGAACGTGCTCAATCCGCGATCTCAGACCGAATTATACCTAAGCCTCCAGAGGATCGGTGGTTTCACCGCTGACCCAAGTTACGGTGGTGCGTGAAAGCACCTTCTGGAAATTGTCCCAGAACGATGGAATAATAATCAAGGCCTACACAGAGCAAAAGATGACCTCAGATAAATCGGCCTTTACACACAAAGAGAATGGGGTAAGGCGCAACGGCGCAAATATCTATCCGGCTATTTTCTTTTCTTGCCGAGAACCCTTCTATTGCAGCCGAACGACAAGAATTCTTTCCCATTGTCCGTATTCATCAGCATGAAAGTCATTTAATCGTTTACATGATTGATGACATTGGAATTTTTATTGTACGGGTGCTTCATCAAAGTGTCGATATAGACCTGCATTTGTAGGTTCTAACCCGCAAACAAAGAAAAGGGATCTACTAATAAATAATGCCTTTCATCTTCGTAGATAAAAAACTAGCGTATAAGGTGTATCTGGCTTTTGATTTCTAGTTCCCCCCAAACGCGATCTGCTGTGATGATTTTGGTTTTTAAACGTAGCCCTGTCGCTAAACATGCCCTATCAGCTAAAGAGAGTCCTAAACTTTTACAGCCTGGCCATAACGAAGCACTAATCCTTCCATCATCTTCTGTAAAATCAATAACTCTCAACCCTAAAGCATTCAGGTAAGCCGCTATCTTCTCAACTTCACTACCAGAGTTGCTTAACTTCTGTAATACTTCTGACCAGTTGACTGATGATATAACACATCGGTCTATATGCTTTTTAACATATTCGGCTCCTTGTTCATTCTGAATGGCCGCAAGAACAGCAGATGCATCAATCACCCATTTTTCTTTGCTCACTGTCTCACGCATTTTCCCTTTTTGCTGCCTCCCTGCGGTCGTTAATTAATTCTTCAGCCAAATCGATTGCATCATGAGTTTTGTTACACGCTTGATGAATAGATTGCCAGAGTCGTTGTTTAGATTCCATTATCAGTCGTCCATTTTCCACCCACGCGACAAGTTGTGCGCCTGGTTCTATCGCAAGTTGATGTCGCAAATTTGCTGGAATAACTATTCTGCCTTGTTTGCCAACAGATAATTCTGTGGTTTGCATGTGTAAACCCTCAGGAATGAATATGCCACAATTATACTTTTAATGTGGCACATTACCAAATTTAAAAAACCTAAATCATAATTATGAAGTGTAGTTGGTGATGACGGAATGCGTTATCACTTTTCCGCCCTACGGGCTATTGCAAAGGCACTTGGAGTTGGCATTGTTGGTGTTATTTTAACGATGATAGGTGTCAGTCATTGCAAAAAATACTGCTATTATTAAATTATTCACGAGATTATAAAACGAACATCATTTCTTTATGGCACGTCCCATTCGCCTCGCAATATTATGGTGTCCATTACAGTACGGTGAGTAGAGTCATTCGTTCACTCTGTGCAAAATGCAATGACTGACACCTCTCGTTACTGACACCTCTCGTTAATTGTTTTCTTCGCTGGAAGATTCTTCTTTTTCTTCAACGCCGCGGTAATGTAATGAAGATATCTGTTCGGATAAAATTCCCAATAAAAATGTAAACACTGAGGAGATAATTAAGATAGCACTCATGTTCGTTAAACGATTCATGGTGAGATAAGTAAAACAATAATAACTTAAGCCGGTGGCGAATAGCATGGCGCTGATGGGTAAGAAAAGACGCATGGGTGAAAATAAAGTGCCAATTCGCAAAATGATAATAAAAAACCGCAACCCGTCTTTAACAATCCTAATATGACTTTTGCCTGCTCGTTGTTTAGCGTGGATCGGTACATAGCTCACGCCAAAACCGGAGCGAAAAAAAGCCATTGTGCTGGTGGTTGGGTAGGAAAACCCATTGGGAAGTAAATAAAGAAATCGGCGAAACTTTTCAGCATTGACGACTCTAAATCCAGAGGTTAGGTCCTGGATGGGGTAACCGGTCATAATGCTTGCAAGTTTGTTATAAAAATCATTGGCAAACCGTCTAAAAATCGAGGCATGGGTGCTGGCTTTTCTGGCACCGACTACCATGTCATAGCCTTCATTGTATTTATCAAGCAACCTTGGAATGTCTTCGGGTTTGTGCTGGCCGTCAGCATCCATATAAATCAGTTTTTTCCCTTGCGCATTTCGAGCGCCGGTTTTAACTGCAGCGCCATTTCCCATGCTGTAGGGATGAGTGATTACTTTGGCGCCATTGGCTGCTGCGATGGCTGCTGTATCGTCACTCGACCCATCATTAACAATAATTAGTTCCGCTTCAGGGCATATTTGTTTCAATTCAGGAAGCAAAGTTTTAAGTCCGTACGCTTCATTTTTTGCAGGGATGACAATGCTGATGGATTGATTTGGCATGAGGAGGGATTATTAAAGAGTGTTGAATGATTGGTCGTTAAGAATGATCAGAAGTCCGTTTTAATGTTTTCGTTAACGAAAGAGAGAACTATTAAGTATCATTATAACTGAATAATATGCCTCAGAGGATACTGAACTAAAATTCTGGCAGAGTTGCCCGATTTAGCTCTTTTAGCTGAAGCATTGCATAGAGGGGTTGAAGTCGCGGCGTCTTAATGTTGAGACTTTTGCTGGCTTTGATGACGTTGCCGAGAATTGCTTCCACTTCAAGAGGTCGGCCCGCGGTGAAGTCCAGTAACATGATTGTTTTTTTTATAAGGCGGCATGTCATAAGTATCAGGAAGAGTGTGTCCTTTGCTTTCAGCTATAGTCACCACTCAATGCCGGCTCGGTCAAATAATTCACAAGTGCCTTGGTTTGCCAGTAAAGCGCCATAGAAGGCACCAATAGCACCTGCTCCCAAAATTAAGATTTTTTCAGCCATGATTTTGGTTAAGATATTCTTTTAAAAAGCTTAGGGTAAGTTTTCGTTTGGCGGAGAGTGTAGCAAAGTCAAGTGATTCGAGTATTGATAATAAAGAAGGCAAGTCACGAGGTAGATTCTGTAGTAAAAAACGACCGACCTGCGGGGTTAGCTCAAAACCTTGAGCTTTAGCCTTTTTTACCAGAACAGTGAGTCGCTCATCCTCGGACAGTGGATGCAGCTTTAAGGTTAAGCCACTATTGAGTCTTGTTTGTAGATCTGGCAATTTGATAGGTAAAACGTTGGCGGGTTGTCTTGCTGCAATAACCAGTTGTTTCTTAATGCTTTGTTGACGTAAAAAAAATGAAAAAAGGGCTTGTTCCCAGGCTGCATTACCGGCAATTGCTTCAAGTCCATCTATGCAAACAATATCCAGTGCTTCTAGTCCATCCAGTATTTGGGGTTGTGGAAGCGATTTTTCTCTGAGGTTAAGATAGATCGGATTTCTGTGTTTAGCCGTAGCGAGGCAGCAGCAGGACTGTAATAAATGAGACTTTCCATTGCCCGCTGTACTCCAAAGAAAAATCAGGTTCTCACCAGATCCTTCAGCACTGTTTGCCAGATGGTTGATGATTTCGCTATTTTCCGAATTGACATGAAAATTTTCGAACGTTTTATTGGCGGAAAATTCGAATTGAAGAGGTATTTGTTGCTCCATACTGTCAGTCATCGAAGGGCAACGTTAATTTTTTAGGAGTCAGCGGTGTTAGAAGGTTTGGTGCCAGTGATCTTAGGCATTTTTAAACTTTTAATGAAATAAGTTGCGCCCCAAAATAGCATATTGCTCAAGATGACTTCAATACTTGCATAGAGTCGATCATCAGGAGAGGCATACGCTTCAACAATACCATGCACCATATAGAATAAACTAATAAAAGCGATCCAGGCAAAACTTCTGGGTCTGCCATGAAGAATGCCCCTAACATGAATTAACAACGGGGCGAGGGTAACGATTAACGTGATTGATTTCGGGTAGTGCGCTGCTGGTGACAGCACGGTATGCCAAAGTATTAGTAGAAAGAACAAACTGAAATAGCCAGACACTACCAGCCAATAGTTCAGCTTAACGGCGTTAATTTTCAAAATAACCTTTGAGACGTGAGGCCGTGATAGCAATCCGGCTGCCTAAAATGCGGCAAAGTTTTTTTTCATCATTACTTAAGCGGGTACCGTGCGCCGATAAGTGGCTAGGACCATACGGTGTTCCGCCGGTGGTGGTTTCGTGTAACGTAATTTCATTTCCGGGTAGGCTGATAATAAACATGCCATGGTGCATTAAGGGTAACATCATCGAAATTAATGTGCTTTCTTGACCGCCATGCATACTGCCAGTTGACGTAAATACACCAGCAGGCTTGCCGGATAAAGCTCCGGAAAACCATAGCTCAGTAGTGCTATCAAGAAAATATTTTAATGAAGATGCCATATTGCCAAAATGGGTTGGGCTACCAAGTGCTAATCCATCACAATGTTTTAAGTCATTCAGCGTAACATAGGGTGCACCTTTGTCTGGTATGTCAGGCGAAACTGCATCACAAGTAGCTGATACTTCAGGGACTGTTCGTAATTTTGCAGATACGCCAGATACTGCTTCCACACCACGGGCAATATGGTTTGCCATTTCAGTAGTAGCGCCAGAACGACTGTAATAAAGCACAAGAATATCTGCCATGGGTTACTTTAAGGTTTAGCTCAACCGCTTGGAGGTGGCTGAGTTACGAAATATTAAAGGTGCTTCTCCCGTTTGCTGATGTTGTTTACCTGCAGATTGGATTGCTTCGTCTACCACCGCTCGAAGTGGCGACTTGCTGCAAACAGGGTCGGTATTATTCATATCGCCGGTTAGCAAATAAGCCTGGCATCGGCAACCGCCAAAATCTTTGGTTTTTTCGGGGCAGCTGCGACAAGGTTCATGCATCCAATCGTACCCTCTGAAGTAATTAAAGGCGTCGGACTCATGCCAGATTTGTTCGATACTAAAGTCTTTTACATTGGGGCAATTTAAGTCCGGCAACATGCGCGCAGAATGGCAGGGGAGGGCAGTGCCGTCCGGTGCAATGGTTAAAAAGGTTGTTCCCCATCCGTTCATACATGCCTTAGGTCGGTCTTCATAAAGATCAGGTACGACATAATAGATTTTCATTTTGCCAGCAAGCTTGGATTTATAATCTTGGGCGATTCGTTCGGCCGTTATAAATTGTTCTTTTGTTGGTAACAGCTGATCACGATTCAGATAAGCCCAGCCGTAGTATTGAGTGTTAGCCAGTTCAACATAGTCGGCCTTTAACTCAATCGCCATTTCCAGAATTTGTTCCATCTGATGTATGTTATGGCGATGAATAACAACGCAAAGCACCATCGGGTACTCGTGCTTTTTGATGATTCGGGCAACCTCTTTTTTTTGTTCAAAAGAAGCAGTTCCAGCTATGTGGTCATTTAATTCCTGGCTGCTGGCTTGAATGCTGATTTGAATATGATCCAGTCCGCTGGATTTTAAATCGATGATTTTTTGTTCAGTCAGCCCGTAACCAGAAGTAATCAAATTAGAGTAGTAACCTAACTCTCTGGCATGCTGAACCAGCTCAACAAGATCTTTTCTGACTAATGGTTCACCGCCTGATAAACCGAGTTGAACAGCCCCCATTTGGCGGGCTTCAGAAAATACTCGTTTCCATTCCTCCGTTGTTAATTCGTTGGTATGGTGTGCATAATCGACAGGATTGGAGCAATAAGGGCATTGCAAGGGGCAAGCATAACTAAGCTCTGCTAATAACCAGCGAGGGGTGTTATTTTGAGGGTTGGGTAATCCAGCCATTTGCTAAAGCGGTTTCCAGAAAATCAACGATATCTTGTTTGAGACCTTGGGCAGAAAATTGTGTCTCAAGTTCTTGGACAATTTGTTCTATGTTTTTGTTTCCGTCACAAAGTTTAAGAATGGCTGCAGAACTTTCGTTTAGTTCAACCATGCCTTCAGGATAAAGAATAACATTTTTCTGTTGTGCTGCTTCCCACTGTAGTCGGTGAAAGTCAGAAAATGCAATGGGTAAGTTTTGATTCAGCATGAGGTTCAATCAGGTACATTGTAATAGGGTGGCATGTTATGAATATAAGCCATGTACATGGCGTCGGCCATGGACCAAAGCACATTAAGTTTAAATTGCAGAATGTCTAGCATTTCCTCTTGCTGCTGTCTGGTTTGATACCAATCCAGAGTGATTTTAAGCCCGTGTTCAACGTCTCTGCGAGCTTCCGCTAATCTTTTACGAAAATAGGTATAACCGCTTTGATCAATCCAAGGGTAGTGTTGTGGCCAGTTGTCGAGTCGTTGTCGATGGATGTGGGGTGCAAACAATTCAGTTAACGATGAGCTGGCTGCTTCATGCCAATCGTGCTGGCGAGCGAAGTTTATGTAAGCATCAACAGCAAACCTGACGCCCGGTAAAACATGCTTATATGAAGTAATTTCTTCTCGCGCTAAACCTGTGGCTTCGCCTAACTGTATCCACGCCTCAATACCTCCTGGCTCGTTTGGTTGGCCGTCATGATCAATGATACGTTGGATCCATTGAGCCCTGGTTTCTCGGTCCGGGCAATTTGCCAGGATGGCGGCATCTTTAATCGGAATGGACGATTGGTAGTAAAAACGGTTGGCAACCCAGCCTTGAATTTGCTTTTGGTTAAGTGTTCCTTCATTCATCATAATATGATAAGGATGATGAATGTGATAATATTTTTCCTTATCACGCAACTTACCCTCAAATTCTTCTCGGGTCCAAGGCTTCAACTCCTCTATCATGGGTTTAGAGGGTAATTTCTAAGCCGTCAAATGCTACCTCAATGTTAGCTTTATCCAAAATGCGTCGCTGGTCTGATTCTTCATCCAAAATCGGATTAGTATTATTAATATGAATGAGGATTTTACGAGGTGTTGCGATCTTATTAAGAACTTCAATCATTCCACCATCACCCGATTGCGGTAAGTGACCTATTTCTTTTGCCCGCTTATGACTTACACCTGCCTGGATCATTTCATCGTCCTGCCAAAAGGTACCATCAACCATCAGGCAGTCAGCTTGTTGCATGGCTGTTTTCACGTGTGGTTCGATTTCTCCCAGGCCCGGTGCATAATAAAGCTTTTTTCCAGTCGATATTTGTTCGATGACAACTCCTATATTGTCGCCTTCATGCGGATTATTGCGATGAGGGGAATAGGGCGGGGCCTTACTTTTTAAGGCGTGAGGAAAAATCCTGATGTCTTTAATGATCGGTATTTCAATGCTGTCTCCGTTTAAAGGGATAGCATGATGTTTGATGGTGCAGTAATCATCCAGCATTTTAAAAATTGGAAAGCCGGTCGATAAATCTTGTTTTGCCATTTCGCTGCAATAAACATCTAGCGGTTGCCCTTCCCGCAAAAACAGTAAACCACTGCTATGGTCTATTTGGCTGTCGATCAGCATGATCGCTTTGATTCCTGTATCACGCTTTCCTTGCTTCGGTTGAATGGCAGGAAATGCTTCAAGTTGTGCGCGTATGTCGGGGGATGTGTTGAATAACAGCCAGTTTTGGTTATCGCTGCTTATAGCAATTGAGGATTGGCTGCGGGGTGTTCCTTTCATTTGTTGATGTCTAATGCGATGGCAGTTATCACAATTACAATTCCATTGTGGGAAACCACCGCCAGCAGCGGAACCGAGTACTCTGATTTGCATGGGTAGACCAGATTATTGTTGATCAGATGTTGTTGAGCCGAAATTTTTCCAGACGTATAAATGAAAACGGGGTTCCTAAGAACCCCGTTTCATACAATAACTTAGATATCTTAACGGTTGTAGATATACATGGTTACTTCAAAACCGAAACGTAAATCATTGTAGCTTGGTTTTTCCCATTTCATGAAAATATACCTCCGGAAGTATTTTGGTGTTTGTTATTAGCTTGATCAAGTAAAGCCGTGGTAAGTATACGTCTTAAAAGTTGATAACGCAATATATAGCCTTGTCCAATATGAAATGAGTCTGAAAAATTCATGATGTTTATCTTGCTGGATAATTGAAATCACGATTGTTGTGGAACGCAAGCACTATTCTATTTCAGGTTGTTTCATAACTAGCTGAATTATAGGTTGTAAACAAAGCTTAAAGAGGAATTGTCGGTTAGCATTTTATTGGCGCGTTGTGTTGTGAAACATAGGGTGATTTATAGAAAACATGAAATATTTCAGCATTACTCCTTTATTTCCTTTATTTTAAAAAAATGACTATAAGTTTTTGAAATAGATTGAAGGTTAGTGCCAATGTTTTCATCAACTGGGTGTTTTTCTGCAAAATCTAAAAAGACAAGGAGTAATGCAGCGACACAGGTGGATTCTAAATAGGTGGCTTTGATACCCCAGGCTAATATCATGGCGACAATTAGGTTCCAAATACCCACTGATACAGGTAAAAGTTCGGTTAGCCAGCTGACGGGATAAATTAGCAAGCAAGCTGAGGCCAAGTATGTTAAAAGCATAAATGCCCAGCAAATCAGAGCTAACCTGAAATATTTCTGCTCGTTTTGTGCGAACAAAATTAGTCCGTCACGGCAGGCACGTTTGAAAGGGAGCTCCTTTTTATCAAATCCATAGGCTAAAATGACCTCAGCCAAAAAACCTATAAAATAACTCAGAGTGCTATCAATAATTTTTGTTAGCCACAGATTTTCTTCTCCTTTTCGTTCGATCCCATTATTTTTTCTGTACAGATCTACTAAGACAGCTCTTATATTTTGTTCCATTTTCAAAAGGGTGGCTGGCTTTTTATAACGGGCTTTCGCTTTTTTCTTGGAGAGTTCTACCGATTTTTTTTCGTCTTGTTTGATATTTTTTATATTATTGAGCATAGCGCATAAATGACCCGCACGGATTGGTAAAAACACTGTTTTTCTCAGCGTATAGAGCGCTAAACTAAGAGCGATAAAGCCAAAAACACCGCCTACTGTACCAATACCTGATCCCTCAATGCCCACTGCGCTAAGGGCTAATAAGGTACCTGTCCCCGATAGTATGGCAGCAATATAGGCTAGGCACAGGCCAATCCAGACGAATTGTCTATAAAGTGTATAAGTTATTGATTTTTCTACTAGTTGAATGCCTGCGAGTAAGCTAAATTGGGTCATAAAGTTACCTGATGTTGTGATGAATGGTGAGAAGTATATCCCGCCTATGCGCCAATTTTCTGCCCTGAACTGAAACAAATGTCAGGTGTCATTTCCGGAAGCTATTTAAAGTTCCGTTTCTTTTATGCATTAAGAGCAATATAGGTATATTCAAGCATGCGTACACTTTTGGCGTAGCATTTTGTTTTTCTTCTCATTCGCGCAAGAAAACGCCGGAAGAGGGTGCTGTAGCCTTTTGTCGTGTATGTTTCAGCTTTTGATTGAATGTGTGTTTCCTCAGGAACAAAATGTTCGTAGGGTTGCCAGTACTGTTATCCCTCGGCTTGATTTTCAATCTTATCCCAGTCTGAGCACTACGGTCGCCAACAATGAAATTGATGAACTCTTTCATCTGATTTACATTTGGGGCATTTCATTAGTTGTCCAATTACTCGCTTGGTGTAAAAAATCTAATTGTAGCGCGTAACTTTAGCATTGCTTTGGTTTTAGTTTCTTAAGAAAGGTGAGTTACTAAGATGATGATTTGGACTCCTCCCTCTTCGTCGGGATCATCTATATAGCTGAAGGAGTATTATACCCATTGTTAGAATGCCAGGGGATGTTTTGTTGTGCATTAACTCAGATAATAAGGGCGAAATAGAGGCTTTCCCAGCTCGCTGCTTACTATCATGAGTTTTGGCAAAAAGTTATTTTAATCGCATATTTGGAACTGAACGGGTTGATCATTCGAATCAGGAGAAAATCGAGCTAACGTATTAATCTCCATATCAATTAAATATGGATTATCGCCTTTATTCTGCGTGCAGCATCCAGAACAGTCTGCATCAGAACAGGCATCGTATACAGTTGCTGTAATTGCGCTATTTCCTTGGCGAATTCTAAGTTCTTTTAATCCTAACAAGCCCCAGTCTTCCAAATGAACAGCTACTATATTATGACTTTTTACCCAGTCTTCAGTTTGCGTTTCTTCTAACCCATAGAACTGGCCTATATACTCACCACCGCTATAGTCCTCCCATTCCACACTACCTTCCACAGCGTAGGATGTATAATGAGTAAAACTTGCAGTATTCCATTCGGTACCGCAGTCATTTCCGGATAAATCAGCCACAATATCAAGGTTCACGCGCCCTATCACGTTATCTAGTTCGTCATGAAATAACCGGGCTTCGTATTCGCCAATCGCGCTAATACTCTGAAGTTCTATAGTGCCATTCAAAATATCCGTAACAGGCCAACTAACTGCATGGCTTCCTAGATTGTCACTTCCCTTTGGGTAAATAGCGACCCAATAGCCGATTGTGGTTTGCATCCCTTCCAGCTGAACTAAAATGCTTTCATTTGGTGCATAGCTGGGTTTTGATACATCGAGAGTGACCTCAGATGACTCTGTTGTGTCCGTTACGATATCCAGATCTACACGCCCAATTACGTTATCTAGTTCGTCATGAAATAACCGGGCTTCATATTCGCCAATCGCGCTAATACTCTGAAGTTCTATAGCGCCATTCAATATATCCGTAACAGGCCAACTAACTGCAAGGCTTCCTAGATTGTCACTTCCCTTTGGGTAAATAGCGACCCAATAGCCGATTGGGGTTTGCATCCCTTCCAGCTGAACAAAAATGCTTTCATTTGGAGCATAGCTGGGTTTTGATACATCGAGAGTGACCTCAGATGACTCTGTTGTGCCCGTTACGATATCCAGATCTACACGCCCAATTACGTTATCTAGTTCGTCATGAAATAACCGGGCTTCATATTCGCCAATCGCGCTAATACTCTGAAGTTCTATAGCGCCATTTAATACATCCGTAACAGGCCAACTAACTGCATGGCTTCCTAGATTATCACTTCCCTTTGGGTAAATAGCGACCCAATAGCCGATTGTGGTCTGCATCCCTTCCAGCTGAACAAAAATGCTTTCATTTGGAGTGTAGTTAGCTTGTGATGTACTAATAGATACCGCATATGAAAAATTGCAAACTATATACAGATACCCAAATAAACAATATTTTAAACATTTCATTCTATTTTCCCTGGAGGTGGTTATTTGTAACTAGCACATATTTTACAAACTAGAACACATTACGTGCCAATTTGAAATTAATGAACATTATTAACTGTATTTCGAGTAACAGTCAAATCTGCTGTATGGCTTAATCATGCTGCTTTTTGTTTTTGATAGCCGGTTAGATTAATTCCATCGATAACTTTCACACCTGAAATTATTAGCTAAATGCTTATAGCCTCTTAAATTCGTGCTGCTTATTTTGAGCCGATCCAATTAATTTGAATGCCGTTGACAAGGGTGGTTATGGGATTGTGGATAGTAATTTAAACGCTCTTTCACCGCTTAGGGGAAGAATTTATTGGATGAAAAGGATAACAATCTTGGATGGTGGGGGGAAAGAGGACGCGGTTGATTAAATCGACTTCTAATCAATTTATGATGGAGTGGAACATTACTTTTTTTTGGTGAAGCCTAAAATATCGAATAAATTGACCTTCGGTCTATGATAAGTACTGAAGGCCAATTAATAATTCAAAGATAAAAAAAACAGTTTTTTTAAAAGTAAAATTTATTTCACTTTCATAGTGCCGCCACGTCCTAAACCACCTTTAACATCTTGTGCCTCGTAATTCTTGGCTGCTCGGACTAAGCCGTTGTATGCGTCTGCAAAGGCTGCGACTGTTGCTTTTCCTGCCGGGGTATTCGTGAAACCACTTAGACTTCCAGCTTTGCCGCCACCAAACATACCCATTGCTGCGCTAAAGTTGTTGGCGGTTGCACTACCTTCGGAAATACCTATTTGGACTGCTGAGCGGATGTCTAAGAGGGTTAGAGTGACCACTGTTGCTTTGGTTTCCATTGCTCCAGCTACAGTACCTAAAGTACTGTTAATCAAACCACCCAGGGCGGCGCCTAGTTTACCCGTTGAAGCGTTATCAATGATAATTTGCGGTTCTAAATAATAGTCTGCGGCTACCCGCTGCCCTTTTTGTTGTTTGGAACCGGCTCGATATTCACCTGAATTACGTTGAATATCGGTTACCCGAGATAGTCTGCTGTCCGTTCTCAAATTTCCAATCGAGGTGATAATGAAACAATTAGACTGCTGTACTGCCAAGCGAATAAGAGGTTCGATAGAAGTTACATTCGTTGCGCTTCCAAACTTCCCATACCAGTTTGCAGCGCGCCCATCATCTACAGCTAATGTTCCGAGGGGAGCATCACATCTTTCCATGGATGCATTAGCATCGATGCTTTTCCCGCCTCCCGCTGAACCTGATAGCGTGGTTCCGCCTCTACCGCTTTGTACACAACCTGAAATAATAATTGAGAGTAAAAGCATAATAAAACCCGGTAACTTATATTCGCTCATGGTATGAGTTCTCCTGTGTTGTTGACAAACTTACCCGTTTATTGGATTATTCACTAGAAACCAGGGTAAGTGAAATCAATGATACACCAAAATCCAATGACATTAATAGTAAGGGTTATCGGTATGAAACATAGAACAATTTACATTCTACTTCCTGTGCTGTTTACTTTCATTTTTACTGGGTGCAGTCGGCAACCAGCCCGACCAAAAACCATGAGGGTTTGTGATTCCAGCGGCTGTTCCAATCAACCAACGAATACCGCATCCTTTGATCCAGAGACGGCTGTTCCTTCAGATGATCCCGAGGGCAAAATTCCTGCGTTAGAAGAAATGGCTCGCAAAGACCCGAAAGCAGCATTTGATCTTGGACTTAGGTTTTTTCGCGGCGATGGAGTTCGACAAGATAGTTACCGCGCTTTACAGTGGATGCGGGATGCGGCCGAAAGAGGGGAGTTAGAGGCCCAAAAAGCAGTTGGAAGGCTGTATTTAACTGGTCTAGAAGAAATGGGGCCAGATTCGCGCGAAGCTCAAAAATGGCTAACTATTGCTGCTGGCAGGGGAGATAAAGAAGCCAGCAAATTACTCAAGGAGGCTGAAGCCGCACGTAAGCAAGATGATTATGCCTATAACGTATGGAGAAACCACCGGCGATCATTGTTTTACAATAGGTGGTATCACGGCTACAACTACTATTGGAGATGGGGAAATCGCGGATGGTATATGTACTAGTACTCCATCAACATTGTATTGATGGATAGAGTGATTTCAGTTTTATTCTGGCATCCTCAGTCGTAAATCGCCAGTTCACACCAACAGCTTTTTGATTGCGTTGTTCTTGCCATGCGTTTATTTCAGTTCGTAATGTGTCTTGGTCAGGTATTCTTCGATTCAGGCACTGGCGACTTAACACCCCGATCTCGATCTCCGCCATATCCAGCCAACTGCCATGCTTCGGCGTATAATGAAGCTCCAGTCTTTCAGCAATGCGTTTTGCTTCTTCTGGTTCAAACGCGTCATATAATGAACTCAACTTATGCGTATTTAAATTATCCATCACCAGAACAATTTTCTTGTCCGGAAAATACTGATCAACCAATTCTTTGATTAAATGCGCCCAGTCTATTTTAGTATGTCGATCGGTTACGTTGACATGTCGCCATCCAATCAGTGGGGCAAACAGCATGAACAGATTACTCACGCCATTGCGTTCATATTCAAAATCAAATATTTCAGGTTCTCCTGGACGCATCGGCAAGGGAATGCGCGTTTCCTTGGTCTGTTGTTTACTGGTTTCATCCATACAGATGAGGACTTCATCTTCTGTAAAAGTACGTTGATAAACCGTTAAGATATCCTCCATCGCACAGACAAAATCAGCATTGGCTTTGGGCGGAATGCACCAGCATTCTTTTAACCAAGGTTTAAGGGCGTTTTTTTGAGTGTTTTTCGAACGGTTTCGCCCGATATCGAGTCGACTATTTTACATTCAACCAATCGATCCGCTAATAAGCTTAAGGTCCAATTATTATATCCCTCAGGGGCGGATGAACAGGCTGTTGCTACTAAAAACGCTTCCGCTTCGCCATCCAGCTTTTTGGCGCGTCGTCGTGTCTGGATTTTGGGATTGAGGGCACACTCTATTCCTTCTTCAACAAAGCGCTTTCGTACACGCTGTACTGTCAGATGACTGATGTGTAACGCATTGGCGATCTTTGCATCGGTTAATGAAGCCTTTGAAATCGCTTCGTCCGCATGAAGCAGTATTTGGGCATGGGTTATTTTGCGGGCGGCGGTTTTTCCCTTTGAGATGAGGTGCTTTAAATCCTCGCGTTCATCGTTCGGTAGTTTAATTCGGTATTTCTTGGATAGCATGGTTTAATCCTAAATATCATATTCTTGGTATCGATACTTAAGATATTACATTAAATACGTATCAGAACAAAATTGTTGGAGTACTAGTATAGCCTTTGGTTGGTTCAGCTTCTTAATTTGAAAGTGAAGGTTTAGAAAAAAAACTTATTTGCATTGAAAAATTTCTACAATATAAAAAAATACATTTTCTATGCATTTTTGAATAACCATGATCCTCAAAATATGATCCGAAGTGATATTTAAGTCTAGCGCGTTACTCATTCAAAAATGGATAGCTAGATGCTTTCTTAGGAAAAAACTAAGGAACGTAACAAACGAAACTACCTTTTACAGATGAATTGATTTCCCCCACTTCAAAAGCCGTTTCGCCGAGATCCATAAGCATTTCTAGACTTGGTTTCAGGTTTTCTGGCGATACACAGACAATCATGCCAATGCCGCAATTGAAGGTTCGGAGCATTTCTTGTTGATCGACATTGCCTTGTTGTTGCAGCCATTGAAAAATAGCGGGCCATTTCCACGATGATAAGTCGATGTTGGCTTGCAAGCCTTGGGGTAATATTCTTGGCAGATTTTCGGTCAGTCCGCCACCCGTGATATGAGCTAAGCCTTTAATGGGAAAGTTTTCCATGAGTGTTAACAAAGATTTAACATAAATACGGGTTGGTTCTAGTAGAACTTCGCCGAGAGTTTTTGAGCCGAACGGCTGATCCAGAGGTGTTGATGTAAGGTTTAGTATTTGTCGAATCAGTGAAAAACCATTTGAGTGGGGGCCAGATGAAGTTAAAGCGATTAATTTATCTCCTGCCTTAATAGCTGATCCATCGAGAATTTTGTTTTTTTCTACGATGCCGACTGCAAAGCCCGCTAAATCGTAATCATTGGTTGAGTATATTCCCGGCATTTCAGCGGTTTCGCCCCCAACTAATGCTGCGCCAGCCAACAGGCAACCTTCGCTAATCCCTTTTACAATCTGCGTTGCAACTTCAACATCTAATGCGCTGGTGGCAAAATAATCCAGAAAATAGAGGGGTTCGGCGCCTTGAACGATGATGTCGTTGACACACATTGCAACTAAATCGATACCAATCGTATCGTGTTTACCCATTTCGATAGCGAGTTTCAGCTTGGTGCCAACGCCATCAGTGCTAGAGACCAAGATGGGTTGTTGGTAGCGATTCAGGGGTAATTCAAATAAAGCGCCAAAGCCTCCTAATCCGGCCATTACGCCTGGTCGATGGGTACGAGCAGCGAGAGGTTTAATACGCTCCACTAATTCATTGCCTGCATGAATATTGACGCCGGAGTTTTTATAATTTAAATTGATGCGCTTTTCGTTTTCCAATGTTTTTTTCCGATCAGTGTAAAATAGGACAAAAATATAAATGATAGAGTCGAGAATTTGCTGTCCACCTCTTCTTAATCCATGCCGTTTACTATACTAACTAAGTTTGAACCACAATAATGATGAAGAGCTGGCTACATTGTGCGTGGACTCTATTTTACAGAAGATTAGTCATGTATGAAGTTATAAACAAATTTTTATTAATTTACATTTTAAGTATATTGTGCACGCCAACATATGCAGATGAGACGGGTAGTCTTTATCAAGTAGACGTAATGGTCTCTGGTCAGAGTAACAAAGATAAAAGCCTGGCCTTCAGGGATGGGTTAAAAAAAGTTTTTAAGAGAATATTGGTAGAGCCAAATGGATTAGCTAACAAGACAGTTCAAGCAGCCGTTAATAAAGCGTCTCAATTTGTTATCAAATATGACTTTCTTACGACTGTAAAAAACAAAGATGATATGAAGACCGCAATCAAGTTGCGGGTGCATTTTAATGATAAATCCCTGCTTGATTTTATTCGTCCCAGTCGTCTTACCATTTGGGATCAAGCGAGGCCGGAAACTTTACTATGGTTAGTGGTTGAAGAAAAAGGCAAAAAACCAACTATTTATAGTAATGACATCATGCCAGAAATTGGCTTGTCTTTTAAAAAAGCAGCGGCAGAAAAAGCCTTGAGGATTTTATTTCCATTGTTGGACCTGGAAGACGAGAGAATTATCTCTATAAATAAAATTCGTAAATTTGATCAGTTTGCTATGTACCAAGCTTCAGAACGTTATATGGCTGATACCATTATTGCCGGCGTTTTAAATGAGTACACCAATTGTTGGCGAGCAACTTGGTTTTTTTATGTGGATGATCAATCAAGTCAAACCAAAACCAATTGCTCAGACCTCCAGTCTGTGGTGAATGTTGGGGTGAATATGTCTTTTGAAAAACTAGCGCTGATGAACGGGGAAAAGCTAAAAAGTAATCAACAGCATGACATTACACTCAAGGTCTCAAGGGTTAATGGTGTTGAAGATATGACGCGCTTGATTAATTATTTGAGATCGGTTCCTATCGTTAGACAAGCCGAATGGTTGAAAGTAGAGGATGTTTACGTTTTTTATGCGTTAAAGTATATCGGTAGTCCGCAAGATCTTGATGATATGTTAGCTTTGGGTCGAGTTGTAGTTCCCTTGGTTACTAACAATCCAACATCCGGCCAGCTTGAGTATCGGCTGTTACATAAAAAGTAAATTAAATGACACAATAAACGCCTCTACATTTGCACAAAATCAATGTAATTTTGAAGAGCCATCGACCCAGCGGTTTTTGAATTCATCCATCGGCATCGGGAGCCCATAAAAAAAGCCTTGAAATTTTTTGCAGCCTTTATTTTGCAGAAATTCGAATTGTTCCTTTTTCTCAACTCCTTCGGCGATGACGTCCAGCTTCATATGGTTGGCCATGGATAAAATGGTTTCAACAATGATGGCATCATTTGGATCTGTATGAATATCGGCAATAAAGCTGCGATCAATTTTTATTTGGGTAACTGGCAATTGTTTTAAGTAGGCTAAGGATGAATAACCGGTGCCGAAATCGTCAATTGAAAGATTAATGCCGATCGAATTCAATTCCAGCATTTTTTTGACAGTGTTTTCTATATTTTCTAGCATCAGTGATTCGGTGATTTCTAACCTTAACTGGCTCGCATCTATACCGTTCCGGTTTATTGATTCCGTAATTTGGGAAACGAATGCGGGGTGGTGGAACTGTTTGGGACTAACATTTACAGCAAGATAGGGTAGGTTAAAGTTAGTATCGTTCCATGCTTTGATTTGCTGACAAGCATGCTCAATAATCCATTCACCAATGGGAAGAATAAGCCCTGATTCTTCGGCGATCGGAATAAAATCCGTAGGTTTTAATAGGCCTTTCTTAGGATGTTGCCAGCGTACTAATGTTTCAGCACTTAATAAATCCGATGCTCCATTGACTTGTGCTTGAAAATACAATTGAAAGTGATCTTTTTCTAATGCCAGCTTCAAATCCTCTTCTATATCCAACCGTTCTTTCAAGGTGACTTGCATGTCTGGTTGAAAAAAACAGATTGTATTACGTCCTTGTTCTTTTGCCTTGTACATGGCCGTATCAGCCTGCTTAAGAAATTCTTGGGCTTTCACATTACCAGAAGGGAATATTGTTACCCCTATGCTCGGAGTAATATGATGGATGTGTTCTCCAAGCTTAAATTCTTTTCTTAAGGTTGTCAGGATTTTATTGCCGACAGCTAAAGAATGATCCGTGGCTTGGATTTTGTCGGTGAAGTTACCTGGCAGTAATGCAATAAATTCATCGCCACTCAAACGAGCGGCAGTATCTTCTTTGCGAAGTGATCTTTTGATACGACGACCTACTTGTTTCAATAACTCGTCTCCAATGTGGTGGCCCAAGGTATCGTTCAGTTTTTTAAAGTGATCCAAATCCATGAAGAGCAATGCACCAAAAAATTTGTGGCGTTTAGAGAAAGATAATGCTTTTTCTAGACGGCTGATCAAGAGGCGGCGGTTTGGTAAATTAGTTAAAGGGTCATAATAGGCAAGTTGTTTGATTTTTGACTCAACTGATTTTTGTTGAGTAATATCAGAAAAAATGATTACAAAATGGCTGGTCCGATTCTCTCGGTCGTTAACTGCTGTATGCTGCTGTCTTACTGGAAAGGTGCTGCCATCTTTATGTTTATTGAGGGATTCGTTCTCTAAGCGGCTGCTTTTGCTGAGTTTTTTCCAGAAAGCATTGTCATATCGATCGCCATCTTTATCAGCTTTAAAAATGTTGGGGTTTTTTCCGATAATCTCCTTGGGAGATAACCCGGTTATTCTAAAAAACGCTTCATTAACGCGTAAAATTTTGGCATTGTGATCAGTTATGACGATGGCGTCGTTGGTTTGAAAAGTGATAGCAGCCAGTCTAATTTCTTGTTCTAATTGTTTCTTTTCTATCGCTAGCGCTGCTAGTTCCGTTAAATTGCATGCCCAAATTATTTCCCTGTGTGATGGTGTTGCTTCATCCTGGTAATAGATATCCATAACACCTAATAATTTTTGTTGAGAAGAAATAATCGGTTCTGACCAGCAGGCGTTTATGCCTTGTTGCATGGCAACACCTCGTAACAATTTTCCAAAGGGGTGTGTGGATAGGTTGTCAATAATGACTCTTTTACGTGTGGCTGCCGCTGTACCGGTTGAGCCAGCGCCGTATTCGACGGGCAGGCTATTAATTTTATCTGTGAAACTACTCGGGCAATCGGGTGCAATGATGGATGTAAATGTTTTGCCTCCACCGTCAAGTAAAGCGATGATACACGTTGTTTCACGAAACATGTGTTTGTTGGCATTATCAACGATTAGCTTCAATACATTTTCAAGTGAAGCACCCGTTGCTAACTGCTCGAGTACTTCAGCGCGGACGGTTCTCTCAGTCAATGATTGATGAGATTCTGTAATGTCATGGGCGATACCCTCAATACTGGTGATTTCATTCGTTTGTTCGTCAAGCAATGGGGTTTCGGATAATTCCAATGTTTGTAGCTCGCCCTCCTTATTTTGTAGTTCTAAGCTAAATGCAGTATTGTTTTGATTAGCCAATGCTGTTTCCTCAGATAAACCCACTGGGGTATGGCATACTGCTTTTTTAAAGGGTTGATGAGCTGCAATAAACGCATCGGGATTGAAGCCCAGTACAGATTTTATAGAAGGGCTGACATAAGTCATCTTTCGTTGGTTATCTAAAATATAGAAGAAATAATTATCCTGCAGATTTTCAATCAGACGTTGATATTTGTTCCGCTCATTCAGTAGCCTTTTTTCTCTTTGCGCAACATCCCTCTGTAACTGAATTTGTTTTGTTAGTTCACGATTTATGACTTGAGTTCTTTCTAATACCTTTTCTTCTAGCGTTTCGTTGCTTTCTAAGAGTGCTAATTTGGTAGAAGTTAAATCTTGGACGCTGGATTTTAATGATCTATTCAGGTTTGTCATTTTTGCAACGATAAATAAAGCCGACAAAAAAGCAAGTGCGATGAGTGTTACAAATTTATTCACATATTTTGCAAGTACATCACGCCACCCAAATTTTGTTGGGGTGTTAAAAGGTGCTACTTCAAGTCGTTTTAGTAGGTTTAGAACGGGTTGATAATTTTGCGGTACATCCCAGGTGTACCCTTCACCGTTTTCAGTCACTATAAAACCTTGTTTGAGCAATGCAATAGTAATTTTTTTGGAAAGGTTATTATCTACTTCTTTTAGTCTTGCAAAAGGCCACTCTGGGTAAAGTTGAGTTGATAAGAAATAAGGAAAGTTTTGATGTTTTTGGTGGTTGAGGATTTTGATTTGGGTAAGGTCTAACTTATATTCAGAAGCCATTCGGTCTAAAACGCCGGTGTTAACAGTGCCGGCATCAGAGGAGCCTTCCAAAACTTCTCTAATCACTTTTTCTGGTGAGCCTTCAGTGAATTGTAAAGTGCTTAGGTCACGAAAAGGATCGATTCCTGATTGGATTAGTGTTCCGTAAGCGGCTAAAAACCCACCAAGTGAATGTTCTTCAACAGCTGTTAAGCGTTTATGTCGTAAATCTGTTAAAGTTTTGATATCTGATCTATCTGCTCGAGTAAAGATAACGCCACCGATACTGGTTACCCTATGGTCTTGATTTAATCTAACCACTGTTGCAAGTCTGGTGATGCCATAAATACTTTGCAACTTGATGTAATGAGCAGAATTGGTAAAAACAAAATCTATTGTCTGTTTTTTAATAGAGGATTCTAACTCGCTATAACTTGACGGTGTAATTTTGAAATGAATATCAGTTATTGCAGAATTTAAATAGTCTGAAACAGATTGCCATTCCTCCGAGGTTTTACTTTTGTTTCCGTTATTCAACACGCCAATATTGACTTGTGGTTTGAGTGGTGAAATGAATTCATTGGATGGAGTTGTTTCGGCCGAAACGGCTAGTCTGCAGTTGAGAACAGATATGATTAGAATGATAAAAATGAAAAAATACTGATGAGGGTTGATGCAAACCTGTTTCAGGGAAAATAAATTTGTCAGGAATAAAGTCCTGGTAGGGATTGGCATAAATGTAAAACGTATTGTCCTTTTAACGGTTTTCATCGCAAATTTGCGATTTATTATTCTTTGTTTTTTTCTTTAATCTCGGTAAGAATTGGCAGATTTGAACATCCACATTGCTAAACCAGCTAATAATACCGAAGTGGCCATTAATAAGCCAACAGCAACGCTAGGAGTAGAGAAGTAGCTATCAACTCCATAGAAAACAGCAACGAGAGCAGATAGAGCAAAAACTAAAAAAACGCTACTCGCAGTGTAAAGTGCATAGATAGTGGAATGAGTTCTGTCACTGCTATTTTCTTTTTGGTCGGTTTGGTTAAGAATCGTTAATTTATCCTTTTTTTTCTTTTTTTTATTAATCTCTCGCATTTTTTCAGCTTGTTGTTTTTTATATAGAGTAATCCCTTTTTCTATACCTTGAGCAATTAAACGGGTTTGTTCTTTGGATTGACCGGGTCGTTGAATGCTTTTCGCCATCAACATAGCTTCTTCTTTAAATAGGTGATGAGGCTTTTCCGGGCTATTGTTTGAGGTATTATTTTTCATAGCAGCATTCAATGGGCTGAATAAGTATAACTTAAGTGGGTCAGTTTAACGCAAATGTACGGAATAAACAGTGTCGTATCAGTTTTTCCCTGAGCCAATAAAACACTTGTATTTGGATAACTCATGATATGAGTTGGCATAGCTGGTTGGGCGGGTTCATTACTGCTAGGGAAGCAAGATTCATTTTCACTACGCCACTGATAAAAAAAGAGATTTCAGCGACAATATGCATCAATTTAGATTAGTAAGGTATTTTTTTATCCATGTTTACCCATAGCTTTAATGGTTGTTGGGAGTTTGTTGTTCGAAGCTCCTCCATAGGAATAGCGCGCTGGCCGGGTGCAAGAGCAAGTTGTTGGTATATGAATTCATCATCAAAGCCGGCAGCAGCGGCATCGTTACGATTGCTTGAAAAAAAAACGCGATCCAATCTTGCCCAATATATAGCTGCTAGACACATCGGGCATGGTTCGCAACTTGAATATAAAATACAACCTTTCAGTTGAAAGGAATTCAAGTTCGAGCATGCTGAGCGGATGGCATTTATTTCTGCATGAGCGGTAGGATCGTTGCCATAAGTCACAGTGTTGACCCCAGTGGCAACAATCTGTTGACCTTTTACGATCAAAGCCCCAAAAGGGCCGCCTTGAGAGGCTGTTACGTTATCACAAGCTAATTGTTCGGCATGTTGTAAAAATGTTTGATCCATCAATGGTTACAAGTCGAGAGGGTTTTCTGGATTAATATGAGCCATAAAAGGAATTCTTCGATCCTGATGGGTCGTATGATAGATTTTACCTAACCAGTTGTTAAATACTGCTTTGGCCGTATCACGCCAAGTATTGTCCAAATAGGGCAATACACTGGATTGAGGGAAGTCAGCGATTGTTTTCCCCTGCTTTTTTCCGGCCATAACAACAGCTCTATACTCATTAAGAATGGCAGATGCCTGGTGGTTAAAATAATGCTCAGGGAAAGGAGGGTACTTTTCGATTTCGTTGGCCATGTAACGAATAATCTCACGTTTATATTCTTTTAGCAGGCTGATATGGTCATATTCAGGGTGCCCTTGAAAAAAAACAACTCTAAAACCATCAGGACTGACGGCAAGGTGGGTGCCTGCTTCTTGGCTGGTCGCTAAAACAGTGAGTCCAACCCGTTCCAGATCTGCTTGGAAAATTTCATTATATCTCGAGTGAGGAACATCGAATCGAGTGTTTATATCAGCGACTAAAGGATGTTGGCGGTGCCTAACACGATGCGGGTAAACACCCCAACGTTTTGTCGTTTGAGGTTTTCTAACGATGCCATAATCATATTGGATTAAAGCATGAGTGGCTAAGCAAGAGCACATAATTGAGGTAACATTTTTTTTTGCCCAGTCAAAAACTTCAGTGAGGGGGGTCCAAAAAGGCTCTTCTTGTAATCGGTCGTGGGTAACGTTTGCTCCGCTGATGATCAGGCCGTCAAGTCCTTCATCCTTAATTTTATTAAAAGGTTCGTAATTTTTCTTTAAATATTCCGTTGCATCTGCGCTGTGTTCCAAACCATCAATGGTAAAAGGATGTAAGTGAAACTGGACGATTTGGTTACTGGCGCTAATTAACCGAAAGAATTGGCGCTCGGTTGCTTCAATTGCGCTATCAGGCATCATATTGAGCAAGCCAATATGTAGTTCTCGAATATCCTGGTGCGTTGCTTGCTCTGGCGTTAGGATATTCTGACCTTCTTCACGAAGACGTCGAAATGTTTTGAGAGGGCTATGAGCTACCAGTGGCATAGTAAAGGGAAATAAGACAAATTAAAATTATTATGATTTGCGAATGGCTGAAGCTATCATATCAATGAAATCTTTTTCATTACTAGCTTCTGCTGCTTCGTCTGCATCAATAATATAACCATATTGTTCCGCAATATGCTGATAATTGGGAAGTCTGGATCGAAAAAGTTCGGGAAACACCCAACTTACAAAATCGTCTGGAGGAACTTGCTGAATGTCTTGATAGACGTTGGTGTCCATATATTCAGCTAATTTTTGATCCAGAAATTGTTGCGGATAATACAGTGGTTTGGGTGTTTGTTTGGCTCTCTCGATAATGGTTTTTTCGAGGGCAGGGGAGGCCTTCAAATAAATGATAAGGGTGTGCTGAGCAAGAAGTTCTAAGGTTGCGGGATCATTCAGCTCACAAACGCTGCCGCCTGCATCGTTGATGAAGTGCTTGTAGCCGTAGATATTTTCAGCTTTAAGAATGAATTCCGGCACATCTCTCATCGCAGCAGTTTCAGCGCTATGGTGCAGTTTTTGGCGTTGTATGAAGGCTTGGTAGCTTAACCCTCCCTGTTCTGTATTACCTATTTTCCCAAGAAAACTTGAAACAGGCGCTAGGTTTTCGACGGTAATATTGCTGCAAATATAGATGGAGTCCGACAGTAACAGATTCCTTAAGAAA
The DNA here is from genome assembly GCA_965224745.1 of Methylococcales bacterium. Classification (GTDB taxonomy): domain Bacteria; phylum Pseudomonadota; class Gammaproteobacteria; order Methylococcales; family Methylomonadaceae; genus CBDCZY01. The sequence goes on from CBDCZY010000010.1 coordinate 369,872, forward strand.
GGAACGTCCATGGCCTGCTGTTTGATATTGTCCAGGATGGCTTCTTCTAGATATTTGGTGCCAATCCTATAGTCGCCGGAGTAATGAAACCAGCGATCCTTGGGCAGTTTGTTTGCCAGAGTTGTTTTGCCAGTCCCCGACATTCCCAGCAATGTTATGGACTTGGACTCCCAGTCCAGAAACTCCTGGGCATTCATTTTCATGGGTTGCGGAAATTAATAAGTTCAGCGATCATCAAGTATCGACGAGAGGTCAAAATTATCTTTATCAATGTCATGGGTATCAGGGTCGCTATAGCCTAAGTCATCCAGCTCAATCGCTCCATATGGAGCCGACCAATCTTCCGGGGCTTCGATGAAATCAAACGTTGACTCATACCAGCTTTCATTATCATAGTCACCAATATCACCGTTTTGATATTGCACATCAATGGTATCAGACTTTTCGTCTATAGCGATTACTTTGAAAGTTAAGTTATTTTCGACATCTTTATACCAGTTGCCGATGACTGGGTCTGTAATTGTAGCCATAGTTTCTTCCTTTAATCTATATCTAAGACTTTTAATAACTTATTAAATACGTAATATCAAACAAAAGCTAAGATTTTGTGACACAACGAATGTTTAAGTGGACTGTTAAGTTGTCATACTGTCGAGTAAGTAAAAGTTATGTGGGTGTTCTATTGTTACTAAATTGTTTGGGTGCTTCCTCTTTCCTTAAAAAATATCAGGACAAACCTAAATACATGTGAAACTGAAGTCTGAAAAGACCATATTTAGCTATCATTGTCAATAGAAATAACGGTGCAAACTTTCATAGCCTTGAAGACTGACTGGTAGTTGAATTTATTCAACTTTTTCGAGCTCTAGCTGGAACCCATATATCAACTCGTTGAATACCTGCTTTAAGGATGGTGTTTGAGAGTTCGTTAACGGTTGCTCCGGTTGTCATAACATCATCTACAATGGCTACATGCCGTGCTTGCAAAGGTTTTTTTTGACTAAACGCGCGACGCATATTCTTTGTTCTTTTGCTCGCTGGTAAGGCAGACTGCACTTGTGTAGGTTTATGCTTTTCAATCGCGGTAAGGGCCAAAGGGACATGCAGAATGTTTGAAATTATTTTTGCAATTTCTATCGCTTGATTAAATCCTCTCTGGTGGTATCTTTTTATGTGCAATGGAACCGGAATAATATAATCGGGTAACTCCGCGTGTTCTTTCAGGTGTTGAGCCAGTAAATTACCCAGTATTGTAGCGCAACATAATTGTGACTGATATTTTAGAGTGAGAACTAAATATTTGATGACACCATCATATAAAAATGGCGCGTAAGTAGTATTAAAATAAGGGGGGTTTTTTTGACAAATACCACAAACCAGCAATGATTCAGAGGCTGTTTCCATCGGTTCGCCACATTGGTGGCAACTGGTGTGATTTAACTGAATTGAATTATGGCAATGTTCGCATAAATCTTGCTTACCCTTTCCCAAGTGACCGCACAATACACATTTAGGAGGCAGTAGGTATTGTTGTATACTATCCAGCCAATGGTTAACTAAGTTGCTTGGTTTTGGTTGACAACTTATCACATGAATTTCTTTAGCCAGTTTTTTATTTTAGGAGTGAATAATGACAAATCATCTTGTGCTTAGCTCTTCTTCAGTTCCGTCAGGTGCTAGCCAGTCAATACGCCATGATTGGGCTTTGAACGAAGTAGAAGTGTTGTTTGATTTGCCTTTTAACGATTTACTTTATCGTGCCCATTCAGAACATCGCTTGTATTTTAATCCAAATCAAGTCCAGATGAGTAGTTTATTGAGTATTAAAACAGGCGCTTGTTCGGAGGACTGTGCTTACTGCCCGCAAAGCGTCAGGCATGATACCTCGTTAGAAAATGAAGCCTTGATGTCTGTTCAAGAAGTTTTGGCCTCTGCCAAACGTGCTAAGGATCATGGGGCTTCGAGATTTTGTATGGGAGCCGCTTGGCGCAGACCAAAAAATAAGGATATCGATGTCGTGGTTGAAATGATTGAAGAAGTCAAACAACTCGGTATGGAGACCTGCGTTACTTTAGGCATGTTGACGGATCAACAAGCGTCAAGGCTGCAAGCTTGTGGTCTTGATTATTACAATCATAACCTGGATACATCAGAAGAGTTTTATTCTGAAATTATAACGACTAGAACTTATCAAGATAGGCTAGATACCCTTGAACGAGTCCGCAGTGTTGGCATCAATGTTTGTTGCGGAGGCATCGTTGGTATGGGTGAAAGTAATACTGATCGAGCTAAAATGCTTATTACTTTGGCTAATATGGCAAAGCATCCGGAGAGTGTGCCGATTAACATGTTAGTGCAAGTGGAAGGAACTCCACTGATGGGAACAGATCAACTGGATCCTATTGTTTTTGTAAAAATGATCGCTGTGACGAGAATATTGATGCCACAATCAAGAGTCAGGTTATCAGCGGGTAGAACTGATATGAGCGATGAAATGCAGGCGCTCTGCTTCTTTGCCGGAGCCAACTCGATTTTTTATGGTGAAAAGTTACTAACAACCGATAATCCTTTAGCCAATCAAGACAAACAACTTTTTAAGCGGTTGGGTTTGCAGTTTGATAGTCAATCACATGCCTAATCCCTGGACTGACTTACGAACAAATCTAATCAAGATAAAACAGCAAGGGCTATATCGACAACGTAACATTATTGAAAGCGCTGAAGGTATTCGTATCAAAGTCCAGGGTAAAACCCTGGTCAATTTTTGTAGTAACGATTACCTTGGGTTAGCGCAAGACAGCGATATCAAAAAAGCTTTCCAGAGAGCTATAGACCACTACGGGGTAGGGAGTGGTTCGGCCCATTTGGTCTCAGGACACCACTATGTACACCAGTCTTTGGAAGAAGCTCTAGCTGCGTTTACAGGACGAGAGCGGGCGTTAGTTTTTTCTACTGGCTATATGGCCAATTTAGGTGTCATTACTGCATTAATGGGGAAGGGTGACGCGGTCTTTGAAGATCGTTTAAATCATGCCTCATTAATCGATGGGGGGCTCCATAGCGGGGCACTTTTTAAGCGGTTTCGACATGGCGATATCGAACACTTAGAGCAACGACTGACAGTCTCGAAGGCATCCAGAAAGCTTATCGTCTCCGACGGTATTTTCAGCATGGATGGCGATGCTGCACCCTTAAAAGAACTCGCTGAAACAGCTCGCTGTCATGATGCTTATTTGATGGTTGATGATGCTCACGGCTTGGGCGTTTTAGGTAAGGAAGGTAAAGGAACGCTACAAAGCCAACGATGCAGTGTTGACGATGTGCCTATTTTGATGGGTACATTTGGGAAGGCGTTTGGAACCTTTGGCGCTTTTATAGCGGGAGCTGAGGTATTAATCGAAACTTTACTGCAAACAGCAAGAACTTATATTTATACCACAGCTTTGCCTCCAGCTTTAGCGGTCGCTACCGAGACCAGCTTAGTCAAGGTTATTCATGAAGACTGGCGGCGTGAGAAGTTGCAGCTATTGATTAATCAATTTAGGGCAGGAGCTTCACAATTAGGACTTGCTGTAACGGACTCGTGCAGCCCTATCCAACCCATTGTGGTGCAGGATTGTATGAAAGCTGTAAAAATGAGCGAAGCTTTACAGCAACAAGGTTTTTTCGTTGCCGCAATTAGACCGCCAACCGTACCTGTCAACAGCTCCAGACTAAGAATTACGCTATCAGCCTTGCATCAAGAATCTGATGTCAACCAATTGCTGGATGCGCTTGACCAAGCTAATTTGCAAGCTTAATGGGTAACCCTCATTATGATGTTGACGGTCGTGGTGCGTCACTGGTATTGCTCTCAGGTTGGGGAATGCACCATGGGGTTCTCAGCGGTCTATCCCAACAATTGAAAGAGCATTACCAAGTCATTCTTATCGATTTACCTGGACATGGGCGAAGCGATACTATCGATCCTTACACTTCGGAAACAGTCATTGCAGCTATTTTAGCGGAAGCGCCAACAGAACCTTGTTGTTGGATTGGTTGGTCACTAGGAGGAAACCTGGCATTGGAAATTGCCAGTCGTTATCCAAATCGAGTTAGTGCATTGTGCCTGATGGCTTGTAATCCTTGTTTTATGGCTCAAGCTGACTGGCCAGGGGTAGCTGAGAGCCAAGTTCAGAGCTTGCGTCAAGATCTTTTGAAAAACACTGAAGCTGCGTTATTGCGTTTTATAGCGTTTCAATTCCAGGGTTTGACAAACGTAAAAAAAAATATACATCGCTTTAAAGAAAACTGGTCTCAACAAAAAGCGCCGGATATTAAAGTTTTAATAAAAGCGCTACAACTTCTGGAAGAGATGGATTTAAGGAATAACCTAAAGCAATTACAGATGCCTGCCACAATGTTCCTTGGTTCTGATGATCGGCTGGTGCCCTGTCAAATAGCCGACCGGATAAGACAACTGAATCCGCTTGTTCAATTCAAGATTATTCATGGTGCTGGGCATGCGCTTTTTTTTAGTCATCAAGCGGAAGTTGCCCAAACTATTGTTAATTTTTTTCATAGCAATTCATCCTGACGATGGGAAAAAAACAGATTCGTTTGTCCTTTGGGTCGGCGGCTCAATCCTATGATCAGTTTTCTGAGCTACAGCGCCAAGTTTCAGCTAAACTGACCAAAAAACTTTTTGAACAACAGCTACCAGGTCATTGGCTATTAGATTTAGGTTGTGGTACGGGTCATTTTGCAGAATTAGCATCCGCTGTACAGTTATCAGCAAAAAAGATAATAGGTTTCGATTCAGCTTTGCCCATGTTGAATTTGGCGCAAGCCAAGACTATGGCCCATAGCAGTTGTTGCTGGGTTGCTGCAGATGCTGAACAACTTCCCTTGGCTAAGAATAGTATTGATATCATTTTTTCCAGTCTGATGATGCAATGGTGCCATAACCTTGCGACTGTTTTTTCAGAAATGAAACGGGTTATTCAGCCAGGTGGTGTGATCGCTTTTTCGACATTTGGGGTTGGAAGTTTGATGGAGTTGAAAACTGCTTGGGGCCAAGTCGATCAATATCGCCATGTCAACGATTTTCACAGCCAGGAACTGTTGGCTAATGAACTTGGTCGTGCGGGTTTAACTTTTTTTGATTGGCAGTCTGAAATGATCACTTTAAATTATCGAGAGGTCTTGCATATTTTGCAAGCCTTGAAAGGCATTGGTGCAAATGCAGTGGTTAGAGATAACAAGTATCAGAAATTGACTGGAAAAGGGCGTTTACAAGAAATGATAGCCGCTTACGAGCAATATAGACACAATGAATTGTTGCCCGTTACCTATGAGATTATCTATGTCGTCGTTAAAGCAAAATAGAGCGGGTAACGCTGCTGTTCGCGGTTACTTCATAACCGGTACTGATACCCACGTAGGTAAGACTGTTGCGAGTTTAGCGTTAATGTCTTACTTGCAAAGACAGGGTCAGCGGGTTGTTGGTATGAAACCTATCGCATCCGGTTGTGTTTGGAACAACAATCAATGGGTTAATGATGATGCTTTGAAGTTACAGCAACAATCATCTTTGAACGTTAGCTATGAGCAAGTAAATCCCTATGCATTCGAACTGCCGGTATCACCTAACATTGCTGCACAAAAATCAAACCAAGTAATTGAATTTGATCGCATTAAAGCTATTTTAGAACAGTTGCAGGAGTGCAGCGATCGAGTAGTTGTAGAAGGCGTGGGCGGATGGTTGGTTCCCATCGATAGGCATCGCACTGTTGGCGATATGGCAGCCTGTTTAAATTTGCCTGTTATTCTGATCGTTGGCTTGCAGCTTGGTTGTATCAATCATGCGGTGTTAACTTATAAGGCTATCCAACAACAAGGGGTAAATTGTAAAGGCTGGATCGCTAACCACCGTGAGACTGGTTTACTTTGTCATACAGAAGTTGTTGCAACCATAAAATATAGACTGCCCATTCCTTTGCTGGGTGAAATTCCCCTGCTTGAAGATGGTTTGGATATCAATCAAATCGATTTGGATTTTCAGCTTTAAGGGTAAGGATTCAATGATATACGAAAGTTTGACGCAGGGTTTTAGTTTGTCTTCAAGGCCTAGTAACAGGCGCATTGCAAACTACGCAACAGTTGCTAAACGCAGAAGGTGGACAAAAAGACAAGTCTTCGTAAATTATTGAATCCTAGCTCCTGAGCTATAGAGTCGTGGTAGTTTGTGTTTTGCTTTACAAAGTCAATAAAGGTGGAGCTAATGCTTTGAGCAGTCCTAACAATAGTCCGGTGCAATTTACTTGCGCGCATTAATAGCAAAATAAGTAAATAGTAATTTTCTTTTCCTTATACGGAATTTTGAACAAAAATCAGTTACAATGTTTCGCGTGATGCCTATCTTTTTATTCGGGATTCTTACACGTCATATTATTTCTTTCCATAATAAACGTTGCAAATTGTAGTTGATCACTACCCAATTTTTTCATTGCTCGTACGACGTATCGGTAAAAATGGTTGTCTATAAAGGCGAGTTCTAGCTGTAGTTTATAATGGATGAAGTAAACAAAAAACTTAAAAATATTTGTTTGGAGGTCGGTTCGTGATAGTTGTTAAACGATTTGCCATAACATTGTTTCTATCGATGGCCGGATTAGGGACAGTGCATGCAGAGTATAGTCTCAATATGCCAAAAGGGGTTACTCGCATCAGTCAGGATGTATACGACCTTCACATGTTGATATTGTGGATTTGTGTCGTTATCGGCCTGCTAGTCTTCGGTGCTATGTTTTATTCAATTTACCATCACCGACAGTCGAAAGGACACGTCGCAGTCCCGTTTCATGAGAATGCCAAAATTGAAATGCTATGGACGATCATCCCTTTTATTATTTTGATAGGTATGGCGATTCCAGCTACCAAAACGATGATTGATATGGATGACACTTCTGAAGCAGACATGTCAATCAAAGTGACAGGTTATCAATGGAAATGGAAATACGAATACCTTGATGAAGACATCAGTTTTTTTAGTACGCTTGATGAAAAAAGTAATCAAGCCAGACAATTGAATTCAGGCATTGATCCTAAAACAGTCCCGAACTATCTGCTGGATGTCGATAAACCGTTAGTCGTACCGATCAATAAAAAAATCCGCTTCTTATTAACAGCTGCCGATGTTCTTCATTCCTGGTGGGTTCCAAGTTTTGGCTGGAAAAAAGATACCGTCCCTGGTTTCATTAATGAAGCCTGGACCAATATCAAAAAGCCTGGGATTTATCGAGGGCAATGCGCTGAGCTTTGCGGTAAAGATCATGCATTTATGCCTATTGTAGTTATCGCGAAGGAGCAGGCCGATTATGAGAAGTGGGTTGAAACGCAAATTGCATCAACATCCGAAGAAGCGAAATCAGCAGACAAAGAATGGTCAGATGATGATCTTCAAGAGAAAGGCAAAGCCGTCTATTTAGCGAATTGTGCATCTTGTCATATGGAAAGTGGCGAAGGCATGCCGGGTACTTTCCCTGCGCTGGCAGGAAGTTCTGTTGTAACCGGCGATATTGACACTCAGGTTGATGTGGTTGTGAATGGGAAAGGCGCTATGATGCCTGCTTTTAATCAAATGCTTAGTGCATCAGACTTGGCAGCAGTCATCACCTATACCAGAAACGCTTTGGGCAACGAAATGAATGATTCGGTTCAACCCTCAGCCATTCAAGAATTACTTGATAAGTGATTGCCATTAAGCAACTTGTCAACTTAATAAATCAACTCAACCTGAGTTAAGAGTAAAACTTTAGCGAGGTAATAAAATGTCAACCGTAGTGACACCGCACGATGATCATCATGATCATGGTCCTCAGAAAGGAATTTTAAGATGGGTTTTCACCACTAACCATAAAGATATTGGCACGCTTTACCTGATGTTTGCTCTGGCCATGTTTTTTGTTGGCGGCGCCATGGCTTTGATTATTCGCGCGGAGTTGTTCGAACCTGGCTTGCAGTTTGTTGAACCGGGTTTTTTCAATTCAATGACGACCATGCATGCATTGATAATGATTTTCGGTGGTGTCATGCCGGCCTTGGTTGGGTTGGCTAACTGGATGATTCCGATGATGATTGGCGCACCGGATATGGCGCTACCCAGAATGAACAACATGAGCTTTTGGTTTTTGGTTGCAGGGGCCGGGCTGCTTTTTTCGACATTGTTTATGGAAGGCGGAGCACCTGCAGCAGGATGGACATTATATCCGCCACTTGTTTTACAGACTGGGAAAGCTTTTCCTTTTGCGATTTTTGCAGTGCATTTACTCGGTGTTTCATCCATCATGGGTTCAATTAATATTATTGCAACCATCATGAATATGCGTGCACCTGGTATGACTTATATGAAGATGCCATTATTTGTGTGGACGTGGTTCATCACTGCTTATTTACTGATCGCAATCATGCCGGTACTGGCTGGTGGTGTGACCATGTTATTAACCGACCGTTTTTATGAAACCAGTTTTTTTGATGCTGCAGGCGGTGGTGACCCAGTGCTTTATCAACATATTTTCTGGTTTTTCGGGCATCCTGAGGTATATGTGCTTATTTTACCGACCTTTGGTATTGCTTCGACGATTATTCCTACTTTTGCCCGCAAGCCGTTGTTCGGTTACAGCTCAATGGTGTATGCAACCGCTTCAATCGCTTTTCTCTCATTTATTGTTTGGGCACATCACATGTTTACTGTGGGTATGCCGATAGTGGGAGAGCTATTTTTTATGTATGCGACCATGCTGATTGCTGTACCAACTGGCGTCAAAGTCTTTAATTGGATTGCTACTATGTGGCAGGGTTCCATGACCTTTGAAACGCCTATGTTATTTGCCATTGCATTCGTTGTGTTGTTCACTATAGGCGGGTTTACCGGTCTAATGATGGCTATTGCGCCGTCAGATTTGCAATACCACGATAGCTACTTTATTGTAGCCCATTTTCATTATGTGTTGGTGCCTGGCACAGTCTTCATGTTGATAGCTGCAACCTACTATTGGTTGCCCAAGTGGACAGGAAATATGTATGATGAAAAATTGGGTAAATTACATTTCTGGTTGACCGCTATTTCTGTAAACATATTGTTTTTCCCCCAGCATTTTCTTGGCTTAGCCGGTATGCCCAGAAGAATTCCAGACTATGCGACACAATTTACTGAGTTCAACATGATTTCGAGTGTTGGCGCTTTTATTTTTGGTTTGTCACAACTCATTTTTCTTTATGTTGTCATTAAGACGATCAGAGGAGGTGAAAAAGCAACCGATGAAGTTTGGGAAGGAGCGAAGGAATATGGTTTGGAGTGGACTCTTCCTTCACCACCTCCTTACCACACTTTTGAAACACCACCCGAAATTAAATAACCAGATGCCTACAAACCCTACCCTTTCAGTGTGAAAGGGTAGAGTCTTAACAACATAATGGACACCAACAAAAAAAACATTCTGACAGTAGTCGTTTTGGTCGCTATTGCGATCGGGATCTATGTATTTCAGATTTTTAAAGTTTTCGGTAAATGACGCTAGATAATCAAGATCGAAAAAATTCAACGCTGGTGATCAAGCTTGTAAGCATAACGCTGATAATGTTCGGGTTTGGTTTCTTGTTAGTGCCGATCTATAATGTTTTTTGCGATATTACAGGGCTCAACGGAAAAACAAGCGCTGGTGCAATCGCCGAAGCCAATTTGAATTATCAGGTAGATTCGAACCGTCTAATTACCGTAGAATTTGTTGCTTCTACTAACGAGCAAACGCCACTTGATTTTTTCCCTATAGTAAAGAAGATGAAAATTCGTCCGGGAAAAATCTATACCGTTGAGTACCAAGCAGAAAACCTTACTTCCGATCACTTGGTTGCGCAAGCAATACCGAGTGTGACGCCCGGTTTAGCTGCAGAATATTTTAAAAAGATAGAATGTTTTTGTTTTGATGAACAGGTTTTTCGACCTTCAGAAAAAAAGGAAATGCCCGTTCGGTTTGTGGTTAATCCAAATTTACCTAAGCGCTATAAAACAGTAACGCTGTCTTACACATTTTTTGATATTACGGATACGAAAGATAACAAATCGTAAAGAGGAAGGGTATATGTCTACGAAAGATCAATATTACATCCCGCATAAAGCAACTTGGCCGGTAATCGGCACCATAGGGGCTATGATATTACTTGCCGGTTTTGCTAATTCTTTGAACGGTTCGCCAATTGGTACGCCCATGATGCTGGTTGGTTTTTTAACATTTTTAGTCATGTTGTTCGGTTGGTTTAGTCTACAAGCTATTGAAAGTGAGAGTGGCATGTATAACCACCAAGTAGGTATTTCCTATCGAATGGGCATGCTTTGGTTTATTTTCTCTGAAGTCATGTTCTTTGCGGTCTTTTTTGGGTCGCTTTGGTATACCCGAAACTTATCGGTTCCTTGGTTGGGAGGTGAAGGTTTTGGTCCGGGTCGTTCTACCAATGAAATTTTATGGCCTAATTTTGAAGCAATGTGGCCAACCAACGGGCCGGGGAGTATTGGTGGTGATTTTATTTCCATGGGTCCATGGGGCCTGCCTCTATTGAACACCATTATCTTGCTGACCAGCAGTATTACGGTGACATGGGCGCATCATGCCTTATTGCATAATGATCGCCGTGAGCTTATTAAATGGTTAATTGCTACCGTTGGTCTTGGTTTTACTTTTGTGGGTTTGCAAGCGTTGGAATATTATGAGGCATACTCAGAATTGGGTTTGACCCTGGGATCAGGTATTTATGGTTCTACTTTTTTTATGCTGACAGGATTCCATGGTTTACACGTGACGATAGGTGCGACCATTTTGTCGGTCATTCTTTTCAGGAGTTGGAAAGGTCATTTCAGTTCCGATAACCATTTCGCCTTTGAAGCAGCTGCATGGTACTGGCATTTTGTCGATGTGGTCTGGTTGGGCTTGTTTATTTTTGTCTATTGGTTATAGAATTTATGCCGCTAGTACAGAACAAATTGTTCTTCTAAATTGAAGCTAGGATCATGCTCCAAAAAGAATAATTTTAGTGTGATTTAGTATGCATAATGATCTATTAAAAGAAACGAAAAGAGCAGCATAAGATAAGTAATGGAATAGCCAAAGGTTTGCATTGCAATCTGATCATTTTTCTTTATCATCATCATACAAGCAAAATAAATAAAGCCAGCGTTTAGTAGGAGCGCAGCAAATAGATAGATAACTCCACTCATGCCAGTTATGTATGGTAACAGGGTAACGATGAACAGTAGAATGGTGTACAAAAGAACTTGAATACGGGTAAACTCAACACCGTGAGTTACCGGTAACATCGGGATGTTAACTTTTGCATACTCATCTCGTTTCGCGATCGCTAAAGCCCAGAAATGAGGTGGGGTCCACACAAAGATAATCAAGAACAATAGTAGCGAGTAAGGGTGAACCTCGCCAGTAATAGCACACCAACCCAACACGGGGGGTGCAGCCCCAGCAGCCCCGCCGATAACGATGTTCTGTGGTGTTGCGTGCTTTAGATAAACTGTATAAATGACTGCATAGCCGATTAATGATAAAAAAGTCAAAAAGGCGGTTAGAGGGTTAACTCCAAAATAGAGTAAAAGCATAGCGACGATGCCCAGAGTACAGGCAAAAACCATGACTTCGAATGAAGACAACCTACCTTGCGGTAATGGGCGGTTTTGGGTTCTGGCCATATGTGAGTCTTCACTATGATCCAAATAATGATTAATGGCGGCTGCCGAGGAGGCGGCTAGTCCAATCCCAAGCGTCCCTAGTAAAGCACTATAAAAAGGTGGCCAACCAGGTACGGCTAAAAACATGCCAACCATCGCTGTAAAAACGATTAACATGACTACTTTAGGTTTACATAATGCGTAGTAGTTTTTCCAGGTTAAGCTGTTGCTGCTGCTCATAATCTAAATTAGCAATGCCTATAAAACGATTGTTTTACAATTTGAACCATGGTTAATATTATATGTCCACTTATGTTTTATAATAAACAAGGAACCCATCTATGTTGTTCTTTTTAAGAGTCCTTACGATCTATGTTTTGAGTTCAGTAGCCGCCGTTGAAGCATCGGTACCCACCGTCCATGAGTATACCTTGAAAAATGGTCTCAAGGTGCTAGTTAAAGAGGACCAACGTTTCCCGGTGGTGGTTTCTCAAGTTTGGTATAAAGTGGGGTCAAGTTATGAATATGGGGGCGTGACCGGGATATCACATATTCTCGAACACATGATGTTTAAAGGCACCGACAAATTAAAAGCTGGAGAATTCTCTCGTATCATTGCTGAAAACGGTGGCCAAGAAAACGCTTTTACCGGACGGGATTATACCGCATATTTTCAAACGTTGGAGAAATCACGACTGCCTATCAGTTTTGAATTGGAAGCTGATCGAATGCGAAATTTGCATTTACTAAAGGAAGAATATGACAAAGAGCTGCAGGTTGTTCTTGAGGAACGACGTATGCGAACCGACGATGTCTCCAGATCAAAACTCCAAGAGCATTTTATGGCTTTCTCATATCTCGATAGCCCTTATAAGAATCCGGTAATTGGCTGGCCTTCTGATATTGAAAATATTACCGTTGCAGACTTACAAAGTTGGTATCAGCAATGGTATGCGCCTAATAATGCTACTGTGGTCATCATTGGCGACGTAAAACATACTGAAGTCTTTGCTTTGGCTGAAAAGCATTTCGGTCCACTCAAACCGAGCGTCATCAGACCGAATAAACCTCAGAAGGAAGTAACGCAACTGGGTGCTAAACGTGTCTCAATAAAACTACCAGCAAAATTACCTTACCTGTTACTAGGCTACAAAGTGCCGGTTTTGAATGGCATCAAAAACGAATGGGAAGCGTATGCATTGGAGGTTCTTGCTGGTGTACTTGATGGTGGTAGCAGCTCACGATTAAGCACAAGGTTAGTGAGGAAAAAACAAATCGCTAATTCAGCAGGCGCAGGCTACGATCTTTATGCACGCCTACCCAGTATGTTTATGATCGATGCTACACCAGCTCAATCGGTTTCGTTGATGGATATTGAGATTGCCTTACTAGATGAAGTGTATGATCTTCAAAAGAATTTAGTGAATAAAAAAGAGATGGAGATTATTAAAGCACAAGTTTTAGCGAATGCTATTTACGAAAGAGATTCGATGTTCTATCAGGGCATGCAGTTAGGGATGCTAGAAACCATTGGTATTGGCTGGCAGAAAGCAGAAGAATATGTCGATAAGATTAGTGCTGTGACAACTGAGCAAGTACGCAAAGTTGCTCAAAAATATCTAGTCGAGGATCAGCTTAATATCGCTTATTTGGAGCCTTTGCCAATACAAAATAAAAAACCTAGAGCTGTTGGCAAGATATCAGGAGGACGTCATGCCCAATAAAACCTATCATTTACTCATTGTTTTAGCGATTACCATGTTTTGTCACGGAAGTTTGGCCGGCGTCAAGATCGAACAATGGACAACAGAGCAAGGTACTCGGGTTTATTATGTCAATAGTCCTGGGTTGCCCATGGTGGATATTCAAGTAGCCTTTGATGCCGGCGGTGCAAGAGATGGCACGCAGTATGGTATTGCCTCACTGACTTCGTCTTTGCTTGATACAGGTGCCGGCGATTGGAATGCCGACCAGATCGCCCAACGCTTTGAAATTCTAGGATCCAAGTTTGGAAGTTCAGTGTCCGACGATATGGCTACATTCTATCTGAGATCACTCACACAGCCAGAATTATTTGATAAAGTATTAGAAACAGTCAATGTCATCTTAACTGATCCCCGCTTCCGCAAGGGAGATTTTGAGCGGGAGAAAAAAAGGACACTCGCTGGGTTGAAATATCGGGAAGAGTCACCAGGTGATTTAGGCGAGATAGCTTTTTATCAGGCGATGTACGGCGAGCATCCATACGGCCATCCAGGCGATGGCTTCATGAAGACAATTTCCGCATTGACGCCTGATGATCTCAAAGCATTTTATAAACGCTACTATACTGCCAATAATGCTGTAATTGCTATCGTTGGCGATTTAGATAAGAACCAAGCTGAACAGGTCGCTAAAAAACTAATCAAAAATTTACCAAAAGGCCAAGTTCCCGTAGCACCGGAAAGAGTAAAGCTCCCAAGTAAGGCTAAGGTTCAAAGGATATTTTTCCCTTCAGAACAAACCCACGTATTCTCAGGGCTGCCTGTGATGGATCGCAAGGATAAAGATTATTTCCCGCTTGCAGTCGGTAATTTTATTCTAGGTGGCAGCGGTTTGGTTTCAAAATTATTTCAAGAAGTCAGAGAAAAAAGAGGCTTAGCTTACAGCGCTTCCAGTAATTTGATGCCCTTGCTTAGAAAAGGTCCATTTATTATAAGCTTTCAATCGCGCAATGATCAGGCAGAAAATGCTCTAAATGTAGTCAACGAGACAGTTAAAAAATTCATCACATCTGGGCCAACTGAAGCTGAGCTTAATTCAGCTATAAAGAATATTACCGGCGGCTTTGCAATGCGTTTCGATAGTAATAAAGAACTTTCTCAATATGTCACAATGATTGGATTTTACCAACTTCCTTTAACTTACCTGGATGATTATCCTGAACAAGTTAAATTAGTGACTCGAGAAGCGGTTCGAGATGCCTTCAAGCGACGAATTTTACCGAATAGCATACAAACCGTGTTAATAGGCCGAGTGTCCGACCAAGGGCGTGAAAAAAAATAGTGTACGATTGATAGGCGGGGTCTGGCGGAGCCGAATCATTCATTTTGCAGATATACCTTCGCTAAGACCCACGCCGAATCGAGTCAGAGAAACTGTATTTAACTGGTTACAATGGGATCTGCCCGGTAGTCGCTGTCTTGATTTATATGCCGGTAGTGGTGCTATGAGTTTTGAGGCGGTTTCCAGAGGCGCAAAGGAAGTGATTGCTGTGGAAAGAGATCCAGAGGCTTGCCGCTTAATCCATGCAAACAAAAGAATGCTTGGAGACGATAAAATAACGTTAATTGAGAGCGATGTGAGGAGCTACTTAGCTTCGGCTGCTTCTTTATTTGACATTGTTTTCTTAGATCCCCCTTTTGGTGAGGGCTTAATAACCGAAGTTTATCGCTCTTTGGATAATACTGATTGGCTCACTGAGACCAGTAAAATTTACACAGAATCAGAACGTAATGGATTAATCACAGATTCAGTATCGGTCGGGTGGCAATTGATAAAACAGAAAACGGCGGGTGAGGTCGCGTATTCTCTCTATCAGGTCAAAAATACTCTTATCGAATCAGGCTAATCGCAAGTGCTTTAGAAACAAATTACAAAGCGTATTGTCTTATTCGTTCAGGTAAAGTAAACGAAAATTAATCATGACAAGTGCACAATTTATCGACTCGTTAGCGCAAGATGCTTGCAACGAAGATCTGTCAGTATATTTTCAGGCGCTTTGGTATGATGCCAACGGCGACTGGAATAAGGCGCATGAGATTGTACAAGAAATAAATCAACCACAAGCTGCACGCTTCATGCCTATCTGCATCGTAAGGAAGGCGATGAATATAATGCTAAATATTGGCATCGACGGGCTGCAACTAAATGGGATGATAGCCTCAGCCTGGATCAAGAATGGCGCATGCTGGTTGAAGCTCTGTTAACAAAACAATAGCGATGTTCAAATTTTTACCAGGCATATTCTTCCTACAACTCGTGACGGTTGGCCTTGTACTCGCCGCAATTAAGTGGCTAGATAATCAAGAAATTGTTTTCGTGATCATTTTTTTTGGTTTTATAGTTACTTTGTTAACCACATTTTGGTTTTCAGCCATCGCTCGCGATATCCATAAAGATGCCCTTACCAAAACAATGGAAGCGCACGCCAAAGAAAGGGAAGGCATTAAACTTAGCGCAGAACGAGAAAAAGCCAATATTCAGTCTGATAGTTATAAACGAATAGAAAAAGAAAGCAAGCGAGTGCATGCAAAAGCCAATTTCAAAGTAGGTGCTGCTTTTGCTCTGGCTGGTGGAGCGGGTGCGGTGATGGTGATGACCCAGTTTGTAACGATGGGCTTAATGCTGTTAGTCGCATCTGGAAGCGGATTAGCCGGCTATCTTACCCGGCTTCGGCAAGAAAGACTCGCCCTAAGTAGAAGCCGAATGATAGATGTGGTGCCTCCGCTAATGGAGCAAGGTGAAATCCCTAAACTAGCCGTAAAACACAAAAAGAATAGGGAATGAGGTGGCTGTTACGTTACAGCCCACTGCTTCGATTACTCTGGTGGGCTTTTTCGATTGCGAAACTGGCTAAATCAACTATTTTGCTGTCTACTTTATTTATTGTTTGCATTTCTTTGCTATCTGGATTATTAGTAATAGCTTCTACTAAACCATTGCTACCAAAGACAGAATCTATCATCATATCGTGAATTTTTAAACAACTGTCCATTGGGTTTTTAGCCATTTTGATTTCTTGGTCTATGCGCCATTGCAGACCTTTAAGTCGAGCTTGCGATTGCTCTGGAGCTTGCTCAAGCAAAGCTGATATTTGGTATTGGCGTTGTTTTTCAAATTCATCGGGATTAGTTTTGGCTAATTCCATCCAGTAATCGAAATCGAATGAATTTGTATCTTCATGGTTAGTCATAAAATTTCCTCACGACTTGTTATTAGCATTGTTGACGATTAATTATTTTCTTATTCTGTGAACCAGTTTGCCAAAATATGAATTTAAAGGCGAGCAAAAAATGAAATTTATGATCTCGTTAGCACAAAGGTACAACTCGTTAAATTAACTTAAACAGCGAAGCGAAAGAAATATGAAATCAAGAGAAAACAGACACGGAGTAGTATTAGTTCATACGGGCGAGGGTAAAGGAAAATCTTCCAGCGCTTTTGGTGTCGTTTTTCGGTCAGCAGGATGGGGTATGAAAGTTTGCGTAATTCAGTTTATTAAAGGGCAATGGAAAACCGGTGAGCAAAAAGCCTCTGAACATTTTCCTAATATCGAATGGCATGCCTTAGGCGACGGTTTTACCTGGGACACCAAAAATTCAGAGCAAGATATTAAAACCAGCCGTAGCATTTGGGAATTTTGTCAGCAAAAAATCCGATCCCAAGAGTACGATCTGGTCGTGTTGGATGAAATAAATTATTGCTGCGGATATGGCTGGATTACTGGTCAGGAAATTGCCGAATTTATCCAAACAGAAAAAGCACCTTGGATGCATTTGGTATTAACTGGGCGAGGTGCGCCCAATGAAGTAATCGAAATGGCAGACACCGTCACTGAAATGAAGAAAATAAAACACGCATTCACTAAGGGTATCAAGGCTGAACAAGGTATGGAGTTTTAGTTTGTGAAAATTCTATTTGGGTTATATTGCGTTAGTATATATATACTTTACGGCTACAGATGCGGATTTCTATCGGTCGATTTTTGCCGCTAGACTGTGTTACTGAAACAGTTAACTAGCTTGCTATGCGCCTATTTCAGCGCCTTGCTCTCGATAATAATAAATCCGCTATAAATTCCGAATCCGTGGTCGTGTGAAGTATAATAAATCGGACTGATAACTTAGGAGAAATGTTATGAACACCCAACAAATTTTGGATATGTTACTTAATTCTGCCAAAGGTTTGGCAGAAAAGGGAAAAACTTTGGCTGAAGCAAAACTGGGCGTACCTGATGATCCAGAAGAACGTGATGCTATGTTGACTGGGGCAGGAAAAGGTGCGCTGGCCGCCAGTGCGTTGGCAGTTTTATTGGGTACCAGTACAGGTCGCAAACTAACCGGTACTACGCTAAAACTTGGCAGTCTGGCGGCGATTGGTGGCGTAGCTTATAAAGCGTTAAAAAATTGGCGTGGCCAACAGCCGGGCCAGGTAGCGAATGCCGGAAAGCCAGTTACTGAATTAGCGGGCGAAGCAAGTGAGCAGCGAAGTAAAGCTATGTTAAAAGCAATGATCGCTTCGGCAAAAGCTGATGGTCATATCGATGAGCAAGAAAAGGATATGATTGCACAGCACGCATCAAAGCTGGGTTTGGATACGTCTATTGCAAGTTTTATCACTGACGAATTGGCGAAACCATTAGATGTCAAAGATATCGCTTCAGGTGCAGATTCGCCAGAAGCAGCTGCAGAAATTTATCTGGTTTCTCGCGTGGTACTTAATTTAGATAATGATAAAGAGCGTGATTATCTGGATCAATTAGCCAAGGCACTTGAGTTGGCCCCTGAGTTGGTAAGTGAATTAGAAACACAAGTTACTGCATAGATCCGTACAATGGTTTGTCTTCTTTCTTGGCATTCAACATCCTTAATGGTTACTCTAGTAGGATGAATGAGATGAAACAAGAATTGGGGCAAACCTCTTTGATAGGTGAAGTGGTTGCTACTGAGGAACAGGTCAACTGTATTAGAGATTTGTTGTCTGGTATCACCTATGAAACCCCTTCGAAACAGTGCTATTCTGCTCTCATTCCTGGTGAAGTTGTTAAGTTTTCCGTTACCAATAAGGATGTAACTGAAGTTATTTCATTAGCCACTGCCAATACTGCCAAAGCTCGTTTATATAAGCTCGCAGCCGAAAAACAGCGAACCCCATTTTTTTCACCTTCGATTCAAGTTGAAGTCAATCAAATTGTCAGTAACCCAGGTCTAGAGGATCCTGCTCTAACTAATTTCGAAGCGCTAGCTTTTTGCTCGATTGATGGTATCGGAACCATGGATCTGGACCAGGCGTTATACGTTGAAAAAACTGACACTGGCTTTATCGTAAAATATGCCATCGCTGATGCAGCTTATTACATTAAGCCAGGAACGGCGTTGTTTAATGAAGCTCTGGAGCGAGCGGCCAGTTATTATTTACCTGGGTTAATGATACCCATGCTGCCTCGTCAATTATGCTTGGATGTGATCTCATTAAACGAGAACGTGAAGCGTAGAGCGGTCGTTTTTGAGCTTATTCTTGACCACGAGGGGCGGCTTCAGCATACCAACATTATTCGTGCTCTGATCAGAAGTCGAGGCAAGCTTTCATTCAAAGAAGTTCAAACATTTCTTTCTGATCGAACCGGGTTAATCTGTAATGACGCTGCCTTATCGACCAGTCTAAAATATTTCGAAGAGGTGGGGCGGTTGAGATTAAAACTTGCAGAAGAACGTAATGTTGCCCGTTATCATCGCACGGAAGTAACTATCAAGTTGGGTCAAGATGGTTTGATATTTAACTTATTGGACAATGTAAGAAACGAAGTCGAATTATATAACGAACAACTATCATTACTCTGTAATACAGCAGGTGCTCTATTGCTGGCAGAGCATGACGGTGCAAAAAAAGGATTAACTCAACCCATCTATAAAATTCATCCGCCTCCGACTGAAGAAAAGCTGCAGGCCTTCGAAGCAGCTATTGATCAATTAATACAATTGCACGACTTGGAAACCACGCAATGGCAGTGGCGTCATCACGGTTCACAAACATTATCTGAATACCTTAAAACGTTACCGCACACTGGACCTTTTGCCAGAGTTGCTCGGGCTATACATCGCCAAGCGATCATGGTAAATACACGCTCCTCATTTTCAGAACAACCGAAGCGTCATTATGGCGTGGGTGCAGAAGTTTATGCCAGGTTCTCGTCACCGATGAGAGAAATTGTCGGTGTATTTCTGCACAAGGAGTTACTCGAAAAAATGTGTGGTATTGATGCTAACCATACAGAGCAGCAGGATGAGATATTAAGAGATCAAGTGATGCTGGCGGCTAATCGAGCAAAAGATATCCAACGCCAATTAACCAATGAAGCGAATCTATTGGTATTGGATCAAATTTGTTCGGCAGACCTTGAGCAACCCAAGTCAAAAAGGCCAGTTAGAAAAGGGACTGTTATAGGGCTTGGGCGTGACAAACTATATATATTACTCGATGACATATCAATTGAGATCAAACTCTACATTCGACCCCTGGAAGTGCTCTGGGGGAAAAAATTATATATTGATCAGAAGCAATTGTCGTTATATGTGAAGGGTGAGCAGCAACTTTTAGTGAGTCTTGGAGACGAAATAGAAATAGTCGTTGTCGAAATGGATCAAGATCATCACCAATGGATTTTTTCTATTTTATCGGTATAGTTCCTGGCCTTGCTGCTGGGTTGGAATTTACTCCACGGATGTCGTCCTATTCATCATATTAAGGTGGCATAAGGCAATGAAATTTGATTTGGAGATTGTCTCGAATCTATTCCGGCTCACTTTTTCTCTTTAAAAAAAGCTGAAGAATAGTTTGTTTGATCGATATTTCACTGGGGACTCGAATCTGGGTTCTAGGATAGCCACACAATTGGTTTCACTAAATATCCGGGCAAAAGGCTTGTGTGTCGGTGGCAATAGTATTGCCAAACTCATTGATTATCACTGCGGAATGAGGAAAATCGGAGAGCATCAAGTTTATGACGGTTGTTTTACCGCTCCCAAGAAAACCGATTAATACGAAAACTGGAATCCGTTGCGGTGTTCTTTGGTTATTCATATCAAGCAATTATATAAAAAATTTCAATAGAAAAGTATATGATACAAGGTACTGTTTAAAATTCTTAAGATAGATTAAAACTATTATTTGGATTATGGGGATCTCTAAAAACCAGGTTTTTTGTTTCACTTAGAGGTGGATGGTTTTCGAGAAACATAGAAGCTAGCCACTGCTTAAAACTGGATAAAAATTGCATAGCCCGCGTTGTTTTTACCTAATTTTCGGACAGTCTCCAAGGAGATAGATCGTTATGTTTGCCATATTGTATTTAACTATTTTTGTTACATCTTTGATGCTTGTTATTCGCGATAAGGATTTTGAAACCGTACAACAACCGTGCTTAGTTTGTATGCCGCGGCATTTTATTTTATTATCTTTAGGATGTTTATTTGTTGGCGCAGAAGCGTTCGCATTATTTGCACCTCGTCTTGTTTGGGTCATTAGTGGGGTGATGACGCTTTCCATCAGTGGTTTTTTGTTTGGCATCTTTTGCATGTATGAACGTAATAAAAGAATTCTTGCAGGGTTGCAAATAGTTTATGTCATCTTAATAACGGTACACTTCTATACGTGGTGGTGGGAATAGATAATCCTTATGCTTCGTGCTATTAAAAGATAGTAAAAAGCTCATTAACTAGAGACAATTCATAGAAATGTGTAGATGCTGCACTGCGCAGATTTGTTGCATTTTATTAAAGGATACTTAGTAGGAACGTGGACGAAATAACTACGACAACTAACTTGTTTTTTTGTCTGTCTTCGGTGTTGTGGCAACAGTTGCGTAGCCTACCTGCTATGCGCCTGTTGCCACGCCTTAAAGACAAACAAAAAGCCCCGCGCTAGCCGAAGTTATTCCGTGTGCGTTCCTTACTTTATTATTAACGAGATATGGTGCTATGTTGGAAATAAAAAATAATAAATTATTAGTAGTTTTGAGTTTGTTTGTGGTTGTCATGTTTTTTTTATTTCTCGACCAACAAACACCCGAGAAAAAGCCTGCATTACAAGATAAAATGCAGCGAGCTATGGAGAACCATGATCATGAGGATGCATTTATATTCGCATCCAGCTTGCTTGAGTTAGAGCCGGGTAATCAACAGGCCATCAAGGTTATTAAGAACTCAGGCGAGATTCTTTTGTTTTTGCAAATAGCTCAATCTTCAATAGCTGATATAGGAATAGATGCAGAGAAAATAAAGACCACGCCTGAAAAAGTCTATGAGCTTTTTAAAAAGGCAAGAAAATATACTGCTAAAGCTAAGTTTCTGGATGCCGATTTCAAGACCACATTAGAATTTGAAGAACGGCTTGATGAAGCACAGGGCTATATGCTCAGCATACTAGCTGCCAATGTTCTAAATGTTGGCGAAAGTGTGTATGCAAATGTATTTAATAAATACGAAAAAAAATCAGCTATTATCGATTCAGCGTCCTCATCAGAATATCTTGATATCTTTCTTGGTGTTCAGTCTTCATGGGCACCCGTTAAGACATCAGTAGAAGATGACAAAGGCAATTTTAATTCTGAACTGGATAAGATGGATGAAACATCACAATTGGTAGCTGATTTTAAGGCGGGGCAAGCACAAAATATGGCTGAATCTGTATTGATATATATTCAGTCGGTAAAAAATTCATTAGACGTTCTTGCGGTTCCGAAGGGGAGTCTCAAAACATTCAGTCAGGCGGCGAAAATTACTACAAAGCAATATGATGAAGCACATGCCAGACTAATGAGACACCTGTCTGAGTCAGCAAATGATGATGAATTATCTAGTTTGGTTAACGCGGGTAGGGACTATAAGTTATTCCAGCAAACCTCAACGGCTGACTTGATCAACGAAAATGAATATTTGCAGAATCGTGTGACTCATTCTTTTTGATTTCGGTTTGTTGTTGTCCATTGTTATTTATTATTCGGATGAAAAATTAACCTTATCAAAATAGGCAATCAAAAATTCGACAAAAGTCGTCAGTTTGGCAGGGAAAAACCTCCTTTGTAAATAGGTTACATAGATTGGGATAGGAGGTATTCGGAAATCGTGAAATATTTCAACTAAATCACCTTTTTTTACATAGTTGGTAACCGAAAGGTCCGGAGCCTGAACAATACCCATACCAAGTGCTGCCGCCTGACAAAGAGCTCGTCCATTGTTTGAGGCAAAATGCCACTTTGGCTTTATTTTGACCAATTCTCCATTGACAAAGAAAATCCAATAATCACCATGAGGTGTATCCGTATAATGCAGGCATCGATGTTCGGCGAGAGCCTCTAAATCCGTGGTATGGCCAAATTTAGCAATGTAGCTTGGTGAGGCATAGGTTGATAATTCAGTCGTCCCTAATTTTTTTGCAATGACGCCAGGCTCCACTTTGTCAGTAACCCTTATGGCGAGATCATAACTTCCATCGCTTAAATTCATGCGGCCATTATCAAGTGTCATGAGAACGTTCACGTCCAAAAATTTTTTTTGATAGGCTTCAATTGCAGGAATAAGGTGTATACCACCAAAATCAATGGGTGCGATAATTTTTAACGTTCCTTTAACGCATTGGCTTAGTTGGGTAGCGTATTGTTCGATAGAGGCTAAATCTTCTAATAGTTGTTTACATCTTTGGTAGTAGCTATTACCTGCTTCGGTTGGATTGACTTGTCGCGTCGTTCTGTTGAGCAAACAAATGCCTAAACTGGCTTCTAACTGTGCAATGTATTTGCTTATCATCATTGCTGATAAATTCTTCTCACGAGCTACTGCAGCGAAAGACCCTAGTTCAACAATGCGGCAGAACACTTGCATATTATTGAGTTTATCCATTCTGGCAATTATAAACCTAAAGTTTATATACTATAAAATTTATTGTTATTCTAATCGCTGGCTTTATGAGTTACTATGTCTGCGAGACGTTGTTTTTTCTGCGTAGCCAGACTTTTTGGCTACGCGGCTTTTTATTAAAATATTTATGAGCCGGGGTGTATTATGAGCCAAATTTTACAAGAAGTATTAGATGCTAATTCGCAATATGTTGCAAATTTTGAAGAAAAAGGCAAGCTTCCAATGCCTCCTGGCAGGAGTTTTGCGATACTAACCTGTATGGATGCACGCTTGGATCCTGCAAAATATGCGGGTTTGTCTGAAGGCGATGCCCACGTGATTAGAAACGCAGGAGGGCGAGCTAGTGACGATGCTATTCGATCTTTGGTGATTTCGTACAAATTATTAGGGACTCGAGAGTGGTTTGTTATACACCATACAAATTGTGGCATGGAAACCTTTACAGACGATATCATGCGAAGATTACTAGCCAGCAGCCTAAAAACATCATCGGTAGATGCAAGCGGGTGGCATGATTCTGGCCAAGGGCCAGGTTCTGGCGAAGGGGAATACATAGATTGGTTGACTATTAAAGATCAAGCAGAAAGTGTGACAAATGATGTGGTTCGTATTAAATCACATCCATTGGTGCCTTCTGACATACCCGTTTATGGTTATATTTACGAATGTGAATCAGGGAAGCTTATAGAAGTTCCTGCATCCACAGAAGCAGGCAAAGTTTAAAAATACAATTATTGTTGTTTTTGACAGTGATAGAGAATCATTAAGTTACTTACTCATTTATGCCTTTCCGTTTCCTTTTTACAAATAACAACTCAGCAATATAAATTACTGCAAATTTTGGTAATTAATGTTGCTGAGTGGTAAGAGTTGGGCAGATCTTCTACCCATCACCTAGGTTCTGCAACTATCATTTCAGCGCGGCTATTTTAACTAATTTGATTGAGCGCAGATAATTCATTACAATGGTCGGTTTTGGAGTAACTACTCCTTGCTTTACTGTGCTTTACAGAAAGCTTAAAATCCATAAGGAGAAATAATTGAGACATTATGAAATAGTTTTTTTAGTCCATCCTGATCAAAGCTCTCAGGTAACAGCGATGGTAGATCGATATCGGTCAATTATAGAAAATAACACTGGCAAGATCCATCGCCTAGAGGACTGGGGAAGACGGCAGTTGGCCTATCCTATCAACAAGATTCATAAAGCTCATTATGTGTTGATGAATATTGAGTGCGATCAAACGACTCTTGAAGAATTGGAAAGTGGTTTTCGCTTTAATGACGCCATACTACGAAGTATGACTTTGAAAAGAAAAACTGCAATAACTGAACCCTCCACCATGTCAAAGCCTGTTGAAGAATATCAAAAAAATGATACCGAAAAGGTGACTAAAACAGAGCCGGAAGCTAAAACAGAACCGGAAGCTAAAACAGAACCGGAAGCTAAAACAGAACCGGAAGCTAAAACAGAACCGGAAGCTAAAACAGAACCGGAAGCTAAAACAGAACCGGAAGCTAAAACAGAACCGGAAGCTAAAACAGAACCGGAAGCTAAAACAGAACCGGAAGCTAAAACAGAACCGGAAGCTAAAACAGAACCGGAAGCTAAAACAGAACCGGAAGCTAAAACAGAGCCGGAAGCTAAAACAGAGCCGGAAGCTAAAACAGAGCCGGAAGCTAAAACAGAAGCTGTAATTGACAAAAGCAACGGTAGCGATGAAACCAAGGACGAATTGGTTGATGATGGAAATAAAGTTGCCGAAGAAGCTAAGACGGATGCCTCGTTAGATGATAGTGCGTCTGATAAAAAAGATGTTGCTGATTGAATGTATTTGAATTCGGCACATGCAAATACATAGCAAAGTCAATTATTATTAAATCAGTGACTTGTAAATAGAAAAAATAAAGAGGTTTTAAGTTATCATGGCAAGACAGATGAGACGTAAAAAAGTTACTCAAACGATATCTGAAGATGGTTTATCAATAGATTATAAAGACCTTAGCCTGATGAGTGAGTTTGTAACTGAAACGGGCAAGATCGTACCTAGCAGGATTACAGGGACTACTGCAAAGTATCAAAGACAAATTACACAAGCAATAAAACGAGCAAGATATTTGGCTTTGATCACCTATTGTGATTTGCATGAATAGCAACTAGTTATCGTATAGCAGGTTTCTCAGCAGACAACTCACAATATAAAGCAAGGGCAACGCATGTTGTTTATAGCAGAATACGTCCTTCGGAGCAGGATTCAGGCTATGCTAGTTGCCGCTGTGCTTGCGTTATTGTCTATTATAATTTATCCGGCGAGCATTCTGAGCACTGCCATTATTGCTCTGATTACGCTAAGAAAAGGTTGGTATGAAGGTTCTTTAATCATTGGCAGTGCATCCATTGTTACGGGAATTCTTGGTTACTTTCTTATCAAGAATTACACATTGGCAATAGGTTACGCGCTAGTATTGTTTATTCCTGTTTGGCTCATTGCTATTGTTTTAAGAGAAGGTAAAAAGTTATCGTTTGCTTTCGAAATAGCTATTTTCATAAGCACTTTGGGTATTCTTGCTTTGTACTTATTTAACTCTGACCCCCAAGCTATGTGGAAGAGTTATTTGACAACAATTATGCAACCCATATTGAGCAATTCAGAAGCACCCATTGATGACATCAAAATGTCAATCAGTTTTTTATCAAAGTATATGAGTGGCTTCATGGCGGCAGGAATGATTTCTGGTTTATTTGCTGGGTTATTACTTGGCCGATGGTGGCAATCAGTATTATTTAATCCAGGTGGTTTTCGTGCTGAGTTTTTGCAGTTAAAAACCAGCCCAATTCTAGGGATTTCCAGTATTTTGCTCTTGGTGGCAGCGTTACTTAGTCATGGTAAAATTTCAGAAATGTCTTGGAATATTGTAATTGTTTTTTTTGTATTTTATTCTTTTACAGGGGTTTCTGTGCTGCATACTGTCTTTTCGACGATGCAACAAAAGAAAATCATTCTCTCAGTATTTTATATTATTTCATTTTTGGTACCTCATCTGCTTTTTATCGTTGCATCAATAGGCTTGGCCGATACATGGGTGGATTTCCGTAGCAAAATAAAAAAGTGAAATCAATATTCAAAAAAAGTATTTTTAGTCATTAATTTTGAGGTTATTCAACTATGGAAGTAATACTTCTTGAAAAAATTACAAACCTTGGTGATTTGGGTGAAAAAGTTACGATTAAAGCGGGTTATGGCAGAAACTATCTGATACCCCATGGAAAAGCGGTCGCGGCAACAAAAAACAAAATTGAGGAATTCGAAAAAAGGCGCGCTGAATTAGAGAAACTTGCAGCAGGAAAACTTACTAAAGCAAAACAAAGAGCAGACGCTATTTCTAAGCTAAAAGTTGTTATTTCACAGAAAGCCGGCGATGAAGGTCGCTTATTTGGCTCCGTAGGCACTCAAAATATTGCTGAGGCTGTTACCGCTGCAGGAGTTGAGATCGAGAAACAGGAAGTTCGTTTGCCCTCTGGATCAATTCGAAATGTTGGAGAGTATGATATCGATATTCATTTACATACAGACGTTACGATAACGCTTCCGATTGAGATTGAAGCAGAATAAAGGTTGGTCTTTGCTGATTTTCCACCGCTAGCATGATAATTGTAACCGGGGGCGCTGGATTTATTGGTAGTAATATTGTTCTAGCCTTGAATGAATTAGGTTACGACAATGTCTTGGTTGTAGACAATCTTGAGAACGGGATAAAATTTAAAAACCTGGTTGATTGTCGTGTTTTTGATTACATAGATAAGCGGTCTTTCATCAATCAATTGGAAAAGGGCGCGTTTCAAGGTCAGCCAATTCAGGCTGTTTTTCATCAGGGAGCATGCTCTTCCACCACTGAGTGGGATGGCCGTTATTTGATGGAGAATAACTATGAATATTCTAAAAGGCTATTCAGCTATTGCCAAGCCCATAATATTCAGTTCATTTATGCTTCGAGTGCGGCTGTTTACGGCAATGGAACCACGTTTAAAACTGAGCTGCAATACGAAAAGCCCTTAAATGTTTATGGGTATTCAAAATTTTTGTTTGATCAATACCTGCGGGCAAACATAGCTAAGATAAACTCTCAAGCTGTTGGATTACGCTATTTTAATGTATATGGCCCTCGGGAGCATCATAAAGGGACTATGGCGAGCGTTGCATTTCATTTAAATAATCAACTGTTAGAAACCGGAAAAGTGAAGTTGTTCGCTGGGTCGGAAGGTTATGAAAACGGTGAACAGCTCCGAGATTTTATTTATGTTGATGATGTGGTTAAAATTAATCTATGGCTGCTGGACAATCCCAATATTTCAGGAATTTTTAATGTAGGTACAGGCCGTTGCCAGTCTTTCAATGAGGTGGCTCAAGCGGTTATTGAATTCCATGGTTTTGGAGAAATAGAATATATCCCATTTCCTGACCATTTAAAAGGTTGTTACCAAAATTATACCCAAGCCAATATTGATGCATTGAGAGAAGTGAACTGCCTGCATAAATTTAGCCCGGTAGAAGAAGGCGTTAACAAATATATGGCTTGGTTAAATAAAGATAGCATATCAAAGGTTAGTGGAGCCGCATCACAAGCTTAACGCAAACCTGCTTGCGCAAAAGTATCGCAACTACTTACCTTGCCTGATTTAAGACCCTGGTGAAACCATCTGGTTCGTTGTTTTGCAGATCCATGTGTGAAAGCGTCGGGGTTTACTGATCTGCCAGCCATTCTCAACATTCTGTCATCACCGACAGCCGCTGCAGCATTAAGCCCTTCCTCAATGTCTCCTTGTTCCAGTATATTTCTTTGTTGATGGCCATGATGTGCCCATACGCCGGCATAACAATCGGCTTGTAATTCCATCAGGACCGATAATGCGTTACCATCTTTTTTACTCGATCTCATCTGCATTTTGCGTATCTTGTTGGAGGTACCTTCCAGGTTTTGAATATGATGACCCACCTCATGGGCTATGACATAAGCCACCGCAAAATCGCCATTCGCACCAAAACGTCTTAGCTCATTAAGAAAGCCGGTGTCAAAGTATACATTTTGATCGGCAGGGCAATAAAATGGCCCGGTTGCAGAAGAATTCATACCGCAAGCTGATTGAACCATGTCTTGATAGACTACCAGTTTGGGTGGTTGGTAGCGGAAGTTTGATTCGCTGAATATTTTGTTCCAGGTGTCTTCGGTATCACCTAGAACGACCTTTAAAAAGTCAACCACGTCATCATCTTGTTTGCTGGTTGGTTTTCTTTGAGCTGTTGGGCCGGCTTCAAAAGCGCCTCCACCCAAAGAGCTTAAGACTTCGAGGGGATTCTGTCCTAGTAGTAGACTGGCCACCAGCGCGAGTATTATCGTTCCCCCACCTAGCTTTAATCCGCGTGGTGCGGCGCTTAATCCTCTTCTATCTTCTACGTTAGAGCTTCTTCGGCCAGTTTTCCACCGCATAATTTGTGTCCTCTCTGAGCACTTGGGATTTAGTTAGTAAATTCCGGAAATAAACGAGTATTCGATTAACTATAAGTTTTAGCAACTTTGGGCGATACTTTTTAAGCCATTGAAAAATATATTATTTTTAAAGGTGGGTATTCAAATTATACTGTTAGCCTCGATAGCATTTAAAAAAGAAGCATTGTTTTTCATGATGTTGCATATAGTTTTATAAAATGACTGAAACTCATGGGTAATCAGGAAAAACTATATCATATTAAAATATAACACCGAAATATTTAAGCTGAAGTTTCCTAGAAATTCATTAAGCGACTAGGCGAAGCAACACGGTGGCCAGAGAATTAACAGGGTGATTGCTTAGGAATGCGCACGGAATAAGTTCGGCAACTAGCGCGGGGTTTTTGTTTGTCTTCAAGGCGTGACAACAGGCGCATAGCAGGCTACGCAACTGTTGCCACAACACCGAAGACGGACAAAAAAGCAAGTGAGTTGTCGTAGTTATTTCGTGCACGTTCCTGTATGGGGCAAATCCTATCCAAAGCAGCTTCGTCAATGATGCGTCGAACATCTGAAAAAGCAATACTGGATCGCCCCTTCACTTTATGTCGACTTTCAGGATTGGCCTTTAATCGATCTGCATAAAGCCAGGTGACGGTTTTCGCCATCATACAAAAATTCAAATGGTTGGTCATGGGTTGTGTATTGCGACAATGACTGGTTTGACTGCCTATTTTCTGCTTGAGTTCTTTGAAGCCCGATTCAATCTTCTATCGCACACCGCAATACTCAATGATTTGTGTCGCGGATAAATCCAGATTCGTGGTAAACAGCGTAACCCATTGGTCTCCTCAAAAACTGGGAAACTCCAGTAAAAAAAAGGTCGGTCATTGCGTAATATGGGGCATTCAGCCTTTTGAAAACGATTCTATTTTTCTCTTACCATGACAGTCTCATAAATATTTCGGCGTATTTGATGTGAAATATTTCATATTTTATATTTATAGTCAGTCGTATAATCGTAACCATAAAAGCAATGAAATAACCACGTAACTTGGTTTCGGAGCATTTTTCCTTCGAAGCTGGGACAAAGGAACAATGAATAAGCTGGGTCTGATATGTATTTTAATTGTGTTAACGCTGCCATTTCGATTAGAGGCAGAACAACAAGGATGCGATGAAGTTCTGGCAAGGATATTATCGGTACAAGGCACCGTTGAAAAAAAACAACTGGAAGCCCCTGAGTGGATCAGAATAGAGAATGGCAGTCTGTTATGCGCCAATGAAACGATACGAACCTTAAAAAAAAGTCGAGCGACCGTCGAAGTGATTAACGAAACCATTGTCTCATTAGATGAAAGCACCACCCTCCTTTTTTCTAAAGAGGAAGATAACAGTCTTTACGCCTGGTTAGTTGATTTGTTTACAGGTAAAATTTTCTTGCGCAGCCGCGAGCCGCATCGTCTTAAAGTTAACACACCGTTTATCAACGCAGCCCATGAAGGCACCGAATTTATGGTGACGGTAGATGATGAAAAAGCCTCGGTACTGGTATTTGACGGTCAAGTGGCTGCCGACAATCCATACGGCAAAGTCACTGTAAAAAAAGGCCAGCAAGCGATCGCTTTCGAAGGTCAGGCACCGCAAATCAAACCGATCAAGATTAGCCCGGAAGATGCCGTTCAGTGGATGCTGTATTATCCACCGATCCTCAATGATGATGTAGCCCCAGCGTCTCCCGGATCGCCTACTTACTTCAACCAACAAGCCGCAACCCTTCTCAACCTGGGTCGGGTTGAAGAAGCGCAATCGGCTATCGATCAAGCCAAATCGCTGGCACCTGAGAATGCCAATTCTTTGGCTCTGGAAGCCGTGATAGCTGTCACCAAAAACCGGGCTGATCGAGCGCTTGACCTGGCTTCACAAGCGGTCAAAAAAGACTCTCAATCGGCGGCTGCCCACATCGCTCATTCGTATGCGCAACAAGCAAAATTTAAGCTGGAAGACGCCTTAAAGACCATGGAAAAAGCCGTCAAAATCCAACCTGATCATGCTATCGCCTGGGCGCGGTTGGCCGAGCTGCAATTATCGATGGGTGATCAGGACAGCGCTTTAGAATCAGCACAAACCGCCGAAAAACTTGATCCAACCTTGGCCCGAACCCAAATCATCCTGGGCTTTGCCGATCTTGCCCAAGTGGATATTGACGAAGCGCAACAAGCTTTCGAACAAGCCATCCAACTCGATTCAACTGATCCGCTGGCTCGATTGGGCTTGGGCTTAGCAAAAATCAGGCGAGGCGATGTCGAAGAAGGCACCAGAGACATGGAAGCCGCTGTCAGCCTTGATCCTGACAACGCAGTGATGCGCAGCTACCTCGGCAAGGCTTACTACGAACTAAAAAACACCAGCTACGCCACCACTGAACTCGCCATCGCTAAAGAAAAAGACCCTAAAGACCCAACGCCGTGGTTCTATGACGCCATTCTTAAACAAACCACCAACCGGCCGGTTGAAGCGCTGCATGATATGCAGAAAGCGATTGAGTTGAATGATAATCGGGCGGTTTATCGGTCGAGTTTGTTGTTGGATGAGGATTTGGCGGCGAGGAGTGCGGCTTTAGGACGGATTTACAATGATTTGGGATTTCAACGGCGCGGGTTAGTAGAAAGCTGGAAATCTTTAAATACAAACCCTACAAATTATTCGGCACATCGTTTTTTAGCGGATAATTATTCGAGAATACCGAGACATCAAATTGCTCGTGTTAGTGAACTGCTTCAATCTCAGTTACTTCAACCGCTAAATGTAACGCCAATTCAACCTCAACTAGCAGAAAGTAACATGTTGCTGTTGAGTGGATTAGGACCCGTTACTACTTCATTCAATGAGTTTAATCCTCTTTACACGCGCAACCAGTTCACGTTGCAAACTTCTGGACTTGTTGGAGGTAATAACACTTGGTCCGAAGATGTTGTTCATTCAGGGTTATGGAATAAATGGTCGTATAGTATTGGACAATTTCATTATGAGACCGATGGTTACAGGGAAAATAACAAAATTAAACAAGATTTATATAACGCTTTTATTCAAGGACAAGTTACTAAAAACCTAAATACTCAGCTCGAATATCGTTACCGAGATTTAGAGCATGGAGATCTATCACAAAATTGGAATTTAGATGTTGTTAACGAAAAGTTTAGGCGATTTTTACAATCTGAAATGATGCGATTAGGTCTTCGTTATTCAATTTCATCTGCGGATGATTTTTTGCTGTCATTGATGCATCTTGATGAAAAGGAAACAACAAATGAAAGTGATGGAAAGAATAATTTTAGAAACAAAGGTTATTTATTGGAAGGGCAAAATCTATATCAGTCAAACTTTTTAAAGATTACTTTTGGTGGAGGCTATTATCAAAATACTACGGATTTAACTTCTTTTTTGCCATTTTTGTCTGGTGTTACAAAATCTTGGCATTCAAATGGCTATTTTTATGGGTATCTTAACTATCCTAATTCCATAAATTGGACATTGGGGTTTGGCGTAGTAGCAATTAACGATGAACGTCTGAATCAGAATAAAGATAATATCGTTTATCAAGTCAACCCAAAGTTTGGTCTTGTCTGGAATGTTTCGTCCAAAACAACAATTCGATTGGCTCTATTCAGAAATAATCGCCGTTCATTCTTGAATAATCAAACTATTGAACCAACTCAAATTGCTGGTTTTAATCAATTATTTGATGATAATTTAGGAACGGATTATTTTAGATATGGAATAGGCATTGATCACGCTTTTACCCCTTCATTATTCTCAGGAATTGAAATATCAGCTCGAAATTTAAGAGTACCAGAAGGAAGTTGGGATAAAAAGGACAAGTGGAGAGAGCAACTACTAAATGCGTACATCAATTGGAACCCTTTACCTAAATGGAGCTTTAAAATTGCATATGAATATGAAAGATTTAAAGATATCCGAGGAGTTATTAATCCTAATACTAATACGCACTTAGTAAATGTTAATTTAAATTACTTTCATCCAAGCGGTTTTTTTTCAACTATTGGTGGTAATTACGTTAATCAAAGAAAGAGTCAGTTTAATGAATTCAATCAGTCAAACTTTGGCCTTTTAAATTTTTCGGTTGGATTTAGGCTTCCGAAAAGATATGGAATTGTAAGTTTAGAGATTAAGAACCTACTAGATAAAAAATTCAATTACCAAGGGTTGAATTTTAGAACGTCTGAGAAAATTGAAAATGGTACTTTTCAACCCGAGAGGGTCATTTTTAGTAAAATTTTGTTTAATTTTTAAGGAGGTTAGCTTCAATACAAAAAAAAATTCGATCTAAAAATTTAATATTAATTATCAGGGGAGAAAATCATGTCTGAAACTGTAAATTTAACAAAACGAACAGTTTTTTTATTTATTTTAATGCTCATTATAGCGGTTATTCTTGCTTGCTATAATTGGTATGAAAAACAACATGCATATAAGCCAGTGCCTATTCCAAAAGACATTGCTGGAAAAAATGGAGTAATTCTGGATGGTAAACAAGTACCTCTAAGCGATGAGTTACAGAAGTTTGTAGAAGAAGAAGGTTACTTGTCTATGATGCTCGTTAATTCTGACGGAAAAATAAAATTGGTTGAACTTGGAGAAGGAAAAGATATTGAGCCATGTGGACTAATTGTAGGTACCAAAATTACAGGGAATTGTGATTTGAGTGGCCAACCTACTAATTTCAATCAAATTTTAATCTCAAGGTTCGTAAGAAACCCAAGTTGCAATAGGATTCAAATTGGAGGTGTTGTTTATACATATCATGACGGAAATGATAATTTTCCAAAATATTCCTGGTGGTGTGATGCCGCAGGTCTTCATAGTCACTAAGCCGGGTAGGGTGGGCAACGCTTTTCTGCCCACCTTAACTCTTCAACATAATGATTCCAGGTTAATTCCTTCTGTAGATAAATAACAATAATTGAATTACGTCATGGTTTCGTCACTTGGAATATCAAATACTGTTTGTATATTTTAAGGAGAATAAAATGAAAAAGGTGATCGTTCTAATAACAACACTGCTCTTTGCCTCGACAGCAACCGCCGAAAATGAAGCGGTGTATGACCCAGAAACAGGTTTGGTTGAAATTCCTGTTCTCACCGTTAAGGGTCAACCCGATAAGTTTTCTGTATCCATGCAAGAAAATGAAACGGAAAATTTATCTTTCACAGTGACCGACGCGATACCATATCCTTCAGGTGACAATTCGACAAACGAAGCGACTTACGATCCGGAAACAGGAATCGCTATTATTCCAGAGTTAATGGATTCGGGAGATGGCAATTTAACCGAGAGAATATTCACTTTAAAGTTGCAGCAATCTGAAGAATTATCTTGTGAAGTGAGTCAAAGACAGGAAAACTCGAATACTGGGGTGATTTCGGATGAAAACATTTCTAATGTTAAACATCATTATAGGAAGTTACCACATATTCTTAATGTTACAATATATATAGATGGAACAACCTTCTGTAGGAAACTCGATATATCAAGTTATCCACCAAATTATATTGTTCTCGGTCCATGTGGTTGAGAAGCCGGGTAGCCGGGTAGGGTGGGCAACGTTTTTCTGCCCACCTTAAATCTCTAGATTCTAACAAAACAGGCAAGGTCGGTAATTTGTCATGTACCAGATAAGCTAACTACTAGCCATTGTTCAATTAATCGCACCCAGCAAGGGTTCGATAGTCTTCAAGCAAACCAACATCTTCAACATTTTTGGATATGTTTTGTTGTAGCAGATGGACATTCTTTTCTTGAAAAAACCCTAAATAAGTATTGGTGTCGCTATAGTAGCGATAGATATAATCCTCCCAGAAAATGGAGTCTGTAGAAGCAGGGCTTAACAATGCTGGATATTTTTTTTCAGCCCATTGAAATAAGCATTCTGCCGTTTTAGCAAAGTTTGATGTGCCTGTTATTTGCCCTATAGTAGAAACAGGATCAATGACGGTTGCGATTTCTCTCCCCGAATGTACGATACCGTTATTGAACTTACTTAGTACGTTCAGCGGGGTTATAGGTGACTCGTCTTCATCCCGCATATTAAAAAATTTTATCTCGTCGCCCTCAACCAGAAATATTGCACTTTTAAACTGATAGCGTCCATTTTGTATTTCACCTATGGTTTCTGCGTCACGCGTTTCCTGTGAGTATCGTTTATACCAAAAACCGTTACTAGGAACGTTTCCTCCGCTGCTGGACAAAAGGAACCCTGTGTCATCTGCATCAGCAACACGAACCGAACTATTTCCATGTATTTTAAGCAGCCGAAAGTTGTTTTGATCGAGCATTGTAATTACAAAACCTTCGTTATGGATCTTCCAAACACCGAAATTTACTGCTTTGCCTTCGGGTGCAATCAGATTGATATCGGGCAAGGTCTCCGAGACAACGCTTGTGTTCGCAACGACAAGAAACAGGTATACGAAAATCGCAGGTATTCTAGACATTTAACTCCTCCCATTATTTTTGTTAGGTAAAAAAATACCATATTGAAAACGCAAACTCAAGATTCGCCCGTAAGACAGGAAACAACAAGGGTGTTATATCATTCTTAAATAACTTAAAAAAAGTGTGACTGAAAAACAAGACACTCATTTTTATACAAGTGTTTAGTTAAAATACAGGCGCGTGCTGTATTGGAAAAATTTGCCGGACAGATTGGTTTGGAAGGTTGTGAACAACTGGCTCGAGAGTTAGATTAGCAGTATTTAGATGACTACTGATGATCTATACTTTAACCTGCTGTTTAAATTAGGCATGTTACATGTCAAAGTACACCTTGAGTTTTGGTTATAGAAATGGATGGATAACATTGTTTGCTTTTTTGTAATGATTCTTCATTGTCAGGGATAAATGAAACTGACCTATTCGCTGGGCGTGTTATCAGGTCAAAGAATGTAGCCAAGTAATATTTACAACCGCTTCACTGCGTTTTATAAATTAAGGATGAAAATGAGTGCTGATCTCTATGAGCAAGTAAAAAACAACCCAAAATTCCACCAGCTGGTCAGTAAGCGTGCACGGCTGGCATGGGGATTATCATCGATCATCTTATTGATGTATTTTTCGTTTATTCTGCTGATTGCCTTTTTACCGGAATTTCTAGGGCAACCGATTAGTGCGACTAGCTTGATTACTATGGGTATCCCGGTTGGCTTGTTTATCATTGTTACATCATTTTTATTAACGGGAATCTATATTAGCAAAGCCAACAAGGAGTATGATCAAATCACTCAGCAAATTATCGATGAGGCTCAACAATGAAATTATTATTTCTCTTGAGTGCGATATGTTTTTCTTCTATAAGCTGGTGTGCCGATGTCATAACAGGTGAGGTTCAAAAGCAACCGCTCAATGTATCGGCGGTGATTATGTTTTTGATCTTTGTTATGGCGACCTTGGGGATCACCTACTGGGCAGCTAAACGCACCCGGTCAGCATCCGATTATTATGCCGCAGGCGGCGGTATTACCGGCTTTCAAAATGGCCTTGCTATCGCGGGTGACTATATGTCTGCTGCCTCCTTTTTAGGCATTTCAGGACTGGTTTATTTATCGGGATACGATGGCTTGATTTATTCCATAGGTTTTCTGATTGGCTGGCCGCTGATCCTGTTTTTAATCGCAGAACGATTACGCAATCTTGGGCGTTATACCTTCGCTGACGTTGCATCGTATCGTTTGGGCCAACTACCTATTCGAACTCTTGCGGCATTCGGATCACTGGCCGTCGTTGCTCTGTATCTGATCGCGCAAATGGTAGGAGCCGGCAAGCTGATCCAGTTATTGTTCGGATTACCCTATGAATTGGCCGTGGTATTGGTAGGGTTATTGATGATTTTGTATGTCACTTTCGGCGGCATGTTGGCTACTACCTGGGTGCAGATTATCAAGGCGGTTTTGCTGTTATCCGGCGCCAGTTTTATGGCCTTCATGGTATTAAAGCATGTGGGGTTTGATCTCAACAATTTGTTCCGCCAGGCGATAGCAGCACACCCAAAAGGCCTGAATATTATGTCTCCAGGTGGTTTGGTCAGCGATCCGGTTTCTGCCATCTCTCTCGGTGTGGCGCTGATCTTTGGAACAGCCGGTTTACCGCATATTCTGATGCGATTTTTTACTGTCGCTGATGCCAAAGAGGCGCGCAAATCGGTGTTTTATGCGACCGGTTTTATCGGGTATTTTTATATTCTTACTTTTGTGATTGGCTTTGGTGCGATCGTGTTGGTTTCGACTAATCCCGAGTTTCTGGACGTCCAAGGGAAACTAATGGGTGGCAATAACATGGCTGCTATTCATCTATCCAAAGCTATTGGGGGTGATTTGTTCCTCGGCTTTATTTCTGCGGTAGCCTTTGCCACAATTCTTGCCGTGGTCTCTGGTTTAACCCTGGCGGGTGCTTCGGCTATTTCACATGATCTTTACGCCAGCGTTATCAAACAAGGTCAGGTAACGGGTGACAAAGAGATTCGCGTCTCAAAAATTGCTACTGTCATCTTGGGTATTGTTGCCATTCTGCTGGGCATTCTGTTTGAACAGCAGAATATCGCCTTTATGGTCGGATTGGCATTCGCTATCGCCGCCAGCGCGAATTTTCCGGTTCTGTTTCTCTCCATGTACTGGAAAAATCTTACCACCCGGGGAGCTTTCATCGGTGGTTTTGCCGGTTTGATCACGGCAATTATTCTGGTGATCGCCGGCCCTATCGTCTGGGTCGATATACTCGGCAATGAAACTGCCTTGTTCCCATACAAATACCCGGCATTGTTTTCTGTCACCATCGCGTTTGTTTGCATTTGGTTTTTTTCCCTGTCTGACCGCAGTCCAAAAGCTGAAAAGGAACGGGCACAATTTGAGCATCAATACATCCGTTCACAGACAGGTATCGGTGCGCACGGAGCAAATGAGCATTAGCTGAGAACTTAGCGCCTTATTGACGGAAAACGATCACTGGTGACGCCTGCTAACACAACGCAAACTCGGCCACTATCTGGTTGCAGATCGTTCGGCTCATTACGTTTTTATCGCCAAGGACAATCAACCGTCTCTCGCCGACGCCATTCGCCTGGTCTTTGAACAGCGCGCACCCAATTATAGCGAGCCGGTTCCCTTGGTACACGGCCGCATTGAGTCACGCTCAATCCGGACATCCACTGCGCTGAACGACTACCTTGACTTCCCTTTTGTTGGCCAGGTCTTTGCCATACAACGCCACACGATCATCAAAAAAACCGGTAAATCGCTTATAGTCTCACCAGCTATTCACCTGTGAGTGCTAGCGCTAAGCAGGTGCTCGCTTTCAATCGAGGTTATTGGAGTGTAGAAAGTCATCACTATATCCTCGATTGGAATTGGAATGAAGATCGCTGCACAATACGCACTGGCCATGGGCCTGAAAATATCACCCGTTTGCGTCGCTTTGCTACGGGTCTCATTAAAGCCATCAGCAATGACAGTGTGGCTTCAACTAGCAGAAGGTTGGCACGTAATGTAGGGCGAGTATTTGATTATCTGCGAATGACTAAAAATTCTCAACTACGCAATAGATCCTATAGTCAAGTAATGTAGAACAGTTTCGCCGTGGCCAAGAATTTATGATCCTTGAATAGACTGCCAGTAGTGTGGTACTGTTTTTGTAGTTTGCTAATTGTTCAATGTTTTTAGATTTAGTTGAAGCATATGGATTATCGCTTCTGAGCAAATATTTCTTTATTCGACTGTTCAAGAGATTATTTCCCCTCACCTTTATCAATTTTGCAAGAGGTGTAGTGGATTCTAAAGACTCAAATTCAATCTTAATCTTTAGCAACTGACTAT
Organism: Methylococcales bacterium; assembly: GCA_965224745.1. Taxonomy (GTDB): domain Bacteria; phylum Pseudomonadota; class Gammaproteobacteria; order Methylococcales; family Methylomonadaceae; genus CBDCZY01. Next base: position 408,629 of record CBDCZY010000010.1, read on the forward strand.
GACAAACGATAAAGTCCTGTATTCAAACAACGGCCATCTCTTTATTCTATTGAATATCAGCGAACCTGGCGAAGAGAATGGTATCCCATCGAATCAATATTTAATCGTGAAGAATGGCAAAGGCATTCTGCTTGATCCGGGTGGTTTCGGGGTCATGCCACAAGTTTTACACCATTTGATGAAATATATTGAACCGGAAGATATTGTTGGCATTGTTCTGTCTCATCAAGATCCAGATATTGTGGGTGGTTTAAGTAGTTGGATGGAGATAACCCAGGCCAGAATCTATGTCTCAAAAATTTGGTTGAGATTTTTGCCACACTATGGACTTAAAGATATGCACCGTTTTCAAGGCATTGATGATAATGGTGGCGACCTGCCTTTTAGTGATATAGTTTTGAAGTTACTGCCAGCTCATTTTCTTCACTCTCCAGGACAGTTAAATGTATACGATCCAGTAGCAAAAATTCTTTTTACGGGCGATATTGGCGCTGCAGAGTACCAGGGTGGAGATTTAAGTGATGTTTTTGTTAATGATTTCCCAAAGCATCAACGGCGTATTAAATCCTTTCATCGCCGATATATGACTTCTAATCGGGCATTAAGATACTGGTTGAAAACCATTAAGCCCTATGATATCGATATAATCGCGCCTCAGCATGGCTACTTATACCAGAATGAAGCGAAGTCTGGGCTTCTGAACTGGCTTGAAACCCTTGAATGTGGTTCTGACCTTTTTGACATATAGACTGAAACAGGACGTCTCAGATTATGCGGCACCAATCAAGCATCAATCAATTTCACACGTACCTCAACACCGTTTTGTCCGAACTGTTGGAAAACCAGGTAAGAACCCGGTCATTGATTGCCGCTGCTCAGCAATACCAGGATCAGGTAATAGAAAACAGGCCAACAGGTCTTTGTGATCAAGATCAGCGTGACTGGCAAGCGCTATCAAAATCGAATACACAGTTAGTTAAGCTGGGAACCTTAAGCTGGAAAAAAAATATCCATCAGATTAAAAGTTTACTGGTGGAATGCGACTATTTGGTCAGAGAATTACATAAGGCAATGATTGACCGTGAGTTATACGAGCAGCAAGGCCTCGTTCTTCAAGGCATTATTCTATCTCATGAAAAAATAGAGAATTGGGAGCAATTTGTTCAATCAATTTTGCGTAAATTTCACAATATATTTGAGTTTAATTTTTTCAGTATTGCTTTTGATACCCATGATGGGATCGATCTATATCTCTATTACATGGGTGCATTGACCACTGAAGCGATGAGCAGTGCTAAAAAAGAATTTTCAGCACATCTGGCATCAGGGTTAAATAATGCCAGGGAACTAACCATTAAAGAATTTCAAGTCCTCGATAAGAATTTAGATAATATTGACATTAACCAAATGCATTCGGTGACTTTAGATGTCAATAAGAAACAGGATAACCTCGGCGGCCTGTTTGAAATGGGATACTTTTCGTCAACTCCATTAGGTGTTGATGAAGAATCGATCATCAAATCAATTTTGTCTGTCTTGGTGATGGTGATTGGTTCCAGTAGGACGCTTAAGCGAACTTTAACTGAGCTTGATTATCGTGCAAATCAAGACCCACTTACAGGATTATACAATCGTCGCCATTTCAATAGCTTCCTTGAGAAGGAATTGGAACGCTCCAAGCGGCATAATCATGAGCTTTGTGTACTGATGCTTGACTTAGATAATTTCAAGGGAATCAATGATTCATATGGTCATTTATGCGGTGATACTGTTCTGAAGGATATCGCCGGGATTATAACTAAGAAAATTAGAGGTGACGACCTAGCCACTCGCCTTGGTGGCGACGAGTTTGCTATTGTTCTTCCAGAAACAAATTCAACAGGTGCCCATCATGTGGCTGAGGAATTAAAAAAAGCGATTGAGGAACATCAGTTTTCTGATAAACATGATTTCCTTATCACAGCCTCAATTGGATTGGTTGCTTACCCAGCTCATTCGACATCAATAACTGAGCTATTGTCGAACGTTGATATTGCTTTATATCAGGCAAAAGCTGATGGCCGAAATACTGTTTGCGATTATAACTCCAGTATCAGTGCAGCAAGAAACTCCAGGCGACTTTTTGGACTATCCCAGGAAGTGACGCGCGCCATCGAAGAAAAGCGGATTATTCCCTATTTTCAACCCATAGTTTCAACAACAGGACAGTCTGTTTATGCCTATGAGGCATTGGCAAGACTGGTTCGAGAAAATGGAGAAATCATTCCGGCTCAAATATTTATAGATGCCGTTGAGCAATCAAATGTCATTACCAGTCTTGATAAGCACATGATTCACAATGTAACGAATACAATGTTGAATGTTGCTAGCGAATCAAAAGATTATCCCCTAATGTTCATCAATTTATCACCTACTTCAATTCAAAATTGTGGCATATTGCACTATGCTTCAACTCTTTGTATGGAAAAAGGAATTCCACCACGATGTATTGTTTTCGAAATGACAGAAAGAGAGGTGGTCAATGACTTGACCAGCATGAAATATTTTCTGGGGGAACTTAGAGATCAAGGCTTTGCCTTTGCTTTAGATGATTTTGGTAGTGGTTATAATTCCTTCCTATATCTGCGTGAATTACATTTTGAATATGTAAAAATTGACGGAGAGTTCGTCAAAAACATGCTTCACAACAAGGCTGATAATGCCTTGATTGAATCGCTCCATAACCTATGTGAAAATTTGGGTATGAAAACCATTGCTGAATTTGTTGAGGATGATCAGATACTGACACGATTGCAGCAAGTTGGGGTTACCTATTGTCAGGGTTTCCATACTGGACTCCCTAGTTCAAAGATTTATCATTAATAACAGCCAAAAACCAAATGGGGCAATATCGTTTTAATTCGTTGACAGGTAAACCACTAGTTTGACTAGTGAGACTCTCAAGGCTTGGCCGTCCGATTTAGTTTTGATTGAATTGATGACATGTGGAATGCTTCCTCGTGGCTTGGCGGCCCACAAAAGAGGAAACAAACCCATGTCATATCAGAGCTTAAGTCATTCAAAATGGGACTGCAAATACCACTTGGTTTTTATACCCAAGTGTCGAAGGAAAAAGTTGTATGGAAAGATTAGGAATTATTTAGGGCCAATCTTTCACGAATTGGCAGGTCAAAGGCATTGCCGGATCGCTGAGGGTCATATGGTACAGGATCATGTTCATATGCTCATAGAAATACCGCCGAAATATGCGGTGTCGGAGATAGTAGGTTACTTGAAAGGTAAAAGTGCGATAGCCGTTGCGCGTCAATTTAGTGGACGGAAACGGAATTTTAATGGGGAAGCGTTATGGGCAAGAGGCTATGCAGTTTCTACAGTTGGTTTTGAAGAAGGTCAGATCAAACACTACATTCGAAACCAAGAACAATTAGATGGTAAGGGCTCAGATGAAGACGGTGAATTTTAACCACTAACCTTTAAGAGTCCACCAAACCTTAACATTGGCAGCCCTTGGGGCTGCTCACAGCCGTCAAGCCTCCCGCTCTGCGGGAGCGTTATGACTTTTTTTCTAGGACTGCTTATGATAGTTTTGAGTCAGTCAATTTATGTCAATACAGGGTTATTCACCCAGTTTTCGGTAGACAATCAGGCTAATTTTTAAATAGGTATAATCTTTTTTCCTGTCCTGATCCAGTTCATCCAGAACAAATGGTGCTTAGGAGCGAGGATATAATAATATCCGGAAGTTTGGCGCAGGATTTTTGTTCGTATTCAAGGCGTAGAAACAGGCGCATAGCATACTACGCAACTGTTTCTACAACGTGGAAGACGGACAAAAAGACAAGTCAAGATGCGGATATTAATAAATCCTCGCTCCTAAGGGTTTTACGCAAGTAATGGAGCATAAACAATGAAAAAAAAGCTATATTGGGTGACTTGTTTGTTGATGATCGTCGCTGCTAGTGCAAAAGCAGGTGATATTAAACCTTTCACCAGTGATGGTTGCAGCTTGTCGCCTGATGGAACTATTTTAAAAAGAGATTTGTGGCTTGCTTGCTGTGTGGCGCATGACAAAGCGTATTGGCAGGGAGGAACGCGAAAGGAAAAAAGAACGGCTGATTTAAAGTTTAAGCAATGTCTGACAAATAAAACGGGTAATCCAGTGCTATCTAATACAATGTATTTTGCCGTTAGGTTAGGTGGTTCGGCTTTTTTCCCAACATGGTATCGATGGGGATACGGATGGGGCTATGGTCGAGGGTATAAAAAGCTGGCGCCGGCAGAGAAAAAGCAATCAACTGAAATGCTCCAACAATATGGTAAGTCACTAAAGTAATGACTAGATTAACTTGAGTGAGTGCATTTAATGGCTGAGTAGGTTGTTTGTCTTTTTAGGCGATTCTTTAACTTATTCATTTATGTTTTTATCTGTGCTTAAATTTCGAAATCTACATCGGAATCTATAAACAAGTCGTTTGCAGATACCAATGGATAGATATCTTCTGCAGGAACTGGCTTGCTAATTAAATAACCTTGGTATTCATCACAAGCCAAACTTTTAAGCATAAATAATTGTTGTTTTTTCTCTACTCCTTCTGCAACGACACTTAATCCCAGACTATGAGCCATGGCTATGATTGCTTTAACAATGGCCAGATTACTCTGGTTTTCAGTCAGCTCATGGATAAAAGAACGATCGATTTTTAGCTCATCCAGTGGAAAACGACTGAGATAGCTTAGGGATGAGTAGCCGGTTCCAAAATCATCAACCGAAATTTTAACGCCCATATCTTTAATAGCATATAAGGCCTCTACGTTTCTCTGCGCGTTTTCGATGACAATACTTTCAGTTAATTCCAGGATAAGAAACTCAGGACCCAGGCCACTTAGATCAAGAGCATTTTGTACCACTTGAGCCATATTTTTTTGTTGAAAACTTTGACTGGTAACATTGACTGACACTGAAAGCGTTGTCAATCCTGAATTATGCCATTTCTTGGTGTGTTCACAGGCTTTATTTAATGCCCATTCATCAATTGTCGCGATGATTCCAATTTGTTCTGCAATGGGTATAAAGATACCAGGAGATATGGTTCCTTTGACCGGATGATCCCAGCGCATCAACGATTCAACACCTAAAAAATCATTGGTATGGACATCTAACTTAGGTTGAAAAACCAGCCTAAGTTCGTCACGGTCAATTGCCTTGCGAAGCTGGTTTGCCAGTAGCAAATGTTCTTCAGAGCGTGCATTAAGCCTTCTTGAGTAGAACTGGTAACTGTTGCCGCCTTGCTGTTTAGCATGAGAAACAGCCACTTCAGCGTGTTGCAGTAGCGTATTTAGATCTTTACCATCCTCAGGGAAAATGGCTATACCAATGCTGGCTGCTATGAATAACTCATTGTTTTCGATGATAAAAGGCTCTTCCATGGCAGTTTTGATGCGTTGAGCAATCATCGCTGAATCTTTGGCATCTTCCATTTCATATAGCAATACTGAAAACTGATCACCGCTCATTCTGCATACGGTATTATTACTCGTATTGCTTTCAGTTCGTTCAGTTATATCTCCACGTCGGATGTGTTGTTCAATTTTTTTGGCCACAGATTGTAGCAGTTGATCTCCGATACTCGGTCCTAAGGCATCATTAATCGTTTTAAAGCGATCTAAATTGATTTGTAAAATGGCGCATTTCTTTTGGTTAACCAAAGAGCTGCGCATCGACCATTCGATATGTTCAAGGAATGTCTGTCGGTTATACAAACCGGTTAATGGATCTATATGAGCTAATCTGTCTTGATAGGCTTTGGCAGATAGCGTATTTCGTACTCTTAAAGCAAGTTCACTGGGATCAACCGGCTTCGCTAGAAAATCGGTGGCCTCAAGTTCCAATGCCCTAAGTTTGGTTGGCGCGTCGGTCGAAGAGGTCAGTATGATGACTGGTTTATGCTTCAACTTGCTGTGTGCACGTATCGCTGCCAGAATATCAAAGCCACTGACTTCTGGCATCATTAAATCTAGCAGAATGATATCTGGCCATTCCTTTTCAATCAACGACATAGCGTTAGCAGAGTCTGTTGTCGTGATGATTTGCTGATAGCCCGCTTCCTGTAGAAAAGTTTTGGTGACTTCCATAATGATCGAGTCGTCATCGATCATCATAATTTTTGCATTCGCCCAAAAGCTACTTCCAGAATTACTTTTTGATGAGCTCGTGCCTTCTTCGGTTTCTTCTTTCATAATTGATGAAGATACTAGAGCCTTGTTGTTGGAGCTGTTTTTTTCGAATCTCATAGAGTTTAAGCGATTAATTTTAAAAGCTAACAAACGAACCGTTTTGTCGCTAAAATTTGTTACCTACTTTAAGAATAGTACAAAAGCATTGCCTATTTGAATTAAGTTTCAGCTATATCCTGTAATGTTTGGTTGTCTGAAGGAATGGTGATACGAGTCGCCATTTGGTAAAGATTGCGTAATCGTTGTTCGATTTGTTTGTCGTCTTGCAGCAGGGCAAACATCTCTAAATGTCTCGCTTGTTCAGTGATCTGATCAAATCCTACGGTACCTCCAGTCCCTTTTATCCAATGGGCGAGTCTTGTCAACTCGGCATAATCTTGTTTAAACCAAGCGACATTCATAACATCTAACTCAGAACAAAGTCGTTTGCGGAAATCTCTAATGATATTGTCAAATTTAGGATTGGGTGATAATCTGGAAATTAGTTGAGCTGGTAAAGCGAGGTCTTCAGAAATTTCTTTAGCAGTGGGTTGAGGTGTCTCTGGCGTATCAGATGCTTTTTTTGGAGATTTTTCGTCATTAACAGTTACCCGCGTGGAGAGGGTGGCCAATTCTTGGATAATTTCTTTAACACCGTCGTATTCGTGCCGCTTGAGCATTTGTTGTAGTTTTTCTGCTGGCTCGGTAAACGCATCGAAGCCGACTGATCCGGCAGTACCTTTTAACCAGTGTATTCTTTTCGATAAACCATCATAATTCCCTTGTTCGTAAAACGTATGAATAGCTTCCATTTCACCTTTTAATTGCTCAATAAATAATTCAATAATTTCCCTAAAGTGAGGATTATGATTGGGTAATCTTGATGTAATGGGTGTAACAGTCTTGTCGGCGTTCGAAGCTTTTTCGATTCTTGCCGTATCTTCAGGTTGCTGCATTACTATTGTTGACTCAGCGGATTCGACGGGTTCCGGCATTGCATTATCGCCCAGCCACTTCGTCAAAGATTCCAGCAGGATATCAAAATCAATCGGTTTGGTTAAGAACCCTGAATAGCCAGCGGTTAAGCTTTCTTCTTCATGACCCAACATGTCATGAGCTGTCAGAGCAAGAACAGGCAACTCTAAACCTTGTTCGCGCATCGCTTTGACTGAGGTTAATCCATCCATGACCGGCATCTGAATATCCATTAGAATTAACGCATACTTGCCGCTAACAGCTTTATCGAGACCTTCTTGTCCGTTGTTGGCAGTTTCCACCTGTAAACCAGCTTCTTCCAGCACTAATTTCACTAGCTGCTGATTCTCGATCCCATCGTCAACCACTAATATAGAAGTATTGGGAGGGAATGAACTATTAGTTTGTTCGCTATGGCTTTGTTCTGGATCAATTTTAGTTGGTGAGATTTTTTCTATGTTTGCCTTGTCTTTAGCTCGTTGTACTGGTGCCGAATTATTGGATGGTTTGGCAGGTTGCTGTAATTGTTTACCCCCCAACCATTGCGCCAAAGTTTGCAATAGTACATCGAAATCTATGGGTTTGGTTAAGTATCCTGAGTAACCGGCAGCCAAGCTTTCTTCTTCATGGCCCATCATGGCATGTGCAGTAAGAGCCAGTACCGGCAGATCAAGCCCCTGTTCGCGCATGGCCTTTACCGAGGTCAGGCCATCCATAACCGGCATCTGTATGTCCATGAGGATTAACGAATAATCCCCACTCACAACTTTATCAAGACCCTCTTGACCGTTGTTTGCTGTTTCAACCTTGATGTCCGCTTCTTCGAGTACCAATTTTACTAACTGTTGATTTTCAATGCCGTCGTCAACCACTAATACCGTAGTATTCGGAGGGAAGCTCCAGTCAATTTGGTTGTTTTCTTCTGGGTAGGTTAATTCGTTATGAATATGTTCCGGTGCCAGCATACTAATGCCTTCCAGCGATCCCGTGCGGATGGTAAAGGTAAAATTACTACCTTGCTCAATATCACTGGTTACAGTTATTCCGCCCCCTAATGCCTGGACAAATTTTTGACTAATCGCCAAACCGAGGCCGGTTCCACCGAACTCTCTAGTCACAGAGCTATCAGCTTGCACAAACGGATCGAAGATGGATTGTATTTTTTGTTGGGGGATGCCGATACCGGTATCGATAATACTAAACGACATCAGCGGTTCGGGATCGTCTGCAATCATCTTAACAACAATTTTTACGCCGCCGGCAGCAGTAAATTTAATTGCATTGCCTACCAGGTTGGTGATGATTTGCCTCAGGCGGGAAGGGTCGCTACGAATTTTTTCAGGGATCTCTCCGTCCAGTTCAAATGTTAAAGTAATTCCTTTTTCCTGCGCTTTTACACCCATGACCTGGATCACTTCATTAACGATAATGTGTGGAGAAAAACTGACTTGTTCACAATTGAGTTGACCTGCTTCGACTTTGGAAAGATCAAGTATGTCGTTGATGAGATCTAAAAGATATTTACCACTAGTGTGAATAGTCTGTAAGTGTTTTTTCCCGTCTTGCGAATTCTTGTTATAGCCACGTTTTAGAATTTCGGTAAAACCGAGAATTGAATTCATCGGGGTTCGTATTTCGTGGCTCATGTTGGCCAGAAATTCGCTTTTCGTTCGGTTGGCTAGCTCCGCTTCTTCCTTGGATTTCTTAAGCTCAGCTTTCTTTTGTTCCAGCGCCGTAATTTCTTGAAAGCTGATTAACACGCCGCCTGCTTTTTGGTTGGCGCCCAACACCGGTGAACAATTCACTAAGAAGGTTTTGCGAATGTTATTGATCGTTAAACTAAGCGTTGAATGTTTTTGTTGGACGCCTTGTTTAATAGAGTCATGCCAAGGTAATTCTTCTTCGGTTAAGGTGGTGTTTTGGTCGGTATGCCATTTAAAAGCGTTGATTGAATGCCCGATCAATTGTTCTGAATGAGTCGTGACAATATTAGAAAAAGCTTCATTAGCTAACACTATGTATTGATTCCGATCGACCACCAATAAACCTTCAGTTAGAGTGTCTAACGCAGTTCTAACTCGGCTTGGTACTGCGTTGGATGGATCCAGGTGCCTTAACATTCTTGACAAATAGGCATAGAAACTAAAGAATGCGCAAAAGGCCGCAAATAATATTAATTGCACACGGGGAGAAAATAATTCGCCTTGCCAACCTGCCTGAACAATTGGCTTACAGCGTATTTCTGTATAGCCCCAGGGTTTGTTATTCTTCCAAATTGGGACTTGTAATTGAGTATCAGTGGAATAATGACCTTGCAACTCTTGCCAGTTAGCTTTGTGATCGCCGATTGAGAGTAAAACTTTTCCGCCTGTTGAGCGAATACCGGCAGATAGAATATCATCGTTGCGCTTTACTATCATGCTTAGAATAGCTTGAAAATCGTTTAGACGATCTTGATTTATAAAGATCGACCCACTCATGGCTATGGTCTCGATTAAGTTTGAGCGACCTTCACGTATCGCGCTATTGCGATCGGGCACCAGCTCAAAATAAAGAGCCACCAATAATATACTGACGACGATAAACGATTGACCGAGTGCGATATGAAATTTTGCGCTGAGTCCTTTCATCATGAGCTATGCTCCTGCTTTGAATCACTGGATTGTGGTGTGTCTGAATGTTCGGTTTGTTGTTGTTTTTCGATTTGGTCAGAACCTTGTTGGATCAGTGATTCAAGCGAGTCATCGCTATCTTCATCGAACTGATTATCATCAAATTGACCGATAACAGGGAGAGGGTCTATCATGCGCCATGCGGGTAAAGAAGACAGTATGCTGCTGAGTAATACACCACCACGGACTAACCAAATGACATAGCCCACTGAAATCCCGGACGAAACGATGAGACTGGAACCGATAATTTGTTGTTCCAGATGACTGTAATCCTGAATGTCCTGTTTCATTTCATCTAATTGTCGGACAAAACTGTCAGAGTTGATAATGGAGACAACTGAGTGATGAGGGCGAAACGACATGTTAACCTTGGGCTGGCTTTTGTTCAGGGATTTAACCGGGAGTGTTATCTGCTCACTTCTTTGGTTGATATTTCCATTTGATGAATTACTAGTAGATTGTTGGCTAGTGCCAATAGATGTTATTTGGAAACTATTGTTGCCGAAGGGGCTACTGCTCAGCGTGGCCAAAACCGGTTGTATAAAAGGTTTTGCAGCACTCTCCGATGATGTGGTATCCGTCTCAGTATTTTCATCCTGTTGCGAAGAACTGTCTTCCTTCGCGTGAGTTGAATTATCAGGTGCTCCCGAATCCGGCACATTGCCTAATGTACTAATACTAACCGAAGGTGGAATGGGCTTATTTGGTCTATCCTGAATGATTTGGATTGTTACTTTTGATGTTGCTGCGAGACCGTCCTGATCCAGTACAGTTATGTCCAACTCAAAAAACTCTTGCTCGGTTTCTTTCAGCTTGTTTGCATCAACAATCGATAACTGCCCTTGGTTATCTATCGCAAAAAGTCGAGCAGTTTCGCTGTCGCTGATGCTATAAGTGAACTGTTGGTTGGCATCAGGGTCTTGGGCTGTCAGCTTTCCTATGATTGTTTCTCCGAGGTTCGTATCAGCAATAGCAAATTTATCATCCGATAATTGTGGTGATTCATTTACATTAACCACAGTGACTGATATTGGTTGTGAAATGGAAGCCCCGCGTTGATCAGTGACGGTGAGCTCGAGTTGATAAATGTTGTCAGAATTAGCGTCTGAAGGATTCTCAAAGTTGGGCGCGTTGATAAAACTCAATGTGCCTTGCTCACGGTCGATAAGGAACTTATCGGCATCTGCACCGCCGCTAATGGCAAATGTCGGAGTAAGTACTTGATTATCATCGCTTGCTAAAAGAACGGTAATAACTGCTCTGGTATTTTCTTGAGTTTCTGGCGTTGCTGTCGATGTAATGCTTAATTCGTTTTCATTTGGAATGATGTCAATAGTAATTACGGCCGTTGTTTGAAAAGCTGGCAATGTATCATTGCTCAGTTGGACAGCCAATGTATATTGTGACTGAGCCTCGTAATTCAAAGCATTCGCATTAGCCAGGTTTATTTCACCGGTGGTTGGATTAATGGAAAAAGCTGTATTGCTGTTGCCTGAAATGATGGCAAAACTAAGGTTCGAATCCTGGTTGGTATTCTCGACCTGAATGGTACCAAGTGATTCATTATTTTGTGCATCCTCACCAATTGAAAATTGTTGGTCATTGATGGACAGATCAAGTTGGTCTGTTGTTACAGTAACGGTAAATTGAGTATCTGCAAACACGCTGCTGCTATCTGTAGCACGCAATGTTATGGTGTTGGCTCCGACATCGGTATTGGTCGGAGTACCGGAAAAAGTTCGTGTGGTGGCATTGAAATTCAACCAAGCCGGCAGTCCCGATGTAGAATAGGTTAGAGTATCACCATCTATATCATTGAAAACATTTGCGTTGAAGGTAAAGCTAAACGCAGTATCCGCGGCGGCTGTTTGGTCAGTGACAAGGTTAGCCACGGTTGGATTATCGTTGCTATTGGCAATAACAATATCAAACGAGTCAGTAATAATTCCGGTTTTGCTGTCATCTGCAGTCACGGTCACTGTGATGGTTCCCACATCGGCATTGAGTGGTGTGCCAGAAAAAGTGCGGGTGGCGGCATCAAAGCTGAGCCAACCGGAGGCATCAGAGCTGTAAGTAAGGATATCGCCAACATCGATGTCGTTAAAAGTATTGACTGGGAACTGAAAATTAAACGGCGTATCTTCCGTGGCTGTTTGGTCGGGGATAGGACTCATAACGGTCGGATCATCGTTGCTATTATCAACAACAATATTGAACGTGTCGGAAATAATACCGCTGTTACCGTCATCAGCAGTGAGTGTTATGGTTGTGGTTCCTACATCGTCATTGGTCGGTGTGCCGGAAAAAGTGCGTGTGGACGGGTCGAAATTCAACCAACCGGGCAGACCTGGAGCACTATAGGTCAGGATATCGCCAACATCGATATCATTAAAAACATTATTGTCAAAGGTAAAGCTAAAAAAATTGTCTTCTGTCGCAGATTGGTGTGCGATAGAATTGCTGACCGTTGGATCATCATTGCTATTGCCGATAACGATATCAAATGAATCTGAAATGATGCCGGTATTGCTGTCATCGGCAGTCACGGTTACCGTGGTGGTTCCTACATCGGCATTGAGTGGCGTGCCGGAAAAAGTTCGGTTGACGGCATCAAAACTGAGCCAGCCAGCGGCGTCTGAGGTATAGGTCAGCGAATCGCCATCGATATCGTTAAACGTATTGGCGACGAATTGAAAGCTAAATGCAGTATCCTCAGTGGCAGTTTGGTTGGGAATGGAATTCGCCACGGTAGGATCATCGTTGCTATTACCAATAACAATGTCAAACGAATCTGAAATGATGCCGGTATTGCTGTCATCGGCAGTGACGGTTACAGTCGTGGTTCCCACATCAGCATTTAAGGGCACACCAGAAAAAGTGCGAGTGGCGGCATCAAAACTGAGCCAACCGGAAGCGTCCGAGGTATAGGTTAGTGTATCACCATCGACATCGTTAAACGTATTGGCGGCAAACTGAAAACTAAATGCAGCATCCTCAGTGGCTGATTGGTTAGGGATAAAATTCGCCACGGTAGGATCATCGTTGCTATTGTCAATAACGATATTAAACGAATCGGAAATGATGCCGCCATTGCTGTCATCGGCAGTGACGGTGACCGTGGTGGTTCCCACATCGCCATTGAGTGGTGTGCCGGAAAAAGTACGGTTGAGCGCATCAAAACTGAGCCACCCGGAAGCGTCCGAGGTATAGGTCAGTGTATCGCCATCGACATCGTTAAACGTATTGGCAGCGAACTGAAAGCTAAATGCAGTATCCTCAGTGGCTGATTGGTTAGGGATAGAATACGCCACGTTAGGATCATCGTTGCTATTGTCAATAACGATATTAAACGAATCGGAAATGATGCCGCCATTGCTGTCATCGGCAGTGACGGTGATCGTGGTGGTTCCTACATCGGCATTGAGTGGCGTGCCGGAAAAAGTTCGGTTGAGCGCATCAAAACTGAGCCAACCGGAAGCGTTCGAGGTATAGGTCAGTGTATCGCCGTTTCCATCAGCAAATGTATTTGTTGGAAACTGAAAAGTAAACGATGTGTCTTCAGTAGCATTTTGATCAGGTATTGCATTGGCAACGGTTGGGAACTGGTTTACTGAAACGACTGTAAAATTACCGCTAAATTCTGACGTATTACCTGAAGGATCGGTGGTCGTTGCTGAGACTATACCGCCAGCGCTCAAAGCCGTTGCTACTGTGGTGTTGAATGTCCCATCGCCGTCACTATTTGTAGTGACGGTGGTAGAACCTAAGTAAATTTCACCTTCGCCGTTTCCTGATGAATCCGCTGAGGAGCTACTAAACAAATCAATATTAAAAATGGTGTTGGCGACACTATTTAGTGTCCCATCTATAGTAGTGTCTCCTCCGTTCACGGAAACACTGGTTATTACGGGGTAATTTTGTAAATTATTAGTGCCGCCGTCGGCATCGAGATTATCGTTGGGAGTGGTTCCATCGATACCGAGTTCAATCCCAATGCCGTTATTAGAATGAATAGAGTTGCCACGAATAGTATTGCCAGTGCCGGACCAAAGCCTGATACCAGTGTAAAAAGAGGATGAACCATTATGAGCTATGGTATTGCCTTCGTCACTCCCTGTGCCTCCGATAATATTTTGATCTCCCTGAGAAATATAAATACCGGACAATAAATTACCAATGGCACTACTACCAGTGAAATCGGTGCCAATCAGATTTCCAAAGAGTGTATTATTGTCAGAACTGCTTCCTTGAATTTCTATTCCTTCAGAAGCATTACCCGACACTACATTATCTAAAATCGAGTTAGCTGAGGAGCTGCTGATATCTATACCAGGCCCAATGTTGGCGCTTGCGGAAGTACCGTCCTTATCGGTACCAATATAGTTAGCTTCGATGGTATTTGAGCTGCCGCCATTGAGTTCTATACCGTCATCACTGAATTGATTGATGACGAAACCACGAATGGTAGAATCGCCTGCTGAAATGTTAAAGCCGTCTGCAGCTGCGCCTGCTGCGCTGCCGTCTAATTCAATCAGCGGTTTACCAGCATAGCCTGGTTGAGTCGTGGCATCAATGATAACTGGCTTGGTTAATTCAGGTAGCTGGCTTGTGGTAACGTTAATGGTTTGTTGACCGCCTCCGCCAATGTTAAAGAAAATGCGTTCGGGATTCATTGCGCCGGGATCGTTATTGATCGCTGTGATTGCTTCACGCAGTGAAATGCCGTCAATTCCCGGATTACTGACTAAATTTGCAATGGTTGTTGTTGTGCCGTTGATCACATCCGCGTTTGTTGTAACGACTAAAGCTGACACATTGATTTGCACAAAATCAACGTTTGCAGTCTGGCCATCTGAAACCACTACCGCAAATTCGAGTGTTTCGCTGCTAGAGGGCGCTGTAAAAGTCGGGGTTGCACTAGTGGTATTACTAAGTGTTACCCAGGTTCCACTGATTTGTTGCCATTGGTAGGTTAATGGATCACTATCCAGGTCTGAGCTGCCGGTTGCATCAAGTGTGACCAGTGTATTGATAGCAACGGTTTGATCTGCACCAGCATCGGCAGTATTAGCATGATTGACACCGGTATCGTCAGCGGTGATGATTGTTTCGATGTTGCTGTGATTGATAGTGAAGGTGTTACCACTGCCTAAGTTGACCTCAATCGTAGAACTGTTAACTTGTGTAATAGTACCAGCGCCAAATTCAGAGAGATCAAGTGTGTCATTGTCGCTGCCTCCGTTAACCGTATACACATCGCCATTTTGCGCCCCTGTGAACAAGAACAAGTCATTCCCATTATCTCCTGAGAAAATGTCAGAACCACCGCCGCCAATCAAGATGTCATTGTCATTTTTACCATGTAATTGGTCATCTCCTAATCCACCAAACAGTAAATCATCGTGGTTGTCGCCATCAAGATGATCATCGCCTGCTTGACCAAAAAGCCAGTCTTCATCATTATCGCCCCCCAGATGATCGTTTCCATCGTCACCAAATAATACATCTTGCCCGTCGCCCCCACTAATTCCGCTGTCATTACCTGTACTGCCAACATAAAGGTTTGCACTGTTGTCTGGTCCGGATAACACAGCGCCGGTACTTGGGTCATGCCAACTATTTGCTAGCGATTTACCCCAGCTTTGCTGCAAGGTTTTACTGAATGCGATAGAGGTTTCGATGGAGCCCGTATTAAATTCTAATTCCCAATCACCACCTAGTTGAGCTGATCCGGTGATGTCATTGCTGGCCGTGACATCTGCTCCGGTTAGCTGTGAAAGTCTATGGACTAATGCCTGACCGTCGGAGGTACTTGCTAAATCACAGCCGTATAACAATAGATCAGCATCTGTTTTTAGTACCTTTTGCCAGTCTGAGAAGGCCAATTGATAGTGATCAACCGTCTCTAAGTTTAAGCTGTCTGAACCTAGAGCAAGTTCCCCTGACTGACCATGCGATACGATGTGGATAGCATCTAACGAACTACGACCTGCCAAGACCTCACTGATTTGTTCAATGACAGAACTGTTGCTATCGAGCAGGTGAATTGAAAACTGCCGGTCCTGACTTTGCTGACCGGTTACATCATCGATTAGACTTTGGTAATCATCCACACCCGGCGCAATAAAGACAATTTCTTGTCTGTTTTCAGATGCCTTTTTAGCGTCAGTCAGTGATTTGGTTTCATCGCTATCCTGCCATGTTTCGACGATCTGAACGTGGCTTGTCTCATCAAACTCACTGATGGGCAAAGATAAAGAACTTAAACTATCGGCAGATAATAAAACCCTTGACTCTAATGTTTCCATCATAGGCGCTTTAGTATCCCGCGAAAGCCTGCCTTTTTTAGGTTTTATAGCTGTTTTGATGAACATGTTAATTTTTTTTGACCACATTCAAAGTTCTGTTTAGATAAATAGGCATATTTCGAAGTAAGGAGCTGCCTTTATTGGTCACTCAAGTAAAAAATGACGTAACGATTAATTGTTCGTGAAGAGACCGCTGACATGATGATATTTCTCCTGATGTGCATGGTTTTTCTTATATAAAGTCACATTTGAAATCTTTTAATGCCTTCAAGTAAGCGAGTAGTTTTCAAACGGCATCATAGGACTAGAAATAATTTCAAAGTATAGATAGAGAATGGGCATTATTGAAGAGACGACTAATTTTTAAAACAATTATCTTGCTAAAAACGGACGAAGGTCACATTGAGGCTCATACCAAAGCAATTTTCTATTAATCTACTATTGATACCTGTCTGAGCTGTTCTGATTTTTTTCAAGAATGAGCGAAAGTTAACAAATTCATCAGTAAAAGCCCTAGTGACCTTCGGATCTTCTTCTACACTTTGAAAAGGTCTTGATTATTGATTCGAAGAATCGCTAACAACAAAAAATTAACTATGTCATTAAATTGGGTTTTTTCTGTGTACACGAATAGCTTTCGTTTAATTCTAGCCAGTGCGCTATTGGTCATTTGCCAATGTGCTCAGGCAATTTCGCCTTTTGATGTGGATACCGGCAAGTTAGGTTTGCCTGACATAAGGTTGGCATCCGTAAAGGCCGCTGTTATTGATGTGACCAGTGGAACACCGCTGCATTTAAAAAAGCCAGAGGTGGTCGTGCCTATTGCCTCAGTCAGTAAATTGATGACAGCGATGGTGGTATTAGACGCACACCTGCCGCTACATAATATGATTAAGGTGACACGGGCAGATCGTGATCGATTAAAGAATACTCGTTCGAGAATTCGTTTTAACTCACGATTAAGTCGGCGCGATTTGTTGCTCCTGGCTTTGATGTCTTCGGAAAATCGCGCCGCTTCTGCTCTTGGCCGAAACTATCCAGGCGGGCTAAAAGCTTTCGTAAAAGCAATGAATAATAAAGCCAAAAAACTGGGTATGGCTAATACTCGTTTTGTTGAGCCGACCGGGTTATCAAAAAAAAATGTTTCTACAGCTTCTGATTTAGTGAAGATGGTACTGGCTGCATCCAGTTATCCACTTATCCAAGAATTTACCACCACACCTCGTTTTGTGGCAAAAATCAAAAACCTTCGCTACAAGTTACAATACGTCAACACCAATTTATTGGTTCGCCACGGTCGTTGGGATATCAGTTTAAGTAAGACTGGTTTTATACGCGAAGCAGGCCGTTGTTTGGTTATGTTAACCGAGGTAGACGGTCACCAAATTGTTATGGTGATGCTAGACTCCCATGGTAAAAGAACGCCTATCGTAGATGCTAAACGCATTAAAAAATGGGTTGCCAAAGTTAACAATACGCCGTTGTTAAAAGCAGGGCTGGATTAAGCGTTGTTCCAATAATAGTCTGTTGATAAGCATTGCTTTAAGCGAGGCATGGTTTTGGGACAAGGAAGGTTTTTACAGCATAGGGTTGCTAAATATAAATCTATAATTCAAAAAAACTCAAACATTCGTATATTTTTGAATCCTCGCTCTTTAGGGATTAACTGGTAGTAGTCAAAATTTAAACCGCTTTTGCTTGGTTTTACTTTGCCCGATGACAAAATTTATTTTTTTCAAGATTGTCATTCCGGCAGGGACTGCCGGAATCCAGGCTTCATGGATGAATTTCAGCTTGCCATCTGTATCGCTGGATACCCTTTTCTGCCAAATATGGCGGTCTTATTGTTACTCTGGCAAGTAGAATGAGTCGTTAGTCTTGGTCTGTTCAGGCCACTTAAAAATTTAATTAAATCATTTTGATACTTCATCAAATGCCTGCCAGACAAGTGATTCTGATTTATCTGGTTGCTGAAAATGTTTTTTCGCATAGGGTGAAACCTCTGTAGGCATAAAAGGTCTGTCTTTTGTTGGTAAGAATAATTGATGGGTGTGATTAAAAGTGATGCAACATGTTAAGATTGTATTTTATAGAGTTGAAATATAAAAGAAAATATACATGAACAAAACCATCCCCGAAAAAGATATAAAGCTACTCGAACTTCTAAATGAACATCCCATACTACGCCATCGTGTTGAGGCATTAATGGCTATCGTAGAAGATGACGATGAAACGATTGAGAAAGCGGATGCAGCGGAGCAACGCGTCATTGAAGAGGTTCGAAAAATAGGTCACGCAGCACTTTCCGAGTGGGCAGAAAGTAAAAATAAGCGCAATGAAGCTGAATTGAAAGAACAACCCGAATTACGTATTGCAGGAAAAAAAACTGTGGTGGCATAGTACCTTTGATATTATCGAAATTGAAGAAACCCTCTTTCGTGAGTCAACCCATATCGTTCGTACTTTTTCAGATCAAGCGAATGTGACCTGCCGAAGTACCTCGACGCCTTTACAACGGGCCATCACAGATTTTGGAGCAGACCAGCCATTTGGCCAAGTCAACGCTAAACTCCAAGAACATTATGGAATAGAGGTACCGGTGAGTAGTATTAGGTTCATCACAGAGCATCATGGCAAAGCGATATTTGAACAAACAGACCTTGTCAGTGACTGGCCAGATACCTCAGGTACAAAACACGTCATTGCAGAGACAGATGGAGGCATGGTTCCTGTGGTGACCATTGATCCTGAAGCAAAAGATAAGCGAAAAGAAAAAACACTGGGCTGGCAAGAACTGCGACTTTGTATTGCCCATGAATGTGGCAGTCGGACGCTGCATTATGGAGGAAACTTTTCTGGGGGTATTGAAGAAACAGGTCGCCAGTTATTTGATTGCGCGATGAATGTAAACTTTGGCCAACAAACACACGTGCATTCGGTAGGCGATGGCGCATCCTGGATCAAGCGCCAAGTGGATGAACAATTTGGCGAAAATGGAACCTATTTAATCGACTTAATGCATCTTTGTGAATACTTGGCAGAAGCGGCACCTAGCTGTACAGGTGACTCGGCATTATGGTTAGATGAACAAAAACAACGTTTGAAAATCAATCAGGCCAGCCTTGTTCTTGAAACCCTATTGCCGTTTCTTGAACCATCCGAAACGGATGATGAGAAAGCGCCGGTTCGTAGGGCTTACCGCTACTTGAGAAATCGTCTGGATCAAGTTGATTATCAAGGTGCGATAGAAAAAGGACTTCCAATCGGTTCAGGTGAAATTGAAAGCGCTCACCGTTACATTGTTCAAGCTCGGCTTAAGCGTCCTGGAGCTTGGTGGTCACCCAATAATATAGATTATATGTTGGCTTTGCGATTATGTAGAATCAATCAACGATGGGAAAATTACTGGCAAGATGTTAGGCAAAAGGCGGCATGATGAAAATTTAGTCTTGCATCACTTTTAATCGTACCCATAATTGATAGGTTATTTGATTAATAACGACAATACCGGATAATATGCGCTTAAATGAATAAATCTTATAGGTTTGATATTTTTACGGTTGTCGTTATTGGTAAAAACTATTTACAGGGATACCTTTAAATAAACCGCTTATTTAAAATTTTCAGAATTTTTAGGATGGAATTGTTTTGATAATAGGCGAAAAAAATGTCAAGCTCATCTAACAACCAGCACTCATTTCAACCCAAAAGTCAAAAACGCTAATTTGTACTACATAAAAGTCCCCCTTAACTCGCTTCCTAACCAGGAAAAAACCATTCGAGGATGAACTAATGAACAAGCTGTTAATACGTACTTTATTGCTCACGCTTACTATTTTTACTGTGGCTTGTGGCGATAGTGCAGAAAAGGCCAAAGATTATACCGAAAATGGTAAGCGGTTATTTGCAGAAGGTGATTTAACAAAAGCTAAGCTCGAATTTAAGAATGCCATTCAAGTTGATAATAAAATGGTAGATGCTTATTACCATTTGGCTTTAATTGATGAACAGGATCGTAATTGGCGTTCAATGGTCGCAAATCTTAGTTGGGCAATCAAGATTGACCCGACCAATGCAAAAGCACGCCTTAAACTGGGCCGGCTTTACCTGCTGTCCAAACAGTTAGACTTGGCTACGAGTGAAGCGGATGATGTGTTGAAAACATCACCAGAAAACGCCGATGCGATGGCTCTCAAAGCAGCTGTTTTGGTCAAACAGAAAAGAAAATCTGAAGCGTTGGTTCTGATCGATCAAGCCCTGGCAATAGATCCCGATAATATGGATGGGGTAACGCTTAGAGCCATCACTTATTTGGATGAGGGCAATTTTACCTCAGCTTTGGACGTCGTTAATAAAGCATTGGCTGTTAAGCCGAAAGAAGTAACATTAAATTTATTGAAAATCCAGATTCATGGAAAGCAACCAGATGTTCAGGCAGTTATACAGGATTACCAACGGCTTATCGAATACTATCCTGAAAATATTGATTATCAATTTATGCTAGCCAAATACTATGTAGATTTGGGGCAGCGGGATAAGGCTGAACAACATTTGCAGTCTGTTATTGCTAACAATCCTGACAAAATTCAAGCTAAATTATTATTCGTCAACTTCATTACTGAGCAGGATGTCAATAAAGCCGAAAGTATTGTTCGCAGTTATATCAAACAAGAGCCAGAAAAACCACAGTTCTATTATATGCTGTCTAAGTTATTGATTAAACAGAAAAAATTTGATGAAGCAAAACAGCCTTTGGAATCATTAATTGAAAACCATGCAGATCAAAAGGAAGGTCAGGCGGCATTAAATATAATGGCTAAATTTGATGCCCAGGATGGAAATTATGAGCAAGCGCTTAAAAAAATTGAGCGGGTTCTGGACGCTGACAAGAACAATCTTGAAGCGATGCTTTTAAAGTCCAAAATTATTCTTAAAAAAGACGGGGATGTTGACAAAGGAATCGTAGAACTAAGAAATATAATCAGAGACTACCCTGAAGAAGATGAAGCTTATGTTCTGCTGGCCAAAGCTTACCTGAAGCAAAAATCGCCAGGGCTAGCCGAAGAAAACTTCAGAAAGGCAATAGAAATTAACCCGGGAAATTACAATGGTGTATTGCCAGTTGTCTCCAAAATGATTAAACGAAAAGATTATGGACGAGCAGAAACTTTATTGAATAAACATCTCAAAGTTAAACCTGCTAATCCATCAGCGTTAGCTCTTCTCGCCGACATAAGGTTGGAAAATAAAAATTGGAGCGGGATACAGGACGTAGTGACACAGGTTGAAAAAAATCCCGAAGGTGCGGGTTACGCTAAGTTTCTTGGCGGTGAAGTATCGAAAGGGCAAGGCGATTGCCAATCGGCACTGACTCAATACCAACAGGCATTAGACTATACACCAAGCTTGTTTAAAGCTTTAGAAGGTCTGGCTTACTGCAATGAAAAGCTCGATAAACGGCAAGATACTTATCGTTATCTTGAAACTTTTATTAAGGATAATCCGGATAATTTATATCCATTAATCATTAAAAGTAAATTATTAGCGGCCGAAAAAAAATGGGACGGAGCCCTTACGATTGTTAACCAGTTGATTGCAAAAAAACCTGAGGTTGCCGAATTTTATGATGCAAAATCGCAACTTTTTTTGAAACAGAAACAACAACTATCAGCAATAGAAACTCTTAAAACAGGTCTTGAGCAGATTCCCAACTCTGCAATGCTAATGATTAAGTTAGCCACGATACATGATCAACTCGGCCAGTTTGATGAAGAGCTGGCGCTTTATGAAACCCTTGTTGAGAAGTATCCAGACTATGAAGTAGGGATTAATAATCTTGCTTCTTTATTGCTGGATAAGTTTCCTAATAAGGCGAATTTTGAACGGGCAAGGGATCTGTCCAAAAGATTTAATGCGTCGCTACAGCCATTTTATTTGGATACTTATGGTTGGGCTCGTCTGAAAGCAGGCGCACCTGATAAAGCTTTATCTGTGCTCCAAAAAGTCGTTGATTATGAGCCGAGAATACCAGTGTTTCATTATCATCTTGCCCATGCCTATAAAGCTACTGATCAGAATCAGGAAGCTATTAGCTCATTGGAAAAAGCGATCAACATTGGACAAAAAATGGGTTCGTTTACAGAAATGAATGATGCGCAAAAACTTTTACAGGAACTTAAAACAGTGCCTGCCGGCTGAGTGGCAGGCTACAAATAGAACCAGATGTTTAAACTGAGGTTACAGCAAAAATAATAGCGAGTGAACCGGCGTGAGTTTCTTCGTGCAGCAGCTCTTCTGGGGTTGCTGCCGTTTCCAGGAATAACAAGTTGCTCTAAGCGGTTTTCTTCTTATTCTGATCTCTTACCCGTTGCTTTTGGTGATGTTTCGTTGCTTCATTTTACTGACAGCCACGCTCAGCTGTTACCGGTTCATTACAGAGAACCTGATACCCACATTGGGGTGGGACGATACCGCAATGCGATACCTCATTTGGTAGGTCAGTCGTTGTTGAATCATTATGGTATTGCGCTAAATACTACAGAAGCGCATGCATTTACTCATCTAAATTTTACCTCAGCAGCCAGACGATATGGAAAGATGGGCGGTTATGCCCATCTGGCTACGCTAATAAATCAATTAAGAAACCGTTCTAATTCTGATAACACATTGCTATTGGATGGTGGTGATAGTTGGCAAGGTTCTGCCACAGCTCTTTGGACACGCGGTCAGGATATGGTCGAGGCGAGTAATCTACTCGGGGTTGATGTAATGACCGGCCATTGGGAGTTTACTTATGGCCAGTCATCTTTCGCCAAAAATCTTGCTGATTTCAATGGACAGTTTTTGGCTCAGAATATTAGCGTTAAGGAAGAGGCTTGGTTACTGGAAGAAGAAAATCCACTGCCATTTGAGCCTTACACTATTAGATCTTTGAAAAATGCCAGGGTCGCTATTATAGGTCAAGCGTTTCCTTATACTCCGATAGCCAATCCGAAGCGGTTTATGCCTGATTGGCAATTCGGTATTGAAGAAACTCGGCTACAAACATTGGTTGCAACCATAAAAGATCAACAGCGGGCCGATGTTATCGTGTTATTGTCCCACAATGGCTTGGAAGTTGATCTTAAGTTAGCGTCCAGAATAAGCGGGATTGATGTCATTCTGGGAGGCCATACGCATGACGCGTTGCCACGACCTATCGAGATCGCAAATCCTTCTGGCACCACTTTAGTTACCAATGCGGGTAGTCACGGTAAATTTTTGGCAGTACTTGATATTAAAGTTAAGTCAGCCAAAGTGGTCGATTATCGTTATCATTTGTTACCGGTATTTTCCGATTTAATCCCTCCAGACCAAGACGTTGAACAGTTGATTAAATCGGTACGTCGACCATACTTAACTAAGTTAACGAAAACTTTAGCAGTGACTGATCAGTTATTGTACCGCCGGGGTACTTTCGAAGGCACTTTTGACCAATTGATATTGCAGGCGTTGTTGTCGGTGACAGGCGCGGAAATAGCTTTTTCACCTGGCTTTCGCTGGGGCACTGCCGTCTTATCCGGACAGTCACTCACCGTTGAAGACATTTTTAATCAAACCGCGATTACTTACCCAGAGGTCTATGTGAGTCAATTAAGCGGGTTAGAAATTAAGCACAGATTAGAGGATATATGTGATAATTTATTTAATCACGATCCTTACTTAAGACAGGGTGGGGATATGGTTAGAGTTATGGGAATAACTTATCTTTGTGATCCTGAAGCGAACATGGGACAAAGAATCTCACATCTAAGACGATCAAACGGAGCTCTGATTGACGCGACTAAATTGTATTCAGTAGCTGGCTGGGCCTCGACAGAAAATCAGCCTTCTGGCCGTCCTATTTGGGATCTGCTTTTTGAATTCCTCAAAGATAAACAAAGTATCAATTTTGATCCTAAATCTTTGCCTGACCGAATTGTCTTATAATTTTACTTTGTAAAACTTAGCGAACGATTCGGCGATTAAAAAATTGTTAAAAACAACTAATCTTAATTATAGATATAAACAATGACATTGGGCCATTAGCATATGAAAGAAACAATATTGGTGACTGGGGGAGCAGGTTTTATAGGCAGTCACACAGGAGTAGAATTACTCGAAGCCGGCTATGACGTTATCGTCATTGATAATTTATCCAACAGTAGCCAGGAATCTTTAGCAAGAGTTCAGAAAATAACCCAAAAAGAACTCAAGTTTCATCAAGTTGATATCAGAGATGAAAAAGGTTTACAGGCTATTTTTGATCAATATTCCATCGCTGCGGTCATTCATTTTGCAGGGCTAAAAGCAGTCGGAGAATCTTGCGAAATGCCTGGAGAGTATTATCATAACAATGTTTATGGTACGTTAGTATTGACGGAAGTAATGGCCCGTAATGGGGTTAAAAAATTAGTTTTTAGTTCCTCAGCAACGGTTTATGGAACACCCGAGACTGTGCCTATTACAGAAAATTTTTCATTATCAGCCACTAATCCTTATGGTCGTTCCAAGTTGATCATAGAGGAAATATTGGGAGATCTTTCGGCAGCCGATCAACTGAAGAAAAATGTCGATAATCCATGGAAAATTGTTTTACTTCGCTATTTTAATCCTATCGGCGCTCATATCAGTGGGTTAATTGGAGAAGATCCTCAGGGTATTCCTAATAACCTTATGCCTTATGTCACTCAAGTGGCTATTGGTAAACTGAAGCAATTATCTGTTTTTGGTAACGACTATCCGACCAAAGATGGCACCGGTGTAAGAGATTACATCCATGTTGTCGATTTGGCACTGGGCCATATCAAGGCTTTGGGCGTGTTCGGCCATGACAAATTCAACCAGGGTGGTTGTTGTGCTTATAATCTGGGAACAGGTATCGGCTATAGCGTATTAGATATAATTAATGCATTTGAACGGGTTAACGGGCAATCGATACGCTATCAGTTTTCACCCCGCAGGTCGGGTGATGTTGCGGAATGTTATGCTAATCCTCAACTGGCTTTAGATGAATTAGGTTGGGAAGCAGCTAAAACATTAGATGATATGGTGCAAGATGTTTGGCGTTGGCAACAAAACAATCCTACTGGCTTCGCATAACAAGTAAAGAGAAATAAGTGTAATTTTTAATGTGATTTTTAAGGAAAAAAAGATGATACCGGTAATTTTATCAGGAGGATATGGTACTCGATTATGGCCATTATCCCGAGTACATTATCCAAAGCAATTTCTCCCTTTGGTTTCTAAACAGTCTATGTTGCAAGAAACGCTGCTAAGATTGCAAGGGTTAGAGGGTATGCAAGCGCCGATTGCGGTTTGTAATGAAGAGCATCGGTTTTTGACCGCAGGTCAGATGCAAGAAATTAATATCTCGCCCAAAGCAATTATTTTAGAGCCGATGGGTAAAAATACCGCGCCTGCAGTTGCAATGGCTGCATTAGCTGCAGAAGAGTCTGACGATATATTATTAGTGTTACCAGCTGATCACTCAATTGGTAACGTCAGCGCATTTCATAGCGCTATTCAAACGGCCCTGTACTATGCCGAACAAGATTATCTCGTTACTTTTGGTATAGTTCCGAATGCACCTGAGACAGGTTACGGTTATATAAAAGCAGGCCGCCCGATGGAACAGAAACAACCAGAATCAGCGTTTAACGTCTCGGCGTTTGTTGAAAAGCCTGATTTGGAAAAAGCCATGTCGTATCTTGAAAGCGGTGATTATTATTGGAATAGCGGCATGTTCGCCTTTAAAGCTTCGCGTTTTATGGCGGAGTTAGAACAACATAATCCGGCGATGTTAGAGGCTTGTAAAAAAGCTTATACTACATCTGAAATTGATCGGGATTTCGTCCGCTTGAATCGAGATATTTTTGCTACCTGTCCATCCGACTCTATAGACTATGCCGTGATGGAAAAGACCGAGAAGGGTGTGGTTATTCCTGTTGACATCAATTGGAATGATGTTGGGTCCTGGTCTGCTTTATGGGAACTTTTCCCTAAAGATTCAGAAGGCAATGCGCTAAAAGGAGACGTGTTAGTTCATGACACACATAATTCGTATTTGCATTCAGAGAATAAGTTGGTGGCTGCCATTGGTGTGAACAATTTAGTCGTTGTAGAAACGGATGATGCAGTCATGATTGCTCCAAAAGACCGGGTACAAGATGTCAAAGAGATGGTCGCTCAGCTCAAGGCAAATAATCGGCCAGAAGCAGATGTACACCGCAAGGTTTATCGACCTTGGGGACACTATGACTCGGTTGATTGCGGTGATCGACATCAAACCAAGCGCATTGTGGTGAATCCGGGCGCTAAATTATCGCTGCAAAAGCATCACCACAGAGCCGAACACTGGGTGGTGGTTAAAGGGACAGCGGCGGTTACTAAGGGTGATCAAAAAATTCTTTTGACCGAAAATGAATCCACTTATATTCCACTCGGCATGGAACATAGGTTAGAAAATCCAGGGGTTATACCTTTGGAAATGGTTGAGGTTCAATCGGGTAGCTATTTAGGAGAAGATGACATTGTTCGCTTTCAAGACAATTATGGTCGACTCCCTAAAACTACCGAAACCTCAAATACTGATAACAAACAAGAGGAAAAAAAATGAGTTTGCAAGTCAAAAAAGCTGTATTTCCCGTCGCTGGTCTTGGTACTCGATTTTTACCAGCGACCAAAGCCAGCCCCAAGGAAATGCTCCCCGTCGTTGATAAACCTTTAATTCAATACGCTGTCGAAGAAGCGGTAGCGGCTGGTATTGAAACCATAATTTTTGTTACCAGCCGAACCAAGCGAGCTATTTCTGACCATTTTGATAAAGCTTATGAGTTGGAAAAAGAACTTGAGCTAAAAAACAAAACCAAACTGCTTAAAGTTGCTCAAGACATGATCCCGGCTAACGTTACCTTTGTTTCCATAAGACAATCAGAACCATTAGGATTAGGGCACGCAGTGGCATGCGCCAAAGACGTGGTGGGTGATGAGCCATTTGCTGTGATTTTGGCGGATGACTTGATTGAGGATAAAAACCGCGGCTGTCTAGCGCAAATGGTTAATCTGTTTGAAAAGGAGCAGGCCAGTATTTTAGGGACTGAGCGAGTTGACCCCAAGGAAACAGGCAGCTATGGTATTGTTAAAGCGGATTCAATAGCAGATCGTATTAGCGATGTTAA
Source organism: Methylococcales bacterium (assembly GCA_965224745.1). Classification (GTDB taxonomy): domain Bacteria; phylum Pseudomonadota; class Gammaproteobacteria; order Methylococcales; family Methylomonadaceae; genus CBDCZY01. Next base: position 435,995 of record CBDCZY010000010.1, read on the forward strand.
GCAAATAGTCGAAAAGCCTAAACCGGAAGAAGCCCCATCAAATTTAGGTGTGGTTGGTCGTTACATTTTGACGCCTGCTATTTTCGATAAATTAGCACAGACCGGAAAAGGCGCAGGCGGTGAAATTCAGTTGACTGATGCGATTGCAGCATTGCTCCAGGATGAGAAAGTGCTCGCCTATGAGTTTGAAGGCAAACGATATGATTGTGGCGCTAAGCTCGGGTATTTAATTGCTACTGTGGAGTACGGGTTACTCCATGATGAGCTTAAGGAAGATTTCAGAAACTATTTGAAACAACTCAAAATCTAATAGCCAGATGCCAGAGAGATAGGCTCTCTGGCATTTTTTGATCAAACTGCTAACGCTTTTTTAAGCCTTTCAATGGCTGCTTGCAAATTCTCCATGCTGGTGGCGATCGAAATTCTAAAATGATTTTCACAACCAAAAGCTGAACCAGGCACAATCGCAACACCCGCTTTTTCAATGAGATGCTCTGATAGCTCTAGGTCGCTGTTAATGCCGTCAAATCTTGCAATGACCTTTGCTATGTTAGGGAAGACATAAAACGTGCCATCAGATGGCAAGCATTCTATGCCGGGTATTTTGTTCAATTCGCCTAGTACATAATCATGTCGTTCTTTGAACGCTGCAAGCATGATATCGATACAGGTTTGATCGCCAGCCAGGGCTTCCTGTGCAGCAACTTGGGAAATGGAGGTAGGGTTAGAAGTGCTTTGCGATTGTATTTTGGTCATCGCTGCAATCACGTTAGCGGGTCCTGCTGCATAGCCGATTCGCCAACCGGTCATGGAATAGGCTTTGGAAACACCGTTGAGCACAAATGTTCTGTCATATAACTCGGGTGTAACATTGAGCACGTTGACGAAGCTGTTTGGTTGCCACAGGATATGCTCATACATATCATCGGTTGCCACCATGACATGCGGAAAATCCAGTAGAACTTCACCGAGTGCTCGTAATTCATCTGCGCTATAGGCCTTCCCTGTTGGGTTAGAAGGGCTGTTGATTACAAATAATCTGGTTTGCGGAGTGATCGCTTGACGCAGTTGGTTCGGCGAAATTTTATAGTGCTGTGACTGATCAGCAGAAATAATGATTGGCGTACCGCCCGCCAGTAACACAATATCTGGATAAGAAACCCAATAAGGCGAAGGAATAATCACTTCATCGCCTGGGTTAATCAACGCTTGAGTCAAATTATAAAAACTCTGTTTGCCGCCGCATGACACTAAAATTTGGTTAGTTTGATATCCAAGATCATTTTCTTTTTGGAATTTGTTGACAACAGCCTGCTTTAAACTCGGGGTGCCGCCCACTGGTGTATATTTGGTAAACCCGTCATGGAGGGCTCTGATAGCAGCTTGTTTTATATGTTCTGGGGTATCAAAGTCCGGTTCGCCTGCTCCTAATCCGATGATATCTTTGCCTTCTGCCCTTAATTGCGCAGCTCTTGCTGTTAAAACCAATGTAGGCGAAGATTTAATCGCGTTGACGCGTTCAGAAAGTTTTATAGCCATGTTTCTTGTGTTAAATTGAATGACAAGGTTTAATTTTTGATTTTAAGAAATCACAATCAGTAATCCAGTTTGTCAGGATAGTTTAATTTAATTCTACATCCAGCAACATCACTTTTCACCCAATGAATAAAAATTTCACGCTGCAAAGTCCTTTTCAGCCGGCCGGTGATCAGCCAGCGGCCATCCAAAAACTGGTGACTGGACTGGAAGATGGTGAAGTACACCAAACGTTACTTGGCGTTACTGGTTCGGGAAAAACCTTCACCATCGCTAATGTTATCAGTGATACCAAACGTCCGGCGATGATCATAGCGCCCAACAAGACTTTAGCTGCGCAGCTTTATGGGGAAATGAAAGAATTTTTCCCTGAAAATAGCGTTGAATATTTTGTTTCCTATTACGATTATTATCAACCTGAAGCCTATGTGCCAGCATCAGATACGTTCATAGAAAAGGATGCGTCACTTAATGAACACATAGAACAAATGCGCTTATCGGCGACCAAGGCTTTAATCGAAAGAAGAGATACTGTCGTGGTGGCAACCGTTTCTGCCATTTATGGTTTGGGTGAACCCGAATCGTATTTTCAAATGGTACTGCATTTGGTGCGGGGAGATCTAATCAAGCAGCGGGTCGTTTTAAGGCGTTTGGCAGAAATGCAATATACCCGGAATGAAACTGAACTCAGACGCGCAACGTATCGAGTTCGCGGCGATGTAATCGATATTTATCCGGCTGAATCAGAAAAAGAAGCGTTGAGAATTGAATTATTCGACGATGAAATCGAACGGTTGTCGTTATTTGACCCGTTGACCGGCGAAATAATTTCCCGCATTGCACGCTATACCGTTTATCCGAAAAGCCATTACGTAACACCGCGTGAAAAGCTGCTAATGGCAGTCGACGACATAAAAATAGAGCTCAAACAACGTTTAGACCAACTTCGCGATCACCATAAGCTGGTTGAAGCACAACGGCTAGAGCAGCGCACTTTATTTGACATAGAAATGATCTTGGAAGTGGGTTATTGCTCTGGCATAGAAAACTATTCCCGCTATTTATCAGGCAGGCAGGGGGGAGAACCACCACCCACCATGTTCGATTATTTACCCGATGATTCAATCGTGGTTATTGATGAAAGCCATGTCACCGTGCCCCAAATTGGCGCCATGTATCGCGGAGACCGTTCCCGTAAAGAAACGCTGGTTGAATATGGTTTTAGGTTGCCTTCTGCTTTAGATAACAGACCGCTGATGTTTGAAGAGTTTGATATTCGATCGCCGCAAAAAATTTATGTTTCAGCCACGCCAGGACCCTATGAAAAGAAACATTCGAGCGTCTTTGTGGAGCAAGTTGTCCGACCTACGGGTTTGTTGGATCCCGAAATAGAAGTCAGACCGGCATCAACCCAAGTAGATGATCTGTTGTCGGAAATTAATCTTTGCGCTCAGCGAGGGGAGAAAATTTTAGTGACAACACTCACCAAACGAATGTCAGAAGATTTAACCGACTATTTGAGCGAGCATGATGTCAGGGTTAGATATCTTCATTCTGATGTGGATACGGTAGAACGTGTCGAAATTATCAGAGATTTAAGATTAGATAAGTTTGATGTTTTGGTCGGCATCAATTTACTCAGAGAAGGCCTGGATATTCCGGAGGTTGCATTAGTGGCGATCCTGGATGCAGACAAAGAGGGTTTCTTGAGGTCAGTCGTATCATTGATTCAAACCATTGGCCGAGCAGCCAGGAATGTCAACGGCAGGGCTATTTTGTATGGTGACACCAAAACCAAATCGATGCAGCAAGCCATTGACGAAACAGCAAGACGAAGAGAAAAGCAGGCTGACTTTAATAAGAACGAGGGTATAGAGCCCAAATCGATCAATAAATCGGTCATTGATATTATGGAGGTCCCCATTCCCGGGTCTGATGTTTCTCACGCAAAACATCGAGCAAAAGTAGCAGAACCAACAGTTGAATACCAAATCAATAACGCAAAAGACTTATTCAAACAAATTAAGCTATTGGAAAATAAAATGTACGAAATGGCACAAAATTTAGAATTTGAAGCTGCAGCGAGCTTAAGAGATCAAATCCAGGCACTTCAAAAAAGGGCTATCCAGCTGGATTCTATGTAACCTCTATGAGTGAGTCGTAAAACGATTAGACGCTGTACTAGCTCAGACTTAATTTTACTCCGACCCCGATTATTATTATTGCATACAGTTTTTTTCTTTATTTATAGGGGTGAGTAGTTACAATGGAAGTATCATAAAATACATTTCGTGATAATTCTTTTACAGTTTTACCATAATAATTATTTAATTTTGGAGAGATAGCATTGAACATACCTTTTTTTCGGCACAAGTTAAATTCCTCAAAGGCAAGTAGTATTGCAGAGGTGTTAGATACCCCTTTTTTGACATCTGGATCTGTAGGTCGTGCTGTTGAACAGCAGCTTTGTGAATTTTTCAATGTACCTGCAGCTTTATTAACTAATAGCTGGACCAACGGTGCACTTGCAACTCTCTTAGCTTTGGATATTCAGCGCGGCGACGAAGTTATCGTTCCAGCTATGACTTTTATTGCCACTGCAAATGTAGTTGAGTTATTAGGTGCTAAGGTGGTTTTTGTTGATGTGGATCCAGATACTTTATTAATGACACCAGAGCGAATTGAAGCGGCCATTACAGATAAAACCCGTGCGGTTATTCCAGTCCATCTATACGGTCAAATGTGTGATATGAAGGCTATTCAGGAAGTCGTCTCAAAGCATGACAATATTGCTGTTATAGAGGACGCGGCTCATTGTTTCGAAGGCCAACGTGAAAATTATCGCCCTGGCGCTTATTCAGATGTTGCGATTTTTTCGTTTTATGCTACAAAAAATGTGACCTGTGGTGAGGGTGGGGCCATAATAACTCGCAATCAAAAACTAGCAGAAAATTTGGCAAAAACTCGTTTACATGGTATGTCTGCTGGGGCTGTGGATCGTTTTAAAAAAGGGGCCTATCGGCATTGGGATATGGAAGTTCTTGGAGTGAAAGCCAACCTGCCAGATTTATTAGCTGCATTGCTGCCCGAACAAATAAAGACAATTGAAACCACTTTATCAGACCGTAGGCGTCTTGCGAATGGGTATAGGAAGGCTTTTGCAGGCACTTCGATTCGAGTGCAGAAACTTACTGAAGATGTAATTAGTGCTGAACATATTTTCCCTATTCATGTAAAGCCTGATGTGCGTGATGATGCGATTGCTTTGCTAAATAAAAATGGTGTGCAAGTGGCTGTGAATTATCGTCCTGTACCCGCTTTGACTTATTACCAGGAACGTTACAATCATAAAGATAATGATTTTCCTGTTAGCAGTGACTGGGGGCAAGGAACTCTTAGCTTACCGTTTTACCCTGATATGCCAGACGAAGAACAGCAGTATGTAATAGAAACGGTGAGACGATTGGTGTTACCAATTTGTGACTGATTTTTAGAGCAGGTATTTAGTTTAACAGGCTGAGAAAAGGCCTAACAAGCTGGTCAGGAGGCGTTCACAGCGAATGAGGCGTTGTTGGGAAATCGTACAAGACCATTAAAAACTTAACCACATTCTTAGAAAGTGGTTTTTAACTTTTTCGGTTATTCCTAACAAGTGCGATTGCTGATATTCTCCGGTTGATCTGGATTCTGTTGTGGGGTTTTCTATTTACCTAAATATAGATCCTTGTAAGGGATAATAGTTCTTTTGTTGAGTCAGAAGTGTCAAATGGTTTTTGAGGTTCGCAAGTACGTTGACACGCGTGAGGATTTGAGAATATCAATCGGCGCAAATATGGACAAAAGGGCTATCAATTACCGTGGCCTTATGTGATATGATCGCTTCAGTAGGTCAAAAATTACAAATCCAAATAATAACACAAGTGAGGAAAGTTACCCATTGAGGTAGCAAAATAAAATATGGCAAAAATTTTAATTACTGGGGCCGGTGGTTATATCGGCACAACATTAGTTGCACAATGTCTTGAAGAAGGTTGGGATGTTGTTGCGCTTGATCTTTTTTTCTTTGGTAAAGAAAGATTAGGAGAATCGTTATCTCATCCTAACTTAACCTTAAAAAATAAAGATGTACGACACGTTAGTGTGGCTGATTTCGAGGGTGTTGATGTGGTTCTTGATCTGGCGGCTCTGTCCAATGATCCAGCTGGTGAGCTAGTTCCTGAACTAACAGATTCCATTAATCACCTGGGTCGGGTTCGTGTAGCAAGATGTGCTAAGCAGGCTGGTGTAGGGCGTTATGTTTTGGCTAGCAGTTGTTCCGTTTATGGTCAGGGTGGTGAGCACCCACTGGATGAAACAGCGCAAACGAATCCATTAACAATTTATGCTCAAGCAAATCTTGCCGCTGAGATGTCCACTTTGGCACTAGCAGATAGTACCTTTAGTGTTAGTGCTGTGCGTCAATCCACTGTTTTTGGTTTGTCAGGGCGCATGCGTTTTGATCTGGTTATTAATATCATGACCTTGAATGCCATCCAAAAAGGCAAGCTGTTTGTTTGTGGAGGTCAGCAATGGCGTCCATTAATTCATGTAGCAGATACAGCTAGAGCTATTCGGTTAATTGCAAAAGCACCCATTGAAAAAGTTAATGGTGAGGTTTTTAATGTAGGACATAGCAACTTGCAAGTATTGGATATGGCTTACCTTATACGCGAAGCCGCACCTGTTGATGTTGATTTACAAATAGAAAAAAATGAATTAGATCAGCGGGATTATCGTGCGTCTTTCGAAAAAATAAAGAAAGTCTTGGGTTTTGAAGCTGAGTTTACTGTCCAAGATGGTGTTAAGGAAATTAGTAAGGCCTTGCAAGAAGGAAGTTTAACAGATGAACCTTGGACTTATACTGTTAGCTGGTATCAAAGCTTAATTGAAGAAAGGAAATATAAAGAGATTTGTGGCTAGACTCAGTTGAGATCATTGAAAAGTTCTAAAATACCAGTATTCGCCACGCATAATGAAGGGTTAAAGAATTCAGCAGCATAAATGAAATATGTAAATGCAAATTGTAGTAGCTCTATGGTGAAAATAGCTCACCTTTATTTACTTGGCAGTAAAGACTGAGTTTTTTATACTTTTTCTTACCATTATTGTAATGGGCGTTCAATTCTCTTGCTCTTAAGGCATAATTTTGAATGTCAAATTGAAGTTGCAGTATTTTCAAATTCCGCACGATGCATGTCGAAATCGACAGTGTCAGATTAGTATGAGTTTCTGGCAATTCTCGGTTTTTTTTGAGGGTTGACTGCGGAATTTGAAAAAGATTGTGTTTCCTAAGCAGATTTTTTATTTAAGATTAAAAGCCGAGTATTGGTTTGTCTAGAATATTCAGCTATATAGATAAGCAAGATTAGTTGTGTCCCTTTGAAGAGAGCCCTTATGTAGCGAGTTTCTCGAAGATTAATACAAATCCACCTCAGTTGATAGAGAACACCCCAAAACTAAGGCTAACGCCACATAGATGCGTTAATTAAAAATGGCTACAAGTGAATTGTTCTCTTTGACAATGAGTTTTTCTAGTTGCCAGACCCAAAGTTTACTATGATCAATGCTATCTAATCTTTTTAAGATAACTTAAGAAAGTTTGATTTAGTAATACTGATTAATAAATTACCTGCACTATGCTGCACTAAGTTTTGGAATTTTGTGTGAAGAAGTTTTTATATTTCTTCTGGCTTTTTTTGAATGAATAGAAATTTCTAAACCTGAGTTTGGATGGAAGAAAAGGTATTTACAAACAAAAACAATGACAAAAACATGTGATTTTTTAATCGTTGGTGCTGGAATAATAGGCTTTTCAGTAGCACGTTCTCTGATTTTTCGTGACCCAAAGTGTTCAATCCGAATACTTGAGAAGGAATCTTCTGCGGGAAGTCATGCAAGTGGCAGGAACAGCGGGGTTTTACATGCCGGTTTTTATTATTCCGAAGACAGTTTAAAGGCGCGTTTTACCCAGCAAGGCAATCAGCGTATGAGGGAATATTGTGAGCAATATAAGCTCCCGATCAATAATTGTGGGAAGCTGGTTGTGGCGACCAATGAAGAAGAAATCATGGGTCTCGAAGAGTTATTTCAACGTGCCAATATAAATGGTATCGAAACAAGTCTGATCGCTGCCGAAGAAGCTCGTGAACTTGAGCCTAGGATCCGTACTGTTGGTAAAGCTTTATGGTCGCCTTCAACATCATCTGTTAATCCTCGGGATATTATGCGGTCACTTGAATCCGAGTTGGTGGCCGCTGGCGTGACGATCGATAAAGGTGTGACTTATAATTCCATTAGCGGCGAGTTGGTGGAAACCAGTAATGGCACCTATTCGGCAGGACATCTTATCAATGCTGCAGGTTTATACGCAGATCATATTGCTCATCAATTCGGTTTTGGAAAAAAGTACCGAGTTACCCCATTTAAAGGGCTTTATCTATACGGCAACAAAAACATCGGCCAATTCAAGCGGCACATCTATCCAGTACCAAATTTAAAAAACCCCTTTCTGGGGGTTCATTTCACACTAACTGTAGATTCAGCTGTCAAGATCGGCCCAACTGCGATTCCTGCTTTTTGGAAAGAGCAGTACTGCGGACTCAAAGGATTTAACCTGCGTGAAGTAAGTGAGATGGTTCGCAATAATGCATCTTTACTAATACAGGATCCAATTGGATATAGTAACCTCGCTACACAAGAAGTAAGTAAATATTTCAAAACTAAAATGGTCAAAGATGCAGCAAGAATGGCAACCGATGTAGATGCATCAATGTTTTCCGGTTGGGGGCCGCCGGGAATACGTGCTCAGCTGATGGATGTAGAAAAGCGTACCTTAGTGAATGATTTTGTTGTTGAAGGTGATGCAAGATCTACACATATCCTGAATGCAGTTTCTCCGGCTTTTACGTGTGCTTTTCCATTTGCTGATCATGTGGTAGAGAGAATTCACATTTGATGTATAGTTGCTGTCAAGCACCACCCACACTACTTCCGCTAGCAACTGACTGAAGCAGGTTGATAAATTTAGTTCCTACTAGCAAAGCAGGTGTTTTTTTAGATTGTTTCCTCAAACTGCATTTGTCTTGACTACATATGGCGATATCGCTTGTTGTTACTTGACAATAGACTACACAAAAGTAGTTATTCGAAAATTAAGGTGGAGGGCCCACTTAATGAAGAAAGCTTTGTGCTCAAAGAAATGATAGACCCATTAAAACAAATGAAGATCTGGATTTAAGGATCGTTTATAGCATCAATACTAACTGGTTGAACATAGGACATGTCATATCAATTTTTGGTGATTCTCGGGGAAGGTAGGCGATATGAAACAAAGACTGACCACTTCTGTTCATGATCGAAATTCAGCTGGGTTGAATTATGTTTATCCTGTTTTATCCAGACGAGCAGGTGGCCTTTCGATCGGCGTTAACTTAAGCACTAATAATGCCTGTAACTGGCGCTGCATTTACTGTCAGGTACCCGATCTTGTTAGAGGCAGTGCTCCAGATATTGACCTTAAAGAGTTCCACGATGAGTTAGTATATTTTATTGATGGACTATTAAATCAAGATTTTTTTGAGCGCTTTGGGCTTGATGGATCAAGTCGGGTTATCAAAGATATTGCCATTTCTGGCAATGGCGAGCCGACCAGTTCAAAAGTATTTGCACTTGTTGTGCAAATGATAGGAAAGGCCGCTAGACAATTTGATTTGCTCGGGAAGATTAATCTAGTATTGATTACCAACGGTAGTTTGTGTCATCAGTCTTCAGTGCAAGCTGGCTTGCTAGAATTAGCCGAATTAGGTGGCGAAGCTTGGTTCAAGCTTGATAGTGCTACCGTTAAAGGTCGATCTAAGGTTAACGATGTTGCTCTGTCTAATCAACGCGTTACCGATAATCTGTTACTTTGCAATGAGCATTGCCCCACTTGGATTCAGACGTGCTGGTTGAAAGCTGAAAGGTTGCGCGACGAAATCGAGGAAAGGAAAGCTTACCTTGATTTTTTAAAACGACTGCGAAATTTATCAGAAGTCCGTGGCGTGATGCTTTATACCTTAGCTAGACCTTCTTTGCAGCCGGAGTTTGACATTATCGAAAAAGTTTCAGCCAATGAGCTTGAGGATTTTGCTAACGCTATCAGACAGCTCGATTATGTTGTGAAAGTAAGCGCCTAATTAGTGTAAAACCGTTTCTTGGTTTCTGTAGTAATACATAAACAACAGAATCAAAAAACATAACCAACCGACAACAAGGTAGCCGATGATGCCATCATAGCTTCCGACTAAGAACTTTGTGTCAGAAGCCGTTGTAATCTCACTCACTTTTTTAGTCATTTTGATGATAAAAACCCAGCCAGTATGGATGCCGACACAAATCCCGATGCTTTGTCTTAATTTTAGTCGAACACAAGCCAAAAAAAGACCAACAAATAATAGCGCCAAAAGTGAGTCGAAATTGTCATATTTAAAGATACTTCCGAAGGATTCGTAGATAAGTTGAAAGCTGGTTGTCCATGTTAAATCTTCGAGCGGGACATGGGTTTTACTTCTCAAAAAATGAAGCCCTGCATAATAAACAGAACTCAGCAAGACTCCGCTCAAAAGACCTATCCTGGTGCTCAACGTAGTCAGTAATGTACCGCGAAAGATAGTTTCCTCTACCAGTCCTATCAATAAGGCCAGTAACAATGACAATATAGCTACTTTGATTGACCATTCCGAAAAATCGGTCAGGATTCTTATTTCTAATGAGAACAACATCAAAATAACCGGTAATAAGGATAATAAGCCCAATAAAAACCCCCAAAAAACTTGGGTGGTGAAAGGCTTAAGATTGCTAAAGCCAAGTTTTTCCTTACTTAAAGATAACCATTTGATAATTGGAAAGATGCTTAATAGCAAAAACAATTGAGTAACTTTGCTAATAATTTTTCTGATAGGGATTTCTGAGGCTGATAGGGAGACAAACAGATAAGATAACAATCCAGCAATATTAGCCAAAATAAACAAAACTAGTAATGGGGATAATGCATAGCTAAGCTTAAAAGCCATGCGGGGTAAATAGTTGTGAAAATTCATTAAACTATAGGCGGTAGTGATTAATTCAGTTATAATTCGACGCTATCTAAATGCGAATGTGGCGGAACTGGTAGACGCGCTGGATTTAGGTTCCAGTGGGGTATCCCGTGAGAGTTCGAGTCTCTCCATTCGCACCATCTCTAAATTCTTATTTAACATTACTTGTCCACTCTCCTAGCAACAATCATATTTTACCTTATTAGCGGCTTAATTATTAGAGTGTGTTAAGAGGCCAGTTTTTAATTACACGCATTAACAAAGAGGAAAGGAAATGCAAATTTCTGTCGAAAAGACATCTGATTTAGCAAGAAAAATGATTGTTAAAGTACCAGAGGAAACAGTCAAAGAAAAGATGGAAGATCGTTTTAAGTCCCTAGCGGGAAAAGTTAAGCTGGATGGATTTAGGCCAGGTAAGGTACCTCAGCACGTTATAAAAAAGCTTTATGCTAAACAGGTAAGAGGGGAAGTGACCAGTGAACTGCTTCAAACTTGCTACATGAAAGGTCTGGAAGATGAAAAATTGCAACCAGCTGGGCCACCAGAAATTATTTTCCCCGAGCAGGAAACTTCCGACACTGGTTTCGAATTTACTGCCAACTTTGAAATATTTCCTTCCATAAACTTAGATAATATCCAACAATTAAACGTTAAACGTTTCGTTTCTGAAGTGAAAGACGATGATTTAGAGAAGATGATGGCGCGTCTTCGAGATCAGCAAAAAGAATGGCTTTCTGTAGAAAGAGCATCGAAGGATGGCGATCAAATTACCATACATTTTTCCGGTGAAGCGGAGGGTGAAAATTTTACCGATGGAAAAGCTGAAAACTTTCAAGTCGTTATTGGATCTAAGCAAATGATACCGGGGTTTGAAGCTGAGTTGACCGGATTAGAAGCAAATGCTACTAAAACTTTTGATATTGAGTTTCCAAGTGATTATGGCAAAGACACACTAGCGGGAAAACTAGCAACGTTTCAAATAGAAGTAGTCAAAGTAGAAGAGTCACAATTACCCGATCTTGATGAAACATTTGTCAAAAAATTTGGAGTAGAAAGTGGTGGTGTTGATGAATTTAAAAAAGATGTAAAAAATAATATGACCCGTGAAATGGAATTAACCCTGTTCAACAAAACCAAATCATCTGTAATGGATTCGCTATTTGAAAAAATACCTATGACTTTGCCCGAAGTCATGTTGAAACAGGAACTGGAAGAGCTTAAAAAGCCTTATCTCGAATCGTCTAAAAAAGGCAACGTAACGGTCGACAATGATATGCCTCTTGATGCAATGGAATTACAGGCTAAAAGACGCGTAACACTGGGGCTTTTGCTAGCTGAAATTATCAAAAATAATGATCTTAAAGCTGATCAGAATAAAGTGAAAGCTATGATAGAAAATATGGCGGCAAGTTATGAAAAACCTGAAAATGTTATCAATTGGTACTATGCTAATGATGAGAAATTAAGAGAAATTGAACAGTTAGTTTTAGAAAATCAGGTCGTTGATTGGGTCTTGGGACAAGCAGTGGTTTCCGAAGAAAGCCTTGATTTTAAAGACTTAATGGACACGAATCAACCTGCATAAATTAGGTAGAGACTATATGAACAAATTTACATCTATGGATAATTCACCAATGGCCGCTGGAGGTCTTGTACCTATCGTTATAGAACAAACTGCGCGAGGTGAACGTTCATTCGATATATATTCGAGACTTTTGAAAGAAAGAGTCATTTTTTTAGTTGGACAAATTGAAGACTACATGGCCAATTTGGTGGTTGCACAATTATTGTTCCTGGAATCGGAAAACCCAGACAAAGACATCCACCTTTATATCAATTCGCCAGGCGGTTCGGTAACAGCCGGTTTATCCATCTATGACACCATGCAGTTTATAAAGCCTGATATTAGCACTTTATGCATCGGGCAAGCGGCAAGTATGGGTGCTTTACTACTTGCTGGCGGCGCGGCGCAAAAGCGCAACTGTTTACCGCACTCGCGAATGATGATTCATCAGCCGTTGGGCGGGTTTCAAGGACAAGCGTCAGATATTGATATCCATGCCAAAGAAATTCTGTTAATCCGCGATAGATTGAATGCAATTTTAGCTAAGCACACTGGTCAACCCATTGAAAAAATTGCCCAAGATACTGATAGGGATAATTTTTTAAGCGGAGAAACAGCTGTTGAGTATGGCTTAATTGACAAAGTTATCACTGATAGAAATGCGGCTTAAAAATTTATGTTGGAAATTTTATAGATATCGATATATCCTTTGAGGAGTTCGATTGAAAAGTCTGAATATTGACTAGTTTAGGGTAGGTAAATGACTAAAGATAAGCAAAGTGGCAGTGATAAACTTCTGTATTGTTCTTTTTGTGGCAAAAGCCAACACGAGGTGAGAAAACTGATCGCAGGTCCATCTGTATATGTCTGCGATGAATGTGTTGAACTTTGTAACGATATTATCCGAGAAGAGCTGCAAGAAGAAAATACTGGCGGCAATGATCATTTGCCGATACCAAAAGAAATAAATGGGGTTTTGGATGCTTATGTGATAGGTCAGGAAAAAGCCAAGAAAACACTTGCAGTAGCAGTGTATAATCACTACAAACGGCTTCGAACAAAAACTAAAAAAGATGATGTCGAACTGGCCAAAAGTAACATTTTACTGATCGGTCCAACCGGATCAGGTAAAACCTTAATGGCAGAAACGTTAGCCAAAGTACTCGATGTTCCTTTTACCATAGCTGACGCAACAACGTTGACAGAAGCTGGTTATGTTGGTGAAGATGTTGAAAACATCATTCAAAAGATCCTGCAAAAATGCGATTACGATGTAGAGAAAGCCGAATCTGGCATTGTTTACATTGATGAAATCGATAAGATTTCCAGAAAGTCGGATAACCCTTCAATCACGCGAGATGTTTCTGGCGAAGGTGTCCAGCAAGCACTTTTGAAATTAATTGAAGGTACCGTCGCATCAGTTCCACCACAAGGAGGACGCAAGCACCCGCAGCAAGAATTTCTTCAGGTTAATACAGCTAATATTTTATTCATCGTGGCAGGCGCTTTTTCTGGGCTGGATAAGGTCATCCGTGATCGTTCAGAAAAAGGTGGCATTGGTTTTGGTGCCAATGTTAAAACCAAATCTGAAAGTAAGAGTGTGGGGGAACTTATCGCTGGCGTTGAGGCAGAAGACTTAATCAAATATGGATTGATACCGGAGTTTGTAGGTCGTTTACCTGTCATTGCGACATTGGATGAGCTCGATGAAGAAGCGTTGGTTAAGATCTTAACCGAACCGAACAACGCCCTGATCAAACAATACCAGAAATTATTTGATATGGAAGGAGCAGAACTCGAATTTCGTGAAGACTCTCTATATGCAATCGCCAAGAAGGCGATGGAGCGGAAAACTGGTGCTCGTGGCCTAAGGACCATTATCGAGTCAATTTTGCTTGACTGTATGTATGAGCTTCCATCTTCTGAATCGATCTCCAAAGTGGTAATCGATGCAAGTGTCATTGCTGGAGAATCTGAACCTTACTTAGTTTATGAAAACAGTGACAAGCAATTGGCAACTGACTGACATCTGACTAAATACATCACTTTTAGTAGTTTGCTTTAACTAGTGTTATTTCAGGAATTTGTTAACGTTTTTCTGAAAACCGTAACCAATATATTCCTACGTTTAACTGGGATTTTGATTGTTTGTTTCTCGACTTCCTGGTTATTAAACTTCAATCTTCGCTTGTTATTCTCAATTGCAATCACCATAAAGGATTATAAGCATGATTTTTAGAAATCTAGGGTAAACAATATGGCAGTACAAGACTATCGAGAAATTCCAATGGAACAGTTTATTCCAGTCTTACCATTAAGAGATGTCGTGGTATATCCACATATGGTTATTCCGCTCTTCGTTGGTCGTCAAAAATCCATTGAAGCGCTTGACGATGCAATGAAGGATAATAAGCAGATCCTTTTGGTTGTTCAAAAGGAACCTGAAATCGATGAACCAGGATTCAATGATTTATATACTGTAGGTACACTGGGTAATATTCTGCAACTTCTTAAGTTGCCGGATGGAACCGTTAAAGTGTTAGTTGAAGGCTCCAAGCGATGTCTGATAAAAAAATATATTGAGACCAAAGGCTTTTATTCTGCTGAGGTGGCTGAAATTGAGAATACCTGCGAATTAGCAGACCAAGAAATGGACGTATTGGTAAGAACGGCCATAAGTTCATTTGATCAATATGTCAAACTGAATAATAAAATCCCCCCCGAAGTTCTGAATTCCTTGACTGGTATTGATGACCCAAGCCGTCTAGCCGATACCATGGCTGCCCACATGACGCTAAAAGTTGCGGAAAAACAGGTGTTGTTGGAAACAAACGATACCGCTAAACGCCTTGAAAATCTGATGACAGTGATGGAAGGCGAAGTGGATTTACTGGAAATGGAAAAAAGAATCCGCGGCAGAGTCAAGCAGCAAATGGAGAAAAATCAAAGGGAATATTATTTGAATGAGCAAATGAAGGCCATTCAAAAAGAGTTAGGCGAAATGGAAGATGTTCCAAACGAACTAGATGAATTGGAGAAAAAAATTGAAAAAGCGGGTATGTCTAAAGAGGCTAAAATTAAGGCTACCGCAGAGTTTAACAAACTAAAAATGATGTCACCCATGTCGGCCGAAGCTACAGTAGTTCGGAATTATATAGACTGGATGGTTAATGTACCATGGAAGAAAAAGACGAAGGTTTGTGAAAATTTAAAAAAAGCTGAAGAGTTTCTTGAAACCGATCATTACGGTTTAGAAGAAGTGAAGGAACGAATTTTGGAGTATCTTGCCGTTCAACAAAGAGTAAAAAAATTAAAAGGTCCTATCTTATGCTTGGTTGGACCTCCAGGCGTGGGTAAAACCTCGTTGGGGCAATCTATCGCTAGAGCCACCAATCGAAAATTTGTGCGTATGGCTTTGGGAGGAATTCGTGATGAAGCCGAAATACGCGGTCATCGGAGGACTTACATAGGCTCTATGCCTGGTAAAGTTTTGCAAAATCTAGCCAAAATTGAAAGTCGCAACCCAATGTTCTTATTAGATGAAATCGACAAAATGGCGATGGATTTTCGGGGCGACCCGGCTTCCGCTTTGCTGGAAGTGCTAGACCCTGAACAAAACCATACCTTTGCAGATCATTATCTGGAAGTAGATTTTGATTTGTCAGATGTGATGTTTGTGGCGACAGCGAACACGCTCAATATACCTTCGGCTTTGTTAGATAGGATGGAAGTGATTCGGATCCCTGGTTATACCGAGGACGAAAAGGCCAATATCGCTTCAAATTACTTAATCCCGAAGCAGAAAAAAAACAATGGCCTGGATGAAAAAGAAGTCAACATATCTGAATCGACTATTAAAGATATCATTCGTTACTATACTCGCGAAGCGGGTGTAAGAGGCTTGGAAAGGGAAATTTCAAAAATTTTTCGTAAGGTCGTAAAGAATAATTTATTGACCAAGAAGAAAGGGAAAATATCTATTTTGCCTCGTAATCTCGAAAAATATTTGAGGGTGAAACAATACCGCTATGGTACTGCAGAGGCGAGTGATCAGATTGGACAAGTAACCGGCTTGGCCTGGACTGAGGTGGGTGGTGAGCTGCTGAGCATAGAAACTGCCGTAGTGCCTGGAAAAGGAAAACAATCGGCGACGGGTAAGTTAGGCGATGTGATGAAGGAATCGATAGAAGCAGCTGTCACTGTTGTTAGAAGTAGGTCGGAGGTTTTAGGCATTAATCCTGACTTTTACCAAAATAACGATATTCATATTCACGTCCCGGAAGGAGCAACGCCAAAAGATGGGCCTAGCGCAGGTATTGGTATGTGTACAGCTATTGTTTCAGCGCTGACTAAAATTCCGGTGAAAGCAAGCGTAGCAATGACGGGTGAAATCACATTGCGTGGCGAAATATTGCCCATCGGCGGTCTGAAAGAAAAACTGCTGGCGGCGCATAGAGGAGGTATCACCACTGTGTTGATACCGAAAGATAATGAAAAGGATTTGGTGGAGATACCCAAAAATATAAAGGATAAGCTCACCATTATTCCCGTGCACTGGATTGATGAAGTGTTGGAAGTAGCTTTGCAATACATGCCCAGCCCGCTTGAGTGTGATGATTCACCATCGAAAATTAAAAACAAACCAAAATCAACTGAAGACAAGAAAGATCAAAAAATAATTGCACATTAATTCGATTTAAGGTTTGGAAGAAGCAATTTGGTACGAGTGGCTTGGGAGCAAGGATTCAATAATAGACGAAAGTTTTTTTCGCAGATTTTTGTTTTTCTTCATGGCGTAGTAACAGGCGCATAGCAAGCTACGCAATTGTTGCTACAACGTTGAAGGCGGATAAAATGACAAGGAAAATTCGTATATTATTGAATCCCCGTTCCATGTAATTCAGATTGTTTCTTTTTGTTGTTTGGCATTGAGCGATGTTGGCTTTTTTACTCTGATATTTTTACTGCAAGTACGTCACAGATTGCTTGGTGTAAAATCTTATTTGCTGTTGATCCAAGGAGCAGTTCTAAACCATGTCTTCCATGTGAGCCTACTACAATCAGGTCAACAATATTTTGTTTGGCAATGCCCATAATTTCTTCAGTTGGCCTGCCCCGAATAAGCCAGCGATTGGCTTGGGGGATTTGCAGAGATTCTGCGGTGGTATTGATTTTATCAATGCGCTCAGCTAATAAATTTGAATCAAAAGCCTCACTTGCTGTGAAATCTTCTTGTAATGGTATGATTGTTCCATAAGCTGTATCAGGCATTATGATATCGTCAACTACATGAATGATGCTTAGTTTAGCTTGGTTTTCAATCGCTAACAATTTAGCTTTTTCAGCAAATTTAAAATGGTGTTTGGAAAAATCGGTTGCTAGTAATATATTTCGGTAATCTGACATTTCTTCAAGGTTATTGTTTAGCGACCTTAACCAACGTGTGGGTTATTGCCCATAAATTGAACAATTCATGTCGAGGGTGAGTGAATGTTGAATTCAAATTCTAGCATCATTCACGAAGATAATCAGTGACTCAATAAATAGTGAATGTGACACTTCCTAGAGTGAACTTTCTAAGAGAAACAGGTCAATAGCAAAATATTATCGTGATTTGTTAACGGTCAGTTTTTTGATAGTAATCAATGACATCATGACAGAATTTTTTGTTCAACCCAATTTATATTACTTATCCATTTCGACTTTGTTCTTATTACGCAAATAAAATCAATGAGCTCAACAGATAGCAATTCTTCATCCAATTTCATTAGGCACATAATCGCACAGGATTTGAGAGACCATAAAAATAAGGGAAAAGTACTCACTCGTTTTCCTCCTGAGCCTAATGGTTATTTGCATATTGGGCATGCCAAATCAATCTGTTTAAATTTTACCATGGCAGCCGAGTTTAATGGCTTTTGTAACTTGCGCTTTGACGATACTAATCCGGAAAAAGAAAGTGTTGAATTCATGGAGGCTATTGAACGCGATGTTGAATGGCTTGGTTTTAAATGGGCTGAAAAGCATCATGCCTCGGATTATTTTGAGCAACTCTATAACTATGCAGTGCAATTAATCAAAAATGGTGATGCTTATGTCGATAGTTTGAATGCAGAGCAAATACGTCATTATAGAGGCACCTTGACTGAGTCCGGCAAAGAAAGCCCGGACAGAAATCGCTCTGTTGAAGATAACCTAACCTTATTTACAGGCATGCGGAAGGGTGAGTTTGATGATGGAAAATATGTGCTACGCGCTAAGATCGATATGGCGTCTCCCAATATCAATATGCGTGATCCAACCCTATACCGTATTCGGCGCACCCATCATCAAAGGACTGGAGATGATTGGTGTCTTTATCCGATGTATGATTATACTCATAGTATATCGGATGCCATCGAGGGCATTACCCATTCGCTATGTACCTTAGAATTTGAAGACCATCGTCCATTATACGACTGGGTTTTAGAAAAATTACAAACACCGTGTCACCCTCAACAAATTGAATTTGCCAGGTTGCAACTAGAATATACTGTAGTCAGCAAACGAAAACTGGCTCAGCTAGTTAACGAGAAGCACGTAAAGGGCTGGGATGATCCTCGGATGCCAACTATAGCAGGTCTTCGTCGGGCAGGCTATACAGCTGCCGCTATTCGTGATTTCTGTGAGCGTATCGGTATTACCAAAAAGGATTCCTGGATAGAAATGGCGGTATTGGAAAATTGTATCCGTGAAGATCTCAACGAGAATGCACCTCGCGCGATGTCGGTGCTTAAACCATTGAAGGTGGTCATTGAAAATTATTCTGATGATCAAGTTGAAATGCTGGAGATCAGTAATCATCCACAAAAACCTGAATTAGGCACTCGTAAACTACCTTTCACCAAAACTATTTTTATCGAGCAAGATGATTTCGCAGAAAGCCCACCTCCAAAATATAAGCGACTCATTGAGGGAGGTGAAGTACGGTTGCGTAGTGCCTACATAATAAAATGTAACCAAATCATTAAAGATGAAGCGGGCCATATTGTTGAATTACGTTGCAGCTACGACCCAGAAACGTTAGGGAAAAAACCAGAAGGAAGAAAAGTCAAAGGGGTGATTCATTGGGTGTCGGAACAACATTCGCTTCCTGCAGAAATACGCTTATATGATCGGCTTTTTCGTGTTTCTAACCCTGAATCACAAGATGATTTTCTTGATGCAATCAACCCAGACTCGTTTGAAATACTTACAGCCAGTCGAGTGGAAGCGAATCTGGCGGCTGCTAAATCTGGAGACCGTTTCCAGTTCGAACGTACCGGTTATTTTTGTATAGATTCAGTAGATAGTTGTGCTGAAAGCCTGGTGTTTAATAGAACGGTTACCCTTCGAGATACTTGGCTCAAATAGCAATTAAATATCACTCTTTATCCAAGTCATTTTTGTTATTAACGACTGGTGAATTATTGCCAGGCATTTGGATCGTGACGAATAAAGATGTGAATTCCCAGCTAAGATTTTTATGCGCCTTAACAAAGCGGATACGAAATAAATTGTAAGAAATTTTAAAATAAGTAGACTAACGTAACTTAATGCAACGGCACGTTCTAATGAGTTAGCAGGTGAGGTTATTATAATAAAAATGCATTATATCTTTGTTGTTTGGTATAGACATATCATGGTTTGTCACTATTTCTTACTTAATTAAAAGGAGACTAATAATGTTTAATCGAATCATGTTATCCGCATTAATAAGTATGTTAGGAGTGAGCAATGCTTACGCCATAGAACCAACTTATGATGGAGAAGAGGGTATTAAAGCTCAAGTTTTTGAGACTAATTGTTTATTTTGTCATTCTTCAACATTATCAGGGAGTGATCGAAATGGAGCTCCTTCGTCAATAAATTTTGATAGTTTTGAAGGGGCTTCAGCGAGTGCTGAGCAGGCTATTGAAGCGGCAGTAGAGCAAATGACAATGCCGCCATCATCGAGTAATGCACAACTCTTAAATGATGAGCAAAAAACGGCAATGTTAGCTTGGAAAGAAGCGGGATTCCCGAAGGAAACTGGTGTCGACAGTTCTGCATCGTATGATTTTGGTACAGAAATTCTTACGTTACCTATCGTCAAAGTCGATGACTCTTATTTCAAAGCCACCTTGAAATTTTTGCAAAGCGCAGATAGCCCAACCGGATTTTCATTCGTGCTCGAGACTGCTGAAGAGATTACCGAAATGTCTGATGATGCAGCTTTTTTTGATGCATCTCAAGGGCTGGTAACCTTGCCATCGGTAAGTCTCGTAGAGAATAATGTTGAACAAAGTAAAGCCTCTGCGAAGATGGTTTTAATAGAGGGTGTCACACCATTAACATTTGACGTTACATCAGTAGAAACTCTGGCAGAATAGGCCCCGTTGGTTTGGCTATCGTACTTTTCTCCGTTGGACCAATGAGTTTTGATTAATTTGCTTGATAAAGGGCTATTAAAATAATAAATTTATCTGGCAGCCGACCGAGGTTTTCACTGCAGTGATAACTGCAATTCAACTTTCGGCTGTTAGGATATAAATTGCCAAAATTACGGCAGATATCAGATTAGTCTTATTGCGGCAGATAGCTCTATCCTTAGGAGCGAACTACTTTAGAAACCAAAAGCTTTTGGTGGAGTGGAAGTTTTTTTGTTGTTGAAAACAGCAAACACTTCGCTCAAATGTTCTGAGGTGCCGGTACCAATAACGGGTGACTTTTTACTTAATTCTGGTGCTGTGCTTACGGCGAAACCAATAACCTCGTTGGCTAATTCTTCCAACAGAGAAATATTCGACGATAGTTGTTGGCATAATTCTTCATCGTTAAAATCCTTAGTTAAAGTTTGATTCAATGATCGTAAAAAAGAGATTTTTGTGTAGTCGATAAAGGTATTTGGAAGATTTGGTGTCTCTTGTTCGGTTGCGTTCCATTCCCGAAAAAAGCGTTGCATATCCATGTTGAGACGATAAACTTGTTCAAGATATGTTGAGCCCTTTTGCATGAAGGGTAAGTCACAAAGTTTATTATTAAAGAATAACAGGGCAATACTGCCCCAATAGTTACAATAATCCCAAATAATTTTAATGCTCATTATTTTGGCATTTCCCATCAGTGGATATTGATCTTCATAGATGGTTAAAAAGGCTAAATAAATATTGCGGAACATCCTTTCGTAGTGTTTTACTTCTTCCTTAATGGGTTGACCACTTATTTGCTTGGTAATCATGTCGCACAGAAAACTATTGCCGATCGCGATAAAATCACTGCCTGGCGAGTAGAAAGGGTCGACAAACATACCCGAATCGCCTGTAATTCCCCAGCCATCACCGGAATACATTTGCTTGCAGCCATGGGCATAATGTTTGAGTGATTTAAAATCTTGCAGGTGATCTCGCTCTTTTTCTATTATAGATGCACATTGTGGTTCAAGTCGTCCAAGCCAAGTCAGTGCTCGCTCAAAAGTATTATATTCTGCAAATGGATGGATTTTAGCATCAGCGACAATGCCAATGCTGGTTGATCCAGAGGCCAAAGGGATGAGCCAAACCCAATAGCCATATCCAAATAAATGGTTAGTACTTAAATGGCGGCTGACTTTGACGCGTGACTGCCATGATGGATTGAAGCTCCAATCGTCAATACGAATAGTTTGACCAATTCTAAACCAGATTGCATTAACATCATGGTATGCGGGTCTGCTAAGTTTGAGTTTCTTTTTTAATATGTTATTGCGACCTGATGCATCGATTACCCATTTTACCTCGGCAGTATGATGTTCTTTTAAATGCTCCATCTGGATCTGGTGAGCGTTTTTTCCTAGAGTAATCTCGGTAATTTTCGTGCCATCGAGAAAATCAATACCTAATTCTTGACATTCTTTAGCAAGGCTGTTTTCAAAACGTCCACGATCAATTTGAAAACTTGGTACAGGAGGAAAATCACTGGTTCCTAACTCTGGCCGCTCCGCAATGTCATGATTGCCGTGGATGGGGTAAAAAAAACGTAGGCCAAGTTTCGGTAGTTGCTCATCAAGCAGGTGTTGCAACCCGAGGATATTTTGGAAATAATGACTGCCTATTTCAACCGAGGACTCACCTACCTTATGAGCAGCCTCTGGTACCGGATGCTTATTCTTTTCCACCACGGAAATGCGTAGTTTAGCCATGCGCTTGCGCAGCTGAATTGCCAAGCAAAGCCCCGAAAGACCACCGCCCATAATCAAAACATCGAATGAGTAGTGCATAAAGCTAGCTATAGTTACCAGTCGTTTTATGTAGTAATAGCACTGTTATTGTGGAAATTTTTTAAAAGTCATTGAAAGCCAGTGTTTAGTCATATTACGCTAAATCACCATTATTTGATTTGGTTTTTTATACTAGGATTTGATTTGATCGAAAGATAAACTTGAATCCCCAATTGCTGAAGCCATTCGGATCAGATGTCCTTAGTTGTTTTGGACAAAACTTTAGCTGAAATAACATCCATTATTAAATTTTAATGGTTTCCCAGCGAGCTGGCCATGGGGGACAGACGGTGACAGTGACAGTATTTTCCAATTCAGAAATGAGTCTGAAATGTGCATAAAAGTTAAGCCATTTTTTTCTGTTCAAAAATCTGGTTAAAAAGTTTCTGTCTTTCTTTTTTTAGGATTATAGCGGCCTGATTATCGGTTATTGCCATGGCAACCTGATCGAGTATCGCAAAGCTTATTCCCGGTTTCAAATATTTTTCACTGTCAGGTAGTGATTTGAGTTTGTCATAAGGTGTCATCATGTTTTTATAGGGGTATTGCTTAGACTGCTTTCCTTTATCGTCGGTGATGATTTCAGGATAAAAGCAGGGCCTGTGATAGTTAACATAGGGGTACAAATACTTGATATTGAATTCATTCAGCCTCGCAGCCCATCTTTGTGGGATATGGGTATAGCCAAAAACCTTTCTGACCACCGCGGCATTTTTGCCTTCAACCAGTGCATTATCATTGGTTTGTCGGGATCGTGATTTGGTCATTTCAATCAATAGCTTATTTAACAGGTTCTCTACGGGCTTGTTGATATATTCTGACCCATTGTCAGAGTGAAAACCTTTGATGATAAAGGGAAAAGTTTCCAGTATTTGTTCAAGCACGGGGATTAAAAAGTGTTCGCTGATTTTTTCAACGGATAAGATCATTTCAAACTGAGTGACTTCATCAACTACATTGATATGATAAACGCCTTTTTGCTTGTCCTGGTCGCCCTGGTGAACGGTATCAACGCGAAGGTATCCTGGCTGACCGTTGGCTTGTGGTTTTCTTTTGTCGCCAATGGCGATCTGCCTGGGTTTGGTTTTTTCAAAGTCTCTGCGCTGTAACTGATAGGTTTTTGATGCCCTCAGATTGTAGAGGTGTGAAACAGAGATTGTCGCCAGCTTTTGATACTGCTTCTCTCCGTACACCTGATAGGAACGCTCAATAAGCTTTTTCACGGCATGACCACAAGGTTTCTCATGCCATTCATCAATGTCTGCCAATAATCGAATATCGCGCTGAGAATATTTTCGGTTGAAACCATTGCCTCTTGCTGGGCTGTACCTGACGTAACCGGTCTTTCGGTACTGCGCGATGAGACGTGTCATCTGCTGGCGGGAATAACCGGTTAGCTTAATCAGAAACCGACTAATGATGCCCTTGTCTTTTTTATTGCAGGACAGGTAGTTGAATTTAACGAGTCCCTTTTGGATCAATTGATACCGCTCAGCTTTATTACCCGGTATCGAATAGGCTATCGATTGGTTGCCCTGTAAAAAGGATTCGAGGTGCTCTATTTGGGTTAAATTATCGATGTTCATAATCATTTTCATAAAGTGGATTATGAACAGAAAAGCTATTTCAGGCTCATTTTATACTGGAAATAAGGAGTCGTTTCAGACTCATTTCATATTGGACAAGACTGTGACTTGCTTGTTTATGCTTCAATTCTTATAATGTGACGTAAATAACGTTTTGGGTATTCTTGGAAGGAATGTGCTGAGAATTGAAATGGGAAGATGGTGTGTTAGGTTGCTACCTATCAAAGCCAACGCTGCCCCCGCAACGGTATACAAGTAAAAGATTGGCATTTGCCACTGTGAGATTCATGTGAAGGCGCTAATCGTTAGAAATGTTCTTTACTTGTGAGCCCGGAGACCGACCTAAGCGTTCATCGACTTTGTTCGCGGAGGGCGTTCAGATGGATTGACTGTTCCTGCGTTTGTCTTTCATCTGCCTGCCTGTAAACAAAACGAATCTGACATGATCAAGAGAAGATAATTGTTTACCTGTCATCGCTTGAAGATTTGTTCGTTGTAGTTTCTAGTCTAGGAGAAAAAAATGTCCATATCACCTTTATCGACGGCTAAAGTTGAAACGCAATCAGAACCAAAGGCAGTAAAAGCAAGAAGGGCATCAAGCCTTGTAGTTGCTGCTTTAGGGCTAATTGTTCTGTATGGCGCTGGTTTTGCTGAAATTTCCTCATTACACAACGCTACACATGATGGTCGTCATTCCGCCGGCTTTCCATGCCATTAAGTAACGCGATTTAAGAAAACATTCTGCTTTTATCCATATATTTAGTGATTTAAGCGTCATCAATAGATCGGCCAGTAATACAAATCTATGTTTAGCCAAGTAACGGTACGAAATCTTCTTGTCGCTGCGTTGTGTGCAGGTCTGGCTGCGGGCTTGTTGTTGAGCATCTTGCAGAGTATTCAGGTGATCCCAACACTTTTACAAGCTGAAGTTTATGAAAAAGAAGCGGGGGCAGCTAATTCTGAACAGTTCTCTACTGATCAGATAAAAGTTAACACGGAGCAACAAAAAGATGCAGTAGCATGGCGACCACGAAATGGGTGGGAACGCACTTTTTTCACAGCGATATCAAATATTTGCATTGCAGTTGGATTTGCGCTGCTTTTGGGAGCAGTAAGTCATTTTCGCGGTGGGATGAGTCGGTGGTATCATGGCCTGCTCTGGGGGTTGGCAGGTTATATCACTTTTTTTGTGGCCCCTTCTTTGTGTTTGCCGCCGGAGCTTCCGGGCACAGAAGCAGCCGATCTAAATGATCGTCAACTTTGGTGGTTCATCACAGTGTTTGATACAGCCGCTGGGCTCTGGTTGCTGGTTTTTGCCAAAAATAATGTCAACAAAATTTTTGGCGTCATCTTGTTAATGTCACCACATGTTTTAGGTGCACCACAATCGGCAACCCACAGTAGTGCAGCTCCTGCTGAATTAGTGGATCAATTTATTGCTGCAACGGCTTTTGCGAATGTCATTTTTTGGCTTACTCTTGGGGCGATGATGGGCTTGTTTTCTTCCAAAGGTAAGGTTGCAAGACCAACTTAATATGCGCACTCACACCAAACATGTCTTGATGTGCACAGGCCCAAGATGTACCGAAGAGGGTAAACAAGCCGAGAAAATGTTTCTGAAGCTGGCTAAAACGATTGACAAGTATCCTGATCTTAAAGTCAAACGTACGCGCTCCAACTGTTTTGCTGTTTGTAAAAACGGCCCTATATTAGTCGTTTACCCAGAAGGAACCTGGTATCGCTGTATTGAAGAGTCGTCATTGGAAAGAATTGTGCAGGAGCATTTGCAAAATGGCCAAGAAGTCAGCGAACACGTTTTCCACCGGCTGGGTATAGGGGATGTCTGACCTTATAAGAAATCACAAAGCGATTGCATTATTAACGCACGCTCCCAGCGATTTAACCGTTCTTTATAGCGCAGAAGCGCAGTTGCCCGATGGGTTTTCTCCTATAGTCGGTATCAACCTACAAGCTTTAGAAAGCAATACGGAAATATCCACAGATCTTACCACTCAACTGGCAAATGCCAGCATCATAGTGATGCGAGTATTAGGGCGACTCGGTACCATACCGGGAATAACAGATTTAGTTAAACAGGCTCAAGCCCGAGAGCAACATCTACTTATCATTAGTGGTGCTGGTGAATTGGATCCTGAGTTAGCAGCAACCTCTACTGTGTCTGTTGATGTATTGCATCAGGTTGAAACCTATTTTCATTCCGGCGGTAGTAGTAACTTTGTGCAGCTACTACGCTATCTTTCAGACCATTTTTTGTTGACAGGCTTCGGTTATGAGCCGGCTCGGGTACTGCCTGAACATGGAATTTATCACCCCGATTTGCACGAAGCAGCCACCTTGGATGATTGGTTAAATATTCAAGCCTCTGATAATCCCAGTGTTGGCATCGTTTTTTATCGTGCCCATTGGTTGAGCGGTAATACCCGTTTTATCGATGCTCTAATTGATGCTCTGGAAAAACTAGGGATGAATGTTTTACCAGTCTTCACCTCTTCCCTTCGTGCGGGCAGTCAGAAGGGTAATAATCTTCCGGTTGCATTAAGTTATTTCTTGAATTCTCAAAGCAGTCATATCGATATATTAATTAATACTACGTCGTTTGCTATGGGAGAAATCACTGCGGGCGGATCAACCCCGGCAGGTTGGTCGGTCACCATGCTGGAACGACTCAATGTGCCCGTATTGCAAGCAATCACCAGCGGCATGACAGAATTACAATGGCATCATTCATCACGAGGACTTAATCCTTTAGATGCTGCTATGAACGTTATGCTGCCTGAATTTGACGGACGAATTATAACGGTACCGTTGTCCTTTAAGGCCAAAGCCAAAGGTCTTCCATATGAAGCCATTGAATATGATCCGTTGATTGATCGCGTTGAACTGATAGCTAAAATCGCGATGCGTTTTGCCAGACTAAAACGATCCAGTAATATCGATAAACGAATTGCTTTTGTCTTTACCAACTCCAATAGCAAAGCATCTCAGATTGGTAATGCGGTAGGGTTGGATGCACCAGCATCACTGATGGAAATACTAGATCGCATGATCAAAGAAGGTTATCGAATAGATGAGCTTCCAGAAAATGGCACTGCATTGATTCATGAATTGATTGATCGTTGTAGTTATGACAACACTTATCTCACTAGTCAACAGTGGGCGCAGGCAGTTGCCCGCGTTGAGTCAAAAAAATATTTAAAGTGGTTTAAAGAGTTACCATTAGATCTGCAAGAAAAAATGACTGCTCAATGGGGGAAGCCGCCAGGTGAAGCTTATGTTCAAGATGGACAACTGGCTTTGGCAGGCATTGAATTAGGTAACGCGGTCGTTGTTTTGCAACCACCGCGTGGTTACGGGATGGACCCGGATGCCATTTATCATCAACCTGATTTACCACCGACTCACCACTACTATGCATTTTACCGCTGGTTGCGCGATGAATGGCAAGCGGATGCCATAGTCCATGTTGGCAAACATGGAACCCTTGAATGGTTGCCGGGTAAAGGTATTGGTTTGTCGGAACAGTGTTTCCCCGATGCGCTACTAGCCGATTTACCGTTGTTTTATCCTTTTATCATTAATGATCCTGGTGAAGGAGCACAAGCAAAACGTCGCAGCCATGCAGTTATTGTGGATCATCTAACACCGCCGATGACCACGGCTGATACCTATGGTGCTCTGGCTCAACTAACCCAGTTGGTCGATGAGTACTATCAAGTTGAGGTGCTCGATCCTACAAAACTACCTTTGCTACAACAGCAAATTTGGGATTTGGTGAAAGAAACCAATCTTGATACAGATTTGCATGCTAGGCTATTTCACGACCATCACGACCATCACGACCATCACGACCATGAAGATCATACTAGCCATCAATCTGGCTCAAAGGATCGTACTGAGCATACTCATCAACAAGGTGAGTTACCAGAAGCGCTCAGTAATATGGGTGGCGCTGATGTGGCTCATTTGATCGAAGATCTGGACGGGTATCTTTGTGAGTTAGGTGCCGCGCAAATTCGAGATGGTCTTCATGTTTTAGGACAGGCATTAGATAAAGATCAATTGGCGGACATGCTTATTGCTCTAACAAGATTAAACAATCAGAATATTCCAGGGTTACCTGCAGAACTTGCGACGGTGTTTGGGTTGAATATTGACGTTTTGTTAGAGCATTCAGGCCAACGTTTGGAACAGGGTCAGGCTCACTTGGGAAGTTTGGTCGAGCACTCTATAGTAACCCGGTCAGACGCACTAGAAGCGCTTGAAACGATAAGCCAACAGTTGTTTGATGCTTTGGCAAAAGAGAATTTTTCTGAGTCGTCGATTGATAGTATTTTAACCAAAGTATTAGGCGAGAATGGTTCTAACTTAAACCCTATCCACTCGATTCTTGTGTTTGTTTGTAATAAATTGGTTCCCAAACTGGCTGGCGTTTCAGATGAAATTGACAATCTAGTGCAAGGGTTATCTGGTAGTTATGTGCCGGCGGGTCCAAGTGGATCTCCGACGCGCGGTATGGCGGATATTTTACCAACCGGGCGAAATTTTTATTCGGTCGATCCACGGAGCGTACCTTCACAATCAGCATGGCGGGTCGGGCAACAGTTGGCGAATGAAGTGATCACACGTTACCAGCGGGAAACCGGCCAATACCCAGAGAGTGTTGCAATCAGTATATGGGGTACCAGCGCTATGCGGACACATGGCGATGATGTTGCGCAAATTTTAGCACTACTTGGAACGCGTCCCGTTTGGCAAAATGTGAATAGACAGGTCATGGGGATCGAAGTAATTCCCTTAACAGAGCTCAATAGACCACGGATTGATGTTACCACTCGCATAAGCGGTTTTTTTCGAGATGCTTTTCCGCAGCTCATTGATTTGATAGACGATGCGGTTAATACGGTTATCAAACTGGATGAGCCGGTAACGCAGAACTTTGTTCGAAAACATTATCTTGACGAATTAGGTGAATGGGTTGGTCACGGACTATCAGAAAACCAAGCCTCTGAGCGTGCAGCTTTGCGAATTTTTGGCGCTAAACCGGGTAGTTATGGTGCGGGTATTTTGCCGTTAATCCAGGAAAAAAACTGGCAAACTGATGCTGACTTTGCTGAAAGTTACATTAATTGGGGCGGTTATGCCTATTCACGAGAGTACCAAGGGAAAGATGAAAGGGATGCGTTTCGAGTTCGTCTGAGCGATACTCAGGTCGCCTTGCATAACCAGGATAACCGCGAACACGATATTTTCGATAGCGATGATTATTTACAGTTTCATGGTGGAATGATCGCTACGATTCGTGCACTAACGGGTCAGCAACCACGTCATTACTTCGGCGATAGCCATGATCCGGCACATGCTAAAGTCAAAGACCTTAAAGAAGAAACTTTGCGGGTATTTCGTTCTAGAGTAATCAATCCGAAATGGTTGAACAGTATACAGAAGCATGGCTATAAAGGCGGCTTAGAGCTTACAGCAACAGTGGATTATTTGTTTGGTTATGATGCAACTGCCCAGGTTATGGATGATTGGATGTATGAAAATGTAGCCAGTACCTATGCTCTGGATCCTGCCATGCAACGATTTTTGGAACAAGCTAATCCATGGGCGCAGAATGCCATTGCCGAGCGGCTGCTTGAAGCCGCAAAGCGCGGGATGTGGGCCGAACCCGAACAGCAAACGTTGGACGACCTTGAATCTCTTTATTTACACAGCGAAACATTATTAGAAGCGCGTGGGGAAAAGCCTCGCAGTTTATGAGACAACCATGAAAACTTTCCCTTTTACTGCGATCGTTGAACAGTCCCAATTGAAGAAAGCCTTATTGCTGTGTGCTGTCGATCCCACGATAGGCGGTGTTTTAATCCGAGGTGATAAAGGGACTGCCAAAAGTACCGCAGCTAGAGCTTTATCTGATATTCTGCCATTTATTGACAGAGTGGTTGGCTGCGGCTTTAATTGCGAACCAGGAATATCGAATGAACACTGTCAAGTTTGTAATGAAAGTAATGTCATAACGCAACCCAGTCCGGTTCCATTCGTTACTTTACCGCTTGGAGCCACTGAAGATCGGGTACTAGGTACGTTGGATATTGAAAAAGCTTTGCAAGGGGGAACGCGGGTTTTTCAGCCTGGTCTAATGGCTGCGGCTCATCGCGGAATTCTTTATATCGATGAGGTAAATTTACTTCCCGATCATTTGGTGGACGTATTATTGGACACGGCTGCCATGGGTATCAATACAGTGCAACGTGAAGGTTTATCTATTCATCATCCGTCCCAATTTACTTTAGTGGGCACCATGAATATGGAAGAAGGTGATTTACGTCCACAACTGCTAGATCGTTTCGGACTAATGATAGAAGTGAAAGCACCCAGCGAAAAGAAATTACGAGCAGAAGTGGTAAGACGCCGAATTGCATTTGAAACCAACCCTGAAAACTTTGTTAGTCACTGGTCGGAGGAACAACAAGCGATACGTGAACAACTTTCTTCAGCGCAAACCATATTATCAACAGTGACGCTTGCTGATGATAATCTCGATTTAATCAGTCATCTATGTTGTGAGTTTGATGTAGCCAGTCTGAGAGCCGATATTGTCATGCATAAAGCTGCGCGAGCTTTTGCAGCATTGGACGGTCGACATGAGGTTACATCCGATGATATTCGTAATGCTGCAGAACTAGCATTACCTCATCGGCGAAGACGTAAGCCATTTGAACAACCAGGGCTTGATCAAGAACGTCTTGATGATCTTATGCAGCAAACAAACACTCACTCGGAATCACAAAACGAACATTCAAACGAAGATAATACCGATCAAACAATGCAGAATGATGATGAATCTGCTGAGCAGCAAGTCTTTACAGCATCCGCCCCTGAAAATCCACCAGAAATTAGGGTCGCCTCTGATACCAGTCAAGCTATATTGGGTAAGCGAAGTATCGCCATGAATACTCAACGAGGTCGGGTTATACGTGCTATACCTGATCAATCGCCAAGCAGCCTAGCCGTTGGTGCAACTTTACGCAGTGCGGCATTGCGCGACAATAAGGAATTCAAAGTAACGAGAAATGATCTTCATCAACAAATTCGTACCGGGAAAAGTGCTAATTTGATATTGTTTGTGGTAGATGCTTCCGGTTCAATGGCAGCTCAAAGAAGAATGGAATCGGTCAAAGGTGCCGTATTATCATTACTCAATGACGCTTATAAACAGCGCGACTACGTTGCAGTCATTGCTTTTTGTGGAGAATCAGCACAATTATTATTGTCTCCTACTCGTAGTGTTGATGTGGCAGAACAGCATTTACAAGATCTGCCTACCGGTGGGCGAACCCCATTGCCGCATGCGATGCGACTGGCTTTTGAAACACTTGATAAAAACGATAATAACAAAATGCCGCCTTTGTTAGTGCTGCTGACAGATGGTAAAGCCAATGTTACATTAACAAATAATCAAAATCCTTGGCAAGAGACATTACAGATAGCGGAATTATTAGCGAATCGCAGTTTTCCTGCGCTGGTATTAGATACTGAAACAGGTTATTTACGTCTCGGACGGGCACGTCAGCTCGCTGAAGCGATGGCGGCTGAATATCTGACCTTGGAGGACCTGTCATCAGATAATTTGGCAATAACCATTCGACATTGTATGCAAGCAAGATAGAAGATTAGGCTGTAATGAATGTTGAAATCATCCTTTTCCATTTAATTTATTGACGACCTAAAAGCTTTAAACATGATTGTTTGTATTGGCGTAGGGCCTGGAGACATTGGCTATCTGCCGCAACACAGTGCTGAATTAATTAGCAATGCAGACCTAGTGGCCGGTTTTGACGCCGTTTTGGATGTTGTTCGTAGCTTGATTCCTGAAACGAGTGAAACGGTCGGTATGAACTATCGCAATCAGACCGAGCGTTTAGCGCATGTTTCAAAAAAGCATCATGAAAGCAAGCGTTGTGTCGTGGTTTTTATGGGAGATATTCATTTTAGCGGATTTCAATATCTGGAAAGAATAGAGCGCGCTTGCGGACATCCCGTGGAAACAGTGCCAGGTATCTCTTCAGCGCAGATACTCGCTTCCCGTGCTAAAGTTTGTTTCGATGAAACCACCTTTATTACTTTTCATCGGCGCGGTGATTTAGATCCTTTTAAAAAGCACTTAATCCATGTTTTGCAAGATCAACGTAACGCGATTGTTATTCCCTGTCCATGGGATGAAGCCCGTTCTTTCATGCCTCGCCACATAGCAGCCTATCTAATCGAGAATGGTATAGAAAGAGAGCATCCGACAGAAGTTTGGGAAAACCTGACACAAAGTGAAGCTGAATGGCATGGCCTTTTAAGCAACTGTGTCGATAAGGATTTTAGTGATATGAGTATTATGCTAATTCGCTCTCTACAACCCTTATCAAGTCAAATTGAAGCGGATGCAAATGTATAAACATGGCTTGGGTATCGTTATTGCCGGGCATGGCAGTCGGGATCCTGATGCTATTCATCAGTTCGAAAAATTAATTGAGATCATCAAGAGACGTGCGCCGCAATATTATATAAATCACGGCTATCTTGAATTTGCCAGCCCAACGATTGAACAAGCTTTGACTCAGCAAGTTGAAGCCGGCATAAAACAAGTGACAATGGTTCCTGCCATATTGTTAGCAGCAAGCCACGCCAAAAACGACTTGCCCAGTGAGTTATTAACCTTTACAAAGAATTATCCTGAAATTGATTTTTATTTTGCAGCCCCGTTAGGATTGCATCCCTTGTTACTGCAAGTGATGCAGGAACGCATGGTTGCTGCGGAAGCCATATCATCTAGGACCATACGCCGCGATCAAACTTGTTTGGTTTTAGTAGGAAGAGGAACGACTGACCCAGATGCCAACGGTGAAGTATCAAAATTTGCCCGAATGCTGGAAGAAGGTATGGGGTTTGGAACATCCTATGTCTGCTATTCGGGAACAGCTAATCCTTTGGTTGCCGATGGTTTAAAGATTGCGGCTAAACTGGGATATGCAAGGCTGGTCGTAATTCCTTTTTTTCTATTTGATGGTGTTTTAGTAAAAAGAATTTACGCTGCGGTTGATCATTTGCAACACCGAGAACCGGAACTGGAAGTCCTTAAAGCCAGTTATTTGGGAGTACACCCCAATGTTGCTGACGTGCTTATTGCTCGTGCACAAGAAGCGATAGATGGTCAAGCTGACATGAATTGTTCTCTGTGTAAATACCGCGTGCAGATTGTGGGCTTTGAAGAGCAAGTGGGAGAGCCACAACGGGCCCATCACATGCAAGTGCGGGGACTGCTGGAAAAAGAAAAGGAACAAGCCGAAAATGAAATAACAATACAGCCGTATTTACCGCACCCGATAGAAGCTAAAAGTTTTGAAATCATTGCTGCGGGTCGTGATTGGTCAACTTTTCCGGAAGAGCACCTGACAATATTGCAACGCTTAGTGCATACCAGCGGAGATTTTAATGCAGTAGATGATATTTATATTTCGTCGGGTGCCGTGGGGACAGGTGTTCGATCCTTATTGCGCTGCAAGCGGATCATCACCGATGTAACAATGGTTCAAACAGGTCTTAAACGAGCCTTGCTTCAGCAACTGGGCATCCAAACCTGGTGTGGAGTTCACGATAACGAAACAGCACTGATGGCTCGTGAACAAAACATAACACTATCAGCAGCTGGTATCCGCCGTGCATGGGAAAAATTCGGTAACGATATCGTGCTCGCGATGGGTGACGCTCCCACAGCCGTTATGGAAACCAGCCGTTTGATTCGAGAACAGGGATGGCGACCCCAATTGGTGATTGCTCTTCCGGTTGGTTTTGTTGGCACCCAAGAAGCCAAAGCCGACCTTAAACGTTGTTTACAAGTCCCACGTATTACAAATTCAGGCACTAGAGGCGGCTCACCTTGGGCGGCTAGTGTGGCTAATGGTTTGATGATTGATGCGTTGAATTTATTAGCGACTGAGACAGAGGGTTTGTTGGTATAGTGATATATCTTCACAATAATCAAGCTGGCTGACCCCTTGATACGGAAATGATATCGTACTCGCGATGGGTGACGCTCCAACCGCCGTCATGGAAACCAGCCGTTTGATTCGAGAACAGGGATGGCGACCCCAACTGGTCATTGCTCTTCCAGTTGGCTTTGTTGGCACCCAAGAAGCCAAAGCCGAGCTTAAACGCTGTTTACAAGTTCCACGTATTATAAATTCAGGCACTAGAGGTGGCTCACCTTGGGCGGCTAGTGTGGCCAATGGTTTGATGATAGATGCGTTGAATTTATTAGCGACTGAGACTGAGGGTTTGTTGGCATAGAATATATCTTCACAAAAATCAAGCTGGCTGATCCCTTGATATGGAGGCGGCTCACCTTGGGCGGCTAGTGTGGCTAATGGTTTGATGATAGATGCGATGAATTTATTAGCGAATGAGACAGAGGGTTTGTTGGTATAGTGATATATCTTCACAAAAATCAAGCTGGCTGACCCCTTGATATGGGTGGTTGACCTACCTTGCCAGAGTGGGACTTTCACCCACTGGAATTATCGACCTTGCTCGGCCGCACACCCCTTGATTTCTTCATTGAGCTTGGATTCAAGTAGTCCAACAAAGAAGAAGGCTTAAGGTTTGACATGATTCTATCTTTCCGGTAGCTTTCAAGAAAGTTATATAGGCAAACAAACTTGCCCGAAAAGGCAACTAATATCAGGATGCCAGGCAAAAAGTGCCTAGGATTCAATAGTTAAGCGTTTACCGGCCGACTGGCTTGCAATTGCTATCAGACGAACGTTAAAGTTACCTCGTATCCCCTATAAATCTTAGGGCATGGTCTCAATCATCGCCTCACAACCTGAACTCTTTTCACGAATCAGCTGAGCAAGAGAAGGCAATTTAAACTCACCACTGACCCTGTCCCGAATATAGTCGTACGTTCTAACACCTAGTTTTTTCGCGGTTTGACTAAGGGTCATAAAGGTGTCTTTCACCTCGGTGCCCGCGTCTGACATGGTATGCAAACTGACATCCCTTTCCCGTGCTTGCACACGGGCAGCTAATTCGGAGGCATTGTTATGCAACGGTAATTCCGGGTCGTCAAGCAACCGAAGCAATGCGTCCTGTTTCGCCCGTGTTTTGGCGATGCGCTCATCCAGTTGTGCATAACCCGTTTGCGTTGAAAACAGCGCGTCAAACGCCTTTGAAAGTAGGTTGGCCTGTTGGTCATCCGGAGCCTGTTTGTAAGCCTTTAGCCGATGATAGAAAAGCCAGTATTGGGTCAGAAATTTATCCAGTGACATTTTGTGTTGCGGAACAATCGGCCGTAGCTTTTTATAATGCCTGCCATCATGTATCCAGCACAAGGCGATATGCCGAGTGAGTAACTTGAATTGTGGTGCATCATCGCAGACCAGCGTTTCAATCACGGGGATCGTTGTCTGTTCCCGGTAAGCCGCGATGGCACAGGCCTCCTTGATGCGTGTCCGCTGTTGCGGGCCAGGCTTGAGGGTATCCAGCAGAGCATCAAAAGTGCTTTCGTCAAAGCAGACGCCTTTTTCCAACCGTTTATCCACGGCCTTGCGTATTTTATTAGACAGTTGAAAGCCCTCGAGCAGGCCAATGGCCTGCGTGTTATAAAGAAACTGGCGCGGCGCAAAGTTCCTGAACACATCCAGCACCGTCAGACGATCTTTGTGCGGGGTGGTGAAATAGGCCGAGTAAAAGGGATTACAGAGAATTTGCGTGTAATGGTTTTCGCCCTTGACACGGGCGCTGGTGTCATCGGTCTGCTGATATGTCGTACTCGCCAGCCCAGCCTCAACAATGTCAGATTTTTCCTGATGAAAATCGGCGTAGCCTGTTGTCCACTGATTGGAAAGATACGCCGATGAAATTTCGATGCCAAAATTCTGAAAGAAGTCCAGAATACAGCTTTCCGACAGATTGCATTCGGATTTTAACAGCGGAATCAGGGAGCGGATACCGACGCCAAATTCACCTTTCCCCGCCACATCGGCCGGAAGTTGACCCAGAAAGGTCTTCCCCTGTGATGGCGAGTAATACACCTCACGCCGATATTTGACATTGTTCGTGATGATCTTGATGTCCTGAATGACGACATCTGAATAGCCTTTAAATCGAGCATCCGTTGGCAGGACATTTTTGTTGACGGGACAAACCTGCTCTCGGTCAATTTTCACCTTGGTCAATTTGCCCTCGCGTTGACGTTTCTTAGGGTTGTTTTTTTCATCGGCCTCAGGGTCACCGCCCACTTGACGTTCCTTTTCGGACGAGTGATCAGCGGATTCTTTTGTACGGTTACCCTTGATATTCGGCTTGCCCTGTTCACCTTTCAAGCGGTTGATTTCATCTTTGAGCTGCTGGTTTTCTTCTCTGAACGCCTCATTTTCACCATAAAGCGTTTCTACCAAGTTAAGCAGTCCATTCACCAGGGATTTTATCTGAGGATCAGGGATGGAGGCCACATCTACTTGCAACGCTTCGATGGCCGACTCAATAGTGTTTCTGTTCAACGATACTTTAGAGGTCTTATGAAGTATAAGCCTATTATATCGTTGGTTTTTTAGGTCAGATTTTTGCCCATACAATGCGATTAATGGGGGTTGGTAATATTGGCGAAAAGGAATTAGCAAAGCGTTGCGAAAGGGTCTCCAGTCGCTTCACAAATGGACAAACAACCCGAAACAGGGTGTGGCGGAAATGAACATTGAAAACACAGTTTGTGTCCAAAACCTTGTCAAGTGTTTTTTTACTTTTATGGCATGTTTTTTCTGGATGGTCTGTTGCCCTAGAATTTATAGGGGATACGTTACCTCCCTTATCTATTACAAAACATGGAGAAAAAAAGTGAATTTTGCAATTACGCTATTATTAGTAATTTTAGGCACAGTACCCTCATTTTCCTATGCTAGTCATAATGCGGGAGAGCTATTATATGGTGACAACGTTGTGACTGTACACAACGCTAATTTTACCTCTGTCGGACATTGCGGAAACGATTTTTATTACGTATCAGCCATATTCGATGTTAATAGGGATTATGTGTTCACAACTGAGTTCATCAAGAAACACATTCCGCGCGACAAAATGATAAAACTAAAAAAAGAAAATTGCACATCCTCTTCAACTACTAATATTGGAGTTTATATCAAGGATGTATTCCTTAATATAAAATATGCTTCAGGCGGAGTTGATTCTGTTTTTGCAAGAGAAATAACCAAAGGATCTAACGCTGAAACGCCATTTTTTAAAGTATTTATTTCTCCGATGTGGGGGTATACCGTAAGAAACCCTTTACTTGGAAATGAAGCATCTTCGAGATTACATCATGAAGGTAAACTAATTGATAATGTGCTTAGTCCAGGTATTGCTAGCGTAAAACGCTATTTATCATTTGTAAAACGCGATCATGAAGCAGTTTCTGCCGGCTATACCTTTAGAGAGGCGTTAATAAAAAAGAAAAAAGATCGACTAGAGGATATGTCAACCCGCTTACAACGTAAGTATGGTATTAGTTTGCAGAGTCCATATTTTACCGCCATATTAGATGGAAATGATGAAGTAGTAAAAGATATAAATCTATCGCCGTTTGAAAAATGGCGTGTTTTGAGAACTTATATTAGAGCGACATCTGAAATATGCAAAGAAAAGACAGTTGAAAAACCAAAACAAGTAGGGCTAGTTTTTGGATATGAGGAACATATTGATACTGGTATGAGTGTTTGGTGTTAGGCGACAATTAACCTGTCCGGTCAGACGACAATTATCTTGACCGGTTGAGTGTATAAACTGATAAGTACTTTTTACTCTTAGGAGGAAGTGACTTGTCCGGTAAACACATCACTCAATTACAGGAAAATAGTTATATGAAAAATCGTCAGACAGGTTGTACGCAGGAGACATCCGCAGCAAAAGCCGGCATCAGTGTTCGATCAGGTTGCCGGATCGAAAAAGGTGAAAGAGCTGAACACAAAGAACGAAAGTGGCGAACGCGCAAAGATCCATTAGAAGCCGTATGGGACTCAGAACTGGTTCCGTTATTAGAAGATGAATCGTCCTTAACTGGCATTACCCTGTGGGAGCATCTGGATGAGCAGCATCCGGGAAAGTATCCAGAGAAATACCTTCGGACACTGCAAAGACGTGTTAAACACTGGCAGGCCACACAAGGCCCGGACAAAGAAGTCATGTTTCGTCAGTCGGTACCTGCGGGTCATCAGGGACTATCTGATTTTACGCACCCCAATACCGTCATTACGATAGACGGGAAGGCGTTCGCACATTTACTGTACCAGTTTCGCCTGGCTTTTAGTGGTTGGCGTCATGTCCATGTTATTCAGGGCGGAGAAAGCTACAGTGCACTGGCTGACGGCTTACAAAGTGCATTACACACCTTAGGCGGTTCACCAAAGGAACATCGTACAGACAGCCTCAGTGCGGCTTACGTCAATAACGTAGAAAAACAGCGACTGACGGAAGACTATCATGATTTATGTAAGCATTATGGCATGCGGCCCACCATCAATAATCTGGGCATTAGTCATGAAAATGGCGCCATTGAAGCACCGCATGGCTCATTAAAACGTCGCATTGATCAAGCCATAAAGTTACGCGGTTCGAATGATTTTTCTACACTCCGTGCTTATCGAGAGTTTCTTGAACACATTGTCGACAAACTGAACAGACGATGCAAAGGCAGGTTGGCCGAAGAGCACAAAACCCTGTTAGCCTTACCCAAACACCGATTTGTTGATTATGCTGAGCTGTCGGTAAAAGTCACCACCAGCAGTACCATTGCTGTAAAACGCGCATTGTATACCGTCCCTTCACGCCTTATCGGTGAAAGCGTCAGGGTGCATCTCTACCATGATCGTTTGGTCTGCTTTGTTGGCCAAACTCGGGTGATCAATCTGCCTCGGATTTATCCAACAACGCCCACCGGCCGAGCGCGACGAATAGATTACCGGCATATCATTCATTCTCTGGCAGCCAAACCACAAGCCTTCCGCTTCTCACAGTTTCGCGATAATATTTTGCCTAACACGCAATATCGGGCTTTATGGAAGCAGGCAGAGAAACAGTTTACACCGCAAGAAGCATGCAAGTGGATGGTTGCTGTTTTACGCTTTGCCTATGATTATGATTGCGAAAGTGCCCTGGCAACTGAGCTAATGCGACAGGCAGAACAAGGTGCCTTGCCCGATTTAACATCCCTGCAGGCAAGGTATTTACAACACAGTACACCGCCACCGATACCGCTACGCCAACACCAGGTTGCTGACTATGATCAACTACTGACCGGTCAGTGGATGAGACAGGAGGTGTGCTGTGAGTGATGGTTTGCCAATGATGTTAAAAGAACTTCGCTTGCTGGCTTTTTGGCAATATTATGAAGCTTATCAGGAACAGGCCACAAAACAGGCATGGGGCTATAGCCAATACCTGTCTAAACTGTGTGAAAATGAAATTGCACGGCGCTTTGAAACGCGAGTTTGCAACTGGACCAAAGAAGCCAAATTACCCCGGGGCAAAAGTTTTGCCACCTTAGGCTTTGATGAATTACCGGAAACCATTCAAAAGAAAGTGATTGGGCTGCGCGATAATACCCAGTGGGCGCTACAGGCAGATAATGTTTTATTGATTGGCCCTTCCGGTGTCGGTAAATCGCATATTGCTTCTGCTTTGGGGCTTCATCTTATCGAACAAGGCATCCGGGTAAAATGGTTGGCTGCCACCGCACTGGTGCAATTACTGCAGCAGGCCAAAAAAGAGCTGGATTTAATGGCTGTGATGAGTCGACTGGATAAATATCGTGTACTCATTATCGATGATATTGGTTATGTTAAAAAAACGGATTCAGAAACCCAGGTCCTGTTTGAGTTTATTGCTCATCGTTATGAAAGTGGCAGCTTGATCATCACATCAAACCAGCCATTCAGTCACTGGGATCAGATATTCCCGGATACATTAATGACCGTAGCCGCCATTGACCGCATTATCCATCATGCCACGATTCTTGAAATCGACGGCAACAGTTACAGGAGGAAACATCAGAAAAAATCATAAAAAACCTTAATCACTCAACCGGCCATCATAATTGTCGCCAAACCGGACAAAGTAATTGACGCGAGACAGTTTGGCTTTCTTTGGGTTTAGAATCATTAATAAAAGGGAAACAGTGGGGTTCACAGTTGATTGGTCTTTGGAAAGACGACCCATTGACAAGATCTGATGTCATTTCCCTCTTGAAACGGAATGGCTGTGCATCAATTCCATTTAAAGTTTTTGAAGAAAATATTAAGAGAATAGGTATCGAGTAAAATAAAAAAATTAAAAGAGACGTATAAATAAAATTTACTAATTGTCGGAACATTTATGTTTGTATTTCACCTAACGATACAAGGTTAGAATGTGTGAGGTTCGAACCACAATCTGAACCGTTTGTTGAAAAGCCTGGCAGGGTCACATACATTTACTGAAATGCACTATTGAAAATAGCTTTTTGTTAATTAGCCTGATTGAATCCCTGCACTTTATTTAAAATCCATTTTTTCCATTGTTTGTTGTTATCTGTCCAATAAAGTAATCAAGGGGTCAGCCAGCTTGATATTTAATGTTGCCTGGGGTATAGTCAAAGCATGGCACGATTATCCCGAATAGTCATACCCAACCAGCCGCTGCATATCATGCAGCGAGGCAATAACAGGCAAGATATATTTACGTCTGAAGAAGATAGAGTGCGAATAAAAGAAGACATTGCGCATTCTTTGTTAAAGTCTCATTGTTCGCTACATGCTTATGTCATTATGACCAACCACCTCCATCTGCTTATTACACCAAAAAACAAAGCACAACTGGCGGCATTCATGCAATCAATGGCCAATAGATATGTGCGCTATTTCAACGCAATACATCAAAGAACAGGGACTATCTGGGAAGGGCGTTTCAAATCTTGTTTGGTGGATAGTGAACACTATTTATTCGCCTTGCATAAATATATTGAAATGAATCCCATCAAAGCTGCTATGGTAAATAATCAAGGGGTCAGCCAGCTTGATATTTAATGTTGCCTGGGGTATAGTCAAAACATGGCACGATTATCCCGAATAGTCATACCCAACCAGCCGCTGCATATCATGCATCGAGGCAATAACAGGCAAGATATATTTACGTCTGAAGAAGATAGAGTGCGAATAAAAGAAGACATCGCGCACTCTTTGTTAAAGTCTCATTGTTCGCTACACGCTTATGTCATTATGACTAACCACCTCCACCTGCTTATTACACCAAAAAACAAAGCACAACTGGCGGCATTCATGCAATCAATGGCCAACAGATATGTGCGCTATTTCAACGCAATACATCAAAGAACAGGCACTATCTGGGAAGGGCGTTTCAAATCTTGTTTGGTGGACAGTGAACACTATTTATTCACCTTGTATAAATATATTGAAATGAATCCCATCAAAGCCGCTATGGTGGAAGATCTTGCAGATTACCGGTGGTCAAGTTATCAGCACAATGCATTAGGTCATACAGATTCATTAGTTACAGAACATCCACTCTACAAAGCATTAGCTGAAGAGAGCGAACAGCGTAATGAACGCTACAGAGAACTATTTGATACCCTCAATATATCCAATCAAGAAAAGCAAATAACAGGAGCTACTCTGCGCGGTGAAGTGTATGGTAATGACGAGTTTCATAGCAAAATAAGTCAATTAATTTCAAGACCAACTAAGTTAACCCGTCATGGGGGAGATAGGAAAAGTGATATCTTTAAAGATCAAGCTGGCTGACCCCTCGATGCTTTGATCAAGCTAACAGAATTCGACCTTAATAAATTAGCACAAAATGGCTTACGGCGCGGCCGAACGACTGGAAGTTGTGCTACGGCAGCAGTCAAGGCTGCGCTATTTTTTATGTTACAAGAAACTCGGTATAGTGAGATAGCCGTCACTTTGCCAGATGATAAGCACTTTCTTAAAGTGCCCATTAAATCGGTATTCAGAATGAATGCGGAAACCATTCGAGCGGACGTTGAGAAAGATGGGGGAGATGATCCGGATAATACGCATGGGGCAATTATTTTTGTCGAGGTACGAAAAAATGCTATGAACGAAATAGGTTTTTTTGCGGGTAAGGGCGTGGGAACTATCACACAACCAGGTTTAAGATTGGCGATAGGTGAACCGGCTATAAATCCTGTACCGCGCCAAATGATGCAACAAGCGGTTGCTGAAGTATTGAAGCTAGATGATAATATTTCCAATAAGCAAGGTTTCGATCTTACTATTGGGTGTGAAAATGGCGAAAGCATTGCTAAAAAAACATTCAACCCAAGGTTAGGAATTGTTGGTGGTATTTCAATTTTGGGTACCACTGGAATAGTTGAGCCGCTTTCTTTAGATTCCTGGATAGCGTCAATAGAGGTGTATATTCGAGTGGCGCTGGGTAAAGATGCTCTTTCCATTGCGATACTGCCTGGTAAGATCGGGCGTACTTATGCGGCTGAACAATTGGAATTACCTAAACAAAGAGTCGTTCAAATAGCCAATTTCTTAGGCAATGCCACAGAATTTACACAGTATGCACTCGAGGAACAGCAGCGAGACCTGGATATTTTATGGCTTCTGGGGCATCCCGGCAAGTTGGCGAAATTGCTAGACGGTGTGTGGGATACTC
The DNA here is from genome assembly GCA_965224745.1 of Methylococcales bacterium. Taxonomy (GTDB): domain Bacteria; phylum Pseudomonadota; class Gammaproteobacteria; order Methylococcales; family Methylomonadaceae; genus CBDCZY01. The sequence goes on from CBDCZY010000010.1 coordinate 478,793, forward strand.
ATTCCCGTAAAAGTAACATGGCGATGTCTGCGGTTGCTAAGGTAGCTGCTGACATAGGTTTTAATAAAAATTCGGTGAACGCGATTGTCCATGCGAATACAGTGGAGGCAGTTATTGAAATGGTCAGTAAAGAAGACAATGCCCAGGCCTTATGGCAGGAAGTAGAAAGACGAATTGCTGCGCCCATTCAAGAACGTTTACCTTCAGTCAAGCGTGTGGAAGTACGGTTGTTCAATCTCCGTGGGAAAACGCTGGGAACGACATGAAAAAGCTTGGATCATTTTGGGGTATCGGTGTAGGGCCGGGCCCGGAAGGTTACATTCCAGTTGCAGCGGTTGAAGCTTTGAAGCTTGCAGATTTGATATATTCCCCGCGTGCCCGTAGTTCAGAAAACTCGGTTGCCCTGCAATGTCTTGCAGGCATTGCTATCCAGAAAGATCGGATACGGGAAATTGAATTCAATATGGCTACTGATCGTTCGATACTCAGTAAGCACTATACACAGTTAGCGGAAACGATCGGTGTGGAGTTACGCGCCGGTCTGAACGTGGCCTATCTGACCATTGGTGATACACTAACTTACTCCACTTATGGATATATACTGACTGCATTACAAGACCTATTGCCTGGCTTGGCCCATCGTACCTTTCCAGGGGTCACCAGTTATGCTGCAGCTGCCGCAGCAATGGGTTGGCCGCTCGGAGAGGGCAAACAACGTACGCTTATTTTACCTTGTCCTGATGATGTAACCAGTTTGTGTCATGACATCGAAAATCACGACATTGTCGTTTTAATGAAGATTGGAAAACGTCTACCTTGGGTACTTGATTTACTCAATGAGCTGGGTATTGCCAAGTACTGTGCTTTTGCCCGCCGTATCGGTTTAGCGGACGAAATGCTTTCGACTGATGTTGCCAGCTTAAATGCAACGGAGTCAATGGGCTATCTGTCTACATTATTAATTCGAAAAAATCCCAGAGAGAAAAGACATTCATGAAAGTATTTTTTATCGGTGCCGGTCCCGGGGCAGCTGATCTGATCACCCTGCGCGGTGTCGCTATTCTGAATAAAGTAAAGATGGTTTTATATGCAGGTTCACTGATTCCAAAAGAGATGCTAGTGCATTGCCACGCAGATGCTGAAATTATTGATACAGCTCAGCTCGATCTGGATCAGCAACAAGCCTGCTATTCACGGGCGAAAGCAGATAACTGTGATGTAGCACGATTGCATTCAGGTGATCCTGCCATTTATGGAGCAACCGCTGAGCAAATGCGCCGTCTTGAAACATTGAATATTGATTATGAGATTGTGCCTGGCGTGTCATCCTTTACTGCTGCAGCAGCGACCATTAATGCTGACCTAACTAAGCCGGAAATATCCCAATCCATAATAATCACGCGCGTTTCGGGTCGTGCTTCAGCCGTTCCTAAAAGTGAATCGATAGCATTGCTGGCCGAACACCGAGCCACAATGTGTATTTTTTTGTCAGGACCGCATCTAAAAAAAATAGTCGCCGACCTGCGGCAGCACTATCCAGACGATACGCCCGTCGCGTTGGTATACCGAGCGACCTGGTCTGACCAACGCTGTTATAGAGGTACACTTGGTAACCTGCTAGATGAAACTAAAAGCAGCGATTGGAACTTGACGACAATGCTGTTAGTTGGTGAAGTATTGAGTGACCGTTTGTCGACCGAATCCAGTTTGTACTCCAAAGAATATTCACATATTTTTCGAGTTGTAAAGAAAGATAAAACGATGGGTAAGGGATGAATTCAGAGCTTGGAATTTGGTTAGTCCGGAAAGAAAGTGAGGAACTAGCAGTTTTTTTACAACAACATCTCAGTGGCCAAGTGTTCATGCCCTGGCTAGACACCACTCTCGCTCATAAGGAACAATTTGCCGCTGTATTTCATCTCCATAGACAATGGATTATGATTGCAGCCAGTGGTATCGCAGTACGGTTTATCAGCCCTCTAATAAAGGACAAGCAGACTGATCCGGCGGTTGTGGTGCTTGATGAAGTAGGGCGATTCGCTATCTCGTTATTAGCCGGTCATGAAGGCGGCGCTAATGAACTTGCTTATCGGGTTGCTAACGCTACAGGAGCAGTCCCCATTGTTACAACAGCAACCGAGGCATTGAAGCCATTCGTGGTGGGTATAGGCTGCCGTAAAAATATTGCTGTGCAGCAGATTACAGATGCTGTTCAACACGCCTTGATGGATCGTAATATCTGTGAAATTCGAGAAATAGTCACCATAGATTTAAAAGCAAAGGAACCTGGGTTGCTTGAATTTTGTGAGCAATATAATTTACCATTAAAGGTGTTATCACGAACCACGGTTGCAGCAAGAGCATGGGTTAACCGGCCATCCGAATGGGTCCAAAAAAGCGTAGGGCTGGATGGCGTCTGTGAACCTTGCGCTTTAATTGCTAGTTCGAGAGGTCAGTTAATCGTTCCGAAGTTATCACTAGATGGGGTGGCTGTTGCGGTAGTAGACGACAGCCAATGGGTGACACAACTATGAGCGGCGTATTGAACCTTGTTTCAGTAGGTCCTGGGTTTCAGGATTTAATTGTTCCTCGTGTTGAGACGGCTTTAAAAAGCAGCGAAGTGATTATTGCTTACGAACTCTATTTGCGTTGGATTGATACTTGGCTCGAAGGCAAAGAAATACACACACCACCCCTAACCCAGGAACGTGACAGAGCTTTATTGGCGCTTGAGAAAGCTCGTGGCGGCGCTAAAGTGGCCTTGATTTCCAGCGGAGATATTGGTATTTATGCCATGGCATCCTTGGTTTTTGAAGAGATGAAAGAAGGTGATAATTTTGAAGTTATTGTCATTCCAGGAATAACCGCTGCGAATGCCTGTGCTTCTCTATTGGGTTCACCGCTATCACACGATTTTGCAACGCTTAGCCTGTCAGATTTATTATGTCCCTGGGAATGGATCGAGCAACGAGCAAAACATATTGCAGAAGCAGACTTGGCTTGTGTTCTATATAACGTTCAAAGCGCTAACCGTCAGCAAGGTGTTTATCGAATCTTGAGTATTATGTTGCAAGCAAAATCTCCACAGACACTATGCGGCGTAGTGCGTAATGCATATCGTCCCGAACAAGACGTTAACATCCATCATTTGCAGGATCTTCCTTCACTGCGATTCGATATGCTCACTACTATCGTTATTGGTAACCGTTTTACACAGCGGAAACGCAACTTTATTTTTACACCGCGAGGTTATAACGACTGGCCTGTTGAGTTAAAACCAAACGAAAAACTTTTACCTAGCCTAGCATTATGGGTTTTTTCAGGAACCAGTGATGGTAATGCATTGGCTAATAACCTGCAAGATAAAGGCTATCCTGTGATAGTGTCTGCCGCTACTCAATACGGACAAGAAGTAGCTACTGAGGATTGCCCAAAGGTAACTGTCTGGGCTGGAGACCAAGGTGTGGAAGCCCGCAAACAAGCGTTTGAAAGATATCAGCCCTTGGCCATTATCGATGCAACTCATCCATACGCCAGCTTGATGTCTGAACAGTTAATCAATTTGTCGCAAAGTCTTAGTATTCCTTATTTACGCTACCAAAGGCCAAGTGCTAGATCTTTAGATACTGAATTGTTGTGTAACAATCCGGAACAAGCTGCCGAACAAGCAATGACACTGGGGCGGCGGATCTTTTTAGCAACAGGGTCTAAAGATTTAGCAACTTTTGTTAAGGCTCCGGGTGCAAACAAACAGGAATGGTTTGTGCGTATTACTCCTGAACCAGAGCTCATTCAACGTGCGCTTGAACTAAAAATTCCTCGTAGCCATTTGTGTGTCATGCAAGGACCGTTTTCTAGTGCTTTCAATGAAACGTTATGGCGTGATTGGGAGATTGATTGCGTTGTTACCAAGGATTCAGGTGAAGAGGGCGGCTATCAATCTAAAGTGGCGGCAGCATCCGCTTTGAATATTCCTCTGGTGGTTATTGAACGTCCAGAGGTAGTCTACCCATTGATGACATCAAGTTTCGAGGAAGTTTTTAAGCAATTAAAATTATGGCAACTCCCACTATGAATTCTCTGATACCTGTCACCATAGTTACCGGCTTTTTAGGTTCCGGTAAAACTACACTACTCAGTAGTTTAATTAACGCCAAACAAGATAGACGTCTTGCATTACTCATTAATGAATTTGGTGAAGTCTCTATAGATGGCGCCCTTATCCGAGGCGATGCTGAAAGCGAACAACATGTCGTTATTCATGATTTCCCTTACGGCCTGATCGCTTATGGTGATGACCAGCACTTTGTTTCTACCTTACAGGCTATAGCTGAGCGGCGTGCACAGTTTGATCATGTGCTCATCGAAACATCCGGCTTGGCTCTACCGACGGCTGTTATGGAACAATTACAAACGACTGAACTAGCTGCTGATTTTATTTTGGACGCGACGTTAGCCGTGGTTGATACGCCTTTATTGTTAGCGGATGAATTTGAAGAGGAAAAACATGTTCCTGGCCCACAAACTGCAGTCGCAGACTTGTTTAAACAACAAATTGAGTATGCTGATGTAGTGGTATTGAATAAGATTGATGAACTGAATGAAGAAGCTTTATTAGTTGCAGAGACACGGGTTAGGGAGCGCGCGCCTAACGTCCGCTTTTTGGAACTAGCGTACCAGGCAAAGCTGGATATTCGTCTGGCTTTGGGGTTACGGCTGCATCAATCAACGCTTGAGATGCAGCATCACCAATTTTCGCCAGTCGCTTCAATGCCAGGCGAAAATGCCAGCTTGCTGTTTGATCAAGGCGTAGTGGATGGGCATGAACATTCCGGTTTGGGTAGCCACCAGCATGGCTTGTCAACCCACAAGCATTTTCATGAACAAGACCCTGGCTGGTTATCATTCGTACTTCGTAGTCATGACCCACAACAGCCTGAGCTATTAAAGGAAGCCCTCACAACAACCGCAAAAAAGGAACCCGTTTTGCGAGTGAAAGGGTTTGTTCAGACGGATCACACAACTGGAGTAATACTGGTACAAGGTGTCCGTACTCGCATAGTGATTAGTTCCTATCAAGCAAAACAAGAACCGCCTTCTTCAGAAATAGTTTTTATCGGTTATCATTTAAACCGCCAAAAAGTGGCTAATCTCATATCGGAACTCACTGCTACAAAGTGGCAATAACAAACGCCCGCGGATGAATTCATCTGTTGACTCATCAGTTATGTGTCCAGCGCTGTTTATTAGTGCGCCTGGTTCGCATCACGGTAAAACAACTATAACTGCTGCGCTGGCAAGGTATCATGTCAACCAAGGCCGCAAAGTACGAGTATTTAAAACCGGCCCTGACTTTCTTGATCCGATGGTTCTTGAAACAGCTTCTGGGCATACGGTATATCAACTCGATTTGTGGTTGGCAGGCAAGACTGATTGTCAACGTCTGCTTTATGAAGCTGCGCTTGAGGCCGACTTAATCCTAATCGAAGGAGTCATGGGCTTGTTTGATGGAGACCCAAGTAGCGCTGATATAGCTCATCAATTTTCCATTCCTATACTGGCCGTTATTGATGCTAAAGGAACTGCACAAACCCTCGGTGCTATAGCTTATGGACTTGCACACTTTAGACAAGGCTTGCTGTTTGCTGGAGTATTGGCGAACAATGTTGCCAGTGCTCGGCACACAGAAATGATCAAATTAGGCTTTCCTCAGGAGATACGTTTTTTTGGTGCAATAGTTAGAGACCAAAAGCTAACTTTACCGGAACGTCATTTAGGGTTAGTGCAAGCTGAAGAAATATGCGGCCTAGAAGCTCGAATCGATAATGCGGCACAAGCTATCGCAGCGACCGAGTTGACGGAATTACCCGGAGCAGTAGAATTTAAACCGTCCGCAACACTTAAAGCGCCTAAATTATTGGCTGGTGTCCGTATCGGCATCGCTCACGACGCAGCATTTTCTTTTATTTACTCAGCAAACTTGGATTTCTTGAGAACAATGGGTGCAGAGCTGGTTTTCTTTTCACCATTAACGGATGAGACCTTGCCAACAGTAGATAGTCTTTATTTACCCGGGGGCTATCCTGAGCTGCATTTATCTACGTTGCAGAATAATTTATCTATCAAAGTAGGTCTACAACAGCATTTTTCAGATAACAAACCACTCTATGCTGAATGTGGTGGCATGCTGTATTTGCTGGATTCGATCACTGACAAAGACGGTGAATCTGGCTCAATGGTTGGCATTATGTCTGGACAGGCGGTTATGCAAGATCATTTACAAGGTTTGGGGTATCAATTTGTCAATCTGTTTGGCGGCGAGTTACGTGCACATACGTTTCATCATTCCATTCATCAAACTTCACTGAGTCCTTTTACCACTGCCGAGCGATTGTTTAATACGTCAGCAGGAGAAGCTGTTTATAAGTTAAATCGGTTAACGGCGAGTTATCTGCATTGTTATTTTTCTTCTAACCCACCCGTTGCAGCGGAACTTTTTTTACCTTAAGTATACTTCACGCGACCACGGATGCGGATTTCTATCGGTCGATTTTTGCCGATAGACTGCGTTACTGAAACAGTTGCGTAGCTTGCTATGCGTCTATTTCAGCGCCTTGCTCTCGACCAAAATCAACTCGCTATAAATTCCGCATCCCTGGCCGCGTGAAGTATAAACAGCCGAATCTCTAAATACTGTGGATGGAATTTTTGCTATCGATTAGAAATGGGATTAACTTCTCTTTTTGTTGGGCCAGTATACAATTGGCGGGGGCGTCCGATTTTTTGTTCTGGGTCTGAGATCATTTCGTCCCAATGAGCTACCCAGCCGACACTGCGGCCCATGGCGAACATGGCGGTAAACATGTTAGTTGGAATACCTAATGCTCGGAATACAATACCCGAATAAAAGTCGACATTTGGATAAAGCTTTTTAGCAATAAAATACTCGTCTTCCAACGCAATTTTTTCCAGTTCCATCGCCAATTTGAATAGTTTGTCATCATGCAAGCCCAATTCATCCAGCACTTCATGACAAGTTTCGCGCATTAGTTTTGCCCGAGGGTCATAATTTTTATACACCCGGTGTCCAAACCCCATTAATCGGAAGGGGTCTTGTTTGTCTTTTGCTCGCTTGATGTATTCAGCAATGTTGCTAACATCACCAATTTCTTCCAACATATTGAGCACTGCTTCGTTGGCTCCTCCATGGGCGGCTCCCCACAAGCAGGCAATACCAGAAGTTATACAGGCAAAAGGATTGGCACCACTTGATCCGGCTAATCGAACGGTCGAAGTAGATGCATTTTGCTCATGATCAGCATGCAGAATGAGTATGCGATCCAGCGCTCTGACTAAAACCGGGTTAGGTTGATATTCTTCGCAGGGAGTAGCCAGCATCATGCGCAGAAAGTTTTCTACATAACTCAATTTATTTTGCGGAAACATAAAAGGCATGCCGTTGCTGTATTTGTAACTCATAGCAACTATGGTAGGTATTTTAGCGATAATCCTGATAGCACACATGACACGGTCTTCTTTTGAATTAATATCCAGAGCATCGTGATAAAAAGCCGATAAGGCGCCAACGACTCCAACCATGATGGCCATGGGGTGTGCATCGCGTCGAAAACCCTTGAAAAAATTGGTCAATTGATCGTGAACCATAGTATGCATGGTGACTTTCCGAACAAAGTTGTACATCTCTTTGCCATTAGGCAATTCGCCGTTTAGTAAAAGAAAACAAACTTCCAAAAAATCACATTTTTCAGCTAACTGTTCAATCGGGTAACCTCGATATAGCAAAACACCGGCATCGCCATCTATGTAGGTTATTTTAGAAGAGCAACTGGCGGTAGAGGTAAAGCCAGGATCAAAGGTTAATAATCCGTTTTTCGCATAAAGGCTTCGAATATCGATTACATCGGGGCCTATTGTGCCGGATAATTTGGGTAAATCAATTGACGTTGCTGTTGCTTCTTCGGTCAGTTTAATCTTGTGGTCAGTCATAGGGTGCCTCTTCCATTGAATTTTTTGGGTTGCAACATACTCGATTGTATCGAATCTTATTCAGTGCTCGTTATCAGAATTTATTGCGCATTCATCAAGCCAATAAATTGACAAGAATATTTTCATAGATCAATGACAATGGGTGTAAATCATCAACTCTAATATGCTCGTTGATTTTATGAATACTGGCGTTAATGGGCCCGAGTTCGATGACTTGCGCGCCTGTTGGCGCAATAAAACGGCCATCTGATGTACCGCCACCAGTATCGTTGGAGGTTTGCATGCCTGTTACTTGCTGGATGGCTTGATGGGTCGCATCAATCAAAGCGCCTTGACTAGTTAGGAAAGGGTTGCCAGAGAGTCGCCAGTCTAGATCGTAATCTAAATGATATTTATTAAGTATTGCCAGAACACGTTGTTTGATGACGGCTTCGCTCAATTCAGTAGAAAAGCGTAGATTGAACATAACATTAACGCTACCCGGAATAATGTTTTCCGCACCTGTTCCACCATTGATGTTTGATATTTGCAGGCTGGTTGGAGGGAAAGCGTCATTCCCTCTATCCCACACTTCATTGCATAGTTCGGTTAAAGCGGGAGCCAGGTTATGAATTGGGTTATTGGCTAAATCAGGGTAGGCAACATGCCCTTGAACACCCTTTATTGTCAGTGTTGCACACAATGATCCTCGGCGCCCTATCCTAATTACATCGCCTAATGATTGATGACTTGATGGCTCGCCGACCAAACACCAATCTATTTTTTCGTTGCGTTGTTCTAGTACTTCAATGACTTTGACAATGCCATTCGTTGCTTTTCCTTCTTCATCGCTGGTTAGAAGAATGCCGATAGAACCGCGATGTTTCGGGTGTTTTTGTAAGAATCGTTCACAAGCAGTGATAAAACAGGCAATTCCGCTTTTCATGTCGGCTGCACCACGGCCATAAAGGATATTGTCCTCAATGGTTGGTTCAAAGGGTGGGGTGTGCCACTCTTCAGCCGGGCCGGGTGGAACCACGTCCGTATGACCTAAAAAAACAAACCGAGGAGAACTGTTCCCAGTTCGCAACAATATATTCTCCGTGTCACCAAAATTTAGTTTTTCGGCTCTAAATCCAACTTTAGACAAACGTTCGGCCAATAATCCTTGGCATCCTTCATCGAGAGGAGTAACTGATGGTCGACGAATTAAAGCCTCCAATAAAGCAAGTGCTTCATTCATGAGAGGCTTTGATAAGCTGTTTCGTTAAAACCAACGACAATTTGTTCTGAAGACACTAATACAGGCCGCTTAATCAAGGTGGGTTGTTGCAGCATGAGTTGCAACGCTTTTTCTTCATCAATAGCTGCCTTGTTTTCCTCGCTCACTTGTCGCCAACTGGTGCTTCTGCGGTTCAGCAATGCTTCCCACCCGACCTTGGTGCTCCAGGTTAACAATTGTTCGTATGTCAAACCATCTTGACGGAAATCATGAAATTGGTAGTCCATTTTATGGTTTTCGAGCCATTTTCGGGCTTTTCGGACTGTATCACAGTTACTTATACCGTAAAGTGTTTTCATGTGGCTGTTTATAGCTAAGCTTGATGATTTTTTGAGTGTTTATTTCCAATAGACAGGTTGGTTTAATCACGCAGCAATTCATTTAGCCCGACTTTACTTCGTGTTTTTTCATCGACTTGTTTGATAACGACAGCACAATAGAGGCTATGGCTACCGTCTTTGGCAGGTAAGTTACCCGAGACAACGACTGATCCAGCCGGGACTCGCCCATAGCTGATTTCTCCGGTCATTCGGTTGTAAATTTTGGTGCTTTGACCAATATAAACGCCCATAGAAATGACTGACCCTTCTTCTACAACAACTCCCTCGACCACTTCAGATCTTGCTCCGATGAAGCAATTATCTTCAATAATGGTTGGACCGGCTTGCAACGGTTCCAGGACGCCGCCAATGCCTACGCCGCCTGACAAATGAACGTTTTTACCGATTTGAGCGCAAGAGCCTACTGTGGCCCACGTGTCGACCATTGTGCCGCTATCGACATAAGCGCCAATGTTCACATAAGAAGGCATCAGGACCACGCCTGGGGCAATAAACGATCCGCGTCTGGCATTAGCGTTAGGAACGACTCGAACACCGGCTTGCTTAAAGTCATCGGAGCTGAAAGTTGAGAACTTGGTTTCTACTTTGTCATAATAGCGGTTGGCGCCACCCTCCATGATCCGGTTGTCATTAATTTTAAAAGATAGCAAAACAGCTTTCTTCAACCATTGATTAACGACCCAGTCTCCGCTGGTTTTTTCGGCAACACGCCCTTGACCACTATCGAGTAGCTGGAGGGCTTGTTCAATGGCCTCTCTTATGTCGCCTGGAACAGATGTTGGTGAAAGATTTGCGCGGTTATCAAATGCTTCGTTAATAATATTTTCTAGTTGGCTCATGGTTTCTCTTTAATAAAACTAAAGGGTGATAATAAACTGTTTAATCCGCTCTGCCGCATCAATGCATTCCTCTAAGGAAGCGACCAACGCCATTCTGACATGATTCTCCCCCGGGTTTACACCATTAAAATCACGCGATAGAAAACTGCCTGGTAAAACCGTTACATTTTGTTGTTGGAACAGTTGTTGCGAAAATGCGGTATCGGCAATGGGTGTTTTTGGCCATAAGTAAAAACTCGCTGGCGGTTGATATAGATCTAAATGTTGCGACAGAATTTCAATAACGGCCCCAAATTTCTGGCGATATAAGGATCGGTTATCGATAACATGCTGCTCATCCTGCCAGGCTGCAATACTGGCTTTTTGAATAGGCAATGAAAGTGAGCAACCATGATAGGTTCGGTATTTCAGAAAAGGGGCTATTAGATCCGCATCACCAGCCACAAAACCCGATCTTAAGCCAGGTGCATTAGAACGTTTAGACAAACTGTGGAAAACCAAGCAATGCTTAAACGATACATTACCCATTGCCGCAGCACTTTGCAATAGTCCTTGAGGCGGGTTATCTTCATCAAGGTAGATTTCCGAGTAACATTCATCGGAAGCAATAATAAAATCATATTTATCAGCTAAATGGATTAACTTGCTGTGTGTCTCCTGGTCAATGACGGTTCCAGTCGGGTTGCCTGGAGAGCAGATGTATAGCAATTGACAGCGTGCCCACACATGAGGAGGTACTCCATCAAAATCAGGTTGCTTGTCTTGCTCATCCAAAGTATTGACATAGAAAATTTCTGCGCCTGCCAGTAATGCAGCCCCTTCGTAAATCTGGTAAAAAGGATTGGGCATGATAACGACCGGTGATTTTTGCCGGTCAAGCACCGCTTGAGCAATCGAAAATAATCCTTCACGGGTTCCGCTTAGGGGTAATATCTGGGTTTCAGGGTCGACCAAGCTATCCGCTAGTTGAAAGCGTTGACATAACCATTTTGAGATGGCTGTTCTGAACTCAATTCCTCCTTTGGTTGTTGGATATTTGGCTATTCCTGTTTTATGTTCATGCAAAGTTTCTTGCATAAACTGCGGTGTTGGATGTTGAGGTTCTCCGATGGATAGTGCGATAGCTGATTTATCTTGTGGTGGATTAATACTTTGTTTTAGTTGCCCCAGCTTTTCAAAAGGATAGGAATGGAGACTGTTTAAATCTGGATTCATCGTCTTAAACGGTCACACTGAGGGCTTTTGCCTTGACTTTTAGCTTGTTGTTGGATTTTAAGTGCTTCAGGTATTTTTTTTGTTAGGTCTTTTATCCTGGTTTCATGAGACGGGTGAGTGGAAAGAAATTCTGGTGATTTTTTACCTTTGCTCGCCGCTCCCATTTTTACCCATAGTTTGGCGCTTTCTCGGGGATCGAATCCTGCTTTAGCCATTAAGCTTAAACCTATCATGTCAGCTTCACTTTCATGTGTTCTGCTAAACGGCAAAATAACGCCGTATTCTGCCCCAACACCTAGTAATCCCAATGCAGCCTGACCCAGTTGCGACTGTGGAACCGCTACTGCCTGTGCCAAAGTCATGCCTGTTTTAACTGCCACTTGATGAGAAAGCCGCTCATTACTGTGTCTCGCTAATACATGGCCGACTTCATGGCCCATAACGGCTGCGAGCTGACTTTGGTTGTCAACTAACTTAATCAGACCCGTATGCACGCCTATTTTTTTGCCGGGTAATGCAAAAGCGTTGAGTGTCTCATCCCGGAATACAACAACCTCCCATTCGCCTCCAGTTTCTTTGGTGATGGCGTCAGAAATACAACGCACAAAAGCGTTGTCTTGAGCAGATTTTTCAACCGGCTTTTGTTTTTTTAACTGGTCAAAAGTTTGTAACCCCATTTTGTTGACTTCAGCCTCTGGCATAAAAGCCAATTGCGAGCGTCCTGTTGGGCTTGTAGAACAACCAGATAGTAGAATCAGGCTCAACATGGTTAAGACAAAATATTGTTTCATAATTTTCTTTGAAGGATTAAATTAACAACATCGAAAATAGGACGCTTGTAGAACAGACAAGTTTCCTGGCGAAATGCTAAAGCACTATGCTCTAAGACTGTTCGTTTGAGCTAAGTCGTCTTGACTTTCTTCGAGCGTATTAATAATTTCTTGTTTTAACTGATCAATTTTTTGTAGGTCACTGAGCGGTTTTGACTCTTCGTTTAATATAAAAAATAAATCTTCTACTCGCGCACCAATGGTGGAGATTTTAGCATGATGAAGATGCAGGTTCTGTTTTTGAAGGGCATGTCCAATTTTTGACAATAAGCCTGATCTGTCGGTAGTAATTAATTCAAGGATACTGTAACGTTGGTTTGGGTCTTGATGCATATTAATCTTGGTCGCGATGGGAAAATATTTTGCTTGACGTGGCTGTCTTCCAAGCAATGATGTCCCTTTGATGTTTCCTTCCATCAACCGCTGTCTGATGGCCTTACCAATCTCAATCTCACGCGTCAATGTATTAATAGATTGTCCCGACTGTTCTAGTACCTGAAAGCTATAAAAAGCGTGCTCCTTGTTTAGACTTAAAATATGAGCTTCTAAGACTGTCATACCCAGCTGGTCGATAATAGCTGTGCTCAAATAAAATAAGTCATTTGCGTTATCGGCATAAATAAATATCTGCAGGCTGCCGCATCTGTTTTGTGGCTGAAGAAAGACCAAGGGCAATGTTTCATTTTGATTTTGCGACAATGAAATCATATGCCATGCGATCTTGTTAGCCGAGTAGTTTAAAAAATAATCATCGTTAATTTTCTTCCAGGCTTGGTTCACAACATGAACGGGTAGTCCTAATTTTGTCAGGGCATTTTTTGCGTCTTCCTTAGTTTCTAGAATCTTGTCGCTTTGCGCAACGGGGCTTTGTAAACCAAGTCGGAAAGTATTAAAGGTTTTAAAATAGAGCTCTTTGAGTAAGGCGTCTTTCCATTCATTCCACAGATCAGGGTTGGTGGCTCTAATATCCGCGACTGTTAATAGATAAAGATAATTTAACCTGGTTTCGTCGCCGACAAGTAATGCAAATTCATTAATGACTTCGGGGTCGCTCATGTCATTACGTTGAGCGGTAACCGACATGGTCAAATGATGTCGAACCAGCCACATCGCTAGATTAGTATCATGAATGCTAAAATGGTGTCGAATGCAAAAGTCCCTGACAAACTCAGCGCCAAGAACTGAGTGATCGGTATTTCTCCCTTTGGCAATATCGTGAAAAAGCCCTGCTATATAAAGGATATAAGGCTTGTCGATTGATTTAAAAATTTGGTTGCAAAAGGGTAATTCTGAGCGAAATTTTTTAATGGCAAAGCGCCGCATATTGCGAATGACAAATAAAGTATGTTCATCGACTGTATATATGTGGAACAGGTCATATTGCATGCGCGCAACGATATGGCCGAAAGCAGGTAAATAAGCGGCCAGAATCCCGTAGCGATTCATTCTTCTAAGTTGATGCGTAATGCCAGAAGGCTGCTTGAGAATTTCGACAAATAGCCGTTTTGCTTCGTCGTCCTTTCTGAAATTGTCATTGATTAAATCAATGTTTTCTCGAATCAGTCGAATGGTGGAGGCTCGGACACCTTTAATTGAGGGTTTGCGTTGTTGCAGCAAAAAAATGTCGAATAAAGCAAGTGGTCTTTTTTGGAAAACATCAGGTTGTGTTGCTTCTATATAACCTTGAATTAGATGAAACTCAGAATTTAGTGGTTTCGGTTTAGGATTTTCTGATGCAATAAACTCTTCACTAAAGAGCTGCAGCAGCATTTCATTTAAACGTTCTAATTGGACGACCGTCTTGAAATATTGTTGCATAAATTCTTCAACGGCTAAGTTATACTGATCTTTTTCGAAACCAAACCACGAGGCTAATTCTCTTTGATACTCGAACAGCAAACGGTCTTCACAGCGGTCTGTTAGTCTGTGTAAAGCAAAACGAACGCGCCATAAATATTCACGTCCCGTCATTAAATCTTGATATTCGTTTTCGGTTAGATAGTTATGTTCAACTAACTCGCTGAATTGCGCCGATGAATAGTCCCTTTTGGCCACCCACTCAATGACTTGGATATCTCTAAGCCCCCCGGGACCCTCTTTAACGTTCGGTTCCAGTTTATAAGCTGTATCATGATATTTCGCATAGCGTTTTTTCTGTTCTTCTACTTTTATCTCGAAAAAAATCTCTGGCGGCCAAATTTTGTCCTTCGAAATACCGGCTTGTAATTGATCGAAAAGCTTTCGATTGCCGTCAATTAATCGAGCATCCAACAAGCCAGTCATGATGGTTTGTTCGGTTCTTGCTGCGTTAATACAATCAACGACAGTTCTTACGCTCTGGCTTGGTTTTAAACCAATATCCCATAAAAAGCGCAGTAGTTTTTCAATCTGTTCTTGAAAGGAAGTCGGTGTCTGAGACTGAGTCAACACCAGTAAATCTATGTCGGAATGAGGAAACATTTCCTTTCGACCATATCCGCCAACAGCAACGATGGCAAGTTGGGTGGCGTTTTCGGCTAAAAAGCAGTGCCAGCAATGAATGATGGCATTGTCGATCAATTCAGCGTTCTTAGTAATGATATCGGTGACATCGTGATGCGGGTCAAACTGGTTATAGAGAGATTTTTTTTCAACTTCCAGGTATTTTTTGATGGCGCCATAGTTTTCTTCTGTCTCGAAGTTAGAAAAATTGGGTATCGGCGATGTTATTGATTTCAACTTTTTTCTTCGTTTCTCAGTGTTAAAATTTCATAGGAATCTTGAGTGACCAAAATGGTATGTTCCCATTGTGCAGATAGACTTCTATCTTTAGTTATGGCAGTCCATCCATCCGGTAATATTTTAATGTGTCTTTTCCCAATATTAATCATTGGTTCAATGGTCAACGTCATGCCTGCTTCAAGTACTTCTCCTGTTCCGGGTTTTCCGTAATGCAAAACTTGAGGGTCTTCATGAAATTTCTTGCCGATGCCGTGGCCGCAAAATTCTCGAACCACTGAATAGCGATTTTTTTCTGCATGTTTCTGTATGGCATGTCCAATGTCTCCTAAGGTTGTGCCGTGCCTAACTAATTCAATACCTTTAAACATCGCTTCTCGGGTGATTCTGGCCAATCTTTTTGCATGCTCTGTTGGAGCGCCAACAAAGAACATTTTGCTGGTATCACCATGGTATTCATTTTTTATGACTGTAATATCAATGTTAACAATATCGCCTTTTTTTAATATTTTGTTGCCGGGAATCCCATGGCAAACTTGATGATTGATAGACGTGCAAATAGATTTAGGGAAACCTCGGTAATTTAAAGGAGCAGGGATTGCCTGCTGAACGTCAACAATATAGTCATGACATAGCCGGTCTAATTTTTCGGTAGTGACGCCAGGAATAACATATTCCTCAATCATTTCTAAAACCTCTGCTGCAAGTTTGCCAGCAACCCGCATTTTTTCTATTTCCTCTGGCGTTTTGATCGTTATGCTCATCGTGAAGTAACGTTAGATATTGCTGTTTAGTTTTAATGTTAACTGATAATCAATTGTATTTCTTTAAAAAGACTTTATCAGATGTTTCGATTACTTGATCTAGTTTGAAAAAATTGGTTCACTCCATGATTGTATCGTAAGAGTTTTAAATAGTGATTAAAATTCGGATAGATATATTTACGAAAAAATTGTTGAATACTGCTTAATATGTTATAAAGTTGGGTTTACATAAGCTTTATTAATTCTCACATTTATCGACACGCTTGGAAGGGTGCCATTGTTTAATCTACCAACTTTTAAACTGGTTTCCAAGTGGGATAAGTGGAGGCGTAACCCTTTTTCAGAGCAAAATTAATTCATCCACAATGGAGAGGTGATGCTTTGATATATAATTTTGGAGATAAAAATGGCCGCAGTTAGTATGCGTCAAATGTTAGAGTCAGGTGTTCATTTTGGACATCAAACTCGTTATTGGAACCCTAAAATGGCACCTTTTATCTACGGTGCCAGAAGTAGTATTCACATCATTAATCTGGAAAAAACGCTACCTTTATTTAATGATTCGCTTAACTATCTTGGCAAGATGGCTTCTAACAAAGGTACCATTCTTTTTGTAGGCACCAAGAAATCTGCTAGAAAAGTTGTTACAGAAGAAGCAGCGAGGGCGGGTATGCCCTACGTCAATCATCGTTGGTTGGGTGGCATGTTGACTAACTTCAAAACGATCAAGCAATCAATCAACCGATTGAAAGAATTAGAAACAATGAAAGCCGATGGCAGCTTATCACAACGCTTTAATAAAAAAGAAGCATTGGGTTGGGAACGAGAATTAGATAAGTTACAGCGAAGTTTAGGCGGTATTAAGGATATGAAAGGTTTGCCTGATGTTTTATTTGTTATGGATGTCGGTTACGAGAAAAATGCGATTAGTGAGGCCAAAAAACTTGGCATACCTGTTGTAGGTGTTGTTGATACAAATAATTCTCCAGATGGTGTTGACTATGTTATTCCAGGAAATGACGATTCTATAAGAGCTATCAAGCTTTATTGTCAAAGTGTTGCCACCGCAATATTGGAAGCCAAGGCAGCGGGAATTGGGGCTGATGACAAAGATGAGTTTGTCGAAATGAGAGAAGTTGAAGAAAAGATTGAGGAAAATAAGGATGCTGCCAAGGAAGAGTAGCTTTTTGACAATGGTAAATGGTTACTCTAACAACAGAACAGTACTCAAGCTTAGTTTAATGCCTTTCTCTTCGAAGTACATTTATCCTCAAATTTTAGACGAAAACATTTTTTAAAGGTAGAAACCAATGAATATTACTGCCGCAATGGTTAAAGAGCTGCGTGAAAGAACCGGCTCAGGCATGATGGAATGTAAAAAAGCATTAGTAGAAATGAATGGCGATTTGGATGCTGCTATTGAGCATATGCGTAAAACCGGGTTAGCTAAAGCAGATAAAAAAGCGGGTAGAACGGCTGCTGAAGGTCGTGTGGGCGTTAGTGTTAGCAGTGATGGCAAGCAGGCTGCTATGGTAGAGATAAATTGTGAAACGGATTTTGTATCTAAAGGCGATGAGTTTGCAAAATATGTGAATGATGTTGTAGCAAGTATTGTTCAAAATCAAGCTGCTACCATAGAAGATGTAATGTCGCTCAAACTAGCCAGTGAAAATAAGTCTATCGATGAGGTGAGACGTACTTTAGTTGCCAAGTTGGGAGAGAACATAAATGTCAGGCGTTTTGAAAGGTTTTCATCAAATGAAGGATTTGTCAGCTCTTACTCACATGGCAGTAAAATTGGCGTTATAGTAGAATTATCCGGTGCTGACCAGGCGCTTGGAAAAGATATTGCCATGCACGTCGCTGCGAGCAAGCCAATATGTGTTAGCGAAAATGAAATAGCACCAGAAATTATAGCGAAGGAAAAAGAAATTTTTATTGCACAAGCAGCGCAAAGTGGCAAGCCAGCAGAAATTATTGAAAAAATGGTTGTAGGAAGGGTTAAAAAATTTCTAGGGGAGGTGACTTTAATAGGCCAGCCTTTTGTAAAAAATCCTGATATTTCAATTGCCCAATTGGTTTCTGAAAAAAATAATCAAGTCCAACGTTTTACGCGATATGAAGTCGGAGAAGGGATTGAGAAAAAACAAGAAAATTTTGCAGAAGAAGTAATGGCGCAAGTTCGAGGGAACTAATAAAAATATGAAACTAGCTGATACTATAAGCTACTGGTATAAGGGGTGCCGATGACAGAACTTATTTGTAAAAGGATTTTGCTCAAGCTGAGTGGTGAAGCATTAATGAGTGAGGAAGGAGGTAGTATTGATGCCAACATACTAAAAAGACTCGCTTTAGAAATCAAAGACCTCTGCGAAGCAGGAATAGAGGTTGGCTTGGTCATTGGTGGAGGTAACATTATAAGGGGTGCTGATAAAGCATCTGAAGGCTTGGATCGTGTAACCAGTGATCAAATGGGTATGCTAGGCACCGTTATCAATGCGTTGGCGATGCAAGACGCTTTAGAGAATCTGGGGCAGCAGGTCAGGGTAATGTCAGCACTGAAAATCAACCAGGTGTGTGAGGATTACATTCGTCGTAAAGCAGTAAGGCATCTCGAAAAAGGCAGGGTTGTCATTTTTGCAGCGGGAACTGGCAATCCATTTTTTACAACTGATTCTGCAGCTAGCCTGCGAGCGATAGAAATCAATGCTCAATTGATGATAAAAGCTACCAAAGTTGATGGAGTCTATTCAGCTGATCCAAACAAAGACAGTAGTGCGTCTTTTTATACAAAACTCACTTATGACCAGGCGCTTGATCAGAGGTTAAGTGTAATGGATGCAACAGCTTTGGTTTTATGTCGGGACAATAATGTACCCCTGAGGGTTATGAATATATTTGAGACGGGCTCCGTTATGAGGCTCATGCAAGGTGAAGAGATAGGTTCGCTCATAGAGTAGAAGCCAAGATAGGAAGTAATAATGATCACAGATATCCAACAAGAAGCTAATTCTCGAATGGGAAAAACACTTGAAGCGCTTAAGTCAGAATTGTCGAAGATAAGAACTGGCAGAGCCCACCCAAGCTTGTTAGACCAAATCACAGTTTCTTATTATGGCAACGAAACCCAATTGTCTCAGGTTGCGAACGTCGCTATCGAGGATACCCGAACCTTAACAGTAACACCCTGGGAAAAAAGTATGGTTCAAGCCGTCGAAAAGGCGATACTCACTTCAGATCTAGGACTCAACCCAGCGACAAGTGGGGCTGTCATTAGAATTCCGCTTCCGCCCTTAACCGAGGAGAGAAGGCGTGATCTGGTAAAACTTGTGAAGCATGAAGCTGAAAATTCCAGAGTTGCTATCAGAAACATTCGTCGAGATTCAAATTCAGAAATTAAATCAATATTAAAAGCAAAGGATATTTCTGAAGACGAAGCCCGAGGTGGTGAAGAAAAAATTCAAAAATTGACTGATCAGCATATTAAAGAAGTTGAAAAGATTTTAGAAACAAAAGAAGCTGATTTATTGTCAATGTAATTTTAAAAAAATTGGCGAACACTTTCTTTTCCAAACCAAATGCAACCAATTGATAGCGACCATCAGGGTAATCAAAAGATTCCGAGCCATTTAGCCATAATCATGGATGGCAACGGAAGATGGGCTAAGAATAGACTCTTGCCACGTACTGCTGGACATCATGCGGGAGTGAAGTCAGTTCGAAAAGTTGTCGATTATTGCGCTAAACAAGGTGTGGGTGTACTTACTTTGTTTGCTTTTAGCAGTGAAAATTGGCGAAGACCAGAAGAAGAGGTCTCTATCTTGATGGAGTTGTTTATTTCGACTTTACAAAAAGAGATCAAGAAATTATGCGAAAACAATATAGTTCTTCGTTTTGTCGGAGATAGGGCTGCTTTTTCGGAAAAATTGCAGTCTAAGATTATTGAAGGAGAAAGGGCTACTGCTAACAATACTGGTTTGAAACTTGTCATTGCGGCCAATTATGGCGGCAGATGGGACATTTGCCAGGCTGTTAAAACTATTTCCAAAAAAGTGGCCAGTGGAGAATTATTAACCAAAGATTTATCGGAAGCTACGATTTCTAATTTCTTATCGATGTCGGATCTACCTGAGCCGGATTTGTTTATTAGAACAGGAGGGGAGCAAAGAATCAGTAATTTTCTATTGTGGCAACTAGCATACACGGAGCTTTATTTTACCAATACTCTTTGGCCGGATTTTGATGATGAATCGCTTGGACAAGCGATAAAAGATTTTCAAAGCAGGCAGAGAAGATTTGGTTATACCAGTGAACAAATTATAAACAAAGCCGTCAACGTTTAGCATCAACAGAATATTATGTTAATTTATCGTGTCATTACAGCATTAATTTTAGCGCCTCTCATTATATTAACGGTGATAAAAGTACCACCTGAATATTCTTCTTGGATTTGGGCAACAGTCATTTTATTGGCAGGATGGGAGTGGACGAAACTGTGCGGAACAGTAAAAATTTTCCATCTTATCCTGTTCCTAGCAGCTCTCATGTTGCCAGTCTTTGGTCTTAAGCTATGGACAAATATTTTAGAGTATTTTGCTTATATTCTAAATTGGCCAGAAATTAGAAATTATTCTGGTATCTTGGATTGGCTTGCTGTACCCGTTGTTTTGTGGTGGTTGTTTATTATGATTTTGTTCAAGCATGCGCCCGATGGATTGCTTAATTTCAAAGGAAAATATTCAATTAAGTTGTTTATTGGATGGTTTATTTTAGTAGCCGCGTTTATGTTTTTTGACAGGCTGCGTACTTTTTTCGGTTGGGAAATGACGGTGTATTTTCTATCATTGGTCTGGATAGCTGACATTTCAGCTTACTTTTTCGGAAAGAAGTTTGGCAAAACCAAGTTAGCACCCGATATCAGTCCAGGAAAAACAGTTGAAGGCATGTATGCGGCACTTTTTTCTGCTGGGCTGCTAGGCTTGGTGGTAGGTCTGGGGTATGGGTTCACCAGCATGGTAATAGTAGATTTTGCCTTGTTGTCGGTACTCACTGTTTTGGTTTCAATTTACGGTGATCTGTTTATCAGCTTAGCCAAGCGTTTAAGAGGTGTAAAAGATTCAGGTAATCTTCTTCCCGGGCATGGCGGCATACTTGATAGGATAGATAGCATTATTGCTGGAGCCCCTGTTTTCTTTGCAGGCATCCTGCTCATCTATAGTCAATTCGGATGAAAGGACTATGCATTCTGGGTTCAACCGGGTCAATCGGTGTTAGCACCCTGGATGTAGTTGCCAGACATCCTTCGCTGTATCAAATTATCGCTTTAACCGCTCGTAATAACGTAGAACTATTAGCTAAGCAGTGTGTTCAATTCAAACCGAAGTATGCTGTTCTTATTGATCCTGATAAAGCAGAGGTTCTAGAACAAGAACTCAACCGGTTAGAATTAACTGACACAGAGATATTGTCCGGTGAAAACGCTTTAGAGGAAGTTGCCGCACTCGATCAAGTAAATACTGTCATGGCCGCCATTGTTGGAGCAGCCGGGCTACTTCCCACCTTGGCGGCAGCAAATGCGGGAAAGGATGTGTTGCTGGCGAACAAAGAAGCCTTGGTAATGTCAGGAGAAATTCTTATTGAAGCCGTTAAGCATTCAGGTGCGACACTGTTGCCTATCGATTCAGAACATAATGCTATATTTCAATGCATGCCTGGTGATTACAGAATCGGAGAGGCTGCTCCAGCCGTTCGGCGTATTTTGCTGACAGCATCCGGTGGTCCATTTAGAGAAACGCCAATAAAGGAACTGGAATCTGTCACCCCAGAACAAGCAGTAGCTCATCCTAATTGGGACATGGGTCGAAAAATTTCAGTGGATTCTGCGACCATGATGAACAAAGGTTTGGAACTCATCGAAGCATGTTTATTGTTTGATCTACCTTCCTCTCAAATTGAGGTTGTTATTCATCCGCAAAGCGTTATTCATTCAATGGTAGATTATGTAGATGGTACAGTTTTGGCTCAGCTTGGCAATCCTGATATGAGAATACCCATTGCTCATGCCTTGGCAATGCCAAATCGATTTGAGTCTGGGGCGGAACCATTGAACATTTTCGATATCCAACGTCTAGACTTCGAACCACCGGATCTAAATCGTTTCCCTTGTCTACGTTTAGCACATGAAGCGATTAATGCGGGTGGCCTAATGCCAACGGTGCTCAATGCTGCTAACGAAATTGCGGTTGAGGCTTTCTTAAATTCTCGGCTTAGGTATGTTGATATTACAAAAACCATTGAGTTAACAATGCAACAATTTTCTGCAACGCCAGCTAGTCAATTGGATATTATTTTGGAAACTGATCAAGCTGCTAGGGAAATTTCTAACCAATTAGTCAGCGACTTAAAAATTTAATGAGCTCTTTTATAAGTACGATATTTTACTTCGTTATTACCCTGGGGATATTAATTACCTTTCATGAATTTGGCCACTTTTGGGTTGCCCGAAGAGCAGGGGTGAAAGTATTAAAATTTTCTGTAGGGTTCGGTAAAAAGCTTTGGAGTTTTCAGAAAACGCCGGCAAGTACCGAATATATTTTAGCTGCCATCCCCTTAGGCGGATTCGTTAAGATGGTGGATGAGCGGGTTGAAAAAGTATCACCAGAAGATAAGCCTTTTGCCTTCAACAGCCAATCTTTGCCAAAAAGAACCGCGATTGTAGCAGCAGGACCCATTTTTAATTTGATACTGGCTATTTTTTTGTTTTGGTTGGTTTATACGCTCGGTGAAACGGGGTTAAAACCAAAAATCGGTCCAATCGAACCTGAGACCATTGCCGCCAAGTCTGGTTTTGTTGAAGGAGATGAAATAATACAAATAGGTAACACGCCAACACGCACTTGGTCAGAGGCAATCAGTACACTCATATCACAAGCTCTGGATGAAACTGATATATCGGTAAAAGTTAAAGCTCAAGACGATGAAATTACCCAACGGGTGATGACAATACCCCCAAGCGCTCTTGATGATCCAGAAGAGTTGTACAAACAATTAGGGTTTACGCCCTGGCAACCATCTCTACCACCCCTTATAGATAAAGTTTTGGCGGGTGGAGCCGCTTTTGACGCAGGCATGAAAAATGGTGACCTTGTTACTAGTGCCAATGGTAAAGCAGTGAATACTTGGGAACAGTGGGTCGACATAGTAAGGGATAACGCCGACATTGCAATTGATGTTGTAGTAACAAGAAATGACGTTAATTTGCCGCTAACAGTGACGCCAAAACTAGAAAAAGCTGAAACGGGTAATGTTGGAAAAATTGGTGCATCGGTTCGAGTTCCTGAAGGTTTGAGAGAGTCAATGCAAATACATTACACTCTTCCTCCAATAGAAGGGCTGGTTATGGCAAGTAAAAAGACTTGGGAATTTTCATCGGCAACTTTGAAAATGTTATGGAGAATGCTGACGGGACATGCTTCAGTAGAAAATTTGAGTGGGCCAATTAGTATCGCTCAGTATGCGGGTGAATCAGCTAGCATGGGTCTTACCCATTTTTTAAAATATCTAGCCATTGTAAGTATTAGCCTGGGTGTCATTAATTTGTTACCCATACCAGTTTTAGATGGCGGCCACCTTATGTTCTTCGCAATAGAAGCACTTAAAGGTAGTCCAGTTTCAGACCAGCTGCAGTTGCTTTTTCAACAAGTAGGGATCGCGATACTAATTACCCTGATGGGTTTAGCAATGTTTTTAGATATTGAACGATTAGTTTCGTAAAGACTATTCAGTGATTTTAATGCGAGAAAATGATGATGAGAGCAAAACTTAGTAAATTCAGCGTTCTAATGATTAGTTTAGTAATACCTTTTCTCGGGCACGCTAATGAACAAACGGTTAGGGATGCCCTGAAAAAGTCTAAACCTGGCTTTGAACCTGAATCTGTTAAATTGTCAGAAGTGAAAGGTCTATACGAAGTTGCTTATGGCCCCAATGTCTTTTATATGACAGAAGACGGTAAATATATTCTTCAAGGCAACCTGATTGATGTTGCTGCTAGAAAAGATTTGACTGAAACTCGAGTTGCTGAAGCCAGGGTAGCATCTATCAGTAAAGTGGGTCAGGAAAACATGGTTATCTTTAAACCTGAAAAAACCAAACATACTATTTCTGTTTTTACCGATATTGATTGTGGTTATTGCAGAAAACTGCATTCTGAACTTGATCAATATCATAAAGAAGGTATTGCTATTCAATATCTTTTTTTCCCAAGAGCAGGTGTAGGTTCAGACTCATACAAAAAAGCTATATCTGTATGGTGTGCAGAGGATCGCAACAAAGCCTTAACACTTGCAAAAAATAATGGGGCATTAGAACCAAAAAATTGTGACAATCCTGTTGATCAACATATGAAACTAGGTGCAGAATTAGGCGCAAATGGAACGCCCATGCTTGTTACTGAAAAAGGTTCAGTATTTCCTGGTTACATTCCGGCAAAAAAATTAGCTCAAATGCTGAGTTTTGAAAGCCAAAAGAAATAATTCAGACTTGCTTCAACGTAACTGCTTTTTATTGATCTAATTTACCTACCCATGTAATAAAGGACGAGGATTTAATATTATCCGAATCTTTTTTGTTTTTTGTTTTTTGTTTTTTGTTTTTTGTTTTTTGTTTTTTGTCCGTATTCCACGTTGTAAAAACAGCTTCGTAGCCTGCTATGCGCCTGTTTGTACGCCCTGAATACGAACAAAATCCTTCGCTAAAACTTTCGGTTATTATTGAATCCTTGCACCTAGCAAAGTAATGCGAATATTTTGTGTTTCTAAAATAGTGTTCAACTTAGCATTCCCTTGATTCGCACCTTGAAGCAACATGTTTGAACTTCTTTTTCAACCTACTGCACTGCAGAGCAATAGCTTATTAGTTCTGGTTTTGGAAACAGCCTAAACTGTCACCCCTTTTGTCTACAATACGATTATTTAACCTAATCTATCAGGCTTAAATGAAAGTATTTTCCAATTCAGAAATGAGTCTGAAATGTGCATAAAAGTTAAGCCATTTTTTTCTGTTCAAAAATCTGGTTAAAAAGTTTCTGTCTTTCTTTTTTTAGGATTATAGCGGCCTGATTATCGGTTATTGCCATGGCAACCTGATCGAGTATCGCAAAGCTTATTCCCGGTTTCAAATATTTTTCACTGTCAGGTAGTGATTTGAGTTTGTCATAAGGTGTCATCATGTTTTTATAGGGGTATTGCTTAGACTGCTTTCCTTTATCGTCGGTGATGATTTCAGGATAAAAGCAGGGCCTGTGATAGTTAACATAGGGGTACAAATACTTGATATTGAATTCATTCAGCCTCGCAGCCCATCTTTGTGGGATATGGGTATAGCCAAAAACCTTTCTGACCACCGCGGCATTTTTGCCTTCAACCAGTGCATTATCATTGGTTTGTCGGGATCGTGATTTGGTCATTTCAATCAATAGCTTATTTAACAGGTTCTCTACGGGCTTGTTGATATATTCTGACCCATTGTCAGAGTGAAAACCTTTGATGATAAAGGGAAAAGTTTCCAGTATTTGTTCAAGCACGGGGATTAAAAAGTGTTCGCTGATTTTTTCAACGGATAAGATCATTTCAAACTGAGTGACTTCATCAACTACATTGATATGATAAACGCCTTTTTGCTTGTCCTGGTCGCCCTGGTGAACGGTATCAACGCGAAGGTATCCTGGCTGACCGTTGGCTTGTGGTTTTCTTTTGTCGCCAATGGCGATCTGCCTGGGTTTGGTTTTTTCAAAGTCTCTGCGCTGTAACTGATAGGTTTTTGATGCCCTCAGATTGTAGAGGTGTGAAACAGAGATTGTCGCCAGCTTTTGATACTGCTTCTCTCCGTACACCTGATAGGAACGCTCAATAAGCTTTTTCACGGCATGACCACAAGGTTTCTCATGCCATTCATCAATGTCTGCCAATAATCGAATATCGCGCTGAGAATATTTTCGGTTGAAACCATTGCCTCTTGCTGGGCTGTACCTGACGTAACCGGTCTTTCGGTACTGCGCGATGAGACGTGTCATCTGCTGGCGGGAATAACCGGTTAGCTTAATCAGAAACCGACTAATGATGCCCTTGTCTTTTTTATTGCAGGACAGGTAGTTGAATTTAACGAGTCCCTTTTGGATCAATTGATACCGCTCAGCTTTATTACCCGGTATCGAATAGGCTATCGATTGGTTGCCCTGTAAAAAGGATTCGAGGTGCTCTATTTGGGTTAAATTATCGATGTTCATAATCATTTTCATAAAGTGGATTATGAACAGAAAAGCTATTTCAGGCTCATTTTATACTGGAAATAAGGAGTCGTTTCAGACTCATTTCATATTGGACAAGACTATGAATTGCTTGTATGGGCAATCGGGTTTAAATTAAGCCAATAATTTTGAGTAAATATTTAGTACCCCCAAATAATTGTCTTGATTATTTGGGGTGCTAAATATAATGGGTGAAAACCTCCTCACGAAGAGGTTCCCTTAGGGGGTTGAGTCCTTTTAATTATCTTTGTTTTTGCAAAGCAGTAATGCGTTCATCCAGAGGAGGGTGACTCATAAATAATTTGGTGAGGCTGCCACCGCTGTTGATACCAAAAGCAGCTAATTCGCCTGGCATTTTAGCGGGTTCATGCGTTCTCTGTAATGCTTGTAAGGCGCTTACCATTTTTGCATTGCCGGCCAGTTTTGCGCCGCCTTCATCGGCTTTGAACTCGCGACGTCTAGAAAACCACATGACGATCATGGATGCTAGCATTGACAAGCAGATTTGTGCAACGATTTGCACAATGTAATAAGCGGGGCCGAATCCACGTTCAGTTTTAAACATGATGCGGTCAACCGCGTGGCCGATCACTGTCGCAAAAAAATACACAAAGGTATTGACGACGCCTTGTATTAACGTCAATGTCACCATATCGCCATTCGACACATGGCTGATTTCATGTCCCAGTACCGCTTCCACCGAATCGCTGTCCATGTGCTGCAATAGCCCTGAGCTTACTGCGACTAGCGCGTTGTTTTTGTTCATTCCGGTAGCGAATGCATTGGGAGTAGGAGAGTCGAAAATACCGACTTCAGGCATGCCGATACCAGCTTTGTCAGCCTGGCGTTTAATCGTTTCCACTAACCATGATTCAGTTTTATTTTGCGGATGTTCGATAGTATGAACGCCCATAGCACGTTTAGCAGACCATTTCGAGATAGCCAGAGAAATAAACGAGCCAGTCATACCGATAACAGCAGACATCACTAGCAAGGCATTGAGGTTCAGGTCAACACCTTGTTGATCCAAAACACCGCCGATTCCAAGTAAGCTGAAAACCAAACTGATAACCACCATTATGGCGACGTTAGTGGCTAAAAAAAGGATAATTCGCATCATAATATTGTTATCTCCGAAATGAGTTTAAACATAATCTGGGTACTAAAAGCATAAAAATCAAGTTTGCTGGCATGATTATGCTTGATCAAATTGTACTTTAAGTCGGTATTGTTCAATGTTATGTCTCAATCTGATAGGCTATAGTTGAGTTTGTTCAAAATTATGACAATGTTAGTAAAATTTTTGGTGGAGATTTATGATTAAAAACTTACGCCAGTTAGGCTGCTTATGCGTCGGGTTGTTATGGTTGGGTGTTCTTTCGTTGAGCCACGCCAAACAAAATGTGAAAACTTCTCTTAAAGCCATTAAGTTACCACAAGGCTTTAGTATTTCTGTCTATGCCCATAATGTCGCTGGAGCTCGTATGATGGCATTAGGAGACGATGGTACTGTTTATGTAGGCAGTAGAGAAGGGAATGTTTATGCCGTCAGAGACAAAAATAAAGATGGCAAAGCTGAGCAAATGTTTACCATTGCTAAAGGACTTTATTTACCCAATGGCGTTGCTTTTCGCGATGGCGATCTTTATGTTGCAGAAGTCAACCAAATTATTCGATTTGACGATATCTCTGATCAGTTAGGGAGTTCACCGAAATCTGTTGTGGTTTACGATAAGTTACCTTCAGAGCGGCACCATGGTTGGAAAAGCTTGCGTTTTGGCCCAGACGGAATGCTTTATACGGCTGTTGGGGCGCCATGCAATATTTGTGAACCGCCAGAAAATATTTTTGCCACATTGGTTCGGCTTAAGCCCGATGGCAGTAAGTTTCAAATTATCGCTAAAGGTATACGTAACACGCTGGGCTACGATTGGCATCCAGTAACGAAAAAGCTCTATTTTACTGAAAATGGTCGCGATTATCTGGGTGATGATGTGCCGCCAGATGAATTGAATCGATTAGATAAAATAGGTTCGAATTTTGGTTATCCTTATTGTCATGCAGGTGAAATAGCTGATCCGGAGTTTGGTAGTAAACAAAAATGTTCAAAATTTGTCGCGCCAGCTTGGCGGTTTGGTGCTCATAAAGCGCCATTAGGGATGCGTTTTTATCGAGGTGATGCCTTTCCATCAGAATACCAAGACCAGTTGTTCGTGGCTCAACATGGCTCCTGGAACCGAACTAAACCGCATGGTTATCAAGTTGTTATGGTAACTTTTAAAGACGGTGTGCCCGTAGCAGAAAAACCATTCGCAGAAGGTTGGTTGACTAAGGATGAACAAGTATTGGGTCGGCCAGTCGATTTGTTGGAACTGCCCGATGGCAGGTTGTTGGTGTCCGATGATCTAAATGGCGTTATTTATCAAATCAGCTATCAAAAATGAATCAGGATAAATCCTTAAAGCAATTTGAAGTGATTACAAAACATACTTTATACGAGGGTTTTTTTAATCTTGAGAAATACCGGTTAAGACATACGCTGCATGTCGGAGGGTGGTCGCAGGAATTGGAACTGGAATTGTTTCGTCGTGGTAATTGTGTGGGTGTGTTGTTGTATGATCCTATTGCCGATAGCGTTGTTATTATCGAGCAATTTCGGGTTGGGGCTATTGCAAATCCGGGCAGAGCTTGGTTGCAAGAGATCGTTGCAGGAGCTATTGAGCCGGGTGAAACAGCAGAACAAGTTGCCCATCGAGAAGCAATTGAAGAAGCGGGTTGTGACGTTTTAGAATTGAAGAAGATTGGTGAATTTTATACCAGTCCAGGTGGTGCATCCGAACGGTTAACCTTATTTTGTGGGCGAGTAGATATCAGTTCTGTGGGAGGTGTTCATGGTCTAGCCGAAGAAGGAGAAGATATCAGGGTTATGGCAGTAAATGCAGAAGAAGCTCTACACCGGGTAGAACTTGGTGAGATCGAATCTGCCATTCCCATCGTTGCGATCCAATGGTTGGCGTTAAACAAGGATAAATTAAGACAAGAGTGGCTTTAAATTTTCATTGTACAAGTTCGGAAAACGGAAAAAACCGTCTAAACCATGCCAGTTAGTCCACAGTTTCCGTCCAGGTGCAATTATCATTAACGATTTCGGCAGTCTGTGGATTTCCGATACCATGAGCTATTAAACCCACCACCCGGTCATCGCTTTCATAGCCAATATGAGCATCAAGTGGGTTAGCCATTTTACCCATACCGAATACATCAAAAACACTTGCGACGTTGATGTTTACATTAGTCGCATTGATACAAAGCCTGGAGTCTAGATATTCATCGACAAAATGTGGTGGAATAGCATAACTAAGCAAATCGTTAGGATCGCTGATCGCAATTAACGATAACTGCTGAAACATTCGCTGATTATAATTCGTACCCTCTGCAGTGCAATAATCATCATGTTTACCTGTAATCTCAGGCATTTTACGCCCTAGCTGCAGCATGGGTAACTGATTTGACATCATGTAGAGAGTAATTTCTTTTTCTTTTAGAGCGTCTAACAAAACGCCCGGTTTCATGGCATCCAAGCCTGGTGTACTTTTATCATTTTTTAAGATGGTTAAAAAGCGTTGCAATCCATCGATTGTGATACGGCTACCAAGGCTGTGCGAGATCACGGAGAATTTGTCTTTTACAATGTGCTGATTTATTTTAGCATCAGAAAAATCGCAAAATTCATTATGCTGATCCGGGAGATCGTCCCAATCGGCAGCGCTCATCCAACAAAAAGCTTGGTCAAAGGCTAGTAATATTTCTTGGCGACTTTGTCCTAAATAGATGATCGGATCGGGACCGGTATCATTGGAGAATTTTTTTAATAAATCGTTGACATGAGCTCTTCGAAAGGAGTATTCGCCAGAATTGTCATAAGCCAAAACCTTCTTGTCTTCCGCAGTAATTTCGGACCAGGACAATTCGTAAAATTGCATCTCCTTGGTGCGGTCTTTGTTTAATAAACGGTGAATTCTCAAATTTCCCAACGGTTTAGTCGTTTTGCTTGGAAAAACCAATGAAAGATTTTTGGGTTGCCTGGCGCTGACCGTCAGGTTGAGTTGTTTTGACAACTTTTCCAAAAATTGTGTGGCATAACCCGGTTGATGATCCCCAACACCATGCACCATTAATACCTTAAGAAGCCCTTGGCTATTGTCTAAATCAGGATCAAGTCCCCGGAATGCGCCACCCCATACTTCACAAACCCGGGTGTCTTCTTGTTCTTGTTTTTCCAGGACTGCTTCAGCTATTCCTCGTCCAAAACTGCTACAGCCTTGAAGGATTATGCAAAGTATAGCGAGGGATAAAGTTGGGGTTTTTATATACATTATTAATTATTATTAATGTTTGTAAGTGTCTGATGGGTACATTATTTTACGTTGAAAAGATTTGAATGCAACTATGCAAACATTAGCTTTTATTCCGCATAATAAAGGCTATGCTTGTCAAGCCTTGATGAATTGTTCTAAAAATTCATCAATGGCTTGCCATGTACCTGCAATGTTTTCCATTAAAATACCGTGTCGATGGGAGGAAATGGCAATTGTTTTCTTTTGGGTTGACCCCAGTTTTGTCATGACAATGTTGCTGCTTTCTGGTTCGACAACTGGGTCTTGATCAGCATAAACATTTAATACGGGCATATTAATGCTGGGCAAAAGACCTTCTATTTCTTGCACCAATTTTCTTAACTCATACAAACTTCGGATGGGAATGTTTCTGTAATTAATCGTTGGATGTTCCGGGTCATTTTCAGTGAACGGTTTAACACCTTCCAAAGAAGAAGCCCATGCAACCAGTTTATTGGTGCCGTGTAATATCGATACCAGCATGATAGAAGGGTCGACAAATTTGATCGGCACCGATACCACTACTGTTGCAGTAACAGCGTTAGGTTGGTCTGCAGCAAGCTTCAAAGCTAAAGCTGCGCCAGTCGAAAAACCAATGACAATAATATTTTGCATTAGGTCACTTAAAAACCGAAGACCTTTGGTGACTGATTCATACCAGTCTTCGCAACTGCGCGTTCTAAGATCGGCAGGCGATGTGCCGTGACCTTTGATGCGAATCCCCAACACAGTGAAGCCTTGTTCTGCCAAATAATGGCCATAATTTCTCAATTCTGCCGGTGATGCGAGTAAACCATGGATTAGCAGAATGCCGATGCCATTGGGTTTGATAGGTTGTAATATAAAGGGTTCTGGATCTTCTGTCGCCGTTTCCTTGGAGTTAACGTATTCAAATTTTGATTGTTGATAGAACGCTTTTTCTTGCTTTAGCATCAAACATTCATCATCCAAATACCACAACGCCATTGTTTCGGCAGGAATATGACCGACATCAAGAATAGCTCGAGCTGTTGCTTGGCGAACCATTTCAATCGGCATGGCTTCGTTGTAATAGACCGCAATGACGTTTTCCATGCGAATAGCATCAAAGTGAAAATCTTCCATAATTTTAGACTGAAAGTACAACGTATCCTCTTTATCGATGATTAAGCCGGTACGCTTAGTCGTTTCAAAGAATTGTTCAAAACGATCTACGTGTCCTTCCATCAAATCTTCATATTCATTGGGATCATTGAGACTTTCATGCAAATAAATGTTTTCCGCGCATTGCAGCCGTTTGATAGCGATATAGATAATGCGATTAAACAATGATTTTTCAATATTATTACGCTTTGCTTCTTGGAGTTGTATGATTAAGGTTGAAGCAACATGACTAAGGTTGATGGTTATGTTTTTGTACATTTCTCGCATGTATATATCGCGAGTTTTCAGTGTACATATTTTGATATGCTCTGCCAGCAACTTGTGTTGCCAGGCTTGTGGATCAAAACTTATCGCAAATGCATCGTCCAGATCCTTAAATTTGGTGGTTACATTTTTAGTCAGGGGTTTATCCCACCAATGATCATTTTGGTAGGGCGTTATGGGTTGACCCATGCGGATATCCATATCAGTATTTTTAAGGATGATGTTGCCTTCGATCAATAATTCTTCTGTCTGCCTCAGGCTTAGACCATCAGCAAATAGTTTTACGCTATTGTGTAATAGATTATCGTTAGAACGAATGGGGTAAAAAGTGATGCAAGATGGGACAATATTGGTCGGTTTGAGCGCAGATAACAGCAACTGATCCAGACTCTCCAAAGCAAAAAGATTCTTCCAGTGCAACAGAAGATCGGTTTCTTTATTGTAATAAGCTTCACGAACAGTAGCTTTGAAAGCATCAATCCCATGTGCCAATACTGCAGCACCGGTATGGTGCTCACGTCTCTTGCCAGTTATTCTGGAAAAAATAGCATATTTTCCAGCTTGATCTAATACTTTTCTATCTTTAACCATACCCCCTTCAGGAAATATGATGACTTTTCGCCCTTTAAGGACTTGCTCGGCTAGGATTGGGAATAGGCGTTGATGTTGATGGGAAATTACACCCACCTGTTTAAGGTAGGTTGATAGCGTGTTATCTTCCTTAAAAAATTCACTTGAGCCGATGGAGTAGCAATAGTCACCGGTTTCTTCATAGATCAGGTATTGAGGAATAAATGATTCGAAACGTGAAAAATGGTTAAAAAGAAAAATATCGCCTTGCGCGACTTGTTGCTCAGCATGCAACCTGAGATTGACTTTCAGCAGTTTTTTTAGGGTTCGAAAGACTTTTGCCGACCAGTCGTAAACCGCTGTATCGATTTCGTCCCATGTAGGTTTTGTTTTGTTATCGACCTTAATTAATTCGGTCATAGGAAAAAACTATCCTAGTGGTTTAGTTGCTATGTATGATGGTTAATACTCATCACTATTAGGTCTTCTGCCATAATCTGCATCCCATTTTGCTTGTTGTTACCGACTAAAACTGGCACATTTTCTGTCGGTTTTTAGGGGAAACACGGCTTTCGATCAAAATGAAAGAAGAGTCATTAAAACACATTATTTCCAGACCATCCTGGATTCAAGTCAAAAGTGCATGATCGATTAAGTGACTCATATCATTTCGGGTGCTCTGATTTATCTGACTAGCGTTTTCGCAGCTTCTATAGCTTCCAATACCCGGTTGGGAGAGGTGCCGCCGATATGATTACGTGCTTGGACTGAGCCTTTTAAGGCTAGAACATCAAACACATCATTATCGATGATGGGGGAAATCTGTTGTAATTCAGCTAAAGGTATTTCCGCCAAGTCACGTTTCGTTTCGATGCCTAACCGAACTGCTTGTCCTACCATTTCATGTGCATCACGAAAAGGTTGTCCTTTAGTCACCAAGTAATCTGCTAAATCAGTTGCAGTAGAATATCCTTGTTTAGCTGACCTCAACAAATTGTCACGTTTAACTGTGATATGAGGAACCATGTCACCAAAAGCTCTAAGGCAATCCGACAAGGTGTCTACGGTATCAAACAAAGGCTCTTTGTCTTCTTGATTATCTTTGTTATAGGCCAGCGGTTGGCTTTTCATTAGCATTAACATGGCCATTAAATGTCCCGTAACTCGACCTGATTTTCCTCTAACCAGTTCAGGAACGTCGGGGTTTTTCTTTTGAGGCATAATCGAAGAACCGGTGCAAAAAGCATCGGGCAGCTCAACAAAATCAAATTGAGCAGTCGACCACATAATAATCTCTTCGGCAAATCGAGATAAATGCATCATGGTAAGGCTGCTGATTGATGTGAATTCAATAATAAAGTCTCGATCACTTACCGAATCCAGAGAGTTATTGGTGGGTCGGTCAAATCCTAGCAGCTCGGCGGTATAATGCCGGTCAATCGGGTAGGTTGTACCGGCGAGTGCGGCTGAGCCCAATGGCATCATATTGACTCGTTTACGGCAGTCGAAAAAACGTTCCTTGTCACGCTCCAACATTTCAAACCAAGCCATCATATGGTGTCCAAAAGTGATGGGTTGTGCTACCTGGAGGTGTGTAAAACCCGGCATAATGGTCGAGGCTTCTTGTTCCGCGAGTGATAAGATGGATCGTTGCAAGGTTTTAATAGCAATGATCATTTCGTCAATTGCATTGCGAACATAAAGGCGAATGTCAGTGGCTACCTGATCATTTCTAGATCGCCCTGTATGCAGTTTTTTACCAGCATTACCGATGGCATTGGTCAATCGTGCCTCGATATTCATGTGAACATCTTCGAGTTCAACCGACCACTCAAAATCACCGCGCGCAATTTCGATACTGATGTGATTCAATCCCTGGATGATTGCATCGCTCTCTGTTTTTGATAACACGCCGACTTTATGCAGCATTTTGGCGTGGGCGATTGAGCCTTGAATGTCATATTGCGCAAGACGCTGATCAAATTCTACTGAAGCAGTAAATTTTTCTACAAATTTGTTGGTAGCTTCTGTAAAGCGACCACCCCAGGGTTTTTCTGTTTTTTGTGCCATGATGTTGTTGCAAAAAAAGATCGTAAATTAACAATTATACACAGGCGGCAATCCTCCTAGCAGATTGACTCAAAATTGTTACCACTCGTTAACAGCCAAGCAATCCAACTGAGACGAAAAACTAAAATCCTTAATTCGAGTCACAGTTAATGGTATTGGTGACTTTGGCAACTGGTGATCCATCGCATCAACGGTTACAATACCGTATTTTTATTTATCTAAAAGTTTTTTGTTGTGACGGAAACTCTAATTCGAATAGCGACCCGAAAAAGTCCATTGGCACTTTGGCAGGCTGAGCATGTTGCCTCCCGACTCAAGCAAATTCATCCGACTGTGACCACTGAGTTGGTACAAATGTCAACGCAAGGCGATCGCGTTCTTGATTCGCCGTTGGCTAAAATTGGTGGCAAAGGTTTATTTGTTAAAGAGCTTGAAGAGGGTATGTTAAGAGGCGAGGCTGATATAGCCGTTCATTCAATGAAGGATGTGTCTGTTGATTTTCCACCAGGATTGCATTTGTCGGTCATCCTGCCGCGAGAAGATCCCCGAGATGCTTTTGTATCTTTAAAATATTCTCGATTATATGAGTTACCGACAAATGCTCGCATAGGAACATCAAGTCTTCGAAGACAATGCCAATTGATGAGTCAGTTTCCCGACTGTAAAATTTTACCCTTAAGGGGAAATGTGAATACCCGCTTGCGTAAATTGGATAGCGGTAACTTCGACGCTATCATATTAGCATCGGCAGGGCTGAAGAGATTAGGTTTCGAGACGAGAATTAATGAGATTTTAGAGCCTGAAGTAAGCTTGCCAGCCATTGGTCAGGGAGCTATTGGTATTGAATGCAGAGCCGATGATGAGCCCATAAACACTTTGTTACAACCGCTGCATGATGAGACAACAGGCTTATGTGTTTATGCAGAAAGGGCAATGAATGCGAGATTACAGGGGGGGTGTCAAGTTCCTATTGCAGGTTTTGCAGAAATTGAAGGCGGCCATTTGTTGTTACGCGGGCTGGTGGGTCATCCGCAAGGGAAACCTATGATGAGGTCTGCAAAAGCCGGCGATTCTGATCAGTATCAGGAGATCGGAGTAACGGTAGCAGAGGATCTTTTAAGCCAAGGTGCGGATAAGATACTTGCAGAGTTGTATCAGTGAGTCTGCTAAAAGATTTGACATTACGCGATAAGAAAATACTGGTTACGAGGCCACGTAACCAAGCCAATGGCTTATGCCAATTGATTGAAGACAGGGGAGGCTTTGCGATCCGCTATCCTGCTATTGAAATTGTTCCTGTTACGACTACTGACAATCATGACATATCACTATTACAGCTTGAAGATTATGACTGGATTGTATTTATTAGTGTTAATGCTGTCTCATGTGCACTTACAACTTCACCAACTGATTTGGTCATTCCGAAAAAGACAAAAATTGCTGCCATTGGTGCGGCTACAGCGAAAGCCTTAGCGAATTATGGGGTTCGCGTTAATTTACTTCCCGAAAGTTCTTTTAACAGCCAAGGATTGTTGCAAACAAGTGAAATGCATTCGGTTGAAGGCCAGAATTTCTTAATTGTGCGAGGTGTAGGCGGACTCAACGATTTGGCAGAAGAAATTAAGATTAGAGGTGGGCGGGTAACGTATCTGGAAGTGTACACACGGCAAAAGCCAGCCCAACAAAACATTGATTTATGCCCACTAGTTCGTGATAAATTACTTGATGTTTTAACGATAACCAGTAATGAAATTTTACAAAATTTGGTGGAAATGGTTGATGAAAGTATAAAAGAACCATTAAAATCAATTCCTTTAGTGGTAATCAGTGAAAGAATAAAAAAATTAGCTGGTAGAATGGGGTTTAAACTAGCCATCGTAGCCGAGCAAGCTACTGACGCGGCGATTGTTGATGCCGTCATTGCAATAAGTACGGGGAATAACATTGACCGAATTAACTGAACAAAAAGAGCAGTTACAGGCTCATCTAACAAAACCTTCAAAGTCCAAAGCAGGCTTGTGGTTCGGCCTGTTGATTTTATTATTGGTACTGGTGTTGGCAGGCGCAGGGTATTTTTTTTTACAACAACTCAGAGATAAGCAGGCAGGGCTGGGAAGCGAAATAAATAAAGAAGATCAGCAACTGATTTCGCTCACTGGGCAAATTACCGGCTATCAACAACAGATCGCAGCAATTCAAGAACAATTGGCCTCTGTTAACAAAAAGCTATCTAAAAAGGACGATCTGCATAGTGACCAGATCAAAGAGTTTTCCAAACTTCACGGTGACCGGCTGGACATTACCAAAAAGGAATTAAGCAAAGATATTAAATCGTTGCAGCGACAGTTGGGTAAAACCAGAAGTGATTGGCTTGTTGCAGACGCTGAATACCTTTTAAGTGTTGCAAATCTACGCCTAAAATTATTGGGCGACATTGATACCACGGTACTGGCTTTGGAAGCTGCCGATGAACGTTTGTTGGAAAGTGGCGACTCTGCGGCGTTCAAAATCAGGGAAGAAATCGCCAAAGAAATTAATTTGCTTAAAAGGGCCCCCAAAATTGACATTGTTGGAATATTCTCAAAAATAAGGTTGATTGAGAGCGAAGTTAGCGGGCTGGCACTTTTTCTTCCTCATGCAGGATTAAAGCTTAATCTGGATGTTGAAAAAACCGTTACTCCTGCAGTAGAAGGTCCTAAAAAAGATGCTATCGATACGGTACTAGAAGGCTTTAAACGCTTGGTTAAGATTAGGCGTGCCGATAGAAATGTCGATGCTGTATTAACGCCACAAGAAGTTTTGTTTATCCAACAGCAAATGAAGATAAAGTTGGAACTGGTTAAAAATGCTTTAGTACAGCAGGACAGTAAACTTTATCAAGCAGCTTTGGATGACAGTATCGATTGGTTGCAAGAAAGTTTCAAAATGGATGACGAAGAAGGTCTAAACATGAAGTCGGAGCTCGTTAAATTAAAAGCAATCAAAATCCAAAGTCGTCAACCCGATATCGGACGCTCTTTAAAATTAATCAGGGATTTAAACATGCTGCGATTGGAAAAGGGTCAGGCTGTATCAAAAGATAATAAATCATAACCGAAGATTAATACTATGAGAAAATTAATCCTTTTGCTTCTCCCGCTAGTGATTGCAGTAGCTGCAGCTTTTTTTATTAAAAGCTGGGCAACGAGTAAAAACGATCCTGGGTTTGTGGTCATTGGAATGGGGCAATGGTCAATGGAAACATCCTTGATAGTATTTGCTTTCCTATTATTGCTCACCTTTGTTGGACTTTACTTTCTTTTTAGACTACTTGGCTGGTTTTGGCGGTTGCCTAAAAAAATGAAACATAAAGGATTACAAAAGGAGCAATATTTATCTCATGAAGCCCTTTTTTCAGGGCTAACCAACGCGGCCGAAGGCAATTGGGAAAAAGCCGAAAAATCTTTGATTAAACATGCTTCCAGCAGCGGTGCATCGTTAATTCATTATTTAACAGCGGCAAAAGCCGCTCACTCGAGGGGAGCAGCGAAAAAACGAGATGAATATCTTCATTTAGCTGCAAAAAGTCATCCTGATGCCGAACTAACAATTGGTTTAGCTAAAGCAAAACTGCTTTTGTCAGATCAACAATTTGAGACGGCTGTCGAAAATTTGACGCATTTGCATGCGATGAGCCCCCAACACGGGACAGTACTGAAATTATTACATAGAGGCTATAAACATTTGGGCGATTGGGATGCCTTAAGAAAAATCATCCCTGATTTAAGGAGTAACAAAGTTTTAATGGAAGCTGAAGTTAAATTGTTGGAAATTGAAACCCATTCAGCGTTGCTAAAAAAACAGGCTAAATTAGGAAATACTTCTGAATTACATGAGCTTTGGCAGACAATGCCTAAGCATATTCGATCAGTGCCTCATGTAAGCGCAGTTTATTTTGCTGCGATGATTAAAGCTGGCAAGGGAGACGCCATCGAAGGCGAGTTGAAAAAAGCTATCGATAGTGACTTTGATCAAACATTGTTAATCTTATACGGCTGTGTAGAATCAAGCGATACTGCCAAACAAATTGGAGTAGCTGAAAAATGGCTTAAAAAACATCCAAAAGATCCGGTTTTATTGAAGACGCTAGGCAAGCTTAGTGGAAGATCTAACAATCCTGAAAAATGTGAATCTTACCTGTTAGGAAGCTTGCAGATTGAACCGAGTGTTGAAGCTTATCGGTTGCTGGGTGATTTGTTGCAGTCAAAAGGTGATCAGGAAAAATCCATTGATTGTTATAAAAAAGGTATGGAGTTTGCCTCCAATTCTATGGTTCAGCAATCTGCTGCAGGTTAAGTTATTGGTAAACTCAAAATGGGTGCCTACTAGCTTAAGAACCTTTCAGTTCTCTGGTCAGTATCTTTGTCACTAACAAACGCTCAACAGTGCTTCTTCACCATATGTTGACTTTATGATCCAAAGGATTGGTTTTCGAAATAGGGTTAAATTGAGCTTAATTTGCAGAACTCTGTCATCTATTTGGATTATTTTTTGGTTAGTGGGTTGTAATGATTCAGTGTTAAATAGTCCCTACTCTGAAAGTGATCAAGATAAGTCAATTTTGTACACTTCTTTTTCAGAAAGGCCTAAGCATCTGGATCCCGCTAAATCTTATAGCGCCAATGAATATTCGCTCATTACACAGATTTATGAACCTCCTTTTCAATATCATTATCTCAAGCGCCCGTATACATTGCAGCCTTTAACAGCGGTCACTTTGCCAGAGATTAAATATTTTAATAAAGAGGGGAGGCAATTGTCCGATACGGGACGTATTGAAAATATTGCTTATACCGATTACGTCATTGAAATAAAAAAGAATGTTAGCTTTCAACCTCATGCAGCTTTTGCACTGTCTGATACTGGAGAGTATCTGTACCATCATTTAACAGAAAATCAGTTGGGAGATGTAAAAACACTCAGTGACTTTAATCAAACAGGTACTCGAGAATTAACAGCTGAAGACTATGTTTACCAAATCAAACGATTAGCCAATCCAAAAATTCAGTCACCCATTGCGGAGTTAATGAAACAACGTATTGTCGGTATGGATGATTTTGCCGAGCGAATGCTAAACGAAGAAGATATAAGTTTGCGCGAAGCAAAATTAGCTGGACTGAAAGTTTTAGATCGATATCGATATCGCATTAGAATTAAAAATAAATATTCACAATTTATTTATTGGTTAGCCATGCCTTTTTTTGCGCCGATGCCTTGGGAAGCTGATGCCTTTTATTCGCAACCGGGTTTGATTAGAAAAAATATTTCACTGGACTGGTTCCCAGTTGGTACGGGTCCATACATGCTAACTGAAAATAATCCAAACAGACGAATGACGATGCAGAAAAATCCGCATTTTCATGCAGAGTTTTATCCTACTGAAGGAGATTTAGAAGATTTGGAAGCTGGATTATTGTCTGATGCTGGAAAGAAATTACCCTTCATGCAGCAGGTGGTTTTTATGCTGGAAAAAGAGACTATTCCCTATTGGAATAAATTTTTGCAGGGTTATTATGACAAGTCAGGGATTGATTCTGATAGTTTCAATCAAGCTATTCAATTTAGTGGTGGAAATTTGGCTGAATTAACGCCAAGCATGCAAGAAAAGGGGATTCAATTGCAGACCGCTGTAACGACATCCATTTTTTATATGGGCTTCAACATGCTTGACCCTGTCATTGGTGGATACGATCAACGTTCACGAAAGTTACGTCAAGCCATTGCTATTGCGGTCGATTATGAGGAATTTATTTCCATTTTTATGAACGGGCGAGGTGTGCCTGCACAAGGTATGATTCCACCTGGTATTTTTGGTTTTGCCGAAGGTGAAGAGGGGTTTAACCCCTATGTTTATGATTGGGATCAAGGTGAAGCCAAGCGTAAAGCTATCGATGTAGCAAAAAAATTAATTGCAGATGCGGGTTATCCCCATGGTCGTGATCCTAAAACAGGAAAGTCGTTAATTCTTTATTTTGATACGGCTGCTTCGGGTCCCGATAATCGTGCCCAGTTGAACTGGTACCGAAAGCAATTAAAAAAATTGGGTATCCAATTAGTTATTCGGGCAACTGATTACAATCGATTTCAACAAAAAATGCATTCGGGTAATGCACAAATTTTCACTTGGGGCTGGAATGCTGATTATCCTGATCCAGAAAATTTCTTTTTTCTTCTTTATGGGGGCAATGCAAAAGTGAAAAACGGCGGTGAAAATGCCGTTAATTATCAAAACCATGATTTCGACCGTCTTTTTGAACAAATGAGGGATATGGAAACCGGGCCTGAAAGATTTAAACTAATACAGCAACTGCAGGAGTTAGTCAGATATGATGCGCCTTGGGCTTTTGGTTTTCACCCAAAAAGTTTTTCGCTTTTTCAACCGTGGTATGGAAATGTAAAACCCAATTTGATGGCAAATAATACGCTTAAATATACCAAAATTGATCCGCAACTTCGTTATCAATTAAGGCAACAATGGAATAAGCCGTCGTTGTGGCCTTTAATTATGGGAGTAATGGTTCTTCTTTTGATGCTTTTTCCGGCCATTCAAGCTTATCGACGAAGACTCAAGGAAACAAGTCTGTGATTAACTATATAATCCGACGGTTGCTTTATGCCATTCCTGTTTTAATAGGGGTTAATATTTTGACCTTTTATCTGTTTTTTGTCGTTAATTCTCCTGATGATATGGCAAGAATGCAACTGGGACAGAAATATGTTACCGAAAAAGCAGTCCGAAATTGGAAACAACAGCATGGCTACAATTTGCCTTTGTTATGGAATGACGATGTTTCTGGTAAAAATAAAGTGACCAAAACCATCTTTTTTCAAAAGTCGTTAGGGTTGTTTGCTTTTAGATTTGGAAAATCGGACAGTGGGCGGGATATTGGGGCTGACATTAAAGAGCGCATGTGGCCGAGTTTAGCTCTGGCCTTGCCTACTTTAGTAATTGGCTTATTGGTTAGCATAACCGTCGCTTTGCTTATGGTTTTGTTTAGGAGCACTTATGTTGAGTTCTGGGCCATTGTTGCTTGTGTGACTATGATGTCCATTTCTTCGCTGTTTTACATCATTGGAGGTCAGTTTTTATTTGGAAAGTTGTTTAAACTTGTGCCCATTTCGGGTTACGAAGAAGGTTTCGATGCATTAAAGTTTTTGATCTTGCCCGTGATATTAGGCGTAGTATCTGGGTTAGGTTCAGCGGCTCGTTGGTATCGAACTTTATTTTTGGAAGAAGTGGGAAAAGATTACGTAAGAACAGCCAGAGCCAAAGGTTTGACTGAAATTCAAACTCTGTTCAAGCATGTATTGCCCAATGCGTTAATCCCTATATTAACTGGGGTCGTTGTGGTTTTGCCGACGTTATTTATGGGAAGTTTAATAATGGAATCGTTTTTTAGTATTCCTGGCTTAGGAAGTTATACAATTGAGGCAATTAACAGGCAAGATTTTGCCATTGTTAGGTCAATGGTATTCTTAGGCTCCGTGCTCTATATTGTGGGTTTATTGCTAACTGACATTTCCTACACGATAGTAGATCCCAGAGTTAAGCTCAATTGACTATATTTTTAGCCAGTTAGTTGTAAATCAAGAAAAAGAACCGTAGAGTTAATGGGTGGCTAAACCGTATTTTTGAATTCGATACAACAGCGTATCTCTAGAAATTCCTAATAATCTTGCGGACTTGCTCCTATTGCCATTTGTTCTGACTAATGCTTGTTGAATTAAATCTACTTCTAATGAATCCAATTTTAGTCCTTCTGTCGGGAGCCTAAAACCTTCGTCAAGATTGTGTTCTGATGGTTTAACATTAAATTCATATGGCAGGTTTTCTGGCGTTATTTCGCAGCCCGGCAACAATATGCAAAGCCTCTCGCACAAATTGCGTAACTCTCTAACATTCCCAGGCCAAGCATAGGTTTTCATTTTTTTCAGTGCTTGTTTGTTAAATTTAGGCGCTTTAATGCCATGTTCGGCGGCACAGAGTGATACAAAATGTTTTATGAGTTTTTCGACATCCTCACATCGTTCTCTGAGACTGGGTAACACCAGAGGAACAACATTGAGCCTGTAAAAAAGATCTTGTCGAAACTCACCCTGCTTGATTTTTTGGCTAAGGTTAGAGTTGGTCGCAGCTATTATTCTTGTGTCGACATGGTAAGGCTCTGTTTCACCGACCATTTGACATTCACCGGTTTCCAGGAAGCGAAGCAATTTTGCCTGAATGGGTAACGGTAGAGAATCTATTTCATCTAAAAATAAAGTGCCTTTATCAGCTGCTTTAAAAATTCCTGGCTTATTTGCAATAGCATTAGTAAAAGATCCTTTCTTATGGCCAAATAATTCAGATTCGACAATGCTTTCCGGCAAGGCAGCGCAGTTGAGAGTGATAAAAGGGGCATCAGCACGAGGGCCTGCTTTTTGTATTGAAGAGGCGAATACCTCTTTACCAGACCCAGTTTCTCCTTGGATAAGAACAGTCACATCTGTTGAAGCAACCATTTTGGCGCTCCTTATAAGATTTTCAAATCCAGGCGAGGTGCCTACCATTGCATCGAAA
This sequence comes from Methylococcales bacterium, assembly GCA_965224745.1. Classification (GTDB taxonomy): domain Bacteria; phylum Pseudomonadota; class Gammaproteobacteria; order Methylococcales; family Methylomonadaceae; genus CBDCZY01. The sequence goes on from CBDCZY010000010.1 coordinate 522,117, forward strand.
TTATCTATATTCATAACTGTGAACCTACAATTCATTTAAACATGATTATCATCGGGTTTAGCCAAGGAAAAGCTGAAAATATCGCAATAATTACCAACAAAATTCCTACTAATTGTTTAAAACGCTGCATCCGTGTCAACTTTACTAGTAGGCCTGTCATTATACCAAGTCCCATCACCGCTGGTAAAGTGCCTAAGCCAAAAGATAGCATGGTAAGAGCACTTTTAATGACATTGCCGGTTGTAGCTGATAGCGCTAATGCGGCGTAAACCAAGCCACAAGGAAGCCAACCCCAAAGCAAACCGAAAATAAATGCTTGAGGTTTCGTTTGAACAGGAATAATTTTTCGACCATATGGTTCAATTTTGCGCCAAAAGCGAGCGCCCAATTTTTCAACATACGCAAATTGAGGAAACCAACCGGGTATATATAACCCAGCACAAGCAATAAAAACGGCTGATAGGAGTTGCAGCATTCGATGACCGTGCTCTGCGCTAAAAGGAAAAGTCAAGACGTAATGCAGCAGGCCAGCTATCAGGCCTCCGATAGTATAACTGACAATGCGTCCAAGATTGTAATTCAGAACAAAGGGGAAAAGAAGAGACTTGCTATTTCTGATCTCCTCTTTGAGACTCAACGTTAAAGTGCCAATGATTGAACCACACATCCCAATACAATGCAGGCTGCTGAAAAGGCCCATGATAAAAGCGACCAGATAAGATGAGCTGAAGTTATCTTCCATCAATATATGCCAATCAAATAAATAAGGCGCAGTATAAGCTGAAAAATTATCATGGTGCTACATTTTAGTATGTGTTTCTACTTTGACAATTGAGATTATTCGTCTTCTCCAAGACGCCATCCCGGGATGGATTCTAGGAATCCAGTCTCCAAGGGCGGCTTAAAGTTTTTGATTCATGGCTTTGGATACCTGCCTCCGGGCGGGTATGGTGAGTGAGTAAATTATGCTGACAAAGTAGAATTAACTCTTTAAGAAATAATTCGAACATTACATTTAAGTACTTATTTTCCAGTCAACGGTTAGTTCAAGGATTGATCAATAGTGTCCATAACTTGTTTATAGGTGGACTGAAATTACAACTTTATTGTAATGAGACATGAGTAGTTAAAAATATTTTATATGAACGAATTAGGTTAAAATTTTGGGCATTGCTAATTTAGTATAGTTTTATGTTAGAATTAAATTTTTGATATCTTTCTAAAGAGAGCGAGAAATTTAATGGAATGCCCTAAATGCAAATCTAATAAAAACATCAAAGATGGTATCGTAAAACAAAAGCAGCGTTACAAATGTAAAGAATGTAATTTTCGATATACTGTTGCTAGTGGCTCGGGAGCCAAACCATTCTATTTAAGAAAGATGGCTCTTCAATTATATCTTGAAGGATTAGGGTTTCGTTCAATTGGTCGGGTTTTGAACGTAAGCAATGTCACGGTACTAAATTGGATTAGATCCTTTGGTGAGCAAGTTGCCGAATTGAAAAGTCCTGAACAAGTGATTTATGCTGAGATGGATGAAATGCATACCTATGTGGGTCAAAAAAAAGCTATAAATGGATATGGATTGCTGTTGATAGATATGGGAAAAAATTCATCAATTTCATTGTTGGCGACCGAAGCGTACAGACAGGACAAAAACTCTGGGAAGGAATTGAAGATCAATTAAATGGAACAATAGCAACCGATTATTGGCAGCCCTATGAACATTTTATTCCTAGCGAAAAACACGTTCAATCCAAAGCTGAAACATACACAGTTGAAGGCTACAATAGTATCTTTAGACATTTTCTTGCGCGAATGAGAAGAAAGACAAAATGTTACACAAAAAGTGTTCGAATGCTTGAGCTGTCTATATTACTCTTAATGCATAAAAGAAATGGAACGTTAACTATACTAAATTAGCAATGCCAAATTTTGATTGTCCCAAGTGATCGGCAATTTGTTTTTAAATGTTTTCCGCGATTGCTTTATATTGTCAGTGCTTCGAATCGGTCGACCCACCACAATGTAATCGGCCCATTGCCGAAAACTTCTGGTTCGGTAACAACCCGCTTTTGATCATCTTGCTTGCGGTTGTCGACTAGACGAACACCTATCAATAACTTATAAACATTCTGCCAAAGTTGCTGGAGCTTAGTAGGTAGTCGGATAAAATAAGAACCGATAATTTTGTAGCATCAGCTCACCCCTGAATAGTCTCATACCTGCTTAAAAGTACTCATTTACACGTTCAGGGAACTTTGGTTTTTTGTCTGTTTATTATTAACTATTGGCTGTAAGTTTATCGACTTACTTTTTGGAAAAGCCTTTATTATAAAGGCTAAATTTTCGGATCAACCTAACCTAAATGAGGAATATGTGCCATCATTATTTAAGTGATTTTTGAAAATTGATTTCAAATGAATATATATCGCCAAAAAAAGGAATAATTTTTTTAGTTAAAAGCGGCAATGTTCGGCTTTGTTAACAAAATGAAAAAAATGGATAAACAGATACTAATCATAGAACTGGAACTTTCTGGTCATCGTGGCGAATACGTACGTTGGATATCTGAAGGTTTACTTAAGAAAAACTTCAAGATTATGTTAGCCCTTACTAAAAAGCAGATAGATCATCCATCAATGATATCGCTGAAAGCGTCGGGTTATAACAATTTGTCTGTCATTGTTATCGACAGTAGCATTGAATTATTAATTGAGAAAACAGCTACCAACGCTGCTTCATTTTTCAAACCTCTTAACTTGTTGAGTCGAGATATCGGTTACTTCAAAGTATTTAAAAACATTTATAAGCAAGTAAGAAGGAATCATAATATCGATTTTATCGTAGTACCCTACCTTGATTATTTCTTGTTTGCGCTGGCCTTGTTGGGCTCTCCTTTCAATGCTACTAGGTGGGCCGGCATTATAATGCGACCAGATTTCCATTATCACAAAATGGGGGTTAAGGTGCCTCCTAATGGAAAAGCTTGGATAAAAGAACTGTTGTTTAATCGTGTCTTGAAAGCTAAATCTTTAGAAAAGTTATTTACTCTGGACGAAACGATGGCCTTATACTATGCGCAAAACAAGAATAGTTTCGCTAGGAAATTAGTTTTTTTGCCGGAGCCAGTTGATCAGTTTCAAATGGACTATGAAAAAGTTAAAATCCCACTTAAACCCTTAAACTTGGTTAACAAAAAGTACCTTTTAGTTTATGGGGCAATAGCCTTTAGAAAAGGTGTTCGAGAACTTTTAAACACCCTGGCCGAAATGGAAAGTCCACATTGTAATATTCTTTTGGCAGGACGAGCTGATGAAGAAGTCGAAAGTTTTTTACAAGAACCACCCATCCAAAAGCTTTTGGAAAAGGGTGTTTTAAAAGTAGTCAACAAATACATTACTAAGGATGAGGAAGCTGCCTTTTTTCTTTCAGCTCATGCTTTGTGGGTTGGATATTTAGAACATTACCGTGTGAGTGGAGTTCTAGTCCAAGCAGTGAGAAATAATATTCCAGTTATCGCTTGTGAAGAAGGTGTTATTGGTTGGCAGGTAACTAGACACAAGGTCGGCGTCACAGTAAATTTGCAGGATCATGAAACCATAAAAAATGCGTTAAATGTCATGTTTGCTGACAATGATCAATATCTCATTTACAAGAAAAATTGTGCCAAAGTTTTTACCAACAATAATTTTCAGTATTCAACGGCTGAAATTTTTAAAACCATCTAAATCTTCTTATTATGACTACAGGAATTACTAGCAGCAATCGAGTTGTTGTTTTAGGAAAGAATTACAAATTTCTTCTTTGGATGTATTGCTTACCCCTGGCATTTGATTTTAAGAAATGGGAGGGTCTTGAAGACAGTGCAGTTGGGACAGTAGTTCAGGCGTCATTATTATTACTTTCGTTCACTGCTGCTGTCATTATTATCACTTATGGTGCTTTGCATCGAGTAACCCAGGTACAAGGATCCTCTTTAAGAACGAATACCTACATTTGGTGGTTCTATCTATTTAGTACCGTACTGACTTTTTTTGTGATGCGTCCACCGTTCGGGCAATATCTTTTGATTGTACTGCCTTATTTGTTGGTAGGAACAAGCCTTTTGATTGTTCGGGATTTAGAGAGAAGAGGTTTTAACGGAGACTATTTTTTTCGTTTGATTTTAATCGTTGCAGCCATTAATTTGATTTGGCGCTTCGCTTTCGCTTTACTCGTTTTTTCTGGTGAAGATATCAGTAAGGTGCGTTGGTACGTATTAGGGCCAGCAGTAACTCTTCTGCTTGGTTATTTTTTTGGCAAACTTCTTTTGAGGAATCAACTTAATAGATTTGACTATTTGGTAGGATCAGTTTTGATTTCTATTATTCTAGTTTCAATTACTCGTGGATATATCATTGCAGTTCTACTCATCCTGATAGCTTATGTTGCTGTTATTGGAATGAACACCACGATGAAATTTATTCATCATTATCTAAAAACATTATTATTTGCTAGTAGTTTTCTGTTTATTGCTATCCTTATTGCCCAGATTTTTAATCCTGATGTCTTGGAAGTTTGGTATTTTCGGATGTTTGAGGCAAAAACTGAAGGTAATATGGATTACACATACATAACCCGAATTGCGGAATATAAAGGACAATATGACGAAGTGATGAAAGACCCAGTGAGTATTTTAATTGGGAAAGGGATGGGGAATTTTTATTATTGGGATCCTGAGTTAATAGCAAAGTTACCTTTTCGGCTTGTTGTTGAGCATTGGGAACCAGGCCATTCTCCATGGACATACTCTTTGTTTTCTGGAGGCTTGTTTTTTGGATTAATTCTCCCTGGTATTTGGATAACTGTGCTTATGAAGTGCTTTTTAGCATTGAAAAAAAGTTTAAAAACCAATGGCCTAAATAAATCCAGGCAAATAGATACTACTTTGTGGCTGTCATTTTTTATATTAATTTCTTATACCTCATCAGCTGTCATTGGTAACATTTTCCAAGAACGTTTGGCCGGTTTGTTTATTGGGTTAATTGTAGGCATTGCTTTACTGGAATCGAAAAAAAGAAATTCTTCGTCTGTTCTTGAGTACTAAATATTGTAGTGGTCCTCAAAAGTTAGGACCGTCTAATATGTGTTTTCTTTTCCTTTGAGTAAATTTCCTCGCCGAATGTGGCGGGGAAGTTTATTTAATGACAGAATACTTTCAAGACTTATATTTCGCAGCTTTTTTTAAATTTAAAATATATTGAACCGCTTTTTCTAATTCGCGAATTGAATTTTCAAAATTCCAAATTTTTAATATTTCCTGAGATGTTTTACTTACTAGAGTGGAATCCAAAGCTAAAGCTTGAACCATTTTTGATGACATATCATTAATATTCCCACATGCAAACACATAACCATTTTTTTGTTCTACAACTAAATCTAACGCTACGCCGCAATCATTCGAAATAAGTACGGGTATTTCTGAATATAAGGCTTCATTAACGACTAGCCCCCAAGGTTCATCGTAGGAAGGTAATACCAGTAAGTCACTTGCAAAATAATACTTATATAATTGTTCTTGTTCAATAAAACCTGAAAAAAGTGCTGTAACACCAGCGGTTTGGCTTAGCGATGTATATTCGGATATCTTTTCTTGATTTGTATCACCGATTAATAATAAAGTTATAGATTGATATCTATTCTCTGATTTCAACTTACCCAGACATTTTATTATGTCTGGTACTCGCTTTCTTTCAATAAATCGTCCGCTGTATATAATAACTTTTTCAGACTGAGGTATATTTAGTTGCTTTCTTATTTCAGTTTTTACTCCATCTTTTTGAAATATATTGTTTTTATAATGGGTACCATCAATCGTAAGATATTGGTTAAATACCTTCTTTTTATCCACGTTAAAACATTTTGTAAAGTACTGATTAGAAATCTTACCGTTAATCCAAAACGCCGAAAATTGCCTAACTAATAGTAATTTAATAAGGTACTTCCAATTTTTTTTACAATTTTGAATTCTTGAAGGAGCAGTACCATCAAACAATAAAATAGTTGGTTTTTTATATATTTTAGCTAGTAGGTTTAACAAACTATATGTTGGTTGTTCATATCCACCAATTATTATTACATCACTTTCACGTACAATTTTAATAAGCCCTTTGTTTAAAGCTCCAAACTTTGGAAGACTAAAAATAGTATCCAGAAAAACAAAATAGTCATTTTCTTCTTCATTCCATTGTCTATTCTCACGCTTATCACCAGTAAAAAAAATTTTCAAATTCGGATATTCGTCTCTAATTTTTTTGAATTGAATATCACGATAGGGCGTATAGATGTTTGTAATAATAGATAATTTTAAATGATTCATAATATGACCTTACTTAAATAAACTGAAGTTTTCAAATTTTAGCAAAGAGATCCATTAGAGGATGTTGATTTTCGAATGTTTGTCTTGTATGTCCGTCTGATCCTTTAAAAAACAATAGGTTATCAGTGAGCTAAATCTTGCTTTCCGGCACCATAGAATTTTTCAAATCGTTGATTATAAAAATAAAACGGACTTATTTTTGTTCGTTTACGCAATCTCCTATCACCTCTCCAATCTCATTTTTACAACACCAAGTTAGGATGTGGATGAGCCTCGCAGTTTGTTGATACACGCCTGGTCATCATTTCGTTCACTTCGTCGATGACATTTCGCGGATCAATTATCACGTTTCATCTGCCAATAAATGAGACCCCTAAGATATAAATCTCTTCTATTTTCCACATTTTTCTATCGTTTGGCTGGATATTTAGCAAATCATTGCTAATCTTTCTTAAGAACAGTCATCAGGTAAGATTTAAGTGGAACCCAATTTAATAATTAAACCAAACGATAAAGAATTTGTAAATTCTTGGGCAGAACAACAAGATTTTGATCCCGTGTTTCAATTGCCGGGTTTACGATCATTCCGTTTGCCAACGATTTATTCTAAAGAAACAACGCTTGAATATTTGGCTTATCGAGTTTTGCAGCATCCAAAGGATCTGTTGACACATATGCAGAGAATTTTTTTAGAAGTAAATTCTGGCAAGGCTGAACGAATATACGCAGCGGTATTAGATTTATTTATCGTGTTAGATGATATTGGCGAGCCATTAAAAAACCGGTTACTGAAGCAAATAAAACCCCGTATCAGCGCATCGTTGCATCAAAAGTTATTGGAGATGAAGCAAGGCACAGGTGTTTTTTCAGGTATCACTCCAAACAGTGCCTATTCAGTAATGAGTAATGGTGTTGTTGGGTTAAAAAAGTTAATTGATGTGAGTGCTTCAAAGCGATCAGAAAGTCAATTAGACCCTTTGGTTGAAGCGCAGGCCTGTTTGGAATATAGCCAAGTCGATGAAGCGCGTGAAATTCTTGAGCAAGCTATCTTACAAATGCCAGAAAGACAGGAGCTACACCTTGATTTATTGGATATTTATCGAACAACTCAGGATAGCGAGAACTTTAGAGCCATGTTTGAACAATTAAATGCCGTTGGAAACGCTTTTTCTGACACCTGGAATGAACTAGCAGAGTTATTTAAGTTGAGTGAATTGTCATGAGTAAAGAACAGTTGGAAGTATTACGAGTGGGTTTACAGGGTATGGACGAGCGAACCCAACTTATCATGAAAATGTTTGTAGAAAGGCAGTACAAAGACAGCTCGCAAGGCAGGGTCATGATTGTCGATAATAGTGGCGCGGATTTAACTATTCTGGATTTAGACGGCCCAACAGCAAAACAGCTATTACAGGTACAAAGAGAGCAGCATCCTAACCGGCCGTTAATCGTGTCTTCAGTGAATCCCATGGATGATATTGAGGCTACCAAAAGCTTAAAAAAGCCACTGCAATCGACAGTTCTCATCCAGCTATTTAACGAAATTCGTGTAAATTTCAAACAGAATACAGCGAAATCCCAATCAAGCTCACAGCCAAAAGAACAAAATTCAGCGGTGGTATTCCAGCGGGATGTCGTTTCTAAGAAACAACTGCAAAAAACCGCGCACAAGTCGGCGATGTTAATGGATGAACGTAGCTTTTCTTCTTTTGTAGGATTTGTGGACGATATTGATCCGAACGAAAAAAATCAACTTAAAAAAGCTCATTTTGATCCAGGGGATTACCTTTTAGGCTTTGTGCAATCAGCCTATCGAACAGCTGAGCAAAAAAAAATTCCGCTCAAGTTAAATACCACATGGAAGCCGTTGTATATCTTTCCTGAAACAAGGGAAATCTGGATAGACGCCGACGATAAACAGTTGCGTTTTTTTTGTTCCGTACCCCTGAAGTCGTTTTTTAATGTCGATACTCAAGCGGATAACACTGGCCCAACTATTACACTTTCGTCATTTGATGCTGCCGATAAGCAGATAAATTTTACTCCCGAATTAATGCAACCAATGGATGCTTTTCTGTGGAAGTTAGCCTTATGGACTGCTAAATGTCGTGTGCCAAATAATGTAGATATTTTGAAGCCAGTATATCTTAAACATTGGCCAAATATGACACGCTTTCTTATTAGTCCTCATGCTCTTAGAATCGCTGCTTTCATGATCAGAGGTCCACGAACATTGATTGATATAGCAAAAGTCATGAATATTCGGCAACAATATGTTTTTGCCTTTTTTACCGCAGCCCATGCCATCGGTATTGCCGAACAAGCAGCACGCCAAGCTGACAATGTTGTGGAACCAAGTTTACTCAATAAGTCTGCAAAAGCAGGGGTTTTAAAGAAAATTTTGTCCCACTTACGGTTTAGATAACCCAAGATTACCAATGGTTAGAGTATGAGCAATTTTAAGATAATCTTTACAGGTCCTGTCGGCGCTGGGAAAACTACAGCAATCAACGCAATTAGTGATACGCCTCCAGTCAAAACAGACGCGGCAGCGAGCGATATGACTAAAAGTCGTAAACAATCGACAACTGTCGCAATGGACTACGGTATTCTCAATTTAAGCGATGGGGAAAGAATCCATCTCTATGGTACACCTGGTCAGGAGCGTTTCGACTTTATGTGGGATATCTTAACCAATGGAGGTATTGGTTTAGTACTGTTACTGGATAATTCTAGAGACGACCCTTTTTCGGATTTAAAATTCTTTCTGAAATCGTTTAAGTCCTTCATAGATGAAACGGCCTTCGTCATCGGCGTTACTCAGATGGATCTCAAAGCAACACCACGTATTGAAGATTACCATATGCATTTGCGCGGTTCGGGTTACAACCCGCCGATCTTTGCAGTGGATGGTCGAGAAAAAAATGATATTTCGATTTTAGTGCAATCGCTGCTTTACTCATTAGATCCAGGTATTGAGGAGGAAGCAAGTGGCTCAATATAACCTTGCACTAGACCGTTATATCTATCCGACCCCGGGCGGGGCATTTCATGCGGTATCAGCGCCTGCAGATGACCCTTCACGGCGTATTTTGCGAAGTTTATTGCAAAAACCTAGCACTCCATCATTAGAGATTAAAGATCTGCAAGACTGGTCTGGTATTTCAGAAGAGGAAAAAGTACTCGATTTGTTGTATCACATTCAAAACATAGGGTGGGTTCAAGGACTGGAAAAACCATTGGATGCAATTGATTTGCCGCTCGAAGATCAGTTGCCTCAATTACTGAAATCAATGTCGGCCAAAGGCAAAGTACTGTTGGCTGATCATCAAGGGTTTTATATTTTTTCTCATGGGTTTCCGCACGAAGTTGCAGAAGAATTATCTGCATTGAGCGCGGAATTGGCAAATTTGCACGAACGGCGTTCGGGAGTGTTAGTTAACAATATGGGAATCAATAGCAGTGCCTGGGCGATTGTTGAGGCTAGCGGCAATAGTCAAATCGGTTTTTGGCCTTTGTATATCGGTAGTCACCGGTTTGTTCTAGTGATTTCAGGTGTTCCACACTTTAATACTGATGCTTTTGTCAATCTCACTTGGTCGCTTTTTCAGCGATATGGCAAGGAGGCGTAATGCATCTTGGCAGTCGGGTCAAGCCAAATCAATATTTTGATCTAAACTTAATGGTAGCAATTTGATTTATACAGGTGGATTATGAGAGCAGACATGCTGACTTCAATTTTAAGCGAACTCAATGGCACTTCGGCGGATATCGAAGCATCGGGTTTAATTTCGACAGACGGCTTAATGATGGCCGCGATATTACCACAGGACCTTGATGAGGATCGAGTGGGTGCAATGAGCGCGGCGATGTTGTCGCTTGGCGATAGAACCTCGCAAGAGTTGGCTCGCGGTAATTTAGAGCAAGTCTTGATTAAAGGTAATAATGGTTATGTGTTAATGGTTCAAGCAGGCGAAGAATCAGTTTTAACTGTCCTTGCGAAACCTAAAGCCAAGTTGGGATTAATCTTCTTCGACGTTAAACGAGCAGCTGATAGTATTGCTAAATTGATGTAGTTTTTTGGATGACTGTTAGAGTATGTTGTTCATGCTTTAACAGCATCATTGTATTGAGCTTCTTAAAACTATCGCCATAGCAAACGCGTCACATCGTTGATGTTTCAAGCGTCACCGTATCGCCACCTCACCCAAATTAAGTTGAGTCATCGCTACAACATGGCTTGCTTTTACCTTCTTTTGTTGTTTGCTACTGAAACTGTTTTACACCATAAGATCTCAAGGGTGTGAAGAAGTAACTTATCACTCAATTTCATTAGTAAACTCACATTTTTATTAAGTTGTCAAGTGTAAATGGCGTTTCAGCTTGCAACTTTTAAGGCTTCAACTATCTTTAAGACAACACATAGGGATAGTAGGCGGTGTGTCTACGTAATTAAAAAGGAACTTTGCTAGTTTGCAATCCATTTTAATTATTATGACAACATTACTGAATTCTAAACCAACAATTAATCACCAAGGACCTATCAAGCTCAAAGTGATAGGCGTAGCCTCCAGTGATTTAGGTAAGCTGCAAAAAATAATCCAGCTTTCTGAAACTCGTCAACGTCGCTACCAAATGATTGAGAGCGGTTCCCTGCAGACGGCTGATATGATCATTATTGGTGATCCTTCAATCTCGCTTTCCGAGCAAGATAAGAAGTTGCCTCATGTCACACTTGTCTCATCTGCAATGCCTGCTAGTGCTGGATATATTATCCAGTTACCTATGATGGGCTTTCGGGTACTTCGAGTCTTGGATGAAGTGATCATCGTACCCGCTCCATCAACCAAAGCAGAAAATGTAACCGAGGTTATCGAACAGCAACAGAAACTGGTTATAGCGCCAGCGCCAGAAGTTTCTGAGTCACTAGATAACCATGAGGAACAAAGTGCTTATAAAATTCTTATTGTCGATGACAGCGTGCTTATTCATAAAGCACTGGAAATCGAGCTTTCCAAAGCCAGTTTTAACAGTCAACTGACCTATACCGAATCAGGTGAAGAGTGCCTGGAACAAATCGCCAAAGGTAAGTTCGATATCATCTTTTTGGACGTCATGATGCCCGGTATTGATGGTTATGAGACCTGTACACAAATCAGAAAAAATACGTTGTTTAAAAAAACCCCCGTTATCATGCTATCGGCAAAAGCATCGCCTTTGGATGAAGTAAAAGGAGTCATGGCGGGTTGTACGACTTATTTAACAAAGCCTATTAAACACGAAGATTTTCAAAAGCTGTTGGTCAGAATGGATAAGTGGTTGGAAAAATTTAAACAGGCATAACGAAAACAGCAAATCATATAATTTTCACTTTTTAAACAATATTGGACTTACGGCTATGAAAAAAATACTAATTTGCGATGATTCAACGACTGAGCTGACAAAATTAGCCTCAATTCTAGAGCAAGCTCAATGCTTGGTTTATCAGGCAAAAAACGGTGAGGAAGCTCTCCAGTTAGCAAAGCAACATCACCCTGACTTGATCTTTCTCGATATCGTAATGCCAGAAATGGATGGTTATGCGGCTTGCCGAACGATGACTAAAGATCCTGAAACCAAGGATATCCCAATCATATTTGTATCGAGCAAAGGTGCCAAAGCGGATCGAATTTGGGCACAAATGCAAGGTGCTAAAGAACTGATCCAAAAGCCTTATCAAGACACCAGTATTTTGGAACAAGTCAATGCACTATAACTCAGAAGCGATAAAGGTCGTCGGCATTATCTGTTTCGACCAATATCAAAAGGAGGAATGATGCAACCGTCTTTACAAACTGAAGAGGTGGCTGTAGCAGATCTTGAAAATCGTTCATTTCGCTACGGTTTTAAACTGGGAAATTTAGGTTTTTTATCGCCCAAAGATATATTTTGCGAGGTGATTGAAAAACCAAAGATCTATCTTTTGCCCAATACTCAAGTTTGGTTTAAAGGTTTGATCAGTATTAGAGGCAAGTTAGTGCCTGTCTATGATTTGGCTGCTATGTTTGATATTGAGCGTCAAAACAAATCGAATTTAGTATTCGCTGTACGCCTAAATCAAAGTGAATGTGCATTTATGATTGATAGTGCCCATTCGCTGGAAGAAAGTGAAGTTCTAATGCAAGAGAATTTGCCATCATTACCAGAAACATTGCGAGGTTACGCACAAAATGTTGCCCGTCATGAGCAACATATCTGGGTCGATTTTAATTTTAATAAATGTTTAGAAGAGTTCAGGGAAAAGATCCCAGCGTAATTCTATACAAATTTGGATTGTTTATAAGGAGTCATTACCAATGAAAATGCAGCCAAAGATGCTACTTGGGTCGTCAGCAATGTCAGTAGCAGCCGTTCTATTCACTACGTTAGGCGTAGTGGCCGTTGCCAATAAAATGGCAACTTCGGTATTACAAGAGCAGGTAACCAACCGTTTGGTAGTACAACGTGATATTCAAAAAGACAAAGTTGAAAATTTCTTTAAAGGCTTGTTCTCAGATGTTACAGAAACAACCAGTCAAAACAGTATTTTTGTCGATGCTTTTTCGGAGTTTAATCCTGCTTTCTCAAAATACAATCAGCAAGTTAAAAGTTCAGCGAAAAGGAATAAGTTACATATTGAAAAATTCTACAATGAAGAGTTTGTAAGCCAGTTCAAAAATAAGAATAAGGAAGAACTTCCAGCGCTTACCGTTAATTTTGTAGAAAAAATGAATAATAATGCTATTGCCCTTCAGGATGCCTTCATCGCATCCAATCCCAATGAATTAGGCAATAAGCTCGCACTGGATGAGCTGTCTGGTAATAAGTCTGAATATTCGAAAATACATAAAAAATTCCATCCCGCTCTGCGTGAATACTTGCTGAAAAAAGGGTTTTATGACTTATTTCTGATTGATGCAAAGTCAGGAAATATACTCTACACCGTGTACAAGGAGCTGGATTTTGCAACGTCACTGCAAGGCGGTCCGTTTGCAGATAGTGGTTTGGGTGAAGTTTATCGCAAGGCGTTGAAAGCTACCAAAGAAGGGCAAGTCTTTTTTAGTGATTTAAAACCCTATATGCCCAGTTACAACGACAATGCAGCCTTTTTATCAGCGCCTATTTTTAAAAATGGCGAGTTAGAAGGGGTAGTCGCTATCCAAATACCGGTTCAATTATTGAATCAAACGATGACGGTTGATAGCCGATGGAAACAGAATGGTTTAGGTAAGACAGGTGAAACTTTCCTGGTCGGATCTGACTTTAAACTAAGAACTGAAAAACGACAAATTATTGAGAACTATAAAGGTCTTATATCAGATCTAAAAAAATCTGATATACCAAAAGAAACATTCGCAAAAATTGCCAAAACAGATTCAGTAATCGGTCTGCTGAAAATACAATCGGCGAATACTATGGATGCACTAAACGGGAATTCTGGTTCTGGCGTTTATTCGGATTTTCGTTCTAAAGAAGTGCTGTCTGCCTATGCTCCCATTTCAGTGGCTGGTAAGCATTGGGCCATCATGGCTGAAATGGATGCTGAGGAGGCGTTTGCACCCGTTTATAAATTGACCAAAAACGTGATGTTGATTGCAACCGCTATTGGTGTTGTGGTTATAGCCTTTAGTTTATTGGGCAGTTTGGTTTTTGTAAGGAACTTGATTGCTCCTATTAACCATTTTAAAGATATCATCAATCGTGCTCGCGGTGGAGAGAAGAACCTTCGTGTGAAATTAGCCAGTAAGGACGAAGTCGGTGAATTGGCTAACGCATTTGATGATTTGTTGGATGAAAGGGAAAAAACTTTTACGGCCTATCAAAGCGAGAATAATCAACTCAACGAATCGATTATCAATATGCTTCAAGTGGCAGCTGAACTGGCTCAAGGTGACTTGAGTGCAAAAATGACTGTAACAGAAGACGTTACTGGACCTTTAGCTGATAGTCTTAATATGGTGATGCAGCAAACAGCCGAAGTTCTAGGTAAGGTGATGCAAACTGCGAATGCGGTAGGTAAAGCGTCAGTCAAGGTAAGAGGCCAATCAGAAACGGTTAAACAAGTTGCCGATAATGAGTTTGAAGTGGTCAAGCGTGCTGTGAGCGACCTCTCATCAGCATCTGTAGAACTCAACGAAATTGTGGAAATCGCGATGCGCTGTAATGAGGCAGCCGATGAAACCATTGCCAGTACCGATAAAGCTCAGCAAACAGTACTGGACTCAGTCAAGGGTATTAACAATATTCGAGATAACATCCGCGAGACTGAGAAAAGAATTAAACGTCTTGGTGAGCGTTCGCAAGAAGTTAGCAGTGTTGTTGACATCATTAACGGTATCGCAGAAAAAACCCACGTATTAGCGCTTAATGCCAGTATGCAGGCGGCTTCTGCGGGTGAAGCAGGTCGTGGTTTTGCTGTGGTAGCGAATGAAGTACAGCGTCTCGCGGAAAATGCGCGAGAAGCAACATCCGAGATTAGTCAGTTGGTGAAAAACATTCAGGTTGATACGGCGGATACAGTAACTACTATGAACAAAGCGATTACGCAAGTAGTAGAAGGTACCAAGATGGCTGAGAAAGCGGGGGCTCAGATGACTGAAACTCGGGCTAAATCAGGAGAGCTGGTGGAATTAGTACAACAAATTGCTGACCGTTCTACTACTCAGGCTGGAGTGGCTGTCAAGTTGCAGAAACAGGCCGGTGAGATTCAAAATAGTTCCGCTCAAACCTCAAGTCAACTAGAAGAGCAGTCCGTTCAAACCAAGCAGATGGTGCAATACTCAGCAGAACTGATCAAAGCAATTAATGCTTTTAAATTGCCTGATGAAGTGACAAAGAAGCGGGCAGCTGGAAGCAATCAATAATAGGCGCGATATCTCATGGATAATCTAATAGACCAACAAGTTGATCCAGCAGCAAGTTCCGAAACTCAGTTCGCAGAGTTGAAACTAGCCGTGACCAGTACCATCAAGGCAATACCAACAGACCGGTTTGATGGTTTGAGAGATGTATTGCTTTTGGTTCAGGAGGTTGTTGCTTCAGAGCAATCACCAGAGTTATCTGAAGATGCACAACAAGTTGAATTGTTGCAGGAACTTCTTCTGTGTTGTGAAAAGCACCTCAATAATCCGATAAACCAGGATCATATTGATGATATGTTGGCAATAGTCTTTGAGTTTTGTGAGGCATCCGCTTTATCTCAAGATGATCAGCTGATGTTGCGCGAAATGCTGGTTAATGACTTAGCAACTGTAGTTTCGTCAGGTTATCAGCAAGCAGAGGACAATGTTAACGATGAATTAGAAGATTACAAAGCCTGTGTTGAGCAGTTTATTGAAAGTGCTTCTCAGCAAAAATTGAGTGGCGTGCAAGATGTTTTACTACTGCTTCAGGAGTGGTTGCTGGAGACTGCTGAGGCAGGTGATAAGCAAGCAACCATTAACCAAATCTTCGAGGTGGTTGATGGCTATCTAGCTGCTTCATCTGATCCGGCGGTGTTGGTTGATCAAATGTTGTCTGGTTTAGCCTCACTAGGTGGTAGCTGTCAATTAGATGCTACTGATGTTGCTGCATTGACTGAAGTTTTAATCGAAGAAAGGATGTCTGTTGGTCAAGAGCCACAGTTAAACCCTGAGGTAAATGTTGATCAAAGTGAGCCGGAAGAGCCGCCAGTCAATTCAGAAGATGCAATTGTATCTAATGGGTCAGAGATAGTTCTTCCACAGGATGTTCAAGCGTTGCAGGAATTGTTAGTTATGGCGCATGAGCAATTAGATCAAAGTATTAATAATGCGTTGATTTATTTAAGCGATCAAGCTGCAGATGATTCGAGTCGAAAACAAGCGGTGGAAACTTTGCAAGAAGATTTGCAACGTTTTGTGGTAACAGTAACAGCAGCAGATTGGGCGGGTCTTAATTCATCATGTGATCACGTCCAGCAAAATGTGAATACTCTGGTTTCAGCTGCCAAGCCCTGGACTGAAGAACAATGTGTTGTTTTGAGTCAATGGAGTGAAACCATCAACAGTTATTTACAAGCACCCCTGGATACTGACGCAAAGCAAGGCTTGTTGCTATGTCATTTATCATCCGAATGGCCTGAATCAATGGGTGAAGAGCAAGCCGCTAATTTGTTGTCGGGGATGCAAAACCTGTTAACTAAGGAGACTGACGATCCAGCGAATTTTCGACAGCAAGAAGCGACAGATGAAGATGTCTCGCTTGCATTACCAGAAGATGTTGTTCCTGAACTGTTGGATAGCTTGTTACAAGAACTTCCAGGACATACGTCAGAATTTTCAGATACCATCGGCGAATTGGTGCAGGGTGGGACTTTAGATGATGTTACTAAGGCACAACGGATTGCACATACTGTCAAAGGCGCGGGAAACACCGTTGGAATCGTAGGCATTGCCAATCTGACGCATCATTTGGAAGATATTTTAACCGCCTTGGCATACGCCAAAAAGTTGCCGAACAACAACATTGCCAATACGTTGATGCGTTCTTCAGATTGTCTCGCTGAAATGAGCGATGCTTTAGCGAATGGCGGATCAGCACCTTCTGATGCCAAAGAAGTGTTGCAAGAAGTTTTGGATTTGGCGCATCAGATTGATCAACAAGGTATTCCAGAGCATGAGCAGGAACCTGCAAAACCATCTATAAGCTCACACAACAGTAATGCAGATATATCGTCTGCTAATCAGCCAGTACCGAGTGAAACTGTTGAAGAGCAAATGATTCGTTTGCCGGTTTCAGTGATCGATAATTTGTTGCAATTGGCTAATGAAGTAATGCTGGTCAACGGACAGTTAAGACAACGTTTTCGAGACACGACTGAGCAAGCTAAAAATATGCAGAGCCACCTGGATCAACTTTTGGGTTTGGGTCTTGAATTAGAAGATTTGATCAATGTTAGAAATATTGATTTGTTTTCTAAGCAAGGTGAAGCAGACATCGGTGAGGATTTCGATGCTCTGGAAATGGATCAATACAATGAATTACATACTTGTAGTCGTCGTTTATATGAAGTGGCTACTGATACTCGTGAGCTGGGTAAAGCGTATGCCAATTCACTAAGAAAAATGGATGATTTCGCCATTGAACAAGGTATTCTGAATGATAATTCACGAGAGCAATTGCTCGCAATGCGGTTGGTATCTTCCAAATCTATCGTACCACGCCTGCAACGTTGTGTAAGGCAGGCGTCTCGACTAACTGGAAAACAAATCGAATTATCGATAGAGGGTCAGGATTTACAAATTGACCGAGATTTGTTGAACGGCATGCTTGATCCGTTGATGCATTTGTTAAGAAATGCGGTCGATCATGGCATTGAGAATGAAGAGCAAAGAGTTGCGGCAGGTAAGTCCGCTATAGGCAGTATTGCATTGTCTTTCAAGTACGATAAAAATTTCATTTCGATTGAATGTCGGGATGATGGCGCCGGTTTAAATCTAGAAGCTATTCGTTCTAAGGCGATTGACCGAGGTTTAATCAGTGCAAGCACAGAGCTGACTGAAGATGAACTAAAACAGCTCATCTTCCAGCCTAACTTTTCAACACGTTCTGAGGTAACCCAAGTGTCTGGCCGAGGTGTTGGTATGGATGCAGTCATGAATGCTGTCAGGGGGTTGGGTGGCTCACTACATATCGATACTCTCAAAGATTTAGGCAGTGTATTCCATATTCAATTACCGCAAAGCCTGGTTCACTATCATGCGGTCATCGTAAGAATTGGTACTCAAGCGGTTGCCATAGCGGAGAGAGGTGTTAGTCAAATATTACACCCAGGATCAGGCATGATTAAAGGTTCTGATGATGATTTGACTTTTGAATTTGGTGATGAAGTTTATCCCGTTAAAAAGATTGAGTCGTTGCTGACGCGAGTTAGGCCTGGCCGAAACCTCTCGTTACAACAACGAACCGTAATATTGATTGAACAACGAGAAAGCAAATATGCCGTGTTGGTGGAATCGATTGCTGGGGTAAAGGAAGTTGTTGTCAAAGGGTTTGATGCGTTCGTTCCAAAGATACACGGGATTATTGGTGCCAGCATCCTTGATGATGGCTCTATTGCTCCAGTGATTGATATCCAAGAGTTGTTAGAAGAACCTAATCGTTGGGCTGATAGAGATGTTGCGCAAGAGCTGCTCGAACAATCTGCTCAAGATTTGCCTTGTGCATTGGTAGTCGATGATTCATTGAGTGCAAGGCGGTCACTTGAACATTTTATGGCCGATATGGGGTTTGAAGTGATGGCGGCCAGAGATGGGCTTGAGGCCACAGAAAAAGTTACCGAGCGTGTGCCAGACATCATTATTACTGACCTTGAAATGCCTCGACTTAACGGTATCGAACTGACGGAGTTTGTGCGTAGTCGTGTTGCTTCGCAAGAAGTGCCGGTGATTATGGTTACGTCTAGATCAACTGCTAAACACCGTGAGCTGGCAGAAGCAAAAGGAGTGAATGCTTATCTGAATAAACCGTTTGCTGAAGATACACTGGCAGAAGCGGTGATGAATCTGTTTCGTCCCAAAAATGAGCAGCGGGACGTAGCTTGAATTTAACCGAACGATGCTAGCACAGACAAGTGCAGCATTAATGCAATAAACGGATGAAGGAGGAAGGATTAACTTATAGGTACTAGGGTTTGCTCGGAAGAGCAAAAAAAATAGGCAGGGAGGATCAAGAACGACGAGCCGCCGTTCGCAAATATAAAATTACAGAACATTATAATAAACAAGTCGAGGTGAATAATAACATGAGAATTTTACTTCTTGCTTCCGCCTACAATGGGTTATCACAAAGGGCTCATGTAGAATTAGAAGATTTAGGCCACGAGGTATCGGTCAGCTTTGCAATTAGTCCGGATGAAATCAGAGAAGCGGTGACTTACTTTGAACCCGAATTGGTCATTTGTCCTTTTTTAAAAGAGAAGATACCATCCGATGTTTGGAAACATAAAACATGCATCATTATACACCCCGGGATCAAAGGTGACCGCGGCGCCTCTTCATTAGATTGGGCTATATCCGAAGAATTTGAAGAGTGGGGTGTCACCGCCTTAGAAGCCGCTGAAGAGATGGATGCTGGCGATATTTGGGCAACCCGTAACTTTGCTATGAGAAAAGCAGGTAAATGTAGTATTTATCGCCGAGAAGTCACACAAGCAGCGATGGCAGTCATACATGAGACGGTTGAGAAATTTACATCGAAAAAATTTACACCGGAACCTCTAGATTACAGTAATAAAGATATCAAAGGCGTTCTAAGGCCAACGATGAAACAAAAAGACCGAGCTATTGATTGGTCTGAAGATGAAACCGATACCATCGTCAAAAAGATTAACGCTGCGGATAGTTGCCCGGGTGTTTTGGACGAGATCAACGGCGCGAAATATTTTCTGTTTGGTGCGCACAAAGAGTCTATGCTCAAGGGCTCGACACCAGGCGCTATCATAGCAAAAAGACATGGTGCTATTTGTCGTGCTACCGTCGATGGTGCGGTATGGATTTCTCATCTGAAACGGAAAGTTGAAAAAAATCAGAGTATTTTTAAAAGATTAACATCATCGAAGGCTCCTGTATTTAAATTGCCAGCCACCATGGTATTAGGCAAAGAAGTTGCTGCTGTTAAAGAATCGCCAATTCATCCACTTTTCATGTCTTCAGAAGAAACCTTTAAAGAAATTTGGTACGAAGAAAAAAATGATGTTGGTTATTTGCATTTTGATTTTCATAATGGTGCGATGAGTACTGAACAATGTCGTCTACTTCGAGAATCATTCAGAGCGGCCAGGCAAAGACTAACAAAAGTAATTGTTTTAATGGGTGGCACTGATTTTTGGTCCAATGGTATCCATTTGAATGTTATTGAGGCAGCCAGTTCTCCGTCTAACGAGTCCTGGCAAAATATCAATGCTATTGATGACTTGATCTTGGATATTATTACGACTGAATCTCATCTTATTGTCGCGGCACTTTGGGGTAACACGGGTGCAGGTGGTGCCATGATGCCGCTAGCCGCTGACCGGATCGTGGCCAGGCAAGGTTGTGTCATGAATCCACACTATATCGGAATGGGTCTGTATGGTTCAGAATACTGGACTTATTTGTTGCCGAAAAGAGTGGGCTACGCTAGAGCGCTTGAATTAACGCAACGACCGTTGCCGGTCGGCATGGTTAAAGCAAAAGCAATGGGTATGGTAGACGACGTTTTATCTGATGAGTATGAGGAGTTTAAAACCGAAGTAACGGTGATTGCTGAAGAAATGGCTCAAAATTCAGAGCAATTCGATATGTCGCTAGATGCGAAAGCGGAGCGCCGTTCACTTGATGAAACCGTCAAGCCGTTAGCTGAATATCGCGAAGCGGAATTGAAAAGGATGCAACTGAATTTTGCGGGACAAATGACTTATGGGGCAGTCACTTATTCTGAAGCAAGACATAATTTTGTGCATAAAGTTAAGCTCACTGAAACGCCTAAATATCTGGCCAAGCACAAAAACTTTAATCTAGATGATTTTAAAGAATTAAAGCAAGCTTAGGAAACGTTGGTTAATTGTTAACATAAAGATAAAGCCAGAGGACTGTTGTAAAATGGAAGCCTGGCTTAAACCTTATTGAGAATAGTTGTTTTTAGGTCACTACTCGCCCTTAAAAATAAAGCAAAAAACCGTTTGACAGTTTTTTTAATACAAAAACATTAGTAATCTAAAGTTTCGGAGTTCATTTTAACCCCAGCAAAAACCCAGGCGATTGACTTATACCGCCTCAAGCCAAAGTGTTTTCGGATCAAGTTTTAGGACTTGCACAAAAATCATTGCTCCTAAAGTAGCCGCATCCCCTAATATTGTTTTCAACGCATCAAGAGCACCAGTAATAATCGCCCGAAATACGTGCCATAACTTTGCTGCAAAGCTGATACTGGCACTGTTGCTACACAGGCTCTGGCTTATCTGGTTTTGTTTCTTTTTTTAGCCACTACCCCAGCATGTCATTTAAAAAAAACTCTCTTTGAGATGCCTCTTTAAAGTTTGAAATGTATTGATTGGAGAATCAAACTCATGTAATTCCACATCTTGATTGAGGTATTTAATGTTAATATTATAAAAGCCTTAAATTCTCCTATTTCGCAACGGAAAAAACGATGAATATAAAAAAAATTTCTGTGACAATCGGGGCTGTCGTCATTGCCTTGGTGATTACCTACATCGCATTTTATTTTATCTTCCTCGATTTATTTGTGGATTTGTGGTGGTTTGATTCACTCGGTTATAAAAACTATTTTTGGCTTAGACTGCTATATCGTTTTTTCATTTTTGCCGGCATAACCCTCTTTTTCTTCTCGATTTTTTTCCTTCACTTCTGGTTAGCTTCCGGTTTTTTAGGGTTGAATCAGAGTGATGATTTGGAGCAAAATCCTGTCAAATTAAAAAAATTTGAACTGTATGCTCATCAATTTCTAAATGGCTCCTTAAAAATATCCACGCCTGTTTCAATCATCCTGGCAATACTAATTGCCATCCCTTTTTATAATCAATGGGAACAAGCCATACTTTACTTTTTTGGAGAGTCTACCGGCACCAAAGACCCCTTGTATGGAAAAGATATCAGTTACTACTTGTTTTCATTTCCCATTTACCAGCTAATCCAGAGAGAGCTGCTGATCACAGCATTGGCAGCATTTTTAATGATTTCTTTGCAATATTGGCTAGAACATCATTATGTTCCCAGTCAAAAAAAAGAATACCCATTAACTGCAAAAATTCATCTCGTCATACTCATTGGATTCGTGGTGCTTTGGGCTTCTTGGGGCTTTATGCTGGATCGCTATGCCTTACTGTATATTGATAGCCACGAACCGGTATTTTATGGGCCTGGTTTCGTAGAAATCAGGTATAAGCTTCCTTTAATTTGGTTAGCCATTTTTTCTTTTGTCTGTGCCTCTATCCTCGCGGTTATTTACGTTATATCTGGCTGGCGAACAGGTGCAAAACCTCTGGTCATTGTAATGGTTTGCTTTCTAATCGTAACCACATTAGAGAAAGTACCTTTCATCCCGAAAATCATTAACCAATTCATCGTTCAACCAAACCCAGTCAGTACAGAAAAACCCTTCATGCAAAATAACATTCAGGCCACACTGGATGCTTACAAACTGAATGACGTTAAAACCATTGATTACGAAGTAAAGCTTGATCCTGCTGAAGATATTGCCAAGTGGAGTCACGATAAACATCTGGAAAATATACCGCTATGGGACAGGGAGTATCTCATTGATGTTTACAACCAGCTACAAGGCATAAG
The DNA here is from genome assembly GCA_965224745.1 of Methylococcales bacterium. Taxonomy (GTDB): domain Bacteria; phylum Pseudomonadota; class Gammaproteobacteria; order Methylococcales; family Methylomonadaceae; genus CBDCZY01. Next base: position 544,806 of record CBDCZY010000010.1, read on the forward strand.
ACCTTATTACCAGTTCTCAGGCGTCGATGAAGACCGCTATTTATTGCATGGCCATAAGCAGCAAGTGAATGTGGCAGCTAGAGAGCTTAATCTTTCAAAACTGCCTGTAGAAGCTCAAAACTGGGAAAACAAACACTTACGTTATACCCATGGCTATGGCGTTGCAATGAGCCCTGCGGCACAGGATGCGGGTGGCCCTATAGGTTGGTTTATTAGGGACTTAAACATGCACTCAAACATAGGGTTTAATATTAAACTCCCTGATATTTATTTCGGTTTGGAAGACTATCCCTATGTGATAGAACCCAATAAATTGAGAGTGCGTAATTCAGCCGATGAAGAAAATGCATTAGAAAAAGAATTTATCGGAAAGAGCGGAATCCCTATTCCATCATTGTTCAGAAAGTTACTTTTTTCATTCTATTTTAAAGATGAGAAAATCTTCTTCTCTCCCAATATCACTAAACAGAGCAAGATTTTAATTCACCGGAATATTGTTGAAAGAATTAAGAAAATAGCGCCTTACTTAGTACTCGACAGTGATCCGTATATTGTTGTCACTGAAGATAACTTTTTTTGGATTCAGGATGCTTACACTACTTCAGTTTGGTACCCTGCGTCGAAACCATTGACTATTGAACCGAGCTCTGCTGAACGAAGGGATGTTAACTTCATACGCAACGCTGTCAAAATTGTCGTTAATGCTTACGACGGGTCAGTGCAATTCTACATGCCAGACCCCGAGAGCCCAATTATTAGAGCGTATAAGCGGGCTTACCCCGGGCTTTTTAAACCAATCAGCCAAATGCCCGTCAACTTACAACAACACCTGCGATACCCTAGAGACTTATTCCAATGGCAGATGCAAATTTATGCTAAATACCATCAAAAAAAACCCGAACTTTTTTTTCAACAAGCGGAAACCTGGCAATTCGCTCACGCCAACAATAAAGTAGTCGCGCCCTATTACATTACTACGGATCTGGCTAATTGCGCTGAGCAAGAAGATTTTTTCTTACTGAATCCAATGACACCGATTAAACGTCAAAATTTAAGTATCTTAGCAGCGGCCAATGCCACTCATTCTGATGCTTGCGATGGCATATACAGCACTGGCATCACTATTTTTAAATTTAAAAAAGAAACGCAAGTGAATGGTCCAGCCCAGGTAGACGCTTTGATTGACCAAGACCCAGACGTTTCCTCTCTGATTACACTATGGGATCAACGAGGCTCTCAAGTCATTAAGGGTAGAATGGTGATTCTGCCAATGGGTAACTCTGTATTGTATGTTCAACCACTTTACTTGATGTCGACGACCACCAAAATTCCTGAACTTGTCAGAGTTATCGTTTCTATCGGCAATGAGGTGGTTATAGACAAAACGTTAAAAAGTGCGTTAAAAAGAATTTCGAAAATATTTATTAAGCAAGGTCAACAAAATGGGGAAAACTATAATACTCCCCAAAAACTGGATCAGTGATTAAGATAGAATATTACCCACTAATTTGGGCATTGTTAATTTATATAGTTTAGTGTCAAACAAATCTCTTAGAGGGGTGTGATTAAAAGTGAAGTAAATCTAAAAAAAAGCACCTTAGAGCAGACTTTAGTTCTACTTTGTCAGATTAGATAATACGTTCTTTTTTTAAACACGTCATTCCGGCAGGGATTGCCGGAATCCAGATTTCACTGAAGGATCTGAGTTTTATCATCCATGGCTCTGAATACCCGCTTCCAGGCGGGTATGACGAGTTTGTAGATTAATCTGACAAAGTAGAATTAACAAGTCTTTTGTTTTCATCCCATTCCAACTTCATAGCCAATAATGTAGTTGCCATTTGTAGTGCCATCACCTGTCATTTTGTAAAATAAGTCTAAAAAACAGCTTATAAATTTGTTTCACAAACTTGTTAAAATTACCTTTTTAATAAAAACAGCAATGTTAATATGGCAGTACATCGAATCATTCAAGTCTCTTAGTAACCGAATAAGAGTGAGGGAAGGGTCATGAACAAAGATAAATCAGATTGGAAAAAACCTGTCAAATGGCTGTTAGGTCAGCAATTAGTCGCCGGTATGAAATGGATTGCAGTTTATGCGCTGTATGGAGAGAAACTGGATGCGCGCGATTGGATGAGAGCCGAGTGGGTAGAAGATGGTAGCGAACAGGATTTTCAGAAAGACTGGCAACAGCGGTCGGGCGACGCTTTTTGGTTCGACTATTTTGCTGATTCTGGAGATGGTCAGCAGTCAACCTATAATATGGCTTATTTAGCGATGAGTGATCTGTGGCTGGATAAGGAGAATTCGCAACCGACGGCGGATGCTGTTTCACTGGATAAAAAAGGTTATCCGTTACCACGCGGCGAGTTTTTATTTGTTGGTGGTGATACTGCTTATCATATTTCCGATTTTTCTACCTTGGCTGAGCGGTTTCAAAAACCTTTCAATTGGGCTTATGATGACGTTTTTGGGAATCAAGAAAAGCCCGCCAATAAAAAACCTATCTTCGCTATTCCTGGCAATCATGATTATTACGATGCGCTGGATGGCTTTCACCGTCAATTTTGTAAACCGGTAAAGTTTCCAGAGGGGCATCCACAAGCCTATATGTCAAAATATTCAGCACAACTGCAGCTGAAAGGGTTTAAGCGTTGTCAGGAAGCGAGTTATGTAGCTCTCAAATTGCCTTATGATTGGCAGCTTTGGGGGCTGGATTGTCAAGCAGGCGATCTGGATACCCGCCAGCAAGCTTATTTTCTGTCCACTTGTTGCACTGTTGAGGATCAACTTAATACCCCGGACAAATTGATTGTAGCAACTCCCGAACCAACTACTAGCTTCGGTCAATGGGCGACTGAAACAGCCAAGCTTACTCACACTTTTAATGAAAAATTATGGCTGGAACCGAGTTTCTTACAACAAAAAAATGGTTCACTGGATGAAGCCAAATGCCGGTTGGATATTTCTGGAGATATTCATCATTATGAAAGGTACTGGGGTCAGAAACCAGGGAAGAAGTCCTCGACGCCAAATTACGCTTCAGTGGTCGCTGGAGGGGGAGGGGCCTTTTTACACGCGACGCACACTGATGTGGGTGAAGTAAAGGCCGAATTATGTTATCCGTCTCGTGAGGATTCTTATCATTTGATGATGCGGCGGTTGCTTAATCCGAAAAATATTTTTGACGGCGGTAAAATTTGGCTGGCAGGCGGTATTGTTGCTTTAGTCACTTATTTTGCCCTGTCCATCCCTGATAGCAGCTGGGCCTTATACTCCGGATTTACCGATAACCCTTTGATTCCAGATGCTATTCGTCCTTGTGGCATCGAACATAAATGTGACAAAAGCTTACTTGCGCGGATTCAGCAGGTGCTGAGCATCGATAACTTTCAAACCCGGGAATACAGCTTTCATTTTTTCGATCTGATTTATATCTTTGGTTTGTTGGGCTTGGCCGGTTACTGTATGGTCTTGATTAAGAAACATCAAACCAATATCGTTCAAGCCGACGCAACGCAATGGAAGACCTATAAGTTAAATTTTATAAAATTTTTTGCGGCGGCGGCGTTGCCTTTATGGGTATTGGTGATCTTATCTGGGTATGGCACCAAACCTTCGTATCCCATGATCGCGAGTTTATTGGTAGTACTATTTTTAGTGGCTGCCGCCATGATGTTGGTGTTAGCCAGGCAGATAGCCGATTTGCTAACCCGACGCAAAAAATTCACTGAATTGCCTGAGAGTCATGGTCTTGAATTATCGACTAACGAGCAGGATCTACCGGCATGGCTGTTAATAGTTTCAGCGCTGATCACTGCATGCTTCGGTGGCTGGCGCTATGGCGAAAATAGCGCTGCCCTTGCTTTAACCGATACCATAACGTTGATTGTCGTTTTATTGGGCTTTGTGGGCGTCGTAGTTTTGGCGTGGTTTGGGGGCGCTATTTTGTTATCAGGAGATGCCAAAAAACGATTCATAGGTATTGGGTTTTGGCATGCCGTCATGCAGTTTAATGTCGCTTTGTTACTTGCCATTTTTGCAGATTGGGTCGGTATGCTGTTAATTGTGTCATTCATTATGTTTATTACGGTACTAACCCCTAAACTACCCTTGTTTAAAGTGCCGGAGGGTCAATATTCCTTATCTCTTCAAGAACAAAAAGCCAAACAACTATTCATGCTTTGGATTGTGCTTGGTATTGCGGCTCTGCTAATGGCTTTAATTCCTTATTGGGACGTACCCAAAGAGATTACCTGGTTGCGCCTTTTTACTGCTTTTATACTGGGCTCGGTATTAAGTTGCACTTGGTTTGGCTGGTACCTTGCGGTTTCTCTGGGGTTTAATGGACACAATAATGAAGCGGGCGGAGGTTCAAGAACAGCCAGCTATCGTCATTTTATTCGATTCAAGTTAACCGAAGATCAGTTGACCGGCTATGTTATCGGCGTTGATAATGCCTCTATCGATTTTACGCAAGACAGAAAGGTACGATTAGTTGACGTGTTTACTGTTAACGCGCCCAGCAAAAATTAACCGCTAGTGACCCTGTTTTGGAAACAAGGGCTAATTTTAGCCGTACTGTCAGCGCTTGTGATTCTAACCGTATATACGGTTAAGATAAAAACTGATTTAGCGAATTTTTTTGTAACCACTGGCAATACAGAACAGGCGCTGTTAGCCAGTGAAATGCAATCAGGCGCTTTATCGAAACGATATTTGGTATCACTCCGAGCTGTGGATGGCTTGGCTCAATCCACTGAGCTTGTTGCTGATCTGATTGGGCAGTTCAGGTCGGTAGATGGTGTTAGCGAAGTATGGCAACCAGGATCTGAGCGAGTGGCGATAGCTGAGATAGCTCAACTGTATGCCAGACACAGCGCTCAGTTATACCCGCCAAGCGTCGACTTGGCGTTAGATTCGATGTTTACCGAGGCAGGTTTGCAGCAGCGAGCAGTATTGTTGAAAAAGGCGTTGTTATCGCCACAAGCCAGTGTTGTCAAAGTCATTGCCAAACATGACCCATTGTTATTAACCTTTGACACGTTTCAATCGCTTGCGCCTCAGTTTGAGTCGCAAGTTCAGAGCACAAATCTCTATCATAATTTGGTTATCGAAACGACCGTTGCCGGATTGAATGTTCCGGAGCAACGACTGATTCAGCAACGCTTGAAAAAAAAGGTTTCAACGCTCAATGATCAGTATAAAACCAAACTCATATTGGAAATGACAGGCGTTCCAATATTTGCAGTAGCGACTCAATCCTTGATAGAAAACGACGTGAAACGGTTAACCATCGTTTCTTCCATCGCGATAACGTGTGTGTTCTTTTTGTTGTTTCGATCCTTTACCGCATTATTCTGGGTGTTCGCCTTACTCACTACAGTAGTAATAACCTCCGTACTGGTAACGCATGCAGTCTTCGGTTTTATCCATGGAATGACTTTAGCGATAGGGACGACATTGATTGGCGTTTGTATTGATTATCCTATTCATGCGTTGGTGCATTTTCACGAAACACCTTTGAAGCAGCGCCACATCTCAGTGGTCAAAATATGGCCAAGTATGCTGATGGGTGGTATGACGACCATAGTGGGTTATGTTGCCCTGGGGTTCTCGGGTTATCCCGGGTTTAAGCAAATCGCTGTTTACGCCTCAACGGGGATATTGGTATCCCTGTTAATTACACGATACGCCTTACCCAAAGTTCTTACTGGTAACAACAGGCAAAATATTTTTCTCCCGGGCTTGCAACAATGGGTACGATTCTGTTTACGTTTTAAAAAAATATTATGGTTGCTGATTGCTTTACTACTGATAGTAGCAATTTCAGGCGTCACAAAATTGAACTGGATGAAGGATCTACAGCAATTAACGCCCGAAATGGACTATCTGAAAGTTCAGGATCAAGCCATTCGCTCAAGAATGGTTAGCATTGAGCCTGGTCGATTTGTTCTGGTCAAAGGCGATGATGTCGAAGGTACTCTTCAAAAAGCTGAACACGTTTATTCAGCGTTGGATACGTTGCAAACCAAAAATAAACTAGAACATTATTTTGGTTTAGGGCCCTGGTTGTTGTCTGAACAAAAACAAGCTATCAATCAACGTCGATTAGTCAGTTTTATCAACCCACAACATAGAGCCCTTTGGCAAACAGCATTGGCGGAACAAGGTTTATCGGTGAAAAGCCTCGGTGAACTTAATTACCAGCAACAAACACCCTTAACCTTGCAGGATGTTTTTGCTAACCCGGTCAAACATCTTATAGACAGCCAAATCATCGTAGATAAGCAACAAAATCAAACCTTGCTTATGATCTGGTTAGGTGAACATGATCCTGCTGCCGTAGCAAGAGTGGTAGCCAAACTTCCTGACGTTGAGTATTTTAGCCAACGCGATATGCTCAATAGTATGGCGCTACATTACAGCGAACGTGCTTTAACTATGTTATGGCTGGGGCTGGGATTCATTTTATTGTTGTTACTGTTACGGTATAGAAGCTTATTCGCAGCATGTATAACGTTGATGCCGGCTGTCATATCAGCCGTTATCATACTGGGTGGTTGGTCATTGACACAGCAGTCGGTTAGTTTCCTCCATCTAATTGGTTTTTTATTGGCCGTCGCTATTTGTGTGGATTATGGAATTTTTTTCCGCGAAAATGGTGGGGGTAATATACAACGAACCTATCAAGCTATCGCTGCTTCAATGTTGACCAGCACCACTGCTTTCGGATGTCTGATATTTGCCGAAACGACACTTTTACGTATGTTAGCAATAATTGTTGCGATGGGAGTCGTCATCGGGTTTCTACTCTGTCCGATGATTATCAAGCCGATCCGGTAATGAATTATGTAATATGACAAAGTAGAATTAAACATAAACCTTAGTTGGCTATCGTTTTGAAAAAAGTGTGACCTTGTTCACAGAAACTGTGGATAACCTTGTTGATAAGTGTCTGACCAAAGACTCAGCAACCTTATTTTATGGGCCTCAGGATACATTGAACAAAAAATAGACAAGTTTGATATTTATAGCTAAATCAATTAGTTAGTAAAAATATGAAGCAGACTTGTCTGTAATAACATCTGCAATCTGAATTTTCAACTAACGGAAAATCTTGCATTACTCTATTATTCTTCGCTTTTGCCGTTAAATTTCATTGATTCCAAATAGACTTCGAACTCGAAAGATAAAACAGGTAATTTCCCCAGTTGTTACATAGTTCCTAACTTGGCATGGAGACTGCATGTTATCTTAAGGTAAAAGAACAATATTATATTTAGGAGGAATTTAAGCACTCTTTTTTCACTCATTATTATGGGAGATTTAATATGTTTGATTTCTTGGATAAATGGTTTGATAACTTGTTTAAAAACCTTGCACTTGAGAGTTATGGTTGGCAAAGCCGTCAAAACAAGTCGATGGGAAAAATGATCATTGAATGGCGCGACCCGCATTCATTGTTCTGGTACCCTCAGCCGACGGCATTAAGCCTGATGAAAGTGCAAGCCCTGCAGGATTTATCTCGGCGTCATTGATGAATATTTGACGCAACTTCCTCACCACTGAGGTTAGCCCCATAACTGCGTTAAAAGTGCTTATTTACACGTTTAACTGCACCCTTGCGCTTGTTCTGGAGCTACTCACGGGCAATCTAAACAACTTGGTGTATGCTTGAATGGCTAATTGGCAATCACTAATAAGGAGCGACATATCAGCGATTAGTCAATTGACTGAAACAGTTACATTATCTAACTTTACTGCCAATAATTGTCACTAATTAACAATTATTGTCGATCATGAAGTGCTCATTGTAGTCTTCCATTGATCTTCGAATGACTTCGTGCGCTTCTTCTCTACCATAGACATGGGTAATTTCGCAGGTGAATGCTTCACCTGGCAGATTTTTGTAGGTTAAAAAATAGTGCTTTAGTCGATTGATGAAGGAGGCAGGACAGTCTGATACATCATTCCATTGCCGATAAAACTCATCTCCTTTCATTACAGCAATAATCTTATCATCTGCTTCACCTCTGTCTAACATCCTAAACCCCCCTATGGGGATAGCCGGTAAGATAATATTACTGTGCATGATGGCGCGTTCACTGAGTACACAAATATCCAATGGGTCACCGTCTCCTTTAGTGACAGTTTTACCGGATTTTTCTCGGGCAAATTCGGCAACTTTTTCAGAACAGTAGGTTTGAGGAATAAAGCCATAAAGGGTAGGGACGGTATTAGAAAATTTTTGTGGGCGGTCAATTTTAAGATAGCCGCTGACTTTATCAATCTCATACTTTAGAGTATCTGATGGTACCATTTCGATGAATGCAGTAATGATATTAGGAGCATTTTCACCAGCGCTAACACCGTGCCAAGGATGAAGTTTATAGTCTTGTTTAATGGTCATTAATGACTTGTCCAGATGAATTTACAAAAAGTTTATGGGAAGAGGCAAGCAAAAATACTGCCATGTCAGGTTTTGTCTTAAAGTTCAATGGGCAGAAAATGGAAGAGTTTTGGAGAGCTTAATTTCATCCTTGTTAAGCGACGTGTTAAGAATCATGCTAACAAATAAGAATGTCAATGGCTACCTCTTAAGCTTACCGACCCGATTATATTGTGTCGCAAAAAATGCCACATCAAGATAGAGATATCGGTCTTGAAAAGTCTTTGAGCACTGGCATGTCGAGAAATATCTTTGGTAAATTCTTTTGAAACTAAATTGGCTCAGATTTATTTTTTTAGGTTTTTTTGAATCGAATTAAAGCTTCGAACCCAGGGTTTTATTGTTCGAAATCGACGAGCATACTGTTCTGCCTCTGCTTTGCTTTCAAAACTGCCAAAAATAATTCTGAACAATCCTTCCTTATCCAGGTTGTCATGAAAATACGCATATTTCCCAGGTTGTCTAAGCGTCGTGATGAAAGACTGTATGTTCTTTTCAACATGCAAAGCTGCCAATTGCAAGGTGAAATGATCCGGGTTGCGGGATAAAATCCAAGCTGTTGTTGAAATAGTGCTGGATGACTGTCTAGCTTTGGTTTTCGGTTGTGTTATAGGAGTTAATTTATCAAAGTTTGAGCTGTTCTTAGGGGAAGTTTTACTTCCGCCGAAACAGGAAGCAACGTCTAGCTCATGGCTCTCTTTTACTTGTTGATATTTTTCCCAAAAAGACTGATCGATAGCTTTGAGCCTTGCTTTGGCATTTCCAGAGCGATAACGGTCAAGTTGAGAAGGTCCCCCGTTGTAAGCTGAATAGCTCGATCTGGCAAGATTATCAAGCCCTCCCATTTGTTGGTGTTCATTGTTTTTAAGGGCATACTTAATTAAGTATCGGTAGAGAATCTCGCTACCGCTAGCAGCATTGTAAGCAATGTCCCACCTTAGTTTTTGCAAATTATAAAAACCGCGCCAAACACGCTCGTTGATTTGAAACAATCCAACATCCCCAGTCGTGGATTTGAGGGGCATTGCTTTTTGTTGGTGTATGACAAACTGTCGCCAACAACTTTCTTGCCAGGCGGTTGTTAACGTTAAATAACGATACACATTTTGGATGTCTGGAGATAAGGTAGTGCCATAAAGCCTATGTTTTGCTTTTTCCAACAATAAATGACTGACCTTGGTCAGGTATTTATTAATATTCCCACTCGGAGGTAGCCAAGGTTGAATTTTGTCCCAGTTGCTATCAGCACGTGCTAGGCTCATCAAGCCGAGGTTAAGACCTAGAGGTGGGCTGGTCGCTTTGGACTCGCCTGCTCTTCCTAAACCAAATAACTGCTGCATTTCAGGGTCGATCTTTTGCAGATATTCTAATGGGTCTATCGAAGGGTTGTCATTTATCAATCTGGCTAATCGTTTTAGTCCTTCCTCCGAAATTTCAAGGCCCAACTCAGGCCCTATTTCCTCTAATATGTTCAAAGCTTCACCTGCTGTCATAAACGACAACAAAGGCAGTAAATTTGTGTTTTTTGTTTTCTGGCTAATCTGTCGAAGAACTGGTTCCAGTTGGTTCCAACTTCTGAGAAACAGTTGTTTGATGGGGTCTTGGCCTGTAGTGCTTGCTTCTAACAGGCTAGCCTGAAATTGATAACGAGCATCTAGTAAAACATTTAATAGTGAAGATCGTATTTTTGCCGACTGAGTTGTTGCGGCAGCCTGCTTAACGACAAAGGTTAAAAAAGCGTCCCAAGTTTTCCATTTTTTTTCTAACGCTGTCAGTTCTGACTGTGTTAATGGCCGTACTGGGGGAGTAGTGCGCAGATTTCGAGATGCATGTTCTAAAGTAAACGTAGCTTTGATACCTTCATGCTCGGTCGTAATTGAATGAAGTTGGATGCTATTAATCAACTTATCCAATTCTGCTTTTGTTGTACGAGGTAATAAACTTGGAAATAATTGTTTAGCGTGATGAATAGATGGTTTGAGGTCAATAACGAATTCAGACAAAAATGTTTTTATTTGTTCTTCCAGTATTTCATAAACCATCCCTTCAAGTATCAGATGGTTTCGTTGATCATATATTTTGGCGCTTTTCAGATCTAAGTCGATGACTGCAGGTTTGTCTTTAACGACCACAGGTTTCCCTATTACCACTGTCTTCCCTTCCCACTTAGTCAACGTTGTGCATTCAGCAGATGCACTGACACTTATTATTGCTTTAGTGTGTGTGGAGATCTTCAACAGACCATTTTTTGAAGTTACATCAGGGTCCGAAAAAATAATTTTAGAGCAACCTGTTTGATCAAGTGTGTATTGTGTTGTTCCATTAGGTCGGGTAAAAATTTCTTTAAGCAGAATCTGTTGAACGAGAGGGAAACTAAGAAAAATTGGAACTTTTAGGGTTTTCGCTTTACCTTCTATCGGGGTCAAAAAGATCAATAATAAACTAACAATACCGACCCAAAATCGAGATGAAATAATACGTTCTCTCCAACAGAACAAGAAGGAAACTTCCCTGGCTGGATAATATTTTTGCAAAATGAGGTTATCTGTAATTATCACTAAATAAAACCCGATATTGGTGTTTGTAGAAAAGTTTATTGGAAAGCATACCGGTAACAAACAAAATTATGCGAAGCATTTTTGCTTGAGGCGAATAATTAGTTTCATATTATTATTGTTGTTGTATGTATTAGTTATTGAATACGCACTAATAATATCATTCATTGCCAATATAGAACTGAGTTATTCAGTAACTATATTGTTTCACAGCAAGTAAATAATAAACATATAAATACAGTGACTTGGAAAACAGAGAGATACTCAGTGAGTTGAGAGGCTGTCCCTAGCCTCGCTTAAGCATGATTACCAGTAAATTACTGAAAGGTTAATTGATCGTTTTTTACATCAACATGAATGATATCACCCGCTGCAAAACGACCTGCTAAAATTTCCTGGGCCAGATTGTTTTCAAGTTGGTTTTGGATAGCGCGTTTTAGTGGACGAGCGCCGTAGACTGGATCAAAACCAGCTTCGCCGAGCTTATCAAGAGCGGCTTCTGAAATATCCAAATTCATATCGCGGTCTTTTAGCCGGTTAATTAAAAAACCGATTTGAATTTCGGTGATAGCCCGAATTTCCTTTTTATCCAGCGGGTGAAATACGACCACTTCGTCAATACGATTAATGAATTCAGGTCTAAAATGAACACCAACAACTTCCATGACGGTTTCTTTCATCTGCTCGTATTGTTTTTCTCCCGCCAGTTCTTGAATGCGGTCCGAGGCTAAGTTCGAAGTCATTACAATCACTGTGTTGCGAAAATCCACAGTTCTCCCTTGCCCATCAGTTAGGCGTCCATCATCCAGGACTTGTAGCAAAACGTTAAACACTTCTGGATGGGCTTTTTCCACTTCATCCAACAAGATCACAGAATAGGGTTTGCGTCGTACTGCCTCGGTTAAGTAGCCGCCTTCTTCATAACCGACGTAGCCAGGAGGGGCGCCAATCAATCGGGCAACAGAATGTTTTTCCATGAATTCCGACATATCAATTCTTACCATGGCCTCTTCGGTATCGAACAGAAATTCCGCCAGACTTTTACATAGTTCTGTTTTACCTACGCCAGTTGGCCCAAGGAATAAGAACGATCCGTTTGGCCTGTTCGGATCCGAAATCCCTGCTCGAGAACGACGAATGGCGTTACTGACAGCCTCCAAAGCTTCTTTTTGGCCGATAATGCGTTGACTAAGCATTTCTTCCATCCGAATTAATTTATCGCGTTCACCCTCCAGCATTTTAGAAACAGGAATACCCGTCCATTTAGAAACTACTTCAGCAATTTCTTCGTCGGTCACTTTGTTGCGAAGTAGCTGCATATTTTGTGTTTCAGCTTCAGACGCTACAACGAGTTGTTTTTCCAAGTCTGGAATAATGCCGTATTGTAATTCTGACATTCGAGCCAGATCGTTAGCGCGGTGAGCGGTTTCCAATTCCAGGCGGGCTTGTTCTAGCTTTTCTTTAATACTGGCAGCGCCTTGTAAGGCAACTTTCTCAGCTTTCCAGATTTCTTCCAGATCAGCAAATTCTTTTTCCTGTGTATCGATGGATTCTTGTAATATCTCCAATCGTTTTATCGATGCTTCATCCGTTTCTTTATTTAACGCTTCTCGTTCAATTTTTAATTGAATTAAACGGCGTTCGAGTTTATCCATTTCTTCCGGTTTGGAGTCGATTTCCATGCGAATTTTGCTCGCTGCTTCGTCGATCAGGTCAATGGCTTTATCAGGCAGTTGCCGATCAGAAATGTAACGATGCGATAAGGTAGCAGCGGCAACAATCGCCGGATCAGTCACATCAACGCCATGATGTACTTCGTAACGTTCTTTCAAGCCACGCAAAATAGCGATGGTATCTTCAACCGAAGGCTCATCAACCAGTACCTTTTGAAAACGCCGTTCTAAAGCGGCATCTTTTTCGAGATATTTGCGATATTCATCGAGCGTGGTGGCGCCTACGCAATGCAGCTCGCCTCGGGCTAAAGCTGGTTTTAGCATATTGCCTGCATCCATCGCGCCTTCGGCCTTACCAGCGCCAACCATAGTGTGTAATTCATCGATAAACAAGATGATTTGACCTTCCTGCTTGGCCACATCGTTCAACACGGCTTTCAGTCGCTCTTCGAATTCGCCACGAAACTTTGCTCCTGCAATCAAGGCTGCCATATCGAGTGACAACAGTCGTTTGCCTTTAATTCCTTCTGGCACTTCTCCATTAACAATCCTCTGCGCTAATCCTTCTACAATAGCGGTTTTACCGACCCCGGGTTCGCCAATGAGTACAGGATTATTTTTGGTACGTCTTTGCAGTACTTGAATGGTGCGACGAATTTCATCGTCACGTCCGATGACCGGGTCAAGCTTGCCTTGTTCGGCGCGCTCAGTGAGATCAATGGAATATTTTTGTAATGCCTGGCGTTGTTCTTCAGCGTTCGGATCAGTAATTTTCTCATCACCGCGAATGTCTTTTATGGTTTTTTCGATAACTCCTTTGGAAGCACCGGCTTTTTGCAAAATATCCAGGAGCTGGCTTTTTTGTTCACCAGCGGCCAATAAAAACATTTCGCTGGAGATATATTCATCTTGATGCTTCTGAGATAGTTTATCGGTTAAGTTTAATAATCGCGAAAGATCATTTGAGATTTCCACATCACCGCCTGTTCCTGAAACAGAGGGTAGTTTATCGATCGCCTCGCCCAGTTGTGATCTTAATAAATTGATATTAACGCCTGCTTGAGCCAACAAATGACGAATAGTGCCGCCTTGTTGATCCAGCATGGCTTCCATCACATGGATTGGTTCGATAAACTGGTGATCTTTACCCAGCGCCAGACTTTGGGCTTCGGCCAATGCCATTTGAAATTTACTGGTTAGTTTGTCCATCCGCATAACGAATACCTCATCTTTTAATAGTCTTAATCTTATAAATTATGTGGGGGATAGCGGTCACTAATTCAAGCTAGAGAGCGGGTTAATCCAGAAAATATTTTGTCAAACCAGTAGTTGCTATAGAATGACATTAAGTTTAATAATTATTTATAAAGGGTAGAAAAATTCAGCAATGGATAAAACGTACGATCCTCATTCTCTCGAACAACGCTGGTATCAAACTTGGGAGGAGCAAGGCTATTTTGCTCCAAATAATTCGCCAGATCCTTACTGCATAATGATTCCGCCGCCCAATGTAACGGGCAGTTTGCATATGGGGCATGCTTTTCAAGACATGATTATGGATGCCTTAACCCGCTATAATCGCATGCAAGGAAAAAGCACTTTATGGCAAGCTGGTTCAGATCATGCCGGGATTGCAACTCAAATGGTGGTTGAACGGTTGATCAATGCGGAAGGAAAAAGCCGCCACGATTATGGTCGAGAGGCTTTCGTGGACAAAGTATGGGAATGGAAAGAACAATCGGGCGGTACCATTACCCGTCAATTGAGACGAATGGGTTCGTCGCTGGATTGGTCTCGTGAACGTTTTACGATGGATGAAGGACTATCAAAAGCAGTTCGGGAAGTATTTATTAAGCTTTATCAAGAAGGATTAATCTATCGTGGCAAGCGATTGGTTAATTGGGATCCTGAGCTGCATACTGCTGTCTCGGATTTAGAAGTGCTTTCAGAAGAAGAGCAGGGCTTTTTATGGCATATGCGTTATCCATTAACCAATGGGGCAGGTCATCTTGTCGTGGCTACCACAAGGCCAGAAACACTGCTGGGCGATGCTGCAGTAGCAGTTCATCCGGGCGATGAACGTTATCAACATCTCATCGGTGAGTGGGTTGAATTACCGTTAACGAACCGAAAGATTCCGATCATTGCCGATGAAACGCACGTTGATCCCGAATTTGGTACCGGCTGCGTCAAAATCACCCCGGCTCACGATTTTAATGATTACGACGTTTGGATGAGACATCGAGACATGAGTGTTATCCAAAGCCTGCCGCACAATGGTTTGATTAATATCTTTACAACAGATGCGGCGATCCGGGATAACGCCGAATCGGAAGATGATTTGATTCCGTCGAAATATATTGGCCTTGATCGTTTCGAAGCGCGCAAACGCATGATATCTGATTTGGAAAGCCAGGGTCTGTTAGAAAAGATCCAGGATCACAAATTAATGGTGCCCCGGGGTGATCGAAGCAACAGCGTAATCGAGCCATTACTGACTGACCAATGGTATGTCAGAGCTGAATCTCTTGCTAAACCAGCGATTGAAGCAGTTGAAAGTGGACTCATTCGCTTTGTGCCGGATAATTGGAAAAACACTTATTTCGAATGGATGCGTAATATTCAAGATTGGTGTATCTCACGCCAAATTTGGTGGGGGCATCGTATTCCAGCTTGGTATGATGAGCAAGGCAATGTTTATGTGGGTGAATCGGAATCAGCGATACGCCAAAAAAATAAGTTGTCTGACGACTTGATATTGCGTCAGGACGAAGACGTTTTGGATACTTGGTTTTCTTCAGCGCTATGGCCATTTTCAACGCTTGGCTGGCCAGATGATACTGCCGAGGTAAAAAAATTCTATCCTACCAGCGTATTGGTAACCGGCTTCGATATAATCTTTTTCTGGGTGGCTCGAATGATCATGATGGGGCTGAAATTCATGGATGATGTCCCGTTTCGAGAAGTCTATATTCATGGTTTGGTGCGTGATAGTGATGGCCAAAAAATGTCCAAATCCAAGGGTAATGTGCTTGACCCGCTAGATCTAATAGATGGTATTGATATCGATAGCTTGGTGCAAAAAAGAACAGCAGGCTTGATGCAACCGCATTTGCAACAAAAAATAGACAAGGTAACAAGGAAGCAATTTCCAGACGGCATTCCTTCTTATGGGACTGATGCGCTGCGTTACACCTTTGCTTCGCTAGCTTCTACCGGTCGTGATATCCGTTT
This sequence comes from Methylococcales bacterium, assembly GCA_965224745.1. Taxonomy (GTDB): domain Bacteria; phylum Pseudomonadota; class Gammaproteobacteria; order Methylococcales; family Methylomonadaceae; genus CBDCZY01. The sequence goes on from CBDCZY010000010.1 coordinate 560,723, forward strand.
TGATTTAGGTCGAATCGAAGGTTACCGTAATTTTTGTAACAAGATATGGAATGCTGCGCGCTTTGTTTTGATGAACACCGAAGATCACCCTGACTTCACTCAATATCAGCCAGCCAAATTGAACCAAGTGGATCTTTGGATAATTTCTCGTTTACAAAACGCTATTCATGGGACTAATGAAGCGGTTAAGCAATACCGTTTCGACTTGGTTTCGCAAATTCTTTACGACTTTACTTGGAACGAATATTGCGATTGGTATTTAGAGCTGGGAAAAATATCACTGCAACAAAGTGACCCGGAAAAACAGCAGGCTACCCGCATTACACTATTAAAAGTCTTAGAAACTATTCTTCGACTACTGCATCCGTTAATGCCATTCATTACCGAAGAAATTTGGCAGAAAGTTGCGCCATTGATGGGCATTGAGGGCAAAACCATCATGCTTCAACCTTTTCCTGCTACTGATTTAAAATTAATCGATGAATCTGCGCTAGCAGCAACTGAATGGACTAAAAAATTTATTCTCGGCGTAAGGCGTATTCGCGGTGAAATGAATATTGCGCCAGGCAAACCTTTGCCGGTCTTAATACAAAATTGCTCTGAACTAGATCTTAGCTATCTGCAAGAAAATAACAATTACTTGATGAAATTAGGTCGCTTAGAAAGTATTACTCAACTTGCTGCTACAGATGAAACGCCAGAGTCGGCTATTGCGTTAGTAGATGAAATGAAGGTCATGATCCCTCTCGCTGGATTGATTGATAAATCCGCCGAAATTGCTCGTTTGGAAAAGGAAATTCAGAAAGTGCAAAAAGAACTGCCGAGAATTGAAGGCAAAATCAACAACCCAAGCTTTCTTGATCGTGCACCGAAACATGTGGTGGACAAAGAAAAAACTAAATTGTTGGAAATGCAGAGTTTACAGCGTAGTTTAGAAGGGCAACTGGAGAAGATGAGGGGACTTTGATAATCAATAGTTTCTAGTACCTAAATCCTGCAAGCTATTGTTTTGTAATCATTAATAAATAGGGTCTAATGAAGGGGTCAGTGTAAAATATTTGCGTGATTAATTGTACACAGACCCCAATTATTTATACTCAAAAAACAGACAAAGGGATGATTAATATGTTATCAAAATTATATAGGTTAGTAGTATTAATAGCTGAAGTTTCCTAGAAATTCATTAAGCGACCATGCGAAGCAATATGGCTACCAGAGAATTAACCGGGGGATTGGATAGGTGTCAGTCATTGCATAGTGCAATAATACTGCTATTATTAAATTATTCACGAGATTATAAATCGAACATCATTTCTTTATGGCACGTCCCATTCGCCTCGAATTTCCCAACGCTTTGTATCACGTAATGTCTCGTGGAAATGGCGGAGAAAATATATTTATTGAGGATGCGGATAAACTCGCTTTTCTGGGATTATTTGAAGGGCTCCAGATTCGTTATGACGTCATTTGTTATGCGTATTGCCTGATGGATAATCACTATCATCTTTTGATAGAAACACCTAAAGCCAACCTATCTCAAATCAAAGAAAAGAGGCAATTCGTCTATATCAGGAATATGTTAGCCAAGGCATTGGTCAACCCTTTTCCGGAAAAATTATGCAACAAACCTATTTGGGCAATGAAGCTTTCATTGTTCGAAATTACCCAATATTATGGTGTCCATTACAGCACTGTGAGTAGAGCCATTCGTTCATTCTATGCAAAATGCAATGACTGACACCTCTCCTGAGCTGAAAAAGGCATTTCAATTAATAGTCAGTATCAAGGGTATTGCGGCGGCAAGTGCCATTCAGCTACTGGCTGAATGAAATGGTTTAATAAAACAGGACACCTCTAAAGGCAGATATATAATGTCAAATAGAGGTGAACATGAACAAGAAAACTACACACACCAGACCAAAATATACGCTTGAATTCAAACAAGATGCAGCGCAATTAGTGATAAAAAAAGGCTATACCCATCAGCAAGCAGCTGATCATCTGGGTGTATCATTAAGTGCGATTGGAAGATGGGTCAGAGCAGAGCGAGGCCCTGAAAATGATTCGAGTAAAAAGACGAGCTCTTTAAAATTAAGTGCTCAGAGCGAACTCATTAGATTACGTAAGGAAAACGATGAGTTACGAATGGAGCGCGAAATATTAAAAAAGGCGGCCGTCTTCTTTGCCAAAGAAGTCGGATAAAGTACGGATTTATTCGAGAGCAACAGAAGACCTATCCTGTGATTATATTGTGTCGAGTGATGTAAGTCAGTAGTAGTGCGTATTATGCCTGGTTGCAAGCAGCTGACGACCCAGAAAAGGCTCGTCAAAAGGAACAGCTTGAAGCCAAAGTTTGTGAGCTGTTTGAAGCGAATAGAAAAGTTTATGGGTCGCGTCGTTTATCCGATTGCTTTAAAAGAAGCTGGTATTGATGCTGGGCGCTATAAAACCCGCCGATTAATGGCTGATTTGGGCTTAGAAGTGCGTTATCCTAAGCGTTTTAAAGTGACCACGGATAGTCATCACAATGAAGCGATTTCACCGAATAAACTGGATCGTCAATTTGAAGTAATCGAACCTAACACTGTCTGGACAACGGATATTACCTACGTTTGGACGCTTGAAGGTTGGCTCTATGTCGCTGTCGTCATGGACTTATTTTCTCGGCAGGTCGTGGGCTGGGCAATAGATGACCACAGGCGCACATCTTTGTGTGTCAGTGCTTTACAAATGGCTTTCTGGCGACGCAAACCAGAACCGGGTGTGCTTCATCACTCAGATCGAGGTAGCCAATATGCAAGCCATGAATACCGTAAACATCTGAGTATTATGAGCATGGAGCAAAGTATGAACCGAAAAGGTAATTGTTGGGACAATGCACCAACAGAGCGATTTTTTCGTAGCCTTAAGCATGAACAATTGAGTCATAACGCTCCCGCAGAGCGGGAGGCTTGACGGCTGTGAGCAGCCCCAAGGGCTGCCAATGTTAAGGTTTGGTGGACTCTTAAAGGTTAGTGGTTAAAATTCACCGTCTTCATCTGAGCCCTTACCATCTAATTGTTCTTGGTTTCGAATGTAGTGTTTGATCTGACCTTCTTCAAAACCAACTGTAGAAACTGCATAGCCTCTTGCCCATAACGCTTCCCCATTAAAATTCCGTTTCCGTCCACTAAATTGACGCGCAACGGCTATCGCACTTTTACCTTTCAAGTAACCTACTATCTCCGACACCGCATATTTCGGCGGTATTTCTATGAGCATATGAACATGATCCTGTACCATATGACCCTCAGCGATCCGGCAATGCCTTTGACCTGCCAATTCGTGAAAGATTGGCCCTAAATAATTCCTAATCTTTCCATACTGTTAGGCGACAATTAACCTGTCCGGTCAGACGACAATTATCTTGACCGGTTGAGTGTATAAACTGATAAGTACTTTTTACTCTTAGGAGGAAGTGACTTGTCCGGTAAACACATCACTCAATTACAGGAAAATAGTTATATGAAAAATCGTCAGACAGGTTGTACGCAGGAGACATCCGCAGCAAAAGCCGGCATCAGTGTTCGATCAGGTTGCCGGATCGAAAAAGGTGAAAGAGCTGAACACAAAGAACGAAAGTGGCGAACGCGCAAAGATCCATTAGAAGCCGTATGGGACTCAGAACTGGTTCCGTTATTAGAAGATGAATCGTCCTTAACTGGCATTACCCTGTGGGAGCATCTGGATGAGCAGCATCCGGGAAAGTATCCAGAGAAATACCTTCGGACACTGCAAAGACGTGTTAAACACTGGCAGGCCACACAAGGCCCGGACAAAGAAGTCATGTTTCGTCAGTCGGTACCTGCGGGTCATCAGGGACTATCTGATTTTACGCACCCCAATACCGTCATTACGATAGACGGGAAGGCGTTCGCACATTTACTGTACCAGTTTCGCCTGGCTTTTAGTGGTTGGCGTCATGTCCATGTTATTCAGGGCGGAGAAAGCTACAGTGCACTGGCTGACGGCTTACAAAGTGCATTACACACCTTAGGCGGTTCACCAAAGGAACATCGTACAGACAGCCTCAGTGCGGCTTACGTCAATAACGTAGAAAAACAGCGACTGACGGAAGACTATCATGATTTATGTAAGCATTATGGCATGCGGCCCACCATCAATAATCTGGGCATTAGTCATGAAAATGGCGCCATTGAAGCACCGCATGGCTCATTAAAACGTCGCATTGATCAAGCCATAAAGTTACGCGGTTCGAATGATTTTTCTACACTCCGTGCTTATCGAGAGTTTCTTGAACACATTGTCGACAAACTGAACAGACGATGCAAAGGCAGGTTGGCCGAAGAGCACAAAACCCTGTTAGCCTTACCCAAACACCGATTTGTTGATTATGCTGAGCTGTCGGTAAAAGTCACCACCAGCAGTACCATTGCTGTAAAACGCGCATTGTATACCGTCCCTTCACGCCTTATCGGTGAAAGCGTCAGGGTGCATCTCTACCATGATCGTTTGGTCTGCTTTGTTGGCCAAACTCGGGTGATCAATCTGCCTCGGATTTATCCAACAACGCCCACCGGCCGAGCGCGACGAATAGATTACCGGCATATCATTCATTCTCTGGCAGCCAAACCACAAGCCTTCCGCTTCTCACAGTTTCGCGATAATATTTTGCCTAACACGCAATATCGGGCTTTATGGAAGCAGGCAGAGAAACAGTTTACACCGCAAGAAGCATGCAAGTGGATGGTTGCTGTTTTACGCTTTGCCTATGATTATGATTGCGAAAGTGCCCTGGCAACTGAGCTAATGCGACAGGCAGAACAAGGTGCCTTGCCCGATTTAACATCCCTGCAGGCAAGGTATTTACAACACAGTACACCGCCACCGATACCGCTACGCCAACACCAGGTTGCTGACTATGATCAACTACTGACCGGTCAGTGGATGAGACAGGAGGTGTGCTGTGAGTGATGGTTTGCCAATGATGTTAAAAGAACTTCGCTTGCTGGCTTTTTGGCAATATTATGAAGCTTATCAGGAACAGGCCACAAAACAGGCATGGGGCTATAGCCAATACCTGTCTAAACTGTGTGAAAATGAAATTGCACGGCGCTTTGAAACGCGAGTTTGCAACTGGACCAAAGAAGCCAAATTACCCCGGGGCAAAAGTTTTGCCACCTTAGGCTTTGATGAATTACCGGAAACCATTCAAAAGAAAGTGATTGGGCTGCGCGATAATACCCAGTGGGCGCTACAGGCAGATAATGTTTTATTGATTGGCCCTTCCGGTGTCGGTAAATCGCATATTGCTTCTGCTTTGGGGCTTCATCTTATCGAACAAGGCATCCGGGTAAAATGGTTGGCTGCCACCGCACTGGTGCAATTACTGCAGCAGGCCAAAAAAGAGCTGGATTTAATGGCTGTGATGAGTCGACTGGATAAATATCGTGTACTCATTATCGATGATATTGGTTATGTTAAAAAAACGGATTCAGAAACCCAGGTCCTGTTTGAGTTTATTGCTCATCGTTATGAAAGTGGCAGCTTGATCATCACATCAAACCAGCCATTCAGTCACTGGGATCAGATATTCCCGGATACATTAATGACCGTAGCCGCCATTGACCGCATTATCCATCATGCCACGATTCTTGAAATCGACGGCAACAGTTACAGGAGGAAACATCAGAAAAAATCATAAAAAACCTTAAACACTCAACCGGCCATCATAATTGTCGCCAAACCGGACAAAGTAATTGACGCGAGACACCATACAACTTTTTCCTTCGACACTTGGACCAAGTGGTATTTGCAGTCCCATTTTGAATGACTTAAGCTCTGATATGACATGGGTTTGTTTCCTCTTTTGTGGGCCGCCAAGCCACGAGGAAGCATTCCACATGTCATCAATTCAATCAAAACTAAATCGGACGGCCAAGCCTTGAGAGTCTCACTAGTCAAACTAGTGGTTTACCTGTCAACGAATTATGAGCGGTTCAAAACCAAAGCGGAAGCAAAGTTGAGTATTATTGATTATTTAGCTTTTTATAATGGGAAACGTAAGCATTCAAAACTAGGATATTTATCGCCTTTAGATTTTGAATGCGATTTTTTTAAGGGCATTGCTAATTTAGTATAGTTAACGTTCCATTTCTTTTATGCATTAAGAGTAATATAGACAGCTCAAGCATTCGAACACTTTTTGTGTAACATTTTGTCTTTCTTCTCATTCGTGCAAGAAAATGTCTAAAGATACTATTGTAGCCTTCAACTGTGTATGTTTCAGCTTTGGATTGAACGTGTTTTTCGCTAGGAATAAAATGTTCATAGGGCTGCCAATAATCGGTTGCTATTGTTCCATTTAATTGATCTTCAATTCCTTCCCAGAGTTTTTGTCCTGTCTGTACGCTTCGGTCGCCAACAATGAAATTGATGAATTTTTTCCCATATCTATCAACAGCAATCCATATCCATTTATAGCTTTTTTTTGACCCACATAGGTATGCATTTCATCCATCTCAGCATAAATCACTTGTTCAGGACTTTTCAATTCGGCAACTTGCTCACCAAAGGATCTAATCCAATTTAGTACCGTGACATTGCTTACGTTCAAAACCCGACCAATTGAACGAAACCCTAATCCTTCAAGATATAATTGAAGAGCCATCTTTCTTAAATAGAATGGTTTGGCTCCCGAGCCACTAGCAACAGTATATCGAAAATTACATTCTTTACATTTGTAACGCTGCTTTTGTTTTACGATACCATCTTTGATGTTTTTATTAGATTTGCATTTAGGGCATTCCATTAAATTTCTCGCTCTCTTTAGAAAGATATCAAAAATTTAATTCTAACATAAAACTATACTAAATTAGCAATGCCATATTGAATAGCCTCTTAAAGGTTTAATCCACTACTGGTGTAACGTTATTTAGCTCAAAATAACCCTTATAACCTTGCAGATAGATCGCCTCTCTGTGACCTAGTGACAGCTTCGCTTTGGTTCGGGTCGCTAATTCTTCTTTAAAATTGACTACTTTAACCTTGGTGCCAATAGGGTAGGTTTTGTTCCAGTCGTCTATTTTTTGAGGCAAGTTATCTGTTTGATTGTTCTTTTGTCCAGCCGTTATAAAGTCGGTTTTTATCCAGGTCATTAATTTCGTCAAGACATCTCCGATGCCTATCTCTTCAAAGTCAAATACGCCTTGTAGTAAAAGATACTGCATGCTTTGTTGCCAGCGCACTGATTGGGTAATTTGGTTGACTAAGTTCTGTTTGATTTGATGTTGTTGATACGGTTCGGCATTGCTATTGGCAATCACAGGGATCTGTAGGTCAGTAAAAGTAAATGTTTCTAGGTACTTTTCAAATTCGGTTTGTGCCGGAGCCATATACCGTGAATGAAACGCGCCACTGGTATTGAGTGGAATATAGTCAGCCCCTGCATGTTCAAAGCATGTTTGTGCGCGGTTTATATCTTCCTGTAAACCCGACAGTACTATTTGAGTTGGTGCGTTATAGTTGGCAATATCAATGGTGTTTAAATCATTATCTTTCAGGCACTGTTTTATCTTATCTTCATTTATCTTTAATACGGCTGCCATAGCGCCTTTAGCAGCTTCTCCCATCAGTTCACCTCGTTTTTTTACCAGTCTTAGACCGTCTTCAAAGCTTAAGGCTTTGGCGGCATGCAAGGCATTGTATTCACCCAGACTATGGCCCGCTACAAAGTCGGGGGTATTAATCGTGTGGTTGATTCTATGCAGGTAAGTCAATGCATTAACCACGTATATTGCAGGTTGGGTGTATTGGGTCAGATTTAATTGCCGGTTAACGTCCTCCAAACATAATGCTTTGATTGAATAGCCAAGAACTTCATCGGCCTTGGCAGCCAGTTCCGGAAACAGGTCAAACAAGTTTTCGCCCATACCTTTGATTTGGGTGCCTTGTCCCGGAAATAGATAACTTTTCATATGTTTCTCCTGGTAAATAATTAATGGCTGTATCTACTTTTTATTAGCGAGGGCGGTATGCTTGACCCATGTTTGAGTAATGTTGTGTTGGCTTTTAGTATTAGGTTCATCCCATGTCCAATACAAGTTTAAACATTGAGCGGTACATTGATACTGCATTTGTATCTTTCCGGGTGCGCCTTCAAAGAGGCCTTCTTCGACCAGTAAGGTTATGTTGTTATCATCGATCTCAAAACGGCCGCAATAAGAACGGCAAGAATGCATGGCATCAAGTAATTCATCGTTAGTTGCCAGTACTAAATTATCGTATTGAGGTCGGCTTCTTTGCTTCCGTATTGCAATCATTGAAAAATATCCTTCAGGGGTCAATATCAATACGCCTTCAGGGGACTCACCTAACACTAAGTCTTGTTGTTCATTTTCTTCTTGATAAGCTTGCAACACCCAAGATCCTACTATTGGATGCCCGATATAATTTATGTCTTGCTCAACTTCTTCCCAAACTAATCGACTGTGAGTGCTGGATTTGCTCTGCTTGTGGTGCTTTGTTGTTAGCGGTGCTGTCACCATGGTGAGGTGTTGCTTATCAATTGAATAATAACGAATGAGATTGTCATTGACGAAGTTTGGGTCGGTACTCACTGCAACCGTATGTTCTATGACGCCTTGTTTGACATCGTAGTCTCCACTATACGATAAGTAAGTGAGCATTTTTTCTATCGGGTCATTATCATTCAAAATATCGCAAGAGTGGCAGGTTAGTCGTGAGGAACTCCATAGATGAGCCGCCATTTTACCGTCGGGTTGATAAATCAAATAGCCTTTGGGTTTGATGCCGTAGGGGTAAACGTTGACTTCTTCGGTACCCGTTTCGAACGATATTAAACGATAGGTTTTTGGTTCAAAAGTTGGTTGGCTGGAAGATTTTTCAGGTTGCAGGAATGATTTAATCGTTGTAAATAATGATTGAGGTGGGTTCATAAAGTAGAGATGGGTTCCTTCTACTTCTTTAAACTGGAATTGACCTTTGGTGTAATCTTGCCATAATGATAGGGTAACAGGATCTTTCACCAGAATATCGTTGTTAGCTTGCAATGCCAGAATAGAACAAGATAAAGGTGTCCCGACATGTTGAGAACGATAAGTTTTGATCAATTCAATATCACATTGAATAGCGTCATCTGGCAAAGGTTTAACTCCTGATTGCAACGGAAGGATGATCTGACTTTTTTCCAGCAGGTTTCGACAAGTGGGCATATCCATTTCATCATCCATGTCATAGATGGGCGGTAACACTTTTAAGCGCTCAAAAATGCCTGGGGGTGCTACCGAAGATGGAATAAAAACCAGCGGTGAAATTTGATGCTGTTGCTCAAGGGCAACAACCGTTTCATAAGCGACAATCCCTCCCATGGAATGCCCATAAACAATAAATGGAAGATCACACAGCGGTAGCATTTGTTTCACCAAACAGGTTGTTAACTGTTGCCAATCGGAAATGTTTGAAGCGCCGATTAACCAGACCTCTACATTGTCATTATCCTCGAAGGAGTTTCTCCAAGACCAGGAAACCGTATCATTGCCAAATCCAAAAGGTAAGAAGATAAACAATCGAAACTCTGGTTTCTCAACTACTTTGATAACTTCGATAATCCGCTGGGTGTATGAGATTTTGTTTGGAAGAGAGGGTAGGTCATTCTCTTGCTCCTGATACGTTTTATCTAGCCAGGTAACGGTTGCGATGGTCTCTTCGGAAACTTGCTGGTTAATCAGTTGCTGGTACTGTTGTTCTGCTTCCGTATCAGACAACTCACCGTGTTGTACCTTTTCCAGGAGCTGTTGAATCAGTTCGTTCATCAGGATGCCCTCCGGTCTGTTTCTCGGAGCATTTTTAATGCTTGTTTAAAACCAACTTTATTATTGGCCACTTCTGAGGCAATTTTACTGATGGATGTTGAAAGGGTTGTATCCTCACTCATAGCATCTCTACTGGTATCGGATGGCGTGGTTAAATCATCATTTGTTGCAACAGTATCAGCTAATGTTAATGCTTGACTAAGCGTATCTCTTTCCTTTTCAATCAAGTGATCAACGAGCGCTTCTATTGTTCTGTACTGAAACAAAATAGTGCTGGTAATAGCAGGAAAGGTGCCGCGTAATGTATTAACCAATTGCATTACTAAAATAGAGTCCATACCATACCATTCAAGTGATCTAGTGGGGTCAATTTTGGTGGGCGACATTTGCAAGGTTGACGCAGCCAGTTGGGTAAAGTAACTAATACTTTGCTGTCGTAAATCATCCAGTGATATTGCCACCTTTGAAGGGCTTTCTATAGAAACCTGGTCGGATGCTATCGACAATTCTTTTTTGGGTTGTTGCTTATTAATTGGCTTGCTTGGTAGTTTATCGTTCGCTAACCAATAATGCTGTTTGGCAAAAGGATAGGTAGGCAGGCCTAAACGCTTTAGTATTTTCCCCTCATAGAGTTTCGACCAGTCAACATTGAGTCCTTTTACCCAATGCTCTAGAAGCTCATCGTATTGGTCTTTATTGATCCAGTCCACAATGCGGTCATTATCATGCTCTGTAAGTTGAATTGACTGCTCTCTATTTGTTTTGACCTGTCCATAATACAAACCTTTAACTTCGTTTCCACTAATATAGGTCTTTAATTTGTGCAGTAAATCATCCACACTTTTAACAACTATACCCAAACGAATATCCATCGGTTGTCTACCACACTGTAGCGTATAAGCAATGCGCTGAAGACTATCAGGTTTGAATTCGAGATGGGTCAGGTAGTCGTTAAGATCGCTGGTTACAACTCGAAGTCTTTCTTCTGTCTTTGCCGACAGTACTATAGGGTAGGGTTGCCCTTCATAAACCGGTTTAACCAATGGTTCTTTGTGATTGTCGGGTTCATCCTCAATGTATTCTTCAAGAACGGCATGAGAATTAGCGCCGCCAAATCCAAAGCTACTGACACCCGCTCGACGAGGTAACAACTGGTCAGTGTTATCTTTTAGACGATCCCATGACTGCTCATTTTCAACCACTTTAAACGGTGTGTTTTCCAAATGAATGTGGGGGTTTAGTGTTTTGAAATTACATTGGCCTGGAAGCTTCTTATGCTTCAGAGCAAGCACAGTCTTGATAAGGCCGGCGACACCTGCCGCAGCTTCCAGATGGCCGATATTTCCTTTGACTGAAGCAATGCCACAATAGCCCTCTCTTTGAATGGCTTTACCAGTAGAAAATGCACTTTTCAATCCATTAACCTCAATAGGATCACCCAGTGGTGTTCCCGTGCCATGCATTTCAATGTAGTTCAAGGTTGACACATCGATGTTAGCGTTATTGCAAGCTTCTTCAATTAACTGTGATTGAGCTTTAGGGCTGGGAACGGTCAGGCTGCTCACTTTGCCACCGTGGTTGACAGCAGTTCCTTTGATCACAGCATGAACTTCATCATTCTCCTTTCTAGCTTTATCCAGACGTTTTAATACCAGGACTCCAACACCTTCCCCCCTGACATAACCATTTGCCTGTTTATCCAAAGAGCTGATCTTACCGTTAGGGCTTAACATGCCCGCTTTACTGAACGACAGATAAAGGGTTGGGGTAATCAATGCGTTGACACCACCTATTATTGCAACATCACAACGTCCTTCTTGCAACGATTGAACAGCCATATCAAGTGCCACGAGTGAACTGGAACAAGCCGTATCAACCGCGATACTTGGGCCTTTAAAATCATAAACATATGAAACCCTATTGGCTGTAATGCTGTGTGTTCCACCGGTTGAAGAATATGCTTCCACATCGCTATTAGCTAATAACTCGAAATAGTCATTGGTTGACGCCCCTACAAAAAAACCGACTTTATTTTTTTTGGATAGCTCTAATGGAGCATAGCCAGCATTTTCGATTGCCTTCCATACTGACTGTAACAGTATCCTTTGTTGAGGATCCATCAAGGCTGCTTCTCGTGGTGAGATGTTGAAGAACGATGCATCAAATTTATCTAAATCATCAACAAATCCTCCCCATTTGATATCTGTTTTGTTGACTTCATTTGCTGGATCGCCATAATGAGCTCTCCAATCCCAACGGTCTGTAGGCACCTCAGAAATAGCGGATTCCTTGTTTAACAAGAGTTGCCAAAAAGAGTCTAAACCAGGAGCGCCAGGAAACAGACAATCCATCCCTATGACAGCTATAGCAGTGGAGGAATCAAATCGCTTGTTGGTTAGACTGTCCTTGTTTGTTGTGACCTGATCAAATCGATTCGTCTGCGATGATCGCAGCTCTGTTGCCGCTTTGATTTTACCCGTTGGCTGATGCATTCGTTTCTTTTCAACCGTGTTTGAAACCTCTGCACTGGAAGCAATGTTAGTATCTTCAGAAGCTTGATGGTTTGCATAGTAAGCCGTTATTTTTGATTCATGCTCTTTCAGCAAATGGTTACATAACAGTTCTAAATTGGTGTATTCAAAGAAGATCGCGGGGCTGATTTTCAGGACATACTTTTTATTCAACGTACTCGCTAATTTGGCGAGAAAAACAGATTCCAACCCTAAGCTGATGAAATCGCTTTGCGGTAAAATTAGATCCGGATTAAATTTGCCCAACTTTGCAATGGCGCCTATGATGTCTTGCTGCAGGTTTACAACCAGATTACTAGTTGTTGCAGGCATTGCCTTCTGATCTATAGGTACTGGATGTGCAGGTATTTTCTGCTCCACCGTTTGCGGTAAAGGCACAGCTGCTTGTTGGTGAGGTTTTACCACGGCTATCTGGTTTTTAGCGAATTGCAATACTTGTTCAAAGCATTGTAGCCCTTCATTATTATCTAAAGGCATACCAAAGGACTCATCCAATAGTGAGAGGACATCTACTTCTTGTCCCATCTGACCTTGCAACCAAAAGGGCCAATTGATCGCCAATGATAAGCCTGTACGATGCTGTTGCTGTACTAGTGTTTCTCGATGGTTCATGAAAGCATCCATAAAGCCATTGGCGGCACCATAGTCGCTTTGACCAGGGTTTCCCAGGATTGAAGTGAGTGATGAGAACACCACAAAAAAGTCAAGAGGTTCAGACCGAGTGAGCTTATCCAGATTAACAGTACCTTGAACCTTTGGTTTAGCAACTTTCAGTAAGGAGGTTAGTTTTTTGTTGGGGAGCAGGTTATCTTCCAGCACACCCGCGCTATGGATAACGCCATTGATAGGTCCAAACGTCTTTTTAACATCAACAAGGCGTTGATCAAGGTCATTTAAGTTAGTAATATCTACCGATAAATATAGTGCGTTGATACCCTCGGAATTGAGGGTTGCAAGATGTGATTCTCCTTCTTTATCCAAAGCTGATCGACCCAAAAGAATTAGATTGGTATCATAAATTTTCACTAGGTGGTTGCCTAAAACTTTGCCAATACCTCCCATACCACCACTGATCAAATAGGTTCCTCCTTGCTTGAAAACACTTTGATCTGGCTGATAAGATTGGGTTGTTTTATCAAGAGGTATTAACTGCTGCTTTGAGCGAGGCTTTCCTGGTTGATAACGAATCCATGAATTTTGTTCTTCATCGTTGCACAGCATTTCATCAATGACAATTTGAGTCCATGAGTGCTGATTATTAGGTTTCAACACGATAGAAATCACTCTGTTGGAGAGGTTAGGATATTCTGTAACAACACTCTTAAGAAAACCCGAGATACTGCCCTCTATAACCCACTTGGAAGACCCTTCTTCGACAAGGTTAACAAACAGCTGTTGAATTGGTTTTGTAGATTTAAGCAATAATTGGTCGACGTAAAATAAAGAAGTGAGGGTGTCTAAAGTCTCATCAACCAGTGAATTTTCATGGCCTATAGATGAGTCCCATAAGCACACAATGTGGCTTACATCAATTTGTTCTGAATTGAGGTAAGCCCCTAGTTGTTGATACTCGTCTACCTCGTTGTTGAATATACTAATTCTTCCGGGTTGTTGCTGGGTAGTATTGTTTTCGACAATAACCTCAACAACCGGTGTTTTCTTATGAAAGGGCGAGCATTTTTCTTTGAAGGTATCGATCATCTTTTCGCTGTTAGACACCAACACTATACCTTCAGCATACAGCTGATTAAGCCCTTGAGCAGCGAGAGGTTCTTCTAACCATTGCGGAGAAGAATATATAATGGCTGGTTCATCAAGAGACTTATTGAGACTGCGAATATTTCCATCGTCTAAATTAGTTTCTCTGAAAGAAATATTTTTAACGTTGACAAGAATTTTACCGTCAGGATCTAATAGCTTTACATCAAAGGATCGCACCGCATGTTCACTGTCGGACATAGATTTACCATCACTGGGCGTAACGCTTGAATAGATCGTATCAGGCAAAGCAGCGAAAAATTCCACTTCTTCAATGCTGAAAGGTAAATATAACGCGGCCGGTTTTTGATGATCCTTTTCCAGGACGTACAGAGCCGTCTGCAAGGCACAATCCAGCAAGCAAGGGTGTATGTAGTAGGCATCCCTTTCATTTTTATGCAGATGAGGTGGCAGGGAGATGTACCCTAAAGCGTTGGTATTGTTCCATTTAATCCATTGGATGCCCTGAAAGCTTTGTTGCAATTTTAGCCCCTTGTTATGGAGCAGGGTGTAGACAGTTTCTGATAATGCCTCTAGTTCTAAAGATTCAGCTATATCATTCAGGCCGATTTGCTTTACTATGCTTAGAGTGTTGTTTGGTTGCTCTGAATCCAGATAAACCAATTGACCTTGGGCATGAATTTCATGCTTTCCATCAGATTCTGTTACAGCTTGCAGATAAAATTCTTCATCTTCCACAGACAATTCTACGGATAGCTTTGCTGGCTTTTTTTGAACCGTTATAGGTTTTAGCCAAGTTAGATTATAGAGCTTGCAGGGTTCATATTGATCGCTGCTCAAACTTCCAGCGGCACGAAACATTTCAATGTACGCTACCGCTGGTAAAACTTTGTTTTCCCCAACAATATGATCGTCCAGAAAAAACTCTTGGCCTGAGAAAGTTGAGCTGAACCGTTGCTGAGAAAGGCTTGATGTATTGTTATGTACTAAAGGATGCAGTACAGACATGTTTTCTGTGATATCTGCTGTTCCTTGTTGACCGGCTTTTGCTATCCAGTAACGTTCTTTGGCAAAAGGGTAAATGGGTAAACTGATGCGTTGAGGCTTGTGCAGTCCATATAGTTTATTCCAATCTAAATGGAGACCTTTCACCCACAGTTCCACCAGCTTTTGGTATTTGCCTTTGGTGAGCATGATATCGATAATGTTGAGCATGTCGTCATCATCTTTGAAAACAGCTATAGCATCTTTACTGTTGTGTACATTGCCGGAATACAGGTTTTGAATATCCCTGTCTTTATTCAAAAAGGCAGTCAACTTGTCTTGTAATTCTTGCATGGAATGAACTATCAAACCCAGACGCTCATCCATTGTTTCCCTGCCTATCTGAAGGGTGTACGCAACATCGTTTAATGATGAAGCATGTTGATTTTGGCTTAGGTACCGTTGCAAATTCTTGGTTGCTTCTACAAGACGCTCTTGATTCTTGGCAGACAATACAATGACAGCAGGTTGTTTCTCTTGCTCTTGCTCTTGCTTTTGCTCTTGCTTTTGCCTCTTGTCGTCAGTAATGTTGCTTTCATATTGTTCTAGTATTAAATGAGCATTCGCACCACCGGCACCAAACGAACTGATACCCGCCCTACGTGGAAATAGTTCAGTATTACCCTTGGTATTGCGGGTTGGTTGATGCCAGTCAGCCAGCTCTCTTTGTACTGTGAATGGACTTTTTGTAAAATCGATATTGGGATTGAGATCATTTGCATGGATAGATGGTGCGAGCTGGTTATATTTCATCTGCAAGATAACTTTGGTCACCGATGCAATTCCAGCCGCTGCTTCTAAGTGGCCTATGTTGGATTTAACAGAACCTATGGCACAAAACTGTTTGTCCTGGGTAGAAGCTTCAAATGCTTTGTTCAACCCTGATATTTCAATGGGATCTCCCAAAGATGTGCCAGTCCCATGCGCTTCAATGTAACTAATTGTTCGCGGATCAATGTTAGCTTTTTGTTGCGTTTGCTTTATCAAGTTTGCTTGAGCAATGGGACTGGGTACAGTATAGCCATTGGTTTTACCACCGTGATTGACAGCAGAACCCTTAATCACTGCATAGATACGGTCACCATCTTGTATTGCCTGGGTTACGGGTTTTAGTAATAACGCGCCTACGCCTTCACCTGGCACATAACCGTCGCCGCCTTCGCCAAAACTGCGGCATCGTCCATCAGTAGAAAGAAAACGATTTTGCGACAGAAACAAGTATTTACTGCTATGCAGAGACAGATTAACGCCACCGGCTATAGCCAGTTTGCAGTCACCGTTGTTAATGCTTTGACAAGCCAGATGAATGGCAGTCAGAGAAGATGAGCAAGCAGTATCAATCGCTAAGCTGGGGCCAGCTAGATTTAGAAAGTACGACACCCGGTTCGCAATACTGTAAAGCAACCCACTGGGCGCCACTACGTTACCTTTTATGGTTTCTTCAGTACCTATTGCCTGATAAGGTTGCCACAAAGCTCCTACAAACACACCTACTTGTCGATCCGATGTGTCAAGTAAGGTTTGACGGGTATAACCTGCATCTTCCAGCATACCCCATGTGACTTCCAGAAAAAGCCTTTCCTGAGGATCAATTAATTCTGCTTCGCGCGGTGATATATTGAAGAATGCAGCATCAAATTTATCCACATCGTCAATAAATCCACCTTTCTTGCTGTAAATTTTGTTTTCTTCAGGATCAGTATCAAAATATTGTGAATAATCAAAGTGGGTTTGAGGTACTTCTTTAATGCAATCTTCACCCTGTTTTAAGACGCTCCAGAACTGTTCAACATTCTTGGCGCCTGGGTATCGCCCGTCGATTCCAATAATTGCAATATCATCGTCTTTATATTTTGATCTCTTCTGAGTTGGTTCTTCTTTGGTATCTATGAAATGATTGATCAGGTTAGTACTTGTCTGCTCACTGATGTATTCTATTTTGGACTCACTATCACTATCAGATTGATCCAATGGAATATCCTGAAGATCCAAAAGGGATCGCAATTTCTCGACATGATTTTCAATGAAATACTCAGTCAGTTCTACTATGTTGCTATATTCAAAAAACAAGGTTTTTGACAGAGGGCCAAAAACGTCTTCAAAGGATTTGTTAAGCTCAACGATCATCACCGAGTTGATGCCATAAGATTCAAACGGTTCATCTTTTTCTATCTCAGTGGTTGAAAGGCCTACCGGTTTAGACAACAAGGTTTTAAGATATTGGTGGGTTGCCTCTACTAATTGTTTTTTGCTTAAATCACCCGACTCCATACTGACATTCGTTGCATGAAGTTCTACCGTTGGTTGGTTTATTGTAGTGATAGTTTCGACTGTATTAAATGGCACGCTTGGATAAACAAACGGTTCTTTTTGAGGTGTGCCCTGTGTACTGTTGATAGCGGTTACCTGCTGTAATTTTTCTTCGTGGTTTTCAATAAAATAGGCTGCCAGTTCTTGCAGGTTACTGTATTCAAAAAACAGTGTTTTAGAAAGAGGACCAAAAACGTCTTCAAACGACTTATTCAACTCAACGATCATCACCGAATTAATGCCATAGACTTCAAAGGGCTCATTATCTTCTATCTCACTGACCGGCAGGCCTATGGGTTCTGCTAGCAACGTTTTAAGATAATAATGAGTGGCAGCAACCAATTCCTTTTTTGGGGAATTACCAGGTATCTCTTTGAGTGTTTTTATTTTGGAAGGTTGTACCGCAACTTTTTGTTGGTTGTTTAGGGCGCGAATAGAAAACCCTTGTAACTTGGCAGCAATCAACCCATCTTTCCGACAAACCACCAGATCAAATTTTCTTATATTGGCATTGGTGGTATGGGCTTTTGAATAGATGTAGCATTTATCAGTGATTGGCGCCATAATTTCAAGTTCATCTATGCTGATAGGAATGAAGTGAGCGCTATCTTCGTTATCAAATCGATTGCTAATAAGCGCTGTTTGAAACACACCGGTTAACAGGGAAGGGTGCAATACATAATCATCTACGGTCTCTTCAATGCTGGTCGGCAATGCTAAGGTTGATAGCGCTTCTGAGTGACCCAGCAATATTTGCTGCATGGGCATAAAGGTAGGGCCTACATGTAAGCCCTCAGCAATAATTTGTTGATAAATTTGTTCAGGATATTGTACGGTTGAACAGTTTGATAGAATGGTATTTAGGCCAAAGTACTGCTCGTCATGAGATGCACTATTGGTGTTTTCTCGGCAGACAAGCTGTCCAATGGCATGAACCTTTTTTTGTTTACTTTCATCATAGCTGACGATTTCATATTCATAGTATTCGTTTTTTTGTGTGATATTGAGATACGCACTAAACTCCTCGGCTGGAGAAGAAAGCTTGCTGACCCAGTAGTTATTCATCAGCTTGACCACTGACTTATCCCCAAATAGTAAATCACCACCCTGTCTTGCCATTTCAATATAACAAGCGCCCGGCATGTTAAATTGATCGTCCACAACATGGTCTTTTAAATAGAATTCTGAGGTGCGAAACCTTCTTTCGAATTGCATGGCCGACAGGTCAGATAGAGCAATGTCGATCAGGCTGGTATTATGTCGAGATGGTAAGAAGTTCCTGCTATAACAAGCTTCAGAGACATGTTGTATGAATTTATCGATGGTATTGATTTCAAAAAATACAGTCGGTTTTAGATCTAATTTATATTGAGTGCTTATTTGCTGACTAATCTGTAAAAGTGATGCCGAGTCAAGACCAAACTCACTCATATTTAAGGAGCCATCAATCTTTTCCACCGCAATACCAAAATGATCTGAGAATATTTTCTTTATTTCAGTCTCTAATTGAATGCTGTTGACAGCTTCCATAACTTCCTCCTTATCGTTTGCCTGCTGGTGAGGCGCTGTTAATGAATTTTTCATTTCGCTTTCTGCAATGCCTAAGCAAGCAGCTATTTTTTCTTTATCGCCATCGATAGCAACAATCTGCGATAGTGATCCAGTGTTTATGGAGTCTGCAGCAAACATCAGGCTTTGCTCAAAAATCTTTAATCCTTTGCTCTCCTCCAGAGGTTCCATGCCAAATTCATTCAATAAATGAGCCTTTTCTTCCGCAGTTACTTGCATGCCGCCCTGAGCCCACAATGGCCAATTAATGGCTAAAGCAACACCTGAGCGCTGGTGCTGCTTCCTAAGCCGGTTACGTAGGGCTGCATAGCCATCAAGAAAACTATTGGCAGCTGCGTAGTCTGACTGTCCTTGATTAGGCATCAGAGAAGCAATGGAAGAGAACATCAAAAAGAAATCAAGGTTGTCATCACAGGTTAATTTGTCCAAGTTGACTAGGCCGTTTATCTTGGTAGCAATAACCTTGTTAAAGGATGATTCTTGTTTTAACAAAATATAAGCATCTTCAATCACCCCTGCGCCATGGATCACACCATTAATGGTTTGATAGGTTGATTTTATCTCTTCAATGACCTGTGCTAATTCATCCTTTTTGGTCACGTCAGCACTAAAGTATCGGCATCCTCCGCCTAAGGATTTTATGGTTGCTATCTTTTCAGCTATTTGAGTATTAATTTGTGACCGCCCTAGCAGTAAGACAGTTGCAGCATATCGTTCAGCCAGGTATTTAGCGAAAATGTATCCCAACCCACCAGCGCCCCCGCTAATTAAATAAACACCTTTTTGTTTGAGTAATGTGCTGGAGTCATCATGTGATGAAGCGGGTTGATCGAATTGAACCACGCTGCGTATTAATCGGGTGTTATCCCTGTAAATGATTTCTTGTAATTTGCTGTTATGGGTGGAGTTGAATTCTTGCAAAGCCAGCCCGATTAGTTCCTGCGTATCAATCCGATCAAAACCCACTGTTTGATAGCGAATATTGGGACATTCATAAATCAACGTTCTGGAAAAACCCGCTACCATGGCATGATAAGGTTCTGCGTGTTGTTGCTCTAAGTCGTATGCATAGAGTAGTTTGAGTTGCTTATAGGCCTTTTTTCGGATGATCGCCTTGGTTAAACGGAGCATACAGGTGATACCCATATCGGCAGGTTCTGACGATGCGATGTCAGCAACTTTAAAATTCCAAAGGTATAAGATATTTTGAAGGGTAATGTTTTGGTCTTTTAGATGTTGTATGAGTCGTAAGTAATCATCTGATTCATGTGGATTAATCTCAATATGATGCTCATTGATTACTGCAAACTGTGTGCCTGGCGTTATGAATAAGGTCGTGCCTTCATGGCAGGTCGACTGTTTAATCTCCTGAATTAAGTCTATGTTTTTATCAAAGATAATAAGGTGCGGGTTATCCCCAGGAGCTTGCTGTAAGACATGTTGCTGCCATGCGGGTCTATAATAGATATCCAGCTGCTTTTCTTTTACTACGGGTATAATTTTTTTTTGGAAGGTTAGGGGGCGCTCTATCTCTTGAGATATAGCTCTTTTAGTGAGTCCTGTAATCTTGACCAAAATTTTTCCTTCCTTGTCGCAGACTAACGCATCAAACTTGATGTCACTGCTGGCAGCGTTATTCTCATTATTGATAACAGCATAGGCATAGCATTGTTTAGGGATGGGATGGATTATCTCGACCCTTTCCAAATAAAATGGAACATACTGTCGTTCCAGTTTGTTTGATCCCAGTAAACTCAGTGCTACAATTGTCTGAAATACACCATCCATCATGCTGGGATGCAATATGAAATCCTCAAAATCATCACTAACTATGTCGGGAATCTTTAACTCTGAAAGAATGCCCTCTTCACCGTAAATGCAGTTCTGCAAGGGTTGAAAACTGGGTCCATAATGTAAGCCGTTGCGGGCAAACAGTTGATACAATTCCTGGTGTTGAATTGATTGTCGGAAAGTATTTTTGATCTCAGCAATATTAAATGGAGTTAAATCTAAGGCTTGCAAATGAGAGTGCCCAAGTTTTCCCTTACTATGCAATGTTCCGTCGAGCATTACTTGATAATCGGTCACGTGGTTTTCCGTTGATTGATGACCTTCGGGTGTTAGTTTGATATCTATGCTTACTTCATCATCAGCAACCCTAATTGGTTGTAACCAAAAGATATCGGTAATCGTGTTAATCGGTTGCTGGTCAATGTTTTTGGAATAAGCTGCTCTGGCCAACTCAAGATAAGCAACGCCTGGCAACATTTTTTGACCTTGTACAACATGGTCCTGGATAAAAAAATCGTTGGGTTGTAATATTTGTTTTACGACTAGATCTTTCAGCTTGAAAGAATTATCGTGCGATGTATCATTAGCAGTAAGAAGAGGCTGTTGATTGGTGGATGGTTTCCCATCATCACTAAACCAGCATCGTTTTTTTTCAAAAGAATAGGTTGGTAATGGAACTCTGCAGGGCCGGTTGTCTTCTGAGTAATATTGAGACCAATCCAGCTTGCCGCCGTGCACCCATTTTTCAGCAAGCACGGTAAGATCCATACTTCTGCTGGTTACGATAATCTCGGGTTTCTCTCCTTTTTTTAAGGTGACACTCCCTGTAAAGCATTCTTGTATACTTTTCTTTCCATCAATATAGTTTGATATTTTTTGCAACAATTCGGCCTTGGTTTTGGCGATTATAGCCACCCTTTCAGAGAACTGCTCTCTACCCACTTGCAAGGTATAAGCAATCTCTTGCAGTCCGACTGAATTAATACTTTCTTGAGCTTCTAATGCTAATACATAACGCTTTAGATTGATTGCTTGGTTCTGAAGCCCGTTCTTTTTGGCAGAGATCAAGATTAATTGAGGGGCATTGTTAATATCAGTCAATGCAGGGTTATCTAGAGAAGGTGCTTCTTCTAAAATCACATGGGCATTAACACCGCCCATCCCGAATGAACTAACGCCCACTCGTCTGGGTAAAGTTTCACCATTGGCATTTTGCAATGGTTTCCATTGGGTATTCTTTTCAGCAATATAAAAAGGGCTATGTTCTAGGTTAATATAGGGGTTGAGTGTGTTGAAGTTTTGCAAAGCCGGGATTTCTTTATACTGCATGGCTAAGATAGCTTTGATTATGCCAGCAATGCCGGATGCACTCTCCAGGTGACCAATGTTGGTTTTAACGGAACTTAATGCGCAGTAAGCGGTATTCTGTTTTGTTTTCTGTGTCTTACCTTGCAACGATTGAAAGGCTTTTTTTAAAGCGTTGACTTCAATGGGGTCGCCCATGGGTGTTCCGGTACCGTGTGCTTCAATATAGGAAATGGTATTTGGATCTAACTCGGCCTTTGCCAGAGCTGTGCTAATAACGTCGGCTTGTGCTTCCACAGTGGGTGAGGTTAAAAAGTTTGCTCGACCACCATGATTGACTGCAGAGCTTTTTATGACGGCATGAATATGATCGCCTGCTAGCATGGCCACATCAAGCGGCTTTATCAGTAGCGCACCGACGCCTTCACCTCTCACATAACCATTGGCGTCAGCATCAAATGTCTTGCATTGGCCATCAATAGACAACATGCCTGATTTGCTGTGCGAGATAAACATTGTGGGCGCGATTAAAGCGTTGACACCTCCTACTAAGGCCGCCTCACATTCACCATTGGTGATGTCTCGCATAGCATTGTGCAGTGCAACCAGGCCACTGGAACAAGCAGTGTCTATCGCTTCACTTCGACCATGAAAATCGAATAAAAATGACAGTCGGTTAGCCAATATAGAATGAACGGTTCCGGTAGAAATAAAAGGCGCAATGTCTTGATGCAACTCTCTCATCAATTCGCTGTAATCGTTTTTCGATACGCCCGCGTAGATACCTATTTTTTTACCGGATAAACTTTCCACGCTGTAACCCGCATCTTCAATTGCATGCCAAGCAGTTTGTAAAAACAACCTGTGTTGCGGGTCGATGTATGCGGCTTCTTTGGGTGATATATTAAAAAATAAAGGATCAAATTTATCGATGTCTTTTATAAAGCCGCCGAATTTTATATTTGTTTTATTGGCAGCGGTTTTAGGGTCACCATAATATGCTCGCCAATCCCATCGATCTTTAGGAATTTCAGAGATGCAATTCTTACCTTGGATAAGATTTTGCCAGAATTGGTGGTAGTTGTCGGCGCCAGGGAAGCGGCAAGCCATCCCTATGACCGCAAAATCAACGTTATTATTTACCACGACAACAACCTCTTTTATCAATTTTGGTGGTGAGTAGGTTCAAGAAGCAACAAGTGAACGAACCATCATCAATGAATTTGAAGACTACCGTTGCCAGGTTAATCTTACTTTCCGGCATTGATGTCTAAGGGTTAAAATGCGCGGTCGTCTAACTCATCAAACCGCGCATGTATTAACAATCAATTACTGTTGGCCGATCAATTCTTCGTCGTAGCCAAATTTTGGAAAAGTCAGGACATTACGAACCTGTGCTGATACTTGGCCGTTAGCAAGTTCATGGAACTCGAAATAACCCCAACCTACACCTTCACCAAACTTAGGATGAGACACCTCACAATTGATTACGCCGCCGGTACCAACAGGCTGCATAGGTCCACGTGATTTATAGCTAAGTACCAAATCCTTGCGACCTCTACCACGTTTGATGACATAGTTGCCAAAAGCGAACATAGTGCCAGCAGGAACATGGGTGCCTTCAAATTCACCACCCAAATCTAATCCTTCAGGATCTACAACAGCATAGGCCCAACCACCATCTACAATGGGATAGCCTTTACCCAGGTGGTTCCTTTTACCTGTCGCCATGATGACTTTATAGCCAGCTGCGGGATCGATTTGGAAGCCAGTAAAATAAACCTTTGGGTCGTCAATATCTAATCCAAAACGTTTTTTATAAAATGCCAGTGCTTTTTCCCGGCTCATTTCGATTTCTTCTTCCGACAACCCCATGGTATTTTTGAAGAAGTCCATACCATCCCCTTTGATCATGCCATCCAGAAAGAAAGTGCCATCGACAGAATCGAATGCTCGGGTGGAAATAAAGGTCATGGCTTTGCCAAGATTATCAGGACCTCTTTGATAAAAGCCACGTCCCCAGTCTTGATCCCAGAAAGAAGAACCAGCCGACGCCGTGAACGAAAACGCCAATAATGAAACGATAAAAAGTAATGCTGTGTTAACCATTTTTACTACATTCATAATAATTTCCTCGTATAAATATATATTCAAAAAATGGATCTTGAGACCCAGTACATAAATTACAAACTTGTTCATGTTGTTAGCTCGTGGTATTGATAGACAACTATCGAATATTTGATGTGGACATACACTGTTGCTTTGAGCCATCCCGTTAATACAAATCATGTTTCCGTATTCACTCAATATTTGTAATTCTCGGACGTAAGTTTAAGTTCTGACCCGCTTTCAATGCTGCGAACAATTACATATAAAAAGTGCGACATTTTTCGCAACAACAAATACTTTAAAGAGAGGATTAGGTTGTAAGCTAAGAAGTGGGTAAGGCGTTTGACTTGAAGCAATATAGAATTTAATAGAGCAGATATTTCATGCCGGCAGCGATTCTTAGTGAAAGAGGCTTGATCCGTAATTTCGACTCAATACCTGTTAAACTGATGATTTTAAAGAGAAGACTGGTTATATAATGATTGAGCTGAGCAAATTTTAAATGCTACAAAAACAAATGGATCTAGGTTGAACTGAAAATGGCTGGCAATATTTATGTTTCCTACAATTGGAAGTTAGAGGATGAGACTTAAATTGTTGATATGCTTGAAGAGGCTTGCAAACAATGAGGCATTGAATTGCTCCGAGACAAGAATGAAGTCGAATACAAAAAGTCAATTCGCGATTACATGGATGAATTGGCATCAGATAAGTCAAAATTCCTTTATTATTGAATCTTCGTTCATTAGTTCTACTTGGTCAGATTAAATAATTCTTTTTTTTCAAGATCGTAATTCCTCCAGGGATGACCGGAATCCAGACATCATGGATGAATTTCAGCTTGCCATCAGTGGCGCTGGATACCCGTTCCCGACGAGTATGACGGACTTATTGTTAATCTGACCACGTAGAATTAGTCTATTCCTAGTTCTTTCCTTAAGAAGTCAATATCTGGGTTAAAAGGTTCAGAAGTGTTCATGTTACTCATACCTTTAAACTGCAAAAACAGTGCATCTAATCGTTCACGACCTTGCGTTGTTTTAGCTGATTCTCGTGGGGTCTTATCGTTCAAAGCAGGCAATGGCATATCCAGCCAATTTTGCCAGTGTTTTGCTGCCATTTCTTTAAGCATTAATTGTACTTCAGGTTGAGCCTCTAATTCTTTAGAAGCAAGAACGGCTTGTGAATGACGTTCGGAATCTTCAGGCGGCATGGCTTCTAGCATTTTTTTAGTAGATTGAATGACAGCGTTTTTGAAGGTAGCACGCTTACCCAAACGTCTTGATATTTTCCGTTTAATAGCATCGGCTCGTTCATGAGAATTGACATCAATGATGAGCTTATTTGCCGAAAGGGTTAACGTGCCTTTTACAGTGGTTTCTTTCTTCATCTTTTCAGTGCCAATTTTTTCTAGCCAAGGAAATTCAATCGATTTGAGATTGCCCTGGCTATCAAAAATACCATCTTCCAACAGCGCGCTCTCGCTGATGGCTATAGCCAAGGTCTGAAGTGCAGAAAAGGCCTCTTTTACTGAACAGTCTAATTGATAATGTAATTGTGAGAATTCAAGAGTATCTCCCTCGGAATTGACAAGTTTAGGGGGTACTGGGTTGTTCAGTTGCTCGATAATATCATGATAAATCTGGCGTATATCATCCTCAAATTCAAACAATATTTCATCACCCAGGTCTTGAATGGTTAAACGCCAATCCTGTCGCAAATCAATAAAATATGATTGATAAGTGGCGGGGATAAGATAGGGCGCACACCCCACCATGATAGAACTATTATCCATTGTCATTACTCTGGCGAAAAGAATAGTTCCAACATTAATTTGTTCAGAACCTTGACGTTCATAGACACTAATACTCTGGTTTAGAATCAGATCTCTCAGTTCAAGACGTTCACCAGGGAAAACATCTGTCACAACATAAAAGCTGAATTGCCCAGCACAAACTGATTTAATAAATCGTTGCTGAAAGGAATCAAGTTGTTGACCTTTTTCCTCCAGATATAACATGGCTATTGGTTTATTAACTAGATCCACTCGAGATGCCTCAAAGTAATCATCATCAATCCAGTTGAATAAAAACCACGGAATGAAAAAAGACTCAAATTCAGGTGGAGGCTCATCATCCGATAGTTCAAGCTCCATATCATTAGTAAATTCATCCCAAGCTTCAGATAATGCACTCATTCTAAAGCGCTCAAGAGTATATTTCTGCAACAAAGGAACTAATGTTCCCTCAGTTCGCCTCATTTTTTGCCAGTTTAAATCAACAACTGAAGACCTTTTGACTAAACAGCATTTTTTATATTTTTTTCCGCTGCCACAAGGGCAGGGGTCATTACGGCCTACTTTGGTCATGTTAAAAATATCTCATAAATAGTGAAGGAATATATCTCCAACGAGCGAATAACCGCTCGGCTAGCCATAAATCATATTGTAAATGTTGATTAAGCCAGCTTTCGGATGACGTATTCAATGTTATGGATAATCGAACTGCCATTTCGGGGTTTACACCAGCTTTTCCACGAACAATAATAAACCTCAATGATAATCTTCTTAATTAACAATTTCAGCATGTTCTCCTTTCAATTGAAATGGCATACGCCAATTTCCACTTACTTTAACTGACCAAATATCATTTTGGTCACTGACAAGCTAATGAAGCGATAAGCCAAGTAAATTCATGTCTGTTGGTTGTGTTGAAGCATTTAAATGATAAAGCCAAATAAGTGTAACAATTATATCAGGTGAATAAATGTCAGCCGCAATAACAAACCTGAAAAAATGAATCATCTGTCTTAACAAAGTAGAATGAACGTAAAGTTTATTTTATTGTTGAACTGGAATCACACACCTTGAAAATTAGTACACTGGACCAAGCCAAACAACAAGAGGTTTCGCACAACGCAGCGATAAAAAAGCGTACCTTGGTGCAAAATGGAGAAATTGAACATATCACCCATTTCTCCGAGGCTGTATTCCCGCCGGGAGAAATCGCATACGCCCATAGTCATCAAGACATGACGGAAGTATTCTTTATCAAATCTGGAACTGGACTGATTACTGTAGACAACCAACCTATAGCCTTACAATCAGGCATGTGTATCACCGTTGAACCGCATGAAGTACATGAGTTAAAGAACACAGGTTCAACCAATTTGGTCGTGATGTATTTTGGGGTTACGGTCAAGTAGATATCTTTGAAAACTTAACCTTTTAGCAATAACAACCAATAATGCAAAACCATATATTTTAAAGACAACAGAAATGCAATTTTTTTTGCGCTGAACATTTTGAATCATTTAATATTCAAACAAATCCAGGAAAAGTAAAAGATGACTGCCAAAATTTATGTTTCCTATAACTGGAAGGTTGAGAATGAAAAGAAAATTGTCGAAAAGCTTGAAGCAGCTTGCCAACAACGTGGGATTATATTATTACGAGATAAAAACGAAGTTAACTACAAAGATTCAATCCGTAGTTACATGAATGAACTGGCTTCAGGCGATGCGATTATTTTGGTTTTGAGTGACGCCTATTTCAAGTCAAGATATTGCATGTATGAAATATGTCGAGCCCATGACAAACAGAATTTTTCTAATCGTATCTTTCCCATTGTTGTCTCTGGTACTAAATTCCATAAAACCGCGGAACGGACACCGTATATTCGGTACTGGGAGAAAGAAAAAAAGGAATTGGAAGAAGATTTGAAAACTATTGCTATGGAAAATATGAGTTCAAGGTCACATGAAGAATTAAAGGAATATGACGAATACTGCAGATTGATTGACGAGTATTTAGAAGAATTAGGCGATAAAAACACCCTCACCGAAGATAATCATGTAGATACTGATTTTGAGGCGATACTTGATCTAATACAACCAGCGAAACAACAAGCTGACTCACCCAAACGAAGGTTAGTCCGCTTGCCGGATGAGCAATTTCGCGACAAAATCAGAGATGAAATCCAGGTACTTCTTGACCAACAAAGAAACCTCAGCGACTCATTGAAAGTAACATTAACTGAAGAAACTCAAGAAACCCTGGCTGATTTCTTATGTAACAAAGAATTTGAAACCGCTATCGATGATTATTTATATCCAGCAACTAAACAAAGTCTTTCTGAAGTAGAGTTTAACAGTAAGCCTTATGAAAACACATGGGAAGCAGCAAAATCGATATTGAGTTGGTTGAGTTTATTGGTCGTAAGCAAGGAATGGGTTGAAGAGCAGGCAAATCTCAAATGTTTTGATGGTTTTAGTTTTCAAGTTCAGGTGAAAACAGCCTGTGGGATAGAAGTTGCCAGTGCACGTTTTAGACAGTTTCTACCAAAACTAGAAGCAATGACTGGTAAAGCTGCAGTACAAGGACAGGGAGGTATATTGCCTCCACAATTAAATTCAGGTTGGGGGAAGGATATGCCTTTAGAGCGAATTTTGATTGAAATTTGGAATAAAGTCTTTCCCGAAGATACTCGTCAACCAGTGACGGACAAGCTGTCCGATGTTGAATTAAGTAACTTGAATAAAACATTGGCAACGCGTGAACAACGCAAAACGCATCACTACTATATTCCCATTCCAGAGAATCAGGCAATTGCAAGTCAAATATTGAAAGAGTTGTCCTCAATTACAATTATTTATTTAACTTCATCCGCTAACCAGCCGACATTGAGAATAGAAGATGAAGGACTCTTTACCAGTGTGATCCGCGAATTCCTAACCATGAAAGATAACTAATGGAAACAAGCATGGAACAATCAACCATCCCTGAAATTCCAATCAACAAAGAAATAGTCCTTCCAGTACAAGGGTCGTGGCCTGAATCGGTTCATATGTTTGATGAGCAATCATCCTGGGCCATTCGTTCGGCTTTGGCTGCGCAGCGACCTTTATTAGTGCGAGGTGACCCAGGTACCGGCAAAAGTCAGTTGGCTAGAGCGGCAGCGGCAGTCATGGGTCGTTTGTTGGTGACTGAAGTGGTGCATGCGCGCAGTGAAAGCCAGGAATTACAGTGGCGTTTTGATGCAGTAGGGCGGTTGGGAGACGCTCAAGCCTTGGGTTCAACAAAACTCACACAGGCGGAAATACGTAAAGAACTAAATCATCTTAAATATTTGAGCCCGGGCGCTTTATGGTGGGTGTTTAACTGGGAATCAGCTGAATCACAGCATAAAGACAGCGGTAGCCAATTCCATCAGCCCATTCCACCCGGGGAATGGGCACCTGACCATGGCAGCGTGTTATTGATCGATGAAATTGATAAAGCAGATGCTGATCTTCCGAATGGTTTATTGGAAACATTGGGTAATGGCGCATTCAGCGTGCCGTGGTTAAATCAACCGGTTGCTTGTCAAGCCGAAATACCGACGCCCTTAGTCGTGATTACCACCAATGAAGAGCGGGAATTACCCTCAGCTTTTGTGCGTCGTTGTTTGGTGTTAAACCTGGAATTACCGCAACAAAAAAATGATTTCATAGAAACCCTGGTCAAACGCGGCAAGCTACATTTTAAAAAACGTTGCCATGCTGATGTGTACACAGAAGCTGCCGAACAAATATGGAATGACCGGCAAACAGCAGAAACGCAGGGTGTGACCCCTCCTGGCCAGGCCGAATACATCGATATCTTAAGGGTCTTGGCAAATTTGCAAGTAGATATTGACCAGCAAATGGATTTATTAAAGAAAGTAGGTCAGTTCGCTCTGAAAAAATATCCGCAACATAAGGCCTGACCGTGTTATCGCAAAGCAAGGGCGCAGTAGGTCGTGCTGATTTATTGACTATCTTGGATAGCCAAGGAAAACAGGCGCTTGAGAACATGGCCTTTGCTTTTGGTTATGAGCGGACAGTGATTGATCATCCCGATAAAGAATATGAGCCATCTGAGAAAATAACACCTGTCCAACCCGCTGCTAAGCCAATCCATCGACCTTCCCAATTACCCGGACCCCGTTTTTTTTATGCGGCCCAACGAATCCGTAAACCGCAAAGTGAAAAACCGGTTGATCCAGCCGTACCGGAATGGTTTGAGAATGCTAAGCGCTTATCGGAAGACGCCTTGCCGGATAGAACAACACTTCGTTTACCCGCTTATCAACCGTTAATTCGCTGGCCACGGTTATGGCCCTTTTTGAGAACCGTGCTGGGTCGAACATTGCCTTCAAAACATCCAGATATTCCGCGACTTATTAATGATGTATCCAGAGGGCTATCAATTCGACAAATACCATTGCGAAAACAGCACAGCTGGAGTACCACCCTCTGCATTGTGTTGGATTTTCAAGATCAGACCGAACCTTTTTTTCAAGATTTTAATCAATTATGCGCTAAGTTAAAAAAACTGCATGGGAAGTTGGGCATTGATGTACGAATCCTATACGAGCAGGCGGGAATACGTACCCAATACATGAAACCTAAAGGGAACCAAGTTCTAAATTGGAAGATGCCGAACACGGACACCCCTTTGCTGATACTCAGTGATCTTGGGTTGTTATCCGAGTCACCCCAGCAACGACTTGGTTGGGAATGCTTTGGACGGCTTTTACGCGCTGCGGGTTGCCAACCGATGGTATTGTGTCCGGTGCCGGAATGGTTGCATGAAAGCACATTAAGCTGGCTATTTCGTCTCTATTGTTGGGACAGAAATAGTCAGTTAAGGGTTCACAATAAGGCAGTTACATCGGCTGAAAAAGCAGACAGTAAATTCGGGTCGGGCGTCGATAAATTATTAACCCTGCTTTCTGCAGCGATAGTGATCGAACCTCCTTTACTGAGGGCGGTGCGGACGCTTTTACCTGCCGACCAAGCAAATGTTGCAGATGAAGCAATGTTTTGGCAACATCCTGATATCATCAGTAGCACCCAAGGCTGCTGCTATAAAAACCTTGCAGCAGTAAGCAGCTATCAGCATAAACTACATAACTCTGATTTTTGGATGGGGTTAAAAATTGAGTCAGAGCCCGGCCAACAGAATTTCAAGCAACGTTTGGTCACACTCATTCGCGCTCACCATGTTTATTTGCCCGAATCAGTTCGCATGATGGAAATGGCGTTGTGTGATCGTCTATTTCCTGGAACCGTTGACAGTGAAATGAAGCTTCAAATTAAAACGTGGCAACAGGCAATGGCAAAAACTTGTTATCACCAAGCAAGTAATGACCGCTTACAACAATGGAATCGAGAATACATAGACAGTTTACCGTTGGCACTATTGAAAAACCCACAACTGGCGGCTTTATGGGCATTTGCACAAAAACACACACTGAATCAAGGTGAAATCATTCATTATCCTGATACCATCAACAAGCAGGATGTTGACTTCATATTTGCAAGTGAAACGAGCGTGGCAAATCAGCCTTGCCAGTTATTTCAAACAGGTCATGAACTGAGGATCACTGATCAGGATACCACCACTCTTTCAATGGGCAGTTATTACACAGATTTGATCCTGGAGGGCGATTTATCCATCAAAACCGTGTCCCAACAAGGGAAAAACGCTGAAAGCCAATGGCAATGGCAACATTCAACGGACTCTTACACTCAAGGGAATAGCATGTTATTGGTGGAAATGGGTCAGGCTATTGAACAAGTTTCTCTGCGTAACGATAGCGAAACTATTCTTTTAAAAAGCTTAACCAAACCTCCCTGGGCCAGCCAAATAGGCCGCGATACAGAAGGGTTATGGGTCGAGTTTGAGCAGCATGGGAAATCATGGCGGGTGTATTGGCCTGAATGGGGTGGCGAATTAAGTTATGACGAGTACGGGCTTTATTGTGACCTCACGATCAAAGACATCAGCCAGCGTTGCCGTTTTATACCCGCTGGTACATTCTTGATGGGTTCGCCGAAATCGGAAAAAGAACGGCGTGATAATGAAACTCAGCATGAAGTGACGCTGACTGAAGGCTTTTGGTTAGCCGATACAGGGTGTACACAAGCCTTGTGGCAAACGGTCATGGGTGAAAATCCCGCTCATTTCAAAGAAGATGAAAATAATCCGGTGGAACAAGTTAGCTGGGATGATGTGCAGCATTTTCTGACTCAATTGAATGCTTTGCTTCCGGGCCTCAATGCTCAGTTACCGAGTGAGGCGCAGTGGGAATATGCTTGTCGTGCAGGAACTATTACCCCTTTTTCCTTTGGAGATAATATCACACCCGAACAAGTGAATTATCATGGGGATCATCCTTATGCAGGAGGAAAAAAAGGATTGTACCGAGAGAAAACGGTGCCGGTGAAGTCCTTGCCTGCCAATCCTTGGGGCCTCTATGAAATGCACGGCAATGTTTGGGAATGGTGTCAGGATTGGCATCATGTGTATTCGAAAAAAGCAATGATCAATCCGACAGGACCAAAAAAAGGCATGTACCGTGTGTTGCGCGGTGGCTCCTGGATCAGCAGCGGCGGGCGCACGCGTTCCGCCTACCGCGGCAGGTACGTGCCTGATAACCGTCTCAACCTCATTGGCTTTCGTTTTGCCCCAGGTCAAGCTAAAAGCAGGGCGGCGGAGCCGCAAATCGCCGCATCGGAGCGCGGCAACGAAACGCGTAAGGATCCATTAAGTCTATTGGGGAAATTAAAAGGTAAAGTAAAACCCAAACAATGAAATTTCAATTTTTCACCATCTCTGCACTTTCACCAGAGTATGGGCAACAGCAACTCAATGCTTTCTGCGGACAACATCGAGTCGTTTCGGTTGAAAAGCAGTTAATTGCTCAGGGTGAGAATAGTTACTGGTCAGTGTGTGTCAGCTATATCGAAGGCGAAACTGAATTCGCTACAAAATCGTCAAAAAACAATAATAAACGCGGACGTATTGACTACAAAGAAGTGCTGAGCGAGCAGGATTTTTCTGTATATGCAGAATTACGTAATCTCCGTAAAAAATTAGCAGAGCAAGAAGGCATTCCTGTGTACGCAATATTCTCTAATGAACAACTGGCAGAGATGGTTATTCAGCAAGTGGCTACCATCAGTGCTTTAGCTAACCCAACTTCGTGACAATTTTAGATGTATTCCTGATATATCAATAACTTGTAAATTTAAAACTTGGCCAGCTGGCACTACAAATTTTGTACTTTTGTGTAAATCATTGAATTTCAGAATTATATTTTGATAAATTTATGGAACAGCACAATAGTGAGGAAAGTTTTCCTAAAAGTCAATGAAATTATGCTTGAAAATAACGAAAATGGCACCACAAAAAGATTCAAAAAAATACCCTTGATTTTAAAGAACTTTTTATTCCTATAAAACATAAATCAATGACTTAGCTAAAAAAACCCACAAAGATGGGCTAAGATAGCCGGTGTGGGAAAAGCACGCGTAGATAAATATGGTGATCGCTTTATTGAAGAATTAAATCGCTTGTCTACTTCTACAACAAATATCGATGAAACGCTATCCGATTCAAATAGCTGATATTGCAACTTTTGATAATTTGTTGTTGGCAACCTGGAAAGCAGCACGGGGCAAAAGGCAGCGCCCCGATGTTGTAGATTTTCTAATAAATATCAACGAAAGCCTGTACACATTGCATGAAAATATTATGCAAGAAAAAGTTCCTTGCGGTATTTATAACAGTTTTTACATCAATGACCCGAAACGCCGTTTGATCCATGCAGCTTGTTTTGCGGAACGGGTACTGCATCATGCCATTATGAACCAGGCAGAGTGGGTGTTTGAAAGGCTTTTGATAGCAGATACATATGCTTGTCGACTTAACAAGGGAGTACACAAAGCCGTTTCTCAGGTGCAAAAGAATATGCAACGGTTTTGCTGGTTTGTGAAAGTTGATGTGAAGAGTTATTTTCCATCGATCAATCACCAGGTACTGGTTGAATTATTATGCAAACGTTTTAAAGGTGATGATTTTCTTAGGTTGTTGCAACGAATTATTGACAGTTATCATGCTACGCCGGATAAAGGGTTGCCAATAGGTTCATTGACTTCACAACATTTTGCCAATTTTTATCTGAATGGTGCAGACCGTTTTTTACAGCAACACCCTCTTGTTAATGCCCAAGTTCGCTATATGGATGATACTATTTGGTGGTGTCACGATAAAGCAAGCGCCAAACAGGTATTGACCGAATTACAAGATTATTTGACTACCTATCTTGAATTACAATTAAAATCTACGATTCAGATTAATCGGAGTCATCGAGGCGTCAGTTATTGCGGCTATCGTATTTTGCCGGGCACTATTCGATTATCTCCACGAAAAAAGAAACGCTATCAACAATTGCGGAAGCAATGTGAGTATGCCTGGCAGAATGGAACGATTAGCACGCTTCAATTACAGTCGGCTTATGACTCAGTTCATGCAATCACTTTGCATGCTGATAGCATTACTTGGCGTAAGCGCAACTTGCAATTACACCCTAGTTCCTTTATATAAGAGTTAGGGTGATCATTTTAGGCATTAACCGTGTGTTGCGCGGTGGCTCCTGGATCAACAACGGCAGGAACACGCGTTCCGCCAACCGCAACAGGAACAAGCCTGATAACCGTAACAACAACATTGGCTTTCGTTTTGCCCCAGCTCAATTGTTTGCGGATGCGACGCTTGACCCGATGATCATCCTGTCCAGTGGCGCAATATGGTTATTCTGGCAAAAAGCAAATGCCCTTCGGTGTGTTAGTAGACTGGGTGTCGAAAGCTTGCCGAAGTGGCGACCTAACTTTCCCATAATTTTTCACACATTTTAAAGATTATTGTACTGGCATTATCGGCAGACATATCAGCAATATGAATTCTACTCAATCTTCACAAACAACAATAAATTTTTTACCCTCCATGTTCCCCGAAAAATGGGCAAATGAATGGGGAGAGGACCAATATGGATTGTGGATGGCCTTGACCTTTAAAAATGTACGCCAGGTATTTCGCTGGATACTACCCGGGACTTTCTTAATGGGTTCACCCGATTCTGAAGCAGAGCGTTCAGATACAGAAATCCAGCATCAAGTGACACTGACTGAAGGTTATTGGTTAGCGGATACTGCATGCACGCAGGCTTTATGGCGAATGGTTATGGAAAAAAATCCCGCTCGATTCAATAAGGACGAATACAATCCGGTGGTACAGGTTAGCTGGAACCATGTGCAGCTTTTTCTCACTCAATTGAACAGCCTGATTCCAGGATTGAATGCACAGTTGCCGAGCGAAGCTCAATGGGAATACGCCTGTCGTGCAGGAACCGTCACCCCTTTTTCCTTTGGCGAAAATATCATGCCGGAGCAAGTGAATTATAACGGTGAGCATCCCTATGCAGGAGGAAAACAAGGTTTAAATCGAAACAAAACGGTTCCGGTGAAATTTTTGCCTGCCAATCCTTGGGGTCTCTATGAAATGCACGGCAATGTTTGGGAATGGTGTCATGATTGGTATGATTATTATTCGAAAGAAGCTGTGTACAATCCAACAGGCCCAGTAACAGGCATGAACCGTGTGTTGCGCGGTGGCTCCTGGCTCGACGGCGGCGGGTACACGCGTTCCGCCTACCGCTTCAGGCACGAGCCTGATCTCCGTAGCTACAGCATTGGCTTTCGTTTTGCCCCAGGTCAAGCTAAAAGCAGGGCGGTGGAACCTCAGATCGCAGCAGCGGAGCGCGCGCGTTAAAGACGATAGCGGGGCGGCTTGAAAGCGTGGGAATGTGAAGGGTTTCCAACCATCACTTTCATTAAACTCAACAACCACCGGCTAAAGCCGGTGGGTTCGTATTAAGGACTGAAAGTCCGGATACGGGTCAAAGACCCGTTTAATCTTCTGTCCTGAAATTATCATCTGGATTCGGTTCAAAATGATGCTCCAAATAGGCTTTTATCATTTCTTCGGTTACTTGCCCCGCTGTGACACAAAAATAACCTCGCGCCCAAAAATGACGGCCCCAATAACGTTTCTTCAGTGTCGGGTTCTCTTCAAATAGCTTACTGGACGCCCGCCCCTTAATCCTCCTCATTAGCTCACTTGGCGCTATCGTCGGAGGTGCTGATACCAGCAAATGGACATGGTCTTTACTCACAACCCCTTTTAATATCTTCACTTCAAAGGCTTCACAGGTCTGCCTCACCAGTTCTCTGACACGTAGCGCAACATCCCCTCTTAATATCTGATAACGATATTTTGTAACCCATACAAAATGATACTCTATGTTATAGACTGTGTGACTACCGTAACGATATTCCATCTTCCACCTCTTGATAAATTTGACTTATCAATGATAAAAGATAAATCTATTCGCCTAAAGGCGAAGGTTTTAACCTTACGGAAGACTAATAAATGTCGGAAAACACTATACTATTTTACTCATTCGCCACATGGATTTATTTCCGTCAATAAACCTTTGGTAAGTTATCATGTTGGTTAGGAAAAAATAAGTTTCATCAATCTCAAAAGATCAAAATCAACCTAAATTATCTAAGGAAAGCTATCTGAATTTCGGTAACCTTATCCTGAACGAGTTAGCCCCGCTGGCATTAGCGACAACCAGCCGCTGGAATTGAACCATTCCTTTGGCTTTTTTAAATTTGCCCGTTCCGCCGGTTACCGCCAAATTGAAGCGTTCACCACGTAATCCCCACACGATGTAGCCGTGAATCGTGAGAGTATCCTTTCCTGGAACGAGATAATCCATAGAGTTATTGAAATTCAATGTGCCAGTGAATTCGAATACGATTCTTCCAGATAAGCCCTCTGCTTCTGTCAGATAGGAGGCTAAATCATTGGTAAAAAATGCTGACAGAGCTTTGTCTAATTCAGCGGTTACTACACGGGCTTGGAGAGTCACGTGACCTATTACTTTGTCTGGAAACTCAGGCACAAATTTACCGGGAATTGTTGAAGGTACAACACCGCAGGCAATAAGGGGAGCACAATCCGATGCATGTAGTGTCCCTCCTGGGTAGAGGAGGGCGCGTCCTGAAAATATCGTTCCTTTGAACTGATTATTGGCAGCTTCAGGCGAAAACAAGAATATCGATTCGCTGCCAATACCCACCAAATCAATAATACGGTTTGAAGCGAAACCTGAAGGAGAAGCGAGTACATTGTTTGCGTTGATCAAAAGGCACATCAAGGCGCCTGTAGTTGCAATTAATATTTTTTGAATTTGTTTGATTGTCATTTTTGAATCTCCAAGTGATAACTAAATTAGACTCTTCCTTGCTGTCTCCTGGTTGATTAAGAGATAGTGAAGAGTTTACAGTCTACTTTTCAAATTCGGAGATCTCTGTAAATTTATTCACATTCATTCTGTTAAAAAATTCTCATACTGGATTAGTCCGTTTTCAGTCTAAACCATTACAAATAGGTCGCAGGAATAGACACGACACCTTTTGAAGGGACAGTGAAGGGATTATGATTTTCATTTATTTCAAGTTTCACAGTAAGAAGCGAACGGCGAATTAGATCATGCGGTACTTGTTCATCTTTTCGTTTAAATTCGCTTGGGAATTTGTGTTTATGTATGAGAAATGTGAATGAAACTGTTCAAAAATAATGCTTTTTCTTTTGCTAAGGAAAGTCCGAAATATTCTGTCGAATATTTTAGTCCCCAGCATGGGTTGCTTAAAAATAACGTGCTGATACTGTTTAAAAGTATTGTATCAACTATTGATCCCTTGTATTCTTATAGCTGATTATTGCTGGTTTTTTTCTGCTTGTGATAGCATCTAGCACATAGGGTTAAGTAGCTTAAAATCAATATTTTTCCATAAAAAATTTCACAGACTAATATTAAATTAAGGGAAATTATCATGATACTACGAACAAAAATCACGGCTATTGCAAGCCTAATGGTGCTGACTTCAATCGCTAATGCGGGTTCAGATGAAAATAATTTTGGACTCACTGGTGGAGATCTATATACATTATTAAGTGTTGGCACCCCATACTCTAGTCACTTTGGTGGTTATTTACAGCTAGGGAGTGATGCAACAATCTATGGCAATATTGGTAGTCGAGCTAATTATCAACTTGGGTCAAGTGTACAAATACATGGCAATGTAGCTGGCGGTACTTTGGTTAGTAGTTCACCGTCTGCCATGGTACATGGTGCAACTAGTCAAGAAACAGATGATTATTGGAGCCAACTATATGACAGCTTGTATAATGCATCAAGTGTGGCCGCCTCTTATTCAGGTACTAATTTAGGATTAATTAATAGCAGTCAAACCTTTTATGCTTCTTCTAAAGGAACATCTGTATTTAATATACACGGATCAATTACTCTTGGTGGAAATGACAGCATTACACTCAATGGCGACGCTGATGATACCTTTATAATCAATGTGTCTGGGAGCCTCACATTAGGCTCAGGTACAGCTATCCTATTAGATGGCGTTGCAGCTGACCAAGTATTATTTAATTTTACAGGAGGGGGCTTTACTGAGGTTGCAACTATTGGTGCAGCAATATTAAGTGGAACCTATCTTGCGCCTGATATGTATTGGCAAATTGGTGATGGCGCCATTATGGATGCAACAAATATATGGGCATCTGGGATCCAAGGAAATATTCAAACTATATACGGTACACACATTTCTGCCGATCTTGTTGCTCAAATACCGCTATCTGAAGCATTCCTCATGTTTGGAGATAAGTAGAGGATAGAAGAAGAGCACGGCGGAACCGTGCTCTATCAAAACATGTTATAGAACAATACACTACTATATTTAATACTGGACAAAGCCTCTGTTTCAAAGTAGAGGTCAACCTGACCCCGATTATTTGACCCCGATTATTCCTAGAGATTTTAAGTTATAGGGAAAAATAGAATGAAATGTAAGTATATATACTTGATTTTTTTAATGTCTACCAATATTTTGGCTGAGGTTTTTCCAAATTTTGATACTTCAACAAATGTCGTGACAATTCCTAAAGTTAGGGTAGATAACACCAAAGATAAAACTTACCGTGATGTAGAATTATTATTGAGAAAAGAAGGAACGTGGACAATTCTTGCTATTAACAAACAGGAAGCAGTAGATTTAACTGGAAATTGGAAAGGTATCCTGGGAGATCCCGGTGTTTTCGTGCCGGGTCATACTCAAATAATGGGATTTTCATTGAAACAGAAAGGAAGCAAACTAACAGGGGTGGCATCCTTCGGCGTTCGTTGTTCATTCGATTCTTGTACTAATGGGATAATTAATGGCGCTGTTACTGGTACTGTTGATGGTAATAATATTACTTTAGAAGTCGTATCTTCTGATTCTGATAGAGTAGTAAACCTTGATGGAATTATTTCAAGTGATTACCGTAAATTAGGCTATGGTAGTGAATGGGTTCTAAATTTACAGGATTAATGCGAATACAGTTTTATTTGATGTAAGGTGCTCTGACGAAATAAAGTCAACAACCTTGGGGATATTACTTTGTTTTGTAGACACAGTGAAAACCTGAATAGGGTTTTATAAGGATATCTAGAACCATGGCATCAAGCCAAGTTGTGTACTACTTTTCGTTATGTTTAACAACTCGGTCCTAATGATTGGGAGTCCATATTATTTTGTGTCAATCAGGGCAAAGCATTAGCGATCTTAATGAGCGCTTCAAAAAATTTTTGTGCTACTTCTTCGCTTTCACCTTGATTTAGCGATAATACGATGGTTTGCTGTTTGGTTGGGATATATGCTGCAACGGTCAGAAAGCCAGGGGTGTTGCCGTTATGGTAGTAGACGGTTCCAATCTTTGGTGATAGGTCGGCCTTTTTAATGCCCAGTCCAAAATTGTGCTGATTAAATTCCAGCATGGTGTTCAACGTTTCTTTTTTTTGAAAAAGTCGGCCTAAAAATAATTGGTTAATGAAACGTCTAAGGTCTTCAGTATCGCTAACGATTGCTCCGGCTGTCCAGGTTAAGCTGGGTGAAAAATCAGTCGTAGGAACATCATTGCGGTAGCCTGTCGCTATATTTGGAGTTAACGTGTCATCATATTCGAAAAGCGTATGCGTTAAATTGAGTGGTGTAAAAATACGTTCTTGTAATGTTTTTGCAATAGGTTGTTGCAGAATACTTTCTAAAATCAGTCCTAGTAATAAATAGTTGGTGTTTGAGTAATGACCTTGACCTGGCGTACCAGGGATAAAATAGGGTTCTTGTTTATAGACATACGCTAGAATTTCTTCCGGTTGCCAAATGCGCTGAAGATCATTTTGCACATCCATTAGCAACTTATCATCTCGAGCGTAATCGAATATGCCGCTTTCGTGACGAAGTAGTTGCCGAAGCGTGATTTTATCACCGTAAGAGATGCTATCGATACGAGCAATATTATCGACAATTTTTGCTGGTAAGTATTGGTCAATGGTGTTTTCCAGGTTGAGCTGGTTTTCTTCCATCAACTGCAGCACTAAAGTGGCGATAAAGATTTTGGTAGTACTTCCAATACGGAATTGATGATTGGGACGCATAGGAATGGATTGTTGTAAATCCGCAAAACCCGCGGCTTTTTTCCAAACAGCGCCATCAGGCAGCGCGACCAACGCGATAGCACCAGGGATATCGGTGTCGATGGAGAGTTCATTGAGTATGCTGTTTAACTTTAATTCAGTTGCGTCTGTAACCTTATGAGCTAAATCAAGAGTAACGACGTTAGAGTAGGGGCTTTCTCCATCAGTGTTATAAGCGGTGATCGCCGCATAAAAAGCGTCACCCGAATTAAGTGCGAGATCCAAACTGTTGGCTAAAGGTAAATTAATGGCTTGAATCGGCGTAGCAGCTGGATAAGGCGCATAGTACAAACGATAACCGGTGACACCCGTAACAGTTGGCCATGAAAGGCTAATGTCTACTTGCTGCTGTTCTAGCGAGAGAGTTAGCGATTTCGGTGCCGCTGCCGGGGTTGCGCGAATGGAAATGCTAAGCCACAAAGCATAAACAAGGGTTTTAATGATTCGTTTTGTCATTGTCGTATACAAAGCAAAGTCTATTGAGTGACTGGTTTAATGTTGAGGGTGCCATTAGTGAGTTTCGTGATTTCTGTAATTCTCAAAGATCAGGGCTCGTGAACTTAAGCAATGATGTTAAATTTTTGAGGCACCTATTAAGCGGACTATTTTTTATAGAAAAGATTCACCTCTTTGCTTTTTAAGTGTAATAAAAGCCAAATTTTTGCCAAATGATCCAATGTGGTGCGGTTTTTTTGGGAAACGCACCGACATGGAACATTATTCTAACCTAATTTATTAAAATAATGTTGTTATCTATTGATATATATAGTAAAGTTTCAATTGGCTTTTTTGTTGCTGTGGCGACATTATGGTTTTAATTATTAATTCAGAACTTACAGGTGAAATATGTTAATCGAAAAAAAGAAATCTATAGGTCAGGTTTTGATGCTGAGTGGAGGCATGATGCTCGCTTCAGCGACAAATGCTGAGGGATTGGTAACGGATAAGCTGAATGAGGCTATGGAAGGTACAGGGTTATACGTTGACGGTTGGGTTTCAATAGGGGGTGCTTATAACCCTGATGAGCCGGCAGATAAGTTTAACGGGCCAGTCACGTTTAATGACCGTGCCAATGAATTCAATATGCATCAACTCTATGGTGTTTTTGGGCGAGATGTAAATACAGAAGGCGATTCCTGGGATATTGGTTTTCGTTTTGATGTGATTTATGGTACCGATGCAAGATTTACTACTCAGGCTAATTATGATGATAATCTTGTTACAGATGGAGCTTCTCGATTTTACAAGCTCGCTTTCCCACAAGCTTATGTGGACATCTTTGCCCCGATCGGCAATGGTTTAACGGCTACAATTGGCCATTTTTACACCATCATCGGCAATGAAGTGGTCACCGCTCCTGATAACTTTTTCTTCTCGCATGCCTATACCATGCAATACGGAGAACCATTCACCCATACGGGTATCTTATTAAAGTATCCCTTAAACGACAATGTCGGGTTGACAGGAGGTGTTGTAAGCGGTTGGGATTCTTTCTTTCAAGAACCAGCCAATTTTTTGGGAGGCATTAACTTTGCTTCTGACGATGAAAGCACTTCTTTAGCGTTATCCATTACAACTGGCGAAGCAGGCCGTTTTGACAGGCATAGCAATAGAACCATGTATAGCGTTGTTTTTAACAATGACTTTACCGAAAACCTTCACTATACCTTTCACCATGATTTTGGTATTCAAGAAAATGGCGCTGGAGAAGGTAAGGACGCCAACTGGTACGGCGTTAACCAATATTTAGTATACGACCTTGCCGATACGTTAAGTGTGGGAATACGAGGTGAGTGGTTTAGAGATGAAGATGGTACTAGAGTCACTGATTTCAGTAACAGTTATTTTGCTGTTACCGGCGGTATTAACTGGTCTCCGGTTCCATGGCTTACCGTTAGGCCTGAAGTTAGGTACGATATGGCAACGTCTAATGATGTGTACGAAACAAATCAGGATGACGACCAGTTTACTGTTTCTGCCGATATGATCGTTCATTTCTAACAAAAATAGTTTAATTGCGAAATAATGCGATTTTTTTGGTGAGTCGTGTGTTGTTCTATAGCAGGGCAAATCTGCATCGAAACAGATAAGCTTTTATTCGGTGGTAGATTTGTCCTGATTTTTTTAATATCTCCCTGCCTTGATTAATTGTTTTCCATCTTAATCAAATATCTTGCTCTAAATAATGAAAAAGTAACGACAATGACCAACAACGCCAGCGTCGTTTCTAAGACCAAAAAAGAGCCAATCTTAAAATAAGCAAAATTAGGATGGACAAAGCGAACCAACCATCCTCCCGCTTCATCTGCTATAGCGGATAAAAACGTCAAACTGCTCAACCAAATTTTTACCCTGGGTGATAACTCGGTCATCAGCATCAAGTGAGCCAGCGTTAACACCAGCATTCCCATGGCGAATAAATGAAAATGGCTGACTTCCAGCATGCCTTGATAACTCCTGGGTTGGGTAAATTGTTGTTCGGAACCAAGGTAGTACTCAACGACTGAGCTGGCTGTTAAATCCATTTTGTGGAAATACATTAAACCGTTACTGACCCACAGTAGTGCGATATAGCCAATAAACATCAGAATCACGGTGTTCAATAATGCTTTTCGGTTTTGTTCTCCTGTGACGAAATAACG
The DNA here is from genome assembly GCA_965224745.1 of Methylococcales bacterium. Classification (GTDB taxonomy): domain Bacteria; phylum Pseudomonadota; class Gammaproteobacteria; order Methylococcales; family Methylomonadaceae; genus CBDCZY01. The sequence continues at coordinate 604,042 of CBDCZY010000010.1, forward strand.
CATCAGTTTGAACTATTTTCTATGGCGATTTGAAAGGTAGCGACCACTTTTCTGGCGCTTTTAATAGCAGCTCTGGAACTTAACGTAGCACCTGTAATGGCTTGCACGCCAGTATTAAAATCGAGCTGAGCTATGGTTTTATTCAGTAGCTGTTTAAACCAATTTGCGGGAGGTTGATACTCCGGAGGCTCATGGAACGCTAACATTTCGATTTGTCTCAGCTTCCCCTCTGGGCTTAACACAATGAGGATTGTTTCTGGTTTTGTTCTGACAATGTGGCTTTCTATTGCCGCATAGCCAAGGATCTTGTCGTTGACTCTACCCACATAAAAAGTAAACATGGCCGAGTCAACTTTGACCCGTGCTAATTTTTGGATCGAGCTAATTTGCTCTTTGGACAAAAAAATAGGCATCATTTTTACCGTTGCAGACTCGCCAAATGCCAGTTCCATCGCTTCTTGTTTACTGTAGTAAATGCCCGCAAAGCAGGGTGATGTAAACAAAAAAATGCCAAAAATAATCGCCAGTTTTTTCATTATGCGGGATAAATAACAATAAGAATATTCGATCAACGTTAGCTCACTTTAATCAGTGAGGTGTCAGAAGACAAAGCCAACACCCAGATTAAATTCGTCTGGGGCAAGGCCATCTTTGACAACAAAATTTCGGTAATCAGCTTTGATAACCACCTGAGGAATTGGTTTGTATTGTAACCCGATTTGGTAGATCTGTTTATCGAAACTACCGTCGTCAGCGAAACCAGTAGGTGCACTGGCAATGGTATCCAGCTGTTCGTATCTAAAGAAAGGCGCTAAATATTGCCCGGTATCCGGCATGATTAATGGCAGCACGTTGTAGCCCAGTTCGGCGTACCAACCAAAGTTTTCTTCACCAATCGTTTCTCCCTTGGCGGTACTTAAGATTCCAGCGTTATCGATATGACCCCAGGATCCTAATGCTCTAAATTCGATACCACGATATTTCCATTGAATATGACCTTCATACAATTGGGTAAAAGCATCGATTTTTTGTCCGGCAAATTCATTCTTTTGTCCAGAATTTCCAACATATGCGGAACCACCAATGGTTAATCCTGGAAGAGTGGGTGGTGAGTAGCTTAAACTTCCCACAAAAGCGATATCTTCAGCCAAGGCTTTGCTGCCAGCCTGTCTTCCGCCACGAATGCCGCTTGATCCAAAATCTTCAGCATTCAAGCCATTGACAGCATAGGCATTATAAGTCAATCCAGGCATAATTTGGCCGAATAAACCCACGCCAACTTCTCGCCAAGTGCTCGGAATGATACGGCGCTCAACTTCAGGCCGGTTGTTGCCAAAGTAAAATGGAGGTTCATGAATAGTATTAACAAACCCCATGGGTATTAATAACAAACCGGCTCTAATGTTGGCTATGGGGTCAATAAAGAAATCGAGTGAAGCAAACTCAACCGATACGGAGCCATCCTTGCCGGTCGAGGCGTGCTCAAATTCTATTTCGCTGTTAAACAAAATGCGATCATTGAATTTGTAACCCAAATAAGCTACAAGACGGACAAAATCAGCGTTATCTTTACTGCCTTCTTCATTGTCAATAAATGTTTGATAGCGTCCTTCACCGTAACCACCAATGGATAAACCTTTTTCTATACCATAGACTTTTGACGCAGCCGGCCCAAAACCGTAGGCGCTTTTTAACGCTTTCTCTTCCGGAATAACTAATTGGGTTCGGATTTTTTCAACTTCCTCGGTCAGAATATTGGTCTTTTGTTCAAGTACTTCGACCTTTTTAGGCGCGGTTGGTTTTTCTTTTTGTTTAACGCCTTGTTGTTTTTTTAGTTCATTAATTTGTTGTTGCTGCATTTGGATGATTTGCCACATCTCATCCATGGTTTTTGGTTTGTCGGCTGCTTGCACCTGTCCATTAAATGCTAAAAGAACGACTAAAAAACCCTGATTTAACGAGCTTTTAAAATCATTTTTTATGTATTTATTCATTTGTATTTTACCTAGCTGGTTGTGGTGAATACTAATTCGGTGAAAGTATAATACGATTAATTATGTAAATGCAAACGATTATCATTAATAAACCTATTCTGATAGAAACCCGTCCTAAAGGGGCTCAAAACTCAAGCGAATGAAATCTTTTATCCCGTATGGATAACGAGGGAGAGTAGCTAAAAAAATAGTTGTTGCTAATGATAATCGTTCGTATTAATATTATTGACAGGCAAACATTCTCTCACTTCTAAACAGGTTGGCGCTATGCATGAATCTCAAACTATGACAGATGAAAAAATATTCAAAATAGATCCGTTTCTAAAATGGAAATTCTTTGAGTGGAGATTATCAAATTTGCTCTTTAATACTGAGGATCAAGTCGATGACAGGCAAGAAACTGATTTAGTCCGTTTTGAACTTAGCGCAGAGAAACTGAGCACCTTATTATTGAATCGTCAGGTTTGTGCGGCAGACATTCGCTGTTTGGATACACAGTCTAAACAGTGTTTAAAGATGCTTTGTTTAAAGACCTGCCTTAGCAGTACCCACTTACCGTAACTCTAAAAAGAGGATCGCCATGACAGAAAAAGTCGATTTTGGAACAGGCAAGTACGACATCGTTGATATTTTACGAGAATTATTTGCACATGAACGTGAAGCAGTTAACGTCAATCAAGAATTATTTGTGTTGGTTAAATATCTCTCTGCCCTACTTGATGAATACGCCAGGCGTTTGATTACTAAGGAAGAAACTCACAAAGGTGAAGTCGACAAAATCTTGCGTTAGCCTGGGTGATGTTGATGTATTTTCGGTTTCAAAATAAAAATTATTGTAACTACAACAGGAAAGACACATGAACAAAAATATGTTGCTGCTCTCGCTATTGTTGGTAGGTTTCTGTGCTACACAGGCACAAGCCCAACTTGTTATAACAACTAACCTCTCAAATGCGGGAGTTTTTGGATCAGTAGATGATTTTGTTACTGGTGGGCCTGCCGGCTACACAGAGGGAAATGTCTATTCATTAACCGCGATTCCTTTACAGGTCATCGATGCTTTGTATGAGCAAGACATGTCTATCGCCACTGCAACTGCCGGTTCCCGAGCTGAATTAGGCCTGGAAGCTGCACAGACAAATTCTGGCTACAGAATTTGGGGAGATGCCTCTAGTATCGCAAATACTGAAATAAAATCATTAGATAATAATGATGCCACTGCAAATGGTGAAGCTTCAGTAGATTTAGCCTTCACACTCACATCAGATTACCGTTTTACTTTTGCTAGCGGCCTTTTTAATGCCACAGGGACAGGCGAAGCAGAAGTGGAACTCATTAATACATCAACCGGCACTGTCTTTTCCCAGGTTGTTAATGAAGATTCATTAAATCTGGGTTTTTCTGGAAGATTGCTGGCAGGCAACTATACCCTTTTTATCGAGGCATCATCTGAAGCTATCGATGGTAATACTGCTTCAGCTGCAGTCGAATACGATTTACAGTTAACAGCCGTACCTGTGCCAGTAGCATTCCCGTTATTTTTAAGTGGAATAGCCACGCTGGGTTTTAAATCCCGTTTCAGACGAAAAACTAATTGAAAAGAATATCGCTTTTACATTTCTTCTACCTAAATTTATTTAAGAAAATTTTTTCACTGACAGGATATTTATATGAATAATTTAAAACCAAAACAACCAAAGCAACTAGTACTTGTAACTACGGTTTTATTAAGTAGTTTTATCATTTCCCAAACGGCATCAGCTGAAGATTTGCATCCCCATCGCGGCTATTATATGCAGCGTAATTTGGTAACTAATAATGTAGACAAGCATAAATCAGAACGTCGCTGGAATAGCACGACACTGGAAGATACCAACATGCTCAATGCGTGGGGTCTGGCTTTACGTCCAGCTGGCGCTGGAGGGCATTGGTGGATTTCAAATACTGATTCAGGCACGGTTTCATTGTATGTTGGCGATACCATTGATACCCCTCTGTTTCAAAACGAAACGGCTTTAATTTCGGTAGAATCGGCACCCGCTACGCCCGATGATCCTGCGACACCGACTGGACAGATATTTAATGGTTCGACTGAATTTCCCTGCCAAGGATTATCCATTGATGGCGTTAACCCTATTGCCGCTCCAGGAAAATTCATGGTGGTCACTGAAGATGGTAATGTCCAGTGTTGGGGCGAGACAGGATCAACTAATGCTGAGCGTATGAGATCTTTCACAATAGCCGCTGCGGGTGATCAAGGCTCAGTCTATAAAGGGCTTGCTGTTACACAAGAGGAAAGCGGTAATTTTCTATTTGCGGCTAATTTTGCTTTGCAGCGGATCGATGTTTTTGACGGCCAATTTAACCCCGTGATCAATGTTGCTCCCACATTTGTTAGACCAGCCGATATACCAGAAGGTTATGCGCCATTCAATATTCAATATTTTGAATACAATGACAATAAAAGCCTTTTTGTACCCTATGCAAAAACGACTGATGTACCGGGTGAAGAAGAGGCCGGTCCAGGCTTGGGTTATTTGGCAGAATTTGATGTTAACGGTCATCATATTCGTACCTTTGAGCATAGTAATCGCTTGAATGCACCTTGGGGTCTAGCTATCGCACCACATGGATTTGGACCTTTTTCAAATGAAATTGTTGTGGGAAATTTTGGCGATGGTACGCTTATTTCCTTCGATCTTATTACCGGTGAGCAAACGGGTTACTTACGCAATGAACTAGGCGAAGCGGTTCATATTGATGGTTTGTGGGGGCTGGCTTTTGGTAATGGTGAGAGCCTTGGTCATTCAAATTACCTGTATTTTACAGCTGGACCGAATGATGAAGCAGATGGTTTGTTTGGCCGATTAAACTGGAAACGGCGCTAAAAATGAATTAGCCATTAAAGTATAAATATTCGGATTTTCGATGTTTAGGAGCGAGGATTTAATAATATCCGGAAGTTTGGCGCAGGATTTTTGTTCGTATTCAAGGCGTAGAAACAGGCGCATAGCACGCTACGCAACTGTTTCTACAACGTGGAAGACGAACAAAAAGACAAGTCAAGATGCGGATATTATTAAATCCTCGCTCCTTAGTGTCATAGCAACAACAATCCGAATATTAGCAGGATACTTTTGTAGTACTTCTTTTTTTTCCTCAGTTATCCGTATATCAGAAAGAAAAGCGTAGTGAGTAAAAACCCTTATCCCATATTTTCTATAGCCAAAAATGAAGATCCTCAACAGATAGAAGGCCGAATCGGGTTGCTTGTCAGACTGTATCTTATAAATCAACACTCGATGATTGCACAAGCGGTTGCAGATCATGTTAATGCCGTATTGGCTCATCCAGGATTTGTAAACACAATAGAACAGCGCTGTATATATTTACGTTTAGCTGCACACTGGCGTTGTTTGGCCTGGATTAATAATCAAGAAAACAAAAAGGTGATTAATTTCCCTAAGAATATTGTACATTGCAAAGATAAATTTGGTTGTAACCTAAGCTGATGCGCTTTTAGTGAATTTGAAATCGGTAAAGACAATATTTATTATCAGTAATTCTTAGCGCTCGTTTCAGTGTCGTTGAGGTTTAAGCTTCGTAAATAATCTGTGAAGTTACCCGGTTTCGTCTCATATGGAAAATGATTGTTAGATTGACTAGAACAGTGTCAGTTATAATAAGGTATTCGAAAACATCCTTAAAATTTAATTGACATGAACATCATTGTGGGGCTAGTGATGGGGTCCAAATCGGATTGGGATACCATGCAACATGCCGAGTCAATATTCAAAACACTATCCATAGAGTACGAAGTTCAAGTGGTTTCAGCGCATCGAACGCCCGACCGACTTTTTAAATATGCTGAATCGGCTGAACAAAAAGGGTTGGAGGTCATAATTGCTGGAGCAGGCGGCGCAGCACATCTGCCTGGCATGTTGGCCGCGAAAACAGTGTTACCAGTGCTGGGTGTACCGATACAATCTAAAGCACTCAATGGCATAGACTCACTGTTGTCAATAGCACAGATGCCTGCAGGCATTCCAGTGGGTACGTTAGCGATTGGTAAGGCGGGTGCGATTAATGCCGCACTGTTGGCAGGTGCCATGTTAGGTAATAAATATCCAGCTATCCGAAAAGCATTACAATCATATCGTCAACAACAAACGGATTCGGTATTAGCGCATCCCGATCCGAGAACAGTTGCATGAAAATTGGAATTATTGGCGGCGGGCAGCTTGCTCGTATGCTGATCCTAGCTGGGCGTCCTTTGGGAATGGACTTTTTGGTACTTGATCCTGCAGCAGATGCCTGTGCCTCTGACGTTGCTGATCTTATTCAAGCGGAATACAGTGATGTAATTGCCATAAAAAAATTAGCGGACCAAGTAGATCTTGTAACCTTTGAGTTTGAGAACGTACCCAGTACCAGCCTGCATTTTCTAGCCGAGCATAGTAAAGTTTATCCACCACCCACTGCTCTGGAGTTGGCTCAAGACAGGTTTAAAGAAAAAACGTTGTTTAATTTGCTGGATATCGAAACCAACAGGTCTGTCCCAGTTGATACGTTGCAGGGTTTGCAGCAAGCCGTAGAGCAACTCGGCTTGCCTTTGGTTTTGAAAACAAGAACTCTGGGATATGACGGTAAAGGTCAGTTCATTATTAATAAGGAGCAGGATGTCACCAAGGCGTGGGCGAAGCTGGGAAGTACGCCTCTAATTGCGGAGGAGTTTATTCAATTTAACCGAGAATTATCCATCATTGCTGCTCGTAGTGTTGATGGTACAACAGCTTTTTATCCAGTAGCAGAGAATATCCATCATCATAGTATGCTTCAGTATTCAGTTTGTCGGCATCAGGATAAACAACAAGACGCCGCCCAAGCTTTTATAGCCAGATTACTAGACCATGTTGATTATGTGGGTGTGCTTGCTTTGGAGCTGTTTGAAAGACAGGGTCGTTTGTTAGCCAATGAAATAGCGCCGAGGGTTCATAACTCAGGTCATTGGACCATCGAAGGAGCAGAAACCAGTCAGTTTGAAAATCATTTACGCGCGATTGCAGGATTGCCGTTGGGAGGGACAAGACCAGTAGAACTTGCTGCTATGGTTAATTTTATCGGCAAAGTTCCTGTCGTTGATGCTGTGCTAAATATTGCTGGTTGTCATTTACACGACTACAACAAACAGTCGAGACCTGGCAGAAAGGTTGGGCATGCGACCATTCGATCAGCAGAGTCAGATGTTTTTGAACAAAGCTGTGAAGCTTTGCGTTTTCTGGCAGAGCAAACGCAACACTATTAAGTCCTGACATTCGGAAAGATGATGCAGCCTTGTCCCATCTGGTACCCTTACGCTCAACACAAAACCTTAGAACAAAACCTCGAAGTGGTTTCGGCTGAGGGAGTTATTTTAACCCTCAAAAATCAAACAAAACTGATCGATGGCATTGCGTCTTGGTGGTGCGCCATTCACGGTTATGCTCACCCTGAACTAAATCAGGCACTCAAAGATCAGTGTGATTTAATCTCGCATGTCATGTTGGGAGGGCTGGTCAATCAACCTGCCCAAGCCTTGGCAAAAAAACTGGTTGAAATAACGCCCGAAGGTTTAAACCATGTTTTTTATGGCGATAGTGGTTCGGTCGGAATAGAAATTGCGATCAAGATGGCTATTCAATACTGGCATAATCGAGGGCGACCTAACAAATCCCACATCGTGGCATTTAAAAAATCGTACCACGGAGATACTACGGGTTGTATGTCAGTTTGTGATCCGGTTGACGGAATGCATCACTTGTTTCAAGGTGTATTAGCGCAACAGTTTTTTGTAGAAGCGCCAGTAGGTGGTTTCGATGCCACCGAGCAAACGGTCGTTGAGCATCTTGCTGAACTTGAGCGTTTATTGGCTACTCATGCCGATGAAATCGCGGCGGTTATTATTGAGCCACTGATGCAAGCGGCTGGAGGATACAATTTTTATTCACCCCTTTATTTGAAACAACTGCGCCAGTTATGTAATGACTACCAAGTGCTTTTGATTATTGATGAAGTAGCAACTGGTTTTGGGCGAACAGGCACATTGTTTGCCACAGAACAAGCAGGGGTTTGCCCGGATATTATGGTACTGGCAAAAGGCTTAACCGCAGGTTATATAGGACATTCTGCTACCTTGGCCAGCACCGATATTTTCAATGCGTTTTATGATGATAATCCAGACAGGGCTTTTATGCATGGCCCCACATTTATGGGCAATCCATTGGCCTGTGCAGTTGCTCTAAAAGGTATCGAAATTTTTCAACGCGAAGATTATTTATCACGTATCAAACGAATAGAACAGCAATGCAAAGATGTTTTATTGCCACTGGAACATCCTGACATTGTTGATACGCGCGTATTAGGCGCAACGGGTGTTATTGAAGTCACTAACCCTAAAAGTTTAATCGGCTTTCAATCGTTCGCAATAGAAAGGGGCGTATGGTTGAGACCTTTTGAACGCTATCTATATACCATGCCGCCGTACGTTATTAGCGATACAGAATTAGATCAGGTTTTAGCGTGCATGGTTGCCTGGTTTGATCGCTGATTGAAGGTTGATCGTTAAGGAACGTGCACGAAATAACTTCGACAACTAACTTGTTTTTTGTCCGTCTTCGGTGTTGTGGCAACAGTTGCGTAGCCTGCTATGCGCCTGTTGCCACGCCTAGAAGACAAACAAAAACCCCGCGCTAGTTGCCGAACTTATTCCGTGCGCGTTCCTAAGTCACAGCTTTCTGCTACATCTGTCTTAATTTACAAGCTCATTTATGTTACATGACTCCGCTGAATCAACAAGACCTTAACAAAGCTTCGGAGATTATCCTTGCTGGTGGTCTGGTTGCCTTTCCAACAGAAACAGTTTATGGCCTTGGTGCAGATGCGACCAACCCTGTTGCTGTTAGCAAGATATTTGAAGTTAAAGGTCGACCCGTGAATCATCCGCTGATAGTGCATTTGGCGAGTGTTGATCAAATTAACGCTTGGGCGATTGATGTCCCTGATGCCGCTTGGATCCTGGCAGAACAAATATGGCCCGGCCCTTTAACCATGATTTTAAAACGACATCCCTCGGTAAGGGATGAAGTCACTGGAGGACAAGAAACGGTTGGCTTACGAATTCCAGGACATCCTTTGGCGTTGGCTCTATTGAATAAAATCGGGATTGGTCTGGCCGCACCTTCAGCCAATCGTTTTGGCAGAATCAGTCCGACCCGAGCCGAGCATGTAAGACTTGACTTGGGCAGTAGTGTTGACTTTATTTTAGATGGCGGTGCTTGCAAAGTCGGATTAGAGTCTACTATCATTGATCTTAGTCGCGGACAACCCGTTTTGCTGCGACCTGGAACTCTTAGCATTTCGGTCATTCAGAATGTTTTAAGCCGAGCAGTGCAACTACCGGATGGCAAAGTTCAGCGAGTTTCAGGCGCTCTGGAATCACATTACGCACCAATTAAGCCGCTACTTTGTTTCCCCTCTGATCAAATTGTTGAGCGAACGAATGAACTACATCTTCAAGGAAAAAAAGTTTCTGTGATGTCCGATTCGCGATTAAAACCCGATATCAAATCTGTATCATTATGGATCAATGCACCGCAGAATGCCGATAGCTATGCTCAGCTGCTTTACAGTAATTTGAGAGCGTTGGAGCAGAGCGATTGTGACTTTATCGTTGTACAGGAGGTACTAAAAACCGGCGACTGGCTTGCCATCAGTGATCGTTTAACCAAAGCCGCGCATGGCTAAGTTTTAACAGTAAGCGCAAGAACCAGGTTTTGTTGGAACTAAGCCTGCATAATATCAGCTTCGCTAATCAGATATGATGAAAAAAGTATGAGAATACTGCTGATCTGAATGTTTCAATTATCTGGGTTTTTTAAACCGAAATATTGCTCTGCCTGGTTATAAATTAGACATTGCGACCGTTTTGGGCTTGTCCGAGAGAGCTCTTGTACGGTTTGAGAAACTAAATTTTCTATAGCAAATGTTCCAACGTATTCTTCAAATAAGAATGCTTTTATAAAAAGCTATAGGACTTCTTTCGCTTGTTCCTTACAAAAATCTTCCGTCAACGACTATTACAAACTATATAATGGGAATAACCTTAGGTGAAAAATTAGGAGGTATTTATGTTTTATCAACGATTATTATTACTTGTTTCATGCTTTTTAGCGTTTGGATGTGCACACCAAGCGGGTGGTATTGCAGCGTCTACTACCCCTCTAAACCCAGGCAGTTACCAAGAATTGGGTGAGGTTAGAGGGGTTGATTGTGTGTATCATTTGTTAGGTTTGATACCTTTGGGCGGGGGTAACGAAACAAAAGATGCCGTGGACGATGCGTTATCTCAAGTGGATGGAGCCAATGCTTTGATTAATGTGACTAGCGACACTTACTATCAGTTCTACCTATTGTTTTCTAATGCTTGTACCCAAGTTCGAGGGACTGCCGTTAAAACCAATGGGTAATCTTTTTCAGTACCAGATAATCTGGATGTGATTTGATGAAATTGAGTCTGCAGCTTAATATACCGAGTTAATGTTGCCTTAGCGATGGTTGAAAAGTTGAACAATACCAAGAAATCAAATTCCAGATCTTTTTTTAAAGATGTTGTTCCTTTTTTTAAACCATACAAACCAACTGTTGCGCTGGCTTTACTTGCGTTGTTATGCGCTGCTGTAGTTTCTTTGTCGTTACCTGTTATCGTCAAAAAGCTGATTGATGATGGTTTTTTTATAACAAACTCAACCTTTATCGGCCAGTATTTTCTGCTTTTGTTCGCTTTTTTTTCGGCGTTGGCTATTTTTGCTTCAGCTCGGTTTTATTTGGTTGTCTGGCTGGGTGAAAGAGTTATAGCCGATATTCGTAAAGCAGTTTACCAACACATGCTTAGCATGAGTCCCGCTTTTTTTGAAACGACACGGACCGGCGAGGTGTTGTCCCGTTTAACCGCTGATACTACATTGGTGCAATCGGTAGTTGGCGTGGGATTATCGATTAGTCTTCGTAGTTTCATCATGCTGGTGGGAGGTGTGACTATGATGACTTTAACCAGCACGCCATTGACGGTGATTATTTTATTGGTGGTGCCGCTGATTTTGTTTCCGGTACGATTTTTTGGTCGTAAGGTTCGCTTGTTATCTCGGCAGAGCCAAGATAAGATTGCCGAGTCTTCGGCGATAGCCAGCGAAGTGATGAATGCTATGCCAATGATTCAATCGTTTACTCTGGAAAAAGTGCTGTTCAGCAATTATCAACAGGTCATTGAAGAATCATTTAACGCCGCCAGAGTACGCAATCTCAGTCGTGCCGCTTTGATTGCTTTTACCATGATTATTGTCTGCAGTGCTATCTTGTTTGTACTTTGGTACGGTACCGAATTAGTGGTATTAAAGCAGTTATCACCGGGGCAACTGGGGCAATTTTTGTTGTACGCTTTGATGGTTGCTGCAAGCACTTCTTCGCTCAGCGAAATGTGGGGAGACTTACAAAAAGCGGCAGGTGCTATGGAAAGACTTATGGAATTATTGAGAGCGCAATCTGAGATAACCACTCCCGAATCACCGGTATCTTTGCATTCAGTACCCGAGGCGACCATCCGTTTCGAAAATGTTTGGTTTAGTTATCCGTCAAGACCCCAGCAGTGGGCGCTGCATAACTTTGATTTAAAAGTTAAAGAAGGTGAAACGGTGGCGTTGGTGGGAACCTCTGGAGCCGGTAAAAGTACGGTGTTGCAATTATTATTGCGGTTTTATTCGCCTCAAAAAGGTTTTATTCGTGTGAGTGGTGAAGATATCACTACAGTAGACCCTTTTGAAGTACGCCAGTTTATTGGCATTGTTCCTCAAGATACCGTGTTATTCGCTACGAATGCTTTAGAGAATATTCGCTTGGGTAAGCCTGAAGCAACGGATGAAGAGGTTTATACAGCTGCTAAAGCGGCTTTTGCTGATGAATTTATCAGACAACAGCCAGAAGGCTATCAAACTTTTTTAGGTGAGAAAGGAATTAGGCTTTCCGGAGGCCAGCAGCAGCGCATTGCAATTGCCCGTGCTATTCTAAAAAACTCGCCCATTATGCTATTGGATGAAGCGACCAGTTCACTTGACTTGGAAAGTGAACAAAAAGTCCAGGAAGCGCTCGAACATTTAATGGCTAACCGGACTACCATTATTATTGCCCATCGACTATCGACTATTCTAAAAGCGGATCGTATCGTGGTTATGGATCAAGGTAGAATCGTAGCTACCGGATCGCATCTTGATCTAGTACAGCAGGGTGGGTTATATTCTCGTTTAGCTGAGTTACAGTTTGGCCAGCATGTACCTTTGAATAATGCGATGAATTAATCAGTTACCGATTTTAGTCTGTTACTAGATCACTATTATTGCATCCTCGCTTCTTACTTCGCCAACTACACGGATAGGAAGGCTCGATTAATGTAAAACCTTGTTTAATTATCAGGAGTGAACCTTGACAACATTTTCACAAGATAATGACCTCAAGCCTCTGCAAAAGCAACTAAACCAGGCGGCTGATACATCGGATTTACTGCATGAACTTTTAGAAGGACTGCAACAAGCTGCCAAGCAACGTGTGCCTCATTTTTTGGCGACGATGCCAAATAATTATTTTACTGAAACTGATCATTCACAGCGCCTGAATCATATTAAAGCCATTATCGCAGCGGATACCAAAAGCTTGGCGCAAGGTATTATGATCAGCGATGATGAGCACGGGATTTACACATTTATCAGCAATCGTAACTATCCTGGGCAATTGAGCAAATATGTTCGAAGCTTACCAAATACCTGCCCTTTGGATTCAGCCAAGGTTTACACAGCGGCAGATAAAAGTATCGTTCTGGATGTCTTTCATTTCGGTTGCCGTGCTCCTTACAGCTATGAACAAGAAAAGCATTTGGTTAAAGCTTGTCAAATGATTGAACACGCTAAAACACTTGCAAATGATATAACCCAGGATCAATTAGACCAACATTTACGGCTATGTTCTGCGGATTATGTGCTAACTTCTGAGCCCGATCGGTTATGCGAGCACTTTAAAATTGTCAAACAAGTGTATTCAACCGGTAATGCCTATGTCGCGTTAGAAAAGCATCAAGGAAAATTAAGCCATATCAACGTTTGCATAGGCCATGTTGATAGAAGGTTGTTGTTTGAGCGAATTACACATTATTTAGGACAGCGTTCGGTCAATATTAATGGTGCCTACCTGGATAGTTTTGAACAGCCCAACAGTGACATTATCTCGCTACTTAGCTTTGAGGTGAGCGTTCTAAAAGAATCGGTGAGACCAGAGCCAGATGAATTGGGTTGCATGACTAACGATTTGCAGCGAATTCTGTACTTAGATGAGTCAGTGCTTGATATTGCTGAGCAACTCCAAGTTTATAACATATTGCATGCTGAAATCATTTTTGCTCTGAGCCATTTGGTTCATCAGTTATTAGTGAAAAGAGATTCGTTAGCTTATTCCAGAGATCGGATTACTAAAACCTTATTAAAATATTCAACTATTTCTCAAACGCTTGCCGAGTTGTTTGTAGAGCGCTTCAAACCATTAACAAAGCAGGATTTTGCTACCGAATCCAAAGCATTATCAGAGCAGATAAAAGATCAAATAGACGATCAAGATCAACGTACTATATTAACAACCATACTCGAAGTGATAGAAGCCTCACTACGCTGTAATTTATTTTTTGCTGATCGCAGTGCGTTTATTGTAAAAATTAAACCGGAGTTTTTAGCCACGGCAGAGCGATCTGAAAATCCGTTTGGGGTGTTTTTTGTTTGTGGTAGAGGTTTTGATGGTTTTCATGTCAGATTTAGAGATATTGCCCGTGGTGGGGTACGTATTGTCCGGCCAAACAGTGTGGAGCAATACGCATTAGAAGTCGAACGATTGTATGATGAAGTGTATGGGTTAGCCTTGGCCCAACAATTGAAAAATAAGGACATTCCTGAAGGTGGTTCCAAAGGGGTGATCTTAGCTTGTCCTGATGCTGATTTAGATCGAGTGGGTCGATATTTTGCTGATGCATTATTGGACTTACTCGTCCCTGATATAGATAATGCGGCAAATAGTGTCGATTACTATGGTCAAAATGAGTTGTTGTATTTAGGTCCAGACGAAAATGTATCTGATGATTTGATCATATGGATCGTAGAACGTGCACGATTAAGAAGACACTCGATGCCAGATGCCTTTATGAGCTCGAAACCAGGGGCTGGTATTAATCATAAAACCTATGGTGTAACTAGTGAAGGCGTCACCGTGTTTATGGAAACTGCACTTCGGCATTATGGTATCGACCCCAGAAAAGAAGTTTTTACTGTCAAAATAGTGGGAGGGCCTGATGGGGATGTCGCTGGCAACGAAATTAAAATTCTGTATAGAGAATTTGGCGAAAATGCTCGCATTATAGGAATAGCGGACGGGAGTGGGTGTTTAGAAGACCCCAATGCTATAAATTCGCAAGAGTTACTCCGGTTGGTAAATGCTGGCTTGGCGGTGAGCCATTTTAATCCTGACCGTTTAAGCAGTCATGGACAATTATTGTCCATCAGTCAACCTGGTGGTTTGCAAGCCAGAAACAGCATGCATAATCGTTTGGTAACCAATGTTTTTATTCCCGCAGGCGGTCGCCCCAGAACGATTAATCATGACAACTGGCGCGGCTTTCTAACGTCCAATGGAGTTCCAACCAGCAAAATCATAGTCGAAGGCGCTAATTTGTTCATTACCCCTTCCGCCCGCAATGAGCTTGCAGAAAAGGGCGCCATAATCATTAAAGACAGTTCTGCCAATAAATGCGGTGTTATTTGCAGTAGTTATGAAATTATTGCCAGTATGTTGCTGACGGCTGATGATTTTCTTATGATAAAGCAGGTCTTTGTCGAACAAGTTTTGGAGAAATTGAAGACATTAGCCAGAATAGAAGCCGAGGCTTTGTTTAGAGAGCATCGCAGCAAAACAGACGTTACCTTGGCTGAATTGAGCATTCGGCTCAGTCAGGTTATTAATCGCGCTTCCGACGTAGTGACCGATATTTTGCACGATTTGAATGATACTGATAGAGCATTGACACTAGGAGTTGTTAATGACTATTTACCTGATATTTTGGTACAAACGGCTGGGGAGCATATTTATGATCGAATTCCCCCTGCCTATTTGGCACATTTGATTGCATCATCTTTGGCAAGCAAAATAGTGTATCGGGAAGGCTTGAATTGGTTTGAACAAATGCCGGATCTCGCAATAAAAGAATCTGTGTTAAATTATCTAAGAGCTGAAGATAATATCAAACAACTATTGTTGCAGGTAGAACAATCTAATCTTCCGGATAAAACAAGAATCACCGTTTTGTTACAAGAGGGTGGTGTTGCTGCATTGCTAAGACAGCTAGTAAGCTAATACGTATCGATTGGCTTCTGTACCCATGGAATTTGGTTTAAAGCGTAGCAACTTGACTATAGTTTTTTGCTGTCCCATAAGGATAATTACTGACTCATAAATGAGAATCATTTCAATCAACTTATATTTTAATTATGTTACTTTTTTGAGGGGAAGCTGATGGGTAAATCTCTCCAGGAACAGCTTTTAGGCGCAGGTATCGTTGATACTAACAAAGTAAAAACAGCTAAAGCGAATAAACGTAAACAGAATAAGCAACAGCATAATCGACAGCAAATAATCAAAAATGATACTGCAGAACTTGCTAAGAAAGCACAGGCAGATAAAGCTGAACGTGATCGAAAGTTAAATAAGCAGAGAGCCAAAGCAGCTGAACAGAAAGCAATATACAGCCAAATTCGCCAATTGATTGTGGAAAATCGGCAAGCGACCGATGATGCAGAAGAGGCATTTAATTTTGTCCATGCTAATAAAGTCAAGCGTATCTATATCAACCAAGCACTTCGTGATCAGATCGGTGTAGGAAAAATGGCTATTGTTAAATGCGGTACCCGCTATGATGTAGTGAACTCAGATATTGCCAGAAAAATTGCTGAGCGGGATGAAGCGTGCGTTGTTTTGCTAAATGATGGCAAAAATAGCCAGATTATTGAAGACGATAGCTATGGCCAATACCAAGTACCTGATGATTTAATGTGGTAAAGAACCGCCATTAAATAACTTCCAAAACTAATTTGTTTTTAGCTCCATTTCTTGGTTAGAAAAATAGAGACTCAAGTGTTCAGAACATCAAATAATTTAGTTTTTGCATTCTCCAGGATGGCTAGAACGGCAGGATTCTTCAGCTTTCGTTGGGCTGAAATGGCGTAAAAACGCTCGCGAACCGAATCGACCTATCACCTCGGTGCCGTACCGATGGTTAATTTCCAGTTCCACTGCAAGAGGAGCAACGAACAGACCTATTCCGGCTCTGGCAAAGGTCTTGAGCAAAGCGCTCTCATCGAATTCTGCCCGATTACTGGGGCGCGGCGCAACCCTTCGATATCGAACCACTGATCCAACGAGCGCCGCAGCGCCGTGTTTGGCGAAGGCAGGTGGAAGTGTAGTGGTCAATTAATCCTTCCAAGATTATTAGACCATTACAGGTATCACCTTTATACATTTACCAATACTGGCAGCATCTTTAGCGAAGCTTAGCACCCATTCACCTGTGCATGTCTATTTTTATGAAGCGGCCTTTATAGATCAGGCTTGTTTGGAATTATTGGCCAACTGGAACCACCAAAACAAGCTGGCGGGTACAGCGTCGGTGCTCCATTGGGAAAGCTTGCACGGCATTTTTCAACGCTATGCCGAAGGTTGGCAATCTTTATCGGCAGGACCCGGGACCCTTTAACCAATACATTGGTCTTATTTAGAAAATAAGAGACTGGCAAATCGGCCGTATCCAAACTACAGGCGACAACTATCCTGACACAGGGGGATATTGGCTTAGCCCGTTTAAATAAAGGAATAAAAACGAGATGAAGAATACAACTGACCCAATCATTGACAATATAAACCCAGGCGTTCTTTCCAATCTTAAGTACGACTTTACAGCAGGTTTTGTAGTATTTTTGGTTGCTTTGCCTCTATGTTTGGGGATTGCTCTGGCATCAGGAGCTCCTCTTTATTCAGGACTGATTGCTGGAATTATCGGTGGACTGATCGTCACCTTGATCAGCGACTCTCAGCTCGGAGTTAGTGGCCCAGCAGCTGGACTTACGGTGCTCGTCTTTGCATTTATTCAAGACCTGGGCTTTGAGGCGTTTTTACTGGCAGTAATTATAGCCGGGTTGTTACAAATACTTTTAGGTTTATTGAAAGCCGGGATTATCGGCTATTATTTTCCAACTTCAGTGATCACAGGAATGTTAAGCGGAATTGGTATTATTTTGATACTCAAACAGATTCCACATGCATTTGGTTATGATCTGGATTTCGAAGGTGATCAGGCCTTTCTGCAGCAGGATGATTACAGCACCATCAGTGAATTGTCTCATATGCTGAGTGCTATTGAGCCGGGTGCCATTATTATTTCTAGCGTCTGCTTGTCAATCTTGTTGTTCTGGGAATTACCATGGATTAAACAAAACCGTGTTTTAAACCGAATCAATGGATCAGTGATAGCAGTGGTTGCCGGTGTATTATTAAATCTACTATTAGAATCATTTTATCCACAGTTTGCGCTCTTAGGAGAACATTTAGTACAAATTCCGATATCGGATAACTACAACGATTTTTTTGGTCAGTTTTCATTTCCTGAGTTTTCTCAGTTGAATAATCCTAAACTCTATATTGCTGCTGCGACTATAGCGGTGGTTGCCAGTCTGGAAACATTACTCTGTGTTGAAGCAACCGATAAGATTGATCCTTATAGGCGGATTACTCCAACCAATCGTGAGCTGATTGCACAAGGTGTCGCTAATACAGTCTCTGGTTTGATTGGTGGCTTACCTGTCACTCAAGTCATCGTTCGCAGCTCAGCTAACATACAATCTGGAGGAAAAACAAAAGCATCTGCATTTATTCATGGTTTGTTATTGTTAATTGCCGTTATACTGATTCCAGGCTTACTCAATCTAATTCCTCTATCCAGTCTTGCTGCAGTCTTACTCGTCGTCGGATACAAACTAGCCAAGCCAGATGTTTTTAAAAAGATGTATCTGGCTGGCTGGTATCACTTTATTCCCTTTCTGATTACCATAGTAGGGCTGGTTTTTACCGATTTGTTAACTGGAATCGCCATCGGGTTTGCGGCTGCACTGTTTTCGATCTTGTTGGAAAATTACAAGACGACTTTCTATATGCAAGAAACCATTGATGGTAAAAAAACCTTTTTAAGATTGTCTGAAAATGTCACTTTTCTTAATAAAGCCAACATCATGAAAATGTTGAATGCAATTCCGGAAAATTCAGAAGTGACAATTGATGCAAAACGCACACGCTATATTGATTACGATGTCTACGAAGTATTCAACAATTTTAGCGCCGAAGCTGACTTGAAAAACATCAAGCTCACCACAATGAATCTGAATAGTCATGGAATCATCGAGCCAATGCAGTCAGAGTTAGCTTATACCAAGGAAACCCGGGATTCACTTACCCCCGAAATGGCACTGGTAACCTTAAAAGTAGGGAATCAACGCTTTGTCAATAATCTCAATTCCAACCGCAATCTGTTACAACAAGCGAACGAAACAAGGACTGGACAGTTTCCAATTGCAATCATTTTGAGTTGCATTGATTCACGTACATCGGTTGAGCTGATCTTTGATCTAGGGCTTGGGGATGTGTTCAGTGCCAGAATCGCCGGTAATATCGTCGATGACAATATTCTAGGCAGTATGGAATTTGCCTGTAAACTGGCTGGATCTAAGCTAATTGTAGTACTCGGACATAGTCACTGTGGTGCTATTAAAGGTGCATGCGCAAATGTACAATTGGATCATCTGACTGGTTTGTTGCAATGCATCAAACCAGCGGTGGATTCAATACGCTCAGAAAATCCAGAACAAGCCTGTGTTGACGATGCGTCGTTTGAGCACATGGTTGCGGAGCGAAATGTTACACGGATGGTACAACAGATCAGAACACAAAGCCCTGTGCTTGCTGAGATGGAGAATAATGGGGAAATCGATATTTGCGGGGGGATGCATGATATTGAAACGGGCCAAGTCAAGTTTTATGATTAAAGTTGATGTAATATTTGTTAAATTATGGTGACGCTGGCCGAGAGTTATTGAGTACGATATAAAAGGAGCCTTTGACAGTATTGACCAATTTACTATTGATGAAAGCGTTAAACAGGCATACAGACTGCGACTGGGTACTTAGGAACGTGCACGAAATAACTACGACAACTCACTTGTTTTTTTGTCCGTCTTCGGTGTTGTGGCAACAGTTTCGTAGCCAGCTATGCGCCTGTTGCCACGCCTTGAAGACAAACAAAAACCCCGCGCTAGTTGCCGAACTTATTCCGTGCGCGTTCCTTAAATACATTAAAAGATGGTTAGAAGCTCCATTACAGCAATGGGCTGGATTAATTATTATGGACCTTTCTACAAATCAGCGATGTTTCCAACGCTGTATAATTTTAATAGGAAATTAGTAAAGTGGGTTACAACGTAAATGAACCACTGCTGACGTGTCTAAATGTCATCAAAACCAGGGTTAGTATCAACAACAACCGAAAACTGAGCCACTATTTTGAAACCTGACCCATTAAACCAGCCCGTTTTTTTCTGTAATTCGATAACTCTCTCCTTTAATTTGTAAGATATGCGAATGAAGCAATACCCTATCCCGCAAAGTAGAGGTTAAAGGCCGTATCATCAGCAAAAATCTGTCCTCATGATCCAACAGAGGCTTTTTCTTAGCGCTTTGCGATGACTTCAAACAATAATTTTGACTTTTGATGACTAAAAGGTAAAAACTTATTTCATCAATAATAAGATTTAGCTGATGCAATAATTGCAGGATCCACAGCGTATTGACACTCTTAAGGGTCTGTTTCTAATAATTGCAGTATTTCTGCGACAGTTATATTTGTAAATGTCGCAGAAAAATAAAATTTACTTGGAATTAGGGCTGGAGTTCATTTTAAGAGCGTCATTAGAAAAAAGCAGAACGGTTCTTGAAAATCGAATTAGCGTTTAGAGTACTGTGGACGCTTTCTAGCTTTATGCAACCCCACTTTCTTTCTTTCAACCACACGAGCATCTCGGGTCACGTAGCCTGCTTTTCTGAGTAAGGGTCTCAAATTTTCGTCGTGTTCGAGCAAAGCGCGTGCCAATCCGTGACGGATAGCGCCTGCTTGGCCAGAAGGTCCACCACCTTTGACATAAACTTCAACATCAAAAGAATCGGCCAATTCGGCTTTTTGTAAAGGCTGTCGAGAGAGCATTTGATCCGTTTTACGGCCAAAGTAGTCTTCTATCGATTTATTGTTGATAGTGATTTTCCCGGAACCGGGTTTGGCGTAGACGCGTGCTGATGCGCTTTTACGTCGACCTGTGCCATATACTTGTGCATCTGCCATAATTATTAGTGTGCTCTGTTAGCTAATTAAATTAATTTATACTTCTAGTGGTTTGGGTTGCTGGGATTGGTGATGATGTTCTGGTCCCGCATAAATTTTGAGCTTTTTTAACATTGCTCGTCCCAGAGGGTTTTTGGGTAACATTCCCTTAACGGCTGTAGAGATAATGCGTTCAGGGTAAGTTTCTCTAAGTTTACCTAAGCTGACTGATTTAAGATTGCCGACATATCCGGTATGACGATAATAGATTTTGTCTTTTTCTTTGTTACCAGTGACATGAATTTTGTTGGCATTAACGACAACAATGTAGTCACCTGTATCAACATGAGGGGTATATTCTGGCTTGTGTTTGCCACGAAGTCGACGCGCTATTTCACTGGCAAGCCGCCCAAGCGTCTTTCCGTCAGCGTCAATCAAATACCAGTCACGTTTAACTTCAGCGGGTTTTGCGCTGTATGTTTTCATATAAAATTTGTACCAAGCCAAAAGATTTAAACGATTAATTATAGCTTTAAGACCATGAGGCTTTCAACATCTTTTACGACAAATTTCAGGTTAAATTTCGATATGGCTTCTGCTTTGGGTCTTGAGTTAGCTGAAACATTCTTTTTGCAGGCCGTATTTCCGGAGTTTTTCAACTAATGTAGTGCGTCTCATTTTTAATCGATCAGCAGCATGTGTAACAACGCCATCACATTCTTCTAGGGCTTTTTTTATCATGTCGCATTCCAATCTACTTAAATGGCCTTTTAGGTCGATACCTTCCAATGGTATGGTGATATTATGATTCAGGGTTGCAGCAGGATTGGCTCTATCAATTAAGACCTGTTCTATTTCTTTACCTTTAATGAGCCAATCGTCAGACAGTGTATATTGTTGAAATTTTTCTGGCAGGTTTTCAGCGTTAACTTCACCATAAGGATAAAGAATAGCTAATCGTTCGATCAAATTGGCAAGTTCTCGGGTATTACCGGGCCAGTCATGTTTTTGAAGCAGCTCAAGTGCAGATGAGCCAATGGTAAAATAACCGCGTTTCTCAGTTTCAATTTTTTTGATGAATTCATTGACTAATTCAGGGATGTCTTCAGTGCGATCTCTCAAAGAGGGCACTTCTATGGGGAAGACATTGAGCCGGTAGAATAAATCTTCTCGAAACGTATTGTCTTCAATTGCCTTCTCAAGATTTCGATGTGTCGCTGCTATTATCCTTACGTCACATTTTACAGTTTGGTTGCTGCCCACGCGTTCGAATGTTCGCTCTTGCAAGACGCGTAATAATTTGACTTGCATTGATAATGGCATGTCTCCAATTTCATCAAGGAATAGGGTTCCGCCTTCTGCCATCTCAAAACGACCTTGTCGAGCTGTTAGTGCACCAGTAAAAGCACCTTTCTCATGGCCGAACAATTCGCTCTCAAGAAGTTCACCAGGAATCGCCCCACAATTAACGGGTACAAAAGGTTTTTCATGTCTATTTGACAGGCGATGTAAGGATCTGGCGACGACCTCTTTGCCGGTGCCAGATTCTCCTAGAACTAGTACAGTAACTTCTGAATCAGCCACTTGCTTGATCATTTTTTTAACTTGATTGATCGCCGGGCTGGTACCAGATAATCCTTTAGATTTACTCGCTTTTTTGGCGAACACCTGTTTTTCGTGCCGCGCCTTCATGTTATCGATTTGTTTGGCTAGCTTGGAGTAATTGGTGGGCCATACTTGAACATCATCAACAAGTTTTCTGAGTGTGGATGGTATCTGATTTATGCTGCTTTTTTCAGCCAGTAACAGAGTATATGCTTTCGGGTATGTCTCTTTGACCTGCCTGATGACGGTAGCTATTTTATCGTTAGCTTGGCTGATAAAAATACCCGTGTATTGATTATTAGTTGATTGTTTTTTAGCCAAAAAGCTTGGAGAGCATATTGTTACTTCAAATTCAAAAAACTCTAGTATCGTTTTCAGGGAGAGACTGCGTTGATTGTCATCATCCATGATTAATATTTGAGGTAGATTAATATCCATATTGGCTAGCAGTTTAGCAGAGTTGAGCAAATTAACGGGTAATATACTTCACGCGACCACGTATGCGTGAAGTATAGTTAAAAGTAAAGCAGGATTCATTAAAATGTCAAAAAATTGTCAAATCTATCTTACGATCCACGAGCCTGCTTCGCTTATCTCAGATAAAGTATAGATATTATTAACTTTTTAAACTGTGAAATACTTGACAAAAAAAATTCAGCGTAGAAACTACGTCGTTAACATGGCTTCCAGGAGTGCCTTTTTTGAACGAGTTTCCTTTAGGGATTTTATTTTTTTTATTATTAATTTTAATTCTTCTTTCAGCTTTCTTTTCTGGTTCAGAAACGGCATTAATGACGCTCAATCGTTACCGATTGCAGCATTTAGTGAAGCAAAAACACAAAGGGGCAATCATTACCCATAAATTATTACAGCGAACAGATCGACTACTCGGTTTGATATTGTTGGGCAATAATTTTGTCAACATTTTGGCTTCTTCGATTGTAACCATTATTGCGATAGAGCTGGGCGGGGAATCTGCTATTCCTATTGCTGCTGGAATTTTGACATTTGTTATCTTGATTTTTTCTGAGGTTACACCAAAAACTTTTGCCTCGATTAAACCAGAAACGTTAGCGTTTTCATCAGCCTGGATTTATTTACCGCTTTCAAAATTATTTTATCCAATGGTTTGGGTGATCAATGCTATTGCGAATGCAATCTTGAAATATATTGGTATCGATGTTGCCCAACGCAATGCCGATACCTTGAGTAAGGATGAATTTAAAGCCATTGTGTCAGAGACAGGTTCTTTTATTCCAGAACGATATCAAGGCATGCTGATGAGTATTATCGATCTGGAATCGGCAACTATTGAAGATATTATGACGCCCCGGAATGAAGTCATAGGCATTGATATCGAAGATCCATTGGAAAAAATTATTGAGCAAATTCATGCTAGCAAACATACTCGAATGCCGGTATTTAACAAGAGTATAGATAAAATGATTGGTATGATTCACATGAGGGAAATACTTTTGTTGATAAATACAGGTAATTTTACCAAACAAATATTTTCTGAAGCGCTTGCCAAACCTTATTTTGTTCCTGAGACGACCCCGCTACATATACAAATGCAAAATTTTAAAACTCAGATGTTTAGGATGGCTATAGTTGTAGATGAATATGGTGATGTGTTGGGTTTGGTAACCATGGAAGATCTGGTCGAGGGTATTGTCGGAGAGATGACAACAAGCTCTTCTGATGTTAAGAAACTATCAGACGGCAGCTTTTTAGTTGATGGCAGTATTACCATCAGAGAACTTAATCGCATTAACCACTGGACATTACCAACCGAAGGTCCGAAGACCTTGAACGGTTTAGTCATAGAGTATTTGGAGATGATTCCCCCAGCCAGAACTTGTATGAAACTATACGGTTACCCTGTCGAAGTAATTGAAGTAGATAAAAATACGGTTAAGCTCGTGAAATTTTATTCGATGTAAACAATTGTTAATTAGTAAGTCATTGTTTAGTCTTTTTTTTAGGTTGTATTATTATGTTATGTAAAACACGACGTGGTTCACAAAAAATTTTAAACAGGTTATCTATACTTCGTTCAATGAATGATTAGACCCTCAAGAAAAGACCAAAATGGCAAATTTTACTGTTCTCTTTAAAGAGAAACCTATAAATTCTTACCTTTTTGAACAAGGTACGATTCGAATCGGCAGCGATAATTCTAATGAAATCCAGATTGATAGTTTAGCAGTTGCACCGGTGCATGCTGTCATAACCATCAATGAAGATAGTTGTATTGTCAAACGGTTAAGCACTGAACATCCGCTATTAATCAATGATGTAGCATCTGATGAATGCCCGCTTAACGATGGCTATAAGTTATCTTTGGGTAAACACACCATCATTTTTAGAAAAAACGAGACTGAAGTCCCTGTTTTGGATGAAGAGTTTTCTATTAAAAATGAGGCCAAAGCGCTGAATAGTGAAGTTACCGATAACTCATCTTTTCCTGAAGCCGATTTACAAATCATGAATGGCAAAAATATCGGCCGAATTATTGCCTTAAAAAACGCAATGACACGATTTGGTAAAACCGGTAGCGGGATTGCTGTCATTACCAAAAGAAAAGATGGATTTTATATTTCGTGCTTGGAACAGAGCGATGGTATTAAAGTCAATGGTGTTCCCTTGGCCGATAAAGTGTTAAAGTTAGGCGAAAATGACAGTGTCGTTGTCAACGAAACATCAATGCAGTTGTTTTTAAAATAATTTTAATCTAGTCTCATTTTTATCAAAGGTTTAGAAAGGTAATACTTCATCTTAATTATTATTTAACACAGTCTAAGCTGATGAAAAATCAGTTGAAGCTTTGAGATCGTGCTCGAATGTCTAAAGATTCTTATCATGAAAATCGAAAGTTTGATCGTGTATTATACAATGCACAGGCAACTCTGACGGGTCAATCAAACTATTGGTATTGCACAGTCATTGATCTTTCACTCAAAGGCTGTTTATTGCAATTTGATGAAAACTGGGAATGCCCTAGCGGCGGAAGTTTCCATCTTTCTATTGCTATTTCCAATCAAAGTTTTATAAAAATGCATCTACAAGCGGCACACAGTTTAGGTAGTATGGCTGGCTTTAAATGTAAAAGTATTGATTTGAATAGTGCTTCTCAATTGAGGCGTTTGGTCGAGCTAAATCTAGGTGACAGTCAATTGCTATTAAGAAATTTGTCAGCTCTTATTGACTATAAAGAACAAGAGCCACTGAAGTTAGACTAGTTTTCTTCAGTTTTCAGTTATAGGGCATCCATTGCTTCTTTTAGGGTGCTAACAGGTACCAGTTGTATGTTAGGGATGGCTTTTTTTTTCGGTGCATTGTTTTTTGGTATAATGGCCCGTTTAAATCCTTGTTTACTGGCTTCTTTAAGTCTTTCTTCACCGCCTTGCACGGGGCGTACTTCACCCGCTAAGCCAATTTCACCAAAAATAATCCAATCTTTTGCAATAGTGTGGTTTTTAAAGCTGGATAGAATAGCCATCAACACAGCCAAATCACCAGCAGTTTCAGTCAGTCTAATGCCTCCCACCACATTGATAAATACGTCCTGATTCATCATAGATAGGTGGCCATGCCGGTGCAGGACTGCTAATAACATGGCAAGCCTGTTTTGTTCCATACCCAAAGTGACTCGTCTTGGATTAGTTGAATGACTTTCATCGACTAAGGCTTGCACTTCTACCAACATAGGTCGACTGCCTTCTCGAGTGACCATCACAACGCTGCCAGAAACATCCTGGTCGTGGCGGGATAAAAAAATTGCGGATGGATTTTTGACTTCTTTTAGACCTGAATCGGTCATGACAAAAACGCCGAGTTCGTTGACTGCCCCAAAACGGTTTTTTATGGCCCTGATGACACGATGACGGTTACTCGAATCGCCTTCGAAATAAAGGACCGAATCGACCATATGCTCTAAAACTCTGGGGCCTGCTAAGGCGCCTTCTTTGGTCACATGGCCTACTAAAAAGACAGTTGTCGCTGTCAGCTTGGCAAAGCGTACTATCTGAGCCGCACATTCCCTAACTTGTGAGACTGATCCGGGAGCCGATTGTAATAAGTCAGAAAAGACTGTTTGTATGGAGTCGATGACCAGCACCTCCGGTTGATACTCTCGTGCCTTTTCCAGAATAATTTCGATCGATGTTTCTGCGAACAATTGTAAATGCTCACCTTCGAGCTGTAGTCGTTTGGCGCGCAGACTAATTTGCTGAATTGATTCTTCACCGCTAATGTACAGCGTTTTGAGATTAGCGCTTAACGCTACCATAGCTTGTAATAGTAATGTTGATTTTCCTATGCCGGGGTCTCCGCCAATTAATATAGCGGAACCAGCTACCAACCCGCCGCCTAATACCCTATCTAATTCACTAATGCCGCTAGAGAAACGAGGGATATTTTCAGCGCTGACTTCGGCTAAGGGGATCATGACACTTGCCGAGCCAGAGCCTGCATAGCCTGAGAAACGCGAATGAGCCGATTTTGAAGTGTTTTCAATGGCTTCAGACAAGGTATTCCATTGCTCACAACCCGGACATTGGCCAGCCCATTTATTATGAGCATAGCCACATTCAGAACAGCGGAAAACAGTTTTAGGTTTTTTTGTTTGCTCCATTGTTAATTTCAAATAGTTTGGTACAGGTTTATTGCTGTTGATTAAAAATTTTCACCCGTTGTGTAATTCCACAAAGCAACGTGTAGGGAATCGTTTTTGTGAATATCGCAATCTCCTCAATGGGTAAATCTTTGCCCCATAACATGATCTGGTCTGCAATCTTAGCTTCAGGATGATCTGTCAGATCTAACGTTATCATGTCCATAGAAACTGGGCCGATCAATGGAGCTCGGCGACCGTTAATCCAGATCGGCGTGCCGTACTCGGCGTGCCTGGGATAACCATCGCCATAGCCAATCGATGCGATACCAATACGCGTTGTTTTTGGTGCTGTCCAGTGACTGCCGTAGCCAACTGTTTCGCCTTCTTTGATCGTTTTGATAGCAATCAGTCTTGAAAAAAAGCTCATCACTGGCTTCAGGTTGAAATCAACACTGGTTTTATCAGGAAAGGGAGATACACCAAATAACATTAAGCCAGGTCTAACCCATTCTTTTATAGCGGTATGATAATCTAAAATAGCAGCAGAATTAGCAATACTGCAAGGGTTATCATAACTAGAAACTGCTGATAAGAATGTGCTGACTTGTTGTTTCGTCTTGATGTCTTGACGACTATCTGCATTCGATAAGTGGGTCATCAATTGAATGTTGATCCGGTCTTGAAAATATTCACTGATGCGGTGGTATGCGAGGTGGAAATCATCTTCACTAAGTCCTAAGCGATTCATGCCGGTGTCAATTTTCAACCACACAGAAAAAAGATGTTTGATTTTATTGGCATAATCCAAGAGCGCATCAACTTGTGTATTAGAATGAATGACCGGTTCTAACTGATAGCGATCGATCAAAGTGAGTTCGTCCGCAGAAATAAAGCCTTGCAGAACAACGATACGTTGGTTCAGGCCATTTTCTCTTAATTTTATCCCTTCATCGACCCGCGCCACTGCCAAGGCGTCTACCTGATTGAGGTGCTGTGCAATTGTTAACAGGCCATGACCATAAGCATTCGCTTTGATGACCGCCATGATTTTGGACGTGGGTGCATTCTGCTTAACGACTGATACATTGTGCGCCAGTGCGTTTAAGTCTACAAAAGCGTGCGTTGCAGGATGCATCAATAAAATTCTTCTGCATAACTATTGGCGACGTGATTTTCAAAACGGGTAAATTGACCCAGAAAAGTCAGGCGTGTCGTACCAATGGGCCCATTTCTTTGCTTGCCGATGATAATTTCAGCCATGCCTTTATCCTGGCTGTCTTCGTTGTAAACTTCATCCCGATAAATGAAAACGATAACATCAGCGTCTTGCTCGATGCTGCCTGAGTCCCGTAAATCAGACATTACAGGGCGTTTATTGGGTCGCTGCTCCAAGTTGCGGTTGAGCTGAGATAAGGCAACTACCGGAACATTAAGCTCCTTCGCAAGCGCCTTTAATGCGCGTGAAATATCGGATATTTGTTGCACTCTATTTTCGCCACTACTGGGGGAATCCATTAGTTGCAAGTAATCTATTACGATCAGACCAAGTTGACCGTGTTCACGAGTTAATCTTCGTGATCTGGAACGTAAATCATTCGGTGTTAAAGCGGGGGTATCGTCAATAAAAAGTTGGGTATCGGCCAGTAGGTTTATAGCAGAAGTCATTCTAGGCCATTCGTCATCTTCTAACTTTCCGGTACGAATACGATGTTGATCAATCCGGCCAAGAGATGACATCATTCTCATGGCTAGTTGGTCGCCCGGCATTTCCATGCTGAATACGGCCACAGGTTTACTGTTTTTAATGGCAACATTTTCTGCCATATTCATGGCGAAAGTCGTTTTGCCCATCGAAGGCCTACCCGCTACAATGATCAGGTCGGAAGGCTGAAGGCCCGATGTCATTTCATCAAAATCAGAAAAACCCGTGCTCGCGCCGGTAATTGAGCCTTCTTGCTCGAATAATGTTTCAATTTTATCGACCGCTTTATGCAGCAGTTGCTTAATAGGTAGAAATCCACTTTGACCTCGATCTTTCTGTTCTGCAATAGCAAAAACCTTGCTTTCAGCGTGCTCTAGCAACTCAGCGGTGGTTTTGCCTTCAGGTTCAAAGACTGAGCTTGAGATTTCTGTGCCGACATGCACTAATTGTCTTTGCACAGAACGATCACGGACGATATCGGCATAGGCAGCAATATTGGCTGCACTTGGCGTATCGTTGGCCAGTGTGCCAAGAAAACCAAGTCCTCCTGCTTCTTCTAAGCTGGTTGATTTTTCCAATTCTTCAGAAACAGTAATGATATCAAATGGTTTTTGGTGTTCAGCTAAGGAACTAATCGCTTGAAAAATGAGGCGATGATCTTTGCGATAAAAATCATCTTCAAACACCCGGTCTGAAATTGTATCCCAGGTTTGATTATCCAACATTAAACCACCTAGTACTGATTGTTCAGCTTGAATGGAATGAGGAGGCAGTTTTAGGTCGTCAGGCATTGTAGGTTAGTTGGTAAAGATTCAGACAATTAATTATAACGGTTTGAACCTCTTTGTTTATTTTCTTTATGCTCAAACAGCATAAAAATATTAAGTTCATATTTAGTAGAGTTAGGAACCAAAAAAATATTTTTCTCATAGGTTAAAAGTCATTGTGAGCTCATTCATTGCGCAATACACTATTTTATAAACTTTTTATTAAGAAAAACTTGAAAAATCTCTCACTGCCCTTATATCAAGTTTAACCTTAATCAATTAACAGAATGTTAGCTTGTTTTAAGCAGGCTAGCGATTTATAGGAGAGCAATATGGCTACTTTAATCAGATATGAACCTTGGGGTCTTTTAAACCAGTTAAGAAGTGAACTGGATCAAGCAGACAAAGGAACCAGTGCAGATGGCTCAGTTGCCACCGGCGAATGGATTCCTGCAGTCGACATCAAAGAAGATACTGATGCTTTTACGTTGGAGGCTGATGTTCCAGGTGTAAAACCTGAGCAAATTGATGTTAGCATGGAAGAAGGGGTATTGACTTTGAAAGGCGAAAAAGAAACGGAAGCTAAATCAGAAGATAATGGTTACCGTCGAGTAGAGCGGGTTAATGGATCTTTTTATCGACGTTTTGGCCTACCTGACACAGCAGATTCCGGTGCCGTTTCAGCTAAAATAACAGATGGCGTATTGAGGATATCGATTCCGAAACGCGAAGCTGTAAAACCTAAAAAAATCGAAGTGGCTGTTGCCTAACCATTTCTCATTCGGGAGCTCACGAGGGCTCCCTATTTCATCCCTTCAATTAAATTATAGCGATACCCATGGCAAGCATTTGTATTGATGCGGTACTTTTTGATAAAGAAACTAGATATCGCTGTAATTTCGTTTGATTTATCATCGACTTAAACCTGACCTACCCCTAAACTATTCTGCCGAGACCAGGCACTAAGGAGCGAGGATTTAAGAATATCCGCAACTTGACTTGTCTTTTAGTCCGTCTTCGGTGTTGTAGAAACTGTTGCTACAACACCGAAGACGGACTAAAAGATAAGTTAGTTGTCGTAGTTATTTCGTGCACGTTCTTAATATCTCCTGAATTCAGCCCTTATCAAAATAATATATTAACTTTTTTTTAAACCCGATTGCCTCGCTTGTATGGGTTCTAAATCCAAAATCTATAGAAAGTTTCGCACTTTTAACGCGACATCCTTAACATTCATTTCTTGGCAGAATCGATATCCTTTTCTTCGAGTGTTGAAACGCCAATTTTGGTTGTTGACACTCGTTCATTTTTTATCACTCAAAGACAAAATTTATTGTCAAGGATATATAGTTATGAAACTTTTTACTGCTTTTATCGCGTTTTTTTCTTTATTGATGACCCAAGTGGCTTCTGCCAATGACGGTAGTGGTTCTGAAGTCAAGATCCCTGCTGAAGTCCTGCAAATAACTTCGGGTAACTTGCCAGTTGCACAGCAAGTTCAAGCGTTACACGAAATCGGGTTCATTGCTACTACGTTACCTGTGCAAATGAGAACTGCTTATGCTGTGGGTGGCCTTGAACGTTGCGAAACGGTTATTTCTTTAACCAATTTTTCAGGACATAAACACTCTGTTGAAGTGGAATTTTTTACCGGTTTTAGCTTCTTGAAGCGTGGTATCGCAAAATTGTCACTGCAGTCAGGTGAAACGGGTGAAGTTGCAACGACCAATGTTGTTCGCCCCTTTATTATTAATGACGTCCGTGATAGCTCTGTACCGTTCGAAGGGTATGCCATTATTTCTTCAAAAACCAGCGAAATTGGTGCTCATGCCCATATGGTTTGTGAAAACAATGGTGGAGAAAGTTATCAAGATATCAATGTTTTCAAATACAAAAAAGGTAAAGCCACTCAAGTAGGCGATTAGTCAAACCTTAGCCCAAGAGCCGTCAAGATTTGGCGGTCCTTGGGCGCTAATAACAGTTGCATAAAAAAACTCTTCTTAGTCTTCGATTCCGATCTTTTATTTCAGTCGTATAATTCGATCATATTTATCAACGTCCTAAAGGTCTTTCTGTTACAGCTAGACTGTTGACTAAGCAAACCCAACTCAACCCTTTTCGGGTAATGCTCAGTAATATTGCATCTAACCTAGAGCTAGCCTACACGAGGAAAAAATAAATCGAAAACACATTAGATTCGTTCTGTCATATCTTGATATAGTATAGAAAAATAAAAAATATCATTGCTTGTCATTAGGAAAATAACAGGTAGTTTTTATCTTTAGAGGGCTTACTATGAGGAAAATTGTACTTTCACTGATGGCTTGTTTTTTTGCCGCGTCAGCTGCAGCAGAGAATGAATCGACCTATGATCCGGAGACGGGTATTGTTGAAATACCTGAAGTCATTATTATTGGTCAGAATGAAGAGTTTTCAGTCAGAATGCAGCAGACCGAAGGATTAAATTTTGAAGTTACAGAAGCTATTGCTGACGAAGAGGGGACATCAGATTCTGACGAATTAAGGGCAACCTACGATCCGGCAACCGGTATGGTGGAAATTCCTTTGGTGATTGTTTTAGACATGACGCCAGGAATGCTGTTAGAAACTTTTTCAGTCAAGATGGAGCAAAGGGAAGGCTTAAATTTTGAAGTGACCGAGGCTATTGAAGCTGAAGTAAAAAACAAGATAAATAATTAGTCGCTATTCAGCTCACGGCTTTTTTTCGCGATGATTATGTCAAAAGTGCCCATCAGTATCTATAAACTATGCGCTTTTTTCTGGTTCTCACAAAAACAAGCCGTAATCTGAACAGACACAATAAAACTAAGGGTGGCAGAAATGCAACCAAGTTCTTAAACCGTTGACCCATCGTGTTACATATTAGGTTAATTCAAAATCAACCCTAACTATTGTCAACTCGACTTAATATATGAATACCTTTTCTGGCATCAGGTGTGAAAGGGAGACTGGCTGCAGCCAATCAGAAAAGTAGACGTAACCTTAGTGTTACAGTCCGTTTTAGTTGTATTACGTGACGTTATTGATTAGAAAAATCCAATCAATACGTTTTTCCTTTATAATCCAACCAGAGTTCGCTTTTTTATAAATTATTATATGAACCAGCGTCTAACGGACTGGTTTAACAAAGGGGAAAAAATGCGAAAGCTTGGTTGGGTTCCAATAATAATACTGGTTTGCTTGCCCCTTCGGTTAGCAGCAGAATCAGCATGTTTAGAAAAATTTGCTACAGTTATTTCTGTCCAGGGAGTTGTAGAAAAAAAAGATATGGATGAAACTGACTGGAAGTCAGTTAAGCCAGGGACAGAGTTGTGTTCAAGTGATTCGCTGAAAACGCTTAAGAACAGCCGAGCAACGATTGATTTTGTTAATCAAACGGTTGTCTCGCTGGATCAAAATACCACATTGCTTTTTGCCAAACAGGAAGATGACAGTTTTTATGGCTGGTTAGTCGAGTTGTTCACGGGTAAAGCTTTCTTTCGAAGCCGTAAACCGCACCAGCTCAAAATACACACGCCTTTTGTTAATGCTGCCCATAAAGGTACTGAGTTCATGGTAGCTGTAGAGCCGGATAAAGCGACAATTCTGGTCTTTGATGGCAAGGTTTCAGCGGACAATTCCTTGGGTAAAGTTATTGCTAAAAAAGGACAGCAAGCCATTGCATTGAAGGATCAAGCCCCGCAAATAAGTTCCATCAAAATTAGTCCTGAAGATGCCGTGCAATGGACTCTTTATTATCCACCGGTTCTTGACAACAATACCGCTGGAGGAAGGTCATTGGATTCTGGCTCAACAGAACATTTCAACCGGCAAGCTGCACAGTTTTTAAATGTGGGGCGGGTTAATGAAGCGCAAGCAGCAATCGATCAAGCCAAGTCCTTGTCACCAGACAATGCTTCTTCTGTGGCTTTAGAAGCTGTGATAGCCGTTGCCAAGAATCGTGCGGATCAGGCGTTTAATCTAGCGTCTCAGGCAGTAAAGCAAGATCCTCAGTCGGTAACAGCTGCACTTGCACTTTCGTATTCGTTACAAGCTCAATTCAAGCTTGAACAAGCGCTGCTAACGATGGAGCGATCTGTTCGGCAAAATCCAAGCAATGCTTTAGCCTGGTCTAGGTTGGCGGAATTGCAGTTATCAGTGGGCGATCAAGACAACGCCTTGGAATCTGCAAAGAAAGCTGAACAACTCAATCCAGCACTCTCTAGAACTCAAGTTGTCTTAGGTTTCGCTGATCTGGCAAACATCGATACGACGGCTGCTCAGCATGCTTTCGAGCAAGCGATACAGATAGATTCTGCTGATCCACTGGCTCGGTTAGGTTTAGGACTAGCTAAAGTCCGGCAAGGTGATATTGAAGCAGGCACCCGGGACATGGAGGCTGCTGTGAGTTTGGATCCTGATAACGCTGTCATAAGGAGCTATCTGGGTAAGGCCTATTATGAGTTAAAAAACACCAGCTACGCCACAACTGAGCTAACTATTGCCAAAGAAAATGACCCCAAAGATCCTACTCCCTGGTTCTATGACGCTATTCTCAAACAAACGACTAATCGACCGGTCGAAGCATTGCACGATATGCAGCAAGCGATCACGTTAAATGATAATCGGGCGGTGTACCGTTCCAGTTTGCTGTTGGATCAAGACTTGGCTGCGCGCAGCGCTACCTTGGGACGCATTTATAATGATTTAGGGTTTCAGCAGCGCGGCTTATATGAAGGTTGGACATCGCTTAACACCGATCCTAGTAACTATTCGGCGCATCGACTTTTGGCCGATAACTATGGTTCCCGAACGCGCCATGAAATTACTCGAACCAGTGAACTATTGCAATCGCAATTATTACAGCCTATCAACCTGACCCCAGTACAACCTCGATTGGCAGAAAGCAATTTATTGATCCTGGATGGAACCGGGCCTTCCAATAGTTCTTTTAATGAGTATAACCCGCTTTTTATGCGTAATCGATTGGCGTTGCAAGCTTCGGGTACATTGGGTAACAATGATCAATGGGGGGATGAAGTCATCTTGTCCGGATTAAAAGACAAGTTTTCTTTTAGTCTCGGTCAATATCATTACGAAACAGACGGGTTTCGAGAAAACAACTTTCTGCAGCATGATATTTACAACGCCTTTTTTCAAGTGGCGGTCACTGATAAATTGTCGTTACAAACCGAATATCGACATCGCGAAAGCGAGCAAGGCGACCTTCAATTAAATTTCGACCCTACTCGTTTTTCTACGCAGGACTTTAGGACGACAAATCAAGATAAGGTTCGCGTCGGTTTGCACTATGCTCCAACCCAGCAAGCAGACTTCCTACTCGCTGGCTCTTATCAGAAAGGTGATCGTTTCGTTCGTAATTTTTTGCCTATATCACCTGGCCCAGATACTCCTCCCATCGGAAATCTCATTAATGATCAGGTTGGAGAAGAGGAAGGATTCGATATTCAAGGACAATTTATTTATCAATGGGATCATGCCAAAGCGATTGCAGGTTTTGGCAGTTCGCATGTTGGCGTAGACCTGCGCATTTCACAGGATTACACACAAGTTGCAGGTACCCCTTGTGTTCCGCAATTACCCAGCTGTGATTTTTTTCCTGCCCGGGATGTTGATCATAATGCCGGCTATCTTTATTCCTACCTAACCTGGCCTCATGGTTTAACCTGGACAGCCGGAGTCAGTTATGACGATGCCAGCCAAGGCCCCATTGATATCAGCCGGTTTAATCCCAAAGGGGGTTTGCAGTGGAAAGTGACAGAATCGACTACGTTTCGTTGGGCGTATTTGCAAACCGTGAAAAGAGTATTTATAGCGGAACAAAACCTGGAGCCGACACAAGTGGCCGGTTTTGCCCAACAATTTGACGATGTTGATTTAACGCGCTCGGAGCGTTATGGTTTTGGGATTGATAGCCATTTACATAAAAACGTGCTGGGGGGCATTGAAATATCTCGTCGAAATCTCAGTGTACCGATTACTGATGCACAAACAGGGGTAGCTACTTTTGAAAAAGGCCAGGAAAACCTATACAAGCTTTACCTCTATTGGACCCCTCATGATAATTGGTCTATCAGTACAGAACCCAGTTATGAAATAGTGCGCCATCGCTTTACCGAGCAACAACCAGGGCTTCCTAGTCGGGTTGAAATGGCGACGATACCATTAGCGTTGCATTACTTCAATCCTAATGGCTTATTTGTTAAGGTTCGAACCAGCTTTGTCAACCAGAAGCTGCAATTTGACGTACCTACGCAGGTACGTAACGATGATAATGCATTTATTACAGATGCCGAAATAGGTTATCGCTTGCCCCGAAGATATGGCGTCATCCGATTTGAAGTAAAAAACTTATTTAATAAGCGGTTTAATTTTCAAGATTTAAATCTACAATCTCAAGAGCCGAATAACCCCGTCTTTGTCCCTGAAATTACCTTTATGGCTCGTTTTACGCTCAATTTTTAGTGGTTACCGCTTTATTCATCTAAATTTGAACACCACGCTGGTAGGTAAAAAGCTATGTATTTTTACCCATTTCTACTGTGAAAAATTACCTTATAGGTTGCCGCTAATTCTCCCATAATAGAGTCTCTTTTGTTCAACCAGATAAGTAGGAGACTGAAAATGGCAGATGAAAGTAATAAACACGCACCAAAAAAAATACCTGAAAAACTTTTAAGAGCTTTTAAAGAAGAAGGAATTGATTTGGAATTTTTAATTTGCGCAGATAGCAAAGGTAAAGAAACCATTTTTTCAAAATATGATCCGCCGTACAGTCACCCTGAACCTTTTGAGATGGACAAGCTTGCAAAACCACATTTGGATATAGCCGTTTATCGCGATGGTAAAGCTGTTTCAGCTTCCAGCTCTGGCAACTGGTGTCGGGTGTGGGGACCCTGGGGTTGTTTTTGGGTACCTTGTTAAACTTGTTTAAAAGGAAATATGATTTAAAGTTTTATCATCGTCATTCCGGCAGGGATAGCCGGAATTTTGACTGGATAGATGAATTTAAGCAAGAATATCGTTATATCTGGTGTCCTGTTTCTGTAGGGATAACAAACTTCTGCCTAAATCAGACAAAAATCCTGCGTCTAATGTGCATATTATTGAATCCTCGCTCCAAAGGATAAATGGTTTGAATCTTATCCGTCAACTTCTGAGATAAATTTGGCACACTAGGTTAATTGTTGGTGGCAAAAA
The DNA here is from genome assembly GCA_965224745.1 of Methylococcales bacterium. Classification (GTDB taxonomy): domain Bacteria; phylum Pseudomonadota; class Gammaproteobacteria; order Methylococcales; family Methylomonadaceae; genus CBDCZY01. The sequence continues at coordinate 640,478 of CBDCZY010000010.1, forward strand.
AGTTATCTTGTTAGTCTGCTTTTCACTTATAATCCACCCGAAGTTTGCTCAATAAAACAATTAATTAACCAGCGGGTAACTTGGTTTTATGTTGGTTTAATAAGCATTCACAATAGCCATTCCTTGGCACAGAGTCATCTAACCAAGTGAATAGGATAACCCTCTGTTGAATTGACAAGTAGAGCTAGACATTATGTTTGACTCTACGATTGTTGAAACTTAAGAATACTATGCACTTTCTTGGATTAGCTTCTATCTTTATCTTGATCTGGTTTCCCATGAGGTTAGCAGCAGATCCTGAATGCGTAGATAAATTTGCTACCGTTTTATCGGTTCAGGGTGTGGTCGAAAAAAAGAGTGCCGAGGAGCATAGTTGGACGAAAGTTGATCAAGATTCCCCTTTATGCGCTGACGAATCAATTCGTACTCAGAAAAATAGTCGAGCAACCATAGAAATTATTAATCAAACGATTGTAAGGCTCGATGAGAATACCACGCTGCTTCTTTCCAGGCAGGAAGGTCAAAGTTTTTACGATTGGTTAATTGATTTGCTGAGCGGGAAAATTTTCTTGCGCAGTCGCGAACCTCATCACCTGAAAGTCAATACACCTTTTATCAACGCGGCCCATCAAGGGACGGAATTCATGGTAGCAGTTGAGTCGGATCGGGCCTCGGTCATGGTGCTTGATGGCCAAGTGGCTGCCGATAACGCATTCGGTCGGGTCATGGTAAATAAAGGACAGCAAGCGATTGCTTTAAAAGGCCAAGCCCCCCAAGTCAAACCAATCAAGATAAGTCCGGAAGATGCTGTGCAATGGTTGCTTTATTATCCACTTATTCTGGAGGAACAGGCCACTGAAAAAGAGCCATCGGATACCGGGGCCGCTGATGCTTTCAACCAACAAGCGGCCGCTCTTCTTAATATGGGCAGAGTTGATGAAGCTCAGGTAGCCATTGATCAAGCTAAAGTACTATCACCTGACAATGCGAAATCGCTATCATTGGAAGCCATAGTCGCTATCGCCAAAAATCGATCAGACCAGGCGCTCGGATTAGCTTCTCACGCAGTCAAGCAAGATCCAAAATCGGTAGCTGCTAAGATTGCTTTATCGTATGCCCTGCAAGCGAAATTCCAACTAGAAGAAGCGCTGCAAACCATGGAACAAGCTGTCCGGCAGAAACCGGATCATGCCTTAGCCTGGGCTCGAATAGCCGAGTTACAACTTTCCACGGGCGATCACGATACGGCTTTAGTGTCTGCTCAAAAAGCCCAAACACTCAACCCGTTACTAGCTCGTACTCAAATCATTCTTGGTTTTGCTGCCTTGGCTCAGGCTGGTATCGAAGATGCTCAACAAGCGTTTGAGCACGCCATAGAACTGGATGCTAACGACCCATTGGCTCGACTCGGTTTGGGGTTAGCTAAGATTCGTCAAGGCAAGGTTGAGGCTGGAACACGAGATATGGAAGCTGCTGTCAGCCTTGATCCAAATAACGCTGTGCTACGAAGTTATCTGGGTAAAGCTTATTACGAGTTGAAAAATACCGATTACGCCACGACTGAATTAGCCATTGGTAAAGAGCAAGATTCCAAAGATCCGACACCCTGGTTTTACGATGCCATTCTTAAGCAAACCACCAACCGGCCGGTTGAGGCGTTGCACGATATGCAAAAAGCGATCGAGTTGAATGATAATCGAGCAGTTTACCGGTCTAATCTGCTACTGGATGATGACCTGGCTGCTCGCAGCGCCAGTTTGGGGCGAATCTATAATGATCTGGGTTTTCAGCAGCGCGGTTTGGTGGAAGGTTGGAAATCGGTCAATACAGCTCCCAGCAACTATTCTGCACATCGTTTATTGGCCGATAATTATGCTTCATTAAGACGTCATGAAACCGCCCGGGTCAGTGAGCTGTTACAGTCGCAATTATTACAGCCGGCAAATGTTACACCCATTCAACCACGCCTGGCAGAAAGTAACCTTCTTATTCTGGATGGTCTCGGACCGTCTATTCCCTCGTTTAACGAATTTAATCCTTTGTTCGCAAAAAACCGCTTAGCGCTTCAAGCCTCAGGCATTGTGGCTGGGAATAATACGTATGGTGATGAAGTTGTCGTTTCTGGTTTAAAGAATAACTTATCCTACAGCCTGGGCCAATATCACTACGAAACCGATGGTTTTAGACCCAATAATGATCTGGAACAAAATATTTATTCAGGTTTTATGCAATATCAATTTACACCGAATTTCAGCGCTCAAGTCGAAGGCAGATACAATGAATTTGAAAGTGGCGATTTGGCTATACACTTTCAACCGGTTGAAGATACAGATGAACGGACTCATTCGCGGACTTACTTTGGTCGGTTGGGACTTCATTACGAGCCCATTAAAAACAATCACTTGCTGGCTTCAGTGATTTACAACGACGCTGACCAACGACAAAAAGATTCTATTGTTATCGATCAAAGCTACACGGCAGAGGGCCAGTACCTGTTTGACTCAGATAATATCAATATCATTGTTGGCGGTGGGCATTATCACAGTTATGGCGAAGCAAAGTTTCTTAGAGCCTCAAATCAAATTTTTCCAGACCTCAACAATCCTGAAGAATTTGGAGATATAAATATTGTAGGAGGCTTTGAAGGTCAGCCATTAAACCAGGATGAGAGCCAGAGTAACGGTTATGTATATGCATATGTAAAACCTTGGCAAAACTTGATGGCAACGTTCGGTTTGAGTATGGACGCCTATCAAACAATGGGTTTCCAACGTAACCAGATAAACCCCAAGTTCGGTATCAACTGGCAGATCCTGCCATCCACTCTCATTAGAGCCGCTGCATTTCAATCGGTGAAGCGGGCATTGTCGTCTAATCAAACTCTTGAGCCAACGCAAGTGGCTAGTTTTAACCAGTTTTTTGACGATTTTAACGGTGCCAAAACCAAACGCTATGGTCTCGCAATCGATCATCAATATAACCCATCTATGTTTGCGGGACTCGAAGCCTCGTTGAGGGAAATCGATTATCCTGTTCGCCTTTCCGATGAAATCTTAAAGGTGGAATTCACAGATCGGGAACAGTTATTCAGGACTTATTTTTTGTGGACACCTATCCCGTCGGTTGCATTTAAAGCAGCTTACAGCTATGAGAGGATCAAACATAATCCAGTTAAAGATGAGCCTCAACAGCCCGTTAAAATTAATACCCATCGTTTACCGATAACGCTCAACTATTTTCATCCGGGTGGTTTTTTTGGCAAGCTGGGAGCTACCTTTGTCGAACAGAATGTGAAATACCTAAGTGATGTAATTGATTCTCCCCAGCCGGGAAATGACCATTTCTGGATTATCGACGCAGCTATCGGTTATCGGTTACCTAACCGTTGGGGTATCGCGTCTTTCGGGGTAAAAAACCTGCTCAATAAAAAGTTTAAATTTGAAGATATCAACACTCAGAATGGTAAGGCAGTAGCGGCTCAATTTCAGCCGGATCGAGTGATATTTGGGCAAATCACATTGTCCTATTGATGCAATGAAAGAAAGTGATTTTATCTTAAACGATAAACGCAGTTGAAGATTATAATGGTGTTGATCTGCAAACCAGAAAGTGTGAACAACTTAACAATTTTTTAGTGGATTTATTCATAGTGTTTCATTTTTAAAAAAAATATAATAATCTACGAGTATTCAGTGAGACGAGATAAAACCTATCTAAATCAATCTGATATCACTACCTTTACTAAGGTCACAGGAGACGATAATGTTAAGCAAAGAAATAGTAGAAGATAAAGTAGTATTTGTTAATTCAATAAATCAAATCTCTGATAAACCGATTATTCTTGGAGTCATCATGGCATGCTTAATGACTGCTGTGGTAATGACTGACCGAGCCGATGCAGTACCGTCTGATATCATGCTGGCAAACGCTGGAGGAGCAGTCAAGTGCTCAAAAACCTATAATTTTGGGTGGAGGTTTAAATATATCAGAAAAGGTTATTTTCAGGGGTCGTGTCCAAGTGGCTGGACACAAATACGATAGTCGGGTAGGGTGGGCAGCACTCTTCTGCCCACCTTAATTCTTGATGGAGGGCAATAAAACCTGATCACCCTACACGCTTAAACGGAAAAACTGGGTGGGTCTGGGCTTTTTTTAGCCCTGACCCGAACGTTTTCTGTCCCGCCGTTTTTGAAAATTGCTGCAAAACTATCACCAAATTAAATGCCATTGAGTCAAGACGGTTGCAATGAGATTTTGCAACCGTCGACTTTTATAACGGGGGGTAAACCAGTCAAATTTGACAGTTTGCAATGATTACCCTATTTGTTCTGCTGCTTTTACTGTGTTAGCAACCAGCATAGTAATTGTCATGGGGCCAACACCGCCTGGCACGGGTGTGATATGACCCGCCACCTCACTAACTTCTGCATAATCGACATCCCCAACCAGTTTACCGTTTTCCAAACGATTAATGCCGACATCAATGACTGCGGCACCAGGTTTTACCATATCGGCTGTGATTAGTTTGGGTTTGCCGGTGGCAACGACCAAAATATCAGCGATTGATGTAAATTGTTTCAAGTCTTTAGTTTTTGAGGTACAAACAGTTACCGTGGCATTTTTTTGCAGTAGCATCAAGGCCATCGGTTTACCGACAATATTGCTGCGTCCTACCACCACAGCATGCTGTCCTTCCATTGGAATATTTGAATACTCTAGTAACTTGAGGACGCCGAATGGCGTACATGGCGGAAAAACACTGGCGCCACTAACTAAACCGCCAACATTGTAAAGATGAAAGCCGTCGACATCTTTTTCAGGCGCAATGGCATCCAGAACTTTAGCAATATTAATCTGTTGAGGTAACGGTAACTGCACTAAAATGCCATGGATGGTTGGATTTTGGTTTAGTTGAAGAATGCCTTTTAAAAGTCGCTCTTCACTAACATTTTCAGGCATCTCAATAAGTTCGGAATGCAGCCCCACATCGTGACAGGCTTTGATTTTATTTTTTACATACACTCTGGACGCCGGGTTTTCCCCCACGATGATGACTGCTAATCCGGGAAGTATGCCCTTTTTTTTCAGTTGTTCGACACGCTGTCGCCATTCTTCTCTAATGGCCATAGAAATGGCTTTCCCATCAATTATTGCTGCTGGCACCGATACTCCTCATTAAGATGATTGAAAGATTAAGATTGAAATATTTTTTATTGAGGTCAATTGTTCATCTAACCGTATAAACATAATGTGAATGAAGTTTGATAAGTCAATAAGGTTTCATAGTGGGTATTCACTCGTTGTATTTTTAATTAGGGTATGAGTAAATCGCGCTAAAGATGAATTTTATCTGATAATGCATATTGATTTTGGAAAAAATAATTACCGTATCTGTTTTCGCAGATCAAACTCAATCTCATACACTCTCCGCTACAGAAAAGCGTAAAATGAGAAAAATGATTAAACTGTTTTTAATGCTGATCCTTTGTGGTATAGCGTTCTGTGCTAATTCTCAAGAGGCTTGTCAAGATTGGTTAGCTAAAATACTGACCGTTGAAGGCCAAGTGGAAAAGCGGCTTTCTGCGACAGGTCAATGGCGAAGTTTAGAAAAAGATCATTTACTCTGTGCTGGAGATACGGTAAGAACCGATAGAATGAGTCGGGCAGAAATACAGCTTATTAACGAAACGGTCGTTGTTTTGGATCAGCGAACCACACTGATTTTTCTTGAGCCAGAAGTCAGTTTGTTGATTCGTTTGATAAATTTGGTCAAAGGCAAGGCTTTTTTTAATAGTAAGGGTTCCAAAGGACTCAAAGTCAATACGCCTTTTGTCAATGCTGCACATGACGGCACCTCTTTTTTGGTTGCTGTCGATAGCGAGAAGACAGAAATCAGTGTATTCGATGGCTTAATTGTTGCCGACAATTCAGCAGGCAAAACTACCGTACACCAAGGAGAGAAGGCTGTCACTTATAAAAATCAATTGCCCCATGTGGAAAACATTCCACATTTTTTTCGATGTTCTGACGAATCCAGCTGCTATCAGTTTATAGGTTTTTAGCCTTTCTAAGTCAATTCGGGATTACTCCAAACTGGATGTTGTTTTGGTGCAACTTTTTTGAGCTAAAAGGCGCCGTTTATGATGAACGTTTAACCGATTGAGCCAGCAAAGGCTTTATATCGGCAGCATAGGCTACTGCCAGATAACTGAATAAACATAAGCTGCTGATTAGCCAAGTATTGAGTGAATAAGAGGTAGTGAGCCAGTACTGCAAACCGTATAAAAATAAACCTAATAATAAATAAGCAGTCATTCGGCCAATAGGGTAATAGACAGGATAATAGCGTCGACCCAACCACCAGGAAACTAAGACCATAAACAAATAGCAGAGTAACGTTGCCCAAGCCGATCCTTGATATTCCCATCGTGGAATCCACCAAAGGTTTAAGATTAACGTTACCAATGCGCCAGCCAGGGCAACCCACGCGCCTAGTATTGTACGATCAGTTAATTTATACCAAATCGACAGATTAACGTAGATACCCAATAACAGATTCGCCAATAGCAAAACGGGTACAACCGATAGTCCGGCTCTGAATTCCTTGCCGATAAAATATTTAAACAAGTCGATATATAGCATGACAGCGAGGAAAATGAAGACACCGAACATGACGAAATATTTCATGATCACCGCATAAGATTGTTTTGCGTCCTGCTGGTTCGCGATGCTGAAAAAAAACGGTTCTCCGGCATAACGAAACGCTTGTACAAATAAGGTCATAAGGATAGACAGTTTGTAGCAAGCGCCATAAATACCGAGCATGCTGAGATTAGTGGATAGATCGTAGGGCAATAAAAATTTTAGCAATACTCTATCCAGCATTTCGTTAACCATACCGGCAAAACCGATGACTACCATCGGCAGAGAGTACCTCATGATGGGTTTGATAAGTCGGTGATTAAGGTCAAGCTGAACACCCCGAAATTGAGGTGCGAGCAACAGCATTTTTACCAGGCTGGCGATCAAATTGGCTAAAAAAATATAACCAACACCAATTTTGGGGTCATACAGCTGGGCAATGCCAGACTCGGGCCATATCGTTTGAATTTTTGGACAGATTACTAAAAAAAACAAGTTTAAGAAAATCGTTAAAGCTATTTCGGTCAGCTTGATGCCAGCGAAACGCCATGCCTGGTTTTCCGCGCGGAGATGGGCAAAAGGCAGTGAGCTGATGGCATCTAACATTAATATTACTGCAAACCAAATGATGTACTCAGGATGGTTTTGATAACTGAGCCAAATAGATAACTTATCCTGCAGGATTACAATCAACAAGAAAAATGCTAGGTTAACGAGGATCAATAACCCCAAACTGTTAGCATAAACTTCATCGCTTGCATATTCGGGTCGTTGCCGGAAACGAAAAAAGCCAGTTTCCAGCCCTAACACTAAAACAACGGCAAAAAAACCTGCATAGGCATAAAATTCAGATACCACTCCATAGCTTTGAGTCGAAAAAGTATAGGTGTAGAGCGGAACCAACAAATAATTTAAAAACCGACCAACAATACTGCTTAATCCATAGATGGCAGTTTGAGATATCAGTTGCCGAAGTAGCATCAATGATTCGCGATAAGTTCAAATGAAAGCACTCATGCTACTAAATTTTATGCTGCAAGTTTGAAAATATGCTTTCTTTGGAGAAATTACTGTGACTACTTAGAAAAAGGTTCAAATGGTGCAAAGGTGACTCAAAAAACTATAGAATAGACAACCCTGAAAAATTTTATGTTTAAGGAACCAGAGTTATTTAATGGCGGTTCCTAAGAGAAGAGGAAGCTGATTTATGAAACCAAAGTTACACAAACGGTTATTGCTACTGTTGACAGTATTTCTATTAAGCGGAAATGTATTTGCTCATGCCATCGTCACTAAAAGTACATTTGATGAAAAATCCATTGCCTCCAATAAATCAGCTACAGTTTCCTTGTTTTTTAATGCGCTTATCAAAGTACCATTGTCTAGGGTTGATTTAATGAGCAATGCAGACCAACCCAAAAAGTTAGCCATCATGCGTGGCAAGCAGTTGGGTGAAGTGCGTATAGAATTGCCTGCTCTGGAGCAAGGTGAATACACCTTAAATTATAAAATGCATGCTTTGGATGGACACCTGTCAGAAGGGGCTCTTAAATTTATGATTAAATAAGCTCAGTGAGAGGGAAGCAACTAAAGGCTAATTTCTTAAATTGCATACCGAACTGGATGTGCTTTACCTATTATGCAATCGTTATCGGTAGTCTGAATAGGGTTTTGTTTTTACATCATGCCGTTTTGACAATAAATACCAGCCAACAAGAACATCATTTCACCTAATTTTTAGCGATTATTCAGTCAATGCCAGATACGTCCACTCATCCTAATTCCGACGAAATAAGAAAATTAGCGTTTGAGTCCATAGAGCAGGGAGATCAAGGCGCGCTTAAGCAGATGATTTATGATCTGCATAGCGCCGAGTTAGCCAAGCTGCTTGAGTCAATGCCGCCTAGAGAGCGTTCAATTCTTTGGGAAAATACTCCCGAAGAACGCAATGCTGAGGTGCTGGTAGAAGTACAGGATGAAGTGAGAGACTCTTTAATCCAAACGATGGATAAAGAGGACGTGGTAGCAGCTGTCACGGCCATGGATGTCGAGGACTTGGCCGATGTTATCGTTGATCTGTCAGAAGATCTGCAAGGAGCTGTTCAAAATTCGCTTGACGAAGATGTGCGAGCCAAATTAGAAACCAGCTTATCCTTTGAAGAAAACACCGCCGGACGATTAATGGACCCTGATTTGGTTGCTATTCATGCGAATTTGAGTGTCGATGTGGTTCTTGGTTATTTAAAACGATCGCTGACATTGCCGGTTTTTTATGATGGTTTATTCGTAGTCGATTATGAAAACCGTTACTTGGGAAAATTACCGATAGAAAAGCTCTTGGGAAGCAGCCCGGCTATTCGCGTATCTGAAATCATGGAAGCCGATGATAATCGTATCCCGGCATCTACTGAGACGCACGAAATTGGTCAAATGTTTGAACGTTATTCACTGGTTTCTGCAGCCGTGGTGCATGAGGATAAGTTGTTAGGACGTATCACGGTAGAAGAAGTTTACGATATCTTACGCGAAGAAGCTGATCATGCTCTGTTGAGTAGCGCCGGTTTAAATGAAGACGAAGATTTGTTTGCACCAATTGTCGCCAGTGCCAGCAAGCGAACGGTGTGGTTGGCCATTAATCTGATTACTGCATTTCTTGCAGCATGGGTGATTGGGCGGTTTTCAGGTACGCTGGAAAAGATGGTGGCGTTGGCGGTCTTAATGCCAGTGGTTGCCAGCATGGGAGGCATTGCAGGCAGCCAGACCTTGACCTTGACCATTCGTGGTTTGGCATTAAATCAAATTTCGCAATCCAACATGTTTTGGTTAGCACGCAAGGAATTATTGATCGGGGTCATCAATGGCACGCTTTGGGCTGCAATCGTTGGTTTGGTAGCCTGGCTATGGTTTCACAATCTTGGCATAGCCGTGGTGATTAGTGTTGCGATAACGATTAACCTGATAGTGGCATCGACCGCAGGAATTTTAATACCGCTCCTGCTAAATAAGCTCGGCATAGATCCCGCATTGTCGGGTGCCGTCATTTTGACAACGGTCACTGACGTGATCGGTTTTGTAAGTTTTCTGGGGCTGGCAACGGTATTTTTACTGCAGTCATAAGTCTTTTCAGAGGAATTTATGGCTTACAAATTTATCTCAGTAGCAGCAGTGGTTTACAACTATTATTTAACATCTTTGCCGTGAAACTGCCGAGAACCATATCATGCAGACGGGAATGGCTATATGCACCCATCACAGTCATATCAATATCATGAGTGTCTTGATACTCACAGAGGGCGTGGTCTGCTTTACCAGTCAATTTTTGGGTGATTAATTCAATACCACCTCCCCGAAGTATTTTTTTCGAGGCAGCTGCAAGCAGTTCTTGAGCGGTGCTTTCATTTTTGTTCACGCACACTAAATGACACACTAAACCCTTGTACAGAGGACTGGCAGCAACCATCTCAACTGCTTTTTCCGCTGCTTTACCGCCATCATAGGCCAACATGACTCGTTGTGGTTTAACAAATGGGCCATTGACCACCAGAATGGGGCGATGCAATGAACGAATGACTGATTCCAATTGATTGCCTATCTGGCCAGAATGATTTTCATGGGCCTGACCTCGAACGCCCAACACTAACAAATCAATTTTATTTTCTAAATCAATTAAAGATTCGGTTAGGCTACCGTGCCTTTGATTCGTAATGATATTTGAGACACCCGCCAGAGCAACACGTTCTTTTGCTGCATCAAGCATAAATTTCCCTTTTTTTAGTAGCAACTTACTGCGTTGTTGTTCAAGGGCAGTCAATTCCTCCAACAAATGTTCTTGGCTTCCCAAGCCGATACTGCCGGAAAAATCAGCTGAATCAGCGGTGTCAGGATGTTCGATAGTGTGTAAAAGTTTTAATGGGATAGAAACTCGCTTTGCCACCCAGGCTGCGTAATCGCAAACTGCCTCGCTAATATTTGACCCGTCAATACACGCTAGTATCATTGATTGATTGTTGTCCATTAGTGTCCCCCCATTACTTTTTCTATTTCTTCAGGTTTATCATGGATACCAAAACGGTCTATGATAGTAGAACTGGCTTCATTTAAGCCTATTAATTCAACATCCGCGCCTTCTCGTCTAAATTTAATAACGACTTTATCAAGTGCAGTGACAGACGTTATATCCCAAAAGTGGGCTCGGTGTACATCAATCACCACCTTTTCTAAGGCTTCTTTAAAATCGAAGGACGCAGTAAATTTTTCAGCTGAATGAAAAAATACTTGGCCTATTACCACGTAAGTTCGGGTAGTAGTGGTTTGATCCAGTTCGGAGTCAACATACATAAAGTGACTGATTTTATCTGCAAAAAACAATGATGCCAGGAGAACGCCGACAAATACGCCATAGGCAAGGTTATGGGTTGATACCACTACGATAACAGTGACTATCATGACAACGTTGGTAGATAACGGATATTGTTTGATATTGCGTATGGAATCCCAACTAAAAGTACCGATTGATACCATGATCATGACAGCAACCAAGGCGGCCATTGGAATGAGAGACAACCAGTCGCCTAGAAATACCACCATGATCAGCAGAAAAGTACCTGCTATCAAAGTTGATAGGCGACCCCGGCCTCCTGATTTGACATTGATAACGGATTGACCAATCATCGCGCAACCCGCCATCCCGCCCAGTAGGCCCGCACCGATATTGGCCCAACCTTGACCTTTACACTCACGGTTTTTATCGCTGCCAGTATCCGTTAAATCATCTACGATGGTAGCCGTCATCAGTGATTCCAATAAACCTACAACAGCAAGTGGCGTTGCATAAGGGAGAATGATTTTCAGTGTTTCAAGGTTTAGCGGCACATCAGGCCATAAAAAAACGGGTAGCGTATCCGGTAAATCCCCCATATCTCCTACGGTTCTAATATCTAGATTTAAATAAAGTGCAGCGCAAGTAAGCCCAAGAATACAAACCAATGGCGACGGTACTAATTTCCCTACCCAGGGAATATAAGGAAACAGGTAGATGATGGCTAGTCCACTCGCAGTCATGGCATAGACATGCCAGGTAACATTGGTTAATTCGGGTAACTGCGCCATAAAAATCAAGATCGCTAACGCATTTACAAATCCGGTGACTACCGAGCGCGATACAAAATTCATCAGACTACCGAGTTTAAGATAGCCTGCAACAATCTGTAGTACTCCGGTTAGTAAGGTCGCTGCTAACAAATATTGCAAACCATGCTCTTTAACCAGTGTCACCATTAACAATGCCATAGCACCAGTCGCAGCCGAAATCATCCCTGGTCTGCCCCCGATAAAAGCGGTAATAACCGCTATACAAAATGAAGCATAGAGACCGACTTTAGGATCAACACCGGCTATGATCGAGAAAGCAATTGCTTCTGGCACTAACGCCAATGCAACCACTAAACCGGCCAATATATCGCCTCTGATGTTACCAAACCAGTCCTGCTTTTTTGAAAATAAGAGCATAATTCTCCTGTTGGGGCTTAGATAAGTATCAAAAATTAAAAAAAGGCACTCTTTTAAATAATTCTAGAATAGAAAGGTAACCCTCATTATCGAATGAATAGTGCAATGGATCAGGTTCTCTGCTGAGAGTAGTAAACTTGGGGCAAGCTTTATTCTAAATATGCTTTGTGGGTCCTTAAGTAGTCCATTTTATCTAAATTATGTAGATTTCTATTATAGGATATTTCAACCAGTCCTTTTATCATTGATTTGAATAAGCGATGATCGATACATATCAAACCAGTCGTAGTAAACTATATCCTTTATTTTAGTCATTGGACTTTGTGCATGTTAGAGCTTTATTTGGACACTGCTGATATCGATGCTGTCGAACGTTTTCATGCTTGTTTACCGATCAAAGGAGTGACTACCAATCCAACTTTCTGGCCAAGGCAAATATAGGGGTTAAAGAGCTACTGACACACCTGTCTGAAATATTGGGTAGCAACGCTCGCTTTCATACTCAAGTAGTTAGCGTGGCAGACATGGTGAGTGAAGCTAAATGTCTTCGAGAACTACCTTATGATATCGTTATCAAAGTACCTGCTACGGAAATCGGTTGTGCTGCCATTAAGCAAATGAAGGCAGTGAACATTCCTGTTCTAGCCACTGCTGTTTATACCGCGCAGCAAGGTTTTTTAGCCGCCCTTTGTGGCGCGGATTACCTCGCACCTTATGTCAACAGAATTTGCAACATGGGTGCTGACGGGGTAGGTGTGGTTGCTGATTTGCAGCAGTTGATTGTTCAGCACAATTTATCAACCAAACTTTTGCCCGCTAGTTTTAAAAACGCTGAACAAGTAGTCAACGTACTAAAACTGGGTGTTCAAGCAATCACATTGCCTACTGAAATCATTGGGCCGATGCTCAGCCATCATGCTGTCGATTCTGACGTAGGCCAATTTACAGATGATTGGACATCTGTGTTCGGGAGCAAACTGTCTTTTGAAGTTTAGTAGAGCCTCTATTGCTAGATTTTAATAAAAGGCACTTGGATTTTGAACTCTTGTAGCATGTAAAAACCTCTAGAACAAACATAAATGATTCAGCATTGAATCCTCGCTCCTAAAGACGGGCGTTCTTTTGACTATTTTTGGCATGCCTGGGTTGACTTTCCTTGACTCGTCTGGTTTTCTTGGCTGGCTCACTTTTCCTCTGGTTTGAGCTTGCGTTCCGTTGCTTATATTTATCACTGGATTTTTGGTTTTTGCTTTTATGGCTTTGAGTCTTGGTTGGCCTCTGTCCATCTTTGTGTTCGGATCTGGGTTTTTTGGCTTTTTTTGGTTTATTGGGGCGCCGGTCCAAACGTGATTCTGGAACATCGTTGATCGGTTCAAACCCATCTATTACCTTACGGGTCAACACCTGACCAATCAGTCGTTCGATATCGGATAGTTGTTTAAACTCATCAGCACTCACTAACGAAATAGCCTGACCCGTTGCACCTGCTCTACCAGTGCGGCCGATGCGATGGACATAGTCTTCAGGCACATTAGGTAAATCAAAATTAACGACTTGCGGTAATTGATCGATATCTAATCCTCGTGCAGCAATATCGGTTGCGACCAAAACCTGAATTGCGTAACCTTTAAAGTCAGCCAGCGCTTTAGTTCGAACGCTCTGACTTTTATTGCCATGAATCGCCGTTGCTTTAATCTTTGCAGCCTCTAACTGACGGGTTAATTTGTTGGCACCGTGTTTTGTTCTGGTAAACACCAATACCTGTTGCCAATGTTCATCGTGAATCAATTGTGCCAGCAAAGTGGACTTCTGTTTCTTATCGACAGGACAGATCCATTGCTCAACGGATGCTACAGTGGTATTACGAGGACTGACCGAAATCTCAACCGGGTTGTTAAACAAACCTTTGGCGAGCTTGCGGATTTCTTGAGAAAAAGTTGCAGAGAACATCAAAGTTTGGCGTTGTTTGGGTAAGAGTGCCAATATTTTTCGAATATCGTGGATAAATCCCATGTCCAACATACGATCGGCCTCATCCAGCACGAGCACTTCTAATTGCTTAAACTTCACCGCATTTTGTTGGTATAAATCCAACAAACGACCTGGTGTTGCGACTAGCACATCAACGCCTCCACGTAATTTCATCATCTGTGGGTTTATTTTTACCCCGCCAAATACCACGGTTGAGCTTAAAGGCAATTTTTTTCCATAAGTGGTCACACTATTGCCAACTTGTGCAGCCAATTCACGAGTCGGTGTTAGTACCAAAGCGCGTACCTGATTACTATGAGAACGTTGCCCTGTTGAAAGCATTTGCAATATGGGGAGCGTGAAGCCGGCTGTTTTACCCGTACCCGTCTGGGCGGCCGCCATTAAGTCCTTGCCTCCGAGTACCACCGGTATTGCTTGTTCCTGTATTGGTGTAGGGGTTGAGTAGCCTTCTTCGGCAACTGCTTCAAGAATAGGGGCAGATAAGCCCAGGGAGGCAAAACTCATACGATGTGATCTCTTGGATTAGGAGCCTGATTCCATTTTTGGCAGGCGGGGCGTGTAGCTTACAGGATTACCTTATCCGATGCTAATATTCATTAGCTGGCTACAGGCAGGGCGACAGGTACGAGGTCATGAAAGGGACAGACCACGATAAAATAAGCTATTATACTGTCTGTTATCATCACTCGTCATTGACTAATGTCGCGTCGAGCTCGTTTAGTTGTTCCGAATATCCCCTTGCACATATTATCCAGCGAGGCAATAACAGGAGGACAATTATTTTCTTCAATGCCAACGATATATAGAGCTTAATCCAGTGCGTGCGAAAATGGTGCGCACCCCACCGATTATTGGTGGTCGAGCTATCGAAGCAACGCAGAAGGAGAGAGAACCACGCTCCTTAAACCTCATTTTATGTACAAGAGATTGGGGTTAACAGAAACAATACTACAAGCAAGTTAGCTTTTTCAGCGACGAGGCCTGCTCTTTTTCTCCGCGATAGCAGCTTCGTCCAACTACACTTATCAGCATAGTGGAACGCTTTGGAAAGGTCGATTTAAATCCAGTTTGATACAGAGCGAGCAATATCTGCAATAAAGGGCTTGCGTTAGGAAATGAACGATTTACAGCAGAGATAGAAGCATTAACAGGCAGACGCATTACATCTAGAAAGGCTGGACGACCGAAAAAGGATATCAATAGAGGGTATTAATAGTACTCTGACCCTAAATAGTATTCTAAATAGTAGAAGCCGGCAATATTTGCCGACCGTCAAAATATTATCGTCGTTCTATTGGATAGATTTAACCGTTTGTTAGAAAAGCGCCCCGTGCCTGTTTATCTGAATAATTTCAAATCTCCCCTCAAGTTCAAAAAAAATAAGTACTTAGCTATCCCCTGATATTCATTAATCAGAACTGGTTCACACCTTTGAGATAAGTGTTTAAGCGTTGGCATAGGAACTGCTTTATTCACTGTAATTAGATTTTTGAGGCGATTTTATGACGATCAGTTTTGATAAAGCCCTGGGTATTCACCCTCAAGCTTTGGCACTACGTGAAAAACGCGGCGAGTTATTAGCTGCCAATCTGGCTAATGCAGATACGCCTGGCTATAAAGCAAAAGATCTTGAGTTTAAGGCGATACTTAAAAACACCCAGTTTTCATCATCAGTAAAGCTGGAGCAGACTCATGCCGGTCATATTAAAGATCCGAAGTTTGTGATGAGCGGAGAATTAAAATACCGCAATCCAATGCATCCTTCATTAGATGGTAATACGGTGGAAGCGCATATCGAACAAGCCAAGTATAGTGAAAATTCACTCCAATATCAGGCGGGTTTGCAGTTTCTCAACGGTAAGTTGTCAGGCTTGATGTCAGCGTTGAAAGGTCAATAAATATGTCTAATTTTAAAGTGTTCGACATCGCTGGGAGTGGTATGAATGCGCAATCGCTCAGACTAAACCTGACCGCCAGTAATCTTTCCAATGCCAATAGCGTCAGTAGCAGTATCGATGAAACCTATCGCTCAAGACAGCCGGTTTTTGCCGCTGAATTAAAGAATGTGATGGATAGCAATAATGCTGCCTCGAGCGTGACGGTAAAAGGCGTGGTTGAAAGTAAAGCGCCGCCGGTCATGGAATATGAACCAAACCATCCAATGGCAAATGAAGAAGGTTATATTTTTAAACCCAATGTTAATACGGTTGAAGAGATGGCTAATATGATGTCGGCTTCTCGGTCTTATCAAAACAATGTGGAAGTGTTTAATACGGCCAAACAGTTGATATTACAGACGTTAAAAATGGGTCAATAACAATAGGTTAAATTATGGCAATCGATAGCATTGATACGTTTAAAGATTTAGGGTTGAAAGTTGAAGAACCTAAAACACCACAGAAAAAAGAGTTAGGACAAGACACTTTTTTGAAATTGATGACCACCCAGCTGACCAATCAAAATCCATTGAAACCTATGGAAAATACCGAATTTTTGACACAAATGGCACAGTTCGGAACGGTTTCCGGTATTGCCGACTTGCAAAAATCATTTAGTGAATTTGCTTCCTCGGTTAGCTCAGAGCAAGCCTTACAGGCGGCTGGTTTAGTCGGTCGCCAGGTAAAAGTATCGAGTGATGAGGCAACTTTGGCCGCCGGAGGAGAAATTGCCGGTTCTTTTGAATTACCGACCGGAGCCAGTCATGTCACCGTGAATATCATGGACAGCAATGGCGCCCTTGTTAAAAAAATTCCAATCTCCAATCAACAAGCGGGTGAAGTGACATTTGCCTGGGATGGTTTTTTAGAAGATGGCAGTTTGGCCAATCCGGGTAAATATAAGATCCAGACAGAAGCCGTCATTGATGATAATAATAAAGCGCTGGAAACCTATACTTCAGCGCAAGTTGAAAGCGTAACGATGGCGAAGGATCAAAAAGATGTCAGCGTGTCGTTGATAGGTTTAGGCGATGTCAAATTTAATGATATTAAACAAATATTTTAAACAACAATAATTACGGGAGAAAAAAATGGGGTTTGCAACAGCATTAAGTGGGTTGAGTGCGGCATCTGCGGATTTAAAAACGACTGGCAATAACATTGCCAATGCCAATACGGTTGGTTTTAAACGATCTCGGGCTGAGTTTGCGGATGTTTATGCCAACAGTGTTGGCGGTGTTAGTACTACCCAAACAGGTTCCGGTGTAAGAGTAACCGATGTGTCACAACAGTTTAGTCAAGGCGTTTTAGAATTTACTGAAAACAGCCTGGATGTCGCTCTAAATGGTAACGGCTTCTTTTCTGTGGCGAATAGTGTGGATGCAACCAGGCCGAATGAATACACTCGAGCTGGTGCTTTTCAATTAAATCGGGATGGTTTTGTCGTGAATGATGACAGCCAGTATTTATTAGCCTTTGCACCGAATGGTAAAACTTTGGAAGAAGGGTTTAGTCAAGGGGTCTTTGAACCGCTGCAAATTGATACATCGCAAGGGCTACCTAATGCGACCAGTAAAGTGAATGCCCAGTTAAACTTAAATTCAGATGAATTGAGTCCGACAGTTGTACCGTTTGATCCTAATGATCCAAATTCTTTCAATTCTACGACTTCAGCGCCAATTTATGATTCGCAAGGGAATGCGCATACATTATCGACCTACTATGTCTATTCAGATCCGGTCAATAATACCTGGGAAGCTTATGTCTATATTGATGATGTTGGGTTTAGACCCGATGGAACCGCTGAAACGCCTTTAGTGACGCCTGTAACCTTAGAGTTTGGCAATGACGGTTTTTTATCGAATGTTAATGGTGCCGCGCCGGCGGTGACAAATGTTGATTTTGGACCCATTGTGTCAACAGATATTGACCCCAATTTAACGGTCGACGATTTAAATTTTAATTTGAGTTATGGCAATTCAACTCAATACAACGCAACGTTCAGTGTTAACGAATTCAAACAAGACGGTTTACCTTCAGGTAACTTAACGGGTATCAGTATTAGTAATGAAGGCGTAGTCTTTGCCAATTACAGCAATGGAGGAGCGAAGCCATTAGGTCAGTTAGCGTTGGCTCGCTTTCCAAGTGACTCTCGTTTAAACAAGATTGGCGATTCTAATTGGGCGGAAAGCGTCGATTCGGGTCAACCAGTGTTTGGTGTGGGTGGCAGTAATAATTTTGGCACGGTTAAATCGGCTTCGCTAGAAGGATCTAATGTCGATCTGGCGAGTCAGTTGGTTCGTTTGATCGTCGCACAGCAAGCTTATCAAGCCAACGCTGAGGTCATTTCGACTGAAGATACCGTAACACAAACTATTTTGAATATACGTTAAGCGAATAATTAGAGATCAGATATGGATCGTAGCTTATACATTGCAATGAGTGGCGCCAAGCAGACATTATTGTCGCAAACGGCCAATACTAACAACCTGGCCAATACACATACGCCAGGGTTTAAAGCAGATTTGGAACAGTTCCGCAGTATGCCCGTGTTTGGGCCGGGTTATCCCAGCCGGGTTTATGCCATGTCAGAAAGACCTGGTGTTGATTTAACCAGTGGACCGATACAAACCACCGGCCGCGATTTGGATGTCGCGGTGAAAGGAGACGGGTGGATAGCAGTGCAGGATGCACAAGGGCAGGAAGCCTATTCTCGTGCGGGGGATTTACGGATAACGCAGCAAGGACAATTGCAAACCGGAACAGGACTTCCGGTTATGGGTGATAACGGACCTATCGCCCTTCCTCCAGCCGAGAAAGTAGAAATCAGCGGTGATGGCAGTATTAATATCATACCGTTAGGCGCTAATGCTAACGAACTGGCGATTGTTGATCGCATCAAGTTAGTAAAGCCAGCGCTGGATCAAATGGATAAATTATCAGATGGATTGATGCACGCCAAGGACGGCATTCCTTTTGAGGCTACAGCAGAAGTGACCTTGGTGCAAGGTGCTCTGGAAGGTAGTAATGTCAACGCTGTGCAAGCATTGGTTGACATGATAGAGCTATCACGGAATTTTGAGCTGCAAGTTAAAATGATGAAAGCGGCGGATGAAAACGGCGCAGCATCGGCCAAAATAATGCAAATGAGTTAACGATTAGGGGTAGAGAATGACAGAACGAGCACTTTGGGTTGCTAAGACAGGTTTAGATGCGCAACAAACCAGAATGGCGGTTATCTCGAATAACCTGGCCAACGTTAATACCACGGGTTTTAAAAAGGGGCGTGCCAATTTTGAAGATTTGTTATACCAAAATGTACGTCAGGTAGGCGCACAAAATACCCAAAACACCCAATTGCCGACCGGTTTACAATTAGGAACTGGTGTACGGGTGGTTGGTACGGAAAAACTGCATAGTCAAGGTAATATGCTGCAAACTGATAACCAGTCTGATATTGCTATTAATGGGCGAGGTTACTTTCAGATTCTTTCTTCAACGGGCGAAATAGAATATACCCGGGATGGTTCATTCAAGCTGGATTCGCAAGGGCGTGTTGTTACTTCCGGTGGTAACTTATTAGAACCGGAACTCACTGTGCCGGTAGACACTATCAGTTTAACGGTCGGTCAGGATGGAACGGTTTCCATTACCCAGTCAGGAAATGCAACACTGACAGAAATTGGTCAAATACAATTAGCCGATTTTATTAACCCAACCGGACTTGAACCGATCGGCGAGAACTTATTTCGCGAGTCGGTAGCCAGCGGTGCACCTGTCGTGGGTACCCCGAGTACAGATGAATTTGGCGTGTTATTTCAAGGCTCATTGGAAACATCGAACGTTAATGTAGTAGAAGAGTTAGTCAATATGATTGAAGCGCAGCGCGCTTATGAAATGAATTCGAAAGCGATTTCAGCGACAGATGAAATGTTGTCATTTGTCACCAATCAACTTTAACAGGGGACTAATCTAATGACCCTGTTAAGATTGATTTTTGTCGCCGTGGTCATCATGACTTTGGTGGGTTGCGACACGTTACCCAAGCGTGACCCTGAATTTGCGCCGGTACAGCCATCAGTATTGCAGAAACCGCGAGTGAATAACGGCGCTATCTATCAAGCTAACAATGATGTCCGGTTGTTCGAAGATATTTCAGCCAGAAGAGTAGGTGATGTCATCACGGTTAAACTGATCGAAAAAATTCAAGCGAAAAAGAATAATAATTTGAATGTCTCTAAAGATAACAATATCAAAGTAACAGTACCCAATTTATTAGGTGCATCGCCAGGTTTATTGCTGGGGCAAAATCTGGAAAGTGAGTTAACAACTAAAAATGCGTTTACCGGATCCGGCGGTGCCAATCAGAGTAATAGTTTGACAGGAGATATTGCAGTGACCGTTTACGCAGTATTGCCAAATGGCAGTCTTAAGGTTCGAGGTGAAAAGCGGGTAACGTTGAACCAGGGAAATGAATACATACGTTTATCAGGTATTATCAGACCAATAGATATTGATGCAACCAATACCGTGCTTTCCAGCAAAATAGCAGACGCTACTATTATGTATACCGGTGATGGCGCCGCAGCCGACGCCAGTAAACCTGGCTGGTTTTCGCGTTTTTTTACTAGTGCTTTATTTCCCTTTTGATTTTAACGTTATGCAAAAATGCTATGTGTTAATCGTTATTCTGCTGGCTTTGGCTGGCTTCAGTTCGGCGCAAGCTGAACGGATTAAAGATTTAGCGTCGATCGCTGGCGTTCGAAGCAACCAATTGGTCGGCTATGGTTTGGTTGTCGGTTTGGATAAATCCGGCGATAAAACGGCGTTCACCGGGCAAAGCCTGCGGAGTATGCTCGGGCGAATGGGAGTCACCTTACCCCCTGGAGTCGATCCGAAATCCAAAAATATTGCCGCAGTCGCATTGTATGCCGAACTACCGGCATTCTCCAAACCAGGTCAAAAAATTGATGTAACCGTTTCGTCAGTGGGCGATGCTAAAAGTCTGCGAGGCGGAACATTAATCATGAGTCCGCTTAAAGGGGCGGATGGCAAAGTCTATGCCATCGCTCAGGGCAGTCTTATCGTCAATGGATTAAGCGCTTCCGGTTTGGATGGTTCGCGTATTACGGTTAATAATCCGGTAACGGGACGAATTCCCAACGGGGCGACTGTTGAAAGAATGGTGCCAACGCCTTTTGCTGAAGGCGACTCGGTGGTATTTAATCTTAATTCTTCGGATTTTACGACCGCTCAACGTTTGGTTGAAGCGATCAATCAAGCTTTGGGGCCGGGAACGGCCAGGCCGATTGATGCAACCTCGGTTCGCGTTAATGCACCGATAAACCCATCGCAACGAGTTTCTTTTGTGTCGATGGTTGAGAATTTAACCGTTTCGCCGGATGATACACCGGCCAAAATTATCATTAATTCACGTACCGGTACCGTTGTAATAAACAGTCAGGTCAGAGTAAAACCTGCTGCTGTCTCTCATGGTAATTTAACCGTTACCATTAGCGAAAACTCGTTGACGAGTCAGCCTGAACCGCTTGCAGCTGGTGATACAGTAGTGACTGCTCAAAGCGATATAAAAGTTGAACAGGGTAATAGTCGGATGTTTGTGTTCGATCCCGGTGTCACATTAGATCAAATAGTCCAGGCGGTTAACAATGTGGGGGCATCTCCGAGCGATCTGGTGGCAATTCTGGAAGCATTAAAATCAGCCGGTTCTTTGAACGCTGAATTGATTGTTATTTAATCAGGGAGCCAGCTGGATGTTGTCGCACAAAACAGCCGATATCTATACCGATTTAAGCGGTTTATCCGAATTAAAAACACATGCTAAAAAAGACGCTCAAGGTTCATTGAAAGAAGTTGCTCGTCAATTCGAGTCAGTATTCATGAACATGATGGTCAAAAGTATGCGCGAAGCCAGTATGGGGGAGGGCATTCTTGACAGTCAGAATTCGCGTTTTTATCGCGATATGTATGATCAACAAATGGCTATCGAACTATCTGGTAATCCAGGTATGGGGTTGGCGGATTTAATCGTTAAACAACTAGGAACCAAGGATAAATCGCAAAAAGATATATCGTCAGTAATGCATGAAACTAAATTATCCAGACCACCAGAACCAATAGAGTTACCCAAAAACCCGCTAAAGTTTTATCAACAACCGCCGATAAAATCACCAGAACAGTTTATCGAACAACTGCGACCATTGGCTGAAGAAGCAGGTAAATCATTGGGTGTAGACCCCAGGTTATTGTTGTCTCAAGCCGCATTAGAAAC
Source organism: Methylococcales bacterium (assembly GCA_965224745.1). GTDB lineage: Bacteria > Pseudomonadota > Gammaproteobacteria > Methylococcales > Methylomonadaceae > CBDCZY01. The sequence continues at coordinate 662,849 of CBDCZY010000010.1, forward strand.
CGGTTGGGGCAGGGCTGTTAATCAGGACCACCAAGGACAAAGCTCGTTTAATCTATTCAATATCAAGGCCGATAAACGGTGGCAAGGCAATACGACATCAGTATCGTCACTTGAATTTGAACAGGGTTTAGCCAGCAAACAAGTGAGCCAATTCCGTGCTTATGGCTCATATCAGGAAAGCTTTCAGGATTACGTGAAGTTCATTCAACAGAACCCACGTTATGCTGATGCTTTACGGCAGGCTGAGCAACCGGAACGCTATGTTAAAGCGATTCAAGAGGCAGGTTACGCCACTGATCCTCATTATGCAGACAAAGTAATGGCTATTTATCATGGTAAAACCATGAACCAAAACCTGCTTGCAGGGGCTGAGTCAGCCAATAAGTTGTTATAGGGTAAACATTCTATCATTCGTGAATAAAAGGTGAATTAGATGGCAGGCGGACTACTATCAACCGGCATTTCAGGATTGAATGCATCGCAAAGATCGCTCGACACCACGAGCCATAATATTGCTAATGTTAATACCCCAGGGTACAGTCGGCAACGGGTTGAATTAGCGCCCCGGGATGCTCTCTTTGCAGGTGGGTATGCCATCGGTCAAGGCGTTGATGTTGATGGTATCAAACGTAACCTGGATGAGTTTGTCAATGGCCAGGTACGATCCAGCACTTCTACTTTTGGAAATTTGGATCGCTATCATCAGTATGCTTCACAAGTCGATAATCTTATCGCTAATCCTGATACTGGCGTCGCTCCTGCCATGAAAGGTTTCTTTGGTGCGGTTAATGACTTGGCTAATGATCCATCTTCCGTTCCTGCCAGACAAGTCTTATTATCGGAAGCAGGCTCTTTGAACCAGACTTTTCACACGGTTGACGCACGACTGGGTGAGCTCGGAGAGCAAGTTAACCAAGATATTAAAACCAACGTTAAAGAAATAAATTCGATGGCCAAATCATTGGCGGAAATAAACGCACAAGTGATGCAGGTCTCCGGTCCCGGGAATGATCGAAAAATTGCTAACGACTTGTTAGACAAACGTGATCAACTTTTAAAAGAACTCTCTCAAAAAATTGATGTAGCAACGCTTGAGCAAAATGATGGGTCGGTTAGCGTTTTTATCGGTCAAGGTCAAGCTCTGGTGATGGCAGGTACGGCGCAACAATTGACAGCAAAAACTTCCGAACTGAATCCGCAGAAACATGACATCCACATGGTAACGTCTACTGGTACGCAGGATATTACCTCGCAATTATCTGGCGGCGAACTGGCCGGCACAATACGTTTTAAAAATGAAGTCTTAGATCCGGCACAACGCGAAATCGGTTTGCTCGCAGCAGGTTTGGCGATGGAATTTAATGCCAGGCATGAGCAGGGGTTTGATTTGGATGGGAATGGACCAGGCCAGTCATTTTTTGACTTTGGTGCTAACGCTGTCGCTGTTTCATCAGCGAGTACCACGGTAGGTGCTATTGACGTTCAATTTGATGATGCCAATATCAACCCTGACGCTTCCGGCCAATTGGATGCGAGTGACTATGAGCTAGCTTTTGATGGTGGCAATTATACATTGACCCGCATGGACGACCAAACTGTTATTAACTTAAGTCCTTCGGCAGGTCAATTGGTAGCAACAGCTCCAAACCATTTACCTGGAATATCCATTAATATAAGTTCTGCTTTAACAAACGGTGATCGTTTTTTGATCCGGCCGGCTTATTCAGCTGCACAAAACATTAATTTAGCCATTTCTGACCCTAGAAAAGTGGCTGCGGCAAGTGCTGCCAATGTACCTGGCGATAATACCATTGCACTCGGTTTAGCAGATTTAGAAACTGACACTAAATTATTGAATGGTAAATCCTCATTACAAGACGTTTATAATCAAACCGTTAGTAAAGTAGGTTCGTTGACACGTTCTGCAGAAGTGGGCAAAACCGCTCAACAAGCTCTACTCAATCAAGCTCAAGATGCTAGGGAGAATATTGCCGGGGTTAATTTAGATGAAGAAGCCGCGGATTTAATAAAATTTCAGCAGTCCTACCAGGCTGCTGCTCAGGTGATTTCAGTGGCTAGTAGTTTGTTCGATACGTTGATCGGCGCAGTCAGGAGGTAATAAATGCGAGTGTCTACCAATTATTCTCATCAGGTTTCTGTTAATGGTATGCTAGATCAGCAGAGTAAGCTGACCAAGACCCAAGCACAATTATCTTCTGGAAAACAGCTTTCCTCACCTTCAGATGATCCTGTGGCGGCTTCACGAATATTAGAACTCAAACAATCGGTTGGCCTAACTGAACAATATCAGGACAATATTTCAACAGCTCGTAACCGCTTAACTCAAGAAGAAACCGCGTTACAAAATGCCACCGAGATGCTCCATCGCATCAAGGATTTGGCGATACAAGGCATGAATGAAACGTCCACACCTGCTGGTAGAGACGCCATTGCCGAAGAAATTTCTCAATTAAAAAAAGAGCTGTTAGGTGTAGCAAACAAAATCAACCCTAATGGCGAGTATATTTTTTCTGGTTATCAAACAAAAACCCAACCATTCGATAAAACCGGCGCTAATTATGACTACCACGGTGATGAAAATCAGCGTTTAATCCAGATTGGCCCTGACCGAACCGTTGAAGACGGCAACCATGGCGTTACATTGTTCGGTCAAACAGTCGCCGACGGAGGTACGGGTACGCTATTTGATAATATCGACACTTTAGTGGCTGACTTGAATACCAATAGCCCGGTTCTGCAGTCATTGGAAGACCTTGATGCTGGTATGGAACGCATTATCACCACTAAGTCCTCCATAGGTGCACGAATGAATGCACTGGATGTACAAGAAGAATTAAATAGCGATTACGTTTTTGATACCACCAGCACCTTATCTGAAATAGAAGACCTCGATTTTGCTGAAGCCATCAGCCGCTTCAATATCCAAACGCTCTCACTACAAGCTGCACAGCAAGCTTATACCAAAGTAAAGAGTTTATCGTTGTTTAACTATCTTTAAAACAAGCTGGTTATTTAGTCAATTTGGAGATCAGGGAAAACGCAGACGATGGTAATGTTGATCACTAAGAGCAGTGTGTGTTTTGCAGCAAGGCAATAAATTTCGCCTTCCATGGCGCAGCAGATGTTATCTGACGATGGAATAATCAATGAAAGAAGGCTATTAATCAAAGTAAAACACTAGAGGCTAAGTTTGAAAGTGATAAAAGCAGCTTATAACAATACTTCGTATAATGTATATTATGTTAAATAAACATGCTTTTACAAATTATATGCACTGGAGTCCGCTATTGTGTTGTAGTTTTAGCCCAATTTTCCACTCGCAACCCTGCAACACGTTTAAATTCTTTTGTATTGTTAGATATTAGTGTAAGACCAAGGCTTCTTGCGTGTGCTGCAATCATAAAATCATACGGACCTATATTTTGGCCTTTTAATTCATGCTTTAATTGGCCAAATTATTGAAATATCCGTATCAAGCATGAATTTAATCATCCAATGATTCCCGTTCTTGATGCATTGGTTGTTCTCTTTCGGTCATAAAATCATCAGATACAGGTGAGCTATCGAACCAGCTATCCCAACTTTGATTAACAGGTGTAACAATCCGGCTATTCCCTACTATAACTATCTCAACATCTTTTACATCCTCTGGAAATGCAACAGCTTTTGGAAGCCTAACGGCTTGGGTTTGGTTGGACTTAAATACTTTGGTTTGAACCATGAATATACCCCTAAAAATGTATATCTATATTGTATATCCTTCTATAAGCACTACTTTTTGGGAATAATTTGATCAAAAGCCAAGCCACTCCGCCCCTCACCTCTTCCAACTTGTTTTCTAAAACCAATCCAGGTAAAAACTTTTCCGTTCAACCATCGAGTACGCTGAAAAGATTTGTGTAGTTTGATACCAGCTCTAGGTATTTCTTCCTCATGAAGAAAATATTTATCACTTTTATCAAGACCTTCTCTTAAAATTGAAGTTTTTGGTTCTATTTTAGCGGGTGTAGCTTTATCTCCTTCTAATATACGAGGCATTGCTGCACGTTGAAGTTGAATTTGCCGGTTGCTTCCCTCTTTATGTACGGGAATAAATGGAATCCACTCTTCCGGTACTGTATTTACAATTTGGTATTTAATTTTTGCATCGTTTTCAACATTATCTTGTGGTTCGGTACTCGGAACCACGAACTGTTGATATTTATTTCTTAGTTCTAGTCCAGCCTCTCGACCTGCTTTGCTTTTCCCAGTCGCAAGTGGAATTTTTGATTCAACGCCCCAAACCATATTAGCAATTTCATCTCGGAGTAAGAAAATTTCTTCTAGAGGTTTACCTTCTAAAATTTTTGGAGAGGCGGGCAATAACAGTAAACTCAAGTCTGTAGGTAAATCCATTTCTCCTCGGATATTCAGGTTAAACATACCCCATTTATTCCATTCCTTATCCTTCCCTTTGCCAGCTGCTTCAACCCAAATTTTTTCTCCAAACACATTGGTAACCATCAATCCACTGACATTAGCTATGCTTCCAATCGGTAATGTAAATGGAACTATGAACCAGTCATTAGCATAGTTCAAACCAAAATCTAGTAACATCAACTGATTAATATCTGGGGTGTTAGGGTTTATATTCCCCCAATTGGTTTTCCAGTCTTCTAGTGTCCACCATCTGTTATGTGGCATTCCTGGAAAAGTCACTGGAGAGGGTAAAAAGGAAAGCGTAAACTGATTTTCAACCGACTCAGTCGATGCTGTTTCACCGCCGCCATTATTTGTTAGCGTTTCCTTTGCATCATGAATATCCAAGTTATACCAATCTAGATGCCCATGATAATATTCATCGGCAATCAGCACTTTTTCTCCTTCATTTTTTGGGGCAGAACAGGCAAATTGATGTTCCAGATAAGAGGGTTTCCAGGAAGGATTATTATCTTCAATTGGTTGATAATATAATTTCTCAAACCAAGAGATAAATTTTACACCTAAGAGCTTTAATTTCTCCTCACTTCCTTCTGGTGGGCTCACTTTATCAGCTACAAGTTTCAAGTCTAGATATAGCTCATAGCCATCCATGCCTCTATTAGCTATTGCCGCAAATTGTTGCCATACCTCTATGTGAGAGCACAGATGAACATCAGATATGTCATCTGGGTCGGGTTGAGAAAAACCATATTTTGATAAGTATTCGTCTTTAAGGGATAAGCTATTTGCATTCAATAATTTTAACCACTGTCGACCCATCAATAAGCGTAAGTCAAGGGATATCTCTTGTTCGCCTGATTTAAAAGATATTGCCTGGTGTTCTACCTTTACTTCCAGAGGTGTATTTGTATCAAAAGGACTGGTGAAAGCATCGCCAGGCTGATATGTTGTTAATTCAGTTGTTTTGAGGTGTACCTTTGCCAGGATAGCCGAAGCGGCATCTTCTCCCAGGAATTCGCCCATTTGCCATTGTTTAGAAAGCATCCAAAGAGGGTCTCTTATTTCTGCCTTTAAAGCTCGGTCAAAATTGGCTGTTCTAGGCCTTCCTTCCAGACGATTCCATGTCGTGATTGTGGGTATGTAACGAGGTTTGGACCCGCTGCTTGATACACTGTTTTGTGATGCAGACATAATATTTCAACCTTCAATATCTTGTTCAGATAACATCATCGCCATTAGTATTGGTTTGCTCGGTAAAGCCATTATTAAACGCATAATTAAGCGCGATGGTGATAAAAGGAAAAGCAGTAACCGCAGATACAGTTGCTGGTACAAACTGCGCATAAGCAGTTTGGTCAATATGGTGGGGTTCAATTGCTCTGAGTTTTGCCATATCCAAAGTTTCGTGCATGGAACTAACAACATCCGCCCAATCCCAACTCCCTGTAAACTTCGAAGGCGTTACTAATAGCATACTTTGCGGTGGTTCTGCATTCGGTTGGTCATATTGGAAGCTCAATCCTGTTGTTTCCTGTTTTGCGGATATCACTTCTGTCCACTCATCAATTAACAAACCACAAAGCGTCTGAGTAGGATCAAAACCATTGAGATATGCCGTGTATAATAATTTGTCACTTTCTATCTCATAGCTTTCGGGGTATGCAAGTCCTAGCCATGAGTCATTTTCTTTATAGGGTAGCTGCAAGGGTGTTAAATCTCTAGTAACGCTCTTGAAGCCTTCAGAAAAAACGACCGTGTTTTCCCAATGCCCTAATTTTTCTCTTACCCTAGCAATACCATAAAGCCAGTCATCAACGGGGAAATCTGACTGTTCTTCATTCTTCTGGTAGTCTAAAAGCTGTTCCTTAGCAGCCAGTGAATTCGCTAATTCACTGGCTCGATCTTGGTTTAACTGGAAAGAAGGAATTATCTTGAAGTCTTCTCCAAAAAGTAGTTTTCCAACATCCGTCAATAAGCTTACTTTTTTAGATGGGCTTGCTTCGGCATCATGTTGACCCAATAATCCTTGAACAGCAGTAGCGGTATTTTTTAGCGCTTCGTTCAACTTTGTAGCTTGTATTTTAAGATCCTCTGCAAGCACCACAATTTGTCTTTCTTCTTCATCTATTTCAATTGTAAGTAGATCAAAATCCTCTAATCCTTTCTTTAATTTATTTAGTTCATTGACTAAGTCTTCGATTTTGATAAAACTGCCACTCAACCAATTATTAATCTCTGTTAGTTTAGTATCAAAGTTTTCTTTTTTTATACCCAGAGCGGCCACATAGGTGTTTAGATCAGGTACAGGGATAGTATAATTAGTAGAAATAGTCCGCTCTGCTTTCTGCAATATCTCAAGTTTTTCTTCACCCGAAGAGGCATTCCCAAAATCCAACATTAAGCCAGTATATTTTTCTTCTTTATCCTCCCACCGATTTTTATAAGCCAACACTTTTTTATAAAAGTCAGCATATATTGTTGCGTTGCGATCAAAAATAAAACCAAAACCCGCTTGCGGAATACCAAACTGACTGAGTTGGTTTAAACGGTTTAAAAATAGCTCTACATAACCATCAATTTTATTGATAATTTCGGTCTTATTGTCTTCCAGTGTTTTTTCAAAGTCTTCATCAATAATTAAATTGATAAAAGTATCATTTACCAAATCAATGTTAGAGGCTGGATTTGCACCGGAAAAATTATCTTTAAATTGATTGAATGCTGATTTGATCCGACCCAGATCAATGGAACAATTAGAATCTATGCTAGCTGTTGCTTCATTGGGCAAAGTAATATCTGTTGGCTTTAAAGTTCGGCTGGCTAAGATCAGAGATCGCAAGCTGTTTATTAGAGGAGCGACTTCGAAAAGTGAAATCTTATTACTCACTATTTCAGCATATTTTATTTCTAATTCAATATCGGGTCTGGGGTGAATGGTTTCATGAACGTATTTTAAAATGTAATCATCTAAAGCTGTTAAATTTTTGTCACTTTCTATATCTAATATATAGAATAGATCTAGGTGGCTTAATCCTAAGGTATCCATTGTTATATCCACATCTTTTAGTGGATTGACAGTGCCTTCGTAAGTCGGGATACGATAGCTTATATGGCACCCAATTTCAGATAATGGTGGTAAGAAATCACCTAACAATTCATTGATGGCAGGCTCTGCTACAACTCTTGGGTTTGACCCATCAGGTGCAATACTTTCTGCATCTAAATGAATGCCGACTCGATTGGTCAAACTCACTCCACTTCTCGGCGTTCTAATGACTTCTGGAGTTTGGGGAAAGCTGCCTTTGCAATAGGTGTCTAAAGTTCCTGCTGCTCGGTCATAATTGGCCTGTACTGCTTGGTGAACACCTTCAGCAGTGGCCAAATCTGCTAGAGCATCATTGATATTTAATAGCCGATCAATTTCTGAATTGATGATTTCGGCTTCTTCATCGCTGGCTGGTTGTAGGGTTTTACCAAAAGGGTATAGTTTATCTGCTTCATTTTCTGCAGTATTTATATGATTAACCAAGGTAAGGCCATCAACTACATTTCTTGCCTCAATTTGAGTTATGGATTCCAGATCATCTTCATCTTCCAAGGTTTCATTTAATCGATTGGCTCTTAAAGGAAAAGCTTTTCTTAGCTGATAAATAAAAGCATCCATCTCAATCTCAGCTTCCTGATATCTATCATGCAGCCCCCTTTCTAGCTGATAGCCCAACAATGCACCTACGCTTTGCCCTTGCTGCATACCTTCGATAATCCCAAGTGCCATTCGAACACGTTCTGAAGATAAATTCACTTTATATATTTCAGAATCTTCAGCAGAAGCATTGGAGATATAAGCATTGCGTAAAACAGCGGCAGTGGTTGCCTGATTAATCGAAGGTGCATGAATATACCCTGCATTTGAGTCGTCTATTACTATATTGTTTTCATCGTTGGGATCGAAAATAGATTTTAATTCTCCCTCTAACTCCTTTGGGTTTAAATTTTCCTTATCTGGCTTTAAATTTTCTACCCATCCATAAGCACCTAAATATATTCCTTTATTGCTAACCTCATCTTCTCCCTCTATACCACTTCTCCTGTGACGCATTGAGGTTAACTGTAAATTGACAAAACCTAAAAGCCAGGCATCCAACCGATAGGTGCAACAATCTAAATGTTCCACAAAAGCCCTTTCTAGTCGTGCTGTAGGTACATCTTTTAGATGATTTAATGCCTTGATAATACCCTTAAGTCTGTTTGTATGTATTGAGGATGTACTGTCCTTTAAAAGAGCAGAAATGTGTTGGGCTACAGAAATATTTTGACCCGTAATTCGACTTTCATGGCGATCTAGATGATCATATTTACTTTCGAATGCAGTTGTTTGACGAGCTTGAATACCGATAAAATCAGCATCTTTTTTTGCTACTGCTACTTGGTTAGAATTCAATATTTCAGCGCTTTCATACAAATTTAACCCATCTTCGTGACTTTGACATCGCTAAGTTATTGATATTTTGTTTTCATCGAATGATTCCATGAAAAAAAACCTTACCTTTCAACGGTGTTTTTTTCAGATCCGCTCGGTAGTGCCATTTTCGTCTTTTTGACCCTTGATTTTCCCCGGTTTTTCATTAATGCTAGGGACATGTATATTCGAAAAACCAAAACGAAATCCCTGGATAATGGCGGGGCCTACTTCACCTATCGGATCGTTGAATCCGTTCGCGTGGGAAGGAAAGTAAAGCAACGCACCTTACTGAATCTAGGCAAAGACTTCGCCATTGATCCAGAGCACTGGCCCTTGCTGACAGCCAGGATTGAACAATTGTTACAAGGCTGTGAGCCTCATCAGCAAGAATTGTTTCATGTAGCCGATGAGTTAACGCAATGCCTGGAAGCCTCAGCCCAGCGTTACAGTGCGCTTATCATCGCTAAGCTGGCCCAACCGGTGGATGCTGCCAGTCCAGAACCCGATTATCACACGGTTGATATCAATCATGTCGAAACCCTTCAAGCCCGCAGTATCGGTGTTGAAACGCTGGCGTGGCATGCGGTTATGCAACTACAACTGGATCAGAAGCTCACCGCACTGGGTTTTAATAAAGTCGAACTCGCTGCGGCCATCGGTAACATTATCGGCCGTGTGGTTTCACCGGGCAGTGAATTGCACACCCATGATTGGCTACAATCACGCTCAGCGTTGGGAGAACTGCTTGACCATGACTATGGCCATACCAGCCTGACACGGCTTTATACGATCAGCGATAAATTGCTCAAACACCAGACGGCACTGGAAACGTTTCTGTCCGAGCAAGAGCAAACCTTATTCGAATTAAACCGTAGTATTGTGCTATACGATTTGACCAATACCTATTTTGAAGGGCAGTGTCACCAAAACCCCAAAGCCCAGTTCGGTCGTTCCAAAGAAAAACGCAGTGATTGTCCCTTGGTGACGCTGGGACTGGTGTTGGATGGTGAGGGATTTCCTCTGAGCAGTCAGGTTTTCCCGGGTAATGCCAGTGAGCCGGGCACCTTGGAGTTAATGCTGGATGGACTACAAAAAAAACAGCCATTACCGCAGGTCACAAAACCTGTGATCATCATGGATGCCGGTATTGCCAGTGCCGACAACATCGCCTGGTTAATCGAGCAGGGCTATCATTATCTGGTGGTCAGTCGAGAGCGATCCGTGATCAATCCCACCGATCAGGACGATGCTGTGATGGTGAGAGAAACCGAACACAGTCAGGTGTGTGTTTATCGCGAAACAGATCAAGACACCCACGAAACCCGGCTCTATTGTCACTCCGAACAAAAACAAAAAAAAGAGCAGGCTATCCGAAACCGCTTCCATGTTCGCATGGAAGAAGCACTCAACAAGCTTGATGCGGGCTTAAACAAAAAAGGGACGATCAAAAAATACAGCAAAATACTGGAACGGATCGGTCGACTGCGCGAAAAAAACCGGCGGGTTTCGCAAGACTACCGCATTGACGTCATAACCGATGACGAGAAAAAAAACGCCATCCGGCTTGAATGGCAACGTGAACCTCAAAGTAAACAGAACGATCAACACTGTGGTGTCTATTGCCTCAGAACCAATATCCCCGACTGGTCTGAAGAACAACTGTGGACAACCTACATCATGCTGACCGAGATCGAAGCCACCTTCCGAAGCTTGAAAACTGAACTGGGCTTGCGCCCGGTTTACCACCAAAAAGAAGACCGTGTCACCGGCCACTTGTTCATTACTTTGCTGGCTTATCATCTGGTGCATACGCTGCGCTATCAACTGAAGCAACAGGGCATTCATTTAAGCTGGGACAGTATTCGTAACATCATGTCGACACAGCAACGTATCACCATGACCTTACCAACGGATGATCATAAAATGATTCACCTGCGGACAACAACGAAGGCGGAGCTACGTCAGAAACAAATTTATGAAGCTTTGAATATTAAACCCGACCTCATTGGTCAATGTAAAACAATTATCGATAAAAAAAATCTGTAGTGCCAACTGAAACAGATTGAAAATTTTAACTTATTGAAATAACAGGATATTGTAAATATAAGTCACGAAGATGGGTTAAGGCTGTATTGGAAAACTCCACTTCAAGTGCATGACGAAGCATCTGATACAAAAGAGCAGTAGGTGCATGTTCAGCAAAACCTTCTTGCTTTTTAATCTTGTCATAGTCTGCTAAAGCGTTTTCTTTTAGCCAATAAATATAATTTTTACCTTCTTCGTCTTCACTCTCAGTTGCAGTATAGGGACGAATAGGATTTTTTTCTGAAAGTGGCTGGTCATCTATTAAGTCACCTTTGAGTTGGTTTGATGCGGATAAGAAGAACTTTTCTAAAATAGGAATATCATCGTCTTTTGTATTATGGAAATAACCTAACTCTTTGAGTAATTCCAAACCTCGATTTTGATAACCTTGTTGAGTATATATGTTATAGCGTGAAGGAAATAAGGGGTAGAAAAACCATAAATTATACAAATGAGAAAAACTCTTGGCATATCGTTGGTGAAACTCCACAGAAGAGGCATGTAAACCAATTACATAAAGTAAAATTTGATGGGCATCACCTTCTTTTCCAATATGAGCCACTTGATCTGAGAATTGCTCAAAATCTTCCCGAATTTTGTTTAATAATGTATTTAATTTCTGTAATATCGATAAGGAATTTCCAAACTGACTCTTAGATAAAAGATTCTCCCCTGTTTTTTGACTCAACCATTTTTGCTTGGAAATGGTGTTAATAGCCAAAATCCCATAAGGTTGATCTCCAATTCTAATAGCAGGAATACAGCCTCTGCCACTAACAAAACCAGTAAAAAATGAATGGGTGATATTTTCATCCTGCTCATTAAATACGGGAGTCATCATGCTTTCCATAAAGTACTTAATGGTGCCACTCCACATGGCAGTATTCATGGCTTTAGCTTCACACTGATCGGTCTGATAATAATTTTCGGCTAATTTAATCGATGACTCATCTGCATCAATGCCCAATAATGTTGTTAACCACTTGCCATCTTTTCTAGTAAAAAAGTCATCAGGGTCATCTTCTGATGGCTCTAAAAAATACCGTTGGAATGTTTCCTCAAAATCTTCATTTTCAGAATAACCTGATGGTTCATCTTCGGTATTATTGGTGGGCGTCCCTTGTGACATAATTGAAAAACCACTGCTACCAAAATGGTGATGCTCAATGAGTTCTTCCAAGGCCGTTTTAGCTTCCATTTCATCAGCACTCAACTTAACCCCTAAGACAAATAGGCGATCAAAACCAGCATCATAAACATCAGAACTAAGGTCAACTTTGAACCCCATTCCGACTTTAACGGCTTCTTCAAAATCAAATAACCATTTTGTGTCTGATTTTTGGCATAAATAATCAATATATTTTACGGCTTTAGCTTCATCCTTTAGGCCTTCAAAGGTTTTCTCCAGCTTAGCAACGATAGCTTCTCCATCGAGTAGCTGGAAGGAATTGATAAATTCTTCTAAGGTTTGTCCAGCTTTGACGCTATCCTTGGAGTCTTGATAATATTCTGTTAATTTTTCTATTTTTAATTCATTGGTTACCAGTACTGTAAAGTCCTCGACAAAAGCTATTTTAAGGACAGTATTGGTATCTAAAGACGGATTAGGGCCAATAATTAACGGATCTGGAATGTTTTGCCCTAATTTATTCAATACCTCAATGGGCTTTCCGTTTTCGTCCTTTCCTTTATAACCCATTAAAACGAACTTATCAGGCAGTGTTGTAACTCTAGCGGCTTGTGACCAGGAAGATAACTTAGTATTAAGTTCTTCTGTCTTATCAAATTGAATAAAAGTAACTTCAATCTTTGGAAAAGGAGCTTTTGGTGGAGGGGGTTTGTCTTTTAAATTAAATGGAATATAGTTTGTAATTAATTCAGCAGCACGTTCTTCATTGTTGTCTGCTGCTTGTATTAATTCTGTAAGAGCATCAGTAGAGGACTCCGCATCGCCATTCGCTAACAAAATAGCTTTCCAGTATGTCCTTAGAGCAATTTTCGTCGCATCATCTGGTAATTCTTCCGTTGGAATAATGAGAATAATGTCTTGCTCACTTTCTCTTACAGGTAGATCATCACTATTTTTTGGAATGTAATTTTTAGTAATCCAATAAGCACGACCAGCTTGAATATTACTAGCAAGGCCTTTCCAGGCAGCTTTTTGTTGGTTTTGAATGAAAGGTTGCAAGCTTTCCTTTTCTGATTTTCCTGCACTCCAAGTCGACAACCAATAATTGCGGGCTCTTTTTACCTCTGCTTCTGATAAGATGTTTTCAAAAGTATCAACCGAACAATCATCGGGAAAGATGCGTACCCATAATTGGTGCTGAATATTCCCATCATCATTAGTTATTTTCTTAAACCGTGTCTCAAGACGGACAGGAAAGAGTAAAAATGGGTAATCGTCTGAAAACTGCTGAATATTTTCTTGTGGATCAGTGAAAACCTGGAAATCACCTAATAAATTTAATTCTAAATTCGTTACCTCTGCCAGGTTTACTTCTTTTTTTTCTATATCAGCTATTAAACGACGTTCTTCCCGTGTAAGGAGATTTACAGCATCACTAGTTGCATCAGATTTTCTCAGGAGATTTTCTTTATTTCGACCTAATTTATTCAGTTTTTCTTTAGCTAAAAACAGAGCTCGTAGAGACTGATCTCGACTTTTTTTAGCCTTTTGTAATCCGTCTTGTATATTTTTAAAATCGGGCATAATAAATTAGGGTTTTAATATTTAAGGCGTATTTGGCAACATTTCTGAAGCATGTACACCTACCAAAACGGGTACTTGATAAAGGATGTAAGCCAATTCGGCTGAGTTCATGTCTTTATGCCAACGGATATGCTTATCATCATGTTGCTGGTTTATCTTTTCGTTATCATCGCCTTCCAGCATTGGGTTCGCTGTACCTGTACCTTCCAACATTTGATTCGCTGTAATAGTAGGCGTTTCGTTGGTGATTTGAATATACTCACCATTTGCCACTGTAGGAGAAAGATCACCCCAGCTTAAATCATTCCACAGCTCTATTTTATTATCTTCAATATTCCCCCCTTCCCCTATATCCAACCCAAACCTCGGTTCTCCAGGTCGTTCTTTAATCACAAAAAACCAACCAGCATCATTCCACTTCACACCTTGCTGAGCACATTGTTCATCAACTTCATCCTCTTCTTTGCCTGTTCCTCCTTTAGCTTCACAAACGCTAAGGTCAAAACCTAAGAAATAAATATCAGGCTCAACTTTTGCTTCGTATAAAGGCGATTTTATAATGCTACTTGGCGGATTGTCTTGCTGACCTGATGGAATAGGTGCATATTCTGGCTCAACGTGAACACTGATTCTGATGCATCGTGAACACCTATTCTGGTTCATAGTGAACGCTAATTCTGATTTGATGGTGAACACTTTTGCTGTTTTTCCAGAATCGGTGTTCACGATCAATCAGAATCCTTTCCACACATTGATTATTGTCCATTGCTAACCTACCTGATTTTAATTGGGACAGGTGATGCCAACACAGAGAATATCAATGCGAAAATTACGCGAAGTACTACGACTTCGATTACATGCTGACCTCAGCATGCGTCAGATCAGAGACAGTCTTAAATTAAGTCTGGGAGCCATACAAAAAGTCACCCGTAAAGCGGAAGAAATGGGGCTGGATTGGAAAGCCATAGAGCAACTTGATGATCAACAACTGGCCGGTCAGTTTTATCCTGAATCGGATACCCGACCATCCGATCAATTTCAGTTGCCTAACTGGGTTGAGGTATACCAGGAACTTAAACGTAAAGGTGTGACTAAACTGCTGCTATGGGAAGAGTATACCCAGCACTACCCTAATCGCTGCTACAGTTACTCGCAATATTGCACGTTGTACCAAGACTGGCAAAAAAAACAAAGACGTTCCATGCGTCAAACCCACAAGGCTGGTGAAAAGCTGTTTGTAGATTATGCAGGTCAAACCGTGCCTATTGTCAGTAACAGCACAGGAGAAATCAAAACTGCTCAGATATTCGTTGCTGTTTTAGGCGCTTCCAATTACACCTTTTGTGAAGCGACATGGAGTCAAAAACTACCTGACTGGATTAACAGTCATGTCAGAGCTTTTAACTTCATCGGTGGCGTGCCTACGATGGTGGTTCCAGATAATTTGAAAAGTGCAGTCACTAAAGCCTGTCGTTATGATCCAGAAATCAATCCTTCTTACCAACAACTTGCCGCACATTATGGTACTGCACTAGTGCCTGCCAGACCGTTAAAACCCAAAGATAAAGCCAAGGCTGAAGTCGGTGTACAAATCATAGAACGCTGGATACTGGCCAGACTACGACACCATACTTTTTTCTCTTTGGAAGAATTAAACCACTGCATTAAAGCACTATTAGAAGAGGTGAATAATAAACCGTTTAAACAGCTGAAAGGCTCACGACAACAATGGTTTGAATCCATAGATAAGCCCGCTCTCTTGCCGCTACCTAAGCAGACTTATCAATATACCGAGATTAAAACGGTCAAAGTCAATATTGATTATCATATTCGCTATGACGATCATTTTTACTCCGTTCCGCATCATCTGGTCGGTGAAAAGCTTGCGATTCATGCCAAAGAATATGTGATTGAGCTCTACTTCCACAACAAACGCATAACCAGCCACGCTAGAAAATATCATTCTGGCATGACCACCGTAGCAGAGCATATGCCTGTTAAACATGAAAAGCATCATCAGTGGACACCGGGTCGATTAATGGACTGGGCAAAAGACATCGGCGATGAAGTCTTGCTTTGGGTTAAAACGGTGCTTAATCAACGACAACATCCAGAGCAGGCTTATAGAGTCTGCCTGGGATTACTCAATCTCTCCCGAAGTTATCCTGCTGAACGATTAAATAAGGCGTGTTTGATTGCTAACAAAAACAACTTATACAAACTTAAACACATCAAAGATATTTTGCGGAGTAATCAAGATCAATTACTGACAGAAAACAAAGAGTCGCTGCCTGCCTTGCCTCAAGCCCATAAAAACATCCGTGGCCCAGAAAGTTTTCACTAATAGAATGACAAGCGAGATTAATTATGTTGGAACAAACCATAACACAACTCAGGCAGCTGAAATTATCAGGCATGGCTAATGCATTGGTTAGCCAGATAGAACAGCCTAATACCTATGAAGGATTACCCTTTGAGGAACGGCTGCAATTATTAGCGGATAGTGAATATCAAGACAGAGAAAATAGAAAACAGCAGCGCTTACTCAAAGCCGCTAAATTAAAACTGGCAGCCAACAGCAATGCCATTGATTATCAGCATCCCAGAGGACTGAAACACAGGGCTAATTTGTTCTACCCATACAGGCTATAAAGAGCAAAGAGATAGCCCTTAAATTGGACAAACCCATAATAACGCAGTATAGTTTTTAAGAAGTTTATTGAGATAAAAAACTATGCCGTTATCACAGATATCAGTGAGACCCATATTAAAACATGAAGAGTCAGCCTATGCCTTGTTAATGGAAACTCACCATTATCTGGGCGCTATTCCAAAAATTGGTGAAACCCTCTGGTACGTGTCGACCTATCAGTCACAATGGGTTGCACTGATCAGTTTTTCAGCCGCTGCATTAAAATGTACGGCGCGTGATCAGTGGATAGGCTGGGGTTATCGTCACCAGACGGGGCGCCTAAAATTGATTGTTAACAACAGCCGGTTTTTGATACTTCCCTCCTTCACTGAAAAAAACCTGGGCTCACGCATTCTGTCACTGTGTCTTAAGCGCTTGTCCACTGACTGGGTTGAAAAATATCAGCACCCCGTTGTTCTGGTTGAAACCTTTGTCGACCCAGAGCGATTTCACGGCGGTGTTTATAGAGCAAGCAACTGGCAGGCAATTGGAATGACCCGTGGTTTTCGTAGAACAACGGCAGGCTATTCTGCTCAGTCAGAACAGAACAAACTGATCTTTGTTAAACCCCTGCATAGACGAGCACAAGCGGTTTTATCTCAACCTCAATTGAGTCATCATTTCAATCTAGGTGAGATAAAAATGAAAATAACAAAACAGCAAATGCGATCATTACCGAGTTTCTTTATGGATATAAACGACCCTCGGCGCCCACAAGGGCGGCGACATCGACTTTCAACCGTACTGGGAATTGCGGCGGGTGCGGTACTTTGTGGGATGCGAAGTTACGAAGCTATTTTCGACTGGGCTGACAGTCTCAGCCATAAATCCAGAGAACATTTCCGCTGCCGTTATGAAAAAGGACGATACACGGTTCCCAGTCTCAGCATTATTAGAGATGTGTTGACGCGAGTTGACCCCAGCGAGCTCGAAGCGGCCTTTATCGCCTGGAATACTGTTTATGCACAGGATGACGAGTCATTAGCCATTGATGGTAAAACGATGTGCAACGCCATTGACGAGAAAGGGCGGCAAACCCAGATAATGAGTGCGGTTGGGCATGGCACAGGCATTTGCTACGCCCAAAAAAAGTAGGAACATTACCTGTTGGACACGGTTCGGATGAAGTGAAGCAGAGTAATGAAATCAAGTTTGCACCTATTCTGCTGGCTCTAATCCCCATTCGAAACAAGGATATCACCAGTGATGCCATTAATACACAAACAGAGTTTGCCGAATATCTGGTGGAGCAGCGTAAGGCACATTACTATTTGAGTGTTAAAGCCAATCAACCCACATTGCTAGAAGATATTGAAGTCTATTTTTCAACCGTCACCCGCCAGGCTGATTATGAAGACAAAGTATCTGTGGGGCATGGGCGAATAGAAATTAGAAGAATCTGGACAACCTCTCAGTTGAACGCTTATGTCACATTTCCGCATGTTGCCCAGGCTTATAAAATAGAGAGAGAAATAACGGATAAAAAAAGCGGTCAAACGACAGGGGTAACCGCCTACGGCGTTACCAGTAGAACAGAAGAGGAAGTCAGCCCTCAAACTGTTTTGCACAAAGTGCGAGGACACTGGTCAGTTGAAGTGAGTCATTATATTATTGACTGGGTGTTTGATGAAGACCGCTCAACCATTCGCACAGGCTTTGGCCCTGAAAACATGACCCGTCTTAGACGATTTGCTATTGGACTCATTAAATCAAAGGGAAGCACGGGTGTTTCGAAAAAAATGAGGCAATTGAATAAGAAAACAAGAGCCGTTCTGGATTATTTAAAGATTACAAATAACAGAGCAAAGCCTTGTGTAGCAGAGGGTCTGGCTTAAGAACAAATTAGCCCTGGACTGAAACAATCCATGATGGCTTCACTGTTACATTGCGATTGGCTGAATAAATCACAAAACATACTCATTACTGGGCCTTGTGGCAGCGGTAAAACCTATATTGCTTGTGCGTTGGGACATACTGCCTGTATGAAAGGCTATAGCGTGAAATATTACCGACTGTCACGGTTAATGCTGGAACTCACTCAGGCAAAAGCAGATGGAACTTACAGCAAGGCTCTACAAACATTAGCCAAACTGGATTGTCTGATTATAGACGATTGGGGGCTTGAGCCATTAAAAGCAGCACAACGTAATGATTTAATGGAAATTATGGATGATCGTTACGAAAGTGCATCCACCATTATGATCAGTCAATTACCTACGGATCAATGGTATCAATCTATTGGTGACAATACACTGGCTGATGCTATTTTGGATCGGCTCATGCACAACGCACATCGCATCAAATTAAAAGGAGAATCTATGCGAAAAACACAGTCAAATTTGACTGATGGTGAACACTTAGGGTAAAAATAACCTGAATCCAATGCGTGGACAAGGGAAGTGTTCACGATGGCCAGAATCGGTGTTCATGATCACCAGAATACGCAATAGGCATTAATGTTCTTTCTTTGGTAGGGTCAATGGTTCGTGTGTCATCAACAACAGGTTCATTATTTTCATCTTGCCAAACTGCTTTATGTGCATAAATGACAGCAGTAGGGTATTTCTTGAGTAGCTCACCGCGAATAACTAACACAACTTCCTGTTTATCATCTTCACTGTCATCTCTATTGTCGTGTTCACCCAAACTCGAGAATTTACTCCAGTAGTGAATAGGTTTAATGTCTTTCAATTCTTCCTTGAGTAAAGCTTGGTGTGCTTCTAATAAATAATCGTTGTCGATGACTTCATCAGGATCATTTAAGCGATCATAATATTCTTGTAAATCAACGACAATTCGCTGATCCAGAATAGCTTTAAAGCGAGCTAGAATAGGTGCTTTATCTAGCGGATTGGTGTCCAAAAAACCATTCACATCCCAAAATTGTCTGAAATAACTGCCGCGTTGATCCGTTGGGTATTCACGCCACAGTAACTCCCTGGCAAATTCATGATTTAAACCCAGCATATAAGCTTCAATAAATTTTTGGTTGGTTTCGAGTATTGAGATGCTGTTTTGTTCAATAAAATTAATATTAGGTAAAAATAACTCAGAAGAATATTCCGCAAGCGGCTTATACATTGGTAAGTCGAACTTGGGATAGGCCATGGCTTCTATAAAATGCTCTTTTAGCTGTCCCAATATAAACGGAGGAAGTATTACACTACCAAGAACCCAGCGAGGAATAGTTATACTAGGGTGAATACTTGCAAAAACAGTCTCATTGACCAGTGCCATGTTTAATGCCGGGCGTTCTTTTACTTTTCCCAGCCTTGCACTTTCCTGAATCATGCCATTGACATCTATTAAAGCCTCTTTAAAGCGAGTGGCTTCTTCACTATCGACAGTTCCGCCTATCGTTGGGATGAAGTTTTCACCAGGAATAGTCACTTGAAAGTCAGGACTATTGGGTAAATCATCTACAGATTCAGGTGTTTGATTCTCTTCCAAAAGGGCATTAGCGCTTTCTATTTGTTTACACCAATTGTCTAACAAGCGATACAGATAAACCAAGCCTGCTACAGCTGCAGTGCCTGCTGCTAAAAGGGCTGCTGTTACAGCAAACAAGAGCATAAAAATAATGATAATGAATGCTAAAACTAGCGGAATCCACTTAATCCAAGGATAGCGTTCCAACCAATAGATAAGAAAATCAGGAATATTAGACGGTTTAGCCGCTTCAGCTATATCATCTGTAGTAACAATGCCTTCGGGTGTCTCTTGGGGTGGAGCGGCACTAACCTCTCCATCATTGATTCGGCTTACCAAATTATCCAGATTTACATCATCATCCAATGCTAAGCGTTTAACCAATTTCCCTCTTGGCCTTAGCAGTTTACGCATATTGACAGAGGTAGTGGCAAGGGTCAGCTTACTTTCCTTCTTCTGGTAATAAACCGTCAAACCTTGAGATAAAATTCGGCTGTGGACTGGTGATGTAATGCTCAACCATTTTCCTGCTTTCTTTTCTTTAACAGGGGATAAATGAAACTCATAGAAAATACCGGATACAGCCTTTGCTAATTGCGCTTGTCGGATTTTTTTATTGGCTTCTAATATTTCGCCTACCTGATCCCAGGCAGATTTCATGTAATTTTCCTGATTTTCTTGTACCACTTTAGTACCAAACCCAGCCGATACACGCCAACGAGCATCAAGGTTGAGCTCATGAGTCCAGTTGTAGTTGGGAGAGATATCGGTATTGTCTCTTTCCTTTAGCAGACGTTGAGCCATGGCATGCCATCTGCCATATAAAGGGGCTGTTATCAATGGATCAGGGTTTTTTAATATTTCATACTCAGTCTCTGGATCAACTGCTTCTGCTTCCTGTATAACGCCAGAAGACATATTCACCGCCAAGGCATCGTCTGTTTCATAGCTATCTGTTAGATTGATAAAGGCGACTATGTTTTGCTGGAAAGGATGTAAATTTTCAATGTTTCTTGGCTGCGTATCCGTAGAAAGCGCTGTAATTTGATCTGCTGTTAAATCATTTTTAAAAGCCCAATAGTCATGGCTCTGTACTTCTTTAAACTCTTCGTCAGTATAAAAAAGTTTCGGTACGCGTAATGCGCCGCCAAGTTTTAAAACACCTTTTAATTCATCTGTTGCGTCGATGCCCTTCAAGTTAGCACCGGGATGTTGCACATCCATATCGCGCTTACCAACACGGCTATCAACAGGTTTGGGTTCTAAAAGACGAACCAAGTATTCGAAATCCCCTACTGTTCCTGTTCTGAAATACCAGCGGTGATAGAAAGGCAACTGAAATCCATCTGTAATACCACTCGCATCCCAGGCAGGGGCATCTGCTACGCCGCTCGGATCTAGCCCTAAGCCCGCCAATCGACCACTTTCAAAAGCTGGGACTAAAAAGGCGTGATAGGCTTCCTTCTCTTCTAACTTTCGAGGACAAACTATTCTGGAATGCGCTAAATCAGGATTTTTAACCAATAGTTTAGTCAACGCTTTGGCTATATCATTATTGTTTTCATCTCGTTTAAAATCGCCTTCTATTAAATCTTTATCAGCGTGTACGTGCGCCCAAGCCCATAATTGACTGGCATCTTGTAATTTTGCGTCATGTTTTAATGTAATAAAGGCTAAGGGCTTGTCTTTAATGTTTTTACCATCTGAAAATTCACTTTCTTTGAGCACTACAAGTGCCAACCAAGGTTTTAGCCGATGGCCAACAGGTTTATCAGGAGAATAGCGCCAAGGTAAATCCTCATCATAAAAATCAATATAAGGGAGGTAGTTAGGCTCAAAATTGGTAATCCAGTTACGGGGTTCTACCTTAACGATAGATTTGGGGTCTAGACCTGTGATATCGCCAGGACCATAGATCTCAATGTCTTTGGCAACAGCAATAGATTGAACGCCATCACCATCCACACTCTGCCCCTCTATCACTAACTCAATAGGAATAGTCGCCCGGTTGCCCGATTGACCAGAAATCTGGTTGGCGATACCCTGTCTAAGCCAGGGTAAAAAGGTATAAGTAGCTAGTTCATCATTCATGCGGCAATATTGATTTCGGTGTTAGGAATCACATGCATTTGAGCTGCGGCGTTGGGGTTTTGACGAGTTTTCTCTCGCATATAATCTTTAGCATTTGCCTGGCTACTAAAACTCATGGCCTCGGAATCAATAGGCTGATTGGTATCTGTAATGGTCTAATAATCTTGGAAGGATTTATAGCTTATAATCCAACCCAAAATTAGGATAAAAAATGACCGAAATAACCACAGTAAAACCTAAAACAACCTTCACCTGTTAGGCGACAATTAACCTGTCCGGTCAGACGACAATTATCTTGACCGGTTGAGTGTATAAACTGATAAGTACTTTTTACTCTTAGGAGGAAGTGACTTGTCCGGTAAACACATCACTCAATTACAGGAAAATAGTTATATGAAAAATCGTCAGACAGGTTGTACGCAGGAGACATCCGCAGCAAAAGCCGGCATCAGTGTTCGATCAGGTTGCCGGATCGAAAAAGGTGAAAGAGCTGAACACAAAGAACGAAAGTGGCGAACGCGCAAAGATCCATTAGAAGCCGTATGGGACTCAGAACTGGTTCCGTTATTAGAAGATGAATCGTCCTTAACTGGCATTACCCTGTGGGAGCATCTGGATGAGCAGCATCCGGGAAAGTATCCAGAGAAATACCTTCGGACACTGCAAAGACGTGTTAAACACTGGCAGGCCACACAAGGCCCGGACAAAGAAGTCATGTTTCGTCAGTCGGTACCTGCGGGTCATCAGGGACTATCTGATTTTACGCACCCCAATACCGTCATTACGATAGACGGGAAGGCGTTCGCACATTTACTGTACCAGTTTCGCCTGGCTTTTAGTGGTTGGCGTCATGTCCATGTTATTCAGGGCGGAGAAAGCTACAGTGCACTGGCTGACGGCTTACAAAGTGCATTACACACCTTAGGCGGTTCACCAAAGGAACATCGTACAGACAGCCTCAGTGCGGCTTACGTCAATAACGTAGAAAAACAGCGACTGACGGAAGACTATCATGATTTATGTAAGCATTATGGCATGCGGCCCACCACCAATAATCTGGGCATTAGTCATGAAAATGGCGCCATTGAAGCACCGCATGGCTCATTAAAACGTCGCATTGATCAAGCCATAAAGTTACGCGGTTCGAATGATTTTTCTACACTCCGTGCTTATCGAGAGTTTCTTGAACACATTGTCGACAAACTGAACAGACGATGCAAAGGCAGGTTGGCCGAAGAGCACAAAACCCTGTTAGCCTTACCCAAACACCGATTTGTTGATTATGCTGAGCTGTCGGTAAAAGTCACCACCAGCAGTACCATTGCTGTAAAACGCGCATTGTATACCGTCCCTTCACGCCTTATCGGTGAAAGCGTCAGGGTGCATCTCTACCATGATCGTTTGGTCTGCTTTGTTGGCCAAACTCGGGTGATCAATCTGCCTCGGATTTATCCAACAACGCCCACCGGCCGAGCGCGACGAATAGATTACCGGCATATCATTCATTCTCTGGCAGCCAAACCACAAGCCTTCCGCTTCTCACAGTTTCGCGATAATATTTTGCCTAACACGCAATATCGGGCTTTATGGAAGCAGGCAGAGAAACAGTTTACACCGCAAGAAGCATGCAAGTGGATGGTTGCTGTTTTACGCTTTGCCTATGATTATGATTGCGAAAGTGCCCTGGCAACTGAGCTAATGCGACAGGCAGAACAAGGTGCCTTGCCCGATTTAACATCCCTGCAGGCAAGGTATTTACAACACAGTACACCGCCACCGATACCGCTACGCCAACACCAGGTTGCTGACTATGATCAACTACTGACCGGTCAGTGGATGAGACAGGAGGTGTGCTGTGAGTGATGGTTTGCCAATGATGTTAAAAGAACTTCGCTTGCTGGCTTTTTGGCAATATTATGAAGCTTATCAGGAACAGGCCACAAAACAGGCATGGGGCTATAGCCAATACCTGTCTAAACTGTGTGAAAATGAAATTGCACGGCGCTTTGAAACGCGAGTTTGCAACTGGACCAAAGAAGCCAAATTACCCCGGGGCAAAAGTTTTGCCACCTTAGGCTTTGATGAATTACCGGAAACCATTCAAAAGAAAGTGATTGGGCTGCGCGATAATACCCAGTGGGCGCTACAGGCAGATAATGTTTTATTGATTGGCCCTTCCGGTGTCGGTAAATCGCATATTGCTTCTGCTTTGGGGCTTCATCTTATCGAACAAGGCATCCGGGTAAAATGGTTGGCTGCCACCGCACTGGTGCAATTACTGCAGCAGGCCAAAAAAGAGCTGGATTTAATGGCTGTGATGAGTCGACTGGATAAATATCGTGTACTCATTATCGATGATATTGGTTATGTTAAAAAAACGGATTCAGAAACCCAGGTCCTGTTTGAGTTTATTGCTCATCGTTATGAAAGTGGCAGCTTGATCATCACATCAAACCAGCCATTCAGTCACTGGGATCAGATATTCCCGGATACATTAATGACCGTAGCCGCCATTGACCGCATTATCCATCATGCCACGATTCTTGAAATCGACGGCAACAGTTACAGGAGGAAACATCAGAAAAAATCATAAAAAACCTTAAACACTCAACCGGCCATCATAATTGTCGCCAAACCGGACAAAGTAATTGACGCGAGACACTTCACCACAGAACAGCGTCTAGACTACGCTAAACTCATGGTAAATGAAGGATATACCAATAAGCAGGTAATGGAAATATCAGGAGCAGGTGACTCTGCTGTGAGGCGATGGAAAAAGCAATATTTAGATGAACTCAAAGGTAATACACCTCAGGATAAGCAAGCGTTAACCCCAGAACAACAGAAAATACAAAGCCTAGAGAAGCAATTATGGCGAGCTAAAAGGGATAATGAAATACTAAAAAAGGCCACAGCCTTCTTTGTTCGAGACAACAACAATCTGAATTGATTGTTGAAATAAAGAAGGCTTCTCCAGGCTATCAAACAACAGAGCTTTGCACACTATTTAATATAGCTCTCAGTACACACTACTATCAGATTAATAATCAAATGAGCGATGAAGAACAAGAAACCATAGAACAAATTAAATTGATAGCCATTGAAACTCAGCATACCTATGGTAAACGAAGGACTCAGGTTGAATTAGCTAACAGAGGGATTGAAATAGGCGTTTATAAAACAGCTTCATTAATGAAAAAATCGAATGTCATTGCCATAAAACCTAAAAAGCGACACAGCTATCCAGCGGGAGAAGTCCACAAGAAAGCGGATCATTTACTTAAACGACAGTTTAATCCCAGTACTGTTCATACGCACTGGGTAGGTGACATTACCTACATTAAAACCTATACAGGCTGGAGCTATTTAGCTTGTATACTTGATCTTGGGTCAAGAGAAATTATGGGCTGGGCATTATCAGAAGAACCCAATGCAGAGCTTGCAAAGTCAGCATTAGAACATGCGATTAATAAACACAAGCCAGATACTCAACAATTAATGTTTCATTCAGACCAAGGGGTTCAATATTCAGCCAATCTATTTGTTGATTATCTTCATGACTTGGATATAACACAAAGTATGAGCCGTCGAGCTAATTGCTGGGATAATGCTGTGATGGAGCGGTTTTTTAGGAATTTAAAAACAGAGAGGCTGAACTATTTGAGTTTTATTAATTACTCCTCTGTAGTCAGTGCTGTGACTAGCTATATTAGTTTCTATAACTATAAAAGGTTACATTCTGCTATTGATTATAAAACCCCTCATCAAAAAACCAAAGAAATGAAAAAAGCGGCTTAAAATCCTTCCAAGAAAACTTGACCATTACAGTAGGCCCCGCCATTATCCAGGGATTTCGTTTTGGTTTTTCGAATATACATGTCCCTAGCATTAATGAAAATCAAGGGTCAAAAAGACGAAAATGGCACTACCGAGCGGATCTGAAAAAAACACCGTTGAAAGGTAAGGTTTTTTTTCATGGAATCATTCGATGAAAACAAAATATCAATAACTTAGCGATGTCAAAGTCACGAAGATGGGTTAAAGATAGAACCAAACACCTCACTTCCAGTTATCATCTGTGCAGTCTATTGCAAAATTTGGTGGAGGCTACTCTCGTTTTGAATCCACCTCATTTTTTTTGTTATTCTGATGTTCTGTTATATCGTTTTCCTCTACATGGTATTCCGCATCGATAAAGCTAGATGACTGTTCCTTTGCCGTTTTTATAAAAGCCAAAGCCGCAAAGGCAATCGCAACAACAAACACCAGACCTATTACGAACAGAAACACTGTAAAAAACATGATCCCAAACCACAGTAACAACACACCAGCAACCGCAGCGACAAGCCGACCGTACCAAGTCTGTGGAACCCAGTCGATTTCGATCCTCATCTCCGATTTTTTTGGCATCTCTATTTTCATTCGCTCTTTACCTAATTACAACGAAGTAAATTTCTATGGCTGCGATAAATAAGGATGAATAATTAGGGTCAGTGTAAAATAGTTTCTTCACTCACAAGGTTGCTAACCCATTTTTTGAGGAAAAATGAGGTCAGGCTTTACAATACAACACTGGAATACATTATTCTTAACCTTACTTGGTATTTGGAATAAATCTGATCTAACCCACCGAATAATTAGGGTCAGCGAATAATTAGGAATAATTAGGGTCAGTGTAAGAATAATTTCTTCATTCACAAGATCGTTAACTCATTTTTTGAGGAAAAATGGGGTAGGTCTTACAATGCAACGCTGGAATACATTACTCTTAACCTTACTGGGCCTCTGTAATGAATCTGATTTAAACCCATCGAACATTTTATTTCTCCTTCACCCCTCACATGATATGAATGAAGATAGAACCAAACATCTCACTTCCAATTATCTACAATGCAACCTATTGTAAAATCAATTGGAAGTAACTTCCGTTTTGTATCCATCTCACTTATTTTTTCTATTCTGATACTCTTTTATATCGTTTTCCTCTACATGGTATTCAGCGTCGATAAAACTAGATGATTGTCCCTTTGCCGTTTTTATAAAAGCCAAAGCCACAAAGGCAATCGCAACAACAAACACCAGACCTATTACAAACAGAAACACTGTAAAAAACATGATCCCAAACCACAGTAACAACACACCAGCAACTGCAGCGAAAAGTCGACCAAACCACGTCTGTGGAACCCAATCGATTTCGATCCTCATCTCCGATTTTTTTGGCATCTCTAGTTTCATTTGCCCTTTACCTACAACAGTCGAAGTAAATTTCTATGGCTGCGATAAAGAAGGATAAACATGTCCATCAAACCTCTTTTCATTTTTTGTCTGCGTTAACATCCTGTCTTTGAAAATTAGCTTTCTACAATTTCCCCCGTGCACTATAAATGATAATATTTCCAGCCACTTACATTAGAAATAGAAAAAATTAGAAACTTAAATAGGGGTCTAGAGCCTTAAGTCTTTCTCATGAAGCGCTTTAAACTAAGGTTATCATGTAACAACATATGTTTCACTTACTTTTTTTAGTTAATATTCACTATGATTTTGGAGCAAAATCGGCACTTCAAACAAACTTAAGTGAAACGTGTATTGCTTTGATTTATGACAGATAATATTTATATTCATACTCGATATTGATGTTGCATCGCTTGAGAAGGCAATGCAAAGTTTTCCGGGATACTCAAATATAATTTGTCAGCTGTTGGAGTCATTTTTTAAGTACAGCCAAAGATACAAAGTATAGTTAAACTCTGAATCCGTGACTTAAAGTGCATCCACCAATTCTTGGGAAACCACATTAACATTTCGGTATTGTTCAAAAAGTATAGTTTCTGGTAAAGTAGTATTTTTCCCGTGAGTAACTAACTATGGCGACTTGTCCGAAATGTCACTCAGCAGACTGCACTATAAAAGGTGTTATGAGCGACTATTGGAGTCCCTATGAAAAGTTTATCCCGGCTGGATTACATACACTATCAAAAGCTGAAACATATACGGTGGAAGGCTATAACAGCTTATTTAGACACTTTCTCGCCCGATTACGCCGAAAGTCGAAGTGTTATAGCAAAAGCAAGGAAATGCTTAAATATTCAGTGATGCTTTTAATGCTCAAATGGAACGGGGATTTTGAAACTATACTTAATCAACAATACCTTCTTTTTTAAGTCACCTCTATTGAGTTTCATTTAGGTATATTTCTACACCAGATTTTTTAGAAGCGTTCACAAGATTTTTATCTAACGTTGATAGGGGTATGCTTTCCCGAATAGCTAATTCAAGATAAGCGGCATCGTAACTACTTAAGTTGTATGCTCGTCCTAATGCTATTGTTTTACTAAAAGATTGATATGCTGTTAAAGGGTCTACTTGAATAGGAAGGTTTTCTAGTTGAATTATAAAACCTTCAATTTCTCCAACGGTAATTTCAGCTCGTTTTTCTGCTCCTAGTAAAACATTAGTTGCTTCTAAATGCCATAAATTAGGAACAAGAGCATCTATGTTAGAAAAACTTTTAAGTACATTTTCAGCATATCTTTGATCTTCCTCTTTGATACTCTCAAGTAACCAGCGCATTGCTACAGAATTATCTAATACAAAGCTAGTCATTTTCGACCACTTTCTTTTAAACTATTTAATAATTCATCAGACATTTTATGTTTTTTTGCTTTTAGGATATTACTAATTGCGGCCTCTGTTTTCAATTGGCCGGAATAACGACTTGGAATAATATCAGCTATAGGCTTTCCGCGATTTGTAATCGTAAAGGATTCTCCTGTTTCAACACGACGAAGTATTTCAGGTAATTTTGTTTTTGCAGCATATGAACCAATTCTTTCTAGCATGATTTAAGTCCAACTTGTTAAGTAACTTATAGACCATATTACTAGTCTGCTCAGTAACAGTCAATATATTAGACTAGAAATATAGTCTACATAAGTAACTTATTACTAGTTTTATGGCTGTAGTTTTCGCATTTAAAGCAAACGAAGAACTCATACGTAAGTATGTCAAACATCAAGAAAAGGGAGAAAGAAGGCTGTATAGTCTTCTAAAAAAATTAGTAAACAGCGGGATAACAGTATCAGCCTTCTACGAGGGCTGCTTTTCAGCCCCCTTCAAGGGGGTAAAATCAAAACCACCTTCTTGGTGGATTTTTTTTGATAAATAAATACAGAATTTAAATTAGAGCGTTCTTAAACCATCAGCTGGTTCAATTTTGGCCGATTTTACCCCGGCAAAGAGAGATGCCAGTAGTGATGATAAACATGTTAATACTAATGACAAAACATAATGACGAGGCATCAGATAGCATACTCGTTGGTTTGTTTCAATCTCACTCACGATAAATTGATTAATGCCGTAAGATGATAATTGGTAGATAACCAAGGCCGCCGACCAACCTAAGATTGCGGTAATGAGACTTTGTATGAGTGGGAAAAAAATAATTTCAGTAGATCCAAAACCTACCAGTCGCAAAGTTGATAATTCTTTCCTTTTCCGGTCAATATTAGCCCAAAGATTAGCCCCTAAAGATGCCGAAAAACCTAAAATGCTAATAAAAGCTATTGCCCAATAAATACCGGAAAGCGTCTGATCCAGGCGCTTAACAACGGTAATTTCATGATCTCGAGTCCTAATATCTATTCCTTGATCTTCAAGCCATTGTTTGAGCGGTGTGACATCGTAAATAGTTTTAGCAAATAAACGAAAACCAGTGTAGTAACCTTCTTCTCTAGGCTTATCACCTGACCATCTTAATGCAGGAACAGCATGACCGTCGCGGTAATCTTCAATAGCATCCAACAGCTCCAATGCTACAAATGCGCCCTCACGATTAAATGCGCTGTCTGGTGCAATAGAATGAACCTTGATTGTATGGTGAACTCGTTGTTTTACATTCTGATAGCGCCTGGCAATACTAGCATCTATTTTATCCCCTGGTTTAACCGCCAATTTCGAAGCAGCACTTTTGGAAAGTATCAACCAATCCATCCCCTTTATAGGAATGTCCATTTTCGGTAATAAAGGGTCGTTTACGGTTGTCGGTAATAATTCGATATTGAGAATTAACGGTGACTGTTTACTCTTGAGTTGTATTGATGCAGCGATATTTCTGGTTCTTGGTATCATAAAATCAACATCCGACCTTTTTTTTAGTACCTTGAACCAAGCATTATCATAGCGCCCGCTGTTAACTGGATGTAACTCACGGTTTCTTGGCTCTTCAATGAGTTCAGCTAACATATTACCTACGATGCCGTATTTAAGGCCAAACAACGTTAGCATAGGTCCCAAAACGGTAGCTAATGCTAAAACGTAGCAAATAGAAATGTGCCATTCATGAAAATAATCACGGGTGGCTAATCGAAGCATTTTTTGCATAGGCGTTATCGTGTAATGACAGTACTTTCGGTAAAGTTCGCGGTACGATTAATCCGGAAGGAATATCTATGTAATCCCAGCCGCCTTAAGTGTTGCCAAGCATGGCTTGCTACAATAAGTGTTGAACCATAATCTTCAACCAGCTCAATAAACAGACTCATGATCGCTTTGGCGGCGAATGGATCCAATGATGCTGTTGGTTCATCGGCTACTATTATATCGGGTTTATGGGCTAGCGCTCTGGCAATTGCCACCCTTTGTCTTTCGCCTATAGAGAGCATTTCCGGCAGCTTTTGAAAGTGTCGATACACTCTCAACCGTCGCGCCAATAGCTCAATAGTGCCGTCTTCTGGCATGCCCAATACCACACGTGATAAATTTATGTTATCTCTAACTGTCAAATAAGGAAGTAAACCGCCTGTTTGCATAACATAACCCATGTGGTGCTTACGCAGCATGGCTAACGAGTTTACTTTTTTATTCTGCCAGTCAGCAACTATGTCAACTGCCTTGTTGCGATACCCAGGCGTAAAACTGAACTTTTCCATGGCTGAAGGCTTGGAAATAAATGTCAGCATATCTAACAGGGTAGATTTTCCGCAGCCACTCTCCCCTATTAACGCGATTTTTTCTCCTCGAACGATTTTTAAGTCAGAAATATCTAATCGAAAAGAAGCCGATTCGGCACTTCTGTCTTTTGTTACGTTTTGAAGATGAAAGATAACAGGATTGTCATTGCCGCCGTTTATCAAGGTAGCTTATCCAAAGGGATTGGATAAACCGAACCGCCATCAATAGGGCCTCCGTCCAGACTAATCCAACTATCGACTTGATCGTGCAAGGCACGATAATAAGCTATCTTTTCTTCCAATTGATGAAGAAACTTGACTTGTTCGCCGGCAGTCCAACTCTGCCAATCTTGTAGAGCTAAACGCATAACTTGACCGGTATAGGGAAGATCTTCAATATACTCTCGCATAAAACCAATATCCGCCAGACTTTTATTACCTTTGGCGGTTGAAGAAGCTGAGCCCAGTCTTTTTGGATCACGTGTCAAGGTGGCGGCCAGTCCTTGTAATTCTTTAATAAAGCTACCGGGAGAGAGCAAGCCTTGTTCTGCAGTTTCTAATACTTGTCTAAGAATATTGTGCAAATCGGAAAGCTGATCTCGGCTGAGTAAAACGCAAACATCAATGGCTGATTTTTCTGGGTTATGAAATTGTTTATCCAAAATCCAGGATTTAAATACATCAGGCGCTTGTCCTCCTTCGGTATCCTGCAAATAACGTAATTTTAGCGCACGACCCAGTTTGGCAACTTTATTCTGCAATTCTATAAGTTGTGGGTTTTGTTGGGTATCAATGTTACTTACGCTTTTAGACGTGTCTTCATGCTGCGCTATTTGAGACGTTATCTGATTAGCCAAGCTGTCAAGCACATCACCAAACTCTTTGATATTTCCTGTGCCTACACCGTAATACAAACTTCCGATACCCGGATAATCGGATAGTCGAAGGTATTGTTCAGTTGCAGAATCATGATCGGAATCCGGGTCAGGCGTTAGCAAATGCAGGACGAAAACGGCACTGTTGTTTTCTTGCGCCAATTTGTTCAGAGTTTCAGCATTATGGCCACTTTTAGCTAAAGGATCACCTGATTCCCGCGACCCTGCATCGGTAATCAACACAACATAGCGAGCTGCATTCGGTGTCCAGTCCATATTGGAGAGTGCATCTGTAATACCGGCAAAACTATCTTCTTTAAAATCTTGTGTAGAAAAGTCAGCCGCCTTCATGCCAACGACACCTTTCATAAATCTGGTAGCGATGCGCCCTTCTTGCAGGGATACAAATCGTTGCGTTAAGTAATTAATGCCCTCTGCTGCCTCAGGGTTATCACGAAACCCAACCAAGCCAAAACTGACATATTCTGACAAAGAAGCCTGTTCTAAGTTGCTGTAAATTTTCCTGACCGCCTCGTGGGTTCTGTCGATATAAGGTTGCATCGATAAGGTGGTGTCAATTACAAACACAACATCTGCAGAATAAGCTGCTTTACCCTTGGCAAAGGCTGGTTTTTTCTTAGTATTTAGTGTGGCTTTGCCACCATCAACTGGCACACTGGAAACTTGCAGTAATCTTGCTGTAGTATCTTTGAAATAAATTTCTTCGAAATCATGAATCGGTAATAGATAGAAGTTTTGAGTCATGTCAATCGGAGTCGCAGGTTGGATTGCAACGATAGGCCAATTTGTAAGTGACTTTTCCTGAACTGCCGCCTGGTATAACTGGTCGTACTTGGCTGTATCGTACTGTTGAGCCAGAGTGGCAATAGAATCTTTGTTGTTAAACAGTAGAACGCGGTTCTGCGGAGTTGGGTCTCTAAATTTCAATGTTAAACCGATGCTCCAGTCCATGGTTTTAGCCGCGTTAACCCAGCCAGTTTTAGTACCAAACTGGTTTAGCCCTATCTCTAACCATTGCTGTTGATTTTTATCGTTGACCCTTTGATAGACATAGTAGACTGAAAAAGGCGGTAATGGTATAGCAGTATCCTCAGTCACTTGAGCCTGAGGAAAAAGTTGAGCGCCCGGTAATGTTAAAACTCTTTGGAAAAGAGTTTGCTTGTTAGCCATCAACAAAGGCGTAGCATTTTGACCTACAGGTGCTTCAATCGCGGAAACAGAGTTGCTAAATATGACAATTAAAATAGAACCCCAGATATTAAGTCTTAATCGGTTCATAGCGCTTTTATAGTTCATGCTTTATAGTTCGGAAACAAATTCTCTTGAATAATTAAGGGGTAACAAGATTAAAATAGAAAATCATGAAGTTATTTGTTACCGTTTCACGTGGACTAAACTAATCTTTTCGATTCATTTAGAAGATTTAGCCTTCCATTTTACAGAAACTTCTTTAAAAAATCCGATTACCGATGGTTTATTTTGGCCGTACCATCATTTGTCACATTGATGTTTTTTGGCGCATTACCTCGAAAAGAATAGCCCCGGTTGCGACTGAAATATTAAGGCTTGCTACCGATCCAACCATTGGGATTTTAACCAGCAAGTCGCAATTTTCCCTAGTTAATCGTCTTAACCCCTTCCCTTCTGCACCCATAACCAAAACCAGAGGTATGGTTAAATCACTTTGAAATACTGTTTGTTCAGCAGCCGAATCTGCTCCGAAAACCCAAAACCCTTGTTGTTTTAAATTTTTTATCATTCTAACAAGATTAGTGACCTGATAAATAGGAACGGTATCCGCAGCGCCGCAAGCGACTTTAAATACGGTTGGCGTGATACCCGTCGATTGGTCTTTAGTAATGATAACCCCGTGAACGCCTGCGGCATCGGCTGTTCGTAAACAAGCACCCAAATTGTGAGGATCCTGGATATGCTCCAGGACTAACAATACTGGTGTTCCCTTTATATGCGGTAAATTATCATATAGGAGTTGTTCGGAATTAATAGAGGCAGGTTTGATTTGGATGACTACACCCTGGTGGGTATTTTTATCCGCCAGTTTATCAAGTTCTCTCTTCGAAACCGACGTAAATTGAATACCCTGCTGCTGCAGTTTTTGGTATATTTCCTGGAGTCTTCGATCCTGGCGATTGATATCTATCCAAGCTTGTATCACTCTCTCTGCAGTATATTCTAATGCCGATTTGACGGAGTGCAGACCATAGATGAATGAGTCTTTCACTTCTTACGTTTGGCTTTGCGTAAACGTTTGGTAGTTTTCGATTTGGTAGTTTTAGATTTGGCTTGGTCCAATTCAAAATCAATTTTCTTTTCATCCAAATCCACCTTGGCAACCATCACAGTGACTTTGTCACCCAGTTGGTAAGTAACGCCTGTTCGCTCACCTTGCAAGCGGTGAGAAATTGGATCAAAGTGAAAATAGTCTCTGCCAATGGTGGTGATATGAACCAATCCCTCAATAAATATATCGTTCAATTCTACAAAAAAGCCGAAGGATGTAACGGCCGAAATAATACCTTGAAAACGCTCCCCTAACTTATCTAACATGTATTCGCACTTTAACCACAACACCACAGCTCGGGTAGCATCATCGGCTCGTCGTTCAGTTGCTGAACAATGCTCCCCCAAGTGATTCATGTCGTTATCACTGTAGTTAAACGAGGCTTTAGAATTTTTCCTGATCGCGTGTTTTATTCCGCGATGAATTAGTAGGTCTGGGTATCTTCGAATCGGCGAGGTAAAATGAGTGTAGTGTTCTAAAGCAAGTCCAAAATGGCCCTTCTTTTCTGGACTATAGACGGCCTGCGAAAAAGACCTTAGTAAAACGGATTGAATCAACTGGCTATCTTTTCTATCTTCGATTAATTCAGTGAGGGTCTTGTAATCTTGCGGACTTGGTTTATTCCCACCGCCTAAATGTAATCCCAGACCGCCCAAAAAACTGCGTAAATCAATTAACTTTTCAGTGGTCGGGCCGTCATGAATCCTTAATAAGTGAGGTATTTTCTTTTTGGCTAAAAACTTGGCCGCAGTGATATTAGCAAGAATCATAAACTCTTCAATCATTCGATGAGCGTCATTGCGAATTAAAGGGATTACTTTTTCTATTTTTTTGTTGTCTCCGTAGAGAATTTTTGTCTCTTGAGAATCAAAATCTATGGCCCCTCTGGTTTCTCTTGCGACTCTCAATACAGCGTAAAGTTTATACAATTCGCTTAAATGAGGAAGTAATTCGCGATACTTTTTCCTTACGCTCTTTTTTTCTTCTACCAGCATTTGAAAGACCTCGGTATAGGTCAATCTCGCATGGGAGCACATGACCGCATCAAAGAAACGCGATCTAATCACTTGGCCTTCACTATTAATTGACATTTCACACACCAAGCATAATCTATCTTCTTTGGGTACTAAGGAACATAAATTATTGGATAATGCTTCGGGTAACATTGGGATAACTTTTTCTGGAAAGTATACCGAGGTACCTCGATTTTTTGCTTCATTGTCAAGAGCGGCATCCGCTGTTACATAGGATGAAACATCAGCGATAGCGACCAACAACTTCCAGCCGTTAGGCGTCTTTTTGCAAAAAACAGCGTCATCAAAATCACGGGCGTCTTCACCATCAATCGTAACCAACGGCGTTGCTCTTAAATCAACTCTTTCGTCATAAACTCTTTTGTGAAGTGTCTTTTCTACTTGAGCTATCTCTTGTTTAACTGCTTCAGGCCATTGAAAAGGCAAATCAAAAGACCGAATAGCCATTTCGATCTCCATTCCTGGCGCCATGTGATCGCCTAGTATCTCGACCACTCGCCCGATTGGTTGTCGTCTAGAACTGGGTTGTTCCACAATTTCGACAACAACAATTTGGTTGTGCTTGGCGTCTCCGCAGGCATTATGAGGGATATTAATAAGGTGAGAGATGTTCTTGTTGTCAGGAATGACCGAGAAAACTTCCCCCTCTGATATCAGTCGACCCACAATCTGTTGCGTATTTCGTTCAAGCACTTCAACCACGGAAGATTCTCTGCGGCCTCTTCGATCTATGCCCATAACACTGACTACAGCACGATCATTATGAAACAATTTATTCATCTCACGTGGTGAAATGAATAAATCTTCGGAACCATCGTCAGGTTTAAGGAAACCGAAACCATCAGCATGACCGATCACTCTACCGGTCACCAAATCTTTGCTATTGATTACAAAGTAACATTTTTTGCGATTTTTAAGGATCTGACCATCTCTTTCCATCGCCTTTAGCCGTCGCCTGAGTGCCTCCCACCGCTCTTCGTCTGAAATCACCAGAGAAGCGGCTATTTCTTTACGTGTCATTGGTTTATGTGCTTGTTTAAGCAACTTGAGTATGCATTCCCGACTGGGAATGGGGTTTTCGTATTTTTGAGCTTCCCGTTTTGCAAACGGGTCATTTAAGGCTTTTTTCATTATCCTGTTCGAAACTCCTTTATCTTCCAGGCGCTTATCGTTAAGAAACAGTGACTCAAATAGTTATTCACTAGAAGGGGGATAGGTGTAGATTAGTTTAAAAAAGCACGGATACTTTTTCTATTATCACTAAATTATGGTTATGGTTAACAACTTACTTATTAATGGGTTAAAAAGCAACTAATTAAAATCGGTAAACCTCTGACTATACGGGTAGACTGCCAAAGGTTTGACTGTTCCCTCGGTCAATACATCCTTGGTTACTCTATCAACAATCCGTAGGAGACTTGAGATAAGAGAATGCAAAAGTCTTGTACGCACGAACCGAGATCGTATACCCCCTGTGATAGTTTATCCCGAACATTCGAAAAAAAGTGATCCACGGAACGTTTTATGATCATTTTAGGACAGAATATGTAAGAAGAGCCTTTGTTGGTGGTCGTGCGACACTGCAGCAAAAAGCTTAGGAATTTCAGCGAAGAGATTTCTGGGTCAAAAGCTGTCTTAATTATTGATAGAAAAATATCTCAAAGTATAATACCCTTCCAAATAGTGATAATAAAGCTTTTTGCCGAGGTGGTGAAATTGGTAGACACGCTAGCTTCAGGTGCTAGTGGGGGTAACCCCGTGGAGGTTCAAGTCCTCTCCTCGGCACCATTTAAAACAATAAATACAATTACTTGAAAAACGATACAAAAATAATATCATGCCTTCTTTTTGTCATAATATTAGCTTAAATCATTCCGCAAATTCACCCTCAACCAACTCGGAGATTTTGTTTTCAAAACCTTCACCGCCCCCAAATTTCCCTTTCGATTTCCACGCATCGGGGAATTCAATAGCGCATGCAAACCTGGCTCACTTTTTTCAATAAAGGCCAGCATTTTTTTTAACTCATCGGGGTTTAGTGCAGACAGGTCGATCCGAATAAATTCTCGAAGATCGGTTTTTGTGGTAGTTTGGGCTGGTTATATGGAGCTGTAATTAATGTTACATGCTTCTTGCTTTAAGGCAAGTCCAGTATAGTCTGTAACCAAATTATTTCAAGGTACAGTCTTGTCCAATATGAAATGAGTCTGAAACGACTCCTTATTTCCAGTATAAAATGAGCCTGAAATAGCTTTTCTGTTCATAATCCACTTTATGAAAATGATTATGAACATCGATAATTTAACCCAAATAGAGCACCTCGAATCCTTTTTACAGGGCAACCAATCGATAGCCTATTCGATACCGGGTAATAAAGCTGAGCGGTATCAATTGATCCAAAAGGGACTCGTTAAATTCAACTACCTGTCCTGCAATAAAAAAGACAAGGGCATCATTAGTCGGTTTCTGATTAAGCTAACCGGTTATTCCCGCCAGCAGATGACACGTCTCATCGCGCAGTACCGAAAGACCGGTTACGTCAGGTACAGCCCAGCAAGAGGCAATGGTTTCAACCGAAAATATTCTCAGCGCGATATTCGATTATTGGCAGACATTGATGAATGGCATGAGAAACCTTGTGGTCATGCCGTGAAAAAGCTTATTGAGCGTTCCTATCAGGTGTACGGAGAGAAGCAGTATCAAAAGCTGGCGACAATCTCTGTTTCACACCTCTACAATCTGAGGGCATCAAAAACCTATCAGTTACAGCGCAGAGACTTTGAAAAAACCAAACCCAGGCAGATCGCCATTGGCGACAAAAGAAAACCACAAGCCAACGGTCAGCCAGGATACCTTCGCGTTGATACCGTTCACCAGGGCGACCAGGACAAGCAAAAAGGCGTTTATCATATCAATGTAGTTGATGAAGTCACTCAGTTTGAAATGATCTTATCCGTTGAAAAAATCAGCGAACACTTTTTAATCCCCGTGCTTGAACAAATACTGGAAACTTTTCCCTTTATCATCAAAGGTTTTCACTCTGACAATGGGTCAGAATATATCAACAAGCCCGTAGAGAACCTGTTAAATAAGCTATTGATTGAAATGACCAAATCACGATCCCGACAAACCAATGATAATGCACTGGTTGAAGGCAAAAATGCCGCGGTGGTCAGAAAGGTTTTTGGCTATACCCATATCCCACAAAGATGGGCTGCGAGGCTGAATGAATTCAATATCAAGTATTTGTACCCCTATGTTAACTATCACAGGCCCTGCTTTTATCCTGAAATCATCACCGACGATAAAGGAAAGCAGTCTAAGCAATACCCCTATAAAAACATGATGACACCTTATGACAAACTCAAATCACTACCTGACAGTGAAAAATATTTGAAACCGGGAATAAGCTTTGCGATACTCGATCAGGTTGCCATGGCAATAACCGATAATCAGGCCGCTATAATCCTAAAAAAAGAAAGACAGAAACTTTTTAACCAGATTTTTGAACAGAAAAAAATGGCTTAACTTTTATGCACATTTCAGACTCATTTCTGAATTGGAAAATACTGGTACTTGGGTTATACAGCACCATATTATCAACGTTACCTTTTAGGATTTAACAATGAGCATTATTGAATATTTAGAAAGCGACCATCCAGCGGGTTTCGTTGGCTTACGTGTAATCGTCGTCGTTAAAGGAAACTACCGCCAAAAATATTTTAAATACAGAGAGAGCGGGGAATATTTGCCAGACCAGGAAATTCAACGTTTAAAACAATGTGCGGCTGATCTTGAAAAAAAATGGCAAAACGAGCAAGCAGCCAACCTCGCGTCGGTCTATCAAGAATGCAAAGAAGTCAAAATCAACTCTATCTATACCACGGGTGTCAAGGGGGTTAAAATGAAATTTTTGATAGAAAAGAAATTCCGTGAGGGTCGCATGAAAACCTATTACACGCCAATTTTTGACGTTTATGGTTCGACCCAAGGCCGTCGGTTTTTTAAAAAATTCAATATAATCACTCTGCAATACAGTAACGCCTGGCAGAAAGCGGTTAACTTTTACGCCGAACACAAAGGTATTATTCAACCATCACACCTCATTAACCGTGAACCGCCGGTTGAAAAATTTTTAATTATCGCCCAAACGCTCAACCAACAAGGCCATAAAATCCCCAATCGGCGGTTACCGTTGGAGCTGTGGGGTAAAAAACAAATATTGGATCATGCAATGGAAGTACAAACTGGATGATGAACCCCAAGGTAAACCAAATTAATAAGGTTGAAAGGCTTACTATCGCAATAGACAGGTAATTTTAGCAAACCAATTTGGCTATGAAGTGTAGATCAACATGATGATTCTTTGGATGAATCCATGACAGTGTCGCCTATAGAAACTCAACTACGATGACGTTTACTGGTATGAATTATGGAAGAACCACAAACGGATCGGTGTATTCGTTCGGGTGAGATAGTTGATAACCTACTTCTGCTGGATAGCTTGGAATATCACGGATTCCATCGCCATTAAAGTCGCCAGCTTGATATTCGTAAATATTGATGTCGGCACCAATGTCGAATCCCTTCTGGCCAGAGCCTAGTGCCGGACTTCCGGCGAGAGGGAGAGTATTCATTTGCAAATCAGCTTTCGTACCCCAATTGGCTACAAGCGTTATACGAAAAGGCGCTTCTGGTAAGGGAGGATTAATACTGATTGCGTTATCAGTTACCGCTGTTACATCTCGGGCGACTCCGTCGCCATTCACCTCTACTTTGTTGCCTACTGAATAATAGTCAGTTACATCATTTCCTGCTTGCAATAGCAATACCAGACGGTTACTTGAACTTACCCCTAGTCCTGCTACAAGATTCACCATTTTCGGAACGTTGGCAAGAAGCGGGTTAGCTTGTCGACTATGCTCATCTTCGCCAGTGTGCGCCGTGAATGATGATAACGTTTTGAATGTCTGGAATTTGGGTTGTAACAACGTCCAGAGTGAAGAAACCCCAGTTCCCGCCTCCCAATACAGATTATAATCTGAAGTGAATAATTGTCCCTTTGGTGGAATGTCGTTTGACACTTCTAAACCGTATATTATATTGCCACTTAGCACTGGATTTTTTGCAATAATAGATAGCCCGGATTGAAAGCGTGAAAATAAGAATGAGTTATCGATGATATTAAATTTATCATCCGGATATGTTTTTTTTCCGACAATCACATTGATGGCTCCTGACCCAACAAAAGTAGAATTGATCAGACTGCTATTGAAAGTGTCTGCAGAAATAAAGTTTTGACCACTGTACATGGCTAACACCTTATCTAGGGTACTATTGTAGACGCCCGAAGTATATTGAATATTATCAGGATGTCCTTGATATAAGTGATGATGAACGTAGCTATTGGAAACCTGAAGATTAACTGTCCCATCAACGGCTCGGGTATTTTTTACAGGTCCGTCACCCAAGGCAAAGATACCATCTTCGTCGTTTTTACCGACTTCGCATTGGTCGATAACGACATTGGTTGAGCTATGAACACTAATTCCTCTTGAGTTCATAGCTGCTACTGAACGTCTAACGGTTATGTCATTAGCATCTCTAATTGAAATACCACTGCCCCCAATCCCCCATACTTCTTTTCGCCCGACATTGTAAATAACAAGATCCTCCAAAGTGATGTGGCTTGCCCCTTGGGAAATATTTGCTCCGGAATCACGGAAGCTCTTGACGTTTAAGCCACGCACAGTGACATGGCTGGGGGCCTGAGAACCGAAATTCAGTCCATGGGACAATTTACGGGTGTTTGTAGTTTGTAAATCTGCGGTTGTTCTCGGTTTGAAGTAAATACGTCGCTTGCCACCGCTTAATTTTACACTAGCCCACTCACCCGGTCGATTGATCAAATCAGGGTGATTTACAAACAATAAATGGGTAGGCTGATTGTTTTCGATGGTTTTGAATTCTGATGTAACCAGTTTGACCTTATTGGTTGAGCCACTGGTTACACCGGTTATGAATATCGTATCGAAGATGTTACTACCCTTCACATAAAGATAAGCTTGAAGATTTTTGATGTTCGAAGTTAAATTTTTAACGGGTGGCAGTGGTCCGGTAATTGATACGGTATCATTCACTTTGTCGATAGCAGTTATTGATGGCCAAAGACCATCATTGATATCCGGCCAGCGTGCTGCCGGCATACGTTTATCCCCTACTAACAACTCGTTTACGATTTGGTTTGTTTTTAATGTATAAATGCCACTTTTATTAGGACCGACCCAACCCTTCAAAGGTACGGCTCCTGATAATTCTACAACTTCTCCTGGCGCTCCTTCGAGGATAAGAGGGGCTGAGGACGAAAATTTCTTTTGGAAGCTCAGGGACTCGAAGTATGTTCCGCCCTGAACACGGATAATATCGCCGCCAGCTGCTACATTAATGGCTTCCTGAATGGTATCGTATGGATTAGCCTGAGAACCCTTTTCTTTTCCTGTGGTTGAACCATCCACCCACAAAGTCGGTGTGCTACCTTCGACAGGATGGTCTTTGCTTCCACCAGATGAAGAACTTTCAACAGATAGTGCCGTTAGTTTAGTGGCATTATTCGCAGAAGAATATAAACCAGGTACATAACTAGAAAAATCTGTACTTGTTTTAGCAATTTTCTGGCCGCTGGCCGTCGTATTGTAGATATCACTGGGGGTAAAAGAGTTATCTTGTAACAAAAAAGCCGAATCGTTGGTTCCAGGATCAGTTTTGTCAATAAAATTCGTATTGGGACTTACAAGGGATGTTGCCGACCAAGTGTTAAGCCCATAAAGATCAACATTATTTAGTTGGTTGAAGTTAAACCAACCTCCCATTTTCAAAATTAGAGATGCAACATTAAATTCTTCACCTGAAATCAGGACCGGTATTTTAAAAGGCAAAACGAAAACAGAAGATTTACTTTCACCATATCCCGAACCTACCCTGGAATTTTTTTGCCCGCCCCATCGCTCCGAACCGTTTTCAAAAATAGACTGATCATTTGTTTTAATAGAAATAGTCTGGACTGCTGCGCAAAATACTGGCGACTGCAAAGCTATTGAGGCTATTGCAGCGAAGATTTTCAGACAGGTTGATAAAGTCGAAAATTTTACTTCATTTTCATGAACAATACGTGGAACCGATGTTGAATTCATGCTTGGTGCATCCCTCAGTATATGTAACTTTTTTTGTAAAACGCTTAATATCTTGCAATCGTTCTAAAAGACAAATCATCTACATATTATCGCCTAGGATGCAAGTGTTCAATAAAAATGAACATTCTGTATGGTACTGAGATACCACAATTATTAGAAACAGGCCCTTAGGAGCGAGGATTTAATAATATCCGCATCTTGACTGGGTGGTGATTCAATATAATGTTATACTAAAAACACACGTGTGCGCCATATTGCTCAATATTTCCCCAAAATTGCTGCCAACGCCCCTTTGACTGAACCAGTGCTCGCAACGATAAAATCACTTTGGCTCCTTTGTTTTTCCAACGCATCCCTGAGCCACAAAGACGTTGCTTCACCAATGTTTTGCAAGCAGCCTCAGTCACCCCCGACCCAATGGGTAATTGTTGTTTCACCTGTGTCGCATAATCCATCATGTGACGATGGTTGATAAAATAAGTCAACGCCGCCAATAAATCGTCTTTGATTGTTTTTGTCAGGCTCTTTTTCTTGGCTAATTGCTCCATTTCTGCAATCAGTGCTTCGACGGCTTTTGAGTCATGTTTGAGTTGTGTACAACGCTCATTCAGCCAACTGTCTCGCTTGGGTTTATCGGTTTTTCCTGGGTAAGCCGCGTAAGCAACGGTTGCCAGGTATTCAGTCACATGAAAAAAATCTAAGAGCTGGCGACTGGTGTGTGTTTCCAGAAAGGTCCAATTGCTTTTTGCGCCATCGGCGATGCCTAAGTAGAGTGCATCTGGGTAATGTTTTTTTACCGTGCTAATTTCTTTTTCCAGGCGCTGTAAAAAAGTCCCTTGACCATATTCAGGCGCTTCTCCGATGTAGATAGTGTGTTGCCGTTTTCCGGTGACATCATACAGTGAAATATTGCCCACCATGGCTTCTCTGTATCCATCTTCTCGCATCAGGATGTAGGCTCCATCTAAGCTGACAACAACCGTGCTAATTGCTTCATTGAGCGTTGGCGTCGCATATTCCCAGATCTGTTCTTTCGCTTGGGCAATACTGCCAACCCAATCACTGACAGCTTGTAAATAAGAATGGGCGATTGTTCGGTGATGGTTTTCGTTTAAATCCTGGCAGACGGCCGGGGCATTCATGTTGGCGTATTTGTGTGCGATTTGTTGTGCAAACTTTGGGGTGGCTCCTCTGATTATTTGAGCATTCGTTTCCAGTGGGCAATAGATCTTTCCGCCTTTTGATGTTTGATACACATAGCGTCGAATGGGGACACCACCATACGGTGTTTGGTAGATTTTATTGGTTTTATCGCGCACGGTCAGTTTGACCTCACCCAGTTTGATTGGGCTGCCGTCGGTATCAAATTTCTGGAGGGCGTGTGCTGTGGCCAGACCTCCCATCTCATTGCATCCATCCAGGATCGCTTTTTCCATTTCCATTAAACTACCGGTGAGCGTTACAGTGACTTGGAGAGTTAATTGATTTCCTTCGTGAGCGACAACTTCAGACATGACCTTTTCCTCATAATATCAGCAAGATAAAGTATTGATCCTCTTTTTTACTTTAAGTTCAACATTATCCAAAATCAGCACCCTCTTGACTTGTCTTTTTGTCCGTCTTCGACGTTGTAGAAACAGTTGCGTAGCCTGCTATGCGCCTGTTTCTACGCCTTGAATACGAACAAAAATCCATCGCCAAACTTCCGGATATTATTAAATCCTCGCTCCTGAAGAGTTTCTAAACGCTGTGCACCCTGCAATTGTTACATCAGCTAAATCATAAAAAATTGTCATGTTTTTTGTTTTAGGCTTAGTAAGTGATATCCCAATCTTCTAACCGATAAAAGTTGTTATCAGAATGTTTGGTGCGGATATCCAAAATAATAGATACATTAACCATACAAAATTAAACTTGGCTTTGAACCTATAGAAATGATTTATAACATCTGAAGATGCTACTCTATCCACCATTAGAAAAAGGAAAAACATAATACAGAAATAAATCGGAGATAATAAACGATCACCAATACTATCGATTTTATAGTGCGTGGACGTGTATGAAATGACGAAAAGATACACAATTACGTAAACAGTAACTAAATAA
Organism: Methylococcales bacterium; assembly: GCA_965224745.1. GTDB lineage: Bacteria > Pseudomonadota > Gammaproteobacteria > Methylococcales > Methylomonadaceae > CBDCZY01. The sequence continues at coordinate 707,243 of CBDCZY010000010.1, forward strand.
ATCAAAGCATGCTTGTTTTGCTGAACTGAGCAATGATCATTGGAAAAATTACTCACTCTTTTTCCCCAATGACTCGATATCTTGCTAAAACCAGCTATTAGCAGGAGAATGCTGAACAAGAAAACCCAACCCTTACCTTGGAAATAAAAATGCGGCATTAGCCAATGCGCGCCCACATCTCCAATCATAACCAAACAATCTAAAAGCGAAATATCCGATAACTCTCTCGGCCCTGTAAAATTTCCAGTTAATTGCCGTGTTCTCAAGAACCATGCAACATAAGGTATTAGTGATAACAGAAGGCTCGAAAATACCTGAACTTTTTGCTTCCAAGACCAGCAATAGGAAAATAGACAACATACTAGTAAGGCAATCAATAATGACAGACCGACATATCTAGTCATCATGGCCATTGTAAGCAATAAGGTTAGAAGTAATAGGTAACCAGTCCTATTAGATTCTCTGTTAAATTGAAACCAACTCCAAAAAACCCCCAAGCTCAACAAAATATATATCAGCTCACTCCAAACAAAGGAAGCTATTAATAATACCGGATTGGCAATGGCAATTATTATTGCAAATTGCATCGCTACCACTTTGTTAGAAAATACTCGATACGCCAAATAGAAAGAAACCAAGACTACAACACAATACATAGCCTTGTTTAAAACACTGATAAAACTTATTATTTCAAGTCCAAAAAAATTATGCAACGCAATAATCATAGGATAAACAGGAGGCCAATTAACATAATTCCGCCCAAACCCATTACCCGCCACAAATTCTACAGCTGCTCTAATATAACTATGAGAATCAGGTGATAACCTTATATTCTCATTAAGATTGACAAGACCCACAAAAATAAAAGGCAACAACCCTATAAAATACAAAAAAAACCTATAGTTCTCTTTCAAAATAAAACCTTGAAAAAGATCACTACGACTCTGAATCATTTAGCTTTTGAAGATGAAATTGATTACATCACTTGAGTAATGTAGAAATATATTTAAACAAAGATACCGGTTGAATCGTTTCACGGTTACAAACAATTTGTACATCCATGGCAGCGGCGGCGCTACCTGCAAACAATGCATTCTCAGGGGATATCCCAGCACTCAGGCAAATACCCGCAATCGACAGGAAAGCATCGCCAGCGCCAATTCTGTCGACCACTTTAGAAGATAGAGCAGGAATTTTAACCGTATTATCACGAACACGATCAACCATTACGGCCCCTTTTGTACCACGGGTCACGGCTATTTGCTTAGCTTCTAATTTCTCGCCTAATTGCGATGCAAGTACACTTAACGAAGATGATCGGTCATGACTGGCAAGCCTGAGCTCTGGTTCATTCATTGATAAGAAATCTGCTCGAGGATAACGGGTAATTGCGTGATAACCGTGATTACCACTATTAATTTGGGCGTTGACTGCCAAAAAGCGGGCTTTCTGGCTCAAAGACTCAATCATATCAGTGGTAATAAAACCGTTCCCAAAATCAGGAACAACAACAGCATCATAGTCGGTCAGGAAATCTCTGAACCAACTACAGATTGCATCATTAATGGTATGTGGAAGAGGTGCAGCATCGAAATAATAAACTTCAAAAAGTTTGGCGATATCACTATCAACGTAGCGTTTTTTTACAATGGTTGGCCTACCAGGAATGGTATAAAACTGAGGCGAAACATTGTCTTTAAGTTGAGACAATATAAATGTTTCGTGACTTTTTTCCTCTCCCAACCCAGTCAAAAGAGTCACCTGATCGACAAACCCAGAAATATGATTAGCAACGGCTATCGCACCACCTGCAAATCTCTCATAATTCTCGTATTTGACGGCCAACACATTACCTTTGCCAGTTTGCCCAAGCGGCGACGTGTAATGATATTCATCAATGATAGTTTCACCAACGACTAGAACTTTCAATTTTTTTAGGTCTTTTAGCTCAGAAACAACGTCGTCAGCGCTACAGTTCTTTTTAAAATGTTCTAAAAATTCGGTTGCCTCAGGCGAGAAAACGTTGAAATGCTCGTTCAGAAGATGCGTTGAACTTGACGTCAATTCATCGGAGTAAAAGACTCGTCCACCCTTTTTTTCAACTGCGTTTTTTTCAAATAATATATTTCCTGTCAAGTCTTCTTCGGCATTTTTATAATCACTGCCTTTAGCATAAACTGAGGGTTTAATAGTCTCTAACAAACTGACCGCACTCACCTCATGATTGATTGCCACTTTATGTACACATGCTAAGGCGGCAAGATTTTCTGCTCGGAGTTGGGCATTAAACACTGGTCTTCCCGGCCCCTTATTGACGTACTCGTCCGCTGTGACAGTCACAATCAGACAATCCCCTTCTTCCGCTGCTCGCTGTAAATGCCGAATATGACCAATATGCAATAAATCAAAGGTACCATGGCAAAGCACAACGACTTTTCCTTGCTGCTTTAATTCATCGACCTCCAAAGCCAACGTCTCACGGCTAACAATTTTATCTCTGGACATACCCTGTCCTCATTTTTTCCCTAAAATATCAATAATATGATGCAGTAAAAAAAGGTGACCGACCTCTACCATGCCATAATGCTTGTCATTCAGCCAATAATTCCAGTTGCCCAATTGACGTAGCTCATTTTCTGAAGAAAAACCACTCAACGTTAACGAGGCAATCGATTTTTTCTGAGCCATGTTAACTGCATTAATGATATTTTTAGAATAACCGGAACTACTGATTGCAATGACAAAATCTCGCTCATTGGCAAACGCATCGATTTGATAAGAAAATGCCTGCTCGTACCCATAATCGTTGGTATAACAAGTCATTACAGTCGGTTCATCCAGTGTCATAGCACAAATTTTCCCGATATTTCTAAGGTCGATCAGAATATGACTCGCAATGGCTGCACTGCCGCCGTTACCAAGTAAATAGACACGACCGTTGTTGGCTCGCACTTGCTTGAGATGCTCCACCACTTCCAAAATAGCATCATCGGTTCCAATCGCAGCATCAGTTTGATCAGTAAATTGACCTGCCCCTATTAATTTAGAAAATCTATTCATAGATTTTCTAAAATTTCTATCTTTTGGCATTAACATAGTTTTAAATACCTAAACCAAGTGGCAGTTGCGTCGGCTATTGATTCGGCAGTCCAAACGGGGGCTTGTTGCCAACTATCTATGTGATTTATCATAATCTTGACTCCTTCCTCAAAATTTACCTCTGACTTCCAATTTAATATTTTCTGTATCTTACGGGTATCAGCATAGGTGCAATCAGGTTCACCGGGACGTTTTGGAATGTATTCTATGTCGCCCTCCAACAAAGTAACTAACTCGTTAATGCTGTAAGTATCACCGCTACCCACATTCATTATTTCGCCGTTTGCTGAGGATTCCGCTGCATTTATAAAAGCCCTTGCCACATCAGTAACAAAAGTAAAATCCCGTGTTTGCTTACCATCTCCTACTACAGTAAAAGGTTTCCCGTGAATTTTCTGCGATAGAAACACACCAAATACTGCACCATAAGCACCCGTCGTTCTGGCATGTGGCCCGTATACATTGAACAGACGAAGTGAAACACTCGGTAAACGATAAACTTGATTCCAATGCATGACCAATTGTTCACCTAAATTCTTAGTCAACGCATAAGGATATTGAGGTTGAATTGGCGCTGTTTCCGGTGTAGGAAAAACATCGGGGACGCCATAACAAGAAGATGAAGCTGCATAGATGAATCGTTTTACACTGGCTTGTTTTGCACATTCCAGTACATTTAATGTACCCGTCACATTAGTAGCATAATATCGGTCGGGCTGTTCGATAGAGGGAACGATATCCGCCAACCCCGCCAGGTGAAAGACCCACTCTACCTGCTCAAAATAAGGCGCAAGCTTGTTTTTATCGGTGATATCTGCTTCTATAAATTCAAAATCGGGTTGCTGCATTAAATCTTCGATGGTCTCGATTCTCCCACCTGATAAATTATCGATTACACAAACCTGGTGTCCCTGTTCTAATAATTGCCGGCTTAAATGGCTCCCAATAAATCCAGCGCCGCCCGTTACAATCGTTTTCATAGTTGCTCTCCCTAAATAAAATTGGCATGCTGCGGGACATCTTCGATCAATTTATCCAAATAGCGATTAACCGAATCCATGCGGCAATTTTTTCGACACTGGCTGACATCCAACTGCTGGTTGATAAACTCCCAATTGGTATGCCTTTTTTCGCCCTCCCAGATCTGTTTAAACGTCGCCGTATTGATATTGCCATATTCAAATCGTTTATCGAGCAAATAGGCGCTGCACCCATAGACTGAGCCATCGGCCATGATATAGCCCCAAAAATTAGGCGTAGCATGACATTTTTTATACCTGGCTTGTGGGCTTTCCGAAGAATGACGCATTGTTCGTTCGCGAAAAACCACGCTGAAAAAATCGTCATTGAGCGATCTTAATTCCCCACCTAAACCTAAAAATCCATCATATTTGAGATCTGCATAAGTTTTAGTGTCGCTGAACAAATGTTGGGAATAAGGCTTGACGACCAAATAATCCAGACCGATCGATTTACAAATTTCAGCCAGCTTGACCACTTCATCTTTGTTTTCCGGCAGCAGAAGAATTTGAGCACCGAGCGCGCAATCCAATTGATTGGCATTTTTATGCTGGACAGCTTGGCTCAAATTATCAATTACTTTATGAAAATCTTTGGATCGAGTTTGGTGAATTCTGGCATAAGTTTCAGGCGTACCGGCATTAATTGAGGTTTTGATCCAGGCAACTTTTGCTAACGATTTCGTGATGAATGATTCATTCAGCAGAGTAGCATTGGTGGTAAACGAGATATCGATACCAGCCGCATGAGTCAACGATACAATTTCATTGATCTCTTTATGCAGCATGGGTTCGCCCTCACCTGCATACATAATGCTTTTGATACCGAGCCGACCCAGTTCTGGCAGACGTTGTTCCAGAACTGAAAGATCTAAGCGTCGCGCTTGATAACCGATATAGTCAACCGCGCAAAAAGTACAACGATGATTACAAGCCCCAACAGGAGAGATTTCCAGATAGATTGGATATACATTCTTGGCCTCGTCCCAATTAGATCGAGTTGATTTCCAATGCGCTACCCTTTCCGGATGATAAATGAGTTTGTGGCTATCAATAGCATACTGATCTGCCATTAGTTCTTCCTTTTAAATGTCCCTATTCATTAGATAGTGTAGTCGAATTTCTAACCGTGACAACTTTCACAAATCTAAAATTTAGCCAAGCCATTTTACCAACCATGCCGTTAAAAATGTAATTTCTTTATAACGCTCAATTGTATTAACCACAGATTCGACTATCTTTCTTAAATAGCTATTTGCATTGTCTAAGCTTTGTTGTTCGTATTACTCCGAATGAGCAAACAGACACTAACTATTTTTTACATTGGCTAAGTTTCCAACCCTTATGGAGAAAACATGAACCGGTATATAACCTATGGCATTTTCGCCGCTTCGATGACTCTTCACGGTTCAGCGTTTGCGTTGAATTACAGTGAAGCACTGACTTTATTTAACCAGTCAACTGCAGGTAATACCGGCAGTGAAGCCGTTTCCGGGCAGGATGACATTAATACGGTCGTTAAAAATGAAATCTTAACTGCACAAGGTAACGTCTTACAAAATGACCAAGGCGGGGGACTTAGTAGTCGCTTGACAGGCCAGCCGACTGGGTTATACGGATACATTATTTTAAATTCTGATGGCAGTTATGTTTATACTCTAGACAATGATAATGCCAGCGTGCAGGCACTCGGCAAACAAGATACACTGCAAGATCTCTTCATCTACGAAGTCGAAGGGTCTGATGGTAAAAAAACCACAGCAAAATTAACCGTTACCGTCATAGGTAACTCATCTTCCGTCACTGAACAAGTCTTCATTGAAGATCGCTTCGGAGAAATAGAGCCGAATAATACTATCTTTAACTCGACCACGATTGCCTCCGGCAAACCTGTTTCAGGTCAATTGTTTGTTGATAGCGGCGGCACGTCTGATGAAGATTGGTTTAAAATCAATATTAGAAAAACGAACAGCATTCTAAAGTTCGACATGCCTAATTCAGACGGCTTGTGGAATGTTTCTTTTGTTGATCAAGTTGGCAATAGTTTGGCTATTACTGACAATACGACACAAGGCTCAACAGGTGATACCAGCGCGTTGACAAGCATTCCTTTTCATTTCGAAATGACGGTTGGTCAGCCTGGTAACTATAGTATTGTGGTTAAACCTGGTCCTAACTGGGTTAACACGCCTTATCAATTTACGGCAACATTGTCCGACCCAGTCAACCCGATTGCCAGCTCGCCGATTAATTCGCGAGATGTCGAAATTGAGCAAAATAACCGTACTGCTCAAGCTACACCCATTACATCCAGCCAGATTATGAAAGGGCATTTACAAACATCGGCTGACAAAGATTGGTATTCAATACGAAGCTTGGGTAATGAGATCATTCATTTAGAACTCTGCCCCAAAGGCACCAGCTGTTATTTTGGAAACACTTCCGGCGCCGAGCCTGAGCTATCTTCCAAATCATGGGTGCTTTATGTATTTGATAGCGAGCGTTTTAGCAATGCGATGGAAACGCAAACATTTGGTTTGACTCGTTTCATTAAAGAAACCGGAGAAATTGTTTCAACTGCTCCATCAAACCATATGTACTTAGCACTTGAGCAGGGGTTCTTTAATGATGCCTTGGTCGGTGTCATAGATCCTTGCTATGGTAATAACAATGCACTCGACATTGGCGTGGGACCAGGAGCCAGAACCTATTTTGTGGCCATATCCACACCGCTAAAAAGAGATGGTGAAGGCTGTAATGACGGCAATGTTGTTTTACAAAAACCAGGCAATAAAATTTCGGTACTTGATGCAGACGGCAAACCCCAAAGCATGGATACCGTTGTGGAATATATATCAGCTTTTCCATTCAGCGATGACCAGTATTCGCTGACTGTAGCACGCACGGGGCAAAATCCCATCACTGATGGCGCTGTAATACCAGCCACTTATGACGCTGGAGTACAAATGGTGCATATTCCCAAAGTCAGAATTTTTGATCAATTCTATACAGCTGATTTGAAATATCTACCGTCTGACCAAGGTATTCAAAACCCTCTACAATTGCTGGAACTGGTTAATTTCTATCCACTCAATGAGCCAGTTACCAATGTTGAAGTCGGGTATACAACGTTTAATCCTGACAATAACGCAGTTTTTGTTCCTAAACTGATATTGTTTGATGAACTGTATGAAGCTGATTTGCAATTTGTCCCTGCCGGGAAAGACGGCAACCAAGTTAATTTGCTAAAACTGAACAGGTTAAACACGATTACAGAGTAAGCTGTAAACAACTAACCCGTTAGCAAAAAACAATACTAGGATTACACTTGAACTCCTTGCAACATCAGTTGCAAGGAGTTTTTTCTATTTTAAGATTTGTTTAGCCAACATTAATGCATCCTCACGGCCGTCTGGCGATGGGTAATAGTCTTTTCTTATTCCAATTTCATTAAATCCCAACTTTTCATAGAGCATAACAGCACCCATGTTAGACGGGCGAACTTCAAGAAATATCGTTTCAGCTTGCTTATCTGCAACTATATCAATCATATGTTCCATTAACTTTTTTCCATAACCCTTACCCTGAAATTTTGGATCAACCGATATATTTAAGATATGCGCTTCACCTACGGCGACCGAAACAATACAGTATCCAATAACAATACCAACACCTTCGCACAACCAGGCGGCATAACGCGCCTTAAGGCAATCTTTAAAAACTCCTTCTTCCCAAGGGAAGTTGTAGACTTGTTTTTCTATCTCTCTAATTGCGGGGATATCTTCATGCTGGATTTTTCTGAATCGAATTAGATCCTCTTCATCGAAAGACTCCGGGAAAACTTTTGCGTAGAATTCACGCTCCGCATCATATTGTAAAAAACCGACTACTTTTTTAAATAAATTTGCCATTATTGCTCTTATTTTGGGTAAGGAAACAGCGTTACGATAAACTATTTTTATAATTGTTCAAATAAATCCATTGCCATTTGTAAGTCATCCCAAGCCTTTCTTTTTTCCAAAAGTGAGCGTAGCAAATAGGCAGGGTGATAAATGACCACGACGGGAATATTTTCGTATTGGTGCACTGAACCTCTTAATTTCCCGATTGATGTGGTTGTTTTTAACAAATTTTGGGCAGCCACTCGGCCGACAGCTAAAATAATTTTTGGTTGAACCAATGCAATTTGCCGTTTCAAATAAGCCTCACAAGCCATAACTTCTTCTGGCAAAGGATCCCTATTATTGGGCGGCCTGCACTTGAGGATGTTGGCGATATAAACGTCTTCTCTCAACAGTCCCAAAGCCCGGATCATCTCTGTCAACAAAAGCCCAGCCCGACCGACAAATGGTTCACCTTGCTCATCTTCGCTCTTACCTGGCGCTTCACCAATCATCATCCATTGCGCTTGTTGATGACCCGTACCAAATACAGTTTGTGTGCGCGTTTGGCACAGCACACATTGTTCACAACTGGCAACCTCTTGCTGTAGCGCTTGCAAGTCGGTTTTATTATCTGTCTCAGAACTTACTATTGGGTCTGAGATGGCAGGTACTGCCTCATCAGGCTTGTTCTCGTTTTTGCCTTCCAGACCCGACTGGAAATGATTAAAATATTTTTGATCTCTAGGAACCCAAACATTTATCCCCATAGCAGACAACATTTCAAGCCGAGTCTTTCCATTCATCTTAGCAGGCCGCTAAACATCCCCTTGTTGCGGGTGTCGCCGTTGATCCGGCAGATTTAACTTATTGGCTGCATTCACATAAGCCTTGGCCGAAGCAATAACAATGTCAGTATCTGCACCCAAACCATTGACAATGCGCCCGGCCTGCTCCAACCGCACGGTTACTTCTCCCTGAGCATCAGTGCCACTGGCGATATTATTGACCGAATACAGCTCAAGAACAGCGTTGGTTTGAACCAATTTTTCGATGGCTTTGAGACTGGCATCAACCGCTCCCCCGCCATCGCTGAGCGCTGAAACTTCTTCACCGTTAATAGTCAATGTCACATGGGCTTTAGGTACCTCTCCTGTTTCCGAACAAACTCTTAAGGAAACTAATTTGATATGCTCTTCTTGAGCTTCAACGCCCGCTTCTGCGACCAAAGTTTGAAGATCGGCATCAAAGATTTCATGCTTTTTATCGGCTAACTGCTTGAACCGAAAAAAAGCGTCATTGAGTTCTTGCTCAGAGAAAAACTCCATACCTAACTCACTCATGCGGTTTTTAAACGCATTTCGACCTGAATGCTTCCCTAAAACCATACGGTTAGCGCTCCAGCCAACATCTTCCGCTTGCATAATTTCATAAGTTTCACGGTTTTTTAGCACCCCGTCTTGGTGAATCCCCGCTTCGTGAGCAAACGCGTTGGCGCCTACAATGGCTTTATTCGGCTGTACCGGAAATCCAGTAATGGTCGAAACTAATTTAGAACACGTCACAATTTCTTGGGTAGCCAATTTCGTTTTACAAGGGAAAAAGTCCTTCCTGGTTTTAACTGCCATAACAATTTCTTCTAGCGAGGCATTGCCGGCTCTCTCGCCCAAACCGTTGATAGTACATTCCACCTGTCTTGCACCATTTGAAACAGCGGCCAGTGAGTTAGCTACAGCCAAACCCAAATCATTATGACAATGAACTGAAAAGATAGCTTTGTCAGAATTGGGTACTCGATTGATCAAATTATTAATCATTGCGCCAAACTGCTCAGGCACACTATAGCCAACGGTATCGGGTATGTTAACGGTACCGGCTCCGGCTTCGATGACGGCTTCTAAAATACGGCACAAAAAGTCTTCCTCTGAACGACCCGCATCCTCGGGCGAAAACTCTACATTATCGGTAAACTGACGGGCTCGCTTAACAGCCTTAACGGCGTGTTCCACAACGTCATCCGGTGACATCTTCAGTTTCATTTTCATATGGATGGGCGATGTCGCGATAAAGGTATGGATTCTCGAACTAGATGCATTTTTCAGCGCTCTCCCTGCTTGATCGATATCTCGATCCAAAGCTCTGGCTAAACCGCAAACCTGGCTGTCTTTGATTGCCTCCGCAACAGCCTGGACTGCTTCAAAATCGCCAGGACTCGCAGCAGGAAAACCTGATTCAATAATATCAACCTTTAGCCGCTCCAAGGCTTTGGCAATTCGAACCTTTTCATCCCGGGTCATCGAAGCGCCCGGACTTTGTTCACCATCGCGCAAGGTGGTGTCAAAAATTATCAATTGTTCATTCATATACGTCTCTCTTAAGCAGAATCATACTCCACTTATTTCTAAGCTATTAAAAACTAATCAGAAAATGGTCTAAACGTAAATTTTTTGCCCATCAGGGCAGGAGCCAGAAAGAGCGGCTAAGAAACAATGAGGCAGGCGCCATTAGCAAGTGGCTTAAGGCTATGAATTGTCGATAAGTTTCAAAGGACATTTTAAAACTATACGACAAAAGAATAAAAATGCCAAGGTCAATAATACTTGAGATTATCAACTCAGATTTAAAAACAATATGGATTGGTTATCCGTCACCTTCATTTTTCCTTTTCAACCTTGTTTGACGCAATTGAATAATGGTGAGCAAAGGCCCGGAAACTGCATAGGCTAGAAACAGGCAAAATAACGTCGATTGAGGCTCTGTCAAAATTAACGCAAAACCGAGCATGATGCCGATAGTCATAACAAATGGCACCCTGCCCTTTAGATCAATTTCTTTGAAACTATAGTATCTAAAGTTACTCACCATCAACAAGCCCGTCGTCACCGTCAATACCAATACTAAAATTCTAATGGAATCAACGCTATAATCATATTCCATACACAACCATATGAATGCAGCCAAAAATGCGGCCGCTGCAGGGCTGGGTAATCCTTGAAAGTATCTTTTATCGGCATTACCAATCTGCGTATTAAATCGTGCCAGCCTAAGCGCACCTCCTGCGGCATGAACAAAGGCTGCAAATAATCCAGGTTTACCGAGAGCCGATAACGCCCATATGTACATGACTAATGCCGGCGCAGCCGCAAAAGAAATCATATCGGCAAGACTGTCATACTGCGCGCCAAATTCACTTTGAGTATTGGTCATTCGTGCTACCCGACCATCCATCCCGTCTAATATTAAAGCTGCAAAAATAGCAATCACTGCGGTCTCAAATCGACCATTCATCGCGGAGGTAATCGAGTAAAAACCTGCAAACAAGGCACCTGTTGTGAACAAGTTTGGTAATAAATAGATACCACGTCGAGAAATCGATCGAGTGCTTTTTGCCATGTCTAGTTTTTACACACTTAAAAGTGGAAAAGGACGCTCTACGCCCATTAAGAAGCGAGGATTGATTTGGAAATAGACTTTTCCCGGCTCAAATAAAAACGCCCGCTGAGAATAAACGGGCGTCACGTTATATCACCTAGCAGCTTTGTTTTGATACTTAATTTTTTGCCTTATCGACAATCTTATTTGCTTTAATCCACGGCATCATGTCTCTAAGTTTTGCACCAACTTCTTCGATCTGGTGCTCTCGGCCAAGCCGTCGTTTAGCTTTCATACTGGCATTACCTGCTTTGTTTTCCAAAATAAATTCTTTAGCGAATTCTCCCGCTTGAATCTCTTTGAGAATTTTGGCCATCTCTTTTTTAGTTTCTTCGGTAATAATCCTTGGCCCTCTTGTTAAATCGCCATATTCAGCCGTATTAGAAATGGAATATCGCATATTAGCGATACCACCTTCGTACATCAGATCGACTATCAATTTTAGTTCATGCAGGCACTCGAAATAAGCCATTTCCGGCGCATACCCTGCTTCAACCAGCGTTTCAAAACCGGCCTGGACAAGCGCCGTGGCACCGCCACATAAAACTGCTTGTTCACCGAACAGATCGGTCTCCGTCTCTTCTCTGAAATTGGTTTCAATGATGCCCGCACGACCTCCACCATTTGCAGACGCATAAGACAACGCTGTTGCCTTCGCTTTGCCTGAAGCATCTTGAAAGACAGCAATCAACGAAGGGACCCCTCCACCGTCGGTAAATGTAGACCGTACCAAATGACCTGGTCCTTTAGGGGCAATCATAATGACATCAAGATCTGCACGAGGTTCGATTTGTTCAAAATGAATATTGAAACCATGAGCAAACGCCAAGGAGGCACCTTGCTTAATATCAGGTTCAATTGAGCTGGTGTAAAGTTCAGCTTGATGCTCATCTGGCGCTAAAACCATCACTACATCAGCACTCTTGACAGCTTCTTCTATAGTTTTGACCTCAAGCCCAGCGCTTTGTGCTTTTTGTACCGATGAGGAATTGGTTCGAAGGCCCACCACCACATTTATTCCAGAGTCTTTAAGGTTATTGGCGTGGGCATGACCCTGAGAACCATAACCGATTATGGCCACCTTGAGACTTTGAATAATGGAAAGATCAGCGTCTTTGTCGTAATAAACTTGCATCAGATTTCTCGTTTTCCGTTCAACATAAAAAAATTTGTATTCAGTTATAAATGAAGCCCTTTTTCGCCTCTTGAAATACCCGTAGCACCTGACCGAACAACCTCGATAATAGCGGTTCTTTCTACGGCATTTAAAAAAGCATCCAACTTGCAACTTGTTCCAGTAATTTCAATGACATAGCTGGTTGTCGTAACATCAATGATTCGGCCTCGAAAAATATCAGAGAGGCGTTTGATTTCCTCTCTTGACACTTCGTTAGTCAAAACTTTGACCATCATCAACTCACGCTCAATGTGATCAGCATCGGCCAGATCAATCAATTTAACAACATCAATCAATTTGTTGAGCTGTTTGGTTATTTGCTCAATAACTCTGTCATCTCCTCGGGTTACCAACGTCATTCTGGAAAGCGTTGGATCTTCCGTGGTCGCCACAGTCAGAGATTCAATATTATACCCTCTTGCCGAAAATAATCCTGACACACGTGACAAGGCCCCGGACTCATTCTCCAGCAAAATGGAAATGATATGTCTCATTAAGCCAGCTCCCGGTCCGTCGGGGTTCCGGGCGCCAGCTTCATTTCGTGATGCGCCTTTCCCGATTCGATCATCGGGTAAACGTTTTCGGTTTGGTCAGTAATAATATCCATGAAAACAGTGCGATCTTTCATTTTAAAGGCTTCTTCCAAGGCAGGCCTGACATCTTCAGGTTTCTCAACTAATATACCCACATGTCCGTAAGCTTTTGCTAAAGCAATAAAATCTGGAATAGTGGACATGTAGGATTGGGAGTATCGACTTTCGTAAGAAAATTCCTGCCATTGACGCACCATACCCATGTAGCGATTATTTAAGTTAATGATTTTAATGGGTGTATTGTATTGAAGCGCTGTAGATAATTCTTGAATACACATTTGGACACTGGCTTCACCAGTCACGCAAGCTACTTCAGCATCTGGATGCGCCAATTTAACGCCAATTGCCGCCGGCAAGCCAAAACCCATCGTGCCTAAACCACCTGAATTAATCCATCGCCTGGGTTTGTCGAAATGATAATATTGGGCGGCCCACATCTGATGCTGGCCAACATCCGAGGTCACAAAGGCATCTCCTTTGGTGACTTCATATAGCTGCTCAATCACATATTGAGGCTTTATCACAGTCCCGGAATTATCGTATTTCAAGCAATCAAGGCTTTGCCATTTTTTGATCTGAGACCACCACTGCTTAAGCTTTTTGGAATCCGGTTTTTTTTCTGTCTCTTTCAAAACTTTTATTAAGTCCGTTAAAACAGGTTTAACATCCCCTACGATGGGTAAATCGACCTTTATGTTTTTCGAGATAGAAGATGGATCAATGTCGAGATGTATAATCTTAGCGTACGGACAAAACTCACTGATCTTGCCGGTTACCCTGTCATCAAATCTTGCCCCAATAGCAATGAGTACATCACACTCATGCATCGCCATGTTGGCCTCATAGGTCCCATGCATTCCAAGCATGCCTAAAAACAATTCGTTACTGGCTGGAAAGGATCCAAGACCCATCAGAGTGTTGGTAATCGGATAACCGAGGGCTTTCACCAACTTGGTTAGCTCTTTGCTGGCCTCACCAAGAATAACGCCGCCACCGGCATAAATCATCGGGCGTTTAGCGCTTAACATGAGCTCAACTGCTCTTTTGATCTGCCCTGGATGACCTTTGACTACCGGATTATAGGAACGGATAGAAACTTTTTTAGGGTATTTATAAGAAACTTTAATATTCGGGTCAGTAATATCTTTTGGTATGTCAATAACAACAGGACCAGGGCGTCCTGAAGTCGCGACATAAAACGCTTTTTTAATGGTCTCTGCCAACTTGTTGACATCCCTCACCAAAAAATTATGTTTGGCACACGCTCGGGTGATACCAATCATATCAACTTCCTGAAAGGCATCAGTACCTATCCAGTCGGTAATAACCTGGCCGGAAATCACAACCATCGGAATAGAATCAAGATGTGCAGTCGCAATACCGGTAACTGCATTGGTAGCGCCAGGACCTGAAGTAACAAGCACTACACCTGGTTTCCCAGTCGAACGCGCATACGCATCGGCCGCGTGGGTAGCACCTTGCTCGTGTCTCACCAGTATGTGATTGACATCTTCTTGTTTAAATAAGGCATCATATAAATGAAGTACCGCTCCACCCGGGTAACCAAAGATATATTCAACGCCTTCGTCTTTTAAACTCTGGACAACAATTTCTGCCCCACTGAGTTCCATTTGCACCCCTAATTTGAAAAGATAAATGAGATGGCTGCCTGATAGCCATTTATGATTTTAACCGGTTAACTTACTGGTTCCCAGTTAATTCGTCAAGAATTATCCCATAGCCTTAACCAGCAAGGTTGGTAAGGCTGTCACTAACTTGCGTTTAAGATTGATCTTGAGCAAGGATGGTTTGCTAACAATATGTGCATGTCATCAATTTGACATTGGCAAAATTAGGAGTAAACAGGCAAATATACATATCAAATAATTGATAAACATATGTTTTTACTGTTTGGCACAGTGCTAGCTTAGAATGCTTGTAATCTTACAAACTATTTGAATGAAAACGTCATGAAAAAACAACTCTCAAATGTTGCATCGGTCGTTCACCATACCGTATCATCGACTAAAGCAGCGCGCATGCAAAATTTCGATCTCAGCAGCGCATTGCAAACCACGCTCGAATTTGATCAGCTAATTTCAATCTTCAGCTCGAAAATGCAAGATTTGATACCGCATTCCGGCTACATCTATCGCAATCAAGATTTAGATATAAATATTGAAATGGGCATTGTCAGCAAGCATAGCTGTAATTATTCATTAAAAATTGAGGAGCAACCATTAGGTGAACTCAAATTAATGCGCTCCCAACGCTTTACCAAAGGTGAAATTAATCAGTTGGAAAGCCTGTTGTGCAGCATCGTGTATCCACTAAAAAACGCTACCCTATATCACAATGCTTTAAAACTGGCCCATACCGACCCACTCACCAAGACCTTCAACCGCGCTACCTTTGCAGAAACACTTGATCGTGAGTGTAGTTTAGCCGAGCGCCATGAAACAACTCTGTCAGTTCTTTTTCTGGACATTGATCATTTTAAATATATCAATGATCAATATGGTCATGATTTTGGTGATTCGGTGTTAAGTTCTGTAGCGCAATGGATTAAAGAGTGTGTCCGTTGCAGCGATATGATTTTTCGTTATGGGGGTGAAGAATTCGTCATTCTTCTTAACGGTACTCATCTGGAAGGCGCCAAATTATTGGCAGAACGAATTCGTGAAACTATTGAAAGACATACCCTGGTTTACGATATGGATACGGTTAAAGTGACAGCAAGCATTGGTGTTGCCAGTTATCAGAACCAAGAAACGGGGGAAACGTTAATCAAGCGAGCAGATAAAGCTGTCTATCAAGCCAAAAAACAAGGCCGCAATCAATTTGTAGTATCGGAATAAAGCGCTTAAACGTTACCTGCGCTTCCATTCTATTTCCGATTTTAGCCCCACCGACTGCATTAAAGTGGCGACCTCTTTTGCGGTAAGCTCATGAAAAGTCCTGGGTTTCAAATGCTCAGGTAAAATGATATTGCCAAAACGAATCCTAATCAACCTACTGACCACCGCACCCTGGGTATCCCATAAACGCCGAACCAGCCTGTTTCTTCCTTCTTTTACAACCACCTTAAACCATTTGTTGGCACCCTCACCACCGGCTGGCTGAATGGCTTCGAACCTGGCTTCACCATCGTCCAACATGACTCCTTTAGTTAACTGATGCACCATTGAATCATTGACTTTACCCAAAATACGAACCGCATATTCGCGTTCCAGTTCGCTCGAAGGATGCATCAAGCGATGAGCCAATTCTCCATTATTGGTGACCATGATCAATCCTTGAGAATTTATATCCAAGCGTCCCACAGAAATCCAACGCCCTTGTGCTAGTCGAGGTAACTGAGTAAATATGACAGGCCTCCCTTCCTTATCTCTCCGACTAACAATTTCACCTGTCGGTTTATAGTAAATTAAGACGCGAGACGGTTGCAGTTCATATTTTTCCCAATTGACAATACGGCCATTCAGCTTGAGCTTGTCACCCTCTTTGAGTCGGTCGCCCAGCTTGGCTTTAAGCCCATTGACTTTGAACTTTCCTGCTTCGATCCACCGTTCAATCTCGCGGCGCGAGCCTACTCCTGCTCGAGCCAGGATTTTCTGGATCCGTTCACCCTCCAGTTGAGAAGGTTTTGATTTTTTTGAAGCTGGGTCGGTGCTTGAATTTCGTTTTGGCCCAACTGGCCATTTACTGGTCATCGGAATTAATTTAGCGCGAGCGCGGATGGCGAAGACGCCTCAGACAGAGTCGGTTCAATCGGATTTTCTAACTCTTTTAAACTAGGCAAGTCGCTAAGTGATTTAAGATTAAAATAGTCCAAAAACTGCTTGGTGGTCCCATACAAGGCAGGCTTGCCCGGAACATCTTTATGCGCGACCACTTTGATCCACTCCCTATCTAACAAGGTTCTAATGATATTTGAACTAACGCTGACACCGCGAATGTTTTCAATCTCACCGCGGGTTACGGGCTGTTGATAGGCAATAATTGACAACGTTTCGAGCATTGCTCTGGAATATTTGGGCGGTTTTTCTTCAAACAGACGCGACACCCAATAGGCCAAATCTTCTCGCACCTGAAAGTGGTAGCCACTAGCCGTTTGTTTAAGTCTGACCGGGCGTTGATTATAATCCTGAGTAATCTCATCCAACGCTCTTTGAATGGCTTCATTTTCAGGTTGCTCCAATTCAGGAAACACGTTTTTTAGCTGCCCAATTGTCATCGGTCGATTCGCAGCAAACAATAAGGCTTCAATAATCGCTTTGGTATTCAAATCTGTAACAATTAACTCAGCGGGTAACGGCTCGGATTCGTAACTCGTTGAGGGCGTCTGACTGCAAGATTTCGACAATTCCTTCTTTGCAGAGCTCGAGGATGGCGAGGAAGGCGACGATGACACCTTGCCGGCCTTCTTCTTTGGCAAATAAGTTTGTAAAAAGGAGAGAATCCGTCTGGTTAATTTTTTCCAAAATGGCTGACATTCGTTCACGTACTGATAAAGGCTCTCGGGTTATCTGGTGATGACTTAGTTGATCAGCGCGGCGCACAACTTCTTGAAACGCTCCCAGTAATTCTTCGAATTGAACATCCGGTAAATGTTTATTCGGGAAAATTAATCCAGCGGTAATCTGAACTTGGAACGTATCACGTTCATTTCTCGGTAATTCATCCAAATCTTCGGCTGCTTGTTTATAAATCTCATATTCTTGTAAACGCCTGATCAACTCCGTTCTGGGATCTTCTTCATCCTCTTCTAATTCATCTTGCCTTGGCAATAACAAACGTGACTTGATTTCTGCCAACATTGCGGCCATCACCAAATATTCTGCCGCCAGTTCAAGCCGCAAAACATCCATCAATTCGATATAGGTGATGTATTGTTTAGTAATCTCGGCAATTGGAATGTTCAGAATATCCAAATTTTGTTTTTTTATCAAATACAGTAATAAATCGAGCGGACCTTCAAACGTTTCCAAGATAACTTCAAGCGCATCGGGAGGAATGTATAAATCGTCCGGCAAGTCATGTACCGTGTTACCCATGACGATAGCAACCGGCGTATTAAGGGGTGTATCCAGCGAGTCTTCTTGCAGCACTTTTGGATATAAATCCTAACTATTAAAAGTTTATAAACCTGCGATTTTGAAAAAAAACTGCTGGCAAACAACCAGCGGAATGCGAAGAATTTGACTTAATGTACCAGTCCACAGCATTAATAACAATATAATGAAGCCATAACGTTCCAATTGACTGTAATACCAAGACCATTTATTGGGCAAAACCCCAACCATAATGCGGCCGCCATCAAGTGGGGGAATAGGCAACAGATTAATAAGAGCAAGCACCAAATTAATGGTAATCCCTGCTACTCCCATGTAAATCAAGGGAACCGTAACAAAGTCAATATTAATCATTACTCCTATTCTTGCGAGTAAAGCCCATCCTAACGCCATTAACAGATTAGCCACCGGCCCTGCCAAGGCAACCCACGCCATATCCGTTTTTGGATTCTTGAAGTGGCGATCATTAACAGGTACTGGTTTGGCATAACCAAAAATAAAGCCAGCAGAGGTCAATAATAATAATCCCGGTATCAGAATAGTTCCAACAGGATCGACATGTTTGATCGGGTTCAATGTCAAACGTCCCAGCATCCAAGCGGTATTGTCGCCCAGTTGTTTAGCCACCCAGCCATGCGCCACTTCGTGTACCGTAATACCAAACAACACGGGTAAAATCCAGACAACAATTTGTTGTACAAGGGTTAATTCTTGCATCTTCGAAATATGTAATTTGTAAAATGAATGTAAGGTTTAATCAACGATGATTAAAGCGGGTAAACGCTTCATAATTCTCAGTGCTATAAGTACCCTTTCAGCATAGCACTAAATCGAACTATTCTTAGGTTAGAATGAAGGATATCTTGCTAAGTTTCATTTCCTCTGAGTTATCCAACAAACAAAAGATATAACCTCACCGACAGAGGAATATCTGATAGTGCAATGACCCCCCATATAACGAGTGACATTTCATTAAACTTTTAAGCTTTGACTGACAAAAATTGTCACTTTTTGACATTTTTTTATTTACAAGAGGGTTAAAAAACTACTCTTACTATGGTTGAACAAAACGTAAATAGAATTACTTTTATATGTTTTTCATGCAGCTATAATTTATTTTTGGCGTTTACTAGCAATTGGCACGGTCACTGCTAAGCTTCCTATCGTAAACAAATTCATTTCACGTCAATCATCAAGAGGTTTTCACTACATGAAAAAAGTACAACAAGGTTTTACACTCATCGAATTAATGATCGTTGTTGCGATCATCGGTATTTTGGCAGCGATCGCTATACCAGCGTATCAAGATTATGTTAAACGTTCAAAAGTGAGCGAAGGTTTGAATTTGGCAGGCGCTGCGAAATTGGGCGTTTCAGAATGGTATGATAGTGAATCAGCGTTTCCAGCTGATGATGACGGAAGTAATGCTGGTAATTTTGAATTGGGTTTAGCCAGTAATTCCAGCATCAACGGTAACTATGTCTCTTCAGTGACTGTTGACAGCTCCATGATCGTTATAAGTTTCAGAGCAAACGTTAAACTGGGAACAGATGAGGCTGCTGAAAGTCATTTACTTTTATCAGCCGATGCATCTAGTGGTGGCTCAATTGTTTGGAATTGTAATGTATCCGGTACTCCTACAACAGCTTCTCCTAATTACGTTAAAAAGAGATATTTGCCAACTAACTGCAGAAAATAGAACGTTTTAAACTAGATTAATAAGCCGCAGTCAAAAGATTGCGGCTTTTTGATTCAAGCCGATAGACCGCCTAATAGTGACCATAACTCACCGCCCTAATTTTTATCTTATTTTGACATTATTGACTTCGGTCATTTGCTATTATCAAGGTTTAAGTGGCGATTATGTCTTCGACGATGTCGCCAACCTATTAAACAACGACTTCATTTTAAACAGCGCCAAAAACTTTGACATTTTAGGCATACTTAATTCGGGCGATGCCGGCCCTCTGAAACGCCCTATCAGCGTTTTAAGTTTTGCGATTAACAGCTACTTTACCGGCCTTGACCCATTCCCGATTAAACTGACCAACCTGGTTATTCATTTAATCAACGGACTGTTGATTTATGTTATTTCAGGCCAGCTTTTCAAACGATTAATTAACGAACAAAGCGCTCAATGGCTCGGTTTGACCGTTGCGAGTATATTTTTAATCCATCCGTTAACGCTTACTAACATTCTTTATGCCGTGCAGCGCATGAACAGTTTGTCGACGCTGTTTGCATTGTTGGGCATATTACTTTATATAAAAGGCCGAGTATCAATGACTCAAGATCGAAATGGTCTAGGGTTAGCTTGCTTAGGTGTCGTCGTTTGTGGTGCGATGAGCGCCTTCAGTAAAGAAAATGGTTTATTGTTGCCATTTTTCTGTTTACTGTTAGAAATCATATTTTTTAAGTTTGCCGCTTCTCACCAACAAAGCCGATTGTTACTGAAAGGCATGGCGTTTGCCCTGGTCGTGATACCGATCATTTACGTTCTCTATAAGATAATACAAAATCCAAATTGGATGCTTGGCGGTTTCAAACACCGACCGTTTACTTTACATGAACGAATTCTTACTGAATCACGCGTGTTATTTTTATACCTGCGGATGATTTTTTTGCCTGATATTAGCCTGATGGGGCTTTACCACGACGATATAGCGTTATCAAAATCGTTATGGTCACCCATCACCACCGTTTTCTCAGTTGTTGGCATCGTCGGCCTAATAGGTTCAGCGCTAGTATTGATTCGCAAAGCGCCGGTTTACAGCTTTGGAGTGTTGTTTTTTTTCCTCGGCCACAGCTTGGAATCTACCATTTTCCCTCTAGAAATCGCTCACGAGCACCGTAATTATTTACCGATGTTTGGGCCAGTTTTCGCTGGTGTTTATTATTCGGCAAAGTGGATAGATAGCGTCGCGGTATCGTTTAAAGTGATCCTGACCGCTTCCGTGATTGGCTTTTTGGCCGTTTCAACGTCTATCCGCGCTGAACAATGGAGCAACCTGGTCACTCATGCATTGACGGAAGTCACTAACCACCCTGAATCTTTCCGAGCTAACTATCAGGCCGGACGGATGGTGCAAAAAATAGCACACAGCGGGTTATATCCGCCAGAGGAAGCCTATCAAGAGGCGATGCAATACTTAACTAAAGCCTATCAGCTTAAACCGGATGATGCCGGTGCTTTGTTATCGTTGATTCACGCCAGCTATATAGCCGACCTTGAACCTCAGTACGAATGGTATCCCAAATTATTTGAATTATTAAAAACCAGACCCATCCATAACGGCAGTTACAATATTATTTCAGCCTTTACCGAATGTACCATCGCAGGTAAGTGCAAGCCAACTTCAGACCAAATGGATCAGCTGTACAACACTGCATTATATAACCCGCTGGTGAAACGTAAAGGCAAAGCAGCGGTTTTAATTGCTGCGGCAAAATATTATGCAAGCTTGGGCGATTACAAAACCACCATCAATTATCTTTACTTTGCTTGTGATGAATACGACCAGTTTCAAACCCGATTATTGTTAACTAAAACACTCATAAGCCTAAATTTAAAAAAAGAAGCGCTAGAGCAAATCGCCCTCATGAAACAAAAAGGCTTTGCTTTTTTTCATAAGGATCGAATTTTGGAATTAGAAAAAGAGGTTGCAATAAACTTGGCAAAACATTCTTAATATTGTCTAGGTAAAAAAATATCAAGGAATTTAGACGAAGCTCCAGCTTAAGCGAAAAAGATTATACGAATTTATAGCGATCTCGATTAATATACGTAAACTCGATACAACTTAAATCGAAAAACCATGGAACGAGGTTATCAACAAAATTATTCTGCAAAAGTCCCTTCATTATTCGATGTAAAAACCAGAGAACGTAAAGCCAAAACCATTATAAAAGTATTACAGGATTATTTTGGTTGCCCTCTCGAGAGTTTTACGATACTAAACGTAGGCGGTTCTGCTGGAATCATAGACAATTATCTAGCGGATCACTTTGCTTCTGTTGTTAACATCGATATTGATGAAAAAGCGATACATCATGCTCAAACCTCTTTCCATAAAACCAATCTTCTTTTTAAAGTGGGAGACGCCCTTAACCTGGAATTTTCCGATAACTGTTTTGATGTCGTCATTTGCTCGCATGTCTATGAGCACGTACCCAACGCAGATAAAATGATGGAAGAAATCTACAGAGTGCTCAAAACAAAAGGAGTTTGTTATTTTGCTGCAGGAAATCGGCTTATGTGGAACGAACCTCACCATCACCTCCCCCTACTCTCAGTATTACCGAGACCGTTAGCGCATCTTTACTTGCTGTTAGCCGGAAAAGGAAATTATTACTATGAAAAACACCTAACATACTGGGGATTAAGGAAATTAGTCAATAACTTCGAATGCTACGACTACACTCAACGAACCGTCGAAGAACCGGAGAAATTCGGAACTGACTACATGGTAAAAAGAGATACCCTTGTCTATTTTGCATCAAAGCTTATTGTTAAATACTTTCTTTGGGTATGTCCAGGGTATATTTGGTTATTAAAGAAGCATGAATGATAAAAAACTTTTGACCTTAACCAGCACTTTCCCCCGCTGGCAGAAAGACCCTACCCCACTCTTTGTTCATTTTTTAGCAAAACATCTAACAGGTTATTTTAAAATTTTTGTATTAGCGCCTCATTCCAAAGGCTCTAAGGTCTATGAAGAGGTCGATGCAATGCAAATACGTCGATTTAGATATTGGTTTGAAAGTAACAATAATCTGGCCGATGGCGCAATACTACCTAATTTAAAAAAAAATAAAGCACTCTACTTACAAATACCCTTCTTCATTGTGTCGGAATTTCTTTATCTTGTTAATGTTTGCAGAAAAGAAAAGATAGATATCATTCATGCGCATTGGATAATACCTCAAGGTTTAGTCGCAGTACTCTATAAACAGATATTAAATAAAGAAGTAAAAATTGTCATTACCAGTCATGGAGCTGATGCTTTTGCGCTTCAAAAGCTCAACTTTCTAAAACGTTGGATAATTAATCAAGTTGATAGTTTGACTGTTGTTACCCATGAAATTAAGTCCAAGCTTCTAGAGTTGGATATCAACCCTAAAATACCTATAAATGTTATTCCAATGGGCGTTGATAGTCACATGTTTCATCCTGAACAATATGACCAGGAATTAAAAAAACAATACGATATTAACGGCCCCTTTTTATTATTTATAGGCCGATTATCTGATAAAAAAGGAATCCATTATTTAATTGAGGCAATGCCTGATATCTTCAAACAACATTCACAGGCCAAGTTACTGATTATCGGATACGGAGAAGAAAGGAGCAATGTAGAAGAAAAAATCAAAAAAAAACAGCTCTCTGAAAATATCTTGTTGTTAGGAGGGTTGAGTAACCAAGAACTTCCACCATTCTACGCAACAGCAGATGTTCTGATTGCACCTTTTATCATCTCCAGTGATGGAGATCGAGAAGGTATGCCGGTTACCTTGTTAGAGGCTTTAGCTTGTAATTGCAAAATCGTAACAACTGAAGTAGTTAAAGATAACTTACAAAATATACCGAACGCATCAAAATTAGATCAGCATATTCAATTCATTAAGCAAAAATCTTCCTCAGCAATAGTAAAAGGGGTATCTGAGTTAATAGAGAAAGGGCGACAACGTGATGCCGGGGAATCCATAATAAAAGAACTTCAGCTTGATTGGAAACAGGTCGCTAGTAGGTATCAAAAAATATTAGCTATGACAGATTAATTCTATTTTGTCAGATTAATCTACAAACTCGTCATGCCCGCCTGGAAGCGGGCATCCAGAGCCATGGAGGTATAAACTTAAATCCTTACGTGGAGCCTGGATTCCGGCAATCCCTGCCGGAATGACGTGTTCGAAAAGAACGTATTATCAATCTGACAAAGTAGAATTACTGACACTTAATAAGGCAGATTTAATCATAACTCATATGCTTGTGCCTAAACAGCTAGCGAAGCATGATAAAAGATTCTAACAACGCTGCTTGATCTTCCCAGCTTGGAATAAGTAACGCGGGTACGCATGGGGTTTGGAGTTGGTTAACAATTTTTTGCATAAAATCTGTCTGGTTTTCAGCGTCATACAAACACTCAGGATAATCAGCCAACGTTCTCTCTAATGCACCGATTGAAGCAGTCACTAGCGGAGTACAACAAGCTAAAATCTCATAGGTTTTTTGCGGAAAAGCAAACCGCCCAAATTCAGTATCGACCATGCAAATGGTAGCCAAATCCAGAGCGCTATAAAAATCAGGCATTTGATCATGAGGCAGCAAGCCCAAATAGATCACTCTTTCATGTTTTGGTGGAGGATAGCTATTATCAATTGGCCCTGCCAATACTAGATATAAATCGCTATACTGTTCAGCCAGTTTCAAAAATGAATGATATAGCAGCTTAATGCCTCTATTTTTATTTAGAGAACCCGCCAATCCGATCAATTTTGCATTGGCCGGTAACTTTAAAGTCTGTCTTGCCATTGACCTTTCTTTGGCTCTAAAAACCAACGGATCAATGGTACTTTCCAATGTTAAAACATTGCTATTGAAATTCTCAGCAATGTAGTCTGACAACACGCCACTGACGCAGGCCACTCCTCTAGCCTGTTTTAACGCCCAGCGGTAACCTTTTGTCATGCCCGGAATTTTAGCCAAACCAAAGCTTTCATAGTTATCATATAAATCTATAAAAAAAGGAATATTTAACTTTCTGGAAACCCAGGCAGTGATAATGACATGAGGACAATCTGAACTACCCACTAAAACATCTGGTTCAAAAGACTCGACCAATTGCTTCAAATTTTTTAGATAGTTAACCAAACCTGGAAACAACAAGTACCCTAAATTGAAAGAGTGCCATGACAAAAGTCCCGGCTCCTCTTCGAAGTGAACAAATTCCCCCTCATCCTTTTTGCGATAGCTCAAGCAAACACCCTGTACTTGATGACCATTTCTAGCAAGTTGATTAGGCAATTCATACAACCGGGCATAACGATCATCAATCACATCTTTTTGCATGTATTGGCGTTTAGATAAAAATATTATTCGCATGGTTCACCCTAAAAGGACTGCAAAATTTATTTGCTTTTTAAGATAAGCACGAGAAATTCTGAAATACGAACAACAAAAATACTTGTGCCTTTCAGTGTGAGGCGCTATTGGTCTTTCCTGGAAGAAGAGGGTTGGAGAAGGTGATTTAAAGAAGGAAGTATTTGAGTGCGCGCTTTTGATACAAAAACTCTTCATAACAATTAATTTGAAGTCTTAACGTACTTTCCACCGTAATTTATGGTGTTTTGCATCATAACCAAAACTATGGGTGTTGAATCGAGCACATCCGAAAACAAGCTCTGTATGCCTTCCACTCTATATTCATGCACAATTTCATTCCTGATTTCTTTTATTTCCCTCATTTTCTCCGTTGAGTCAATCAAGCCTCTTTTAGCAGCATTGTTCACCACGTCTATTAGCGTTCCCTGGTTTTCAAACTCAACATCATCAATGGAACGAAAAACCTTTCTGATTAAATAATCGATGCTTCGGGAGAATCTGGAACAAAGCGTTTCCAGAGCATCCATTTCTTCCGGTTTATAGTGGTCTCCAATCGGTATTTCTTTACAGATCAGGTAAGATCTTTCCAGCCAATAATACTGACTTTCCAGTGCCTGAATATTCTCAATGAGCACTTGTAAGCTCTCATTCATAATCGGACTGCCTGTTTTCTTATTTTTTCTAAAAAAGCACTGCTATGTACCCCGTCATCAAGAACAATGTCGATTTTCTGTTCCCCAAAATGTCGGCAAAAATCAATACGCAGTTTTCTAATATCAGCCCGGTTTAACTTTTCACTTTTAACAAGCAAGTCAATATCGCCCCCCTTTTTTGAATCATCCACCCTGGATCCGAAGAGGTACAATTGTGATAAAGCATCCATTAGTTTGAGGTTATCTTTAAGCAAATTTACTTCTTTTTCAGTTATTCGCATATTCAAGTATCAAAAAATAAATGCACAATGATCGAGCTATGATCAATCACATCCTTTTGCATGTATTGGCACTTGGTTAAGTAGGTAATTTTCATAAACTAACTACAATGATGATGTTATCAAATTATCTATTTAATAATAGACTCATACGTTAGGAGAAAATACAGCTTTTAGCAATCGGCTGCTTGACTGATTATCCTTAAAATCATGCGTGTAGTCCCGTATCTCTTCGCGCATTTTTGCATATCCATCATCTCCATTGTCATTCACAATATCATTTAATTTTTTTTCTAGCTCATCTTGAGAAGAACATTTTTCTCCTGGTGTCATACTTTCATAAGGAAAATACATACCTCGATCTTGAGTCAGATAAGATTCTAAATCATGGGCAAAGAAAACTATTGGTCGATCAAGTAATAAAAAATCAAAAAATATGGATGAATAATCGGTTATTAAAATATCGCACTGCGCCATCAATGGGTATATATCGCCAAGAGCGGAGTATTCTAATAAGTTTGGATAATGGCTTAAGCTATATCTTCCTTGCATGAAGGGATGTAATTTCAGAACTATAATAATATTCTTATTTTTTGCAAATTCAGATAACCTGATTATATCCAAACAACTGGAAAAAGGATCAACCATATCTTGACGGAAAGTCGGCACATACAAGCAAACAAGCTTGCCACTTAATTTTGCCTCTGCGACTGAATTCATCGCTTGGTTATCAACATTGATCTTCTGTAAAGTATTAAACACTGGTTGAGAATATGGCCAACCCAACAACACATCATTACGAGGATAACCTGAAGCTAAAAAATGATTTGCTTTAAAACACCGATTAAAAGCATTATTTATAAATTGCTGAGATGTCGCCACTACTACGTCATATACAGGATAACGACCCACTAGTGTTTTTTGTATCCTAAGCAAGTTTTTAAATAATATTGATGAACTATCGAGCCGCTTGTTAAAAAGATCTAATTCAATTTTTTTTAATGGCGCTCCGTGCCAAATTTGAACTATTTTGGTTCCCCGCGATAGTTGATACGCGCCAAAGTCAAACCAATCCATCATGTCGGTGACTAATGTACCGCATTTCAACAGCAGGTAAAGAGAGCGAAAAGTGGGGTGTAAGGTGGCTTGTCCACCTGCATTGATAATTGCTGAATGAATAACATTATCAGTCGTAAAAAATACTACTCGTTTTTTTTGATTGGCTTTTTCGGCTGCAAATTTCTGTGTTGCATAAATAAAAAAATATTTCGAATTATCGGAAAATACCGAACCTTTACGGCCAATAACGACAATCAAATTAGGATCTCGTCTAAAAAAAAAAGTCATGGGATAACCGAATACCCAAGCCAAAATAGCAATTAGGAACTGTTTTGCAGCATTAATACTTTCTGAGAAAAATATATTTCTCATGGAACGCGAATTTTTTCAATAATCGCTGTTGTAGAAATAGAAGGGGTTCGAGGTAAATACTCTACATGACAAACATCTTTCAAATCATCAAATTTACTGAACCAATCATCTCCCATCACCAGAATATCAGCTTGATAAGTTTGAATATAGTGTTTCTTAAGCTCCATAGATCCTTCGAAAAAAACAAAATCAACACAGCGTAGTGAACGAATTATTTCCATACGTTCCGCCTCTTTATAAACTGGGTAGCGGCCTTTCTTCGCAAAATTCATTTCATCAGTCGAAACACCAACCAATAAATGATCTCCTTTTTCTCTTGCTCGCTCCAAAATCCGCAAATGGCCGATGTGAAAGACGTCGAAGGTACCAAAGGTTATAACTCTCATTGTGATTCTTTCAATATCTTATAAATTTCGTCTTTATAGCGTCGATGTGCACTACCTCTATAGCACCAAATCCTATTGATGAAGTTTTCATACAATCGTGAAGCATTGGTTTCAATCGCGGAAATTATCGCACGTTCTAATTGATCTGGATGAATGAGTTGAAGTGCAATATGTTGTAATTGATCGAATGACGACCCCACAACGAACGATCCGAAAGACACTGGAACCAATATTACTGGTTTCCCTAATAAAACGTAGTAAAGGCAAAGTGACGTATGATCAGAAACAGCCATGTCGCTGGCAGCAATATATTCGTCCCAGTCGAGGGTATCAGCAATCATTATCCCAAGATCTTGGTACTTTTTTAATATATCTTTCCGCTTTCGTCCTTTTATATCGCCAAATTCGTCATGACGGGGATGGAGCGAAAAAATAAACTTATATTTATTCGATAACTTTACCGCTTGCTCCAATAGATCTTCTCCAATTGTTTGATACAAAGATGCTGCACCCCATGTTGACATGATATGCACGACGATATCGTTCTCCGCGTAGCCGAATTTATTTCGGATTTCCATTCGTTCTTCTTTCTGTAACTTAAAGATCTCATCAGCGCGGAGGTAGCCGGTAACGGTAACTCTATCGTGTAGCTCTGGGGTAAAATTTATTGCTTGTGTTTTTTCAAAATAACTTGTGGCGAACATCATGTCATAAAAGGGTTTCCCGTATAGTCGCAATACTCTACCGGCACCATACACCCCATCTTCAAGATTTTCGTTGTTTATTTTCCCCATCCAAATCCCATGGTTTATATAGACTTTCTTTATGAAGGGTGCAAGCCAAATACCAAGACCCCAAGGATGATTTACAAAAATAACCAGATCCCAATTTATGAAGAGTGCATAGATAATATTTACAATAGGAATGTTCCCAACACTCTTTAGTTTGCTTTTCGATATCTTCTTGTTGATAATTCTATCGTTGGCAATGTAAAACTCGAATGTGGGATCATCTTTTAATTGTTGCCAAACCTTTTTTATATGGTTTGCCGCAATACCGTTTTGCGCGATAAGTAATATTCTAAATTTTTTGTTCTTGATGAGGTTTTTTGAGATTGCTCGATTAAGCTCAACGGCTTTCCAAATGAACGGTGCGATAAACGGTATCATCGACTTGTTGATAAAACGTCTTATGGGCTTTAGGAGATTGCCAAATTTAAAGTGTCTATTGATTTTTCCCACCGACATTTGTGTATTGTAAGAATATTTTTTTGTTTAATGCTCTTTTGGAAATGCTACATTTAAAAATTTCTATTGATCATCGTTTTCCATAATGTCAACAACTTTCCAAAGACAATATGTTTTTTAATTCTTTTTAAAGCGTTCAACTGGTTTTGCATCAGGATAATTCCGTTAATTACCTCGCTTTTTATTTGATCATCTTGGGCATGATATAGATTGTCCAGCATCCAATTGGCTAGCTCTCGATTGAATTTGTCGTAAGTGCCGCTATAAGGAGTTGTTTTGGCAGTCATATGGATGCGGCGGCAAGAAAGATATTCCTCTAATACTTTCGGTGTCGTGATTTTATAAAAACTAAACCATAAATCAATGTCCATACAATAGTGAAGATCTTCTCTGACTTTTTGCATGATGTCTTGTAATTTTTTATTCCAAAATATCGATGGTTGTGCGATTCCTCTTGAGCGCCAAAACAAAAAAGTATGAGCGTCAACTGATTTTGGTATTTCACTTTTGGTGATCTTTTTTGAATGTTCATCATGGCGAAATGCTCCGCCAACTATCCAACAAGGGTTGTCCAGGGTCATCATTGCCGAAATTCTGTTTAGAGCATTGGGCAAAAGTATATCGTCTGAGCAAAACCAGTTATAAATATCGCCGGTGCAGTGTTCAAAACCTTTGTTTATTCCATGGCTTTGCCCCCTGTCTTCCTCACTTACCCAATAAGTCAGCCAAGACTCATATTTTTTGATGATTTCAACAGTATTATCGGTGCTGCCGCCATCGATAATGACATATTCGAGGTTTGGATAGTTTTGTAACAATACCGAGCGTATAGTTTCCTCGATGAATTCTCCCTGATTAAAAGAAGGGGTCACAATGCTGATTATTGGCCATGACTTCCGATTCGGCATCAAAGGCGGTATTGCCGGCGATTCTTCTGTCCATGGCCAACCTTTTTTACACCGTGGACTCGGGGGGATTTCTTTTAATAAGCTCATTTAGCATTCCAATTTTAAGTATGGAAGTTCGCGTTTTATAAAGAATAAAAATAGTATTTTTTTTTGAAAGAAAAACTAACAGAATTTCACGATATGACATTAAATGTAATGAGTTATTTTTTTATATAGTTCAACTATATTCATTGGATTTGAATTCTCTGCTTGAATCGGGGATGAAAAAAATATCCATCTGCCAGAATGCTTGATCTTTTGGGCGATGCATTGGGTCGCATAGGTCTAATGGCTGGAATCCCTTTTCTTTCATATGGCAACATAGCTCCCAAAAACGTAAGCTGTTTTGAGTTAATTTAAAATTGTATGCTTCTATTATAATAAGGTTCGTGTTTTTTAATGTTTCTTCTGCACCATTTAAAATTGGTACCTCAAAACCATGAGTGTCTAGTTTTATTAAAAAAGGTGGTTTAAGACATCTTTCTTTAACCTGCACGTCTATCGTTGTAACCGGAACGGTAATAGAGTCGGGAATATTGGCTTCATGTGAAGCTATCCCGCCAAATGGATCCTTTGCGTCAAAATATATTTTTCCAACATAATCTCCTGCTGCAGCCAGAACATAGTCTACCTTGGGGTTTTGTTTTTTTAATTCGACCAGCTTGCCTTCATGGAAGTTATTGGCTTCTATTAATAGATACATAGCATCCGAAATGAATTCTTGAGCCATTTTAGACCAGCTACCGGTCGATGCTCCAACATCAATCACCGTCTGCGCACGCATTCCTTGCCTAACTCTGCGAGACAAAGCGGCATTCATGGATGTGTCGAGTTTGTTTTTACTTACGGTACGAATCTCATAGCCAAGATGCCTTAGAACTTTATTGATATGTTTACCTGCTAGGCGCTTTGTATTCATAATTTTTATGCAATATAAGCTTCGTGGAGTTTCCAACCGGTTGACGACCAAACGCATTGTTTTACGGGATAAAAAACTTGACGAGTTTGTATTACAGAAGCAAGCCAAGGATGTAGGGCGTTTTTTGAGATTGATCTATTGCCGATAATTTGAAATAGCATTGTCCTTATAAAATTCTCAAGATTCGAATAAGGATATGTTGTACCGTTACGGCTTAATATGTCTTCGGCCTCTTTGACATAGGTCTGCATATGATTCGCGGTTTTCTGGTCGCCGTGTGAGCGGAAACCGGCAAGTGGGGTATTTACGACGTATAATTCACTGTGCTTATAAAAATTCGACCACAGCTCAAAGTCTCCAGCCATTTTTAAATTAGAGTCTATTTGGCTTCCAACCTTTTCCCAAAGCGACCTTCGCCAAAAGGTCGATTCCTGTTGTATGAAACCTCGATTGTATCGGTTGGTCCCGGCTAGATATGCGCCTTTAAAAAATGCTTGGCGATTATAACCGTTACGGTGTCTGCAAGAGACTGCACGGCCCGTTTGATCCCAAACGAGACCATATGCCGTTGTCAGCCAATCGATTTCCGGAAATGTTGAAAAAATATCCGCTACAACCGACAAAGCCCATGGTGTGTATTTATCATCGCTATTTATCCATGCCATAATTTCGCCGCTGGTTTTGCTAAAGCCTTTATTTATGGCATCGTACTGTCCATTATCCGGTTCACTGGTCCAATAGCTTAAATATTTATGATATTTTTTGATGATATCAAGAGTGCCGTCCGAACTGTCACCATCGATAATAATATATTCTAAGTTATCGTAATTTTGGTTTATAACGGATTGAATGGTTTCTTCAATATATTTAGCTTGATTACATGATGGCGTTACAATGCTGATTTTCGGATTACCTTTGTCAAGACCATCGAGGCTAATCGTGGACTTGGCTGTCGACATTTTGTTCATATTGATTTCAGGTGTGCTTTGGATAAATAATTAGGTCTTTGCGCTTCTATTTAATACCTGCTCATATACGGCTTGATAAGCCTTAGCTATAACGGGATATGAAAATCGATCAACCGCATCAGAACGTGCCTGTGTTGATAATGTTTTTCTGCGATCAGTGTCTTTTAAAATCCAGCGTATGCCTGTGGCTAAATCTTCTGTATCGAAGGCTTTTGCTAACCAGCCGTTTTTCTTATGTTTGACAACATCAGGCAAACCGGAAGTATTAAACGCAATTACAGGGGTTCCACATGCGAGCGCTTCGGTGCCAGTTGTCGGTAAGTTATCTAGCCTCGACGGTACAACCATGGCATCAGCCGCACTATATGCAATTCTTAGGCTGAGGTCATCGTAGAGTTGTCCGAGATAATGAATCGGGTATCCGACGTCCGGTACTTCCTTTGGGCGTCTTTCGCCAAACACTAATAATTGCAACCCCGGTATTTCTCCTCGTAAATGCTTTAAGGTGTTGAATAATAAATCCGCCCCTTTACGAGGATCACTTCCTCCGCCAACGGCTCCAAAAGTAAGTACCGGACCTTCTTTGGGTAATCCTAGCAGATCAAGGGCAATATCCCGTTCAATGGGTTGCCAAATATTCGTATCTAACGCATTGGGAATCACGCTGACTGGCCAGTCGTGCATTAAGACACTTTGATTTACACAGCCGGCCAGCCAATGGCTCGGAGTGATAACGTGTAAAGGGCGTTTCCATGCTTTTAATTTTCTGTACCAAGTCCAACGATTGAGGTCGAACCCGAATTCTTGGGTTGGTCTGTTTTCTCTCGAATAGCCCTCCCGAAAGCGAACGTCCTCAGTGTAATGTTCAGCTCCACAAAATGCCCACATGTCGTGCAACGTCCAAAAGATCGGTTTATTGATGCGAGGGATATCTTCGATAGACAACATCTCGAAATTGATCCAATGCAGATTGATAAGTTCGGCATCAGTCAGGTTAATTCGTTGAGGCCATCTCGATGGAAATAATGCGGGTGAGTGGAGAATAGGATTACTGGTAATTAGGGATTTGGTCAGGTGCTTACTTAGGTCCAGGCGAAAACGAGTATAGGTGGTATGACATCGTGTTTGTGGTAAGTAGGTGCTGTCATTTCCCATTTGTGAGCGGTTTACCCACAACTGAGAATCGATGCCTAGCTGTCGTAAAGCTTGATGAATTCGATAAGCTGCTCGAGAAGCACCGCCGTGGCTATCGGACTGATTCAATTGGAGGATTTTCAAAGTTGGCTTATCTTGAGTTTGGTATATCTTTTGATTTTTCGTGTTAGGCTGATAATTGGGTGGATCAACCGTGATAATGTTTCTGCCTTGAGTGCATTGTTAAGACTTAAATTGTTTGTTTTTTCATAAATCTGTGCATGTGCTGCGCCATCTATCGTGCCAATATAACTAAGGCCAAGAGTTTTCATGATCCATGGGAAAGTGTACCGTAAATGAAATGTTGCTGGCAAATGGCACTGAATAACTGGATAAAAACAATTGGCGAATATTAAGATACCGCCAACACGAACAGAGTTCGCCATTTGAAAAGCGAGCTGTATAGGGTTTTCAACATGTTCAAGCACATCTTGGGCAATGGCTGCATCATATTGGACTTCAAGTTTTGAAACAAATTTGATCTCTGAAACATTATTCAAACGTTCAAGGCCTACCCTTGAGGGATAGGGTTCAACGATCGATACCGAAGAATTAGGTATTGCCTTTGTTATCGCTAATGCCAGTTCACCAAATCCGCCACCATAATCTGCAATCGATTTTGATCTGGTTAGTTTAAGATATTTCGCTATCGCAACACGATGAGATGTTGATACTGGATCTACTGCTGTAAAAATGCCATTCATCAGCCAAACAGGGTGTGCGTAATAATCATCAATGAGCTTTATATTTATGTCTTGATTATTATCTAAATTTTGCAAAAACCATATTCGGTTCATTTCGTCCCATACCCATTCAACACTCGGTAGTAGCTTAGGAAGACCCATAAGATATTCAAGTTCAATATTGGAAAGAGAATTTCTAGAAATTTTGTACCCCCAGATTTCTATTTCACTCATGTTAATACATAACTCTTCTCACGAAATACGACACTAGATTTTTTGGCCCTAAGTGAGTACGCTTATGAAACTGCCTAATCTTTCGAATGGCTTGTAATGACTCTTGAATATCTTCTGGGTAATTTTCAACACTAGTTATAAATTGATTTTTAAAAAAAATTTCAGTTTTACCACAATTTTCACCACTACCATCGTGACCAATATTTTCTACAAAACTGTTTACTGGATTCAAACAAAGTCCATTCTGCTCAAAAATGGTGGCATACCAAAAAATAGCCCATGTATTCAGTTTACCGGAATAATTCGCTTTGACCTGCTCCCAAAAGTCACAGGAATTATCTAAATTAAAACGCTTTATTTTTTTTCGTGTCCAGTTCCGCACAAGTTTTTCAGGTTTTTTTTCAAAATGTTGCCATCGA
This sequence comes from Methylococcales bacterium, assembly GCA_965224745.1. Taxonomy (GTDB): domain Bacteria; phylum Pseudomonadota; class Gammaproteobacteria; order Methylococcales; family Methylomonadaceae; genus CBDCZY01. The sequence goes on from CBDCZY010000010.1 coordinate 741,980, forward strand.
TCTGCCCAAGTAGCCCAACCCCAACAATTCATGGCGCGCCAAAGAAAAACGTCCTCAAGCCCGTCTATGTCAATCGGATAATTCCAACCGCTAATGTGCCAGACTTTCTTTTCTTCGGCGTATTTATCCAGTGTGGTATTCATAAAAGTCAAGAAATTTGGGCTGGTTACAATATCATCTTCAAGAACTATTACTCGCCCGTATTTATTGCAAACCTCGGTCACACCCTCGATAATATTCCGAGCTAACCCATAATTAATGTCTCTCTCAAGGATAGTAACTGATTTAAACCCAGTCGCCCCATAGACGAGCTCCTTCACTGCTTTAAGTTGTTCTAGATTTTTTTCATCTTTCCCAGCATCAGCATATACAATCAGATCGCTTTGATCTGCCAGTTCATTAGCTGTAAGTGCTTCTAATGTGCGCCGAGTGTGATCGGGGCGAGCAAAGACAAATAGTACTATTGGAGCAGTCATTTACTAGTCACGATTGAGCTTTTTGTGATTAATCATACCTGCAACCACTTATCTAAATTAGGAATATTAATGGCTGAAAACAAGAATAGACATTTATAAAACCTGCCATTTTTCAAAACCCATACATTATTTTTATTTTCTGTTCCAAAAAAACAAAGGAGCCATTAAGCCTGGCCTTTTTGATAACCAATAAGGCGATTCACTTAACCCACCATTAATGCAGAAAAAAACATTAACCTCATCTTTGTTAGGCTCAATAATCCACTCTCTTTTGTACAGAGAAACGGTTAGTTCAACTCGATATTGCCCTTCGTTTAAAAAATGATTTGGAATAATAGTTTGTAGCACATTCCTACCTTTTTGAATTCTGGGCCAATCTGCTGTTTTTGCGTCAGTTGATTGAGATACGTATATTAAGCTACCTGATTGTGAATATACTCTATAAGCAATTTCCAAGGCTTTATCAATTACTTCAACTAAAAATTCAACATTAATAACAATACTTGTATCATTTCGTATAGCCTCATTAATTATGGATTGATCTTTCGGTAGTGATAACCATAATCTTTCGGGTATAAAACAAGGGTGAGAATATAGGTTATACTTATTTTCCCAAATTGACTCATTTTCATAATTTGGGACATCATTATACTTCGCAACCAACTCATAGATATTATTGCTACGATACTTAATGAGGCCTTTATGAATAATAAGCCCTCTGCTACATAATTTCTCAATAGCTGGCATGCTGTGACTTACAAATATCACTGTTTTTCCTTCATTACTGACATGCTCCATCTTTCCCAAGCATTTCCTCTGAAACTCTGCATCACCAACAGCCAAAACTTCATCAACAACTAATATCTCTGGCTCCAAGTGTGCTGCCACTGAAAAAGCCAACCTGACATACATACCACTAGAATAGCGTTTTACCGGTGTATCCAAAAACCTTTCTACTCCTGCAAAAGCAACAATCTCATCAAACTTAGCTTTAATTTCTTTACGACTCATACCAAGAATAGCACCATTGAGATAGATATTTTCACGTCCAGTTAGCTCTGGATGAAAGCCTGTGCCGACTTCTAATAAACTTGCAATGCGCCCATTAACATGGATTCTTCCTGATGTTGGCTCTGTGATGCGCGATAGCACTTTTAATAATGTTGATTTTCCCGCACCATTTCTGCCAATAATGCCTACCTTGTCTCCTTGATTGATCTCAAAATTTATATCTTTTAATGCCCAGAATTCTTCCTGGGTTTGCGGATCTAATTCTCTACTACTAAAAGGACGGATGATTTTTTTGGCGATGTTTTTACTGCCGTGTATTAGGGTATCGCTGAATGTTTCATAGCGGGCTGATTTTTTCTCATGGCTGATGATGTATTTTTTACTGAGGTTTTCAACTTTTATAGCTATTTGACTCATTTTGTTATCTCCCAATACCCAGCTTTTGTACTTCCTTTTCTTTGCAAAATACCTTCTTTTTTTAATATTGCTAAATGTTGCTTTATCGCATTTTCACTCACGCCTATATGGGATGCTAATACTACTCGGGTTATTTTGTTGTCTTCGGCGATTAACTGGAGTATTTTTTCTTTTGTTGATGTTCTATTATCTTTTTCTTGGGTAGTTTCTTGGGTAGTTTCTTGGGTAGTTTCTTGGGTAGTTTTTTGTTCTGTATAACTCAATGTGGCTAAATAGCCATCACCGCTTTCTTCATAGTTAAACGCCATTGAAATGTAGGCTTTTATGGCTTTTCTTATTCTTATATAGCCACTGCCATATTTTTCTATATCTTTAGTCAGGTAGAAAGCCTCGGCTATCAGTTTGTTTCTTGTTCTTGATTGGTAGTGGTCTGTTTTTAATTGTTCTATGGTCAGATCACCGTATAACTTTCCTGGGTTGAAAAAGGTAATTGATTGATCGAATATTTTTATTTGGGTATCAACTGGGCTGAGGTAGTCTCTATGCACGATGGCATTGAGAACTAATTCTCTTAGCGCGGGCTTTGGGTATTCGAGTATTTCGGTTCGTTCTAGTTCGCCTGTAAATTCAAACGCGACTTTGATATGGGATAAGATGAATAACATGACTTCTTCAACGGCTTCAAAAAGCGTTGTGCGTATCATTTTGTCGTCTAGTATCGTGGAGGGTGTTTTAAATCGACCGATATGGATATTGTAGGTATTCTGGTTTTTTGCAAAAAGTAATTGTGCCGCGTTGACGGGTTGTTCGTTTTTAATTAGATTTAGTTTTTGCAAACTGTTTAGTTCTGTTCCTTTTAAACTAAATCGTTCACTTTCATTGACCTTTGTGATGAAACGGTCAATTTTCTGCTTATCTAATTCATTAAACGTCACATCATTTGCTGCATAAGCATCCCATGACAATTGAAGTGACTGCATGTGCATAGTGGATATTTGCGTTAAGTTCATTTGATGATTGCTATTGGCGACTCTTTTGAAGTATTTGCCTTTATAGCTAACGGGTTTGATAGGAAATTCATCAACTTGAATAGTGATAATTCTTTTATCATCAACGGGAATGAGCTGTATATCGACCATTAAGGAAGGTTCAGTCGAACTTTTAATGCTATTCGCATAGTTCTGCAGACTTTCCGAACCTATTTCTACTCCACAGAGTGAGCCATCATCTTTTACGCCAATAAAAATAGTTCCTCCCTTTGTATTGGCTAAAGCAACCACGGTTTCTATGGTCTCTTTATCAAAGGAATGTTTAAACTCTATTCGGTCAGATTCACCGGAACTGATTAGTTTTAGAATATCTTTCATATTCTATTGAGTTATATGAGTTGCTTGCAGAAAAAATGGGTTGTTTTTCTGGATCACATTAGAAGCGTTATTTGACAAAATAGCCCCCTGTCTTCTTGCTTCCACGGTATTCTATTTTTCCTTCATCTCTGAGCTGCTTTATCCATCTTTCTATTGTTTTGGCGGGGGTTTTAAGTTGCACTTGTATTTGTGATACTCGCTTAGACGGATTATGTTTTATATAATCATATAAAGAGTTTATTCCCTCATTTATTCCCTCATTTATTCCCTCATTTATTCCCTCATTTACACCGCCAACACTTTTTTGCTTATAAAGTGTTACCCTGAAGCCATGTTGAAATTCTTCAAAGATGGGTTCAAGAATGTCGTGTTGTTGGCATTCTTTTTTTATTCTTGCTATTCCTGATCCATATTTTTCTATGCTTCCTACTTCTTTAAACATTTTTGCAATGGCAGCATTTCTACAGCGCGAGGAATAATGTCCATTTTGTAACTTTTCTATCGTAATATCGTCATAGAGTTCGCCGGGGTTAAAAAACTCTATGCGATCATCGAAAATTTTCACCATAGAATCAGCGTTATCTCTATAGTCCCTGTGTACAACCATATTGGTAACTATTTCTCGGATCGCTTCAAGGGGGTAATCATACCTTTCTATCCGTTGAGGCTCTCCTGTAAAAATGTACTCCACCATCAGGTTTTTTCGTATAAAAGTCATAGACTCTTCTACTTCGGTCATTAAGTCAGTATTTAAACTCAAACTATCGATAATCATCGTGTCTGTTTTAAATCTGCCGATTTGCATGCCGGTTAACGATGAAATATTGTTTACAAAAAGTAAATAAGCCCCAAAAGTTAGTTGGTCATTTTTTATTAATTCATATTTTCTAAGAATGGAAAAAATATCATCGACAAACTTCTTTTCTTGGTAAAGCTCGATTTTATCAGTCAGTTTTATTGCTTTATCAATTGATATATCGTCAAAGTCGTGTCTAGTATCAATTTGACAATCCCAGCTTTCATTGATGGTTTTTAAATGTTCATTGGCTATTTCATTAAGACTCATTAAATGATTTGAGTTTTTAATTCGCTTGAAATATCTGTTTTTATAAGCAATTGGCTTGATCGGTTGTTCTTGAACCTCAATAACTAGAATTGTTTTATTTTCAAAAGTGTAATCATCTATATCCACAATAACACCGGGTTGAGTGTTTTGTTTGATGGTGTTGATGTGATTTTGTATGCTTTCTAAACTGACTGCTGTACCGATAATTTCGCCTGAATTATTAACACCCACAAGGACTCTGCCGCCTTTTGCGTTAGCAAAAGCAACCACTGTTTCTATCACTTCTTTTTGGAAAGTTGTTTTAAACTCTATTGTCTGTCCTTCACCCTTTTTGATCTGTGCTATTAAATCTTCCACTCAGATCACATCCGCAAACGTTTTTTCAGTTTTTCTAAAGTGAATGACGCCAACCAAACACAAAACAACGACCACACTGATTGATAGCGCTAATTCCGTTGTATTAAAAGCTGTCTTACCACCACTAATTGCCCAACGAAACCCGTCGATTACGGCAACCATTGGGTTTAAGTAATAAAGCAATCGGTATTGTTCTGGAACTATTGTTGCGCTAAATCCCACAGGGGATATATAGAGTCCCAGCTGAACGATAAAAGGGATCACAAACCTGAAGTCTCGGTATTTTACATTTAGTGAGGCGATAAATAGCCCTGTGCCTAAAGCAGCAAAAAAACCCAATAATAAAAACAGTGGTAAGGTGATAATTTGCCATTCTGGCCAATAGTGATACCAAGCCATTAAAGCTAATAGAATGACAAATGAAATCGCAAAATCAACGGCCGCAACAATAACTGATGCCGCTGGAATGATGAGCCTGGGAAAATAGACTTTTGAGATTAAGTTGGCATTGCCAATCAGACTGTTACCCGCATCAGAAAATGCGGTTGAAAAAAATGTCCATGGCAGCATTGCAGCGAAAACAAAGATGGGATACGGTACGCCTTCGCTTGGTAATTTAGCAATTTTCCCGAACACGACAACAAATATCATCATCGTTAACAAAGGGCGAAGTATCGCCCATAATACGCCTATGACGGTTTGCTTGTAGCGCACGGCTATATCACGCCATGCCAGAATATAAAAGAGTTCTCTATAACGCCAAAGATCCATCCAGTAGTGGCGTTCTGCTTTTCCAGATTCTATCGTAAGTTGAAATTGTTCTTTATTTTTCATTGCTTATGTTCATTTTCTTGAACAATAGATATTAAGTCCCCACCAGTCCAAAAACCAAAATAAGACAGGAAACCATCAAGTGTTTTTGAATTAAGGTGATCGCTCCTCCAATTTGGCTAAATAAATCTGTATTCAGATCGATGCTATCTAATATCGATTTCACTTTTTAATCGGCTAATTTGGAACGCTGTCATTGGGGGTATGCCATTAACAAATAATAAATAAGCAGCAAATGTAGGTTTGCCGTTCTTTATCAAACCATATTGATTCAGGTAATGGCTTTTAGACTTCTTCAACGAAGGTAGCTGAATTTTATTACGCTTGGCTTTGTAAGTTGAATTAACGCCTAAATATCTCAAGAGGATGACCTTAAGCGAATACATAGACTTTTGTATGATGATTCATCCGTAAACCGATATTGAAGAAAAAAGTATCCTTAAAACATTAAGTATAGCGTGATTAATCAGCAATTCAATAATGCTAAGTAAATAGTTTTCACAGAGGGATTGCTGCTTTTGATTGGAAAGTAACTGATTTAATTCTACTTTGTCAGATTACCTAATTCATTTTTTCAAAGATCGTCATTCCGGCAGGGATTGCCGGAATCCAGACTTAATGGATGAATTAAAGCTTGCAATCCGTGGCACTGGATACCCGTTCCCGACGAGTATGACGGACTTATTGTTAATCTGACAAAGTAGAATTAACCTCCCTGGTACTGGGTAAGCCGTTCAAAGAGAAGAAGTAGACAAAAATTGTCCAAAGAAACTCTCCGTAGCTTACCCTTGTTTGTTATTTAGCATCACAACAAGTAACCACATCCATCATGGGACTACTTTGTTAATGGTTAAATCCAGGGGCTGGCTCTGACTACTTAAGTTGACTTGCTGCTGCGTGACAAATAAGTCCCCGGACTGAGAAATAGCCTGACCTGAGAAGGAAACGCGGGCAGTCACATCCACTTCGCTAGCAGATGAAAGCTTAGCAGTCGGCATAACTGCTTTGCTATCGTCCAGAATAATGGTGGTAGGTAAATTCGCAACCGTTAATTGTTCAGCAGCTAACGGCATTCTCCCCCCAGCGGGTCTAGCGAATACAAAAATCTTATCGTCTGGTTTTACTTGGTCTTTAAAATTAGGAGAAAGAGCCAGTTTTACGGTGATTTTAGGTGCCTTTGCAGTTGTAACAGGTGTTACGCTTTCAGCATTGGGCTGTGAGCTGGATTCCGGCATTACGTCTTCGCCCAACCTGCCCCGTGCAGAAGCGATAGCAGGCTCTAAAAACTGCTTTAACTGTTCTGGTGCTGAGTGGGTCTTGGCTTTTTCCCAAAAGCTAACGGCTTGTTTGAAATTATCCTGGTTAAAAGCTTCAATGCCTAAAAGGGTCAGCGAATTCGATTCTTTTGGATCGATTGCCAAGGCTTGCTCAATCGTTTGTTTTATCTCTGGAGTCATTTGTTCATTACTAGCCAAAAATTTAGCCTGGGCGTATGAGCCTTTAATCGTTGCATAATGAGGTGCTTTTTCTCCCATCATGGTAAAAAGTTCCTTAAAAACTTCAGCAGCTTTGTTATATTGCTGGGTCATCGAGTATGTTTTCGCAAGCAAAAACCAGTTCGCTATGTCTTTGGGATTTTGTTCGAGTTTTGCTTCGAGACTGGCAATCGCCTCTTCAAAATCTGGTGCTTTTTGATCGAAAGCGCCTTGCTCTTTAAGAGCCAAATATTCTTTAAAATCTGCCTGCCGACCAAGCTGTCCATATAATAGCAAGCTGCTTACGATGACAACTAAGCCGAATCCAGTAGCTAGCAGCCAATGTTTTTTGCTGACATCAACGTGCTTGATGGGAACATAGTGTTGGTCACGAGCATCAACTAGCAAAGACTTCTCCAGTTCGGTCTTCAGCACAGCATAACCAGCATCATCTAACAAGCCTTGAGAACGTTCGCTATCAAGTTCGTTCAGCCTTTCATTGAAGATGGTCACATTGTCTTGTTTTTTGCCGAGATATTGCTTGATTAATTTGTTACGGCTGCCCGACATCATCGGCCAAAGAATAATCACCAGGGTCAATAGGAGCATTGCCGCAACGGCGAACCAAAATATCGTCATGGGGTTTTATCACTTTTGTTGTTGAGCAAAGAGTCTAATTGCTGTTGTTGTTCATCGGTCAGCGTTTTATCATTATTGGTTTGCTGGCTTGTCCCTCGAAATGATCGGTAACTCAATATCAGCACAACAATCAAGCCTGATAGCAGCAAAATAGTGGGTCCGTACCAAAGAGCCAGGGTACTTTTATCCAACCGGGGTTTATACAAGACAAAGTCGCCGTAGCGCTCAATCATGTATTCGACTATATCGTCATCGGAATGGCCTTTGCCTAGCATTTGGTGGATTTTGGCACGTAAATCGTGCGCTATTTCAGCATTAGAATCGGCGATATTTTGATTCTGGCACTTGGGACAACGAAGCTCGGCTGTTAATTGTTGAAACCTATCGCGCTGTTCATCATTACTGAACTGATAAGTATCTATCGCCGCAAAACTAAGTTGAGCAGTAATAGCACAGTAACTTATTGCTAGCGCTTTCGAGAAACGAAATAACTTACTAATTAATGGCAACTGATTCATCAATTATCTCTTTAAATTGTAGCCATACTTGCGGGGTTATAGCACCCACATGACGGAATTTAACGATTCCTTTTGCATCCACCAAATAAGTTTCCGGCGCACCGTAAACACCTAAATCCAAGCCCAGGCTGCCATTCTCATCAAAGATATTAAATAAATAAGGGTTGCCGAGTTGTTTGAGCCATTCTTTTGCGCTGTCCCGGTCATCCTTATAATTTAAACCGATGATATTAATCCCTTGCTCTTCTGTAATCGCCAATAATTCAGGATGTTCCTGTTTGCATGCGGGACACCAAGTCGCCCAAACATTAACCAAAAAATGATGGCCAGACACATCTGCATTTGTCAAAAGATGTTCCGGATCTTGTAACGATGCCATTTCGAAATTCGGAAAAGGTTTACCGATTAAAGCCGAAGGTAACTCTTTGGGATCAAGGCTTAACCCTTTCCACAAAAAAAAGCTTAGAACGCCAAACAAAAGTAGCGGTAAGAACAACAACAATCTAGGCATGCACAACTTCTCCAATTTTTATTTTACTGGTCGCTTTGCGATAGCGTTTGTCGATCACGGTCAGTAAACCACCAAACGCAATCATGATGCCTCCGAGCCATAACCAGCGAACAAAAGGCTTATAGTGAATGCGAATAGCCCATGCTCCTTGACCAAGTGATTCGCCCATCGCAACATAAATGTCTCGAAATAATCCTGCATCAATCGCCGCTTCAGTCATCACAGAAGACTGCACATTGTAGCGACGCTTTTCCGGGAATAATGTGAGCAATAGTTTATTGTTTTTTCTGACCTGAATCTCTCCACGGTCTGCCGTATAATTTGGCCCTTTAATCTTCGACGCACCCTTGAATTGAAATTCATAACCGGCAAACACCAACTTTTCGCCTGGTTCCATTCGAATATCACGCTCTTCGTTGTAAACAGAAACCAGGGTGATACCCACTGCCACAACAGCTACACCGATATGCGAAACAAGCATGCCGTAATAACTGAGAGGTAATTTAGTTATTCTGTTTGCTAAATTACTTGAGTTTTTGAGTTTGTGATAAAAATCAAGCAGCATTGTCAACACCAACCAGGTAGCGACCGACATGCCTAGTGACACTTTAAAATCAAAACCCTTGCCATAGGCCAGAGGGAATATCACCCCGCAAACCAAGCTTACTAAGGCTGGCAACCACAATGCTTTAATGACATGGTTGAGTGCCGTTTGTCGCCATCTAACCGCAACTGAAGCACCTAATGCTAACGCCATAACGCTCATAATCGGCACAAACAGCGCATTAAAATAAGGTGGGCCAACTGATATTTTTCCGCCTCCCAGGGCATCTAAAAGCAATGGATAGAGTGTTCCGAGCAATACTGTCATGGCTACCACGACCAAGAACACATTATTGATCATTAGTAACGTTTCTCGTGACAGTAGTGCAAATTTTGATTCGCTTTTTACGTTCGGCGCTTTAATGGCATAAAGCGTTAGCGAGCCGCCGATAGTAATACCCAACAACACCAAAATAAACAGCCCTCTTTCCGGATCACTGGCAAAAGCATGCACTGAAGTAAGGACACCGGAACGAACCAAGAATGTTCCTAGCAGGCTGAGAGAAAAAGCAAAAATCGCCAGCAATACCGTCCAGCTCTTGAATACACCTCTTTTTTCAGTAACGGCTAAAGAATGAACCAAAGCAGTACCCACTAACCAAGGCATAAAAGAAGCGTTTTCGACCGGATCCCAAAACCACCAGCCTCCCCAACCTAATTCGTAGTAGGCCCACCAACTGCCAAGCGTTATTCCCATACCGAGAAAAGCCCAGGCTATGTTGGTCCATGGCCTTGACCATCGCGCCCATGCTGCATCAAGTTTACCGGACAATAAAGCGGCAATAGCAAAGGCAAAAGCAACTGAAAAGCCGACATACCCCATGTATAGCATTGGTGGATGCAAAATAAGGCCGATATCTTGTAACAACGGATTCAAGTCAGCGCCGTCAACAGGAAAGCGCGGTAAATAACGTTCGAAAGGACTAGATGTCATCAAGGTGAATAAGATGAACCCTGCAGCGATCATGCCCATAACCGACAGCACACGCGCCAGCATATCGAGTGGTAACGCTTTACTAAACAAACTTACCGCTAATGTCCAACCACCTAAAATAAAAGCCCACAGTAACAAGGAACCTTCGTGCCCACCCCAAACTGCACTCAATTTGTATTGCATCGGTAATTGGCTATTGGAGTGATTAGCGACATAGGTGACGGAGAAGTCATCGATAGCAAAAGCATAACCCAGACATAAAAAACTGATCAATAAAAACAAGAATTGACCTCTTGCCAATGGTTTGGCAAAGCTCATCCATAAAACATTATTGGTAACGGTACCGAACAATGGAACAACAGCTAGCAGGCAGGCCAAGCAAAAGGCCAGTATTAAAGCAAATTCGCCCAACTCTGGAATCATTTTAAATCTCCTTGTGTTTTAGCTTGTTGCAAACTATCAGCGACTTCCGGCGGCATATAATTCTCATCATGTTTAGCTAAAACTTCCACGGCTTGAAACACACCCTGTTTATCCATAGAACCTTGCGCAATGATACCCTGCCCTTCTTTGAATAAATCAGGCAAAATCCCGGTGAAAGCCACAGGAACTTCTTGTGCAAAATCGGTCAAATTAAAGGTAACCAACAACGTTTCGCTCGCTCGCTTAACGCTGCCTTTGACGACCATGCCGCCAATGCGAATACGCGTATCAGTCGGCGCTTCACCTTTAGCAATTTGCGAAGTAGAATAAAATAAATTGATGTTTTGGTTAAGCGCATACATTGTCAAACCAACAGCGGTGCCAGTTCCCACTAATAATAGCAAGATAATGATGAGTCTTTTTTTTCGTTTCTGCTTCATAATGTACTGGAATCACGTCGAAGTCGACGTTTGGCGTCAATAAAAAATCTCCGCCTTTTTAGCCAGACGGACACGCAGTTATAAAAAATGACGAATACAGCAATGGCATAACTGAGCCAAACATAAAGCCCATGCCCACCCATTGCAATAAAGTCTTGAAAAGTTGCAAAATGTCCCATGCTGTTATTCTTGTTGTTGTTCTACTAAAGTTTTTACCCAACCGTTGCGCTTTTCGCGTACCAGTGTTTCAGTGCGGGCGCTAGACATTAAAACCACTGCAAAAAAACAATAAAACCCGATGACCATGATGAGCAGTGGCATCCACATTTCAGACGGCATCGCCGGCTTTTCGGTTAACTTAAAGGTGGCTGGCTGGTGCAAGGTATTCCACCATTCCACTGAATATTTTATAATAGGGATATTGACAACGCCTACGATAGCCAGCACTGCAGCCGCACGATCCCCACTATTCTCATTCTCAAAGGCAGAATGCAAAGCAATTACTCCGAAATATAAAAACAGCAGCACTAACATTGAGGTCAAACGAGCATCCCAAACCCACCAGGCACCCCAGGTCGGTTTACCCCATATCGCGCCGGTTAATAGCGCCAATATAGCAATAGATGCGCCAACAGGGGCACAACATTTTGCAATGACATGGGCCATTTTAATTTTCCAAATTAATCCGATTGCACCAGCTAACGCCATCAATATATAACATGATTGTGCCAGAATGGCAGAAGGCACATGAATAAAGATAATTCTGTAGCTATTCCCTTGCTGATAATCAGGTGGCGCAAACACCAAACCCCATACAGCGCCAACTGCCAACAACAGTAGTGCCATAATGCTAAACCAGGGCAATAATTTACCGCATATTTCATAAAACCAACGAGGCGATGCCAGTTGATAAAACCATTGTGGCATTCTTATCTTCATACTTATTTTCTTTCTCTTAACGACAAACGCTTATCCTCAAAGAGGCTGCGACCGCAAATGGCGCCAACATAATACTGATGACCAAAATGGCTCCGAGCAAAGCTAACTGACCCTGGTAAGGCAGTCCCATAGCACCAGCTTGAACAGCACTGGTGCCAAAAATCAATACCGGTATGTACAGTGGCAAAACCAGTAACGAAATCAGCACACCTCCTTTGCGCAGTCCAACGGTTAATGCCGCACCGATAGCCCCAATGAAGCTTAGCGATGGTGTTCCCAGTAGCAAACTGCCAATTAAAACAGCAAGCCCTTTTGTCGGTAAAAAAAGCATCATCGCTAACACGGGTGATAGAAGCGCCAATAAAAACCCGCTGATTAACCAATGCCCCACCATTTTAGCTAAAACAATTAATAACAAAGACTTAGGGCTAAGCAGCATTTGTTCCAGTGACCCATCATCGAAATCTGTTCTGAATAGACTATCTATAGAGAGTAAAGTTGCCAACAACGCTGCAATCCAAATTACGCCCGGCGCCAACTTAGCCAAAAAAACGCTTTCGGGACTCACTCCGAGCGGAAACAACACACCGACCATAATAAAGAAAGCCAATGGATTCATAATGTCATTCCGATGCCTAAAAGCCGCTAACAAATCCCGACGAATGGTGGCCCACAATAGCATCACGCAGTTACAACCTCATCTAAATTGATATGTCTTAAGTTCGCACCGGGTAGTGATAAATCATGATGTGTCGTTACAATGACTGAGCCACCGGCTTGAGCGTGCTGGCTTAGCAAGGTCTCTTTTTCTTTAACGGCTTGCTTGTCCAAGGCTGTGAATGGCTCATCCAAGATCCACAGCGGAGCGCTACTCATATGCAACCGGGCAAGGCTTACTCTTCGTTGTTGACCCGCTGATAAGGTATAGCTCAATACATCTTCATAACCGTAGAGTCCAACTTTTTTCAACGCAGCTTTAACGGTCATTTTAGTCAAGCTTGGGTGAAGACTGACCAACCACTCGAGATTTTCTTCAGGTGTAAGAGCTAATTTAACGGTAGGTGCATGCCCTATATAGAGGATAGATCGACTAAAGTCTTCTTGAGCTTTATCATATGGCTCTTGCCGCCATAAAACCTGTCCATCGAAGTCATCTGATAAACCGCATAAAACTCTCAAAAGAGTCGTTTTACCGCTACCATTTTGGCCTTCAATCTGAATAAGTTCACCCGCTGACAAAGAGAAGTTTAAATTTTCAAACAACATTCTCTCATCTCTTTCACAGCATAAGTCCACGCCCTCGAATATGATTTCGTTGTTTTTGTTATGGTCGTTAAAATTATTATTCAATTTTGCTGTAACCGCTTAATCAATAGCAAGCTGTACCACATTTAAATGACGATCTATACCAAATCTATACCATGATAACGACACCCCAGCTTAATTTAATTCACTAACAAACCAGGCCTGGTTTTGTGCTTTTACTCTCTTCACACGAGGCAAACATTAAGTTAGCAAAGAATAAATCGTACTATCACAACCCATAATAATGCTTGATTTATATCTGAATGTCCAGAAACAATGAGCCGTGTGGTTTTGAGGGAAAAAACAAAAATTAAACTACGTTATTTAACGGTTATTTTCGGCTATTTAACCCATTTTTATATATGCATAATGACGAAACAAATCTTTTAGCTCTTTCTTTTCTCACCAAATTTAATACTCCCACTTATATTTCTTCTTTCAGACTTTTCTAACTACATTTCTAAATCATAATGTATGTCCCTTTTGTTTTCTCAGAGAAAACAAAGTATTATTATTTAATAACAATAAGATAACGAATAGTATACCCCCAGTATTCTGATTAATTACCGACGTTTTATCACACAGTTTGTTGCCAGATAAACTAACCCTGGCTGATACTAAAATAAAATTGAGTATTTTATATTTGTATTTATAGTCTGTTACAATCAGCCCGTGCATATTTCTTGCAAAGAGAAAATGCTATTCATTTATTATTTTGAGGTTAAAAACCACATGATTAAAATTATTCAAAGAATCTTATTTGCAGTTGTAATGTCTTCGTCAATGCTTATCGTTTCTGGACTGTCTACTACAGCGATGGCTGCTGAAGACGCTGCTGGCGTTAGAAGAGGCATCATGGATACCATGTCTCATCTCATGAAAGGCATAAAAGCAGCAGATAGCAAAGATCAAGAAGCAACCATGACTCACATCAACGGTGCACGTCAATCCAGTAAAGAAGTTACCGGCGACACGTTTGGCGCAAAACTCCAGATTGGTTCTGATACTGTTTTGCAAGCTAAAAGAGCGGCTAAAGCAGGAGATTTAGAAGGCGCTTCCAAAGCATTAAATGATGCTTTAGCGGTCTACAAAAAAATGGAAGAAATAGCGCTTTAAATTTTTTAGCGACCATATATTTATACGTTCAGACTAGATTAGAATGTTAAATCAAGTCTGGACGCGTTAATATCCCCTCAAAATAACAGCTTGTTTTTTATCATTTTTAATCCTTCCTAAGAACTCAACCTGCTTTTCCTTTAATTGGTTTTTAAACTGCCATTGCTAGCAGTTGGTCTATTTCTCCATTATCATAAGACATTGTGGTTTTTATCATTGATTGTCTAAATGCCTGCAACTAATTACCAGCCTCTTAAAAAACCTATCATTATTGCCCATCGTGGGGCCAGTGGATTTTTACCTGAGCATACCTTGTTATCCTATCTTTTGGCGATAGAGCAAGGGGCTGATTTTATTGAGCCTGATCTGGTCATGACGCAAGATGGTCATCTAATTGCGCGTCACGATAATATTTTAAACCTTACCACCGATGTGTCAGAACGGGCTGAATTTCAATGCAAAAAAACAACCAAATCAGTCGATGGCATCGAACACACTGGATGGTTTAGTGAAGATTTCACACTGGAAGAAATTAAAATTCTTAGAGCAAAAGAACGCATCCCTCACATTCGACCACAAAATGCGCGATTTGATAACATGCTACAAATTCCAACCTTTGAGGAAATAGTGGGACTCATCAAAACCATGGAGCAAAGCAAACGGCGACAGATTGGTATTTACCCTGAAACCAAACATCCCACTCACTTCAAACAACTTGGCTTTGAGATGGAAGAAACCTTAGTGGACATTCTCAACCAAAACAACTACACCAATGAGAATGACCAAATCTTCATTCAATCCTTTGAAATTAGCAACCTGAAACAACTCAAAAAACTGACTCGATTACCATTAATACAATTACTAGATGATGGTGGACAACCCTTTGATACCAGAGTAGCCAGCGATAGACTCAGCTATGACCAAATGGCTACAACCCAGGGTTTAAAAGAAATTGCCACTTACGCTGCCGGCATCGGCCCCGAAAAAAATCATTTTATCGTGCCTAAAGATGAGCAAGAAAGCTTACAGATTGACCAATTAAAATCCTTAATAAATGATGCACACCAAGCCGATTTATTAGTACATCCTTATACATTTAGAGCGGAAAACTCTTTTTTGCCCAATCAATTCAAAACCAAAAAGCCAACTGACCCAAACGTTTTGGGCCAATTGACTGACGAAATTAAGTTGTTCCTTGAACTGGGTATTGACGGTTTCTTCACCGACCAACCTAACCTAGGCTTACTAGCTAAAACCACGTTTTTAGAGAACCATTAATAGAAATTTGCACCGCAAAACCACCCATTTTAACAATCAGGCACCTCGAATATTCTTGTTAGATTATTTGATAATCGTACCTGTTGCCCTGTCTGTGGCCGAGTAATGAATATAAGTATTTTCCAATTCAGAAATGAGTCTGAATGACCCATAAAAGTTAAGCCTGGATTTTCTGTTCAAAAATCTGGTTAAAATGTTTCTGTCTTCCTTTTTTAGGATTATAGCGGCCTGATTATCCCTTATATCAATGGTCGGTCGCTCGAGTATTGCAAAGCTGAGTCCCGGCTTCAAATAGTTCTTCGATACAGGCAGTGATTTAAATTTGTCATAAGGTGTCATCATGTTTTCATAGAGGTATTGCTGCGCTGTTTCCTTATTGTCAGTGATGGTTGCAGGATAGAAGCAGGGTCTGCGGCAACTGAGCAATACCTAGGCTCATTAAACAATCAAGTTGGCCGACCCCTTGAACAGAGACCATCATAATAATACGCAAGTGAGCCGGAATACGTTTTACTTTTCCATCTACGAGTCCTCATTAGCTATCATCTCAAATGTAAAGGAAAGTAACTTGTTAGGCGACAATTAACCTGTCCGGTCAGACGACAATTATCTTGACCGGTTGAGTGTATAAACTGATAAGTACTTTTTACTCTTAGGAGGAAGTGACTTGTCCGGTAAACACATCACTCAATTACAGGAAAATAGTTATATGAAAAATCGTCAGACAGGTTGTACGCAGGAGACATCCGCAGCAAAAGCCGGCATCAGTGTTCGATCAGGTTGCCGGATCGAAAAAGGTGAAAGAGCTGAACACAAAGAACGAAAGTGGCGAACGCGCAAAGATCCATTAGAAGCCGTATGGGACTCAGAACTGGTTCCGTTATTAGAAGATGAATCGTCCTTAACTGGCATTACCCTGTGGGAGCATCTGGATGAGCAGCATCCGGGAAAGTATCCAGAGAAATACCTTCGGACACTGCAAAGACGTGTTAAACACTGGCAGGCCACACAAGGCCCGGACAAAGAAGTCATGTTTCGTCAGTCGGTACCTGCGGGTCATCAGGGACTATCTGATTTTACGCACCCCAATACCGTCATTACGATAGACGGGAAGGCGTTCGCACATTTACTGTACCAGTTTCGCCTGGCTTTTAGTGGTTGGCGTCATGTCCATGTTATTCAGGGCGGAGAAAGCTACAGTGCACTGGCTGACGGCTTACAAAGTGCATTACACACCTTAGGCGGTTCACCAAAGGAACATCGTACAGACAGCCTCAGTGCGGCTTACGTCAATAACGTAGAAAAACAGCGACTGACGGAAGACTATCATGATTTATGTAAGCATTATGGCATGCGGCCCACCATCAATAATCTGGGCATTAGTCATGAAAATGGCGCCATTGAAGCACCGCATGGCTCATTAAAACGTCGCATTGATCAAGCCATAAAGTTACGCGGTTCGAATGATTTTTCTACACTCCGTGCTTATCGAGAGTTTCTTGAACACATTGTCGACAAACTGAACAGACGATGCAAAGGCAGGTTGGCCGAAGAGCACAAAACCCTGTTAGCCTTACCCAAACACCGATTTGTTGATTATGCTGAGCTGTCGGTAAAAGTCACCACCAGCAGTACCATTGCTGTAAAACGCGCATTGTATACCGTCCCTTCACGCCTTATCGGTGAAAGCGTCAGGGTGCATCTCTACCATGATCGTTTGGTCTGCTTTGTTGGCCAAACTCGGGTGATCAATCTGCCTCGGATTTATCCAACAACGCCCACCGGCCGAGCGCGACGAATAGATTACCGGCATATCATTCATTCTCTGGCAGCCAAACCACAAGCCTTCCGCTTCTCACAGTTTCGCGATAATATTTTGCCTAACACGCAATATCGGGCTTTATGGAAGCAGGCAGAGAAACAGTTTACACCGCAAGAAGCATGCA
This sequence comes from Methylococcales bacterium, assembly GCA_965224745.1. Classification (GTDB taxonomy): domain Bacteria; phylum Pseudomonadota; class Gammaproteobacteria; order Methylococcales; family Methylomonadaceae; genus CBDCZY01. Next base: position 759,632 of record CBDCZY010000010.1, read on the forward strand.
AGTGGATGGTTGCTGTTTTACGCTTTGCCTATGATTATGATTGCGAAAGTGCCCTGGCAACTGAGCTAATGCGACAGGCAGAACAAGGTGCCTTGCCCGATTTAACATCCCTGCAGGCAAGGTATTTACAACACAGTACACCGCCACCGATACCGCTACGCCAACACCAGGTTGCTGACTATGATCAACTACTGACCGGTCAGTGGATGAGACAGGAGGTGTGCTGTGAGTGATGGTTTGCCAATGATGTTAAAAGAACTTCGCTTGCTGGCTTTTTGGCAATATTATGAAGCTTATCAGGAACAGGCCACAAAACAGGCATGGGGCTATAGCCAATACCTGTCTAAACTGTGTGAAAATGAAATTGCACGGCGCTTTGAAACGCGAGTTTGCAACTGGACCAAAGAAGCCAAATTACCCCGGGGCAAAAGTTTTGCCACCTTAGGCTTTGATGAATTACCGGAAACCATTCAAAAGAAAGTGATTGGGCTGCGCGATAATACCCAGTGGGCGCTACAGGCAGATAATGTTTTATTGATTGGCCCTTCCGGTGTCGGTAAATCGCATATTGCTTCTGCTTTGGGGCTTCATCTTATCGAACAAGGCATCCGGGTAAAATGGTTGGCTGCCACCGCACTGGTGCAATTACTGCAGCAGGCCAAAAAAGAGCTGGATTTAATGGCTGTGATGAGTCGACTGGATAAATATCGTGTACTCATTATCGATGATATTGGTTATGTTAAAAAAACGGATTCAGAAACCCAGGTCCTGTTTGAGTTTATTGCTCATCGTTATGAAAGTGGCAGCTTGATCATCACATCAAACCAGCCATTCAGTCACTGGGATCAGATATTCCCGGATACATTAATGACCGTAGCCGCCATTGACCGCATTATCCATCATGCCACGATTCTTGAAATCGACGGCAACAGTTACAGGAGGAAACATCAGAAAAAATCATAAAAAACCTTAATCACTCAACCGGCCATCATAATTGTCGCCAAACCGGACAAAGTAATTGACGCGAGACAAGCTCCAGCAATTTCTGGGTCATAGTAGTCTGCTGACCACGGCACGCTATGCTCATCTGACCGATGTGGCCTGTGATAATTGTGAACAGCGAATCAATCAGCTGATCGACGGCTTCACTGTTTCATGGGGGGAAGATCAGATGATTTTGCTTTCCTCCGTAATGGATCAGTTTGAGACTGATTTCCTTAACACCTATCAAGGTCAGGTTCTGCCTGTCCAGCGAAAGGTTCTGAATGCCCTTAAAATTTGCCGGACAAAATTTAGCCCTGGCATGCAGGTCAGCTGTATCGACTGCGACCACCAAAGCTTTATTCCTCATTCTTGCGGTCATCGCAACTGTCCGCATTGCCAGCATCATGAATCTCAGTTCTGGATTGAAAATCAACTCAAAAAGCAGTTGCCCTGTGACTATTTTATGCTGATCTTTACCTTGCCTACACAGTTAAGACCACTGGCATGGCGCCATCAGAAACTTGTCTATCGCCTGATGTTTGACTGTGTCTGGGAAACGCTGCAATCTTTCAGTCGCAATGACCAAAAATTGGTATTGTTAATTAAGTATAGTTTTCAAAATCCCCGTTCCATTTGAGCATTAAAAGCATCACTGAATATTTAAGCATTTCCTTGCTTTTGCTATAACACTTCGATTTTCGGCGTAATCGGGCGAGAAAGTGTCTAAATAAGCTTAAGCTGCTATAGCCTTCCACCGTATATGTTTCAGCTTTTGATTGTGTATGTAATCCAGCCGGGATAAACTTTTCATAGGGACTCCAATAGTCGCTCATAACACCTTTTATAGTGCTGTCTTTGACGGCTTCCCATAATTCCCGTCCTGTTTCCGTGTCGCGGGAGCCCACAACGCACGCGAGAAAGCGCTTTCCATGTCGATCAACAGCAATCCAGATCCAGCAATAGTTTTTTTTCGCCAATATACGTGTGCATTTCATCCATTTCTACAATTTCAACACCCGCTTCTGATCGAATTGCCTCGATCGATTCGCCATAGGCTTTGATCCAGTAATACACCGTCACATGACTGCATTTCAAAAATCGGCCAATTGAGCGAAAACCCAGCCCTTCCAGGTAAAGCTCAAGTGCTTGTCGCATAACATCAGGACTAAGCCCCTGGTGGCTCACGGTATGCCTATAGCCACATGATTTGCATTTATATCGTTGTTTCTCTTTGACTATACCATCTTTCGTGCAGTCTGCTGAGTGACATTTCGGACAAGTCGCCATAGGTAGTTACTCACGGGAAAAATACTCCTCTACCAGAAACTATACTTTTTAAACAATGCCCAAAAATTAAGGGGTGATCCCGGGATGATTGCTGTGTTGCACACCCATGCCAGAAACCTGGACTTTCATCCGCATATCCATACCGTGATGCCTGCAGGGCTAATTTGTTCTTAAGCCAGACCCTCTGCTACACAAGGCTTTGCTCTGTTATTTGTAATCTTTAAATAATCCAGAACGGCTCTTGTTTTCTTATTCAATTGCCTCATTTTTTTCGAAACACCCGTGCTTCCCTTTGATTTAATGAGTCCAATAGCAAATCGTCTAAGACGGGTCATGTTTTCAGGGCCAAAGCCTGTGCGAATGGTTGAGCGGTCTTCATCAAACACCCAGTCAATAATATAATGACTCACTTCAACTGACCAGTGTCCTCGCACTTTGTGCAAAACAGTTTGAGGGCTGACTTCCTCTTCTGTTCTACTGGTAACGCCGTAGGCGGTTACCCCTGTCGTTTGACCGCTTTTTTTATCCGTTATTTCTCTCTCTATTTTATAAGCCTGGGCAACATGCGGAAATGTGACATAAGCGTTCAACTGAGAGGTTGTCCAGATTCTTCTAATTTCTATTCGCCCATGCCCCACAGATACTTTGTCTTCATAATCAGCCTGGCGGGTGACGGTTGAAAAATAGACTTCAATATCTTCTAGCAATGTGGGTTGATTGGCTTTAACACTCAAATAGTAATGTGCCTTACGCTGCTCCACCAGATATTCGGCAAACTCTGTTTGTGTATTAATGGCATCACTGGTGATATCCTTGTTTCGAATGGGGATTAGAGCCAGCAGAATAGGTGCAAACTTGATTTCATTACTCTGCTTCACTTCATCCGAACCGTGTCCAACAGGTAATGTTCCTACTTTTTTTGGGCGTAGCAAATGCCTGTGCCATGCCCAACCGCACTCATTATCTGGGTTTGCCGCCCTTTCTCGTCAATGGCGTTGCACATCGTTTTACCATCAATGGCTAATGACTCGTCATCCTGTGCATAAACAGTATTCCAGGCGATAAAGGCCGCTTCGAGCTCGCTGGGGTCAACTCGCGTCAACACATCTCTAATAATGCTGAGACTGGGAACCGTGTATCGTCCTTTTTCATAACGGCAGCGGAAATGTTCTCTGGATTTATGGCTGAGACTGTCAGCCCAGTCGAAAATAGCTTCGTAACTTCGCATCCCACAAAGTACCGCACCCGCCGCAATTCCCAGTACGGTTGAAAGTCGATGTCGCCGCCCTTGTGGGCGCCGAGGGTCGTTTATATCCATAAAGAAACTCGGTAATGATCGCATTTGCTGTTTTGTTATTTTCATTTTTATCTCACCTAGATTGAAATGATGACTCAATTGAGGTTGAGATAAAACCGCTTGTGCTCGTCTATGCAGGGGTTTAACAAAGATCAGTTTGTTCTGTTCTGACTGAGCAGAATAGCCTGCCGTTGTTCTACGAAAACCACGGGTCATTCCAATTGCCTGCCAGTTGCTTGCTCTATAAACACCGCCGTGAAATCGCTCTGGGTCGACAAAGGTTTCAACCAGAACAACGGGGTGCTGATATTTTTCAACCCAGTCAGTGGACAAGCGCTTAAGACACAGTGACAGAATGCGTGAGCCCAGGTTTTTTTCAGTGAAGGAGGGAAGTATCAAAAACCGGCTGTTGTTAACAATCAATTTTAGGCGCCCCGTCTGGTGACGATAACCCCAGCCTATCCACTGATCACGCGCCGTACATTTTAATGCAGCGGCTGAAAAACTGATCAGTGCAACCCATTGTGACTGATAGGTCGACACGTACCAGAGGGTTTCACCAATTTTTGGAATAGCGCCCAGATAATGGTGAGTTTCCATTAACAAGGCATAGGCTGACTCTTCATGTTTTAATATGGGTCTCACTGATATCTGTGATAACGGCATAGTTTTTTATCTCAATAAACTTCTTAAAAACTATACTGCGTTATTATGGGTTTGTCCAATTTAAGGGCTATCTCTTTGCTCTTTATAGCCTGTATGGGTAGAACAAATTAGCCCTGGTGATGCCTGCGACGGTGGTTGACAGACTCAATAAAGTGACGCGCACGAAATACGGCGAGTACCTGTTTAATCACAAAGCTCTGGCCATGGTTTTTCGGGGTAAACTGCTGTCGATGCTGGCTAAGGAAAACCTGGCTTTACCCAAGAAAATCCCACAAGAATGGATTGTCAATTGCAAGAAAGTCGGCTCAGGAGGCAAGGCGCTGGTCTATCTGGGCCGCTATCTTTATCGCGGGGTCATTCGTGAGAAGGATATTTTATCTGTCAACGATGGCAAGGTGACGTTCCGCTATCAGGACAGTGACACTAAGCGTTGGGAAACACGAACGGAAACCGGTGCCAAATTTTTATGGCGGGTGTTACAGCATGTTTTGCCAACGGGTTTTCGCCGTGCCCGAAATTTTGGCTTTCTGCATCCTAACAGCAAGCGGATGATCAGCATTCTGCTAACCCTGGGCAAGCTTGATCCCAAAAAGATGCTGGCAAAGATAGGCCTTCGGCAACGACCCCAGATGGCCTGCGAGTGCTGTGGTGGAACAATGCAGGTGAGCCGAACCCGAATACCCATTGCCGAAGTTCTCAGGCTTAAAGCGAGCAAGCAGAGTTTGGTCCCGATTTAGGTAAAGGAGGTCGTATTGATTATGTAGCATCAATCACTCTCAGGCAACGGGACAAGTGGCCTATAATAGGCCAAGGCTATTGCCTGTTCTGAAAAGGGGGTTAATTGATAACAAAAGGGGCTTTATGGATGATCGCAATGAAAATCCATACGTTTGCGGAAAACGGATTAAAAAATAGAAGCCGGATGCTTTAATCGGGCTGTTTAGCAAAAAGCTATTTGCAATAGCGAAACTCATTCCAAACTGTAAAAACGGGCTTGTCCAACAAACGGTTCAGATTGTGGTTCGCTCCGCTCACACAATCTAACGTTGTTCGTTATGCATTTTGATATATACAAGCATCCAATACACTTAAAATTTCATTTAACAATTCGTCATTTTCTTTTTCAATAAATTTTACTCGACGGCTTATATAATCAATTGATTTTACTTGTTCAACCATAATAAAACCTGTTAATGAAGATTTTTCTGAAACTTCAATATGAAAAGGAATATTACGGTTTGTATTTGTAACTGGACAAACAATAGCAAGCCCCGTTGCTTTGTTGAATAAGCTATTGCTAATAACCAATGCCGGTCTTCTCCCTTTTTGTTCATGTCCTGATTGTGGGTCAAAGGTTGCTACAATAAAATCACCTTTTTCGGGGGTATAATTCGGCATTTACCAAACCTCTCGCCCTGAAGGAATACCCCAATTTTCTTCTTCTACCTCATAATCCTCTGGCATTTTACTAATCAAATCCTTGATGTTATATTTACCTCTTATTTTGTGAGTAGGCTCTACAATAATTTTTCCGTTATTGGCTGAAATAGTAACTTCTTCACCTATTTTTATATGAGAATTTTCAAGAAGATTTTTAGGAATTCTAATTCCTTGGCTATTTCCCCATTTTTGAACCTTAGATAACATAATAAACCTCCCAACATGATACTTTTTTAACAAATGTATATCTAAGTATATACCTTAAAATAATTGTATTCAAGTTACATTTTTGGGAGTGGCTCTTTTTGCATAACGCCCGCATCACTTGACCGTAAAAAGCGGCACTTTTTTGCTTCGCAAAAAATGTGCCGCTTTTTACGGTCAAGTGATGCGATTGGTCGCGTAAGCAAGGGGAACCTCCCCCCCCCCAAGCTTCTCACAGAACCGTACGTGAACCTCTCGATTCATACGGCTCTTATCATTCAGTCAAACCCGTAGAAAATTCCAGTGCATAAAATAACTTGGATACTTGCACTTTATGCGCTTAACCCAATTTTCCGCCGTCCTGAAATTACTACCGTGCTTCTTATATTTCCTGATCACCCATCGATAAATCAGCTTATCTAGATGATACACCAAGAAGATCAACTCAGATTGAAAGAACGCACCATAATATTCAATCCAGCCGCGTACCACTGGATTCAATTTATCGGCTAGCTCTTTCATTGAAAGATCACTTCTTCGATGCAAGCACCCCTGCCTTATCTGTGAAAAAATTGCTTTCTTCGCTTTTGGGGCAATTGCTGGTAAGAAGTTAACAAAATACTGTCCATGCTTATTGTGTGAGGTATAGTCATTTCTGGTGTATGACCTAAAAAAGATAGCGGTGTATTCTGTTGGAAAAGATCAGCCAGATCACTCACCAACAATAAGGAACACACCACCATGAAAGAGAATAATGTTATAGCTCTCAATAAGCAAGCAGAAGTAGAACTTGATCCATTACAAACCATATTAAAAGATGGAGCGCAAAGAATGCTTGCTGCGGCCATTAATACTGAAGTTGAGGTGTTTATTGAGCAGCACGTCTCTTTGCAAACAGAGGACAATAAAACAGCTGTTGTCCGTAATGGCTACCTGCCTGAACGAACCATCCAGACAGGGCTTGGCGATGTGACGGTAAAAGTGCCTAAAGTAAGGGATCGTTCAGGTTCACAAATTAAATTTAATAGTCAACTGGTTCCACCCTATTTAAAACGCGCAAAAGTGATTGATGAATTACTGCCCTGGTTATATTTGCGTGGTATTTCAACCGGCGATTTTCCAGAAGCCTTACAGCACTTACTGGGTGTTGATGCGGCAGGGTTATCGGCCAACACCATCAGTCGCTTGAAAAGCAGCTGGGAAGAGGACTATAAAGCCTGGACGAAACGAGACCTTTCTACAAAACGCTATGTTTACATCTGGGCCGATGGTGTTCATTGTAACGTCAGGCTTGATGATCGTTTATGTCTACTGGTTATTATGGGCTCTGATGAGCAGGGTAACAAAGAGCTATTAGCGGTATCCGATGGTTATCGCGAATCTTCTGCCAGCTGGGAAGAGGTCTTGCTGGACTTAACGCAGCGTGGATTAACGGTAGCCCCAAAGCTTGCCATTGGTGATGGTGCACTGGGCTTTTGGAATGCGGTTGGCAAAGTCTGGCCAACCACCGATCAGCAACGCTGCTGGGTACACAAAACGGCTAATGTGATGGAAAAGTTACCAAAGGCCATGCAACCCAAAGTGAAAGAAGCCTTGCATAACATCTGGCAGGCAGAAACACGGGAAGAGGCTTACAAAGCCTTTGACCATTGCATTGAACGGTTCAGTGCAAAATACCCTAAAGCCATGGGTTGCCTGGAAAAAGATAAGGCTGAAATGCTAGTTTTCTATGATTATCCGGCAGAAACATGGCAACACATCAGAACCACTAACCCGATAGAATCCGTCTTTGCTACGGTGAGATTACGGACCAATAAAATGAAAAACTGCGGTAGCCGTATAACCACGCTAACGATGGCGTTTAAACTGATGGAAACGGCTCAAAAAACATGGCACAGATTAAGAGGTCATAAGCATTTAGCGGACGTCATAACAGGCGTTAAATTTATCGATGGAATTAAACAAACTGGCAATCAAAAACAGGAAGTCGCTTGATTATGCCATACACCAGATTTGACAATAGCTCTTATTGTGTAAGCCTGGGTCGAAAACAGAATCCCAAAAAATCAAAACTATGGAGTTCATAATCACCCGTACGGTTTGCATCCTGACAGTAGACAATTTTCGTCTTCTCCGGATGTAGTTCCAATCCGCACTGCTCCATTCTTTTTGCTATTTCAGATTTCAATTCCCTTGCCTCTTCTTCTGAATCGCAATGCACCACTGGGTGAGTCAGCCAAGGGAACCTCCCCCTCGGCTGCTCTCAGAACCCAGCGTGAACCTCTCAGCTCACTGGGCTCCCATTATCCAACCATTGGCCTGACACCCAGTTTCCAGTGTGGAAACAAACTTGGATGCTGTTTAGCAATATCACCAAGTCTATGTTCCGCTCTTCTTCTGTGATGCTTTAGCTTTTTGTATTTCCTCGTCGCCCATAAACAGAGTTTACGATTGATTTGCCGTAGTGTCGGGTACATCTCTGACTTGTAAAAACGTCCATAGTAATTTATCCAGCCCTGGATTTTCGCCTTAAACATAAAGGCAAGATCAAACAGCGACTTATCACTGCGTAAATGCAGCTTCCAACGCCTTATTTCTGATCTAATTGCCTTACCTGCCAGTCTGCTCATCGCAGGGCTAAAGTTTATAAAGTATTTCCCATACCTATTCTTCGAACGACGTGGGCGAAAGGTATAGCCCAAAAAGTCGAAACTAGTCACAGGATACTCTTCCTTTCTATCTTCATCTTTACAATAAACAATCTTCGTCTTATCCGGGTGCATTTCCAGGCCACATTCCTGTAGCCTTGCTGCCAGCTCGGTCTTAACTCTGTTTGCATCCGCTTCACTATGACAGTGGGCGAGCCCATCATCGGCGTACCGACAAAAGGGTGTGCCAGGAAATGTTCTTTCCATCCACTTATCAAAAACGTAATGCATAAACAGGTTAGATAATACCGGACTAATGACTCCACCCTGGGGTACTCCTCTGCTACGAACAATCACCGAGCGATCTTCCAATTGAATCGGGCCCGTTAACCAGCGCTCGATATACAGAAGTATCCAGCGATTGTCTGTATGCTTTCTCACCGCTTTCATCAGTAATTTATGGTCAATATTGTCAAATAAACCTTTGATATCAAATTCAAGCAACCAGTTGTAACGCCAACACCGTGTTCGGGTGACTTCAAGCGCCTGATGTGCTGATTTATTTGGCCTATAACCATACGAATCTGTATGAAAATAAGGCTCAACCAAGGGTTCAAAGTGTAACTTAACCACCATCTGGGCAACCCTGTCAGAGACAGTAGGGATACCCAGCTTTCTTTCACCTCCCGATTTCTTCGGTATCGCTACCGTTTTAACCGCCGGTGGAAAGTAACTGCCTGACGACAGACGATTCCAAAGTTTATAGAGATTACCTTTGAGATTCGACTCAAATTGTTCAAGGGTCTCACCATCAACGCCTGGGGCGCCTTTATTGGCTTTGACCCGTTCCCATGCCCTTACAACATCGTACTTGGAAATATCAAATGGTTTTGTTGTCTTCAAAAATTCCTCCCACTTACGTGGTTGATTAATCAATTCAACTGAATAATTGACCCCCTTTGCTCCAGCACCATTACAACGCCTTCATCACTACTACGGGGCCATCCGTCCCTGTGCCTTGCATCGGTACTCAGACTCTTGCAGGGTCTCTGCTTGAGTTGCTCCCTTGTCATCAAAGGCGACAGGTTCCCACGTTCCACACAAAAGCCTATGTTAAGTTCACGCCTTCTTTATGCCGGATGCCGCTTGGGCAGTAAACAGGTTTTCCCCCAAACTTATCCCGAGTTAACGACACCCCCTCGGTTTTGACATCATCACTACGCTTTCGACACGTCATCAAAGGTTCATTTACATTCGTCTCCTTAACACTTACCTGACAAAGTCATGCTCTGCCTTTTCCTTAACGCTCACCACCATGGCTCTTTACCATCACAGCTTAAGGCGGTTTGAAGCCTCCTCCTGTAAAGCGGCTCCGAGGGACCTACCCTCATCTTTTGTGCAGCATGCACATGTGTATTGCTTACGCAATACACTTTGCTCGTGGCACACAATCGTCGGCATATCGTTCAAACGGGTTCGATGGATAGTTGCTTTGCATCCAATGGTCGAATGCATAGTGTAAAAACAAGTTGGCCAGCAATGGACTGATGACTCCATGGACGCAAAAGGTAACTTTTACCTGAATCCGTGACTTAAAGTGCATCCACCAATCCTTGGGAAGCCACATTAACATTTCAACGTTTTAATACCTTGTTATTATTTGAAATAGCTAATAATACGAGCACACTGAGGCTTTTTAAGCCTCAATAGCTCTCAATTGACACCAAATTCTGTACACCCGGCACTGCTATCCCTGAGAGACATGTTCTCGCATTTTTCTTAAGAATAGTGGGGTGTTATCCTGACGCTAAGCGATGGTAGGTTGACTCAAATGCTAAAAAACCCGGGCAGTGTTTGGAGAAACGAAGTTTTATTCGTCGCCCAGCATGGATGACCCGAGCCGCTAGGTACATTAGTTCCTGTATAACCGTTTTTATTCGCCTTCTTTTGGCCGGATGACGGACAGGACTGATGTTGCCTATGAGCCCGATTAAGCCGATCCAACGCAAGATATTGTAACTATAAGCGCTCAATGCCATGATCAAGTCGTTGGTGGCAAATTTGCCCGAAGGTAAGCGTTCGATATCGAGGTCGGTTTTAAATTCACTGTGGAATTGTTCGGAAGTGGCATGATCTTGGTAAAGAGCAATGATCTGTTCATCAGCGTAGGCGAGCGAATTTAATGAGGTCCACCAGCCTTCTATTTCTATCTCAGGGATTAACAGCATTTGACCCTCTGCATCCATAGTTCTTTCGATAACCCGCATGACGCGGCGGAAGCGATAGGTTTGCCCGTCTTGTTGTTGGGTTTCTTGGACACTGAACAAGGCGACCCGTTTGCCGACCCTCGGCGTTGTCCATTTGCCTTGTTGTTCAGCCAAGGCTAACCAAGCCTCCAGGTCTTGTTTTCTGGGGTTCCATTTCAGGATAGAGTCCACTTGGTTTTGGTGCAGCCAGACACGGGTATCCAAGGCATCATGTCCGCTATCCAAACGCACCAGCAGCGGAGCCTCAGTCAAGCACCGAGCATATTCAATGACGCGGTCCAGCGTCTTTTGAAAACCGTTTTGACAATGCTGCTTACCTTCTCGAAGTTCATTAAGCAGACACCAACCCTCATTACCCAGATAAGCCGCAATCGGCGCATAGCCATCATGGCCTTTATAGGTTCTGGAAACACCTTCCTTCTGGGTCTTCTCATTGTTCATCGGATACACATCAATATCCAATGCGACATGATGGGTGGCCAATGGCGTCACCGGTACCCCGGCATGAGTCAGAAATTCAATATTACATTGTTGCATGATGACCAATAGTGCTTCAGCCTCTTCATCCAGTCGTTGTCTTAATCTTGCGCTTGAGGGTACGTGCTTAATCGACAGCGCGTTCTTGAAGTAGTCATCATCTCGGTAGTTCTCGATTGCTTCGAAGTCGCTTTTGCCTAAACATAGCGTTCCAATGTATGATTTGATGATGTCGCTGTGCGAAATGCCATGGCGTAAAGGAATGCCGGCCTTGAGCGCTTTATGAATAGTGCTATATCGATTTAAACATAAGCCAACTAAGGCCAAACCAGAATGACTTGTATAAGTTTCTGTTGTGGATTGTTCGATGATAAGACGTTTCATTTTGCACTTGTTGGGTGAAGTTTTTAACGCCTCTATTTTAACACTTTATTGCTTATTAATCAGCTAGATAACTCATTATATTAAGGGTGGAGCCTTAAAATGATGTTTTCAAATATAACATTGAGCCCCATATTGATTAATCTTCTCCCAGAATTGTTGCCATCGACTGCCTGACTGTACAAGACTTCGCAGACTCAATATCACCCCTGCTCCTTGGTTTTTCCAGCGCATCCCCGAACAACATAAGCGTTGTTTGACCAAGGTTTTACAAGCCGCCTCAGTAACCCCTGAACCAATCGGTAACCGGGCAGCCGTATGCGCGGCATAATTCATTTGATGCTGATGATTATTAAAGTAAGTCAATGCTTGAACCAACTCTTCTTGAACGGATTGGGACAAGCCTTGTTTTCGCGTTAACCCCTCCATCTCCTGAATTAACGCGTTAACCGCTCCTGACTCATGCTTCAGTTGATGACACCGTTCTGATAGCCATGCGGCTCTTTTGGGTTTTGCTGTTTTCTGTGAAAATGCAGCATAAGCCACTTTGCCAAGATATTCCGTGACATGATAAAAATCGAGTAATTGACGGTCTGTATGGGGGGTTAAAAATGACCAGTTATCTTTGGCGCCATCAGCAATACCCAGATAAAGGGCGTCAGGATAGAGCGCTTTGATCCGCTGGATTTCTTTCTCATAACGTTGCTTAAAGGTTCCCTTGCCATATTCAGGCGGAGCACCCAAATACAGCGAGTGCAAACGCTGGCCTTCCGCATCATAAAAGGACAGTGCGCCGACCATCGCTTCACGCCAGCCGTCTTCTTGCATCAAAATATAGGCACCATCCAAACTAAACACAATGGTTGAAACGGGGGCATCGAATGCCGGCAACGTATACGTCCACTCTTCTTCTCTGGCCTGAGCAATGCCGCCGACCCAATCCGCCATATTCTGGATATAGGATTTGGTGATGCTTCGGTTGTGGTTGGCTTCAAAATCGTAGCAAACTGCTTGGGCATTCATCTGCGCATATTTGTGCGCGACTTGCTGGGCTAATCGCGGCGTTCCGCCTCGAATAATACGCGCGTTCACGTCCAGTGGACACCACACTTTGCCGCCTTTTGAGGTTTGGTAGGTATAGCGCTTGATTTCGACGACTCCGTAAGGCGTTTGATAGTGTTTCTCACTGGGGGTTTTAGCGGTCCATTTGATACCCCCGGTTTGCAGTGCGCGTCCATCGGTATCAAAATTTTCCAAGGCTTTTCCGGTGGCCAGCAGTCCAACTTCGTTGCAGGCATTTTGAATCGCATCTTCTGCTTCCAGCAGAGAGCCGTCTATAGTCACTTTAACTTCTATCGTCAGTTCGTTTCCGGTGCGAGCAATGAGTTGTGCCATTTTTGAAATAACCCGTATGACTTAGTTTCAACAAGTTATATCATATATCTATAAATAACATCAAGTATAGGCTGCACCCTATATTAACTTCTTAAATCACGGATTAAGGTTTTATGTAACTACTCAGCGTATTAACCATTCAAACAAAATCACAAAGCAAACTCAGGTAATTTCCGCTCAAATACAAGCATCATTGCCTGAGTCGCGCTCATTCCCTGTTTGCGACAAGTCGATAAATAACCTCTAATACGGCAGAACATTTCAGCCCCTTCCATACTCCGAAAACACCCTGATATTTTCTGATGGACTTTAGTCATTCGAATTGAATTTTCAGCCGCATTATTGGTAAACGGTACGCATGCAACTGTCATGAAGCGCAATACATCTTCTTCATAATCAATCAGCCTTTCCAGCAAGTTTCTGGCTTTGCTCCTTTACTCGCCCCCGTTTTACTTTTTCAGGTTTGTCGGGTGGCGGACATTCAGTCTGTGCCTTTTCCAGCAATTTTCTATATTTGTTTTTCCATTGCTCTGCTTCTTTATCCAGTAACATGCCACTCGCATCATTAACTGCAGTGTTGATGTTTTCAAGCAGTTGTTTCATTTCATGTGCCCACACCTGCTTATCTTGTTCCCAAGCTCGGTTCAATTCTCTCAGGTGATGGGTATTACAAAGTGAGTGAGTACAGTCATATTTGTAATAGGGCTTCCAATGGTCATGGCATAGAGTGCCATGATAGAGAGGTAATATATTAATCGCATTCATGGCTACGATTCCTCGTCTGGCATGAGGAAAAAAGTGTGTCCACTGCGCATTGGATGCACTGTGTAACCAGTGCCCTTTACCGTTGATATTGATGCCCGTTTCATCGGCATGGAGAATAGGCGACACAACCAGCTTTTCTTTGCAGATCGCTTCAAACTCTGCTAACTATTCATAAGCCTGTTGATTAACGTTAACCAGTGAGCCTTCACTGATGGGCATCTGTAACTGGTCGGCGGAATAGTCTTGTATCCGCTTGTAAGGCAATAACTGATACTGTGATAAATAAACGGCATGGGCTTTTATCCCATCGCCATATTGCACTGCCTTGCTGACTTTCTTTGGAAAAGGCGCAACAAAGCATTTGCCCTGTTCGTTGATTAATCGCTGTGCTTGGTATTCTGTGACGACCCGTGAAATATCAATATCAAAGACCTGACGGGTTTCAAAGCCATCTTCCGTATAGTGCCCTTTGGGCAAGGTACGGCGATCAATCATAATCATCTCGGTTTCATCCGGATCATCTACTTTTTGCAAGGTCTTGCCTTGATGCAAAAGTTGTCCGCCCGAGGGTTTATCTGATTTTTTACGGGTACCTTTTTTTTGATTGGGATCACTTGAAGGTGGTTTGCTGCTGTTTTTGCTGTTCAAGGTGACGCGGTTTAATAGAACCGAGACGGGTAATAGTATGACTTCCAGTGCTGATTTTAGTGCAGGCGACAGATTGCGCTCAGTTTCAAGCAACTGCTTAACATGACTGATTGTATCATCAACATTGAGAGAGTCTATTTTCAATGAAAAACCTGTATAGAGAGTAGCGACAGGTCTATTATCTCATGGGTTTATAACGTCGAATTTTCCTTTAGGTAAGCGAGTTTGGGGTGATTAAAAAAAGGGTTCTGGGTCGTTGGTGTTTAGGAAAAATGATAGCTTTTTGATAGGTTCTGAGGCTCTATGTTCTGTCGGTTTGACGAGTAGTTGAGATTCTTTGAAGAATTACAGCTTTTGCCCTAAAACCCTGTCAAGCTGTTTTTTAATTATTTACGCTGAGTAGTTATAAAAAATGACGCTTTTTACGGTCAGCTGGATGCAATTGTTGGACGAAGCCGCTATCGCGGAGGAAGAGCTGCCGCGCCGATAAAATTAAAGTGTACCCTCAGTACCCTCCCTTTTCATAAGAAGGTAACCTGTAAGCTCATTTATTTAACAGTGAGGTTACACACTGATGACACCATTTCTCGAATCAAAATACAATCATTATTATTCACTGCACTGCAAACATTTAAAACTTCAGGGACTGCAACCCAAAACCATTGAGGCGTATTCACGTGCTATTCGCCGTATTGCTGTTTATTTCAATGGCCATCTGGATAACCTGTCTCAAGACCAGCTTCTTGACTACTTTCATGATCTGCTCGACCGCCTTTCATGGAGTGCGGTTAAGCTGGATCTTTATGGATTAAAGTTTTTCTATACCCATGTCCTTGCCAAACCCTGGGCTGACATTCCTATGGTTAAACCGCCGCGCTGTACACGCATTCCCGATATTGTGACTAGGGCGGAAGCGCAGCGGCTGTTTATGTCGACACGCAAGTTAAGCTACTGCGTATTCTATTTTACCCTTTACCAGTATGGGTTTGCGTCTAGGCGAAGGCTTGAACCTGGAGGTAGGGGATATCGATGCGACGCGAATGCGTGTGCATATTCGCAATGCCAAGGGCAATAAAGACCGTCTGGTACCTTTGCCCGTCAATACCTTGCAGGTACTTCGCCGATTTTGGGTATTGCACCGACACCCAACGCTATTTTCCCCAATCGTTCACGGGGGCTGGAAGGGGCGCATCTTGCTGAGTCGCCGCTTGATCGCGGTGGCGTTCAGGCGACTATCAAGCTCGTTGCTCAGGAGATGGGGCTAAAAAAAAGATTTCCTGCCATTCTCTGCGTCACAGCTATGCCACGCATTTGCTGGAGTCGGTCTGCTGGAACTCCAGCAGTTTCTGGGGCACAGTTCCCTGCTGACTACGGCACGCTATGCCCATCTGACTGATGTGACCTGTGACAACTCTGAACAGCGGATCAATCAGCTGATGGGTGGTTTCAACGTGTCGTGGAGGAAGATCAGATGATTTTGCTTTCCTCTGTCATCGATCAGTTTGAAACTGATTTCCTGAACACCTATCAGGGGCAGGTTCTACCTGCTCAGCGAAAGGCACTGAATGCACTTAAAATCTGCCGGACAAAATTCAGCCCGGTGATGCAGGTCAGCTGTACCGACTGTGACCACCAACGCTTTGTTCCCCATTCCTGCGGTCATCGCAACTGTCCGCATTGCCAGCTTCATGAATCTCAGCTGTGGATTGAGAATCAGCTGAAAAAACAGGTGCCGGGTGACTATTTTATGATCACGTTTACTTTGCCTGCGCAGCTGAGATCTCTGGCCAAAAACCATCAAAAACTTGTTTACCGGCTGATGTTTGATGGTGTCTGGGAAACCCTACAATCCTTCAGTCGCAATGACAAAAATTAAGGGGGATCCCGGGATGATTGCCGTTTTGCACACCCATGCCCGACATCTGGATTATCATCCGCATATCCATACCGTGATGCCTGCGACAGTGGTTGACCGACTCAATAAACTGACACGCACCAAACACGGCAAGTACCTGTTTAATCACAAAGCCCTCGCCAAGGTCTTTCGGGGTAAACTGCTGTCGAAA